>NZ_JAPPRD010000001.1:0-4241273 GCF_026672455.1 Pseudarthrobacter sp. SL88
GGGATCCGCGCAATTGCGCGGGTTTTGGGGACCGTCCCAGTGGTTGGGGGGTGGATTTGCGGTGGGGTTGGTGGGCGTGTATTGTTTTCTGAGTCGCCGCCGCTGATGCGGAAAGATAGCGGCAAAAACCCCCTTCCGAACGGCCTGAAAAATGGTTCGCACTCTGGTGTGTTCCTGGTGGGCGGGGCTGATCATTGTGCGCTTTGCTCTGCTGGATAGCGGATTTGCGAAGTGGCGGGTGGTCGGGTAAGTTTGGAAAGTTGCTCCGGAGCGATCCTGAACGGAATGTTTGGGTGGTGCCGGGTGTGTCTGTTGTTTGAGAACTCAATAGTGTGCCAAGTTTGTTGATACCAATTTATTGTATTGAATTGGTTGAATTTGCTGTGCCGCCACCCCGTGGTTGGCATGGTGTTTTTGGCTGGTTTCAAATTTTGTGCATCCATTTTGTCCCGTTATTTCCGGGGTTGGTGGGTGTGTCTGTTTTTCTTCAACGGAGAGTTTGATCCTGGCTCAGGATGAACGCTGGCGGCGTGCTTAACACATGCAAGTCGAACGATGAACCTCACTTGTGGGGGGATTAGTGGCGAACGGGTGAGTAACACGTGAGTAACCTGCCCTTGACTCTGGGATAAGCCTGGGAAACTGGGTCTAATACCGGATATGACTGATCATCGCATGGTGGTTGGTGGAAAGCTTTTGCGGTTTTGGATGGACTCGCGGCCTATCAGCTTGTTGGTGGGGTAATGGCCTACCAAGGCGACGACGGGTAGCCGGCCTGAGAGGGTGACCGGCCACACTGGGACTGAGACACGGCCCAGACTCCTACGGGAGGCAGCAGTGGGGAATATTGCACAATGGGCGGAAGCCTGATGCAGCGACGCCGCGTGAGGGATGACGGCCTTCGGGTTGTAAACCTCTTTCAGTAGGGAAGAAGCGTAAGTGACGGTACCTGCAGAAGAAGCGCCGGCTAACTACGTGCCAGCAGCCGCGGTAATACGTAGGGCGCAAGCGTTATCCGGAATTATTGGGCGTAAAGAGCTCGTAGGCGGTTTGTCGCGTCTGCCGTGAAAGTCCGGGGCTCAACTCCGGATCTGCGGTGGGTACGGGCAGACTAGAGTGATGTAGGGGAGACTGGAATTCCTGGTGTAGCGGTGAAATGCGCAGATATCAGGAGGAACACCGATGGCGAAGGCAGGTCTCTGGGCATTAACTGACGCTGAGGAGCGAAAGCATGGGGAGCGAACAGGATTAGATACCCTGGTAGTCCATGCCGTAAACGTTGGGCACTAGGTGTGGGGGACATTCCACGTTTTCCGCGCCGTAGCTAACGCATTAAGTGCCCCGCCTGGGGAGTACGGCCGCAAGGCTAAAACTCAAAGGAATTGACGGGGGCCCGCACAAGCGGCGGAGCATGCGGATTAATTCGATGCAACGCGAAGAACCTTACCAAGGCTTGACATGAACCGGAAACGCCTGGAAACAGGTGCCCCACTTGTGGTCGGTTTACAGGTGGTGCATGGTTGTCGTCAGCTCGTGTCGTGAGATGTTGGGTTAAGTCCCGCAACGAGCGCAACCCTCGTTCTATGTTGCCAGCACGTGATGGTGGGGACTCATAGGAGACTGCCGGGGTCAACTCGGAGGAAGGTGGGGACGACGTCAAATCATCATGCCCCTTATGTCTTGGGCTTCACGCATGCTACAATGGCCGGTACAAAGGGTTGCGATACTGTGAGGTGGAGCTAATCCCAAAAAGCCGGTCTCAGTTCGGATTGGGGTCTGCAACTCGACCCCATGAAGTCGGAGTCGCTAGTAATCGCAGATCAGCAACGCTGCGGTGAATACGTTCCCGGGCCTTGTACACACCGCCCGTCAAGTCACGAAAGTTGGTAACACCCGAAGCCGGTGGCCTAACCCCTTGTGGGGGGGAGCCGTCGAAGGTGGGACTGGCGATTGGGACTAAGTCGTAACAAGGTAGCCGTACCGGAAGGTGCGGCTGGATCACCTCCTTTCTAAGGAGCACCTACAGCTTTCTGTCCTGGATGTATGTCCGGTGGTGGGGGTTGTCAGGAGAATGCCCGTTGCACGGACGAATGTTTCGTGGCGGGTGCTCAAGGGTGGAATATCAACAAATAGCGGCCGCGTGTTTCTTTGCCTTGTCTAGTACGAACCCCACCTGGTGGTGGTTCTGGAACGGTGGGTGAGGGGGTGGGTGGTTTAGTGTTTGGCACACTGTTGGGTCCTGAGGCAACAGGACCGGGGAGGCCCTTTCGGGGGTCTTGTCCGGGTTTGTTTGTTTCTGGTTTCCCTGCTGCACCGATCATGCACTGAGTGTGTGTGGTGTGTGGTGTGGGGTTGTTGTTTGAGAACTACATAGTGGACGCGAGCATCTTGTATAAGAAGCAATTTCCAAGAATATGAACCTGGATCTGGTTCGTGCGCCTTTGGGTGTGCGGGTCGGTTTCTGTGGTTCTCTCGAAAATGTTTTTGATCTTTGTGGTCAAGTTTTTAAGAGCACACGGTGGATGCCTTGGCATTAGGAGCCGAAGAAGGACGTAGGAATCTGCGATAAGCCTGGGGGAGTCGATAACCGGACTGTGATCCCAGGGTGTCCGAATGGGGAAACCCCGCCAGGAGCGCGAGTTACCTGGTGACCCGCATCTGAACACATAGGGTGCGTGGAGGGAACGCGGGGAAGTGAAACATCTCAGTACCCGCAGGAAGAGAAAACAATAGTGATTCCGTTAGTAGTGGCGAGCGAACGCGGATCAGGCTAAACCGTTCCATGTGTGATAGCCGGCGGGCGTTGCATGGTCGGGGTTGTGGGACATTACGTGTCAGTTCTGCCGGGCTGACGGGGTGTGGGTGTGCGTATAGGTGAACGGTCTTGAAAGGCCGGCCAGAGAGGGTGTTAGTCCCGTAACTGTAATGCGTTGCACCGCCTTGTTGATGTATCCCAAGTAGTACGGGGCCCGAGAAATCCCGTGCGAATCTGTCAGGACCACCTGATAAGCCTAAATACTCCCTAATGACCGATAGCGGACCAGTACCGTGAGGGAAAGGTGAAAAGTACCCCGGGAGGGGAGTGAAACAGTACCTGAAACCGTGTGCTTACAATCCGTCGGAGCAACCTTGTAGTTGTGACGGCGTGCCTTTTGAAGAATGAGCCTGCGAGTTAGTGTTACGTCGCGAGGTTAACCCGTGTGGGGCAGCCGTAGCGAAAGCGAGTCTGAATAGGGCGTTTGAGTGGCGTGATCTAGACCCGAAGCGAAGTGATCTACCCATGGCCAGGTTGAAGCGACGGTAAGACGTCGTGGAGGACCGAACCCACTTCAGTTGAAAATGGAGGGGATGAGCTGTGGGTAGGGGTGAAAGGCCAATCAAACTTCGTGATAGCTGGTTCTCCCCGAAATGCATTTAGGTGCAGCGTTGCGTGTTTCTTATCGGAGGTAGAGCTACTGGATGGCTAATGGGCCCTACAAGGTTACTGACGTCAGCCAAACTCCGAATGCCGGTAAGTGAGAGCGTAGCAGTGAGACTGTGGGGGATAAGCTTCATAGTCGAGAGGGAAACAGCCCAGACCACCAACTAAGGCCCCTAAGCGTGTGCTAAGTGGGAAAGGATGTGGAGTTGCGAAGACAACCAGGAGGTTGGCTTAGAAGCAGCCATCCTTAAAAGAGTGCGTAATAGCTCACTGGTCAAGTGATTCCGCGCCGACAATGTAGCGGGGCTCAAGTACACCGCCGAAGTTGTGGCATTCAAATATTAGCTAAGCCCTTGTGGTTCAGGCGTTTGGATGGGTAGGGGAGCGTCGTGTGGGCAGTGAAGTCGCGGTGGAAACCAGCGGTGGAGCCTACACGAGTGAGAATGCAGGCATGAGTAGCGAAAGACGGGTGAGAAACCCGTCCGCCGAATGATCAAGGGTTCCAGGGTCAAGCTAATCTGCCCTGGGTAAGTCGGGACCTAAGGCGAGGCCGACAGGCGTAGTCGATGGACAACGGGTTGATATTCCCGTACCGGCGAAAAACCGCCCATGTTGAACAGGGGATACTAACTGCCCGAGACCTGCCCGATCACCCTTGTGGTGTGAGGGTTTTGGTGGAGCGCAGGACCTGATCCTGGGAGGCAAGCGTATTAACAGGTGTGACGCAGGAAGGTAGCCGAGCCGGGCGATGGTTGTCCCGGTCTAAGGATGTAGGGCGAGTGGTAGGCAAATCCGCCACTCATGATGCCTGAGATCTGATGGGACCCCCGTTTGGGGGGATTTGGTGATCCTATGCTGCCGAGAAAAGCATCGACGCGAGGTTTTAGCCGCCCGTACCCCAAACCGACACAGGTGATCAGGTAGAGAATACTAAGGCGATCGAGAGAATTATGGTTAAGGAACTCGGCAAAATGCCCCCGTAACTTCGGGAGAAGGGGGGCCCCAACCTTGATGGACACTTGCTGTCCGGAGGGGATCGGGGCCGCAGAGACCAGGGGGAAGCGACTGTTTACTAAAAACACAGGTCCGTGCGAAGTCGCAAGACGATGTATACGGACTGACTCCTGCCCGGTGCTGGAAGGTTAAGAGGACCGGTTAGCCTGTAAGGGCGAAGCTGAGAATTTAAGCCCCAGTAAACGGCGGTGGTAACTATAACCATCCTAAGGTAGCGAAATTCCTTGTCGGGTAAGTTCCGACCTGCACGAATGGAGTAACGACTTCCCCGCTGTCTCAACCATAAACTCGGCGAAATTGCAGTACGAGTAAAGATGCTCGTTACGCGCAGCAGGACGGAAAGACCCCGAGACCTTTACTATAGTTTGGTATTGGTGTTCGGAGTGGCTTGTGTAGGATAGGTGGGAGACGTTGAAGCCCGGACGCCAGTTCGGGTGGAGTCATCGTTGAAATACCACTCTGGTCACTTTGGACATCTAACTTCGGCCCGTAATCCGGGTCAGGGACAGTGCCTGATGGGTAGTTTAACTGGGGCGGTTGCCTCCTAAAAAGTAACGGAGGCGCCCAAAGGTTCCCTCAGCCTGGTTGGCAATCAGGTGTCGAGTGTAAGTGCACAAGGGAGCTTGACTGTGAGAGAGACATCTCGAGCAGGGACGAAAGTCGGGACTAGTGATCCGGCGGTACATTGTGGAATGGCCGTCGCTCAACGGATAAAAGGTACCTCGGGGATAACAGGCTGATCTTGCCCAAGAGTCCATATCGACGGCATGGTTTGGCACCTCGATGTCGGCTCGTCGCATCCTGGGGCTGGAGTAGGTCCCAAGGGTTGGGCTGTTCGCCCATTAAAGCGGTACGCGAGCTGGGTTTAGAACGTCGTGAGACAGTTCGGTCCCTATCCGCTGCGCGCGCAGGAAATTTGAGAAGGGCTGTCCTTAGTACGAGAGGACCGGGACGGACGAACCTCTGGTGTGTCAGTTGTACTGCCAAGTGCACCGCTGATTAGCTACGTTCGGATGGGATAACCGCTGAAAGCATCTAAGCGGGAAGCTCGCTTCGAGATGAGATTTCCATACACTTTATTGTGTGAGAGGCCCCCAGCCAGACCACTGGGTTGATAGGCCGGATGTGGAAGCGAGGACTAACGACTCGTGAAGCTGACCGGTACTAATAGGCCAACAACTTACACCACACAGAAAATACATAACTCTGCTTGCGTCCACTATGTGGTTCCCAACCAACAACCCAACACGTTGCTGGCCGGAACCACAACAACTGAATACAACACCACATGTTGTAACCACCAGATTTCCCACACCACCCCCTGAAAGGGGTTGGTGACGGGTAGAAGGGTTACGGCGGTCATAGCGTGGGGGAAACGCCCGGTCCCATTCCGAACCCGGAAGCTAAGACCCACAGCGCCGATGGTACTGCACCCGGGAGGGTGTGGGAGAGTAGGACACCGCCGGACAAACATTGAGTAGGGCCCTGACACAACTGTCAGGGCCCTACCACTTTAACCACCACCCACAAACCCACAGCCCACCCGAAGCGGCACCCCCTGTTGCCCCATCAGACGGGGCACCCACCACCCCGGGTCAGGAACCTCACCTGACACAGCAACCAGGCCCCAGGGAACCCTCCCACAACTGAGCGAACGTCACCCGGAGAAGGGGCTCCGGGGCGACAGCCTGGTCTCAGGCGGCTCAGGTGATACGCGGGACGGCGGATTGTGGCTGGAAGGTGCTTGCCGGCGTCGTGCGCATCTCAACTCCCCACCGCGAGCTGTCAGGCTCCGCTGAGGGCGAAAAACCCCCCAATATGCGGTGATTAACCTCAAAAAGTGGCGGAAACACGCGGAATTTGCGGCCTCAAGGGGTGGTAGCTGGTAAGTTTTCGAACAGTGGCCTGTGCGCACACCGCGTGCGGGCTCCGTAACCAGACCGTCCAGGAGGACATCAATGGCTAAGAACCGTAGTGAACTTGTTGCAGAGGTAGCGGGCAAGGCCGGCACCAGCCAGGCAGCCGTCAACACCGTCCTTGACGCACTGTTCGAGGTTTTCGAGACTTCTGTCGCCGCTGGCGAGAAGATCACCATCCCGGGCTGGCTGGCAGTGGAGCGCACCGACCGTGCAGCTCGCACCGGCCGCAACCCGCAGACGGGTGAGACCATCCAGATCGCAGCAGGCCACAGCGTCAAGCTGACCGCCGGCTCCAAGCTGAAGGCTGCGGTCTCCAACAAGAAGTAAGCTTCTTCGCCCGGCGCAACGCCGGAGCAGCTCTGGGAGCGGTGACCTGAGGGTCACCGCTCCCCTTGCTTTAAGCCCCGTCCCGGACCCACCAGCCGATTCGCCGCACAGCCCGGCGTGGCGGACAATGTAGTGGTGTCTTCTGCCGCAAAACCACGTTCCGCCACGCCTCAGCCCGCTCCCGGGAACGGAGCGAAGGGGACGGGCGGCACTGCCCTCGGAATTCCGAAAGGCTGGCAGCTCGCCGGCCTCGCTGCGGTGTTCCTGGCCCTCATCGCAGCACTGATCTTCTCCGGGGCTGCAGTGACCCGCGGCGTCTCCGATCCCGGCGCACTGGTGCGCTGGGGGCTTCCGATCAGCAAGGCGCTGCACAACGTGGCCGTGGCCACCGTCATCGGTGGCCTGATCTTCGCCGTCGGGATTCTGCCCAGGAGCCTGTCGCCGCGGAGCCGGGACAAAGGCGACCTCGGAGACAGCCCGGAACACCCGGCCTTCAGCCGGGCCCTCGCCGTAGCATCCGCCGCAGGTGCAGTGTGGACCCTGTCCGCTATCGCCGTGCTGGTCCTGACCTACGCGGACGTGGCCGGACAACCACTCTCGGGCGACGCCGAATTCACCCAGGCGCTCGTCTACTTCATGACGGACATCGAGACCGGACGGGCCTGGCTTGCAGTAACGATCATCGCGGCTGTTGTCACCACGGCACTGTTCGGGGTCCGGTCCCTGGGCGGCCTGGCCCTCACCCTGATCCTGGCACTGGTCGGCCTCGTCCCCGCCGCCCTGATCGGCCACTCCTCCAGTTCCTCGGACCACGAAGGGGCCATCAACTCACTCGGACTCCACCTGGTGGGTGTGAGCGCCTGGGTGGGTGGCATCATCCTGCTGGCACTCCTGTCCGGGATCCTCACCGGCCCCAAAGCCGGTACAACAACGGACATCACCGAGCCCACGCTGCGCCGGTTCTCCACCCTTGCCGGTTTCGCCTTCGTCCTGGTCTTTGCTTCCGGTGTCATTAACGCCAGCATCCGGATCACCAGCTGGGGAGACCTCTTCGGCTCGTCATACGGACAGCTGATCCTGGCCAAGTCTGCCGCCACCCTGGTCCTGGGCGGCATCGGATTCATGCACCGGCAGTGGGTCATCCCGCAGCTGGGCCGCAAGGGATCCACCATGTCCTCCCGGCGGGTGCTCTGGCAACTGCTCCTCGCCGAACTCCTGGTGATGGGCGCAACCTCAGGCATCGCCGTGGCGCTGGGCCGTTCCGCGCCCCCGCAGCCCACCACGTTCGCGCCCGACGCCTCGCCGGCCTTCATCCTGACCGGCTACGAGCTCCCCCCGGAACTGACCGCCACCCGCTGGCTCACCGAGTGGCGCCTGGACTGGCTGTGGATCGCGGTGGCCCTGTTCGGCCTCGTGGCCTACGTCCTGGGCGTCGCCAAGGTCCACCGCCGCGGCGACAAATGGCACTGGTTCCGCACCGTCAACTGGATCATCGGCCTCATAGTCCTCACCTACATCACGTCAGGGCCGCCGGCGGTGTACGGCCGCATCCTCTTCTCGGCACACATGGTGGACCACATGGCCCTGACCATGGTGGCGCCCATCTTCCTGGTGCTCGGGGCCCCGGTGACGCTCGCCCTGCGCGCGCTGCCCGCACGCGGTGACGGCTCGCGGGGCGCCCGCGAATGGATCCTGGTTTTCGTGCACTCGAAGTTCTCCCAGCTGGTCACGCATCCGCTGTTCGCCGCCGCCAACTTCGCGGGCTCGATCGTGATCTTCTATTTCTCCGACCTGTTCGGCTACGCCATGCGCGAGCATGTTGGCCACGAGCTGATGATCCTGCACTTCCTGCTGACCGGGTACATCTTCGTGCTCACCATGGTCGGCACCGATCCCCTGCCGCGCCGGGCGCCGTACCCCATGCGGCTGCTGCTGCTCCTCGCCACCATGGGCTTCCACGCGTTCTTCGGCGTCTCCATCATGGGCGGCACCGGGCTGCTCGCAGCGGACTACTTCGGCAACCTTGGCCGCACCTGGGGCCAGTCCGCGCTGGCGGACCAGCAGACCGGCGGAGCGGTGGCCTGGGGCATCGGTGAGGTGCCCACGCTCCTGGTGGCAATCGGCGTCGCAATTATGTGGTCCCGCTCCGACCAGCGGGAGACCAAACGGGTGGACCGCGCGGCGGACAGGAATAACGACGCCGATCTGGCCGCTTACAACGATATGTTTGCCAAATTGGCTGAACGCGATGCCAGGCTGGCTGACCGCAACAAGCTGGAAGGACGCTGATGAGCGAAACCGTACGCACCCACGCCCGGGTCCGGGCCTCCGAACTGGTGGGCCGCAACTGGCTCAACACCGGCGGCAAGACTCTCGACCTCGAAGCCCTCCGCGGCAAGATCGTCCTGCTCGATTTTTGGACCTTCTGCTGCATCAACTGCCTGCACGTCCTGGACGAGCTGCGGCCCCTTGAGGAGCAGTACTCGGACGTTCTGGTGACGGTGGGTGTCCACTCGCCCAAGTTCGAGCACGAGGCAGACCCCGTGGCCCTGGCCGCCGCCGTGGAGCGCTACGAGATCCACCACCCTGTCCTGGACGATCCTGAACTGGACACCTGGAAGGCTTACACCGCCCGCGCCTGGCCCACCCTGGTGGTCATCGACCCCGAGGGCTACATCGTGGCGCACCTGTCCGGTGAGGGCCACGCAGACGGCCTGGCAGTGCTGATCCCCGAGCTGATCGCAGAACATGAGGCCAAGGGCACGCTGCACCGCGGCTCCGGCCCGTACGTGGCCCCCGAGGCCACCTCCGGCACCCTGCGCTTCCCCGGCAAGGCGCTCTTCCTGCCAGCCGGCCGCGGGTCCACGGCTGGAGAGGAAGCGTCCGACGGCGGCACGGCAGCGGGTGCCGCAGCCAGCGGTTCCGACGGCAAGGGTTCCTGGCTGGTCACCGATACCGGCCACCACCGCCTCGTGGAGCTCGGCACGGACTTCGAAACGGTCCTGGCCACCTACGGCTCCGGCACCAAGGGCTACTCCGATGGTCCTGCCGCCGGGGACGACGCCACCGCACAGTTCAACGAACCCCAAGGCCTGGTCCTGCTGCCGGAAGACGTGGCAGCCAGGGCGGGCTACGACGTCGTCATTGCCGATTCGGTCAACCACCGCCTCCGCGGCTTGTCCCTGACGGACGGGAAGGCGCTGACGCTTGCCGGCAACGGCGTGCAGCGGCTCCTGGAAACCGGGCCTGCCCGCGTGGATGAGGACGGCGCCGGCTTCAGCGGTTCCCTGGGCAACGACCCCCTTGACGTCTCGCTGAGCTCGCCCTGGGACGTTGTGTGGTCGCGCAAACTGAACGCCGTAGTGGTGGCTATGGCCGGCACGCACCAGATCTTCAGCTTCGACCCACTCACCGGCGGCGTGGCCATCGTGGCCGGCAACGGACTGGAAGGGCTGTTGGACGGGCCAGCCCACGAGTCCTGGTTCGCCCAGTCCTCAGGCCTCGCCGAGGACGCCGACGGGAACATCTGGGTTGCCGACTCCGAAACGTCGGCGCTGCGCACGCTGGTCATCGACGACGCCAGGACGGTGACCGTGAAGACCGCCGTGGGCAAGGGCCTTTTCGACTTCGGCTTCCGCGACGGTACTGCGGCCGAGGCCCGGCTGCAGCACCCGCTGGGCGTCACGGTCCTCCCGGATGGCTCCGTGGCCATCGCCGACACCTACAACGGCGCCGTGAGGCGGTACGACCCCGCCAACGGCACAGTGTCCACACTGGCCCGCGGCCTTGCCGAGCCGTCCGACGTGATTGTGGACGCCACCGGGGCTGCCGGCGCCGAGCCGCTGCTGGTGGTGGTGGAGGCGAACAAGCACCAGCTGGTGTACGTGCCCATTCCCAAGGAAGCCCAGCAGGTGGACGAGGGCGCCTCCCAGACGCAGCGGCCCAAGAGCCCCGTGGCTCCGGGACCGCTGGAACTGACGGTTCGCTTCACCGCACCCACCGGCCAGAAGCTCGACGACCGCTGGGGTGACCCCACCCAGCTGAAGATCTCCTCCACCCCGCCCGAGCTGCTGGTGTCCGGCGGCGGCACCTCCGTGGGCCTGTTGCGCACGCTGGAGCTCTCACCGGAGGTGCCTGAGGGCGTGCTGCACATTACCGCCCGCGCCGCGGCCTGCGACGGCCCCGAGACCGAGGACGGCGAGATCCCGGACCACGCAGCCTGCCACCTGTACCAGCAGGACTGGGGCATCCCGGTGCTGATTCAGGCCGACGGCGACACCGACCTGGTCCTGGACCTCCGCGGCATGGACTGACGCGCCGGCCGTGCTTTGAGGCTGCCGCCTGTGACCCAAACGTCACGGGCGGCAGCCTTTTGCATCCGCGGAAACGTGTCTCCCGCGGAATTCCGGGGCTTGCAGCACGTGTAGGGCGCAAAAGCATGCTGTCCGTGACGCGGTCCAACTCGCACCGTTGTCCACATACGCCCGCCGGGAGCTACAGGGATGGTTGATGGAGAGCCAGCATGGCCGCATGGACGTGCATAAGGCGCTGGAAATTTGCGGAGGAGCAGCCCGAAGGCCCGCACTGGCAAGACTGGGGGTAAACGACGCTTTCCCTCCGTCGGGCCGTCCGGGCAGGGCTGGTGCAGCCCGACCGCGGGCTGTATGCGCTGCCAACCGCCTCTCCGCATCTAGTGGCCGCCCTGGCCGACGTGCTGATCCACGCCCTGCGGTGCTTGCCGTTTGCCGAGTCCCTGGTCATGGTGGAGTGCGCGGTGAGCCGCGGTGACATGACCCTTGAGTTCCTGGTCCAGCGTTTGCCTGGGAAACGAGACGGTAAGGCGAGGGCAGTCTTGGAGTGGGTGGACACGGGAGCCGACTCCCTGCTGGAAACTCTGGCCCGGACGTATTTCCGACGGGCCGGCATCCGGGTCGAAACCCAGGTGTATCTGGAGCGGGTGGGATACATTGACCTGCTGCTGGATGGCTGGCTGGTGGTGGAACTGGACGGCCGGCACCACGCCGAGTGGAAACAGGTTCAGAAGGACCACCGGCGCAACAATGAATCCGTTCTCCAGTGGTATACGGCACTGCGGTATTACTACTCGGATGTGGTGTTCCATCCCGCTGCCATGGTGTCGCAGGTCTTGCAGGTTCTGAGTCGCCGGCTATAACGGGTCCGGCTGTCACGCAGGGCATGGTTTTGGCGGATCGGAACAGCAAGAACTCCGGAATTTTGGGGATTATTAGGGGACTGTAGCCCAAAAGGGTGCTCGGCGTGACTCTGGCCCAATAAACCAGCCGGAAAGCTGGGCCAGTTTGGCTGGAGACCACAGCCAAAGGAGCCCCAGCAGCCCTAGAAGCTCAGCTGGGGAGTGACCTTGACGGTGTCGCCGGAAACGTCCAGGCGGGTGGTGAAGCTGAAGTCCACCTCTTCGTCCAACGGGTACCAGGCGCCCGTGAAGGAGTTCTGCTGCAGGGCCTCCACCTTGGCTTTTCCGTCCAGCGGTGAGACCACCCAGCGGCCGTCAAAAGGTTCAATGGAGACGTTGGGGTACTCGGTCACGGACCACTTGATGCTGCCGTCCTGCACCCTGTTGTTGCTGGCGTAATAGAAGGGGCAGTCGGGCTGCAGCCGCTGCTCCTTCTGGGCTTCGGCGGCACAGCCATCCAGGAATTCCCGGACCTTGGCGGACACGTCCTCCTTGAGCTTGCCGGTGGCCTGGGTCAGCAGGTTCAGCGGAGCCACAGGGGTGTCCCGCCCGGTCACCGTGGCGCGGCTGGCAGGCGCGGAGAAGTACTGTCCATCCAGCGACGCCTCGTATTCGCCGGGGTAGAACACGGCGAAGGAGTTCCGTCCGTTGGGCATGTTCACGGGGACGCCGTTGATGTTCGCTTCGCTGCCGTTCACCACGGTGATGTCCACAGTGGGCAGCCGGGACGGGACAAAGGCCCAGGTGTTGAAGAAGATCCATTCGGTGCCGGTCTTCTGCAGCACGAATTCGGTGCTGAGCCGGCTTCCGTCAATGGTGTAGTCCATCGGCACTGCCACGCGGTTGTCCGGACGTTCTTGTGGCTCGCCGATCTGGACGTTGGAGAGCCTCGACGCCGCTGTTTGCAGGGCCGTGCCGTCCAACATCGCTGCGTTGCTGGGCGGAACGGTGGCCCGCAGGAGGCCCAGCGCCTTGCCGCCGTTCCCGCTCTGCAGGGCGTCAATGTACTCGCGCACCGGCTGCTGCGGGCTGGCCACTGTGCTGTTGACCAGGTTGATGGCCACAATGGCTCCGGCCACGGCAAGCATGAGGCCCAGCAGCCATCCGGCCGCTATTCTCACCAACGCTTGACTCATCTGCACGTTTATTACAGTAACGTCACTACGTTGGCACACTAAAGTCGGCGCCTCCCCTAATTCCCGCCGCAGCCCGGCGTTGGCACCAGGGAGAGCGCCCGACCACGCCGGCACGGAGAGTGCCCGGGGGCACCTTTGGATCCGGCCCGGCCCGGCCCGGCCCGGCCCTGGCTGGCTCCGCGGATCCCCGTGCCCGGGGCCCCGGTCAGCGGCGGCGACGCCGGGAGGATGTGCCGAACATGCCGCGCAGCAGCTCACGGCCCAGCTGGGTGCCTACGGACCGGGCCATGCTTTTCAGCCCGCCACCGAGGGCGCCGCCGAGCACGCCGCCCAGGTCGCCCATGATTCCACCCCCCGGCTGGGATTGGCGTTGGGGCTCGGGTGCACGGGGTGCCCGCGGAGCCGGGACAGTGCCGGGCCTTTCGGCGGCGTCGTCGCTGCCGGAACTGTTATGCGACGTCCTGCTGCTGGGCCGGCCCAGGATTTCCTCCTCGATGCGCCTGGCCTCGGCGTCGACATCGTTCTGCTGGGAAGTCCCACCCGGCGTTCCATCGGAAGCCGCGGGACCGGTAGGTGCGGCCGTCTTGCCGGTGAGCTTCTCGTACGCGGAGGGGTTGTCCACCGCGGTGCCGTACTTGCCCAGCAGGGCGGACCCGGCCACGGTGCTCCGGACCAGGGCCTCGTCGCTGGGACCCATCACCGATTCGGGGGCCCGCAGCCGGGTGAGGGCCACCGGGGTGGGGGCGCCCTTGTCGTTCATGACGGTGATGACCGCTTCCCCGATGCCGGCCGACGTGAGCGTTTCTTCGAGGTCGTAGTCACTGAGGGGGAACGTGGATACTGTGGCCTTGAGGGCCTTCGCATCCTCCGGGGTGAAGGCCCGCAAGGCGTGCTGGACCCGGTTGGCCAGCTGGCCGAGGACGTCGCCAGGAACATCCTTGGGGGTCTGGGTGACGAAGAAGATGCCCACGCCCTTGGACCGGATCAGCCGGACCGTGGAGGTAATGGCGTCCAGGAAAGCCTTGGAGGCGCCGTTGAACAGCAGGTGCGCCTCGTCGAGGAAGAAGACCAGCTTGGGCTTGTCCAGGTCGCCGGCTTCGGGGAGGTCTTCGAAGAGGTCGGCGAGCAGCCACATGAGGAACGTGGAGAACAGCATGGGCTTGTTCTGCAGCGTCGGAAGCTCCAGGCAGGTCACCACGCCGCGGCCATCGGGCGCGGTGCGCAGCAGTTCGGCGGTATCGAACTCCGGTTCGCCGAAGAACTTCTCCAGGCCCTGGGCTTCGAGCGTGACCAGTTCGCGCAGGATCACCCCGGCGGTGGCCTTCGAGAGCCCGCCGAGCTGCTCGAGCTCGTCCTTGCCTTCATCGGACGTCAGGAACTGGATGACCGCCCGGAGGTCCTTCAGGTCGATCAGTTCCAGGCCGTTCTTGTCGGCGAAGTAGAAGACCAGCTGCAGGCTGGATTCCTGGGTGTCATTGAGCTCCATGATCCGCGAGAGCAGGATGGGCCCGAACGAGGTCACCGTGGCCCGGACAGGGATTCCGTTGCCGTCGCCGCCCAGGGCCAGGAATTCCACCGGGAAGGTCTTGCCGTGCCAGTCCTGGCCGATGCTCTGGGTGCGGGCCAGGAGCTTCTCGCTTCCGGGTGCCGCCGTGGCGAGCCCGGAGAGGTCACCCTTGATGTCCGCCAGGAAGACGGGCACGCCGGCGGTGGAGAGCTGCTCGGCCATCATGTGCAGGGTGACGGTCTTGCCGGTACCGGTGGCTCCGGCCACCAGCCCGTGCCTGTTCATCATGGCCAGCGGCAGCCGCACCGGAGCGTCCTTGTGGAGTTCGCCATCGATCAGGGCGGCCCCCAGCTCGATGGTGGCACCTTCCAGGGCATAGCCCTTCTGGATGGTGGCAAGCTTCTCTGCTGTGGTTTTGTTCGCCATGGCGCTAGCTTAGCGGCGGGCGGTGCATCTGCCGAGGTATCGGGAAGGTCAGTCCTGCGCCGTCCTGGTGCCGGCGGCGGGAAGTTCCTTGGTGAACGCCAGCGCTCCGATGGTCTCGGGGTCCGCGGCCAGGTCGAACTGTGCCTGGTAACCGGTGCGCAGATACAGGTGTTTGGCCTCGGGCTGCCGCGGGCCGGTGGTCAGGTACAGGGAGGTGTAGCCGCGGGCGGCTGCCAGTGACTCCAGCTCGGCGAGGACGAGGCGGGCCAAGCCGCGGCGGCGGTGGGCGGAGTGGGTCCAGATCCGCTTCAGTTCGGCCGTGGTGGCGTCATACCGGCGGAACGCGCCGCCGGCGATGGATTTGCCGTCTTCCTGGATGATGAGCAGCGCGCCGGTGGGGCCCTCGAACTCCGCAGCCGGGTACCGGTTCAGTTCCTCGGCTGCGGCGCCGCTGCCGAAGAGGTCCCCGTAACGGGTGTCGTATTCGACGGCGAGCTCGTCCAGGAGCGGCCGGACCCGGGGATCCTGCATGGGCAGGATCAGGACGTCCAGGGCGGCGCGGTCCAGGGGGCGGGGCTGGACTTCTGGTTCTGCTGTCACCGGTGGTTCCTTGTCAGGGTATGGTTCCGGCCGGCGGCGGCCGGCTCTGGGGATATTGTGGCGGACATTTCGCCGGCAAGGTTGCGGGCCGTGCCGAGGATGGTCCGGGCCAGGGCATCATTTTCCCGGAATGGGGCTGCGTTGGTGCGCGGCCGGGCAAACGCTCCGGCGCCCCAGCCGGACGTTCCGGGGCCGACGCCGAACACGGTGTCCTGAGGGGTGCCGTCCGCCCCCACCAGCCGGTGCTGCGGGGTTACCAGCAGCTTCCCGGTGGAGTGGATTCCGTCCGCGGTCAGCAGCTGCTGCTCGGTTCCCAGCCCGCTGCCGTGCAGTGAAGCCAGCACAGGGTTGAGCGACCGGACCACCGACGTGGCCGGCAACCTGGCCTCGATGAACGCCCTCGCCGAAACCACCCCATCGGATTGCGGGGACGCGGCAACGAAAGCCCCGGTTGATTCGTCGGTGGTGACCTCCACGCCGGGTCCCAGGAACTGCAGCAGCCCGGCACGGTGCAGGGCCAGCATCTGCCGCAGGCGGTGGGGCGGCGGCCCGGAATCGACGAAGCTGAAGAACCCGTGCCACCAGCCGTGTATGGCCTGCTGGGACCGGGCGTTCAGCCGGTCCGCGGGGACCACGCGGCCCACCTCCATGTACACGTGCAGCAGGGCCAGGAACAGGGCGAGCGTCTCGGGATGGTCCGGGCTGTCGCGGAGGGCGAGGTCGTGTTCGATGTATCCGGCCACGGCTTCCTGCACGGCGCGGTGGTCCGCGAAGCGGCGCCCGTCGAAGGGCCGGTCCAGCCGTTCGAGGTCCAGGTGCAGGCCGTCGTCGGGAACGGCGGCGGCCACGAGGTCCGCGCGCTCGCTGCTGTACCAGTCCAGCGGGGCATAGCGGGCAGAGAATTCGTCCCAGCCCAGGGCGGCTTGTTCGGGGCTTCCGGTCAGGAGCTCGCGGTAGTAGTAGTACCCGGCCTCCTTGGCCACCAGCGGCCAGAGGTGCTGGTGGAAGTCCAGTTCCCCGTGGCTTTGGAGCAGGGATTCGATAGCGGCAGGGGTGAAGAACCGCAGCGGTCCCGGTGCTTCGCCGCGGAGGACGGCGGAGATCTTGGAGTGGTAGGGCACGCCGCGGCGCGACCCGGCCCACAGCCGCGGTTCCCGTCCGGACGGAAGGTAGCGCAGCCCGCCGTCGGGCGCTTCCTCGAACCGGCCGCCGCGGCCCTCCATCAGGATGACCAGCAGGTCCACGAAGGCCAGGCCCATGCCGGAGACGATGACGTCCTGGCCCGGGGCGATGCCTGAGTAATCGACGTCGGTGGTGTAGCTGGGTGCCGCGTGGTAGCCGCCGTGCCGGGCGGCGAAGCCGGCGTAGACGGAAGCGGCGTCGGGCTGCGAGTCGGTGTGCCCCAGGGCGGTCACCAGGATGTCCGCATGCAGCGTCCGGCCGTTGGCCAGCGCGATTTCGTGCCCGCCGTCCGCCAAGGGTGAGATCCCGACGGCGGTGCTCCGGTGGGTGGTGACGCTGCGGTTCAGTGCCCTGGCGGCCCGGCGGAAGAACCACTCGAGGTACTGGCTCTGCAGCTGGCGGGTGGGGAATGTGGTGCCGTTGAGTGCCCGGAGCTGGTCCTGCAGGTGCTGCGGGAAGTCCGGCACATCGGTGATGGATCCGTCCAGGACGCCGGCGGTCCACTCCACCAGTCCCGGGCCCGCGGCGGCCGGGCCGTCGCAGGCCACGGAATCATCGGTGAACATGGTGATGTCCGCGGCCATGGAGTTCAGGAGCAGGCCCGGGTCCTGGTCGTACCGCCAGATGCGGCCCGAGCCCGGAACGTGCGGCTCCACCACATGGATCTCCAGCGGACCGGCAAATACATCGGGCCGGTTCGCGGCGATCCGTTCCAGGACGCCGGCCGTGCGCGGTCCGCCGCCGATGAACACGACGGCCGGAATCTTCGCTGGCATGGGGGCTCCTGACGGGCGGATGGGCTGATGCGCGGGCTGGTAAGAGGTGCAGCGGCGCGTTGGCAGCCGCCGGAGTGCCCATGCTAGGCAGCGGTGACGAGGGCGGTCGAGCGGCCGGTCACGCCCGTTAACTCCGCGTCACAACAGGTCAAATGACGCAAGAAACCGACTCATGACGCAGTGCGAAGCCCGGTGAACTAATGCAACTTCCGGTGTTGCCGCCCTGTTTGGGCCGGTCCTAGATTTGCAGCCAGCAACCGGGGCAAAAGCCCAGGCCGGAGCGCCCGCTCCGACCCGAACACCGGGACCCAGGACAAGAAGCGAGGTGGCACATGAGTTCAGCAACATCGAGGGTGGCGCAGGTACGGCCGGCACCCACGGGAGAGCCGGCAACAACGGCGGAGGCCGGCGCGGCGGCAGCCGCTCCCGGACAGGCGGCCACCGAAACCGCTTCGGCCCACAGCACCCTGCCTTCGGGAGGGGGATTGCCGCCCGAAGGACCAGCACGCATTGCCGCTGACTATTCGTCATACCGCGTGGTGGCTGCGAAGCATCCGTGGCGCTGGGTGGGGACTGCCGCCGTGGCACTTGGCGTCCTGGCCATCGCGTGGTCGCTTGCCACTAACCCGCGCTGGGAGTGGGGCGTGGTGGCCCAGTGGTTCACCGCGCAGTCCGTGGTCAACGGGCTCCTGGAAACCCTGAAGCTCACCGCCATCTCCGGCATCCTCGGCTTCGTGCTGGGCTTCATCCTGGCGCTCATGCGGTTGTCCGCCTCGCCGCTGCTGGTGTCCGTCTCCTGGACGTTCTCCTGGATCTTCCGGTCCACGCCGCTGCTGGTCCAGCTGCTCCTCTGGTACAACCTGGGCTACCTCTACGAAAAGATCAGCCTGGGCATCCCCTTCACGGATGTGCGGTTCTTCGAGGTCCAGACCACCACGCTGATCAGCCAGTTTGCCGCGGCCGTCCTGGGCCTGACCCTGAACCAGGCCGCCTACTCCGCGGAAATCATCCGCGGCGGCATCCTCTCCGTGGACCAGGGCCAGCTGGAGGCCGCCGCCGCCCTGGGCATCCCGGCCTGGCGCCGGTCCACCCGCATTGTCCTGCCGCAGGCCATGCGTGCCATCCTGCCCACCGCCTTCAACGAGATCATCGGCCTGGTCAAGGGCACCTCGATTGTCTATGTCCTGGCTTACTCGGAGCTGTTCTACACCGTGCAGGTGATCTACAACCGCACCCAGCAGGTCCTGCCGCTGCTCTTGGTGGCCACCCTCTGGTACGTGGTGATCACCTCCGTGCTCAGCGTCTTCCAGTACTACATCGAACGCCACTACTCCAAGGGTGCCGTGCGCAACTTGCCCCTGACGCCACTGCAGAAGGCCCGCAAGTTCTTCGCCACCCACGCCGCCACCAACCGGAAGAGCCTCTGATGACCGCCACCCTTTCAGCCCCCGCCACCCGCGGGCTCGTCGAAATCACCGGCGTCCGCAAGTCCTTCGGCGCCACCGAGGTGCTCAAGGGCGTCAGCCTCACCGTGGAGCCGGGCGGCGTGGCCGTGATCGTGGGCCCGTCCGGTTCCGGCAAGTCCACCCTGCTGCGCACCATCAACCACCTGGAAAAGGTGGACGGCGGCCACATCTCCATCGACGGCAAGCTGGTGGGCTACGAAATCCGCGGCCAAAAACTCCACGAGCTGCGGGAGAAGGACATCCTCAAGCAGCGCACCGAGATCGGCATGGTGTTCCAGAACTTCAACCTGTTCCCGCACCTCACCGCATTGGAAAACGTGGCGGAAGCGCCCGTCGTGGCCCAGGGCCGTTCCAAGGAGGAAGCCCGCCGCCGCGGCCTGGAACTGCTGGACCGCGTAGGGCTCAAGGACCGCGCCGGCGCCTACCCCAGGCAGCTTTCCGGCGGCCAGCAGCAGCGCGTCGCGATCGCCCGGGCCCTGGCGCTGGACCCCAAGATCCTGCTGTTCGACGAGCCCACGTCCGCCCTGGACCCGGAACTGGTCAACGAAGTGCTGGATGTCATCCGGGAACTGGCCAAGTCCGGCACCACCCTGATCATCGTCACCCACGAAATGGGTTTCGCCCGCGACGTGGCGGACACCGTGGTGTTCATGGACCAGGGCCAGATCGTGGAACAGGGTACCCCGCAGCAGATTTTCACCAACCCCCAGGAACCGCGCACCCGGAGCTTCCTCTCCAAGGTGCTCGAACCGGCTTTCAACATCTAAGGACCCATCCATGGCTTTTCCACCCCTGCGCCAGTCCGGCCGGCGCCGCTCCAGCACCCCGGGCCTCCGCAACCGCCGCAGCTTCGCGGCACTGCCCGCCGTCGTCCTCCTGGGAACGGCCGCGCTGTCCGCCTGCGCAGACCCCGGCGCTTCGGCCTCCGGTAATGCCTCCGGCGCGGCGCAGACGACGGCGGCACGCAACGGCGTCGTCTACAACACGTCCCCGGACCAGCAGCGGATCCGCGGCGAGAAGGATGCGGCGCTCGCCGCCAAGGTCCCCGAGCTGATCGGCAAGGACGGGAAGCTGACGGTGGCCACCACAGCCGGGTCCATCCCCCTGTCCTTCCACGCCACGGACGACAAGACGCCCATCGGCTCCGAGTTGGATATCGCCCAGCTGGTGGCGGACAAGCTGGGCCTGGAACTCGACGTCCAGGTCACGTCCTGGGAGAACTGGCCGCTGAAGACCCAGTCCGGCGACTTCGAGGTGGTTTTCTCCAACGTGGGCGTCAACAAGGACCGCGTGAAGCTGTTCGACTTCGCCAGCTACCGGGCCGCGTTCATGGGCTTCGAAGCCAAGAAATCCGCCACCTACGACATCAAGGGCGCGGACGACATCTCCGGCCTGCGCGTCTCCGTCGGCTCCGGCACCAACCAGGAAAAAATCCTGCTGGCCTGGAACAAGGAGCTTGAGGACAAGGGCAAGGCGCCGGCCACCCTGCAGTATTACCAGTCCGAGGCAGACACCATCCTGGCGCTGTCCTCGGGCCGCACGGACCTCAATATTGCTCCCTACCCGTCCACCGTGTACCGGGAAAACACCCGTGACGACCTGAAGGTGGTGGGCAAGGTGAACGCCGGCTGGCCGTCCGAGACGCTGGTGGCCGCCACCTCGCTCAAGGGCAACGGGCTGGCGCCGGTGATCACCGAGGCCCTGAACTCCGCCATCAAGGACGGCTCCTACGGCAAGGTCCTGGAACGCTGGGGCCTGTCAGAGGAAGCGCTGCCGGAAGCGAAGACCATCACGGAGGACAACTACGCCGCCACCCAGGCCGCGGCCACGGCCAGCGCATCAGCCGAAGCATCGAAGAAGTCCTCATGAAATTCCAGGTCCTGGACATCATTCCGCACCTGAAGAACCCGCTCACCGGGGAGATCGTCTCCACCGCGGACCGGCTGAACCAGGTAGTGGAAACCGCCCGCCGGGCAGAAGCCCTGGGGTTCGACAGCTTTTCGGTGGGGGAGCGGCACGCGGGTGAGTTCATTTCCTCCTCGCCCACCACGGTGCTGGCGGCCATCGCAGCCGTGACGGACCGGATCCGGCTGCACACCGGCGTCACGGTGCTGTCCGTGCTGGACCCCGTGCGGGTGGCAGAGGACTACGCCACCATTGACCAGCTCAGCCGCGGCCGCCTGGAGGTCACCATCGGCAAGGGCAACGAGGTGCTGCAGTACCCGCTCTTCGGCCTGGACCTGGCGGACCAGTGGGACCTGCTGGCCGAAAAGTACGAGCTGCTGCGCCGGCTGTGGCGTGAGGAAGGCGTCACCTGGTCCGGCAGGTTCCGGTCCGCGCTGACCGAACCTGCCACCACCACGCCCCGCCCCTTCGACGGTCCGCCGCGTATTTGGCACGGCTCTGCTACAACACTGACGTCGGCTGCCCTGGCCGGCAAGTGGGGCGATCCCCTGTTCACCGCCAACGCCATCCAGCCGCGGGAAAACTACCAGGTGCTGATCGATCACTACCGCGAAGAGTACGAGCGCCACGGCCACGATCCCCGGCAGCAGTATGTCGGCTCGGGCTGCGGCGCCGGCGGCGTGTTCATCGCCGACACCACCCAGGAGGCGGTGCGCCAGTTCGGGCCCGTCTACGAGGCCCTGGCGGCCAACCGCAACGTGCCGGGCAACAACTCGCCCTTCCGGGACATCCAGCACGCCGTCGCGGAGGGGCCAGCGCTGGTGGGAAGCCCGGAGCAGGTGATCGACAAGATCCTGAGCTACCACCAGCTCTACCGCCACAACCTTCAGTCCATCTCCCTGCCTACCACGCTGCCCTTCGAACAACAGCTGGAAATCCTTGAGCGCTTCGCCCTCGAAGTGATCCCGGCCGTCCGGGCCGCAGCGCCCACCACGCTGTGGGAGGCCGGGGACCTCTACGGCAACCGCCCCGAATTCACGCGATCCAACCCGTCCGCCAACGCCAGCAGGAGTGAGAACGCCCTTGTCCACTGAAACAGCCCTCGAAACCTTCGACGCCGACTGGCAGGAGTGGCACGCGGCGCACGAGCGCCACCGCGCCCACCCGCACGGCTTCCTCGCGGTGACCCACCTCCACTGGCTTAGCAGCGATGCCGCTCCGCTGGAAGGCGCCCCGGGCACCTGGAGCGCGGAGGCCGACGTCGTCCGCGTTGTGCTGCAGCCGGGTGAGAGCCTGCAGCAGGACGGCAAGGAACTGAACACCGAAGCCGGCGCAACCCTGGAACTCGGACCTATTGCAGAACGCGGCGGGATCAACCTCGTGTCCGGCGAGACCGTCATCGAGGTGGCCAAGCGTGGCGGCGAGTACATCGTGCGGCCGCGGAACCCGGAGAACGGGCTGCTCCGCGAGTACCAGGGCACGCCCGCCTACTCGCCCGATGCCGCTTACGCCGTCGGCGGAACGTTCGTTCCGTTCGAGGCGCCGCGGCCCACCACGGTGGGCGCCGCCGTCGAGGGCATTCAGCACGTTTACGAGGCTCCGGGCGAGATCCGCTTCAAGCTCGCCGGACAGGAACTGGCGCTGACGGCGTTCAACGGCCACGCGCCGGGTTCCCTGTCGGTGCTGTTCACGGACCAGACCTCCGGCACCACCACCTACGCGGCCAACCGCTCGCTCTCCGTGGTACCCGAGGCGGACGGCTCCGTGGTGCTGGACTTCAACCGGGCCGTCAACCTGCCGTGCGCCTACACGGACCTGGCCACCTGCCCGCTGCCGCCGGCCGAAAACCGGCTGCCCGTGGCCATTGAAGCCGGCGAAAAGATTCCCTACGAACGTCAGGACCAAAAGTGAGCAACACTAATACCCCTTCGGCCGAAGGAAGCCCGGCCGGTTTCCTGGCCATCGAGCTCGACGGCGCCGGGTGGGACGGGGCGGACATCTCCGGTGCGGTGCTGGCCGCCGAGTCCGCCGGCTTCCACGCAGCCACGTTCACGGACGCGCCGGTTCCCGGCCGCGCCAACGCACTGCAGCGGGCAGCGTTCGCCGGCCCGGTTACCAGATCGATTGCACTGGTGCCCGAAGTGGACACCGTCTACACCGAACCGTTCCACGTCTCCACCCAGCTGGCCAGCCTCGACTACGTCTCCGGCGGCCGGGCGGGGTGGATCGTCACCGCGGACGAGGCACCCGCGGCTGCTGCCGCCGTCGGGCGCTCTTCCGCTACCGGCGCCGCGCTGGGCCAGGAAGCTGCGGCGTCCATTGAGGTCTCCCGTCGGCTGTGGGATTCGTGGGAGGACGACGCCGTGATCCGCGACGTCTCCACCGGGCGGTACATCGACGTGGACAAGCTGCACTATGCCGATTTTGAGACGCCGGCCGGGTTTGCCGGTGCGGGCTATTCGGTGAAGGGTCCGTCCATCATTCCGCGGCCGCTGCAGGGTCAGCTGCCCGTGCTGGCTCCGGCATCGCTGCTCGGTGAAGTGCCGGTTGATGCCCTGGACGCAGTGCTTGTGTCCGCGCCTACCCCTGAGCTGCTGGCCGCGGAGGTCCTTGACGTGCGTTCCCGGGTGGGCGCGTCCGTGGCGGTGATCGCCGAGCTCGACCTCGTCCTCGACTCGCGCGGGCAGGCTGCGGCCTCGCGGGAGACACCGTTCGACGGCGGCCGCGCGGCCTTCGCGGGCACTGCCGCCGCCCTGACGGACTTCCTGGAGTCGCTGCTGGAGGATGCCGACGGCGTGCGCCTCCACCCGGCGTCGCTCGCCCTGGACCTCGACGAACTGGGCCGCCTGGTCCTGCCCGAGCTGCGCCGCCGCGGAGTGCTTCGTCCCGTGCTGCAGGACGGGACCTTCCGCGACCTGCTGGGCCTGGAGCGCCCGGCCAGCCGCTACGCATCTGCCGCCGCCGGCACCGGAAAGTAAGGAAAAACCATGACACAACACAACCGTGCTAAATCCAACGCCTTCCAGCCGAGCGGCCAGATCCAGTTCGGCATCTTCTTCCAGGGCGTCAACTCCGGCACCATCTGGAAAGCCGCAGAATCCGGTTCACAGACCGACTTTGAGTCCTTCCGCCGCATCGCCCAGACCGCCGAGCGCGGACTGTTCGCCGCGTTCTTCCTCGGCGAGGGGCTGCGCCTGCGCGAGCACCTGGGCCGCCCGCACGCCCTGGACGTGGTTGGCCGTCCGGACGCGCAGACCATGCTGGCCGCGCTGGCATCGGTGACTAAAAGCATCGGCCTGGTGGCCACCCAGAACACCACCTACAACGATCCAGCAGACCTGGCGCACCGCCTCGCCTCGCTGGACCTGATCTCGGGCGGCCGCGCCGCCTGGAACATCGTCACCACGGATAACGCCTGGACCGGCGCCAACTTCCGCCGCGGCGGCTACCTGGACCACGCGGACCGGTACAAGCACGCCGAGGCATTCGTGGAGACGGCCAAACGGATCTGGGACTCCTGGGAGACCCCCGCCGGCCCCGCCCGCCGCGTGCTCCACGAAGGCCAGCACTACACAGTGGACGTGACTCCGCGGCTGCCGCGCAGCGCACAGTATCGGCCTGTCCTGTTCCAGGCCGGGGACTCGCCCGAGGGCCGGAACTTTGCCGCCCGCCAGGCCGACGTGATCTTCTCCGCCCACCCGAAGTTTGACGACGCCCTTGAGTTCCGTAAGGACCTCGTGGAGCGCTCGGTGGCGGCGGGCCGCGGTGCCAACGCGGTGCAGATCATGCCTGCCAGCGAATTCATCCTCGCGGCCACGGCCGAAGAGGCTGCGGAAAAGAAGGAATGGGTGCGCAGCCTGCAGATCGGCCCGCAGCAGGCTGTTGCCTACCTGGAGCAGTTCTGGGGCCGCGAACTCTCCGCCTACGATCCCGACGGCCCGCTGCCGGAGATCGACCCCGTGGTGGAGGAGACATCCGAGACCCGCGGCAGCGGCTTCCACGGTGCCAAGGCCCGCCAGCTCGCGGACCAGTGGCGCGCCGAGGCCAAGGACAAGGGCCTGTCCATCCGCCAGTTCGTGACCTCCAAGACGGCGCGGATCGACGCCACGTTCACCGGCTCCTACACGGCCGTGGCCGACCACCTGGCCGAGTACGCCCGGACGGGTGCGGTGGACGGTTTCAACATTTCGCCGTGGCTGGTTCCCACCGGCCTGGATGACATCGTCAACCACCTGGTGCCGGAGCTGCAGGAGCGCGGCGTGTACCCCACCGAGTACCGCGGCAGCACCCTGCGCGAGAACCTCGGGCTGGAAACGCCGGTGCGCACGGCCGATGTGCCGTCCGGGGCGGTCCGCGCCTGATGCGTACCGCAGGCTGCCAGAGAAGGGACGACGACGGCGGCGAGGAGGGTGCCGCCGCGGGCCCTTCCCTGGGGGCTGCTTGGGAGGAAACCTGCAAGCTGCAGCTCATCGTGTGGGAGCAGTGGCTGTAGGACCTTTCCCAACTGACGCGGGCCGCTGCGCTACCCATATGGACTGGGTGGTGCAGCGGCCCGCTCGAAACAGCCTCTGGGGAGACCCCGCCTCGCCTGCGGCTTTAGTTGAGGTAACCGTTCGGGTTCAGGACGTACTTGGTGGCCGCCCCGGCGTCGAACTCCGCGTAGCCCCGGGGTGCGTCTTCGAGCGGGATGGCCGTGGCGTTGACGGCCTTGGCGATGTGGATCCTGTCGTGCAGGATCGCCATCATCAGCTGCCGGTTGTACTTCATGACCGGGCACTGGCCGGTGGCGAAGGAGAGGGACTTGGCCCAGCCCGTGCCAAGTGACAGGGACAGGCTGCCCTTCTGGGCGGCCTCGTCCGCGGCGCCCGGGTCCCCGGTGACGTAGAGGCCGGGAATGCCCACCGACCCGCCGGCGGTGGTGATGTCCATCAGCGAGTTGAGCACTGTGGCCGGTGCCTCCTGGGCGCCGTGGCCGTGCCCGCGGGCTTCGAAGCCGACAGCGTCGATTCCTGAGTCCACCTCCCGGACGCCGAGGATCTGCTCGATCTGGTCGGCGGGGTCGCCGTTGGCCACGTTGACGGTTTCGCAGCCAAAGGACCGGGCCTGGGCCAGTCGGTCCTCGTTGAGGTCTCCGACGATGACCACCGCTGCACCCAGCAGCTGGGCGCTGGCGGCTGCGGCAAGGCCCACGGGTCCTGCTCCGGCAACGTAGACGGTGGACCCGACGCCGACACCCGCCGTGACGGCCCCGTGGAATCCGGTGGGCAGGATGTCCGAGAGCATGGTCAGGTCCATGATCTTCTCGAGGGCCTGGTCGCGGTCGGGGAAGCGCAGGAGGTTCCAGTCGGCGTAGGGGACCAGGACGTATTCGGCCTGGCCGCCCACCCAGCCGCCCATGTCCACGTAGCCGTAGGCGGACCCGGGGCGGTCCGGGTTGACGTTCAGGCAGATTCCGGTCTTGCGTTCCTTGCAGTTCCGGCAGCGGCCGCAGGAGATGTTGAAGGGGACCGAGACGATGTCTCCCACCTTGATGAATTCGACGTCCGGGCCGGCCTCGATGACTTCGCCGGTGATTTCGTGCCCCAGGACGAGGCCGGCCGGGGCGGTGGTGCGGCCGCGGACCATGTGCTGGTCAGAACCGCAGATGTTGGTGCTTACGGTGCGCAGGATGACACCGTGCGGGACCTTCCGGCCAACATTGACGGGATTGACGCCGGGGCCGGCCTGCAGTTCAAAGGTGGGGTAAGGGGTGTCGATGATTTCGACGACCCCGGGCTCCTTGTACGCAACGGCTTTGTTACCTGACATGGGCATGGCTCCTATGGTTGGCATTTGATTGCCACGGAAGGCCCGACGCTGGGTGCATCAGACCTTCCGTGTGGTTTTACTTTTCACTTGCGGTGAATCTTTGGGGTGGGCGGCACCCGCCGTTTACGGGACGGCTAGGCGTCGATCACCATGTCGGTGCGTGCGGTGGAACAGCAGGGCAGGAACTTGCCCGCATCGATTTCCCGTTTGCGGATCCCGCCCTGGTGGTTCATGTCGATGTCCCCGGACAGCTTGACCACCTTGCAGGAGCCGCACATGCCCTCTTTGCAGTTCGCGCCGATCCGGACACCGGCACGTTGCGCCACCTCGAGGATGTGCTCCTCAGGGTCGATCCGCACGTTGATTCCGGTGCGCAGGAAGGACAGGGTCAGGCTGCCGGTTCCCACGGTGTCGAAGCTGGACGCATCCGGGGTGGCGGCCTCCGGCGCGGCGGCTTCCGTGGAGGCCGGAGCGTCCGGGTCCACCGCTTCCAGCGGCAGCCCGGAAGCCTGCAGCGTTCCATCCTCGTCGTAGCCGGGCTCGTACATGCCGAACGCGGCGGGCTGGCTTTCGTAGTAGTCCTCGGCGGAGTCGGCGATTTCCTCCGCGATTTCTTCGGCAATGTCCGCTGCATGCGCGAGCTCTGCCTGGTATTCCAGGAGGGTCTGCCGGTCGCCCGAGAAGAACTCCATGTAGATGGAGGTGTCGTCGACGCCTACCTTCTTGAGCAGCTCCGTAGCGGTGTTCAGGTAGCCCTCCGGGCCACAGGCGTAGACCTGCCGGCCGTTGGCGTCGGGGGCCACCTCGTCGATCATCGCGGCGGACAACCGTCCCTTGAAGCCTTCCCACTCCTCGGGCCTGCCGCGGTCGCCCAGCGCGTAGAAGACCTTGACGCGCGAGTCCACTGAGGCGATGTAGGCCAGCTCCTTGTGGAACGCAAAGCCTCCGGCTTCCGCACCGTGGTAGAGGACCACCACGTCAGCGGTCCCGGGCAGGTCATGGATGGTCCGCAGCATCGACATGATGGGGGTGATGCCCGCACCGGCGGCGAGGAAGAGGTACCGTGCGCGCCGGTCCGCGTCGGGCAGGTGGAATGCCCCCACGGGGCCCAGCATGTCCAGGACCGTGCCGGGCCTGACGTTGCCGTGCACCCACGGTGAAACCAGTCCGCCGGCGTCGCGCTTGACGGTGACGCTGAAGGTCCAGGGTTCCGTGGGCGAGCTGGACAGCGAGTAGCTGCGGTCCACCGGCTCCTGGTCTTCGCCGTTCACCGGGAAGGCAATGTTCACGTACTGGCCCGCACGGAACGCCAGGGGAGCCCCGTCGCAGCGGCGGAACACGAACGTCATCATGCCGCCCGCTTCGGGGACGGTCTCAACGCATTCAGCCATGAACTCCTGCGGGTGCCAGGGCCCCAGGGCGCGCGCGGCGCCTGCGGGTCCCTCGGTGGTGCCCATCACCCTGTTCCACGGCATCTCCAGGCCGCGGATGCGTTGCGGCTCCTGGACAGCCGCCGTTTCAGAGAGGAGCTCAATCATGCCAAGTGCTCCTGCACCCGCTGCACGTACCAGTTGATGAAGGCCTCCACCTGGTATTCGCTCTTCATGTAGGGGCCGGGCTCGTAGGCGGGGCTGGCTGCGCCCTGCTGGCACAGCTCAACGAACGCCTTGTCCTGGATGTTGGTCTGCTGCCAAGTGTAGGTCAGCTTCTCACGGTCGTAGTCGACGCCTTCCACGGCGTCGTCGGCCACCAGCCAGGTGGTGCGGACCAGGGTCTGGTGTTCGTTAATGGGGAAGACGCCGAAGGTGATGACATGGTCGCTCTGAAAGTGGAACCAGCTGTTCGGCTGCAGGTGCATTGAGCAGCGGCCCAGGCGGAAGTCGCGCAGGTCGCCGAGCAGCTTCTTGGACAGCCGGCGGCCGTCGGCGGAGAAGGATTCGCCTTCTCCGTCAAGGGATTCCCGGGAGATGCGGATGCCCGCGATGCGCGTGTCCAGTTCCTCGACCACCTCGTAGGGGAGGCCGTAGCGGCGGCACCGCTCCTCGAGCGAGGACTGTGCTTCCTTGTTGCGGTCCCAGACCTCCTCGAGGTGGGTGGGGATCAGGCCTTCCGTCAGGCCCCAGGTGGGGAAGAGGGAACAGGCGAGTTCCGGGTGCCCGTCGCAGTGGTAGCACTCACGGTTGTTCTCCATGACGAGCTTCCAGTTGCCCTCTTCGATGATGTTCTGCTGGTAGGCAATCTTCGTCTTGGACAGGTCGTGCGGTGCCAGGTAAGGCTCGAAGATCTTCGAGGTCTCATCGAAGTCCGTGGGCGGTTCGTCAGCGATGCAGACGAAGATGAGTCCGGCAACCTCGCGGCTGTGGGCCCGCTTGAGGGCGAAGCAGTTCTTGTCGAACTTGGCTTCGCCGGGAGCGGAGGCGTGGATCAGGTTGCCCTCGGGGGAGTAGGTCCAGGAGTGGTAGCCGCAGACGAGGTTGCCGGTGGAACCGGCATTTTCGGTCAGGACACGGGCACCGCGGTGGCGGCAGACGTTGTGCAGGACGTTGACGCCGCCGTCGTCGTTGCGGAGCACGATCAGGGAATAGGGGCCGTAATCGACGGTGATGTAGTCGCCTGGCTCGGGCAGCTCGGCAACGCTGCCGGCAAAGATCCAGTGCTGGCCGAAGATGGCCTCCATGTCGATCTTGAAGATCGTGGGGTCAGTGTAGAAGGGGGCGTCAAGGGAGTAGCCCGTGCGCCGGAACTCGAACAGCGCTGCGATCTCTGCCTGCTGCTCTGCAGGCAAAGTCGAAGCGAGTTTTCCGCGTGAGTTGAGGGGCACGTTCACTGGAGCAGTCATTTTTTCCTCCCGGGAGGCTGGGTAAGTATGCGGTTGGTGGGGAGACTTCGGAGTTGGTGGAGGCAACTCGCGGTGTCGGAATGTCGCCGTTACGAGGTGGGGGAGGATCGACGCGGAAGAAGACCGGGCGTCCGGACTGAGCTTGTGGCAAGCCTCTCCATCTTGGGGTCCTTCCGCATGCGTCTTACGCAACAACAATCATGATGTGCAACAGCGTGACCTATGCCACGCCGACTGTCAAGTAGTTACAAACGCGTGGCCGCGGCCACAGAAATGTCTTGACATCGGAGTACGGCAGGGCGCCGCGGCATGGCGGCTGATTGGCCCGTCCAGCGCCGGTGCGGCAGCGTAAAAAAGCATCGAAATCTCTACTGCACGCGGGCGGCAAGGAAGGGCCGACGACGGCCTGGCGCGTGCCGTCGTCGGCCCTTCCCTGTGCGTTGTGCAGTCAGGGGTGGCGCCGCCTAGGGCACCTTGACCGCGACGGCCCCCTCCTCAGCGGGAACAGCGTCAGCCGGAAGAGATTCAGCCGGGACAGCGCCAGCAGCCGGGCCTGCGGACGGGTGGGCTGCCACTGCGGCGGCGTGCTCGGCCAGCACGCCCGTCTGGTGCCTGATCTTCAGCCGGTACAGCAGGGCCCCGCCGCCGGTCACGGCCGCCACGAACAGAACGCCGCCCCACTGCAGGTACCACTCGAAGGGCGGCACCGAGTTGTAGATCTCCGGCCGCGGCCAGATCAGGTTCACGGTCATGGCGCCACCCCACAGGACCGCGAGGATGTTCACGGGCAGCCCCCACTTGCCCATGCAGAACCCAGGCTCGGCACCGTCGGCATCGGCCAGTGGCCACTTCTTCAGGAGCCGCTTTCGCAGCAGGGGCACCGTCACCAGCAGGTAGGACAGATAGATCAGCACGATGCTGATGCTGGAGAGGATGGTGAAGATGGCCGGCTGCATCACGTTGATCAGCAACGGGAGTACCGCCAGGATTCCGATGACAATGGCAGCCACGGTGGGGGTACGGCGGACCGGGTCCACTTTGCTGAGCTGCCGGCTGAACGGCAGGTTGTTGTCCCGGGCCATGGCGAACATCATCCGGATCGCAGCGGCGTGGACGGCCAGGGTGCACACCACCACCGCCACTACGATGCAGGCCAGGAACGCCTTGCCGAACGGGCCGCCCAGGACGCTGAGCACGATGTACTGCAAGCCGCCGTCGGCCGATCCCACCTTGGGATCGGTAAGGTCCGGTGCGGCCAGGATGCCGAACAGCAGGATGAGCCCGCCCAGCAGGAACGACGCCGTGACGGCGCGGAGGATGGCCTTGGGTGCCGTCTTCTTGGGGTCCTTGGTCTCCTCACCCAGCGAGCTTGCCGTATCGAAGCCGTACATGACGTAGCCGGAGGCCATGGCCCCGATCAGGAAGACGCCGAAGAAACCGAGGTCGTGCCCTTCGCCGAAGCCCGCGGTATCGAAGAAGACCTCCGGCCCGCGCACCACATGCCAGCCGAGGGCGAGGATCAGCAGCACCGCCGCCACCAGCTCCACGAAGACGCCGATGCTGTTGATCCGCGTCATCAGCTTCACGCCGAAGGCGTTGATCAGGGTGGAGATGGTGATCATGATGGTGGCCAGCACCACGCCGTTCATGGCGAAATCGAACGGGCCCGTACCGTCTCCAACAAACTGGAAGCCGGACCAGAGCTGCGGCAGCGTGATCTGCAGTGCCAGTGCCACCGATCCCAGCGCCATGATGGAGGACAGCAGCAGCAGCCAGCCGGCCAGCCAGGACGACGTCCCGGACGCCAGCCGTTTGGCCCAGTTGTAGACCGAACCGGCCACCGGGTAGCGGCCGGCAAGCTCGGCGAAACAGAGGGCCACCATCAGCTGGCCCACGAACACGATGGGCCAGGACCACGCGTACGCGGGGCCGGCCATGGAGAAACCGAAATAGAACAGCTGGAAAACGCCGGTGAGGATGGAAATGTAGCTGACGCCTGCAGCGAAGCTGGCGAACTTGCCGATGCTGCGGTCCAGGGTCTGGGTGTAGCCAAATTCGTCCATGCCGCTTGAATCAATACTCTTGCTGGGTTCCACTGTGGACTCCTAAATCAGAAAAGCACGATGGGATCGAACCGCCCTGGGGCGCGGCTGAGTCGAAGGGACGGCGTGCACGCGGCGTGGCCATATTAAGCCCGTTGCCGCGGAGCCGTGCCCGTCAGGCGAAGGAAGGGGCGAATTCCTCCTCTGCCGTTGCCGCGGAGCTGCCGGCGCGGACCAGGTCGGCCCGGACCAGGTCGGCGCAGCGCTCGCCGATCATCATGACCGTGATGTTTGGGTTGACCGTGACGTGCTCGGGCATGACGGACGCATCGGCGACCCGGAGCCCGGTGACCCCCTTGACCCGCAACCGGGCATCCAACGGTGACATCCCGTCGTCGTCCGCCCCCATCCGGACGGTGCCCACCGGGTGGTAGACGGTGTTGTGGGTCTTGCGGATGTAGTCCTGCAGCTCCTCGTCCGTCTGCGCCGCGGCACCGGGTGAGAGCTCGCGGCCGGTCCATTCCGCCATGGCGGGCTGGGCGGCGATTTCGCGGGCTTTGCGGATGCCGGCCACCATGACGCGCATGTCGTGGCCGTCCGGGTCCGTGAAGTAGCGGGGATCCACCATCGGCTTGTCGCGGAAGTCGCGGCTGCGCAGGCGGACCGTGCCGCGGGAGCGGGCGTGGGTGACGTTGGGGGTGAGGCTGAAGCCGTTTTCCGTGGTGGGGTAGCCGTGCCGCAGGGTGTTCATGTCGAACGGGACGGAGCCGTAGTGCATCATCAGGTCGGGGCGGTCCAGGCCCTCCTCCGTGGGAGTGAAGATGCCGATTTCCCACCACTGCGTGGAGGCCTGCACCATGGGCTGTTTGGCCTCGAACTGGACCACGCCTTCGGGGTGGTCCTGCAGGTGCTCGCCCACGCCGGGGGAGTCCACCAGGACCTCGATGCCGTGGGCGGCGAGGTGTTCGGCCGGGCCGATGCCCGAAAGCATGAGCAGCTTGGGCGAATCGATGGCGCCGGTGGACAGGATGACTTCGTGGCGCGCGGAGAGCCGGTGGGTGCGGCCGAACGCTCCGTCCACCACGTCGACGCCGGTGCAGCGCTTGTCCGCGTTGAACACCAGTTGGCGGGCGCGGAGGCCGGTCAGGAGGGTGAAGTTGTCCCGCTCGATGATGGGGTGGATGTAGGACACCGAGCTGGAGGACCTGGTTCCGTCAGCCCTGCGGTTGATCTGGAAGAAGTTGGCGCCGTTGACCACTGTGGTGCCGGCGTTGAACTTCGCACGGGGGATGCCTGTCTGTTCGCAGGCGTCCAGGAGCGCGACGCCGGCAGGATCCGCCGGGGGCACGTTCATCAGGTGCACCGGGCCGGAGTCCCCGTGGTGGGGCGCGTCCGGCCCGGCGTCCTCATTGGTTTCCAGCCGCTGGTAGAGCGGCCAGGCGGCGTCGGCGTTCCAGCCGGTGGCTCCGTACTTGGACTCCCACTCGTCCAGGTCTTCGCGCGGGGCCCAGAAGGCGATGCAGGAGTTGTGGCTGGAGCAGCCGCCCATCACCCTGGCGCGGGCGTGGCGCATGAAAGAGTTGCCGTTTTCCTGCGGCTCAATGGGGTAGTCCCAGTCGTAGCCGGATTCGAGCAGTTCCATCCACCGGTCCAGCTGCAGGATTTCGGGCAGGTTGCGGTCGTCCGGGCCCGCCTCAACGAGTGCCACTGTCACGTCCGGATCCTCGCTCAGCCGTGCGGCCACGGCGGCGCCGGCTGACCCTCCGCCGATGATGACGTAGTCGAATCCGCGCTCGCTGACGTTCTCGATGTTGTCGAGGTGCATCTAGTTCTCCTTGCTGTGGTCAGCGAACCAGCCGGTGACCTGCGGGCTGGTGTTCTGGTAGATGTGCTTGGCTTCCTGGTACTCCGCCAGGCCGGTGGGGCCCAGCTCGCGGCCGACGCCGGACTGGCCGAAGCCGCCCCACTCGGCCTGGGGGAGGTAGGGGTGGTAGTCGTTGATCCAGATGGTGCCGTGCCGGAGCCTGCCGGCCACCCGCTGGGCCTTGCCGGCGTCCTGGGTCCAGACCGCGCCGGCAAGGCCGTAAATGGTGTCGTTCGCGGTGGCCACGGCCTCGTCCTCGGTGCGGAAGGTCTCCACGGTGACCACCGGGCCGAACGCCTCGTCGGTGACCACGGACATCCCCCGGGTGACGCGGTCCAAGACTGTCGGCTGGTAGTAGAACCCGGCGTCGTACTTTTCGCCATCCGGTGCCGCGCCGCCGGTCCGGAGCCGTGCACCTTCCTCGACGCCGCGTTGGACGTACGCGTTGACCTTGTCCCGGTGGGCGCCGGAGATCAGCGGCCCGGATTCGGCGTCCTCGTCGAAGGGGCCGCCTAGCCGGATGCCCCGGGCGCGGCGGACCAGTTCGTCCACGAAACGTTCGGCGATGGATTCCTCCACCACCAGCCGGGCGCCGGCCGAACAGACCTGCCCGGAATGGACGAACGCGCCGTTGAGGGCGTTGTCGACGGCGGCGTCAAAGTCAGCATCCGCGAACACCACGTTGGGGTTCTTGCCGCCGAGCTCCAGCGCCACCTTCTTCACGGTGACGGCGGCGGCTGCGGCGATGCGTTTGCCGGTCTCCAGGCCGCCGGTAAAGGAGACGAGGTCGACGGCGGGGTGTTCCGAAAGGGGTGCGCCCGCCTCGGGGCCGGTCCCGGTGACCAGGTTGGCCACGCCGTCGGGCAGGCCGAGGTCCTGCAGCAGCTGCATGGCCAGGATGCTGGTGGACGGGGTCAGCTCGGAGGGCTTGAGGACGAAGGTGCAGCCGGCGGCCAGGGCGGGGGCGATCTTCCAGGCGGCCTGGAGGAGCGGGTAATTCCATGGCGTGATCAGGCCGCAGACGCCCACGGGTTCGTAGGCGATCCGGCTGACGACGGCGGGATCTCCGGCGTCGACAATGCGCCCCGCCTGCTGCCCGGCGAGCCTGCCGAAGTATTCGAAGCAGGCGGCAATGTCATCCATGTCGATGCGGCTTTCCACCATCCGCTTGCCGGTGTCCAGCGACTCGGCGCGGGCGAACTTCTCGCGGCGCTCGCGCAGACCGGCGGCGACCCTGAGGAGGAATGCGCCGCGCTCCGGTGCCGGGACGCCGGACCAGGCGCCGGAGTCGAAGGCGGCACGGGCGGCTGTGATGGCGCGCTCCGCGTCCTCCCGGCCGGCCTCGGACACTGTGGCGACCAGTTCGCCGTCGGCCGGGTTGCGGATTTCACGGACGGCGCCGGACGCGGCGGCCTCCCACGATCCGTTGATGAACAGGGTGGTTGCTGTATCTGTCATGTGTCTCCCTAAGTGGTAGGTCAGGGGCCGTACCGGCGCTCCCCGGATGGTGCGGCAGCCGTGCCGCGGGCACGGCGGAGCAGCGCCGGAGGGTGCGGCGGCTGTGCTGCGGAGGTGACTTTTGCGGTGCGCGATGTCCGTGGTGCGGACATCGCGCCGGGGTTTTCGGGCCGGCGGGCTTAGCGCGGCGCGGAGCGGGGGGTGAAGTGCCGGGCCCCGTCAGCAGAAACCCGGGCAGGTGTGGCGTACGTCATAGAAGGACAGTAATGCATGTTGAACGAGTGTTCAATAGCAGGTTGAACACTCGTTCAAATGTGACTGGAGGATGAGGGTTTGTGGCGCTTCTGCCTAGCCGGCGTCCGGTGCAGGGCCGAAGGCGATGTCCTCGGTGCGCTGGATGCTGCGCTGGATGGAGGCCTTGTCCACGCCCAGGAGGGAGGTCAGCCACATGCCGTTCTGGATGACGACAACATCGGACGCGCGTTCCCGGCACTCAGCCCAGGTGAGCCCGGGCCTGGCATTGGCCACGAGAGTGGCGAGGCCGTCGATGTACCGGTCGAAGGCGGCGGCATTGATTTCGGCGTAGCCCTCATCGGCCTGGGCGAGGGCCCAGAGGTGGAGGCGCAGCGACAGGTATTTGGTGGTCAGCAGATCCGCACCCGCCACCCGGCGCAGGGCCGTGCGCAGCTGTTCGTCGGGAGTTGAGTCCGGATCGGGTGTGACCAGCAGGAGGTCGTGCTCGTCGACGCGGTGGAGGGCCGCCCGGATCAGGCTCGTCTTGTCGTCGTAGTAATAGTTCACCAGGCCCAGGGCGACGCCGGCCTCCCGGGCGACGGAGCGCATGCTCACGCCGGAGATCCCGTGCCGGGACAGCAGGTCCAGGGCCGCTTCGAGGATGCGGGACTGCCTGTCGAGCTGCTCGCCGGAGTTCACGGTGTTAGTCCCCATCTGGCCAGACTATTGCCAAACTTGCCGGCAGTGCACTTTCCCCTGTTCCTCAGCCGTGGTGTTGCGGCTGGGTGGTCAGTCGACGACGCCGTTCATGTCTTCGAACACCAGATAGTCCCCGTGGGCGGCCTGGAAGCCGAAGCTTTCCCAGTACCGGCGCAATGACGCCTTCGCGGCCTCGTACCCGGCCGTTCCTTCGGCGGGTGCGTTCTCCGCGGGCGCCGGGACTGCTTCGAGGATGACCTTGGACGCTGACCGGCCCACGCTGCTCAGGACGGCTTTAAGGATCTCGTGGCCGAGCTTGTTCCTGCGGAATTCCGGCGCCACCTGCAGCTTGGACAGGATCAGCAGATCCCCGCCCAGGGCCAGGTCCTTGACCAGGTCCGGGCGGTTGATCGTCAGCATTTCACCCACTGCGGCGACGTGCTGGTTCACAGCGTCCAGGGTCAGGAAGAGATCGATGATCCCGGCGTCCGGAACAACATACAGTTCCGCTTCACCGACGCGGACTTCCGTGCCGTCGCCGCCGTCGTCCGCGTCATCCCAGGTGCGGCCGCTGACGCTGACGTTCCACACGAGAGGATAGTCGTCCGGGTCATGGTGCACGCCTGGTATCCCACGGAACTGGCAGCGGTAATCGAAGCTCAGATACTCAGGGAGAAGTACTTCCACCGGAACTCCTAGTGCCACCACGCAATCGGCCTCGCGGCCCCATAGTCCTAAGACTAGGGACGGCGGCGCCGCTGCGCCATGGCCGGGCAATGAAGAATCCCCGCCTCGCACCCGAAGGTGCTGGGCGGGGATCCATTCGTCGGCGGTCCGCTTACTGCTTGGGCAAGCCCGCCGGGTTCAGTTCGGACTTCGGGATTGCCTCGGAGGACAGGCCCCAGCGGTCCAGGATCTTGGCGTAGGTACCGTCGTCGATCAGGTGGTTCAGGGCGGTTTGCGCGGCGACAGCCAGGCCGTTGCCCTTCTTGGTGGTGAACGCGATCTCGGCCTTCAGCGGCCAGCCGCCCTCCAGGGTGCCCACCTGCTTGGTCTTCCCATCCTTCGCCGCCTTGTAGGCAGCGCCGGCGTTGGGGCCGAACGTCAGGTCCGCACGGCCCGACTGGAGGGCCAGCCCGGAGGCGGAGTCGTCGTCGTAATATTGGAACTCCACCGGCTTGAGGCCGTTCTTCTTGTTCTCCTCGTCCCAGCGCACCAGGATGGCTTCCTGGTTGGTGCCGGAGCCAACGATGACCCGCTTGCCCGCCACGTCCTTGGCTTCCTTTACCTCGGTGATGTCCGAGTCGCTCTTAGCGTAGAAGCCGAGCAGGTCGTTGCGGTACGTGGCGAAGTCGAACTTCTCCTTGCGGGCCTCGGTGACGGTCACGTTGGAGAGGACGGCCTCGTATTTGGCTGACTCGATGCCCAGCGGCCAGTCGGCCCACGCGACGGGGAGGACCTCGACCTGCAGGCCGAGGGTCTCGCCCACGGCGTAGGCGATGTCCACCTCGCTGCCGATCAGGGTCTTGTTGTCGGAGGCGAAAGTGCTCAGCGGGGCCGTGCCGCCGGTGGTCACCACGGTCAGCTTGCCGTCGGCCTTGATGGCGTCGGGCACCTGCGCGGCCGCTGGCTGGTCCACGTCCACCTTGAAGCGGTCCTGCTCGGGGGACAGGTTGAAGGTCTTGCCGGCTGCGGTGGCGGTAGCCTCCGACGTCGGTGCTGTCGCCGCCGTCGCGCCCGGATCGGCGCATGCGGCCAGGCCCAGCAGGGACACTGCCAGGGCCGCGATAAGGGCCGGTTTCGGCGTGGGGATGGCCATGGTTTCCTCCTTGGAGGTACGAAGTTGATGCGACGGATGATGCGCGTTGCAGCAACTATCCGGGAGTGCCACCGGCAGAATCAAAGGCCCCGAAACCGGGCGATACGGGGAGTAACCGCAGTTAACGCGGGGACCGCCGCGGTCACAATCCGCGTACACCGACGGAGGGGACCAGCTCATAAGAGCTGGTCCCCTCCGTCAATACATCGGCGTCAGGCCATCCCGGCGGAAACCCGGAAGCCTGTCAGTCCAGGGCCTTGATGACTTCCTTGGCCACGTCCTCGCTGGACTGCGGGTTCTGGCCGGTGATCAGGTTCCCGTCGCGGACCACATGGGAAGACCAGGCAGCGGCGTTGTTGACGATCGCGCCCTTCTCCTTCAGCGCGTCCTCCACAAGCCAGGGCGTGTTCTCGCCCGTGCCGCCGTTCAGTTCCTCTTCGTTGCTGAAGACCGTCAGGCGCCGTCCCGCGAAAGTGAACGTCCCGGCGTCGTCCGTTGCGCTGAGCAGGCCCGCCGGGCCGTGGCAGAACGGCGCGATGACCTTGCCGTCCTTGTCCGCGGCCACCAGCAGGCGGCCCAGGTCGGCGTCCTTGTAGAGGTCTGCCATCGGGCCGTGCCCGCCGGGCATCACCACGGCGTCGTAGGAAGCGATGTCGACGTCGGCGAGCACCAAGGGCTGCGACAGCTCGGCGCCGATTTTGGCCAGGTAGTCCCGGAAGCCCTCGGCGCGTTCCTCGCCGCCGGCGGAATCTGCGGCCAGGCTGACCTGGTCCACGGTGGGCTTCGCACCGCCCGGTGTGGCGAGGTGGACAGTGTGTCCGGCGTCCACCAGGGTCTGGTGCGAGACCACCAGTTCTTCAGCCCAGAAGCCGGTGGGGTGTTCGCTGCCGTCCTTCATGGTGAGGGAATCGGCTGCTGAAACAACCATCAAAACGTTAGCCATGCTGTTCTCCTGCCTGTTGTGTTGCTGGGCACTGCGTGGAAAGCCGCCGCTACTTGCCGGCAGCTTCCAGCCCAGCGTACGTGTCGTCGTCGAGCGTGATGCCCGCCGCTGCGATGTTCTCCTCAAGGTGGCTGACGGATCCCGTGCCGGGGATGGGCATCATGACGGGGGAACGCCGGAGCAGCCACGCCAGCGCCACCTGCGAGGTGGTGGCATCCAGGCGCGTTGCGGCCTCGTCCAGCGGGCCGCCCGGCTGGGCCAGTTCGCCCGCGGAAATCGGGGCCCACGGGATGAAGCCGATGCCGTTCTCCTCGGAGTAGCGCAGCACGTCCTCGGAGCTGCGGTCCGTCAGGTTGTAGCGGTTCTGGACGGTGGAAACCGTGAAATGCTTTCCGGCGGCTTCGAGTTCGGCCACGCTGACCTGCGACAGGCCCAGCGCCCGGACCTTGCCCTCGTCCTGGAGTTCACGCAGCACACCGAACTGTTCCTCGGCGTCCACTTTCGGATCGATCCGGTGCAGCTGCAGCAGGTCGATGGTGTCCACCTTCAGCTTGCGGAGGCTCAGTTCAGTCTGCTGGCGCAGGTATTCGGGCCGTCCCACGGGGACCCACTTGTTGGGCCCGGTGCGGGTAAATCCCACCTTCGTGGCGATTCTCAGGCCGTCTTTGTAGGGGTGCAGGGCTTCGGCGATGATTTCCTCGCTGATGTTCGGGCCATAGGAATCCGCGGTGTCAATGAAGTCGACGCCGAGTTCGACGGCGCGGCGCACCACGGCCACGGCGGCGGCCCGGTCCGCGGGTTCGCCCCAGACGCCGTCGCCCACGATGCGCATGGCACCGAAGCCGAGCCGCTGCACGGTTCCCAGGTCTTTGAGGTCGATGGTGGCGGACTGGTTCGTTGTCCCGGTGCTCTTCGTCTCTGTGCTCTTCGTGTCTGGGCTCATAGGGGCGGCAACATCATCAGTGTGCTGCGTATTCCGCAGATCACAGAAATAAGCCGGGTGCCGCCGTGGTTATGCCATCTGTGCCTGCCGCGATTCCGGCGGGCGCGACGACGCAACGATATTCCGCACGCAACGCTCCGAAAGGCCGGCACCCGACGTGACCCTCCCGCTTTCCATCCTTGACCTGGCAACCATCGGCAAAGGCCAGACGGCGGCGGAAAGCTTCGCGGGCAGCGTGGCCATGGCGCAGAGTGCCGAGAAACTGGGGTACCGGCGGGTCTGGTACGCAGAGCACCACAACATGTCGTCCATCGCTTCGTCCGCCACCAGTGTGCTGATCGCCCACGTGGCCGCGCACACCGAAAGCATCCGGCTCGGCGCCGGCGGGGTCATGCTGCCCAACCACTCGCCGCTGACCATTGCCGAGCAGTTCGGCACCCTGGAAACCCTGTACCCGGGCCGGATCGACCTGGGCCTGGGCCGTGCCCCCGGCAGCGACCAGAACACCCTGCGGGCCCTCCGGCGCGACCCCATGTCCGCCGACAGCTTCCCGCAGGATGTCCTGGAACTGCAGGGCTACCTCACCGGACCCACCCGGATCCAGGGCGTGGAGGCAACCCCCGGCAAGGGCACCAACGTCCCGCTCTACATCCTGGGATCATCCCTGTTCGGTGCGCGGCTCGCCGCGCAGCTGGGCCTGCCGTACGCCTTCGCCTCGCACTTTGCCCCCAACGCACTGAAGGACGCAGTGGCCGTCTACCGCCGCGAATTCAAGCCCTCCGCGCAGCTGGAGGCCCCCCACGTGATCGCCGGAGTCAACGTGATCGCGGCCGATTCCGCGTCTGAGGCGCAGGAGATGATGCAGGCCACCAAACGCGCCCGCGTGTCCCTGTTCTTCGGCGGCGGGACCCGGGAATTCACCGATGATGAGGCGGACATGATTCTCGACTCCCCGCAGGGCCAGCACGTCTCGCAGATGATGACCTACTCGGCGGTGGGAACGCCCGACGTCGTCCTGGACTACCTTGACGGGTTCGGCAGGCACGCCGACGCCGACGAACTCATCGTGGCGCACCAGAGCACCGGCACGGACGCCCGGCTGCGCTCGGTGGAACTGCTGGCCGAGGTGGCCGGGCTGGCGCGCGTCTGAGCTGCCCGTCCGCGCAGGTCAACGCGCAGGTGGCCTGCGCGGAGACCTGCGCTCCGGCCGACCGTAGCGTCGCCCCGGATCCGGCGTGTGGCCCGGACTTTTACACATACGCAATGAAGGGGATATTCAGGAGAAACCGCAGGGGATGACGATGGGAACTGCTCCCCCCGGGAAATCCGCCAGGATCTCCGGGAGGGGCGCCAACCGGTAGTCCGCAGGTGACCCAGCGGCTGCAGTCCCGGCCTGGTTCTGCCTCGAAGGGGTTCCCTGATGCCCACGCCTTTGAACCAGAGCGTGGCGGATTCCGCCCTGCTCACCCGTTCCCTTCCGCTGGAGGTGCTCCGGTCGTTTGTCCAGGCGGATGCGGCGGACAGCGGGCTGACCCCGGCGCTGCTGGACGAACTGAAGGTTCTGGCACGTGTTCCTGCGCTGCTGGTGGCCTGCAACTACGGCGGCACCTTGTGCGACGCGGAAGGCATCTCCACCGAGATCCTCCCGCTGGGCAGCGCCGCCATCGCCTTGCGGGCACTGGCCGCCCTGCCCAGCACGCACGCCGCCATCATTTCGGGCCGCTCCCTGAGGGACCTGGCGGCGGTGTCCCGCCTCCCCGTGGAGGTCCACCTCATCGGGTCTCACGGCGCGGAGTCGGACATGGGCTTCGCGCACACCCAGACGCTGGCCACCGAATCGGTCCTGCAAAAGGTCAACGCTGCGCTCAACGAGGCCGTAGGGTTCCAGAGCGGCGTTTGGATTGAGCGCAAACCGGTGGCGGTTTCGGTCCACACCCGTCCGGCCCCGGCAGAGGTCGTCGCCTCGGTAACCGAAACTGCCCGGGAGATAGCGCGCGCCCACGGACTGTTCTTCATCGTGGACGGCTCGGTGCTGGACCTGTCGGTGGTGGAGCCGTCCAAGGGCGAGGCACTGGAGACCCTCCGGTCCCGGCTCGGCGCCAGTGCCGCCATGTTCGCTGGCGACGCCGACAGCGACGAACTGGCCATCGCCACCCTCCGCGGCCCGGACCTCGGGCTGCGGGTCGGCGGCGGCGAAACCGCAGCGGCGCACCGGCTCCGCGACCCCGAGTCCTTTGCCCGGGTCCTTGCCCTGCTCTTCGAACTGCGGCGGGCCTGGCTGTTCGGCGAGGACGCCGTGGGCCTCGAACGGCACACCATGATCGGCAACGGCTCCTCCACCGCACTGCTGACACCGGACGCAAAGGTCTGCTGGATGAGCCACCCGCTGCCGGACTCCGGCTCGGTGTTCGCCCACATCCTGGGCGGTGACGCGGCCGGCCACTTCTCCGTGGAACCGGCAAAGGCATCACAGGTGCTGGGCCAGCGCTACGTGGACAGCACCATGATCGTCGAAACCCGGTGGGCGGACGTCACGGTCACCGACTACCTCGAACCTGCCCCGGACGGCATCACCAGCCTGGTCCGGGTGCTGACCGGCACCGGAGCTGCCCGGATCACCTTCGCACCGCGGCCGGACTACGCCAACGCCCCGTTCGTCATGGAGGCCCGCGGCGACGAACTGCATGTGGTGGGCACGTCGGAACCGATCATCCTCTTCGCGCCGGGCGTGACCTTCAGCATTACCTCGGACGGCAGGCACGGGACGGCCACGGCATCGGTGAATCTCCAGTCCGGGCCCGTGGTGCTCAACCTGCGCTGCGGTGACACGGAACCCCGTCCCGCAGACCCGCAGGGGGAGACGGAGCGCCGGGCCGAGGTGGCCCTTCACGCCCGCCAGTGGGTGCAGAAACTCGCCCTCCCGTCCGTGAAACCCTCGCTGGTACGGCGTTCGGCACTGGTGCTCCGTGCCTTGGTCCACGAACCCACTGGCGCAGTCCTCGCCGCCCCCACCACCTCCCTGCCCGAAGGCATCGGCGGAACAAGGAACTGGGACTACCGGTACTGCTGGCTGCGGGACGGGTCCATGACTGTCAATGCCCTGGCGGACCTTGGCTCCACCGCGGAGGCCGTTGGTTTCCTTGGATGGCTGGGGCGGATCCTTGAGCATGCCCCGGGCCCGGAGTGGCTCCATCCGCTGTACTCCGTCACCGGTTCGCCGCTGTCCACGGAAGCCGTGGTGGACAGCCTCCCGGGCTACGCCGGGTCCCGCCCGGTCCGGATCGGAAACGCGGCGGACCACCAGGTCCAGCTGGACGTCTTTGGCCCTGTTGCGGAGCTGATCCATACCCTGAGTTCGAGAGAGGGCACACTCGCCGACGGGCACTGGGAACTGCTGGTCCAGATGGCCTCGGCAGTCCTGGCCCGCTGGCATGAACCGGACCACGGCATCTGGGAGGCCCGGCGCCCGGCACGCCACCACGTCTACTCCAAGGTGATGTGCTGGGTGACCCTGGACAGGTCACTGCGGACAGCTGACCGGCACGGCAGGGAGCCGGACCCCGCCTGGGCTCCCATGGCTGCCGCCATCCGGGATGAGGTGCTGCGGGAGGGCTGGGACGAATCGGCCAAATCCTACACAGTGGCCTACGACAGCCCGGATCTCGATGCCGCCGTCCTGCACATCGGCCTTTCCGGCCTGCTGGATGTCACCGACCAGCGCTTCCTGGACACGGTCACCGCCGTGGAACGGGAACTGAGGGTGGGGCCGACAGTCTTCCGGTACCGGTACGACGACGGCCTGCCGGGCTTGGAGGGCGGCTTCCACATCTGCACCACGTGGCTGATCGAGGCCTATGTCGCCGTGGGCCGCATCGATGAAGCCTGGGACCTGTTCGACCAGCTGGTAACCCTCTTCGGGCCCACCGGGCTGTTGCCGGAGGAATACGACCCCGGCACCGAGAACCCACCTGGGCAACCATCCGCAGGCATATTCCCATCTGGGTTTCATCCGCTGTGCCCGACTCCTGGATGCCCACCAGGCCGGACGGTAGGCGGCGTTTGTCCGGGGTACCTAGAGTGGAAGGAACAGGGATACAGAAACCGAATCGAGACTCATAATGACCGCCCGCGCCCAGGGGGTGGGGTTCCGCTCGGAGCGCGGCCCCATCCTCATCGCCTTGATGCTGTCCACCGGACTGGTGGCGATCGACTCCACTATCGTGGCTACCGCCGTCCCGTCGATCGTCCGCGACGTTGGCGGGTTCTCCTCGTTCCCGTGGCTGTTCTCGGCGTACCTGCTTGCCCAGGCCGTCTCCGTGCCCATCTACGGCAAGCTGTCCGACATGGTGGGCCGCAAACCGATCATCCTGACAGGCATTGGACTGTTCCTGCTGGGCTCTGTCCTCTGCGGCGTGGCCTGGAGCATGCCGTCCCTGATCGCCTTCCGGGCGCTGCAGGGCTTGGGCGCCGGCGCGGTTTTGCCGGTCAGCATCACCATCGCCGGTGACATCTACTCGCTGGAGGAACGCGCCAAGGTTCAGGGGTACCTGGCCAGTGTGTGGGCGGTGTCCTCCGTGGTGGGTCCAAGCCTGGGCGGCGTCTTCTCGGCGCTGGGCATCTGGCGCGGAATCTTCCTGGTCAACATCCCGCTGTGCGTCCTGGCTGGCTGGATGCTGGTGCGGACGCTGCACGAGAACGTGGAACGCGCCAAGCACACGGTTGATTACGCCGGAGCGGCCCTGATGGCAGGTTCCCTGGGCCTGTTGATCCTCGGCGCTTTGCAGGGCGGCGAGGCCTGGGCGTGGGATTCGCCGGTCAGCTTTGCCGTCTTCGGCGTCGGCGCGGTGCTCCTGGTGGCCTTCATCCTGGTGGAACGGCGGGCTGCGGAACCCATCCTGCCGTCCTGGGTGGTGCGGCGGCGCCTGCTGGTGACCACTGCGCTCGCATCCTTTGGCGTTGGGGCGGTGATGATTGGCTTGACCTCCTACGTGCCTACTTTCCTGGAGGGTGCACTGTCCGTCTCACCGCTGGTCGCGGGCCTTGCCCTGGCGGCACTGACCCTCGGCTGGCCCCTCAGCGCATCGCAGGCCGGCCGCTTGTACCTCCGGATCGGTTTCAAGGCCACCGGCCTGATCGGCATTTCCATCACCGTAGCCGGCCTGCTCATCCTGGCGTTGACGGCGGGCACCCCGAACGTGGCGCTGATCGCATCCAGCTGCTTCGTCGTGGGGCTCGGCCTCGGCCTGCTCGCAACACCCACGCTGATCGCCGCGCAGTCAAGCGTGCGGTGGAACGAGCGCGGCGTGGTGACCAGCACCAACATGTTTGCCCGCTCCATCGGCAGCGCCCTGGGCGTGGCAGTGTTCGGGGCCGTGGCCAACGCCATCTACTCCGGCAACCCGGGCGGTGAGGGAAACGGCCAGGCCGTGGTCGCCGCATCCAGCGCCGTCTTCCTGGCAGCCCTGGTGGCCGGGCTCCTGACGGTCCTGGCGGTGCTGGCCATGCCTCGGACGCGGGCAGCCGGAGCCGGGGATGCCGCTGCGGGGCAGGACCAGGCTTCCGAACAGGACACAGCGAACCAGGATCCAACGAACGGCAACGACGACGGCGGGGAGGACACCGGGCCGGACCGCACCGAAGTAGAGGATTCCGGCCGCCGAGGCAGCTGATCCGGCCGGCGGCAGCTAGCGCGAGGCGCTGAAGATGGCGGGGGCGGGGCGGGTGCCCGTGGCGAGGTCGGCAAGGATCCGGCCCACCACGGGCGTGAACTTGAACCCGTGCCCGGAGAACCCGGCGCCGATCACCACTGGCCCAATCCGGTCCAAGACGAAGTCCTCGTCCGGTGTGGTGGTGTAGGTGCAGCTGATGGCCTCGAAGGCATCGGCGTCCACGCCGGGCAGCCAGGTCCTCGCGTAGGCCTGCAGGGCAGCGAGCTGCTGCGGTTCCGGCTCGAAGGTGCGCCTGTCCGGGTCCACCACCGGGCCCACCCCGTGCCAGCCGGCCTTGATGCCCTCGCCGGGGGTGTGCATGCCGTAGACCGGGGAGTACCATCCCGCGTATTGCGATCCGCCGCCCGGGTAATGGTTGAACCCTGGCCATACCGCATCCGGATCGGTGATCCGGAAGTGCGCCGGCTGTTCCTGCGTCACCCTGAGCTTCGGCGTCCGCAGGCGCCCGCCCACGGCTGCGCCCAGCAGCTTTTCCGTCCAGCCGCCGGCGGTCACCACCACCTGTGCGGCGGTGACCATTTCGGTACCGGCGCTGCTTTCCAACCCCAGCCGGACGCCGTCGTCCGTTATCTCGAAGGACACCACCTTGGTGTGGTGCCGGATGTCGGCGCCCCGGGCTGCGGCAAGGCGCTGGAAAGCCGGCAGCGCGGCTTCCGGGTTGAGCTGGCCGCCGTCGGGCATGTAGAGGACCTGCTGGTCGAAGCGGATGCCGCGCCAGCGCTCGCCGGCCTCGTCCGGGCGCAGGAACTCGGCGCGCAACCCGGCCTGGGCCAGCGCTGCCGCAGCGTCGGGCAGCATGGGCTCGGGCCCGTGCGTGACGATGCCGGTCCGTGCCAGGAGCGATTCGCCGCTGTCCTGCTCCAGCTCGTTCCAGAGGTCCAGGGATTCGGCAATCATGGCAACGTATTCAGGCCGGTGGTATCCGGGATTGAAGTTGCGGGTGGTGCCGTGCGAAGCGCCGATCTTGTGCCCCGGCCCGAACTGCTCCACCAGTGTCACGTGGCGTCCCCGCCGGGACAGCGCCCATGCGGTGGCGGAGCCCATGGCGCCGCCGCCGATCACCACGGTGTCAAGAGTTGTTGCCACGGGTCCTCCTCGTCCAGTTGTCACGCCAGCAGCAGCGCGACGCCGATCATCGCCGGAACAGCCACCACGGTAGTAATCAGCACGGTGTCCTTGGCCACGGTGAGGCCGGTCTTGTAGCGGCTGGCGGCCACGAACACATTCTGCGCCGTGGGCAACGCCGACGTCACCACCACGGCGAACAGGGCGTGGCCGTCCATCCCCAGGGCGAAACGGGCAAAGACATAGGCCAGCGCCGGCTGGACGGCCAGCTTGAAGGCGCTGGCCAGCAGGGTGTCCACGCGGCGTCCGGCTGCTGCCTGCAGCGGCCGGGTCCCGTTCAGGCTCATGCCGAAGGCGATCAGCATGGCCGGAATCGCGGCGCCGCCAATCAGGTGGATGGGCTCCATGACCAGCTCGGGCACTTTAAAACCGGTGCCGGCAACAATGAGGCCCAGCGCAGATCCCACGATCATCGGGTTTCGCAGGATCATCACCACGAAGCCGAGCGGGGTGGTCCGGTGCGAGCTGGTGCTGGAGTCCAGGATCATGAGGAACACCGGGGTGAAGAAGGCCAGCTGGAAGATCAGCAGCGGTGCGACATAGCTGGCGTCGCCCAAGACATATACCGCAATGGGAATACCTAAGTTCGCCGAATTCGCGAGTGAGGCGGACATCGAGGACATCAGCGACTCGGGCAGCGAACGCTTCAGCCAAAACTTCACGATGGTGAAGAAGATGGCAGCCGTGGCGATGGCGGCCACTGCGGTGACCAGCAGCGGAGCGGCGAACACTTCCTGCAGCCGGGCCTTGCTGAGGGTCTCAAACAGCAGGGCCGGGCTGGCCACGAAGAACGTGAGGGAGCTGAGGACCTGGCGGGCGTTGTCACCGAGGATCTTCTGCCGGCCAACGAACCAGCCCACCAGGATGATGCACCAGACAACGAAGAAACCAGCGAGTACGCCTAGCACGGAGGAACCCGCGGCGGGCGGCGGAGAAGTATGCCGGGTCTCACGCCCCGGCTACAGGGCGGCGTTGTTGAGTGCGAACGGCGGACGCATCATGCCGGGGGTAATGCCCTCGGCGGGATCGTTCCCCAACTGGATGATGCGGTTGTTCTGGTCCACGTGGACCACCTTCGGCTCGTAGGCCTTGGCTTCCCCGGTGGTCATCTGGGCATAGGTGATGAGGATGACGAGGTCGTTCTCGTGCATCAGGTGTGCGGCGGCGCCGTTGATGCCGATGACGCCGGAGCCGCGCTCACCGGCAATGGTGTAGGTTTCCAGCCGAGCGCCGTTGGTGATGTCGACGATCGAGACAAGCTCGCCCGGCAGGATGTCCGCTGCCTCCAGCAGGTCCAGGTCAACGGTGACGGAACCTACGTAGTGCAGGTCTGCGTGGGTGACGGTGGCCCGGTGGATTTTGGACTTGAACATGGTTCGATTCATAACGGCTCCAGTCTAGCGCCGGGGGCGGGCCGCCGCAGTGACGCACGGAACACCCTCAGCTGAACGCTCTTGCGTCGTGAGCTGCCGGCTGGTTGCCCTGCGGCGGGGCCGGCGCGCAAGTCAGCCAACGTACGACGGCGGGCGGTTACCTGGCGTCTTCCCCCGCCACCGCGGCGGCAGCTGCAGCCAGGGTTTCCCTTGCTGCCAGGATGGCCGGCCGCTGCACGCTGGACCGGCGGACCGAGGTGAAGATGGTGCGGTGCGGCTTGCCCGGGAGCTCCAGCAGCCGGGCGGTGGTGCCGCGGCCCGTCCACACCAGGTCCGGCATCAGTGCCACAGCATTGCCGGATTCAATCAGCCGGGCCTGGGCCTGCAGGTCGGCCGTCTCGAAGCGCACGTCAGGTTCGAAGCCCGCGCTCCTGCACGCCTGTTCAGCCCAGTGGCGCGATGCGGCACCCCGCGGTTCCATGACCCAGGGGAGTTCCGCGGTGTCCGCGAGCGAGCGGATGGCCGTGCCGCCGTCGGACGCCGGGACCGCGAGCCGGATGGCGTCGGTTGTCAGTTTCACGCGGTCCAGTTCCGGGTAGCGGGGAGCCGCGTGGCCGGGGTACTGCTCGGCGATGACCAGGTCGAAGTCACGGGCCCATGTCTCATGCAGCGCGGTCTCGGGTTCCCGCTGGATCATCTCGATCCGGACCTCCGGGTAGGTGGTGGCCATCCGGGTGAGGGTGTCCGGCATCAGCGCCAGGGCCGCCGACTGGAAAACCGCAATCCGCACCGTGCCCGTAACGGTGGTCAGTGACGCCGCCAGATCGGCCTCGGCCTGCTCCATGGTTTCGAGCAGCTGGGCAGTATGTGTCACCAGCACCTCGGCCTGGGGGGTGAGCTGCACGCGGCGGCCCGTCTTCCGCAGCAACTCCACGCCCACCTCCTTCTCCAGGAGGGCAAGCTGCTGGGATACCGACGACGGGCTGTACTGCAGTGCCTCCGCCACCTCGGCGAGTGTCCCCCGGATGCTCAGTTCCCGCAACAGGCGCAGCCGGCGAACGTCAAGCATGGGGAAATCCTAACTGAAACTAATGAATATAGGTTAGAAGTAGTCACTTTATCTAATGCAAACCGGCTTGCATACTGTTGGGACTGAGTTACCCCCGTCACAGCCTTTCCAGGCGTGCCGCGGCGGGGCAGCACCCCACAGCAGGAGTTCCTGATGAGCACTAGAGATATGAGCCAGTCCATCATGCGGCGAAAGCCCATCGATGACATCGAAGAAGAGAACAAGCACAGCGGCCTCTTTAAATCGCTGGGCCTGTGGCAGCTCACCGCCATCGGCGTTGGCGGCATCATCGGCGTCGGCATCTTCTCCCTCGCGGGGCTGGTGGCCGCAGGAAGCGAAGGCAATCCGGGAGTGGGGCCCGCGGTGCTGATCTCCTTCCTTATAGCAGGCCTCGCCTCCGCGGCAGCGGCTCTTTCCTACGCCGAGTTTGCCGGCATGATTCCGCGTGCCGGCTCGGCGTACACCTACGGCTACGTGGCCCTGGGCGAAGTGATCGGCTGGTTCATCGGCTGGGACTTGCTGCTTGAATACATTGCCATCGTGGCCGTGGTGGCCATCGGCATCTCCGGCTACCTGGACGCGTTCCTGTCCGGCATCGGTATCCACATGCCCATCTGGATGACCTCCACGGTGGATGAGGGCAAGGGTGGCATCGTCAACATTCCCGCTATCCTGGTCTGCCTCCTGGTCACCTGGATCCTGTCCCGCGGCACCAAGGCATTCGGCCGCTTCGAGCTCGTGGCGGTGGCCATCAAGGTCATCCTCATCCTCTTCATCATCGGCCTGGGCGTCTTCTATATCGACACCAACAACTACAACCCGTTCATGCCCTCCGGCTTCGGGCCCGTGCTCGCCGGCAGCGCCACCGTGTTCTTCGCGGTCTTCGGCTATGACGCCATGAGCACCGCGGCGGAGGAAGCCAAGGACGGCAAGAAGCACATGCCCAAGGCCATCATCCTCTCGCTCATCGTCGCCATGCTGCTCTACGTGGCCGCCACCCTGGTGCTCACCGGCATGCAGAACTACAAGGACATCGACCCCAAGGCCGGCTTCGCGTCCGCCTTCAGCTCAGTCGGGCTGCCTGTGATCGCAACGATCATTTCCGTCTTCGCGGTGTTGTCCATCCTCACCGTGATGCTGACGTTCCTCCTGGGCGTCACCCGCGTGTGGTTCTCCATGAGCCGCGACGGGCTGCTTCCGGGCTGGTTCGCCAAGACCGACCGCAACGGCACCCCGCAGCGCGTCACCTGGATCGCCGGCATCGCCTCGGCCTTCCTGGCCGGCGTGTTCCCCATCAAGGAGGTCGCGGACCTGACCAACATCGGCATCCTGGCCGCGTTCGTCGTCGTCTGCCTGTCCGTCATCATCTTCCGATACAAGCGTCCGGATGCGCCGCGTACCTTCCGGCTGCCGCTGATGCCCCTGGTGCCGGCGTTCGGTGTCCTCGCCTCGGCCTTCCTCATGCTGCAGCTGCACTGGGAAACCTGGCTGCGGTTCGGTGTGTGGCTGGTCATCGGCCTGGTCATCTACTTCACCTATGGCCGCAAGAACTCGCTGATGAACCCGAACAGCCCGCGGCACCAGGAAATCGAGGAAATGCACCGCCCCCTCGCCTGACAGCCGAGCTCTTCGCAACACCTCAGCAACCTCTCCACACGGCAGGCCCTCCACCCGCAAACCCCCGGTTGCCCTATCAGATCGAGTCCCTAACACCCTGTTTTAGGTACTCGATCTGATGTGGCATCGAGGGAGGGTGGGGGGCCTGCCCTTTGGCGTCTGAAGGACTCCAGGAAACATCATTTTTCCTAACCTGTATTGGTTGGAAAAGGTCGCTTTATCTTATGTGATCAGGAGCGCATACTGATGAAAAGACCTCCTCCCACACTAGGAAAGATCGGGGAAAACCATGACCCACGTTGCAATGGAACCGGCAGTCACCCACGCGGCCACCCCGCAGACGGTCGACGTCGACGTCCCCCAGGCCAAAGCCCTCGCCACAGAGGCGGTCGCCTTGGTCCGGCGCTGGCTTACCGAGGCCGCGAAGGTTCCGGTGGATGCCTCCGCCGAACAGCTGGCCGGAGTCCTGAAGGACCCCAACGGCCTGGACTTCACTGTGGGCTTCGTGGACGGCGTGGTCCGCCCCGAGGACCTGAACGTCGCCGCCCGCAACCTGGCTGCGCTGGCGCCCAAGGTGCCGGCGTTCCTGCCCTGGTACATGCGCAGCGCCGTGGCGCTCGGCGGGACCATGGCCCCGGCGCTGCCGCAGGTAGTCATCCCCGCAGCCCGCAAGGTGCTCCGCGAAATGGTGGGCCACCTGATCGTTGACGCCACCGATGCCAAGCTGGGCCCGGCCATCGCGAAGATCAAAAAGGACGGCATCAAGCTCAACGTCAACCTCCTCGGCGAGGCAGTCCTCGGCGAGCACGAGGCCTCCCGCCGGCTCGACGGAACGCACACGCTGCTGGCGCGTCCCGACGTCGACTACGTCTCCATCAAGGTCTCCTCCACGGTGGCTCCGCATTCCGCCTGGGCGTTCGACGAAGCCGTGGAACACGTCGTCGAGAAGCTCACCCCGCTCTTCCAGCGTGCGGCTTCCTTCGCCGCCCCCGGCAGCAGCACGGGCGGCAAAGCCAAGTTCATTAACCTGGACATGGAGGAATACAAGGACCTGGACATGACCATCGCGGTCTTCACCCGGATCCTGGACAAGCCTGAGTTCAAGGACCTCGAGGCCGGCATCGTGCTCCAGGCTTACCTCCCGGACGCACTGTCCGCCATGATCCGGCTGCAGGACTGGGCCGCGGAGCGCCGCGCCAACGGCGGCGCCGGCATCAAGGTCCGCGTGGTCAAGGGCGCCAACCTGCCCATGGAACAGGTGGAAGCCTCGCTGCACGACTGGCCCCTAGCCACCTGGGGTTCGAAGCAGGATTCCGACACCAGCTACAAGAGCGTCATCAACTACTCGCTGCACCCGGAGCGGATCAAGAACATCCGGATCGGCGTGGCCGGCCACAACCTGTTCGATATTGCCTTCGCCTGGCTGCTGGCCAAGGAGCGCGGAATTGCGGATACCGCACAGCAGGGTATCGAGTTCGAGATGCTGCTGGGCATGGCGCAGGGCCAGGCCGAAGCCGTGAAGAAGGACGTCGGCTCACTGCTCCTCTACACGCCCGTGGTGCACCCGGCGGAGTTCGACGTCGCCATCGCCTACCTGATCCGCCGCCTCGAAGAGGGAGCCAGCCAGGACAACTTCATGTCCGCCGTCTTCGAGCTCGACAAGAACGAGGCCCTGTTCGAACGCGAAAAGCAGCGCTTCCTCGCCTCCTTGGAGGCCCTGGACAACAGTGTGCCGCTCCCCAGCCGGCGCCAGGACCGCAGCCTGCCGCCGGTCGCGATGCCGCACGATACGTTCAAAGACACCCCGGACACGGACCCCTCCCTGCCCGCCAACCGCACTTGGGGCCGGGCCATCCTGGACCGCGTTCCGGGCTCCACGCTGGGAAACGCCTCGGTCAAGGCGGCCTTCATCAGTGACGAGGCAACGCTGAACTCGGCCATCGAAACCGCCGTCGAGACGGGCAAGGCCTGGGGCGCACTCTCCGGCGCCGAACGCGCCGAAATCCTGCACCGCGCCGGCGACGCCCTGGAAGCCCGCCGCGCCGATCTTCTCGAAGTCATGGCCAGCGAAACGGGCAAGACCATTGACCAGGGCGATCCCGAGGTCAGCGAGGCGGTGGACTTCGCGCACTACTACGCAGAGTCCGCCCGCAAGCTGGACGCGGTCGACGGCGCCACGTTCGTCCCAGCGAAGCTCACCGTTGTCACGCCGCCATGGAACTTCCCGGTCGCCATCCCGGCCGGGTCCACCCTCGCGGCACTCGCCGCCGGCTCCGCCGTCGTCATCAAACCTGCCAAGCAGGCCGCCCGCAGCGGTGCCGTGATGGTCGAAGCCCTGTGGGAAGCCGGCGTGCCGAAGGACGTCCTCACTATGGTGCAGCTGGGCGAGCGGGAGCTCGGCACGCAGCTCATCTCCCACCCGGCCGTTGACCGGGTCATCCTCACCGGCGGCTACGAAACGGCCGAACTGTTCCGTTCCTTCCGCAAGGACCTGCCGCTCCTGGCCGAAACCAGCGGCAAGAACGCCATCATAGTCACCCCCAGCGCCGACCTGGACCTGGCAGCCAAGGACGTGGCCTACTCCGCGTTCGGCCACGCCGGCCAGAAGTGCTCCGCCGCGTCGCTGGTGATCCTGGTGGGCTCCGTTGCCAAGTCAAAGCGGTTCCACAACCAGCTGATCGACGCTGTTACCTCGCTGAAGGTGGGCTACCCGCAGGATCCCACCAGCCAGATGGGCCCCATCATCGAGCCCGCCAACGGCAAGCTCCTCAACGCCCTCACCACCCTTGGCGACGGCGAAAACTGGGCCGTGGAACCGAAGAAGCTGGATGAGTCCGGCAGGCTTTGGAGCCCCGGCGTGCGCTACGGGGTCAAGCGCGGTTCCTACTTCCACCTGACCGAATTCTTCGGCCCGGTCCTCGGCGTGATGACCGCCGGGACCCTGGAAGAGGCCATCGCCATCCAGAACCAGATCGAGTACGGACTCACCGCAGGCCTGCACTCGCTCAACACCGAGGAGCTGGGAATCTGGCTGGACAGCATCCAGGCGGGCAACCTCTACGTCAACCGCGGCATCACCGGGGCCATCGTGCAGCGGCAGCCGTTCGGCGGCTGGAAGAAGTCGGCCGTTGGTGCCGGCACCAAGGCCGGCGGGCCCAATTACCTGGCAGGGCTGGGCGACTGGATCCCCGCCGAGGCATCCGCAAAGGCTGACGTTGCGCACCCCGGCGTCCGCCGGATCATCAACGCCGCAGGCGCCGCCCTGGAGCCGGCCCACCTTGAGTCCGTGCAGCGCGCCCTGGCGTCCGACGCCGAGGCCTGGGCCAACGAGTTCGGCACCGCCAAGGACGTCTCAGGCTTGAGCGCGGAGCGCAACATCTTCCGCTACCGCAACCTCCCGGTCACCATCCGCCTCTCCGAAGGTGAGCCGCTGGCCCACCTCGTGCGGACCGTGGCGGCCGGCGTGCTGGCGGGGTCACCGCTCACCGTGTCCACCGCCGTCGAACTTCCCGCCCAGCTGCGTGCCGTGTTTCTCGGCCTCGACGTGGACCTGACGGTGGAGTCCGACGCCGGCTGGCTGGCTTCGGCGGGCCGGCTCGCCTCCGCGGGCAAGCTGTCCGGCGCCCGCATCCGGCTGCTGGGCGGTGACGCGCCGGCTCTCGCGGAAGCAACCGGCGGGCGGCCCGACATCGCTGTCTACTCCCACGCCGTAACCGAAGCCGGCAGGGTCGAGCTGCTGCCGTTCCTGCACGAGCAGGCAGTCAGCATCACCGCCCACCGGTTCGGCACCCCGAACCACCTCTCGGACGCGCTCATCTAGCAGGCCCTACGAACCAACGAGGCCGGGCGGCCACCTGAGGGTGGCCGCCCGGCCTCGTTGTTGGTTGGGTTTGCGGGGGAACGTCTATTACGGCCCGCCCGGCCCGTAGAATGTCAGCCCAGGTACCAGCCCGGCGGAGTCCACGTCACGGGCACGCTGTGGGCCGAGAAATCCTCGCACCGTGTGCAGGTGTAGGCCACTTCGCCCAGCGCTGCGACGGACCCGTCGTGCCGGTAGGTCGGCGGAATGTAGGACTCAAGGTAAATGAATTCGTCCGTCCGGCACTTTTCGCAGGTCGGCTTTCCGATGTAGCCCGAATCGGTGGCGGCAAGGCCGGTGCCGAGGTTGGACTGACGCGTTGCCGGCCGGGTGCTGGTGTGCGGGCGGGCGTGTGCGGCGCTGAGATGGGTGTTCCTGGCTGTCGTCATTGGCTGCCTGTCCCGGGCGGCGTGCCTTGGTGTGCAGGCGCGCCCGTAGTGTAGAACAGGCCTGCTGCTTGACCCCGGAGAAACCAGCATAGATTATGCAACGATCTGACATCAATGAAAGATTTCTCCGGTCTTTGCCTTGCCGGTTTACCCCTGGCGGTTGATGATCCGCCCAACAATGGACTGCGTAAGCGCGTCGATGACTTCAGCATTGGCTAGCGGGTTCCGGATCAGGGTGAAGTCCACATCGCCCACCGCTGGCAGGTCGAACCGGCGGGTGATGATCTTCAGGTCCTCCGGTACCAGCGATGACGGCATGACGGCCACGCCGATTCCGGCCCGGACCGCGGCCAGGACGCCGCTGATCTGGCGGGTAGTGCAGGTGATCCGCCAGGTCCGGCCGTGCGCTTCGAGAGCGTCGATGGCAAGTTTCCGGCTGAGGCTGGGGGAGGGGTAGGCGATCAGGGGCACCGGTGCGCCCGGTTCGAGGGACGTCTGCTCGAGGCCCACCCAGGAGAAGGAATCGTGCTGGACCACGGTGCCGTCCTTGGCCCCGGCCACCCACTTGACGAACACCAGGTCCAGTTGCCCGGCGTTGAGCTTGCGGTAGAGCTGATCGCTTTGGCCCACAGTCAGCTCAAGGTTGATCTGCGGGTAGATCTGCCGGAACTCGCGCAGGATCCGGGGCAGCCCGGTGATGGCCAGATCGTCAGCCGTGCCGAACCGCAGCCGGCCGCGCATCGCCGAGCCGGAAAAGTAGCGGGCCGCGGCGTCATGGGCGGAGAGGATGTTCCTGGCGAACCCCGCCATGGCGTCCCCGTTGTCCGTCAGCCGGACGTCCCGGGTGTCCCTGGTGATGAGGACGCGCTTGGCGGCGGTTTCCAGCTTCCGGATGTGCTGGCTGATGGTGGGCTGGGCCAGCCCCAGCCGGTCCGCGGCCTTGGTGAAGCTCAAGGTCTCGGCGACGGCCAGGAACGAGCGGAGTTGGGCTGGTTCGAACACGTGCACTCCATCGGCATTGTCTGTCATTGCGGTTTGCAATACGAGTTATAGGGACAATACGTCTCCATAATCTATTAGCGCCACCATAGCGTTAAGGGCATCCCGGACCGCACCCACTTTGAGGACAATCCTGTGGCACCCCCACCGCCGTCGTCGGCAACCGTCAGCCAGCCCGTCATCGATTCCGCGAGTTCAGCACCAGCCCTGCCGCCCGGCCCGCAAGCTCCGGACGTCCGGAACCGGGACGCGCTCACCCAGCCCGTGCCCGTCGTCGCGGAACGCCTGCCGTGGAAGCACACGTTTATCTCCCTCAGCGTGCCCAACTTCCGCATCTTCGCGGTGGGCCATTTCATCGCCGTCATCGCCATCTGGATGCAGCGCATCGCCCAGGACTGGCTGGTCCTCCAGCTGTCCGGATCCGTCACCGCCGTGGGGTTCACGGTGGCGCTGCAGTTCCTGCCGTCGCTGCTGCTGGGCCCGTGGGGCGGCATGATTGCCGACCGGTTCGCCAAGAGGAAGATCCTGATCCTGTGCCAGGGCATGGCCGCGGTCCTGGCTGCCCTGCTCGCCACGCTCGCCCTGACCGGCGCCATCGCGGTGTGGCACGTCTACGTGATTGCCCTGGTCCTGGGACTGGTCACGGTGCTCGACCAGCCCGCGCGCCAGGTGTTCGTCAACGAACTGGTGGGTCCCACCCACCTGCGCAACGCCATCAGCGTCAACTCCACCACGTTCCAGCTGGGCGGCCTGATCGGGCCGGCGCTGGCCGGACTGCTCCTCACCGCAGTCGGTGCGGGCTGGGCGTTCGCGGCCAACGCGGTGGCCTGCTGCTCCACCGTGGCGATGCTGCTCATCCTCCGCAAGGACCAGTTGCACGTCAGCGCCCCCACCCCCAAGAGCAAGGGCATGCTGCGCGAGGGGCTCCGGTATGCGCTGAGCAAGCCCACCATCTACTGGCCCTGGCTGATGGCCGGATTCATCTCCGTCTTCGCCATGAGCCTGCCGGTGATCCTCGCCGCTTTTGCCGACCACGTTTTCCGTGTGGGAGCCGGCGGGTACGGCCTCCTGAATGCGCTGGTGGCCCTCGGGGCCCTGGCCGGCGCCATAGCCTCGACCCGGCGACGCCAACTGCGGCTGCGCTCGGTGGTGTTCTGTGCGGGAATGTATGGGGCCATGCTGTGCCTGGCCGCGCTGGCCCCCTCGCTGGCAACGTTCGGGGCTGTGATGGTCCTGTCCGGGTTCTGGTGCCTGATGTTCCTCACCGGCTCCAACCAGCTGGTGCAGATCAGCTCAAACATGGGGATCCGCGGCCGCGTCATGAGCCTGTACATCATGGTGCTCATTGGCGGCCAGGCACTTGGCGGGCCGATGCTCGGGTGGATCGCCGAACATGCCGACCCCCACATGGCCCTGCTGGTATCCGGCGGTGTTCCGGCCCTCGCCGCACTCACGGTTGCAATTGTCCTGGCCCGGAAGGGCTCACTGCACCTGAAGGTGGACGTGCGGGACCGGCGCCGGCCGATCCGGATTGTGGACCGGCCGGCGGCTGCCTAGCACTACCCCTCGGGTGTTCCCACCCAAGCGAACGCGGCCACTACCAGCGCCGAGATTCCGGCGTCGAGCGTGGGCCGGATGACGGGGGCAAAATGCGGTGAGTGGTTGGACGGGATGGTGGAGGCCACCGTCCCGTCCTGGACCGCCTTGCCGTAAACCTCGGGATCGGTGCCGCCCAGCAGCCAGTACACCAAAGGTGCCCCGGCGGCTGCGGCGAGGGTGCCCACGTCTTCGCTGCCAGTGACGGGTCCGGGATCGACGGCGCCGCCCAGCTCCGCGGCAAACGCTTCCCGCACGCGGGCCGTGGCGTCGTGGTTGTTGATCACCGCGGGGAAGTGCTGCCCCGCGGTGATCGCGGGTGGTTGCGGAGCCCCGGAAGCTGCGGCCTCGCCGTTGATGATGCGGGTCATGCCGCTGATCATCCGCTCCCGGACCGCCGGATCCGCGGTCCGTATGCTGATGCCCAGCTGGGCCTCTTCGGGAATGATGTTGTCCTTGGTGCCGGCGTGGAGTTGGCCGACGGTGAGGACGGCCGTTTCGTTGCCGCCGATCTCGCGGGATACCAGCCCCTGCAGCCGCATGACGGTGGCCGCGGCCATCACCACAGGATCCACGGTGGTTTCCGGCCGGGAGCCGTGGCCGCTCCGGCCGAACAGCGTCACCGAGAAGCTGTCGGACCCGGCGAAGGCAGGTCCGGCATGCACGCCCAGTGCACCGGCGGGGAACGGGGCCACGTGCTGTCCCAAGACAACGTCAGGCACGGGGAAGCGGTCGAAGAGGCCGTCCGCCACCATGTCGCGGGCGCCGGCGCCGGTTTCCTCGGCCGGCTGGAACACCGCCACGATAATTCCGGACCAGGCCGGCCGATGGGCGCTGAACAGCGTAGCCGCGCCGAGGAGGCAGGTGACATGGATGTCGTGGCCGCACGCGTGCATTACGGGAACATCGGTACCCGTGGGGCCGGTGCCGCGCGCGGTGCTGGCGTAGCCAAGTCCGGACTTCTCCAGGACGGGAAGGCCGTCCATGTCCGCACGGAGCATCACGGTGGGTCCGTCGCCGTTCCGCAGGACACCCACGACGCCGGTCCCGCCCACTCCGGCATGGACCTCCCAGCCCAGCCCGGTGAGCCGTTCGGCCACGATCCCCGCCGTCCGGACTTCGGCGCCGGAGAGTTCGGGATGCCGGTGCAGATCCTCGTAAACTCCGGTGAGGTTCTGTGCCACCCCTGCAACGTCGTCCAAAACCTTTGTCATGACAGTCCTTACTTCCGGGTTCGCTTGCCTTGCGACCCTACGCCCGCAGGCTTGCGAAGGCCGGGCTTAAGCCTGGGCGTTCACCGATCGCAAAACCGTCGCCGGCCGGGGAAAAAGTGTGGCCTTGCCGGCGCCGGACGGTCCGGATTGTGGACCAGACGGCGGCCGTGCGGGGCCCAGGGGTCAGGACTGCCCGGCCAGGTCCGGGTTCCTGGCGGCGTGTGGATAGTCTGCCTCCCGCTGCTGGAACTCAAGCACGCTTTTGTTGAGGACCACGCCGGCGCGGATTTCGATGGCCCGCGCCAAAGTCTCGTTGCGGTCCCATTCGGCCGGGCCGCCAATCACCGGCTCAAGGAACGGCAGCAGGGCCTGGCTGATCTCCCAGCTGGAGGAGTTCCAGAGGTAGGACGGGCTGTGGTCCACCGCGTAATAGTTGATGTGGTCGCCCACCGTGAACATCGGCTCGGCAAAAGTGGTGGAACGGGCCCAGCTGAAACCCATGCCTTCATCACAGGAGACGTCCACGATCAGGCTCCCCGGGCTGAAGGCCGCGAGGTCTTCCGTCCGGAGGTAGGTCAGCGGGTTGTTGGGATCCTGCAGCGTGCAGTTGACCACGATGTCGCTTTCGGCCAGGAACGGTGCCAGCGGCAGCCGGCCCCGCTCGGTGATGACCTGGCTCAGGAAGGGTGCTTCGTCGTCGTGGTCGAACTGCACGATGTTCACTGAATGGATGGGGGCGCCCACCGCCGCGATTCCGCGGTTTGTCAGCACTTGGACGTCGTGTATGCCGTGGGCGTTCAGGGCGGTTACGGCGCCGCGGGCGGTGGCACCGAAACCGATCACCACGGCGCTGAGCCGGCGGCCGTAGTCACCGGTGGAACCGGTGAGCGCGAGGGCGTGCAGCACCGAGCAGTAGCCGGCCAGTTCGTTGTTCTTGTGGAACACATGCAGGCCAAAGCCGCCGTCGCTGGCCCAGTGGTTCATGGCCTCGAACGCGATCAGGGTCAGCTTCTTGTCGATGGCCAGCTGGGTGATGGCCCGGTCCTGGACGCAGTGCGGCCACCCCCACAGGACCTGGCCGTCGCGGAGTTCCGCCAGGTCTTCGGGTTGCGGCTTGGGCAGGAGCACAACGTCGGCCTCCGCAAGCAGCGTCGCCCTGGGCACGATTTTCCCCACCAGGGTGGCCAGGTGGGCATCCCCTACGCCGAAGCGTTCACCGTAGCCGTGTTCGAGGACGATGTGCTCGCGCAGTTCAGGGGCGATCCGCTCGAAATGGAGTGGGTGGATGGGCAGGCGGCGTTCGTCGGGTTTCCGGGTGGAGGCCAGGATGCCCAGGCTGAGCCGGGTCTGTTGGCCGCTCACTTCTTTTTGGCTGCCTTGCCGGGGGTGGTGTCGATGGAGCTGGCCGGCGCGGAAGCGGCCCTTTTGTCAGCGCGCTTTTCCTTGATGGACTTGCCGGATTTTTTGGATGCTGTTTGACGCGGGGACTTGTCAGCCATGGTTGCTCCTGTAGCGGAACCGAATAGGTTCCTGGCTTCCGACCTTACACGGGCGGACCTAATGGCCAGGCGGGAAAGCCGGGTGCCGGCGTCGTCCGTGGTGCTGGGCCTGGAAAACTGGAGCGGCTGACGGGAATCGAACCCGCGTATCAAGCTTGGGAAGCTAGCGCTCTACCATTGAGCTACAGCCGCATTGCCGCCGCATCCGCGGGGCAAAACTTAGCTTAGCGCAGATGGAAGGGCGCTCCGGCCACGGTGTTGGCTGTTGCAGCCGTGTCCCGGATTGGGCACGTCATCCAGTAACTCTTCAATAACGTCCCCGCATCTGGCTAGGCCGGCACCCGGCGCGCTGGCTAACCTGAACCGGAATGCTGCGGCGCCAGGGGGAGGCGGTCCGGGCAGCATGCCCGCGTCAACCACAGAAAGATCCCCCATGGCATCCGCAGAACACGAGGTCCTCATCCGGCGTGACGCCATGGCCGTGTACCTGTATTTGATGGACGCCACCAACCTGCTCCAGTGGCGCGAAGCTGTCCGGAGCGTGAAGCTGGTGCAGGGCTCTGCCGGTACCAAGGGGGCCGTTTACCGCAAGATGGTGGCGGGGCGGTCCGGGCTCAGCATTCCTGCCGAGCTGGAAATCACCCAGGCCAGGCCCGGCGCCGAAATCCAGTTCCGGGTGACCTCCGGCCCGTCGAACCGCTCTGGCGGCTACTACCTCAGCACCGAAAACGACGGCACCCGGCTCCGGTACGCGCTCGAAGCCCGTCCGGAAGGCCCGTTCTCCTTCCTGGACCGGTTCGGCCTCCTGAACAGGATCGCCCAGCGACGGGTGCGCACCGAAGTTTCCCAGCTGGACCGTCTCAAGGACGTGCTGGAGCTGCAGACCGTCAGCTAGCCAGGCGACGCATGGACGGACCATAGTTTTTCCACCCGCAGCCACCCCGGTGCAGGTTCTCCGCCACCTGCCCGTCGAGGTGCGCAGGTGCCTACTGCGCCAGCCGCTGGCCGGTCCAGGGGCCTGTAATGTTCGACGGCGACGCCAGGGTCCCGCCCGAGAGGTCCCAGTACTGCACAACATCCGAGGCCCTGCGGAGCGCGACGCCGGTGGAGTTCAGGCCGGTGACGTTCTTCAGCGGCCGGATGCCGGTGACATCCTGCCAGCCTGTGGCCACCGTGGGCCGCGCCTCGGCACGGAGGGCGGTGGTTCCCCAGCCGCGGTAGAGCTGCGCCGCGCCGTCAGCCCGGAGGGCGAGGACATCCTGGAAGCCGTCGGCGTCGTAGTCCACCATCGCGAGGCGGGACGCGGTGATGCCACTTGTGATCAGGGCCCTTGCCGACAGGTCGCTGGTGCCCTTGTTGGGGTACAGGAAGAGGTTCCCGCTGCTGTCCAGGGCCAGGATTTGCGGCATCCTGTTGTTGGCGCACCAGCCGCCCATAGCGAGGGTGAGGGACTGCCAGCCGCCGGACCCCAAGGTGATTGCTGCCTGGAATCCTCCGGTGGCGATGCCGCGGTGCAGGGTGAGGTTCCCGTTGGTCCACTGGGTCACGAGGTCGTAGGCGCCGTCCCGGTCCCAGTCGGTGACGAAGACTTCCTTCGCCCCGGTGAAGCCTGAACCGATGACCTTGGCGGCGGCGTACGTGCGGACACCTGTTGAGGCCCTGTTAAGCAGTTGGCCCGAAGAATTTACGGTCACGAGGTCGCCGGGCCCCGTGATGGCCGCGGCACTCAGGTCCAGGGTGGGAGGCATGTGCCGCCCCGTGGCATCGCACAGGGTGGGTGCCGGCGGCGGGAAGGCGGAGCCCCCGCCGGAGGAGGAACCGCCGGGCGAGTCCACGGTGCCGGCCGGGAGGGTGGTGTAGCCGAAGAAGTTCACCACACCCCATATCTGGAAGGTGGAGTTGGTGTACGAGATGCCGGCCCCCATGACGTTGAAGCGGGGGTCAATGAGCATGGCGTTGTGCCCCGGGGAGCCCTTCCACCACTCCACCAGCTGGGCGGCATCCCTGTCTGTCCGGATGGCGATGACCTCGCCTGCGCCGTTGTTGGGGTTCATGGCGCGCGGATCTGTCCAGAAGTTGGCGCGGTGCTCAATGACCTCGCGTGAGGCAATGTTGTCCGACCAGTCCTGCGCGAGGCCGGCGACAGTGGGGTTGTATTTCACCGGTTTCAAGCCCTTTGACGCCCGGTACTCGTTGATCTTGGTGAAGACGGTGAGGATCGCTGCGGAGTTGTTGTCCTTGACCAGTGCCTCCGTGGCCGGCAGCGCAGCCAACGATTCGGAGGTTGCCGGCCCGGATGCAGTGGGTGCGGACGTCGCCGGCGGAGGCGAGGCCAGCTCCGCCTCCGGTGCCCACAGCGGGGGTATCGAGGGCACCTCGTCAGCGGGCTGCGCAGCGGCGGGATCCGACGTGACGGTGGGACCGGCCGACGGCGCGGGGGACGGATCCTGGACCGGCCTGATGTCCAGCGCCGGTCCGACCGCGGCGGCCGCAGGAGCTGTAGGCGGTGCCGCATCCAGCGGCGGGGTGGGCGAGGCCACCCGGATGTCCGGATCAACAGCCGGGGTGAGGGCGGTACCCGTGGGGCTGTTTCCCGCGCCGGGCGTGCCGGCGCCGTCCCCCGTGGCCGCCCCCAGCGAGACGCGTGACGGTCCTGAAGATGCCACCTGCCGGTTCGAATCCAGCGGCAGCGGGGCTGGCCCCGCCGTCGAGGAGGCGAGCACCAGCGCGCAGAGCACGCCAATAAAAGAGGGCGCGACTAATTTATTCACAACATCCCCAGCTCTGTTGGGCCATCCGGGAGACCATCCGGCGCCTGTGTATCTGAGGCAACACTAGCCCCACTGGACAACAGCAACAACGAAAGAATGTGGCTGTGGATATCCCATACGGTAATTTGGGACGGTGCTGATCTCAGACCGCGATATTCGTGCCGAAATAGACTCCCAGCGGATCGTGCTGGAACCGTTCGAGCCCGCGATGGTGCAGCCGTCGTCGGTGGACGTCCGGATCGACAAGTTCTTCAGGCTTTTCGACAACCACAAATACGCCCACATCGACCCCGCGCAGGAGCAGCCGGAGCTGACGCGGCTGGTGGAGGTTGAGCAGGACGAGGCTTTTATCCTTCACCCGGGCGAGTTCGTCCTGGGCTCCACCTACGAGACTGTGACCCTCCCGGATGACATCGCCGCCCGGCTGGAAGGCAAGTCCTCGCTGGGCCGGCTGGGGCTCCTCACGCACTCCACCGCAGGCTTCATCGACCCTGGCTTCTCAGGCCACGTGACGCTGGAACTGTCCAACATGGCCACGCTGCCCATCAAACTGTGGCCCGGCATGAAGATCGGCCAGCTCTGCTTCTTCCGGCTCAGTTCCTCGGCGGAATTCCCCTACGGCCAGGGCGAATACGGAAACCGTTACCAGGGCCAGCGCGGCCCGACCGCCAGCCGGAGCCACCTGAATTTCCACCGCACCCGCATCTAGCGGAACCGGCACTCCGCACCAATTCCGACTACGCCTGCGCCGGGACCTGTCGCCTCCGCGACGACGCCTTGACCAGGGGTTCCACGAAGCGGGCGGCCAGCGGGCCGATGACGGCCATCAGCAGGACGTAGGCGGTGGCCAGGGCGGCAAGGTTGGACGGCACGGCGCCTGAGGCGACGGCCAGCCCGGCGATCACGATCGAGAACTCGCCGCGGGCTATGAGGGTGGCACCGGCACGGAAACGTCCGGGCCGGGCAATTCCTTCGCGTTTGGCGGCCCAGATTCCGGTGGCCATCTTGGTTCCGGCAGTGAGCAACGCCAGCACCAGTGCCCACCCCAGTACCGGCGGAATGGACGTGGGATCGGTATTCAGTCCGAAGGCCACGAAGAAGATGGCGGCGAACAGGTCGCGCAGCGGTTCGAGGATGCGGGTGGCGTTGTGGGCGGTGGCGCCGGAGATGGCGATGCCGAGCATGAAGGCGCCCACCGCTGCGGAGACCTGCATGGCAGAGGCCAGGCCGGCCACCAGGAGCGCGGCGCCCAGTACGTTAAGCAGGAACACCTCTGAGTTTTCGCTGTGCACGGCCTTGGACACATGGTGGCCGTGCCGCAGCGCCACCATGAGCACGGCTGTGACCACGGCCAACGCAATGGCCACGGTGGTCAGCCCGCCCAGGAAACTGACGCCCGCGAGGGTGGCAGTCAGGATGGGCAGGTAGACGGCCATGGCCAGGTCTTCGAACACCAGGATGGACAGCACCACCGGTGTTTCACGGTTGCCCAGCCGGCCCAGGTCCGTGATGACCTTCGCGGCGATTCCGGACGAGGAAATGTAGGTGACGCCGCCCATCACCATGGCCCCCACACCGCCCCAGCCCAGGAACAGGGCCAGTGCCGCTCCCGGGATGAAGTTGAGGACGAGGTCCAGCACGCCGGCCTGCCACGATCGCCGCAGGCCCGTGAACAGCTCCGCCGCCGTATATTCCAGTCCGAGCATAAGCAGGAGCAGGATGACGCCAATCTCCCCGGAAAGGTGTGCGAACTCGTGCATGCCTTCGAGCTTCACCACGCCACCGGCGCCGAAAGCGAGCCCGCCCAGCAGGTAGAGCGGGATGGGTGACATTCCGATCCGTCCGGCCAGCCTGGCCAACAGGCCAAGGCAGAACACAACGGCCCCCAGTTCGATGAGGGTCAGGGCCAGCGGGTCCATAGGGGTCAGCCGTGGCGCAGGATGTCGGCCGCCGAATCGAGGCCTTTCAGGGTTCCGACAGCAACCAGCAGGTCACCGGTATGCAGGATCACGTCGGGTCCGGGCGAGGGCAGGACCTCGCCTTCGCGCATGATGGCCACGATGGAGACGCCGCACCGGGTCCGGATGCATGCCTTGCCCATGGGCTGGTTCTGGAACGGGGACTCCGGGGCGATGGAGAACTGCCGGGTGACGATGCCCGGGACGTCCTTGTGCTCTTCCGTCAGTTTCATGGCGAGGTGCTGGCCGCCCAGCAGGTTTCCCAGGGTGGCGGCCTCATCGCTGGTCAGCGGAATGGAAGCCTGGCACGTATCGGGATCGTCCCATGTGGAGACGATGAGCTCGGTCTGGCCTTCCCTTAGCTCCACCACGCCGATCCGGCGTCCGGAAGCTGTCATGAAGTCCTTCCGGCGGCCGAGGCCGGGAAGGTTCGTTTCATCCACGTTCATGGCTAAAGCCTAGTCTTCCGGAGCGTTGCGTGGTGGGGGTCAGGCGGAGGGGACGACGGCGATGGGAGCCTTGTCCGGGGACTTCACCGGCAGCAGGACCAGCAGCCCGGCGAGCAGGACCACCATGATGCCCAGGATGCCCCAGCGCTGCGCCTCGCCGGCCGCCACCAGCGGGGTTGCCACGGTGATGCACAGCGTGAAGAGGGCCGGCGCCAGGAAGCTGACGGCCCGGCCGGTGGTGGCGTAGAGGCCGAACAGTTCGCCGGACTCCCCGTGCGGTGCGAGCCGGGCGAGGTAGGCCCGCGATGACGACTGCGCCGGGCCCACGAACAGGCAGAGGAACAGGCCGAACACCCAGAACGTGGTGCTGCCCGCCCAATCCATGCCGAAGAAGGAATAGTCGCCGTTACCCAGCACCAGGATCACGGTCCCGGCCACGAGCAGGCCCGCGAGCGAGCCGATAATGACTGCCTTCGGGCCCACCCTGTCGTCCAGGAACCCGCCGATGATGGCTCCGAATGCTGCCACCACATTGCCGAAAATGGCGAAGAAGATGACCTGTGACAGCTCGAACCCGAAGGTGCCCGCGGCGATGATGCCGCCGAAGGTGAACACCGCGGCCAGCCCGTCACGGAACACCGCGCTGGCCAGCAGGAAGTAGATGGTGTGCGGGCTGGTGGCGTAAATGGCGCGGATCCGGCGGAAGAGCAGCCGGTAGCTGGCGACGATGCCGAGGCGGGCTGCCTGGCCGGTCCGGGGCAGTTCCGGGACCGCGAACAGGACCGGCAGGGCAAAAATGAAGAACCACAGGGCCGAGAACACGGCCACCAGCCGGATGTTCAGGCTGTCCTGGGTGGAAGCGCCGAACCACTCGAAGCTGGGCTGGACGAACAGCTGCAGGACGATCAGCAGGGCCACGATGCCGCCCAGGTACCCGGCACCCCAGCCGATGCCGCTGACCTTGCCGATGTTCCGGGGGGTGGAAATCTGGGCCAGCATGGCGTTGTAGTTGACCCCGGCGAATTCGAAGAACACGTTGCCCAGGGCGATCAGCGTGACGCCCAGCAGCAGGAATTCCGGCTGCGGGAAGACGAAGAAACACAGCGCGGTGAGGACGGCGACGGCGGCCGTGTTGACTCCCAGCCACAGCTTCCGCCTGCCGCCGGCGTCGGAGCGCTGCCCGGTAACGGGGGCCAGCAGCGCGATGGCGAGGCCCGCCACGGCGAGGGCGGCGCCGAGGACCGCCGAGGCCTCATCCTTGCCGCCGAAAGCGTTGGACGTGAGGTAGACGGTAAACACGAAGGTGGTCATCACGGCGTTGAAGGCTGCCGAACCCCAGTCCCAGGACGCCCAGGCCAGGATCCGGCCCTTGCTGGATACCTGGCTGCCGGTTGCTAGTTCCGAGGACGGCTTTATGGCCCGGGGAGCGCTGGCGCTGTTCATAGCTGCATCGTATCCGCCGAGGGCGAACAGGATGCGGACCGAAGCCCTGACTGGCGCGGAATGACGCCCGGCGGCCGGGAAACCGCGACGGGTCAGGCGCCCGGACTTGATAAACTGTGGATTCCCGAACCCGACATTTTGCCGCCTGCTCCAACTTTTGACAATCGAATTCCTGACGTTGCGGAGATACCAGTGATCACAGTCCTTGCCGTGCACTTTTCGGTGGCTGTGCTGGCGCCGTGGTTCTTCAGGAAGTGGGGCCGCAACGCATTCTACGCTCTGGCAGCCGTTCCCGCTGCCTCGTTCGTCTGGCTCCTGTTCCAGTACGGCCCGGTCTACTCCGGGCAGGGTGCGGTGTCCGAGGTTGTCCCCTGGATTCCCGGCCTCCACCTCGAGTTCGCTTTCCGCATGGACCCGCTGGCCTGGGTGATGTCGCTGCTGGTGCTGGGCGTTGGTGCCCTGGTGCTGCTCTACTGCGCCCGGTACTTCAAACGGAAGGACCAGGACCTTGGCGCGTTCGGCGCGCAGCTCCTGGCCTTCGCCGGTGCCATGTTCGGCCTGGTGGTGGCCGATGACCTGCTGCTGCTCTTCATTTTCTGGGAACTCACCACCATCCTGTCCTACCTGCTGATCGGCTTTGCCCGCACCAGGCTGGCGGCCCGTCGCTCGGCGCTGCAGGCCCTCATGGTCACCACCGCCGGCGGCCTGGCCATGCTCGTGGGGATCATCATGCTGGGCCAGATGGCCGGAACCTACCGCCTTTCAGCCATCCTCGAACAGGCCCACGTGCTCGCGGAAGGCCCGTCCGGCGCCATGGTGAGCGCCGCCGTCGTGCTCATCCTGGTGGGTGCCATCACCAAGTCCGCGCTGGTGCCCTTCCACTTCTGGCTTCCCGGCGCCATGGCCGCCCCCACCCCGGTCAGCGCGTACCTGCACGCCGCCGCCATGGTGAAGGCCGGCATCTACCTGGTGGCACGGCTGGCGCCCGGATTCGCGGAAACGGCCTACTGGCAGCCCGTGGTGCTGGGCCTGGGCCTGGCCACCATGCTGGTGGGCGGCTACCGTGCGCTGCGCCAGACAGACATCAAACTCATCCTCGCCTACGGCACCGTCAGCCAGCTGGGCTTCCTCACCATGGTGGTGGGCCTCGGCACGCCGGACGCCGCGCTGGCCGGCCTGGCGATGCTGCTCGCCCACGGCCTCTTCAAAGCCACGCTCTTCCTGGTGGTTGGCATCATCGACCACCAGTCCGGAACGCGCGATGTCCGGAAGCTCTCCGGCGTCTTCAGGTCCTCCCGCGCCTTGGGGATCGTGGCCGGCATCGGTGCCGCGTCCATGGCCGGCGTCCCCTTCCTTGCCGGGTTCGTGGCCAAGGAATCCGTGCTGGAAGCGTTCGTCCACCACGCTGGGGACCCTGACGCCGGACCGTGGGGCATGGTGGTCCTGGTGGGGCTGGTCCTGGGTTCCGTCCTCACCTTCGCGTACAGCGCCCGGTTCATGTGGGGCGCCTTCGCCGTCAAACCCGGCGTGGAGCCCACCCAGTTCAAGGCCGTTCGGCCTTCCTTCATCGCAGCCCCGGCCGTCCTGAGTATCCTCACCATCGCCTACGGCCTGTGGCCGGCGCCGGTTGACGCCTGGATCCAGCCTTACGCCGCGCTGTTCGCGTCCACCGCGCCCGACGCCGGAACGCCGGGCGAGCAGGCCGGGCACCTGGCGCTGTGGCACGGATTGACCCCCGCACTTGGCCTGTCGGCGCTCACCTTTGTGTTCGGCGCTGCCATGTACTTCGGCCGCAACGCCGTGGCCCGGGCGCAGGCGCTGGTCCCGGACTGGGTGGATGCCGACCGCGCCTACCAGCTGACCATCGGTGCGCTGGACGACATCGCCGTGTGGATCACCGGCCGGACCCAGCGCGGTTCGCTGTACTACTACCTCGCCGTCATCCTCACGGTGGCGTTCGTCCTGCCGCTGAGCGCCATCCTCTTCGCCGGCAAGCCGCTTCCGGACAATATTTACCTGGTGGATCCGGGCTCTCCGCTGCAGATCGTCGCGGGAATCGGCATCGTGATAGGCGCCCTCGCGGCCGTCAAGGCGAACAAGCGCTTCCTTGCCGTCCTGATGGTTTCGGTCACCGGCTACGGCATCGCCCTGATGTTCGCCCTCCAGGGAGCCCCGGACCTGGCACTGACGCAGATGCTGGTGGAAACCATCATCCTTGTGGCCTTCGTCCTCGGCATGCGCCGCCTCCCGCCTGAACTGCGGGACCGGACAGGGGGCAAATACCGTGTGGTCCGTGTCATCATCGGCGCAGCCTTCGGGGCCACCATGGTGTTCGCGGCCATCTACGCCATGGGCGCCCGCGTGGCCCAGCCCATCTCCCTGCAGTTCCCGCAGCTGGCCTACGAAGGCGGCGGCGGACTGAACATCGTCAACGTCACGCTCGTGGACATCAGGGCCTGGGACACCTTCGGTGAGATCACCGTGCTGGCACTGGCCGCCACAGGTGTTGCGAGCCTCATCTTCGTCCGCGGCCGCGGCGACCGCCTGCGGGCCTCGGCCTCGGTGGCTGAAGGAACCGTGGGCCGGTTCCACGACGTGGACCCGGGTTCCCGGGACGGGGCCGCCCTGGCCATCAGCAGGAAGTTCGCCACGGCCACCCGGGACGCCTGGCTGGTGGCCGGCCGGACGCTGGCACCCGAACGCCGCTCCATCATCTTCGAAGTGGTCACCCGGCTGGTCTTCCACTCGCTGGTGATCTTCTCGCTCTACCTCCTGTTCGCCGGCCACAACCTGCCTGGCGGCGGCTTCGCAGGCGGCCTGACAGCCGGCCTGGCGCTGACCATCCGCTACCTGGCCGGCGGGCGGTTCGAACTCAGCGAAGCAACTCCCGTCAGCGCCGGTGGCCTGCTGGGCATCGGCCTGGCCACGGCCGCAGGCTCCGGTGTTGCCCCGCTCTTCCTGGGCGGCCAGGTGTTCCAGAGCGCCATCATCCAGTTCTGGCTGCCCGTGTTCGGGGACATCAAGTTCGTCACGTCCACCATCTTCGACATTGGCGTATACATCGTGGTGGTGGGACTGGTGCTGGACGTGCTGCGCAGCCTCGGCGCTGAAGTGGACGAACACATCGAGGAGCGGGGCTCCGAACCCGCAGAGTACGAGGAACCCGAAGACATGCCAGCCGAAACCATCTCAGGGGGCAAGGCATGAGCATCAACCTCGCCCTGCTCCTGGTCATGGGTGCCCTGTATGCCTGCGGCATCTACCTGATCCTGGAGCGCAGCCTCACCCGCGTCCTGCTGGGGCTCATGCTCCTGGCCAACGCCACCAACCTGCTGATCCTGGCCACCGGCGGCTACTCCGGCCTGGCTCCGATGTTCTCCAAGGACACCCCTGCCGGGGACTACAACGATCCCCTGCCGCAGGCGCTGATCCTGACGTCCATCGTGATCTCGTTCGCGGTGACCGCCTTCATGCTGGGCATCATCTACCGGACCTGGGTGCTGGCACGCGAGGACGAAATCCAGGACGACCTGGAAGACCTCCGCGTCGCCGAAACCCCCAGCTTCGACGCCGAGGACGACGCCGAGATCCCCGCCGAAACATCCGAATTCCCGCTCACCATGCTGGGGGGCGACGGGCAGGACATCTCAGACCACCGACCGGGCTCCGGCGATGAAGCGTCCGGCGGCCGTGAGGCCGGCGCCCGGGTGCACGGCGGCACTGCCACCGTGCTGGCGGGCGATCGCGAGATGCCCACCGAGCACGCGGCCCAGGAAGAAAAACCCGGCTCACCCAACGTCAAGCCCAGCCCGGAAGGAGGCGGACAGTGAACATCGCCAGTCTGGCCCCGCTCGCCGTCGTACTTCCCATCCTGGGCGCCGCCCTGACCTTCCTGCTGATCCGGCACTCCCGTGCCCAGCGGGCCGTCAGCATCGGGCTGCTGTCCCTGACCCTGCTGCTCGAATGCTTCCTGATGGCGGCGGTGTGGGACGGCGGAACCGTGGCCGTCAGCATCGGCGGATGGATTCCGCCGTGGGGCATCGTGCTGGTGGTGGACCAGTTCTCGTCACTGATGCTGGTGGTTTCCTCCGCGGTGAGCCTCGCGGTCCTCGTCTACGCCACGGGCCAGGGCATGGCCGACGGCGACAAGGACGCACCGGTGTCCATCTTCCACCCCACGTACCTGATCCTGGTGGCCGGGGTGTCCAACGCCTTCCTCTCCGGCGACCTCTTCAACCTGTATGTAGGCTTCGAGATCCTGCTGACGGCAAGCTACGTCCTGATGACCCTCGGCGGCACCGGGCCCCGCATCCGGGCCGGCGTCACCTACGTGGTGGTGTCCGTGGTGTCCTCGGTGCTGTTCCTGATTTCCATCGCCATGGTTTACGGGGCCACCGGAACCGTGAACATGGCGGACCTGGCCATCAAGCTCGGCGAACTGGACCAGGGCACCAAGACCCTCCTGCACGTGATGCTGCTGGTGGCGTTCGGCATCAAAGCCGCCGTCTTCCCGCTGTCCTTCTGGCTGCCTGACTCCTACCCCACGGCACCCGCCCCGGTCACCGCCGTGTTCGCAGGCCTGCTCACCAAGGTGGGCGTGTACGCCATGGTCCGAACCGAGACCCTGCTGTTCCCCGGAGACACCCTGAACACGCCCCTGATGATCGCGGCGCTGCTGACCATGGTGGTGGGGATCCTGGGTGCCCTGGCGCAGAGCGACATCAAACGTCTGCTCTCGTTCACCCTGGTCAGCCACATCGGCTACATGGTGTTCGGGCTGGCCATGTCCTCGGTTGTAGGCCTCGCGGCCGCCATCTTCTACGTTGCCCACCACATCACCATCCAGACCAGCCTGTTCCTGGTCACCGGCCTGATCGAACGCCGCGGAGGCAGCTCCTCGGTGGACCGGCTGGGAGGGCTGGCCAAGATCTCGCCGCTGCTGGCGATCCTGTTCTTCATTCCCGGCATGAACCTGGCCGGCATCCCGCCCTTCTCCGGCTTCCTCGGCAAGGTGGGCCTGCTGCAGGCCGGCGTGGAACTGGGAACCCCGCTGGCCTACGCCCTGGTGATCGGCGGGGTGGTGACCAGCCTCCTGACACTGCTGGCGGTGGCCAGGGTCTGGAACCGTGCCTTCTGGCGGCGTCCTGCAGACGCCGAACACCCGGACCCCGTCCTGCTGGCCGCCCCGGGGCAGCCGGTGGAAGGGGAAGCCCTGGACGAGGAAGCCCCGGCGGACCATGCCGGCAGGACTGGCCTGGCCGCACCGGTCCTCAGCCGGGCGGGAAGCGGTGGCAGCAGCACGCTGGTGAGGTCCACGCTGATGCCCCGCACTATGGTGGGGCCCACCGCCGGCCTGGTGGTCCTGGGCATGGCGCTGACCGTCTTCGCGGGGCCTCTGTTCGGGCTGTCCGACCGGGCAGCGGCGGAGATGCTGGACCGTGGCCCCTACATCCACGCCGTCCTGGGTGAGGACGTAACGGTGCCGGCCGTTGGAGTGCCCGCGGGAGCAGGAAAATGAGCCGCCGCCGTATTTCCCTGCGCCAGGAGCTTCCGCTCCTCGTCTGGCTGGTCATCGTCTGGGGCGCCCTCTGGCAGGACTTCAGCCCCGGCAACCTGCTGTTCGGGGCGCTGCTGGCCATCGCCGTCGCCCGGCTGTTCTACCTGCCGCCCGTGGAGCTCAGCGGACGCTTCAACATCCGGCACGCCATCCCCTTCGCCATGATGTTCCTGGGCCGGGTGGTGGTGGCCAGTTTCCAGATCCTGTACCTCGCCGCCGTCCGCGGGCCCAAGGTGCACAACGCGGTGGTGGCCGTGACGCTGCGGAGCCACCAGGACCTTATCGTCACCGCCACCGGCCACGTGATCTCGCTGATCCCGGGCTCGCTGGTGGTGGAAGTGGACCGGTCAACCTCCACGCTGTACCTGCACGCCATAAACATCAGCTCCGCAGAGGACGTGGAAAACCTGCGCAATGAAGTGCGTACCATCGAAGCCGGGCTCATCCGGATCATGGGCACCAACGAAGAACTCGCCATCGTACGGGCGGAGGCCGCAGCATGATGCAGGTGGTCCTGGCAGTTACGGCCGTCATCCTCTCCCTCGCCGCCGGCGGGGCGATCATCCGGATTGCCCGCGGCCCATCGCTGCTGGACCGGGTGCTGGCCTCGGACGTCCTGCTGGCCATCCTGGGCGCGGCGCTGTGCATTGACATGGCCGTGAACCGGCACCTGAACAACCTGATGCTGGTGGTGGCCATCTCCGTGATCGGCTTCATCGGGTCAGTGACCGTTGCACGCTTCGTGGCCGACCGGCGGGAGCACCCCAGTGAGCCCTGACATGTTAACCCCGGACCTGACCAGCGTGGATGGCTGGATCGACGTGGTGTCCGCCGTGTTCATGGTGGTGGGAGCCATCATGTCCCTGGGCGCCGCCATCGGCCTGCTGCGCTTCCCGGACCTTCTGAGCCGCATGCACGCCGCCACCAAGCCGCAGGTGCTGGGACTGTTCCTGCTGCTGGCCTCCATCGGGCTGCAGATGCGCACGTGGTGGGTGTGGCCGGTCCTGCTGGTTGCCTGGATCTTCCAACTGCTGACCGTTCCCGTGTCCGCCCACATGGTGGGCCGCGCCGGCTACCGTACCAAGCACCTGCACCGGGAACTGCTGACCTCGGACGAACTTGATGCGGTGGTGCAGAAAGCCGCCGCCCAGGCCGCCCGTGAGGACGGCGGGGACGACGGCTCAACCCGCTGAAGCCAGCCGGCGTGCGGGGACAGCGTGGGTGTTTAGACGATGTCCTGTGTCTTGGCGAAGCGGGTGATGGCGCGCTGCGTGCCGCGGTTGGCCAGGACCTGGATGATGGTGCTGACGAACGCAGAGATCAGCGCGAACGTCAGGGCCGAGCGAAGGCTGGTGGGGACGTCCTCGCCCTTGCCGGTGGGCGGCTTGTTGCCGGTGGTCTTTTCCCAGATGGTGTTGACCAGCTTGGTGCCGGCAAATCCTGCACCCAGGCTTACGCCGGTGCCGAGCAGCTTGATGAGAAGGTTCATTCCTAGTACTCCTTGCGGGCGGTAAAACGGTCTGCACCCCACCCTACTGGCTAAGTTCCTACGGCGCGGGGAGGAGCCCTTCCCATGCCACTGTCCAGTCCGGCGGGAAGCCGGGAGCATGCCGTGCCGGGCCGCCATCCCACCCCGCGGCCATGAGTGCCACCGCGGCCAACAGCCCGCCGTTGCCGGGCAGGTACAGCGGGAGCGATTCCGTCTGCCGGTTGTGCCCGTTGGGCAGGACCAGGTTCTTCGCCGCGTCCATCAACAGCGCATCCACGGCGGCCTCAGGGTCTTCCAGCCGGGCGGCCGTCATGGCCATCACGGGGTAGTCCCAGCCCCAGGTGCTGTCCCAGTCCCAGCCGGCCAGTACGTCATCAAGCGTGGCCCGCATTATTTCCGGGTCCACCAGGTCTGTCCGGGGCAGCACCCCGAGGCCGCACAGCATCGAGGGGTGGTCCGTGCGGATGGTGAAGGGCTCGACGTCGATCGCCGCGTACACTCCGTCCACCACCCTGGGTGGGACCATGCCGTCCGCTACCGCCGCCCAGGTGCGCTCGGCAGCCAGGCCCAGCCGCTCCCGCCACACATTCGCCACCCGGAGGGCCCACTGCCAGTAGGCAAGTTCGAACGTGGGGTTGGTGACCGTCCCGCGCACCGACTCGTAGCTCTCCTGCGCCGGCACCAGGGGCGGGCCCAGTTCAAAACCCCGGTCCGTTGGGTGTGCGAATGCGGCCATGAATACTGCCGTTTCGAAGACCACCGTGGCGAATTCCTCGAGGAGCTCCTGTGATGGTTCGGCCCGGTAGGCCAGTTCCGCCAGATGGATGGGGTGCGGCTGCTGCCAGACCAGGAAGGTGCCGATGGGGCTGGGACTTTCCCGCCCGTCCGGACCCACCTGCTTGGGCCAGCGGACGCCGTCGAACCCCTGGGCTTTGGCTGTCTGCCGGGCAGGTTCCAGGACGGACGCGTACCAGCGGAGTGCGGGCAGCAGGAGCTCCGTCCGGTTCCACATGGCGAAGTGGGCGGCATGCCACCAGTGCATCTCGAGGTGGAAGCGGCCGCGCCACGAATTGCAGACCAGCCCCGTCTCCTGCGGCGGCAGCGACCCGGAGCAGTTGATGGCCGTGAGGTACTGGGAGAGCACCGCCCGGCGTTCGATCTCGCCGGCCCGCGGATCGGCTGTTCCGGAGAGGTCGACGGCGCCGCCTGACTTCCAGAATTCCGGCCACGCCGTGCGGGACGCGGCAATGGCGGCACTCCCCGGTGCCGATGCCAGTTCCGGGGCCGGGCCCGATGCCGGCGCCGAAAGCCCGCCGATGCCGCCGCTGCCGCGGGGAAGACAGTCACCCCGCCCCGCGCTGATGAAGTGCACGCTGAAATCGAGGCTGTCCTGCCCCGCCGCGGCCCGGATGAGCACTTCGTGCGGGCCGGCCTGTTCGAGTTCCAGCCCCGCGCCGCTGACGGCCACCTGGTATCCGGAACTGTCCAGGCGGCGCGAAATCAGCCAGCGCCGGTTGGGGCCGCCGGCGTGCCGTTCCTCAACGGTGGTGGTGTGTGCGGCGGGGCTGTTCCAGTCGGCTGCGTTATGCCAGGCTTCGGAACCGTAGGGGAAGGCCAGGGATACGGCGAGGCCGTCCGCGAGGGCGGGAGAGAGGATGCGGAAGCCCAGCTCGTCCCTGTCCGGGCGGCAGGCCGTGGTGACATTGACCGGACTGCCGTGCAGGGTGAAGATGCTGGTGGCTGTGCCCGTCCAGAGGTCCAGGACCTGGTGCGCGCCGGTGATGTCGTTCCCGGTGAGCGCAGGGGCGTCCCTGCCCGGGAGCGCCAAGCCGATCCGGCCCAGGTCCAGCCGGTGGGGGTTGGCGCGGAGCCAGGTTTCCGCCCGCGATGACTGGGTTTCGCGGCCATCCACGATGGCGCCCACCATGTCCACGTAGGGGACCGGGCCGCGCGGTGAATCGTAGGGGACTGTGGAACCGGCAAGGGTGTACTCCTGTTCCGGCGGGATGGCGTGCCAGCCCCACTGTGCCTGCGTGCCCAGCAGGGTGCCGGGCGGCAGGTCGTCGCGGGCAGCTACCGGGTATTCCCCGGGAAGGGTCTGCATGCCGGTCAGGTCCATGGTGAAGCAGAACTCACCGTTGCCCACCGAGGCGGGGCTCCGCGGATCGAGGCTGTCCTGTTCCACGTTGTGGCGCCGTACCAGCGCTTCGCGGTTGATCACGGTCTGCTGGCTGTGCACGTTGCACGCACTCCTTGGCTCATGCCTGGGCCAGGTCCGGCAGCAGGCAGCTCAGAAAACGCTTTCCCGCCCAATCCTTGTAAGAACGCCGGGCAGTGTCAACCAGCCTGCCCGAGCACCCCGCGCATCGCTTCCACCACAAGGTCGTGGTCCGCTACCTGGGGGAGTCCGGACACGGTCACCGTGGCAACCGCGCCTACGCCCGCGACGTAGACCGGGAATGCACCGCCGTGGGCGGCGTAGCGGGACTGGTCGAACCACGTATTGTCCTCGATCCGGCCGCCACGGGCCCTGCCGCGCAGGCCCACCAGCAAGGACGGCACCTCGTAGCGGGCGGCCGTACGCTGCTTCGCGCGGACCCAGTGTTCGTTGTCCGGGGTGGCTCCGGGGAGCGCAACGTGGAAGAGGACCTGCTCGCCCTTGGTGATGTCGATGGCGATGGGAAGATTCCGCTCCTTGCCGAGTTCCACCAGGAGCAGGCCAAGGTTAAGGGCGTCATCGGGCGAAAAGCCGGGGAACTGCAATTCCCGGATCTCCGCCTCAATCCGGCTGATCAGGGCCTGGAGCGAGCCCTCCGGCTGGGCGTCGGTGGAGTCGGGATCGTAGGCAGTCACATCTGGCGGGTTGGCAGTCATGGCCCACAATCTACCGCCCTCCAGGTGTAAACTTGAGCACGCCCGGAAGGGCGCGAAAAATTCAAACGCAACACATCCACAGCATCATCAACAACACATTAACGACAGGGGAGCGCCGCCGTCGGCCCCGGCATCAGCCGGGAAACGCAGGCGGGCGCTGAGAGTGCGGACAGCCGCAGACCCTCGAACCTGATCCGGTTAGTACCGGCGCAAGGGAGTCGAGTTCTCGAAGTGCGCGGAGAATGGCGGCAGCAGCCGGCACCCGCGTCCACTTTCCCCTCCTGTTTTCCAGGAGGATCACATGACTACTTCAGCAATCAAAAAGCCCGCCAGCAGGTCCTGGCGCGTCGTGGACATTGTGGTGGCGGCCCTGATCGCCATCGCCGGCGGCGTCATCTTCTGGGCCTGGTCCCAGGGAACCGCCACGATTTCCGCGCCGATGAACGCGGCCTACCCGCCCCTCACCGGCCTGTTGGCCGGCGGCTGGATGATCCCGGCGGTCCTGGGCATGCTCATCATCCGCAAGCCCGGAGCTGCCCTGTTCTGCGAGACGGTCGCCGCCACCGGCGAGTTGCTCATGGGCTCCCAGTACGGCGCCTCCGTGCTGTTCTCCGGGTTCGTCCAGGGCCTGGGTGCCGAGATCATCTTCGCCATCTTCGTCTACCGGAAATTCAACCTCCCGGTCTCCCTCCTGGCCGGTGCCGCGGCTGGCCTCTTCTGCGGCCTGAACGATTCCTTCGCGCCGTGGGGCTGGAACATCGCCTACCCGGGCGGTGACAAGCTCGCGTACATCGCCTTCACGGTTATTTCCGGGGCCATCATCGCCGGCGCGCTCGCCTGGATCGCCACCCGCGGCCTTGCCCGGACCGGCGTGCTGAGCTCCTTTGCATCCCGGAAGGCCGCTACGGAGCCCGTTTTCTCCTGATGCCGGCACCTTCCCACGCCGCCGCGCCCCGAACGGTGCGGCCAGCGACGGTCACCGCCCGCGGCTGGGGCTGGCGGCACGCGGGCCGCACCACACCGGCCGTCCACGCCCTCGACCTCGACATCAGCCCGGGTGAGCGCGTACTCCTGCTTGGCCCGTCCGGGGCAGGAAAATCGACGCTCCTCCATGCGCTCGCCGGGGTGCTGGGCGATGAGGACGACGACGGCGAGGCAGGTGAGTCCGACGAGACCGGTTCGTTGCTGGTCGACGGCGGCCCGCCCCGCGGCCAGCGGGGCCGCGCGGGCCTCATGCAGCAGGACCCCGAGACCCAGGTGGTCCTTTCCCGGGTAGGCGACGACGTCGCCTTCGGCGCCGAAAACCTTGCCGTGCCCCGCGACGCCATCTGGCCGCGCGTGCATGAGGCGCTGGCCGACGTCGGCCTGTCCCACCTGCCGCTGGACCACCCGACGTCGGCTCTGTCCGGCGGGCAGAAACAGCGCCTGGCGCTTGCCGGCATCCTCGCGATGCGCCCCGGGCTGATCCTGCTGGATGAACCCACCGCCAACCTGGACCCGGCCGGCGTGCTCGAAGTCCGGGACGCCGTGGCCCGCTGCCTGGACAAGACCGGCGCCACGCTGGTGGTGGTGGAGCACCGGGTGTCCGTGTGGAAGGACCTCGTGGACAGGATCGTTGTGCTGCAGCCCGGTAGTGGCGCCAACCCCGCGGTGCTCCTTGACGGCCCGCCGGACCGTGTGCTGGCCGAAGCGCGGACCATGCTGATGGCCGCCGGCGTGTGGGTTCCCGGGTATGTTCCGTCCACCCGCGGGCGGGCGGCGGAACAGGCACCCGGGGCCGGAGGACTCCTCCTGGCCGCCGAAAACCTGGGCGTCTCCCGGCAACGCCCGCGCCGAATGGGCCTTCGGAAAGTCCCGCCGGTGCCGGTGCAGGAAGGCATTATTGCCCAGGTCCGCGCCGGGCAGGCGCTCGCTGTCACCGGACCCAACGGCGCAGGGAAATCAACCTTCGCGCTGACCCTTGCCGGACTCCTCGAACCGGTCAACGGGACGGTATCCGCGACGACGGACCTCAGCCGCGGCGCCGGAATCACTCCGTACCAGTGGAAAGCGGAACAGCTGATTGAGCGGATCGGCACGGTCTTCCAGGAACCGGAGCACCAGTTCGTCACCGGCAAGGTCCTGGACGAACTGCTCTTCGGTCCCAGGCACCTGGGGCACGGTGAAGACAGGGTTGATGAGCTGCTGGAACGGCTGCGGCTCACCCACCTGGTGGACGCCAACCCCTACACCCTGTCCGGCGGCGAGAAGCGGCGGCTTTCCGTGGCCACGGTCCTTGCGGCAAGCCCGCAGGTACTGGTCCTGGACGAGCCCACGTTCGGCCAGGATGCCAATACCTGGGCCGAGCTGGCATCGTTCCTCTCTGAACTCCTGGACGCCGGAACGGCAGTGGTGTCCGTGACCCATGACGCCGAGTTCACCGCGGCCCTCGGCGGCACGGAACTCAAACTTGCAGCGGCGGAAGCGGTGGCGACATGAGGCAGGAACTGAACCTTCGCGGAAACGCTGCGCTCCTGGCCGGCGCCAACCCGCTGAGCAAGCTGGCCGCCGTCGTGCTCATCACCGTGGTCCTGGCACTGTCCATCGACTGGGTGTCCGCGTCCGTGGCACTGTTCTTCGAACTGCTGCTGTTTCCGCTCGCCGGGCTCACGCTGGCGCTGCTGTGGCAGCGCGGCTGGCCGCTGATCCTCGCAGCCGCCGTGGGCGGGTGGAGCACCTCCATCCTGGCGCCGGACAGCGGCCGGACACTGATCGACGCCGGCATCTGGACCATGAGCGAAGGCTCGCTGGAGACTGGCGTGGGCTTCCTGCTGCGCGGCCTGGCCATCGCGTTGCCCGCAATACTCCTGGTGAGCTGCACGGACCCCACCGACCTCGCTGATGCGCTGGCGCAGAAGGCCCGGCTGCCGCACCGGTTTGTCCTGGGCACCCTGGCCGCGATGCGCCTCGTGGGGCTGATGGCCGAGGAATGGCAGACCATCGGAATGGCGCGGCGGGCCCGGGGGGTTGGCTCCCGCGGCAGCGTTTTGCAGCGGCTGAAGGCCACCCTGGGGCAGAGCTTCGGGCTGCTGGTCCAGGCGATCAGGCGTGCGTCACGGCTTGCGGTCACCATGGAAGCGCGCGGGTTCGGCGGCGGGCCACGAACGTGGGCCCGTGAATCCACCTACACGCTGTTGGATGCCTGGGTCCTGGCGGGCGGCCTGGCAATGGCCGGCCTGGCCGTCACGGCGGCAGTGTCAGCCGGTACCTGGAACATGGTGTGGGCCGGGAACTGACCTGCTAGCTGCAGGCGTGGTTGTAATCCAGCCCGGAGTGGATGAACTGCGTCAGCACCACTTTCCCGCCGCCCGTCAGCGGGGACTTTGAACACGCGGTGGCTGCTGAAGCTGCATTGCGGGATCCCGCCAGCCAGCTGGGCAAGGGGTAGAGGTTGCTGGAACTGCTGACGTTCCCCACGATCCTGTGCCACTGCTGGCCGGTGGAGTAGATACCCACACCAGCTGCGTCGATGCTGTGGAAGAAATCCGTCATGCCTTCCAGGACGGTGCGGTTGGCGTCCTTGCTGCTGGACCAGGTGTTTTCGGTTTCCACATCCAGCCACCAGACGTAGTCCGCGGGGTCGGTCACTCCACGGACGTAGGCTGCGTCAAAGGCCTTGGCGTAGCCGTACATGTAAGCGCAGGCCGTGCCGTAGTCCCCGGCCTTGCAGGAACCGTACGGGTTGTGCACCTTCGAGCCGGTGGGGTATTCGTCGCTGACCGGCCACCAGGAACCGGCCCGTCCGGGATTGGCAGTATTGATGTAGAGCTGCGCCTTGGGCTGCGAGTCGACTGCCCCGGATGACGATTCGGCCCATTCGAGCTGTTCCTGCAGGCACGGATTGGTGTTGTTGGCCAAACCGTTATTGACGCCCACGATGGCGAACGCCTGGTCTCGCGGCAGCTCGGCGCCGCACTGCGGCCACGAAACGTCGTTGCCGAGGAGGGACTGGCTCCCGCTTCCACCTTGCGGCACTGCCGGGGGATCAGTGGGATCAGCCCACGCGGGCCCGGCGCAGGTGAAAAGTACTGCTGCCACCAGCAGCCATGCCAGCCTGAACACTGGCAGGTGGGCTCGAGTCCGGGGCATGTGGGGCTCCGTTTTATCGCTTGAAGAAATTTATATTCCAGTCTCCCGCGGTATCACGGAGAGGACAAGGCGCAACGCCGCAGCCCAGCTCTATCGCATAGAAAAGATAAAGACGGACCTTGATGGAGCTGTAACCTGCAAAATTCGCCATCAAAAACTCATAGATGATATATTCGCTGCATGACCCAGGAAACCGCTGAACACGTCGCCGTCATGCTCAGGAACGCCCGGAGCGAAAAAGGCTGGACCCAGGGCCAGCTGGCCGCCGAGCTGGGAACCAGCCAGAGCGCGGTAGCCCGGATGGAGCAGGGTAAACAGAACCTGAGCCTGAAAATGATCCAGCGCCTCGAGACCATCTTCGACCGGAGCATCGTCAACGTGGGTAAACCGCAGATGACCCACCTTCGCGTGGAAGGCGGGCGCACCCTGTCCGGTTCGGTTGATGTCAACAGCAGCAAGAACGCCGGCGTTGCGCTCCTGTGCGCCAGCCTCATCAACCGCGGCACCACCGTCCTGCGCCGCCTGGCCCGGATTGAAGAGGTCAACCGCATCGTGGAGGTGCTGACCAGCATCGGTGTGGAATGCACCTGGCTCAACGCCACCGACCTCCGCCTGCGCCGGCCCGCTGTCCTGGACCTCGACTCGATGGATGTGGAGGCTGCCCGCCGCACCCGCAGCGTCATTATGCTGTTGGGTCCCCTGCTGGACGAGTCCGCCGAGTACAGGCTGCCCTATGCGGGAGGCTGCGACCTCGGCACCCGCACCGTCGAGCCGCACATGCAGGCGCTGCGCCAGTTTGGCCTGTCCGTCGAAGCCACGGCCGGTTTCTACGCTGTCCAGGCCCCGACGGCGGATTCGCGGGACCGCTCCTTCGTCCTCACCGAGCGCGGCGATACCGTCACGGAAAACGCCATCATGGCGGCCACCCACCGTGAGGGCACCACCGTCATCCGGAACGCCAGCCCCAATTACATGGTGCAGGACCTCTGCTTCTACCTGCAGATGCTGGGCGTCACCATTGAAGGCGTGGGCACCACCACCCTGAGGATCACCGGCAAGCCCGTCATCAACGCCGATATCGAGTACTTCCCGTCCGAGGACCCCATCGAGGCCATGAGCCTGATTACCGCGGGCATCGTGACGAACTCCGAGGTCACGGTGCGCCGCGTGCCCATCGAGTTCATGGAGATCGAGCTGGCCACGCTGGGGCAGATGGGCCAGCAGCTGGAAATCTCCGGTGAATACATGGCACGGAACGGCCGGACCCGGCTGGTGGACGTGACCACCAAGCCCTCGGAGCTGAAGGCCCCGGAGGACAAGATCCACCCCATGCCGTTCCCCGGCCTCAACATCGACAACCTGCCGTTCTTCGCGGTGATCGCAGCCAACGCCACCGGCCAGACGATGATCCACGACTGGGTGTACGAGAACCGCGCCATCTACCTGACGGAGCTGAACCGGCTCGGCGCGCAGGTCCAGCTTCTCGATCCCCACCGGATCTACATCAACGGCCCCACCAAGTGGCGCGCCGCTGAAGTGGGATGCCCGCCGGCGCTGCGTCCGGCCGCGTGCCTGCTGCTGGCCATGCTTGCGGCACGCGGCGTGTCCGAGCTGCGCAACATCTACGTGATCGAGCGCGGGTACGAGGACCTGGCCGAGCGGCTGAACACCATCGGCGCCAGGATCGAGTACTTCCAGGGCTGACATTCACTCTTCGTCATGAAGGGGCGGGGCACTTCAAATGTCCCGTCCCTGCCGCAGAATGTGACTATGCGTACCTTCGGCGTTGAGGAAGAGCTCCTGATTGTTGATCCGGAGTCCGGCGAACCGCTCGCCCTCGCTGACGCGCTTCTGTCCGGGCGGCACGTGGCAGCAGACGATTTGCCGCAGCCTCCGCAGGCGCCTGCCGCGAAGGACAACACGGACGGCGACGCGATGAGCCTGACTGCCGAGCTGAAGCTTGAGCAGATTGAGACGCAGACCCGCCCGTGCCTGGACTACGGAACGCTGCTGGACCAGATCCGTGCCGGCCGGTCCCTCGCCGACCAGGCGGCGCAGAAGAACCATGCCAGGGTCGCGGCGCTCGCAACCTCACCGCTGGGATCCACCAGCCACACCACCCCTGACCCCCGGTACGCCCGGATGCTGGAGCGTTTCGGGCTCACCGCCCAGGAACAGCTGACCTGCGGCTTCCACGTCCACACCTACATCGAGTCACCGGATGAGGGCGTGGCGGTGCTGGACCGGATCAGGGACAAACTCGCGGTATTGACGGCGCTCAGTGCCAACTCGCCTTTCTGGAACGGGCTGCCCACCGGCTTCGAAAGCTACCGGACCCAGGCTTGGAACCGTTGGCCGACGTCCGGACCAGCGGCCGTCTACGGTACCTATCCTGCGTACCGCCGGGTGGTGACGCGGCTCCTGGACAGCGGCGTGATGCTGGACGAAGGCATGTTGTATTTTGACGCGAGGCTCTCGCGGAACCACCCCACGGTTGAGGTCCGGGTAGCGGACGTCTGCCTGCGCGCCGACGACGCCGCACTGATCGCCTGCCTGGTGCGGGCGCTGGTGGAGTCGGCCAGCAGGGAGTGGCGCGACGGCGTGGACTCGGCTCCGGTCCCCACGGTCCTGCTGCGGATGGCATCATGGCAGGCCAGCAACTCCGGGCTCACGGGCGAGCTGCTGGACTTTGGCAACTTCCGTCCGGCACGCGCCGCCGATGTGGTCCGGTCGCTGGTGGATTACCTCGCCCCGGTGCTGGACGAACACGGTGAGCTGACACTGGCCCGGCAAGGCGTGGAGGACGTCATTGCCCGCGGCACGGGCTCGGCTGAGCAGCGCCAGGTGCGGGAAAAGGCACTGGCAGGCCAGCCCGGGGACTTCGGCTTCGGTGCGGTGGTGAAGCACGCTGTCAACGTGACCATGCGGGATACCCTCAAGGTTTCGGAGGCGAATACGGCGCCTGAGTTGCTGCGGGTGCGGCAGTCCTAACCCGCTCTGCCGGAAAGCCTGCCCCCACTGGCATCAAGGCTGGGCACACCGCCGGCGACGCCATCCGTGTCCGGACCAGCGTCGCCGCCGCGGAAACAGGCTAGATCTGTTTGAGGGCCTGTTCCAGGTCGCCGATGAGGTCCTCGGCGTCCTCAAGCCCCACGGACAGGCGCACAACCCCGTCGGTCAGGCCAATCGCAGCCCTGCCCTCCGGACCCATGGCCCGGTGCGTGGTGGTGGCCGGGTGCGTGATGAGGGACTTGGAATCGCCCAGGTTGTTGGAGATGTCGATGACCCGCAGCGCGTCCAGGAGTGCGAAGGCGGCCTCCTTGCCGGAGCGGCCGCCCGACGGTGCCAGCTCAAGGGTGAGTACCGTGCCGCCGGCCTTCATCTGCTTGGCCGCGAGCCCGTACTGCGGGTGGGACTTCAGGAGCGGATACTTCACCCAGCTGACGGCGGGCTGCTGCTCCAACCATTCCGCGAGCCGCAGCGCCGTGGCCGAGGAGTGGTTGACGCGCAGTCCCATGGTCTCCAGGCCCTTGGTGAGCACCCAGGCGTTGAACGCGGACAGGGCGGGCCCGGTATGGCGCATCAGTTGCTTCACGGGACCGTCAATGAATTCCTTGGTACCCAGGATGGCCCCGCCCAGCACCCGGCCCTGGCCATCGATGTGTTTGGTGCCGGAGTACACAATCACGTCCGCCCCCAGCTGGCCGCAGCGCTGCAGCAGCGGAGTGGCGAAGACGTTGTCCACCACCACCGTGGCACCCGCCGCGTGCGCAAGTTCGCTGACCGCCGCGATGTCCACGATTTCCTGCATGGGATTGGAAGGAGACTCGAAGAAGACAGCGGTGGTGGGCTCTGACAGGGCGGACCGCCACTGGTCCAGGTCAGGGCCGTCGACGAAGACGGTCTCCACGCCCCACCGCGGCAGGATTTCGTTGAGGATCACGAAGCAGGAGCCGAACAGCGAGCGGGCAGCCACTACCCGGTCCCCGGCAGCCAGCAACGCGCCGAGGGCCGTGAAGACGGCGGACATGCCGGACGCCGTCGCAAAGCATGCCTCGGTGCCCTCCAGCAGGCGGAGGCGTTCCTGGAACGTGGCCACCGAGGGGTTGCCGTAGCGGGAGTAGACGAAGCGTTCGTCTTCGCCGGTGAAGGCGCGTTCGGCAGCGGCGGCGGACTCGTACACGAACCCGGAGTTGAGGAAAATCGCCTCGGACGTTTCCTGGAAGTTGGTGCGGTCCAGTCCGCCGCGGACGGCCTGGGTGTCAGGGCTCCAGCCGGCGGCATCTTCGTTGAAGGTCACTTAGTTCTTTCCGAGGTTGGTGGGCAGGCCGCGGTTCTTCCAGCCGTTGACGGTACGTTCGCCGTAACGGTCCGGTTCGCCTTCGAAGCCTTCCAGGACGTTGTAGGAGATGAAGCCCGCCCGGGTTGCCGCTGTGGCCGCCGCGATGGAGCGCTGCCCGGAGCGGCACAGGAACAGCAGTTCGGTGCCGCGGTTCTCCGGGCCCTGCTGCTCAAGGTCGGTTATGAATTCCGGGTTGGGAATGCCGCCCGGAAACGTCCACTGGATGAACAGGGGATCGTTGTCCGTGGCCTTGGTGTCCGGGATGCCAATGTGCGCCCATTCGCCCTCAGTGCGGACATCCACCAGGATGGCGCCCTGCTCCAGTTTGGCCCAGGCCTCCTGGGGTGTCAGGTCTCCTGCGTAGCTCATGCATGGCCCTCGCCGTCGAATTCGGGTTCTTCAGTGGCGGATTCCAGGTGGTCCACAGCGGTGGCAACGGCGGCGTCCGCGGAGGCGATGGCTGCCGGGAGCACCACGGCCTGGGCTACGATGACGCTGCTGCCGTTGAAGGTCACTGCCGGGCTGCCGTGCAGCACGTACCCTTCCGCCAGGGCAGCCGAGATCCGCTCGCAAAAGGCGCGGTCGTCCGGGCCGCTGATCAGGCGGTAGGACAATTTCTCTTCAGGGACAGGTGCGTCAGACATGACGGATCTCCTTCTCTCACGCTTGCAGCTCGAATCGGTCGATATGCCGAGTATTCACCTGAGGCACCCCGCCGTGGAAGGAGGGTTGCCGACCGGCCAGTCAGGGCTTGGCGCCGGTACTCATTACTCCCCAAAAACGTAACACCTGCCGCCGGGAGCCGCACCGCCGCCGTCGTCATCTTCCGTAACTGAACCGGAAACACAGGGTCACAGGCGTGCCGGGCGCTTTCCGGACAGCGCCCGACGGCGGCATTGCCGCAGGTGGGCGGGTTTTACGCTGCTTCCTGCATGCATTCCCGGCGGGCTTCGACCGATAAAGTACAGGTGGGGCCGCTGCCCCATCAGGTCTTCGGCACCGGGGGGTTCCATGAGCATGCGTACATCCGCGCGACGACGCACCAAACCTTCGGTCCAATCGTTCCGCGCGGGCGCGTCGAGGGTGTGGACATTCCTTGCCGTTGTGCTTCTGGCAGCGAGTGCCGTGGTGCTGTCCGCAGGCGCCGCCAGCGCCGCCGACCTTAACCCGGACGAGGGAAAACCCCTGCTGGGGGCGGTGCTGGAGTGGGGTGAAGATTCCGCTGCCGGTTTCGCCGAACGGCTTGGAGCATCTCCCGCCGCCTACGGCCACGACCTCGCCCTGCCGTACCGCCCCTCGGAGCAGAACAACCTCCGGGGCTTCCTGGAGCAGGCGTCACTCCAGGGTTCGCATGCGATGTTCACTGTGAAGCCCACTGTGCCGCTCGACCAGATTGATGAAGCTGCCGCAGCGTCCTTTGCCGGGGAAGTGCGGCGGCTGACATCGGGTTTCACCGGGCAGGTGCTGATCCGTTTTGCCCCGGACATGAATGCCAGCTGGGTGGAATGGGGCCAGCAGCCCGGTGCGTACCGCAACGCCTTCCGTGCCGTGTCCGCCGCCTTCAAGACGTCCGACGGCGGCCCGCTGATGGTGTGGGAGCCGTACCTTGGCAAGGACTATCCCTTCGCCCGGAGCCGGAATGCGCCCGCTCCCGGCAGCGGGGGCTTCGCTTTGCTGGACACCAACGATGACGGAACGTGGGACGGGGCGGACAGCGCCTACGAACCCTACTATCCCGGCGATGACGCCGTGGACTGGGTGGGCCTGACCGCTTTCCACGACGATACGGCCGGCGGGGCGGCGGTGAACACGGTGCCGCGGGCAGGCGAGCTCCAGGAGATGCTCACCGCCTCCGGCGGGGAAAACTTCTACAGGGACTATTCAGCCGGCCGCAGCAAGCCGTTCATGCTGCAGACCGCTGCCTTCTACAGCCCCGCAGCCGGCGGCGCCTCCGAGGTGGACGTCAAGGCCGGCTGGTTCGACCAGGTGGTGGGGGCCGCCACGTCCACCAACTTCCCGAAGACCGCCATGGTGGTGTGGGACGAAAGGACCAGCACCCGGGACACGGGTGTAGCGAGCATCAGCTGGTTGCTGACCGGCAACTCCACCGTAGCCGCGGCTGCCCACGCCCGGCTGAAGGATTCGTCAATGGTGACCGGACCCGTCACGGAGGTTGGCGCCGGCGGCAGCTATGAACGGGCCAACACACTGACGGGCGCCGCGGCCTGGACTGTGGGAGCGGCGCTGATCCTCCTGTTGGCGGCACTGTGGCAGATTCCCCGCAGGGTTAACGCCGCCACGGCATGGGGCTACGGCGACCCCTCCAAACGGGATTCCCGGGTGGACCTGCTCCGCGGCATGGCCATTGTCTTCGTGGTGGTCAACCACCTGGGCATGACATCGCTGTTCCAGCTGCTGACCCAGGAGGCAGTGGGCTTCGTCAGCGGCGCCGAACTGTTCGTGTTGTTCTCCGGGCTGGTGGTGGGCATGGTCTACGGGCCCCGCGTCCGCGAGGATTTTGGCACCGTGCTGGACCTGACATCCCGCCGCGCCGGCAAGCTGTACCTGACGGCGCTGGTGGTCCTGGTTGGCGTCTTCCTGGTGTCCTTGCTTCCCATTTTCCGGACCGAGGCCCTCACCACCTTCGTGGACCAGGGGACCGGAGGGGCCGGGCACCAGGGGGCCGGCCGTACCTACGACCTCTATGCGGGGATGGAATCCCTCTTCCAGTTCCCGGTGCCGCCGCAGGTGCTGCCTGCCGTCCTCCTGCTGCAGTTCGGCCCCTGGCAGTTCAACGTCATGGGCCTGTACGTGGTGCTGCTGCTGGTCAGCCCGCTGGTCCTCGCCGCGCTCAGCCGTGGGAAGGCCGTCTGGGTGCTGGCCGCAACGCTTGGGCTCTACGCCGTCGGCTCCATCACACGCTTCCGGCTCTTGCCGTCGCAGTTCGAGGATTCGTTCCCTCTGCTTGTCTGGCAGGTGCTGTTCGTCATCGGCCTCGTGGCCGGCTACCACCGGCGGACCATTGTGGCGTGGCTGTCTGCCAGGACCTGGCTGGTAGTGGCATGCACCGCCGTCGCACTGCTGTTCGCGTTCCTGTCCTGGGGCAACCCCTACCTGGCCAACGGCTTCGACGTCCGCCTCGCCCTTATTCCGGACACGGCGTACCGGGTCATGTACGACGCACTCTTCGCCCGCACCTACCTGGCGCCGGGGAGGCTGCTCAACGTGCTGATCCTGGTAGTGGCTGCCTACGCGCTGCTGACTGCGTACTGGAAACCCATCGAGCGGGTGTTGGGCTGGTTCCTGATCCCCCTGGGGCGCGCCACCCTCTACGTGTTCATCATGCACGTGGTGCTGATCGCTGTGGTGGCCAACATCCCCGCCCTGCAGCAGGAGAATGTGCTGCTCAACACGGCGGCCTACGCCGTGGTCCTGGGGCTCCTGTGGGCGATGGTCCGGACGAAGTTCCTTTTCAAGATCATTCCTACCTAGCTGCGGCGTTCGGGGAGCCTGGGCTGGCTGCCCGGGTTACTGTCCGTGCGGCAGGATGAGCTGGTGCAGCAGGTGGTCCTGCCATGTTCCGGCGATTTTCAGGTACTCCGGGGCAACCCCGATCTCACCGAACCCTGCCCGGCGCAGGATTCGCCGTGACGCCGCGTTGTGCAGCAGGGTGGCGGCCTGGATGCGGTGGAGGCCAAGCTCGCTCTGCGCGTACCCGGCCGCGAACCGGACAGCAGCCGTGCCGACGCCCCGTCCCAGGAGGCCGTGGTCCACCCAGTAGCCAAGGTTGGCACTGAGGAACGGTCCCCGGACAATCCCGGTGAGGGTGATGGTTCCGACGATGCGCTGGGCCGCTGATGAGTTACCGAAGCCCTCGACGAGAACCCAGGGAACCTCCGTGCCCAGCACCAGCTGTTCACGCTTGGTCCGGATCAGCTCCCGCTGACGCCGGGCCGTGTAGAACGCCTCGGGCCGGCGGGGTTCCCACGGCGCCAGGTGCAGCCGGTTCCGGCGGTACGCCTCTGCGAGGGCGTGCCCGTCATTGCCGTGGAGCAGCCGGATACCCACGCCGTGGAGCAGTTCTTCCGGCTCGGCGACGGGTGCGGGGCGTGGATTGCTCATCCTTAGATTGTGCCGTGTAGTCCGCCGCTGCCTGCAGCCCGGCGGATCGGCCGTCCCGGCGGATGCTGTTGCCGCGGCATTAAATGAAAAATGCTGTGGCACACGTGGTGCCACAGCATTGGTTTCGGTTCTATACGAGTCCGGGGTAGCTGGCGACGATGTAGTCGGCTGCAGCCGGTCCCTTCATCCGCAGGCGGTTGTGCCGCGGGTTGATCCGGTGCTTCATGGCTGACCAGAACTGTGGTTCCGCGCCCGGGGAGCGCTGGTTGATGAAGCACCAGCTGGTGTAGAGCCCGAACAGGCGGTCACGGTTGAGGCCATGTTCTGTGGAGTCGTCGAGGTAGGTGGCTTCCTGGAGGAACAGATCGAACTGCGAATTAGCCATGGCGGCATCCCTTCGCTAAGTGCATGGTGTCGCCATTCGGCTATAGCGGCGAACCTCCACGCCCTGCACGGGGCGATGGAGTGTGACTTGACCCCTTGGAAAATTGGGGACTCTCAGGCGGAGTAACTGCCTTATCTACAATGTAGACTTTACCCGTAGACTACAACAGAAGCAATGCCCATGGCCGCTGAAGGCGGCCGACACCAGGTGCGGCAGCCGCCGGGTCCGGGCGTTCCAGATCCAAGGATGGAACCATGGAATCCCCCGAAACCCGCGGAGCAGGCGCTCAGCCGCGGCGCAAAACACCCCTCAGCAGGGAAACGGTCCTTGCCAAAGCCTTGGAACTCGTGGATTCCGACGGCGTGGACGCGCTGACCATGCGCCGCCTGGGCCAGGAGCTGGGCCGCGATCCGATGAGCCTCTACCGGTACGCAGAGAACCGTGCAGCGCTCCTGGACGGGGTGACCGAACTGGTTCTTGATGACCTCTGTATTGAGCCGGAAGATCCTGACTGGAAGGAACAGCTCCGCACCATCGCCCACAACCTTCGGTTGCTGGCGCTGCGCCACCCTAACCTTGTGCCGCTGCTTGTCACCAGGCCGCTCTCCACACCACTCGGACTGCGTCCCCTGGGCACCCTCAGGCCGCTGGAGCAAATCCTGTCACTGCTGATTGCAGCGGGCTTCAAGCCCTCGGACGCCCTCCATGTGTACCGCGCCTACTACGGATTCCTTTACGGCCATATCCTCAACGAACTGCAGGAATTCATCGTTGACCCGGAAGAAAACGAGGCGCTGCTCCGGTTGGGCCTGCACAGGCTGCCGCCGAAGGAATTCCCGCGGCTGCGGGCCCTGGCGCCGGCCCTTGCCGAATACGACGGCTTAAACGAACTCGACCAGGGAATCACCATCCTGCTGAGTGGCCTCGAAACCCAGCTGTCCCTGAAAGCCAACCGCTCCTGACAGCGTCTGCGCGGCCGGCAGTGGCTATTCGAACGATGCCCGCCGCCGGTCCTGCAGCCGGGTGTTCCAGACGTCCGGCCGGTTCACCTGGAACCGGCGGCCCGTCAGGGCCTTGGCGTTCAGCCGGATGTAGTTCGATTTTTCGCCGGGCTGCCAGGGCTCCAGCCCCAGGCCGTCCACGGCGTCCATTTCGGACTGATCCTCAATCACCTGGGTATCGCCGCGTACCACCACGCTCCATGCAAGCTCCGTGGCGGGGGCGTACCCGTCGATCTCCAGCGCCGCCGGGCGTTCCATCATGGCGCCCCACAGCTTGGAACCAGCTGCCGTGCGGAAGGCGATGCTCCGGCGGTGGACAACAAAATTTACCGGAAAGACCTCGGGGTGGCCGTCCACGACGATGGCAAGCCTGCCCAGCGTGTCGCCTGAAAGGAGGTCCCAGCAGTCGTCAAAGGAAAGGTTTTCGATTGGCAGCTTGAGCGAGTCCATGGTCCACACCTTACGGGCGAAGCGGGATGCGGAAAAGGGACTTCACCCCTTGTTTCAGTGCTATTCGATTCCGGCGTAAAGCTCGGTGAGCTCGGCCGTCAGTTCCTTCTGCAATGACGGGGTGCCAATCTGCTTGCCGTCGATCGTGTTAACGGGGGCGAGCAGGCGGACACTGGAGATCAGCCAGACCGCGTCGGCGTCCAGCAGGTCCTGCGGTTCCAGGGGTCCGTAGCCCAGTTCCCAGCCCGCTGCCTTTGCCGCGTGGAACAGGGCACCCTGGGATGTTCCGGGGAGAATGCCGCTGTCCAGCTGCGGCGTGATGAGGCGCTTGACGGTGGTGCCGTCCCCGGACTCTTCCACGTGGGCCAGCAGCACCGTGGAGGTGGGGCCCTCAAGCACGCGACCGTCGGAGGACAGGAAGATGACGTCGTCGGCGCCCTGCTTGCGGGCATGGCGCAGGGCGGCCATGTTGACGGCGTAGGAGAGCGTCTTGGCACCCATGAGCAGCCACGGTGCGCGCTCTGCAACGGTACTGTCGTAACCGCGGTCAAGCAGGATGACGTCGATGCCTGTTGCGCGCTGCCGGCGGCCGGCGGCCGGCGCAGGGGAGACCTGGACCCAGGCGGTGGCGGACGCCGCGCCCTCCACGCCGCGGGTAACCACCAGCTTGACCACCAGCTCGTCGTCATCCGGGGTGGTGGCGGGGTACTTTGCGTGGTGCCCGGCAATACCGGCAGCGATGGCCCGCCGCCACTCATCCTGCCCCGGAATGCTGAGGTCCAGTGCTTCCGCAGAGCCACCGAGGCGGTCCAGATGGGCCTGGATTTTCCGGACAGACCCATGTACGGCGAGCATTGTCTCGAAGATGCCGTCACCCCGGGTTGCTCCCTGGTCCGTGACCATCAGCTGCGGCTGGGATGCGTCGGCGGGCCGGCCGTCGGGGTAGGCGGGATCGAGGAAAACGAGTACCACGGGGGCGGGAGAGGTCATGGCTCCAGCTTAGTGCGGTGCCGCGCGGATAAGCTGGGCGGAGTGCCCGGACGGAACCCGTCCGCCGGGAGCTCATCTTCCGGGGGTTATCTCGTGTTGTGGCCATTTTCGCTTGCCGGCACCGCGCCGATGTGGGTAGTGGTGATCCTCGGTGTGGCAGACCTCGCCATCAGGATCCTGGCCTTGGGGATCATCCCGGGCAACCGGCGCCCCACCACGGCTATGGCCTGGCTGCTGGGCATCTTCTTCGTGCCCTTCGTTGGCATCATCCTCTTCCTGCTCTTCGGCAACTTCCGGCTGTCCAGCCGGCGCCGCGAGCAGCAGCAGCAGGTCAACGAGAGGGTGCAGGCGGGCATCACGGCGCTCTCCGACGCCGAAAACGACTACCAGGGCCCCGAATGGGTGAAGTCGGCCGGTGAACTGAACCGCCGGCTGGGTTCGCTGCCCATGGTGGACGGCAATACGGTGGATCTCATCCCCGGCTACCCGGATTCCATCTTTGCCATGACCGAAGCGGTGCGGAAGGCGAAGAAGTTCGTCAACGCCGAGTTCTACATCATGAGCACCGACCACATCACCGATGACCTCCTCACCGCCCTCGAGGAAGCCGCAGAACGCGGCGTCGAAGTGCGGGTGCTCTTTGACCACATCGGCACCCTGCGGGTCAAGGGATACAAGAACCTCCTCAAGCGCCTCAGAGCCGGCAAGATCCAGTGGAAGCGCATGCTGCCCCTGCTGCCCATCCACGGGCAGTGGCGCAGGCCGGACCTCCGGAACCACCGCAAGATCATGGTGGTGGATGGTGAGCTGGCCTTCACCGGGTCGCAGAACCTCATCGAGCCCTCTTACAACAACCCCCGCCACCGCAAGGCCGGCCGCGAATGGGTTGAGCTGATGGCCTGCCTCCGCGGACCGATCGTGACCACCCTGAACGTCGTCTTCGCCACCGACTGGCTCAGCGAGACGGACGAGTCGCTGGAGCACCAGCTGCAGCTTCCGGTGGACACGGCTCCGGGGCACGTCACCGCCCAGGTGGTGCCCAGCGGCCCGGGATTCATCACGGAGAACAACCTGCGGCTGTTCAACACCCTGATCTACTCGGCGCAGCACCGGATTTCGATCTGCAGCCCGTACTTCGTCCCGGATGATTCCCTGCTGTACGCCATCACCACGGCAGCCCAGCGCGGCGTGGACGTTGAACTGTTCGTTTCCGAAAAGGGCGACCAGTTCCTGGTCCACCACGCCCAGCAGTCCTACTACGAGGCGCTGCTCGAGGCGGGCGTCCGGATCTTCCTGTACAAGGCCCCGTTCGTTCTCCATGCGAAGCACTTCACCATCGACGACGAGGTGGCCGTCCTGGGCTCGAGCAACATGGACATGCGCTCGTTCTCCCTGAACCTTGAGGTGTCCGTCATGTTGCTCGGCGCAGACATCGTGGCCAAGATGCGCGCGGTGGAGAACACGTACCGGGACATCTCCCACGAGCTGCGGCTGGCGGACTGGCTGAACCGGCCGCTCGCCGCCCGCTATGTGGACAACGTGGCGAGGCTGACGGCAACCGTCCAGTAGTGCCGGCCAGCCAGTTCCGGCAGGGGCTTCAGGGGTCGGGGAATTCCGCGCCGAGGGTTGAAAGCACCCCGTAGGCCTTGGTCCGGATTTCATCGTATTCCTCGTCCGGCACGGAGTCGGACGTGATGGCGCCGCCGACGCCGAGGGTCAGTTCCGCCGTACCGTCGCCGTCCGCGCTGATCACCAGGGTCCGGATGGCGACGGCCAGGTCCGTGGCACCGTTCAGCGAGAAATATCCAATGGCACCCGAATAGACGCCGCGGGGGCCGGCTTCCAGCCGGTCGAGGATGGCCATGGTGCTGATCTTCGGCGCCCCGGTCATGGAACCGGCAGGGAAGCAGGCGGCCACGGCTTCGGCCCGCGGGGATCCCGGCGGCAGGCTGGCGTCGATGGTGCTCACCATCTGGTGCACTGTGGCGTAGCTTTCGATCGCGCACAGCCGGCTCACCGTCACGGAGCCGGGGACCGCGAAATGGCTGAGGTCGTTCCGCAGCAGGTCCACAATCATGATGTTCTCGGCCCGGTCCTTCAGCGACGTCGCAAGCTCCGTCCGCAGGGCAGCATCCTCAGCGGCGTCGGCAGCCCGGCGGCGGGTGCCCTTGATCGGTTCGGCACGCATGCCGCCGTCGGACGCTATCCGCAGGAAACGTTCCGGGGAGGTGCTGGCGACCGCCAGCCCATCGAACGCCAGGTAGCTGGCGAAGGGTGCCGGGTTTCGCCGGCGCAGGGCCAGGTACGTGTTCCATGGATCCACGGTATCCGCCGGAACATGCGCCGCGAGGGTGGTGGTCAGGCAGACTTCATAGGTGTTGCCCTCGCCGATTTCGCGCTGCGCCTCGGCAATTTTGGCCCGGTAGGCCACGCCACTGTCCCGGCTCGTGAACGCAGGCACGGGGGAGCCGCCGACGCCGGTGCTGCCGCCGTCAAGGGCGGCGCCGGCCGGGTAGGCGGCGGCATCCTGGCTGTCCGACGCCGTGGGTGTAGCCGCTGCGGCCCGCACCGCTGCCCGTGCGGTGTCCAGCCATTCGGTGGCGTCCGGGGCGTCCAGGGCCAGGAGCCAGGCAGTGCCTTCCACATGGTCCAGGACAACTGCCCGTCCGGCGAAGATCAGGGCAGCGTCCGGCGTGGCCGCGGAAACATCGGCGCCGCCGGTTTCCCGTTTCAGTTCGTAGCCCAGATAGCCCAGCCACCCCAGGGTGAACTCTCCGGGGTAGCCCTCCGGGGCGCGGACCGCCCGGCGGCCCCACACGGTGTCCAGCCACCGGAAAAACGGTCCGTCCACGCTGGCGGTAACGGAGCCGGCGCTGATGTGGCTGGCTCCGGCACGGTGCGTGACCGACTGGCCGAACGTGCCGCCGTCGTCCGCCAAAATGCTGAAGCGGCTGCGTTCGGCGGCCGTCCGCACGGTTGGATCGGCGGGATCCCCGCCTGCCGCCGGCCCCGTGATGATTGAAACCCCGGCGTTGGACGAGTCAAGCCAGACCGCGTTGGCGGACTGGCCGTAAAGGGCACTGAAGAGTTCGGCGGCCCGCGGGCGTGCGTCGAGCCGTTCCGCATGGAGGCTCAGGCCCCGGCGGGCAGACAGTTCGGGCGCGAGGACCTGGGCCAGCCCCGGGAGATACGGCAGGAGCTGCAGCACGTCCTCCGGCGCGCCGCCATCGGCCACGTTCCGGATGTGCAGGTCCGCCTCGGCGGCAACATCGTCCGCGGCGAGCCATTCGGACTCCTGGGCCGCCCACTGGTCCCAGTAAGGTTCGTAGGTTTCGCCGTCCCGCTGCAGCGCGCGGGTGCGTCGGACGTCCTCCGGCGAGTCCGCCCAGATGACCGCGCTCAGGAAGGGCCGGGCCGCGGCGGCCGCGGCGCCGACTCCCTCCACGATGACGATCTCGGCGGGAAGGGTGACCCGGGGGTCGCCGTCGTAATGCCTTTCCCAGTCCCAACTGGTCCAGGCAGCGGCCTCACCGCGGCTGAGCGGGCCGAGGACGGTGCTGATGTAGCGTTCGATGCCGGCGGCCAGGCCGTTCCAGCCGGGGTAGATGTCCTCGAGGTGGAACAGCGACACCTTGTGGCGGGCGCGCAGCCGCGCGGCGAGTTCCACGGCGAGGGTGGTCTTGCCTGCACCCGAGCGTCCGTCAATGGCGATGATGACGGGGGCTGGGCTCATGGAGTAGAGCGTACCGTTTTCAGTGCGCCTGCCGCGCCAGGTGTGCATTGCTTGCCACCGCTGCCCGGATGTGGTCAACGAGGCCGGGCATTGCGGTGTGGATCTGGTGCCAGACGGCGTCGAAATCGGCGTGGCCGCCGTACCAGGGATCCTCGATGCCCTGGTCCAGGAGGTCCCGGCCGGTCATCGCGGGGTCGAAGCTGCGGAGCATCCGGATCTTCTCCAGCGACTCCCTGTCCGGAGCTGCCTGGCTGAGCCACGCGTAGTGGTCGATGTCCAGTGCGAGGATCAGGTCCCGGTCGCGGAACCAGCCGTGGTCCCACTCCCTGGCCACATGGAAGTCCGTAGTGAGTTGCGTGATGGCCAGCCGGCGGGCCGCGCGCGGATCAATGGGCCGCCCGGCCTCGTACCCGGTGGTGCCCGCTGAGTCCACCATCACCAGGTCGTCCAGCCCCTCGCGTTCCAGTGCCGCCCGGAGCATGTGTTCAGCCATGGGGGAGCGGCAGATATTGCCCGTGCAAACGGCAATGACGCGGTATGGGCTCGACGTTGAGTTCATGTGTCTAAGCATGCGCTTTATGGCCACCGTTGGCCAGCGGCGATTCACAATATTTGACGGATTTGTAAAGATGCATGACGGCTGTTGGAAACGGGTAAGGGGCAGGGTTGAGGCCCTCCGGGCGCCTGGCGGGCCGCCTGTCCGGCGGCCGCATCAACCGATCAGTGGATGAAGGCCAGCAGGATTCCGACGCCGACGAACAACACGCCGAACACCTTGCTGAGGACCAGCTGGCCCCGTTCGGTCTGCGTGAACCGCTGGAAGGACCGGGCGGCCGCGGCGAAGAAGAACCACATGACCAGGATGTCGATGGCCACGATGGTGGCCGTGAGGATGGCGTACTGGGTAATCAGCGATTCTTCGGGCCGGATGAACTGCGGGGTGAAGGCGAGGAAGAAGACAATCGCTGTGGGGTTCAGGAGGTTGACCCAGAAACCCCGCCGGAAAATCGACGCAGCGGGCTCGAATGTGGACGCGGCCGCCTGCTCCTCCTGGACGGCGGGCTTGCTGAGGAACTGCCGGATGCCCAGGTAGACCAAGTAGGCGGCCCCGGCGTACCGGATGATGTTGAAGGCCAGCGGCGACCCGGAAACCAGGACACCCACGCCCAGCGCCACGATGAGCACGTGGACAACGAGCGCTGCCTGCTGGCCAAGGATTCCCCAGATGGAGCGGCGGAAGCCGGCGTTCAGGGAATTGCTCATGGTGTTGATAGCGCCGGCACCGGGCGTGAAACTGATGAGGGCGCCAGCGCCCGCCAGGGCCAGCCAAAGGGAAAATTGCACTAACCAATCTTACGCGGGCCGGCCGGCTGGCCCGTCACCAGAATGTGGCCACCGGTTCGAAGGCCTGCAAACTCCCGTCCGCCGTGACCAAGGTAAAACCCTCCACCATGGCCTGCGCTGCCAGCAGGCGGTCAAAGGGATCCTTGTGGTCCCAGTCGAGTTGTCCGGCAGCAAGCCCGTGGGATGCGCTGACCGGAAGCTCGGACGCATAGAGGTGGGCGAGTTGGCGGCCAAAGCTCGCGACGATCGCAGACCCGGCGGGAAGCTTTCCGAGCCTGTGCTTGTAGGAGAGCTCATAGGCGGTCACCGGCGAAACGAAGACCTGGTTATCCAGTTTGGTGATGGCGTTCCGGGCTTTGGTGGAGAGCCGCCGCGGCTCGGCGATTGCCCACAGGAAGACGTGCGTATCCAGGAGCAGCCTCATTCTTCGGCAACTCCCATTTCCTCCTCTGTCCACGGCTCATAAAACCCGTCCGGGATGTGGAGCGGGCCCAGGAACCCAAGATCCCGCCTGGTGGGAGGCTCGATCTTCACCAACCGCGCAACGGGGCGTCCGGCTTTCGCGATGACCACGTCCTCGCCGCGTTCCACGAGGTTCAGCAGTTCGGAAAGCCGGGTTTTGGCTTCCTGGACGTTGTACTGTCCCATATTGACCAAGTCTAGTTGGTCAACCTCCACGGCATAAGGCTCAGCCCAATACTCGTGGTCTCCGTAATAGGTCATGACCGAGGCTACGCCTGGGAACGCATGCGCGGCAGGGAACCTTGGGGCCATGTGGAAAACCGGTCCAACCTAGGCCCGGGCGATGACCTCCCCGTTCGGAATCAGGAACCAGCCGTCGTCCGTGGAGCCCCAGCGGTGCCAGCCGGCCGAGATCCGCGCCAGGTCCGCCGGGTTGGCGAAACCGTACTCCAGGGCCTGCTCCGCGAACGCCGAATGCAGCACCCGTTCGCCCCAGACTCGGGCCTGCCAGCGGCGCTGCTGGCCGGTGGCGTAGAGCCAGTTGCTGCTGGTGGGGGCGACATCGTGAAAGCCCGCGGACTGGGCCCAGCTGACCAGGCGCCGCCCGGCGTCGGGCTCGGCCCCGTTCCGCCGCGCGATGAGCTGGTAGAGGTCCATCCATTCGTCCAGCTCGGGGATGGCGGGGTACCAGCTCATGCCGTGGAAGTCGGCGTCCCGCACTGCAACGATGCCGCCCGGCTTGGCCACCCGGCGCATTTCCCGCAGCGCCTCGACGGGGTCGGTCAGGTGCTGCAGCACCTGGTGGGCGTGGACCACGTCGAACGTCCCGTCCGCGAAGTCGAGATCGTAGATGTTGCCGGCCACGAACTCCACGTTGGGCACTTCGCGTTCGACGGCGAGCGCCTTCGCCTGGGCGATGATGTCCGGCGAGCGGTCCAGGCCGGTGACCTTGCCCGGGCTGACCACGGCGGCAAAGTCGCACGTGATGCTGCCCGGCCCGCATCCGACGTCCAGCACATCCGTTCCCCGGGTGAGGTGCGGCAGGACGAACGCCGCTGAATTCTCGGCGGTCCTGGCGGCATGGGCGCGGACCACGGACTCGTGGTGGCCGTGCGTGTAGACGTCGTCTTCAGGCTGCTGGTCGCTCATGGACAAACGCTACTCCCAACCCGGCGGCAGGGACTGGCGTCGGGGCCGGAAAACGGGAGTGTCTGCTAGGTGGCGCTGTGGCCGGAGGGTTCGGGGGACTCCTCGCGGGCGGCAATGGTGGCGTCCACCATGGCGGCCATGAAACGCGAAACGGTATCCAGCTCCGCGTCGGTGAACTCCGCCATGGCCTTTCCCATGTGGCGTGAAAGCGGCGCAAAGATGGCACCGCCCTCGGTGAAGGCCTTGGGGGTCATCTTCAGCTGGACCTGGCGGCGGTCCGAGCTGTGGCGCTCGCGGACCACGTGGCCCGAGTTGTCCAGCCTGTCGATCAGGGCCGTGGTGGCGGGTGAGCTCAGGTTCAGTTCCTTGCGGAGGAGCCCGGGCGTGACCGTGTTGCCCTTCGCGGTATGGCGCATGATGACGGCCAGGGCGTTCAGGTCCGTCCGGTGCATGTCCTTGCGGCCGCCGGCGGCGTCCACGTAGCGGTTGGCCTCCAGCGTGAAGTCCTGCAGCAGCCGGACCAGGGGGTGGGGTCCGCCGGCACGAGGTGTTTCAGGCGCGGCCGGGCCGGTGTTGTCCGGGTTGCTGCCGGTCATCGTCACCTCCTGGAGTTCGCTGGGCCGTCGGTCTGCGCGCACTGGCCCTGACGGATATTACTTCAGCTGCCTTGGTCTTGCGTGGCATTGGCCCGGGAGGGCCCGCACCGGGCCGCGCAGCTAAAAAGCTTGACTGGCACTTATCTCTATCATGGAGATAGTCTAAGCTGGAATCAATCTTACTCCGCTTTGTCCCGCGTGGACCATCCGCATGGAAGGCATCATGAAACATCAGACTGCAGCCAAGGAACGCGTCCCGTTCTGGCTCCGCTGGCTCATTCCCGTCATCCTGGTGCTGACCTGGCTTGGCCTTGCCGGCATCGGCGGCCCAACCTTCGGCCGGTTGGAGGAGGTCTCCTCCAACGACCAGGCGTCGTTCCTGCCCGCCAGCGCCGAGGCCACGGAGGCCCAGGACTGGCAAGCGAAATTCCGTGACTCGGACGAGGTTCCCGGGGTGATCGTCATTGAGAGCGCCGAGGCTTTCACTCCCGCCCAGCTCGGTGAAGTTGCGGGACTCCGGACAACCTTGGAGGAACTGAAACTGGGCAGCGCGGTGATCGGCCCCATTCCGTCCGCGGATGGCAAGGCCGTGCAGTTCATCGCCCCCATAGGTGGCTCCGTGGAGGTCAAGGAGGCCGTCAAGGAGTTGCGGGACACCGTGGCGGAGGCGGCGCCCCAGGGAATGCAGACCTACGTCACCGGCCCTGCGGGACTGGCAGCGGACCTGACGGCCGCGTTCGGCGGGATTGACGGCATCCTCCTGCTGGTGGCGCTCTCTGCCGTGTTCGTGATCCTGCTGATCGTCTACCGGTCCCTGCTGCTGCCCATCATGGTCCTGCTGACATCAGTGTTCGCCCTCTGCGCAGCCATCCTGCTGGTGTTCGGCATGGCCAAAGCCGGCTGGATCCAGCTGAATGGCCAAAGCCAGGGCATCCTGTCCATCCTGGTGATCGGCGCGGCAACGGACTATGCCCTGCTGTTCGTGGCCCGCTTCCGTGAGGCGCTCACCCACACCATCAACCGGACATCGGCGGTGATCACAGCATGGAAGGCATCCTTCGAGCCCATCCTGGCCTCCGGCGCCACGGTAATCATCGCGCTGCTGTGCCTGCTGTTCTCCGACCTCAACTCCAACAAGGCCCTGGGCCCGGTGGCCGCGGCGGGCATCCTCTGTTCGCTGTTTGCCGCGCTGACCCTCCTGCCCGCCCTCATGGCCCTGCTGGGCCGAGCCGCGTTCTGGCCCTTCCGGCCCAAGCTGGTGCCCGCCGAGGAGCGCGAGCCCGAGCTGGTTACCGGGCTCGAGGGCCAGAAGGGGCTGTGGCGCGCCACCGGTTCGGTGGTGTCCCGCCGCCCGCGGACCATCTGGGTCGGCTCCGTCCTGCTCCTGCTGGTTGCCTCGGCCGGCGTCCTGCAGCTGAAGGCCAATGGGGTGCCCCAGACCGACGTGATCCTCACGGCCTCCAACGCCGTGGACGGCCAGGATGCGCTGGCGCGCCACTTCGACGCCGGAAGCGGCAGCCCCGCCGTCGTGGTTGCGGACCAGGCCAAGGCGCAGGAAGTCCTGGACGCGGTCAAGGCGGCCGACGGTGTGGGCGATGCTTACCTACTGGCCCAGGGCAGTGTTCCCATCACCGGAGCCCCCGGCGCGCCCAGCGAGCCGGACGTCCGCGAGGGCAAGGTCCTCATCAACGCCACCCTGAACTCCGCCGCGGACTCCCTCGAGGCAGAAGAAGCCGTCAAAGCGCTCCGGACTGACGTGAAGGCCGTTGACTCCGGTGCCCTGGTGGGTGGCGTGACGGCCACTGCGCTGGACACCAACACCACCGCCCAGCGGGACCTGGTGATCATCATCCCCGTGGTCCTGGTGGTCATCCTCTTCATCCTGATGCTGCTGCTGCGATCCATCGTGGCGCCGGTCCTGCTGGTGCTCTCCGTGGTGCTGTCCTACGCCGCCGCCATGGGTGTCTCCGCGCTGGTGTTCAACAACCTCCTGGGCTTCCCGGGCGCAGATGCCACTGTGCCGCTGTTTGGGTTCGTCTTCCTGGTGGCCCTGGGCGTGGACTACAACATCTTCCTGATGAGCCGCGTCCGGGAAGAATCCATCAAGCACGGAACACGGCCCGGCATCCTGCGCGGCCTCGGCGTCACCGGCGGCGTCATCACCTCCGCCGGCGTGGTCCTGGCGGCAACCTTCGCTGCCCTGGGCGTCATCCCCATCATGTTCCTGGTGCAGCTGGCCTTCATTGTGGCCTTCGGTGTGCTGCTGGATACCGTGCTGGTGCGCTCGCTGCTGGTGCCGGCCCTGGCCTACGACCTCGGCCCGAAGATCTGGTGGCCCGGCAAGCTCGCCCGGGCCGGCGGGGGCGCTGCGGAGAAGCCGCGGGAGCCCGGCGTCGAACCTCTCGAGGAGGTCTCCAGCCGCTGACGTCCGGCACTCCGCCAACCATCCATCCGTCTGGCCTGCTGCCGCCACCGCTCCAAGGTGGCGGCAGCAGCCGTATCCGGTGGCCGGGCGGCCCGGCCGGGGCGCCGGAAAGATAGGGTTCCGCACCCTATCGGCCGGTTCCGTGGCCCGATAAACTGCCCATGCGCCCGCTTGGACGCGGAACTCGAAGGAGAGATGACGCATGAGTGAAAACCGCGCTGACGAGGAACCCCAAAAGGGCAAGGCTGCCTCCGGCATGGAAGGCGAGGGCGGACAGTACACGGACGGCGACTACGGTGAGGCCGGCGCGATCGGAGTTCCTTCCGAAAACCTTGAGGATGGCCAGTATCCCGACGGCGACTACGGAGACGCCGGCACCAGCGGGAGTGAGCGCGGGGAAGAGGCGGTTCGGGACAAGGGGACTGACGGGCGGGTCCAGGCCGGGGAGGACGGGCACGGGCCCTCGCACGGGCGTCCGGAGTCCGACCGGTAGGCGTAACCGCCGGCTGATCCGGCAAATGACGGCGGCCAGCCGGGCCGGCTGGCCGCCCTTGTTGTGCCCGGCGGGCCTAGTGCCCGGCGTCCGAAGCCGCTCCGGCCCCGATGCGCTCTGCCTGGTGCGGGGCATCGCCGTCGGTGCCGTCCGTCGCTTCGCCGGACTGTTCGACGTCTTTGCTGCGGGCCCGGCTGATCGCTGCCACGGTGGCCAGCACCGTTACCAGGCCGCCGTAGGCGTAGGTGGTAACCGGGAGTGACAGGACAGGTGCCAGCAGGCCGGCCAGCACGGCCGGAACACCAAAGGCCGTGTAGGCCACAACAAAGAGTGACGCGAAGGTGCCGGCACGCTCGTGGTCCTCAACCAGGGGGCTGATGGACCGGATGACGCCCATGAAGGCCGTGCCGAATCCGGCTCCGGCCACCACTACGGCTGCCAGGAACAGGCCGAATGAGCCCAGCCCGATGGCCAGGAGTGACAGGGCGGTCCCCAGCGCCAGGGCCGTGGTTCCGAAAATGGTGATGGTGCGGGCACCGAACCGGTGCAGGACTGCGGCCGCTGCGGCTCCGACGCCGGCCAGGATGGTGATCACCATGCCTTGCCACAGGTGCTCCTGGATGCCGAACGTTGTGTGGACGATCGCAGCGCCGAGCGAGAGGTACAGCCCGCCCGTCGCCCATCCGGCAAATACGGCAGGGGCGCCGCTGACGAATCCGCTGCGGGCTGCCGGCGGAAGGGTCAGGTGCGGCTTGAGCGATGCTGCCAGGCCAGGCGCGCGGGGCGAGGTTTCAGGTGCGGCCCACACCAGCGCGGCAAAAGCGATGTAGAGGACCGACAGCGAGACGAACACCAGGGTGCGCGGCTCTGCCATCAGATCCAGCAGCAGCCCGGACGCAAGAGCTCCCAGCGCCAGGCCGCCCAGTGGCGCCACCGTGTTCCAGGCCGCGCTCGAGCCGGGGTCGTCCTCAGCTTCGAGATCCGCAATGGCCGCGGAAAGTGTGGTCAGCAGGAGGCCGCTGGCGATGCCCTGCAGGACGCGTGCCACCAGGAGCATGGCCAGCGAGTCCGCAAGGAGGAATGCCGTGACGCTGCCGGCGAGCAGGATGAAAGCGCCGCTGATGACGGGCCTGCGTCCCAGGTGGTCTGAAAGGGATCCGAAAACCAGCAGTGCCGCCAGGAGTGCGACGGCGTAGACGGCAAAGATCCCTGTGGTGGCTACCGGCAGCAGATGCAACTGCTCCTGCAGGGTGGGGTAGAAGGGGGACGGGGCGCTGGCGCCGGCCATCATTGCTGCCGTGGCAGCAGCGACGAGGACAAAGCCCAGCCGCCGGCGTGCTTCACGGGGCCGGGCTGCGGGGGAGTGCGTCACAACGTGCCACCTTCTGGGTTTTGGGGTTGGTTCGAAAAATATCGAATCAACAGTTTACTGGCACCAACCCCGATGGTTCAACTAAAATCGAACCGTGGCTACGCCGGCGAACCTCCCCCACCCCACCCGCGCGGATCTCGATCTGCCCAGCGTGCTCTTCGCATTGAGCGATCCTGAGCGGCTGGACATCGTGCGCCAGCTCCGCTCCGGCCCCCTCGATATGGCTGACTGCTCGCTCAGGGTCCCGGACATGCCGAAGTCCACAAAATCGCACCTCATGAAGGTCCTGCGCGAGGCCGGGATCATCCGCAACGAGGCCAACGGCCGGGGCCGGCGCCTGACCCTCCGGTCCGAGGACCTGGAAGCCCGCTTCCCCGGCTTGCTGCCCGCCGTCCTCGACGCGCCGGCGCAGTAGCGCCGGTTGGTACCCGTTCTCCCAGAGCGGAACCGGGCCGGAGTACCCCTTAATTCCCCGCCATTGCGGGCGTGGGGTGATTGCCGTCGTCGTGATCTGTATCCATAAAGGGACCAGAGTTGAGTGAAGTACGCTCAACTTCAGTTGACATCATGTGTGCCCTGAGTAAAGTTGAGTGCAGAACGCTCAATCATGCGGGCGCCAAGCAGTTTCCAAGGAAAGAAGGAAGCAACACATGTCACGTGCAGTAGGTATCGACCTCGGAACCACCAACTCCGTCGTCTCCGTTCTCGAAGGTGGCGAGCCCACCGTTATTGCCAACGCCGAGGGTGGCCGCACCACGCCGTCGGTGGTTGCATTCTCCAAGTCCGGCGAAGTCCTGGTTGGCGAAATCGCCAAGCGCCAGGCCGTCAACAACATCGACCGCACCATCGCCTCCGTCAAGCGCCACATGGGCACTGACTGGAAGGTGGACATCGACGGCAAGAAGTACACCGCGCAGGAAATCTCCGCGCGTACGCTGATGAAGCTGAAGAATGACGCCGAGTCCTACCTGGGCGAAAAGGTCACCGACGCCGTCATCACCGTCCCGGCCTACTTCAACGACGCCGAGCGCCAGGCCACAAAGGAAGCCGGCGAAATCGCCGGCCTGAACGTCCTGCGCATCGTCAACGAGCCCACCGCCGCCGCCCTCGCCTACGGCCTGGACAAGGGCAAGGAAGACGAACTCATCCTGGTCTTCGACCTCGGTGGCGGTACCTTCGACGTCTCCCTGCTCGAAGTGGGCAAGGACGAAGACAACTTCTCCACCATCCAGGTCCGCGCCACTGCCGGTGACAACCGCCTCGGCGGCGACGACTGGGACCAGCGCGTTGTCGATTACCTGCTGAACCAGCTCAAGGTCAAGGGCATCGACCTGTCCAAGGACAAGATCGCCCTGCAGCGCCTCCGCGAAGCCGCTGAGCAGGCCAAGAAGGAACTCTCCTCCTCCTCCAGCACCAACGTCTCCCTCCAGTACCTGTCCGTCACCCCCGACGGCCCGGTCCACCTGGACGAGCAGCTGACCCGTGCCAAGTTCCAGGACCTCACCAAGGACCTGCTCGAGCGCACCAAGAAGCCGTTCCACGACGTGATCAAGGAAGCCGGCATCAAGCTCTCCGACATCAACCACATCGTGCTGGTGGGCGGCTCCACCCGTATGCCCGCCGTCTCCGAACTGGTCAAGGAACTCGCCGGTGGCAAGGAACCCAACAAGGGCGTGAACCCGGACGAGGTTGTGGCCGTTGGTGCTGCACTCCAGGCCGGCGTGCTGAAGGGTGAGCGCAAGGACGTCCTCCTGATCGACGTCACCCCGCTGTCCCTCGGCATCGAAACCAAGGGCGGCGTCATGACGCACCTGATCGAGCGCAACACCGCCATCCCCACCAAGCGGTCCGAGACCTTCACCACCGCTGACGACAACCAGCCGTCCGTGGCCATCCAGGTCTTCCAGGGCGAACGGGAGTTCACCCGGGACAACAAGCCGCTGGGCACGTTCGAGCTGACCGGCATCGCTCCGGCGCCGCGCGGCGTCCCGCAGGTTGAGGTCACGTTCGACATCGACGCCAACGGCATCGTCCACGTCTCCGCCAAGGACAAGGGCACGGGCAAGGAACAGTCCATGACCATCACCGGCGGCACCGCACTCTCCAAGGAAGACATCGACCGCATGGTCAAGGACGCCGAGGAGCACGCAGCCGAGGACAAGGCCCGCCGCGAGGCAACGGACACCCGCAACTCCGCAGAGCAGCTCGCCTACTCCGTGGACAAGCTGATCGCCGACAACGCCGACAAGCTGCCCGAAGAGGTCAAGACCGAGGTCCAGGCCGACGTCGACGCCCTCAAGAAGGCGCTCGAAGGCACCGACGACGCCGAGGTCAAGACCGCGTTCGAGAAGCTGCAGGCTTCCCAGACCAAGCTCGGCGAAGCCATCTACTCCCAGGCCGGTTCGCCGGACGGTGCCACCGGTGCCGCGGGTGCTGAAGGCGCAGCAGCGGGCGATGGCGCCAAGGCCGACGAAGACATCGTCGACGCCGAGATCATCGACGAAGACGAAGCGAAGAAGTAAGCCATGCCCCATCACGGTAACGAGGAAGAGCACAGCTCACCCGCGAACCACGAGGGTAAGGGCAACAGCCAGGAACCGGTCATCCGGGACAACCGCAAGGTTGACCCGGTGACCGGGCAGGCCCGGCACCCTGAAGGCGAGCAGGCCGGTTCCGCGCAGGATTCCGACGGCGACGCGCTGGCCCAGGCCGAGGAGATCCTCAACGGCGTCGAGGTGCCCGCGGAGGAATCCGTGGCCCAGGGTGTTCCCGCAGGGTCCGCCAACGCTGAGGCAGCCGAGCTGAAGAACGACCTCCTTCGCCTGCAGGCTGAGTACGTCAACTACCGCAAGCGCGTGGAACGCGACCGCGCCGTGGCAGGGGAGATGGCCGTCATCGGCGTCCTGAACTCCCTGCTCCCGGTCCTGGACGACGTCGACGCCGCACGGCAGCACGGCGACCTCACCGATGGCCCCTTCGCCGCGATCGCCGCCAAGCTGGAGAACGCGCTGAAGACCTACGGCCTGGTCCGCATCGACGAAACCGGCGTGGAGTTCGACCCCACGGTCCACGAGGCCCTGATCCAGCAGCCCGGCGAAGACATCGAGGTTGACACCGTCAGCCAGGTGCTCCGCTCCGGCTACAAGTCAGGCGACCGCGTGCTCCGCGCAGCACAGGTCATCGTCGCTGTACCTGCGTAGCATTACCCCGGTGGTTGGGCTTGTCGAAACCCAGGTTTCGGCAAGCCCAGCCACCGACCCGTAACTTTTGAAAGGAAACGCCATTGGCTAGCCAGGATTGGGTGGACAAGGACTTTTACAAGATCCTTGGTGTTGCCAAGGACGCTTCCGATGCCGATATCAAGAAGGCTTACCGGAAGCTGGCACGGCAGTTCCATCCGGACACCAACTCCGGCGATGCTGCTGCCGAGAAGAAGTTCAAGGACGTCTCCGAGGCCTACTCGGTGCTCTCCGATGCCGACGAGCGCCAGCAGTACGATGCCATCCGCGCCATGGGCGGCGGCGCCCGGTTCGCTCCCGGCGGCGGTGCCGCAGGCGGCAACGGCGGGTTCGAGGACCTCTTCGGCGGCCTGTTCACCGGCAATACAGGGCGGCACGCGGGCGGCTTCAACCCGTCCGCCGGCAATATCCCGCCCGAGTTCGCGGACCTGTTCGGCGGCGGATTCGGCGGCTCGCCCGGGTTCCAGCGGACACCCCAGAAGGGCGCGGACCGCACCGCATCCACCAGCATCTCGTTCTCCGGTGCCATCCGCGGCACCACCATCGGCCTGCGCGAACCCAATGGCGAAGTCATCGATGTTCGCGTCCCCGCCGGCATCAAGGACGGCCAGAAGGTCCGTGTGCGCGGCAAGGGCCAGCCCGGCCAGGCCGGCAATGGCGACCTGGTGGTTGCCGTCTCGGTTAAGCCGCACGAGTTCTACACGCGCGACGGCGACAACCTCCGCATCCACGTCCCGGTCACCTTCCCCGAGGCTGCCCTGGGCGGTGACATCGAGGTGCCCACCATCGACGGCGAGAAGGTGCGGGTCCGTGTTCCGGCCGGCACGCCGTCGGGCCGTACCCTGCGGGTGAAGGGCAAAGGTGTGAAGACCTCCAAGGCGACGGGTGACCTCCTGGTGACCATCGACGTCGCGGTTCCCAAGAACCTGAACAAGGAGGCCGAGGCCGCCGTGAAGGCTTTCGCCGAGGCCACGGCCGGCGCTGACGTCCGAGAGGGCCTGGCCGCCAAGGCCCGGCTGTAGCGGAGGAGGTGTGCCGTGGACATCAACGCTGACCAGCCCATCTTCGTGATTTCCGTGGCGGCTGAGCTGGCTGACATGCACCCCCAGACGCTCCGCCAGTACGACCGCCTGGGCATCGTCAAACCCAGCCGTGCCCCCGGGAAATCCCGGCGGTACTCGCAGCGGGACGTCAACATGCTCCGCGAAGTGCAGCGGTTGTCCCAGGAAGGCGTCTCCCTCGAAGGGATCAAACGCATCCTGGAACTCGAAAACCAGGTGTCTGCCCTGCAGCGGCGCGTGCTGGAACTGACCGAGGAACTGGGGCGGCGCCCGCAGGCATTCGACTCCCGCATCTTTGCCGCGGGCGCGGCCGGCGACGTCGTGAGCCTGGCCCGCGGCCAGCGCCCCCGTCCCCGGTCGCAGGCCGTCGTGCTGTGGCGGCCCCGCGCCATCGGGCAGTAGCGGCAGCAGCCGGCCGGTGAGTAACCGGCGCCTGGCCGCTTGGCGAAAATAGAGTACCCACTACTCGTGCAGCCCCGTCCAAGGAAACCTTCAATGGAACCACTGCTGTTGCAGCAGTGGTTCCATTCGTTTCTGGGGGTTATTCCATGTTTGGTTCTCTTTTCTTGGCCCGGTCATGAGCCCGGGAATGGAAGCAGTGTCGTCCTTCAGCGCTTCGGTGCCCGGACAGACCCTGCTGGCCATCGGGCAAACAGTCGTGGTGGTGTGCGTCTGCTTCGACATGGTCCGGGCAACGTCCGTTCCGCGGTCGCACCGGCGCTACGTGGCCAGCACCGTCTTCCGGACCCTGGCCATCCCGGCGGTCATCGCCGATGCCCTGACGGTCCTGGTGGCCATCGTGGTGTCGTCGTGGATCGATGTGGTGATGGGCATGTTCGTGCTCACCGCCATCATCTTCCGGTTCCACAGCGGCAAGGACGAGGACAACTGGTGGCAGGGCAAGGGCAGGAAGCTCGCCCGTTGGGCCCGCCGCCACCTGTCCGGCCGCACGTCGGTGGCTTCTGCCATGGGGTGAGCCGGAGTCCTCAGCCGTTGAGACTCAGCCGTTGATGACCTGCGGGATGCCCAGGGCCTTAAGGCCTTCGGCGCCGAATTCCAGGCCGTAGCCTGACTGCTTGGCCCCGCCGAATGGAATCCGCGGATCGACGGCACCGTGCCGGTTGATCCAAACGGTGCCTGCTTCCAGCCGGGCGGCCACCGCACGGGCGGCCGCGGGGTCGGAGGACCACACCGAGGCGCCCAGGCCGACGTCGAGGGCGTTGGCCATCTCCACAGCTTCGTCGATGGTGCTGTAGCGGATGATCGGCAGTGCGGGGCCGAACTGTTCCTCGGCCACGAGTGGGTTGCCGTTGCCAATGTCCGCCACCAGCGTCGTGGGGTAGAAGTAGCCGGGCTGGCTGGAGTCCGGGTTCCCGCCGAGGAGGACGCGCGCTCCCGAAGCCCTGGCCGCCTCCACGAGGTTCGCGACGACGTCGTACTGCGCCTTGTTCTGCAGCGGGCCGAGGACGTTGTTCTCGTCCAGGCCGTTGCCCATCGGCATGGCCTTCGCGACGCCGGCGAGTGCCTCGCAGACGGCGTCGTAGATGGAGTCGTGGACGTAGAGGCGCTTGAGGGCGGCGCAGGTCTGGCCGGTGTTGATGAAGGCGCCCCAGAAGAGGTCCTGGGCGATCGCCCGGGGATCGGTGCCGGGCAGGACGATGCCGGCGTCGTTGCCGCCGAGCTCGAGCGTGAGGCGTTTGACGGTGTCCGCCGACGAGCGGATGATCGCCTTGCCTGTGGCGGTGGACCCGGTGAACATGACCTTGCCAACCGCCCCGTGCGACGCCAGAGCTTCGCCCACGTCCCGGCCGCCGGACACGACGGTCAGCAGCCCTTCGGGAAGTTCTTCGTTGAGCACCTTGGCCAGGGCCAGGACCGATAGGGGCGTGTACTCGGAAGGCTTGACCACCACGGTGTTGCCCATGCGGAGGGCGGGGGCGATCTGCCAGGTGGTGATCATCATGGGCCAGTTCCACGGCCCGATCGCGCCCACGACGCCGATGGGCCGGTAGTGGAGTTCGGCGCGGGTTTCGCCGTCGTCCACCAAGGTTTCGGGGGCCAGGGGAGTGCCGGCCGCAGCGCGGAGCCAGGCCGCGCAGGCGCCGACCTCGAAGCGGGCGTTGGGCCCGTTGAGGGGCTTGCCCTGCTCGCGGGAGAGCAGTTGGGCGAGCTCCTCGGCTGAGCGTTCGACGGCGTCGGCAGCCCTGAGGAGGATTGCGGACCGGGCGTCGTGGCCCAGGGCAGCCCACGCCGGCTGCGCGGCGGCGGCCGCAGTGATGGCCACTTCCAGGTCCGCCACACTGTGCACCGGAGCCTCGCCCAGAGCCGCGCCGGTTGCGGGATCCAGGATGGTCCGGCCGGTGCCGGGGGCGGGTGAGATGGCGGCCAGAAGCGCATCATAGGTTTCCACGGGTACTCCACTTCGAGTAGGCAAGGACGCCAGCCGGCGGCTGGACGGGCTACTTCCCAGTGTGGTTGAGCGCGGGGCGCGCCCCTTGTGTTGTGGCGCAGGACTGTTGACCTTGAGGGAACAGTGGCCAGGCCCGCGACGCGGTGCCATGATGTTGAGGATCAGGTTCACGGCACCGCCCCGCCGGGCAGCAAGGACGTGCGGTCATGCCATATATCAACGGTCTCAGCGATGTGGGAAACGGCGATCTGGCTGCTGCCGGCGGCAAGGCTCTTGGCCTGTCCGGGCTCATCCGCGCCGGGCTGCCGGTTCCGCCGGGATTCGTGCTGGGCACCGATGCCTACGCCGAATTCGTCAACGCCAACGGCTTGGGGGACGGCATCCAGCGCCTGGCCGCGGTGCCCCCGAACGCTGCGCCCGGCGACTATGCGGCTGCCTCCGACAGGATCCGTGCCATGTTCACGGGCGGCACCCTGCCTGGGGGGATGCGGGACGAACTTGCCGGCGCCTATGGGCTCCTCGGCGGAGCGGACGTCCCGGTGGCGGTCCGCTCATCAGCCACCGCGGAGGACCTGGCCTCGGCCAGCTTCGCCGGGCAGCAGGATACCTACCTGAATATCCGTGGATTCGAGGCCCTCACGAAGGCGGTCATCGACTGCTGGGCCTCGCTCTGGACGGCGCGCGCCATGGCGTACCGGGCCCGCGAAGGCGTCCTGCCCGGCCAGGTGCGGCTCGCCGTCGTGGTCCAGCAGATGGTGGAAGCCGAGGCGGCCGGCGTGATGTTCACTGCCAACCCCGCGAACGGCCGGCGCGACCAGGCAGTGATCAGTGCCGCCTGGGGGCTCGGCGAATCGGTGGTCAGCGGGACCGTCAGCACCGATGACGTGGTGGTGGAGGCGGCCACGGGGAAGGTGCTCTCGCGCCAGACGGCCGACAAATCCGTCATGACCGTATACGCGGAGGGCGGGACCCGGGAGCAGCCGGTGGCGGCAGCCCGCCGTCGTGCGCCCGTCCTGGACGACCCCGCCGCTGCCGAACTGGCCGCTTTTGGCAGGCGGATTGCGGAGCACTTCGGGATGCCGCAGGACATCGAATGGGCGCGTGCCGGCGGCAGCTTCTTCATCCTGCAGTCCCGTCCCATCACCGCCCTGCCGGCGGCGGCGGCCGACATCCCGGACACCTGGCCCCTGCCCTACCCGAAGGGCATGTACTTCCGGGCCAGCATCGTGGAGCAGTTGCCGGACCCGCTGACGCCGCTGTTCGCCGACTTCATTGACGGCTCCGTGGCGAGGTCGCTGCAGGCCCTTCTGGCCGGGGCGGTGGGCAAGGGAGCCGTCCGCGAGGGCGACGTCCGGCTGCCCACCGTCAACGGCTACGCCTATTACTACTACCGCAACTCCGGCATGTGGCGGATGATGGCCAAATCGCCGGCAGCCTTCCGCGCCCTGTTCCGCGGCGAGGCGCATATGGGCGTGGCCGGCTGGCGCGAATACTCGCACCCCAGGTACCAGCGGGTGGTTAAGGACTGGGCCGCGAAGCCGCTGCTGGAGCTGTCCGGCGAGGAACTGCTGGCCGGTGCGCAGTCGCTGCTGGACGCCGGGACCGTCTACTACACCGCCGTGCAGTCCATCATTCCGCTCGCAGCCACCAGTGAGCTCTCGTTCCGGGCGTTCTACGACAAGCTGGTCCGGCGGGACGGAGATCCGCCGGCGCAGGCGCTGCTCCTCGGTTTCGACAGCGAGCCCATCCGCGCCGAGAAGTCGCTCTACGACCTTGCCGGCTGGGCACGCAGCGACCCCGGGCTCACATCGGTATTGCTGGAACGGCCGACGGCGGAACTCGCCGGGTGCCATCGCACCGGTTCGCCGCCGGCCGGGGTGGACGACGTCCTGTGGCAGGAGTGGCGGTTCGCCTTCCAGGAGCATCTGGATCTCTACGGCCACGCCGTCTACAACCTGGACTTCGCCACCCCGGTCCCGGCCGACGACCCCGCCACCCTGCTGGAGACGGTGAAGTTCTACCTGCGCGGCCAGGGCACCGATCCGCATGAGCGCCAACGGCTCCTGACCGGGCGCCGGGAAGAACTGACCCATGATGCCGCGGCCCGGCTGGGACCCCGCCGGCGCGCCGTGTTCTTCCGTCTGCTGCGGTGGGCCCAGGCCACGGCTCCGATCCGGGAGGACGCCCTCGCCGACGTCGGACTCGCCTGGCCGCTGCTGCGGCGGACACTGCTCGAACTCGGGCACCGGCTGGTGGCCGCCTCCGTGATCACTGTCCCGGAGGACGTGTTCTGGCTGCGGTTCCAGGAGCTGCAGAGCGCCGTCGAGTTCGGGCTCGCTGCACCCGGCACGCAGGCGGCCGGTACTGCAGCCGTGGCCATCACCGGAACTGCCCGCCCTGTCCGCGCCGACGCCGTCGAGGAACGGCGGATGCTGTGGCGGGGCCAGGCGAAAGCCAATGCCCCGCAGATGCTCCCGGAGAGCCGGTGGATGGAGCGGTCCTTCGGCTCATGGATGCCGGCCGGGTCGCAGCACCAGAGCGGGGACGTCATCAAGGGTGTCGGTGCGAGCTCGGGCCGGGTCAGCGCACCCGCCCGCGTGCTGTCCGGGCCCCGGGATTTCGGCCAAATGCGGCCGGGGGATGTCCTGGTGGCACGGATTACCACGCCCGCCTGGACATCGCTGTTCGCCATGGCCTCGGCGGTGGTAACCGATGTGGGCGGCCCGCTGAGCCACAGCTCCATCGTTGCCCGCGAATACGGCATCCCGGCCGTCCTCGGCACCGGCGTGGCCACTCAACGGCTCACCACCGGGCAGCAGGTCCTGGTGGACGGGGACGCCGGCACGGTCACTGTCCTGCCGGCAGACCCCGCCGTGGCCGATGCTGCCGCGTCATCAACAAAAAAGTTATTGTGAACAGCTCATATTAAGCCGTAGGATCGGTTCCAGGCCGGCGAAGTCCTAAGAAAAACTGCCGGGTGACTCCTCCCCGGATCCAGGCACACCGCACCACCTGCCCAGCGCAACAACGTCTCCTGCTGCCGCCACAGCCGCGCGGGAACTGGGCATGTGGTGCTTGCTGCCGCCACCCCACCAAGCAGGAGAACACCATGACTTTGCAGTCCTACCTCATCGAAGCCGGCGCAATCGAAGCCACCGCCGTCCCTCGCGGCGGCAGCTACGTCACCTTGCCCGCCGGGCAGGAGGCTTCGCCGCGCCCCGAGGGCAGCATGTCCCGCACCCGGAAGACTTCCCTGAAACTGCCAGCAAAGCCCAGGGCACGTATGTGACCCTTCCCGGCGGCGCGGCAGGGGAGACGAAGCTCAGCTACACGCGCGTCGGCTGACCTGCGCCGGGCACTCTGCCCTGCCGCGCTGGCCGGTAGCTGGTCAGTAGCTGGCCTTGGTTTCGCCGTCGGGCTTTTGGATGAACTTTGCGACGAGGGCTTCGGAGCCCCGTGCGAGGAGGGCGACGTCGGCGCCCACCAGGATGAAGTCTGCTCCCTTGTCGAGGTAGTGCTGTGCGGTGTCGGGGTTGAAGGCGTTGACACCGGCAGGCTTGCCGGCAGCCTTGGCAGCGGCGAGGCAGTGCTCGACGGCGGCACGCACCTCGGGGTGTTCCTGCTGTCCCAGCAGGCCCATGGAGGCCGCGAGGTCGGAGGGGCCGATGAAGACCGCGTCGACACCGTCCACCTTCAGGATGTCTTCGACTGCTTCGACTGCGGCGGTGGATTCGATCTGGACGGTAACGCTGATGGTGCCGTTGGCCCGGGCGAGGTAGTCCGGGACCCGGTTCCACCGTGCGGCCCGGGCCAGCGCCGAGCCGACGCCGCGGACGCCCTGCGGCGGGTAGCGGGTGGCGGCCACCGCGGCTTCGGCCTCGGCGACCGAGTTGACCATGGGGATCAGCAGGTTCTGCACGCCAAGGTCCAGGTACTGCTTGATCACCACGGTGTCGTTGACCGGTGGCCGGACCAGCGTCTGAACCGGGTAGCCGTGGATGGCCTGGAGCTGGGCGAGGATGGATTCGAGCCCGTTGGGGCTGTGCTCGGCGTCCACCAGGAGCCAGTCCAGGCCGGATCCGGCGCAGAGCTCGGCGATCAGCGGGCTGCCGGAGCACACCCACATCCCGGCGAGCGGGCGGCCTGCGTCGCGTTGTTGTGCGGCCAGGGCATCGCGGAAGGTGTGGTCTATTCGAAGCGGCATGTCACGCTCCCCAGGGGTCCGTAGTCTGCGTGGACGGTGTCGCCCTTGTAGGCCCAGAGCGGGCGGGTGAAGGAACCGGCGAGGATGATGTCGCCGGCTCTCAGGGCGTCACCATGGGCTGCGATCTTGTTGACGAGCCAGTGGACCCCGTTGGCGGGGTGGTCCAGGACGCCGGCGGCCACTCCGGTTTCCTCCACGGTCTGGTTCTTGTAGAGGATGGCGGAGACCCAGCGGAGGTCCACGGCGTCCGGTTTAACTGGGCGTCCGCCGATCACCATGGCGCCCATGGCGGCGTTGTCCGAGATGGTGTCCACGATGGTCCGGCCCTCCATTTCGATTCTGGAGTCCAGGATTTCGAGGGCCGGGACCACGTAGTCAGTGGCGTTCAGGACATCGAAGATGGTGCAGCCGGGGCCCTTGAGCCCGTCTTTCAGAACGAAGGCCAGCTCCACCTCCACGCGCGGGTGGGTGTAACGGTCCCACTGAACGGAGCAGCCGGTTTCGAGGACCATGTCGTCGAAGATGGCGCCGTAGTCCGGTTCGGTGATGCCGGTGGCGGCCTGCATGGCTTTGGACGTGAGGCCGATCTTGCGCCCCACCAGGGTCCGGCCGGCTTCCTCGTTGCGGCGGCGCCATAACTGCTGGACGGCGTAGGAGTCCTCCACCGTCATGTCCGGGTAGCGTGCCGTCAGGCGGGGAACAGGGGTGCGGGTCCGCGCGGCTTCCAGCAGCTCATCCGCGATGGCCTCAATCGTCGTGGGCTCCAGCATGGCTACAGCTGCGCCCCCAGCTTGAAACCGGTCCTGTCCCCGGCGTCCGGACCGTCGCCGTCGGCCTTGCGCGTGTAGGAGAAGCCGTCGGCGCCCACGGTGACCGCCATCTCGGATTTTTCCTCACGTTCGATGACGGGCTGCGGGTTGCCGTCGAGGTCCAGGACCAGGGAAGCTTCGGTATACCAGGAGGGGACCACGGGGTTGCCCCACCAGTCGCGGCGCTGGTTGTCGTGGACGTCCCAGGTGATGGTGGGGTTGTCGGGGTCGCCGGTGTAGTAGTCCTGGGTGTAGATCTCGATGCGGTGGCCGTCCGGGTCCAGGATGTAGAGGTAGAACGCGTTGGACACGCCGTGCCGTCCGGGACCGCGTTCAATCCTGTCGCTGATGCGCAGGGCGCCCATCTTGTCGCAGATCTGGATGATGTTGTGCTTCTCGTGCGTGGCAAAGGCGACGTGGTGCATGCGCGGGCCATTGCCGCCGGTGAGGGCCGTGTCGTGGACCGTCTGCTTGCGGTGCATCCACGCGGCGTACGTGACGCCGTCCGAATCCTTGATGTCTTCCGAGACGCGGAAGCCGAGGTCCTCGAGGTACTTGCGGCCCTTGGGGACGTCCGGGGTGACCTGGTTGAAGTGGTCCAGGCGGACCAGCTCGCCGGCGGAGTAGAGGTCGTAGCGCTGGGTGAGGCGTTCCACGTGCTCGGTCTCGTAGAAGAACTCATAGGGGAAGCCCAGCGGGTCCTCAACGCGGACGGAGTCGCCGATGCCCTTGGTAAAGCCGTCCTTGCGGCGCTCCACGCGGCAGCCGAGTTCGCGGTAGTAGGCTTCGGCGGCGTCCACTTCGGCGGGCGACTTCACCCGGTAGGCGAATGCTGCGACGGCGGCGATGGGGCCTTGGCGGAGGACCAGGTTGTGGTGGATGAACTCCTCCAAGGAGCGCAGGTAGATGTTGTTCCCATCTTCCTCGGTGACGTGCAGGCCCAGGACGTCCACGTAGAACGCGCGGGACCTGGCGAGGTCGGTGACCACGATTTCCATGTAGGCGCAGCGGACGATGTCCGGGGCCGGGACGGTGGGAGTGGGGACGAAGTTGGTCATGGGATTCTCTCTTCTTTGAAAGGTGGGTTCTTTCCCAACTGGGTAGCAGCAGATGTCGTTTTGGGGGCCCATAACGACAACAACTGCGAGTCAGTTGGGCGGGGTGGTGCTTAGGCGCCGAACTTGGGGGTGTGGACGCTGCCGAGGGTGATGTGCACGGCCTGCTGGTCGGTGTAGAAGTCGATGGAGCGGTAGCCGCCCTCGTGCCCCAGGCCCGAGGCCTTGACGCCGCCGAACGGGGTGCGGAGGTCCCTGACGTTGTGGCTGTTCAGCCACACCATGCCGGCTTCGACGTTCTGGGAGAAATTGTGGGCCCGGGTCAGGTTTTGGGTCCAGATATAGGCCGCCAGGCCGTACTTGGTGTTGTTCGCGAGGGCGAGGGCTTCGTCGTCATTCTCGAACGGGGTGATGGCCACGACGGGTCCGAAGATTTCCTCCTGGAAGATCCGCGCGTCGGGGGCGACGTCGGCAAACACCGTGGGTGCGATGTAGTTGCCGTCAGGGAGGTGGTCCGGGCGGCCGCCGCCGGCCAGGAGCCGGCCTTCGGACTTGCCGATCTCCACGTAGGAAGCGACTTTTTCGTAGTGCTCGGGGTGGACCAGGGCGCCCACCTGGGTCTTGGGGTCGTGGGGGTCGCCCACCACGATGTTCCTGGCCCGGGCGGCGTACTTCTCACAGAAGTCGTCGTAGATGGCGCGTTCCACGAGGATGCGGGAGCCGGCGGTGCAGCGCTCGCCGTTGAGGGAGAAGACGCCGAACAGGGCCGAGTCGATGGCGGCGTCCAGGTCCGCGTCGGCGAAAACGACGCACGGGGACTTGCCGCCGAGTTCCATGGACAGGCCCTTGAGGTTGGTGGCGGCGTTGCGGAAGATGGTCTGGCCGGTGGTGGTCTCGCCGGTGAAGGAAATCAGCGGAACGTCCGGGTGCTTGACCAGGGCGTCGCCCGCTTCCTCGCCCAGGCCGTTGACCAGGTTGAACACACCGTCCGGGAGGCCGGCTTCCTTGAAGATGGTGGCCCAAAGGGATGCGGACAACGGCGTGAACTCGGCTGGCTTGAGGACCACGGTGTTGCCGGTAGCCAGGGCAGGGGCGAGCTTCCAGGACTCGAGCATGAAGGGGGTGTTCCACGGGGTGATCAGGCCGGCGACGCCGATCGGCTTGCGGTTCACGTAGTTGATCTGCGAGCCGGGGACCTTCATGGCGTCGTCGAACTGGGCCACGATCAGGTCCGCGAAGAAGCGGAAGTTCTCGGCCGCGCGAAGTGCCTGGCCTTTGGCCTGGGTGATGGGCAGGCCGGTGTCGAAGGTTTCGAGTTCGGCGAGGCGCCCCTCCTGCGTCTCCACGGCGTCAGCGATCCGGTTCAGGATCCTGGCGCGTTCGCGCGGCTTCATCCTGGGCCAGGGGCCATTTACGAACGCTTCGCGGGCGGCGGCCACGGCGAGGTCGATGTCTTCCTTCTGGCCGGCCGCGGCGGTGGCGTAGTTCGTGTTGGACACCGGGTCCAGGACGTCGAAGGTCTTGCCGCCCACTGAGTCAACGAACTGGCCGTTGATGTAGTGCTGGATGTGGGTGGGCAGGTCCTCGGGAATGTAGTGCTTGGCAGTTTCTGTTGAGGTCGTCATCGTTGAAGTCCTTTACTGGTGCTGAGCTTGCTAACGGGTTTGGGCGAGGTAAGCGTCCAACGTGGCGGTGCGGTGCTGGCGTGCTGCTTTTTCGATTGTGTCGGCGTCTGCTCCGTTTTCGATGAGCGTCAGCAGGTTTTCGTGTTCCTGGACGGAGCCCAGGGCGCGGCCGGGCACGAAGCGGAAGGTGGAAGACCGCAGCGCCGCGAGCCGGTTCCAGCCGCGGTGGACCAGGTCCAGGATGTGCGGGTTGGGACAGTGCTCAAACAGTACGGAGTGGAAATCCTGGTTGAGCCTGGTGAACCGGACGGGGTCGAAGTGGCCCAGACAGTCACGCATCTCCTCGTTGATGGCGCGCGCGCGGGCGATGGCCGGCCCGTCGATCAACGGTGCGGACAGCGCGGTGGCTGCCCCTTCCACGATGCTGAGGGTCTGCATGGTGTAGAGGTACTCGGTGGGGTCGATGCCTGCCACGGTGGCGCCGACGTTGCGCTCGAACGTCACCAGCCCCTCGGCCTCGAGCCGGCGGATGGCTTCACGGACAGGGACCACGCTGACGCCGAGGTCCTTGGCGATGATGCTCAGGACCAGCCGGTAGCCAGGGGTGAAGGTGCCCTCCACGATGCGGGCCTTGACGGCCTGGTAGGCCTGCTCGGACTTGCTGCCGGCGGAGGCGTCGGAAAGCTCCGGCACGCCGGTCACTGCTGTCTCAGTCATCGGCGTTGCCTTCCTTGCCTTCCCACTCCACGTACCTGGCCTGCCATTCGGCGTTCATCGGATAGAGGCCGTCCACGCTGTTGCCCTGCTTGACCATCTCGAAGATGAACGTTTCTTCCCGTTCCTGCCGGATGCAGTCGTCCGCGAGTTCTTCGGCGATGGCCGGTGGGATCACCAGGATGCCGTCGGAGTCGGCCACGATGATGTCGCCGGGCTGCACGGTGGCGCCGCCGCAGGCGATGGTGATGTCCGTGTCCCACGGGATGTGGCGGCGGCCCAGCACGGCGGGATGCGGGTTGGCGAAGTACGTGGGCATCTCCAGGCCGGCAACGGCGGTGAAGTCGCGGACGCCGCCGTCGGTGATGATGGCGGCGGCGCCCCGGATCTGGGCGCGGAGGGCCAGGATGTCGCCTACGGTTCCGGTGCCTTTCTCGCCGCGGGCTTCCATGACCAGGATTTCGCCGTCGTTGACGGAGTCGATGGCCTTCTTCTGGGCGTTGAACCCGCCGCCGTGGGTCTTGAAGAGGTCTTCGCGGTTGGGGACGTAGCGGAGGGTCCGGGCCAGGCCCACCACCTTGCGGTCCGGGCGGGTGGCCTGCAGCCCGTCGATGCTGACGTTGTTCAGCCCGCGTTTGCGCAGCTGCGAGGACAGGGTGGCTGTTGCCACGGACCCGAGCTTGGCTTTCAGTTCGGGGGAGAGGGCAGGCCCGACGGCGGCCCCCGCCCCGGGTGCCTCGCCAACGCCCGCCAGGCCGGCGGCCTCGCGGGAACCGTAGGCTTCCTCCCGCTGCAGGTCGTCAGCCTTGGGCCGGGCACCAAAGTTCGCGAACGCCGTCGTGCCTTGTTCAACTGTGGTGGCCAGGCGTCCCGTGGTGAGGGCGCCGTCAATGGTGCCCACCTCAACCTCCAGGACGTCACCGGGCGTGGCCACGGAGGCGCCGGCCGGGGTGCCGGTGAGGATTATGTCCCCCTCCTCGAGGGTGAGCAGCTGGGACAGGTCCGCGACGAGGCGGGCGAACGGGAAGAGCAGGTCTTCGGTGGTGTCGTCCTGGACCAGGTGGCCGTTGTGCCAGGTGCGGATGCGCAGCTTGGCGGGGTCGACGGCGTCTGCCGGGATCAGTGACGGGCCCACGGGAGTGAAGCCGTCCCCGCCCTTGGAGCGCAGGTTGGAGCCCTTGTCCGCGTACCGGAGGTCGTAGACGCCGAGGTCGTTGCTGGCGGTGACGGCGGCGACGTGGTTCCAGGCGTCCTCGAGGCTGACGCGGCGGGCGGCCTTCCCGATGACCAAAGCGATCTCGCCCTCGTAGCCGAGCAGTTCGCAACCGGCCGGGCGCTCCACTGTTCCGCCGCCCAGGGAAAGCGAGCTGGTGGGCTTGAGGAAGTACGACGGCTGCTCCGGGGTGCGGCCCCGCTGGGCGGCCCGGCTGGGGTAGTTGATGTGCACCGCGATCACCTTGCGGGTTGCTGCCAGGGTGTCGCCGTTGACCTGCTCCAAGACCTTCTCCTCATCAGGTACGAAATCGTATACGATCACTATTCTCCATCCTGCAGCCCGCCGTCAACCCCTGAATTTCCGGGCATCAGCACAGCGTTCCGGGAACTACTTGTAGCCTCCGTCACAGGCGGCGTACAGTGGAAGCCAGCTCTTAAGTTTCTATTATCGAATGTAGTGTTCTCATATAGAACGCATTCACAGGCTTTGGTCCACGAGATGACGCAGCGGTCATCCGCCCACAACGAAGTGAGGTAACCCCGTGCAGTTCCATCACCACGGCTATGTATCCGGCGACCCGCGTGTCCAGCCCGCGGCCGGCGTCGGACTCAATCGGCCCGAGGACCTTCCGGACGAGGTTGACGTGCTGATCGTTGGCACCGGCCCCGCCGGGATGCTGGCGGCGGCGCAGCTGTCCCGGTTCCCCAATATCACCACCCGCATCGTGGAACGCCGCCCCGGCAGGCTCGCCATTGGCCAGGCAGATGGCATCCAGGCCCGCAGCGTAGAGACGTTCCAGGCCTTCGGCTTTGCCGAACGGATCATCGCCGAGGCCTACCGGATTACCGAGATGGCCTTCTGGAAGCCGGACCCGGCCAACCATGCCAACATTGCCCGCGCCGCCCGCGCCGTCGACGACGAAATGGGCATCAGCGAATTCCCGCACCTGATCGTGAACCAGGCCCGCGTGCTGGACTACTTTGCCGAGTACATGGCCAACGCGCCCACCCGCATGAAGCCCGACTACGGCTACGACTTCGTGGGACTTGAGGTGGCCCGTGGCGGCGACTACCCGGTTGCCGTCACGCTCCGGAACACCGCCGGCCCGGACGAGGGCAAGGACCGGGTGGTCCGCGCCAAGTACGTGGTGGGGGCCGACGGCGCCCGCAGCAAAGTGCGCCAGGCGATCGGCTGCACCATGGCCGGGGATCAGGCCAACCACGCATGGGGTGTCATGGACGTGCTCGCCGTGACGGACTTCCCGGACATCCGCACAAAATGTGCCATCCAGGCCGCCGAGGGCAGCATCCTGCTGATCCCGCGCGAAGGCGGCCACCTGTTCCGCATGTATGTGGACCTGGGGGAAGTGGACCCCGCCACGCATCACGAGGTCCGCAGCACCAGCATCGAGCAGATCATCGCCAAGGCCAACGCAATCCTCCACCCCTACACGCTGGACGTGCGGAATGTTGCCTGGCACAGCGTGTACGAGGTGGGCCACCGGCTTACGGACAGGTTCGACGACGTCCTGCCGGAGGAGCGCGGCACCCGCACCCCGAGGGTGTTCATCACCGGCGACGCCTGCCACACGCACAGCGCCAAAGCGGGCCAGGGCATGAACGTCTCCATGCAGGACGGCTTCAACATCGCCTGGAAACTGGGCCACGTCCTGGAAGGCCGCAGCCCGGAAAACCTGCTCAGCACCTACTCCGAAGAACGCCAGGTGGTGGCCAGGAACCTCATCGACTTCGACAAGGAATGGTCCACCATGATGGCCAAGAAGCCGGAGGAGTTCGAAAACCCGTCAGACCTTGAAGACTTCTACGTCCGCACAGCCGAGTTCCCGGCCGGGTTCATGACCCAGTACACGCCGTCGGTAGTGACGGGCTCCGCGGACCACCAGGAACTGGCCAGCGGATTCCCCGTGGGCAAGCGCTTCAAGTCCGCCCGCGTGGTCCGGGTGGGCGACACCAACCCCCTGCACCTGGGCCACCACGCCACCGCTGATGGCCGCTGGCGGATCTACGTCTTCGCCGACGCCGCCCTGCCCGGCACCGGCTCAGCCGCGGACAAGCTCGCAGCGTGGTTCGCGGCCTCGCCGCAATCACCGCTGGCCGCAACGCCTCCGGACGCCGACCCGGACGCGTGGTTCGACCTGAAGGTCATCTACCAGCAGCCGCACACCGCCGTCGACATCGGTGCCGTGCCCGCGGTCTTCAAGCCGCAGGTGGGCCCGTTCAGGCTCACCGACTACGAGAAGGTCTACGCCACCGATCCTGCTGCGGACATCTTCGAGCTTCGCGGCATCGACCGCAGCGGCGCCGTGGTGGTGGTCCGCCCGGACCAGTACGTCGCGAATGTCCTGCCGCTCGGTGCGGTGGATGAGCTCGCCGAGTTCTTCGCTCCCCTCCTGGCGGCGGGTCAGCGCGCAGAGGTCTAAGGCAGGCAACCGGTTGCCAGAGGTGGGGGGTCGTGTACTACCATTGGCATGCAGCCCGCTCGGCGAGTGCCCCTCTGTGCACGGCCCTCCCTCCTTTTCCGGACCGGGGTCTTCTGCGGCCACCCGCCACGGGTGCCCGGCCGGCCCGCTGCCGATCGGAGGAGGACTTCATTGGCCGAAGAATTGGAAAACAGCCCGGGGGACCAGCAACCGAAAGCGATGATCCCGCGCAGCCAGCTTGGCGGCACCGAACGGCGGCGGCCCATTCCTGATGGGGAGAACCGCCCGCCCGTTTCCAGCCAGGAACTGAGCAAGGCCAAGGCCGAGCTCGCCGAGGAATCCAAGCCAAAGGTGAACTGGCGGGTGCTCGTCATCGCGTCAGCCATGATCCTGGCGTTTTCTGTCTGGGCCATGCTGGTGCCGGCCAGCGCGCAGGCCACCATGAAGACAGTGGTGGCCTGGATCGCCACGAACGTGGGCTGGTTCTACGTCCTCACTGTCACGGTCGTGATCGGATTCGTCCTGTGGGTGGCGCTGTCCAAGGAAGGCTCAGTCCGCCTTGGCCCGGACCACTCCAGGCCGCAGTACAAACTCTTCACCTGGGTGGCCATGCTGTTCGCAGCCGGGGTGGGCATCGACATGCTGTTCTACTCCGTGACCGGCCCCATCACCCAGTACATGAAACCACCCGCCGGTGAAGGGCAGACGGCGGCCGCGGCCCAGGACGCCGTGGTGTGGACCATGTTCCACTACGGCATTGCCGGCTGGGCCATGTACTCGCTCCTCGGCATGGCCATGGGGTACTTCGCCTACCGCTGGGGCATGCCGCTGTCCATCCGCGCAGCACTGTATCCGTTGCTCGGGAAGCGCGTCCGCGGCGGCGTCGGAGACACCATCGACATCGTCACCCTGGTAGGGACGGTCTTCGGCGTGGCCACGTCCATGGGCATTGGCGTGGTGCTGCTCAACGTCGGCTTCGCCATCCTGTTCGGCCTGCAGGAGGGCCTGGCGCTGCAGATCGCCCTGGTGGTTGTGGCTGTCATCCTCACCGTGGCCGCGTGCACCTCCGGCGTGGACAAAGGCATCCGCTGGATCTCCGAGCTGAACATCTGGAGCGCAGCGGCAATGCTGCTCTACATCCTGGTGACCGGGCAGACGTCCTTCCTGCTCAATGCCATGGTCGAAAACATCGGCCGGTTCCTGTTCACGCTGCCGGACCGCACCCTGCAGACGTTCGCCTACCAGGACGGCGGCTCGGAATGGATGGCCGGCTGGACCCTCTTCTTTTGGGCCTTCTGGCTTGCGTGGGGTCCGTTCGTCGGCCTGTTCCTGGCCCGGATTTCGCGGGGCAGGACCCTGCGGGAATTCGTCATTGCCGCCATCACCGCCCCGGTGCTGTGCGACTTCCTGATTGTGAGCATTTTCGGCAACAGCGCCATGCACAAGGTCCTGGGCGGGAACGCGGAATTCGCGCAGCTCGCCATGGCCAGCCCGGAGGAGGGCTGGTACGCCCTGCTGAACATGTTCCCGGGCGCCAGCTTCCTGATCGGGCTGGGCACGCTGTCCGGCATGCTGTTCTACCTCACCAGCGCCAACTCCGGCGCGATGGTGATGTCCAACTTCTCCTCATCGATACCCGATCCCTCGCAGGACGGCGCGAAATGGCTGCGCATCTTCTGGGCGGTCCTGACGGCGTTGCTCACCATCGCCATGCTGGTGGCCGGCGGCGTGACCACCATGGAATACGCCACCCTCATTTTCGCCCTGCCGGTGACGATCATCGCGTGGCTTGTGATGGCGTCATTCTCCAAGGCCCTGCGGATGGAGCGCGCCGAGCGCGAAGGGCAGGTCCTGCGGCGGCAGTCAACGGCGGCGCACGGAGGGCAGGTGCCGGACCGCACCTGGCGGCAGCGGCTGGCCAACATGCGCGCATACCCGTCCAAAAAGCAGGTGGCACTCTTCATGGAGGGCACTGTGCAGCCGGCGCTCGCGGATGTGGTCAAGGAGTTCACCAGGCAGGGGTACCACGCCACCCTGGATGTGGTGCCGAACCCGGATGCCGGCATTTCCAGCCACGCCCTGGTAGTCAGCATTCCGGAGCACCGCGACTTCCATTACCAGGTGCAGGCGGTGGAAGCGCCGGTGCCCATGTTTGGCGGGCGAATGTCCCGGCAGACGGACATCTACTACCGGGTGGAGGTTTTCGCACAGACAGGATCCGAAGGGTACGACCTCATGGGTCTGTCCCACCAGCAGGTGATTGACGACGTCCTGGACCGCTACGAGGCGCACCTGGGCTTCCTCACCTACTCCACCCAGCACGACTTTGCGTCAGTACTCACCCCGCCAGTGGCCACAGGCAGCATGGCAGTAGTGGACCCGGGGACGGCCAGCGCGCGGAATAGGACCGGAGCCTGAGTCAGCCCTGGCTTCAGGCCGCCGGGGTCCGGTCCGCCCTGTGGTCCGCTGCCGCGTACACGCCAAGGATCCGCACCTCGGTGGTGAAGAAGTCCAGTTCCTCGAGCGCCAGCCGGAGCGGAGTGTCCTCGGGGTGCGCCTCGACGTCGGCCATGAACATGGTGGCCGCGAACTCGTCGCCCACCATGTAGCTCTCCAGCCGCGTCATGTTCACGCCGTTCGTGGCGAAGCCGCCCAGCGCCTTGTACAGGGCCGACGGAACGTTGCGGACACGGAACACGAAGCTGGTCACTGCCGGGCCGGGAAGTTCGTCCCTGGCGGGCAGCGCGGTTTCCCGGGCCAGGACCACGAAGCGGGTGGTGTTGGAGGGATCGTCCTCCACCCTGGAGGCGAGAACGTCGAGGCCGTAGATCTGGGCGGCCAGCGGGGGAGCGAGGGAAAGCTTGCGGGGATCGTTCCACTCCGCCACCTCGCGGGCGGACCCGGCGGTGTCGCCCGCGATGACGGGTTTGAGGCCGTGCTCGCGGATGAGCTTCCGGCACTGGCCCAGGGCGTGGATGTGGCTGTGGACCTCGGCGGCACCCTCGATGGTGCTGCCCGGGATACCCAGCAGGTCGAAGTGGATGGGCAGGAAGAATTCGCCCACGATCTGCAGGTTGGACTGCGGCAGCAGGATGTGGATGTCCGCCACCCGGCCGGCGATGGAGTTCTCGATGGGGATCATGGCCAGGTCCGCCTCACCGCTGGAGACCAGTTCAAAGGCGTCCTCGAAGCTGGCGCAGGGGACGCTGTCCATGTGGGGGAACATCTGCTTGCACGCGATATTGGAGTTGGCGCCGGGCTCACCCTGGTACGCAATCTTTTGGGCCATGGTCCGTATGGTTTCACGCGCCGCGGCCCGTTACGAAAACGGGCCGCGGATACTACAGGGGAGTGACGCGCAGCCAGAGGTACTGCCGGGGGAGGAGCGTGACGCCCCCGTCCAGCTGCACCGCAGCTTCGGAGAGAAGGTCGACGGCGGCCGGGGCGAACCCGCCGAACGTTTCCGCCGGCAGGTCCTGGGCGGAGTCGCTGAAGTTGGCCAGGGCCAGCACCCGGGTGCTTTCCGGAGAAGCGCCGGGCCGCTGGTACGCCAGCACCGAGCGGTTGTGCGTGGCGAAGTCGATCAGCTGCGTGCCCGCCAGTTCGGGGGTGCCGGCCCGGACTTCCGTCATCCGGCGCAGCCCCGCGTAGACAGCACCCGCGGGCGTGGAGGGGTCGTTGCGAAGTTTGTACTGCTCCGACGGATAGTGCGGGCGGTGCACCCAGCGGCTGTCCTCCCCGTGGCCGGGTTCGCCCGCGTAGCCATAGTCGTTGACCTGCCCCACCTCGTCGCCCAGGTAGAGCAACGGGATGCCGCCGGTGCTGAACGGGACCGAGTGGGCCAGGAGGATCCGTTCCACCGCTTCCGCCGGACTGTCCTCCAGGCCGCACAGCGACGCCGTCGTCCCTGAAATCCTGCAGTCCCCGGTACGGGGGTTGTCCTGGAACGGGACGCCGCGTGCGAAGCTGTCGGGAAACCGGTTGACGTAGAACGAATTGAGGAAGCGGCGGTGGTCAAAGCCGTTGATGCCCAGTTCGGCGGCGTCCTCGTCGGCGAAGGTCCACCCGATGTCGTCGTGGCTGCGGACGTAGTTCACCCAGGCGGTGCCGTCCGGGATCTTGTGCCGGCGTTCGAGCGCCTGGGCGAGGAGTGACACATCCCGGGTGGCCAGGGATTCCCAGATGAGCGCCATCTGCAGCGGGTTGTAGGAGAGCTGGCATTCGGCGGGGTCGATGTAAAGCGCCACCTCGTCCGGGTGCACGATCGCTTCCGACTTAAACAGCAGCGACGGCGCCGCGAGCCGGCACACCGCGTTGAAGGCCCGGAGCAGAGTATGCGCTTCGGGAAGGTTCTCGCACGTGGTGCCCAGCTGCTTCCAGATGAACGCCACGGCATCCATGCGCAGGATGTCCACGCCCTGGTTGGCCAGGAACAGCATCTCGCCCGCCATGGCCCGGAACACGTCGGGGTTCGAATAGTTCAAATCCCACTGGTAGGTGTGGAACGTGGCCCACACCCAGCGGCCGTCCTCCATGCGGATGAAGGACCCCGGGTGGTTCTCGGGGAAGATCTCCCGGACGTCCTGCTCGAAGGCGTCGGGCATGGTCCGGTCCGGGAAGATCCAGTAATAGTCGCTGTACTCCGGGTCGCCCGAGGCGGCTTTCCGGGCCCACTCGTGTTCGTCCGAGGTGTGGTTGAAGATGAAGTCCACCACAAGGCTGATTCCGTTGCTGCGCAGCTCGGCAGCCAGCGAACGCAGCTGTTCCATGGTGCCCAGTTTGGGGTTGACCTGCCGGTAGCTGGACACCGCATAGCCGCCGTCCGAATGCGGCTCGGGCGCCAGGAACAGCGGCATCAGGTGCAGGTAGGTGAGGCCGAGTTCCTTGAAATAGGGGATGCTGCTGCGCACCCCTTCCAGGCTCTCCGCGTAGCGGTCCACGTAGCAGACGCCGCCCAGCATGCCATTGGACTGGAACCAGTGCGGGTTTGCCTCCCGCTCCGTGTCCAGGGCTTTGAGTTCCGGGGCGCGCTCCTGCCAGGACCGGGCGGCCTGGACCACCAGGGCTGCCAGCTGGTCCTGCCAGTCCGCCCGGGTGCCGTACAGCGGGCGGAACAGGCCGGTCAGCAGCGGGAGGTACCGGTCCAGCCGCCGCTGGAAGTCAGGGTCCGCGGCGAGACCGGCAGCGTGTTCGCTGGCCAGTGCTGCCAGAACTTGCTGCCGCGGGCTGCCCTCCACGCTGACGGATTCCTGCATGTCACGGCCCTTTCCGCTGACGCCGGGCGTGCCCTGAATGAAGCAGCCGACTTTTGTACCGAAGTATGCCACGTCACATTTTGGGGCGTGGCGCGGCAGGTGCGGGACGCTGACTTTCCCCACCTTTCAGGGCGGACGACGGCGTGTCCCGGCAACGCGCCGTCGTCCGCCCTGCGCCGCGGGCCAAGCCAGGGGAAATTCAGCGGCCCTGCGACGTGTACCGGTTCGGGATCAGGCGCGGAGCCGCGCATCCCGCCCTGCCGCGGCGTACAGGGCGGCGCCCACCACTCCGGCGGAATTCTCCAGCGCGGCGGGGACCACCGGGGTGCGCAGGGACAGCCGGGGGAGGAACTCGCTGCTGCACGCCGAAATGCCGCCGCCCAGGATGATGAGGTCCGGTGAGAAGAGGAACTCCACGTGCTGCAGGTATTGCTGCAGCCTGACGGCGTACTCGGGCCAGCCAAGACCCTCGTTCTCGCGGGCAAGGGCGGACGCCCGGGATTCCGCCTTGCGGCCGCCCACTTCCAGGTGGCCCAGCTCGAGGTTGGGCACCAGCCTGCCGTCGACGATGAGTGCCGATCCGATGCCGGTTCCCAGGGTCAGGACCAGCACCGTGCCGGAGACGTCCTGCCCCGCCCCGTAACGGACTTCCGCCAGGCCCGCAGCGTCAGCATCGTTGACCACGCACATGGCACGGCCCAGCCGGGCCTCGAGGAAGGGCCGGGCATCAAGCCCGATCCAGCTGCGGTCCATGTTTGCCGCGGACGCCGCCACCCCGTTCCGGACAATCGAAGGGATGGCGACGCCGATGGGCCGGTCCGGAGATAGTGGTGCCTGAGTTTCGAGCTCGCCGAGCAGCCGGTCCAGGGTGTCCGCGACGGCTTCCACAGTGCCGCCCGCCGGTGTGCGGAGCCGGCGCACGGCGCCGGCAGGGATGCCGCTGTCAAGGTTGACGGCAGCCCCTTTAATCCAGGTCCCGCCGACGTCGATCCCCAGCCCGAACCCCACGCTAGGCCTGCAGCCAGGCGGTGGCCGCTCCGGGCAGTTCACCGTTTTCCGCGGGCGAGCTGGCCACCAGCAGGCGGCCGGCGGGCAGCGCGAACGGCGCGGTGCCGAAGTTCGTTACCGAGGTCCAGCCGTTGGGCCGCCGGAAGGCCAGCACGTCATCCCGTCCGGTTTCCAGCCATTCCAGGGTCTCGGCTGACTGCAGTTCCCACCGCAGGGACAGCGCCCGGCGGTAGAGGGACAGGGTGGAGTCTTCCCGGTTTTCCTGGGCTTCCACCGAGGTGCCCGCGAACCATTCGGGCTGTGGCAGGTGGGAGCCGCCCGGACCGAACCCGAAGGAACTGCCGCCTGCGCTCCAGGGCAGCGGGACGCGGCAGCCGTCGCGGCCGATTTCGACGCCCTTGTTGCGGAAGAAGGACGGGTCCTGGCGCTCTGCGTCGGGGATTTCGCTGCCGACTTCCTGCAGGCCCAGCTCCTCGCCCTGGTACAGGTAGGCGGAGCCCGGGAGGGCAAACATCAGCAGCGACGCGGCGCGGGCGCGGCGCAGTCCAAGCTCGATGTCCACATCTTCCTGCCGGCCGCCCTCAAGCAGCCAGCGCTTGCCGGCCTGGCCGGCCATGATCTCCCCCTCCGCCGAAGATTCGGACACTGGAAGTCCGTAGCGGGTGGCGTGCCGGACGACGTCGTGGTTGGAGAAAACCCACGTGGACGAGGCGCCGGATGCTTCGGCCTCGGCGAGGTTCTTGGTGACGGTCCTGCGGAACTGTCCCGCGTCGAAGTCTGCCTGCAGGAGGTCGAAGTTGAAGGCCTGGCCCAGTCCATCCGGGCTGGCGTACCTGGCACGGCGGTCCGCGTGCACCCAGGCCTCGGCGACGGCGGTGCGCGGCGGGTTGTACTCGTTGAAGAGCGTGCGCCACTCGGCGTAGATCCCGTGGACTTCGTTGCGGTCCCAGTACGGGTGCTCGCCGGCAAGGTACAGCGCCTCGCCCCGGGCGTCGAGGTCAGCCTTGGAGGGCAGGGTCCCCTCGAGGTTCTTGGTAAGTGCGTGGGCGACGTCGATGCGGAAGCCGTCCACGCCGCGGTCGGACCAGAAGCGGAGGGTCTCCAGGAAGTCCGCGCGGACTTCCGGGTTGTCCCAGTTGAAGTCGGGCTGTTCCTTGGCGAAGATGTGCATGTACCACTGACCCGGTGTCCCGTCCGGTTCGGTGATGCGCTCCCACACCGGGCCGCCGAAGACCGAGTCCCAGTCCGACGGCGGCAGTTCACCATTCTCGCCCAGCCCGTCGCGGAAGATGTAGCGGCTGCGGGCCGCGGACCCCTTGGGCGCGGCCAGGGCTTCCCGGAACCACTCGTGGCGGTCGGAGGAGTGGTTAGGCACGATGTCAACGATCAGCTTGATCCCTGCCGCGTGCAGGGCGCCGGCCATGGCGTCGAAATCCTCAAGGGTGCCCAGCTTGGGGTCCACGTTGCGGTAGTCGTCCACGTCGTAGCCGCCGTCGGCAAGGGCGGAGGGGTAGAAGGGGCTCAGCCAAACCGCGTCGACGCCCAGTTCCGTCAGGTACGGGACCTTGGCGGTGATGCCGTTGAGGTCGCCGATGCCGTCGCCGTTGGAGTCGGAGAAGCTGCGGGGATAGATCTGGTAGACGGAGGCCTGGCGCCACCAGTTGGGATCGTCCTGGAAGGTGGCGGCGGTGCGGGGTGCCGTGATGGCGGTGGTGGTCACGAAGGTTCCTTTACGTCTGGTGTTCTGTGGGTGGGTCCGGGCGGAGAAGTTACTTGACGGCGCCCTGGGTGAGGCCGGACATGACCCAGCGCTGGGTAAACAGGTAGACCACGATGGCGGGCGCCATGGCCATCAGGTACGAGGCGAACGCCACGTTGTAGCTGTTGCTGAACTGCGTCTGGAAGATCTTCTGCAGTACCGGAATGGTCTGCATTTCGGGGTCGGAGATGATGAGCGAGGGCATCATGAAGTCGTTCCAGGAGGCGATGAAGGCGAAGATGCCCACCGTGGCGCTCATGGGCCCGAGCAGCGGGAAGATGAGCCGCCAGAACACCTGCCACGTCCCCGCGCCATCCATGCGCATGCTTTCCTCCAGCTCGAGCGGGATGGAGCGCAGGAAGGCCGTGAACAGCATGGTGTTGAAGGCCAGGGCAAAAACGATGTGCAGGATGGCGACGCCGAGGGGGTTGTCGAGTCCCACCAGGCCCGTGAGCTGGATCTGCGGCAGCGCCACCACGGGGAACGGGATGAACATTGCCGCGAGCAGGTAGAAGAAGGACCAGCGGAAGAGCTTGCGGTCCCAGTTCCTGACGATTGCGTAGGCTGCCAGCGCCGACACCACGATCTCCCCGACCACCGCAATGACGGACACGAAGACGGAGATCGCAAAGCCGCGGGAGAAGTTCGTCAGGGTCCAGGCCTGGACGAAGCTGTCAAAGGTCAGGGGGCTGGGCAGCGAAAATGCGTTGCCGTCGACGGCCTGTCCGGTGGTCTTGAACGCCATGCTGACGGTGACGTACAACGGGACGAGCACGCCGAGGGTGCAGACGATCAGGATGGCGGTTGCCGGCCAGTTGGTGCGCTCCTGGCCGCCGCCGAACCGCCGCTTCCCGGTGGCCGACGGGTTTGCTGGGATGGTGCGGGTCGCGGTGCTCATGCTGCGATCCCTCCTTTGCCACGGGTGAAGCGGAGCTGGATGACTGCGATGGTGACGCTGATCAGGAAGAAGATCACGGCGTTGGCCATCTGGTAGGCGTAATCGCCGCCTTCGAAGCCGCGGAAGATCGCCATGGCGACGCTGCGCGTGGAGACTCCGGGGCCGCCGTCGGTCAGGCCCACGATGATGTCGTAGGTGTTGAGGTAGTTCTTGAAGCCGAGGACCGTGTTGATCACGGCGTACCCGGCCACCAGCGGCAGGGTAATGTGCCGGAGGTTGTGCCAGGGGGTTGCTCCGTCGATGGAGCTTGCCTCGTAGACCTCCGGGGAAACGGTGAGGAGCCCTGCGATGTAGATCAGCATGGCGCTCGGAATCGACTGCCATGCCGTGACCAGGACGATCGCCAGCCAGGCAAGGTCGGGGTTGGCCAGGATGCTCGTGGCGAGCGGCTCGATGCCCAGGCTCTGGCCCGCCAGCGGCTGCGAATTCGAAAAGAGGTACTGGAACACGAAGGCGATGACGATGCCGGATATCACCATCGGGATCACGAACACGGTACGCAGCGCGGCGCGGAAGCGGATGCGGGACGTGAGCCCCAGGGCCAGGAAGAAGGCCACAACGTTCACCAGGATGACCGTCACGAGCGAGAAAGCGAGCGTGAATCCGTAGGATCCAAGGATTCCGTCATCCCGGAACACGGCGATGAAGTTCCGGATGCCGATGAATTCAAAGTCGCCGAACCCCACGGAGTTGGTGAAGCTGTAGACGAAGCCCAGCACGGCAGGCAGCGTGACTGCGAGCGTGAAGATCGCCAGGGACGGGAACAGGAAGAAGTAGTAGAGCGGGTCAACCCTGCGTTTACGCGTCCGTGGCGGGTTTGCCGCTGCTGGGGGCGATGTCACCACCGCCTCGGTGGAAGGTCTCGTCATTGATGACATGGATGGTCCTCGTTTCGTGCCTTGGTCTGTTGGGTGGTTACGCGCGGAATGCCAGGCGCGCCCAGTCGGCGTCCATCCGGCGCAGGGTGGCCTCGGCATCGGCGCCGCCGATGATCGACTGGATGTAGTTGGCGGCGGGAATCGTGTTGGGGATGAACTGTGAGGCACCCATGTAGAAGCGGCCCTCGTCGTAGTACTTCTGCATTTCCACGATCCTCGGGTCGGTGACCGGCGGGGCATCCTTGACCGTTCCGAAGCCCAGGAATTTGGCGTTGTAGGTGTCCTGGATCTCCGGCTGCATCAGGTACTGGATGAAGGCGCGTGCCCCCTGCTGTCCGTTCGAGACCTCGGGGACCCAGAGTGAAAGGTCGATGTTGACGCGTACCTTGAGGTCGGCGGGGTTGTCGGTCACAGGCAGGGGGAAGGTGCCAAGGTCCACATCGGTGCCGGCCTTTTCGATTTCGCCAAAGGCCCACGGCCCCTGGAAGTACATGGCTGCCTGCCCCTGCGCCATGGCGGTGTTGCCGTCCCCGTAGCCGCGGCTGGCGGCATCGGCGTTGACGTATTTCTTGAGCTGGACCATGCGGCGGACAGGTTCCAGCAGCGTCTTCTGGAATGAGACCTCGGAATCCGGTCCAACCTTCTCGCCCGCCTCGTGCATGGACTGGTAGAAGCCGCGCACATCGACCATCCCGCCCACGGTGTAGTCGAACAGGCCCTGGGCGATGGTCCAGGGATCCCGGAAGGTGCCGTAGATCGGAGTGATCCCCGCGGCCTTGAGCTTTTCGCAGACGTCAATGAGTTCGTCCCAGGTGGTGGGTACCGGGAGGCCGTTCGCCTCGAAGATGCGCCGGTTGTAGATGACCGACGCCGCCATGACCGAATAGGGGATGACGCTGGTGCGGCCCGGGTAGGTGGGGTACCAGTTGGTGAGGTCGAGGACGTCGCCGCGGATGGATGCCGCTTGCGGAAGGTCGGCCAGGTCCGATAGGGCGCCGCGCTCCATGAACCGCGCCATCTCCAGGTTGTAGTTGAGGCAGCCAAGATCCGGCGGGCTGCTGCGGACGAAGCTGGCAGATAGGTTCGTTGCCATGTCGTGCAGAACGCGGAATCGGTCCTGCGACGCCGTGAATTTCGCCGTGAGGTCGCGGAAGTAGGGGGCCGCTTCAGGTTTGGACTGGTGGAACGTGATGGTGGGCTGGGCTTCGGCCGGGCTGCACGCCGCAAGCCCGAAAGCGGCCAGAGAGCCTCCGGCGGCGGCAAGGAAAGTGCGCCGGGAGACTCGTGTCCCGGCGGACGGCAAAGGTGGCAACATCGGCTCCTCAGAGGGGGTCAATCAGAATTGATTTGGATCTTATATTTAGGTCCTATACGAGGATGGGGGACGCAGGGGCTATCGTCAAGGGGTGGACGGAACTACGGCGAGCTCGACGCAACTGTTACGGCAGATCAACTCCGGGGCGCTGCTGCGCTTCGCCCTCCAGGAGCAGGTGTTCACGGCGGGGGAGGCCATGGGTGCCACCGGGCTCACGCGCGCCACCGTGCTGGGCGTCTGTGACGGCCTGGTTGACGCCGGCTGGCTGGAGGAAGTGACCGACGGCGGCGAGGCCGGCCGTGCGCTCAAAGGCCGGCCTGCGCGCCGCTACCGGCTGCGCGAGGCCGCGGGGGTTGTGGTGGGGCTCGACGCCGGCGAAGGCCACCTCACCACCATCGTCGCCGACCTGCGCGGCCGTGAGCTCGCCAAGCGGCGCCAAAGCATCGACTCCCATGCGCTGGGGCGCGCCGGCCGCGTTGCCGGCGCCCGGGAGCTGATCCACCAGGCGCTGGCTGATGCAGCCTGCCAGGCAGGCGACGTGCTGCTGACCGTAGTGGGAGTACCCGCGCCGGTGGACGCGGACGGCAGGTCCCCCGGGGCCGGTGAATTCTGGCAGCTGATGAATTCCGGGTTCGACCAGCACCTTGAGGGCGCAGTCACCATCGAAAACGACGCCAACCTCGCAGCCATCGCCGAGCACGCGCAGGAGCCGTCAGCCAACGTGGCAACCCTGTTGTCGGGGGAGCGGTTCGGTGCCGGCCTGATCGTCGATGGGCGGCTGCTGCGCGGACGCAGGGGCGGCGCCGGCGAAATGCGGTTCCTGGACATTCTTTCGGACAGCAAGCTCGAACCTGAAGAAGGAACCTCGGACGGGTTCGGAGCGCTGGCCCGGAAGTGGGCGCGCACGCTGGTCCGTTCCTATGACGGAGACACGTCGCTGCGCCGGATCTCCGAGGAGGACATCACTGCGGAGGATGTGTTCCAGGCGGCCCGCGAGGGGGATCCGCTGGCGCGGGACATCATCGCCCGGCTTGGCACCCGGCTGGCGCGGATCGCCGTGGTGCTCTCCAGCCTCCTGGATATCGAACGGGTGGTCATAGCGGGTGGGATCTCGCGCGCCATTGAGCCGGTCCTGGAGCACGCACGCACACTGCTGCCGGCAAACTCCGGCCTGCCACTTCCGGACCTCGTTGCCAGCACCTTCGGAGCGGAAGCTGTGGTCCACGGAGCCATTGAAGCGGCCCTGACGCAGTTCAGGCGCGATCCCACGGCGTTCCTGCCGCGGGCAACCCGCCCCTGACCCACCTGCCCTGCCCTGCCCCGGGGCACTGCCGCTGCGGGAAATCGGCCGGTTCGGGTCTGCCAGCCCGTACACTGGCCACCATGTCATGCCGCATCAGTGAACTGGTCCTGAACTGCAACGATCCGGAGCTGCTGGCACGGTTCTGGTGCGGAGTGCTCGGTTACGAGGAGCTCGACCGCGAAGACGGCTCCATCGAGATCGGGCCTCCGTCCGGTTTCGGCGGACTGCAGCCCACCATCATCCTGAGTCCCAGCAGCAATCCGCGCACCGGGCGGCTGCCGCTGCATATCGACGTCAATCCTGTGGACCGGGACCAGGGCGCCGAACTGGAACGCCTGCTGGCCCTGGGCGCCCGGCCCGCCGACGTGGGGCAAACCGGCGACGAAAACTGGCACGTCCTGCAGGACCCGGAGGGCAACGAGTTCTGCCTCCTGCGCAGGCGCCTGGACCCGTAGCGCCCGGAACCCTGGAGCGTCGACCCCGGGGCAGGGGCCCGGCGTCCACGCCTACAGCACGTTGCGGATGGCCTGCTCGAAGCTGGTGACGTGCTCCAGGGCGAGCTTGCCCGCCCGCTCGGAATCGCCGTCGGCCACTGCTTCGAGCAGCTCAACGTGCTCAGCAATGTGCGACGACACGGACGGGACCTTCTCCAGCACCATGCACCAGATGCGGGTGGCCAGGTTGTCGTAGCGGATCAGGACGTCTTCCAGGTGCGCGTTTGCCGCTGCCCGGTAGATCAGCCGGTGGACCTTGATGTCATAGCGCATCAGGTCGTAGGGGTCATCGTCGCCGTCCATGCCGGCAATTGCGGCGGCGGTTTCCCGGATCTCCGCCCGGAGTGCAGGCGTGGCCAGCTTGGCTGCCCGCTTGGCCGCCAGGGGCTCCAGCGATTCACGCAGTTCGGAGACATCCGCGAGTTCGGTGATGTCGACGATGGTGGCGAACGTTCCGCGGCGGGGGTAGGAAACTACCAGGTGGTCGCTTTCCAGGCGTTTGAGGGCTTCCCGCACGGGCGTGCGCCCGATGCCGAGCTCGGCCGCGAGCTTGCCGTCGTTGATGGCTTCGCCGGGGCGGATTTCCAGCATGATCAGGCGGTCCCGCAGATGCCGGTATGCCCGCTCGGCGAGTGAGAGGTCTTCATCGCCGGCGATGGAGTTCTCCAGCATTACGCCCATGTTGAGCTCTCTTCCATGGTGACTATTGACTGCTACGTGATCTGGAACATACTATTACGTTAGTTCTAATATATCAGTTACAGATCAGTTACGGATCAGGACTTTCAGGTTTAGAAGGAGAAACATGCAGGACGCACTCAACGCCTCGCTCGCAACGGTGGACGCCGACGTCGCCGCCGCCGTTGCACGGGAACTGCACCGCCAGCAGTCCACCCTGGAAATGATCGCCTCGGAGAACTTCGCTCCGTCGGCTGTGATGGAAGCGCAGGGCTCGGTCCTCACCAACAAGTACGCCGAGGGCTACCCCGGCAAGCGCTACTACGGCGGCTGCGAGCACGTTGATGTGATCGAACAGCTGGCCATCGACCGGGTCAAGGCCCTGTTCGGTGCTGAATTCGCCAACGTCCAGCCGCACTCCGGCGCGCAGGCCAACGCCGCAGCCATGTTCGCCCTGCTGAACCCGGGCGACACCATCTTGGGCCTCTCGCTTGCCCACGGCGGACACCTCACCCACGGCATGAAGATCAACTTCTCCGGCAAGCTCTACAACGTGGTCCCGTACCACGTCCGCGAGGACGACCTCCGGGTGGACATGGCCGAGGTGGAAGCCCTGGCCCTGGAACACAAGCCCAAGCTGATCGTTGCCGGCTGGTCCGCTTACTCCCGGCAGCTCGACTTCGCCGAGTTCCGCCGGATCGCCGACCTCGTGGGCGCCTACCTGATGGTGGACATGGCACACTTCGCAGGCCTCGTGGCCGCCGGACTGCACCCGAACCCCGTCCCCTACGCGGACGTGGTCACCACCACCACGCACAAGACCCTCGGCGGCCCCCGCGGCGGCGTCATCCTCGCCAAGGAGGAGTACGCCAAGAAGATCAACTCCGCCGTGTTCCCCGGCCAGCAGGGCGGACCGCTGGAGCACGTTGTCGCTGCCAAGGCCGTGGCCTTCAAGCTCGCCGCCACCCCGGAATTCAAGGAGCGCCAGGAGCGCGTCCTGCAGGGTGCGCAGCTGCTGGCCGAACGCCTCCTGCAGCCGGACGTCCAGGAAGCCGGAATCTCCGTGGTCAACGGCGGCACCGATGTGCACCTGGTCCTCGTTGACCTCCGGCACTCCGAACTCGACGGCCAGCAGGGCGAAGACGCCCTCCACCACATCGGCATCACGGTCAACCGCAACGCCGTCCCGTTCGATCCCCGTCCCCCGATGGTCTCCTCAGGACTCCGCATCGGCACCCCCGCACTGGCCGCCCGCGGCTTCGGCGCAGCCGAGTTCGCCGAGGTTGCGGACATCATCGCGACGGCGCTTATCGCCTCCGCGTCCACGGGCACCCTGCCCGGGGACACCGCCGTCGAACTCCGCGCACGCGTCACGGCGCTCGCCGGGCAGTTCCCCCTTTACCCGCATCTTTCCGACAACAGCAGCGACGCCAGCCTGGCCGGTGCAGAAGCAGACCTGATTGGAGCAACCCAGTGAGCGCCCCCCACCTCCCCGAACACCCGGAATTCCTCTGGCGCAACCCGGAACCCAAGTCCTCCTACGACGCAGTGATCGTCGGCGGCGGCGGGCACGGCCTGGCCACCGCATACTTCCTGGCCAAGAACCACGGAATGACCAACATCGCGGTCCTGGAAAAGGGCTGGCTGGCAGGCGGCAATATGGCCCGCAACACCACCATCATCCGTTCCAACTACCTCTGGGACGAGAGCGCCGCCATCTACGAGCACGCCCTCAAGCTCTGGGAGATTTTGCCCGAGGAACTCGAGTACGACTTCCTGTTCAGCCAGCGGGGCGTGATGAACCTGGCCCACACCCTGGGCGATGTTCGCGAAAGCATGCGCCGCGTGGGTGCCAACAAGCTCAACGGCGTTGACGCTGAATGGCTGGACCCGCAGCAGGTCAAGGAACTCTGCCCCATTCTGAACATCAGCGATAACATCCGCTACCCGGTCATGGGCGCCACCTACCAGCCCCGTGCCGGCATCGCCAAGCACGACCACGTTGCCTGGGCCTTCGCCCGCAAGTGCGACGAGATGGGCGTGGACATCATCCAGAACTGCGAAGTCACCGGCTTCCTCAAGGACGGCGACCGCGTAGTGGGCGTCAAGACCAGCCGAGGCACCATCAACACCGAAAAGGTTGGCCTCTGCGCCGCCGGCCACAGCTCGGTCCTGGCCGAGATGGCGGGCTTCGAGCTCCCCATCCAGTCCCACCCGCTGCAGGCACTGGTTTCCGAACTGCATGAACCCGTCCACCCCACGGTGGTCATGTCCAACCACGTCCACGTCTACGTTTCGCAGGCGCACAAGGGCGAACTGGTCATGGGGGCCGGCGTGGACTCGTACAACGGCTACGGCCAGCGCGGCTCCTTCCACGTGATCGAGCAGCAGATGGCGGCCGCCGTCGAGCTCTTCCCCATCTTTGCCCGGGCGCATGTGCTCCGGACGTGGGGCGGGATCGTGGACACCACCCTGGACGCCTCGCCGATTGTCGGCACCACCCCGGTGGAGAACATGTTCGTGAACTGCGGCTGGGGAACCGGCGGCTTCAAGGGCACACCCGCGGCAGGCATGACTTTCGCGCACACCATCGCCACCGGCGCCCCGCACAAGCTGAACGCGCCGTTCTCCCTGGAACGCTTCGAAACCGGCGCGCTCATCGACGAACACGGCGCCGCCGCCGTGGCCCACTAGCCGCTGCCACGAGATAAGGACTAACGCACATGCTGCTGATCCCATGCCCCAACTGCGGCCCGCGGGACGAAACCGAATTCCACTACGGGGGACAGGCCCACGTCGCCTACCCGGAGAACCCCAACGAGCTCAGCGATACGGAGTGGTCCCGCTACCTCTTCTACCGCAGCAACACCAAGGGCACCTTCGCCGAACGCTGGGTCCACAGCACCGGCTGCCGCCAGTGGTTCAACATGCTCCGCGACACCGTGAGCTACGACATCCAGGCGATCTACCCGATGGGAGCGCAGCGGCCTGACCGGGCCGGCACCACCGGCGCCGAGTCCGGTACCGCCAGCCTTGCCGCGGACAGCACCACCACCGGGACCGCCGCACCCAGCACCTCAGGCACCAGCCTTTCCTCCACCACTGCAGCCCCGGAAGGAGCCACCAAGTGACCTCCCAGAACGCCCGCCTGGCCACCGGCGGCCGCATCGACCGCACCATCTCCTGGCGCTTCACCGTGGACGGCGAGGAGTTTACCGGCCACCCCGGCGACACCCTGGCCTCCGCACTGCTCGCCAACGGCCGCATCGCGGCCGGCAACTCGCTTTACGAGGACCGCCACCGCGGCATCATGTCCGCCGGTGTGGAAGAAGCCAACGCCCTGGTCCGTGTGGAAGCCCGCTTCCCCGGCCACGTGGCCGAATCCATGCTCCCTGCCACTACCGTTTCCCTCGTTGACGGGCTCCAGGCCCTCCAGCTCAACGGCCTGGGCAAGCTGGATCCGGCCGAGGACCGCGCCGAATACGACAAGAAGTACGTCCACACCGACGTCCTGGTGATCGGCGGCGGCCCCGCCGGCCTCGCTGCTGCCCGCGAAGCCGTCCGCACCGGTGCCCGCGTCGTGCTGCTGGACGACCAGCCCGAACTCGGCGGATCCCTGCTCTCCGGCTCCACGGCCGAGGGCCTGGCCGAAACCATCGAGGGCAAGCCCGCCCTGGAATGGGTTGCCGACGTTGAAGCTGAACTGGTGTCCGGCGCGGAATCCACGGTCCTGAACCGCACCACCGCCTTCGGCGCCTACGACGCCAACTACGTCATCGCCGTCCAGAACCGCACCGACCACCTCACCAGCCCGGCAGCACCCGGCGTCTCCCGCCAGCGGATTTGGCACATCCGTGCCAACCAGGTGGTCCTGGCCCCCGGTGCCCATGAGCGCCCCCTGGTCTTCGAGAACAACGACCGCCCGGGCGTCATGCTCGCCTCGGCCGTGCGCACCTACCTGAACCGGTACGCAGTGGCCGCCGGCAGCCGCGTGGTCATCGGCACCACCAACGACAGCGCCTACGCCACCGCCGCCGACCTCGCCGCCGCTGGCATCAAGGTGGCAGCCGTGGTGGACGCCCGTCCCAAGCTCTCCGCCGCGGCAACTGCCGCCGTCGAATCCGGCATCCGGGTGCTGATCGGCAGCGCGGTGGCCAACACCTCCGCTGATTCCGCGGGCCGGCTGGACGGCGTCACCGTCCGCAGCATCAACGACGACGGCGAACTCACCTCCGGCGTCGAGCAGATCGCAGCAGACCTGCTGGCAGTGTCCGGCGGCTGGAGCCCGCTGGTCCACCTGCATTCGCAGCGCCAGGGCAAGCTGCGCTGGGACGACGAGCTGGCGGCCTTCGTGCCCAGCACCGAAGTTCCCAACCAGCAGACCATCGGCTCCGGCCGCGGCTCGTTCGCCACCGCAGACTGCCTCGCGGAAGGCATCTCTGCCGGCGCGAAGGCGGCTACCGCAGCGGGCTTCGAATCCGCCGTCCAGCCTTCCGTCCTCTCCGAGCCGAAGGCCGCCGCCCCCACCCGCCAGCTCTGGCTGGTACCGGGGGAGAACGGCACCCCGGATGACTGGCACCACCACTTCGTGGACTTCCAGCGCGACCAGTCCGTGGCTGATGTCCTCCGCTCCACCGGGGCCGGCATGCGTTCCGTGGAGCACATCAAGCGGTACACCTCCATCAGCACCGCCAACGACCAGGGCAAGACCTCCGGCGTGAACGCCATCGGCGTGATCGCGGCGGCACTGCGCACGGCGGGCGAGGCTTCCCGCGGAATCGGCGACATCGGCACCACCACCTACCGCGCACCGTTCACCCCTGTGGCCTTCGCCGCCCTGGCCGGCCGCCAGCGCGGTGAGCTTTTCGACCCCGCCCGCATCACCTCGATCCAGCCGTGGCACGTAGCCAAGGGCGCCTTGTTCGAGGACGTCGGGCAGTGGAAGCGGCCCTGGTACTACCCGCAGGGCGGGGAAGACATGGACGCCGCAGTGCTGCGCGAATGCGCCGCCGTCCGTGACTCCGTGGGGTTCATGGACGCCACCACCCTGGGCAAGATCGAAATCCGCGGCAAGGACGCGGGCGAGTTCCTGAACCGTGTCTACACCAACGCCTTCAAGAAGCTCGCCCCGGGCTCGGCACGCTACGGCGTCATGTGCCTGGCTGACGGCATGATCTTCGACGACGGCGTGACCCTCCGGCTGGATGAAGACACCTTCTTCATGACCACCACCACCGGCGGCGCCGCGAAGGTGCTGGACCACCTGGAGGAATGGCTGCAGACCGAATGGCCCGAGCTGGACGTCCAGTGCACCTCTGTGACGGAGCAGTGGAACACCATCGCCGTCGTGGGGCCCAAGTCCCGCGAAGTGATCGCCAAGGTGGCCCCTGAACTGGCCGCCAACGGCGGACTCGACGCCGGGAACTTCCCGTTCATGACCTTCCGTGAAACCACCCTCGCCTCCGGCGTCCGGGCCCGGGTCTGCCGGATTTCGTTCTCCGGCGAACTGGCCTACGAGATCAACGTTCCGGCCTGGTACGGCCTGAACACCTGGGAGTCCGTGGCCGCTGCCGGCGCCGAATTCAACATCACCCCGTACGGCACCGAAACCATGCACGTGCTGCGCGCCGAGAAGGGCTACCCGATTGTCGGGCAGGACACCGACGGCACCGTCACCCCGCAGGATGCCGGCATGGAGTGGATCGTCTCAAAGGCCAAGGAGTTCATCGGCAAGCGTTCCTACTCCCGCGTGGACGCCCAGCGTGAAGACCGCAAGCACCTGGTCAGCGTCCTCCCCGTGGACCGCACGCTGCGGCTGCCGGAAGGCACCCAGCTGGTGGAAAAGGGACGCTCCACCAACCCCGCCTACGGCCCCGTGCCGATGGAAGGGTTCGTCACCTCCAGCTACCACAGCGCAGCGCTGGGCCGTTCATTCGGCCTGGCCCTGATCAAGAACGGACGCAACCGCATCGGCGAAACGCTGATTGCCGCCGCCGGCGACCAGCTGGTGGACGTGGTTGTTGCAGAGACAGTGCTTTTTGACTCCGAAGGGACCCGCAAAGATGGCTGAGACAGCAGCTTCCCCCACCCCCGCAAAGACTCCGGCGGACCAGGACCTCGCGGTCCGCACCAGCCCGGCCGGAGCGCTCCGGGACGCGTTCGCGGCCGGCTCGCTGGCCGGAACCGTTGAAATCTCCGAGCTGCCCTTCCTCACCATGGTGGGGATCCGGACGGCCGCAGGCTCCGACGCTGCGCAGCGCATCGCCGCGGTGACCGGCGGCCTGCCCGCCGGGTCCGGCGCGGTGGCCGGCAGCGGCGACACTTCGGTCCTGTGGTTGGGCCCGGCCGAGTTCCTGGTGGTTGCGCCCACCGAAGCCCACGAGTCCCTGGGCGGCGGCCTCATCCAGTCGCTCCGGGACGCCCTGGGCGGCGACTCCGGCCAGGTGGTTGACCTCTCGGCCAACCGCACCACCTTCGAACTGACCGGCCCGCAGGCCCGCTCCGTCCTGGAAAAAGGCTGCTCGCTGGACCTGCACCCCCGCGTCTTCAAGGCCGGCACCGCGTACTCCACGGAAATCGGGAACATCCCCGCCCTCCTGTGGAAGACCGGCGACGAGTCCTTCCGGGTCTTCCCGCGGGCCTCGTTCGCCGAGTTCCTGGGCCGCTGGCTCCTGGACGGCATGCGGGAGTACGCCTCGCCAGAGGTCCCCTGATGGCGCTCAGCGTCCTTGATCTCTTCTCTGTCGGCATCGGGCCCTCGTCGTCACACACGGTGGGCCCGATGCGGGCGGCAAAGCTCTTCGCGGACGGGCTGAAGGGCGACGGCCACCTGGCCTCCACCACCCGGGTCCAGTCCGAACTGTTCGGCTCCCTGGGCGCCACCGGCCGCGGCCACGGCTCGGACAAGGCAGTGGTGCTGGGGCTGCAGGGCCTGGAACCGGAGACGGTCAACACCTTTACCGCCGACGACCAGGTGGCTGCCGCGGCGCTCAACGCAGAACTGCAGATCGCCGGGACGCACCGGGTGGACTTCAACTGGGAAGAGGACGTGGTCCTCCACCGGCGCAAGTCCCTCCCCGCACACCCCAACGGCATGACGTTCCGGGCGCTGGACCACACCGGTGCCGTGCTGAGCGAACGGAGCTACTACTCGATCGGCGGCGGCTTCGTGGTGGACGGCGACGCCGAGGGCGCGGACAAGGTGGTGGCGGATGACACCGTGCTGCCGTACCCGTTCTCCACGGCTGACGAACTCCTGGAAATCTGCAGCCGCGAAGGCATGTCCATCTCCGAGGTCATGCTCGCCAACGAACTGACCTGGCGCAGCGAAGCCGAGCTCCGGGAGCAGCTGCTGGGGCTCTGGGACGTCATGAAGGAATGCGTGGAGAACGGCTGCAACGCCGAAGGCATCCTTCCCGGTGGACTGAAGGTCACCCGGCGGGCGCCGTCGCTCTTCCGCACGCTGACTGCCTCCGCCGCCTCGGCCGAAGCGTCCGCCAAGGCAGCGGCAGCATCGCCGTCGCCCGTCCAGGCGCCGGCCGATCCCTTGCTGGCGATGGAATGGGTGAACCTCTTCGCGCTGGCCGTGAACGAGGAAAACGCCGCCGGCGGGCGCATTGTCACCGCCCCCACCAACGGGGCAGCGGGCATCGTGCCTGCCGTGCTGCACTACTACGTGAAGTTTGTTCCGGGAGCCGACGACGACGACGGTGTGGTCCGCTTCCTGCTGGCGGCGGCCGCCGTCGGAATCCTGTTCAAGACGAACGCCTCCATCTCCGGCGCTGAAGTGGGCTGCCAGGGTGAGGTCGGGTCGGCCTGCTCCATGGCCGCCGCCGGCCTCTGCGAGGTGCTCGGCGGAACACCCGCGCAGGTGGAGAACGCCGCCGAGGTGGGGATCGAACACAACCTCGGCCTGACTTGCGACCCCGTGGGCGGGCTGGTGCAGATCCCCTGCATCGAACGGAACGCGATCGCCAGCGTCAAGGCGATCAACGCGGCCCGGCTGGCCCTGCATGGGGACGGCAGCCATAAGGTCTCGCTGGACAAGGCGATCAAGACCATGCGCGATACCGGAGCCGACATGAAAACCAAGTACAAGGAAACCTCCCGAGGAGGACTCGCCGTGAATGTGATCGAGTGCTGAACCATGACTGCTACTGAAACCCACGTGCCCGCGCCCAAGGCGCCCACCACCGTGGAACACGTCCTGACCCTTGACTGCCCGGAAGGGCCCGGCATTGTCCACGCCGTGTCCGGCTTCCTGCTGGATCACGGCTGCGACATCATCGACAACAAGCAGTTCGGTGAACGCTCTGAAGGGCACTTCTTCATGCGCGTGCACTTCGCCTCCGAAGGCGACGATTCCACGCTGGACGTTTTGCGGAACTCCTTCGCCCCCGTGGCGGAGAAATTCGGCATGCGCTGGCAGCTGGAACGCCAGGGCTCCAAGCGCAAGGTGCTGATCATGGTGTCCAAGTTCGGGCACTGCCTCAACGACCTGCTGTTCCGTGCCCGCATCGGCGAACTGCCCGTGGACGTGGTGGCTGTTGTGTCCAACCACCGGGACCACCAGGCCCTGGTGGAGTGGCACGGCATCCCGTTCCACCACATCCCGGTCACTGCCGCCACCAAGCCCGCAGCGGAAGCCGAGCTGATGGAACTGGTGGACGGGCTCGACGTCGAACTGGTGGTGCTGGCCCGCTACATGCAGGTGCTCAGCGACGACCTGACCCGGCAACTGGACGGCCGGGCCATCAACATCCACCACTCGTTCCTGCCCAGCTTCAAGGGCGCCAAGCCCTACCACCAGGCGTACGCACGCGGCGTCAAGACCGTTGGCGCCACCGCGCACTACGTCAACGCAGAGCTGGACGAGGGGCCCATCATCTCCCAGCAGGTGGTGGACGTGGACCACACCTACGGCCCCGAGGACCTGGTGGCCGCGGGCCGCGACACCGAATGCAAGGCCCTCTCCAACGCAGTGAAGTGGCACTGCGAAGGCCGGGTCATCCTGCAGGGCAACCGCACCGTGGTGCTCCGCTAGCACGGGCCTGCGCCGCTGCCGGGACTGGAACCGCCTCATAGGCGTCCCGGTCGGCGCCTGAGCGGACATCTTTACAGCTGAAGCGCGGCTGGTTGCCCTGACGGGTGGCCGGCCGCGCTTTATGCCGTGCTCTGGCACCGACCACAGCCGTTGTGTACGATCGTACGCATGACCGATTATTTCGCGGGTGATCCGCGCACCAACCGCGAGCGGATGCTGGCCGGGGACCTTTATATCGCCGATGACCCGGACAACGCCAAGGCATTTCACCGTGCCCTGAAGCTGCAGGCCCGGTACACGGCGGCCTACATCGAAGACCCGGAATCCGCGCGGCCCGTGCTGGCGGAACTGTTGGGTTCCGTGGGGGACAACGTGGATGTCCGGCCGCCGATCACCGTGGACTACGGCAGCTACATCACCGTGGGTGAAGGCACCTTCATCAACTCCAACCTGACGGCACTGGACGTCGCCGCAATCACCATCGGACGCGACTGCCAGATCGGCCCCAACGTGCAGCTGCTGACCCCCACCCACCCGCTCGAAGCCAAGCCGCGCCGGGACAAGCTCGAAGCGGCCAAGCCCATCACCATCGGGGACAACGTCTGGCTGGGCGGCGGTGCCATCGTCCTGCCCGGCGTGACCATCGGGGAGAACACCGTGATCGGTGCAGGGGCCGTGGTCACCAAGGACATCCCCGCCAACGTGGTGGCCGTGGGAAACCCTGCCCGGGTAGTCAAGGACCTGCCGTGAGGGTATTCCGGTGGCAGTGACCCAGCGCCGTTTCGACCCGGAACGGCGCGACCGCATCATCTCAGCAGCCCTGGACGTTATTGCCGAAGCCGGAGTGGCCGGGGCCTCCCACCGCAAAATCGCCGCCTGGGCAGACGTGCCGCTGGGCTCCATGACCTACCACTTCACCGGCATGGAAGAGGTGCTGCGCGAAGCCTTCACCCGCTTCGCCGCCACCATCGCCGTCCGCTTCGAAGCCCGCATGGCGCAGGCAACCACCTTCGACGAGGCCCGCGCCGCCGTGGTTGACCTGATCCACGAGGACCTCACCGGCTCAGCCCGCGAACTGGTCCTCACCCAGGAGCTGTACACCCTGGCGGCCCGCGAACCGCTCTACCGGGAGATCACCCACGCCTGGATGAAGCAGAGCCGCGACGCGCTGGTCCGGCACTTCGACCCCGCCACGTGCCGGATGCTGGACGCCCTGATTGAAGGCTTGTCCCTCCACGCCGCGCTGGACATCGAGGAACACCATCGCACTGCCACGGCCGAGGCGGTGGCCCGCATCACCACGCCCGCCGCGCCGCACCACTGACGCAGCAGCACACCACTGCCGTAATGCCCCCAGAAAGGCCGCCCCATGGCTTCCTCCGAAAGCCCACCTCCTTCCGAAGGCCCTGCTTCCTCCGGGAAAGATGCCCGTCCCGGCAGCACAGCACTCCCGGAAGCACGGCTCCGCCGGGCACGCATCGGCGTAGCACTGCTGTTCCTGACCAACGGCGCCCTGTTCGCCAACCTCCTGCCGCGCTACCCGGCCATCATGGATGAACTGCACCTCTCCAATGCGCAGTTCGGTATGGCGGTGGCCGCCTTTCCGCTGGGCGCCCTGGTGGCGGGCCTGGGCGCCGCCGCGCTGATCCGGCGCTTCGGAAGCGCAGCCGTGGCGGTACTCGGCACGGTGCTGACCGGCGCCGGTGTGCTGGCGGCCGGTGTGGCACCATCTTGGGCGTTACTGGCCTGTGCGCTCTTTGCCGCGGGGGCGGCGGATGCCATCACGGACGTGGCCCAGAATTCGCACGGGCTCAGGGTGCAGCGGCTGTACGGCCGGTCCATCCTGAACTCGTTCCACGCGGTGTGGAGCATCGGCGCCGTCCTGGGCGGACTCATGGGCGCGGGTGCCATCCTGGCCGGGTTGTCCCGGGGGCTCCACCTCGGCCTGTCCTGCCTGGTCTTCGCCGCGGTGGCACTTGCTGCCTCGAGGCTGCTCCTGCCGGGCCATGATCCCGCGGCCGCAGCGCAAGAAGCCCAGGCCACAGGGACGGCGAAAACCACGGGACGGCCACCGCTAAAGATCTGGGCAATCCTGGCGGCATTGGTGCTGATTGCCGTTTCGGGCAGCCTGGTGGAGGACGCGGGCAGCACGTGGGCCGCTGTGTACCTGTCCGGTTCCCTCGGGGCTGCCGCCTCGCTCGCGGCGCTGGGTTATGTTTCGCTGACCGGCGCACAATTCGTCGGCCGGCTGGTGGGCGACCGGCTGGTGGACCGTTTCGGCCAGCGTGCCGTGGCCCGCTGCGGCGGCGTGATCGTCCTGGCAGGAATGGGCTGTGCCCTGGCCTGGCCCACAGTCCCCGGAACCATTGCCGGGTTCGCCGCCGCAGGCCTGGGTGTGGCCACCCTGGTCCCGGCTGCCATGCATACCGCAGATGAGCTGCCCGGGCTGCGGCACGGCACCGGACTGACGCTGGTCAGCTGGCTGATGCGCCTGGGATTCCTCTGCTCACCGCCCGTCGTGGGGCTCATTGCCGACGCCACCAGCGTGCGCACCGGCCTTTTGGTGGTGCCGCTCGCCGGGGTCCTGGTCCTCCTCCTCGCCCAGGTGCTCCCGCCACGGCGGGGCGTGCTCCACTTGCCAAAGCAGCCCCGCCCCGGGGATCAGGCCTCCGTTGCCGGGGACCCGTCGTCGTCCGCTTCTTCAACCTCGAGCAGCAGCGCGGTGCCCTGATACGCCGGCAGGTCGATGAAGAAGCTGTGCAGGTCATCCACCTGGCCCACGGTTTCGCCGCTGAAGAGGTCGCGCACGCTGGCACCCGGCGGAAGGTGGGTGGACCGGACGCTGCCGGAGATGTCCTGGCCGGAGAAGTTGAGCACGGTGATTTCGACGGCACCGCCGGCCAGCCCGTTCACCAGGACCAGCAGCCCGCGGTGCGAAACGTCCGGCACGTCCAGGAGCGTTCCGGTGGCGATGCCGTGCTCCTCCCGCACCGCCAGGATCCGCTGGAGCCTGCGGGCAAAGGAGTTTTCGTTGTCGAGCTGTTCCGGGAGCGGCCCGTAGAGGCTGCGGGCGCGGGGCATTCCGGAGGATGAGGCCGTGGCGTCCGGGCTGGTGCCCATGATGTCGTGCGCGCCGCGGTTGATCCAGCGGGTGTCGCCCTGCGCGATCAGCTCCCCAACGGTGCCGCGGTCCAGCACCGAAATCCCGGTCAAATCCCAGCCGGACAGTGCGAAGACGCCCGGCTGCAGCGCGTTGTACATGGACAGCAGGATGTGGGCGTCCAGAACCTGCACCTCCTGCTCCGGCGTCAGCGCATCCGGATCCTGGATCCCCAGCGTGGCCATGATGAAGCTGACAGTGGTGCAGGCGATCCCGTTCATGGTGAACACGGAGTTGTAGGGGGCGTTTTCGCCTGTGAGCCGCTCCCGCATGGTCTGCTGGACGTGCTCGGCGATCTGGGCCCCGGTCATTTCCTGGCCGCCGAGCTCGAAGACGTCGTCCCGGTGGCCCGCGGCGAAGTGCATGAGTTCGTAGGTGAGCTCGTCGTGGTTCTGCAGGGCATGGACCAGGGAGGCCTGGTCCACCCCGATCTCCTTGGACAGACGGAGCGTCAGCCGCAGGAACTCCGTATCCCCGGTCACCAGCGCGAAGTGGTACGCGGGCCGGGTGATGAAGTCGTAGGAAAGGTCCGGGCCGGATTCGGAGGTGGCCTTGATGTCGTCGATGGTCAGGTTCAGTTCCTGGAAGGAGAACCCGCCCACCTTGCGGATCATGGAGCCGATGAGCTGGTTGGCGGCCTCGGACAGCGGGTGCCCCTCAGACCAGCCCGGCTCCTCCTCGGCGCTCTTCTCCACGCCCAGGAACCCGTTGGCATCGAGCCGGAGGGCGCCGGTGCCGAGGTCCACCAGCGAATGCAGCGCATCGCCCACCACCAGGCGCATGCCGGCGAACGTGGGGTCCAGCCAGTTGATGGACGGCTGGCCGGCTTTGAAGTAGTGGAGGTAGACCCAGCGGCGGGTCTTGCCGGTGGTGTCCACGATGGCCCGGGTGGCACTCCAGTTGGTTTCCTTCACGCCGGGTTCGTAGAAGATCACCCGCTGCAGGCGGCCGATGATGTAGCCGGCCTTCTGCAGGGCCTGTTCCGCGTCCGGGCTGAGGTTCACCGAGTCCTTGCCCTCGGGGACGTCCGGCAGCAGGTGCCAGTCCTCCTCGGGGATGTCCACCATGTGGTAGATGCCGGGGTAGTCCCGGAAGTTCATTTCGGCGAGGCGGAAATCGGCGCCCTTCCCGGTGTGGCCCGGGACGATGTCGTCGATGATGGTGCCGCCGTGCTCCGCGGCCACCTCGCACATCCGCCGGAATTCATCCTCGTCGCCGAACACCGGATCGATGCCCATGCTGATCCGGTCGAAGTGGCCGTCCACGCTGGGGGTCTGCATCCATCCGCTGATGCCGCCGGCCAGCTTGACCGGGCCGGTGTGGATGGCGCGGATGCCGATGTTCCGGAACGCCTCCCACATTCCCTCGTCCCCCAGGGCGGACAGGAAGGACTGGCCGGGCTGGGTGATGAAGGACAGGGGATAGGCGGTGAACCACACGGGGGCGCGTTCGACGGCGGCCCGCGGGTTGGGGTGCGCGTAGGAATTCTGCCACATGCTGGCCTGGCCCGAGAGCTGCCGGGCGAGCGTGTTGGCGTCCCCGAGCATCGCCTGGTTCCGCAGCCATTCGACATAGGCGGCGTTGCGTCCGTCGAACTCAAAGGACGGCCGGGTGGCAAGGTACTGGCGGCGCCGGGCGATGGGCCTCAGGGCCTTGGGGCGCGCCGGGTAGAACTGTTCGTCGTAACTGATCTCCGCGTCGGCTGCCTGCTCGGTGGCAGCGGCCGTCTCCTGGCCTTCTTCGACGTCGAGGGCATCTGCTTCAAAAATCCCCTCGCTGGTGGTCGGTTCGCTCATGGTTCCTCTTTCCGAAGGTTACTTCCATGGCCCGGAGGCGAAGCCCCGGGACACCTTGCGCACGAATTCACCGTACCCCGGCGGGCAAGGGCTATTCGCGGAACCGCGGCGGTGCGGCAGTAAAGGACTGTCATACGCACCGCTGCGCTCACGGACAAGAACCGGTCGCTGGCGGACAAACGGCCGCCTGATCCCCGCTGCGAAGCTGGATTCCTCAACAACTTCCCCGCTCATGACCGTGAGAAGGACCCTTATGAGTATTTCGAATTCCGAACCCCGGACCACTGACGCTCCGGCCAGGGAGCATTCCACCGCCCTCCGCGCCGGAAGCGTCGGAGTGATGGGCATTCTCTTCTTTGTCCTGTCTGCCCAGGCGCCGCTGACCGGCATCGTGGGCGCCTCACCGCTCGCGGCAGCCCTCGGCAACGGCGCCGGCGCCCCGGGCGCCTACCTGATTGTCGGCGTCGTGATTGTCATCTTCGCGGTGGGCTTCGTAGCCATGAGCCGCAGGATCCAGGCCAACGGCGCCTTCTATGCCTATGTGACGGCCGCGTTCGGCCGGAGAACCGGTGCGGGTGCGGCCTGGCTGGCCCTGCTGGCCTACAACACCATCCAGGCGGCCATGTACGGGCTGTACGGTGCGGCCTTCTCGGGGCTCCTCGCCTCCGCGGGCCTTGACGTTCCGTGGTGGCTGCTGGCACTGGCCACCATGGCCGGCGTCCAGGTGCTCGGGTCCCTGAATATCGAACTCGGCGCCCGCATCCTGGCCCTGCTGGTAGGCCTCGAAGTGGCGGTGCTGCTGCTGTTCGGCTTCACCGTGCTCTTCTACGGCGGCGGCCCGGAGGGCATCAGCGTTGCGGCATCCTTCTCGCCCCAGGCCATCGGGGCCGGCGCCCCCGGGGTGGCCATCATGTTTGCTGTGGCGTCCATGTTCGGGTTCGAATCCACTGCCATCTACTCGGCGGAAGCCAAGGACCCGCACCGCACAGTGGCACGGGCCACCTACCTTTCCGTGGGTGTCATTTCGGTGTTCTTTTCCTTCATCTCCTGGATGCTGGTCAGCTACTACGGGCCCTCCAGGGTGATGGACGCCGCCGGGGCAGCCCTGGAATCGGGAGATGCCACCTCCTTCGTGCTCGGCCCGATGGTGGAACTCTTCGGTCCGTGGGCGGGGACCGTCACGGGCATCCTGCTGGTGACGTCGCTGCTGGCCGGGACCATCGCCTTCCACAACGGCATCAACCGCTACCTGCACTCGTTGGCGCTCCGCGGTTCCATGCCCGCCCGGGTGGCCCGGACCAACCGGCACCGTGCACCCGCTGTCGCCGCCTGGATCCAGACTGCCGCCGCCGTCGTCCTGGTAATGCCGTTCGCGGCACTCGCCCTGGACCCCGTCCTCACCCTGTTCTCCTGGTTCAGCGGGCTGGCCGTGGCGGCGCTGCTGGTGCTGTACATGCTGTGCTCCGTGGCCGTCGTCGGCTTCTTCCGCCGCGAATCCGCCGGAGCCGGGCTGTGGCAGACGCTGATCGCCCCTGCGCTCGCCTCCGTCCTGCTCGCGTGGGTCCTCTACCTGGTGGTCAGCAACTTCACCGCCCTGATCGGCGGCAGTGGGGAGACAGCCGCGGCCCTGCTGGCGGCCGTCCCCGTGGTCTTCGTGGCGGGGGTGCTGGTGGAAGCCAGGGTGCAGCGCCACCTTGACGGTGCCGGGCGCGGAACGGCAGAGCCGGACCCGCGGCTCAGCTGAGTGTTGCCCGGCCGGCCGCAGGACCCGGCGGCAGCGGATTGGCCCGGTGCGCAGCTAGCGTCTCGCGCCGGGCCAGCAGGTGCGCGGCGCAGAACAGCCCTGCCACGGCGACAGCTGCCACCCATGCAGCCTCCGAGCCGGACGGCCAGGTGCCGGCCAGCCCCAGGAAGGCCGGAACGGTGGCGGTAACGGGGCTGGCCAGCACCAGGGACCACCCGATAAACGGGTCCATCCGCCTCCGGCCCAGTGCCAGGGAACCGAACAGGGAGCCCCATAGCCCGGCCCAGGCCAGCCACAGGACCGCGAGCAGGGGATCGGTGCCGAGCCAGGCCGCGGCCAGGAGCAGCCCCAGTCCGGCCACCATGCCGCAGAACCAGCCCAGCCCCTTCGATCCCAGGTGCAGCAGGGCGTCCAGCCCCACGTAGACGTAGGTCAGTCCGAACAGGAACATGCCGGCCACCGTCAGCAGCGGCGCCGCGCCACCCGCCAGGGACATGAGGCCGAGCAGCAGCTGGAGGGACCCCACCACCAGGTTCAGGATGGCGGCATCCCGCCACGGCAGCCGTTTCAGGGTGGCCAGGCCGTTGACCAGCAGGACGGCGCCGGAGAGCAGGAGGCACAGGTGCGCCATGTCAGGCCGCCTGTGAGCCGCGGTGACGACCGGCATTAGATATCGCTGAATGGAATTTCGTTGTCACAATACGGAGATTAGCTGAGAAGGTGGGTTTCGTTTGGCGGGCGGCAGTCGCAATCGGTTAGGTTGAAACGTAAACCTCTTGGGACAGCGCCGCCTCCGGTGTGCCGTCCCGCGTCCGGCCACGGTAAGGAAAACATCATGGATGCTCGGCTCGAGGCCATCAGGGACACCGTCCTGGCCAGGAACCCCGGCGAAGCGGAATTCCACCAGGCTGTGGTGGAAGTCTTCGAAAGCCTGGGGCCCGTTCATGACAGGCACCCCGAGTTCCTTGAAGCCGCCATCCTGGAACGGCTGTGCGAGCCCGAGCGGCAGATCATCTTCCGCGTCCCGTGGACCGACGACGCCGGACGCGTCCAGATCAACCGCGGCTTCCGGGTGGAATTCAACTCAGCGCTGGGGCCGTACAAGGGCGGCCTGCGGTTCCACCCCTCGGTGTACCTGGGCATCGTCAAGTTCCTGGGTTTTGAACAGATCTTCAAGAACGCCCTCACCGGCATGCCCATCGGCGGCGGTAAGGGCGGCTCCGACTTCGATCCCCGGGGCCGCAGCGACGCCGAGGTCATGCGCTTCTGCCAGTCGTTCATGACCGAGCTTTACCGCCACATCGGCGAATACACCGACGTCCCGGCCGGCGACATCGGCGTGGGCGGCCGCGAAATCGGCTACCTTTTCGGCCAGTACAAGCGCATCACCAACCGCTACGAGTCCGGCGTCCTCACCGGCAAGGGCATCTCCTGGGGCGGCTCGCTTGTCCGCCCCGAAGCTACCGGGTTCGGTACGGTCATCTTCACGCAGGAGATGCTGAAGACCCGCGGATCCTCCTTCGACGGCCAGCGCGTGGTGGTTTCCGGTTCCGGCAATGTGGCCATCAACGCGATCGCCAAGGCGCAATCGCTGGGTGCCACAGTGGTGGCCTGCTCCGATTCGTCCGGCTACGTGGTGGACGAGGCGGGCATCGACGTCGCACTTCTTCGCGAGGTGAAGGAAGTGGAGCGCGGCCGCCTGAAGGACTATGCGGAACGCCGCGGCGGTGTCACCTATGTGGACGGCGGCTCCGTGTGGGACGTCGACGCCACGGTGGCGCTGCCCTGCGCCACGCAGAACGAGCTCGACGGCGATGCTGCCGCCCGCCTGGTGCGCGGCGGCCTCCTGGCGGTCGGCGAAGGCGCCAACATGCCCTCCACCCGCGACGCCGTTGCGGTGTTCCAGGACGCCGGGCTGCTGTTTGGCCCCGGCAAGGCTGCCAACGCGGGCGGGGTGGCCACCTCGGCTTTGGAAATGCAGCAAAACGCCAGCCGGGATTCGTGGTCCTTCGAGCACACCGAGGAACGGCTGACGGAGATCATGGTGGGCATCCACCACCGCTGCGCGTCCACCGCCGACGAGTATGGCCAGCCGGGCAACTATGTGCTGGGCGCCAACATCGGCGGCTTCGTTAAAGTGGCCGATGCCATGCTGGCCCAGGGCCTGATCTGACCGGGGCTGCACCAGGGCTGCACCGGGGCGCCGCTCCGTGATGCCGCACCCGGCCGCTGCACCCGGCGTCCGTCCCCGGCTGCTGCTTCTAACTGCCGCGGCGCCAGTCCGACGGCGGCACGCCAAACGCATCCCGGAACGTGCGGCTGAAGTGTGCCGCGTCCAGGAAACCCCACCGGGCGGCCACGGCGCCGACCGGCAGCCCGGCGTGCAGCGGGTCCCGGAGGTCGCGGCGGGCGCCTTCGAGCCGCTGCGTCCGGATCCAGCTGGCCACCGTGGTGCCGGACTCGTGGAATACGTTGTGCAGGTGCCGGGTGGAAATGAAATGCGCCGCGGCGATGCTGGCCGGCGAGAGCAGGGGGTCCGACAGGTTCGCGTCAATGTACTCCCGCACCGCCACCGCCAGCATTGCCTGCGGCCTCATCCGGTCCGGGGAGATGTCCATCTCGGCGTGCAGCATGGTGGACACCAGGTCCAGGGCGTTCGCCGCCAGCCTCGAGCCGCTGGGCCCGTTGAGGACGTCCAGGTTCCCTGACAGCTGCCGGATGAACTGCCCCACGATGCCGCTGAGGCCGCCATCGCCGGCCATCCGCACTGCCGCCAGCTGCCCCACGTAATCCGTGGGCAGGGCGAGGGCGTCGCACGGGAACATCACCACCAGGATCCGTGTGGTGTCCTCGAAGGCCAGGGTGTAGGGCCGGTTGGTGTCGTAAATGGCGAGGTCGCCGGGGCGGAGGACCGCCTCCCGGTTGTCCTGGATCAGCAGGCCGGTGCCTTCGAGCTGCAGATTCAGTTTGAAGTACCGCTCGTGGGCCCGGGCAATGAGCGCCGGCGTGCGGTGGACTTCGTGGGATGTGGCCGTGACCTCCACGATGGACATCCGGTCCAGGACCCTGGAACGCAGCTGTCCGCGGAAACCCTCAACGTCTGCCGTCTCCGCCGCCAACGGCACGAAGGACTCGGCCACCAGATGCTTCCAGTGGTCGAACGATGAGGCAATGCTGGCGGTGAGGGCCTGGCTTGCGGGGACCGTAGCCCGGACGGGTGCTGGCATGGCTGCTCCTGACGAGTGGTCACTCGGACGTTCCCCCGGGACTGTGTCGTGGAACACAGTGACAACAGGTTAGGGTCCCTGGAATTTTTTTTCAACACTTGGCGAAAAAAGGCGACGGCGGCACTTTGCCGCGTGCCGTCGTCGTCCGTCCCCTGAGCGCGGCTTGGGCCGGAGGCCACCGCCGCCCATGCGCGGCGCGAAGACCCGGGCCGGGTGTTCTCCGACGCGCTGGTCCTTACCGCAACCGTGGCAAGCTTCGCCGGCGTGGGCCTCATCCTCGTCGATGCGTCCACGGCGGAGGGCTCCGCCAAAGATGCCATCGTGGCCCTCGGCAGCATCGCCCTGTCCTGGTTCCTGGCGCACACCCTCTTCACCCTGCGGTACGCCTCGATCTTCTAACGGGACCGGGGCGGGATCGATTTCAGCGGGGAGGAATCCCCGCTACAGGGATTTTGCGTACCGGGCCTTCACGGTGGGCATGACCTTCCAGGTTTCGGTCACGAGCCTCAAAACGCGGGCGATCCGCGGTACGGTCCTTCGGCAGGCACTGCTGTCCTACCTCCTGGGAACCATCGTGCTGGCCACCACCATCAACCTGGTCTCGGGCCTCGTCCGCTAGGCGGAGCCAGGTGCATGCCCCGGACATGCGAATGGGTGCAGTCCCCCTGAGGGGGCTGCACCCATTGCTATACCGGGAGCCGGCCTGGGACTAATCCTTCTTGAAGGCGTCCTTGACCTTTTCGCCGGCCTGCTTCAGGTCAGCTTTGGCCTGATCGGTCTTGCCCTCGGCCTTCAGGCTTTCATCGCCTGAAGCGTGGCCTGCAGCTTCCTTGCCCTTGCCGCCAAGCTTTTCCGCGGCGTTGTCAATCTTGTCGTCCAAACCCATGAGATGCTCCTTGCGTTCGTACCCGCCCCGGGAAGTCCCGGAACCTGACCCTCAATACTAAGCATGCTTTTAGTTTCCTGCGTCCCATTCCCGGCGGGTTTAAGGCAAACTCACAGGATTAGGGTAGGGGCCCTTGCGGTGTCCCGGCTGCGGCACTGTCTGGCTGCGTTTTCCGGCGCTGCCGGGGGCGGCTGTGGCGCGGTTCAGCAGCGCAGCAGGGCCAGATAGCCTTCCAGCTGCGCGGCGTGGCCGAACTCCATGCGGTCCGGCGGGGCGAGTGCGGCCTCGATCTGGGCGCCGAGCAGCATGTTCAGGAGCTGGCGGGCCAGGAGGGAATCGTCGACGGCGGCACGCACGTCGCCGCTCTTACGCGCCTCCGCGAGGTAGCGCCGGATGGTCTCCACCCATTCCTCCATGGACTGCCGGTGGATTTCCGCCTTCCCGGAATCGGTGACCGCCTTCTGCCAGAACGGGATCACGATGCGGGCCTCGTTGACACGTTCCTCGTCCAGCGGGAGGACCTCGAGGCAGAAAGCCTGGAGGGCGTCGAGGCCGGACCTGCCCCCGGTGACTTCCGCAATGCGACGGTTGGTCCGGTTGAACACGTGCCCGAAGGCGAACTCCAGGAGTGTGTCCTTGGTGGGGAAATAGGGTTTCAGGGCTCCGTTCGCGAAGCCGGCCTCCAGTGCGATTTCCCGCATGGTGGCGCCTTCCATGCCCTGCCTGGCGATGATCCGCCAGGTGGCATCCACCAACTCCAGGCGCCGCTCGTCGTGGTCAACAATCTTCGGCACCGCGGCCCACTCCCGGAAATTTTTTGGCTCGGACTCTTGTGGGCCATGTTACGGACGTTTATTCTCTACAACTATAGAAAATAAACCATCGGCGGCCGGCGACGGCCCGATCAAAGGTTTCCCATGACTCTCACCCCCACTGAAACCACCACGGCATCGGCCTCTGCATCTGCCTATGGGCCGGTCACGGCAGCGGAGATCCTTGAAGTCCGTTCCATCCTCCAGGCCAACGGGCTCTTTGGCCCACAGCACCGCATCGCCTACCTGGGGCTGCTGGATCCGGCGCGCGGCACGGACCCGCGTGGCGCGGACCCACGCGGTGACGCCGGCACAGTGAACCGCCGGTTCCGTACCTTCATCCACGATGTCTCCGGCGCTGCGCCGCGCGACGTCGTGGTCTCCGTGACGCAGCGGACGGTGGAAACCGCCGTCGAACTCGACACCGCGGTGACCGGCGAACTGCCGGTCCTCGAAGAGGAGTTCGAGGTGGTGGAGTCGCTGCTTGCCACCGACGGACGCTGGCTGCAAGCCCTGGCGGACCGAAACCTGGACGTCAGGAAGGTCCGGGTGGCACCACTCTCCGCCGGCGTCTTCGAGTACCCGGAGGAAAAGGGCCGGCGCATCCTGCGCGGGCTGGCGTTCGTCCAGGAGTTCCCGGAGGACAGCGCCTGGGCCCACCCGGTGGACGGGCTGGTGGCGTACGTGGACGTGGTCAGCCAGGAGGTCACCCGGGTGATCGACCTCGGTGCCGTTCCCGTCCCGGCCGAACACGGCAACTACACCGACCCCGAACTGACCGGCCCCATCCGCGAAACCCAGAAGCCCATCAGCATCACCCAGCCGGAGGGGCCCAGCTTCACCGTCACAGGCGGCAACCACGTGGAATGGGAAAAATGGAGCCTGGATGTGGGGTTCGATTCCCGCGAAGGCGTGGTCCTGCACAACCTGGCCTTCCAGGACGGTGACCGGAAGCGGCCCATCATCAACCGGGGCTCCATCGCCGAGATGGTGGTGCCGTACGGCGACCCGTCCCCCATCCGGTCCTGGCAGAACTACTTCGACACCGGTGAGTACCTGGTGGGCCAGTACGCCAACTCACTGGAACTGGGCTGCGACTGCCTGGGCGAGATCACCTACCTGAGCCCGGCCATCAGCGATGCGTTCGGCAACCCCCGGGAAATCCGCAACGGCATCTGCATGCACGAGGAGGACTGGAGCATCCTCGCCAAGCACTCCGACCTCTGGAGCGGGATCACCTACACCCGCCGCAACCGCCGCCTGGTGATCTCCTTCTTCACCACCATCGGCAACTACGATTACGGCTTCTACTGGTACCTCTACCTGGACGGCACCATCGAGTTCGAAGCCAAGGCCACCGGCGTCGTCTTCACGTCGGCGTTTCCGGAGGGCGGCTCGGACAACATTTCCCAGCTTGCCCCCGGCCTGGGCGCGCCGTTCCACCAGCATCTCTTCAGCGCCAGGCTGGACATGGCCATCGACGGATTCACCAACAGGGTGGAGGAAGAAGACGTCATCCGGCAGGCCATGGGCGAGGGGAATGAACGCGGCAACGCCTTCTCCCGGAAGCGCACGGTGCTCACCCGGGAGTCCGACGGCGTCCGGGAAGCCGATGCACGGGCCGGCCGCACCTGGATCATCTCCAACCCCGAATCCCGCAACCGGCTGGGCGAGCCGGTCGGCTACAAGCTCCACTCGCAGAACCAGCCCACGCTGCTGGCCGATCCGGACTCCTCCATTGCCCGCCGTGCGGCGTTCGCCACCAAGGACCTGTGGGTCACCCGCTACGCGGACGAGGAGCGGTACCCCACCGGGGATTTCGTGAACCAGCACGGCGGCGGAGCAGGCTTGCCCGGGTACGTGGCGCAGGACCGGGATATCGACGGCCAGGACATCGTGGTGTGGCATACCTTCGGCCTGACCCACTTCCCGCGGGTGGAGGACTGGCCCATCATGCCCGTGGATACCGTGGGGTTCAAGCTCCGCCCCGAGGGCTTCTTCGACAGGAGCCCCGTCCTGGACGTTCCCGCGAACCCGAACCAGCAGGCGTCCTTCTGCCACAGCGGGGGCGGCAGCGGTGGGTGCCACTAGCCTGGCCCCCGCCGCGCCGGGCGGCGCAGCCACGCGGACGACGCCGGGCGGACGGGTCCGCGCCCAGGGTCCCGTCCTGCACCGGCGCCTCTGCGCGGTGGTCACCGCAGTGTCCTGCGCTGCGCACCTGTGGCTGGCTGTCCCGGGGCACCACGGACCCTGGCTGGGTTTCCTTATGCTTGCCCTCGCAGCTGCCTGCCTTCCCTGCACCGTGCACATCTGGCGGCACAGCCGGGTGGGGCCCCTGCACCAGGTGGCGGCGTCCGCCGTGGCGATGGTGGCCGTGCACGCTGCCCTGCTGCTGGGCACGGCCGGCGCGGTGCACGCCCACGGGGGAGGGCCGGCGTCGTCCGCCGTTTCCCTGCCCGCGGCGGAGGACAGCCTGCAGCTGCTGCTGGTCATCGCCCTCGAACTCACCACCGCGCTGCTCGCCACAACGCTGGTGGCGCGGCTCCGTACTGCACGCCGGCCTGGCTGAGCCGCCCGGCGTCACGCAGGGCACGCTTTTGGCCTTCCCGGGCCCGGTACTCCGCGCAAAACCGGGCGTCCGTCGTCGGGTGCCCGCCGAAAGGATGCTGCGCGTGACGCGGGCAGGTCCCGCGAACTACTTCTCGTCCGGCCCCAGGTCCGGGGCGGCCACGAAGCGGACCTCCCGGGTGGTGCTGCCCTGCAGTTCCAGGACGGCGAGCTCATTGGCGCCCTCGCGGATCAGCGGGCCGGGCACGTACAGGGTGCGCTGCGGCCCGCGGCTCCAGTAGCGGCCCAGGTTGAAGCCGTTGATAAAGGCGTTGCCCTTGGTCCAGCCGTCCAAGCGGAGGAACCTGTCGCCCGGACCCTCGGCCTCGAAGGTGGCAAAGGAGACAGCGGGGCCAGCAACTCCGGTCTCGCCGGGCTGTTCGGCGGGAAGTTCCACTGCAGCGGCACGGAACGCCGCCAGCGAAGACAAGTCCACCGGCCGGACGCTCCAGTCCCGCACTTCCACACCGTCCAGCAGTGCCGGACCGGTCAGGCCCTTCGCCTCCCCGATCCGCGGCCCGTAGTTGACCCGGCCCTGGTCCTCCACGAGGACCTGCAGTACGCCGCCGCGAGGGAGGACGATGGAGCGCTCGCCGAGCTCCCGGCTTAGCGTCCCGAGGGGAAAGCCGTTCAGGAAGAACTGCGCGCGGTCGCGGATTTCGCTGAAGGTGAGGACGCCGCCGTCGTCCAGCCACCTTTCGTAGAGGAAGAAGCCGCGGTACTGGCCGGTGGTTTCACTCGGCGGCACGGAACCGGGGACGGCCACGGCGGGGAAGGCCGCGGCGACGTCCAGGAGCGGGGCACTCGACGTTACCGGCACGGCCGACGCCGGAACAGCGGCCCGGCGCTCCGGCACCTCCGCGGGAACCGGGAAGTGCTTGGCGATGACGTCCCGGAACGCGAAGTACTTCTCCGTGGGGTGGCCGTCCTCGGTGAGCGGCGCGTCGTAGTCGTAGGAGGTGATGGTGGGTTCGTAGATGCCTTTGTCGTTGGCACCGTTGGTGAAGCCAAAGTTGGTGCCGCCGTGGAACATGTAGATGTTCACCGACGCACCGGCGGCCAGCAGGGCGTCCAGTTCCGCAGCCGAGGCGGCGGCATCGGTGGTGTGGTGGTGGGTGCCCCAGTTGTCGAACCAGCCGTTCCAGAACTCCGCGCACATCAGCGGCCCGTCCGGCTGCCGCTCCCGCAGGAAAGCCAGCCGCTCATCCGCGCGCGAACCGAACGTGCCGGTCTTGTGCAGTCCGGGCAGCGAGCCGTCCTCGATCATGGTCCCGAACGGCTGGTCGCAGGTGAACAGGGGAACCTCGACGCCGCCGCGCTTGGCCGTATCCACGAGGTGCTGCAGGTAGGCCTTGTCCGAGCCGTACGCGCCGTATTCGTTTTCGATCTGGAACAGGATCACCGGACCGCCGCGGGTGACCTGGCGCTCCACCACGATGGGCAGCAACTGGTCCATGAACCCGTCCACGGCCGCCAGGTAGCCGGGCTCGCTGCTGCGCACGCCAATGCCCGGCTCGGTGAACAGCCACGCCGGCAGGCCGCCGTTATCCCACTCCGCGCAGATATACGGCCCGGGCCGGACGATCGCCTGCATGCCCTCGGCTGCCACCAGGTCCAGGAAGCGGCCAAGGTCTAGGCCGCCGCCGGTCCGGAAGCTGCCGGGCGTGGGGGAGTGCTCGTTCCATGGCACGTACGTCTCGATGGTGTTCAGGCCCATGAGGCGCGCCTTGCGGATCCGGTCCGCCCACAGGTCCGGGTGGACGCGGAAGTAGTGGATGGCGCCGGAGAGGATGCGGAACGGTTCTCCGTCCAGGAGGAAGTCGCGGCTGCCGATGGAAAAGGTATGCACGGTGGATCCCAAATCAGTTGGCGGTGCGGAGGGCGGCGGTGTAGGCGTAGGAGGTGTTGCTCCAGATGACAAAGAGCAGTGGTGCGGGCGCCAGGGCAATGCCGAGGACGGGCTGGAGGACGGCAGCGGAGGCGATGATGCCGAGCAGCACCAGCGCGGCGAGGCTGAGGTACCAGCGTTGGACGGTGAGGTAGAGGGCTGCCTTGAGCAGGTTCTTGAGGCCTGTTCCGGGCAGGAGTACGACGCCGGCGATCGCCATCACGGTCACGGTCACCGTTGCGGCGGCAGCCACGAGGATCACGGGGACCAGCAGGGCCGCCGCCGGCATCGACTGGACGATCACCAGGTCCACGCCGAGGAACAGCAGGATGGCGACGGCTGCGAGCCCGAGCGGGGCGGTCTTTCGGAAGCTGCGGCGGTAACCGCGGAGGTAGGCGGCGACGGGTTTTACCGCGGCGCCGTCGTCGTGCAGGGCCTTGAAGGTGGTGAAGAGTCCGGCGAGGGAGGGCGGGATGGTGATGGTGAGGGCGAGGAAGAAGGGCCACGCGGCGGCGGGGTCTGCCACCAGGGCCAGGCACAGCACCAGCGGTGCGTTCGCGAGGGCCATCAGTACGTTTCCGGCGAGGAAGGTGTAGATGAAGCCGAAGATGTTCCCGAAGGCCTCGAAGCCGGGGCTGGGGATACGCCCGGCCAGGCCGCGTTGCCGGGGGTGTTGGCCTGTGTTCGGTGAGTGCCGGGTGGGGTGCTGTGCCACGGTGGTCATCCTTTCATGCCGCTCGTGGCGATGCCCTGGATGAAGTAGCGCTGGCCGATGAGGAAGATCGCGAGGATGGGGATCACCGAGATCACGGAGCCGGTCATGATCATGGCGTATTCGGCGTCGAACTGGCCCACGAAGGAGCGCAGGCCGAGTTGGACGGTCCAGAGCCGGTTGGAGGTGAGGTAGATGAACGGGCCCATGTAGTCGTTCCAGGTGTTCACGAACGTCAGCAGGGCAAGGCTGGCAAGTGCGGGTTTGGACAGGGGGAGGATGACGCGGGCCCAGATGCCGTATTCGCTGAGGCCGTCGATGCGGGCGGCTTCGCAGAGTTCGTCCGGGATGGTCATGTAGTACTGGCGCATGAGGAACACGCCGAACGCGCCGAAGGCCTGGAGCAGGATGAGGGCGTTGAAGCTGTTGGTGAGGCCAAGGTTCTGCATCATGATGTACTGCGGGACCATGTAAGCCTGCCAGGGCACGGCGATGGTGCCGATGTAGGCCAGGAACAGTACGTCGCGGCCGGGGAAGCGGACCTTGGAGAAGCCGTAGGCGGCCAGGGAACCGGTGAGGACCTGCAGGCAGGTGATGATCACGGCGAGGTAGAGGGAGTTCTGGAGGTAGCCCATCATGGGGATGCGGGTCCAGATGTCGGTGTAGTTGCTCCACACGAACTCGGTGGGGATCCATTGGATGGGGACGGTGAGGACCTGGTTGTTTTCCTTCAGTGAGGAGGAGACCATCCAGATGAACGGCACCATCAACGCCGCCACGAGGACCACGAGGGCGGCGTAGATGACGAGGTCGGTGGTGCGTTTTTTCTGCTCGCGAGGAGAGCGGCGGCGTTCGGTTCGGCGGTCCTCTTCCGCGCTGTTCGGGGGAAGCCCGGTTCCCAGGAGCCGGGACTCGGCCTTGAGGTCTTCGGCCATGTTGGTCATCAGCGTTCCCTCCGCTGTTGGATCTTGAATTGGAGCACGGTGACGGTCAGCACGATGAGGAACAGCACGAGGGAGATGGCCGAGGAGTAGCCGAATTTTCCTTCGCCGATGCCTTCCTGGTAGATGAGCTGGGACAGCACGGTGGTGGAGCGGCCGGGGCCGCCGTTGGTCATGACGACGATGAGGTCGAAGACTTTGAAGCTGGAGACGGTCAGCATGACGACGACGAAGAACGTGGTGGGGCGCAGGGAGGGGATAGTGACATTCCAGAAGCGTTGCCAGGCGGAGGCGCCGTCGACTTCGGCGGCTTCGTAGAGTTCGGCGGGGATGGCCTGGAGGCCGGCGAGGTAGAGGACCATGTAGTAGCCCATGTCGCGCCAGACGCTGGTGATGATGACCGCGGGCAGGGCCCAGTCGGAGCTGGAGGTCCAGCCCGGCGGGTTGGCGATGCCGATGGTGGTGAGGAACTGGTTGATGGGGCCGTTGTCGGGGCTGAAGAGCATGTTCCAGACCACGGCCACTGCTACCAGTGAGGTGATGTACGGGAAGAAGATGGCGACGCGGAAGAAGCCGATGCCTTTGAGTTTGCGGTTCAGGAGCATCGCCAGGAGCAGGGCCAGGGCCATGGTGAGGGGGACATGGCCGATGGCGTAGACCACTGTGTTGCGCAACGCGATCCAGAAGGAGTCAGACGCGAACATTCGCTGGAAGTTGGCCAGTCCCACCCACTTCGGAGCGGTGAAGGAGGTCCACTCCATGAAGGACAGCGCGAACGCGGCCAGGACCGGGATGAGGGTGAAGGCCAGGAACCCCAGGAAATTCGGCAGGATAAACGTCCAGCCAATCAGGGTGTTGCGCCGGGCCTGCTTCCGGTTGCCCCGGCTGTGGACAGCCGGGGCAACCGTCGAAGGAATAGTTTCAGTGCTCATGGCTGCCTGTTACTGGCCCAGGACTTCGCTTTTGACGCGCTTGCCCATCTCGGCAACCCCGTCGGACACCGAGCGCTCACCCACCATGATCAGATCGTGCTCCTGGTTGAGGACCTTGTCCGTGGCGGCAGACTTGTCACTGACCGGCATTTCCAGGGCAACCTTGTCCGGGGTGAAGGCCTTCTTGGACAGCTCGTCCGTGGGCATGCCGGCAAGCTTGAAGTACTCGGCGGTGATGGCGTCGTTCTGCAGGGCCGGCACAACGCCGATCTTCGAGATGGCCTTGGCGCCCTCCTCACCGGCGGCCCACTCGATGAACTTCTTGGCTGCGTCCGAGTGCGCGGCGTTCTTGTTGACGGCGAACGCGGTGGGCGAACCGAAAGTGGTGACCTTGCCGTCGTCGTTCTTCTGCGGCATCGGAGCCAGGCCCCAGTCCACCGTGGACTTGCCGTCCTTCTTGGCCTGCAGGATGCCGGCGATGTACCAGGTACCCATGGGCATCATGGCTGCCTGGCCGGTCTCGAACATGGTGCGGTAGCTGGTCTTCTGGCTCTTTGCGGTGCCGAAGTCCAGGGTGGCACCGCTCTTCTGCAGGTCCAGGGCAGTGTTGTACTGGTCCTCGAAGAAGCCGTAGTCGCCGCTGTTCTGGTCAGCGTCATCCTGGGCGGCCGCGATGGCCTGCACCACGGAGCGCCAGATGTGGTGGTAGGTACCGTAGACCTTCTTGCCGCCGGCCTCGGTGGTGAGCTTCTTGGCCAGTGCGGTGTACTCGTCCCAGGTCAGGTCAGCGGGGTTCTCCACGCCTGCGGCCTTGAGCAGGTCCTTGTTGTAGTAGAGGAGCCAGAAGTCCTGCCGGTAGGGGGCGGCGTAGTACTTGCCGCCGATGTCGAAGGCGTCCAGGCCCGCGAGGTTGTCCTTGCCAACGGTGTCCACCACGCCGTTGATTTCCTGCAGCTGGCCGTTGTTGGCGTAACGGGCGTAGTCGATGACGTTCTTCATGGTGAGGACGTCGGTGGTGTCTCCACCGGCCAGCATGGTGGTGACCTTCTGCGGGTAGTCATCGGCGAGGATGTCCACGGGCTCGATGTCGATGTCCGGGTTGGCTGCTTCGTAGCTGTCGAAGAGGGCTTTGAACTCCGGGGTGCCTTCGTAGTTCCATACCGAAACGGTCAGGCGGGTCTTGCCTTCCTGGCCTTGGGGTTCGGCCGGTCCGGCGGCGCCGGCACAACCGGACAGGCCCAGGCCTGCGGTTACTGCCAGTGCGATGGCGGCGAGGGTGGTGCGCTTCATTGCGTGCTCCTTACTGGGTTTTTGGTCTGCCGCATCCGCGGCCGGGGTTGGTTCAGGCGCTCAGGGAGAGGTCTTCGGAGACCACCTGGGCTACGAGCTGTTCTCCGGTGAGGTACCGTTCGAGGTCATTCAGGGCGGCGTCGGACATCCGCCGGGTTTCGGTGCCCAGCGACCCGGCGATGTGGGGCGTGAGCACCACATTGGGCAGGTCATAGAGGACAGAATCCCTCGGCAGCGGCTCGGGTTCGGTGACGTCCAGGAGTGCGTGGATCCGTCCGGTGGCGCACTCAGCCTCCAGGGCCCGGGTGTCCACCAGCGAGCCGCGGGCCGTGTTGATCAGGGTGGCGTGGTCCTTCATGGCCCGCAGTTCCGCAGCCCCGATCATGTGCCGGGTTTCTGGCAGCGCCGGGGCGTGGATGCTTACGACGTCGGACTCCCGCAGCAGTTCGGCCAGGTCCACCAGCCGGCCGCCGGCGGCGGCCACGGCGGCAGGATCGGCATGCGGATCGTGGACCAGGCAGGTGACGTCCTGAAGCTGCTGGACCAGGCGGACCACGCGGCGGCCGATGCGGGAGAACCCCACCACCCCGATCACGCGGCCGATGTTGCCCACCTCACCGCGCTCGGTGGCGTAGGACCAGTCCTCACGCCAGGTGCGGGCATCGTTGGCCAGCACCTGCGCCTTCTTCCCGGCCAGCACGATGGACGCGAACGTAAACTCGGCCACCGGAATGGCGTTCGCATCAGCGCCGTTGGTCACCAGGATGCCCCGATCCCACAACTCAGGCGTGACGAAACTGCGCACCGTACCGGCGCAATGGAACACCGCCCGCAGGTTCGGCATCCGCTCGAGCGCCGCAGCATCAAGCCGCGGCACGCCCCAACTGGTCAGCAGGACCTCAACGTCCGCGAGCCGGGCCGCCACCGCCGGATCCTCCAGCGAATCGGTCCACGGCTGCCCGCCCAGATCCACCAGCTCCGCCAACCGGTCCAACCGGGTGGAATCGAACTGGTCAGCAAAGGTTCCGCGGTTCATGACCAGCAGGGCCTTGGGTTTTGGCGACATCCGGGCCTCCCTTCTCTCATGTTCGTTTGCGTTCACAACCGCACTTCATGTCTTGCATCACATCTAACAATCAGTAGATACTCATGAACAAGACAGAACAACCAAGTTATTCAACATCGATCTAAAACGATCGTATTCGAACAAGTGAGCTGATGATGACGTCCCCTTCCGGTCCCCACACCACGCTGCCGGCATCCGCAGCGCCACTGGCCGCAGCCTGGGGACCCCACGCCTCCCAGCCGTCGCTCCTCCGCCTGTTGGCCGGCGCGGCTGAGCGCATCAGTATCCCCGCAGCGGGCAGTAAAGCCTGGCCTGCCGCGGGGTTGAACTTGCCCGGGCCTGCGCTCGGGCAGGCACTGGAGGAACGGGGAACGCCGTGGCCCCAGCCCCTGGTGTCCCACTACGCCCGGTACTTCCGGGACGGAAACCGGACAACCTACGAGGGACTGGTGGCCGCCCGCCAGCAGCGGCTGACCCGCGCCGTCGTCATGGCCCTGGCCAGTGATCCCGGCCGCCAGGGCGCGTACGGAAGCGATGCGGAAGCGTGGCTCGACGAGGTCATCGACGGCGCGTTCCTGCTCTGCGAACAGAGCTCGTGGAGCTGGGCAGCGCACGACGACGTCTTCCGCCGCACGGGCTGCGTTGTTCCGGACCTGGCTACACCGTACCTGGACCTCGGCGCCGGGGAGGTGGCCGCGCAGCTGGCATGGCTGGACCATGTCCTGGGCAGGCAGCTCGATGACCGGGCGCCGGGGCTGCGGCGGCGCATCCGCGGGGAGGTCACCCAACGCGTCATCCGGCCTTTCCTCGACCGGCTGGACTGGCACTGGCTTGGCCTGGACGGGGACGTCCACAACTGGAATCCCTGGATCCACTCCAACCTGATTGCGGCGGCGCTGTTCCTGGTGGATGACCCCGCCACCCAGGCGCAGGCGGTGGCCCGCTGCATCGAGGGGCTGGACCGTTTCCTCGCATCCATCCCGGCCGACGGTGCCATTGACGAGGGCTTTGCCTACTGGTGGAACGGCGCAGGGCGGGCGCTGGAGGGGCTGGCCCTGCTGGAACAGGCCACGGGCGGCGTGCTCGACGGCGGCCTTCCGGTGGTCCGCGAACTGGTCGCCTTCCCGCACCGCATGCACATCGGCGGCGCATGGTTCCTCAATGTGGCAGACGGTCCGGCGCGCGCTGCGGCTGCCCTCCCGTGGGACATGCTGCACCGCTGGGCAGTTCGGCTGGGCGATCCGGAGGCGGCCGCCCACGCCGCCGCCATGGCCACCGGGGCGCCGGATCCCGCCGCGGGGCTCGGCCGTGTCCTGCACGCGCTGCTCGAACTCCCGGAACCGGCTTCCACCGCCAATCCGGCCCTTCCTCCGCTCGTGGCCGCCACGTACCTGCCATCGGTCCAGATCATGGTGGCCCGGGAAACCGGGGGAACGGCGGATGGACTGCTCCTGGCCGCGAAGGGTGGCCACAACGGCGAGCACCACAACCACCGCGATGTCGGCTCGGCAGTGGTTGCCGTGGACGGGGTTCCCCTGCTGGTTGACGCCGGGCAGCCCACCTACACCGCCCAGACGTTCGGCCCGGACCGCTACGGCATCCGCGCGATGCAGAGCAACTGGCACAGCGTCCCGTCCCCGTTTGGCCTTGAACAGGGGACCGGCAGGGAGTTCGCGGCCGGCGTCCTCAGCGCCCCTACCCAGGAGCGGCCGCAGCTGGAGCTGGCCCTGGGAGCGGCGTACGGTTTCGAACCCCGGGCCTGGATCCGGACGGCGGAACTGCACCGGGCCCCCGGCCGCATCACCATCGCCGACCGCTGGGACCTTCCCGCGCCGGCCACCGGCGGAACGGCCGACGTCGACATCACCTTCCTCACGGCGGGAACCCTGAGCCTCGGACCGGAAGGGACGGCGACCGTGCGCCCGGACGGCATCCGGGCGGTTGGCACAGCAGCCCGGACCCCTCGGGGAGCTGCTTTGCGCTGGGACCCGGCAGCCGTCGTCGTCCTTGTGGACGAATGGCTGCTGGACGATCCGCTCCTCGCCGACGTGTGGGGACCACGGCTGACCAGGCTGCGTTTCCGCACGCCGGCCGCAACTGCACCATGCTCTGTTTTCCGCGCCGCCGGCGCATTCACCCTCACTGTGGAGGCAACACCATGAGCCCTGAGCAACCGACCGAACCCACCGGGAAGTCGTTGTTTTCGCTGCAGCGACGGGAACGGCTCATGGAGGACCTGCGGGCGCACGGTGCCATCACCGTCCGCGATATCGCGGCGAAGCTTGGCGTCAGCGAACTGACCATCCGCCGCGACGTGAACATCCTCGCGGATGAGGGCCTGGTGTCCCGCGTGCATGGCGGCGCCACGCTGCCCAGCCCGCTGGACCGCTCGGCAGCGGGCCGGGCCGCCCAGCACAGCTACTCCATCGGCATGGTGGTGCCGTCGCTGGACTACTACTGGCCGCAGGTCATCAGCGGGGCGCGGGCCGAGGCGGAAGAGCAGAACCTGCGGATCATGGTGCGCGGGTCCGCGTACGACGCCGCGGACAACCGCAGGCAGGTGCAGGCCCTGCTGGACACCCAGAACATCGACGGCCTGATCGTGGCGCCGGACATGGGCGGCCACCACGGGCATGAACTGCTCCGCTGGCTGAACGCCCTGCCCATCCCGGTGGTGCTCGCCGAACGGCGTGCGCCGGCCGAGATTCCCGCGCACCGCCTCGAATGGGTGGCCACGGACCACGCGTTTGGTGCCGGCATGGCCGTGCGGCACCTGTGGCAGGAAGGCCACCGGCGGATCGGCTGCCTGACCGATTCGTCCAGCCCCACCAGCCCGCACGTGGTCCGGGGCTGGCAGCAGGCCCTGGCCGCACTGAAGATTCCGGTGGAGGACTCTGTCCACGAGGACTCCGCCAGGCAGGACCCCGCCAAGCACGGCAACGGTGGCCGGGCCAGCCACTTCGACCAAGTGCTGGAACTGTGCACCAAGACCGGCACCACGGCAATGCTGGTGCATTCGGACACCCAGGCGGTGGCATTCGTGCAGCACTGCGTGGACCGCGGGCTCACCGTTCCGGGGGACATCGCGATCGTGGGATACGACGACGAGGTGGCCTACCTGGCCGAGCCCGCCATCTCCGCCGTGCGGCCGCCCAAACAGTACGTGGGCAAGGTGGCGGTCCAGCTTATGGCCGCCCGGCTGGCCGAAGGCAGGATGCGTCCAGTGCACCGGATCGAGCTGAACCCGGACCTGATCCTGCGTGAATCCTCCATCGGGGCTCCACGGGTTCCGGCTGCCGGCGTACTGCAGGACTCCCTGTGAGCGCCGCGCCCCTGGCCATGCCCCCGCTGGACTTCCGTATCTCGCCGTATACCGGCCTCACCCGGGGCCACTGGTGCGCGTACGCCGACTACCTGCTGCGGTCAGCGCACCGCCATGCCACGGAAGACCACGCCAACCTGTACCTGCCGGGAGCCACCAGCGCCTACGGCCGGAAAAGCGATTCGCTGGAGGCCTTTGCCCGGACCTTCCTGCTGGCCTCGTTCCGGATCGCAGGTGATCCGGAGGGCACCGCGTGGCTGGCCGACTGGTACGCAAAGGGCCTCGACGCCGGAACCAACCCCGCGAACCCTGACCGCTGGCCCACCCCGGGCGAACTGGACCAGGCCAAGGTGGAGGCAGCATCGCTGGCCGTGGGTCTGGCACTGACCCGGGGCGTCCTGTGGGACCGGCTGCCGCAGCGCGTCAAGGAACAGCTGGTGGCCTGGTTTGAGACCGTGATCGGCCAGGCGTACCCGCCCATCAACTGGGTGTGGTTCCAGATCGTCGTCGAAAAGTTCCTTGCGGGCGTGGGCGGACGATACTCCGATGCGGACATCGACGCCGGGCTGGCCATCCACGATTCCCTGTACCGCGGCCACGGTTGGTTTGCGGACGGCCAGGAGCGCGCCTACGACCACTACGTGGGCTGGGCGTTCCAGGTCTATCCCCAGCTGCTGCAGCTGATGGCGCCGGAGGACCCCCGAGTGAAGGCCCGTGCTGCACTCGACGGCGAACGGCTGGCCGATTTCCTGGACGACGCCGTCCACCTGGTGGGGGCTGACGGCGCCCCGCTGGTCCAGGGCCGCAGCCTGATTTACCGTTTCGCGGCGGCAGCGCCGTTTTGGGCGGGACAGTTCGCGGGTCACACCCGGTTGACGCCCGGTGTGACCCGGCGGGCGGCCTCCGGCATCCTGAAGTACTTCCTGGACCGGGGCGCCCATAACGCCGACGGGCTGCTGACCATCGGCTTCCACTCCGAGTTCCCGGGCATGAAACAGTCCTATTCCGGAGCGGGGTCCCCCTACTGGGCCGCCAAGGGAATGATGGGCCTCGCCCTGCCCGCCGACCATCCGGTGTGGACGGCCGTCGAGGAGCCGCTGCCGGTGGAATCCGGTGACACCCAGCGGTTCATCGCGGCTCCGGGCTGGCAGGTGGACGGAACCGCCTCGGACGGTGTGGTGCGGATCCGCAACCACGGCACCGACCATGCCAACGCCGGCGTCCGGGTAGCCGATTCCCCGCTCTACGCACGGCTGGGCTACTCCACCGCCACCTTCCCGGACCTTGCCGCGGAATCAGTGGACAACGCCGTCGCCTTCGCCGATGCGGATGGCCGGCTGACGCACCGGACCGGATTCGAGTTCCTTGGCCATTTCAGGCAGGACGGGGTGCAGGTGGGGGCCTCGCGCTTCACCGCGCACTGGATCGATGTTGATCCCGACGGCGGCCCGGACCACGGCAGCGGCGCTGCGGGAACTGCCACGCCGGGGCCGGAGGTGTTGGTGGCATCTGTGACACGCGGCGCCGTGGAGCTGCGGCTGGTGCGTGTCCGCAACGCGGCTCGCAGCCGCGCCCGGTTGCGGATTGGCGGCTGGCCGGCTGATACCGCGGCCGGCCTGGCCAGTGAGGTCTTGCCCGTTGAGTGGGGCGGGGTCCTTGACGACGCCGGCACCTGGCACCGCGAGGCGCCGCACCCGGTGGGGGAGCACCTGGCCATCCCCTGGATTGGCACCACCGGTGCGGTGGCCGACGGGGACTATGCCGCCGTCGTCGTGCTCTCAGGACCAGGCCCCTTCGCCGAAGCGTGCGGGGCGCGCTTCGTAGCCAACGGCCGGTTCGCCTTCGCGGACGGTGCCACGATCGACGTTGATTCGGTGTTCGCGCAGCTCAATCCCGCGTAGGAACCACTGGTACCCCCTTCAACAACCTCTCCGCGTTGTCGAGTACTCACGAGTAGCACAGTAGTCCGTTAGGTAGTTAAGACGAGTACCCGCTACTGGTGCCTGCCAGGTGTCCAACTGATTAATTGGGGCTGTCACTACTTGACTGGCGGGGACCCGGTCACGGTGGCAGTTGGTGCGTCAGGGCCCCCGAAGTCCGTTCACCGATGCCCGCCTCACTGGGGTGCCGGACGGCCGGGCATCACGACGTCTACCAGCAGAGGGGGCCGCGGGGTGAGCTCAAGGACCTGGCCGCAGATTGGCGGCAGGACCACCGGAGAGGACCTCGTCCGCGCCCTGGACGATGCCCGCGCCGGGGTACTCATCACAGGAGCCTCAGGGAGCGGCAAAAGCTACCTCACCAGCCTCCTGACCAAGGAAATCCGTGATGACGCCTACATTGTGGTGCTCCGTGCCAGTGCCGGCCTCACCGCAAGCCCGTACGGCGCGCTGAACGTATTGCTGCGGGACCTGGATTCCCAGTTCCTGTCCCACCCGGCGCTCGTTTTGTCTGCCTTAACCACCCTGCTTGCCGAACGGGCCGAGGGCAAACCGGTGTACCTGGTGATTGAGAACGCGGCGGACGTGGACGAGCTCGCCGGAGTGGTCATTTCCCAACTTGCCCGCAACGGAACGGCCGGCCTGATCCTGACCTGCTCCGATCCGCAGCGGCTGGGCAGCGAACTCTCCCGGCTCTGCACGGACGGATATCTGGCACGGATCGAGCTCGGGCCGCTGCCCCTGCCCGAGGCCGTCACCTGGCTTGAAGCAAGCCTCGGCGGCCGGATTTCAGCATCCGCAGCCCACGAATTCTGGACCGCGAGCGGCGGGAACCCGCACTACCTGAAAATGCTTGCCGGGGAGTTGGTTGAGTCGGGCTCCCTCGCGGTGCGCGACGGAGTGTGGGTCCTGACTGCCACGGACAGGCCCCATGGGCCCGCCATTACCGACCTGGTGGTAACCCGGCTGGGCAAGCTGGGGCCTGGAGAACGCATGGCCGTGGAGATCGTGTCCCTGGCCGGGACCGTGCCGCTGGAGGCGCTGCTGGCCATCGCGCTGCCTGACGATGTCGACTCGCTTGAGAGGCGCGGAATCCTGGTGGTGGACCATTCGCTGCCGAGGATGGTCGGCGTGCAGAACCAGCTGCTGCGCGATGTCATCCGCGCCAACATCCCCACCGGCCGCAGCAGCGATCTCCGGCGGCGGTTCTGCGAAGCAGTGGACCCTGCGCTGATGCATCCTGCCCTCACCGCGGCCCTCGCCGGGTGGGCCCTGGAATGTGGTGTTCCGCTCTCCGAAAGAGATGCCCTGCGGGCGGCCCGAATCGCCAATACCCGGGCTGACCATCCGCTGGCGCTTCGTCTGGTCCGTTCCATTCCGGGTCATTACCTCAGTGCAACGGCGGTCGCTGAGGAGTCGTCCGCACTGGCGGCGCTCGGGGCTGTCAGCGAAGCGCGAAACGTCCTCCGGCAATATCGCGACAAAATCGGGGAAAGTGCGGGCGGCGATGGTCCGGGTCCGCTGCCCCCCGAAGAAAACGTGCGGTTCCAGCTGGCGGAGGCCGCGGTGCTGCAGTCCGATCCGGAGACCATGGACCAGGCAGTGGAACATCTCCGGCATGCCCGGAAGGCAATGGACGGGGAACTGCTGAAGGCAGACCTGGCCGGACGCTCGCCCCGGGGGAGCGGTGACGGTTCGGGCGGTGAAACCGTGCGGTTCCTCCACCAAGAGCTGGTGCTCGCCGAGGCCCGGAGTGCGGGGCTCCTGGGCCGCTATGGCGAGGCCGCCGCCCAGCTGGAAGGTGCCCTTCAGGACTTCGAAACCCACGGACCGGACTTCCGCTTCACGGCCGGGAGCTTGCTGTGCGAGGCCTGGGCGCTGACCGGGCGCCAATCTGAAGCAGCTGATCTTGCCGGCCAGCTGCTCGCCGACAGCCGGAACCCCATGGTGTCCGCTGCAGCGGCATGGGCGGCCGCGGGCCGGTTGCGTTTCGCGCTCCTGCTGGCGGGCTGCTGGGAAGACGCGGCCTCCATGCAGCAGCCGCACTGGGACTCGCCGCTGCCCGCAGGCCAGCCGCTCCCCGCGTGCTTCGACTTGGCCCTGGCTGTCTTGCGGTGTTTTCAGGGCAGGGCACACGAGGGCCTGGAAGCCCTGGTTCCGCTGATCGGGCAGCTGCGCGTGCGGGACGACGAGGGCCTCCTCGGCGCTGCCACCAGGGCGGCGGCTTACGCCTCAGCCCTGCAGGGCGAGCCGGAGCAAGCCGGGAAGTGCCCTGCCGGCAAACGGCCCGGGCCTGCGCGGCCCGGACGGCCGTTGGAGTTCATCACGGCGTTTTTCACCATCCTCGCCGCGGACAGCCCCGACAGGCCCCAAGCTGCCATCGACGCACTGATGCGGCTGGCAGATGACGAGCATGCCGCCGGTAATTACGGCCTTGAGGTGATCGCCCTGAGTACGGCCGTCCGGCTGGGACGGACGGCCGCGGCTCCCCGGCTGCTTGAGACAGCGTTGAGGTGCGACGGCGACTTCGCCGGATTGTGCGCAGCCTACGCGAATGCAGTGCTCGCCCATGACGTGGCCCAGCAGGTGGCCGTGGCCCAGCTCGCCCAGGACCTGCAGCACGACCGGTTCGCCTTCGACGTTGCGGAGGCGGTAATCCGCCGTGCACACGCTTTGGAGGACCGCGCCCTGCTCCTGCAGGCCCGGCGCATCGCGGAAACCTGCCGGCACCGGATGCGCGCCCCGGAGGACGCCGCCCAGCAGGAGGACCGCATCACCGCGCGGGAGTTGGAGATCGCCACCCTCGCGGCCAGGGGCCAGAGCAACAAGGCCATAGCCGCCAGGCTGCACCTGTCGGTACGGACGGTGGAGGGACACCTCTACCAGATCTACGGAAAATTGAAAATCGTGGAACGCTCGGAGCTGCCGTTTGCCCTGGGCCTCGCTGAGGGGAACCAGCAATGACCGAGGTACTGGCAAACGAAACGCTCGTCGGGCGCTCGGGCATCCTGGCCGCTGTTGCGGATTGCCTGCTGGACCGCAACGGGCCCGGCGTCCTCCTGCTGGGTGATGCCGGGCTTGGCAAGACTGCTCTGGTCAACGCGGTGATCCAGGAACTGGGCCACCGCGTGCGGCCCTTCCGGGTGTTCGCCGGGGCCACGCTGGCCGGGGTCCCGTTCGCCGCGCTGGCACCGTTGATCACCTCGCTGACGCCTGGCCAGATCACCGAGCCGCTGTCCGTGCTGAAGGCGGTGACCGCCGCCCTGAATCCAGCCAGGGAACGGGAATCGGTGCCTGCCGTCCTGGTGGTGGAGGACGCCCAGCACCTCGACGAGGGCAGCGTCGCCGTCCTGGCCCAGCTCACAGCAGCCGAAGTGGCCAAGGTGGTCTTCATCTGCCGCCCCCATCCGGCGCCGCCCGGCGAAATCTTTTCGATGTGGTCCGAAGGATTGCTGGACCGCTTCGACCTGCAGCCCCTGAACGGACAGGACGTCGACCAGCTGTGCGCCCAGGTGCTGGGCGCACCCGTGGTGCCCAGTGCGGGCGCAGTGCTCCGAAGGGCATCCGGTGGCAACCCGATGTTCCTGCTTGAACTCATTGGCAATGCCAGGTCCACCGGCCAGCTGGTCAGCCGGAACGGAGCCTGGATGCTGACCTCTGAGCTGCGCGGCAGCAGCCTGCGGCTCCTGGACCTGGTCCGGAACCAGATCGTCCACCTGGACCACCTGCAGCGTGAAGCCCTGGACACCGTCGCCCTGGCCGAACCCCTGCCCCTGGACGTGCTGCGGCAGGCGAGCGACCACTACGCCGTGGACGAATTGCAGGAGATGCGGCTGATCACCATCGATTCCGATGCCGGGCAGCATGTCCGGCTGGCCCAGCCGCTGGTGGGCGAAGTACTCCGGCAGATTGTGCCGGCCGCCCGCAGCCTGCGGATCCGCCAGCGCATCCTGCAGCTCCTCGAAAGCCGCCCGCAGACCATGGACGGCCTGCTCCGTTACGTATCCTGGGGGCTCGAGGCCGGTGCCAGGATTCCGGACAGCGAAATCCTGGAGGCCGCGCAGCTGGCCAACCGGCTCTTCATCCCCAGCTACGTCGAACGCGTAGCGGGTGCCATCAAAGACCCGGCACTCAAGCTCGCAGCCCGCGTGGAGGTCGCCCGCGCCAAGTGGTACCGCGGGGATATCCGGGGAACGGCATGGGAAATAGGCGGAATCGTTGAGAGGACCAACGATCCAGCCACCCTGCGGCAGGTGTCCATGCTTGCGGCGCAACTCGCCAGGCGCCAGGGGGCCGGACCCAACGCGGTAAAGCAGGCGGCGTACGAATGGGAGGCCGCCCTGGCCCGGATCGCCGAATCCGCCAGGGGAATCGACGCCCAGGAGCTCGAACTGGGACGCCTGGGGAACCGACTGCTGGTCCTGGAGGGAATGCAGGCGGAGGGCCGCCACGTGGAAACGGAGCGAGAGCTGCGGCAGATCTGGCAACGGAGCGGGGACGGGGAAACGCGGCTGCTCGCAGGAACCCTGCTGGCTGAGTCCATGGCCGTCACCGGCAAACCCCTATCGGCGATCCAGGTCCTGGCCGACGTCAAGGACATCCTCGATGCTGCAGGCCACTGGGGTCTGCAACACACAGGTTTCTTCATGCGCCGCTACATCCTGGCCCTGCTGCACGCCGGCGAGTTCGCTGTCCTGGAGGAGTACCTCCGGGACCATGTGTCCCTGGCGCCCAACTCGCTGATCTACGACGGCGGCGCGCTGCATTTCAGCGCTGGCAGCGTGGACCTGCGCCGCGGCAACCTCGGGGCGGCGCTGCCGTGCCTTCGCCAGGCTGTGAGCATGCTTCGGGTGTCGGACCTGCAAAGCGATCTGCCCGACGCCGTCGCTGCCGCCGCCTACGCTGCATCCCTGCTGAAATTCCGGGAGGTCGCTTCCTCCTACACGCTGGAGCATGAGGCGCTGACCAGGGACGGGATGGAATCATCCCTGTTGGGCCGTGCCCACGCCGCCATGGCCAAAGTCCAGCAGGTCGGGCTGCGCCCCACGTTGTCCCGGCTGATGTCGCTCGCGGATACCGCGGCAGCCAACGGGGCGGTGGGGCCGGAAATCGATATCCTCGTCCTGGTCCTGCGGGCGGGGGACCTCTCCGTGGTGCGCCGCCTGAAGTCGTTGGCTGAGACCAGCGAAGGCCGCACAGCCGAGTTCGCCGTCAGCTACAGCCAGGCCCTGGACACCAAGGATGCCGCCGGGCTCATCGCCCTGAGTGAATCCGCCGCCAGGGAGGGCCTGGACCTCGCAGCAGCGGACTACGCGGGCCACGCGCTCAGGATCCTCGAAAGCCGGGGGGACAAGTCCCGCCAGCTTGAAGCGCAGCGGCTCCTCAAACGGCGCACCGCGGCCCTGGGCAAGGCGCCGGCGGCCACAAGGCAGGGCATGCCGGACCTTACAAAGCTGACGCGTCGCGAACAGGAGATCGTGGCCCTGGTGCAGACGGGTTCGAGCAACAGGGACATCGCGCTCAGCCTCGGGCTCTCCCTCCGGACGGTGGAAGGCCACCTGTACCGGATGTTCGCCAAGCTCGGAATCAGCGACCGCGAAAAGCTGATCAGCGGCGATCACGGCGGCGAGCAGACAGTCTAACCATCCTTCTTCGTTAACCAGCGCCTGCTGCGGCGATGGTTTTCGGTGTTGCCTCCGCGGAATCCCGGGCAATCCAAGGGCGCGTGCCCCTCCGAGTACCAATGCGAGTGGTGGGCCGCCACAAGCCACGTAGTCTCACCGCCGGGTGCGGCGGGCGGGGTCAAAGACGGGTACACCACACTCGCGCCGGGCAAAGGACTTGATTAATACCCTCGTCTTGTTGGCAACCGCCAGCACGAGGGGAAGTGGGCCTCGACATGAAGCGCAGGAAGATTTCCTTTGCGGGGGACAGCCTCATGGCAGTCCGGCCGGAAGGCAGCTCCGATGCGACAGGTCTCCCGCCTTTGGCGGGGACCCCCCAAAACGGACCGGCGGTGAAGGGCGACGTGCCCCCGGAGACCCGGGCACACGCCTTCTCGCCGCCGGCTTTTATTCACACTGGAGACAAAATGCACCGGGAGGTCGACTGACCATGGCACCGAACACGAAGGTAAAAGCCCTCAAGAAACAGGTCGCCGTTGAATCCCATTCCCTGCCGGCTGAGGCAGTGGAATGGACTGAGGGCACCGCGGCGAGGGCAATTCCCGCCCAGGACCAGGTGTTCACTTTCGACGTCGCAATCGTCGGCCTGGGATACGTGGGACTGCCCACCGCCCTGGCCATCAATGCCTCCGGGCGGCGGGTCCTCGGGCTCGACGTCTCGGAGCGGCGGCTGGCGGTGATCCGTGAACAGCAGGCGGACCTGCTGGACTCGGACAAGGAGCGGCTGAAGACAGCGCTGCTGGACCCCTCGTTCATGCTGACCAGCGACCTCTCGCTGCTGGCCCACGCTGCGGCCGTTGTGGTCTGCGTTCCCACTCCGGTGGACGAGTACCTTGTTCCCGACCTCGGCATCCTGCGCGCAGCGTGCGCCTCAGTCGTGGAATACGCGGTGCCGGGGCAGCTGCTGATGCTGACGTCAACCACGTATGTGGGCACAACACGGGACCTGCTGGCGATGCCCCTCGCGGCGAAGGGACTCATCCCGGGACGCGACGTGTACGTGGCCTTCTCGCCGGAACGCATCAATCCCGGCGTCGACTCCTTCTCCCACGAAGATGTGCCACGGGTGGTGGGCGGTGTCACCACAGCCTGCGGTGAGGCAGCGGAACGGCTGCTCAGCGCCAGCACCAAGCTGGTCCATGTGGTCCCGTCCGCCGACGCCGCGGAAATGACCAAGCTCGTGGAGAACACGTTCCGGGCCGTCAACATTGCCCTGGCCAACGAGTTTGCCCAGATCTGCCACGAACTGGACATGGAAGTGATGGACGTGATCAACGCGGCCGCCACCAAACCGTATGGGTTCATGCCGTTCACCCCCGGACCGGGAGTCGGCGGGCACTGCATTCCCTGCGACCCGCACTACCTCCTGTGGCAGTTGCGCAAGGCCCGCGTGACGGCGCCCGTGATCGAGCAGGCAATGATCGGGATTGCCGGCAGGCCGCACCAGGTAGTGGAAAAGGCGAGGCGGATCCTCTCCGAGCGGAACCACGGCCTGGCGGGCTCGCGGGTGATGGTGGTGGGCGTGGCCTACAAGCCCGACGTCGAGGACCTCCGTGAATCCCCGGCCCTCGAGATTATCGCCGAGCTCATCGCGGACGGCGCCGAGGTGGCCTACTCGGATCCCTGGTGCCTCACCGCGCCCGACGGCAGGGGCGGCACGCTCATCTCCAATCCCGCTCCCCAACTGTGGGAAGCGGACCTCGTCATCCTGCACACCAGGCACAGCCAGACGGACCTTGACTGGCTGGAGAACGCCGCGGCAGTGCTGGACACCACCTACCGGCTGCCCAAGGCAGACAACGTCACCAGGCTCTGACCACATCACTCCATTTGGAAGCAGGAAGCATGAGAACAGCAATTACCGGCGGTGCCGGATTCATCGGGAGCCACCTTGTGGAGCACCTCCTGGCAGCGGGGGACGAGGTAATTGTCCTGGATGACCTGTCCACCGGCCGGCTTGAGAACCTCAAGGGCGTCATCGGGCACCGCAAGTTCCGTTTCATCGAAGGCAGCATCCTTGACCGGGCTGCCGTCGACAAAGCCGTGGCGGGGGCGGACCGGGTGTTCCACCTGGCCGCCGCGGTAGGCGTCAACCTGATCGTTGACCACCCGTTGGAAAGCCTGCGCACCAACATCCACGGCACGGAAGTGGTCCTGGACTCCGTCCTTGAAGCCGGAGCCAGCCTCCTGCTGGCATCCACCAGCGAGATCTACGGCAAGAACACCTCGGACAGCCTTTCCGAGGAATCGGACCGGATCCTGGGCTCCGCCCTGAAATCGCGCTGGACGTACGCGGCGGCCAAGGGCATCGACGAAGCCTTCGCCCATGCTTACTGGCGGCAGTTCGGGCTGCGGGTGGCGATCGTCCGGCTCTTCAATACCGTTGGTCCACGACAGACGGGACGCTACGGAATGGTGGTGCCGCGCCTGGTACGCCAGGCGCTCGCGGGCGAACCTTTGACGGTATACGGGGACGGGCACCAGACACGCTGCTTCTCCTATGTGGGCGACATCGTGCCCGCCATTACGCGGATCTCGGAGGACGAGCGCGCGTACGGTAACGCCTACAACCTGGGTGGCAACCACGAAATCTCCATCCTCGCCCTCGCGGAGCGGATCGTGGAACTTGTGGGAAGCGACAGCCCCATCACCCTGGTGCCCTACGAGCAGGCCTACTCCGAAGGGTACGAGGACATGCGCCGGCGGGTACCGGACAACACCAAGGCCTTTGGCCTGGTGGGCTTCGACCCGAAGACCACGGTGGACCAGATCATCACCAACGTCGCCGCGGACAACCGGACGGCGAACACGGTGGACGCTTCACGGTGGAAGGTTATTCTCGCCTCCTGATGGCCTGAAGTCCGGTTATCCGGTAGTCCAGTGGCCGGGCAGGGATTAATTTCCCGGCCCGGCCATTGGGCTGCAAATTTCCGGAAATGCGGTAAATGTCCGGAAAGCTATGAATTGGCTGTCAAAGTGCGCATTTCCCTCGCCTATGCCACCGGATATCAGGAAAATAAAAGTGGCAAGGCATACGAAGGAGCTTGGGTTGAAAAGAGCGGCAGCGCTGAATTATCGGCTTGTACCAGGGGGATCGCGCACGTGCCGAATTCGGCACAACAAGCGGCTCCGGTGGGGCCTCACCGCCGCCCTGTCCTCGGTGGCGCTCATCGCCGCGGGTTGTTCCTCACCGCCTGCCCCTCCGGACGGAGGAAGTTCCTCCGGAGAGGGCGGTTATCCGTGGCACACCAACATCGTGGCCACCACCTTTTGGGTGGGCGAACTTTTCGATCCCAGCGCTGACGACGGCAGCCAGGTCATGTCCACCTACGACTCCGGCTGGATGCGGAACTACGGCGGCTGCGACGGGGTGATGAAATCAGGTGCCTGTGAGACCGAGCAGCGGACCGAAGCCAACCGCTTCATGCCCACCGGCATGACACCCAAGGAAAACCCCTTCTATCTCGACCTGCCCTACGACGACGTCAACGACAGCAAAGCGTTCGCGGAACGGGCCAGTGTCATTCCCTGGGCCAGGGATTCTGTATATGCGGGCCGTGAGCAGGACAAATCATTCAGTTACATGAAGAACCAATGGGTGCGGATCCGCAAGGGAAACCAGGAATGCTACGGCCAGATCCAGGATGCAGGTCCCGGCCAGTACCACGACAAGGAATATGTCTTTGGATCCAATGATGCCCGCCCTGCCAATAAAGAATTCAACGGGGCCGGCATGGACGTTTCTCCGGCGCTGAACGCGTGCCTGGGTTTTGAAGACATTAACGGCGAATCGGACACCGTGGACTGGCAATTCGTGACACGCGACCAGGTGCCGGATGGGCCATGGCTCGACATTGTCACCACCAGCCAGGTCCGCTGACCCGGCAGCTCCAGGCAGCCCGCCGGCGGCGTTAGCGCAACCGGCCCTCAAAACCTCTGGCGAGGACCCTGGCGAACTCGCCGGGCTCCTGCTGGACTCCGCTGCACACGTGGCTCGCCTGGCCATCGGCAGCGGCTGCTGCGCATTCCCGGTCCCGGTTGAGCGACCACATCGACACCCTCTGGATGCCCTTTTGGACGGCGAAGGAATTCAGGCCGCTGGCAGCGTCCAGCCCAAAGACTTCGTCCGGCAGGTCATTGACGCCGATCATCGGAGTCAGCCCCATTTTGGACCAGATTTCCTGGCTGCTGAGGTTGGTCCCCACCCGTTGGTAGCTGATGCTCAGCTGGTCGTGGGTGGAGTCGGCGGCCGCCACCGCCGCGTCCAGCATGCTCTGCGAGGGACCGCGGCTGGACCCGTAGTTCATGGTCATGATGTTGACGCCGGCAAGGTCGACTCCGGCGGCCAGCATCTGGTCCACCACGGCAATGCCGTCGTCGGTCAACCCGCGGGGTGACGCCGGGAGCGTGAGCCACACATCCAGTCCGCCGCCCCACCCGTCCTTTTCCTTTTGGAGGGCTGCTACCGCCTCTGCCCGCCGTTCGCCGGCCGGACCGTTAAGCAGCGCATCCCCCTCAATGTCGAAATCGATGGTGGAGGGGGAATAGCGCTCCACGACTGAACGGTAGGCCGCCTGCAATTGGGCAGGATCCTGGCACGCGACGGCAAGCTCCGTGTTGACCGAGCCGCCAAACGAAACGGCAATGGCGCCACCACTGGATTTAAGGGCGGAGATCCGTTGCTCAAGGTTGAGCGCGTCCCTGGCAGCATCGAGGCTGTAGGCGTTGCCCCAGCTGGGAGCGCACGGCTGCGAGGAGTCTGCGACGACGAAGGCCAGGGTGACGTTCCGGCTCTCCGGCAGGCCGGGCCCGGCCAGGTCGTAGGGCGGGTCAACCGTCACATCTGCGTAACCCGAAAACCACGGTTGCTGTGCCATGCCCGCCTCCGCAATGAAACGCCATAGGAATAAGCCGCCAACCAGCGCCAGTGTTACTGCTGCGGCGACCACCGCGAGGCGCGTGCTGGAGCGCCGGTTTCCCGAAGGCAGGTGCAGCCGTCCCGCCCGTGATGGTGCCGGGGACGCGGCAGCCCTGATGACCTGGCCGGTGCCCGGTTTGGCTGCCACATGTCCCCCGTGTTGGTCGGAATTCCTGTCCACTCTCCTGAACCACCATTTGACCATAGGCGCCTTGTTTTCATGCCAGGATTGCCTGCAGGACGGGCCGCAATCGCCGGACAGGCAGCGCCGAGTAGTGGCTGCGCGCGGGTACGTGGTGCGAAAGCCAAATACGGGTACTGCCTACTCGTGTCCGGGGACAACGGCCCTCCATAGGCTGAGGCTGTGAACGACTGAAACCGGTCGGTGGAGAAACGGGTCTCACCATGGAAATCTCGGCAATAAAGGGCGTTGCCCTCCGATGGCGGCGTGCCGCCGCGGGCAGGTCCGCGCCGTGACCGGCGCACATCCCGGTTCCGGGAGCGCCGGCCGCGGGAATGACAGGCTGGCGTCAATGCAGGCCCGTGCTTCGCGCAGGAGGGTGGGCCTCCTCGCCGTGTCCTGGATTGCAGTCCTTGCCGTACTGACTGGCGGTGCGTCGCTCATGACGGCCAAAGGCGGGGACAGCAGCGGCGTTGCGGCGGGCCCGCAGACTTCCGATGCGCCCACCGCCGGCGCCGCGCCGCTGCTGTCAGTTTCCCTGACGTTCGACGGCGGCCGGTCCAGCCAGCGGGAGGCGGCCCGCATCCTGGCGGACCACCAGTTGCGCGCCACCTTCTTCGTCAACTCAGGCTTCATTGGCGCAGCCGACTTCCTCAACCAGGAGGACCTGCACCGCTTGGCCGAACAGCACCACGAAATTGGCGGCTACACGGTCACCCTGGCGGACCTCACTGCCGTCGAACCCGGCGAAGCGCAACGGCAGGTGTGCAGTGACCGGGCGACGCTCAGCGAATGGGGTTTCAAGGTGACCAGCTTCGCCTACCCGTTCGGCGCGTCGTCCCCCACCGCCGAGGAGATCGTGTCCGGCTGTGGCTACAACAGCGCCAGGGGGCAGGACCTGATCCGCAGCCCGTACTCCTGCGAATCCTGCGCCCCTGCCGAGACCGTACGCCCGGAGGATCCGTTCAACACCCGTGCCACCGCCGAGGTGGGCCGTGATTGGACTCTGCAGGGGCTGCAGCAGACCGTGGAGCAGGCCGAGGCGGCAGGCGGCTGGCTGCAGCTGGCCTTCTACGACATCGATGACTCCGGAAGTCCGCTCTCGATCACCCCGGCCCTGTTCGAACAGTTCGCCGCATGGCTGGATGCGCGGACAGCGAAGGGCACCATGGGGGTGCGGACCGTCCACGAGGTCATCGGGAAGGTGGCCAAGCCTGTGGTTCCGGGAGCGGATGCACCTCCTGCCGGGCCGGGCGTCAACGCCCTGCGGAATCCCGGGCTGGAAACACCGGGGAAGTACGGCCTGCCGGAATGCTGGCAGGTGGCAGGCTACGGAGAGAACTCGTCCGAATTGGCAACCCTGGTTCCCGGCTTCCGGGACGGAACGTCCCGGCGACTGGACGTCACGGCCTACAAATCCGGCGACGTGAAGCTCCTCCCTGCCCTGGACCTGGGCGCCTGCGCACCGAGCGTCATCCCAGGCCACGCCTACTCGCTCCGCGCCTGGTACCAGTCCAATGCGCCGACGCAATTCGCTGTCTACTACCGCAATGCCATGGGTGATTGGCAGTTCTGGACAGCCAGCCCGTACTTCCCCGCCAGGACCACGTACGGGCAGGCGGTCTGGGAGACACCGCCTGTTCCCGACGGGGCGGAAGCCATCAGCTTCGGGCTCAACCTTTTCAGCGACGGCCAGCTGGCCACCGATGACTACGAAATGTACGACACCGTGGGCGCGCCGCCTCCTGCCCAGTGAGCCCCCTGCCCCGGGGCCTCCCCAAGATGAATCGAGTGGTACGCCATGAAGACTGTTGGTAACGAGCCCGTGGAAGAGCTCCCTCCGCGCGAGGGTGCCCGGCGGGGACTGCTCCGCCGGGCAAAATCCTTGGTGACAGTGACGGCCGCCCTGGCCCTGGCCGTCGCCGGTCTGGCGATGAGCCCGCCTGCTGCCCACGCTGCCGCGCCCACGGTGGTCAGCCTGACGTTCGACGACGGCCACGCGGACCAGATGTCCGCAGCCCAGACCATGGACTCGCTGGAACTGAAGGGCACCTTCTACGTGACCTCCGGCGTCGTGAATACCCCGAACTACTTCACGCTCGCGCAGGTCCAGGCACTGGCGGCTGCGGGGCATGAAATCGGCGGCCATACCGTGACCCACCCCGACCTCACTACCCTGCCCAGCGACGAAGCCACGCGGCAGGTCTGCAACGACCGCGTCAACCTCAGCAACTGGGGATTCCGGGTGACCAGCTTCGCCCACCCCTTCGCATCGGCCAACGCCAGCACCGAAGCAATCGTCAGGAACTGCGGCTACAACAGTGCCCGGGGACTCGGTGACATCCGGACCAGGTTCAGTTGCGGCACCTGCGCGGTAGGTGAGTCGATGCCGCCAGCGGACCCGTACTATACGAAGGCGCCCGACCAGGTGGAAAACACCTGGACCTTGGCCGACCTCCAGCGAAGCGTTACGCAGGCCGAAAACGGGGCCGGGGGATGGGTGCAACTCACCTTCCACCACATCGCCAACAACCCTTCCGACCCCATCACCACTTCGCCAACGGTCTTCTACCAGTTCGCCACCTGGCTGAAGACCCGTCCCACCACCACTACCGTCAAGACGGTGGACCAGGTCATCGGCGGGACGCTCAAGCCACTGGTTTCCGGGCCGGCCGTTCCGCCGCCCGGCACGGGCAACCTGGTCAAGAATCCCGGCTTTGAAACGCTCACCAACGGCGCTCCCCAGTGCTGGCAGCAAGGCGGATACGGAACCAATACCCCCACGTTCAGCACCGTCAACCAAGGGCGGACCGGCAGGGGAGCCCAAGTGGTCATGCGGAGCTACGCCAACGGTGACGCCAAATGGCTGCCATCCCTCGACCTCGGCGGATGCTCACCCGCGGGAACGGCCGGGCACAGCTACAACCTGGGCATGTGGTACAAATCCACGGTCCCAACGCAATTCGCCCTGTACTACCGCAGCGGAATAGGCTCCTGGACCTATTGGACCTCAAGCCCCTGGTTTGCAGCGGCGTCAACGTTCCAGAAGGCGGCCTGGACCACCCCCGCGCTTCCCGCCGGGGCCAGCGGCATCAGCTTCGGCCTGAACATCTTCAGCAACGGCACGCTCGTCACCGATGACGCCGAGATGTTCGACGCCGCCGCAACACCACCGCCGCCCCCGCCCGCGGCGGGCGCGAACCTCGTGCAGAACGCCGGGCTGGAAACTGCGGGCACGGGTACTCTCCCGCAGTGCTGGCAGACGGCGGGCTTCGGGACCAACACCCCCACCTACGCCACGCTCGCCACCGGCGCGCACTCCGGTGCGAAGGCCGTCCGGCTGGTGATGAGCAACTACTCAAACGGGGACAGCAAGCTGCTCCCGTCCCTGGACACCGGTTCCTGCGCCCCACCTGCCATCGCCGGCAAGACCTACTCGCTGCGGGCCTGGTACACCTCCACTGCCACCACCCAGTTCGCGGTCTATTACCGCAACTCCGCAGGGGCATGGGTGTACTGGACCTCGAGCCCCTGGCTCGCGCCAACCGCCACCTTCACGCAGGCAAGCTTCACCACGCCGGCCCTGCCGGCGGGGGCCACCGCCATCAGCTTCGGCCTGAGTCTCTTCAGCAACGGCACCCTCGTCACGGATGACTACGCCATGTACGACACTGTGGGGGCTCCGGCGCTGTGATTGCTGTTTCCATCATCCTGGTCCTCGGTGTCAGCACCATCTTCTGGACCCTCGTGGGGCTGGCGCGCTTCGCGGGGGAGAACTCGTGGCTGCTGGAGGAGTGGCCACGCCGGTACCGCACCTGGCGGTCAGCCCGGGCAGGGTTGCCTGCCGTCGCGGCCCGGCCACGGAGGGGCCGCCACAGGGATCCGGGCGTCCGCATCCTGCCGTCCCATGTTGCCGTACTGGTGGCCGCCCACAACGAGGCGCTGGTGATCAATGAGACTATCCGCGCTGCGTCCAGGCTGGTACCGCGCCGCAACATCCACGTGGTTTCCGACATGTCCACGGATAACACAGCACAGCTGGCACGCGCCGCCGGGGTCAAAGTGCTGGAGCTTGACCCCAACCGGGGCAAGGCCGGTGCCTTGGCCGCCGGGATCGTGCACTTCGACCTTTGCCGGCGGTTCAAGGTGGTGATGCTCCTCGATGCCGATACCCGTCCCACCGAGGACTACCTTCGGACCGGCCTGCCGCTGTTTTCGGATCCAACGGTGGTGGCCGTGGCGGGCAGGGCAAAATCCATCATGGATCCGCCATCGCCCACCGCCATGGGACGGTTCCTGGTGGCGTACCGGGAGCGACTGTACATCGTGGTGCAGCTCCTGCTGAAGTACGGGCAGGCGGCTCGCGGCGCGAATGTGGTGTCCATCGTTCCGGGGTTCGCCAGCATGTACCGGACCAGTGCGCTGCAGGAGATCGACGTCGTCGCTCCCGGCCTGGTCATCGAGGACTTCAACATGACGTTCGAGATCCACGCCAGGAAGCTGGGCAGGATCGCGTTCCACCCGTCCGCTGCAGTGGCCTACACCCAGGACCCGGACCGGCTGCAGGACTATATGAAGCAGGTCCGCCGGTGGATTCTGGGATTCTGGCAGACGGTCCGGCGCCACCGGAAGCAGACCGGCCGGTTCTGGCTGGTCCTGGCAACTTACATCTTCGAGCTGCTGATGAGCTGCATCTTCTTCGTGCTGCTGCTGCCCGTGTTCCTGGTCTCCACGTTTGCCGCGATCCAGGTGGCAGCCTTCGGCAACGACTGGGACGTGGTGGTCTTCCTGTCCGGCCTGCTGCGGCCACAGGATGTGCTGATCGGTGTCCTGCTGCCGGACTTCCTGTTGACCATCCTTGCAGCGGTTTCCCTCCGCAAACCGGGGATACTGCTGATGGCGCCATTGTTCCCGCTGATGCGGATCCTGGATGCCTTCCTGTGCCTCCAGGTACTCCCGAAGGCGTTCTCCTCGGCGTCGACCGGCACCTGGGTCAGCCCCGCCCGCAGGGTGCAGGGGAAGGAACTGACCCCGGTGACGGCCGGGAACGTAGCCTCCTGAAAGCTGTCAGGAGGCTACGTCGCGCGGCACTGCAGGAGATGATCCCGTCAGTTGCTGACTCCGGAGGTGGTCTCGACGGTCAGCCACGGACCGGCCGGAACGTTGGCACGGTCAATGAAGCGCCACGAGACCCGGTCGCTGCTGCCGTCCGGTTCGGCAAAGCCAAGGCAGCCGTTCAGGGCGGGGGAGACGTCCATGCCGGCGCCCTGGGTAGCGTCGGCGGAGAAGCTCTGGTTGACGGGGCGCGCGTCGCCGGACCCGAAGACGTAGGCGGAGTCGTGGTATTCGGAGCCGCTGGAGGGGCCGGCATCCTCGATCTGTCCGTAGCAGGTGCTGCCGTTCGGGCCCGTGATTTGGACCCACCGGTTCTTCATATAGCTGTAGCCCTGGTCCGCGCAGTGGTCCACCCCCGCGGCGGCGTTGTCCGCGGCGGCCCAGGGAATGACCCGGCAACGCTCCTGGAAGGCGACGCCGTCGTTCAGGTCGTCGTAGGGCAGGTCCAGGTAGAACGGGTTCTGCAGCGGCCTGGGCTGGTTGAGCGGGAAGTATCCGTTGCTGGCAACGCGCCGTTCGGTGTCGCATTTGAAATCGGCGCCGGAACCGGAGCTCACTCCGTCACACCCGCCGTAGTAGCTGCCGGGACACCCGGCAGCGCCGGCGTCAACGGTGCCGAGCTTTACACCGGTGTGCTGGTACGCCCACTGGCTGTTGTAGGTGGAGCAGACCTGCGAACCGTCCGAGAGGCTGGCGTTGAAGATCTCGCCAACCCAGAACGTGGTGCTGACGATGTTGCTGTGCAGGGGGTACGCGCTGCTGCCGCTCCCGGTGGCTGCCGCCGGAACAATGGCCGGAGCGGGCGCCGGAGCCGGTGCTGCGGGGGCCGGGGCCTGGGTGGCCGGAGCGGGAGCGGCGGCCGCAGGGGAGGTTTCCGCTGCGGGAACCGGCGTGCTGCTTGGCGTGGGAGCGGGCGTTTGCTTGGGCTGTGCCTTGTCCTTGGCCGGCGACTCGGAGGGGCGCTGTCCGGCTGCGGATGTGGTGGCGGACGACTGCGTGGCCGAAACCGTGAACAGTCCGCCGATGGCCAGTAGCAGCACTGCTGCAAGAGCTGTAATCAGGTGTTTCATGGGGGTTCATATCTGTTGGGTGCATGGACTCCGAGACCATGGCGACCCGCCGCGGGCGCGCAAAAGTAACGCGCAGCGGCAAAGCTGCACGTCGTTTTTCTATCGCCCGGGATGGTGGATCGCGGTGGGGGCAGCTACATCAATCGGCGGCACGTCAACTCCCCAGCCGCAGGCGCCGGGACCTGCCCACGCCACCCAACCTTACACAGGCAGGGTCCAGCGCCCGAATCGGGGATACCCGGTCCGGGGCCCGAAAATCCAAGTAGTACACACTCAATCCCTGCCTGAACCGGCCCGATACCGTGTGAGCATCTCGACAACGGTCCTACCGCGGCCACCAGGAAATGCGCCCGGTGGCCTTCACCTAAGACAGGACCATGGACAACGCGGCAGGCAACCACCCTTCTCAGGGAATCATCCGGGCAGCGGAGCTGCATGACATTGTTGTCGCCCTGTCAGGGCCGGAACCGGCGGGTGTGCTGATCTCCGGCGCCGGCGGTTCGGGCATGACAACCCTGCTGGACGCCGCAGCCTCCGTCCTGGAAGGCACCTTCTCTGTAGTTGCGCGCACAGCGGCCAGTTCCTTCGCCGATGTTCCGTTCAGCATTGCCATGGCGCTGGTTCCGGACCTGCCCGCGAAATCGAATGCATCCCCCAGGTTCCTGGTGCAGGCCTCGCGCCAGGCGTTGCGCAGCGCCGGGCCGCCGGGCACGCCCGTGCTGCTCGCCCTGGACAACATAGATTTCCTCGACGACCTGTCGCTCTGGCTCCTCAACAGGGTGGTGTCCGAACCGGACATCCGGCTGCTGGCAACGCACCGTTCCGACCGGCCGCTGCGCATGGAACTGATGGAGTCGGTGGTGGCCAGGCAGTTGTCCGTGGTCAACCTTTCCGAGCTTGGACCGGAACGGATGCGGGACTTCCTGGCGTCCCGCCTCCAGGGCCGGCCGTCCGAAGGCCTGGTCCGGGACATCCAGGCGGACTCCGCAGGCAACATGCTGGCCGCGAGGCTCCTCCTGGATGCGGCGGTGGCCGGCGGTGGTGTTGCCTGTTCCGGTGGTGAATGGTCGATGACCCGCGACGCACGCGGGAGCACCCAGATCCAGGAGCTCGTGACGCGCCGGCTGGCCACGTATCCGCACCAGCAGCGGCAGCTGATAGATTTCCTGGCCGTCGGCGAGCCCCTGTCCGTCGGCGTCGCCGAAGCGCTGGCAGGCAGCGTAGCGCTGGCGGAGCTCCGGTCTGCGGGAGCCGTCCGGATCCAGGACGCCGGACTGCCGGATCCCGCTGCCGCCACCGCAACTCTCAACCATGTCCTCGAAGCCGGTGTTGCCCTGCAGCAGTTGGCGCCGGACCGGCAGCGTGAACTGCGGCTTGCCCTCCGCGGCCAGATGTCCCACGGCGATGCCGGTTCGCTGTGGGACCTGTTCCGCCGCGTAGCCCTGGAGCAGGTAAGCGGCTTGCCCACGCCGGACGCCGACCTGTTGGCCGTCGCCGTCGCCGCCAACGACCTGCATGACAGCCACCGGGCCCGGCAGGCCGCCGCAGGGGTGACGGCGCCGGAACTCAGGCTCCCGGCCGGCGTCGAACATGCGAGGGCCCTGTACCTCATGGGGGACATTTACGCCAGCGTCCAGCTGCTCAGGCGGTTGCTGGCATCCTCGGACGGGTCGGACAACAGGGAGTTCCTGCGGGCGGTCTGGTTGCTGCTGCGGGCGCTGTATCCCACGTCCCCGGACCCCAACGTTTTGCATGCCCTCGTGAACGATGCACGACGGCGGGTGGAGGCCGCCGTCGACGCCGAACCCTTTGGCGGGCAGGAGGCCCGGGACGAACTGGACGTCCTGCAGTTGTACCTTGACGCCCAGTCCGGAACCTGGCCACGCGCCGGGGATGCGCTGTACCAGCGGCTTAGCCGGCAGCACACCATCGGTACCGCTCTGGGCGGCGATCACCGGGATGCCCGTGAGACCGGTGGCCCGCCTCCGCTGCCGACAACCGAGGCGGGTGTGCTGCTCATGGCCCTGGTCTCGCAAGGGCTGGCCGTTGGCGGCCGGTTTGCCGAGGCGGTGGAGCTGTCCACCGCGGCCCTGGAATCCTTGGAACACCTGCCCCGGTGCACTGTGGACTTCCATGCCGTGGTGCTGATCATTCACGGCTCCAACCTGATCTGGCGGGGCCAGTGGGGTGGCAGGGAAATGGTGTGCTCGGGGGCGCCGCGGCAGACTGTGGGCCGGCTCAGCTATTTTGAGGGGCCGGCGCACCTGTACCGGGCCTTCGTCCTGGCCCGGCAGGGCAGCCTCGACCTGGCATGTGAGCATTTCCGGCAAGCAAAAGTGCGTTTCGATGAAGCAGACCCGGAAGGGCTGTTGCCGGTCACGCTGGGTGGACTTGCCGCGGCCGCGTGGCTGCTGGGAGACGTGGGGCAGGTCCGCCGCGCCCTGGCAGCCTACGACGCGAGACGGCAGTCAGGCAGCTATCTGGCTGCCCGGCTGGCGGACAGCTACTCTTCGGCGGCCCGTTCGGTGGTGAGCGGAGCAGGCTCGTCCAACCGCAGGCTGTTGCAGTTGGCGGATACCGCCGGCAAACGGGGACACCGCGCCCTGGAGAACCTGAACCTGGGACTTGCGGCACGGACGGGAGCGCGCGGAGTGAGGTCCCACGAGGTGGGGGTGGCGGACCTCATCTGGACCGTGACGCCGGCAATGCTGGGGGAGTTGCAGGACGACGTGCCGGCGTTCCGTCCGGAGGTAGCATTCCCCGGGGACGACGATCCTGACCAGGAGGATGTCCTGGGGACCGGGGACATGCCGGCGTCAGGGGCCACAGCTGCAAGGCCCGCCGCTGCCCTCCCTGACCTCGGCAAGCTGTCCAACAGGGAGAGGGAAGTTGCCGGGCTGATAGCTTCCGGGCTGAGCAGCGCAGAAGCGGCGGTCCGCCTGGGGATCTCCGTGAATACAGTCAACGCCCACCTGCAGCGGACCTACGGAAAACTCGGGGTTTCGAGCCGGCAGGAACTTTCCGAGGTGTGGAACCACGGAGGGGATTTCCCGGAGTAGCCCGGCCCGCCAGGAGGGTTGCACCAACCTACTGCCCGCAAAGGGGCCCGGCCGGTGAAGACTGCAATGCAGCTCTCCGGCCGGGCCCTGGTGGTGCCGGGCATCCCCGCTACAGCGGCAGGGACGTCATGAGTACCGAAATCGACACGAGGCCAAGGACGCACCAGACAAAGGCCAACTGCCACATCTTGGCCTGGCCCTTCCGGTGGCTTCCATGCCACACCCGCTCCATTTCCTGAGCATCCATGCAGCAATTCTGATGGCCCCGGCGCTGCCCTGAAAGCGTGCCCACCACCCCTCTGCGGGGTGGGGGCACTCCAATCACCCAGGTGCTACCTACGCATCCGGGGCGCGCGGAAGGCGGTCCGTGAGCTGCCTCCAGAGGTGCCCGGTCTTTGTGGGTGCGGGGCGCGGATAACCTGTGGGTATGAAGAACCTGGACCTGAACCTGCTGCCCCCTTTGCAGGTCCTGCTGGAGCTGAAGAACATCTCCCGGGCGGCGGAACGGCTCCAGCTCAGCCAGCCGGCCACCAGCGCGGCGATGGCGAGGCTCCGGCGGCATTTCGACGACGAACTCCTCGTCCGCAACGGCCGTACCTATGATCTAACCCCTTTTGCGCAATCCTTGGTCCCACTGGTTGACGAAGCCCTGCTGCACGTCCGGCGGGCCACCCGGGTGAGGTCAGGTTTCGACCCCGGCACCAGCGAGCGGGAATTTATCATCGCCGCCTCGGACTATGCCGCGGCGCTGATTGTTGGTCCCTTGCGGGGAATCCTCCGTGATGAGGCTCCCGGAGTGTCAGTGGACTTCATGCCCACCTCCAAATCCGGGATCCAGGGCCAGATGGCCGACTACTCGAAGATCGACCTTCTGGTGGGGCCCACCGGATACCACATGCAGGGTGCCAGCAGACAGCTTTTCCGGGACAGCTTTGTGATGGTCGCGGACGCCGGGAGTCCCCTGCTTCAGCAGCCCCGGCTCACACCGGCAGACCTGATCACGGTGCCGCACGCCGTCGGGTATTTCGGCGAGGGCGTCAGCACCCCGGCGGACAAGCTCTTCGAGTCACTGGGCCTGCAGCGGCGGGTAGCGGCCGTTGTGGCCGGGTTCCTGTCCCTGCCGCTGCTGGTGGAGGGGACGGACCTTGTGGCGCTGGTCCCGCGGATGCTGGCCGCGCGCGCCGGGCGCGGCGCCAACATCGTGGTCCTGGAATTCGCAGAGGGGACCGAAGCGTCCCTGGTGGAGGCCATGTACTGGCATCCGTCCCAGACGGAGGACCCGGCAAGCGTCTGGCTGCGTTCGGTGGTCCAGCGTTCATGTAGCCGGCTGCAGGAACTCTTCCCCGTCGAGGCTCACGCAGTCGTGATTGAATCCGCCACCGGGCAGCAGTAACTGCCGTCATGAGCCTCCTCAACGGCACTTGCGGCTACCTGCAGTGGTTTATCAGGTAGCCGGAACCGGAGCGGCAACCCGGTTGCGCGGACGGGTCCGGGCGGGAACCCGGGTCACCGCTTCGCGGCGCTCGCCTACGGTGTTTTCAATGCTGCCGATGCCTTCGACGGTCATGCGCACTACGTCGCCGGTTTGCAGAGGTGGGGGAGTCTGGGATCCGTTGCGGCCCCAGAGTTCGGCGAGGCAGCCGCTGCCGCAGGTTCCGGAGCCCAGTACGTCACCGGGCTTCACCACGGAGTCCTGGGAAGCGTACGCCACCAGTTCGGCGAACGGCCAGCCCATGTTGGAGAGCAGGTCCTGGCCGATCTGTTTGCCGTTGACTTCCACGGCCATGGCGACCGGCAGGAACCCTTCGCCGTCGTGCCGGTCCTCGAACTCGTCCGCGGTGACGATCCACGGTCCCAGGGTGTTGGCGAAATCCTTGCCCTTGCAGGGCCCCAGGCTGACCTTCATCTCCCGACGCTGCAAATCGCGGGCGGACCAGTCGTTGAGGATCGTGTACCCGAAGATGTGCCGGTGCGCCTCCTCGGCGGTCAGGTTGCGCCCGTCGCTGCCGGGAACGCGTCCGACGACGGCTGCCACCTCGGTCTCAAAGTCCAGGTCCGTACAGCCCGCCGGGATCCCAATCACCTCGCCGGTGCCGGTCACGGTGTGCGGGTTGGTGAAGTAGAACGTGGGCGCCTCGAACCATTCGGGTACCACGCCGGCGACGCCGTCGATGCTCTTCCGGACCCCCTCAACATGCTCCTCGAAGGCCACGAAGTCGCGGATGGTGGCCGGCGCCAGCGGAGCTAGTAGCTGCACGTCCTCCAGCGGAACCGCCGGGCCGGAGCCTATAGTCCGCCGGGCAATGTCCAGCGTCTCCTCCAATCCGGCGTCCAGCAGGGTTTGCACGTCCTGGGCCGCCGGCAGGGCGTGGCAGGCGCCGTCATCGACAAAGCCGGACTGCGTTCCGCCGTCGTGATTCCATCGGGCGATCTTGACCATGAATGTGTTCCTTAGGCTGTGCGGCTGGCGGTGCGGGCGGACGCTGGCACGATACCGAGGGCTGCGGCGTTCCCGGCAAGGATCTTGGCATCGTCTGTGGAGTGAAGCTGTGCCTGGGTTACCTCGGTGACTGGCTGGTCTGAGCCCATGTCGAACGGGTAGTCGGAGCCGAGCAGCACCTGGCCCGGGCCGGCGGCGGCCACGAGGGCCGCCAGTTCGGCCGGGCTGTGCACCAGGGAATCGAAGTAGAACTTCTTCACGTAGGACGACGGCGGTTCGGCGCACCCGTGTGCCTCGGGCCGGACCCGCCAGGCGCGGTCGGATCGGCCGAGGGTGGTGGGCAGGTACCCGCCGCCGTGTGCGGCCAGAATCTTGAGGTCCGGATGGCGGTCCAGGACGCCGGAGAAGATCAGATGGGACAGGGCCACGGCGTTTTCGGCGGGCTGGGAGACCGTGTTGGCGAGGTAGAAGCGGTCCAGCCGCTCATCCAGGGAGCAGCCGAACGGGTGTAGGAACACCAGGGCGCCCAGATCCTCCGCCCGGGACCAGAACGGTTCCAGCCGCGGGTCACTCAGCTCAACGGTGGTGCGGTCGCCACCGGGGGTGGCGGCGAAAGAACCGATTTCCACGCCCAGCAGCCCGCATGCCAGGACCGCGTGTTCCAGGGCTTCCACACACAGGTCAGGGTGCTGCAGCGGAACCAGGCCCAGGCCATTGAGCCGGTCCGGGGCGCGGTCCACGAAGTCCCGCACGGCCTGGTTGGCGGAACGGGCCAGCTGGAGCGCGAGTTCCCCGCCGGCGAAGTAGTAGAAGTGTGAAGGCGACGGCGAGACCAGCTGCACATCGACACCCTGGGCATCCATGTCGGCAAGCCGGCGGTCCAGGTCCGTCAGTTGCGGCCAGCGGTCCTTGATCATCTTGCCCGACACGGCCATGGACTCCTGGCCGTTGCGCCGCACTTCCAGGGCCTGCTGGGCGCCGAAACCCTCGGGATCAGCCTCGGCCACCAGCTGCTGCAGGGCCGGAAGCAGGACGTGGGCGTGGACGTCCACAGTGGGGGATTGAACTGAATCGGTGCTCATGCGGGTTCCTTCAGCATCGTGGACAGCGAGTTCATCAGGCCTGGCACGTTGGCGTCGCGGACGCCGTCGAGCATCCACTGGCCCAGCTGGACGGAGGCGGTGACTACTGCCTTGGCCCGGTCCAGCCGGCGGTCGGTGAATTCCTTCCAGAGCGTCTCGGTGATCTCGTCGGCCTGGATCAGCAGTTCAGCGAGGACAGCGGCGTCCTCAAGTGCCATGGCGGCGCCCTGCGCCACCGTGGGCGGGCAGCTGTGTGCGGCGTCGCCGATGATAACGGTACGGCCGCGGTTCCACGGCCCGTCCACCAGGTGGGTGGTGAACCACGTGTAGTTGATGCGGGCGCTGTGGTCCAGGTTGGCGCGGATTTCCTTCCACGGGCCGCCGTAGGCTGCGGCGAGTTCGGCCATGATGCGGGGGCCGTCGCCATGCTTGCGCTCCTGCGCCTTTTCCACCAGGTAGGCGTAGATGGTGTCAGGGCCCGTGGGGCAGTAGCCGGCGATGAAGCAGGGGCCGCCATAGGTGAGGTCGGTGCGGACCACTTCTTCGGGCCGCTCGACGAAAGCGCGCCAGATGCCCATGCCGGTGGGCCTGGGTTCGACATCGATGCCGATCGCCCGGCGAACAGCGGAGTGCAGGCCGTCGGCGCCGATCAGGATGTCGTAGCTGGCGGCGGTGCCATCGGCCGTGCGTACGGTGACAGACCCGCCGTCGTCCGCTATCTCCGTGACGCTCTTGCCGTAACTGATGCGTGCGCCCGCCTGCTCGGCGCGCTCGCGGAGGATGGCGGTGAGATCCGGCCGGTACATGCCCAGGGTAGCCGGAAGATCCTCGCCGCCTGTCCGGATGTCCTCCAGAACCGCAATCACCGTCCCGGCGGGATCCGGAGCGCGGAGGCCAAGATTGCTGAAGGAATACCCCTTGGCTTCCACCTGGTCCCAGACGCACAGCTGGCGAAGGATCCGCAGGGCGTTGCCCTGCAGGGTGATTCCTGATCCCAGAACCTGCGGCTCGCTGGCCTTCTCCAGGATTTCGACGTCGACGCCGGCCTCGGCGAGGAGGATGGCAGCAGCCAGGCCCGCGGCTCCGGCTCCGGCTATTCCCACTGTCTGTACTGCTGCCATCGTTGACTCCTTTGTTGGGACGGCGTTTATTGCATTGTGTGCCCGGTTCCGGAACGCGGGCTGACTACCTGACGGCGATCGGGTTGACCGGTGATCCCACTGCACCCGTGATGGGAAGCGGGGCCGCGGTCAACATGAAGTCGTACCTGCCGTCCAGGGCGCAGGCTTCCGCCAGGGCATCCGGATCCCACATTTCGCCCAGGAACAGGCCCAGGTTGGGGATGGCGATCTGGTGGAGCGGCTGGAAAGCACCCTCGAACTCGTTCGGCCGGACCTCGAAACCCCACGTATCCGTTGCGATACCCGCGATCTCGGATTCGTGGAGCCACGAAGCCGTGGTGAAGGACAAGCCCGGAGCGGAGCCACCTGCGTAGTCGCCCCATCCGTCGCGGCGTACACGGCTGTACTGGCCGGTGCGGATGATCACGATGTCCCCGCGCCGTACCTGCGAACTGGCACCCTGCGCCTGGATGGTTTGCTCGAGGTGTTCCGGCGTGATGGCAAAGCCGTCCGGCAATTCCCCACCGGTCCCCAGAACGCGCCCTACATCCAGCAGCACGCCACGGGTGACAACCTTTGCTGCCGCGGTCTCGATACCGGTGACCAAATCTCCCTCGGAGGTGACAACGTCGCCCGCTGCCCTTCCGTTCCAGGCCTTGCCGCGATCGAAGATGTGCCCCAGCCCGTCCCACTGCGTGGAACATTGGAGGGGCATGGCAATCACGTCATCTGCCCCGCCAAAACCATGAGGGAAACCCTGGTTTCCGCGTTCGGCGTCAACCCCGGTGTCCGTCATGGTGTGCACCGGGTTGGTGCGGCGCCGCCAGCCCTTTTGCGGCCCGTTGGTGTCGAACGGCTGCGAAAGGGAGAAAGCCTCGCCGGAGGTAACCAGCGCCGCTGCCTCGATCCGCTTTCCGGCATCAATGAAGTTCAGTGTCCCCAGCACGTCCCCTTCACCCCAACGGCCCCAGTTGTTGTACTGCTCCGCCGCGGCCGTAATGCTGGCCAAAGGATCGTTGCGCTGGATCACCGGCACCTCCACCTGGTTGGACGTCACTTTTCGTCCTGGCAGTGGATAAGCTGTGTTCCCAGGCCGCTGATGGTGCCTTCCATGACGTCACCGTCCTGGAGGAAGCGGCCCCAGTGCTGGCCGTTGCCGGCCGGGCTTCCGGTCAGGACCAGATCGCCCGGACGCAGCGGCATGATCTGGGAAGCTTCGCTGACCAGCTTGGCCACGCCAAAGATCATGTCCTGGGTGGACTCGTCCTGCATGGCCTTGCCGTTGAGTTTCAGGGTCACCTGGACATTCTGCGGATCGCCGAAGAACTTGGCGGGAACCAGCAACGGACCGGTGGGCAGGAAGCCCCGTGCGTTTTTGGCACGGTACCAGTCCGAACCAATGGCCGGCATGTCCTTGCGGAACACGAATTCCCGCGTGGTGATGTCGTTGACCATGGTGTAGCCGAAAACGTACTCCAGGGCTTCCTCGGGGGTGACCCGGAAAGCCTCTTTGCCGATCACGGCCGCCAGTTCCAGTTCCCAATCGTCGGATTTGCTGTAGGACGGCAGGGTGAGGGGGTCCGTGGCGGACGCGATCGCCGTCGGGAGTCCGATGAAGAAGTACGGCGTTCCCTGGCCAGCGCGCTTATCCATCATCGCGGCGGTCTTGGCCCTGACTTCCTCCGCATCCTGCCCGGCATCGCGGTGTGCCACCGCAAGATCAACGACGTGCTTGCGGTAGTTGGCGCCGGTCTGCAGGACCTGCGCCGGTTCAACGGGCGCAAGAATTTCGACGGCGGCGCGGTCCAGGCCGCTGTCCGCGCCGGCCGAGGCCGCCAGGGTGTCCAGTTCTGCTTCCATGCTGTCCCAGTGCTGGATCAGGGAATTGATGTCAGAGTCCAGCGGCAGGACGCGTTCTCCCACCAGGAGGCCTGCGCGGGCCTTGTCCGTGCCGGCTTCCTGGAAGCGGACCAGGGAGTATGCTGCCTCAGTCATCAGCCGCGGCCCTGCTGGGCGTAGGGGTTGAGCAGGGCTTCCTTCATTTCAGGAGAAGCGCCTTCTTCAGTGGCCGTGAAACCTTCAGCCGGCGGGAAGGACTCGGTCATGGAGTGCGGCATGGCACCGTTCTTGTAGAAGTTGTTGGAGCCCTCGGACGGCTTCCAGGTGTTGGCTTCCCAATCCGGCACGTAGTTGCGGTAGCCGCCGGAGTTGAGCTCAACGCGCATGCCGGACGGATCACGGAAGTAGAGGAAGTTCTGTTCGCCAACGCCGTGGATGGAGGGGCCGTATTCCATGGGGGTGCCGTTTTCCATCATGACGTCCGCGGTGCGGAGCAGGTCCTCGGTGGCGTCCACCCAGAAAGCGATGTGGTTGACGCGGCCGGCTCGCTTGGAGGTGTCCATGACGACGCCGAGGTCGTGGGACTTCTCGTTGGTGGTCAAAACGGAGAAGACCGTGATGGGAGCTTCGTCCAGGTCCACGAACGCCATGACGCGGAATCCCAGGGCCTCGTTGTACCACTTGGCGAATCCGCGGACATCCGAGCACGCCACCGTGACGTGGTCCAGGAAGCGGGGAGCGGCGGCGTGGCTGCTGCGGCGTTCGGGGCGGTCCGGGTAGGTGGATTCGAAGCCGGGCTCAGCCACGAACTTTTCTACCTCATAGAAGAGGCGCATGTGGTGACCGTAGGGGCCGGTGAATTCGTAGGCCTTGCCGAAGCCGTGGCCGCCGGCAGTCCAGGTGCCCTGAACACCGCTGGCTTCAACGCGGGCCGCAGCGGCTTCAAGTGCCTGCTGCGAATTGGTGCGCCAAGCCATGCGGCCAAGGGTGGCCTCGGGGCCTTCGGTGATGACCAGGCTGTAACGGTAGTAGTCGCCCCAGCAGCGCAGGTAGACGTTGCCATCCACCCGGTCGATGATGCGCATTCCGAACTTTTCCTCGTAGAACTTGGCTGAGGCGTCGACGTCGGGGGTGGTGATCTCAAGGTGGGCGAGATGGGAGAGGGGAGTTTCCACGCTGAATTCCTTCTGTGTACTGGCTGCTATCGGTTTGCTGCAGGTCCTGTAACCACTGTGAGCCAGTTCATGTATTTGGGAAAGAGCGCCTTTTCTATATATACCATCTGTCAAACAAATACCTTGAGGCCGGACGTTTAGCTTTCGAGTTGGAAGTTCCGGCCCGCTAACAAGTCCGGGCAGAACGCAGCGTGCCGCGTCTGTGCGTGCGGGGAAACATCGAGTTAACCTCCCGGCGCGACGCATGAAACGTGCCCTTGGATACTCTGGTGCAACAAGGTTTACTAGTAGCTAACACCAACCCGGACAGGAATGTTTCGATGACAAGTGTCGCAACCCCTGCTGTAACCCCCGCGGCGGAGTTCACCACTTCCGAACGCACCGAGCCGCCGGCAGCCCGCCCGGAAACTCCCGCCGAAGTGCCCGCCATCTCCCTTGCGGATATCGCCCGTGCCCACAACGTCCGCTTCCTCCTGGCCACCTTCGTGGACATGACCGGCAAGCCCTGCGCCAAGCTGGTCCCGGTGGAGGCCGCCGACGAACTCGAAAAGGGCGCCATGGGCTTCGCCGGCTATGCAGCGGGCCTCATCGGCCAGAAGCCCCAGGACGCGGACCTCATCGCCGTCCCCGATCTCACGTCCTTCACCCCGGTGCCTTTCATCAAGGAGGGCCTGGCCATCATCCACTGCGATCCGCACTTCAACGGCAAACCCTGGCCCTACGCCCCGCGTGTCATCCTCAAGAATGCACTGGCGCGCCTCGCGGACCAGGGCATGCAGGCCAAAGTGGGCGCGGAGGTGGAGTACTTCCTGGTCAACAGGAACGACGACGGGACGCTGAGCACCGCCGACGCCCGCGACGATTCGCCCCGGCCCTGCTATGACGCCCGCGGTGTCACCCGGATGTACGAGCACCTGACCTCCATCTCCGAAGCGATGAACAGCCTGGGATGGGGCAACTACGCCAACGACCATGAGGATGCCGCCGGCCAGTTCGAGCAGAACTTCAACTACGCTGATGCCCTCACCACGGCGGACCGCGTGGTCACCCTGCGCTACATCCTGAACATCCTCGCCGAACAGCGCGGCATGACCGCCACGTTCATGCCGAAACCGTTCACGGACCGCACCGGCACGGGCCTGCACTTCCACCTCTCGCTCTGGTCCGACGGGAAGGCCCTGTTCCCGGAGGAAGGGGATGCAACGGACGGCGGCGGCCGCGGCCTTGGGCTGTCCGGCCTCGCCTATTCGTTCATCGGCGGGGTCCTGGACCACGCCCCGGCGCTGCAGGCCTTCCTCGCCCCCACGGTGAATTCCTACAAGCGCACCGGCGCCACCACCAGCTCCTCCGGCGCCACCTGGTCGCCGCGGAAGGCATCGTACGGCGGCAATGACCGCACCCATATGATCCGTGTGCCGGACAACAAGAGGATCGAACTGCGCTCCGGCGACGGTTCCGCCAACCCGTACCTTGCGATCGCTTCAATCGTCGCAGCCGGCCTGGACGGGGTGGAGAGGTCGATCGACCCGGGCACGCCGTCCGGCCCGGGGGAGTCCAGGCCGGACGCCCACCTCCTGCCCGCCACGCTGCTGCACGCCGTCGAAGCACTCCGCAGGGACCCGGTCATCCTGGCCAGCCTCAGCGGCGACGCGGCAATCGGCTCCTATTACGCGGACGCCAAGGAAGACGAGTTCCTCAGCTGGCACAACCAGGTCAGCGACTGGGAAATCCGGACCTACCTCACCTCGATCTAGCCCTCCGCCCCGCCACCAAGAACCCAAGCAAAGGACTTTCCATGTGCGGAATCGCCGCGCTGCAGCTGCGCAATCCCTCGCTGCACCCCCAGATGGGCAGCCTCCTGTCCTCGATGCTCTGCCAGATCGTGGACCGCGGCCCGGACTCGGCAGGCCTCGCCGTCTACAACACGCCGGGCCTGGTCTCCCCAGGCACCTCCACGCTGAGCCTGCTCGGCGCGGACCAGGGGATCCCGACGGCGGCACTCACCGCAGGCGTCTCGGCCCTCCTCGCCGGAGTGCTTCCAGCCGATGCGCAGGCCGCCGCGAAGGTGGTGGGCGACACCACCCTGGTGAGCGCCGCCGTCGGGACCGACCTGCTGGTGAAGGCCGTCACCGAAACCGTTCCCGGCGCCACCATCATTGGCCGGGGTGAACACGTGGCCGTGATGAAGAGCGTGGGCCACCCGATGGAGATCGCCGTCCACCACGGGCTGGAGGCGATGGCCGGAAGCCAGGGCCTGTCCCACACCCGGATGGCCACCGAATCGGCCGTCACCTCGGGCGGCTCGCACCCGTTCTCTGTGGCCGACGACCTCTGCCTGGTCCACAACGGCTCCTTCTCCAACCACGCCACCGTCCGGCGGGGCCTCTTGCGTGAAGGCGTGGTGTTCGACTCCGAGAACGACACCGAGGTGGGCGCCCGCTACGTCGCCTCCCGGCTGAAACAGGGCGACACCCTCGAGGAAGCATTGGTGAACCTGGGCAAGGTCCTGGACGGCTTCTACACCCTGGTGGTCACCACCGCGGACAGCATGGCAGTGGTCCGCGACCCCATCGCCTGCAAGCCCGCCATCATCGCCGAAACGGACGACTACGTGGCCATGGCCTCCGAATACCGCGCCCTGGCCGCCCTGCCCGGCATCAGCAACGCCCGCATCTTTGAACCGGAACCCGGAAAGGTCTACACATGGTCACTCTGACAGCCCCCGAAACCGCTGCGCCTGAAGCAGCTGCACCAGCGGAGTCGGACGGCGGGGCCGCACCCACCGTGGTGGACCTCGCCGATGCGTCCGTCCGCAGCCTGAACCAGGCCCTGCATGACGCCGTTGACGGCCAGTCCTGGACCATCACCAGCCCGGGCGGCAAGCACAGCCTCGCTGTCGGCATCAGCGCCCGCGTGGCCGTGACCATCGAAGGCCATGCGGGCTATTACGCAGCCGGGATGCACCAAAAGGGTGACGTGACCATCAACGGCAATGCCGGCGTGGGGCTGGCCGAGAACATCATGTCCGGCCGCGTCCACGTGACCGGTGATGCCTCCCAGTCCGCCGCCGCCACCGGCCACGGCGGCCTGGTGGTCATCGACGGCAACGCCGGGGCACGCTGCGGCATCTCGATGAAGGGCGTGGACATCGTGGTGGGCGGCAACATCGGCCACATGTCCGCATTCATGGCGCAGGCCGGCCGCCTCGTGGTGTGCGGTGACGCCGGGGACGCCCTGGGCGACTCGATCTACGAGGCCCGGATCTACGTCAAGGGAACCGTGGCCTCACTCGGCGCAGACTGCATCGAAAAGCCGCTCCGCGAAGAGCACCTCGCAGAGCTCGCCGAACTCCTCGAAGCCGCCGGCCGCACCGACAACCCCGCCGACTTCAAGCGCTACGGCTCCGCCCGGAACCTCTACCACTTCCACGTCGACAACTCGTCCGCCTACTAGGAGGCCTCCATGACCGTCACCTCCCTCCCCGCACCCGCCCAGGCACCTGCTGCAGCTCCCGCCCAGAACCTGGCTGCTTCTGACATCGCTGCACTCGGTCTCCGCGAGTCCGCCACCTTCGACCGCGCCACCATCGCCGACATCCAGCGCGCCGCCGCCACCGGCGTCTATGACATCCGTGGCTGGGGCGCCAAGCGCAAGGTCCCGCACTTCGACGATCTGCTCTTCCTCGGCGCCTCGATGTCCCGCTACCCGCTGGAGGGCTACCGCGAGAAGTGCGATACCGACGTCGTCCTTGGCGACCGGCATGCCAGCCGCCCGCTGCACCTTCAGACCCCGGTGACCATCGCCGGCATGAGCTTCGGCGCCCTGTCCGCCAACGCCAAGGAAGCGCTGGGCCGCGGCGCGTCCGAGGTGGGCACCTCCACCACCACGGGCGACGGCGGCATGACGCCTGAGGAGCGCGGCCAGTCCAAGCACCTGGTGTACCAGTACCTGCCGTCCCGCTATGGCATGAACCCGGACGATCTCCGCAAGGCCGACGCCATTGAGATCGTGCTGGGACAGGGCGCCAAGCCCGGCGGCGGCGGCATGCTCCTGGGCCAGAAAATTACCGAACGCGTGGCCGGAATGCGCACCCTGCCGGTCGGTATCGACCAGCGTTCCGCCAGCCGCCACCCGGACTGGACCGGCCCGGACGACCTCGAAATCAAGATCGGCGAACTGCGCGAAATCACCGACTGGAAAACCCCCATTTACGTCAAGATCGGCGCGTCCCGGCCGTACTACGACACCGCGCTCGCCGTGAAGTCCGGCGCCGATGTGGTGGTGGTGGACGGCATGCAGGGCGGGACGGCCGCGACGCAGCAGGTGTTCATCGAGAACGTGGGCATCCCCACCCTCGCCGCCATCCCGCAGGCAGTCCAGGCGCTCCAGGAACTCGGAGTGCACCGCAAGGTCCAGCTGATTGTCTCCGGCGGCATCCGCACGGGCGCCGACGTCGCCAAGGCCATGGCCCTGGGCGCAGACGCCGTGGCCATCGGCACCGCCGCGCTGATCGCACTCGGCGACAACGACCCCCGCTACGCCGCCGAATATGCTGACCTGGGCTCCGCGGCCGGGTTCTACGACGACTTCCAGGACGGCCGGGACCCCGCCGGCATCACCACCCAGGACCCGGAACTCGCCTCGCGGCTGGACCCGGTGGCCGCTGGCCGGCGCCTGGCCAACTACCTGCGCGTCCTCACCATGGAAGCCCAGACCATCGCCCGCGCCTGTGGCAAGTCCCACCTGCACAACCTCGAACCCGAGGACCTGGTGGCCCTGACCATCGAAGCATCGGCCATGGCCCGCGTGCCGCTGGCCGGCACCAGTTGGATCCCCGGCGTGCAGGGAAGCTTCTGATGTCAGGCGGCGTCCCTGGCGGGACATCCGGCGAGGCCACCGGCTTATCCGGCGGCCACTCAGGTCCGTCAGATTACGTGGTGGTGGGCGCCGGCCTGGCCGGTGCCGCCACCGCCTGGCAGCTGTCCGCCCGCGGGCACCAGGTCACGCTGCTGGAGCGCGACGTCCCGGCCGCACACGACGCCAGCTCCCACGGCTCCGCCAGGATCTTCCGCTACGCCTACCCGGACCCGTTCTACACACAGGCCGTGCTGGACTCGAAAGCACTCTGGGACGGGCTGGCCGCCGAAGCGGGAACCGAACTGATCACACCCTTTGGCGCTGTGGACTACGGCCCCACCCGGCAGCCCGCCCTGCTGGCCAGCGTCCTGGCCGGGGCCGGGATCGACCATGAGCTGCTCTCCGCCGCGGAGGCCCGCCGCCGATGGCCGCAGATCGCGTTCGATACCGAGGTCCTCTGGCACCCAGGGGCAGGGGTCATCGACGCCGAAACCTCCGTGAACGCAATGGTGGCGCTCGCGGTCCGGAACGGGGCGGAGGTGCGGACCGGCTGGACCCTGGAGCGGGTGGAACGCCTGGGCAGCGGTACCGGCGCCGGTTACCGGCTGCACTCCGCCGCAGGGGAAACACTCGACGCCGGTCACGTGGTCATCAGCGCCGGCGGCTGGCTGCCACGGCTGCTGGAGTCGTTGCCGCTGCCGGCCGGGTTCCTCGCCGGCCTGCCGGAATTCACCGTCCGCCAGGAGCAGGCCTTCCACTTCAGGTACCGGGAGGACCCTGGCTATTCCGGAGCCACCTGGCCCACCTTCATCCACAAGGCCGCCGACATCCAGGCCTACGGGCTCCCTGGCGGCCGCGACGCCGGATTCGCCGGCCAAAAGGTGGCCGAGTACAACGGCGGCCCGCTGATCCCGTCGGCCGCGGACCAGACCGGCCACGTGGACCCTGCCAACCGCGCCCGCGTGGTGGACTACGTCCGCCGTTACCTGCCCGGCCTGGACCCCGAACCCTACGCCGAAACCACCTGCCTCTTCACGAATACGCCCACCGAGGACTTCCTCATCGACCGGGCGGACAACCTCACCGTCGTCTCGCCCTGCTCCGGGCACGGCGCCAAATTCGCCCCGCTGATCGGACAGTGGGCAGGGGACCTGGCCACCGGCGCAGCGGCGGTCCCAGAACGGTTCCGCGGCGCCACCTTGCCAGCACTCACCACGTAGAACGGATCCCCGTGAGCTTTCCCCAGACAGCACCCGCGCCGCTCGCCGTACCCGCAGGAACCACCGGCCCACCCACCGTAGCCGGCCTCCTTAGGGAGATCTCCGGCGTCGGGCGTGACAGGACGCGCGGCGGCTACTCCCGCCCGGTGTTTTCCACCGCCGAAACGGACCTGCGGAGCTGGTTCATCGAGCAGGCAACCCGGCGCGGGCTGGACGTCCACACCGATGCCAACGGAATCATCTGGGCTTGGTGGGACACGGCGACGGGCGTACGGAAGGACGCGGTGGCCACCGGCAGCCACCTCGATTCCGTCCCCGGCGGCGGCGAGTATGACGGTCCGCTGGGGGTCGCCTCGGCGCTGGTCGCCGTCGACCTCCTCCAAGCCCGCAATTTCCGCCCCCGCCGCCCCCTGGCGATCGCGGTGTTTCCTGAGGAGGAAGGCTCGCGGTTCGGTATCGCCTGCCTTGGCTCGCGGCTCCTCACCGGCGAACTCGATCCCAACAAGGCCCGCAACCTCCGCGACCCGGACGGCAACACCTATGCCGACGTCGCAGCTGCCAACGGACAGGACCCGCGGTTCATCGGCGCCGACTACAAGGCGCTGCAGCAGCTGGGCCTGTTCGTTGAGCTGCACGTGGAACAGGGGAGGGGCCTGATCGACCTGGACCAGCCGGTGGCGGTTGGCTCGTCCATCCTGGGACACGGCCGCTGGAAACTGGCCATCTCCGGCGAGGGGAACCACGCCGGCACCACACTCATGAAGGACCGCAGGGACCCCATGATCGCGGCCGCCAAGGTGGTGGTAGGCATCCGCGACACCGCCCGCAAGTACCGCGACGCCCGCGCCACGGTGGGCCGGCTGCAGCCCGTCCCCGGCGGCACCAACGTCATCGCGTCCCGCGTGGACCTCTGGATCGACGTCCGGCACCCGGAGGATTCGGTCACCGCCGCGCTGGTGGAGGCCATCGGGTTGAACGCCCAGGTCCTCGCCACCGGGGAAGGCTGCTCCGCTGCGCTCAGCATGGAGTCGCTGAGCCCCACGGTGCAATTCGACGGCGGCCTCCGGGACCGGCTGCAGCAGCTCCTGCCTGCCGCGCCGGTGCTGGCCACCGGTGCAGGGCACGACGCCGGGGTGCTGGCGGCGCACCTGCCAACGGCCATGCTCTTCGTCCGCAACCCCACCGGCATCTCGCATTCGCCCGACGAACTGGTGGAGGACCGGGACGCCGAAGCCGGCGCCGCTGCCCTGGCGGACTCCCTTGCCGGGCTCCTGGGCGGGGCCCGCGTCCTTGGCTAGCGCCGGCGTCGTACTCCGGAGCCCGCGTGGCCCGCCTAAGATGGCAACCATGACCGAACAGGCCGGGGACCGCGCAGAAGACCAGCCGGCCGGTGACGTGGCCGGCAAGCTCGAGCAGGTCATCGCCGCGCAGGTCCGGCACTACCGCACCGCGCAGGGCCTGTCCTCCGCTGAACTGGCCGCCCGGACCGGGCTGTCCAAGGCCATGGTCTCGCGGGTGGAAACCGCCACCACCTCCTGTTCCCTCACCACCCTGCAGCGGCTCGCCGACGGGCTGAAAGTCCCCGTCACCGCGCTGTTCCGCGGTGCCGACACCGACCGGGATGCCACCTTCACCAAGAGCGGCCAGGGCAGCCTGACGGTCCGCAGCGGAACCCAGCACGGCCACGAATACCGTGTGCTGGGAACGCTCAAGGGCCGCACCGACGCCCTGGAACCAACCCTGGTGACCCTCACGGACGCCAGCGACGTGTTTCCGCTGTTCCAGCACCCGGGCACCGAGTTCATCTACATGCTTTCGGGCCGGATGGTCTACGGCCACGGCTCCTACGAATACGCGATGGAAGCCGGCGACTCCCTGCTGCTGGACGGTGAAGGACCCCACGGGCCGCTGGAGCTGCTGGACCTCCCCATCAGCTTCCTGGCCATCTCCGCCAGATAGCTTCCGCTGCTGCCTAAAAACCCCGCAATACCGGGCATTTTGGCCTGCCCTGTTACTCCTGAAACTCGCGCGTGGATGGCTGAAACCAGCATTTAACACGCCCGAAACCCAGCCCGAAATGCCCGCCTTACAGTTGGATCACGACGGCAAACTGCCGCCCTCCGCTGAAGATGGCACAGACCCCGCGTCCCTTCCGCCGGAGCGGTTCTGACGGCAAAATTTCCGTTCTCTTCGTCGCATCACGAAAGGGGTTTCCCATGGATTCGGGAAATGTCGCTTGGATATTGGCCAGCTCGGCACTGGTCTGCATGATGATTCCCGCCCTCGCACTCTTTTACGGGGGCATGGTGGGCTCGCGCCGCATTCTCAACATGATGATGATGTGCTTTGGCGGCGCCAGCCTGGTGGCCGTCCTCTGGGCACTCTTCGGGTACTCAATGGCCTTCGGAAACTCCGTGGGCGGGCTGGGGCTGATCGGTGACGTCACCGAGTTCCCCGGCATGGGACAGCTGATGGCCGAGGATAAGGAGGCGTCCATCCCGGTCATCCTGTTCGCCGCGTTCCAGCTGTTCTTCGCCTGCGTCACCACTGCGCTGGTTGCCGGTGCCGCCGCGGGCCGCATGAAGTTCGGCGCCTGGATGGTGTTCGCCGGCATCTGGGCCACCGTCGTCTACTTCCCCATTGCGCACTGGGTGTTCGCGTTCAATTCCGCGGACGGCAGCACGGTGGGCGGCTGGATCGCCAACGGCATCAAGGCCATCGACTTCGCCGGCGGCACCGCGGTGCACATGAACGCCGGCGCAGCTGCCCTGGCCCTGGCCCTTGTCCTCGGCAAGAGCTCCGGCTGGCCCAAGGTGGAACACGCCAAGCCTCACAGCCGGCCGCTGGTCCTGGTGGGCGCGGGCCTGCTGTGGGTGGGCTGGTTCGGCTTCAACGCAGGCTCGGCCCTTTCCGCCGGACACTCGGCGTCGGTGGTCTTCCTGAACACGGCCGTGGCCGCGTCCGCCGGCCTGCTGGCCTGGGCCCTTGTTGAGCGGTTCCGACACGGCTCCGCAACCAGCATGGGCGCAGCGTCCGGCCTGATCTCGGCGCTCGTTGCCATTACCCCCGCCTGTGGCTCGGTCAGCCCGCTCGGTGCCGTGGCCATCGGTGCGATTGCAGGCGCTGTCTGCTCGCTGGCCATCGAACTGAAGTTCCGGCTGGGCTTCGACGACTCGCTCGACGTCGTCGGCGTCCACCTGGTGGGCGGCATCCTGGGTACCCTGCTGATCGGCCTCTTCGCCACCGACGCCGCCCCCAACGGGGTCAGCGGCCTCTTCTACGGCGGCGGGTTCGAACTGCTCGGAGTCCAGGCCCTCGCCACCGTCACGGTGCTGGCCTACTCGTTCGGCATCACCTGGCTCCTGGCCAAGATCCTGGACAAGACGATGGGCGGCCTCCGCATCAAGCCCGAGGACGAACTGCGCGGCATCGACCTCGCAGCCCACTCCGAGCTGGCCTACCTGACGGACGAGGACCCGGTGGACCTGGGCTCGCCGCAGCGGGTCTAACCCCGGCCCGTCACCTACCGGAAAGCAAAGCTGCCGGGCCCGCCTGCTGGGGGCGGTGTCCGGTAAACCCTCACTCCGTGAGGTGCAATCCAGAGCACGAGTCAGGGCCAAACCTTGGACCGGTGCCGGCAGGATTCTGCCGGCTTATAGTTCCAGGGTTTGGCCCTTCGTTGTGCCCGGCGCAACGCGGAAGTTTCAGTGTTCGGTGCACACCAGGACGCCGTCACGGACTTCCAGCACCGCGGCGCGGACGTGGCTCAGATGGGTGCGCGGGTCCGGTGCCATGGTGCCAATGTCCTCACCGCCCCAGTGCGGGTGCGTAAAGTAGACCAGCAGCGCCTGCTGCGCGCCGCCGTCGTACGTTCCTGCTGCAGGCGGAACGGGTAGCGGCACCACGTCCGCATGGCGTCCGACGACGGGCTGCCCGTCCACGGTTTCCGGCGCCGTGAGGATCAGCCCGCCCAGGTGTTCCTGCCGGATCCAGGCGCCGGCGGCATCTTCGGAACGGTAGACGGCCTGGCCGCGCCATTCGTCCACGATCATCCAGTAGCTGCCGCCCAGCCGGAAGACCTTGGGTCCCTCGTGCGGGCGCCCGGGGATTGCCACGCCTTCAAGGACCCACGACGCCGGGTCTTCCGGGGTGTCGCTGACCGCGCTGCAGGTGTTCGAACCGCGGGTCTCGTCCTTGTACCAGAGCCGGTAGCGGCCGTCCCCGCACCGGGCCACGGCGGCGTCGATGACCCTGGGGGAGTCGAGGTCGATGGGGCCGAGGTACTCCCAGTGGTTGAGGTCCCGGCTGGCGAACTGGACGATTTGGGCTTTTCCCGTCCAGTCCGTGCGCCGTCCGCCGAGTACGGAAAGGTACATGATCCACTGGTCCCCGATGCGGACGACGTCGGGCGCCCAGAGGGTTGCCGGCAGTTCCGTTCCGGGCGGGATGAGCCCCTCCGCGGTGCCCTGGTAGCGCCAGGTTTCGCCGCCGTCGGACGATCTCGCGACGCCGATGCCGGTCCCGTGGACCCATTCCACGCCGCGCAGTCCCGGAGCGGTGGCGCGGCGCTGGGTGTAGAACAGCACCCACTCGTTGGCCAGGTGGTCGGCCACCAGGACGGGATCGGTGGGGCCGTCCCAGACGGGGTCGCGGTAGGGGACCGTGAAGGCGTCAGGGCTCAGGTGCGGCAGGGCCTGCGGGGCCGGCGCATCAGGGGCAAGTTGCTCGGCCTGCTGTGGCTGGGGCACTTTTTCTCCAACGTTGTAGTTTTCGGCTGGATACCAGCATAGACGGCGATTTCGGACGCGTGAATGCGTTGGCGCTGCGCAGGTTCGCTGACGCTGCGCAGATCCGGGCCGCGAAACCGGATCTGCGCATCGAAGGTGGGTTTACGTGTCGAGGGTGCGCCGGCGCGAGGCCTACTCCTTGAACAGCCCCGCCAGGTCCTCGGCTGTGATGGCACCGCCGGACAGGGCATCGCCCTCCATGACGTCGGCGAACAGCTGCGACTTCCGGGTCTTCAGCGCCATGACCTTCTCCTCGATGGTGTCCTTGGCGACGAGCCGGTACACCATCACGTTCCGGGCCTGGCCGATCCTGTGGGTCCGGTCCACGGCCTGGGCCTCCGAGGCCGGGTTCCACCACGGATCGAGCAGGAAGACGTAGTCGGCTTCGGTGAGGTTGAGCCCGAATCCGCCGGCCTTCAGCGAGATCAGGAACACCGGTGCGCTGCCGTTCTTGAATTCGCTGACCACGTCGGCACGGTTCCGGGTGCCGCCGTCGAGGTAGCAGTAGTCGATCTCCTCCTCGTCCAGCCGCTCCCGGACCTTCCCCAGGAAACCGGTGAACTGGCTGAAGATCAGGGCCCGGTGCCCCTCAGCCACCAGGTCCTCGAGCTGCTCGAACAGCACATCCAGCTTGCTCGACCGGACCGCGGACAAAGCAGGGTCCACCAGCGAGACGTCCAGGCTCAGCTGCCGCAGCAGCGTCAGCGACTGGAAGATGGTGAACCTGTTCTTGTTGACGTCCTCGATCAGCCCCAGGATCTTCTGCCGCTCGCGCTGCAGGTGCGTCTGGTAGACCTTCTGGTGCCGCGGGTTCAGTACCACTTCCAGGATCTGTTCCTGCTTGGGCGGCAGGTCCTTGATCACCTGGTCCTTGGTGCGCCGCATCATCAGTGGGCGGACCCGGCGCCGCAGCTTCTCCAGCTGGCCCTTGTCGCCGTTCTTTTCCACCGGTTTCTGGTAGTACTCCGCGAAGCGCTTGGGGCTGGAGAACAGGCCGGGGGCCACGATGGACGTCAGCGCCCAGAACTCCATCAGGTTGTTCTCCAGCGGGGTACCGGTGATGGCCAGCTTGAACGCCGCCGGCAGCTTCCGGGCGCACTGGTACGCCTTGGACTGGTGGTTCTTTACAAACTGCGCCTCATCCAGCACCAGCCCGGACCACTCGCGCGAGGCATACGACTCGTAATCGATCCGGAACAGCGCGTAGGAGGTAATCACGACGTCGGCCCCGCCCAGGGAATCCGCCACGTCCTGCCCGCTCTTGGCAAAGGTTTCGCCCACGGTGCGGACGGTGAGGCCCGGGGCGAAGCGCGCGGCTTCGAGCGCCCAGTTGCCCACCACGCTGGTGGGTGCCACCACGAGGAAGGGCGCGACGGCGGCAGGCCGGGTGTCCGCAGGCTGCGCACCCGGGGTGCCAGTGCCGCCGTCGGACGAGCCAGCGCCAGCCGCCGCGGCCGAATCCTCCGGAACCGCAGCCCCCGAAACCGAATCCGCCGGAACCGAATCTTCCGGAACCGCCCCGGCCGCCTCAACGGCGAGTTCCTTCGCCGCGCACATCAGGGCGAGCGCCTGCACGGTCTTGCCCAGGCCCATGTCGTCCGCGAGGACTCCGCCCAGGCTGTGCTTGTACAGAAAACTGAGCCAGTTGAACCCTTCGAGCTGGTACGGGCGCAGCTCGGCGTTCAGGGAAGCGGGCAACGGCAGCCCGTCCATGCCGCCCTCCAGGAGGCCACCCACCGCGGAGCGCCACGTGGCCGCCTGCTGGTCCACGATCCCCAGCTGCGCCAGCTCATCCCAGAGGCCCGCCTGGAACCGGCTGATCTGCAGCGGCGCATCCTTGTTGTCCTGCAGCGACCGGGCCTCTTCGATGAGGGCACGCAGCTGGTGCAGTTCCGGCAGGTCCAGGGAGAAGTACGCGCCGCTGGGCAGCAGCATCTTGGTCTGCCCGGAAGCCAGGGCGGAGAACACGGCGGCGAAGGACACCGGCTGGCCCTCCAGCGAAATCTGGATGCCCAGGTCGAACCAGTCGCGCTGTTCGGTGGCTTTGGTGGAGATGGACACCACCGGCGCTTCCTCAGCCTCGCGGTAGTCGGCGATATCTCCGGCCGTCTCCACGTCCACGTCCCGTGCTTCGCGCAGCCGCGGCAGCACCTCCTCCGTGAAGGCGAGGGTGTCCAGCCCCTTCAGCTCGGCCGAGGCCGCCAGCCGGGGGGTGCCCCAGCCGCCGGTGGAGGACTCGCCCAGCGCGGCCACAACCTCCCACGGCTGCCCGATGCCTTCCAGGATGCGGGACTCCGCGGTGTCATCCCGGTAGCCCTGGTCGCCCGGGTGCCGCCACAACGGCTGGGCCGTCACATGGTTGCCACTCTTGTAATGCCATTCCCAGTGCAGCCGGACCCGGTGGTCGTTGCCGTAGTTCGCCAGCAGGGACAGCGACGGAACGGCCAGCGTGGGCAGCTCCACCGATTCGTCCCGGGCCGTGACCCGCGCTGTCTGCTTCAGCTTGGGGTAGAAGCCGGTGAGGAACCTGGATTCATCCCTGGCCGGGATGTGCAGCGTGCTGCCGGCCGTGACGAACGCCAGCAGTTCCTCGCTGAGCCCGCCCTCCAGGGGTGCCAGCGTGAGGACGCCGTCCGGATCGGGTACGCCCGGCAACGACGCCTCCCCGGTGGTGAAGAAGATCCCGTGCGCGGGCCGGCCGATGGTCCCGGCGGCCGCCGGATCGATCTCTTCGCCCTCCACGGTGATGGTGGGCGCCAACTCCAGGCCGCCGTCGGACGCGCCGCTGCCCGGGGCGGCGGGCTCGGGCTGTTCCGGTTCCGCGAGCGGAGTGCCGTACCGGCTGAGGGAAAGCGCGACGGCTGCAGGCGCCTCGGCGAGCCGCACGGGTTCAGAGCCGCGCGAGTTGACCAGAACAAGCCCGATCTTCCGGGCGTCGGCCAGCAGGCTCCACAGGTTCTTCCCCGAGTAGGAGTTCAGCCCCAGCCACAGCCCGGAGGCGTTGTGCATCCGGCTGGCCGCCGCCGAGTGGGAAGCCAGGAATTCCTGCAGCCACTCCACGTGTTCCTGGTTCGATTCCCGCCGGAAGTTCAGGTAGTTCAGGGTGTTCCAGGAGACGTCGCCGCGGATCCACTTGCCTTTGGCGCCCATGATCACGGGCCGGGCCTTGAGCTGCCGGACGCTGCGCACCGGGTTCCGCCGGCCGGTGTAGGAGAAGTGCGGGGCGGGTTCTTCAACCTCGAACTGCAGCGCCAGCGGCACCCCGCTGCCGGCAGCTGCCGTTCCAGGCTTGGCAATCAGGGGGTTGAGGGCCTGCTCCCAATCGGACAGCACGGCCCCTCCGGGCTGGTGCGAGACCTGCGTGGACGTTGACGGGGCCAGCAGCTGGACCCTTGTGGCCGGGTTGTCCTCAGCCGCGAACAGCAGGGCGGCAACGTGCTTGCAGTCTTTCCGCACCGGGCAGCTGCACACACCCACCGTGCAGCTCCACCCGCCGCCCTTGCGGACCAGCTTGGCCGTGGTGGAATACGGTGTGTCCGCGCTTCCCCTGACCTTGCCCAGCATGAGCCCGGTGCCGGCGTCGAACGATATCCCGGTGACCCGGCTGCCCATGGCATAGGCAAGCCCGGCCGCGAGCGAGCGGTCGTTGATGGCGGGAGTCTGTATTGCCAGTGCCGCACTCTCGTCCGGTTGGGATGGCATGGTGCGCGCTACTTTCAGCAGCCCACGGAAGGGCCGGGTCCGTCGGGTGGTTATCTGATCCATCTTAGTTCGCCCGGCAGCCCGGCCGTGCCGCGGTCCCCGGCACCGGCCTCCCATGAAAACTTCGCCTGACGTTCATGTCCCCCTCTACGGGGCGGCAGTTTTGCGGACGTAGCGTGAAAAATGTCCGCAGCACCAGCCAGCAGTGAGGGATTCCATGATCACCACCCAGCAGCCCGTCGTCCTGACCAGCAGCAGCATCGAAGCAAGTGATGAGGAAGCCGTGGCGGCCAACGTCAGCGTGGTGGATGCCATGCACACGGCGCTCCTGGCCACTGACGAAATGTCGCCTGTTGCCGTCCGCAGCTACTACGTGGATTTCTACCTCACCCAGGCGCTGGAGGGCGGGTTCGCGCAGTACGCCTTCATGTCCGTTGACCGTACCGGGACGGACACCCTCATCCGGGAGGGCATGGCCGGCATGGGCGCCACGGTCCACCTGGACCTGTTCAACCGCGCAGTGGAAGCCTACGGGGACCTGTCCGACGAGGACGCGGAGCACTACCTGGACGGGCCGCTGGATGACGACGACGAGGTGCCGGCCGGGGTCCTCGCCATGGAAGAGCTCGACGGCGAGTTCGAGGAACTGCTGGAACGGGAGAACATCACCGCCCTCAACGCGGCGTGGCTGCGCGGTCAGGCGGACCTGCTGGTCCTCGACGACGAAGAGGTGGGCCCCTACATCCAGCAGCTCGCCGCCCAGATCCCGGACCTGCCGGAGCGCCAGGCCAGGGCGGCCGAGGAAGCCCTGGAGGACGCGCCCGATTTCGAAATCATCATCCGGGAACTGTGCAGCATTGCCGGCTACGAGCTGGCCAGGATCACCATGGGCGACCCCAACTACGTGCACGACGGCGAAAAGACCCTCGCATGGTACTTCAGTACCGACCACGGCGACTTCCTCATGGTCGAGGAGGACGACGAAGCCTTCATGATCAACCCCGAAACGCAGGAGATCGTGGCGGCCGTGGAGTTCGAAGAGGCAGACGCCGGTTTGGTCGAAGCCTAGGGACGCGTTTTCCGGCCACGCCGAGTGGTCCCCCGGAAACCGGGCTGCCGGAAAAACTTTCACAGCACCCGTAACCTTTCCGGACTGCCCGGCGATGTAGGGGGTGATGGGCCCACCGGCCCCGACCCGCAAGTCGCCAAGGTTTGGAGTGTTTTATGTCTTTGTTCACCGTTCTTGCCACCAGTAAAGTCGCCGCCGGAGTCCTGGCAGCAGGCACCCTGGCCGTAGGTGGAACCGGCGCAGCCGCCGCTTCCGGTGTCCTCCCCACCGAAGCCCAGCAGGCCGCCCACGAACTCTTCGGCGCTCCGGCCCCGAAGCTGGCAGCCAGCGCCGCTTCCGACGCTCTTGAAGGCACCGCCGGCGCCGCAGCCAGCACTGATGCTGAAGACGTCGAGGCTGCCGCTGATTCAACGGCGAAGGCCACAACCTCCGCGGACGCAACTGCTTCCGCTGACGCCGATGCCAAGGTCAGCGAGGACAGCGTCGCTGCCAAGGGCTCGGCCTCCGTTGCCGCCAACTCCGCCGTGGACGCCGCAGGTGCCGCAGCAATCGGCCTTTGCACCGCCTTCACCCACGGTGGCCTGAACACCGCCTCCGAGGGCTTCTCCTCGCTGAAGCTCGCCGCCGACGGCGAAGCCAACATCGGCAGCTACTGCGCCGACATCGCGGCCGACGCCGATGCCGCAGCGAAGGCCGCGGCCTCCGCCAACGGTTCCGCCGCCGTCGATGCCCACCGCCCGGAACTCCCGGCCGTTCCCACCCTCCCGGCCGTTCCTGCTGTTCCGGCCGTCCCCGGCGTTGACAACGCTCCCAAGGTTCCGGCTGTGCCGGCAGTTCCCGCCGTCCCGGGCAACACCGTGGACGTTCCTTCGGTTTCCGCCCGCTAGCAGCAGTTGGCTAGGGTGGACTGCGGGAACCGGCCTTTGCCGCCTGCCCCCGCAGTCCACCTCGGCTGGTAAGCCGCAGCCGGGGCAACGCGCCGGCAGCCTGCAGATAGAACCGGGAAAGGCGCGCGCACGCCGTGTCCCGGAATGGAGGAGCCGCTGGTGCTGGACACTTTGGCCCAAGCAGAAACCGAAGAATTCGAGAACACGGCCGGAGCAGATCCCGCTGTGTTGTTTGCTGCTGCCTACCGGTCCTTCGCCGGCCCGGTCCAGGGTTACCTCAAAGCACGCGGCGTCGATGATCCCGAGGCCGTGACCCAGGACGTCTTCCTGGCCTTCTACCCCAGGATCGAAAGCCTCACGGGCGGCCTGCAGGGCGCAAAGTCATTGATCTTCTCCATTGCGCACGCCCGCATGGTGGACCACTACCGCCGGCTGGAGCGCAGGCCGCACCTGACGCCGTACGATCCCCACGACGACGCCCGGACGTCCCCGTCGGCGGAGGAGGACGCGGCGGGAATCACCGGAGGGGCGGCCGCCATGCTCGAAGGGCTGGCCGATGAACACCAGGAAGTACTGGCCCTCCGCATAGTGGCGGACCTGTCCATCGAACAGGTGGCCGCCATCATGGGCAAAAGCACCGGAGCCATCAAGCAGCTCCAGCGCAGGGCCCTCCAAAACCTCAAGGCACAGACGCTCAAAAGAAACCAGGCGAATCATGAGTGACACCGCAGGATCCCGCAGTGAAGGTTTCGTTGACCAGCTGCTGCTCGAGGCAGACCTGGACGACGACGGCCAGCTCCGCCCCGCCCTTTTGCAGCTCCGCGCCCTGGGCACCGAAGTTCCCGAGCCCTCGGCCGCCGTCGCGGCATTGCTCGGAGGCGCCCATGCCGCCGGGCCCGGCGAGACCAGCGCAGCACCTGCTGACCCGGCTGAACCCGCCGCAGCGGATTCCCCTGCTGCCCCTGTCAATGTTCCAGCTGGCACAACCGGCTCACCCGGTGACGAGCTTGCCGCGCGGCGCCGGGCGAAGCGCCGGGCCGCCCTCACCGCACTGACCTTGGGCGTTACCCTGACCGCCGGCGGTGCTGTTGCTGCCGCGTCCGATCAGGGCATCCGCGATTCGTTCACCCACTTCAACCACGCAGTGACCTCCTTCGTCACGGGATCCGGGCCCGCCGGACAACGGCAGGCACCCGTACCCCCGGCGCAACCGGGGGAACCGGCGGCGCCTGCCCCGGCTGCACCGGCGAGCCCGGCCGCAGTGCCCGCGGCTCCTGTGCCGGCTGAGGCACCTGCCGGGGCGCCGGCGTCGGACGCTCCCGCTGTTCCGGAAGGCGTCCCGTCCCCGGCCGTGACACCGGGCAAGCCTGCGGGCGTACCGGCGCCGGGGTCGCTGCCCACGGCCGTCCCCACCGAGGTCACGGACAGGCTGCCCCAGCGGCCGCAGGTGCCACTGCCGGAAGTGCCGCAGCTTCCGCTGCCCACCACGCTTCCGGCAGCCCCCCACGAATAGGCGCCTGCAGCCCGTCTTTGTGCCCGAAAACCTGTACCCGCGGACCTTTGCCTACGAGACCTGTGCCCACGAGCATAAGGGCCCGGCAGGCCGCCCCTAATAGGCGGCGCCGCTGGCCGTCTGGATCATGCTGCCGGATGGGTCTGCCAGGTACCAGACGTTGTTGACGCCCTGGCCCAGGACGTCGCCGGGCTTGGTGTCCTTGGCGAAGTAGTACAGCGGCATGCCCTCAAGCGTTACCTGCTGCTTGCCGTCCGCGGTGGTGATGGTGCCCAGCTTCCCGGTCACACCGTCGGCCGACGGTGTGGCGGACGTGGTGGTCAGCGGCGGCCACGCCTTCAGGCAGGCATCAGCACAGGCGCTGGTACCGGAGTCCTTGGTGTCCTTTGTGAAGAAATAGACGCTCATGCCCTTGGCGTCCACCACGATGGTGCCCGCACTGGAGGACGCCGTCTTGAGGTCGACGGCGGCACTTGACGTGCCGGTGGAGGTGGCGGACGGCGCAGCGGACGTGGCCGGGGCGCTTGCCGTTCCGGCCGGGCTGGAGGCCGGTGCGGTCCCGCTGCTTCCGCCGCAGGCGGCCAGTGCAGCAGTGAGGGCCAAAATGGCGAAACCTGTACCCAAACGGGATTTCATGGTTGCTCCTTTGCTGGTGCCCGGTGTGGGATCACCGGACGCTAACCGGTATGACGCCTCCGGGTGAAGAATGGTTCAAGGCGGCGGCAAAACAGGGTAGGCCGGTGTGGTTGAACCATTTGCCCGGAAACGGCGTCTGAATGGACAAACAGCGGATGGACGCGGGCAGGAGGATGGGATGCCGCTCGACGAGGATGCGGTGGAGTCCCTCTACCTTGAACACGGCACGGCGCTGCGCCGGTTCGTGCTCAGTGCCTCGCGGGACCCGCAGCTGGCCGAGGACGTGGTGCAGGAAACCGTGCTGCGGGTCTGGCAGCAGGCGCCCGACATCAACGGCAGCATCCGCAGCTACCTCTACCGGACGGCCAGGAACATCATGATCGACAACTACCGGCGCGCCCAGCGCCGCCCCGCCGAAACGCTGGAGGGCGAGCCATCCCGCCAGGCCGGGGTCATGGAGCGCGTGGACGGCCTGCTGAACCGGGTGCTGATCGAGGAAGCCCTCCTGCGCCTTAGCAAGGAGCACCGGGATGTCCTGGTGGCCCTGCACTACCGCCGCTTCACGGTCAACGAGGCCGCCGCCCAGCTCAACATCCCCAGCGGCACAGTGAAGTCCCGCGCCTACTATGCGGTGCGGGCCCTGCGGACCATCCTGGATGAGATGGGGGTGGAACCATGACCAAGGACCCCCACCACCTCCTGGGTGCCTACCTGCTGGGCGGGCTCGACGCCGGAGACCGGGCGGTGTTCGAGTCACACCTTCGGCAGTGCCGCTCCTGCCGGGACGAACTCGCCGGGCTGGAGACCCTCCCTGCGCTGCTTGACGCCCTTCCCGTGCCGGACGCCCTGGCCCTCACGTCGGTTCTCGGCGCCACCGAGCCCGCTGCCACCGAGCCCGCTGCCATCGAGCCCGGTGCCACCGAGGCCGGTGTAAAGGAGGCCGGGCTTGTGACCGGGCTGGCCGGCGCCGTGCCCACGGCCTTCTCCGGTTCGGCCCCGGACCAGGCACCCGAGTCGCGGCTGCTGCACGAACTGGCGCACCGGCGCCGGACAGCGCGACGACGGTGGGCAGCGCTCGCGGGCGCCGCCGCCGCTGCCTGCCTTGGGGTGGGCCTGGCCGTGGGGCCGCTGCTGGTGCGGGCGCCGCAGCCTGACGCCACCTACTCGGTGCAGTCCGGGGGAGGGCTGCAGTTCAGCATCGACCTGGCCCGGAAGACCTGGGGGACGGAACTGGCGGTCAACGGCAGCAGCCTGCCATCCGACGGGACTCTCTCGCTGTGGGTCAGGGACCGCGACGGCGGCGAGGACCGCGCATGCGCCTGGACGGCCACGCCCAGTGGCCGGGTCAAGGTCACCGGCGCCACGCCGATCCAGCTGGGCAAAATCTCCAGTGTGGAGCTGCGGGACGGGACGCAGCAGGCGGTCGCCGTCATCACCGTTCCCTAGGCGGTGCGGCCGCGGAGTTCCCGGAACTCCGCCTGGAGGGCGGCGTCCTCGCAAGCGCGTGCGAACGCCTCGATCCGCTTTTCGATCTCCCGGCCCAGCAGCCAGGTGCCGATCTTTTCCATCACCGGCCGCAGCAGCGCCGGACGGCAGGAAAAGGTGTACTTCCAGACGGCCCGGGTTCCGCCGTCGTCCACCGTGAAGCGCCAGCCCCCGCCGAAGTTCTCGAAGAACCAGGGGCCGGACACCATGGTCATGCCCACGTTCCGGGGCGGCGCATAGGAGACGTACTCGCTGACCATCACCAGGCCCAGGCGGGACCGCGTCCGGGTCCTGACTCCTTTGCCGGCCTGGGCTGCGCCGTCCAGGAATCCCTGCGCGGAGATGAACGGGTCCCATTTCAACCGGAAGGAACCCGTGGTCTGGGAGAAGGCGAAGGCCGTCTCCGGGTCGGTGCGGATATGGCGTTCAGCGCGTACCTGGGGCATGGTCCAACCCTAGCGACACGGGCAGCACTCCGGCCGCGCCGGACCGTACTGGAGGCGCCCGTGCCCGGCCACCTCCGGTACGTCCTGCGGGACTACTTGATCATCCGTGCGATCTTGGCCCGCACGATCATGAACACGCCGTAGCAAATCAGCCCTGCCCCCACCGCAGCCAGGAGATAGATCCCCAGGGGCTGGTCCCGCAGGCCGCGCAGGCCGCCGTCCAGGCCTGTGGACTGCTCCGGATGGGATTGCCACGCGGCAATGGCGATCAGCAGCCCGGTCAGCAACAGCACCGTCCCCTTGGCCACGTAGCCGGCGACGCCCAGCACCGTGACAGCGGTCCTGGCGGTGGGATTGCTGGGCAACACCAGGTGCTTTTCGAAGGATTTCCGCAGCCCGCGGATGGCGTACACGACGCCGGTGACGGCGATGGCGGTTCCCAGCAGTACCAGGAGGGCGACGCCGCCCGGAGCCTTCATCAGCGAGAAGGTCAGGTCGCTGGCGGCTTTTCGGTTGTCACCATCGGATCCCGTGCCCATGGCAAAGGACATCAGCGTCAGGGCCATGCCGGCGAACACCACTGCCTGCGCTGCGGCCTTCGCCTTGTTGGCGGCTTTCTGCTTTGCGGGAAGGTGTGTGTAGTCGAAGATCGCATCGCTGGCCTGCCAGATGGCCAGGGCTGCGCAGGCGGCGAAGCTGGCCCACAGCAGGAACGGTCCGGCAGGCTGGGTGGCAAGCTCGGCCACGGCTCCGCTGAAGTCCGCGCTGCCGGTTCCCCCGGTGGCGAGGCGGATGGCTATGGCACCCACCAGGAGGTGCAGTATGCCGCTGGCCGCGAATCCCGCCCTGGCCAGCACTTCCAGTGCACGTGAGTTGGTGACGTCTTCAGCCGCATCGGCGGCCTGCTTGAGTTCTCTTTTGATGGCAGTTCCTTTGTGCGTGCGCCGGGCGGCGGCGCTGTGGTTCACCGGTATGCGTGCCCCACATAAGGTAATCGTGCCACGGGTCCGGGCGATGGGGAGGGATCCCCATCGCCCCGGTCCGGTGGTTGTGCAACCATAAGCTTCAGCGATTCACACTCACCGCGAACCACCCGGGGGAACACCATGACTTTTTACGGCGCTGACGTCAGCCAGCTGCGGGCGCTGGCCAAGGCAGTGGACCAGGCCGCCTCCCTGCTGAGCAGCCGCGCAGGTTCGCTGCAGGGCCAGATCCAGTCCGCACCGTGGAAAGGGGCCGACGGCGCCCGTTTCCGCCAGGACTGGAGCTCCAGCCACCGGCCCAACCTGGAAAAGGTGGTCTCCAGCCTCCGGGCCAACTCCAAGATCCTGATGAAGCACGCGGACGAGCAGGAGAAGTCTTCCAACTCCTCCGGCGGAGGCGGCGGGGGCGGCACCTGGGACCGGATCAAGTCCCTGGCCGGGCAGGCGAGGGACTGGCTGCAGGAACAGGCCGCCGCAGCGGCGGCCGCCGCCGAACACCGCAAGGAACTTGAGTCCGGCCTGGACCGGATGCTGGACGCCAGCCCCGAAGAGCAGGCCAAGTGGTGGGCAGGCCTGTCCGAGGCGGACCGGAAGTACCTGATCGAGGGCGAAGGCGAGGACGGCCCCTTCGCCAAGGACCTCATGCGCATGGACGGTGGCATTCCCGAGTCCGCGCAGCAGCAGGCCAAGGAGCACCTGCAGGAACTGGCCAAAGCGGACATTCCGGTCTACACGGAGACCGGCAAGGCCTCCATCGAGGCACGTGTCGCCTGGGTGCACGGCGGCGCCGAAGTGGGCACCGAGGTGGTGGAGAACGCGGACGGTTCCGCCACCATGAAGGTCTACGGAAACATGGGCCTGGGCGTCAATGACACCTCGGGCACGGCCGGCGTCACCCTGAGCGGCGAAGTCTCGCGGGAGTACACGTTCGGCAGCGTGGAGGAAGCCATGGCGGCGCGGGCCCAGATGTACAAGGACCTGCCGCCGGACAGCATCGGCGACATCAAGGACGTTGCCGGCAACCCGCCCGGCTACGTCCTGGACACCATCAACGATGCCGCCGGAGACAACGGCTCAACCGGCCAGACGGACAAGGCCAAGGGCACGCTGTCCCTCGAGGCAGAGGGCGAGAGCGGGGCGGCCTCCGGTTCAGCCAAGCTGGACCTCTCCTACGAACGGAACCTCACGGACGGCACGGCGACCGCCAGCGGCGAAGTGTCAGCCCAGGGCAAACTCAATCTGGACGGACGGACGTTCGAGGCTTCCGGCAAGGGCGGCCTGCAGGTCAACATGGACAAGGGCAACAACATCGATTCCGTGACAGTCTCGATGGAAGGCACCGTAGCGCAGGGCGTTACCGAGGGCACCGACGTGAAGGCTGCCAAGGTGGAATCCTCCGTGTCCGCGGGAACGCAGGGCACCGTGAAGATCAACGTGGACTACACCCCTGAGAACCGCGCCGTGGTGGACAGCTACCTGCGCAACGTCGCCCTGGGCAACGACTACGGAGCAGCGCAAGACGCCGCCAAGCTGTACGAGGCCGGCTCGGCCACCGTCCAGGTCAACAGTGTGGTGACAGCATCCAACGAGGCCGGCTTCGACGTGAAGCTGGGCGAGGTGGAGGTCAAGACCGAGAGTTCTGCCACCACCAACGTGTCCACGTACTATAAGGTCCCCAACGACACCAAGCTCGAGAGGCTCTGAACCCATGTCAGTGCACATCGAATCCCCGCTGGGGTTTACCGCAGACTTTCCTGAGTACACCCAGGTCCTGGATGATTCCAGCGCCGGTCCCAACACCGAGCAGTACGGCCTGCTGGGCGGAGTCCTGGTCACAGTCATCAAGGACGACAACTCGGTGCAGGACGCGCCGCAGGCCACGGGCTGGGCGCACCTGATGGCTGGGTTCTACCTGGAGGAGCGCGGCGGCACACTGCTGGCTGAAGGCGAGCTCGGCCTGCCCGGCAAGTCAGCGTACGCCGTGGTGGCGGGCTACAGCGACGCCCAGGGGTCACCCAAAGTAGCCGCGACGGTAGGCGTGCTGGAAGACGGCCGGTTCATCGGCGTCGTGGTGATCTGGCCCTACACCAGCCCCGAAGCGGAGCCCCGCCTGGACCTGCTCAAAGACGTCGTCGCCGCCATCAGCGTCAGCTGAATCCTTCTGCCGGCTTGGTTCCAGCCCCCGGCTGTCAGGCCTGGCGCCTGCGGTAGCAAAGATCGAAGATCAACCGGCCGGCTTCGTGGGCTTTCGCCTCGAAGCTGGTCCTGATCCTGCCTTCGAACCGGGGAGCCCAGCCGCCGGTCTCGTCCACGCCCTCGTTGGGGCCGGTGTGCCCGGTACTGACCGGCGCGCGGCCCTCTCGGACAGGGGCGCCGCCCACCACTGATTCGACGCCGGACTGCCACACCTGCGTCAGCGGACTCTCCGGTCCGCGGCGCTCGCCGGTGTGCAGGTTCTCGAAGTCGGCGGACCCTGCCATCACATCGCGGACGTGGATGGCGTAGTTGGACCAGTCAGTGGCAATCCGGAACAGTCCGCCGGGCTTCAGTGCACGGGATGCCAGCCCGGCGAACTCCGGCTGGATGAGCCGGCGCTTGTGGTGCCGGGACTTGTGCCAGGGGTCCGGGAAGAAGACCCAGAGTTCATCGACGGAGCCTTCGGGCAGCATGGTGGCCAGCACCTCGGGGGCGTTGGCCTCCACCACGCGGACGTTGGTGAGGCCCCGGCCGTTGATCTTGATGATGGTGTTGGCCAGGCCGGGCGTGTAGACCTCAACAGCCAGGAAGTCCGTGTCCGGGTTCTGTTCGGCGGCGTGGCAGATGGCATCGCCCAGGCCCGAGCCGATTTCCACCACCAGCGGCGCCTTGCGGCCAAACTCCGCCTCGGCGTCGAACGTGTAATCCGGGTGGACCGACGTGTTGGCGACGTGCCGGGGGACGTCGACGGCCCACCGTTCTGCGTGCTCCTCCCAGGCGGTCTGGCGCCGGCCCTGGAGACGGGTGCCGCGGCGCACGAAGCTGACCGGCCGGCCACCGTAGGTGCCGAAGGACGCCTGCGTTCCGGGCGTCACCGGCCTCGGGACATGCGGCTGCTGGGGGTTTTCGGGGGAATCGCTCATCCCTTCCAGAATACCGGCAGGCAACGCCCGCCGCCCCCCGGCCCTGCTTGGCCGGCCCCGCCGCCCGCTGCACAGCTGCTGCCGCCCGGCCCCATCGGAGCCCGCAGGATGGACTCGCGAACCCGGATGGACCCTGCGGGATCAGTAGAACAGCATGGGCACATACCTCAGCGAGAGGACCAGGGCGATCACGGAGAGGACGCCGGACACCCAGAGTGATGCCACCGCCAGCCCCCAACCGCCCGATCGGCCTGTGGACTTCCTGATGACGGATACAGCCAATGGGACGGACACGAGCCAGCAGGCCAGTGGCAGGCTCAGGAAGACCAACGGCGCCACCCAGGGCGCGTGCGACGGGCCTTCATCCGGGTAGGTCATCAGCACGGCGATAAACGCCAAGGGACTGGAAATGTAGAGTGTGGCCGGTGCCACGATGGACAGCACCAGGCTGGCGATGGCCTTGGCGGAAACCGACTGTCCGGGGACGGGCGGAATGGACTCTTGAAAGGGCTGCGCGCTCATGTTCTCCCTGCTGGGCCGGATTGGCCGGTAGTTGGGCAATGGACGGGTAGGGCAGTGGACGGGTTGAGGACTTCGTTTGGCACTGGTCCGCGTCTCCAAACTAGGAAAGCGCCGGCCGGTCCATAAGCCATCGGCTCCCGTATGTGGATAACCTCCGGGTGCGGGGTGGCCGCGGCAAGTTGCCGGAGCCTGGCGGGGATCCGCCAGGGCCGGTGCTGCAAGAATGGGCGGGTGACCGAAGCAACGAATGCCGGGGCAAAGAAACCTGGCCTGAAGGCGGCGAAGGACCCCGCGCCACCCAAGGATTCCATCGGCCTCATCGACGCCGAGGCTGATGAGGCGCCCGCCCCCGGACCCACCCGGGTGGGGAACCGCCGGCAACTGGCCTACCTGGGACTGTGCCTGGTGCTGATCGGGCTGAACCTCCGGACCGTCTTCTCCAGTTTCTCTGCGGTACTTCCCGAGATCACGGCGCAGGCGTCGTTGCCCGGGTGGGCCATCGTGGTGCTGACGACGGTGCCGGTCACCCTGCTGGGGGTGTTCGCGCCGCTGGCCCCGGTGCTGGCGCGGAGGTTCGGCGCCGAACGCGTGCTGCTCGGTGCCATGGCCGTGCTGACCGCGGGGCTCCTGCTGCGCCCGGCCGACCCCGGACTTCCCGGCGGCCACCTGCCCGGCCTCCTCGCCGGAACTGCGGCCTGCGGTGCGGCCATCGCCCTGTGCAACGTCCTGCTCCCCGGCCTGGTCAAACGCGACTTCCCGCACCGGCTGGGCCTGATGGGCGGCCTGTACACCACGGCCATCTGTGCCTCGGCCGCGCTGGGGGCCGGCTTCACCTACCCGGTCTACGCGGCAGCAGGGGAGTGGACCGCGGCGCTGTGGTTCTGGGCGCTGCCGGCCGCCGTCGTCCTTCTCCTGTTCCTCCCGGTGGCCCTGCGCCAGCACCCTGCCCGGCACCAGGCTGTCAGGGACGGCGTGAACGTTTGGCGTTCCGCGGTGGCCTGGCAGGTCACCATCTTCATGGTGCTGCAGGCCATGATGTCTTTCAGCGTCTTCGCCTGGCTGGCCCCCATCCTGCGGGAACGCGGCGTGGACGGCGCCACTGCCGGGCTGATCGTCTCGGTGAGCATCGTGCTGCAGATGCTGGGTTCGCTGTTCGCCCCCGCGCTGGCGGCGAGGTTCCGGGACCAGCGTGCCATCAATACCGTTGTTGCCCTGATGACCGGCGGCGGCTTCGCGCTGAGCATCTTCGGGCCCCTGGAACTGGTCTGGGTGTGGGCAGGCCTGCTGGGGCTGGGGCAGGGCAGCCTTACCGCTGTGGCCCTCACCCTGATCATGCTCCGCACCCGCGACGGGCACACTGCCGCGCACCTGTCGGGCATGATGCAGGGCGTCGGGTACGGCCTGGGCTCCACCGGGACCCTGATGGTGGGGCAACTGCACCAGGGGACGGGGTCCTTTACCGCCGCCGGTTTCCTGTTCCTCGCGGTGGGGCTGCTGGCCGCCGTCTTTGGCTGCCGCGCCGGCCGCAGCCGGTACGTGGGGTAGGGGACAGTGGGCCGCTCCACCCTCCCCGCCACGGAGCCCACGGCCGGCATCCTCCAGCGGCCCTACCTGTGGGTCACTGTGGGGACCTGCGCGCTGGTGTTCCTTGCTGCCTTCGAATCGCTGGCGGTCACCACCATCATGCCGCTGGTCAGCCGCGAACTGGACGGTGCAAGCCTCTACGCCCTCGCCTTCGCCGGCCCCCTGGCCGCGGGGGTGATCGGCAATGTGGCCGCCGGCAACTGGTCCGACCGCCGCGGCCCCACCGTCCCCCTCTACGCCTCTGTGGCTCTGTTCGTGGCCGGCCTCCTGATCGCGGGCACCGCCGCGTCCATGCCGATGCTCGTGGCCGGAAGGCTGGTCCAGGGCCTCGGCGGCGGCGCCCTGACAGTGGCGCTCTACGTCCTGGTGGCGCGGATTTTTCCTGGCACGCTCCACCCGAAGATCTTCGCGGCGTTCTCCGCCGCTTGGGTGATCCCGTCGCTCGTGGGACCGTTTGCCGCCGGCATCGTGGCGCAGGTCTTCAGCTGGCACTGGGTCTTCCTCGGCGTGGTGGGCCTCGTCATTCCGGCCTTGCTCATGATCGCCCCGGTGCTGAAGGGGATGGACCGGCCGGGAGCGGCGGCAGCTGCAACGCCCTGGGCCATCGGCCGGCTGGGCTGGGCGGCGCTCGCCGCAGTCGCGGTGCTGGGGCTGAACCTGTCCGCCGAGGTCCGTATCCAGGGCTTTCCGGCTGCCACCGCGGTCCTGGCCGTCGCCGCCGTCGCGCTTGCCCTTGCCGCCGCCCGGCCACTGGTTCCCCGCGGCACCCTCCTCGCCCGCCGCGGGCTGCCGAGCGTCATCCTGGCCCGCGGACTCGCTTCAGCCTCGTTCTTCGGCGCCGAGGTCTACCTGCCGTACCTGCTGATCGAGCAGTATGGCTTCCCGCCCACCTTCGCCGGCCTCACCCTCACCGGTGGCGCGCTCGCCTGGGCGGCAGCCGCGGCGGTGCAGGGCCGGCTGGGCGACCGGCTGTCCAACCCCGGCGCGGTCAGCGCCGGGGCATTCATGGTCCTCGGCGCGGTGATCCTCGCTCTGGCCACCACCGCGCTGCACTGGCCCGCCGCCGTCGCCATCGTGGGTTGGATCTTCGCGGGCGGCGGCATGGGCCTGCTTTATCCGCGGCTCAGCGTGATGACCCTGGCACTGTCCACGAAGGACAACGAAGGCTTCAACTCCTCGGCCATGTCCATTTCCGACTCCCTCGGCGGGGCGCTGGCCCTGGCCACCACGGGCATCGTCTTCACGGCGTTCACGACGACGGCGGCCTCCTTCGCCGGCGTCTTCACCTTCGCTGCGCTGGTGGGCGTCGCCGCGGCTGTGGTGGCACCGCGGGTCACCTCCCGCGCGGGCTGACCCTGCCGGTCAGGGGAGCCGGGTGGCCCGCAGCACGACGTCAGCGATAGTGGCCTGCTGGCCCTCCGGCCCCGTGACCGGGCGCTCCCGGCTGGTCAGCACTTCCACCTGCCAGCCCGGGCCCTCCAACGACAGTTCCCGGACCAGGTCCTCGCCCTTGTAGAACATGTCCCCGTGGTGGTGCCCGCCGCCCCACGGCGGCAGCCGGTCCGGGTGGTGCCCAACCACCAGGAGCGTCCCGCCGGGCTTGACGGCTGCTGCTGCGGTCCGGAGCGGAAGCCGCCAGTCGAGTTCCTCGGAGTGCAGGAACTGTGAGGTCACCAAATCGAAGGCGCCCTCAGGCTGCCACTGCTCCAGGTCGGCCTGCTGCCACGTGATGCGGCTGGCCGGCACAGCCTCTGCAGCCTGCACGCTTTCGCGCGCGAACACGGCTTTTTCGTGGGACTGCGCCCGTTCCAGGGCAACCGCTGAGACGTCGACGGCGGTGACCGTCCAGCCGTGATGGGCCAGCCAGATGGCGTCGGCACCTTCGCCGCAGCCCAGTTCCAGCGCATGTCCCGGCTTCAGGCCGCCGGCCTCGCGGACCAGCTGGGGGTTCGGGTTTCCGCTCCAGAGCTGCGTCTTGGTGCGGTACCGCTCGTCCCAGGCCGCGGCCGGATCGATGGCAGCCCTGGCACCTTCAGTTCCGTTATGGGCCGCGCTGGTGCCGTCAGCACTGTGGTGGTCCGCGCTGGTGCCGTGTCCGCCGGTGGGGGCGCCGTCGTCGTGCGTGTCATGGTGGTGCGCCGCATGTTCGCTCATGCCTCAACCCTGCCTTGTGCCACCCGCCAGGGCAACGCCCTGAAGCGGCCCCGGAGGCCGCCACTTATACGTCGACGGGGCAGGGATGCTACGATGGTGGAACTTGATGTGCAGTGATGCCCTGGTAACCCTTCATTTAGGGACAGGGCTTTTTTCATGTGAGAGGCACATCCTGCGTCGATGAACGCGTTCCATTTGGTCCCGGCTGGCTGCCCCTTTATGCAGCAGAACGGTTGATCACCTGACTTTTCTTCGGCGAACCCCTGGTCCAACCGGCGCCGGGGGCCGATATCCGCCTGGATACCGCCTGAAAGACCGTATAAATACATGACTACTTTCGCTGCCCTCGGAACTCCCAAGGCGCTTGCAGACACCCTTACCGCACAGGGAATTGTTGAGCCGTTCCCTATCCAGGTCAAGACCCTTCCGGATACCCTCTCCGGACGTGACGTCCTGGGCCGCGGCCGGACCGGCTCCGGTAAAACCATCGCTTTCGCTATCCCGCTTGTAGCAAGACTCGCTGAGCGGGAAGCCAAGCACTTCCGCAAGCCCGGCCGCCCCATGGGCCTGGTGCTGGCACCTACCCGTGAACTGGCCACCCAGATCAACGCCACCATCGAGCCGCTGGCCAAGGCCGCCGGCCTGAACACCACCGTGATCTACGGCGGCATCTCCCAGGCCCGCCAGGAGAAGGCGCTGCGCGCCGGCGTCGACATCGTCATCGCCTGCCCCGGCCGCCTGGAGGACCTGATCCGCCAGCGCATCCTCACCCTCGAAGCCGTGGAAATCACCGTCCTCGACGAGGCAGACCACATGGCGGACCTCGGCTTCCTGCCCGTGGTCAAGAAGCTCATGGACATGACCCCCAGCCAGGGCCAGCGCCTGCTCTTCTCCGCCACCCTGGACAACGGCGTGGACAAGATCGTCCAGCGCTACCTGTCCAACCCGCTGACCCACTCCGTGGACGACCCGCAGGCCGCGGTGACCACCATGGAACACCACGTGCTGGTGGTCAACGACCAGACCGTCAAAGAAGCAGCTGATCGTGGAGCTCGCCTCCGGCGCCGGCCGCCGCGTCCTCTTCATGCGGACCAAGCACCACGCCCGCAAGCTGGCCAAGACCCTCACCGATGCCGGGATCCCCGCCGTCGACCTGCACGGCAACCTCTCGCAGAACGCCCGTGACCGCAACCTGGCCGAATTCTCCAACGGTGACGTCCGTGTCCTGGTGGCCACCGACGTCGCCGCCCGCGGTGTGCACGTGGACGACGTCGAACTGGTCATCCACGTTGACCCGCCCACCGAGCACAAGGCGTACCTGCACCGCTCTGGCCGTACCGCCCGCGCCGGTTCCGACGGCACCGTTGTCACGCTGACCCTGCCGGAACAGCAGTCCGACGTGAAGAAGCTGATGAAGGCTGCCGGCGTGGAGGTCAGCTTCGAGCGCGTCACCGCGAACTCCCCGCTGGTCGCCGAACTGGTGGGCGAAATGGCTGACAAGATCGATCCGCGTACCCGCGCTGCGCTGCTGGCCAAGAAGGCTGCGCAGCAGGGCGGCGGAACCTCCACCGGCGCCAACGCTGAGCGCAAGCGCGCCCGCCGCCAGGCGTCTCCGTCGGCCGGTGGCCGTGGCGGCCGTGGCGGCCGGGGCAAGGTCTCCGCCGAACCCGCCCGCACCGACGTCCCGCGTGCCCAGCGCCGCGCTGCTGCCTTCGAAGGCCGCACCGAGGCCCGCGCCGCCGTCGACGCCGTGCGGGAGCAGAACGAGGACCGCTCCGTGGCGGCAGCAGCTGCCCGGCGCAATGCCCGCGGCCGTGGCACCGCCAGCACCCACCGCAACGACGTCCCCGCAGCAGGCGGCCGCGCAGCGTCCGGCCGCGGTTCGGACGGACGCTCTTCGGAGGGCCGCACCGATTCACGCATTACCCGCAGCGAGGCACCCCGCGGCGGATCCGGCCGTCCCGCTTCGGGCGGCGGGCAGCGCAGCGGACGTCCGGCAACCGGCCAGCGTGCTGCAGCCGGTGCGTCCGGTGGCCGTGGCCAGCGTTCCGCCGGAGCAGCCAGCGGCGGTTCCAAGGCAGTCTGGTCCTCCAACACCGGTGGCACCTCGGGTGGCTCGTACAGCGCCGGCAATGGCGGCTCGGGCAACGGTTCCGGCCGTCCCGCGCGCAGCGGTCCCCGCCGCGCTTCCGCGCCTGCGTCGAACGAGCGCCGCGGCCGCTAATCCCCCCTAGCCTTAGAACTACGGCGGTGGTTGAGCTTGTCGAAACCCGGTTTCGACAAGCTCAACCACCGCTTTTTGTTTTACCAGCCGCGGGCGCGCCATTCCTCCAGGTGCGGCCGTTCGGCGCCCAGGGTGGTGGGCTTGCCATGGCCGGGATGGACGACGGCGGTGTCCGGGTAGGCGTTGAACAGCCGCTCCGCCACGTCGTCCAGGAGTTGGGCGAACCGTTCCGGGTCCTTCTGGGTGTTACCCACGCCGCCCGGGAAAAGTGAGTCGCCGGAGAAGATGTGCGCCGGCCCTTCAGGGTCCTCGTAGACAAACGCGATCGAGCCCGGGGTGTGGCCGCGCAGGTGCACTGCCGTCACGTTGAACCCGTCGAAGTTACCCACGTCGCCGTGGCTGAGGCGGACATCCACCGGAACGGGCAGCGCCTCGGCGTCGTCCGTTCCCGCGGCGGTGCGCGCCCCCGTAGCTTCCACGAGTTCCTTCAGCGCCCTCACGTGGTCCCAGTGCTGGTGCGTGGTGGCGATGAGGGCGAGGCGCGGCCCGGCCTTGGTGTCCGCAGCGCCGTCCGCTATCAGTTGCCGGATGGCCGGGAGGTCGTCGGCGGCGTCAATCAGCAGTTGTGCGCCGCTTGCCTTCGCCGTCAGCAGGTACACGTTGTTGTCCATCTCGCTGACGGAGATGCTGCGGATGGTCAGTGCCGGCAGGTCGTACAGAAGTGAGTCCATAGGCTTCAGTCTAGGGACGCCGGGTGCCCGGTCTCCGGCATCCGTGCTGCCTTGCAGGACTGCTGCCGGGCCAGCAGCAGTCCTGCAGGCGCTACAGCCCCAGCGGCAGGGTTTCCGAGTAGACCTGCTTGGACGGCGGCGCGGCCAGGATCTCGCCCAGGGAGCTCTTGCCCTCCGGGGTAGTGCGCCAGGCTGCGTAGTCGTCGTGGTCCTGCGGGGTGGCCCAGGTTTCCACCACCAGGATATGGCAGGGATCGGCGTCGTCCACCAGCGCCTCGATGCCCTGGTTGCCCGGCCAGGCGCGGGTGGCGGTGAGTGTTTCGGCCAGATACTTCGCGGCCTCGTCCCGGCGTGCGGGATCGATCCGGACCTCAAAGTGGACAATGGCGGGCATGGTGCTCCTTGGCTTGTGGGAGTAGGGCCGATCCAGCCAACCTTACTGCTGCAACCAGCGCGGGGACCGCTTTCTTCCTTGCGAACCCGGGTGCATCCGCGCAATTTCGGCCGTTGGCCGCATCACGGCCAGCCGTGACCGGATTCATAAAAGTCTGCCCTTCCGGGCACCCGTTGATAGCGTCGAAAGCCAAGCCAGACTCAATGCGACGCCCGGCCTGATCTTCATTCGGTGTGCCCTCAGCGGCACCGTACGCCCGGCGTCTGGACCGCAGCCTCAAAACTGGAACGGGATCTGATGAGCCAGAATGCAGTACCGCCCGTGGACACCACGGGTCCTGAGAAAGAAGAACGAAAGCCGCCCGCGCACGGCGGAAACACCAACCACAGCGCCGGCCCGGCGGCCAAAACCCGGGTCAACAAGACAGTCTTCCTGGGCTCCGCCACCGGCGTGGTGGCTATTGCCCTGTGGGCCATCATGGCCAAGGACAACGCGGAGGCGGTCATCGGGGCCATGGTGGGCTGGGTGTCCACCAATATGGGCTGGTACTACTTCATGATCGTCACCGCCGTGGTCATTTTCGTCCTGGTGGCCGCCCTGTCCCGGGTGGGAAAGACCAAGCTCGGGCCGGACCACTCCAAACCACAGTTCGGCATGTTCACCTGGGCGGCCATGCTCTTTGCCGCCGGCATCGGCATCGACCTGATGTTCTTCTCCGTCTCCGAACCGGTAAGCCAGTACCTGGCCCCGCCGCAGGGCGAGGGAGGAACCGCGGAGGCCGCCCGCCAGGCCCTGGTGTGGACGCTGTTCCACTACGGCATCACCGGCTGGGCGCTGTACGCCCTCATGGGGCTCGCGCTGGGCTACTTCTCCTACCGGCACAACCTGCCGCTGAGCATCCGCTCGGCCCTTTACCCCATCTTCGGCAAGAAGATCGAGGGGCCGGTGGGGCACGCGGTGGACATCGCGGCGCTCCTTGGCACCATCTTCGGGATCGCCACCTCACTGGGCATCGGCGTCGTCCAGCTCAACTACGGGCTGAACTTCATGTTCGGCATTCCCGAGAACCTGGCCGTGCAGATCGGCCTGATCGTCCTGTCCGTGGTGATGGCCACCGTGTCCGTGGTTTCCGGCGTCGAGAAGGGGATCCGGCGGCTTTCCGAACTGAACGTGATCCTGGCCGTTGCCCTGATGCTCTTCGTCCTGGTGACCGGCAAGACCAGCTTCCTGCTGGACGGGATCGCCCAGAACATCGGCGACGTCATGAGCCGGTTCCCCGCCATGACCCTGGATACGTTCGCCTATGACCGTCCCACGGACTGGATGAACGCCTGGACCCTGTTCTTCTGGGCCTGGTGGATCGCCTGGGCGCCGTTCGTCGGCCTGTTCCTGGCCCGCATTTCCCGCGGCCGCACCATCAGGCAGTTCGTCCTGGGCACCATGACCGTGCCCTTCATCTTCATCGTGCTGTGGATCTCCATCTTCGGGAACTCCAGCCTTGACCTGATCATGAACGGCAACGCGGCGTTCGGCGAGGCGGCCATGAGCCACCCGGAACGCGGCTTCTACAGCCTGCTGGAACAGTTCCCCGCCGTACCCGTCACCGCCGCAGTCGCCACTTTCACCGGGTTGCTCTTCTACGTGACCTCGGCTGATTCCGGCGCCCTGGTGATGTCCAACTTCACCTCGCACCTCAAGGACGCCGATTCCGACGGCCCCGAGTGGATGCGCGTCTTCTGGGCGGTGGCCACCGGCCTGCTGACCCTGGCCATGCTGACGGTGGGCGGCGTTCCCACGCTGCAAAACGCCACCATCATCATGGGCCTGCCGCTCTCGCTGCTGCTGGTGCTGATCATGCTGGGGCTCTACAAGGCGCTGCGGGTGGAGAACTCGCTCAACGACAGCTACCGCGCCAGCCTGCCCGGCATCATCACCGGAAGGTCCCTGGACCAGCGCGGCGGACGGACCTGGCGGCAGCGGCTAAGCCGGGCCATGAGCTACCCGGGCCGCAAGCAGACAACCCGCTTTGCCGAAACCGTGGCCCTGCCGGCGTTGAAGGACGTCGAGGCGGAGCTCAAGTCCCAGGGCGCCGAGACGTCGCTGACCGTAGCCACGGTGGAGGCCTGCGGCATCCAGAGCATCGACCTGCAGCTGGCCATGGGGGAGGAACGGGCGTTCAAGTACCAGATCTACCCGGTCCAGTACGAGACGCCCAGCTACGCCACCCGCCGCGCTGATCCGGAGGACCGTTACTACCGGATGGAGGTGTTCTCCCAGGAGGGCAGCCACGGTTACGACCTCATGGGATACACCCGCGAGCAGGTCATCACCGATGTCCTGGACCACTACGAGCAGCACCTTGAATTCCTGCACCTGAACCGTGCAGCACCCGGAAACACCGTCCTGGTCGAGGACCAGGTGGCTAAAGACAATTGGGAATCCGATTTCGACATGCAGGAGGAAACGAAATGAGCGCTTCGACGCTATTCATCGGCGGCACTTGGACCGGAGCGTCCGACGGCGGCACGCGGGACATTCACTGCCCGGCGGACGGCGAGCTGGTGGGCACCGTTGCTGAGGGGACGGCTGACGACGCCGGCCGCGCGGTGCTGGCCGCACGTGCTGCCTTCGACGCCGGCGAGTGGTCCGCGAGGTCTCCGCTGGAGCGCGGCTCTTTCCTGCTCAAAGTGGCCGCCCGGCTGCGCGACCGCAAGGACGAGTTTGCCCGCGCCGAAACGCTGGACACGGGCAAGCGCCTGGTGGAAAGCGACATCGACATGGACGACATCGCCAACTGCTTCGAATACTTCGGCAAGCTCGCCGGGCAGGAATCCGGCCGCCTGGTGGATGCCGGCAGCCCCACGGTGGTCAGCCGCATCGAGTACGAGCCCGTGGGCGTCTGCTCCCTGATCGCGCCGTGGAACTACCCGCTGCTGCAGGCGGCGTGGAAGATCGCCCCGGCGCTGGCGGGCGGCTGCAGCTTCGTCCTCAAGCCCAGCGAACTGACGCCGCACACGTCCATCCTCATGATGGAAGTCCTCCAGGAGCTGGGACTGCCCGACGGCGTCGCTAACCTGGTCCTTGGCGACGGCAAAACCGTGGGCTCCGTCCTGTCCAGCCACCCCGACGTGGACCTGGTGTCCTTCACCGGCGGCCTGGAAACAGGCAAGGTGATTGCGGCCTCGGCAGCCGCCTCGGTCAAGAAGGTTGCCCTGGAACTGGGCGGCAAGAACCCCAACATCGTCTTCGCGGACGCTGATTTCGACGCTGCCCTGGACAACGCCCTCAACGCGGCGTTCGTTCACTCCGGCCAGGTCTGCTCCGCGGGTGCCCGCCTGATCGTGGAGGAATCCATTGCGGAGAAGTTCGTGGATGAGCTGGTGCGCCGGGCAGGCCAGATCCGCCTGGGCGGCCCGTTCGACCCCGACGCCGAGGCCGGCCCGCTGATTTCAGCAGCCCACCGGGACAAGGTCACCGCCTACGTGGACAAGGGCGTTGCGGAGGGCGCCCGCCTGCGCTGCGGCGGCGCGTGGGGAACCGGGGACCTGGAAAAGGGCTTCTACTACCTGCCCACCGTCCTGGACCAGGTCACCAGCGGAATGTCGGTCCTGGTGGACGAGGCGTTCGGGCCCGTGGTGACGGTGGAAACCTTCACCAGCGAGGCCGAGGCCGTGAAGCTCGGCAACGACACCCACTACGGCCTGGCCGGGGCTGTCTGGTCACAGGACGCCGGCAAATCCCAGCGGGTGGCCCGTGCCCTCCGCCACGGCACCATCTGGATCAACGATTTCCACCCCTACCTGCCACAGGCGGAATGGGGCGGCTTCGGGCAGTCCGGCGTCGGCCGTGAACTGGGCCCCACCGGCCTGGCCGAGTACCAGGAAGCCAAGCACGTCTACCAGAACATCGATCCGCAGGTCACCGGCTGGTTCGCGGACCACGCCGCCGCACCTGCAGGGAGGAACTGATAATGAGCGCAGCAGCAAAGACGGACTTCGACTACATCGTGATCGGCGGCGGCTCGGCGGGCGCTGCAGTGGCTTCCCGCCTCAGCGAAGACCCCTCGCTGGAAGTTGCCCTGGTGGAAGCCGGTCCGGACGACCGGGACCTCCCCGAGATCCTGCAACTGGACCGCTGGATGGAACTGCTGGAATCCGGCTACGACTGGGACTACCCCATCGAAGAGCAGGAAAACGGCAACTCCTTCATGCGCCACGCCCGGGCCAAGGTGATGGGCGGCTGCTCCAGCCACAACTCCTGCATCGCCTTCTGGGCGCCGCGCGAGGACATTGACGAGTGGGAGCAGAAGTTCGGCGCCACCGGCTGGACCTCGGACCTGGCTTACCGGCTGTACAAGCAGCTGGAAACCAATGAGGACGCCGGCCCGGACGCACCGCACCACGGCGACTCCGGACCGGTGCACCTGATGAACGTCCCGGCGTCGGACCCCACGGGCCGGGCCATGCTGGAAGCCTGCGAACAGGCAGGAATCCCCAAGGCGCACTTCAACACCGGCGACACGGTGATCAAAGGTGCCGGCTTCTTCCAGATCAACCGCCGCGCCGACGGCACCCGGTCCTCCAGCTCGGTGTCCTACATCCACCCCATCATGGACCGGAAGAACTTCACCCTCCTGACCGGCCTGCGCGCCAAGGAGCTCACGTTCGACGACGCCAACCGCTGCACCGGCGTGGCCGTGGTGGACAACGCCTTCGCCAAGACCCACCAGCTCACCGCCCGGGCCGAGGTAGTGGTGTCCACCGGTGCCATCGATTCGCCCAAACTGCTGATGCTCTCCGGCATCGGCCCTGCGGCCCAGCTGGAGGAGTTCGGCATCCCCGTCCGGGTGGATTCACCCGGCGTGGGCGAGCACCTGCAGGACCACCCTGAGGGCGTCATCCAGTGGGAAGCGAAGCAGCCCATGACCCAGACGTCCACCCAGTGGTGGGAAGCCGGCATCTTCACCACCACCGAGGACGGCCTGGACCGCCCGGACCTGATGTTCCACTACGGGTCCGTACCGTTCGACATGCACACCCTGCGCCAGGGCTTCCCCACCACGGAGAACGGCTTCTGCCTCACGCCCAACGTCACGCACGCCCGCAGCCGCGGGACCGTGAAGCTGCGCAGCAAGGACTTCCGGGACAAGCCCAAGGTGGATCCGCGCTACTTCACCGATCCCGAGGGCCACGACATGCGCGTGATGGTGGCCGGCATCCGGAAAGCCCGTGAGATCGCGGCCCAGCCTGCGCTTTCCGAGTGGGTGGGAACCGAGCTGTACCCGGGTTCCGGCATCCAGAGCGATGAAGAGATCACCGAGTACATCCGTAAGACCCACAACACCGTCTACCACCCCGCGGGCACGGTCCGGATGGGGGCAACCGGGGACCGGATGTCGCCCCTGGATCCCGAACTCCGGGTCAAGGGCGTCACCGGCCTGCGGGTGGCCGACGCGTCAGTCATGCCGGAGCTGACCACCGTGAACCCGAACATCACCACCATTATGATCGGCGAGCGCTGTGCCGAGCTGGTCCGGGCCGCCCGCACAGCCTGATCTGCCGCTGAAATTCCCCACCTTCGCCGTGAGGATGGAATGGACGACGGCGTGTCCCCGGGACACGCCGTCGTCCCGCCTCAAAGATGGGGAACCCCAGCGGTGCTGCCGTCAGTTTGTCCGATGTGGAAAAAGGGGATGGTCAGAGCCAGGGAATGATGCGGTCGGCAGCGTGGCGGGTGGACCTGATCAGGACCGTGTTGGCCTCGTCCGGCCCGTTGGCCCACGCCTCCGCGGCGTCCGGCGCCATCCCGAATGAGGCGTGCCGGGCCACCAGCCGGCTGATCCGCAGCCCGTGGGGTGTCTCCAGGAACCACACCTCGTCCAGCTGCGCCCGGATCTCTTTCCACGGCTCCTGGTCGGCCAGCAGGTAGTTGCCCTCGGTGATGACCAGCGGAACGTCGGCCGGCACCGCGATCGACGCCGCCACAGGCTCGTCCAGGGTGCGCCGGAATTCCGGCGCGTAAACGACCGCCTCGTCCCGTGCCGCCAGGCGCCGGAGCAGCGACAGGTATCCGCCGGCGTCGAACGTGTCCATGGCGCCCTTGCGCTCCCGCAGCGGGGTTCCGTCGATGATGGCGTTCCCCAGGTGGAAGCCGTCCATGGGCACCACCACCGCCGTTCCGGGGCCGAACTGTTGCTGGAGCCAGGCGGCCAAGGTGGATTTTCCGGAGCCGGGCGCCCCGGCGATGCCCAGGATGGTTCGCGTTCCCGGGGCTATCCGGCGCCGGAGCGCGTCCACGGCCTGGGCGATCTCGGGGGAGTCCATGGCAAAAGCCTAAAGGCCAGGGCCGCGCCGCTGAACCTCCCCACCTTTGCGGCCACCAGGACGGCGGACGACGGCGGGTCGCTGGGACACGCCGTCGGCCCGCCTCAAAGGTGGGGAGACTCAGCGCCCGGCGGGCTCGGACGGTGCGGAAGCCGGCTGCTTCTTCTCGGTGGGGAGTGCCTTGAGCCCGGCGGCGCAGCCCACGATTCCGGCAATGAACAGCAGCTTCAGCACGCTGAAGGGTTCCACTCCGGTGGCCATTGCCCAGCCAACTGTGAGGGCGGCGCCGATCCCCACCCAGATGGCGTATGCGGTGCCCAGCGGGATGGACCGGATCGCCATCCCCAGGCCCAGCATGCTGAGCGTGGCGGTGATCAGGAAGACCAACGTAGGCAGCGGTTTGCTGAAGCCGTCGGACAGGCCGAGCGCGGTGGCCCAGACCGCTTCGAGGACGGCTGATGCCAGGAGCACCAGCCACGGAGCTGAACGCTTCAACATCACGCCACCACCTTCAGGCCCACCACGCACGCGGCGATGCCGGTCAGCAGGAGCAGGCGCGCCGCCGTCGGGCGTTCAACCTTGCTGGCCATCGCGTAGGCGGACGTCAGGACCACGCCGACGCCCACCCACACCGCATAGGCGGTACCGGTGGGAATGCTTTGCATGGCAAAGGCCAGGCCGCCGGTACTGGCAGCGACGGAGACCAGGAAGAGGATGGAGGGGGCGATGCGGCGTTTGCCGGATGCCTGCGCTGCGCGGTGCAGGGCGGCGGCCCAGACTGCTTCGAGCGCCCCGGAGAGAACCAGGATTAACCACGACATGACAGATCCTTTGGCCAGTCTTGTCGCGTGCCGGGTACTGAACCGTCGTCCGGAGGCTCGGGTGCGGAGCCTTGGCATCCAACATAGCAACGCCCGACGCCGGCTGGCCAGCGTTGGTGCCCAAGCTCACCACGGGTGTCTGCACCCAACCAGGTCGCAGCAGATGCTCTTTTGACGGCTCTATCCGACATCTGCTGCTACCCAGTTAGCCGGGGGTTAGAGCGTGCCGCCTGCGGCAACCGGCGCGTTGGCGTCGCGGCCGCCGTTGCCGACGGTTTCCCGGGCAATGAAGTTTTCGATGTCGAACAGGTTGTCCGCGCGTTCGGCGATATTCAGCAGCGTGGTCATGGACGCCACCTCCTCCACCTGTTCCTTGAGGAACCAGAGCATGAACTGCTCGCCCAGGGCATCATTTTCGGAGCGGGCGGCACGGAAAAGGTCCTCGATGTTCCTGGTGACTTCCTGTTCCTGCTGCAGCGCCAGGGCCAGCGGTTCGGTGACCTTGGCGAAATCGGTCCGGACAGCCGGAACGCCCGGAATGCTGAAGGGGATGTCGCGGTCCAGCATGTACTGGACCATCATCATGGCGTGGTTCCGCTCCTCCACGGACTGGCGGTAGAAGTAGCGGGCCAACTGGGGCAGGTCCTGGTTGGCGAACCACGTGGCAACGGCGATGTACTGCTGGGACGCCGTGAATTCGTTGCCGATCTGGGTGGACAGGAGCGCGTTGAACGTTGTTGTGGTCATAGTGCCGAGTGTAGGGACGGGCCGGAGCGCCCACCAGAGGGGGAAACATCAGGGCCCGGGACGTTCGCCCCTGCCCCTGTCCCTGCTCTTGTCCTTGTCGGGGTCCGGTTCGCCGGCGTGTCAGTCGCTTGCAGGATCGATGGACACCACGGCCAGGAACCCGCGGCCGGTGACCTCCGGAGTGGCGTCATCGGATCCCACTACCGCGTCGTAACGCCCCAGGTCAGCGGAGCCGCCGGCCCCGTCACCAGCCGTTGCCTGTCCCTGCAGCAGCACTGCGACCTGTCCCGCGAACACCGGGTGGGCCCGCTTCTTCGAAATTTCGATGACGGATGCGTAGCCCTTGAAGGCGTCAGACTTGGTGATCACGTTGAGGTTCCGAATGTCGCCGGTGGGCAGCGTGGCGGTGGTTGCCGCGCCGCCGTCGAAGCGGAATGGCCGGTACTTTTCCACGGGACGTTCGGAGCCGTCCACGCTGAGCAGCAGGAGTTCGCCCTCCACCACGGTCAGCACACGCTCACAGCCCGGGAACTCCGAAAAATCACCGGCTTTGGTGACATCGGCGAGGCTGACCCGCCAGCCCCACCCGTCAGCCTGGTCCGCCGGGCCGCTGAGGATTTCCCGTGTGGTGCCGCCGCCGTTGCGCCAGGGTTTGGCCTTGAGTTCTGCGAAGCGGATGATCTGCATCTGCCCAGCCTAGTTTGCGGCCGGGGTTGACCGGTCCCGCCACCTGGCGAGTGTGCGGTTTGGTTACGTGGGCATGCATCGCAGGTTGGACCCGTCCCTGCTACTCTCCTGCGGGGGGTCAACACGAAAACAGCCTGAAGGAGCCGGGAATGTTCGTCAAAGTGTGTGGTCTCAGCACGTCAGAATCCATCCGTGAGGCGGTGGATGCCGGGGCGGATGCGGTGGGATTCGTCCTGACTGCCAGCCCGCGGGTGGTCTCGCCGGGCCAGGTTGCCACCTTGCTGGCGGACGTGCCGGCGAATGTTTCCCCCATTGCTGTCTTCCGCCACGAGCCCGTGGCCGACGCCATTGCCATTGCCCGCGCCGCAGGATTGCAGTGGATCCAGCTGCACGGCCAGCGTACCCGCGCGGATGTCGCCACAGTGCACGACGCCGGCATGAAGCTGGTCAGGGCCGTCACCGCTGGTGCCGGGCCGGATGAGTTGGAGGACTGGGGCGAGGACCTCCTCCTGATCGATGCCGCCGTGCCCGGCTCGGGTGAGAGCTGGGACTACGCGTCCATGGCGGATCTCCCCGTCCTGCAGGGCCGCCAGTGGTTGCTCGCCGGCGGGCTGGAGGCGGGCAATGTGGGTGAGGCTTCCGTGGCAGCCCACGCCTGGGGTGTGGACGTGTCCTCCGGTGTGGAGGCATCCCGGGGCGTCAAGGACCTGGCAAAGATCCGTGCCTTCGTGGGTGCCGCGAAGACCGGCGCGAAGGTCTAGGGCTGCCCGGAATCCTGCTCCCGGCGTTGTCGGCCGGGCCAATTCAGGGTCTGCTCAGGGGGATCCCCCACGTTCCGGTCCGCAGTCCCGGTGGACAATGGATGCATGAAGACACTGCTCAACATCATCTGGCTGGTATTCGGCGGCTTCTGGCTGGCCCTGGGCTACTTCGCGGCAGGGGTCATCTGCTGCCTGCTGATCGTGACCATTCCGTGGGGCATCGCCTCGTTCCGGATCGGGGCCTATGCGCTGTGGCCGTTCGGGCAGATGGTGGTGGACAAGCCGGGCGGCAACGGGCCGTTCGCCCTGCTGGGCAACGTGATCTGGCTGTTGGTGGCCGGCATCTGGATCGCGATCGGTCATGTGGCCACCGCGATCGCGATGGCCCTCACCATCATCGGCATCCCCCTGGCCATCGCCAACCTGAAGCTCATCCCGGTGTCGCTGATGCCGCTGGGCAAGCAGATCGTGCCCACCAGCACTCCGTTCGTGAGCACCTACCGCTAAATCCCGGCTCTGGTCGTGATGACCGGGAGGTCTTCGATCCGGGCCACTCTGATGTGCCAGAAATTCTTCAGAAGAGTTCTTCGCCGCGAAGGACTCGTTCCAGATCTGCGCTGTCGAGGCCTGCTGCCTCCAGGATCCATCCCGTTCCATACCCAGCCTGGCTTGAAGCGCGGATAACGGCGCCGAGATCGACGGCGGCTCTTCTGCACGATTCCATGGCCTCGCGCAGTTCCTTGGCGGCCTTCTCAACGGGCAGGCGCACTTCGTCGGATGGGACGAGGTAACGTGCATTGCTGTCGTCTGTCCTAAAGCTCCAGTCGGCGTCCATCATGCCCCCACTTTTCGGCTTTCCAAGTACGGCCAGGATACTGGTCCTGAGGTGCGGCGATGGCTCCAGTTAGACTCGCATGCATACCTTAGGTTGGGGGACCAGGATGAGCGCATCGACGGGGCCGACGCACACGGCAACACATCAACTGAACAAACTGGCTGTTGCGGCCATGGTTTTGGCTGTCCTGGCTGCATCTGGGCTGTGGATTTTTGGGGTGGCCGTTCTTGCCGTGTTTGCGGTGGGTGCCGGGCACGTTGCCTTGAACCAAATTCGCCTCAGGGGTGAACGGGGGAAGCTGCTGGCAATTGCTGCCCTGATGATTGGCTATGGGATTGCCTCGTTGGCGCTGATCAACACTTTGGGCTTCATACCAGGTGCCGTGCAGCAGTTCACGCAGTAGCCAGCCTTAAGCAATAACATTCCTCACCTGCGCCGGAATACCCCGTCCGCCAGGATGGCCACGGCGTCGCTGTCGTCCAATTCAGCGGCGATGTCCACATCCGCGGCGTAGCCGGCGCCCGCCAGCTCCCTGCCGCTGGCGCAGCCGTGCAGCATCTCCCGCAACCGCGGCTCGGCAGCCTCATAGACCGCCATCGCCGCCACGGCTTCGGGTGAGTATCCGTGCCGGCCATCCCTGCCTTCATCCGCGTCGTAGCCGCCCCTGCCCGTGGCCGCCAGGCCCGCGATGAAGGCGCCGGCACCGATCTGGTCCTCCACGGCGGGGCGCAGGGTTCCGTCGTGCCAGCGCTCGCCCGCGGCGATCACGGCGATCACGGCGTCCTCCGGCAGGTTCGCGGCCACCCAGTCGGCCGTTGCCGCCGCGTTGCGGAGGGACACCGCGGCCACCAGCGGAACGTGGCCGGCCAGTTCATGGCAGAGAGCCGAGCCGTTGGGGGACGGGAGCACCACCCGGCCCAGGGAGTCCGCGGCGCGCAGGCTGGCGGGGGACAGGCTCAGCCCGCCGCCGTCGCGCGGACCGGCAAGCTGTGCACCGTGGTGGGCGGCGAAGTCCTCGGCGCCGGTGTCCTTCCACGGGTAGGGGAGCACCTCCGCGCCGCGGTCCAGCGCCACGCTCACACAGGTGGTGAAGGACAGGACGTCCACCACCACGGCAAGGTCGGCACCGGATGTGATGGCGGCTGCGTCCGGTCCCCACTCCAGGCGGACCGTGTAGGGAAGCTGCCAGTGCGCGGCATTCGCCGTCCTGGTGTGCCGCGGGTTCGAGCCCGGTGCGTTCATGCCAGTTCGCCCTTCAGGTTGCGGTGCGCGGAGTCCTCCCACAGCACCTTCGCGCGGGGGCTGTGGAACAGCGGGTCCAGTTCGAGCAGATGGCGTACGACGGCGGCACGGCCGGCGGCGAAGTCGGTGTCACCGATGTGCGCATAGTCCTTGCGCACGGCTGCAACGTAGCGCGCGTACTGGTCCGGTTCCCCGCCAAGGACGGAAAGGTCCGCGTCGCAGAGGAGGGCGCCGCCGTCGTCCCCCGGTTCCGGCCGGTGGTCAGAGGTCAGGCGCACCAGCCGGGCGACCTCCTCCACCTCCGCTTCGGCGAGCCCGGCCTCCGCCAGCCGGTCCTCGGCCAGGCGCGCCGATTCTTCCTCGTCCTGTTCCGCGATTCCGCGGTAGACGGCGTCATGGAACCAGGCGGCCAGCAGCACCGTGCGTGGAGGTTCGGCAGGCTCCGTCAGCAGGTCCAGCGCCTCGAGGACCGAGAGCAGGTGGGTGCAGCCGTGATAGTGCCGGTGCGGCTCGCTCCAGCGGTCCAGCAGGTCCAGGAACAGGGCATCATGGCCGGCCATGATGGTGTTCCACCGGTTCAGCAGCGGCACCTTGAGGGACTTGTTGCGCTGCCGCGCCGGGATCCGCAGGCCGCTGGCGATCAGTTTCCGCACCAGGACGCGTGCCTCAACGGGCACGGCGCCGGCAGCCACCAGATCGTCAAAACGGCGCTCCGGCACATCGTAGTGGTCGCCGTCGAACGCCCGTTCCGGGATGCCCGCCGCCCCGGCAAAGGCATGCAGCTCGTCCAGCGACGCGTCTGACACCAGGTGCGAGAAGTGTGTTCCGTGGGCAGGCCACAAAGGCGGGTCCAGGTAAATGGCCATGCAGGAAGTGTAGTGCCGCCGCCCCGCCGCCGCCCCGCCGCCGCCCGGCAGTACGACACCCGCAGGAAACAGCGCTGCAGTCACAATTGGATTGCGGAAAGAATCTGTAATCTGGTCCGCAAATACGAACTAATATTGGCGCATGACCCTCATTCGCGTTTCCGAGGCCGCACGCTTCCTCGGCGTCAGTGACGATACGGTGCGGCGCTGGACGGACAACGGTTCCCTCACGGCCCTCAGGGACGAGTCCGGCCGGCTGGCAGTAGACGGCCTGGAGCTCGCCCGGCACGCCCAAAAACTCGCCCAGCTTCCCGGCGACCCGCACCGGACCGGAAGTTCGGCGCGCAACAGGTTCGTGGGGCTGGTGACCGGCATTACGGCAGACACGGTCATGGCCCAGGTGGAGCTCCAGTGCGGCCCCTTCCGCGTGGTTTCCCTGATGAGCAGCGAAGCCGTCCGGGACCTGGGGCTCGAACTGGGCTCGGTGGCCACGGCCGTAGTCAAGGCCACCACCGTCATCATCGAAACCCCGCAGGGGAAGGGAACAGCATGAAACGAGGCGTCACGACGGCCGTCGCCGCCCTGGTGCTGGCGGCTGGGCTGGCCGGATGCGCCGGCAGCAGCGCACCGGCGGGCAGCGCTGGCACCTCATCCGACGATGCCGCCACAACCCTGACCGTCTTCGCCGCGGCGTCGCTCAAGTCGAGTTTCACCGAGTTGGCGGAGACTTTCGAAGCGCAGCATCCCGGCACCCGCGTCAGCCTGAGCTTCGCCGGCTCCTCCGACCTCGCCACCCAGATCACCCAGGGCGCCCCCCCAGACGTATTTGCCTCCGCGGATACCAAAAACATGGACAAAGTCACCCTGGCGGGCCTGGCCGAGGGCGAGCCCCGGGTTTTCGCGACCAACACCCTGGCCATAGCAGTCCCGGCCGGAAACCCCGCACGTGTCACCGGGTTCCAGGATCTCGCCAGGGACGGCCTCCGGCTGGTGACCTGCGCCAAGCAGGTGCCCTGCGGCGCGGCCGCCGCCACGGTGGCGGACAAGGCAGGGGTCACCCTCCGCCCGGTCAGCGAGGAAAACGCGGTGACCGACGTCCTGGGCAAGGTCACCTCCGGAGAAGCCGATGCCGGCCTGGTGTACGTCACGGACGTCAAATTAGCCGGGGGCAGGGTGGACAGCATCCCGTTCCCGGAGGCCGGAGCGGCCGTCAACAGCTATCCCATCGCAGCCCTGTCCGGGGCAAAGAACCAGGAAGCCGCCAAGGCCTTCATCAACCTCGTGCTGGGATCAGACGGCCAGCAGGTTCTCGCCAAAGCCGGGTTCGGCGCGGGCGGACAATGAAGCTCCGGGCGCGGCAGCCGTATACCGGCATCCCGCGGTGGGTTTCCGGACTCGCTGTCCTGTCAGCCCTGGTGGTGGTCCTGCCCCTTGTAGCCATCGTGGCCCGGGTCAACTGGGCAAACTTCATCCCCTTGGTTACCTCGGAGTCCGCGCTTGACGCCCTGGGCCTGAGCCTGCGCACGTCGGCCGCGAGCACGCTCCTGTGCATCGTTCTCGGCGTCCCCCTCGCTCTCGTCCTGGCCCGCGGCAGCTTCCCCTTCCAGCGGCTGCTCCGCTCCCTCGTGCTGCTGCCGCTGGTGCTGCCGCCTGTGGTGGGTGGCCTTGCGCTGCTCTACACCTTCGGCCGGCAGGGACTCCTGGGCGGCGCCCTGCAGGTCCTGGGAATCCAGATCGCTTTCTCCACCACCGCCGTGGTCCTTGCACAAACCTTCGTGGCACTGCCGTTCCTGGTGGTCAGCCTGGAGGGGGCGCTGAGGATCGGCGGGCAGAAGTACGAGGCCGTGGCCGCCACCCTCGGCGCACCGCCGGGCGTCGTGTTCCGCCGCGTCACCCTCCCGCTGATCCTTCCCGGGCTGGCCTCCGGAGCCGTGCTGTCGTTTGCCCGCAGCCTGGGCGAATTCGGCGCCACCCTCACCTTCGCCGGCAGCCTCCAAGGCGTCACCCGCACCCTGCCGCTGGAAATCTACCTCCAGCGCGAAACCGATCCTGACGCCGCCGTCGCCCTGTCACTCGTCCTGGTGGCTGTCGCGGTAGCGGTGGTGGCACTTGCCTACGGCCGCCCCGGCGGACTGCAGCGCCAAGGTCCGGCACCATGGGGCGGTTCTTCCCGGCGCCCGACGACGGCGGGTGCCGCGGGCGGGAGGGTCCGGTGAGCTTTTCGTTCCAGGCTGCCGTGGCCCAGCGGGATTTCGACGTGTCCCTCGCGCTGGGGCCCACCGAAACCGTGGCGGTGATGGGGCCCAACGGCGCGGGCAAATCCACCTTGCTGTCCACCATCGCGGGCCTGGTCCGGCCGGACACCGGGAGGGCCGAGCTCAATGGCCGGACGCTGTTCCACCTGGGATCCGGGATCCATCAGTGGACGCCGCCGCACGGCCGCGGAACCGCACTCCTGGCCCAGGAACCCCTGCTCTTTCCGCACCTCACGGCGGCGGACAATGTGGCCTTCGGGCCCCGGAGCGCCGGCGTCCCCCCACGCAAGGCAAAGGAACGCGCCCTGCAGTGGCTGGCCGAAGTGGAGGCTGAAGCCCTGGCCGGCCGCCGCCCAGCCGGGCTGTCCGGCGGCCAGGCGCAGCGCGTCGCCGTGGCCCGTGCCCTCGCTGCGGACCCGGGCCTCCTCCTGCTGGACGAGCCCATGGCGGCCCTGGACATCCATTCGGCTCCGCTGCTGCGGCGGCTGCTGAAACGGGTGCTCGCGGACCGGCCGGCCATCATCGTCACCCACGACGTTCTGGATGCGCTGGTGCTGGCGGACCGTGTGGTGGTCCTTGAGAATGGGCGCATCGCGGAGGACGGACCCACCCGCCAAGTGCTGGAACGGCCGCGCAACCCGTTCGCAGCCGGCCTGGCCGGGCTCAACTTCGTCACAGGCACGCTGACGGCTTCCGGAATCCGGACAGCCGGCGGGCAGGGCATCGCTCCTGACCTGGAGATCGCCGGGCACCTGGAGGAACCGGGCGAAGCGGGCCAGGCAGGCGCCGCCGGGCTGCTTGGCGCGGCCGTGTTTCCGCCGTCGGCCGTGTCCGTGTTCCTGACGGACGCACACGGAAGCCCCCGCAATTCCTTCCCCGTGCAGGTCACCGAGCTGGAGCCCCATGGAGACCAGATCCGGGTGCGGGGAGGCGGCCTGGCCGCGGACATCACTCCCGCAGCCTCGGCAGAGCTGGGCCTGGCCCCCGGGATCCGGGCCCACTTCGTGATCAAGTCCGCTGCGGTTTCCATCTACGCGACTTGATTTACAAACTCATTTACACGTTTTGTCAAAGTCAGTGACAAGCTTAACAATGTTCCGGTACCGTTCGGATGGGCGGCAGGCCATCGCCTCCGCCCATCAACCGGAACCGACCCCGTCCGCGCCTCAACCGGCAGCGGTGCGGGGTCCCTTGCGAAGGAGCCACCGCTGTGAAAATCGCCAGAATCCTTGCCGCCGTTGCCGCGACTGCTGCGCTCATGGGCCCGCTGCCCGCACAGGCCGCACCCGCAACGGGCGGTGACACGGCAAGCCCCGACATTGCCGGCGGCAGCACCACCACCATTTCCGCAGCCCCCTATGCAGCGCAGATCTCCTTCGATGCCACCGGTACCAACGTAGGATGCACCGGCAGCCAAATCTCGGCCAGCTGGGTGATCACGGCCAAGCACTGCAATTCGGCCTCCCTGCAGTCTGTCCGGCTGGGGTCCACCTACCTGGAGGCCGGCGGCACCGTGAAGACCGTGGCCGGCCGCTATGCCTCCAGCACCGGGGATGTCCTGCTGCTGAAACTGTCCACCCCCCATTACGGCTCCTACGTAGGGCTCTCCAGCTCATTCCCCGCCATTGGGGCTCCGGCCAAGGTGTACGGCTGGGGCGACCAGACCGAGGGCGCGGGCACCATGTCCTACAACCTCAAGGCGGCGGACGTCACCGTGGCCGGCCAGGGCACGGACACCTACGGCGGAGCCTCCGTCCGGACGCAGTCCCAAAGCGGGCACACCCTGGGTGGCGACTCCGGCGGCCCGCTCATCGTCAGCGGCAAGCTGGTAGGTGTCCTGTCGACGTCAAGCATCCTGCCCAGCCCCAACCCGTCCAGCTTCACCAGGTACTACAACGACCATGCGTCCGTGTCCCGCAACCTCAGCTGGATCACCAGCGTCTCAGGGGTGGGTGCCTCCTGAGTTCCGGTCTTCGCGACTTCCGCCCGTCCCGGTAGGGGGGCGGGCGGTGCCGGTTCCCGGGGGATGCCGCGGGAACCGGCCGTCCGGCGGATGGCTTGTTGGGGGAGCCGCCCGCCGGTTTTGCATGTCCCGCCGGGAAGCGCCGAAGGTTCGCTGTGGGAAAACAGGGCCAAAGGACTGCGTTTTTCAAAGTTGAGCGTAGTACACTCAACCTAAAGAAAACGCCCCTGAAAGGAGCCCTCTTTGGACGTCAAATTCACCACCAAGAGCCAGGAGGCTCTTTCGGCTGCCGCCATGAACGCCTCAACGGCCGGTAACCCGCAGGTGGAACCCGCCCATATCCTCAAAGCGCTGATGGACCAGCGCGAGGGTGTGGCCGTGGCGCTGCTCCGCGCCACCGGCGCAGAACCGGACGCAGTCAGTGTCCACGCCAGCAGCGCCATCAAGTCCCTTCCTTCGGCTTCGGGTGGATCTTCCCAGCAGGCCCAGCTTTCCCGCACTGCACTGCAGGCCATCCAGAGTGCGAAGGAGGAGGCCGAGCGCCTCGGCGACACCTTCGTGTCAACCGAAGTCCTGCTGCTGGGACTCTCTTCCGGAAGTGACGCCGTCGGGCGCCTCCTCCGCGAAGCCGGCGCCTCCCACGAAGCCCTGGTGGCCGCCCTGCCCGGCGTCCGCGGCGACCGCAAGGTCACCAGCCCGGACCCGGAGAACACCTTCCAGTCGTTGGAAAAGTTCGGCACCGACCTCACGGCCATGGCCCGCTCCGGCAAGCTGGACCCGGTGATCGGGCGCGACACGGAAATCCGCCGCATCGTCCAGGTGCTGAGCCGCCGCACCAAGAACAACCCGGTGATCATCGGCGAGCCCGGCGTGGGCAAGACCGCCGTTGTGGAAGGACTTGCCCAGCGCATCGTGGCCGGCGACGTCCCCGAAAGCCTCCGCGGCAAGACCCTGATCGCCCTGGACCTGGCGTCCATGGTGGCCGGCGCCAAGTACCGCGGCGAATTCGAGGAGCGGCTCAAGGCCGTGCTCGAGGAGATCAAGAATTCCGAAGGCCAGATCGTCACCTTCATCGATGAGATCCACACCGTGGTGGGCGCGGGCGCTACCGGCGACTCCTCCATGGATGCCGGCAACATGCTCAAGCCCATGCTGGCCCGCGGGGAGCTCCGGCTGATCGGCGCCACCACCCTGGATGAATACCGCGAGAACATCGAAAAGGATCCCGCCCTGGAACGCCGCTTCCAGCAGGTCTATGTGGGGGAGCCCAGCGTCGAGGACACCATCGGCATCCTCCGTGGCCTGAAGGAACGCTACGAGGCGCACCACAAGGTCGCCATCGCGGACTCCGCACTCGTGGCCGCCGCCACCCTCTCCAACCGCTACATCTCCGGGCGGCAGCTTCCGGACAAGGCCATTGACCTCGTGGACGAGGCCGCGTCCCGGCTGCGCATGGAGATCGATTCCGCTCCGGAGGAGATCGACCAGCTCCAGCGGCTGGTGGACCGGCTCACCATGGAGGAATTGGCCCTTCAGGACGAGAAGGATGCCGCCTCCGTGGAGCGGCTCGCCGCGCTGCGGGCTGACAAGGCTGACCGCGAGGAGGAACTCAACGGGCTCAATGCCCGCTGGGAGGCCGAGAAAGCCGGCCTCAACCGGGTGGGCGACCTGAAGGCCAAGCTGGACGAATTGCGCGGCGCGTATGAGAAGGCCGCCCGCGAAGGAGACCTCGAAACCGCCTCCCGCGTGCTGTACGGCGAGATTCCCGCCCTGGAACGCGAGCTCACCGCCGCAGCCGAGGCCGAGGCTGCCGTGACAGACAAGTCATCCCAGATGGTGGCCGAACAGGTGACCGCCGATGACATCGCCGAGGTCATCTCCGCCTGGACCGGCATCCCCGCCGGGCGCATGCTGCAGGGCGAGAGCCAGAAGCTGCTGCACATGGAGGAGGAGCTGGGCCGGCGGCTGATCGGGCAGGCCAAGGCCGTCGCTGCCGTATCGGATGCCGTTCGCCGTGCGCGTGCCGGGATCAGCGATCCCAACCGGCCCACCGGTTCCTTCCTGTTCCTGGGTCCCACCGGCGTGGGCAAGACCGAGCTGGCCAAGGCCCTGGCGGACTTCCTGTTCGATGACGAGCGTGCCATGGTGCGCATCGACATGTCCGAGTACGGCGAGAAGCACTCCGTATCACGCCTGGTGGGCGCCCCTCCCGGATACGTCGGCTACGAAGAGGGCGGCCAGCTCACCGAGGCCGTCCGCCGCCGTCCGTACTCCGTGGTGCTGCTGGACGAGGTGGAGAAGGCGCACCCCGAGGTGTTCGACATCCTGCTCCAGGTGCTCGACGACGGCCGGCTCACCGACGGCCAGGGCCGCACCGTGGACTTCCGCAACGTCATCCTGGTGCTGACGTCCAATCTGGGCAGCCAGTTCCTGGTGGACCAGGCCCTGGATGCCGAGGCCAAGCGGAACGCCGTGATGGCCACGGTGAACGCGTCCTTCAAGCCGGAGTTCCTGAACCGCCTGGATGAGGTGGTCCTGTTCGATGCCCTCACGGTGGAGGAGCTCGGCCACATCGTCGAACTGCACGTGGACGAGCTGGGCCGGCGCCTCCATGATCGCCGGCTCACCCTTGACGTCACGGACGGGGCCAAGGCATGGTTGGCCCTCTCCGGTTTCGATCCCGCATATGGCGCACGGCCGCTGCGCCGCCTGGTCCAGCGGGAGATCGGCGACCGGCTGGCCAGGGCCATCCTTGCCGGTGACATCGTTGACGGCGACACCGTGCTCGTGGACACCGCGGCCGATCCGGACGAACTCACCAACGGCAACGTGGACGCCCTCACCGGTGCCCGGTCAGCCGGGCTGTCGGTGCGCCGGAAGGATTAGCGGACTCCTAAGCGTGCTGTCCTGGCAGGCAACTGTCAGGGCAGCACGCTCGCGTTGATGACGTTGCCGTTCGGGGCCGTCACATAACAGTCCGCCCTGCGGTCCCCGGCGTCCCAGCTGGTGCTGCTGGGGAAGCTGCGCTGGTAGTTGAGCTGGAAGTTGTTGGCGGCCGGACCCAGCCTGGTGGCCTGGCAGATCTCCAGGGCCTTGGCCTTCAGCGTTTCGGCGCCGGGGTAGCGCTCACCTGCGGGATAGCGGAAGACGCCAACCAGCTGCGCGGAATGGCCCGTGTCGCAGGGCACCGCGGTTGAGGCCAGCGATTCCGGATCAAAGTCCTTGAAGCAGTCGCCCACGGCATAGTCGGCAGGCTTGACGCCCTCCCTGGGCAGCGGCAGCGGCGTCGCCCTCGGCGTGGGTGTGGTTTCCAGGACTCCAGCCTGCCCTCCCTGGGCCTCCGGTGACGCTGCGCCCGAATTAAGCCAGAGGGCCAGCCACACGAGGCCGCCCACCACGGCAATGAGCACGACGGCGAAGAGCGCCTTCCACAGGGCCTTTGCCCGGTGTGCCCGGTGCGATGCGGTGGCACCGGATGGGGCGGATTCGGAGGCTCCGGAGGTCGAGGGGCCGGTTTCGGCATGCTGCGGCCACGTCACGGAGGCCGGGGCGGGGGCGGCGTCTACCCGGGGGATGCCGGCCGTTGGCGGGGAGGCTGGCTTCGGCGGGACGTCTTGGGGGTTCACGGCTGCATCCTCCTGCGTTGTCGTCGCGTCAGTGCTGCAAAACCGGCCGTCCGAACGGTTTTGGCAGCTGCCTGAAGCGACTCTACCGAAGAAAAAACCCGGAATCCCGCGGGCGGACCCGGGGATGGTATCCCAAACACCCGTGGGAGCGCGTCGGGCGGCAAGCAGTTGCCGCAGAAAGCATGTAATCTAGGTGTACGACAAATTGACCAAACATTCCGGGGCCTCACCGATCGCCAAGGTGACCACCTCCGGTCCAAGTACAAAAGGGGGTCACGCCATGGGGCGCGGCCGTCAAAAGGCAAAAGCTACCAAGCAGGCTCGGGATATCAAGTACTACTCCCCGAACACTGACTACTCGGCACTTCAGCGGGAGCTGACGGGCCCGGGCAGTCGTGTAACGAGCCATTACGCCAATGAGCCGGTAGAACCGGACTATTCGGCTTATGTGGATAAGTACGCGGATGATTTGGAAGATGATGACGACGAGGTTGATAACCGTCGCATCGGCTAGTCGCCGCCGCTGAACAATTCTTTTGCAGCACCATTACTGCTGACCTCGGTCACAAGGCCCGTTCGGGCACGCCTCTTCACAGTGCGTGCCCGCGGGCCTTTCCGTCGTCGTCATTCTTTCCGCTGGCTCTGCAGCCCTCCCGGATTCCCAATCCGATTCCCGGGCACAGACACCGGAAGCTGCGTGCACGGCGGCCGGGGCTTCTTCTGGGCCTCCGTGTACGGTAGGTCCCATGCCAACTGTGAACACCTACCCGCAGGGTGCCCCGTGCTGGGCTGACGTTCAGACGCCGGACGTCGAGGCCGCCAAAACGTTCTATGCAGCGGTGTTCGGGTGGCGTTTCGAGGACCACCCAACTCCGGACGGCCGCAGCTACGCGATGGCCTTCCTGGGCGACGACGTGGTGGCCACCATCGCACCGCAGAGCCCCATGCAGGCACCCGGTTCGGCTGCCCGGTGGAACGTCTACCTGGCCGCGGAGGACGCGCGCAGCATAGCCAGCGAAGCAGTCCATGCCGGCGGTGCCGTGCAGTTCGGCCCGGAAGCGGTGGGGGACACCGGCGTCATGGTGTTCGTGGACCCGCCGGGCGGCGGCACCACCGGAGTGTGGCAGGCCGGAACGCACCGCGGGTCAGGACGGTACAACGGGCCCGGTGCCCTGTCCTGGGCCGAGCTGCTCACCCCTGAGCCTCAGGCCGCCATCGGATTCTTCCAGCACCTTTTCGGGCATGAAGTCACGGAGTACCCGCAGGAGGACGGCGGCACCTACAGCACGCTGTTGGTGGACGGCACGGAAGTGGCCGGGGTGGCGCCGGACGAGGGACCGGCTGGCTGGCAGATCTACTTTGGCGTGGCGGACCTCAGTGCCGCCGTGCAGGCCGTCAGGGATTCGGGCGGCGAGGTCCTGGTGGAACCGGATGACGGCTCCGGCGGGGGGCCGGCCACCATCCGCGATCCGCAGGGCGGCGAATTCAGCTTGCTGGAGGTTGAAGCCGCTTAAATCACATCGAGTGCTCCTTAACCGCCGTTTTGAGGGTTCAAAAGGGCAGTTACGGAGCACTCGACGGGGGGATTACGCGTAGGCGTTGACCATGCGGACTGCGCCGCCGTCCACGCCCTTGGCGCCCTGGACGTAGTCCGGGCCGGACTTCAGGATGGAATCCGAGTCCGCGGCGACGGTGCCCATTACCCAGGACGGCAGCCCGCGTTCGTTCAAACGCGCGACGGCGGCATCCGCGGCTTCGGGGGAGACGATGGCCACCATGCCCACGCCCAGGTTCAGGGTGCGTTCCAGGTCGGCCAGCGGCACGTTGCCGAGTTCGGATACGAGCTTGAAGATGGCCGGCAGTTCCCAGGTGGCGCGGTCCACGGTGGCCACCAGGCCCTGCGGCAGGACCCGGGCCAGGTTGGCGGCGAGGCCGCCACCGGTCACGTGGCTGAAGCCGTGGACCGCTGCAGAACCCGTGACGGGGAAGGTGCGGGCCAGGTCCAGGCAGTCGGCGGCGTAAACGCGGGTGGGTTCGAGCAGTTCTTCACCCAGGGTGCGGCCCAGTTCGGAGACCTGGCGGTCCAGAGCCCAGCCGGCGTGGTTGATCACGCGGCGGACCAGCGAGTAGCCGTTCGAGTGCAGGCCGGAGGAGGCCATGCCGATCACAACGTCGCCCGCGCGGACGCGGTCAGGGCCGAGGAGGGCATCTGCCTCCACGACGCCGGTGGCTGCACCGGCAACGTCGTATTCGTGCTCACCCAGCAGGCCGGGGTGTTCTGCGGTTTCGCCGCCCACCAGGGCAGTACCGGCTACGGAGCAGGCGGCGGCAATGCCGCGCACAATGCCGGCAATGCGCTCAGGAACCACCTTGCCGCAGGCGATGTAGTCGGTCATGAAGAGCGGCTCGGCGCCCACCACGACGATGTCGTCCACCACCATGCCGACGAGGTCGAACCCGATGGTGTCGTGGATGTCCATGGCCTGGGCGATGGCCACCTTGGTGCCGACGCCGTCCGTGGAGGTGGCCAGCAGCGGCTTCTTGTAGGTCAGCAGCTTCGAGACGTCGTAGAGGCCGGCGAAACCGCCCACCCCGCCGATCACCGAGGAGTTGTGGGTTGCCTTGATGGCGCCCTTCATGAGCTCGACGGCGCGGTCGCCGGCCTCGACATCGACGCCCGCGGAGGCGTACGTGATACCTGCGGTATTTCCGGGGGTTACGGAACCGTTGCCGGCGGCAGTGTTTGCGGAAGTCATACGGACTCTTTCTTGTCAGTGCCTGCGGCGGCGTGTACGTCTGGCACCATGTCGGCGTCGGTCAGCAGGTTTTCAAACTCGGAGTCCGGGCCGGGATCGCAGCCGGTAGCGCCGGCCTTTTCGGCGGGATCCTCTTCCGAGTCAACGGCGAGGGCTGCGGTTTCGCCCGGCAGGGCTGACGGCGACGGCGCCAGGCCAACAAGGTCGGTGCGTTCCAGGAGGTTCTTGCCCAGTTTGTCGGCACCCGGCAGCGCAATCGGGTACTTGCCGGTGAAGCACGCGGTGCAGAGGCGTTCCCGGGGGCTGGCGGGTGGCGTCGATCATGCCGTCTTCGGAAATGTAGGCCAGCGAATCGGCGCCGATGGCCTGGGAGATTTCCTCGATGGTGGCGCCGTTGGCGATCAGCTCGGCGCGGGACGCGAAGTCGATGCCGTAGAAGCAGGGCCACTGCACGGGCGGGGAGGAAATCTTGACGTGCACGGAGGCGGCGCCGGCTTCCCGCAGCATCCGGACGATGGCCCGCTGGGTGTTGCCGCGGACGATCGAGTCGTCCACCACCACCACGCGCTTGCCGCGGATCACGGACTCAAGGGCGTTGAGCTTGAGCCGGATACCCAGCTGGCGCAGCGTCTGCGAGGGCTGGATGAAGGTGCGGCCCACATAGGAGTTCTTGACGAAGCCGTGTGCGAACGGAATGCCGGATTCTTCGGCGTAACCCACCGCGGCGGGGGTGCCCGACTCCGGGACGGGGATGACGATGTCCGCTTCGTGGGTGTTTTCGCGGGCCAGCTGGCGGCCCATTTCCACGCGGGATTCGTAGACGGAACGGCCGGCAATCGCAGCATCCGGGCGGGCCAGGTACACGTACTCGAAAACGCAGCCGGCCGGAGTGGGCTCAGCGAACTTCTTGGACCGCACGCCTTCTTCGTCAATGGCGATGAATTCGCCGGGCTCGATCTCGCGGATGAAGCTGGCGCCCACGGTGGCCAGTGCGGACTGCTCGGACGCCACTACCCAGCCGCGTTCCAGCCGGCCCAGGACCAGCGGGCGGATGCCGTAGGTGTCGCGGGCTGCGTAGAGGGTGCCTTCGTCCATGAAGACGAAGCAGAAGCCGCCCTTGATCTTGGGCAGCAGTTCGGTGGCGGTTTCCTCAAGGGTCTTGCCGGGCTCGCCTTCAAGGAGGGCCGTGACCAGGGCGGTGTCCGAGGTGTTGCCCTGCTTCATTTCGCCGGTGAGCTGGCCGCCGTTGCGTTCGGTGATCATGGCGTTGAGCTCGGCAGTGTTGGTCAGGTTGCCGTTGTGCGCCAGGGCGACGGTGCCGGTGGAGGTGGCGCCGAGGGTGGGCTGGGCGTTGGCCCAGTGGCTGGCTCCGGTGGTGGAGTAGCGGCAGTGCCCCACCGCCAGGTGCCCGGTGAGGGTGTTCAGGGTTGTCTCGTCAAAGACCTGGGACACCAGCCCCATGTCCTTGTAGACATTGATCCGTTTGCCGTCACTGGTAGCGATACCAGCCGACTCCTGGCCACGGTGCTGCAGTGCGTACAGCCCGTAATAGGTTAGTTTTGCTACTTCTTCGCCGGGAGCCCAGACGCCGAAGACGCCACAGGCGTCCTGCGGGCCTTTTTCGCCGGGAAGAAGATCATGGGAAAGTTTTCCATCGCCGCGTGCCACTGATCGATTATCGCACGACATGGGGTAGGACTTTTTCCCGCTTCCCTTTGTGACCCGGCAGCGTCACGCGCCCGGATGCCGGGGCGTGCTGCCGGTGGCGCGGGTCACGGCTGCGGGTCTGTGTCCGGTTCGGAATCCGGAACGGATTCGACGACGACGCGCTGCTGCCTGCGGACGCTCCGGCGGTCCAGGATCAGCGCCAGGACCGCACCGAGGACGGCTCCGGCGGCGCCGAACGTGATCATGAGGAAGCCGAAAACCGCGCCCGGATCGAAGTCCTCATCCGCGGGCACCCCGAAAGCCGCAATTGCAGCTGCTCCGAAGCCAGCCAGTGCGCCCAGGACCAGGAAAGGTACGAATTTGGGGGCCCGGCGGACGGTTACCTCGCGCCGCTCGGCGGGGGGTTGGTTCGAAGACATGCCATCCAGCCTACTGCCGGAGATTTGGTGCGCGTAATGCCGCGGCGGAGCTGGGCGGGCCGGCATCGGTGGACGGCGTGGGGGAAAGGAAGGTCGGCACTGTCCGCCAAGTGATATGACTGATATATCTATTGACACCAACTGTGGCCGCTGTCATATTCTCAAGTAGCACTATGTGCGCCGTGTTGTGTAATGCGCAATGCCTCCGGCGCATGCCGACCAAGCCGCCGGCGGGCAGCCACCCTGCTGTGTCGGCTAGATTGGCAGCTGGTGCCGACTCACCGGATCCGGCCGGATCCAGGAAAGGAACACAGAACCATGGTTCACAAAGTTCAAGCTGTCATTGCCCGTGAGAAGAACGCTCCGGTGTCGCTGGAGACCATCCTGGTGCCGGATCCGGGCCCGGGCGAGGCGTTGGTGGACATCCTGACCTGCGGTGTCTGCCACACCGACCTGCACTACAAGCAGGGCGGCATTGGCGATGACTTTCCCTACCTGCTGGGCCACGAGGCCACCGGCGTGGTCAGCGCCGTGGGCGAGGGCGTCACCGAAGTGGCGCCGGGCGACCGTGTGATCCTGAACTGGCGTGCGGTGTGCGGCCAGTGCCGTGCCTGTGCCAAGGGCCAGCCCCAGTACTGCTTCAACACGGCCAACGCCACCCAGAAGATGACCCTTGAGGACGGCACCGAGCTGTCCCCTGCGCTGGGCATTGGAGCGTTCGCTGAAAAGACGCTCGTTGCCGCCGGGCAATGCACCAAGGTGGATCCCGAGGCTGATGCTGCCGCCGTCGGCCTGCTGGGCTGCGGCGTGATGGCCGGCATCGGCGCCGCGATCAACACCGGTGAGGTCAAGCGCGGCGAATCCGTGGCCGTGATCGGCTGCGGCGGCGTGGGCATCGCGGCGATCGCCGGGGCCAAGCTCGCCGGGGCCACGACGATCATCGCCGTGGACATCGACGACAACAAGATCGAAATGGCCAAGAAACTCGGCGCCACCCACGGCGTCAACTCCAAGCAGGAGGACGCGGTGGAGGCCATCCAGGCCCTCACCGGAGGCAACGGAGCGGACGTGGTGATTGACGCCGTCGGCCGTCCCGAAACGTTTAAGCAGGCCTTCTACGCCCGCGACCTCGCCGGCCGCGTGGTCCTGGTGGGTGTTCCGACGCCGGAGATGCAGCTGGAACTGCCGCTGCTGGATGTCTTTGGCCGCGGCGGATCGCTGAAGTCCTCCTGGTACGGCGACTGCCTGCCCTCCCGTGACTTCCCCATGCTGGTGTCCCACTACAAGCAGGGCAACCTGGACCTGGACGCCTTCGTGTCCGAGCGGATCACCATCGACCAGGTGGAGGCGGCCTTCGGCAAGATGCACGAGGGCAAGGTCTTGCGTTCCGTCGTCGAAGTCCAGGCTGAGACCGAGACTGCGGGCGCCTCCGCATGAGCGTCACCATCGAGAACCTGGTCACCTCGGGGACGTTTTCGCTCGACGGCGGCACCTGGGACGTGGACAACAACGTCTGGGTCGTGGGCAACGGCACCGAATGCGTGATCATCGATTCCCCGCATGACGCCGCTGCCATCATCAACCAGGTCAACGGCCGCACGGTCAAGGCCATCCTGCTCACGCACGCGCACAACGACCACATCGGCGCTGCCCGCGAGGTCGCCGAAGCCGTAGGTGCACCGATCTGCCTGAACCGGAAAGACCTGGTCCTCTGGGAGCAGGAATACCCGGGCTCCACCCCGGACCAGTACCACGAGGACGGTGACGAGTTCGAAGTGGGCGGCGCCGTGCTGAAGGCCATCCACACGCCGGGCCACTCGCCGGGATCCACCTGCTTCTACCTGGAAAGCGAAGGCACGGTGTTCACGGGGGACACCCTGTTTAACGGCGGACCGGGTGCCACCGGCCGCTCGTACAGCGACTACCCCACCATCCTCACCTCCATCCGCGAACGGCTGCTGACCTTGCCGGCCGAAACGGTGGTGCGCACCGGCCACGGCGACAACACCACCATCGCGGCCGAACAGGAAACCCTGGCCAAGATCGCGGAGTAGGCGCAGTCCAGAAGAACGCGCAGTGGAGGCGTGCCGGGAAACCCGTGCACGCCTCCATCAGCGATTGATCAACATATGCCGGCAAGGAAGTTATGTGCCGGTAAGGAAGTTGGAACGATGAAGTTCGGTAAGCAGCCCGCCCCGGTGGCGGACATCAATGAGGACCTCCTTGAGGTCCACAAGCCCAAGACCGAGGCCGCAGGCGTTAAGGCCGTCATGGTCGCGCTGGAGCGCGCCGTGGCACAGGCGGGCGTGACCCGGACGGCGCAGTCACTGCTGCGGTTGAACCAGCGCGGCGGCTTCGACTGCCCGGGCTGCGCGTGGCCCGAATCGGACAAGAAGCGCAAGGCTGCCGAGTTCTGCGAGAACGGCGCCAAGGCCGTGGCCGAGGAGAACACCCTCCGCACCGTAGGCGCCGAGTTCTGGGCCAGGCACTCCATAGCGGAACTGTCGGAGAAGACAGAATACTGGTTGGGGAACCAGGGCCGGCTCAGCGAACCCGTCGTGATCCGGGAAGGCGAAACGCACTACTCGCCCATCTCCTGGAATGACGCGTTTGAGCTGATCGGTGAGCATATCCGTGCGACCACGCCGGACCGCTCCGTCTTCTACACCTCAGGCCGCACCGCCAACGAGACCGCATTCCTGTACCAGCTGTTCGCTCGGGCCCTGGGCACCAACAACCTTCCGGACTGCTCCAACATGTGCCACGAGTCCTCCGGCTCCGCGCTGAACCCGACCATCGGCATCGGCAAGGGCACCGTGTCGCTGGAGGACATCCACGACTCCGAACTCATCTTCGTGGTGGGCCAGAACCCTGGCACCAACCACCCGCGCATGCTCTCGGCGCTCAAGGAGTGCAAGGACAAGGGCGGCAAGGTGGTGGCCGTGAACCCGCTGCCCGAGGCCGGCCTGTTCAACTTCAAGGACCCCCAGACGTTGTCCGGCGTGGTGGGCGGCGGCACACCGCTGGCCGATGAGTACCTGCAGATCAAGGTGGGCGGGGACCTGGCCCTGTTCCAGGCGCTCGGCCACCTGCTGTTGGAGGCCGAGGAGAAGAACCCGGGAACCGTCGTCGACCATTCCTTCATCGCCGCGCAGACGGACGGGTTCGACGCCTACCGCGACGCCCGCCGCACCCTGGACTGGGACGAGACGGAGAAGGCCACCGGCCTGGACCGGGCGCAGATAGAGAAGGTGGCAGGGATGCTGCTGGCCTCCAAGGCATCCATCTTCTGCTGGGCGCTGGGTGTCACCCAGCAGCCGCACTCCGTGGACACCATCAAGGAAATGGTCAACGTCCTGCTGCTGCAGGGCAACTTCGGCAAGCCCGGCGCGGGCGCGTGCCCCGTCCGCGGGCACTCCAACGTCCAGGGCGACCGGACCATGGGCATTTGGGAAAAGCCCAAGGAATGGCTGCTCGCGGCGCTTGATGCCGAGTTCGGGATTGCGTCCCCGCGGCACCACGGCCACGACGCCGTGGAGTCCATGGAGGCGTTCGACCGCGACGAGGTGGACGTCTTCGTTTCGATGGGCGGCAACTTCTCGCTCGCCTGCTCGGACACCGAGGCGCTGGAAGCCGGTATGCAGCGCATCGGCCTGACCGTCCACATCTCCACCAAGCCCAACCGCTCCCACATTGTGCACGGCCGCACGTCGCTGATCCTGCCCACGCTGGGCCGCACGGACAAGGACGACAAGCACCCCAAAGGCGCGCAGTTCCTCTCCGTGGAGGACTCCATGTCCGTGGTCCACTCCACCCAGGGCCGCCTCACGCCGGTGTCCGAGCACCTGCTCGCGGAACCCGTGATTGTGGCCCGGATGGCAGAGGCAACTTTCGGCAGGGACCACTCCGTTGACTGGCGCGGCATGGCCGAGGACTACGACGTGATCCGCGACCACATCTCCCGCGTCCTGCCCGGCTTCGAGGACTTCAACGCCAGGGTCCGGACCAAGAACGGTTTCGTGCTGCCCAACCCGCCGCGCGACACCCGTTCCTTCGCCACGGACATCGGCCGTGGCCGGTTCACGGTCAGCCCGCTGGAGTACCTGACGCCGCCGGCCGGCCACCTGGTGCTGCAGACCATCCGCAGCCACGACCAGTACAACACCACGTTCTACGGCCTGGATGACCGTTACCGCGGCGTCTCCGGCGGCCGCCGCGTCATCCTGATCCACCCGGAGGACCTCGCCGAGTCCGGCTTCCAGGACCGGGAACTCGTGGACGTGGTGAGCACGTTCCAGGGTGTCGACCGCCGCGCGGACAAGTTCCGCCTGGTGGCCTACCCCACCGCCAAGGGCTGCGCAGCGGCGTACTTCCCCGAAGCCAACGCCCTGGTCCACAAGGAAAACGTGGCCCGCGAATCCAACACCCCCGGCTTCAAGGCCATGTTCGTCCGCTTCGAACCGCACAAGGGCGAGGCAGCCGTGGCTGAAGAGCCCGCGTCGCTGCAGGCGAGCGGCGTCTAAGCCTCGCTGCACGAACGCCCCCGCTTCCGCAAGGAAACGGGGGCGTTCTGCTGCTGGCTGGCTCTGGGCTGCCGGCACGCAAAAGGTGGCGGGGCCTGCCGGTCCCAAGCAGGCCCAGCCACCGGGTCCGGGCGGTTTAGCCGCCGGGGCGGTCAGCCGCGGATGCGCTCCATGCCCGGGTCCACCAGGGGTTCAGCGGAAACAGTGGCCGCCACGCGCTTACCGAAGTACTCGATCTCCACGGCATCACCGATTTCGACGCCGGCAGGCAGCCAGGCGTAGGCGATCGGCTTGTGCACGGTGTAGCCGTAGGCCGCGCTGGTGACGTACCCGACGGCTTCCCCGCCCACGTACACAGGTTCCTTGCCGAGCACCACTGACGTGCCGTCGTCGACCGTCAGGCAGCGCAGGGCCCGGGTGGCGGGCTGCTCCTTGCGCGACGCAAGGACCTCGGCGCCCACGAACCCGGTCTTGTCCTTGGCCACGGAGAAGCCCAGGCCGGACTCGTAGGGGTGGTGCTCGGAGGTCATGTCGGTGCCCCACAGCCGGTAGCCCTTCTCCAGCCGCATGCTGTTGAAGGCGCCGCGTCCGGCGGCGACGATGCCGTGCTCCTGGCCGGCCTCGAACAAAAGGTCCCAGAGCTTCAGGCCGTACTCGGCGGTGGTGTAGAGCTCCCAGCCGAGTTCGCCCACGTAGGAGAGGCGCATGGCGGTGACGGGGATGCCGCCTACCGTGATCTCCTTGGTCCTGAAGTACTTCAGGCCGTCGTTGGTCAGGTCGTCTGTGCTGACCTTGCCGATCACCTCGCGGGCCAGAGGGCCCCACAAGCCGATGCAGCAGGTGCTGCCGGTGATGTCCGTGACGTGCGCCCACTGGGCCGGATCCGCAGCCGACTGCCGGCGGGCCTCCACGCGGAGGTAGTCGAAGTCCACATTGCTGTTGACGCCCAGCTGGAACTCCTCCTCGGTGAGCCTGGCGACGGTCACGTCACTGCGGATGCCGCCGTCGTGCTCAAGCAGGAGGCAGTAGGTCACGGCGCCGGGCTTCTTGGCGATGTTGCCGGTGCTGAGCCGGTGGAGCAGCGCCTGCGCCCCGGGGCCGGTCACGGAGAGCCGCTTCAGCGGCGTCATGTCGTAGAGCCCGACGGCGGTGCGCGTCTTCCACGCTTCGGCTGCGGAGATGGGGGAGTGGAACATGGCGGCCCACTCGTCGCGTTCGGGCGCACGCCATTCCTCGGGCAGCTCCGCCAGGAGCCCGCGGTTGGCTTCGAACCAGTGCGGGCGCTCCCAGGCAGCGGATTCCAGGAAAAACGCGCCCAGTTCCCTCTGCCGCACGTTGAACGGGCTCACGCGCAGGTCGCGCGGGGATTCGCGGGGCTGCAGCGGGTGCAGGACGTCGTAGATCTCCACGAAGTTCTGCTGCGAGGTTTCGCTGACGTAGGAATCGGAGGTCTGGACCTTTTCGAACCGGGTGAGCTCGCAGCCGTGCAGGTCGGTCTCCGGGTGTCCGGTGACCAGGAGTTCTGCCATGGCCTTGGCCACGCCGGCGGAGTGGGTGACCCAGACGGCCTCGGCCACGAAGAAGCCGGACAGGTCCGGTGCCTCGCCCATGAGCGGGCCGCCGTCCGGCGTGAAGGAGAAGATGCCATTAAACGCATCGTTGATCTGGGCCTGGTGAAGTGCCGGCAGCAGGTCCTGGCAATCCTCCCAGGCCGGGGCGAAGTCCTCCAGCGTGAAGTCGAGCCGGGACGGCATGCGGTGGTCGGACATCTCGTCCGCGCCAACCCGGGGCAGCCGGTCCATGTCCACCGGCATGGGCTTGTGGGCGTAGCTGCCGATGCCGATCCGGTTGCCGTGCTCCCTGAAGTAGAGGTCGCGGTCCTGGTAGCGCAGGATGGGCTTGCTGGCACCGTTGGGCAGGTCATTGATGCCACTGAGCGCGTCCACCGGAGTGGTCTTGACGTACTGGTGGGCCAGCGGCAGGAGCGGCACGCTGAGGCCCACCATCTTGCCCAGTTCACGGCCCCAGAACCCGGCGCAGGAAACCACGATGTCAGCCGGGATCACGCCGTCGGGCGTCTGCACGCCGGTCACCTTGCCGCCTGCCTGCTCGACGCCGGTCACGGTGGTGGAGCCGCGGAAGGTCACCCCTGCCGCGCGGGCCTTGGCGATGAGGAGCTGGACGGCGCGCGCCGCCGAGGCGAGGCCGTCGGACGGTACGAACAGTCCGCCCAGGACCTGGCGGCCGTCGGCCAGGGAACCGGCGTTGAGCAGCGGCCAGTGCTTCTCGCATTCATCGGCGTCGATGATGCGGCCGTCAACACCCCAGGAGGTGGCGTAGCCAAGCTTTCGCTTGAGGTCTTCCAGGCGGGCCTCCGTGGTGGCCAGCTCGAGGCCGCCCACCTGGTTGAAGCAGGAGACGCCGTCAGCGCTCAGGGAGAGCAGCTTGTTCACCGTGTAGGTGGCGAACTCGGTCATCGTCTTGGACGGATTGGTCTGGAACACCAGGCCAGGAGCGTGGGAAGTGGAACCGCCGGCCAGTTCAAGCGGACCCTGTTCCACCACGGTGATGTTGTTCCAGCCGCGGCTGGCGAGTTCGTCGGCGAGGTTCGTGCCGACGATGCCGGCTCCGATGATGACGACGCGGGGCGATGCGGTCATGGCGTGTGGTTCTCCTGGTTGGCGGTGTTGGGTGGGAGCTGCGCTGTCGCTTCGCTATGAGCAACGCACATCACCATATGCAACACGGTGGCGCAGCTCACATCAGATGTCAAGGGGCTGCCTGCTTTGTTGCGGAGCGGGCGGGAGTATGTCGGGGGCAAGGAAGAAGGCCCCCGCCGCAAACGCGGCGAAGGCCTCTCTCCTTTGAAGCCCTGGTATCCCCGGGCCGTTCCGGGCAGTCCAGGGTCAGTGGGAGAAGTCCGCCGAGATCTCGGCGAGGGTGCGCCCCTTTGTCTCCGGTGCAAGCCATTGCGAGAGGGCGGCGCCGAGCAGTGCGACGGCGGCGGCTACCACCATGCTTGGGCCCATGCCGATGTTGCTGATCGCCCACGGCAGGGCAAAGGTGCCGAGTGCGGCCCCGATGCGGCTGAAGGCGGCAGCGAAGCCCGTTCCGATGCCGCGCAGGTGGCCGGGGAATACCTCGGACGGATAGACCTGGGTCATCGTGGTGTAGCCGGCATTGAAGAAGGAGAACGCGAAAAACAGGACGAGAATGAGGATCGCCGGTGCGTCGGCCCAGACGCCGATGACCAGCAGGATGCCTGCGCAGAGCCACTGCCCGGGCACGGTAAGGATCCGGCGGCCGAGCCTGTCAATCAGGAGCACCGAGGTGACAACGCCCGCGGTTGCAAGGGCGGACAGGCCCACTCCACCGGCCCAGCCGCCTCCGAAACCGAACTGGTTGAGCACCTCATCGGCAAAGGTTGCGATTGCGAAGTACGGGGTGACGGCGCAGAACCAGAAACCTGAGGTGAAGAGGGTGGTGCGCCAGTACTGCTTCGAGAACAGCATCCCCACGGAGGCGGTCTTGATTTTGCTCCGGCTCTTCGCGGCCTGGGCCTCCTGGATCATCCTGAGATCTATCTCTTCGGTGATGCTCTCGTGCATCTGGCGCGATTCGACGTACCGGTGCGCAATCGCCAGTGCTTCCTCACGCCGTCCCTTCGTAATCAGCCAGCTCGGCGATTCGGGGAGGCCGAAACGGGCGACGAACAGGACGGCTGCGATGATCGTGCTGGTGCCGAGGACGAGGCGCCATGGTGCGCCGGCGTCGTGCAGGACCGTGCCGATGATGAACGCCATCATGAAGCCGACGTACCAGGCCACCAGGGTCAGCCCGAGCAGCCGGCCGCGGAGCTTTGGAGGGGAGAACTCTGACAGCAAGGGGCCGCCAATTGAGTATTCGCCGCCGATCGCGACGCCCATGAAGAACCGGATGATGGCCAGCTGGATCACGGCTCCGTCGCCGGAGGTTACGAAGAATTGTGCCGCTGAGGCGGCCAGGAACAGGCCCATGTCCACGAGGAACATTGGTTTGCGTCCGAACTTGTCAGCAGCCCAGCCGGCCAGTGGGGAGCCGACGAAGATGCCGACCAGCGGGCCGGCCGCGATCAGGCCCAGGGACAGTGCGTCGAGCTGAAGGTCTGAGCGCATCAGCCCGGTGACGGGGCCGATGATTCCGAGGATGTAACCGTCAAGGAACATCCCGCCGATGAAGACAGCGACGAGCCGAATCATGAAGCGGCGTTTGAACGCGGAGCTGGTTGCTTCTGCTCTGGTTTGATCGATGGTGCTGCCACCTTGGATTCTCATCAACAGTTCCTTCGGGTTTTTGTTGCGGCAGCGGGCTGCTCGCCGCAGCGGGAGCGGCTTGGGGGACAGGGGTCCTCCGCCAGCGGCCACCGCAGGTTGGGTTCTCGTTGTGATTGATCGCGTCCCGGGTGCCGCGGCGGTTGTGCCGCGGAAACAGGAGGTACGCGCATTCGAGAAGGCTTTCGTTCCGGGATGATCAACAAGCTTCGTTTTATGCAACAAAACAGTGCGCCAGGTCACAGCCGTTGTCAAGAACATGTCGGCCGGCAATTGCGGAGTTCAGCACCGGCGCGCGCCCCGAAATGGGCAGCAGGAATCACGCCCCCGGCTGCGGGGGAGTGACCGGCCCGAATTGGCACCGCGGAGCGCTAGCTTTGCCGGCCGGCACCTGCCTGGAGAGGGTCTTCTGTTACGGCGCGGGGCCGCTCCAGCCGGTCCCGGCCCGCGTAGGCGTTCAGGCTGTGGCCCCTGCTGAACCCCACGAGCGTCAGGCCGGTTTCGACCGCCAGGTCGATGGCCAGGCTTGACGGGGCGCTCACCGCGGAGAGCACTGGAATGCCGGCCAGTGCGGCCTTCTGGACGAGTTCAAACGACGCCCGGCCGGACACCTGCAGCACCGTGCCGCGCAGGGGCAGCAGGCCTTGCCGGAGGGCCCATCCCACCGCCTTGTCCACGGCATTGTGCCGACCCACGTCCTCGCGCAGGCACAGCAGCTCAGGCTCGCCATCACCCAGCCGGAAGAGGCCGGCAGCGTGGACACCGCCCGTCTTGTCGAACACGGCCTGGGCTTCCCGCAGCTTCTCCGGCAGGGCGGCCAGTGCGTCGACGGGTACCCTCAGCGGGTCCGCGGAGGGATTGCAGTGCAGGGTTTTCCGCACCGCTTCGATGGACTCCGTGCCGCAGATGCCGCACGAGCTGGAGGTGTAGACGTGCCGCATCGTTTCGGGCAGGGGCACGTCCGGACGCAGCTGGGCGTCCACTACGTTGAAGGTCTGGACGTCATCGGGGCCGCCGGCGCAGAAGCGCAGCGAGACCAGCTCGGATCCGTCCCGGATAACACCTTCGGAGACGAGGAATCCGGCCACGAGGTCGAAGTCGTCGCCCGGCGTCCTCATGGTGACGGCGAACGATCGGCCGCCCAGCCGGATCTCCAGCGGCTCTTCTGCGGCGACCACATCCTCCTTGAACCGGACGGGATATTCGGTGCCCGAGCCGTCCAGCTGGAAGCGGTGGATCTTGCGGCGCTGCGTCATGCGTGCCAAGGCGTGTTCCTTCCGGCGCTGGTGGCCGCATGGATGGCTGCAGCAGCCGGGGTCCAGGGAAGCGGCAGTACCGGTACGGGTTGCCCCGAGTCGACGCCGCCGGGAGGGACAACCATGACACCCTCAGCCCACGCCAGGCCGCGCATCATGCCCGGTCCGGTGTGGTCCACGGGAAAGGCCAGTCCGGACAGGAACCTGCACGGGATGAGCCGCGTCCGGCCCTTTCCGTCGCTGCAGCCGCCGTCGGGGCCGAAGGCATTGCCCGAGGTGGCCTGCCGGACCTGCGGCAGGGGCTGGTTTCCCAGCGCAGCCAGTAAGGGGGCGCCGATGGTGGCCAGCGCCATCATGGCGGCCAGGGGATTTCCGGGAAGTCCGACGGCGAAACGGCCGTCGGGGAGTTCGGCCAGGACGGCGGGGTGTCCGGGGCGCATGGCGACTCCGTCCAGGAGCAGGCGCCCGCCCAGCGCGGCCACCGCGTCCCGGAAGTGGTCGGTGCCGGACTTGCCTGTCCCTCCGGTGGTGATGACGACGTTGGCCCGCGACGCCGATTCCGCACCGGAGCCTTCCAGCGCCGCCAGCCAAGCATCGAAGGAGTCGCCAACGCGGGTGAAGCCGCCCGGTACGCCGCCCAGCTGGGAAATGACGGTGCCCAGCTGGGGCCCGAAAGTATCCCGGACGTTCCCGGGAGCAGGAACACCTGACGTCACTACCTCGGAGCCGGTCAGGATGACGGAAACCACGGGTTGTGACTGCACCTCCACCTGGTCATGGCCGGCCACGGCGGCAAGGGCGAGGTGGGCAGGGTTGAGAACGGTGCCCGCGGGAATCAGCGTTTCGCCGGCCAATGCCTCGGTTCCCGCGGGGCGCACGTGCTGGCCCGGCCGGGGTTCACCCGGCTTCGCGCCGGCGCTGACGGTAAGGACGGGGCGCCCCGTTCCGTCCTCAGCCACCAGGCCGCTTTCCTTGCGGAGCACCGCAGTTGCGCCGTCCGGAACCAGGCCACCGGTGGCGATGACGGCGGCCGTGCCCGGCGCCAGGGGCTGCTGCCCGCCGGACAGCAGCCAGGGACCATCCCCGCTCAGCGCCCAGCCGTCCATTGCCGAGGAGGCGTAGTGGGGCAGGTCCTGCAACGCGGTCACCGCGCGGGAGAGGGTTCGGCCGGCCGCTTCATGGAGCGGAACCTGAACCGAGGGGAGGGGGCCTGCGCAGTCATGGGCCAGGCGCCTGGCTTCCGGCCAATCAAGCGAGTGCAGTCCGGTCCCCGCCGTTGGGGACGTGGGATCTGCGATAGGCGTGAACGTCATCATGGGTGCCCCTTGCGGAGTTGAAGCGAAAACGCCCGTTGCCCGTAAGCGGTGCTTCGACGAGGAATACCTCCCCAGGTTTCAGGCCATCGAAGCACCGTCTGCGAGCAACGGGCAACTGATATCTCATTGTTCCAGTTAGAGATATATCAGTTATGTTAGGTCAGTGGCGGGCGCCGTGTCCACACTTTTTGGGACGCTAGGCGTTTTCCAAAAGCTGGACCGGTGACTGCTGCCGGGCGGCCTGCACCGTGTGCAGCAGCAACAGTGCCGTGGTCACCGAGCCGACGCCGCCGGGGACCGGGGTGAGCGCGGCGGCGATGCCGTTCACGCTTGCCCCGTCCACATCGCCCGCCAGGGAGCCGTCCGGGAGGACGTTGGTGCCAACGTCCACCACGACGGTGTCCGGCGAGATGTGGCTGCTGTTCACCAGCCCCGTCCTTCCGGCGGCCACCACCACGATGTCCGCCTGCCTGGTGTGCCGCTCCAGCGGGCCGGAGCGGGAATGGCACACGGTGATGGCGGCGTCGCGTTCCAGCATCAGCAGCGCCAGGGGTTTGCCCACGACGGCGGACCGGCCCACCACGGCCACGCTGCGGCCCGCAAGGGGGACGTCGTAGTGGTCGAGGATTTCGACCACGGCGCGTGCGGTGGCGGGTGCGAAGGCCGGCTGCCCCACGGCGAGGCGGCCGAGGCTGAGCGGGTTGGCGCCGTCAATGTCCTTTTCCGGCGCGATCAGGCCCACCAGGGCATCGGTCCGGACTCCTGCCGGCAGTGGCGTCTGCAGGATGATGCCGTGGACTGAGGGCTCCGCGCTGAGGTCCCGCAGGACGTTGGCCAGCACCTGCTCGGTGGCATCGTGCCCGAGGTCGATGATGCGGCAACCGATGCCCGCCGCTTCAGCCGCCCGTTCGATGGAGCGGACGTACCAGTGCGTTGACCCGTCGTCCGTGGCGATGACCACGGCGAGGGACGGATGCGCACCGTCGTGCTCAAGTTCCCGGGCCTCATCCTGGGTGCGCTGCCGGATGACTCCGGCCAGCGCCTTTCCGGACAGTGCTGTGGTGGTAGAGGGGCTCATTGAAGGATCCTTTCCCGCACCCGGGCCGCGAGGCTGTCCGCTGCCGCAACAACCTTGTCCGCGAGGCCGTCCGTCTGGTCTGCCAGCAGCGACCTGACACCCGGGTCCTTGATGGCAACAAGGTTGATGTCGATGTTCACCCGGGCGGTGGTTGCGGCAGCCCGGGCGGCATCCGCCGCTGCTGCGACGTCGCTGATGACGTTCGGGTTTGCCACCTCGCCCAGTTCGGTGGCGAGTTCCACCACCGAACCGGCGAGTTTGATGAGCTGCGCCGGGGTCTGCGCCGCCTGGACGAGGGCCGCCTGGACGGCGCCGCTCTTGGCGGCCTTCAGTTCCTCCGTGTCGGCAGGCAGCTTGTAGGAGTCGATGACCGCCTGGAAGACCTGCTCATCCGAATCCGCCAGCCGCAGTGCTTCGGTGGCCAGTTCGTCGGCGATGCCGGCGATCCGCTCTACCAGCGCCGCGTGTTCGGCGTACTTGGGACCGGTGGTGTACCGGGCCACCATGGCCACCAGGGCAGCGCCTTGCGCAGCATGGAGGGCCGCAGCGGCACCGCCCCCGGGGGTCGGCTGCCGGGAGGCGAGCCGGGCGAGGTAGCCGCTGATGGTCTCTGCGCCGATTGAAGCTGAGCCGGGGGAACCTGCGCTGTTCGCTTGCTGTTCGGCCATGGTCAGCCGCGCAGCCGGGACATCGTGGGATCGTACAGCGGATCCTGCGTCACGGTGGCAACGATGCGGCGGCCGAAGTACTCAATTTCCACCGAGTCGCCCACCGATACTTCGGCGGGAAGGTAGGCGTACGCAATGGGCTTGGCCACCGTGTACCCGTAAGCTGCGCTGGTGACGTAACCCACCGCCTGGTCCTTGTAGAACACCGGTTCCTTGCCCAGCACGATGCTGCGGCCGTCGTCGACCGTCAGGCAGCGCAGGCGACGCGCCGACGTTTCCTCCGTGCGTCCTTCCAGGGCGGCCTTGCCGACGAAGTTCTCCTTGGCCATCTTGACGGCGAAGCCCAGGCCCGCCTCGAACGGATCGTGTTCGGTGGTCATGTCGGTGCCCCAGGAGCGGTAGCCCTTCTCCAGGCGGAGCGAGCTGAAGGCGGCGCGGCCTGCGGCAATGATGCCGAAGGGCTGGCCGGCTTTCCACAGCGCATCCCAGAGGCGCTGGCCGTTGTCTGCGCTGGTGTACAGCTCCCAGCCGAGCTCACCGACGTAGGACAGCCGCATGGCGGTGACCGGGACACCGCCGATGACAACCTGCTTGGACCGGAAGTACTTCAGGCCGTCGTTGGTGAAGTCGTCGATGCTGACCGCGCCGACCACCTCACGGGCGAGCGGGCCCCAGAGTCCGATGCAGCAGGTGCCGCCGGTGGTGTCGCGCACCTGGACCCAGTCGCTGGCGGTGCCGCTTTCAGTCTGGTGCCGTGCGGCCCGGTCAAAGTAGGCGGTGTCGATATTGCCGTTGGCGCCGAGCTGGAACGTGTCCTCGCTCAGGCGGGCCACGGTGATGTCGCTTCGCACCCCGCCTTCGTGGTCCAGCAGGAGCGTGTAGGTGACGGCTCCCGGCTTCTTGTTGAGGTCCGCGGTAGTCAGTTCCTGCAGCAGCTTCAGGGCGCCCGGTCCGGAGACCTCAAGGCGCTTCAGCGGAGTCATGTCGTACATTGCGACGGCGGTACGGGTCTTCCATGCTTCGGCAGCCGCAATGGGCGAGCTGAACATGCCGGACCAGGCATCGCGTGCCGGTGGCTGCCAGTCTGCCGGCATCTCCTTGAGCAGTTCGGCGTTGGCCTCAAACCAGTAAGGGCGTTCCCAGCCGCCGCCTTCCAGGAAAAAGCCGCCCAACTGATTGTGCCGGGCGTGGAAGGGGCTGACGCGCAGGTTGCGCGGGGACAGCTTGGGCTGGAGCGGGTGCAGGACGTCGTAGATTTCCACGAAGTTCTGCTGCGAGGTCTCGCTGACGTACTCGGGGGTCAGCTGGACTTCCTCGAAGCGGTGGATGTCGCAGTCGCCCAGGTCAATGGAGGACTTCCCGGTGGTCAGCAACTCGGCCACGGCGCGGGCGATGCCGGCGGAATGGGTAACCCACACGGCTTCGGCAACGAAGAAGCCGTCCAGTTCCTTGGACTCGCCCACCAGGGAGCCGCCGTCAGGGGTAAAGGAGAAGATGCCGTTGAAGCCGTCCTCGATCTCGCTTTCGCGCAGGGCGGGCAGCAGCTGCTTGGTGGCTTCCCAAGCCGGGAGGAAGTCCTCCAGGGTGAAGTCGAGCCGGGAGGGCATGTTGTGCTCGCTGATCTCGTCCGGCTTGAAGCTGCCGAGTTCGTCCAGGTCCACGGGCATGGGCTTGTGGGCGTAGGAGCCGATGCCGTACCGGTCACCGTGCTCGCGATAGTAGAGGTCCTGGTCCTGGTGGCGGAGGATGGGGAGCCGGGCGCCGTTGGGCAGCTCGTTCTTGCCCTTCTGGGCCGGGACCGGTGTGGTCTTGACGTACTGGTGGGCCAGTGGCAGCAGCGGCACGGACATGCCGATCAGCTCGCCAATTTTGGCACCCCAGAATCCGCCGCAGGAGACCACGATGTCAGCCGGGATCACGCCGTCGTGCGTCTGCACACCGGTGACGCGGCGGCCCGACTGTTCAATCCCCGTGACGGTGGTGTTGCCCTGGTACTTCACGCCGGCGGCTTCGGTGCGCTTGATCAGCAGCTGCACGGCGCGGGCGGCGCTGGCGAGTCCGTCGCTGGGGACGTGGAGGCCGCCCAGGATGTCGTCCGCGTTGATCAGGGGGTAGAGCTCCTTGCATTCCGCCGGGGAGAGGATGGAACCCTCGATGCCCCATGCCTGGGCGTACCCGAGCTTGCGCTTGAGGTCGGCCAGACGGGTTTCGTTGGTGGCAACTTCGAGTCCGCCCACCTGGTTGAAGCAGCTGACGCCGTCCTCGGTCAGGGAGAGGAGCTTTTCCACCGTGTACTTGGCGAACAGCGCCATGGACTTGGACGGGTTGGTCTGGAAGACCAGGCCGGGGGCGTGCGACGTTGAGCCGCCCGGCATGTTGAGCGGGCCCTGGTCCAGGACGGTGATGTTGTTCCAACCCCTGGTGACCAGTTCATCCGCCAGGTTCGTGCCGACAATGCCAGCTCCGATGATGACAATGCGTGGCGTCGATTCCATGTGGTTCTCCTGCTGAAAAGTCATTGATGTGCTGTGGGCTGGGTGCGGCGCCGGCTAGCGGAACACCACGGTGCTGGTGTGGTCCAGCAGGACACGGTGCTGGCAGTGCCACCGCACGGCCCGGGACAGGGCGAGGGCTTCGGCGTCCTGGCCCACGGTGGAGAGGGAAGTGGGCCCGTAGCTGTGGTCAACCCGGATGACTTCCTGCTCGATGATCGGGCCCTCATCCAGGTCGGCGGTGACGTAGTGGGCCGTGGCCCCCACGAGCTTCACGCCGCGGTCGTAGGCCTGGTGGTAGGGGCGTGCCCCCTTGAAACCAGGAAGGAAGGAGTGGTGGATATTGATGGCGCGGCCTTCCAGGGCACGGCACAGATCGTTGGACAGGACCTGCATGTAGCGGGCCAGGACCACCAGGTCCACGTTGTATTCCTCCACCAGGTCCAGCAGGCGCTGTTCGGCGTCCGCCTTCGTATCCGCGGTGACGGGAATGTGGATGAACGGCAGGCCGGCGGCCTCGGCCATCGCGCGGTGGGTTTCGTGGTTGGACACCACCAGTACCAGGTCACCGCCCAGGGTGCCGCCGCGCCAGCGGAAGATGAGGTCGTTGAGGCAGTGCCCGAACTTGGACACCATCACCAGTACGCGCTGCTGGGTCTGGTCGGCAAAGCTGAACTTCATGCCGAACCGGTCTGCGATGGGACGGAACTCTTCTTCGAGCGTGGCCCGGGTGTAGGCCGGCGAACCGGAGAACGCGGTACGCAGGTGCAGCGTTTCGCGGAGGCTGTCATCGAACTGCTGGTGCTCGTCAATGTTGAAGCCGCGGTCGAACAGGAAGGTTGTCACGGCCTGGACAATGCCGGCGCGCTCGCCGCAGGACAGGGTCAGGACAAACTTCTGATCCGTCGGCTGCTCAACCGTTTCGGTAAGCGTGGTCCCGCCGAGGGCCGTCGATGAGGCTGTTTCCACCAGGGTCATGTCTCCTCCTTCTATAGATATATTCCTGTGTTGCGTACTGATATATTAGGTTGAAGATCAGCGTATACTGGTCGGTGGGTGAGGTCAATAGGTTTTTTCGGCTCAAGGGGAGAGGTGCTGCGATGGCAATTGAGACTTTGGCGCTCGCGGAGGATGCCGCCAGGAAATCGCTCGCGGACGTCGCCTACGAAAGCATCCGCGACAGGCTACTGATGCTGGACATAAAGCCCGGCGACCTGCTCAACGACGATGCGCTGTCCAAATCATTGGGAGTGGGCCGCACGCCTGTCCGCGAGGCCCTTAAGAGGCTGGAGCTGGACCGGCTGGTGGTGACCTACCCCCGGCGCGGCACTTTCGCCACCCGGGTGGACGTGACCGATCTTTCGTATATCTCCGAGATCCGCACCCAGTTGGAGCCCCTGGCCGCCTCACGCGCCGCGCGGGTTGCCTCGCCCGCTGTCCGGGCGAACCTCAAGGACATCCTCGCCGAGGTTGAGGCCTTTGATGTCAGCGCGGCCTCCGTGGTGGAAACCCTCCAGCTGGATTCCCGGGTCCACCACAGCATCTATGCGGCAGCTGCCAACCCGCACCTCGAAGACATCCTGATCCGCTACGACAACCTGGCAACGAGGATCTGGTGCATGGTGGTGGACCGCCTGCCGGACCTCTCGGCCCACGTGCACGAGCACCTGAACCTGCTGCGGGCGGTCATCGACGGCGATGAGGACAGCGCGGCCGATCTGGCGCGCGTGCACGTCAGCGGGTTTGAGCGCGCCGTCCGTGAGGCGCTCTTCAGCGCCTAATCGCCATCGTCGCCCTCGTCGTCGTCACGTTGTCCGCGAGGCCCTCTTCAGCGCCCGGCCCTCGCCGTCGCGCCGCCCCGCTGCCGCTCAGCCATGTGGCGCGGACGCGCATTTCCGACGAATGCCACCGCTATTCCGGAACGGTGTTGACGCCCCGTGTGACCCGGGTCATACTTTCATCAGTATTGATATATCAAAAAAATATCAATGCTGACCCCTGAGGGGCTGACCAGACTATCCGGAGGAAGAGATGAACCCCAGCGTGCACGCCGTCGCAGATGCCGGAAGCAGCACTGTCGAAGCAAAGCGGAACGGCCGCGGCAAGAGCGTGCCGGTGCAAGGAGTCCGGGCCGACTGGGCCCGCCTTCCAGGCCACACCGTGGAGGTGTGGTTGCTCGGGGAGCATGTGGCGACGGGAGTGGTGGACCAGGCCGCGGACGACGATTCGGTGCTGTGGCTCGCCGGCGCCGGCGCCGATACCCGCCGGCTTTTCGACAAGGGCACCGGCTACCAGATATGGGTTTAAGCCCGTACTGAAGCTGCCTTGGCCCAACCTGCCCGGCCCGGCCCCGGCCTGGTCCCGGCCTGGAAGGGTACGCGAACCAGCACAGGTCCGGCCCCGGTGGACATCCACCGGGGCCGGACTTTTATTGCGTGGGATGGCTAGTTCTTGCTGGCCTCAGTGCTCGAAGCAGTGCTGGAACCCGTGCCGGGGCAGGATTCCCCTTCCGCGCACTTCTCGCTGTGTTCGTGCCGTGTCACCAGATCGAACTGGACGCCGCCGTGCTGTTCGACGCCGGTGCGAATGGCGCGTTCGACGACGGAATCCGCCAGGCGGCGACGCAGCGACAGCGGGTCCCGCCGGAGGTCCTTGGCGAGGGCGAAGCACAGCAGCAGCATCACCACCACGAACGGCAGTGCCGCCACAATGGTGATCCTTTGCAGGCCGGACAACGCTTCGGAAGGTTCATCGCCGCCGGCCAGCAGCATCACCGCGGCCACGGCACCGGTGAGGGCGCCCCAGAAGATGACGAGCCCGCGCTTGGGATCCGAGGCTCCGTTGGAGCTAAGGGAGGACATGATCAGGGAGGCTGAATCCGCGCCCGTGATGAAGAAGATGGCTACGAGGACCATCGCCAGGACAATCACCGCGGCGGTCAGCCAGCCCGGCATCGGCAGGTTCTTCACCAGGTTGAACAGTGCCCCGTCAAAGTCGATGGAAGCCACACCGTCGGTGACGGTCATCAGGCCGGGCTGGCCGGCCTTGTCGGCCTCCTGCTGGATGTTGAACGCGGCACCGCCGAAGATGCCGAACCAGATCACGCTGACAACGCTGGGTACCAGCAGCACGCCGGTGACGAACTGGCGGATGGTGCGGCCGCGGCTGATGCGGGCGATGAACATGCCAACGAAGGGCGTCCAGGAGATCCACCAAGCCCAGTAGAAGATGGTCCAGCTGGACATCCAGGTGCGCAGGGCTTCATCCCCCACCGCCTCGGTGCGGGAGGACATTTCCGCGAGGTCACGGGCGTAGTCGCCGACGGCAGAGGGGATGAGGTTCAGGATGAACAGGCTGGGACCGGCCACAAAGACGATGACGGCCAGGACCACGGCCAGGACCATGTTGATGTTGGACAGCCACTGGATGCCGCGGCTGATGCCGGAGACTGCGGACGCCACGAAGCATGCCGTCAGAATGGCCACGATGGCCACCAGTGCCGGGGTTCCCACTTCGCCCACCCAGCCGTTGGAGGTGAGGCCGCTGCCGATCTGCAGGGCGCCGAGGCCCAGCGATGCTGCGGTTCCAAAGAGCGTGGCGAAGATGGCCAGGATGTTGATGAACTTGCCCACCGGTCCCTCAACCGTCCGGATGCCGAACAGTGACGTGAAGGCTGCGGAGATCAGTTGCTTGCGGCCCAGGCGGTAGGTCCCGTAGGCCATTGCAATGCCCACCACGGCGTACATGGCCCAGGGGTGCAGGGTCCAGTGGAAGATCGAGGTGGCCATGGCGGTCTGAATGGCGGCGGGTGTGCGGCCGTCAACCGTTCCGGGTGGCGGTGAGATGAAATGGTAGAGCGGTTCTGCGACGCCGTAGAACATCAGGCCGATGCCCATGCCGGCCGCGAACATCATGGCGATCCAGGACACGGTACGGAATTCGGGCTTTTCGCCGTCCTTGCCGAGGGGGATGTTGCCGAACTTCCCCATGGCCAACCACAGGACGAAGACGACAAACAGGGAGGCGAGAACCATGAAGAGCCAGCCCGTGTACTCCATGACCCAGTCAAGGGCGTCCTTGGAGGTCGCGGCCAGGCTGTCCTTGCCGAAGAAACCCCAGAGCACGAAGGCGACGGCGATGGCGCCCGTGATTCCGAAAGTTGCCTTGTCCAGGGTGAGCTTGCGGTTGCGGCGCTGGGACACCGCATGTTCGGTCTTGGTCTGGCGCAGTTCCTCCAGGATCTGGTCGTACTCTTCGGTGTCCGGGAGGGGTTCGGTGAGGGTGTCTTCCGCGGGAGGGGCTGCGGTGTCCGGTGTGCTGCCGCCCGGGGCGGCGGCTGCCTCAGCGGGGATGCTGTCCTGGTCGTCCTCGGGACGCCCGGGTTTAGGGGTGGTTAATTCACTATTGATAGCCATGAGCTGGATCCTTTGCTCGGCGGTCATGGACATGCGCAAGGCAGGGCCCGGCGCGTCCGCCGGATCGAAGCTTGGGGGACTTCGCCGGACTTGAAGGCCATGATGTCGCCGTAGATGGTGCGTAGCTGTTTTAAGGCAAGTGCTTGCCGGCAGTCTCTTCCCGGCGCCGGCAGGCGGGGTGCGTGGAGTTACCTCTGGTATGGGTCGCGGCGGCTGGAAGATTCCGACGGACCGGGATGGCGGACGGGTAAAGCACCTGGGGAGTGTTTCGCAAGGGTCAACAGTATTCGCGTTAGGCAACAGAGTGCGCTAGGCCACATTCAAAGTCAAGGTATTTCATCCGGCCGGGGCAACAAGACCCGGCCGCTTGACAGTGAGGAAAGCGAAATCTATTTGTTGCACAGTGCAGCGACGGTTGCGCAAGAGACAATTGGAAAGCACCGAAGGAGACATAAAAAGGCCCCGACCCATAGGGCCGGGGCCGTTCCTGATCGTGTTTAGCGCCTGGCGTACCCCATGTTGGCGCTGATCTGGAGGCCTGCCTCGCGGAGTGCCTCCACCAGGCCCGGGATCTTTTCCGGATCGAAGCGGAAGGCCGGGCCGGAAATGCTGATGGAGCCCACCACGTTGCCCTGGTGGTTGTGCACCGGCACCGCTATGGCGTTCAGGCCGATCTCGAACTCTTCGCGGACCACCGCGTAACCCTTGCTGCCGGCTTCCAGCAGCTGGCGGTCCAGTTCCTGCCTGTTGGTGATGGTGCGTGACGTGCGGGCCGGGAGGCCGGTCTCCTTCAGGATCCTGTCGCGCTCGTCCGTGGCCAGCGCGGCCAAGAGGATCTTTCCGCTGGACGTGGCGTGCAGCGGGGTCAGGCTGCCCACCCAGTCGTAGGTGGCCAGCGTGGACGGCCCCATGGCCTGGTCCACGTTGACCGCGTAGTTGGAGCGCAGTACGGCGAGGTTGACCGTCTCCTTGAACTCGGCCGCGAGGCCCTCCAGGACCGGCCGTGCCTCGTGGACCAGGCTGAGCCGGCCGGGGATGACGCTCGCAAGGCGGAGGATGCCGAACCCCAGCTGGTATTTTCCGCGGTCGTTGTTCTGCTGCACCATGTCCCGGCTGACCAGGGAACCCATCAACCGGGACACCGTGGACTTGTGGATGCCCATTTCTTCGGCAATTTCACTGACTCCGGCCTGGCCTTCACGCGCCAGGATCTCCAGGACCGCGAGGGCGCGCTCTACGGACTGCACCCCGCCGGACGGGCCGCTTTCGGCGTCCGCGTCGGGCTCGGGGTGGTTGTTCGAAGCCATCAGGCGCTCCCACGTCGTCGCTGCCGCTTGCGTGCCGGCGGGCCGCAAGCGCTGGTCGGTTACTCCATTCGATCCTATGCCGGGATTTGTGACCGGCACGACACGGAGCCCGGCAGCCCGGCCTGCCGCGGTGTGCCGGGGGTGCGGTGGGCCGGGTGCTAGCTGCCCCGGTATGTGGAGTAGGCGAACGGGCTCAGCAGCAGCGGGACGTGGTAGTGCTCAGGGCCTGTCACCTCGAAAACCAGGTCCACTTCGGGGAAGAAAGTGGCGGTCTGCAGGCCGGCGTAATACGTACCGGTGGCGAAGTTCAGTTTGTAGTGGCCCGGTTCCAGCTGCTCGGGGCCAAGGTCCTTTGCGCGGCCGTCCGCGTCAGTAGTGGAGGCGGCGAGCTCCCGCCAGGTGCCGGCGTCGTTCCTTGAAAGGACGACGGCGACACCCGCCGCCGGGCGCCCGGCGCCGGTGTCGAGGATGTGGGTGGTTACGTGGGAGACGGTCATTCGGTGATCAGTCCTTCGAGCCGGAGTACGGCGATTTCGCGCAGCTGCTGGGCCACGATGGTGTCTTCCTCTGCGGGGGTGTTGGCGAGCCGGCTGTTGAGTGCCTGCAGGATTTCCGGCGCGGTGCGGCCCGCGGCGCGGATAAGGAACACCCGGCCAAACTTTTCCTCGTATTCCCGGTTCCCGTGGGCCAGCGCCTCCGCTGCCGCTGCGTCCGCGGGATCCACCCCGGCCTGCTCGGAACGGGACATGGACGCCTCGGCTGTGCCCGCCGTCGGCCGTTCCCCGATCCTGGGGTGGTGGGCCATGGCGGACTCCACCTCGGCGGGGGTGAAGGGGTTGGCGGCCGCGGACGCGAACGCCAGGAGGGCTTCCCTGGTGAGGAAGGGGCGGGCTGCCGTGACGGCATCCACCCAGCGGGTGACATCGATGCAGGGCTTAAGGGTGTCTGCGGCGGAGGAGGGGTCCGCGCTGTTGAATTCGGCAAGCTTCATGCTGGCTGGTTCCTCGGTAGCGATGCTGGCATCCATGGTGACGGCTATGCGGAGGCCGGATTGCCCGGCGCCTCCGTGACGGACTCGCCAAGGCAAGCCAACGAAGGTTCCGCATCATGGAACTGTTATTTCAGCATACGTAATATTCAAGGGTACAGAGGGTGTGGTGTCAAGAGACTACAACACCACCGCGGCCTACCCGGTATCATCACGGAAAGGCCTTTCAAAGGCCTGGTGACACAGACTGGGGAGTCAACAGAACATGGACGGGACGCTATGCAGACGCTGACCGATCAGGACGCCGGACGCGATCTTGGCCTGCAGGAATACGGATTACTGCCGGCCCACGAGGGTACTATCCCCATACTTCTTGACCGTCAGGCGCAGGGCGCCCTCGACAACCTGGTACGCGTGGCGGCATCGCTGTGCGGGGTGCCCTACAGCGTGGTCAACATCATCACCTCGGACCAGCAGCTGCAGATTGCGGCGTCCGGGACCGCGGCAGGCATCTGCTCGCGCGAGGATTCCATGTGCGCCTCCGTGTTCCTGGACCCCGGAACCACGGTGGTGCGGGACGCCTCCCTGGATCCCCGGTTCGCCGCCAACCCGTTCGTCACGGGGGAAATCGCGGAGGTACGCTTCTACGCCTCCGTCCCGTTGCGGACCTCCAGCGGCCTGGTCCTGGGTTCGCTGTGCGTCTTCTCCGACCAGGCCGAACTCCCCACCCCGGAACAGATAGACCTGGTGGAGGTGCTGGCCCTGCAGGTGGTGGAACTCCTCGAGCTCCAGCACCGGACGCTCCAGCTTGACCATGCACTGGTGGAGCTGCGCCGCAGCAACGCCATGCTGTCCGAGTTCGCCGGCCGCGTGAGCCATGACCTGCGTGCTCCGCTGACCACGATCCTGGGCTATGTTGAGCTGGCTGAGGACGATCCCGCTATGGCGCCGGACCACCCGGCAGCCGAGTACTTAGGGCTGATTGGAAGCGGCGGCCGGCGCATGCTGGGAACCCTCGAAGACGTGCTCAACTACGCCCGCGCGGATGGGGAGCTGCACCTGGAACGGGTGTCCCTGCTGGCCGTCACGGCAGAAGCTGCCCAGGACCTCGGGGTGGACCTGGGGCTCGGCAGCGGTTTCCTGTGCGAGGACGCCGAACTCACCGCGGACCGCCAGCAGCTGCGTACCCTGATCCAGAACCTGCTGGCCAACTCACTTAACTACCGTGAACCCGCCCGTGGGCTGGAGGTGGCCATCACCGCCACCACCTGCCCCCGCGGTGTCACCATCCATGTGGCGGACAACGGCAAGGGCATCAAACCAGAAGACCGTGAAAGGGCGGTGGAACCGCTGGTCCGGCTCCACCGGCCCGGAGACGGCGCGGGATCGGGGCTGGGCCTGGCCACCTGCCAGCGGATTGCCCAGTCACACGGTGGCGAACTGAGCATCAGTGAAACCCCGGGCGGCGGAGCAACCGTCTCAGTGCTGTTTCCCGCGAAGCAGTAGCGTGCGGTCTTAGTGCCGGTGGTTGGGCTTGCCGAAACCGGGTTTCGACAAGCCCAACCCCAGGCAGCAGTCAGTCCTGGGAAGACGTGCGGGACAGGACCCAGGTGCTGGTGCCGTCCTGCCGTTCGAACGTCACGGTGGTCACCAGGGCCTGGATCAGGGCAAGCCCGCGGCCTGACTCGGCATCCTCGCCGGGTGTAGCCGGTTCCATGGGACCGAAGGGCGGCTTGGCGTTGTAGGCGCTCACCCGGGCCTGGAGAAGCAGCGGCTCCACAGTGATGTCCACGCCCAGTTCCACGGGATCCGCGGCCGCCGGTTCGGCGTGCTGGACGATGTTGGACGCTGACTCGATGACCGCCGTGGTGAACGTCATCTGGTCCATGTCATTCACGAACGGTACGTCCAGCCACAGGCTGTCCATGTCGTTGTGGACGTCGTTGATCGCGTCTTCGGTGGCGAGCCCGCGGAAGCTGCGTGAGGCGAGGACGTCAGTCATTGCTGAACGCCTCTTCGACCGACGGGTAGGCCGTGAGGACTTTGTCCATGCTGGTGAGCTGCAGCACCATCTTCACCTGCGGCTGGACCGCAGCGATCCGCAGGTCCCCGCCGGCCTGCCGCGCAGCCTTGAGGCAGCCAATGAGGGCGCCCAGTCCGGACGAGTCCATGAAGGCGGTGTTCTCCAGGTTGACCACGATCCGGTTCGACCCGCCGGCGATAACGTCCGTGACGAACTCGCGGAGCTTGGGCGCGGACACCATGTTCAGCCGCCCGTCCGCCTTGACCTCGGCATATGAGTCCTTGACCTCATAGCTAAACTCCATCGGGATTCCTCTCGGATTGTGTTGGTTCTGCGGATTCTGCGGGCGGTTCAAAGCCCTTGTAGAGCACTGCGCGGACCAGGATGGACATGACCACCAGGTCGAAGATCACCCAGGCCACGTTCACCAGGGTGCCCAGCGGTTCTGCCAGGCCGGTGGCCAGGCGGACAATTCCGACGACGGCGGCCACGGCGAGCAGGATGGACACCACGATCTGGGGCTGGATCAGGCTCCAGCTGGGTCCGCCGCTTTGGCGCGCCTTGGGCGTCACCGCGAACCCCAGGGGACGGCCGAACCAGACGTTGCGCGCCGCCGTCGTACACGCCTTGATCCACGTGGGGAACAGGGCGAGGCTGTACTGCTGGCCGCGCCAGGTGGGAATGCCGCGGCCGGCCACCGCGAACAGCAGCTGGTTGACCACCATGAACGGGATGAACCGGATGAAGAAGTCCCAGCTGAGGCTGGTGACGGGCAGGATGCCCAGCAGCAGGTAGATGATGGGGGCGGCGAAGTAGATGACCGCGGCGAAGCCGCTCAGGTAGGTCCACATGGTGGCGAAGTACATCAGCCGCTGGCCGATCTTCAGGCCCTTCTGCACCAGCGGGTTCTCCCGGAGCAGCACCTGGATGGTGCCCTGGGCCCAGCGGAGCCGCTGGGTGAGCATGGTCTTCAGGTCCTCCGGCGCCAGTCCGTAGGCCAGGATCTCGTGGTGGTAGACGCTCTGCCAGCCCATGGCGTGCATGCGCATGGCGGTGGCCATGTCCTCGGTGACCGAGATGGTGGCCAACGGCATGATCGGCTGGGCTTCGTCGTTGCGTTCCACCGAGAGCGCGTCCAGGACGGCCTGGACGGATTCGAGGGCGCCCAGCGGGGACCAGTCACGGGCGGACATGCGCTGCACGGCGTCGTCAGCCACCACCGGAACGCCGGCCTCGCCAACATGGGCGAGTTCCATGGCCGCGATTTCCTCCAGGTCCGACTGCAAGGCCTCGACGTCGGCCTGCACCAGGGTCTGCACGGCGGTGTCGACGCGGCGGCGCACCCGGTAGGTGATCTCGCTGAGCGCCATGCCGGAGTCCAGTTCCTGCTGCGCTTCAACGGTGGCGGCTTCCACCTCGTCCAGCACCTGCGCCACCAGCGGCGAGTCCATGTCGGTGGACTTGCGGGCCTGCCGGATGGCCTGCCGGGAGGCGGCCAACGCGCGGCGGATGCTCTTCTCGGTTTCCTTCACGTAGCCCACCAGGCCCAGCTGCATGAGCGCTTCGCGGCGCAGGATGGCGTTGGAGCCGCAGAAGAAGGCAGCGTTCCAGCCGTCCTTGCCCTGCTGGATGGGGCCGTAGAACAGCGGCGCCTGGCTGCCCAGGGGGTCATCGGCCGGGACGTTGCTGAAGTACTGAGGGGTCTGGACCAGCGCCACCTTGCGGTTGTTGAAGTACCCCAGCGTCTTTTCCAGGATGTCCGGCTCGGGGATCTGGTCCGCGTCGAGGATCAGCAGGAACTCGCCGTCGGTTTGCATCAGCGCATTGTTCAGGTTCCCGGCCTTGGCGTGGCGCGGCAGGTCCTTGGTCCAGTCCTCGCTGCGCGTCACGTAACCCAGCCCGTGCTGTTCGGCGAGTGCCTTCATCTCGGGGCGGGCGCCGTCGTCCAGGATCCAGGTGCTGTGTGGATGCCGGATCCGCTGGGCCGCCAGCGCCGTGGTGAGCACCATGTCCAGGTCCTCGTTGTACGTGGTGATGAAGACGTCCACCGTGGCATCGGCCGGCGGCTCCGGGGCCCCCTTGCGGATCTTCAGGTTCCACACCGTCATGCCGAACAGCATCACGTCGATGAGGCTGTAGGTTTCGGCGATGACCAGCGGCAGGGCGATCCACCAGGCTTCCCAGTTCAGGGAGGCCATCCACCGCCAGGCGATGTAGTTCACGCCGGTGATAACGGTCAGCACCACCACCAGGCGGGTCCAGAACCGGGTCATGCCGCCACCTCCTGCGGGAGCCTGCGGACCACAACCACTGTCACATCGTCCTCAGCGGTCTCGGCCGGGGCGAGGGACAGGATGGCGCTGCTGGCCGCCTGGGCGGAATCCTCGGCCTGGGTGGCCCGCCGGACAGCTTCCGTGAAGTCCTCCACGGATTCGAAGACATCCAGTACGCCGTCGCTGACCACCACCAGGCAGTCGCCGGGCGCCAGGTCGAGGCCGGACTGCGGCCACTCGGACCCGGACCAGGCCCCCACCGGCGGCCCTCCCGAAGGAAGGCGGTGGGCTGCCCCGCCCGACTCAACGTGCAAAGCAAGCCCGTGGCCGGCGTCGACATAGCTGACCTTGCCCGACGCCGCATCCAGCCGGGCGTGGAAGAGGGTGACAAAGGAGTTGGACGAATCAAGGTCCGTGGCGATGGCCTTGCTGGCGGAGGCGAACGCACCGTCCAGGTCCTGCCGGCGGCCGGTGGAGCGCATGACGGCGCGGACGGTGGCGGCGATCAGTGCTGCACCCATGCCCTTGCCCATGGCATCGGCAAAGGTCAAATGCAGGCCTTCCGGTGTCTGGTACCAGTCGTAGAAGTCCCCGCCCACGCTGCGTGAGGGGCGGAAGACCCCGGCGACGTCGTACCCCTCAACACGGATGTCCTCCTTGGGCAGGAGGCTCTGCTGGACTTCGGTGGCACGCTGGAGTTCGCTTCGCGACGCCGTGTCAGCGGCGGGGGAGGGCCGGCGGCGGAACAGCGCGTTGATCCGCGACTGCAGTTCACGCGGACTGAACGGTTTGCTGATGTATTCGTCGGCGCCGTTGTCCAGGCCAGTCAGCTTGTCCAGTTCGTCTGCGCGGGCGGTCAGCATGACGATGAACGCATCGGAAAATTCGCGGAGGAGTTTGCAGACTTCCAGGCCGTCCAGGTCCGGGAGGTTCAGGTCAAGAGTGACCAGGTCCGGCTGGCTGCGCCGGACTTCCTCAACGCCGGTCAGGCCCGCGCCGGCCTCCGTGACTTCGAAGCCCTGCTTGGTCAGCACGCGGACCAGGAGCCCGCGGATGTCCGGGTCATCCTCGATGACAACGGCACGACGAACTTCAGGGGGAGAGACCATAGCTCTACTTCTACCGTATTAAGGCGGACGGGGCATGTCTCAGCGCTTCACAGTTTCAAGCGAATCCGCTGTTCAGCGGCGAAAATCTGCCGTGGCAACGGCGCCCGGAGCCGTCGTCGTGGCTTCTTGCGCAAATCTTGGGACCGGCTTGCCCGGACGTTGAGCATCGGCCGGGACACTCGGAGCAAGGCTGCAGATTCCGGGCAGCAGGGGACACGACGGCGGTCCCCGCCGGGAGTTGCTTGGCTGGCGGATCGCGGGGGGAAGCCATGGAACAGACGGAGAATACGAACCGGGGTGCGCCCGCCCAGGGTGCAGCTGGGACGCAAACCGGAGCTCGTCCGGGTGTCGGCCTGGACCTGATCGTCCGGGAAGTCCTGGAGGTGGGCGCGGCCAAGGCCCGTGCCCTGTGGTGCCTCCATGTCCATGCCCGCAAAGTCCGTGCCGCTGCCCGCGAACTCGCGGATGCCCTGGCCGAGTCCAGGGACGTCTGGAACTGGCCGGGCGACCGGCTGCCCGTGGGGGACGAGATGTCGCAGCACGTGGAGAAGCTGACGCACCGGTTGAGGGTGGAGACGGACGCGCACCTCCGGCTGGAAGGGCTTTTTAAGACTGTGGGCCGGGGGCGTTCCGTCCAGGCGGTTTAGCTGCCACACTGAGGAGCAATCGATTGGCTGGGGGAAACAGTCAGGAGATTGCGGTGGGTTGGATGGCAGGTTGGGCTTACCTTTTGGCAGGACTTATGACCATGGACGCGCTTCTGCTGGCGCTGTGGGCCATGGAAGTGGACTGGGGCAAGTACTGGCGAAGGAAGTAACCGCCACACCCACCACCAGCTACCCGCCACCAGCGTCCCACCTATGCGCTGCGGCGGCTCACGATCTCGTTGATCCATGCCGGCGCGAACGGTGACGTGCAGTTGGGCGGGGTGGGGTAGTCCTTGAGGACCTCCAGGCGCTCGCCAATGCCGATGGCCCTGGCCCGCTGGTCCGGATGCTCGATCCCGATCTGCGCCAGGGTATGGTTCATGGCCCACTGCAGGCGGTCCGGGGCGGCCTTCATCTCCGCTTCGATGGTGTCCAGCAGGCCCGGCAGGTCCAGCCCTTCCGGCTTTTTGGCCACCCGCTCCGTGGTGAGGGCCCAGCCGGCACTGGCCACCACCGGGTCAGGGTCTGCCGTCCAGGCCACGCGGAGTGTTTCGGCGTGCGGGCTCTTCTTGACTACGTAGTTGACCAGCCAGTCGTGGACTTTCGGTGCCCGGGATTCGCGCAGCATGGCGTCCAGTTCCTCACGGCTGAAGTCCTTGGGCCGGCAGATCAGCAGCGCCAGGAGCCGCGCGGCGGTATCCGCGGTGGCCCACAGCTGCCGGGCCAGGTCCTGCTGGGTTTTCAGCCGCTTGGCTACGGCCCGGAGCTTGGCCAGGTTGACGCCGTGATCGTCCCCGCGCTTTTCATTGGCTTCGCGAAACTTGGGATCTTCGAGCCGCGCCAGTTCGGCCAGAACTTCATCCACTGCCTGGGACATTCCCTACCTCCGCCTGCGTTGCCGTGAAGTATCAGCTTACGGCCGGGCTCCGTCAGTCACTGCCCGGGCTTTTACCTCCGGGGCCTCCTGACCGAGCTGCCACTGCCCGGCCTGTCAGTACGGGGCTCACCACCGGCCTGCCACCGCCGCGCCGGCTACTGTTCCAGGTCCAGCCGCATCAGCACCCGCGGGAAGCCGTTTAGTACCGACTCCGTGTCCGCGGCCTTCGTGAAACCGGCGTCCTCGAAGAGCTTCCGAGTGCCCACGTAGGCCATGGTGAGGTCCAGTTTCTGCCCGGCGTTGTCCACCGGATACCCTTCGACAGCGGGTGCTCCGTAGGTCCGCGCCAGATCCACGGCACCTGCCAGCAGCGCGTGCGAGATTCCTTTGCCGCGGTGCCCGGGCCGGACCCGGATGCACCAGATGGACCACACGTCCCGGCCGTCCACGTGGGGGATCCGACGGTTGGTCGCGAAACCCGTGTCCGCGCGGGGGTGGACCGCTGCCCACCCCACCGGCTCGCCGCCGTCGTACGCCAAAATTCCCGGCGGAGGATCCTCCGCCACGAGCTTCTTCACGAACGCCCCGCGTTCCGTTCCGTGGAGCTGCTGGTTCTGCTTGGACGGGAGGCGGTAGCTCAGGCACCAGCACACGTTCGCGTCGGGCCGCTTGGGGCCCACGAGGGCTTGGACGTCCGCGAAATCGGTGGCCGGACGGATTTCGATCGCCATGCCGCCATCCTGTCACCGGCCGGCGGGTGCGGCAACGATTCCGCGGCCGCTTCCGTGACCGGGCAATCGCACCGTCGCCTGCAAACGAAGAATGCCCCCGCACCTTCGGCGCGGAGGCATTCTTTCGTCATCAGGTTATTGAAGCAGCGTCTGCCGTAGACGCGGCACCCCGTCAGCGCAGGCTAGAGTCCGAGGGCTTCCTTCAGCCGGGCCACGTGGCCGTCGGCCTTCACCTGGTACTGCGCCAGGACCACCTTGCCCTCGGTGTCCACCACAACGGTGGAGCGGACGATGCCCTCGACAATCTCGCCGTTAACCAGCTTCTCGCCCCAGGCGCCGTAGGCGAGGGCCACGGCGTGGTCCTGGTCGGAGAGCAGCGGGAACGTCAGGGAGAAGTCGCCGCTGAAGCCGGCGAGGGCTTCCTGGGCGTCGGGGGAGATGCCTACGACCTCGTACCCCTGGCCCTGCAGTGCGCCCAGGCTGTCGCGGAAGTCGCAGGCCTCGGTGGTGCAGCCGGGGGTTGCGGCCTTGGGGTAGAAGTACACGATGACATTTTTGCCACGGTAATCGGCCAGGGAGATTTCCCGGCCCTGGGCATCCCGCAGGGTGAAGTCGGGAGCCGGGGTTCCGGGCTGAAGCTTGGTGGTCAAGGTCTGGCTCATGGCGTTCCTTTGGAGATTCGGTCAATAATGGCCAACATCAAGTGAAGCGGGTTTCCGCTGTCAGCAACAACTCCGCCGTCAAACCCGGTATTCCGCCACCCCCGCCGGAGACCCCTGGCCGGCGGCCTAAACCTGGTCCTTGAGCGCATCCGTGCGTTGCTGGATGAAAGTGCGCAGGGTCTGCGTTTCACCAGCCAGTTCCTCGGCGGTGAGGCCGTCGCTGAGGGGTACGACGGCGGCAATTGAGTCCAGGAGGCCGGCGGCGGTTCCGCTGGCGTACAGCTGCGCGTAAAGATCCGCGTAGGCGGCGTCATAGACGGACTGGAAGGCCTCCGAAGCCAGGAACCTTTCCTTCAGTTCGTTGCCGCCGCGGCCTCCGCCGCTTGGACCTCCAGCCCCGCCTGCCCCTGTTCCACCTGCTCCCGTTCCGCCCGCTGCCCCTGCCGTGCTGTCAGCGTCCGCAGCGGCGCCCGCAAAAGGTGCCCAGCCGCCGTCGTCCGATCCCGGAGGCTGCATGCCGCCGCCCGTACCTTGATTTCCTCCGCCGTCTGCGCCGCCACCACCGATGGACAGCTGCGCCTCGGGAGAGGCCGTGGCGTCGCCGGTCATGGCGAGGTTGAGGTCCCAGGAAATGACCGAGATCTTCTTGGTGTCCAGGCTGTACCAGAGGTAGTAGTTCTGCCCGGGCCCGGCCATGTCATCGCCGTTGACCAACAGGTTCATCGTGGCGGTGTAGCGGGCAAAGGACTCCACATCCACCCGCTCCGCCATGCCGGCGTCGAACTCCTCGTCGGTGGCTTCGGACAGCCACTTGAGGAAGTCGACGATGGGCTGGACTGTCTCACTGTCCTCGTTGTTGAGCTGCTTGAACTGGTCCCCATAGGTGGCCAGGTCGTCGCCCTGGTACGTGAAGCTGGAGTCGGCATCAGCTTTGTAGAGGACTCCCGGCGTATCGAACAGGGTGTCCGCATAGTCCTCATCGGGGTTTTCCACGAGAAGCCTGGTCTGGGTGGGGCTGCCGTTCACCGAGTAGGTGGTGTAGGCGTACCGCTGCGTGGCCTGGCCGCTGGCACCGGTGAGCGCCAGGGCCAACGCCTCATTCAGGACGGGGGAGCCGGGGCGCAACGACACCTCGCCAAGCCCCTGGTAGGTCTGGCCGTCAACGTACTTGTCGAAGCGGATCAGCAGGGGCAGGGATTCGGGGACGTCGGAGGAGATCCCGGACGACGCCGCGTTCCCGCCCATCCCGACGCCGCCCGCGCCGTTGCCGCTCAGGCTCCGTAGCGTCGAGTTGCCCTTGAGCCGCACGCCCACGTTGGACACGGTGGTGCCGTCGATGGTGATGTCGGCCGCGATCCAGTCCTTGGACCCGTCGGCGTCGTAGGCGTCGATCATCGCGGCATAGTCGTCCTCGTTCCACGTGACGCTGACGGTGTGGGAGGTTCCGTCCGTGAACAGTGTGGAGTCCGCCGTCGTGGTGTCTGTGGTGCTGGTGCCTGTGCCTGTACCGGAGTCCACTCCCGCGCTGGCGGACGCTGCTGACGTGCCCTGCATGCCGGACGCCTCCCCACCGGCCCCCGCACCGCACCCGGTCAGGGCAAGGGCAACCGCCAGGGCGGAGGAGGAAAGGATGGCACCGGGGAAACGTCGCATGGGTCCTGCTTCAGGCTCGGAGATGTGTTCCATCCACGTTCCCGGGCCCAGCTGTGCCGTTGCTGTGCGGGTGCCATGCGGCCGGTATGCAAACCGGATGCGCCATCATATAGCGTTCCCAAACCCGGGTTTGGGAGCCCTGACTGATGGCGCATCCATTCAGCTGGCGCTACGAGTGAGCGCGCGTTGGGTTTTTGGCACCACGAGTGAGTGGCCGTTAAGGGTCAGAGGCCGAGTTCTTCCCGCAGCGCCGCGACGTGGCCCTGGGCGTCCACCTGGTACTGCGCCAGGATGGCGCGGCCGTCCGGCCCCACCACCACCGTGGAGCGCAGGACGCCTTCGATGATCTCGCCGTTGACCAGTTTCTCGCCCCAGGCGCCGTACGCCCGGGCCACGGCGTGGTCCCGGTCTGAGAGCAACGGGAACGTCAGTGCGTGGTCTGCGGTGAAGCCGGCCAGGGCTTCCGGGGCGTCGGGGGAAATGCCGAGGACCTCGTAGCCGCGGCCCTGCAGCGAGGCCAGGTTGTCGCGGAAGTCGCACGCTTCGGTGGTGCAGCCGGGGGTGGCGGCCTTCGGGTAGAAATACACGATCACGTTCCGGCCACGGAAGGACTCGAGGGATACAGGGTTCCCTGCGGCGTCCGGAAGGGTGAAAGCCGGTGCGGGGCTGCCGGGCTGGAGCCGGGCAGTGAAGGGCGCGGTGCTGGTGGGCGCGATGTTGTTGGGCGCGGTGGTCATACTGCTCCTCGGTGGGGTTTCAGATGGAGTATTCGGCGGGCCCGCGCACGGTGGCGTGCGGGCCGGGGATGAACTGGTAACCGCCGCCGCGGACCGTGGCCACGGCGTGGCGGGCGTTGCCAAGCTTCCGGCGGATCCGGCCCACGTAGACGTCGATGGACCGGGCGGTGGCGCCGGGGTAATTCAGGAACTCCAGGAATTCCTGAAGCTCCTCGCGGCTGACGGTACGGGACAGGTGGGTGACCAGGAACCGCAGCACCTTGTATTCGACGCCGGTCAGGGACACCGGCACACCGTCCAGGAGGACGGTATCGGCGGCGAGGTCCACGGCCACGGTGCTGACCGTCCCGGCCGACGGCGGCAGGTGGGGCCCGTCGTCGTCCGCGCTGCCTGCCGCCACGGTTTCCACCGCAGCAGTCACTGCAACAGTCCCGGCAGCGGCGCCGCCGGCCCTCCCAGTTGGAACACCGGTTGAATCCCCCGATGAATCACCGGCTGAATCGCCGGGGTCCTCCGCCGTGGAGGGAGTGCGGGAGGAGTGGTCTGTGGCTCCCTCCGCGGCGGAGGCCCCGGACGTGGGGGCTCCGGTGGCAGGCCAGTGGACTTCCGCCTCCGGAGCAGTCTGCAGGGCACGGGCGAGCACCAGTTCGGCGGCCCGGGCCAGGATTTCGGGGCTGATTCCTTCGTCCGGCACCACCCATACGGCCAGGCCGCGGGCCACAGCTTTGGGCTGGACCGTCCGCGGTGGCTGGCCTGAACGAGGGGGCTGGGTCATGGAAGGCTCCGCCATCTGCCGGCTGTGGGGCATCCTCGGGCGGGAAGGCATCCCCGAGGGGAAAGCCGCCCGCGGATGGTGTGCTTCCACTGCCATGGCGCGTCCCTAGACGCCGCCGCGGCGGATCAGCTTGCCCGTGGGGGTCTGGCCGTCCACCACGGCGCCGCGCAGGAAGGTCTTGCGGACCACGCCCGCGAGGGTCTTGCCGTCATAAGGCGTGATGGGGTTCTTGTGCTTGAGTTTGGAGACGTCCACCACGAAGGCCTCATCCGGTGCGAACACCGCGAAGTCGGCGTCGTAGCCCAGGGCCAGCTGCCCCTTGTTGGTGAGGCGGGCCAGGTTGGCGGGCTTCTCCGCCATCCAGGACACCACCTGTTCCAGCGGGATGCCGCGGTGCCGGGCTTCGCTCCAGATCAGGGAGAGGCCCAGCTGCAGCGACGAGACGCCGCCCCAGGCCACGGCAAAGTCGCCGTTTTCCAGGTCCTTGAGGTCCAAGGTGGAAGGGGAATGGTCCGAGACGATGCAATCGATAGTGCCGTCCTGCAGCCCCTGCCACAGCAGCTCCCGGTTGGAGGCCTCGCGGATAGGCGGGCAGCACTTGTACGCGGTGGCGCCGTCAGGGATTTCCTCGGCCATGAGGGTCAGGTAGTGCGGGCACGTCTCCACGGTGAGCTTGACGCCGTCGCGCTTGGCCGAAGCGATCATGGGCAGCGCGTCCGACGACGAGAGGTGCAGGATGTGCGCACGGGCACCGGTCCAGCGTGCCCGTTCGATGACCTCGGCGATGGCCTTGTTCTCGGCGCCGCGGGGGCGGGAGGCCAGGAAGGTTTCGTAGTGGTCGCCGCCGGGGTGCGGTGCGCGGTCGATGGCGTGGGAGTCCTCAGCATGGACGATCATGAGCGAGTCGAAGGACTTCAGCTCGGCCATGTCCTCCTCCATCTCGTCTGCGTCCAGGTGGGGGAACTCGTCCACGCCCGAGTGCAGCAGGAAGCACTTGAAGCCGAAGACACCGTCGTCGTGCAGAGGGCGCAGGTCCGCCTTGTTGCCCGGAATCGCGCCGCCCCAGAACCCCACGTCGATGAACGCCTGGTCCTCGGCCACCTCGCGCTTGAGCTTGAGGTTTGCCACGGTGGTGGTGGGCGGGACGGAGTTCAGCGGCATGTCGATGATGGTGGTGACGCCACCGGCTGCTGCCGCGCGGGTGGCGGAGGCGAAGCCTTCCCACTCGGTGCGGCCGGGTTCGTTGACGTGGACGTGGGTGTCCACCAGGCCCGGGAGCAGGGTTTCGTCGCTGGCCAGTTCGATGATCTCGGTACCGGCCAGGCCGTTGCCCAGCGGCTCGATGGCAACGATCTTGCCGCCGCGGACGCCCACTTCGCGCGGTGCGATCCCGGCGGTGGTGAGGATGCGCTGGCCCCGGATGACCAGGTCAAAACGTTCTTCAGACACGGAGGTCCTCCTCGGTACTTGCGGCGCCGGCAGGCCGTCCGGCCGCCAGCCGCTTGCTGATCTGGGTGCCCAGCTGCTCCAGGAGCTCGCCGGCCTCTGATAGGCACCTGTTTACATCGGTTTCGAGCTCGGTCAAAGCGTAAACGTCTTCGAATCCTGCGGCGGCGGTCTGGCTGTGCTCCAGGCTGGTCCGCCCGCACACCGCAATGACGGGAATGCCCCGTGCTGCTGCGGCCCTGGCAACTCCCATGGGGGTCTTGCCGAGCAGGCTCTGTTCGTCCAGGCTGCCTTCGCCGGTGATCACCAGGTCGGCGCCGGTTAGCCGGTCCGCCAGTTCGGTGAATTCGAGGACGACGTCGATTCCCGGCCGCCGCGTTGCGGCCAGGGCTGCGATGGCGGCGTAGCCCACGCCGCCGGCTGCTCCGGCTCCGGGAGCCTCGGCGGCCTTGACGGCGCGGAATCCGATTTCCCTGGCCAGGACTTCGACAAACCTGGCCAGGGCGGCGTCGAGCATGCCGACGTCTTGTGGTGTGGCACCTTTTTGCGGGCCGAAAACCGCCGCGGCGCCCTGGGCGCCCAGCAGGGGGTTGTCGACGTCGGATGCCAGCACGAAGCGGGTGTCCACCAGGCGGGGTTCAAAGTGGGTGAAGTCGATGCTGTGCAGGTTTGCCAGCGCCGCACCGCCCGGGGGAAGTTCGTTGTTGCCGCTGTCGAGGAACCTGGCGCCGAGGCCCTGCAGGAGCCCCGCACCGCCGTCGGTATTCGCGCTGCCCCCAACGCCCAGCACGATGCGGCGGCAACCTGCGTCCAGCGCCGCACGGATGAGCTGCCCGGTGCCCAGGCTGGTGGCCGTGGTGGCATCCGCCGAGGCGGGCCGGCCGCCGTCCTGTACCCGGGGAATCAGCGCCAGCCCGGAGGCTGTGGCCATTTCGATGACGGCTTCGTGGCCCCGGACGGCGAACTCGGCTTCCACCGGCTGCCCGGTGGGCCCGGCCACCGTGGCCGTGCGCCGGGTGAAGCCGGAGCCGACGGCGGCGTCGAGGGTGCCCTCGCCGCCGTCGGCCACCGGAATCCGGAGGACATCGAGGTTGCCGCCTGCTCCGCGCTGCAGGCCCTTTTCGAGGAACCTGCACACCTCCGGAGCCGACAGGGATCCCTTGAACTTGTCCGGGGCAATCACGATGCGCATGGTTTAGGCCTGCAGTGCCAGGATGGCGGTGGGGGCGTCAGCGGCGGACTCGGCCAGTTCCTCGAACTCGTTGACGGCGTTGATTTCCACGCCCATGGAAATGTTGGTGACCTTTTCCAGGATCACTTCCACCACCACGGGAACCTGGAACTCGCCCATCAGGGCCTTGGCCTTGTCGAACGCTGCGCCCAGGTCGTTGGGGTCTTCCACGCGAACGGCCTTGCAGCCCAGGCCCTCGGCCACCTTCAGGTGGTCCACGCCGTAGCCGCGGGTCTCCTCGGACAGGTGCGAGCTGTTGATGTTCTCGAACGCCAGGGACACGTTCTGCTCCATCTTGAAGCCGCGCTGGGACTGGCGGATCAGGCCAAGGTAGGAGTTGTTCACCACCACGTGGATGTACGGCAGGTTGAACTGCGCGCCCACCGCCAGTTCCTCGATCATGAACTGGAAGTCGTAGTCGCCGGAGAGCGCCACCACTGTCTGGTCCGGGTTGGAACGGGCGACGCCGAGGGCTGCCGGGGCGGTCCAGCCCAGGGGCCCTGCCTGGCCGGCGTTGATCCACTTGCGCGGTCCGAAGACGTGCAGCATCTGCGCCCCGGCGATCTGGGACAGGCCGATGGTGGACACGTACGTGGTGTCGCGGCCGAAGGACTTGTTCATCTCCTCGTACACACGCTGCGGCTTGATGGGGATGTTCTCGAAGTGGGTCTTGCGGTGCAGGGAGGCCTTGCGGTCCTGGCATTCGGCAACCCAGGCGCTGTAGTCCGGCAGGGACCCTGCCGCCTTGCGCTCTTTGGCGAGCTCAACCAGCCCGGCCAGCGCCGCGCCGGCGTCGGACGCGATGCCCAGGTCCGGCGAGAACACGCGGCCGATCTGCGTGGGCTCAATGTCAATGTGCACGAACGTGCGGCCGGCCGTGTAGGTCTCCAGGCCGCCGGTGTGGCGGTTGGCCCAGCGGTTGCCGATGCCGATCACGAAGTCGCTCTGCAGGTAGTTCTCGTTGCCGTAGCGGTGGGACGTCTGCAGGCCCACCATGCCGGCCATCAGCTGGTGGTCGTCCGGGATGGTGCCCCAGCCCATCAGGGTGGGGATCACCGGAACGTTGAGGGTCTCGGCCAGCTCCACCAGCTGTGCGGAGGCGCCGGCGTTGATGATGCCGCCGCCGGCCACGATCAGCGGGTGCTTGGCGGCGAGCAGCATGTCCAGGGCCTTTTCCAGCTGCTTGCGGGAGGCCTTGGGCTTCTCGACGGGCAGGGGCTCGTAGGTATCGATGTCGAACTCGATCTCGGCTAGCTGCACGTCGATGGGCAGGTCCAGCAGGACGGGGCCGGGACGGCCGGAGCGCATCAGCTGGAAGGCCTTCTGGAAGGCGCCGGGAACCTGGCCGGGTTCCAGGATGGTCATGGCCATCTTGGTGACGGGCTTGGCGATGGACTCGATGTCCACGGCCTGGAAGTCTTCTTTGTGCAGCTTGGCCACGGGGGCCTGGCCGGTGATGCACAGCATCGGGATGGAATCGGCCCAGGCTGCGTACAGGCCGGTGATCATGTCCGTGCCGGCGGGGCCGGAGGTGCCGATGCAGATGCCGATGTTGCCGTCCTTGGCCCGGCTGAAACCGTCCGCCATATGGCTGGCGCCTTCAACGTGGCGGGCCAGCGTGTGGCGGATGCCGCCGTGGGCGCGCATTGCGGAGTAGAAGGGGTTGATGGCAGCGCCTGGCAGGCCGAACGCCTCGATGGCGCCTTCCTTTTCCAGGATGGCCACCGCTGCATCAACGGTACGCATCTTGCTCATGGTGTGCTCCTTGTTTTGCCCCTTTGGAGGGCGAAGTCTGGGTGTTTTTGGGTGTGCTGAAGTAGCCCGGCGAGCCGTCGCGGGGCACTTTGGGGGTGTCGGCGTCGTAATTTACGACGCCGGCCGGCGTGTCCGTGTCGAAGTGCCCCGTTTGGCGGGGCTGCTTCAGGCCTGGGTTACTTGCGGCCGCTGAGCTGGAGGACCTGCTTGAAGAGTCCTGAGTGGTCCAGTGCGCCGTCGCCCTGGTTGACGGTGGCGGCGACGAGCTGTGCGACGACGGCGCCGAGGGGGACGGCGACGTTGGCTTCGCGGGCGGCGGCGGTGACGATGCCCAGGTCCTTGTGGTGGAGGGCGAGGCGGAAGCCGGGGTCGAAGTTGCGGTCCAGCATCTTCTGGCCCTTCTGGTCCAGGACCTTCGAGCCGGCAAGCCCGCCGCCGAGGACCTTGAGGGCGGCGTCGGTGTCCACGCCGTAAGCCTCGAGGAACGCAATTGCCTCGCCGAGGACCTCGATGTTGACGGCTACGATCAGCTGGTTTGCAGCCTTGACGGTCTGGCCGGAGCCCGAGGGGCCCACGTGGACGATGGTCTTGCCGACGGCGTTCAGGACGTCCCGGGCGTCGTCGAAGTCTGCCTTGTCGCCGCCCACCATGATGGAGAGCACGGCGTCGATGGCGCCCTGTTCACCGCCGGAGACCGGGGCGTCGAGCGGGCGGATGCCGGCTTCGCGGGCGTCATCGGAAAGGCGCTTGGCAACGTCCGGGCGGATGCTTGAGGCGTCGATCCAGAGGGCGCCCTGCTTGGCGTTGGCGAAAACGCCGTCCTTGCCGCTGACTACGCCCTCAACATCGGGGGAGTCCGGCACCATGGTGATGACGACGTCGGCGTCCTTGACGGCGTCGGCGATGCTCGAGGCGCCTTGGCCGCCCTCGGAGACCAGCTTGTCGATCTTGTCCTGGCTGCGGTTGAAGCCGGTGACGGTGTGGCCGGTCTTGACCAGGTTGATGGCCATGGGCAGGCCCATGATTCCGAGTCCGATGACTGCAACGTTGCTCATGATGGTTCTCTTTCTGAAAGTCTGCGGGTGGCGTCCCAACTAGGTCGCAGTAGATGTCGTTCTGGGCGGTCTAAACGACATCTGCTGCTACTCAGTTGGGCTGGTTGGTACTATTTGGCGGCGTGTTCGCGGATGGCCCAGCTGAAGGCTGTTTCCTGCGGTTCCTTGTATTCGAGGCCGATGTGGCCGTCGTAGCCGAGTTCGCGGCTGCGGGCGATCCATTCGCCGAGCGGGAGGGTTCCGGTGCCGGGTGCGCCGCGGCCGGGGTTGTCTGCGATTTGGATGTGGCCGAAGTCCTTGGCGTGGTTTTCGATGACGGATTCGACGTCGTCGCCGTTAACGGCCAGGTGGTAGAAATCGGCGAGGATCTTGATGTTCCCGACGCCGGCCTCCGCCTTGACGCGGGCGATGACCTTGAGTGCGTCGTCGGCGGTGAGCAGCGGGTACTTGGGTGCGCCGCTGACGGGTTCGAGGAGGACGGTGCCGCCGATGCGGGCCACGCCCTCAGCTGCTGCCGCGAGGTTCCTGACGGCCAGCTCGTCCTGCTCTTCGGGGGTGAATTCGTCCTGCCGGTTGCCGTAGAGGGCGTTAAAGGCCGTGCAGCCGAGGCGCTCGCCGATACCGGCCACTACCTCGATGTTGTCCTTGAACTCGGAGCAGCGTCCCTTCCAGGAGACCAGGCCGCGGTCGCCGCCGGGCATGTTGCCGGCGTTGAAGTTCAGGCCGGTGAGCTGCACACCCGCGTCCGTGATGGCGTTCTCGAACTTGGCGATCTCGCTGTCTGCAGGGACTGAGGTCTCGAAGGGCCACCAGAACTCGACGGCGTCGAAGCCTGCTGCCTTGGCCGCCGCGGGGCGCTCGAGCAGGGGCAATTCCGTGAGGAGGATGGAGCAGTTCACTGTGTACGTCATCGTAGGTCCTTCCGAGGGAGGGGCTTTGATCTATTTTCCCTTGCGGTGGGTCCGGCCTGCCGTTTCCGGCTCTTCGCTACTTTCCGCTTTGTGGAATTTAGATTCTGCTTTATGAAAAGTGTAGGGACATTACGGCGTGAGCGTCAAGAGCGGCGGTATGCCGCAGGGGCGTGATGTGATGTTTAGCCCAACCCGAGTTGCAAAAACTACCAAATAATTACAAGCCAGCGTGATTTCTTTTCAGAACTTCACAGGATTTGCTTGACAGGCCTCAAGTGCGGCCTGCATTCTGAAGGGGCACATAAACGAAACAGGCCCATATGAGCCCGCATTTGCCTCAAGGGCGAGGAAAAATCACACGGATGTGAATATGACAAGCAGTTCACAAGTAATAACATCTTCTAACAAGCCTCGAAGGCTGTCAGACGGAGTCTTCGCTATCCTCCTGGTCCTGCCGGGAATCGCTTTGATGACCGCAATCGTGGCTTATCCTCTGTTGACGGCCCTCGTGACGGCCTTCTTCAAGCAGAGCCTGGTAGTCCCGGGACGGAAATTTGTCGGTTTCGACAACATCGTCGACGTCCTGCAAGGGAACTTCTTCCAACTGTTCCAGCAGACGATGATCTTCACCCTCGGTACAACCATCCTGCCGTTTGCCATCGGCTTCGCCCTTGCCCTCGCACTAAACACCCGAATCCGGGGTGCCAACCTGATGCGTGGACTCATGCTTATTCCATGGCTGGTGCCCGGCGTGGTGGTTTCCTTCTTATGGATGTGGATCTTCAACGGAAATTACGGTGTGATGAACGCCCTGCTCGCACCCCTCGGGGTCGAGCCCCAGGCCTGGCTGGCCCAGCCCGGCACGGCCATGTGGGCTGTCATTATCGCTAAGACGTGGCAGTCCTTCCCTTGGATCATGGTCATGCTCCTCGCTGGTCTTCAAACAGTGCCGCGCGAGCTGCACGAAGCCGCCGAAATGGACGGAGCCGGCACGGTCAGGCGCTTCTTCGCCATCACGGTGCCGCAACTGAAGGGCATCATCGGGCTCGTTCTCCTTCTGGAGTTCATCTGGAACTTCCAGCACTTCGACATCATTTATGTCCTCACCGGCGGAGGGCCTGCGGGCAGTACCCAGACCTTTGCTACTTCCGTTTACGAAACCGCATTCCGCGGGTATGACCTCGGGCATGCCGGTGCTTTGGGCCTGCTATGGCTGATTCTCCTCATGGCGCTCGTGGTGGTCTATGTGCGCTTCTCAGAGAAAGGCGAGGAACGATGACCACCACTCACCAGAGCCCAGCCCCTACGACGGCACCAGATGCTAGTGGCAGCCATCTAATGAAGGAAAGGACCCCGCGGAAGGCGCCGGCCCTGCGCGCAGACCGCCCGGGTGTGCGCGTCGCCGCCTGGGCTTCCGTGATTGTCTGCGGCGGCTTCGGCTTGCTCCCGGTGTACTGGTTGTTGGCCACCTCCCTGACGCCCAGGGACCAGGTCTTCTCTTATCCGCCACGGCTTTTTCCCAGCGAGGTGTCATTCGAGGCCTACGCGTCTTTGTTCTCGAATTCACAGCTGTTCACCTACATGCAGAACAGCATCATCGTTTCCGTCGTTACGGCTGTGCTGTCGGTCATTGTCTCCGCCTATATGGGCTACTCCTTCTCGAAGTTCAGATACACCGGGCGCCGGGCGCTGATGTACTTCGTTCTCGCATCCCAAATGTTCCCGCAGGCCCTGCTGCTGGTGACGCTCTACACAGTCTTCAGCGCCTACGGCCTGCTCAACACCTATACGGCCCTGGTTCTCTCCTTCACCACCTTCACGCTTCCCCTGTGCGTATGGATGCTCAAGGGATTCTTCGACACCATCCCCAACGAGCTCATTGAGGCCGCCCTCATGGACGGAGCGTCACGCCTGCGCATCATCCACTCGATAGTGCTGCCGCTCTCCGCCCCGGGCATGGTGGCGGCCGGCCTGTTTGCGTTCGTCCGAGGTTGGAATGACTTCATTTTCGCCCTGACACTGGCCGGTCCTGACAAGCAGACGCTTCCACCCGGACTCGTCAACACATATGTCGGCGAAGCGGCCACGGCGTGGCCGGAACTGATGGCCGCCTCGCTGGTTGTTTCGCTGCCCGTTGCTCTCGCCTTCATCCTGCTGCAGCGGTTCCTCGTCAGCGGCATGACTGCCGGTGCCGTCAAAGGCTAGAACACCGCTGTACCCCGCAGCATCCAACACAAGACCCACGACAAGGAGGACACCTGTGTCCGCAAACTTTCCTACCCGTCCCTCACTGACAAGGCGCGGAGCACTGCAGCTCTTCGGCCTTGGCGCCGCCGCTACCGCCCTGGGCGGGTGCATGCCGACGTCGGGCGGCGCTTCTCCGCAGGGGAGCGCCGGCCTCAGCGGGGCAGGGCCGACTGACTTTAAGTTCGCTTCCTGGTCCCTGACTGAAGCCGCCGCAGCGCCGGCGCTTGAGCAGATCATCGACGGCTACGAAGCCAAACAAGGAGTGAAAGTCGCGCCCACGTCTTTCCCCTATAACGAGTACATCAACCAGCTGACGCTTCAGATCAAAGGCGGACAGTTCACAGGTGCGGCGCACGTTGACGTTGCCTGGCTGGGCTCACTGGCCGCCATGGGCAAACTCCAGGACCTCTCCAGCCTGGCAGAGGGCCGCGGATACACTGACGCCGCCCTAGCCGCTGCCCGGTTTGACGGGGTCCAGTACGCGTTGCCGTGGACCATTGGCGCAATCGGGCTCGTCTCAAACGCGGAGATGCTGCAGAAGGTCGGTGTTGCCCCTGACGGCTTTCCCACAACAATTGACGGATTTGAAAAGACTTTGAAGGACCTGAAGGCACTTGGCGGCGGGATCATTCCTTACGCAGCTTCAACGAAGGCCGCCCAGCTGAAGGACGTCCTGATCTGGATGCAGACGTTCGGCAGTCCGCTGGTTGACGGTGACACAGTGACCATCGGCGATGACGCAAGTGTTGAAGCGGTCACTTGGTATAAGAGCCTTTACGACCAGGGGTTGATTTCTCCTGATGTGGACCGCTTTGACGCGCGCTCGCTGTTCTCGCAGGGGCGCGCCGCGATCTACGACGACGCCCCGGTGGGCCGCAACGCTGTCACCAAGGAGTCACCCGATGCCAATCTCGCCAGCAAGCTCAACCCCGTGGCGCGCCCCGTCCTGAAACAGGGAGACAAGCCGCGCGCGCTCGTCTGGGGTGGCGCGATTGCCGTCGTGGACGGAGACGGTGCCGCAACTGCCGGCGACTTCGCCCAGTTCGCAACATCCGATTTGGACACAGTGCTCGGCGACTATGCGGTCCGCGGACTGCCTCCGGCAACGGCCGAAGCGCTGGAATCGGACAAAGTGGCGTCCGACGCTTTCGGTTCCCTCTTCAGCGAACGCATCACAGCTACCGCCACGACGAATCCGCTCTGGGCCTTCACCTCGTACTCACAAGTGGAATCGGAAATCGCCAACCGCGTCCAGGCCGTCCTGGTCGGTTCAGCGAAACCAGCCGACGCCATGAAGGCGGCCGGCGAGGCCGCCCAGAAGCTCGTTCGCTAGGCCGGTACTTGTTCGGCCCCGGCGGCGCCGCCGGGTTCCCCATCCGCCATGCCAGACCCGCATCACAGTTCAAGGAAGAACGTATGCTTCAGCACCTCCTTCGACCCGTCCTCACCGTCAGCTCGGCCCTTGTGGTCCTCCTCGCCGGCCTGGTGCCCGGAGCGGCAGCCAGCAACGGCACTGTAGACACCGCCTCCCGGGCCTCCTCGGAAACGCTGCCCTTCAAGGTTGACAGTTCAAACCAGGCGGCATGGTGGAATCCTGTGGCCGTAGCCAACGGAACTACCTACTTTGCTTTCAACGCACCCGCCGCGGCGTCTTCGCGGCACGAAGTCCACCTCGCTTCCCGGGACGATGGCGGCGCGTGGACCGAAGGCTGCCTGCGCACCGACACGAACGGACCCTGTGTAACGTTCCTTGACGACAACGGCCACAACCAGCCATCAATTGTCGTCGACGGCAACGGAACAATCCATGCCTTTGTCTCCATGCACAACGAGAAGTGGAACTATTTCCGCTCGGCCTCCCCAGGTGACGTCAGATCGATGACTGACGCAACGGCCGAAATGCCTGACCTCGACGTCGATATCACCTACCCGGTAACGGCCAGCGGCCCGGACGGGGACGCATGGGTGCTGGTCCGCACAGGTACCGACGCAGACGGCGCACGGGAGGGCGTCCTGTATCACTACGACCTTGGAGCGGGCCGGTGGGAGCGGGAGACTGTCATCGCTGCGGCCAAGGGATACGCCTTCTATCCGGATGACCTCGCAGTCGGCGAGGACGGACGGTTGCACCTCCTTTGGGAATGGGGTCCCTTTCCGGCGGACCCTGCGCGGCATCTTGGCTCCTACGCCGTCTATGACCCCGACTCCGGGACGTTCACCGACGTCGCCGGCCAGGCCCTTACCGGCCCTATCACTCCCACCACCGCTGGGGCCGTGATCTGGCGGGACTTAGGGCCGGATGAGACCATACGTTCCTTCACGCCGGCCCTGCAGTCAGCCAAGCTTGCTATGCGGGGCTCCAGGCCGGCGGGCATCGTCTACCGTTTCGTGCCCAAGGATGCGGCCGCTTATGACTTTCTTAACGTGACGTGGGACGGTTCCAACTGGGTCACTGAGATGCTCCTTGACACCTCTTCCCTGGGCAGTGGCGTGGCCACTGCGGCGGCGCTGGACACCACGTCCTTCGGATCCAGAACACGTGCCTACACTGTCCTTACGGCACAGGTGTGCGGAGAGCTCCGCAGCCAGGCAGTGATGATCGAAAAGACCCAGGGTCGAGAGGGATTGGCCTACTTTCCCGTGGGTGAGCAGCGCATTGGGCAGCAACGGATGCGGGCAGAGACCCGGCCAGACGGTACAGACATCCTGTACCTGAGTGCTCCCAACGCTGCTCCTGCGGTACTGGAATACGTCGAGTTGCCCCGTGCCGGCCGGACAAGCGAGGGCAGCAAACTCGAGGACATCGTGGCAAACCTGCGCGGAGAACTCGGCGGCGTCAATGTCGCACTGGGAGCCAGTGTGCAGGCCTCGTCCGCCCTCCGGCCGGACACGGGCGGCGAACTTGCCGTCGACGGCATCTGCACCGACGCAAGCAGGTGGATATCGGCAGTCGGCGATACGGCCCCCAGCATTACTATCACGCTGCGCAAACCCCAACGGCTCGACGAGATAAGGGTCCGGAGCGGCTACAGCACTGACCCGGGAACAGATTCGGTGCTGCGCAGCTTCACCGTGGAGGTCCACACAACTGAAGGCTGGACCCAAGTGGGACAGTACACCGGCAACCGGGACCGGCTGGTCAGGACGGCCGTAGCTGTTGACCTCGAAGTAGACAGCATCCGCCTACTCATCAGTGACCCTTCCGCTTCACCGACCGACGTTGCAAGGGTCTTTGAGATTGAAGCCATCGCAAAAAGCTGAGTCCTCAGCTCCGCCTCCAGGAAGGAACAAACAGAGCATGCGAACACAGACCGTCGAGGCCGACGTCGTCGTTATTGGAGGAGGTCTGGCCGGCGTCAGTGCAGCGGTTTCTGCAGCGCGCCTTGGAAAACGCGTTGCTCTGCTCAACAACCGCCCAGTACTGGGCGGCAACTCATCATCGGAGGTCAGGGTATGGGTGTGCGGAGCCACGGCCCACGGAAACCAGCGGTGGGCGCGGGAAACCGGAATCATTGGCGAGCTCTATGTCGAAAATCAGTTCCGAAATCCGGAGGGTAACCCCATCCACTGGGACGACGTGGTGCTCGACGCAGTCCGGCGGGAGGAGAACATCTCGCTGTTCCTCAACACCGACGTGCGGGATGTCCTCGCCAGCGGTCCCGACGACGCCCGCACCATAGAGTCTGTGTGCGGCTGGACCATGGGTTCGGAAACCCTGACCACATTCATCGCCCCGGTCTTCCTCGACTGCACCGGCGACGGTTTGGTGGGCCACCTAGCGGGCGCCCAGGCACGGCTAGGGAAGGAAGGGCGGGCGGACTTCGGCGAGGACTGGGCACCGGAAGAACCAGTGCGTGAGTTCCTTGGGTCGACGCTGCTGTTCTACACCAAGGACACGGGACGCCCGATCCGCTTTGTCCCCCCGGAAACTGCGAAGGACATCCGCGAAACATCCATCCCGACCTCGCGCGTCATCCGCAGCGGCGACAACGGCGCCCACTATTGGTGGGTGGAATGGGGCGGGGAACTGGACATTGTGGAGGACAACGAGCGGATCCGTGATGAGCTCAGGTCGGTCATCCTCGGTATTTGGGACTACATCAAGAATTCCGGGGCATTCGATGCCGAGACCCTCGACCTTGAGTGGATCGGGAACGTACCCGGGAAACGGGAATACCGCCGTCTGGTGGGGGACTACACCCTCCACCAGGGCGATATCGTCGGACAGACGGAATTCGACGATGGCATCGCATATGGCGGCTGGTCCATCGACCTGCACCCCGCTGAAGGGATGTATTCAAGAAATGCCGGAGCCTTGCAGCGTTTCTCGAATGGTGTTTTCGAGATCCCCTTCCGTTCCCTCTATTCTGCGAACGTGGAGAACCTGCTGATGGCCGGCCGCAATGTTTCTGCCACGCACATCGCTTTCGGGGCCGCACGTGTAATGGCCACATGCGCTGCTATGGGGCAGGCTGCGGGGACAGCCGCCTCCCTGGTGCTCGACAAGCGGACAACGCCCCGCGGCCTCTACAAGGAGCACCGCGATGAACTGCGCCAGACCCTGCTTCGCTGGGATGCCCCCGTTCTGGGCGTCCCCAACAACGACCCCGCCGATTTGGCGCGTCGGGCAGCCGTGTCTGCATCGACGTTGACAACGCATATCGGGACGGGAGAACACACTGATCACGAATCCCATAGCCTGGTCAACGACATCGGCATCGTTGTGCCGGTCCATCCGCGACTCGACGCCGTGGAGCTCCTCATCACCGCCCTGCGGGACACGACATTGACGGTGGAAGCCTGGTCAACGGGCAAAACGCAGAACGTTGTCCCCCAACACCTGGAGTCATCGGCAGAGGTCATGATCCCGGCGGGGCACCAACAATGGATCACCGCAGCCATTGGCTGGCCAACCTGCGAGCCCCAAAACGCCGTCGTGGTCCTACGCGCAAATGACGACGTCGTGGTGCATCTGTCGCCGGAGCTGCCACCCGGGGTCCTGACGCTTCTGCGGGCACCCGATTCGGAAGATCAGAATGTGATGATCAGCCAGGAAGAACTCCTTGTGCAGTGGCCAACCAAGCCCTTACGGGGAAAATCCGTGGTGTTCCGTGCCCTTCCGCGGACAGCGGCCTTGGCGCCGGAACGTGCGGTCAGCGGCTATAACCGGCCATTCGGGGGCCCGAACATGTGGGCATCGGCTCCAATGACGGCCGGGCAGCCGGAATGGCTGCGCCTGGATTGGGGCCAAGCGGTGGACGCGCGGGAGGTCCGCGTGGTGTTCGACGATGACGTTGACCTTGAGCTGAACACCCTCCATCATCACCGAAGCCCCCATCTGGTTATCCCTGAGCTCGTCAAGGACTACCGTATTGAGGTGCTGCCGGACAGGCCTCCGTCGGCAGGGAGTGAGTCTTGCGGCGACTGGCTTCCCATTGCGGAAGAGACCGGCAACAGGCGGCGGCACCGCGTTCACCCTGTTCCTCCCGGGGTAGGACCGTTTAAGGCCCTGCGACTGGTTATCACCGCGACGAACGGGGCCGTACAGGCGCGCGTCGTTGCCCTGCGGGTGCAGGAGTGAAATGCGGCGCGATACCCTAACCTACAGATCAGACCGTCCCGGGGGACCCAGCGGGCGACCTTTAGCCAGGAGGACAACAGTGTCCGTTGCCAACTCGGCCTCCGAGCGCAGCACGCCGGTCACCCGGCGGGAGCGTACCGGAATTGTGGCCCTCGCCGTTCCCAACCTGGAGGAACCGTATTTCGCTGAGCTCACGACACTGCTGGCGCGTGGTGCCGAGAAACGGGGCTTGTCCATCCTCATCCAGCAGACTGAAGGCGATCACGACCGGGAGGTGGACGTTGCCAACGGCGTTGGGCTTCCCGCCATCGACGGCCTCATCCATATTCCGCGGTCGCTGACAGTCGGCGACCTCACCCGCCGTACGTCCCCGGGGCCGCTGGTGCTTCTGGGCGAGCACATCCAGGTGAGCCCTTTCACGCATATCTCGATCGATAACCGGGCAGCCGCAGACACTGCCACCGAACACCTGGCATCGGCCGGGTGTGCGCGGGTGGCGTTCATTGGACCACGGGACGCCAGGCCTTCTGACGCGGCCGATCAGCGTTACGCCGGTTACCGCGACGCTGTCGACCGTCTCGCCCTTGCAAAGGAATCCCACCTGGTAGTGTCCGTGGACGCTTTTACGCCCGAGGAAGGTCTGCGCGCGATACGGTCCCTCAAGGCCACAGGCGCAGGCTTTGACGGCGTGGTGTGTTCCAACGATTCCGTTGCCTTCGGCGTACTGGCCGGCCTCAACGAAGCCGGTGTCCGGGTCCCCGGGGACGTGGCAGTCATTGGAATCGACAACGTTCACGCCAGCCAGTTTTCCGTACCGGCGCTAAGCTCTGTCGCCCCCGATGACGGACGAATTGTCGAGGCAGCCTTCAGCGAACTGGAACGGCAGATAGCAGCGCCTCCGGGGTCTGACACCCCCGTCCGTCACATCGTCGTTGATTCTGCCTTGGTTGTGCGGGCGAGCTCATTGCGGGCCAGCGGGGTGCAGGAACGATGAGCTCCCGACACCATCAGATGAGCCACGCCGGATCATCCGGCCCGGCCGGCTACATCGTCCAGGGCTTCGCCGCGGGCGCCAGCCTCGTCCTGCTCAACGATCCACAATTCCCTGACATGTGCGCGCAGCGTCCTCTGCGCCGTTTCGTCGATGCCGTCGTCCATGATCAACCTATCGACCTCGTGGAGCTCGGCGATCGTCGTCAAACCGACGGCGCCCCACTTGCTGGAGTCAGCCAGTACGGTGGTTTCGCGTCCGGCGGCAACGAACGCACGATTAGTTTCCGCTTCCAGGAGGTTAACCGTTGTGAGGCCGGCCTGAATGTCGACGCCGGACACGCCGATGAAGACAAGGTCGCAGTGCAGGCTGCCAAGGGAGCGGACGGCGACGGGGCCCACCATGGCATCGGAAGGCGTGCGGACACCACCGGTCAGTACAACGGTCTGGGTGTACGGTTCGTCCGCACGGTCCGGCCGGGCAAACACATCGGCAACAGGAATCGAATTCGTGACGATGGTCAGTTCCGGGATACCGCGCAACTCCTGGGCCAGAGCCCACAGGGTGGAGCCCCCCGCGAGGCCTACCGCCATTCCGGGAACTACCAGCGCCGCCGCCCTTTTGGCGATACTTCGTTTTTCGGCGGTCATGTTCCGCGCCTGGGTTGCGAAGGTGATGTCGGTTCGTTCGTTCGCGGCTCGAGGCATCGTTGCTCCGCCGCGGACCTTTTCAATCAGCCCCTCGGTGGCGAGGCTTTCGATGTCCCGGCGGACTGTCATCTCGCTGACGCCAAGCACTTCCGCCAGTCCGGTAAGGCTCACCGTTCCAAGCCGGCGTACCTCCGACATGATGCGCGACCTGCGTTCAGCAACAAGCACGGCTTCTCCCTTCAGTTCCCCCCTCAGTCTGCCATGAGTCACCGGCCGCCCTTGGCTGGGGCGGGCGAAGATCGCACATGCTGACGCGCCGGACCGACGGCAGTGGTGCGGTGACAAAGTTTCCCTATTCCAAGTGGTTCCCGGCAGCCCATCGTGATGGCTCATACGGTTATGAAACAGATGGACTGCTGTCCATCCAGCCAGTTGAAGCGCCGGCGAATTTCGCCAGCCTGTGGAAATCCTGGTACAGGCAAGCGGTTCCCGTTCCGGCCTCTGTCCGGCTGACAGAAGTGGCCCCCGTCGAGGGGCGCCGTGTCTACGAAATCGAACACGCGGCGACCGGCGGGCTTCGGCTGCGGGGATGGCTGGCAATGCCAGCAGGCGGCGGAGAGCCGCGTGCTGGTGTGGTGCATGGCCATGGTTATGGCGGGCGGGAGGCAGTCGACTTTTCGCGGGTTCCCGGGGACGCGGCAGTGATGTTCGCGCTGGCCCGCGGACAGGGACGGTTGAACGCCGGCTTGGGAGCCCCTCTTCCGGAAGATGGGCACGTGCTCTTCGGTATTGAGTCCATTGACACGTATGTATTGGGGCGCTGTGCCGTGGACATCTGGCATGCTGCCAGTGCACTTACCGAAGTGGTTGGCGACGTACCGCTCTACTATGTGGGTGAAAGTTTCGGTGGAGGGATCGGCGCGCTGGCAGTTCCGTGGGATCGGCGCTTTGTTGGGGCCACGCTGGTGGTGCCCAGCTTCGGCCACTACGACCTGCGCAACAGCCTTGCCTGCGACGGCAGCGGCGAACGGGTACGTTCCCATGTGCAACTCCACCCGGAAGCCCGTGAGGTCCTTCGGTACTTCGATGCATCGACGGCCGCTACCTTCCTGAAGGTTCCTGTACGGGTGGAGTGCGCTCTGTGGGATAACCATGTTCCGCCGCCTGGCCAGTTCGCCGTGGCGAACGGGGTAGCCTGCGCGTCCAGCCAAGGCCTTGGCGCCGAACTTGACCTGGACATCCAACCCGCTGGACACGTCGAGTACCCCGGCATCCAGCCAGTGCGTCAGGCAGCTTATGCAGCAACTAAGGCGCACCTCGGCCGCAGCCTGGAGGGTGCCGCGCGGCGGGCCTGACGCCAACGCAGCAAAGCGAATTTCCCACACAACTTTGCCCTGCCGCCGGCCGGCCGGGTAGCCAGCACCTTGAGCCGCCAACATATACTCCGAACATGCCAATCACGCGCCTCGACCGAGACATCCCAGTGACGCCGTCAGCCTCCACCCGAACCGGAGCGGAGCTGTGAGCGGCGGCCTCGTCGCCCTACTCGACGACATTGCGGCCCTGGCGCGCATAGCGGCGGCCTCGGTGGACGACGTCGCAGCCGGAGCGGCCAAGGCCGGTGCAAAGGCGGCAGGTGTGGTCATCGACGACGCCGCCGTCACGCCTCAGTACGTATCCGGGGCCGACCCGTCCCGCGAGCTTCCGATGATCAAGAAGATCTTCTGGGGCTCACTGCGCAACAAGCTCCTAATCATCCTGCCCGCGTTGCTCCTGATCAGTGCCTTCATCCCGTGGAGCATTCCGTTCATCCTGATGCTCGGTGGCACCTACCTCTGCTACGAGGGTGCGGAGAAGGTGTGGCACAAGCTCCGCGGCCACCACTCGGCGGACGAAGATTCGCCTGCCGTTGACCGGGGTCCCGAGGCGGAATCCAAGGTGGTCAAGGGGGCCATCACCACCGACTTCATCCTGTCCTGCGAGATCATGGTGATCGCCATGAACGAGGTCCCCGATGCTTCCCTGTGGGTGCGGGCGCTCATCCTGGTGGTGGTCGCGATTGTCATCACCGTGGCGGTGTACGGCGCCGTGGCGCTCATCGTCAAGATGGACGACGTCGGCATGCACCTTGCCGCGAAGGATTCCGCGGGCTCCCAGCGATTTGGCGAGCTCCTGGTCCGGGGGATGCCCGCAGTGCTCGGTGCCATCACCTTCATCGGAACCATCGCCATGCTCTGGGTGGGCGGCCACATCATGCTGCAGGGAACGCACGATCTCGGCTGGCACACCCTGTACGACCTGGTCCATGCCCTGGAGCACCCGTTCGCCGGCATTGCGGTGGTGGGCGGCTTCCTGGCCTGGCTCGTGAACACCCTGTGTTCCGCAGTGCTGGGTCTCATCTGGGGGACCATCGTGATGGCTGTTGTGACGCCGCTGCTCAAGGCGCTGCCGTCCAACAAGGCCAAGGCTAAAGAAGAGCACGGTCACGCGGGCAGTGGCACGACCGACGGCAACCATGCCGCCACAGCCCAGCCGCCAGCGAAGAACGACGGCGGAACGGCCTCCTAGCCGCGGTGCACCGCTGCGGGTGCGAATGAAAACAGAACAACGACGGCGGGCTCCGCACCAGATCAGGTGCGGAGCCCGCCGTCGTCCGTGAAGCCTGTGCAGACCTAGTGCGTCAGGTCCTTGCCCTTCGTCTCCGGGATGCTGAAGACGAACGCGGCGCTGATGACCAGCAGCACCACTGCGTACACGTTGAACACCTGCGGCGCCCCGAGCGAGGTACCCAGCCACTGCTGGAGGTAGGGCGCGGTGCCACCGAACACCGCCACGCAGATGGAGTACGGGACGCCGACGCCAACGGTGCGGATCGACGTCGGGAAGAGCTCGGCGTACACGGCGGGAACGATGGCGGCGCTCGCGGCGATGAAGATCAGCATGACGGACATCGATACTGCCAGCTGCCACGCGGAATCCTTCAGCAGCCAAGTCATCGGGAAGTGGAACACCGCCGAGCCGATGGCGCCGGCCCACAGCACCTTCTTGCGGCCGATGCGGTCGGACAGCTTGCCCCAGAAGGGGAGGGCGGCAATGAACACGATGTTGGCGACCACGCCGGCCCACAGGGCTTCGCCTCGGTCGATCTTCAGAGCGGTAGTGGCGTAGCTCGGTGCCACGACGCCCCAGATGTAGTAGATCACCGTGAGCCCGACGGTCAGCCCGATCACCTGCAGGGCCTGCTTGCGGTACTGGACAACCTGCGGCCAGATCGGGGCACGCTTCTCCGTCTTTGACTCGCCTTCAAACGCCTCGGTTTCGTGCAGCCGTGACCGCATAATCAGCGCGTACAGGCCCATCGCGGCGCCCAGCAGGAACGGGACCCGCCAGCCCCAGGCGTTCATGGCCTCGGCGGTCATTGTCATGTTCAGGACCGCGCCCAGCAGGGTGCCGAACAGGATGCCCACCGTCCCCGATGTGTAGATGAGGGTGGCCCAGAATCCGCGGTGCTCCTTGGGCGCCATCTCGGACAGGTACGTCTGCGACGACGGGAGCTCGCCGCCGTGCGCCAGGCCCTGCACCAGCCGGGCCACCAGAAGCATCAGGGATGCCCAGGCGCCGACGGCGGCGAAGGTGGGTGCGACGCCGATCATCAGGCTGCCCAGCGAGGCGAGGCCGACGGCGAGGGTCATGGACGCTTTGCGGCCCACCCTGTCGCCGATCCAGCCGAAGAGGAAGCCGCCGAAGGGGCGGGCCACGAAGCCGACGGCGAAGATCGCCAGGGTGGACAGCACGGCCGAGGCCGGGTCCTGCTTGCTGAACAACTGGCTGGCGATGAACGGGGTGAACGTGGCGTAAATGGCCCAGTCGTACCATTCGACGGCGTTGCCGATGCCGGTGCCGACGACGGTCTTGGCGGTGGACATGCGTCCAGTCTGCTGCTTGCTTACTGCAATGGACATGGTGGCTTCCTGGTGGTCGGTTCGGATGGTGGTGGCGGGCAGCGGCGCTGCTGCCGGCTGTGAGTCTTGTCGGCTATGACGCGGCGTAAAGTGTGGCCAGCCGCGAGATCGCAAGCTGGGCGTAGAGCGCCGCCCCATCAGCCAGCACGCCGTCGTCGAAGGTTGCGTAGGGGGAGTGGTTGAACGGTGAATTGGCGTGGTCGGCGCCCGGCGCGACGGCGCTGAGCCCAATAAACGTGCCCGGCACCTCGGCCAGCACCCGGGAGAAGTCCTCCGAGCCGCTGAGCGGAGTAGCCCAGCGGGCCAGGCGGCGCTCGCCGAAGAGGCTGCCGATGACCTTTTCGGCGGTGTGCGTCTCGTCCTCATCGGTAATGGTGAGCGGGTACTCCTGCAGATAGTCGACGGCGACCTCCACGCCGTGTGCGGCGGCAATCCCCTTGAGCAGGCGCGGCACGGCCTCCATCATCTTTACGCGGGACGCTTCGGAGAACGTCCGTACGGTGGCCTCGATGCGGGCTGACTCCGGGATGACGTTGCGTTTGGTGCCGGCATGCAGCACGCCCACGGACAGGACCACGGGATCGAACATGTTGAACTGCCGGGTGACCATCACCTGCAGGGCGGTCACCATCTCCGCTGCCACGGTCACGGGGTCCTTGGCCGAGTGCGGTGCCGAACCGTGGCCGCCGGCGCCCAGCACGGTGACCTCCAGCCCGTCGGAAGCACTGAGCATGACGCCCGGCTTGGTGCAGAACGTGCCGTGCGGCTCCAACGAGGAGAACACGTGCATGCCGTAAGCCGCCTGGACGCGGGGGCCTGCGGCGTCCAGGACGCCTTCGCGGAGCATATAGCTGGCGCCGTCGAAGCCTTCCTCGCCCGGCTGGAACATGAGGACGACGTCGCCGGCCAGCTGGTGCCGCTTCTCGGCCAGGAGGGTGGCGGCTCCGGCGAGCATGGACGTGTGCAGGTCGTGGCCGCAGGCGTGCATGGCGCCATCGGCCTGGGAGGTGAAGTCCACCCCGGTCTTCTCCTGGACGGGGAGGCCGTCCATGTCCGCGCGGAGCAGGACGGCCGGGCGGGCGTTGCTGACGCCGGCATTCTTTTGTCCTCCGGCGCCCGGGTGGCCGCCGCGCAGGACTGCAGTGACCGACGTCGTGTCCTTACCCAGGGTGATTTCATAGGGAAGTCCATCCAGCGCCTGAAGAACCCGTTCCTGGGTGCGTGGGAGGTGGAGCCCGATTTCCGGTTGCCGGTGCAGGTCGTGGCGCAGGCGGGCCAGGTCTTGCTGCAGGTCCTTGGCATCGGTGGTAATCGTCATTCCAGCTCCTCGGCGTCGGTCAGTCCTTCTCGTCGACTATTCTGGAGTGGCGTGGTTCACATTCCCGTTTAGCGCAGGAAATATGCTGTGCGGCTGGCCTCTTCGCACGATTCGTGCACTACATCAGAAGGATGGATATGGAGCTCAGCGAGGAGGATCTTGCCCTGATCCAGGTCCTGCAGACCTCACCGAGGTTGGGTTGGGCTGATGCGGCCAAAGTACTGGACGTTCACGCCACCACCCTCGCGGCCCGGTGGGAGCGGCTGAAGTCCAGCGGTACCGCATGGGTGACGGCCCATCTGGCGGGTGATCCTCAGCAGATGCTTCTGGCGTTCGTGGCCGTGGACTGCGAGATGAACCAGCGGGAAGCCGTGACCGCGCAACTCACAGCCATCCCGGAGATCGTCACCGTCGAGGAGGCCGCCAGCCACCGGGACCTCATGCTGACGGTGATCACCAAGACCCTTGAGGAGTTCAGCGAGAAGGTGGTGGCCCGGCTCAAGGCCATCCGCGGGCTGACCAAGTACCAGACCTCGCTGTGCACCCGGTTGCACAGCAGCGGTGACGCCTGGCGGCTCAACATTCTCGACAAACCGCAGCTGGCGACGCTGCGGACGCTCGGAAACCAGGCTGCGTCCGGCGGCAGCCCTGCGCCGGCCCAGCTTCCCGCCAGCCACCTGGACCTGCTGCCCTACTTGGCGCGGGACGGCAGGGCCACCGCGGCGGATATTGCCCGCGGCCTGGGCCGGCAGCCGGCCACGGTACAGCGCCAGTTAAACCGGGTGCTGGGCAGCGGCATACTGCTGTTCCGCTGCGAGGTGGCCCAGGGACTGTCCTCCTACCCCGTGACCTGCCAGTGGTTCGCTAACGTGCCGGCAGGCCGGCACGAGGAAGCAGCGGCGGCGATCCGCACCATCAGTAATGTCCGGCTCAGTGCCTCCACCACCGGGCCCACGAACTTCGTGATCATCATGTGGCTGCATTCCCTGGCGGACGTCATGACGGCGGAACTGACCCTGCAGCAGAAGGTACCCGGCATCGACCTGGTGGAAAGCGTGGTCATGCTCAGCACCGTCAAACGCGTGGGGTGGCTGCTGAACCGGGATACGACGGCGAGTGGCGCCGTCGTCCATGCCGGCGGCTTGGAGATGGCCGGCTGATGTGTGTCCCCGGCGGGCCCGGATACAGAGGTGAGCCAGGGGCTTGGCCCCTGGCTCACCGGGTTTGGATCAGCCATGCGAGTTGACGCCTGTTAGCGTGCCGCTTCTCATCCATCCGGACCACTCAAGCCGGCCATTGCGATCGACTACAGCGAACCGGATCTCGTGGTAAACCTCTTCGGGGCCGCGGCGATCAAGCTTGCGGCTCACACGGTCATACCTGTCAACGATCTCGTAGCGGTCGCCGCGGTGCACGTAGTAGGTGAAGCCGTCATACATACCTTCGTGCAGCTTGGTGTCACGGCCACGATCCTTTTCGTAGCGCTTTTGCTGGATGTGGACGAGCTTCTTCCCGTCACCACATCTCACACTTACCGGGAAGTTCACCCAATCGCCGCGGGCATCCTGCGGTGTCAGGGGTTTGACGGTACAACCATTTCTGTAGTTGTCATTGGCCTGGGCCGGTGCGGCGATTACCGCGGCACCTCCAAGAAGGCCCAGGGTGAGGGCTGGAACCAGCGCCATTTTCGCCCTGATGGACCGGGTTTTGAGTGTTGGAGTGATTGACATTTTCTTGCTCCTGAAAGGATGCATTTCCCATTTGTGCAGGGTGCGAGTGTCCCTGCTAAGGCAGCGCTGAGCGCGCGACCGGGCAAGTCGCGATTGACCAGTATGGCGGCAACAGCCTGCCTGTCCCATTTCAAACAGCACGCCCGACTGAGCGGGGGCTTGACTCACCGGAGTTCGTGATCCGGTCATTTAAGCGTGGACCCGCACACGGTCTTATTCCATATGCCGAAGTACCTTTTTTGGCGCGTCTTTGCGACCCGTTCAGGGATCCTCGCGGGGTGCTGCACGTGCCAGGTATCTTCCATTGACTTCAGGTCCGGCAGGGCTACGGTTAGAGGTAACCAGCTTTCTGGTTCGACGGGTGTGCACCGGGGGCATAGGTGCATGCAGAAACAGGTCTCGCTTCACAAACCGTTTCATCGGTATCCGATTCATGGCCCGCCTTACGGCGGGCTTCCCTGCACTGACCCACAGATTGTGTTCCAGTGACCGCTAATTTCATCAGAGCGTTGGCAGTGAAATCATTTGATCTTCCGGATAGGAAGCGCTGCCCCGACAAGGCCGAGTTCGACCTTGTCACCGTTGACGACTACACCGTGGCCCGCCTGATCCTCGCCCCTGGCTGGCGATGGTCCGAATCCGCCAAACCCACTGAGCTGACAGCCTTCTGCGAGCATCACCACCTCGGTTACTGCATCTCAGGCCGGCTGGACATCGAAACGGCCGACGGCGGGTGCTCGTCAATTCACGCGCACGATACCTACGCGCTCCCTCCCGGGCACGACGAGTGGGTGGTGGGCGACGAGCCGTTCGTCGCCGTCGAGTTCCTTGGCGCTGCATCCTTCGGACGGCCGCGGAGCTACGGCATGCATGCGCTGACGTAGCTCTATTTTCGCCGTAAGCAGCCCTATTGAACGGCAGGGTTCCCCGCTATGCTCTGGGTGCATCGACTGCATATGAGATTTCGGGGTAAGGGAGTTCCATGAAACCGCTGCCTGCACTTGAGCTAGTAACCCGCTTTGAGGACGCCGAATGGCTTGATCCAGTGGCCAAGAGCGTGCGGAAAGCAGTCAAGAAAATCATCCCGCCCGGCTGGATGCGCGACGTCCTGCACGGCGTCCCCGTGGGACACCCCGTGCACCCGTTGGCCGTTCAGGTCCCCATGGGCGCGTGGATTTCGGCCGCAGTGCTCGATGCTGTTCCCGGGACCGAGCAGGCGGCCAAGATCCTGGTGGGTGTGGGTGCCCTGAGCGCTGTCCCGTCGGCCGTGGCTGGATTCACGGACTGGACGCAGTTGCATCCCCAGCAGCAGCGCGTGGGGTTGGTCCATGCGGCCGCCAACATCGCGGCCACCAGCCTGTACTCGGCGTCGCTGGTCCAACGTGCCAGGGGCAGCCACACGAGCGGCAAGGTGCTGGCCTACCTGGGCCTCGCCGTGGTGAGCGGCGGAGGCTTCCTGGGCGGCCATCTGACGTATCGGCAGGCAGCCGGCGTGAACCACAGCGAGGAGATTCCACACCGGTTCCCGTCGGGGTGGCATGCCCTGGCGCCACTTGCAGAATTGCCCGACGGAAAGCTCGATAAGCGCGTGGTTGCCGGGCTGAACCTTCTGGCCTTCCGCGAAGGGGACAGCGTCAGCGTGCTCTCCGATGTCTGCAGCCACCTCTCCGGCCCCCTACACGAGGGCAAGCTCAAGAGCTCCAACCTTGCGGACGACGGCGGGCCCTGCGTCGTCTGCCCCTGGCACCGGAGCACGTTCTCCCTCCGGACCGGCGAAGTTGTGGCGGGCCCGGCCACAGCGAAGCAGCCGCGGTTCGACACCCGCATCACCGACGGCATTGTGGAGGTCAGCCTTCCCGGCGCAGATGGGTAGTAGCGTCCTGTCGACGGTTCACGCCTGCTGGCGGGCCACGGCTGCTGACGGGTACGAACTGCCGACAAATCTCGACTGCCCACGCACCACGCCTTCTGTCTGGCTGTGGTTGGTGACGTGTCACGCAGCAATGCCTATTGGCTGAGCAGAAGGCTCACTCGCGACTGCACGGATTCAGGCGGCGAGGTAGGCCGTGAGTGCGCGTTCGAGCGGGCTTAGTTTGTCCGGCTGGTTGCTTGCCGGAGCGCCTGATGCTCCGGTCGGGCTGGACCCACCCGCAGTGCCAGCGGCTCCGGCTGATACAAGATCTGTGGCTGGTGCAGGGTCTCCGACAGTTGTCAGGTGTCTGTCCGGTGCCGTGTGTCCGGTCGCGCCGGGCACGCTGGTCACGACAGATTCCTCGGCCGCGCCAACGTCGCCGCCCGGCGCAAGGTCTCCGGTCGATGCTGAGTCTCCGGGCGCGATGAAGTCTCCGGTCAGGGCCCTGTGCTGTTCGAGTTCGAGGAGTCCGGGTGGCCAGTGTGGTGGTTGTGGGTGGGGGTGTTGGGCCGGGTAGTGGCGGCCTGTGGGGGAGGTCCAGCCGGGTGGTTCAGTCTCGGTTGCTGGTGTGGGGGTCCAGTTGCTGTGGTGTTTGAGGTGGTGGTGTTTCGGGCAGAGCTGGGCCAGGTTGCTGATTCCTGTTGTCCCGTGGTGGTGCCAGGCGGTGAGGTGGTCGGTGTCGTTGTCTGTGCTGGGGTTGGTGCAGTGGGGAAGGTGCAGTGCCCGTCGCGCATCCTGATCCAGCGTTTCATCGCCTCCGTGAGCCGGTAGCTGGTCCGGCCGATCTCCAAGGGCGCACCGTCGCGGGGATCGACGAGGACCCGGTAAAACGAGGTCGCCCCGTCGGCGACGAGTTTCCGTGCCATGGCCGCCGGGATGGGCCCGTACCCGTCCAAATCTGCGGTTCATCAGTGATGCCCAGCAGGGTGACCAGCAGCGCCACAGAACCAGCAACGCAGCGGAACCAGCCGCCCGGCACCCTCACACGAGCGGGGTGACCCATTCGCCGCGCCGGAGCACCCCGGTGAGCCCGAGTCCGGAATCAACCACCACAACGTCCGCAAGCATTCCCGCGGCAAGGTCGCCCACCTCGGAAGACAGCCCGAGGACCGCAGCCGGAACGCTGCTCGCCGCCAGCACCGCATCCTGCAGTGGGACCCCGGCGGCCACGGAAACCCGCACCACATCCAGCAGCGTGGCCGTACCGCCGGCGATGGCACCCGTGGCGTCGACCCGTGCTACGCCCTGCTCAACGGTGACCGCCAGCGTCCCAAGCCGGTAGTCGCCGTCGTGCAGTCCTGTCGCGGCCATCGAATCGGTGACGAGTGCGACGTTCCCGGCACCCACCAGGTCGAACACCAGCTTGATGGTCTCCGGCGCCACGTGGACGCCGTCGCCGATCAGTTCCACCACCGCCTGTCCGGCGCGCGCGGCACTGAGGCTTGCGGCAACGGGGCCGGGGGACCGGTGATGCAGCGGCGGCATGGCATTGAACAGATGGGTCACCGTGGGCCGAAGCCTGCCCGTACCGTTGGACGAACCACGAAGTTCCAAGGCTGCTCGGTCAAGGAAAGCCGCGGCAGTGGAATGCCCGGCGGCCGTGTGCCCCAGCGACGGGATCACCCCGCGGGAGGCCAACAGATCCAGGAGCGCGGAAGCACCCGGAAGCTCTGCGGCGAGCGTCATGGATGCAAGGGACGTCCCGGCGGCTTCCAACAGTTGCTCCATCAGGGCGTTGTCCGGTTCCAGCAGCAACCCCGGGTCGTGGGCGCCGCATTGGGACGACGCGAGGCAGGGGCCCTCAAGATGGGACCCTGCAGTCAAACCCTCCCCGGCCACTGTCCGCAGCGCACTCAGATTGCGCAGCAGGTCCCGTGGCGACCCCGTCACCACGCTGGCCAGCAGGGTTGTGGTGCCCCGGCTGTGCAGGTAGCGCGCCGCGGCCCGGGCGCCGTCCACAGATCCTTCCGAAAAGTCGTTTCCGTGCGCGCCGTGGCAATGCAGATCAACCAGCCCGGGCAGGAGGATACGTCCGGCGGCAGTGGGGCCGCGGGCGGGCAGGGGTTCTCCGGGGAAGTCCGACGCCGGACCGGTGTACGTGACGCGGCGGCCGTCCACAGCCACCACACCATCGGCGATGTCCAGGCGTCCGGTGACCACGCGCCCGCGCAGGATCAGTTCATTGCTCACGTCGTCAGGCCTCCCGCAGCGGATTATTCCACAGCAGGATGCCCCGGGCGGTTACCGCCCGGGGCATGGGTTCAGCTCAGGGGACCTGCGTCCCTACGCCACTCTGTCAGGCAACCAGTTCTGCGTCGGCCGCGACGGCAGGACGCCGCGCCGCCCTGGTGCGCAGCGCGAGCATCAGCACGGCCCCGATCAGCGCGGGTGCCGCAAACGCCATGGCGGCCACGGGTACTCCGCCACCAAAACCCACCAGCAATGCACCGTAGGTGGGCCCGGCGATAGCGCCAAGACGGCCCACGGCCAGGGCCCAACCCAGGCCGGTGGCACGCGTAGCGGCTGGGTAGAACTGGGCGATGAAGTCGTTGATCATGTTCTGTGTTCCCAGTCCGCCAAAGCCCGCGACGGCGGCAAGTACCGTCATGAGGGCAGCCGGAGGGTTGGTGGACATCAGCAGGAGGGCTGCCGCCGCGCTCACGAAGCCGACGATCACCAGCGGCCGTGGCCCGAACTTTTGGCTGGCTACGGACGCAAGGACGGTACCGACGACGGCGCCCACCGAGTAGGCCAGCAGGAACGACACGGAGGAGCCGACACCGAAACCTGCCGTGCGCATGATCTGCGGGAGCCAGGTGCTGACGCCGAAGATCGTCAGCAGGCTCAGGACGGTGATGGCCCAGAGAAGGACAGTGGTGCGGGCTGTCCCCTCGGCGAACAGGGCACGGGTGGGCGAGATCCTGGCGGATGGGACGGCGGATGACGCCGCGGCATCGCCGCTGCCGGGCAGTCCATAGGCGGCTTCGAGCCTGTCCGCCTCGGCGGTGCGGAGCTGAGTGCGGAGGAACGACGGCGATTCCGGCAGCAGGAACCACGCGAACGGGACGATCAACAGGCCGGCCGCTCCGATGGCGTAGACCGGGCGGAAGCCGCTTCCCTCCAACAGTGCCAGCGAACTGAGGGATGCCACCACAGTTCCCACGGCCGGGCCCGTCAGCACTGCGCCGAGCACCAGCGACTTCTTGCCGGGCGGGGCGAACTCGTTGGTAAGCGCCACCGCCGTCGGGAGCAGACCGCCGACGCCGAAGCAGGCGACAAAGCGGAACACCGCAAAAAGCTCCCAGCTCGGCGCTGCGGCGCAGGCCAGCATGGCCAGCGAGAAGAGGGCGAGGGCGCTGACAAAGATCCGGCGCCGGCCCAGCTGGTCGGTCAGCGTGCCGACGATAAGGGAGCCAAGCAGCATCCCCACCAGCGCAATGGAGCCAACGGCACCAGCGGCGGCGGGCGTGACGTTGAACGGCGGATGTCCGATCAGGCCGGGGAGGGTGGCGCCGTAGACGTAAAGGTCGTAGCCGTCCGCGAGCAGGCCAAGCCAGCACAGCACGAAGATGACGGCCAGGGATTTCCTGGGGGCATTGGAGTTCATCGTTGATTCCAATCGGATAAGACGCCAGGCAGTCCCCGGCGGGTCGTCCATCAGCTTGCCCGCCGGTGGGCGTTGCCGAAATCGTACTTTTCACTGAGTGAAAATGCACTTTGTGTCGTGGGCCACAAAGTTGAGGCTTGAAGAAGGAGGGGCGTCTATCAAGGGTGAAGGGAGACCACGTGGCGCGAGCGGGTAGTGCAGCGGGGTCCGTGCCGGGGGTTCCCGGCCAGCCCGTGGTGGTCCGCGCTCTCAGCCTGCTGGCCCAGTTCACCGAACAGCGAAGGGCCCTGAACCTGTCCGAGCTGGCCCGTCTCGCGGACCTGGCGCCCGCCACCGCATTGCGGATGGTGCGCCACCTGACGGAATGGGGAGCGCTGGAAAAGCTGGAGGACGGCCGCTATGTGGTGGGAGTGCGGCTGTGGGAGATTGCCTCCCTGTCGCCCCGCGGCCACGGGGTCCGGCAGATCGCCCTGCCCTACCTCGAGGACCTTTACGAAGTGACGCGCCACCACGTGCTCCTTGCCGTTCGCGAAGGCCACGAGGCTGTCCTGATCGACAGGCTCTCCTCACGCACCGCCACCGAAGTCGCGTACCGGGTAGGTGGCCGGATGCCCCTGTCCACCACCGCCGTCGGGCAGGTCCTCTTGGCCTACACTGCCCCGGACGTGCAGGAAGAGCTGCTGGCGCGGCCGGACGGAGAGGGCGGCGGCCCGGGACGGGTCCCCGCCAAGGACCTGCGTGCACTGCTGGCCCAGGTCAAGCAGGCGGGCGCCGCCGTGGTGAGGCGTACCAATCCGTCGCAGACGGTATCCGTGGCGGCGCCCATCCGTGGCGCCGGCGGGGATGTTGTGGCGGCCCTGTCCATCGTGGTGCCCGATGCCGCCGCCCGGGCGCATGAAATGGTGCCGCTGGTGCGTGCCTCGGCCCTCGCCATCTCCCGGAGCCTGGGGCACCAGGGCAAAGCCAGCGGCGCGTGGCGCCATCCGGCGGCGCGGTAGCGGACAGGAAAAGATTCAGTTTGTGACTGCTGCACCCTCCCCGAAACCGTCCGGCCAGCCGGGCAGGGAGTCCACAGCGTGCAGCACACGTTCTGCCAGTTCGGGGGCGGGACGGGAGGCGTCCACCCGGAGGAAGGTGCCGAATTCAGGCAGTCCCGCGTAGGCATCCCGGAAAGCGGCCAAGTCCGCCAGGGTTTCGGAATCGGTTCCGCGCGCTGTGATCCGGCGGTACGCTTCGGCCGGGTCCAGGTCCAGGTGTACGACGGCGGCGGGCTGGGGAAGTGCCGTGAGCAGCCAGGGCAGGAAGCGCCCGCGCGGCAGTCCCTTCGTGGTGCGCAGGGCAAGCTGGCAATGAAGGTGGCGGTCCATGACCACCACGCCATCGAAGCAGCGGGCCCGGAGATGGGACACCAGCACGTTGGAGACGCGCAGGAGTGTTTCGGCGGCGTCCGCGGCCCTGGCCGGCAGTTGCACACCCCACCTGGCAGCCAGGACGGACATGGTGCGCCGGCCCGCATGGTTGCTCAGCAGCATCGCCTTGCCTCCTCGTGACCGGACAGCCTGCACCAGGGCGCGGGCCGCCGTCGACTTGCCCGAACCGTCGATGCCGGTGAGAACGATGATCATGTGGCCTCCTTCCGCCACTTCCTACAACGCGGGCCGGCCGGCCAACGTCCCGGTTGAGGCCGAACTCACAGGAAGCGCGGCAGAAAGTAGGCTGGGACTCGCGGCGTGCTTCCCCGGAACCGCCCGCAGGACCAGCCAGCAACAACGGAAGGCAGGATCATGACCACACCGAACGATGAGCCCCGCAATACCGCGGACCTCCGTGGACCCGGCGACCCGGACGAAGCCCGGGACAACGCGGAACAAGTCACCGAAGCCCCGCAAAGCGGGCAGCACCCGGAGCAGCCGCACGCCGCCAACATCCGCGAAGAGCAGCAGGCCCACGCTGCCGGGACCGTGCCGGCGTCGTACGTGGGAAGCGGCGAGACTGCCGGCAGCAAGGCTGCAGACCCTGCGGACGGCGGGCAGGAGCGCAAGCCTGAGGAAGCGGTGAAGGATCCCGGGACCTGGGACGACGACGTCTAGGATGATCAGCCGTACGGATGTGGATGAGGCCGCCCAGCGGATTCACGGCCTCACCCGGCTAACGCCCGTGCTGGAGGCAGACCGCGGCCAGTACCAAGGCCCGGTCTGGTTCAAATGCGAATTCCTGCAGCACACCGGAAGTTTCAAGGCACGCGGTGCGCTGAACCGGATCCTGGCCAGCCAGGAACGCGGGGAGCTGACCCCGGCGGGCATTGTGGTGGCTTCGGGAGGCAACGCCGGCCTGGCCAACGCCTACGCAGCTGCCCGGCTTGGCGTGCCTGCAACGGTCTTCGTCCCCGCCGCGGCGCCCGCCGTCAAGGTCGCAAAGCTCAGGGACATCGGTGCCGCCGTCGTGCAGGGCGGCGCGGAATACGCGGTGGCCTACGAAGCAGCGGTGGCGCATGCTGCCGGGACCGGCGCGGTGTACTGCCACGCGTACGACCAGCCGGAGATCGCGGCCGGCGCGGGGACGGTGGGCTTGGAACTGCTGGACCAGGTACCCGGTGTGGACACGGCCCTGGTGGCCGTGGGCGGTGGGGGACTGATGGCCGGCATTGCCGCAGCCGTGGAAGGGCGCGCCAAGGTGGTGGCAGTGGAGCCCGAAGGCGCACCCACCCTTCATGCCGCGCTGCGTGCGGGCAGCCCGGTGGACGTGGCCGTGTCGGGTGTCGCGGCGGATTCGCTGGGTGCCCGCAGCGTTGGCTCGATCGGCTTCGCGGTGGCGGTCCGCGCCGGCGTCGAAAGCGTCCTGGTGACGGATGCGGACATCATCGCCGCCCGGAGCGCGCTGTGGAACGGCTACCGCATCGTGGTGGAGCACGGTGCAGCCGCTGCCTACGCCGCCCTGCTGTCCGGCGCGTATGTGCCGGGACCGGACGAACGCGTGGCCGTGGTCCTGTGCGGCGCCAACATGGACCCGGCCACGCTGTAGGCGGCCGGATCCGCCGCGCAGTTAACCGCTGCGCTGGTTAACTGCAGAGACGGCTGTACGTGCCGCTGGCCTGCTCGTAACCGGACTGGAGTTCGGCCAGCTTGGCCTCGTCCGGGGTTTCCTTCGCCTGTTCATCCGTGTATTCCAGGATGGACTGCAGCGCGGGCTTGAGGTCGTCCGAGGCAACTGCGTGGATGGGGCGGATCTGGTTGGCCAGGCGGTTCATGCCCGTCTTGCCGGCACCGTTGGCGGGGTTCGACACCACGGACTGAATACGCTCGCAGGTTTCGGTGGTGGAAAGCTGTTGGGAAGCGGAGCAGGCCGTGGCGGAGGCAAGGAGGCCTGCGGCGAACAGGACTGTGGCGAGTTTCTTCATGGATCCCTCAGTAGTCGATTGAGGGTTCGATTGTAAGCAGAATGGGGGCTTCGATGCCTTGGCGGGCATGACGCAGGCGCTTAAAATTACTGGACCATCGTGCGGAGCTGCCGCAGATTGGCCCCGCGCATCACCCGCCAACTAAGGATCCAGCATGCGCCGAACAGCACATCGCCGCACCGCCGCAGGACTCATCGCCCTCTTCGCGCTGCTTGCGCCATCCGCCATCCCCGCCTTGGCCTCCGCGCCTCCGCGCGACGTCATAGTGCTCGACGGCGCCAATTCCGCCGAGGGCATCGCCGAGGGCCGCGGGACTGCTTTCTACGCCGGCGAGCTGATGACCGGTGACATTTTCAGAGGCGACATCCGTGACGGGAAGGCAGGGCGGTTCATCGACGTCTCCACCTTCGACCCGAACCCCCGGATGGCTGTTGGCCTCAAGTATGACGAGCGCACCAACCTGCTCTTCGTAGCCGGCGGCGGTACCGGCAAGGCCTTCGTCTATGACGCGGAGACCGGCAAGGACGCGGGCGCCGTTGACCTGGCGCCGGGCTTCATCAACGACGTCACCATCACCAAAGACGGCGCGTGGTTCACCAACTCCAAGCGCCCGGAGCTGTACTTCGTCCCCGTCAGCCGCTCGGGAAAGCTGGGGAAGGTGGAGACGAGGACCCTCAATGATCCAACAATTGCCCTGTCTGATCCGGCAAGCCAGTTCGGACTCAACGGCATAGCGTCGGCCAGCGGAGGTAAAGTCCTGATCGTTGCACATACCTTCAACGAGGCCGTTTACACCGTGGATCCCGAGACCGGCGACACCGCGAAGATCGACACTCCGGCGCTGCCCTACGTTGACGGCATCCTGGTGAAGGGCCGCACCCTGTGGGCCGTCCAGAACCAGCAGGACAAGATCGCCCGCATCAGGCTTTCCGGCGACCTCTCATCCGGCAAGCTCAGGGAAGAGATCACCAGCAAGAACTTTGACGTCCCCACCACACTGGCCAGGTTCGGAGATACCCTCGCCGTGGTAAACGCGAAGTTCAACAAGATGCCGCCGCCCACGCAGTATGAAGTGGTGCTGGTCCCTGCCCGCAGCCACGACCATGACAGCAGCCACGATCAGGACGACGACTGACAAGACCCTGGCTGGCAGCAAACCGTCGCCGAAACCGGGTTTTCGCGACAGGTGCTGCCAGCCAGTTCGGGCTGGTCTTAGCCAAGAAGTGCTCAGACGGTGCGGGGTGCCTTCGCCAGGTTGTCCTTGAGTTCGGCGGCGTTCTGCCGCTTCACGTAGGCCGGCCGGTCACGCTCAACACGCCAGCTTTCCTCCAGCGGGCCCACATTGACGGTATCGAAGCCGAATTCGTCGTACAGGTTCGCCACCAGTTCGGCGGCCTCCGGGTAGTCGCTGGCGGTGGCAAGGGCACGGCGGTTGTCCGTGCCGGCCGGGGTGCCGTCCGTGGTGATGTCCTTGGCCATGATGTGGTTAAAGCCCTTGGCCACCTTTGACTGGGGCAGGTGCTCCTGCAGCAGGCCGGAGGTGGTGGCTTCGCCGTTGTCCAGTGCCGGGACCCGGCCGTCGCGCTCCCAGTAGTAGTTGTTGGTGTCGATGACGATCTTGCCTGCAAGCGGCTCCGCCGGAACGTCCTTGTAGTTCTTCAGCGGCACCGTAACCACGGCGAAGTCGCCGGCTGCGGCCGCTTCAGCTGCAGTTGCAGCCCGTGCCTTCGGGCCAAGCTCTGCCACGAGGTCCGTCAGGGTTTCCGGTCCGCGCGAGTTGCTGATGACTACGTCGTAGCCCAGCTCCGCCGCCTTCCGGGCAACCTGGCTTCCAATATGTCCTGCACCGATGATTCCGATTGTTGTCATAGTGGCGGCAACAGCGGCTCCCATGAAGTTATTTCAGGCAACTTTCGGGAATAAAACGGCGGCGAAGCAGCTACTTTCCCAGGTAGCGCCCCGGCCGGTGGTTCAGCGCCAGGATGAGGTTCAGCAGGGTGGCGCCGGCTGCGGAGAGAAGCACCATCAGCGGGGACACCAGGGCAAGGGCTGCCAGCACGATGGCCACGTCCAGCACCATCTGCACATACCCGGCCCGCCATTTCAGCTTGTCCTGCAGCAGCAGCGCCAGGATGTTGAAGCCGCCCAGGCTGGACTTGTGCCGGAACAGGATCAGCAGTCCCACACCGGCCAGGAGGTTCCCGGCTCCAACGCCGTAGGCGGGGTCCAGCTCCAGGGACCCGAAGGCCCACGGGTGCAGGCTGGCCATCACCGAGACCAGCGCGATGGCGGCCCCGGTGCGGAGGGCGAAATTCCAACCCTTCTTCCAGATGGCGAGGCCGAAGAACGGCAGGTTGACCGCCGTGAAAATAACTCCGAACGGCAACGGAACGGTGTAGCTGAGCAGCAGGGCCAGCCCCGCGGTGCCGCCGGTCACCGCCTCGCTGGACTTGAGCAGGAACAGGCCCAGCGACGCCGCGAACGTGCCCGTCAGGATGCCCAGGACGTCCTCCACCACTGAATGGCGGGCGGCCGACGGCGGCACGGCGGGTCCCGCCGTGGTCCCGCCTTGCCCGGGCGTTCCGTCAGCCGGGGCCGGGGTGCGAAGTGCTGAGGTGGTCACTGGGCGGCGAACCGTTCCCGGTGGGCGAGGACAGCGAGCACGCGATCGTTCGTTGCCCGGTCCGCCAGGCTGATCCGCACACCGTCACCGGCATAGCCGCGGGCCAGGATGTCGGCCGAGGACAACGCGTTCAGGAGTTGCCCGCGCAGTTCGTCAGAGGCGCGGAGCCAGTAGAAATTGGCCTGGCTGTCCGGGACGTCCCAACCGGATTCCCGCAGGGTCCCGATCACGCGGGTGCGTTCCTCCGCCACGGCGTCGGTGCGAGCGGCGAGCTCGTCGGTGGCTGCCAGCGAAGCGATGGCCGCGGCCTGGGCCATCCGGTTCACGCCGAACGGAATGGCGGTGCGCCGCAGGCCGTCCGCTATCGACGGGCGGGCAATGGCATAGCCAATCCGCAGCCCCGCCAGCCCGTAGGCCTTGGAAAAGGTGCGCAGGATGCAGAGGTTGGGGTACCGGCGGTAGAACGCCAGCGAATCCAGGCCGGAGCCGCGCTGGTATTCGACATACGCCTCGTCCAGCACCACCAGGACGTGCGGCGGGACTGCCTGCAGGAACTCCTCCAGTGCGTCCGCTTCGATGGACACGCCGGTGGGGTTGTTGGGCGAGCAGAGGAGTACCAGGCGGGTGCGGTCCGTGATGGCCGCGGCCATGGCGGAGAGGTTGTGGTGCTCGGTGTCCAGCAGCGGAACGGGCACCGGCCTGGCGCCCGCCACCGTGACCAGGATGGGGTAGGCCTCGAAGGAACGCCACGCGAAGACCACTTCATCGCCGGCATCGCACACGGCGGAAATGATCTGCTGCAGCACGCCGGAGCTGCCCGGACCCGCGGCGATTTCATCTGCGGTGACGCCCACGTGCCGGGCGATCGCCTCGCGAGCGTCCACCACGCCCATGTTCGGGTACCGGTGCATCAGGGAGGCCTCGGCGGCCACCACATCGACCACCGAGGGCAGGGGAGCGAAGTGGCTCTCGTTGGAGGCCAGGGCCGCGGTCAGTTCGGACTCGGCGCTCTTGCCGGCAACGTACGCGGGAAGCTGTGCGACGGCGGCGCGGAGGGCGGGAGCGGCCGCTTCGGGAAGGGTGCTGGTCATGCCAGCATCGTGGGACAAATAGGGGCGTCTGCGCAACACAGCCGGTTCCGGCAGGACAGATCCTGATGCAATGGTGCCCATGAGTGGCAAAATGCTCACTATGCACCGCATTGATGCCCTTGACGCAGAGATCCTCCTCACACTCGACCGGGACCCGCAGGCCACAGTCCTTTCGCTCTCGAGGTCGCTGGGCGTGGCCCGCAACACCGTGCATGCCCGGCTGCGGCGGCTGGTGAACGACGGCAGCCTGGCGCCATTCAGCCAGCGGGTCCGCACCGAAGCCCTGGGGTTGCCGCTGATCGCTTTCATTTCGATCTCCATCAGCCAGTCCGCCAGCGACGAAGCCACGGCGGCGCTGCAGGCCGTTCCGGAAATCATCGAAATGCACGCCACCACCGGCGACGCGGACCTGCTTGCGAAAGTGGCGGCGAAGGACCCGGCCGACCTGCACCGGGTAACCAACGCGATGCTGGCGATCGCCGGCGTCGTACGCACCAGCACGGCGATGTCCCTGGTGGAGGTCATGCCCACCCGGACACTGCCGCTCCTCGAAGCGGTGGCCCATTCCAAGTAGCCCCCTGCGACGCGCGCTCACGTGTGGTGCTTATTTCACCGACGCGCGCACAATGGCGTCGCGGTCAGGCGAGTAGTCCAAAGCGTCGATGAGCGCATCCACGTGCGGCGCAGGTTCCCGGGACGCCCAAACACCTCTTGCAAATTTTGCGGAGACGCCCGCTCACCTTCCTCCTTTCGGAGCTACGTGGTGAGCGGGCGTTTCCGTGTAAGGCGCCAAACGTGAGCGGGCGTTCGGCATTTCGTCCCGGGAAGGGAGCGCGCGTTTGGGAAAGTCGCTGCAAACTGAGCGCCCGTCACCATGGAAGAAAGAACGTAACGGAACAATTTCTCCCAACCATTAACGGTCAAACCCTTGACCAGCTTTGTCATTCGTTGATAAACCAGAAGGGCAGAAAGCGTTTTCCATCCGACGCGGACCCCTAGCCCACCTCTACGAAGCGGTGCGCTTCCGCGTGGTTGAAACGTTCCAAACTGTTGAGCGGCAGACTCAGCTGCCGCCGCATCAAAGGAGATGTTCTTTTGGTTTACCACTCGCAGTGTTCCCCCACATCCCGGGCCGGCAGGGCCCGGAAAGCAGCACCCCTGGCGGCAGCAGCGGCCTCCCTCACCGCCGCGGCGCTCGCCTTCACGGGAGTTCCGCTGGCCCAGGCCGATGAGGCCACCGCGCAGGGCCAGCCCACCGCGCAAGGCCAGTCCTCGGCGCCGGGCCAGGCGGCAAAGCAGGCCCTCAAGCGCCAGGTGGAAAACCTGGACCGGGCCCCCGTGGCCGTGCTGACGGACCAGGGCGTCACCTTGGGCTGGCGAATGCTCGGCCTGGACAAGGACAGTGTGGGCTTCCAGGTGCTGCGTGACGGCAAGCAGATCACGAAGGAGCCCATCCGGGACACCACCACCTTCGTTGACCCCGACGGAACGGCCCAGTCCAAGTACGTCATCAAGACCGTGGGCAACGGCAACGGGCAGGACAAGCTCAGCGCCGAGTTCACCCCGCTGGCGCAGAACTACCTGGCCATCAAGCTGGATAAGCCGGCGGACGGCGTCAGCAAGGACGGAAAGCCCTACACCTACAGCGCCAACGACTCCACGGTGGCGGACCTGGACGGCGACGGCGCTTACGAGATCATCCAGCTCTGGAACCCGTCCAACGCCCAGGACAACTCCAAGTCCGGCTTCACGGGCAACGTCTACGTCGATGCCTACAAGATGGACGGCACCAAGCTCTGGCGGATTGACCTGGGCAAGAACATCCGCGCCGGCGCGCACTACACCCAGATGCTGGCCTACGACTTCGAACGGCGACGGCAAGGCCGAGGTGTCGTTCAAGACAGCAGACGGCACCACGGACGCCGCCGGAACCGTCATCGGCGACGCCGCGGTGGACTACCGCAACAGCGCCGGCTACGTCCTGTCCGGCCCGGAATTCCTCACGGTCTTCAACGGGGCAACGGGCACCATCATGGACACCGTTCCCTACGACCCGCCGCGCGGCAACGTCGCAGCCTGGGGCGATGGCTACGGTAACCGCGTGGACCGGTTCCTGGCCGGCGTCGCCTACCTCGACGGCGAAAAGCCGTCCCTGATGTTCAGCCGCGGCTACTACACCCGCACCGTCCTGGTCACTTATGACCTGGTGGACGGCAAGCTGGTGAAGCGCTGGACCTTCGACTCGGACATCGCCGGCGCCGAATACAAGGGCCAAGGCAACCACAACCTTTCCGTGGCGGACGTGGACCAGGACGGCAAGGACGAGTTCGTCTTCGGCTCCATGACCATCGACGACGACGGCAAGCCCCTGTACAACACCAAGCTGGGCCACGGCGATGCCATCCACACCGGCGACCTGGACCCGTCCCGGCCCGGCCTGGAAACGTTCGCGGTGCACGAGAGCATGAGCCAGAGCGGCAACCGCGGCGCCACCTTCCGCGATGCCGCCACGGGCGAAGTGCTGTGGAGCATCCCCGCCATCAAGGACACCGGCCGCGGCGCCACGGGCGACATCGACCCCCGGTTCCCCGGCGCTGAAAGCTGGGCCGTGGGCGGGGACGCTGCCTGGAACTCGCCCGTCGGCTTCCTGATGTCCGCCAAGGGCGAGCGGATCTCGGACAAGATTCCGGCCGCCAACTTCATGGCCTGGTGGGACGGCGACCTGTTGCGTGAAATCGTGGACCATGAGTTCGACGCCGAAGCAGGCATGGGCGTACCCACTATCTCCAAGTGGAACTGGGAGACCGAAACCAGCGACCGGTTGCTGACCGCCACTGGCGCCCGCACCAACAACCACACCAAGGGCAACCCGTCGCTCCAGGCCGACCTGCTGGGCGACTGGCGCGAGGAGCTGGTCTTCCCGTCCACCGACAGCACCGAGCTGCGGATCTACACCAGCACCTCGCCCACCGAAGTCCGGCTCCGCACGCTGATGCACGATCCGATGTACCGGACCGGCGTGGCACGCGAGACCGTGGGCTACAACCAGCCGCCGCACCCGAGCTTCTTCATCGGCGAGGGCATGGAGACGCCGGCAGCGCCGTCCGTCTTCTACGCAGGCAAGACGAAGTAGTAAACGCCGCTGGTCAACAAAGCACCGCCCGCCTCGGGGAGAGGCGGGCGGTGCTTTGTTGAGGAATGCAACGTGCGACGCCGGCACCCGCCTTGGGCGGGCCGGTGGCCGGACGCGGCGTCCGTCAGTGCTGGCCGAGGTTCCCGCCGACCGGGGGCAGGCCACCGTCCGGGCGGCGCTCATCCTCGCGGCGTTCGCCAGCGCTGAATTCTTCACCTTCGCGCGTTTCGTCGGATTCGCCCGTGGTGTCCACCAGGCCGTTGGTCTGGTCGAACGGGTGGCCGATCCTGTCATCGCCGAGGTCGGCGACCGATCCGTCGGTGACCGGGCCGGTGGCGCCGGCTGCCGCCGTCGTGCCTGTTGCCGTGGTGCCGCTGCCTGTCACTCCTGCCCCGCTGCCCGTGACCCCGGCCCCACTGCCAGTAACGCCTGCGCCGCTGCCGGCGGTGTCGGTGGTCGTGTCGGTCGGGATCGGCGTGACCGTGACGGGTTCGCCGGGAGCCACGGGGGTGACCGTTTCGTCGGCACCCACGGTGGTGTCCTTGTTACCGCTGGCAGCCATTGCCGCTGCGGCGCCGGCCACTGCGGCCACGCCGACGCCGGCCGCCACCTTGCCTGAGACGCCTGCCTTGCCGGCATCACCGCGGGAGGCCCCAGCGTGCTCAACCCCGGGCGTACCCGTCGATACGCCGGGGTTGACGCTGCCTCGCCAGGCGCCGCTGGCGTAACCCTCGTCCTCGATGAACTCCTTGAACTTCTGGAGGTCGGACTCTGCCTGGCGTTCAATAACGTTGAGCTTGTCGCCGATCTTCTCCACAACGCCTTCCGGCTCGTACTCGAGGGTCAGCCGCAGGGAGGTCTGGCCGCCGCCCACGTCCTCGAATTCGACCGCTCCAGCGTTGGTTGCGCCCTCCGTGGCGGCCCAGGAAACCTTGCGGTCCGGCACCTGCTCCAGGATCCTGGCCTCCCACTGCCGGCGGATGCCGCCGATCTCGGCCACCCATTCCAGCCGGTCGTCACTGAGTTGGGTGACGCTCTTGACTCCGCCCATGAAGTGCGGGAACTCCTCGAACTGGGTCCACTGGTTGTAGGCCGTGCTCACCGGAACGTTCACCAGAATGCGCTTTTCCACCTTCGTGCTCATAACGTCTCCTTTGCTCTGTTACCGGAAGCCGATGGATCTGCAGAAATCATCAGCATGCTTACCAAGTTACCTTCCGGAGACGCAGGAATCCACCCCCTGATTTTGGGATGGGCGGCGTGAGGAGAAGCGGCCGACGGAGGCACAGGGGTCAGGCGGCGGCTTCGGTCAGGGTGCCACCACCACCCCGTACGACCCCTCGTTCAGCGGGTTGGCGGTCGCGGAAGGTGCCACGACGCCAAAGTCGTAACCCCGTGCCCGCAGAGCGTCGATGGACCGGGCCAGGTAGGACCACTGCGACGCGGGGCAGGACAGGACATCGTTGCCGTCGTGGAGCAGGATGATCGCGCCGGGTGCAGCTTCATCGAGGACGTACTTCTGTACGCCGGCTGCACCGGGGCATTCGAAGTCGCCGGGCTGGCCGATATGCCAGCGCCACTGGATGCCGCCGCTCATCCCGATGCTCCTGATGTAGTTCAGTGAGTAGGACGTGCTGTTGCCGAACGGAAAGCGCATCAGCCTGGGCGTTACGCCGGTGATGGCAGTGATGGCGGAGTTGGTGCGGTCAACTTCCTGCCGCTGCCTGGTCTGGCTCAGTTCCGGGAAATTGGCGTGATCCCACGAGTGGTTGCCGATCACGTGTCCCTCGGCCTTGATCCGGCGGACGAGGTCGGGGTACTGCTGTGCGTGGTTGCCCTGGAGGAAGAAGGTGGCCTTAACCCCCTTCTGCTTGAGGACGTCGAGGACGAAGGCCGTGCGCTGGACTGACGGGCCGTCGTCGAAGGTAAGGCCGATCAGCGGCTTGTCCGCTGCGTTGGCCGCCACCGGGCTGCCCACCAGCAAGGCCGCAGCCAAGCTCGCGGCAGCCAGGAGCACGGCGGCAAATTTGCTTTTCATGGTGCTCGTTTCCCTTCCCAAGGTCCTCCTGAACCTTGTTTAGGTGAAGCACCCTATGGCGCCCTGAAAGGCGGTGTAAACACGCGCCGGGCCTCGACTGGGTAACATCTGGCGACACGAAAAGGCCGTTATGCGGGCGTTATTTTGCGGGCCTTGGAGGGCAGCGTGAGGAGAAGCGGCCGACGGCGGTGCACGGTCTTGGATGAACGGGCCGGGCGCCGCCGTCGCGGGTTAGTTCGAGGGAGCGGGTATCAGCGCAGGTGCTGGCCGATCAGCGCCAGGTTCTGGATGACGGCCAGGCCAAACTGCGCGGTGTCGTTGGTGGAAACCGTCGGTGCTTCGTCCACCGGCAGCAGCACCTGCGGCGGCTCGATGGTCCGCAGCGTGAACGCAGATTCGTGGTTCAGGTGCTCCCCGCCCTCGCTGAAGCTCTCCCAGGCGCGGGCTGCCAGGTCACGATCCTGCAAACGCGCTGCCGCATAAGCGCTCAAGCGGCTGTGCGCCTGGGTGAGGTAGATGCCGGCCAGCGGTTCACTCACCTCCGCCACCTGCTCTTCCTTGGTGCCCAGGAACAGCCGGCAGTACTGCAGCCAGGCCCGCTCGAACTCCGGATCATCCACCAGGTCCACCAGCTCGCTGCAGATCTCCACCAGCCCGAACACGGCACTGAGGTGGGACACGGAGATCATCTCCCGGCCGGTATCGAAGCGGCCCTTGTCCAGGTTGTACAGCGCTTCGCCGGTGAGGAAGCCGTACTTCAGGGCGCCAATATCCGCCATGGTTCCCAGCAGCCGGTCGCGGGAGCGGGGGTTGCCGGTGCGCTCCCAGTCGGTGAGCCAGGTGGCGGCGAGTGAGCCCCAGTCCGTGCCCAGCCCCACGCCCAGGGCTCCGCGGTTGGGCCGGTAGGTGTCGGCGTCCGGGCGGACCTTGCGGACCGGGTCCAGGCCCAGGAAGTTCTGGTCGCTGTCCACCAGCTCGGTCAGAAGGTCGCCGGTGCGCTCGTCCGCCGTGAGGTAGTAGTAGAAACGGCGGTAGGCAGGCGTGCTGATGCGCAGCTGCTTGGCGCTGCAGCCCCAGTGCTGCACGTTGTGCCGGGACCCCAGGCCCTTCCATGGGCCCAGGTGATAGACGTCCACCTCGCCGGTGTGCCGGGTCATGGCCTCGGCGAAGCGGAAGATGTCCGCCCGGCCGGAGCGCAGGTAGGAGTACCAGAGCCAGAGGTCGGGGGAGAGTTCCGAATTGTCCCAGGCGTAGCCGCCCACGTCGTACCGCCACACGTGCCGGTCGAAATCGTAGGTGTGCATCACGTCGCCGAAGTTCCAGAACCCGTACCAGCGCCGCTGTTCCACCTGGCCGGCGTAGAAATCGAACAGGAAGTCGAGATGGTCCTCGAGCCGTGCCCGCGCGGGGGTGCCCCGGTCCACCGGGTCCCAGTCGCCGAACACGCCCACCGAGTGCAGGTACTCCGGAGTGGCCTGGAGCAGGGCTGGTGAGGATGCCGCAGCGGCGTCGGCGGCGAGGCTTTCGGCGGACGGAGTGGCGTTGTAGGCGAACAAAGTCAACTCATGGGTGCGGGCAATCCCGGTGGGGTTCCCGAAGCCCGGTTCATAGTCCTCGTACGTGATTTCCAGGCCTTCGAGCTGTTCCTCGAATGTGTCCTGACCCAGGCCGTCGTGGTAGAACCGCAGGTCCATGGGCTGGGCCTCGGGGGAGTAGAGCCAGGCTGTCACGGTGGCATCTGTTCCCGCGGCGCCGCGGATGTCCAGCTGGCCGGGGTGGGACTGCCAGAAGTCCTTGATGCCAATGCCCAGCCCGCCGCGAGTATCGCTCAGCGAGCAGAAGCCGGCCGATCGTGTCCCGCCGGAGATGCCCACCCAGCCGTGGCCCGGTGCTGTCCGTTTACGCAATTCGAAGCCGTCCGCGCTGAGCTGGGTCAGCGTGTAGTCGCCCCACGACGGGATCAGGTGCAGGCGTTCGGAGACGTCAGGGTTCCAGGTGTCCGTTGATGGGGTGGCACGTCCGGCAACCTGGGCGGCGCGCACGTCAGCACCCGGATCCCGGCGCAGGCCGGTAAGCCCGCGGACAGCTTCGGTGAGGAAGCCGCCGTCGGCCCCTGCAATCCGGATGTGCCGGTTGTGCAGCTCGGTTTCCAGCGGCACGGTGAAGCGGACGCCCAGGCCGGCCAGGAAGTCCCGGTCCGCGTTCCCGTCCCAGATAAAGGAGTGCACCATCCGCACGCTGCGGGCGTTGGCATAGAAGTAGAAACGGACCACGAACGGCAGCCAGCAGCGTCCCTCGCTGCGGGTGTTGTCCTGGCGGTGGTGGCCTTCCAGCCGGACCACGGCGCGGACAGGCCCGTCCTGTTCAAGCACGACGGCGGTGACCTCGCCAGTGAACTGCTGGCGGCCGGCGGTGCCTGCCTCTTCCGGGATCCCGTCCTGCAGGAGGCTCACCAGGCGCGCATCGCGTGCCACGGTCCGGCCGTCGCGGGCGAGGCTGGTGAAGAGCGTAGAGCCGCTGCGGCTGATCTGCATCTGGAGCACGCCGGTGTCCACGGTGAGGGCGTCCGGGCTTTCGGTGACACTGACCCGGGCGACGCCCAGGGCTTCCGGAACGCCCTGGGCGTCGTGAGCACCCGCCGGCGGTGCGTCGCCTTTCAAAGGTGCGGCGCCGGCGTCGTGCCTCACCTGGTAGCTGGCCGACGGCGAATCCGTTGCCGGAAGCGCGATCCCGGCCCACTTCAGCGAACCATCGGGCCAGGTGGCCAGGGGCCATGCCTGGCTGGCAACGCCCGCACCGCCGGCGTCCGTTACTGTCAACGCGTCCGATCCGTGGACGGTGCCGCGGGGGAAGGGCATCCCCCAAGTGGTTCCGTTGCTGGTCCCTGCCGGTGCTTCGCCGTCGATCCACCTGATGAGGGTGCTGTCCGTCATGTTGTCCGTTCCCGCTGGTTTGTGGCGCGCAGAACCACCCCCGCCCACTGCAAGGGAAAGCGCTTTCTTGAATGGTTTCAAACCTACTGCGCGGGGTGCGGGGTGGCAAGGGGGTGGCCGGAAATTGCGGAGACTTTCAGCCCCGCGATCAGGATGTCGCGTGCGGCTCGTCCGGAACGTCCGGCCCCTCCGCGGGGTCCTGGGAATGGGCCCTGACGTCGTCCGAGGGATCCGCCTCCGGATCGCCCTCCGCCGGAGACTCCGGGTGGACCCGCTCGTCTCGCATTGGATTTTCGGTCATCGCTGCCTGCTCCTTTGCTGGTGCCGCGGCTCGGTGGCGGCGGTACTGATCATTGAGCGCCCTTGCCTGCTGCGTGTCAATGGCGCGTGGGAACCTCTGGCCGGGTCCGGCCTTCTGTGCTGGACTGGGGGTGCACTGAGCACCACCGCCGCCGCTGGTCCTGTCCAGGGACGGCAGTTTTCCCAGGAAAGGCAATCCAGGACAGCACGTGGCCGGCCCGGGCCGGCCACCGGAAGGAACACTCATGGCACCGTTCAAGATCGGCTACTTCGTAGGGAGCCTGGCAACCGGCTCCATCAACAGGGTCCTCGCCAACGCACTGATCAAGCTGGCCCCTGAAGATCTGCAGTTTTCGGAGATCCCCATCCGGGATCTCCCGCTCTACAGCTACGACTACGACGCCGACTTCCCCGCCGAGGGCCGCGCCCTGAAGGAAGCCATCGAATCGTCCGACGGCATCCTGTTTGTCTCGCCCGAATACAACCGGTCCATCCCGGGTGCCCTGAAAAATGCCATCGACTGGGGTTCCCGCCCTTGGGGGACCAACTCCTTCGCCCGCAAGCCCACCGGCATCATCGGCGCCTCGCCGGGCAGCATCGGCACGGCGGTGATGCAGTCCTCCATGCGCAGCGTGCTCAGCTTCCTGGACGCGCCACAGCTGAACGCGCCGGAGGCTTACATCCAGTACAAGCCGGATGCCTTCGACGACGACGGCGAGCTCAGGGATGAGGGCACCGCCAAGTTCCTGCGCCACTACATCGAGGAGTACAGCGCCTTTGTTGCCCGGGTGCTGGCCGCCAACGCCCCCGGCCATATCGGCGACCTGGAGCCGGACGCGGACAAACTGTCCCGCTAGCTCCCCGCAGTTCCACGGCTGCTGCCGAAGCGTCCGATGGGACGCCTTGTTGGATGTACGAATGCCCGCCGTCCCAGCGACGGCGGGCATTCGAGTCTTCTGCGGCCCTTATGCGGGGCCGGGCTGGTGTTGCCGGGCTTCTTCAGTCCAGCGGCAGGGTGACCGTCACCGACGTGCCGTGGCCGGGGCGGGAATCGATGTCCACGGAGCCGCCCGCTTCCTCGACCGCAACCGCCATGAGGCGGAGACCGTAGCCGTGGTGGCGCCCGCGGTTGGCGCGGCTGCAATCAAAGCCTGTGCCGTCGTCGGCCACTTTCATCCGGATCCTGTGGTCCACCACGGCAAGCTGAACGCTGAGTTCGGATGCGTCCGAGTACTTGTAGGCGTTGCTGATCACTTCGCGTGCCGACTGGTACAGCAGGGAAGCGCAGTCCGCCGGGATCTCGATCCCCCAGTGCGGAGTATCCCAGCGGACCGCGGTCCCGCGCTGGCGGAGCGGGCCGGTCAGCCTGTCAATGCAGCCGGCCAGCCCCAAGGTGTGGAAGTCGAGCGGGTGCTGGTCCGTGAGGACCCCTCCCACTGCGATGACGTCCTTGTCATATGCTGTTTCGTTTCCCATGACTTCCTGCTCCCCATAAGCTGGTTTGCCTTTCTTCGTCCAGCGTGGACCCGCAACTGCAGGGGTCAGTAAGGTTTGGGTCAAGATCCCATCAATTCTGCGTGGGGGTGGTGCCTGCGGCGCGCATGTTTGCATAGGAGCTGTTGCTTAGGAACTGCTCCCGGGGGTACGCATTGTTGGACGTGGCTTCCGCTGGAGGAGCCGGAAAGTGGGAAACATGCCCGTATGGCTGCAGGCCCTGATGTGGGGCACCATCGCCGGTGCCGCCCTGGTCCTGGGCGCCGCACTGTCCTGGCGGTGGTCGCTGCCGTCCAAGCTAGTGTCCTCAATCATGTCCTTCGGTGCGGGCGTGCTGATCTCCGCCCTGGCGTTCGAACTCGTGGACGAGGCCGTGCAGGGCGGCGGGCTCTGGCCCACGGTGGCAGGCTTCCTGGCCGGCTCCGTGGTGTACGTGGGCGCGAATATGCTGCTGGCCCGGGCGGGCGCCAAGCACCGCAAGAGGTCCGGCGGACAGCAGCCCTCCGAAAAGGACGATCCGGGCAGTGGGACGGCCATCGCCGTCGGGGCGCTGCTGGACGGGGTGCCCGAGTCCGTGGTGCTGGGTGTGACAATGCTTGCCGGCGGGGCCGTGAGCCCGGCCATGATGGCTGCCGTCTTCATCTCCAACGTTCCCGAAGGGCTGTCCGGAACGGCCGGAATGAAGAAGGCCGGCAGGAGTGCGGGGTACGTCTTCGGACTGTGGGGCGGGATTGCGGTCCTCAGCGGCCTGGCAGCACTCATGGGATACACGCTGCTGGAAAACGCGCCGGATGAGTTGGTGGCGTTCATAACCTCCGTGGCCGCTGGCGGGATCCTGGCCATGTTGGCGGACACCATGATTCCGGAGGCCTTCGAGGAGCACCACAACCTGACAGGGCTCACTGCCTCCGTGGGCTTCCTGACCGCCTTTACGATCCACCACGTGGGCGGATAGCGTTCCCCGAAGAAAAGGTGACGCCGCAAGACAAAGGACGTCCCATGTCCTGTACACTGATTCGAGATGAAGGCCGCCACGGAGTGTGGCCGAAGGAGATGACGTGACAGCAACACCCGCGGCGGTATCGTCAGCCAGGTTCAGCGCCCAAATCCGTTCCCAGGCGCTGCAGACCCGCATCATGGAACTCATCCTCGAGCGCGGGCTGGACGTGGGCGATGCGCTGCCCACTGAGAGTGAACTCTCCGCCGAGTTGGGGGTTGGCCGCAACACTGTGCGCGAGTCCCTGAAGGTCCTGCAGGCCCTCGGCGTCATCGAAATCCGCCACGGCTTCGGCATGTTCGTGGCGCCCAACAACTTCAGTGCGCTGGTCTCCGGGCTGACGTTCCGCGGCCGGCTGTCGCTGCGCCACAAGGGCGAAGAAGCCATGGAGCTTATCGACGTGCGGCAGGCACTGGAGTCCGGACTGGTGGGGTCCGCCATCGATCTCCTGACGGACGAACACCTCGCCGACCTGCGGTCCACCATGCAGGCCATGGAGGACGCCGCCGCCAAGGGGGAGTCCCTGGTGGAGCACGACGCCGAGTTCCACCGCCGGCTCTACGCGCCCCTGAACAATGAGCTGCTGATCAACCTCATGGATGTCTTCTGGCAGGTCTACCGGCAGATCCACGAAGCCCTGGGCTCCGGGCCGGTCAACCTGGAAGAACAGGCCCGGATCCACTGGGAGATCTACGAAGCCGTGGAGGCCCGCGACAAGGCCTTGGCCTCCGAGCGGCTCCAGCGGCACTTCGATGGCATCCGCCTCAAGCTCAAGGACGTCGCCGCAGCCTAGCTCCCGGTTCCGCCGGATTCCTCGCCAGCCCTCCACCGCAGTTGGGGGCACCCCTTCCGTGGCTGTCCCATGCCCCGTTCCGTTCCGATGTTTCGTGCCAGATTCCCGTAGAGAGTGCCTTTGCCGTGGAAATTTTCGTAGTGCCAACCGCCTCCGCCACCGGTTCCGTCGCCGCCGGCATCCTGGCGGCCGTGGTCCGCAGCAAGCCCGACGCCGTCCTGGGGCTTGCAACCGGCAGCTCGCCGCTGCCCATCTACAAGGCCCTCGCGGAACATTCCGTGGAGATGGGCGCCGTCCGCGGGTTCGCCCTCGATGAGTATGTTGGCCTGCCGGCCGGGCACCCCGAAAGCTACGCCGAAGTCATCCGCCGTGAGGTCACCGTGCGGCTGGGCCTTGATGCGGCAAAGGTTGCTGTGCCCGACGGCGGAGCCCCGGACCCGCGGCAGGCGGCGGCGGATTACGACGCGGCCATTGCCCGCGCCGGTGGCATTGACGTGCAGATCCTGGGCATCGGCCACAACGGACACATTGCCTTCAACGAGCCGGGTTCAGCCCTCGACTCGCGGACGCGGGTGGAGGTGCTCACCGAACGCACCAGGCAGGCCAATGCCCGGTACTTTGCGTCACTGGACGATGTCCCCACACAGTGCATCACCCAAGGGCTGGGCACCATCATGGAAGCCCGGCACCTGCTGCTGGTGGTCAGCGGGGCGGACAAGGCAGAGATCCTTGCGGCAGCGCTGCAGGGGCCCGTGTCAGCCGACTGCCCGGCGTCAATCCTGCAGCGCCACGCGCACGTCACCGTCGTGGCGGACGAAGCAGCCGCGGCCAAGCTGGCCCCCGGATTCGGCGAGGTCACCGTGCGGGTGGCCGGTGCCGCCGTCGGCGTCTAACTCAGGACGCGTCAGCGGCACCCAGCGGGGTGCGTTCGTACTCCTCGATCACCACTCCGGACCTGAAGGTCCGCGACGTGACGGGCTGGAAGCCCGCCGGCTCAAAGGCGGTGTTCCCGAACAGCGGGATGCCTGCCCCGAGGACAACCGGGTTGCGTTTGAGGATGATCCTGTCGATCTCGGGGAGCAACGCCCCGGCCAGCGCGCCGCCGCCGCAGAGGTAAATGTCCAGCCCCGCCTCCTGTTTGAGGTTCCGGACGGTGGCCACGGCGTCGTCCGTGAACGTGACTGCCGGGTTGGAACTGGTCCTGGTGCGGGTGGCGACGTACTCGTGCAGGTGGGCGTAGGGGCTGTCGATGCTCACGGCGAGGCCGACGTTGTAGCTGTTCCAGCCCTGGATGACGGTATCGAAACGGTTCTTGGGCGCTTCGATGCCCAGTGCTGCGAGGACATGGGTGGGCAACGCGTCGGCGAACTCTGTGAAGAGCACCTGCATGTGGTCGCCCTCAACAGGGAAGGCGTCGAATGACCCGTCCGGCGCCGCGATGTAGCCGTCAACCGATGCCGCCACGTAGTAGACAAGTTCCCGCACAATTACCCCCATCACGATGAATCTCCTAAAAGGACGATATCGGACGGCTCAGGGGACCGGTGAAGGCCGGCCTGCCGGCAGCGTGTAGCGTGCAGGGAGATCAATCAGCCTGAGGGGGCAGCGCTTGAACATTATTGACTACCTGATCTTCGCCGCATTTTTGGCCGCTGCCATGGTGCTGGCGTTTGCCGTCCGCCGGTTCAGGAATGCCCGGTGGCTTGGGCTGGGGCTCGCCGTCGCAGCCGTCGGCCTGGCTGTTTTCCAGTACGGGCCGTGGGAATCCCGGCCCACCCTGAAAGTCCTGGAGAGGACGGCCACGGCCGAAGATGTGGTTACCGCGAATTACTCCCTGTACGGCGGGATTCATACGGAGTCGGCCCGGTACTTGGGGACGAGGTCAGGATCCAAAGTCTTTGTCGCCACCAGGGATGCGAATGGCGAGGAAATCATCTGCCTGCTGATTGAAGCAGGGAATGCGCCGGGGCTTCCTATTGCCGGGTGCGCCGGCATGGTCTCCGCCCACGACCCGATCGTCACGATGAGCGACCAGGCAGGACGCGAGCTGACCCTCGTCCCCGACCAGTACGACACCAATGAGCTGCAGGCCGCTGGGTGGACGAAGATCAGTGACAACCTCTTCAGGGGACGGCAATGACCGGGCAGCCACCGCCAGTTCCGTTGACGGCGTTCTGGAAACTGATGATCACGTTCGCCGCCGTGGCCGGTGTGGGCACGTGCTTGGCCCTCGGGCTTCTGTACGTGCGGTTCTTCCTGTCGATTCCCGGAACGGTTGAGGTGCTGGAACGGCAGTTGACGAAGCAGGATGCCGTCCCTGCGATCCAGGACGAAGCAGGGGAAGCGAAGATCGGCGAGTCGCGGTTCTTGGCCGCGTACGAGTCGACGAACTATTACGCCGCACCGGGCCCGCTGCCTGAAGTCGTGTGCCTGGTGGCGAAATACCCATATGACGACGAATACAACTACTGGGAAGCGTGCAACAGCCTCGGTGACGGCCGGGACATCCTGGTGGAAGTGCAGGATCCGGACGACAGGACCGTAGTTTTTGTCCCCGACCAGTTCGATCACCTTCCGCTTGAACGCGACGGATGGGTGACACTGCACCGGAACCTGCTGATCCAGCCCTTAGCTGGCGTTCAGCAGCCCACTCAACCGCTCCTTCGCACTGCAGGGCATCGCGCGACGGTCCCATGACTGCGGAGGCTTTCGTGGCCGTCTGGCCATCACGCGGGCTGAACAGCCTGCGATAGTGCAGTCATCACATGCGGCGCCGCTGCCACTGCCACGCGTGCCAGAAAAGCAGGCAAAGGACCAATACCGTTCCAACCAGGAGCCCTTGCGGCGCGAAGGTCATCATGACGAATGAAAGGGTGGGAGGCCCTCCCATGGGCCCGGTGGTGAACATCATGGTCGCCATGGCCCAGATTCCGCCGGTAAGCAATGCCGTGGCCAACAGCCACAGCATTGCAATGAACGGGTTCACGGACCAACGTGGATACTGCCGGAGGGGCATCGGTTCTGCCGTGGACCTAAGGCCCTGGGTACTCCCGTCCTGGTCAACTTCCCGAAATCCGACATCACTGGCCGATGGCTGCTGCATGGTTCCCCCGGTGGTCCTTAACCCTGTTTTTCGACTGAACGTCAACCCTAGTGCCAATCCCTCGCCTCGCCGAAGCTGCTTGAGCGTCCGGTTGGTCAGGCTGGGCCCTCGGCAGCCACGAGGCGTTCGACATCGTCAGCCAGGTCCGAGACTGGCCTCCGGGCATCGAGCTCGAGGGTTGCGCCGCCCCGAAGCAGCGGTTCGACGTCGAGTACGTATTGCCGGATCGCGGACTGGTCAGCTTCGGAGTGGCCGTAGGAATTGTTCGTACGGGCTGAGACCCGCTGGATTAGAACCTCCACCGGTGCACTGAGCAGAACGACGGCGGAGAAGCGGCCATAGAAGCGACCTTGATTCTCAACCGTTCCCGAGACGATGAGGGATGAACTGGACGCGAGGAGCGCTGAGACCCGTGGTTCGTCCCATGTTCCGTCAGGAAGCACCCAACCGTCGTAATCGGTGTCGACCGTTCGGTAGCCCCGCCGGGACAACTCATGCAGCACAGTTGTCTTTCCCGCCCCTGACATGCCGGTGATCAGAATTCGAGACATGAAGGACAGCGTAACCGGGTGCGGGCAGGTGGGTTCGGAACGCCGGGCAGACCCTTACTTGAGCGCCGACAGAACCCTTGCCTTCAGCCGCGCATATTCCGTTGCGTAGGCACGGGGCCCTTCTGGCGGCCGTACAACAACCCGGGGATCACCAATGATGCGGTGGGGGCCGAACTGCTCCCGGGTGAGGTCAATCTCGATGCCGCCAACGAAGCGGTTCCAATAGTGAACCTCCTCTTCCTTATCTCCGCCGGTGACCTCTGCTATCAGGAGCTCGCCGCCGAGAAGGTCCTGCACCAGGAGGGCTGTGGGCCCGCACTGACCGTGCGCTGGATTGCCCTGGTGCCATCTCATAAGGCTTTTGGTGTCCAGACAGGTGGTGTCGGCTCCCCATGAATCGCGGAGTGCTTGTTCCATCTGACTCAGGGTGTAAGCCATTGACTCAGCTTTCTGATCCGTCTCGAAAGATCTAGAGCCCGGTGACCTTTTAGAGGCAACGGGGAGATACAACCCTTTTAGTGCTGGCTGGATTATTGATTAGAGCATCAGCGGGCCGGATGGGGCGTCGCTGAAGGTCTCCTCCGCAGTTTGGGCAAGAACGATTCGGGAACCGTTCAACGCAATCCGGACACCACGTGCACTCAAATGTACAAATGTACGCCTCGGCGGAGGGAGCAATGTCGACGCCGCAACATTCGCAATTCGGTCGGATCTCAAGCACCCAGCAGCTCTACTTTCGGGAAACAGGATGAAGGAACGGGTTTCGGGGCCTTCGCGGCTCGTGGCATAGGGATAACTTACCCATGGTGATTTTGGTATCAAGTCACAGGGTTGAGTGAACCGGAGATAACTGTCAGCATGATGGAACTGATCATGAAATTGTATCGATATGTCCACCCGCTAATATTTGTCGCATCCTTCATGCCGCTGGTGTTGTCGCTGGTCCCATTCTGGCAAGGCGTAGCGATTCCACTTGTTGCCCTTCTGCCGTATGCTGCCAACGAAATAATGCTGGCCCGACGGGAGAAGAAGGAGTAACGGCAATCAGTCGAACCTGATGAAAGCTCTTACCGATCCGCCTGGATATTCGTCGGCCTGGGTGTAGCCGAGCGCCTCGTAGAACGCCTTCTGGGTCGGCTCGTCGTCGGTGATGAGGACCTTCTGGCGAACATGCGGGTACTGTTCGAGTGCCCGTTCAGCGAGGGCTCGTCCTATACCCCTTCTATGGTGCGACGGCAGGACAAGAATGTCCTGAAGGTAGCAAATTGACGCACCATCGGAAATTACCCGCGCTAACCCAACCAGTGTCTGGCCATCGTGAGCGGCCACAATGGTGGAAGACCCCTCCAGCGCTCGCACAAGCTTGTCAGGGTCCTTGGCGTAGGCGAACCATTCCACCGCACGGTATAGCCCAAGGATTTCGGTGAGTGGCAGATCTTCTGCCCTTACAACGCTTATGGCGGTCATCCTCCATCCAAACACGCAGCATAGTCATGGGGTCCGCGCAGGCCTGCACAGACGGCCTGGCCCCACACACCTGCGTCATCACAACCCCAGTGTCGTGGACGTCTCCCCCAGGAGGTCACGCTCGAATTCGGGGGAACCACAGCTGTTCTGCCGCCGCTGTAAGGGACTCCCGGACTACGCCAGGACCTCTCCGCCGCGAATCACCAGGACACGCCGGAAGTCCGGATCAACCACCACGACGTCGGCGCGCAGCCCGGTGCGAAGGCTCCCCACCTCGCCGATGAGGCCAAGAATCCGCGCAGGAACCGCAGTGGCGGACAGGACGGCATCGGCGGGGTCCACTCCTGCCTCGACAGTCCGGCGCACCACGTCCAGCAGTGTGGCCGTGCCGCCGGCCAGGGCGCCGTTGCTGCGCAGGCGAGCCTCGCCATCCCGGACAACCACTCCCGCGGGGCCAAGGTCATACTCACCGTCGGGCAGCCCCGTGGCCGCCATCGAATCGGTCACCAGGGCAACATTCGCGGCACCCACCAGGCCAAAGACCATCCGCACCGTCTCCGGGTCCAGGTGCACCCCGTCGGCCACCAGTTCCACGGCAACCCGCCCGGCGGAGGCCAGTTGCAGGCATGCGGCCACCGGGCCGGGGCTGCGGTGGTGCAGCGGCGGCATGCCGTTGAAGAGGTGCGTCACTGTGGGACGGGCATTGTCAGGACCAAAAGCGGCCAGCAGGTCCGCCGCATCGGTGAGCGAATCCGCCGTCGTGCGTGTATCTGCGTCCGTGTGGCCCAAGGAAGGGGCCACGCCGCGCATGGCAAGCTCCCGCACCAGCTCCGCTGCACCCGGCAGTTCCGGGGCGTAGGTCATGGTGCGGAGGTGGCCGCTGGCCGCCTCCAGCAGTTCGCCAAGGAAGTGCAGATCAGGATCCCGGAGGAACCGCGGATCCTGGGCGCCGCACCGGGCCTGGGACAGGAACGGCCCCTCGGCGTGGATGCCCGCAATCAGGCCGTCGTCCGCGAGGTCCCGAAGCGTCCCGATGCTTCGCAGCAGATCCTCCCGCGGTGCGGTCACCAGGCTGGCCAGCGGCGTGGTGGTCCCGCTGCGGTGGAGGAAATCCACCGCAGTCCGGGCGGCCCCGGGGTCACCACCGGGGAAGTCGCCGCCGGCGGCGCCGTGGCAGTGCAGGTCGATGAGGCCGGGAAGAAGAATGCTCCCCGGCGGGAGCTTCATCTGAGCCAACGCGGGAAGGGACGCAACGTCCAGGCCCGCCCGCGGCCCGGCGTAGGCAATTAGTCCGTCGACCACAGCGACGGCGGCGTCCACCACCGTGGCGCCGTCCGTCAGGAGGGTGCCCGTCAGCAGGCAGGAACGGGTCACTTCAGGGCGTCCGAGAACCAGCCAGTGATGGTGGCCGGGTGCGTGATGGCCGTGCCCACCACCACGGCGAAGGCCCCGGCGTCGAGCGCCTGGCGGGCCTGGGCAGGCGTGTGGATGCGGCCCTCGGCAATGAGCGGGACGTCAAAACCGGCAGCCGCAATCTCCGCCAGCAGCTCCAGGTCCGGGCCGGAGGTCTTGGGGCGTTCGCCGCTGTACCCGGACAGTGTGGTGCCGATCAGGTCCGCGCCGGCGTCCACGGCGGCGGCGGCATCCGCGAACGACCCGCAGTCGGCCATCACCAGCGCATGCGATTCCGCATGGATCCCCGCCACCGTCTGGCCCAGGGAAAGCCCGTCCGGACGTTCACGGCGGGTGCCGTCGATGGCCACCACATGGGATCCCGCGTTCGCCACCGCCAACGCGTGCCGGAGCGTGGGGGTGATGAAGACGCCGCTGTGCCCGTCCTTCCACAGCCCGATCACCGGGACTTCCACGGCCGCGCGGGTGTGCTGGACATCCGTCAGGCCTTGCACGCGCACGGCGCCCGCCCCGCCAATCACGGCAGATGCCGCCACCTGGGCGGTGGTCCGGGGATCGCGCATCGGCTCGCCCGGGTACGCCTGGCAGGACACGATCAGGTGCCCTCGCAGGGCTTCAAGGGCATCGGGGGGCAGGAGCATGGTCAGTTCCTTCGGGACGTCTGGGCGGTAGCGAAATCGGCAGGGCCGGAAACGGCAGGGTCAAGAACAAGGCGGGCGGCGCCAACAACGGCGGCCGTATTTCCCAGCGCGGCGGGTCGCACCGGAATGCCGCTCAGGGCAGGCAACAGTTCTGCGCGCAAGGCGGCCTCCATCGGCTGCCACCAGCGCTCGCCCGCGTCGGCCAGCCCGCCGGACACCAGCACCACCTCGGGGTCAAGAATGTTCGCCAGGCCGCCCACGGCCTGCCCGGCGGCGGCTGCTGCCGTCCCGATTGCGCTGGCGGCAACAGAATCACCTGCCGCGGCCAGGCCGAAGACGGCGCGGGTGTCCGCAGCTGGGGATGAGCCGCCGAGCCGGACGTAGGCCTCACGGATGGCAGGCCCGGACGCGATGGCTTCGACATGCCCGGAACCGCCGCAGACGCAGGGGAGCGGGGCGCTGTCGAAGCACGCGTATGGGGACGCAAAGTGGCCCACGTGCCCGCCGGCGTAGCGGTGCCCCAGCACGGGCTTGCCGTCCAGGACGAAGCTCCCGCCCACGCCGGTGCCGAACGCCACCAGCAGCGAGCTGGAGGTCCCCGCGGCGGCGCCTGTCCAGGCTTCGCCGAGGGCGTGCGCGTGCACGTCGTTCACGGCAAGGACAGACGACGCCGGCAGGCCCAGCCGTGCGGCCAGGCCTGCGGTGAGTGCCGTCCCGGCCCAGCCGGTGATGGCGTCCGTCGCGGACACCACCACGCCGCGCGCGGCATCAATGACCCCGGCCGAACCGAGGCCGACCCCCACCACATCGAGGCTCTCTGCTTGAGCCCGCGATATGAGGGAAGAAACCAGCGCCGCAGTAGCGTCGAGGATCGCGGCGGAACCGTCACGGCTCAGCGTGGGGATGGTCTCCGAAAACAAGACCTCCCCACCCCCGGAAACAACCCCGGCAGCCGTCTTAGTACCCCCAAGGTCAACACCGATCGCGTACATCATCACTTCTCCCTCACAGGGCATCAATCAACAGCTGACCCCACGGCCGGCGAAGGCGACGTGCCCGCCCCACGGCCGGCGAAGGCGACGTGCCCGCCCAGCGGTTGGGAGCTGTTTTGCGTAGTCCCGCATCGCCGACCAGAGCATCGCGTAGGTCGCCCAGCGACCGTAGCGGTGCGCCGGGAGGTGTCTAAGGGACGGCAAAATGGCCCCCAGCCGCGACCCAGCCACGGCAGACTAGACCAGGCCGTTGCGTTCGAGGATGCCGCGGATGGCCTTGGTTTCGTCCTCGTTCAGCGCCGGCATGGGTGCGCTCATGGTGTTGGATTCGATGACTCCCATGACCTGCAGCGCGGTCTTGAACGCGCCCAGTCCCGCCGCGCCGCCGGAAACCCGGCCGTTGGGGGTGTAGACGATCTCGAAGAGGTCGGCCAGGCGGTCCTGCTCGGCGGCAGCCTTGGCCCAGTCGCCTGCGGCTGCGGCGTCCACGAGGTTCCGGTAGCCGCGCGGGTCCACGTTGCCCAGGCCCGGGACCACGCCCTGGGCGCCGCCCAGGAGGGCGCCGTCCACCACTACTTCGTGGCCGGTGAAGATATCGAAGTTGTCGATGTCCCGTGCGGCGAGGAGGAGCTGGCGGAAGGAGACGTCGTCCCCGGAGGAGTCCTTGACGCCGGCGATGACACCTTCGCGGCCCAGCCGGACCAGCAGGTCAGTGGGGAGCTTGAAGTGGGTGCGGACGGGCACATCGTAGGCGAAGATCGGCTTGCTGACGGCGGCGTGGATGCTGCGGAAGTGGGTCTCGGTCTCCTCGGCGTTGCCGATGGCGTAGTACATGGAGGTGACCACGATGGCGTCCGCACCGAGGTCGATCACGCGCTTGGCCTCCTCGATCACCCGGTTGGTGGTCTGCTCGTTGGCGCCGACGATGAGCGGAACCGCCTTGGCGCCGGCTGCGGCGTTGGCTTCGGCGATGGTGCTGACCACCAGGTCGCGCTCGGCGTTGGTCATGTAGGGCACCTCGGCGGAGGAACCGAGGACGAACAGCCCGGACACGCCGCCGTCGAGCAAGTGGTTGGTGAGGTTGTGCAGGGACGCGGTGTCGATGCTGCCGTCTGCGTGGCGGGGGGTGACGACGGGCGGGATGACGCCGGAGAACTGGGAAGACACGGGAAAACTCCGATAACTGGGTTGGTAGAAGAGGGGGATGGGTGGTCTAGGTGTGCAGCAGGCTGGGGGCCGCGCCGAGGAGCTTCTTGGTGTAGTCGTTGCTTGGGTTGTCGAACACCTGCGCGGCCGGGCCTTCCTCCACGATCTCGCCGAAGTACATGACGCAGATGCGGTCGGAGACATAGCGGACGGTCTGGATGTCGTGGGAGATGAACACCATCCCCAGGTTCAGCCGCGCCTTGAGGTCGGAGAGCAGGTTCAGGACCTGCGCGCGGACGGAGACGTCCAGGGCCGACGTCGGCTCGTCCGCCACGATGATGTCCGGGTCCAGCGCCAGGGCCCGGGCGATGGCCACGCGCTGCCGCTGGCCGCCGGACACCTGCGACGGCGTCACTTCCGCCGCGGAGGCGGGCAGGCCTACCAGCGTGAGCAGTTCACGGACCTTGGCTGCCCTGCTGGCGGCGTTGCCGATGCCATGCACCTGCAGCGGATCGGTGAGGATGTCCTGGATGGTCATGCGCGGGTTCAGCGCGGTGGCGGGATCCTGGAACACTACGGACACGGAGCGGCCGAACTCTTTGCGCATGGCGGCGTTCCGTTTGATGGCGGGCTTGCCGTGGAACAGGACCTGCCCGGACGTGGGCGCCTGCAGTCCCACCAGCACGGAGGCGAGGGTGGACTTGCCGCAGCCGGATTCGCCTACGATGCCCACGGTTTCGCCGCGGCTGATGGTGAAGTCCACACCGTTGACAGCCTTGACCACGTTGGGGCGGAAGAGGCCCCCGGTGCGGGCACGGTGGTGGACCTTGACGCCCTTGAGCTCAATGACGGGCTGTCCGGTGGATGCCGCTCACTTGGCGTCCTCCTTGCGGTGGCTGGCCCAGTAGTGGTCCGAATCCCCGCCGTTGGCCGAAGCCACGGCGGTGAGGACCAGCTGCTGGTTGGGGTCGGCGTCGCTGCGCAGGGAACGCGGCGCGAACCGGTCCCCCGGGGCGAAGTCGTTGGGTGACGGGACTGTGCCGGGGATCTGGTGCAGTCGGGCGGCATCGGCCTCGATGGAGAGAACCGCGCCGAGCAGGCCGCGGGTGTATTCGTGCTTCGGGTTCCGCAGCAGCTCGGAGGCCTGGGCGGATTCCACCACCTGGCCGGCGTACATGACCGTGATGCGGTGCGCCAGGGAGGCCACCAGTGCGAGGTCGTGGCTGACGAACACCATGGCGAATCCCAGCTGCTCGCGCAGTTCGTTGAGCAGGTCCACCACCTGCTTCTGGACTGTGACGTCCAGGGCAGTGGTGGGCTCATCCGCCACCACAATCTTGGGTGAACGGGACAAGGCCATGGCGATCAGCACGCGCTGCCGCTGCCCGCCGGACAATTCGTGGGGGTAGCTGGCCAGGGTGCGGACCGGATCGAGCTTCACCATCTCCAGCAGCTCGGCCGGGGTCTTCCGGCCGCCGCGGCGGGTCAGCTGCAGCATCTGGTCCTTGATCTTCATGGACGGGTTCAGCGAGCTGAGGGCGTCCTGGTAGACCATGGCGATCTGTTCGCCGCGCAGGCCCTGGTAGGCCTTGGTGTTGCTGTGGCTGGTATCCGGATCCAGCAGTTCCTTGCCGTCGAACCGGATGGAACCGCTAATCCGGGCGGTCTTGGGCAGCAGGCCCATGACGGCCAGCGACGTGATGGACTTGCCGCAACCGGACTCGCCCACAAGGCCCATGGTTTCGCCTTCGCGGACGGTGAAGGAGACGTTGTCCACGATGGCTGTCTCGCCAAACCGGCCGGGGAACCGGATGGAGAGGTTGCTGACCTCGAGGACCGTCCGGGCGTCCGCCGGGACCTGGGGGAGTCGGTCCGTGCGGGTGGCCTCGACGGCGGCGAGCAGTTCCAGCTCACGGTCCAGCAGGGCGTGCGGGTTGGCGGCGGTCCTGACATCGGTGAGTACCGCTGAGGTGTCCTGCCGGCCTTCGGTGGGGGTGGTTCCGGAAGCCGGCAGGACGGCGTCGAGTTCGTGCTGTTCCACAATCGACGGCTGCGCAACCGAGGTGGCCACCTCGGTATCCACGGCCGAACCTGCGACTGCTGCGCCGGCAACGGAAGCGGCAGCACCGTCGTCGTCCTTCACCACCGGGGCGCGCCGCAGCCGGGGGTTGACCATGGCGTCGGTGAGGCCCTCGGCAAGGATGTTCAAGGCCAGGACGGTGAGCAGGATGATGAGGCCGGCGAAGGTGGTGGCCCACCAGCCGCCGGACAGGACCAGGTTGCGGCCGTAGGAGATCACGTTGCCCCAGGACGGGGCGGGATCCTGGACGCCGGCGCCCAGGAAGGACAGCGAGGCCTCGAGGATGATGGCGTCGGCCACCATCACCGTGGCGAACACCAGCACGGGGGCGGCGGTGTTGCGGACGATGTGCTTGAGCAGGATGTAGAAACGGCCGGCACCGATCACTCGCTCGGCACGGACGTAGTCCTCGCCGTACTGGGAGAGCACGTTGGCGCGGACCACGCGGGCAAGCTGCGGGGTGTAGATGATGGCGATCGCGATGATGATCGTGGGGACCGTGTTGCCGAACGCTGCCAGCAGCACTGCGGCCAGGGCGATGCCCGGGAATGCCATCAGGATGTCCATCAGGCGCATGATCAGTTCGTTCACGGCCTTGCTGGACGTGGCGGCCAGCGAGCCGAGGAACGCTCCGGCCAGGACGGCCAGGGCCACGGCGCCGAGGCCGATCATCAGCGAGGACTGCGAGCCATACAGCAGCCGGGAGAAGATGTCGCGGCCCAGCCGGTCGGTGCCGAAGAAATGCTCGGCACCCGGGGGAGTGGCCGGCATGAAGGATTCCAGCGGATCGTGCGGTGCCAGGACCGGGGCGAAGACGGCGGCGAAGGCGATCACCACCAGGAAGGCGAGGGCCAGCCGGGAGCCCCAGGGCAGGGCCCGCAGGCGGATCCCGGGGGCGCTCAGACGTTCAGCGAGTTTGCTGCGCATGGGTCACACGGTCCTGATTCGGGGGTTGATGAGCAGGTAAAGCAGGTCCACGGCGATGTTCACCAGGACGAAAGTGACGGAAATGGTCAGCACCACACCCTGCACCAGGTTCACGTCCAGGTTGGTGATGCCATTGAGGATCAGCTGGCCCATGCCGGGCAGGGCAAAGATCATTTCAATCACGACGGCGCCGCCCAGCAGGTAGCCGATCCGCAGCCCCAGCACGGTCACCGGAGTGACAAGTGCGTTGCGGAGCACGTTCTTGGAGACCACCTCGCGGTACGGCACGCCGTTGCCGATGGCCGTGCGGACATAGTCCCGGTCCAGTTCCTCCACCATGGAGGTGCGGACCACCCGGATGAGCGAGGCCGAAACCGGGATGCCGAGGGCCAGGGCGGGCAGCGCCATCGAGTTGAGCCAGCCGCCGAATCCGGACTCCGGGGTGGCAATGCCGCCGGACGGAAACATCGCTGCCGGCCCCAGGGCGAACCACTGGATCAGGAGGATGCCCAGCCAGAACGACGGCGTTGCCACCGCGGCGATGGAGAACACGCGGACCAGCTGGTCCTGCCATTTGTCCCGGTAGAGGGCGCCGATGATGCCAAAGACCAGGGAGACCACGACGGCGATGATGACGCCCAGGAAGGTCAGCTGCAGCGTCAGGGGGAACGCCGAGCCGATCATGCTCGCCACAGACTTGGCCGGCGGCGTGGTGACGCCGAGGTCGAGCTGCAGGAGCTTGCCCAGGAACCGCACATACTGCAGCAGCAGCGGATCGTTCAGGCCGTTTGCCTGGCGGTACTGTTCCTTGGCTTCCTCGCTGGCGCCCTCGCCCAGGGCGCTGCTTGCTTGGTCTCCGGGGGCGGCCTGCAGGACCAGGAACACCAGCAGGGTGATGCCCAGGACCATCAGCGGCAGGGCTGCGAGCCGTCGGCCCAGCAGTCGCAATATGGTGCTCAATGTAGTCTCCGGTGGGTAGGTCTAGGCGGTGCGGCCCACACCAACGAAGGACACTCCGGTGGTGGGGAGCGGCTTGAAGCCGCTGAGTTTCTTGGAATCCCAGGCGCTGGGAAGCTGGCGGTGGAACAGCGGGTAGAGCGGGACTTCCTCGGACACCAGGTCCACGATCTCGCCGGTCAGCTTCTTGGCGTCTTCCGTGGTTGCCCGGCCTGCCTTGGACATGAGGTCCACCAGCTGCGCCCGCTCCGGCGTGTCCCCCCAGAAGGCGCGGTTCTTCATCCAGGTGTCACCTGCGTAGAACCAGCTCAGCAGCAGGTCCGCGTCGTTGCCGAACACCGAGGGATCGCCCGGCGCGGCAACAACCTTGTAGTCGCCCTTGGCCACGCGGTCCGTGTACAGGGCGCCGGACTGCAGGTTCTTGAGCGTGACCTTGACACCGGGGATCTTGTTCCAGGATTCGAGCATCAGGGGTGCCACGTCCTTGACCCAGGCGGTGTCCGTGGTGAGCAGCTCAAACTCGAGGCTGGTGACGCCGGCTTCCTTGAGGAGGTCCTCGGCCTTCTTGGCGTCGTAGCCGTAGACGTTCTTGGCCTTGACGTAGTCCGGGTGGCCCTCCTGGAAGTAGGAGCTGGCTGGCTTGGCGTTGCCGAACAGGGCCTTCTTGATGATGGAGTCCTTGTCCAGGCCGTAGTGGAGGGCCTGGCGGACTTTCTTGTTGTTGAAGGGTGCGGCGTTGCAGTTGAACATCATGAACAGCAGCCCGAAGGACTGCACCGATTCAACGGTGGCTGCCGACTTCAGGCCCTCCATGTCCAGGTAGGGGACGTCCTCGATGGCCTGGACGCGGCCGGACTGCATGGCCGTGACACGGGCGGCGGCATCGGAGAGCAGCAGCCAGGTCATGCCCTTGGCCAGGGCAGGCATCGGGCCGTTGTAGGCCTGGTTGGCTTCGAAGACGATCTTGTCGTCCTTGACGGCGGAGATGAGCTTGTACGGTCCGGTGCCTACGGGCTTCGCGTCGAAGGACTTCAGCTGATCGGAACCGAACGGGAAGTTGGTCAGCGCCTTGGGCACCACCTTCACCACGGAGATGCGGGGCCCGAAGCCGGGGAACGCGTACTTGAGCGTGAACTCCACGGTCTTGGCGTCCAGGGCCTTGACCTCCTGGATGAACGGAATGAACTGCGAGAACAGCGACTTGTTGGCCGGGTCCATCACGCGGGTAAAGGAGAACACCACGTCTTCGGCGGTGACCGGCGTACCGTCGTGGAAGACGGCACCGTCCCGGATGGCCACCTGGTACTGGGTGTCGCTGACCTTCTTGGGGTCCGCGGCGGCCAGGGCGTTGTACGGCTCACGGGTGGCGGGGTGCAGTTCGATGAGGCCTTCGAACACGTGCAGGTTGGCGGCCATCGGGGTGGCGCCGGAAGAGGAGATGGGGTCGAACCCGGTGGACAGCGCGTAGGAGATGCCGGCCTCGATGGTGAGGTCCTTGTTGACGGGCGAGGTGTTTTCGGTGGCGCCCGTGGTGGTGGCGGCGGGACCGCCGCAGGCTGCGAGGGAGCCGGCGAAGGCTGCGGCCAGGCCCATGGCCCCGCCCAGCTTCAGGAAGTTCCGGCGGCTGGCGTCATTGACCAGCGGCAGGTTCTTGATGTTGTTCATGTGCCTCACCATTCAAAAGATGTTTATCGGATGTAGGATGTCCTAGCTCGTAGAAAGACTGTAAGGGCGATCACAGGCAGCCGTCAAGTGCAGCGGCTCAGCTGCACCCGATCGCCCTGTAGACACACCGCCTTCCAAGCAACGGAGTTTGAAATGTCCCTCATCGTCGGCGCTTATCCGGCCCAGCCTGCCGGCTCGCAGCAGGAGTTCTACCGTGAGCTCGCATCCGTCCAGGCTGTACGGGGACTGGAACTTCCGTACGGACCGCACGGCGGCAACGCCTGGCCCGCCGGGGCACCCGCGGGATGGTCCGCCGTCGTAACCTCAATACCGGGCACCATGCAGCGGATGAACGCATCGGCTGCGTTCGGACTGGCCTCCCCGGACGCCGGCGGCAGGCGCGAGGCCCTCGAATTCGTGGCCGGGCTCCACGCCTACGTGCTCAGCCTCAAGGGCGAGGGAAGGCACGTGGAAGCCGTCGAACTGCATTCAGCGCCGCATCCCGGCGCCGACGCCGCCATGTTCAGGGCATCGCTGAGCGAAATCCTCGACTGGGACTGGGGAACCACCCGGGTGCTGGTGGAACACTGCGACGCGCCCCGGCCCGGCAGCAGGCCGGAGAAAGGCTTCCTGCCGTTTACCGACGAGGTGGACGTGGTCCGCTCACTCCGCGAACAGGCGGGTGGCCGGGTGGGCCTCGTGATCAACTGGGCGCGGTCCGTCATCGAAACCCGCAACCCGGGCACTGCCGCCGAACATATTGCGCAGGCCCGGGAGGCGGGCGTCCTGGCGGGTGTCATGTTCTCAGGCTGCTCACCGGACGCCACGGAGTTCGGCTATCCGTGGATCGACGCGCACCTTCCGGCGGTCGAGGTGGAAGGGTCGCCGCCGGGCTCCCTGCTCAACCGCGCCGAAATCCAACGGTGCCTTGCGGCAGCCGGCACGGGGCCGTTCATCGGCTTCAAGGTTGGCCTGCCGCGCGAGGGCCTGACGGTGCAGGGCCGTGTTGACCGCCTGCGGCAGATGTGCGCCCTTATCGAGGGGAGCTGACCGGTGGCGCGTCTTCTACGCTGACATCCCCGGTGGCCATGATGAACCGGAAGGTCCTGGACAGCTGCCATGCCGTGTCCCGGCTGGTTCCTTTAACGGTGAAGGTGATGGTCACGGCTTCCTTCTCCACATCCCCCGCCGTCAGGGTGTACGACGGCGTGAAGTACAGTGCCGCATCCCCCGGCAGGAGGTCCCGGGCCGGGAAAGCCGCGGCCCCCGGCCCGGTGAGCCTGACCCCTGTGACTGTATCGCCGCCGTCGTTCCGTGCCCTGCCTGTGAACGCGAGGATGTCGCCTGCCTTGTAGCCGGGGATGATGGGGCCGTAGTTGAGGTCCTGCGCCGCGCGGGTACCCAGTACCTGGGCCTGCCCGGCGGAGTAGCCCTGGCCGATCTCCTTGGACGCCGCACCCCAGTCGCCGCCGTCGTCCGCCATGACGTGGAACTCGCCGGCGTTACGCCACTCCTCCGGAAGGCCCGGTGTGATGGACCGGAGTTCCATGTCGAAGGTGAGTCCGGCAGCCGGTTCCGGGGTGGAGGGCTCTCGGTGCGGTTGCGCTGCAAGCTGGTCCGTCAGCTGCCAGGAAGGAATGGAGGCGAACACGATTTCGCGGTACCCCTGGCGTTCGTACAGGACGCCGATGTTGCCGTCGGGCAGCCGGGTGGCCGTGGAGTACGCCGAGCTTCCCGGGCAGAGCACCAGCCCGGCAGGCCAGGTGCTGCCGTTATCCGGTGAGAGGCTCAGGACGGTGTTGCGGCGCAGCGCGGTGTCCCGGTTGTTGGTGGCCAGCAGCCACCGGTCCGTCGCCGTGCCGCCACAGCCCGTGACGGACGGCAGTCCGTCGAAGCGGGACAGTGAGCCGTTGTCGCTGGGATCCGGAAGGTCCTCGACAGGCGCCAGCGGGCTCCAGCTGTGGCCGCCGTCCGTGGAGGTGGCGGCCAGGCGCCGGGGCGTTGCCCGGCTGTGCAGCAGCAGCCGTCCGTCATCCAGGGCCGCCACTTTGTTCTCGTTGGGCGCCGCGCCGTGGGTTCCGGCGCTGATGAATTCCCCAAGCATCCAGCGCTCGCCGTGGTCGTCAGAGTAGGCGGAGGCGGCCATGATCTCGCCTCCGCACAGGAGGACGAACTGCTGCACCAACCGGCCCGTGAAGGGCCCGGCGTGGATCTGGATACCCTGTCCGGCGGCGGCAAAGATGCCGGTGACATCCCGGCCGGCGGGGGAGCTGCCCTTCAGCTCCGCGGTGAGGCGGCGGTGCTGCCAGGTGGCACCGTCGTCGTCGGACCAGCTGAGATTTGTGTGCTGGATGGAGGGGTCGTCCGGCGCCATCCCGGTGGCTGACTCGAAGAAGCCGGCGCGCGTTCCGGCCGCGTGGAAGAGGAAGATGCGTCCGGTTTCGGCGTCCACCAGCAGGCTCGGATCACCGAAGCCCTCCAGGCCAGTGCCGCTTCGCACCACTGCCTGTTCGCTCCAGGTCTGCCCCTTGTCCACGCTGCGCCGGATCAAAAGATCGATGGGGCTGGGCAAGTCGTCGAGGTTGGGCCTGCCGTCGTAGGCGGCCAGGACTGTGCCGCGTGCGGTGACCGCGAGCGCCGGGATCCGGTACTGGCGGTAGCCCCCGCGGCCCCGGACGGCGAGGATGTGCTCGGCTGAGGGGACGGCGGCGGGGAAAGCGGCGGGCGCGGAGGATGCGCTTGGGCGGAGGAGATAGGACGTCACATGTTGAGTCTAGCTTTCCGGTCCTCCCATGCCTAAGGTGGTAGGACGTCGTATGTAGCAGGAATCACACTTTGGGTTCAGCGCGACGGCGTTCCACACCTCCATTCGAGCCGCAGCGCGGCGTCCAGAAAGGACATGGGTTTGCGAATTACCACGAAAAGAACCAGGAAAAGATCGATGGGGCATGCTGCGGGCACAGGCGCCCTCGCCTTAGCCCTGCTTGCCGGAACCGGGTTGCCCGCCCAGGCGGCACCCACCCCGTCCAACAGCCCCACGGCTCCTCCCGGCGCTTTCCAGGAAACCAACCTGGCCGCGGACAGGACCGCCAACAACTTCTTTTACCGCATCCCCGCACTGTCCTACCTGGGCAACGGCGTGGTCCTCGCGGCATGGGACGGCAGGCCCGGCAGCTCCGCCGATGCCCCCAACCCCAACTCCATCGTCCAGCGCCGCAGCACCGACGGCGGCCGGACCTGGGGGCCGGTGCAGGTGATCGCCGCCGGGCATGTGGGCGACGCCGCCGCTGCAAAGTACGGCTATAGCGATCCGTCCTACGTTGTGGACGCCGAGGCCGGAAAGGTCTTCGCATTCTTCGTGTATTCCAAGGACCAGGGGTTCGGCGGCAGCCAGTTCGGCAACGACGACGCGGACCGGTCCGTCATCTCCTCCGCGGTCATCGAGTCCTCCGATGGCGGCCTCTCGTGGAGCCAGCCGCGCCTCATCACTGACGTCACCAAGCCGGGCACCAGCAAGGCCAGCCCGGCCGCCGGCGATGTCCGCTCGAACTTCGCTTCCTCCGGTGAGGGTATCCAGCTCAAATACGGCCCGTACAAGGGGCGCCTGATCCAGCAGTACGCCGGGGATATCCGCCAGGCGGACGGCAGCAACAGGATCCAGGCCTACAGCGTCTACTCCGACGACCACGGCGCCACGTGGCACAAGGGCGCCAACGTGGGCGACCGGATGGACGAAAACAAGACGGTGGAACTCTCCGACGGGCGCGTGCTGCTCAACTCCCGTGACAACGCCAACCAGGGATACCGCAAGGTTGCGGTCTCCACCGACGGCGGTGCCACCTACGGCCCGGTCACGCAGGACACCGAGCTTCCGGACCCGGCCAACAACGGGGCCATCGCGCGCATGTTCCCCAACGCCGCGCAGGGAACGCCCGACGCAAAGAAGCTGATCTTCACCAACGCCAATTCCAAGACCGGACGCGAAAACGTCTCGGCCCGGGTGTCCTGCGACGACGGCGCCACCTGGCCCGGCGTCCGCACCATCCGCGCGGGCTTCTCCGCGTATTCCACCGTGACCCGGCTGGACGAGGGCCGCTTCGGCGTCCTGTACGAGGGCAACTACACGGACAACATGCCGTTCGCCGCCTTCGACGATGCCTGGCTGAACTACGCTTGCGCGCCACTGTCCGTCCCCGCGGTCACCACCGCACCCGGTGCCACCAAGCAGGTGGCCGTGACGGTCACCAACCAGGAGGCATCCACGCTCTCCGGCGCCACCGCCACCGTCTACACGCCCAGCGGCTGGTCTGCCACCACGGTGCCCGTGCCCGACGTCGCGCCCGGTGCCTCCGCTACCGTGAACGTGGACCTGACCGCGCCGGCGAACGCCAGCGGCCCGCAGATACTTACTGCGGCGTTCACGACGGCGGACGGCCGGGTTTCGCGGGCCACCTTCACGGCCACGGTGCCGGTTGCACCGCAGGTGGGCATGACCATTACCGGCTCCGCCCCGGACCGCGACGTGGCGGCCAGCCCGTACAAGACCGGTGACGTTGTCAGCTACACGTTCACTGTGAAGAGCACAGCCAACGTCACCGCGAACGCCGTACCCGTTTCCGGGCCGTTCGACGCCGGCTTCCTGCCACCCGCCCCCGGGGCGCCCAGCAGCCCTAACTGCCGGTATAACAACCTGGCTGCCGGTGCCGGCTACACCTGCACCACGGCCAGGCACACGGTGACGGCCGAGGACATTGCCCGCGGCTACTTCGTGCCGCAGGCCACCTTCAGCGTCACGGCCAGCGCGACGCCGTCGCTCACTAAAACGGTGGCGTTCACCGGAGCGGCCGTGGCCCTGCGCGACGGCCTGGTTTCCGCCACGATCACGGGCAGCCGGAATGACGCCGGCCGGGACCTCGCCGCGCAGCCGTACACGGCAGGGGAGGCCTTCCCCTACAAGTTCGACGTCGCCAACACCAGCCCCCTGGCGGAAAAGGTGGTGCCCACGGCGGGCAACTTCAGCCCCCTCGTGCCGGACGGTCCCGGGAACTGCCGGTACAGCGTCCTGCCCGCGGGCCAGGGCTACACCTGCGCCACGCCGCGGCACACCGTCACCGCAGAGGAAGCAGCCCAGGGCTTCTTCATCCCGGAAACCACCTGGGACGTCAGCGCCGCAGGCCAGGGCACCCGGACCTACGCCGTCAACGGCGGCGAGGTGGACCTGAAGGTGCGCGATGCCAGCCTGGACGGCACCGTCGCGGCTGTTTGGACCGACAAGGACGGCGACCGGTACGCCTCCGCAGGCGACGTTGTGACGTATACCTACACCCTGGGCAACGCGGGCAATGTCCCGCTGACCGGGGTGGCTGCCCCGGACGCAGGCATCAGCGAACCGTCCCTCGCAGCCGGCAGCACTGTGACGGCCACCAGGGACTACGTGCTCACCGCAGCTGACATCGCCGCCGGGAAGCTGGACGCAGTACGTTTCAGCGCCACCGGGGACAACGGAACCAAGCGTGCCACCGTTTCCGTCAGCGGCGGTGGAATCCAGCTTGAGCTCCAGCCCGCCCAGCCGGAGTCCGAACCCGCCCTGACGGTCCAGGACTTCGACGGCCAGGCGCCGCCGTTCGACCTGAAGACGCAGGACAAGTACCGGAACGGCCAGAAGGTGGTCCTCGAGGGGCTCGACTACGGGCAGTGGTACTACGTCTACCTCAACAAGCGCAGCCAGCGGATCGGCTGGCTCTTCCCCACCACCGCCAACACCGTGGAGTTCATCCTCCCGGCGGGGGTCCAGAACGGCCGCGATGATGTGGTGGTCCTGGACAAGGACGGCAAACAGGTCTCCTTCGACCGCCTGCAGGTGACCCCGAAGGGTTAGCCCGACGCCGCGTCACGGACGCAAACAGCCCCGGCGGGAGACCCTTCCGGGGCTGTTTGCGTTGCTGCCCCCGCTCAGGCGCTGGCCAGGACCGGTGCCGCCAGCCGTCCGTCCCGCATGGTGGCCACGGCGTCCGTCAGCGGCAGGAACTCGGTATCGTGCGTGACCATCACCGTGGCCACCGAGAATTCCGTGGTGACCCGGCGAAGCAGCCGAACAATTGCCTCGCTGCGCTCATGGTCCAGCGCCGCCGTCGGCTCGTCCACCAGCAGCACCTTGGGGCTGCCCATCAGCGCGCGGGCGATGTTGACGCGCTGGCGCTGCCCGCCGGAGAGCTGGTGCGGCAGCTTGCGGGCGCTCGCGGAGAGCCCGACGACGTCCAGCAGGCCGGCCGCCCTGTCACGGGCCGCTTTTGCTGGTTTGCCGCGCAGGTGGTCGGTAATGATGAGCTGCTCGGCGGCCGTCAGGGAGGGGAGCAGGTTGGGCTGCTGGAAAATGATGCCGATCTTGCTGCGCCGCAGGGCCGTCAGCTCCTTGTCCTTGAGGCCGGAGGTGTCTGTGCCGTCGATGAGGACCTGCCCTCGGGTGGGCCGGACCAGGGTGGCGGCGGTGGCCAGAAGGCTGGATTTCCCGGAGCCCGATGGGCCAACGAGTGATAGCAGCTGGCCGGCGTGCGCGGTGAGGCTGACCCGGTCCAGGGCGGTGGTGGTTCCGGTGCCGTCAGGGTATTCGAGGGTCACGTCGACGAGGTCCAGGGGAACGGAGGTGGGGGAAGCAGGCATGGGGTTTCCTTTCAGGAAGTCGGGTTTTCAGTTGCCGCCGAGAGCCAGGAGCGGATCCACGCGGGTGGCTCGCCGGACGGCCAGGGCTGCCCCGGCAAGACCCAAAGCGATGATCCCGACGACGGGAAGCAGCGTGGTGCCGGCGTTCAGCATGAAGGGGGCGGCCTGCGCGGCCAGCGACCCGGCAGCAACACCCACAGCCCCGCCGGCGGCGGCACCAGCCACCAGGACGATGGCGGCCTGGGCGATGGCGTCGCGAAGGATGTAGGACGCGGGGGCTCCCATGGCCTTGAGTACGGCGATGTCCCGGGTCCGCTGGATGGTCCAGACGGTCAGGAACGCCACGATCACCAGCGCAGCGATGCCGTAGAGGAACGCCTGCATGAGGGTCAGCGACCCGTTCTCGCTCTTGTACGATCCCAAAGCCTGGAAGGACCCGGTGCGGGATTCGCTCACAGTCCCCGCCGCGGCATTGGCCGCAGCCTCGTCCACGTCGGCACCGTCCGTGACGGCAACCACCGTGGCCAGCTGCCCGCCGTCGGACACGTGCGCCACCCTGGCCCACTGGGGAAGGTCCGTCCACACCACGCTGGTGTGCGAATACCACTGGTCCGGGACCACGGCTGCGACGGCAAGTTCCACGCCGCCGACGCCTACCGTGTCGCCCTGCTCCACGGACAGCGCGTCCGCCACCGAGGCGCCGAGCACCGCCGTCCCGGGCACCACCGAAGCAGGCGCCAGGGGGCTGCCGGCAGGAACCCCGAAGACGGCGACGTTGGCCGTCCCGGAACCATCAGCGGTCTGCAGCCGGGTTTGGGTGATGCCCAGCGGCTCGGCGGTGGCCACCCCGGGCTGGTCCTTCCAGCGGTCCACCTGCCCTGCGGTCACCGAGCTCTCCGTGTACGAAGCCTTGGGGGTGCCAGTACCCGGCGCGCCGAACGCGACGGCGTCGACGGGCCTGGACCCGGCAGCTCCGCCGAGCTTGCCGATGGCGGAGGTGGACTGCTCGGCCAGGCCGGCCGTGAGGCCGGTCAGCATCACCAGCAGCAGGGTGATCAGGGCTACGACGCCGCCCATCATGGCGAACCGGCCTTTGGCGAAACGGATATCGCGGATTGCCAGGAACACGTTGTTCTTCTCTCAGCAGGAGTGGAATTGGGTAATTCCACTCTCCCGCCGGGCACCGGCCGGGGCATCGCGGGGATGGTTGATCCCCGGCCGCCGTGGGGTGGATCCCGGAGTCAACCATTTGATTGATCCGCCGCCGGCAGCCCCGGCATAAGCTGGGGGAATGCCCGCCGCGCCCTTACAGACATCCCCGGACAGAACCGGCGGAAGCCTGTCGGGGGGACCGCTGGATGCCGTGGAGAATGCGACGTCCGCAGCGATCCTGAAAGTTCTCCGGGTCACCCTGCACACCGGATTCGCCGTGCTGCTGGGCGTGGCCCTGGTCCGGATCCTGATGGCCGGCGGTCCGCTGCGCTGGCTCTGGGCCGGGGTGGCGGTGGTTCTCGCCGGGGTGTACCTGGCCGGAACGGTCCTCGAGAAGCGCCATGCCTAGGGCCGGGCCAGCATGGATCCGCGCCGCTTCGCCCTTCTGTGGCTGGTGCTGGTGACCGGGCTGTGGGCTTTCCTGCTGGCTGGCAGCGCCGACTTTGCCTGGCTGGCGTTCCCCATCTTCTTCCTGCACCTGCACCTGCTGCCCCGGCGCGCGGCGCTGCTGACCATTGCGCTGATGACGGTAGCGGTGATCGCCTCCCAGTGGGCAGCCAGCGGTGCCCCGGTTCCACACGCGGCCGCCGTCGTCGGCCCCGCGCTCGGTGCCATTTTCGCCGTCATCACGGGCCTGGCCTACGCCGCCCTGTACCGCGAGGCGCTGAACCAGCGGCGCGCGGCCGATGAGCTGCGCCGGACGCGCGAGGCGCTCGCCCGGACCCAGCATGAGGCCGGTGTGCTGACGGAGCGGGAGCGGCTGGCCCGCGAAATCCACGACACCCTGGCCCAAGGCCTGTCCAGCATCGTGCTGCTGGGACGGGCCGCCGAACAGTCCCTGGCCGGCGGCGACTCCGGCGCGGCTGCCTCGCAGCTGGAGCTGGTGCAGCGGACTGCGGCGGAGAACCTGGCCGAGGCCCGCAGCTTTGTCCGTGGACTGTCCTCACCGCAGCTGGAGGGGAGCACGCTGGTGGACGCACTTCGCAGGTTGTGCGCCGCCACCGAGACGGGCGCCGCCGCCGCCGGGTTGCCGCTGCGCTGCCGCGTGGAGGTGGACGGCGATCCCCTGGACCTGCCCCAGCCGGTTCGCGTCACCCTGCTGCGCGCGGCCCAGGCGAGCCTCGCCAACGTCCGCGAACATGCCGGGGCGCTCACCGCCGTCGTGACCCTGGCCTTCCTCGGCACGGAGGTGACCATGGACATTTACGACGACGGCGCGGGCTTTGATCCGGATGCTGCGGCGGCCGCCGCGCACGCCGGCGGTGGCGACGGCGGCGGGTTCGGTTTGCGCTCGCTGCGGGAACGCGTGGATGCCCTGAACGGCTCGCTGGAGCTGGAATCCGCTCCCGGCGAGGGCACCGTGGTGGCCATCCGGCTGCCGCTGGCTGGTGAATTCCGTGAGTGAAGTCCGTGTGCTCCTGGTGGACGACCATCCCGTGGTCCGGGCCGGGCTGCGGGCCATGCTGGCGGGGTTCGAGGGGATCGCCATCGCCGCCGAGGCGTCCGACGGGCGGGCTGCGCTGAAGGAACTGGACCGGCTGTCCGCGCTGGGGGAGCCGCCGGACGTTGTCCTCATGGACCTGCAGATGGGGCAGGGGATGGACGGGGTCACCGCAACGGCCGCGATCCGGAAGCTGCCGGCCCCGCCGCCGGTGCTAATCCTCACCACGTACGATACCGACGCGGACATCCTCGCTGCCGTGGAGGCAGGGGCGAGCGGCTACATGCTGAAGGATGCCCCGCCAGAACAGCTGCGGCAGGCTGTCCTGCAGGCTGCGGCCGGCGGCACGGCCCTGGCGCCGAGGGCTGCCGCGCTGCTGATGGACCGGATCAGCAACCCCGGCACCTCGCTGACCCCGCGGGAGGTGCAGCTGCTGGAACTGCTGGCCACCGGCCTGTCCAACCGGGCCATCGCCAAGCAGGTCTTCATTTCCGAGGCGACAGTGAAGACGCACCTGGTCCATATTTACGGCAAACTCGGCGTGGACAACCGAACCGCGGCCATCGCCGCGGCCACCCAGCGGCGGATCATCCGGCCGCCGGGTGGCAACGGCTGATCGGTTTCTGGTCCGCTGGCCTTTGGGGGGCAGCACGGCCCTGTTGCGCCGCGGCTCTCCGGCCTAGAATCACGGCCATGGCCACCCCACAGCAGCAGCCGCAAGCCGAGACCCTCACAGAAGACGAGTGCTGGCGATACCTGGAATCCGCGTACATTGGCAGGCTGGCGGTGATCAACCGGGCAGTTCCGGAGATCTTCCCGGTCAACTTCGTGCCCGTGGACCGCACCATCCTGTTCCGCACGGCCCCCGGCGCCAAGCTCAATGCCCTGCTTAGCAGCACGCCTGTCGCCTTTGAAACGGACGGGCTGGGCACCTACAGCACGGAGGTGTGGAGCGTGGTGGTCAAGGGCATCCCGGGCCAAGTGCCGGAGGGCGAAGCGCCTGTTGAGCTGGCCGACCCGGACCGTGAACCGTGGCTGCCGGGACCCAAGGACCACCTGATCCGCATTACTCCCACCGAAGTCACGGGCCGCAGGTTCCCCGTGCATTCACGGACCCGCTGGTGGCCGCCGCTCGACTTCTCGTCGGACTGGACCTGAAACACCGGGATTCTGCGGCCTTCGAGGCCACACGATGCCAGCCCGCGGTCCACAGCGCCAGGCGACTGCTTCGCTCTGCCACTGGACCTCCTCCGTCCGCCTCGATAGCGTGCACCCATGACCATCAAGCTTGAGAACGTGGGCATTGCTGTCCGGGACCTCGAAGAAACCATAGCCTTCTTCACCGATCTCGGCCTCACGGTGGTGGGGCGGGACACGGTCAGCGGCGAATGGACGGATACCGCCGTCGGACTTGACGGCAACCACGCCAAGATCGCGATGCTCCAGACACCCGACGGCCACGGTCAGTTGGAACTCTTTGAGTACATCCACCCCGACGCGATCGAGACGGCCCCCACGCTGCCCAACGAAATCGGCATGCACCGCGTCGCCTTCTCCGTGGACAACATCGACGACGCCCTGGAGATCGCAGCGAAGCACGGCTGCCACCCGCTGCGCGGCGTGGCCACCTACAAGGACGTCTACAAGCTCTCCTACGTGCGCGGGCCCAGCGGCATCATCGTCATGCTCGCCGAAGCGCTGAAGAAGGACTGACGACGGCGGGTTGCGGCTTTCCGGAACCCGGACCCGGTGCCGCGCGCGCCGCCGTCGTCCGCCTGTTTCGGAAGGTAAGGCCTACTGGAGGCCTTGCCGCGCCAGGTCCGCGGTGACGATCCGGGCGAGCTCGGTGGCACCGGCACGGTTGGGGTGCAGGGTGTCGCCGGTCATGAACAGGGCCAGCGTTGCCTCCGGGCCGATCTGCGTGAAGTAGGCGGACGAGAGGACATTCAGGTCCACCAGCGGGACGCCTTCCTCCTGGGCCAGGGCCACGGTGGAGTGCCGGTACCAGCGGTCCACCGAGGAGTGCACTCCGTCCACGAAATCGGTGGCGCGGCCCTGCGGGGTCACCAGGACCGGGGTAGCGCCGGTGGCAGCCACCTGGCGGACCATGTCCCGCATGATCTCTTTGAACTCCGCCTCGGTGGTGGCGTTCTTGGCGGCGGTGTCGTTGATGCCCATCTCCAGCAGGAACAAATCGCCGGGCTTGATGTACTGCAGGATGGCTTCCAGTTGGCCGTCGTTGCGGAATCCCCGGGCAATCTGACCGCCGGTGGCCATGTTGCGGACGTCGTACTCTTCCGGGTTTACGAACTGGGGCAGCAGCTGGCCCCAGCCGCCCTGGACGCTGGAATCGAGCGGGTAATAGCTGGCCACCGTGGAATCGCCGCCCACCCAGATGGTGGGGTCCATCTCCGGGTGGCGCGACACCTTCTCGATGTCCAGGGCGCTGAGTGTGAAGGCCGTGCCCACCTTGCCTTCCGTGACCAGAAGATTGAGCTGGCCGTCGGTCACCGGGATTTCGAAGGATGCAGTGGCGCCGTTTCCGGTCAGGTTCATCTCCTGGAAGACGCCTTCCGCGGCTACGCTTGCCCGTGACGTATCGCCGAGGGTGACGGTCACCCTGTACAGGCCTTCTTTGAGGTCCACATTGAACGTGTTGCTGCTCTTGGTGCCGAACTCCAGGAAGCGGACGGCGTCGCTTCCCGCCCCGGTTCCTTTGGCCGCAACGTTGGCCATGTGCTCGGGGGTGTTGAAGCCGTACCGGCGCTCAGGCGTGTAGGCGTCCGAGGCGGAGACACCTGTGTACCCCTGCTCCGCCGGACCGCCGCCGAAATCGAACCGGTAGTTGCTGGGTTCGGCCCGGGCAGCGGGGGCGGAAAACGCCAGTCCGGCTCCACTGGCCAACGCAGTGGCGGCAAGACACCAGGCCAGGGGCTTTTGGTAGTTCCTGCTGCGGGCGCTGCGGGCAGGGCGGGTTTCGGTCACGTTGATCTCCTTTGATAACGGGTGGTCGGCACACGGCCATGTTGTATCGATTCAAAAAGGGAGCGGGCGGTCATTCGGAGAATGGGGATGGAAGTAGAAGCCTGGAGCCGCTGTTACAACAGTTGTAACAGCGTTCAACTTTCACAGTCAAGAGATTCTGATCGTTTTCTGTGATGTTTTGGTGTTTCATGTTGCGGTGCGGGGCCCGCGCTAAGAGGCGGCCCGGTGACGACCCCATGGGCCCGTAGCCTCGGCGCCCAGGCTGCCGCCCGCCGTCGTACGTCAAAAAGTTTGCCCCGGGCCGGAGCCTTTCGCGGCCGGGGCTGTTAGCGTGGAGGCCCGGCCAATGGAGGAGCAACGATGACCACCAACTCACCCGACTCACTGCCTGACGGCGAAGCCCGGGAGGCGGAAGACAAGGCAAAGGGCGGCGGCGATGTGCCCGGCGGCAGCGACGGCGTAGGAATCGGCGCAGACGCCGAAGCCAACACCTTCGAGCCCGAAGAGGACCCGGACGCGACCAAGGGCCCGGAAACAGACTGAACCGCAGCGTCAGCCCGTGCCCGGGCTCAAATTTCAGTCAAGATTCCCCGCCGGCCGCCAAAATCGGCATTTCCGGAGGTTACCAGCGGGTAGATTTTTAGTTGCTTCCAATTCCCCCAATGCGGAGGCAACAAGGAGGCCCCCGCGCTCGAGCTTCGACTCGCGTGGGGGCCTTTCCTCATTCCGCGGGCCTACCAGGCCAGGTCTTTCGAGTCCACAGAGATTGCAGGCCCTGCCGACATCACCTGGTTATAGTGCTCCACCACGGGGAACGGCTCGTAGAACCGGTGCAGCAAGGCCCGCCACTGCTGGTATTCGGGGGAGCCGCGGAAGCCTTCGGTGTGGTCCTCGAGGGTTTCCCATTCCACCAGCAGCAGGTACGTGCCGGGGGACTCAATCGAGCGCGAGAGCGAGAGCGAAATGAAGCCGGGCATGGCCGCGATGATGTGGCGAGCCTGGTCGAACGCCGCCTCGAACTCCTCTTCCTGGCCGGGGATGACAGGCAGCAGGGCGTGCTCGGTAATCATCCCGCCATTCTGGCAGGTTTTCGGGCCGTTCCCGTCCTGACCTGCTGCAACGCAGAGGACCCCCGCCCGGTAAAGTGTCCGGGCGGGGGTCCTGCCGATCCCTGGGGACTAGTGCTCCAGGAGGGACACGTCGCGGACGGCACCCTTGTCCGCGGAGGTGGCCATGGCGGCGTAGGCACGCAGCGCAGCGGATACGTGGCGGTCCCGGTCCTTCGGCTTGTAGCCGCCGTTGACCAGCAGCTTCTCGCGGCGTTCGGCAAGGATCTCGTCCGAGACCTCCAGCTGCAGGGAGCGCTGGCTGATGTTGATGCTGATGATGTCGCCATCCTCCACCAGGGCGATGGTTCCGCCGGAGGCAGCCTCGGGCGAAATGTGCCCGATGGACAGGCCGGACGTGCCGCCGGAGAAGCGGCCGTCCGTGATGAGTGCGCACTTCTTGCCCAGGCCGCGGCCCTTGAGGAACGACGTCGGGTAGAGCATTTCCTGCATGCCCGGGCCGCCACGGGGGCCTTCGTAGCGGATGACCACCACGTCGCCTTCTTTAATACCCTTGTTCAGGATCTTCTCCACGGCCTCGTCCTGGGACTCGCACACCACGGCCGGGCCCTGGAAGGTCCAGATGGATTCGTCCACGCCGGCGGTCTTCACCACGGCGCCGTCCTCTGCCACATTGCCGCGCAGCACGGCCAGGCCGCCGTCCTTGGAGAAGGCGTGCTCCACCGAGCGGATGCAGCCACCCTCCGCGTCGCTGTCCAGGGACGTCCACTCGTTCGACTGTGAGAACGCGGTTGAGGAGCGGACGCCGCCGGGAGCAGCGTGCCACAGGGCCTGTGCCTCTTCGGTGGCCTTGCCGCCGCGGATGTCCCAGTCATCCAGCCAGCCGTCCAGGTCGGTGGAGTGCACGGAATGGACGTTCTTGTGCAGGAGCCCGCCACGGTTCAGCTCACCCAGCAGCGCAGGGATGCCGCCGGCGCGGTGCACATCTTCCATGTAGTAGGTCTTGTTGCCGGCAACGTTCGGGGCAACCTTGGCCAGGCAGGGCACCTGGCGGGATTTGGCATCCATCTCGGCCAGGCCGTACTCCACGCCGGCTTCCTGGGCTGCAGCCAGCAGGTGCAGGATGGTGTTGGTGGAGCCGCCCATGGAGATGTCCAGCGCCATGGCGTTGTCAAAGGCTTCCGCGGTGGCGATGTTGCGGGGCAGGACCGACTCGTCGTCGCCGTCGTAGTAGCGCTTCACGAGTTCGACGACGGTAGCGCCGGCCTTCTCGTACAGCGCCTTGCGTGCGGTGTGGGTCGCGAGCACGGAGCCGTTGCCCGGCAGGGCCAGGCCGATGGCCTCGGCGAGGCAGTTCATGGAGTTGGCCGTGAACATGCCGGAGCAGGAGCCGCAGGTGGGGCAGGCGTTTTCTTCGATGAGGTTGATGTCCTCGTCGGAGATGGACTCGTCCACGGCGTCGGCGATCGCGTTCACCAGGTCAAGGGAGCGGACGGAACCGTCGGTCAGGGTGACGCGACCGGCCTCCATGGGTCCGCCGGAGACGAAGACCACGGGGATGTTCAGGCGCAGCGCGGCCATCAGCATTCCGGGGGTGATCTTGTCGCAGTTGGAGATGCACACCAGGGCGTCGGCGCAGTGGGCGTTGACCATGTATTCGACCGAATCGGCGATCAGGTCGCGGGACGGCAGCGAGTAGAGCATGCCGGAGTGGCCCATGGCGATGCCGTCATCCACGGCGATGGTGTTGAACTCGCGCGGCACGGCGCCGGCGGCGAGGATCGCGTCGGAGACAATCCGGCCCACAGGGGCGAGGTGGGTGTGGCCGGGGACGAATTCTGTGAAGGAGTTGGCCACGGCGATGATCGGCTTGCCGATATCCGAGTTGGCGACGCCGGATGCGCGCAGCAGTGCGCGGGCTCCGGCCATGTTGCGGCCGTGGGTAACTGTCTTTGAACGTAGTGCAGGCATGATGACCATCCTTCTCTGGCGCCGCCGCAAGAGGAAGACGGCCTTGCTACTAGTAGTGAAAGTACCAGAGTAATAGTATTTCTTTCGTGCAGAATTCTGGCCGGCGCAAAGAACTGGGCCTCTTCCTCCGGGCCCGCCGGGACCAAGCCGTCCGGGTTGACTATGGACTCCCGCCGATAGCCCGCAAGCGTGAGCGGGGCCTCCGGCGTGAAGAGGTGGCGTTCCTTTCCGGCGTGAGCGTCACCTGGTACACGTGGCTGGAGCAGGGCCGCGACATCAGCCCGTCCCGCCAGGTGCTGGAAGCCGTCAGCAGGGCACTGCATCTTTCAGACACCGGTCTGGACTACGTCCTGTCGCTCGGCGGATATGCGTCCGCCGGACCAAGCACGACGGCGGCCGCCACCGCACCAGCCCACCTCCAGCGGCTGCTCGATGCCCTGGACCCGAACCCCTCCTTCGCGCTGTTCCCGGACTGGGGCGTCGCCGGCTGGAACAACGCCTACGCGGCACTCTTCCCCAACATCGCCACGGTTCCTGCTGCGGACCGCAACCTCCTCTGGCTGGTGTTCACCGATCCCTACGTGCGGGACCTGCTGCCCGACTGGGAGGTGACCAGCAAGAGGTTCCTGGCCGAGTTCCGCGCCGAAACGGGCCAGCGGCTGGGGGATGTGGACGTCAAGAACCTGGTGGAACGGCTCAAGGAGGCCAGCCCGGAATTCCGGGAAGGATGGGACCGGTACGACATCCTGGGCTTCGAATCACGCGAGCGGCTGTTCCACCACCCCGCCGTGGGAGTGCTGCAGTTGGAGCACCACCAGCTGTCCCCGTCGGACCGGCCGGACCTGCACCTGGTGGTCTACACCCCGGCACCCGGGAGCGACGCGGGCACGCAGATGGCGTCCCTTATTGCAGCGGCAACCTAGCGGAACGCCGGAGCAGGTGCGAGTCTGGACCAAGCACCAGAACGTCGCCGCCCCAGCCACCGGCGTTGGTGCCGGCAATTCAACCGCCACGACGTGGAACTGAGGTCCAGGCATGAATTCTTCCGCTGCAATCAGTGTTACCGCCATTCGGGTTGCCGAGCTGCTGGCCGAGGGCGAGCTGATGCCGGTGTATGTGCACGTCATCGACCACCCCGAAGCCCGCGTACTGGTGGATACCGGACTGACCCGGCTTCATCCGGCGGTGGCGGACATGGATCCCCGCCTGTATCCCCTGACCGACCAGGACTTTGACCTGGGCAGCGTGGACATGGTGGTCAACACCCACCTGCATTTTGACCATTGCGGCGGCAACCATCTCTTTGCGGGGAAACCCATCTATGTGCAGCGCCGGGAACTCGACGACGCCCGCACCCAGGAGGACTACACCATCCCGGAGTGGGTGGATCCGCCGGGGGTCACCTACGTCCCCGTCGACGGCGAGCATGAGCTGCTTCCAGGGATTCGGCTCCTCCCTGCCCCTGGCCATACCCCCGGCTCACAGATCGTGGTCATCGACCCCGGCGGAGTCCCCACAGTCATCGCCGGGGACACGGCAGTGTGGTTTGGCGAACTCGACAACCCAGGCACGGAGGGCCAGCAGCTGGTGCGCTCCCTGAACCCGGGCGCGGTGTGGCTGACGCACACGCACACGCCCTGGAGGCCCGGGTCGCCGGAGAAGGCGTGAGGCCCCGGATTGCACCAGCATTATTAGTCCTCATATCCCCTCAACCGGGGGCGGGCCTGGGACGACACAAGGGCAGGGATCAGCGGTCGATTGAGGCCATGTTGGCCTCGTCGTGGCGTTCACCTGCCGCCGGCCGCAGGCTGTTGAGCCGCTCCAGTTGGTCGCCAGTGAGTTCGATGCCGCCCGCAGCGGTATTCTCCTCAACGCGGGGGACTCGGCGGGTGCCGGGGATCGGGGCGATGTCGTTCCCACGGGTTAACAACCAGGCGAGGGCTGTCTGTGCGGGAGTCGCGCCGATCTCGGCGCCGATCGCCTTTACCTCATCGACAATCGCGAGGTTCCGGCGGAAATTCTCGCCAGTGAACCGCGGGTTGGTCTTGCGCCAGTCGTCGTCGGCGAAGTCATCCACGGTGCGGATTTGACCGGTAAGCAGACCGTGTCCGAGCGGTGAGTACGGGACGAAGCCGATGCCGAGTTCACGCAGCAGCGGCAGGATCTCCTCCTCAACGTCGCGGGTCCAGAGAGAGTACTCGGTCTGCAGCGCGGTGACTGGCTGCACTGCATGTGCGCGACGGATTGTCTCCGGAGAGGCCTCGGAGAGTCCGAAATGCAGTACTTTGCCCTCAGCTATCAGGTCCGCGACGGCGCCGGCGGTTTCCTCGATCGGGGTGTTGGGGTCCACCCGGTGCTGGTAGTACAGGTCAATGTGGTCAGTGCCCAGGCGCTGAAGCGAACCTTCGACGGCGGCCTTCACGTTCGCCGCGCTGCTGTCGACCACGCCGGGGCCGCCTCCTGAGTGGGAGACCAGCCCGAACTTTGTTGCGATCTTGACTTGGTCGCGGCGTCCCTTGATGGCCTGGCCGACGATCTCTTCGCTCAGGAACGGCCCATAGATCTCGGCCGTGTCGATGTGGGTGACCCCGAGATCGAGTGCGCAGCGGATGGTGCGGATCGACTCGTCGTGATCCAGGGCGCCTTCGCTGGTGTAGGTGCCGGCCATGGTCATGGCGCCGAGTCCGATGGCGGAGACTTCCAGGTCTCCAAGGCGTGCATTTTTCACGGTGCATTTCCTTTCAGGGAGTTCAGACCTGGGGATTGGGGAGGGCCCAAAGCTCAACCCTTAGGGTTGGCGATGTTGCTTCCCAGGCCTTAGCCGCCCGATCCGGGGCAGCTGATGATTCAAGTCAACCGCTCAACGCCTGGGCCAACGAGACCCTACTTATAGGTTCCCTGACAGGGACCCGCTGGCGAGCCCGAGGTGGAGTACCTTCGACACCATGGACAACCGCGACGATCTCAGTCAGTTCCTGGTCTCGAGGCGGGCCAGACTGAGCTTGGAGCAAGTGGGCCTGCCCGACTTTGGCGGGCGGCGCCGCGTCCCCGGTTTGCGGCGGGAAGAAGTGGCGCTCCTGGCCGGTATGAGCTCGGAGTACTACAAACGACTCGAACGCGGCAATGCGAAGGGAGCGTCTGAGGCCGTCATCGATGGCGTCAGCCGGGCGCTCCAGTTGGATGAGGCGGAGCACTCGCATCTCTTGGAGCTCATCCGCGCAGCCAATACCGGCGTCCACCCGGCGCGTAGGCGGCTGACAGGTAAAGCCCAGATAAGCGGGACCGTGCAACAGACCCTCGACGCGATGTCTACCGTCCCGGTGTACGTGCAAAACGGGCGGCTGGATGCAGTGGCCACCAACCGTCTTGGCCGGGCCCTCTTCTCGGAGATGTTCGAGGACTCACGGCAGCCCGTTAACGCCGCACGCTTCGCCTTCCTGGACGCAAGGGCACAGACGTTCTACCGGGACTGGGAGTCCAACACCCGCCAGATTGTTGCCCTCCTTCGGGTCGAGGCGGGTCGTTCCCCCTTCGATCGCAAGCTCAGCGACCTCGTTGGCGAACTCTCAACCCGCAGCGACCTTTTCCGGAAACTCTGGGGAGCACACGATGTCCGCCAACACCGCAGCGGCATCAAAAGCGTTCACCACCCCATTGTTGGCGACCTTGACCTGGACTACCTTGGGCTGGACCTGGCCTACGGGCAGGCGCTCCAGATGCTCGTGTTCTCCGCGGAGCCAGGCTCTGCATCCCACGACGGACTGCAGCTGCTGGCTAATTGGGCAGCTACGAACACTGCTGAGATACAAGCCAACAATGAGTCCGCGACCAAGCAGACCCCCGGAAATTGATGGTGTGATCCTCAGGAAAATGGCGGCGAAACCGGTATGGTTTCGCCGCCATTCTTGACGCCGGTTCAGCGGCTCGGGGCCGCGGCGGCAGGGATCAGTTCAGGTCGAACCGGTCCAGTTCCATGACCTTGGCCCAGGCGGCCACGAAGTCGTGGACGAACTTCTCCTTGGCGTCGCCGCTGGCGTAGACCTCGGCCAGGGCTCGGAGCTGCGAGTTGGAGCCGAACACCAGGTCCACGGCGGTGGCCGTCCACTTCACCTCGCCAGTGGAGACGTCCGTGATCTCGTAGACGTTCTCCTCATCCTCCGAGGCCTTCCACTTGGTGCCGGGGGAGAGCAGGTTGACGAAGAAGTCGTTTGTCAGGGCCTGCGGCTTGTCGGTGAGGACGCCGTGGCCGGAGCCGCCCACGTTGGTGCCCAGCGCGCGCATGCCGCCCACCAGTGCCGTCATCTCCGGTGCGGAGAGGTCCAGCAGGTAGGCCTTGTCCAGCAGCAGGGTTTCGGGCTGGAGTTTCACTCCGGGCCGGATGTAGTTCCGGAACCCGTCCGCCCGTGGCTGCAGGTAGCCGAAGGACTCGACGTCGGTCTGTTCCTGTGCCGCGTCCGTGCGGCCCGGACGGAACGGCACCGTGACGGGGACCCCGGCGTCGGACGCTGCCTTTTCCACCGCGGCGGCGCCGCCGAGGACGATCAGGTCCGCGAGCGAGACCTTCTTGCCGTTGGCCTGGCCGGAGTTGAAGTCCTCCTGCACGCGCTCAAGGGTCTGCAGTGCGGTGGAGAGCTGCTCGGGCTCGTTGGCTTCCCAGCTGCGCTGCGGTTCCAGCCGGATCCGGGCCCCGTTGGCGCCGCCGCGCCGGTCCGTCTTGCGGTACGTGGCGGCCGATGCCCACGCCGTGGAGGCCAGCTGCGGGACAGTCAGGCCGGAGTCCAGGAGTTTGGCCTTCAGGGCGGCGATGTCCTCCTCGCCGATCAGTTCATGGCCGACGGCGGGAACAGGATCCTGCCACAGCTGCGCCTCCGGAACCCACGGCCCGAGCAGGTGCGGGCCCACCGGGCCCATGTCGCGGTGCAGCAGCTTGTACCAGGCCTTGGCGAAGGCCAGCGCGAACTGGTCCGGGTTCTCCAGGAAGCGCCGGGAGATCTTTTCGTACTCCGGGTCCACCCGCAGCGACAGGTCCGTGGTGAGCATGGTGGGCCGGTGCTTCTTCTCCGGGTCATGGGCGTCCGGAATGATCCTCTCGGCATCCTTGGCTACCCACTGCTTGGCGCCGGCGGGGCTTTCCACCAGCTCCCACTCGTGCCCGAACAGGATCTCGAAGAACCGGTTGCTCCACTGCGTGGGCACGTCAGTCCAGGTCACTTCCAGGCCGGACGTGATGGTGTCCGCACCCTTGCCGGACCCGTACGTGCTCAGCCAGCCCAGGCCCTGGGACTCAAGGTCCGCGCCCTCCGGCTCCGGGCCCACGTGGTCATCGGCGCTGCCGGCGCCGTGGGTCTTGCCGAAGGTATGGCCGCCGGCAATCAGCGCCACGGTCTCCTCGTCATTCATGGCCATGCGCTTGAACGTTTCGCGGATGAACGCCGCCGCTGCCAGCGGGTCCGGGTTGCCCATGGGGCCTTCGGGGTTGACGTAGATCAGGCCCATCTCGGTGGCGCCCACCTCATCAGCCATCTGGCCTTCGGCGACGTACCGCTCGTCGCCCAGCCAGGCATCCTCGGGGCCCCAGAAGATCTCCTCCGGCTCCCAGACGTCCTCGCGGCCGAACGCGAAGCCGAAGGTTTTGAAGCCCATCGATTCGAGGGCCACATTGCCGGCGAGGACCAGCAGGTCCGCCCAGGAAAGCTTCTGGCCGTACTTCTGCTTCACCGGCCACAGGAGGCGGCGGGCCTTGTCCAGGTTGGCGTTGTCCGGCCAGCTGTTCAGCGGCGCGAACCGCTGGCCGCCGTCGCCCGCTCCGCCGCGGCCGTCGTGGACTCGGTAGGTGCCCGCCGCGTGCCAGCTCATCCGGATCATCAGGCCGCCGTAGTGGCCGAAGTCCGCCGGCCACCAGTCCTGGGAAGTGGTGAGGACCTCGGTGATGTCCTGCTTGAGCGCCTCGACGTCGAGTTTCTGGAATTCGTCCCGGTAGCTGAAGTCCGGGCCCAGCGGGTTGCCGGCAGGGTGGTTGGTGTGGAGGACGGAGAGGTCCAGCTGGTTGGGCCACCAATCGGCGATGGTCCGCGGCCGGTGCCCCTTGGGCTGGGGTGCGTCGATGGCCGGGTTTTCGCTCTCGCTGCCCTGTGCGGTAACGCTGTCATGCATTACAGGGCAGCCACCCTCGGCCTTCTGGCCAGAGCCCTGGGCGCTCGCGGGCGTGGGAACCGGAGGATGCTCTTGGGGTTCGGTCATGTGCTTCTTCCTTCCGTTGGGCCGAGGCCGCGGTTGGACTCGGGCAGCCGGTGCAACCCTCCCATTGGAACATAGACAGTTGGGCGGGGGAGACCCCTAAGTTCGGGTGAATCCGCCCCGTGCTTGTGATCTGCGGCATTGCCGGGCGCATGCCCGCCACAGCGTTTCGCCGTCCGCGTAACGGTCCCGCCAGGGAACTTCATGGAATATCTGCCTGATGGCGGGGCTTGTCGCTAAGGGGCTTCAGTGGCCCTTTGTCCCGGCGCGACGCAGCGCGCGGGCCTCCGCCACAGCGTGAGGCCGTGCTGACGCGCGGATACACCCAGCACCCACCAGAAGGAGCACCATGACCATCGGATCAGGAACAGCATCGGTCAACGGACGGACGGCCCTGGTGGTGGGGGCCACCGGAATCGCGGGCTCCGCCCTGGTGGATACCCTGGTGGGCGAAGGCTGGGCAGTCCTTGCCCTGTCCCGCCGGCCCGGGGCCGAGCGCCCCGGCGTCCGGTGGCTTTCCGCGGACCTGACCTCTGCCTCCTCCCTGGCCGCTGTGCTGGGTCCGGAGAATCCCTCACATGTCTTCTTCACCGCATGGTCGCGGCGCGCCACGGAGGAAGAGAACATCGCCGTGAATGCGGGCATGGTGCGTGACCTCCTCGCGGCGCTGCGGGGAAAGGACGTAGCCCACGTTGCCCTGATGACCGGGCTCAAGCACTACCTGGGACCCTTTGAGGCGTACGCCGCCGGGGAAATGCCGGACACGCCCTTCCATGAGGAGGAGCCACGGCTTCCGGTGAACAACTTCTACTACGCCCAGGAGGACGAACTTTGGGCGGCAGCGGCGGAGCAGGGGTTCACCTGGTCCGTGCACCGTGCGCACACCGTGATCGGGCACGCGGTGGGCAACGCCATGAACATGGGCCTCACCCTTGCCGCGCAGGCCTCCCTGTGCCGGGACAGCGGGCAGCCGTTCGTCTTCCCCGGATCCGAAACCCAATGGAACGGCCTGACCGACATGACGGATGCCGGCCTGCTGGCCGAGCACATGCTCTGGGCCTCCACCACTCCGGCAGCCGCGAATGAGGCCTTCAACATCGTCAACGGCGATGTGTTCCGTTGGCGCTGGATGTGGCCGAAGCTCGCAGCCTACTTCGGCGTGGAGTTGGGAGGGATACCAGGGGGAGCCCCGTCCGCTTGAGCAGTCCATGGCGGGGCGGGAGGAACAGTGGCGGGATCTGGCCGGGCGCCATGGCCTCAGCGAACCGGACCTGGGCCGCGTGGCATCCTGGTGGCACACGGACGGTGACCTGGGGCGAAACATCGAGGTGGTGACGGACATGGGCAAGAGCAGGGACGCGGGCTTCACCGGGTATCGGCGGACGCTGGACGCCTTCACCGCACTTTTCGACCGGTACCGCGCCGAGAACCTGATGCCCCCACCGCTCAGTGGACCGCCCCAAGCTCGATCAGCAGGACACCGCCGATGATCAGTCCGAGCCCCAGCATCATCACGGGGGTGATTGCCTCCTTGAAAAAGATGCGGCTGGCCAGCGCGGTCAGCGCGACCCCGGCCGCGGCCCAGATGCCGTAGGCGACGCCAAGGTTCATGCCCTGTTGCAGGGTCAGCGTCAGGAGGGTGAAGGCCAGGAAATATCCGACGGCGACAGGGATGTACCAGCGTCGCTTTCCGGTGGACGCGATCCGCAGGAGCAGGGTAGCGCTCACCTCGGTGAGGATGGCCGCCGTCAGCAACAGCCACATCATGAGCGGGCCATTTCTTTGGCGGATTCTGCTGCAGGCTCCTTGTGTGACCCGAGTTCAACGCACAGCACTCCGCCGATCACCATGGCGACGCCGATCATCATCACCGGTGTCAGCGCCTCGCCGAAGAGAACGGCCGCCAGCAGCACGGTGAGTGTTACTCCCAGCGCGGCCCAGATGCCGTAGGCGACCCCGAGGCCGAGGCCCTTGCGGAGGACTCCGGCGAGGAAAGCGAAGGACGCGGAATAGCCGAGAACCACCACGACGAAGAAGGCAGGATTATCAAGGGCCGCTTTCAGGGAGAGCGACGCCGTCACCTCGCTCAGGATGGCGCCGGCGAGAAGAATCCACTTCATCTGTACAGTCCTTGAATTTCGTCGGGGCTTGGTCCCCCTGATGCAACTGCGCGCGGGCCGCTGGTGTTCCCGGGCTTCCCATCGCTGTGCGCCGGTGTGAAGCCCGGGAATTGGCTATGACTGGGGTGCCAGTTCCATGCCGGCGACGGCGGAGCTGCCGAGGTCACTCCCGTTGAGGGCCCGATTCGCAGCCAGAGCATTGCTCCACGTGTCAGTATCCGCAACTGCTGCCCAGTTCGAGTTCAGCAGCGTCAGGAGCGTGGTGTGCACGGTCTTCGCGTCGGCGGATCCGGCGTCGTTGGCGAGGTTGATGGCGCCCGTGGCGTCTGAGAGGACCTCAGTGCTGAAGCCAAGGAACTCTGCCTCCACGGCTGAGGCGAGCACGCAGTTGTTGGTCATGTAGCCCACCAGGGTGACCGTATCGACGTCGTGCTTCCGCAACCAGTCGGCGAGGTCCGTCCCTGCGTAGACGGACCCGTGCTGCTTGACGACGGACTTCCATTCGCCGGTCCTGCGGCCTTCAATCTCGGGGTGCAGCTCGAACTCGGGCGTGCCCGGTGCAAACACCGGTGCGCCAACGCCCGCGGAGTGCTGGATCACGGCAACCGGAATCCCGGCGGCAGTCGCGGCGTCCACGGCCTTCGTGATCATGGGCAGGGACTCCTGGTGCGCCGGGTACTGGATTTCGAGGGGACCGCTGAAGTACTGCTGCTGCACGTCGATGAGGATGAGGGCGCGGCGGGGGGTGCTCATGTTCTGGTTTCTCCCTGGTGGTTGATGTGGCCGCCGGTTGGCGACCCGTCCAGTCTTCCCACCAATGAACCGGATCAACAGTGGCACGAAGGCGAATGTACGATGGATTTGGGCCAAAGTGTTGGAATGGGGCGGGATGAGGATTGCGGTATACGCCTTCGATGGGGCAACGATGTTCCACCTGGCCGTTCCCCAGATGGTTTTTGACGAAGTTGCCCGCCAGGGCCTTGCCGGCTGGAAAACGGTTCTGTTCTCTGACCAGGAAGGCGAGGTAACCACCGCTGAGGGCTACCGGCTGGGTGAAGTGAGGGGGCCGGAGACTGCCGAGGCGGCGGACGTTGTGGTGGTGCCTTCCTGGTTCGACGACGGCCGCGTCCCCGGTGATTCGCTGCGGCAGGTGCTCCAGGATGCGCACGGGCGTGGGGTGCCGATCATGGGCTTGTGCCTGGGCGCGATTCCCGTGGCCGACGCCGGTTTGCTCGCCGGGCGCCGGGCCGTCACGCACTGGCAGGCGTTTGATTCGCTGGCTGTGCGGCACCCGGATATCGCCCTTGACCAGTCCGTGCTGTACATCGATCACGGTGACGTCCTGACCTCGGCCGGCACGGCTTCCGCGCTCGACGCCTGCCTGCACGTGGTGCGTTCGCGGCTGGGGGCGGACGCGGCGAACAAGGTGGCACGCAGCCTGGTCATTGCGCCCCACCGGGACGGCGGACAGGCGCAGTACATCGAGCGGCCGGTGCCGCAGCGTACGGCTGACGACCCGGTCTCGAGCCTCCTCGACTGGGCGCTGGCCCGCCTGGGGGAGCCGCTGACCATCGACCGGCTCGCGGCGCAGGCGCACCTGAGCCGCCGGACCTTCGTCCGCGCCTTCCGGGCCGCGACGGGTACGACGCCGGCCGCCTGGATCCGTGCGCGCCGCCTGGACGCTGCCCGGCGGCTGCTGGAGACCACCGACCTGTCAGTGGAACAGATCGCGGACGACTGCGGGTTCGGCAACGCCGTCACGCTGCGGCAAAACTTCGCGGCTGCATTCTCCACGGCGCCTACGGAATACCGGCGGCGGTTTGATATGCGGTCCGGCTAACGCCGTCCTTCGCCCTTCCGTTTCCCCTTCGGCTCTGTCGATTCGACGCAGTGCATCATCCCGGGACGGTCAGGTCAGCCGCTGACCCGTTGCCGGTACTGCCGCGGAGTTTCCCCGGCATCGTTCAGGAAGTGCCTGTTGAAGTTGGACAGGTTGGAGAAGCCCACTTCGTAGCAGATGTCGGAAATTGGTTTGTCGCTGCGTTCGAGCAGGCGCCGTGCGTGGGCCAGGCGCAGCTTACGGACCAGGTCGCTGAAGTTCTGCCCGGTAGCGCGTTTGAAGTACTTCGAGAAGGAGGCTTCCTGCATACCTACCAGCGCCGCCGCCTCGGACATTTTCACGCTGCCGGCATGGTTGCTGAACACATACTCCAAAACGAGGTCGACGACGGCAGCCGCTTGGCCGTCCAGCTGCGGCCGGAACCATTCCTCAGCCAGGTATCGCCGGTCCGTTTCAGGTGCGCGGACCAAGATACCGAAGAGGGTAAACAAGTGCTGGAGGCGCACCAGTCCGGTGGTGGCGCCCATGTCCTCGATCGCTGCTGCCGCCGCCTCAGCCGACCTGCCCAGGAACTCGATGCCCCGCTGTGACTGCTCCAGCAGCGGCTTCACCTCAACCATCTCGGGCACCAGGGCGGCAGTCTGCTCCACCCATTTCCCGTCGAACTGGATCACCGCGTCCCGGTTCTCCAGAACCTCACCCGGTTCAAGGTCGCTGACCCAGTCGTGCGGAAGTCCTGACCCCACCAGGGCAACGTGTCCGGCCTCGAAGGTGCCGATGTGGTCACCGACAATGAACTTTCCGGTGCCCTTGCGGATGAGGTGGATCTCGTACTCGGGGTGGTAGTTCCAGCGTGCCACGGGGCTGGGATAGCTGTGCTGGTGCCAACGGACGGAGTGGTTGGGGTCAGGCGGGATGACTTCCCGGTTGGCCCGCATCCCCAGCAGGCGTTCGGCGAGCCTGGCGGTGGCTCCGTCAGCAGTATCCGCGGCAGTCATCATGGCGCTCCAGTGGTTGGGCTGTTTTATGAACTCTGGACAGGGACGCAGCGCCCTGGTCCCAGAGTAGCGGCTGCCCGGGACGGCAGGTCAGGAAAATAAGTATCAGAAAGTAGCAACCAGAACGCTAGTTGTGACCTGTCTCCCGCGCCTAATCTGGAAGAACATCAGCGAGGAACACCGGGATCTCCGGTGGATGGCCCTCGCCCACCAGGTCCAGTACCCCGACGTAGCGGTCGTGGTGCGGTGACTGTGCATCCCTGAAGAACAAAGGAGTCCTTAATGCGCCCAAAAATGCGTGCTGCGACCCTGGCCGCCGGCGCTTTGTGTGTCGCGCTGAGTGCCTCGGCCTGTGCAGGTGCCGGCGGTGGCAATTCTGCCGGAGACCCGAACAGCATCAGTGTCCTGATGGTCAACAACCCCCAGATGGAGGATCTGCAGCGGCTCACCGCAGAGAACTTCACCAAGGAAACGGGCATCAGGGTCAACTACACGATCCTGCCGGAGAATGACGTCCGCGCCAAGATCAGCCAGGAGTTCTCCAGCCAGGCCGGCCAGTATGACGTGGCCTCGCTTTCCAACTACGAAATACCCTTCTACTCGGCCAACGGCTGGCTGGCACCGTTGAATGACGTTGCCGAAGACCCTGCGTTTGACCAGGACGACGTCCTGCCCGCCTACACAGCGTCCCTCACCGGCGAGGACGGCAAGCTCTACGGTGAACCGTTCTACGGTGAGTCCTCCTTCCTCATGTACCGCAAGGACATCCTGGACGCCAAGGGCCTGACCATGCCGGCCAAGCCCACCTGGGACGAGGTGGCCGACATCGCAGCAAAGGTGGACGGCGCGGAACCGGGGATGAAGGGCATCTGCCTCCGAGGCCAGCCGGGATGGGGCCAGGTCTTCGCACCGCTGACCACCGTGGTTAACACCTTCGGCGGCACGTGGTTCGACAAAGACTGGAACGCGCAGGTCAACTCCCCGAAGTTCACCGAAGCAGTGGAGTTCTACACCAAGCTGGTCCGCGAGCATGGTGAAGCAGGCGCAGCGCAGGCCGGGTTCACCGAGTGCCTGAACAACATGGGCCAGAGCAAAACCGCCATGTGGTACGACGCAACGTCCGCCGCAGGGGCCTTGGAAGCCCAGAACTCCCCGGTGAAGGGCAAGATCGGCTACGCCCAGGCACCGGTCAAGGAAACCACGTCCTCCGGCTGGCTGTGGACCTGGTCCTGGGCCATGCAGGCCGCATCCAAGAAGCAGGACGCCGCCGAGAAGTTCATTGCCTGGGCCAGCTCCAAGGATTATGAGGAACTGGTCGCCTCCGAGCTCGGCTGGGCCAAGGTCCCGTCCGGCAAGCGCATCTCCACTTACGAGAACCCCGAGTTCCAGAAGGCCGCCCCGTTCTTCGAAGCCGAACGCTTCGCCATCGAGAACGCCGACCCGAAGAACCCCGGCGCGCAGGCACGTCCCGCCGTCGGCATCCAGTTTGTCGGTATCCCCGAATTCGCAGCCCTGGGCACCAACGTCTCCCAGGGCGTCAGTTCCGCCATCGCAGGCCAGGGCAGCGTGGCTGACGCGCTGGCCAAGGGCCAGGAAGCCGCCCAAAAGGTCGGCGACAAGTACAAGCAGCCTTAACCGAACCGCAGGAGAACATCATGACTACCGCAACGGCGCGCATCTCCCGCCCGGGACACAATGCAGCCAACCCCTCACGAGAAGCAAAGTCGCGCGAACGGGCCCTCGCATGGGCACGGCGGGCACCACTGCTCCCGGCCCTCGTCTTCCTCATCCTGGTCACGCAGCTCCCATTCGTGGCAACACTGGTCATCTCGTTCATGAACTGGAACAGCCTCAGCCCGGACAAGACCGCCTTCGCAGGCCTGGAGAACTACGCCACCGTCCTCACCGACCCTGACCTCCGCCAGGCCATCTTCACCACCATCCTCCTCACCGTCTCCGTGGTGCTGATCAGCCTGCTCATCGGCCTGGGGCTGGCCCTGCTGCTGGACAAGAAGTTCCTCGGCCGGGGACTGGCACGCACCCTTCTGATCGCCCCGTTCCTGGTGGTGCCGGTGGCAGCGGCCCTGATCTGGAAGCATGCCCTGCTCAACCCGACGTTCGGGCTGATCAACGGTGTCCTCACCTGGGTGTGGTCGCTGTTCGGCAGCGCTGAGGCGCCCCAGCTGGACCTGCTCTCGCAGGCACCGATGATGGCCGTGATCCTCTCCCTGGTGTGGCAGTGGACCCCGTTCATGATGCTCATCCTGCTGGCCGGCCTGCAGTCACGCCCCATGGACACCGTGGAAGCTGCCCAGATGGACGGCGCCACACCCTGGGGGATCTTCCGCCACCTGACGCTGCCGCACCTGCGCCAGTACCTGGAGCTCGGCGGGCTGCTGGGTGCCATTTACATCGTGCAGAACTTCGATGCCGTCTTCACCCTCACCGCAGGCGGCCTCGGCACCGCCAACCTGCCCTACGCGATCTACCAGACGTTCTACTTCGCCAACGAATACGGCCTGGCCTCCGCCGCCGGCGTCGTGGTGGTCATCGGCACCATCATCGTGGCTACCTTCGCGCTCCGCACCGTCTTTTCACTCTTCAAGAAGGAGGCAGCACGATGAGCACCCTCACCCCCGCTGCACCGCAGAATTCGGGTCCTGCCCGTCCCACATCGCCCACCGCACTGAACACCGGCAGCCGGGCGGCGCGCCGCCGCGGCAAGGCGCGCATGGACCCCACCCGCAACAACACCGCCGCCGGCATCGCGGCCTGGCTGCTCGCCCTGCTCTTCGCAGTCCCCGTCCTGTGGATGGTCCTCACCTCGTTCCACTCCGAAACCGACGCCGCCACCAACCCGCCGTCGGTCGCCGCGAACCTCACCCTGGACGCCTACCGGGAGTTCTTCGGCGAAACCTCCGGCGTCAGCCCCTGGCCGTCACTGATCAACTCCGCCACCGCCTCGATCCTGTCCACGGTCCTCGTGCTGCTCCTGGCCTTCCCGGCCGCCTACGCCCTGTCCATCAGGCCGGTGAAGAAGTGGACCGACGTGATGTTCTTCTTCCTCTCCACCAAAATGATGCCCGTCGTGGCCGCGATCCTGCCGCTCTACCTCTTCGCCAGGACCGTCGGGGCTTTGGACAACATCTGGTTCCTCATCCTGATGTACACGTCCATGAACCTGCCCATCGCCGTCTGGATGATGCGCTCCTTCCTCGCTGAAGTGCCTGAGGAAATGCTGGAGGCAGCCCAGATCGACGGCGCCAACCTGCTGCTCATCCTCCGCAAAATCATCGCCCCCGTGGCCATGCCCGGCATCGCCGCCACCGCCCTGATCTGCTTCATCTTCAGCTGGAACGAACTGCTCCTGGCCAGGGTCCTCACCGGCGTGGTGGCAGGCACCGCCCCGGTCTTCCTGACAGGCTTCGTCTCCGGCCAGGGCCTCTTCCTCGCCAAAGTCTGCGCCGCCGCCGTCGTGATTTCCCTCCCGGTGCTCTTCGCAGGCTTCGCGGCCCAGGACAAACTCGTCCAGGGCCTTTCCCTCGGCGCCGTCAAGTAACCCTCCCGCTTTCGAAAGGATCGCTCCGATGACAATCCCCACCACCCAGTCCCGCCCCTTCGCGCAGCCCGGCCTGCCGGCCACGATGCGCGCCAACATCCTGAAGCGCCAGGGTGACATGGCAATGGAAACCCTGCCCCTCCCGCAGCTCGACGCCGACCAGGTCCTGGTGCAGGTGGCCGCGGTCGGCGTCTGCGGCAGCGACGTCCACTACTACGAACACGGCCGGATCGGCCCCTACGTGGTGGACCACCCGCTCATCCTCGGCCACGAACTCTCCGGCCGGATCGCCGCCGTCGGAAGCGCCGTGGACCCGTCAAGGGTCGGGAAGCGCGTCGCCGTCGAGCCCCAGCGCCCCTGCCGTAAATGCAAGCAATGCAAAGCCGGCCGGTACAACCTCTGCCCCGACATCGAGTTCTACGCCACCCCGCCCATCAACGGTGCGTTCGCCGAATACGTGACCATCCAGTCCGATTTCGCGTACGACATTCCGGACAGCGTCAGCGACGAAGCCGCCGCCCTGATCGAACCGCTCTCCGTGGGCCTTTGGGCCTGCGAACGCGCGGAGATCAAGCCCGGCAGCCGGGTCCTCATCGCCGGCGCCGGCCCCATCGGCATCATCGCCGCCCAGGCCGCCCGCGCCTTCGGCGCCACCGAAATCTACATCTCCGACATCGCCGAAGACCGGCTCGCGTTCGCCCTCAAACACGGCGCCACGCACGCGCTCAACGCCAAAACCGACAGCGTGGAAGGGCTCGACGTCGACGCTTTCATCGACGCCTCCGGCGCACCCCAGGCCGTCCGCGCGGGCATCAAGGCTGTAGCCCCTGCCGGGCGCGTGATCCTCGTGGGACTCGGCGCCGACGACGTCGAACTGCCCGTCTCCTACATCCAGAACCGGGAGATCTGGCTCTCCGGCGTGTTCCGCTACACCAACACGTGGCCGCTGGCCATCCAGCTGATCGCGGACGGAAAAGTGGACCTGGACATCCTGGTCACCGGAAAGTTCGCCCTCGCGGACTCGGAAGAGGCGCTCAAAGCGGGAAAGCAGCCCGGACAGCTCAAAGCCGTGGTCTACCCGGGCCGCTCATTATGATCACCGTCATCGGCGAATCCCTTGTGGACATCATCAGCGATCCGCGGCGGCCGCGCGAAGTCCAGGCACACCCCGGCGGCAGCCCCCTCAACGTGGCGGTGGGGGTTGCGCGGCTGGGCCTCGCGGCGAACCTCGTGACGCACTTCGCAGAGGACCGGTACGGGCTCATGATCGAAGAGCATCTGCTGGCCAACGGGGTTCACGGTGATCAGGGGCGGCAACGCGCCCACATCGACGGCCACGGCAACGCTGGGGACCGACGGCGCCGCCACCTATGTTTTCGACATCGGCTGGGACCTCACTGGAGCAACCCTGCCGGCACTGGCCGCCGTCGAGGCGTCCTCCCACGTGCATACAGGGTCAATTGCTGCTGTGCTGGGACCGGGGGACCAGTCCGTCCTTGGTCTCCTTGCGGCGGCGGGGGAGCGGGCAACCGTCAGCTACGACCCCAACTTCCGGCCCGCCATCAGCCCTGAGGTCAATGCCGTCCGCGAACAGGCGGAGCGGTTCGTGGCGGCCAGCGACATTGTGAAGGCCAGCGATGAGGACCTGGCCCTGGCTCTACCCGCACCGCACCCCTGAGGAAACCCTCGAAGCCTGGCTGGACCTCGGGCCGTCCCTGGCAGCCCTGACCCGAGGAGCTGCGGGTCCCGTTCTCCTCAGCAGGCAGGGACGGGTGGAGCTGCCGGCGGAGCCAGTGACGGTGGCTGACACCGTGGGCGCCGGCGACTCTTTCATGGCCGCCCTCATCGCCGGCCTTGGGCAGCTGGAAGCGCTCGGGGCAGCGGGAAGGCAGCGTTTGCGGGCACTGGGGCCGGAACAGCTTTCTGCCCTGGCTGCCTATGCCAACCGCGCCGCCGCGGTCACCTGCTCCCGGCCGGGAGCGGACCCGCCACATATCGCCGAGCTTGCGCCGCTGGTAGCCGCGGTGACTTAAACACCGTCTCTTTAGCCGCCCAACTCCCAGCCTCCGGACGTAAACTGACGCTCGCACCACGTTTTGTGGACACTCCGTCAGGTTGGAACCGGAATGCTCTGGAAACTGCTTGTTGAATACCTGCGGCCGCACCGCGCGCTGCTGGCCGCCGTCGTAATCTTCCAGCTGGCGCAGTCCATCGCGTCTCTGTACCTGCCGACGCTGAATGCGGACATCATCGATGAGGGCGTGGCCAAGGGGGATACCGGGTACATCCTGTCCACCGGCACCATCATGCTGGTCATCACCCTGGCGCAGATCGCGTGCGCGGTGGTGGCCGTCTACTTCGGCGCCAAGGCGGCGATGGGTTTAGGCCGGGACCTGCGCGGGGCGATCTTCGAGCGGGTGGGCGAGTTCTCCGAGCAGGAGGTCACCCGGTTCGGCGCCCCCAGCCTGATCACCAGGTCCACCAACGATGTCCAGCAGGTCCAGCAGCTGGTACTGATGAGCGCAACGCTGATGGTGGCGGCGCCCATGCTCAGCATCGGCGGCGTGATCATGGCCATCCAGCAGGACGTCCAGTTGTCCTGGCTGATCGCGGTGTGCGTGCCGGTGCTGCTGATCGCCGTGGGCCTGATCGTCACCCGGATGGTGCCGCTGTTCCGGAAGATGCAGAAGCGGATCGACACCGTGAACCGGGTGCTCCGCGAGCAGCTCACGGGCATCCGGGTGGTGCGGGCCTTCGTGCGGGAGGACGTGGAAACGGCCCGGTTCACTAAGGCCAACGCGGACGTCACGGACGTGGCCCTGCACGCCGGCCGGCTGATGGCGCTGATGTTCCCGGTGGTGATGCTGGTGCTGAACGTTTCGTCAGTGGCGGTGATCTGGTTTGGCTCGTTCCGGATCGGGGACGGGTCCATGCAGGTGGGCACCCTGATCGCGTTCCTGAGCTACCTGATGCAGATCCTGATGTCCGTCATGATGGCCACGTTCATGGCGGTGATGATCCCGCGCGCATCGGTGTCCGCGGACCGCATCGGCGAGGTGCTGGGCACCAGGTCCAGCGTGCTGCCGCCACTGGACCCGGTCACCGCCGCGGCCGGGGGCAGGCAGCGGCGGGGCGAGTTGGAGATGCGCGACGTCGGATTCGCCTACCCCGGTGCCGATCAACCCGTCCTTTCCGGCATCAGCTTCACCGCGCGGACAGGGCAGACGACGGCGATCATCGGCAGCACCGGCGCGGGCAAGACCACCCTGGTGAACCTGATGCCGCGCCTGTTCGACGTCACTACCGGGGCCGTGCTGATCGACGGGGTGGACGTCCGCGACCTGCACCCGGACCTGCTCTGGGGACACATCGGCCTGGTGCCGCAGCGGCCCTACCTGTTCACCGGCACGGTCCGCAGCAACCTGCTCTACGGCAACCCCGCGGCCACCGAGGATGAGCTGTGGGAGGCGCTCGAGATCGCGCAGGCCCGCGATTTCGTGGAAGAGATGGAGGATGGGCTGGACGCGCCCATCAGCCAGGGCGGAACCAACGTTTCCGGCGGGCAGCGGCAGCGGCTGGCCATCGCCCGGGCCCTGGTGAAACGGCCCGAGCTCTACATTTTCGATGACTCCTTCTCCTCCCTGGACACCGGCACGGACGCGCGGCTGCGGCGGGCACTGAAGCGGAGCACGGCCGGCGCCACCATGGTGGTGATCGCCCAGCGGGTGTCCAGCATCGTGGAGGCGGACCAGATCCTGGTGCTCGACGACGGCAGGATCGTGGCGCGCGGAACGCACCACGAGCTGCTGGAGACTTCCGAGACGTACCGCGAGATTGTCTCGTCCCAGCTCGCTGCGGAGGAGACGGTCTGACCCATGGCCCGCGTCCGTCACCGGCGGAACCTGGCTGGCTGTGGCCCCATGCAAGGGGCCCGGAGACCGTGCAACCTTGCAGACATGGTCCGCGGACCGAAAAGCTGCCCCTGCCTTTAGGCTCGCGCCCATATTTTGCAGGTCCCCGCCTCGATAGCATGAGGTGTCCGGACAGAGCCGTCCGGCCAGTTCGACGCAGAAGGAAGCCCATGGCAGCGGTGACGGTGGACGACATCCTCTCGGATCTCCCCCTGGGTTTCGCCACCCTCGTCCTCAGGCCTGTCCCGGCCGGCTCCGCCATCGAACGGTTCCTGATTGTGGACGCCGATGATGAAACGTCCGACGGCGGCGCGGCCTTTGTGCTGCTGATCGGCGTCCGCGGCCGCTCGGCCCTGCCCGCGTTGCGGCGGCTGGTGAAGAACCCCCCGCCGGTGATTGCCCTCAAGGGAAAACGGGAAGAGCTCATCGAGGCCGAAGAGCTGCTCCGCGATGCGGGCACCGGCCTGCTCCTGGTGGATCCGGCGGCTGACTGGGACCGCCTGCTGTCCATCGCCAAGGACAGGATCCAGCCCCGCAGCTACCAGAGCGAAGTGCTGACCCTGCTGGAAGAGGATCTGTTTGCGATCGCGCAGACCACGGCCAGGCTCACCTCCAGCCATGTGCTCATCGAAGACGCTGCCAATAAGGTGCTGGCCTACTCCACTGTTTCAAATGACATCGACGAGCTCCGCAAAGCTTCCATCCTGACCCGGCGCGGTCCGCGGAAATATGAACTGCTGCTGCTCAAGGACCTGGGCGCCTACCGGGAACTGCACCGGACCCGGCTGCCCGTGCGGGTGCCGGCCCGGCCACAGGACGGGCTGCGGGAACGCGTGGCCATCACGCTGTTCGCCGGCGACCGGATCATGGGCTACATCTGGCTCCAGGAAACCGGGGCGGGCTTCGGCGCGGACGTTGATTATGTGCTCAACGGATCCGCCGCCAGGGCCTCGGCGGAGCTGATCCGTTACCGCAACCAGCAGTCCGTGCACATGCGCGAAGACCGTGTGGCGCGGATCCTGTCGGGCCCGGCGGAAGCTGCGGCCAGCGCCCACAGCGAGAAGATCCCCGCTGACCGTCCGGCGGCTCTGATCCTGCTGGGCATCTCGGATGCCGAGGCGCAGGCCGACGACGCAGCACTGAAACACGGCGAGCTGGCCAACCTGGCATCCATCCATGCGGCCGCGTATAAAGCCTCCGCCATCGTGGGCCAGTTCCAGGGCGACACCGCCGTGATTGTCCCAGGGCTGCAGTCAACCGCAGCGGAACCGGGGCTGCGCAGCCTGGCTGAATCGATCGTGCGGGATGCGGGCAAACACCTCGGCATCCGTCCGTTCGCCGCCGTGGGTCCGGTGGTCCCGGACCTGCTGTCGCTGCACTCAACCACCCGCATCACAGGCGCCCTGCTGGGCTGCGTTGGCGCATCTCCGGAGGCGTCAGTTGCCACCGTGGACGACTTTGAAGCGGAGATCCTCTTCCGCGAAGCAGTCCGCAATTTCGCGTCCTCAACGTTCCGTCACCGCAGCCTTTCCGCGTTGCTGCGGGAGGGCGGCGAACTCGCCGAAACCCTGCACGCGTATTTCGAGGCCTCCCTTGATGTGGCCGGGTGCGCCGCCAGGATGAAGCTCCACAAGAACACCGTCTACTACCGGATCAGTAAGGCATCCAGGCTGACCGGCCTCGATTTCAGCGACCCCCGGGATGCGTTGGTGGCCCTGCTGCACATCCAGGAATGGGCCGGTACACACAAAGAACTTTTAGGCAGGAAATGACCACAGCACTCATGGCACCCCCGCTGGGCCCGTTACTGGACGACATCGTCCGCAGCCACACACCCCAGCGGGAAAGCGGCTCAGTACCCGCCACTATCCCTCACCTGGCAGCGGTGCCGTTCAACAGGTTCGGGATCGCTGTTGCCACCACGTCCGGTGAACTGTTCAGTTCAGGCGATGCCAGCGTTCCGTTCTCCATCCAAAGCATTTCCAAGGTGTTCACCCTGGCCATGGCGCTCCGGGGGGACGGCGCCGGAACACTGTGGTCCCGCGTGCTGCGGGAGCCGTCCGGTACCTCGTTCAACTCCCTGGTCCAGCTGGAAGTGGAGCACGGCATCCCGCGGAACCCCTTCATCAATGCCGGTGCCCTGGTGGTCACCGACCACCTGATGAATGAAACGCCCGACGCCGCCACCCGGCTGTTGCGGTTCCTCACCGAAGAGGCAGGCAGCGCAGGGCCGTTCATCGATGAGGACGCCGCGGCCAGCGAGCTTTCCAGCAGCAGCCGCAACCTGGCCCTGGCGCATTTCCTCAAGGACTTCGGCAACCTGGCGCGGCCAGCCGAATCAGTGGTGGAAAACTATGTCCGGCAATGCTCCATCATGATGACCTGCATGGAACTAGCCAAAGCGGGACTTTTCTTGGCCCGGGACGGCCAGGGGACCCACGGACCCGTAGTGTCGCGAAGCGAAGCGAAACGCATCGGCTCCATCATGCTGACGTGCGGCATGTATGACGCCGCCGGCGAGTTCGCCTACCGGGTTGGCTTGCCCGGAAAAAGCGGCGTGGGCGGCGGGATCCTGGTGATCGTTCCAGGCGAATGTGCCATCTGCGTCTGGAGCCCCCGCCTGGACGCCAAGGGAAATTCCCTGGCAGGCACTGCCGCCCTGGCCGACCTTTCGGACCGCACCGGCTGGTCCGTTTTCTAAATGCCCGGGCTGCACAGCCCGCCACATTCTTCCCCCACCCTGCTTGATGTTCCCCTACTGAAAGGCTCAACCATGCCCAACAACCCCAATGACGAGGTTGTAGCGGACCGCACTGCCGCACCGGACCACCTCATCGACGGTGGTCACGCCCACGCTACCGAGTCCTCGCTGCATGCCGAGGATAAGGGTTATCACAAGAGCCTGAAGCCGCGGCAGATCCAGATGATCGCTATTGGCGGTGCTATTGGTACCGGTTTGTTCCTTGGTGCCGGCGGGCGGCTGAACGCGGCCGGCCCGTCGCTGGTCATCGCGTACGCGGTGTGTGGTTTCTTCGCGTTCCTGATCCTGCGCGCCCTCGGTGAGCTGGTCCTGCACCGGCCCTCGTCGGGTTCGTTCGTGTCCTATGCCCGTGAGTTCTTCGGTGAGAAGGCCGCGTTTGTTTCCGGCTGGTTCTACTGGATCAACTGGGCCACCACCACCATCGTGGACATCACCGCCGCGGCGCTCTACATGCACTTCTTCGGCAACTACGTGCCCTGGATGGCTGATGTCCCGCAGTGGGCGTGGGCCCTGATTGCCCTGGTGGTGGTCCTGAGCCTGAACCTGGTCTCCGTGAAGGTCTTCGGCGAGATGGAATTCTGGTTCGCCCTCATCAAGGTCGCCGCCCTCGTCGCGTTCCTCCTGGTGGGCACCTACTTCGTGATCTTCGGGACCCCGGTGGACGGCCAGGAAGTGGGCCTGAACCTCCTCTCGGACAACGGCGGCGTGTTCCCCAACGGCCTGCTGCCCATGATCATCCTCATGCAGGGCGTCCTGTTCGCCTACGCCTCGATTGAGCTGGTGGGCACCGCGGCCGGCGAGACCGAGAACCCCGAGAAGATCATGCCCAAGGCCATCAACTCCGTGGTCTTCCGCATCGCGGTGTTCTACGTGGGCTCAGTGATCCTGCTGGCCCTGCTGCTGCCGTACACGTCCTACCAGAAGGGCGTCAGCCCGTTCGTGACGTTCTTCGGCTCCATCGGCGTCCAGGGCGTGGACGTGATCATGAACCTGGTGGTCCTCACCGCGGCGCTGTCCTCGCTGAACGCCGGCCTGTACTCCACCGGCCGGATCCTGCGCTCGATGTCCGTGAACGGCTCCGCCCCGAAATTCGCGTCCCGCATGAACAAAGCCGGCGTCCCCTACGGCGGGATCGCCATCACCGCCGGCGTCTCCCTCCTCGGCGTCCCGCTGAACTACCTGGTCCCGGCCGAAGCGTTCGAGATCGTGCTGAACATCGCCTCCGTAGGCATCATCATGACCTGGGCCACCATCGTCCTGTGCCAGATCCAGCTCAAACGCTGGGCCGACAAGGGATGGGTGGAACGGCCGTCCTTCAGGATGTTCGGCGCCCCGTTCACCGGCTACCTCTCCCTGGTCTTCCTGGTGGGCGTCCTCATCATGGTGTTCATCGACTCACCGCTGACCATGATGGTCACAGCCATCGCCTCAGTCCTGATGGTCTTCGGCTGGTACGCCTGCCGCAAACGCATCCATGAGATCGCCGCAACCCGCGAAGGCCACACCGGTGTTGCGCCAGTCATCGCCAACCCACCTGCGGAGACGTTCAGATAAACCCGGCCGCACGAACGCCAAACCTGACACCGCCAACCAATCCGCAGAGCCAAAGAAAGCCCATGACAACGGAAACCGAAGCAACCCTGACCGCATCCCACACCCGGCCCGCCGCCGTCGTTCCTTCCACTGCCGACCCACGCCCGGCGCGGAAATCCGCCGGGCACGTGATTGTTGATTCGCTGCTGGCCCACGGGGTGGAACGCACCTACGTGGTTCCCGGCGAGAGTTTCCTTGATGTGCTGGACGGCCTGCACCACTCGAAGATTGAAACCATCGTCTGCCGGCATGAAGGCGGTGCGGCCTATATGGCGGAGGCGGACGGAAAGATGCAGCAGCGTCCAGGGGTGGCCATGGTGACCCGCGGGCCGGGGGCGGCCAACGCGCATGTGGGGCTGCACACCGCATGGCAGGATTCAACGCCGATGCTGCTGTTCGTGGGCCTGATCCCGTTTGCACACCGTGACCGTGAGGCGTTCCAGGAGTTCGACATCAAGGCCTGGTTTGATACCGGCGCCAAACGTGTCATGGTGCTGGACCACCCGGAACGGGCGTCCGAGATCGTGGCTGAGGCGATGTTCGCGGCCATGAGCGGGCGGCCGGGCCCGGTGGTGGTGGGGCTGCCGGAGGACATCATCCGGCAGCAGATCGACCCGGCCGTCCACCCCGTCATTCCGGTGGCAGCCGGCGGGATGAGCAGCACCGACGCCACCGCCCTGCAGGCTGCGCTGGGAGAATCCCGCAAACCGCTGTTTGTCACCGGCGGTAACGACTGGACGCAGGAGGCGGCGGACCAGCTGACCGGATGGCTGGAACGGCATCACATCCCGGCAGCAGCGGAATGGCGGACGCAGGGCACGGTTTCCTTCGATTCCCCGTCCTATGTGGGACCCATCGGTTATGGCCGCCCCCGGCCCACTTACGACCTGCTGGAGGAAACCGACCTGCTGGTGTTTGTGGGGACGGTGCCGGGCGACGTGATCACGGACGGGTTCCTCTGCCGGCAGGACTGGAACAAGAAGAACTTCCTGGTCACGGTGGACCCCTCACTCCGGGGACGTTCGGGGCCCGTTTCGCGGCAGATCCTGGCCAAGCCTGACGCGTTTGTCCGCGACCTTGCGGGCATCGACCTGCCCGTGAAGGACGAGTGGAAGGCGTGGACCGCCCGGATGCGTGGCGAGCAGGAACGGTTCGCCGCGCTGCCTCCTGCGGAGCCGACAGCGGGGCAGGCGAGGATGGACACGTTGATGGCGAACCTGGTGCCTAGGCTGCCCGAAGATTCGATGGTCACCTTCGGTGCGGGGGAGCACACCAACTGGGCGCACCGCTATTTCCCCACCCGCCGCTACGCCTCCATGATCAGTGCCCGCAACGGGTCCATGGGATATTCGGTCCCGTCGGCCATTGCGGCCTCGCTGGCTGACCCCCGACGCCGGGTGGTCACCATCGCAGGGGACGGCGAGTTCCTGATGAACGGCCAGGAACTGGCCACCGCGGCGCAGTACGGGGCCACGCCGCTGGTGATCGTGATGGACAACCAGGAGTACGGCACCATCCGCACCCACCAGGAGCGGCACTATCCGGCCCGCGTCTCCGGGACGCAGCTGAAGAATCCGGATTTCGGCCTGATGGCCAAGGCTTTTGGCGGTTTTGGGATCACCGTCACCGAGGACCGGGATGTTCCGGCCGCCCTGGACGCGGCGTTGGCGGCCATCGATGAGGACGGCGTCTTCGCGCTGATCCACCTCATCGTGGAGCAGCGGGTCAAAGCCTATTGAGAGGGGCATTTCCTGTGGCGCAACTGCCCGCTGATTCCCAGCCTCCGGACGTAAACTGACCTTCGCATCACTTCCCGTGAGCTTCGAGTCAGGTTGGAGCCGGCATGCTCTGGAGACTGTTTCTTGAACACCTGCGGCCGCCGCGCCCGTTGCGGCAGGCAGTAAGCCGGCACGTGTTCGTCCAGCCCGCGGCGGAGGAGACGGCATGAGCCCCGAACCCGCGTCGGCACCCGGCACCAAGGCCCCGGCCGGCACCAAAACCGCGGACGCCGACGTCGTACGCATCCCGCGTCCGGCCGGCGGACCCGGACGTGGCGGGCCGTTCGGCGGGATGAACATTCCGGCGGAGAAGGCGATGAACTTCGGCGCGTCCGCCAAGCGGCTGCTGGGGACGCTGCGGCCGGAACGTGCCTGGCTCACTCTGGTGCTGCTGATGGCCGTGGCGGGCGTGGTGCTGCAGGTGATCGGGCCGCGGCTGCTGGGCGAGGGCACCAACCTGATCTTCTCCGGCGTGGTGTCCAAGGAGCTGCCGGCAGGCGTGACGCAGGAGCAGCTGATCGCGCAGCTGCGCGCGGCGGGGGACAACCAGAAGGCGGACATGCTCAGCGCCATGACGCTGACGCCCGGTGCCGGGATCGATTTCGCGGCGCTGGGGAGCGTGCTGACGTGGGCGCTGGTGCTGTATGTGCTGGCGTCGGCGTTCATGTGGGGGCAGGCGTATGTGCTGAACGGGGTGGTGCAGCGGACGGTCTTCGGGCTGCGCGAGGAGATCGAGGCTAAAATCAACCGGCTGCCGCTGAAGTACTTCGATTCCATCCAGCGCGGCGAGCTGCTGAGCCGGGTCACCAACGATGTGGACAACATTTCGCAGAGCCTGCAGCAGTCCATCTCCCAGGCGGTGACGTCCGTGCTGTCCGTGGTGGGCGTGCTGGTGATGATGTTCATCCTTTCGCCCACGCTGGCGCTGATCGCGCTGGTGACCATCCCGCTGACGCTAGGGATCACGGCGCTGATTGCCAAGCGTTCGCAGAAGCTGTTTGTGGCGCAGTGGAAGAACACGGGCCAGCTGAACGGACAGATTGAGGAGACGTACACCGGGCATGCGCTGGTCAAGGTGTTCGGCCGGCAGCGCGAGGTGGGGGAGCAGTTCCGGCAGAAGAACCAGGAGCTGTATGAGGCGAGCTTCGGGGCGCAGTTCATTTCCGGGCTGATCATGCCGGCCATGACGTTCATCGGGAACCTGGTGTACGTGGGGATCGCCGTGGTGGGCGGCCTGCAGGTGGCGTCCGGGGCGATGCAGCTGGGCGATGTGCAGGCGTTCATCCAGTACTCGCGGCAGTTCACGCAGCCGCTGGCGCAGCTGGGATCCATGGCCAACCTGCTGCAGTCCGGGGTGGCGTCGGCCGAGCGGGTGTTTGAGCTGCTGGATACGGAGGAGCAGTCGGCGGATCCTGCTGGTTCTGGTTTGGCTGGCGCCGGTGCGGGCGCTGGTGCTTTGGGTGCCGCGGCTTCTTCTGCCTCGGGGGACGCGTACGACGGCGGCCGTGCGGTGCGCGGTCGGCTCGAGTTTGAGGAGGTGTCTTTTGCGTATTCGCCGGACAAGCCGCTGATTACCGGGCTCTCTTTGGTGGCAGAGCCGGGCCAAACGGTGGCGATTGTGGGGCCCACCGGTGCGGGCAAGACGACGCTGGTGAACCTGATGATGCGGTTCTACGAGCTGGACGCCGGCCGGATCACGCTGGACGGCGTGGACATCACCACCATGAGCCGGCATGACCTGCGCTCGCGGATGGGGATGGTGCTGCAGGATACGTGGCTGTTCGGCGGGACCATCCGGGACAACATCGCGTACGGCCGGCCAGGAGCATCCGAGGGGGAGATCCTGGAGGCGGCGCAGGCGACCTATGTGGACCGGTTCGTGCATTCGCTGCCGGACGGATATGACACCGTGCTGGACGACGAAGGCTCCAACGTATCCGCCGGGGAGAAGCAGCTGCTGACCATTGCCCGGGCGTTCCTGGCCCGGCCGTCGGTGCTGATCCTGGATGAGGCGACATCGTCAGTGGATACCCGGACGGAGGTGCTGGTGCAGAAGGCGATGAGTGCCCTGCGGTCGGACCGGACTTCCTTTGTTATCGCGCACCGGCTGTCCACGATCCGTGACGCCGACCTCATCCTGGTGATGGAGGCCGGACAGATCGTGGAGCAGGGCACGCACGCTTCGCTGCTGGCTGCCGGTGGGGCTTACGCGCGGCTGTACGAGGCTCAGTTCGCTGCGCCTGCGGCGGAGGTCTGAGCAAGGTTTAATTGAACTTTCGAAGGATGCTGCTCCACGTCGGCCTTCGTTTGCGTCCCACGCTGCTAGGTGTATGCGGGGGTCTTACAGGCCCAATTCGGCTATGAACTGCTTCGCGGCCTACTCCGCCACGTCGTCCTGGGTGACCTTGCCGCTCAATACATCTTGGACTTCTTTTTCGAGCCCAGAGTTACCATTCTCTCCCAGCTCGTTCATAAACTGGACTGCTTCTTGCTTGAGCTGTCTGTCGTCCGAGCTGATCGCCCTCGCGAGGACCATCGGCACTGCATGGTGCGTGAGGTCCCAAACAGACATTGCGGCTCCGTCTCGATTCGTCAAGAGGAGTTTAGTTGCCTCCAATGCTCCTCGCGGGTCGCTGTCGGCAGAACTTGCGATCTCTTTCCCGATCATGAAGCGTTCGGCAGCGACTTCGGGGCTCAGTTCCACTGCTTCCTTCAATCGTGGAAGCCACCAGGACGAGTCAAACTTGCCGCTCTTGACGAACCAAAAGAACTCGCTTAACTCTTGCTTGTCTTCTTCGTGGTTGCGGACGTGCTCCACTCGCCGGTCCCATAAATCAGCAAACCGATCTAGAATCGCGTCGTCGACGGATGAAGAGTTCATCATTGACCAAGCGATGCGGCCAATGGCGGCCCCACGCACTCTCGGCTTCGTCGAGGCAAAGAACGCTTCGGCGGCAGGATCCGCCAGGGTCTTGTGCCCGAATATGATCGCGCTGATTACCCATTCACCGATCCGTTGGATCGGTTCGGATCCACCACCCCAGCCGGCAACCAGGGGCTCGCTTGATCGGGTGGCCGCCAGTATGGCTGGGGCCAGAAGTTCGTAGAGAGTAATGTGGTAGTGGTGAGTGGCCATTGCCGTCGTTAGCGCGATCTGCTGCTCACGAGAGACCCCTTCGGCTGAGCCGAATAGCTGGGCGGTGCGCTCCCTGAGCCATTCCGGGTCGACGACCAAAAGTCGGCCCAGTCTCTCTCCGATGACGGCTCGTGAAGCGCCAGGTATGTCGGGTCTCTCGATATCACGTTCAATCGCTGAACGAGCTTCTTCATACCAAGGCGCTTGCTTGCCATGCGACATCAGATTAAGTAAACCGCGGATGCGAGTTGGCCACTGCCTGTTGAGTGACAGGGTGAGAGGGTCTGTCCCACCTGCGGTGTCCTCGGAGTCATACCTGGTCCAAGCGGCTTCGTCGTCACTCTCACGGAGCAGCAGGTTTGCAAAGACCCCGACTGTTTCGGTAGATATCGCGGGCTTCGCTCGCTGCTTCACGAGTTCCTCAAGCAGGTTCACGGCAGCGCGCTTGGCCCCTTGAAAATCCACGTCGTCATCCCAGTTCCCCCCCTCGACAGGGAACGGCGATATATCGCTGTGTCGGAGTACCTGCCGGATAAGCTCCGTCGCATGGTCCCAGTTGAGTTCGAGATCCGCCTGCACAGCTGTCTTCCATCCCTGCAAAATCGCTCGGAGGTAGGTGGGACGTAATTTGTCGGCCAAGCCCTTGACACCATCCAAGGCACGTGGATTCGTCGTCAACAGGCCGGATAGTTCTCGACCTTGGCCTTCATGTGAGGGCTCCGGCCCCCAGCCATCACCTGTGTCATGCCAACTCTCTAAATGGCTGACCAGTTCGGTCGGGCTCATGGCGGACATTTCGACCTGCGAGATTGGGCTGCTCGGGCCAACCCAACTCGTCACTTTGTTTAAGGCTGCAAGAGGTGCGTCGATGACACCTCGTCGAGAGTCGAGTTCTGCAAGCAGCGATTTCAGCGCGTGAGGGAGGGCTTTGGCGCCGACAGCAGAGAGCCATCGATGCTTCCAGGTGTCGACAATTTCACCGACTCGATTCTCCAGCTCCTCGTCGCTTTCTTCGTCATCTCTTCGTAGACGTTCGCGCAGCTGGTCCATGTCTCGTTGTGGTCCTGCGGTGATGAAGTCAACGAGGGAGTCCAGAGCTGATGGGGAGAGTATTGCTACCTCACGTGCTAGCTCACCAAACTCGATGCGGCAGGCGTCGTTGCGGAAATTATCGTCCGCCAGCAGTTCGGTGGCAACAGACAATAAGTCCGAGTGCTGGAACCCTCCTTCGCGTAGTGCTTCGGTGGCGGCGAACAGCGTAATCTTTCGCGTCAATAGCATTGGTCGCCTAGTCAAGACCGTCTTCGCCGTACGAGGATCCTTGGCCGTGGCTTTGACCGCCAAGTCCCGGACGGCGTCAATAAGGGACTGCTCAACCGAAGGGTGGCGGGCGCCCTTGTCGCGAATGGACTCACGTGCGAAGTCCGTCATGTCGAAATTGTCCGTCAAATGATTGGAGCGGATTTCGTACTCTTCAAGCCAGGGAAGGACCGTTTTGAGGCCCTCATCGCTCAGCGCTTCAACAACGCGCGGCAAGCCTTCTTCGTACCAGTAATCTTCGAGGGCCAGGTTTGGCTTATGCGGATCTTCTGAAGCTTGGGGGCGGAACAGAAGATTCGCCATCCACTTACCCATTTTTGTCTGCCCGCCATGGAGGAGGTTGACGACGAATCCGACAATGTCGCGCGGGTCGCTCCGCCATCCAAAGTCGCTCGCACTCCAGGCTTTGATCACGGGTTTCAGCCTCACCGCCTCAATCGCCGGGATCGAAGCGCCAATTGTGAAGACAGACCTTCGTATCCATGCGTTGTTGCTGTCCTGGAGCGTCAGCAGAACGTCTACCACGGCTTTCGGTGCTGCTTCCGCCACACGCACCAAGAAATCGATTTCAGGCCAATAATGGTCGCGAACGAGTCCGTCGCTCATCCTCTCAGGCTCGGGAGGGTTACTAAACATCCCGGCCTGGGCCAGAGGTAATACCCAATGTGGGTTCTTGAGTCCTTCAAAGAAGGCGCGCCGTAAAGGCGCGGTAGGGATCAGTCGCAGTGCCTCATTCACATGTTCCGCGGTGGGTATCTTGTAAGCCGCCATCACTCGTCTTCCTCATCACCAAAATCATTGATGTCAGCCAGCATGTCCCTTAGCGCGTTCAGATTCTGGAAGAACAGGGCACTACGCACCTGAATTAGGTCTTCGACAACCCGGATGTTTCCACGCAGAGTTTCATCTGCCGGCAGGGACTTTTCCTGCTCGTGATTACGGTCTAGGTGCGTCCAATTGAGAAAAAAATTGTAGGAATCCGTCCATTGTCCTATCGCCGGATGCCTTGCATCTGTTTCACCCGTCACCAGTGCTGCGGTGTTAGCACGGTTGCGCCCCTCCTCCTGAGTGGCAGTCTTAATCAACTCTGCTAGACCGTGGGCAACCTCCCGCGGGACAGGCACAAGGTCCCGGTCAAGTCCAAGGTCGGCATCGGGGTGAGCCGCCAAGAGCCCAGGTAGCTGCTTCAGCAACGATCCCGACGAAGGGGTAGGGCGGGGGATCGCTATGGGATCGGTCGACATGACGGCGGGAAGATTGAGCATCAGCTCGCGCATGCAGTGACAGATGGTTGATATCCGTGCGGTTTCGCATCCCGCAGGGACCTGTGCGGCGAGTAGGTCTAGCGCCGTCCTGTACATTCCTGCAAGTTTCGGGCTGCGATTCTCCAACGCTTCAGTTACGCGCGTCTGCCGCTCATCCCGCTGCATTTCATCAGTCACCAGTGCCTATCTCCTCCGCCCGCACCGAAGATTTGGTCAAGGATACGCCGAGATGGGCGCGGGCTCGCATGTTTCTCCAGTGTGGTCCGCTGGGTCTCACTGGTTGTTGCGTTCATATCAGTGTGCCTTCCCCCCGCGCGCTGCGAACATGGTGGACCCGTTGGTGGTGCACTCAATTTAGCAACTGGCAGCGACATGTCTCAGGAGCAGTTTGTGCTAGGTAGTTCCACCCTGGAGCTACGGTGCAGAGCGCCGCCTGCAGCAATTACTTGAGATGCGGTTCATTGGCAAGGACTGCTGAAATCAGCCTTCTCTTGCTCGTCCGCGATGCAGCGGTCTGAGCGTAGACGCTGTCACTGTCGAAGGTCGTCCTAGTCTCGGTACCTTTGAATCGGCTGGATTTGACCGCTCGAAAGGGAGTTGTAGCGCCGGCCGATGGTGCTACGCGACTTCGGCGTAAGAGCCGCGCCGTTCAGCCTGTCATCCAAGTCCAAGGCAAGCTCCGGCCCGGCTGGCTCAACAGGCCGTTCCCAGACGCTAGGTTCAATCATGACCGAGATGCCTTACCGTCAAATTCGAGCCCGGTACTGTTCCTCACCGCACGCTCAATCTTTCGTCGGCTGACTCCTAGCGAACCTCCCAACCTCGTTGCGAGCAATTTGGCATGCGGTGCCAAAATCTTCTCGGCGTAAGGAGCGACAACTTCCACCACGCCATGCGCCCCTACCTACTAGTTTGTCCAGGGCCAGCGAGACATTTCTTTATACGTCCACTCAAATGATCAAGCATTCTCGGTTCCGTCTCATGGTCGCGTGAACCGTGGAGGCGTCGATTCGAAGGATCACGGGCGAGATTTCGCGCGCGAGTTCCTGCAAAGTAGCCGAATGGACCGTACCGAAAGTCGGCCTTCGCCCGTGTCGTTTGCGGAGGTACTTCGAACACAGTGAAAACGATCATGCGCTGGTGCTTGTAACGTCAGCGCTGCGGAGGTCCCCAAGGTGAATCCAGGCGAAATTCTGCTGACGGACAGCAAATAGACCGCTAAGGGGCGCCGATCGTTCGGCGCACTAGGCGCCCCTCTAAGTCCCTCCGTCGTTCCTACAAGCGGCTGATTCAGATCATTCTGGTTTCTTTCGCGCCGGGCTGCCTACTGTATCCGCCTCCGACGCAGCTTTAGGTGACGGTCTCGAACCACTTTTGGGCCCTTTTTTGCGTTGCAGGACAGGTTTCGGAGTAGCGCGCAATTTGAAAAACCAAGATACTCCTGCGAGTACCGCGGCGGTGACGGGGACGATCCAGGTATTTTGAATTTCTTCGCCTGTAGATGCAGCAAGTGCGGCTTCGAAGCCCCAGACGAAAAATGCGAAAGCAATCACTACCACGTAAATGATATATGGCACGCGGCGCCGCGGTCCGACTCTGTAGCTGGGTAATGTTGTCAGCACTGCGGCTACAATGGTAATGACGCCCGACAGGGCTGCTACCCAAAGCGCTGGCGAGATGGCAGCATAAATGATAATTCCAACTACGTTAATTCCAAGTATCCAGAACGGAAGAAATTCTTCTCGATTCTCAGGGAATTCGATACCCCATTTTTTTATTGCCACGTTCCCCCCAAAGGTTTCATGCTGCGCGTCTTGTTAGCTTACGAATATCTGATGAACGTTGGTGATACCCCGTCAAAGTTCGCGCATACCGCAAGAATGCTACCGCAAAGTCTGAGACAGTTTCCCGCCGATGCCTGCGTGAACCGCTATCTTTACGATTAGCCGTAACCGTGACGAGGTTCGGAATAGGTCGCGGTTGCTGAGTTGAAGACCCGATTTTGCGTGCCGACCGGGGAGTAAGTGGCAAAGGTCAGAGCGGCGCAAGGCCATGCAAGAAACTAGCCACCCATATTGGATGTCCTGACGGTGGCCCGTCTGGGCCTTGTCGAGATCGCCAAAAGCGTCACTCCGCCTCGTCCGTGCCCCGGTAATGGTGCGTAAGGTCCGATTTCACGGGACTCCGTGGGCGGATTCGCCTCGTAACGTCGCCAAGCAGGGTTCGGAGGTGCACGACCGAATGTCCCCGGGGATTCCCGATGTCGCTTCTTGCTTTCACACCTCTTATCCTGCACGGGGCGGTCTCCCCGACGAGCTGAGACGCTGGTTGCAAGTGCTGCAGTCACCGTTGAGCGAATTAATGCTAGGAGCCCGCCACCGCCGTAGCACACTGACACACGAAGCAACGTTTCGCAGTACCGCCCGTAACCTGTTGAGATGCCTCGTTTTGCTCTTGATATAGACTCCGTGCCCCGTCCCGTCCGCGCACAGGAGCTTCTGGACGCAGTGAACCACCGGGTCGTCATTGCCGACGGGGCCATGGGCACCATGCTGCAGGGCCGGGACCTCTCGCTCGAGGATGACTTCCAGGGCCTTGAAGGCTGCAACGAGATCCTCAACGACACGCGCCCGGACGTCCTCGCGGACATTCACGACGCCTACTTCGCCACCGGCATCGACGCCGTGGAAACCAACACCTTCGGCGCCAACTGGTCCAACCTCTCCGACTACGGCATCGATGACCGCATCGAAGAACTGGCGAACAAGGGCGCCAGGATCGCCCGCGAACGCGCCGAAGCCGCAGAAGAAACCGACGGCCGGATGCGCTGGGTCCTGGGCTCCATGGGCCCCGGCACCAAGCTCCCCAGCCTCGGCCACACCACCTACGAGTACCTCAAGCAGACCTTCGCGCTGCAGGCAGAGGGTCTGATCGACGGCGGCGCGGACGCGTTCCTCATCGAAACCAGCCAGGACCTGCTGCAGACCAAGGCCGCCGTCAACGGCTGCAAGCAAGCCATCGTCTCCAAGGGAATCCGCCTCCCCATCTTCGTGGAGGTGACGGTCGAGACCACCGGAACCATGCTCATGGGCTCCGAAATCGGCGCCGCGCTCACCGCCCTGGAACCGCTCGGCGTCGACGCCATCGGCCTGAACTGCGCCACCGGCCCGGACGAGATGAGCGAGCACCTCCGCCACCTCTCCAAGCAGTCCACCGTCGCCATCGCCTGCATGCCCAACGCCGGCCTGCCCGTCCTCGGCCCCAACGGCGCGCACTACCCGCTCACACCCAGCGAACTCGCCACCGCCCACGAACAGTTCGTCCGCGAATTCGGCCTCGGCCTGGTGGGCGGCTGCTGCGGTACGACGCCGGAGCACATGGCCGCCGTCGTCCGAACGTCTTGAGCCCTTCCGCCAGCAAGCCGTGCCCGCCAACGCGGCAACAGAACCGGCCCGCACGCCCACCGAGCGCGAAGCCGGCATCGCCTCCCTCTACCACCACGTGAACTTCGACCAGGAATCCGCCTACCTGGCCATCGGTGAGCGCACCAACGCGAACGGCTCCAAGGCGTTCCGCCAGGCCATGCTCGAAGAGCGCTGGGACGACTGCGTGGACATCGCCCGCGAGCAGGTCCGCGTGGGTGCGCACCTCCTGGACATCTGCATCGACTACGTAGGGCGCGACGGCGTCGCGGACATCAAGGAGATCGTCTCCCGTTTTGCGTCGGCCTCCACCCTCCCGCTGGTCATCGACTCCACGGAACCTCCCGTCCTGCAGGCCGGACTCGAGCTCATCGGCGGCCGCCCGGTGGTCAACTCCGTCAACTACGAGGACGGCGACGGCCCCACCAGCCGCTTCGCCCGCATCATGCCGCTGGTGAAGGAACACGGCACCGCCGTGATCGCCCTGACCATCGACGAACAGGGCCAGGCCCGCACCACCGAGGGCAAGGTGGCCATCGCCTCACGCCTGGTGGACTCCCTGGTGGGCGACTGGGGCATGCGCGTCGAGGACATCATCGTGGACGCCCTGACCTTCCCCGTGGCCACCGGCCAGGAGGAAACCCGCCGCGACGGCATTGAAACCATCGAGGCCATCCGCCAGATCACCACCAAGTACCCCGGCATCAACACCACACTCGGCGTCTCCAACGTCTCCTTCGGCCTGAACCCGGCAGCGCGCATGGTGCTCAACTCCGTGTTCCTGCACGAAGCCGTCCAGGCCGGCCTCACCAGCGGCATCATCGACGCCGCCAAGATCGTCCCGCTCGCCTCCCTCCCGGAGGAGCAGCGCAAGGTGGCGCTGGACCTCGTCTATGACCGCCGCGAGTACGACGCCGACGGGAACGTCACGTACGATCCGCTGGCCATCATGCTGGACCTGTTCGCCGGCGTCGACACCGCAGCGCTGAAGGACCAGCGCGCCGCGGAACTCGCCGCGCTGCCCACCGGCGAACGCCTGCAGCGCCGCATCATCGACGGCGAAGGCAAGGGCCTCGAAGCGGACCTGGACCTGGCCCGCAGCGAAGGCATGAGCCCGCTGTCCATCATCAACGACCAGCTCCTTGAAGGCATGAAGGTGGTGGGTGAGCGGTTCGGCGCCGGCGAGATGCAGCTGCCCTTCGTGCTGCAGTCCGCCGAGGTCATGAAGAACGCCGTGGCCCTGCTGGAGCCGCACATGGAGAAGTCCGATTCCTCCGGCAAGGGCACCATGGTGATCGCCACCGTCCGCGGCGACGTTCACGACATTGGCAAGAACCTCGTGGACATCATCCTCACCAACAACGGCTACAACGTGATCAACATCGGCATCAAGCAGGGCATCGCCGAGATCATGGCCGCAGCGGAGGAGCACGACGCGGACGTCATCGGCATGTCCGGGCTGCTGGTGAAGTCCACCGTGGTGATGAAGGACAACCTCGCCGAGCTGCAGACCCGCGGCCTGGCGAAGAAGTGGCCCATCATCCTGGGCGGCGCCGCCCTCACCCGCGCCTACGTGGAGCAGGACCTGGCCGAGCAGTTTGAGGGCACCGTCCGCTACGCCAAGGACGCCTTCGAGGGCCTGGCCCTGATGGAACCGCTGGTCCGCGTGGCCCGCGGCGAGGACCCGGACACCGTCGGCCTGCCGCCGCTGAAGAAGCGCATCCACAAGGGCGGACCCAAGTTCACTGTGACCGAACCCGAGGCAATGCCCGGCCGGTCCGACGTCGTCGCTGACAACGCGGTGCCCGCGCCGCCGTTCTGGGGCACCCGCATTGTGCGCGGCGTGGCCCTGAACGACTACGCCAGCTTCCTCGACGAACGCGCCACCTTCATGGGCCAGTGGGGCCTCAAGCCCGGCCGCGGCGAGGACGGCGCCTCCTATGAGGAACTCGTGGAACGCGAGGGCCGGCCTCGCCTGCGCTACTGGCTGGACCGCATCCTCGGCGAGGGCATGCTGGACGCTTCGGTGGCGTACGGCTACTTCCCGGTGGTCACCGAAGGCGAGGACGTGGTGGTGCTGCACCACGGCGAAGACCGCGACGGCGTCCTGGGCACCGCGGGCCTGCTCGCCCCGGACGGCGGTTCAGGCGGCCTCATCGGCACCGAGCGCTTGCGCTTCAACTTCCCGCGCCAGCGCCGCGACCGGCACCTCTGCCTGGCTGACTTTGTGCGCTCCCGTGAGTCGGGCCAGATCGACGTGCTGCCGGTGCAGCTGGTCACCGCCGGTTCGAAGATCGAGGAGTTCACCTCCAAGATGTTCGCCGCCAACCAGTACCGCGACTACTACGAGCTCAACGGCCTGGTCATGCAGCTCACCGAATCCCTGGCCGAGTTCTGGCACTCCCGGATCCGCAAGGAGCTGGGCTTCGCCGCAGAGGAGCCCAAGGACAAGGCGGGCCTGTTCAAGCTGGACTACCGCGGCGCCCGGTTCTCGCTGGGCTACCCGGCCTGCCCGGACATGGAGGACCGCCGCAAGGTGGTGGAGCTCCTCAAGCCCGAGAGGATGGGCGTGATCCTCAGCGACGAGCTGATGCTGCACCCGGAACAGTCCACCGACGCGTTCGTGTTCCACCACCCGGAGGCCAAGTACTTCAAGGTGTGAGTTGGGCCGGATCTTCAGCCTGCGGAACAGGAACTGACGACTAAGGCTGTTACAGCTGAAAAGCTGAAGGGACTGGGCCCGGTTTAATACCGAACCCAATCCCTTCAGCTCCAGCTCGCGGGGGAGCTGGCCCTACCGGTGTGTTATTTCTTTTCGGGAAGGAACATTGCCTTGTCCAGCGGTGTCACGGTGAGTGATTTGAGCTGGGCGGTCCCGCCTTCGGCGAAGAGGGCCATCCTGTCGGCTCCCGGGTTCGGGAACACCTGGTCGGTGATGGTCTTCAGGCCGTTCTGCACGAACACCTCAACGGAGGAGTGGTCGAGGTAGATCCGCATGGTGATGGTGCCGTTCTTGTCCGGCGTGACGGGGGCGTCCTCGATGGAGGCGAACGCCGGGTGGAATGCTGTGTTGCCTGAGTTTCTGCGGTCAACGAACATCTTGCCGGTTGTGGCGTCGTAGCCGATGACGGTGGATGAGGTGCCGTCGCCGAGGACGGTGATGCCGGATTTTGTTGCGGTTCCGGGGTCGAAGGTGATGTCCACCTGCTGCACCTGCCCTGCCGACTGTGCCGGCAGCGGGTGCGTTCCTGCGGAGACCGGTCCGCCCTTCTTGTCCTTGTAGGCGGCTTTCCCTCCCAGTTTCTCCACCTGCTTTACGGCGCTTTGGGTAAGGCGGGGGCCGTCAGGGGTTTGGGTGAGTTTTACTTCGCGGGGGAGGGCCATGGCGCTGCGCCAGGGGTTGGTTGGGATGTTGTTTGCGTAGTCCCAGTTGCTCATCCAGCCCAGCATGATCCGCTTGTCGTCGGGCATGTTGGCGAAGGATACGGCGGCGTAGTAGTCCCGTCCGTAATCAAGCCAGTCATAGGCCTCCAAGCGGGATTTCGCTGGGGTGGGGCTCGCAGTGAATTCATCCGCGAGTATGTGTCCCCAGCCGAACCGGTTGTTGTCCACAACCTTGATGTGTGCCTGCCGGCCAACGAATTCCTTGACGTCCCATGATGCCCAGTCAAGGGATTCACTGTCGTTGCCGGTGGCAGTACGGACCACCTGTCCGTCGACTACCAGGTTCACCGTTTCTTCATCGGACCTGGGCACAGCTGCGGTGTCGGTGAGCATGACGTGGTCAAGGGTCAGGTGTCCCCACCCGCCGGTAGCTTGGTCAACGATCCGCAGCTGGGCGTTTTGCCCGGCGAATTCGGAGACGTCCCAGCCTTTCCAGTTCAGCAAGCCCGCATTGTCGCCGGCCAGGGAGCGGACCACGTTGCCATTGATGAGCAGCTGGACGGCGAGGGTCTGTCCGGAGTCGGCGGAGCGGTTGCCGCCTCCCACTAACATGCTCATGAAGTTCTTCGTGAGGGGGAACTCGGGTGATGTCAGGGTGCCTTGGCGGTCATCACCGGGTACGGTGCCGGTTTCAAACGTGTTGATCCGTTTGGCGCCGATGTAATAGTCCCCGCCGCTGGTGGCCGGCTGGTAATTGGGGGTCAGGTCTCCTGTTCCGGTCCAGCCTGCTGCGGCCAGCGTCGTCCCGTCAGGAACTTCGAAGCCGTCAAACTTGAGCTCTCCTTCCGGCGGGTTGTTGTCCAGCTTGTCGGAGACGTGGGGGTGCTTGCCGCCGCCCACCAGGAAGTTCAGGTAGTCGTCTGTGACGGTGAATGTGGGCGACTGCATGGAACCGAGCGGCCAGTCCCCGTCATTGAAGGAGTTGATCAGTCCGCTGCCGCCGAATCCGGTCACGGGGCTCTGGCCGGAAATCGAACCGGTCGCCGGGGCGTCACCGAAGGGGCCGTTCTTCCAGTTGCCCGGTTCGTTGTTCACCGTCCAGCCGTTGAAGGTTCCGTCGTTGAATCCGGCCAGGACGGTGCCGGCCGGCGGGGCAACGGCCGGTTTGGTGGTCTCGGAGGTGAACGTGGTGCCGTCGAAGTTGCCCACGAAGTACTGGACGGCGGAGCCTCCAGCGACACCACCGGGGTTGATGCTGACAATCATGACCCATTTGACGTTGTTCGGGTCGCCATCAACAGCTAAGGGGAACAGATCGGGGCATTCCCACTGCCCGCCGGTGGCGTTGGCGGGCCCGAATTCGCTCAGCGCGGTCCAGTCCTTGAGGTTGTCGGACTTGTAGAGGACAACCTTGTGCTCCTGCGATTCTACGGCGGTCATGACCCAGTAGCCGCCACCGCCGGGCTTGTCGTACCAGAAGACCTTCGGGTCACGGAAGTTGGCTGAGTTCCGGCTCAGCACCGGATTGCCGTCGTACTTGGTCCAGGTCTGGCCGTCGTCAAGGCTGTAGGCCAGGGACTGGGCCTGCAGGCCCCGGTGCGGGGACGGGTCCTTGTAGGCGCTGGTGTAGATCGCGATCAACGGGGGATTCTTTTTAGTGCCCAAACCGGACGTGTTGTTTTTGTCGACGACGATGCTGCCGGAGAAGACGTCCTCCTGGGCATCGGTGGGGATGGCCAGCGGCTGCTCTTCCCAGTGGACCAGGTCCTTGGATGTGGCGTGGCCCCAGGACATGTTCCCCCAGGTGTTACCTGAGGGGTTGTGCTGGTAGTACATGTGGTAGACGCCCTTGTAGAAAACGAGCCCGTTGGGGTCGTTCATCCAGTTCTTCTCCGGCGTGTAATGGATCGCCGGCCGGTGCTGCTCATCCCCAAGTTCAGCGGCGGACGCAGGCATGGCACCGGCCAATGCAGTGGCGAGCGAGAGGCTGGCCAGTGTCAGTGCAGAGACGCTGCGCGTGCTCCGCATGGTGGATTGTTTCATGTTGCTTGTGTCGCCCTTCATCGCGCGTGTCCAGTCAGTAGACAACGTTGTCAATCGATGCGATGGACTCTAAAAGATGTCCATCAGACAAGTCAACGGTCATTTTGCGACCGGTTTTTTCGCGTATGAACAGGCCGCCGGGATGAGGGAACGACGACTGGCCCCGCGTCCGCAGGACGGGGGCTGAGGCGTGCGAAGGTGCGGCCTTCAAGGGAAAGCCCTCGGCGGCGCCTACCTTAAGGCCGCGGTTTGCAACTGGCTATAGGACCGGGTTCAGCCAGGTCAGCTCCGAGCCGTCACCTTCGATGTGACTGGCCAATTCCTCGTTGAACCTGGCTCCGTAGTCGGCGGTGATGTGCTCCTGGAATGCGGCTTCATCCCGGTAGACCTCGAAGACGAAGTATTCCCGAGGATTCTCTTCGCGGGTGTAGGGAAGGAACAGTTCGTTGCCTGGTTCGTTGCGGACGTGCCGGGTCAGTTCGACCATCATTTCGGCAACGCGGGCCTCACTGCCGGCTTTGACGGTGAATTCGGCATACAGGGTTTTGGTCATGATCTCTCTCTTCAGGGGGATTTGCAGAGGTCTATCTCGTTTGGGGGAGGGGGTTATGCCGGCGGGCGGATTTCGCCGGAGCCCCTTTGGATGAGCTCGGAGGGGACAACGTAGGTCTGCGCAGGTTGTTCGTCGCCGTCGATTCTCGCCAGAAGCCGTTCAGCGGATTTGACGCCAATCCGCTCCGGGTGTTGGGCGATGACAGTGACCCCGGGGTCCATCATGTCGGCCAGCGTGAAGTCGTCAAAGCCGACAAGTGCCACACGCTTGTGTGCGCCCAGCTCCTTCAGCGCGCGCATCGTTCCGAAGGTGACGAGGTTCTGGCTGGAGAAGATTGCCGTTGGAGGGTCCTCGGAATTCAATAGTTCAAGGGCCGCCCGCCTCGCTGCTTCCTCATCATGAAGCTCGTCGACGACGGGCAGTGCGGAGGTGGGAAGTCCTGCCCGGGCGATCTCCTCGAGGAAGCCCCGCCGGCGCTCCCGCGCGGTCTGAATGTCTGTGCGGTCGCCCAGGTAGGCCAATTTGGTGTGCCCATGCGCCAGCAGATGTGCGGCCGCTTTGCCCGCGCCCACTGCGTTGTCAGTGACCACGGCATCAGCCTCCACGCCTACCGGCTCACGGTCAATAAAAACCATTGGCAGGTTTCTGGAGTGCTCAGGAATCATGTAGGCCTGGTTTTTTGCGATCGGCGTCAGGACAAGGCCGTCCACCCGCCTGCCCAGGAAGGCCGCGATGATGGCCTGCTCCCGTTTGGGGTCGTCGTCGAGGCTGGCGGCGAAAACGGCTATTCCCCGGGCGCCAAGCGCATCCTCCATGGCCCGGTGTATCTCACCGCTGAACGGGTTGGAGACGCTGGGCAGCAGGAGGCCAACAGAGAGGGTCCTTCTGCCAGCCCGGCGGAGGCTACCGGCTGTGACGTCCAGCTGGTAGTTGAGCTGGGCGATGGCATCGAGCACCTTTTGCCGGGTGGCCTCAGATACCCCGGCCTCGTCGTTGATTACCCGTGAAACGGTTTTGATTCCGACGCCCGCGAGTGCCGCCACGTGGCGCATCGTGGGTCGCGTCGGAGACAGGGGTGGCTGGTAACGATCGGACATCGTTGTCAAGAAAGTCGCTCCTTCTCGTTCATTTCCTATTGACTCTAACCTGTGATCCTGATTACCTCTGTATGACATCGTTGTCGAGGCCAGCTAGGGCCTCAAACACCAGGAGATTCAATGTTGAGTTCCAAAGCACCTCGTTCAATGGCCACCCGCCTGTTCGCGGCAGGAGCGGTCCTGACGTTGGGAGCGGTCACTCTTTCTGCCTGTGGCGGCAGTTCCAGTGGCCCCTCGGCCAGCGGAGGTTCCGCTGACGAGAAGGTGGGCGTCTCCCTGATCGTGAAGACCACCACCAACCCGTTCTTTGTTTCCATGCAGGACGGTGCAAAGAAAGCCGCCGAAGCAGACGGGGTTGACCTGAAGCTGGCAGCCGGCAAGGCCGACGGCGATGAGGAAACGCAGATCCAGGCGATCGAGAACGCCATCTCCAAGGGGGATAAGGGGATCCTGATCACGCCCAACGGCCCTTCCGTGGTTGATGCCCTGAAGAAGGCGAAGGATGCAGGCCTGTTCGTCATCGCCCTGGACACTCCGCCGGACCCCGCCGATGCCGCCGACATCACGTTCGCGACGGACAACTTCGCCGCCGGCGAGCTGATCGGTAAGTGGACTGCCGCGCAGTTGGACGGCAAGAAGGCCACCATCGCGCTGCTGGACCTCTTCGACGACAAAGTCGTCTCGGTGGACTACAACCGGGACCAGGGCTTCCTGACCGGGCTGGGCATCGACACCGCTGACAAGAAGAAGAACGGTGACGAGGCCAAGACCGGCAAGTACACCGGTGGCAAGGGCGGAGAGTACGAAATCGTCGGCAGCCAGGCCTCCCAGGGCGCCGAGGACGGCGGACGCACGGCGATGGAAACCCTCCTCGCCAAGAACCCGAATGTCAACGTTGTCTACACCATCAACGAACCCGCCGCCGCCGGCGCCTTCGAGGCACTGAAGTCAGCCGGCAAGGAGAAGGACGTGCTCGTGGTTTCGGTTGATGGCGGCTGCACGGGCGTGAACAACGTCAAGTCCGGCGTTATCGGTGCCACCGCCCAGCAGTACCCGGTCAAGATGGCCGAACTGGGCGTGAAGGCCATCGTGGACCTGGCCAAGACCGGTAACAAGCCTGCCAACTCGCCCGGCCTGGACTTCTACAACACCGGCGTCGAACTCGTCACTGACAAGCCGGCCGACGGCATCAAGAGCATCACCACCACCGAAGCGTCCGAGATCTGCTGGGGTAAGTAGAACCCTGCAGCCATGCGCCCGGGGAGGCCGCGCTCCGCTCCGGCCTCCCCGGTGCACCACTTCCGCGTCAGCTACGCGTCAGCAAACCATCATCGAAGATCAGGACCCATCGTGACCCAGCAACAGACCGCCGGCCCGCCCAGCGCCGGGCATGCCGACCTGGCGGAGGAATTCCTTGACCGCCAGACCCCGCTCAGCCGGATACGCAACATCCTCCACCGCTACCCCGCCCTCAGCCCGGCCCTCGTACTTCTCATCGCGGTGGTGGTGTTCGGCCTGCTCAATGACAGGTTCCTGCGGGTTGAAAACCTCTCGCTGATTACCCAGCAGGTTTCCGTCGTCGGCACCCTGGCCATTGCCCAGACACTCATCATCCTCACGGCCGGGATTGACCTGTCCGTCGGAGCCGTGATGATCCTGTCCTCCATGGTGGTGGCCCAGCTCGCCGTCAACAACGGACTCCCCGCGCCAGTTGCCCTGTTCGCGGGCCTGGTGGTGGGACTCGCCGCCGGAGCGGTGAACGGATTCCTGGTCACCAGGTTCCGGCTCCCGCCGTTCATCGTCACCCTCGGTACCCTGAACATCTTCATCGCCCTGACACTGCTGTACTCCAACGGGGCTACAGTGCGTGGCTCGGCAATGCCGGGCCTGCTGACCTGGACCGGAACCACCTTCCCGGTGGGCGGCGTCAGGATCTCCACCGGCGTCGTCGTGATGCTCCTGCTCTACATCGCCATCGCCTTCATCCTCGGCAAGACCGCCTGGGGCCGGCACGTCTACGCCGTGGGCGATGACAAGGAAGCCGCCCGCCTGGCCGGCATCGCCGTGAACAAAGTCCTCATGAGCGTCTACCTCGCCGCCGGGGCCGTCCTGGCCATCGGCGCCTGGATCCAGATCGGCCGCACCAACGCAGCCAGCCCCAACGCCGGCATGGACCTGAACCTCGACTCCATCACCGCCGTCGTCATCGGCGGAACCAGCCTCTTCGGTGGCCGCGGCTCCGTCTGGGGAACACTCCTCGGCGCCCTGATCGTCGGCGTCTTCCGCAACGGACTCTCCCTCGCAGGCCTGGACGTTCTGTACCAGACCCTCGCCGTCGGTGTCCTGATCATCCTCGCTGTGTCCATCGACCAGTGGATCCGAAAGGTCAAGTCATGACCATGACAGAATCAGCAGCCTCCCACACCGCGACCCGCGAACCCATCCTGTCAGCGAGGAACCTGGTCAAGACCTTCGGCCGCGTTGTTGGCCTGGACGGTGTCAGCCTCGACCTGTATCCGGGCGAAGTCCTGGCAGTCATCGGCGACAACGGGGCAGGCAAATCAACCCTGATCAAATGCCTCACGGGAGCAGAAGTTCCTGATTCCGGCGAGCTCTTCGTCTCAGGCCAGCCGGTGCACTTCAAGCGGCCGCAGGACGCCAGGGTGCACGGCATCGAAACCGTCTATCAGAACCTGGCGGTCTCGCCGGCACTCGATGTCGCGTCGAACCTGTTCCTCGGCCGGGAAGAGCGGGTCCCCGGTCCGCTGGGCAAGCTCTTCCGCGTCCTGGACACGAAGGGAATGCGCCGCAAAGCCAAGGACGAGCTCACGCGGCTCGGCATCTCCACGCTCCAGGACGTCACAGTCCCTGTCGAGAACCTCTCCGGCGGCCAGCGCCAGGCCGTTGCCGTGGCCCGGGCAGCGGCGTTCGGTTCAAAGGTTGTCGTGCTGGATGAGCCGACGGCGGCGCTCGGCGTGCGCGAATCCAACCAGGTCCTGCAGCTGGTCCGGGACCTCCGGGACCGCGGCCTGCCCGTCATCCTGATCAGCCACAACATGCCCCACGTGTTCGACGTGGCAGACCGGATCCACATCCAGCGGCTCGGCAAATGCGCGGCTACCATCACCCCGCAGTCCCACAATATGACCGATGCAGTGGCCATCATGACCGGCGCAGCCACCGCCTGACCAACTGATTGCCCCCGACGTCAGTCCGCGGACCAGATCACCGGTCCGCGGACTGGCGTCGCTTGAACAGCCCCACACCATAAGCTCCACACGAGAGACAGACCATGGATTACCTCACAACAGCCCGGCAGGACATTCACTCGACACTTGACGTTACTGTCGTAGGCGAAGCGTTGATCGACGTGGTCACAACCTCAAATGGCCAGGTGGAACACCCGGGCGGATCGCCGGCGAACGTCGCCTACGGACTCGGCCGCCTCGGCGTAACCACAGGTCTGCTCACGGCCATCGCCCCGGACGCCCGGGGGACCGCCATCGAAGACCATCTCCGCAGCGCGGGAGTCACACTCCTGCCCGGTTCAAAATCCCTCACGCGGACGCCGTCGGCAACAGCCACCCTCGCTTCGGACGGCTCCGCCACGTACGAATTCGACATCTCCTGGGACCTGGCCCCCACCCCGCCCGCTTACTTCCCCAAAATCCTGCACACCGGATCCATCGCCACTTTCCTGAGCCCGGGTGCCACCGCAGTGAAATCCCTGCTGGAACGGGCCCACCGGCACTGCATGATTACCTACGACCCCAACATCCGGCCGGCGCTGCTGGGAAGTCACTCGGAAGCGAAAGCCATTTTCGAAGAGCTCGTTGCCTTCACGGACGTGGTCAAGCTCAGCGATGAGGATGCCCAGTGGCTGTACCCCCGGAAAAGTCTGGACGAAACCGCAGCGCACATCCTCGGACTGGGCACACGGTTGACGGTCATTACTAAAGGCGCCGAAGGATCGCAATTCACCACAGCTGCTGCCACCATCAGCATCCCTGCCGTGAAAACGACAGTCGCAGATACCATCGGCGCCGGCGACTCCTACATGTCAGCCCTGATCCTCGGGTTCCTGACCCGGGGAACCGAAGGCTTCGCCCCGGCTGTCCTGGAGCAGCTTGGGCACACCGCAGCTGCAGCAGCGGCCATCACCGTGCAGCGCCCGGGAGCGAACCCACCGACCCTTCAGGAACTGAACGCTGCGGTTGAAGCCAACGCCCCCGCTCAGTACGCAGGTGCCTGAAACACATCCATCAACGAGGGCTCGTCACGACGGTTTCGCTGGTGTAAGAGCAACGCCGCTGTGAGAGGCTGCAGTCATGGACACCTCATCTCGGGAACATGACCTCGTTCTCTACGGAGCGACGGGTTTCGTTGGCAGACTGATCGCCGCCTACATCGCCGAGCATGCACCGGCCGGTATGAGGGTCGGACTCGCGGGCCGGTCCACGTCCAGGCTCGAGGCGGTTCGGTCGCAGTTGCCGGCCGCGGCGCACGGATGGGCCCTCATCGAAGCCGACTCCGCGGACGCGGACTCAATCGCCGCCATGGCTGCGACCACCCGCGTGCTCTTCACCACCGTCGGTCCATACGCGAAACACGGACTGCCCGTCGTCGAGGCTTGCGCCCGGGCCGGCACCCACTACGCCGACCTTGCCGGTGAGGTGTCCTTCATCCGGGAGGCGATCGACCGCTACGACGATCTGGCCAAGATGAACGGGGCCCGGATGGTGCACTCCTGCGGCTACGACTCCGTGCCGTCCGACCTCGCCGTGCTGCTGCTTCATCAGGCGGCAGAAGCCGATGCCGCTGGCGGTTTAGCCGAGGTCCAGCTCGTTGCGACGGCCAAGGCCGGCATCAGCGGAGGCACGCTCGAATCGATGCGCGGGCAGCTCGACGCAATGCGATCAAACACCGCCCTGAGGTCACTGGTTGCGGACCCCTACGCCCTGAGCCCCGACCGTACACGGGAGCCCACGACACCACAGCCGCCTGACGCCGGTCCCGTGCACCGTTCCGATGACGGCACCTGGACTGCGCCTTTCATCATGGCCCCGTTCAACACCCGGATAGTGCGCCGCAGCAACGCACTGCAGGACTGGGCCTACGGCCGCTCCCTTCAGTACGGCGAGGTGATGGGGGTGGCACCCGGACCGGCAGGAGCGGTCACCGCCAGGGCAATGGCACTCGGGCTCCGGTCATTCATGGGCGCGATGGCGTTCCCACCCAGCCGGAAAGTGCTCGACCGCTTTCTTCCGGCACCAGGTGCGGGCCCGAGCACCGGCACGCAGCGCGCGGGCTGGTTCCACTCGCAGGTGACCGCCCGGACCGAGTCCGGCCAGCGCTACCAGGCCATTGCTGCTGGCCCCGGTGATCCCGGCTATGCCGCCACCGCCGTCATGGCAGGAGAGAGTGCACTTGCTCTTGCCCTCGACGGTGACAGGCTGCCCGCCGCTAAAGGGTCGCTGACACCGGCCACTGCACTCGGCAACGTGCTCATACAGCGGCTCCGTGCCGCCGGCCACACCTACCAGGTAACCAAACTGGCCTGAACCCGGGTCCTGCAGCTCGCCTGTCACGAGCGGGTGTCGAGGTACTGCAGAATCGCCCGGGCCGTTTCCTCCGGAGCGCTGAGGTGGGGGCAGTGCCCGGTGGCCTGAAGCTGCACCAGGGTGCTGTGTTCCAGATTCTTGTGCAGGTAGGCGCCCACTTCCGGCGGGGCAAGCCGATCCTCGGAGCACTGCAGAATCAGGCAGCTGGTGCGCACCTTTCTCAGTGCAGGCCGGGTATCGGAGAAAAAGGTTACCCCGGCGAAATGCCGTGCGATGGTCGGATCTGTTCGGCAGAAACTGGCCCGCAGGTCCTCCGCCAAGTCCGGCTCCTGCGGGTTGCCCATGACCATGGGTGCCAAGGCTGCGGCCCAGGCGAAATAGTTGCTGTCCAGGGATGCCAGCAGGCCCTCGATGTCTTCCCGCGAGAACCCGCCCACGTAACCGTCGTACGGGTCATCCGTATGACGGGGTGAAGGAGCAAGCAGGACCAGGTGGGAGAAACGGTTGGGGTCCTGCACGGCGGCGGACACGGCGATCATCGTGCTGACACTGTGGCCCACCAGGATGACGTCCTCCAGCTCAAGGGCGGCGCAGATTTCCAGCAGGTCCGACGCGTACCCGTTGAGGGACCCGTACTTCTCCCAGTCATAGGCGCTGATATCCGAGTGTCCTGCACCCACATGGTCGAAAAGCACCAGCCGGTAATGATCAGCGAAATAGGGCAGGAGCTTCCGCCACATCGCCTGATCGCAGCCAAAACCGTGGGCAAACATCATCACGGGCCCATCATCCCGCCCGGATATGGTCACGTTGTTCCGGCCGATTACCGCAGCAGCTGCTTCGATCACATTCTCACTGACCCTTCGTCGGGCGGCGTCCACTCCCAGACTGTCCACGGGAAACAACGAATCCTAAGGATCCTCCCACTATGACCTTCAAGGCTGTTTCGATCCAACCCATTACGTACTGACGCGGTTCCACCACCCGGAGGCCAAGTACTTCAAGGTGTGAGTTGGTGCCCGTTTCCGCAGCTCAGAGGGCCTAAGCTTCCCGTATGGGAATTATCATCACATTGCTTATTATCTGGCTTGTCCTCTCCGTCCTCGGATTCGTGGTGAAGGGACTGCTGTGGCTGGCCATCATCGGCCTGGTCCTGTTCGTCGCCACGGCCGTATGGGGCTGGCTGAAACGGAAAACTCACGCCTGACCTTTAGCGACAGAGCTAAATAAGCGGACGACGGCGGGTGCCCACCCGCCGTCGTCCGCTTATTTGTGCGCGCTGCAGCTTTCCCAAGCTGCCACCGCTGCCCCGGCGCCTTAGTGATTCCCGAGAGCGGCAGTCCTAGTTGCAGGGCAGGGGCTTGCCGTGAGGCAAGGAAGTTCCCGCTATGCGCCAAGCTGCTCCGTCCCACACGATGGTGTAGGTGATTCGCCAATTGGAACAGGTTTGTCCATCGACTCCATGTCCGGCGTCCTGTCGTGTCTGCAAAAGAACGTTAGCTTCCAGGGAATCTCCTGCTCCTGTCACGTTGACTACCTCGAGCTTCGTCCAGTAAGACGAGCCGAGTCCTTCACTCCACTTTGCCTCGCCACCGAAACTTGCCCCCAACTCCGGTGTGAATTGTTTGAAAGCTGCAGAGTAAGCGCCGCGGTTGATGCCTTGGCCGTGCAGCAACAAAGCCTGGCCGATGTTGTTGGCCTGATCATGGTTCGAACTGACTTTCATGGGGAATATCCCGGAATTTGGCGCGGGAGCCTCCCCGCAATCAACGGGTGCCATCGGTACTCCCCGTTTTTGCCATTCTGATACCGCTTCAGTAACTCTAGGTGCGGTGACTGCGTAGGCCATGCCTTCCGAGTCCTTCCGGGTTGCGCTTACTACTCCAGTGACTTTCCCTTCCATGTTGAGCAGCGGTCCACCGCTGTTTCCTGGATTGATTGCGGTGTCAGTTTGCAGCATGTTGCCGATAACTCCGCTCCCGAAGTTGATATCGCGGTTCAGCCCGCTTACAACACCCCTGGTAAGGGTTAACGACTCTCTCTGAGGAAAGCCGAGGGCGGCAACTTCGGTTCCAATTGGTGGCTCCGAGGATTGAAACTGGAACTGATGGCCTGCCGCTTTAGACTCCAGGCGTATTAGTGCCAGGTCTGCAAGTTCATTGAACCCCAAGATCACGCCGCCGACCGAGGTGCCGCCAAAGTCGATGCTGATGGCTGCAGCATCGTCAACGACGTGGGCCGCAGTGACCACAAGATCGGGAGCAACCAGAAAGCCGGTGCCGGTGGAGTTCACGGCGCAGCCTGTGACGCTCAGTTGTCCCACCCCGGACTGCACTTCGGCCACCACCTCCGGCCAGGACGCCGGCGCCGCCCGCTCCGATGACGTGGGCAGTGCAGTCGTCGGCGAAGGACTCGGGGCGGGGCTGGTCGGTGACGGTTGTTGCGTCACCGTGGCAGATGTTGTTGGTGAACTTTCCCGAGGCGGTGACGCGACAGGCGCAGTACATCCGGCGAGCAACAGCGCGGACAGGGAAACAGCAGTGATATTTGGAAGAATTGCCGGGGCTAGAAGCTTTCTGGTCTTCATTGAATTTGGTCCTAACGCTCGGCGGGCAGCCGCGGAAGACGACTACCTAAAAGCTAATCCGCGCAAAGAACAATTTCCGTAGCAAGACCCCCCTATTTTTCTGGACCGTAAATAGGGGGTTTTGTTTGACGTCTCAATAGCTCAGCAAAACCCTAGGACGTGAGCTGGTGGCGGGTCCCATTCGATGATGACTCAGGTGACTGGACCTCTCGGGCGCGGTCTTTCGAAATTCCGCCGGAGACCGGCTTCACCCGACGCAGAGCCGCGAGGATCGCCCGGCCCACCACGACGATCCCGACGACGGTGGTTACGGCCCGCAGGGTGTCCCACCCCGCCGTCGAGGTCAGGAGCGAGTACAGCAGGAAGCTGCTCAGGTTGGTGCCCAGCGGCGCCCCCGGCACGTACGAGATGCCGGTGCCGGCACCCACGGCGAAGGGCCAGAACCACAGGTTGGTCAGCAGCCCGAACAGGTACGACGCCACAATCCCGTACCCGCACAGCATCCACAGTTCGGCCTTCCCGCGCACCTTCCTGGGGAGCAGTCCCGCCCCGGCGCCCACCCACGCACACGCGAAAACCTGGAACGGCGTCCACGGCCCAATCCCGCCCCACAGCGCACTCGACAACGCGATGGTCGCGGCACCCAGCAGCAGGCCGAACCGGGCCCCGAACGCCCGGCCGGCCAGGACCAGCAGGATGAACACCGCCTCCACGCCCCCGACGCCGGTGCTCGCCACCCGCACCGCCGACCCCACCGCTGCGAGCACACCGAGGAGTGCCACGGTGTGCGCCGAGCGCACCGATCCGTCCAGCAGAACCACGACGGCGACAGCCGCCACGGGTGCGATGGCCAGGGCCGCGTAGGGGAGGGCTGCGGCGGCATCCGCCGGGAGGGCCGCGGCCAGCAGGGGCCAGCAGAAAGCACCGAGTGCCAGCAGGTTCGCGCCTGCGAGGACGGCGAGCTCAACAGGCCGTGGCATCCGGAGGCGGTGCGACTTCTGCCGGGCCGGGACGTCCGGCAGCCTGTCGAGGAAACGGGGAACCGTGAGCGGTCGGGCCGCGGTGGCAGGGACAGGAGCCGCGGATTCCGCGGGCGCCAACGCAACCGCGGGCACCACGCCGTCACGCATCGGCAGGATGCGGGCGCCGAGGCCGTGGGCGAAGGAGTGATCGTGGGTGGCAATCAGGACTGATGCGCCGTCGTCGGCCGCAGCACGCAACGCCGCCGCCACTGCAGAACGGGCTGCCGGGTCGAGCCCGCGGGTGGGCTCGTCGATGAGGAGGACCTGGGGCCGGTCCAGGGTCTGCAGCGCGATGGCGAGGATCCTGCGTTCACCGGCGGAAAGGTCCCGGGGATGCTCGTGCCCGATCGGCATGCCGCCATTCCCGCGCAACCGGGCGAGATGCTCAGCGGCGTAGCCAGGCGGCAGCGGTGCCGTGTTCTTCCGGCGGGCCAGGCGCCGCTCGGCGGCCTTGAGTTCGCCGGCCACGGTGTCCCTGGTGAAGAGGTCGTCCGAGGCGTCCGGCACCAGGGCCACCCTGCCGCCGTCGGCTGTTCCCCTCCGGATTGTTCCCTTGCAGGCCTTGCCCCGGGCACCTTTGACTTCGCTGAGCGCCAGCGCCACCAGGACGGAGGACTTCCCGGCGCCGTTTGGGCCCACCAGCGCCACCACTTCGCCGCGGTGCAGGGTCAACGACGCGTCCCGTACCAACGGCTTGCCGTCGCGGTGCACGGCGAGGTTCTCCGCGGCCAGTACGGCCGCGCCATCCGGGCCGGGAACGACGGCGGCCACCACGGGGGCGGGCGCAGCAGCAGCCGGAGCCACCCCCGGCACCAGTGCGCCGTCGCGGATGGTCCACCACGAATCGGCAACGGGGACCAGCGCTTCCGCCCGGTGCTCCGCCACGATGACGCAGACACCGGCGTCGCGGGCGAGAGCGTGGAGCACGGCAATGACGCGGGCGCGTGCTGTGGTGTCGAGGTCGGCCAGGGGCTCGTCCACCAGGAGCAGCGCCGGCTGCTCCACCACCGAGGCGGCGATGGCCACCAGCGTCGCCTCGCCCGCGGAGAGCGTGCTGATGGTCCGGTCCAGCAATGCCGAAACGCCGATGCGGTCCGCCACTTCCTGCACGCGGGCCTTGGAATCGGCCGCTGCCACACCGCGGAGGTCCAGGGCCAGGGCGATCTCGTCACGGACCCGGGTGGTGGCGAACGCGGCCCGGGGGTTCTGCAGGACCACCCCAACCACCCCGGCGGTCTCCCGCGGCGGCGTCGACACCCGGTCCAGCCCGCCAACGCGCACCGTCCCGGCCACCTCACCGCCGTCAACATGGGACAGCAGCCCGGCAATGCCCCGCAGGATGGTGGACTTGCCGGAACCGGTAGGCCCGGTCATCACCGACACCGTCCCGGACGACGGCGTGAACTCGGCGACGCGGAGCTGCGTCCGGCCAACGCGGAACCGGGCGCCGCGCACCTGAAGCGGGCCGCCGTCGTCGTCAAGGGAACCGGGCGTACCCCTGCTGCCGAAGCCGCGCAGCTCCAGGGCGGCGGCAACCCGGCCGGCGTGCTCCAGCGTCCGCTCCAGTATCGGCACCAGGGCGCGCGGACCGAACCGTTCGCCCCGCAACCGGAACGCCAGGCGCACGGAAGTGACGGCGTCGGCAAGCGCAGGGAGCGCGGACCACGCCACCACCAGCATGCGGGCAATGCCCTGCAGGGGGCCGCTGCGGGCCAGGTGGACGAAGCCGCGGGCCACGTCCACCCAGGCGTTCAGCAGGCCGAACGCGAGGATGGTCGCGGCAATGGGGAGGGCTGAAACAGCTGCCGCCCACACCCCCGGCGCCGAGACCGGGCCGAGGAGGACCACATGGGCATAAGGGGCCGGCAGCCGCAGCGGGGGCAGGTCCAGCAGGAGCGGCGCACCGAGGCCCGCCCCGTTGAAGAGAACGCGGTAGATGACCCGCGCCGCGATAAACACAACGGCGAGAACCGCCGCTGCGCGTAACGGCGCGGGTCGGAAGGTCATGCCGCGGGGGCCGCCGGTTCGTTGTCCACCGTGTAGAGCAGTTCAAGGCTTTCGCCCGGGTTGAGCTTGAGGCTGTCCAAGCCTTCCTGCGCGTAGCCCCACGTGCCGGCGGCGGGCTTCACCCAAAGGGCCCAGTAGGACACGGTGTTTTTGTCATCGCACGCTTCGCGGACAGTTCCGCCCTTGTGCTTGATGTCGAAGTCCGCAGCGGGCACACCGTTGACGCGGCAGGCGAAGCTCGTGGGGTACTTGGCGGTGCCTTCGATCTTCACGTCAGCTTTGCCCAGCACGTCCGAGGCCAGGGTGGGTCCGTCCGCGTCCACGCAGACGGAGGTGTCCGCGGCGGCCTGGTCCAGCGAACCGGAATCGACAATGACCTTCACACCGGTGCAGGGGCCGGCATCGGCGCTGGCGGATGCGCTCGCGGAGGAGACGGGGGCGGAAGAGGAGGGCTGGGTGGCGGCCGGCGTGGAACAGGCGGCAAGGGTCAACAGGAGACCGGCGGCGGCGAGGGAGCTCGCGGCGGCGGTGCGCATCGTAGTCAAAGTCACCTGTCAAGGGTAGGGCGTTGCCCGGCCGGATACAGGTGCCGTCACGTTGTGTGACGCTGCGTTCCGGGCCGGGTGCTTCCCGGTCAGCAAGACCCTGGCGCTACTGCCCGGCTCTGGACTTGCTGAGAAGGTCCTCTGCGACCCATTTGCGGAGCAGCACGATGTCCAGCGCAATCCCGGCCACCACGATGACGATGAACAGCCACAGAGGCAGGCTCCAGAAAATGACCGCCAGGATCAAAACGACAATGATGGCCGCGGAGACGTAGCCGTACAGCCGGCGCCCCTGTGTTGCCCGCCTGGCCTCCGCTGCCTCGCGAAAATTGTTCAGCACTGCACTTCCCCCTGTGATGGCTGGTATCCGCCAGTGTAGCGGTGCGCCGTTTGCGGGCTGCGGCCCCACGCACCAGAACGGAAGCGGACGACGCCGGGTGGGCGCCCGCCGTCGTACGCTTCCGTCAGTGCCTTGCCCCGGTCCTCAGCGCTGCCGCAGCGGCCAGGGAGCCCAGCCGCCCTGTACGTCCCTGAGCCGGATTTCCGCCTTGTGGAGTATGGCTTCGTCGATGGGGCCGGGCTCGCCTTTGCCGCTTTCGGCGCCGGATCCGTCGAACGCTGTCAGTGCATATTCCCGCCATTGCCGGCGTCCCACCGGGTAGCGTTCCGCATATCCGCCGGCCGCCACGCTGAGAACCAGCCGCTCCAGTCTGTCGGCCTCGGTCAGGACGGTCTCGTCGCACGCATCGCAGCCACACACGGGAAAAGGGAAGCTGTGCAGCACCCCGGCGTGGACCACAACTCCCGGGTAGCCGGTCAGCACAAATGTCAGCGGGGCTGCGCCGGAAGCCCGCGGGGTGAGCCTGATGGGGGCCACCACGTCCCGGACGTCCACCAGCAGGTCGGCAGCCACCGCGTTGTCCTCGCGGACCTCCACGTCGTACACGGCCACCAGGTGATCGATGAGGGCGCGGGCCACCAGGTGCAGCCCCGCGAACCTCTCGGTGTGGCGGTCCACACTGTACGAATCCGGGTCAGGTGGTCCATCGCCCCACCTCCGGCCGTAGGGGATGGCAGTGCCGTCTTCCGCGTAGTACGTATCCTCCGGCAGTGTGGGCCGGACATAGGCGCGGGCTGCTGGCAGGGACTTCGGCTGCGGCTGCTTCATCGGCGGATCGGGCTGGTCCCCGGACCACTCGGACACCTTGGCGATGAACCCCTGGAGCGCTGCCTCGTCCACTTCGCGCAGGGCTTGGAGCAGGCGGTCAACGTCGAATCGCAGGTCCTCGGTCCCCACCAAGGCGGGCGCGCCCTCGTACGCTGTCCATTCCGCGTCCGGCCTGGCCCGGGCCAGGGTGTTGCCCGCAAAGACTCCAGCCGCATGCTTGAGGGCAGCGTCCGCCGCGATGTCCTGGCCGGCGTTGCGCAGGAACCGCACGAGCCTGGCGGGATCCGCGGCCAGCTCCCCGGCCCCGACGCCCTGGGTTTCGCAAAACTCAACGAAGCGCTCGTAACCACCAAGGTGCCTCACAGGCGGAGCCGGGTCCGACGCCAGCTGGTAGGTTGCACTGCCGCGTGCCATGGGCTCCGGCAATCCTGTTGGCTCTCCCTCGAACAATTCCTCCGCTGACCCCATGCCGCGATCCTAGCCGGAGCCGCGAAGCAGTGTCCGTTGCGGGCTGCGGACCCACGCACCACAAAGGAAGCGTACGACGCCGGGCGGGCACCCGTCGTCGTACGCTTCCAGTCCTGCTGCTTGCCGGAGTCCGGCTAGGGTTTGCGGCGCCCGGCGGCGGATTCGCGGTCCGGTGCATCGGCCGCGGAAGCCTCTGTGGCCGCCCGCTCGCTCAGCTGGGCCTCCACGGCTTCGCTGATGTGGTCCTGGACCTGGTCCGCCAGGTGCTCCTGGTAATGCTCCTGGACCGAGTCGGCCATGGTCTCCTGCACATGCTCGGTGACGTGCTCCGTGACGTGGGCGGTCATCTGGTCCCGGGCGAGCTTCCGCTGTGCCCGCATCAGGGTGGCGTGCTCCAGATGGAAGGCCTTGGCCGTGGAGATGCACATGAGGATGATGACCACACTGAACGGCACTGCCGTCAGGATCGCGGCTGTCTGGATGGCTTCGAGGCCGTTGGCGAGCAGCAGGGCGATGGCGGCGGCAGCGGAGGCCAGGGCCCAGAAGATGCGCAGCCAGTTCCGCGGTTCCACTTCGCCGCCGGTGGAAATCATGCCCATCACCAGCGCACCGGAATCTGCCGAGGTAATGAAGAAGATAGCGATCAGCAGGATGGCGCCCACCGTGAGGGCGCCGCCGCCCGGAAGGCTGCCCAGGAGGGTGAAGAGCGCTCCCTCGGTATCCACGGTGCCGTCGCTGCTGACCAGCCCTCCGGAGCCGAACAGTTCACGGTGGATGGCTGAGCCGCCCAGCACCGAGAACCACAGGAAGCCCACGGTGGTGGGCACCAGGAGCACGCCGGCCACGAACTGCCGGACCGTGCGTCCCTTGGAGATGCGGGCAATGAAGATCCCCACGAAGGGTGCCCAGGAAATCCACCAGCCCCAGTAGAACGTGGTCCACGCCGCCTGCCAGGCTTCACCCTCGGCGCCGGAGAAGGCCATAGTGTTGAACGTCAGTCCCAGGACGTTCTGCAGGTAGTGGCCGATCGACTGCACGAACTCACGCAGCAGGAACAGCGTGGGGCCGGCGAACAGCACCACCAGCATCAGCAGCCCGGCCAGGATCAGGTTGATGTTGGAGAGCCACTTCATGCCCTTGCCCACCCCGGACACCACCGAAATGATGGTCAGCGTGATGATGCAGAGGATCAGGCCGATCTGCGTCATGGTGGTGGCCTCGGCGATGTTGGCCTGCTCCAGGCCGGACGAGATCTGCAGGACGCCAAGGCCCAGCGAGGTGGCAACGCCGAAGAGCGTGCCCACCAGGGCCACAACATCGATCACGTTGCCCCAGGCGCCGGCCACCCGCCGCCGGCCCAGCAAGGGCTCAAGCGTCCAGCGGATGGAGATGGGACGGTTCCGCCGGTGCACCGTATAAGCGATAGACACACCCACAACCACGTAGATGGCCCAGGCATGCAGGCCCCAGTGCAGATACGTCTGCGTCATTGCCTGCTGCGCGAGGACCAGCGGCGAGCCCTCCAGGCCCGGGCGTGGGGAGGCGAAATGGTTCAGCGGCTCCGCCACCCCGAAGAAGACCAGCCCAATGCCCATCCCGGCAGCGAACAGGAGCGCGAACCAGGACATGACAGAGAACTCGGGTTCGTCCTCATCCTTGCCCAGCTTGATGTCGCCATACCGGCTCAGGCCGATCCACAGGGCAAACGCCACGAACACGGCAATGGCCGCCACGTAGTACCAGCCAAACCACTTGATGACGTTGCCCTGGATGGTGCCGAACAGATCCGTGGCGGCCGCAGGGAAGATCGTGGCGAACAGGACAAACAGGAAGATGATGGCCGCTGCGGGCCAGAACACCCACGGGGTGACCTTGTGGTTGGCGGCCCCGGGCGGTTGCCCCGTGCCTTTCCCGTCCGGCGCTTTCCCGGTTTCGGGCGGCTGCCCTGGTGTTTTGCTGATGGTCCTTGTGCCTGGTGTGGCGGACATGTCCCCAAGTTCCCCTCATGCGCCCTCTGCAACGCTCAGACTGCTGTTTTCGGACGCTCATCGTGTGTCGTATCGGTCTGTTCGGTGCTTTGTGTGCCCTGCAACTCTACTGACCGCGGATGGCGGAGCCGGGGTGGGAGGGGTGTGCGACCGCGCACACACGAGGGGTTCGGGGACGCCAGGACTGCACACATGTCAAAAGGCAGGACCCGTGGCGGGTCCTGCCTTTTGACTCAAACGGATGCGCGCTCCTGCGCCCGACTTTCGGGGTTCCTGTTGCGAAGGGAGTGCGGGAGCGGCACCCGGGCTTACATGATGCCGGTGGGAACCAGCAGTGCCCAAGCCAGTGCGGGGGCGACGAGGACCACGCCGCCGGCGTACATCATGAGCTGCTTGTAGACACGCTGCCGGTCGTCTTCCCGGGCGTTGGCCACCACCAGGGCGCCGTCGGTGGAGAACGGGGAAACGTCCACCACGGTGGCGGCGATGGCGAGTGCGGCCACCGTGCCGGAGGAGCTCAGCGTGCTGCTGGCCAGCAGCGGCCCCGCCAGTGGGATGAACGCGGTGAGCAGCGCCGTCGAGCTGGCAAAGGCCGAGCCGACGCCGATGACGTAGCAGAGGACCAGTGCCACCAGCAGCGGTGCGCCCAGGGCCAGCGCCATATCGGCGAGGGTGTCGATGACGCCAACGTGCTGCAGGAGGGAGATGTAGGTGATCATGCCGGCCACCAGCAGCACGGTGGACCAGGAGATGCCGCCGATGAAGGTCTTGTGCTCCTTGATGTTGACGAACGCCAGGAGAAGCCCGGCGCTGAGGGCCACGAAGCCGATGGGCATGTGGAAGCCCAGGGCGCAGACCAACAGGGCGCCGATGAGGGCCAGGGTGAGGACCTGCTGGCCGTGCGGGCGTCCCATGGCAGGAGTCTCGAGGTCGGCGTGCACGCCGTCGCCGTCGCGCAGCTTGCCCAGCAGGCCGAAGAGGACCACCGTCAGGGCGGACAGGATGAGGTTGATGGCGAAGCTTGCGATGAACAGTGAGCCCTGTGAGATGGGGAAGCCGTTCTTGACGGCGATGTCATGCACCAGCACGCCGGCCACGGACAGCGGGGAGAAGCCGCCGGCGTGGGCGCCGTTGATGATGAACGCGCCCATCAGGACGGGGTGGATGCGGGACTCGTAGGCCAGCCCGATGGCGGCCGGTGCCAGCAGGGCGACGGCGGCGGGGGAGAAGGTGCCCAGTGCGGTGAGGGCTGCGGCCATCAGGAAGAACACCCAGGGGAGCAGGAGCGTCTTGCCCCGGACCAGGCGGACGCAGGTCTGGACGATGATGTCGATGGTGCCGTTGCGCTGCGCCATGCTGAAGAAGTAGGTGACGCCGATGATGGTGATGACGATGTTGGCGGGGAAGTCCGCGAGGATCTCCTTGTCATCCATGCCCAGCATGAAATAGCCAACGCCGAAGGAGGCCACTAGTCCCATCACGCCGATGTTCAGCGGCCACTTGGTGGCCACCACGAACATCACCACCAGGATGATGAGCGGGATGATCTGTACCGCGGTCATGCTGTGCTCCGATTCCCCGGTGGGCGCCTGGTTGAAGACGCCCCCCGCCACGACGAGGGCAAGCACACCAAGGAGGGCGATGCCGACCACCGACACCAGCAGGATACGGCGGCGGCGGTTGTTGCGCGGGGATCGCTGCTCCGGGGACTCCTGTTCCGGAGTCTCCTTTGCAGTGCGGCTGGGCTGTTGAACAGTGTTAGTCATGGCAGGTACTCCTCATCGAGTGGCTCCCGCGAGGGCCTCCTCGGCAGCGTTGCCGAGGGCCTCCGGGAGGTGGATCACGGTGGTGGCGATGGTCCGGGCCGTGCGGTCGACGCCGACAATCACGGCGCCGTCCTTCTCTTCGGTCCAGGTTTCGAGGACCCCGGCGGGGGTCCGCAGCTTCAGCGCGGCACCCTGCGTGCCGCCTGTCATGTGGTGCAGGACGGTTCCCGGGGTGCGGGCCGCCAGCGTCAGGGCGATGCTGCCGGTGATGGCCAGCGCCGGGTGCGGCCGGCCCATCGAGAGCATCATGACGTTGATGTCGCTGCCGTCTACGGCTTGTGCCTGGTCGGCTACTCGGGCGGCAGCCGGGGCGGCGGCGATGGCAAGCTTCGGAATGGCCCGGGCCGCCTGGGCGGTGGTGGGGGCCAGTCCCATGCGGACGGCCGCCTGGCGCCGGATCTGGTCCAGGGTGTCGAGTTGAAGTTCGACGCCGGCCTGCCAGTTTTCGTAGCGGGCCGGGTCCAGGCCGAGGTCCTCGGCGCGGACGATCACCACGGGGGCACCGGCGTCCACCATGGACACCGTCCAGCGGGTTCCGCCGGCGGTGATGGTGTCCGTTGCGGAACCGGTGGGCAGCAGCGCGCCGGTGGTCTTCCCGGCGGGGTCCTGGAAGCCGAGCCCCACCCGGTAGCCGGGGAACGGGACGCCCGGCATCTGCGCATCGGGGACGATCGGCAGGGCGCCTGCGGGGGTGGCTACCCGCTGGATGATGACCTGGCCGGTGTTGGTGTTGCGGGTGACGATCCTGGTGACGTCCCCGGCGGGAACAACCCAGCCCTTTTCGATGGCGTAGAGGCCAACCACTGCCGAGCAGTTTCCGCAGTTGCTGCCCCAATCCACTGCCGCCTCTTCAATGCCCACCTGGGCGAACGTGAAGTCGACGTCGATTCCCTCGTCGTCGGGACGGTGCAGGATCATGGCCTTGCTGGTGGTTGAGGTTGCTCCGCCTACGCCGTCGATCTGCCGCGAGTCCGGGCTGCCGAATACACGGGGGAGCAGCGAGTCCAGGCTGGTGCCTTCGCCCAGATGGCCGGCTTCGAACACCCAGCATTTGCTGGTGCCTCCGCGCATCCACTCTGCTTCGATCTTCATTGGTCTTTCACATCTCCTCATTGCCTCGGTAATTGCGAGGGGCCCTGTAAAGAGATTGATCCGGATCACAACTTAAGACAATGTTCAATAATTGAAGGGGGATGTAGCATTGCTTCAATCACTGCCGTTGCAGACTCTCAGCGTCGGCTAGGAGCGGCACAGAGCGCAGCTTGCGCCGTTGCTACCGCAGGGATGCCAGTCCGCATGAACCGATTTAACCAATTACGTCCAGGGGTAAAGCAATGCTTCACGGTGACGAGGCGCAACTTTTCGATGTTCGACGCCTGGCGGTGCTGCTGGAGGTGGTGGAGCAGGGTTCCATCACCGCTGCGGCGGACCTGATGATGTATTCGCCGTCCGCGGTGTCCCAGCAATTACGCAAGCTGGAGCAGGAAGTGAGGCAGCCGCTCCTAACCCGCCGCTCCCGCGGGGTGGTACCCACCGAGGCGGGCCAGGTGCTGGCCGGCCACGCACGCCAGATCCTGCGCCAGATGAAGGCGGCCCAGTCAGACCTGGACCAGATCGCCGGCCTCAAGCGCGGCGCCCTGACGGTGGGCACGTTCCCCACGCTGGCGGGGTCCTTCCTGCCCATCGTCATCCGCGCCTTCAAGAAGCGGTACCCGGCCATCAGCCTGTCGCTGCGCAGCGCCCGCTTCGACGAGCTCGTGGCAGACCTGCAGTCCGGGGTGACGGGCCTCTGCCTGCTGTGGGATTACCCGTGGAACAGGTTCCAGAACGATTCCATCCGCGTCACCGAGGTGTTCCGCGAGAGCACCGTCATCCTGGTGGCGGCCAGCCACCCGCTGGCCGGGAAGGAACAGGTGAGCATGGAGGACCTGCGCAACGAGTCCTGGATTGTCCGCGCGGAGGCGCACCCGGTGGTGGAGGTCCTGCAACGCTCCGCCCACGACGCCGGGTTCGAACCGGCCATCGGGTTCCTCGCCAACGACTACCAGGAAGCCCAGGCCATGGTGAGCGTGGGTATGGGCGTGGCCATGGTGCCCAAAACCGCCGTCGCGCTTCAACACCCCGACGTCCGGGTGCTCAGCCTTGGCGACGAAGCGCCGCTGCGCCGCGTCCTGCTCGCCCAGCGGCAGGACAAGGTCTACGCCCCGGCCGAAGTGGCCTTCCAGACCACACTGCTGGAGATCGCCCGCGAACGGGCCGGCGACTACCTCTAGGTTCCCCTACCCTTGGACCTGTGGGGGTTAAGGACTTGTTGAAGAACGACGTGTGGGCCGGGCGGATTTTCTACGGCACCCTGATCGCTGTGGTGCTCGGAGTGTTCGCGTGGCTGGCCGGAGGCAGGATTCTGCAGACCCTGCCGTTCCTCTCGGTGGGCGCGGTGTACGCGTTCGTCATGTACCGCGTGGTCTCCCAATCTGTCAGGGCTTTCGTGGTGATGCAGTGGACCCTCCTGCTGAACTACTTCACCCTGATTTCCATCGATGTGGCGGACCGGCTGGCCGTCCCGGCGTCGGCACCGTGGTTTGTCGGGTTCCTGGTGGGCGGCATCGTCGGCGGGCACGTCTGGTCCGGGCGGGCGGCGGGTGCGGAGTTCCGGCAGTCCCGCAAGCGCGTCCTCAGGGATGACGGCACGTACCACGGCGGATGGCGGCTCGCGCTCATCAACGCGGCCTGCGCGCTGGTGCTCTTGGCGGTAGGAGCGTGGCAACTGCTGCTGCTCTCACCGACGGCGGGCAGCGCCGCCGTTCTGGCCGCAGCCATGTTGGCGGGGTGGGCGCTTTTCCGGTTCCCGCCGCCCCTGGGTATCAGGAACGGACTGCTGCTGGCTATTCCGGTGGTCTACATCGCGATGGGCTTCGTAGGTGGTGCCGTCGGCCAGATCGGGATCCCCCACGCGTGGGCCTTCGGCACCCTCGCCGGGATCCTGATCGGCGGGCGGCACTGGATCGGGCCGAAGCTCGGCGCTCCCCGGCCGCCGTTCGTCATCCCCGGCCAACGCCGGCGAAGGCGGAAGCGCCGCCCCACAGCGAAGCCGCAACTATCCGCGAAGTAGGCGGACCCGGCCCGGGACCTCAGGCGGCAGGCTTCGTCTAAGAGGATTTCAGCCGCGCCAGGAAGTCCTCAGCGAAATGCTTCACGCCGTCCCACTCCGTGTAGACGTAATCGCGGGACGTGTCCGTGTCCGTTGAACCCTGGCTGCTGGCGATCCGCTTCATGATGAGGCGTTTGACGAACCCGTAGTGGGTGTAGGGGATGGCACCGCTGAACAGCCCCACCTGCGCAGGCCGCCACCCGGTTTCGTCCTCGAATTTGCCCACGTAGCCCTCGGCACTTTCGGTGTCGCCGTGCGCCGCCATGCTCACCGAGAACAGCGCGGAGGGCAGCCGCTCCAGGGTTTCGCGGTTCTTCCGGACGAACTCCCCAACGTACTTCTCGTGCTTGCCCACGTGGACGGAGGCACCCACCAGCACAGCGTCGTACCCGTCGGGGATGGCATCGCCGGCGTCCTTGATGTCCGCCGCTGTGGCGTCATGGCCGTGTGCCTGGAACACGTCCGCGATGAACTCGGCGATCTTTGCCGTCTGCCCCTCGGTGGTTCCGTAGGGAATGTAGATCCTGCTCATCGCTGGCCTCCTCGGGACGGCGTGCCTGTCGAAGCCACTCTGCCAAGCCCTTCCCCGCAGGCGTAGGGCCGAACGTCCCCGGCGCCCGCAGCTTTCCGGACGTGCCAATAAACGGAAGCGGACGACGCCGGGATGTACCCGCCGTCGTCCGCTTCTGTTGGGTGCCGCTGGGGCCGTGCAGGTGTCAGTGCCAGAGCCCCAGGGCGAACTCGGCGATCACCGTGGAGAGGAGGAAGGAGGCCGTGATGGCCACCAGGCCCACCGGGATGATCTTCCAGCCGATGTTCTTCAGCAGCGGGATGTCCTTGCCGAGGGACAGGCCGGCCAACGTGAGCATCACGGTGGCGATGGACAGGAAGTCAACGGTCTTGACGGCGGCGTTGAGCGGTTCGGCCCCGAAGAACCACGGGCTGGAGATGTAGGCGCCGATGGTGGTGATGAACACGATGGCCGAGATTTTCCGGGTCAGCTTCGCCAGCACGATGCTGACCAGCACCAGCGCCAGCATCACGGCGTAGCCGCCCACAATGCTGAGGCTGAAGCCCTTGGCCGCCACCGACGCCGTGCCGATGCCGAGGACCGTCAGCACGGACAGCGAAAGCCACAGCGGCAGTTTGATTGCCGCGGACGATTCGGCCACGCGCTCGCGGAACAGCCGGTTTTCCTCGGCCTGTGCTGCCTCACGCTCAAGGTCTGCGGCGCTGGGCCCGGCGGTGGTTCCGGCGGCACCGGCAGCCACTGCCTGCCGGGTTTCCTGCTTGCGGGTCAGCGCCCGGTAGAACTTGTCCGCCAGCGGCAGCGCAATGTAGATGCCCACGTAGACGCCCAGCACGGTGGTGATCAGGTTGGAAACGGCGGCCATGCCCAGCACTGCTTCCTGGTCGCCCGGGTAGGCGGCGGTGATGCTCGCCACCGAGGCAGCCATCATGGAACCCGAGCCCACGCCGGCGCCCATGGCGAGGGCCAGCGGATCGAAGATCTTCCAGTTGGCCACCAGCGAGGTCAGCAGCGTAATGAACACGGCGCCGAACAGCGTCCCGAACACGTACATGGCCAGCACGCCGCGGTACTGGTCCGAGTCCGGCCCGTACTTCTCGGACACCATGGCGAAGGACGGTTCGCGGTCCAGCGAGAACGTGGCACCCACGGTGGCTTTGCCCATGCGCAGCAGCACGGCCAGGGGCAGCGCCAGCACGATGGTGCCCAGCAGGTGGCCCACTTCCTGCAGCAGCAGCGCGGGGCCCGCCTTCAGCAGGGTGGGCAGGCTGGGGCCGATGTTGAACGCCAGCCGCGCCACCAGCAGCAGCACCGCCACGCCCACCAGGGCCGCGGCCACCCGCTGCAGGTCGATGCCCAGCGGCTTGAACTTCTGGACCGAGACCAGCAGGCCGAGGATCAGGCCCCACACCATGGGGAAGATGATGATGGCGCCGATTCCAAGATCGATCTTGGCCTGCCCAATGAACTGGACGGTCAGGGCGATGACGAACGCCAGGGCGGCGATGGGGATGGTCAGCCTGGTGCCGGCAGTGTCCGTCCGGGCTGTTTTGGCAGTGCTCATGATGCGCCTTCCTGGGTGACAGCTTCCTGGGGGGAAGTACGACGGCGGTACGCCGCCTGGGTGAAGCGTTCGCGTTGGGTGGGGGTTGAGGCAGCGGCGGCGACGGTCCAGGCCAGGGCGGTGCCTGCCTCGAACATCACCCCGTATGCCGGGGGAGTGTCCGCCAGGGCGGCGAACGCATGCGAATGGATGGGGACGTCCGCACCGGGAATACTCAGCCACGGGTGCAGGGACGGGATGACCTGGGAAATGTTCCCCATGTCCGTGGACCCGCCGCTGAGGCCCGAAGACCGGGACGTGTCCTTGCCGAACGCGTCCATCGCCGAGGTCCAATGCGCTGCGAGGTCGTCATCCTGGAGCAGCGGTTCGTACAGCGGCTCGGTGTCCTCATACTCCAGCGTGGTTCCGGTGGCGATCGCGGCGCCCTCGAAGCAGCGGCGGACGCGTTCCAGCAGGGCGCGGAACTCCGGCAGGGTGAACGCACGGCACTCGAACTCCACCACGGCCTTCTCCGGGATGATGTTGGTGACGTGCCCGGCCTCGGCCACGAAGCAGGCGATCCGGTGGTCTGACGGGATCTGCTGGCGGAGCAGGCCGATGGCCACCTGGCTGAGGACCGCAGCGTCGGCAGCGTTCACGCCCTGGTGCGGTGCAGCTGCTGCGTGGGCCGCATTGCCGGTGAACGTCGCCTTGTACCGGCCCACGGCCTGGGCGCTGGTCCCGGCCGGGTTGTAGGTGAGCCCGTCCTGGACGGGATGGACCATCAAAGCCAGCCCCACGCCGTCGAACGCGCCCCGCTCCAGCATCAGCGCCTTGCCGCCGCCGTGCTCCTCCGCCGGGGTGCCGATGGCCTTGAGCGTGATGCCTAGTTCGTCCACATACGGCTGCAGCGCCAGTGCCGCCGCCACGGAAGCTCCGGCGATCAGGTTGTGGCCGCAGGCGTGGCCGATGCCGGGCAATGCGTCGTACTCCACGCACAGCGCGACGGTGAGGTCGCCGCTGCCGGCGCTCGCGGTGAAGGCCGTGGGCAACCCGGATGTGCCGCGCTCCACGGTGAAGCCGCCATCCTCCAGCAGCGCGCTGATGGCCTCCGCTGACTGGACTTCCTCGAAGGAGATTTCCTTGTAGCCGTGGATGTTCCGGGCCAGCGCCTCCACCTTGGGCTTCCAACGTTCGACGCCGTCCGCCAGGGCCGCGCGCAGGGCGCCCGCCGCCGGGGTTGTGCCGGTGCCTGCGTCGGTGCCGGTTGCGTCAGTGCCGGCTGTGTGGGTGGTTTCCATGGGGCCTCCTAGTAGGACAGGGACGGGAAGGGGGAGCCTGCCGCACGGGTGGGCACCCAGATGGCCTTGGCCTGCGTGTACTCGTCCAGCACGCCCGGGCCCGAGGAACGGCCGTGGCCGGAGTCGCCGAAGCCGCCGAACGGTACCGCCACGTGGATGGTCTTGTAGGCGTTGATCCAGAACGTGCCGGCCTTGACCTCACGGGCCACGTGGTGGGCGCGGGACACGTCCGAGGTCCACACCGCGCCGGCCAGGCCGAAGTTGGTGTTGTTGGCGCGGGCGATGGCCTCGGCTTCGGTATCGAACGCATCGGCGCCCACCACCGGGCCGAAGACCTCAGTGGTTTCCAGCCGGTTACCCGGGGTGACGCCGTCCAGGAGCGTGGGCATCACCCAGTGGCCGCCCTTGAGCGCCGAGCCGCTCAACGACTCCGGCAACGTTGCCTGCGTGAGGCGACGGCCGCCGTCGTCCATTCCCGCCTCGATCAGGCGGCTGACCGTGGCGAACTGCTGCGCCGTGATGATGGGGCCCACCTCCGTGTCTTCGCTGAGGGGATCGCCCACGCGGAGCAACGCGGCCTTCGCCGCCACCATTTCCACGAACTGGGCGTGCACGCTGCGTTCCACCAGGAGCCGGGACCCGGCCACGCAGGACTGGCCGGCGCCGGAGAAGATGGCGGAAATGGCGCCGTCCGCGGCCCGCTCCAGGTCGGCGTCGGCGAACACGATGTTGGCGCTCTTGCCGCCGAGTTCCAGCAGCGCCGGGATGCCCGCCTGGGCTGCGGCCACTGCAACCCTGCGGCCCGTGGGGACGGAACCGATGAAGCTGACCTTGCCCACGCGACGGTCCGTGGTGAGGGCTGCGCCCACGGTCTGCCCGAGGCCGGCGGCCACGTTGAAGACGCCCTCCGGAAGGCCTGCCTCGTGGGCGATCTGGGCCAGCCGGACGGACGACGCCGGGGTGAACTCGCTGGGTTTGATGATCACGGCGTTGCCCGCGGCCAGGGGTGCGGCGGAGTTCCAGCCGGCCGTGAACATGGGTGCGTTCCACGGCGTGATGGCGGCGACGACGCCCCACGGCACGCGCTCGGTGTACGTGTGCCAGTTGCCCGGCACGGGGATGGTCTGGCCGGTGAGCTTGTCCGCCCAGCCGGCGTAGTAGCCGAACATTTCCGCCACCTTGGCGGCCTCCACGCGGGCGTCCCGGATGGGCTTTCCCGTGGTGGCGGATTCCAGGATGGCCAGTTCCTCGGCGTGCTGCTCCACCGCGCGGCTGACGTTGCGGAGTATGGCGGCCCGCTCGAAACCGTTCAGTGCGCCCCACACTTTGGCGCCCGCCGTCGAACTTTCCAGGATGGCGTTGGCACCTTCGGCGCCGGGGTCCGCGTAGGTGGCGAAGGGTTCGCCCGTGGCGGCGGCGGTGAGGGTGATGGCGTCGCCGCTGCCGGTGGCGACGCGTCCCGCGACGAAGGCGCCGAGGCCGTTGGGGAAGGTGGCGTCCAGGACTGCCTTGGCGGTGGCCGCCGAGGAGGATGTTGGTGCTGTGGTGATGCTCAAGATGCTGTGTCCTTCGAAAATTGGCGCTTTTGGGGCTTGGGCTTTGGGGCCGGAGGGATGGTCTTTCAGGCGGTGCTTCAGGCCGCTGGGGACGTGGCGTCCGGGGTTGCTGCGCTTGCTTTTGTGCCTGTTTCAGCGCTTGTGCCTGTGGCTGGTGCGCCGGCGGGGGTGATGGCGGGTGCCACGGTGCGGGCAATCTCGGTGAAATCGGCTTTGGGGCCGAGCACTGCCAGGGCGTCCTGCCACTGGTTGGCCACCGTTGCCAGCAGCGCCGGTTTCTCCCCGATCTGCTTTGCGATGTCCACGGCGAGGGACGCGTCCCGGGCCATCAGGCCCATGGCGAAGCCGGAATCGTGGGTGCCGGTCAGCACCCAGTTGGGGTACATGTTGGCCGAGACCTTGCTGCCGCCGGACGCGCCGCTGATGCTGGCGGCCGCCGTCGCGGGATCGATGCCGTAGGCCTTGGCCACGCCCAGCGCCTCACCCACGGAGGCGAGGTTTGCGGCTGCCAGGACGTTGTTGAGGAGTTTGACCACGTTGCCGCTGCCCGGCCCGCCGATGTGGCTGTAGTTCCCGCCGGTAAGGGCGAGCAGGACCGGCTCTGCGGCGGCCAGGGCGGCGCCCGTGGCACCGACGAACGCGCTCAGTGTGCCTGTCGCGGCGCCGTCGCGGCCTCCGGATACGGGAGCATCGATGAAGGCGGCACCCTGCGCTTCGGCGAGCCCGGCCATGTGCTTGCTGGTGGCCGGCTCGGAGGTGGTGGTGTCCACGATTGCCACGGTGCCCGGGGCCGCGAGGAGCTGAGGCACAGTGGTTTCCACAATGCTGGCCGCGGGGAGGGAGAGCACTGCGTAGGGTGTTCCGGCCACGGCGGCGAGGTTGTCAGTGGTGCTGATGCCGGTGCTTGCTGCTGCCTCGCGGGCCGCGTCCGAGGGGTCGAAGCCGGTGACCTCCCAGCCGGCTTTGTGCAGGGTGGCGGCCATGGCTCCGCCCATGGCGCCGAGGCCGATGACGGCGATGCGGCGGTTTTGTGGCTCGTTCATGCGGATACTCCTGAGTGCCTGTGGCGGTTGGTGGTTGCTGGTGCGGATCTTCCCGGTGCGTTCCTGCCCGGGCGTTGCCGCGAACCTGCGGTTGTTTAGTTCGGGGTGTTTAGTCCAGGTAGATGTCCAGGTCTTTCCAGAGCTGCTGGGTGCGGCGGATGGTGGCCCGGCTGCGTTCCGGGTGGGCGGCTTCCATGCCGGCGAGGAGGCCGTAGACCAGGGAGTTGGCGGCGGTGACCGATTGGAAGAAGGAGATGCCTTCGGAGGCGACCACCAGCAGGTGGTCGGCGGCGGTGGCCAGGCGGCCGCGGCGCAGGTCGCTGATGGCGATGACGGTGGCACCGGCCTGCTTGGCGGCCTCGGCGGCGATGATGATGTGCTTCACCGAGCGCCACATGTTGATGACCACCAGCACATCGCCCGGGCCCAGGCTGTTGGTGCTGGAGGCGAGGTGGACGCCGGCGCGGTTTTCCAGCGAGATGGGGTAACCCATGGTGGAGCCGAGGTGGGCCATAACGCCCGCCGGTCCGGCGAACGAGCCGATCCCGACGACGGTGATGGACTTGGCAGCGGCCATCGCCGCTATAGCCGCCTCGGCTTCCTCGGAGGTGTTGGAATCCAGCGTCAGGCGCAGGTTTTCGATGTCGTGCGTGATGGCCTCGCGGAGCGGGCTCCGGTGTTCGCCGTGTTCGGTGAGGGTGTCCTCGGTGGAGATCATCACGAGGTAGCGGGAGCGGAGTTCGCGCTGGAGGTCCGGCCAGCCGCGGTAGCCGAGGTGCTGCGCCGTGCGAACCACGGAGGAATTGTTCACGTCCGCGCGCTGGGCGATTTCGGCGATGTCCGCGTAGGAGGAGAGCTGCGGGTTGCGGGTGATGATCTCCACCACGCGGCTCTGTGCCTTGGTGAGCGGGACATCCGGCAGCGCATCGCCCAGCCAGGCGTTTGACGAGGTGCCAGCCTCCCCGGCTTCTCCCGCTGCGGCCTTCTCGCTGATGGCGTTGGTGTTCAAGGTGTACCCGTCCTGTAACGGTAATTTGTTCTGCTGGCCTGTAACGCAGGGTTGTGCTGTAGATCACTCTGCAAACGTGATTGCATCAAATCTACTCTGCAATTTTGTTTGCGGCTAGGTGTTTTCGTTTCGGGAATGTAAAACTTTGGCCATTGCGCAACGGCGCGACGTTGTGCGACGATTCCGGTGATCGTGACCCGACCGCAGGAGGTGAGACCCATGAACGCTGTATCCGTAATGGGTGCTCCCCGGCAGTCCACGATCACGCGGCTGAGCTAGCCGCCGCCGGGAGCGCCCCACCAGGCAATTCGCGAAAGGCGACTCCCATGTCTTCACCTTCTTCCTTCCCTTTTGATGCTGTTCCTTCGGGCGCTTCCGCGCCCACTTCCGCACCTCCTTTAACTGCGTCTGCTGTGGCGGGCACTGATGCCACACCCCGGATGCCCGGGTCCGGTGAACGGGCTTTGGTCCTGGGCGGCGGCGGATCTACCGGCAATGCGTGGCTGATCGGCGTCATGGCCGGTTTGTCCGAGGCCGGGCTGGATGTCACCAACGCCGACCTCGTCATCGGGACATCGGCCGGCTCGACGGCGGCGGCCCAAATCTCAGGCGCGACCCCGGCTGAGCTGCTGGCCGCAATCCTTGACGCTCCGCCCCAAAGCCGCAGGCCGGCGTCGGACGCGGTACCTGCGGATCCGGCGGCACCCGGACCGTCGGCAGGCGGTGCAACTTCCGGAACGGTGTATGCCGGTTCCCGGCTTCAGTCCAGTGCTGCCGGCTCGGGTTCAGGCTCCCAGCGGCCGTCACCCACCGGTGGAGCGGTGAACCACCTGGAACGAACGGGCAGGATCATCGCGGCGTCCGTGGACGCGGCCGACATGCGCCGCAAAATTGGCGCCGCGGCGTTGGACCTGGCTGCAGACTACGACCCTTCAGACCGCTGGCGGGCCACCGTGGCAGCGCGGCTGCCGCACCAGCTGTGGCCGGACCGGTACACGCTCATCACGGCGGTAGATGCCCGCACCGGCCACCCCGTCGTGTTCGACCGCGAGAGCGGGGTGGACCTCGTGGACGCCGTGGCAGCCAGCTGCGCCAGCGGGTTCGCGTACAGCTCCGGCGGGGGTGCCTATATCGACGGCGGCTACCGGGCCAACGCCGAGAATGCCGACCTGGCATCGGGATATGCGCGCGTGCTCGTCCTGTCCCCGTTTGGCGGCCGGTCGCGGACGCCCGCTGACTGGGGGATGCATCTCGCATCGCAGGTCAGCGGGTTGCGCGCCGGCGGCAGCAGGGTGGAAACGGTCTTCCCGGACAGCGCTTCTGAGCACCTGTTCGGCGCCAATGCGATGGATGTGTCGCTGCGGCCGGCCGCTGCCCGCGCTGGATATCAGCAGGGACTGGGCCTCGCCGAGGAACTTGTCGAATTCTGGCGCTGAATCTCTGGAAAACGTTCAGGTTAGGTTTTTCGCTGCGTAAAAACTGTGGATTGTCCTGGTTTTCCATGACCCAATTTGTGCTATTTCTGGAGAGTCCGGAAAGCCAAGGCGATGTCGGTCTTTTTCTGTAACCCGACGCTTACAGAAAAAGACCTGGCAGTCGCCTTTCGGTGGAAAGATGTCAGCCGGGTTGACCGCCTTGGTCACGCCAGCATGCCCGTTGTTGCAGGGATGCGCTCCGACGGCGGGGGCTTCCTGGCAGGACTGGCATAAAAATAAAAAGTGGGTATGGTATCGGTTAACGCAAGCACAGAAAGGCGTGATTCCGATGTCCGGAAAATCCCCCAAAGGCGGCGCCGCGAAAAAAGCGGGCAAGTCGATTCTTGAAAAACGGGCCGATAAAAAGGCCAGGCACGAACACAGTGAACTGAATTTCGCCAAGCCGCGCAAGAATCAGCGCTAAAAGCCCGCGGGCGGCTGGATGGGGAACTCCTAGCCCCGTCCGGCCGCCCGCGTCACTGTGCAGCAACTGCCCTCCGGCGCCCGGACCCGATGGCTACCGCTCCCGCTCCCTGCGGCTTTCCGGCGCACATTGGCGCAGTGGCCTACGGCCTACGTTGCGCAGTGATCGGCAAAAGGCACTCCGCGCACATCGCCAGCAATCAGCGGTCAGCGGACGGACGAAAGACACACGAGTCATGAACAGCCTCCTCAATGCCCTGGTGATTCCTGCCAGGCTCACCCACCCCGTCCATATCCGGCCCTTGCAGTTGGACGCCGCTTCACAGCAGCGCGTAGCGGCAGGGGAAGTTACAGTGCTTGCCGGACATGACTGGCACGCTTACCTGACCAATGAGTCGGGCCGGATCTTCCACAATGTTCGGGCCGAAGTCCTTCTCCGGGAAGCCGGATTGGACGTGGAGAGCACTATCCACGGGTCGGTCACGTTCCTCGGCCACGCAGAACCGTGGGAGGAAGCAGATGCTCCCCGGCACCTGATCAGGCTGGCCGAGCAGCTGTTCGATATGCCGCTCGCCGCCTAGGTGGGCAGCCCCCTTAGAATGTCAGACCCTGCTGGCATGCTTCAGTTATGGAAACCGGAGCGGTCACAGATGTGGGAGGCAAGGCCACGGTGGCCGCTGCCGTTGCATCGGTGGCCGGGTTGGTTGATGAACTGGCGCGTGTTGTGCGTGGTCCCATGGCGGCACCAGGCAATGACAGCTGCGACGACACCGACCCCGATTCACGCGGCAATAGCCCCCACCGAAATGCCCATAGCAGCGGCGCCAGCGATGACGCCCGCGGCCACGGCGTAGGTAGCCATGGCATATGCCGTAGCGGGGCCCCCATCTCTGCTGATCCGTTGGGGGAGTTGGCCGAGTCGTGCTTGGCAGGGCTGGAAGTGCTGGCGCGGGTCGAAGCTGCCGCGGCGGCTGCGAAGGTCCGGCTGGTAGCCGCGTACGCTGAGGCGTCAGCCCAGATCGAGGGCCCGGCCGCCGATTCTTATGAGGCCTCCGCGCGTGAGAAATCCCTGGTGGCTGAGGTCGCATGTGTGCTGACCGTCGGCGAGCGGGCGGCTTCCGCCCTGTTGGGTGAAGCGCACGCGCTGACGAACTCTTTGCCTGCGGCGTTGGACGAGCTTCAGGCGGGCGCCATCTCCTGGCAGCACGCGCGGATTCTCGCGGATGAAACAGCGGGCCTGGAACCTGACGGCGTCAAAGCATTGGAAACGCACTTCTTTGATCCCGACGCGCCCCATGCTGCCCGTGGTGCCGCTCCAGGGGAGCTGGTGCCGTCGCGCTTCCGCAGGAAGGTCCGGGCCTGGCGCGAGCGCCAGTATCCCGATTCGCTGGAGTTGCGGCGGGCCATGAGCATGGCGGACCGGCGCATGGAGTACCGACCCTTGGCTGACGGGATGGCCCAGATCTGCCTCATACTTCCCGGTGAGACCGCCTGCGCAATCTGGAACAAAGCCACAGCTATCGCGCGCGGTTTGCAAAACCCCGATGACCCGCGCACATTGAGCCAGCGTCGGGTAGACGTCAGCGCCAACCTTCTCCTTGGCTGTACCGGACAGGATCTGGAAAAGCTCCCGGCGCCCAAGGCTGACGTGCTGGTCACAGTCCCGGTGTTCTCACTGTTTGGCGCCACGGACGAGCCGGGCGAGGTGGACGGTTACGGGCCTGTCCCGGCATCGGTGGCGCAGAGGATCGTTGCCGAGGGGGCCGGGTCGTTTTACCGGGTTCTGGTGGACCCCAGTGACGGGGCGCCGCTGGAGATCGGCAGGACGAACTACCGGCTCCCCGAAAGTTTGAAGCGTTGGTTGAGGATGCGGGATGGCAAATGCACCTTCCCGGGCTGCTGCAACCACACGCAGGACAACGAGAACGACCATCTCATCGCTTGGCAGCACGGTGGGGCAACGGGAATCAGTAATTTGGCACAGTTGTGCCCCAAACACCACAGGCTCAAGCATCAAAGTCCCTGGACACCTACTCCGGCCAGCAAGAATGAACCGCCGGGCTGGACCTCGCCCACAGGTCGCCACTATCCGGCGGAACAGCCGGACTGGGTGCCACCGCGGCTGCCGCTCGCCCTGCTTGCCGGGGAGTCGACCACGCCTCCAAACCTTGACGGCGGAAACCCCGTGGGAACTGGCGGTGCCTTCGGAGGCGTCAGCCCGCTGGAGGATGCCCTCGTTGCGTACCTCGCTGCCTAGCGCCCTGCAGCGAAACTTTCATAGAGGCGTCGTCTACGCATATTCCCCTGGAAGTGGCACAGTGACCGACCGGCTTACCGGCGCCATTCACGAGGGCCAATGGGAGGATACTCACGTGATGGACACTTCCAAGCCGCGCCGACCGGACGTTCTGGAAACCGAACTTGTAGGCGGTGTCGAGAAACGTCAGCTGGAGTTGACGACGTACGACTATCGCTGGCCCAGAATGTATCTTTTCCACAAACGCCGGATTGGCAATGCACTGTCAGCGGCAGAAGTCGACATTGGCCATATCGGCTCCACCTCGGTTCCTGGGCTCGCAGCCAAACCAATCATCGACATTGTCGTGGCAGTCGCTGACATAACTGCCGAAGAGGAGTACCTCGATGCGCTGCTGGCGACTGGATATCAGCTCCGGGTCCGCGAGCCTGGGCACCGGCTGGTGCGCACGCCTGAACGAGATGTACAAGTTCACATTCTTCAGAAAGGGGACTCTGCGATTCGCGACTATATATTGCTTAGGGACCACCTGCGCACAAGTGTTGATGACCGCGCCCTATACGAAGATACGAAACGGGACTTGCTTGTTCATCCCTGGGACGACATGAACGCTTACGCGGAGGCCAAGAGCCAGGTGATTGCAGCGATTATGGCGCGTGCTCGGCGGCATCAATCTCAAAGCCCATGACTCAACGAACTCGTGTCCGCTCGCTGCAACGGTCAGAGGCGCAGCTCCATGAAGACGCTGTTCGGGTCCAGGACGTAGTTGGCAAAAGGCGGACACTCCGTGAAACCGTGGCGCGCGTAAAGGCGCCGGGCCGGAGCGAAGTAATCCTCGGTTCCGGTCTCCAGGCAGACGCGCTCGAGATCCTGGGATCGGGCGTGGTCGATGATGTGCTTGAGCATGAGGGTAGCCACACCACGCCCACGAGCCGCCGCTGCCGTGCGCATGGACTTGATTTCGCCGAGCCGGCCAGCGCCGTGAAGTTCGGTTCCGTGAACTGCGGCGCTGCGGGGTTCTGAGCTATCGAGTGTGGGCCCGGGTTCGGGATGAAGAAGCTTGAGGGCACCGCAGCCCAACAACTCGCCGTCCTCGCGCGCAGTCCAGAAGGTGATCGAGGGCGCGGACAGTGCCGAGTGGTCCAGCGCGTGCACGCTCTCGGCAGGCGAGGTGGCGAACATGTCCGCCAGATGCTCGCTCAGGAGCCGGTGGACATCACCGCGTACGGGATTGTCCCGGTCAATATGGATCATTCACTCAAATTTACCGGCACTTGCTGCGCGTCCGGACCGGGCAGTCACCAGCCGGACCCAAGCCCTGTCTGGATGCTTAAATCGGGCAGGTAGGTACGAAAGGCCGTAGTGGCGGCGGCCCAGCAGGTCCACCATGGCCGTATGAACACTGAAGCACCGGCTGCGGTGAACCTTAACCTGCCCCAGCAATTCCTGCTGCTGGCTACCAACGACAAAGACGGAAAGCCTGAAGTGCCGCTGTTCGCGCTCAGGACCACAGTGGCCGGTGCAATCCTGGCCGAGCTGGACCTGGCCGGCGCAATCGAGCTGCAGGGCAAGCACGTCCGGGCCACAGGATCGGCCGCCAGGGACGACCTTGCAGCTGACCTGGAACTGATCCGCGGAAAGTCCCGGCCCCACACTCCCGCCCGCTGGGTTTCCATCATGGAAGGCCGCGCCCAGGTTCATCGGATCTACGAGGGCATGGCGGCCCTCGGCATAGTGGAACACGTGGGGGAGCGGCACCTGGCACGCTTCCGGCCGGTACGTTATCCGGAAAAAGACCATGAGCCGGAGGCCGCACTCCTCGAAAGGATCGGGTCAACGCTCAGCGGAGCAACGCCCACAACCGTGGTGCCGGACTCACCGGCTGACGGCGCAGCGGAGGAGCCAGCGGCCCAATCCAACAATGCAGCAACCGCCGCGCAGAAGACGAGGATTTTGGCCCTCATCGCACTGCTTGAGGCGGCAGGGTTGCTGCACAAGCTGTTCCCGGACGCCGACAGGAACTGGGCGAGCGGTCTGGCCAAGGAGTACTGGCCGGCGCGGGCCGTCGAGGACGAGCTGCGGCTGATCCGGCTGGCGGAGGAGGAAACCGCCATGCTCTAGGACCCGGAGGATGGCACCTCGGAGCAAAAGCCGAGCAACGGCGTGCGTACGACCACCGGCTGAGCCCCAGATGTGGGGCGGCCTGGTATCGCAGCCTGCTGCAAGAAGGCGGCGGTGGTTTAGCCGCCGCTCTTGTCGATAACGCAGAACCGGTTTCCGTCGGGATCCTCCAGGACGATGAAGTCCGGGTCCTCCGGGTAGAGATCCCAGTCCACGCGCCGGGCGCCAATCGAGACGAGGCGCTCCACCTCGGCGCCCTGGTCCTCCGCATACAGGTCAAGATGGATCCGCGGGCGGTCCTGGACAGGCGTTTCGCTCAGCATGAGCGAGAGCAACGCGCCAGGGCCCGACGGCGGCGCGAGGGTTACCCACGTGTCGTCACCGGGTTCCCGCGGGACATAGCCCAGGGCTGAGTGCCAGAATTCGGTAGCGGCGGCGACGTTGTTGACGCCGAGGACGATGGTGCCGATGGTCAACATCCGCCCAGCCTAGACCCGTCCCGTGCAGGCTGTCAGGGTCTCGGGGCCAGCTTTTCTCGCCGATGGGTCGAACACGGCACCGCTAGACTCGCCTCCATGGGGGAGCACAACACACCTGAAGACCGCCTGCCGTCCAAACGCACCAAGTGGCGTGCCGTCGTCGTACCTTCGCTGGCCGTTGCTGCGGTGCTGGCGGGAATCCTGATCGCGTGGCTGAACCGGAACGCTTCCTTCAGTTTCGCCTACGCGCCGAACAGCAACCGGCCGTTCACCGGCATCGGCGCGGACCTCATCACCGAGGGAACACAGGCTGGCATGGCCATCGCCGTCGTGGGCCTGCTGGTGCTGGCGTTCTGGGCCGGTTTCAGGATGGGCCGGCGGCCCGCCCGCAGCTGATTCCGCCGCTAGCCCATTCCGCCGTTAGTCCTCATAACCGATCAGCCAGTGGAGCCCGTGCCGGTCGATGACCTGGCCATCTGATGCGCCCCACGGTTTTGGCGCGAGGGCATCAACCACGGTGCCGCCGTCGGAAAGCCTGTGGAACCATTCGTGCAGCACTGCCGGTTCCGCGGTTCCCAGCAGCGAGAGCATGACGCCTTCGGTGCGGACGCTCGCCTCGCCGGCCGCCGCGTCCGAGCCTCCAAGGGCCACGACGCCGCTGAGCGTGCCGTGGGCGATGGCGTCCGGGGAGCCGTCGCTCCTGCTGAAGTCCTGGTAGGTGTGCAGGGCAAGTTCACCGCCGAAGACGTCCCGGTAGAAGGTCAGGGCTTCCCGCGCTGTTCCGGGAAAGCTGACATAGACCTGGGGCCCTGGCGTGCGAATGGCGTCCTGCGAAGGGGTACTGGTCATCATCCATCCTCGGGTTCCGGGTAGTCGGGCTGTTCCGGACGTCTCATCCGGGTGCCGGCTGCGGGTGAGGCCGTGAAGCTTACGCCGGGCACCCGCCCAGCCTAGACGGGGCGGGCTGAACCGGGAAGGGCGCCCCGGCTCCCACGGCTAGACTCGCAGGCATGGGGGACAACGAAATACCTGAACAGCGAAAACCGTCCAAACGCACCAAAATCAGTGCCGTCGTGGTGCCTTTCCTCGGCGTCGCCGCGCTGCTGGTGGGGTGCATCGTCGCGTGGAACGGGCAGGCGAACGCCAGCTTTGGCTGGTTCGCCTACGCACCGCTGAGCAACGACACCTTCAACGGATCCGGCATGACCTTCGTAACGCAGGGGACGCAGATCGGGTTGAGCATCGCCGTGCTGGGCCTGCTGGTCCTCGCCTTCTGGGCCGGTTATCGGAGCGGCAGGCGGAGCGGGCGGACAACGAATCGATGACACGGCGCACTGATTTTTGGGCGCTTGCCCTGGTGGCCAGCGCCACGCTGCTGGTGTGCGGCGCGGTGGCAGCCTGGAACTTCGCCCTGATTGCCGATGAATACGGCGTCAGGGAGGGCGGGCTCCCGTTCACCGTCCTGCTGGGCCTCGGCGTCGCGGCCTTCATGGTCAGCCTGCCGGGCTTTTTCGCAACCAGAAGCCGTGCACGGGCGCCCCGGGACTGACGGCGGAGTTCGGGCCGCGTATGCGGCGCGCGCAGCCGAGTACATTTCCAGGTTCGGATCGCTGGAGTCCACTCATTCCGAGGACAGGACACTCATCGCTGAATGGGCTGAACCGCTATCGGGGCACGTGCTGGACGTGGGCTGTGGACCCGGCCAGTGGAGCAGCTTCCTGGCGGACCGGGGCGCGGACGTGGAAGGCTTCGACCCGGTCCCCGAGTTTGTGGAGCACGCCAGCACACGGTTCCCGAATGTCGCCTTTCGGGTTGCAGGCTTCCGGGATCTCCCTGTCGCCCCAGGCTCCGTGGCCGGCATCCTGACCTGGTATTCGCTGATCCACACCGAACCGGAAGATATGCCCCTGATCCTCGAAGAATTGGGAAGAAGGCTGGCGCCCGGCGGAGCGCTCCTCCTCGGGTTCTTCGAAGGCGCCCGGGTGGAACAGTTCCCGCACGCCGTGGCCCCTGCCTACTTCTGGCCGGCCGCCGACCTGGAAGAACTCCTGCAGGGCGCGGGGTTTGACGTTGTTTCCGTGACGAGGCGCACCGAAGCAGGTGTCCGGCCGCACGCAGCGATCAGCGCCCGCCTCCGGCACTGACGGCAACCGTCACCGGTCACGCACCCGCCAGCTCACCGGAATAAGGCCCATTCACCCCAGAAGATCGTCCTGGTAGCACCAGCGCCAGTCCTCGCCGGGCTCGATGCTTCGCATGACGGGGTGCCCGGTCGCTTCGAAGTGCCTGGACGCGTGGGTGGCGGGGGAGGAATCGCAGCACCCCACGTTGCCGCACTCCAGGCACATGCGGAGGTGGACCGTCGTCGTCCCTTCCCGGACGCAGTCCTCACAGAAGGCGCCACCGGGCACTTCCCTTGGTTCCGCGGACTCCAGGTGGTCGCATTCACCACCGGGTTTTGCCACGCCTTCGCCCCCGCCACCGCCCGACGGGTCAATCTCGTCCAGGGACACGTCCAGCATCGATTCCTCAACATCCAGCCGCTCAAGGACAGCGCTCAGGACCTCGTGCGCATACTCGCCACCCCGGCGAAGCTCCAGCACCTTCTCACGCTCCGCCTCCAGCATCGCCAGCCGCAGCCGGGCATAGCGCTCGCTGGGCGTGGACGTTTCCGCCGACGGCCGCCCAAGCCGCTCCCACGCCGCCAGCCCGCGTTCCTGCGTCCGCCGCTTCAGCATGGATACCACCTCCGGCGGGTCGTCATCCGTCCGGAGTTCATGCAGCTTCGCGACGCCCGCGGCGGTGGCCAGTTGCATGAGCGATGCCTGGTTCAAGGCGTCCTCGCGCTGGTCCGGCCCCTGCACCCGAAGGATGCGCACCAGCGCCGGCAGTGTGAAACCCTGAAGCGTCAGGGTGCCGCCCACCACCACCAGGGCAGCGAGGATCAGCACTGACCGGTGTTCCAGGTCCTCCGGCAGCACCAGCACGGCGGCCAGGGTGACCACGCCCCGCATCCCGGCCCACGACACAATGGCCGCAAACTGCCACGGCGGCGCCGGATCCTTCCGCTGCACCGACGGGATCAGCCGCGGCAGGTAGGTGGCCGGGAATACCCACACCGGCCGCAGGAACAGCACGGCCAGCAGGATGACCGCACAGCCGGCCCAGATCCTGCCCGCGCCCAGGGAATCGTCCTGGATGCCGTCCACGATGGTGCGCACCTGCAGCCCGATCAGCAGGAACACCGAATTTTCCAGCAGGAACTGCACGGTGTTCCAGTTGCTCCGCTGGCTGAGCCGGGCCGCGCCGTTGGGCATGGACGGCGCCTTGGTGCCCATGATGAGGCCGGTGACCACGACGGCGAGCACACCCGAGGCGTGGATCGCCTCCGCCGGCAGGTACGCCACGAGGGGCGCCGCCAGCGACGTCGAAGTATTGATGGCAACGTTGCGGATCCGCTTGCGGAGCATGGTGAGCACGTACGCCGCGGCGATGCCCACCACCAGTCCACCGCCAACGGCCAGCACGAAGTCCCCTGCAATCCCGGCCACGGACACCACACCCGAGATGGCGGCGATCGCGGCGCGCAAGCAGATCAGGGCAGTGGCGTCATTGACCAGGGATTCGCCCTCGAGGATGGTGACGATCCGGCGCGGCATCCCCACCTTCCGCGCGATCGCCGTCGCAGCAACCGCATCGGGCGGTGCCAGCACGGCCCCCAGCGCAAACGCGGCGGCCAGCGGAATCTCCGGAAACAGCCACCAGACCACCAAGCCCACGGTGAGGGTGCCGAAGATGACATAGCCCACCGAAAGCAGGCCGATGGCGCGGCGGTTGGAGCCGAAATCGAACAGCGATGTGCGCAGCGCCGCCGCATACAGCAACGGCGGCAGCAGCCCCACCAACACCAGTTCCGGGTTCAGTTCGATATCCGGTATGAACGGGAGGAACGAACCCGCCACCCCGATCAGCACCAGCAGCAGCGGCACCGAAACGTTGAGCTTCCGGCCAAGGGCGCTGCCGGCGCACACCACGGCAACGAGGACCAGAAGGCCCAGGGCGATTTCCATGGGGTTATTCTCCCAGCAACGCCGCCAAAGGGAACGTGCGGCAACAGCGGAAAGGCCCAAGCACGACGGCGGGGCGTGGCCGCCGCAGCGAACGGACGCCTGAGCGGGCAGATGACCAAGTCGAGCGTACGACGGCGGGAGGCGGCCGCCGTCGTACGCTTCCTTGGCAAGGTTCCCGGCCTCGGCGCCCGGGGCCGTTTACTCCGGCGGGCAGACGGGTAACCATGGAACATGACTGATTCCGGAACCGGCGGCGCCGACGACCCCTTCGATGGCAGCGACGAAATCGTAGGAGGAACGCCCCCGGAAGAGACACCAGAGTCCATTGCCGACGACGTGCGGCATGACATCCAGCTCGGCCACGTGCAGGACGATGTCAGCACTGTCCTCGAGGAACGGTTCGAGGAAGCCGGCATAGATGCCCGGCCCGAAGAAGTGGACGACCTCGCGGAAGAGATCGAACGGGACGCGTCCAGCTAGCCACCTAGTCCTGCTGGGTCAGGCGTCCGGCCAGGCCACGGGTCCAGGAGGCCTGGTTGCAGTACAGCCTTGAATGGATACATCCCAAGATGTATCGTCGAAGGCATGGAGACCCTTACCCACGCCCCGGTCCTGGCGCGCTTCGGATACGCCGTCTCGGATCCCACCAGGGCGCAGGTCCTGCTGGCCCTCGCCCAGGCACCGTCCTACCCGTCGGATCTGGCCGACTCCATCGGAGTGTCCCGGCAGAGCATGTCCAACCACCTCACCTGCCTGCGGGGCTGCGGGCTGGTGGTGTCGGTCCCGGACGGGCGCCGTACGCGGTACGAACTTGCTGATGCCCGGCTGGGCCACGCCATCAAGGACCTCCTCGGCGTCGTCCTTGCCGTGGACCCGGCCTGCTGCGCCCCTGACGGCGAGTGCCTCGCATGAGCGGAACCCTGGCCCAGCGCCTCCCGTCCGGGCGGCGGGCCATCCTGACCCGCCGGATCCGCCTCCTCGCAGCCGCCACCATCACCTACAACGTCATCGAAGCCGTGGTTGCGCTCTGGGCCGGCGGCGTGGCCGATTCGTCGGCACTGATCGGGTTCGGACTGGATTCGGTCATCGAGGTCGCGTCGGCCGTGGCACTGTCGTGGCAGTTCTCCGCGAAGGACCCGGAACGGCGCGAGCACCTCACGCTGCGGATCATCGCCATCTCCTTCTTCGCGCTCGCCGCCTTCGTCACCATGGACGCCATTCGGTCCCTGGCGGGCGGGGGAGAGGCCCAGCACTCCACCCCCGGCATCGTGATTGCAGCCCTGAGCCTGGCCATCATGCCAGTTCTCTCATGGGCCCAGCGCCGGGCAGGACGCGAGCTCGGGTCCCGGACCGCCGTCGCCGACTCAAAGCAGACACTGCTCTGCACCTATCTTTCGGCGGTTCTTCTGGTGGGACTGGTCCTGAACAGCACCCTGGGCTGGTGGTGGGCGGACGCGGCAGCCGCCATTGTGATCGCCGGCATCGCCGTCCGCGAGGGCTTCAACGCCTGGCGCGGGGACGTGTGCTGCGCGGTGCCCCACGCTGCTGAGTCATCTGCCGGGTCGCCTGCGGTGTCCCGCGTCAATGGGAACGCGGCCGGGAATGCCGATGCTCTCCGGGACAGCAGCGGGCAGGACGCAGACGCGTGCTGCCCAGGGTGCGCTTCGCCGGAGTCGCAGCAAGAGCCTCTTGGCCTGCCCATCCGCAGCAAGAGCTGAGTAGCCGCCGAAACTTCAGCCCTGATGGCCGGGAGGTGGCACGGCCAGCGGAACCACGTCGAGGCGGCCCCCCGGGCCCACGATCACCAGGACGTGCGGCGCGGCCACACCGTTCAATGCCGCCATCACCTGCTGGATAATTTCGTCGGGCTGGGCAGCCGGTGACGCAGGCGCAAGGGCGGACGACGGCGGCAGGCCAGTGCCGCCGTCGTCCGCCCTCAGCCAGGCGGTCACCCTGGCGCCTCCCGTGGCGTCGGCGATGCCCCGTGCCAAAGAGCGGACGTCAATGGTGTCCGCGGGATAGCCGCTGACCAGGGTGACGTGGCCGGTCATCCGCCGTAGGGACGGGGCCGCGGCCGCCAGCAGAGTGCGGTCATGGCGCCACAACGCGAAGTGGTAGCCCGCCACCAGGCCAGCCGCCACCAGCAGGCCCAGCGGCGCCCGGGTCCTGTCCAGGAGGCTTCCGCCGGAGACGTCGCCGAGCAGGTACTGGAACACCCGGTAGCCCGTCACCAGCAGCGTAATTAGGGCCACCACCGCGCTGACGCCGAAGAATGCCACCAGGTAAATGCGCCGGCCGGATGGGATTTCGCCCGCCGTACGGGGCTGGTGCCGTGGTTTCCACGCCAGCCACCACACCGGGCCGCCCACCACGAGGGAGCTGATACCGCCCAGCAGCAGGGTGCGCGCGGCGCCGCCGGCCAAAGGTGAGACGGCGGCGGCCAGCAGGGCGTTCACCACCACGCCCACGCCGGAAGCCGCCGCGGCAAGCGCAACGGCCGAGGTGACCAGGAGGCTGGCGCGCCGGGTTTCGGTGGAACGGGTTGCCGCCACGTCCCGGTGGTAGCGCCATATCACCGCGCCGATTGCGGCGGCCGAGATTGCCGGCGCGAGGGGCTCCAGCAGAAGGTTCATCGGATCGCTGCGGTCGAACGCGAGCCGCAGGAGCACGAACACAACCACGCCAACACCGCCCAGCGCTGCGATGCCCGCAATGAAGATACCGGCGGCGATCACGGCCACATCCGCCAGTGTGGTCCTGAAGTGCCGGCCGCCTTCCCTGAACCAGTGCCACCACCACACCAGGGCGCCGCCGGAGGCCCACACCAGCGAACGGACCGGGGCATACCACCAGGGCTCGACCGCTGCGCTGAGCGGGAACCCGCGGATGGCCACATCCAACAGGCCGCTGAGGGCGGCAATGGCAGCGCCGGCGCCCAGCAGCAGGCCGAATACCGAGCCGAGGAGTGTCCTGGCGTCCTCCAGGTGCGTCGATGATTTCGCGGGGTGCTTCCACATCCACCGGTGCCAGAGCCAGATGACCGCCCACACCAGGCCGTTGGCGAGTGGGGACTGCCACTGGCTTGCCCGTGTATCGATGAAAGACGTTGCCAGATTCAGCAGCGAGGTGGCGGCGATCATGAGCGATACGGCGTACATCCCGGACAGGTACAGGCTCCAGCCGACGGCGGTGCGCTCCGCCGAATCGCCGAGGCGCCGCCAGGCAAACCACCACAGCAGCAGGGCCAGCGGGCCGCCGATCAAGGTGAACGCCAAGGGCAGTGCCAGGCTGGCCGGATCGCCGGTGACCAGCACGGATGCCGTATGGAAGAGCCGGTCGAGCAGCCCGCCCACCCCCGACGCCGCAATGATCACCAAAGCGAAGAGCAGCACGTAGAGGATCAGTCGGCGGAGGGTGGCCAGGCCGCCGGAAGGAGCACGGGTGGTGGTAGCTGCCGGCGGGGTCATGGTTTAGCCGGAACCACGGAGCATGCCGTCAGGATGTAGGGCGGCTGGTCGACCTTCCAGGTGCCGTTGACATTCAGGAGCGAGAAGTCGTCCTCCATCTCGTACTCGGACGGGCCAAACGGTCCGCCCTGGGACTGCTGGACGATCGAAACCCTCACCGTGGCTGAACCGGTGCGCTCCGCCGTCGAGACCAGAACGACGCGCGCCGGCCGGGGCTCGCCCGGATAGCCTCCCCGGCATCTGCTCCGGGCGGCATCGGTGAGGTAGGAATCCGCGGCGGCGTTGTCGCCGTCGATCACGGCCTTGCTGTACCGCTGGACCACCCCGGCGGGGCTGGCCTCATCCAGCGCGGCGGGCTCGCCGCGGGTAAAGACCACAGCCAGCGCAACCACTACCAGCAGTCCGACGACGCCGATCAGCGCGAACAGGATCCTGTCCGGTTTCCGCGAGGCGTCGCTCATGGCGCCAGTATGCGCCCATACCCGGCGAGATGGGATGTGTCTTTCGGCCCGGCGCGCAGACCCTATCCGCACTACAGCTGCGGTGGGACGATGTTCCTATGCAGGACAAGAGGGTTGACAGCCCAAACGATGCAGGACCACATCTGCATGCCCACACCGCACCCACTACGCAGCAGATGCGCACGGTGGGGCAACGCCGCCGCGATGCGGAGGAAAAACTGGAGCATCACCTCCAGGAAGCCCGCCACAAGGATCACCCGCAGGAGGAGGAGCCTCCGGCGGATCAGCCCCTCACTGACGGGGACCAGCGGGGCGGCAGTTCCACCTAGACAAGGAACCACAACAGGCGACGACGGGATTATCCCGGCGTCGCCTGTTTTATGCCGTGCAGGGACCGGTTGCACGTTCCGGAGGGGGTCTGCCCGTAGCCGACGCACGTTTCGGAAAAATTTCAACGATGTTGCTTTGAATGCAACTTCACCATTTTTCGCCGAATTTCGGGATGTTAGTGGGATTCCCTGAGGCCCAAGGGTCGGGGCGCAGGGAAATAGTCATGGAATCCCTTGACTGTGTCGACGGTCACCACCTATCTTGAAACAACGACGTTGCAATCAGTGCAACTCCAACTTCTATTGGTGGTTCTATGAGTCACGAAACAACACCGCCCCAGGCGGGAGTCATCGCCAAGGATGCCGATGGTTCCCCCCTGGCAGGCGGCGGCGTTAGCCCCCTAACGCCCAGCAAGGACGTACGACGCCGGGTGGTCACCGCCAGCTTCATCGGCAACTTTGTCGAGTGGTTCGACTACGCCGTCTACGGTTACCTTGCCGCTGTCATCTCCTCGGTCTTCTTTCCGGAGGCCGACCGGCAAACCGCGCTGCTGGCCACCTTTGGTGTTTTCGCGGTCTCCTTCTTCGTCCGGCCCCTGGGCGGCTTCTTCTGGGGCCATATCGGCGACAGGCTCGGCAGGCGGAAGGCCCTGTCCCTGTCCATCGTCATCATGTCCGTGTCGACGTTCTGCATCGCCCTGATTCCGGGATACGGGTCCATCGGGCTGATGGCGCCGGTTCTGCTCCTCCTCATCCGCATCGTCCAGGGCTTCTCAGCCGCCGGCGAGTACGCGGGCGCCTCGGCCTTCCTGGTGGAGTACGCCCCCGCGAACCGGCGTGGCCTCTACGCCGCCGTGGTTCCGGCCAGCACCGCGGCCGGCCTGCTCCTTGGCTCACTCATTGCCGCACTCCTGAGCGCGGTGCTCACCACAGACCAGCTGCATGAGTGGGGCTGGCGGCTGCCGTTCCTGCTTGCCGCACCCATGGGGCTCATCGGGCGCTACATCCGCACCAAGCTCGAGGACACCCCCGCGTTCCGGGAACTGGCCGCCAAGGAGGGCACCGAAGCCAAGGCTCCCGCGCTGGCCATGTTCAAGACCTACCGGAAGCAGTTGGTCATCGCCTGCGGCGCGGTGCTGCTCAACGCCGTCGGCTTCTACGTCATCCTCAGCTACATGCCCACGTACCTCTCCGAGGAACTGGGCTTCGGCCCCACCGAATCCTTCCTGGCCACCACGATTGCCCTGGCCAGCTACATCGGGTTCATCTTCCTCACCGGCATGGCCTCGGACGTCTTCGGCCGCAAGCGGATGCTGATCACAGCTTCCATCCTGTTTATGGTCCTTACTGTTCCGGCGTTCATGCTGCTGGAAACCGGTGATTTCCTGATCATCGTGCTGGTCCAGATCCTCCTGGGCGGAATGCTCACCCTCAACGACGGAACACTGCCCAGTTTCCTGGCAGAACTGTTCCCCACCAAGGTCCGCTACAGCGGGTTCGCCGTGAGCTTCAATCTCTAGAACGCCCTCTTCGGCGGCACTGCGCCTTTCATGGCCACGCTGCTGATCGCGATGACCCAGAGCAAGATCGCCCCGGGCTGGTACCTGGTTGCAGCCTCAGCTGTGTCCCTGGCGGCCGTCCTGTTCGCCACCGAGACGTCGCGCAAGCCCCTGAAGCACGTCTGACCCGCTGATTTCCACCCCGCCGTCACATCCGGCCCGCCGCAAGGCCCCTAACCACCCCTCCGATCCACAACAACCGCACTGGACAATCCAGAAGCATCAACGAAAGGCACAACAGTGACTATCACCGCCGATAACGCCTCGTCCATCGCCGAACTCGAGCGCCTCAAGGTCCTCCACAACGGCACCAAGGGCAAGCTCACGTTCTCCGACGCCGAGTTTGAGCGCCGCCTGGGCGGCCTCCGCCAGATCATGGCCGCCAAGAGCCTGGACGCGGTCATCCTGACCAGCTACCACGGCATCAAGTACTACTCCGACTTCCTCTTCACCACGTTTGGCCGCAACTACGCCCTGGTGGTCACCGCGGACGACTCGGTCACCATCACCGCGAACATCGACGCCGGCATGCCGTGGCGCACTTCCTACGGCGAGAACATCGTCTACACCGACTGGCGCCGCGACAACTTCTACTTCGGCCTGCAGGAAGCGCTGCGCCAGCGCGGCGTCAAGGCAACCCGCCTCGGAGTCGAGGATGACTTCCTCCCCGGCCTGACCCGCGAGAAGATCGCCGCCGCGTTCCCGGGCGCGCAGCTCCTGGACGTCTCGCAGGATGCCATGCGCCAGCGCATGATCAAGTCCGCCGAGGAGATCGAGGTCATCAAGCACGGCGCCCGCATCGGCGACCTCGGCGGCGAGGCCATCCGCAACGCCATACGCGAAGGGATCTCCGAGTACGAGGTCGCCCTGATCGGTACCGAGGCCATGGTGCACGAGATCGCCAAGACCTTCCCGGACCGCGAAGTCCGCGACACCTGGGTGTGGTTCCAGTCCGGCATCAACACCGACGGCGCCCACAACTGGGCCACCACCCGCAAGCTGCAGCAGGGCGACATCCTCTCGCTCAACTGTTTCCCCATGACCTCCGGCTACTACACCGCCCTGGAGCGCACCCTCTTCCTGGGCCAGCCGGATGAGCGTTCCCTCGAACTGTGGAACATCAACGTGGAGGTGCACAAGCGCGGCCTGGAACTCATCAAGCCCGGCGCCGTCTGCAAGGACATCGCTGCGGAACTGAACGAGATCTACATCAGCCACGGGCTGCTGGCCAACCGCACCTTCGGCTACGGCCACTCCTTCGGCGTCCTCAGCCACTACTACGGCCGCGAAGCCGGGCTGGAACTGCGCGAGGACATCGACACCGTCCTGGAGCCCGGCATGGTGGTCTCCATGGAGCCCATGATCACCGTCGCCGACGGCCAGCCGGGTGCCGGCGGCTACCGCGAGCACGACATCCTGGTCATCGGCGAGGACAACTCGGTGGAGAACATCACCAAGTTCCCGTTCGGCCCGGAGAAGAACATCATCGAGGCCTAACCGTCCAGCACTGGAAGCGGCGTCACGGATACGTGGCGCCGCTTCCGCCGTTTAGGGAAAGATAGTGTCCACCATGACTCCTGCAAAGACCAGCCAAAAAGACGCAGCAGATAACGACGCCGCAGGTGAGAACGGCACTGCCGGCACCGGCGCCAATGGCGGGGCGGACGCCAAAGGTGCCTCCGTCGTCGTCAACGCCATCGCCGTGCTGCGCACCTTCAGCGCCGAGGAACCCCTGCTGGGAGTCACCGAAATAGCCGGCCGCGTGGGCATGCACAAGAGTTCCGTCTCCCGGATCCTGGCCACCCTGGAGCAGGAAGGCCTGGTGGAACGGGACCCCGAAACCCGCCGGTTCCGTTTGGGCCTGGGGCTGATCGCCGTGGCCGGGCCGCTGCTGGCGGAAATGGACGAACGCCGCGTGGCTTACCCCGTGCTGCGCCGGCTCACCGAGCAAACGGGGGAGACCAGCGCACTCATGCTGTGGAACGGCGACGAGGCAATCTGCGTGGAACAGATCGCCAGCCCCCACCAGATCAAACACACCACACCCCTCGGCGCACGCTACCGCGACGCCATGAGCGCTTCGGTTCAGGTCTTCCTCGCCCATCAGCCCGCCGAGCGGGTCCGCGAGCTGCTCCGCAGCGGCGCCGTCACCTTCCCGGGAATGGACGACGCCGGGCTGGCGGCTTACGAAGCCCGGCTCAAGGAGGTTGCGGGGCGCGGCTGGGCCGGAAACTACGGCGAATCCTCCATGGACGAAGTGGGGGTCGCCGCGCCCGCCTACGACCACCGCGGCGACGTCACCGCCGTCGTACTGATCCCCGCCCCAAGGTTCCGGGTCTCACGCGAACGGCTGGAAGACCTCGGCGAAGCATGTATGGCCGCCGCCGCCCAGGTGACCACCCGCCTCGGCGGGCGGGCCAGCCAGAACACTTAGGCGGGCCAGCCGGAGGGTCAGGGCAGGCCGGCCATCCGCACGGCGAGATGCAACGCCGCCAGCCTCCCGGTGCCGCGGGGATCGCCGCCGCACAGATCGAAGATGCGCTGCAGCCGGTGGTGCATCGACTGCCGCTCCAGGTGCAGTTCGCGGGCCGACTGGGCCGTGTTGCAGCCCGAATCCAGCCAGACCTGCAGCGTTTCCATCAGCTGGGACTGCCGCTGCGCATCATGCTGCAGGACTGCACGCAGCTGGTGGTTGACGAACGCCTCCCGGTCCGACGCCGCAAGCCCCGTCAGCGCCAGGCTCTCCACGGCTGCGTCGTCGGCGTCGAGCACCACCAGGCCGTGGGCCGGCGGCCGCCTGCGCGGTGAGGCGTTCCGGCGCCGCACCTGGCGCACATCCAGGGCACGGCGTGCCTCGGCCAGGGACCACGCGGCGTCTGCCACCCCGTCAACCAGCGGGCCCACCGAAATGACCGCGTCGTGGTTGCCTTCCAGTCCTTGCAGCGAAGCAAGCAGCTCGCGCCGCACCCGGGCCGTATCGGCGCAGGGGAGTCCCGCCATCACCACCAGTTCCGCGTCGTCCAGGTACGCGGCGCTGGGAATCCGGCCGGCACCCAGGAACGCCTCGATCGCCCCGCGCATTTCCTGCGGGGACGCCGCATGCACGGCGGCCACCACCAGCGGCGAATCAAGCGGAAACCCTGCCCCCGGGGCCAGCTGTTCCAGACGCCACTCGGGTGCGGACGTGAGCACGGCCCGCATGAGCTCGGCCCCGGCCTGGGCATGCAGGCCGGGCGGGGTGTGCTGCAGCAGAGCCAAGCCCAGGATGTCGACGGCGCGTTCCCCGGCCACCTGCGCCAGCGCCGTGTCCCCGCCGTGCGGAACCAACACCTCCAGCCTGCCCATCAGGACGCCGCGCACGGGAATGTCCACGCTCATTGCAGTTCCGGTGGGCGCGTCGGGAGCTGCAGGCGCGTCCGTGACGTCCGGCGTCTCGGTGACCGCGTCCGCCCCGGCGCCGTCCGTTCCTATGTGAGTCCCGGCGGCGTCGAATGTCCCGCCGCCGCCAGCAGCGCTGCCGCCAGCAGCCTCGTCGAGCTTCGCGCTGCCGCCCTTGCCCGCGCCGCCGTCGGCTGGCCCGCCGCTGTCCGTGCCGGCGTCGTGCGCGGCTTCGCGTTCCGCTGCGTCCAAACCCTCCGGCAGGGCGCTGCCCAGGTCAATGCCCCATGGAGAGACCAGGCGCACCGCGGACCCGGTGATGCCGGCCAGGACGCCAAGGATCTTGTCCAGGGACGCGCCGTGGGCCAGCTCGGCGGCCATGGCCCGGGTGGCGGCGTCCGCCTGGTGCAGGTGCCCCGCAGACTCGCTGACCAGGATGGAATTGATGGCCTGCATGATGCCCACGAACGGCACCACCTTGCGCAGCTCCACCACCGGAAGACCGTACTCGGCCGCCGTTTCCAGCATGTCGGAAGGTACCTCGGGAAGCACGCCGCCGGTCTCGATGGCCAGGGCAGCAATGCCGCGCTGGGCCAGTTCACGGACGTAATCGCCGCGCCTGGCGGGAGTGGCTGTGGCCAGGGTGATGCCGCCGCACAACAGCAGCTCACCGCCGCGCAGCAGCGGCGCGATGTCCAGAACTTCACTCGAGTGCACCCAGCGGACCGGCTGCGCGGACGTGTCCGTGCCCAGCGGATGGACCACGGGATCGGCTGCGGCGAGGGCTGGATGGGCGAGTATTTCACCAAGAGACACTGACACGACGGTCCGTAACGTAGAAGTGGAATCTGTTCGACACATCGTATCTTGTTTACTGTGATTGGGGCCACATAGCCTTGGAAGTACGAAATCCACCTCACGGAGGCCCCCATGCAAGAAAAGCTTTCAACTTCAGCGCAAAGGCGCGCTGGTTCTGACGCAAACGGCCACACAGACCACACCACAGACCACTCCACCGTCGACCACGAAGCCTGGCTCCAGCCCATCCCCGAATCCGCCCGCACCCGCAAGGTGTCCGGCCAGTTCTGGATCTGGGCCGGCGCCAACCTGGCACCCATCAACTGGGTACTCGGAGCACTCGGAATCCACCTGGGACTCGGCTTCGCGGACACCGTCACCGTCCTTGTCCTTGGCAACCTGATCGGCATGCTGCTCTTCGGCTGCTTCGTCCTGCTGGGCCAGAAAACCGGAGCCACCGGCATGGTCCTGGCCCGCGCAGCCTTCGGCCGGCGCGGAAACTACCTCCCCGCCGCCATCCAGGCGCTGCTGGTGATCGGGTGGTGCGCCGTCAACACCTGGATCATCCTGGACCTGGTGATGGCCCTCTTCGGAACGCTCGGCTGGGTGGACCCGGAAGCCCACAACTACGCCTGGAAGATCGGCGTGGCCACCACCATCATGGCTGCCCAGGTTGCCATCGCCTGGTTCGGCTACAAAGCCATCGCCGCCTTCGAAAAGTGGACGGTACCGCCCACCATCATCATCCTCGCGGTCATGTCCGCCGTCGCCTGGTTCGGCATGAAGATCGACTGGGGCTACGCCGGCCCCGCAGGCAACATCCTCGAGGGCTCAGAACGCATCGCCGCCATGAGCGCCGTGATGACCGCCATCGGCATCGGCTGGGGCATCACCTGGTTCACCTACGCCGCTGACTACTCCCGCTTCGTGAGCACCTCGGTCCCCAAGAAGAAGGTCTACCTGGCCTCGGTCCTGGGCCAGTTCATCCCGGTGGTCTGGCTGGGCATCCTCGGCGCCAGCCTTGCCACGAACAGCGGCGAAGTTGACCCCGGAAAGCTGATCGTCCAGAACTTCGGCGTCCTGGCGCTGCCGGTCCTGCTGATGGTGCTGCACGGCCCCATCGCCACCAACATCCTGAACATCTACACCTTCTCCGTCGCCACGCAGGCACTGGACATCACCATCAGCCGCCGCAAACTCAACCTGTTCGTGGGCGTCTTCTCCCTCGCCGCCGTCGTCTTCTTTATCTTCCAGGAGAACTTCGCCGAGGTGCTGGACGCCTGGCTGATCGGCCTGGTGGCCTGGGTGGCTGCCTGGGGCGGCGTCATGCTGGTGCACTACTTCTGGCTGGAGAAGCGCTGGCCGGGCGGAGCCGAGCGGCTCTTCGATGGCATCGGCACCCTCCGCCTGCCCGGCGTCAACTGGGCCGGCGTCACCTCGCTCCTGGCCGGCATCTTCGCCACCTGGATGTTCATGTACGGACTGGTACCCGCCATGCAGGGCCCCATCGCCGTGGCCCTGGGCGGCTGGGACCTCTCCTGGCTGGCGGGCGGACTCACCAGCGCCGGCGTCTACGCGGTCCTCGGCCCGCGGGTCCACCTCCGCTACGTCACGGGCTCCGGCTCCGGCTCCGACGCCAAGACCGCAGTCGCTGGAAACCCGGACAGCGCCGCAGTCCTCCCGGTCATCTGACCCGCACTTCCACTCAACACCCCAGCTGTACAGGCGGGCGCACGGCGCCCGCCGAAAGGAATCCATCGTGAACCAGCCCGCCATCGCGGACCTCCTGCACCCCATCACCTGGCCTGAAGGCTTCAAGGCCGCAGCGTCCTTCACGTTCGACGTAGACGCCGAGTCCTGCACCATCGCCCACGATCCCACCAGCACGCGGCGGATGTCGCTGATGACCCACCAGTCCTACGGGCCCAAGGTGGCGGTGCCGCGGCTGCTGAAGATCCTGGAGCGCCAGGACGTCCGGGCCACGTTCTTCATCCCCGGTTTCACGGCGGAGTCCTACCCGGATATCGTCCGGCAGATCGTGGACGGCGGGCACGAGGTGGGCCACCACGGCTACCTGCACGAGCCGATGCAGGGCATCGACGCCGCTACCGAGGCCGGCTACATGGACCGCGGCCTCGAAGCCCTGGCCAAGGTGGCAGGGGTCCGGCCGGTGGGGTACCGGGCGCCGTGGTGGGAGCTGAACTGGCATTCACCGGGCCTGCTGGCGGACCGCGGGTTCCTTTACGATTCGAGCCTGCTCGACGGCGACGCCCCCTACCGCTTCGCCGTCGCCGCCGATGATCCCCGGGACATCGTGGAGATCCCGGTGGACTGGACGCTGGACGACTGGGAGCAGTATGCCTTCTACCCGGGCGTCACCGGCAGCGGCGTCATCGAAAGCCCCGCCAAGGTCCTCGAAATGTGGACGCTCGAGGCTGAAGCCCACCACTCGCAGGGCAGCTGCTTCGTCCTCACCAACCACCCGTTTATCTCCGGCCGGCCCTCCAAGGCTGTGGCCCTGGAACAGCTCATCGAGCGGGTGAAGGGCTTGGACGGCATGTGGGTGACCACCATGGAGGAGATCGCGCGGCACACCAAGGCCTCGGTCACCGAAATCCACACCCACGCCCGGATCGACGTGCCGGTATTCCCCGGTGCGGGTGCAGCGTTCACGCCGGCGGCAGTGCGGGAGGGGGCGCTGAAGTAGGCCAAGCCAAACAGCAGCGGACGACGGCGGGAGGTTCCCGCCGTCGTCCGCTTGCGTTTGCGGACCAGCCGGTGGCAGCCGGGGTGCCGGTTTCAAGCGTTGGCTGTGCCGGCTTACGGACAGGCCGTCGCTTCTGTGGGTCGCGAGAACATCTGGGGATGACCGACAGTACTTCGCTGGAATTGCCGCCCCTCTACGAGTCCCTGACCTGGCTTACCCCGCTCTCCGAGGAACGGGCTGCACACCTTGTGGCGTTCCTGTCCGACCCGGCGCCGGCTGAGGTTCTGGACATGGGGTGCGGATGGGGTGAACTGCTGCTTCGGGTTTTGGGATCGGCACCGCATGCACGGGGACGCGGAGTGGACGTTTCTTCCGCGTCCATCGACCGAGCCAGGGAACAGGCCTTGACCCGTGGGCTGCTCGACAGGGTGACGTTTGAGCCGGTGCCCGGGCTGGAAGCAGAGGATCGCTCCGCAGACGCTGTCATCTGTATCGGTGCGAGCCAGATCTGGGGGCCGCCGGTAGAGGAGGCGCAGCCGCTCGACTACGCCGCAGCACTGCGCGCCCTTCGAGATCTGGTGCTTCCCGGCGGCCGACTCGTCTACGGCGAGGCGATCTGGTCAGCAACACCTCATCCGGCTGCCACCGCCCCTCTGGCTGGACGTGACGACGAGTACCTGACGCGAGATGCGTTACGCGAGCAGATCCGCGCCGCCGGCTTCGAGGTGGTGGACGACGATCAGGCAAGCGTTCAGGAGTGGGACGTCTTCGAGGCCGGGTATCGCGACAGGTTCACCCGTTGGCTGGAAGCACATGATGATGACCATCCCCCCGCGGAGCTCGTCCGCCAGCGATATGAGGAACAGCGCGCTGCGTATGAAGAGGGCTACCGGGGCGTACTCGGGATGGCTTATTTCTGCTTAAGAGCGTAGGGGCTCGCGCGGCCGACCCGGCGCGGCAGATGTAAAGCCGCATCAACCCCCGGACGGTCGGTGGCGTAGTCGAACCGCAGCACCTCGTACGCCCGAACAGCGGCAGGAGTAGGCAGCTAAGCATTGGGTGCTGTGACCTTGTGCGCCCAGGTCGGCCGGTAAGGTAGCCAGGTATGGATGATGCGGCTTCAAAGGATAAAACGGACCGCCCCTACGTCACGTTGCTTCTCCCTGACGAGATCCTCAAGAAACGCAACGCCGCGCACATACCAACAGTGTTGATCCTTCTGTTGTTCGTGGTCATCGAAGCAGTCTTGCTTGCCACACAGAGTTTCATCCCTTTTGCCCTTGTGCTGGTGTTAGTGACTGTGGGGCTGGCGGTTTCTGGAAAGGCCATGACCAAGAAGTTCATGTCTGGTGCTAACCATGAGATGGCGAAGTTCCTCACCACCGAACTTGGTCAAAGTGATGCATTCGAACACGCTCTCTATGAGTCGCTGAGTAATGAGGTGTTCACTCGCGTATTCCGTAAATCGCTTTCGTCTGCCTACGAGATGGAATACCTTGCAGTTCCAATCAAGCCTGCCGGTGAGCCACCTTGGGCGATCAGGATGCTTCGGGGTGCAACGGGATACGAGTTGCGTCAGCACCGATAAAGGGTTTCAAGACGCTGAGTTGCTCTAATCTTGCGTGGGAAAGTTTTGGCGACCGTCCGGGCCCTATGGGCGGAAAAGTGCTCCATCAGATCCGACATATCCAAACTGGTTCTTCGTTGCAATACCGTAAGAGGTTTCGGAAATAACAATGTCCTGCCCGCTTAGGGATCCTTTACCGGACGCTTCGGTCACCGTGCGGCATAGGTGAACGAGTCAACCCAACCGGGGGCAGTCCCCTCCAATATCGTCGTAACGTTGTGCCCTATAGCTTTGGAAAGGGGTGGGTGTCGTGAAGGCAGACGAGGTGACCTTGGGATGTTATCCGCGTGATGACGTCTCATGGGTGAAAGATGGCAAGGTTCGGGAAGGTCGCGCGACGATATCGGTCCGTCAGGCTGACGGGACTCTGAAGTCCGCTGGCGAAGTTGCCTTTGGCGACTTAGGTGTTCTGCATCTAGATGTGGAAGCCGGTGGCGAGTTCGTCATTGAGCTACGAGCCCGCTTCGAGTCGGAGATATTCGACCGCCGGGTGACCTTCATCGCCAGTGGTGACGAGAACAGCGATGTCTTCGTATCGGCAGTCGGGCCCGGTGCGCACGCTGAACCGAAGGCCGGTCTGTTTAGGCGGACGCGGTATTCAGGGTTCGAGTTTGGTGTGCTTGTAATGGGTGCCACGACTGAGCAGGGTACCCGCATCAGCAGCACTTTAGGCCCGCTCAAAGCTACTTCGAGAATGCGTTAGGACGAATAGTGGAAAAAGCACAGGTCGATGAACGGAGTGCCAGACAGCCCTCGATCATCGATCGCGTCTTTTCAATCATCATCTTGGTTGGGCAGCCGTTCGTGGCCGTCGCGCAGTTCTTGATTGTCGCCCTCGGCGCGTCCGAGTGGATGGACGGAAGCCGTTCGATACCGCAATGGGCGGCAACGACTGCCTACGTTCTGATCTTCCTCATCCCACTCGCAGCGGCAATAGCCACGATCGTGATGCTCGCCAAGCGACGGATCGCGTTCTGGATACCGCTTCTCGCGATGGTGGTTACGTCCATGATGGTCCTCGTCCTCGACGCTTACGGGCAGACGCGACATCTTGTAAACCTAGTTCCTGAGCACACTACGAGGTCGGGACCATTGGGACTGCTGTAGCTTTGCGATTGAATGCCGGGCGGACTATGACACATTTTCCGTTGATGTCCGTCCCCGCTGCCGAGGCGCCTGCGAAGAAGGCGTATCCCGCCGTCGGGAACCTTCTGCTGAGTCGGCGTTCTGGCCGCTAAACAGCCGGCTTGGGCGGGCCGGGTGTCGTACCGGCGTGCTAAACACGTTCGTAAGAACCCGGACGAGGAGACCCGCCATGACCAACGCCATCCGGCTTGAACACCGCTTGAAACATCCCGTGGAAGGCCGGACCGCCTACGAGGGGATGGGCAGCGGCTGGCCCGGCCTGCTGAACCGGATCGACGGGATGCTGGCCGGCCAGCCCGACGCGATTCAGTAACCGCCGGGCCGGTCCTCCAGCAGTGCCCGCAGAAGGTTGGTGGTCTGGTCCGCGCACTGCTTGATGCCCCGCAGGTGCTCTGCCGCCAGCCGGGGGAGTGCGGTGGCCGAGCCGTTGCCGCGGGCAGCGGTGCGCAGCGCCCGCTCGAGTTCCAGGGCCAGGCCGGCCAGCCGCTCCGCACCGATCATCTGGCTGGACGTCTTCAAACTCAGGATGGCATCGAGGGCACCCGGGGCGTCGCCGGTGGTGAACGTCAGGCGTACCTTCTGGATCCGGTGCGGCAGGTTGGCGATGAAATCCTGAATGAAGACCTGCCACACGCCTTCGTCGTCGTCCAGGTCGGAGCGCAGCCGTTCCAGTACCGCCTTGTCCAGCAGCGGCAGGGCGTAGCCGTCTTCCTGCGTCACGGTCCTCCACCCCGCACGTCCCGCTGCCGGCCCATGATGCGCCTCCCGCTGTCGGCATACCTGCGCGATGCTGCGGCAGGACTTTCAACGGACGGTACGTGCCTGCGGGGCCGGAGCGCATGAGTGGTGGGTACTCGCATTTCCGGGTACCGACCCCTGCTTACAGTGCTGTTTACCTCCGGTAGCCTGTTGGGATGGTTCGGGAAATGGCTGAGTTCGGCGGCGAGGGCATCATGCTCGCCGGGGCAGGCCGTGCCCTGCTGCTGCAGCTCGCCAACCCGGCCGTGGGACGCGGCGTGGCGGAACACAGCACCTTCGAGGGCCGCCCGGTCAACCGGCTCAAGGGCACGCTCACCTATGTGTACGCCATCGTCTACGGCACCGACGAACAGGTAAAGGAAGTCCGCCGCCGGGTAAACCGGGCCCACGTGCCGGTCCGGCGCCCGGACACCGCGGAGTCGCCCGGCTACAGCGCCTACGATCCCGAACTCCAGCTCTGGGTGGTGGCCACGCTCTACGACACCGCCCGCACCGTCATCGAGAAGATCTACGGCCCGCTCGACGCCGGCACGGCCGATGCGATGTACCGCGACTATGCGCGGCTCGGCACCGCCCTGCAGGTTCCCGAGGGCATGTGGCCGCAGGACCGGGCCGCGTTTGGCCGCTACTGGGACGAACAGGTGGCAACCCTCCAGGCCGGACCCGCCGGCATCCGGGTGGCGCACGGCCTGCTCTACCCCAAGCACACCGCCCTCTGGTACCGGGCCATCATTCCGCCGGCCCGGTTCCTCACCGCAGGGTTCCTGCCGGACCGGATCCGCCAGGACTTCGGCCTGCCGTGGAACGACCGCCATGAGCGCCGCTTCAACAGCACCATGCGGATGCTGTCACTCACCTACCCAAGGCTCCCGCGGGGCATCCGGCACGGGCTCAAGGACTACCTCCTGGGCGAGCTGGACAAGGACATCCGCAGGAACAGCCGGTCAGCCAAGCGTCAGGGAGTCAGTGCGTAGTTCCACCCCGGTTGAGCAGCGGATCGATGAAAGTGCCCGCCGCTTCCTCGCCACCGCTCCGGCCAACGGCGCCAAAGCCAGGCTCACGGAGTTCGTGGTTTTCGGCCTCAAACAGGGCTGGGCCTGCATCTTCGGGGCGGCCCTCCTGTCGGTGCTCATGGCGGCCCGCCTCTGGTACCCGGACAGCGCGGCGCTGGCCCGCAACGACTTCCTGACCCTCGCCGCCGTCGTGATCCAGGTCCTGATGGTTGCCTTCAAACTCGAAACCCTGAAGGAACTCCGGGTCATCGTGCTGTTCCACCTGGTGGGGACCTGCATGGAACTGTTCAAAACGGACGTGGGTTCCTGGTCCTACGAGGCCGAGGGCGTGCTGCGGATCGGCGCCGTGCCCCTCTTCAGCGGCTTCATGTACGCGGCCGTGGGTTCCTACATGGTCCGCGTCTACCGGCTCTTCGACCTCCGGTTCGCCAACTACCCACGCAGGTGGATCACCGCAATCGTGGCCGCGGCCATCTACGTCAACTTCTTCAGCCACCACTACATCTGGGACCTGCGCTGGGTGCTGCTCGCCGCCGTCGTGGTGGTCTTCGGCCGCTGCGTGATGCACTTCCGGGTGTTCCGGCGGCAGTTCCGGATGCCGCTGGTGGTCTCGTTCCTGCTGGTGGCGCTGTTCATCTGGATCGCCGAGAACATCGCCACCTGGTCCGGTGCGTGGCTCTATCCCAGCCAAATAGCGGGCTGGCACCCGGTGGGCCTGGAGAAACTCGTGGCCTGGTTCCTGCTGATGATCATCTCCGTAGTGCTGGTGGCCTGGGTCTACAAGCCGGCACCCCCGGAAGAAGAAAGCGGACGACGCCGGGATGTCCGGGCACGGTCAAAGCTGCCCGGTTGAGGGGACGCCTGGGAGAAGACCGAGGCGACGTTGCCGCGGCAGGACCCTCCCGTGCAGAGGGGCACTGCCGTAACCCGTTTAGGCAGGGCCCTCGCTAGGATTCCGCAGGGGCTGTTTGATGGAAACCATGGCCCTAGAAACACCTGTCGATACCAGTAAGCCCGGCACTGCAGACCGCCGCGAAGACCACCCCGCGCGCTGGGGAGGCGTCTATGCGATGTCGCTGTGCGTCTTCGCGCTGATCGCCTCCGAATTCATGCCCGTCAGCCTGCTCACCCCGATGGCGGCCGACCTCCAGGTTTCGGAAGGCATGGTGGGGCAGGGCATCGCCATCTCGGGCCTGTTCGCCGTACTGACCAGCCTGTCCGTGTCTGCGCTGGCGGGCACCATGAACCGGAAAACCCTGCTCCTTGGGCTGACAGCGTTGATGTCGGTGTCCGGAGCCTTGGTGGCCCTTGCGCCCGGGTACCTGCTGTTCATGGTTGGCCGCGCGCTGATTGGCGTTGTGATCGGTGGATTCTGGTCCATGTCGGCGGCTACCGCGATGCGCCTGGTGCCGGCCCACCAGGTGGCGCGTGCCCTGGCCATTTTCAACGGCGGCAACGCCCTGGCCACGGTGCTGGCCGCCCCACTGGGAAGCTACCTTGGGACCCTTATGGGCTGGCGCGGCGCGTTCTTCTGCCTTGTGCCGGTGGCTCTGATCGCCCTGGCCTGGCAGTGGATCAGCCTTCCCGCCATGAAGATTGAAGAGCGGCCCCTCAAAACTGTGCGCGTTTTCGGAATCTTCCAGGCGCTCAGGAGCGGACCTGTCGCCTGGGGGATGGCAGCCTGCGGGGCCTTCTTCATGGGTCAGTTCATCCTGTTTACCTACGTTCGGCCGTTCCTCGAAACGGTGACCCTGGCCGGCGTAGCCACGGTGTCCCTGGTGCTGCTGGTGATCGGTGTGGCCGGATTCGCCGGCACGATGCTGATCGGGCGCTTCCTGGGCACGGGCCTGTACAGGACGCTGGTTGCCATTCCGGTGCTGATGGCAGTCATTGCCGCAGCCCTTGTTCCGACCGGCGGGTGGATCGCCGCCGTCGTGGTCCTCCTGGGGCTGTGGGGACTCCTGGCCACCGCCGCGCCCGTGGGCTGGTGGAGCTGGGTTGCCAAGGCCATGCCGCACGACGCCGAGGCAGGCGGCGGCCTGATGGTCGCCGTTGTCCAGACCTCCATCGCCATCGGATCCATGCTGGGCGGGGTGCTGTTCGATGCCACTGGCCATCGCGGGACGTTCCTGGTGAGTGCAGCGGTTCTTGCAGTTGCGGCGGCATTGGCGTTCCAGGCCTCGCGGGCGGGAGGACGGGCCGGCTGACCCGTCCAAGACTTTCGATTAATCCGGAATACAAGGAGGAAAAAGTGAAGTTCACCAAGAGCGGCGGCCAGACCGGGGCCGGACCGAAGGATTGGTTCACCGGAACGGTGCAGATCGACGGCATCCGGAACCCTGACGACCAGTCAGCCATCGGCTGTGCCCACGTCCGGTTCGCCCCGGGGGCCCGCACCGCCTGGCACCACCACCCCAAGGGCCAGACCCTGTACGTGACCGACGGAATCGGTCTGGTGGCCCGGCGCGGTGGGGAGGTCCAGGAAATCCGTCCCGGTGACGTCGTCTACATCGAGCCCGGCGAGGAGCACTGGCACGGAGCCACCCCGGACCGGTTCATGGCGCATGTGGCCATGCAGGAAGCTGACGGGAACGGGCAGGTGGTCACCTGGCTCGACCACGTCACCGACGACGAGTACCTGGCCTGACCGGCCGGCAAACGAAAGCGGACGACGGCGGGAAGTTCCGCCGTCGTACGCTTCACGTTGTGCGGGTAGTGCCTTAGTCCTCGTAGGTGTTGGCGATGTACACATCGCACGGGGCGTTGTGCGCCACGCTGTTGGCCACGCTGCCCAGGAGCCGGCCGATGCCGCGCATCCTGCGGTTGCCCACCACGATCAGCCGGGCATCCAGGCGGATGGCTTCCTTGATGAGCGAGTCGGCCGGCTTTCCGCGGGAAGCGAAGTGGGTGACCTCCACTCCAGGCCTGGACGCGCCCAGGGATTCGGCAACATGCTGGGCGCTGTCACCCCGGAAAACAGTCACCTGGTCGGAGCCCGAACCGAAGGTCTCGGCGCTCTCCGACTCGAACCCGGTCACCACGTGCAGCGACGCTCCGAGCGACTCGGCCAGGTCCAGTGCCACTTCCGCAGCTTTCCGCGCAGATGCACTGGCATCCACGCCTACAACGACTACTCCACTCATGGGGGCTCCTTCACTCGGGGGCAATACCGTCAAGGGGCCAGTCTAAGGGAGGGGCCAGCGGATGCGGCGGCGGCACAGGGAACCGGGGCTGCGGTGTCCGGTCAGGTGTTTGCTGCCAGCAGCGGCTCGCCGGGAACGTGCTGGCTCCGCTGGACGGCGCCGGGCTGGCCCGGGGTGTGCCGGCCCCGGCTGTACTGGCTTGCGGGGCGGGCCAGGCCGAAGTGCTCACGCAGCGTCCATCCGGAGTATTCGGTGCGGAACAGGCCGCGGGACTGCAGGATGGGGACCACCTCGTCAGCGAACGCATCGAAGCCCCCGGGCAGCCACGGCGGCATGATGTTGAACCCGTCCGCGGCGCCTCCCTCGAACCAGCGCTGGATCTCGTCCGCCACCTGAACAGGAGTCCCGGCAAAAACGTAGTGTCCGCGGGCGCCGGCGAAGCGGTGCAGCACCTGGCGGACGGTGAGGTTTTCGCGGCGGATGATGTCCATCACCAGCTGGCTGCGGCTGCCCGCCTTACCCGCGGTGGCCAGCAGTTCCGGCGGGAACGGCCCGTCCAGCGGCACCCCGTCCAGGTCGATGCCCAGCAGCTTCCGCAGGATCCCCAGCCCGTATTCGGGCTGGGTGAGCTCGTCAAACTCCTGCTTCAGCGCTTTCGCTTCGGCTTCGGTGGAGCCCAGGTACGGGCTGATGCCGGGCAGCACCAGGAGCTGGCCGGGGTCCCGGCCGAACGCCGCCGCCCGGGCTTTGATGTCCGCGTAGAACTCCTGCGCGCTGTCCAGGGTCTGGTGGGCCGTGAACACCGCCTCCGCGTGTTCGGCGGCGAACGCCTTGCCGTCCTCGGACGATCCAGCCTGCACGTAGACCGGGCGGCCCTGCGGGGAGCGCGGCGTGTTCAGGGGTCCTGCCACGCGGAAGTACCTGCCCTCATGCTCTACCGGATGGATCCGTGACGTGTCGGCGAAAACTCCCGTGCCGGCGTCGGCCACTACTGCGTCGTCCTCCCAGCTGTCCCAGAGCTTGCCCACCACGCGGACAAAGTCGTCAGCCCGGTCGTAGCGTTCAGCGTGCGGCGGGTGCTCATCCAGCCCGAAGTTCTGCGCCGCCCGTTCCGCGCCGGTGGTCACGATGTTCCAGCCGGCGCGGCCGTTGCTGAGGTGGTCCAGCGAGGCGAACAGCCGGGCCGCGTTGTACGGCTCCAGGTAGGTGGTGCTGGCCGTGCCGATCAGGCCGATCCGCTCCGTGGCCACCGCAATCGCGGACAGCCAGGTGAACGGTTCGATCCGGAACCGGGTGGCGAACTGGACATTGCTTTCCAGCGCCGGGCCGTCCGCGTAGAACACCGCATCCAGCTTGGCGGCCTCGGCCCGCTGCGCCAGCTCCTGGTAGAACCGGATGTCCAGCAGCCGGTCGGTGTGGGACTTCGGGTGCCGCCACGCGGCCTCGTGGTGGCCGCCCGGATAGATGAACAGGTTGAGTTTCAGCTGCCGGCCCATCAGAACGCGGAGCCGATCGATGCGAGTTCCGGAGCGGCCGCATGGGCGTACTGGTTCTCCGGGCGGGAAAGGCCGTAGTGCTCCCGGAGTGTCCGTCCGGTGTACTCGGTGCGGAACAGCCCGCGCTCCTGGAGGATGGGCACCACCTGGTCCACGAACGTTTCCAGCCCGGAGGGGAGCACCGGCGGCATGATGTTGAACCCGTCCGCCGCGCCGCCGTCGAACCATTCCTGGATGGCGTCCGCCACCTGCGCCGGGGTGCCCGTGAACGTGCGGTGCCCGCGGCCGCCGCCCAGCCGGCCAATCAGCTGCCGGACGGTGAGCTGCTCGCGGCGGGCCAGCTGCACGATCAGCGTGTAGCGGCTCTTGGCGCCCTCGATCTCGTCCTCGCTGGGCAGGTTGTCCGGCAGCTGGCGGTCCAGCGGCAGGTCTTCCGGCTCCACCCGCAGGGTCTTGGCGAGCTGGATCCGGGCGTACTCGGGCTTGATCAGCCGGTCCAGTTCGCGTTCCAGCTCCAGGGCTTCCTCCACGGTGGCGCCGATGACGGGCACGATCCCGGGGAGGATCTTGATGGTTTCCGGGTTGCGGCCGGCAGCGGCGGTGCGGGCCTTGAGGTCGCGGTAGAACTCCTGCGCGTCGGCAAGGGTCTGGTGCGCGGTGAACACAGCGTCCGCGTATTTCGCGGCGAGGTCCTTGCCGTCTTCAGACGAGCCTGCCTGCACGATCAGCGGATGGCCCTGCGGGGAGCGGGGCACGTTGAGCGGTCCGCGGACCTTGAAGTGTTTGCCCTCGTGGTCCACGGTGCGGATCCTGTCCGCGTCGCCCCACACGCCCTCTTCCTTGTCGGCCAGGACGGCATCGTCCTGCCAGCTGTCCCACAGCTTCTGCGCCACCTCGATGAACTCGCCGGCACGCTCGTACCGGACGGCGTGGGCGGGCTGATCGTCCACGCCGAAGTTGCGGGCAGCGTCCGGCCCGGCCGTGGTCACCACGTTCCAGCCGGCCCGTCCGCCGCTGGCCCAGTCCACCGAAGCGAAGCGGCGGGCCAGGTTGAACGGCTCGTTGTAGGTGGTGGAGGCGGTAGCGATCAGCCCGATCCGCTCCGTGGCGCCGGCGATGGCGGTGAGGAGCACTGTGGGCTCGAGCTTGCCCGCGGGGCGGCGGCCCACCTCGCCGAACAGGACGGGGGAGTCGGCGAAGAAGATCGAGTCCAGCCGGCCGCGTTCGGCGGTGCGGGCGAGGTTCTTGTAGTGCTCCACGTCGGTGCTGGCCTGCGGGTCGCTTCCCGGCAGCCGCCAGGAGGCCTCGTGGTGGCCGGTGCTCATGAGGAAGGCGTTGAGGTGGAGGTGGCGCTGCGGTTCAGTGGGCGTGCTGCTCATGAAGGCTCCTTGGAAAGTTTTGGGTTAGCGGCGGACGGCGGCGGGCTGGGCGGGGTGGACGGGTTCCGGGGCGTGCGGGGCTTCGACGCCCAGGGCGGTGAGCAGGTCGCGGCGGAGGGCTTCGTGGCCGGCGGCATCGGCTGACGAAGCGATCCCCGGTGCAACAGTGCGCACGGTGGCGATGCGCCCGTGGTCCAGCACCACGATCCGGTCCGCCAGGGCGATGGCCTCGTCCACGTCGTGGGTGACCAGCAGGACCGCCGGCCGGTGCGCGGCCACGAGGTCCTGGAGCAGGCCGTGCATCCTGATCCGGGTCAGCGCGTCGAGGGCGCCGAACGGTTCGTCTGCCAGCAGGAGCTGCGGCTCACGGACCAGGGACCGTGCCAGGGCAACGCGCTGCTGCTCACCGCCGGACAACTCGTGCGGCCAGGCTTTTTCGCGGCCGGCGAGCCCCACCTCGGCGAGGGCCCGGCGTGCCCGGCTCTCGGCGTCGTGCTCCCTCAACCCAAGGGTGACGTTGCCCAGGACCGTGTCCCACGGCAGCAGCCGGGAGTCCTGGAACACCACTGATACCCGGTCCGGGACGCTGATGACGCCGCTGCCGCGGACGTCGTGGTCCAGCCCTGCCAGGGCGCGGAGCAGGGTGCTCTTGCCGCAGCCGCTGGGTCCAAGGAGTGCCACGAATTCGCCGGGTGCGATGTCCAGGTCCACGCCGTTCAGGACGCCTTTGGGCCCGAAACTGCGGACCACGTCCCGCACGGACACCGCGGCCTTGGCGGCGTCCGCGGAGGGGTTGGTGAGCGGACGGGATGCGACGGCGGTCAGCCCGCCAGGGTGCGCTGCCATGAGAGGGCCTTTCGTTCGATGAAGCGGACAATGCCGTCGGAGAGCAGGCCAAGGATGCCGTAGACAGCCAGGCCGAGGACGATGATGTTGGTTTGGCCGTAGGTGCGGGCGAGCTCCATCATGTAGCCGATGCCGCTGGTGGCGTTGATCTGTTCCACCACCACCAGGGACACCCACGCGCCGGTGACCGCGAAGCGCAGGCCCAGGAAGAACCCGGGCAGGGCGCCGGGGAGTACCACCTTGCGGATGAAGCCGGTCCGGCTCAGGCCAACGGTCTGTGCCAGTTCCACGTAGCGCAGGTCGATGCCGCGCAGCCCGGCGTGGGTCTGCAGGTAGATCGGGACGAACACGCCCAAAGTGATGGTGAGGACCTTCATGGTCTCGTCGATGCCGAACCACAGGATCAGCAGCGGGATCAGGGCCAGGCCGGGGATGGCGCGCTTGATCTGCACGGGGCCATCGATCAGTGCTTCGCCGATCCGGCTCAGCCCGGCCAGGAGTGCCAGGGTTGCGCCGACAACGATTCCGAAGAACAGTCCCAGGCCCGCGCGCTGGGCGGAGATGGCGAGGTTCTCCTGGAGCCGGCCGTCGGCGATCAGCTCCCCTGCGGTGGCCACCACGGTCCAGGGTTCGGAGAGGATGCGTGGATCGAGGATGCCGGTGGCGGACGTGACGGTCCAGAGTGCCAGCAGCGCTCCGGGGCCGAGCAGCCAGGCGAGCCGGCGGCGCCTGCCCGGGCCCAGCCGCTTGCCGGTGGGCCGGACGTCGTCACGCTTATGGAGGTCCGGGTCCAGGTGGGGTTCGACGGCGGGACGGTCCAGTACGGCGCTCACGCGGCACCTGCCGTGGCGGCCGCGGCGAAGGACGTGCCGCCGATGGCCTCGAACCGGGTGTCGTAGAGGTCCGTGGCCTTCAGTTGCGGCTTCTTCTGTTCGCGGGACAGCAGGTCGATGGTCTGCTGGTGGCGTTCGATTGCCTCGGTCCACGAGGTGGGGATGTCCCGTTTTCCGGTGGCTTCGATCAGGTACTGGCCGTCCTCGCGGGACAGGCCCTGGTCCTTGACGTAGTAGCCGGCCAGCCATTCCTCCGGGTGGTCTTCCACCCAGCGCTGGGCCTTGCCCCACACCTCCACATACTTGGCCAGTGCCGCTGCCTTGGCGGGGTCGGCCAGGACGCCGGCGGGGGAGTAGAGGTGGCCGGGGTCATCCCGCAGGCCGTGGCGGAGGGTGCTGGCGCCGTCGGCCGAGTATTTGGCGAGGTAGCGCTTGATCTGGACTCCGCCCAGCGGTGCGGCGTCCACCTGCTTGCTGGACAGCGCGGAGGCGTAGGCGTCGCCGGTGCTGGGCAGTTCCACGAGCTTCACGTCCTCTTGCTTGAGGCCGGCCTTGTCCAGGATGCGCAGGACCAGGGCGCCCTGTGCCTGGCCGGGGCTGTACGCCACCTTCTTGCCGCGCAGGTCCTCCAGCTTCGTGATCCCGGCTCCGGGCGCGACGCCGAGTTCGTAGATGGGGTGGTTCACGGCGTCCTGGCGGTAGACGGCGGCGATGATGCGCACGTCAAGGCCGGTCCAGGTGGCGTGGATGGGCGGGATATCGGCCACCGAGCCGACGTCCAGGGCATTGGCCCGGAACGCTTCGGTGGTTTGTGGCCCGCCGGAGAGGTTGGCGAACTCCACGTTGATGCCGGCCAGTTCCTTGTTCAGGCCGGAGAGTTCCAATGCCACGCGGATGCTGGGGTCGCCCACCGTGATGGTGGTGCCGGGCGGTACCGATGACGCCAGCGGGGCGAGGGCTTCCTGGCTGATCCGCTCGCCGCCGGCGGTGGCGGAACCGCCGCAGGCCGTAAGGAGCCCGACGGCGGGAATCGCCAGGAGTGCCCCGAGCGCACGGCGCCGGGTGAAAGGGGGTGGGGAGGATGCTGCGAAGGACATGGGTGCCTTTCGGGAGGAATGCGGGCGAATCCGGGCAGGGCAGGCTAAGGCTCGTGGCCCGGAAGGCGGGAATGGGGTTAAAGGGGAGTGCCGGCGTCGGGCGAATCAGGCCCGACGCGCCGGCCCCCGCTGCAAGGAAATCTGTGGGCTGCGGCCGAAGCTAGCGCCGTGTTGCTGCCATTCGGCGGGGCGGAGACATTCGGGAGCGGCAACAATGCGGACCCCATGTGGTGCTGCCGTGCATGCGGCTGGATGAATCAGACATCAGGTCCTCCTGTCCTGGGTGGGGGCGGGCGCGGGTTGAAGCTGGTGGGTGCTGCAGATCGGCCTGGCCGGGACCGTGGAAACTACCTAAGCACGCACCTCAGGGGCTTGGCCAGCACTTTGCGGCGGACGCTCAACGGGACGCAACGGCGCTACATATTGGGGTGCTGCACGGTCAAAACAGGCAACGCTGCGCCACGAACCGCAACGGGGTGTCATGTGACTGGAACTGCGGGCTACTGCCGCTAGCGGGCCAAGCGCGTTCTCTCGACCAAGTTTCCGGTGACCCATGCCGGCGCCGCCGGCGTTGCCGTGGGGTCGGCGAAGAACTCTTCCACCGCTGCCACAGTGCGGTCCAGGGTGTGCACATTGCGAGCCGCCACGGAAGCTGTTCCGTTCGCGACCGGCACCTCGACGGTGCCCGTGGCGGACCCGTCGCCGGGCCCGAAGTCCTGCAGCTCCGACCACCGGTCCGCGTCCCCGCTGTGGCTGTTCCGATGGCACACAAAACCCACACTGGCAGAACCAGCGGCTTCGAATCGGGCAGTGCCGTACTCCACAACGAGCGCTCCGTGGTTCGTCCCGTCCAGGGCACGGAGGGCGGCCAGGGCTGCATCCTTGGCATCCTCTGCCGAGCCGAACGCCGCGCCGTCAACAATCCAGTCGCTGTAGACCCGGTACCCGCGGGCCGTGGGCATGATTTGCCTCATTTCCACACCCAAAACGCGGGAAGACCATCCCATTTCGAAGTCGTATTCGCCTGGCGTGATTGAGGAGGCAATTTGGTCACGGTTCTCGAAGGACACGCCGTCGGAGTAGTGCACCGGACCGCAGTCCGATGTTTCCAGCTGAACCCCTGCGGTGGAAGCGGAGCCGCGGGTTCCGCCGGAACTGGTGCTCGGTGCGGCAGACACCACGTCGCAGCGGACGGTCCGGACATCCCAGGAATCCCCGAAAATGGTTACCACCATGACAAGGGCAAAGAGCAGGAAGGCGCCGCCGCACAGCCGCCAAATCCAGGGTGAGGCAGCCTTGAAGGCCCTCGCCACCGGCGAAAGCGCCCGGGGCTGGCGTTCATCACCCGCGTCCGTTACAGCCAGCCGCGTCCCACCGTTATCGTGTGTATCCCCCATGACGGCAAGCCTAGTAGGGCGGCGTCGGGGATGCGCATCGATTGAAGGCAGGCGATGATCTACCTATGACTACACGCCGGCCTGTGGTGAAAGCGCATCAACCTGTCCGGCGTGCACCGTCCGCTGCCCTGTCGGTGCGGTTCATGGTTGCCGCAGCGCTCGCCGCCACCCTGGTGGCCGTGGCAGGGTGCACGGTGGACCAGTCGCCCCCGCCTGCAACAGGAACGCCGGCTTCCCCTACTTCGTCTGCGCCGGCACCGTCCTCTCCGGCCTCCTCCACTGCGGACAGTCCATCGCCCACCGTGGCAGCCACCATCGCGGGCACCCCGCAGCCGGTGGCCACCGGCATGGAGGCTCCGTGGTCGGTGGTGTTCCGCGACGGCGTTCCGCTGGTCAGCGAACGCAACAGCGGCCGGATCCTGGAGCTTGCCGCGGACGGCTCGGCGCGGTCCATCGGCACCGTGGACGGCGTGGCCGCCCGCGGGGAAGCCGGTCTGCTCGGCCTCGCCGTGGGCAACGGCGGTGACCTCTTCGTCTACTCGACGGCGAAGGACGGCAACCGTGTTCAACGCTTCCCGGTCACCGGTACGCGTGGCTCGTTGTCCCTGGGGCAGCCGCGGACCCTCCTGGACGGGATCCCGGCGGCTGGCAACCACGACGGCGGCCGGATCGCCTTCGGGCCCGACGGCATGCTGTACGTGACCACCGGGGATGCCGGGCGGCGGAATGACGCCCAGGACCGGGACGCGCTGGCCGGAAAGATCCTGCGGATGACGCCCGAGGGCACCGTTCCGGCCGGCAACCCCTTCCCCGGGTCCCTCGTCTACAGCTACGGACACCGGAACCCGCAGGGAATCGCCTGGGCTGATGACGGAACCATGTTCGCCACGGAGTTCGGGCAGAACACGTGGGACGAGCTCAACATCATCACCGCCGGAGCGAACTACGGCTGGCCAACGGTGGAGGGCATCGCGGACCGGGACGGCTTCGTGGACCCGGTGCAGCAGTGGCAGCCAGGTTCGGCCAGCCCCAGCGGGATGGCCCACTCTGGCGGGACCCTGTTCATCGCCAATCTGCGCGGGCAGGTGCTGCGGTCCGTTCCGGTTTCGGATCCGTCCACCTCTGGCGAGCACTTCGGACGGGAGTTCGGCCGGCTCCGCGACGTCACGGTGGCACCGGACGGCAAGCTGTGGCTGGTCACCAACAACACCGACGGGCGGGGCAGCCCACGGCAGGGCGACGACCGGATCCTCGCCGTTCCATTGGGATAGCACCTACAAGGTTGGGGCCCGTTGCGGCGGGCACCGCCGGTCCTGATGCCGGGTCAGTTCCGGGCGCCCGCGTGGGCCAGTTCCACGATGTTCTCCGTCACCGCCCAGGACGCGAGCAGCTTCAGGGCCTGGTCCGAGGCGCTGCCGGGGGTGGCCGGATAAACCGTCAGGGAATGCCCGGGGTCTTCCTCCAGCCCCAGGACCTGGTAGTTCAGTTCCAGCAGGCCCACCACGGGGTGCTGGAAAAACTTGGTCCCCGCGTAGTGGCGCCGGACGTTGTGGGCAGCCCACCGGGTGCGGAACTCGTCGCTGCGCATGGACAGCTCGCCGATGAGTTCGGCAATGCCCTTGTCGTGCGGGTTCCGCCCCGCCTCGCGCCGCAGGATGGCCACATTGGTGTTCGCTGCCCGCTCCCAATCGGTGTAGAACGTGTGGGCCCTGGGGTCCAGGAAGATGAACCGTGAATGGTTCGCAGGCCTGGCGGGAACCCGGTACATGTCCGAGTACAGCGCGTACCCCAACGTGTTCGCGGCCACGATGTCCAGCCGGTTGTTGCCGATGAACGCGGGCGCTCCGGTGATGGTGTCCAGCAGGTACTGCAGCTCCGGGCGCACCCCCGCCGCCGGAGCAGTGGCGGCACGTTTGCGCCCCGACGTGTTGGCGGTGCGGGCAAGGTCATAGAGGTGGTCGTGCTCGGCACGGTCCAGTTCCAGCGCACCGGCGATGGCATCCAGCACGCTGTCCGAGACCCCCGTCAGGTTCCCCCGTTCCAGGCGCGTGTAGTAGTCCACGCTGACGCCGGCCAGCCTGGCCACTTCCTCCCGGCGGAGCCCTGGCACCCGCCGCCGCCCACCGTAAGGTTCAATGCCTGCCTGTTCGGGCGTGATGCGCCCGCGGCGGGTGGAAAGGAACTGCCGTACCTCGGCTCGGTTATCCATACACGACACGTTACGACGAATGCCCGGGCCCTAAGGAGGGTCTGCCATAACCCGTTACAGCAGGGCCCTCGCTACCGGCCCCAATAACAGGTGTGATGGAGAACATCCCATCCGCAGCCAAAGGTAGGACTGCCAGTACTAGGTACAACAGGGCCACCGAGGCAGGCCCGTTTTGCAGATTCCAGGCCCACAGCGCCGGTAGCATTTTAGAGATCCCCAAGAAGCACAGGAGAACCATGACCACCGTCAAGGCATACGCATCCCCGTCCGCCACCGAGGACCTGGTTGCAACCACCATCGAACGCCGCGAAGTGGGACCCCACGATGTCCTGATCGACATCAAGTTCGCCGGCATCTGCCACTCCGACATCCACACCGTGCGCGGTGACTGGGGCCCCCAGCAGTACCCGCTGGCCCCCGGCCACGAAATCGCCGGCATCGTCACCGAAGTTGGCTCCGAGGTCACCAAGCACAAGGTCGGCGACCGCGTCGGCGTCGGCTGCATGGTGAACTCCTGCCGCGAGTGCGTGAACTGCCAGAAGGGCGAGGAGCAGTACTGCCTCAAGGGCAACGTCGGCACCTACGGCGCGGTTGACCGCGACGGCACCATCACCCAGGGCGGTTACTCCACCCACGTCGTCGTCACCGAGGACTTCGTGGTGACCATCCCCGAAGGCCTGGACCTCGACGTCGCCGCCCCGCTGCTCTGCGCCGGAATCACCACCTACTCACCGCTGCACCACTGGGGCGCAGGTCCCGGCAAGAAGGTCGCCGTCGTCGGCCTCGGCGGCCTCGGCCACATGGCCGTCAAGATCGCCCACGCCATGGGCGCTGAGGTGACGGTCCTGTCGCAGTCCCTGAAGAAGCAGGAAGACGGCCTCCGCCTGGGCGCCGACAAGTACTACGCCACCAGCGACGAGAACACGTTCTCCGAACTCGCTGGCCACTTTGACCTGATCATCAACACGGTCAGCGCCTCGATCGACATCAGCTCCTACCTGCAGCTGCTGACCCTCGACGGCGCACTGGTCAACGTGGGTGCTCCCGCCGAGCCGCTCCCGGTCAACGCCTTCGCCCTGATCGGCGGACGCCGGTCCTTCGCCGGCTCCATGATCGGCGGCATCCGCGAAACCCAGGAGATGCTCAACTTCTGCGCCGAGCACGGCATCGGCGCAGAGATCGAGGTCATCCCGGCCGAGAAGATCAATGAGGCCTACGAGCGCGTCCTGGCCTCGGACGTCCGCTACCGCTTCGTGATCGACACCGCCACGATCTAAGCCAGTAAACGTGCGACGGCGGCCCGCTCCGGAAGGAGCGCGGCCGCCGTTCGTGCGTTAAGTCCGTGCAGGACCGCCACGTAGATCCCGCCGTTACCGGGCGCAACGGTTGGGCGCCAATCGGATGCCGGCCAGTTCAAAACCGGGCGGCAGTCCCACAATTGAAGGACTTATCTTGCGAGGCCCGGGAGGGTGTCATGAAAGCGTTCCGCGGGTTGCTTCCCGTTTTGGTCCTGGCCGCGGTGGCCGTAGCGGGCTGCGGACAGCAGGCCGGCCCGCCGCAGTCCACCACCTCAGCTCCCTCCCCGCCGTCGATGCAGCCGTCCGTCCCGTCCGCTGGGACAGGTACAACGACGACCCCGGCGCCCACTCCCACCAGCACCAAGGGGACCTGGGCAACGTTTACGACGGCGGACGGGCAGCTGGCGTTCGACCACCCCGCGGGCTGGAGCGTCCGGGATCCGGCAGGGGAGCTGCCGGAAGGCGGCGGGGCCTTTGCCGAGGTCACCAACGAGGCCGGCAAGCCGCTGGCGACGCTGCGGACGAACATGGCCACCGGCTCCACCTGCACGGAGAAGTACCCGTTCACTGAACTTGAATCCCAGCAGCTCCCTGCGCTGGCCCAGGCCGGAACAGTGCCGCGCTTCGTGTACGAAACACGCGGCAATTCCGGCACCCCCGGGCCGGACAACACCCCGGCTGCGGCCTACGGCATTACCGTCTCCGCCGCACCCGACGGCAACCTGGCCTGCCCGATCTTCCAGTTCTTCACCTGGCCGCCCACTGCCGCCATGTTCGGTGCGTTCTACAACCCGGAGAACAACACCACACCCGGCAGCGAGTCGCTTCCGTACCTGGAACAGGCCCGAAAATACATGGACACCACGGAATACCAGAACATCCGCCGGATGATTACCTCGCTCCGCCCAGCCGGGTGACAGTCCAGGCGTGCCCGGTTTGAGTTCCGGTCCCGCAGCCCGGCCGCTAGGTGGGTTCCTTCCTGAGTTCGCGGAGGATTTCGAGTTGCTCACGGTTGACTGATATCAACAGTTCGATCTCCTCTTTGGCCCTGAGGTTTGTGTCGTAGTCGTGTTGGGCCATGGCCGCTGTGATGGCGTCCTGCCTCTTGGCAGCGATGAGGAGAATTGCCCCCTGGAGCCCTGCCAGCATGGAGAGCAGCAGATTCAGGAGTATGTAGGGGTACGGGTCCCATGCGTTGGCCGCCAGTGCCCACGTGTTGATGGCAGCCCAGATCATCATGAAACCGATGAAGCTGCCCACGAATGGCCAGCTTCCCATCCCGTTGCGCATGACGTCGGCGGCGCGCTGGCCCGGCGTCAGTGACGCAAGGTGTTTGTCGTGCCAGGTCTGTGTGTGATGGTCCATGACTCAGACTAGAGCGCGGGGCCGGGCATTGAGGGACCTGCGGTGGAACCGGAACAGGACTTCGACGGCGATGGCGCCTAGAAGGCCGGCCAGCACAGATGCCGTGAGGTGTTCCAGTGACAGCACCTCGAAATCGAAGAAGTCCCGCAGTGGGGGCAGTGTCAACAGGAGAACCAGGGCAGCGTACATGGCAACGATGATGATGGCCCGCCACCGGTTCAGCGGCCGGGAGAGAACTACCAGCACCCAGAGCGCTACGAGGGTCAGCACGATGACGGAAGCCGTCCGCATTTCCTTGGTGCCAATATTCAGCTGCAGGGAGTATGCGTTGATGGCGAGGATTGCGAGGGCCGTGATGAGCCCTGCCGGTACGGCAAATGAGAGTGAGCGTTTGAGGAAACCGGGGTGGTAGCGGCGGCTGTTGGGCATCAGGGCGAGGAAGAAGGCGGGGATTCCTATGGTGATGCCGTCGGTAGCCGAAAACTGCCGGGGAAGCAGTGGGAATGCCCAGAGCATGGCGCCGAACGTCACGGACAGAATGACGGCGTAGGCCGTCTTGGCCAGGAACAGCATCGAGACCCGCTCAATGTTGGCAATCACGCGCCTGCCCTCCCCGACCACCGACGGCAGCCTGTCGAACCGGCCGTCCAGCAGCACCAGCCGCGACACAGCCTTGGTGGCGGCTGCGGCTGAGTCCATGGCAATGCCGATGTCGGCTTCCTTCAGGGCCAGGGCATCATTGACCCCATCGCCGGTCATGGCCACGACGTGGCCCCGCCTTTGCAGCGCCTGGACCATGGCCTTCTTTTGGGCCGGGGTTACCCGGCCAAACACGGTGTGGTCTTCCATGACACAGGCCAGGGATTCGGGGTCCTCGGGCAGCTGCCGGGCGTCAAAGCCGTTATCAGTGGCCAGTCCGACCTCCCTGGCGACAGCTGCCACCGTCCGGGGGTCATCCCCTGAAATGATCCTCAGGCCCACGCCCTGATCCCGGAAGTAGGCCAGCGTTTGTGCGGCGTCGGGCCGGACTTCTTCCCGGAAAGTGAGGAGGACGGCTGGAGCCAGTCCGGCGGGAAGAACCGGTTCATCCTGACCGGTCCAGGAACCCGTTGCCGAGTGTGCCAGGACAAGGGTCCGCAGGCCCGTGGCGGCCAGGACGGCGGCCGCCTCCAGCACGGGGACGGCGCCGGCGTCCCTGGCATCGAGGACAATCTCGGGCGCGCCCAGCACCCATGCACCGGCCGTGGATGCCTGGGCTGGGAAACTCGCCGCGCTCCATTTCCGGGCCGAGGAAAACGCGACGGACGAGTCCGGGCCGGCGCCGTCGTCGTTCGGGAAGGAGCTGGCCAGGCACTGGGCGGTGGCGTTGGCGTCAGGGTCCGCGCCGAACCAGCCCAGGACCCTCGCCCAATCTTCCGGCGGCGCGGCACCGACGTGGTGTGCGGCGTCGAAAGCGATCCTGCCGAGGGTGAGCGTCCCTGTCTTATCGAGGCACAGCACGTCCACCCGGGCAAGCCCCTCCACCGCGGCCAATTCCTGAATCAGGACCTTCTGGCGGGCGAGCCGGACGGCGCCAACGGCAAAGGCGACGCTGGTCATGAGAACCAGTCCCAGCGGAATCATGGCAATGATGCTGGCGACGGCGCCCACGGCACCGGTTTGCCACCCGCCGGTGGCGATTGCCTGCTGCCACCCGCCCTGTTGCTGCATTTGCGCGTTGGCGACGATAGCCATGATGGGCAGCAGGGCCACGGTGATCCACCGGAGGACGCGGTTGAGCCCCGCACGGATCTCCGAGTGGACCAGCGAGAAGCGCTTGGCCTCGGCCGTCAGGCGGCTTGCGAAGGACGCAGGTCCAACTCGTATGACTTTTGCCCTGCCATGGCCGCTGACCACGCTTGAACCGGATAACACCTCGGCGCCAGCCTCCTTGCCCACCGGATCCGATTCACCGGTGAGCAGCGACTCGTCAACCTCAAGCCCCTGGGCGTCCAGCACCAACGCATCGGCAGTGACCTGGTCGCCGGCGCGAAGGACCAACACGTCGTCCTCGACCACGCCTTCGACGTCGATGTCCCGGACCGCACCGTCCCGGAGCACCCGCGCCAGCGGTGAGTTCAGGACGGCAAGGTGATCAAGGGACTTCTTGGCCCGGTATTCCTGGATCACGCCTATCAGTGCGTTGCTCGCCGCCGCGAAGCCGAACAAGGCATCCCGCCATTGGCCCAGCAACAGAAGCAGGAGGAAACTGCCCGCGACGATGGCGTTGAACAGGGTCAGGACATTTGCCCTGAAAATGTCCCACAGGCTCCTGCTGGAAAAGTCCGGCATCACATTGGTGGAGCCGGCCTCGACCCGCGCTGCCACCTCACCGGCGGAAAGACCTGCTGTTCCGGTGGTCGTCGGGGGAACAACGTTGGATTCCTTGCGGGCCCTCGAAATACCCTTCTTCATCACAGCTTTCCCAGTTCCGTGGGAAACGGGCAGTCCATCGTCGTTCCTTTGATCGGCCGGGGCGCTCCAAGGCACAGGCCGCGGTTCGGCGGCACCACTGCCCTGCACGAGTTGCGCTAAGCGTATACCTCCGGTCCGCAGCGCCATACTGCCGGATTCGGCACCGGCGCTGCGGTGCGGAGTCACCACGACGCCGCCTATACTGTGACGCTTGACACGTGTTAGGTACTCGGTCTACAGTTCCTAACACGTGTTAGGAAGGAACTAGACATGACCGGAGCCATAAACGGGCAGCTGCGGCAGATCACCCGCCGCACCGCCCTGGGTGCCCTGGGCGCGGGAATCATCGGAGCATCCGTGGCGTCGTGGCCCCGGCTCTCCGGGACGGACATCCCCGGCCGCGGGGACAACAGCCTCAGCATCGCCATCCTGGGCACTGCAGCGGACGCCGCCGCCCGCCAGCGCGCCATCGACGCCTTCAGCAGCCTTCACCCGGATATCAAGGTGAAGGTCCAGGCCATCCAGGCCGTGGACTGGAAGGACTTCTTCACCAAGATCCTCACCATGGTGGCTGCAGGCACCCCGCCGGACGTGGTCTACGTGGCCACTGAAGGTGCCCAGCTCTTCGCCGAGAAGCTGGCCCACCCGCTGGACGAATACATCCGCCGCGACGCTGCGGACATGCGGGAGTTCTTCAGCGATGTCCACCCCAGCCTGGTGGAAGCGTTCATGTACAAAGGCAGCCTCTACCAGCTCCCCATGGACTGGAACGCGGCCAACATGTACTACAACACCGCGGCGTTCGCGGAAGCGGGGCTGGACCGCCCGGCAGATGACTGGACGCATCTCGATTTCCGCAACAATCTCGCCGCCATGCGCAAGGCCCGGCCCTCGGACTTCACCCCGTACTACTGGACCAACCGGCTCTTCGGCGGCGTGGTGCCCTGGCTCTACGCCAACGACACCAGCTTCCTCAAGGAAACCCGGTCCACCGGCGGAGACTGGCTCTGGGACGGCTTCTATGCCAGCGACCCCTCCCGCAGCCTCCGTTCCGGCGGCTTCCAGTGGCTGGAACCCAACGCCAACGATGACCGCGTCTTCGAATCCTTCGACTACCTCCGCGGCCTGGTCAAGGACGGGCTCGGTGTCCGCCCGGAAGAAGGCGGCGGCAACTCCCTGGTGGGCCTGTTCGCCTCCAACCGGATCGGCACCACGCCTGCCGGCGGCTACTGGGTGCAGGGCCTGCACGAGGCAGGCATGGCCGAAGACGGCTTCGACGTCCAGTTCTTCCCGCGCTGGAAAACGCAGCGGCATCAGTTCGGCACCGCCGGATACGCCATGATGAAGACCGCCAAGGACAAGGACGCCGCCTGGGAATGGATCAAGTTCAGCTCCAGCCGCGAGGCAATGGAACTGATCTTTCCCAACCCCGCCACCACGCCGGCCCGCCGCTCCATGGTCAACGAAAAGCTCTACGCCGGCAAGGGGCCCGCACACTGGAAGGTCTTCTACGACACCCTGGACAGGTTCCCCACCACCGGCCCCATCCCGGCACCGCCCCAGCAGGCCGCCGTCGAAACGGCCCTGATGAAGAACGTCTCACTCGCCGTCAGCGGCGACGAACAGCAGCTCAAGCAGGCCCTCGCATCGATGCAGCGCGACCTTGAAATTGCCTTGAGGAGGCAGCCATGAGCACCACCATCCCGCCGCGGGAAAGGCCGCGGCAGGACGCCCGGCCGGACAAGCCCGCGCCGGCCCGGGGCAGGAAAGGCGCCTCCGGCAACCGCCACAGCCAGCGCTGGCTGGCCTGGGTCTTCCTGGCCCCCACCATCCTCGGCATGGGCCTGTTCACGTTGATCCCCATCGTGGCGTCCGTGGTCCTTGCCTTCTTCCGCTGGGACATCATCTCCGCACCGTCCTTCGTGGGCTTCAACAACTTCGCCGAAGTAGTGCAGGACCCCACCGTCCGGGTGTCATTCCTGAACACGATCGTGTTCGTGGTGGTGGCGGTTGCCCTGCAACTGGGTCTGGCCCTCGCCCTGGCCATCATGGTGCAGGAGAAGATGCCGGCGTGGCTGCGGGTGTTCTTCCGCTCCGCCTTCTTCTTCCCGCTGATCCTCTCCGCAGCGTCAGTGTCCATCTTCATGCGGTACCTCTTCAACGAACAGTTCGGCGTGGTCAACTGGCTCCTGTCCCTGGTGGGCATCCCCGCGGTCCCGTGGCTGACCACCCCCGGCGGGTCCGCCGCCGTCGTCATCCTGGTCTACGTCTGGCAGAACTTTGGCTTCTCGTTCCTGCTGTTCATCGGCGGCCTGGCGTCCATCCCGGTGGAGACCTACGAGGCCGCATCCATTGATGGCGCCACCGGCTGGCGCAAGCACCTGCACGTGACGCTTCCACTGCTCAGCCCCACCACTCTGGTGGCCTCCGTCATGGCCATCATCAGCGCCCTCCAGGTGTTCGACCAGCCGTACGTCCTCACCCGGGGCGGCCCGGGCGACTCCACCCGCACCGCCGTCATGGTGATCTTCGAATCGGCCTTCCAGCGGCTCGAATTCGGCCAGGCATCTGCCATCGGCGTGCTGCTCACCCTGATCATCATGGCCATCACGGCCGCGCAGTTCCGGCTCAGCAAACGATTCGTCTTCTACCAGTAAGGCCAGCCATGACCACCACCACTGAGCACGGCCTGGCCTCCGGGCCCACGCCCCGGCTCTCCGCAGGCCTCCCGGCCGTCCGCACTAACGGGCGCAAATTCAGCTGGAACACCGCCCTCCGCGTGGTCCTGCTGCTGATCGCCGCGGCCGTGACCCTGGGACCGGTGCTGTGGACGCTGTCCACCTCGCTGCGTTCGCCGTCGGAATCCTTCAAGCTGCCGCCGTCGTTCATCCCCTGGAACCCTGACTTCACGTCCTACAGCCAGGTGTTCCAGCAGCTGAACATCTTCCTGCTGGTCCTCAACAGCGCCCTGGTCACCGGCCTGATCGCCGTGGGCCAGATGGTGTCCGCGGCGCTGGCCGGCTACGCCTTCGCCCACCTGAAGTTCCGCGGCCGCGGCGCACTGTTCTCCATCGTCCTGGCCACCATGATGGTGCCGGTGCAGGTGACCATCGTGCCCGTCTTCATGCTGATCCGCGGCATGGGCCTGTCCGATACCCTCCTGGCGCTGATCCTGCCGGCCATCCCGACGGCGTTCGGCACCTTCCTGATGCGGCAGTACTTCCTGGGACTGCCCACGGAGCTGGCCGAGGCCGCCTCGATCGACGGTGCCTCACCCTGGCGGACCTTCCGCTCGGTCTACGCGCCGCTGGCCATGCCCGGCATGGCGATCGTGGGGATCCTCGCGTTCAACTTCCACTGGAACGAGTTCTTCCGTCCCCTCATCCTCACCATCTCCGAACAGAACTTCACGCTTCCGCTGGGCCTCGTCTCGCTCCAGGGCAACCTGGGCACCGGCAGCATCTCGGTGGTCCTGGCAGGCGTTGTCCTGTCAATGATCCCGGCGCTGGTGGTCTTCATGTTCGGCCAGCGCGCACTCCAGGCCGGCCTCACCGCCGGCACCGGCAAATAACCTACCCACCGAAAGGCTCCGCCATGCCCACCCCGGACCTCGCCGCCATCTCCTTCGACGACGTCGCCGCCGCCCACCCCGATGCAGCCTTCCCGCGGTTCCACCCGCGCCCTGCCCGGGGCTGGATCAACGATCCCAACGGCATCAGCCTCATCAACGGCCGGTACCACGTCTTCTTCCAGTACAACCCGGATTCGGCCCGGCACCACAGGATCGCCTGGGGGCATGTCAGCTCCGCGGACCTGGTGCGATGGGAAGAACACCCCGTCGCACTGCGCCCCCAGCCGGGCGGGCCGGACGAGTACGGCTGCTGGACGGGCGTGGTGACGGACGACGACGGTGTCCCCACCGCAGCGTACTCGGGCGTCCGCGGTGACGGCGGGCACTCCGAGGTGGTCATCGCCCGCGGTTCGCAGGACCTTGTGGATTGGGACCAGACCGGGCACGTTGCGGCCCGGATGCCCGACGGCGGAGACGTCACGGCGGTGCGGGACCCCTTCATCTTCCGTTTCAACGGCAAGCGGTACGCCATGCAGGGCGCCGGCCTGGCCAACGGACACGCCGCGCTGCTCCTCTACACGGTGGAGGACCTGTCCGACTGGAAGTACCAGGGCATCTGGCTCACCACGGAAAACCCGGTTGCATCGCGGTTCACGCCAGCTGAGATCTGGGAGTGCCCGCAGCTGGTCCAGGTGCCTGATGCCTCCGGCGAGGACACGTGGCTGATGATGTTCTCCCTGTGGCTCTCCGGCGACGCCCACGAGCACGCCAACGGGGTGGGCCACCTGATCGGCTCGCTCACCGAAGACCCTGCCACGGGACTGCCGGTGTTTACGCCCCGCGGCGGTGGGTCCTCGGACCAAGGCCGGGACTTCTACGCCCCTCAGGTTGTTGCCCTCGGGGGCCGTGCCCTGCTGTGGGGCTGGGCCAACGAAGGGCCCGGCCGCGACGGGCGCCGTGGCCGCAGCCAGGAAGAAATCGACGCCGCCGGCTGGGCCGGAGTGCTCACTTTCCCGCGGGAGCTGTCCGTGGTGGACGGGGCCCTGGCCGTCACGCCTGCCCCGGAAATCGAGGCTTACCGCGGAGACCCGGTGGCCCGCTCGGCCGAAGGCCGCGTGGAAATGCCGCCGTTCGCCGAAGCCGTGGTGACCCGCGCCGCCGGCGCGCTGGATGCCACTGCCGGGGATGCCGCCGTCGAACTCCTGCTGGTGGGCGAGGGCGGGCAACAGACCGTTTTCAGCGGACCCCTTGCCGAAGGCGAGGAACTGCGGATCTACGTGGACGCCTCGCTGGTGGAGGTCTACCGCACCGGGGCCGTGGCAACCACCCTCCGCGCGTACCCGGCGGCGGGGGAGACGTGGCAGCTGCTGCTTCCGGCCGGCACTACGGCAGACGTGTGGGAGCTGAGCCAGCCCTAGCGCAGGGCTTTAGCGTCCGCTTTCAACGCCCGGTTCTCGGCGCATGTTTCTTAGCGCTCCGCAGGTACCGGGCCGGTGGACTCGCGGACCACCAGGCGGCAGGGCACCATCGTTTCAGTGCCGCTGCCGCCTGGCACACCACCGCCGTCCGGCTGCGCCCGGTGCTGTGTGACGTCGCCCAGCAGCGCGGTCATGGCGGCGGCGCCCATTTCGCGCAGCGGCAAGGCCATGGTGCTTAGTGCCGGCACCATGGCCTTGGCCACGCGGAATTCGTCGTCGTAGCCCATAACGGAGATGTCCTGCGGGACGCTCAGGCCCAGCCGGTAGCAGGCCAGTACCACGCCAATGGCCAGGCGGTCGTTCGCACACAGGATGGCGGTGGGGCGGCGGCCGGCCCCGACGCCGTCCAAAAGCTTCATCGTCCCGTGGAATCCGGCGTCAATGTCCCAGCCCACCTGCAGGACCCTTGCCTCGTTCACAGGCAGTCCCGCCCGGAGGAACGCATCCCGGTAGCCCTCGATCCGGCGCGGAGCCGCGGGCGTGAGCGAGTCACCGGCCAGAAACGCGATGTCCCGGTGGCCGAGCGACATGATGTGCTCGGCGGCCTCCCGGCCGCCGCGGACCTCGTCCGGAATCACCGCTCCAACGCCAGCTTCGGGGCGGTCATCAAAACAGTTGGCCAGGATGGACGGCACCCGCTCCATGTTCGCCGGAACGTGCAGCGGACGCAGGCCCACCGTGACGTACATCAGCCCGTCCACCTGCCGGTCCAGCAGGGTTTCCACTGCTCCTTCGTCCCGGGACCCGTCCAGCTCGGTGTCCATCACCACGGTGACGAAGCCATGTTCACGGGCCACAGCGTCCGCTCCGGCGATGATGTTGCCGTCGAACGGGCTGGTGACCACCTGGTCCGAGACGATGCCGATGATCCGGGACTGCCGGTTCCGCAGGCTGAGGGCGATCTTGTTGGGCGTGTAGCTCAGGGTGGCGGCAGCTTCGCGGATCCGCTGCTGGCTTTCCAGCGCCACGTTGCCGTCACCGCGTCCGTTGAGGACCAGGGAGACAGCGCTTCGCGAAACACCGGCCAGCTTGGCGACGTCCAGTGCGGTGGCCTTGCGATTCATGGTGATCCTCTGGTGGCAAACAACAGTGATGCTGAAGTTTACCTAACGCGTGTGAGGATGCGCTGCCGCCGCACGTCCCCAGCTCCCGCTACTCGGGGGATATGCGCGCCACGGTGACTTTCACCGAAACCTCAGCGGGCGCAAAGTGGGTGCGGACCACCGCGGCCACCGCCCGCACCACCTCCGGAGTCCGGGCGTCGGCACCCACGCCAATGCGGACTGTCACGTCCGTGGCACTGCCGTCCGCCCGGGCTTCAACCAGCGGGCCGTCGTCGGGATCCCCTGCGCCCTGGTCTCCGGCACCCTGCTGACGCGCTGCCTGCTGCAGCAGCGACAAGGCTCCGGCGGGCAGCCGCTGCCACAGGGGCCGGGACGGAAAGACGTCGGTGACGCCCTCCACGCCCAGGACGGCAGCGCGCAGGGAACCCGGTGCAGCTGCGCCCGGCAGCCCTGCCTGCCTGTTGGCCGGAAGTTCTTCCCGCTTCGCGGTGGGTGGCTGCGCCGGCACTGTCATGGTTCCTCCCGGGGAGTATCGATCACGTCGGTAACGGTGATGTCGATGGCGGCGATGTTCAGCTCGGTGTGCCGGGCCAGGGCTTCCCCGAGGTCTTGCCGGAGTGCTTCCGCGCTGCCCAGCAGTGGATTGCCGAAGGCGACGGCAAGGTCCAGGTTGACGGTGATGGCTTCGCCCGGGACGGTGACATCTCCTTCAAGCCGGACCCTGCCCGCCACGGCCCCGGGCGCAAGGTCGGTGACGGAACGGACCAGGGCGAGGACCGAGCCTTCAGTTTCGGTAAGGGTGTCCGCCGGGTGCTCGGACCGCAGCGGGATGGAACGCCCGGGCCGAAGCTCGAGCTTGAGGTTGGCGAGGATGTTCTTCATCCAGTCGTCGTTGCCGCTGCCGGCCTCGGCAAGGTCCTTGCTGAACAGCTCGCTGCCGGCGGTGGAGAGCCGGCGCAGCGAGTCGAGTCCGTTGCGGCAATCAGGGCAGGTCTCGAGGTGGCGGGGATCGGGGAAGTCACCGGTATCCAGGTACTGGCTCAACTCCTCGAGTGTGTGCCCGCACTCGAACGTGTCGTGGGGGATGCTCATCGCCATCCTTCCATTTCGCGGACCAGTGTAATCCGGGCCCGGGCAAGGCGGCCCCGGACACTGGCTGGGCTGATGTTCAGGGTCTGCGCAATCTGCTCATAGCTTTGGCCGTTGAACTCTTTAAGTACCCAGCAGCGGCGCTGTTCCTCGGGCAGCCGGGACAGGGCGGCCTTTAGGGCTTCGGTACCCGAGGCAGCCACGGCGGACGACTCGGGGCCGGGCGCGGTGGCTGCAGGTTCATGTCCTGCTCCGCGCTCTTCCAGCGCCGACAGGCTGGTGTGGTTCCTGCGCCGGCGCAGGTAGTCGATGCTCCTGCTGCCCGTCAGCCGGAGCAGCCAGCCCTTCACGGTAGCGGGATCGCGCAGCGATTCAAGCTGCTTCCAGGCCTGGACCAGGGCTTCCTGCACCACATCGTCGGCATCGGCGTACTGTCCGGTCAGCCGGCGGGCGCATGCCCGCATGTGCGGCCCATATCGCCGGGCGAGGGCCTCGAAAGCCGCTGTATCGCCGTCGGCTGCCCTGCCGGCCAGGATGGCATCGGGGACCAGGTCCAGCTGGTCCCGCACCAAGGGTGTTCCTGTCACCTGACTCTGCTTTCATAATCGGCGCTCGCCTGCCTGCGTAGGCTTGAAACGGGCGCGCGCCGGACGAACGGACTGGCGGCAGGGCGCGTTGCTCCATGGTTGGCTGCAACGCGCCTGCCGTCCGGGGGCTGGCTACTCCTTGCGGAAGCTTTCCTTGACCTTCTCCGCAGCTTCCTTGAGGTTGTGGCCGATGTCCTTGGCAGCGTCCTTGACCTTCTCGCCGGCTTCCTGGACCTTTGCCTGGGCCTGGTCGTGCTGGCCTTCACGCTCCAGCCGTTCGTTGCCCGTGAGCTTGCCTACGCCTTCCTTGGCGGCGCCCGCGTGGTTGGTGGCGGTGTTGTTGATCTTGTCGTCGAGTCCCATGATGATGCCCTTCTCTCGGTGTTCCTGTTGCGCTCCTGTGTGTCCGGGACACAGCAGCGTTTGCTAGCTGGTGCGGTGTGCACCCGCCAGCCGGGTCCTGGTTCCACCTGCTATTCGGACCAGAACGGTGGTGCGATGGCCCAGCAGGGCTTCAATGCCGGTGACCAGTGCCTCGGCGAGGTCGGCCACCTCGCGCGGAGACGCTCCGCGCCGTGCCTGCAGGGTTATGCGCAGTCCTTGGGTTGTGGTGCGCCGCCGGCCGCGTCCGCGCCAGGCAGACACGGAGCTGCCGACGACGGCCCGGTTGCCTTCCAGCGCGGCCTCCACGGCGGATTCGAGGTAGGAAATGTCGACGGCGGTGTCCCCGAGTTCGGGGTCCCGCTGCCGGGCTGCCTCACTGGTCCGCCCGCCGCCCTGCCGGGCCAGCCACATGATGCTGGCCGCGGCACCGAGGAGCAGCACGGCGGGCACGGCCAGTGCCCACCAGCTGCCCAGGGGTTCCTGCAGAGGTGCGGTGCCCCGCAGGTTCCGCCAGCCCCCCAATAGGTTGGTGCTGACGGAACTCCAGCGGTCCCGGATGCCGGCGTCCATGCCGGCACCCGCGGTGAGGGTGCCGGCGGCCAGCAGGACCAGGCCAGTGGCGGCCAGGAAGAAGCGGTTCAGGGCGCGGTTGGTGTGGTTCATCGTCCCAGTGCTCCTTCGGTGGCGATGCGGATATCGGTGTTGAGGTTCCGTCCCAGGCGGCAGGAATCGATCTCCTCTGCCGCAGCCCGGGTGACGGCTTCGCGGTCCAGGGGAGCGCCCGACGTCGGCCGGATCGCTATCTGGGCGCGGGCCCGGCTGATGGTGGTGGCAACCTGCTCGGGGGCGAGTTTGGCGGTCAGCTGCACCTGCCGCGAGACGGCTGCTGCGATGACCTGGTCGTCGACAACCACCGCGGCCCGTTCGGCCTGCATGGCCCGGCGTCCCTTCCGGCCGCCCTTGACCGCCGCCACTAACAGGGTGAGGCCCAGGACGGCGGCGGCAACCCCGGCCGTGGTCAGTTCGCCAGGTTGCGTGGTTTGCGGCGCTGTGGCCGCAGCATCGGCAAGCCGGCCGGGGCTGGCCACCAGGGCGTCCTGGCCCAGCAGGGCGAGGACACTTTCGGTGCCCAGCCACAGGAAGACGGCCAGGAGGAGCACCGCGGTGGCGGCGGAGAGCCCGGCGCGCGATGAGTGCGTTTCCCGCCGGACAATCCTGCTATGGGTTCGGGCCATGCCCACGGTGACCTCCTGGTGGGTTGCTGGGTGTGCTGCTGATAATCGGCGCTGCAGCCCTGGCCGCGGGCAGCCTGTGCGCCGCCGGGAGAAGGCTTCTCATGCAGCCCCGAGCCTGATGTTGATCTTGCCGATCTCCATGCCGGTGACCTGGCGCCCCATGAAGGAAATCTTCAGCCGGGCCGTGTCCGCCTGTTCGAACAGGGGTGGCCGTCCCTCCGGGGCTGGCGCCAGCAGGGTTGGTGCCGGCAGGCGGACCAGGAGGTCCACGCCCAGCTTCCCTGCGTCGTCCCGCAGTGAAGCGGAAACGTCGGTTTGGGAAATGCCGAACGCCTGGGACGTCACGGCTTCCACGGTTTTCCGGAGGGCGGCCGGGGCGATGCGGGTGTGGCCCTGGCGGTTCACGACGACGTGCGGCGGCCGCGCAGGGCGTCGAACACCGCCGCCAGGTCCAGGCGGCCCTCGGCTGCGCGTCCCAGGACAGCTCCAATGCCCATGAAGAGCAGGGTCAAAATGAAGCCCCAGAATCCGAAGGCCAGCGCCACTACCGCCAGGACTGCCCCGGCTGCCGCACCGCCGATGACCGGGGTCATGCCACCCTCGGTTCGTGGCTGGCGTCTTCAGCCTCGCCGTCGTTGTCCTCGGACGGGACGTGGATGTCCGTGATGGTGATGTTGACCTCGGTGACTTCCATGCCCACCAGGTCCTCCACGGCGGAGTAGACGGCGTCGCGGGCGTTATCCGCCACCTGCTGGAGGGGGTGCGGGTACTCGACCACCAGGGTCACGTCCACGGCCACCTGGGTCTGGCCCACCTCAACGCTCACGCCCTGGGTGAGGTCCTTCTGGCCCACCCGCTCGCGCAGGTTTCCGATGGCCCGGGCAGCGCCCCCGCCCAAGGCGTGCACGCCCTCGATTTCCTGGATGGCGATGCCGGCGATCTTTGCCACAACGCCGTCGGCGACGGTGGTGCGGCCGCGGCCGTCGTGGCCCTCGGCGGTGCCCAGGGAGTGGGTGGCTGCCGGCTTCTTCTGCGAGGTGTTGCCAGCTGCCGTGCTGGTCTGCGCGGTGGTGTTCTGCGCTGCGTTCGGCTGTGCATTGCCGGTCTGCTGTGTGCTGGCGTTGGTCTGCGTGGTCATTACGTCACTCCTGCTCGGTTGGCGTTCTGCTCCAGGCGCGGGTTTGCGCCGTTACAGGTAAGACGCAGCAGGGCGGAAGATCGTCACGGTCATTTGCCTGTGACGTGCATCACGCTCATTGTGAAGCCGTCAGTACAGGAAAATGTTGATCCATTCGCGGTTGTGCGCGTGGACCAGGACCAGGAACAACACGAAGTCGAACAGCAGGTGGACGCTGACAATGTAGGACAGCGACTTGGTCACCGTGAACAACCGGGCCTGCAGCAGGGCGAACGGGAAGATGAAGAAAGGCGCCCAGGCATGGAAGCCGAGTTCCCATAGGAATGATGTGAACAGCACGGCCTGAAGCAGGTTGGCCTGCCAATCCGGAAGGTGCCGGCGGAGCAGCGTGAAGGTAGTGCAGATGAAGAACAGTTCGTCCCAGATACCCAGGACGTTGGTGCCCAGGAAAAGCCGGGCAATGCCGTCAGCGTCACTGACCGCAGGCCAGTTCCCGTAAACGCCGGTCCGGATCATGTACACCGGCATCAGGGCGTAGCCGATCACCAGGACCGCCGGCAGGTACCACTTTTCCGCCCGCGTCCACCGCTGCCCGGTCCGGATGGGGAACCGGATGGCGTGGTCCTTGGTGATGAAACGGGAGGTGGCGTAGGGGATGCCCACCGCCAAAACCATGGCGGTACCCATGGTGGCCATGTGTTCGGTGCTGATATCCGTGGTGATGGGCACCAGGCTCATGGCTGTTAGCCCCACGGCGATCAGGGCCAGATCGATCAGAAGCCTCCGGCCGAGGAATCCCGCCAGGGCAAGGGCGGCTGCCAGGAGGATGAAGCCGGAGATCCGGTCTTCGCGGGCGAAAAGGAGGAATCCCGCGGCTGACAGCATCGCCGCCGGAACAACGGCCACCCTCGCCCGGACGGGCGCCGCCCCAACCTGCCCCGCATCGGGATCCGACGAGGGCGTGCGCATGGATTTACCGCCAGCCTGCATCTTCCAAACCTTTGTGTCGCGGTTGTTGCCACGACTCTACTGGAAGCCCTGCTCCGCTGGACGCCTGCTGGCGGAGGCGGCCAAAAAGAAAGCGGACGACGACGGGCGGGCCCGTCGTCGTCCGCTTCTGCGGCAGTGCTGGCTGCCTAGGCGGTGGCCAGGGCGCCGCTGTTGCGCAGGCTCAGCGTGAAGGTGTTCGGGCCACTGCAGGTAACCGCCACCTGGCAGGTGGTGGTGTTGTGGCGGGAGGAGAGGTCGCTGATGGCAGCATCAAGGGTGTGGTGGAGGGCTGCCTTGTCCCAGATCTTCAGGGTTACGGAGTGAGTGGCATCGAACGTCATTATTCAACTTCCATTTCTTGCGGTGGGCGGCCTGGCTGAACAGGCCGGGTCCTCGTCGGTGAGGCAATTAGTTGGGAAAGCGCATTCCCGTTCTTCCATGGTGCATGCCCCTGCCGGAGTTGGCAACCAATTTGGCCGCAATGTGAGCAATCACACCGGGCCCACGCGGCGGCACGGGATTCACGGTTCTGTACTTTCTGTGGTGCCCGGCCGGAAGCCGGGAAGCGGCCTGGTCGAGCTCTGAGGCGTCGGCGGCCGGGGGCGCACCGGTGCGCTTCATCGCTTCACCAGGTGGGTAGAAGGCCGGATAATATCCAGCCCTGCCCTTCCATAGTGCACAAGGCTTTGCGGGCCGCCCAACCAGATGGCCGAATATTGCAGGTGAAACTCATCACACACCTGTGCCTTGGGGCGGCGGGCAGGGGGAGCGGTGGCGGGAGAAGGGCGTGGTGCGGCGTAAGCCCGGGGCGTGGCAGCCCGGACTATCCTTCCGGTGTCTCCGCCAGCCCATCCGGGCCGCCGGCAAGGCCAACCGGTACTGCCGGCCGGGAAGTCCATCCGATCGGCTGCCGCAGTAGTATGGGCGCATGTCGAAACCGGCTGACATCAACGTTGTCCATGAACTTCAAGAGGTCCTGACGGGCGCCGAGAGTGTGGTGGAGTTTCTCTCCGGGCTGTCCGGAATTGCCGCTGCCGCTGTCTCCGAGGCTGCCAACGACCGCATCGAATGTGCGGTCACGCTCAAGATCCAACGGCGGCCGGCAACCGCCGCCGGCAGCAGCGAGCGGGCCGTGGACCTGGACCGGGTTGAGCAGGCCCTGGGTGACGGCCCCTGCATCGAGGCGATCCGCGAGATGGCCCCGGTGCTCGTGGAAAACGTCACTGTGGACGAGCGCTGGCCCGCCTACAGCAAGGCGCTGCTCGAGTCCGGCGTGCACAGTACGCTGGGCGTTCCGCTGGAGATCACCGAAGGTGCAAGTGCGGCCCTGAACTTCTTCGCTGACAAGCCGGGTGCGTTCACCGAGGACGTCTACGCGAAGGCCGTGGGTTTCGCGGCCTCGGCCCGTAACACCTTCAATCTCTCCGTACGGCTCAACAGGGCCCAGAACCGTGCGGATGACCTGGAGGCGGCGCTGGAAAGCAGGACCGCCATCAACCTCGCCTGCGGCGTCATTATTGCGCAGAACCGCTGCTCCCAGGCCGAGGCCATGGAAATCCTCACCAGGGTGTCCAGCAACCGGAACCGGAAACTCCGCGATGTGGCTGCAGAGCTGATCCAACAGCTCTCCGGAGACCGCATCCAGACCCACTTCGAGTAGGCGCCCGCCCCGGCGGGGACGGCCAACGGGGCGGGCGGCACGCGCCGTCGTCGTTAGTTCCGCGCCGGTCCCGCCGTCCGCGCGGTGACCACGGCGGCTCCTCCGCCAAGGCCCGGCCCGCGGCCAGGGCGTTCCCGGATGTCCCAGCACGTGCCCGCTCCGATCACCGTGTAGTCCCCGGCCTCCGCCGCGGCCAGGATGATGGCCGTGCCTTCATCGATCGCCACGGCATGGTCCACCAGTCCGGCCGCCACGGCGCCGACGGCCCGGCTCAACGTTCCGGCCTGTGCGGCGTGGACATCCACCGCGAACGGGGCAATCCCCAGGCCCTCGCGGACCTCCAGGTCGACCAGGCCCTCGGAGCATTCCTCGCCGCAAACCTCGATCCCGTCGATGCGGTATCCACCGATCAGGGCCCGCCCCGGAGCCACCATGGCACCGGCGGAAAAGCCGAGGTAGGGAACGCCGCGTCGCACCAGTTGTGCAAGCGTTGGGGACGCATTCCCGATGCCCCGCAGGTAGGCAGGCGTAAGGCCGCCGCCCACCACCACGCCGTCCACTTCGGCGAACGCCGCGGGATCAGCCGGGCCGCCGTTGCCGAGCAGTACGGGAACCACGTCGCAGTCAACCCGCTCCTGCAGCGGACCGGCATACTCCGGCAGCCGGGTCATCGGGGCGCCGCCGCTGTCATGAACCACCACGGCGATGCGGGCCCTCCGTCCCGGGCCTGCCCTCAGCTCCACCTCGGCGGCAAACAGGTCAAACACTTCGGGGAACGATTCAGCGTCCGGCCCGGCGCCCACCAGGTAAATGCTCATGCCCCTCAAGATACAGAACCGTTGACACGCCGCCCGCAGCGGACTATCGTACAACCAAATGGTTGTAGATCAGCTCCGAGAAACCGAACTGGACCGCCTCTTCCAGGCGTTCGCCGATTCCACCCGCCGCGACATCGTCCGCCGGGTGACCGTTGGTGAGTTTTCAGTCTCCGGCCTCGCAGCGCTTTATGCCATGAGCTTCGCCGCAGTCCAAAAGCATGTTGCGGTGTTGGAGCGTGCCTCCCTGGTGACCAAGGAGAAGCGCGGAAGGGAGCAGATTGTGCGGGGTAATCATGAAGGCCTGCAGAAAGCCCGCTGGCTGCTCGACGAATACGAACACATCTGGCGGCAACGCGCCGCCCGGATGGCCGACATTCTCGCTGAAGGTTAGGAAGGCACTGCCATGACAGTCATCAGTACGGATAAGAATCCCGAGGCCCTGAGCCTTACCCTGGTCGCCGAGTTCGACGCCGGCGTGGAACGCGTCTGGCAGCTCTTCGAGGACCCGCGGCAGCTGGAGCGCTGGTGGGGGCCGCCCACCTATCCGGCAACTTTCTACAAGCACGAGTTCGTGCCGGGCGGCAAGGCCAACTACTACATGACAGGGCCGGAAGGGGACAAGGCGCACGGCTGGTGGGAGTTCACCAGCATCGCAGCGCCGCGCCAGCTCGAGTTCGATGACGGCTTTGCGGACAGCGACGGCAACCCCACCGCAGAATTCGGCATCAGCCACGCCACGGTGACTCTTGAGCCCGTGGGGGAGCGGACCCGAATGACCATGCTGTCCACGTTCGAGTCCGAGGAACAGCTTGAGCAGGTCATGGCGATGGGCATGGAAGAAGGCCTCAAGGAGGCCGTCGGCCAGATGGACAGCATCCTCGCCGAGCACGCCAACGCCTGAGGCGGCGGGCTGACTGCGCCGCAAACAACGGAAGCGGACGACGCCGGGGCCTCCCGGCGTCGTCCGCTTCCGCGTGCAGTGGCCCGCTGCCGGGCGGGGTTACTTCGCCGGCGCCTCCCGCCAGGCGGTCCAGCCGACCAATCGGACAGAATCCAGAGCGGCAAGGTCGCCCTGCGATGCTTCCCGGCGCTGTTGCGCCCCGGCGGGCAGCCCCACCTTGGCCGCCGTGGAAAGCGGGAGGATCTGCAGGGTGACGTCGGCACCGGGCCCAATGCCGGCGTCGGACACGTTAATGACCCAGGGGGAGCCGTCCCAGAACCTGTCGGCCACTGCCGCGCCGTCCACCACCAACCTGGCCACGTCCCCGGCCCAGTGGATTTCCAGCTCGGTGTGTACCCCGGCCAGCGCCTGGCCGGGAAGGGGCAGCCGGTAAGCCTGGGCCAGCTCCGTAATCAGCGCTGGGTCCGGCGCCGCGGCCCGGTTGGCGGAGGAACCGTAGGTTGCGGGGACAGTGCCCGCCGCCTTGAGCAGCTCGGGGGCCACGTCCGCGCTGCCTGTGGCCGGGACCGCCGGAAGTGCAGGGAGTGCGGCTGCCGGCTCGAACGAGCGCGCCCCCGGGCGGTAGCGCAGTACTTCAGGGGTGGCCCTGGACCGGCCAGCGAGGTTGCCGGTCCCATCCAGCCACACCGGATCGCCGGCGAGGATCAGTTCACGCCGGGCGGTGCTGCCCAGGACCCAGGCAGTGTCCACCGCCTCCGCCGGGAGGACCAGGATGTCCAGCCGGGCATCCCCGCACCGTGCGGTGGCAACCACGGGTTCGTTGCCGTGGATCCGGTAGGAGCCCGCAGCGTCCGATCCTCCAGCGCCATGGACCTCTGTACCGGCGGCGAAGCAGAGCTCCACGGGTATTCCGGGCTCGGCCGCGAGGACCAGGGTGGGGAGCGAATCCGGGTCCTCGGCGGAGGGCTCCAGGAACGTCAGTGGGGAGGCCGTGGCCCAGGCGAGGGTCACGCCGGCCACCTCGAGGTTCACCGGCCAGTGCGCCACGGTGCCCGCGGGGATCTCCACCGGCTGTCCCGGAAAGGTGACCGGGCCGCCGTCGAGCGCTATCTCGAAGCGGGCGTCTTCGTAGGTGGGCAGAGGAATGTGCGGCTGGTGCCACGTGATGAACACGAAGCCGGCGGTGCCGTCGGAACGTAGTGCCCAGCGGAGGGTGGTGGTGTCCTCGATGCCGTGCGGCTGGGCCTCGGGGAGGGATGACGGCATCTGCGCCAGCCGGTCGCCGAAGGCTGCCAGGAAGGCGTGCTGCTTGCGCAGGGCGGCGAAGCTGCCGGCCAGGCGTCCGGACGCGCCGATGGGGGCGTGGAAGTCGTAGTCGAACCGGGGCAGGTCGTTCGGGTAGCCGGTTTCCTGGGATTCCTGGAGCCCGTCGGCAGGATTAGTCCCACCGGCGAACATGTAGTAGCCCTGCCAGGCGGAGCCGTTGCCAATCTTGTTGTGTGCCACGGCGGCCACGTCCAGCCCCTGCGGCCAGGGGCGGCGCTGGTAAGCCGTGGCCATGCCACCTGCCAGCTCGCACGTGGCCGGCGGGAAAAGGGCCGACGGTGTCCGGGGTGCAGGTGCCGCTGCGCCGTTCCCGCCGCCCGTGCTGCCTGGATCCTCGGCTCCGTTGCCGACGAACTCGCGGATGTCTGCACCGATTCCCGGATCGTCCCAGACATGGCTGAAGAAGTAGTGCTCGCGGAACGTGGGATCCCAGGGGGCGTCCGCATCTACCCAGAACCCGTCGCCGTAGCCGCCAAACAGGGGGAGGACCTCCCCGGCCGGCAGGTCCGCGCCACCCCAGGCCGTGGCCGTCCAGATGGGTGCTGTCAGGCCGGCGTTCCTGGCCAGTTTCTTGAGCTCCAGGATGTGGCCCGGCTGGTCGTACAGCTCGTTTTCCAGCTGGATGCCCATCACGTTGGTGTCCGGTCCGGTCAGCTGGTGGAGTTCTTCCCCGAGGTGTCCGAACCAGCCCTTCACCAGTTCCAGGTAGGCGGGATCGTTGGTGCGGTGCTGGACCGGTGCCTCCTGCACCCAGTCCGGGAAGCCGCCGTTGCGGACCTCGCCGTGGCACCAGGGACCGATGCGCAGGACCACGTCCAAGCCGATCTCTGCGCACAGCCGGACAAACGCACCCACGTCCAGTCCGCCGTCGAACCTCACCTTGCCTTCGGTCTGCTCATGGTGGATCCAGAAAGTGTAGGTGGCCACCACCGTGATGCCGCCGGCCTTCATCAGCCGCAGCCGCTCCTCCCACCGCGCCCGCGGCACCCTGCTGTAGTGCAGCTCGCCTGACACAGGAAGGACGGGCTGCCCCCCGGCTTCCAGGTAGCGGTTGGTGACGCGGTAGCGGTGGTGACGGTCAACGGTGTTGCTCATTGCCGGCAACGTCAGGGGAGTTTCCCACGGCGTGTGGGCGGCGCGCAGGACGGACGGGGAACCGCTGGAGGGTGATGGCATGGGAGGAAGTATTGCACACTCGGGAAACGTTTTCTTGGCGTGGTCCCTGCAGGGCGTTGAACCCGGCGCGATGCTTCGAAATACTGGGAGGAGGGCATCAACCAAGGCAAGGCGGTGACACAGGTGGGCGGTGGGACGTCTGAATACCGGAAGCGGCTGGAGCGCGCGGCCGGGGTCCGCTCCTACCGCGGGGCGGGCATCAGCTCGGAGGAAGAAGCCGCCCTGGACGCGCTTGACGCCAAGGAGCGGGAGAAGCGCCGCAAAGTCAGCGACCCAGCCCGGGCCGAGTACCTGGTCCGGGACGCGATGGCGCAGGGAAAGTTCGATGACCTCAAGTACGCCGGCAAGCCGATTCCCGGGCTGGGGGAATCCTACGATCCCGACTGGTGGGTCAAGGGCCTGCTGCAGCGCGAGAACATCAGCGGGCTGGGACCGCCTGCCATCCTGCTCCGGGCGGAGGACGCCGGGCTGGACGCACAGTTGGATGCGCAGTACACCGAACAGCAGGTCCGCGACCTCGTGACGGATTTTAACCGCCGAGTCATTGATGCGCGCCGCCAGCTCCAGGGCGGGCCGCCGGTGGTCACAATGACCCGGGACGTGGAGGAACAGGTGGAGCGGTGGCAGGCCAGGCGTGCCTCGCGGACGCCTGGGGTGGTTGAGGAGCCCATTCCTGAGCGCTCCTGGTGGCAGCGGCTCTGGAAGGGGCCGGGCTAGGCTGCCGGGTTGGCCAGTTCGTACAGCTCGCACAGGGCGTTGTAGTACCTGCTGGTCTGCCCCTGGTGGATCAGGCCGATCCTGGTGCACACACTTTGCGACGCTGCATTGGCGGGGTTTGTTACAGCCACCACTCTGGGCAGGCCGCCTGAGAACGCGTAGCTGAGGACCGCCGCCGCGGCCTCGGTGGCGTACCCCTTTCCCCAGTGGTCCGGGTGGAAGTGCCAGCCGATCTCCGTATCCCCCGACGGCTGCAGCGGGAGTTCAGCGCCCGACGCCGGGATGGCTTTGAGGAGCAGCGTCCCGGCGAGTGCGGGCTGGCTGTGCCCGGGGACTTTCGGCTGCGCTGCGCTTGTTTGTTGCGCGCGGTTTGGTGGTTGGGCTGTGCCTTTCAGCTGCACGGCCCAGACGGCGTGCACCGGATGTTCCATGGCACGCCACATCCGGATGCGTTCCTCGGCCTCACCGCGGTCTGCCATCACGCGGGGCGGGTTTCCGATGAAGCGTTGCACCTCCCAGCGGGAGTACAGATCCAGCACAAAGTCGGCATCCGCGGGCTCCCAGGGCCGAAGTATCAGCCGCTCTGTTTCAAGGTTCTCCACGCCGTTTATTGTGCACGTGATCCTCCCGGAAGCACCGCTTTTCCACATAGGGCTTTGGGGGCGTGGGGAATGTCGGTGGGTGCTGGAAGACTTTGGTCATGGAGGCGGTTGGCGTGGCGGCAGTGGAGGCGGGGCATGCGGCTGCCCATGTTCCTTCGCCCGCGGGGCCCCGCGCGGCTGCCGCGCAGGCCCCGATTGCCCGTGGTCCGTCCCTTGCCGGTCGCGGGGGTGGTGGTGCCCCGAGTGTTGCTGATGTGTTGAGGGTCCTGGCGGTGGTGCCGGTTGCTGGTGATGGTGCGGGGATGATCGATCAGCTCCGGCAGCTGGAGGATGTGAAGGCTGTGGCGGCGGCGAGGCAGGCCGAGATCACCGTGGCTTTTGATGCTTCGCAGCGGCGGGAGCAGGCTGCTGCCGGTGTCCCGGCCGGGGAGCGGGGTGCCGGGGAGCGGGGTGCCGGGGTCGGGGCGCAGGTGGCGCTGGCGCGGCGGGAATCCCCGGCCCGGGGCGGGCGGCTGCTGGGACTGGCGAAAGCCCTGACCGGGATGCCCCACACCTTCGCCGCGTTCCGGTCCGGGCGGTTGAGTGAGTGGCGCACTACATTGGTCGTGAAGGAAACCATCTGCCTCTCACCCGAGGACCGGGCGGGCGTGGATGCGGAACTCGCGCCCGATACCGGCGTCTTCGATGGTGCCGGGGACCGGACCATCATCTCCGCGGTCAAGGCCGCCGCGTACCGGCGGGACCCTGCGTCCGTGGCTCGGCGGGCCGCCACAGCCGTGGGTGGAAGGACGGTCAGCCTTCGCCCGGCGCCGGACACCATGGCCCGCCTCACCGCGCTGCTGCCCGTCGCCCAGGGCGTCGCCGCCTACGCCGCCCTCACCAAAGAAGCCGACACCCTCCGCTCCTCCGGGGACGGACGGTCGAACGGCCAGATCATGGCCGACACCCTCGTCGAACGGGCCACCGGGACCCCCGGCGGGATCAACGGGATTCAGGTCCAGCTCGTCATGACCGACCGCACCCTCCTCCAGGCCGACACCGAACCCGCCAGACTTACCGGCTACGGCATCGTCCCCGCCCAATGGGCCCGCGAACTGGTCACCGCAGACCAGCCCGATTCCGGGATACCGGTCTGGGTCCGGCGGCTCTACACCGCCCCCGGGAGCGGGGAGCTCGTCGGCTTGGACGCCAAGGCCCGGCTCTTCCCGGCAGGACTCAAACGCTTCCTCCAGATCCGCGACGACACCTGCCGCACCCCGTACTGCGACGCACCCATCCGCCACCACGACCACATCACCCCCTGGCGCCACGGCGGCGGCACCACAGCCTCCAACGGCCAAGGACTCTGCGAAGCCTGCAACCACACCAAAGAAAGCCCCGGCTGGAGTTCAACACCCGTCCCAGTGCCCGTAACGGCGCCGCTGCCGGACCCCACACGCTTCCCTGACGGACCACCAAGGGTCAGACACGTCACGCGCCACACCGTTAAACTCCGAACCCCCACCGGCCACACCTACTACTCCACCGCTCCACCACTCCCTGGAACCCTTAGTCCGAAACACTCGACCCACGTCCCACGCCGGGCAGTCCTCCCTGGCGCGGGCACGAAACAACAGCGCCGCCGTCGTCCTACTTTGCCCACGCGCCAGATACTGCATCGCCGGGCACAGCACCGTATGTCATCCTCTTCCGGACCTAAGGCGGCAGCCTCTGCCATGGCCGAAGCCGCACGCGACACCGTGGAGGTGCTCGGCATGGCCGGACCAACGCCTGCCGGGTGAGGGCAGGGTTCAAGCGGCCAGGCCTGCGTTCTACCGCTTGGGAGCGGGGGTGGGTGCCGGACTCGGCCCGATCATTGACTGGGGAGGCCCAGGGAATGGCGCAGCGGGATACAGCGGAACCGCCTTCAGCATGTAGTTTGCCCACTGCGGGCCGGCGATCATGTACCCGTCGAGGCGGGGATAGAACGTTCCGTTGATGGTGACGTTTTGGCCGGCACGTTTCTGCCCCTCAAGTGCGTCCCCGAAGAAGGACGCCGTGGCCAGGCCGCTGGTGTACCCCACAATCCAGGTGGCGCCGTTGTTGTTCGAGGTGCCGGTCTTGGCAGCCGTGGGCCACTTGTCGTGAACCTTCGGCTGGATCCAGAAGCCGGAACCCCTCACCAACACGTCCTGAAGGACGCTGTTGACGCCGCGTGCCACATCCGGCTTCACGGCGTCCCTGCACTCGGTTGTTTGGGCGGGAAGCTTTCCGCCCGTAGCGTCCTTGATGTCCAGAAGGGCGATGGGGTTGCAGTAGCGGCCGTCGTTGGCGAAGGTGGCGAAGGCGTTGGCCAGGTGGAGGGGCGCCACGCCGGTAGCTCCCAGCAGGTTGCCCAGCTGGTGCATGTTGATGGGTGTCCCATCCAGGCCGCTGTGCAGGCCCACTGCGTCAACCATCTTTTGGATGCCGCAGAAATCCAGCTGCGCGGCCGACGCGAAGGTGGCCGTATTGATCGAGTTGTAGAGGCCGTAATTGATGGGCATCTTCCGGTAGAAGCCCTCCTCCGAATTCTGCAGGTCATCGGCCGCACCCAGTTCGGGGTTGTTTTGCGCTGTGCTGTAGGCGCCCAGCACCTTGCCGCAGGTGGAGCGCCACGGGAACCCGAGCGGATAAACGCGCCGTGAAGCATCAATCTCTGTGGTCAGGGACTTGCCCTCGTTGAGCCACTCCGCGAAAGTGAATGGCTTCATGGTGGATCCGGTCTGGAAACCACCCGCCCCATTCAGGTCATTCCCCTGCGGATCCCGGGCATCAACGTTGAAGTTCAGCTGCGTGTCGAACTTGCCCGGGTCTGGCAGGAACACGGTGTTCTGCGCCATGGCCAGGATCTTGCCCGTTCCCGGTTGTACCGTGACCAGGGCTGCACCCCACTTGTCCGGATTGGCGCCCGCTGTGCCATCCACCTGGGCCTGTGCCGCCGCCTGCAGCCTGCTGTCCAAGGTGGTGACGATCGTAAGACCACCCCGGTACAGCTTGCGCTCGCGCTCGATTTGGTTGGGCCCGAAGGCCGGGTTGTTGAGGATGAGGTGGGAGATGTAGTCGCAGAAGTAGGGGGCCATGGCGGCATTGGCGCAGCCTTGCCGTTCCGGCGTGATCTTGAGTTCCACCGGCGTGGCTTGTGCTTCGTCATGCTGGGCCTGGGTGATTTTCTTCAGGCGGAGCATTTCGTCAAGGACCTGGTTGCGGCGGGTCAGCGAGTTCTCTGGGTTGATGGCCGGGTTGTAGAAGGTGGGGCTGTTGACCAGGCCGGCCAAGAGGGCGGCCTGCGGCAGCGTGAGGTCTTTTGCGGTGGTGCCGAAGAAGTAGCGTGCCGCGGCCTCAACGCCATAGGCATCGCTGTTGAAGAAGACGATGTTCAGGTACCCCTCAAGGATCTGGTCCTTGCTGTACTTCTTTTCCAGGGCGATGGCCAGCCTCATCTCCCGCAACTTGTCGCCCATGTCTTTCTGGCCGCTCAGGACCACTTCGTCAGGCCGGTCCTGGGACAGCCGGGCCTCATTGACCACATTGGTGACGTACTGCTGCGTGATCGTGGATGCGCCCTGCTGGTCCCCTTTCGTCACGTTGGCGATTACCGCCCGGAGGATGCCCTGGGGGTCGATTCCCGCGTGCTCGTAGAACCTGCTGTCCTCAATGGAGATGATGGCGTCCTTGATGTACGGCGACATCTGGTCCAGTGGAATCCGCACACGGTTCTCGGCGTAGAACGTCGCGATCGGCTGGCCGTCGGAGGTGAGTACCCTGGTGGATTGCGACGGCGGCTGGACCGTCAGCTCTTTGGGCAGGCCCTCGAAGAAGCCGATCGAATTGCTTACTCCGATCCCGGCTGCCGCAACTGCCGGGACAACCAGGCTGGCCACCAGCACGCCACACATTGCACTGGCTGCGAGGAACCCCACGAACCGTCCCAGGGCGGCGCCGAAACCGCTTCTGCGCTTCTTCTTCTTCTTCGCCATCTGTCAGCCCTCAAGCTTGGAGGTGCGTCCAGCCTACGCCGCTCGGATGGGCTGATCCAGAAGTTCGAAGGTCAGGATACGATCACAAAAAACACTTGACCGGCGATACTTAACGACATATCGTTAAGTATCGCCGAAGAGATCGGCGTAAATATGAGAATCGAAGGGTGGATGCCATCATGAGAGGCATTTCTGACGAAAAATTCCCCGGTCCAGAGTTCGCAAAGGGCCGGTTTGAACGAGGCAGGGGACGCCGGGGACCGCATGGTCACCGCGGCGGGGGCGGGTTCGGCCCAGGTTTTGGTCCCGGGTTCGGTCCTGGTTTCGGGGCTGGCTTTGGCCCGGGTTTCGGTCCGGGATTCGGGCGTGGGGGGCGGCGGGCAAGCCGTGGCGACGTTCGCGCCGCCATCCTCTCGCTCCTGGCAGAGTCACCGTCGAATGGTTACGGGCTGATCAAGACCATCGCTGAAAAGACCGAGGGAGCCTGGCGACCAAGCCCGGGCTCCATCTACCCCACACTCCAGCAACTGGTGGACGAGGGGCTGATCGAGGCCATGAGTGAAGGCCGTGGCACCGAGTTCTCACTCACCGAGGCCGGCCGGGAGTACGTGGCCGGGCACGCGGAGGAGATGGACAGTGCATGGAGCGCCGTCCCGGAAGGATCGGACCGCGAGTTCCACCACAGCATCGGCAAGCTGATGGGCGTTATCCATCAGTTCCGCAGCGGTGTCACGGAGGAACAACGGACCGCAGCCATCGAGAAGCTGGACGAAACCCGGCGGGCGCTCTACAAGATCCTGGCGGACTAGTGGCGGGGCTGCCGGAGCACGGGCGGCTGTCAGGCGAAAGTATCTTCCTTTGCCTGGCGGTCCGAGCCCGGGGTGTCTGAATCCTGGCGGTCTGAACCCTCGGCGGCCTGGTGGCCTGCGGATTGTCCGCCGGCCGGAATGTGGCCGAATACTGCCCGCAACGGGTTGAACCCGGCGCCCACCTCGTTGAATGCGTAGGCGCTCTCGGCGTGCTCGGACAGGTCCACGCCGGCCGTCTCGGCCTCGTGGCTGACCCGGAAGCCGATGGTCTTGTTGATGGCACGGCCGATCACAAGGGTGCCCAGCCCTGAGACCAGCAGCGTGATGAATACTGCCGCCGTCTGGGCAATGAGCTGCTGCACGCCGCCGCCGTAGAAAAGACCCCCGCCCTGGCCGTCTGCCGGCAGGGCAATAAACCCGAGCGCCAAGGTGCCGATGAGTCCGGCGCCGAGGTGGACGCCCACAACGTCCAGCGAGTCATCGAGCCCGAAGCGGTACTTGAGGTCAACGAAGATGGCGCACGCAGCACCTGCCACCAGGCCCAGGCCGATTGCGGCCACCGGGCTGATGTTGGCGCAGGAAGGCGTGATCGCCACGAGGCCGGCCACCACGCCGGAGGCGGCCCCCAGGGACGTGGGGTGGCCGTGGCGGATCTTCTCTGTCACCAGCCAGCTGAGCATGGCTGCGGCAGGTGTTACCAGGGTGTTTATCCAGATAAGGCCGGCCTGTTCGGCGCTGCTCGCCGCACCGCCGTTGAATCCGAACCAGCCAAACCACAGCAGGGCCGCACCAAGCATGATGAAAGGGAGGTTGTGCGGGCGGTGGTTGGGGTCCTTGGCGAAGCCGTGGCGCTGGCCCACGATGACGGCGAGCACCAGCGCGGCCGTGCCGGAGCTGATTTCCACCACGGCGCCACCCGCGAAGTCGATGACCTGGCCGAAGATGGCCGTCACTGCACCGCCTGCGCTCATCAGTCCGCCGCCCCAGATCATGTAGGCGAGGGGGCAGTAGATCAGGGTGATCCATACCGGCACGAACACGGCCCAGGCGCTGAACTTGGCGCGGTCTGCGATAGCGCCGCTGATCAGGGCCACGGTGATGATGGCGAAGGTTGCGCTGTAGCCGGCCTTGATCAGGTCAGGGGAACCCATCAGGTTCTGCAGCCCGAAATTGGTGAACGGGTTGCCGAAGATGCCCAGGAAGCCGTCGCCGGTGGTCATTGAGTAGCCCCACAGAACCCAGACAACGCCGACGATGCCCGCGGAGATGAAGCTCATCATGATCATGTTCAGCGCGGCCTTGGCGCGGGTCATGCCGCCGTAGAAGAGACCGAGCCCGGGGGTCATCAGCAATACCATCGCTGCCGAGATAAGCAGCCAGACGTGTTGGGCAGAGATCTCCACCGGTGGTCCCTTCGCATGAGATTCAACGGGGCGATGTGCCACCCCGGCTTTTCCCCCGGGGTCTATTTTTCGGTGCCTGTGTTTCAACCGATGCTGCGGAAAGTTGCCATTGCGTTACGCAAAACGCGTCTGCGTGAAGTTCGCGTGTCGGCAATGTTTCGGTCATGTAAACGCACTCCCACCGGCACGGCCCAGCCAGCCGTCGCCCGGCCTGCCGGGCCCGCAGCCAAAGGTAACGCAGGGGAATTCCAAGGTGAGCTCCCGCCGTCGTGCCTCCAGAGGCCAAGGTTTCCTGCCCGTGAACGGCAACTCACCGCCGTCGGACGCTTCTGCGTGCCGTAGCGTGGCACCATGCCGCCGCTGACGAACCTTGGAACGGGCATGGCTGCGTTCACCGTCACCCCTGCTCCCGGCGTCGAGCTGAAGTGCTATGACCCGGGTGGCGACGGGCCTGCCGTGGTGATGCTGCACGGCCTGGCGGGGAGCGCCCGCGAATTCTTCCCGACGGCGGCCGCCCTCCCCGAGTACCGTGCCATTCCCGTGGATCTCCGCGGCCATGGGGGCAGCACCCGCGTCCCTCCCGGCGTTGCGCGGTCGGATTATGTTTCGGATGTTGTCAGCGTCATCGAGCACGTTGGTGGACCGGTGGTTTTGGTTGGCCAGTCAATGGGGGCGCACACGGCCATGCTCGTCGCGGCGGAGCGCCCCGACCTGGTGGGAGGCCTGGTCCTCCTGGAGTGCGGCGCGGCCGGCGGAGACCCGGACGGTCACCGGGCCATTGGGGAGTACTTCAGGTCCTGGCCGACGCCGTTCAGCAGCCGGGAAGCGGCGCGCAGCTTCCTGGGGGATGGCCCGTTGGCCCGTGCCTGGGCCGAAGACCTCGAGGAACGGTCGGACGGCTTCTGGCCGAGGTTCGATCCGGAAATCATGGAGGAAGCGGCGGCCGGGCTGGCCGCGTCCCGCTGGAAGGAATGGCATGCAGTCCAGGCGCCGGCTTTGGTGGTCTACGGCGGCCGGGGGATGTTCACCCCGGACGCCAAGGACGCTTTCGTGCAGCAGGGTCACCGGGTTTCCCGGGTTGACCTGCCCGAAGCGTCGCATGAAGCCCATCTGGATGCCTTCGACGACTGGGTGCGTGCCCTCCGCGGTTTCCTGGACCGCGAAGGGCTTTGACGGGGACGGGCCTGCCCCTAGAACTGGCGGGCGTTGGCCAGTACGGGCAGCTTCGTGCGTACATCCTCAACGACGGCGGCATCGACGTCCACGACGGCGAGTTCCGGCTTTCCGCCCAACGTGACCAGGGCACTGCCCAGCGGGGAGATGACGGCACTGTGGCCGATCCCGGTGGGGGCGCTGCCGGCGGGCCCGGCACCGATGGTTTCGGGGTCGCCCTGGCCGCAGGCCACCACGAACGTGGTGCTGTCCAGCGCCCTGGCGCGCACCAGGAGGTCCCACTGCTCTGCTTTACCTTCGCCGGCACCCCAGGACGCGCAGACGATGTTCACCTGCGCCCCGGAGCGGGCATTGGCCGTGAAGAGTGCCGGGAAACGGACGTCGTAGCAGGTGGCCAGGCCGAAGACCGTCCCGTTGAGCTCAAACGTCACTGGGCTCTGGCCGGCGTCGACCGTCTTGGACTCGGTGAAACCGAACGCATCAAACAGGTGCACCTTGTCGTAGGAGGTGTCCAGGCCGGGGCCGGTGACCAGGAGGGTGTTGCGGACGCGGCCGTCCTTCCCCGGCGTGAACATCCCGGCCACGATCGCAATGTCCAGTTCAGTGGCGATGGCGCGGACCTTGTCCGCCCACGGCCCGTCCAGCGGCTCGGCGATATCGGTCAGCGAATGTCCGAAGGCACGCATGGCGGCTTCGGGAAAAACCACCAAGTCCGCGCCGGCCGCCTTGGCCTGCGTGGCGTAGTCCCGGATGAGCTCCAGGTTGGCTGCCGTATCGGCGCCGCTGATGATTTGGGCGACTGCGAGACGCATCGATGAACTCCGATCTGTTGTATCCATCATGCACGCCCTGGCCCCGGGCTACTGCTTGTAACCCTCCACCTCGCTGACGGGACGGGTCTCGGCTTCATCCGGGTTCTCGCCGGAGTCCTTTTTCGCGCGGCGCTGCCGCAGCAGGTCCCAGCACTGGTCCAGGCTGATCTCCACCTGGCGCAGCCTGGCGTGGTCCGGTGCCTGGCCGTCCCCTGGCCCCTCCCGAAGTGAATGCTCCTCGTCCACGAGGGCCTGGATACGCGTCAGGATGTCTTCGTCGTTCATGCTTTCCCCTTCGTCCGGACCGGTCTCCTCAGCGTACGGAGTCTGTGCAGATGCCACCAGCCCCCGGGCGGTACCATCAAGGTCATGCCCGATGTGCTCGATATGGCAGGACCAATCCTGGAAATGCTGACGTGGATGTGCCTGCCCGTTGGCTTGCTGCTGCTGTTTTACGTGGGCTTCCAGCGCCGCTTCGTGCACCCCTGGGACGTGGCCGAGGCCGTGGTGTACTCGGACAAAACCGGCGTGGGATTCAGGTGGCTGGACCGTAAGCACCAGGTGCACAATGCCCCCATGTCGCCCCATGACATCAGGGACCTGGAAGTGGGCGGGACCCTGCCCATCTACTACCATCCCAAGCGCCCCACGCAGTGGCAGATCACTCCGCCTGAGGAAGCCGGGAAGACAGCCTCGGTGCTGGGGCGGGTGCTGACGGCCATTGGTTCCGTGGCGCTGCTGGCAGGCTTCGTCCTCCCCATGTTCTAGCCGGCGGCATCCGGCACTACCCGGCGAGCACCATGCCGATCCCCAGGACTCCCAGGGCGATGCCCGTGAAAGCCGTCCAGATCACCGCCGTGATGTCTGCGTCGACGTGTTCGCGGGAGACGCCGTGCGACTTGGCGCCGTAGCGCCTGCGCTGCGTGAGGTAGATGGCCAGGGCAGCCCCGGCGGACACCGCGAACAGCAGCAGGATGGAAAGCCCGTGGTGCGGCAGCCAACGCAGGAAAAGCGCGCTCGCCGTCACCAGGGCCAGCATGGTGCGGCCCCAGGCCAGCGAGGTGCGCTCCGGCTGCAGGCCCGGATCTCCGTGGGTATCTCCCGCTGGAACGGACGGTGCCACAGGAGTCAGCGCCAGAGGACAAAAACGAGGACGACGGCGGCCGCCACCGCGCCTGCCCCGGCCAGCAGGGGCACAATGAGCGGCAGGGGGAGGGGCGCCTTATGCCGCATGCTGCGTTCCACGCGGAGCCACCTCAGCGCGGCGCCGGCGCTGAGCAGCATGCCCAGCAGGAGCAGCACGATGGCCAAACCCTTGCGGACAGGTTCCAGGAACAGGTCCGAGGTGAACGCCTCGATGGCGATGCCGCCGGCCAGCAGGGCCAGGGAGGTGCGGATCCAGGCGAGGAACGTCCGTTCGTTGGCGAGGGTGAACCTGGGGTCCGGTTCCTCGCCGCCGGGCAGCAGCCGTTCGGCGATCTTGCCGCGCGACGGCGGTGCGGCGTCTCCGGGTGCTTGCTGGCTGTTGGTCACGGTGCCAGTTTAGCGGCGGCTCATCCGGCGCTTCGCGGGGCAAACATGATTACTGCCACCCCCAGCAGGCAGATGACGGAGCCCGCCACGTCCCACCGGTCGGGCCGGAAACCGTCGAACATCATCCCCCAGGCGAGGGATCCGGCAACGAACACCCCGCCGTAGGCCGCCAGGATCCGGCCGAAGTGGGCGTCCGGCTGGAGGGTGGCCACGAAGCCGTAGGCACCCAGGGCGATCACACCAAGTCCCGCCCACCACCAGTCCTTGCCTTCCCGGACCGCCTGCCACACCAGCCAGGCTCCACCGATTTCTGCCACGGCAGCCAGAGCAAACAGCACGATGGTCTTGAGGACGCTGACAGCTTCTTCCGGGATACCCACCCGGCCATCATGCCAGCCGGGAATGCCGGCAACGCGGGAATGCCACCGGGCAGCCGGAGGTTGGGGCAGGTATGGAGCGCATAGGATTCCTTTCTTTCGGCCACTGGGGACCCGGCCAGGGCTCCCGCACCAGGACCGCGGGCGAGGCGCTGGTTCAGGGCATCGAATTAGCCGTAGCCGCCGAGGAACTCGGTGTGGACGGTGCCTTCTTCCGGGTCCATCACTTTGCCCGCCAGCAGGCCTCGCCGTTTCCGCTCCTTGCCGCCATCGCCGCACGCACCCGCCGGATAGAGATCGGTACCGGTGTCATTGACATGCGTTATGAGAACCCGCTCTACATGGCGGAGGAAGCGGCAGCCACTGACCTGATCAGCGGGGGCAGGCTTCAGCTCGGCATCAGCCGCGGATCACCCGAGCCGGCCCGCCAGGGTGCGTCAGCTTTCGGCTACGTGCCCCGGGAGGGCGAAACCGACGCAGACATGGCACGCCGCCACACCGAGCTGTTCCGGAAGGCGGTTACGGGGGCAGGAGTGGCTGAAGCCGACCCCCGGTATGCCGGTGGTGCCACCGGCCTCCTGCCCGTGCAGCCGCAGTCGCCCGGACTGGGGGAGCGGATCTGGTGGGGAGCCGGCACCCGCAAAACGGCTGTTTGGGCGGCGGAGCTCGGAATGAACCTGATGAGTTCCACCCTGCTCACCGAGGACACCGGCGTGCCTTTCCATGAACTCCAGGCGGAACAGATCCAGCTGTTCCGGGATACCTGGCAGGCGGCCGGTCACTCTCACCAGCCAAGGATCTCCGTCAGCCGCAGCGTGCTGCCTATCGTGGATGACGAGGACCGCCGCTATTTCGCCGGCAGTGCCCTCCGCGACGGCCGGGACCAGGTGGGCATCATTGACGGATTTACGGCGAGGTTCGGAAAAAGCTATGTAGGCGAGCCCGACCGGCTCGCGGAGGAACTGGCTGCGGATACCGCTGTCCAGGCCGCCGACACCCTTCTCCTGACAGTCCCAAATCAACTGGGAGTCGAGTTCAACGCGAAACTCCTGGGGAACGTGGCACGCTACATCGCTCCGTCCCAGGGCTGGAATCCGTTTAGCCAGTGACCGGGTGGGAACTATCTCCGTGACCCAGCCGTTACTCTTAAGGTGCGGCTTGGGGGCTTAGCGCCCAAACCACAGTGACTGTACGACGGTCATATGACGGAGAGAGAGAAATATGGCTCGCGCCGCCTTAGGCTTGACTGCATGATCAGGCTACGACAGCTGGCCCAAGCGGCTTCGGTGCTTACCACGCCCTTGGCTCCCGAAGATATCCTTGCCCTTTTCAACCCCGTCTTTTCCGCCCGGCAACTCCGCGGCGTCGTCACCCGGGTTGTCCAGGAAACCGCCCAGTCGGCCACCATCTTCTTCCGCCCCGGGCGGGGCTGGCAGTCGCACCTGGCCGGTCAGTGGGCCCGCATCGGCGTCGAGCTGGACGGCGTCCGGCACTGGCGCTCCTACTCCCTCAGCGCCGCCGCCGGCAAGGACCCTGCCATCACCGTGACGGACGTTGGAGCGGTGTCCGGCACCCTGGTGCGCACCACCCGCCCCGGCGACGTGTTGTTCCTTGCCCCGCCGCAGGGCGACTTCGTCCTGCCCGAGCACCCCAGGCCGCTGCTGATGGTTACCGCCGGCAGCGGCATCACTCCGGTGATGTCCATGATCCGTACGCTGGTGCCGCGCCGCCCGGATGCCGACGTCGTACTCGTCCATTCCGCCCGCACGCCCGGGGACAGCCTGTTCCGCGAGGAACTTGCCGAACTTGCGGACCAGTTCCCCAACTTCCGCCTCGCCCACTGGTTCACCGGCGAGCAGGGCCGGATGGACTTCTCCAACACCAACCAGCTGGACGAGATCTGTCCCGACTGGAAGGACCGTGCCGCCTACGCCTGCGGCCCGGACAGCTTCCTGGACGACGCCGAAGCCCTATGGAACCGCGCCGCCCTCACCACCGCCGCGCCCGGCACCGACATTGCGGTGGCCGGCAGCGCGGGCAACCTCATGATCGAACGGTTCAACACCACCTTTGCCGCGGGTGTGGGGCACGACGGCGGCCTGGTCACCTTCGAAGCCTCGGACCGCGAGGTGCAGGCCGACGGTGACACCCCCATCCTGGACGTCGGAGAGGACGCCGGGGTGCTGATGCCCAGCGGCTGCCGGATGGGCATCTGCCACAGCTGCCTCACCCCGCTCCTGTCCGGCCAGGTCCGCGACCTCCGAACCGGGGAAATCCACGGCGATCCCGGCCAACTGATCCAAACGTGTGTCTCGGCAGCCGCCGGACCCGTCAACCTCGAACTCTGAGGAGCAGAATAATGTCTGTCATCTCACCCGCTAAGGCCGCCTCCACCGGAGGGGCGAACGCCGGCAGCTCAAGGACGCGCCCCGGCAAGCTTGCCGAGTCCGGCAGCCCCACCGTACGGCCCCCTGCGGCTGCCCACCTGACGGACGAGCAGGTGGCGGAGCTGGGCCGCGAGCTCGATGCCATCCGCGACGAGGTCCTCGCCAAGCGCGGCGCGGAAGACGCCGCCTACATCCGCCGGGTTATCAAGGTCCAGCGTGGCCTGGAAATCTCCGGCCGCGCCGCCCTGCTGGTTGGCAAGAACAAGGCTGCCTGGGTTGCCGGCACCACCCTGCTGAGCCTGGCCAAGATCCTTGAAAACATGGAGATCGGGCACAACGTGCTGCACGGCCAGTGGGACTGGATGCGGGACCCGGACATCCACTCCACCACCTGGGAGTGGGACTTTGTCACCCCCTCACGCTCGTGGCAGCACACCCACAACGACCTGCACCACCGCTGGACCAACGTGGTGGGCAAGGACAACGACGTCGGATACAACCTCCTGCGGATGGACGAACAGCAGCCGTGGAAGCCGATGAACCTTGGCAACCCGCTGTACAACGCCATCCTGGCACCCCTCTTCGAGTGGGGCATCGCCATCTACGACCTTGAACTGACAGAGTTCAAGGAAGGCAAGAAGTCCAAGGAAGCGCTGCACAAGGACCTCAAAGCCCTGGGCAAGAAGGTGATCACGCAGTTCACCAAGGATTACGCCGCGACTCCCGCCGTTGCCATGCTGACCGGCTCCGGAAAGCAGGCGCTCTACGGGACGCTGACCGCCAACGCAGTGCGGAACGTCTGGGCCCATGCAGTGATCTTCTGCGGCCACTTCCCTGAAGGCACGGACACCTTCACGGAGGAAATGGCGGAAGGCGAGACCCGCGGCGACTGGTACATCCGCCAGATGATCGGCTCGGCCAACATCTCCGGATCGAAATTCATGCACATCATGACCGGTAACCTTTCGCACCAGATCGAGCACCACCTTTTCCCGGACCTGCCCTCCAACCGGTACGCCGAGGTTGCACCCAAGGTCCGTGAGATCTGCCAGCGCTACGGTCTGAAGTACACCACCGGTCCGCTGCTGAAGCAGGTCGGGTCCACCTGGGGCAAGATCTTCAAGCTGGCGCTGCCGGGCAAGGCTGCCAAGGCCTGACCACAGCACCGCCGCCGGCTCTAGGCCCGCCTGCCGGGTGACAGCACCATGTCATCCAGCTTCGGCAGGGCGTGCCTGAGCCGGTGGTCCGCCTGGTCCAGCACGTCCTGGGCCGAGGACAGGCTGCCGTCCTCTACCAGCACGGTGGCGGTTCCCTGCAGCCGGTGGCCGCTCCAGCGCAGCTGCAGGCGCTGCACCGCCAGGACTCCCGGAGTGCCTTGCAGTGCCTCGGCGGCACGGGACACCAGGTCGGGTTCAATGCCGTCCATGAGCCGGCGACCGATACTGCGGACGGTTCCCCACAGCAGCACCATGATCGCTATTGAAATCAGCAGGCCGACGACGGGATCCGCCAGCGGGAAGCCCAGCATCACGCCAAGGGCACCCAGCACCACGGCCAGGGACGTGAAGCCGTCCGTCCTGGCATGGACGCCGTCGGCCACCAACGCGGCGGACCCGATTCTGCGGCCTACCCGGATGCGGTAGATGGCCACAGCCTCGTTTCCGGCGAAGCCGATCAGCCCGGCCGCCATCACCCAGCCCAGGTTCTGGAGCGGCTGCGGATGGATCAGCCGGTCCACGGACTGCCAGCCTGCCACCACTGCCGAGAGGGCCACCACCCCCACGATGAAGAGCCCGGCCAGGTCCTCCGCCCGCCCAAACCCGAACGTGTAGCGGCGGGAGGCCGCCTTCCGGCCCAGGATGAAAGCGATCCACAGCGGCACCGCCGTCAGGGCATCGGAAAAGTTGTGGATGGTGTCCGCGAGCAGCGCCACGGAACTGCTGAACAGCACCACCATGAACTGCAGCACGGTAGTACCCAGCAGCACGAACAGGCTGATTTTCAGTGCACGGATCCCCTCGGTGCTGGCCTCCATAGCGTCGTCGATCGAATCCGCGGAGTCGTGCGTGTGGGGGACGAACAGCTCCGTCAGCCAGCCCTTGAAGCCGCTGTGGTGATGGTGGCCGTGGTCATGGCTGTGCTCGTGCCCGTGGCTGTGACCGTCGTGGGTGTGCCGGGCCGCCTGCTGGCCGGGTCCAGTCATGAGGCGTGTCCCTCTCCGCCCTTGCCCGGCAGTCGGTGGTGGGCCGGTTCGCCACCCAATGCGTGCTCCGCCTGGAAGATGGCGTCCGCCACGAGCTGCCGGGCATGCTCGTTCTCCAGCCGGTACAGCACCCGGGTCCCGTCCTGGCGGGCGGAGACCATTCGGGCCAGCCGCATTTTCGCCAGATGCTGCGAGACGGCGGCAGGGGACTTGCCCACCACCTCAGCCAGCGCACCCACGGCCATTTCGCCGTCGTGCAGCGCGAGGATGATCCGTACCCGCGTGGCGTCGGCCAGCATGGAAAAGACCTCCACGGCCAACTCCACGTATTGGCTGTCCGTTGCCAGCGCGCATCTGTTCGTATTTGCATTCATGCGCATATGGTGTCACATCAGGGGCAGGCGCCGCACTATGCTGTCGGGGCGCCGCCGTCGGATAATGGATCGCACAGCTGCGCCGCCTTTGGAGGAAAGATGAAATTCGTGGGAGCCCTCATCGTCATCTGGCTGGTCATCGGCGGCGTGGCCGCCTGGCAGCGGGGCTATTTCGGCGGAGCCCCCGGGTCCTGCGCAGAAGCAGGCACCGTCGCGGTGACCATCGTCGCAGGGCCGCTGAACTACATGGGCGTCAATCCGCAGATCACCTGTGAGCTGCCACAGCCGTCCCAGTAGGCGGACAGGGCCGCCCCGCGGCTGCAGGAGAACGGCCGGACCGGTCCTAGAGTAGGGACTGCGCAGGTATTGGCATGCCGCCTGCCTGCTCCGATAAGTCTCGAAAGGAATTCGCCGCGATGGCTTTCATTACCGTTGGAACTGAAAACAGCACCGACATCGAGCTCTACTACGAGGACCACGGCTCCGGCCAGCCGGTGGTGCTGATCCACGGCTACCCACTGGACGGTGCGTCCTGGGAACGGCAGGCCACGGCCCTCCTGGCTGCCGGCTACCGGGTGATCACCTACGACCGGCGCGGCTTCGGGAAGTCCAGCAAGACCACCGAAGGCTACGACTACGACACGTTCGCGGCGGACCTCAATACCCTGCTGACCACGCTGGACCTCAGCAACACCGTCCTTGTGGGGTTCTCCATGGGCACGGGCGAGGTGGCACGCTACCTGGGCACCTATGGTTCGGAGCGCATTGCCAAGGCAGCCTTCCTGGGGTCCCTGGAACCGTTCCTGCTCAAGACCGATGACAACCCCGGCGGTGTGCCGCAGGAGGTCTTCGACGGGCTTGAGGAAGCCGTCACCGCGGACCGGTATGCGTTCTTCACCGAGTTTTTCAAGAACTTCTACAACTCGGACACGTTCCTGGGCACACCCCGCCTCAGCCAGGAGGCCGTCACCGCCAGCTGGAACGTGGCCGCAGGCTCCGGTGCCACTGCGTCCGTGGCCGCGCAGGCCACCTGGCTTACGGACTTCCGCCAGGACATTCCCAAGATCGACGTTCCTGCGCTGATCGTGCACGGCACCGCGGACAACATCCTCCCCATCGACTCCACCGGGAGGCTGTTCGCCAAGGCACTGCCGGAAGCGGAGTACGTGGAAATCGAAGGGGCGCCGCATGGCCTGCTCCTGACCCACGCCGCGGAGGTCAACGAAGCCCTGCTCGGCTTCCTGGCCAAGTAGGGCTGACTGGCCAGCTGCGTTAAAACATCCGGCGACGGCGGGAAACCGCCGTCGCCGGATGAGCAGGATCTGATGGGGCAACGTCGGTGCGGGTGGGGAAGTGAACCGGGGGCTACCGGCGGAAGCCGCCGCCTCCGCCGCCGGGGCCCTGCTCCGCCGTGTACTCGCCGGCGGTGACGGTATCAACCTGAGTGGCGCCGTCGAGCGAGCCCTCACCCAGGCCCGCACTCACCGTTGCCGTGCCCCCGGTGTAGACGGTGTATTCGGTGCCCGCGGTGATTGCCGCTGAGGAGAAGACCAGCGAGGCAGCGGCCTTGGTGGTGACGAACGCTGCCACCACGGTTCCGGACGGGTCGGCGATCTGGATGACGGTGCCGGCCGGGACGGACGAGCCGAGCGTCACCTGCACGCCGGACTGGGTGGAGGAGGCCCCGGGGGTGACCGCCATGCCCGCGCTGCCGGCAGCGGCTACGGTTCCGCCGGTCACGGCGAGTTCGCCGTTGACGTCGAGGGCACCGTTCCCGTCGTTCGTGGGGCCGTTCACTACCACGGTGCCGCCGGAAATGGTGGCGTTGCCGTTGGAGTCGAGGCCGTCGCCCTGCGCATTGATGGTCAGCAGGCCGCCGCTGATGTCCACGGTGTAGTCGCCCACCTCCATGCTGCCGCCTGCTCCTGCACCGGAGGAGGCCGTGCTGCTGCCGCCCGAGGCGTTCACGCCGTCGTCGTTGGAGGTGATGTTGGCGGTTCCACCGGACACCACGATGTGCTGGGCCTCCAGGCCCTCCTCGGATTCCTTGACGGTGGTGTCGCCGGCGGCGATGGTGAGGGTGTTGAAGGCCTTGACGCCGTCGTCGCCGGCCGTCACGGCCAGAGTGCCGCCATTGACCAGGACCCAGCCGCGGCCCTCGTCCTCCTCGTTGTCGGACTTGAAGCCGTCATCGTCCGCGGTGACCTGGTAGGCGCCGTCCAGCAGCACCGCGTAGTCCTTGCCCGCAATGCCGTCGTCTGCCGCGTCCACGGTGACGGTGCCGCCGGCCAGGACCAGCCCGTCCTTGCTGGAAATGCCGTCGTTGTAGTTGCCGTCCACGGCAAGGGTGCCCGGGCCGGCGATGGTGAGGTCGGCCTTGGAGTAGAGGGCGGCGTTGGGGGCGTCCGTTCCCTGGTCGGCGTAGGTGGCGGAGTCGCTGATCGAGTTGTTGGTGCCGTCCGCCAGGTAGACGATCGCCTCGTCCGCGCTTTCCACCACAAAGGAAGACCCCGTGGAGTTGGCCAGGGTGGCGCCGTCCAGGATGACGCGGACGGTGTCCTCCTCGCCGGCGGCCACCACGATCTTGCCGTCGGTGAGCGACCCGCTGAGGCGGTAGGTGCCCGCGGCACTGATGGTGACCGTGTCACCGTCCACCGAGACGCCGGATGACGACCCGGATGCCACGGAGCTGGCGCCGTCCGCCAGGGTCACGGCTACCTCGGAGGCCGTATCCCAAGTGAGGTCGTCGCCGTCGAAGTGGGTGTCCTGGGCAAGCGTGTCCAGCGACACCGCCGTGGTGGTGCCGGCCGAGCCGGACGACGCCGAGCCGGAAGAGACCGAGCTGGAGGACCCGGTGCTGGAGGTTCCGGTGACACCGGTGGGGGCCGTGCCGGTTACGGAGCAGCCGGCCAGGCCGATGGCGGCTGCCATGGCGGCAACGGAGAGGTAAGTGCGGAGGCTTTTCATGGAGTGTCCTTGGGTGGGGGGGGAGAGCGGATGGGTAAGGCATGCAGGATGGTCTGCCGGGCAGCGTGCTGTTGGCCGGGCGGCCAATCAGGCAGCGGTTGGAGGGTGCCCTTTCAGGCGGCAGGGCGGAGGGGGAGGCTGCGGGACAGCGTGCGGTTCCAGCGGTTGGCGGGAAGTTCGGGCCGGAGGGCGGCCATCCCGGTGGCGAACTTGGAGATCCGGGACGGCCTGACGCCGGCCGCCCACAGATGCCGGTCCAGTGGCCCGGCGGTGGAGCCGGACTTGGTTTCGAGGATGACGGCGTTGTCCAGGACCCACGGCTCCCGGCCCGGCCGCTGCCATGTCACACCGGTATCGATGGTGGCGCGGCTTCCCGACTCCTGGAGGTAGAAGGTGGTGCGGTGGTACCGGGTTTCGAGGACGGGTTCCAGAGGTCCGGCGGGGATTGACCCCACCGCGGCGGCCAGGGTGTCCCGGACGTACTCCAGCCCCTCGGCCGTCAGCCGCGAACGATCTTCTGGCAGGTACGGAATGCGTTCCTTGACGGTGGCTTCCCGTGCGCCTTCGGTCTTGACTTCCAGGAAGCTGATGGCGCTGTCCACATAGGTCCGCGTGCGGATCTTGTAGCGGCGGCGCCGGCCGTGGGCTGCCAGCAGGTAGCTGTCCAGGGCGGCGGTGTCGAAGTAGACGGAGTCGTAGGCGAAGCTGCGGGCTCCATCCATTTCCAGGACCCGCGTGTCCGAGCCGAAGGTGGCCAGCAGGTGCCGCGCGGTCCCGGCGGCCAGCACATATTTCCGGTCCACGCGGGTCTGGAGTGCGGCCTCCGCGTTCAGTTCATCCAGGCCCACGGAGGGGAAGAGATGGAGATTCCCGACGGCGGCGCCCGCGGGGTTCATCGCGCGCCTGCCTGGACGTGGCCGGGAAGCTGCTCCGGGCTGGGGATGTACTCAGCGGCGGGGATGGTGCCCGCTGTGGCCGGCGCCGTCGTCGTAAATCCCGTCAGGGTTCCCGGGACTGAAGTGGCGGCGTAGGCGGCGGGGGAGTAGGCGTAACGGACGTCCACGATGGTCTTGTCATTGACCAGGTCCAGCTGCTGGATGGTGGCGGAGTGGACCTTGCCGTGCAGCACTTCCTCCAGCCGGGCGAACAGCTCGCCGTCCTCGGCAATGGCCCGGTCCAGGATGACGGTCTGATGGCGGTGCGCCGGCAGGACCTTGGGGTGGTCGCCCACGAACATCACCAGCAGGATCAGGGCCATCAGCGAAACGGTCAGCCATAGCGGCTCGATCCCGAGCCCGGCAATCAGGCCCAGGGCCAGTGCCGAGAAGTAGTAGGCCACCTCGTGCTGGGCCAGCTCGGTGGAGCGGAGCCTGATGATGGACAAGACGCCGAACAGTCCCAGCCCCAGTCCCAGGCCGGCCGCGGAACCGGACAATGCGGTGGCGACGGCCAGGACCCCCACGTTCATGCCGAGGTAGGAGACCACCAGGTCGCGCCGGCGGTGGCGGCGGAGGTAGAGGGCGAAGGTGAGGATGCTGATGGCTGCCAGGTCGGCGAGGATGAAAATGAGGTTCATGGGATTCTCCGGGATGTTTTTCGGTGGGCTGCTTCTTACGATGCCCGGCGATACTGTGCAGGTGCTGTGACGGAACCTAGCCGGATATATGAGCTTTGGATGTGGGTTTGGCGGCAGCATTCCCGGCTGCCCCGCTTGCGGGTTCCACGGCGGGCAGCCGGTCTTGCTTCCGGGCGAAAAGCCAGCGCTGCTGCACTGAGAAGCTGATGGCGAGCAGCATGAGCTCGGCCAGGACCTTGGCAGCCAGGGCCGGTACGGCGATCGCTTCAAGGGCCCAGATCAGCGCGACGTTGGCGGCGAGGAGCACCGCCACCAGGCTGAAATAACGGAGCCCCGCGGACCGGGCCGGCCGTTGCCTGCCGTGCTCGAACACCACGTGCCGGTTTACCAGGAAGTTCACCGCGGAACTCACCGCCCGGGCCCCCAGTACGGCCAGGAGCAACGAATCCACCAGCACCGTGAGCAGCAGGAATACCGTTGTGTCCACCAGGAACGCCGCAAAGGACGAGCCGAGGAACTTCAGGAGCGGGGCGTAGATGCGCACGGAGTCTGCCAGCGGGCGGAAGTGGGAACCGGAGTTGTGGTCCAGGTACACCGTGGCGATGTCCAGGGACTGGATGGAGTAGCCGGCGTTCTTCGCTTCCAGCAACAGGTTCAGCTCGTACTCGTACCGGTCGCCTCGGACCGACCTGAGCCACGGGAGCATGGCCGGCGGGTAACCGCGGAGCCCGGTTTGGGTGTCCGCAATGCGCTCGCCGGTGGCAAGGGTGAACAGCGCCCGGGTGGCCGTGTTGCCGAGGCGGCTGCGGGCAGGCACATCGCCCGTGAAGCTCCTGCTGCCGAGCACCATGGTTGCTGCGCCGCGGGGATCGTTGGTATTCCCGTGGACCTTTTCGGCCACGCGGAGGATGTCCGTCACCGTGTGCTGGCCGTCGCTGTCGGCACAGACCACATCATGGCCCGGCAGGTTGTCCGCAATGAAGCCGAAGCCGGCCTTCAAGGCGAACCCTTTCCCCCGGTTGCGTGCGTAGCTGAGGACGTGGCATCCCAGTGCCCTGACGTCGTCGAACACGTCCTTGTAGGCGGGGCCGCTGCCGTCATCAACCACCACGACGGCGGTCCACGGCTCGGCGGTGCGGATCCGGCGGATCAGGGCGGGCAAGTGGTGGTCCGGTTCGTAGGCCGGGATAAGGATGATCATGGCCGCCTACCCGGCGATGTAGAGGATGTCGGAAGTGCCGCGTTCCTTGTTCTCACCCAGCGGGTTGTTGACCAGCCCGCCGTTGAAGTACATGGTGGAGGAGCCGCCTCCGTCGATGTTGTACGCGGTGGTGGCGCCCAGGCCCTGCATGATTTCGGCCAGGCCGGTCATGGTGACGCCGGCGCTGTAGCCCGGGCTGCGGCCATCCACCACCACGAATACCAGGTGGTTCTCATCGATGATGCCGACGGCGGTGCGCGGCTGCTCGCCCTGGATGGAGTGGTTGCCGAAGTTGGTGTCCACCTCCACGTCCTCGATTCCGGAAGCCACCTCACCGTTGTCCAGGAGGGATGGGCCGAAGGAGAGGGTGTTCCAGACGCCGTCCGCCACCAGCTGTTCTGCGGTGGTGCTGGTTTCGTCGTAGACCTTGACCGTGCCGTCGCGGTAGAAGGCGAGGCCCTGGCGGGCCCCTTCATCGCGGAACACCACGCCGTTGCGGATCACGATGCCGGTGTCCCGGAACCCGTAGTAATCGCCGTTGATGGCGAAGATGGCGTTGTTCGCCTCGGCGATGGCGGAGGTGTTTTCGGTGATGTTCTCGCCGAAACTGTCGTTGGCGAACGCGGACTGCAGCGCGGTGGCGTCATCGAGCACGACGTCGGCAACGTAATACGTGACGGTGCTGTCGCCGCTGCCCGTGGTCACCGTGGAAATGCTGATGTTGGACGAATCCGACGTGTAGGACGTGTCCGTGGTGACCGCGGTGGTGGCAGTGCCGGATCCGTCGCTGGACGCGGTGGTGGTGCCGGACTGGGCAGTGCCGCTTTGGGCGGTCCCGGCCTGGCTGGCTTCGTACGCGGAGACGTCCGAGATCTCCACATGCTGCACCACGAACCGGTCCAGCGCCCAGGCGGTGGCGCCGCCGGCGGACAGCGTGAGGGCTACGGCCCCGGCGATGACGGCTCGCCTGACGCGGCCTGGTTTACATTTGGTGGTCTGCTGGAATGTCATGCCCCATTTCTACGGAGGCAAGTTAGCAGAAGGATTTGCCGTTGATGTGATTGGCCTGTGAAATTTGGGGGGCGTCGTCACTCTGCGCGGCCGGGGCAGGCACGGCGGGGCATAGCCGGTTGGCCAGGTCCTTGAGTTCCTTTGGGTGGAAGGGCTTGGTGAGGTAGGCGGCAGCTCCCGAAGCCATCCCGGCCAGTACATCGTCCTCCTCGGAGCGGGCCGTCAGGAACAGCAGCGGCGCCTTGCTCAGCGCCCGGACGGCCCGCGCCACTACGTGGCCGTCCATGTCCGGCAGGCCCAGGTCCAGCGTTACCAGGGACACCGCCGGATCGGCAGCGGCGGCAATGCCCTCGGCACCGCTCGCCACCGCCCTCACCTCGAATCCCGCGCGCGTCAGGACCACGGTGATGAGACCGCGGATATCGTCGTTGTCCTCCACCACAAGGCAGACACGTTGTTGTTCCATTGAAGCCCCCCAGGCCAAAGATGGCATCAGTCTAGCGTGGCGGGCCTAACCGTCGTAGTGAGTCTTCGCCGGCCCCTGGCCCAGGGAGTTGACAACCGCGCTGGCCACCTCGTGGAGTTTGGCATTGCGGGTGCTGGAGGCGGTCTTGAGGATATCGAAGGCGTCCTGCTGGCTGCACCGGTTCTGCGCCATGATGATGCCCACGGCCATGTCGATGACGGTCCGGGATTCGAGGGTGGCGCGCAGGTTCGCCGCAGTCTCGCTGTAGTGGGCGAAGCGCACTGCCAGGCGGAGGGCCAGTGAGGTCTGGCCGACGAAATCCTCGGCAAACTTGAGCGCCCGGCCCTCGAACCGGTGCGGGCGCCGTGAATACAGGAGCAGGGCGGCCCTGGTTTCGCCCTCCAGCCGGAACGGCAGTGCAAGCACCGAACGGATGCCCTGGCCGAGGACGGCCTCGGCATATTCCGGCCAGCTGCCGTCGTTTTCCAGGTCCGGCACATGCACTGTCACCTTCTCCATGGACGCCGTCAGGCTGGGCGTCTCAGCGTACTTGTGCTCAAGGAGGCCGAGTGACGCGGCTTCCGGGCTGCTGCTGGCCACGGTTGCGGCCTTGCGCTGCCGCAACAACGTGATGGCGCACAGGATTTCATCGCCGGGTTCGGAAAGGTTGCGCGCGGACACCCGCGCCAGTTCATTGAGGAAGTCCTCAACGTCGGAGCTGCTGAGGACCAGCTCGTGCAGGTGTTCAGTGATGGATGTATCGGTTTTTGCTGTTGACTCGCTGGCCACGATTCTCTGGTGCCATTCGCTCAGGTCAAAACGAGCCAGGCAACATTCACGCCGGCCGGCGGAAAGCCGGAAGGGGTTCAGGTCGCTGGATCGACGAACTTTCCAACGGCCTGCTGCTAAACCGATATTCAGAAGTATATACATGGCTTCGCAGGCCAAAGTGTCATGTTTCCGCACCTCCACCACTGGCGGACGCGGGGTGTTCCCGGCAGAATGAAGCGGTCGCCGTGGCTGCGGTGGCAACCGGACGCCAACGGACACTTCGCCGGAGGGACGCGAACATGACCAGACTGCTCATCATCGGTCCGCCGGGTTCGGGCAAAGGGACACAGGCGGAGCACCTTGCCCGCCATTTCAACGTTCCGGCCGTCTCCACGGGGGAGATTTTCCGCAGCAACGTGAACAGGGAAACGGAACTTGGCCGCCAGGCCGCGGGATATCTCGACGGCGGCAGTTTCGTTCCGGACCATCTCACCAATGCACTCATCAGGGACCGGCTGCAGGACCCGGACCTCCGTTCCGGTTTCCTGCTGGACGGCTATCCCCGCACCGCGCCGCAGGTGGCGGAGCTGGACACCATGCTGGCCAGCCAGGGCAGGGCGCTGGATGCCGTCATCGAACTGCTGGCCCCGGATGCCGAACTGGAGCAGCGCATGCACCGGCGGGCACAGGAGCAGGGCCGCTCGGATGACACCGAGGAGGTCTTCCGCCGCAGGCTGGAGCTCTACCACACGGAAACACATGAAGTACTCTCGGCCTATGCGGGCCGCGGACTGTTGGTACCCGTGGACGGCACCGGAGACCCCGGAGAGATCACCGCCCTGGCGATCGCCGCCGTCGAAAAATTCCTGGCCTCTTTCCATCCCCGCCCCTGACCGGCCTCACCAGCAAAGGAAACCCCCATGAAGATTGCCGTCACCGGCGGAAACGGAAAACTTGGCCGGCATGTGGTCCGCCGCCTCACGGACGACGGCCACCAGGTCCTGACCCTGGACCGTGCTGGAACACGCAGCCCGGCGCTCCTGGTGGTGGACCTGCGCAACTACGGCCAGGTGCTGGACGCCCTGTTGGGGGTGGATGACCGCCACGACGGGTTCGACGCCGTGGTGCACCTTGGTGCCATACCGGCGCCGGGCATCCTTCCGGACGCCGCCACGTTCGAGAACAACATGCTCTCCACCTACAACGTCTTCCAGGCCGCGCGCCGCGCCGGGATCAAAAAGGTGGTGTACGCCTCCAGCGAGACGGTGCTGGGACTGCCGTTCGACGTCGACCCGCCCTACATTCCCGTGGACGAGGAATACCCGGCCCGGCCCGAAAGCACGTACTCCCTGGTCAAGAAGCTGGAAGAGCAGATGGCCGTCGAAATGACGCGCTGGGACCCCGACCTCAGCATCGTGGGACTGCGGTTCTCGAACGTCATGGACATCGAAGACTATGAGCGGTTCCCTTCTTTCGACGCCGACGCGATGCTGCGCAAGTGGAACCTCTGGGGCTACATCGACGGACGGGACGGCGCGCAGGCGGTAGCGAAGGCACTGGAGAACGGAAAACCGGGGTTCGAAGCGTTCATCATCGCCAACGCGGACACCGTCATGAGCCGGTCCAGCGCCAGCCTCGCCGCGGAGGTCTTCCCCGCTGTCAAGGTGACCAAGGAACTCGGCGAGCACGAAACCATGCTCTCCATCGACAAGGCGCGGCGGCTCCTCGGCTTCGAGCCCGAACACAGTTGGCGGGATCACGAGGGATAATCTTCACCCTAGGCAATACTTACCGGGCACTGACCCACGCGGCAAGGATGGACACCACGGTGGCACAGCACGAAACAGCAGGCTCCGGAACGTCCCGCACGGCGGCCGGCAGGAACACCGGACGCTGGCGGGCCTTCCACGACAAGTTCGTGGTGGAGGAACGCTTTTTGGAGCCGGCGGACCGGCGCGGCCTCTACCGCGCCTCGCTCATCCTGGCTGTGCTTGGCCTGGCACTCTTCATCGCCACACTGGTCAGCGTGGTGCAGGCGGACGGCCTGTCCGCGGCAGACGGCCCGGTCCGCGACTGGCTGCTGACGGAGCGCTCCGGCGCCCTCACCGCCGTCATGATCTTCCTGGCCGTGGTCTTCGGCCCCATCGCGCTGCCCATCATCGTCCTCGTGGTCATCCTGGTGTGGGGATTCGCGGCGAAGCACGCCTGGCGCCCCATCCTCCTGGCTTCAGCCATGCTCAGCGGCGTCATCATCTCGCAGATCATCCTCCGCATTGTCCAGCGGTCCCGCCCGCCGGAGGACACAATGCTCTTCGGAATCGACCACACCTTTTCCTTCCCGTCCGGCCACGTCCTGGGCGCGTGCGACTTCCTGCTGGTGGGCACCTTCCTCATCTTTTCGCGCCGCAGGAACACCCGGGCCGCCGTGTTCGGGTTCGTTGGTGCCGGCGTCGGCATCGTGCTGGCGTCGGTGAGCAGGCTGTACCTGGGCTACCACTGGCTGACCGACACCCTCGCCTCGTTTTCGCTCTCGCTGCTGATCCTGGGCGGCGTGATCGCCCTGGATACCTGGCGGACGGCTAGGGTTCCGGGCGAGCGGGTCACCGGGGAGCTGTCCAAGGCGGAAACCCCTCGCGACTGAGGCTGGTCAGCCGGACGGCCGCTGCCGGGCGCGCTTCAGGGCGCTGTGCAGTTTCAGGTTCGCAGCTTCGAGTTCCAGCACCATGGCCACTCCGGCGAGATTGAGGCCCTGTTCCAGCAGCTCACCTATACGCAGCAGCACCGCGATGTCATCCTCGCTGTACTGCCGCGTACCGCCGGAGGTCCGGGCCGGCGTCAGCAGGCCCCTGGTTTCGTAGAGGCGGATGTTCTGCTGGCCCGTGCCGGTCAGCCGGGCAGCTACCGATATGGCGTAAACCGCAGTGGATCCGGGCCGCGCGGGAGGCGGGACCTGCGGTTCTGCCATGCATCCTCCAAGTACTCGGTGCGGTCTTGCTTCAGTTTTTCACGGGTGCTATAAAAAATCTATATCCGCCACCATAGAAGATGCACAGTAGGAAGAAGACTCGAAACCCCTGTCCCGCACCACCAAGCTGCAAGGAGTGGGCGATGATGGCACGTCCTCCCGACTACTACGCCATCCTGAACGTGCCGCCCGACGCCGGCCGTCTGGACATTGCGCGGGCCTACCGCGGCCTCATGCGCGCCCACCATCCCGACGTCGGGCCGGCGGATTCCGTCCAGGGCACGCCAGGGGACGAGCTGCTGCGGATCATGGACGCGTACGGGGTGCTGCGCGACCCGGCCCGGCGGGCGGCCTATGACCGGCAGCGGACTTTATCGACAGACAGGACTGCATCGACGGGCCAGCCCCTGACGCCAGGCAGGCCCGTTGCTGTCCGGAAGGTACCCGGCAACGGCGGAGCCTCCGGAGACATCATCCGGGTCACCCCCGTGCGCTGGGAAAGCGGGCCCTGGGCCTGACTCCGGGCGAGCGGGGGAGGTATCTGACGCATTGGCAACATCACACACAACGAGGAAGGAGAGAGCCGCATGAGCGAGTGGCGGCGTTACGATTCACACCTGATCCCGGCGTTCCATGAGCGCTTTGAACAGCGGTGGGGCAAAGGAACGGCACCCTTCCTGGATCCTGAAGCCCATGAGGAGCCGGTGCCGCGGGCGCAGTGGATCAACCCGTCAACCGGCGCAGCCCTTGCCGTGGTGCCGGTGTGGACCGTGGATGAACGGCAACAGCGGTCCTTCGGCGTTTTCTACCTTCCGCCTGCGGGTGACATCTGGGTCCTCAGGCCGGGTTACACGGCCTACCTTGAACCTGCCGACGGCGAACCGGAGCACCTGGTCACCCTGCGCAATGATGCGTTCCGGAAGGCTGTGGCCCACGCCAAGGAGTTCCTCTTCGGCTCCCAATAGCCGTCCGCAGCAGGCTCGCTGACGGGCACCGCAGCAGTTACTCGTCAGGGGGCCTCCGCTGTGCCATCCTGAGACGTACTTATCCGCCGATCACCACGAAGGCCGCCAGATGCACATCTCCGCCAAGGACCTCGCAGCAATCATTCCCCCGGGGTTCACGCTCGGCGTCGCCACCGCGGCCATCCAGATTGAGGGGGCCCTGGACGAGGACGGCCGCGGTCCCGCAGGCTGGGATGTTTTCGCCGCCAAGCCCGGTGCGATCGTGGACAGCCACAGCCCTGCGGTGGCCACGGACCACTACCACCGGATGCCGCAGGACGTTGCCCTCATGAAGCAGCTGGGGGTGGACTCCTACCGGTTCTCCTTTGCCTGGCCGAGGATCCAGCCCACCGGCAGCGGACCCGCCAACAGCGCAGGCCTCGCGTTCTACGACCGTCTCCTCGACGAGTTGCTGGCCAACGGAATCTCCCCGATGGCCACCATCTACCACTGGGACACGCCGCTGGCGCTGGACGAGGCAGGCGGCTGGATGAACCGTGACACCGCGTACCGGCTGGGGGAGTATGCCGCAATCCTCGCGGAGAAGTTCGGCGACCGGGTTGCGCGGTGGGTAACCATCAACGAACCGGCCACCGTCACCACCAACGGCTACACGCTGGGCTTGCACTCGCCGGGCAAGGAGCTGATGCTGGGTGCCTTCCCCACTGTGCACCACCAGCTGCTGGGCCACGGACTTGCCGTGCAGGCACTGCGTGCCGCCAAGGTCCCCGGCGAAATCGGGATGACCAATGTCTACTCACCCATGGTCCCCAACTCCATCAATCCGCTGGATAAGATCAGCGCCGGCCTCATGGACCTCGCCCAGAACCGGCTGTACGCGGACCCCGTCCTCACCGGAAAATATCCGGACCTCATCAGGGCAGCGAAGTTCTTCTCCTCCTTCGAACATCCGGAGGAGGACATGGAACTGATCTCCCAGCCACTGGATTTCTACGGGCTCAACTACTACATGCCCACCAAGGTGGCCGTTGGCCCCGGCGGCGGGGCGGTCCCGGCCAGCATGGCCGAAGCCATGGGCAGCGACCTGAGCGCGGCAGGCAACGGCGGCACACCGTTCCACGTGGAAACCTGGCCCGAAGCGGACATCACGTCCTACGGCTGGCCGGTGAAGCCCGAGTACATGGGGGTGGCGCTGAAGGAAATGGCCGAGCGATATCCCAACCTCCCGCCCGTCATCCTCACCGAGGGCGGTGCCAGTTTCGAGGACATCATCGTCCGGGACAAATCCACCAACACCCGGTTCATTCCGGACGAGCGGCGGCTGAAGTACCTTTCGGACCACCTCGAGGCGGCGCTGCGCGCCACCGCTCCCGGCGGCGAAGCGGAGTCCGTGGACCTGCGCGGCTACTACGTCTGGTCACTGCTGGACAATTTCGAGTGGTCCGCGGGCTTCAAGCAGCCGTTCGGGCTGTTGCATGTGGACTTCGAGACCCTTGAGCGCACACCCAAGGCGTCCTACTTCTGGCTGCAGGAACTCATTGAAGAGCGTGACCTATTCCAGGCTGCAAGTGCGGCAATCGCCCAGGCCGTCATCCCGGAGGACGCCGCCTAGGGTCACGTTTCAGGTGGAGCGGGATCCTAGAGCAGGTCCAGCATGCCCAGCTGCTTGGCCATGCCGGCTCCGTCGGGGGAGTAGATCCACGGCACCTTGGACGCGGTATGGTCCCCGTCCTCGGAGTGGCCGCCGGCAAAAACCGATTCGCTGACGGACAGCTGGCGGATGGCGATGGCCGCCACTTTGTCCGGGTTCTCCGATGCGAAGCCGGAGTAGATGGCTTCGTCGTGCTGGCCGTTGTCCCCGATGAGGAGCCAGCGCATGTCCGGGAACTCCTTGCTGAGCCTTTCCAGGTTGCGGTGTTTGTGGTCCTGGCCGCTGCGGAACCAGCGGTCCTGCGTCAGGCCCCAGTCCGTCAGCAGCAGCGGCCCCGACGGGTACATGTTGCGGCCCAGGAACCTCGCCAGGGTAGGCGCAGCGTTCCACGGCCCGGTGGAGAGGTAAATGACGGGGGCATCGGGGTGTTCGATGGTCAGCCGGTCCAGCAGTACGGCCATCCCCGGCGTTGCCATGCGGGCCCGCTCACTGAGGACGAACGTGTTCCACAGGGCCAGGAACGGGCGGGGCAGTGCCGTCACCATCACGGTGTCATCAATATCGGACACGATGCCGAACTTCACGTCAGGGGCGATGACGTGGATCAGTGCTTCTGCCGGCTCGGTACCCTCGGCCTGCAGTGTCGCCGTGTGCCAGCCCGGCGACAGCTGGACGTCCACCTCGGTGTCCACCAGGCCACCGCGGTCAGCCTGTACGCGGGTGACAACATCACCGATGGTGATTTCGACGTCGGCGAACTGCAGCGGCACGCCGGTAAAGGCGCGCCAGCCGCGGACGTTCTGGGTAGCGTTCTTGGCCTCCTGCTCGGCCTTGCTGCCGGGAAGCGGCTTCTGCGTCATCAGCACGCGGCCCAGGACCCGGACACGGCTGGTGGATCCGTAGCCCTGGTAGGCAATGGTCCGGGGCACGAAGTCCCAACGCCTGGCGAGCCGGATCCGGAAGCTGTTGAACCCGTCGGAGATGCGGTGGGCCAAGCGGAAGGCCTGGTTCCCGCTAAGCTCGGGCCGGCGCTCCGGAATCTTTCCCGGCCGCCCGGAAGCGGGCTGGGTTGCGGGCTGGGTCGGGTTCTGCGGCGCCGGGTCCATGGTTCCACTCTGCCACAGGCGGCGGCCCGTGTGGCGGCGTGCGGGAGACGGCAGCACAGTATGACGTCAGGCGCCCAGGATGGCGCGCAGGGTCCGGGCGTTGCGCACCGCGTGCCCGCCGCCGTCGTTATTGAAATAGGCGTACACGTCCAACCCCTCCGCTGCCCAGCCGCTGATCCTGTCCGCCCACCAGTGCAGGTCATCGTCCGAATAGGAGCCGGCGTAGAGGTGCTGGTGGTCAGGCCCGTGTAGCCGGACATAGGTGAACGGGGCCGTGGTCTGGAGCAGGCACGGCAGATTGGCTCCGCTCATGATGCAGTAGGCGGCGCCGTGCCGCTCGAGGATCGCCAGGACTTCCGGGCAGTCCCAGGTGGGATGGCGGAATTCCACGGTGACCCGGATCCATTCCGGCAACGCGGCCAGGAAGTAGTCCAGCCGGGCATCGTCCCGTTCCAGTTGAGGCGGCAGCTGCACCAGGAGCACCGCCCGTTTGTCCCCGAGTTCGTGCCAGCAACGGGCAATCCGGTCCACCCAGACTTCGGGCTGGTACAGCTTCCGCGCGTGTGTGAGGCCACGCGGAGCCTTGACGGACATGCTGAAGCCCGGGGGCAGCCTGCGGTTCCAGCCGGCAAACGTGGTGTCCCGGGGCCAGCGGTAGAAGCTGGCGTTCAGCTCCACGGTGCTGAACTGCGCGACATAGTGTCCCAGCCGGTCCTTCGCCGGCAGGCCTGGCGGGTACAGGACGTTCTCCCAATGGTCATAGCTCCAGCCGGAGGTGCCGATATGGACTGCCACCACTGCAGGCTACACCGGCACTTCGCAAATGTGCCCGGAACAGGGAGCGCGTTTGTGGCAGGGTAAGGTCATGGCGCGAATCGAAGATTATGCGGTGGTAGGCGACCTTCAGACCGGGGCGCTGATCAGCAAAGAAGGTTCCATCGACTGGTTGTGCCTTCCCAGGTTCGACTCCCCGGCCTGCTTCACCGCGTTGCTGGACACGCCCGACGCCGGCCGCTGGCTGCTGGCGCCCGAAAGCGGCGGACCGTGCACCCGGCGGGGATACCGGGACGGCAGCCTGATCCTGGAAACCGAATGGGACACCCCCGACGGGACGGTGCGCGTCATCGATTTCATGCCGCCGCGTGATTCTGTGGCGGACATCGTGCGGATCGTCGAGGGCGTCAGCGGCACCGTGAAGATGCACTGCGAGCTGGTCCTGCGCTTCGACTACGGCCACATCGTTCCATGGGTACGCAAGGACAAGCACGGCCTCCACGCCATCGCGGGGCCGGACGCTGCCTACTTCGTGACGCCGGCGGAGGTACACGGCGAGAACATGCACACCGTGGGCGACTTCACCGTCAGCGCCGGGGAACGTATCCCGTTCGTCCTCACGTGGGCTCCCAGCCATGTGGGCCGGCCGCACTCGGTGGACGCGGAGAAGGTCCTGGACACCACCTTCGCCTTCTGGCGCGGCTGGACCACCCAGTGCACGGTGCAGGGCGAATACCAGGACGCCGTGGTGCGCTCGCTGGTGACCCTCAAGGCGCTTACCTACGCACCAACCGGCGGCATCGTGGCCGCCGTGACCACCTCCCTGCCCGAACAGCCCGGTGGTCCCCGCAACTGGGACTACCGGTACTGCTGGCTGCGGGACGCCACCATGACGCTGCAGGCGCTCCTGGCCGCCGGCTACACCGCCGAGGCGGCCGCCTGGCGGGAATGGCTGCTGCGGGCGGTGGCCGGGGACCCGGCCGACCTGCAGATCATGTACGGCATACACGGCGAGCGGCGCCTGCCCGAGCTGGAGCTGCCCTGGCTCAGGGGATATGAGAATTCGGCGCCCGTGCGGATCGGCAACGCGGCGGCCGAGCAGCTCCAGCTGGACGTGTGGGGCGAGGTGCTGGACTGCCTGGCGCTGACCCGTAATTCACTGCTGAAGCATCCGGACGATTCGTGGGACCTGCAGTGCGCCCTGATGACCCACCTGGAAACCATCTGGGACCAGCCGGACAACGGGTTGTGGGAAATGCGCGGCCCCCGCAGGCACTTCACCCATTCGAAGGTCATGGCGTGGGTTGCCGCCGACCGGATGGTCAAGGGCGTCAGGGAGTCCGGGCTGCCGGGGCCGGTGGAGAGGTGGGAGGCGCTGCGGGACACCATCCACCGGGATGTGATGGCCAACGGGTTCGACGCCGGACGCAACACTTTCGTGCAGTCCTACGGCAGCCCAGAGCTTGATGCCAGCCTGCTGCTGATTCCGCGGGTGGGCTTCCTGCCGCCGGATGATCCCCGCGTCATCGGGACCATCGAGGCGATCCAGCGCGAGCTGACCGAGGACGGGTTCGTGCTTCGCTACCGTCCGGAGAAGAGCGACGACGGCCTGCCGGGGAGCGAGGGCGTCTTCCTCGCCTGCTCGTTCTGGCTGGTGGAGGCGCTGCTCGGCGCGGGACGGCATGAGGAGTCACGCGAACTGTTCGAGCGCCTCCTGGAGCTGCGCAATGACGTGGGGCTCCTGAGCGAGGAGTGGGCAGTCCGCGCGGGCCGGCAACTGGGCAACACCCCGCAGGCGTTCAGCCACTTTGCCCTTGTGACTAGCGCTTTGGAGCTGCATCAGGATACCGTTCGCCGGAGTGACACCCCTATCCCGCCGGAATCGGCGGGGCGGCGCTGAGGCGGGGCCGGCACAGGGCTGAACTTTCCCTTCGCAGAATAGATAAGTAGACTTACTAACACCTCATGGAGTGCTCCACAAGCACAATGCCGTGACTGACGGAGGAGGAGTGATTCGCATGGCCGGGTATTTTGAACTCGTTGATGCCCCTGATGGTGGCTACAGGGTCAGGATGATGGACGGGGCGGGCCACCTGATGGCAATCTCGGTGACCTTTCCCACGAAGCGGGCGGCCGTGGCCGGAGTGGCCATGGCCCGTGAAATTGCAGGCACAGGCCTTATTCGGGATAAAAGCCTGGACGGTGCCGGAACGGTGATCAGGGAACGGGTCCGGCCCGTGGCAACGCCCAAGGAAGAAGCTGCCCGGCACAAGAAGGCCCCGGAGGCCAGGCGGGCCGCGGTGGGCTGATGGGCCGGCAGGACGCACCCCCCGGTGGACGCCGCCGGGGGGTTCTCTTTGACGTTGACGGGACGCTGATCGATTCGTCGTACCTACACACCGTTTCCTGGTGGGGTGCCTTCCGCCAGTACGGCTATGACGTTCCGATGGCATCCATCCACTACCTCGTGGGCATGGGCGGGGACCGGCTGGTGGACAGCCTGCTGCCCGAGGGCCGGGACCGCAGCGCCGATGAGGACATCATGGCCAGCCACGGCGCACTGTACGCCGCCCGCTGGCCTTCCCTGCGCGCGTTTGATGGTTCGAAGGACCTGCTGGCCCGGTGCCATGCCGGTGGCCTCGCCGTCGCCCTGGCCTCGTCGGCCCGGGAGCAGGACCTGCAGATCATGAAGGGAATCCTTGACGCTGACGCGTTCATCGATGCCGCCACCAGCTCCAAGGATGCCGAGGAGAGCAAGCCTGCCCCGGACATCCTGGCTGCTGCCCTGGAAGCGATCGACGTAGAGCCGGCCGATGCTGTCTTCGTCGGAGACGCAGTCTGGGACATGAAGGCCGCGGCCGCGCTCGGCATCCCGGCTGTGGGGGTCACCTGCGGGGGAATCAGCGCCGACGTGCTCCGGGACGCCGGCGCGGTGGACGTCTACGAGGGACCTGCCGACCTGTTGCGGAACCTGGCCGGCAGCGCCATCGGGAAGCTGCTGAACCGCGGCAGCTAGCCCGGGGTTTTCATGGAAGAGCCGCCTGCCACGTCCTTCTCGGTGCCGTTGTCGGAGGGTTTGACCCAGGAAACGGCCACCTTCACGGAGCCGTCATCGTTCCGTTCGACGTCCGTGACGACGTCGGCCAGGCTGGCTCCCATGTCAACAATCCGGGCCCGGTAGCTGGCCACCAGGTCCTCCAGGCTGGCTTCAGTCCATTCGCCGGGCCGATCGTGCCCCCAGCGAGAGCCCGGGCCGCCTGGCGTAAGAGTGCCAAATGCCTGAAGATCATCAGCATGCTTACTTTTTGCCCGAAAATTCGGTAGCGTCGAATGAAGGGCGCACGGCCCGGACTGCGAGGAAAAGGAGAACACCGTGAAAGCACTGACCTGGCAAGGAAAACGATCAGTCAGCGTCGAAGAAGTACCCGATCCCGTGATCCAGGAGCCTACCGATGCGATCGTGCGCATCACCTCCACGGCGATCTGCGGGTCCGACCTGCACCTGTACGAGGTCCTGGGGCCCTACATGCACAAGGGCGACGTGATCGGCCACGAACCGATGGGCATCGTGGAAGAAGTGGGAAGCGCCGTCACCAACCTGCGCAAGGGTGACCGCGTGGTGATCCCGTTCAACATCTCCTGCGGCTCCTGCTACATGTGCAAGCAAGGGCTGCAGTCCCAATGCGAAACCACCCAGGTAAAGGAAAAAGGCTCGGGAGCAGCCCTCTTTGGCTACTCCGAACTGTACGGCTCAGTGCCGGGCGGGCAGGCCGAGTACCTCCGTGTCCCGCACGCGGATTACGGACCCGTCAAGGTGGGGACCGAACTGCCGGACGAACGGTACCTGTTCCTTTCCGACATCCTGCCCACGGCCTGGCAGGCGGTGGAGTACGCGGACGTGCAGCCCGGCGGCACCCTTGCGGTGTTGGGGCTCGGGCCAGTGGGGCAGTTCGCCGCCCGCATCGGCGTCCAGCGCGGCTTCAACGTGGTGGGCGTGGACCCCGTCCCGGAACGCCGCGCCATGGCGGCCCGGCACGGCGTGGACACGCTCGATTACACCAAAACCGTCGGTGACGAACTGCGGGAGAAGACCGCCGGTAGGGGCCCTGACGCGGTGGTGGACGCCGTCGGCATGGAAGCCCATGGCTCCCCGGTGGCCGGATTCGCGCACCAGGCACTGGGACTGCTGCCGGACAAGCTGGCACAAAAGGCCATGGAGACCGCCGGTGTTGACCGCCTCGCCGCGCTGCACACAGCCATCGACGCCGTCCGGCGCGGGGGAACGCTCTCGCTCAGCGGAGTCTATGGCGGCCAGGCCAGCCCCATGCCGCTGCTGACCATGTTCGACAAGCAGATCCAGGTGCGGATGGGCCAGTGCAACGTGCGGCGTTGGACGGATGACATCCTCCCGCTGGTGGAGGACGACGCCGATCCGCTGGGCGTCATGGACCTCGTCACCCACCGCTCGGGTCTGGACGGGGCACCGGCACTCTACGAGAAGTTCCAGAAGAAGGAAGACGGCTGCATCAAGGTAGTCCTTAACCCGGGAGCCTGAGCCGCATCACGAATGCCGCTCAGCACAGGTGGTTGAGCGCGTCCTGGGAGACCTCCGCCAGCTCGGAAATCAACGGGTTGACCCCCAGGGTAGGCGGCTCGGGGGGATAGGCCACCGCCATGGCCAGCTGGGTCTTGCCGTCCTCGCTGGTCATGGCAATGGTTCCGTAACCGTCGGTGTCGCCAGGCAGGCCGTAGTAGAAGCGGTTGTTGCAGGTGTTGTTCCAGCGTCGCAGCGCAAAGCCGTAGTACTGCAGGTAGCCGCCCTTCATGGCCGTAACGCTGTCCGGCGGGAGCAGTTCGCCCTTCAGGATCGCGGCGTAGAAACGGTTCACCTCCGGCAGGGTAGAAACTGCTCCGGAAGAGGGAGCCTCCGCCTGCCATTCTGGCAAGCTGGCATCCAGGCGCGCGCCGCCCACCATGACGTAGCCGTGAACCATGCCCGGAAGGGCCGGCCCGCCCAGCCGGGTTGCGCCCAGGCCCAGCGGACGGGCTATGTCCGTGGCCAGGACCTGTGCGATGTCCTGGCCGCGGAGCCGTTCGACGATCAGGGCCAGCGCCGCATAGTTGGTCCGCGAATAGTTGGAGATCCGTGCCAGCCGCGGCTCCCACGGGACGGTGGCCGCCAGGGCCAGCTGCTGCTCGAGGCTGATCTTCCGGACCGTGACCTTTTCCCAGGGGCCGGATGCCAGGAGTGGATCGGTGAAGTCGGGCAGCCCCGACTCGTGGGTCAGAAGCTGCCGCACACTGACCGGGCCGGGCGGATGCAGGACGCTCCAGAACTCCGGCAGGTAGCGGCTCACCGGGTCGTCGAGGCCGAGCTTTCCTTCCGCCACCAGCTTCAGCACGGAAACCGCCACGAATGATTCGGTGATGCCGCCAACCCGGACGGGGTCGGACGCCGCTGCAGGTTCGCGCGTTTCCAGGTTCCGCACCCCGGCCGCGTGTGTCCAGGCCTTGCCTCCATACCGGACGTCAATCAGGACGGCGGGTGCACCCTCGCCGATCATGCGGTCGCTGAAGGCCTCCAGGAGGGCGAAAGCGGCAGCCCTGTCCGGGTCCGTCGGCGTCGGGTCCGGAGGGCGGGGCTCGCCTGTGCAGCCGGCAGCTGAGATCAGGAGGGCGGTGCACAGGGCAGCAGCCGCCCGTATCCATCCGCCGCCCCGGCGCGCACCCATGGACCCATTTTCCCCCAACTGGGTAGCAGCACATGTCGTTTCGGGGCCCCAAAACGACATGTGCTGCTACTGGGTTGGGAGGGGGTAGGTGCTTAGGTGAGGCGCACCTGGCGGTTCATGTCCTTGTACAGCAGGTAGCGGAATTCGCCGGGGCCGCCGGCGTAGCAGGCCTGCGGGCAGAAGGCGCGCAGCCACATGAAGTCGCCCGCCTCCACCTCCACCCAGTCGTTGTTGAGCAGGTACATGGCCTTGCCCTCCAGGACGTACAGGCCGTGTTCCATCACGTGGGTTTCGGGGAAGGGGATGACGCCGCCGGGCTGGAACGTCACGATGTTCACCTGCATGTCGTGGGCCAGGTCGCTGGAGTCGGTGAACCGGGTGGTCTTCCAGGCATCGTTGGTGTCCGGCATCGACGTCGGCTGGATGTCCTTTTCATTGGTGACGAAGGACTTGGCTTCGAAGCCTTCCAGCCGTTCGTACGCTTTGCGGATCCAGTGGAAGGACACGACGTCGTCCGAAACGTTCTCCAGGCCCCACTCCGCACCGGCGGCAAGGTACGCGTAGCCGCCTTCCTCGAGCTGGTGGAGTTCGCCGTCGAGGGTGAGGTTGACCTGCCCGCGGGTCACGAAGACGACGCCTTCGACGCCGGCTTCGAACTCGGCCTTGGGCGCTCCGCCGCCGGGGCCGATCTCAACGATCAGCTGGGAGAACGTGGTGGCGAAGCCTGAGATGGGGCGGGCGATAATCCACGAGCGGGTGTTCGCGAAGCCCGGCAGGTTGGACGTGACGATGTCCGTCATGACGCCCTTGGGGATCACGGTGTAGGCCTCGGTGACGATGGCCCGTTCGGTGGTCAGGTGCGTCTGCGGGGGCAGCCCGCCGGTGGGGGAGTAGTACTTACCCATGGAGGAGATCCTTTGCTGTGGTGGTGGAAGTGGCGAGCCGCGGGTGCGCCAGTGCGGTGAGCTGGGGAATCCCGACGCCGGCAAGCGCCTGGACCTCTTCGGCACCTACTGCGCCGCACTGGACGCCGCGGAGGACGAACGCGGCCAGCGCGCGGGCGGTGGCGGGCTCGTCCATGACGCCGCCCTCGGTGCGTTCGACGTAGTTGCGGAGCCGGGCTGCTGCAGCCGGGAGGCCTTCGCGGTAGAAGGCATAGGTGGCGGCGAACCGGCTGGGCAGCTGGGCCGGGTGCAGGTCCCAGCCCTGGTAGTAGCCGCGTTCCAGGGACCGGCGGACCAGCCGTCCGTGCAGCCGCCAGGCGTTCTCCACGTTGTCGCCCACCGGAATGATGTTGGTGGACCCGTCGGAGAGCCGGATACCGGTGCCGGCAACGGCCAGCTGCATGACTTCCTTCGCGAAGTCGGCCACGGGGTGCTCCATGGACTGGTATTCGGCGGAGATCTGCAGCGATGCGGAGTAGTCGTAGGTGCCGTAGTGCAGGCCGCTGATGCGGCCAGGCACGGCATGCGGCAGCTGCGCCACCGGCGAGGTGCCGTCCGGGCCCAGGATCAGCTGGGGTGTTTCCACCTGGACCTCGAAGCGCAGCCGCCCGGCGGGCAGCGAGTGGACTTCCTCCAGCCTGGAGACTGCGTAGTCCATGGCCCGGACCTGGTCCACGGTGGTGACCTTGGGCAGGGTCAGGACCAGTCCCCCGGGCAGCTCGCCGGCCGCAGCGAGTCCGGAGACGAACAGGTCCAGGGTGCGCAGGCCGCGGGCCCGGGTGGCCGCTTCGAAGCACTTAAAGCGGATGCCGATGAACGGGGGAGCGGACCCGGCCGCGACGGCCTGGGCCACCGCGGCAGCCGCGGCAACAGCGGCAGTGTCCTCGGCGTCGTCGCCCCTGTCCCCGAAGCCGTCTTCGAAGTCCAGGCGCAGGTCCTCGATGGGTTCGCTGGCGAGCTTGGCTTCGACGCGTGCTGCGACCGCCTCGGCGAGGCCGGGCTCCTGCCCCAGGAGCCGGCCCAGCGTGTCGTAGCCGCCGTGCGCCTCCACGGTGGCCCTGGCCTCGGCGCCCCACTGGGCAGCGAACGACGGCGTGAACCGGTCCGCGGGGACGTACACCGTGTGCACGGGCTGGCGGGAGCCGTCGTCGCCCGGGTAGTTCTGCTCGAGCAGCCGGTCGGTGGCGGCCAGTTGCCCGTCGATGGACGCGAGGTCTCCCGCCGACAGTGAGGGTTTGGGTGTTGCGGCCATGCCTCAGCCCACCAGTTCGTAAGCGGGGGTGGTGAGGAAGTCCGTGTAGCCGTCCGAGAGGCAGATGTCGGCGATCAGGTCGCTGGCCGGCTGGTAGTAGCGGCGGAACGCTTCGTCGCCCACTTCGGTGCGGAGCCGTTCGGTTTCCTCCCCCAGGATCCGCTCCACCAGGTCCTTGGTGACGGTGTTGCCGGTGTCGGCGAGGACGGACTTGTTGCGGATCTGCTGCCAGACCTGCGAACGGGAGATCTCCGCGGTGGCGGCGTCCTCCATGAGGTTGTGGATGGCCACTGCGCCGTTGCCGGACAGCCACACGGCCGTGTAGGCCACGGCAACGTACAGGTTCAGGCGCAGCCCGGCCTCGGTGACCTGGCCCCCGGCGGAGGAGACGTCCAGCAGCTCGGCTGCAGTGACTGACACTTCGGGGCGCTGCCGGTCCACCTGGTTTGGCTTGTCGCCGAGCACGGAATCGAACACCTCGCGGCAGGTGGACACCAGGTCCGGGTGCGCAACCCAGGAGCCGTCGAACCCGTCGTTGGCTTCACGGGTCTTGTCCGCCCGGACCTTTTCGAAGGCCGCTGCCGTGACCTCCGGGTGGCGGCGGTTGGGGATGACGGCGGCCATGCCGCCCATGGCGAAGGCACCGCGGCGGTGGCAGGTCTTGACCAGCAGTTCGGTGTAGGCGCGCATGAAGGGCGCGGTCATGGCCACGGAGGCGCGGTCCGGCAGGACGAACTCCTCGCCGGCGTCGCGGAAATACTTGATGATGCTGAACAGGTAGTCCCAGCGGCCGGCATTCAGGCCCGAGGCGTGGTCCCGCAGCTCGTAAAGGATCTCGTCCATCTCGAACGCGGCCGGGATGGTCTCGATCAGCACCGTGGCGCGGATGGTGCCCTGGTGCAGTCCGAGGAAGTCCTGGGCGAACACGAACACGTCGTTCCACAGCCGCGCCTCGAGGTGGCTTTCCATCTTCGGCAGGTAGTAGTACGGGCCCTGCCCGTTCAGCACCAGCTGCTTGGCGACGTGGAAGAAGTGCAGGCCGAAGTCCACCAGTGCGCCTACGGCGGGTTCGCCGTTGATGAGGAGGTGCTTCTCCTGCATATGCCAGCCGCGCGGGCGGGCCACCACGACGGCGAGTGGCGCGTCAGTGCGGAGCTTGTATTCCTTGCCCTCTTCCGAGGTGAAGCTGAGCGTGCCCTGGGCGGCATCGCGGAGGTTCAGGATGGCGTCGATGACGTTGCCCCAGGTTGGTGTGCTGGCGTCCTCAAGGTCCGCCAGCCACACCTTGGCGCCCGAGTTCAGCGCATTAATGGCCATCTTTGCCGGCGAGGCAGGTCCTGTCATCTCCACGCGGCGGTCCTGCAGTGCCGCTGGGGCGGCAGCGACCTTCCAGTCGCCGTCGCGCACGTCCTGCGTCTCCGGCAGGAAGTCCAGCTTGCCGGTGTCGGCCACGCGCTGCCGCTTGGCGGAACGGGCCGCGAGGAGGCCGTTGCGGGTGCCGGCGAACCGGTTGTGCAGTTCCTCCACGAACGCCAGCGCCTTGGGGGTGAGGATCTCCTCCGCGCGGTTGATCGGCAGGGGATCTGTGACAGTGATGGCCATTTCTGGTCCTTTCCTTAGGCTGAAGACTTGTGCTGAAGTCAGGCGGTGAATCAGGCGTTGGCCAGGGCGGCTTCCGGTTCCGCCTGTTCCGGGACTGCGGCGGTTGCAACGTTGGCGGCGTGCGCTGCGGCGGCAACGGCTGAGGCAACATCGGCGGCCACATGGGGATCGAAGACGCTGGCGATAATGTAGCTGGCATTGAGCTCATCGTCAGCTACCCGGTTGGCGATGGCTTCCGCGGCGGCCACCAGCATTTCGGGGGTGATGTCCGAGGCTCCCGCGTCAAGCAGGCCGCGGAAGAAGCCGGGGAAGGCCAGTACGTTGTTGATCTGGTTGGGGAAGTCGCTGCGCCCCGTGGCCACGACTGCCGCGTGCTTTGCGGCGATGACGGGGTCGATTTCCGGTGTGGGGTTGGCCATGGCGAACACGATCGCGTCCTTGGCCATGGACGCTACCTGCTCTTCGCCGATGACGTGCGGGGCGCTGACGCCGATGAGGACGTCCGCGCCGACGAGGGCCTCGTGAAGGGTGCCGGAGAAGCCTTCCTCATTGGTGTTCGCGGCAATCCAGCTGCGGTGTTCGTCGCTGTAGGTTTCGCCGGAGTGGATGGCACCCGAGCGGCCCGCGGCGACGATGTGCTCCGCGCCCTGGGCCTTGAGGAGCTGGATGATGGCTGAGCCCGCGGCGCCGACGCCGGAGACGACGATGCGGACCTCACTGAGGGTCTTGCCCACCACGCGCAGGGCGTTGACCAGGGCGGCGAGGGTGACGATGGCGGTGCCGTGCTGGTCGTCGTGGAACACCGGAATGTCCAGTTCCTCGCGGAGGCGCTTCTCGATCTCGAAGCAGCGCGGAGCGGCGATGTCCTCAAGGTTGATGCCGCCGTACACCGGGGCCATGGCCTTGGCGATCATGATGATTTCTTCGGTGTCCTGGGTGTCCAGGCAGACCGGCCAGGCGTCCACGTTGGCGAACTGCTTGAACAGGGCTGCCTTGCCTTCCATGACGGGGAGCGCGGCGGCTGGGCCGATGTTGCCCAGGCCCAGGACGGCGGAACCGTCGGTGAGCACGGCGATGGTGTTGCGCTTGACCGTCAGGTTGCGGGCCGCGGCGGGGTCTTCGGCAATGGCCAGGCAGACGCGGGCGACGCCGGGGGTGTAGGCACGCGAGAGATCGTCGCGGTTGCGCAGGGCTACCTTGGGGACCACCTCAAGCTTGCCGCCGAGGTGCATCAGGAAGGTGCGGTCCGAGACATGCTGGACCGTGACGCCGTCGAGCGCGTTCAGGGCGTCCTTGACGCGGGCGGCGTGTTCGTCGTCGGTGGTGTTGCAGGTGACGTCCACAACGAGGGTCTCGTGGTGGGACTCGCTGACGTCCAGGGCGGTGATGGCGGCGCCTGCCGCCCCCACTGCGGCGGCGAGCTCGCTCGTTGCGCTGAAGCTGGACGGCGCTTCGACGCGCAGGGTGATCGAGTTTCCGGGGCTGGGGTTCGCCATTGAATGTCCTCCTGTTGGGGCCGTGCATCGGCCTGTTCCGGTAAGCCTGTTTTCTACGAATGTTTTCGTATTATGGATATTATTATCTACAAGATGGAAATACAAGCCCTCCGAATGCGACTGGAAGAGCTGTCTGCCGACGCGTGCCCGCAACTCCGCGCTTGATGTATGTTGGGTGTTCTAAGCACTCTTTTCACGATGTGGATAAGAGTTGTCGGATTCCGAGCCGTAGGAGACAACGGAATGGCAGAAAAAGCGTCCGGTGGCGTGCAGTCGGTAGAGCGCGTCTTTGAATTGCTGGAGCTGATCACCGATGCCGGCGGCGACGTCACCCTGAGCGAGCTGTCCTCCTCCACCGACCTGCCGCTGCCCACCATCCACCGCCTGCTGCGGACCCTGGTGTCGCTGGGCTACATCCGGCAGCTGCCCAACCGCCGCTACGCGTTGGGCCCGCGGCTGATCCGGCTCGGCGAAGGCGCCAACAAGCAGCTCGGTGCGGTGGCCCGTCCCCAGCTGAAAGCCCTCGTGGACCAGCTCGGCGAGACCTCCAACATGGCCGTACTGGATTCGGACATGGTCATCTACGTCGCCCAGGTGCCTTCGCTGCACTCGATGCGCATGTTTACCGAGGTGGGCCGGCGGGCCCATACCCACGCCACCGGCGTCGGCAAGGCCATCCTGGCCCAGCTCGACGACGAGACCGTCCGCGGCATCGTGGCCCGTGCAGGAATGCCCACGCCCACCGTGAAGAGCATCGGCGACGTCGAGGAACTCCTGGCCGACCTCAAGCTGATCCGGGAACGTGGCTACTCCATCGACGAAGAGGAGCAGGAACTGGGTGTCCGCTGCTTCGCCATGGCCGTCCCCAATGCCCCCACGCCCACGGCGATCTCCGTCTCCGGGCCGGTGTCCCGGGTGGACGAGCACTTCGCCGACAAAGCCGTGCCGGTGCTCCGCCAGGCGGCCGAGACCATCTCCCGCGAGCTGAACCGCACCTGACACGCCCAAAAACTACGTGACGACGGCGGCCCGCACCTTTGGCGAAAAGGTGCGGGCCGCCGTCGTTGGCTGCGTCTTTGCTAATGCTCTGATGCCTTTTGGGCCGATTCGATGCGGACTTCCTTGCCGTCACAGTCGAGGAGTTTGCCGCCTTCGAAGCGGTCGCCGTCCACCAGGCACTTGATGTCCTGTTCCTGCACCACGCGTTCGGTGCCGGCCACGAATACGGACTGGTTGTCCGAGTTGCCGGCCTTGAGGTGGTTGAACAGCAGGTTCAGCAGGATGGCCATGACGGCTGCCGAGCTGATGCCGGAGTGGAAGATGGTGCTGAACCAGGACGGGAACCGGTCGTAGAACGCCGGTGCGGCGATGGGGATCATGCCGAACCCGATGGATGCTGCCACCACGATCAGGTTCATGTTGTTCTTGTACTCCACCTTGGACAGCGTGCGGATGCCGCTGGCGGCCACGGTGCCGAAGAGGACCACGCCGGCGCCGCCCAGGACGGGCGTGGGGACGGCTGCGACAACCCGGCCCAGGACCGGAAGCAGGCCGAGAATCACCAGGATCAGGCCGCCGGCGCTGACCACGAAGCGGCTTTTCACGCCGGTGATGGCCACCAGGCCCACGTTCTGGGCGAAGGCGCTCTGCGTGAAGGAGTTGAACAGCGGGGAGATGGCGCTGGAGAGCATGTCCGCGCGGAGGCCGTTGCCGATCCGCTTGGAGTCCACCTTGGTGCCCACGATTTCACCCACGGCGATGATGTCCGCTGATGTTTCGGTCAGGGTGACCAGGATGACGATCAGCATCGAGATGATGGCCGCGATCTCGAAGGTAGGCGGGCCGAAGGCGAACGGGGTGGGGAAGGCGACGATCTCGCCCTGGCCCACCTTGGAGAAGTCCGCCATCCCGAACGCGAAGGCGATTCCGGTGCCGAGCACCATGGCCAGGAGGATCGAAAGCCGGGAGATGGCCGCGCTGCCCACCTTGCTCAGGAGCAGGACGATGCCCATGGTGGCGGCGGCGAGGCCGATGTTGGCCATGCTGCCGTAGTTGTCCGCCTTGTTGTTGCCGCCCATGGCCCAGTTGGCGGCTACCGGCATCAGGGTCAGGCCGATGGTGGTGATCACGGTACCGGTCACCACGGGCGGGAAGAACCGGATGATCTTCGAAAACAGCGGGGTGATCAGCAGGCCGATGAGCGAGGCCGCGATCACCGACCCGAAGACGGCCTGGATGCCGCCCCCGCCGTGGACAATAGCCACCATGGTGGAGACGCCGGCGAAGGATACGCCCTGGACCAGGGGGAGCTGGGATCCGAAAAACGGGACGCCGATGGTCTGGAGGATGGTGGCGAGGCCGCCGACAAAAAGGCAGGCGGCGATGAGCAGGCCGATGTCCTGTGAGGACATGCCGGCCGCGGCGCCGATGATCAGGGGAGGGGCGATGATGCCGCCGTACATGGTGAGGACGTGCTGGAAGCCGTAGGCGAACGTGCTTCCCAGCGGGAGCCGCTGGTCTTCCGGGCGGCCTGGCTGGGTGCGGTGTCCGGCGGCTGCGGCGGCCGGTTTCTTCTTGGTGTTCATGGCAGACTTTCTTGGTTCATGGCAGACGTCATCGTCTGGCTAACGTTGTCTGGCTAACAGGTGAAGCTGTGGGTTGGTTTCGACGGGCTCAACAACGGTGGGCCGAGCCCGCCGAAACCGAAAAGCGTGCAGGCTTTAGCAGAAGCCGGCGATGCCGGACCAGGCTGCGGGTGCTGCGGTTGCGTCGTCGCGCTGGACGGTGGCTTCGATCAGGCCGTAGGGGCGGTCGGCTGCGAAGAACACTTCGTTGGGGTTGTCCAGTCCGAAGGGGGACAGGTCCACCAGGAAGTGGTGCTTGTTGGGCATGGAGAACTTGATCTCGTCGATCTCGCTGTGGGCCTCCAGGACCTTGGTGCCCATGTCGAACAGGGTCTGCTGCAGGGCGTGGGAGTACTTCTCGGTGAATCCTTCGAGCAGGAGTCCCTTGACGTCGTCGTAGCTCTTGTTGAAGTCAAGCGTGCTGAAATCGGTGCCGGTCTTGAAGCGCCAGCGGGCGGAAACGTCTGTGGCGAGGATGCGGTCGGTGGTTTCCGGGAGGGTGGTGTAGCGGTCCCGGGGGTAGCCGACGAAGCCTGATTCAGTGGACTTCAGGACGGTCAGGTCCTTGAGGCCGGAAACCAGGTGGCTGGTGGCGCCGTCGCGGACCAGGACGGCGGTGCGGACTTCCTGGCCGTTGCGGACGAACGAGTGGTCGTGTTCGCTGCCGTGGGCCTGGATGCGGTTCCAGGAGTAGGACTCGGCTTCCCAGCGGCCGCCGTTGACCCAGTCGAAGCTGGAGGTGAAGTGCTCGCCGAGGCGCAGCAGGAATGCTTCCGGGGAGCCAATGCCGTCGCGGGCGAAGGCGTAGATGGTGTTCTTCTGGGTGTCCGTGGCCACCACGTGGGCGTTGTCGCCCTCCAGGTGGGCCGCGGAGAAGTCGCCGCGCAGCTGCGAGGTGACGTTCAGGTCTTCGATCTCGTGGCGGTTGGTGTCCCTGGTGATCTTGACGACGCGGACTTCGGCCTTGCCGTACTGGTTTTCGCCGAGAATGATCTTGCTGCTCATGGTCTTTTCCCAATCTCCGGTAAGTGGAACCAAGGTTCCATCACTGAAATTAAGCGCGCATTTCAAGCGCGTTTCCGGTGGAGCCGACCCAACAAAAAAGAGCCGGCATCCATTGATGCCAGCTCATTACGACCCTGCCTGCTGCTCCCAGGTTACGTGACCTGCGCCACGAGTTGCCTAACAGCGTACCCCCGCAAGCCGGTGGTGTACATCACAAGGTGAAAAATCCGATTGTGACCGTCGGCCCCCTAAGCCGCCCCGCGGAACCATTGACTCAGCGTCAGGGATCCAACTAATCTTTTCGTATAGCAAAAAATACTTTCCGCAATACGAAATAAGAAAACGAGGAGGATCAGATGTACCAGCAGGATTCACAGGCAGTTGCACCGGCGAACACGGCGGGCCGTGCGGTCCCGGAGTTCTACCTCCCCCTCGGCGGCGGCACCGATCCGGACTTCTTTGTTCCGGAGGACCGCATCCACGAACCCAGCCGCTTCTCGCGCTGGATCTCCACCCTCCCGGGCTTCGGCCGGCAGCGCTAAGCTCCGGGGCGGCCGGGCCATTCCTTTCCGGCCCACGGATCGTAGTCCGCGATGAGGTCTTCCTGGCCCGGCCGGTCCGCGTCCGGGACGTGCTGCAGGTTGACCCGCACCCGGTACCAGAGCGAGCTCGAACCCCGCATTCCGTCCACCAGGACGTCCGCGGGCTGCAGGGATTTTACGACGACGGCGTGCCCGGACTTCCATTCCTCCAGTGCCTTGAGCGCCTCAGGCTTGGTTTTGGTGCGCGCCACCTCGATCAGCGGCATCAGGGACTGCCGGCGCCCGGTGCCGTTCGCGCCGCGGGGCGCCTTTTCTGCCGGTCCCAGTTCCTTCGCCAGTGCCAGCAGCCCGTCCAGCGACCCGGCGACGGCGTCAATGCCCGCGTGCGGATCGCCGATGTCCGCGAACCGTTCCAGCACTGTGGGGACCGTGAAACGTTCCGGCCGGACGGTGCGCACCTCATCCCAGGTGAGCGGCGTGGACACCCGCGCATCGGGCAGTGCACGCACCGAGTACGCCGATGCCACGGTGCGGTCCTTGGCGTTCTGGTTGAAGTCAACGAACACGCTCTCGCCGCGTTCCTCCTTCCACCAGCGCGCGGTGGCCAGGCCCGGGGCCCGGTTCTCCACCTCGCGGGCCAGGGTTTCGGCGGCCAGCCGGACATCCTTGTAGGACCACTCCGGCGCAATGCGCACCAGGATATGCAGCCCGCGGGACCCGCTGGTCTTCGGCCAGCCCACCAGCCCCGCGTCGTCGAGGACCTCCTGCGCCACATAGGCCACGTCCACGATCTGCGACCAGTCCACGCCCGGCATGGGATCGAGGTCCACCCGCAACTCGTCGGGATGCTCCAGGTCCTCGGCCCGGACGGGGTGCGGATTCAGGTCCAGGCAGCCGAGGTTCACCACCCACGCGAGGCCGGCCGCGTCCCGGATGACGGCTTCCTCCGCCGACGTCCCGGAGGCGTAGTGCAGCGTGGTGGTGTCTATGAACGGCGGATGGTTTTCCGGGACGCGTTTCTGGAAGAACGGTTCGGCGTCGATGCCCTTCGGGAACCGCTTCAGCACCATTGGCCTGCCGCCGGCACCCCGCAACGCACCCTCCGCGACCGCAAGGTAGTACCGCACCAGGTCCAGCTTGGTCAGGCCCGGCTCGGGGAACACCACTTTGTCAGGGCTCGAGATCCGGACCTCAACACCCTCGATGTCCAGGATCTCGGCCGGCGTCTTTGACGGAGTCATGGCGCCACGCTAGCAGCGGCATTGATGCCTGTCAGCCGTTGACCAGCCTGCGCGCTGCCGTGGAGTGCTCCGCAATCAGCGCGGGGATGTCCAGTCCGGGGATCCGGCCGTCCACCACGCGCCACTGACCGCCCACCATGACCCGGTCAGCCCTGTCAGCCGCGCACAGCAGCAGCGCCGCGATGGGGTCGTGGCTGCCGGAGAAGCGCAGGTCGTCCAGCTTGAACAGGGCGAGGTCGGCCTGCATCCCGGGTGCAAGCTGGCCCAGTCCCTTCCGGCCCAGCACCGCCGCCGAGCCCCGAGTGGCCCAGCCGAGCGCCCGCTCCACCGGCACGTCCGCACCGTAGCGGAGGCGCTGCAGGTACAGGGCCTGCCGGGCTTCGAGGATCATGTTGGAGGCATCGTTCGACGCTGAGCCGTCCACTCCCAGCCCCACGGGAACGCCCGCGTCCTCCAGTTCCAGGACCCGGGCCGTTCCCGAGGCGAGGCGCATATTGGAGGTGGGGCAGTGTGCGACGGCGGTTCCGGCCGCGCCGAGGCGGGCGATCTCCGCGTCGCTGAAGTGGATGCCGTGCCCCAGCCAGGTGCGGTCCGTCAGCCAGCCGACACTGTCCAGGTAGTCCACGGTCCGCAGCCCGAACCTCTCCCGGCAGAAGTCCTCCTCGTCCAGTGTTTCGGCCAGGTGCGTATGGAGCCGCACATCCAGCCGTTCGGCAAGGGCTGCGCTCTCGGCCATGATTTCCTTGGTCACCGAGAACGGCGAGCACGGGGCCAGGGCGATCTGGATGGCCGCGTCCTCGCCGCGCTCGTGGTACTCCGAGACCAGGCGCCCGCTGTCCGCCAGCACCACGTCCGGATCCTGCACCGTGGACTGTGGCGGCAGGCCGCCGTCGTCCGTTCCCAACGTCATGGAGCCGCGGGTGAGTGTGGCGCGCATGCCCAGCCGGCGCACTGCGGCAACCTCGATGTCGATGGCGTCTTCGAGGCCGGCCGGGAACAGGTAGTGGTGGTCTGCCGCGGTGGTGCAGCCGGACAGCAGCAGCTCGGCCAGGGCAACCGTGGCTGCCAGCTCGAGGTCCTTCGGCGTGAGCCGCGCCCACACCGGGTACAGGTTCTGCAGCCAGGGGAACAGCGGGGCGTTGGCCACCGGACCCCAGGCGCGCGTCAGGGTTTGGTAGAAGTGGTGGTGCGTGTTGATCAGCCCTGGGAGCAGGACGTGGCTGCCGGCGTCGAAGGTTTGGGAGCAGGGTGCGGACGGCTGCTGGCCCGCGGCGAGGACCTCCGTGATGACGCCGTTGCTGATAACCAGCCCGCCCGAGGCGTCGAGGGAATTGGCGGTGAAGACGGCCAGCGGGTTCCGGATCCAGAGCCGGGCGGCGGGATTGGTGGCGGCGGAAGCAGGGGAGGGAAGAGTCACGGAAGGCATCCTTGTCTGGGCGGAGTTCTGCACGTTCCAGCTCAGTGAGGCCCTGTCTGCTGATCCAGGTGGCCGGCTGCCAACTGCCAACTGCCATGCGGCGGGCGGTCCGGGTCCGCACCAGCGTAGGGAATGCCGGTGACCTGCGTCAATGGCCGCGGAATGTGACCGGGGGATGGGCACGGCCGGTGAAGAGCGCGAAACATCGATTTCACATTGCGAAATTAAATTTCCAGAAACCTATGGCGTGGACCACAAACCGGTGCTAATCTCGATTCTGCCAAAGGCGGGCACCCGAACCCGGGAAGCTATCTACCAGGCGCAACTAAACCTTCACAGCACATGCTGAAGCCTGGTAACCGTTCGCACCTGGTTCCTCTGGTCCTTTGCGCGGCTTCAGGCTTCCCGGCACTAAGGAAGTCGCATCATGAGTACCACCGTCACGGCCGAGCAGTTCCTGGCCCGATCCATCCGGCTGGCAACAGCCAACGTCCTCAACAGTGGCGGGCCCTTCGGCGCCATGATCGTCACCGCGGACGGCAAGACGTTCGACGGCGTCAACCGCGTCACCGCGGACAACGATCCCACCGCCCACGCCGAAGTCACCGCCATCCGCACCGCCTGCCGCGAGCTGGGCACCTTCGACCTCAGCGGCGCTGTCCTCTACACCAGCTGCGAGCCATGCCCCATGTGCCTGGCCTCGGCACTCTGGGCCCGCGTGGAGCGCGTGGTCTTCGCCGCGGACCGCCACGACGCCGCCTCGGTGGGCTTCGACGACGCCGTCTTCTACGAGTACTTCGACAACCAGGACAGGGACTCCCTGATGCCGGTCTCCAAGCTGGAACTGGCCGATCCCCAGGCGCCGGCCCCGCTGGAGCCGTTCAACACCTGGAACACGCTCGAATCCAGGATTGACTACTAGGGCCCGGTGGCTGACATGACAATCCTGGACAATTCGTCTGAAAAGCAGGCTGCACTGTTCCCGAAGGGTGACAACAGTGCAGAGCCCGCAGGGGCACCCGGCACGCAAACGGCAACCGGGCGGGGACGGCAAGGAAGCACCCCGCCGGCGCCAAACAACATCCTTGACCGGTTCTTCCAGATCACCCGGCGCGGCTCCACCGTGGCCCGCGAGTTCCGCGGCGGCCTGGTCACGTTCTTCACCATGGCGTACATCGTCATCCTGAACCCCCTGATCCTGGGCGGCTTCAGCGCGGACAACGCCCCCACCGACGTGGCGGGCGGCTGGCTCTCCGCAGCCCAGGTGGGGGCAGTCACCGGCCTCACGGCGGGTGTCATGACCATCCTCTTCGGCCTCATCGCCAACCTTCCGTTCGGCCTCGCGGCCGGCCTCGGCATCAACTCGTTCCTGGCCGTTTCCGTGATCCAGGAGGTCACGTGGGCCGAAGCCATGGGCCTGGTGGTGATCAACGGCATCCTGATTGTGCTGTTCGGCGTCACCGGCGCCCGGACCGCCATCTTCCGGGCGGTACCCAAGGAACTCAAGGCCGCCATCACCGTGGGCATCGGCCTGTTCATTGCCTTCATCGGCTTCGTGGACTCCGGCTTCGTCCGGCCCACCGCGGGAGGTCCTCCCGTCCAGCTGGGCGACGGCGGCTCCATCACCTCCGTGCCCACGCTGGTGTTCGTCGTTGGCCTCCTGGCCATGGGCATCCTGGTGGCCCGCAAGGTCCAGGGCGGCCTGCTCATCGGCATCGTCGGCACCACCGTGCTGGCCGCCGTCGTCGAAGCCTTCATGAAGATCGGCCCCGCCAGCGCCACCAACCCCGGCGGCTGGCACCTGAACACCCCCGTCCTGTCCGGCCAGCTCGTGTCAGCTCCGGACCTGGGCCTGGTGGGCCAGTTCGACCTCTTCGGCTCGTTCGCCAGGATCGGCGGACTTGCAGCCACCATGCTGGTCTTCACCCTCGTGTTCACCAACTTCTTCGACGCCATGGGCACCATGACCGGCCTGGCCAAGAGCGCCGGCGTCGCACACAAGGACGGAACGTTCCCGCGGCTCAAGTCCGCCTTCATCGTGGAAGGCTTCGGCGCTGTTGCCGGCGGTGCCACCTCCGGTTCCTCCAACACGGTCTACATCGATTCCGCTGCCGGCATCGGCGAAGGGGCCCGCACCGGCCTGGCCTCCGTGGTCACCGGCGTGCTGTTCCTGGGCTCGATGTTCCTCACCCCGCTCACCAGCGTGGTGCCGCTGGAGGTCGCGGCCGCGGCCCTGGTGGTGGTGGGCGCCATGATGATGGCCCAAATCCGCGAGATCAAGTTCACCAAGTTCACGGTGGCGCTGCCGGCATTCCTCACGATCGTGACCATGCCGCTGAGCTACTCGATCGCCAACGGCATCGGTGTGGGCTTCGTCAGCTGGGCCATCATCGGCGCCGCGTCCGGAAAGGCGAAGAAGATCCATCCGCTCATGTGGGTGGTCAGCGCCGGGTTCCTGGTGTACTTCGCCCGCGGGCCCATCAACGCCCTGCTGGGCGGCTGACCCGCCGCGCGCCCCTTCGGCCGCGGCAACCTTCCCCAACCACCTGCGAGGAACGACAATATGGACACCACCGCCGCGCGGAAGAAGGAGCACCGCAATGCTTGACCTGATTCCACTCCTCGGCAGCTGGACGCCCCACCTGGGCGGACGGTTTGCCGTTGCCACCATTGTTGGTGCCGGCGGTTCGGTGCCCAGGCCGGTTGGCACCTCCATGCTGGTCGCTGAGTCCGGGCCTGTGCTGGGCAGCCTCTCCGGCGGATGCGTGGAGGGCGCCGTGGTGGCGCTGGCGCAGGACGCCATGGACGACGGCGGCAGCCGCCGGAGGACCTTCGGCTTCAGTTCCACGGATGCCTTCGCCGCCGGGCTCACCTGCGGCGGAGAGCTGGACATCCACGTGGAACCGGTGTCCGCCGCAGTGCCCGGCGGCACGCCGCACCCGCTGCGCGCAGCCCTCATCCGCCTGGCGGGCGGCATCGCCGGCGAACCCGTTGCCCTGGTGCGGCGCCTGTCACCAGACGGCGCCGCGGGGGAGGGGCCGCCGTCGCCCTGCCGGATCCGGCCAGGGCCCACGCGGCGGCTCCGGAACTCGCGGCGCTGTTGAGTGCCGTGGGATCCGGGCGGGAAGGGGCGGAAATTCCTGCCCTTCTCCAGGCGCTGCTGCGGACCGGCGGTACCGGATTGGTTCCGCTGCCCGGTCCGGATGGGTGCCTTCCGGACCGGGCGGCGGGCAGCCACGGCGAACCTGCCTTGCTGGTGGAATCCCGGCTGGCGCCGCCGCGGATGCTGGTGTTTGGCGCCAATGACTTCGGTGCCGCCCTGGTGCCTGCGGCCAAGCTCCTCGGCTACCACGTGACCCTCGTGGACGCCCGCCCTGCTTTCGCCGGCCAGCCCCGGCTCGCCGCCGCGGATGCCGTGGTCACGGACTGGCCGCACCGGTACCTTGCGGCCGAGGCAGCGGCGGGCAGGCTGGACAGCCGCACCGTGGCGGCCGTCCTCACCCACGACCCCAAGTTCGATCTTCCGCTCCTCGAGACGGCCCTCGGCCTCGACCTCGCCTACGTGGGGGCCATGGGGTCGCGGCGCAGCCACCTGCAGCGCGTCGACAGCCTGCTCAGTGCGGGTATCCCGCCCGGCCGGATCGCACAGCTCCATTCACCCATCGGCCTGGACCTCGGCGCCGTCACCCCGGCGGAGGTGGCCGTGTCCATCACGGCCGAGCTCATCGCCGCCCGGACCCGCGCAGCCACCGGCGTCCCGCTCCGGGACCGTTCCGGGCCCATCCACGGGAACCACGTTGGCCAGGCTTCGACGGCCGGTCCGTCGGCGCCCACCACCCTTTACCAGCAGGAGAACGCATGGACATGAACACCATCGAGGCCGTGGTCCCCACCACGGACCCCGCACAGTGGCGCGACGGCGACGCCTGGCTTGCCGGCGGCACGGTCCTGTTCTCCTACGGCAGCTACGCCTTCGGACCCCAGCCGGTCCGGCGCCTCCTCGACCTCGGCGCAGCAGGCTGGACACCTGTTACCGTCACCGACGACGGGATCGACCTCGCCGCCACCTGCACCATCGCCGAGCTGTACCGCCTCCCGGAAGCCCCTGACGCCGCAGGCCTGCCCTGGCCGGCGCTGGACCTGGTCCGGCCGTGCTGCGATTCCTTCGTTGCTTCCTTCAAGGTGTGGAACATGTCCACCGTGGGCGGCAACCTGTGCACCGCACTGCCCGCAGGGCCGGTCATCTCGCTGTGCGCGGGATTGGACGGCGTGGCCACCATCCTGGGCCCCGGCGGTACCAGCCGCAACGTCCCCGTGACCGACTTCGTGACCGGGGACGCGACGAACTGCCTGGCACCGGGCGAGCTGCTCCGCAGCGTCCACCTCCCGGCGTCGGCCCTGTCATCCCGAACCGCCTTCCGCCGCCTGTCGCTGAGCAACCTGGGCAGATCCGGGGTGCTGCTGATTGGAAGGCTCGACGGCGGCACCGCGTTGGTCCTGACCGTCACCGCTGCGACCAAGCGGCCCGTACAGCTGCGCTTCGACACCATCCCGGACGCCGACCACCTGGCGGCCGCGCTCGAGGACGCCATACCGGCCGGCCTGTACCACGACGACATCCACGGGCTCCCGGCCTGGCGGCGTGACATGACCTACCGGCTGGCCGAGGAAATCCGTACCGAACTGGCAGCACCTGAGGGCACAGGACCGGCGGGCCCCACCGTGTCCGGCGACTTCTGGCCGCCCCGGAGCACCCCGGCCTCCGGGTCCACAGCACTTCCGAAAGGGGCCTGACCATGGCCATCAACATCAACGGCGCACCGGCCGAAACGGATCCCCGCCCGGGCCAGTGCCTCCGGACCTTCCTCCGGGAACAGGGAAACCCCGGCGTCAAGAAGGGCTGCGACGGCGGCGACTGCGGAGCCTGCACGGTCCACGTGGACGGCACGCCGGTCCACAGCTGCATCTACCCCGCCGTCCGTGCCGAGGGGCACTCGGTCACCACCATCGAGGGACTGGCCGCCGCATCCGGCGACGGTCCCGGCCTGCACCCGGTGCAGCAGCAGTTCATGGAGCGGCAGGGTTTCCAGTGCGGCTTCTGCACCGCCGGCATGGTGATGACTGCCGCCACGTTCGACGACGAACAAAAGGACAACCTGCCCCGCAACCTCAAGGGCAACCTCTGCCGCTGCACGGGCTACCGCGCAATTGCTGACGCCGTCTGCGGCCACGCGGGGCACCCGGATCCGCAGGGGCAGGGCTCGGGTATCGCCGGGGCAAGCCAGCCGGACCCGGAACACGGCCAGCTCGGCGACGACGTCCCCGCACCCGCCAGCCGTGCGGTGGTCACCGGCGCGGCCCGCTACACCCTGGACATCCCGCAGGACCAGCAGCAGACACTGCTGCACCTGAAGATCCTCCGCTCACCGCACGCCCACGCACGGGTGGTGTCCATCGACAAGGACGCTGCCCTCCGGGTCCCCGGCGTGGTGGCTGTCTTCACCTCCGACGACGCCCCGGAGCAGCTCTTCTCCACCGCCCAGCACGAACTGTTCACCGACGATCCGGACGATACCCGGGTGCTGGATGACGTGGTCCGGTTCATCGGGCAGCGCGTGGCCGCCGTCGTCGCCGAATCCGTAGCTGCCGCCGAGGCAGGCGTCCGGGCGTTAAAGGTCAGCTACGAAGAGCTGCCCGCCGTCTTCACGCCGCAGGATGCCTTGCGTCCCGGCGCCCCGCTGGTGCACGGCGACAAGGACGGCGCCACCGCGCGGATCTCCCGTCCGGACCGCAACGTCGTGGCTGAGCTGCATTCCGAGCTGGGAAGCGTGGCGGATGGGTTTTCAGCCGCAGACTTCATCCACGAACAGACCTACCAAACCCAGCGCGTCCAGCATGTGGCCCTTGAAACCCACGCGGCTATCGCCTCCATTGATGCCGAAGGGCGGCTCCAGGTCCGTACCTCCAGCCAGGTTCCGTTCCTGGTCCGGCGCACCCTGTGCCGGGTGTTCGGGCTGGACGAGGACCGGGTGCATGTGGTGGCCGGGCGGGTTGGCGGCGGCTTCGGTGGCAAGCAGGAAGTCCTCACCGAGGACCTCGTGGCGCTCGCCGCCCTGAAGCTGAAGCGGCCCGTCCAGCTGGAACTCACCCGCACCGAACAGTTCACCGCCACCACCACGCGGCATCCGTTCACCATCAAGCTCAAGGCCGGTGCCAGCAAAGACGGCCACCTCACCGCCCTGGAACTGGACGTCCTCACCAACACCGGAGCCTACGGAAACCATGGCCCCGGCGTCATGTTCCATGGCTGCGGCGAATCCCTGGCCGTGTACAAGTGCGACAACAAAAAAGTGGACGCCCACGCCATGTACACCCATACGGTCCCGGCCGGGGCGTTCCGCGGGTACGGGCTGAGCCAGATGATCTTCGCAGTGGAGTCCGCCATGGACGAACTCGCCGCCGGCATCGGCCTGGACCCCTACGAGTTCCGCCGCCGGAACATGGTGCGCGAAGGCGACCACATGCTGTCCACCCACCCGGACCCCGAGGAAGACGTGCACTACGGCAGCTACGGGCTGGACCAGTGCCTGGACCTGGTGCGCGGTGCCCTGGACCGCGGCCTGGAACGGTACCGGGCGGCTGGGCTGGACCAGCTGGGACCGGAATGGATGACCGGCGAGGGTGCCGCGCTGTCCATGATCGACACCGTGCCGCCGCGCGGACACTTCGCCCACTCGCGGATGCGGCTCCTTCCCGACGGAACGTACCAGGCCGACGTCGGCACGGCCGAGTTCGGCAACGGCACCACCACCGTCCACGCCCAGCTTGCCGCCACCGCCCTGTCCACCGAGGCTGCCCGGGTGGCGGTCCGGCAGTCGGACACGGACCTGGTGGAGCACGATACCGGCGCGTTCGGCTCGGCCGGCACGGTGGTGGCCGGAAAAGCCACGCTCGCTGCGGCAGAGGAGCTTGCTGTCCGCATCCGGGCCTTTGCCGCAGGGATCCGGCAAACCCAGGCCTCCGCCTGCGTCCTCGAGGGAGACGCCGTGGTGGTGGACGGGACAGCCGTGGCACTGTCGGAACTGGCGCAGGCAGCTGCGGAAGCCGGCGTCGAACTCGCTGCCGAAGGCCGCTGGGGTGGAACCCCGCGGTCGGTGGCGTTCAACGTGCACGGCTTCCGCGTGGCGGTGAACCGGAGGACCGGAGAACTGAGGATCCTGCAAAGCGTGCAGGCCGCCGACGCCGGTGTGGTCGTCAATCCCCGGCAGTGCCGCGGCCAGATCGAGGGCGGCATTGCCCAGGCCATAGGTGCCGCGCTGTACGAGGAAGTGGTGGTGGACGACGCTGGTAAGGTCACCACGGACATCCTGCGGCAGTACCACATCCCCACCTTCGCGGACGTGCCGCGGAGCGAGGTGTACTTTGCCGATACCAACGACAAGCTTGGCCCGCTCGGTGCCAAGTCCATGAGTGAAAGCCCGTTCAACCCGGTAGCGCCCGCGCTGGCCAACGCCATCCGGAACGCCACCGGAGTGCGGTTCGCGTCCCTGCCCATTGCCCGGGACCGGATCTACCTGGGGCTGAAGGAGGCCGGGTTGGTGCCCGCGGACCACGTCCATTCCCAGCCGGTGCGGTGAACCGGCGGGCCGTAAAATTCCGGTGGCTGCCGGGCTGCCCCCTATAGTCGGGGGATGGAACAACGGATTTTAGGCAGGACCGGACGGAACGTCTCCATCGTGGGGCTGGGCACCTGGCAGCTTGGCGCGGACTGGGGCAACGTGGACCCGGCCCAGGCCCAGGCCATCCTGGCGGCGTCCGCTGAGGCCGGTGTCACTTTCTTCGACACCGCTGACGTGTATGGCGACGGCAAGAGCGAACAGGCAATCGGCAAGTTCCTGGCCGACAACCCCGGGCTGGACATCACCGTGGGCACCAAGATGGGCCGCCGGATGGACCAGCGCCCGGAAAACTACACGCTGGCCAACTTCCGCCAATGGGTTGACCGCTCACGGAAGAACCTGGGAACGGACACCCTGGACCTGGTCCAGCTGCACTGCCCGCCAACGCCGGTGTTCAGCAGCAACGAGGTCTACGACGCACTGGACACCCTGGTGTCCGAAGGCGCCATCCGCAATTATGGCGTCAGCGTGGAGCGGACGGACGAAGCCCTGGAAGCCATCCGGCGCCCGGGAACGGCCTCGGTCCAGATCATCCTGAACGCCTTCCGGCTCAAGCCGCTGGACGAGGTCCTGCCCGCCGCCAAGGCAGCGGGCGTGGGGATCATCGCCCGCGTCCCACTGGCGTCCGGGCTGCTGTCCGGGAAATACACCAAGGACACCACGTTCGCGGACAACGACCACCGGAACTACAACCGCGACGGAGGCTCCTTCGATGTGGGGGAGACCTTCTCCGGGGTGGACTTCCAGCTTGGCCTGAAGGCTGTGGCCGAGTTCGAGCAACTGGTTCCCTCCGGCGCCACCACCGCCCAGGCCGCCATCGGCTGGATTGCCGCGCAGGACGGTGTCACCACGGTGATCCCCGGTGCCCGCAACGTGGACCAGGCCGTGGCGAACGCTGCCGCCGCGTCCGTGGCTGTCACCGATGAGTTCGGCGAGGGTGTCCGCTGGATCTACGACCACTACTTCCGCGAGGCCATCCACCCGCGCTGGTAGCCGGGATTCCAGGGGACAGTTCCATGCGGCCCGCGGACAGCGTCGACGCGTTCATTGGCGCGCTCGCCGCCGTGGAGCCTGGTGCTGACTCGACCAACTTCTTCGACCACACCGTCCCGGAAAATGCGCTGCGCCGTTACAACCTGAAGCTTTATCTGCAGGAGATGCTGGAACGCCGCCCAACGGTCCTGCTGGTGGGCGAGGCGCCGGGCTTCCGGGGCATGCGGATTACCGGCGTGCCCTTCACCAACCGGACCATCTTCGAGGGGCCGGCCAACAGCTTTGGGCTGTTCGGGCCCGGCAAGGGATACGTCCTGCCGCCCGAGGCTGCGGGGGTTGCGGCGGAACCCACGGCTACGGTGATGTGGGAAGTCCTGGCCGAACTCGGCGTCCTGCCGCTGCTGTGGAGTGCATTCCCGTGGCATCCACACAAGCCGGGGCAGCCGCTGACCAACCGCACGCCGCGGCCGTCCGAAGCGGCCCTGGGCACCCCGTTCTGGTTGGCCCTGGCGGAGCTCTTCGCGGTCCGCACCATAGTGGCCGTGGGCAACGTGGCCCATCGCAGCCTGCTCCGGAGCGGCCAGGATGCCCCCAAGATCCGGCACCCGGCCCATGGCGGCCGGGCAGGTTTTAAGAGCGGGCTGGAGCAGCTGCTAGTGCAGTAGCCGCAGCTGGTCCGGCGTGTCCACGTCCTCGCCGGTGGACTGGTCAGTGCAATCCACTTCGTCCACGAGTTCCGGATGAGTGCGGAGGAAGCCCCGTGCACCGGCGTCACCGGTCACGGTTAAGGCAACCGCGGCCCGCAGCGAAGCGTCGATGAGCAGTGGATGGCCGCGCCGGAGTTGGCTGACGGGACTGCCGTCATTGAGATCCCGGCGGTGGTACGAGGCGGCGGTGATCCGGCCCGGGCGGTGGGCGGCGAGCAGCCGCGCCACCGTTTCCGGGGTGAGTCCGGGCTGGTCCACGAGGGCCACGAGCAGGTGGTCCGCCGGGTCTGCTTCATTTTCGCCAAGCAGGAAGGAACTGCCCATGCCGGACTGCCAGTCCGGATTGGCGGCAATCCGGCAACGGCCCAGGTGGGCCGCCGCGACGACGTCCGCGGCGCCCGCGCCGAGGACCACCACCACTTCCCGGCAGCCGCCGTCGGACAGTGTTCCGGCGATGGCCTCAACCAGCGGCCGCCCGCGGAAGGGCAGCAGCGCCTTAGGACCCAGGCCCAGGCGTGTCCCGGCACCCGCGGCCAGCACAATGCCGGTGGTCCACCGTTCCTGCATGCGTCCTTCTTCCATACCTGCACCCTAGCCACACGACGGCAGCGGGGCAGCTTCCTTCCGGAAACTGCCCCGCAGCTGATCCGTTGTTCAGGTCAGGCGTCGCCGCCCACATCACCGGTGGTCCCGGCGGTGACGTCCAGGAGCTTGTACCGGTCCATGGCGTAGGCCGGTGCGCCTGCCTCAAAGTCACCCCTGGCCGCGAGCATTTGCAGCGCCTTCACCACGATGGAGTGGGTGTCGTTTTTGAAGAAGCGGCGGGCTGCTGCGCGGGTGTCGGAGAAGCCGAAGCCGTCGGCGCCGAGGGTGGCGTATTCGTTGGGGACGAATTGGCGGATCTGGTCGGGGACGGCTTTCATGTAGTCGGAGACGGCGACGACGGGGCCGGTGGCGCCTTCGAGCTGCTGGGTGACGAACGGGACCCGGGCGGGTTGTTCGGGGTTGAGGAAGGCCTCCTCTTCGGCGGCGAGGCCGTCGCGTCGGAGTTCGTTCCAGGAGGTGACGGACCAGACGTCGGCGGAGACGGACCAGTCTTCGGCGAGGATGCGCTGGGCTTCGAGTGCCCAGGGCACGGACACGCCGGAGGCCAGGATCTGCGCCTTTGGTCCCTCAACGCCCGACGCCGAAACCCGGTAAATGCCGCCCAGGACACCCTGCACATCCAGGTTTTCCGGCTCGGCCGGCTGGACGATCGGCTCGTTGTAGACCGTGAGGTAGTACATCAGGTTTTTGTCGGAGCTAGCTCCGGTTCCTTCGCCGCTTGCGGCCGGCCCGTACATGCGTTCGAGGCCGTCGCGGATGATGTGGCCCATTTCGTAGCCGTAGGCGGGGTCGTAGGTGACTACCGCGGGGTTGGTGGAGGCGAGCAGGGGGGAGTGGCCGTCGGCGTGTTGGAGGCCTTCGCCGGTGAGGGTGGTCCGTCCTGCGGTGGCGCCGATGATGAAGCCGCGGGTCATTTGGTCTGCTGCGGCCCAGAAGGCGTCGCCGGTGCGTTGGAAGCCGAACATGGAGTAGAACACGTAGACCGGGACCAGGGGTACGCCGTGGGTGGCGTAGGCGGTGCCGGCGGCGGTGAAGGCTGCCACGGCGCCGGCTTCGTTGATGCCGGGGTGGATGAGCTGGCCAGCGGGGGATTCCTTGTAGGCCAGGACCAGGTCGCGATCCACGGACAGATAGTTCTGGCCGCCCGGGTTGTAGATCTTCGCCGTCGGGAAGAACGCATCCATGCCAAAGGTCCGGGATTCGTCCGGCACGATGGGCACGATCCGGTGCCCGAACTTCTTGTCGCGGAGCAGGTCCTTGAGCAGGCGCACGAACGCCATGGTGGTGGCCGCCTGCTGCTTACCGGAGCCGCGCTTGGCAACCTCGTAGGTCTTCGCTTCCGGAAGTTCAACAGCCTCATGATGCGAACGGCGTTCCGGCACCGATCCGCCGAGCGCCCTGCGGCGTTCGTGAAGGTAGGCGATTTCGGGCGCATCGGCACCCGGGTGGTAATAGGGAGGACGGTAAGGATCGGCGTCCAGTTGCTCATCCGACACGGGGATGCGGAGGTAATCCCGGAAGTCTTTGAGGTCCTCCACCGTCAGCTTCTTCATCTGGTGCGTGGCATTCCGGCCCTCAAACCTGGGTCCGAGTCCGTAGCCTTTGACGGTTTTGGCGAGGATGACGGTGGGTTTGCCCTTGAATTCGGTGGCGGCTTTGTAGGCTGCGTAGACCTTGCGGTAGTCGTGGCCGCCGCGTTTGAGGTTCCAGATCTGGTCATCGGTGAGGTCCGCGACCATGTCCTTGGTGGCGGGGTCCTTGCCGAAGAAGTGCTCGCGGACGAACCCGCCGGATTCGGCCTTGTAGGTCTGGTAGTCCCCGTCGGGGGTTTCATTCATGATCTTCACCAGGGACCCGTTGGTGTCCCGGGTGAGGAGGTCATCCCATTCCCGGCCCCAGACGACCTTGATCACGTTCCAGCCCGCGCCGCGGAAGAACGCTTCGAGTTCCTGCATGATCTTCCCGTTGCCCCGGACCGGCCCGTCGAGGCGCTGGAGGTTGCAGTTGATCACAAAGTTCAGGTTGTCCAGGTTCTCGTTCGCGGCGAGCTGGAGCAGGCCGCGGGACTCGGGCTCGTCCATTTCCCCGTCGCCCAGGAACGCCCAGACCTGCTGGTCAGAGGTGTCTTTCAGGCCGCGGTTGTGCAGGTACCGGTTGGACTGGGCCTGGTAGATCGCGTTCATCGGGCCGATACCCATGGACACGGTGGGGAATTCCCAGAAGTCCGGCATCAGGCGCGGGTGCGGGTAGGAGGACAGGGCATGGCCGGCCCGGGACTTTTCCTGCCGGAACCCGTCCAGGTCCTCCTCGGTCAGGCGCCCTTCCATGAACGCACGGGCGTACATGCCGGGGGAGGCATGGCCCTGGAAGAAGACCTGGTCCCCGCCGCCGGGGGCGTCCTTGCCACGGAAGAAGTGGTTGAAACCGACCTCGTAGAGGGTCGCGGCACCGGCGTAGGTGGAGATATGCCCGCCCACCCCGATCTCGGGCCGCTGCGCCCGGTGCACCATGACCGCGGCGTTCCACCGCATGTACGCCCGATACCGGCGTTCGTACTCTTCGTTGCCCGGGAACGGTGCTTCCTGGTCCACCGGGATCGTGTTCACGTAATCGGTGGTGGTCACCATCGGCACCCCGACACTCTGCGCGCCCGCACGCTGCAGCAGGCTCCGCATAATGTACTGGGCACGCTCGGTACCCTGTTCCCGGATCAACGCATCCAGGGACTCAACCCACTCCGCAGTCTCTTCCGGATCACGATCAGGCAGCTGGTCAGTCAACCCGCTGAGGATATGGGAGGTATCTTCTCCTGCAGCCACGGGAGCCTCTTTTCATCATCGAATGGCCCATGTTTTCGTATTGTGAGAAAACATTTCTGTATTACGAGATTATCTGCGAGTTGAGGGTCGGGTCAATGTGGCCGCCCGCCACTTCCGCATATGTCTGCAGCGGGAGCCCTCCCAACCGTTTGTGACTGTTCAGGCGGGCGGCACTGCCTTGACGGTACGTGACCCAGGTCATACGCTGATTTTCACTATTCAATATCTCGATTCCGCAGAGTGGAATAACAGAAACGACGGGGACCAGCAGGACTGACTCCCAATGTCGGACTCACCACCCCGGAAGCCCCAACGAATTGAGACCACTTTATGAAGACCCCTCCTTCGGCGGGCATTGACGCGGCCCAGGACCTGACAACGCCGTCAGTTGCTCCCACCCATCCGGCCGTTGGCGTTGACGCCCTGTGCGACGCAGCAAGCGCAGCATCAGGCAAGAGCATCAGCCCCACCCTCTACAACGTGGACCTTGCCCCCACCAAGCGTGAAGGCCGCAGCTGGACCAGCTACAGCATCTTCACGCTGTGGGCCAACGATGTGCACAGCCTCGGAAACTACGCCTTCGCCATCGGCCTGTTCGCCCTCGGCCTCGGCGGCTGGCAGATCCTCCTGGCACTGGGCATCGGAGCGGCGCTGCTGTTCGGGCTGCTCACCCTCTCGGGCTTCATGGGCGTCAAGACCGGCGTTCCCTTCCCGGTGATGAGCCGGATCAGCTTCGGCATCAGGGGAGCCCAGATCGCCAGCCTCCTCCGCGGCGCCGTCGCGGTGGCCTGGTTCGGCATCCAGACCTACCTCGCCTCCGTCGTGTTCCGCGTGATGCTCGTGGCCATGTTCCCCGGACTGGCGGACCTGGACAAAGACTCCATCCTGGGGCTGTCCACCCTTGGCTGGGCCGCATTCCTGGTCCTGTGGGTGGTGCAGCTGGTCATCGTGAGCTTCGGCATGGAGATGATCCGCAAGTACGAAGCCTTCGCCGGTCCCGTTATCCTGGCCACCATGGCAGCCATGGCCATCTGGATCTTCATGGAAGCGGGCGGGTCCATTGCCTGGTCATCGAACAACGCCCTTGAAGGGCTGGACATGTGGCGGACCATCTTCGCCGGCGGAGCCCTCTGGGTATCCATCTACGGCACGTTCGTGCTGAACTTCTGCGACTTCACCCGGTCCGCCGTCTCCAAGAACGCCGTGGTGCGGGGCAACTTCTGGGGCATCCCCATCAACATGCTGCTCTTCGGCGCCATCGTGGTGGTCATGGCCGGCGGCCAGTTCAAGATCAACGGCACCATCATCCAGAGCCCGTCGGACATCGTCCAGACCATCCCGAACACACTCTTCCTGGTGCTGGCCTGCCTGGCCCTGCTGATCCTCACCATCGCGGTCAACCTGATGGCCAACTTCGTTGCCCCCGTGTACGCCCTGACCAACCTGTTCCCCAAGCGGCTCAACTTCCGCCGGGCCGCCGTCGTCAGCGCCGTCATCGGCCTGGTGATCCTGCCCTGGAACCTCTACAACAACCCCCTGGTCATCCTCTACTTCCTGGGCGGCCTCGGAGCGCTGCTTGGCCCGCTGTTCGGCGTGGTCATGGCCGACTACTGGCTGATCCGCCGCGGCAAGGTCAACGTCCCCGAGCTCTACACCGCTTCACCCGACGGCGCCTACTTCTACCGCAACGGCGTCAACCCGCGGGCCATCACTGCCATGGTGCCGGCCGCCGTCGTGGCCCTGTGCATCGCCTTCGTTCCGGCGCTGGCCGCCGTGGCCCCCTTCGCCTGGTTCTTCGCGGCCAGCATCGCGGCAGTGGTGTACTACTTCGTTTCCGACCGGACGCAACGGCTGGAAGACCGCGACGGCGAGTCCATCGCCGTCGCCAGCACCCACTGACCAGCGCCTGCCCGCGTCGTTCAACCACCAGCGCCTACCGCCGCAGCCCCGCAAAGGAACAACCATGCGCATCCTCGTTGCCAACGTCAACACCACAGAGTCCATGACCGAATCCATCGCCGCCTCTGCCCGTGCGGTTGCCGCACCGGGCACGGAGATTGTGGGCATCACGCCCCGCTTCGGCGCCGATTCCTGTGAGGGGAACTTCGAAAGCTACCTGGCGGCCATCGCCGTCATGGACGCCGTGACGTCCTACCCGGAGCCGTTTGATGCGGTAGTCCAGGCCGGCTACGGCGAGCACGGGCGGGAAGGGCTGCAGGAACTCCTGGACGTCCCGGTGGTGGACATTACCGAGGCCGCGGCCAGCACGGCCATGTTCCTGGGCCACAAATACTCCGTGGTGACCACCCTGGACCGTGCCGTCCCGCTCATCGAGGACCGGCTCAAGCTCGCCGGCCTGGACGCCCGGTGCGCCTCGGTCCGGGCGAGCGGCATGGCGGTGCTGGAACTGGAAGAAGAACCGGAGCGGGCAGTGGAGGCGATCATCAGCGAGGCCATGCGGGCCGTCACCCAGGACAAAGCGGAGGTGATCGTCCTGGGCTGCGGCGGGATGGCCGGGCTGGACGAACAGATCCGGCAGCGCGCAGGAGTTCCCGTGGTGGACGGTGTGGCCTCGGCCGTCACCATTGCGGAGTCGCTGGTGCGGATGCGGCTGTCAACCTCCAAGGTACGGACCTACGCTGCGCCCCGGCCCAAGACCGTCATAGGCTGGCCGCTGAACAGCGCCGGAACGGCAGCACAGCTGCAGAACACACGGCCGTAGAACAAGCAGCTGCAGAAGAACCAACCGTAGAACGAGGAGCACACGTGAGCATTTCCCACTCCGAAGGACGGGTGGCGGTCGTCACCGGCGCCGGCTCCGGCATCGGGCGGGAGGTGTCACGCCAGATGCTGGCCGACGGGTACCGGGTGGTCCTGGCCGGGCGGCGGGAAACTCCGCTCAAGGAAACCGCGGCGGACCATCCCGGCGCGTTCGTGGTGGCGTGCGACGTCTCCCGGACTGACGACGTCGAACGCCTCTTCGCCGCCACCCTGCAAAGGTGGGGCCGCGTGGACGTCCTTTTCAACAACGCCGGCGTGTTTGGTCCCGCCGCGAGCGTAGACGAGATCAGCGTGGACGACTGGAACGCCACCGTGGCCGTAAACCTGACTGGGTCCATGCTGTGCGCAGCGGCCGCGGTGCGGGCCATGAAGGCCCAGGAACCGCAGGGCGGCCGGATCATCAACAACGGGTCCATCGCGGCCCACTCGCCCCGGCCGCGGACGGTCGCCTACACGGTGACCAAGCACGCCATGACGGGCCTGACCAAGAGCATCGAACTGGACGGCCGTGGGTTCGGGATCACCTGCGGGCAGATCGATATCGGTAACACCACCACGGAGATCATGGACACCATCGGCGTGGGCTCCGGTTCGCTGCAGGCCGACGGGACCCGCCGGGTGGAACCGACCTTTCCGGTGGCGGATGCGGCCCGTGCGGTGCTGATGATGGCCAACATGCCGGCGTCTGCCAGCGTGGGCTCCGTGGTGGTAACTGCTGCGGGGATGCCCTTCATCGGCCGCGGCTGACCGGCCCGTGCCCGGCTATGCTCGGCACATGACCGCAAACAGGGGGCTTGCTCTTTTCCGATTCTGGTTCGCACTGCTGGGGTTCGTGGCGGTGCTCTTCCAGTTCCTGCACCTGGTGCAGAACGTTCCGGGAGCCAGTGCCGGAAACTACTTCAGCTACTTCACCATCGAGTCCAACATCATCGCCTTCATGACCCTGGGCATCGCCGGCTGGTACGCCTGGAAGGGCGCCAGCCCGCGCTGGTATCCCTACCCGTTCCTGGATCCCCGGAGTTCCTAATACGGCACTGTTGCGGTGATGTCCCTGCTGATCGCCGTCGGGGCGTTTGCCTTCGCGGCCGTGGCGGCACTGTCCTCCCGCTTGCAGAATTCGGTGCCCCATCCCGCCAGTGCGCCAGCGAAACCGTCGGCCAGCGTGACCCTAGAGGGGCAGGAGTCCGGAGAGGTCCGCGCGGAGCCCTGACGCGGCCACCTTGCCCGCCTCGACAGCGTCCGCCCAGGCGAGCCCGCCGGTGGCCATCGCAAGCCAGGTGGCGGCGTCGCACTCAATGACGTTCGGCGGTGTGCCGCGGGTGTGCCGCGGCCCTTCCACGCACTGGGTGACGCCAAAGGGCGGCACCCGGACCTCCACGGAGTTGCCCGGCGCGCGGGCGGTGACTTCCTCCAGGGCGTAGCGCACCGCAGTGGCCAGGACGGTCCGCGGGAGGGGAGCGTCCGACGGCGACCGGGCCGCTTCCAGCCACGCGTCCAGGGCCGCTTTGCCTTCCTTCACGTCGACGCGGCGGCGGGCGGTTGCCATGGTTCCATCCTTAGTTCCGGTGGTGGTTCGATCAGTGCGGTTCGGTCAGTCCAGGAGCGCCGAAACCGCGGGGCCCAGACGGATCCTGCCCACCGGGCGGCCGCCGCCCAGCACGGGTTCCACCACCTTTTCGAGGACGCTGGCCACCCCAGGGATTTCCACGGCGCCTGCAGCGGCCAGCAGCGTCAGCGCCACCAGGGAGGTGGCGCGGAGGTTCCCGTCGAGGATCTTGACAGCCACCGAGACACCCTGCGGGGTGGCCCATGGCGAGGACGCCCTCGGCACCGATCTTGGCAATGACCTCCAGCTCATCCATCACCAAGGTGTTCGCCTCGCCCTGGCCTTGCACCGCCCACGGGTAATCGAGCATGGACGTGGCAATCGTGGCAGCGCGGGCGTTGGAGCTCTGGTCGCCGGGGGCCTTGGCCAGGAGGGAGTACCCCCGGGCCAGGCCCTTGAGGGACAGGGCCGCCACCGGTGCGCCGCAGCCGTCGATGCCCAGGTGCGCGATTTTCTCGCCGGTGTATTCCTCGATGACACTCCGCACGCGCTGCTGCAGCGGGTGGTTCGGCTCCAGGTAGCTGTGCGTGTCCCAGCCGTTTTCGGTGCAGGCCCAGAGGAACGCGGCGTGCTTGCCGGAGCAGTTGAAGGCCAGCCTGGATTTGCCCTTCTCGGAGCGGACCAGCCAGTTCCGCGCGGTTTCGTCCTGTGGCCACGCTTCGGGGCACTGCAACTGGTCCTCGCGCACCCCGGCCGCCTTCAGCATTCCCGCCACCACGTCCATATGGTCCAGGGAGCCAGTGTGGCTGCCGCAGGCAACGGCCACCTGGGCGCCCCGCAGCGGGACGCCGGACTGCATGGCGGCCAGGGCCTGGAACGGCTTGAGGGCCGACCGTGCGTAGATAGGAGTGTTGATGTCGCCCAGCTCCGTCACCACGGATCCGTCAGCGGCGAGGAGGACAGCAGAGCCGATATGCCGGGACTCCACGAATCCGCTGCGCTCGATCACGGCCAGTTCGACGGCGGAGTCCACGGTAAAGGTGGCGTGGGGATTGTGCGGCATGCTGCCAGTCTAGGGGGAACCCCCGGGCGGCACTGGCCGACGCGGCGTCACTCCACCGTGACCATCACGGACTGCCAGCCCGAGGCGCCGTCCGGGACGGGGTCCGCACGCTGCTCGGTCTGCACCTCGCCCGTGCCGTCAGTGGCGCGGACCTTGATGTAGTGGGGACCCGGCGTAGCGTCCCATTCGTAGGACCACTGCCGCCAGGTCACCAGTGATGCCTCGGTGGACAGGGTGGCCTCCACCCAATCCGCGTTGTCGATCTGGATTTCCACTTTGGTGATGCCCCGGGTCTGGGCCCACGCGGTGCCGCCCACCGCAACCTTCCCGGCGGGGACCTTGGCGAAGGACTTGGGCACATCAACCCGCGCCATGGTCTTGATGGGGCCGCGTTCGGACCAGCCGCGCTCTGTCCAATATGCCTTGCTGTCCGCGAACCGGGTGACTTCCAGGTCCACCACCCACTTGGTGGCGGAGACGAAGCCGTACAGGCCCGGGACCACCATCCGCACCGGGTAACCGTGCTCCAGCGGAAGCGGCTCGCCGTTCATGCCGATGGCCAGCATGGCGTCGCGGCCGTCCTGCAGTACTTCCAGGGGCGTGGAGGCGCTGAAACCGTCGATGGAGGTGGAGAGGACCATGTCAGCTCCGTCCTTGGGCTTTGCCCGCTTCAGCACCTCCCGGAGCGGCAGTCCCAGCCACTTCGCGTTGCCCGCCAAGTTGCCGCCCACCGGGTTCGAGACGCAGGTAAGCGTCACGTGCGATTCGATCAGGTCGGCATCGAGCAGGTCCTGGAACGTCAGGCGCACCTCTTCCTCCACCAGGCCGTGGACCCGCAGCTCCCAGTCGTCGGCGTTGATCTCGGGAACGCTCAAGGCAGTATCGATGCGGTAGAAGTCGTTGTTGGGGGTCACCCACGGCGGGGCACCGTCCACGGGTGACTGGACGCCGGCGGGAATGGGTGGGGCGGCCGTGGCTGGTGTGGGGAGCTGGAGCGCTTCGCGGGCCTTGGCGATGTTGCTGCGGGCGGCACCGAGGAACCGGCCGCCCGTGGCTGCGACGCCGGCCGCCACGGCGGTGATCCCGGCCGCGGCGAAGAACCTCCGGCGGCTGCTGCCTTCGCTCCCCACACGTGCATCGGCGTCGTCCGCCAGGTCTGCCGGCGCTTCGGGCCAGGCCTTCGGGGCCTGCGCCCGGGTCACCAGGAAACGGAGCACCGCCACGCCCGCGAGGGTCCCGAGGACCGCGGGGATGGCATCAACGGCCGAAACACCCGCCCGCGTCACCACGCACGCCACGATCACTGCGCCCATGAACAGGACGCCCAGGACGCCCAGCGCCCATTTGCGGTACGCCACGACACCCAGGACGCACGCCAGGACGGTGATGGTCAGGCCCATGCCCACGAACAGGGCCGCCTTGTCATTGGTGCCGAACGTGGCGATGGCAAAATCCTTCAGCCATCCCGGCGTGAAATCAATGAACGTGGAGCCCAGCGCAAAGAGCGGTGTGGCGCGGGCGGTGAAGAACGCGCCGAGCAGCTCCGCGACGGCCAGTACGACGGCGGCAGCCACCACACCTGCCAGCGCAGCCAGGGGAGCGGGTCCAGTAAGGCGGTTCCGTAGCGTTGTCATGGCAGGTGTTCGGAGCGGGACAGCCCCGCGGATGGCAGCGGACGGCAAGGACACAGCTTAGGAGCGGGCAGGGTCCACAAAGTACGCTTGGAGACTGTGAAGGTACTCGTCATCGGCCCCGGAGGCCGCGAACACGCCATTGTCCGCTCCCTGCTCGCCGACCCCAACGTGTCCGAGGTCCATGCAGCGCCCGGTAACGCCGGCATCAGCAAGCTGGTCCCCACATACAAGATCAACGGCAACGATCCCGACGCCGTCGCGAAGCTGGCCACCAAGCTGGCCGTTGACCTCGTGGTGGTGGGCCCCGAAGCCCCGCTGGCCGCAGGCGTGTCCGATGCTGTCCGTGAGGCAGGCATTCCCGTGTTCGGCCCCAGCAAGGCCGCCGCGCAGCTGGAAGCGTCCAAGGCGTTCGCCAAGGAGATCATGGCCGAGGCAGGTGTGCCCACGGCCATGGCCCTGGTGGCCACCAACGCCGAAGAGGCCGCGTCCGCGCTGGACACCTTCGGCGCCCCGTACGTCGTCAAGGACGACGGCCTCGCCGCCGGCAAGGGCGTGGTGGTCACACGCAACCGCGAGGAGGCCCTGGCCCACGCCCAGTCCTGCTTTGACGCCGGCGGGTCGGTGGTGATCGAGGAATTCCTCGACGGACCCGAGGTGTCCCTTTTTGTCCTCTGCGACGGACACAACACCGTGGCACTTTCACCCGCCCAGGACTTCAAGCGCATCTTCGACAATGACGAAGGCCCCAACACCGGCGGCATGGGCGCCTACACCCCGCTTGAGTGGGCTCCCGAAGGGCTCGTCCAGGAAGTCATCGACAGGGTGGCCCAGCCCACCGTCAACGAAATGGCCCGCCGCGGCACGCCTTTTGTCGGGGTCCTGTTCGTCGGCCTGGCCCTGACCTCCCGCGGCACGCGGGTCATCGAATTCAACGTCCGCTTCGGCGACCCCGAGACCCAGGCCGTCCTCGCAAGGCTCAAGACGCCGCTCGGCTCCCTGCTGCTCTCCGCCGCCAAGGGCGAACTGGAGACCGCGGAAGAGCTGCGCTGGTCCAAGGACACCGCCGTCGCCGTCGTCGTCGCGTCCGAAAACTATCCGGACACTCCGCGCACCGGAGACCGGATCCGCGGCCTGAAGAAGGCCGAGGCATTGGACGGCGTGCACGTCATCCACGCCGGTACGGCCCTGGACGACGACGGCAAGGCAGTGTCCGCCGGCGGCCGTGTCCTGGCGGTGGTCGCACTGGGAAGTGACCTGGTGGAGGCGCGCGAACGCGCATACGACGGCGTGGAGCTGGTCCAGCTTGACGGCGGACAGTTCCGCAGTGACATCGGCCGCAAGGCCGCCCGCGGCGAAATCAAGGTGCCGTACGCCGCCACGGGTGCGCTGCCCATCACGAAAGCGAAGGCCTAGCATGAGCGAAACTCCCGCATCCCGCGGCTTCAGCAGCGCCGGCACCCTGGACCTGCCGGGCTGGACCCACGTCTACTCCGGCAAGGTCCGCGACCTGTATGAGCCCGCCGACGAGTCCGTCAAGGAGCGCGTGGGCCAGGACTGCGTGCTGGTGGTGGCCAGCGACCGGATCAGTGCCTACGACCATGTGCTTTCCAGCGAAATCCCGGACAAGGGCCGCATCCTCACCCAGCTGAGCCTGTGGTGGTTCGACCAGCTGGGCGTGGAGCACCACGTCCTGGGCTCCACTGTCGAAGAAGGCGTCCCTGCCGAGGTCGAGGGCAGGGCCATGATCTGCAAGAAGCTGGACATGTTCCCGGTGGAGTGCATCGCCCGCGGCTACCTCACCGGTTCCGGGCTGCTGGAATACCGGGCGTCCGGCACCGTCTGCAACATTCCGCTGCCGGACGGGCTGGTGGACGGTTCCCGGCTGGAGCACGCCATCTTCACGCCGTCGGCGAAGGCCGCTGTGGGCGAGCATGACGAAAACATCACCTATGACGCCGTGGTGGCGCTGGTGGGGGACGACATCGCTGCCCGGCTCAGCGAGCTGACGCTGCAGATCTACACCACCGCGGAAAAGGTTGCCCGCGAGCGTGGCATCATCCTGGCCGACACCAAGGTGGAATTTGGCTATGACGCCGTCTCCGGTTCCATCACGCTGGGTGATGAAGTGCTGACGCCGGATTCCTCCCGCTTCTGGGACGCCGGAACCTACCAGCCAGGGCAGGCGCAGCCGTCCTACGACAAGCAGTACGTCCGGGACTGGCTGACATCCGCCGAATCAGGGTGGGACCGGGCCTCGGATACGCCGCCGCCGGCGCTGCCGGCCGAAGTGGTGGAGCGCACCCGCAACCGGTACGTCGAGGCGTACGAGAAGATCACGGGCAAGACCTTCGCCTGACAGGGTGCCCCTGCTGCCCCTGCCGGCGGAGTGCTGCTGGGCTAGCTGGCCTTCGCGGCGTTGGCGGCCCGCCTCTGGGCCAGCTTGATCTCCAGGACCGCGTCCAGTGCCTGCTGGACGCGGTCCGCCGCGCCTGCCGCACTGAATGCCTTCTGGGCTTCCTGGAGGTGGATCAGGGCCTCCTCCGACTCACCGGCGGCCTTCAGGGACTTGCCCAGCAGCAGCGAAACCTCGCCTGCCGTGTGCTTGGCCAGTGAGGCCCGTTCGCCATGGATTTCGCGGAGCTTTTCGACGGCGGCCACAATGTCCCCGGTCAGGTACAGCCACCGGGCGCGGATGAAGGCAACCTCCAGCTGGTCCGACTTGTTGCCGCCCACGATGGACAGGGCCAGCTCGGCGCGCTCGATGGATGACAGGGTTTCCGGTTCCACAATCCCCGAGGAGAGCCGCACCGCGGCGGAGGCTTTGTTGAACCGTGCCCACAGTTCGATGTCATTCGCGGGGGAGAGCAGCCGGGCTGCGCGCTCGTGGTGTTTGATGCCCTCCTGGTAGTCGTGGCGCATGAAGGCCACGTTGCCGATCACCCAGGCAACCTCGCCGGCCAGTTGCGACATGGAGTGCTCGTCCACATTTTCGTTCATGTCCTGGCAGTACTTCCAGGCCTCGTCCAGTCGGCCGCTTTCGGCCAGGGCGCCGATGAGGGCACGGTGGGCGCCGATGATCAGCGTGGAGCCCTTGGGCAGCTGGGAGCAGAGGTTGACGGCCTCCAGGGCATGGTCCACCGCGGCGCCCAGCTGGCCCTGGCCCTGGCATATGCCGGCCAGCATCTGGCGGGCGCGCACAGCGAGCCCTGCCGATTCCTTGGCCATGGGGTGTTCCAGCAGGTGCTGCATGATGCGCTGGCACTCCTGCCAGTTGCCCTGCTTGATCAGGCATTCTGCCTGCATGTAGGTCATGTTCCACCAGGCGCTGGTGTTCCTGCCGTCCAGCGCGATCTGCGCGGCCGTGGCGGCGTGGCTGGCGGCCAGCGGATAGTCCCGCAGGTCCCAGGCCTGCCGGGCGTACAGCCCGGCCAGGACGTATTCGGCGTCGCTGACCGAGATGGGCTGGCTCCAGGCTTCCAGTGCCTTGGGTGCCAGCTCCAGCCTGCGCGCCAGTTCCTCGATAACCTCGGCCGTGGGTTCCCTCCGGCCGGTTTCCAGCAGTGAGATGTAGCTGGGTGAATACAGGTCCTTGCCCAGTTCAGCCTGCGTCAGCCCCCGTTCGAGACGCTCCGCACGGAGCTTCTCCCCGAATCCGTTGCCCACGGCGTTTCCTCCTCTTCCGGACAGTCTTTCCACCAAATGCTTGACAGTCCCTGTGGAAAACATTTTACAATGTATGTCAACAAGGACAGTGCTGGCTTTGTAACGAATCCGACTCGTATTGAGGAACCTATTTATGTTGAAGAAGATCGCAACAGCGGCTGCGCTGGCCGGTGCCCTTGCTTTTTCTGCTGCAGCTCCGGCCGTACTGTCCGCCGGTTCCATTGCTGATTCCACGGGTACTTCGGTAGCCGTTGGCAACTGGCCGGACCCGATGTCCAAGAAGGTCAAGGACACCAAGAAGGACACCTCCGGTACCACGTACACCACGTACGTTGGCAACTGGCCGGACCCGATGTAACAGCTTCCTCAACCCAGGAGGCGAGGACAGCCCCGGAGCACTGCTCCGGGGCTGTTTCCTTTAACCGCCCGTGCCCGGCCCCCGTGCGGGGGCGTCTTCACCGCCGGGGCAACGGGGCGGGTAAAGCAAAAGAGGGCCTCCGCAAGGAGACCCTCTTTCAGTGTGGTCGGGATGACAGGATTTGAACCTGCGACCTCTTCGTCCCGAACGAAGCGCGCTACCAAGCTGCGCTACATCCCGATCCGTTGCCCAAAAGCAACTTTACAAGAATAGCCGATGCTGGGTCCCGATGCGAAATCGTGGGGAACTTCAGACCAGCGAGTCCTTCCACGCCCCATGCAGGTCCGCGAAACGTCCGCCGCCGCCGATGAGCTCGGCCGGGCTGCCGTCCTCGACGATGCGGCCGTCATGGACCACCAGCACCCTGTCCGCGGTTTCCACGGTGGACAGCCGGTGGGCGATGATCAGCGCTGTCCTGCCGGCGGAATCGCTGCCTGCCAGGAGCCGTGCCAGCCCGCTCTGCACCAGCCGCTCGGAGGGGATGTCCAGGGACGAGGTGGCTTCGTCCAGGATCAGCACCGCCGGGCGGGCCAGGAACGCGCGGGCGAAACTGATCAGCTGCCGCTGGCCCGAGGAGACCCGGCCGCCGCGCTTGTTGACGTCCGTGTCATAGCCTTCCGGCAGCTGCAGGATGAAGTTGTGGGCACCCACGGCCTTGGCGGCGTCCTCGATTTCGTCCCGCGACGCCTCCGGACGGCCCAGGGCAATGTTGTCCGCCACCGAGCCGCTGAACAGGAAGGCCTCCTGGGTGACCATGACGATGTTGCGGCGCAGGTCCGTGCTGCTGAGGTCCCGCAGGTCCACCCCATCCAGGGTCAGGGTCCCTGACGTGACGTCGTAGAAGCGGGCGATCAGTTTGGCCAGTGTGGACTTTCCGGCGCCGGTCTGGCCCACCAGGGCCACGGTTTGCCCGGCGGGGACGTGCAGGTCCAGCCGGGGGACCACCAGCGGGCCGGAGCCGTAGCGGAACTCCACGCCGTTGAAGTCGATCCCGCCGCGGGCGTTTTCCAGGGCCACCGGATTCTTCGGCGGCCGCACGGTGGGGACTTCCTCCAGCAGGCCGGAGACCTTCTCAAGGGCCGCCTGCGCGCTTTGGAACGAGTTGTAGAACATGGCCATCTGGTCTACGGGCTGGAAGAAGCGTTTGGTGGAAAGGATCAGGGCCAGCAGGACGCCGACGGCGAGGTCCCCGGAGAGGACCCGGAAGCCGCCGAACAGCAGCACCACCGCCACGCACACATTGCCGATCAGCACCAGGCCAGGCTGGAAGATGCCGTTGAGGTTGATGGAACGGACCGTCACCTTCCGGTAGTCCTCGGCGAGCTGCCCGTAGGTCTCCGCGTTCTCGCGCTCCTTACGGAAGGCCTTGACGGCGCGGATGCCGGTCATGGTTTCCACGAAATGCACGATCAGCCGGGCGGACACCACCCGGGACTCCCGGAAGGCGATCTGCGAGTGCTTCTGGTACCAGCGGGCCAGGAAGAACATCGGCACGCCGGCTGCCAAGACCAGCAGGCCACTGCGCCAGTCCAGGGCGAAGACCGTCACCGCGGTGAACACCATGAACAGCAGCCCTGAGGCCAGCGAGCTGACGCCCGAATCCAGGAGTTCGCGGAGCGCCTCGAGGTCGGAGGTCTGCCGGGCGATGATCCTGCCGGAGGTGTACTTCTCGTGGAACTCCAGGCTGAGCCGCTGGGTGTGCCGGAACACGCGCACCCGCAGGTCCAGCAGCATCGCCTGGCTGAGCCGCGCCGTGGAGGTGACATACAGGGCGGTGAGTCCCGCCGTCGCCACCGCTGCCAGCAGGTACGCGACGCCGGTGAACACCAAGGGCAAGTTGTCTCCAGCCTGCAGGGCGGGCAGTGCGCGGTCTATGCCGAAGGCTATCAGCGCCGGGCCTGCCACCCGGGCGGCCTGGGAGAGGACCACCATGGCGATGGTCAGCCAGAACCGTACCCGGACCGGGCGGATGAGTGAGCTCAGCAGGGCGAGCGAGCGCCGCCGTACTGCCCGGCTGTCACTCTTGCTGAGGTGGGCGTTGTCTTCGTTGGCGGTACCGAACGTTGCTGTGCTCATCGGGTCACTTCCTCAGCCTGGTCCTCAAGCTCCGACAGTTCGGAGTCCAGGTCCCGCGGCTCCTGGTCCAGGCTGGCGATGACGTAGCGGTAGTGGGCGTTGCCTGCCAGCAGCTCGGTGTGTGTTCCAACGGCGGCGATCCGGCCGTCCTCCAGCAGGGCCACCCGGTCCGCCAGTGCCACGGTGGAGGGGCGGTGCGCCACGATCAGCGTGGTGGTGTCCTTCAGGACTTCCCGCAGCCGCGCCTCCACGAGTTCCTCGGTGTGCACGTCCAGCGCGGAGAGGGGGTCATCGAGCACCAGGACGCGGGGCCGGGCGGCGATGGCACGGGCCAACGCAATCCGCTGGCGCTGCCCGCCGGAGAGGCTGAGCCCTTCCTCGCCAATGAGGGTGTCCACGCCCTCGGGCAGGGAGTGCGCGAAGTGCGCCTGGGCAACGTCCAGTGCCTCCTCGAGTGCGTCGTCCGTCCTGTCCCGGGCGCCCAGCAGCACGTTGTCCCGGACTGAATTGGAGAAGAGCGTGGTGTCCTCGAAGGCGACGCCCACTACCCGCCGAAGCTCTCCGACGTCGAACTCCTTCAGGTCCACGCCGTCGATGGTGATGGAACCGTCGCTGACGTCGTACAGGCGGGGGACCAGCTGGATCAGGGCGCTCTTGCCGCTGCCGGTGATGCCCACCAGCGCCATGGTTTCGCCCGGCCGCACCTCAAGGTTGATGTTCTTCAGGATGGGTTTGTCCGGGGCGTCCTCGAATGCGAAGGAGGCGTTGTTGAAGCGCAGCGTCCCGGCAAGCGTGGCGGGGGTGCGGGGCTGGGGCGGGCTGGTGATGGTGTTCTGCGTGTCCATCACCTCGTAGTGGCGGTCGATAGCGGTCTTGGCCGTGAGTGCCATGGCCAGCAGCATCCCGGAGAACTCCACTGGGGAGGCGATGACCGCTGCCGTGGCAAAGAAGGCAACCAGCGAACCGATGCTGAGCTGGCCGCTGGCGCAGAGCATGACGCCCACCACCAGGCCGGCGCCCAGGGCGAGCTCGGGGAGCAGGGTGACCACCATGGTGAAGGTCGCCTGGTGGCGGGCCTTTTCGATCTCGGTCTGACGGAGTTCCTCCGCCTGCTCATTGAAGTTCTCCAGCGCCTCCCGGCTGCGCCCGAAGGCCTTCAGGACGCGGATGCCGTGAACGGACTCCTCCACGGTGGTTGCGAGGTCGCCGGCCTGGTCCTGGCTGCGCCGGGCAACCTTGCTGAACCGGGTGCGGAACCGGAAGCTGTTGATGGTGATGGGAACGGCGGCCGCCAGGAAGATCAGGGCCAGCTGCCAGCTCATGGAGAACATGGCCACGATGCCGATGATGACCGTCAGGGTGGTGACCACCAGCATGATGGCGCCGAAGGCCATCCAGCGGCGGAGGAAGTTCAGGTCCGTCATTGCACGGGACAGAAGCTGCCCGGAACCCCACCGATCGTGGAACGATACGGTGAGGTCCTGCAGGTGGTCGTAGAGGGACACCCGCATCCGGGTTTCCACGGTGGTGGCGGGGTTGATGACGAACTGGCGGCGCAACGCCACCAGGCCCGCCTCTGCCACGCCGAGCACCAGGATGACGCCGGCCGAGATCCACACAGCATCGGATGCGCCGCCGGGCTTCAGTGATTCGTTGACCAGCACCCGCAGGACCTGCGGGATGGTGAGGGCAACGATACTTGCCATCAATGCGCAGAGGAGCCCGAGCAGCAGCCGGGGGATGATGGGCCGGACATGGGGGTAGAGACGGCTGATTGACCTGAAAAATGGAGTTTGCTTCGCCATGCCCGCTTCTAAAGCTCTAAAACGAATGTAGTTTCCCGTAGCAACTACCCTATGCCATCACGTGAGACGATTCACAGGATCAAGAGCACATCAGCCAGCTTGCTGACTTATTGCATTCCGTAATCCCTCTTGCCTCTTCAGATCGAGTCGCCAAAACCCTGTTTTGCGTGCCCGATCTGATGGGGCAACTGGTCAGGAGGGGGAGGTGAGGGTCAGCAGCACGGCCTCGGGCCGGCAGGCGATCCTGACCGGAGCAAAGCGCGAGGTGCCGATGCCGCCGGAGACGTTGACCGGCGTCGTACGTCCGTTGCTCTGCCAATCGTTCAGGCCCTTGGCGCGCCAGGTGGGAAGGTCGCAGTTGGAGACCAGCGCACCGTAGCCCGGGATGCACAGCTGCCCGCCGTGCGTGTGGCCGGCCAGCAACAGGTCCGCGCCCTCGCCCGTGAAGTGGTCCAGCACCCGCTGGTAGGGCGCGTGGATAACGGCCACCCGGAGGTGGTCCTTGGCGTCCTGGTTCCGGGTCCCGCGGGGCCAGCCGGCGTAGCGTTCCCGGTTCAGGTGGGGATCGTCGACGCCGGAGAAATCGAAGCGCATGCCGTTCAGGACCAGTGACTGGTTCCGGTTGGTCAGATCCACCCAGCCGCCCATTCCGAAGCCGGAGCGCAGCCGCGGCCAGTCAAGGGCCACCGGCTTGGGCTTGGCCTTGGACGGGCCCATCAGGTAGGACGCAGGGTTTTTCAGGGTGGGTGCGAAGTAGTCGTTCGAACCCGGGACGAAGACGCCCGGGAATTCCATCAGCGGCTTGAGGGCAGCCAGGAGGGGATCCACAGCCTTGATGTGGCTGAGGTTGTCGCCGGTGTTCACCACGAGGTCCGGCCGGAGTTCCGCCAGCGACCGGAGCCAGGCAGCTTTCTTGTCCTGGCCCGGAACGAAGTGGATATCGCTGAGGTGCAGGATGCGGAACGGGTCCCTGCCCGGGGGAAGGATGGGCAGCGTCTCTTCACGCAGGACGAACTGGTTCTTTTCCCACAGGCCGTACCCGAAGGCGGCCAGCCCGGCCGCCGTCCCTGCTCCTGCGGTTACGGCAAAGCCGCGCCCGATTGCCCGGGCGCGGCCTACCAACGTGTCCATGGTCATGGCCGGCTAGTCTTTCCCGTTGCCATTACCGTTGCCGTTGTTGCTCGGCTGGGGAGCCGGCTGGCTTGCTGCCGGGGCGGACGGTGCTTGGGGAGCCTGGGTGGCCTGCGGGGCCGCCGGAGTGGTGCTCCGGGTGGTGCCGTTCACCAGGTTGCTCGGCGGTGCCGGGAACGGATCGGTGCCGTAGCCCGGGGCGATCTGGGACATGTAGCTCGAGAACATCGGCCCGGCAATCATGTACCCGTCAATGCCCTGGTAGAACTTGCCGTTGACGGTGATGTTCTGGCCCGGACGACCCTGGGCGCCCAAAGCGTCACCGAACCACGTGGCGGTGGCAAGGCCGGTGGTGTGGCCAACTACCCAGGTGGAGCCGTTGTTGTTGGACGTACCCGTCTTGGCGCCGATGGGGAAGCTGGTGCGGGTGGAGATCCGGGGCTGGATCAGCGAACCGGAACCGCGGTTCAGGACTTCCTGCAGGGCGTAGTTCACGCCCCGGGCAACCTCGGGCTTGATGGCATCACGGCAGTTGGTGGACTGCGCAGGGAGCTGTTTGCCCGTGGCGTCCGTGACGGACGTGATGGCAATGGCCTCGCAGTACTTGCCGTCGTTGGCGAACGTGGCGAACGCGCTGGCCATGGTCAGCGGCGACGTCTGGGTGGAACCCAGCAGGTTGCCCAGCAGGTTCATGTCGATCTTCGGGTTCGGATCCGAGCCGTCTGCCGACGGCAGGCCGCTGTGCAGTCCCACGGCGTCGACCACCTTCTGGATGCCGCAGAAGTCCAGCTGGGCGGCCGAAGCGAACGTGACCGTGTTGATGGAGTTGTAGAGGCCTTCCAGGACGGAGAGGTTCCTGTACCACTGCGGCTCGGCGTTCTGCAGGTCATCGGCGGTGCCAAGGCCCGCGTTCTTCTGCGCGGTACTGTAGCCGCCGGTGACCTTGCCGCAGGAGTTCCGCCACGGGAAGCTCAACGGGTACACCCGCTGGGCGGCGTTGACCACCGTGTTCATGGACTTGCCCTCATTGAGCCACTCCGCGAACGTGAACGGCTTCATGGTGGAACCGGGCTGGAAACCACCGATGCCGTTGAGGTCGTTGCCGTCCTTGTCCATTTGGTCCACGTTGAAGTTCAGCTGCGAATCGAACCCCTGGTTCGGCAGGAACGTGGTGTTCTGGGCCATCGAAATGATCTTGCCCGAGTTCGGCTGGACGGACACCAGCGCGGCGCCCCACTTGTCCGGGTTGGCGCCCGCGGACGCGTTGACCTGGTCCTGGGCAACAGCTTGGGCCTTCGGGTCAAGCGTGGTGGTGATGGTGAGGCCGCCGCCGTAGATCAGGCGCTGGCGCTCTTCACGCTCGGCACCGTACGCCGGATTGTTCTCCAGCAGGTGCAGGACGTAGTCGCAGAAGTACGGGGCGGAGGACGCGTACGCACAACCCTGCTTGGGCTGGGTCACCTTGGGCTCCACCGGGGTGGCCACTGCGGCGTCGTGTTCTTCCTTGGTGATCTTGCCCTGGTTCAGCATCAGGCCAAGCACCAGGTCGCGGCGCTGCTTGGAGCTCTCCGGGTTGGTGATGGGATCGAAAGCTGAGGGGCTGTTCACCAGGCCGGCCAGGAGCGCCGCCTGGGGTAGCGTCAGGTCCTTGGCGGAGGTGCTGAAGAAGTACCGCGAGGCGGCTTCAATGCCGTACGCGTCGCGGTTGAAGAAGACGATGTTGAGGTAGCCCTCAAGGATCTGGTCCTTACTGAACTCCTTTTCGAGGGCGATGGCCAGCTTCATCTCGCGGAGCTTGTCGCCCACGCCCTTGTTAACGCCATTGAGCTTGATCTGGTCCTCGTTGCCTTCGGCAGCGAGGTTGGCGTTCAGCACGTTGTTCACGTACTGCTGGGTGATGGTGGATGCGCCCTGCTTGTTGCCGCGGGCGGTGGCGGCCAAGGCACGCAGGATGCCGGTGGTGTCCACGCCACCGTGCTCATAGAAACGGCTGTCCTCGACGGCGATGACAGCTTCCTTCATGAACGGGGAGATCTGGTCCAGGGCAACCTTGGTGCGGTTTTCCGTGTAGACGCTGGCAATCTCGCTGCCGTCCGCGGCCAGGATCCTGGTGGTCTGGTTGGGCGGATCGACCTTCAGTTCTGCAGGGAGGGTGTCGAAGAACTCGATCGAACCGCTCGCTGCGCTGCCCGATACGGCTGCCGCCGGCACCAAAAGGCCGGCCACCAGGACACCGCAGACAGCACTCACGCCAAGGAAAATGAGGATCTTTCCGAGGGTGGTGGCAGTGTCGAATAAGGGGTTCTTACGAGTTGCCATGTTTTCCACTTTACCGGCAAGGACTAGTCTTTCTCTCATGACCAAATGGGAGTACGCGACGATTCCGCTCATTATTCACGCCACGAAGCAGATCCTGGACCAGTGGGGAGAGGACGGCTGGGAGCTCGTCCAGGTCGTCACAGGACCTGACGGAAACGGACTGGTTGCCTACCTCAAGAGGGAGAAGCAGTAGCATGAGCACCCCCGCAGAAGCCCGCGCCGGTGCGGAATCAGCCCCTGTTTCAGCTGTCGAGCAGCGCCTGGCCGAGCTCGGACTGACGCTCCCCGAGGTTGCCGCCCCCGTGGCCTCCTACGTTCCCGCCGTGATCTCAGGCAACCACGTTTACACCTCCGGCCAGCTGCCCTTTATTAACGGCAAACTCGAAGCTACGGGCAAGGTGGCCGCCGGCGCTGAAGCGTTCGCCGACGAGCCTACGGTGTCCCCCGAAGACGCCCAGAAGTACGCCGCAGTGTGCGCGGTCAACGCCCTCGCTGCCGTCAAGAGCGTCATCGGCGACCTTGACCGGATCACTCGGATCGTCAAGGTTGTGGGATTCGTCTCCTCGGACCCCTCCTTCACCGGCCAGCCCGCCGTGATCAATGGTGCCTCGGAACTGTTGGGCCGCGTCCTCGGCGACGCCGGCCAGCACGCCCGTTCCGCCGTCGGCGTTGCCGTCCTTCCCCTCGACTCCCCGGTGGAAGTCGAACTGATCGCCGAATTCAGCTAGGACCGGTCCTTTCCTTGCCACAGCTCGCCCGCCGTCTTTTTGCACTCCCCGAGGAACTTGTTGGAGCAGCGCAGAGCTGGCTAGAACACGGTGAGCGGACACCCCGGGCCGCACGCCTGGCGTCCTCTGTAGTCCTGTTGCGGGATTCCCCCAACGGCCTGGAAACTTGGCTGGCCTACCGGCCGGGTTCCTCGCCGCTGGGGGTCCTTGCGTTTCCCGGCGGATCGCTGGACACGGCCGACGACGATCCCCTGGGCTGGCTGGGCCCCTCACCCCAGCACTGGGCTGAGCAGATGGGAACGGACGACGTCGGGCTGGCGCGTCGGCACGTCGTGGGCGCCATCCGCGAACTCTTCGAAGAGACCGGGATCCTGCTGGCCGGCCCGGACATGTCCAGCACCGTCGAAGGCACCTCCACCACCGACTGGATGCGTGCCCGCATTGCGGTGGCCGAACAGGAAAAGACCCTCGCACAGGTCCTGGACAAACGTGGCCTTCTGCTGCGGACCGACCTGCTGAAGTCCCTGGTCAACTGGCGCACCCCCGACTTTGCGCACCGCCGGTTCGATACGCGGTACTTCGCCGCCACTGTCCCGATGGGCCAGGAGCCGACGCTGCTGGACGGCAAGGGCATCTGGGGCCGCTGGGTTAACGCCGCGCAGGTCATCGAAGGGCGGAACAGCACGGCCCTCGGCGATGAAGCCGGGCAGGAAAACACCACCGGGCGGAACCTGGGCAAGCTCCTGGTGCCGGGTTCCGAGATCATGCTCGAGAAGATGGCGTCGGCCAACGGCTGCATCGCCTACCTCAGCTACAAGCGCAAGGCGCACGTCTACCAGCCGGCCCTGGTGGAAGAGGGCGGACAGCTGATGCTCGAAGTGGAAGCCGCCAAGACCACCCCCGGCGACCCCCAGCGCGAACGCTAACCCCACTCGCCCATCCGGCGCCGTTTCCGGACAAACGAAAGGCCGCCCTTCCACTGAGGAAGGGCGGCCTTTTTCGTTTCGCTTAGGTGCGCAGCGCTTAGCGGGAGCGCTGACGGAGGCGCTGCATGTCCAGGATTACGACGGCGCGGGCTTCCAGGCGGAGCCAGCCCCGCTGGACGAATTCGGCCAGGGCCTTGTTGACGGTTTCGCGTGAGGCGCCCACCAGCTGCGCCAGTTCTTCCTGGGTGAGTTCGTGGGCCACCAGTACGCCGTCGGTGGCGGGACGACCGAAGCGGTCTGCGAGATCCAGGAGGGCCTTGGCCACGCGGCCGGGGACGTCCGAGAAGACGAGGTCCGACAGGGAGTCGTTGGTGCGGCGGAGGCGGCGGGCCAGGGCCTGCAGCAGCTGGGCGGAAACCTCGGGGCGCGTGCGCAGGAGGTTGTTCAGGCTCTCGTTCTTGAGCCCGGCCAGCCGGGTCTCGGAAACGGCGGTGGCCGTGGCGGTGCGGGGGCTGGGGTCGAACAGGGCCATCTCGCCGAAGAGCTCGCCCGGCCCAAGGATTGCCAGGAGCGACTCGCGCCCGTCCGGCGAAGTGCGCCCCAGCTTCACCTTGCCGGAGACGATGAAGTAGAGCTGGTCACCCTGGTCGCCTTCGCGGAAGACGGACGCGCCGCGGGAGAGGTCCACCTCGGTGAGCTCGTCCGTCAGCAGACGGAATGCGTCGTCGTCGAGCGTGGCGAAAAGTGGTGCTCGGCGCAGTACCTCGATGTCCATGAAATCTCCTGAGTAAAAAGTATCGTCTGTGGCGCTTTTGCCATTGTTTCAGAATTTTCAAGCTTCTGTGACGAACTTGGCAGCCGAAACGCCTATAAGACGGCCTGCGACGGGGCCGCCCGGGTCCGGGCAGGAGGCCCGCTCTGACGGGGATGACGTCACAGATGATTGTCAGGGACCCCCATTAGAATGAGGTTTCAACTGTTTATAAGGAGCCTTCGTGGTCGGCTTGACTGTCCTGGACCTGATCCTGATCCTGGCGTTGCTGTCCTACCTGGTCTACGGGCTGCGTAACGGCTTCCTCGTCACTGTTGGCGGCCTGGTCGGCTTTGCGGCCGGCGCCGTCGCTGCCTTCTTCGCTGTCCCGTTGGTCAGCGGCTTCGTTGAGGACTCCGGATGGAGGCTGACCGCCATCGTGGCTGCCGCCGTCGTACTGGTGGTGCTGGGCCACGGCCTGGGCACCATGGTGGGCCGGCAGGTCCGGGGCGCCGTGCGAATCCGGCCGCTCCGCGCCGTGGACCGGCTGGTGGGCGGCGCCGTGAACGTGGCGGTTTCGGCGCTGGTGATGTCCATGTTGGCTTTCAGTGTCAGCTCCCTGGGTGTGCCGGTGGTGTCCCAGCAGCTGGCCGAATCGAAAGTCATCCGCTTCATCGACGGACTGACTCCCATCCCCGTCAAGGCCACGATGGCCCAGCTGCGCTCTACGGTCATCGGCAACGGCATCCCGACTCTGATCGAGGGCCTGGGGCAGGGGCCGACTGTTCCCGTTCCCAACGCCAGCACGGATACGCCAGCACTTAACCGTGCCGCCCCATCGGTGCTGCGCATCGCCGGAACTGCGTACGAGTGCGGCCAGAACCAGACCGGCACCGGCTTTGTGGTGTCCGAGGACCGCGTGGTCACGAACGCGCACGTGGTGGCGGGCGTGTCGCAGCCCGTGGTGGAAATGCCCGACGGCGATGCCCTCCCCGGGCGCGTGGTCTACTTCGACAGCAGGCACGACCTCGCGGTGCTGGCCGTTGACGGGTTGCCTGCGCAGCCGCTGTCCCTCTCGGCAGACCTTCCCGGCGGCAGCGCGGCCGCGTTCTCCGGCTACCCCCACGGCGGCCCCTTCCAGTCCAAGCCAGCCACCGTCCAGGACATCGCCACCGTCCTGGTGCCCGACATTTACGGCAACAACCCTGCTCCTGAAGATATCTACCGGCTGGCCGGTGACGTGCAGCCGGGCAACTCCGGCGGCCCGCTGCTCACCACTGACGGCCAGGTGGCCGGAGTCATTTTCGCCAAGGCCACAACTGACTCTGACGTGGGCTTCGCCATCACCATGGATGAGCTGAACCCGGTGGCGGCGCAGGCATCCTCCCTGAGCGCGCCGGTGTCCTCCGGCCAGTGCATCCAGAAGTAGGGACTCCCGAAGCAGCTAGAGGGTTTCGGCCAGGTAGTCGATGGCCAGCCGGTAACCCGTGACGCCGGCGCCCACAATGACGGCGGCGCACACGGGCGACAGGTAGGAGTGGTGCCTGAATTCCTCGCGCTGATGCACGTTGGTGATGTGGACCTCGACGGCGGGAAGCTGCACGGCGGCGAGTGCGTCACGCAGCGCCACGGAGGTGTGGGTGAAAGCGCCCGCGTTGATGACGATGCCTGCCGCTGTTTCGCGCGCGGCGTGGATGACGTCAAGCAGGACGCCTTCGTGGTTGGACTGGACGCATTCCACCGCGAACCCGTGCGCCTCTGCTGCTGAACGGCTCAGCTGCTCCACATCGGCGAGCGTCGAGGTGCCGTACTTTTCAGGCTCCCGGGTGCCCAGGAGGTTCAGGTTGGGGCCGTTTATTACCAGGATGGTGCCGCGGCTGGTGTCCGGGGTGGAGGCTTCAGTCATGCCTGCCAATCTATCGGCTGGCCCGGCGTGCCGTGCATTCTTACGTGCCTCGTCCCGCCGGAGCCTGGAGCTAGCATGTACTCCATGACCATGTCGGCTGTGCCGGGGCCCCGGGGGCCTGTGACGCGTAAGGATGTTGCGCGGTTCGCTGGTGTGAGTACTGCCGTGGTGAGTTATGTGGTTAATGGTGGTCCGAAGCGGGTGGCGCCGGCTACTGAGGCGAAGGTCCAGGATGCCATCCGGCGGTTGGGGTACCGGCCCAATGCTGCGGCGCGGGCGTTGAAGCTGGGCTCGAGTGAGACCATCGGGCTGGTCATTCCGGATAACAGCAACCCGTTCTTTTCGTTGCTGGCCCACGCGGTGGAAGAGGCCGCGGCCGAGCGTGGCTTTGCCCTGGTGCTGACCAACTCGGACGGGAACGTGGCCAAGGAGCGCCGGAACGTCCGCAATCTTGCGGCGCGGCAGGTGGATGGTGTGATCGTCTCGAGTGTGTTGATGGAGCCCGGCGCGGCGGATTTCGAGTCGGCGGAGGTCCCGGTGGTGTTGTTGAACCACAGTGCCGAGGCGCCGGGGTTCAACAGTGTGGGGGTGGATCTGGTGGCCGGTGCGCGGGCTGCGGTGGAGCATCTGGTCGGTCACGGGCACACGCGGATTGCGTTGGCGATGGGGACGAACACGGGCAATTATTATGACGGCCGGGAGGAGGGCTGGTTGCAGGCTCTGGCCGGCGCGGGCTTGCCGGAGGGCCCGATTGTGCGGACGCCGTTCACGCGGGAGGGCGGTTATGCGGCGGGCAAGCGCCTGCTGGCCGGGGCGGAGCGGCCCACGGCTATTTTTGCGACGTCGGACCTGCAGGCCGTGGGGATCCTGCGGGCGCTGCACGAGGCGGGCCTGTCCGTGCCGAAGGATATGGCGTTGGCGTCCTTCGACGGTTCGGCGGAAGCGGAGTACAGCTGGCCGCCGCTGACCACGGTCAGGCAGCCGGCAAAGGCCATGGCCGAAGCCGCGGTGAACGCCCTGATCGGAACGGGCCGGGGCAACACCCCCGAACACCTCATCTTCCCCGCCGACCTCCAGGTCCGCCAATCCTGCGGCTGCCCCTGAGCATCTGCCTCAGGCTGACTGGCCCAGGGCAGGCGCTAGCCGCAGCCTGCCAACCCTGTCCCGCAGGACGCGCTGCGCATCGGGACCGAGGCCGGAATCGCTGATGACCTCGTCCACGTCGTCCAGCGACGCTATGGAACTGATGCCCAGCACGCCCCATTTGGTGTGGTCCGCCAGCACAACCGTCCTGCGGGCTGCGGCCACGAAGGCCCGGTCCGTCTCGGCTTCCAGGAGGTTGGGGGTGGTGAAGCCGGCTGCCGAGTCCATGCCGTGGACACCGAGGAACAGCAGGTCCAGGTGGAGCTGTTTGAGCGCGCTCGTGGCGATGGGCCCCACCAGGGCGTCCGAAGGTGTGCGCTGGCCGCCGATCAGGATCACAGTGGAGCTGTAGCGGGCCGGGCCCGTGGCGGCTGCGTGGTGGAACAGGTCGGCGATGCGCACCGAGTTGGTGACCACGGTGATGGGCGGCCCGTTGACCAGTTCCTTGGCAAGCGCCCACGTGGTGGTCCCGGCACTCAGGCCGACCGCCATCCCTTCCTGCACCAGAGCGGCCGCTTCCACCGCAATGGCCCGCTTCTCCGCTGTCAGCTGGGTGGACTTCTGCTCGAAGCCGGGCTCGTGGGTGCTGGCATCACCGGGCAGCTTCGCGCCGCCGTGGATGCGCTCCAGCTTGCCGCCCTCCTCCAGCAGTTCGATGTCCCGGCGGACAGTCATCAGCGAGACGCCCAGTTGCTGGGCGAGGTCCGAGACGCGGACAACCCGTTCGCGCTGGACGACGTCCACTATTGCCTGGTGGCGTGCTGCGGGGAGCATGGAGATCCTTTCGTGCTGGGGTGGGGGAGCTGTCTCCCCGTCACCTTCCATGATGGTCTACCCCTTGCTGGAACCAAGAGTCAGGCCCGCAACAAACTGCCGTTGCAGGAGCAGGTAGATCACCAGCGTGGGGATGACGGTGATCACCGCCCCCGCCGCCAGGAGGTTGTAGTTGCTCAGGAACTCGCCCTGCAGGTTGTTGATGGCCGTGGTGATCGGGAGCCGGTTGCCGCTCTGGATGAAGATCAGGGGCCAGAAGTAGTCGTTGTAGATGAAGATGACCTGGAGGGTGCCGAGCGCCGCGAAGGCCGGCCGGCAGAGCGGCATGATGATTTCCCGGTACTGCCGCCAGATGCCGGCGCCGTCCACCAGCGCCGCCTCCGTCAGGTCTGCCGAGAGGGCCTTCATGTAGTTGGACAGCACGAACGTACAGAAACCCATCTGGAAGGCGGTGTTGACGGCAATGACGACGATGTAGGTGTTCAGCATGTTTCCGGAATCGCTGAACGAGTAGGGCACTTCGAAGTGCTTGGCCATTTCGAACAGCGGCGCGGCGAGGACCTGCGGGGGCAGCAGGTTGCCGGCGGTAAACATGATGAGCAGCGTGACGTTGAACTTCCAGCTCACCCGGCTGACGGCAAAGGCCATGAGGGACGCCAGGAACAGGGTCAGCAGCACGGCGGGGACGGTGATGATGACGGAGTTCCAGAAGTACGTGGCGAACCCGCCCTGGGTCCAGGCCTGCACGAAGTTGTCGAAGTTGAAGTCACCGGCGAAGCTGAAGTACCCGTGTTCGTTAGTGGAGGCCACCGGCCGGAGCGCCGTGTACAGCGACCATCCCAGGGGAATCAGCCACATCACGGCCATGGCCAGCAGGAAGATGTGCGTGCCGTAGTGGCGCTTGGGCCTGCTGCCGGTCCGCTGCGCGGAAGCGGCTTGGATCCGGCCGGTGCGGACCGTGCGTGCTGGGGTGGTGCTCATGCTCTGTTCTCCTTGCCAAAGGTGCGGCTGAGGTAGAAGACGATGGGGACGAGGGAGATGACCAGCAGCACCACAGCCAGGGCTGAGCCGACGCCGATCACCTGGCCTTCTCCCACGAGGTTCTGGATCACCAGGGCGCTGAGCATCTCCAGGCCGTTGGTGCCGCGGTTGATGACGTAGACCACGTCAAAGGCGCGGAGGGATTCGATGATGGTGATCACCACGATGACGATGTTGATGGGGCGCATCGCCGGGAACACCACCCGGAAGAAGGTCTGGTAGGCGTTGGCGCCGTCGATGGAGGCCGCCTCCCGCAGGCTGGGGTCCACACCCTTCAGGCCGGCCAAATAGAGGAGCATGACGTAGCCGGCGTGCCGCCAGGTGGCCGCGACCATGGCGGCCCAGATGTTCACGGACGAGTCCCCGAACCAGTCGACGGCCTGCGGCGTCCCCGCCGTGCCGAGGAGGAAGTTCAGGAGGCCGTTATCGCGTTGGTAGAACAGCTGCCAGATGATGCCGATGAGGGCCAGGGAGAGCATCACGGGAGCGAAGAAGATGCTCTGGTAGATCTTGCTGCCGCGGATGTTCTGGTCCAGCAGCACCGCCAGCAGCAGGCCGAGCGGCGTGGCGATCAGGGCCAGGAAGAGCAGCCACATGAGGTTGTGCTGGACGGCCGGCCAGAAGGGCGGGTAGTCCTGGGTGATGTACTGGTAGTTTTCGGTGCCGGCAGGCCGGATATCGGCCAGGTCAAGCCCGTTCCACCGGGTGAAGCTGAGCCCGATGGACATCAGCGTCGGCAGCCACACCAGGGCCAGCTCAATCAGGGTGGGGATGCCCACCATCAGCGACAGGACCACTTTGTCCCGGCCGGTCAGACGCCGGACCCGGCCGCCCCTGGTCCGGCCGATCCGGCCGCCGCCGGGTTCCTGCGCCTCCGGCGGAATCAATTCTTGCGCGGTGCTGCTCATGGAAATCTTCCCTCTGCTGGTGGGACGCCGCCGGGGCGGTGCTGCTTGGGTGGGGACGCTGGAAGGGAACGGACGACGGCGGGCGTGCGCCGCCGTCGTCCGTCCTGCAGTGCTGCGGTGCCGGTGTGCTGTGGGCGGCTACTGCGCGGCGTAGAGGGTCTTGGCCTGCGCCTCGAGGTTTTTGACGTCCATCTTGCCGTCCTTGATGAAGCTCTGGAGGGCGGGAATCATCACGTTGTTGGCCATGGCCGGCAACGCGTCACGGTCGAAGAACTGGCTGATGTACTTCGCATCCGCAATGGTTTCGGCACACTTCTTGTTCAGCGGGCTGAACTTGGAGGTGTCGGTGCCCTTGGCGGTGGCGATGTTGGAGGCATCCACTGCGGCGTAGGCATCCTGCGCCTCGGGTGTGCCCAGGTATGCCATGAAGTCCCGCGCAGCCTTGTTCTCGCCGCCCTTCTTGGAGAGCAGGAGGCCGTCGATGGGGGCCTCGACGGCGTCCCGGCCCTCCATGGCGATCTCCGGGAAGGCGAAGAAGTCGATGTCGGCCAGCACTGCCGCGTCGGTGAACTGCTGGGTCACGAAGGAGCCCAGCAGGTACATGCCGGTCTTCTTGGACTCAAGGGACTTGGCAGCGTCCTGCCAGGTCTGGCCGAGGGCTCCGGGATCCTGGAACGGCAGCAGCGCCGACCAGGTGTCAAAGACGGCGCTGACCTTCTGCTGGTCCCAGGATTCCTTGTGCGCGCACAGGTCCACGTGGAACTGGTAGCCGTTCAGCCGCATGTTGATGTAGTCGAAGGTGCCCATGGCGGGCCAGCCGTCCTTGTCCGCGAAGCCGATGGGGATGATGCCGTCCCCCTGCATCTTGGCGGCGAGGGTCTTGAGGGCGTCAAAGGTTTCCGGAACCTCGTACCCCTTCTCGGCCCACAGGCTCTTCCGGTAGAAGAACCCCCACGGGTAGTTGTAGTTGGGGACGAAGTACAGCTTGCCGTCCGGCCCGGTGGAGGCCTTCTTCAGGGCATCGGAATAGTTTGCGCCGATGGTTTCCCAGACGTCGTCGATGGGAGCCAGGAGTCCCTTTTCGGCGTAGTACTGCATCCGGTAGCCGGCAAACCAGGTGAAGGTGTCATCCGGGGAACCCTGGAGGTAGGAGTTGATCTTGTTCTGGAAGTCGTTGTGGGGGACCGTGTTGGTGGTGACCTTCTTGCCGGTCTTGGCCGTGAAGGCATCGGTGACTGCCTGGTAGGCCCGCTTGGGCACGTCGTCGGAGGAGCCGGAGCCGAAGGTCAGCCCGCCGGAATCGGTACCTGTTGCGGAGGGTGCGCTGCCGCCGGTGCAGGCTGCGAGGAACGGGATGCCGGCCAGGCTGGCAGCGCCAACGCCGGCGGTCTTGAGGATGCTCCGCCTGCTCGGGAAGGCAGTTGCGGACGCATCAAACGGTGAAGCCATGTTCTCTCCCTTGAGTAATAGCAGCATGTGAGGCACCTCACATCAGTACGACTATAACCTCGCAAAACAGAACATGGAAGAACGGTAAATAACACTTTTTCTGGTGGCCGTTTTTGAATCGTCACAAACGCAGGATGGCCCCGTTTATCCCGAAATTACGGGCTAAAAGGGGCCATTCGGCGGTGCTGCGGCACATACTAAGCCGGTGTTACTTTCTGAGCGACTGCGCAATCTGCTGCATGATCGTGGGATCGGCCAGGGTGGTGGCATCGCCCGGGTCGCGGCCTTCGGCAACGTCCTTGAGCAGGCGCCGCATGATCTTGCCGGAGCGGGTCTTGGGCAGTTCCGGGACTATCAGGATGTTCTTGGGCTTGGCAATGGGGCCGATTTCCTTGCCCACGTGGTTCCGGAGTTCCTGGACGGTTGCGTCGCCGTTGTTCGCGGCGTCGCCGCGCAGGATGACGAAGGCCACGACGGCCTGGCCTGTGGTCTCGTCCGAGGCGCCCACGACGGCGGCCTCCGCCACGGCCGGGTGTGAGACCAGGGCGGACTCGATTTCCGTGGTGGAGAGCCGGTGCCCGGACACGTTCATGACGTCATCCACCCGGCCGAGGAGCCAGATGTCGCCGTCCTCGTCCTTCTTGGCACCGTCCCCGGCGAAGTACATGGTCTCGAACCGGGACCAGTAGGTGTCCTTGAACCGTTCGGGGTCGCCCCAGATGCCGCGGAGCATGGCCGGCCAGGGTTCACGGATCACCAGGAACCCGCCGTGCCCGTCCGGCACGGATTCACCCATCTCGTCCACCACGTCTACGGCGATGCCCGGCAGCGGGACCTGGGCCGAGCCCGGCTTGGTGGCGGTAACCCCGGGGAGCGGCGCGATCATCTGCGCGCCGGTCTCGGTCTGCCACCACGTGTCCACGATGGGGGTCTTGTCTCCGCCGATGACCTTCCGGTACCACATCCAGGCCTCGGGGTTGATGGATTCGCCCACAGAGCCAAGGACCCGAAGGGAGGACAGATCGTACTTGTCCGGGATCTCCCTGCCCCACTTCATGAACGTCCGGATCGCGGTGGGGGCGGTGTACAGGATGGAGACCTTGTACTTTTCCACGATCTCCCACCAGCGGCCCTGGTGCGGTGAGTCCGGGGTACCCTCGTACATGACCTGGGTGGCGCCGTTGACGAGGGGCGCGTAGGCGACGTAGGAGTGGCCGGTGACCCAGCCGACGTCGGCCGTGCACCAGTACACGTCCGTCTCCGGGTGCAGGTCGAACACCGCCTTGTGCGTGTAGGCGGTCTGGGTGAGGTACCCGCCGGTGGTGTGCAGGATGCCCTTGGGCTTACCGGTCGTGCCGGAGGTGTACAGGATGAACAGCGGGTGTTCGGAATCATGCCCGACGGCGGTGTGCTCGGCGGACGCTTCACCGACGGTTTCGTCCCACCAGTGGTCGCGGCCCTCGTGCCAGTCCACGTCCTGGCCGTTGCGCTTGACCACCACGACGTTGTTCACGGTGTGCCCGGCTGCGTCTTCCCCATGGGATAGCGCTTCGTCAACGGCCGGCTTCAGCGCACTCGGCTTGCCGCGGCGGTACGTCCCGTCAGCGGTGACCACCAGCTTGGCTTCAGCATCGTCGATGCGTGAGCGCAGGGCGTCGGCGGAAAAGCCGCCAAACACAACGGAGTGGACCGCGCCGATCCGTGCGCAGGCGAGCAGCGTGATGACGGCCTCGGGGATCATGGGCAGGTAGACGGCCACGCGGTCGCCCTTGGACACGCCAAGGGATTCGAAGGCGTTCGCGGCCTTCTTCACTTCCTCAGTCAGTTCGGCGTAGGTATAGGTGCGGCTGTCACCCGGTTCGCCTTCGAAATAGATGGCAACGCGGTCACCCAGGCCGTTTTCCACGTGCCGGTCCAGCGCGTTGTACGCGGCGTTGACTTCGCCGCCCACGAACCACTTTGCGAACGGCGGGTTGGACCAGTCAAGGGCTTCACCGAAGTCCTTGCTCCAGGTGAGCAGCTCGCGGGCCTGCTTCGCCCAGAAAGCCGGCCGGTCGGCGTCGGCCTCTGCATAATCGGTGGCCTTGACCACTGCGTTCGCCGCGAACTCCGGCGTGGGCGGGAAGGTCCTGGTCTCATGCAGCAGGTTTTCAAACGCGTCGCCCTGCTGTGCACCCTGTCCTGCCGGGGCAGCGGGAACGGTGGCCGTGGAGCTTGGAGTGTCCTGGGACATGTGAACCTCATCATTCATCGATCTTTGCTGCGCGGGATGCAGGCCACGGCCGTGCAGGGCCGCAAGCACGACACCGGGCACCGGCCGATCACGGACATACCGCAAAGAGCTGTTCCGGAATCCACCCTAACTCTTGCCGGCGCGGCCATGTGTGCCTTGTCACAGTTGTGCCCGTAAGCGGCATTTTTTGTGCGGTGAATGGTTTCTGTGGCAGTCCGGCGAGGTCCCCCTGCCGCCGTTTCAGCTAGTGATCAGCCGGGCTGTTGACTAGGCTGAAATGAAATTGTGACTTTACTTCGGGCCCGCGGGCCGGGCTCCGGGCCCGGCCGGGGGAACGGTGTTTCGACGGCACATCGTGGATCGGCCCAGGCCGGTTCCGTGCCGCCATGCTAAGGAGAGCAGAATGAACCAGCCCAGCTACGGCCAGAAAACCGGCCCCGCCACGGAAACGGGTGCCGGCCAGACCGGCGCCGCCGGGGCAGGCCAGCAGGCCGCGCCTCAAGGCGCCGGGACGCCGTTCCGCCTCGCCAAGGATTCCAACCAGGCAGTGCTTGGCCCCTTCACCGTGCGGGACCTGACGGTTTTCGTGGCCACCATTGTCCTGTTCGTTGCTTCGCTGCTGCCCATCTTCGGCGCACGCTACAACCTGTGGAACCTGAACAACCTCTTCTTCCTTGGCCTCGGAATCCTGTTGCCGCTGATTGTCAGTGCACTGTTCGCCGCCCGCCGGTTGGCGCCCGCCACAAAGATCCGCGTGGGCTCCCTCTCCGTTGACCAGTTCGCCTCGGTGTCCGCATGCTTCGCAGTGGCGTTCTTCTTCATCTCCGTTGCCGGGGCCTATGTTCCCAGCCTGCTGGTGGGCCTGATCGGTTCCATCATCCTGTTTGTCGCCACCGTCCTTGGCCGGTTCGTGCCGTATCTCTCCAGCGACTTCCTGGGCCGCGCCGAAGCGCCGGCACACGTGGCCGCCCGCGAGTCCGCAGTACCCGCACCGGCGCCCCGTGCACCGAAGCAGCCCAAGCCTGAAGCGGCGGCCAAGACGGGGTCCCACCCGGAAGCGGACTCCCACCACAAGCATGAAGCCACCCCCAAGTCCCGGCTGGGCGGCAAGCTGTTCGGCGGGGCCGGTGCCGGATCTTCCGCGGTAACGCCCGGGTCTTCGCACCATGCGCCTGAGCCTTCGCACCACGCACCGGCGGCGGCCACCGCACCGGCAGCACGCCCGGCGGACGCCGTGGCACCCGCCACCGCTGCCGTTCCCACCGCGGCTCCGGCAGCAGCAGCTGCGGGCACTCCCGTATCCACCGCGCCCGAAGCAGCCGACCACGCTCCCGAGGTGGACGCCGGCCCGCCAACCCAGGCCGCCGACGTCGTCCGCCCTGCTGAGGCACCAGCCGCAGAGGAAACGCAGCGCGCCAACCTTCCCGCCGCTTCCGCGGGCCAGCAGACGGCAACGCACGACGCCGTCAGCTCCCCGGCTGCTTCCGCGCCGCAGCGCACGTGGGAGCCGCCGGCCGCAACCGCTGTGCACCAGCAGGTACGGGTCGAAGAGCCGATCGGCGCCACCGTCGATCCGTCGAGCCACGACGCCGGGGACGAGCATCCCGTCCATGAGGCCTTCTGGTTTGCCGTGGCCCAGCACCGCACGGCGTTCGATCCGCACAGCGGGTCCCCCGCCTTCGTCATCGAGCCCGGCGGCTGGGTCCTGGCCCTGGAAGACCGCGGGCACGAGTTCCTGGTGCAGCACACGGACGGACGCCTTGGGGTCCTCCGCGACCTCAGCAACATCGAGCGCGGCTAGCCCCCATGGCCGCGCCGCGGGCCGCCGGAAAGGGCGGGCAGGCCGTGCCCGGTGGGCAGGCTGCAGGCATGCCGGTGGTGTCTTCCGAGTCGGCGCTGGCCCTGAAGCGGCGTGCCCGGCGGATCAACCGGGCGCTGGCCGAAAAGTACCCCTACGCACACGCGGAACTGGACTTCACCAACCCGTTTGAGCTGCTGGTGGCCACGGTCCTTTCAGCCCAGACCACCGACGTCACCGTCAACCTGGTCACGCCGGTGCTCTTCGGACGCTACCCGGACGCCCGTGCCATGGCCGAAGCGGACCCGGCCGTGCTCGAGGAAATCCTCAAGCCCACCGGGTTCTTCAGGGCCAAGTCGCGGAACCTGCTGGCCCTTGCCACCCGCCTGGTGGACGAGTTCGACGGCGTGGTCCCCGGCCGGATCGAGGACCTGGTCACGCTGCCCGGCGTGGGGCGCAAAACTGCCAACGTGGTCCTGGGCAACGCCTTCGGCATCCCCGGCATCACGGTGGACACCCACTTCGGGCGGCTGGCGCGGCGGTTCAACTGGACGCAGTCGGACGATCCTGTGCAGGTCGAATCGGACGTGGCAGAACTGTTCGAGCCGCGCGACTGGACCATGCTCTCGCACCGGGTGGTGTTCCACGGCCGGCGCGTCTGCCACTCCCGGAAGCCCGCCTGCGGCGCCTGCCCCGTGGCCAACTGGTGCCCCAGCTACGGGCTCGGGGAACTGGATCCGGTGAAGGCCGCAAAGCTCCTCAAATATGAGCTCGCACCGGGCAACGAGGCGTTGCTGGAGCAGCTGCAGGCCGAGACGCACCGGGCGGCCGAGATCCGGATGGCGTCGCAGCGGCGGTCCCCTGAGCGCCGGGGAGGACCTGTGACCGCAGGGGAGGACCTGTGAGCGCCGGGGAGGGCCTGTGAGCGCCAGGGAGGATCTGCTGGGGCTGGCGCGGCGGGCGGCATCCGGATCCAACACCACCCCGGACCCGCGGTGGGCGGCCCTGACCGTCGACGCGAGCCTGGCCCGCCGGGCCGCCGTACTGATGCTGTTCGGCGCCCTTGATGACGTCCCCGCGGTCTCCGGCAAGCCGCTGGCCCCAGCAGACCTCGACGTGCTGCTGCTGGAGCGGGCCCATACGCTCGGGTCGCATCCCGGCCAGGTCGCCTTCCCGGGCGGCAGCCTGGATGCGGGTGAATCCGCCGTGGACGCAGCCCTCCGTGAGGCCGAGGAGGAAACGGGCCTGGACTCGGGCGGCGTTGAAGTCCTGGGCACCCTGCAGCAGCTCGGCCTGGCCCACAGCAACTTCCTGGTGACCCCTGTGCTCGGCTGGTGGGCGTCGCCGTCGCCGGTCCGCGTGGTGGACTATGCGGAATCCGCCCAGGTCTTCCGGATCCCCGTCCGTGATCTGCTGGACCCGGACAACCGGGTCATGGCCACCGTCCACCGGGCCGGGCGTACGTTCGACAGCCCGGCCTTCACGGTGAACGGCGTGGTGGTGTGGGGTTTCACCGGCATTGTGCTCAGCGGCCTCTTCGACCAGCTGGGCTGGTCGGTGCCCTGGGACAGCACCAGGCTGCACCCCATTAGCGTCTAAGTATTAGGGCGGCCGCGCGCGCCATTGAGCGCGGCCACCCGGTTGTTGGGGCCTTCTCAGGCCTTATGGATGGGTCAGGCCTGCTGCTGCCGCAGGTCGACCACAATTCCTGTCGCGGCGTTCTCGCGCATCGCGTTGACGCCGTCCATCAGTTTGTTCAAGGATTTGAAGCTTGGTGAAACGGCAACGATGTTGCCCTCAGCGTCTGTTAGCCGGAGCCGGTAGGACTCGTCTCCTGCCCGGTGAATCTCGAATCTGCCCGCCATGCCGGACCTCCTGGTGTGCTTCGTCGCATCAGCCGTCCGACCGGTCTGCATCAGTCGCCGCTACAGACTGTAATCCGCGTCACGCGGCGCGTCGAACTACTGCCCGGTAGGTTACTTTCTCCGTCATATGGGTAGGAACGGGGCTTGGCTGGCACCAGCAGGCCATGCTGGCCAGCGGGCTTACTTGGCCAGGTCGTAGGAGTCCACCACCGCGACGCTGACGGGAAACTCCACCGGGATGGGCCCGAACAGGAGTTCCTTTGCGGCACCGGCGGCGTCCTCAATCGCCCTGATGCACTCGTCCACGGCACCCGCCGGGGCGTGCACCATGACTTCGTCGTGGAGGAAGAACACCAGTTCCGGACCGGTACCGCCTGGCCCTGCCCCGGTGCCGTCCGCGCGGAGGGTGCGCAGCCGCCGTCGTAATTCTGCCAGCCAGCATGCCGCCCAGTCCGCAGCCGAGCCCTGGACCACGAAGTTGCGGGTGAACCGGCCCCGGGACCTGGCGATCGACTCGGCACGGCGCTGCTCCTCAGCGGTGGCCGAGCGCTGGCTTTGGTACCAGCGCTCCGACGGCGGCGGGCTGCTGCGGCCCAGCCGGGTGGTTACCGTGCCGCCGGCCTCGCCCGCCCGGGCGGCCTGTTCCACGAAGTCCACGGCACGCGGATACGTCCGCGCCAACTGCGGCATGAGGCGGCCGGATTCGCCGGACGTGGCACCATACATGGCCCCGAGGAGGGCCACCTTGGCTTTTGCGCGGTCACCGCCGAACCCCTTGGCGGCGATGCCCGCGTAAAGGTCCTGGTCCCGCGCGGCTTCGGCCATCACCGAGTCCCGGGCCAGCGCCACCAGAACCCGCGGCTCCAGCTGTGATGCGTCGGCGACGATCAGCTTGTAGCCAGGATCCGCGTGCACGGCACCACGGACCTGCCGGGGGATCTGGAGGGCGCCGCCGCCCCGCGACGCCCAGCGGCCGGACACCACGCCACCCACCACATACTCGGGCCGGAACCTCCCGCCAGCCACCCAGGCATCGAGCCAGGACCATCCGTTCGCCGTATGCAGCCGCGACAGTTTCTTGTACTCCAGCAGCGGGCCGATGACCGGGTGCGGAGAGTCCTTCAGCTCCCATTTGCTGGTGCTCTTCACTTCGATGCCGTTGCGGTGCAGGGCGCGGATGAGTTCCTGCGGGGAGTCCGGGTTCAGCGCGGGGGAGCCGAGCAGTTGCCGCAGTTCGGCGGCCAGCGCCTCCAGCCGTGCCGGCCGCTGACCGGCTGGCGGACGCGGGCCAAGGTAACCTGCCAGGATTTCCTCGTGCAGGTCCTCCCGCCACGGCACGCCGGAGTACTGCATCTCGGCGGCGATCATCGCGCCCGCTGATTCAGCCGCCAGCAGCAGCTGCAGGCGGCCGCGCATGCTGCCATCGGTGCCGGCCCCGGCCAGGGCCGTCTGCTGTGCCGCGTATTCGGTCCGCAGCTCTTCCGGGGTATGGCGCAGGGGCGGGCCGCTTCCCGGGTCTTCGAACAGGGCGCCCTGGTCCGATGGGGGAGCCGGCGGAAGCAGCGTCTTCGGCGGCAGGACCGGATCGTCCACCGGGGTTCTGTCCGACGTGCGGGCGTACTCGGTGTGGGCAGTGAACTGTGAAAAAGCCAGGATGTTGCCGCACAGCGTGAGGTCGTAGCAGCGCTCCAGCTCCACGCCGGCGCGCAGCAGCGCCGGATACCAGTCCTGGGTACGGTGCCAGATCCAGCGGGGCGGCGTGGGGCCGCTTTCCAGTTTGCGCACGACGGCGGGAAGGTCGCCGGTGCTGACGACGCGGACTCCAGGATTGGCCGGCCCGGGTTCGCCTGCCTGGGTGAGCTCCTGCAGCGCGGCCCCGGAGGGGTGGGCGGCGAGCAGGACATACATGCTCCAATTGTGCACGCTTGGCGGGACGCTTCCGTACGGCGGTACACGTCCGCCTTATCCACATAGCCGCCGGCGGACCTTACCTGCCGCCGCGCCGGCGTGGAGAGTGGCTCCATGAGCAGGCACCAGATACTTCCTCCACCGTCGGGGCAGGGCCCCGCCGGGTCCGCCGGCCATGCCCCGGGCTCCCCGCCGGCAGGAACGTCGCGTGCATCCGCCGGACCAGCGGACGGGTCCGCTGACGCGTGGCTGCCTGACGCGTCCGGCGAAGTGCTCTTGGTGACGGCCTCGGCTTTCCTCCGCTCGGAGGTGGAACGGATTGTTGCTGCCGCCGGCGGACGCCTGCGGGTGGCCGCCGATGCCGCAGAGGGCGGCCTTCACTGGGACGGGGCGGCTGCGGTGCTGGTGGGCAGTGACATCCGGGAGTTGCCGCCCCGGCGGCGGGCACCTGCCGTCCTCGTCGGGCTGGACGGCGAAGGGGACAGCCTGTGGCATCTGGCCGCCGCGCTTGGAGCCGAACGCGTCGCCGTGCTGCCGGATGCTGCTGCCTGGCTGGCGGACCACTTGAGCCGGTCTAGGTCGCCGGGGCCCGGTGGCCTGGTTCTCGGCGTGACCGGCGGCTGTGGCGGTGCGGGCGCCACCACGGCGGCCATCTGGATTGCGCAGGCAGCGGCGGGCATGGGGGCGCGCGTACTGCTGGTGGACGGCGATCCCTGGGGCGGCGGGCTGGAACTGGCCATCGCCGCCGAGGACTACCCGGGGTTGCGCTGGCCGGACCTGTCCGACGCCCGGGGCAGCATCGACCCCCTCCAACTGGCCGACTCCCTGCCCGTGTCCGGCGGTTTCTCGTTCCTGTCCTGGCCCGCCAGCCGCGAACAGCCCGATCAGGTGGCAGCGCCCACTGCCGCCGGTGTCCTGGACGCTGCCCGGCGGGGTTACGAGCTGGTGGTGGTGGATATTGGCCGCCGTGCCGAGCCACTGAAGACGTTCGCCTGGGACTGTGACCGCATCTTTGTGGTGGTGCCGGCCCAGCTGAAGGCTGCCGTTGCCGCGGTGCGGTTGCTGCAGGAATTCCCGCCAGTGGAAGCGTCGGTGCTGATGCGGGGCAAACCGGGGGCGGCCATTGACGGCCCGCTCCTCGCCGACGCCATCGGGCTTCCCGTCCTGGGCCGGGTGCCCGAACTGCGCGGCATAGCGGCCGCCGTGGAATCCGGCAGGCTCCTGGATCTTGGCAGGCGGCGCAGCGTGCGGCGCTTCGCCGGCACGGTGCTCGATTCCCTCGGTGACGGGCTGCCCGTAGGAGAACCGGTATGACGCCGGGCGAGGGGGACGCATCCGGGGCTGTTGCGGCACCTCCTGATGTTTCCGCGTTTCCGCCACGGTCCCGGCGAAGTGCCCGGATCCTGGAAGGGCAGCGGCGCGGACCCCACCCGGGCGGGACACCGGCCCGGGGCCGCCCCGTGGACGCGGGCCTCCTGGAATCGGTGCGCGAATCGATGATGGCCGAGGCCGGGGCCGTGACTCCGTCCCGGGTGGCCGCGGCGGTCCAGGCCACCGGAAAGCTGCTGGGAACTGCGGGCGCGCTGGCCGCCGTGGAACGGATCAGCGCGGAACTGAACGGATTGGGTCCCCTGCAGGAGCTCACCCGGGACCCCGCCGTGACGGACATCTTCGCCAATGCTCCCGACTCTGTATGGGTTGACCGGGGGCGCGGCATCGAACGTGTGGCGGTGGCGTTCGAGGGTGAATCCCAGCTGCGCGCGCTCGCCTGCAGGCTGGTGGCGGCGGGCGGGCGGCGGCTGGACGACGGGTCGCCCTGTGTTGATGTCCGCCTTCCCGGCGGCTACCGTGTCCACGCTGTCTTGCCGCCAGTCTCCACGGCGGGGACCCTGTTGAGTATCCGCATCAGGCGCGAGCACGTTTTCGGCATGGACGAACTGCAGGCAGGAGGCATGTTCAGCCGGCCGGTCCGGGACGTACTGGAGAAGGTAGTGGAGCAGAGGCTGAGCTTCCTGGTCAGCGGCGCCACCGGCTCCGGAAAGACCACCCTGCTGTCAACGCTGCTGGGGTTGTGTGCGGCGGGGGAGCGGCTCGTCCTCATCGAGGACGCCTCGGAACTGAACCCCGTCCACCCGCACATCGTTTCCCTGGAGTCCAGGCACGGGAACCTGGAAGGCGGCGGCGAGGTGGACCTGGGCGAACTGGTACGGCAGGCCCTGCGCATGCGCCCCGACAGGCTGGTGGTGGGTGAGTGCCGCGGCGCCGAGGTCCGTGAGCTCCTTACCGCCATGAATACAGGCCACAGCGGCGGAGGCGGCACCATCCACGCCAACACGGCAGCCTCGGTTCCCGCCAGGCTCACAGCGCTGGGGGCGCTGGCCGGGATGAGTCCGGACGGTGTGCGGTTGCAGGCAGCCAGCGCGTTGGATGTAGCCATCCACGTCGAACGGACGCCCCGGGGACGCGAAGTCACGTGCATCGGTGTTTTCGTCGATTCTCCGGAGGGGCTAACGGTGGTGCCGGCCCTGGAAACTGCTGCAGGTGTCGCGGGCTCCGCGTGGCCGGCGCTGGCAGCACGGCTGGGCATGGACCCGGAGGAAAACCGGTGATTGTGCTGCTGGCGCTTGCCCTGTCCCTGGCGGTGCTGCTGCTGCTCAAGCCGCCAAGGGGTGCTGCCGCACGGCTGCGCCGTGCCGCCGGCCAACCGCCCGCCCGGACATCCGATCTGTTGGGCGGATCTGCCCGCAGGCGATTTACCCCCAAGGGAAAAAGGGGATCGGGAAAGAACGCAACGGTGGGGGCACCCCTGACACTCCTGGTGCAGCAACTGGCTGCGCTGCTCAAAGGCGGCCGGACACCCGCCAGGCTGTGGGATGAACTCTGGACCGTTTATGGAACGGACGGCCCGCAACCATCCGTGGGGGATGCCGTTGCCGGTCCGGCCAGGGGAGGGTTGTCGGAAGGTTCCCTTGCCCTCCTGGCCGCAGCACGGGGTGCCGCGGCGCGTGGCACACCGGTGTCGGCGGCCATCAGGCGGGCGATGCCGGAGGTGCTTCCCGGCGGGCGCCGGGAAGCACGGATCTGGTCCGAGCTGGCAGCCTGCTTCGATATCGCCGAAGCCAGCGGATGCCCCCTCGCTGATGTGCTCACCCGCTTTGCGGCCCAGCTCGAGGTGGAGTCCGACGCAGATGCGGCGCGCCAGACAGCCCTGGCCGGTCCCAAAGCCACGGTCACGCTGCTGACCTGGCTGCCTTTGATGGGCCTTGGGCTCGGGATGGCACTGGGCGTTGACCCGCTTGCCATGCTGTTGGGTACGCCCCTGGGCTTGGCTGCCTTGCTGGGCGGCGCAGTCCTGACCGTTGCAGGCAGACTCTGGTCTTCGCGCCTGGTGGCAACTGCCGCAGGAACCGGGAAGCTGTGACGGGCCCCGGCATCGCCGCACTGTGGCTGTTCGCCGTCCTTGCCGCCGCAACGTTCCTGGCCTGCGCCGGACGCGGCAAGGCCCGGACACGACTCCGCATCCTCGGATTGCATGGTCCGGGCCCGGTCCACACGTCAACGATCCCGGAGCCCCGTAACCGGGCCGGACCCGGCCTTGCAGACACCGCCATGATGCTCGAACTCGTGGCGGCCATGCTTGACGCCGGCTCCAGCATCGGCCGCGCCCTGGAACTGGTCTCCGTGTCCGCCTCGGCGAAGTACAGCGAATCACTGCGGCCGGTGGTTTCAGCCCTGGCTATCGGTGCCGACTGGGAAACGGCCTGGCGCAGCTCCGCCGTCCGGCAGCCCGACATCCTGGAGTTGCGGGATGCACTGGGCTTCGCTGCGCTGACCGGCGCGCCGTCGTCGGCCATCCTCTATGCCCAGGCGGCCAGGCTCCGCCGGGAACGGTTCCGGGCCGCCGAAAAGCGTGCCGCGTCGCTGGGCGTCAAGCTCGTCATTCCGCTGGGACTGTGTTCGCTCCCTGCCTTCATCTGCCTCGGCGTCGTTCCGGTACTGCTGGCCCTGGTGCCCTCGGGCTCCTGACCGCAGCGGCGGGCTTCGGCCGCCCTCCGGGGGCCGGAGCACGCCGTCCAGTCCTCCACAGCGGCGGGCAGCCGCTGCTTATCCACTTACCGAAACCGGGACCTTACCGGCCGCCGCCCGCGCCGGAAGAGTCATCACCAGCCGGAAGAACCTCCGGCGCTACGGAAGGAAGAACCACATGTCCATGAACCACCACCATCACTCCTTTACCGGCACGTCCGCGCTCGCCGCCCGGCCCGCTCCCACAGGCCGCAGCGCCGGTGGGCCACAGTCCATCGGCGGCTCACGGGACAGCACCCTCCCTGCCAACGTCGTGGAGCTGCGGCCCGGCGCCGGTACATCCCGCCGCCGGCGGCGTTCGGTCCGGCTGATGGGGTCGGAAGCCGGAATGGCCACCGCCGAGTACGCCATCGCCACCCTCGCCGCGGTCGGATTCGCGGGCCTGCTGGTGTTCATCCTCCGCAGTGATGAAGTCCGGGGTTTCCTGCTGAACCTGATCCGTACGGCGCTGGCGCTGCCGTGACAGCTGCGCCGGCCGTGCCAGGTGCACAGGCTGCACGGGGAGCCGCTCGGTGCCGGGCTGGTGCTGCAGCCGCGTGCAGGGGTGCGGTAACAGCCGAGTTCGCCGTTACCCTTCCCGTCGTGGTGGCCTTGTTGGCCATGCTCCTGGCAGGAGCGGCCGCCGGCGTCACCCAGTTGCGGATCGAGGAAGGGGCGCGGTCCGGCGCCAGGGCCCTGGCCAGGGGTGAAGACCCCGCCACCGTGGAGCAGACCGTCCGCACCCTTGCGGGTGGAACGGCGGCCGCCACGGTGGCGGCCGAGGGCGAATGGTTCAACATCACCGTGACGGACCGGGTGGGAGGCCCTTTGGGAACATCCATCCCGTGGACCCTCACTGCCCGGGCGTCCACCCGAGCGGAGCGCACGGCCGGTGCGCCAGCCGGGAGCAGCGGCCTCGCCGACGGAAAGGGAAACAGGTGACAGCGGTCCGGCCGGTTGGGGACAACCCAGAACGGGGATCAGGCACCGTCCTCGCGACAGGGCTGGCGTTGGTGGTCCTGATGGCAGCCGTGCTGGTGATGCTGCTGGCCCAGTCAGCGGTGCAGGCCAGCCGTGCCGCGTCGGCCGCGGACCTGGCAGCGCTCGCGGGGGCCGATGCCCTGCGCGGAATCTCGGCCGGCGAGCCCTGCACCGTGGCCCACGACGTCGCATCCCGGCACACGGCACGGGTCCTCAGCTGCGTAGAGGGCCCCGGCCAGACCCTGGAAGTCCGGACGGAACTGCTGGAACGATCGATGCTGGGAGCGGCAACCGGGCGGGCCCGTGCCGGACCGCCTCCCTAAGCTGCCTGCCGCAGCGGCCAGAACCTAGGTGAGCCGGGAATCGGAGTCTGGCTGTTCAACCGGCGCGGACTCTGTGGCGTCCTTCAGCAGTACGCCCAGGAGGGTGATGGCGGCTGCCTTGTCCAACGGGTTGTTCTTGTTGCCGCATTTGGGTGACTGGACGCAGGACGGGCACCCGGACTCGCATTCGCAGGCTTCGATGGCAGCGCGGGTGGCAGCAAGCCACACCTTGGCCTTCTCGAAACCGCGCTCCGCAAATCCGGCGCCGCCGGGGTGCCCGTCGTACACAAAGATGGTGGGTACCCCGGTGTCGGCGTGCAGAGCCGTCGAGACACCACCGATGTCCCAGCGGTCGCTGGACGCCACCAGCGGCAGCAGGCCTATCGCGGCATGTTCGGCAGCATGCAGGGCCCCGGGGAACTGGGCCTCGATGAGCCCTGCGGCCGTGAGGGAGCGGTTGTCCACCACGAACCAGACCGCCTTCGTGAACAGGTCCCTTGCCCCGAGCTCGAGCGGCTCCTCGCCCAGGATTTCATTGGAGATCAGGGCCTTGCGCTGGAAGGAGACAACCTGGGTGGTGACCTTCACGTCACCGAAGTGGACAGTGATGTCGCCCCACTGCATGGTCCGCTGTGTTTCCAGCACCTCGATCTGGGTGACGTCCCGGGCCGTGGTGTAGTAATCGGGGTTGGCCCGGCGCACCACCACGCAGTGGTCCTCCTCATTCAGGTCTTCCACCACGTAGCTGTCACCCTGGTGGATGTACACGGCGCCGTTGTGCGCCTGGTAGTGGGTTTGGGGGGAGTCCATGGTGCCCAGCAGCGAGCCAGTGTCCGCGTCCACGATGCTGACAGGACCGCCGCCGTCGGCCCGCAAATTGACCATGGCCGCGGCGCTCTGGGGGTGGGTCCAGAACCAGCCGGCCGGGCGCCGCCGCAGGTAACCCTGCGCTACCAGCCGGTCCAGCAACCCCTCGGCGGTGCTGCCGAACAGGCCCAACTCGCCCGGACCGAGGGGCAATTCGGCTGCGGCAGCGCAGAGGTGCGGACCCAGCACGTAGGGGTTGGCGGGGTCGAAGACCGTGGCTTCCACCGATACGTCGAAAATAGCCTCGGGGTGGTTCACCAAAAACGTGTCCAGGGGATCGTCGCTGGCAACAAAGGCCGCGATGGCATCCTGTCCGGCCCGGCCGGCACGCCCAATCTGTTGGAACAGGGACGCCCTGGTTCCCGGCCAGCCCGCCACCAGCACGGCGTCCAGCCCGGATATGTCGATACCCAGTTCCAGTGCCGACGTGCTGGAAACCCCCAGCAACTGGCCTGACCGCAGGGCCTTCTCCACTGCCCGGCGTTCCTCCGGCAGGTAGCCCGACCGGTAGGCGGCCACCCGCTGCGGGAGGCTGGGGTCCACCTCGTCCAGCAGGCGTTTGGTGATGGTCGAAATGGTTTCGGCTCCGCGCCGCGACTTGATGAACGCGATGGTCCGCACCTGTGCCGAGACGAGGTTGGCCAGCAGGTCCGCGGTCTCGGCCACCGCGGTCCGCCGCTCCTTGGCCCCGTTTTCACCCCGCAACTCGGTCAGCGCAGGCTCCCAGAACGCCACAGTAGTGGAACCATGGGGTGAGGCGTCCCGGGAGACGGCCTTGACCGGTGCACCGATCAACCGGGAGAAGGACGTGTCAGGGTCAGACGCCGTGGCGGACGCTGCAATGAACACCGGCTCAGGGAAGGAACTGCCGGCCCCGTAGTAGGCGCAGATCCGGCGGAGCCGCCGCATCAGGTTGGCCACATGGGAGCCGAACACGCCGCGGTAGCTGTGGGCCTCGTCCACGATGACGTATCGGAGGCGGCGGAAGAATCCTGCCCACCACGCATGGTTGGGCAGGATGCCAAAATGCAGCATGTCCGGATTGGCCAGGATGAAATTGGCGTGGTCCCGGATCCAGCGCCGGGACGCTGGGTCCGTGTCGCCGTCGTAGGTTTCGGCCCGGACAGTGGGCAGCCGGAGCGCACGGATGGCGTTCAGCTGGTCGGCGGCCAAGGCCTTAGTGGGGGAGAGGTACAGGGTGACCGCTCCGTCGTCGTGGATCTTCCCGGGCTCGGCCAGCACCCGCAGCTCCGACCGGTGGATGGCGTCCAGCGCCGGCAGTTGGTATGCGAGCGACTTTCCCGACGCCGTTCCGGTGGCCACCACCACGTGGCCGCCGCCATGGGCGATGTCTGCTGCCTCCACCTGGTGCCGGTACGGCTCCCCGATACCCAGCGAGCCGTACGCCGCCACCACGTCCGGGTGTACCCACTCCGGCCAGGGCTCGTGGACCGCGGCGCGCGCGGGAATGGTGCGGACATGACGCAGCTGCTCCGGGTCCGGGCCGCGACCCAGTAAAGGGAGCAGGGAGTCATGGGGATTCACCCCAACATTGTTTCACCCGGCACGGACACCGCCGGCCGGGTTCGCCATCGGGGTAACGGACCTCCGCGCGGATCGGCGGCGAAGTCAGCTCAGGGACAGATCCGAACCGTCGTGCGACGCCGAAAGCATCAGCACCTGCGAAACAGTGCTCCACCCCAGGTGGGAGTACAGCTTCTGGCCGTCGATGGAGGCCAGCAGCAGCCCCGTCTGCACGTCGTGTTCGAAAGCCTGCGCTGCCAGCGCCCGCATGATGAAGCTGCCGAGTCCGCGGCGCTGGAACGCAGGCTCGGTGATGATTTTGTCGAATACCGCCGTCTCGCCCACCACGTAGACCCTGCCGCTGGCGGCAAGCGCCTCACCGGACTTGACCTCGGCATAGTGCACGCCATGGTGGGTGGACGTGGTCAGGGACAGGTCGTCGTCGGAGAGCCAGGGGTCCTCGGCATCCTGCGTTTCCATGTCCACGATCATCATGGTCTGGGAACCGGAGGTGATGTTCAGCCCGTGCCTGGCTGCCAGCGCCGTGTACCGGGGAACGTCGTTGGTGAGGATGGTCAGGACGCGCGGCGCGGCTTCCACAGTTCTGGCGGCCAGCTCAGCGAACTCCTGGTCAGTGGGGTCGGCGGCGAAGTATTCCCATTCCCCGCTGGTGTCGGACCGGAGCGCGGCGGGGAAGCGGCCCTCGGTGGACGTCTGGTACCCGCGGCAGCCGGCCCAGCCCGCCACCCACACTTCAAGAAGGCCAGTGATGTCTTCAATCAACGTTTCCGGACTCATGGCATGAAGACTATGCCAGCCCGATCACAAGCAACAGGGTGCGTCCCAGAGCTTATGCAATTCGTGATGGAGCGTACGCGGACACGGTCCGTGGAAAGACGGATACCCTTAAATACGTGGCTTTGAACCGAATCGTCCTTTTTTACGGCTTTACCCCCATCCCGGATCCCGACGCAGTGCGGCTCTGGCAGCGTGCCCTCTGCGAGAAGCTCGGCCTGACCGGCAGGATCATCATCTCCCAGGACGGCATTAACGCGACCGTGGGCGGCGAGATCGGTGCGGTCAAGCAGTACGTCAAGACCACCCGCGAATATAAGGGCTTCCATGGCATCGACGTGAAGTGGTCCGACGGCGGAGCGGAGGACTTCCCCCGGCTGAGCGTTAAGGTCCGCGACGAGATCGTCTCCTTCGGCGCACCGGGCGAACTCAGGGTCGATGCCACCGGCGTGGTGGGCGGCGGGACGCACCTCAAGCCGGAGGAACTGCACGAACTGGTGGACGCCCGGAAGCAGGCCGGCGAGGACGTGGTTTTCTTTGACGGCCGCAACGCCTTCGAGGCGCAGATCGGCAGGTTCAAGGACGCCGTGGTGCCGGATGTGGCCACCACACACGACTTCATCAAGGAACTGGATTCCGGCAAATACGATGCCCTGAAAGACAAACCGGTGGTCACCTATTGCACCGGTGGAATCCGCTGCGAAGTCCTGTCCAGCCTCATGGTGAACCGCGGATTCAAAGAGGTCTACCAGCTGGACGGCGGAATCGTCCGTTACGGCGAGGCCTTCAAGGATCAGGGCCTGTGGGAGGGCTCGCTGTACGTCTTCGACAAACGCATGCACGTCGAATTCAGCGACGAAGCCAAAACCATCGGCGAATGCGTCCGCTGCAAGGCACCCACCAGCAAGTTCGAAAACTGCTCCAATCCCAGTTGCCGCACCCTCACGCTGTACTGCGCGGACTGCGCCGCCAGCCCGGAAACCCTCCGCTGCCCCGAGGGCTGCTCGGCCTGACCGGCTGGGCGCGGGGCCCTGCACCTGCGCCGTCACAGCCAGCACTGCCACAGCCGCCCCAGCCACAGCCTGCGTTTTCACAACTTGCGGAGCCGGAACGCGTAGTTCGCTCCGGTCCTGGCCTCCACCATGATTGTCAGTGGAGTAGGTGCCGAAAGGTAGATGACGTTTTCACGGTTGATGCCGCACCGCAAGCCCAAATCCACCAGAGTCAGGGTGTCGCTGCGGACGGTGAAGTTAACGCGGCGCTGGCTCCGGCAAGCCAGGGTCAACGCGTAGGTCCCTGTTTCAAGGGCGGGCGAGGCGTCCGACCGCACTTCGCCGGCGGCCAGCACGCCGGCGCCGATGTGAACGGCGGGCTGCGGGGCTTCCGGCAGCGTGCGGGCCACCCACCCGTCCAGCTCATCCTGGCCCACGGGGTCGCGCGTCAGCGGGTCCCTGGTGAACAGGGGACCCGGGGCGGCTGTCGCCTCGGCCGCCGCCGAAGCGGCGGAGCTCCGGCCGTCATCGTACGTATATTCGCAGCCACCCAGCGCCAGACCGGCCGCCAGCACAACGCCAACGACGGCGCCGGCCGGCTTCCGTGCTGGCGTCGCCCGTGCTGCGGCCCGTGCTGCCGCCCGTGGTGTCGCTCCGCAGGGGGCTCCCAAGGGACGCGGCACGGAGAATCTCCGCACACTGGGCATATCCCGACTTTATGCCTGCGGGCGCCCGCTTGCCAGAGCAGGAACCACCGTATTAACGCGCTGGCGCCGGAGCCAGCTGGTAGGCGTAAATGAGCGGCGCATCAACGCTTGATGTGCTGATTTCGAGCCGGCCCGCTTCGGGCAGCGCCACCTTGGACGTCTCCTTGCTGCCGTTGCAGGCAGCTCCCGCTTCGGTGATCCCGGCCCCGTTCAGCGCCACCGCGAAGAAAGCCTTTCCGCCGCCGTCGCAGGTGGCCGTCAGCGTGTAGTTGCCTGCCGGGACGTCGGCCGCCTCACGCACGATGCGGTCGCGGTTGAGAATCTTGCCGGCGTCGTCAAGCACCGAGTCCGGGGCCGTGGGAAGCGCCGTCGTACGCCATTGCGGAACATCGGCGTTTTCCACTGAAACAACGGATGAGCAGCCGGCCAGGGCCACGGCAGCCAGCGCGGAAGCGGCAGCCGTGACAGCCTTCAGCTTCGGGCCGCCGGACCGTTCCGAAGGGTGAGCGGCGGGCCGCACGCGGGCACGCGCCAGGAAGGGAAGGCTGGAAGGCATGCCTCAACGCTACCCGCTGTCCGGTCCCGGACTAAACTTGTCCGGTGCCTGAATCCCTCTTTGAGTTCACCGCCGGCAACACTCCCGACGCTCCCCGCAGCGACCTGCCCCACTTGCTGCGGGCGCTCGCCGCGGACCTGCGGCGGCTGGACTACACCCTCGACGGCGTCGCGGGCCTCCTGGGTCCATCAGCGTCCGCCGCGCTGAACCGGGACCAGATCATTCCGGCGATGCTGGCCGTGGACCGTGCCGTCCGGGAGGACGCCGCCGCAGCGCCCCTGGCCGCCGTCGTGCGCCTCTGGCTCCTGGCCGAACCGCAGGACAGGGCAACGATCGACGCCGCCCTGCCGGGGATCCGCGCGGAAGGCCTGGAAGAGCTGGGGCTGCTGCAGCCCGTACCCGGGACCGGCCGCCTGTCCGCCAAAGCGGACCTGCGGCCCTACGGCTGGGAGAAGAATGAAGACGGCAGCGGCGGCGCCGAACTGTGGGTGGCCAGCGACCTCGCCGCGCACCAGCAGGCCGGCGTCCTGCGGCATGACCATGTCCTGGGCATCGGGCAGGCTTCCACCACCCTGGTGCAGACCACCGTCCGCCGGCACACTGCACGGGCCCTGGACCTGGGAACCGGCTGCGGAATACAGTCCTTCCATCTGCTGCACCACTGCGAGCACGTCACGGCCACCGATATTTCCGAACGTGCCCTGGCCTTCACCCGCTTCAACATCCTGCTCAACGCCGAGGCCCTCTCGGTCGATCCCGGCCGGCTGGCTGACCGGGTCAGCCTGCGGCTCGGCTCTCTCCTGGAGCCGGTGGCGGGCGAGGAATTCGGCCTGGTGGTGTCCAACCCGCCGTTCGTCATCACCCCGCGCCACGCCGGCGAGGCCGCCGTGGACCAGTTCACCTACCGCGACGGCGGGCTGCCGGGAGACGAAATCGTTGCCTCCCTCGTGGCGGACCTGCCCACCGTGCTTGCACCGGGCGGCACGGCACAGATGCTTGGGAACTGGGAAGTGGCGGCCGGTACCGAATGGCACGAACGGCCGCAGTCATGGGTGCGGACCGGCACCGACGCCTGGTTCATCCAGCGGGAGCAGGTCAGCCCCGAACAGTACGCGGAGACCTGGCTGCAGGACGCTTCCGAGGGCCGGGACCGTGACCACTACCGCGACGCCTACGGGGCGTACCTTGCGGACTTCGCCTCCCGGAACGTCGAAGGCATCGGCTTCGGCATGGTGTGGCTCCGGCGCCCGGCCGCAGAAACTACCGACGGGCAGCCCGTCCTGCGCCGGTTCGAGGAAATCAGCTACCCCATCGAGCAGCCAGTCGGCCCCCACCTGGGCGCCGCCGTCGAACGCAGCGACTGGCTGGCGGCGCACTCGGTGGCTGACACGTACCTGCTGGTGGCCGGCGACGTCACGGAGGAACGCCACCAGCGGCCCGGCGCCGAGCACCCGGGCGTGATCCTGCTGCGGCAGGGTGCCGGGCTGCGGCGCACCAACCTCCTCAGCACCGAACTCGCCGGGTTCGTCTCAGCGTGCGACGGCGACTTGACCGCCGGCCAGATTGCCGGAGCCCTTGAGGCGCTGCTGGGCAGCGGGGACGACGGTTCCGGGGAGGGCTCCTTCCGCGGCAGGCTGCTGGCCGACGTCGAAAACCTGGTCCGCGACGGCTTCCTCCTGCCGGCCGGAAACTGACCTTCCACCTGTGGTCTCCGCGCCCCTTTTGGTACCCCCCGTTTTCCACATGAATGCGCAGGATTGTCCAAAATATGGTGAACTAGGCCAGTATGGGCTCATCTGCCCCAGCAACCTTTTTCTGTAGGAGCACCGTGCCAAGCAAGGCCAAAACCGGCAAGAAACTCGTGATCGTGGAGTCTCCGGCCAAGAGCAAGACCATCGCCAAGTACCTCGGCGAGGGCTTCATCGTTGAGGCCTCCATCGGTCACATCCGGGACCTGCCGCAGCCGTCCGAGCTCCCCGCCGAACTGAAGAAGACCTCGGTGGGCAAGTTCGCCGTGGACATCGACCACGACTTCAAGCCCTACTACGTGGTGTCCCCGGACAAGAAGAAAAAGGTGACTGAGCTCAAGGCCGCGCTCAAGGACGCCGACGAACTCTATCTCGCAACCGATGGGGACCGCGAGGGCGAAGCCATCGCGTGGCACCTGCTGGAAGTGCTCAAGCCCAAGGTCCCCGTGTACCGGATGACGTTTGGTGAAATCACCAAGGAAGCCATCCAGCGTGCCATGGGCAACCTGCGCGACGTGGACCAGGACCTGGTGGACGCCCAGGAGACCCGCCGCATCCTGGACCGCCTTTACGGCTATGAAATTTCCCCCGTGCTGTGGCGCAAGGTGGCCCGCGGCCTCTCGGCCGGCCGCGTGCAGTCCGTGGTCACCCGCATGGTGGTGGACCGCGAACGCGAACGCATGGCCTTCAAGTCCGCGTCGTACTGGGACCTGACCGGACAGTTCGGGGCGGATTCCGGCGCTGCTTCCACCTTCAAAGCAAAGCTGGCCGCCGTGGACGGCGCCAAGGTTGCCACCGGCCGCGATTTCAACGACGACGGCGTCCTCACGTCCAAGAACGTGGCGCACCTGGACGAGGAGCTGGCCGCGTCCCTGGCCGCCGGGCTGCAGGATGCCGCCTTCACGGTGCGCTCCGTTGAGACGAAGCCGTACACCCGCCGCCCCGCCGCGCCGTTCACCACCTCCACGCTGCAGCAGGAGGCCGGCCGTAAGCTGCGTTTCTCCTCCAAGAGCACCATGCAGATCGCCCAGCGGCTGTATGAAAACGGCTACATCACCTATATGCGTACCGACTCGTCGGCGCTGAGTGACGAAGCCGTCACGGCGGCCCGCCGCCAGGCCTCCGAGCTTTACGGTCCCGAATACATTCCCGGTTCCCCCCGCGTCTACACCAACAAGGCAGCCAACGCGCAGGAAGCCCACGAGGCCGTCCGCCCCGCCGGTGACTCCTTCCGGACCCCTGCCCAGGTTGCCTCCCAGCTCCGCGGCGACGAGTTCCGCCTCTACGAGCTGATCTGGAAGCGCACCGTCGCCTCGCAGATGGCGGACGCCAAGGGCTCGACGGCGACCATCCGCCTGGGTGCCGTGGCTGTCAGCGGCGACGCTGCCGGCCGCGACGCCGAGTTCAGCGCCTCCGGCACGGTCATCACGTTCCCCGGATTCCTGGCCGCCTACGAGGAGGGCAAGGACGAAAGCCGCGGCGACGACGACTCCGACGAAGCCCGCCGCCTGCCCAACGTGGCCAAGGGCGACTCGCTGAAGGCCTCCGACATCGTGGCAGTGGGCCACGAAACCTCGCCGCCACCGCGCTACACAGAAGCGTCCCTGACGGCTGAGCTGGAAAAGAAGGGCATCGGCCGCCCCTCAACCTACGCCTCCACCATCTCCACCATCCAGGACCGCGGCTACGTCCGGAAGCAGGGCTCCGCGCTGGTGCCCAGCTGGATCGCCTTCTCCGTGATCCGCCTGCTCGAGCAGCACTTCTCGGATTATGTGGACTATGAATTCACGGCGGACATGGAAGGCGACCTGGATAAGATCGCCAACGGCCAGGCCGCCGGCACCTCCTGGCTGCGGCACTTCTACTTCGGTGAAGACTCGGACCCCGGCCTGCTGAGCATTGTGAACAACCTCGGTGAGATCGATGCCCGCGAAATCAACTCCATTCCCATCACCGACCAGATCACGCTGCGGGTGGGCAAGTTCGGCCCCTACCTGGAGAGCTCCGCGGCCACGGTTGATCCCAAGACCGGCGAGATCGTCGAATCCCCGCGCGCCAACGTCCCGGAGGACCTTGCCCCGGACGAGCTCACCGCTGCCAAGGCTGTTGAACTCATGGAGACCGCCGCGCCGGAGGAACGCGTCCTCGGCGCTGATCCGCACACCGGGGCACACCGTCGTCGCCAAGAACGGCCGCTACGGCGCCTACGTCACCGAGGTCATTCCCGAGATGACCGAGGAACAGATCGCCGCCCAGCCGGTGGAGTTCTACAAGAACGGCAAGCCCAAGCCGCCAAAGAAGCCGGTCAAGGCCAAGCCGCGCACCGGATCGCTGTTCAAGTCGATGACGGTGGAGACCGTCACCCTGGACGAGGCGCTGCAGCTCATGAGCCTGCCCCGGGCACTGGGGGAGGACTCCGAAGGAAACCTCATCACCGTCCAGAACGGACGGTTCGGCCCGTACCTGAAGAAGGGGACGGACTCCCGCTCGATCGGGACCGAAGAGGAAATCTTCACCATCACGCTCGAACAGGCGCTGGAGATCTACTCGCAGCCCAAGCAGCGCGGTGCCCGTGCCGCGGTGCCGCCGCTGGCCGAGTTCGGTCCGGATCCGGTGTCGGAAAAGAACATCGTGGTTAAGGAAGGCCGGTTCGGCCCCTACATCACTGATGGCATCACCAACATCACGGTTCCGCGGGCCACCTCGCTGGAGGAGCTCACCCGCGAACAGGCGGTGGAACTGCTCGCCGAGAAACGCGCCAAGGGACCGGTCAAGCGGACCGCCACCCGCAAGGCGCCGGCCAAGAAGAAGGCTACGGCCAAGAAGTAGCAGCGGGGCCGGCGCGTTTGCGCCGGCCACCGTATCGTGATCGGCTAGGGGAATGACTGAACAGACCGGAATCGCCGATCCCACGCCGCTCAACGACCTCGAGGAGAAGCTCGCCACGGGCAACGAGCCTGACGCGAACCCAGTGGACGTCATCCTGTCGTTCCTGAACAGCGAGGTCTACATCATCAGCTCCGACGGCATCGAGGGCGAGGACTCACAGGTGGAGCCCCTGGTCCTGGCCAATTCCGAGGGCGCCCCCGTCCTGGCCGTCTTCTCACACCCCACCCGGGTTGACCAGCAGTACCTGGAAGCAGCGCCAAATGTCCTGGGAACCCAGGGCGCGGCCATCATCGCCAACATTGGCGAGGAACTTGGCCTGGTGATCAACCCAGGCGCAGCCTACGGATTCGAGATCAACCCGGAAGGCGTGGCAAACATCAAGCGCGACTTCAAGCGCGCTGACGAGCAATAATGTCACCATGCGGCTAGGCGTCCTCGATATCGGGTCCAACACTGTCCACCTCCTGCTGGTGGATGCCCATCCCGGCGCGCGGCCACTGCCGTTCGCTTCGCACAAACGGCCGCTGTCCCTGGTGCAGTACCTGGAACCGGACGGCAGCATCAGCGACGAGGGCCAGCACGAGCTCACCGAGTTCGTCCTGGAAGCCTGGGAGTTCGCCGCCCGCCACAAAGCCGAGGACCTCCTGGCCTTCTGTACTTCGGCCATCCGTGAGGCCACCAACGGCCCAGAGGTCCTGGCGCGCGTCAAGCACGAGACCACTGTGACGCTCCAGGAACTGACCGGCAGTGAAGAGGCGTCCATGACGTTCTTTGCCGTCAGGCGCTGGCACGGCTGGGGCGCCGGGCCCATCCTGAACCTGGACATCGGCGGCGGCTCGTTCGAAATGGCTTTCGGCCAGGACGAACTCCCCGAAGTTGCAACTTCGGTGCCGCTGGGAGCCAGCAGGCTCACCCGGGACTGGCTGGCCGAGGACCCACCCTCAGCCAGGAGCGTGAAGGAACTGCGGCGGTACATCCGGTCAACGCTGAAGCCTGCCGTCCGCGAGTTCGACGGCCTGGGCAGGGCCAACCTGGTGGCCGGAACGTCGAAGACCTTCCGGTCGCTGGCCCGCATTGCCGGTGCGGCGCCCAGCGCCGCCGGCCCCTACGTCAAACGGGAGCTGAACGCCACGGACCTCGGCGTCTGGGCGCAGCGCATTTCCGCCATGAAGGCCGAGGACCGCCTGCACCTGCCCGGCGTCTCCGAGGCGAGGGCCCACCAGCTCCTGGCCGGTGCCTTGGTGGCGGAGGCCGCCCTGGAGCTGTTCAAGTTCAAGAAACTCCGGATCTGCCCGTGGGCCCTTCGTGAAGGACTCATCCTGCGCCGGCTGGACCAGCTGGTGTTCGACGGGCCGCTGGAGCCTGCGCCGCACATTGCCGCGCCGCCAGCCGTGCAGCCCACTTTCTAAGCCGTACAGCCCACATTCTAAAAGGACCGGTTAAAAGCGGAAGCACCGGGGTGGCAACAGGAAAATGGGGGAAAACCTGTTGCCACCGCCGGTGCCCTGGCAGGCATCCCCATGCCTGCCGCATCACTCGCACCCTCAATGAGGTAATAACTACAGTAGGACCGCAAGTTGTGCGCTCCCTGCGCTGAACATGGGAGTTGCCTGTGAATGGGGGCGGCCTGCAATGATGGAGCCATGAGCAACCGAATCGCATTCCTTGGCTGTGGGTCCATGAACGAAGCCATCCTCGGCGGCCTGGTGGAAGCCGGCACCAACCCGGCAGACATCGTGGCAACAGTCCGACGGGCCGAGCGTGCCGCTGAGCTGGCCGAGCGGTACCACGGCATCACCGCGATCGCAGGCGAGGAGGAACCGGACAACAACCGGCAGGCCGCGAAGGGGTCCGCCGTCGTGATCCTGGGAGTCAAGCCGGTGGGCATTGCGGACCTGGCCCGGGAGATCAGCCCCGCGCTCACCCCGGACACGATCGTTGTCAGCGTGGCGGCAGCTGTCTCCATTGCCCAGCTCGAAGCCTCACTGCCGGCGGGGCAGCCCGTCATCCGGACCATGCCCAATACCCCCGCGAAACTGGGCCGGGGCGTCATCTCCGTCTCGCCCGGCACCAACTGCACACCCGGCCAGCTCCAACAGGCAAAGGACCTCTTCCAGGGTGCGGGGACCGTCGTCGAAGTGCCCGAGGAACAGGTGGATGCGCTCTCGGCCATCAGCGGTTCCGGCCCCGCCTACGCTTTCTATCTGGCTGAGGCCATGGCCTCGGCAGGGGAGGAACTCGGCCTGGACCGCGAACTCGCCGTGCTGCTGGCACGGGAGACCGTGGCGGGGGCCGGCTTCATGCTGGCAGAGCCCGGCGCGGATCCGTCGGCGCTCCGCAAGTCAGTAACCAGCCCCAACGGCACCACCGAACGCGCCATTGCCACCTTTGATGAACAGGGCATTCCGTCCATCATCGCCGCCGGCGCGCGGGCTGCAGCGGACCGGGCAGCGGAAATCACCAGGCAGCTCGGCTAGGGGCGGGCTGCGAACCGCTCCAGCAGGTCCACGTGGCCTGAAACGATGAGCATGTCGCGGGAGGAAACCTTGGTCTCCGGGCGGGCGTAGGTGAAGTCCTCGCCCGGGGACTTCACCCCGACGATCGTGACGCCGTACTTCGAGCGCACCTTCGACTCATCCAGGGTGAAGCCCACCGTTTCGCGCGGCGGGTACATCTTGACGATGGCGAAGTCGTCGTCGAATTCAATGAAGTCGAGCATGCGGCCGGACACCAGGTGCGCCGCACGGACACCGGCGTCCGCCTCCGGATAGATCACATGGTTGGCGCCGATCCGGGTCAGGATCTTGCCGTGGGACGGCGTAATGGCCTTCACCCACAGGTGCTCGATGCCCAGGTCCACCAGGTTCACCGTGATCAGCACCGAGGACTCGATGGAGGTGCCCACGCCCACCACTGCCGAGCTGAACTCCTGCGCACCGAGCTGGCGCAGGGCGTCGATGTTGGTGGCGTCCGCCTCCACCACATGCGTCAGCAGCGGAGCCCACTTCTGCACCAGGCTCCGGTCCCGCTCGATCGCCAGGACCTCGCGGCCCTGTTTGACCAGTTGCTCGGCCGTGGACGAGCCGAAGCGGCCCAGCCCGATAACCAGCACCGGCGCGTTGTGGGCGGGGCGCCGGGAAGCTTCTGACGAACTAGCCAATGATGGGCCTCTCTTCGGGGTAGTGGTACAGCTGGCTGCGCTGGCGCAGGGCAAGGGCGGCGGCGAGGGTCACGGTGCCCACGCGGCCGGCGAACATGAGCGCAGTAAGGACGTAGACACCCTCGGGTGCCACCTCGGCGCTGAGCCCGGTGCTCAGGCCAACGGTGGCGAACGCCGAAATCGTCTCAAACAGTACCCGGTCCAGGGACGCGCCGCTGATCTGCAGGAGCAGGAAAGCGGAGACGGAAACCAGCGTGGCGCCGGCAACGATCACGGAAATGGCCACCCGCATGGTGCCCTGCGGAATGGTTCGGCCGTACACCTTTACATCCGCGTCGCCGCGCGCCTCGGCAATGATGGCCAGGAACATGACGGCAATGGTGGTGACCTTGATGCCGCCCGCCGTCGACGCAGAGCCGCCGCCGGCGAACATCAGCGCGTCGGTGAGCAGTTTGGTGGTGGATTCCATGTGGTTCTGGTCCACCAGGTTAAAGCCGCCTGATCGGGTCATGACGGAGGCGAAGAGCGAATGGGTGAGCTTGTCACCGAAGCCCATGGGCCCGATGGTGCGGGCGTTGTCCCACTCCATCAGCGCCCAAAGGAACGCTCCGGCGGCCAGGAGGATGAAGGAGACCTGGATGGTGAGCTTGGTGTGCAGGTTCCATTTCTTCCAGTTCAGCCCATTCTGTTGAAGGACCATCACCACCGGAAAGCCGAGGCTGCCCAGGAAGACTCCCACCATGAGCGGGATCAGGATCCACAAATCCGTCTCGTAGGGCACGATGCCGTCCGAGTGCGGGGTAAAACCGGCGTTGTTGAACGCTGAAATGGCATAGAAGATGCCGTGCCACACGGACTGCCAGAAGGGCTCGCCGAGGGTGAGGAAGCGCGGGATCAGGGTCAGGGCGAGGATGCCTTCGATGACCACCGACGTGGTGATGACGATGCGGAGCAGTGTGCCCACCTCGCCCAGGCGCCCTGCGTTGTTCATGGACTCGGCGGCGATGATCTTGCCGCGCACACCGAGCCGCTTGCTGACCATGAGCGCCAGGAGCGAGGCCAGGGTGAGGGTGCCCAAACCACCGATAAAGATGCCCACCAGGATCACCAGCTGTCCGAAGAAGGACCAGTGGACCGCGGTGGACACCACCGTCAGCCCGGTGACACAGACTGCAGAGACGGCCGTGAACAGGGCCTGGTGCAGCGGAGTGGCTGTGCCTGAGGCAGAAGACACCGGAAGGGACAGCAGGAAGGTGAACACCAGGCACACCGCAGCGAACGCGCTGAGGGCAAGCCGGGCAGGGGAAGTGTTGGCGATGTCGTCGATGAAGTCGCGCAACCGGGTAAAGATCCAGAGGCCCTCCCGCTCCTGCGCTGGGGGGTGCCAGCTGGCCGGGGTCCGGGGCCTCGACTGGCTTTGCGTCATGTGTGGCTTTTCCTCGGTCGAATCTGCTTCCCCCAGTAGTAAACCACTAAAGGCCGCGTCATGGCCGGGCCGGCAGGGTGCCGCGCTCAGGTAGCCTGTGATTGATGACATACCTGCCCGGCCTCCGCCAGCCCGCGCCGCCAACGATGGTGGCATGGGGCGCTGACATGACGGCGTACAACTTTGGCCACGGGCACCCCATGGCGCCGGCGCGGATGGAGCTCACCGCGCGCCTGGCGGCAAGCCTGGGTCTGTTCGACCTGGACCACGTGGCGGTGGAAGCGCCGGGCGTGGCAACGGACAGCGAACTCGAAGCAGTGCACTCGGCGGACTATGTGGCAGCGGTACGGAAGGTCAGCGCCGATCCTTCCACCCCTGATGAATCGAGGGGCCTGGGCACCGAGGATGACCCCGCGTTTGCCGGCATGCATGAGGCGGCCGCCCGCCTGGCGGGCGGCTCGCTGCTGGCGGCCTCCCGGATCCTCGACGGCTCGGCCGTGCATGCCGTCAACTTCGGCGGGGGCATGCACCACGCCGCCCGGGACAGGGCCAGCGGGTTCTGCATCTACAACGACGCCGCGCTGGCCGTGCAGAAGCTGCTCGACGGCGGGGTCCGCAAGGTGGCGTACATCGACGTCGATGCCCATCACGGCGATGGAACGGAAAGCATCTTCTGGAACGATCCCCGCGTGCTGACTCTCTCGCTGCACGAATCGGGAATGACCCTCTTCCCCGGTACAGGCTTCGCCAACGAGATCGGCGGCCCGGAGGCCGAGGGGACGGCAGTGAACGTGGCCCTGCCCTCGGGAACGGGGGATGCCGGGTGGCTGCGGGCGTTCTATGCGGTGGTTCCCCAAGTGGTGGCAGCCTTCGGGCCGGAGGTAATTGTCAGCCAGCACGGCTGCGATTCGCACCGGACGGATCCGCTGACGCACCTCAACCTCAGCGTGGACGGCCAGCGTGAGGCCGCGTCCGCCGTCGGGAACCTTGCCGCGCAATTCTGTGGCGGACGCTGGATCGCCACCGGCGGCGGCGGATACAACGTGGTGGACGTGGTGCCCCGCGCCTGGAGCCACCTGGTGGCCATCGCGGCGGGCCGGCCCGTGCCCCTCCGCACGCCGGTGCCGCAGGACTGGCGCGACTACGTCGAAGCCAAATACGGTGCCACCACGCCGGAGCTGATGGGCGACGATGTTGAGCTGTGGTGGCGCTCCTGGGAGGTCGGGTTCGACCCCAATGACGCAGTGGACCGCACCGTGATGGCCACCCGCAAGGCCGTTTTTCCGCTGCATGGCCTGGACCCCTGGTTCGACTGACGTGGCCTCCGTCCCATTCCCTTTGGAGCCCGAAATAGTTGATGCCTTTCGGCGTATATGTCGTTAGGGTGGGAGGCATGGTGACAGACGACGTATTTGCCGTCATTGCGGAATCAACCCGGCGGGAGATCCTGATTTCGCTGTGCAACGGGGACAAAGCCGTGGGCGAACTGGTGGAAGAACTGGCAGCAAGCCAGCCCACGATTTCCAAGCACCTGAAAGTCCTGCGCGAGGCGCAACTGGTGAGCATGCGCGCGCAGGGACAAAAGCGCTACTACGCGCTGAACCGGAAACCGCTTGAGGGCGTGGCCAGCTGGCTTGGGATGTTCGACGTCGGTGCCCCCGCCGCGGTGCCCGAAGCCGCCACCGCGACTGAAGCTACAGCCAACACTAAGCCCGCCGGCCCTGCCGCGGACAAGCCGACCGCGGACAAGCCGGCCGCGGCCACAGCTGCCCCGGAACCTGCCGCCGCTGAATCTGTCCCGGCTAAATCTGCTGCCGCCGAATCGGCTGCCGCCAAACCAGCCACCGTTGGCGAGGGGACGCCCGAAGCAGTCCCTGCCGGCGCCGTGTCCGCTGACGTCCTGGAACGGGAGGGCGCTGAGCTGAGTCCCGCCGTCGTCATCCCGGGCGGTACCTCCGCACCGCTCAGCGATGACAGCGTTCCGCAGCAGATCGGCAGGTCCGTGGGGCGTGCCGCAACCCGGGCCGCCGACCTGCTGGCCAACCTCCCCAACCTGCCGAAGTTCGGACGCAAGAAGTAGGGCCTACTTCCCCAGCAGCCGGACGTGCTCCGGCGTCAGGTCGGCGATCCGGCTGACGCCGAGCAGCGCCATGGTGCGGGCCATGTCCTTCTCCAGGATCTGCAGCGTGCGGTCCACCCCGGCCCGGCCGCCGGCCATCAGGCCGTAGAGGTAGGCCCGGCCGATCAGCGTGAAATCGGCGCCCAGGGCCAGTGCGGCCACGATGTCCGCGCCGCTCATGATGCCGGTGTCCAGCATGATGGCCGCGTCCGAGTTGTCGGCGGTGAAGGCCTGCTTGACCTCCGGGAGCAGGTGGAACGGGATGGGGGCCCGGTCCAGTTGCCGGCCGCCGTGGTTGGACAGGACCACCCCATCGGCGCCGTGGTCCACCACGCGGCGGGCGTCCTCCACGGTCTGGATGCCCTTGACTACCAGCTTGCCCTTCCAGGTTTCCCTGAGCCAGTCAAGGTCCTCGAACGTGAGCGTGGGGTCGAACATGGAATTGATCAGGTCGGCAACGGTGCCGGTGTAGCGGGACAGTGAGGCGAAGGTCAGCGGCTCATGCGTGAGGAAGTTGAACCACCAGGCGGGCCGGTAGGAGGCGTCCAGGACGGTCTTCAGGGTCAGTGCCGGCGGGATGGTCATGCCGTTGCGGACGTCCCGCAGGCGGGCCCCGGCCACGGCGGTGTCCACGGTGACCATCAGGGTGTCGTTTCCGGCTTTGGCGGCGCGTTCGATGAGTTCCAGCGACCGGTCCCGGTCCGTCCACAGGTAGAGCTGGAACCAGTTGCGGCCGTTCGGCGCTGCAGCCGCCACGTCCTCGATGGAGGCCGTGCCCATGGTGGACAGGGTGTAGGGGATACCGGCGGCTTCGGCCGCCTGGGAACCGGCGTATTCGCCCTCGGACTGCATCATCCGCGTGAAGCCGGTGGGGGCGATGCCCACCGGGAGGCGGGACGGCCTGCCCAGGATGTCCGTGCTGAGGTCGATGGCGGACACGTTTCGCAGGATGCCCGGCCGGAATTCGATGTCCAGGAAGGCCTGGCGGGCGCGGCGGAGGGTGATTTCCCCTTCGGCCGCGCCGTCGGTGTAATCGAAGGGCGCCTGCGGGGTGCGGCGCTTGGCGATGTCGCGGAGTTCCCAGATGGTGCTGGCCCGCTTGAGCCGGGCGTCCCTGCTGAAGTCCGGCTTCTTGAACTGCATGAGCGGGGCCAGGTCCGAGTACTTGGGAACGCGGCGGCGCAGTGCCGCAGGCACCGCAGCGGACGCGGAACCGGCAGAAGCGGACGTCGGAGAGCCGGCAGGTGCCTGGGCTGCGGGAATGTCCGTGGCATCCGGTGCCGGGGTGGCCTCCGGATTGTTGGGCTGGATGGTGTGGGTCATGTCGTCCTCCTGTGGTCTAACCACACTCTAGACGCTGTGGTCTAACCACATCAAGTACTATTCATCCATGCGTACCCACCAGTTGGTCCTGCACTGGATCGAGAATGAACTCTCAGCCGGAAGGCTTGCCGTGGGCGGCAGGCTGCCGGCCGAGCGCAGCCTCGCCGAGCAACTGAACGTCTCGCGGACATCGGTGCGCGAAGCCATCCGGGTCCTGGAGGCCATGGGTGTGGTGCGGGCCGGCGTGGGATCAGGCCCGGAAGCGGGCACCCTGGTGATTTCGGACCCCACGGCGGCACTCGGCTCGGCGCTGCGGCTGCACGTGGCAACCCGGCACCTGCCGGTGGCGGACATCGTGGAGACGCGCGTGCTGCTGGAATCCTGGGCCGCCGCCAACGCGGTCCCGGACGCGCCGGTGCTGGACGAGGCTGCGGCGCTGGTGGAGGCCATGGCGGAGGAAGGCATGCCCGTCAGTGACTTCCTGGCCCTCGACGTGCGGTTCCACCTGGCGCTTGCCGACGCCGCGGGAAACGCGGTGGTCAGTGCCATGATGGGTTCGCTGCGGGAATCGATCCAGGGGTACGCGGCCGATCTCACCGCCAACCTGCCGGACTGGGAAGCCACAGCATGCAGGCTGCGCACAGAGCACCGGGACATCCTTGCCGCCATCAGGGCGGGCGACGGCGGGACCGCGGCGCGGCTGGTGGCTTCCCACATTGAGGGGTTCTACCAGGAAGCCGGACTGGCTCCGGGCCGGTGATCCCGCTCAGCCGTGGACGGCGGTCCGCGCTGCCCTGGCGGGGCCGCTGCTGGAACGGACTTCAAGCCGCGGCTGGTACCTGCTGCCCGGGGCGTCATTCTCCTCTTTGCGGATGAGGGCCCGGAGCTGGCGCCAGGCCTGCTCGCCCAGCTCCGTAATGGGCACCGCGGCGGTGGTGAGGGCCGGCGTCGTGTATTTGGCAAAAGGAATGTCATCGAAACCGGTGACGGACATGTCGCCGGGGACATTGATGCCGCGTTCATGCAGGCCGCTCATGAGCCCCATGGCCACGAGGTCGTTGAAGGCCAGGATGCCCGTGGCACCTGATTCCATGACCGCATCCACGGCCTCGTGGCCGGTATCGAAGTCCGAGCCGCCTTCAAGCATGGTGACGTCCACGTGCGGGTGGGCGGCCTTAAAGGTTTCCAGTCCCTGCAGTCGCATGCCGTTGGAGGCGCTGCGCGGCGGCCCTGCGAGGAAGGCCAGCCGGGTGTGGCCCAGTTCCACCAGGTGTTCGGCGAGATCCTGGACGCCTTGCCCGTAGTCCACCACCAGGCTGGGAACGCCCGCTGTGGCGGTGGTGCGGTTGATCAGCACCAGCGGGTGCAGGGACGGCGCGATCTCTTCGAGCTCGGCGTCCGTCATGCGGGGTGCGCAGAGGACAAGGCCGTCGCAGCGGCGGCGTGCCTCGCCTGCCAGGATGGCCTCCTCGCTGGAGACCTCGAAGGAGTCGGCAATCAGAACGCGGTAACCGTCCTGGGCGGCGGCGCGGCTCAGCCCGCGCAGGATCGCTTGGAAGGTGGGGTTGGCCAGGTCCGGCACAACAATCCCGATGGTATCCGTCTTGCCCAGCGCCAGGCTGCGCCCGACGGGGTTGGGCTGGTACTTCAGCTCGGCCGCCGCCGCGCGGACGCGGGAGGCAATTTCCGGGTCCACCGTGTAGTTGCCGTTCATGACGCGGGAAACCGTGGCGTGCGAGACGCCCGCTTTCACGGCGACATCCGCGATGCCGATTCGGCCCGTTGCCGATTTCCTGACCATAGGGAACCTTTCCTAGCGCCACGGACTTCAGGTCCCGGGCCGGATTGCCAGCGCTGCAGCAGCTTCCGGCCGCCTGATGGCGGTGTGTTGAGAGACAGCATATAACGCGATGGGAAAGCGATTTCTATTGTTTTCCTGTGTTTTCCCACGCTTTTCCCGCTTTTCCGGGATCGACCGAACACGACGCGGGTAGAAAACGCTTTCTCCCAGTGCCCATAATGGTTGACGGAAGCAGGTTGCTGTTGATACAAATCATATAGCGAACCGAGAAAACGCTTTCTCAGCGGTGCTGCAGTGCGCCGGCGCCACCTCCCCGGATCACCCACCAGGCCGGGCACCAGTCTTCGAAAGGGACCCCATGGTCAACACAGCCGAATCGAGTCCAGCAGTGGCAACCGGAGCGCACCCCGGAAACGGCAGCAAGGCCCGCTTTGCCCTGATCGGTACCGGCGGACGCTCCGAGATGTACATCCGCGCCATCTTCGGCAAGCACGCCGACACCGCGGAGCTCGTGGCCTTCTCCGACGTCAACCCCGGCCGGGTGGAGTTCTACCAGAAGCTGATCCAGGAACTCGGCGCCCCGGGACCCATCGCCTCGTTCGACCCCCAGGACCTGACGGCCTTCGTCCAGGCCAACAGTATTGACCGCGTAGTGGTCACCACGCCGGACTACACGCACGCCGACTTCATTGTGGAGGGGCTGCGCGCCGGCGCCGACGTCGTCGTCGAAAAACCGCTCACCATTGACGCCGAAGGCTGCCGCCGCATCACCCAGGCCGTGCAGGAGACCGGGCGCAACGTGGTTGTCACCTTCAACTACCGCTACTCGCCCCGCAACAGCGCCCTCAAGGAAATCATCCAGAGCGGCGTGATCGGCAAGGTCACCTCCATTGACTTCAGCTGGGTCCTGGACACCGTCCACGGCGCCGACTACTTCCGCCGCTGGCACCGGGAAAAGAAGAACTCCGGCGGCCTGCTCATCCACAAAGCCTCCCACCACTTCGACCTGGTCAACTGGTGGATCGACGACGTCCCGGAGCGCGTGTTCGCGTCCGGCGGCCTGAAGTTCTACGGCGACACGAACGCGGCTGAACGGGGACTCGGCGCCCGCCCGGAGCGCGGCACCCCTGCTGCGGACACCCCCGCCGGCGAACGCGATCCGTTCGCCCTCGACCTGCGCGAGGATGAGCGGCTCAAGGCCCTCTTCCTGGACAACGAGCATTACGACGGCTACCGCCGCGACCAGGACGTTTTCACCGGCGGCATCACCATCGAGGACAACCTGGCACTGGTGGTGGAATACCAGGGTGGCCCCCGCCTGAGCTACTCCCTGAACGCCCACAGCCCCTGGGAGGGCTACCGCGTGGCGGTCAACGGCACCGAAGGCCGCGCCGAACTCGAGGTGGTGGAACGCGCCGCCGTCCTGCACAGCACGGACAAGAAGACCGTTGTGGATCCCAGCGCCACACCTGTCGAGGAAGAGGACGCCGTCCGCCGCAACGGTGAACGCCTGGTGGTCCAGCGCCACTGGGAGCCTGCCTACGAGGTGCCCATCGTCAACGGTGAAGGCGGCCACGGCGGCGGCGACGCGCTCCTGCTCTCCGACCTGTTCAACGGCCCCGGCGACGACCCGCTGGGCCGGCCCTCCGGCTACCTGGACGGCCTCCGCTCCGTCTCCGTCGGCATCGCCGGCAACCGTTCGCTCGAATCATCACTGCCCGTGCGCATCGAGGACCTGGACCTCGGCGTCGACCTCCGGCGCGCCCCCTGATGCCCGCACCCACGATCACCGGACCCTAAGGAACAACCATGAGCAGGATCTTTGTCACCGGCGGCTCCGGCCGGCTGGGACGCAGTGTGGTGGCGGGGCTCGCCGAAGCCGGCCACCACGTCATCTCGGTGGACCGCGACGCCCTGCCGGCCGGGCTGCTGCCGGCGGGCGTTGAACAGGCAACCGCGGATCTGCTGGCACCGGGGGAGGCCCTTCGCCTCCTCCGGGACGCCAGGCCCGACGCCGTCATCCACCTCGCCGCGATCGCCGTGCCTTTCAGCGCACCCGAGGACGTCATTTTTGCCACGAACACGCGGCTAGCCTTCGCCGTCATCAGCGCCGCGACGGAGCTGGGCGTGCCGAAAATCATCACCGCCAGCAGCCCCACGGTGCTCGGCTACGGTTCGCCGGCGGGCTGGCTCCCGCCGTCGTTCCCGCTGGATGAGCGCACGCCGGCCAAGCCGTGGAACGCCTATGCCCTGTCCAAGCTCATCGCGGAGCAGACAGTCCAGATGTTCGCCGCAGCCCAAGGGGACAGGATCCGTTACGCGGCGTTCCGCCCCTGCTTCGTGATTTCCCCTGAGGAATGGGACGGCGCTCCCACCCAGCAGGGCCACACCCTTGCCGAGCGGCTTGCCGATCCCGCACTGTCCGCGCCGGCCCTGTTCAACTACGTGGACGCCCGTGATGTGGCGGAGTTCCTGGACCTGCTGCTGGACAGGATGGAGTCGATACCGAACGGCGAGACCTTCTTTGTGGGCGCAGCCGATGCCCTGGCCACCGAGCCTTTGGCAGAACTCATGCCCCGGTTCCTGCCCGGCAGCGACGCCATCAGCGGCGGCCTCACCGGCGCCAGTCCCGCCTTCTCCATCGCCAAGGCGCAGGAACTGCTGGGCTGGCAGCCCAAGCGCAGCTGGCGCACTGAACTCAAGTCCCACCAAACCCTCAACGACGAGACCTCCGCGCTGGTGACCGCCGGCAGCGGAACCAAGGAGACATCATGAAATTCGACGGCGTACTCTTCTTCCCCGTCACTCCGTTCACGGCCGAAGGCGCCGTCGACGTGGACCTGCTCAAGGAGCACATTGCTTCACGGCTCCCGTTCGGCCCGGGCGGCGTTTTCCCCGCTTGCGGCACCGGCGAATTCCACGCCCTCAGTATCGAGGAGGTCCGCACCGTGGTGACGGCCGCCGTCGATGTCGTGGCAGGCCAGGTTCCGGTGGTTGCCGGTGCTGGCGGGCCGCTGGGCCACGCCCTCGCCGCCGCCAAGGCAGCCGAGGAAGCAGGTGCCGACGCCCTCCTGGTCCTGCCGCCCTACCTGGTCACCGGCCCCACCGACGGACTGGTGGCCTACATCGAGGCCGTCGCCGACGCGAGCAGCCTGCCGGTGATCGTCTACCACCGCGGCAACGCCAAGTTCACGGCCGCCTCCATGGTGCGCCTGGCCGCCAACCCCAAGGTGGTCGGCTTCAAGGACGGACTGGGCGATGTGGGCCTGGCCCAGGAAATCGTGTCCGCCGTCAAGGCAACCGGCCGCGAGGATTTCGCCTTCTTCAACGGCCTGCTCACCGCCGAACTCACCCAGGGCGCGTACCGAGGCCTGGGCATTCCGCTCTACTCCTCGGCGGCGTTCGCCATGGCACCGGAGATCGCCAAAGCCTACTATGACGCCTACGTCTCCGGTGACGAGGACCGGCGCAACGCGCTGCTCGAAGGCTTCTACGCGCCCCTGGTCCGCCTGCGCGACCAGACCCCCGGCTTCGGTGTCTCGCTGATCAAGGCGGGCCTGCGCCTGGGCGGCCTGCCCGTGGGCCCGGTCCGTCCGCCGCTGGTGGACCCCACCGAGGAACAGCTGGTGGAGCTCAAGGCCATCCTGGCCAGGGGTTACGAGCTGGCCGGCTGATGAGTGCCCCCGCAGCCGTTGCCGTCCGCACCGTTCCCCGGATCACCGGGCTGACCACCCGGCTCCTGACCGTCCCGCTCCGCCGGCACTGGGGTGCGGAGGCGCCGGAGAACCACGTGATCGCCACGGAGATCCACACGGACGACGGCGGCGCGGGGCTCGGTTTTTCCTGGACCCCCACCATTGGCCCGCAGGCGGTCAAGGCGCTGCTGGACTACGACATCGCCCCGTTTGTCACCGGCCTGACGGCCAACCCGGAAACGGTGTGGGACGCGGTGTGGAAGCGGCTGCATGAGGCCGGCGGCGGGGGGCTGACCACCATCGCAATGGCCGGACTCGACCTTGCACTGTGGGACCTGCAGGCGCGCAACGCCGGCACCTCGGTGACCGGCTTGATCGGCCAGCGGCAGGAGTCCGCCGAAGTCTACGGATCAGGGGTCAACCTGCACTACACCCTTGACGAACTGGTAGCCCAAACCGAACGCTGGGTGGCCGCCGGCCACCAGGCAGTGAAGATCAAGGTGGGCAAACCGGACCTCCGCGAGGATGCTGAGCGCGTGGCCGCCGTCCGTTCCGTCCTGGGACCGGACCGCCGGCTCATGATCGATGCCAACCAGCGGTGGGACCTGCCCACCACCTTCCGGGCACTGGAGGTGCTCTCCGAATACGGGCTGGACTGGCTGGAGGAACCCCTCCGGGCGGACGACCTCTGGGCCTACCGCCGGCTGCGGAAGCACTCACCGGTGCCCATCGCCCTCGGCGAAAACCTGCACACCATCTACCGGTTCCGCGATTTCATTGAGGCGGAGGCGGTGGACATCATCCAGCCCAACATCATCCGGGTTGGCGGGATCACCCCGTTCCGGCGGATCGTGGAGCTGGCACGGACCAACAGCATCAAGGTGATGCCGCACCTGCTGCCGGAACTGTCCGGGCAGCTGGCGCTGACCCTGGCGGAGCCCACGCTGGTGGAGGACGTCGAAGAGGCGTCCTTCGAGCAGCTGGGCATCCTGGACGGGCCGTCGCCGGTCCGGTTCAGCAACAGCAGGGTCACCCTGGCGGACCGGCCCGGACTGGGCTTCCGCTTCCGGGATGTTGTGTGAGCACACAGCAACAACGCACTGTAACGAAAAACGTACATAAACAGAACAGGTACCTGACGTGACAACTGCAACGCTTTCCCTGTCCGAGCTGACCGCGGCGGCTACCGAGGCCGCCCGCACGTCGGCAGCGGCCTCCGACGCCGAGCGGGCCGGCTGGCTGAATGCGGTGGCCGACGCCCTGGACGCGAACGCCGCGGAACTGGTGGAGATCGCCGATTCCGAGACCAGCCTGGGCTCCGCCCGGCTGACCGGGGAGGTGGCCCGCACCACCGGCCAGCTGCGCCTGTTCGCGCGCGTCATCACCGAGGGCTCCTACCTCGAGGCAATCATCGACCACTCGGACCCGTCCTCCACCCCGCCGAAGCCCGACCTGCGCCGCATCCTGAAGCCCATCGGCCCCGTGGCCGTATTCTCGGCGTCGAACTTCCCGTTCGCCTTCTCCGTTGCCGGCGGCGACACTGCCTCGGCCCTGGCTGTTGGCTGCTCCGTCATCGTCAAGGCCCACTCCGGGCACGTACGGCTTTCGGAACGGACGGCGGAAATCGTCGCTGACGCACTCCGCGGCGCCGGCGCACCGGAAGGCCTTTTTGCCCTGGTCAGCGGCCGCGAAGCAGGGACAGCACTGGTGCAGGACCCAGCCATCAAGGCCGTCGGCTTTACCGGCTCCATCCCCGGCGGCCGGGCCCTGTTCGACCTCGCCACGTCCCGTCCGGATCCCATTCCCTTCTACGGCGAGCTGGGCAGCCTCAACCCGGTGGTCATCACGGCCGCTGCACTGAAGGAACGCTCCAATGCACTCGCCACAGGGCTGGCGGGCTCCTTCACCCTGGGCGCCGGACAGTTCTGCACCAAGCCGGGCCTGGTGTTCATCCCGGCCGGAACGTCCTTCGCCGCGGACGTGGCCGAGGCCAGCAAGGACAAACCGGCCCACGGCATGCTCACCAGCCGCATCGCCGAGGCCTACCCGGACGGCCTGCGCAGCTTTGCGTCGGTGGACGGCGTGGACGTGGTGGGTGGCACGGTGGACCAGGACGCCGCGGCCAACGGAGCGGCGCCGGTGGTCTTCTCCACCACGGCAGCGAAGGTGCTGGAACGCCCGGAGCAGCTGCTGGAGGAGTGCTTCGGCCCCACCACCATGCTGATCGAGTACACGGACCAGGAGGAACTGTCAGCGGTCCTGGCCAAGGTGCCGGGCAGCCTGACCGCCACACTCCAGGCCCAGCCCGGCGAGGAGATCTCTGCCCTGGTGGAGCAGCTTTCCGGGCTCGCCGGCCGTGTCCTGTTCGAAGGCTGGCCCACGGGTGTAGCCGTGAACTGGGCCCAGCAGCACGGTGGCCCGTACCCGGCCACCACATCCCTCTTCACCTCGGTGGGTGCGACGGCGGTCCGCCGCTTCCAGCGACCCGTCGCCTACCAGGACGCCCCGGAAACAGTGCTCCACCCCGCCCTGCGTGAGGATAACCCGCTGGGCATTCCGCGCCGCGTGAACGGTGAACTGGTGCTTCCGTAGCCAAACAACAAAAACCCCGGGACCGCGGTCCCGGGGTTTTTTGTTTGCCCTTGTTTGCCCTTGTCTGGCTGGATTGCCCGGTCTGCCAGAGGGCGTGCTGCCCTTAGAGCTGCAGCGTCGCGGGCCGGTCCAGCCCGTTCACGGTGGTAGCGGGCCAGCGGGGATCGACAGTCAGGACCTGGAGCCCGTTCTCCGTGAGCTGCACGGTGTCTTCGATCTTGACGCCCGGGCCGGATGGGTTCCACGTGAAGGCCTGGCCGGGAACCACAGTGTCCGTGGCTGCGGCGGTGACCCGGGGATCGCGGCCTGCGTAGCCGGCCGGGCCGCCCTGGTGGTGCTGTTCCCACTGGTCGGCGCCGAAGCCGTGCCGGGTGTAGGCGGCCTGGATCTCGGTGAAGATGCGGTCCAGCCGGGCACCGGGAACCGTCGCGTCGAAAATGTCCGCCTCCACTGCCGCGATGCGGGCCTCTGCGTCGCGCTCTTCGGGGGTGCCAGCGTCGAACCTTACCCAGCGGGTGATGTTGGCAACCAGGCCGTCGCGGCGTGCGCAGATGACCGCCATGGCGCGGCGGCCCAGTGGCGCGTGCGTGGCCAGCGGGTGCCGGAACCCGCTGCGGCCGCTGCCGTTGCACAGCAGCACCAGGGGCTCAGCGCCGGCGGCCACCACCCGGGCGGCCAGCGCCGACGCCAGCTCGAACTCCGTGGTCTCGGGGCGTGCCGGGGACAGCACATCGGTCATGATGGCGGCGACGTCGGCGCTCAGCCGGGCGTAGCGGCCGCTCTCGGCCGGGAGCAGCTGCTGGCGTGCCGCCCGCAGCTCGGTGGCGGCGTCGGCTTCGGCCAGGAGGGACCCGCCGGGAACGCTTCCGACGGCGGCCGCGGCCTGGTGGAGGTTCCCGTACCAGGGCACGCTGTGGAGGGCCACGCCTTCGGGCAGTTCCTCTGCCGCGATGCGTCCGGCTTCGTTGTTGAACGTCACCAGGTGGTCGCCGGAGCGGTCCACCAGCAGCGCGGCGATGGGATCACCGGCGAGGCTGATGTGCACGCGGCTGCCGTCCAGGTACCAGGTCAGGGCTGTGTGGGTGGTGAGGAGCAGGGCGTCCTTGCCCGATGCGTCCAGGATGTCCAGCACCCGCCGGCGCTTCACCGCGCGGTCCCGGACCGAGGCCGGGGCAGTGCGGACAGCCTGCGGCGGTGCAGCTGTTGTCTGGGTCATGAGAGGTCCCCCTGTTGAGTGATCAGTGCTTCGATGTCGGTTGTGCCCAGGATGCCGTCGGCCACCAGGACGGAAATGCTCCGGCGCACGGGGCTGCCGGGTTCTGCGATAACAGGCGAGTCCCAGGCGAGGGACTGGCCCACTCCGGGGTAGCCGTCCACCCGGACGAACCAGGGATCGGTGGAGGATTCCGGGGCAATGAAAACAAGGGTGGCATCGCCGGCCCCGTCCGTTCCCGCACCGAAGGTTCCCGTCCAGGCAAGCCACCTGGACGCCGCGCCGTGGACCCCTGCTTCACCGGTTCCGGCCGGTGACCAGACATTTGCGCCGCCGCATTCCGGGAGCCGCCAGAAGAATCCGCCGTACCCGCCCTCGAAGCGGCCATTGGAACCGGGGCTGCCCAGGCTGACCGGCTGCTCCCCGGCGGGGGAAAGGGCGAAGTCGAGGGTCAGGCGCCAGGCCGAGGCGCTGACTCCCGTCCAGCTCCAGCGGCGCTCCTCTACGAGGACCGGGCCGCCGTCGGGCCCGTTCCAGCTCAGGTGTTCCTCAAGCCGGCCTTCCTGCCCTGCGTCCGTGCCGGTGACGGCGATGCTGCCGTGGTCGGGCCGCCAGACGTACTGCCCGGCTTCCCGGGTGTAAGTGCGTCCGCCCCAGAAATTGACGCCGTCCACATCCTGCAGGGCCACGCCGGCGCCGAGGTGCCACACATGGTCCAACGGCTGGTGGTCCGTCACCACGGTCCCGGCCAGGGTGCGGACGGGGTGCAGGTAGGGGCGCGGCGAGGAGACTGCACGGATGTGGCTGCCGTCCTGGTAGTCGGCCACGGGGTGCCCGTCCACGGTCAGGGTCCGGACGGGCGGAAGCTGCCGCGCCCAGGGAACGCCGAGTTCGGCGAAGGTGGCCTGAGCCTTGGCAGCACGGTCGAAGAGTCCCGCGATGCCGTGCACCACGGGGTGGGCGTCGTCGCCGTCGCCCTCCCATGTGATGTGCGCGGAACCAATCGGCTCCGGCGCAGGTGACGTGCGGATGGCTTCGAGGACCGAGGTGAACGCGCCCGTGTCCGCCACTGAGGACAGGAGCGGGCTTCGGGTGGAACGGGCTTCGAGCAGGTTTTCCAGCAGGTCGGTGCGGCCGTACTTCTCCCGGCGCTCGCCGTCGGGCGTGCTGACCACTACCTCGTCCTCGGTGTAGAAGAAGGTGATCTCGCCGCGGGTGCCGTGGACGGTGACGGACGGGTTTACCTGCGCAGGGGCGCACAGGGTGAGGGTGCACAGCAGCGTGGTGCCGTGGGCGGTCCGGACGCGGATCACCGACGTATCGTCGCTCTCGGTTTCGTGCGCGCGGTAAAGGTCTGTTTCCACGGAGGCGACATCGGCCAGGGTGTGCGCCCCGGCCATGTGCAGGGCGGTGGCTACGGCGTGGGCCAGAGCGTTGGTGGCTACGCCGTCCACCACGTCGATGCCTTCCAGGCTGCGCTTGCCGGCCCACCGGGAGCGCTTGAAGTAGGCCTTGGTCCGCACCCAGCGGCCGCTGGCGCTGAGGCCCAGCACCGTGCCGATGCCGCCGGACTCCACGAGGGTCCTGATGGCCGGGAGGGCATGCGAACCCAGGCTTTGGAAGCCCACCTGAACCAGCCGGCCCGAGGCCTCTGCCGCGGCCAGAACATCGTTGAACTGGGCCAGGGACGCCACGGGAGGCTTCTCCACGTACACATCCAGCCCGGCTGCCAGTGCGGCAGTGGCCAGCGGCGCGTGGGTCTGGATGGGGGTGGCGAGGATGGCGATGTCCGCGGGGGCGTCGGCAGTTGCCTGCGCTGCAAGGAGGCTGTTGAGGTCCGGGAAGACAGCCACCGTTTCCTTGAGCCGGCCGGGCGCCGGCGGGTTGGGATCGGCGACGGCCACGAGCTCCAGTGCCCCTGCCTCTTCCAGCCGGGCGAGGTTGGCAAGGTGGCGTTCACCGAAACCGTGGACGCCCACCAGGGCAATGCGGGGGACTGCGGTGCCGGCAGCGGAACGGTGCTCGGGGCGGCTGCCGGGTTCCGCGGTGGCGGAGTGCGAAATCATCAAGGGGTCCTTGTGGGGTCGGGGTGGTCAGGAGGCGGTGGCGGGTGATGCTGGAAAGGCAAGGGACGCGGCCAGGAAGCCGATGGCTTCATCCTGCATGGCCGCAGTGAAGACGTGCCCGCCGGGCCAGAAACTTCCGGTGTAGCGGCCGCCGGCGTTCAGGGCCTCCAAGATTTGGTGGGCCTGGCGCATGCCGATTTCCGGGAAGAGTTCGTCGGCCAGCGCGTACTGCACCAGGAACCGGGCGGCGGAGCGGCCCGTGAGTTCCGGCCAGTCGCCCAGCTTCCACAGGCCCGGAGTCTGCAAAAGCCAGGAGTGGGCGTCCAGGTAGGCGGGCAGCAGGGATTCGAAGGTGGTCATCATGCAGGTCACCACCGAGGCGCGGATGCGGGGACTCAGGACGGCGAGGGTCAGGGACCGGCCGCCGCCGCCGGAAAAGCCGACGCAGCCCAGGCGGTCCGCATCGACGCCGGGGAGGTGGGCGAGGATGTCCAGGGCCGCAAGGTCGTCGTGGGCCACCATGCCGGCGAGGCTGGTGCCCAGCAGTCCGGCGGTCTTGGCCACGGTGTCCTCATGGAACCCGGCGGCCGCGTTGTAGTGGTCCGATTCGGAAGGTACGACGCCGTCCTCCCGCCATTGTGCCCGCCGCGCCTCAAGCGCGGAAGCGGTGCGCCAGGGCGGGGTTGAGAGGTCGAAGCGGCGGCTGCCCCAGGCGAAGGAGTCATGGGCCAGCACGGCGAAGCCCTGGCGGGCGGTTTCGGAGGCGAGAGCCCGGCCGTCATAGTGGCCTGCACGGGCGGCGGCAGCGGACGGGTGGCTGTCAGGGAGATCCACCAGCCGGTCCGCGCCGCCGAACTTGTTCCCGCCGTGGCAGTGCAGGGCCAGGACGCCGGGCAGGGCCTCCGTACTTCCGGCCGGACGCGCCAGCCAGCCCGTGGTCCGCGGGCCGAAGCCCAACTGCCAGCTGAGCTGGGAGGTGGTGACGTCGTCGTGCGTTACCTCCCAATGCACCGTGACGTCCGGCCGGCCGGACGCACCGGGGACCCCCAGTGCATCCGCAAGGTCCTGGGCGGCGGGGGTGGCGGCCGAGTACCGCGGATGATCGCGGACATAGGCAGGCCAGTCCTCATAGCCGGCGATGGCGCTGGGCCTGGAATCCTTTGTACCGGCTGCCACTGGCATCCCTCCTGTCTGCTGTAATGCCGTTGGGTGAAGACGAACCGGCCGCGGTCTGGCTGACCGCGGCCGGTACCGGGCTTAGCCCAGGTTTGAATTGACCTCGCTGATGACGCCCTTCGCCGCATCCTGCGGTGAAATCTTTCCGAAGAGTACATCGGTGTTGTATCGGTTCAAAACTTCCAGCGTTGAGGAGGAACCAGCCGGGAACGGCTTGGGCGGCTGGACGTTGAGCTCGGCAATGCGGTCCAGGTAGCCGGCTTCCTTTTGCTGCGTTTCCTTCAGCAGGGGGGTGATGCCGGCCTTCAGCTCGGTGTTGGCGGGCATGCCGCGGTCGCTCTTGATCTTGCTGGCGGCGTCCATGTTGTTCACCAGGTAGTTGATGAAGAGCGCAGCTTCCTTGGACTGGGCCGACTTGGCCGAGATGGCGTATTCCATGGAGGACCGCAGCCAGGTCCCCGGCTGCTTGCTCTCGCCGGGGAGCTTCACCATGGTCAGCGGAGCACCCGAGTATGAGGTCATCTGGTTGCTCCAGGAGACTTTCATGGCCTGCTTGCCCTGGCCCATGAGCGTCAGTTCCGGCTGGGCGGAGCCGTCTTCGACGGTCTGCGAAGCGGAAGGCGCGCCGCCGGTATCCATGAGCTCCTTGTTCAACTCGAACCACTTGGCGAGGGTGCCCTCGCTGATGCCCATCTTCTTTCCGTCATCCGTGTACAGCTCTTCGCCGCTCTGGCGCGCCCACACGGCAACGAACGAATCGTTGGACATCGGCGTGGTGCCAAACGTGCCGGCGGGCGAGTTCTTGCTGATTTTGGCGGCAATATCGATGTAGTCGTCCCAGGTCCAGGTCTCGTCGTCCGGGAGGGGCACGCCCGCGGCTTCGAACACCGTGGGGTCCAGGACCATGGACATGGCGTTCACGCCTGCCGTGATGGTGTACTGCTTGCCATCGAGCTGGCCGAGTTCCACGGTGCCGTCGGCAAACTTTGACGTATCGATCTGGTCCTTGACCTTTTCCAGGTCCAGCAGGACTCCGCGGGACGCGTACTCGCTCGGGTAGGAACCGCTCATGGCAAAGACGTCCGGGGTGGTGCCGCCGGCAATCTGGGTGGCCATCTTGTCCCAGTAGGAGCTGAACTCGGTGTTCTCGCCCTGCACCTTGATGGTGGGGTTGGCCGCTTCGAAGTCCTTGATGACTTCAAGGGTGGTCTTCGCGCGGGAATCGTTGCCCCACCAGGCGAAGCGGATGGTCACGGGATCCTCCGCCGTGCCCACCTTTGCGGCCTGTGGACTGCTGCCGCAGCCCGTCAGCGCCAAGGCCAGGACCGCCGTTGCCGCAGCAACCCCCATTACTGACTTCGTCCGACGAAACCTCATTGTCCTGCCCCTCAGGTGGTGTCCTACAGTTGAGTGATGCCCGTTACAGAAAACGCTTTCTCAAAAACTAACAAAGGGCTATACAGGAGTCAAGAAACCGTTTACTTTGGTACGGAGCCGCTTTTCATTCAGCACCACCCGCGGCCGGTCCCAGCCGATTTCCAAGCCGGCGCCGGGACGGCGCGGGGAGCTGACACTCATCGCCCAGGCGATGACCATAACGTGGAGGCCACGATGACCAAAGGAGACCACATGGCCGTAAAGCACATACCCAGGGCACCGCGCCCGGCAGGAATGCCGGCCGCGGCGGGCCTGACGCCCGGAGCGGAGGAGCAGCAGTGAGCGCCATCAGCGAACTGAGCTCCATCAGCCGGCGGAAGGGCAAAGCCACTGCCGAGGAGAAGAAGGCCAACGGCCGCGACAACAAGGCCGCCTACATTTTCCTGTTGCCGTGGTTGGTGGGCCTGGTTGCCATCACCATCGGACCCATGCTGATGTCGCTGTACCTGTCCTTCACGGACTACAACCTGCTGCAGCCGCCGGAATGGACCGGAGCTGACAACTTCATCCGGATGCTCAGCGACGCCCGGCTGCACAACTCGCTGCGGGTGACGTTCACGTACGTGTTCGTCGGTGTCCCGCTGCAGCTGGCAGTGGCGCTCCTGATCGCACTGGTGCTGGACAAGGGTCTGCGCGGGCTGCCGTTCTACCGTTCGGTGTTCTACTTGCCGTCCCTGCTGGGTGGCTCCGTTGCGGTGGCCATCCTCTGGAAGCAGATCTTCGGCACCACCGGCCTGGTGAACCAGGTCCTGGCAATGTTCGGCATCCAGGGTCCGGGCTGGATCTCCGATCCCGGCACGGCGCTCGGCTCGATCATCCTGCTGCACGTCTGGACGTTCGGTGCCCCCATGATCATCTTCCTGGCGGGCCTGCGGCAGATCCCGGTGATGTATTACGAGGCCGCCAAGGTGGACGGTGCTTCCACGCTCCAGCAGTTCTGGCGGATCACCATGCCGATGCTGAGCCCGATCATCTTCTTCAACCTCGTCCTGCAGATCATCGGTTCGTTCCAGTCGTTCACGCAGGCGTTCATCGTCTCGGGCGGCAACGGCGGCCCGTCGGACTCAACGATGTTCTTCACGCTGTACCTGTACCAGAAGGGCTTCGGCCAGTTCGACATGGGCTACGCATCCGCCATGGCGTGGGTGCTGCTGCTCATCATCGGTGTCTTCACCGCCATCAACTTCATCGCTTCTAAGTATTGGGTTTTCTATGACGACTAACCTGCAGACGCTGCCCGCCGCGGACAAGAAGTCCGCAGGATCCGGCAAGCCTACGAACCACCGCAAGCCCCGCGAGTCCCGCGGCACCCTGGCCTTCAGCCGGGCGCAGCGGACCAAGTCACTGATGAAGCACGCCGTCCTCATCCTGGCCGGCGGCCTGATGATCTACCCGCTGCTGTGGATGGTCGTCTCATCCCTGCGGCCCAACGAGCTGATCTTCCGCGAACCCGGCCTGTGGCTGAACAGCCTCGAGATGAGCAACTACACCTCCGGCTGGTCCGCGCTGACCCATCCGTTCGGCCACTACATGCTCAACTCGGCCATCGTGGTGATCGGGTCCATCCTGGGCAACCTGATCTCGTGCTCCATGGCCGCGTACGCCTTTGCCCGGCTGCAGTTCACCGGCAAGAAGCTGTTCTTCGGCATCATGCTGCTGACCATCATGCTCCCGTTCCACGTGGTCATCGTCCCGCAGTACATCCTGTTCTCGCAGATTGGCTGGGTGAACACCTTCTGGCCGCTGCTGGTCCCCAAGCTGCTGGCAACGGACGCGTTCTTCGTGTTCCTGATGGTGCAGTTCATCCGCGGTATCCCCAAGGACCTGGACGAGGCTGCCCGGATCGACGGCGCCGGCCACCCGCGCATCTTCCTGCGGGTCATCCTGCCGCTGATGGTCCCGGCCCTGGCCACCACCACCATCTTCACGTTCATCTGGACCTGGAACGACTTCTTCGGCGCCCTGATCTACCTCACGGACCCGGACATGTTCACCGTCCCCGTCGCGCTGCGCGCCTTCGTGGACTCCCAGTCCGCCACCAGCTGGGGCTCGCTGTTCGCGATGTCCATCGTGTCCCTGCTCCCGGTGTTCCTGGTGTTCCTCTTCGGCCAGCGGTTTCTCATCAAGGGCATCGCCACTACCGGAATCAAGTAACCGCACACGCTTCACGCACTACCTCGGAACGGCCCGCCCCGGTGGCGGGCCGTTCGCCGTTGCCCGCCGCAACCCGCTACTGAATTGCGACAAAAGATCTTGCCCCGACATCTTGTACTACAAGTTAAGCACTTGTAGCATTGCATCTAGAAAGCGTTTTCCCGGAAGTGCTTACCGGGTCCCGAAAATGCCCTTCCGCTCGCATCACAGCACTTACGAGCATCATCCCCAGCACCACAGATCAACGAAGATCGGAGTACCCAGTGCCGCTATTCCCCCGTCCTGCAGCTGCCCGGCAGCCTGCAGAGACCCGTTCCTCCCGCCCGGCCCGGCGCTTCCGCAAGACGGGCGCCGTCGCCGCGGCAGCCGCCGTCGTCATGGCCCTTAGCGCATGCGGCGGGGGATCTGCCCCGCAGAGCGCCGACGGAACGGTCGAGCTCCGGTTCTCCTGGTGGGGCGGCGACAAGCGTGCCCAGCTGACCCAGGAAGCCATCAAGCAGTTCGAAGCAGAGAACCCCAAGATCAAGATCAAGCCGGAGTTCGGCGACTGGAGCGGATACTGGGACAAATTGGCCACCCAGGTTGCCGCCAACGATGCTCCCGACATCATCCAGATGGATGAAAAGTACATCACCGAATACTCCAGCCGCGGCGCGCTGCTGGACCTGTCCAAATACGACATCGACACGTCCAAGCTGGACGAAGCCGCTCTCAATGCCGGCAAGGGCGACGACGGACTGACCGGCATCCCCGCCGGCATTAACGCCGCCACCATCCTGGCCAACCCCAAGGTGTTCGAAGCCGCCGGTGTTCCGCTGCCGGATGACTCCAAATGGACGTGGGAAGACTTCGGCCGCATCGCCGCCGAGGTGACCGAGAAGTCGCCCAAGGGCACGTACGGAGCCGCAGCTTACGGCACCGATGAGGCTTCGCTGGGAGTCTGGCTTCGCCAGAACGGCAAGTCCCTGTACACCTCCGACGGCAAGCTCGGCTTCGAGCCCAGCGACATCAGCGAATGGTGGGCATTCCTGAAAGAGCTCAGCAAGAACAAGGCAGTGCCGTCCGCCTCCGAGGTGGTTGAGGCCGAGGCAGCACCGCTGGACCAGAGCGGCCTGGCCACCGGCAAGAACGGGCTGGCTTTCTGGTGGTCCAACCAGGCACCTGCCCTTGAAAAGGCATCCGGTGCGGATCTGAAGATCCTGCGGTTCCCCTCCAAGACCGGATCCTCGGCCGACGCCGGGCTTTGGTACAAGGCATCCCAGTTCTGGTCCGCCTCTTCGCGGACCAAGCACCCTGAGGAAACCGCCAAGTTCATCAACTTCCTGGCCAACAACGTCAAGGCAGGCGAGACCCTCCTGGCCGACCGTGGCGTATACCCCAACGCGGAAGTCCGTGCTGCGATCGAATCCAAGCTGACGCCGGCCGACGTGAAGGTGGTCAAGTTCATCGACCAGATCAAGGACGAACTCGGTGAGGCTCCGGCCCCGCCGCCGAAGGGTGCAGGCGCCATCCAGGAGATCATCAAGCGGTACACCTCCGAGGTGCTCTTCGAGCGGCTGTCCACTGATGAAGCAGGCAAGAAGGCTGTCGACGAGATGAAGTCGGCCATCAGCAGCTAATCCCGCAGCAACCAGATTTCACGCCGCCAACACGGCTCTGGACAGCCTGGCAGGAAGCCTCCTCCGGCCAGGTGTCCGACGGCGGGTGGCAACTTCGTCCCGGCAGGAACCTCTGGTTCCTCCCGGGACAAAGCTGTTTAAGCCGGGGCTGTTGAGGTCGTCGTCGGCTATCCGAAGGGCCCCTTGACGTGTTGCGCCCTGGCTCGCCCTGGAAATTCAGTCAGTGTGTTCCTGTGTCAGGGAACGCCGGTTTGGATGACGCGGCCGAGGACTTGGATGGATGGTCTTGGGGGTGGCTGGTTGGCGGGTGCCCGCGCGGGGGCTTGTGCTGGCGCCGCGCGTTTTCCCGGGCTGCCGGCGTGGATGAAGGGCGTCCCGGGGAGTGGTGGTGCGGTGGAGTGGTACGTGTGGCCGGTGGGGGTTCGGAGTTTAACGGTGTGGCGCGTGACGTGCCTGAACCGGGGTGGTCCGTCAGGGAAGCATGTGGGATCCGGCAGAGGCGCCGTTACGGGCACTGGGACGGGTGTTGAACTCCAGCCGGGGCTTTCTTTGGTGTGGTTGCAGGCTTCGCAGAGTCCTTGGCCGTTGGAGGCTGTGGTGCCGCCGCCGTGGTGCCAGGGGGTGATGTGGTCGTGGTGGCGGATGGGTGCGTCGCAGTACGGGGTGCGGCAGGTGTCGTCGCGGATCTGGAGGAAGCGTTTGAGTCCTGCCGGGAAGAGCCTGGCCTTGGCGTCCAAGCCGACGAGCTCCCCGCTGCCGGGGGCGGTGTAGAGCCGCCGGACCCAGACCGGTATCCCGGAATCGGGCTGGTCTGCGGTGATCAGTTCGCGGGCCCATTGGGCGGGGACGATGCCGTAGCCGGTAAGTCTGGCGGGTTCGGTGTCGGCCTGGAGGAGGGTGCGGTCGGTCATGACGAGCTGGACCTGAATCCCGCTGATCCCGCCGGGGGTCCCGGTGGCCCGTTCGACGAGGGTGTCGGCCATGATCTGGCCGTTCGACCGTCCGTCCCCGGAGGAGCGGAGGGTGTCGGCTTCTTTGGTGAGGGCGGCGTAGGCGGCGACGCCCTGGGCGACGGGCAGCAGCGCGGTGAGGCGGGCCATGGTGTCCGGCGCCGGGCGAAGGCTGACCGTCCTTCCACCCACGGCTGTGGCGGCCCGCCGGGCCACGGACGCAGGGTCCCGCCGGTACGCGGCGGCCTTGACCGCGGAGATGATGGTCCGGTCCCCGGCACCATCGAAGACGCCGGTATCGGGCGCGAGTTCCGCATCCACCCCCGCCCGATCCTCGGGTGAGAGGCAGATGGTTTCCCTCACGACCAATGTAGTGCGCCACTCACTCAACCGCCCGGACCGGAACGCGGCGAAGGTGTGGGGCATCCCGGTCAGGGTTTTCGCCAGTCCCAGCAGCCGCCCGCCCCGGGCCGGGGATTCCCGACGCGCCAGCGCCACCTGCGCCCCGACCCCGGCACCCTGCTCCCCGGCCGGGACACCGGCAACAGCCCGCTCCCGCCGCTGGACCAGGTCAAAAGCGACAGTGATCTCGGCCTGCCTCGCCGCCGCAACAGCCTTCACATCCTCCAACTGCCGGAGCTGATCGATCATCCCCGCACCATCAACAGCAACCGGCACCACCGCCAACATCCTCAACACATCAGCAACACTCGGGGCACCACCACCCCCGGGACCGGCAAGGGAAGGACCACGGGCAATCGGGGCCTGCGCGGCAGCCGCGCGGGGCCCCGCGGGCGAAGGAGCATGGGCAGCCGCGTTCCCCGTCTCCACTTCCGCCGAGCCAACCGTCTCCATGACCAAAGTCTTCCAGCACCCACCGACATTTCCGACGGCCCCAAAGCCCTATGTGGAAACCTCCCGACGATCTCAAGGCAGGCACGTGCAGCAAGGAAAGTGGCGGCTGATGACGACGGCCAAGTACCTCCGCCACAGCAGAACGGCGGCGCCCAAGAAGGGCGCCGCCGTCGTACGTACGTATCAACCCGAAGGTGCCTAGCCCTCCCTGATCACCGCAATGCTGCCCGCCGGAACGGAGCCGCCAAAGGGCTCGCCGGTCAGCAAATCGGTACCGGTGGCCGAAACGGCGGCGGTGGAGCGGGTGTGGTTGATGGCGAACAGGAAGCCCTGCCCGTCGTCCGAGCGCCGACGGACCAGCTCCACGCCGGCGTCGGCGACGGCCGCGGGGGAGACACCCGATTCGGCGAGCAGCCGGTCCACCAGTGCGTCGACGCCGTTGCGGTCGGGGAAGGTGGCAAGGTACCAGGCGGCACCGCTGCCCACGGATTGGCGGGTCAGGGCTGGTACCCCCTCCAGCGGATACTCCGTGAAGGCCTGAACCGCTTCGGCACCGGCCAGGTGCACGTGCTCGCTCCACACCGAGGAGACGGTGCCGTCATCGAGCTTCAACTGCGATCCGGCCAGCAGCGGGTGGAACTCCTCCACCCGCACGCCCAGCAGGTCCCGGAAAGCTCCGGGGTACCCGCCCAGCCGAATATGGTCCTGCGGGTCCGCGATCCCGCTGAAGTAGCTGACCAGGACCGTGGCGCCGGCGGAGGCCGCCTTGGAGATGTTGGCGGCATCGGCGTCGGACACGGCGTAAAGCGTGCAAACGAGCACCAGGTCGTAGCCCTCGAGCGGCGCCGACGGGTGGACGATGTCCACAGAGACGCCCTTCAGGAACAGGGACCGGTGGAACGCCCGGAGCAGGTCCAGGTACTTCACGTCGACGCTCGGCTTCGAATCGATCTCGCTGGCCCACCACGCCTCATAGTCGAAAACGATGGCCGCCCGGGCCTCCACCCGGGAACCGCGGACCGGTTCGAGCAGCTTCAGCGCCGCGCCGAGGTCCACCACCTCGCGCCATACCCGTGTGTCCCGGCCGCCGTGCGGCACCATGGCGGAGTGGAATTTTTCTGACCCCGCGAAGCTCTGCCGCCACTGGAAGAACATCACGGCGTCCGCACCGCGGCCCACGTGCGCCAGCGAGTTCCGGAGCATTTCGCCGGGCATCTTCGGCTGGTTGCGGGGCTGCCAGTTGACGGCCGACGTCGAGTGTTCCATCAGGATCCACGGGTCGCCGCCCGCAATGCCCCGGATCAGGTCCGCGCTGAACGCGAGTTCAATGTGCCGTTCGGGGTCGGCTGCCACAAGGTAGTGGTCGTTGGCGATGACGTCCAAATCCTTGGCCCAGTTGAAGTAGTCCATGGATTTCGTGGCGCTGGAGGCCATGAGGTTGGTGGTGCAGGGAATGCGCGGGGTCACCTCCCGGAGCACGGCCACGAGTTCGCGGTAGTAGTCCATCAGCGCCCAGGAATTGAAGCGCTGGAAGTCCAGCTGCTGCCCGGGGTTCAGCGTGCTGGGGGCAACTGAGGGCGGCAGGATCTCTTCGAACGACGCGTAGTTCTGGCTCCAGAATGCGGTGCCCCAGGACGCGTTGAGGGCGCCGATGGTGCCGTAGCGCCGTTCCAGCCAGCGGCGGAAGGCGGCTGCGTCCTCTTCGCCGTAGAACTCGGAAATGTGGCAACCCAGCTCGTTGTCCACGTGCCAGAGCGCCAGCGCAGGGTGGTCCTTGTAGCGTTCGGCGAGGACTCGCGTGATGCCCGTGGCGTAGCGCCGGTAGACGGCCGACGACGGTGTGTAGTGCCGCCGTGAGCCCGGTCCCAGCACGGTTCCGTCAGCCGTGACGGGCAGGATTTCCGGATGCTTGCGGACCAGCCACGCCGGGGGAGCGGCGGTTGCTGTGGCGAGGGCGACCTTGACGCCGATGCCTGCGAGGTTGTCCAGCACCTCGTCAAGCCAGCCGAAATCGTACTGGCCCTCAACCGGTTCCAGCAGTGCCCAGGAGAAGATCCCGACGCTCAGGAAGTTCACGCCGGCTTCCTGCATCAGCTCAAGGTCCTCCAGCCGGACGCTCACGGGCCACTGCTCGGGGTTGTAATCGCCGCCGAATCCGAGGCCTTCGACGTTGCTCCAAACACTTGCCGGACCGTTAATTTCCTGCGTTGCCATGGGACTCCTATGTCTGCTGAACCAGTGGAACGGGATGGGAAAACCTGTGGATTGGAAAACGCTTGCCCAATTCCCGGAATGCCGATATTGTATCGTTTCAGAAGCCGTGTAAGCCAGCTCACTACTTACGTTGTAGATGAGATCAGGGATTGCACACATTGAGCAAGGAGGCTCCCGTGATCAACAGAAGGCATTTCCTTACAACCGTAGCCGTCGGCACCGCATCTGCCGGCGTACTGGCGGCCTGCGGAACCGGATCCAGCACCTCAGGACAAACCGGTTCGGCGGACAACCCCGTTACCATCAACTACACCTGGTGGGGCAACGACGACCGTGCCGAGCGCACCCGCAAGGCCATTGCCCTGTTCGAGTCGAAGAACCCGGACATCAAGGTCAACGGCAACTTCACCGACTTCGCCGGCTACTGGCAGAAGCGTGCCACCGAAGCTGCCGGCGGCGGCCTGCCCGACGTCATGCAGTGGGACCTGTCCTACCTGCGCGACTACGGCCAGCGCAACCAGCTGCTGGACCTGGGCACGGTCAAGATCAACACCGATGCCTTCGAAAAGTCCCTGCTGCCTTCCGGCCAGATCAAGGGCAAGACCTACGGCATCCCCACCAGCACCAATGCGTTCGCCGTTTACTACGATCCCGCCAAGCTGGCCTCCCTGGGCATCGCCGAGCCGGACGGAAGCTGGACCTACAAGGAATTCAACACCTTTCTCACCGAGGTGGGCAGCAAGAGCAACGGTGCCCTCTTCGGCGGCACTGACTACACGGGCGTCTGGTGGATGTTCAACGTGTGGCTGCGGCAGAACAACATCGAGGCCTTCACCTCCGAGGGCAAGCTCGGCTTCAGCAAGGACGACCTGAAGAAGTGGTGGAACCTCACCGCTGATCTTCGCGGCACCCCCGCGATCGTCTCCGAGGAACGCGTCACGCAGCTGGCACCGAAGTCGCCGTTCGGCTCCAACGTCACCGCAACCGAGGTCACCTGGGACAACTTCATGGCCGGCTACCTCGGCGACAGCGGCGCAAAGGAACTCAAGCTCGTTCCGGTCCCCTCCGATGACGCGGACAACCTGGGCCTGTTCCTGAAGCCGTCCATGCTGATGGTGGCCAGCGCCAAGACCAAGTTCAAGGACGCTGCTGCCCGCTTTATCGACTTCATGGTCAACGACCCCGAGGTAGGCCAGATCTTCAAGACCTCCCGCGGCGTCCCCGCGTCCAAGACGCAGCGCGACGGCACCACCTTCGAAGGTACGGACAAGGTTGTGGTCGACTACGAAACGTCCATCTCGCAGTACCTCAAGGATGCTCCCGAGCCGCCTATCGTCGGCTTCGGCACGCTGGAGACTTCCTTCAAGCGCATCGCCTCGGACCTGAACTACGGCAAGCTGGACATCAATGGTGCCACTGACGCCTGGTTCAAGGAAGCCGAAGACCTTATCAAGCAGAATGCCTGATACAGGCTTCACAACTGACGGACTGAACTCGTGACTCAAAGCCCAACCCTGAGCAGGCGATCGACGCAATCCGGTCCTGCCCCGCTTCGCAAGTCGAGGCGGGGCGGGGTGGATGCCCGCGCCGGCTACACTTTCCTGCTGCCCTGGCTGCTGGGATTCATTGCCCTCACTGTTGGGCCGATGGTTTCCTCGCTCTACCTGTCCTTCACCAACTACAACCTGTTCGAGCCGCCCAAATGGATCGGGCTGGATAACTACATCACCCTGTTCCAGGACGAACGGTTCCTGCAGTCCGTCGGGGTGACCGTGGGCTACGTTGTCTTCGGCACCCCGCTCAAGCTCGCCGCAGCGCTGGCGGTGGCGATGCTGCTCAACAGCAAGCGCCGCGGCCAGGGCTTCTACCGCTCCGCGTTCTACGCCCCCTCGCTGATCGGCGCCTCGGTATCGATCGCGATCGTGTGGAAGGCGATGTTCGGCGATTCGGGCCCGGTGGACCAGGGCCTGTCCTTCTTCGGGATCAACCTCGGCGGCTGGGTGGGCAACCCCACCATGACCATGCCGATGTTCATCCTGCTCACGGTGTGGCAGTTCGGTGCACCGATGGTCATCTTCCTCGCGGGGCTCAAGCAGATCCCGAACGAACTTTACGAGGCAGCGTCCATGGACGGTGCAGGGCCGGTACGGAAGTTCTTCAACATCACCTGGCCCATGCTCTCCCCGGTGATCTTCTTCAACCTGCTGATGGAAACCATCCACGCGTTCCAGATCTTCGCGTCGGCGTTCATCATCTCCAACGGTGAAGGCGGCCCGGCCGGTTCCACCCTCTTCTACACCCTCTACCTGTACCTGCGCGGCTTCAGCGATTTCCGGATGGGTTACGCCTCGGCGATGGCCTGGCTGCTGGTGATTGTGGTGGGCATCATCACCCTGATCTTCTTCAAAACGTCCAAGTCCTGGGTCCACTACAGCGGTGATTCGAAATGACAACCATGGCAACGCCTACCCAGTCCGCACCGGAGGCCGGAGCCCCGGTATACAACCCGAAATCCGAGTCTGTCGGCGCCAAACGGGCCAAGAGCACCGTCTTCCACCTCGCGGCCCTCGTCCTGACCGGCATCGTGCTGTACCCGGGCCTGTGGATGATCGCTTCGGCGTTCAAGCCGAACTCCGAGATCGGCGGCGGAAACACTTCGCTGTGGTCAGAGAACTTCAGCCTCGATAACTTCGTCACGGCCCTGGACGGCATCGGCGGGGTCTCCACGATGCAGTTCTTCACCAACTCGCTGATCCTGGCCCTCGGCGCGGTGTTGGGCACCATCCTCTCCGCGTCCGTCTCGGCCTACGCGTTCGCCCGGATCAAGTTCCCCGGCCGGAGCCTGTTCTTCGGCATGATGATCGCCACCCTCCTGCTGCCCTTCCACGTGGTGATCATCCCGCAGTACATCATCTTCCAGCAGCTGGGCCTCGTGGATACCTACATTCCGCTGCTGATCGGCAAGTTCCTCGCCGCCGACGCGTTCTTCGTCTTCCTCATGGTCCAGTTCATGCGCGGCCTGCCCGCAGAGCTCGACGAAGCGGCACGGATCGACGGCGCCGGGCACGTACGGATCTTCGGCTCCATCATGCTCCCACTGATGAAACCGGCCCTGATCTCCACCTCGATCTTCTCCTTCATCTGGAGCTGGAACGACTTCCTCGGCCCGCTGCTCTACCTCAACACCCCGGAAAAATACCCGCTGCCCCTCGCGCTGAGGCTCTTCCAGGACCAGACCCAGTCCTCGGACTACGGCGCCATGATCGCCATGTCCGTCCTGGCCCTGCTCCCGGTGCTGATCTTCTTCCTGATCTTCCAGCGCTACATTGTTGAAGGCGTCTCCACCCAGGGCCTCAAGGGCTAACGGGACAAGGGAGCACGACGGAAATGAGCATCATGGACCGCACCACACCCGCATCGAACCACCACGAACCCATTCCGGTAAACCGGTTCGCCCTGTTCTCCGAAACCCTCCTGGCAGGGGTGCTGGTGCTGGTGCTGTCCCTGCCCCTGGTGACGATCCCCGCGGCCTACGCGGCGGGGATCGCCCACCTCGAGCGGCACCTCGACGGCCGGGACGATTCAGTCCGCGGCCTGTGGGGAACCTTCAAGGCTGCCCTGCCCGGCAGCTGGAAACTTGGCGCGCTGACGGCCGGAGCCGCCGTCGTCATTGTGCTGAACCTGCTGCTGGCCTGGGTGGGCCAGCTGCCTGGCCGCGAAGTGGTGCTGCCGGCCACGCTGATCCTGGCCGCCTGCGGCGCCATCCTGCTGCTGCGTACTGCCGCGGCCTGGTCCGATTTTCCGGGTGACCGCACGCACGCGAAGGAGCGTTGGACGTCCGCGCTGGGAACGGGCCGCAGGTTGTCCCTCAAGGACTGGTCCGGCTCGGCCCTGCTCGCAGCCGCACTGTTCGGCGCCGCGGTGTTCGTCTGGATGCTCGTGGCCCTTTTCGTGGTGGTCCCGGGCACCCTGATCCTCGCCTCGGCAGCGGTCAAGATCCGCTCGGCCCGCCACACCTGATCCACCACCGGCTCAACCGCACCACCACACCTTCCGCCCCACAACCGAGTTGAGTCAGACGTGCCTTCCGACCGCCCGAATTCCGAGCAGTCCGTCCATCTTTCCCACGACAGCCAACCGCGGTGGTACCAGCCGCTGACCAGGCACAACTACAGGCTCTTCCTGGGCATGCAGGTAGCGGGCAGCGTAGGTGTCTGGATGCAGCGCCTCGCCCAGGACTGGATGGTGCTGCAGCTGACCGGCAGTCCCGCGGCCGTAGGCGTCGCCGTCGCCCTCCAATTCCTCCCCATGCTGATTGTCGGGCCGCTGTCCGGGCTGGTGGTGGACCTGTTCCCCAAGCGCCGGATCATGATGGTCTGCCAGGCCGTGATCGTGGTCCTCGCACTGGGCCTTGCCGCGTGGGTGGCCAGCGGAACCATCACCGTCTGGGCCGTGTACGCGAGCTGCGTCGCCTTGGGCATTACCTCCGCCATCGACGGCCCCGCCCGACAGGTGTTCGTCAACGAAGTGGTGGGCGACGCCGCCCTGCGTCCGGCCATCGGCCTCAACAACGCGCTCAGCCAGCTCGGTGCCATGGCAGGGCCCGCCCTCAGCGGGGTGCTGATCGCGCAGGCCGGCCCCGCTGCGGCATTCGCCGCGAACGCAGCCATTGGCGTGCTGGTCCTCGGCCTGATCGCCGCCATCCGTACGGCTGAGCTGTTTCCCGGCATTCCTGCTGCCCGGGGCCGCGGACAGCTGCTGGCCGGCTTCGCGTACGTGCGGGAGCGGCCCCGGCTGTTGCTCCTCATCCTGCTGGCGGGCCTGCTGGGTGCCTTCGGCATGAACGGGCCGGTGGTCCTCGCAGCCTTCGCCGAGCGTGTGTGGCACAACGGCGTTGAAGGCTTCGGCCTCTTCAATACCGTCAGTGCCGTGGGTGCGCTTGCCGGTGCCCTGCTCGCGGCCCGGCTCCGGAACATGGGCCGCCGCGGGATTGTGGCCGCGGCTGGACTCTTTGGACTGTCCCAACTGGTTGCGGCCCTCATGCCCACGCTTCCGCTGTTCATCGCCATGCTGGTGGTGGTGGGACTCATGACACTCCTGTTCCTGACGAGCGCAGCCACGGCCGTCCAGCTCGAAGCCGGCCCCGCCATCCGCGGCCGGGTGATGGCTCTCTACCTGCCGCTTTTGCTGGGCGGGCACGCCCTGGGCGGCCTGCTGGCCGGGTGGCTGACCGAACAGTTCGGTGTCCGCGCCGGACTGGTGGTAACGGGTGGACTGGGGATGCTGTCCGCCGCTGCCATCGGCTTCCTGCTGTGGCGGCACGGCAGGGCTGCGAAGGCCCGGGAGGCCGGGTTGACGGAGTCCTGAGCAGTCCTTGACGCGTGCGCGGGATCACACCTACGCTGTGGGAAACCGGTTTCTATCGGCTACCAGCATCCCGACGCCAAAGGACAAACGATGATGTTTCGCGCCCGAAAGCCCCTGCTGCCCAAAGCGGCCGCCGCCGCGGCCGTCCTCGCCCTGACGCTGACAGGCTGCGGAGGATCGCCGCAGGCTTCGGACGGCCCGGTGACCCTGCGCTTCAGCTGGTGGGGCTCGGACACCCGGCACAAGATGACCGAAAAGCTGATCGAGGCGTTCGAGGCCGAGAACCCCAATATCAAGGTCCAGGGGGAGTACGGCGACTGGAGCGGCTACTGGGACAAACTGGCCACCCAGGTGGCGTCGCAGGATGCCCCGGACATCATCCAGATGGACGCCGCATACCTTGGCGAGTATGCCGGGCGCGGCGCGCTTCTGGAGCTCAAGGACGTTGACCTTTCCAAGTTTGACCAGCCCGTGGCCGATTCCGGCAAGGTGGAGGGCAAGCAGTACGCCGTGACCAGCGGCGTCAACGCCATGGTGGTGATGGCGAACCCGGCACTGGTATCGGCCAGCGGCGTAGCCCTTCCCGATGACAAGACCTGGACCTGGGACGAGCTGGACAACACGGCTGCCGCGATCACCCAGGCCAGTGGCGGGAAGGTGTACGGCACCGGCCAGGTCAACTCCGACGCTGCCGCCAACCTGTGGTTCCGGCAGCACGGGAAGTCACTCTTCACCAGCGACGGCAAGCTCGGCTTCGATGAGTCGGACCTGGCCGAATGGTACGAATACCAGGCCACGATGCGGGACTCCAAGGCCGTCCCGCCGGCATCGGTCATCACCGAAGACGCTACCGCCTCGATCGACCAGCAGGGACTGTCCACCGGCAAGTTCGCCATGAACATGTATTGGTCCAACCAGCTGGGTGCCCTGAGCAAGGCCTCCGGGCAGGACCTGGAAATCCGCCGGCCGCCGAGCGTGGACGGCAAGGCAGCCGATGCGCAGCAGTTCTATAAGTCATCCATGTTCTGGTCTGCCAGCTCACGCACCAAGCACCCCGCCGAGGCCCAGAAGTTCATCGACTTCGTGACCAACAACGCCAAGGCCGGCGAAATCGGGCTGGCAGACCGCGGCATCCCCGCAAACTCCGATATCCGTGCGGCAGTGGTTTCCAAGCTGACTCCGGCCGATGCCAAGACCGCGAAGTTCATCGATGAGATCTCCAGCGAACTGGGCGGCGCCGTACCGGTTCCGCCAGCCGGAGGCAGTGCCGCGGTGGAAGCCCTTACCCGCTACTCCCTGGAAGTCCACTTCAACAGGCTGTCCCCGCAGGACGCCGCGAAGAAGGCCTTGGAAGAAGCCAAGAGCGCGCTGCTCTAACGGTGGTTGAGCCCCGCAAACACCCGGGTGTTTGCGGGGCTCATCCACGGGATACCGGCTAGGCCTGCGGTTCGAAGCTCCAGGTGCCGGTGTGCACGCGGAAGTCGCGCGTCGTGCCGGTGTTCGCGCCGTCCGGGAGGGAACGCACGACGGCGGCATCCGGCGTCGGTCCCTTAATTCCGTAGGTGCCGGCGGGCAGACGGACCACCGCCGTGACACCGGCGGGGACGGTGCATTCCAGCTCCACCAGGCCGTCCCTGCGGCGCCAGCTGGCCTCCGCGTAGCCGCTGGCCACCGGGACGCTGCCGCGGGCGTGCTCCAGCCGGCACCATGGCGGCTCGATGAGCAGTTCGCCGCCACCGGGGGACTGGAAGCGGATGCCCAGAAGGTGCTCGAGGATCTCCTTGACCACCGAGGCGGACCAGGCGTGGGACTGGCTGTAGTCGGTACCGGGCTCCAGGTCCCAGGCCTCCCAGGTGAACGTGGCGCCCCGTTCCAGGAGCTGCGCCCAGCCGGGCTGGTCGCGCGACGTCAGGAGGTCCAGGACCGAGTCTGTCCTGCCCTGTGCCAGCAGCGCCCGGACCAGGCGGTGGACCGTCAGTGGCCCCTGCTGCATCCCCAGGTCCGCTATCCTCCGGGCGTCGGCCTCTGCACACCCGGCGTCCGTGATGCCAAGGGACAGCGGGAACGACGCCGCGTGCTGGGAGGCATGGGCACTGGGGGAGCCGTCGCCGTGGAGCCCGTCCACCATCACGCCATCCACCCGCAGCCGGGCACGGATGGCGGCCGCCAGCGTGCGGGCGGCCTCGGCATAGCGGACGGCGGTTTCGTGCTCGCCCGCGAAGCCGCAGAGCCGGGCGGTGGACAACAGAGCGGAGTAGGCCTGGACGTTGACGGTGGTCTTGGCGGTGCACTCCATGTCGTAACCGAAACGCCCCGGTGCCGGCCAGTCCACGATGCCGTGCAGGTAGGGGCCGGAGCCGCCGCCCAGCCTGGTGACCAGTCCCGCCGTCGGGCCTTCCGCCGGAATGTACCGCAGCGCGTAATCGGCCGTATCGCACAGGTGCGGCAGCAGCTCCCGGACCAGCGCGAGGTCGCCGGTGCGGTGATGGTATTCCTCGGCCCACTCGGGCAGCATCAGGGAGAAATCGGGGATGTCGCGTTTGCCGTCACCGTTGGGGTAGACCGCGTTGTAGCGGCCCTTGTCCTCGCCTTCGGCCCAGTACCTGCCCGCCGACCAGCCGAACTCCCGCAGCGCCTGCGCCGTGTAGGCGTGCTCGCCAAAAAGCGACATGGTGGCGTAGGAGATGTTCACGGCGTCCGCCAGGAACTGGCCCTTTTCCCGGGTTGGGGTGTCCACGAACTGCTCCTGCACGCCGTACAGCGCCGAGTGACGCAACAGGCCGAACACGGCGTCCAGCGTGGGGTCCGAGCTGCTGAAGCTGCCTTCGCCGGGGTGTTTGCCGTGAACCACGACGGCGCCGAGCCGGGACACGTCCGCGGCGTCCACCCCGGGAAGCTCCAGGTAGCGGAAGCCAAGGTGCACGGTGGCCCGGTACTGCTGCGGCCCGGCGGCCTGGGTGTACGGGAAGGACATGTCGGTGTTCTGGGTGGGCGTCTTGCCGGTATCCACGCGGCCGTCGTCCCGAAGCGTGTAACCGGCACGGATCATCACCGTTCGGCCGGCCACGCCGTCGAGGAAATCCACGTCGGGCCGGCCGGGAAGCACCTGGCCGAAGTCCGCCACCAGCGTGCCGTCATCAGCCGTCAGGAACGCGCGGGGCGCAACGAATTCCTCCGACATGGACGTCCGCCGCGGATGCAGCGCGGGGATTTCGGGGGTGGGGTGGCTCCCGCAGCCGACGGCGGGCGGCAGGTCCTGCAGGGCAGTGGCGGCCAGCGCGGCGGCGGCCTGCCCGTCCAGGTGTTCAACGGGGTCGCCTTCGTCGTTCCGGTACCCGGACTGGCGGTACGGGCCTTCAGCGGCGCGCCAGCCCGGCCCCGAACCGAACACGTCGCGGCGGCCGTCCACATAGTCCACGCTCAGCCGGACCAGGAGGCCGGGAAGGCCCGCGGCCCGTCCCTGCCCCGGGCCGTACCAGTGCAGCAGGGCCGCCAGCGGAACGTCCGCTCTCTCCTGCCCGTCAGCGCCGTCTGCGCCGTCCGGTCCGGACGGCTGGGCCGCCAGCAACTCCGTCACGTCCGCGGCATCGTAGTAGCCCTCACCGGGGTAGCCGAAGGATGTGGTGGCGAGGCAGGGGGTGCCGGCGAGGGACAGCTGGGCAAGGTGCTGGGCAGCAGCGTAGAGCCGCGCCCGCCGCACGGTGCCGCTGAGCCGGACCGAGGTGCGGAACAGGGTCCATTCGTCCGGCTGGCGGTGCGCGGTGGTGCGGGCCCAGTGCGCCAGGGCAGCGCGTGCGTGGTCTTCGCCGGCATCGAACCGGTGGTCCAACAGGACGGTTCCGGTGCCTGCGCTGGTGCCAGCCTCGGAAACCCGGAGGCACGCGTACTCGGCCTGGCTGCGCGGGCCCTGGTGGAGGGCAAGCCTGCCTGAGGTGCCGGCGGGGAGCGGCTCCTCGAACGCCAGCAGTTCTTCGCCCCCGAGGGAGGCGCGGATGGTCTGCCCGTCATCGGTGACGGTCAGGTCCTGCCACGTCCCCGGAACCAGGTCCTTGCCCGGGAGGCGTTCCTGCCGGACGGTGTGGGTGCGGTCTGCGCTGGCCCTGGCCAGGACGGGGGTGTCCGGGGCCGCAGCGGCGGGAATGTCCCACTGCGGCACCTGCCGCAGCAGCAGTTCGCCGGCCGTGTTGAGCTCGAGCAGCAGCCCGGTTCCCGGACCGGTGCTGCGGATGATCAGGCCGGTCCAGCCCATCACGGGCCGCACCCGCGCCTCCAGCCGGAAGCCGCGGACCGGCGGGCACGGAAGGGGCAGCCCGGGGGACCCCGTGACCCGGAGGGCGTTGTCCAGGATCTCCAGCGGGGCGCGGCCGCCCGGGGCGCGCCTGATCCAGTCGGCCTCCCAGGCGGAGTCCGAAAGCCCGGTGCCGAAGGTGCGCCAGCCGGACCACGCGCCCGGGGCGCCGGCTGCGTCGCGAAGGCGCACCCGCCAGCCATAGTCCGTGTCGTCGTCGAGCACGGGCCCGCCATAGGTACCGCGCTGCGAAGCTGAGGGTACGTCGCCGGAGCTCCACACCTGGCGGCCGCCGGCGTCCTGCACGGAGAGTTCGTACGCCGTCTGGCTGGCCCGGGAGGGATCGGCGCGGTCCGGCTGGTCCAGCTGCCAGCTGAAGGTGGGCCGCCCGGAGGCCGTAAGGCATTCGGCCAGGCCGTCGGTCAGGAGGCCGGTGGCGAGCAGAGCCCCGGCGGCTTCCCGTGCTGTGTCCGCTGACGTGGGGGTCGTGCCGCCTGACGGAGACATTAGGCGGACGGAACCGGGAAGGAAACCGGTGCGGACGTGGCCCAGGGGAGCCCCAGCTCGCTGAACGTTGCATGCTCGCGGCCGGCTCGCTCCAGCGCGTCCTCGATGCTGGCCACCACGGCGTGGGCGGATTCGCCTTCGCCCTGCCACTGCACATAGGCGGGATCGATCGGCGCGGGCAGCGGCGCAGTCCGGACTGCCTCCAGCACCAGCATGAACGCCCCGCTGTCCGGCAGGGAACTCAGCAACGGGGTTCCTGCGTTGCGGTGCTCGAGCAGGTTCTCGGTGAGGTCGTCCCGGCCGTAGGTTTGCTCGGTCTTGCCGGAGGCCGTTTCCACCACCAGCCGGTCCTCGGTGTAATGGAAGGCCGCACTGCCGGCGGAGCCGTGCAGGGTCACGTACGGTTCAACGGATTCGGTGGCGCAGATGGTCAGGGCGCAGGTGATGGGCAGGCCGGCCGTGGTGCGGATGCGGATCACCGAGGTGTCGTCCGATTCGATGTCATTGGCCCGGTACAGCTCGGTTTCCACGGACGCGACATCCGCAACGGTGCGGGCGCCGGCGATCCGCAGCGCAGTTGCCACAGCGTGCGCGAGGGGGTTGGTGGCCACGCCGTCCACCACGTCCACGCCGTTGATGCTGCGCTTGCCTGCCCAGCGGGACCGCTTGTAGTAGGCCCTGTCCCGGACCCAGCGGCCGGTTGCGGAGATCCCTTCAAGGGTTCCGATGGTGCCGGCGGCCAGGAGTTCCGCGATTGCCGCCAGCGCATGCGAGCCGAGGCTCTGGAAACCGATCTGGACGCCGTGCCCGGAAGCTGCTGCGGCGTCGCACAGCCGGTTGAAGTCCGCCAAAGAGGCCACGGGCGGCTTTTCCAGGTAAAGCTCGGCATCCGTGGCCAGGGCAGCCAGCGCCAGCGGGGCATGCGTCTGGATGGGGGTTGCCACAATGACGACGTCCAGGTTGGCCGTTGCGGCCAGCAGGTCGTCCAGGCCCCGGTGCACAGCGGCCGACGGCGGCGCGGAGCCGGGTGCCGGAGGCTGCGGGTCCGCGACGGCCGCCAGTTCGACGGCGCCGGCTGCCTGCAGCCGCTCAAGGTTCCGGAGATGGTGGGTGCCGAAGCCGTGCACGCCTACCAGCGCGATCCGGGCTGCCGGGCCGGCGCCCTGCGGCCCGTTCCGGAGTCCTGCCGGTTCGGCCGCTTCACCGGTAGAAGCGTTACCGGCGGAAACGTCGGGAAGGTGGGTGCCAGCGGACGTTCCCATGGTTCTCCATTCTGCCCTCGAGGGCACACTTACAGGCGCGCGGGCTCGGTGCAGCAAGCGCTTTCCAACCATTAGTGTGCGCCACCCGGAGCTGCAGAGTCCAGTTATGTAACGATTCAAAAAATGGCTTGACCCCACCCTCAGATTGGGTCTAGATTTTCGAGAAACCGATTACCGGCGTGACGCGGACCACTTGCGCCTTCGCCTCTGCAACGATGGAGAAACGGAAGGGAAGTGCCATGCTGTCCGGAACCTTCGCCGCTCGGGCCTATTCGTTCTTTGACACCCTTCTGTGGATCGCATGCCTCAATGTGCTGTGGCTGGTGTTCACCCTGCTCGGGCTGGGCGTGGCCGGGATCGGACCTGCCACTGCCGCGGCGCAGATCCTGGTGCGCAAGCGCGCCCGGGGGGAAGCGGCGCCACTGCTGCGCGGGTTCACGGCGGAGTACTTCCGGAACTTCGGCCGCGCCAACATCCTTGCACTGCCGCTGCTCGCATTGGCCGTGGCGCTGGCCATGAACTGGAACTTCTTCTCTGGCGGCCGGGACCTCATCTCGCAGCTGATGGCGGCCGGGATCTTTGTGGCAGCCATCTTCCTGGCGGGGGCCGCGTGCTACGTGTTCCCCATGTACGCCCGCTACGTACTGCCCCTGCGGCAGTACCTGATGCTCTCGTCCCGCTTTGCCGTGCGGCACCTGGCCGGGACGGTCATCCTCCTGTTCGTCTCGGCGGCGGTGGTGTACGCCAGCACCACCGTTCCCGGACTGATTCCGTTCTTCAGTGCCGGCGCGTGGCTCTACACCACGGGCTGGCTCTGCGACCGGTTCTTCACCGCCAATGACGAGTCGGTTGCCGCCGACGCCGAGCCGGCCGCTGCAGGTGCCGAGCCGGTGCCCGCCGCCGTCTCCACCGCTTGACCGGCTGACAGTCGGCGCGGCCCCGGGCCGGCTGCCGTTCCGGTGGGGTCCATCGGAACGCCCGTCCGGCGAACCAGCCCAGCCCCGCGCCCTCGGCGTGCCTGCCCGCAGTAAATGAAACGTATCAACCTCATCAGAACGACCAACGAAACCCCGAAGAAGTGGAAAAGGAAAAACCATGATCCGTAGGAAACTCACCCTGGCGGCCGCCGTCGTCACCGTCTCCGCCCTGTCCCTCACCGCCTGCAGCGGCGGCGGCAATGAACCCGCCGCGGACCTCACCAGCGTCTCCATCATGGCCCCGTTCCTTGAGGCCCAGCCACCCAGCGCTGACGGCGCCGTCCAGAAGAAGCTGGAAGAACTCACCGGCAAGGACATCAACATCAACTGGACGCCCAACTCCTCGTACGAGGACAAGACCAACATCACGCTGGCAGGCTCGGACATCCCGCAGATCATGGTCATCCAGGGCAAGACCCCCGGCTTCGTCAAGAACGCCGAAGCGGGTGCCTTCTGGGACCTGACCGACAAGCTCGACAAGTACCCGAACCTTAAGACCACGTTCCCCGACATCCAGGAGAACGCCAGCATCAACGGCAAGGTCTACGGCGTCTACCGTGGCCGTGCGCCCATGCGCGCTGCGGTGATGTTCCGCCAGGACTGGCTGGACAAGCTGGGACTCCAGCCGCCCAAGACCACCGAGGACCTCTACAAGGTGGCCAAGGCGTTCACCGAGCAGGATCCGGACGGCAACGGCCAGAATGACACGTGGGGCATCACCATCCCCAAGTGGGGCGCCCTGGGCACCAACAGCCCCTACGACCTGATCGAGGAATGGTACGGCGCCGGCAACCGGTGGACCGAGAAGGACGGAAAGCTGATCCCCAGCTTTGAGACCGACGAATTCCTCGAAGCCAACCGCTTCGTGAAGAAGATGGTGGACGAGAAACTCATCAACCCGGACTTCGCCACGTTCGACGGCACCAAGTGGAACGAACCGTTCTTCAACGGCAAGGGCGGCATCATTGTGGACGTCGATTCCCGCGTCAGCGTCCTGGTCAACCTCTTCAAGCAGGCCGATCCCAACAACTTCCAGAACAAGGTGGGCTTTGTGGGCAACCTTGAAGGCCCCGACGGCGAACTCCACGCCCACCCCACTGACGGCTACTCCGGCTTCCTGGCCGTCCCCAAGTCCAGCGTCCGCACCGAGGCCGAGCTGGACAAGGTCCTCGAGGTCCTGAACACCCTGAACGGCAAGGAGGTGGCCACCCTCCTCAACAACGGCATCGAGGGGGTCAACTTCACTGTGGCGGACGGCAAGGCCGCCACCATCAAGCCTGAAACCAGCGAGGGCAAGGCAGTCAGCACGGACATCAAGAGTTACGCGCAGCTGGGCATGAACGTGGCCGGCAACAACTTCTACCCCGTTAAGCAGGCCAGCGACTACGAGCAGCAGGTCTTCGACAAGCGCACCGAGGTCATGGCCGAGGACCTCAAGAGCGCTGTGTACAACCCCGCCGCCCCGTATGTCTCCGCCACCTACGTGGCCAAGGGCGCGCAGCTGGACAACATCGTGGCCGACGCCCGGATCAAGTACCTTGCCGGACAGATCGATGAGCAGGGCCTGAAGGACGCCATCAAGCTCTGGGACACCAGCGGCGGCAACAAGGTCAAGGAAGAGATCAACAAGCTCTGGCAGGACAACAAGTAAATGGCAGCCCCCGTCGTCGAGGCTGAGGCCTCGGGGCGGGCGGCCACCCGGCCGCCCGCCCGGGAGCGGAAGAACGCCAAGTTCTCCGTCCATTTCGCGCACTACAAGTGGCTGTACCTGCTGCTGTTGCCGGGCGTGCTGTACTTCGCGGTGTTCCGCTACGGCCCCATGTACGGCGTGTCCATCGCCTTCAAGGACTACGTCCCGTTCCTGGGCGTCAACGGCAGCCGCTGGGTGGGGACCCAGCACTTCGAGGACTTCTTCTCCAACCCGGATTTCCCGCGCCTGCTGGGCAACACCCTGATCCTGGCGTTCCTGAACCTGGGCATCGCCTTCCCGCTGACCATCGTGCTGGCACTGCTGCTGAACGAGGTCCGCCTCTCCGTCCTCAAGCGCACGGTCCAGACCCTGGTGTACATCCCGCACTTCCTGTCCTGGACCATCGTGGCGTCGCTGAGCTTCCTGCTGTTCGCGCTGGATATCGGCCCGATGTTCCAGTTCCTGAACAACGTGATGGGCACCAACATCGACTTCCTGTCCGATCCCGCCTGGTTCCGGCCGCTGATCGTGCTGCAGGAGATCTGGAAGAACACCGGCTGGGGAACCATCATCTTCCTCGCTGCCCTGTCCACCGTGGACCAGGACCAGTACGAGGCCGCGATCATCGACGGCGCCGGACGCTTCCGGCGGGTCTGGCACATCACGCTGCCCGGGATCCGGTCCACCATCATCGTGATGCTGATCCTGGCGATCGGGCAGATGCTCAACACCGGATTCGAACAGATCTACCTGATGACCAACGCCCTCAACCGGGACGTCGCGGATGTCTTTGACACCTACGTGTACTTCGTGGGCATCACCCAGGGCGCCTACTCCTACTCCACTGCGGTGGGCCTGTTCAAATCCCTGGTGGGACTGGTGCTGATCTTCGGCACCAACTGGCTGGCCAAGCGGTTCAACCAGAGCGGACTGTTCTAATGAAGATCCACAACACCACCGGCGGCCGGGTGTTCGACGCCGCCAACTACGTCTTCCTGTCCCTGGTGGGCGTCGTCACCCTGTTGCCGTTCGTCTACGTCTTCGCCGGCTCGTTCGCCACCGAAGCGGAAATCACCCGACGGGCGTTCTTCGTCTGGCCCGAGCAGTTCAGCCTGGGCTCCTACGAGTACATCTTCTCGACGCCGGCCTTCACCAGGGCGCTCATCACCACCATCCTGGTCACCGCCGTCGGAACGGTTGTCCAGCTGGCGTTCACGGTGACGATGGCCTACCCGCTGGCCAAGAAGACCCTCCGGGGACGCAAGCTCATCCTGTCCCTGGTGGTCTTCGCCATGGTGTTCTCCGGCGGCATGATCCCCACCTTCCTCCTGGTCAAGGACCTGGGCCTGCTCAACTCCTACTGGGCCCTGATCCTCCCGGCGGCGATTAACCCGTTCAGCCTGATCATCATCAAGAACTTCTTCCAGGAGCTTCCCGCGGAGCTGGAGGAATCCGCCAAGATGGACGGCGCCACGGAGATCGGCATCCTTTGGCGGATCCTGCTGCCGCTGTCCAAGCCCGTCCTGGCCACGTTCGCCCTGTTCTACGCCGTGGGCATCTGGAACGACTTCATGTCGCCCCTGCTCTACCTCAGCGACAACTCCAAGTGGACCCTGCAGATGTACCTGCGCCAGGTCACCGCGGCCTCGGACCTGCTGGGAACCGGCAACGTTGACCCCAACTACATCCCGCCGGAACAAGGCATCAAATTCGCAGTGATCGTGGTGGCCACCCTGCCCATCCTGATCTTCTACCCCTTCCTGCAGAAGCACTTCGCCAAAGGCATGCTCATCGGCTCCGTCAAGGGCTAGAAACCGCACTCAGAGAAAGAAGACCATGAAGATCCTGCTCGCCGGTGATTCCACCGTCGCCAACTGCCCCACGCACGAGTACCCCATGAGCGGGTGGGGCGCGCAGCTGGCCCCGCACGTCTACCGGCGTGCAGCGGTCCACAACTTCGCCAAGGGTGGGGCCAGTACCGGGTCCTTCCGCGACGAAGGGCTGTGGACGGCGCTGCTGGGAGAGGCCGGCGAAGGCGACCTTGTCCTCATCCAGTTCGGCCACAACGACCAGAAGAAGCAGCACCTCGCAGCGCGCACCGGCTACGCGGCCAACCTGCGCACCATGGTGGGCGAGGTACGTGCCCTGGGCGCGGCTCCGGTGCTGTGCACCTCCGTGGAACGGCGGCACTTCCGGGACGCGCCGTCGTCGTCCGCCGGCATGGGCGACGTGCTGGAGGAAAGCCTTGAGGACTACCCCGAGGTGGTGCGGGAACTGGGGCTGGAACTCGGAGTCCCGGTGATCGACCTCAACGCCTGGACGCGGGACCTGTACCTCCGCCTGGGCCGGGAGCAATCCGTGGCGCTGTTCTGCCACTTCGCGCCGGGGGAGCATGCCTACTGGCCGGACGGGCTGGCGGACAACACGCATTTCTCCCATGAAGGTGCTGCAGTGGTTGCTGAGCACGTGGCAGCCGAGCTTGCGGAGCTTGGGCTCGCCGCCCCGGCTTTTGCAGGTACGACGGCGGAACGCGCCTGAGTGGGCGGCGCCAAAGGAAGCGCCGGGGTGCTGTACAGCAACGCGCTGGGTGGCCCGGCGGACGTGGCGGACTGGGTGCCGGAAGGGCCGCTGAGTGTTCATGGCCATGAAGGGGCGCTGGAGCTGTCCGGCGCACTGGACGACGCGGAATTCGGTGACCACGCCCACTGGACGTTCTGGTGCCCGGAGGAGTTTCCGGACGGGATCCGCATTAGCTGGGACTTCCGGCCCCTCGAAGAGCCGGGCCTGGCGATGTTGTTCTTCGCTGCGGCCGGCCAGGGCGGGCTGGATCTCTTCAGCCCTGATCTGGCCCCGCGGACGGGGTTCTATCCGCAGTACCATTCGGGGGACATCGATGCCCTGCACGTCTCGTATTTCCGGCACAAGTACGAATCAGAGCGGGCCTTCCGGACGTGCAACCTCCGCAAGAGCGCCGGCTTCGAACTGGTGGCGCAGGGCGCTGACCCGCTGCCGCCCACGGAAGACGCGGTGGACTTCTACCGTCTGGAAGTGTTGAAGGACGGCCCCCAGGTGTCCTTTGCCATCAACGGATTGACCCTGTTCGAGTGGACAGACTCCTCGGGAAGGGTGCTCGGCGGCGGCCGTATCGGGTTCCGGCAGATGGCCCCGCTGCGGGCCGCCTACCGGAACCTGGTGGTGGAGAAGCTGCGCTGAGGCGTCCTACGCCTTGCCGGTGCTCTGCCGGACTACGAGTTCCGGAGTGAACACCACCGCACGGTGCGTGGCGTTCTGGGACTCCACTTCCTCGGTGAGGAGCTCGATGGCGGTCCGGCCCAGCGCCTCGGTGGGCTGCCGGATGGAGGACAGCGGAACCACTGCCGAGACGGCAAAAGTCGATGTCGTCATACCCGATCAGCGCCACATCCTCCGGGATGCGGAAGGTGTGGGTCATGGTGAGGGACTGCATGACGCCGAGGGCCAGGAGGTCGTTGGCGCAGAAGATGCCGTCCGGCAGCTGCTCCGGCCCGCGTTCCACCAACATGTTCCCCACGCTGCGTCCTGCCAGGACGGTCATCCCCTCCGACGTCAGCACTTCCAGTGTTGCGTTGGGCTCCTCCTTGACGGCGCGCTGCGCCCCCTGCAGGCGGTCTGACACCTGGCGGATGGACGTGGGGCCGCCCACGAACGCGAGCCGACGGCGGCCGGTGTCCAGCAGGTGCCGCGCGGCCAGGTACCCGCCGGCGTCGTCATCAACGGAAACCGAACTGAACCTGGACTCGTCCGCGAGGCGGTCCACCAGGACCGTGGGCACGCCGCGCTCGCGGAGGAGGTCCAGCCGCTCGGTGACGTCGCCAACGGGCGAGATCAGGAGGCCCTGGACCCGCTGCTCCTGGAAAAGATCGATGTAATTCGCCTCGCGGCCGGCGTCGTGCCCGCTGTCGCCCAGCAGCACCGCGCTGCCGTGGACGCTGGCGGCATCCTCTGCCGCCCGCACCACCGACGTGAAGAACGGGTTGCCCACGTCAAGGACAATCAGCCCCACGGTGCGGCTGTGGCCGGCGCGGAGCTGGCGGGCCGCGTCGTTGCGGACGAACCCCAGCTCGTCGATGGCTTTCAAGACGCGTTCCTTGGTGCGCTGGGACACCCTGTCCGGGTAATTCAGCACATTGGAGACGGTGCCCACGGCAACGCTGGCGTGGTTGGCAACGTCCTTGATACTGGCGGTGCGGTTCATGATTCTCCGAGCTGCTGGTCCGGATGCCCTGACTTCCGCGGCCCAATTGCCGGGGCCGGGTGGAAATGCTTGACACCTACTCAGGTTCAAGAGTACTTTGAATCGTACCAATGAAACGATTCAAATATCCGCGAGTTCAGGAGAGTTCCAGATGAGGGTGTGCTTCCGGTCCTCGATCCAGCCGGCGCTGATCGACGAGTACAAGCGGCGCCATGCCGCGGTGTGGCCGGAGATGCTTCTTGCCCTGAAGGAAGCGGGCTGGAACAACTACTCCCTGTTCCTGGCGGACGACGGGCTCCTGGTGGGCTACGTCGAGTGCGACGACTTCGACGCCGTGCGTGCCCGCATGGCCCTGACCGAAGTCAACGCGCGATGGCAGGCCGAGATGGCCTCTCTGTTCGATGACACAGAAAACACCGGCCAGGCGCCCGACGAGGGGTTCCAGGTCCTGGAAGAAGTGTTCAACCTTGACGGCCAGCTTGCGGCCGCAGGCTCCACGCCCAAGTAGTTCCACAGTCCTGTAGTTCCACAGTCCTGTAGTTCCATACCCCGGTAACTACAGCGACACCCAGCTCCTGCAGCGGGGCAGTACCCAACAGACCACAGCAGCACAAGACACCGGAAAGAACCATCATGAATGACGTAGCAAAGGCGCTGGGCAGGCTCGGAGAGCTTGCCATCGAGGTCCCTTCGTGGGCCTATGGAAATTCAGGCACGCGGTTCAAGGTGTTCGGCACGCCCGGCACGCCGCGAACGGTCCAGGAGAAGCTGGCCGACGCCGCCAAGGTCCATGAGCTGAGCGGTCTTGCGCCCACCGTGGCGCTGCACATTCCGTGGGACAAGGTGGACGACTACTCCGCCCTCAAGGAGTACGCCGCCGGCCTGGGCGTGGGCCTGGGCACCATCAACTCCAACACCTTCCAGGATGACGAGTACAAGTTCGGCTCCCTGACGTCCTCCAACGAGGCCGTTCGCCGCCGCGCCATTGAACACCACCTGGACTGCATCGAAATCATGCACGCTACGGGCTCCCGCGACCTGAAGATCTGGCTGGCGGACGGGACCAACTACCCGGGCCAGGATGATCTCCGCGGCCGCCAGGACCGCCTGGCCGAGTCCCTGCAGGAAATCTACGCCGCCCTGGGTGACGAGCAGCGCCTGGTCCTGGAATACAAGTTCTTCGAGCCGGCATTCTATCACACCGATGTTCCGGACTGGGGCACTTCCTACGCCCAGACTTTGGCGCTGGGCGAGAAGGCGTTCGTCTGCCTGGACACCGGCCACCACGCCCCGGGCACCAACATCGAGTTCATCGTGATGCAGCTGTTGCGCCTGGGCAAGCTGGGTTCGTTCGACTTCAACTCGCGCTTCTACGCCGACGACGACCTCATTGTGGGTGCCGCCGATCCGTTCCAGCTCTTCCGCATCATGCACGAGGTGATCCGCGGTGGCGGCTTCGGCAAGGAATCCGGTGTGGCGCTGATGCTGGACCAGTGCCACAACCTGGAAGAGAAGATCCCGGGCCAGATCCGGTCCGTGCTGAACGTCCAGGAAATGACGGCCCGCGCCCTGCTGATCGACACCGCGGCCCTCACCGAGGCCCAGCGCGCCGGGGACGTCCTGGCCGCCAACGGCATCTTCAACGACGCCTTCTACACGGACGTCCGCCCCGCCCTGGCGGAGTGGCGCGAATCCCGCGGCCTCCCCGCCGACCCGATGGCCGCCTACAAGGCCAGCGGCTACCAGAAACAGATCAACGAGGACCGCGCAGGCGGCCAGCAAGCCGGATGGGGCGCTTAATTCCTATGAGCAACAAGACTGTTGAAGACCTGATTTCTCGTTCCAACCGCCTCGGCGCGGACAAGCGGAACACCAACTTTGCCGGCGGCAATACCTCCGCCAAGGGCACCGAGAAGGACCCGGTCACCGGTGAGGACGTCGAACTCCTCTGGGTGAAGGGTTCCGGCGGTGACCTGGGCACGCTGAAGGCTGCGAACCTTGCCGTGCTGCGGCTGGACCGGCTGAACGCCTTGAAGAACGTCTACCCGGGCGTGGAGCGCGAAGACGAAATGGTGGCCGCCTTCGATTACTGCCTGCACGGCAAGGGCGGTGCCGCGCCGTCAATTGACACCGCCATGCATGGCCTGGTGGACGCCGCGCACGTGGACCACCTGCACCCGGACTCCGGCATCGCGATCGCGACGGCGGTGGACGGCGAAGCGCTCACCACCAAGATTTTCGGTGACAAGGTGGTCTGGGTTCCCTGGCGCCGCCCCGGATTCCAGCTGGGCCTGGACATCGCCGCCATCAAGGACGCCAACCCGCAGGCCGTCGGCACCATCCTCGGCGGCCACGGCATCACCGCCTGGGGCGCCACCAGCGAAGAGGCCGAGGCCAACTCGCTGTGGATCATCGACCAGGCCGAGCAGTACATCGCCGAGAACGGCGCGGCCGAACCCTTCGGGCCCAAGCTGCCCGGATACGGTGCGCTGCCGGAGGCAGAGCGCCGTGCCAAGGCCGCAGCCTTGGCACCCGTGATCCGCGGCCTGGCCTCCACCGACAAACCGCAGCTGGGGCACTTCAGCGATGACGCCGTCGTCCTCGACTTCCTCGAAGCCGCCGAGCACCCGCGCCTCGGCGCCCTGGGCACCTCCTGCCCCGGACCACTTCCTGCGCACCAAGGTCAAGCCGCTGATCCTGGACCTGCCCGCCGACGCCTCCATCGAGGACTCGGTCTCACGGCTCACAGAACTCCACACGGCATACCGCGAGGACTACCAGGCGTACTACAGCCGCCACGCGGATGCGGACAGCCCGGCGCTGCGCGGCGCGGACCCGGCCATCGTCCTGGTGCCCGGCGTGGGCATGTTCTCCTTCGGCGCCAACAAGCAGACCGCCCGCGTTGCCGGCGAGTTCTACATCAACGCCATCAACGTGATGCGCGGCGCCGAGGCGATTTCCACCTACGCCCCGATTGAGGAATCCGAGAAGTTCCGGATCGAGTACTGGGCACTGGAGGAAGCCAAGCTGGCGCGGCTGCCCAAGCCGAAGTCCCACGCCACCCGCATCGCTCTGGTGACCGGCGCCGCGTCGGGCATCGGCAAGGCCATCGCCACCCGCCTCGCCGCGGAAGGCGCCTGCGTGGTCATCGCCGACCTGAACCTGGAGAACGCCGAAAAGGTGGCCGAAGAGCTCGGCGGCCCGGACGTCGCCATCGGCGTCCAGGCCGACGTTACCGACGAAGCGCAGGTTGCGGCCGCGATCGACGCCGCAGTGCTCGCGTTCGGCGGTGTGGACCTGGTGGTCAACAACGCCGGCCTGTCCATTTCCAAGCCGCTGCTGGAAACCACGGAAAAGGACTGGGACCTGCAGCACAACGTCATGGCCAAGGGCTCCTTCCTGGTGGCCAAGGCCGCCGCGAAGGTCATGATCGCGCAGGGCCTGGGCGGGGACATCATCTACATCTCCTCCAAGAACTCCGTGTTCGCCGGCCCCAACAACATCGCCTACTCCGCCACCAAGGCAGACCAGGCCCACCAGGTCCGCCTGCTCGCCGCCGAACTGGGCGAGCACGGTATCCGCGTCAATGGCATCAACCCCGACGGTGTGGTCCGCGGCTCCGGCATCTTCGCCGGCGGCTGGGGCGCCAAGCGCGCCGCCGTGTACGGCGTGGACGAAGAGAAACTGGGCGAGTACTACGCCCAGCGGACCCTGCTCAAGCGCGAAGTCCTGCCCGAGCACGTGGCCAACGCCGCCGCCGTCCTCACCAGCAACGAACTGTCCCACACCACCGGCCTGCACATCCCCGTGGACGCCGGAGTGGCCGCAGCCTTCCTCCGGTGAGCACGTTGATCAACGATGCCGACGGCGCGGACACGGCCTCTGGCGTGTTCGCAGCCGTCGACATCGGCGCCTCGTCCGGCCGCGTCATGCTCGGCCGTGTTTCACCGGAGTCCGGGGTGGCCCTGGAAACCGTCCACCGCTTCCCCAACGGCGTGGTGGAGATCGACGGCGGCCTCCGCTGGAACTTCGACGCGCTCTTCGCGGAGGTGCTTGCAGGCCTCCGTACTGCCGCGACGGTGGCCGCCGGGCAGGGCGAACGGATCGCCAGCATCGGCATCGACACCTGGGCCGTGGACTACGGCCTGGTGGACGCTGACGGGAACCTCGTGGCCCAGCCGTTCAGCTACCGCGATGATCGCAGCCGGTCCGCCGTGGAGCCTGTCCACCGGAAACTGGACCCGGAGCGGCTGTACGCCACCACCGGCCTGCAGTTCCTGCAATTCAACACGATTTACCAGCTGGCCACCGAGAGGGAACTCGACGGGCTGCAGGCCCTCCTGATCCCGGACCTCATCGCCTTCCTGCTCACGGGCGCCCGCCGGACCGAGGCCACCAACGCCTCCACCACCGGTTTGTTTGACGCCGTGGCGGGGGAGTGGGCCACCGAATTCCTGGCGGCGCTGGGCTTGCGGAAGGACCTGTTCCCGCCGCTGATCCAGCCCGGCGAGGCGTTCGGCACCCTCCTCCCGGCCATTGCCGAGGAGGTGGGCCTGCCCTCCAGCACCCCCGTAGTGGCCGTGGGCTCGCACGATACCGCGTCCGCCGTCGCGGCCGTCCCGGCTGATACGGAGGGCGACGGCGGCGACTTCGCCTACGTCTCCTCCGGCACCTGGTCCCTGGTGGGCCTGGAACTGCAGCACCCGGTCCTCACCGAAGCCAGCCGGGAGGCGAACTTCACCAACGAACGCGGCGTGGACGGCACCATCCGCTACCTGCGCAACATCGGGGGGCTCTGGCTGCTCAGCGAATGCCAGCGCACCTGGGCATCGGAAGGGTTCCAGCCGGACCTGACGGCCCTGCTGGCCGCTGCCGCCGCGCTGCCCGCCGGCGGACCGCAAATCAATGCGGATGATCCGTACTTCATTGCCCCGGACAACATGCCCGAACGCATCCGTGCGGCAGTCCGGCGCACGGGCGAGGTGCTGCCGAACGATCCTGCGGCCATCACCCGGTGCATCATGGACAGCCTCGCTGCCGGATACGCCCGGACCCTGGCCGATGCCGAACGCCTGGCGGACCGCTCCGTGGGCGTGGTGCACGTGGTGGGCGGCGGATCGCAGAATGCCCTCCTCTGCCAGCTCACGGCCGATGCCACCCGGCGCCCGGTCATCGCCGGGCCCGTGGAAGCCACAGCCCTGGGCAATGTGCTCGTGCAGGCACGGGCGGCAGGCGCCGTGGCAGGCGGCCTGACCGAACTGCGCCGGCTCATCGCCGCCGGAGCCAGCCTGCACCGCTATGAGCCCCTCGACGTCCCCGTTACCGCCTCCCGGAATTGACACTATGAAAATCGCACTATTCGCCACCTGCATCGTGGACGGCATGTATCCGCGGGCTGCCCAGGCCACGGTGGCGGTCCTGGAACGGCTGGGCCACGAGGTGGTCTTCCCCAAGGGGCAGGCCTGCTGCGGGCAGATGCACGTCAACAGCGGCTACTTCAAGGAAGCCGTGCCAGTGGTGGCCAACCACGTCAGGGCCTTCGAATCGGAGGACTACGACGTCGCGGTGGCGCCGTCCGGGTCCTGCGTGGCGTCCGTGAAGCACCAGCACCCCATGGTGGCCCGCCGCGCAGGGGATGCCGGGCTCGAGGAGCGGGCAACCGCCGTCGGGAAGAAAACCTACGAGCTGTCCGAACTGCTGGTGGACGTCCTGGGCGTCACCGACCCTGCCGGACAGTTGGGCTCCTACTTCCCGCACACAGTGACCTACCACCCCTCCTGCCACGGCATGCGCCTGCTCAAGCTCGGCGACCGGCAGGCCGGCCTGCTCCGCGGCGTGGAAGGCCTGGAGCTGCTGGACCTGCCGGAGGCGGACCAGTGCTGCGGGTTCGGCGGCACATTTTCCGTGAAGAACGCCGACGTTTCGTCGGCGATGCTGGCGGACAAGACGGCAAACATCCGCAGCACCGGGGCGTCGGTGTGCGCCGGCGGGGACTACTCCTGCCTGATGCACATCGGCGGCGGCCTCTCCCGGCAGGAGTCCGGTGTGGCCACGCTGCACCTGGCCGAGATCCTCGCCAGCACCGAAGCCGAGCCGGTCGCCGTTCCAGGACCTGCCGGACAAACCGTGAAAGTGGTGGTCAAATAATGTCCCGCACCGCACTGGGAATGCCCGGCCTGCGGCCCGGCTCCGGGAACCTCTTCGCTGAGGAAAAGTTTCCCTCAGCGGCCCGAAGGGAGCTCGGCAACAGCCAGCTCCGCCGCAACCTGAAGCACGCCACCTCCACCATCCGCACCAAGCGCCTCAACGTCACCGGGGAACTGCCCGACTGGGAGGAACTGCGCGACGCCGGCAGTGCCCTGAAGGCCTCCGTCATGGCGCGACTGCCCGAACTCCTGGAAGCCTTCGAAGCCAACGTCACCGCCCGCGGCGGCACGGTGCACTGGGCCCGCGACGCCGATGAGGCCAACCGCATCATCCACGAACTTGTCAAAGCCGAGGGCGTGGACGAGGTGGTCAAGGTCAAGTCGATGGCCACCCAGGAAATCGGCATGAACGAATACCTCGAAGAGCACGGCATCGCCGCCTACGAAACGGACCTGGCCGAACTCATCGTCCAGCTGGACCATGACAAGCCCAGCCACATCCTGGTCCCGGCGATCCACAAGAACCGCACCGAGGTCCGCGACATCTTCCTCAAGGAAATGCCCGGCGTCGATCCCCACCTCACGGACGAACCGCGCCGCCTCGCCATGGCCGCCCGCACCCACCTGCGCGCCAAGTTCCTCACCGCCAAAGTGGCGATCTCCGGCGCGAACTTCGGCATCGCAGACTCCGGGACCCTCAGCGTGGTGGAGTCCGAGGGCAACGGCCGCATGTGCCTCACGCTGCCGGAGACCCTGATTACCGTGATGGGCATCGAGAAACTGCTGCCCACCTTCTCGGACCTTGAGGTGTTCCTGCAGCTCCTTCCGCGCTCCTCCACCGGCGAGCGGATGAACCCCTACACCTCCCTCTGGACCGGCGTCACCGAAGGAGACGGGCCTTCCACGTTCCACGTCATCCTGCTGGACAACGGACGGACCAACGCCCTGGCCGATGAGATGGGCCGCTCGGCCCTGCATTGCATCCGCTGCAGCGCCTGCATCAACGTCTGCCCCGTCTACGAACGCACCGGCGGCCACGCCTACGGCTCAACGTACCCGGGCCCCATCGGCGCCATCCTGTCGCCGCTGATGACCGGCGTCGAAGCCGAGGAGAACGGGTCGCTGCCGTACGCGTCCTCGCTCTGCGGGGCCTGCTACGACGCCTGCCCGGTCAAGATCAACATCCCGGACATACTGGTCCACCTCCGCGGAAAGGACGTGGACGCCCACCGCGGCGGACTCCCGTCCCAACTGGACGTCGGGCTCAAGGCGGCCTCATGGGCGCTGTCCGACGGACGCCGGCTGGGCGCCGTCGAAAAGCTCCTGCCCCTGGGCCGCGCCGCCGCCGGCAAGGACAAGAAAATCAAGAAACTGCCCGGCATCGCCGCCGGCTGGACCCAGAGCCGCGACATCCCCGCGCCCCCGTCCCAGTCCTTCCGCGACTGGTGGGCCAAGGAGCACAAGGAATCATGAGCACCCGCGAACACATCCTCGCCGCCGTCCGCACCGCGCTGCAGGACGCCCCGGCCGTTCCGGACATTCCACGGACCTACCGCCAGGACGGAAACCTCAACGCGGAAGAACGCATCGACGTGCTGGTGGACCGGCTGGAGGACTACAAAGCCGGCGTGACGGTGGTGGACGAAGCCGCTATTCCGGCCACCATCCAGGGCCTGCTCGCCGGCGCGCGCTCCTACGTGGTGCCCGCCGGGCTGGACCCGGCCTGGCTCGCCTGGGAAACGGAACCTTCCAGGGTGAAGTACGACGGCGGCGGGCACGGCGCGCGGTCCGTCACCGACCTCGACGCAACCGACGCCGTCGTGACCTCCAGTGCGGTGACCGTCGCCGAATCCGGGACCATCATCCTGGACGGCAGCCCCGACCAGGGCCGCCGCGCCATCTCGCTGATCCCGGACCACCACATCTGCGTGGTCCACAGCCGCGACATCACGCAGATCCTCCCCGAAGCCCTCCGCCGTCTGGACGGCACCCGCCCGCTCACCATGATCAGCGGCCCCAGCGCCACCTCGGACATCGAACTCGAACGCGTCGAAGGCGTCCACGGGCCACGCCGGCTGGACGTCATCATCACCAAACAGTCCGGGAAGCTTCCCGCGTCGTAGGATCTAGCCATGCCCCTCTTTGACCTTCCCCTGGCCCAGCTCCGCGGCTACACCTCCGACGTGACACCGCCCAACGACCTTGCAACGTTTTGGGACACGACCATCGAAGAGGCGCGGGCCTTCCCGCTGGAGGCCGCCTTCGAACCTGTCGAGAACTACCTCACACTCATCGACACGTTCGACGCCACGTTTGCCGGTTATGGCGGGGCCCCGATCAAAGGCTGGCTGCATCTGCCGGCCAACCGCGAACCGGGTGCACGCCTGCCCGTAGTGGTCCAGTACGCCGGCTACTCCGGTGGCCGCGGCCTGGTCAACCAGGACACCCGGTGGGCCCAGGCGGGCTATGCGCACTTCATCATGGACACCCGGGGACAGGGTTACGGTGGCCTCATCGGCGACACTCCGGACCCGCACCCTTCCGCCGGGGACGTAGCCCACGCGGGCCTGATGACCCGGGGCGCCGGAAGCAGGGAGGGCTACTACTACCGGCGTGTCTACGTGGACGCCTTCCGGGCCGTGGAAGCCGCCCAGTCCCATCCCGGCGTCGACCCCACCAAGGTGGTGCTGGCGGGCGTCAGCCAGGGCGGCGGCATTGTGGTGGCCACGGCAGGCCTCGCGGCCGGAAGGCTCGACGGCGTCATCGCCGCGCTGCCCGACGTCCCCTTCCTGCAGGACTTTCCGCGCGCCATCGACATCACACCCCGCGGCCCCTACCCTGAAATCGCCCAGTTCCTTGGCCGCCACCGCGACCGCTACGATTCCATCCTCGAGGTCCTGCGGTATTTCGACGGCGTCAACCTGGCCCGCTGGGCAACGGTGCCGGCGCTCTACTCGGTGGCGCAAATGGATGACGTCTGCCCGCCGTCCACGGTCTTCGCCAGCTTCAACGCCTATGGCGGGGGAGATGCCGGTTCTTCCGGTACCGGAGCGGCCAAGGAGATCGAGGTCTACCGGTTCAACAACCACGAAGGTGGCCAGGAGCACCAGTGGATCAGGCAGCTGTTGTTCCTGCGCAAGATCTTGGGGTAGGCGTCCCGGGCAAGCCCGGGACGCCATATGACGGGGCTGATTTGGCGGTTCGGCTGGCGTGAGCCTATGGTCTTCCCATGACTAACCGTTGGTATGCGTATTTTTCGTTGGCTCTGGAGGGGCCCGCGTCTAACTGACACGCATCCAACTTTCCTTCAGAGCCAACAGGGCAGAGATTATTCTCTGCCCTTCGCCGTTTCTCCGGCGGGTTCTGAAATCCGGGCCCGCTTCCCATCTGGAACAGGACCCGAACATGAGCACCGCAACAGCAGCAGCAGCACAATCCACCTCGAACCTGCGCGTCAGCGAATTCACCCCGCTGCCCACCCCTTCCGAACTGATCGCGGACCTGCCCCTCGACGCACAGGCGGCCGCCGTCGTCGAACGCGGCCGCGATGAAGTCCGCGCCATCATGGACGGCGTGGACGACCGCCTGCTGGTGATCGTGGGCCCGTGCTCCATCCACGACCCCAAGGCCGGGCTGGAATACGCCCGCCGGCTGGTCAGCCAGGCTGAAAAGCACAAGGAAGACCTCCTGATCGTCATGCGGACGTACTTCGAGAAGCCGCGCACCACCGTGGGCTGGAAGGGCCTGATCAACGATCCGCGGCTGGACGGCAGCCACGACATGGTCACCGGCCTGCGGACCGCACGCCACTTCCTCCAGCAGGTCACCGCCCTGGGACTGCCCACCGCCACCGAGTTCCTCGAACCGATCAGCCCGCAGTACATGGCCGACCTTATTTCCTGGGGCGCCATCGGGGCCCGCACCACCGAGAGCCAGATCCACCGCCAGCTGGCGTCCGGCCTGTCCATGCCGATCGGCTTCAAGAACGGGACCGACGGCGGCCTGCAGGTTGCCATCGACGCCTGCGGCGCCGCTGCGGCAGCCCAGGCGTTCCTGGGGATCGACGGTGATGGCCGGGCCGCGCTGGTGGCCACCGCAGGCAACCCGGACACGCACGTCATCCTCCGCGGCGGACGGAAGGGCCCCAACTACTCGACGGCAGACGTCGAAGCCGCCTCCGCCACCCTGGCAGGCAAGGGACTGAACCCGCGCCTGATCGTGGACGCCAGCCACGCCAACAGCGGCAAGAGCCACCACCGGCAGGCGGAGGTTGCCCTGGAAATCGGTGCGCAGCTCGAAGAGGGTGGCCCCGCCGCACAGGCGATCGCCGGCGTCATGCTCGAAAGCTTCCTGGTGGGAGGCGCCCAGAACCTGGATGTCGTGGAGCACGCTGCGGGCCGGGACGAGCTGGTCTACGGGCAGAGCGTCACCGATGCGTGCATGGAGTGGGACGTCTCGGCGTCGGTGCTGGAGCAGCTGGCCGCCTCAGCCCGCAAGCGCAGGGGCTGACGGGGCCAACGGGAGGGGTGGGGCGCCGGGCAAATAGGGGGACCCCACTACTTTCACTTCTGCCACAGGAACATCTAGAGTATCTGGATAGGTGGTTGGTGGATGGCTCAGCATCGGAACACCGCATTTGGTACGACCCGGGGGTCCACTGTGTCCATCCGTCAGCAAAGGAAAATAGGGAAATGTCCGCAGAACAGAACTTCTCGAACGCGAAGTTCCTGACCGTGGCAGAAGTTGCCCAGGTCATGCGCGTCTCCAAAATGACCGTCTACCGCCTGGTCCACTCCGGTGAAATGCCGGCAGTCCGCTTTGGACGCTCCTACCGCGTGCCCGAGACTGCGGTGGACCAGTACCTCAGGGGCGCCGTGGTGGACGGGCAAGCAGGCACCGCCTGAGCCGGTTGCGCCGTAAATCCGGTACTTGTGCCGGTTGTCCGCGGCGGCGGTTAGATGCCGCCCCCCGGAAGCGGTACGCTGTTAAGGAACGTTTTACGTCATTGTAAGAATCTGTCAGTTGTTCAGTTCGTAGCTTTGTCCGCGGACCATTTCCATCAGACAGGTACTGCATCTAGTTTGTAAGGAACTTTCGTGGGTTCAGTTATCAAGAAGCGTCGCAAGCGTATGGCCAAGAAGAAGCACCGCAAGCTGCTTCGCAAGACCCGTCACCAGCGCCGCAATAAGAAGTAGAGATACTTCGAACAGCGTGGAAATGCCCGCCGCCTTCCAAGGTGGCGGGCATTTTCTTTTGCCCTCAGAAGCGCCGGGTTAGGCCCGGGGGCCGCGGATCCTTGCGAAGCCCTTCCAGAGGCCGTACACGGCGCCGCCCATGGTTGCAGCCTTGAGGCCGAACGTCGCAGCCCGGCGGCCGGCGCGGAAGTCGTACACCGGCCAGTTGTTGTCGCGCGCGTGGCGGCGCAGCTTGGCGTCCGGATTGATGGCTACCGGATGGCCCACCAGGGACAGCAGCGGGATGTCGTTGTAGGAGTCGCTGTAGGCCCAGCAGCGCTTGAGGTCCAGGTCCTCCTCGTCAGCGATGCCCTGCACCGCCACCGCTTTGGCAGAGCCGTGCAGGATGTCTCCCACCAGCCTGCCGGTGTACATCCCGTCCGAGACCTCGCCCACCGTTCCCAGCGCCCCGGTCAGGCCCAGCCGGGTGGAGATGACTGTCGCAACTTCAATGGGGGTGGCGGTGACCAGCCAGACGCGGCGGCCCACCCTGAGGTGCTGTTCGGCCAGCGCCTTGGCCCCGGGCCAGATCCGCGAGGCGATCATCTCGTCGTAGACCTCTTCGCCCAGCGCCTTGATGTCCTCCACTGCGATGCCGGCAGCGAGGGTGAGCGCTGAATCACGGACAGCGTGGACGTCGTCGATGTTCTCGCCGCGGGCCACGAACTTGAACTGCTTCCAGGCGAAGCCGGCTGCCTCCGCCAGCGTGAATGCCCCCCGCTGGTGCATCTTCCGGGCCACGTGGAACAGGCTGGCGCCGCGCATGAGGGTGTTGTCCACATCGAAAAACGCCGCCTCGCCCGGCTGCGGCGCAGCGACCGGCCGGGTCACAACGGCGACGTATTTCTCCTCGGGCATGGACTTGAGTCTAGTCAATCCACCGGGCGGCCGCGGTCGGCGTGCCGGGCGGGGTGTGGGCGTGCTTCAACGGCGCTACCGTTAAAGCATGCCCACACCCCATGTTGTCCTGGTCACCAAAGCGAACTGCCACCTGTGCGAAGACGCGCGCGACGCCGTCGGCCGGGTCACTGCCGCACTGGGCCTTAAGTGGAGCGAAGAGTTGGTGGACAACCAACCGGAACTGCGCGAACGCTATGCGGAGGAAATCCCCGTGGTCCTCGTGGACGGCGTGCAGCGCGACTTCTGGAAGATCGACGAAGCCCGGCTGGAACGCGTCCTGCAACGGGCCATGGCGCAGTAGGGGCGCGGTCCGACGTGACGGTACCTGCTTTGTTGGCACCGGCGATGGGGCTCTAGAGTGGAGGCACAACGCGATGCAAGGGAGGGGCTGGTGACTTCGCTGGACTCAACTCCCCAGGCCGTCCCGGACCTGCCGGACGCCACGGGTACGCCGGCCAAGCAGATTCCGCCCGCAGCGGTGGCACGGCTGACGATCTACCTCCGCGCCCTCAACACGCTCCTGGCCGACGGCATCGAGCGGGTGTCCTCCGAATCACTGGCCGAAGCCTCCGGCGTGAGTTCCTCCACGCTCCGCAAGGACCTTTCGCATGTAGGTTCCTACGGCACCCGCGGGGTGGGCTACGAAGTCCAGTACCTGAGCCGCCATATCGCAGCCGCACTGGGCCTGACGCACGACTGGAAGGTCGCCATTGTGGGCGCCGGCAACCTGGGCAAGGCCCTGGCCCGGTATGGCGGGTTCGAGTCCAGGGGATTCGACGTGGTGGCCATCTTCGACGCCGACCAGATGGTGGTGGGAAACGAAGTGGGGTGGCTGCGGGTCAGCGATGTCGCGGACCTGGAAGCGGTGTTGCACCGGACCGGGGCCAACATGGTGGTGCTGGCGTTGCCGGCATCCGTAGCCCAGGGGGTCTGCGACCGGGTCGTGGCGGCCGGCGTGCGGAGCGTCCTGAGCTTCGCCCCTGTGATGCTGCAGGTCCCCGAGGGCGTCAACCTGCGCAAGGTGGACATGGCCACCGAGCTTCAGATCCTTGCCTACCACGCACAACGGGCGCAGGCCCCGGAGCAGACTGCCTGAAAACCGGCAGGTCCGGAACCCGCGCCCGCGGGAGTGGAGCTAAGGGTCAGCGGCCGTACGGGCTGCCGAAACCGCCACCGTAAGGGTTGGCGAAGGGCTGCTGCTTCCGGAAGTACGGCGCAGCGGCCGGCAGGTACAGCAGCACAATGGCCGCGATGCCCAGGACGGTGCCGAGCGTACCGAAGGTGGGGATACCAAACAGCCCGAAGACCGACAGGCCCGCGAAGACCGTTCCCAGGATGCGTGCCCAGTTCTTGCCCTTGCGGACAAAGAAGGCCACCAGGAAGTACAGGCCGGCGCCCAGGATGGCGAATACCACCAGGGTTCCGCCAATGAAGCCCTGGACGTCGTCGTATGTCACGCCGGTGGCGCCGCTCGACTCCATCTGGTCCTCGAATGTCTGGCGGAACACGGGGTCGTTAAGCTGGCCGAGGCCCGTCAGCATGGAAATCACGAAAATGGCTGCGGCCGCGAGCAGGAGCCAGAAGGAAATGTTGACCAGCTGGGGAACCCCGTTGCTGCCGGCCGGCTGGGGCTGCTCAGAAGGGTAGGGGGACTGGCCGTACGGCGACTGGCCGAACTGCTGACCGTTACCTGGAGCGTTCTGGCCGAACTGCTGTCCGTAGCCCTGGCCGTACTGCTGGCCCTGCTGGGGTGCCTTCTGCCCGTACTGCGGGGCAGCCGGTGGCTGCGAACCGAACTGCTGGCCCTGCTGCGGCGCGTTTTGCCCGTACTGCGGAGCGTTCTGGCCGTACTGCGGCTGGTCCTGGCCCTGCTGCGGCGCGTTTTGTCCGTACTGTGGTGCGTTTTGGCCATACTGCGGGGCGTTTTCGCCAAAGCGCGGCGGCTGGTTGCCGGCATCGCCGTTGGTGTTCGAGCTGCCGGTGTTTGAACTGCCGGAGTGGGGATCGTTGGATCCCGGCGGCGGGACGGGGGGAGTGCTCATGAGCGGTCCTCTATTCATGTCGGCTTACAGGTGGGTTGCCGAGGATCGGTCCAGTGCCCCTACCCCCAGCATGACTTAAGACCACCGTACCCCCGGCCGCCGCCCTTGGGGGTCATTCGGAAGAGGTATTCCGGCGCGGACTTCCGCGGAACCAGGCCTGCGCCTTCGGCAACCACATCAGGACGGTTGCAGCCAGCGCCACCACGAACGCCACCCAGTTCCCGGCCTGGCCGGTGCCGGCGGAGCCATTCACCACGGCGAGGCCAAGGGTGATGGCCGCCAGCACAGTGAGGGCCACCCGCGCCCAGGACCGCCCTGCCTTCATCTTGAGGGCGAAGACCATCTGGGCCGCCCCCACCGCGGCGGCCAGCAGCATCAGCACCACCACGCCCATGGCAGCCGCCGGTGCCGCGGCGAACAGGACCAGCGAAGCCAGCATTCCCAGCAGGCCTCCCAGCAGGGACAGGACTCCGCCCACAAACCAGATCCAGAAGGAGACCTTCAGTTCAAGGGGCAGCCCGGCGAGGGAAAACATCGCGGCAGCCCCGCTGCGGGGAGCGCTGGGGGAGTTGCTCATGGCGTTCACTGTAGCGCCGTCGTCGTGCCTGGCCGGGCCTCACGCTCCCGTGCCGCAGGGCTGGGCCGGGAACTGCGCAAGGGGTCCTGCTTAAACGGGAAACCCCGGCCCGCCCTGAGGGCGGCGCCGGGGTTTCGCCCGAAGGATTCGCTGCTTACGCGGCGGGGGCGATGAACGCGAGTTCCAGGTTGATGGCAACCTTGTCGCTGACCAGCACGCCGCCGGTCTCCAGGACGGCGTTCCAGGTCAGGCCGAAGTCCTTGCGGCTGATGGTGGTCTCTGCGGAGACGCCGGCGCGGGTGTTGCCGAAGGGATCAACCGCCACGCCGTTGAACTCGGTTTCGAGGGTCACGGGGCGGGTGACACCCTTGATGGTGAGGTCGCCGGTCAGTTCGTAGCTGTTGCCCTTGGCCACCAGGCCGTTGGACACGAAGGACATTTCCGGGAACTTCTCCACGTCGAAGAAGTCCTCGCCCTTGACGTGGCCGTCGCGGTTGGCGTCGCCGGAGTCGAAGCTGGCGGTGTTGATGGTGGCGGCGATCTTGGACTGGGCTACGTCCTCGGCGAGCTCGAGCGTGGCGTTGGCGTCGGTGAACTGCCCGCGCACCTTGCTGATGCCGGCGTGCCGGACAGTGAAGCCGATCTCGCTGTGGGAGTTGTCGAGGGTCCAGGTGCCGGTGGTGACGTCTGCGGGAAGTGCCATGGTGTTGCTCCTAGTGTCTGCGTGCCTGCGGGATTCTGCTGTTGAAGCTTCATCGGTTGAAGTCTCAACTAACTTGCTGCATCCAGTATAAACATGCATTTGCATCTTTTGTTCCCGTCAGCGGAACATTTCTTCAAAAACTTCAGTTCTACTCTTTGTAGAAGATTTCGGATCGCAGGCCATCTTTGAGAAACTGGTAAACATGCCCCAAGCCACTGTCCATCTGCTCCGCCACGGCGAGGTCCATAATCCCGACGGCGTTCTGTACGGACGGCTGCCCGAATTCCACCTCTCCGAACTGGGGCGGGAGATGGCCCGCATGCTTGCCGGGCACTTCCGGGAACAGGCGGAAGCCGGCGCCAGGATCACCTATCTTGCTGCCTCTCCGCTGGACCGGGCCCAGGAAACGGCAGCCCCCACGGCAGAAGCATTGCGCCTGCAGATCCACACCGACGCACGCATCATCGAAGCCGAAAACTACTTCGAGGGCATGAAGGTCACCAAGGCCGAACTGCGCCGGCCGAAGCACTGGCCGCGGCTGGTCAACCCGCTGCGGCCCTCCTGGGGCGAGCCGTACAAGCAGCAGGCATCCCGCGTCATGGCGGCGGTCCAGGAAGCACGCCTGCGCGCCATCGATTTCGCCGGCGGTGACTACGGCACCAACGGCCCCGAAGCCATCATGGTCAGCCACCAGCTCCCCATCTGGGCCACCCGCCTCAGCGCGGAGGGCAAACCACTCTGGCATGACCCGCGGAAACGCGAATGCACCCTCACCTCCATCACGTCCCTGGTGTTCGACGACGACGGCAGCCTCCTGCGCGTCCAGTACAGCGAACCGGCGGCGTCCCTTCTTCCCGGTGCCGCCAGCACCCCTGGAGCCTAAGCAGTGACCCACAACAACCTGACCCCGCGCCGGAGCGTGCTGGCTGCCGGCGGCCTCGCCCTAACCGCGCTCACCATGGGACTATCGGGCTGCGCCCAGGAAGACGCCCTGGCGAAGCAGGCCAGGGCCGGGGACAACAAGAACTATGTGGCGGGCGACGGCTCCGTCACCGAGTTCGCCGTAGCGGACCGCAAGGACGCCATCCAGGTCAACGGCACCCTCTTCAATGGCACCACGGTGACCCCGGCAGACTTCCAGGGCAAGGTGACCATCCTGAACTTCTGGTTCGCCGCGTGCGCCCCGTGCCGGGTGGAAGCGCCCATCCTCGAGGAGCTCCACCAGGAGTTCAAGGACCAGGGCGTGCAGTTCTACGGCGTCAACCTCCGCGACGAGAAGGCAACCGCGGAAGCGTTCGATAAGACGTTCAACCTCACCTACCCCAGCTTCGACGACAAGGACGGCGGCGTGCTGCTGTCCGTGTCCGGGCTGGTTCCTCCCGGCGCGGTCCCCACCACCCTTGTCCTGGACAAGCAGGGCCGCGTGGCTTCCCGCGTCCTCGGAGAAATCCAGAAGGGCACCCTGAAAGCCCTGATCACCGCCGCCGTGGCTGAGTAGCGGCGGCGCGTTCCCGTGAACAGCCCCTTCGCCGAAACCATCCTGAACGGATCGATCCTGCTCGCCATCCCCGTGGCGCTGCTGGCCGGCCTGGTCTCGTTCCTCTCTCCCTGCGTGCTGCCCCTTGTCCCGGGCTACCTGGGCTACGTCACCGGGCTCAGCGGCGTGGACCTGCAGAAGCAGCGGCGGGGCCGGATGTTCCTGGGCATCGGGCTGTTCGTGCTGGGTTTCTCCGTGATCTTCGTCCTGCTGGGCGGGGCCTTCGGGCAGCTGGGCACCCTGATCACCGGCTCCCAGAACGCCTGGATCACACAGGTGCTCGGCGTGCTGGTCATCATCATGGGAGTGGTCTTCATGGGTGGCCTGGGCTGGTTGCAGCGTGACGCCAAGATCCACGCCAAGCCGCCCGCCGGCCTGTGGGGTGCGCCGCTGCTGGGCCTGACCTTCGGCCTGGGCTGGGCACCGTGTATTGGACCCACCTACTCCGCTGTCCAGCTGCTCAGCCTTTCCGGCGGCTCGTCAGCAGCGAAGGGCGCCTTCCTGGCGTTCGTCTACAGCCTTGGCCTGGGCATCCCGTTCCTGCTGATCGCGCTTGCCGTACGCCGCGGCATGGGTGTCATGGCATTTTTCCGCAAGCACCGGCTCGCCATCCAGCGGACCGGCGGAGGCATCCTGGTGGTGTTGGGTGTGCTGATGGCCACCGGCGTCTGGGGGACCTGGGTGACCGAGCTGCAGTACTGGTTCCAAACCGATGTGAAGTTGCCGATCTGATGAGCGAGCGTGTGAACGTAAAGAAGAAGTCCCCCGCCCCGGATGCGGACAAGGTGTCAGCGGCAAAGGCCGACGCCGCGCTGCCCGCGTTGGGCGCCAAGGAGATGCTGCGGTTCGCCTGGACCCAGCTGACCAGTATGCGCACCGCGCTGTTCCTGCTGCTGCTCCTGGCCGTGGCCGCGGTTCCGGGATCGCTGTTTCCGCAGCGCCCGGCCAACCCCTCGAAGGTTACGGACTACATCAGTAACAACCCGGACTACGGCAAACTGCTGGATGCCCTGCAGCTGTTCGACGTCTATTCCTCGGTGTGGTTCTCCGCCATCTACCTGCTGCTCTTCGTCTCCCTGATCGGCTGCGTGGTGCCCCGCGCCATCGCCCACTACAAGGCCATGCGCTCCCAGCCGCCCCGGACGCCCAAGCGGCTCTCCCGCCTCCCCGAGTACGGCACGCTGGTCATTCCCGCCGACGCCGGGATCCCGGCGTCGGACGCCATCCACGGCGCCGCGGGGCTGCTTCGGAAGCGCGGCTACCGCGTTGAGGTGAGGGACTACGACGGCGCGCGGCCGTCTTTGGGCGCAGAACGCGGCCTCTCCAAAGAAGTGGGAAACCTGATTTTCCACACCTCCCTGATCGGAGTCCTGGTGTCCGTGGCCATCGGCGGCCTGTTTGGCTACAGCGGCCAGCGGATCCTGGTGGAGGGCGATACCTTCGTGAACACCCTGGTGGGCTATGACCAGTTCACGCCGGGCACCAACTTCCAGTCCAGCCAGCTGCAGCCCTACTCGGTGCAGCTGGACAAGTTCGACATCACCTTTGACCGCGAATCGCAGGGCAAGATCGGCCAGCCCATCGACTTCTCGGCAGCCGTCACCACCAAGGAAAACCCTGACGCGCCCGCCAAGAAGGAGACACTGAAGGTCAATGACCCCATCACCCTGGGCGGCACCAGTATCTACCTGACCGGTAACGGCTACGCCCCGGTGGTGACCATCCGCGACGGCGACGGCAACGTGGCCATGCAGGGCCCGGTGGTGGCCAAGCTGCAGGGTGACAACTACTACTCCTCGGTGGTCATCAAGGTCCCCGACGCCAAGCCGGACCAGCTAGGATTCCAGGGCTTCTTCCTGCCGACGGAAGTACGCACCGATGCGGGCGTTTCCTTCAGCGCAGACCCCGCTCTCTACAACCCGACATTGACTCTGAACTCCTACTACGGCGACCTCGGACTCGACAACGGTGCGCCGCAGAACGTCTTCGAGATCGACGTCAAGGACCTCACGCCGCTGAACGCCCGCAACCTCGACGCCGGCGGCATCACCCTGTCACCCGGCGCCACCTACACGCTGCCGGACGGCAAGGGCTCCATCAGCTTCGACGGCGTCAAGCGGTACGTCGGCGTGGACATCCACCACAACCCCGGCCAGCTGTACGCCCTGATCTTCGCGCTCCTGGCAGTGGCCGGCCTGATCCTCTCCCTGTACGTCAACCGGCGCCGCGCCTGGGTGCGCACCGGCACGCACGACGACGGCCGGACCATGGTGGAGTACGGCCTCCTGGCCCGCGGCGAGGACCACCGCCTGGCCGGGGAAGCTGCAGCCATACGCACCCTGCTGGCCCAGGAATGGGGCCTCGCGGCCGATCCGCAGCAGGACGGCGACCGGCAGGAAGATTCCACGCAGTCCCAGCAAACTCCCAGCAGCCTCGGCGATAATGGCGCAGGCACCCCCACCCCAGCAAGCCCCGCAGGGCCCGAAAAGGACCAGTAATGCCGTTTGGAATCAACGAAACCATGGGCCAGTACAGCGAGCTCTTCATGCTGCTGGCGGCGGGCACGTACACCGTAGCCTTCATTGCCTTCGCCTGGGACCTGGCCAAGAGCAGCCGGGCACTCCAGGCCATCGACCTCAAGGCCGCACAGGCCGTGGAACCGGCCAAGATTCCCGCCGCTGTCGGCGCCGGCAACCGTGCCGAGTCCAGCGTTGGCGGGCCGGCCGGCCGGGCCGAGCGTCCGTCGTCGTCCGCGGCATCTGGCACCCCGGTGGGCGGCGGCATCGTCACCGCCGGCGCCGACATGAAATACTCCGCGGCCAGGCGCGCCCCCGCCCGCGTTGCTGTGGCCCTCACCGTGCTGGGCGCCCTGATCCATGGCGCCGGCGTGGTCACCCGGGCACTGGGAGCCGGACGCGTGCCGTGGGGCAACATGTACGAGTTCCTCACCACGGGCGCTTTCGTGGCCATTGCCGTGTTCCTGCTGGTCCTGATCCGCCGCGACCTCCGCTTCCTGGGCACCTTCGTGGTGGGCCTGGCCATCATCATGCTGGTGGCCGCTTCGGTGGCGTACTGGACCCCGGTGGGCCACCTGGTACCGGCACTGCAGAGCTACTGGCTGATCATCCACGTCTCCATCGCCGTGCTGTCCTCGGCCCTGTTCACCCTCACCTTCGCCATGTCCGCGCTGCAGCTGGTCCAGTCGCACCGGCAGAAGACCGTGGCCGCCGGGGGCGAGGACAAACTGGGCTTCATGCGCCTGGTTCCGTCAGCCCTGAGCCTGGAAAACCTGTCCTACCGGATCAACGCCATCGCCTTCATCGGCTGGACCTTCACACTCATGTTCGGTGCCATCTGGGCCGAGAAGGCGTGGGGCCGGTTCTGGGGCTGGGACACCAAAGAAGTCTGGACCTTCGTCATCTGGGTGGTGTACGCCGGCTACCTGCACGCCCGCGCCACCAGGGGCTGGACAGGAACGCGCGCGGCCTGGCTGTCGATCGTGGGCTACCTGTGCGTGGTCTTCAACTTCACCATCGTGAACCAGTTCTTCAACGGCCTGCACTCCTACTCGGGCCTCTGACACCCGTAGGGGCCACGCCTGGCTCTTGCGGCCCTGAACAGGGCTTTTGTTCGGGGTCCCGCTGAAACGCCGGGGGGCATCCCCGGTAAATAACCATTCGATGTAGCAACAGGGCTGTTCCGGGTCCTGTTGGTGATGCTACTTTGGTGACGTTCGCCTGTGATGAAGCTTGCTGGCGAAACACCAGTTTTCCGAGGTAGCAATGACCTACGTTCTCGCCGTAGACGTCGGGACCAGTTTCACCGCAGCCGCGGTTGTCCGTTTCAACCAGGGAGTTCCACCCGTCCCGGAGTGCCTGCCGCTGGGCCTTCGGGGCACCGCAGTGCCCTCCGTGGTGTACTACCCCGAGCAGGGCCCCGTCCTGGTGGGGGAGGCAGCTGAGCGCCGCGGGCTCGCAACGCCGGAACGCGTTGTGCGGGAGTTCAAACGCCGCATCGGCGATGCCGTGCCCATTGCCCTTGGCACCCTGTCCGTCCGCCCCGAAGAGGTCTTCGCCACCGTTGCCCGCTGGGTGGCGGACCGGGCGGCCGAGCGCGAGGGGGCAGCGCCGTCGGACATCATCCTCACCCACCCGGCAGCGTGGGGCAGCCACCGCACCTCCGCGGTCCTGGAAGCGCTGGCGGTCAAGGGCCTGCATAATGTGACGCTCCTGGCCGAACCGGAGGCCGCGGCGCTGCACTACGCGTCCCAGGTGCGGGTTGAGGAAGGCAGCACCATCGCCGTCTATGACCTCGGCGGCGGCACGTTCGATACCGCCGTGCTGACCAAGGCGGGCGATGACCGGTTTGCAGCAGTGGGGCGCCCGGAGGGCATTGACGACCTCGGCGGCGCGGACTTCGACGCCGCCGTGTTCCGTTACGTCGCCGAACACACCGGGGGAGCCCTGGCGGACCTGGACCCTGCGGACCCGGACGTCCTGGCCGCCCTGTCCAGGCTGCGGCGCGAATGCGTGGAGGCCAAGGAAGCGCTTTCATCGGACAGCGAGACCACCATCCCGGTGTTGCTGCCGGGCTACCAGCAGCAGGTACGCCTGGTCCGGTCCGAGTTCGAAGCCCTGATCGAGGAACCCGTCCGGGAAACAGTGGATGCGCTGGAGGAATCGCTCGCGCAATTGAAGCTGGCTCCGGCGGACCTGACCGCCGTCCTGCTGATCGGCGGTTCATCGCGGATCCCACTCGTGGCGGAGCTCATCTCCGAGCAGCTGGACCGCCCCATCGCCGTGGACGCCGATCCCAAATCGTCCATCTGCCTTGGTGCAGCGGTATCAGCTGTGCTTTCCCGTGGGGCCGCGGAGCGTGCCGCGGCTCCTGCTTCTGAGGACGCGCAGCTGCCGGCACCGGCGTCCGGCGACGAGCCGCTGGACACCGGTGGACACGTTCCCGCGCGGCTGGCCAGCTGGTCCCGGAAGGGTACGACGGCGGCCGGCGCCTTTGCAGCGCTGGGGCACGGCCCGGGCCACAGCCACGGCGGGGCGCACGCGCCGAAGCCGACGGTGCGGCTCACCGCCATCGCGGCTGCGGCCGCCCTGTTCACCGTGCTGTCCGCCACCGCTGCCCAGAGCCCGGGCGGCTTCAGCGACCTCACATCGGTGTTTGTTCCCCAGGCCGGCGCCGACAGCGGCCCGCCGGCCCAGGCGGGCGGGACCGGATCGGTGACCGGTGGCGGAGGTGCCGCGGCCGCGGGCGCTGCCGGTGACGCCCAGCCGCTGGCAGGCATCGACGCCGGCGTACAGAAAAGGAAGTCCGACGCCGGTCCCGGCCTGAACGTTGAGGCCTCACCAACCAGCAAGCCATCCGCAGCGGCTACCAAGGCTCCGGACGGCTCGCCGGGTCCTGCAGCGGGCGGACCGGCCCCGGCCGCGGGAACAGGCACTGTACCCGGGACCACGGGAGGCGGCACGGGCTCCGGAACCGGCTCCGGAACCGGCACGGTTCCTGCCGTGACGCCCACCCCGGGAGCCGGGACAGTGGATCCGGCCCCGGGTACGCCGGCACCTGTTCCCACCGACCCCGCCACCGTGGTGCCCGTCCCCGGTCCGACGACGAATCCGCCGCTGCCGGATCCGACCACGAATCCGCCGTTGCCGGACCCGACGACCAACCCGCCGGCGCCGGATCCCACCACGAATCCGCCGGTGCCGGACCCGACGACGAACCCGCCTGCGCCCGAGACACCGGCACCCAGCAGCGCTCCCGTGCCGGACCCCACACCTGTTCCGGATCCCGCACCTACCCCTGCCCCCGGGGCCGAGCCTCCCATCACGGATCCGGCGGCCTAGGATGGCAAGCTTCCAGTCGCGGCCCCAGGATGCGGCGCAACTCCTGGACACCCGGCTCAACCATTCGGGACTTAACCACGGGGAACCCTCGCCCCACGCTGCCGAGGCCATGGCCCGGCAACTCAAAGGTGAGAACGCCGCCGTCCGGGAACTGCTCCTTGCCTTGTCAGTGGGCTTCGTCCTGCCCGGACCCCTCCCCGCAGACCTGGAGCGCAGGATCGGCGCCGGAGAGGTGGAAAGCCTTGATGTGCTGATCGGCCAGGCCGAGCAGGCAGGATTGTTGACGGACGGAACGGTAGCCGGGCCCGCCACCAACGCCTTGCTGGCGGCAGCGCCCACGTCCAAGGTGCATGCACTCCAGCGTGAACTGGTCACCCACTACGCCGCGGACGGCCAGCCGCTGGGCGACTTGGCCCGGGAGTTTGCCCGCGGCGGCCTGGCTGACCAGCGCGTGGCCGCGGAACTTGAACATACTGCGGACAAGGCCCTCGAACACGACCCGGCCCTGGCCTGCAGGCTCTACGACGAAGCCCTGCTGGCGGGAGCGGACGAAACCGCAACCGCTGCCCGCCGTGCCCAGGCGGCTGCCGCCAATGGCGACCTGGACTCGGCCACCCGGATCATCGACACCCTATTGGTGAGCGTCGACCCGCCTGACGTCCGCCGGGGGGTGGACGTGGCGGCCGCGGTCTGGGCGCACAGGGGAATGCTGGCGCGGAGTGCCGATGCCTACAGCTGGCTGGGCGCTCCCAGGCTGGGGTCCTCGGCGCCGCTGGCCGCAGTCGCGATGGTGGGTTGCGGCAACCGCGCCGACGCGGATGCACTGTTCCGGGCCGACTCCGCACCGGAATCGCCTACGCTGCTGGCAGCCGCGCTGGCCGGCACGGGCAAGGGGATACTGGAATCCCTCGCCGACGTTCCGCAACAGGCCCTTCCCATCCTGATCCACGCCTCAGACATGCTGAATGCGGCCGGCTCTGCGCTGCCGCTGCCGGACACCCCTGCTGCCCTGGCCGCGCTCCTGGCCCTCCACAGCGGGGAACCCTACCTGGCGGAGACTGTGTGCCGGGCAGCCGCCGCTGCGGGGCAGGGCGGGAACGCGGCAAAACCGAGGCTCTTCCTGCTCCAGGCGTGGTCTGCCATGCAGCAGGACAAACTGGAGGACGCACGGCTCTCCGTCAACGAAGCGTCCAAAGCCAACCATTGGCCCCTCGTTCCGCGTGACGAGTTCCTGCGCGCTGCGCTGGAAGTGGGGCTGGCCAGGCGCAACGGCGAAATTGCGGAACTGGTGCTGGCCTGGGAACGCGCCCGTGAGGCGATGCTGCACATCTCGGTTGACCTCTACAGCCTGCTGCCGTGGGGTGAACTGGTAATCACCGCTGCCCGGCTCCGGGAGACCAGGCGGATCGCCCACTACTTCGACGAGGCAAACCAGTTGCTCGAACGGCTGGGAAGCCCGCCGCTGTGGGCCGTGCCGTTCCACTGGGCCGCGGTGCAGGCTGCGCTCCTCAGCGAAAACCCCGCCGCACTTGCGCCCCATGCGACGGCCCTGGCCCGGGCTGCCAGAAACAGCCACCTTGCCACCGTGCTGGCCGGCGCCGGTAAAGCCTGGGTTTCCGTCCTTGCCGGTTCTTTCCAGCCCGCCGATGTGGAAGCGGCGGCACGGGGCCTGGGCCGGATGGGCATGCCCTGGGAAGGTGCCAGGCTCGCCGGCCACGCGGCCGCGCGCGCTGTGGAACGCAAGGACATGGTGCGCCTGCTGTCCTGTGCCAGGGACCTCCACCCGCAGGGAAACGCACCCGGCAACGGGAGCGCCGGAACAGCCGAACCGCGGGCAGCGGCCACAGCCGAGTCCGGCAACGGCCTGCACCCGGACGGCTCGGGCCTGAGCGAGCGGGAAAAAGAGGTGGCACGGCTGGTCCTTGAGGGCAAGACCTACCGCGAGATCGGCGAGGCCATCTACATTTCTCCGCGCACCGCCGAACACCACATTGCCCGGATGCGGCGCCGGCTGGGGGCGGAGAACCGGTCGGACCTCCTGGCCCGGCTGCGGCTCGCCCTGGCCGCCAAGAATCCCCCGCAGGAGTAAACCCCTAATGCCCCTAACGGACGGCAGCGCTGTTCCCCGGCGGTGCACCGGCCGGTAGGGGGAACCGGCCCGATGCCCGGGCCGGTATGGGGCCCGTACGTTGGTTCCAACCCGGCAACGATGCCTGGTGATCCGCAATACAGAGAAGATTGAGGACCACGAAATGACACTCGCAAATGATCTCGTCCAGTTCCTGATGAGCCTCTTCGGCGACCGCCAGGCGGCCCAGGAATTCCTGGACGATCCGGAGCGCGTCCTGGAAGACCACGGCCTGGGCGGCGTGTGCTCAGCTGACGTGGATGCCGCAATGCCCGTAGTGCTGGACTACGCCCCCATCGCGGTCAACGCTTCCCGCTTCGACCGCGAGTACAGCACCGGCGGCAACAGCGCCGACACCGGCCACAACGGCGGTGGCGGTGGCGCAGTAACCCCGCCCCCGGCCGGCGGCGATAACGGCGGACACCACGACCATGACCACGATGACCACGGGCACGCGATCCAGCAGCTGCACCACATCGTGAACAACTACTCCTACACCTCCACGGTGGATGACCGGGACAACATTGTCGACCAGTCCGTGAACCAGAACATCTGGGCCGACGGCGACGTCAAGCAGTGGTTCGACAACGATTCCGTGATCGCCTCCGGCGACCGTTCCATCGCTGCCGGTGACGATGCCGACGTGGACGATTCCAACAACATCGAGGACTCCTACAACGACAACTCGGACAACTCGACGGATAACTCCACCGACAACTCCGTCCGAGCCGGCGGCGACGTCAACATCGGCAACGAAGAGACGGACATCGACGACTCCTTTAACACCGACGTGGACCTCGACGTGGACGACTCGTTCAACGACAACTCGGATAATTCCGACAACTCGGACAACTCCACCAACGGCTCATACAACGACAATTCCGACAACTCGGACAATTCGGACAACTCGGATAACTCCACGGACATCGACGTCGACCTGGACAACGTGGGGAACACCACCAGCACCGACAATTCGGACAACTCGATCAACACGGACGTGGACATCGCCGATTCCTTCCAGGACAACTCGGACAACTCCACCAACCTGGATGTCGACCTGGACAACGTGGCCAACACCACTACCACCGACAATTCGGACAACTCCAGCAGCGCCACCGATAACTCGGACAACTCGATCAACACGGATGTGGACGTTGAGGATTCGTTCCAGGACAACTCGGTGGAGGTGGAGGATTCCTTCCAGGACAACTCGCTGCAGGTCGAGGACTCCTTCCAGGACAACTCCGAGATCAACACCGACATCGAAGTAGAGGACAACACCGTGATCCTCTAGGCCCGGTCCGGGCAGAAAGCCCGGCAGGAGGGGAAACCCTCCTGCCGGGCTATGCCCGGCTTAGCCCGCCTTCCAACCCGGAGCCCGACGCAAAGGACACACTGTGGCAGAAGCAGGACTGGCAAAACCAACACCGATGACAGCGGGACAGCTGATCAAGCTGGTGGAGCACGGCCTCCAGTTGGCCCAGACGGCAGACCGCGCCGACCTCCGCAAGCGCCTGGAGCAGGCCGCGGGACGGCTGCGGGACCCGAGTGTCCGTGTCATCGTGGTGGGGGAGTTCAAACAGGGCAAGAGCAAGCTGATCAACGCCCTGGTGAACGCGCCGGTGTGCCCGGTGGACGATGACATTGCCACCTCAGTGCCCACAGTGGTCCGCCACGGCGAACCGGCCTCGGCAGCCATCCTTGTTCCCAAGGCGGATTCCGACGGCGGCGAAGAGGGAAGCGTTGAACGCCAGCCGATCCCCATCGAGGACATCGCCGCGTACGTTTCCGAGCAGGGCAATCCCGGCAACAGCAAGAAACTGGTGGCCGCCGAGGTGTACCTGCCGCGGAAGATCCTCACCGGCGGGCTGACGGTCATCGACTCACCGGGTGTGGGCGGCATGGGATCCTCGCACACGCTCACCACCTTGACGGCCCTCCCAACGGCCGATGCCATGCTGCTGGTTTCCGATGCCTCGCAGGAATACACCGAACCCGAGCTTCGCTTCCTCCGCCAGGCAATGCGGATCACCCCCAGCGTGGTGGGTGTCCTGTCCAAGACTGACCTCTACCCGGAGTGGCGGCGTGTGGCGGCCATGGACCGGTCCCGCCTGGACACCGTTGCACCGGACATCCCGCTCTTCCCGGTGTCCTCGGACCTCCGGCTCGAGGCCAGCCGGCTGCAGGACGCCGAGCTGAACGGCGAGTCCGGGTTCCCGGCACTGGTCCGGCACCTGCGCAACGAAATCGTGGGCAAATCGGAGCGGCTCCAGCGCCGGCACGTTAGCCAGGACCTGCTCTCGGTCACCGAAAACCTCCGGCTGTCCCTGCAGTCCGAACTCGATGCCCTCGAGAACCCCGCCGGCACACCCCGGATGATCGCGGGCCTGGAACTGGCCAAAACCGAAGCCGATGATCTTCGGAAGCGTTCGGCCCGCTGGCAGGTCACACTCAGCGACGGCATCAGCGACCTCATTGCGGACATGGAGTACGACCTCCGCGACCGGCTCCGCCGGATCCAGCGGGAAGCCGAGGCCGCCATTGACCATGGCGATCCCGGGCCCACGTGGAACGAATTCTCCAAGTGGCTGGAGGAATGCTCCGCCGCAGCCATCTCGGACACCTTCGTGTGGACCAGCGAGCGGGCGCACTGGCTGGCCTCGCAGGTGGCCGAGCACTTTGCCGCCGACGAGGTAAGGATCCCGGCCCTGAGGGTTTCCGACACCGGCGACGCCCTGGACCCCGTGGAGGAGATGCCGGCCCTTGACCCTGGCCGCATCAATCCCATGCAGAAAGTCCTGATCGGCATGCGCGGTTCGTACGGCGGTGTGCTGATGTTTGGCCTGCTGACCGGCATCTTCGGCATGGCGCTGATCAATCCGCTGTCCGTGGGCGCCGGCCTGCTGCTGGGACGCAAGGCCTACCGGGAGGACCGGGAAGCCCGGCTCAAGCGGCGGCAGGGCGAGGCCAAAGCTTTGGTCCGGCGCCAAATCGACGACGTGACATTCCAGGTGGGCAAGCAGCTCAAGGACCGCCTGCGGCTGGTGCAGCGGTCCATCCGGGACCACTTCACCGAGATCGCAGAGGAGCACCACAGGTCGCTGTCCGACTCCGTGGCCGTGGCGCAGAAGGCAGCCACCACGTTCACCCTGCAAAAGGACGTCCGGATCAGGGACATCAAGGCCGAACTCAAGAAGGTGGACGCCCTGCACGCGGCAGCGGCCGCGGTGGCGGCTGAAGTGGCCGCGTCCCGGCCCCTCGCGCCGGTAGCGGCCGGATGACTGCGGATACCGTTGCCGGGGCCGCCGGCCTGGTCCGGGACGCCCTGGACGTCTACGCTGACGACGCCGCTGCCGTGGCCCTGCTGCAGGGGTACGGGCAGCGGCTGGCAGAGCCCCTCCGCATTGCCATCGCCGGCATGGTCAAGGCCGGCAAGTCAACGCTGCTGAACGCCATCATCGGCGAGGAAATCGCGCCCACGGACACCGGCGAGTGCACCCGGATCGTCACGTGGTACCGGTATGGCCGGACACCCAGGATCATGCTTCACCCGCGGGACGGCGAACCGCGTCCGCTGCCGCTGAAACGCGTGGACGGGCGGCTGGTCTTCGTCCTGGGTGATGTCCGCGCCGAAGACGCCGAGCGGCTGGACGTCGAGTGGCCCTCGCCCACGCTCCGGGCCATGACACTGATCGACACCCCCGGCATCGCGTCGCTCTCGGAGGATGTGTCAGCCGTGGCGACCGGATTCCTTACTCCTGCGGATACGCCGTCGCAGGCCGACGCAATCGTATACCTGATGCGGCATATGCATGCTTCGGACCTGCGGTTCCTGGAATCATTCAAGGACACCGAGTCAGGCAGGTCCGGCACCGTCAACGCACTGGCCGTGCTGTCCCGGGCCGATGAGGTGGGCGCCGGCCGCATTGACTCGCTGCTCTCAGCCGGAGATATCGCAGAACGGTACCGGCGCGACCACAACCTCCGGAAGCTCGCGCTGGGGGTGGTTCCGGTGGCGGGCCTGCTCGCCCAGACCGCCCGCAGCCTCCGGCAACAGGACTTCGCCTCACTTCAGCTGCTGGCGGGGCTGGACCGTGCGGCCCGCGAAAAGATGATGCTCTCGGCGGACCGGTTCCTCCGCGGCTCCGAACCCGAACGGCTGACATCCGAGGCCAGGGCTTCGCTGCTTGCCAGGTTCGGTCTGTTCGGCATCCGGCTTGCCGTGGTCCTTATCCGCAACGGGTTCAATGAACCCACCCCCCTGGCCCACGAACTTGCCCGGCGCAGCGGACTGGATCCGTTGCTGGAACTGCTGGAACGGCAGTTCCAGGCCCGCGCCGGGGCCCTCAAGGCGCGTACGGCGCTGGTGGGGGTCGAGGCGCTCCTGCGGTCCAGTCCGCGCGAAGGGACGGAAGAACTCGCCGGCTCCCTTGAGCGCCTTCAGGCCAATGCCCATGAATTCCGCGAACTGCGGCTGCTGGCAACACTGCGGACCACCGGTGTGTCCCTGAAATCCGATCTTGCCTCCGACGCCGAACGCCTCGTCGGCGGACTGGGTGCCGCCACCCACGTGCGGTTGGGCCTGGAGGCGGACGCCACGCCGGATGAGCTTTCCGACGAGGCCCGGCGGTGCCTGCTGCGGTGGCGGGCCCTTGCCGAGAATCCGCTCACGGAACGCTCGGCCATCGACGCCTGCCGTGTGGTGATCCGCAGCTGCGAGGGCGTGCTGGCGGAGTCAGCAGCTCTTCAGCGGCAGCGCACCGCCTAGCGGTGGACTGTTCGGCGGCTCTTCAGCCAGGCGTTGGAGGCCGGGAGGAACAGCAGGACCAGCCCCACCAGCGTGAGGAGCAGTTGGGCTCCCCAGAGCAACATGACGTAGTTGGCACTGTCACCTTCCGGCATCAGGAACGCCGTGGCGAGCAGCGTTGCCACGGCATGCACCGCCAGCAGCGGGACCAGCGCCCAGCGTGCCCAGCCGTGCCGTGCCAGGACCGCGCCGAGGAGGGCGGCCTCGAGAAGGATCACCAACAGGAGTGCCCCAACGCTGCCCCAAAAAACGATTCCGCTGGCGGTGCTGACGGCCTCCGCATCCCCGCCGGGGGCCATCCCGTCCACCACCGAGCGCAGGCGCTCCAGATGCCCGTCGCGGCTGAGGAAAGACCCCACCAGGACGCTCAGCCCCGCTACGAAACTGAGGAGCCACAGGGCCCGGGCAAGCCGCACGGCACCGGGGACGGGAGGGGCGACGGCGATGGGCGCCGGGGCCGCGTAGGAAAGGCCTGGCCGGGGCGGCGGCGAAGGTTGGGCGTCTGGCCCTGACGGCGGGGCTGTACCGGTGGGCGTGGTGCGCAGCCGTTCTTCTCCGTCAGGGTCGTAAGCCATGGGCCCTACTTCAGTCCGTCGGTGTCGTGGTCGTTTTCGTGCTTGCCCTTGTTACCGTCGGATTCCTTGGCCTTGGCCTCGAGATCGTCCTTGAGCTTCTTCAGCCGCGCGGCTTCTGCCTCGTTGCGGCGGCGGACCTCGAGATTGCGGAGGAACTCCGGATCATCGTCCGGTGCGGTGGGGTGGCGGTAACCCTGCTGCTGCGGTGCGGCGGCACGGGGACGGCCAATGAGAAGCCAAAGAATCGCGCCCAGCACCGGCAGGATGATCATGACCACGATCCAGGCGGGTTTGGAAATTCCGCGGGTGAGACGGCCATCGGTGCGGATCACGTCCACGAGGCCATACACAAAGATGACGAGGACTGCCACGGCCAAAGCCACACGGAGAAGCATGCCACTAAGTCTATCGTCCGCAGGCGCAGGGGGTCGCGGGCCGGAGACGGCTAAACTTGAATGTGGCCTTTTTGAAATATTCCCTGATCCGCCTGGCGCTCTTCGTGCCGTTGTTCGTCGTTTTCATGCTCCTGCAGCTGGGTGCCCTGATGTCGGTGGTCTTCGCCGGAGTGATCGCCTTCGCCGTGAGCTACCTGTTCTTCCAGAAGCAGCGGGACGCTGCAACGGCAAACCTGCACCACCGTTTCTCCGGCAAGGCCAAGCCGCTGCGCTCCGCGGGCGAGGTCCAGGACGCCAACGCCGAGGACGCCCTGCTGGACGCCAACCCGGACGTCGCCATCAACAATGACGCCAGGAACCCCAAGCCGCAGAACTGACGCGGCCAGCGGGCCAGGGTGGTTATCCGTGGCCGGTAATAGACGGCTCAGAAGCCGTGGCTGAGCACCAGTCCCAGTGAGAACAGGACGCTGTAGCCAAGGTTGATCAGCCCTGTCTGCTTGAGTACCGGGATTAGGCTCTTGCGCTTGCGGCCGTTGATCATCAGCCAGGCCGGCATGAGGCAGGCCGGGATCAGCAGCAGGACAATGAGCATCCACGGACGTCCCGGAGCCAGGATGACCACCAACAGGATGGCGACAGCCAGCATCAGCACGTAGCTTTCGCGGGCATGCTTGTCTCCCAGCCGCACGGCGAGGGTCTTCTTGCCTGCCTGCATGTCCGTGGGGATGTCGCGGACGTTGTTGGCCATAAGCAGGGCAGTGGCAATCAGTCCGGTACCGATGGCGCCGATGACGGCGGGCAGGCTGACCTGCCCGGCCTGGGTGTAGGTGGTTCCCAGGGTGGCCACCAGGCCGAAGAACACGAACACGAAGACGTCGCCCAGGCCCATGTAACCGTAGGGGTTCTTGCCGCCGGTGTAGCCCCAGGCGGCCATGACGCAGCCGAGGCCCACCAGGATGAGCCACCAGCTTTGGGTGATGACCACCAGTGCCAGCCCGAACACCATGGCGCCGGCGAAGGTTGCGAACGCAGCCCGCTTAACGTGCTCCGGCTTGGCCGCTCCGGAGCCCACCAGGCGCAGCGGACCCACGCGGTCGTCGTCCGTTCCGCGGATGCCGTCCGAGTAGTCGTTGGCGAAGTTCACGCCCACCTGGAGCAGGAGGGCCACCAGCGCTGCCAGGATGGCGTTGGGCAGAAGGAATGAATCCATCGCATAGGCGGCGGCGGAGCCGATGAGCACCGGCGCAATCGCGGCGGGAAGCGTTCTCAGGCGTGCGCCTTGGATCCATTGGGCGGCTGTTGCCACGGTCAGTACCTCATGTTGTTTCGTGTAAGCGGCAGGATGCCAGGCAGGCATGCGCCGCAGTAGTGCAGGTCCACTCTACTTTCCCCGGTGCAGTGCGCTGAGTTCGGCGGTCATGGCCATCCGGTCCGGTTTCCCGTTCGGCAGCATCTTCAGGGCAGGCGCCGTGAGGACAGTTTTTGGCGCAGCAAAGCCCAGTTCCCGGTGCCAGGAGTTCCGGAGGCCGTCGACGTCGGCGGCAGGACCCGCGTTATCGTCGTCCGTGGCGCCTCCCGCGGCGAGCGCCACGTAGGCGGCCACGGCCTGGCCCCATTCCTCGGACGGAACGCCGGCCACGAAAGCCGCCGCAACGCCGTCGGACTTTTCCAGCTTTTCCTGGACGTCCGCAGCGGAAACCTTCATGCCGCCGGTGATGATCATGTCGTCGGCGCGTCCCAGCACGGTGAGGCGGCCGTCGTCGTCGATCTTGCCGATATCGCTGGTGCGGTACCAGCGGACGCCGTCCTCTTCGAAGAAGGTGCCGGTTTCCTCGTCCGGGGCCTCGATATAGCCGGCGGCAATGGTGTCGCCGCCCAGGTGGATGCGGCCGTCCGGGGCCACCCGGACGGACACGCCTTCCAGCGGGTAGCCGTCGTAGACGCAACCGCCGGAGGTTTCCGCCGAGCCGTAGGTGGTGACCACGCGGACCCCGGCCTCCCGGGCGGCGTCGAGCAGCGCGGGCGGGGTGGGGGCGCCGCCCAGCAGGATGGCGTTGAAGCGGCGGAGTACGGCGAGCGTGTCAGGGGAGGGATCGTCCAGGAGCCGCTGCAGCTGGGTGGGCACCAGGGACGTGTACCGGATCTTGTCCGTGAGCTCCAGGGCGGCGGCGGTGAAGGCCTCGGGCGTGAAGCCGCCGGACATGTCCATCACCCACGGCCGGGTCCCGGCGAACAGCGAGCGCACCAGGACCTGGATCCCGGCGACGTACTGCACGGGGAGGGCCAGAAGCCACTGGCCTTCGCCCTTGAGCGCCAGCGCCGTGGCCATCGAGGAGGCCGCCAGGGACTCCACGGTCAGGACGGTGGCCTTGGGCGCACCGGTGGAACCGGAGGTGCGGACCACTGCCACCGCGTCATCGCAGCCCGGGGTTTCGATGTGCCCCACCACGAGGGCGCCGTCGGCACCGATGGAAAGTTCGACGGCGGGACCCTCGCCGTGGAGCGCGGCGGCCAGGGCCTTGAGTACGGGCTCGATGTTGAGGTGGCTGGTGTTGGGGGAGGTGCTGTTCATATACCGCTCCTGCCTTAGAAGTAGTGCGGGAAGCCGGACCAGTCGGGGTCCCGTTTTTGCAGGAAGGCTTCCTTGCCCTCCACCGCCTCATCGGTCATGTAGGCCAGCCGGGTGGCTTCGCCGGCGAAGACCTGCTGGCCCGCCAGGCCGTCATCGGCCAGGTTGAAAGCGAACTTCAGCATCCTGATGGCCTGCGGTGACTGCCGTGCGATGTCCGCGGCGTACTCCAGGGCGACGTCCTCGAGGCGGTCGTGGTCCACGGCCTCGTTGACGGCACCCATCCGGACCATGTCCTCCGCGGAATATTCACGCGCCAGGAAGAAAATCTCACGGGCCGCCTTTTGCCCTATCTGCCGGGCCAGCAGGGCCGAGCCGTAGCCGGCGTCGAAGCTGCCCACCGTGGCGTCGGTTTGCTTGAACTTGCCATGCTGCCGGGAAGCGATGGTCAGGTCTGCCACCACATGCAGCGAGTGCCCGCCGCCGGCCGCCCAGCCGTTAACGACGGCGATGACCACCTTGGGCATGGTGCGCATCAGCCGCTGGACTTCAAGGATGTGCAGCCGGCCGGCACGCGCGGGGTCAATGGTCTCCTGCGTCTCGCCATCGGCATATCTGTACCCGTCCCTGCCCCGGATCCGCTGGTCCCCGCCGGAACAGAACGAGTGGCCGCCGTCCTTGGGGGAGGGGCCATTGCCGGTGAGCAGGACGGTGGCCACATCCGGGGTCATCCGGGCGTGGTCCAGCGAACGGTAGAGCTCGTCCACGGTGCCGGGGCGGAACGCGTTGCGTACCTCGGGACGGTTGAAGGCAATCCGGACCGTCGGCAGGTCACGCACCCAGCCGCCGTCGGCGTCCCGCTCCACCTGGCGGTGGTAGGTCATGTCCTGGAAGTCCTCGAAACCGGCAACCACCCGCCAGCGTGTGGGATCGAAGACATCGGACACCGGGGCGGGAATTTGGTTGCTCACCGTCCAAGTCTAGTAATCGTGCTTAGCTGATGCAGAACTCGTTCCCCTCGGGGTCCGCCATGGTGTGCCAGGAATGCGGTCCCTGACGCGCCGTCCACAGGAACGTGGCGCCCCGCGCTTCCAGCTCGCTCCGGACATCGTCCTTGTCCCGTCCGGCGAGGTTGACGTCCCAGTGCACACGGTTCTTGACCACCTTTTCCTCTTCGCCGGACTGGAACAGGAGGCGGCGGCTGGGCGCCTTGGACTCGATTTCGTCCGGCGGGCGGATGGCGGCCCCGTCCTTCCACACCAGGTTCCCGTGGTGGGTGGTGGTCTGGTCCTCGGTGGCGAAGCCCTGCTCGATCATGGAGCGGATGAACCCGGCATCCTGCGGCTCAACCGACCATTCGAGGGTCTCGGCCCACCAGTCCGCAAGCTGGTGCGGCCGGCGGCAGTCGATGACAATCTGGATATTCAGTCCCATCCCACAACGTTAAAGGCGCATGCGCCCGAGCGGTAGGGGTGCGTTTTCCCTCGATCGAGAAGGATCTACAACGCTGAAAAGTGCTCTTGACAATATGTCATGACATAGGTCACAGTTGGGTCCGGAAAGGCTTTTCCTTGTCGGCAGTGCTGCCGGAATGGGCTTAGCTTTCACCATCGGCAAAGGCCTTGCTGCAAGGCCAGGAGCACTGAGAGACAGGACAGACCATTGTCAGAGAAGACAAGAATCTCAAGCATCACCCGCCGCCAGTTCGGCCTGACCGCATTTGGACTGTCAGCCCTTGCTGCCGGCCTGACTGCCTGCGGTGGCGGGGGCGGTTCCTCGGACTCCGGGTCCAAGACGCTCCAGTTGGTCCTCTCCGGTGACACCAACCAGGGCGGCGCTTTCGCTGCGGCGGCCAAGAAGTACAAGGAAGCCACGGGCATCACCATCGAGGTGGTGGACGTGCCCACCGCGGACATCACCACCAAGCTTAAGAACGCCGCTACCGCCAACGACCTTCCGGCGCTGGCACGCGTCACCAGCATCGACCCACTGTGGGTCAACCAGTTGCAGGACCTCTCTGACATCGCCAAGTCCCACGGCATCGATGAAAAGTACCTGCAGGAATCCCCGGACGGCATCATTCCCGCCGTCCCCTCGGACCTCACCGCAGTGGGCCTGTTCGTCAACAAGAGCCTGTTCGACAAGGCAGGCGTCAAATACCCCACAGCCATCGAGGGCACCTGGACCTGGGACGAGTTCGTTGCCGCCGTCACCGAAGTCCGCGAAAAAGCCGGTGCCAAGTACGGCGTTGTCATGGACCGCTCCGGGCACCGCCTCCGCGCCATGATGTATGAGTTCGGCAGCACCGCCTTCGCCAAGGAGAACGGCAAGTACGCCGGCGACAGCAAGGCCGTGGAAACCCTGGAGTACTTCCAGAAGATCAATGACGACAAGACCATGCCCAAGTCCGTCTGGCTCAGCGGCGAGGACGGCAACGCCATGTTCAAGAGCGGCCAGGTGGCGGCGTACTACTCCGGCAGCTGGCAGGTGGCCGACTTCAACAAGAACATCAAGGACTTCGAGTGGCTCTCGGTGCCGCTGCCCAAGAAGGAAGTCAACGCCACCAACCTTGGCGGCGGCTTCATGGTGGCCTTCAAGGACACGGGCGCGGACGAGGAAGCCAAGAAGTTCATCGACTGGTTCTACGAGGACGCCAACTACACCGAGTTCGCACAGCTGGGCGGCTACCTGCCGGCCAAGGACCTCAAGGTGGAGTACCAGTTCCAGCAGCCGTCCTTTGAGCTGTACCAGAAGCAGATCGCCGAAAACGACGCCAAGGGCGACAACGCCATTAAGCGCGTGGTGGCTGAGGCCTACGCCGAAACCCCGTTCACCGGGGACCCGCTGCGTGAAGAGACCGTGAAGATGCTCTCCGGCAGCCAGGATGCCAAAACCACGGTGGACAACATCGTGAAGCTCTACAACGGCGCCTAAGCCAGTGGCCAACCCAACCATCAGCACTACTGCGGCTCCCGGGACGCCCCCCACGGGGGCGGTCCGGAGCAAGTCGCAGCAGAAGCGCCGCAACCGCTACGTCATAGCCCCGCTGGTCCTGGTGGGCGTGAACGTGGTGCTCTTCCTGGTCTTCTTCGTCTGGCCGGGCGCCCTGGGGATGCTGTACTCGTTCACCGACTACCGCGGGGTGGGCAAGCTCCACTTCATCGGCCTGGCCAACTTCCAGAAGCTCCTCGCGGACAGCACGTTCTATGCGGCGCTGGGCAGGACCTTCGCCTACACGGTCCTGTCCGTGCCGCTGGTGTACGTGTGCTCGCTGGGGGTGGCCTCGCTGCTGGTCAGCAAGGCCGTCCGCGGCCGCACTGCGGCGAAGATGGTGATCTTCCTGCCCTGGCTGATCTCGCCCATCGTGGTGGGCGTGATCTGGAAGTGGCTGTTCGGCCAGGACTTCGGCTTCGTCAACTTCATCATCTCCCTGCTGGGCGGCAGCCCCGTCCCGTGGTCCAGCAACGGCAACCTGGCCCTCGCGGTGGTCATCTTCGCCTCGGCCTGGGGCGGCACCGCGTTCAACATGCTCCTCTTCATCGCCGCGCTGAAGAACATCCCCGAGGCCCTGCTGGAGGCAGCCGAGCTGGACGGGGCGAACGCGTGGCAGCGCTTCCTGCACGTCACGCTCCCGGCCATCGCGCCGACGTCGTTCATGGTCATCCTGCTCTCCACCATCCATGCGATGAAGGAGTTCGCCATGATCCAGGCACTCACCAACGGCGGGCCTGGAACGGAGAACACCCTGATTGTGCAGTACATCTACAAGACCGGCTTCGAGCAGTCCAAGGTGGGCTACGCCAGCGCCGCCTCCATGGTGCTGATGGTGGTCCTGCTGGCCATCGCGCTGATCCAGCTGCGGTTCAACCGGAAGAAGGGCTGACCCATGGCAACAGCTGCCAACCTGCCTCCTGCTATCGCCGAGGAAGCGGCCATCGGGGCGGGAAGGACCGCCGCTTCCCCGCCCGCTTCCCCGGGGAAGAAGCCGCGGGGAAACCGGGAGGCCCGCGCCAAGGCATCCGTCCCGCTCACCGTGGTGACCTGGCTGATCGCAGCGATCTACGCGTTCCCGCTGCTCTGGTTCCTGCTCAGCTCCTTCAAGCCCGGCAGCGAACTCTTCAGCTACCCGCTGTCCATGATTCCGCGCGAATGGACCTTCCAGGGCTTCGTGGACGCCTGGGAGCGGGTGGACTTCGCCCAGTACTTCCTGAACACGGCGACGGTTTCCATCGTCACCACGGTCCTCACGGTCTTCTTCAGTGCCTGCACGGGGTACGCCCTGGCCAAGTACAACAACAAGGGCACCCGGCTGTTCTTCGTGTGCATCCTTGCCACTACCATGCTGCCCACCGAAGTCATCCTGAACCCCACGTTCTCGGTCATCCGGGACCTGGGCCTCTACAACTCGCTGGCCGGCATCATCGTGCCCTCCGTGCTGACGGCCACCGGCGTCTTCATGTTCCGGCAGTTCTTCCTGACCGTCCCGGACGACCTGCTGCACTCCGCCAGGATCGATGGCGCCAGTGAGCTGGCCATCTTCTTCCGGATCATGCTCCCGCTGTCCAAGCCCATCCTGTTCACGTTGGCCATCTTCTCCTTCCAATGGCGCTGGAACGACTACATCTGGCCGCTGATCGTGCTCAACGACCCCAAGTGGTACACGCTGCAGGTTGCGCTGCGCAGCATCGTTGGCGCGGAAAACATCGACTGGCCGGTGCTGCTGGGGGCCTCGGTGATTTCCCTCCTGCCGCTGGTGTTCGTGTTCTTTGTGTTCCAGAAGTACGTGCTCAACGCCGATGTCAGCGCCGGACTGAAGGACTAGGGCCATGGAGACGACAACGACTGACACGGCTTTCCGCGCCCGGGTGGTGGAGGCGGCGGACAGGAGCGTGGCAGAGTTCCTGGCCACGCACGACGACGACGCCGCGGCACTTCCGCACCGCGCTGCCATGGGCAGGCTGCTGGCTTTGGCAGCGGTCACCACGGAGCCCGGCTCCGCCTTTTACGGCTCCGGCGCGGATGGCGCCGGCGACGGCGTCGGTGGTGTCGCCGGGGGAGACTCCGCCGCAGACGGCACCGGTGACGCGATGCGCCGGTGCCTGGACCGGCTCGAACACCTGCAGGGCCCCACCGGCCTGTTCGACGGCACCAACCTCTGTTCCCCGCCGGATTCCGCCTTCACCCTCAACGATGCGTGCATCGCCCTGGGCATCATCAGTGCCCTGGAAACGCCCGGGAAGGCGCTCGCGGACGCGGGGGCCCGGCTGGCCGGCATCATCTCCCGCGCCACCGACGCGCTGGTGGCAGGGGGAGTCCACACTCCCAACCACCGCTGGGAACTGTCCGCCGCCCTGGCAAGGATCAACGCGCTGCAGCCGCGGCAGGACATCGCGGACAGGATCACCGAATGGCTGGCCGAAGGCATCGACCAGCTGCCGGACGGCATGTATTCCGAACGCAGCGCGCTGTACGCCTCGGCCGTGACCAACCCGTCGCTGCTGGCCATCGCAGACCATGCGGGCCGTCCTGAACTGCTGGACCACGTCCGCCGGAACCTCACGGCATTCCTGCCCTGGTTCAACTCGGACGGAACCCTGGAGTCCGTGTTCTCCCGCCGGCAGGACCAGTGGATGGACTTCAACGCCGCCCCCTTCCTTCCGCTCTACCGGCGGCTGGCCAACCAAGACGCCAACCCGGACTTTGCCGTCGCGGCCGCGTGGCTGGGGACGCTCCCGCTGCACGAACCCGCCAAACTGCTGGCGCTGCTGCGGCTGGACCCCTGGCTGCACGCCGCCCTCCCGGAAGAGACGGCAGCAGCCGCGGCACCGGACAGCACACTGCCCGTTCCCCTCGCTCCGGCGGGCGCCGCACTGGAAACCTGCGGCGCCTACCGGTTCCGGGCCGGGCGCGCAGTGACCACTGTGTACGGCGGCTGTGACGGCCTGGTCCCGGCAGTGGTGTCCGGGCTGGCCAGCAACCCCACGTTCCTGCGGTTCGCACACGGAGCAGCGGTCCTCTCCGGAGTGCGGCTGTCCCGCAGTTTCTTCGACCTGGGCCCGTTCCGCAGCCAGCACACGGTGCGTGACGGCGCCACGGTGCGGCTGTCCGAGGAGCTTTCAGCGAACTTCTACCTGCCACTGCCCGCCGCCCGCAGGCGGGAGGACGGCGTCTACGCGCTGGGCCACGAGGGCCGGTTCAGCGCCAGCATGGACTTTCCCGGCAGGCCCACGGTGGTCCACCGGCTGGGCACGGAGATTGCCGTCCGGGCCGAGCCGGGGCAGACCGTCCTGGAGCTGGATTTCGACGGTGCTGACACCGCCTTTGCGCTGGAACTGACGTTCCGGCCCGGGGGCGTGCTCGACGGCGTGGTCCCGGCTTCAGGCACGCCGGGAGCCTTCCAGCTGGTGCAGGGGACCGGCAGTTACAGGGTGGGCGCTGACGCCATCGAGTTCGGGCCGGGCCTGCCGGCTGATCCCGACACTCCACCCGCCTACAACCCGGGGGAAAACTACCGCTACCTGGCGGGGACCAACGCCTCGGAGGGGGTCAAGGTGTTCATCACGGGACGAACCGCCGGCAGCCACCGCCTGCTCCTGCGGGGGAGCACCGAAGCGCCTTAGGAATCAGGGGTGGGCCTGCTGGAGCTGTTCAAACAGTTCCGGCGGGATGGCGTAGATGAAAACCACCGCCAGCAGGTTCTTGGCGGCGTGGACGAAATAGGAGAACATCACGTTCCGGCCGGTCCAGACGTAGACGAATACCAGGGTGGCGCCCATGGCCAGGTAAGGCAGCAGCGCCGTCAGGGTGATCGCTTCCTGGCCGGCGATATGGATGCCGGCGAACACCACCACGGACAGGGCGCAGCACAGCCAGATGTTCAGCCGCCTGCTGAGTTTGCCGATCAGGAGGTGCCGGAAGATGTACTCCTCCACGAACGGGCCCACCACCACCAGGACGGGCACAATCAGCCAGGCAGGGACCTGCTGCATCAGCGACTGCAGGCCGGCCTGGTTGGCGGAGGTCTGGGCCTCCCCGCCGGTAGCCACCACCACGGCCGTGAGGATCATCATCACGATTACGGCCGCCGGGACCATCAGCAGGGTGAACCACGGGCGGGTGGCCAGGACCCTTAGGTCGCGCACCACCACCCGCCGGGCGGCCAGGAACGCCAGGACCGCCACGGTTCCGTAGAAGACCAGGTTGACCAGATAGGACGCCGCCGCCGGGGAGGGGGCCAGTTGCTGAAGGGCCGGTGCCAGGAGCTCGCCGGCCACGGTGAAGACGCCGGCAATGGCCACATACGTAGCCAGCGCGGCGAAGTCCAGGGGAGCGAACCTGTACAGTTCCGGCTGTGGTGCGGGCGGGCGGCGGTGCGTGGTGGCCATGGTTTCAGCCTAGCTTCCGGATGCCCCCCGGGTGGGCTGCCGGAATCAGGCCCCGGGATTGCCCGGTCATGATTGTTGCCCCGGCTTTCAGGATTGGCGTGGTGATCAGGACTGCCCGGCGATGGTCAGAGCGATCAGCACGCAGTTCAATCCGACGATCAGCGTGGCGCTGGTCCAACCGGCGATCTTTAGCGCGCGGGAGTCAACATGGATGCCCATGATCTCGCGTTTGCCGGTCAGGCGGATCAACGGGATCAGCGCAAACGGAATGCCGAAACTCAGCAGCACCTGGCTCAGGACCAGGGCGAGCGTCGGCTCGATTCCTGCCCCGAGGATCACCAGGGCGGGGATGAGGGTGATGACCCGCCGGACCAGCAGCGGAATCCGGACCTTCAGCAGGCCGCCCATGATGGTTGCGCCGGCATAGCAGCCCACCGAGGTGGAGGCCAGGCCGGATGCCAGGAGCCCGACGGCGAACACGACGCCGATGGCTGGTCCCAAGGCGGCGGAGACGGCGGCGTGGGCTCCGGCGATGGTGTCCGTTCCTTCGATGCCGCGCAGGCTGGATGCGGCCAGCAGCAGCATCGAGATGTTGACCACGCCGGCCAGCAGCAGCGCGCCCAGCACATCGAACCGGGTGGCCCGGATCAGGCGGGTCCGCACGGCCGGGTCCGGGGAGAAGCCGAACCGGTCACGGGCCAGCGCGGAGTGCAGGTAGATTGCGTGCGGCATCACCGTGGCGCCGAGCATGCTCGCGGCGAGCAGGACGGTGTCCGTTCCCTCGAAACGCGGAACCAGTCCGCCCAGGGCGCTGCCGGCGTCGGGCGGGTTGACGAACAGGCCGGACATGAAGCCGACGGCGATCACTCCGAGGAGGACCAGGACGGCGTATTCGAAGGACCGTTGGCCGCGGGCGGTCTGCAGCGCCAGAAGCAGCATGGACGCGATGCCGATGATGACCCCGCCCAGCAGGAGCGGCAGCCCGAACAGCAGGTTCAGGGCCACGGCGCCGCCAATGACTTCGGCCATGTCGGTGGCGCCGGCAACCACCTCGGCCTGCACCCAGTAGAGGCGCCGGGAGCGGGTTCCCAGCCGCTTGCCAAGGATTTCCGGCAGGCTCAGGCCGGTGGCAAGGCCCAGTTTCGCGGACTGGTACTGCACCAGGACGGCCATGGCGTTGGCCATCACCAGCACCCAGACCAGCAGGTAGCCGTAGTTCGCGCCGGCGGTCAGGTTTGCGGCGACGTTTCCGGGATCCACGTAGGCGATGGCGGCGACGAACGCCGGGCCCAGCAGCAGGAGCCGTGACCACAGCTTGCCTGCGGCCGGCCGTACTTGCAGGGTGGGTGCTGCCATGATCATCTCCTCGCCATTGCGGTAATGACACGAGACTACCGCAAATTTAGGCATACCGAAAAGTATCTTTACGGGAAGCCGTAGTGCGGCTGGTGTAGTGCGCGTCACGTGGCACCCGGATGGATCTTGTACGATGGATAGGCCGCGCGAAGCTTCGGCAAGATGAAGACTTACGCTCACAAACAGTCGTCCCAACGGCTGAAGACCGAATTATGTGAGCTGGATCATTCGCTTCCGGATGCGGCCAACCCCCAACCCACAAGGAACCGTTGTGCCTCAAAGTACCCCGCCCGAAATCAAGAACAGCACGGCAGCATCCACCGCCGTCGACCCGTCCCTCAGCGCCGAGGGCTACAGCAAAACGCTGGGAAGGCGCCACGTCACCATGATCGCCATGGGCGGCGCCATCGGCGTCGGCCTCTTCATGGGAGCCGGCGGCCGCCTCGCCTCCACCGGCCCGGCCCTCATCTTCTCCTACGCCATTGCCGGCGTCATCGCCTACCTGCTGATGCGGGCCCTGGGCGAACTCATCATGTACCGCCAGACCTCCGGCTCGTTCGTCAGCTACGCCGGTGAAATGTTCGGCCGCAAGGGCGCCTTCCTGTCCGGCTGGATGTACTTCATCAACTGGGCCATGACCGGCATCGCCGAACTCATCGCGATCGGCCTCTACTTCCAGTTCTTCTTCCCCAACGTCCCCGTTGAACTGTCCGCCATCGCCGCGCTGGTGCTGCTGGTGGCCGTGAACCTCTTCAGCGTCAAGGCCTTCGGGGAATTCGAATTCTGGGCCTCCTGCCTCAAGGTGGCCGCCATTGTCATCTTCCTGGCCGTGGGCACCTTCATGGTGGTCACCAACGCCAAGGTGGGCGACGGGCACGCCTCCGTGGCCAACCTCTTCCATGACGAAGGCGGCATGTTCCCCAAGGGCGCGCTGGTCATGATCCTCGTGCTGAACGCCGTCATCTTCGCCTACAACGCCATCGAACTGGTGGGCATCACCGCCGGCGAAATGCAGAACCCGGAACGCGAAGTCCCCAAGGCGATCCGCGCCGTCGTGGTCCGCATCGTGGTCTTCTACGTCGGTTCCGTCTCCCTGCTGGCCATGCTGCTGCCCTCGGACCAGTACAAGGCCGGGACGTCCCCGTTCGTCACCGTCTTCGGCCAGATGGGCCTGGGCTGGATGGGCGACGTGATGAACATGATCGTCATCACCGCCGCCCTGTCCTCCTGCAATTCGGGCCTCTACTCGATCGGCCGAATCTTCCGCACCATGGCCAACAACGGCCACGCACCGCAGTGGCTGACCCGCATGTCCACCCGCCGGGTTCCGTACATGGCCATCCTCGCCATCGGCGCCGTCTACCTGGTGGGCATCCTGCTGAACATCTGGCTGGGCGGCTCGCACGCGTTCGACCTCGCCCTGAACACCGCCTCCATCGGCGTGATCTTCACCTGGGGCTCCATCTTCGCCAGCCAGATCGCGCTGCGGAAGAAGAAGGGCAACGTGTCCACCCTCCCCATGCCCGGCTCGCCGTGGACCAGTTGGGCCGGCCTCATCGCCCTGCTCGTCATCGCCGTCCTCATCGGCTTCGACACCATGACCAGCAAGGACGGCGAGGTGTTCTACCTGGGGCTGTGGACCCTGGCCACCATCCCGTTCTTCGCCGTGGTTCTCTGGCTGGGCTGGCAGAAGGTCAAGAACAACGCGCCCAAGAGCGAGCTCTTCAGCTAAGGCTGCGGACTGCCGGATACGCACGACGGCGGCCCGCCCCTGAGTACCGAAAGGCTCAGAGGGCGGGCCGCCGTCCTGCGCAAGTCCTCGGGTCAGTCCCTTAAGTACCGCGCGAAGTAGTCCTCAATCCGCCGCCACGCCTCCGGGGCGGACTCCGGATCGGGGCCTACACCCATGACGCGCATCAGGGGCCGGAGGAGTGCCGGGCCCATCTCTTCGTCATTGAGGAAGCTGTGGCCGGCGCCGGGAAATTCCTGCACGCTGTGCTCGATGCCCAGCCCGTCGAGGGCCGAATCGAGCCGCGCGGCCGCTCCTTTCAGGGACCTGTCCGCACCGCCGTAGTTGGCCACGATGGGGCAGGCGCCGCGCACGGCATCCACAAGGTCCTCCTGCTCCTTGGGGAGCCGTCCGTAGTTGACCGATGCGGCCTGGAACCCGTCCTTGGCGGCCAGCAGGGCGAACCCGCCGCCCATGCAGAACCCGATCACCCCGGTCCTGCCGTTGCTGAGCTCCGATTCCGCAAGCCAGGTGCGGGCCGTGGCGATGTCCGTGAAGGGCCGGCCCGTGCGGGCTGCCATGGCGCGCATGGTTCCCACGAGGCACCGCCGCGCCCCGCCGTCGCTGTACAGGTCCAGGGCCAGGGCAAGGTAGCCGGCCCGGGCCAACCGGTCCGCGTGCCGGCGGGTCTGGTTATCCAGGCCGAAGGCTTCATGGATCACGACGACGGCGGGGAAGGGGCCCTCGCCCTCGGGTACAGCCAGGTAGCCGCCCAGTGAGGGTGATCCGCCGGCGGCCATGCTCTCGGTGCTCAGGTCCACGTTCGTCATGGCCCAAGGCTAGCCGCACGCGGGGGATACTGGTACCGTGCGGCGGCGCGGGGCAGACTGGGGCATGTGGGCGAACCCTGGGTGCTGCATGTGGATCTGGACCAGTTCATTGCGGCCGTGGAAGTGCTCCGCCGCCCTGAGCTTGCCGGCAAGCCCGTGATCGTGGGCGGCCGTGGCGATCCCACCGAACGGGCCGTCGTCTCCACCGCCTCCTACGAAGCCCGGGCCTACGGCGTCGGATCCGGGATGCCGCTGCGCATTGCCGCGCGGAAAGTTCCTGACGCTGTCATTCTTCCCGTGGACCAGGAGGCCTACCTGCAGGCCTCGGGGGAGGTGATGGGCGTACTGCGCTCCCGGCCCGGCGCCGTCGTCCAGGTGCTCGGCTGGGACGAGGCATTCGTCGGCGTGCAGTCCAGTGATCCGGAGGCCTACGCCCGTCAACTGCAGGATGCGGTGTTTGAGGCCACCGGGCTGCACTGCAGTGTGGGCATCGGTGACACCCTGGTCCGCGCCAAGGTGGCCACGACGTTCGGCAAACCGGCCGGTGTTTTCCGGCTCACGGCGGAGAACTGGCTGGACGTCATGGGAAACCGGCCCACCATTGACCTGTGGGGAGTGGGCACCAAGGTCTCGCGCCGGCTGGCAACGCTGGGGATCACCTCGGTTTCCCAGCTGGCGGCAGCGGACCCGGACTCCCTTGTCCCGGAGTTCGGTCCCAAAATGGGGCCCTGGTACGCACAGCTTGGGCGGGGGGGCGGTTCCTCGGTGGTGGATGACACCCCATGGGTGGCGCGCGGCCACAGCCGGGAAACCACGTTCCAGCGCGACCTCACCGAGCCGGTGCAGGTGGATGAAGCTGTCCGGGAACTGGTGGCGGCGGTGCTGGAGGATGTTGCCGCTGAAGGGCGCCCGGTGGTGGGGCTGACGCTCAAGGTCCGGTACGTCCCGTTCACCACCAAAACCTATGCCCGCAAGATTCCCGAAACGGACGACCCCGCGGAGGTACTGGCCCGCGCCCTCGACCTCAGGGGCAGGGTTGAACCGGACCGGCCCATCCGGCTACTGGGGCTGCGGGCTGAAATGACCATGCCGGACGACTCGAGGCAGGGGCATACGCCAACCCGCAGTGGCTGGTGACCCACCAGGTCCCTATCGATTGTTCCGTAGGCGCCCGGGCAGCAAAATGGCGGCGGATCCGGGGGATCCGCCGCCATTGTCTACCGGTTCAGCACGCCGTTCGCTGCGGCCGCCCCGGTAAAGGACTAGTTGCGCTTGAACTCGTCCTTGACATTTTCGCCGACCTTCTTTGCATCAGCCTTGACCTGGTCGGTCTGGCCTTCTGCCTTCAGGCGGTCATTGTCGGTTGCGTTGCCAGCAGCTTCCTTGGCCTTACCGCCCATATCTTCTGCTGCGTTACTGATCTTGTCTCCGAGGCCCATGGTGTGGCCTCCTTTCGTTTCCGTCGATCAAACAATGCCCTTTCACACTAACACGAAGCATGCTTACTAGTTCAAGCCCGGCAGGCCGCGGGAGTGCCGCGGGCGGGTCGGCCGCCCTGCCTTTGTCCGCCCGCGGCGATAGGCTCGGGATCATGGACCAAAGCCTCAGCCTGACCCAGCACATTCATGCTTCGCCGGAAACGGTGTGGGCCGTGATCACGGATATTCGGAACGCACCCGGAACGCTGTCCGGGGTGGAGGCGGTGCAGCTTCTGACGGACGGTGCCTATGGTGAGGGCACCCGCTGGAAGGAAACCCGGAAGATGTTCGGCAGGTCCGAAACCGTGGAGATGTGGGTGGACAGCGCTGAACCGCCGCGCAGCACCACCATTAAGGCCGCCCAGGGCGGGGCGGATTACAGCACCAGGTTCAGCCTGGCCAACCGCGACGGCGGAACGGACCTGACGCTGACCTTTGGGGCCAAGATCTCCAAGCCCACGGCGGCCAGCCGGGTCCTCGCCGCAGTGTTCGGCAGGCTGGGCATGGCGGCAAGCCGCAAAGCACTGGCCAAGGATCTGGCGGACATCGCGGCCAACGCGGAATCCACCCCGTGACCGGGTCCGGAACCAGGCGGCCCAAGGCCGCCGTTACTGCCCCGCGGCTTTCGCCGGTCCGGCTTGAGGACCTTGAGGACCGCAGCCTGGACTTCCGCCGCGGCGGACGCCACGAGGGTGCCCGCTACAGCCGCCTGGACGCAGACGGGCTGGAGCTCTCCGGCGCCGACTTCTCTGAGTGCGAACTTCAGGGCGTCTCCTTCAACGAAGCCCAACTCCGGGGCGCCGGATTCCGCGACACGGTCATCAGTGAGCTGTACGCCCCCGTTTTCCGTGCCGCCCGCAGCACCTGGCGGGACGTCGAGATCAGCAACCCCCGGCTCGGTTCGGCCGAACTCTACGAAAGCGGATGGCAGTCCGTCCGGATCGAGGGCGGCAAGCTGGACTACCTGAACCTGCGCGGGGCGAAGCTGACGGACGTGCTGATCACCGACTGCATCATCAACGAACTGGACCTCGGCTCGGCAGCGGCAATGAGGGTGGCGCTGAAGGGCTGCACCATCGGAGCGCTGGACCTAACCGGCGCCAAACTCAAAGACTTCGATCTCCGCGGCGCTGACTTCCGCAGCGTCAGCGGCATCGGCAACATGGCCGGCGTCGTCATGGACGAATACCAGCTGGGACTGCTGGCGCCGCTGCTGGCCGCACACCTGGGTATCACCGTCATCTAAGTGGGACTACGCGCCGCCGGGCCTGCCGTGTACTATTTACAGAACGAACGGTCGGTAAGTGGCGCAGGTCGCCCTGCCGGCCGCCGGTGACAGTGCTGTTAATCGCGTGAAGGGTGTTTCCATGGCTGCAAGCGCAGGTCCGCAGGCTTTCCTGGTAGGCGGAGTCCGGACTCCGGTGGGCAGGTACGGAGGTGCGCTCTCGGCGGTCCGGCCCGATGACCTGGCCGCGCTGGTGGTCCGTGAAGCCGTGCAACGCGCCGGCCTGGACCCGGACAGCATCGACGAAGTGATCCTCGGCAACGCGAACGGCGCCGGTGAAGAGAACCGCAACGTCGCCCGGATGGCCGTCCTCCTGGCCGGGCTGCCGGTGCACATCCCCGGAATTACCGTCAACAGGCTTTGCGCGTCCGGGTTGAGCGCCATCATCCAGGCCAGCCACATGATCAAAGCCGGCGCCGCGGACATCGTGATCGCAGGCGGCGTCGAGTCGATGAGCCGGGCGCCGTGGGTGCAGGAGAAGCCGAGTGCCGCCTTTGCCAAGCCCGGGCAGATCTTCGACACCTCCATCGGGTGGCGCTTCACCAACCCACAGTTCCAGCACGGCGCATTGTCCCGGGACGGCAAGATGACCTATGCCATGCCTGAAACCGCCGAGGAAGTGGCGCGGGTGGACGGCATCTCCCGCGAGGACGCCGACGCCTTTGCCGTCCGCTCGCACGAACGTGCACTTGCCGCGATCGAAGCCGGCCGGTTCAAGGACGAGATCGTCCCGGTCACAGTCAAGACCCGTAAGGCAGAAACCGTGGTGGATACCGATGAGGGTCCCCGCGCCGGCACCACCGCCGAGGTGCTGGCGAAGCTCAAGCCCGTGGCGCATGGCGGATCGGTAGTCACCGCCGGGAACTCCTCGTCGCTGAATGACGGCGCCTCCGCGATCATCATCGCGTCCGAAGCGGCCATCGAGCGGCTCGGCCTGACACCGCGTGCCCGGATTATCGACGGCGCCTCGGCCGGGTGCGAGCCCGAGATCATGGGCATCGGCCCGGTCCCGGCCACGCAGAAGATCCTGAAGCGGTCCGGCCTGAGCGTCGGTGACCTGTCCGCCGTCGAACTTAACGAAGCCTTTGCCACGCAGTCCCTTGCCTGCATCCGCCGGCTGGGCCTGGACCCGGACATTGTGAACAACGACGGCGGCGCCATCGCTTTGGGCCATCCGCTCGGTTCCAGCGGCTCACGGATCGCCATCACCTTGCTTGGCCGTATGGAACGCGAGGATGCCAAGTTGGGCCTTGCCACCATGTGCGTGGGCGTCGGACAGGGCACGGCCATGCTGCTGGAGAAGATCTGATGCCGGGCGCAGTGGATCTGGCGGCCGAGAAGTTCTCCGCGCTCCTGGTGGAGGAGCAGGGCGACCGCGTGGTTGTCCTGCTGAACCGCCCCGAGGTGCGCAACGCCATCGACCAGCAGATGGTGGATGAGCTGCACACCGTCTGCGCTGCCCTGGAACAGAACCCCAAGGTCCTGATCATCGCCGGCGTGGACGGGGTGTTCGCCTCCGGCGCCGACATCGCCCAGCTCCGTGAGCGGCGGCGGGACGATGCCCTGCAGGGGATCAACTCCACCATTTTCGTGCGCATCGCCAAGCTGCCGATGCCGGTCGTCGCGGCTGTGGACGGATACTGCCTGGGTGGCGGCGCGGAGTTGGCCTACGCGGCTGACTTCCGCATCGGAACTCCGGACGTCAAAATCGGCAACCCGGAGACCGGGCTGGGGATCCTGGCCGCGGCCGGCGCCAGCTGGCGGCTCAAGGAGCTGGTGGGGGAGCCAGTGGCCAAGCAGATCCTCCTTGCGGGCAAAGTGCTGGGCGCCGACGAGGCGTTGGCCGTCAACCTCATCACAGAGATCCACAGCCCCGCGGAGCTCCTGGGCGCCGCCCACAGCCTCGCGGACCGCATCGCCCGGCAGGACCCCCTCGCCGTCCGGATCACCAAGTCCGTGTTCCATGCCCCGGCGGAAGCGCACCCGCTGATCGACCAGCTGGCCCAGGGCATCCTCTTCGAATCGCAGGCCAAGTTCGACCGCATGCAGAAGTTCCTGGACCGCAACGCGGCCAAGAAGGCTGCATCCTCCGACACCGCTGACGGAAAGTAGAAAACCGATGAGCAACACTGCAATTCCTTCTGGCCGGCCCGCTGATCTTTCCACTGACCTGCCCCATTTCGTGGGTGTCCTGGGTGGTGGCCGGATGGGTGCGGGCATTGCGCATGCGTTCCTGGTCAAGGGCGCCGAGGTGCTGGTGGTGGAGCGTGATGAGCAGTCGGCCGAGGCTGCCCGGGAGCGGGTGGAGTCCGCCGCGGCGAAGAGCATCGAGCGGGGTGTGGTGGACGCGAACCTGGATGAGATGGCTTCCCGGTTGACGGTGGGCGTGGACTATGACGCGTTCAAGGACCGGCAACTGGTGGTTGAGGCGGTGCCGGAGGACTGGGATTTGAAGGTTTCTTCGCTGCGCGGGATCGAGGAGCGGCTGGCGCCGGAGGCGTACCTGGCGTCGAACACGTCCTCGCTGTCGGTGAACGGCCTGGCGCGGGAGTTGCAGCGGCCCGGCAATTTCCTGGGGCTGCATTTCTTCAACCCGGTCCCGGCGTCCACCCTTATTGAGGTGGTGCTCGGCGAACACACCGCACCCGGACTCGCCGACGCCGCCAAAAAGTGGGTGGCGGCGCTGGGGAAGACCGCCGTCGTCGTCAATGACGCGCCGGGCTTTGCGTCGTCCCGGCTGGGTGTGGCGATCGCACTGGAGGCGATGCGGATGGTTGAAGAGGGTGTGGCGTCGGCGGAGGACATCGATAACGCCATGGTCCTGGGCTACAAGCACCCGACGGGGCCGCTGCGCACCACCGATATCGTGGGCCTGGACGTGCGGCTGGGGATCGCCGAGTACCTGCAAGCCACCCTCGGTGAGCGGTTCGCCCCGCCGCAGATCCTCCGCGACAAGGTGGCCCGCGGCGAACTCGGCCGCAAAACGGGCAAAGGCTTCTTCGACTGGCCCAGCTAAGGCAATCCTGGAGAGGTGCGGTGCCTAGTCGAAGAACCCGACGATGTAGCCGATGAAATACAGCAGGAACAGCAGGACGCCTGCGCCGATGGCTCCAAGCCAAAAGATCTGCTGGCCCCTTCCGGAACCAGGTTGCCGGGGCTCCTGGGTGCCCGCCACCGAGCCTTCCCCGGGCGGGGTTTCACCCGGGGGAACTCCGCCGCCGGGTTCCAGGCCTGTGATCTTGTCGTCCTCCGGGTCCGGATTGGTTCCTGACACGTTAACTCCCTTGCTCGCGGTCTGGGGCTTTCCCCAGCGTAACCGGCCCCGGTGTTTGGTCCTAGGCTGGTGCAGTGACTTTCCTTGAGCCCCTTACCCTGACCGGCCGGCACGTAATCCTCGAGCCCCTCGACCCAACCCATCACGACGGGCTGGTGGAGGCGGCCGAGGACGGCGAGCTGTGGAAACTCTGGTACACCTCCGTGCCGTCTCCCGCCGGGATGGCGGCCGAGATCCGCCGCCGCCTGGCGTTGCAGGAGCAGGGGTCCATGCTGCCGTTCACCACACGGCTGATCGACCCGGAGACCGGCGGGCCGGGCCGGGTCATCGGGATGACCACCTATATGAATGTCGACGCCGGCACTCCCCGCGTGGAGATCGGCTCCACCTGGAACGCGGCGTCAGTACAGGGCAGCGGAACAAACCCGGACTCCAAGCTCCTGCTGCTGCAGCACGCCTTCGAGGCGCTGGGCTGCCCGGCCGTGGAGTTCCGCACACACTGGCTGAACCACCAGTCCCGCGAGGCGATCGCCCGGCTCGGCGCCAAGCAGGACGGCGTCCTCCGCAGCCACTCCCGGACCAGCGACGGCCTGCTGCGGGACACCGTGGTGTTCTCCATCCTGGAACACGAATGGCCCATGGTCCGCGCCGGCCTGGAGTACCGCCTGGACCGGCGCGGGTAAACCCCAGGCTGGGGAGGGGTGGCGGTTACGGCCGTGCCAGCTTGTTAAGGTTCACAGCGTCTTGAAGGGCATCTGCGTAGGCCTGATGCCCTAACGGGGTGGGGTGGAAATTCTGGGGGTCCTCCAGCGACCCAAGGTGAATCCACGACCGCTCGGAGTTCACGGCGTGCCCCGCGAATGCCTCCGTGACGTCGACGTACACGGCCTTGGCCTTCACTCTGGGGGCATCCGTCGCTTGCGCTATGACGTTGTTGAGGGCCCGGGTGCCCGCGTTGACCAGCTCTTGCGCCTCCGGGGTCAGCAGGGATGGGCCGCCTGCGGGATCAAAAAGGAGGGGATATCCAAAGACCGCTATCGTCGCGTGGGGCGCCGTTCTGCGAATGGCAATCAGGGCTTCCACCAGGTCGGCCTGCAGGGCGGGAAATTTGGCCTGGACTTCCTGGATTGCCTGGGCACAGACGTCGAGCGTAAATCGTGCACAGGTGGCTAGCGGTGCGGTGAAGTTGATGTCATTCGGGCCCGCGGTCAGGGTGACCAGTTCGGTCCGGACGGAAAGTGTGCCGGACGCCGTCAGAGCCGTAATTTGCTCCAGCACGCTGGGCGCGGTGTCGGACGGCCGGTCGACAATGACGGCCCCGGCGCAGGCAGCGTTGGTGCTGTCGTCGTCCACGACAGACAGGGCCTTGAGCAGATCGACATAGCCCCTTCCAGCCTGGGTGCAAGGGGCTATGTCCGGGGCACTCGCCCCTACCCCGGCGGTGTAGGAGTCACCGACCGCTACGAGGTCGACATCCTTGACGGGCGGTGCCGCGCCCGCGGGCAGGGCCGCGGAACCAAGAGCCAGGGCCAAGGTGGCGAGGCCGGCTGCAAAAGCCGGGAGCCGCCGTCGTAATGCTGTAGTACCCATCGCAATTCTCCCTTGAACATGACCTCGGACTGAGGGCAGACAGCTCCGACGGTACCTCCGGGAGAACCCCGTTTGCACGGGTGAAGGGTACGCGGCTTTCGCCGTCCCGGTACCCGTTTGTGACATGCGGGGTTCACAGGCTTGTGGTTAGCTGTGCGGATGGAGAAAGCGGGCGGGTCCATGGACTGGGATGGTGCTGTCAATGCCTGGCATGTTGCCGGCGGTGTGTACCGCATGGGCCGGCGGGAATGGCTCACGGAAGCCGGCTGGCGGCAGGCGTACGACGACGGCGTCCGCACGGTAGTGGATCTCCGTAACGCGGCGGAAGCCCGGCGCCGGAACACCGATCCCGTGGTACCTGCGGCCGCGCTGCACGGCCTGGCCGTGGTGTCGGCTCCCACGGAGGCAGCCAACCACCAGCAGTTCGCCGCACTGACCGGCCCCTACCTGAACGATCCTGCTTACTACGCAGACAACGCCCGCCTGTTCCCGGACAGGATCGTGGCAGTCTTTCGCGCGCTCGCCGACGCCGCAGGCCGGGGAGCGGTGGTGTTGCACTGCGCCGCGGGACGTGACCGCAGCGGCCTGGTGGCGTCCATGGTGCAGGACCTCGCGGGGGACTCGGACCATCAGATCGCCGAGGGCTACCGGCGCGCAGCGCGTGGCATCAACGAGCGGTACCGGACCCATGGGCCGCCGCATGACCGGGAACGCTACCTGGCCGACGACGAACTGGCGCCGCTGCTGGAGCGGCGCGGGGAAGCCGTGGTGGACTTCGTGCGGACCCTGGACAGCCGTAGCTACCTCCTGAAGAACGGACTCAGCGGGGCCGAACTCGACGCAGTGCTGTCCCTGTGTGGGGCGGGTGTGGCCCGATGAGCCCGGCGTCAGTGCGCAGGTATCTCTCCCTGGGTGCCGTTGCAGGCATTCTGGTCTCGTCGGCCTACGTGGCTGCGCCGGCATGGGCCGCCGACGGCCAGGCCGCAGCCACGGCGTCCCCGGAGGCCCCCGCCGCCGGAACACCAGTCGCCGGAACACAGGGCTCCGGGCTGTCGGAGGCCGCCCTCGACGACGCCGTCCAGCGGGACCTCGGACTCACCCGGGAGCAGTTCACCGCGGCGGGCGGGCTTGGTGCCCAGGCGGCAGCCGCGGCCGCCCAGTTGCGTGACGTCCCCGGTTACGCCGGCATCCGGCTGGACGACGGGCACGTGGTGGTCACCGGATCCGGTCCGGAGTTCCTCGCCAAAGTGGCAGCGCTGGCCGGGACCCTTCCGGACCTCGCCGTAGAGGCCCCGCAGGCCCGGCGTGCCGGCGGCGGCGCGCAATCCAGCGGGGAAGCCGGCGAGGGTTCACAGCTGGCGGTCAGCACCGAGCAGCTCTTCCAGGCATACGTGCGCGACGTCGGCCCCGAAGGCCTGCAGGCAGTCATGGCCGCGGACGGGAAGTTCGTTATCCGCACCGGGGCGCTGAACGCACCCGAGTCGGCCCGACCGTCCGGCACGGCGGCGGCTGACGCAACAACCACTGACGCAACAACCGCTGCCGCAAGAACCGCTGGCGGAGCCACGGCAGGAGCGGCAACAGGAACGACGGCGGCCGGCGGCTCCGGCAGGGTATCGCCGGCCGATTTCGTGGCCCGGTACGCCAACGTGGAGCTCGACGGCGCCGCCCCCCTCAGATCCGAGGCCGACGTTCCCGGCGGCGTCGGCTACATCGCTGATACCGGCTGGATTTGCTCCACCGGGTTCTCCGCCTTCGATCCCGCGGGACTGCCTGCCGTCCTCAGCGCAGGGCACTGCGCCTCGGACGGGCAGGCGGCAACGGCAACCCTCGAGTTCCAGTTCGTCCGGAAGGACCAGCTGGGCGAGTTCGGGTTCAGCCAGTTCGGCGGCCCCGGCAACTCCCGCATCATTGAGAACCCCGTGGACCCCGACAACCCCGGAAACGTGGGCACTGACATCTCGGTGATCCACAACATTCCGGAGGGACTCGATCCGCTGCCCGCCGCCAGTACCTGGGGTGATCCCTCGGAGCCCGGCCCGGATGTGAAGATCATCGGCACCGCCGATCCGGTCCTGGGCATGCCCATCTGCCGGTCCGGCCGGACTTCGGCCTGGTCCTGCGGCACCGTGGACGCCGTGGGAATCTACGTGGTGCCCGGCCCGGACTTTGCCGCAGACCCCACCGACCTCCGTGCCTTCCGCGGATTCCTCTCCTATGGCGTCCAGTCCAGCGGCGGCGACTCCGGAGGCCCGTACGTCAGCGGCAACTACGCCGTGGGAACGCATGCCGCGGGTGACGCGCCTCCCGCGCCCGGCGAGCCGGCACCCGCCAACTTCGCGGTGGGCGCCACCCTCTCCGAAAGCCTGGCGGTCCTTCCCGGCTACCAGCTGGAACTGTTCCTCAACAAGCCGGCCGTCAGCTCGCCCGCGCCCGGCGGAACCTACGAACCCGGGCAGGCCATCAGCGGAAACGTCCCGGCAGCCCCCGCCTCCGCCGTCGCCCCAGGCTCCACGGTCAAGATCACGGTGGAGGGCAAGGACCCGGTGGAGGTCCCGGTGGACGCCGCAGGAACGTGGAGCTTCACCGCTCCCGAGGGCAACGGGCCCCTCCGCTTTACGGCGGAGACGGCTAACGGCTTCAGCACCTCGGGGGGAGTTGAGTTTGAGTTTGCCCGGGCAGCTGCGGAGCCGCCTGCGCCGGAGCAGCCTGCCCCCGGCAACCCTGCCCCGGAACCGCCCGCACCGGAGCAACCCAATCCCATCGTGCCCGCGGACCCGGCACCCGTTCCGGCCGTCCCCGCAGACCCAGCTGCGCCCGCCCCGGCTGCGCCCGCCCCCGCGGCACCGCAACCGCCCGCGGACGCCGGCACCGTCGTCGTACCTTTCGATGCCGGTACGTCACCCGCCGATCTGGCGAACACCGGACCCTCGGGGCTGATTCCCGCAGCCATGGCAGCGGCCGCGGCGCTCGCCGTCGGGATCATCCTGACAGTCCTGGTGCGCCGCCGGAGCCGGCGTTCGGCCAAATAGACAGCGGAAGGGCGGGACGCGGAAAGCGTCCCGCCCTTCCGGCGCAGGAAAGCGGCGTGGCCGGCGGTCAGTGGTGGCCGTGCCACCTGTTCGCGCCGTCAACCACCTGGACAGCCACTTTCAAGGTCTTGTCAGCGAGGCTTCCCCACGCGTAAACGATGGTGTTCTTCCCGCCCTCGACGGTGACGTCCGCCGGGCCGATCACAGGATCGGTGGTGCCGGCTGCGGCCACCGATGCCGAGTAGGTGCCGGCCTTGAGCTTCAGCGTGGCCCCATCCGGGTTGCTCAGACCCTCGATGACCGCTTTTCCGCCGGCCAGAACGTCGACGGCGGGAGCAGCCGCTACGTGCCGGACGGTCAGCTTGCCTTTGCGGTCGTTGCGGGGAGCCTTGGTGTCGTTGGTGAAAAGCGTAGCGGTGGGGGCGCCGTCGGCATTGAGGTGGGCCACGGCGGTGTAGTTGCTGCCTTCTTCGAGCTCCACGTCCACGGGGCCGATGACCGGGTTGTCGGCGCTGGTGGCGTCGGCAGCGGTGATGGCGATCTGGTAGTCGCCGGCGGCCAGTTCCAGCGGTCCTGCCAGGGTGCCGGGCGTGAAGTCATCCAGCGTGAGGGCGCCGTTGACCCACACATCCACGGTCAGGCCGGGAACGCCATGAAGTACGGATAGCAGCGCGGGGTCGTCATCATGGTGCCATCCGCCGGCGTGGGCGGGGGCGGCGAAGGCCAACGAAGCGGCGAGTGAAAGTGCTCCGGCGGCGTAGCTGATTTTGCGCATGTCAAACTCCTTGGAGGATGCCCGGTGGCCGGGCTGTTTGTGCTTACGCGCTTAATACCGCGGGAACGGGGTCCTTGGATGCAGGGCCGGAAACATTTTTGGTCCCTAGTGTTTGTGCTTCCTCAGCAGGTTGGTGATGCGCAGGGTGCAGAGCCGCTGGCCGGCCTCGTTGGTGATGAGTACTTCGTGGGTGGTCAGCGTGCCGCCAAGGTGGATCGGCGTGGCCGTGATGGTGACCTGGCCTTCCCGGGCCGAGCGGTGGTGCGTCGCGGAGACGTCGATGCCCACCGCCGTCTTGCCCAGGGTGCTCGCGTGGATGACCGCCGCCCAGGACCCCACGGCCTCGCCCACCGCCAGGGACGCACCACCGTGCAGCAGGCCGAAGGACTGCCGGTTGCCCTCTACAGGCATGGTAGCCACCACCCTCTCCACGGACTCCTCCAGGATCTTTACCCCCATCTTCTCGTCGAGCTCACCGAGGGTGATCTTCCACAGTTCGTGCTCTGTGGGGGAGTGGTGCGGGGCGGCGTCGCTCATGTGCTCTCCTAGTGCGCTGCGGGGACATTCCTGTATGGTACTTATATTACCGAACGGACGGTCAGTAATGATTCACCGTTTGTCTGCCCCTTTTGTTGGAAGGACCCGTCAACGATGACCACCACTGCCACAGCGCCCCACGCCACGCTCGATACCGTGGAGACGGTGCCCAGCTTCATTATGGACTCCTGGTGGACGCCCGAAACCGGCTCCGCCGCTGCCACCCCGGTGCGCGACGCCAGCACAGGCGAGCTTCTGGCCAAGGTGAGCACCGACGGACTTGACCTCGCAGCGGCCGTGGAATTCGGCCGCACCACCGGCCAGGCCGAGCTGGGCAAGCTGACCTTCCACCAGCGCGCCCTCAAGCTCAAGGAGCTGGCGCAGTACCTGAACGCCCGGCGTGAACACTTCTACGGCTTCTCATACCAGACGGGCGCCACCAAGATCGATTCCATGGTGGACATTGACGGCGGCATCGGCGTGCTCTTCACCTTCGGCTCCAAGGGCCGGCGCGAACTGCCCAACTCGCAGGTGGTGGTGGACGGGCCCATGGAGGTGCTGTCCAAGGACGGTTCCTTCGCCGGCGAACACATCTACACGCGCATTCCCGGCGTCGCAGTGCAAATCAACGCGTTCAACTTCCCTGTGTGGGGCATGCTGGAAAAGTTCGCCCCCGCGTTCATCGCCGGCGTACCCACCATCGTCAAGCCCGCCACCCCCACCGGCTACGTTGCCGCTGCCGTGGTGAAGGCCATCGTGGAGTCCAACATCCTGCCCAAGGGGTCACTGCAGCTGGTCTCCGGCTCCGTCCGCGGGCTGCTGGATGTGCTGGACTACCGGGACCTGGTGTCCTTCACCGGGTCCGCCGCCACCGCCAAGTCCCTGAAGGCGCACCCGAACGTTGTAGAGGGCGGCGTCCGCTTCACCTCCGAAACCGATTCCCTCAACGCCGCCATCCTCGGCCCCGATGCGGTGGAGGGCACCCCGGAATTCGAGGCCTTCGTCAAATCCGTGGTCACCGAGATGACGGTCAAGGCGGGCCAGAAGTGCACCGCCATCCGCCGCGCCATCGTTCCGCAGGAGCTGGTGTCCGCGGTTTCCGCCGCCATCGGCAAGCGCATCCAGGAGCGAGTGGTGGTGGGCGATCCGCGCGCCGAAGGCGTCACCATGGGTGCGCTGGCGTCCGTCGAACAGCTCGAGGACGTCCGGGCGGCCGTGCAGTCCATGCTCGACGCCGGCGGTGAGCTTGCGTACGGAACCCTCGATTCGCCGTCGGTCACCTCGGCCGACGGAACCACCGGCGTGGTGGACGCCGGCGCCTTCATGGCCCCCGTGGTCCTCAACTGGAACAACCCCGAAGCCGAGGCGCTGCACTCGCTGGAAGCCTTCGGCCCGGTCTCCTCCGTGGTGGGTTACTCGGACCTCGCCGACGCCGTCCGGCTGGCAGCCCGCGGCGGCGGCTCGCTGGTGGCCTCCGTGTGCACCAACGATCCCGACGTGGCCCGTGAACTGGTCACCGGCATTGCCGCGCACCACGGCCGCGTCCTCATGCTGAACCGCGAAGACGCCCGCACCTCGACCGGCCACGGCTCACCCGTCCCGCACCTGGTGCACGGCGGTCCCGGCCGCGCCGGCGGCGGCGAGGAGCTCGGCGGCATCCGCTCCGTCCTGCACCACATGCAGCGCACCGCCATCCAGGGCTCACCCAACATGCTCACCGCCGTCACCGGCATCTGGCACACCGGGGCGGACCGCAACTTCACTGTGGACACCGAGGGGACGCACCCGTTCCGCAAGCACCTGGTGACCCTGCGCATCGGCGATGCCGTCCGCTCTGACCTGCGGCAGGTCACCCTGGAGGACATCACGGCCTTCGCCAACACCACCGGGGACACCTTCTACGCCCACACCAACCAGGCAGCAGCCGAAGCCAACCCGTTCTTCCCGGGCATCGTGGCGCACGGCTACCTCCTGCTGGCCTGGGGCGCCGGACTGTTCGTGGAGCCGGCGCCGGGCCCCGTCCTGGCCAACTACGGGCTCGAGAACCTGCGCTTCATCACCCCTGTTGCCGCCGGCGACTCCATCCGGGTGACCCTCACGGCGAAGAAGATCACCCCGCGTGAGACTGACGAATACGGCGAGGTGGCCTGGGACGCGGTCCTCACCAACCAAGACGACGAGATCGTGGCCACCTACGACGTCCTCACCCTCGTCGAGAAGTAGCCGCCCCCCAAACCCCGCACCGGGATTAAAGGGGGAGGGTGTTTCGCGGCTCCCCGGCGTAAAATTTTGCCTCGTAGGAGGTGGCCGCATGACCCTCAAGATGAGCACAGCCACAACCACCTCTGCGTCAACGAGCGGCTGAACGGCCAGCCGACTACCAGGTCTAGGAAGCATTAACAGCAGCAGGGGCGCTCCGGTCGGATCGGGGCGCCCCTGCGTCGGTTTGCCGCCCGGCCCGCTGGCCGGCCGGGCCGGTCCCTACTTGGACCAGACGATCGGGTTCTTGCGGTACGGGTTGTCGCTGGAGCTTGCGTAGCTGAAGCCGGAATCGGCGTAGTCCGCGGAGACGATCTCGTCCCCGGCGGGTGCGAGGAAGACCTGGCACGAGGTCATGGTGCTGCCCACCTTGTAGCTCAGGTTGTCACTTGAGCCGGTGGTTTCAAACCGCTTGGTGGGGCACTGGTCCAGGGAGCCGATGATGATCAGCTTCTGGGCATCCGTCCCATCCTTCAGCTGCGCGTTCAGGCGGGGTTCGCTGATGCCGGCGGAGGGCTTGCTCAGGCTGTCCAGGGTGTGTTCGGTGAAGACGTAGTACGGCGTCTGCCCGGCGAACTTCGCAGCATCCTTCAGGGCGGCGAGATCGGCTTCGGCTCCGGCCGTGATCTTCGTGACGCTGGTGGTGTAGGTGGCTACCGTGTACTTGGCGTCAGCCGGATCCTTGCCCGTGTTGGTGTGGGTGACTGCCTTTTCGCCCAGGCCGAGCTTTGTCCCGGGAGCCGTAAGGTCCTTTGCGGTTCCGGAGGCGCCGGCAGGCGCGGCAGCAGACGCGCTGGCGGAGCTGCTGGGTGACGCCGAAGCCGATGTGGCCGCTTCGGTTGACGGCTGGGTTTCGGAGGCCGCAGGCGCCTCTGCTGCACAAGCGGACAGGCCCAGCCCCAGGACGGCGGCGACGCCCAAGGCGGTAAATGGGCGCGAAGAAGTGCGGTTCCTGATCATGATTTCCCCCTGATGATGTGATGCGAACTCGAGTAACTATAACGTATGGATTTATTGGGCCGCAGAGATGCCAAGGCTTTTCTGCGGTTGGTGGTTTCGAGTGTACGGCGCAAGAACAGGCCCGGCGATGGGCAGGGCTGCCCATCGCCGGGCCTGGAAGTTGCTGCGCACCTGGGCGGATTGCCGCCCCTGGTTCAGTGCGGGAGCGTCAGGACTCGGCGCCGCCGTGCAGGCCGTCGTCGCTGCTGTCATCCTCGCGGCCTGTGCCCTTGCCGGACTCGCTGCGGTCGGAGAGGTCCATGTTGCCGCGGGCCTCGTCCATGGTGGGGCCGCCGGCGGGGACGCTGTAGGTGTCCGGCCGGATGCCGTGCGACTGCTCCTCGATCAGGGCCTGCTCCTCGCTGAAGCGGATGACGTTTGCTTCGTCGCCCGCATCCCCGGGGACGTCCTCCCGGATCTTGGACGGATCCGGGACGATGAATCCTGCGTCGGGCTCTTCTTTGTGGGTGCTCATCTTCCCTACCTCCCTGTCATCAGTGGCTTTCTACCACCGTAGCCTCGAAGCAGGGAAAATACCAAGCACCCTTATTACTTGGGGGGTGCGTCAGGCCGTGGGGATGGGCCGTCGGGTCAGGCCGTGGGGGCCGTGTGCCCGTGCAGGCCGTCGAAGGCCATGGTGATGACGTCGTCCGCGAGCTTCCCGGGGCTCAGGGAACCGCCGGGTTTGTACCACTCCACAATGGAGTTGATCATGCCGAACAGGAGGCGGGTAACCGTTCGCGGGTCGATGTCCTGGCGCAGTGAGCCCTCATCCCGGGCGGCGGAAATCAGTGCGGCTACCTTGTGGTCGAAGGTACGGCGGCGTTCCAGCGCGTTGCGCTCGATCTCGGTGTTGCCCCGCAGCCGCAGCAGCAGGGTGACGAACGGCAAACGCTCCACAAGGACCGCCACGGTGCGGCGCAGCACGAACTCCAGCCGGGCGTCGGCGGCGCCTGCGGTGGCCTCGGGCTGTTCCAGGATGGACTCCAGCCCGCCCAGCGCGTGGTCCAGGGCGAGCTTCAGCAGGTCGCCCTTGGACGGCACGTGGTGGTAGATGGCCGACTTGGAGATGCCCAGGTTGTCAGCGAGGATCCCCATGGACGTCGCGTCATAGCCATGGCGGTTGAAGACGTCGACGGCGATGCGCAGCACGGATTGCTGGTCATAGCCGGGGCGGCCGCGCTTGGCTGATCCGTTGGCGGCTGTGCCGTTGGTGCTGGTGGTCTGGCTGGGCATAGTGGCTAGTTTCTCATGAACGGTCGGTCGGCCCGGACCGGGGCCCGGGCCCGCCGGCTCCGTCTATCCCTTGGGCCGCATGTCGTAGATGCGGCGGAGCTTGCCGTTGGAGCGCTCAAGCGATCCGGGATCCACCACGTCCACCGTGCACGAAGAACCCACGTGGATCTTGATCTGCTCCTTCAAGGCGCGTGCCGCCGTCGTGCCCTGTTCAATGGTGACGGCGTCCCGGCGTTCGATCCGGACGGTCAGCTGGTCCATCCGCTGCCCTTCCGGGCGGGTGAGCTCGAGCTGGAAGTGCGGGCTGAGCTCGGGGATGCGGAGGGCGATTTCCTCGATCTGGGACGGGAAGAGATTTACGCCGCGCAGGATGATCATGTCGTCGCTGCGGCCGGTGATGCGGCCCATCCGGCGGTGTGCAGGGCGGGCGGTGCCGGGCAGGAGCCGGGTGAGGTCCTTGGTGCGGTAGCGGATGATCGGCAAGGCTTCCTTGGTAAGCGAGGTGAAGACAAGTTCGCCGTGTTCGCCGTCCCGCAGGACGTTCTCCTTGCCCGCCAGGGGGTTGAAGGGATCGATGATTTCGGGGCGGAAGTGGTCCTCCCAGATGTGGCTGCCGTCCTGCGTCTCCACGGCCTCGCCGGCAACGCCCGGGCCCATCACTTCGGACAGGCCGTAGATGTCGCACGCCTTGATGTTCATCATGACCTCGAGTTCGTGCCGCATCTCCTGCGTCCACGGCTCGGCGCCCAGGACGGCGAACTTCAGTGACGTTGAGGCGGGGTCGATGCCCATGTGCGCCATGGCGTCGGCGATGGTGAGCAGGTAGGTGGGCGTGGCCAGGATGGCGTCCGGCTTGAAGTCCTGGATCAGCTGGATCTGCCGTTCGGTCTGGCCGCCGGACATCGGGATCACGGTGCAGCCCAGGGCCTCGGCGCCGGCATGCGCGCCCAGGCCGCCGGTGAACAGGCCGTAGCCGTAGGCGTTGTGGACCTTCATGCCGGGGCGGATGCCGGCGGCGCGGAAGCTGCGGGCCACCAGCTTGGCCCAGTCGGCCAGGTCCTGCTTGGTGTACCCGACGACGGTGGGCCGGCCGGTGGTGCCCGAGCTCGCGTGGATGCGGGCTACTTCGCTCTGCGGCACGGCGAACATGCCGAACGGGTATTCGGCGCGCAGGTCGTCCTTGGTGGTGAATGGGAAGTTGCCGAGGTCGGCCAGCTCGCGGAGGTCGCTCGGGTGGATGCCGGCGTCGTCGAACTTGCGCTTGTACAGCGGCACGCGCTGGTAGGCGTAGGAGACGGTGTGCTGGAGGCGGCTGAGCTGGAGCGCTTCGAGTTCGTCGCGGGAGATGGTCTCCTCGCGGTCCAGGCCAGGGTCGATGCCGGCGGCGGCAGGCTGCGTGGAAACGTCAGCGGCAGGGGTTTCGGGGGCATGCAGGGTCATGGTTTTCCTACTTCTTGGGGATGGTGCGGCTGCGTCCGCGGAACTCGGCGATGAGCTCGCCCGGGGTGCTGGTGCCGGGGTCCGCGCCGGGGGCGTGGGCATCGGTGGCGAAGATCTGGATGTCGTAGAGGCCGCTGCGGCCGGCGCTGGACCGGCGGTCTGCCACGGCGGTGAGGACCTGGCCGCGGAAGGCCGGCTTAAGGAAATTGATGTCGACGCCGGAGGCAACGGTGATGGTGTTTTCCTCGGCGGGCGCGGGGCTGATCGGGTTGCACGCGAGGGCGAAGGCGGTGTCGCCGAAGGCGAAGATCATTCCGCCGTGGGCCATGCCGAAGCCGTTGAGCATTTCCTGCCGGAGGGCCATCCGGATGGTGGCGTGGCCGTCGCTGAGCGCCAGGACCTCGATGCCCATCCACTCGGAGGCGTAGTCGTTTTCCAGGATGGGGTGGGTGGCCCCGGAGAGTGTTGCTTCAGCCATGCGTCATTGCCTCCAGCTTTATTTACCGAATGTTCATTAGGTAATCCCATAACGGGGTCCGATGTCAAGGGTGGGGCCGCCCGGCCCGGGCCTTCCCGCCCGGCTACTTCGCCGCTCCGCGCACCGAACCGGGGGACACGCCGTCGTCCGCGGCGCGCCGCACGGTGGATGGAAAAGCAACCGGGCGGGAACGCGCGACGGCGGCGCGCACCTTTGTCACTTGGGGCGCCGGAGGTGCAAGGATGGGAGGACCGGCACCAGCAAAACAGCAAAGGGCGGACCATGGCCAAAGGCATCTACGTCAGCGCAACCACCCCGGGCTCGGGCAAGTCCCTTGTGGCCCTCGGCCTGGCGGACACCCTGCACCGGCACGCGGACCGGATCGGCTTCTTCAAGCCCGTGGTCCAGGGCCCGGTGGCCGGCGAGGACCCCATGGTCACCCTGATGAAGTCCCGGTTTGCCCTGCAGGATGAACGCTGCCGGGGCGGCCTCACCTTCGAGGAGGTCCGGACGCTGCTGGCCGAGGGTCAGCGCGAGGAGATCGACGCCCGCTGCGTGGAAATCTTCGCCGACATTGCCCGGCACTGCGATGTGGTGATTGTGGAGGGGACGGACCTCACGGGCCAGGACGCCGCCGTCGAATTCGACCTCAACGCGCGCCTGGCCAACAACCTCGCTGCCCCCATCGTGGCCGTGGTGGGTGCCAAGGGGCGGACCGTCGCGGAGGCCGCTGCCGCCGTCGAGGTTGCCCGCAAGGAACTCGCCGCCGAGAAATGCTCGCTGCTGGCCATCCTGGTGAACCGGGCGGACCCGGACGACGTCGAGGCTATCGCCGCCGCCATCAAGCCCGGTGCCTCCAAGCGTCCCGTCTACGTCCTGCCCGAGCTGGAGGAGATCGCCCGCCCCACCACCGGCGAGGTGGCCGCGGCCCTGGGCGTCCGGCAGATCGCCGGGCGGGCGGACATGGAGCGGGATGTGAAGGACATCAAGGTGGCCGCCATGAACGTGGGCAACTTCCTCAATGTCCTGGAAGAGGGCGCCCTGGTGATAGTGCCGGGGGACCGGGCCGATGTGATGGTGGCCTGCCTGGCGTCCTCGTTCTCGCCGGAGTTCCCGGTGGCCTCCGCCCTTATCCTCACCGGCGGGCTTGCCCCGGATGCCAACATCTACCCGCTCCTTGCCCAGGCACCCTTCCCCGTTTTTGCCGCCGGCGCGGACACCTACACCACCGCCCGGCGCGTGTCCGAGGTCCGCAGCGAGATCTGGTCCGGGCACCGCCGCAAGGTGGCCTCCGCCCTGGGACTGTGGTCCCGGCGCGTGGACGAAGCAGAGCTGATGGAGCGGCTGCACCTGCCCCGGCCGGAACGGATGACGCCGCTGCGGTTCCTGCACGACCTGATCGAACGTGCCCGTGCCCAGCGCCGCCACGTGGTCCTGCCGGAGGGAACCGACGTCCGCATCCTGCGCGCCGCCGAGATCCTGCACCGCCGCGACGTTTGCGACCTCACGGTCCTCGGACCCGAAACGGACGTGCGCGAACTGGCGGCCTCCCGGGGCATCGATCTCACCGGGATCAACATCGTGGATCCGGCAACCTCGGAGCTGCGGCAGCAGTTCGCCGAAAAGTACGCCGAACTCCGCGCCCACAAGGGCGTTGACCTGGCCAAGGCGCTCGAAATCATGCAGGACGTCAGCTACTTCGGCACCATGATGGTCCAACTGGGCGTGGTGGACGGCATGGTCTCCGGCGCCGCGCACACCACCGCCCACACCATCCGGCCGGCCCTGGAATTCGTGAAGACCCGGGAGGGCGTGAAGATTGTGTCCTCGGTATTCCTGATGCTCATGCCGGACCGGGTGCTGGTATACGGTGACTGTGCCGTGAACCCGGACCCCAACGTGGAGCAGCTGGCGGACATCGCGCTTGCGTCCGCGGAGACGGCGGCGCAGTTCGGGGTGGAGCCCAGGGTGGCCATGCTGTCCTACTCCACCGGCGGCTCCGGTTCGGGCGAGGCCGTGGACGAGGTGCGGCAGGCCACCGAGCTGGTGCGGGAGCGCCGCCCGGACCTCGCCGTCGAAGGGCCCATCCAGTACGACGCCGCCGTGGACGCCTCCATCGCGGAATCCAAGATGCCCGGTTCATCCGTGGCAGGGCAGGCCACCGTCTTCATCTTCCCGGACCTGAACACCGGCAACAACACCTACAAGGCGGTGCAGCAGAGCTCCGGGGCCGTCGCCGTCGGGCCCGTCCTGCAGGGCCTGCGGAAACCTGTCAACGATCTTTCCCGCGGCTGCACAGTGGAGGACATCGTCAACACGGTGGCCATCACAGCCATCCAGGCCCAGGCCTAGGGAAGCACGACGACGGCACCCGGCTTTGGCGAAAAGCCTGGTGCCGCCGTCGTACTTTTTGTGATGCTTAGCTGTTGTCCGGCTTGGCGAGGCTGTCGTCGTCCTCTTCCTTGGCCGGCTCATCGGACAGCCCCTGCGGGGTCAGGTCCAGGCCTTCACGGTCCTCGGGCGCCTCGGGGGAGTCCCCGGTTTCGGCGGCCTTGAGGTCTCCGGTATCGTCCAGCGCCGGGTTGGAGCCCTCCACACCGGTAGGGTCCTTGGAACCGGAGCCCCCCTCGGAACCAAGCGGCGCGGTGCTGCTGGATCCGGTGTTGGTGGGATCCTTCTCTTCGTTGGAAGTGGGGTCGTTCGTCATTGGGACAGTCCTCTCGACGTGGTCCAGCCTGTCCGCCGACCATAGGCACAGCCGGGCTGCATGCGCAAGGAAACCCTCCTGTCAGTGCTGCCACCTATAGTGGGGGTTGAACTGCAGAAGCAAGCCCCAGGAGGCCCCGCATGCTCGTGCTCGTCATCAACTCCGGCTCGTCCTCGCTCAAATACCAGGTGCGCGATGTGGCCGCCGGGACGGTGCTGACCGAGGGGCTCATCGAGAAGATCGGCATGGGCAACGGCGGTGGCGGGGACGGCGAAATCGTGGGCCCGCGGGACCATGCCGAGGCGCTGGAACAGGTGGAAGCCGCCATTCATGAAGAGCTGGGCGACCTGGAACTCGGGGCCGTGGGGCACCGGGTGGTGCATGGCGGGGAGCGGTTCGCTGAGCCGGTACTGATCGACAACGAGATCACCCGCGCCATCGAGCGCCTCAACCCGCTGGCACCTTTGCACAACCCCGCCAACGTCCTGGGCATCCGCGCCATCACCAGGAAATGGCCGGACATGCCGCAGGTGGCCGTGTTCGATACCGCCTTCCACCGGACCCTTCCCGAGCACGCCTGGCGCTACGCCGTCCCGGACGAGCTCTACACCAACCACGGCATCCGCCGCTATGGCTTCCACGGCACCTCGCACGAGTACGTCGCGCGCCGTGCTGCTGCACTGCTGGACCTGCCAGTGGAGGAGTTCGACGCCGTCATCGCCCACCTGGGCAACGGCGCCTCCGTCACGGCGATCCAGGGCGGCCACTCCGTGGACACCTCCATGGGCTTCACCCCGCTTGAAGGCCTGGTGATGGGCACCCGCTCCGGCGACCTGGACCCATCCATCCTGGTGTTCCTGGGCCGCGCCGGCTGGACACCCGAGGACCTGGACTCCATGCTCAACCGGGAGTCCGGGCTCAAGGGCCTGGCCGGCAACAATGACATGCGCTCCGTGGTGGAGGCCTCCGAGGACGGCGACGCCAAAGCCGCCATGGCGCTCGCCGTCACCTCCTACCGGCTGGCCAAGTACATCGGCGGCTACCATGTGGCCGTCGGCGGGGCCAAGGCGCTGGTGTTCACGGCTGGCATCGGCGAGAACTCCCACCAGTTCCGGGCGCTGGTCGCCGACCGCCTGGGTGCGCTGGGCATAGAGGTCGACGCCGGCCTCAATGCCGCCCGGTCCAAGGAACCGCGCGTTATTTCCACGCCGCAGTCCGCCATCCCCGTCCTGGTGGTTCCCACCGACGAGGAGCGCGCCATCGCGGAGGCGACGGCCGCCGTCGTAAGTTCCGGCCGGTAGCCGCCCCAATGCCGGACATCGCGCTGCCCATCCGTACCGGGCGCCTGGTCCTGCGGCGCTTCGAGGCCGGGGACCTGGAGGCGTTCCACGCCTACCACTCGCTGGCGGAGACCGCCCGGTTCCTGCCCGGGCCGGCCAAGAGCTACACCAAATCCATGGAGTCGGTGGGGAAATACGCCAACTTCGTCTACGAGAAGGAAGGCGACTGGCTCTGCCTGGCCATAGAAGCCGCAGGGGAGCCGGGCCTGCTGGGGGAAGTGGTGCTCAAGTGGCTTCCGGGCCGCGGCCAGGCGGAAGTGGGCTGGTCCATGGCACCGCAGGCGCGGGGTAAGGGCGACGCCACCGAGGCGGCGGCAGCGGTCCTGGACCTTGGTTTCGGGGAGCTTGGCCTGCGCCGGATCGAAGCACGGCTGGACGAACTCAACACTGCCTCCGCCGCGCTCTGCCGGCGCCTGGGCATGCGGCTGGAGGGCCGCCACGTGGACAAATGGTTCTACAAGGACCAGTGGGCAACGGAGATGATCTACGCGGTCCGCGCGGACGAGTGGCGGGCCGGCGAGTGGCGGGCCGGCGATGTGCCGGTGTCCGCCGACGCGCCGGCCGGGTCCGGCGGGGTCCCTACGCCCGGCCCTTGAGGATGAGGTTCCAATAGACCTGCGGGAAGACGTCGCGGTCCACCACCCAGGACGCCTTGCTTTCGTTCCAGGTGGGGATCCGGGGAATGGTGGGCATGGGCCGGTAGCGGTCGTCGAACTCGGCGAACACTACGGTGTCGCGTGAGACGGTGAACGGGCAGACCGAATAGCCGTTGTACTTCTGCGTGAGCGGCTTTCCTTTCCGGGCGGCCACCAGGTTCTTGGCTACAACCTTGGTCTGCTTGCGCAGCGCCCCGCCGGATTTCGAATTGGTAGTGCCTGCGGCGTCACCCAGCGACCAGACGTTGGGGTACCGCAGGTGGCGGAGGGTCTGCCGGTCCACTTCCACGAAACCGCCTTTGTCCGCCGGTGCCGGGAGGTCGGTGGCCTTCAGCCAGTCCGGCGCGGACTGCGGCGGCACCGCGTTGAGGACGTCGTACTGCAGGGTTTCCTGGCTGCCTGAGCCGAGGCTGCGGATGGTCGCCTCCCGGCGGGCTGCGTCGACGGACACCAGTTCGCTGTCCGTCCGCAGCTCGATGCCGTACTCGGCGATCTTCCGGTCCAGTTCGCGGTCCACCTCGGGCACACCGAACACGGTGGGGTAGGGCTGGACCATCACCACGCGGATCTGGTCCAGGACGCCCTGTTGCCGCCAGTAGTCGCAGGCCAGGTACATGGGCTTCTGGCTGGCTCCGCCGCATTTGATGGGCCCGGCAGGCATGGTGAACACGGCCGTCCCCGAGGTCAGGCCGCTGAGGAGGGTCCAGGCTTTTGATGCCAGCTCAAACTCGTAGTGCGTGGCGCCGTACGGCGAATGGACAGCATCGGCCAAGCCCGGCACGGCGTCCCAGTCGTACTGCAGCCCAGGGCAGACCACCAGCTGCCCGTAGCCAACAGTTGAGCCGGATGCCAGCGTGACCGTGTTGGTGTTCGCGTCCACGTCCACGGCAGCGTCCCGGATCCATTCGACTCCGGGCGGGATCACCGCGGCCTGGCTCCGGACTGCCTCCTTAGCCTGCGCGCGGCCGCCGGCAATGTGCGAGAACAGTGGCTGGTAGAAGTGGTGGTCCTTGGGCTCGATGAGCGCCACGTCCCTGACCCCGTACCGCTCCAGCCGCGCCGCCAGCGACACTCCCGCGTTGCCGCCGCCAATGATGACCACTTCATGCAAAGCGGCCACGGCGCTACTTCTTCTCGGTCAGGGCCGACGCCTTGTGCGCCGCCCGGGCACCGGTCTTGTCCGATTCCACCACGTACTGCGGTTCATCCTTGCTGGCACGGTGGGTGTTGCCGTCCAGCTCGAAATCGCTGGTCTTCTTCTCCACGATCTTGCCGTGCGTCTTGCCCTGGGAGGTGTTCCACTCCACGTGCGTTCCCTTGCTGAGTGACATTGCTGCTCCTTCGGCATCCGGTGGCGGAAAACAACTGCCCAACAATAGTAAGCATGGTGATCATTTATGGATACCCATGGAGGGGGCATCCAGGCGCGGGAGGAAGGCGGGACGTACGACGGCGGCCCCGCGCCGCCGTCGTATGCCCCGCTTCAGGAGGACCTACTTGAGTCCGGCCCCCGGCAGCAGTTCGGTGGCGCCCAGGGAGTCGGCAATGAACGCGTAGTCCCACGCCCGTTCGCGCCACTGCACGTACCGGCCTGAGGCGCCGCCGTGGCCGCCGTCCATCTCGATCTTCATGAGGACCGGCTCGGATCCGGTGGTGCGGTTCCGCAGTTCCTGCACCCACTTGGCGGGTTCCACGTAGAGGACGCGGGTGTCGTTGAAGGACGTCACGGCGGCGATCTTGGGGTAGGGCACTTCCCGCACGTTTTCGTAGGGCGAGTAGGACTTCATGTACGCGTACACGTCGGCGTCGGTTATCGGGTTGCCCCATTCCTCCCACTCGAGGGCGGAGAGGGGCAGGTCCGGGTCCAGGATGCTGGTGAGCGGGTCCACGAACGGCACCTGGGCCACGACGGCCGCGTACTTCTCCGGCGCCATGTTGGCGATGGCGCCCATCAGCAGGCCGCCCGCCGAGCCGCCCAGCGCCGCGATCCGCGCAGGGTCCACCCACCCCGAATTGGCCAGCCAGTCTGTGGCGTCCACGAAATCCGTGAACGTGTTCTTCTTGGTGAGCTTCTTGCCGTCCTCGTACCAGTGCCGGCCCAGTTCACCGCCGCCGCGGATATGGGCGATCACGAACACCACACCGCGGTCCAGCAGCGAGAGCCGCGCGATTCCGAACCCGGGGTCCATGCTCAGCTCATAGGAGCCGTATCCGTACACCAGGCCGGCCGCCGTCGAATCCTGCTTGACGCCCTTGTGCCGCAGGACGGACAGCGGGATGCGCGTGCCGTCCGCCGCCGTCGCCCATTCGCGGGTGGCCACGTAGTCGCTGCCGTCATAGCCGCCCAGGACGGGGCTTTCCTTGCGCAGCAGCAGCTCGCCGGCGGGCTGTTCCGCGGTGGGCAGGACAAAGTCGTAAATGCGCGACGGCGTGAAGTAGGACGTGTAGCCCAGCCGGATGACGGGTGCCTCGTAGTCCGAGCCGCCCACCCCGGCGGTGTACAGCTCCTCGTCAAACGCCGGTTCCACCGGGGCCTGCTGCGCCGGCGTGCCCAGCCCGGCCAGCCCCATCAACTGGACGCGCTCGATGGTGTCCTTGCGGATGGAGGCGATGAGGTGCGTGGACGTGACGCTGGCACCGTTGACGCGGACGTCGTCGGAATGCTCGACGACGGTCTGCCAGGCCTGCTCCGCCAGCGGCTTTGCCAGCTCGGCGGGGTCCGCCAGGCAGATCATGGAGTTGATGGCTCCGCGGTTGTGGGTGAGCAGGATCTTCTCTGCCTTGACGCCGTCCGGGCCTTCGAGCAGGAACGGCTCCGCCTCATACAGGACGCGCTCGTCCCGCGAAATAACAGTGGTGACCTCCTGCGCGGGGTCGTCGAAGCGGAGCAGCCGGGTTTCGCTGTACTCGGAGCAGCCGATGCCCAGGACCAGGTAACGCCGGTCCGAGGAGAGCTCGAAACCGAGCCACATGGCGGTGTCGTCCTCCTGGTAGATCACCGTGTCCTCGCTGACCGGGGTGCCCAGGACGTGCGCCTTCACCTGGTACGGGCGCCAGGAGTCATCCACCACGGTGTAGAAGAGCCGGGTGCCATCAGGGGAGAAGGACACTCCGTAGAAGATGTTTTCAATGACGTCCGGCAGCAGTTCGCCGGTGCGGAGGTCCTTGATCCGGAGGGTGAAGCGTTCGTCGCCGGAGTTGTCCACGGCGTAGGCGTAGAGGGTGCCGTCCACTGTCACGGCGGTGCCGCCCACGGAGAAGAACGGCTTGCCCTCGGCCTCGATGTTGCCGTCCAGCAGGACTTCTTCGCCGGGGATTTCGACTCCGGGTTCCACGGCCGGCGGGGTCCAGTCGGCGATCCTGTCATGGGTGTCGCTGGCGCGGACGCGGCACTGGATGCCGTACTCCTTGCCCTCCACCGAGCGGCTGAAGTACCACCAGCCGTCCTTGCGGTGGGGGACGGAGAGGTCGGTTTCCTGGGTGCGTCCCTTGATCTCCTGGAAGATGGCTTCGCGCAGCGGCTCCTGGTGGGCAGTGACCGCTTCCTGGTAGGCGTTCTCGGCCTTCAGGTGCTCCACCACCTCGGCGGACTCCTTGTCCCGCAGCCACTCATAGTTGTCCACGTAGGTGTCCCCATGGTGCGTCCTTTCGGTGGGCACCTTCTTGGCCACGGGCGGGGTGGCGGCGGACGCTGGCGTGCTGGCGGAGTTCTGCAGCGGAGTGGAGGTCATGGACTCAATATATAGACCGGGCACTTCACCGGGGCCGGCGTTCGCTACCGGGGAAGAAACCCCTGATTCCTTCCGCCACCGGCAGCGGGGAATTCTGGCTGACGCGGATTTCCCGCAGAGGGGGAGTGGGCGCGCGTTGCGGGGAGTAAGGCCTGTCCGGCCGGGGGCGGCAGGCGTATCGTGTTCAGTTCAAGGCACCTACGCCCAGCGTGAGAGGGGAAGATCCATGACCATCCCGCCAGTGCACGAACCGTCGCCGTTCCCGCCGGAGCCCGGTCCGGATCCAACATCGCCCGATCCCACGCAGCCCGGCCACCCCGGCCCGCCGGCGCCCAGCCCGTTCCCCACCCCCGAGCCGCCCGGTCCGTTGCCCGTCCCCGACCCGGGGCCGGCACCCCTCCGCCCTGATCCCACGCGGGACTAGGCGCCAGAACGAACCTGTCGAAGGGGCCCTCTGCAGATGTGCGGAGGGCCCCTTTGGCTTGTCCCGGAGCGTGTACTGAACCGCCGGAAAATTTTCGCCGGACGGGCTTGCATACCTCTGCTGCCGGTGCTAAAAAATCTATATCAGCCACCATAGATCGGCTGAAAACTTACACAGTGTTGGACCACCCTAATGAGGAGGAAGCCATGTTGATGCGAACCGATCCGTTCCGCGAGCTGGACAGGCTGGCCCAGCAGGTCCTCGGGACGGCAGCCCGTCCGGCAGCCATGCCGATGGACGCCTGGCGGGAGGACCATGACTTTGTGGTCGCCTTCGACCTGCCCGGAGTTTCGCCCGAGTCCGTGGACCTGGATGTGGAACGCAACGTGCTGACCGTCCGCGCCGAACGCCCGGATCCCGCCGCCAACAACACCGAACTGATCGCCTCCGAGCGGCCGCGCGGTGTCTTCAGCCGCCAGTTGATCCTCGGCGACACCCTGGACACGGAAAACGTGAAGGCCAGCTACGACGCCGGTGTCCTGACGTTGCGGATCCCGGTTGCCGAGAAGGCCAAGCCGCGCAAGATCGAAATCGAGATGAAGGGAGCCAAGCAGGAAATCGCAGCTTAGGTTCTGCGCCGTCCAAGTTACCGGCGGGGATGCCTTGTGATGGGCGTCCCCGCGGTGTAGAACGGGGGATACCGGGAGGATCCGAACGCGTTGTATCTGCCAGTTTCGGGCGATTGCCACTATGGAACGCCACAGCGCCGGTAGCGCATCGGCAGTTGCGAGTGATCCCCTCCGAGACGGTGGCCCTCCGCGTTGATGCAGGGGGGCCATCCGCTTGCCGGGGCATCGTCAGGTGCCGAGCTCCAGCATCAGCGCCGGCAGTTCGTCGGCGAGTTCGCGGGCCAGGAATCCGAGCGGCCCCATCCTGCTGGCCAGCCGGTCGGCCGCTGCCGCGTGCAGGTGCGTGCCCCAGCAGGCGGCCTGCGCGCCGGTGGTTCCGCGGGCGCGCACACCGGCGATCGCCCCGGCCAGGACATCCCCGCTGCCCGAGGTTCCCAGCCCGCCGTGTCCCGTGGAGATCTTCCACAGCTCGGATTCCTCCGGGCCAACGCCCGGCGGCCGCGCGATCAGCCCCTGGCAGCTCACCACCGCACCGAACCTGCGGGCGATTTCGGCCACGTCCGTTTCCAGATCCTTAGTGTCCCGGCCCAGCAGGATGCCGGACTCGGTGGGGTTCGGAGTCAGGATCAGCCGGCCCCGCCACGGCCCCACCCGGTCCTCCAGCTCCGCGAGCGCGGCCAGCGCGAACGCGTCCAGGACGACGGCGGGGCCTCCTTCGCTGCCGGCCGCGCCGGAGCCGGTACCGCCGTCGTTGTCACGCGCTGCCTCCTCCCGCGCCAGGAGGGCCTCAAGAAGCTCCCGTGCCAGGTCAGGGTCGTCGAGCCCGGGCCCCACCAGGATGGCATCGGCGGAGTCGAGGGAGGAGCCGATCCTGTCCACGCCCTCCGAGGTAACCGATCCGCCGGCGGTCTCCGGCAGTCCGATGGCACCGCACTCCGGCAGGGCGACACCCATCTGGACCGCCACGGATCCGGCCACGGCGAGCGTCAGCTTCCCGGCACCGGCACGCAGAGCGGCGGTGCCGGCCAGCAGCGCAGCACCTGGGGTGGCGCGTGCACCACCCACCACCAGTACCGAGCCACGCGAATACTTGTCCTCGCCCGGGGATGGCAGCCGCCAGTCCCGCAGCAGCGAGGGCGTCACCAGCTCGGGGCCGGAGTCACCGCGGGCGGACACTGGCATCTCCGGCATGTTCGGTGACTTCGACGCCCTGCTCGGCCAGGTGGTCAGCGACGTTGAAGCTCTCCAGCGTCCACGGCCCCGCACCGGACGGCCGCACATACCGGGTCATCGATGCGTTCAGCACCGAGGTACTGGCCGCGAGGTCCAGCAGCTCCTGCTCCGTCATGCCCTCCAGCAGGTAGCGGAAGAGCAGGATCACGGCGTCGTGGCAGACCAGCATCACCCGGTGACCGGTGCCGAGGTTGTTCAGCTCGGCCAGCACGGAGCGGAGCCGGAGCGCCACATCAGCCCAGGACTCCCCGCCCGGCGGACGGTAGTACAGCTTCCCCTGCCAGGACCGCCGTTCGGCTTCCTCCGGGTAGCGCGTCTCAACGCCCACCCGGGTCAGCCGGTCCAGGATGCCCAGCTCACGGTCACGCAGCCGCTCGTCCACCTGCACCTTCACGGACCAGCCGGCAGCCCCCACGGCGATTTCCGCCGTCTGGTGTGCCCGGGCATAGGGGGAGGACACCACAGCGTCCGGCCGGTAGTCCTCGGCGATCCGGGCCAAAGCCGTCCCCAGCGCCGCAGCCTGGTCCTGGCCCACGTCAGAGAGGTTCACGTCGGCATCGCGTGCCGGGACCTCGATAATCTCCGCACCCGCCAGGTGGGCCTCGGTGGCGGCCACGTTGCCTTCGCTCTCGCCGTGCCGGATCAGCAGCAGTTCCACCGCGCCGGCTTCCTGCACCGCTTCCGTCAGTCCGTCGTCGTTCATGAAAATCACTCCCCGTCCGCGTCCGTGCCGAATCCGGAACACTACCAGCGGCCGTACCCACAGGGCCGGAAAGATAAACGGGCGGACGGCGGCGGGGGCGCCCGGTGGCGGAGTCCAGGGTGCCCCGGCCGGCGTCGTGCGTCCTACCGCTCCGGGGTCAGCACCTTGGAGAACACCGTGGCGCCGTTGGCGTTCCGGAGGCTGGCGGTGAAACTGTTGTCCTCGCCCAGCTGGACGTGCCCGAAGAACTGGTTTTCGCCGTCGCGCGGTGATTCGCCCGGGAAGCGGCCTGCTTTGGCGAACACCACCTCGGGACCGAAGGTGCCGTCCATGGAGTTGGGTCCGAACGAGCCCGCGGCGATGGGGCCGGCCACGAATTCCCAGAACGGGTCGAAATCGGTGAAGGCTGCGCGCTCGGGGGAGTAGTGGTGGGCCGCGCAGTAATGCACGTCGGCGGTCAGCCACACCACGTTCTTCACCCGGTTCTTCTTGAAGGCGCTCAGCACCCCGGCGATCTCTAGCTCGCGGCCCAGGGGAGCGCCGTCGTCGCGGTTGGCCAGGCTCTCCTGGTTCACGGCGCCGTCCGGGACGATGATGCCCAACGGCAGGTCGGCGGCAATGACCTTCCACGTGGCCTTGGACTTCGAGACCTCCCGGATCAGCCAGTCCACCTGCTCCTGGCCCAGGATGTTGGTGGTGTACGCCTCCTTGCCGTCCGTGTTGGGGGATTTGAAGGTGCGCATGTCCAGGCAGAAGATGTCCAGCTGCGGGCCGCGGGAGATCTTCCGGTAGATGCGGGCCGGCTGGTACTGGCCGCCGTCGTCGAACGTGCCCGGGCGCCACAACGCGCTGCTGTCCGCGATGGGCATGTTTTCCTGCCAGGCCTGCCGGCCGCGGGCGGCGAGGGTGTTGACGTCCTGGACCGTGTAGCGGGGATCGTCCAGGACCTCGCCGGGGTACCAGTTGTTGGTGGTTTCGTGATCGTCCCAGTTGGCGATCACCGGGACGTCCGCGAACATGGCCCGCATGTTGGCGTCCATCATGTTGTAGCGGTGCCGGCCGCGGTATTCGGTGAGCGTCTCGGCCACCTTGGACACCTCCTCGGTGACCAGGTTCCGCCACACCTGCCCGTCCTTTTCCACCACGGTTTCGGTGAGCGGGCCGTCCGCGTACACGGTGTCGCCGGAGTGGATGAAGAAGTCCGGCCGGGTCTGGTGCATGGCCCGGTAGCCGAACATGCCGCCCACCTCCTCGTTGATGCCCCAGCCCTGGCCTGCGGTGTCGCCGGTCCAGACGAAGCTTTGCGCGTACGACGCCGGGACGTCGCCGCCGTTGCCCGTCCCGCCGGTGCGTCCCTTGCCGTTGACCGCGCCCCTGTCCGGTGCCGTGCGGAAGGTGCCGCGGGCGGACTCGCCGGTGGCGCCGCCGTCGTCCTCGAAACTGATCTCCAGGGCGAAGCGGGTGTTGGACGGGAGGTTGCCTGCATGGATCTTCGCGGTGAAGTCGGACGCCTGGGTGGCCCGGGGCCCGCGGATGACCCGCTCGAAGGCGCCCCGACCGCGCAGGACCGCGCCGCCGTCGTCCACTGCCCGCAGCACCGCCGTCATGCGGCCAGCTTCCGAGGACCGGGACCACAGGACGGCCGAATCCGAGGTGACGTCCCCGGTGGCGATGCCGCTGGGGAGCGTGAGCCGGTTGCGGACCAGGGCCACGCCGGCCGGTGACCGGGTGGGTGCGGCGGGCGTGGCTGTGTTGGCGGCGTTCGCTGCGGCCGGGGCGGAGGCAAGTGCGGCGGCGAGCACGGAGCCCTTGACTATGGTGCGGCGCGAGATGTCAGTCATGCCCTCCACCCTTCAGGCGCCGTGCACACAGGTCTTTTCGGCAGGGTGAACTGCGGGTAAGCCCGGGTTGAACAGCGCCCTGACTACTGCGTCGCGAGCTCGCCGATCCGGCCCTCCCGCAGGGCTGCACCCACCGCCGCGATGCCGCCGTAATCCGGGAACAGCACCGACTGCCCGGCAATGAACCCGGACCCCGCCGTCGGAAGCGTCATGCTGCGGATTGCGTTGGCATCCAGGTTCCGCAGGCTGTAGGCCAGGATGGCGGCCTGGATTGGGTCGAAGCCCTTGTCCACGGTGAGGCAGCAGGAGGCGAACTCCACGAGGGACCGCACGGCCGTGACGTCGTTCAGCGCCCCGCCGGCGGTGAGGCGGGCCAGGATGGCGCGGAGCATGATCTGCTGGTCGCGGACCCGCTGGAAGTCGCCGTCGGAGAAGGCGTACCGCTCCCGGGAGAACTCCAGCGCCGCCTGGCCGTCCAGGTGGTTCATGCCGGCGGGGAACACATGCTGGGTCTCGATGGTGGACTGGAACGCGATGGGCACGTTGACGTCGATGCCGCCCAGGCCGTCCACCAGGAGCTTGAACCCGCCGAAGTCCAGCATCAGGGTGTGGTTGATGGTGATTCCCAGCAGCTCCTGGACGGCGGCGGTCTGCATGTCGATGCCGCCGTATTCCAACCCGGCGTTGATCTTCGCGCCACCGTAACCGGGGATGTTCACCCACGTGTCGCGGTTGATCGAGATGAGGTAGAGCGTGCTGCGGTCAGCGGGGACGTGCACCACCATCAGGGTGTCCGCCCGGTGGTCCTGCGCTTCGCCGGTGGCTGCCGTGTGCGCGGCGGCATCTTTTGCTGGTGTGCCGCCGCGGATGTCGCTGCCGATCACCAGGACGTTCATGGCCCCGGGAGGCAGTTCCGCGATGGGCGGGGGCGGCGGAGGAGCCGCCGGCGCCGGTGGCGGGGGCGTTTCGGACGGGGTCTCCGACGGCGTGGGGGTGGTGGTTTCGCTTTGGGTCGCCGTGCCCTGGGCGGCCGGCGGCGTGACGGTGCCGGCGCGGTTGAGGCTGACGACGGCCACGACGGCGGCAGCCACCAGGACCAGGGCCAGCAGCGCCGCGATCCAGCGGCGGCGGCCGTGCGCCACCAGCCAGCGCCCGTGCGGGTGGGCGCCCGGGGAAGCGGGTCCCGCAGGACCGGATGGGTCCGAACCGCCTGGTGTGCTCATAGTGGCCCCTCACCTCACCGTGACTGTGGTGGGATCAGTGTCCGCCCGCCGGTGCCCGGTTGGCTACAGCCGTGGCCAAACTGTCACCTGCACGGTGGTCACGGGCCGGACACCGCCGGGTGCCGCCGTCGTGATGGCACCGAGTTGAGTCGGGCATGCCGCAGGATGGACACGATGGCGGGGGCCAGCTCGTCCTCCATCTGCCGGTACACCTCGGGGGAGCGCCGGTAGGGGTCAATGATGTCGTTCTCCGCGGAATCCGCCGGCAGGGCCAGGTGCCGGACGCCTGCGGCACGGGCCGGGAGGCTCCGCCAGTACGCGGTGTTCGCGGCCAGCGGGTCGGCGTCACCGGGATCCTCGGCGGGGGCGTCCGTGGCACGGCCGTCCAGCACGTCGAGCATCCGGGCGAACTCGCGGATGGTGAACGTCCGTTTCAGCATGGACGCGTCCTGCTGCAGCACCTCGCCGCGGTGGCCGGAAGTCATGGTGAGCACCAGGTCCACCCCGCGAAGGATCTTGGAGTTGAGCTGCCGGGCCTCGAAGCCGTCCGGGTCCCCGCCGTAGGTCCGCACGATGTCCGCCGAAATCGGCTGCATGGGATCGCCCACCATGGCCCTGGTTCCGGCGCTGGCCACCTCGAACCCGCCGGGCACCACCTGGTTGAGTCCTGTCTGCAGCAGCCTCTCGGCCACGGGCGAGCGGCAGATGTTGCCGGTGCAGACGGTCAGGATTCTTACTGGTGCGGGGATATCCAAGGGAAGTTACTCTTTCCAGCCGGTGCCGGGACCGTACAGTCCGTGCCTCTCAACTTAACACGCACACGCCCGACGGCGGCCGCCCCACCCCGCACGCGAGCTCACCTTTGGTTGCTTGGGAGCTGACGCGCTCACCTCGCGCTGGAATGGTGGGCGCGCGTTTCGGTGAGAGCCGCCGGGAGTGAGCGGGCGTTTCGGTGGTGGGGGGTCAGAGGCCGGCCAGGAGCCCCTTCATCTCCGCGATCTCGGCTTCCTGGGCTTTGATGATGTCGCGGGCCAGCTGGACGGTCTGCGGGTACTTGCCGGAGCTGATCTCCTGCCGGGCCATGTCGATGGCGCCCTCGTGGTGCCCGGTCATCTGCTGGAGGAAGAGCCTGGCGGCTTCGGTGCCCTGCGCGGCCTTGAGTTTGGCGATGCCGTCCCCGTCCACCATGCCGCCCATCCCGTGGCCGGACTGGTCGCTCATCATGGTTGGCACGTTCCAGCCCTCCAGCCAGCCGGTCATGAGTTTGATTTCCGGCGTCTGCGCGTCCCTGATCCGGGTGGCGAGCGAGGCCACCGGGGCGGGCGTATCCTGCTTGGCCAGCATGATGCCGCTCATCTCCACGGCCTGCTGGTGGTGCGGAATCATCATCTGGGAAAACATGATGTCGGCCTGGTTATGGTCGGAGTTTGCGTCCGGCATCATGCTGGACATCGGTGCGGAGCTGCCGTGGTTCATGGGCATGGTGTTTCCACCGGAGCTTCCCGAACCGGCGGCGCAGCCTGCCAGGCCAAGGGAGGCTGTGAGGGCAACGGCGAGCATCAGGGTTTTGGTCTTGGTGGTCATGGTTGAACGTCCTTCAGGAAAGTAGCTGGCAATGGAGTGTTTGTGGATGTGGCGGTGTCAGCGCACATCGGCGGGGTTGAGTTTGAGCCGCCGCAGCAGCTGGGCGTTCAGCGCCACCACGATGGTGGAGGCGCTCATCAGGACGGCGCCGGCGGCCGGCGAGAGGACCACCCCGGCGAATGCGAGCACCCCGGCGGCCAGCGGCACGGACAGGACGTTGTAGCCGGTGGCCCACACCAGGTTCTGCCACATCTTGCGGTAGCTTGCCCGGGACAGGTCCACCATGGACAGCACGGCACGCGGATCGTTGCCGGCCAGCACTACGCCGGCGGATTCCATCGCCACATCCGTCCCGGCGCCGATGGCGATGCCCACCTCGGCGCGGGCCAAAGCGGGGGAGTCGTTCACGCCGTCGCCCACCATGGCCACCTTCAGCCCGCGGCCCTGCAGCTCCGCGACTTTTTTGTCCTTGTCCGCCGGCAGCACTTCGGCAAACACCTCGTCGATCTTCAGGTCCGCGGCCACGGCCTGCGCCACCTGGCGCGCGTCGCCCGTGATCATGGCTACCTTGACGCCGCGGTTCTGCAGCGCCGCCACCGCCTGCCGGGACTCCGGCCGTACCGCGTCCTCCAGGCTCACGGCACCCAGGACACGGCCGCCGTCGAGCACGTGCAGGACGGACGCGCCGCGCTCCCGCCAGCTGCGCGTGGCCTCAGCCAGGCCGGAAGGTTCGACGACGTCAAGCTCGCGAAGGAGCGCGGGTCCCCCCACGTGCAGCGGACGGCCGTCTACGGTTGCCTGCACGCCGCGGCCCGCCAGTGCCGAAAACCCGGACGCGGCTGGAACGGTGAGGCCACGGCTCCGCGCAGCACGGACGATGGCCCGGGCTGCGGGATGCTCGCTGTCGGATTCGACGGCGGCGGCCAGGGACAGCAGGCCGTCAGCATCCAGGGTCCCTGTTGTGGCGATGTCCCGGAGCTCGGGTTCGCCCTTGGTGAGGGTGCCGGTCTTGTCGAAGAGGACCACGTCGATGGTCCGCATGCGCTCCAGGGCCATCCGGTTCTTGATCAGCACCCCTGCGCGGGCGGCCTGTTCGGTGGAGATCGCGATCACCAGCGGAATGGCCAGGCCCAGGGCGTGCGGGCAGGCGATCACCAGCACCGTCACCGTCCGGGTGACCGCTTCCGGCACGCTGCCCAGCAGGGTCCAGGCGATGAACGTGAGCACACCCGCTCCGGCGGCGAAGTAGAAGAGGAAGGCAGCGGCGCGGTCGGCCAGTGCCTGGGCACGGGAGGATGATGCCTGTGCCTCGGCCACCAGCCGCTGGATGCCGGCCAGGGCGGTATCGTCGCCCACCGCTGTGACGCGGACGCGCACCCCGGAGTCCGTGGCCACGGTGCCGGCCACCACGGCGTCACCGGGCCCGCGCGGAACAGTTTTTGATTCGCCCGTGATCATGGATTCGTCGAACTCGGCGCGGCCCTCCGCAACCGTGCCGTCGGCGGGCATCCGGGCGCCGGGCCGGACCAGGACGAGGTCGCCGGGCCTCAGCCCGGCCACGGGTACTGTCTCGGTGCCGGAGGCTGTGACGCGTTCGGCGTCGTCCGGCAGCAGCGCGGCGAGGGCGTCCAGAGCTCCCTGCGCCGATCCGAGGGCGCGCATCTCGATCCAGTGGCCCAGCAGCATAATGGCCACCAGGAGCGCCAGCTCCCACCAGAAATCGAGGTCGAAGCCGCCCAGGCCCAGGCTGGTGACCCAGGAGGCGGCGAACGCCACCGTGATGGCCATGGCGATCAGCAGCATCATGCCGGGCTGGCGGTCCTTCAGTTCCTGCAGGCCGCCTTTGAGGAACGGCTGGCCGCCGTACAGGAATATAACGGTTCCCAATACAGGCGGGATCCAGGCGGAGCCCGGGAACATGGGCGCCATGTAGCCCAGGAGGTGGCCCACCATGGGGCTGAAGTAGACCACGGGAAGAGATAAGGCCAGCGTGAGCCAGAACCTGTTCTTGAACATGGCGGTGCTGTGCCCGGCGTGCTGGCCGGACGTGTGCACGGTGTGGCCGTCATCGTGGTGCATGTGGGCGCCGTGCTGCAGGGGTGCCGCGGTGTGCGCGTGGCCGGGAGCGTGGCCGTGCCCGGCAGGGGCGGCAGCAGCCGGAGCGTCGGTGACCCCGCCCGCGGACTGGCGGCCGCCGTCGTGATGGTGATGGGAATGGTCTTGCATGGGAGTCAGGTCCGTTTCTTGGCGAAGGAAGAATCCTTGTGGACAAGCAGGCGCTGGGGTTGAACGGCTGTGAAAGCGGGGCGCTTGGAGACGCCGGCCGGGACATACCACTTCACTGACAACACCTTGAATATACCCCTAGGGGGTATCATCGTCAAGGGTTCGGCGCGGCTTGTGACCGGGGAGAGCTAACAGCCCGGCCTACCAACTTAATCTTGCTCCCGTCATACTTGTATAAAGGCCCACACGGGCAGAGCATGCGTGTGCGGGCGGAACGGATGCTACATGGAGGTGGCCCTGTGAAGGACGTTCGCGGCCCTTACACCTACTCGAGTGCCTTGGGGGACGACGACTGCGTCGCCGGAACCTACACGGCAGAGGTGGATGGCTGGAAGCTTTCCTGGTCCGACGGGATGTACCAGCTGCACGGTTACCGCCGCGGCGACGTGGTCCCCACCCTGGAACTGCTGTTCGCGCACAAGCATCCCGAGGACCGGCCGCGTTGCGAAGCCATTGTGGCCCAGGTTGCCGAGACCGGCGGGTACTTCTGCATGTACCACCGGATCATCGACTCCAGGGGCAAAACCAAACGGGTGCTGTCCTCCGGCGAGGGCATCATCGGCCCGGACGGCAAGGTCACGGTGATCGAGGGCGTGATGGTGGACCTCACCTCAACCCTGCAGCGCGAGACCGAGCAGACCGCCCGTGATGCGGTGGCCGGGGCTACGTCCACCCGCACCGTCATCGACCAGGCGCGGGGCATCCTCATGGGACTGCTCGGCATTGGCTCCGATGAAGCCTTCCAGCTGCTGGTGGCAACCAGCAGCTACCGGAACGTCAAGCTGGTGGCAGTGGCAGCGGAACTGGTGCAGCTGGCCAACTCGGAAGACGCCCGGGAGTACCTGGTCAGGGCCGTCAGGGCCATAGCTGACCGGGCGCCGGCAGTTTCGGGGGACCGGAGCAAGTCCAGGGAACACCAGGCCGCCCGGGACCACCGGGCAGCACCTGAACGCCGGACCGCCGCAGGTCCGTCCGCGGTAGCTGCCGGACGCTCCGCCGTCCCCGGACCCTCGCCCCGTCCTCCCACGGGACGCCCGGGTCCCGGCCGCCGCCCCACGGGCTGACGCCCAGCGGGACCCATCCAGAAGTCAGCATGCTGCCGAATGACTGGTGTTCGGGCGTCAACCGAGGCCCGGTAACCGCATATCGGAAGGTCAGCCATGACCGAAGTTACTGCCCACCACGGGCTGTTCAAGGACACCAACCTGCATGTGGACGATGCCGGCGGAGCGGGCCGCCCGGTGGTCCTCATCCACGGATGGCCGCTCTCCGGGAAATCCTTCGAGGAGCAGATACCGGCGCTGCAGGAGGCCGGATACCGGCCCATTACCTATGACCGCAGGGGGTTCGGCCTCAGCAGCAAGCCCCAGGCGGGCTACAACTACGATGTTCTGGCCGAGGACCTGCAGAAGGTCCTGGTGGAGCTGGACCTCAGCGACGTGACCCTGGTGGGGTTCTCCATGGGCGGCGGTGAGGTGGCACGCTACCTCGGCCTGTACGGACCGGCGCGTATCCGCAGCGTGGTCTTCGCCTCCGCCGTGACGCCCTACCTTATGCGGACGGACGGCAACCCGGATGGGCCCCTGACCCCGGAGCAGGCGGACGGCATGGCGGAGGACCTCGTCACGGACGAGGCAGCCTTCTACGATTCCTTCACCCGCGACTTCTTCTCCGTGGACGGGGTCCTCAAGGTCAGCGAGGTGCAGCGCAAGGAAGCCGGTGCCATGTGCGGGCAGGCCAACAAGAACGCGGCGCTTGCCTGCATGGCGGCCTTCGGCGGAACCGACTTCCGGGGCGACCTCGCCGATGTCACCGTCCCGGCCTTGGTGATTCATGGCGACGGCGACGCGACCGTGCCGTTCGAGGGGTCCGGCCGGCGGACGCACGCCGCACTGGCGGACAGTGAGGTCCACGTCATCAAGGACGCGCCGCACGGCTGCAACGTGAGCCACGCAGAGGAGTGGAACAGCGTGGTGATCGAATTCCTGGCGAAGTAGGCCGGCTACGGGCCGACGTACACGTTCTGGTGGATACGCCTTAAGCCTTCAGACTCCAATTGGACGGCGTCGGCGTAGTCCGGCACCAGGGCGGCGGGTCTTCTGTCGGACCCGCTGACGGTCACGATCTTGTTGCTGGAGCTGCCGGCTGCAACGCCGCATCCCGCGTAATCGGTGACCTGCCGATCCACGTTGACCACCGCCAGGCAGGCTTGTGCGCCATCAGAACTCTGCGCTGCAAAGAACTTCCTGCCGCCATCTTCGACCAGGAAACGCAGGGTGGTGGGATCGACCTGTTCCAGGAAGCCTGCATCGGCGGGGAAGGCATCCTCGGGTCCTGCGGGGGCTTTCAGCGCATCAATGCCGTACCCGTCACTGGCGCAGCCACCGAGCAGCAGCGGAACCGTCAGCGCTGCAAGCGTTGCCGCGGGTTTGAGCTTCATCATCCGTGTCCCCCAGGTTGTGAATACCGTGCCAATGACGCTACCGCAGTGTTCCCGGCGGGTCTTGTCATACCGAAGTTGGCCCCAGCGCCTGTGTCCGTAGAAGGGGAAGCTGCCGTGCCGGTAGAATGGATGAAGGTGCGCCGGGAAGTCTGGTCGGCATAGTTTCGTCGACCCCCAAAGTCAGGACCCTGCCGTGACCTCCGCCCCGCAGCCCCCGCACAAGCACCAGGCCCAACCCCAGCCGCGCCGTTCCATCCTCGCCCGGGGCTCCTATTCGGAAGCCCTTCGCATCGGCGAGATCCTCCGCAAGGAAACCGTGGGCGGTGCCCTGCTGGTGGCCGCCGCGGTGATTGCCCTGATCTGGGCCAACTCGCCGGCGTCGGACAGCTACTTTGCCCTCAGGGACATCACCGTCGGCTACGAACCCTGGCACCTCGAACTAAGCCTCGGCGCCTGGGCGGCCGACGGGCTCCTCGCGGTGTTCTTCTTCCTGGTAGGCCTGGAGCTCAAACGCGAATTCGTGGCCGGAGACCTGCGCCAGATCAGTACGTCCATCGTCCCGGTGCTGGCCGCCGCCGGCGGTGTGCTGGTCCCGGCGGTGATCTACGCCGTCGTGAACCTCTCCAACCCGGACACGCTCCGCGGCTGGGCCATCCCCACCGCCACGGACATCGCCTTTGCCGTGGCCGTGCTGGCCGTCATCGGATCGCACCTGCCCAGCGCCCTGCGGATCTTCCTGCTGACCCTTGCCGTGGTGGATGACCTGATTGCCATCAGCATCATCGCGTTCTTCTACTCCAGCGACCTCCAGCCCACCCCGCTGCTGCTGGCTCTGATTCCGCTGGCCGTGTTCACGTTCCTGGTCCAGAAGTACCGCAGGTTCTTCGGCACCCATGCCGCGGCGGCCTGGCTGATCCTGCTGCCGCTGGGTTTCGCCGCCTGGGCACTGGTGCACGCCTCCGGTATCCACGCCACGGTGGCTGGAGTGCTGCTGGGCTTCGCCGTCCCGGTAATCCGGTCGCAGGCCAGTGGAGGCCCGGAGGCCGGGCCCGGGTTGGCAGAAATTTTCGAGCACCGGTTCCGGCCGATTTCCGCAGGCATTGCCGTCCCGGTGTTCGCCTTTTTCTCGGCGGGCGTCGCCATCGGCGGATGGGACGGGTTCGTGTCGGCGCTCGCGGACCCGGTGGCGCTGGGCATCATCCTGGCGCTGGTCCTGGGCAAACCGGTGGGCATCCTCGGCGCCACCTGGCTCCTGACCAAAACAACCAAGGCCAAGCTGGACGACTCCTACCGGTGGATCGACATCTTTGGCGTGGCCCTGCTGGCCGGCATCGGTTTCACCGTGTCCCTGCTGGTGGCCGAGCTCAGCTTCGGCCAGGGCAGCCTCCACGACGACCATGCCAAGGTGGGCATCCTGACAGCGTCGCTGCTCGCTGCCTTACTGGCCAGCGTTATCCTCCGCACCCGGAACCGGCAGTACCGGCAGGCCGAGGAATTGGAAAAAGTGGACGCTGACCAGGACGGCATCCCGGACGTCTACCAGAACCGCGCCTAACCGGATTATCCAGGGACGCACGACGCCGGCACTTACACGTGTGCCGGCGTCGTGGTCTGTCTGTAGCCGGCTAGGCCGGGGAGAGTCCCAGCAATGGTTCCGCGGGTGCCTCCATGTGCCGGATCTCCAGGGCCTCCGGGTCCAGCAGCTTGCGTGCGCCGGTCCGTGCGTCCAGGATCCAGAATAGGTCCAGCGCGGGCACCACCCCGGTCACCCGGCCGCTGTGGAACAGCTTGCCCCGGTGCCACGCCTCGATGTTGTCTCCAATGCGGAGCTGAGCGGTACTGACTCCCTGTGCCTCCATGCGGGCTGCCTCCTGCTGGTTGTGTCCCCGTACGCCCAGCTTGCCGCAGCCAGGTTGCAGGAGTGTTTCCACAGGGTGTTATTCCTGTGTCAGCTGAGGTTGGTGCGCCGGGTGCTCAGCATGTGGAGAAGCAGGGCGCGCTGCGGCTGGCCCGGATTGCGGTCCACGAACAGGCTGAGGGAGGCGCGGGCGCCGGCTTCCGCGGGGTCTGTGCCGCTCATGATTTCCTCGATGATTTCCAGCGCCTGCAGCTGGAGGTCCAGGAGCGCCACTTCCTCAGTGACGGACAGCGGAGTTTTCGGTTTGCCGGACATGGGGGTGCCGCCTTTGTGCTGGGAGCCCTCCCCGGGGAGGAGCAGCAGCCTCTCCCAAGCCCATCGGATGAATGTACTAAGTGTACTTATAAGTCCGTGGGCGGCAAGGCTTTCCGGAGGCCTTTTTCCGGGTCAGCCGTGGGTGGGTTCCTCCACCAGGGCGGTGGCGATGCTCGACGCGTCGTCCAGGGCAGCCAGGTACCGCTCGGCATCCAGGGCCGCGGCGCAACCGGTGCCGGCAGCGGTGATGGCCTGGCGGTAGCGGTGGTCCACGGCGTCGCCGCACGCGAAGACGCCGGAGAGGCTGGTGCACGTGGTGGGGGAGTCCACCTTGATGTAGCCCTCGTCATCCAGGTCCACCTGGCCGGTCAGCAGTTCGGTGCGCGGCAGGTGGCCGATCGCCACGAAGATCCCCGTGGCGCCGAGTTCCCGGGTTTCGCCGGAGCGGGTGTCCGCCAGGGTGACGCCGGTGACCTTGGTATCGCCGTGGATGGCGGTAATGGCGGAGTTCCATTCGAACCGGATCTTGGGGTTGTCCTTGGCCCGCTGCGCCATGATGCGGGAGGCGCGCAGTTCGCCCTTGCGGACGACGACGGTCACGGACTTTCCGAAGCGGGTCAGGAAGGTTGCTTCCTCCATGGCGGAATCGCCACCGCCCACCACGATGATGTCCTGCTCGCGGAAGAAGAACCCGTCGCAGGTGGCGCACCAGGACACACCGTGGCCGCTGAGCTTCTTCTCCTCGGGCAGGCCCAGTTCCTTGTAGGCGGAGCCGGTGGCCAGGATGACCGCGGGTGCCTCGTGGGTCTCCCCGGCGCCGGTGACCACGCGCTTGACGGAACCCTTCAGGTCAACGGACGTGGCGTCGTCGAACACCACCTTGGCGCCGAACTTCTCGGCCTGCTGCTGCAGCCCGTCCATCAGTTCCGGGCCCTGGATGCCGCCAGGGAAACCGGGGAAGTTTTCCACCTCGGTGGTGTTCATCAGCGCCCCGCCCGCGGTGACGGAACCGGCCAGCACCAGCGGGGCCAGGCCGGCCCGGGCCGCGTAGATGGCGGCGGTGTAGCCCGCGGGGCCGGAGCCGATGATGATCAGCTGTTCGTTGCTCATGGGGTTCTCCTTGGAGGTTACGGGCTGCGCGCCCTACCAGTGGAGCAATGGTCATCGGCCCCTGTCAATCCACTGCATAATGGGCCCATGACCCCACCGCAGCCCTCCGTGGCAGCCCCATGACCGGCGAGGCGCCAGCCACGGCCCGCGGCTCGGCCTGGGAGGTCTTCCGGGTGTTCCTCAAACTGGGTGTCACCTCGTTCGGCGGCCCCATCGCGCACCTGGGCTACTTCCGCGACGAACTGGTCCGGCGGCGCAAGTGGGTGAACGACAGGGAATACGGGGACCTGGTGGCGCTGTGCCAGTTCCTTCCCGGGCCTGCTTCCAGCCAGGTGGGCTTCGGCATGGGGCTGCACCGTGCCGGCCCCCTCGGCGCGCTGGCCGCGTTCCTTGCCTTCACCCTCCCGTCCGCTGCATTGCTGGTCGCCTTTGCGCTGGGAGCCGCGCTGTTCCAGGGCGCCGTGGGGTCCGGGATCCTCAGCGGACTGAAGATCGTGGCGGTGGCCATCGTGGCCCAGGCCGTGTGGGGCATGGCCAGGGCCCTCACCCCGGACCGCGAACGGGCGGCGATCGCCGTCGTCGCGGCCCTGTCCGCCACCCTGCTGGCCGGTTCATTCGGCCAGATTTCGGCCATCCTGTTCGGCGCGCTCGCCGGGCTGCTGGTCTGCCGGCGGGGCACCGCAGAACTCACCGGCGCGATGCGTTTTCCCGTCAGCCGGACAGCGGGCATCATCTGCCTGGCCCTGTTCGTGCTTCTGCTGCTTGGCCTGCCCGTGCTGGCGCTGGCAACGGGTTCGGCCGGGATCACCCTGTTTGAGGCGTTCTACCGGGCCGGGGCGCTGGTGTTTGGCGGCGGGCACGTGGTCCTGCCCCTGCTCCAGGCCGGCGTGGTGGACCCGGGCTGGGTGACCAGCCAGCAGTTCCTGGCCGGCTACGGCGCCGCGCAGGCAGTGCCGGGACCCCTGTTCACGTTCGCGGCCTACCTGGGCGCGGCGGCAGGATACGGTCCGGGCGGCGTGGCGGGTGCCGCCGTCGCGCTCGCCGGCATTTTCCTGCCCGGGTTCCTGCTGCTCACCGGCGTGCTGCCGTTCTGGAACTCGTGGCGGTCCCGGCCCGGAGCCCAGGCCCTGATGCGGGGTGCCAACGCCGCCGTGGTGGGCATCCTGGCCGCAGCCCTGTACAACCCGCTGTTCACCACTGCCATCACCGGGCCGGGGCCGTTCTGCCTGGGACTGGTCTGCTTCGTGCTGCTCATCGCGTGGAAGGCGCCGCCCTGGGCCGTGGTGCTGGTGGGCGCGGCCGGGGGAGTGCTGCTGGCGCTCGCCAGCTGAGTCCGTGGTGCCGGCGGCGGGGCCCGGAGCGTTGCCGTGGGAGTAGGCTGGAATTGCCGTCCGGTCCTGGGCGGCTCGGGTCCCGGGTCAGTCCGTGGGTGGCTGTACCGGGCAGTACCAGGAAGCCCTCCATGGCCACAGACAGAACCGACGAGCCGGTAGCCAAGCGCCTCGGCGAACTGGTCCTCACCAGTTCCCATGTTGCGGAATTCCTCCATGACCTGGCCGTTGAGGCCGCAACGGAGCTCTCGTCGACGGGACAGCAGGTGTCCTGTTCCATCACCGTGGTGCGTCGGAAGAAATCCACAACGGCGGCCAGCAGCGATGGACGCGCCCGGGCCATGGACGAGGTGCAGTACGCCTTCAATGACGGCCCGTGCCTTTCGGCCATCCGCCTGGCCACCACCATCCATGTACCGGACCTGCACAACGAGAGCCGCTGGCCGGAGTACCTGGAGGCGGTGAACGAAGGAACCCTCAAATCCATCCTGGCCGTGCCCGTCCCGGTGGACGATGATGCACGGGCGGCCCTTAACCTCTATTCCGACGGCAAAGACGCGTTCCCCGCCGACTCGGTGGCCTCCGCCGAACGGTTCGCGCGGGAAGCCAGCCAGTCACTGCGGCTGGCGCTGCGGATCGCCCAGCTGACCGATGCCCGCGACGACCTTGCCGCCGCCATGGCCTCGCGCACCACCATCGACCTCGCCGCCGGGGCCATCATGGGCCAGAACCGGTGCACCCAGGAGACGGCCATGGCCATCCTCAAAAGCGCCTCCAGCACCCGCAACATCAAGCTCCGGGACGTTGCTGCCCGGGTGATTGCCTCGGTGGCCCCCGACGATACCGTCAGCACGCACTTCGACGCCTGACACCGTGGTCATGCACGGCAGGACGTACGACGCCGGCCTGCCGCCGCGGTGCCCTAGTCGCCTTAGCCCCCGGAAGGCCTGTTCCGCGTCCGCATCCATGGCCGGCGGTGGACAGCAATGCACCCGGAACGGAAGCCGCTCCGGGTGCATGTGACGGACTTGTCGGGTCTAGGCGTGTGCGTAGGTGAGGCAGTCTGCGTTGTCCCGGCCCGGGCCCACATGGACCTCGGACGCCTTGCACATCAGGTGATCGTTGTGGACGCATTCGCTGCGCTGGCAGGCTCCGACGTCGGCCAGCACCTTGGGCAGGCCGCCGTGCACGCCGATCTCGATGAACGTGGCGCATTGTGCGTGGTTTTCGTCCCCACCCACGGTGATGGCGGCGGCGTTGCAGTTCGTGTGGTCGTTAAAGGAACAGTTCGTTACGCTGCAGTCCGCGACGTGCGTTGTCATGGAAAGTCCTCCTTGGCCGGCCACCCCGGGCGGGCAGCTCCGTTTGTCCACCGTAGACCCGGGTGGGCCAATCAAAAAGACCCAATTGTCTTGCCTAATTGGCCGCTGACCGCGTTCGTCGCCCAGGGTTGCCCTGGCCGGTGCGCCCTTCCCGCCGGCCGATCCGGGTGCTTATCCTGTACTCCTCGGCGGCAAGCAGCGACCGCCAGCAGATACCCACGGCGTGGCCAACGGGAGGGCTGGCATGGACGGGCAGGACATGGCGATGGACATCGTCCCGAATGACGGCACCGGGAGCTTCAAAAGCAGGACGTTCGGGGTTGAAGAGGAACTGCTGCTGGTGGACCCGGGCAGGGGTGACGCGGTGCCCATGGCCGGCGCCCTGCTGGACCTCTACGTCCGGCCGTTCGAATCCAGTGCCGGGCCGGTACTGACGGCCGAGTTCCAGCAGGAAATGATCGAAGTGGTCACCCCGCCGCACTCCACGCTCGCCGGGCTCCAGGCGGACATCGTGGCGGGGCGGGACATCGCCCGGCAGGCCGCGGAGGATGTGGGCGTCCGGGTGGCCGCCCTGGGCACCTCGCCCTTGCCGAGCGATCCGCACCCGGTGCGGCTGCGCCGGTTCGCCGCCATGGTGGAGGAGTACGGACTCACGGCCCGGGAACAGCTGACCTGCGGAACCCACATCCACGTGTCGGTGGAGTCCGATGAAGAAGCGGTGGGGGTGCTGGACAGGATCCGGAACTGGCTGCCGGTGCTGGTGGCATTGAGCGCCAACTCCCCGTTCTGGCATGGCGAGGACACCGGATACGCCAGTTACCGGTCCCAGGTGTGGAGCCGGTGGCCGTCAGCCGGGCCGCTGGACATCCTGGGTAGCCCGGACGCGTACCACCAGCTGGTGCACGACATGGTGAGCACCGGCGTCGCCATGGATGAAGGCATGATCTACTTCGACGCCCGGCTGTCCCGGCACTATCCCACCGTGGAGGTGCGGATCGCCGACGTCTGCATGATGCCGGAAAACACCGTGCTGCTGGCCGGGATCGTCCGCGGGCTGGTGGAAACGGCTGCCCGCGAATGGAAAGCCGGAACCGACCCCGCGCCCGTGCCCACCGCGCTGCTCCGGCTGGCCGGGTGGAAGGCCAGCCGGTGGGGGCTGCGCGGCGAACTCCTGGATCCGGTGACCAGCAGGCCCGGGCCGGCCCTCGGCGTCGTCAATTCCCTCCTGCACCACATCCGCGCGGCGCTGGAGGACATGGGCGATCTGCAGCGGGTGGAGGCACTGACGGACCAGCTCCTGCACACCGGCACAGGAGCCGTCCGCCAGCTCGAGGTGCTGCACCGGACCGGCGACCTGGAGGACGTGGTGGACGACGCCGCCAACTGCACCGCGGGCTCTGAAATCCAGGGTGCGCAGCGGGGGCTGCCGGGGGATTGACAGCGGCCCCTCCCGGGCGCACGCTGATACCGCTGGGGCCAGCATTGGTGCGGCCTGGACCCCGGCGCGGCTGTTTGGAAATCGCGGCAGGGACCCGTGGCGTTGAACCCCACGGGCGGGCGGCCAACCATCCCGGAGCTGCCCCGGCGCCCCGGACGAACAGTTGAATATGCTCCCTGTCTGGAGAATGAAATGGCCGGAGAAACTGCCACAGCGCTTGAAGCGAAATCCTTTGATGAACCCGACGAGAAGCGCCGTCCCCCGAACACCGTGGTGGATGTGGTGCACGTTGGCGGCACCACCCTGGCCCGGCTCACGTTCGAACGTGGCTGGCGCTGGTCCGAGACTGTCAAGACCGTGGTCCACACGGACAGTTGCCAGGTCAACCACGTAGGCATCTGCACTTCGGGAACACTGACCGTCGAGATGGACGATGGCACGCGGACCACCGTCAGCGGAGGCCATGCCTACGCCATTCCGCCGGGCCATGACGCCTGGGTGGAAGGCGACGAGACCTTCGTGGGCTACGAGATCCTGAGCGCAGCCGCGTACGCCAAGCCCGAGTGAACCGCTTCTGATCCCGCTCACCGGTCTGCCACACATGTTCCGCTGGAAGGAAAACACCGACGCCGGGCTTCGGAAGAAGCCCCGGCGCGGGTGGCGCCGCGCCGGGTTCGCCCTGCTCGCCGTCGTGGGCCTGGTCCTGGCCTCCACGCTGTTGAACCTGTTCCTGGAGTCCCGGGAGCGGGCCACCGTCCAGCCGTACGGGGAGCGGGTGGCGGTGGCCGGAGGCAGCCTGAATGTGGTGCGGAACGGGCAGCAGGGCCAGGCCATCGTGCTCCTCAGCGGGCTGGGAACCCCGGCGCCGGGCCTGGATTTCCAGCCGCTGGTCCGTGAGCTCAACGGCTTCGATGTCACGGTGGTGGAGGGGTTCGGTTATGGCTACAGCGATGCGGAGGCCGGCCCGCGGAGCAACGAGAACATCAGCAACGAACTCCACCAGGCGCTGGCCATGCTGAAGGTTCCACGGCCCTATGTCCTGGCCGGCCACTCGATCGCCGGGTTCTATCTGCTGGACTACGCCAACCGTTACCGCAGCGAAGTGGCGGCTGTGGTGGGCATTGACGCCACTATTCCCAAGCCCGGGGACGGACCCGTCGCGGAGCCGGAGCCGGGCATCAACTGGGCCAGGGCCCTGGCTGCCACCGGCCTGGTGCGGGCCGTGGCAGCGGTGGCCCCCGCCGTCGTGGATCCGGACAGCAGCGCCCTCACCGACGACGAACTGAAGCGCATGCGCATGATGTCGTCCTGGAATTTCGGCAACCCTGCCGTTGCCGATGAGACTGCCCGGATCGCCAACAACGCCGCGGCGCTGCGGGGCGTCACGTACCCCGATGACCTGCCGGTCCTGGCGTTCATCGCCGACGAAGGGGATGACCGGACGGCGGAGAAGGTCTCAGCGGCGGAGACCCTGCTCAGGAACGTGACGCGGCACCAGGTCCTGCCCCTTCAGGGCGGCCACTACCTGCACTGGAAGCAGGCTCCGCGGATGGCCGACGCTATCCGCGGGTTCCTCGGTACGGGCGGATAGTTCACGGGCGGAAAGCCTGCGTTTTAGGCTCAGGCGGCGGGTCAGGTTGCGGGGCCGCGTGCGGGTGCCGCCTGCGTGGCCGCGCTCGGAACCGTAGTCGCGGACGCATGGTGGCGCCGTTCAAGCGCGACGACGTCACGGCCGAAGGAGAACAGGAGCAGCGGGAGTGCCACGGCCGGAGCGGCGGCAGCCAGGGCGGTCGGCATGCCCGGGACCAGGGCCATGACCAAGGCAACAAGCAGGGCCAGCGGCTGGACGGCGCCGATCACCTTGCGCGCCGTGCTGCGCGGCAACGGCTGACGAAGGTGCGGCCGGACAAGCCCGGCCGCCGCCACCACGTAATACATCGCCCCGATGGCCAGCGTCCACGGGCCCACCACCGCCACCGTGGCAACGGACAGGACCAGCACCAGGAAGGCGTCCGTGGCGGAATCGAACCGGGCTCCCGCCTCCGAGGCCGCGGCGGACCCAACCAACAGGCTCAGTTGGCTTTCCGGCGGTAGATGGCCGCCGCAAACCCGTAGGCGACGGCCAGGATGCCCACCAGCCAGGCCAGCGCCGTCCAGATGCCGCTGCCCACCGGTTCCTCGGCGAGGAGCGCGCGGAGGGTGTCCACTATGGAGGTGACCGGCTGGTTTTCGGCGAACCAGGCCACCGGGCCCGGCATGGAGCCTGTGGGCACGAACGCGGAGCTGATGAACGGCAGGAAGATCAGCGGGTAGCTGAAGCCGCTGGCCCCATCCACGGTCTTCGCCAGCAGGCCCGCGATCACCGCAATCCAAGTCAGCGCCAGGGTGAACAGCGCCAGGATCCCGACGACGGCGAGCCACGCCGCCACGGACGCCCCGGACCGGAAGCCCATCACCAGGGCCACGCCCACCACGATCGCCACGGCGGCAAGGTTTGCGGCAAGCGAGGTGAGCACATGGGCCCAGAGGACGCTGGGCCGGGCAATGGGCATGGACCGGAACCGTTCGAAGATTCCGCCCTGCAGGTCCAGGAACAGCCGGTACGCGGTGTAGGCCACGCCGGAGGAAATGGTGATCAGCAGGATGCCGGGCAGCAGGTAGTTGACGTACGGCCCGCCCGTGCCGGTGCTGATGGCCCCGCCGAACACGTAGACGAACAGCAGCATCATGGCCACCGGGGTCACCGCCGTGGTGATGATGGTGTCCGGGCTGCGGAGGATGTGGCGCAGCGACCGGCCGGTGAGCACGCGGGTGTCGCTGAGGATGTGGGTGGTCATCACAGTTCCTTTCCAACGAGGGCCAGGAAGACGTCCTCGAGAGAGGGCTGCTTCTCGACGTATTCCACCGTGGCCGGCGGCAGGAGTTGCTTCAGTTCGGCCAGTGTCCCGTTCCGGATGATGGTGCCCTGGTGCAGGATGGCGATCCGGTCCGCCAGCTGCTCGGCCTCGTCAAGGTACTGCGTGGTGAGCAGCACGGTGGTGCCCTGGCCGGCGAGCTGACGGACGGTCTGCCACACCTCCAGCCGGGCCTGCGGGTCCAACCCGGTGGTGGGTTCGTCGAGGAAGATGACGGGCGGGTTGCCGATCAGGCTCATGGCGATGTCCAGCCGGCGCCGCATGCCGCCGGAGTAGGTGGCGGCCCTGCGGTTTCCGGCCTCGGTGAGGGCAAACCTGGCCAGGAGTTCGTCCGCGATGGCACGTGGTTCGGGCAGGTGGCGCAGCCGGGCCACCAGCACCAGGTTCTCCCGCCCGGTGAGCACCTCGTCCACCGCGGCGAACTGTCCCGTCAGGCTGATGGACCCGCGCACTTCGGCCGGCTCCGCGCCGACGTCGTACCCGTTCACCGTGGCGGTGCCCGCGTCCGCTGCCAGCAGCGTGGACAGGATGCGCACCAGGGTGGTCTTGCCGGCGCCGTTGGAGCCGAGGAGCGCGAAGATGGTCCCGGGCGCCACGTCAAAGTCGACGCCCCGCAGCACGTGGAGGTCCTTGAAGGACTTTTCGATGCCCCGCACCCGGATGGCGGGTTCCGGGCCGGCTGCTGTGGTCATTGCCGGGATTCCTTCCTCTTCGCATCGTCCACGGCCTCGATCAGCCGGGCGCGTTCCTTGTCGATCCAGCGCTTGCCCCCGTACGCCTGGGCGAACGATTCGGCGAACTCCACGGGGTCGCTGCCCACGATGTCGCCCACCGGGGTGCCGTCGACGGCGGCGCGTTCCCAGAGGTCGGCAAGGTCGGAGATCATCTGCACCATGGTGTCGCCCTCGGTGACTCCGCCGTAGTACATGAGGTACCTGTTGAAGGCCGCGGCGGCGGTGAGGTAGGGCTCGGGCAGCGCATCGAGGCGTGCCTTGGCCTGCTTGTACTGCTTCTTCTGCTCGAGCGGTCCGGTGAGTGCTTCGATCCATTTGGCGGCCATGTCAGTTACCTTCCTGGTGGAGCTGTTCGATACGTTCTGCGAGGAAGCTCCACGTCCTCCAGAACTCTGCAAGTTCCTGCGTGCCGGTGCTGTTCAGCGAGTACACCTTGCGCGGCGGGCCCTTCTCGGACGGGACTTTCTCCACGTCCACCAGGCCGCGCTGTTCGATCCGGACCAGCAGCGCGTACACCGTCCCCTCGGCGATGTCCGCGAAGCCCTGGTCCCGCAGCCGCGTGGTGATCTCGTAGCCGTAGGCGGGCCGGGTGGCAAGGATTGCCAGGACGATGCCTTCCAGCGTGCCTTTGAGCATCTCCGTCATCTGTTTGCCCATTGCGCTGCTCCTGCTACTTAGTGTTGCTGACTACCACTACATAGTAACACTGGGTACCGGTGCCGCAAGAGGTATTTCCGGGCCTTTCCGGAGGGCCCTTAGGGAACCGCCGGCCGCACCTTCACGCCGCGCAGCGAGCGGAGAAGGACGACGGCGGTGACGGACCCAGCTGCCATGATGGACGCGAGCACCACCACCTGGAACCGGCCTGCCTCCAGCGGTGAGGCGCCGCCGAAGATGGCGCCCACGAACGCGCCGGGGAGGGTGACCAGGCCGGTGGTTTTGGTCTGGTCCGTGGAGGGGATCAGCGCTGAATGCACGGACTGCCGGGCCTGCGCCAGTGTGGCCACACCGGCGGTGGCACCCAGCGCCAGCCACCCTTCCACCTGGTCCCACTGCTCATTGACGGCCTCGTAGAACCGGCGCCCGGCCAGCACGGCGATGGTCATGCAATTGCCGATCACGATCCCGCCCACCGCCAGCACGTAGCGCGGCGTGAAGTCGATCGCGCCGGTTGCGAACACGACGCCCAGAGTAACCGTGATGCCCAGCGCCATCGTTCCGGCCACCACGGCAAACCGGTGCCAGGACCAGCCCAGCCGGCGCGCCGCCGTCGTGGCCGCCACGCTGAACATGACCAGCAACGCCGCGCCCACCCACAGCGGATCGCTGATGATGCCGCCCAGGATGAGGCTGATGAGCGCCAGTTGGGCGGCGCCCCGGAGGATGGCCACGGCAGGGGCGAGGTACTGCGGCGTCCGGGAGCCCCAGAGGACGCCCACCGTGAGTGCCACCAGGATGGCGAGCGCCGCCAGGGTGGGCAGCAGGTCGGCAAGGTGGGGCATCAGGCCAGCGTATCCCGGGGCTGCGCGGCCGGTCAGGAGCAGGTGAAGGAAATCAGCACCATGCGCTCGAAGGGCTGGTTGCCCGTTTCCCGGCAGCCCGCTTCGGCGAAGGCGGAGAGGTCGGCCGGCGCACCGCCCTGGCCGACGAAGAGCACATTCCCGCGGCGGGCCAGTTCACCGGCCGGGACGGGTGAGTTCACACCCCACAGCGTTCCGGACTCCGCAGGGCTTTCCTCCAGCGAGAGGTCTGCCACGCCGTCGAAGTGTTCCGGATACGCGAGGGCGAGGTCGCGCAGATACGGCTCCCCGAACACGACGGCGGCCGGCCGCGGGAGTGCCCCGTCCAGCATGCCTGCGACGCGGCGCTCGGTGTCGGCAGGTTCGTTCACCACGCTCTTGATGGTCAGCTGGGGAACCAGGCTGCAGAGGACGACGGCGGCCAGCGCCACCGGGCGCAGCCAGGCTTTCCGGACGGGCAACTGGGAGATGCCCAGGCCCACCAGCAGGGCGAAGGCGGGGGCGGTGAAGGTCAGGTACCTGGCCACGTAGACCGGCTGGGCCACCACACTGACCAGCAGGAGCCCCAGGGCCGGGAGGACGATGATGCAGAGGCCCAGGACGATGAGCGTCCGGTTCCGGCCGTGCCGCCGGGATGCCCAGGTACCCCACACCACCAGCCCCACCTCGATCACGCCGAGCACCAGCATGGCCCCGAGGACCCACTGCGGCGGCGCGTTGTTGGTGGGCCTGTCATCGCCGTAGAAGAACTGCTTCACGGCCGCAGTCATGAGGGTCTGGGCGAGGGACCGGTTCTGGATCCAGTCCACCTGTGCCTTCTGCCCCAGGGCGTGGAGGACGAACGGCACTACCGTGGCGCCGGCCAGGGAGGAAGCTATCAGCGTTCCGAGGACCCGCCGCCGCAGGATTACCGCTGCGGCTGCGTGCGCCATCACGGCGAGGACGAAGAACATGAACATCCAGACGCCCACCACCGCGCACAGGCCGTACAGCACCCAGTCGAGGACGCGGTTGGACTCCCAGGCCCGGAGCAGGAGCAGGGTGAGGGCCACGGCCAGCAGTGCCGTGAAGGCCGACTGCCGGGCCTCGGTCCCGGCCCAGACCATGCGGGGTAGGAAGGCCAGGACCAGGCCGGCGGCGATGCCCGTGGTGGGTGAGCCCAGCCTGCGGCCAATGATGGTGGTTCCGGCGCACGCCAGCCCCACGGCCAGGGCCGACGGGATCCGCATGGCGATCTCCGAGAATCCGAATACGGAGGTCCAGAAGTGCATGAAGAGGTAGTACAGCCCGTGCACCGCGTCCACGGACTGTAGGAGCAGCAGCAATTCGCCGGGTGAGCGGCGGGCAGCGGAAATGGTGGCGATCTCGTCGTCCCAGAAGGAGGGGACCCACAGGCCCACGAAGGCGACGCAGAACGCGAGGAGCCCCAGGGCGGCCGGGATCTTCCACTCGCCCTCGCCTGCGCGGGAACCCGCCTCGCGCCGTCGGTCCCTGAATCCAACCGGCGTGCCAGTATGAGCCGCTATCCCTTGAGTTTCCACCCGTTGACCCTACACGGGGCGGCACGGGCAGATTCCCGTCACCCAACTGGGTCGCGGTTGATGTCGTTATCAGGGCTCAAAACGACATCAAATGCGACCCAGTTGGGTTCAGCGGCGGGGCAGGGGGCTTAGCCGGTGATGTCCGTGCTGGTGCTGAGGTCCTTCCACTGCTCCCGCTCGGCCAGCTGGGCGTCGGCCACCATGCCGAAGGCGCCGTACGCGTCAGTGCCCAGGAGCAGCAGGGCCGGCGGGTTCCCGGACTCCGCCACCGTGATGATCGCCTGGGCCGCCTTCACCGGATCGCCGGCCTGGTTGCCGTCCATCGTGTCGTTCTCCTTGCGCCGCTTCCCGGCCGTGTCCGCGTAGGCCCCGATCGGCGTCGCGGACTGGGTGAGCGAGCGGCCGGCGAAGTCGGTGCGGAAGGCGCCAGGTTCCACGGCGGTGACGCTGATGCCCAGCGGCTGCACCTCGTTGCGGAGCGAGCCGGACAGGCCCTCGAGTGCGGCCTTCGTGGCGGAGTAGTAACCGGAGCCGGCCGGGGTGATGCGCGCGCCGATGGAGGAGATGTTGAAGATCGCCCCGGATTTCCGTGCCCGCATCCCGGGCAGGACCGCCTTGATCATGTCCACCGCGCCGAAAAAGTTCGTGTCGAACAAACTCCGGATGTCGCCGTCGTCCGCTTCTTCAACGGCCGCGCGGTACCCGTAACCGGCGTTGTTCACCAGCACGTCCACGCTGCCAAAGCGATCCTCCGCCTGCCGCACCGCCCCGGCCACCTGCGCCATATCCGTGACGTCGAGGGGCAGGACCAGCGAGGTGTCCGGGTGGGCGACCCCGATGTCCTCCACCGAGGCCGCGTTCCGGGCGGTGACGACGGCGTTGTGCCCGGCGGCGAGCACGGCCTGGGCCAGGGCGCGGCCAAGTCCGGTGGAGCATCCTGTGATGAGCCACGTTGCCATGGGGTTTCCTTTCGAAGTGTCTGTCGGGATGGTGGGATCAGGCTTCGGGGATGGGCATCGCAAACCGGTCCAGGCGTGCTTCGTCCGGGTCCGGCCCGCTGCGCACGCCCGTGTCCAGAGCGTCGATCGCGGCGAGCTGGTCCGTGCTCAGCTCGAAGTCGAACACGTCGAAGTTCTCGGCGATGCGCCCCGGATTGGTGGATTTGGGGATGGCGGAGCGGCCCTGCTGCAGGTGCCAGCGGAGCATCACCTGGGCGGGCGACTTGCCGTGGGCCTGCCCGACGGCGGCAATCGCCGGGTCTTCCATGACATTCCGGCGGTGCTCAACGCCCCAGCCGGGGTAGAACGTGATGCCGCCGATGGGCGACCACGCCTGGGTGAGGATCCCGCTGGCCGCATCGGCTGCCTGGACGTCCGGCTGGGCGAAGTAGGGGTGCAGCTCGATCTGGTTCACGGCCGGAACCACTGACGTTTCCGCCAGCAGCTGCTCGAGGTGGTGCGGCATGAAGTTGCTGACGCCGATGGCCCGCACACGCCCGTCCTGAAGCAGGGTCTCCAGGGCTTTGTACGCGGCGATGGTCTTGGTGAACCGGTCCGGCGCGGGCTGGTGCAGGATCAGCAGGTCCAGCTGCTCCACCCCGAGCTTCCCTACGGCCTTGTCCCAGGCGTGCAGCGTCTCGTCGTAACCGTAATCGCTGACCCACACCTTGGTTTCGATAAACACGTCGGAGCGGTCCAGGCCGGAGCGGCGGATGCCTTCGCCCACCTCGCGCTCGTTGCCGTACGCGGCGGCGGTGTCAATGTGCCGGTAGCCGGCCTCGAGGGCGGACTGGACTGCCGCCGTGGTCTGTTCCGGTGGGCTTTGGAAGACGCCAAGGCCCAGGGCGGGCATGGTGACGCCGTTGTTGAGGGTTAGTTCCATGGTCATGCCTTCACGGTATTTCGGTTTCCGCAGTTGTGGGAGGGTGCGCCGGTACCTCCCTTCCACAGGGGGCCTGCGCGTACCGTGGAAGCCATGACACACAGCGACGATGTGCGGAAGTTCCTGACCTCCCGCCGTGCCCGGATCACGCCGGAGGAGGCCGGGCTGCCTGCCTACGGCGGGAACCGGCGGGTGGCGGGGCTGCGCCGCGAGGAGGTGGCGATGCTCGCCGGGATGAGCATCGATTACTACATCCGGCTGGAGCGCGGAAACCTCTCCGGTGCGTCGGACAGCGTGCTGGAAGCCCTGGCGCGGGCGTTGCAGCTGGACGACGCCGAGACGGCCCACCTGTTCGACCTGGCCCGGGCGTCCGCGGCGGCGCCCCGGGTGCGGCGCAAGCGGAGCCCGCAGACGGTACGGCCCAGCGTGCAGCGCATCCTCGATTCCATTACGACGGCGCCCGCCTGGGTCCGCAACGACCGCGGCGACGTCCTGGCCGCCAACGAGCTGGGCCGGGCGCTGTACCAGGACATGATGGCCGCCGGCGATCCGCCCAACAGTGCGCGGTTCACGTTCCTGAACCCGAAAGCGCAGGAGTTCTTCCGCGACTGGGAGCGCACCGCCGACGACATCGTGGCGGTGCTGCGGTCCACTGCAGGGAAGAACCCTTTCGACAAGGACCTCACGGACCTGATCGGCGAGCTCTCCACCCGCAGCGAGGAGTTCCGCACCCGCTGGGCCAAGCACGACGTCAAATATCACCGGACCGGCCGCAAGCGGCTGCACCACTCAGTGGTGGGGGACCTGGACCTGACCTACGAGGCCCTTGAGCTCCCAGCCGATCCCGGCCTGCGGATCAACGTGTACACGGCCGAGCCCGCCTCGCCGTCGGAGGATGCGCTGAAGGTGCTGGCCAGCTGGGCCGCCACGCAGCGGAGCCTGGACGGGGCAGCCCGGCCTTCCCTTGGGGCGCAGGACCAGCTGCGGCCCTGAGCCCATTGGTTCCGGCAGACCGCGTACGACGGCGGGAGGGCAGTTTCGCGGTCACGCCCGGTCAGCGGCCGGTCAGGGCGGGTCAGCTGCGGGCCAGTGCCGTGGTTGGATGGTTGGCATGGGGAAACGGTTGGATGGCGGCGTCTTGATGGTTTTTGCCGTCACTTTGCTGTTCCTTGCGGCGGCGTCCACGTTCTTTGTGTTCGTTTACGGTTTCGATTGGGAGCCAGATGATCGTTCGGTCGCCTACTGGCAAGCGGAGATCCCCACGCGCCAGTGGATCTTGGCTATCGGAGTTGCCGTTCCCGCCGCTTCAATGGCAACCGCGGCCGCGTCGACGTTCGCCCTGCCCCGTCGTCCGGTTCGTATCATTGCCGGCGGACTGGTGGCGGTGCTTGCCCTGGGACTCATGGTCATCAGCTGTATCCTCGGGAACGAGTCCCTTGCCACTGCGCAATACTGGGCCGCGAGGGCATCCGGCAGCTACCCGCGGTGACGGAACTCCGCAAGTGCCGTCCCGCCGTCGTGCTTTCTCAGCGCGAGCCGGGAACTCGTTCGGTCCTGACGGCGTAGACGTTCTTGTGGATCTTCTTGAACCCGCCCTGCTCAAGCTCGGCGGTGTTGTAGCCGTCCGGGACCAGGACAGCGGAAACGATGCCGTTGGACCCGGTCCGCACAATCTCCCGGTCACTGTTGGCGCCGGACGCGCAGCCGCTGGACCACTGATTGGGGTGGTTGTCCGGGACCACTATGACGCACAGGTTTTGGCGGTCAGGGTTCCCGCTGACAAAGTACCGGATGCCGTCGTCGTGCGCGGCGAGCCGGACGCTGTAGCCGGAGCCCTGCTGCGCAGAGACGCCCTCCGGGAGAGTGTCTGCCGCCGTGGCAGGACGGTCCAGGACGGCTAATTCGGCGGGTTTGGGAAGCGGGTTCAGCAGCACCCCAAGGGCCAGGGCCGCGACGATCGCGAGAATGATGAAAAGCGGCACTTTCAGGGTCTTGCCCGCAGTCTGTGACGTGCTCACTGTGTGCGCCCCTGTTCGTGGCGGAGCCGCCTCAAACGCGCCATGTGGAAGGTGATAAGCGCGATGCCCACAGCGATGAATGCGAGGTCCCACCAAGCGAACGCCCCGGTGGCGAGGCGGTAGATGGACGGTGCCATGACCAGAAGGGCCACGAGGCTGGATGCCCAGGCCGAGAACCTGATGTTGACCTGCTCGTCCCGGCTAGTCGCGTGTGCCGGTGGTTTGGTGTCGTCGCTAAAGCGTTCCTGTTCCATGCGTCTGCCCCCTCAGGCGTTGGTTCCCCGAGCCTACCGGACTGGTATCCGGCGGCACTGGGTATTGCCGCCTTCCGGGCAGCGGGGCTACGTTGTGGCGATGGAACGGAAGGCCACACCCGAAGACATTGATGCCATCTGCCGTGGCCTGCCGGAAGTGGAGCTCGGCATCTCCTGGGGTGACCGGCCCACCTACAAGGTGCCGCGCGGACCCAAGGGCCGGGGCTTCGTGCTGTACCGGGCACCGCATAAGACGGCGGTGGACCCGGACACGGGGGAGCAGTACCGGGACCTGCTGGTGATCATGGTTCCGGACGACGCCGCCAAGGCTGCCCTGGTGGAGGACGATTCCCTGCCGTTCTTCACCGTCCCGCACTTCAACGGGTACAACGCCGTCCTGGTGCAGGAATCCCGCCTCGGAGAGATCGCCCGGGACGAACTGGCGGAGATCCTCGTGGAAGCCTGGGCCACCCGGGCGCCGAAGAAGCTGTCCGCGGAGTTCTTCGCCGGCCAATAACCGGTTGTGGCGTGCATTCCCGCCCGGTTACCTGGGGGACCCGGGCTAGGAATCCCTGACACGCCGTCGTCGAGGGCGTGTCGAAAGGGGTGGGGAGCCACTAACTGGGCAGGGGTGCACGACGGCGGCCGGCACCGTTCCGCGCGCCCGGCACCGGAGCGGAAAATTGCGGTGCCAACGGGCCGGCTGAGTGGCACTATCGAGGCATGACCAAGTACCTGATTTCCTTTCCGGGCAAGGGCCAAGCCATGAACCTCACTGAAGAGGAGTTCCCCATCGTGGTGGCGGAGTCCCACGCGGTGATCGAGGAGGCCAAGGCCGCCGGCGTCTACGTCTTCGGCGGCGGGATCGCCGAGGATGTGGCTCCGGTGCTGGTGCAGGCCGACGGCTCCGCGGGCACGGATATCTACCCGGGCTCGGACATCACCGGCGGGTTCACCGTGCTGGAGGTGCCCACCCGGGCTGAGGCGAAGCAGTGGGCGGCAAAAATTGCGGCCGCATGCCGTTGCGCCCAGGAGTTGCGCGAGTTCATGTACGACCCCGCCAGCTGACAGGCAGTCCCCGCTGCCCACATAAATTTTCGACCCCCACATTTGTCAGCGCCCCGGGTATATCGCGTGCGCCGTCAATATGAGCGCGCGTTGGGGGGAGAGGCGCCACGAGTGAGCGCGCGTCGGAGGGGGAGCCGCCACAAGTGAGCGCGCGTCCGGGAGAGGCCTAGGCTTGACGGCCCCAAACGCTTCCGCATATCCTGAACGAACGGTCGGTAAATAAATCCGCGCCGTCCCGGAAGGTCATTGCATAGGAGCAACCATGGCAGCGCAGAACCTGCAGTCAGTGCCCGCTGAGCCCACAGCCGATCAGGCCCAGGCCCAGGCGGCCCAGCAAGAAGCGGACACAGCCGGCCAGGCCCACTTCGACCGCGTCATCGCCGAAGATTCACGCATTGAGCCCAAGGACTGGATGCCGGCCGCCTACCGCAAGACGCTGCTGCGCCAGGTGTCCCAGCACGCCCACTCCGAGATCATCGGCATGCAGCCGGAAGCCAACTGGATCTCACGGGCCCCCAGCCTGAAGCGCAAGTCCATCCTGATGGCCAAGGTCCAGGACGAGGCCGGCCACGGGCTCTACCTCTACAGCGCCGCCGAAACCCTGGGCCAGAGCCGCGACAAGATGATGGACGACCTCATCGCCGGCAAGGCCCGCTACTCCAGCATCTTCAACTACCCCGCACTCACCTGGGCGGACATGGGCGCCATCGGCTGGCTGGTGGACGGCGCAGCCATCTGCAACCAGGTCCCGCTGTGCCGCGCCTCCTACGGCCCCTACGGCCGCGCCATGGTCCGCATCTGCAAGGAAGAGTCCTTCCACCAGCGCCAGGGCTTCGAGATCCTCCTGGAGCTCTCCAACGGAACGCCGGCGCAGAAGCAGATGGCGCAGGACGCCGTGAACCGCTGGTACGCCCCGGCGCTGATGATGTTCGGCCCGCCGGATGACGATTCGCCCAACTCCAAGCAGTCCATGGCCTGGAACATCAAGCGGTTCAGCAATGACGAGCTCCGCAGCCGCTTCGTGGGCATGATGGTGGAGCAGGTCCGGGTCCTGGGCCTCACCCTCCCGGACGACCAGGTCCGCTTCAACGAGGACACCAAAAAGTGGGAGCACGGCCCGCTGGACTGGCACGAGTTCCAGGAAGTGCTCGCCGGCCGCGGTCCCTGCAACGCCCAGCGGTTGGAACGCAGGCGGGAAGCGCACGACGACGGCGCCTGGGTTCGCGAGGCAGCGGCGGCGTATGCGGCCAAGCAGGTTAACAAGCAGAAGGAATACGCAGCATGAGCCCCCACGGCAACCCGGAAGCCCCCGCAAGCGGCGCCGCAGAGATCAACCGCGAAGCCCCGAAGGTTTCGCCGGTGGTTGAGCCTCGCGAGGTTTCGACAAGCTCAACCACCGACGGTCGGCCGGTTTCGACAAGCTCAACCACCGAAACCCACGACAGAAGCGCCTGGGGCCTCTGGGAGGTCTTCGTCCGGTCCAGCCGCGGCCTGAGCCACGTGCACGCCGGCTCCCTGCACGCCCCGGACGCCGCCATGGCCCTCCGCAACGCACGCGATCTCTACACCCGCCGCAACGAGGGCGTCTCCATCTGGGTTGTCCCGGCCGACGCCATCGCCGCCAGTGATCCGGACTCCAAGGGCTCCTTCTTCGAGTCCCCGCAGGGCAAGGACTACCGGCACGCCACGTACTACACCAAGAGCGAAGGGGTAAAGCACCTGTGAGCACCCCCGACACCACCACCGGCCACGGCGACATCTCCACCGGTGTGGCCGGCGGCGATTCCAACGCCTCCGCCACCAGGATCACTCCCGGCAACGCCCTCCGCCCGGAGGACATCGCCCTCGAGGTCAAAACCGGCCTGGCCAAGCCCACCGAGGACGTGGCGGAATACGCGCTGCGGATCGGTGATGACGCCCTGATCCTCGCGCAGCGCCTGGGCCACTGGATCTCCCGCGCCCCGGAACTGGAAGAGGACATCGCCCTGGGCAACATCGCCCTGGACCAGCTGGGCCACGCCCGCAGCTTCCTCACCTACGCCGGCGGCGCCATCACCAAAGAGGACGGCTCACCAACAACAGAGGATGACCTGGCCTACTTCCGCCGCGAGCACGAGTTCCGCTCCGTCCAGCTGTTCGAGCAGCCCAACGGTGACTTCGCGGCCACCATCGCCCGGCAGTTCGTGGTGAGCTACTACCAGTTCGAGCTGTACCGCCGCCTCACCGAATCCACGGACGCCACCCTGGCAGCCATCGCCGCCAAGGCCGTGAAGGAAGTGGATTACCACCGGGACCACAGTGCCCAGTGGGTCCTGCGCCTGGCCGGCGGCACCGAGGAGTCCCGCAAGCGGATGATCCACGGCCTGCGCACCATGTGGCCGTACGTTGCCGAACTGTTCCGCGATGACGAACTGACCGAAAGGCTCGCCCAGGCGGGCGCCGCCGTCGCGCCTTCCAGCCTGAAAGAGGACTTTGACCGCCTCATCGGCGAGGTCCTGGCAGAAGCCGAGCTGGAGGTGCCGGACGTTCCGGCGGCCCCCGGCGGCGGCCGCGAGGGCCGGCACTCGGAGCACCTGGGCTACCTTCTGGCCGAGATGCAGGTGCTTGCGCGCGAACATCCCGGGGCGAGCTGGTGACCGTGTACATTTCGGACTTCGAAACCCGGACCCGCACCCCGCGGCAGAACGCGTGGGACATCGCCGCCACGGTGTGCGATCCGGAGATCCCCGTGCTCACCATCGAGGACCTGGGGATCCTGCGGGACGTACAGGTGACGGGTAACAAAGTCACCGTCACCATCACGCCCACGTACTCGGGCTGCCCGGCCATGGACGCCATCCGGGACGATATAATAACAGCGTTCGCCAAAGAGGGCTACGGGGACGTCACGGTGGACCTGGTGCTCGCCCCGGCCTGGACCACTGACTGGATGACCGAGGCCGGCAAGGCCAAGCTGCGGGAGTACGGCATCGCCCCGCCCACTGGCAAAAGCGATGCGGCGCGGCATGCGGGGCCCATCCGGCTGCAGATGGCCGTGAAGTGCCCGCAGTGCTCCAGCCTGCACACCAAGGAACTCACCCGCTTCGGTTCCACGTCCTGCAAGGCGCTGTATGTGTGCCAGGACTGCAAGGAACCGTTCGACTACTTCAAAGTCCTCTAAGGAACCGCCATGACTGTTGTCCGCCAGACCGCCGCCGAGGAGGCGCAGGCCACCGGCCGCCGTCGTCCGTCCTTCCACACCCTTGCGGTGAAGGAGGTGCGCCGGCTCACCGAGGACGCCATCGAGGTTTCCTTCCACGTGCCCGCGGAGCTCGCCGGCAAGTTCGACTACCTGCCCGGCCAGTACGTGGCCCTGCGCACCACGCTGCCGGACGCCGACGGCGAGCCGCACGAGGTGCGCCGCAGCTACTCCATCTGCGCGGAGCCGCGCAGCTTCGAGGACGGCAGCAGCGAGATCCGCGTGGCTGTGAAGAAGGACCTGGGCGGGCTGTTCTCCACGTGGGCCAACGCCGAGCTGAAGGCGGGGGACACCCTGGACGTGATGAGCCCCATGGGCGCGTTCGTGTCCAAGCACGGCCGGGACGGGGTGGCCGTGGAGCAGAACGTCATGAACTCCATGAACCGTCCGCAGGACATGGCAACCGAGCTGGCGGGCGAGGCCGGCAGCTTCGTGGCCATCGCCGCGGGCTCCGGCATCACCCCGGTGATCGCGATCGCCCGGACGCTGCTGGCCGCCAACCCGGAGACCCGGTTCGACCTGATCTACGCCAACAAGGCCGCCATGGACGTGATGTTCCTGGAGGAGCTGGCGGACCTGAAGGACAGGTACCCGCAGCGGCTGGCCATCCACCACGTGCTGAGCCGTGAGCAGCGGATCGCGCCGCTGCTCTCCGGCCGGATCGATGCCGAGAAACTCCAGGCGCTGCTGGGCACCGCCATCCACGCGGACGATGTGGACGAGTGGTTCCTGTGCGGGCCGTTCGAGCTGGTGCAGCTGTGCCGGGACACCCTGGCGGAGCGCGGCGTGAAGCCGGAGAACGTCCGGTTCGAGCTGTTCACATCCGGCAAGCCGGACCGCCCGGAGGGGAACGCCGGACGTCCCGTGGTGGTGGACGAGTCCAAGGAGACGTACAAGATCACGTTCAAGCTCGACGGCCTGCAGGGCGAAGTGGCCAGCCCCACCCATGCGCGCGAATCGATCCTGAACGCGGCGCTGCGGGTGCGGCCGGATGTGCCGTTCGCGTGTGCCGGGGGAGTGTGCGGCACATGCCGGGCCAAGGTGGTCACCGGCACCGTGACCATGGACGAGAACTACGCGCTGGAGCAGGATGAGCTGGACAGGGGCTACGTGCTGACCTGCCAGAGCCACCCCACCAGCAAGGAAGTCACCGTCGACTTCGACGTGTAGGTATTTTTTAGCTTCAACGGAGGAGTTCCATGATTTCCCTTTCCATCAGCAACGGCATCGCCGAAATTGTCCTCAACGCCCCGCACAAGCTGAACTCGCTGGACGAGCAGGCGCTCCAGGATTTAACCCAGGCGTACGACGACGCTGCTGCCGCCGCCTCACGCGGTGAGGTGCGGGCGCTGCTGCTGCGGGGAGAGGGCCGCGCCTTCTGCGCGGGCCGGGACATTGCCGGGGTCACGCCGGAGAGCGACGACGCCGCCGCGTACCTGGGCGGGCTGGTGGAGCCGCTGCTGAAAAAGATGGCGGCATTCCCGGCTCCGACGTTTGCCGCTGCCCAGGGTGCCTGCCTGGGGGTGGGGCTGGGGCTGCTGCTGGCCACGGACGTGGTGTACGTGGCGGAGAACGCGAAGTTCGGTTCGCCGTTCGCCAAGCTGGGGGCCACGCTGGATTCTGGCGGGCACTGGTACTTCACGGAGCGGCTGGGCATGCACCGGACGCTGGACCTGATCTACACGGCAGACCTGATCTCCGGTGCGGAGGCGGTGGCACAGGGAATGTTCAGCCGCGCCATGCCGGCCGACTCGCTGCTGGAGTCCACGCGGGAGATCGTCGAGCGGGTGGCTGCCGGAGCCACGGGCGCTTTCGTGGCGTCGAAGGAGCTGGTGGCGCACATCCGCGACCAGCGCCTGGGCCTGTGGGCGTCCATGCAGGAGGAGAACCAGGAGCAGGCCCGCCTCTGCAAGACCGACGACTACGCCGAGGGCTTCCTGGCGTTCCAGGAGAAGCGGGAGCCGACGTTCACCGGCCGGTGAGCGAGGCTTAGCGGCGAATTGATGGCCCTGTGGGTACCTCCCACGGGGCCATTGTCATGCCCAGAACGGATGGCGGGCTAAAGAGTGATGCAGACAACAGAATAGGGCGGTGGTGATGTTTCCGCAGGTCAGGGCCTGGTTGAAAGCTCAAGAAAATGAGGAGAACTTGGTACAACCTTGACTCAATGCCGGGGCGAAAGTTGAGAGGCCCTTTGAAGAATGAATGTGCGGCCCAATGGGGGGCCTCACAACATTCGAGGAGACCTCCATGCAGTCAGCCCTGCTCCCAGCCCCAACAGACACCGCCGGTATTTCCGGCAATGACGCCAGCCGGGAACCCATCCTGGCCCCCACCGAGGCACGCGGTACGCCTAGCCGCCAGGGGCTCCTGCGGGTAGTGGTCCTGGTCCCGGCCTACAACGAGGCCGGCTCCATCGGGGCCACCCTGGACGGCTTGATGCTGCAGTCCCGCCCCGCGGATCTGGTGGTGGTGGTGCCCAACGGGTGCACCGATGGCACCGCGGAGGAGGCCCGGAAGTATCCGGTCACGGTGATGGAGTTGCCCCGGCTGGAGCACCGCAAGTCCGAGGCCCTGAACCGCGCGTGGGCGCAGTACGCCTACGACGCCGACGTGCTGGTCTGCCTGGACGCTGACACGGTGCTGCCGTCCAACGCCCTTGAGGCCTGGGAGCGGGAGTTCGCGGGGCGCCGGTCGGCACGGCTGGGCGGGTCGTCGTCGAAATTCACCATGCAGGACCCCGGCTTCCTGAGCCGGCTGCAAAAAGCCGAGTTCGCCACCTGGACGGACACCGCGCTCCGGCGCCGGGAAACGAGCGTCCTCGCGGGAACAGGCTGCGCCATCAACAATGCCGTCCTGCGGGAGATCGCCGCCCGGGATGACCGCGAAGGCCCCTGGGTCTACACCTCCCAGGTGGAGGACTTCGAGCTGACGTACCGCATCCGGGAACTTGGCTACATCTGCCAGGTCTCCCCGGACGTCCGCGCCTACACGGACTCGATGAAGACCATCAAGGCGCTGTGGGGTCAGCGGATGAAATGGCAGGTGGGCACCGTGGAGGACCTGCTGGACCTGGGAATCAACAGGCTGACCCTGCGCGACTGGGGCCAGCAGGCCATGGGACTGCTGGGCGTGTTCCTGAAGGCCCTGTGGATCGCCGTCATGGTCCTCTCGCTCGCACTGGGCGTCTTCAAGTTCATCCTGTTCTGGTGGCTGGTGCCCGTGCTCTTCGTGGCACTCGACATTAAACGCGCCCTGCGGATACCCCACCGTGATTGGAAGGACATTGTGCTGGCCGCAGCCTTCTTCCCCCAGGAACTGTTCATGTGGCTGCGCTCGGGCTGGTTCCTGGCCTCCTGGTGCGCAGTCCTGAAAACCAAGATCACCCGGCAGCGAATCGACCGCTGGGAAGCCCAATACACAGCAGAGGATATCTAGAAACCATGTACGGAATGAATGCAACCCTTCCCGCCTCCGGAGCAGCAGCCCTGGCCTACACCGGCTTAAACGTTGGCTCATCGTTGCTGACCGCCCTGGGCGTCTTGCTCATCGGGGTGGCCATGCTCTCGCTGCTGCGCAAGAACAGCAAAGCCAGGCCCTGATGCACAGGCTGCCGGCCCGGCCGGAATCTTCGGCCGGGCCGGCGGCATGCTCAGCAGGCAACCCGTCAGGAGGTGCGGCGTGCCAGGAGTGCGTTCTTGAAGGCAGTGGCCGAGGCTGCGCTGCTGTTGATCCTCCAGTCAGCTTCTTTTTGAATGTGGAACCAGACGAACCCCATGACGTCCGGCTGCGCGGCCAGGTAGGAGATCAGCTGCGTGTTCCAGGCGGCCTTGTCTCCGCCGGCTTCGCTGGACGCGGTTTCGGCGATCAGGATGGGGAGGTCCGGAGCCAGGGCCCGAAGCTCGGCGATGCCGGGTGCGAACAGGTCCTGCGGGGAGATCCAGCCGCTCCAGGACGCGGACGTGCCCCAGTTGTAGCCATCCAGGGCCACGATGTCCACGTAGCCGGCGCCCGGGTAGAGCCCGGCGAGGCTGGTGGATCCCCAGTAGGGGACGTTGGGGCTCCACACCCAGGACACGTTGGTGGCTCCCTGGGCCTCGACGACGTCGTGGACGTGCCGCCAGGCCTGGGCGTAGTCGCCGGGCTGATTGCCGTTGACGCTTTCAGCCCAGGGGTACCAGTCGCCGTTCATTTCGTGGGCGAAGCGCAGCTGGACCGGGTAACCCCACGCGGCAAGTGCCTGCCCCCATTGGGCGATGTGCGCGTCGAAGTCGCCGGCGGCGATCCTGTCCAGGCTGTAGGCGGGCTGGCTGACGCCACCGCCCCAGGCCCACGGCTCCCAGGTCACCAGCGGCACGGCGCCGCGCGCACGGACGGCGTTCATTTCGGTGATGGGGGCGGGCTGGAGGAAGTCCTTGTAGAACAGCACGCTGGACGGTGCTTCGCCGGCCAGGGAAGCCACCTCGTCGAGTTCAGCGGTGGCCAGCGGTCCGCCGTTGGTGGCAGTTCCGAAACGGAGCTTTGCAGTGCTGACCGCCGGTACTGCCGGCGGCGCGGGTGCGGGGACCGTCACTGTGAACGCGGCGGAGGCCTGCACGGAGGACGTCTTGGCTGTCACCGTGACTTTGCCCGTGGCGGTTGCCGGGATGGAGGCGGCTGCACTGAATGCGCCGGCCGCCGTGGTTTTCAGGGGGAACGTGGTGGATCCGATAATCACGGTTCCGGTGGCGGAGGCTTTGAAGCCGCTCCCGGTCACCGTGACGGCGGAGCCGGCCGGACCGCTGGCAGGGCTCAGGGAAATCTGGCCCGCGGCGGCCTGCGCTGCGGCGGGCTGCACCACGGTGAGTGCAAGGGCCAGGCCAAGGGCGGCGGCCACCGCCGCAAGGGGTTTCTTGAAGGTATTGAACACGGCGATCGATCCCCAGAATCGTTATGGCAGCAACGCTTGCTGACGGTCCATATGTGCCGGATAGCACACGCTGATCGTAAAGGCGGTGCGCTCATATTGATCGGATCTTGCGCTAATCCTGCCCAAAAACTTAGCAAGGACCCGAAGATGCAGCATCCAGCGGCGAGACAATGTCCTGCTGCGACATTCACCAACACCAACACAGGAAGGAGCGGTCCATGAGCGGGGACTGCGTCAACGGGTCTGCTGGCCCGGGCACCTGCGTTCTGGACCCGGCCGTCCTGGAACAGTTGCGCAGCGAGCTCGACGACGACGAGGGCTGGCGTTTGTTCCTCAGCAACTTCCTGGCCCACTTGCCCCGCAGGATTGAGAAGCTGCGGGGCGGGCTGGCACATGCCGACTACGAGGTTTCGATGGACGCCGTCCTCAGCCTGAAGATTTCCTGCCAGATGGTGGGTGCCGAACGGCTTGCGGGACTGGCGCTTCAGCTGCAAGGGCAGCTGGGCGTACTAGCCGGCCCGGAACAGGCTGCGCCTGAACGGCTGCAGCTGATCGAGATGTTCGAGGACATGGCCGCGTTGGCCGGGCATACCGGCCGAGTGCTCCGGGAGAGTGCCGCTCAGGGCCTATAGAAGCCGCGGCTCGGCCTGCTGAAGCAAGGCCAAGGCAGCCAGGGCACGTTTGCAGGACGGACGACGACGGCGGAAGACTTCCGCGCATCTGGGCTGCAAACAAGCACACGCAGGCGTATCGCCGCAGGTCAACTGCCCTTTGCTCAAGAATCAAGGGAGTCTTGAGTGAAACTTGTGTCTCGTTTGCGGAAATCTTTGAGTGTGTTCGCAACAGTAGAAGCAGCCGGTAATCACCGGTGAAGCTCACTGCCGACCATTGAATGGTGGGCCATGGCTGAAAACTACTGTGGGGGCACAATTGTCTGAGATTTTGAACGAAGAGCTTGAGTCGAAAGAAAGCGGTTTCAGCCGCCGGCGGGTGGTCGCAGGAGTGGCTTGGTCGCTTCCCGTCATTGCGACAGCTATTGCTTCTCCGGCCGCCGCGGCATCAGGCGACCCGATCGTAACGCTAGCAGCGCCCATTCCCGTCACCATAAGTGGAGCAACTGCAGCCGCGGGCACCGCACCGATCAGCTTTGATATCCAAGCCGGAGCCGCTTTCAAGGGCGACGTGGTCACATACAGGCTAACGATCGAGGGGGTTTCGCAGAACCAGAAGGCGCTTATTTCCCTGGTCTCCGTTTCGCCAGGCTCGGGCAATACGTCCATCCCGAACAACAGTAAGCTCACGAACTTCGACGGTTCAATTGCGACGTCGCCCGGTAATCAATTTCTCCGCGTCAACATCGGGGGTTTCAAATATTCTGGGACCGTCACCAAGGGGACCTTTTCGTACACCGTCACTTTGACGGTGACAATCGGTTCGGCCTCGATCGTCAAGACTTCGACCATCTCCGTTACGTACGCCTGATGGTTTGGAAACGGGGTGGTCTGGTCGCCGAAGTCCGAACCCAGCCGTGGAGCAGGATTGCCCTCCTCCATCTGGATGAGACCCAACCCGTGGTTCTCGAGGGGCCTGCCGCCGTCATCTGGGAGCTCATCGACGGGCATAGATCTGAGCTGGACATATTCAACGAACTCGGGGTGACGTTCAACGACGAGGTGGGACAGATGCAGGCCCAGGCGGAGCTCTTCCTGGCCAGCCTTGAAGCCCGTCGCCTGATTGAGCCTGCGGCCGTTTCCGCGGCGTAACTTTGGTCCGGGGGAGTCATGGGGGATGTTCTCGTATCGGTGCAGCCAGAACCTGAAGCCGCGCCGCTAAATAGCACTGATCTGCTGCACCTGCAGATACTGGGTATCAAGTTCGCCGTTCGGTGGGGAAGCGGCGTCTCCGGGGAGCAACAACTAAACATGCGGGCGGCCTGGTCCCGATGTGCAAGCGAGCAGGTACCGGGGGATGCAGCCCCGCCGCCGCCGGCCCCCTCGGCGACGTACACAGTTGCCGTGACGTTTCAGTCAGGGAATCAGGCGACAGAGGGGTTCGAGCTCGGGGCGTCATCATTCGAGGAGCTGGCCGAGCAACTGACCTCACGCCTTACTGTGGCTGCCATTCTGGCCAACGCAGGCCGCCTGACCATGCTCCACGCATGCGGGGTGGCCCATCCGGAAACGGGAGCGACAGTGGCGCTGGTGGCCAAGTCCGGAACGGGCAAGACCACCGCGGCATCCGTGCTGGCCAAGACATACGGTTATGTCACCGATGAGACGGTCGCCATCCGGCAGGACAGAACGGTAATGCCCTATCCCAAGCCGCTGTCAGTGAAGCTATGGCACGGCCGTCCCAAGAAACAGGTGGGACCGGATGCGCTTGGGCTGCGGTTAGCACCTCCCAGCCCGTTTCTTCAGTCAATCGTGCTGCTGAACCGCGTATCGGGTGAGGGCAGAATCCCTCCGGTTCTGGCGAGAGTTCCCCTCACCGAAGCGCTCCTAGCCCTCATCCCGGAATCGTCGTCCCAGGGAGAGATCGAGCAGCCGCTGCGGTCGCTCTGCCGGATTATCGAGAGCGTCGGGGGAGTGTGGCAGGTGACGTACTCCGAGGCCGCTGACTTGCCTGCAGCATTGGCATCGCTGTTCCAGGTCCAACGTCAGCAAGAACCAGGATGGGAACCACGCGACATCATGAGTGCGGAACTGGGGCAGGTCCGGGAGGGATACGTCCGGCGGACACCGGCGAAGGATGCCATCGCCATAGGCAGCGAACTGCTCGTCATGGTGGATGCCGGCATCAAGCAGCTTGCCGGCATCGGCCCCGTCATCTGGGAAGCCGCGGCCCAACCCCTCACCCCTCACCAACTGGCCGAAGAAGTCGCCAAGGTGCATGGCGCACCGGAAGGCTACCGCGCCGCCGTCGTCCACGCCGTGGATCTTCTCGTCGCGGATGGCGTTCTTGAACAGGGCCGCAGTTAAGACTGCACGCAGCATCACGTCCCCGAGCCGGGACGGAAATCAAACATCTTGAGTGGGAAGGAACCACTATGAGCACCACGGCAGCTCCCGCGGAAGCGCCTGCTGGCCTGGACCTGAGGGACTACCTCAAGGTCATTCGGACGTACTGGAAAGGCATTGTCAGTTTCACGCTGCTGGCCACCCTGGCAGCCCTGGGATGGACTGTGCTCCAGCCGAAGGTCTACTCGTCCGACTCCAGCGGCATCGTGGTGACGCCGGGCTCAGACAATGTGAGCCTGTCCCTCGCCGGGGACAGCCTGGCCAAGGCCAAGGTCAAAAATTACGAGTCGGTGGCAAAGTCCCGCCTCGTCGCGGACCGGGTCATCGCCGCCTTGGATCTGAAGACGACGGCGGACGCCCTCCTTGGCAGCATCAGCGTTAAGGTACCGCTTGACACGGCAGAAATCCGTGTCACAGCCGAGTCGACTGACCCGGCCACGGCACAGCGCTTGGCGGATGCGTGGGTGAATGGGCTCGCGGCACAGGTGGAGGCCATCGAGACCGCGCCGGTAGGGGGCAGCGAGGCCACGTCCGCTGCCGGGTCCCCGGCAGGTGCCACGGCTACAGCCGTCCGCGTGCTTCCGTTGGGCAAGGCGGTCCTCCCCACGAGTCCCACCTCGCCGAACACGAAGCTGAACCTCGCGCTGGGAGCACTGGTGGGCCTGGCTCTTGGCGTGGCGTACGCGGTGATCCGCCGCCATCTTGATCGGCGTATCCGTGCCGCGGCCGAGATTGAGCAGGTCTTCGGCATCCCTGTCATCGGCACCCTTCCCCTGGACCATCGCCTGGATGGAAAAAGCACAGTTCTGGATGCCGGCATGTCGGCGCAGGTCCACGACGCCGGGGGAGCGATGGCCGAAGCCCTCCGGGAACTCCGGACCAACATTAGCTTCCTGGACGTCGACCAGCCGCCGCGGATTATTGTGGTCACGAGCTCGGTGCAGTCCGAAGGAAAATCCACCGTCACCGCCAACTTGGCCGTCACCATGGCCGCTGCCGGCGAGAACGTGGTGGTGGTGGACGGCGATCTCCGCCGTCCAACGCTGGTGGACGTGTTCAACCTGGTTCCGGGAGCAGGGGTCACCGACGTCCTGGCTGGCACCGCCGAGCTCGAAGATGTCCTCCAGCCCTGGAGTGCCCTGCCGAATCTCTCAGTGCTTGGTTCTGGGCGCATCCCCCCGAACCCCAGTGAACTGCTCGGATCAAAGGCGATGAAGAGCATGCTCGATGGGTTGGCCGCGAATGCGACGGTGCTGGTCGACGCGCCGCCCCTGCTCCCGGTGACGGATGCCGCCGTCCTAAGCCGTGTGGCGGACGGCGCCATCGTGGTGATCCGGACTGGAAGGACCACGCAGGACCAGTTGGCGCAGTCCATGGGGAACCTGGACAAGGTGAAGGGCAGGGTTCTCGGGGCGGTTCTCAACTACGTACCCACCCGCGGAACGGACTCGTACTCCTACTACGGGACGTACACGGCAGCACCGGAAGAGCAGGTCAGCAACCTTTTACTGCCGAGTGGTTCTCTGCAGGACGACGCGGGCGAGGGTTCGCTTGAAGCGGCGCTTAGTGGGCGCCGGGCGAAAGTCTGAGTGGCGCTATGGATAACCCGGAAGACATCGTCCAACTGAGCGTCTCTGAAGGCGTGCTTCTGGGGCATGCGCTCGTAGCACGGGTGGCTAATGAATTGGGTATCAGAGCCTTCTTCATCAAAGGTCCAGTGAGCGTGCTCCAAGGGCTGCGCCCAGCTAAGACTTCGGGCGATGTGGATGTCTTGGTGCCGCCCCAGGATCTGGAAACGATTGTCGAAGCCTTGCAGGAGAGGGGCTGGCGTAAACGACCAGTTGATCATGACAGCAAAACCTTCCCGCGGCATTCGATCACGGTCGGTCATCCGGAATGGCCGTGCTGCATCGATGTGCACTACCGCTTTCCAGGAATGGAGGCCGCTGCCGCCGAGTGCTTTGAGGTTATGTGGGACAACACCGAGCGCGTTGTCCTGGCGGGGCAGGACATCCGGGTGCCGTCCAAACCACTGGCTATCCTGCTTTTGGCTTTGCATGCCCTTCGGTCACCCGCTCTGCCAGCATGCCGGGACGAGCTCGACTTTCTTTCGGGTGCCGTTTCCCAGCAATCACTGGCGCTGCCGGTTCTAGATCTGTCGACGACGACGGGCAGTCTGGCGGCGACGCGTCCTTTCCTTGAAAAGCTCCTTCCCGAGAACATGGCCCTCCTCTGGCCGGAGCCATCGACTGAGTGGAGGAACCGTGTTCTGGCGCAGGAACCCGGGAGCGCAAGAATCATCGCCCTGGCCCAAGCCCGCTGGCAGGACAAGCCCATGATGTTGTGGCGGGCGGTATTCCCCCGGGGTGAAGTCTTCTTGACCCGAAACATCTACGCAGATATGTCCGTGAAAGGACGTCTCGTCCAGCATGTTGCCCGCTGGGCGCGGTTTCTACGTTCTGTCCCCAGGATCACACGCGACCTAAACCGCTACCGTGCTTGAATCTTCCGCGGTGGTTGAGCCTGTCGAAACTTGCTTCTTGCGATTGTCTTTCTGGGCAGAGAATTTATAAAGTTCAGCTATGACTATGGGGAGAGCCGTAACTAAAGCCGTCATTCCTGCCGCCGGATTGGGAACTCGTTTCCTTCCCGCAACCAAGGCGATGCCGAAGGAAATGTTGCCGGTGGTTGACCGCCCGGCCATCCAGTACGTCGTGGAAGAGGCCATCAAGTCTGGACTCGACGATGTCCTGATGATCACAGGCCGGAGCAAGCGGGCTCTGGAGGATCATTTTGATCGTGCACCGGGCCTCGAGCGCCTGCTGGAACAGAAGGGCGACAAGGACCGGCTTGAGTCGATCCAGGCTGCTTCGGAACTTGGCCCCATCCACTACGTCCGTCAGGGAGAAGCCAAAGGGCTGGGCCATGCGGTGCTCTGCGGTAAGCAGCACGTTGGGAACGAGCCCTTCGCGGTGCTGCTGGGTGATGACCTCATTGATGAGGCTGAGGACCTGCTGAGCACCATGATTGACGTGCAGCAGAAGACAGGCGGTTCCGTGATCGCGCTGATCGAGGTGGATCCGTCGCAGATCAGTGCCTATGGCTGTGCGGATATCACAGCTGTTGAGGGCGAGGACTACGTCCGCGTCAACAGCCTGGTGGAGAAGCCGGCTGTTGCCGATGCGCCCTCCAACCTCGCCGTCATTGGCCGCTATGTGCTGCACCCGGCCGTCTTCGGGGTCCTTGAGAACACAGCACCGGGCCGAGGCAACGAAATCCAGCTGACGGATGCGCTCCAGACCCTGGCTGCCGGCCAAGGTGTTGGGTCCGGCGTGTACGGTGTGGTGTTCAAGGGCCGCCGCTTCGATACCGGTGACAAGCTCAGCTACCTGAAGGCAGTCATCACCCTGGCGTCCGAGCGGGTGGAGTTCGGCGAGGACCTCAGGACTTGGATGAAGGGCTTCGTCGGATAATTCCGTGGAAACGACATCAGGCCCATCATGTTCGTTATGGGCCTGATGTCGTTTCGGCTAGCTCAAGGGTTGCTTAAGCACTTTCTGCCAGGAGTTCCAAGAGATATTTGCCGTAACCGCTCTTCGCAAGGGGCTCGGCGCGCTCGCGGAGTTCGTTGTCGCTGAGGAATCCCAAACGCCAAGCAATCTCTTCAGGGCAACCGATAGAGAGCCCCTGCCGGTGCTGCACCGTACGGACAAATTCAGAAGCGTCGTTGAGATCGTTGAACGTCCCGGTGTCCAGCCAGGCGGTGCCGCGGGGCAGGATCTCTACTTGCAGCTTTCCGGCTTCGAGATATTTGCGGTTGACGTCGGTGATCTCAAGCTCTCCCCGGGCGGAGGGCTTCAGGTTCTTGGCGATGTCCACAACGTTGTTGTCGTAGAAGTACAGTCCGGGCACAGCGTAGTGGCTCTTGGGTTCCGCAGGTTTTTCTTCAAGAGAGATCGCCCGACCATTTTCGTCGAACTCGACTACTCCATAGGCCGACGGATCAGCAACTCGGTAACCGAACACAGCTCCACCTTCGATGTTCTCGAACCGGCGTAGCTGCGTACCCATGCCCTGGCCGTAGAAGATGTTGTCCCCAAGCACCAAAGCGGCTGGGCCGTCACCGATGTGGTCAGCGCCGAGGACAAATGCCTGGGCCAAGCCATCCGGAGAGGGCTGCTGCTTGTAGGTGATGGAGACACCGAAACGGCTGCCGTCGCCCAGGAGCCGCTGAAATTGGTCGGCATCATGAGGGGTAGTGATAATCAGAATGTCACGAATACCGGCCAGCATAAGCGTGGACAGCGGGTAGTAGATCATCGGCTTGTCATAGACAGGCACCAACTGCTTGCTGATTCCGAGCGTTATTGGATGAAGACGTGAACCGGTTCCCCCGGCGAGGATTATTCCGCGCATAGCTCTATTTTCCGATATGACTTGAAATTGAACAAAATCATGTCGGCATGGAACCATGAATTTATGCAGCGACTTCTTGTGACCGGCGGAGCCGGCTTCATTGGCTCAAACTTTGTCCACTGTGTATTGGAAAACACTGATGACCATGTCACTGTTCTGGACAAGCTGACCTACGCCGGCAATCTTGAATCACTGCGCGGCCTGCCCGAGGACCGCTTCACCTTCGTTGAGGGTGACATCGCCGACGCCGGCATCGTGGACGGACTCGTCGCGGGCACCGACGTCGTGGTCCACTACGCAGCAGAATCGCATAACGACAATTCCCTGCATGACCCCCGCCCCTTCCTGGACACCAACATCATCGGCACCTACACGCTGATCGAAGCGGCCCGGAAGCACGGCAAGCGCTTCCACCACATCTCCACCGACGAGGTCTACGGCGACCTCGAGCTGGACGATCCCGAGCGGTTCACCGAGCAGACCCCCTGCAACCCCTCAAGCCCGTACTCCTCCACGAAGGCCGGCTCGGACCTCCTGGTCCGCGCCTGGGTGCGCTCCTTCGGGCTGCAGGCAACCATCAGCAACTGCTCGAACAACTACGGCCCGTACCAGCACGTGGAGAAGTTCATACCCCGGCAGATCACCAACGTGATCGACGGGATCCGCCCCAAGCTTTACGGCAAGGGCGAGAACGTCCGTGACTGGATCCACGCCAACGACCACTCCTCCGCCGTCCTGGCCATCATCGCCAAGGGAACCATCGGGGAAACGTACCTGATCGGTGCCGACGGCGAGAAGAACAACAAGGACGTCGTTGAACTGATCCTCAAGCACATGGGCCTGGCCCCGGACGCGTACGACCATGTAGTGGACCGTCCCGGCCACGACCTGCGGTACGCCATCGACTCCACCAAACTCCGCAACGAACTTGGCTGGGAACCCCAGTTCTCCAACTTCGACGCCGGCATCGAAGACACCATCGACTGGTACCGCAACAACGAACAGTGGTGGCGCCCGCAAAAAGCCGCCACCGAAGCCAAATACAAGGAACAGGGCCAGTAGAACGGTCCACTTGGCTGGCATGGCGAAGCCGGTCGGAGGTAGGAACTCAAGGGTCCTGAGGACGTTTCAGAGTAGTCGCTAGGAGTGCGCCGATGGTGGCGCCTACTGTGTTCATTACGACATCTGACAGGCTGGCAAAACGGTTGTGAAGAAACAATAGTTGGCCAAGCTCAATACTGCCTGAAACTAGGAGGCTAAATGCCCCAAGCTGCCAGAGTCGCTTTCGGGTGAACGCCAATGAACTTACGAAGCCTAGTGGGAAGAAGAGGGCAATATTCGCGGACGCCTCCACAAACTTGTAATTGAACCATCCTGGCACTCCATGGCTGTGAACGAATTGCAAGACGATCGCCAGTTGCCCGGACGCAGGTTGGTCCACGGGGGTTGGCCAGAACGCTATGAGTGCTAAGAATACAAACATGGCCGCAAGAATCAGTTGCCAGCACCGCTGATTAGCAGGGAACTTCATATGAGCCTCATGAGTGTCCGTAGTGGTGTGGCAGCGTTGTCGGAAAAGAAGGACGCCTACGCTGACAAGCGTGAGCGGTTCTCAAAAGTGGCTTAAACAAATGGTGGGTGATTCTCCGTTACCGGAGAATCACCCACCATAACTGGTGATTAGGTATTGCGGTTATGCAGCAGCCTCTACTTTGGCGCGGCGGCGTACAACTACAACCGAGGTTGCGCCGGCGGCCAGTGCGCCTGCCCCAACCAGGGTCCAGAGGACCAGGCCGGAATCAGCGCCGGTGTTGGCCAGGCCTGAACCAGTGTTGGCGAGAGGAGCGCCGGCAGCGTTACCGCCGGTGTTAGCCAGCGAAGCAGCAACGACTACCGTGACGGGGCCGACGGTAACGCCGGAGGTGTTACCGGTTGCCGTCAGAGAGTAGGTGCCTGCTTCACTGATGGAGATCGGCAGGGAGAATGCACCCTGCGCGTCTGCTGTCGCGGATAGGGTCTGCGGTGCTTGGAAGACGGGAATCTTCACTGCAACCGAACGGCCCAGACCGGCCCCGTTTGACGCCGGTGCCTGCCCCGGTGTCACCGTGATGGTCAGGCCTTCGCCGGCGAGGAAGCCCTGGCCGCGGAAGATGAAAGTTTCACCCGGTCCGACGGTGCCGTCGGAAACGGCTGCCTGCGGCGGAAGTGCTGGGTAAGTAGCGGCCATGGCGGGTGCCGAGCCGACGAGAGCGATGGAGCCTGCAAGCGCGAGTGCTGCGAGTGTTTTCTTCATGAGTGTCCCCCCGGAGACGTTTAAGTTTTGATTACCCGGTTTGGGAGCGTGTCCCCTCTGCACGAGACCAAGTGCAGAACTACGGATAGATATCCCAAAAAAGACGGTATCACCTGTATAGGTCTCGGACCAACCTCAATCTAATCGGTTTACATAGTGTTAACGCGACGGTCATCATCCTTGTCGGCATGAAGCGTCCTGTGCGGGCAAGACAACATCCTTGACAGGCTGGACGGTGGGTGTGACTACCAAGTTAGGTTCGGTGTGCTGGACAATTTTGGCAAAGTGGAACTCCACAGTCTTGCTTTCACCTGGCGCCAGAAGTTGTGCAATCACGCCCACCGGTCTGCTCGCATGCATGTACGGCGCGAACGGAGACTTTTGCCCGTCGAGGGTGGCTGATTCGATATGCGCTTGAGCGGGGCCGTAGGCGATAACGTTTGTTTGGACAGTGCCTGGCGGTACGCCAAAATGCCCACCACCAGTGACGTAGGAGGGCAGCGTTTTCGCGGCGTCAGCAGGTGCGGTATTCGTACTCACGATTCGGACCGAGATTTTCTCGTAGCCGTCCTGAGGACAATCACGGACGAGTTGCACTGTGCGCTTGACGTAGTAATCCATCTTGGCCCCCGTCCCGTCATTGAAGTACACGCCGAATTGGGCAGGGGCAACGCTAGGGCCAGCTACTGCGCCGCTTAGGGGGTATCTCGTGATGGCACTCTGCTCGTCAGTCCGGGCGGACCAAACTAGCAGTCTTCCTTCGGCAGTCGACTGTCCCATGGCAGTGAACAGCGGGCCCGCCTGTGCATTCCCGCTCGATAGTGAAGTGAAGATTTCCTGTGCAACTCCTGCGAAGTATTTGTCCTGCAACGCTGGCTGCTCGATCTTGGAGTAGACGTCCGAAAGTAGTGTTTGCACGACGTTTTTGCTAGTCAGTGTGGTCGGCAAACCGTTAACAGACGGGCTCACACCTTGCTTGTTGAGTTCGAGTGGGCCAGTAGCTTCCAAGAGGTAAGCGAGTGCTATCGGGTCGACTGACACGACGCCGTCTACGGACTGTCCCGTCTTCCTTTCCCACATAGCCTTTGCACTAGCCGCAGCTGTGGGAAAGTCGGGCGTGAGGTTCACGTCCTGCATGAACTTTCCCAAACGTGCTGAATATATCTGCTGCTGAGAAGCTTCAGTGGGCACCGGTGGCGTCATCACCCCTACCTCTCCGGCACTACTTTGGGCTGCAAGAGTGAGCTTTCCTTGATCAAAATTCAGAACGGCCAGTGCTCCCGGAATGCCTCCTGAGGCGCGGGTCTCCGCGTTATTTTGGACAATAAGTAGATAGTTTCGTGGTTCATCCGATCCGAGCATCGAGGGAAGGAGCGTGGAGGCATTCGCGGCAGCACTCAGTGCCCCCGTGACTTCTCGCAATTCGCCTCGCGCCCGAATCAAGGGTTCCGCCACTTGCGCTATCAGCTTGCTATCGTCGATCTGATCTAAGCGGTCAGCCGACAGACGAACGGCCTGAGATGATGAGGTCACGAATGGAGCTGCGGCCTTGAGCGGTTTCAGATCGGAGCCATCAGGGCCTGGCAGTAAGGACTTCCAATCGAGGACGCTGAACACGCGGACGAGAGGCCCCAACCCGAGGGTGGCGACGTCGTCAGCGGCGCGCGCAACCTCGGACACGGCGCTGAAGTTCTGTCCTGCCCCGGGCAATGTTGAGGCCAACGTCCAGATCGGGTTATCTGCAAGTTTCCTGGCGTTGGCTGTATGGCTCTTTAGCTTCTCAACGGCAATGGCCGCCTCGGCCGGCCTGTTTGCGGCGAGGTCGGACTTCAGCGAAGGGACCATCGAGGTTGCTATTTCTAATTCGGACTTGATGCCCGAAGCAGTAGCACCCAGCCACACAGCACAGGCCGACCCGACTACCAGCACGGCTACCGTAGGTCCCCCGATGATTAGGAGGCGACGTCGTTTGAGGTTCTTATTCCGAATCTTTTTGCTATTCCTGCGCATGATGTCTTTGCTCTCGTTCTCCGGGACCAGATAAATGACTCGAAATTTCTTCCCAACGCGGCAGCGATCGCGTTCTACGCGTGTCAATAAGCACCGGTACTCGCAAATACAGCTCTGCCAGTCTTGAGCAGTATTACTACGTCGCCTGCAAGGGACCAGTTTTCGACGTAGTACAAATCCAGCCGCACTGAGTCTTGCCATGACAGGTTTGAGCGCCCACTGACTTGCCAAAGGCCGGTCAGGCCAGGCTTTACGAGAAGCCTGCGCCGAACGTCCCTCTCGTATCCTTCAACCTCCTTCGGCAACGGAGGACGCGGCCCGACGAGGCTCATGGCGCCGGCGAGTACGTTGAAGAGTTGGGGTAGTTCATCGAGACTGAATTTCCGCAAGAATCGGCCTACTGGGGTAATTCTGGGGTCGTTTCGGATCTTGAAGAGAACGCCACTTCCTTCGTTTCGATTTTCGAGTTCCATAAGGCGCTGCTCAGCGTCCACGACCATGGAGCGAAATTTCAACATGTCGAACTGCTTGCCCTCAATGCCCACTCGCTGCTGCCTAAAAAGTATTGGACCTGGGCCTGACAGCCTCACGGCAAGGGCGATGCAGAGCATCAAGGGCAGGGAGAGAATGATTAGTAAGAGAGAAGCGCAAATGTCAAACAGCCTTTTTGCCACGCGTTGTCCACCCTCCAGCGTCGGCGTGGTCACGTGTATTAGCGGTAGGCCCGCGACTTGCTGTGTGTGTATTCGCGGTCCGGCAATGTCGGTTAGGGCGGGCGCCATAATTAGCCCGACGTTGCGAGAAGCTAATGCCCAACCCAAATGGCGCAGGGTTTGGGGATGTAGTTGCACCCCTGCTGAAACGGCGACGGCATCGGCCTGACATTCGTCAATGGCTGCCAAAATGGAGTCTGTTTGACTTCGGTGGCCGAGCACTGGGAGCCCGGAATTCGGTTCGATCGTGATCTGATCGTCGGCCCCTGGCATATAGGCAGCGATCGGTAGGTACCCCGCGTGTTTCGCATCGACCAGCGTTGAGGCTAGGTGAGCAACTGCGCCGGGACCCCCAAGCAACAGCAGCCGTGACATGCTCTCGCCGCCTTGGCGAGTGACGTTCAGGTGCTGGCGAAGGAGCCAGCGTGCCATCAGCAGCCCGATCAGACCGACCGGAAGGGCAATACCGACGTATCCGCGGGCTGTGTCAATGCGGAAAACGTAAGAGAAGATTGCCACTAGACCGAAAAGCCACAGTGAAGCGGCGGCTACACGTTTGTACTCATCCGGGCCGGAACCCAATATGCGGCTTTGGCGGGTATTCCAGGCGCCCAACATGAGCCACCAGGCGACGCTTAGTGCCAGGGACAGCCATACGTAACCGGCTTCAAACGCGGAGCTCGTTACTTCTGATTCGAAACCGAACCTTATGACGTAAGCACCTGCTACGGCCCAAACAACAACGAAAGCGTCAACAACCCGCAATGTCCGCGACGTCCGCTTACGCCAATCCACTTACATCCCCCAGCATGTTCATGACCGCTCTTCAAGAGATCTCCGAGGACAGATTACAGCCGGAGGGCGTCGCAGCCGCAATGCACTGACGAGTTAGGTGACGCATGCGACAAGGTTCACGGGCCACTCGCTCCATGGGGAACGTTCTGACACAATGCGACGTATCAATGTGCATCGTGGCACCTGCACGGGTCAGGTTGTTCGGCTGCGAGAATCGCTCTTCGATCGCTAAGGCACTCTCTTAGAGGCTCAGAACAGCGGCCCCTGAATGGTAACCTCGGTTGCGGCTTCGTGCAGTGGCCTTTGGAAGCGTTATCAATGGGGGTTTTCTGTGAATCGAACAGTGGCGGTTATTGGAACACGGGGCTATCCGAGCTTTTACGGCGGCTTTGAAACTGCCGTTAGGAAGTTGGCACCCTACTTGGCCGACCAGTCCTGGAATGTGACTGTGTATGGCCGTTCGGCTGATCTGGAGCAACATTCTGACAAGGATCCTCGTGTTCAAGTCATCACTACGGCAGGAGTGGAAAACAAGTCTCTCAGCACTTTGTCATATGGCTTGACCGCATGTTTGCATGCTTTCTGGACGAAACCGGATGTTGCTCTTGTCATGAATGTGGCTAACGGTTTTTGGTTACCTCTCCTTCGCCTCAGGCGTATCCCCACGATCGTGAACGTCGACGGAATCGAATGGGAACGGGCCAAGTGGGGCAGGCTCGCAAAAACAATTTTCAAAATCGGCGCGTTCATGACGGCACGGTTTGGAACTGTTTTAATAGCGGACTCAAAGGAGATTGGCCGCCGGTGGCGGGATGAATTCGGCCGAGATTGCGTTTTTGTTCCGTATGGAGGTGAAGCGGGGTCCGACCACTCCTTGGAGGATGGACTTAGCCCTGAACGCTACGTTCTCGTCGTCGCACGATTCGTTCCAGAGAACACCCTTCCAGAATTTATCTCAGCGGCAAGGAACCTCGCTCGCGACTACCAAGTGGTAATCGTGGGATCTTCAGGGTATGGCGGTCATTTGGAAGACGACGTACGGCTGCTGGCGGAAGAAAACGAAAATGTGCGATGGCTGGGTCATGTCTCGGATGACCAGCGACTGCTTGCGCTTTGGCGACACTGTGGGGCATATTTCCACGGGCACAGCGTTGGCGGTACGAATCCAGCTTTGGTCCAGGCGATGGCAAATGGCGCTCCAGTCGTGGCTCGCGATACTGTTTATAACCGCGAGGTGCTAGGCAACGATGCCGCTTTTTGTCTGCCTGAGGGAGACGAGATAGAGCGAGCAGTCCGCCGTGTCATGGACACTCCTTCTGAACGGAAACGCCTCTCTAACATTTCGCTAGAACGGGTTCAGCAGGGTTATACCTGGGAGGCCGTGTGTGCCGCTTATGAGCGAGAACTTCGTAGTCAGGCTGAGGAAAAAAGCCTATCGGAGGTCACCAAATGAGAGTGGGGCGTTTTCAGGGAATGCCCGATATGGCGAATGCTGTGGCAACGGCGCAGCTTTTCACGAAAGTAGCGCCAATGCTGATTCGTGGCGCAACTCTAAAGCCTCTGCTACGCAAATCCAGCGGTCAACTTTATGTTGGGCGCGGGGCACGTCTGAGAAATCCTCAACTGATCTCACACTCGGGGCGCTTGGTGATTGAAGACTTTGCAGAAGTACAGGGACTGTCCATTCACGGCCTTAACTTTGGCGATGAAGTGTCAATTGGCCGTGGTGTTCAGATTCGCCCCAGTAGTTACTACGGAGGGGACGTAGGAGTGGGACTATGGGTGGGGGACAGGTCGAGTTTCGGGTCTGATTGTTTTGTGGGTTGCTCAGGGGAAATCAGAATTGGTTCTGATGTCATGCTCGGGCCTGGTGTCCGCCTATTTTCTGAGAACCATGAGTTTGCAAACACTGAGAAAACGATAAAATCTCAAGGTGTTACCCGTTCTTTCCTGAGCATTGGAAGTGACACTTGGGTAGGTAGCGGCGCGACTATTACGGCCGGCGTCACAGTAGGTTCGGGGGTGGTCGTTGCGGCCGGCAGCGTCGTAACTCGCGATGTCCCTGATGGCGCAGTGGTCGCAGGTGTACCAGCCCGAGTCATCCGGACAAGGTGAATGCGGTTATGGGGTCTTCGCCACTGCGCACTATGTTTGTCCACTCATCCAACGAAATGTATGGCGCTGACAAAATTCTGCTTGAGATAATCCGATCGCTGCCAGCGAAGGACCGGGCCGGCGCAAGCGTATACCTGCCGGACGATTTGCCCTCAGGGAGCGGGGCGCTCGGTGATCACCTCGACGGCTTAGGAGTCCAGAGTCATTTGGGCCCGCTACCCGTTCTGCGGAGACGCTACCTGTCTGTCCGCGGAGGCCTGCCCCTCCTGGGAAGACTCTGGCGCACTTTCCGTGAAATTCGTCGGCAGAGGCCAGACGTCGTGTACTGCACCACTTCAGCCATGATTTTTTGTGCGCCGCTGGCGCGACTGGCGGGCGTGCAGCACGTGATACTGCACGTACAAGAAATTTGGTCTCACCGCGAAGCCGTTGTATTGGGGTTTGTGGCTCGTGCGGCGACTCAAATCTATTGCATTTCGGAGGCGTCAATGAGGGCCATTGGCGAAGCAGTGTCCGCTCGGGCGGCTCTACTTGTAAATGCTCACAGAGATTCCGGACGGGGTTTGCGACCCATCTCATCGGACGGCCCAGTCAGGTTCGTTGTAGCCAGCAGGTGGAACGCTTGGAAGGGGCATTCGACTCTTCTTGAAGCATGGGACGCGGCAGGTTGTCCAGGGGAATTGGTGATTCTCGGTGGTCCTCCTCCTGTAGGAGCGGCCGTCGATGTACGGAAACTTGTTTCGAACCTGGCGGATCCATTGTCGGTGAAAGTTGTCGGGGAGGTTTCCGACGTGGAGCCCTACATCGATTCAGCTGACTTCCTAGTTTTGCCATCAGACAGTCCCGAGCCTTTCGGACTTGTAGTCCTGGAGGCCTTCGCCCGCGGCCGAGGGGTTATCGCTAGCCGTGCAGGCGGCGTAGCCGACATCATCGAGGAAGGTCGAAACGGGTGTCTTTACCAAATTGGCAGCGCCGATGACCTTTGCATGGTGTTGAAATCTGTTGACAAACACAAAGCTACAGAGCTGGGTGCAAACGCACGAGAGAGGTACGAAGCTGTTTATTCTATTGATGCATACTCCGGTCGCTTTTTGCGGCTGTGGCAGGATATGAAATCTAGCGCCCACGCGAGGACTCATGGTTAAGGCGAATATAGTCTATTGGTATGGTCTGGAAGACATGCCGAAGGACGGCGGTGGGCTCCGTGCCTTAGCTTGGTACGAGGCATTGACGCATTTAGGTTTTGAAACTCAGCTTTGCCCTCTTCGAGATACGCCAAACGCCAAAAGTCGTGACGGCTGGCTCCGCGGTATCAAGAAAAGACTGATCCCAATGCCACTCAAATCGTCACTTCCAGAGTTGCCGAAGTCAGATATCAATGTCGTCACCGTGCCATCCGTGTTTGGTTCTGCTGCATCCACTGTTCAACCCGAAACTCTAGTCTTCGACTGGATGGATCGATGGAGCGTGAACTCTCGAACCATGGGTAGAGCATCTTGGATGTCCAGGCCCGGAGGGCTTGTTCAAAGCCTGTTTTGGGAGGTTCAGGAGCGACGCCTTGCTGGACTACCTGCAGTAAATGTATTCGCGGGCTACGAAGACATGATCAAGGCGGGTGGAGACAGTGCCCCACGATACTGGATTCCAACCCCAATCACTGCTGTCCGTTCGACCAGGTTAAAACCTACGTCGACAACAATGCGTGTAGGGTTCATTGCCAATTTTGCCTATCCTCCGAACATTATGTCCCTGCAAGACTTTTTCAGAAGGTATGGTGACTCATTCCACGCGCGAGGAATAGAGGTAGTCATTGCAGGCTTTGGATCCGAAATTGTAAGGAACTGGGGTGTGAACGCAAAGGTCTTGGGGCGAGTAGAATCCTTAGCGGAGTTCTACGACAGCCTTGATGCTGCTCTCGTTCCAATTGACCATGGCGGAGGCATCAAGGCGAAAGCCGTTGAGGCGATGGCCCATGGAGTACCTGTCTTCGGCACCTCGCATGTTGCGAGCGGATTTAGTCCGAGTTGGGCAGCATACATTGGTGAAGTTGAATGGCTACTGGAGGATTCACCCCGATTTCCTCCGGTACCAGTTCACGCAGATTTCGAAGAGAGATTCAGCCAGACTGCATTCAATGAGACTGTCAGCGATGTCCTGTCGCAAATCAATCGGACAGGTTGTCAAGATAAAAATAAGGAATTGTAATGCGTCTTTACCTGCAAGGATTGAAGTTATGGATTGGCTTTATGGTTGGGCGTATCCCAATCCACGCATTTAGAATCTCTGTCTACCGACGTTTCCTTGGCATACAGATTGGGCCAGCTTCGGCGGTTCACTGGCGATTGGCTTTCTTTGCACCTAGAGGCATCAGAATAGGCCGCAACTCAATAGTTGGGAATGATTGCTTTTTGGACGGCCGGCTTGGACTAGAGATCGGCAACAACGTAAACATTGGTGGTCATGTTCAGATATTCACCGTAGGGCATGATCCTAGCAGTCCCACGTTCGGTACCAAGGGTGGAGCAGTGCGAATCGGTGACCGCGCCTATATCGCGAGCCGAGCAACCGTCTTGCCGAATGTTGATATCGGCGAAGGCGCCGTTGTGGCCGCCGGGGCGGTTGTGTCGAAGGACGTCGCCCCTTACACCATTGTCGGCGGAATCCCCGCGGCCGTAATCGGGCAGAGAAATCGCGACTTGAGCTATGAGCTCAACTTTCATATGCCCTTCCAGTAGACGATGAAGAATAACAATAAGAGAGAAGATTCCATCTTGACTGTCAAACGTGTGCTGGTTCTGTGGGCCGATGAGTCCTCGAGTAACCTAGGTGTTCGGGTCCTCGCCGAAGGAGCCGAGTCATTGGCCCGGCGCGCATGGGGGGATGACATAGAGGTTGATTTTCAGAGTTTTGGTACGGGTCCCCTGGGTACTCAACTGTCCGGGAAAGTGGTTCTTAAGGGACTACTTTCCGGCAGTAAAAGGCTCCGTGCGGAGATGGCGGGCTATGACGTCGTAATTGACACCGGCGCTGGTGATAGCTTTACGGACATATACGGCCTCAAAAGGCTAACAATTATGACCTACACTCGCTTTGTTGCAAAACTATCAAGCCTCCCAGTTATTTTCGCTCCTCAGACTATCGGTCCGTTCAAGACCGTCCTTGGTCGGCAAATGGCCCGACACTCGCTTAGAGCTTCGCACTCGGTTATGGCTCGCGATAGTACTAGCAATGAATTTGCAAGTGGGCTCGGGTTTCCCGCAGATTGCCTAGCCACGGATGTGGCTTTCGCCTTGTATCAACCGGAACTAGAGAGCGGTTTCCCCAAGGCCGACGTTGTACTCAACATCTCTGGCCTCTTGTGGAACAGTGATGCGCACCTACCACGCGAGAAGTATCGTGATTTATCTCGTGAGCTCATAGAGAGGCTGCTGCGTTGTGGAAGAAAGGTCACACTACTTGCTCACGTGTTGGATAACCCGTCAATCGACAACGACGCGTCCGTAATTCAAGACCTGGCTTCAGAATTCTGTGGACGGGTGGACGTATACACGCCTGGCGACCTTGAGCAAGTAAGAAAATTCATTGCATCATCGAATATCGTCATCGGTGCACGGATGCATGCATGTCTCAACGCGCTCTCTGTGGGGGTGCCCGCAATTCCCCTGGCTTACTCGAGGAAATTTGCCCCCTTGTTGGCTGACATCGGGTGGCCTTATACCATTGATCTCCGGAATGACTCTGAAGTTGTTGACAAGGTTGTTGAGCTCGTGGAACGAGGACAGTTGCGAGAGCAGGCTGGCCTTGTCCGCCAGCAGGCGGAAGCCCGGCTTCATACCGCTGCGGAGCACTTGAGTCATCAGGTGGCTGTCTAGCGTGACCATACCTACTTTCTCAGGAGAATTCGACAAACTAGTCCGCAATGTCGTCGACAACGGGAACTGCTCTGGCTGCGGTATATGTTCGCTGATTGACCCCGGACTTTCTATGGAATTGGACGACGGCGGATTCAACCGACCGATTCGCAGGCTTCCATTGACCGTACTGAGTGATACTGAGGCGAGGAAGCAACTTGAGGTCAGTTGCCCAGGGACGATGGTGCAACGGCCCGTAAATCCTGGTCAGTCCGATTTCGATCAAGCTCTAGGCCGGGCGGTATCAAGTTGGCAAGCATGGGCAATTGATCCCGAAACGCGCTTTCGCGGCAGCAGCGGCGGGGTGCTCACAGCTCTTGCCCAATGGGCAGTAGAGTCGGGGCGATCCACCCGGGTAATAGGGGCTGGCGCAGATTTGAACAATCCGCGCCAAAGCGTGCCGGTGGAACTGCATCGAGGCTCCGATTTTCTTCGCCAATCGGGGTCCAGATACGCTCCCGTCTCTATTGGTGGACTAGCCAAATCGACAGATCCCTCGTCAGTCGTGGTAGGCAAGCCCTGCGAAGCCTCGGGACTGCGCCAATTGATGACAGCCCGCGGACAATCTGAGATGCCCCTTATTTTCTCCTTCTTCTGTGCAGGCGTACCAAGTCAAAGGGCGACAGATCGTCTACTGAATGAACTGGGCATCCCAGCGGATTCACCCCTCCGGACCTTGAGATACCGTGGACACGGCTGGCCGGGAAGCTTCCATGCGGAGACACTCGATGGTGTGACTGCTTCGACCAGCTATGACGAATCTTGGGGTAAACAGCTTGGGCCGTCAATGCAGTGGAGGTGCAAGGTCTGCCCCGACGGTGTCGGTGAAAGTGCCGATCTCGTCGCCGGAGATTTCTGGAAAACCGATGAAAAGGGATATCCACTGTTCGCCAACTCCGAAGGAGTTAGCGCCTTGATAGCCAGAACGATGCGCGGCCATGAATTGATATTGGCCGCTCTCGAAAGCGGTGTTATAGGTGCCGAACCTCTTGAACTAAGGCACATTAGTTCAGTGCAGCCGTATCAGGTAGAACGTCGAGCTACGCTTTGGGCCCGACTTTTCGGCCGTCGGGTGGCTGGTTGGCAGACGCCGTCCTACCAAGGATTTGGACTCTTCCGCCAAGCGCTGGGCAGCCCCGCTCGATCCCTTCGATATGCATACGGTTCGTTCCGACGATCCTGGAAGCGGAGTCGGTCGCGCTTATGAGACGCACTTCGGTGAATGGGCCGAGATGAGGTCCGTCATACATCTTGCGGGCAACATAGCTCCTGTACTTGCTGGGCTCATTACCGCTCCGCTGACGGCTCGCTCCCTAGGTCCAGCTTCCAGAGGGGAGCTGGCCATTTTACTCCTCGTTGCAGTTTTGATCGGCCTCATAGGCGCTTTCGGGCTGGGACCTTTGGCCCGACAGGATGTCGCTGCGGACATGAGTCAGGCTCAAGGATGGAGTCGACGCGGGAGAAGAATTACGGCGTTTAGCTCGGGCATGGCAGCTGCCGTTGGGCTGCTTACGGGGTTGGCTCTCGGTCTTGCTTGGACGGAAACCGTTGCATCGGCGATTTACTTTGCTTTAGCTGGCATGAGTGCCAGTAAAGCCATCGATGCCAATATCTTGATCGTAGCAGGACGGACAAAGCACTTCGGAATAGCAAATTTGGCTGCGGCGGGGGTCATTTGTGGTGGAATTGTTACAGCGTTCTTGCTTGGTCAGCTCAGCCTATCAATTGTCATTGCACTAAACGCCGCTGCGCTCGTAATGCAAATGCTTTATATATCACTTCAGCGTAGACGTCTTCTACGGCTTGTTACCGCAACAGATTTTAGGGAGGAGGCCCTTCGGAAGTTGGTTAGGCGTGCGTGGCGAGCTTGGCGTTCACAACTTGTGGAAGCTGCATTGCTGCGCTCTGACAGCCTGCTCTTTATGACTCAGGCCGCTGTTAGTGTGGTCGGCTACTACGCCGTAGTAGCTCTGATACCTCAAATGCTCTATCAGGTTGTTCTGACCCTGATTCAACACTCCTACGCGAGTGCGCCATCTTTAAGGATTCGCCAGAGAACGACTGCGTTATGGCAGTTATGCACACTGATCAGCCTACCGATGGTTTTGCTGGGCGCCTCCGCGGGTTTCGTTCTTATCCCAGTCTTATTCGGTTCGGAGTTCAGCCCTTCCCTAGAACTCCTTGCACCTGCTTGCTGTATGGCTGTTTCTCTGGCAGGACTAGCCCCGGTTTTGCAGCACAACGCAATATCCCCGACGGGCGATGCGTGGTTCCCATTGATTTGTACCGTTGTGTTTTTCGCAGGCTGGGTAATCGGGGTAGCTCAAGGTACAACTGTTGGGGTCATCTCAATGTCTGCCGGCTTTGTGCTGGCGAGTTCTGTCTACGTGTATCTACTGAGCGGATCCCGGGCCTTTCGAGTTTCGCGCGGAACTTTTTCCGGCCTTTTCGGCCGCGCGAGCAGCTAAATCAGGGTGTTTTCGCTGACTATTCGTGGCGAACGATTTGCCGTCATTCATGTTCAGACGGCTGCTCTGATGACCCGGAGCGAAAGGATAGACCCTTCCGGTTGATTCAGGCTGTGAGGTTTGTTAACCGGGTGTCAGCTGTGGTCGAAAAGTGAGCCGTTTTGTGGGCGGCTGAGTTCAGCGGTCGTTGCAACGGTTTATGGTTCTATCGCCGGTGAAGTGAGTCTAGTCAGGTGCTCCATCGGGCTCTGCCAACCCAGGATTTCGCGGGGTCTGCGATTGAGTTCAGCGGCGACTCTGGTGAGGTCTTCGGGACTGTGGACGCCGAGGTCTGTTCCTTTCGGGAAGTACTGGCGGAGCAGGCCATTAGTGTTCTCGTTTGAACCGCCACTTAATCCGGTGTATTTCTGTGACCCGGCGAGCCCCTGGCAGTGTGTCTGCCGCGTGAAGTCTTGGTGGCAGGCCATTTCAGGGCTCTTCGCGGTTGGTGGGGAAATGAGTTCGTGTCGTTGAAGACAAGGGGGCCCGTGGCCCTGTTGGGATGAGTGTGTCTAAGCATTCAACCTGGAACAGGACCACGAGCCTTGAACGAGCCTACCGGGGCCGCAGCCGATGCTGCCACCATCCTTTTCAACCTGCCCGACTACCGTGTCATCTCCACGACCATGTCCGCTGGCCGACGTCAGGTCATCGTCGAAACTGAGGCGCTACCGGGCTGCCCGAGCTGTGGGGTCATCGCCTCCCGGCGGAAGGAACGCCGGCTTCAACGACTCCGCGATATTCCCGTTGCCGGGCCGGTGGAGGTGCTCTGGTCCAAGTACCGCTGGTATTGCGAAGAAGCGGCGTGCGACCGGCTCTCGTTCTTCGAATCGACACCGCAAGTGCCGCGCCGTGCCCGCTCGACGAGTCGGTTGCGGGACCAGCTCGTGGACGCGGTCATCCGCTCCGGCCGGGCCGTGTCGGAGACCGCCGCCGGGTTCGCGGTGTCCTGGTGGATGGTCAGGGCGGCACTGAATGAGGCCTGTCTGCTGCAGCTGCCTGACGTGGACAAGCTCAGCCCGCGGATGCTGGGCATTGATGAACACCGGTTCCGGTCCGTGCGCTACTTCCAAGACCCGACCACGAAGACGTGGACACGCTTCGAGCCGTGGATGACAACCATCGTGGACTTGGACACCGGGCAGGTCCTTGGCGTGGTTGACGGCCGTGACCACAAGGGTGTCGGGGACTGGCTGTTCGCCCGGCCCCTGCAGTGGCGCCTGGCCGTGCAGGTCGTCGCAATCGACCCCTCCGCGGCGTTCCGCAAAGCCTTGCGGATGTGGCTGCCCCGCACCGCGGTCGCCGTCGATCACTTCCACCTCATCTCGCTTGCCAACCAGGCCATGACCGAGACCCGGCAGAACCTCTCTCAGCAGGTCAAGGGTCGCCGCGGCCGGGCCATCGACAAGGCCTGGGCGCACCGCATGCTCTTGCTGCGCGGCGGCGACACCCTCACCTGCCGGGCCGCCCTCCGACTCGAGGAAGTGTTCGCGCTGGACGATCCAACTGGCACGCTCCAGGCCGTCTGGAAGGTCAAGGAACAGCTCCGGGCCCTGTTGCGCACCGGCTCTTTGGAAGACGCCGCAGCAGCGAAGGAGATACTCGTGGAACTGGTGAAGGCAGCCGCACGGCCGGAGACGAACAGGCTCTACCGCACCGTCTGCAGGTGGTGGAAAGAGATCGAAGTGCTGATCATCACCGGCGCCACAACCGGAAAAGTCGAGGCAAACAACACGGCAATCAAGAACATCAAGCGAACCGCCCGCGGGTACCGCAACGCCGCCAATTACAAATCGGTTATTCTCTTGAGAAGTGCCGTCCGGACGGCGGCATGACGCTCATTCCAGGGATCCATTTCCCCACGAACCGCGAAGAGCCCATTTCAGTGCCCTGATCCCCAAGTCAGGGAACGGCGGAGGTGTGACGGGAGCGGTCTCATCGAATCAAACTAGCCGATCGCGCAGGTTCTCAGCACCACGGTTCCCTGCCAAGTGCACGAGAATGATGAAGCGCGTGGTCCGTTCGATCAGTGTGGCGATGGCCGAGCGACCGCCCTTCCCAATTATTAGATCGCCCTCCCAATGCCCTGGTACTAGTCTGCCGATCACTTCCGCAGGCCGGTCTCGGATCATGACCATGTCCGGGAATCGCTTGGTCCGGTGTTCCTTCCGGCGGCGCGGCCGGCGGCCGGTCCGCCCGCTGCGCAGCGAGACGGCCGGGTCCACGGCCAGATCCAGGCTTCCTCGTCCGTACAGCGCTTGGTAAACAGTCTCGGGCACGACGTGCATCTCGGGTTGTCCCGGGAAATTAGCGCGTAGACGGGTGCTTGTTAACGCCAACCGAAAATAGGGCCAGTTTTGCCAACTGAAAACAGGGCCACGGGTTGCTGTTCTATTTTTGTGGTCCGGGGACATCCGTAACACTGTGTTGTCGGGAGATGGCTGACAGTCTAGCCATCACCAGGTGGTTTGGAGGGACGCCCTCGTTTGGCACCGCTGCCGTGGTAGGTGCCGACGGGTTCCAGCATAAGCTGGCGCAGGATTTCGCCGGTGCCGACGTGGTGAAATCATGACTTGTTCCGGGCCGTCGATGACCCTGACGTGTTCGCCGCTATATGCCTGACCGATGTTGATTTTGCGTCTGCGGAAGTTCACGGATCCGGCTGAGGAGACTTTCAGGACCCGAGGGGAAGAGCGGACGCGGCGGCCATCAGTCGGCGTAGCCTTCCTAGACACGGTGTAGACGGCGGCTGGCGTCTGTTGTTCCAAGGAACGGTGCGGCCTTTCGTGGTTGTAGTGCCACCGGAAGGCGTCACACAGATGTTGCAGGGCCTCGATGCTTGGTGCCGGGCCGTGGTCGGCGTAGTACTCCTTGAATGTGCGGTGGTAGCGTTCAAGTTTCCCGCAGGCATGCGGTGGCGGGGCCGGGCGTTCAGCTGGCTGACGCCCAGGGCTGCGAGTCGCTCCTGGAAGTGGACCGGTTTGTGGCCCTTGCGGGAACGGAACTGCAACCCGTTGTCGCTGATCAGCTGCCGGGGCGCGCCGTGCTCCAGGACGGCCGTCTCCATGGCCGCCCAAGCTGCCTGTGCCTGAAGCGACGGACTGCGTGGGCGCCGATGGCGAACCGTGCATGGTCATCGAGCAGATCCACAATCCAGGCCTTGGAACCATCAGCCAAGGCAACCTGAGTGCCGTCAATCTGCCACAGGTCGTTCGGGGCGTGCCGCTCGAACCGTTTCCACGCCTTCGGTGACCGGAGCTCTTGCCGGCTGACCAGTCCGTGGCGGCTGAGGACCCGATGAACCGTTGATACGGCAGGCACCGGATCCAGCCCCGCCTGTTTGAGTTTGGTCTGCAGAATCCGGGCGCCCCAACGCGGATTGTCCACCCGCAGCCGGACGATCAGCGACTCCACCTCGTCGGCAGTTTGCCCAGGAGAGTTTGTAGGAGGCCGAGAACGAGGCTGGAGACCCGAGGTTCCCTCTGCCCACAACCGCCGACGGTATTTGTAGAAACTCTGGCGCGAAATCCCGTACCGGCGGCAAGCTTCCGCCACGGAAATGCCATCACGGGTGGGTACCAATAGGATTTCGAGCCAACGGTCATTCACGCTCATCACTCTCATCTGATAAAGAGTGTCAGCGATGTCCCGCTAACGGACTGTCAGGGATGTCCCCGGACCACACATTTTCAGTTGGCGTTTCTGGCCCTATTTTTGGTTGGCGTCAACAGTGCTGATCTGGCGGGACTCCAGCGTTGCTTCAGATGTTCACGTACGAACTCTTGCAGCTCCGGGGTGGCTGCGATCTGGCCGGTCCGCTGGCGGCTCCGTCTACGCTCGGCACTCCGCTGAGCTGTCCTCGGACGGTAGTTGCCGGAGGGTTCGTGGGTGTTGCGGCGGATCTCTCGGCTCACCGTGGACGGACTGCGCCCGAGTTCCATGGCGATGGCTCGAATGCTCCGCCCGGCATGCAAGAGGTCCTGCGATCGTGATTCGTTCCGACTCAGAGAGAAACCGGGCGGAAATAACGACCGGCCTCTTATGGGAGATGGGAGCAACCTTTTTGATGTCCCCGGACTTCAGAGCGTGCAGCGTTCTTTGGAGGGGCGCCCCGGGACTTTCGTGGTCTTTTCATCTCTGCCAATTGCAACTCCTAAACGCTCAGGTGTTGCAACGACCACTAGACGCCAAGCCGTCACTATGGCTCAGTTTTCGACCATCACCGACACGACGGACCGGGAAGATCGCCGCCAACCCGGAGCTGCAGGAGTTCGTGCGCGAGCACCTACAGCAACGCTGGAGCCCCCGCCAGTCAGCAACCGCCTGCGCGCAAACTTTCCCGGACCCCGGTCATGCAGGTTGTTCCAGAGGCTGTGTAGCAAGCCGTTGAGTGGCGCCTCGGCGTGCCGCGTTTGAGCAAAGGAAAGACATTCACTGAGGAAACCGTGCGTGGCAGCGATTACCTCATTGCGGTCCGGAAAGCCCAGGACACTTGATGCTTATAGATTTGGCGTCATTTCCCGCTGGGAGGTTGGCCCTGTGGTCTTTTCGGGACAAGAGTCGAGTTCACTGAATCAGTGTTGCAGATCGCTGATAATCTTCGTTGCCTCGTGATAAGCCGACCGGCTCTCCGCGGCTTTTTGACGGACCACATTCGATGGGTGAATGGCCATTAAAACCTGACGAAGTGCAACATCGAACAGCACAACGGCCCCCCTAGGGAAACCCATGTACCGCTTTGCAAGCATGACACGATTCCTTATGGCCAAATGACGGCTGGGTCCATTGGCAGTCTGTTCCACAACGGCTCTCTGATCCACCACAACTGGAATTTTATGCTTGCGGCAGAGCTCTCCCAGAGCGACGTCCTCCATATACATGAAGAATTCCTCGGGAATGCCGCCGAGTTTCCCCCACGTGTCTAAGTCGATTAGGAATGCGGCTCCATCAACCCACCTCGCAGTACGCAGAGCAGAGGCGCCCGGACGTGTGGCGTGCTTTGGATATAAGAAGGGAAAGGTATAAAATCCCCCATTTGACCATGTGATTTCATTACCCCGTTTGTCAGCTGTGACAAGTCGTGGAGCCACAATGTGCCCCTGGGGATATGAACACGCAGTGGTCAACAGAGATTGGAGAGCATTGTCGCGGAATAGGGTCTCGTGTGTGCAAACCAGTATTTCGCTGGCATGGGGCATATTGTTAGAAACATACTTGATGCCATAGTTTACGCCTCCAGCGTACCCACGATTATCGCCGTCGCTTAACACGATTACTTGATCTAATTGCTCCCGGTCTAAAGACGCCGAATTATCCACTACAACTATTTGGTCGGCTGGAAGATGCTGTCGCAGATTCCGGACTGTTGCGGCAAGCGAGTCGGGACTCTTGTAGTGCACAACCACAACTGCCACTGAAGAATAGGTTTCCGTCATTTGGATCGCATCCTTGAGTTCAGTTCCGAGACGGTTCTAGCGGCCTGCGAGGGTTCGAGCCGCCAGAATTCACCTTTTATAATGTCCGCCTGGTGGTCGTCCGTGAACCGGTGGGCAATTATCTTGGCCGGATTTCCCGCTACGATGGCAAAGGCTGGAACGTCCTTGGTAACCACGCTGCCTGCCCCAACGACAGATCCCATGCCAATGCTCTTGCAGCCTGGGAGGATCGTAACATTAGCGCCGATCCACGCGTCATGGCCGATTCTGCACGAAGTTCGGTCTACGTCACCGTCGGCGTGCACGAGGCCGAGTGCTGGGTTGTAAAAAAGCGGATGCAGAGCCGCATGATTCAGAGGGTGTGCCGCGCCGAATCTTCGCACATTTGGTCCTACAGAGACGTAGTTCCCGATTGTTGTATGTCGATCGGCGTGACCAATGCTAAGTAGCGATCCGTAACTGAATTTGCCTGCCGTTACGCCGTGGTGAGTCTCCAGGATTTCGCGGAGGCTCAATGAGTACATATCGCCTCCTTCCAGCCGTACCACCAATCCTAGAAGGCGATTCTTGAACGGCGCGCGAGTGTAGGCCCGGCAAAGCAGCTTGCCGAGGACCGAACGACGCATGGCGTGTGCTTTTATGCTTTGCCCTGCGGGGTCGAGTTCTCTCGGCCGAGCTTCAAGTGTCCTACTTCCCATGGGAATCAGCCCCTATTTGGTCAGAAGGAAAAGCGGCAGCCATTCGGCGAGGAGAGTCGCGCTCTAAACGTTCGGCATCCTGCGCTGCTTGGCGCGTGGTTGCGGTCCTCTGACGCTTAGTTGGAAATTTGGCTCGAACAGTTAGTTCAGAGGGATCTTTATAACTGTAGTAGGTATACGAGTAGGCGTCAGGGCCTTTGACTGGCAGCCTGTTCAGAACCACGCCTAGGACGTTTGAACCAACCATTTCCAACGCACTCAGGGACTTCACCAGGTCCGGCTGTCGGATCTTCTGGGAGCCGATGACGACGACAACCCCACCCACGTGTTGCGAAAGAACAGCGGCATCGGTGACTGGTAGCAGCGGAGGAGCATCGATGATGACTGTGTCGAAGCTTTCTTCTAATGCGTTTATGAGGCTTTTCATTCCCTCGGATCCCAAGAGCTCACTTGGATTGGGTGGAATGGCACCTGAGGTAAGGACAAAGAGGTCATCATCGCCCCACGGCTGGAGCAGATCATCGATACCGGCAGTTCCGATAAGGGCCGTTGTGAGGCCAGCATTGCGGTCCAAGCCCAAGTATTCGTTCACCATCGGTCGTCTCAAATCGGCATCGACAAGACAGACAGAATTTCCCGCTTGGGCGATAGCGATGGCCAAGTTCGTGGCTGTTGTACTTTTGCCTTCTCCTGGCAGCGAGGAAGTAACCAAGATCGTTTTGGCGTGGCCAGCGATGTTGGCAAACTGGAGATTCGTACGCAACTGCCGAAAAGACTCGGCCCGAGGACTTTGCGCAGAAGCCTGCGTAAGTAGCGGATGCTTAGCGGCGGCATGGTCGAAAGCGATGCCTCCGAGGAGGGGGGCGGCTGTGACGCGGCGCAAGTCTGCTTCGCCGCGAATGCGGTTGTCGAGGTTAGACCGTAGAAGCGCGACAGCAGCCCCGATAGCAAGACCCGCGATAAGACCTATGACGAGATTCGTCTTGGTGTTTGGGGCTGACGGAGCAGTAGGTGCCGTCGCTGGTTTAATAATTGACAATCCCACGGGGGAGGTCCCGCCATTCTTGGGGCGTTCTAGGGAGTCAATCGAACTAATGAGGCTGTTTGATACGGCTTGCGCTATAGCTGCTGCCTGAACTGCTGACGCATCGGATACAGAGATATTGATGAGTACCGTGTTTACATCTGAACTGGCCTTCACCCGTGGGGCGAGCTGTTCCGGAGTGACGGACAGCCCTAAGGCGTCGATTGCTGGCTGAAGTACAAGCGGCGACCCTACTGTCTTAACGTATGACTGAACTCGCGCTTGACTAAAGGTGTTCCCTTGCTGGAGTTCGAGGACCGACCCCGAGCTTTGGATCGCAACAAATAGTTGGGTTTCAGCTGTGTATATGGGGGTGGCAAGGACTGATGCCCCGCCACCGAGTAGAAGACCCACTAGCGTCGATGCTGTGATCGTTGCCCAGTGACGCGTCAAAAGGCGCAGGTAGTCACGTAAATCCAAACCGGGGTCCCCCTGTGTCGAAATCCGAGGACAGCCTGTTGGCCTACCACCGGAACGGCAATTTCGTACGGTTAGGTCCAAGCTTACCTGTCGTTTGTTTCCATTCCGGACCTCTCATAGCAACGTGCTTCATCACTCGCGTAGGCCTTCAATGCAGAGCCAGCCACCGATTCTTGCCGACAGCTTTCGGTCGGCTACGACGCCGGTAAGTGCGTCTGGCGGCGGTTCATGGGGAGAGGCGCGGGCGGTTTACGTCGCGGGCAGGATTGAACCAGTGAAGAGACCCGTCCGTCGTAAGTCGCGTGACCCTGCGATATCTCCTGGAAAAGTGCCGCTTTGACCCGGGGGCCGTCGGTGACCTTTCGAGTTCGGGTTACCCTGTGGCGATGACTGGATGCCGGTGATGTAAGCCACAAGACTCAGTGATTAGCCGCCTTGCAAGCATAGCGGGACAGCAACGGCAGGCCGGATGTTTAAGGCGTTGGGACAGGGAAACGCGAAGGTAGCCGCGGCTGTCGCGGCGAGCCATTAGTCTCACCCCGGGCCGCACCTGCCTGCAAAGCTCAAAGGCTTGTACTGCTAACTACCCGGAAGGCTCTCATGCAGTAGCGGTTGGACGAACCCCAAAATTCAATGATCGGACCGTAAGTGCAAGAGGTGCGGGTTCGCCCCCCGACCATTATCTTTGACCGGGTCGATTTCCTATGTTCAGCGAGAGCATCATGAAGCTTGGCGTCGCTCGGCTGCTCCCGGCGTCCGCAGTGCGGACGTTCAAATGCTGCTGGCAGAAGACCCTACGGCAACCGCTAACGCTCACGTCAGTCCGAAAGTTCCGCATTCTGAGGCCTCCTAGGGTGGGACTCTCGATAGAGCCTGTAATTGATGCTCATCGGTATAACTTCCGGCGTGATATTCAGTGACCAACTTGTCAAAAGGTCAGTCACATGGTTGGGTTCTGTGAGAATGAGAGCACTGCTTACCAATGGAGGTTCTTGTGGCGTTCACAGATTTTGCCCTCGCTTTGTGCGCCCTGCTGGGCACCTTAATGATTCCTTTCGCTGTTCTCTATCAGATGCTGCGGTTCAAGCGCCGTGCTCTCACCATTCCGATCCGGCCTGCACCCCGAGGTAACCAGCGCTGACCATGCCTTATGTCGACATCAATCCCCACAAAGGCCGGCCGAAATGGATTGGTTATGCCATTCTCACCGTTCTGCTGATCCTTACGGTTGCGGTGGTTTCATTCTCGCTCACTCGCTTCTAGTTAGACCGTGTGGCCGAGCGAACTCGATGAAGCACCTAGACTTGCTCATTGAACTAGTGCTGCAGAACAGTTTGCCGAGCGTCCGGGGGGACAGACATGCCACAACCGGCGGATCAGAATGCAGGCGCCCCAGCAGAAGATGCAGGGCAGCCGCAGTTGCGCCGACGCCGCGACGTTCGTCGCGCCGATGGCCCAATTAAGGATGCCTGGACAGGAACCATGCCAGCCATAACCCCCAACACGCCTCGCAAGAACGACGCCAGCGGGCCGGCGACGCGCCGTTCGTCCTGGGCCGAAGCGGCGGCAGCGGCCGACGCAGCTAAGCCCGTCGCACCCGGGCCAGCGGCCCCGACGCGGCCACCGGTTTCTGCGCAAACCGCAGTTCGAGCCGACGTCCCCATTTCCGCTGTACCCGTTGACGCCACCGCTGCCGGAGCCGAAAAGGAAGTCTCCGCGCCGCCGTCGGCCATTGCCCCTGATGCTCCGTCCTTCCGCCGAAGCCGTCCGACAGTGGCTGACGCCATCGCAGGCAGTCCTGCGCCTGACTTCATCAGCGCTCCCGGCCTGTTCGTTAAGGAGCAGAAACCGCGGCCCGTCGGCGGTTTCCGCGGCGCCATGTACAAGCTGACCGGGGGTTCCTGGAACATGGGACCTGGACCCAAGCAGCGCCAGGAGGACGAACTTGCCCGCCGTATCTCACGGCAGCTTCAGGGCAGCTACAACACCGCCATCCTGAGCCTTAAGGGCGGCATAGGAAAGACCTCCACCACTGTGGGCGTCGGCCTCACTCTTGCCGAATTCCGTGGCGATGCGCCTTGCGCCATCGACGCCAACCCGGACTCGGGCGACCTCGTGGAGCGCGCCTTGGGAGAGGGCATTTACCAGCAGGCCAGTCCCCGGACCATCACAGACCTGCTCGACAACATCGAGTCCATCGACTCCCTGACCGCGCTGGCCCGGTACATGCACCACGCTGGCCGGCTGCACCTAATTGCGGGGGAGCAGGACCCGGAAGTCTCGGACTCGCTCACCGCCGAGGAGTATCTGCGGATCCGGAAGCTCATCTCCGGCTACTACTCCATTGCTCTCACCGACTGCGGTACGGGCGTTACGCACAATGCGATGAGTGGGATTCTGCAATCGGCGGACAATCTCGTCATCGCAGCAGGCTATGCGGTGTCAGGCGCTAAGCGTGCCCGCAGCACACTGCAGTGGCTGGCCGGCCACGGATATGAGGACTTGGCCCGGAACGCCATTGTCGTGATTACCGACAAAGACGAAGTTTCGTCCAGGGTGGACAAAGAAGCTATCGAAGAACACCTCTCGGGGATCTGCCGCCAGCTCATTGCGGTTCCGCATGACCGAGGTGTTGCAGACGGTGACTTGGTGACCCTAGACGTTCTGAAGCCGGAGACCCGGCGGGCGTACAAGGAAATTGCCGCCGCGATCGTGGACGGGTACCAGTAGAGGACGAAGTCTTCACTAGCGCTGTGCCCCAAAGACGAGCAGCTACTACCGTGGAAATTTGCTGAGCAGGATTCTAACCTCGCAGCATGTTGGAAGCCGGCGCTGGCGTCGTCAAGACAACCAGGGGCTGACGGAAGTTGCAGCCTTCACTGCACCATCAATAGGTTGGCCGTGGTGCTGCTTCCGGTGATCGGTTTCAAGACAGGGGCGGGCAAACTTGGCTTGGTAAAGGTAGCGGGGGACCAGCCTTCCGGGCCGGAGGAACACTACCTGATCAGCTGAAAATCTTTTTTGGGCGCGACTTGTCCGTCGAAGGATGGGGTCTCCTTGTCATGGGCTGCCCTGTTGACACAAATCCTGCGTATCGTCAACCGCAGCTGAGGCGAGAACGGTATGGCAGTCATGGCGCAACGGTTAGGGCACCACGGGCGAGGTCATGAGCTGCAGGGTGAGCACATCGACGGTCCCTCAAACCGAGGACTAAGCCCGGATATTTGGGAGGCGGGAGGTATCTGAGATGACAGCGGAACCGCTGGGGCTTGCCGGTGCCACCGATTGCCGCCGCGGATCCACCCCGCGGGATCTAATTTTCCACATAGACGTCGCAGTAATGGGTGGGCGACCCTATGGCCCACGGTCCACGGGGTGTAATCTCTGGAGGCAAAAGTATGTCCGCTGACTCCGGGCATAGCAATTCCGACTTCGACCTCGCTCCAAACCCGGTCTTCGTTTCTTCTGGCGTGCCTCGCATGGACTCAAGCTGGGCGAAGACGCTGCGAGGTGTTACACCTGTGGGTTTTACGACCCATAGTATTAGTGACATGAATATTCGGGGGAAAGTCCAGACGATTGAGAGCGTCGTCCGCGGGAGAATTGCCGGACACAAGCACATCCGGTTGGGCCGTGCAGCGAAACTCCGTCTGTCACGCGGGTCCATAACCACTGGCGGCAAGGTGACCATTGGGAGGGGGACGCTCGTTGGCGTGGCCGGTGGCGCCGAACCTGCTTCCCTTCACATCGGCGCTGGGACTCGAATTGGCGCACAATCGGTGATTAATGTTGCCAGCAGTGTCACCATTGGGGAGTACTGCGAGTTCTCCTGGCGCGTCCAGATTCTTGACACCGATTTCCACAGAATCACTTACGCAGATGGCAGACAGTCCACTAAAACACGGCCCATCAAGATCGGAGACCACGTTCTAATTGGCACAGGGGCTATCATCCTAAAGGGTGTGACCATCGGAGATGGTGCTGTTATTGGTGCTGGCTCCGTGGTCAGCAAGGATGTTCCGGCAAACGCTGTCGTTTCCGGCAACCCTGCGGTTGTTCGCGGGAGCATCTCTAACTGGGTCTAGATTGGGCTGGCGGCGATGGTCGCCGAAACAGGCCTTGCCGTGTTCGACGAGTGAATTCAAGTAGAAGGTCACAAGTTCGCACTGCCGTTCCCTGCCTTGCCGGAGCAGTAGCGGCCGATACGGCGAGGCAAACTGGGGGCTGCGTGGTTGGTCCGAGGTTCTTTAAACTCGTACACGGGCACGTGAGTCAACTCTGGGTGTGCAGACCGCGTCCGCTTAGCCTGATTTACTCGCTTTGCTGGTCAGGAAATCCAAGCTGCACTAGGCGCCCGGCCTATCGGCAACTTCGAGGCATACTGTGGCGCCTGCGTTATCCTGCCGGTGGCATCGGGGCCTTTCGAGAGTGCGGCCCACGGCGACGGTAGAGATATTGTCCGCACCGTTCACCGTCTAGGGAGTTCACATAGGCGCAGTTTGGCCGAGGGGCTGGGTTGCCGGTTATTCGAGTGATGCCTGGCTTGTAGATACGTCAGCCAACGGCCGATAACGCGGTAGCCCTCGCTCCGCCGTCGAACCTGGAACACGGCGATTTGGAGGGGTGGGATATTCTTACGCCCGTGCACAAAAATGGGGAAGATCTGCGTTGGGTAGCTGCAGCTGCCGTCACCACTTTGATCATGACTCTATTGTTCTTGTGGCAGCCACTTGTTGGTGCCGGCTTGATGGGAATAGGCCTGTGGGGCGTCTTGCTTTGGAAGCGCCCTGCATGGATGTTCCACCTGACCTTTATTGCAGCTTTCCTTGCACTTCCCGCCTTCGTCCCACGAACCCTGTCCACGCCGGTGGGAGGGCTATTTCTTTTCGAACCATTCCTGATCGGCGCTGCCATTCTCGGCTTCTCCCGGCGGGGACTCGTCTTTCCACGGGCCCTTCTTTTCTTCATTGCGGCTGCGGCGGGCGCGGTGCTAATCGGGATCGAGAAAGGCAATTCCAAGATCCCATTGATCAGCGACATCAGGCCGCTGATCGATGTGCTTCTGGGTGTTCTGGCAGGTGCCAACGTCCTGCGGTTTACGACACTCCATTTGCTAGTCCGCACTAGCAAATGGATTCTATGGGCTTCCTTGTTTGTCACACTGGCCGGCTCCTTGGGTGGCCTTGAACTCACCGGCCGAAGTGAAGTGGCTTCGTTGGTTGGGGCGTCAGTCGGAGCCGAGAGGCTCATCACGCCGGCAACGTACTTCGCCCTTGCCGTCGCCTGCGCTGCGTTGGCCATGCTTGCAACTCATAAGGTAACGCTCCGCCAGGTGCTGCCGCTGGCGCTCCCTGCAATCGCCATCATCTTCCTGTCGTTCAGCCGAAACAACATCCTAGCTCTGGGAATTGCCCTCCTCTGGGCGTTCTTGGCGGCCGGTTCATTAGGTCAGAGAGTGGCGGGGGTGGGGCGGCTTTTCGGCCTTGCATCGGCCGGAGCGCTGGCCGTGACCGCCGCAGTAACACTTTTCAATATTCCATGGCTCCAGGAACAGTTGGACGGCTTTAACGAACGGGTCCTCGGCGGACTCAGCGGTAGCGGTCTGGAAACGGACGGCTCCGCGCTCTTCAGAGTGGACGAGAATGCGCAAATTCTCCCGATGATTGCCCAAGCTCCTTTCCTTGGCTATGGCTTCGGCGCGGCGTACAAGGCCCCCTACGGCCCGAGTGACTATTTCACCGCCACCACCGCGCCCTACTATGCCCACCAGTACTATTACTGGCTGCTGCTAAAAGGAGGCATAGTCCTGTTGGCTGCTTTCGTGCTGCTGGTTGCCATTCCGGTATTCAAGTCTTTGCGTGGAAGCAAGCCCAACTTGGCGATCGCCGCCGCCGTGACCCTTGCCTTTTCGGTCGTATCCACCGTTGCGCCTATGCCTAACGGCTTTCCTACGGGCCTGCTCTTTGGCTTGATGCTTGGTACCGCATACTACTTTGACAAAGAACAGAGTGACGTCAAGGATGTGACCGGAACTGCGCACAAGGCCCTACCACTGACCGATGCCCGCCCCAACAGACGGACTTTGCCTTAGAGGAATCCGATAGAGGTTCTGGATGCTGTTCACCGCGATACCGCTGGTACCTGAGCCGATGGGCTAGTCGTGTTTCTGGTACGGCCGCTGTGGAATAGATTTGGCCACGGCTGGCCCTCAAGTTCTTGATAACTGTCAGCTTGCTGGGATCGGTACGGCACTGAGCGCTAATCTTTCTTTGCGGTGCGCACGCTGTCAGGCTCATGCGGTGCTGAGATTAAATTGGTCCTGCCTGTCCTAAGACGTCGGCATTGGTTCTAGCCCCCGTGACGTCAAACACCACTTCTTGACCAAGTCTTGAGCCTAGCCACCGCTTTGCCTTGAACTGGCCCGCAGAAGTTGGGGGAACGCTCTCACGGCTCAGGGCAGGGGCCCCGTGCTCACCTGTGCCGCCATGCTCTCCGCCGGCTTCCTCTTCGCAGCACCCGCCGCGAACGCTGCGTCCCCGGCAACGGCCCGCACCATCGTCCCGGCCTCGCACACCGACGGCACGGCAGTGCCGGCGTCCACTACTTCCGTGTCCGCCCTCCCGGGCCAGACCGGACAGCAGCTCGCCCGCCACCGCGTCCCGGCCAAGGGCCGCGCCCTCCTCGAAGCACCCGCAGCCGCGGCCCTCACCCTGGACGCACCCGTCACTGCGGCGGACCTCACGGCACACGAACTGGTCCTCACCCTGGACTACCTCCACGCCGTCCAGAATGTCGGCACCGCCGCCACCCTGAGCAAGGTGGCCGTCGCCACCGGCGGCACCGAAGCGGCCCCCGCCACCGTGGCCCAATTCCTGGCCCCCTCCGTGCCCGCCGTCCTCATCCCGGTGCCGGCCAATCCGCCGTCGCCTCAGCCACCGGTCCACTAGCCACACGGTGATTTCAGGGATGGGCCTTCACAAGGCAACCTTTTACTCAATGTGCCCGCGCGGCTACCCCGAATTTCCTTAGGGGACAGGGCAAGGGGACGCTGAGCCAAGAGGTGGCCGTGGTGCGGGGCCCCGGAACCCGCAGCGCCGCCGTCGTACGTCCCTGCTCGTGTGAACGCCGGCGAGCGGTGCCAGGGCAGGTATAGCGGCAGGCAAAAGTGAAGTATCGGTCCACTCATCACAGGCGCGGATCGAGCGCTTAGCCTTCAACCATGCTGAGAATCGTGAAGCAGATCCTGCGACCCAAACCGACCTGCAGGTACTGCGGGCTGGCCCTGCTTCCAACGCCGTCTGCGGTGTTCTGCTCCCGCGACTGCTATGACAGCTACCAGTACTGGGGTGACGCGTCGGCGCACCGGCTGTAGCGCGGTTCCACGCGCGGGAATGCGGCTGTCCGCGGGCCTGTTGCGGTGGGACTGCAGGTTCGTTTTCGCTGCTCATGCTCGTTGACGCGCACGCTATCTGGGCCGCGGTATGGATTTTGTGCGCCGAAAGGAGCTTCCCTTCGCAAAACTGCTAATCATGCTTAGTATTGTGGAGCGCGGGCTGCCCGCTGGGGGCAGAGCACCCGCGCTGCACCGGAGGTTTTTCAAGCATGGACAACCAGATGCGTCCCCTCACTGACGAAGAACTCCTGCAGGAGCAGGCCACCGCACTGCCGGACAAGGAAGTGGCATCGGTCCTGGACCTGAACGCGGACCTGGATCTGGGCATCAATGCCGCCGCGCCCATCGACCTCGCCGTCGCCGCCAACGCCAACGTGGCCGCGCCCATCGACGCCGCAGCTTCGGCCAACATCCTCTCCTACGGTTCGGACGCGCAGGCACTGTCCACCCAGGACGCCGCGATTGACCAGGGCATCACCGCTGACGCCACCGCCGAATCCCAGCAGGACAGCGTGATCGGGCAGGGCGACGGCGCAACTGACACTGATGCCGCCGGCACGGGCACCGCGGACGCAGGCACCACGGACGGAGCGGCAGATGCTGTCTCCGCATTGCCCGGCACCGATGCCATGACCGACCCCGTAACCGACGCAGCCGGCGCCCTCAACGGCAACCTGCTGAACGTGGACGTGAACCTGGACGCCGACGCCGCCATCGCCGCGCCCATCAACGGTGCCGTGGCCGCGAACGCCAACGTGGCCGCACCCATCGACGCCGCCGTGGCCGCGAACATCGGCTCCATCGACAGCCAGGCGTACGCCATCTCGGACCAGAGCGCCACCATCTCGCAGCACATCGACGGCGCCGCCGACGCCACCGCCGGCCAGCAGTCCGACCTGCAGCAGTAAGCCAAAATGACCCAGCCCCACGGCGGCCCGCCTCCCGAGGCGGGCCGGCCGCCGTCGCGCGTTGCCGTTGCCCAGGATCCGCCGGGCCAGACGACGACGGCGGGAGCCCACCTTCCCGCCCGCGCCGACGGCGTCCAGCTGATGGGCACCGCAGAGGGGTCCGGCTACCGCGAACCGCCCGCCCTGGTGCGGCGCGCCGACGGCCAGACCCTCCAGCTGACCAGGCTCCTGTACCTGGTGCTGGAGGCCGCCGACGGGACGCAGGATCTTGAGGGCATCGCCCGGCACGTCAGCGAAGGCTCCGGGCGGCTGGTCAGCGCGGACAACGTGCGGACCCTGATGGATTCGCAGCTGCTGCCGATGGGTGTGCTCCGGCTTGCGGACGGCAGCCAGCCGGAGGTCAGGAAGTCCAACCCGCTGCTGGGCCTGCGGTTCCGCTACATCGTGTCCGATCCCGAGCGCACCCGCAGGATCACCGCCCCGTTCGCCGTGCTGTTCCACCCGCTGCTGGTGGTGGCCGTGACGGCTGCGTTCCTGGCCGCGTGCTGGTGGGTGCTGATGGTCAAGGGGCTCGGCTCGGCCACGCATGAGGCGTTCGAACAGCCCGCCCTGCTGCTGCTGATCCTCGCCGTCACCATCCTGTCCGCCGGCTTCCACGAATTCGGCCACGCCGCCGCCACCCGCAAGGGCGGTGCAACGCCGGGAGCCATGGGCGCCGGGCTGTACCTGCTGTGGCCGGCGTTCTTCACCGACGTCACCGATTCCTACCGCCTGGGCCGCGGCGGCAGGATCCGCACGGACCTGGGCGGGCTGTACTTCAACGCCATCGTTGCCGTGGCCATCATGGGGCTGTGGTGGGCTACCGGCTTCGACGCGCTGCTGCTGGTGGTGGTCACGCAGATCCTGCAGATGGTCCGCCAGCTCATCCCGCTGGTGAAGTACGACGGCTACCACATCCTGGCCGACGCCACCGGCGTCCCGGACCTCTTCCAGCGCATCAAACCCACCCTCCTGGGGATCCTGCCCTGGCGGTGGGGAAACCCGGAAAGCAAAGTCCTCAAGCCGTGGGCGCGGGCCGTGGTCACCGTGTGGGTGCTGGTAACCGTCCCGGTGCTGCTGTTCAGCATGGTGATGATGGTGCTGTCACTGCCGCGGCTGCTTGCCACGGGCTGGGCGAGTGTGGGCAAGCAGCAGGAGATGCTGGGGGCGTCGCTCGCCAGCGGGGACGTTCTGGGCGCCGCCGTCCGGGCGGTGGCCATTGTCATTGTGGCCATCCCGGTACTGGGGCTGGTGTACATCGTGGTGCGGCTGCTGCGGCAGCTGGTCACCGGGCTGTGGAAGAAGACCCGCGGCAAGGCGCTGCAGCGCACCGCGGCCATGACTTTGGTTGGTGCTTTGTTGGCCGGCCTCGCCTGGGCATGGTGGCCCGACGGCGGGACGTACCGTCCGGTGCAGGCGTACGAACGCGGGACGCTGGGGGACGCCACCCGCGCCATCCTTCCCGTCCGCGACGCAGGGGAACTGCGGCCGGGCGGCACCGGGCAGGCGGTGGCGTTGTGGCCGGCCGGTGCCACGAAGCCCACGCGGGACAACCCGCAGCTGAGCATGGTGCTGGTGCCGGTGGGGGAGCCTGCTGCTGCCCCCACTGGCGGCACGGATGCTGCTGTGGCGCCCGCGGCGCCGTCCTGGGTGTTCCCGTTCGACCGTCCCGCCGCCCCGGAAGCCGACGCGAACCAGGCGCTCGCCGTCAACACCACGGACGGCTCCGTTGCCTACAGCGTGGCGTTCGCGCTGGTGTGGGCGGAGGACGGAGCACCCGTCACCACTGCCAACGAGGCCTACGCGTTCGCCAACTGCTCGGGCTGCGCGGCGGTGGCCGTTGGGTTCCAGGTGGTCCTGGTGGTGGGGCAGACGGATGTGATCGTGCCGGAAAATCTCTCCGCGGCGGCCAACTACAACTGCCTCGACTGCCTAACGTACGCCCTGGCCAGCCAGCTGGTCCTGACACTCGACGGGCCGCTGGACGGGGACAGCAAGCAGCAGCTTGAGGCGCTCTGGGCGCAGATTGCCGAGTACGGCCGGAACATCCGCGACGTCCCGCTCTCCGAAATCCAGGCCACCCTCAACGGGTTCAAGGAGCAGATCACGGCCATCGTCAAGGGTTCTCCGGCTGCGGGCGGCACATCTGTTGCGACCACTCCACCCACCGCCGGGCCCAGTGGCGGGCCTTCCACAGCCTCTACGTCCTCGCCTGCCCCGGGCGGGGCCACAGCTCCGGCCGGTACACCTGCCGAGACGTTCGCCCCCGCCCCGGCCGCGACTCCCTTACCCACCGCACCGGCGAGCCAGCCTGCCGGAGGTGGGCAGCCGACGTCGTCCGTGGACAATGCGACTCCGGCACCCACACTGGGTTCGGGTACGGGGGAGACGGTCGCCCCGACGTCCGGAGCCGGCTGACCCTGCGGCGGCGTTTTCGCTGCGCATGGCCGTTGACGCTGCGCATGTTCGTTGACGCACCCTCTATCTGGGCCGCGACATCGAATGTGCGCGTCGAAAGTGGTGACGGCCCCCTGGCAAACCTCGGTTCCTACCGGGTATCCACGTCCTCGAACACCAGGAACGTCTGGGTATCCAGGACGCCGGGCATGGACTGCAGCTGGTCGAAGATGACCCGGCGGAGGTCGATGTTGTCCACGGCGCGGACCAGGAGGATGACGTCGAAGTCGCCGCCCACCAGGGCGATGTGGTGCACCTCGGGGATGGCGCCCAGCTGGTCCCGCAGCTCCCGCCAGGAGTCCTGCTTGAGCTTGAGCGTCACGTAGGCGGAGGACTTGAGCCCGGCCTTGATGGGATCCACCACGGCCGTGAACCGGGACAGCACGCCCTCGGACGTGAGCCGGTTGATCCGGGTATAGGCATGTGCCCGGGAGATGTGGACGTTCTCCGCCACCTGCGTCACGGACATCCGGCCGTCCCGGGTGAGCTCTGCGATGATGCTCCTGTCGATGTCGTCCAGCTCCACCGGTTCTGCCCGGCCGTCCCTCGCCGCCATCCGTTTCCAATTCCTGCCGTAAGCCAGCTCACATTTACAAATCGTCTCCCAGTGTAGGCATTGGGAAACAGTTTTGTGCCGTGTACGGAGGTGGCGATACAAAAACCTTTGTAAACGAGCTCCCGTAAGAATAGTGAACTGGAGTACCGCGGCGCTTTAGCGGCGTGATGGGCCTGGATAACGGGACGTGAGGCTGTCCCTGGTCCTTGTGCTGCAGTGGAGGATTGGTGCGAGAAACGCTGCTGCGAGCTGCGGCAGCCCATCCTGCAGGTTCGCCGTGGTGGCGTTGCTGCGCAATTCGGCCTCGAGGTCAATGGCCAGGGAGGCCAGTAGCTCCGCCCCCACCATTTGGCTGGAGGTCTTCAAGCTCAGTACGGCGTCAAACGAGGCCGCCAAGTCCCCGGTGGTAAGGGCGTGGCGCAGCCGTTCTATTCTCCCCGGGAGGCAGCGGACAAACTCGGCGACGAAGATGCGGGTGTAGCCGCGGTCGTCCTCCAGTTCCACCTTCAGCCGTTCAAGCACCAAGTGGTCCACCACCGCGCGCTCGGCCTGAGCCGTGGGGGCAGGAAGCATCCTTACCGGCGGAGTCTTGAATTCGTGGGACGGGGATGTCATGGGGGTCATGCGTACTGCCTTGGGGTAGGGGGTGGCTTTTCGGCACAAAAGTTTTCGAAAAGAGATATTGGAATCCCTGAGGGGACTGTTGCCTTTGGGCTTAGGATCAGTGCGAAGTACTGAGTTTGAAGCGCCGCACTGGGAGTGGCGTTAGAAGTTCGTGGTTTCTTGGATGTTTTTGCTGCTTGGTCTCAATGGGTGCTTGCCACCAGGTCTCGGGGAGTGCAATTGAATACTTTGGGGTTTCGTTCGCGCGTAATAGCAAGCCACTGGCGGCTTGTGCTTGCTGTTGTTGTTTCATGCCTGGTGGCTGCGGTGTTGTTGATCATTCCTTCCAGATCAGCGGTTCCTCCGGCCGAAGCCGCGGATCCGGCGGGTGAGTGGGTTTCCTTGGCCGCCGGACCTGTCCCGGCGAGCAATCCCCTGGCAGGATTCGTTCCGTACGCCGGCAGTTACAACGGGGTGCCCCATTCCATGGAGTGGTTTTACGTGCCTGTCAGCTCCGTAGTGACCGGACCGGGCACATACAACTGGTCAGGTTTTGAAGCACAGCTGAACGCCATCGCCGGGCGCGGCCACCAGTCGGTCTTCAGGTTCTACCTGGACTATCCGGGGAAGCCCTCCGGCGTCCCCGCATACCTCCTGAACTCCGGCCTCGCCACCCATGCCTACTGGGACCACGGCAACGGCGGAATCAGCGTCTCCCCGAACTACGACGACCCCCGCCTGCTGGACGCCATGGACGGTTTCATCGCCGCCCTGGGGTCCCGCTACAACGGCGATCCGCGGATCGGGTTCATCCAGATGGGCCTCCTGGGCTTCTGGGGCGAATGGCACACCTACCCTCATGACGGGTGGGCCTCCTCCGAGAACTGGCTCGCATCGCCGGCCTCCCAGCAGCGCGTGTTGCAGGCCTACACGAAGGCCTTCACCACAACCAAGCTCCAGGTCAGGTACCCGGACGCCGTCAATAGCAGCCTGAACGTGGGCTACCACGACGACTCCTTCGCAGTGAGCACGTTGCCAGGTACCGGGTGGCATTTCATGGACAAAATGGCGCAGGCCGGCGCCACCCAGAAGTGGCTCACCCAGCCGGTGGGCGGAGAACTCCGGCCCGAAATCCAGCACTGCATTTTCGACGCTCCCATGCTCTGCCCCGTGGTGGAAAGCGGTGCCGACATCAGATTCACGGACAGCGTGCAAGCCACCCACGCCTCCTGGCTCCTGAACCAGCACGGCTTCAGCCCCGGCTACACGGGACAGGCACTCAGCAACGCCACCGCCGCGGCCCAGTCCCTGGGTTACCGGTTCCACGCGACCTCCTTCGCCGTCACCCGCGGAACCGTGGCCGGCCAGAGCGATGTCAGTGTCATGGTCAGCAACGTGGGGGTGGCACCTTTCTATTACGACTGGCCGGTGCAGATTGCCGCCGTGGACAGCGCAGGAAACATGGTCCGAACCTGGGCAACCTCGTGGAAGCTCAGCGCCGTTAAGCCGGGGATGTCGGTCCAGTGGAAGTCTCCTGTCAGCACCACCGGGCTGGCCGCGGGCACTTACACCCTTCTGGTGCGCGCCGTGAATCCTCTGTCCAACGGCGTGCCCCTTCGCTTCGCCAACGCATCCCAGGACCAGACCAAGGCCGGATGGCTGACGCTGGGGCGCAAGTACCTCCCTGTTCCCTGAACGCCCGACGGCGGCAGGTAACTTACGCCGTCGGGCGCGTCATGCAGGCAGGGCCTTCGCCCGGTATCCGTCCGGGTTGTGCTGCTGCCAGCGCCACGCGTCCGCGCACATGGTCTCCAGCGTCTCCGACGCTGTCCAGCCAAGGTCCCGGAGGGCGCTGGAAGGATCGGCCAGGCTGACGGGGGCGTCTCCCGGGCGCCGTTCCACGATTTCGTAGGGCACGCTGGTGCCGGAGGCGGCCTCGAAGGCGTGGATGATTTCCAGCACGGAGTAGCCCTGGCCCGTCCCGAGGTTCCACGTATGCAACCCGTGGTGTTCGGCCAGGTAGTCCAACGCTGCAGCGTGGCCTGCGGCGAGGTCCATGACGTGGATGTAGTCGCGGACCCCTGTTCCGTCAGGGGTGGGGTAGTCATGCCCGAAAACACTGACCTTGTCCCTGCGGCCCACAGCCACTTGGGTGACGAAGGGGAACAGGTTGTTGGGCGGGCCCTGCGGGTCCTCACCGATGAGGCCCGATGGGTGGGCGCCGACGGGATTGAAGTAGCGCAGAAGTGCTATCCGCCACCGGTTATCAGCCGCCTGGAGATCCACCAGGATCTCCTCGATGTGCTGCTTGGTCCGGCCGTACGGATTCGTCGCCCGCAGCGGGAAGTCCTCCCGCAGCGGCATCTCGGGATTCGCGCCGTACACAGTGGCCGACGAGCTGAACACCAGGTTCCGGACGCCGTAGGTGTCCATGGTTTCCAGGAGGGTCAGTGTTCCGCTGACGTTGTTCCCGTAGTAGCGAAGGGGCTGGTCCACGGACTCGCCCACAGCCTTGAAGCCGGCAAAATGGATGACCGCCTCAATATCGTCCTGGTTAAAGATCCGCTCAAGGCATGACCTGTCCGCGATGTCCCCTTCAACAAAGGCGATCTCCCGTCCGGTCAGTTTCTCCACACGCAGCAGTGATTCCGACAAGGAATTGCTAAGGTTGTCGATAACGGTGATGTCGTGCCCGGCTTCGAGGAGCCGCAGGATGGTGTGCGATCCAATGTACCCGCAGCCGCCGGTGATGAGAATCCTAATTGTTCTGCCCTCGCTGATAAATGACGCCCCGCTGTGCAGGCAGGACCACTGATGACGGGGCCGGGTTTCCGGCAGCATCCGCCAGGCCGGCCGGCACCTTGACCTTGTGCCGGCGGCGGCCGTCCTTGTTGAAGTTCACGGCCGCCCAGCCGTTGCTGAATTCGCGGGACCAGACGTGGTTGCGGCCCTTGGGTTCTTCCGCCGGACTGCCCAGGCTCCAGTCGAGTTCAGGGATGTGCTGGGTGCGGCTGTAATCGTCGTGGGCTGTTGCCGAATACGATCCCCGGCCGGCGCCGAAGATCCAGAAGGCCGCCAGCCCGTACGTGAAGTTGGGATGGGTGTCATCCCCGTCGGTGGGGACGCGCAGGATCGACAGGCCGGGCCCTTCGACCTGCCCCAGCTGCGCTTCGGCTGTCACGGGATCGAATAGGTTGGCAGGACCATAGCCCAGCCATACTTCTTCGAAGCCGCCCCCGTAGGCCGCGTGGGAAGCCCACCGGCCCGGAATTCGGCGTGACTCGGCAATGTTGGGAACCAGTATCTTTCCGACGCTGTTCAGTGACGTGCCGGCGGCGTGGACCAGGAGGTCGAGGCCGTGGCGCAGGTCCTCCATGGAGTCGGCCTCCCGGATGGGAAGGTTCAGCTGGTAATAGTCCTCGAAGACGTCGTTATCAGCCATCACCCCGTCGAAGGGCGAATCCGCCAGCTCTGCGGAGACGTTTTCAACCCAGCGTTCCCGGTACGCAGGATCCAGCACGTTCATCTGCCAGTGCCCGCCGTAGCCGTTCCACTGGATGCGAGATCCGTCCAGCCGGGTGGCGAACCAGCCGCCGCCCTGCTGCTCGGCCTCCTGGTAGGAAATTCCTGAACTGTAAACCGGACCGGGCTCGTAGTCGCGGGTGGAGGACAGGCATTTGTAGCACAGCACTGTCATATCCGGGCGGAGCCGCTTCAGCTGGGCTGCCGCGTCCGTCTCCCAAGGCTGGAGGATGGCTGAGCGGTAGTGCCTGGCCGCAAACTCCAGCTGGTCCGGGGTGATGGGATCGCCGTACCTGATCCAGGCGCCAACACCGCTCACAGCTCTGCCGGGACCTTTTCGTCCATCAGCTCAGCCATTTCGTCGAGGACGGGAAGATCGCCCAGGGCGCGGTAGATCTGGTTGTACGAGGACATGACCTCGTGCATTTGGAAGAGCTCCTGGACCCGGGTGCGGGCGTTGGCTGCATAGGCCGCGTACTCATCCAGGTTGCCGATCACGGCCTGGATCCCGGCAGCCATCTGGTGGACATCGCCAGGGGTGACGGTTTCGCCGCAGGGGCCGATGGTGCGCCCGTCCGGCGTGATGAGGTTGTCCGCGATCTGCTGGGCAACGCCTCCCACGTCCGAACCAACGGTGGGGATACCGGCTGCCATGGCCTCGAGGATAACGATGGGCTGGCCCTCGTTGTAGCTGGGCAGGACCAGGAGGTCGAACTGGTCCAGCATGTCCCGCACGTGGACCGTGCCGTGGATGGTGACGTGGTCAGTGAGGCCCAGGGCCTCGATCTTTGCGAGGCATGCCTCGTAGTATTCGGGCACGTGCTCGGTGGGGCCCAGGACGTCCAAGTGGATGTTGGGGTAGCCGCGGTCCCTCAGGATTTCGAGGCTGGAAAGCAGGTCAAGGAGTCCCTTGATGGGTACCACGCGGGCGATGTAGACGAGGTGCCAGACGTAGTCCGAGCCTTCCTTTTCCATCGTTGCCAGCGCCTGCTGCCGGGCACGGTACTTGTCATCGAACTCTTCGATGACCATGCCGTTGGGCACCACCACCGACTTGTCGATGTCGGTGCCCAGGCGGGCAGCTTCGGTAATGGCGCTGGGGTACAGGTAGGTGATCAGACGGGCGCTGGGGTAGCAGAAACGGCCCATTTCGGTCCACCACGCCATCCAGGCGCGCTGGTCAGGGGTCACGTCGAAGGTGCGGTAATCGTCCTCCGTGATGGACAGCGCCATGTTGCGGTCCAGCAGGGTATTGACCGTGTCGCGGACGTAGAGGTTGTGCTCGGTCAGCAGGAACGACGTGTCGTGGTCACGTGCTGCGGCTGCGCCCAGCAGTGAGGCATACCCGGTTGTGTGGGCGTGGTAGACGCTGGCACGGGGCATCGTCTCGCCGAGGACGGCATATGCCAGGGAGAAGAAGTTCCGCAGGGTCCAGAAGGAGTTGGACAGGGAAAGGTTCAGCTGTGGCATCCGCTCCTGCAATGCCTGCATGAACTCCCTGGAGCCCAGGAGGGCCCAGAGGGGGTACTGTCGGGTCCGTTCGTTCATGCCTTCGTCGATCAGCTTCCACAGCCCGTCAACGTCGCCGTATTCGGAGAGCGCATAAAGCGAATCAAATAGCCGGTGGGAGAGCTGCTCGCGCTGCTGGGGAGTCATGCCCAGGTCCTTGGCAGATACCGCAAGGAAATCCTGCCGGTGTTCTTCCATGCTGAGGAACACGGTGCGGACCCACCGGACATTGGCGGGCATGCCGTAGAGGTCCGTTAGCGGGGAGTTTGAGTCCCAGGTGATGTGGATGATGCCGTAGCTCAGGTCAGGGTTGTGGGTCACGATGTCGTGGACCACTGCGGACACCCCGCCTTTGAGGAACGGGTAAGTGGACTCCATGACGATGGCTACGTCAACGTCTTCGTACTCAGGCTCCGCAGCCGTGGCAGGCCGGGAGGTCCGCAGTGGCAGGATGTCCTTGGGCAGGATGTCTGGTCTTATCAGTGTCGAGTACAAAATGTTCCCCTTATGCTTTCAAGAAGTCAGGCGTGGTGTTGTGATGAAGCTATGGCCGGTGACCGGGCGGGCAGTTACCAGCTGGTGGCGTGACGCCAGAAGAGTGTGTATTCCGGCTGGCTCCAGTGGTGCTTGTAGAACATCCAGGCGATGGCGATGAGGATGAAGTCCACGGCTCCCAGCAGCAGGTAGCTTCCGGCCGCGCCGGCCAGGGGGCCGAACAGTCCGCCGGCAATGAACGCGAGGACACAGACAGCCAGGTGAACGGCACCAATAAGCTGCGGTGTCACTTTTTCGCCAATGAAGTCAAGCTCGTAGCTCAAAAGGGTGAGGACCATGAAGCCCCAGGATGCCGCTGCAGCTGCCACCGCCAGCACTGTCTGCGCCGGATCGACGCCGGCCATCACCAGTGCGACGGTCAGCGTCAACAGCGCGGCGATGGCGCCGGTGAGCAGCACGGACCTGTCAACCACCCGGGTGAGCCGGCGTGAGCTGCCCTTGAGTGCGCTGATGGGTGCCTCGGCGATGTCCTTGTGGAGCCGGCCCAGGGCCTTGTCCACGGTGGGGGCCAGCTGGACGAAGTAGAAGTTGTACGCCACTACGGCGGGCAGCATTGCGGCGAAGACAGCGACGACGTTGAAGTCACCCTTGGTCACGGCGAACAGGGCGAACTTGTCAGCCCACAGGACGGCTCCCATGAAGATGCCGCGGACCAGGTCCTGGCCCACTACGCGCATGCTGAGGCGCTGGACGAAGCCAAGGTGGCGGAGTCCGCTGCGCATGGCCACGATCTGGGTGACGGTGCCCACCAGCGGCGGGAGCCACCACGTGGTGGGCGATACAAAGAGCGCGGCAGCGTAGCCGGACCAGGCCAAGGCCCACAGACCGCGGCGATTGGCCACGTTGGCCAGGACCAGCGACTGAACGAACAGCAGGTGCAGGACGCACAGAATCACGTAGTGCAGAATTACCGATGCTGACCATCCGGTGGCCAACCACATGGGAACGGCGAAGGCGGCGATCAGTGGAAGTGTCTGCAGGAAGATGGTGGGCCAGTACTGGCAGAACCGCCGGGTGATGGCGGCCAGATCCTGCCCTGCCATGAGGTCCCCCAGAATCCGGTAGATGGGCAGGCAGGCTGCCTGCGCCATCCACGGCACGGTGATGGAGGATGCCAGCACCACCAGGGTCAGCGGCACCCCGTCCACGTCCACCGCTGCCATGGTGGGGCTGACCACCGGGTAGACGATGTTCAGCAGAAGCACGGGGGACAAATACAGGAGCAGCTGGGCGCCCAGACGCTCGGTGGCCCGCTGATTGCCGAAGCGGTCCCGTCCGGCGATGCCCGGCCTGAGGATCAGGGCAAGGGCCAGGAGCATGGGAAGGACGGCTGCCACGAAGACGGGCAGCTGGTAACCGGTGGAAAAGAACTGGACGGCGAAGGGTACGCAAGCCGACAACACCAGTCCCGCGAGAATGATCATGGACATTTGACGTGCATACGTATCTTGCAGCAGGGACTTCAAAAGATGTGGTTCTTTCCTCTAGGTCTAACTGGGATGGCCTGGGGCCACGGCGGCGGGCCGCAGCGGAACCGCAGCCTGTTGTTTCAGGGCATGAAAATGCCTGCCGGTCTGTCTTCGATGACAGGCCCGGCAGGCGGTGGATGATCCAACTGACAGTCGACGTGGAAGTCGGACAGGTGACGGAGCCGACGACGGACTGGGGGGGCCAACCCGGTCTCAGGGAGTTGGCTACCGCCGTCGGCTCCAGCAGGAGCCCGGCCCCTGCGGAGGAGGCCGGAAATTTGGACAATCCCAATTACACAGGCAAACGCAATAAATCTGCACGGGTAGCGGGTACTCTATTTTCAAAATGGCACTACTTGGTTCCCTAAAACCCAGCAAACCAGCTAATTCTCAGATTTTTCTGGGATGCGGCTCAAGACTTGGTAAACGTGTGGACTACTTCTCAGGATTTCCTCAGTAACCTGACGGTTTTAGCCGCATGAGAGCATCACCGCAGGTCAGGCCGTCTCGACGCGCGTGAGAGCGGCTGCGCTAGCGCGCGAACCGTACGGCATGGCGAACATGTTACTGCTTTTATGACTACATTTTTCCGTGTGATTAAGGTCTCGTGAAAGGCGGCTGGTGAATGAGTGGAAAGCGTTTCCTCATTGAAATATGCCGTCTGACAAGCAAAAATCCACCGACTTTAGTAGCTTGGCAGGTTAGAGAAAGAGGCAAATGTGAAGATTGTCATTTTGCTGGCCAGTAATTGGCTTTGCCGTCTTGCCGGGCGCGTTTATAGGGTTCTCCCATGACTAAGGGAAGATCTGTGACCAAAGCCGTCATTCCTGCTGCCGGATTGGGAACTCGCTTCCTGCCCGCCACCAAGGCAATGCCGAAGGAGATGCTGCCGGTGGTTGACCGCCCGGCCATCCAGTATGTGGTGGAAGAAGCCATCAAGTCCGGTTTGGACGACGTCCTGATGATTACGGGCCGCAGCAAGCGTGCCCTGGAAGACCACTTTGACCGTGCCCCTGGATTGGAGCGCCTGCTGGAGCAGAAGGGCGATAAGGACCGGCTGCAGTCCATCCAGGATGCGTCCGAACTGGGCCCGATTCACTATGTCCGTCAGGGTGAGGCGAAGGGACTTGGCCACGCTGTGTTGTGCGCCAAGCAGCACGTTGGCGATGAGCCGTTCGCGGTGCTGCTGGGTGATGACCTCATTGATGAGGCTGAGGACCTGCTGAGCACCATGATCGATGTGCAGCAGAAGACCGGGGGATCTGTCATCGCCCTGATCGAAGTGGAACCGTCTCAAATCAGCGCCTACGGCTGCGCCGACATCACGGCCGTTGAGGGCGAGGACTACGTCCGCGTCAACAGCCTGGTGGAGAAGCCCGCTGTGGAGGAAGCGCCGTCGAACCTCGCCGTCATCGGACGCTATGTGCTGCACCCGTCCGTGTTCGGTGTGCTGGAGAACACCCCGCCGGGCCGGGGTAATGAAATCCAGCTCACCGACGCCCTGCAGTCCCTTGCTGCGGGCGACAGTGAAGGGGCCGGGGTTTATGGCGTGGTGTTCAAGGGCCGTCGCTTCGATACCGGAGACAAACTCAGCTACCTCAAAGCCGTCATCACCCTCGCGTCCGAGCGCGTCGAATTCGGCGAAGACCTGAAGGCCTGGATGAAGGACTTCATCAACTAAGCATCATTAACCCGGTCCATCCATGCACAGCGCGGCGCCGAATACCTGAGGAAGGAAGCAGGAGTAGGCAGCCGCGCTGTGGTGCGCGGATGGTCAGGTAAGCAGTAAGGGCCACTGGGGAGGGCATGCCGGATCAGACCATTGCCGGAGCTCCGCGACGTAAGGAGATTTATGGGGCAGCGCGGCGTGGCGGTGGTGATTGAGGATGAAGCCACCAACAGGATGGCCCTGACCGACCTGTTGAAACAGTCAGGGTTCTCCGTTCATCCGGCGGCAACGGCCTCCGAAGGGCTTGCCAAGGTGACTGAGCACCAGCCCGACCTGGTCACCGTGGACATCGGCCTGCCGGACTTTGACGGGATCGAGGTGTCCCGGCGCATCCGCACCTTCAGCGACGCCTACGTCATCATCGTCAGCGCCCGGTCCGAGGAGGCGGATGCGCTCCTTGGGTTCGAGGCAGGCGCCGACGACTACCTGGTCAAGCCCTTCCGGGCCCGCGAGTTCAAAGCCCGCGTGCGGGCAATGTTCCGGCGGCCCCGGACCCTGGAAGATCCAGCCGCAGCCCACCAGGACCACGGAACCCCAGACGCCGGCCCTGACGAAGCAATTCACCTGCGTCCCGCCGTCGGCCATTCTTTAGAACCATCAATGCACGCTGCTGAGCAGAGACAAATCGATTTTTCGCACCGAGGGCTCACCCTGCATGAAGGATCCCGGCAGGCCGCCGTTGATGGACGGTCCGTGATCCTGACGCGGAGCCAATTCGATATCCTCCTGGCCCTCATGGAAAACGGGCGAACCATCCAGACGAAGGCGGATCTGGTCCACCGGCTCCGCAACGAGCCGTACAACACCGGAGGCTTCGTCAGTGCCAAGGAAGAGCGTGCCGTGGAGGTCCAGGTCAGCAACCTCCGCAAGCGCCTCGGCGAGACGCCGCGGAGGCCGCGGTGGATCGAGACGGTCCACGGGGTGGGCTACCGGATGACGCCCTAGCGACACCACCCCCTCGAGACGTGCCCTCTTAGCGGCTTGGTGCGCCGGAGACGCTGGCACTCCAGGTCACGCCGAACCGGTCCGTGAGCATGCCGAACCCGGGGCTCCATGCCGAGGCAGCCAGCGGCTCTACGATGACGGCGTCCGCAGCCAGATTGTCCCAGTACCCCTGCAGCTCGTCCAGGCTTTCGGACTCTATGGAGACGAACAGGGCCTGCTCTGTAACCGTGGTGTTGTTCTCGCGCCGGGTGGACCCGCCGCCGGCAAGGGAGCCCCCGCTCTGACCGGGAATGTCGTATCCCATCACTCGGAAGCCGTTCTCCGAGGTGACCAGCCCGAACACCACGTTGTCGGCACCCGGCAGCCCCGCCGGCATGCCGAAATCAGCGTAGGTGTTCAGGACGGTGTGGCCGCCGAACACGGACTGGTAGAACTCCAAGGCCTGGCGGGCGTCGCCGCGGAAGTTGAGATGGGTGGTTGTCTGCATGCTGGTTGTACTCCTTTGTGGTTGCGGCCTGCTCCGGCCGATGAACCCAGCATGGCAAGGGTGCAGGTCAGTTTCTGTCCGGGACTGAAGCGTAGGGTGATGTCATGTCCACTTCCTCGCGGCTGCTAAGTCTGTTGTCCCTGCTGCAGACCCGCCGGGACTGGCCGGGAACCGTGCTGGCCACCCGCCTGAAGATCAGCGATCGGACCGTACGCCGTGACATTGACCGGCTGCGGGAGATGGGATACAGCATCCAGACCACCATGGGCCCCGACGGCGGGTACCGGCTGGATGCCGGAAGCGAGCTGCCGCCGCTGCTCTTCGACGACGAACAGGCGCTCGCCGTCGCCATCGCCCTGCAGACGGCCCCCGCCATGGGCGCCGGAATCGAAGAAGCCGCCATCCGCGCCCTGGGCACCATCCGCCAGATCATTCCCTCACGGCTCCGGCACCGCCTCGACGCGCTTAAGGTGACCGCCATTGGCCCATCGGCCGATGGCGTTCCCAGGAACATCTCGCTGGACATCCTGGTTGTCCTGGCAAACTCCATCCGCGACAGGGAGACCCTCCGGTTCGACTACGCGCACGTTGGCGCAACCATCACGGTGGACCCGGGGCCAGCCCCACCCCGCCGTGTTGAGCCGCATCACCTGTTTACCGCCCGAGGGCGGTGGTACCTCATGGGGTGGGACCTGGGCCGGGACGACTGGCGCCTTTTCCGGGTGGACCGCATCCAGCCACGCACCCCGCCCGGGCCCCGCTTCACTCCGCGCACTCTTCCCGGCGGCGACCTTAGGGACTTCGTCTCCGCCCGCTTCAAAGGATCCAGCGCCAACCAGTGGCCATGCACGGGAACAGTGATCCTGCACCTGCCAGCGGACCGCGTCCTCCCGTTCGCCGGCGACGGAACAGTCACCGCCATTGACGGACACACCTGCAGCCTTGAAGCAGGTGCCTGGTCCTGGGCGGCGCTGGCCGCCACGATTGGACGGTTCGACGCACCCATGGAGGTGGTGGGGCCGCCTGAGCTGGCTTCTGCGTTCGCCATCCTTGCCGAGCGCTTCGCAACCACAGGCCAGAGCGCCCCTGCGTAATCCTGCATGAAGGAAGTGCCCCAATCGACCGGGCGCCGCCATTTCGTCCACGACCCCTCCCGTAAGCCAGCTCACATTTACAGATCGTCTCCCATTTCACCCCTCGAGAAGCATCTTCTCCACGATTCCCGCAGGTGCTGGATACGAAACCTGCCGCAGGTCAATACTTGGAAGGAATAGTGGCAACAGAAGGACGGACCAATGACGATCTCCGCGAACCACACGGCCCCGGAAACCGCCCGTAACACCGGGCCGGACAACGCCCTCTCCGAGGCAGTCAAGAAGTTCGGCATCACCGCCGAGGACTACATGCTGCCGGCCCGGCACCAGATTGAGATGGTGGACCCGGACGGCCGGCTCAAGCCCCAAGGTGAGCAGGGCACCGAACCCGGCCACGAATACCCCGTGCCCGGCGATAAGGAACTGCTGGCAGCGTACGAAAAGCTCGTCGTCGGCCGCCGCGTCAATGACCAGAACTCCGCCCTGGTCCGGCAGGGCCGTATGGCCGTCTACCCGTCCAGCCACGGCCAGGAGGCGTGCCAGGTGGCCGCCGCCCTGTGCCTCGCGGACGGCGACTGGATGTTCCCCACTTACCGTGACGCCGTGGCCGTGATGACCCGCGGCGTGGACCCCGTCCAGGTGATGACCATCTTCCGCGGCGACTGGCACGGCGGCTACGATCCGCTCCAGTATAAAGTGGGCATCCAGTCCACGCCGCTGACCACCCAGCTGCTCCACGCCGTCGGCGTCGCCCATGCCGCGAAGCTGCGCGGTGAGGACACCGTGGTGCTGGCCATGTGCGGCGACGGCGCCACCAGCGAAGGCGACTTCCACGAGGCCCTCAACTTCGCCGCCGTCTTCCACCTGCCCGTCATCTTCTTCGTCCAGAACAACAAGTACGCCATCTCGGTGCCGCTGGCGCACCAGTCCGTGGCGCCGTCGCTCGCGCACAAAGCCGTGGGCTACGGCATGGCTGGCGAACGCGTGGACGGCAACGACGTGGTGGCGCTCCTCGCCGTCCTGGACCGCGCCGTTGCGTTGTGCCGCGATGGCTCCGGCCCGCTGCTGGTGGAAGCCAACACCTACCGCATGCAGGCCCACACCAACGCCGACGACGACACCCGCTACCGGGAAAGCGCCGAGGTTGCCGAGTGGCGGGCCAAGGACCCGGTGAACCGGATGCGGACGTACCTCACCGGCCAGGGGATTTTGGACGACGACGGCGAGGTCCGGATCCGCGCGAAGGCTGAGGCGGTTGCCGCGCAGCTGCGCGAGGGCCTCAGCGAGGACGTGCCCGTGGACCCGCAGGAACTTTTCCGCCACGTCTTTGCCCAGCAGACCCCGCAGCTGAAGGAACAGTCCGACATGCTCGCCGACGAACTCGCCCGCGACGCTGCGTCCACAACTGACTCAAAGGAGGCCGGCAAGTGAGCCCCACCGTCACCACCTCGTCCGAGGCCAACGGCAACGTTTCCGCCGCCACGGCCCGGGCCGCCGCCTCCGCCGCGGCAACCGCCGAAGCCACGGGCCCGCAGCCGGTCACCATGGCCAAGGCACTGAACACCGCCCTGGCCGACGCCATGCACGCCGATTCCTCCGTCCTGATGTTCGGCGAGGACGTGGGCATGCTGGGCGGCGTCTTCCGCATCACCGACGGCCTCACCGCAACGTTCGGCGAGCAGCGCTGCTTCGACACCCCGCTGGCCGAATCCGGCATCGTGGGCATGGCCGTGGGCATGGCCATCAACGGCATGCGCCCGGTGATCGAGATGCAGTTCGACGCATTCGCCTACCCGGCGTTCGAGCAGATCGTCAGCCACGTGGCCAAAATGCACAACCGCACCCGCGGGACCGTGAAGCTGCCCCTGGTGATCCGCATCCCGTACGGCGGCGGCATCGGCGGAGTGGAGCACCACTGCGATTCGTCCGAGGCCTACTACGCCCACACCGCAGGCCTGAAGGTCTACACCCCCGCCACCGTGGCTGACGGCTACCGGATGCTCCGCGAAGCCATCGATTCCGACGATCCCGTGGTCTTCATGGAACCCAAGAAGATGTACTGGACCAAGGACTCCGTGGACCTCGGCGAGCTGCGCCGCCTTCATGAGCAAGGCGCGACGGCGGGACTTGGCTCCGAGGGGAGGGCCGCCGTCGCGCGTCCCGGCACCGACGCGACGCTGATTGCGTACGGCCCGTCCGTGCCCACCGCCCTGGCCGCGGCCGAAGCCGCTGCGCTGGAGGGGCGCTCGCTGGAAGTGATCGACGTGCGGACCATCGTGCCGTTCGACGACGCGACTGTGTGCGAGTCGGTGCGGAAGACCGGCCGGGCCGTGGTGATCGCCGAGGCGCACGGGTTCGCGTCCGTGGCCTCCGAGATCGTGGCCCGGGTGCAGGAACGTTGCTTCCACTACCTGGCCGCGCCCATCCGCCGTGTGACCGGGTTCGACGTGCCGTACCCGGCGCCGAAACTCGAGAAGTATTACCTGCCCGGCGTGGACCGTATCCTCGACGCCGTTGACGACCTGCAGTGGGAGAACTGATTTCTATGAGCGAGACGCGTGTGTTCCTGCTGCCGGACCTGGGCGAAGGGCTTACCGAGGCCGAGCTGGTGTCCTGGCACGTTGCTGTTGGCGATTCGATTGAGGTGGACCAGCCCATCGCCGAGGTGGAGACGGCCAAATCCGCTGTTGAGGTGCCGTCCCCCTACGCCGGGATCGTGGCCGAGCTGCACGGCAAGCCGGGGGAGACCCTGGACGTGGGGAAGCCGCTGATCTCGGTGACGCCTGTTTCCTCTGGTGCTGGGGTCACCACGGATGATGCCGCCCCCGCCCCTTCGCCGGACGGCCATGCTGCAAGCAGCGTGCCGTCCGGCTCCGACAGGCCCGATGCCACTCCCGGGGCGGCATCATCCGCGGCGACTGCGGCCGAGGCGACAGCCGAGGCCTACCGGGAAGAAGAAAAGGCCGGATCCGGGAACGTCCTGATCGGCTACGGAACCCCGGGCGGCCACGCTGCTGCCAAGCGGACGCGGCTGCCAAAAGCTTCCGTCTCCGTTCTTGAGCCGGCCGAAACCCAGCCTGCGGACAAGGCCGCCGACGACCTCACCCTCCTGCGCACCCGCGTCCCCGGCAAGCTGGGGGCCGTCATTTCCCCGCTGGTCCGGCGGATGGCCCGCGAACATGGCGTGGACCTGGGGGAGCTGCACGGTTCCGGGGAGAGCGGCCTGATCATGCGCCGCGATGTGGAGAAGGCCATCAGTGCTCCGGTGATTGAGCCTGCCGAAACCAAGCCCGCCGCGCTGGTTGAGCCTGTCGAAACGAAGCCCGCACCGGTGGTTGAGCCTGCCGAAACCAAAGAAACCCGGGGCCGTGACGCCCGCACGGGGCTCGCCATCTCCACCCGCACGCCGGTTCGGGGAGTCCGGAAGGTAGTGGCCGCCACCATGTCCCGCAGCCGGTCGGAGATTCCGGAAGCCACGGTGTGGGTGGACGTGGATGCCACCGGGCTGATGGAACTTCGGGAAGGCATGAAGGCCGGCGGGGCTGCAGTTCCGGGTCTGCTGGCATTCATCGCGCGGTTTTGTCACAGCCGGGCTAAAAAAGTACCCGGAGCTGAACACGCGGATCGAGTCTGCTGGCGACGGGTCCCAGGAGATCGTCGGGTTCGACGGCGTAAACCTCGGCATCGCCGCCCAGACCGACCGCGGACTGGTGGTTCCCTCGGTTCGTTCCGCGGAGAAGCTGAGCGCCCGGGAGCTGGACGCGGAGATCCGCCGGCTGACCGACGTCGCACGCGAAGGCAAGGCGACCCCCACGGAGCTGGGCAGTGGCACCTTCACGCTGAACAACTACGGTGTGTTCGGCGTGGACGGCTCGGCGGCGATCATCAACCACCCCGAGGTGGCGATCCTGGGCGTGGGCCGGATCATCGACAAGCCGTGGGTGGTCAACGGCGAGCTGGCGGTCCGCAAGGTCACCGAGTTGACCCTTACCTTCGACCACCGGGTCTGCGATGGCGGCACGGCGGCCGGCTTCCTCCGCTTCGTGGCAGACGCAATCGAAAACCCCACCACCCTCCTCGCCGACATCTAACCCCCACCGACGCGCGCTCACTTGTGGTGGTGTTTTCCCAAACGCGCGCTCACTCGTGGTGGTCTTCCCGACTCACATATCCGCTGAATGAACTTTTTCCTCCCGACCCCTTTACGCTCGGGCGGCAATCGTTTTAGAGTCGGTTCTGTCATAGTCCGGATGGACGCCAGAGGCGTTCGGGAAGGGGGGAGTGCATCACCGCTGACCATAATCTGAAGACAAATGATCACTACGTTGAAGGCCCCTCCTAGGAGGGGCCTTCCCCTTTGTCCGGCGACTTCCTGATCCGGGCCACCCCCGGCAGGCATGGGGCCCTGCGGGCGTGGCCCCGGGCTCAGCCAAGGACCCATGGGTACAATCGACGACTACACGAACGCACACTGCTTTGCCGGAGGTACGGAGAAACAATGTCGGAATGGCTTGAGGTCGGCGCGGACAACTACGTGCTGGTCACCGAGGGATCGCTGCTGAACACCGGACTGATCGTCGGGACCGAACGGGCCATGGTGATCGACACCGGCTGCGGCCCACGCCAGGGCAAGGAAATCCTGGACGCGGTCAGGGAAAAGACCCAGCTGCCCCTCGTCGTCGTTAACACCCACGCGCACTACGACCACTTCTTCGGCAACGCGGTGTTCGCCGAAGCCGGCGTCACGGAATTCTGGGGCCACGAGAACTGCGCCACCGAGATCGACCAGCGCGGTGACCTGCAGCGGCGCTTCGTCGGCACGCTGGAACCTGAGATGTCCACCGGCGAGGGCGAGAACGTGGAGCTCGTGGTGCCCAACGCCATCGTCCGCGACCAGCCGGTGCTGGTGGACCTCGGCGGCGTCACCGCCACACTGTTCTACCTGGGCCGCGGCCACACCGACGGCGACCTGCTGGTGGGCACTCCCACCACCTTGTACGTGGGCGACCTCGTGGAACAGGGAGCCCACCCGTCCTTCGAAGACTCGTTCCCCGAGGAGTGGGCGGACGCGCTCCGGCACATCTCGGCCCTCCGCCACCGCTACGAGTACCTGATCCCCGGGCACGGCAACCCGTGCAGCGACGGGTTCGTCAAGACCATGGCCAACACGCTGACCACCGCGGTCCGCCAGGCCCGCCAGTCCATCCGCGACACCCCGGACGATGCCACCAAGGCCATCCCCGTGCTGCCCTATGGGCCGGAACAGTCCCGCTGGTTCATCAAGCGCCTCCAGGAAACCCACCGGGAGAACTGACCAGGCGGACACGCCACGACGCGAGAAGCCCCGCGGGGGATATCACTTTCCGCGGGGCTGCTCTGCCGCATCCGTACCCAGCGGAAGGTTCCCCTAACGGGCCGTCGCCCGTGGGTTTTAACGGGTCCAACAACCGGCCCACCGGCGCGGAGAGTCCAGGACACATGCAGGGTCCTCCCAGCTCCATCACCCTAGGATGGAGCCCATGAAGGCTGCCCGAGATGCCCGGTCCGTTGCCGTGGTGATCAACGCCGGCGCACGCCTCGGGGCCGCGGCTCCGGACCTGGCGGTGGACACGCTGCGGAACGCGGGCCTGCCCGTCACCGCCGTGCACCGCATCCTGTCCGGCACGGACCTGCCCGGGACCCTTGACCGGGTGATGGCCGAAAACCACGACCTCGTGGTGGTGGGCGGCGGCGACGGTACCGTCTCCTTCGCTGCCGGACGGCTCGCCGGGACCGGCACCGTGCTGGGCGTCCTGCCGCTGGGAACAGCCAACGACCTCGCCCGCACCCTGGAGATTCCCAGCACCCTGCCCGCCGCCTGCGCCGCGCTCGCCGACGGAAAAGTGGTGGACATCGACCTTGGCCGGGTCAACGGCCAGCCCTTCCTCAACGTCGCCTCCGTGGGCCTCTCGGTGGGCGTCACCGAAACACTCAGCCCCCGGCTGAAGCGCCGCCTCGGCCCGCTCGCCTACGCCGTCGCAGCCGTCCGCGCCTACGCCCGGCACCAGCCGTTCCGGGCACGCCTCGAATTCCCCGAGGGCGACCACCAGGCCATCGAGCTCGAGAACCTGCTGCAGGTGGCCGTGGGCAACGGCAAGCACTACGGGGGCGGGAATGCCGTCTCACCCACCGCCGGCATCGACGACCACACCCTCGACATCTACGCCATCCCCGGCGCACCGCTGCGCGAACACATGCGCATCGCCCGGCTCCTCAAGGACGGCAGCTTCGTGGAACGCAGCGACGTGCACCACGCGACCACCCAGCGCGTCCGGCTGGTCACCGACCCGCCCATGCCGGTCAACCTCGACGGCGAAATCGCCACGGTCACGCCCGCGGACTTCACGATCGAGCGCAACGCCGTCCACGTCGTCGTGCCGCAGGGCAGCACCGCCGCGGTACTGGACGGGTAGCCCGCCCCGCGCCGCTTTCTTGACCCGGCCAGCGTCAAACGGAAACGTACGACGGCGGCCGCGCGCCGCCGTCGTACGTCTTCTCACGTGAAAGTGGGTCCGCCGTCCGCGGCCAGGAACGCGTCCAGCTCCGCCGACCGGTGCGCGGCGAAAGCCTTGTCCGCGTTGGCCTTGGTGCTGGCAAGCACCGGTATCTCGAGGCGGGCGTGGCAGCCGCGGCAGCGGATCTCGTGCGTCCACACCCAGCTGTACGCGGAGTGGATTTCCCTGACCTGCTGCAGGGCGGACGTGATTGCTTCCGTTGTGGCCACAAAGTGTGCCGCGTCCTCGCTGCTGAGGCTGCTACCAATTCCGATGTCGATGCTCATCGTCGCCTCTTTTCCGTAATAGCCGGATGGTGCTGTTGACAGTAGTGGCTGTTTCCCGGCTTAGGAACTGCCCGGAGGTCACGGTTGCCTAACGCCCGGGCGCCGGGAGGCTGAACAGGAACGTTGCGTCTTGACGGCGGACTACTTCCATGGTTAGTTAGTCAAGTAAGTAACCAACTGGCCGGGAGGTCGCCTGATGGATGAAGGCAAACCACTCTTCGTGCAGATCGCCGAACAGGTCGAAGCCTCGATCCTGGACGGAAGCATCGCCGAGGAGTCACAGGCGCCGTCAACAAACGAGCTCGCCGTGTTCCACCGGATCAATCCGGCAACTGCGGCCAAGGGCGTGAACATGCTCGTGGACAAAGGCGTGCTGTACAAGCGCCGGGGCATCGGCATGTTCGTTGCCCCGGGTGCCCGCGAACTCCTACTCAAGGAGCGTCGCAGCGATTTTGCTGAGCGGTATGTGCAACCCCTGCTGGCCGAAGCCCGCAGGATCGGGCTCGGGCCCGAAGACGTCGCGGACCTGGTCCGCACCGGTGCCGGCGCTGAACCGGCAAAACCATAAACCTGCCAGATCGAAGGACGCGATGAACTCCGTAATACAGGTCAGGAACCTCACCAAGCGATACAAAGACGCGCTCGCCCTGGACGGTGTCAGCTTCGACATCGAGCAGGACGCCATCTACGGCCTGCTGGGACGCAACGGCGCCGGCAAGACCACCGCCATGTCCATCCTCACTGCCCAGAACCTGCCCACCAGCGGCGAGGTGCGCGTGTTCGGCGAAAACCCATATGAGAACGCCCGGGTCCTCAGCCGCATGTGCTTCGTCCGGGAAAGCCAGAAATACCCGGACGACGCCACCCCGCGCCACGCCTTCGCGGCCGCCCGGCTGTTCTTTCCCCGGTGGGACCAGGGCCTGGCGGACGAACTCATTGACGATTTCCAGCTCCCGCTGAAACGGACCATCAAGAAGCTCTCCCGCGGGCAGCTCTCAGCCGTAGGGGTCATCATCGGCCTGGCATCCCGGGCGGAGGTCACGTTCTTTGACGAGCCGTACCTGGGCCTCGACGCAGTGGCCCGGCAGATCTTCTACGACCGGCTGCTGGCCGACTACGCCGAAGTCCCGCGGACCATCCTGCTCTCCAGCCACCTCATCGACGAAGTCTCCAACCTGATCGAACGGGTGCTCCTGATCGACGACGGCCGCATCATCATGGACGAATCGGCCGATGACGCTCGCGCCCTCGCCACCAACGTGGTGGGCGACGCCGCCGCTGTGGAGCGGGTGGTGAACGGCCGGGAAGTCATCCACCGCGAAGGCCTGGGCCGCGTGGCATCGGTGACCTTCCTGGGCCGCCTGGACGGTGGCGAACGCGCCGCGGTGGTTGCCGACGGCCTCGAACTGGCGCCGGTCTCACTGCAGCAACTCATTGTGCGCCTGACCCAGCATCGGTCAGCCGGCCGCCCGGGCGCGGACGGCTTCGGTTCCAACAACTCCGGCCCGAGCCGCTCCGGCACGAAGAGCCCCAGCACGAACACCTCAGACGCGGATACCCAGGAAGGAAGCCTGCGATGACAACCCTTGATTCCGGCGCAGCCCTGCAACACCAGGTGCCGCGCAACCGCATGCTCAACGTAGTCCGGCTGCAGTTCGTCAACACCCAGACGTTCATCTGGGTGCCGGCGCTGGTGCTGGGCGGCTCGTGGGTGCTGTCCATGATGATCTTCTGGATCATCGGCGGCGCCGGCGTCACCGAGGTCAAGGCCGGCGGCGGTTCCCAGGCACCCCTGTGGTACTTCCTCGCCATCGGCATCCAAGCCATGACCATGACGTTCCCGTTCTCGCAGGCCATGAGCCTCACGCGGCGGGAGTTCTTCCTGGGCTCCCTCGCGGCGGCGGCGGTCAGCGGGCTGGGCATGTCCCTGGTGTTCGTGCTGCTGGGCCTGTTCGAGCAGGCCACCGGCGGCTACGGGATCAACGGCTACTTCGCCTACCTGGACTGGGTATGGGCGGCAGGTCCGTTCGCCGCCGGGCTGACCTACCTGACGGCCACCCTGTTCTTCTTCACCATCGGCTTCTGGTTCGCCACCATCTTCAAGCGGTTCGGCGCCCTGGGGCTCACCATCGTCCTGCTGGCGCTCGGCCTCGCACTGGTCGGCTTCATTGCCCTGGTGACGTTCCAGCAGGCATGGCCGGCCGTGGGCCAATGGTTCACGGACACCGGAGCGCTGGGCCTGACGCTGTGGGCCATTCCGGTCACCGGGCTGCTCGCCGTCGGTTCCTACCTCACCCTGCGCAGGATGCCCGCCTGAGTCCGGAACGGCCTGAACCACCGCAAGGGAAGGACGCACGACGGCGGCCGCGTGCCGCCGTCGTACGTCTTTCCTGTGCGGGCGTCGTCTTATGCGCCATTGCGGCGCGTGCCGGCAAGTAAGATTCTGCGGGTGAGGGGAAACGGTCGGCGCCCGGGCGCGCCTGCGGGGGAGTGGATCAAGTACGCGGCACTTTTGGTGCTGGCGGTTGCGGCTTTCGGGGTCGCCGCGCTGGCCCTCATGGGCCCGCGGGACCCAGGCGGGACCGTTCCCGTGGCGGCGGCAAGCACCCCTGCGGTATCGGCCACCGGTTCGCCGGCGGCCTCCCCGGCTCCTGCTTCACCTGCTCCGGCCCCCACGTCCACCTCAACGGGCCGGCCGGCAAAGATCGAGCTGCCCGAGAACCCCGTCCTCCTCATCATGGGGGACTCCTACACGGCCGGCGACGGCGCCGACCAGCCGGACGAGAGCTGGGCGAACCTCGTTGCGGGGTCGCTGGGGTACCCCACCAACATCGACGGCCGCGGCGGGACCGGGTTCGCGTGGGGCGGCGGTGCCCGGGACGACCAGGGCGGCGAATACGAAGTCCGGCTGCGGCAGACCGCGGCCAACAACCCGGCCTTCGTCCCCAACCTGCTGGTTCTCCAGGGCGGGCAGAACGACGCCCAGATCACCGATGCCGGTGAGATCACGGCCGCAACCCGCCAGACCATCGAGGCGGCACGCCGGTTCTGGCCCGGGGTGCAGGTGGTGGTGCTCGGGCCGTCGGCGCCGCAGCCGCTGGGGGAGGACCTGCGGGATGTGAACAACGCCGTCCGTGCCGGCGCCGAGGCGGCGAACGCCCCGTTTATCGACGCCGTGGAGGGCCGCTGGTTCACGGCCGCCAACAGCCCGGGATTCGACGCCGACGGCGCGCACCCGAACGCCGCCGGGCACGCTTACATTGCGGACAAGTTCCTGGAGTCCTGGGCCGCGCTGGCGGAATAGGGCCGCGACGGCGATTACTGGCCGCGCGGGCGGATTAAGAAGCGTGGGGGCCGACAGCTATTTGCGGATCGACGCTGATCCGCCGCCTCCGCCGTCGGCCCCGGTCTTTATGAATTTGGGGTGGAGCGTTTGGCGGCGCCTTTGCTCAGCGCCGCCAAACCATTGAGACCATCGGGTTTTACGCCGACTGCAGGTATGGGCTGACTGGGCCTCAGTTCCCAGGTGCACCCCCATGCATTCCCATCCTTTACTGAAAACTGTGCGGGAACCTGCTCAACATCTGCGCCAATTAGCGTCAAGAATTCCTCAAGACTCGAACGGCTGGGAACTGTCCCGGGGCTGGACATTGGGACTGCTCCATCGGCTCCCGGCGACTCGCATTCGCGTTTTCGACTCGCGCATTCGCTGACGCACCAGCTTTCTGAGGATCGAGTTCGAACTTGCGGGTCGAAACCGAAGTCGCGAATCGAGATTGGGGCGGGGACGGGGCGTCACGGGCGATCGACTGGCGAGTGGGTAGCCCCCTTGCGGGTCGCAATTTCCCCCATTTTCCAATTCCGTGCTTCACGTGCCGGGAAATCGCGGGCTAATATCCTGCCACCAGTCATCGCGATCAGACGATGCACAGCCGAACTTACTTACGAGTAAGAGATGTTTGCGGGACGTACGTGCTATGCGCCGACCCCGCAGTCCGTCCGCGGAGTGGTCCTCATGGAACGTCCGCCGATGCTGCACATTCAACGACGAGTATCCAGCACCCTCCCTTGCGCGCATCCCCACGATTCCTTTCAGGCCTGCGCGCGAGACTGAATTTGAAAAGGAGTTTCTGATGAAGAAGCTGATGGTTTTGTGTGCCCTGCTGTTTGCCGTAATTGCCGGGATGAGCCCTGCGGCTGCTGCCCCGACTGACGCGTCCCAAGTCCTGACCTTCAAGGCAAACCAGCTGTGCAAGTACGCAGTTCAGCTGACGGTCTCCGGCAAATCAAATGTCCTGGTACTCCCTGGGGACCGCTTTACGGTTGCTTCCCCCGGGCAGAGGGTCACCATTACGAACCTCAAGACAGGAGAAGAAGCATCGTTCCTGATCACCGGTACTACGCACGGGACAGTACAGGCCGACGGCACCACCGAAATCACGGTAAACGGACTGAACATCGTGCTGAACGCGCGCGAGGCAAAATCGGCGCGGCCCGGCATCTTCCTGCTGGAAGGCAACTTCACCTTCGCCCTGAAACCTGACGGATCTGAAGCCCGGGTCTTCAGCGGCACCGGCGACGTAACCGACATCTGCGCACTGCTGGCTTAGATTCTCCGGTCAACGCGAAAAAGCGGGAAGACGTGCGACGGTGGCCGGGTTCGCCGTCGTACGTCTTCCGTTGTTTCGGGCCGTTGGGCCAGTCAGCCCGCGGCGACTCGCATTTGCATTTTCGAGGCGCACATTCGCTGACGCAACGGCTATCTGCGGATCGAGTTCGAATTTGCGGTCGACATTGAATTTGGGAATCGAACTTGGGCGGGGGCGGCTCATTGCGGATGGGTGAGAGTCGAACTCCCGGCACGGAACGCCGTATTGATCCGGCCCTGGTTCTGAGCACACCCGGGATAAGTCAAGTCTTGAACCGCCACTGCAGATGCCGGATCCTGTGCCGATGGGCGTCAGCGAAGAGGTGCGGGCACTGTCCGCGGTAGTGGACCGGCTTGCCAAACGGCATCCGGGCGTGTCCCGGCGAGTGATCGAGGACGTGGTCCAGGAGGAGCACCGTTCACTGGACCGGGGCAGGGTCCGGGACTTCGTGCCCATCCTCGTGGAGCACGCGGCACGGGACCGCCTGCACACCCTGAGCCGGTAGCCGGCCCTAGGGGACGGACAACTCCTGCGTATCGGGGACTCTGTTTCCGAGCCCCCCTTGCGAACATAATGTGAGCAGGGGCGGACGCCGGAATCCTGCGGGAGGAGAAGCTGTGCTGTGGGCCCTGTTGTGCAAGCTGAACATCCGCCATGCCTGGCACGTGGAACACGCTGAGGACGGCCGCCGCTACAGACGGTGCGCGAGATGCCGGAGGATCGACGACTGGGGCGGAAGCTGGACACACGCTCCCGCCGGCTGGCAAGGCCCGTAGGGACGGGGCGGGCTATGTTGCGGGCACTTATGTGCAGGCTGAATCTGGGGCATCACTGGCTGGCGGACGTGGACACGGACACGGATGGCGGTTTCCGCCGGCACTGCGTGAGATGCGGCAAGGTTGACCCCCACATGGCTCGTCGGGCGGGCACTCTGGCTGAGAGAGACCACTCCGGCGGACCTTTCGAGCCTGGCCCGGGCGAAGCCTGACTGCCGGCAAGACTTCCAATCGTCAACTCGATGGTTATAATCAGGGCGGGGGTCAGCTGGTGATTCCCGGCTGTCCGCGCCAGGCCCCCTTGTTCGTGGCCCGCGCCCGTCTCAAGGATGCCCGCCCATGTTCAACCCCCGGCCCTTTGCTGCCGCTGCCCTCACGCTGGTCACCGTACTCGCCGGTGCTGCCCTGACGGCCCTTCCCGCCCAAGCCACCGAGCCACCGCAGACCACCAAGCAGCCCACGGCAGCCGAGCTGACCATGAGGGACCCGAGTCCCCGGGCCGCTTCAACACAGGCCCCAACTGACCAGTTCATTGTGGGCCTCAAGAGCCGCGGAAACATTGCTTCCGAAGCAGCCGTGACAGCCCAGGCAGCACGGTCAGCTGCAGGCCGCGTGGGCACTGCCGCCCAGTACGTACGGGCCACCGCAACCGGTGCGCAGGTGGTGAAGACCGGCAAATCACTTCAGGGCGCCGACGCTGACACGTTCCTTGCGGCACTCCGCTCCAGCCCTGACGTGGCCTACGCCGAGCCGGACACCATCGTCCAGGCCACCGCGGCGGACCCCAACGATCCCGGCTACGGGTCCCAGTGGGGTCTTTGGTACGACCCGTCCGGCATCCGGGTGTCCGGCGCCTGGGACCACAACCGCGGCGAAGGCGCCGTGGTGGCCGTAGTGGACAGCGGCATTACCTATCATTCGGACCTGGCCCCCAACGTCCTCGCGGGTTACGACATGATGTCCAACCCGGAGTGGGCCCGCGACGGCGACGGACGCGATGCCAACCCGCAGGACCAGGGCGACTGGGCCGGCGACGGCCAGTGCGAAGCCGGCTCCCCGGCGTCGCGCTCCTCCTGGCACGGCACCCACGTGGCCGGAATTATTGCGGCGGTCGCCAACAGCGACGGCATCATCGGCGCCGCTCCCGCCGCCAAGATCCTGCCTATCCGCGCGATTGGCCCCTGCGGCGGCTACATCTCGGACGTGGCCGACTCGATCATTTGGGCTGCGGGCGGCACAGTGGCCGGCGTCCCGGCCAACCCGAACCGCGCCAACGTGGTGAACCTTAGCCTTGGTGGAATCTCCGCCTGCTCCGTCACCGAGCAGAACGCCATCAACTTTGCCCATGATGCCGGCACGGCAGTGGTGGTGGCAGCCGGCAACTCCGCCCGCCCGGCCGCTGAAATGAGCCCAGCCAACTGCCAGAACGTCATCACCGTGGCCGCAGCCGGACCCGACGGAAGCCGCGCCCCCTATTCCAATTATGGGGCGGCCGTCGATATCACCGCACCCGGCGGCGACATGACGGCGGACGCCTGGGACGGAATCGTCTCCACGTCGAACTTCGGATCCACCGTGCCTGAAGGCGAAGCCTACGAACTGCTGCAGGGCACCTCCATGGCCGCTCCTCACGTTTCGGCTATCGCGGCCATGCTTATGGTCGAGGTTGGCAAGGGCTACACGCCCGACATGGTCAAAGCGAGGCTAAAAGCCACGGCCCGGCCCCTTCAGGGAAGCGGCTGCCCCGTAGGCTGCGGTGCTGGCCTGGCCGATGCCGCCAAGGCCCTTGCCATCACAGCCGCCGACCTGCCCGCCAATACCGTCACTCCCGCAGCGGTGACATTCTCGGACAAGGACGGCACGGCTGACGACACCGTGATTGTTCCGTCGTCACGGGGCGTGGAGTACGTGCGCGACGGCACCGTGCTGGCCGCCGGGCCCCACCCCGGCTCCGGAACCGTGACTGTCTCAGCACGGGCCCTTCCCGGTTTCTCGCTGTGGGCCAGTGCAACAGCCCGGTGGACCTACAAATTCGCTGCCACGTACTCGCCTGTGGCGGGCTCGCTGATCACCGTCACCCCGTTCCGTGCCCTGGATACCCGGACCAGCTCCATCGTGGCCAAAGACTCCACCGTTTCCTTCCAAGTGGCGGGCCGCGGCGGCATTCCGTCCAAGGTGTCCGCAGTGGTCTTCAACCTCACAGTGGCCGAAGCCCGGTCCTTCGGCTTCGTGACCGCCTACGCCTCCGGGACCACGCGTCCGGATGCTTCCAACGTGAACTTCGACAAGGGCCAGATTGTGGCCAACTCCGTCACCGTTCCGGTGGGCGCGGACGGCAAGGTGACGCTCTTCAATAGGTCCACAGGAGCCACCCACCTCCTCGCCGACATTTCGGGCTACTACCGCGAGGGCGAGGTGAAAGAGGCTGGCGCTTTCAAGTCAATTGACCCCAAGCGGTTCCTGGACACACGCAGCACCACAGTCGTCGCACCCGATACTGCCCGGGCGTTCCAGGTAGCCGGCGCCCACGACTTGCCAGCCGCCGTCTCAGCCGTCGTGTTGAACCTGACGGTGGCGGAAGCGAAATCCAACGGCTTCATCACCGCGTATCCCTCAGGGGTCAACCGTCCGGACGCCTCCAACATCAACTTTGCTGCCGGGCAGATCATCCCCAACTCCGTGACCGTCCCGGTGGGGCCGGACGGGAAGGTGATGCTCTACAACCGCTCCAACGGGGCCACCCACCTGATCGCGGATGTCTCCGGCTACTACCTGTCAGGAACCCCGACGGCGGGTGGCACCTTCCAGCCGCTGGCCGCCCCGACGCGCTTCCTGGACACCCGCTCGGGATACCCGCTCGCTCCGGACCAGGCAACGTCCTTCCAGGCTGCCCGGGAACACGGCATTCCCGAAGGTGCCCCCGCGATGGTGCTGAACCTCACCGTGGCCCAGGCGACGTCGAACGGTTTTGCCACCGCATACCCGATGGCGGCAACCCGTCCCGATATCTCGAGCGTCAACTTCGACAAGGGCCAGATCGTCGCAAACTCGGTAACCACCCCGCTTGGCCAGTTCGGAAGAGTGGCCCTGTTCAACCGCTCGGCGGGGGTCACGCACCTGATCGCGGACGTCTCCGGTTACTTCCTTCCGGGGTGATAAATGGAGGCTTTTCCCAGCCTCCGTTTAGCCTAGTTACCGAAACGTTATATATGCTTGCTCGGTGGTTCTTAGGTCAAGCAGTGGAAATTTGTCGGTTGCGGAGGGCGCGTCCGCGCATAAAACAGCGCACAAAACAGGGCACCAAACAAGCATCATCTCAGGGCGGAAGCACTCCCTGGACGGCCTCCGTACGGTGGCCGTTGTGGGTGTGTTCTTCTTCCATACCCTCACCGCCCAGATGCCGGGCGGCTTCATCGGCGTAGACGTTTTCTTCACCCTCAGCGGCTTCGTCATCACGCTGTTGATCATGAAGGAGCGGCTCGCGACGGGCCGCGTCCGCATGGGCATTTTCTACGCCAAACGCCTGGCCCGGCTGTGGCCTGCGCTGCTGGCACTGTGCGCGGTGATCACCGTCGTCGGCTTCGTCTTCCCCGCTTCCGGCTGGGGTGGCCAGGCAGGATTCATCCTTCCCGCCGCCGCCTACGTCATGAACTTCGCGCACGTGGGAGCGTTCGGCGACTCGATGGCGGGTGAGACGCTCGGCCCCACCTGGACGCTCGCCGTCGAGGAACAGTTCTACCTGGTGTGGCCGGTGCTCCTCCTGGTCATGCTGCGGTACTGCAAGCTGCGGACCGCCGCGTGGGGCACGGCCGGACTCGCCGCCGCCTTCGTGCTGGAACGCTTCGCCCTGGTGACGTCCGGCGCGCCGCTGAACCGGCTCTACAACGGGCCGGACACCCGGGCCGACGAACTGCTGATCGGCTGCGCCCTCGCCCTGCTGTTCACCGCCGTCCGCAACGGCTCACGGGTGCACGCCGCCCTGGTATCCGCAGCGCGCTGGGGTGCCCCGGCCGCGGGGACGGTGCTGGTGGCAGCGCTGTTCCTGCTCAAGGAACCGGACACGCCCGGCACCTGGTTCACCGTGTTCTGGACCGCGGGTCCCACCACCCTCTCGCTGCTGGCAGCGGTGCTGATCGGCTCACTGGTCCTGCAGCCGGCCGGCTTCCTGGGCCGGGTCCTCAGCCACCCCTGGCTTGCCTGGCCCGGCCGCGAACTTTCGTACGGCATGTACCTCTGGCACATTCCCGTCTACCTCCTGCTGCTGCCCCTCGTGCCGTCGCTGTCCCTCCGCGTCGGGCTGGCGGCCGTCCTCACCGTGGTGCTGGCGTTCGCCTCCTCGCGGCTGGTGGAGGCACCCATCCGCCGCTGGGCAAACCAAAGGCTGGAGCCCGCCGTCGTACGCCCTGCGCCCACGCCTGCTGCCGGGAAGGCGCGCGAACTGGTGACCGCCCGGTAGCCGGCAGATGAACTATGGCCCATCGGCCCTGCCCAGGCGGCGCTGCGGGGAATAGGCTGGCCACGACGGCACACGCCGGCGGCGGGCTGCCCGTGCCCGCAGACCTTCGAACAAGAGGAGATTGGCCATGACTCTTCCCCAGGAACTGACCCCCGGGACGTGGACCCTGGACATGTCCCACAGCGAGATCGGGTTCAGTGTCCGGCACGCAGGCATCAGCAAAGTCCGCGGCCGTTTCACCCAGGCCGAGGCCGAAGCCCGGGTTGGTGACTCCCTGCAGGACTCCAGCCTGCGCGCAACAGTGGCCACCGCCAGCTTCGACTCGGGCGACGCCAACCGCGACGGCCACGTCAAGGGCGAGGACTTCTTCGACGTCGAAAAGTACCCGGAGATGACCTTCCGCGGCACGTCCATCACGGGCGACGGCGAGGACTACACCCTCACCGGTGACCTCACCATCAAGGGCGTCACCCAGCCCGTGGAACTGGAGGTTGAATTCACCGGCGTGGCCGTGGACCCGTTCGGGGCCACGCGGGCCGGTTTCTCCGCCGAAACCGAGATCAGCCGCAAGGCCTTCGGCCTGACGTGGAACGCCGCGCTGGAAGCCGGGGGAGTGCTGGTCAGCGACAAGGTGAAGATCAACCTAGAGGCTGCCCTCGTTAAGCAGGGCTGACGCTGCAGCGCTGTTTCGGCTACAGGCCGGGTGCCGGGTTTTATTCCGGGTGCCCGGCCTCTCCCGTGCCTGGCTTTTGCTACCTCGTGCCGGCGGGGGATCCTTCCACCGCGTGCGACTCCGGCAGAGTCAGTTTTGCCGTGGTCCCCTGGCCGTGGCGGCTGGCCAGCGTGACGCTGCCGCGGTGGTTCTCGATGATGGACCGGGTGATGGCGAGGCCGAGGCCCGCGCCCGGAATCGCTGACGAGTGGGCGCTGGCCGTCCGGAAGAAGCGCGTGAACGCGTTCGCCAGGTCCTCATCCGTCATGCCAACGCCGGTATCAGCCACCTCGCACACCAGGTAGCCGTTCTCGCTGCGCACGCGCACTGTCACCGTGCCGCCCTTCGGTGTGTATTTGATGGCGTTCGAGACCAGGTTGTCGATGGCCTGGCCCAGCCGGTCCGGGTCGAAGCGGCCCGGTGCGGGCCCCTCGGTTTCCAGGCTGAGCGTGACTCCGCCGGAGGCGGCCCGCGGCTGTGCGGCGTCCACACTCTGCGCGGCAACCTCCGCCAGATCCGCCGGCCGTGGCCGGACGGTGAGCGTGCCGGACGCGATGGTCAGCAGGTCCGCCACCAGGTTCAGCAGGCGCTCGGCGTTGCGCTTGGCCACTTCCAGGCAGTGCTCCAGTTCCGGGTCCAGCCCCTCCTCGTCCATGGCGATGGACAGGTAGCCCAGGATCGAGGTCAGCGGCGTGCGCAGTTCGTGGGAGACGCTGGCCACGAACTGGTCCTTGGCCGAAAGGGCCTCCACCAGGGCGGTGACGTCCGTGAGGGCCAGGACAGCACCCACCTGCCGGCCGTCGGAGCCCGGGATGAGGCGGCACGTGGCAGAGTAGGCACGCTGGCTGTTGGCCGTGCCGATCCATACGAGCTCGTCGGTGAAGGACTGCCCCTGCGCCGCGCGTGCCCGGGGGTGCTGTTCAGGCGGCAGGAGTTCCTTACGGTCGATCCCGAAGACGAGCCTGTCCGCCTCCGCGGGGGCGGGCTCCTGCTGGGCCGCCCCGCCGGGCGAGCTGCCGTGGTGGCGGTTGGTGAGGATGGTCCGCCCCTCCCGGTCAAGCGCCCACACGTCCACGCTGACGGTGTCCATCACGGTGCCCAGCAGCTGTTCCCGGTCCTCACTGGCCGCGAGGAGTTCCCTGACCTCCGCCTCCCGTTCTTCCAGCCGGTGCCGTTGCAGGCGCAGGGCGTTGGCCACGCCGAACGTGGTGAACGCGATGGCGCCCAGGATGACCGGCAGCAGCACCGCACGGATAAACGAAGCGCTGGTGAAGCCCGAACCGAGAATCATGGGCGGGAGGGCCACACTGAGGATGGCCGCGATTACCGCCAGAGTCACGCCGCCGCGGCGCGGGCCATGGGACAGCCAGACCACCGGGAATACGAGCAGGAAGCTCAGCACGGACAAGTACTGGTCGCCGGCTTCCCGTGACAACCCGACGGCCAGGCAGTCCAGCACGGGGATGGCGAGGACCGCCCGCTCCGGCAGCCGGTCCCAGGGGATGGCGGCGCACGCGGCCAGCAGGACGGCGTGGAAAGCCAGGGAGGAAACGAATGCCGCGGACCACTTAAGGTCCGGGTGCAGGACCGATGCCAGGAGGATGACCAGCAGCATGGTGCCGGTCAGCGGCAACTGGAACAGGACCGTGCGGCCCCTCCTCCCGAGCGTGCGGAAGTAGCGGGCTCCCCAGTCGAACAGCATCGTGCCCCCAGCCATGCCCCGGTTACGTCAACGTTGTTGAAGCATACTGTCTGATTCGCGCTCCCGGCTGGATGTTTCAGCTGCGGGCACCCGGCATGACGGCGACAGGCAGGTGCTAAATCGAGTAGTGGAATCAACCAAGACAAGTACGCACTTCTCGTGTGCGGGGGATTGCCGGACCGTACATTCGGTGCATGGCTGAAATAATTGTTAGGAAGCGTGGCCGCCGCCGGATGCCCGGTGCCGCCAAGGGAACCGCCCAGGGATTCGTGTTCCTCGGCATAGTCCTGCTGGTGGCTGTGGGGATCGCCATGTTCGCGGTTGCGGGTTAGGCGGTCCGCCATGCGTGTGAGGCTGCCGTCATCCGACGGCCAGGACCTGGATTGCCCGCACCAGTTTGTGGGCCGTTGCGAGGCATGCAGTGCGTCAGCGGGCAGCCAGGCCTTCTGGTCTGCACCAATCTTGACCCAACCCGCGGGCGATCCTTCGGGGAACCTTGACTGTTGACGCGTACGTTGGGCTCATCAGGCAGTTCGGAAAGGGAGTGGACGCGATGAGCATCACCGAATACGTTGCAGCACTTGGCGGCATGCTGGCCTTACTCGGCGCCGTGGGGCTTTTGGCCGCCGGAGTCATCCGGGCCAAAGCCCGGCACTAGATGTGAAGTTCCGTCCCCCTACGCCAGCGCGGGCGGCTCGAACCGGGTGGCCGGCGACCCGCTGGGCAGCGCCTTGAGGACGTTCTCCGCAACGCTGCGCACCTTGAGGTTCCGCTGCCGCGAGACGCCGGCCAGCTTGCCGAACGCGTCCGTATAGGAACAGCGGTTCTGCGCCATGATCACGCCGCACGCAACATCAATGGAGGTCCGGCTCTCCAACACCGCCTTGAGGTTGTCACCGGCGGACCGCACACTGCGCACCTCTAGGGCCAGCTTCATGCTTTGCGACGCGACGGCGGCAAACCAGGTGGCCTCGCCCACCAGCTCCGGCGTGAATTCGAACCCTGCGGGACCAAGGAACACCAGTGCGCAGGACGACCGGGGATCCAGGGCGAGCGGAACGGCAAGGGCCGTTCCATATCCGGCGCCAACCAGCCGGCGGCGGTACGCTTCCCACCGTTGCGATGAGTTGTCCCCCGTGACCTGGACCGACGCGGCGGAGGCGGCGGCCTGCGCCATGGGCCCGTCGCTGTACCTGTCTTCGGACGACGCCACGTTGTAGGCAAGGGTGGCGCTGCCGGCCGTGGCGGGCAGGTTTCCTGCCCGCGTCAGGGTTGCGGCGGCGTCCACCGGCACTCCTGCTGATCCTGCGAGTGCCACAGCGGCGCTGTCCGCCAGCCGCTGTACGGACTCCAGGTCAGTGTCCGCGCCGCTGATCAGGTCCAGCAGGAACCCCGGCCGGTCCATGCGCCTGCTGCCAACTGCCGGTTGTGCTGTCACCTGTTCCCCCAATACGCTCCGTGCCGCGCGGTGATGTGCGGCTTCCCTCGAATGTAGGCGGCGCCGGTAAAGGGAACACGAGTAGTGGGTACTCTACTTTCGCCGCGTTGCCGTCCCGCACCACCTGTTTGACGGGCAGGTTGCCGGGCCAGCCCCTAGGATGGGGGTAAAACCGCAGGTCAGAAAGGCGGCCCACCCCTTCATGTCCGGTGAAGAAACCCCATCCAAGGACCCCGCCCGGCGCCGGTTCAGGCCCTCATCGCTCAAAGACTTCGCCCTGCCCGTGGTGATCGCCGTGGCAGCGGCCGGCATCGGCATTGCCAGCATCGCCAACGGGCTCGCCTCCCGTGACCAGGCGGACCGGGACAACGCTGCCCAGGCCACCCCCTCCCTGCCGCGCTGCGAGGTGCCGGACCGCAAGAGCCAGGTGTCGGCGTCGGGCGCGCTCTTTGGCGTGAACCTGGACCTGAACGCCAAGCCCCTGTCCCAGTACGCCGCCGACTTGGGCCACAAACCTGCCGTCAGTGTGTCCTTCGCGGGATTCCCGTACACGGCCGAGGAGAAGGCGCACCTGGACCAGGCGGTCAGCCAGATCCGCGCCGACGGCCAGACCATGCTGCTCACCCTTGAACCCATGCAGGGCCTGGGCGCCGTCACAGACGAGGCCGTTGCCGCGCTCGCGGCAGACCTGGCATCGTTCAACGACGACGGCGTTCCCGTGATGGTCCGGTTCGCCCATGAAATGAACGGCTCCTGGTACCCGTGGTCCCAGCAGCCCGCTGCGTACGTGGACGCGTTCACCCGGATGGCAAAGGCCATCCATGCGACGGCGCCGGGCTCCTCGATGATGTGGGCGCCCAACTACGGCGGCGGCTACCCGTTCGCCGGCGGCCAGTACGAGGCCAAGCGGGACACCGCGGACTTCGCCGCCCTGGACACTGACGGCGACGGCACCGTCACCATGGCGGACGATTCCTACGCACCGTACTACCCGGGCGACGACGCTGTGGACTGGGTGGGCATGTCCCTTTACCACTGGGGCGCAAAGTATCCGTGGGGCGAGAACGAACTGCCCGAGGCCAACAAGTTCACGGACCAGCTCACCGGCAACTACGTGGGCGCCAACGGTGACGACAGCCTGCTGACGGATTTCTACCACGTCTATGGGCAGGAGCACGGCAAACCCGTGGCCATCCCCGAATCCGCGGCACTGTTCGCTCCCGGCGCCGGCGGTGCGGCCGAGTTGGACATCAAGCGTGCCTGGTGGGAGCAGCTGTTCAGCCCGGACCTGGCCACCGAATTCCCGCAGCTGAAGATGATCAACTGGTTCGAATGGGACAAGAACGAGGTGGAGGTCAAGGGGCGCGTGGACTGGACTGTCACCAATACGCCGGCCGTCCGGGATGCCTTTACCGCCGCCCTGCCGGACTGGTTCCGTTACGGGCCCGCCCAGTCCTGCCAACCGGGCTGACCCGGCCTGGGCAGGTGCGCTGTCAGCGGGGCAGCCCGTCCAGCCACTCCTGAAACGTCTGGCGTCCGACGGCGGCGCCCGCCGCCGGGATCAGCGCACCGCTGCGCATCGCCTTGCCCATGGGGCCGGGAAAGGGAGCCTCCACCACCTTTTTGCGCTGGCCGGTCTTTTGCAGGTAGCTCCGCACCAGGCCGGCGAGCTGCTCGGTGCGCGGGCCGCCGAGATCGGGGAGCCGCCCGCGCGGGCCGGCCTCAGCCGCGTCCACCAGGGCCTCGGCCACCTCGCGGGCTGCCACCGGGGCGGTGAACATCTTCGGGACCACCACCACCGGCCCTGCCGAGGCAACCTTCACCACCAGCGGCACGAACTCGTGGAACTGGGTGGAACGAAGGATGGTCCATGGCACGTCCCCATGCCGGACAGTGTCCTCCTGCACCAGCTTCCCGGCGTAGAGGCCGGAGCGTGCATTATCGATGCCTGCGATCGACAACACCACGTGGTGCTTCACTCCGGCTTTCTCTTCCGCGGCCAGCAGGTTCTGTGAGGCGTTCGTGAAGTAGTCCACTGCCTTCTTGGTGGCCGTGCTGTTGATGCCGGCAACGTCGATCACCGTGTCGATGCCGGCCAGGGCTTCATCCAGGCCGCGGCCGGTTGCCAAATCCACTCCACCGGCACGGCTCAGGCTCACCACCCCGTGCCCGCGCTGCTTGGCGACGTCCACCACATGGCGGCCCACGGTCCCGGTCCCACCGGCAACGGCAATCCTCATGGCAGCAATCCTATGTCTGATCTGTGGTGGAGAATCGGAAGGATATTGCCGATGGCACGTTAGGTCAGGTGCGTCCGCGGCGGCGAAGGAAGAAATCGGCAATATCTTGCGGAATACACGCTAGTGAGTCAGAATTTGTCTGGCAGGATCATTGATCTGCAATATATTTCCGAAGGGGTCCAGTGTGGAGGATGTGGCAGCCATAGGTGCCGGCATCCGGCGCGCCCGAAAAGAAGCGGGAATCACGCAGGGCACGCTGGCCGACCTGATCGGAACCTCACCCCGCACCATTCACGCCATCGAAACGGGGTCGGGCAATCCGTCCCTGACCACCGTCGTCGCAGCGGCCAACGCGGTGGGGCTGCACCTCAGGACCGCCGATGACTGAGGACTTGGCGCGCCTCAAATTCGTCGCCCAAGCGGACGTCTACAAAGCCGGGGTACTTGCGGGACAGCTGAACCGCGGCGTCAACGGCGGGATCGTCTTCACCTACACCCCCGCGTACCTGGCCGCGGGCGGGGCTGCCGTATCCCACTCACTGCCGCTGACGGACGCACCCGTTGAAGCGCCGAGCGGCGCTGTTCCCGCATTCTTCGCCGGCCTGCTGCCCGAAGGCCACCGCCTGACCGTACTCAAGGACGCCATCAAAACCAGCCTTGGGGACGAACTCAGCCTGCTCCTGGCGGTTGGTTCCGACACCCCGGGCGACGTCCAGGTGGTCGCCGCCGGCCAGGACCCAGTGGAACCTCCGGCACTGGCGGAAGCATCGCATCCGGAGGCACTTGACTTTGCCGCGCTCGCGGACGCCGTCGATCCGCACGGTCTTCCAGGGGTCCAGGCCAAGGCCAGCGCATCGATGCTGACCACCCCTCTTTCCCTCGCGGGCCGCCGCTACCTGCTCAAGCTGGACCCGCCCCGCCACCGGCACCTCGTGGCCAACGAGGCCGCACACCTTGCCGCGGCCAGGGCCCTGCGGATCCCCGTGGCAAAGGGCACCGTTGTCACGGACCGGAACGGATTACAGGGCCTGCTGGTGGAGCGCTTCGACCGGACCGGAAAGGATGGCCTGGCCCGCCTGGCACTCGAGGATGCTGCCCAGGTCCTCAACCTGCCGCCGTCGTCCAAGTATGCCGTCAGTGCCGAAGACGCCATCCTGGCGCTGACCGGCGTGTGCAAGGCCAAGGCTGTTGCCGTCCGGAACCTGTACCTGCAATGCGTCTTCGCCTGGCTGACCGGCAACGGCGACCTGCATGCCAAAAACATGTCAGTCCTCCAAGGGGAAACCGGAGCGTGGGCTGTGTCGCCCGTCTACGACGTTCCCTGCACTCTGGTGTACGGCGACGACACCCTGGCCCTGCCCATCGGCGGCCGGGTCAGGAACCTCAAAGCCCGGCACTGGGAGCAGTTCGCAGCCGACATCGGGCTCCCTGCACGCGCTGCGAAGTCCGCGAACCAGATGGCCCTCGGGGCGGCTGAAGGAGTCAACCTGGAGGCTCTGCCCTTCTCCGGATCGCCACTGAACGGCGCCCTGCGCGAGCTGCGCTTCCGCCGCAGCGAACTGGCGGCCTGAATGGGCGCCGGTGCCTGGAGCAATGGAGCCCCGCAAGGCAGGGGAGGGGCAGCCATGTCCGCGGCAGCGGGTTCTCAGTAGACTGGGACCCATGTCCGGGCAGGAAGCTGCAGTCGACACGTCCCTACGAACCCCTGCGGAGCGTTCGCGCACCTTCGCGGGGATCCTGATCAACACGGCACTGGCCAACATCACCACCAGTTACCTCTGGTTTGCCCTCACGTTCTGGGTCTATCTGGAAACCCGCAACGTGATCGCCACGGGTGTGGTGGGCGGCGCCTACATGCTGCTGATCGCCCTCTCCAGCATCAGCTTCGGCACCTTCGTGGACCGCTACCGGAAGCTGGCCATCATGCGGTTCGCCGCCGCCTTCACCCTGGTGATGTTCGTGCTGTCCGGCGTGATGTTCCTGCTGACACCCGGCGCCGGCCTGCTGGACCTCGGTCAGCCCTGGTTCTGGGTCTTCACGCTGATCATCCTGGTGGGCGCGGTGGTGGAGAACATGCGCAACGTGGCCCTGTCCACCACCGTCACCATCCTCATCGAGCCGGACCGGCGCGCCAACGCCAACGGGATGGTGGGGATGGTCCAGGGACTTGCCTTCATCGTGACGTCGGTACTGTCCGGGCTGTCCGTGGGACTCCTGGGCATGGGCTGGACCATTGCCATCGCCGTGGTCCTTACCGCCCTGGCTTTCCTGCACCTGCTGACCCTGCGCCTGCCCGAGGAAACCAATGTGGCAGCCAGCGACGCCCAGGGCGGCTTCGACCTCCGCGGCTCCATAGCCGCCGTGCTGGCCGTTGCCGGGTTGTTCGCACTGATCATCTTCTCCACGTTCAACAACTTCATCGGCGGCGTCTACATGGCCCTGATGGACCCGTACGGGCTCGAGATGTTCCCCGTGGAGCTGTGGGGCGTGTTCTTCGCCGTGGGCTCCACCGGATTCATTGTGGGTGGTGCCCTGATCGGCAAGTTCGGCCTCGGCGCCAATCCGCTGCGGACCCTGCTGATCGCCGTCGCCATCATGGGTGCGCTCGGGGCCCTGTTCACTATCCGGGAATGGGCCTGGCTGTACGTGGTGGGAATCTGGCTGTACCTGGCACTGGTGCCCTGCGTCGAGGCCGCCGAGCAGACCGTGATCCAACGGGTTGTTCCGCTCAACAAGCAGGGCCGGGTGTTCGGGTTCGCCATGGCCTTCGAATCCGCGGCGGCCCCCATCACGGCCTTCCTGATCGCACCGATCGCCCAGTTCTGGATCATCCCGTACGCACGGTCCGGTGAAGGGGCGGCACAGCTGGCGCCGCTGCTGGGCGAAGGGACGTCCCGGGGCATCGCCCTGGTGTTCCTGGTGGCCGGAATCGTCATGATCGTGGCCGCGCTGCTGGCCTTCCTCACTCCCGTCTACCGGCGGGTGTCGGCGTCCTACGCCCAGGCCCCGGCCGAGGAGACGGCCGGGGCCTGAGGTCCGGCGGGAAGCTAGAAGTCCCGGTCCAGCGCGCCCGTCTCTGTTGCGGGCGCCGTGGAGGACGCGACGCCGGCCGGTGAGGTGACGGCCGCCGTCGGGCTCCACACCATGGCGGCAGGCGTGGCGTAGGTGCGCAGCGAGGACGCGCCGCCGGCCACCGTGCCCAGTGTCACGGTGACCACGGTCCGGGGGACGCCGCCCACGGTGACCGTTGTGGCGGCCATGGTGGCGTTGAACGTGGCGGTCTTGCGGTTCTTGATGAAATTGCCCTTGGTGTTCAGGGTCCCGAGGTTCACGGTTCCGCCGGTGCGCTGGATGTCCACGGTGTCGGCGCTGTTTCCCAGCCCCAGCAGGTTGCCATCGCGGAGGCGGACGGTCACGGGGAGGGTGGAGCCGTTCCAACCTGCTGTGACCGAGCCCAGGGTGACCTGCTGGCTGTAGGTGAACGTGAGCACGTCACCGGCATCAAAGCGCCCCGCGGTGCCCGTGCCGTTGACTGCCTGGACGTCGGCGCCGCGCAGCGGGGTGTTGTCCACCCGGCGGGAGGCCATGGTGGCGGAGGTGGCCTCCCTGCCGGAGGGCTCGAGCAGGATGGCGCGGAAATCGTACAGCCCGTCCGCCACCGCCGTGGTGTTCCACCCGCAGGTGTAGGGGCTGGCGGTGACGGTGCACCGGGTGGTCCAGGTGCCGGTTCCGGCCGGCGCCGACTGGATCCGCACACTGGTAATGCCGGCCGGCGAGCTGGCCGATGCCGTCAGGGGGACGGTCCCGGTGAGGTACTCGCCGGGGTCTTCCATGGACACGGACGCCACGGTATTGTCCACGGTCCGGTTGGAGGCGACAGCGGAAACGGTGCTGTTGCCGGCGGCGTCCGTGGCTACGGCCCTGAAGTTGTAGGTGCCGTTGGCCAGGGCGGTGGTATCGAACCGGCAGGAGAAGGGAATGTCAGTCACCGCGCACATCGCAACCCACGTGCTGGTGCCCGCGCGCTGGTACTGCCACTGCACCTGCGCCACACCCGAATCGGCGTCCGAAGCCGTCGCCGCGAAGGTGGCGGTGCCGCGGATGGTGGCACCCGGGTCCGTCAGGGTGACGGACGGTGCCGCGTTGTCCACCAGGACGTCCGCCACCGTGGCGGAATACGTGGTGGTCAGGCCGGAGACGGCCACGGCGCGCAGGTCGTAGGAGCCGTTGGCGAACATGGTGGTGGTCCAGGCGCAGTTGTACGGGGACAGGAGGTTCAGGCAGAGGGTGCTCCACTTGTTGGCCCCTGCCGCGGAGTATTCAAGGCGGACGGTGTACAGGCCGGCGCCCGGGTTGTTGACGGCGGCTGTGAGGGGCGTGGTTCCGCGGACCACCTCGCCGGGATCGTTGAGGACCACGGAGAAGGCGTTGGCTACGGCGGTGCTGATGGGTTGGGTGGCAGCGCTCAGGCCGGAGTTGTCCGTGGCCACGGCCCGGAGGCTGTACTGGCCGTCCGGGAGCGTGGCCGTGTTCCAGGCACAGGAGAAGGGAGCCGAGGCAGCGGTGCAGAGGGTGGTCCACGTGCTGCTGCCGGCGGCCGCGTACTGGATGGCGACTGTGCGGATGCCGGATTCGGGGTCCGCGGCCTCGGCCGTGAGGACCACGGTGCCACGGACAGTGGGGCCGGGGTTCGCGAGGGTGACCGAGGGCGGCGACCAGTCCGCGGCGGTAGCGAACGAGTTGGCAGCGTTGGCCGTTGTGGCGGTGAACGCCGCTGACGAGAAGACGCTGGCGCCCAGCACCACCACTACGGAAAGGGCTGCGATGATCCCGACGGCGGTGCCGGCCTTCGCGGCGGGGGAGGGCCCGTCGTCGTCCGTTTCGGGCTGCCCGCCGCCGTCTCCGCCACCGGCGTCGCCGTCCCCGCCCGGTTCCGCGGGTCCGCACGTGCCCGGGCCGGGATCCCGACCGCGGGTGCCGCCGCCGAAGACCGCGGCTACCACGGCCGCGAGGGTGACAACGGACCACAGCGCCAGCGGCGGGAAATTGCCGCTGCCCAGCCACAGGCCGGGAAGGCCGACGCCGGGCACCAGCAGGCGAGCCTGCCCGGTGATCTGCCCGCGGGTCAGGGGAGTGCTGTCCACATCCGCGTTTGCGTCGCCGGCCGTGACGTAGGTTCCGTCGTCATTTGCCGTGACGATGCGGTGCAGCCGGGTCTTCTCAACGCCGCTGGGTTCGGCCGAGGCCGGGCTGCGGAACTGCACCACGCGGCCCAGCGGCACCGGCTGTGCCGGGTCCAGGTCCGAGGCGAGCACCACGTCGCCGGGGGAGATGTGCGGTTCCATCGAACCGCTTTGCACCACGGTGCCGTGCCAGCCGAACAGGGCCGGCAGCACCGCAAAAAGGGCAAGGCTCAGCAGGATGCCCAGATACAGGCGGGATGCCACTGAGGCCAGGAAGATCCCCCAGCCGTCCGCCGAAAACACTGCACTTGCCCGGGAGGGACCCGGGGAAGACCCGGGCCTCTCCCGCTTCACCGCGATGCTGTTGCCGGGCCCGGACTACGGGGTGGTGGGGGCGTTGTCAGACTGCAGCTCCCACACCAGGTCGATGCTGACCCGGGCACCCTGGAGGGCGTTGACCTCGTCCTGGGACATGCCGGTGGTGTCGAACCGCCAGGTGCCGCGGTAGCTCTGGTTTTCGCCGGGCGTTCCGGACGTGTCCCAGGGGGCGCCGCCGGTGGCGAAGTCCCGGTTCACCGTTGCCAGCTGGGACAGCGGAAGTTCCGGCACCTGGTTGGCGGTGGGGGTAAAACCGGTGCAGTCGTTGAACGAGCCGCCGGTGCCCTGCTCCAGGTCGAAGTAGATGCGGTTCTCCAGGCCCTTGGAGGTGACCAGGTTCTGCGTGTAGGCGCGGACCTCGCCGGGGACGTTGGACCGGGATGTCACTACGATGCACTTCTGGCCTGTTTGGCCGGGAACGATGTTTTCCACGGTGAATGCCGCGGCGCCGTTGTCATCGTCGGTGAGGGTGACGCTGCCGGTGCTCCACGAGCTGCCGGCGTTGCGGGTGGTGGCGTTAAACGCGGCCTGGGAACCCTGCCACACCATGCCTCCGGCGATCAGGATGGCGACGGGGGCGGAGGCGAACATTGCGAGTTTGCGGACGCGTGCGGACGGAGTATTCATGCGCTGGGACCTTGCCTTTGACCGAGTTTCCTGCCCGGTCCGCCCGGCAAATTCATCCCTGATTTTGCCGGCCCCCCAAGCACTGACACGACCAGACTACAAAGGACCGAAGGATAAATCTACGCACTCATGACATAAACGCATCACGGTTTGTCATCTGTATGACAAAAATTCACAGGATAGTGGTTTCGGTTGCCCGTCCGCCCTCCAGCCGGATGACGCGGCCGGCCCGGCTGATGTCCGCCGCGTCATGGCTGGCCTCCAGGACCGTGGTGCCGCGCCGCAGCTCATCGCTGATGGCGGCCCTGATCAGCCGGTGCGCTTCGGCATCCAGTCCCGCCGTGGGTTCATCGAGCAGGAGGATGGGGGATTGCTGCGCCAGCCCTTGGGCAATCAGCGTGCGCTGCCGCTGTCCGCCGGAAAGCTCGCGCAACTGCCGTCCGGCAAGCTCCGTGATCCCCATCCGCTCCATGCTGTCCATCACCACCTGGCGGTCCGCGGCCCGGAGCGGGCGTCCCCGGCGGTGCGGCCAACGCCCCATTTCCACCGCCTGGCGCACCGTGCAGGGCATGGTGTCCGGCGCCTCGATGTGCTGGATGACGTAGGCGGGCCGGGCCTGGGTGGTGACGGTGCCGCTGTCCGGAGCCAGGATCCCGGCGGCCATGGCCAGCAGTGTGGACTTTCCGGAGCCATTGCGCCCGGTCAGGACGGCATGTGTCCCCGGCGCGAACGCCAGGCAGACGCCCGTCACCACCGGCCGGTCCGGATAGGCGTACCCCACGTTGCTGAACCTGATGGCATCCATATTGCTCCTTTATTGATAATGATTCTTATTAAGATACAGTGGCGGCGATGGAATGGATACTTGAACCCCTGGGCGCCTCCTTCGTGCAGCGCGCCGTCCTGGCCGGCAGCCTGGTGGCTGTGGTCTGCGCCGTGGTGGGCACGTGGGTGGTGGTGCGCGGCATGGCCTTCCTCGGCGACGCCATGTCCCACGGGCTGCTCCCCGGAATTGCCATTGCATCCCTGCTGGGCGGCAACCTCCTCCTGGGTGCCGCGCTCAGCGCTGCGGCCACGGCGGCCGGCGTCTCCGCGATCACCCGGAACCGGCGCGTCTCCCAGGACACCGCCATCGGGCTACTGTTCGTGGCGATGCTCTCGCTGGGCGTGATCATCGTGTCCGCCTCCGGCTCCTTCGCCGTGGACCTTACCGCCACGCTCTTTGGGGATGTGCTGGCGGTGGGCATGGAGGACGTGGCGCTGCTCGCCGTCGTCGGCTGCCTGGTGCTGGCCGTGGCCGGACGCTTCCACCGCGCGCTGGCGGCGGCCACGTTCCATCCGCAGAAGGCGGCAAGCCTGGGGCTGCGGCCCCGGCTCACCCATGCCGTACTGCTGGGCATGGTCACCGTTGCCGTGGCTGCCTCCTTCCAGGTGGTGGGGACACTCCTGGTGTTCGGGCTGCTGATCGCCCCTCCCGCGGCGGCGCTGGTGTGGGCACGGTCGGTGGGGACGGTGATGGCCCTCAGTGCGCTCATCGGCGTCTCCAGCGTGGTGGCCGGACTGTGGATCTCCTGGTACGCGTCCACTGCCGCCGGCGCCACCATCGCCCTGGTCGCCGCCCTGTCCTACTTCGCCTCCGCCCTCTGCCACTCCGCCACCCGCGGCACCAAGCCGCGCCCCGGCGCGCTGGCCGCCGCCGTCGTCGTCCCCGCCCCACTCCCGGAAAAGGAAACCCGTGCCCCGCACCACTACGCCTAGAACCGCCGCCCTCCTGCTCGGCCTGCCCCTGCTGCTGTCCGCCTGCGCCGCGCCCGGCCCGGACGCGGCCTCAGCGCCGGAAACCGCTGAACCGCACGGCTACATCGCCGGGGCGCAGGAGAACTCCGAACCACAAACGGGCCTGCTCACCGTCAACTCAGCCACGGGGAAGGGGCAGCTGCTTTCGCTCCTCACCGGCGCGACGTCCGCCGCCGGCACCGACAGTCCGGTCACCGCCGCCTACCGCGACGGCCGGTACGCCCTGATGGCCACGGGCACCGGGGTGGAGGTTTTCGATACCGGCGCCTGGACCGTTGACCATGGCGAGCACAAGCATTACTACAGCGCCGAGCCCGGGTCCGTGGGCCTGCTCCAGGTTCCGGACGCGGGCGCAGTGGCCGGCGACGGCACATCCATTGCAGTGTTTTCGGAGTCCGGCGGGTACGCGGCCGTGTACCGCCACAAGGATCTCGACGCCGGCAACCTGGCGGAGTCGGCCCGGATCACCACCTCCCCGCACACCGGCGTGGTGGTGCCTTACCGGGGCCACTTCCTGGCATCCGTGGCAGCCGGTGCCGCTGCCGCCGACGGTGTTGAAGTGCGTGACGCCGGCGATTCGGCGGTGCTCGGCCGGCAGGACTGCCCGGGCCTGGCCGGACACGCCGCCACCCGGGCGGGCATCGTGTTCGGATGCTCGGACGGGGCGCTGCTGGTCACTGAGGATGCCGGCACCTTCAGCGCGGAGAAGATTCCGTATCCCGACGGCGCCGCGGGCCGCCCGCCGGCCGCGCACCTGGACCACCGCCCAGGGTCCAACGAACTGGCCGGGCCGGCCGGCGACGCCGGGGTGTGGCACCTTGATGCCGCCAAACGGAAGTGGACGTTCCTGCCCACACCGGCTCCGGTGGTTGCCGCTTCCGCGGTGGGCGACGGACGCCGGGTACTGGCTGTTGCTGCCGATGGATCACTGTTGACCCTGAACCCTGCAACCGGGGCCGTTGATGCACAGGTTCCGCTGCTTGCGGCCTCCACCCCGGGAAGCGCTGCTCCGCGGATCCTGGTGGACACCTCCCGGGCCTACGTGAGCGACCCCGCAGGCTCCGCGGTCCACGAGATCGACTACGCGGACGGCCTGCGGGTGGCACGGAGCTTCGACGTTCCTGCTGCCGACATTGTGCTGGAGACCGGACTGTGAGGCGGGGCCTGGCCACGCGGCGGGACCTGGTTGCAGGCCGGAATCGTGCAGGAATATCAGGCTGGCCGGCCCGGCTGGGCGCGCTCCTGGTGCTGGGCTTAGGCCTGGGGCTTGCGCTGGGCGGATGCTCGGCCGCCGCCGCCGACCGCCCCACGGTGGTGGTAACCACCAACATCCTGGGCGACATCACCCGCAACGTGGTGGGGGAGCAGGCCGATGTGGTGGTCCTCATGGCTGCCAACGCCGACCCGCACTCATTCGGCATCTCCGCCCGGCAGGCCGCCGGCATCGAAAACGCTGCCCTCATCATCCACAACGGCGGCGGCCTCGAAGAGAACGTCCTCAACCATGTGAAAGCAGCCGAGGCCGAAGGTGTGCCGGCGTTGCCGGTGCTGGACGCCGTCGGGCCCCTCTCCTTCACCCAGTCCGGACAGGGCGCTCCGGACCCGCACTTCTGGACCGACCCCTCCCGCGTGGCCAAGGCCGCGGAGGCCATCGCCGCGGCAGTGAGTGAGCACGTGGGCGGCGCCGACGCCGGCGCCGTGCGCTCGCAGGCGGCCACCTACACCGGGCAACTGCAGGAACTGGAGGCGGCCATGGAGGCCGGGTTCGCCGGCATCGGCCCCGGCCAGCGAAAAATCATCACCAACCACCACGTGTTCGGCTACCTGGCCCAGCGCTTCGGTTTCGAGGTGGTGGGTGCCGTGATCCCGAGCGGCACGACGCTCGCCTCGCCCAGCCCCACGGACCTGGCCGACCTCACCGGCAAGATCCGGTCCGCCGGAGTGCGGGCCATCTTCGCCGACTCGTCGCAGCCCGCACGGCTGGCCGAGGTGCTGGCCGCCGAGGCCGGCGAGGACATCGCCGTGGTCCCGCTGTTCACCGAATCCCTGGGCCCTGAGGGGTCCGACGCCGGCACCTACCTGGGCATGATGCGCACCAACGCCGAACGCATCACCCAGGCCCTGGCCTGACCCGGCGTCACCAGACAGACCTGGGCTCCGCTCCCGGAGCTCCCCACCCATAAAGAAGGAACCATCCATGTATCACCGCACCGCACCCGTCCGCCTGATGACGGTGCTGGCCGCCGCCGGCCTGCTGCTCTCCGGCTGCGGCACCGCCGCCTCAAGCCCCGCCAGCCCTGCGCCAACCCAGGCCGCCACCGTGGACTCGGCAGCACCGCGCCTTGTCACCACCTACGACGGCGGCATCCAGGTCCTCGACCCCGCCACCTTCGAGGTGCTGGCCGACTTTCCCATGGAGGGGTTCAACCGCATCAACCCCGCCGGCGACGGCCGCCACGTGGTCATCTCCACCGCCAAGGGATTCGAGGTCCTGGACACCGGGGCGTGGACCGACGGCGGCAGGCACTACGCCCAGGACCCGGCCATGACGGACATCGTCTTCCCCACCACCAAGCCCGGCCACGTGGTCCGCCACGATGGCAAGACCATCCTCTTCAGCGACGGGACCGGCGAGGTGACCGTCTTCAACTCCGCGGACCTGGCCTCCGGACAGCCCCGGGTGGAAACCCACCGCGCCGAAGAAGCCCACCATGGCGTCGCCGTCGAACTCGCCAACGGTGAGCTTGTCCTCACCCTCGGGAACGACCAGGAACGGCCCGGAATAGTGGTGCTGGATGCGGGACGGCAAGGAAATCGCCCGGAATGAGGACTGCCCGGGAGTGCACGGCGAGGCCACGGCAGCCGGGGAGGCAGTGGTCATCGGATGCCAGACCGGCGTCCTGATCTACGCCGATGGCGCCATCACCAAACTGGAGAGCCCCACTGAATACGGCAGGATCGGCAACCAGGCCGGCTCGGAGGAATCCCCGGTGACCCTGGGCGACTACAAGCAGGACAAGGACGCCGAACTGGAACGGCCGGAGACCGTGTCCCTGATCAACACCGAGACGAAATCCCTGGCCTTCGTGGACCTGGGCACCAGCTACAGCTTCCGTTCCCTGGGCCGCGGTCCGCACGGCGAGGCCCTGGTACTCGGCACGGACGGCGCGCTGCACGTCATCGACCCCGCAACGGCGGCTGTCAAGAACGTCTTCCCGGTGACCGCGCCGTGGGAGGAACCGCTGGACTGGCAGCAGCCCCGGCCCACCCTGTTCGTCAACGGGCACACCGCCTACGTGACGGACCCGGCGTCGAAGGCCATCCACGCCGTCGACATCGAAACCGGGAAGGTCACCGGCACCGGCACGCTGCAGGCAGTGCCCAACGAGCTGACCGGGGTTACCGGTTAGGCGCGTGTCCGGGGGTTGTCCCCTGGGAGCCGCGGGCGGGTGCGTCCGCGGCTCCCAGGACTCTTGCGCGATATGGCATCACACACTCGGGTACGCGCTTTAACGCACGTCGCCCCGTCCGGAGCCGCCACCCGTATGTGTGGGTTCAGCGGCAAGGGGACAGGGCGAGGGGTGGAACTTTCAGGAATGGCTGGCACGCGGGCCCGATGCATGGGCTCTGTGGTGCCAGGGTCTTCGCTATGCGGCCAGGCGGGTGGCGGCGGCGGGAACCTTGCGGCGCGGTGCCAGGACACTGATGGTGCAGGGTGCCTGGAGCGGATCGATCCTGGTGGGCAGATGTCGGGTTGCCGACGCGGTACGGAGCATCTTCAGTGCGGCTTCATCCACGAAGGCCTGCGAGATGTCCAGCTCCAGGTCAAGCCCTTCCCTCAAGGAGTTGGCCCGTTTAGCGACTACATAAAGGGCATTGACGCTGTGGACGGTGATATGCCCCTTTGCAATCACCTTCGCACGTGCGTGGTCGAGATCAATACGGACAACAATGTGGAGCTTAGAGTTCAAGATGTAAAGCCTTCCCCGGCATTGGCTGCGACGCTGCAGCTTTTTGCGTGGCCGTTTTCATCAGCCTCATACAGAGTAGGGGTTGAATGTGATGCACGCAACACTTTGACGAATTTATTACCGGCGGCTTCGATGCTGATCCTGTGACCGCGGGTCAGCCCACTGCTTCTGGAACCCTGCCAGCCTGGTCCGGAAGCCTTCCGGTCAACACCGCCACGGGGGCCGCGGACCAGCGCTGCCGCTCAGGCTCGAAGGACACCACCACTGAGGCATCGTTCTCGCGGGCCTCATCCATGGCAAGCAGCAGGGCGTCCTCCATGTGCCGGGCATACTCCAGCCGATCACCCAGGGAGCCCTGCAGGTCGGCGTCGTCAATGAGCACATGGCCCTTGCCGTCCACGATGACCTTCAGCGAATACCCTTGGTCCTCGTGGAGGGATCCGCGGGTGGATGAAATTTCCGTGGCTCTGTCTGCCCGGACCAGCCCGTTGCCGAGCGTACGGATCCACACTTCACCCATGACGTTGACCTCCCCTTGGCTGGGGGCGCGGAACAGCACCCCTAAGGCGAAATGTACTCCTCCGCGGGCCGTTTGTGACCCCCCGGAGTAATTGCCCCTGGAAGGCAGGTCCGCGCTGCCGCACCCCGGCCCCGGCAGTAGCTTCTGTTGCGCGGGGCGACGTTGCGCGCCGGCGAAGGAGGGGACAGCCCTAGGATAAATCTGATGACTTCCCCCGGTGGCGCCCAGCCCTTCAACCTGCGCAGCATTGCGGTGGCCGCCTTCGGCCCCACCCTGCTGTTTGGCCTGGGGCAGGGGGCCATCCTTCCCGTGGTGGCCCTGACCGCCCGCGACCTTGGCGCCACTGTCGCTGTAGCTGCCCTAGTCGTTACCCTGATGGGTCTCGGATCCTGGTTCTTCAACTTGCCGGCCTCGCTTGTCACGCTGAAGTTCGGGGAGCGCTGGTCCATCGTGGGTGCGTCCGTCGCCGCCGGCCTGGCGCTCGCCGCTGCCGGGCTGTCCTCCCTTGCGCCCAACGGCCTGGTGCTGCTCGCCGTGGCGATGACCGTCGTCGGGATGTCAGGAAGCGTTTTTGGCCTGGCCCGGCAAAAGTACCTCACCGAGGCGGTGCCGGTGGATTTCCGGGCCAGGGCGCTGTCCACGCTGGGCGGCGTGAACAGGATCGGCGTGTTCATCGGACCGTTTTTGGGAGCTGCGGTGATGCAGTTTGGCGGCATCAACGGCGCCTACTGGGTGGGTGTGGTGGCCATGGCGGCCGCCGCGCTGCTGTCCCTGACCATCCCGGACCTGGCCGCTCCGCACGCGTCCGACGGAGGCAAACCAGGCCCGCAGCCCACGCTCCGGAGCGTTGCGGTGTCCCATGCAGGGGTCTTCCTCTCGGTGGGCATCGGCATCCTGCTGCTGTCCGCCCTCCGCTCCTCGCGGCAGGTGGTGATCCCGCTGTGGGCCGACCACCTGGGTATGGATGCCACGTCCGCTTCGCTCATTTACGGGCTGTCCGGGGCCATCGACATGCTGGTGTTCTATCCGGCCGGCAAGCTCATGGACCGCAAGGGCCGGCAGTTCGTGGCCGTACCGTCCACCCTGCTGATGGGCGCGGCGCTGGTGCTGATCCCGCTGACGGGCTCGTTCACAGGATTGCTGCTGGCCTCGCTGCTGATCGGGTTCGGCAACGGCATCAGCTCCGGGCTGGTGATGACGCTGGGGGCCGATTTCTCGCCGGACCGCGGCCGCGGCCAGTTCCTCGGGCTCTGGCGGTTCATGGCCGACGCCGGCTCCACGGGCGGGCCGCTGCTGCTCTCCGGGGTGACCGCCGTGGCATCGCTGGGCGCGGGGATCTCGGCCACCGGCATCCTGGGGTTCGCGGCGGCGGCCGTGTTCGCCGTCGTTATTCCCCGCCTGAAGCACCGCCGCAACTACTGACTTGCGCCACCACTTGTAGTCCCCAAAACCGCATCCTAGGGACTCCATCTGATAGGGCAACGGGCTGTGGTGGGTGGACACTGTACGCATGAACACTCCCCGGAGCATCAAGCGGGACTGCGTCATCGCCGGGGGAGGCCCTGCCGGTATGGTGCTTGGCTACCTCCTCGCGCGGGCTGGCCTGCAGGTCACGGTCCTGGAAAAGCACGCCGACTTCCTCCGCGACTTCCGCGGTGACACCATCCACCCGTCCACCCTTACGCTCCTGCGCGAGCTGGGGCTGCTGGAGCGGTTCCTGGACCTGCCGCTGACCCGCATCACCACCATGGACGCGGTCTTCGACGGAGAGCGGTTCACGATCGCAGACTTTGGCACCCTGCCGGCGCCGGACAACTTCCTGGTGTTCGCACCGCAATGGGATTTCCTGAACTTCCTCGCGGCCGAGGCCTCGGCGCTCCCGGGGTTCGAGCTCCGGATGAGCACACGGGCAGATGAAGTCCTTCACGACGGCGGCCGCGTGGCCGGTGTCCGGGCCGCGGATCCTGACGGAGCCCTGGAAATCCACGCGCCCCTGACCGTGGCCGCCGACGGGCGCGGATCGACGCTCCGGAACGACGCCGGGCTCTACCCAACAGGGTCGGGCGTGCCCATTGACGTGCTGTGGTTCCACCTGCCCAAACCCCGCGACCCGCTTCCGCCAACGCTCGGATACGTTTCGGGCAAGGGCCTGGTGCTGACCCTGGACCGGGGCAGCTACTACCAATCCGGCATGATCATCCGCAAAGACAGCTTCGAAAGCATCAAAGCCGAAGGGCTTGCGGCGTTCCGTGCCCGCATCGGTGCAGCGGCTTCCCACCTGGCCGTCCCCGCGGAGAGCCTCGTGGACTGGGACCAGATCAAACTCCTGTCCGTGAAGATCAACCGGCTGGAGACGTGGCACCGGCCCGGATTCATCGCCATTGGGGACGCGGCCCACGCGATGTCGCCCATGTTCGGCGTCGGCGTCAATTACGCCATCCAGGATGCCGTGGCACTCGCCAACGCCGTCGCCCCCGGGCTCGCCCGTAGCGAGGTGCGCGACGACACGCTCGCAGCGGTGCAGAAACGGCGGGAGGTACCTGTCCGGAAAATGCAGCGCATCCAACGCCTGGGCCACCGGGCCATTGCCCGGCGCCCCGGCCGGCGCTCCTTCGTTCCCCGGCCGGCCAAGTGGGTTCTGCGCGCCTTCGCCCCGCGGATACACCGCGCGGCAGCCCGCTTCATCGGCATCGGGTTCCGCCCCGAACACCCGCAGATTTTCTGACCCTCTCATTGCCCTATCGGACCGGGTCCCCAAACGGCGGTTTTAGCAACGCGATCTGATGGGGCAGCGGGGGGAGTTTGGCCGGCCGCATTGGTGGGTACCCGCCGGACCGCGGTTATCCTCGACACATGGGTGAAACGGGGACTCGGGTTCGGACCAGCCCGCTGCAGAAGGCGCTGTGGTGGGTGCAGGACTATGTGTATGCGGCCATGTGCCAGGTGGAGGGCGTCCTGTCCCGGGTGCAGCCCGGTTCTTTCCACCAGGGCACACGGAACCCCGTGGTGATCATCCCCGGGGTGTACGAAAACTGGCAGTTCATGCTGCCCCTGATCCAGCGGATCCACGACGCCGGCCACCCCGTCCACGTAGTCACGGTCCTGCAGCGGAACAAGCTGGAGATCCCGGCGGCGGCCCGGCTGGTGGCCCAGCACATCGAGGAGGCGGGGCTGCGTGACGCCGCCATCGTGGCGCACAGCAAAGGCGGGCTGATCGGCAAGTACGCGATGCTGATGATGGACCCGGAGCACCGGATCAGCAAAATGATCACCGTATGCACCCCCTTTTCCGGCTCCAGCTACGCCAGGTACATGCTGCTGCCCAGCCTGCGGATGTTCTCGCCACGGAATGCCCTGACCCTCGAATTGGCCCGCGAAGAAGCCATCAACAGCAGAATCACCTCCATCTACGGCCCGTTCGATCCGCACATCCCCGAGGGGAGCGTCCTGCCGGGCGCAATTAATATCGCGCTTCCCACGGCCGGGCACTTCCGGATCCTGGGCGACCCGGAAACCGCCCGCATCATCACCGAGCAGCTGGCCCTCCCGGCGGCCGGGCCCTCGCTGTAAGCCCGCTGCGGAGCTGCAACCGATAAAAGCCCTGTTCAGGCCGTAGTTTAACTTTCAAATAAATTGAGCTTTCTTTGCCTTTTTTCGCGATATGTTCCTGCGTTTGGCTGTGCATTGTTGTTCCCAGCAAGACAACTTCCACCCAAGTAAGCAAAGTCTGAGGGGACACATCATGAAGAACAGCACTCTGATCAAGGGAACCGCAGCCATCGCCGTAGGCGCAGCACTGTTGCTGGGCGGCGGCGGATCGCTGGCCAACTGGAACGCCGAGGCAACCGCGGCTCCCGGCACCATCGTCGCCGGCGACCTGAACGTCGCGAAGACCGCCGCCGGCGTCTGGAAGGACCGGGCCGGCACCACCATCGACATCAACACCTACAAGGTGGTTCCGGGCGACAAGCTCACCTTCACACAGGACCTGACCGTCACCCTGGTAGGCAACAAGATGGCCGCTGACGTCAGCACCACCGGCATCAGCGCCACCAACGGATTTACCGCCGCCAACGTGTCGGTCTCCGCGCCGGCCCTCACCCTGGGTGGGACGGCCGTGGCCAACCCGCTGAAGCCCACCGGTTCCGCGCAGACGGTCACCGCAACCATCAGCTTTGAATTCCTGTCCACCACCGCGGGCCGTGCGGACACCACCGCCAGCTACAACTTCAACAACGTGGCGTTCCAGCTGACGCAGGTGGCCCAGACTGGTCTTTCCTGACCTGACACGGCCGGGTGGCCCTCGGGCCGCCCGGCCAGCAGAATAAGGAAACAGACCAGGAGGAGACACCATGCGCATCAAGCGCTCACTGCAGGCGGCGGCCCTGGTCGCCGCAGCAGTGCTCCTGGGCCTCCTCACCGTTCAGGGCAGCTACGCCCTCTGGAATGCCACAGTTGTTGCGACTCCCGGGACAGTCAGCTCGGCATCGTTCGATATGGCGATGACGGCAGTCAACTCGGGCCAAACCACCAACATGACGCTGGCCAACGGAACGGCAGCAACCCTGACGCTGTCTCCGGCAGGCACGCTGGGGCCGGGAACTCCGGTGTACGGCGGGGTGCAGGTCACCAACAACACCAACGCCGGTGGCCAGTTCAACACCGTCATCACGGCGGGCCAGCCAAGCATCACCAATGTCAGCGGCGGGACCCTGGCCAGCTACATCAGTGTCACCGCCAAGCGGGCCACCTCCACCACAGAATGCAGCAACAGCGCCGGCTATCTGGCGATCGGCGCAGGCGGGCTTGACTCGCCCACTGTGGCCAAAAACGGTTCCACCATCTTTTGCTTCCAGGCCAGCCTCAGCTCGGCGGCCCCCAGCTCCGTGAAAGGACAAGCAGTGAACATCACCCTTCCGCTCACCGCCCGTCAGTGCGGGGTGTCCGGTGGCTGCTGACCTGACCGCCGGGCCGGCCTTCCCGGCCCGCGCATCGCGCAAGAAGTCCCGCTCCGCCAACCCGTCGCCGTCGGACGCTGACGCAAGCCGCCGCAAGGGCTCCGGGGCATGGGCCGCCGTCGGACGCATCCTGAGCATGTCCGCCATGCTCGTGGCGCTGTTCGCGGCCGTGGTCCTGATCGTGATTCCGGTGGCAACCGGCTCGCAGTCCTACACCATCCTGACCAAGTCCATGGTGCAGAAGTTCCCGCCAGGTACGTTCATGGTGATGAAGCCGGTGGCGTTCGACGAACTCAAGTACGGCGATGTCATCACGTTCCAGATGTATTCCGGCCGGCCGGACGTGGACACGCACCGGATCGTCGGTTTCGGTTCCACCCAGGCGGGGGAGAAGACGCTGATCACCAAGGGCGACAACAACGGCGCCAACGATCCCGAGCCCGTCCGGGCCATCCAGGTCAAGGGCAAGCTGTTCTACGCCGTTCCGTATGTGGGCTTCGTGGCCAACGCCCTGGGCAACGCGGACCGGGACACCTGGACCGTCCTGGCCGCCGTCGGCCTCATCGGCTACGGCGCCATCACCGTCTACAAATCAGTCCGCAAGCCCCGCGGCAGCAAGGATCCGTCCGGAGCCGTGGCCTAGATGCGCACGTTCCGGAACCTGCCAGGGGCTGCGGTTGCCGTCGGTGCTTTCGTGCTGACCGTCATGCTGGGGCTCGGTGGAACTGCGGCGTCGGCCCTGTGGCAGCAAAGCGCCACCGCCACCATGAGTGTCGCGTGGCCGTTGCAGGCCTTCACCGGGTTCACCTGCGGCAACGACAACCCACAAAAGATCGCCACACTGTCCGCCGCAGGAACCAGCAAACCTACCTCGCTGACGTATTCGGCACGGCAGGCCAATGGGACCTACGGCCCGTCCTATGCCGAATCAGTGGTGCTGGGGACCACCAGCACCGTCACCTTGTCTATCGGGTCGCAAATCATTTCCGCCAACCGCTCCACGTCGCAGCTCACCATTCGTGTAGTGGCCACCTACGCCGACCAGACACAGGTCACGGCCACCGCTGTTGTCGGCCTGGAGCAGGGCAACAACAGCGACAAAGTCATCTGCATCTCAGCCACCGCCTAGCGCGTGGAAAGACTCCGCCAGCTCGGCGGAAGCAGGCGCCGCCACCACCCCCCCCGAGGGCGGCGCCAGCTTCTGCCGAGCTGGTGTGGTTTAAGGGCCGGGCGGATCGCCCTGCGGATCGCCAAGGCAAGGCGCCACCAGGGCAACAAGCCGTTAAAAGCGAAAGAACCGCTGCCCTGGCGGGAACGGTTCGTTTGACTGGAAGTGGGTTCCTGGCGGCGCCCACTTCAAGACGCCGCCAGGAGAATTGGAGCGCCTCCAACAGGAGCCGCGTTACCGGGTCCCAGCAACCCGGTGAAAGTTACTATCCGGTAGGCAGATCAAGGAAGGGCCGGATCTGCCGCAAGGAACACTCAAATTCCTGTCAGGTTTGAGTCGACGCGAGGTCTACAGATAGGCACTGCGGGGACCCGCCTAATCGTCCTTTCAACTAAGTAGCAGTAGATGTCGTTCTGAGCCCTCAAAACGACATCTACTGCTACCTAGTTGGGGAGGGAAAAGGGGGAGGTGGTCAGGGTGACCCAGAGAGCCCCAGTCCTGGCGTCAGCGGCGCCGCGCCGCGAAGGCGAACAGGGACGTGGTGGCCACCGTGGCCAGGTAGCCGGCGATCACGATCAGCGAGATCCCGGCCCAGAAGTAGTTGGTGGTGCTGGTTTCCTGCCACGGGCTCGGCGCAATCCGGATCAGCGAATAGGCCGCCACGGCCGCGGAAGCCAGGCCAATCAGCACGGGAAGGACCAGCCAGATCCTGGCCGAGCCGATGTGCCGGTTGAAGCCCTCCCACGCAATCCAGGTTCCGCGCCGCAGGATCAGCCACCCGGCAGGAATCATGAACGCCCCCACCAGGAGGAACGCGGCCACAACATCGGCCGGGCGGTGCCACTGGTTGATCAGGGTGGACACCCCGGAGGCGATGGCGAACGTGCCGCCCACGAACCCGGCCATGGGCCGCCACCGGGGCGATGCCATCAGGAACACGGCAGCCGCAGCGGATGCCGCCAGGGTGGTGTGCCCGGACGGCAGCGAGTTCAGCTCCAGGGTTACCACGCCCTTGTCCGGGCGGGCCGGGAGCAGGTCCTTGAGCACCTGCGTGGCCACGTTCGCGCCGATGCACGCGGCCACGGCGATCCCGGCTTCGGTCCAGTGCTTCCGGATCACGGTGACGAACAGGATCACGACGGCGGCCATCACCAGGGAAATGGTGGGCAGCAGGTCCAGGAACCGGGTGGTTGCCTTGCCGGCCGGGCCGTGGATGTCCACTGCTTCCACCAGCGCGGACTCATCGATGAACTGCCCGGTGGTGGTCTGCACAAAGTAGTAGTACGTGGCCACGAGCCCGGCAACGCAGGCCAGGGTGGCCAGCACGAACAGGAAACCCGATCCCGGTGCGGGCCGGGCAGGCGTCCTGGGGTGCGTTTGCCGTGAGGAAGTCATCGTCGATAAGGGTGTCATAGAAAGCTGGGAGGCCTCTCCGCGTGTGCTGGGCGCGCCGTCGGTGTTCGCTACTCGGGCGGGCTGGATGGGGGCAGCCTGGGGATGCTGGCCGCAGCCACCACCAGGGCAAGGGCGCCCAGCCCGAACGGCAGGGCCGTCAGCGTCGCCACGCCACCCACCAGGAGCGGACCACCGGCGTCGCCAAGTTCCCTGCCGAGCTCGGCCGAGCCCATGGTGCGGCCCATCCGTTCCGGCGGTGTGCTGTCCGCCAGGTGCGCAAAGCCCAGGGGAGTGGCAGCGCCGATGCCCACTCCGATCGCCGCCGCCGCAACGAAGATGGTGACCGAGGCGGGGGCGGCCGCCAGCAGTGCGACGCCGGCGGCAATCAGGAGCAGCCCCGCCGTCGTGCCCCTGTTGTCCGTGACCCGGCCCTGGTCCCGCAGCCTGCCCATCCACGGCTGGGTCAGCACCGAGCCGAGCGCCAGGACGCTGACGGCGGCGGTACCGGCGAAAGCGTCCAGGCCGTGGCGGGTGGCGAGTGCCGGAAGGAAGCCGATGGCCGCGCCGAGCGCACCGGTGGAGGCAGCGAGGACCAGCGTGGGAACCCAGAACCTGCGCTCGCCCACCTGCCGGGCGAGGTCCATGACCGTGTAGCGCTGGCGGGGGAGCGGCTCAAGATGCGGTACCGCCGCCAGCACCCAGACGGCGGTGGCCGCTGCCAGCACGGCCAGTGCGCCGAACAGCAGGGCGAAGCCGCCGGCCAGGATCAGCCCTGCCCCGAGCAGCGGGCCGATGATGTAGCCAAGGCTCTTCCATGAGCCGTATTTGCCAAAGTAGGCGCCCGCCTTGCCGCCGCGTGCGAGCCTCGCCACCATGGCGGACGACGCCGGCGAGAAGGCTGAGGCGGCGGCGCCCTGTCCCAGCCGGGCCAGGGCGAGCATGAGCGGGTCCGCTGCCCACAGTCCGATGAGCGACAGGGCAGCGAAGGCCAGGAGCCCGCCCACGATGACCGGTTTGGGCCCCACCCGGTCGCTGAGGGCGCCGAAGACAGGTTTGAGGAAAACCTCGGCGACGTCGTACAGGGCCAGCAGGATGCCGAGGTTCAGCAGCGTCAGGCCGATGTTCCCGCTTTGCGCGCCCAGGCCGGCAGCGATGCTGTGGGCGCCGAAGGCCGTCACGAACCCGGCGGCGTACAGCGGGGCCGTGGCGGTGCGGGTGGCCACCCGCTGGCGCGAAGGGGTTCCGGACTCAGTCACACGATGGACTGTAACAACTGTTGCATCTCCTGGTGTGTGCTTCCCGTGTCACGCGAGGGCGGCCACGATTTCCGCGATGATCTCGAACTGTTCGCGGACGCCGCCTTCCATGCCGGACTGCGCAATCATGTCCCGGACTTCCCTGCTGCCCGCGTGGGTGCGGATGCTGACCCTGGTGCCGGCGCCGCCGTCGGCCGCTTCGAAGGTGACCGTGTTGACCACCGCGCCTTCTTCGCCGTCCTGTGCCGTGCCCGGGAACTCCATCACCTCCGTGTGCACGATCCGCTGGTCCGGGACGATCTCGCGGTAGGTGCCGTGGAAGGCGACTTCCGCTTCGCCGTGCGCCAGCATGACGTACCGCCACTTCCCGCCCACCCGGAAGTCCATCTCCGCCACCGTCATCTCGCCGCGCCGTCCCGGCCACCAGCGCCTGACAAGCTCCGGCGTGGTCCAGGCCCTGAAGACGAGGTGCGGTGGGGCGTCCAGCGTCCGGGTGATGAGGATTTCCTCGTCGGTGGGGAAGGTTACATCCATGGTCCTGCTGCCTGCCTGTGCCATTGTCCTGCTCCTTAGTGTCCGTCCTGTTTTTCCTGCTCCTGCATGTCATCCAGCACGCCGTCGAGGAGGCCGAAGCGCTCCGCCCAGAGGTCCGCGTAGCTGGACACCCAGTCGTGGATGGGCTTCAAGGCCTGCGGCTGGAGCCGGTAGACCCGTTGCCGGCCGGCGTCGCGGACTTCCACGGCGCCCACCTCCCGCAACACCCGCAGATGCCGGGACACGTGCGGTTGCGCCAGCTCCAGCAGCTCCACCAGTTCGCTGACGGTCCGCTCGCCGCCGGCCAGGACGTCCAGGATTTCCCGACGGCGGGGCTCGGCCACGGCGTTGAACGCATCTGCGGTAGTCGCTGCCCGTGCCATGGCCCCATCGTATACCCATATGGATATGCAAAGAAGGGGCTGTTGGCGTGCCCGTCCCGAAGGTCTACCCTTCGTGCAGGGGGTCCGGCGCGGGCCCCGCGGTGGCTCCTGAAGGAGGCGAAGCCGTGACGATCGTCGACAACGCCGTCTACGTGAACGGAATGCGGACAGCGGACCCGGAAAGCCTGGACGAAACCTACTTTGCGCTGAGGCAGCGCGAAGGAATGGCCTGGATCGGCCTCTACCGCCCGGACGCCGAGGAGCTGCAGTCGGTGGGCGAGGAATTCGACCTGAACCCGCTCGCCGTCGAGGACGCCCTCGCAGGCCACCAGCGGGCCAAACTGGAACACTACGGTGAATGCCTGTTCCTGGTGCTGCGGCCGGCCAGGTACCGCGATGACGTGGAGAAGGTGGACTTCGGCGAGATCCACGTCTTTGCCGGTGACGAGTACGTGGTGACCGTCCGGCACGCAGAATCACCGGACCTGGCCAAGGTCCGGCGGCGCATGGAATCGATGCCGGAGTTCCTGGCCCTTGGCCCCGAGGCTGTGCTCTACGGCATCCTGGACCAGGTGGTGGATGAGTACGAGCCAGTAGCCGCCGGCCTGGAGAACGACATCGACGAAATCGAGGACGACCTCTTCGGCGCCGATCCCGAGGTCTCGCGGCGCATCTACGAACTCTCCCGCCAGGTCATCACGTTCCAGCGCGCCACCAGCCCGCTGGCCGGGATCCTGCAGGCCCTGATGGCGGGAACCCCGCAACGCCCGGCTGATGCCGACCTCCAGGACCACCTCCGCGATGTGCTGGACCACGTCCTGCGGCTCAACGAACGCGTGGCGGCCTTCCGGGCACTGCTACAGAACGCGCTCGCGGTCAACGCAGCCCTGGTGGCGCAGCGGCAAAACGAGGAGATGCAGCGGATGACCGAATCCAGCTTTAGGCAGAATGAACAGGTCAAGCGCATCTCGTCCTGGGCCGCCATCCTGTTCGCTCCCACCCTCGTGGCGTCCATCTACGGCATGAACTTCACCGCCATGCCCGAGCTGACGTGGACTTATGGCTACCCCTACGCCATCGGCCTGATGCTTGCCATGGGTTTGGGGCTCTACGTCACCTTCAAGCACAACAAGTGGATCTAGGCTTATCCACCCAGGCATTCTGCTGCCCGCGGCGGCCGCGCGCGGCTCGCCGGTAAAGTGAACCCATGCCTGCCCCCGACGCACAGATCCCCCCACTGGACGAACTGCTGGCAGGGGCACACGTTGTCAGCCTGCCCATGCGGGTGAAGTTCCGCGGGATCATGGAACGGGAATCGCTGCTGATCCAGGGCCCGGCCGGTTGGGGCGAATTCTGCCCGTTCCCGGAGTATGGCGATGCCGAGGCTTCGCGGTGGCTGGCCGCCGCCATCGAGGCCGCCTGGCAGGGGTTTCCCCAGCCGCTGCGCACGGCGATACCCGTCAACGCCACGGTCCCTGCCGTGGAAGCCTCCCGGGTGCCGGAGGTCCTGGCGCGTTTCGGCAGGGTGGATGCCGTCAAGGTCAAGGTAGCGGAGCGCGGCCAGACCCTGGAGGACGACGCCGCACGGGTGGAAGCCGTCCGCGCGGAGCTCCCCGGCGCCGCGATCCGGGTGGACGCCAATGGCGGGTGGGACGTGCCCGCCGCGGTCAGGGCACTGACCCGGCTGTCCGCCGTCGGCCTCGAATACGCTGAGCAGCCCGTCCCGGACATCGAGGGCCTGGCCGAGGTGCGCTCGCGGCTGCGTGCTGCGGGAACGCCGGTGCTGGTGGCCGCGGACGAAAGCGTCCGCAAGGAGGACGACCCCCTGAAAGTGGCACGGGCCGGGGCGGCCGACCTGATTGTGGTCAAGGTGGCGCCGCTCGGGGGAGTGCGGCGGGCCCTGGACATCGTGGCGCAGGCCGGGCTGCCCGCCGTCGTCAGCTCCGCGCTGGACACCTCCGTGGGCATCCGCGCCGGGCTGGCCCTTGCCGCGGCTCTCCCCGAACTGCCCTACGCCTGCGGGCTGGGGACAGTATCCCTGTTCGAATCCGACATCACCCGGGACCCGCTGACGGCCGACGACGGCGCCATCACCCTCCGCGAAGCCGCCGCCGATCCCGGGCTGCTGGAGCAGTACGCGGCAACGCCCGAACGCCGGGACTGGTGGCTGGCACGGCTGCGCCGCGTCCACGCCCTCCTGGCCGGGTAGGCGCTGACGTTTCTGCAGGTCATGGGCGGTTAACCTCAACTTCACCTGCTGGATGGCTCCGCGTCGGAACCGGCTGGAAAGGTGATCGGGCACCCCAGAGAGATTCCTTGGAAGGTTCCCCATGTCTGAAACTGCCCGCAAATTTAACCTGCTGCCCATGCTCGGCCATACCAAGGGCAAGCGCAGCCCGGTCACCTGTGCCCTGAAGTGCGACAACGCGTGTGCAGGCGAAACCTGCAACACCAGCTCCAACAGCTACTTCCGTGATATCGCCTCCGCCACCATGTCCCGTCGCGCCGCACTGGGCCTTGGTGCTGCCGGTGCCCTCGCCGTGGCGCTCGGCTCCGCCGTCACATCGGCTGAACCGGCCTCCGCCGCCGGACTGTCCAAGGCTGCCAAGGAGGGCTTCGGAAAGTCCAAGCTTCAGTTCACCGCCATCAAGCCTGTGGACGCCGCCGTTGACGCGGTTACCGTCCCGGACGGCTTCACCTGGCAGCCGGTCATCCGCTGGGGCGACCCGTTGTTCAGTGACTCGCCGGACTTCGACATCAACAAGCAGACCGCCGCCGCCCAGGCCCGCCAGTTCGGTTACAACAACGACTACACGGACATCCTGGAAATCCCCAACACCAAGGGCCGCCGCGCAATCCTGTTCACCAACCACGAGTACACGAACGAGAACATCATGGTTCCCGCCGGCTACGACGCCAAGGAAACCCGGGCCATCGGCCGTGCCGCCCATGGCCTGGCCGTCGTCGAACTCGAGCGCAAGAACACCACCAAGCCGTGGTCCTACGTCCAGGGCGCACCCCTTAACCGCCGCTTCCTCGACGACACCACCTATGAACTGACCGGCCCGGTTGCCGGCTCGGCCCTTGTGAAGACCGTCGCCGACCCCACCGGCAAGGCCATCAAGGGCACGTTCGGCAACTGCTCCGGCGGCACCACTCCCTGGGGCACCATCCTCTCCGGCGAAGAGAACTTCAACGCCTACTTCGTGGCAGGCGGCGCCTCGGCCAGCGACAAGCGCTACGGCCTGACCGCCAACGCCACCTCCCGCAAGTGGGAACTTGACGACCCCCGCTTCGACACCCGCAACGCCGGCTACGAAAACGAGGCCAACCGTTTCGGCTGGATCGTCGAGGTCGACCCTTTCGACCCCACCTCTACTCCGAAGAAGCACTCCGCCATGGGCCGCTTCAAGCACGAGGGCGCCAACGTGATTGTCGCCAAATCAGGCCACGTTGTGGCCTACATGGGCGACGACGAGCGATTCGACTACCTGTACAAGTTCATTTCCAAGGGCAAGTACATCGAAGGCAACCGCAAGAACAACATGGGCCTGCTGTCCGAGGGCAACCTCTTCGTGGCCCAGTTCACCGGCAACTCGCCCGCCGCGGAGATCACCGGCACCGGCACGGTCCCCTCAGACGGTGCGTTTGACGGAATCGGTGAATGGCTGCCCTTGGTAATTGACGGCAAGTCAGCCATCACCGGCATGTCCGTCGAAGAAGTCCTGGTTCATACCCGCATCGCCGCTGATAAGGCGGCCAATGCCAAGGGCGGCCCTACAAAGATGGACCGCTGCGAGGACGTCCAGCCGAGCCTGCACACCGGCAAGGTCTACGTGGTCTGCACCAACAACTCCGACCGCGGCAAGGCCGGTAAGGAAGGTGCCACGGAGGTCAACCCGCGCACCCAGAACCGCGACGGGCACATCGTCGAAATCACCGAAACCGGCGACCAGACGTCCACCAGCTTCAGCTGGAACCTGCTGATGGTCTGCGGCGATCCGGCCCAGGGCGACGTCACCTACTTCTCCGGCTACCCGGTGGACAAGGTTTCGCCCATCTCCTGCCCGGACAACGTTGCCTTCGACTCGGTGGGCAACCTCTGGATCTCCACCGATGGCGCCCCTTCCGGTATTGGCTACAACGACGGCCTGTTCAAGGTCACCCTGGACGGCGCGGAGCGTGGCAAGGTGGAACAGTTCCTGGCCGTCCCGCGCGACGCCGAGACCTGCGGCCCCATCATCCACGACGAGGAGCGGACCTTGTTCGTCGCAGTCCAACACCCGGGCGAGGAAGGCACCTTCGAAGCACCGCACTCCTACTTCCCGGACTACGTCGGTGCGGGTGCCAAGCCGGCCGCCGGCCAGGTACGCGCACCGCGCCCGGCAGTGATCCAGGTGTTCCGCGGCTAACCCCGACGCGCGCTCCCTTGTGGCGCCTTCGGGGCAAACGCCCGCTCACCGGAGTTCCAGTCAGCTGGGGCTGGTGAGCGGGCGTTGTGTTTTAGGCGACCACGAGTGAGCGGGTGTTGGAGGGTGGCAGACTGGGTTGGTGACTTCGCTGAACGATCCCGCCCACGACGCCGCCACTTCTGACGGGCCCGACGCCGCCACCTCTTCCGCCCACGACGCCGCCGCCTCTTCCGCCCACGGCGCCGCCGCCTTCGACGCGCCCGCGCTGGGCGCCATTGCCGCGGCGCGCATCGCCGTCGGGGTCCTGCTCGACGGCGGCGTGCAGCACGTGGTGGTCTGCCCGGGATCGAGGTCGGCACCGATGGCCTACGCACTGGCCGAGGCGTCGGCGGCGGGCCGGGTGGAGCTGCTGGTCCGGATCGACGAGCGGGCCGCGGGCTTCACGGCCCTGGGACTAGCCCTGGCCACCGGCGCACCCGCCGCCGTGCTGACCACGTCCGGGACCGCCGTCGGGAACCTGATGCCGGCGGTGATGGAAGCCAACCACGCCGCCGTCCCGCTGGTTGTCCTCTCCGCGGACCGGCCGGACGAACTCCGCGGTACCGGCGCAAATCAGACCACCATCCAGCCGGACCTGTTCGGCGACCACGTCCGGTTCGCCGCCGACGTTCCAGCGGGTGCCAGCCCCGAACGTGCCGTCAGTACCGCGCTGTCCGCCGCGACCGGTGCATTCGATGACATTCCGCCGGGCCCGGTCCAGCTCAATCTTGCCTTCCGGGATCCGCTGGTGCCGGCGGAAGGGGAGGGGCTTCCGGCCACCGCGGCGCGCCGGCGCTTCCGGATAGGTGCCGAGCCGCTGGTCATGGACCTGCCCACGGCCTCCGAAGACCTGCCGGAGCGCCGCACCGCAGTGCTGGCAGGGCACGACGCCGGTCCGGTCGCCGAAGCGTTCGCCCGCGCCCACAACCTGCCGCTGCTCGCCGAGCCGTCCTCCAATGCCCGGTTCGGTCCAAACGCAGTGGGCCCCTACCGGCTGCTGCTGGAGCACTTCGGCCCCGACGCCGCGCAGCCCATCGAGCGCGTGGTGCTGTTCGGCAGGCCCACGCTGTCCCGGCCGGTGGCCGCGCTGCTGGCCCGTTCGGACGTCCAGTCCGCGCTGTACCAGCCGGTGCCCGTGGCCTGGTACGAGCCCGGCCGGCGCACTGAACTGCCGCTGGCGGACCTGGCTGACCTCGCCGAATTTGCGGGCAGGGGATCAGCGGCCTGGCTGGACACGTGGCTTCTGGCGGGTTCGGCAGCCCAGCACGCCGTGGACCAGGTGGTGGCCGCGGAGGCAGCTGCCACGGGCCCATCGGTGGCATCTCTCGTGTGGAAGCACACCCGCGGCCAGCTGCTCCTGGGCTCCTCCAACGGCATCCGCGACGCCGACCTCGCAGCCCTCCCCGCCCCGGACCCCGCCGCCACCGTGTACGCCAACCGGGGTTTGGCGGGCATCGACGGCACCATTTCCACCGCCACCGGGCTGGCGCTGGGCGGCCGCCAGGAAACCACCGTCCTGCTGGGCGATGTCACGTTCCTGCACGATGCCGGCGGCCTGCTCCTCGGCAGCGGCGAGGAGGTGCCAGACCTGCGGATCGTGGTGCTCAACGATGCCGGCGGAGCGATCTTCGACCTGCTGGAGCACGGTGCCGTGCGCGACGGCGGCCGCTACGGAGACGCCGTCGAACGCCTCTTCGCCACCCCGCACTCAGCCGACATCGCGGCACTCGCCGCAGCCTACGGCGTCGGCCATTCACTGGTGACCACGACGGCGGGACTCGCCGAAGCGCTCGGCCGACCGGTCAAGGGGCGCAGCATTGTGGAGGTCCGCACCGACCGCAGCGCCCTGCGGCAACTCCACGGGCGGATCAAGGATGCGGTGTCCGCCGCCGTGACAGGCGTGCTGGCGGGGCAGTAGGCGGGGAAGCCGGCGCCGTCAGCGACCCGGGGGAGTGAACTGGCTGGCGGAGAAGATGGCTCCCTGCGGGTCCCGGATGAGTGCCTCGCGTGTCCAGTCGGATTCGTCCCGGTGCAGTACCTCGGCGCCCAGCCGCTCAGCGTCGGAAGCAGTCTGGTCCCGGTCCGCGACGGTGAACGTGACGTGCCAGTGCGGCGGCCTGTCCGGACCGGTGGTGACGATCCAGGCAACCGCGTCCTCGAACCCCATGGGCGCCGCTATCTGTGACTGCCGTTTCCTGATGTCCGGGTCAACCGTGGCTTCCAGGTGGTCTCCGTATCCGGGACGCCGGACCAGCATGCCGAAGCCGAGATCGTCCACCTCCCACCCGAAGGCCTCCTGGTAGAAGCTGATGGCAGGGCCCGGGTCCGGCGTATGCAGGTCGCTGAAATTCCAGGATCCCGGCACGTTCGCCACCTGGACACCCGGTCTCCGCCTGGCCTGCCAGACGTGGAATCCGGCCCCCTGCGGATCGGCGAGGGCCGCGTCCCGGCCGCCCTCGCCCGCGTCCTCCGGCTTGGAAAGAAGGGTGGCACCTCCGGCAACAAGCTCCTGGACGGCGGCATCGGCGTCGTCAACGGCAATGTACGTGCTCCAGGAGGCCTCCGCGGCGCCGCCGCTGCCCAGGCCGGCGACGTCCAGGCCATCGAGCTTCGCGATCAGGTACCGGCCGGGGGCGCCGGGAGGCATGACGTCCTCGAACGTCCAGCCGAACAGCCCCGAGTAGAAGGCCGCAGCGGCGTCAACATCCGGCTGGGTGGTATCGATCCAGCACGGGACGCCCGCCGGATAGGTCCTGGGATTCATGCTTCACTCCTGTGCGTCGGGGAAAGTTGTCATGCAGGGCTTTCTTTCAGGGCCGCTTCGAAGACCGGCAGGCTGCGCTCAATCATGTCCTCGTTGGCGGTGAGGGAAATCCGGAAGAAGCCAGGGGTCTCGAAGAGCGCACCCGGAAGGACGAAGACGTCCCGGGCCGCGAGCCGCGCGGTGAACGCCTCGTCGTCCGGTATGGGGGAGGTGGCGTACAGATAAAAGGTGCCTTCCGGCGGGTGCACGCGGTAGCCCATGCCGCCGAGAGCGTCGACCAGGCGGTCCCGGCGGCGCTGCAACTGGCCTACGTCGATGGAGAACTTTTCGAGGTCCGGCAGCGCGTGCTGCAGCAGCGCGTTCGGGTATATCCAGCCCATTGCCACCTGCAGGCCGGAGATGGCCGGTCGCAGGTCATCCCGGTGCGGCATTCCGGGCGGCAGGGCAAGATAGCCAACCCGCTGGCCGGGGGACAGGTGGGTCTTGCCATACGAGTAGGCCAACAGCGTGTAAGGGTAGAACTCCACGGGACTGTGAAAGCGGATGCCGTCGAACACGATCCGGTTGTAGGGCTCGTCCGAAATGAGGTAGATCCGCCGGCCGATCCGTGCCGATGCCGTCTCCAGCAACTGCGCGAGCCGGGCCAGCAGTTCTTGCGGGTAGATGCGGCCGGTGGGGTTGTTGGGTGTGTTGACGATGACACACCGGGTCCGGTCGGTGATGGCGGATTCGATAGCCTCCAGGTCCAGGTCGAACGTGGTTGTGTCCACCGTGACCTTCACCGGTACCAGGCCCGCCTCGAGGATCAGCGGCTCGTACAGGAACCACGGCGGCAGGCTGAAGACCACCTCATCCCCGGGGTCGGCAACGGTCTTCAGTGCCAGCGCAATCGCGGCGAAACCGCCGGTGGTGAGGTAGATGTCCTCCGGGCGGAAGGGGACGTCCAATAACACCTCAAGCGACTCCGCGGCGGCCTCACAGGCGGCGCGGCCGTTGGCCTGGTAGGCGAACCACTGGTCATGCTGCGGGACCAGCGCATCCTGCAGCGCAGTGACGTAGCGGCCGGCGGGCATCTGGTGGGGATTGCCGAACGTGAAATCGCAGCCTCCCGCCACCCCGTCCCTCCGTGCGCCGAACTCCCGGATGTATTCGTCAACCCGCAGGAAGGACGGGATCGACGCCAGCCGGGCTGCCCGGGCGGAGACCGGCGAGGCTGCCTGCGGGGCGGCTGTTGCATGGTTCATGGATCGGCGCTCCTCTGCTGGCCCGGGACCGGACCGCAGGCGGCTCGGGCAGGGCGCTGCGGGGCGAGGGCTGTGGTGGGACCCATTCTCGGCTCCGCCTGCCCCCATGTAAAGGCTGGCGTGAATGCCCACGCCCGGTCCCGCCGTCGTTCGCAGCCCGTCGTTCGCGGCGCGACGTCCCCGGCGCGTAACGGTGCCCAGACGCACAAAATCCCTGGCGCTGCGGGGGTATCCGCAGCGCCAGGGATTCGAGTTGTCCGAAAACCGGAGGGAAGGCCTGGCCTAGTCCTCGATGTTGATGTGGGTGGGGTCGAGCACGCGGCGCAGGAACTCCTTGGTGCGCGGCTGGGCGGGGGAGCCGATGACCTGCTCGGCCACGCCTTCCTCCACCACAACGCCGCCGTCCATGAAGACCACGCGGTCTGCCACCTCGCGGGCGAAGGCCATCTCGTGGGTGACCACCAACATGGTCATGCCTTCCTTGGCCAGGTTCCGCATGACCGAGAGGACATCACCAACGGTCTCCGGGTCCAGGGCGGAGGTGGGCTCGTCAAAGAGCATCAGCTCCGGGTTCATGCTCAGCGCGCGGGCAATGGCCACGCGCTGCTGCTGGCCGCCGGAGAGCTGGTCCGGGAATCGGTCGGCGAGGTGCCCCAGGGCCCACGCGCTCCAGGTTGTGCAGCGAGACCTTGTCCGCTTCGGCCTGGGAGCGCTTGAGGACCTTGGTCTGCGCGATGGAGCAGTTGCGCAGGGCGTTGAGGTGCGGGAACAGGTTGAACTGCTGGAACACCATGCCTACCTTGCGGCGCATCTTGTCGATGTCCACATCGGGATCGGTGGCCTCGAAACCGCCTACCTGGATGCTGCCCTGGTTGGGCTGTTCCAGCAGGTTGACGCAGCGCAGCAGGGTGGACTTGCCGGAGCCGGAGGGACCGATCAGGCACACCACCTCACCGGGCTTCACGTTCAGGCTGATGCCCTTAAGGACCTCGTTGGAACCGTAGGACTTGCGGAGGTCTGAAATGTCCACGCCGGCTGCGTGCACGGTGGTGGAATGTACGGCGTCGTTCATGGCTTCCCTGCCTATCGCTTGGTCCGCGCGGAGCGGCTTTCGAACTTCCGGGCCAGGAGGCTCAGGGGGATGGTGACCACCAGGTAGAAGGCGCCGGCCACCAGGAGCGGCGTGAGGCCGGCGCCCAGGCTGGAGATGCCGTCGCGGCCGAACTTGGTGAGCTCGTACTGCGAAGCTGTCAGGCCCAGGACGTAGATCAGCGATGAGTCCTTGGTGAGGAGGATGACCTCGTTGGTCAGCGGCGGAAGGACGATCTTGAAGGCCTGCGGAATGACGATGGTGACCATGGCCCGCCACTGCGGCATGCCCAGGGAACGGGCCGCCTCCAGCTGGCCCTTGGGGACCGCCTGCAGGCCGGCGCGCAGGGTTTCGGCGATGTACGCCGAGGCAACGATGCCCAGCGAGATCATCACGATGATGGTGACGTTCCACTGGACGCCGAACGCCAGGGGGACGCCGTAGCCGAAGGCGATGAAGACCAGCAGTGCCGGGATGCCGCGGAAGAACTCGATGTAACCGGTGGCAATCCAGCGGTACAGCGGGAAGCTGGACAGTTTCATCAGGGCCAGCAGGAGGCCACCGCTGAGTCCCACCACGAAGCCGAGGAACGTGTAGATCAGGGTGTTCTTCAGGCCCACCAGGAAGATGTCCGGGAACATCGGCCCGATCTTGCCGAAGTTGAAGACATTGGTGGCCATGGTCTTCCAGTCCGTGGCCAGGATCAGGGCGGCGATGGCCACCACAAAGATTCCGGCCTGGACATACAGGCTTACTCTGGCTCGCTGGCGTGCGGTCATTGCCATTGGGTGCTCACATTCGTTGTGCGTGGCTGAGGCCCCGGACGGCTGCCGTGCGTGCCGACCGGGGCCTCATTGCCTAAACTCTGCTCACCGGGGCCCGGGGTGGCCCCAAGCGGTGGCTACTTGGCGGTTTCGCCGAACCAGGTGGTCTTGAACTTTGCCAGGCTGCCATCGTCCGTCAGGCGCTTGAGCGTGGTGTTGACCTGGTCCAGCATTGCGGTATTGCCCTTCTTGATGGCAATGCCGAGCTTCTCGCCGGTGGCGTAGTCCTCTACGCGGGTGAACTGGGTGTTGTCCTTGATGGCGTAGCCGAGCACGGACTGGTTGCCCAGGGCGGCGTCGACGGTGCCGGCTTCGAGGGCCTGGACCAGGAGGCCGGAGTCCTCGAACTGCTGTGCCTCGATGCCCTTTTCCTGGGCGTACTTGGCGCCGGTGGTGGCCTGCTGCACGCCCACCTTCTTGCCCTTGGCGGAGTCGATGTTCTCCACGCCGGAGCCTTCCTTCGCCACGAGGGTCAGGTCGTCATCCATGTAGGGGTCGGAGAAGTCCATGACCTGCTTGCGGGTGTCCGTGATGGACACCGACGAGATGGACACGTCGCAGCCGGTCAGCGCGGTACCGGTTTCGATGGCCTCGAAGGAGCTGTCCACAATGTTCAGCTCAGCCTTGAGGTCCTTGGCCACCTCGTTGGCAATGTCGATGTCGAAGCCCACCGTCTTGCCGTCCTTCTGGAATTCGAAGGGCTCGTAGGGGACGTCGGAGCAGACCGTGAGCTTGCCTGCGTTGATGAGCTGGATGCCGCCCTCGGATGCTGCGGGGGTGGAGCTGCCGCCGCACGCCGTGAGGGTGAGGGCACCGACGGCGAAGAGTGCTGCTGCCTTGGCGGTCAATTTGGCCGTGGCCAGGGACTTGAGCTGCATGTTTCTTACCTTTTGTTGCAGGGGTATGCGGTACTAAATCGGTTCATAGTGTAGCGCCGAATGTGAGATGTGCATCACAGGAAACTTAGTTTCACTATTGGATAACTAAATTACCCGCACTTTCAAGCCTAGGCGAAGGCCTGCTGTCTCGGATACCGGACGTTTGGGCTAACTGCGGATGCCGAGCGATTCAAGCATCGGCCTGAACTTGGCCCACGTCTCAGCCAATTCCGCCTCCGGTTGCGACCCGTCCACGATGCCGCAGCCGGCATACAGGCGTACGGTGTCCGGGGATTCGATCACTGCGCCGCGCAACGCGATGCCCCATTCACCGTTCCCTGCAGCGTCCAGCCAGCCCACCGGTCCGGCGTAGGGGCCGCGGTCCAGGTGCTCCAGTTTGCGGATCAGGGCCCCGGCCACCTGGGTGGGGGTTCCGCAGACCGCGGCGGTGGGGTGCAGGGCGTTGATGAGGGCCAGGCAGGTGGGAACGTGGCCTTCCACCTCGGCAAGTTCGGCCTTGACGTCAGAGGCCAGGTGCCAGACATTGGGCAGTTCAAGGATGAAGGGTTCGTCGTGGGCGTTCATCGCCTCGGAGAACGGGGCCAGCTGGGAGGTCAGCGACTGGATGGCAATCTCATGCTCGTGCCGCTGCTTTTCAGAGCCTGCCAACACGCGTGTTGCGTAGTCCATGGGCAGGCCGTCCTCACCATGGGCGTCCCGGCGGTCCAGGGTCCCGGCCAGCACGCGCGCCTGGGCGGTCCGGCCCTCCACCTGGATCAGCATTTCCGGTGTCGCGCCCACCAGCCCGTCCACGCCATAGGTCCAGCATTCGCGGTAGCGGGCGGCCAGTTCGCGCAGCACCTGGGAGGCGTTGACGCCGCCGGGAACCGTGGCCACCACATCGCGCGCCAGCACCAGCTTCTCCAGGGCACCTGTCCGGATTTCCTCCACGCCTGCGGCCACGGCATCCATCCACGCTTCCTCGCTGAGCGAGCCCGTGTGTAGGGTGGCGCCGGCGGCCAGGGGGAGGGGACGTACGACGGCGCCGCCCTCCTTCGCGGGAACCGCACCCTCGCGGGCGTCCCCGGCTGAGTCCGCTCCCGCCGTCGTGGTTCCTGCTGCAGGGTCTCCGGCCGTCGCAATTGCCGCCGGCGCAGCCGCGCTGAGCGGCTTCCCGCCGAGCCAGCGCTCCAACGCGGCGAGGGCGCCCCCTTCGGTGAGCGGGCCGTCGTCGAACGTCAACTGGGTGAGCCATGCGGAGTTGTCCCGCACTCCCACCACGATTTCCGGGACGATGAGCCGGGATTCGTGGGCGGAGGTTTTGGAGAAGGCGAAGGATCCGAAAGCCACGGGCCCGGTGCCGGGAAGTTCCACGGAGTCCGTGACGCGGGCTTCGAGGACCAGGTGGCGCCACCAGATATCTGCTTCGAGGAAGCGCTCCGGGCCTGTCGCGCTAAACCGGGCGATCTCGCCGAACCCCGCCAGGCCGGCCTCCCGGCGGGTCCAGCAAAGGACGTCGTCCCGCACCAGAAACGCAGGAAGCCCCCCGGGAAATTCTTTTCCATCCAGGGGGACTGTCAGGCTTTTCAGGAGTCCGGTGCCGATCGTGCTTGTCATGATGGATCAACACTACCCCCGACGGTAATTCACGCTACTTCGCGGTAGTTTTCCGCCCCGGGCCTCGGCGAAGCCGTACTGGTCCGGACCTGCTGGAACATTTGAGACAATGTCATGGTGAACCGAGCATCCTTGGATAAGCGTCCGGACGAAGTAGCCACGATGTTTGACGACGTCGCACCGAAATACGACGTCGTCAACGATGTCCTCTCTATGGGGCAGACCCGCCGCTGGCGGAAAATCGTGGTTGATGCGATGGAAGTCTCCAAAGGCCAGCGGGTCCTGGATCTCGCCGCGGGAACGGGCACGTCCAGTGAGCCATATGCCGATGCAGGCATAGATGTTGTGGCGTGTGACTTCTCCCTGGGGATGCTCAAGGTGGGCAAGCGCCGCCGCCCGGACATCGACTTTATTGCCGGTGACGCCACCAACCTGCCCTTCGCGGACAACACCTTTGACGCCACCACCATTTCCTTCGGCCTGCGCAACGTCAACGAGCCCAAAAAGGCGTTGGCGGAGATGCTTCGGGTCACCAAACCGGGCGGCCGGCTTGTCATTGCCGAGTTCTCGCAGCCTGTTGTTCCGCTCTGGCGCACCATGTACACCGAGTACCTGATGCGTGCCCTGCCCGCCATCGCAGTGAAGGTTGCCTCCAACCCGGACGCGTACGTGTACCTCGCCGAGTCCATCCGGGCCTGGCCGGACCAGGACCACCTGGCCGCGTGGCTGAAGGACGAGGGCTGGGAGAACGTCAACTACCGCAACCTCACCGGCGGCATCGTGGCGGTCCACCGCGCGTTCAAGCCGGCTAACGCGCCGGACAGTGCTGCCGCCACCATCGCCGCGCACAAAGGCCCGGTAGCCAAGCTGCGCCGCAACATCGCCCGCTGACCAGTGGAGGTACTGATTGTCGGCGCGGGTCCGGCCGGATCCACCGCCGCGTATTACCTGGCCAAAGCAGGCCTCTCCGTCACGGTACTGGAGAAGACCAGCTTTCCGCGGGAGAAGGTCTGCGGTGACGGGCTGACGCCCCGGGCGGTCCGCGAAATCCAGAAGCTTGGACTGCCGCATCCTGAGGGCGAGGGCTGGCGCCGGAACAAGGGGCTGCGGCTGATTGCCGGCGGCCGCACCATCGAGCTTCCCTGGCCCGAGGTTTCCGACTTCCCTCAGTACGGGCTCATCCGCACGCGCCTGGGCTTCGACGAGGAACTGGCGCGTCATGCCGAGTCCGCCGGCGCCACCATCCTTGAGCGGCACAGCGTCACCGAAGCCATCCGGAACGACGCCGGCCGAGTGACCGGTGTCCGCGCAGCGCTCCTGGACGAGTCCGGACGCAAGACGGGGGAGACGCGCGGGTTCAGTGCCGACGTCGTCCTTGCTGCGGACGGAAACTCCACCCGCACGGCAGTCTCTCTGGGCATCCGGAAGCGCGATGACCGCCCGCTGGGCGTGGCCGTCAGGACCTACTTCACCTCGCCCCGCACGGACGACGACTGGATGGAAGGCTGGCTGGAACTGCCCGGCCGCGACGGCAAGCTGCTGCCCGGCTACGGCTGGGTGTTCGGCGTAGGCGACGGCACCTCCAACGTGGGCCTGGGAATCCTGAACTCCTCCAAGGACTTCGGCAAGCTCGACTACAAGCAGGTCCTGCGCGAATGGACCGCCGGCATGCCCTCCGAATGGGGCTTCACGCCGGAAAACCAGGTGGGCGAAATCCGCGGCGCCGCCTTGCCCATGGGCTTCAATCGCACCCCGCACTACTCACCCGGGCTGCTGCTGCTCGGCGACTCCGGCGGCATGGTGTCCCCGTTCAACGGCGAGGGCATCTCCTACGCCATGGAGTCCGCACGGTTCGCCGCGGAGTTCATCATCGACGCTTCTGCGCGCTCCGTTTCCGCGGGGCCAACGTACGACGCCGACGCGCACCTCGCGGGGTACGCGGACTACGTGCGGGACCAGTGGGGTTCGCACTTCACCCTCGGCCGGGCGTTCGCCACGCTGATCGGCAAGCCCGCCGTCATGAAGCTCGCGCTGCGGACGGGCATGCCCATCCCGGCGCTGATGCGGTTCGTGGTGCGGCTGCTGGCCAACCTGACCGATCCGTCCGCCAAGGGCATCGAGGACCGGATGATCCGGGTCCTAGAATCCCTGGTGCCGGCCACATCCAATGCCTCTCCGGTGACGAATCAGCGGTATCCGCAACAAAAAGTTAGGGTTAACCCGTGACCAACTCCGCAGACCACAGCTGGACGCATGCCGGGCACGGCCTGCCGGACTCCGAACCCAGTCTCAACACCACCGCCATTGCCACCGGCCTCCAGCTGCCGGCAGGCTTTGCCGCCATCGCCGGGGACCCCGAGTTGGGCCCGGCCATCACCAACAACCTGGCGCGCGTGGAAAAGAAGCTGCGCGAGGCCATTGCCAACTCGGATCCGCTGGCTGACGCGACGTCGCGCCACCTGGTGGAAGCCGGCGGAAAGCGCATCCGGCCGCTGCTGACCCTGCTCTGCGCCCACCTCGGGGACGCATCCTTGCCCGCCGTGGTGCAGGCCGCCGTCGTGGTTGAACTGACGCACCTTGCCACGCTGTACCACGACGACGTCATGGACTCCGCGCCCTTCCGCCGTGGCGCACCCACGGCCCACGAAGTGTGGGGCAACTCGGTGGCCGTCCTTACCGGGGACCTGATCTTTGCCCGGGCATCCATCCTGGTGTCCGAGCTCGGCGGCCGCGCATTGGGCATCCAGGCCCGGACGTTTGAACGGCTGTGCCTGGGCCAGCTGCACGAGACGGTTGGACCGCGGCCGGACGAAGACCCGGTGGAGCACTACCTGTCCGTCATTGCGGACAAGACCGGTTCCCTGGTGGCCGCCTCCGGCCAGTTCGGTGCCATCTTCTCGGGCGCCGACGAGGCTTACGAGGACGTCCTGGTGGAATACGGCGAGAAGGTGGGCGTGGCCTTCCAGTTGGCCGACGACGTCATCGATGTCACCGGCGTCAAGGTGAAGTCCGGCAAGTCCCCGGGAACCGACCTGCGCGAAGGCGTCCCCACCCTGCCGGTGCTGCTCCTGCGGAAGGCTGCCGCTGACGGCGACCAGTCCGCCGTCGAGCTCCTGACCCTGATTGACGGCGACCTTTCCTCCGATGAGGCACTGGCCGCAGCCGTGGCCGGGCTGCGTGAGCATCCCGTGACCGCTGAATCGTGGGTTGTTGCCCGCCAGTGGGCCGATGAGGCCATCGCTGCGCTGGCGCCCCTGCCTGAGGGTGTCGTCAAGGATTCGCTGTCCAACTTCGCCGTTGCCGTGGTGGACCGCGCCAGCTGAGCTGTTGCGCGTCGAAGCCCGGTGCCTTTCCACGGTGCCGGGCTTCTGCTTTTGTTGGGGCTGCTTATTGTGGGCTTTTGCGCTGGCGGTCCTTGCTGGCCTGGCTGCAGGTTGCTGTTAACGGGATAGCCCCGGTGCCCAGCAACCGAAGCTGCTGTGAACCGGGGCTATCTCTCCGTTCGCATCAGATCCGCCGGAGGCGTTTAGCGGATCCGTAAACAGCTTATGACACATCTGTCACAGAAAGCAAGTCCAAATTTACTGACAGTGTCACAAGGTTTCCGCGCTGAGATTCCCCATCTTTCCGGCGGAAGGTGGCTACCACCCCGGCACGTCGCGACGCCACGCCGTGGTTGCCACGCAAACTCGGGGAATCCCAGTGGTGCCGGTTATCCACATAGGCACTCCGCTGCGTCCCACCGCCAACGCTCATCCGCTGTGCTGGCAGGATGGATGTGATCCGCTTTCTCCGCCAGGCCGGCTGTGTAGCCCGCACCGCAACAATCCTGAAGGCCGGCTTCACCGACCGGGACATCCGCAAGTCAGTGGCAGCGGGTGAAGTCCGCCGGCTCAGGCACGGCGTAGTAGCCCTGCCGAGGGCATCACCGGATTTCCTCGCTGCGGTCCTTGGCAACGGACTGCTCACCTGTGCCTCCGGTGCACCCCACCGAGGACTTTGGCTGTTACATCGGCCGGACAGGGTTCACCTGCTCTGCCGGCATGGCGGGCCGCCGGATACGGTGGTCCACCGCGAGTCCCTGATCGGGCATGGCACGGCGGAGCCCGTTGCCAGCACCACCGACATCCTCATCCACGGCCTGCGCTGCCTCCCTCCAGTTGAAGCCGCAGTCATGGTGGAGAGCGCCGCCCGGCAAGGCGTCACCACCTTGCCCTACCTCCGGCAGTGGCTGCCCGGAAACCGTAACGGGGCCGCTCGCAATGTGCTGGACCTAGTCGATGGCACTGCTGATTCAGCCATCGAAGTTGTGGCCCGGATCCTCTTTCGTGCCGAAGGAATCCACACGCAGACCCAAGTGGAACTGCCGGGGATCGGCATAGTCGACTTCCTGCTGGAGGGGTTTCTGATTGGTGAGATCGACGGCGGCAGCCACCTCGAGGCGCGACAAGTCAAGAAGGACCGGTGGCGCAACAACGCCAGCACCCTGAACGGCTTCGCGGTACTGAGGTATGGCTATGCCGAGGTTGTATACAACCCGCAAAAGGTGGTTGCCGAGGTTTGGCAGGTGCTTAAGGGCCGAGTCATCCGCTGATACTCCCCAGGTTTGGCCTGTGGGACTGAAGGCGCGCCGTCAAAACCGGGGAACACGCCGTCGGGCATCCTCAAAGGTGGGGAATTCCAGCGGGCGCAAGGGCATCAAGGGAACCCCAGGCCACCGCGGGCAACCGCGGGCAACCCCGGGAGACCGGGGTGTTTAGTCTTCCTCGTCTCCGAAGGCCCACTCGAACATGTCGAACACGAACTCGGAAAAGGTTCCCTCTTCGGACTTCCACTGGCCGCGGGCATTGTTGCGGCGGTAGACGATGGGGTCCGGGACGCTGAGGTCGCCGGTGCGGAACCCCCAGGTGTATTCCTCTTCCTCATCCTCGAGGAACATCAGGAAACCCTCGTCATCGACTTCGAGCTCGTCCGGGTCCCAGAAGTAGTGGTAGGCCTCCATCAGGTCCTCGCAACCGCCCACGGCGAGGTAGAACTCGCGGAGGACCAGGGGGATCTGGAACTGGTGGTCGGCGAGGGCCTTGTCCAGTTCCTCGGCTGACAGGCCGTCCTCTTCCTGCCATTCGTCCTCGAGATACTTTGGAACAAGCGCGCGGAACTTCTCGAGGAACATGTCAGTCATGCTCATATCCTAGCCAATCCCGGGCCCCTCAAAATGCCACGGACCAGCCTCTACAGCCCTGTCTCGCCAGTGCGCCGGTGCCACCCGCGTACGGCCAGCGGAGCCTGCCATGACCGGCGCCAGGCAAGGATCCGGAACGTGAAAACCACTGCCGCGATAGCCGCAGCCGTCAGTACGTTGAACACGCCCACCACCCACAGCACAGCAGTCAACGACGATCCCAGGAATGCCGGCAGCGCGTAAATGTCCTTGGGGTTGAACAACTCGGGTACCTCGTTGGCCGTGATGTCCCGCAGCAGGCCGCCGCCTACCGCGGTGGTAACACCCAGCAGCACTGACGCCACCGGATTCAGGCCCGTGGCCAGCGCCTTGAGGGTCCCCGTCATGCAGAACAGGGCCAGGCCGGCGGCGTCGAAGAGGATCAGCAGGGATGTGTAGCGCTGGACGCTGGAGAACAGGAAGTACACCAGTGCAGTGGCAAGCACCGGCGGGAAGAGGTAGGCCGGGTTGGTGAAAGCGGCCGGGACCACCGCAATGATGATGTCGCGGATCACCCCGCCGCCGAGGCCCACCAGCGAGGCCAGCAGGAGGGAGCCGACAATGTCGATCTGTTTTCGCGCCGCCAGCAGTGAACCCGAGACAGCGAAGAAGAACACACCCAGCAGGTCCAGCCATACCGGGGAGTTGTCAAAGGCGAATGTCATGGGACGTCCCGGTATTTCAAAGAGGGCGGACAGTGCGGCTCCAACGTTACGCTAGCCCCTATGAACAGCCCCATCATGATCGCCTGCGCCCATGGGACGTCCAGCACACAGGGCGCCGCGGAGGTTAACACCCTTCGCGCGGCCATCGCCGGACTCCGCCCCGGACTGGATGTCAGGGAGGCCTATGTGGATGTCCAGCAGCCGGACCTGGTGGACGTGGTGGCAGGCCTGCCTGAGGGGGAACCTGCTGTGGTGGTGCCACTGTTGCTGAGCGTGGGCTATCACGTGAAAGTGGACATTGCCCGCGCCGTGAAGAGCCGTCCAGGCAGTGCCGCCGCCGCGCCCCTGGGTCCGGACCCGCGGCTGGCCGGGCTGCTGGACCAGCGGCTGCGCGAGGCCGGCACCACGGACAACGACGTCATTGTCCTGGCGGCCGCCGGATCCTCCAACCCCAACGCCGCGGTCAGCGTCGAGGAGTTGCTCGGCCAGTTGCAGGCGCTGCGGTCCAACCGGATAGTGGCCGCCTACGGTGCCTCCGCCCAGCCATCCGTGCCCGACGCCGTCGCGATGCTTCGCGAGGAACTCGCCGGGGGTGCCGGGGCGGGGGAGTCCGCGGGAGCGGTCGGCGTCGGCGGACGCGTGGTGATTGCCTCGTACCTACTGGCGCCGGGCTTCTTCCACGACCAGCTGGCCAAGGCAGGAGCCGACGTCGTAACCGAACCCCTGCTGCCGTCCCCGGTGCTCGCGGAGATTGCGCTGGACAGGTACGACGCCGCCGTCGCCGGGATGCACGAAGCCCCCTCCGGAACTGCCCGGGAAGCGGCGCCCGCGGCGCCGGAGACGGGAGCCTCGCAGGGGGCCGCCGATGCACAGGAGGGTGGCGTCTTCAAGGCAGTTCGGCGTTTCGTGACGAAATATTTCCCTAGGTGACTTCGCATTGCCGGACCTTTGTGACGTAAATCGGGGGCGACCTACAGTCGATGCATGACTGATACAGCTCTAGCCGGAGCGTCCGCGGACTCCGCTGCCCCCAAGCGCCCGTCCCGCCCCGCTGCAAAGCCGCACGGGCAGTGGAAGGTTGACGGCAAGACGCCCCTGAACGCCAACGAAACCTGGAAACAGGAAGACGATGGCCTGAACGTGCGCGAGCGTATCGAGACCATTTACGCCAAAGAGGGCTTCGACGCGATCCCCAGCCAGGACCTGCACGGCCGGTTCCGCTGGTGGGGCCTTTACACGCAGCGCAAGCCCGGGATTGACGGCGGCAAGACCGCAACGCTCGAGCCGCACGAGCTCGAAGACAAGTACTTCATGCTGCGCGTGAGGATCGACGGCGGTGCGCTCACCACCGAGCAGCTGCGCGTCATCGGCCAGATCTCCGTGGACTTCGCCCGGGATTCCGCCGACCTTACCGACCGGCAGAACATCCAGCTGCACTGGATCCGCGTGGAGGACATCCCCGAGATCTGGAACCGCCTGGAAGGTGTTGGCCTGTCCACCACCGAAGCCTGCGGCGACGTGCCCCGCGTCATCCTGGGCTCGCCGGTTGCCGGCATCGCCAAGGACGAGATCATCGACCCCACTCCGCTGATCGCCGAGCTGGGGGAGCGGTTCATCGGCAACCCGCTGCTGTCCAACCTGCCCCGCAAGTACAAGACCGCCATCACCGGGCACCCCAGCCAGGACGTGGTCCACGAGATCAACGACTTTGCACTGGTGGGCGTGGAACACCCTGAACTGGGCATCGGCTACGACCTGTGGGCCGGCGGCGCATTGTCCACCAACCCGATGCTGGGGAAGCGCCTCGGCGCCTTCGTTAAGCCCGAAGAGGCTGCCGACGTGTGGCTCGGCGTCACCAGCATCTTCCGCGACTACGGCTACCGCCGCATGCGCACCAAGGCCCGCCTGAAGTTCCTGATGGCCGACTGGGGCCCGGAGAAGTTCCGCCGGATCCTGGAGGACGAATACCTGGGCTACAAGCTGGCCGACGGTCCTGCCGCGCCCAAGCCCACCACCCCCGGCGACCACATCGGCGTGCATGAGCAGAAGGACGGCAAGTTCTTCATCGGCGCCACCCCGCTGGCCGGCCGGCTGTCCGGTTCGGCCCTGGTCAAGCTCGCGGACACCCTGGAGGCCCGAGGCTCCTTCCGCCTGCGCACCACCCCGCACCAGAAGCTTGTTGTCCTGGACGTCGAGAAGGACCAGGTGGAGCCGCTGGTGGCTGAACTGGACAAGCTCGGCCTGTCCGCCCGCCCGTCCGTGTTCCGCCGCGGCACCATCGCCTGCACCGGCATCGAATACTGCAAGCTGGCCATCGTGGAGACCAAGCACACCGCCGCCACCGCCGTGGCCGAGCTGGAACGCCGCCTGGCTGACCTGGCCACGTCCGGCGAACTGCCCCAGACACTGTCGCTGCACATCAACGGCTGCCCCAACTCCTGCGCCCGCATCCAGACCGCGGACATCGGCTTGAAGGGCATGATGCTTCCCACGCCCGACGGCGCTCCCTCCCCGGGGTTCCAGGTCCACCTGGGCGGCGGGCTGGCATCCAACGAACGCGGCGAGGCCGGCCTGGGGCGTACGGTCCGCGGCCTCAAGGTGTACGTTGACGACCTGCCCGACTACGTGGAACGCGTGGTCCGCACCTTCGTGGCCCAGCGTGCCGAAGGCCAGACCTTCGCCGAGTGGGCCCACGCAGCAGACGAGGAGGCACTGCAGTAATGAGCAAGCACGCACTCGGAGTTGACCCCGTGGTTGCGCCGGCCGAGGCTTCGGCCCAGGTTGAGGCCACTGTGGCAACCACCGTTTCGAAGAGCCCAACCACGAAGCGCTCCAAGGAAGAACTGAAGGCCCTCGCCGAAGCCGGCGCCGCCGAGCTCGGCTGGGACGCCCCCGCCCGCGACGTGATCGCCTGGGTGGAGCGCAACTTCGACCTGCCCGCCGTCTCCGTGGCCTGCTCCATGGCCGACGCCGTCCTGCCGGCGCTGGTCGCGGACCAGATGCCTGGCGTCGACGTCCTGTTCCTGGAGACCGGCTACCACTTCCCGGAAACCTACGCCACGCGTGACGAGGTGGCCGCAAACCTCCGCGTCAACGTGGTGGACGTCCTCCCGGAGACCACCGTGGAGCAGCAGGACCGGCTGCTGGGCAAGGACCTCTTCGCCCGTGACGCCGCCCAGTGCTGTGCCCTCCGCAAGGTGGCGCCGCTGCAGCGCACGCTGGCCGGCTACGAACTCTGGTTCACCGGTGTGCGCCGCGATGAAGCCCCCACCCGCACCAACACGCCGCTGGTCAGCTGGGATGACAAGAACGGCCTGGTCAAGGTCAACCCGATGGCTGCCTGGACCTTCGACCAGCTGGTCGAGTACTCCGAAGACAACCTCCTGCCCGTCAACCCGCTCCTCGCCCAGGGATACCCCTCCATCGGCTGCCAGCCCTGCACCCGCAAGGTGGCACCCGGCGAGGACCCCCGCGCCGGCCGCTGGGCGAACTCCGACAAGACAGAATGCGGACTACACGTATGAGCACATCACTAACCGAGGAGACCACCCAGGTGACTGACGCCGCCGTCTCAACGCGACTCTCCAGCCTGGACACCCTCGAGTCCGAGGCCATCCACATCATCCGCGAGGTGGTTGCCGAGTTCGAGAAGCCCGCCCTGCTGTTCTCCGGCGGCAAGGACTCCGTGGTGATGCTGCACCTGGCCACCAAGGCCTTCTGGCCCGGCAAGGTTCCGTTCCCCGTGCTGCACGTGGACACCGGACACAACTTCCCCGAGGTCATCGATTTCCGCGACCGTACCGTGGAGCGCCTGGGCTTGAAGCTCGTCGTCGGCTCCGTCCAGGAGTTCATCGACCGCGGCGAGCTTGCCGAGCGCGCCGACGGCACCCGGAACCCGCTGCAGACCGTCCCGCTGCTGGACGCCATCCAGCAGAACAAGTTCGACGCCGTGTTCGGCGGCGGCCGCCGTGACGAGGACAAGGCCCGCGCCAAGGAGCGGATCCTGAGCCTCCGCGACGAGTTCGGCCAGTGGGACCCGCGCAACCAGCGCCCCGAGCTGTGGAACCTGTACAACGGCCGGCACACGGTGGGCCAGCACGTCCGTGCCTTCCCCATCAGCAACTGGACCGAGCTGGACATCTGGCGCTACATCGAGCGCGAGAACATCGAGCTGCCCGGCCTGTACTACGCCCACGAACGCGAGGTCTTCGCCCGCGACGGCATGTGGCGCGCAGTGGGCGAAGTCTCCCAGCCGCGTGAGGGCGAGGACGTCATCACCAAGACCGTCCGCTACCGCACCGTGGGCGACATGTCCTGCACCGGCGCAGTCGAGTCCAACGCCTTCACCGTGGCCGACGTCGTGGTTGAAGTTGCCGCATCCACCCTGACCGAACGTGGCGCCACCCGAGCGGATGACCGCATCTCCGAGGCCGCCATGGAAGACCGCAAGAAGGACGGGTACTTCTAATGACCACCGAAACTGTTTTGTCCGGCGCTGCCGGTGGCCTGGAATCAGCCCTGCCCACCACCCTCTTCCGCTTCGCCACCGCAGGATCGGTCGACGACGGGAAGTCCACTTTGGTGGGCCGCCTCCTTCACGATTCCAAGGCCATCCTCGCTGACACGCTCGACGCCGTTGCCCGTACGTCCGCGGACCGCGGCTTCGGCGGCGAAAAGGGCGGGATCGACCTCGCCCTGCTGACCGACGGCCTGCGGGCCGAGCGCGAACAGGGCATCACCATCGATGTGGCCTACCGCTACTTCGCCACCGACCGCCGCAGCTTCATCCTGGCGGACTGCCCCGGGCACGTTCAGTACACCAAGAACACGGTGACCGGCGCGTCCACCGCGGATGCCGTCGTCGTCCTCATCGACGCCCGCAAGGGCGTGCTGGAGCAGACCCGCCGGCACCTGTCCGTGCTGCAGCTGCTGCGCGTGGCGCACGTGATTGTGGCCGTCAACAAGATCGACCTGGTGGACTTCAGTGAGTCCGTGTTCCGCGACATCGAAGCCGACGTGCAGCAGGTGGGCCGCGAACTGGGCCTGGGTTCAGACGGAATCAGCGACCTGCTGGTCATCCCGGTGTCAGCCCTGGACGGCGACAACGTGGTGGAACGCTCGGAGCGCACCCCCTGGTACACCGGCCCCGCGCTGCTGGAGGTCCTGGAGACCTTGCCTGCCGCCGATGAGCTGGAAAGCCACCTCGAGAGCTTCCGCTTCCCGGTTCAGCTGGTGGTCCGGCCGCAGGGTGCGCTGGCTCCCGACGCCGTGGCCGCCGGCTTGGACGTTGAGGCCTACCGCGACTACCGTGCGTACGCCGGCCAGATCACCGAAGGCTCCGTGAAGGTGGGGGACCAGGTATCCGTGCTGACGCCGGGCCAGGCCCCGCGCACCACCACCGTGGTGGGCATCGACTTCGCCGGAAAGTCCCTGGAGGAAGCCGCCGCGCCGCAGTCCGTGGCCGTCCGCCTGGCTGACGAATTCGACGTCGCCCGTGGTGACACCATCGCCGCCGCCGGCACCGTCCGCGAAGCCACCGCAGACCTCTACGCGGCGCTGTGCTGGCTGTCCCCGAAGCCCCTCCGTGAGGGCCAGAAGGTCCTGGTCAAGCACGGTACCCGCACCGTCCAGGCGCTGGTCCGCAGTGTTTCCGGGAAACTGGACCTGGCCTCCTTCAAGCTTGAGGGCGCCTCGAGCCTGGAGCTCAACGACATCGGCCACGCGCAGCTTCGGCTCGCCGCGCCGCTGCCGCTGGAGAACTACCTGCACCACCGCCGCACCGGTGCGTTCCTGGTGATCGACCCGCTGGACGGCAACACGCTGGCAGCCGGCCTGGTCAAGGACCACCCGGGCGACCACGAGGACGAGCGCTACAGCATCTAGTCCCGACGTGAAACCGCGGCTTGTTCGCAAAACCCGGCCTTCAAGGCGAGGTGTTGCGAACAAGCCGCGGTTTTGTCGTCTCTGCAGGGTTACTGCCGCCCCTCAAGGATCCGCTTGAGCTTCTGCAGGTCTTTCCGGGTCTGGCGGCGGATCATCGGGGCCATAACCAGCCCGGCCAGCCGCGGGAAACCCGAGGGGCTCCCGGTGTTGCCGAGCGTCATGAGCGTTCCGCCGTCGTCGTCCGTCCAGGTGTAGGTGGTCTGCATGGGGAACGGGCCCTGCGCGGTGCGCATCACCAGCTTCCCTCCCGGGACATACTCCACGAGCTCGTAGGTGTAGCTGAGCTCCCGGCCCATGAACGCGGCGTTGAAAGCCACTTTCGAACCAACCCCCAACGGCCCGCCGGTGAGCCGCTGCGAGCTGTGGATGTTCACGTACCACTGCGGGGCGTTGTCCGGGTTGGCAGCAAAGTCCGCTACCCTCGGCACGGGGCCTGTCGATGTGGATCCGGGTCTGCACGTTCACCATGTTGCGTCTCCTTGCGGCCGCCGGGTGGGGATGTTGCGGCGGTTGCCGTGATGCCACGTTAGCCGCGGAGCCTGGGCGGCGGAACCGTGGAGGCAGGGCGCGGTGGGGGCCTTGTCGCGGTGCGGCACAAGCTGCGCCGGCAGGTCAACGTTAAAGGCCGCTGAGGCGTCAAAACCCGGTGACTGTGCGGCTGAATATGACGCCGCATGAACCCGCGTGACCCTCCGTTGAGGCTTCATTGAACGGCTTTGGGCCACTCCCTATGGTGAAACAATGACTAGTTCCAAGCCCGGGATGACCCGCATCGTGGCAGGCGAAAGCGCGGTTCCCAAGCGCAAGCGTGCCATCGAGGCCGCCCTGGCCATCGGGCTGGTCCTGCTGATCGCCGTCGGCGCGGTGGTGGCTTCCTCCGTTGCCCGCAACACCGAGGCCCAGGCGGCCGAACCAACGCCGGCGGCCGCACTGAAGCTCGGCTACTTCGGCAATGTGACGCACGCTCCCGCGCTGGTGGGCATCAAGAAGGGGTTCCTTGCCGACGCCGTGGGCAGCACCCAGTTGAGCACCGAATCGTTCAACGCCGGCCCCGCCGCCATCGAGGCGCTCAATGCGGGCGCCATCGACGCTGCCTACATCGGCCCCAACCCGGCCATCAACTCCTTCGTCAAAAGCTCCGGCCAGTCCGTGAAAGTCATCGCCGGCGCAGCCGCGGGCGGGGCCCAACTGGTGGTTAAGCCCGGGATCAATTCCGCCGCGGACCTCCGGGGAAAGACCCTGGCCTCCCCGCAACTGGGCGGCACCCAGGATGTGGCCCTCCGCGCCTGGCTCGCCGGGCAGGGGTACAAGACCAACGTGGACGGCAGCGGCGACGTCGCCATCAACCCCACGGACAACGCCCAGACGCTCAAGCTGTTCCAGGACGGAAAGCTCGACGGCGCGTGGTTGCCGGAGCCGTGGGCCTCACGCCTGGTGCTCCAGGCCGGCGCCAAGGTCCTGGTGGATGAAAAGGACCTGTGGGACGGGACCGGCACGGGCAAGCCGGGCGAGTTCCCCACCACCGTCCTGATCGTGAACCAGAAGTACGCTGCCGACCACCCGGACACCGTCAAGGCGTTGCTGGCAGGCCACGCAAAGTCCGTGGCCTGGCTCAACGAAGCTCCGGAGCCTGAGAAGGCCAGTGTCATCAACGCGGGCCTGCAGGAGTCTGCCGGAGCCACGCTCGCCGACGACGTCCTGTCCCGCTCCCTCGCCAACATCACCTTCACCCTGGATCCGCTGGCCGGAAGCTACCCGCGGCTGCTGCAGGACGGTGTCGAAGCAGGGACCACCAAGCAAGCCGACCTCAACGGGCTGTTCGACCTCCGGGCCCTCAACGAGGTTGCCGCCGCCACCGGCACCAGCAAGATTTCAGCAGCCGGCCTCGGCCAGGACTGAACCACCCCCACTACCTAAGGACGGCACCATGCCAGTCGTACTGGAAAACCTGGGCAAGCGCTTCGGCGACGGCGCCCCGGTGCTGGACGACGTCAACGCCAACATCGGAAAAGGCGAGTTCGTCGCCCTCCTCGGTGCGTCCGGCTGCGGCAAATCCACCCTGCTGAACATCATCGCCGGACTGGAAGCGCCGTCGTCGGGCGCCCTCGAAGTCCCCAGCGACGGCGCCGCCTTCATGTTCCAGGACGCCGCCCTGTTCCCCTGGCTGACGGCCCGGGAAAACATCGAGCTGGCACTGAAGCTTCGCGGCGTGGGCAAAGCCGACCGGCGCACCAAGGCACAGGAACTCCTGGAACTGGTCCACCTGGGCACGGCGGGGGACAAGCGGCCGCACGAGCTGTCCGGCGGCATGCGCCAGCGCGTCTCGCTGGCCCGATCCCTCGCCCAGGACCGGCAGCTGCTGCTCATGGACGAGCCGTTCGCCGCGCTGGACGCCATCACCCGCGACCTGCTGCACGACGAGCTGGAGCGCATCTGGAAGGAAACCGGACGCACGATCGTCTTCGTCACCCACAACGTCCGCGAGGCCGTCCGGCTGGGCCAGCGCGTGCTGCTGCTCTCCTCCCGCCCCGGCCGTGTGGTCCAGGAATGGGACGTCACCGAGGAACACCGAACCGACGCCGGGCTCGCCGGCCAGCTCACCGGGGTCATCACCGCCCGGCTGCGTGAGGAGATTCGCCGCCATGCCAAGTAACACCACACCCCTTGCGGAAACAGAGCCGGACGCCGCGCCGGGCCGGGCGGAGTATGTGCATGCCGCCTTGACGCGGACGTCCACCGGCAAGGAGGACCTCCGGGAGCTCGAGTCGGGGCTCGATTCGCTGCAGTCCGACGCCGAACGGAAGCACCGGATCGACTGGAGCCGCGTGCTCCTGCCGGTGGCCGCGCTGGTGGTCCTGGTGCTCGTCTGGCAGTTCTACGTCTCCCTGGGCGTCAAGCGCCGCGACCTGGTTCCCGGCCCGCTGGATGTGGCAGGGCAGATGGGAGTCCTGTGGACAGAAGGCAAGCTGCAGGAAGCCATGTGGACCTCGCTGCAGCGCGGCCTGGTGGGGTTCCTGATCTCGGTGGCCATCGCCACTCCGGTGGGGCTGCTGCTGGCCCAGGTTGCGCCGCTGCGCCGCGCGTTCGGGCCGCTGATTTCCGGCCTTCAGGTCCTGCCCTCCGTGGCCTGGGTGCCAGCCGCGATCATCTGGTTCGGACTCACTGACGCCACCGTCTACTTCGTGGTGTTCATGGGCGCCATCCCCTCCATCATCAACGGGCTGATCTCAGGTGTGGACCAGATTCCGCCGCAGTTCCGCCGCGTGGGAACCGTCCTCGGCGCCAACCGGCTGCAGATGGCCCTGCAGGTGGTCCTGCCCGCCGCGCTGCCGGGGTACCTGGGTGGCCTCAAGCAGGGGTGGGCCTTCTCCTGGCGCTCCCTGATGGCCGCGGAAATCATCGCCGTGGGCGGCACCATCGGCTTCGGCCTCGGCTCGCTGCTCGACCAGGGCCGTGCGCTGTCCGACATGACAGTGGTGATGTCCGCGATCCTGCTGATCCTCGGCGTCGGCATCCTGATTGAACTGCTGGTCTTCGCGCCCATCGAGAAGCGCCTCCTGCGCCGCCGCGGCCTGCTGGCCGGCAGCACCCGCTGACCCAACACCTGACCCAACGCACCGCACGAGCCCGACGGCGACTTCCCGCCGTCGGGCTCGCTGTTTCCTGCGTCCGGCGCTGACGGAACCGGGCACTTCGACCCGGACACGCCGGTGAACGGGGCGGGCCCGACCCGGAACCGCCGCAATGTGCCCCACCATCGAGGGCCCAATGTCCATGGCAGACTGGCGCCATGACCCTCAGCTTCGAGTGCCGCACCGAGTCCCCGCTTCCGGTGGAGCAATTGTTTGACCGGGCCCGCAGCATCGACCTGCACGTGGATTCCCAACGGAGCTCAGGGGAGCGGGCCACAGCTGGCGTCACCGGGGGACTGATCGGCAACGGCCAAGAGGTCACCTGGCGGGCACGGCACTTCGGCGTCCCCCTCACCATGACCAGCCGGATCACCCACCTGGACTTCCCCCACAGCTTCACGGACGAACAGGTGAAGGGCCCCTTCAAGGCGTTCCGGCACGTCCACGACTTCGAGGCCACGGCCACCGGCAGCGTCATGATGGACAGGGTGGAGTTCAGTGCCCCGTTTGGCGCCGCGGGCCGCGCCGTCGAACGCTTCGTCCTCAAGGGCTACCTGGAACGGCTCATCCGGGACCGCGGCCGGTTCCTCGCAGTCCCGGGGCAGGACAACGGCGGGCACGACGGCAGCACCTCGCCTATGTGACGCAGCGTTACCTTACGTGAACTGGTGTTGCTGAGCCTTTGTAGGCCATTGTGACGCAGCCCTACCGTTGATCCATGGCAATTCAGGATATTTACCCCACGGCGCTGCGGCTGCTCGGCCGCCCCGTGCTGGTGGTGGGCGGCGGGCCCGTGGCCACCCGCCGCGCCAAGGGGTTGCTCGACGCCGGGGCCCTGGTCACCGTCGTGGCACCCGTTGCCTCTCCCGCGCTGCAGGACATGGCCGGCGCCGGCCTCCTCACCTGGGCGGCCCGCCCCTACGAATCCACTGACGTCGACGGCGCGTGGTTCGTCCAGACAGCCACCGGCGATCCCGCCGTGGACGCCCTCGTGTCGGCCGACGCCGAGGCACAGCGCGTGTGGTGTGTCAACGCCTCCGACCACGAAGCATCCGCCGCCTGGACTCCCGCCGTCGCCGTGGTTGATGACGTCAAGATCGCCGTCAACGCCGGGGGAGACCCGCGCCGCGCCATGGCCGTCCGGGACGCCGTCGCCACCGCCCTCGAAACCGGGGACCTTCCGCTCCGCCGCCGCCGCGCCCACCGCGGCTCCGTGGCCCTTGTGGGCGGCGGCCCCGGCGACACCGGCCTCATCACCGTCCGTGGCCGCCGGCTCCTGGGTCAGGCCGATGTCGTGGTGGCCGACCGCCTGGGACCGCGCGAACTCCTCAACGAACTCGCCCCGGACGTCCGCGTCATCGAAGTGGGCAAGACCCCCGGCCACCACCCGGTACCGCAGGCCGAAATTAACCGCATCCTCGTCGAGGAAGCCCTGAAGGGCCACCGGGTGGTCCGGCTCAAGGGCGGCGACCCCTACGTCCTGGGCCGCGGCGGCGAGGAAGCCGAACACTGCCGCCGGCACGGCGTCGAAGTTGAAGTGGTTTCCGGCGTCACATCCGCCATCTCGGTACCCGCGGCCGCAGGCATCCCCGTGACGCACCGCGGCCTCGCCAAGGGCTTCAGCGTGGTCACCGGCCACGAGGAACTGTCCGAGCTTCCAGCCCGCGCCGACCACACGATCGTCCTGCTCATGGGCGTGGGCCAGCTCCGTGAGTCGGCATCCGCGCTGGGCGAAGCCGGACTGCCTGCCGGGACCCCTGTTGGTATCGTTGAAAACGGCTATTTGCCGGACCAGCGTGTCACCATCGGCACGCTCGGTTCCATTGCGGAGCAGGCCGAAGCCGCCGGCGTCGCGAATCCCGCAGTGATTGTCATCGGTGACGTGGTGCGCGTGAGCCCGTTCGCGCCGTCCCACTTCAAAACCGCTGACTACAGCACCACCAGCCCTAACCAGCCCCGCAAGACCGTCGTCACCCCCTAGCCCCGCCAGGGAACGAAGAAAAGGAACACAGCCGTGTCATCTAGCACCACCGTAGGCTCTGCCGAGCGTCCGCTGCGCGTCGCCGTCGTGGGTTCCGGCCCGGCCGGCGTCTACGCCGCAGACATCCTCACCAAGAGCGAGGCCGTCAAGAGCGGCGAGCTGACCGTGAGCATCGACCTTTTTGACCGCTACCCGGCACCCTACGGCCTGATCCGCTACGGCGTGGCCCCGGACCACCCCCGCATCAAGGGCATCGTCAACGCCCTGCACAAGGTCCTCGACCGCGGCGACATCCGCTTCTTCGGCAACGTGGACTACGGCACGGACCTCACCATCGAGGACCTCCGCACCCATTACGACGCCGTCATCTTCGCCACGGGCGCCATCAAGGATGCGGACCTGAACATCCCGGGCATCGAGCTGGACGGCTCCTACGGCGGCGCGGACTTCGTGTCCTGGTACGACGGCCACCCGGACGTCTCCCGTGAATGGCCGCTGGAGGCCAAGGAAATTGCCGTGCTCGGCAACGGCAACGTGGCCCTGGACGTGGCCCGTGTCCTGTCCAAGCACGCCGATGACCTCCTGGTCTCCGAGATCCCGGACAACGTCTACGCCGGCCTGAAGAACTCTCCGGTCACCGACGTTCACGTCTTCGGCCGCCGCGGCCCGGCCCAGGTTAAGTTCACCCCGCTGGAACTGCGCGAATTGTCCCACTCCAAGGACGTGGACATCATCCTTTACCCGGAGGACTTCGAGTTCGACGAGGAATCGGATCGCCAGATCCAGACGAACAACCAGACCAAGACCAATGGTGGGCACGCTCACCAACTGGATCGCCGAGCAGCCCGAGGACCTCTCCGAGCTCAAGGCTTCCCGCCGCCTGCACCTGCACTTCCTGCACAGCCCGGTGGAAATTTACGACGACGCCGATACCCCAGGCAAGGTGGCCGGCATCAAGTTCGAGCGCACTGAGCTGGACGGCACGGGCAACGCCCGCGGCACCGGCGAGTTCGTGGACTACCCGGTCCAGGCCGTGTACCGCGCCATCGGCTACTTCGGTTCCGCACTCCCGGACGTGGAGTTCGACCACAAGAAGGGCGTCGTGACGAACGACGGCGGCCGCGTCCTGGACGCCGACGGCAACCACGTGCCGGGCATCTACGCCACCGGCTGGATCAAGCGCGGACCCGTGGGCCTGATCGGCCACACCAAGGGCGACGCCCTTGAGACCGTGACCTACCTGCTCGAGGACCGCGCAAACCTGCCCGTTGCCGCGGCACCCGCCGAGGACGCCGTCGTCGAACTCCTGGACGCCCGCGGCGTGAAGTTCACCAGCTGGGAAGGCTGGCTGGCCCTGGACGCCCATGAGCTTGCGCTCGGTGCCGCAGCCACCGAGGCCGGCGGATCGCACGGTGTCGAGGTCAAGCGCGAGCGCATCAAGGTGGTGCCGCGCGAGGACATGGTTGCCATCTCCCGCGACGGCGTCGCTGCACAGGTCTAAAGCCCGACCGCAGGCCCGCGGAACCTCCCGGTTCCGCGGGCCTTTGCCGTTAACCGGCCGCCGGGCGCTTTTGACCCTGCTGCGCTATTTGCCCGCCCCGCCGGCCGCCATCAACTCCAGCCGGCGCAGCGTCTCCCGGTTGCGCGCGGAAATGGCAGCATTCCGAAGGACCTTGGGTACCAGCTTCCCCGGACCGCGGATGGCGTCCTCGGCAATGGTCACGCGGCAGCCGTCCCCCATCTCCTCAAGGGTGATCTCCACCTTGGCCTCGCCCATTGGCCAGCCACGGGCCACCAGTTCCAGCGAACGGCCGGGCTCCACGGCCGTCACCCGGGAGCTGTCATCGATCACCAGCGGCCAGGCGCCCACCGAGTGGTGTAGCCGGGATCCCACGTTCGGCCACTCGGCGTCCACATCCCGGATGCGTGACGCGCCAACCACCCAGCCGGAATACAGCCAGCCGTCGGCAATGACCCGCCAGACGTCGCCGGCCGGGGAGCTGAAGTGCTGCGAAACGGTGGACATGGCGTTCCTTCCGGTTGCGGGGGTGCTGGCGGTGCTTTGCTTGGGCCGTTCCGGCTGCCCGCCCGCGCGGCGTCCGACGGCGGGAGGTGCGGCCCGTTGGGCCGCGCGGTACGAGGGCTTCCGGAGGAGCCGGGTCCACGCGTAGGCCTGCGCCCCGGGCGGCTGGTTTCCCAGCGGATCGAACCGCAGGGGAGTGTCCGTTGGATGGGGTCCGGCGTGCAGCCGCAGCTCGCCGCACTCCCGCCACCGCCCGGACGGGGTGGCCCAGTGCAGTCCCAGGACCCACTCGCCCGACGCGAGGGATCCGGGTGGGAGGCTGCGGGTGCGCAGGCCCAGGAGGACCGGTCCCTGCCGGCCGCGGTAGGGCATCAGCGTGGTCATGGTGGCGCCGGCAACGTCCAGCCGCGGCCGCAGCAGGAATCTCCCGGGCACCCGCCATCCGGTGGAGGCGAACAGGACGTCCGCCGGGCCGGGAGGGGCGTCGCCGTCAGCGGAAGGGGTCACCCTCAACGCGAGCCCCAGGATGTCGGGCAGTGTCTGGGGAAGGCCCACTGAGCGGGAGAAGCGGGCTTCCACGGCATCCACTCCCGCCTCATCGAGCCAGGCGATCCCGCTCGGCGCCGCCGGGTTGCCGGTGCGGGTGAGCTCGCCGGACAGGCCGAGTCCGTGCGGATGGATGGGCCGCTCCGGCCGGGCAACCTTCAGGAGCCGGAACAGGGCGGCGAACGCCTGCCCGGCGCTGCGTGTGGCGGCGGGTGCGCCGCCCGGGTGCTGGGTCATGTTTACTCCCTACCCATAATCATGCGGGCTACATGTGTCCGAACCGGGCCCGGATCAGGGCGAAGATGCCGTAGGCGATGAAGCCGGCACCGATGGCCACCAGCAGGTAGGGGCCAAAGGGGTGGTCGCGCAGGGCCTGGAGGCTTCCGTCCAGGCCGGTGGACTCCTCCGGGCTGTGCTTCGCCGCGGCGATGATGAACAGCAGGCCGGTAAGGCCCAGGGCAATGCCTTTGGCGATATGCCCCACCACGCCCAGGCTGTCAACGATCCTGCCGCGCCTGGTCCCGTTGAAGTGGAAAAGTTCCTCTTTCTTGAAGCCGCGGGTGACTCCCTTGACCACGAAGTAGACGCCGATCCCGATGATGGTCAGCCCCAAGGCCACGAGCACCCACGGTCCCAGCGGGTGGCCCATCAGTGCTGCGCTGAAGTCCCTCGTGCTGTCCCCGGAGTCCCCACGGAGCCCCACGGCAAAGCCGGCAAAGCTGAGCCCCACGCTGCCGTAGGCGATGGCCAGGAATCCGGACGAAACCAGCTTTGCCACACGTTCCTTGCGTGGCTCGCCGCGCATCCGGAGGGTGGCCTCGCTGGCCTGCCACAGCGACAGCCCGGTGCAGGCCGCAACACAGGCCCACATGACCGCAGGGCCCCAGGGGTTGGCGGCCAGCTGTTCGATGGCTCCGGTGGCGTCCGCCTGGCCGGGCTGGCCGAAGGCAATGGCAACCGCGATGGCCCCCACGATCACATGCAGCAGGGCCATGACCGCGAAGCCCAGGCGGGCCATGACATCCAGGACTTTGTGGTTCGACGCTTCCTCGACGGCATCTGCCGCCTGGCTGAGCGTGGATTCGCCATCGGACACAGGTCAGCCGTTCATGGGCCCTTCGGCGCGCAGCTTCTCCGCGCCGGGTCCTTCGACGTGGACGGTGCAGCGGACCACCAGGCGGCCCGGCGCGTTGTCCAGCTCCACCAGGGAATCGTTGCCGCTGAGGACCGTGAAGACCTCGGAGCCTGCCACCACGTCCACGTGCTTGGCCTGCGCGGTCTCGCGGGCGTTGCGGAGCGCCTCGTCCTGGAGCCCGCCAACGTACTTGCCATCACTTTCGCGGGCCGGGTCCCCGAAAGCCCAGCCGAACAAAGTCCCTGTATTTCCCATGGCCACGATATTACGCGTTCCCGCCGACAGGGACGGGCTTTCGTAACATTAGTAAGTGTGCTTACCATAGGCGGACAGTGGCCACGGTTGGGTCACGGAAAGCCAACGCCGCTCCGGCGGCAGCCCGGAACCGGTTCAACGTTAGGAATGTACAACATGGCAGGAAACCTCATTGCCCGGTCAGTCCACGATCTGACGGCAGCAGCATGGTTTGGCGGCTCATTGATGGGCGCCATTGGATTGAACGGCGCGGCAGCGGAAGCCAAGGATCCATCCGAACGCACCCGGCTTTCGAGCGCGGGCTGGATGCGGTGGGCTCCGGTCCAGACGGCAGCGTTCGCCACGCACCTGGCCGCCGACCTCGCCATAGCCTTCGAGAACAAGGGCCGCATTGCCAAGCAGGACGGCGTTGCCCGGGACACCGTCATCAAGACGGCCGTGACTGTGGCCGGCGCTGCTGTCACGCTCTATTCCGGCATCCTCGGCAAGAAGGTCCAGAAGCTGGCCAGTGAGGGGTCCGAAGGTGCCACCGAACCGCGGCCCGGCGCGTCCGATGAACTGAAGGCCGCGCAGCAGCAGCTTAAGGCCCTTCAGTGGGTCATCCCCGCCTTCGCGGGGGCAGTGGTGGTCCTGGGCGCCAAGCACGGCGAGATGCAGCGGCCCAAGAACGTCTTCGCAGGCCTCCGCCAGTAGCACGGCACAGAATACCCACAGCGTACGACGGCGGTCCGGCACCATTCATCCCGAATGGTGCCGGACCGCCGTCGTGCGTTCTGGATTCGATGCGCGAATCCGTTCGTGACACGCTGGTTCCCTGGCGCGCCGGAGATAACTGGTGCGCCAGGGTAAACGTGCGTCGAAACTGAAGGACAGGCTCGAAATCCCAGGGTGTTAGGCCGCGTGGCTGGGGTCCTCCACCGTCCAGACCTTGATGATCGCCCAGGTTACGGCGGTTATGGGCACTGCCAGGACCGCGCCCACGATGCCGGCCAGCAGGGTGCCGGCCGTAAGGGCGAGCAGGATGACCAGTGCGTGCAGCTGCAGGGACTTGCCCATGACCACCGGCTGAAGAAGGTTCCCCTCGAGCTGGTTGACGGCCACCACCACTGCCACAACGATCAGCGCCACCACGGGGCCGTTGGCCACGAGGGCCACCAGCGCTGCGAGGATGCCCGCCATGGTGGCACCGACAATGGGGATGAACGCGCCGATGAAGACCACCATGGCCAGGGGCAATGCCAATGGAACCTGCAGGATCAACAGCGCGGCTCCGATGCCCACCGTGTCCACCAAGGCCACAATCGCTGTCCCGCGTACGTAACCGCCCAGCACTTCCTGGCTTCGGGTGCCAACGCGCCGCAGGCGGCTGGCGCGTTCGCCCTTGAAGGGGCTGATCAGGAAGTTCCAGATCCGCTGGCCGTCCTTGAGGAAGAAGAACAGGATGACCACCAGAAGCACGGCTCCGGTCAGGAATTCCGTCACTACAGACAGGCCGGTAATGGCGCCGGAGCGGGCCTGGCTGCTGGTAGCGAAGTCCACGATCGCGTTCCGGGCTGAGTCGATCTGTGATGCATCTACGTGCAGCGGTCCGTTCTGGAGGAAGTCCTGCAGCTGGTCCAGCCCGGAGCTGGCCTGCTGGACCAGGTCATCCCATTGGCTGCGGACCGAGAAATAGATCACGGTGAAAACCCCGCCCAGCACCGCCAGGAGCGACACAAAGGCGGTCACGGTGGAAAGTGCATCATTGAGCCCGAGCCGTTTAAGGACATTCACGAACGGACTGATCGCAGCGGCCAGGATCAACGCGATGAGCACCGGAATCACCAGCAGCTTGACCTGCAGGAGCGCGAAAACGGCCACTACCGACACCGCGAGGATGAGCAGGGTCTGGGCAGCCCGGATGCCCACGCGGCCGTAGCCGTCGCCCCACAGCTGCTGCGGGGTCTTGCTGCCGCCCTCGGGGATGGCGGCAGCTCCGTGTTCGGAGCACGTGCTGCGGTGGTGGCGGGTGAACAGGGCCATGGAGGCTCCTCAGAAGTCAACGGATTCCACCGGTGCGCGGCGGATGGGGGAGCTGGATCAGCTAGTAAGCCTACTGACCGGCTGCGCTCCGGCGAAACGGGCTGCCTAGGCCGTGAGCCATTCGGCGCAGGAGTTCAGGTTCCGGTTGACGGTGGCCACCGCGGCATCGGCGTCGCCGCGCTCGATCGCGTCCACCAGGATGCCGTGCCCCTCCATGGGAAGTCCGTCGAAGCCCGGTCTTTTCTGCTGGGCCAGGAGGTCCTGGTGCAGGGCCGGGCCAAAGCTGACGTACAGCTCATGCAGCAGGGGATTTCCCGATGCCTGGGCCACCCGAGCGTGGAAGCCCCAGTCTGCCGTTGCCCAGGCTTCGCAGTCACCGCTGCGCCAGGCCTGGTCCCGGGCGGTGAGGAGCGCCCGGAGTGCTGTGACGTCGTCGGCCGTGGCATGCTTGGCGGCGAGCCTGGCCGCCTGGGTGTCCAGGCCCAGCCGTACCTCAAGGATGTGTTCGGCGGTGTGGTCCTGGAACAGCCGGCGGGCGGCGCCGGAAATTTCGCTGGTGGCGCGCACGTAGGTGCCATCGCCCCGCCGGACCTCCAGCATGCCGCTGTGTGCCAGGGCCTTGACCGCCTCGCGGAGCGTCCCGCGCGAAACGCCCAGTCGGGCTATGAGCTCGGACTCGGAGGGGATCCGCTGTTGGAGCGGCCATTCGCCGGAGTGGATCATGGTGCGCAGTTTGGCGGTGACCTCGTCGGCAAGCGGGGGCCGGACGGATGGGCTAAGGCTCATGGCTTGTTACTTTACTTTCCCGGACGTCAGCAGATGCGCCACCGCCATCTGCACCACGGCCAGCACCAGCAGCAGCGCCAGCGGCAGCGTCCAGCCGCCAGTGGCACTGTGCAGCATGCCCATGCCGAACGGGCCAGCTGTGGCCAGCAGGTAGCCGGTGGACTGGGCCAGGGTGGACAGCGCCGTGGTCTCGGCGGTGTCCCTGCCGCTGCGGCTGATCATCACCATGACCAGCGGGAAAATTCCCAGCCCGAATCCCAGGAGCACGGCCGGAATGATGGACAGGCTGACGGGCAGGAACAGCAGCAGCGCCACGCCCGCGGCCATGGTGGTGCTGACCAGGTAGAACGCGGGCCGCAGCATCCCGGGCCTGGAGCCAAGGGCAATCAGCAGCACGCCGGCGGGCACGGACACCAGCTGCATCACGCCGAACATCAGGCCGCTCTCGGAGGCGCTGAGCCCCAGCGTGGTGAGCATGTAGGGGAACCAGCTCAGGAGGGCGTAGGCGAGCAGGGCCTGCAGCGTGAAGATTGCGGTGAGGAGTGCGCCCTTGCGGGTCCGCAGCAGCGGCCACGGCAGGGTGCCGGCACCTGCGGGCCGCGCGCTGTGCCGGTGGGCGTGCAGCGCAACGGGCAGGAAACCCAGCAGCGCGGCCAGAGCCATGATGCCGATCGAGCCAACCGCCGCCGACGGCGAGCCCAGGGCCTGCGCCAGCGGCACCACGGCCACGGACGTCAGGGTGCCGCCGGTGGTCATGGTGACGGTGTACACCGCCGTCATCAGCGAAGTGCGGGCCGCGAAGTGTTCGCGGATGAAGGACGGCATGGCAACGTTGCAAACAGCCAGCCCGGACATGCCCACCACGGTTCCGGCCACGAGCATTCCTGTTGCGGGAATGCCCCGGAGGAGGAGCCCCCCGGCCAGCAGGGCCAGGGAGAGCAGGATGGCCTTCTCCACGCCTACCTTGCCCGTCAGCCACGACGTTGCCGCGCCCGCCAGAGCAAAGCACAACGTAGGGATGGACGGGATGATCGCCGCCACCAGGGGGCCGTAGCCGAGTACCAGCTGCAGGTCGTGCAGCAGCGCGGACGCCCCCGTGATGCCTGCGCGCAGGTTCAGCCCGATGAGCACCAGCGCGATGACGCTGAACACGACGGCGGTGCGCGTCTTGGGCGCTGCCACTACGGGCGGAAGGGAAATGCGTGCGGCGGCAGGGGGTGGCGAGGCGGACATCTTTCCAGACTAAAGGTTAGACGTTTGATGTCTAGGGTTTTGTGGGGAAGCTCTCCGTCCAGCAGGTGGGGGCAATAGAATGCGAGCGGGAGCCCGGCGGCCCGGCCGGTCCGGGCCATCGCCGGTACCGGACGCGTGGGAGGAGCGGTTGTGAAGGCTGTGCAGGCCGTGGAGGTCGAGAAGAAGTACGACGTCGGCGATGATGCCGTAGTGCCGCAGCTCCAGGAGCTTCCCGGAGTAGCGCGGGTTGGGGAGGCCCATACCGCCGAGTTGGAGGCCGTCTACTTCGACACCGGCCAGCGGACCCTGCAGTCCCGCCGCATCACTCTGAGGCGGCGGACAGGAGGGACGGACGCCGGATGGCACCTGAAGCTGCCAGCGGAAGCGGCATCACCCGAGAAAACGCCGGCTGCCCAAGGCGCCGTTCCTGAAGGGGCGGCCCAGGCGGAGGCCGCACCCCCGCGGCGGCGCGAGCTGCACGCCCCACTGGGCCAGCCCGACGTCGTACCCGACAGCTTGCTGGCCTACGTGCAGGCCTTTGTGCGCGGGAACCCCCTCGTGCCCGTGGTGCGGCTGAAGACCGAGCGGACAACCTACCCGCTCTACGGACCTGACGGCGTGCACCTGGCCGACCTGGCCGACGACAGGGTGGACGCCCAACCCCTCGGCGGCGGCGCGGCCGCCGGCGGGAAGCACTGGCGCGAATGGGAACTGGAACTGGTCCATGGATCAGCCAGCCTCTTTGAACCTGCGGGCCAGGTCCTCGCCACCGCCGGCGCCCGCCCGGCCGGCCATGCGTCCAAGCTGGCCAAAGCCTTGGGGGCGGGCAGAACCTCGAAGGCCGCAGGCGGCGAAGCGGGTGGCGGCACCGCCCTGCTGGCGGGGAAGAAAGCGCCGGCGGCCGCCGTCGTCACCGTCTTCCTTTCGGGCCAGCTCAACCAGCTTCTTGAACACGACGCCGGAGTGCGCCTGGAGGAGCCGGAGGCGATTCACGATATGCGCTCGGCCGCCCGCCGGATGCGGTCTGCGCTCGCCGCCTACCGCAAGCTCTACCGTGCCGTTCCCGTGCGGCGCCTCCGCGATGAGCTCTCATGGCTGGGCGGGGTGCTGGGTGCGCCCAGGGATGCCGAGGTGCTTCGCTCCCGCTTGCTGGGCCAGGTCGCTGAACTGCCGCCGGGTGAGGGGGCCGAGGCGGCCCGGGACTTCCTTGACCGCCGCGCGGGGGCAAAGTTCGACGCCGGGTACCGGCTCCTGCAGGAGGCGCTGGTGTCCGGGCGCTACTTCCGACTCCTGGACAGCCTCGAAAATTTCCGGGACACCCCGCCGGTTCGCGGCACCGCCGTGGAGCCGGGGCAGCGCGCGGTGGCGAAAGCGGTGGACAAGGCGGCCAAGCGGATCCGGCGCTCCCATAAGGCGGCGTTGCACGCCCGCCGGGGAACCGAGCGTGAGACCGCCCTCCACCAGGTACGCAAGGATGCCAAGCGGCTGCGGCATGTAGCGGAATCTGCGGCGGCCGTCAGCGGCAAGCGTGCCCGGAAGGTGGCCAAGGCCGCCCACCGGCAGCAGAAGGTCCTCGGCGATTACCACGACGCCGTCATTGCCCGGGACCTGCTGGCCGGGCTGGGCTCCGAAGCGCCGCCGGCGGCCACGGACTCCTTTACGGCATTGCTGGACAGACAGCATGAGCTGATCTCGGCGGCGGAGAAGAGGTACCGCAAGGCGCGCAAGAAGTCACGGGACCTTTTGCGGGGCGGCGTCCTCTAGCCCCTCCTGTTGCGCTATCTCTCAGGGTCCCTAAAACCTGCGTTAGGGACCCGATCCGACAGGGCGCCGGGGTTAGGGGCGCGTTCCCGTGGGCAGGGTGAGGATTTCAGCCCCGTCCTCGGTGATGGCGATGGTGTGTTCGGTGTGGGCCGTCCGGCAGCCCGTGGCGCTGCGGAGCGTCCAGCCGTCCGCGTCGGTGACGAGTTCGGCGGTATCCGCCATGATCCACGGTTCCAGGGCAAGCATCAGGCCGGGGCGGAGCTTGAAGCCGCGGCCGGGCCGGCCCATGTTGGGCACGTGCGGGTCCTGGTGCATGGTGGAGCCGATGCCGTGGCCGCCGAACTGCCTGTTGATGGGGTAGCCGGCGTCGGTGAGGACGCGGCCGATGGCGTAGGAAACGTCCCCGATCTTGGCATTCGGCCCGGCGGCGGCGATGCCTGCGGCCAGGGCGCGCTCGGTGGCGTCGATCATGGCCACGCTCCCGGCCGGCCCTGAACCGCCCACCAGGAAGCTGATGGCGGCGTCGGCGGCAATGCCGTCCTTGACGACGGCGAGGTCAAGTGTCAGCAGGTCGCCGTCCACCACCGCGTAGTCCCGGGGGAGCCCGTGCAGCACGGCGTCATTGACGCCGGTGCAGATGTAGTGCCCGAACGGCCCGCGCCCAAAGGACGGCGCATAGTCCACGTAGCAGGATTCCGCGCCCGCCGCGGTGATCATTTCCGCGGTCCAGCGGTCGATCTCCAGCAGGTTCGTGCCCACGGTGGCCCGGCTCTTCATGGCCTGCAGGATGTCGGCCACCAAGGCGCCCGTCACCCGGGCCTTGGCGATCTCGGCGGGGTTGAGGATCTCGATCATGCGGTGCCCTTTCCGGTGGCTGGCTCGTTCCAGGGTGTGTTCGCTGTGTTTCCAGCAGGCTTCACGGCCAATAACTATACCGGTCATATTATCCCGGTATTACTATTGGAACCATGGTCAGACTGCCGCTTACCCCCGAAGAAGTCGAGCGCGGGCAACGCCTCGGCGCGCTGCTGCGGCGTGCCCGGGGGGACCGCTCGATGCTTGAGACTGCGCTCGACGCCCTGGTGTCACCGGAGACCCTGCGGAAAATCGAGTCAGGCCGCGTGGCCACGCCTGCTTTCCCCACCATTGCGGCCATCGCCGACGTCCTGGGGCTGTCCCTCGACGCCGTGTGGGCAGAGATCAATGAACCGCCGTCAGCGGCGCGCGCTACTTCCCGAACGGCTCCACAGCGCCTCGCGTCCTAGGCTCCAGCACCTGGCCCGCTCCCGGTCATTGGGCGGCTATTTCCCCTGCCGCGCGGACAGGCGCGCCACGGCCAGGGCAAGCCATAGCTGCACCCGGTCCGGCGTGACCGAGGGGTCGTACCCGGTCAGTTCGGTGATCTGGGCCAGCCGGTACCGGACAGTGTTCCGGTGCAGCGTGAGCTGCTCCGCCACGGCTGCCACCGAACCGTTGTTGGTCAGGTAGCTCTCCAGGGTGGTCATCAGCTCGGCGCCGTGGGCGGCATCGAAGGCCCGCAGCGGGTTCAGCGATTCGTGGGCCATGTCCGCCAGGGGCACGTCCTCGCTGGCCAGCAGGAGCGAAGTCAGGCTCAACCTTTCAGGTTCGTTCACCGGCAGCCCGTGGCCTGCGGCATCGCGGGCCTCAAAGTAGCTCCAGCGCAGGCCGTTCGGCTTCGTGTAGGCGCCGCCGATGCCGATGGTTGCGTGGATGCCCGCCTCTGCCAGGTGGTCGCTGAGCTGGCGGGCCAGGGCCGGCGCCGCCCCGCCGTCGTCGTTGATCACCACCACCAGGTCCTTACCCACGACGGCGGCTACCGCGCCTTCCAGCGCGCGCGGAACAGACGTACTCCCCAAGGCCTTGTGGTGGGCGGGGGAGACAGCCAGCAGCACGACGTTCTTGCGGGTGCTGTTAATGCCCACCCCGGCCAGCCTCCGCTGCGCCTCGCTGGTCTCCAGGGCGCCGTGGATGACGTCCTCGAGCACCTGGCCGCACAGGGCACGCTGCGCCTGCCGCTGCTTGACCATGTTGTTCAGCTCCACGCTGATGAGGTTCTGCGCATAGCCCACGATTCCCGTGTCCTCGAACGGCTGGCGGACCCAGAGCGTGCAGGCGTCCCGGCGGCCGGTGGGGATGGGAAAGGAGGACCAGGAATCGGCTGCGGGGGTGGCGGTGCTGCTGTTGTACAGCTGGGCCGTGAACTGTGTGAGCGCGATGTCTGTGCGCAGCATGCTGCCGAGCTGCTTCAGCAGTTCCGCGAGGCCGCCGCCGGTCAGCAGCGCACGGGCCAGGATCTGGTGCCCGGCGATCAGGCGTTCAAGCTTGGAGTAATGGTCCGCGGACTGCGCATCCGCCACCAGCTTGGTGATGGCGATGAAGGGGGTCTCGTACGGGACTTCCACCACAGGCAGGCCCCACCGGTTTGCCTCCGCCAGCAGCGCCGGCGGCACAGCATCGTGCGAGAGTCCCACCCCAAACCCGATCCCCACCGCGCCGGCCCGCTGGACCTGCCGGACAAAGCGGCGCTGCTCCGGCGCGGACTTCAACCGCAGCCCTGTGGTGAGGATCAGTTCGCCGCCGTTGAGGAACCGCTGCGGGTCCTCCAGCTCCGTGACTGCAACCCAGTTAATGTCCTGGTGCCAGGTGGTCTCGGCAACCCCTGCCTTGGACAGCTTCAGGGAGTTCACGCCCAGCAGGGCGGCGAGGGAAATGGCCATGGAACAAGGATACGGGGATGCTGGACAACCGCACTAAGTCCTTGCGCGAAGGGTGTGCAGGTGGCTATTCACTCGGGTTGGGGGCTGGCATAGGCTCAAGGCAGTTCCATCCATCCGCCGTGGTCTCCGCCGGGCGCGTTGGCCCCTATGAAAGAGGTTGCACACCGTGGTCCAAACCTTGCAGAACTTCATCAACGGAAAGTTCGTCACTCCCGCCGGCACCGAGGTGCTGGACGTGGTCAACCCCACCAACGGGGACGTCGTGGCGCACTCGCCGATCTCTGTGCAGGCGGACGTGGACGCTGCCATGGCCGCGGCCGCGGAGGCGTTCAAGTCGTGGAAGCACGCAACCCCGGGCCAGCGCCAGCTGATGCTGCTCAAGCTCGCCGACGCCGTCGAGGCCAACAGCGACGAACTCGTCGAGGCCCAGCACCGCAACACCGGCCAGGTCCGCTCCCTGATTGCGTCCGAGGAAGTTGCCGCCGGCGCCGACCAGTTGCGGTTCTTCGCCGGTGCCGCCCGCATCCTTGAGGGCAAGTCCGCCGGTGAGTACTTCGAGGGCCACACCTCGTACGTCCGCCGCGAGCCCATTGGCGTCGTAGCCCAGGTGGCTCCGTGGAACTACCCGTTCCTGATGGCCATCTGGAAGATCGGCCCGGCCCTGGCCGCCGGCAACACCGTGGTCCTCAAGCCCTCGGACACCACTCCGGAGTCCACACTGGTCCTCGCCCGGCTGGCCGGAGAGATCCTGCCGGCGGGCGTCCTGAACGTTGTCCTCGGAACCGGCAAGACCGGCGCCATGATGGTGGACCACAAGGTCCCCGGCCTGGTGTCGATCACCGGTTCGGTCCGTGCCGGCATTGCCGTCGCTTCCGGTGCCGCCAAGAGCCTCAAGCGCGCCCACCTGGAACTTGGCGGCAAGGCACCGGCCATCGTCTTCAAGGACGCCGACATCAAGAAGAGCGCCGCGGCCATCGCCGAATTCGCCTTCTTCAACGCCGGCCAGGACTGCACGGCCATCACCCGCGTGCTGGTTGAGGATTCAGTCCACGACGACGTCGTCGCCGCCATGGTGGAGCACACCAGGACCCTGCACACCGGTTCGCAGAACGACGAAGACAACTACTTCGGGCCGCTGAACAACGTGAACCACTTCAACGCCGTCACGTCCGTGGTGGAAAACCTCCCGGCCAACTGCCGCATCGAAACCGGCGGCCACCGGGCGGGGGAGAAGGGCTACTTCTTCGAGCCCACCATCATCACCGGCGCCAAGCAGACCGACGACGTGGTGCAGCAGGAGACCTTCGGCCCTGTCATCACGGTCCAGAAATTCAGCACCGAGGAAGAAGCCGTGGAGCTGGCCAACGGGGTTGAATACGCCCTTGCCTCCAGCGTCTGGACCACCAACCACGGAACCGCCATGCGCCTGAGCCGGGACCTCGACTTCGGCGCTGTCTGGATCAACACCCACATTCTCCTCACCGCCGAAATGCCCCACGGCGGCTTCAAACAGTCCGGCTACGGCAAGGACCTCTCCATGTACGGCGTGGAGGACTACACGCGCATCAAGCACGTGATGTCCGCCCTCGACTCCTAGAAGGAAACCCCTCATGACCACCACTGCAGCAGACATCACCTACCGCCTGGAGCAGAAGCGCCGCGTCCAGGCCGACTTCCCCGGCCCCAAGTCGGTGGCACTGACCGAACGCCGCAAGTCGGTCGTCGCGGCCGGCGTCGCCTCCAGCGTTCCCGTCTACGTGGCGGACGCCGACGGCGGCATCATCCAGGACGTGGACGGCAACTCCTTCATCGACCTCGGCTCAGGCATCGCGGTGACCAGCGTGGGAGCGTCCGATCCCGCCGTCGTCGGTGCCGTCAAGGAAGCCGTGGAGCACTTCACGCACACGTGCTTCATGGTCACGCCCTACGAGGGCTACGTGGCTGTTGCCGAGCAGCTGAACCGGCTCACCCCGGGTGACCACGAGAAGCGCACTGTGCTCTTCAACTCCGGCGCAGAGGCCGTGGAAAACGCGGTCAAGGTGGCCCGCCTGGCCACCGGGCGCGACGCCGTCGTGGCCTTCGACCACGCTTACCACGGCCGCACCAACCTCACCATGGCGCTTACCGCCAAGGCCATGCCGTACAAGACCAACTTCGGCCCCTTCGCCCCCGAGGTCTACCGGATGCCCATGAGCTACCCGTACCGCGAGGAAAACCCCTCGATCACCGGTGCCGAGGCAGCCAAGCGCGCCATCACCGCCATCGAGAAGCAGATCGGCGGCGACCAGGTGGCCGCGATCATCATCGAACCCATCCAGGGAGAAGGCGGCTTCATCGTCCCGGCCGAGGGCTTCCTGCCGGCACTGGCCGCCTGGGCCAAGGACAAGGGCATCGTCTTCATTGCCGACGAAGTCCAGTCCGGCTTCTGCCGCACCGGTGAATGGTTCGCCGTCAACCACGAAGGCGTCGTTCCTGACATCATCACCATGGCCAAGGGCATCGCCGGCGGCATGCCGCTGTCCGCCATCACTGGCAGGGCAGACCTGCTCGACGCCGTCCACCCGGGCGGACTCGGCGGCACCTACGGCGGCAACCCCGTGGCCTGCGCCGCTGCGCTGGCCTCCATCGGCTCCATGGAAGAGTACGGCCTCAACGCCCGCGCCAAGCACATCGAGGAACTGGCCACCACCAGGCTCAGCGCCCTGCAGGAGGAACTGGCCGGTGCCGGCTCCGCAGTGATTGGTGACATCCGCGGCCGCGGTGCCATGCTCGCCATCGAACTGGTCCAGGCAGGCTCCAAGGAGCCCAACCCGGAACTGACCAAGGCTGTTGCCGCCGCCTGCCTGAAGGAAGGCGTCATCATCCTCACCTGCGGCACCTACGGCAACGTCATCCGGCTGCTCCCGCCGCTGGTCATCACCGACGAGTTGCTGAACGACGGCCTCGATGTCCTGGCCGCCGCCATCAAGGCCAACGCCTAAACAGCAGGCCGCCAAGAACCAAAGGCAGCACCCCCGCATTGCGGGGGTGCTGCCTTTTTGGTTAACAGGTTTTCCCGGTTTTCGGTGCCGTTTTCCCGGGCTAACTACCCACTCCCCGTCCCGGAGAAGGCGGACTACCTAATGCCCCCTACTTGCCCGCCCGGCAAACACCTAACCACCCGGTAGTTAAGGCAGGTTGCGGTAAGTATCCCCAAGAATTTTTTGGAGTACTTGGTACTCGTGTTAAGCATCCTCAGCTACTCGTAACTTGGACACACCGGGACCCGGAAAGCGGCCCCTGGAGTGCAACTTTGAGGAGTTTCCGGACGGCGAAGCCCCTCCACAATGACGAACGCCTCACAGCGAAGCGAGTAAGCGCCTACCAACATCCGGACGGCGGCACAGGGTTTGAGCGGCTGCAGCGGCATCACCCGAAGCCGGCGAAGGACATCCTGCACAACACAGAGGGGAAACGACGCGATGCAGTTGTCGTACACAGCAACGGAGGGCCTCCGATGAGGGGCATCGAAAGCTTTGCAGTGCCTGCACAGGCCACCTTCGGCCGGGACGGGGCCATGTTTGAAGGCCTGCTCGATTTCGTAGCCCAACTGAGCCTGGTGCTGTGGGGGCTGGTGGTCCTCACTGTGGTGATCCGGTTCGTTGGCGTGGGCTTGTATCGAAGGGGTGCCACCCGCAGGGCACTTGCCGCTGCGCTGGCGCCGCCTGTTCTGACGCCCGAGGTTTTGGCGCCGCCTGCACTGGCACCCGAGGCGCTGATGCCAGCAGTGTTCACTCCCGTTCCGGTGGCCGCCGCGGACACCCAGGCTGAACTTTCCGCGGGCGGACCCGTCGAGGTCATGGCGTCAGGTGCCTCCCCCAGGGAAGATTTGCAGCCCGCCCAGGCGCCGGCAACCGCAGCGGCACCCGCACAGGTACACCGCCGCATCTTCCGCAGCCGGCGCACCAGGCACATGCCTGCGCTTGCCGGCTCAACGGAGGGGTGAGGATGGACTTCGCTCTCGCCATCTTTTGGCTGTTCGCCGGCGTCAGCATCCTCTACGTCATCCACTTCGGCCTCTACCTTACGGGTGCCAACTTCTACGACATTTGGCAGCAGCGCCGGAAGGGGATGCGGGGTGTGCGGGCCCCCGGCGAGTTCCAGCCGGAATGCGCTGCGACGGCCACCTGGATCCGCCGGGCGCTCCCCGAAGTGCCGGGGCTGGTGTCGATCATCATTGCCGCCCACAACGAGGAATCCGTCATCGTCCGGACCCTCGACTCCATCGCCGGGAGCAGTTACCGCAACTTCGAAGTCTTCGTCGCCGATGACGCGTCGTCGGACCTGACCGGCCGGCTTGTCCGCGACTATCAGGTAAGGCATCCCACGATGGAGCTGCACCTTGTGCGGATGCGCCACAACATCGGCAAGGGCGCGGCGCTCAACGCCGTGCTTCGACGGCACGCCCGCGGACAGTTCGCCATGACGCTCGACGCCGATTCGATCATCGGTCCGGACACCATCACCAACGCTTTGTCCTACTTCGACGACCCCTGCGTCGCCGGTGTCGCCGCGAACGTGCAGATCCTGGACGAGACGACCGTGCTCGGCATCCTGCAACGGTTCGAGCACATGATCGGTTACCGCTCCAAGAAGCTCTACTCGCTGCTAAACGCCGAGTTCGTGGTGGGTGGCGTGGCTTCCACCTACCGGATGCGCGTCCTGCGGAAGGTCGATTTCTACGACACTGACACGGTCACCGAAGACATCGGGCTGAGCGCGAAAATCACCAACCTGGGCAACCGGCGTTTCCGCATGATCTACGGCGCCGACGTGGTTGCCAAGACCGAGGGCGTGCTCTCGCTCCGCGCCCTGGCGAAGCAGCGCTGCCGCTGGAAGTACGGGAGCATCCAGAACCTCATCAAGTACCGCGGCATGATGCTCAACCCGAGCCGCAAGTACACGCCGGCGCTGACGTACTACCGGATGCCGATGGCCCTGCTGAGCGAGTTCACGCTCCTGGTTTCGCCACTGGCCTGGACGTACGCGGTCTACTGGTCGCTGGCCACGCACACTCCGGCACTGATCCTCGGTGCCTACGCCACCATCACCGCCTACACACTGCTCACCGTGTGGATGGACGAGAACCTGACCGTGCGGGAGCGCGGCAGGCTGTCCGTCTACTCGCCCACGGCATACTTCCTGTTCTACATCATGGACCTGGTGCAGCTGACGGCGGCAATCCGCTGCATCCTGCGTTCCCGGGGCCTTTTCCGGCGTTCCGAAATCAACACCTGGAAGTCACCGCAGCGGGCCGGCAGCCTGGTGGTGGCCCGTGCCACGTAAGCGCCGGCGGCTCCTGCGGGTGCTGCTGAATCCGCTGGTGGTCATTCTGATAGTGGTGGCACTGATCACCGCCGGCTGGCTGCTGTACACGCGGGGGGCCGGCAGCCTGGCCCAGGCCCGGCCCGGCGCCAACCTGCTCCCGGCCTTCGACCCGACCGGCGGGATCACCCCCGCGGCATCCGGCCAGCCGGACCCGGCCGGGCATGTGGGTGGCTGGACCGTCCGGCGCAGCGGGACCGCAGAGACCTCGCTCGATCTGGCCGCCGGAGAGCTGCAAAGCCAGGCGCTCCGGCTGGACATCTCCGGCTACGCCGCGGGCGACGTCACGCTGACAACCCCCCGCGTCGACGTCAAGCCCCATCAGACCTACCTTTTCAAGGCCTTTGCATCCAGCGACACCGACTTCACCCTGCTGGCCCGCCGCTACCAGGCCGATGGCAGCACCGTGCTGGAGCAACTCCGGAACCCGCTGGAGCGGCCGGGAACCACCCCTTACACGGTGAGCGATGCCTTCGACAGTGGCGAGGCGACAATCGCCGTCGAATACGTCTTCCGGCTGGCATCGGACGGCGCACTCAAGATTGAAGGAGCCTACCTGGAGCCGGCCAACGACGTCCTGCTCCTGCCCTCACCGCCGCCTGGCCCGAACCTCATCCCAAACCCTGGCCTCACGGGGATCCAGCCTGCCGGACCTGATGCATGGTCCCCCTATTCTTCCGGGGCGCTGACGGCGGAGTCCGGCCGGAGCCAGGACGCAGGCGGCAGTTATCTCTGGAACCGGATCTCCAATTACAAGGCCGGCGAGGCAAAGTGGCAGTACCAGCCCATCCCGGTGACCGGTGACAGGTCTTTCGAATTCGGTGCCACTTACCGGTCGGACCGGGAGGTGGACGTGGTGGCCGAGTTCGAGCTCGCCAACGGAGGCCGCGCGTTCCAAAGCCTTGAGACCGTGCTGCCGGCTGGAGAGTGGACCACCGTCAGCGAGTCATTCCAGGCGCCCGCCGGAGCCACCTCAGCTATGGTCACCCTGGTGGCCCACGGGGACGGCACCACCAGCGTCCGCAACCACTCGCTCACCGACACGACGAAGCCCGGCCCCCTCCGGTGGAGCCAGCCGATGGTCTCGATCACCTTCGACGACGGGTGGCAATCGGTGTACGACCGCGCACTTCCGCTGCTGGACCAGCACGGTTTCCGGTCGACCCAGTACATCAACGCCAGTTCCATCGAGACGCCCAACTTCATGACCGCAGCAGAGGTGCAGCAACTGCACCAGGCCGGGCACGAAATCGCCGCGCACAGCTACGAGCACGTGGACCTGACCTCCATCGGGGCGGACCGCCTGGACGAACAGGTGCGCAGGAGCGAAGAGGCGCTGGCAGCGGCCGGTTTTGAAACCCGGGACCTGGCACCCCCGTACGGCCGCCACGACCCGCAGGTGGACTGGTACGCCAACAAGTACTTTGACATTGTCCGCGGCACGGACGATGGCATAAATACGCGGCAAAGCCTGGACCAGCAGGACCTGAAGGTCTTCTACGTGACCGACCAGACCACCATGGCCACCTTGTCCGAAGCGCTCGCCGAGACGGCCCGGATGAACGGATGGCTCATCCTCGTCTACCACCAGATAGCCACGCAGCAGTCCACCGGCACCCAGGAGCACAGCATCGCGGCGGACCGGAGCACCATCACCAGCGACGTCCTCGCCGCCCAGCTGCAGCTTGTCGACGACAGCAATATCGAGGTCCAGCCGGTCATACAGGCCTTCGAGAAGCTACAGGGACCCTGACCAGACTTCGGCGGTGTAACCCGGCGCCGCCGGCCCCAAATAGGAACGGAACAGCACATGACCGGAACCAGATCCAGCCTGGCGCCGTGGCGCGTCAAGCTCATGAGCACCGTGGTGGCGGTGGTGGCCATGGCCGCCGCGCTGCTGACGCCCTCGGCCGCCAACGCGGCTGTGGACAACCCCGCACCCGGACCCCTCGTGTCCTTCACTTTCGATGACGGTGCCCAAAGCGCGCTGACGCAGGCAGCGCCCACCCTCCAGAAATACGGGCTGACAGGCACGAACTACGTCGCAACCGGCTGCGTCGGCATGACGACAGTACCCAACACCTGCCGCGCCAACACCGACGTGCCCTACATGACGTGGAGCCAGATCCTGCAGCTGCAGAACACCTACGGCTGGGAAATCGGGTCGCACACCGTCAACCACCAGTGCCTCGTCAGCGTTGGCGATGACTGCCAGGCAAACAAGCTCACCGCAGCCCAGGTTGAGGCCCAGCTGGCGAACAGCAAGTCGGCACTGGCCGCCCAGGGCATCAACGCCACGGCCTTTGCGCCGCCCTACGGCGATTACGACATGCCCACGATTGCGCGCGTAGCCAAGTACTACAGCTCCATGCGCGGCTTCGCCGACACGGGCAACAACATCTGGCCCCTGGGCGACTACCTGCTCCGCAACGTCCCGGTGCAGGAGGTCACCACGCCGGTGGCGGCGCTGAAGGCCCAGGTGGATGCGGCCATCGCCAACAAGCAATGGGTCGTCTTCACGTTCCATGACATCCGGCCCAACCCGAGCCAGGTCCCCGATGACTACCAGTACGGCACCGCGGAACTGGACCAGCTCGCCGCCTATGTGAAGACCAAGGTGGCGGCCGGGCAAATCCGCAACGTCAACGTCAGCAAGGGCCTCGTGACCGGTTCACCGAACCTGATGCCCAACCCGACGTTCAACACGGGAATCGCCGACGGATGGCGTACCGATGCACCTGCCGCGATCACGGCCGACGCCGCGACCAACGGCAGCTTCCCGGACGCAGCCAGGTCCATCAAGATGGTTTCCGGGACGGCCACGGGGCACCTGTTCTCCCCGGCCGTGGCGGTGTCACCGACCACGAACTACCTGTTCAAGTCCTACCTGAACGTTGCCGCCATCACCAGCGGCGAAGTGGGCTTCTACGTGGACGAGTACAACGCGGCCGGGCAGTGGATCTCCGGACAGTTCCGCAAGCGCGAGAACACCAGATGGGTGGAGGCCATGAACTTCACCTACACGCCCAGCTCCACCAATGTGGCCAAGGCGAGCCTTCAGGTGTGGGTGACCGGCACCGGCATCACGGCCTACCTGGACAACGTGCAGCTGCTCGCACTGACCGCAGGGACCACCCCGCCGCCGCCAACGTCCACCAACCTGGTGGCCAACGGCACCTTCGACGCCGGCATCGGCTCGGGCTGGACCACTGACTCCGCGCCCACCATCGTGGCGGACGCCGCCAACCACGGGAGCCCCGCGAACCCGGTCAACTCCGTCAAACTGACGGCCGCGACGGCGAACAAGCACCTGTTCTCACCTCAGGTGGCGGTGACTCCCGGGGCCTACAACATTGCCGGGTACCTGAATGTCGCGGCCCGCACCAGCGGTGAGGTGGGCTTCTACATCGACGAGTACAACGCGGCCGGACAATGGATCTCGGGGCAGTACAAACTCGGCGTGGCAGCTGCTGGAGTGACCAACGTGGACCTGACGTACTCACCGAGCACCACCGCGGTGGCGAAGGCAAGCCTGCAGGTCATCGTCCAGGCCAATTCCGGACTGCAGGCGTATTTCGACGACGTCCGCTGGACCAAGCCCTGACGCCCGGTCCAGGATTGAGGCCACTACATGGGAGGAAACAGGATGGCCCGGCGCCCGCGCGCAGTGATCGTGCTGGCGTCCGGCATCCTGCTCGCCCTTGCCGGCTGCACGCCGGACAATCCGGAGCCTGACATGGTGGTCAACCTGCTCCAGCAGGACTGGCGGCACACGCCCGGGGTGACGCCCGACGGCGGCGGGCTGCGGGTGGCGGCCACGTCACGGAGCATCGTGGAACAGGACGGCGGGGGAGGGCAGCCGAACCCGCCGGTCAACCTGGCCGGAACCCACCTTGTGGCCACGGGCGACTTCACCCTCAGCGCAGCGTTCACGGATGTGACAGCCGATGCGTCCCTGACGGTCTATGACAGCCCTCCGGTGATCGCCGACGAATTTCGGATCGAACCCGCGGGCCTGCGGCTCACCCTGCGCGGCGATAACTTGGACATCGCGGTCTTTGACGGCTCACGCCAAAAGTCCGTGACCAACCCCCAGCCGGCACACGATGAGCACGTCCGGCTCCAGGACCCCGGGGCCGAACTTACAGTGCGCCGGTCAGGGGACAAGCTCGAGGTGGCCAGCGGAGGGGACACTGTGCTGTCGCAGTCCCTTCGCGGCATCTTCAACTCCGGGCAGCTGTGGCTGGGACTCGCGAGCGACGGCGGCTCGTTCCAGGTCAGTTCCCTCACCGCCACCGCTCCCGGCGGCGCCTCACTGACCACGGCTGGCCCCGCCGTCGTCCAGGCAAGCCAGTTGCCCGATGGCCTGCAGGCCCTGGCGGCACGGATCCGTCCGGACTTCAGGATCGGGGCCGCGGTGGCACTCGGCCCGCTGGCCTCGGACGCCGAATATGCGCGGGTGCTCGTAGGAAATTTCGGCGCCATCACCCCGGAAAACGCCATGAAGGCGCAGAACCTCTCACCGCAGCAGGGTGTCTACACCTTCGAAGAGGCGGACGCGATCCTCGGGGTCGCCCAAAGCAAGGGCATGGCCGTGCACGGGCACACCATCGCCTTCACGGAGGCAATGCCCCGCTGGATGCAGGAACTTCCCGCGGGCACCGAAGCGGAACGCAGCGCCAGTGCGGGGGCCCTGCTCGACTACGTCACGGCGGTCGTATCGCACTTCGAAGGCCGGCTGGATTCGCTGGACGTTGTCAATGAACCCTTCGACGTCGACCAGGGCACGGACCTCCAGCAGAACATCTGGTACCGCGTCTTCGGACCGGCCTACCCGGCCGTCGTATCGCAGGCCGTCTACGCGGCCGATCCGCAGGTGAAGCAGTACATCAACGAGAACGGGGCCGACGTTCCGGGGCCACGCCAGGACGCGCTGCTCAAGCTCGCCCTGGACGCGAATGCGGTGGGCGGCCACATATACGGCGTGGGCCTCCAGGCCCACGTCTACAACATCGAAACCGACGCCATCCCGGCCGGCGACCTCGCCGAAACACTGCGGAACTTCCAGGACGCCGGGTTGCACGTCCGCATCTCGGAAAACGACGTGGCGGACGACGACGGCACGGACGTCCAGGCCGCGCAGTACGCCACGGTCCTGGACACCTGCCTGCGCTCGAGCGCCTGCGTCTCCTACACGACGTGGGGCGTGGACAACCGCTACGACTGGCTGATCGACGATGACGGCAGCCTGCAGCAGGGCCACGACTACCTGTTCGAAAACGGGAAGCCGACCCCACCCTACGACGCGATAAGGACAGTGCTGGGCGGTTGACCCGGGCCGCTCAGCCGGCGGCCTGCACCGGAGTCCGCCGCCTGGCCAGAGCGTTCTTCCGGGCGGTCCGGAGCATGTCGACCGTGAGCAGCAGCAACGCCACCCACACCACGCCGAAGCCGATCCAGCGCTCTGTGGTCATGGCTTCGCGGAACACCACGAGGGCCACGATGAACTGCAGGACCGGGGCGAAATACTGCAGCAGGCCGATGGTGGTCATCGGCAGCCGGCGAGCGGAGGCGCCGAAGAACACCAGGGGAACCGCGGTGATCACGCCGGAGGCCAGGAGCAGCCAGAAGTGGCCGGCGCCCTGGGTGGTCAGGGTGGCGGCGCCCGAAACGCCGAGGGCCACCATGGCGGCGGCCGCGAACGGTGCCAGCACCACGGTTTCCACGCTGAGGCTGGTCACGGCGTCCACCCGGGGCCCCACGCGCTTCTTCACGAAGCCGTACAGGCCAAAACTGAACGCCAGCGTCAGGGCAATCCAAGGCAGCTTGCCGTAAGAGTAGGTCAGCACCCCCACCGCAATGAAACCGATGACGACGGCGGCCCACTGCAGCGCCCGCAGCTTCTCCTTGAGGACGAACACGCCGAGCAGCACGGAAACCAGCGGGTTGATGAAGTAGCCCAGCGAGGTTTCCACCGCCTGGTTGGTGGTCACGCCGTACGTGTACGTCAGCCAGTTGACGGCGATAAGGAAGGCCGCCAGCGCCAGGGAACCGAAGACGGCCCGGGTGCGGAGCGCGGTGATCAGGGCGGGCCACGCCCTCGTCACGGTGACCAACAGGGCGCAGAACAGCAGGGACCACACCACGCGGTTTGCCACGATCTCGACGGCGCCGGCTGGCTTGAGCACGAAGAAGTACAGCGGGAGCAGCCCCCACAGCCCGTACGCTCCGATGCCGAAGAGGACGCCCGCCGTCGTGTCCTTGTCCGCGGCCTTGGGGGCCGCCGCGTCCGGACGGTCCGGGGCGTGGGTGGAAGCAGGGGGAGGAGCTGCGGGGACGGAGGAATCGGGGTTCGGCACGGAACCCATAACATCAGCAGCCGGCCCGGTATTCCAAGCAGCGGGTCCGAAATCCGGCAATTAGTCAGTACGCTTGCTTTCATGGATTATGCCTACCTGCCGGACGTGGCCCCTTGAGGCTCCGTCGCAGCAACGCCTCGGGCCGTGGCTACCGCCGGATTCCCGCCGGAAAGGGCTTCAGCTACCGGGACCTTGACGGCTCAACGCTGCCGTCCGGCCCGGTGCGGGAGCGGCTGGAAAGCATCGGTATCCCGCCGGCGTGGACCGACGTGTGGATAGCCCCGTTCGAAAACGGGCACATCCAGGCCACGGGCGTGGACGCTGTGGGCCGCCGGCAATACATCTACCACCCGCAATGGCGCGAACGGAAGGACCGGCTCAAGTTCGACCGGTCGCTGCAGCTCGCCGAGTCGCTGCCGGTAGCCCGTCGGCGGGTCACCATGGACCTGCGCAGCGAAGGGTTCACCCGCGAACGTGTGCTGGCCGGAGCCTTCCGGATGCTGGATAGCGGCTCCCTGCGCGTGGGATCCGAACGGTACACCAACGAAAATGGCAGCCGCGGACTGGCCACCCTGCTGTGCGCCCACGTCCAGGTGCGCAAGGACCGGATCCTGCTGAGGTTCCCGGCCAAGAGCGGCAAGGACTGGGAATCGGAAATCCGCGACGCCGACCTCGCCGCCCTGGTGCGGCTGCTCAAACGGCGCGGTGGCAACGCCCGGCTGCTGGCCTACAAGGACGGCCGGAGCTGGCGGCCGGTCACCAGCGCGGACATCAACGCCTACGTCAAGGAACGCACCGGCTCCGACTTTACGGCGAAGGACTTCCGCACCCTGCGCGGCACCCTGGCAGCGGCCGCCAGCCTGGCCCGGACCGGAACGCAACCTACCGTGGCCAAGCGGAAGCGGGCCGTCAGCCGGGCCATGATGGATGCGGCCGAAGTGCTGGGGAACACGCCCTCGATTGCCCGGAAAAGCTATGTGGACCCGCGGGTCGTGGACCACTTCAATGACGGCGAAACCATCGACCCCCACCGGATCGAGTCCGCCGAAGCAGAGCTCCGGGCCCTGCTGTACCGCGAAGGTGACGTTGTACCGCTGGCGAAAAGCGGCTGAGGCCTAGAATGGGAAGCTGTTGCGCCACCCAACCAGGCGCGCTCCGCGAATCATGCATGTGATCAGGCCAGAAGGGCTCCCGGTGTCCACTCCCAGCGCTATCAGCTCCACCCGTCCCCTCCGCGTCGCCATCGTGGGCGCAGGACCGGCGGGCGTCTATGCTGCGGACATCCTCACCAAGTCCAGCGGCGTGAAGGACGGCGATTTCGAGGTCAGCATCGACCTGTTCGAGGCCTACCCCGCACCCTATGGCCTGATCCGCTACGGCGTGGCTCCGGACCACCCCCGCATCAAGGGCATCGTCAACGCCCTGCACAAGGTCCTGGACCGCGGCGACATCCGCTTCCTTGGCAACGTAACCTACGGCCGCGACCTCACCCTGCACGATTTCCGCGCGTTCTACGACGCCGTGATCTTCTCCACGGGCGCCATCAAGGATGCGGACCTGGACATCCCGGGCATCAGCCTGCAGGGGTCCTTCGGCGGCGCGGACTTCGTCTCCTGGTACGACGGCCACCCTGATGTTCCGCGTGACTGGCCGCTGGAGGCCAAGGAAATCGCCGTCATCGGCAACGGCAACGTGGCCCTGGACGTGGCGCGCATGCTGGTCAAGCACCCGGAGGAACTTCTCACCACGGAAATCCCGGACAACGTGTACCAGGGACTGAAATCTTCCCCGGTCACGGACGTGCACGTCTTTGGCCGCCGCGGCCCGGCCCAGGTGAAGTTCACCCCGCTGGAACTGCGCGAACTCAGCCACATGAATGATGTGGACATCGTCCTGTACCCCGAGGACTTCGAGTTCGACGAAGCCTCGGACGAGGCCATCCGCAGCAACAACCAGATCAAGACCATGGTGAACACCCTCACCAACTGGCTGGTGGAGGAGCATGCGGAATCGGAGAATCCTTCCTCCCGCCGGCTGCACCTGCACTTCCTGCACAGCCCCGTAGAGATACTTCCGGGGGGCGGGGACGCTGCCGGCGGCAAGGTGGCCGGGATCAAATTCGAACGCATGCAGTTGGATGGCACCGGAAACGCCAAAGGCACCGGGGAGTACGTGGAGTATCCCGTCCAGGCCGTCTACCGTGCCATCGGCTACCACGGCTCGGCGCTGGATGAGCTGGAATACGATGCCAAACGCGGCGTCATCCCCAACGAGGGCGGCCGGGTGCTGGACGCCGAAGGCAACCCCGTCCCGGGCATCTACGCCACCGGCTGGATCAAGCGCGGACCGGTGGGGCTCATCGGCCACACCAAGGGCGACGCCCTGGAAACCATCGGCTTCCTGCTGGAAGACCGCCTCACCCTGCCGGCGGCCAGCAACCCTGATCCGCAGGCCATCATCGACCTGCTTGAGGAACGCGGGATCGAGTACACCACGTGGGAGGGCTGGAACAGGCTCGATGCGCACGAGGCGGGCCTCGGCGCCGCCTGGACCGGTCCGGAAGGCCTGGACCATGTGGTCCGCGAACGCATCAAGGTGGTTCCGCGCGAGGACATGATCCGCATTTCCCGCGGCTGACACCGGGCTCCCGCCGGGGACCGGTGCCCGCTACAATGGCGAGCATCCCCTGGCCGGCGTGCTGACGCCGTGTCCTCAGAACGCACAGCAGCACAGCAGCACAGGAGTTCGATGAAGAACCTCACCCAGCCGGAGCCGCTGCAGCGCAGTGCCCTGGCCGCCCACGAGAAACTCGACGGCGGCCCGTTTCCTGACGCCCCCGACGTTCCCGGCCTGCGCTCCCTGATCCGTGAGTCCTGGCTCCGCTCCGCCGGGTTCAAGGCCAACCCGGACAACCCTGCCGCGCCGCTGGCCATGGACCACGATGAACTTGATGACTACCGGAGCCGGCATCCGCTGGCCACCATCATGCCGGTCATCAACAAGCTCCTGGTCCAGCCCAGCCACGACACCGGGCTCCTGGTGGCGGTGGGTGACGAGGTGGGCCGGCTGCTGTGGGTGGACGGGGATCCCTCGCTGCAGCGCCGCGCGGAAGGCATGATGTTCGTTGCCGGCGCCGACTGGTCCGAAGCTACCGTAGGCACCAGCGCCCCGGGAACTGCCCTGGCGCTGGGCCGCGGGATCCAGATCGCCGGTGCTGAGCACTACCAGCGGGCCGTCCATCCCTGGAGCTGCACTGCCGTGCCCTTCCACGACCCCGATTCCGGCGCGCTGCTGGGGGTTGTGGACATCACCGGAACGGCGGCCGCAGTGGCCCCGCACACCCTGTCGCTGGTGGAGGCCACCGTGGCGGCGGCCCAGGCGCAGCTGCGGGTGGAGCGGCTCCAGGCCGCCGCGCACCTGGCGGGCACGTCCGTACGACGCCGGTCCACGGCATCCGCTGCCCGCACACCGGGCGGTGGTGCGCGGGAGGGCAGCCTGTACCGCAACAGCCTCCAGCTGCTGGGCCGCGACCAGGCACTGCTGAGCATCGAGGGCAAGACCGTTGCGCTGTCCGCCCGGCACAGCGAGATCCTGGCCCTGCTGAGCACGCACCCGGACGGGCTGAGCGCCGAGGAACTGTGCGTCCTGCTCTACCCGGCGGAGGGTTCCAGCATCACCCTGCGGGCTGAAATGGTGCGGTTGCGGAAGGTCCTGCAACAGCTCAACCCGGGCGCCGTGCCCGAATCCCGGCCCTACCGGCTCCCGCTGGACCTGGTACCGGACAGTGGCCAGGTGCTGAGTTGCCTGCGGCGCGGCGCCCACCGCATTGCGCTGGAGATCTACCGGGGCGCGGTGCTGCCGCGGTCCGAGGCGCCGGGCATCGTCGACCTCCGAAACAAGGTCTCGTCACTCCTGCGCGAGGCTGTCCTTACGGACGGCAGCGCCGATTCGCTGCTGCGCTACGCCGCGCTCCCCGAGGCGAGGGACGACGTCGGGATCCGCCGTGCCGCGCTCCGCCTCCTGCCGCCGCGCTCACCCAAGCGGGCCGGCGTCGTCGCCGAACTGGAACGGCTGGAGGCCGAACTCAGCGCCTAAGGCCTGGCGCGCCGTCGTACGCGCCCTGCAAGGTTGCGGTGACCTGCATCACCTTGTTGCAACCTTGCTGCAACCCCCCTGCTCCTACGCTGGCTGCATCGGCTCATCCCGCACGGGAAGGCCTTCTGCACAGCAAAGGAGCTACGCAATGACCGTTTACGCACAGCCGGGTACCGAGGGCTCGAAGGTCACCTTCAAGGACCGTTACGAGAACTGGATCGGCGGCGAATGGGTGGCCCCGGTCAAGGGCCAGTACTTCGAAAACATCACGCCGGTAACGGGCAAGGCGTTCTGCGAAGTGGCCCGCGGCACCGCAGAGGACATCGAACTCGCGCTGGACGCCGCACACAAGGTCGCACCGTCGTGGGGCAAGACGTCCGTGGCTGAGCGCGCCGCCATCCTGAACAGGATCGCGGACCGCATTGACGAAAACCTCGAAATGCTCGCCGTCGCCGAATCCTGGGACAACGGCAAGCCCATCCGCGAAACCCCTCAACGCCGACCTCCCGCTCGCCGCCGACCACTTCCGCTACTTCGCCTCGGCCGTCCGGGCCCAGGAAGGCTCCCTTTCACAGCTCGACGACGACACCACCGCGTACCACTTCCACGAGCCGCTCGGTGTCGTAGGCCAGATCATCCCCTGGAACTTCCCCATCCTGATGGCCGTCTGGAAGCTGGCCCCGGCGCTGGCCGCCGGTAATGCCGTGGTGCTCAAGCCCGCCGAGCAGACGCCGTCGTCCATCCTGGTCCTCATGGAACTCATCGGTGACCTGCTGCCCGCCGGTGCGGTCAACGTGGTCAACGGCTTCGGCGTGGAGGCCGGCAAGCCCCTCGCCTCCAGCTCCAGGATCCGCAAGATCGCCTTCACCGGCGAAACCACCACCGGCCGCCTCATCAGCCAGTACGCCAGCCAGAACCTGATCCCGGTCACCCTGGAGCTCGGCGGCAAGAGCCCGAACATCTTCTTCGGCGATGTTGCCCAGGCCGACGACGCGTTCTACGACAAGGCCCAGGAAGGGTTCGCCCTGTTCGCCTTCAACCAGGGCGAAGTCTGCACCTGCCCGTCCCGAGCCCTGGTGCAGGAAGACATCTACGACTCCTTCATGGCCGACGCCGTGGCCCGGGTGGAGAGGATGGTGCAGGGAAACCCGCTGGACACCGAGACCCAGGTGGGCGCGCAGGCCTCGAACGACCAGCTCGAAAAGATCCTCTCCTACATCGACATCGGAAAGCAGGAGGGCGCAAAGATCCTCACCGGCGGTGCCCGCGCCGAACTGCCCGGCGACCTGGCCGGGGGCTTCTACGTCCAGCCCACCGTCTTCGAAGGCCACAACCGGATGCGGATCTTCCAGGAGGAGATCTTCGGGCCCGTGGTGGCGGTGACAAAGTTCAGCGACTACAACGACGCCATGGGCATCGCCAACGACACCCTCTACGGGCTTGGCGCCGGCGTCTGGTCCCGCAACGGCAACATCGCCTACCGCGCAGGCCGCGAAATCCAGGCCGGCCGCGTCTGGGTCAACAACTACCACGCCTACCCGGCGGGTGCCGCGTTCGGCGGCTACAAGTCCTCAGGCATCGGCCGCGAGAACCACGCGATGATGCTGGACCACTACCAGCAGACCAAGAACCTGCTGGTCAGCTACAACGAGAACAAGCTGGGCTTCTTCTAGGCCCGGATCCACACCTCCATCAACGCAAGGATCGCCAATGACGACGACAATGCAAGCAGCAGTGGTCAACACCTTTGGCTCCGACCTCCAGGTCCAGGAGCTGCCCATCCCCACCCCCGGCCCGGGGGAGGCCCTCGTGAAGGTCCTCACCACCGGCGTCTGCCACACCGACCTCCATGCCGCGGAAGGCGACTGGCCCGTCAAGCCCACCCCGCCGTTCGTGCCCGGCCACGAAGGCGTCGGTGAGGTGGTGGCACTCGGCGAAGGCGTCACCGACCTCGCTGTCGGGGACATGGTGGGAAATGCCTGGCTGTGGTCCGCCTGCGGCGACTGCCAGTACTGCCGCACCGGCTGGGAGACCCTGTGCGAGGCACAACAGAACGGCGGCTACAGCGTGGACGGGTCCTTTGGCGAGTACATGCTCGTCAACACCCGGTACGCCGCCCGCATACCGGCGGGATCCGACCCCGTCGAGGTGGCGCCGGTGCTCTGCGCCGGCGTCACCGTCTACAAGGGCCTGAAGATGACGGAGGCGCAGCCCGGGCAGTGGGTCACCATCTCCGGGATCGGCGGGCTGGGCCATATTGCCGTGCAGTACGCCGTTGCCATGGGCCTTCGGGTGGCCGCCGTGGACATCGCCGACGACAAGCTCGCCCTGGCGAAGGCCCACGGTGCGGCCCTGACGGTCAATGCCCTGCACGAAGACCCGGCAGAGGTGATCCAGCGCGAGACAGGTGGTTGCCATGGGGTGCTGGTTACCGCGGTGCACCCTTCAGCGTTCGGGCAGGCCATCGGCATGGCGCGCCGTGGCGGCACCATTGTGTTCAACGGGCTGCCGCCGGGCGACTTTCCGGCACCGATCTTCGAGATTGTGCTCAAGGGCCTGACCGTCCGCGGCTCCATCGTGGGTACCCGGCAGGACCTGGAAGAGGCCCTGGACTTCTACGCGCAGGGAAAGATCCACCCCACCGTCTCAGTCCGGGAACTGTCCGAGGTCAACGCGGTCTTCGATGAGATGAAGCACGCAAAGATCGACGGCCGCGTGGTCCTGAGGTTCTGATGTCCCCGGAGAGCCTGCAGGCCGCCGTGACGCTGCCCGGGGAGGACTTCTCCCGGGTGGCGCTCACGCCGGACGCTGCGGACCTGCTGCGCCGGTTGTGGCTGCAGCACGGACCGCTGATGTTCCACCAGTCCGGCGGCTGCTGCGACGGATCCTCGCCGATGTGCTACCCGGCCGGCGACTTCCAGACCGGCGACGCGGACGTCCTGCTCGGGCTGTTCGACCTGTCCGACGGGCTGGAACCGCAGCCCCTCGAATTCTGGATGTCCCGGGAGCAGTTCAACTACTGGAGCCACACCCACCTGACCGTGGACGTGGTACCCGGCAGGGGCAGCGGCTTCTCAGTGGAGGCGCCGGAAGGCAAACGCTTCCTCATCCGCTCCACCCTGATGGACTGGCCGGCCTAAGCAGAAACCGGCGAAGCCTTTGATTCGGTTCAAAAGCGCTTGGGCCCCTCACTTTGAGGGTCCCAAGCGCTTTTGGCAGAACAAAGTTCTGCATTTTCCCTGTCTCATTATTCGGGACGATTGTGACCGTCCACTGGATGGACACTACGGTTGATAGGTCTGTTTCCTTCACAAATCAGGATTGTGATCCCTATGAACCTTCTCCGGACCAAGCCCATCGAGCAGTCGATCGCCGACGCCGATGAACCCGGACGCAAGCTCAAGCGTTCCCTCAGCACGTGGGACCTGATGATCATGGGCGTCGCTGTTGCCGTCGGCGCCGGCATTTTCTCCGTGGGTGCCAAAGCCGCCGCCAACTTCGCTGGCCCGGCCGTGACCGTGTCCTTCGCCATCGCTGCCGTTACCTGCGCGCTGGCCATCATGTGCTACGCCGAGTTCGCCACCGCCATTCCGGTGGCCGGCTCAGCCTACGTGTTCACCTACGCCACCATGGGTGAGCTCCTCGCCTGGATCATCGGCTGGAACCTGATCCTTGAGCTCTTCACGGCCGCGGCAGTGATCGCCAAATACTGGGGCATCTACCTCAGCAAGGTGTTCGCACTGATGGGCGCCGATGTTCCGCCGGCGCTGGCGATCGGCGGTGTGGACCTGTACTGGGGCGCCTTCCTGATCGTGGCCATCTTCACCGTACTGCTGGTGCTGGGAACCAAGCTCTCCGCCCGGGTGGGCAACATCTTCACCCTCATCAAGATCGGTGTCGTGCTCTTCGTGATCGTCGTGGGCTTCACCTACGTCAAGGTCGAAAACTACGCCCCCTTCGTCCCGGCAGCTGAGCCCACCGGCGGCACCGGCGCCGCAGACGTCCTGAAGCAGTCCTTCTTCGGCTTCCTGACCGGTGCAGCACCGGCGCAGTACGGCACCCTCGGCATCTTCGCCGGAGCCGCGCTGGTGTTCTTCGCCTTCATTGGCTTCGACGTTGTTGCCACCTCCGCCGAGGAAGTCAAGACCCCGCAGAAGACCCTTCCCCGTGGCATCTTCGGCGGCCTGGCCGTGGTGACGCTCCTCTACATCCTTGTCTCCCTGGCCCTGACCGGCATGGTGTCTTACACCCAGCTGGCCGAAGCGGACAACCCCACCCTCACCACCGCCTTCGAGGCCGTGGGCGATACCTCTGCCGCCAAGGTCATCGCTTTCGGGTCGCTGATCGGCCTGACCACAGTGATCATGGTGCTCCTCATGGGGCTGTCCCGCGTGGTCCTGGCCATGAGCCGCGACGGCCTCCTGCCGCGCTCCCTGTCCAAAACCAGTGACAAGCGCTCCACCCCGGTGCGCCTGCAGATCATCTGCGGTGCGGCAGTTGCCCTGGTGGCCGGCCTGACGAACGTTGACCTGCTTGAGGAAATGATCAACATCGGCACCCTCTCCGCCTTCGTGGTGGTGAGCCTGGGCATCCTGGTGCTGCGCCGCAAGCGCCCCGACCTGAAGCCGGCCTTCCGGGTTCCGTTCGGCAAGGTCCTGCCGGTGGTTTCTGCCGTGCTGTGCCTCTACCTGATGACCAACCTGGCCGTGGAGACCTGGATCTTCTTCGCCATCTGGCTGGCCATCGGCCTGGCAATCTACTTCGCCTACGGCCAGCGGCACTCACGCCTGAACGAACGGTTCAGCGCCGCCGACGCCGCAGTCAACGGCAGCGCCGCCGGATCCAAGTCCGGCGACGAGGACGAATTCACCCGCGCCTGACCTGCCCCTGCCAATGCCCGCCCGGCTGCCGTCCGGGCGGGCATTCGCATGTTCCGCTCCGGGATGGAGCCCGCTCTTAGGATGAATAAATGGCACGCCCCACACGACCCGAACGCAAAGCCGAACTGCTGGGCGCCATCCAGGACTATCTCATGGACAAGACCCTCACCCAGCTGACGTTCCGCAGCCTGGCCGAGGGGCTGGGCATGAGTTCCTACGTGCTGGTGTACCACTTCGGCAGCAGGGACCAGCTGATCAGCGACATTGTGGTGTCCATCGAGTCCAGGCTGGACCGGCTGCGCAGCACCGACGTGCGTGAGATCGACCGTGCAGCATGGCGTGCTTTCCTCCTCGATTCCTGGCAGTGGACCATGGCCCAGCGCAACCGGCACCTGACCCGCCTGGAGTTCGAGGCCGCAGCCCAGGACATCGTGGCGGCGGAACCACGCGGCACCTCCCGGGAGCATTTCCGCATGCTGCACCACCAGACGCGCGACTGGCTGATGGTGCAGGGCATCGAGGAAGAATTCGCGGATACCGACGCCCGGCTTTTCACGTCCACGTTCTACGGGCTGCAGTTCGACTTCGTGGTGATGAACGAGCCCGAGGCCGCCACCCGGGCCTTCGAACTGATGCTGACGGTGTTCTTCAACAACCTTGAGACCCGGCTGGCGGCCACCGGGCAGTAGGCGTCACGGGGCCGCGTACCGTCCCACCCACTCCACCAGGGGACGCAGCTCCCTCCACCTGCGGGCAATTTCTTCGCTGGCCGCCGTCGTGGATGCCCACCCGGGCTGCCCCAGCCCAACCCCGGCGGACAGCGACTTGTGCTTGAGCAGCTCCGCACGCGGATGGTCCTTGCTGAAACCCCGGGGGACTGTTTTGAGCTTCTCGCCCTCAATGGCGAACCCGGCCCCGGCCAGTGAATCCACGATGTCCTGCAGCCCGGCCCCGCTGGCAGAGGCATCTGCTGAGGCCCGGAACCGGGCCAGTTGGGCAGGCGTGTGCGAGTGGTAGCCGCCGCCCACCAGCAGCCCGTCGGCGCTGACCTGAAGGTAGAAGCCCACCCCTTCCTGCCGGGTGGCGAAGGCGCCCTGGGCCGTTTTGTACGGGGATTTGTCCTGTGAGAAACGCACGTCCCGGTAGGGACGGAACAGTTTGGCCGGCCCGAATTCGGGCTCAAGCCCGGCCAGGAGCAGCTCCAGCGGCTCGCGGACCGCGGAATCGTAGGTGGACTTGTGCTCCAGCCACCACTCGCGGTTGTTGTTGTCTTCGAGTTCCCCATAGAAGCGGAAGGCTTCCGGCGGAATCCCTGCGAAAGTGTCCATGTACGGAGCCTAGGGCCGGCAGGCACCGGGGAACAGCGGACCGGCGGCCGTATGTGCACAACGCGGAAGGCGCCGGCGCATATGTTGATAAACGCGGAACACCCCGCCCGGAAGAGTCCGTGGCGGGGTGTTCCCTTCATGCATGAACCGGGGACCTGCCCCGATGCCGGCGTGTTAGCCGATCTTGTTGGCTGCTTCGGCGTCGGAAACCGGCGCGGCACCCAGGTTGGCGCGCAGCTTGGCGCCGAGCTCGGCGTCAACGTTGGTCCAGTACTGGATGGCGCGTTCCTTGATGTCGGAGCGCTTTACGCCGCCCACGGCACCGGTGATGGTTTCGAGGAAGCGGGCTTTGGTGGCTTCGTCGTAGACCTCGCGGTACAGCGCACCGGCCTGGACGAAGTCGCCGTCCTCAGCGTGCAGGGAGTGCGCGGCGAGGGTCAGCTCGCCGTCGTTCTCCCAGCCGCCGGCCGTGTTCTGCGGCTCAACTGCAGCCGGGCCGCCGAAGGTGTTCGGGGCGTACACCGGAACGGAAGGTGCGTTGAACAGGAACCGCCCCTGGCCGTCCTGGCTGTAGTTGTTGACCTCGATCTTCGGCTGGTTCACCGGGATCTGGGCGTGGTTGGTGCCAACGCGGTAGCGGTGGGCGTCAGCGTAGGAGAAGATGCGGGCCTGCAGCATCTTGTCCGGTGATGCGGCGATGCCCGGCACGAAGTTCGACGGCGCAAAGGTGGCCTGTTCGATCTGCGCGAAGTAGTTCTCCGGGTTCCGGTTCAGCTCCATGGTGCCCACCTTGATCAGCGGGTAGTCAGCGTGCGGCCAGACCTTGGTCAGGTCGAACGGGTTGAAGCGGTAGGTCTTGGCATCCTCGTACGGCATGACCTGGACGTGCAGGTCCCAGGAGGGCAGGTTGCCGGCCTCGATGTTTTCGTGCAGGTCGCGGATGTAGAAGTCCGCGTCCGAACCGGCCAGTGCTTCGGCCTCGTCGGAAGTCATGTTCTTCACGCCCTGGTTGGACTTGAAGTGGTACTTGACCCAGAAACGCTCGCCCTCGGCGTTGATCCACTGGTAGGTGTGCGAGCCGTAGCCCTGCATTTCACGCCAGGAGGCCGGCAGGCCGCGGTCACCCATCAGCCAGGTGACCTGGTGGGCGGACTCGGGGGACAGGGTCCAGAAGTCCCACTGCATGTCGGCGTCGCGCAGGTGGGTGCCCGGCAGGCGCTTCTGGGAGTGGATGAAGTCCGGGAACTTGATGCCGTCGCGGATGAAGAACACCGGGGTGTTGTTGCCCACGAGGTCGTAGTTGCCCTCGCTGGTGTAGAACTTCACGGCGAAGCCGCGCGGGTCGCGCCAGGTGTCGGGGGAGCCGTTCTCGCCGGCAACGGAGGAGAAGCGGATCAGCATCTCGGTCTCGGCGCCCGGCTGCAGGAACGCGGCCTTGGTGTACTTGGAGATGTCCTCGGTGGCCTTGAACGTACCGAATGCGCCGCCGCCCTTGGCGTGCACTACGCGCTCCGGAACCCGCTCGCGGTTGAACTGGGCGAGCTTTTCCACCAGGTAGTGGTCAGTCAGGATGATGGCACCGTCGGCACCAACTGACTTCGAGTGGGCGTCGGACGTAACCGGTGCACCTGACTGGGTGGTCGAAATGGCAGTCATTGTTCTCCTATTTCTCGTTGATCTGCAGGGGAGGATTGAAAGTTTGTTTCTGGGACTGCTGGCAGTCCTGGCAGATGCCCTGGTACATGACATCGGCGATCTGAATGGTCATCGGCTTGGACTTTTCGTCCCAGCGCGGGGTCAGGCACGGGGCGTGGCCCACGGCGCAGTCCACATCCTCCACCCGCCCGCAGCTGATGCAGATGGCGTGGTGGTGGTTGTCGTCCACCCGCGTTTCATAGAGGGCGGGGGAGTGGGGAGGCTCGAACCGGCGGAGCATGTGCAGGTCCGTCAGGTCTCCGAGCACCACGTAGACGGACTGTGCCGTCAGTTCCGGAAGCTCGGTGCGGGCTGCAGCCAGGATGCTTTCGGCGGGGGAGTGGGGGTGGCGTTCGACGGCGGCGAGTACAGCGAGCCGCTGCTTGGTCACCCTGCGGCCGTGGGCACGCAGGGCTGCAGCCCAAGCGTCCTGGCCGTCAAAGTGTTCCGTCATGGAACCCATTAGACCACTTATTTTGACTATCTCACAATAAGGCGTGGCTTACTTTCAAAGCGTGGCGGACCTGCGGTTTTGCCGGCCGGGCGGGGGCAGCCCACTACTGTGGCAGGGTGGGGAAACTGCTGGCCGACATTACACCGCTGCGCGAAAGCCCGGAGTTCCGCCGGCTCTGGCTGGGTTCGGCGGTCTCTGCCGTTGGCAGCCAGCTCACCCTGGTGGCGGTGAGCCTCGAGGTTTATCGGCTGACCCAGGACAGCTTCTACGTGGGCCTGCTGGGCATCTTCGCGCTGGTTCCCCTGGTGATCGGCGGCCTCCTGGGCGGATCCATCGCGGATTCGCATGACCGGCGCAAGGTGGCGTTGCTGGCCACCAGCGTGCTGTGGCTGACCACCGGGCTCATTGCGCTGCAGTCCTGGCTGCACGTGGGGAACGTCTGGGTGCTCTATTTGCTGGTGGCGCTGCAGAGCGGTGCGCAGGCCATCAACCAGCCCGCCCGGAGCGCCATCATCCCGATGCTGATCCGCAAGGAACTCCTGCCCGCTGCCAATGCCCTCAGCATGCTGGTGTTTGGCCTCGCCATGACCGCCGGCCCGCTCCTGGCCGGCGTCCTGGTGGCCTGGGTCGGCTTCGGCTGGACCTACACCATCGACTTCGCGAGCTTCGCCTTCGTCCTCTGGGCCGTGTACCGGCTCCCGCCCCTGGCCCCGGCAGGTGCCCGCAGCAAGCCGGGCGTCAGGTCGGTCATCGAGGGGTTCCGCTTCCTGGGAACCCGGCCCAACCTACGGATGACCTTTGTGATCGACCTGGTGGCCATGATCCTGGCCCAGCCTCGCGCCCTGCTCCCCGCCGTCGCCGCGCTGATGATCGGCGGCGGCGAGGCGACGGTGGGCATCCTGCTCGCGTGCACCGCCGTCGGAGCCTTCCTCGCCGGCCTGTTCTCCGGGCCGCTGGGCACCGTGCGCGCCCAGGGCACCGCGGTGGTCTTCTCCGTGATGGGCTGGGGTGCGTCCATCGCAGGATTCGGCCTGGTGGTGCTCCTCGCCGGCAGGGCGGACGGCGAAACGGCCACGCCGTGGCTGCTGCCGGCAGCGCTGTGCTGCGTTCTGGCGGGCGTGGCCGACTCGGTCAGCAGCGTTTTCCGTAACACCATCCTCCAGGCCGCCACGCCGGACCACCTGCGCGGCCGGCTGCAGGGAGTGTTCATCGTGGTGGTGGCTGGCGGGCCGCGGGTTGGCGACCTCCTGGCCGGCGGCGCAACGAAGATCCTCAATGAGGGCTGGGTGCTGCTTTTCGGCGGGCTGCTCTGCATTGCAGGGGCCTGGACCGCGGCGAAGCTGCAGCCGGGTTTCCGCCGCTACGATGCGCGGAACCCGGCTCCGTAGCGGTCCGTTCCCTTAGTAAGGAGGAATCGTGCACAAACATCACAACGGGCTCAAGACCGCGGCACTGTTCGGCGTGCTCTGGGCAGTCCTGCTGGCTCTGGGCGCACTGATCGGGGCCGGGACGCGCAGCTCGGCGCCCATCTGGATCATGGCACTCGTGGGAGTCGGCACCACGTTCTACGGCTACTGGAACAGCGACAAGATCGCCATCCGTTCCATGCAGGCCTTCGAGGTCTCCGAAGCCCAGGCGCCGCAGCTGTACCAGGTAGTGCGGGAACTGTCCGCCCGGGCCAACCAGCCCATGCCGCGGATCTACGTCTCACCCACCATGAACCCCAACGCCTTCGCCACCGGCCGCAATCCGCAGAACGCCGCCGTCTGCTGCACCGAAGGCATCCTGCAGCTCCTGGATGCCCGCGAACTCCGCGGCGTTTTGGGCCACGAACTCATGCACGTCTACAACCGCGACATCCTCACCTCATCGGTGGCTGCCGCCGTCGCGGGCGTCATCACCTCGGTGGGCCAGATGCTGCTCTTCTTCGGCAGCGGCGACCGGCGCAACACCAACCCGTTGGCCATGATCGCCATGGCCCTGCTGGCGCCCTTTGCGGCGTCGCTGATCCAGATGGCCATCTCCCGCACCAGGGAGTACGACGCCGACGAGGACGGTTCGCAGCTCACCGGCGATCCGCTGGCGCTCGCCTCAGCCCTGGCAAAGATCGAGCGGGGCGTCACCATGGTTCCGCTGCCGCCGGACCAGCGGCTGGTCAATGCCTCCCACCTGATGATCGCCAACCCGTTCCGCGGCGGTGGCATGAACAAACTGTTCGCCACCCACCCGCCCATGCGGGACCGGATCGCGCGGCTGGAACGCATGGCCGGCCGGCCGCTGCAGTAGCCGGCGTCCCGCAGTCGGACGCCTGCCTGCCGCAGTTGACCGCCTGGTTGGCGACGCGCGAATCAGTCCATGACGCGCAAAAGGCCGGCGCCCCGGGATAGGGGTGCGCCGGCCTTTGTGCGCAGCGGCAGGACATTCTGCGCGTCGATAACGGCAGCTGCATGGGCCGCTGGATGTTCAGCTGCGGAAGTTCACGAACTGCAGGTCGGCTTCGTCGAAATCCTTCAGCAGCGCCATGGTGGCCTGAAGATCGTCGCGGGACTTGGAAGTCACGCGCAGCTCGTCACCCTGGATCTGGGACTTGACGGACTTGGGTGCTTCGTCGCGGATGATCTTGTTGATCTTCTTGGCGAGGTCCTGCGCGATGCCCTCCTTGATGGTGGATTCCAGGCGGAACTCCTTGCCCGAGGGGTAGGGCTCGCCGGTGTCCAGGGACTTCAGCGAAATGCCGCGGCGGATCAGCTTGGACTGGAGGACGTCCAGCACGGCAAGGACGCGCTCTTCCGAGTTGGCTTTCATGAGGATCTTCTCGCCGCTGAAGTCCACCTCGGCCCCCACGCCCTTGAAGTCGTAGCGCTGGGCCAGTTCCTTCTGTGCCTGGTTCAGGGCGTTGGCCACTTCCTGCTTGTCCACTTTGCTTACGACGTCGAACGTTGACTCGCCTGCCATGACTCTCCTTATTCCGGCTGGAGCCCCGTCCGCGGACAGGGCACTATTCACTGCATTCCAGACTAGTACGGTTGCTTCCCGCCGGGGGGGCCGAAGATTCACAGTTCCCTCTCAGCGGACACCCTGAGGGAACGAAGGCGGGGTGGGAACAGTTGTATGTGTTGGAAAGTCGCGAAGGGAACCACCATGCACCGCAAGGCCGTCAGTTACGTCACCCGGACTACTTCGGCGGCTGCAGGAGCAGTGGCAACGGCAGCAACGTCCGTAGCGGCAGCAGCTGTCGCAGCGTCCATCGTCTTCAGCCCGGTGGCTGACGCATCCTCGCGGATGGCAGGAGTCAGCGAGGACCTGTTGCGGGCCGTGCAGCTGAACCAGATCACCGAGGAACAGGCCATCAAGTTTGAGGCCAGGCTGGCCGGAAGGATCGCGGGCGAGGCCTGAAGCGCCCCCGTTTTCCGCGCCGTTCCGGGCTTTCCGGGGCATCCGGCCACCCGATTCGATTCTTGGGCGGAAGTTCTGTAAAGTTGTCTTGCCCGCGGTTACTGGAAGCGGAACGGACCGGACTGGAAACAGAAAAGGTGTGTTTCGCAGACTGTAGCCTGGGTCTTCTTATGAAGTTCGGCAGATTACCCGAGCGGCCAAAGGGGGCTGACTGTAAATCAGCTGGCAACGCCTACGGGGGTTCGAATCCCTCATCTGCCACCCAAGGAGAAGCCTCCGGAACCAACAGGTTCCGGAGGCTTTTTCGTTCCCCGGGACACCTTCTCCCGCTTCAGCTGACGCCTGATCCGCCGCGGCAGCCCGCCGTCGACATCCGTGTTGGACCGGGCGTAGTCTGGCACCATCGGCGCACGTGCCCCGATGCCCTGCGTCGATATTCCATCGATGAAGGAGGATTCAATGAGTGCTGTACGCGAATTCATGACCACTGATGCGCGATGTATCAAGGAAAATGAGTCCCTCGTGGAAGCTGCCCGGACAATGCGGGACATGGATTGCGGCTCGCTGCCCATCTGTGGCGACGACGGCAAGCTGAAAGGCATGATCACCGACCGCGACATCGTGCTCAAGTGCGTGGCCGCCGGCCGGGACCCGGGGCAGGTGATGGCCCGCGAGCTCGCCTCCGGCACGCCGCACTGGATCGACGCCGACGCCAACGTGGATGCTGCCATCGACATGATGGAAAAGCACCAGATCCGCAGGCTTCCGGTAATCGCCGACCATAAACTCGTCGGCATCATCAGCCAGGGTGACATTGCCCGGAACTACTCCGAGCACCGTGTGGGCGAACTGGTGGAACACATTTCGGAGCGCCACGGGGTGTAGCCGGCTCACCATTTCATGGCCTTGTCCGCGGATCCCGACCCTCAAGGTCCGGGCCCGCGGACAAGCTTCTGAGAACCCGTCGGGTTCTAAGCCCCGTCAGTTCAGCGCAATCACCAGCATCTGGCTGGTTCCCGGAATGCAGGTCTGCAGGATGGCCCGGGGGAAGCCGCCGAAAACGGCGATGACGTCATTGGTGGTACCGGGGTTGGGAACCTGGCCCCGGCCCGTCACCTTGTACGTCCCGTAGCCCGGGATGCTCACGGTCTCGCCGACACCGATGCCGGAGAACCTTGCCCAGCCGCCGCAGAAGTCGTGCTCGGTGATGAAGAGCGAGTAGCCGTCGTTCGGGGTGTAGTGGATGGGGCCGATGCAGGCATCCACCATGGACTGCCCGCCGGCGCCGGCAACATAGATGGTGCGGACAGCAGGGGCGGCCGGCGCAACGGGCCCGGCAACCGGTGCGGCAACGGGTGCTGGTGCCGGTGCAGCGGCGACGGGTGCCGGCGCTGCTGCAGGGCTGGCCGCGGGAGCAGCCGCAGGCACAGCCACCGCGGGACCGGACAACACGAGAACCTGCCCGGGAACGATGATGCTGTAGGAACCCAGACCGTTGGCGGCCAGCATGGCGTTCATCTCGACGCCGTACCTGCCGGCAATGGCGCCGACGGTGTCGCCCGCCACCACCGTGTACCGATTGGAATCGGCCGCAGGTGCAGGTGCAGGTGCAGGTACGGGCTCGGGAGCCGGCGCGGGGACCGGACCGGGTGCGGAGGCGGGGGCCGCGGCAGCCCCGGCCGGGGGTGCCGGCGCGGCAGCCGGGGAAACCTGCCCCGACGGAGCGGCATGCGCCTCCCCGGCAGCGGCGGGTTGCGCTGCAGGTGCGGCGTTGGCAACCTGGCCGGCCGCCGTCGTGCCCTGAGTCGGCGAACTTGCGACAGGGGTGGACGGTCCTGCTAAGGCTCCTACCCCCACAGCCGCCACTACTGCCGCAGTTGCCATCCCGGCCCAGAGCCTGTTGCTGATAGCCGGGCGGCCGGGCGTGATGGTGTCGCGGGGTTCGTCGGTGGCGAAGCTTCTGCTGCTGGGATCGGTGGTGACATACGGCTGGTTCATGGTGGCCCATCCGGGTGCGCTCCCGCCGGCCGGGCGCAAAATGCCGGCGGCGGCAGCAAGGATTAAGATCTGACGCGCCGTGGCCGCCAATAGCGGGGGCCGCGCGATGCGTGCGATGAGGCCGGCCGCATACCCAGAAAATGCGGGGGGCTCCTTGTGGCGGCGGAGGGCCCGGGGGAGCAAACCCGGGGAACCGCCGGTGCGTGGTTCTTTCCTAGGAGTCCCGAGTCTAGGAACCCGGGGAACAGCCCGGCATCAGTAGGACTTACCCGACTTTTCCAGCCGGCTACTTGGCCGCCGCCGGCCCGCGTACTCAGGAACCGGCCGCCGCATATCTGCGGGCACCGTTTAGACGGTCCGGTTTTCCTTCAGCTCAGCGATTTCCCGGCGGAGTGCGGAGATCTCGGCCACCAGCTCCGCAACCTCGGCGCGGACGGGTTCCTCGACGGCCTCGGCCACTGACTCCGCCGTGTCCTCCACCCGCTGCACCAGCCACGAAGCAATCGATGCGGTGACCACGCCGAGCACCGCAATTCCGCTCATCATCAGCGCGGCCGCCACCAACCGGCCGATCGGGGTCACCGGGTAGAGGTCGCCGTAGCCCACGGTGGTGATGGTGGTGATGGCCCACCAGAGCGCGTCCCCGAAGGTGACAATCTTGGCGTCCGGTGCCGACTGCTCCACGTCCAGGACGGCGAGCGCACCCACAAAGATGAGCATTCCCGCGGAACCGGCCACGTAAGTAACTACGCGGCCCCGCAGGGTCTCGCCCACCGTCCGGTGGAGCACGGACAGCAGCGTGACCAGCCGGAGCAGGCGCAGCGGCCGGAAGAACGGAAGGGCCACGATGAGCAGTTCGTGGAGGTTGCGGACGAACCAGTCCCACCGTCGGGGTGCCAGCCACAGGTTGGCCGCATAGTCGACGGCAAACACTATCCAGGTGGCCCACATGACGGCTTCCAGCCAGCTCGCGCCGCTGCCTTCAAGACGGCCGATCACCTGCCACGCGTAGGCTGCCAGGAAGATGAGCGCAGTGCCCATCAGCGGCCATTCCGCCAGGTCCCGGTAGCGTTGGTGCGTCATGCTGGAAATCCTACGTGCACGGCCGGCTTCAGTGACCTCCAGACCGCGCCGCTCCAGTAAAGTTACCAGCGGGTAACATCGAGTCATGCACCTTCTCCTGAGGACCCTGCTCCTGCTGTTCCGTTCAGCCCGCCGCCGTCCGCTCACCGTATGGGACAGTGCTTCGCTGCCGCTGCGGGTCCTGCCCACGGACATCGATATCGCGATGCACGTCAACAACGGCATGTACCTGTCCCTCATGGACCTGGGCCGGTTCGACCTGATGGTGCGCAGCGGCGTGTGGAAGCGGATGCGGCGACGTGGCTGGAGCCCCGTGGTGGCGGCCGAGACCATTGCCTTCCGGAAGTCGCTGCAGCTGTGGCAGCAGTACACCATCGAGACCCGGATCATCGGGCTGGACACCAAGGCCATCTTCTTTGAGCAGCGGATGGTGGCCGGCGGCGAAATTTACGCGCGTGCCTACATCGCCACCCGGCTGGTCAGCAGGTCCGGTCCGGTCAGCCAGGAGGAGATCCTCCGCGAGTTCGGCCAGCCGCCCGCGGACCTGGTGCTGCCCGAGTGGATCCACGAATGGCGCGAATCCAGCCAGTTGCCCGGCAGCCGCACGCCGGCTCCACACACCTGGGCATAACCACCGGCCCTGACGCCAGCCCGTAACGGGTCCTAATGAGCGGTGCCTGCTACGCGCCGACGTCGCGCTGTTCAAGGGCGACGGCGGCCAGCGCCACCAGTGCCGCGGAAATGCCCCAGAGCCACCCGGCCGAGGCCCAGTCGGCCCCATTGACCATGGGGGAGTTGCCGTAGGCCCAGTGGTAGGGGCTGACCTTGAGCAACCACTCAACGTCCGGGCTTTGCCTGCCAACGGCGTTGAACACGTATCCGAGCACCGCCACCGCCGCTCCGGCCGCGAGTCCGTACGTGCGGCGTCCGGTCGCCGCACCGGCGAACAGCGCCGAGGTCCCCGTGAGCAGGCCAAGCCCGGCGAACAGCACCACCGTACCGAAGAGGTTGGCAGGATCGATGTCCAGCTGCGAGGGGCCGTTCAGCAGGGAGACGATGACGAAAGCCAGGGCGGCCAGCACCAGCACCCGCAACAGCAGCGCGAGCGCGCGTTCCAGGACCACCTGCACCCTCCGCACGCCATGGGCCAGGGTCAGTTCGAGCTGTCCCGACTCCTCATCGCCGCCCACGGCAGCAGCGCCCCAGGCCACGGTGGCGATGCTCATGAGAAGGAAACCAATCAGCCCGAACAAAGTGGCCTGCGCGTAACCGGGCCCGGAGGCGATCTGGTCGTAGTTCAGGGCGCGGGTCATCTCCGCCGGCAGGGCGTTGATCATTTCCTGCATTTGGTCACTGCCGCCGATGGAGGGGTAGAGCGGGAGATACAGGAACGCCGCCGCAGCGAGCCCGGCGGCCCAGGCAAGGGTGGAGCGCCACGAGTCGACGAAGGCCCGCCGGAACAGTGGAAGCGTGGTACCCGCGGGATGCCTCACCGGACTTCCTTCCGTGGCATGGCGTACATCTTCAGCACGGACTCCTCAAGGTCGGGCTCCTCCAGCACAAGATCGGTCAGCTCAAGCCGTCCCAGCGCATGGAGCAGCGGCTGGATGGCGCCTTCGAGGACCGCGGACAGGGTGACGCCGCCGTTGGACTCCAGCACCTCGACGTTCCCGATGCCTGGCACCGCCGTGAGCAGCGCAACGGCGTCGGGCGCCGCTGTGTGGGAGGCCGTGAAGCGGAGGTGCCGCACTGCGCTTTCCCGCAGCCCGGTCACGGATTCCACGGCGATGATGCGGCCGTCGCGGAGGATGGCCACCGTGTCAGCGGTCTGCTGGATCTCGCTGAGGACGTGGGAGCTGAGGAAAACGGTCTGGCCGTTGCGGCGGGCCTCGCGCAGCATGGCGTGGAACTCCTGCTGGATCAGGGGGTCCAGCCCGCTGGTGGGCTCGTCCAGCACCAGCAGTTCCGGCTGGTGCATGAAGGCCTGCACCAGCCCGAGTTTTTGCTTGTTGCCCTTGGACAGCTTGCGGGTGTGCCGGTCCAGGTCGAGGTCCAGCCGCTGCGCGAGTTCATTAATCCTGCCGGGCGGCACAGGTCCGCTGACCGCCTCGTAGTGGGACAGCAGCTTCCGCCCTGTCACCCTGCCTTCGAGGAAGAGCTCGCCCGGGAGGTAGCCGATGCGGCGGCGCAGGTCCGGCCCGCCCGCCCGGGGGTCCTGGCCCAGGACCCGCACTTCACCGCCGTTGGGCCGGATGATGTCCAGGAGGCAGCGCATGGTGGTGGTCTTGCCCGCGCCGTTGGGGCCGATCACACCGAAAACACTGCCCGCCTGCACCTCAAAGTCGACGCCGTGCAGGACTTCGCGGCGGCCGAAGCTCTTGGTCAGGGAATGCGCGGATACCGCGATGTCCATGGTGCCCTCCCGGGTGCCGCTGCGGGGCTGATGACCACAGGGTAGGCCCACGGAGCGGCTGTGTACATGCGCAGGGCCGGGTTATTCCCGATGACGCGTCCAGCGAACAGCCCAGCACGGCGGCGGCATCACGCGTACCGTTGTTCCATGGCTACCCTTGACATCACAGGTGAACAGTTCGCATCGACGATCGAAGGCAACGACATTGTCCTGGTCGACTTCTGGGCGGAATGGTGCGGCCCCTGCAAGCAGTTCGGGCCCACGTACTCAGCTGTTTCCGAGAAGCACCCGGATGTCCTCTTCACCAAGGTGGACACCGAAGCCGAGCAGCAGCTCGCCGCGGAGGCAGGCATTTCCTCCATCCCCACCCTGATGGCTTTCCGCGAAAAGGTGCTGGTGTTCTCCCAGCCCGGCGCGCTGAACGCCCAGCAGCTGGAGCAGGTGGTGGACGCCGTGAAGGCCCTGGACATGGAGGAAGTCCATGCCCACGTGGCCAAGCAGCGCGAAGAGGCTTCAGCCGCAGCCAAGCCCTCGGGGCCCCAGGACGGCTCGCAGATCCCGGACCTGTAAAGAATCCTTAAACAAAAAGAGCGGGACCTCCCTGTGGGAGGTCCCGCTCTTTTGGTTTCAATGGCCTGCTAGATGCGTTCCACCTTGACGGGCTCGGCCAGCAGTGCGCTCAGCGATTCGTTGAGGTCCTGCACCGCGGTGCCCTTCGAATGCTTCTCCAGGTCCTCCTCCGAAGCCCACTGTTCGGTCAGCACCAGCTTTTCCTCAGTGGCTTCCGTCAGTTCGTAGCGGATGCAGCCCGGCTCGTTCACCACCTCGTCGATGGCGATTTCCAGGGCCAGCTTCACGCGGAAGAACTCGCCCTCGTTGGGGATGAACGTTGCCTGCAGGTCGATCGGTGCACTCATGGCTTTCACAATACCGGGCAGCGGCGCCGCTTCCCGCCGTGTTGCGGCGGACATGCGATCCGGATGCTGTCATTGCCGCCGCCCTGTTGGTAGCGTGCCTGCATGCGTGCTTACACAGCCGGGGACACTGACGTTCCGCTGCTCGAGGAGACCATCGGCTCGAACTTCGAGCGGGTGGCCGCCAGGTTCCCGTACCACGATGCCCTGATCGAGGCGGCTCCGGTACCGGGCGCCGACGCGCGCCGCTGGAGCTACAGCAAGATGAACGACGACGTCGACCGGCTGGCCCGCGCGCTCCTCGCCCTGGGCGTGGCCAAGGGGGAGCGGGTGGGCATCTGGAGTCCCAACTGCGCCGAATGGACGCTGCTGCAGTACGCCACCGCGAAAGTGGGAGCCATCCTGGTCAACGTGAACCCCGCGTACCGCAGCCACGAGCTTGAATTCGTGGTGAAACAGAACGGGATGCGGACGCTTGTGACCGCGCCTTCGGACACCAACAGCGATTATGTGGCCATGGCACGGAAGGCGCTCGCCGGCTCCCCGGAACTGCGGGAACTGGTGTTCCTGCCGGTTCCGGGCGGGGACGTGGACGACGCCGTGTCCCCGCTCAGCGACGCCGAGCTGACGTACGCCGAGCTGCTCAAGCGGGCTGACGCCGTCGGGCACTCCGCCCTGAAGGCGCGGATGGCGGAACTGGATCCGCACGATCCCATCAACCTGCAGTACACCTCCGGCACCACGGGGTTCCCCAAGGGAGCCACCCTCACGCACCACAACATCCTGAACAACGGCTTCGCCATCGGGGAACTGCTGGGCTACACCGAGCACGACCGTGTGGTGATCCCGGTGCCGTTCTACCACTGCTTCGGGATGGTGATCGGCAACCTCAACGCCCTGAGCCACGGTGCCGCCACCATCATCCCGGGCCGCGGGTTCTCGCCGGCCGCGGCGCTGGAAGCGGTACAGGATTTCGGCGGGACGTCCCTGTACGGGGTGCCGACCATGTTCATCGCCGAGCTCGCGCTGCCCGACTTCGCCTCCTACGACCTCTCTACCCTGCGCACCGGGGTGATGGCGGGTTCGCTGTGCCCCATCGAGGTGATGAACCACGTCATCGCGGACATGAACATGACGGACGTGGCCATCTGCTACGGCATGACCGAGACGTCGCCGGTGTCCACCATGACGCGAAAGGGCGACACCCTGCAGCACCGGACCGAAACGGTGGGCCGGACCATGCCGCACCTGGAGAGCAAAATCGTGGACCCCGTGTCCGGCGCGGTGGTGGAGCGCGGGGAGATCGGCGAACTCTGCACCCGCGGCTACGCGGTGATGGACGGGTACTGGAACCAGCCGGACAAGACCGCGGAGGCCATCGACGCCGAGGGCTGGATGCACACCGGAGACCTCGCCCGGATGGATGCCGACGGGTACGTGCTGGTGGAGGGCCGGATCAAGGACATGGTGATCCGCGGCGGCGAGAACATCTACCCCCGTGAAATCGAGGAGTTCCTCTATACCCACCCGGCGGTCCAGGACGTCCAGGTGATCGGTGTGCCGGACGAAAAGTACGGGGAGGAACTGATGGCCTGCATCATCCTCAAGCCCGGCGCCGAACCGCTGGATGCCGCGGCGGTGGCCGACTTCTGCCGCGGGCAGCTGGCCCACTACAAGGTGCCCCGCTACGTCGAGATCCGCAGCAGCTTTCCCATGACGGTCTCGGGGAAGATCCGCAAGGTGGAGATGCGGCAGGAGGCGGTGGCCCGGCTGGGCCTGTAACCCTTCTGCCGTTCCTGCGGCGCAGCCCTACTTTGCCCCGCGGGCACCCCGGCGGGATGCCCGCGCGGCGGCAAACGCCAGGACGACGGCGGCGGCGAGCGTGGCTGCCACGAGCAGCGGGCGGAAGCCGGCGGCGCTTTTTTCCGGGCTGTGGGCGGGAGGCCCGCCTGATGATGGGGCGGATCCCGCTGTTGTGACTTCGTCCGGCGACAACTTCCATTCGGAGGCGGCGGGGAGGGTGCCCGGGGGCAGCTTTTCGTTCCGGAGTTCCCGCCGCAGTTCGAGCTGTTCCCTCACGTCCCCGGTGGGCGCGGGCACCGCATCATCAGCGGCCAGGGCGGAGGGGAGGTCGACGATGTATGGCTTCCCGTAGAACGCGGCGGACGCCACCGAGTCCAGCCAGGTGGCTGGCGGGGACTGGACGCCACGGCGGGCGAATTCTGCCCGGAGCCTCTCTTTGATCTCCTCGAGGTCGTTGCCTTCCGCATCCCGGGTGACGTCGAAGATGGCCAGTTGAAGCTGGACATGGCTGTCCTCTTCGGGCTCGTTGGTACCGGGGGTCGCATTCGTTGCCGCATCCATCCGGAAACCTTACCCATCTGAGTGCCGCCTAAGCGTTGAGTCCGGTGGCTAGTGCCCGCGGTGGTCCTGGATGGTCATCCGGGGGCCGAAGGTCGGCTTGCGGAAGCCGGTGCTCTGGATCATCCGTACTACCCGCTGCCGCTGCCCGTTCCAGGGTTCGAGCAGGCGGAGCATTCCGGCGTCGTCGGTCCGGCGTCCGGTCAGGGCTGCCCCTACGTAGGCCGCCAAATGGTAGTCACCCACGGCGATGGAGTCCGGGCAGCCATGGGTCCGCTGCACCACTTCAGCCGCCGTCCAGATTCCGATGCCCGGAATGGTCTGCATCTTCAGGCCTGCCTCGGCTGCAGGCAGCCCGGCCAGCCGTTCAAGCGCGACGGCGGAGCGCAGCGCCCGCATGACCGTGGCCGAACGCTGGGGTCCGACACCGGCCTTGTGCCACTCCCAGCTGGGAACCTGCAGCCATTGCGTGGCCGTGGGCGGCACCAGCAGACCCTTGGGTGTTGACGTGCCGGCCGGCGGAGCAGGCGTTCCGTATCGCTGCACCAGGTACCGGTACCCCCGCCGGGCCTCAATGACGGTGACCTTCTGCTCCAGGATGATGGGCACCAGCTGGTCGACCATCCGGCCACTGGCGGGAAGCCGCAGCGCCTGGCTCCGCCGCCGGGCTTCGCGGACCATCCGGGGCAGTGTGGCGTGGAAGTCCGGCTCGTCGAAGCCGGACCAGTCGTCCTCTGCGCCCATCAGCCGGGGAGCTGCCCGTGCCGCCAGTTCGGCGCCCGGTCCCCACGCCTGGACGTCCACCCGGGCAGGGACCCGGGGGCCGTCGTCGTGCGCCCCGGCGGCAGTACCTCCTACCGGGCTGAGCCGCAGCGTGGCCGGCCCGTCCGGCGTGGTGAACGCGTTCCAGATGACGTCTCCCTGGACGCTGAAGGAGGGGTCGCTGTGGCCGCGCAGCAGCGGGCCAAGGGTTCGGGCCAGGCTGTAGGAGCCCTCCGGGTACCAGCACAGGGACACGTCCGCGCCGGCGGCAAGCCGGGAAGGTGCTGCTGCGATGGTCATGCCTTAATCGTCCCACGGCCCTGCGACAAGGCGGCCCCTTACCAGTGGGGACGGGCCGGACTAGAATCCAGCGTGAGGCGCGGAGACGCCGCGCCCGGCCGGGAAAGGCAGGAAATTGCCATGGGCGGAGTAGTGCATTTCGAAATCCCCGCGGACGACCGCGGACGGGCGGCAGAGTTCTACCGGCAGGCCCTGGGCTGGACACTGGAACCGGTGCCGGGAATGGATTACTACACCAACGTGACCACCACGCCGATGGACTCCTCGGGCAGGCCAACGGAACCCGGAGCGATCAACGGCGGCATGATGGACCGGGAGGCGGACCTGGCCTCACCCGTCATCACCGTGGACGTCCCGGACATCGATGCCACCCTCAAGGCCGTCGAATCGCTGGGTGGAGCGGTGGTGCGGGCCAAGGAAACCATCCCGGGCATGGGCCACTTCGCCTACTTCAAGGACACCGAAGGCAACGTGCTGGGGCTGTGGGAAAACCTTCCCGCCAACGAAACCGGCGAGGCCGGCCAGCCGGCAGGGGGCGCCTGAGGCTCAGTGCATCCCTGACACGGACCACAGTGCCAGGACGGCAAGGGGGAGTGTCAGCAGCACCGCCACGATCCCGGCCAGCGCGAAGCCGCCCCACCTGACGGGGACGTTCAGAACGCGGAGCCGCTCGTGCCACAGCAGTGTGGCCAGCGATGCCCACGGGCTGACCAGCGGCCCAAGGTTGACCCCGATCAGGAGCGCGGCAAGCCGGGCGGGGGAGTCCGCCACGGGCTCCAGGGCGAGGTAGGCCGGCAGGTTGTTGGCCACGTTCGCAGCGCCCGCCCCAACGCCGGCCAGCTGAAGGAGCGCGGGAAGGTCTTCCCGGGAACCTGCCACGCCGTCGAGCAGGGCGGTGAGGCCGTTGGCATGCAGGGCTTCCATCAGCATGAACAGCCCGGCCGTCAGCATCAGGGGCCGCCACGGCACCATGGACCACTTCAATGCCGCCGGCCGGCGCCATGCGAAGACAGCCATGAGGAAAGCCGCTGCGGCAAGGGCGGGGTACTGGACCGGCAGGCCGGACACCAGCGCCGGCAGCAGCACCAGCAGCGTGGCCGCGGCCATCGCCAGCAGGGTCCGGTCCCGGGCCGGGCGGACGGGCCGTGGCCGGTACCGCCCCCGGAGGTCGCGCCGGAACGCCAGCCACAGCAGGACAAGGGGGACCAGCAAACCCACCACTGCCGGTGCCCACACCAGCCCGGCGAACTCCACCGGGCTGAATCCCAGCCGCTCCTGGGCCAGCAGGTTGGTCAGGTTGGAGACGGGCAGCAGCAGCGAGGCCGTATTGGCCAGCCAGATGCTGGTCAGGGCGAACGGCAGCGGCGGAATTCCGGCATGCATGGCCAGGAGGACCACCACCGGCGTCACCAGCACCGCGGTGGTGTCCAGGGACAGGAACACCGTGGATACGGTGGCCAGCGCGATCACCAGCAGCCATAGGGTAAACACCCTGCCCCGGCCCAGGGCTGCGAGCCTTCCGGTCACGGCCCGGAACAGCCCGGCCTCGTCCACCAGTTCGGTGACCAGGGACATGGCCAGGACAAAGCCCAGGATGGGCACCGTGCGTCCGGCCAGCTCACTGAACGCCGGCAGGGGGAGTATGCCTGTGGCCAGGGCTGCCAGGCCTGCCGCCAGCGCGGCACCGGGCAGCAGGTAACTGCGGGCAGCCTTGGCCCATGCGAACTGCTTCACCGCCTTATCGTCGCACCCCCGGCCGGGTGGCGCGTGCAGGAAGCGGTAGCTTTATACCTATGAAGTACGCCCAGTCCATCCTGGACCTCATCGGCAACACGCCGCTCATCAAACTCAACCACGTGACCGAGGGCATCAGGGCCACCGTCCTGGTGAAAGTTGAGTACCTGAACCCCGGCGGATCCATCAAAGACCGCATCGCGGCGCAGATGGTCGAGGACGCCGAACGCGAAGGCAAGCTGCAGCCCGGCGGCACCATCATCGAACCCACCTCCGGCAACACCGGCGTGGGCCTGGCACTCGTGGCACAGCAAAAGGGCTACAAGTGCATCTTCGTCGTCCCGGACAAGGTGGGCGAGGACAAACGGGCGGTCCTGCAGGCGTACGGCGCCGAAGTTGTGGTGACGCCCACCGCCGTGCCGCCGGACAGCCCGCAGAGCTACTACGGCGTCTCGGACCGGCTGGTCCGCGAAACGCCGGGCGCCTACAAACCGGACCAGTTCTCCAACCCGGCAGCGCCGGGCAGCCACTACAAGACCACCGGTCCGGAGATCTGGCAGGATACCGACGGCAAGGTCACCCATGTGGTCATCGGGGCAGGCACCGGCGGCACTATCACCGGCACCGGCCGCTACCTCAAGGAGGTTTCGGCGGGCCGTCCCGAGTCCGACGGCGGCGTGGTCCGGATCATCGGAGCGGATCCGTCGGGCTCGGTCTACTCGGGCGGTACCGGCCGGCCGTACTTCGTCGAGGGCGTGGGCGAGGACATGTGGCCGGCCAACTATGACAAGACCATCCCGGACCAGGTCATCGCCGTCACCGACGCAGACTCCTTCGCCATGACCCGGCGGCTGGCCCGCGAAGAAGGATTGCTGGTGGGCGGCTCGTCGGGAATGGCCGTGGTGGCCGCCCTGCAGGCGGCGAAGGACCTCCCCGAGTCAGCCGTCGTCGTCGTCATCCTGCCCGACTCCGGGCGCGGCTACCTGGCCAAGATCTTCAACGACCAATGGATGCGCTCGTACGGCTTCCTGGCCGGCGGCGAGGAAACCTCCGTGGGCGAGGTCATCAAGTCCAAGAACGGTGAACTGCCGGACCTGGTGCACATCCACCCCAACGAGTCGGTCCGCGACGTCATCAACATCATGAACGAGTTCGGCGTCAGCCACATCCCGGTGCTCTCGCAGGAACCCCCCGTGGTGATGGGCGAGGTCCTCGGCGCAGTGGACGAACGCACCCTGACGGCCAAGCTCTTCCGCGGCGAAGCCAAACTGACGGACAAGATCGCCGAACACATGGGCCCCAAGCTGCCCGTCATCGGATCGCTGGAAAGCATCTCGGCAGCCCGCGAGCTGCTCTCCGACGTGGACACCGTCATGGTCACGTTCGTGGGCGCCCCCATCGGCATCCTCACCCGGCACGACCTTCTGGCGTACCTCAGCAACTAATCCCGGCGGTTGGCCCGGCCGCCTGCGGTGGTTGGGCCTGTCGAAACCAGACACACGAAGGAGCACCATGTCCCTGCAGGAAAACCAAGGTTTCAACACCCGCGCGGTGCACGCCGGCCAGGCCTTCGAGCCGCGCACCGGCGCCGTGGTTCCGCCGTTGCACTTCAGTTCCACGTACGCGCAGGACGGCATCGGCAACCTTCGTGCCGGCTACGAGTACGGCCGCGGCGGCAACCCCACCCGGGACGCCCTGCAGGAACAGTTGGCGGCACTCGAACTGGGAACCCACGCCTACAGCTTCAGCTCAGGCCTGGCCGCGGAGGACGCCCTGATCCGGGCCCTCACCCGGCCCGGTGACCACATCGTGCTCGGCAACGATGCCTACGGCGGGACGTACCGACTGATCAGCCGCGTGCTGGGTGACTGGGGCATCGGCAACACCCCGGTGGACATGGCCAACCTGGACACCGTCCGCAGCGCCGTCGCCGCCAACAAGACCCGCTTCGTGTGGGTGGAGACCCCGTCCAACCCCCTGATGAAGATCACGGACATCGCCGCGCTCGCGGAGATAGCGCACGACGCCGGTGCCCTCCTGGTGGTGGACAACACCTTCGCGTCTCCCTACCTGCAGAACCCGCTCGCCCTGGGTGCCGACGTCGTGGTCCACTCCACCACGAAGTACATCGGTGGCCACTCCGATGTGGTGGGCGGCGCCGTCGTGGTCAAGGACGCGGAACTGGCGGAGAAGATCGGTTTCGTGCAGTTCGCCGTGGGTGCGGTGTCCGGGCCGATGGACGCGTTCCTCACCACCCGCGGCCTGAAGACCCTGGGCGTGCGGATGGACCGCCACAGCGAGAATGGCCAGGCCGTGGCCGAGTGGCTGCTGGAACGCCCCGAGGTGGAAGCCGTCCTGTACCCGGGCCTGCCGTCCCACCCCGGCCACGAGCTGGCCAGGAAGCAGATGCGGAGCTTCGGCGGCATGGTGTCGGTGCAGTTCAAGGGTGGCGAGGCGGCTGCCCGGAAGGTGGCCGAATCCACTTCGGTGTTCACCCTGGCCGAGTCCCTGGGCGGCATCGAATCGCTGATGAACTACCCATCCGAAATGACGCACGCTTCGGTCAAGGGCACTGAGCTCGCCGTGCCGGTGAACCTGCTGCGCCTGTCCTGCGGCATCGAGGACAAAGAGGACCTGGTGGCTGATTTGGAGCAGGCTTTCGCCTCGATCCCGTAGTCTGGCTTTCTTGAAAGAAGTCAGCTAGCCTTTCGGGCATGCCCCTTCGATCCGACTGGTCCCGCCGAAACTGCAGCATGGCCCGCGGCCTGGACGTCCTGGGCGACCCCTGGACCATCCTGGTCCTCCGCGAGGTCTTCTTCGGCAACGGCCGCTTCGATGCCATGAAGGCCCGCCTGGAGGCGGCGGACTCGGTGCTCACCAAGCGCCTTGCGGGCCTGGTCGACGCCGGGCTGCTGACCAAACAGGCCTACGACGACGGCGGCCGAACCCGCCAGGAGTACGTCCTCACCTCCAAGGGCGAGGACGTACTCCCGGTACTGAATGCCGTGACGATCTGGTCGGAGAAGCACCTGCCGGCGCCATCGGAGAAGGCCCACATGTTCGTTGTCCATTCGGACTGCGGGCAGCGCACCACGTCCGCCGACACCTGCACGGCCTGCGGCCAGCAGCTCACCGCCGCCAACACCAGCTGGCACAGCCAGACACGGTCCGCCACGCCCCTGGCCCTTGCCACCGCCAGCCACAACGGAACCGCGGCCTGAGCACCCTGCCCGACGAAGCGGCCGCCCCCGACGAGCAGGCGGCCGATGCCCCGGAACGCCCCAACGGCGCGGAGCAGGCACGTCCTCCCCGCCGGCTGCACCCCGCCTGGATCGTGGCGGCCGTGGCCTTCCTCGCCCTGGTGGGCGCAGCAGGTTTCCGGGCAGCCCCGGGTGTCCTCATGGTCCCGCTGCAGCAGGAATTCGGCTGGAGTACCACTGTCCTGTCCGCGGCGGTCAGCATCAACCTGGTCCTGTTCGGCCTGACGGCACCGTTCGCCGCGGCCCTGATGGAACGCTTCGGCGTCCGGGCCGTGACGGCGACGGCACTGGTGCTGATCGGCATGGGCAGCGCCCTCACCGTCCTGGTGAACCAGTCCTGGCAGATCCTGCTGACCTGGGGACTGCTGATCGGCCTGGGCACCGGCTCCATGGCACTGGTCTTCGCCGCCACCATCGCCAACACCTGGTTCACCAGGAGCCGCGGCCTGGTGATCGGCATCCTGACGGCCGGCAGCGCGGCGGGCCAGCTGGTCTTCCTGCCGTTCATCGCCATGCTCGCACAGGACCCGGGCTGGCGGCAGGCCTCGCTGCTGATCGCCGCCGGTGCGCTTGCCGTGGTGCCGCTGGTGCTGAAGTTCCTCAAGAACTCGCCTGCTGAAGCCGGCGTGCTGCCCTTCGGCGCCGAACCTGCAGCAGCACAGCCACCAACAGCACCGCATGCACAGCCTGCGGCGGACGCCGGCAAGCGCGCCAACGCTGCCGCCCGCGCCCTGCAGGTGCTGCGCCGTGCCAGCAAGGTGCGTACGTTCTGGGCGCTGGCTGCCGGGTTCGCGATCTGCGGTGCCACCACCAACGGCCTGATCGGCACCCACTTCATCCCTTCTGCGCACGACCACGGCATGCCGGAAACCACCGCCGCGGGGCTGCTGGCCGTCGTCGGGATCTTCGACATCCTCGGAACCATCGCCTCAGGGTGGCTCACGGACCGGTTCAACCCGCGCATCCTGCTGGCCGTCTACTACCAGTTCCGCGGCATCGGCCTGCTGGTGCTCCCGCTGCTGCTCAGCGCCGAGGTCCAGCCCAGCATGATCGTGTTCGTGGTGATCTATGGCCTGGACTGGGTGGCTACCGTGCCGCCTACGGCCGCCATCTGCCGCGAAACCTTTGGTGCGGACGGCAGCGTGGTGTTCGGCTGGGTGTTCGCGGCGCACCAGTTGGGGGCCGCGGCTGCAGCGCTGGCCGCAGGTGCGCTCCGCGACGCCACCGGGCACTACACCTATGCGTGGCTGGGTGCCGCTGCCATGTGCACCATCGCCGCCGTCATCAGTGCCACCATCCGGAAGCACCGCGGCGCCGGACAAGCGCAGGCCGGCGCGGAACAAGTAGCGGCGTAAACGGGGTGCTGGCCCGGCGCGACTAGGCTGGGACGCATGGAAACCACGGCTCCGGTCCCTGCCCGCAACGTCGCGCTGGTGACGGGTGCCGGCCGGCTGGCCGGCATCGGCGCCGGGATCGCCCGCCAGCTCGCGGCCGACGGCTGGGACCTGGTGCTGGCCGGCTGGCAGGACTACGACGGCCGGATGCCGTGGGGGAGTGATCCCGAGGACGAAGTCCGGCTGACCGCCGAGCTCGAGGCCATTGGCGCCCAGGTCCACGTCCTGTCAGCGGACCTGCAGGATCCGGCAGTGCCGGATCGCCTGGTCGCTGAGGCCGTCGAGCTCGCCGGCCCCCTGCAGGGTCTCGTGCTCAGCCACGCCGAGTCCGTGGACTCCGGCATCCTCGATACCAGCGTCGAATCCTTTGAACGGCATTTTGCCGTCAACACCCGGGCCAGCTGGCAGCTGATCGCCGCGTTCGCACGGCAGGCAACGGACGACGGCGGCGCGATCGTTGCGCTGACCAGCGACCACACAGCCTTCAACCTGCCCTACGGCGCGTCCAAGGGAGCACTGGACCGGATTGTGATTGCCGCTGCACGCGAGCTGGGACCCCAGGGCATTTCCGCGAACGTCCTCAATCCCGGCCCCGTGGATACCGGCTGGATGTCCGTCGAGGTGCGCGAGGCAGGAATTGCGCGCCAGCCTACGGGACGGTTGGGAACCCCCGCCGATGTTGCCGGGACCGTGGCGTTCCTGCTGTCGCCGGCGGGCCGCTGGGTGTCGGGACAGCTGATCAAGGCCGACGGCGGCTTCTCGGCGTAGGTGCCCGGGTCTCCTCCCCGACTCCCCTCAGCGGAAGGCGGGCAGGCCGGTGATGTGCTGGCCCAGGATCAGGGTGTGGACCTCGTCGGTGCCCTCGTAGGTGCGCACCGACTCGAGGTTGGCGGCGTGCCGCAGCGGCGGGTAGTCCAGGGTGATGCCGTTGCCGCCCAGGATGGTGCGGGCTTCGCGGGCGATCCTGATGGCCTCGCGGACATTGTTCAGCTTACCCAGTGAGATCTGCTCGGGCCGGATGGTTCCGGCGTCCTTGAGCCGGCCCAGGTGCAGCGCCAGCAGGGTCCCCTTCTGGATCTCCACCAGCATGTTCACCAGTTTCTCCTGCGTGAGCTGGTAGCCGGCCAGCGGCCTGCCGAACTGCAGGCGGTCCTGCGAATAGGCCAACGCTGCTTCGTAGGAATCACGGGCCGCACCCATGGCGCCCCAGGCGATGCCGTACCGGGCCTCGTTCAGGCAGGTGAACGGGCCGCGCAGGCCAGACGCGCCGGGAAGCGGCGCCTCGGGACCCAGCCGGACGCCGTCGAACGCTATGTCGCACTGGATCGACGCGCGCATCGACAGCTTCTGCCCGATGGGCGTGGCGGTGACGCCCGGGGTGCCTGCGGGGACCAGGAATCCGCGGACACCGTCTTCCGTCATGGCCCACACCACCATCACGCCGGCCACGGACGCGAGCCCGATCCAGCGTTTGGCACCGTTGAGTATCCACCCGCCGTTGTCGCCGCTGCCATCCCTCGTGGCATACGTGGCCATGGAGGACGGGTCGGATCCGGCCGTCGGCTCGGTCAGCGCAAAACAGCCGATCACCTCGCCGGCGGCCATCCGCGGCAACCATTCCTGCTTCTGCTCCTCGGAGCCCCAGGTGTGGATCGCGGTCATCGCCAGTGAGCCCTGCACGGAAACGAACGTGCGGATCCCGGAGTCGCCGGCTTCCAGTTCCATGGCTGCCAGCCCGTATTCGACGGCGGTCCGGCCCGGGCAGCCGTAGCCCTCCAGGTGCATGCCCAGCACGCCGAGCTCACCGAGTTCCGGCGCCAGTTCCACGGGGAAAACGCCGTCCTCGTACCACCGGGCGATGTCCGGCTTGATCCGCTGGGCCGTGAAGTCCCTGATTCGTTGCCGCAGCGCCAGTTCCTCCCCGCTGAGCAGGGCGTCGAGGTCCAGGATGTCCGAGGTGCCCGCGGTCATGGGGTCACGGGTCATCGCTTCGCCAGGAAGTAGCCGCGGGTGGAGGGCAGGAACCGGCAGACGGCGGCGAGCACCACGCCCAGGGCCAGCAGCACCACGCCGCTGACGAATGCACCGCCGACGCCGAAGATCTGCGTATCGCCGTAGGCCGGGTCCCACATCTGGACGGCAGAGACGAAGAACGCCGCCGTGAGGAGCAGCGCGCCCAGCAGCGGGAGGATGCCACGGAACCACAGGTCGCGTGCCGATTCGCGGAGCGTTCCACGGAAATACCAGAAGCAGGCGAACCCGGTCAGCGCGTAGTAGAAGGCGATGAACAGGCTGATGGCACTGATTGAATCGGCCAGCAGGTTCTCGCTGAGGAAGCTCATGGCCACGTAGTAGGCTGCGGCCGCCGCGCCCATCACCTTGGTGGAGAAGCCGGGCGTCTGGTTGCGGGGGTGCACTTCGCCGAACCTGGGCGGCAGCGCCCCGTGCGTTCCCATGGACAGGGTGCCGCGGGCCGTGGGCAGGATGGTGGTCTGCGTGGAGGACAGCACCGAGGCAAGGACCGCGACGACGATCAGCCACCCCCACGGGCCCAGCACCACGTCCTTCATCGCCAGGAAGACGTCAGCCTGGTTGGCCTCGTTGCCCAGGCCAATGCCGTCGCTGCCAACGGTGGCGTACATCATCACCAGCAGCGCCACCGAGACGTAGATGGCCACCAGCACGAACGCCGAGATGACGGCGCCGCGGCCGGGTGTCTTGGAAGGGTTTTCGGTTTCCTCATTCAGGGCCAGGCAGGTGTCCCAGCCCCAGTAGATGAACAGGGCCAGCAGGGATCCATGCACCACGGCGCCGGGATCCGCGAACGCGCCCACCGGGTTGAACCACTCAAAGTCGAAGGCCTGCCCCTCCGGCGGGCCGGCCGTGATCCTGATCACGATGGCCAGCGCAAAGATGCCTAAAGCTATGTACTGCACGTATGTCAGCACCCGCTGGACGTGCTCGCCCAGCCGGATGCCCCGGTAATTCACGAGGGTCATCAGCACGATGAAGAGCACACCGGTGCCGGTAACCACCAGCTTGTTCTGGGCCAGGGATCCGTCACCGATGAGCAGCCAGAGGTACTGCCCCGCCACCTGGGCCAGGTTCGCCAGCACCACGATTCCGGCGAGGGCAACGCCCCAGCCACCCATCCAGCCAGCCCAGGGGCCGAAGGCCCGCCGCGACCAGGTGAAGGTGGTGCCGCAGTCCGGCATGGCACTGTTCAGTTCCCGGAAGGCATAGGCGATGAACAGGACCGGGATGAACCCGAGCAGCAGCACGAACGGTGTGTAGTTGCCGTTGACCGCCACGATCAGGCCCAGCGTCGCCGCCAGCGAGTACACCGGTGCCGTGGAGGCGAGGCCGAGCATGACGGAGTCGCCGAGGTCCAGGATGCCGGCGCGCAGCCCCTTGGCCTGGACGGCGGTGCCGGACGGGCCGCCCTGGCCTCCCGCCGTCGTCATGTCTGTGCTCATAGGGTGATACCTGCCTTGCTGGAGGAAGTTCCGGCGCCCAGCGGTGCGGGCGCGTCGATGGTGTTCGGTACGAAGCGGCAGAAGTAATCGGTGATGGGTCCGTCCGATTCCCTGATGCCGCAGCCCACGGATTCGCCGTCCACCACCCACAGGCCCAGCACCGGATGGTTGCCGTCAAAGTCGGGCAGCTGCTGGTACTGCTGGTAGCACCAGCCTTCCCGGCCGTACCCGCCGGGCTGTTCCAGGTTGATCCCCGGTGCATGGATCCTGATGTTGTCACCCTCGCGGCCGTGCAGCGGTTTGGCCACCCATTCCTTCAGCGGGCCGGGATTGTCCAGGTAGGCCGGCAGCAGGTTGGGGTGGTTGGGGTAGAGGTGCCAGAGCGCGGCAAGGAGCGCCTTGTTGGAGAGCAGCATTTTCCACGCCGGTTCCACCCAGCGCGGGTTGTGGGCACGCTCCAGCAGACGGTGTCCGAAGGGTTCCTTCATCATCAGTTCCCACGGGTAGAGCTTGAAGATGGTGCTGATCATGAAGTTGTCCATGTCCACGAACCGGTTCAGGTTGGGGTCCCAGCCGATGTCGGACATATTGATGCCAATGGTGGTCCAGCCGGCCTGGCTGGCGGCGTCCCGCATGTAGGCGGCGGTCATCCAGTCCTCGCCGGATTCCTCCACCTCGGAGTGGGCCACGTGCAGGGTGGACATGCCGGTGCGGTACTGGAACTTCTTCCACTGCCGGATCAGCGCTTCATGGATGCCGTTCCACTGGTCCTTTTCCGGGAACACGTCCTGGAGCCAGAACCACTGGGCCACCGCCGCCTCTATCAGGCCGGTGGGGGTGTCCGCGTTGTATTCGAGCATCTTGGCCGGGCCGCCCTGCCCGTCGTAGATGAAGTCGAACCGGCCGTAGACGTCAACGTCGCCGGCCTGGAGCGATTCGGCGGCAAGCTCGAGGGCCTGCGGTCCGATGCCGATAGGGCCCATGGCGCCGGTGGCCAGGAATTTGGCAGCCTCGAGGCACATGCGGTGCATCTCCTCGGCCGTCTCCTCGAGCCGTTCCACCTCAGCTTCGGTGAACTCGTAGTAGGCGGACTCGTTCCAGTACTCGATCTTCCGGCCGTCATCCATGGTGGTGGTGGAAAAGACCAGGCCCTGCTCTTCAATTTTCTGTTTCCAGTCCGGGCGTGGGTTTGACAGCAACCGCTTCACGCTCAGCCCCCCGAACTCTTGCCGCCGCTGGTGCCGCTCTTGGCGCTGGTGCCGAAGCCTCCGCGGCTGACGGTGCCGCCCTTGCTGCTGTAGCCGGTGGAGGCTTTCGCGCCGCTGGGCATGGTCCGGGTGTAGTTCGGTGCCGTGGACCGGTTCTGGCCCACGGCGGGGACGGAGGCGCCGCGGGAGTAGAAGTACCAGGCGTAGATGCCGCCGCTGCGTCCGGCCGAGCTGTTGCAGCTGGCGTCCTCCACGCGTTCGCCGGTTTCGTCGTTGAAACACACCTGGGCGTATTCGGGATCGTCCTGGTTGCTTGCTATGACGGCGGTGATGGTGCCGGCGAGCAGGGCGGTCACGCCCAGGCCGACGACGACGGTGCGCCGCTGGGAGCGCTTCTTCCGGGCTGCTGCCTCGTTCTGCTGCTTCTCCCGGTCCCGGGCGAACGGGTCCACCGGAGTGACGGGTTCATTGAGGAGGTCGGGGCGCAGCTCCGGCTTGGGCACCTGCCACGGAGGAGGTTTGGGGGTATTCTCCCCACCTGGGGGAAGGGCGCCGTCGCCGGGCCGGCCGTTGCCGGCGTTGCTGCCCGGTTGGTTGTCCGGCTCGTTCTTTGGACCTTTGTCGTCTGGATCCATGGCGTCCCCCTCAGTCATCCACGTGAATTGGGCACAGCGCTGCACCCCAAGTTGTGATCTGCACATCAGCGTAGTCCCTGCCGGTGCCCGCTGCGAGCCTGAAACAGGGGAGAACTGCCCACAGCATGGGCCAAAGGGCAGGACCCTAGACTGGAGCCATGGAAACCGCTTCGCTCCTTGCCGTCTGCCGCGTCCACCAGCTCCTGCCGGATGCCTCAAACGTGGGTGTGACGGCCATCGACAAGCGCCCGGCGGAGGGCCCGGTCAAGGTTCACCGGCTGGGACTGACGGGCGACATCCAGGCGAACCGTGTCCACCACGGCGGCCCGGACCAGGCCATTTACGCGTATTCCCAGGCTGACGCCGACTACTGGGGCGGCGTCCTGCAGCGGGAGGTTCCGCCGGGAGAGTTCGGTGAGAACCTCCGGGTGTCCGGCATCGACGCCACCTCGGCGGTGATTGGTGAGCGGTGGAGGATCGGGCTCGACGTCGAGCTGGAAGTGACGTCGCCGCGGACCCCGTGCGCCACATTCCAGCGGAAGCTGGGGGAGCGCCAGTGGGTCAAGCGCTTCACCGACGAAGGGCGCGTGGGAGCCTACCTGCGGGTCATCAGGACCGGCAGCATCCAGGCGGGAGACCACATACACCGCACCTACGTTCCGCGGCACGGTGTCACCGTGGGCAAGTGGTTCAGCGATCCGGACCTGGAGTCCATGGAGGCGCTCCGGGATGCCGAGGCCGACGGCGAGATCAGGCTCCAGCAGCCCGAGTTCGGCAAGAAGTTCGAGGCTTTGCTGCGCCGGCTGGGGCAGTAGCTCCGGGCGGCAGCACCGAGCTGCGACGGGGCCATGTGCGCAACCTCACCGCCGTCGTCGCCGGTTGAATTACCAACGCGGGGCTCGCATACCTTACACTTGAAACATCCCCCACTCCGGAAATCCCTTTTTCCTGCCCAATTGTTGAGGCAGGACTGGCAAGTGTTGGGGCCCGCATCTGACGGGCATTTTCATAGGGAGAGCCGGCTGAAGAAAACGCTGTACAGACTGCTGGGATAGCAGCCAAGAGATGCAGCGCGAAGTCCTGCCACGGGATTGCGAAAGCGCCGGACTTCTGTGACCGGCCGGTCAGCGTTTGCCCGGCACCCACGGCACGCGTACTGCGGCTCCGCTCACCCCGGGTAGTGCCGCCTGGCCACCTATGGATGAGGAATATCTCCCTATGCCCGAAAACCAGAACGAAACCACCGAAGCCATCGACGAGGCAGCAACCCCCGCGATTGAGGAAGCAGCCCCGGCTGCCGCCCCCGCGGCTGACGCCGAGACCAGCACCGACGCCAAGGCTGAAAACGATGCCAAGGCTGACGCCGACGAGGACGACAACAGCGTCAAGTTCGCCGATCTTGGCATTGACGGCCGCGTCCTGGCCGCCCTGCAGGATGTTGGATACGAGAAGCCCTCGCCCATCCAGGCCGCCACCATCCCGCTGCTGCTCGAAGGCCGCGACGTTGTTGGCCTGGCACAGACCGGTACCGGCAAGACTGCAGCATTCGCAGTGCCGGCATTGTCCCGCCTGGCTGAACTCCACGACCTCAACGGCCCGTCCCGCAAGACCCAGGCCCTGGTCCTCGCCCCCACCCGTGAGCTGGCGCTCCAGGTTGCCGAGGCGTTCACCTCCTACGCCAAGCACATTGACGACTTCACCGTCCTGCCCGTGTACGGCGGCTCCGCGTACGGCCCCCAGCTGGCCGGCCTGCGCCGCGGCGCCCAGGTTGTTGTGGGTACCCCCGGCCGCGTGATCGACCACATTTCCAAGGGTTCCCTTGACCTGTCCGAGCTGCAGTACCTGGTGCTGGACGAGGCCGACGAAATGCTGCGGATGGGCTTCGCCGAAGACGTGGAGCAGATCTTCCAGCAGACCCCCTCGGACCGCCAGGTGGCGCTGTTCTCGGCCACCATGCCGGGCCAGATCCGCCGGATGTCCAAGCAGTACCTGAACGACCCCGCCGAGGTCCAGGTCAAGTCCAAGACCACCACCGGTGCCAACACCCGCCAGCGCTACCTGCAGATCATGGGCCCGCAAAAGCTGGACGCCATGACCCGCATCCTCGAGGTTGAAGAGTTCGACGGCGTCATCGCCTTCGTGCGCACCAAGATGGCCACCGAGGACCTGGCTGACAAGCTGCGCTCCCGCGGATTCCAGGCTGCCGCCATCAACGGTGACATCCCGCAGCAGCAGCGCGAGCGCACCGTGGAGGCGCTGAAGGAAGGCCGGATCGACATCCTCGTGGCCACCGACGTCGCGGCCCGCGGCCTTGACGTGGAGCGCATCAGCCACGTGGTCAACTACGACATCCCGCACGACACCGAGTCCTACGTGCACCGGATCGGCCGCACCGGCCGCGCAGGCCGTTCCGGCGAAGCCATCCTGTTCATGACGCCCCGCGAGAAGTACCTGCTGCGTTCCATCGAGAAGGCCACCCGCCAGCCGGTGGAGCAGATGCACCTGCCGACTGCCGAGACGGTTAACACGCTGCGCCTGGGCAAGTTTGCTGAGAAGATCACAGAGACCCTTGCCTCGGAGGATATCTCGGCTTTCCGCGACCTCATCGCTTCCTACGAAGAAGAGCACAACGTTCCCGCGGCGGAGATTGCTGCGGCACTGGCCGTCATGGCCCAGGGCGGACAGCCGCTGCTGGTCAAGGAACTGGCTGCAGCTCCTGACTTCCAGAAGCGCGAGCGCTCCAAGGACGGCTTCGGCTCCCGCGGCCCCACCCGCCAGCTGACCGAAGGCAACGCCACGTACCGCATTGCGGTGGGCCGCCGCCAGCGTGTCATGCCCGGTTCGATCGTGGGCGCCATCGCCAACGAGGGTGGCATCTCCTCCGCACAGATCGGCGGCATCGACATCCGCTCGGACCACTCCCTGGTGGAGCTGCCCGCGGACCTGAGCCCCGAGCAGCTGCGTGCACTGTCCCGCACCCGGATCGGCGGCGAGCTGATCCACCTCGAACTGGACAACGGTCGCAAGCCCTCCGGCGACCGTGGCGCCTACCAGGGCAACCGTGGCGGCGACCGCGGCGGCAACTTCAAGGGCAACGGCGGCTTCAAGAAGGAATTCCGGAAGAACGACGGCGAGCGTTCCTCGGCGGACCGCGGCGGCCGATCCTACAGCGAGCGCTCCGAGCGCAGCTTCGGTGACCGCGGCCAGTCCAGCGACTCCCGCTTCGGCGGCCACGGCGACGGCTCCCGCAAGCCCCGCAGCGGCGGCGACAGCGGTCACCGCGACTTCAACCGCAAGGGCAAGTGGTAAACCTTCCGCAGGTTAGATCCATGCACGACGGCGATGGGCCGGCTTTCGAGCCGGCCCATCGCCGTTTAACCGCCCGGAACCTTCGCCCGCGTCGGCACGGTTCCGGGCCCGGCATGTCCGCATCCGTGGCCAGCACCTACAGCCGCATGTGGGGCTGGACACATTCGGATGCCCAAGTGGCGGCGGGGAGGCTCCCAAAGGCGCCTTCGGCCGTCATCCGGCCAGCACCCAGCATGCCCGGAAACCGCGGAATCCCGCGGAAATCGGAGGTCTTCCAGCGTAGAATCGCAACTGTTGCGGGCCGCCCGGACGGCCGTTCGGGCCGATTTGTTGGTGCGTAAATCTTCCGGTAGAGTATTTACTCGTTGCCCCCCTAGCTCAGTGGTAGAGCGCGTTCTTGGTAAGAACGAGGTCACCGGATCGATTCCGGTGGGGGGCTCTGAATGAGGGCCTGCGTCAAGGCGGTTTTGACCGGCTTGACGCAGGTTTTTCTCATTCGTGGCGGTGTAGCTCAGTTGGTTAGAGCGCACGACTCATAATCGTGAGGTCGGGAGATCGAGCCTCCCCACCGCTACAGGCTAAGCCCCCGGAATCCCCCGAGATTCCGGGGGCTTTCCTGTTTGTCCGAAGGGCAGTAGTTTTGCAGCAACTGTCGGACGGGGAATCGGTGGACGTTGTCGCGCAGGTCATGGAGCCGTTCAGGTGGCTGATGTCCGCCGTCCTGGTGGCCTTCCACAACGGATTGGCTGCCCTGGGACTGTCCGCGGACGGCGGATGGACCTGGACGCTGGCCATCATCGGATTGGTGCTGGTGGTCCGCGCCGCGCTGATCCCCGTGTTCCTGGCGCAGGTGCGGGCCCAGCGGCGCATGCGCCTCCTGCAGCCTGACCTCAAGGCCCTGCAGGAAAAATACACGGGCAGGACGGACCAGCAGTCCCGGCAGGCCATGGCCCAGGAACAGATGGCCCTGTACAGGAAGCACGGCACCAACCCGTTCTCCGCATGCCTGCCGCTGCTGATCCAGGCACCGTTCTTCCTGGGCCTCTTCCAGGTCCTCGCCGGCATCCCGGACGCGGTGGGGCGGGGGACAGGCATCGGCGCGATGGAGGCCGCCCAGGCGGAGCAGTTTAACGCGTCCACCATTGTCGGTGCGCCGCTGTCCGCCTCCCTGCTGCATGGCGGAGGCGACCCCGCCGCCGTCGCGGTGCTTGCCCTCGCCATGATCCTGGTGATGACCGCGTGCCAGTTCCTGACGCAGAAGCTCGTCACCGCACGCACCGCCCAGGGGGCTGACGTCCCCGCTCCGCTGCTCCGGCAGCAGCGGTTCATCCTCGTGGCACTGCCGCTGGTCTTTGCCGCTGGCGGGGCGTTCTTCCCCATCGGGGTCCTGGTCTACTGGACGGTGTCGAACCTCTGGACGCTCGGCCAGCAGTACCTGGTGAACCGCAAGGCCTGACGGGCTGTTTACAAAAACCCGGACCCGGACAACAATGGGCGCGTCAGCCATCGCCCTGCCCCCCCGAGGACCAGCCATGACCATGCTTCGCATGATCCCCGAAGCCGAATCTGACGGCCTGCAGGCCGCGCTGCTCCCGCCCCTTCCGTCCTCCGGTACAGGAGCGGCATAGGGCATGGCGCAGCTCATTTACTCCGGCCTCATTTCGCTGGACGGCTACCTGGCGGACCGGAACGGCAACTTCGACTGGAGCGCCCCGGACGAGGAAGTCCACGCATTCGTCAATGACCTTGAACGGGACGCCGGCACGTACCTGTACGGGCGGCGGATGTACGAGGTGATGTCCGCCTGGGAATCCTTTGGCGCGCCGCCCTCGGACGAGCCGCCGGTCATCCAGGACTACTCCCGCATCTGGCGCGCGGCAGAAAAAATCGTCTACTCCACCACGCTCGAACGGCCGGCCACCCCGCGGACCAGGATCGAACGCCGGTTCGACCCGGAAGCCGTGCAGAAGCTCAAGGACGGAGCCGATGGGACCATCGGCATCGGCGGTGCCACCATCGCGGTGGCGGCGCTCACAGCAGGGCTGGTGGACGAATGCCAGGTGTTCGTCAGCCCGGTCGTGGTGGGCGGCGGGCTGCGCTTCTTCCCGGAAGGCCTGCAGCTCAACCTGGAACTCCTCGAGGAGCGCCGGTTCGGCAACGGTGTGGTGTACCTCCGCTACCGCAGCCTCAGTGGGAACTTCAGCTAGGGGGCAGAATGGGTCCATGACCCGAATCGCAATCATTGGCGGCCACGGCAAAGTGGCCCTGCATTTGTCCACCCTCCTCACCGGGGAAGGCCACAGCGTCACCTCGTTCATCCGCAACCCGGACCACGCCGCCGACGTCACGGCAACCGGTGCCACGCCGTCGGTCCTTGACGTAGAAAACGCCCCGACGCCGGCCATCGCCGAAGCGCTGCGGGGCCACGACGCCGTGGTGTGGTCGGCCGGAGCCGGCGGCGGAAACCCGGACCGCACCTACGCTGTGGACCGGGATGCGGCCATCCGCTCCATGGATGCGGCAGCGCAGGCAGGCGTGAACCGGTACGTCATGGTGTCCTACCTGGGTGCCGGCAAGGACCACGGGGTGCCGGCGGACAACAGCTTCTACGCCTACGCCGAAGCCAAGGCGGATGCGGATGAGTACCTGCGCGGCACGGACCTGGCGTGGACCATCCTTGGCCCGGGCTCCCTGACGGAAAATCCGGGCTCAGGCCGCATCGACGTCAACCCGCCCAAGGAAGGCGGCGGGGAAACGTCCCGTGCCAATACGGCCATCGTCGCCGCAGCAGTGCTGGACCTGCCCGAAACAGCGGGCCGGACCATCGAATTCCGTGACGGGTCGCTTCCGGTGGCGGCAGCATTGGAGCCGCAGGCTTAGCACCGGGAAACTGCAGATGGACCAGCTGGCACTGATTATTGGGCTCCTCCTGGCCACCGTGGTAGCCGTTGGGCTGGGGGACAGGCTGCGGCTGCCGTACCCGGTCCTGATGCTGCTCCTTGCGGTGGCGCTGACGTTCATTCCGGGATTCCCGGACCTGGAAATCGAGCCGGAACTGATCCTGCCGATCTTCCTGCCGCCGCTGCTGTTCGCCACGGCCCAGCGGAGCTCCTGGGCCGTGTTCCGGGTCAGGTGGCGGACGCTGATAATGCTGGCCGTGGCGCTGGTGGTCATCACCACAGCAACGGTGGCAGGCGCCGCGTGGCTCATGATTCCCGGAATTGGCATCCCGGCTGCCATCGCACTGGGCGCCATGGTGGCACCCCCGGACCCTGTTGCCGTCGAATCGGTGGCGAGCCGTGTGCACATGCCGCGCAGGCTCACCACGGTCCTCCAAAGCGAAGGGCTGTTCAACGACGCCGCGGCCATCGTCATCTTCCAGGCGGCGGTCGCGGCAGCCGTGGGCGGCACCAAAGTGGAGGCCGACGTCGTCCTGAAGTTCGTGGTGGGCGCGGCACTTGCCGTGGTGGTCGGCGTCGCCATGGGCTGGCTCATTGCCCTCGCGTACCGGTTGGTGAACTCGATGGTGGCGCGCAGTGCCGTCACGCTGGTGGTGCCCTTCGCGGCGTACATCCTGGCCGAGGAGGTGCATGCTTCAGGCGTGATCGCGGTGGTGGTCACCGCCCTGGAGATGCAGCGGCACTCCCGGCCGCAGGACGCCGCCGAAAGGGTTACCCGCAACGCCTTCTGGGACGTGGTGGAGCTCCTGGTCACCGGGCTGGCCTTCGGGCTGGTGGGCTTGGAAATCCGGCACGTGATCCGGGACGAGGGAACGGCAATCTTCGGCATGATCGGCGTGGCCCTGGTGGTCTGCGTGCTGGTGTTCGCCGTGCGCTTCCTGTGGCTGGCGGTGCTGGCCCTCGGAGCCCGGAAACGGCGGAACCTGCTGCAGCCCACGTCCCTGAAGGAAGTGGTCATCCTCACCTGGTGCGGCATGCGCGGCCTGGCAACGCTGGCCCTCGCCCTGGCACTGCCGGTGACACTGGCGGACGGGAGCCCGTTCCCGGGGCGGGACTACCTGCTGGTCATCGCCTGCGCCGTCCTGCTCGCCACCCTGGTCCTGCCAGGGCTGACCCTGCCGTGGCTGATGCGGGTCCTGAAGGCCACCGGCGACGGGTCGGAGGAACGCGATGCCGCACGGCTGCTGGCCAAGCGCGCCCAGGGTGCCGCCGTCGCAGCACTCAAGGACCACAACCTCATGAAGGACCTGCCGCCCGAAAAAGTGGAACTGGTCAAGGAAAAAATGAAGCGGCTGCAGGCCGAACTCCTGGACGGCAGCCTCCGGAACGAGTCCCTGCCGGAGAAACGCCAGCGTGGCCGGGAACTGGCCATTGCGGTGCAGACCATCGCCCTGGACGCAGCCCGGCAGGAAGTGGTGGCCGCGCGGAGCGAACCTGACATGGACCCCGAAGTGGCGGACCGGGTGCTGCGCCAGCTGGACCTGCGGACCATGATCATGCCGGAGTGATCCGGACGGCAGCGCCGGAGCCACGTGCGGTCCCCGGCCAGCACTGTTGACCTCCCGGTGCAAAGCACCAGATAATACTTAGGCAAGTAAATTTAGATCCAATATAAAAACACCGCGACCAGCAGAAAAGGATCCTTCCTTGTCCACCACCGCCACCCTGGCAACCCTGTCCGACTCCGATCGCCTGTCCGATCCGAACTGGTGGCGGCAGGCCTCCGTCTACCAGATCTACCCCCGCAGCTTCGCCGATTCCAACGGCGACGGCATCGGCGACCTGAAGGGCATCACCGCCAAGGTTCCGTACCTGAAGACGCTGGGCATCGACGCCGTGTGGCTGAGCCCCTTCTACCCGTCGGCACTCGCAGACGGTGGCTACGACGTTGACGACTACCGCGACGTGGACCCCAAGCTGGGCACGCTCGAGGACTTCGACGCCATGGCCACGGCACTGCACGACGCCGGCATCAAGCTGATTGCCGATATCGTCCCCAACCACTCGTCCAACCGGCACGAGTGGTTCCGGGAGGCACTGGCCGCGCCCAAGGGATCCCCGGCCCGCGACCGCTATATCTTCCGCGATGGCAAGGGCCCCAACGGCGAGTTCCCGCCGTCGGACTGGGACTCGGTCTTCGGTGGCCCCGCGTGGGAACGGATCACCGAACCGGACGGTACGCCGGGGCAGTGGTACATGCACATCTTCGCCAAGGAACAGCCGGACCTGAACTGGGCCAACCGCGAAATCCGTGACGACTTCCTGAAGACCCTCCGCTTCTGGTCCGACCGCGGCGTGGACGGCTTCCGCGTCGACGTGGCGCATGCCCTCACCAAGGACCTCACCGAGCCGCTGCTGTCCAAGCTGGAGCTCAGCGCCGCCAACACGGGCGTGGACGGTTTCGACGACGGCACGCACCCGTTCTGGGACCGGGACGAAGTCCACGAGGTCTACACGGAATGGCGCGAGGTCTTCAACGAGTACAACCCGCCGCGCACGGCCGTTGCCGAAGCCTGGGTGCACGCCAGCCGCCGGGCACGTTACGCCAGCCCGCAAGGGTTGGGCCAGGCCTTCAACTTCGACCTGCTGCAGGCTGACTTTGACGCCGCCGAATACCGGGAAATCATCACCCGCAACCTCGCCGAAGCCGCCGCCACCGGGGCTTCCTCCACCTGGGTCTTCTCCAACCACGACGTCGTCCGGCATGCCACCCGCTACGGTCTGCCCCAGATGGCGAAGACCAAGGCCGGCGCGAAGGGCCAGGACGGCAAGGACTGGCTGCTGGCCGGCGCTCCGGCCGATCAGCTGGACGTTGGACTGGGCGAACGCCGAGCCCGGGCGGCGACGCTGCTGATGCTTGCCGTTCCCGGTTCCGCATACCTGTACCAGGGCGAGGAACTCGGCCTTCAGGAAGTGGCCGACATCCCCGAGTCGGAGCGCCAGGACCCGTCCTTCTTCCGCAACAAGGGCGTGGAAATCGGCCGTGACGGCTGCCGGGTACCGCTGCCGTGGAAGGTTGAGGGTACCTCGTTCGGGTTTGGCGAGGGCGGCTCCCACCTGCCCCAGCCTGACTGGTTCAGCAAGTACGCCGTGGAGGCGCAGGACGGTACTGACGGATCCACCCTGGAGCTCTACCGCAAGGCGCTGAAGCTCCGCCGGGAACTGCAGACCGGCGAGGAACTCGAGTGGGTGGACAGCGGCAACCCGGACATCCTGCACTTCAAGCGCCCCAACGGCTGGCAGTCCGTGACCAACTTCGGGAGCACGGCCGTGGCGCTTCCCGCCGGTGAGGTCCTGGTCAGCAGCGCCCCGCTGGAGGACGGAAAGCTGCCGGCGAACACCACCGCATGGCTCCGCTGATGGTGATTGACTGCTGGCCGGACGCGAATTCCTGATGCAGGAACTCATTTACGGGTGCATGGGCCTGGGCGGCAGCTGGACCGACGAACCGCATGGCCCCGGCCATGTGGACGAGGCCGCAGCTGCCATCCAGGCGGCCCTGGACGCGGGCATCACCCTGTTCGACCATGCCGACATATACCGCAACGGCAAGTCCGAGGCCGTCTTTGGCGAGGTGCTCGCCTCCACACCGCGCCTGCGGGGGCGGATCCGCCTCCAGACCAAGTGCGGCATCAGGCTGAACGAACGCGGCCTGCAGACGCACTACGACCTCAGCCGGGACGCCATCCTGGAACGCGTGAACGGCAGCCTGGAACGGCTCCGCACAGACTACGTGGACATCCTCCTGCTGCATCGGCCGGATCCGTTGGCGGACCCCGCTGAGGTGGCCTCCGCCGTCGGGCAGCTCATGTCCGAGGGAAAGGTGCGGCAGCTGGGGGTTTCGAACATGTCCGCGGCGCAGATTGAGGTGCTGCAGGACCGGCTGGAGGCACCGGTGGTGGCCAACCAGCTGGAGATGAGCCTGCTCAAGCGGGCTTGGCTTGAAAGCCAGGTACTGGTCAACCACGCCGAACACCTGGACTACAGCTTTCCGCACGGCACACTGGAGTACTGCACGCGCAACAACATCACCCTTCAGGCCTACGGGTCGCTGGCGCGGGGTCTCTATACCGGAGCTGGTCCGGAAAGTCCGGCTTCGTCCGAAGCCGCCACCGCGGAACTCGTCACCGAGCTGGCAGCCGAACACGGCACGTCCGGCGAGTCGATCCTGCTGGGCTGGCTGATGAAGCACCCTGCGGGCATCGCGCCCGTGATTGGCACCGTCAACCCCGGCCGCATCAGGGCGTGCGGGGACGCAGCCCGAGTTGCCAAAGCCCTGACCCGCGCCGACTGGTACCGGCTGTGGGTCACCGCGCGGGGGAGCAACATCCCCTGACCCGGCCCCAACTGGGTAGCAGTAAGTGTCGTTATGGAGCCTCATAACGACACTTACTGCTACTTACATTTTCCCGAGGCATCGGTCACAACGCGTTTAGTTCGTATTGATCCTCACACCGGAACCCGTTTCTTCCGCGTGCCGGCGGCGGGGCAGATACTGTAGAAGCCATGACGTCTACCACCGCCGCCGAGACCGTACGGCCTGAACGCAACATCCCCGCAGAGATCGCCCGCTCCTGGCTCCTCGTGAACGCCATGAAAACCGAGCTCTTCGACCAGTCCGCCGTCTCACGTGCAGATTCGATCATCCTTGACATCGAAGACGCCGTGGACCCGTCCCAGAAGGACACGGCGCGGGGCAACGTGGTGGACTGGCTGACCCGCGGCGGCCAGGCCTGGGTCCGCATCAACGACGCCACCAGCCCGTTCTGGGCCGATGACCTTGCCGGTCTCCGCGGCACCCCCGGCCTGCTGGGCGTCATGCTCGCCAAGACCGAATCCGCGGACCAGGTCACCGAAAGCTTCCACCGCATGGACGGCAAGACCCCGGTCATTCCCCTGGTGGAATCCGCCGTCGGCATCGAGGAAGCCAACAACATCGCCAAGGCCCAGGGCGCCTTCCGCCTGGCCTTCGGTTCCGGCGACTTCCGCCGCGACACCGGCATGGCCGCCACCCCCGAGGCCATGGCCTACCCGCGCGCCAAGCTGGTGGTCGCCAGCCGCGTCGGCAACCTGCCGGGCCCCATTGACGGACCCACCGTGGGCACCAACCACCCCATCCTGCGCGAGCAGACCGGCATCACCGTGATGATGGGCATGACCGGCAAGCTGTGCCTGGCCATTGACCAGACCCCCGTGATCAACGAGGTCATCAGCCCCACGCCGTCCGACGTCGCCTGGGCCACCGACTTCATGGCCGACTTCGAAGCCAACGGCCGTGTCATCCGCGACGGCTCGGACCTTCCCCGCCTGGGCCGCGCCGAAAAGATCATGAAGCTGGCTGTAGCCTTCGGGGTGCAGCCCGCGCTGTAGCGCCCGCCCCCAGCACGTCAGGAGACCCCGTGACCGATACCCGCTATGTGGTCCACGGGGTCTTTTGGGATGGTCCGCCGGCCGCCACGGCGGCGGACGACGGCGGCGCCCCGGTCCTGCGCCTCCAGTCACCGTCCGGGGACTTCCGGGAGTTGAGCCTCCGTCCCGGCGCACGGCTCGGATTCCGGGTGGCGGGGCCGGCCAAGTCCTGCCTGGGGCACCTGGTGGTCCACTCGTCCACCCGGCGCGACCACATCCTCTGCAACGCAGCCGCCCCGGCCGCCAGGGGACGGCAATGCGAACGCTGCTTCGTCCTGGACGAATCCCGGCTGATCCACGACTTCCACCACGGCGGCCGCGTGACTCCCGGTCTCCGTGACTACCTGATGCAGGAGCATTGGCTTTACGTGGCCACCTTCGCCGGAGGCGCCACGAAGGTGGGTACCGCCTCCGGCCCCCGCAAGTGGAACAGGCTGGCCGAGCAGGGCGCCACAGTGGCCCGTTACGTGGCACGGGCGGACGACGGCCGGGTGGTCCGGGTCCTGGAGGACCTGGTCACGGCCGGCCTGGCGCTGACCCAGCTGGTGCGCTCCAGTGCCAAAACCGAGGCGCTCCTGCAGCCTCTGCCCGCAAGAGACCTGGACGCCATCAGCAGCCGCCACGCAGGCGAGGTCCGGAACCTGCTGGCCCGCACCGCCGTCGGCGGCTTCACCGTGGTTGACGAAACGTGGGTGCGTCCCGCCCAGGCAGACGCCGCCTACGGTCCGGCGGCCCGCCACGCCTACCCCCATCCACTGGACGGCGGGGAGCACGGCTTTACTGTCGCAGCCATCAGCGGGGCCAATGTCCTGGCCCGGCTGGATGGCACCGAGTCGCTGTTCGTGGTGAACCTGGCGTACCTGACGGCACGGACCATTGAGCCGGGGGACTTCGCCTCGGCGGTGCCGGCCGTGCAGGAAGCGCTGTTCTAGGACCTGCGTGGAAGTAGGCCCTGGCAGTCCGGGCAGGGCAACCCCGGTAGACTTGGACGGTGCTGAACGAATTCTGGGCCACCGCGCCAACCTCCTACAAAGTCATGGTCTTCAGCGCCATGGGCCTGATCGCTGTCGGCATCATCCTGAACCTCGTGGGCAACACCAGCGGCAACCAGGGCCTGGCCATGGCGTCCCTGCCGCTGATCGGACTGGGCCTTGTCCTCCACGTGGTGGGTATGGTGGTCCGCGGCCAGTCGATCCGGAAGAACCTCCGCCGCTAGCCGCGCCGCCAGGGAACGTCCCGTTTTCGGCCCGCCGTGACGCGGACGATAGGCTTGAGGCCATGACTATCAATCCGGATCTGCAGGGCCGGAGCTACCCTGCCGCAGAGGTGTACGACGTCGGCCGCGAGAAGATCCGCGAGTTCGCCCGGGCGGTCAAGGCCACCCATCCCGCACACTTCGACGTCGATGCCGCCACGGCACTGGGCCACCGCGACCTCGTGGCACCGCCCACCTTCGCCATTATCATCGCCCAGCGCGCCGACGCCCAGCTCATCGAGGATCCGGAAGCCGGCATCGACTTCTCCCGCGTGGTCCACGCAGACCAGCGCTTCACCCACCACCGGCCCATCTTCGCCGGCGACCGGCTCGTGGCCGAACTGCACGTGGACGGCGTCCGCGCCATGGGCGGCGGAGCCATGATCACCACCCGCTCCGAAATCTTCGCCCTTGGCGACGGTGGCGCCCGCGAGCAGGTCACCACCACCACGTCATCCATCCTGGTCCGCGGAGAGGGACAGTAACCATGAGCCCCAGCATCACCGACCTGGCTGCAGGCCAGGAAATCGGCAGCCGCACCGTCGAGGTCACCCGCACGGACCTGGTCAAGTACGCGGGAGCCTCCGGCGACTTCAACCCCATCCACTGGAACGAGGCCTTCGCCACCGGCGTCGAACTGCCCGGCGTCATCGCCCACGGCATGTTCACCATGGGCTCGGCTGTCCAGCTGGTGACCGACTGGGCAGGCGACCCGGCCGCTGTCGTCGATTTCCAGACCCGCTTCACCAAGCCCGTCCTGGTCACCGACACCACAGGCACCGCGGAACCCGGCGCCACCATTGAGGTCAGCGGAACCATCGGAAAGCTCGACGCCGAGGCGGGCACCGCCCGCGTGGACCTCACCGTCACCGCAGCCGGGCAAAAAGTCCTGATGAAGGCCCAGGCCGTCGTCAGGCTTTCCTAGCGGCGCCTCCTTGATCAAAACGGCAGCCGCCCAAGCCACCGCGGCCCACGTCACCCACTGGCGCAACGCCGTCGTAGTGGCCTACGGCGCCAGCGGCCTCGCTTTCGCCTCCTGGGTGTCCCGGCTCCCGGCAATTCGTGACGCCCTGGACCTGACCCCGGGCAACGTGGGCGTCCTGCTGCTTTGCCTGACGCTGGGCTCGTTTGCGTCGGTGTCTGCCTCGGGGCTGATCGTGCTCCGGCTGGGCTCGAAGCAGACCATCAGGACCGGCAGCATCATGGTGGGCTTCGGCCTGCTGCTCGCCGGCCTCGGCACCTCCCTGCTGGCCAGTCCCGTGGTGACCGCGGCGGGGCTTGCCGTCATCGGGCTGGGCACCGGAAGCTGGAACACCGCCTCGAACGTGGAGGGAGCGGCGGTGGAACGGGCCGTGGGCCGGCACATCATGCCCAGGCTGCACGGCGCCTTCAGCCTCGGGACCGTGGCGGGTGCGGGCCTGGGGGCTGCCGCTGCCGCGGTGTCCCTGCCCGTGGCCTGGCACCTCGGCGCGGCCGGCCTGGTGGTTGCCGTATCCGTGGCGACGGCCGCATCCTGGTTCCGGGCAGACATCACCCCGGTAGCGGGGGAGCGGACCTACACCCCTGACCACTTCGAGGACCCCACCACCGGGCCCATTCCCCTCATCACCGCCGGGGAGGGGGAAGCCCCCCTCGACAACAAGCGCAAGATTGCCCAGGCCTGGCGTGACCGAAGGACGCTCCTCCTGGGTGTCCTGGTGCTCGGCCTGGCGCTGGCAGAAGGTGCAGCGGGGGACTGGGTAGCCCTTGCCCTGGCGGACGGGCACGGGCAAAGCGACGCCGCGGGTGCCGCCGGGTACGGGCTGTTCGTCACGTTCATGACCATCGGCCGGTTCGCCGGAACCCTCGTCCTGGACCGCTACGGCAGGGTACCGGTGATGCGCTGGTGCGCTGCGCTGGCGGTCCTGGGGCTGGGCCTGTTCGTCTTCGCGCCGGCGCCGTGGCTTGCCTTTGTTGGCCTCACCATCTGGGGACTGGGTGCCTCGCTGGGATTCCCCGTGGGCATGTCCGCCGCGGCCGACGACCCCGCCAAGGCCGCCGCCAGGGTGTCCGTGGTCTCCACCATCGGCTACGGCGCGTTCCTGTGCGGGCCGCCGTTGCTGGGCCTGCTGGCCGAGCACGTTGGCATCCTGCACTCGCTGCTGGCCGTCATGGTGATGCTGGCCGTGAGCTTCTTCCTTTCGCCGGTGGCCCGGAAGCCCGCGGAGATTGCCTAGTAAGGTGTTCTGGTGACTTCCACCCTGCTTTCCTCCCTGACCACCTCCGCCGTCGGTGGTCCCGCCGGCAAATACATCGAGGCGCGGACCGAGGCTGAGATCATTGATGCCGTCCGCAACGCTGATGCTGCCGGGGAACAGGTGCTGATCATCGCCGGCGGCTCCAACCTCCTGATCTCCGACGACGGATACCCCGGGACGGTGGTGAAGATCGCCTCCGAGGGCTTCACGATTAACGCCGAAGACTCCTGCGGCGGTGTGGCGGTGGTGGTCCAGGCCGGGCACAACTGGGACCAGCTGGTGGACTATGCTGTCCGGCACGCGTGGTCCGGGATCGAGGCGCTGTCCGGGATCCCGGGGTCAACGGGCGCGACGCCGGTCCAGAACGTTGGTGCCTATGGCGCCGACGTCTCGCAGACCATTGCCGCGGTCCGGACCTGGGACCGTGAGCGGAACGCCGTGCAGACCTTCACCAACTCCGAGCTGAAGTTCGGCTACCGGGACTCCATCCTGAAGCAGACCACCGTGAACGGATCGCCCCGGTACGTGGTGCTGACGGTCGAATTCCAGCTCCCGCTGGGCCGGATGAGCGCCCCCATCCGGTACGCCGAACTGGCGCGGTCCCTCGGCGTTGAAGCGGGTAAAAGGGCCTACTCGAACGATGTGCGCCGGGAAGTGCTGCGGCTGCGGGCCTCCAAGGGTATGGTCCTGGACCCTGCGGACCGGGACACCTATTCGACGGGTTCGTTCTTTACCAACCCGATCGTTCCCGAGTCGGAAGCGGCGTCGCTGCCGGCGAACGCGCCGCGGTACCCAGCCGGCCAGGACGGAATGGTGAAGCTGTCCGCTGCGTGGCTGATTGACCAGGCAGGCTTCGGCAAGGGCTTCGGTCTCGAACCGGACAGCGTGTCCGGGGGACGGGCTTCGCTGTCCACCAAGCACACGCTGGCCATCACCAACCGCGGCGGCGCAGGCGCCTCCGACGTGGTGGCCGTGGCACGCGAGGTGCGTGCCGGCGTCGAACGCCGGTTTGGTGTCCGGCTGCACCCCGAGCCGCTGCTTATCGGCCTGGAACTGTAACGTCCTCTTCGGCGTCCGCTGAAGTCCCTGCCGGGTCCTGTCGCAGGGATGCCGCCGCACCCATGACGGCCGAGGCCCACCCGGCCAGGACCAGGTAGATGCCCATGAAGATCCATACCAGCTGCCCGGGCGCCAGCGGGCTGACTGTCCCGGCCACGATGCAGGTGGCCAGGCCGGCGGTGGCGACCGCCAGGGACAGGACCCAGAGCACCCGTGCGGTCATCGGGTGGCGGCGCCAGTCCCTGCGGATCCGCACGCCCTGGCAGCCCGTGCGGAGGCCGGGAAAGAGGACCGCGTAACCTCCGCCCAGGCTCAGGGCCAGTAATGGAAGAAGGAACCGGGGTTCAGACTGTCCGCTGCCCAGGAACCTGGTGAGGGAAAGGCCTCCCAGCGCCGTTCCGGCCAGGACGCTGAGGGTCCCGCCGATCATCCACATCCTGGTTTTACGCGCAAGCAAAAGCCACAAACTCCCCAAAGTCATGGTTCCACCCTAACCGGCGTATGCGCCCAGGGGTGCGGCACCTAGGATGAAGCAATGTCACCAACCGCCGTGCGGCTGAGCCGCAGTGTCATGGGCCGGCTCCGCCTGGCGTCCCAGGGGCTCACGGCTGCGGGGCCTGCGCTGGCTGCCGTGCCTGGCAGTGCTGTTCCCGGCTCCGCCGGGGACGTGGTGCGGTGGATGACGGCGATGCAGGGGCAGGACCTGCAGGCTGCGCTGTGGGCCGTGGGTGTACGGCACCCGGGCTGTGGCCTGAGCGATGTCCGCGCCGCCCTTGATGACGGCTCGATCGTGCGCTCCTGGCCCATGCGCGGAACCCTGCACCTGGTGGCCCCCGAGGACCTTGGGTGGATGCTGGACCTCACTGCCGAACGGCTCACCCGGAGCATCGCTGCCAGGCACCGGGAACTGGCCATCAGCTGGGCCGATATCGAGGCAAGCCGGGACGTGGCGCTGGCCCGGATCGCTGCGGGCGGTCCTGTCAGCCGTGCAGACCTGTTCAAGGAGTTCGACGCCGCGGGCCAGGCAACTGCGGGCCAGCGGGGTATCCACATCCTGGGCACGCTGTGCCGGCACGGCTGGCTGGTGCAGGGGCCGCTGGCGGGAAACCAGCAGCTGCTGGTCGCGTTCGACGAATGGATTCCGGTGTCAAGGCGCCTCGAACGGGCCGAAGCGGTGGCGGAGTTCCTGCTGCGCTACATCCGAAGCCACGGGCCGGCCACTATACGGGACTTTGCCTGGTGGACGCAGATCCCGCTGACCGAGGCCAGGGCCGCGCTCGAAGCCATCCGCAGCCAGGTAGTGGAGGTTGAGTTCGGCGGCGCGGGCTATTGGATGTCGCCGGAGACGGCCGCACTGCTGGACAGTGGGGTCCCGGGAGCCAGGTCGGTCCTGCTGCTGCCCGGCTTCGACGAGTTCGTGCTTGGCTACCAGGACCGCAGCCTTGTGCTGGCCCCGGAGCACTTCGACAGCATTGTTCCCGGCGGCAACGGGGTCTTCAAGAAGACTGTGGTTACGGCGGGGCAGGTGGTAGGCACCTGGGCGCGCGAAGGCACCGGCCGTGCTGCCGCCGTCGTACCTGAACTCTTCGACGGGATCCCGCCGCTGGGTCCGGCAGCGCAGGCAGCCCTGGCGAAGGCCGCCCGCCGGTACGAGGCCTTCCTGGCACGCTGACGCCACCGGAACACAGAAGCGGCCCCGCCCCGCATGACCGGTGCAGGGCAGCAACGGTTATGCGGGTCAGGGCCGCTTGTGAAGCAGCTGGGAGGCCTAGAGGTTGCCGGTGGCGATCTTCAGCATGCGGCGCAGCGGCTCGGCGGCGCCCCAGAGGAGCTGGTCGCCCACGGTGAACGCGCTGATGTAGTTGGGGCCCATCTCCATCTTGCGGATGCGTCCCACCGGGATGTCCAGGGTGCCTGAAGCAGCAACGGGCGTCAGGTCGGCCATGGAGGCTTCCTTGGTGTTGGGAACCACCTTGGCCCACTCGTTGTCCTCGGCCAGCAGCTTTTCAATCTCGGTTACGGCGAGGTCTTCGCGGAGCTTCAGCGTCAGCGCCTGCGAGTGGGAGCGCATGGCACCGATGCGGACGCAGAGGCCGTCCATGATCACGTGGTTGTCCTCGGCGGTGCCCAGGATCTTGTTGGTCTCAACCCCGGCCTTCCACTCTTCCTTGGACTGGCCATTGCCCAGGTCCGCGTCGATCCAGGGGATCAGCGAGCCGGCCAACGGGACGCCGAACTGGGTGGCGTCGATGTCACTGCGCTGGTGGGCCAGCACCTTGCGGTCGATCTCAAGGATGGCTGATGCGGGGTCGTCAAGTTCGGTGCTGACCTCGGCGTTGAGCGTGCCGAACTGGCTGAGGAGCTCACGCATGTGGCGGGCGCCGCCGCCGGAGGCAGCCTGGTAGGTCATGGACGTACCCCACTCGACGAGGCCATTCTTGAACAGTCCGCCGAGGCCCATGAGCATGCAGGAGACCGTGCAGTTGCCGCCGATGAAGTCCTTGGTGCCGTTGACCAGGCCCTTGTCGATCACATCGCGGTTGATGGGGTCCAGGACGATGATCGAATCGTCATTCATGCGCAGCGTGGAGGCGGCGTCGATCCAGAGTCCGTCCCAGCCGCGGCCGCGCAGTTCGCCGTGGACCTGCTTGGTGTAGTCCCCGCCCTGGGCGGTGACAATAATGGGCAGCTTCGCCAGGGTGTCGAGGTCGAACGCGTTCTCGAGCTTGCCGGCGCTCCCTCCTGCTGAACCAGCAAGGGTGGGCGCGGCACCGCCCGCGTTGGACGTGGAGAAAAACACCGGGTTGATGTTGGCGAAGTCGCCCTCGTCCTGCATGCGCTGCATGAGGACGGAGCCCACCATGCCGCGCCATCCGACCAGGCCGACGGAAGGGGTAGCTGCTGTAGTCATTCGTACAGTTTAGACTTCGGCACCGTAAGGGCGCAGTCGGTTACGTCACTGCCGGCAGGGTCCTAGCCCTGGTCGGACTCTTCCAGCAGGGCAGTCTTCCGGGCGCGCAGGGCAAAGAACGCGCCAAAGGCAAACGCCTGGGTCACCACCACCAGCACGATGGCACCGGCAATCTTGTTGCCCCCCATGATCATGGTGAGTCCAACGATCGCGGACAGCAGCGCGAGAAGGGGAAGGAGCATGTACCCCAGGACGAACAGGGTTTCGGGTTTCTTCAGCATCGTCCTAGCTTTCGGTCCGTGACCATTTGGTGAACCGGTAGCGCGTGCCGTTGGCGCCGGTCAGCCATCCGTCCGGCGGGAGGGAGGAGCTGGCCTCCCAACTGGTGCCGAGCTCCGGAGCGTACGTATCGCCGTCGGCCTCCACGTCGATGGTGGTGACCACCGCAACGTTGGCAAGCTCTGTCGACTGGCGGAAGATCTCGCCGCCGCCAAGGATCCAGACGGTGTCGCCGCCGTCGACGAACTGGGATTCCAGCAGTGCGTCATCCAGCGAGGGGACCACGACGGCGCCCGCCGCCTCGGGCGTCTCGGCCCAGCTTTTCTGCCGGGTGATGACGATGTTGGTGCGCCCGGGAAGGGGACGGTACTTCGCCGGAAAGGACAGCCAGGTTTTGCGGCCCATGATGACCGGGTGCCCGGTGGTCAGCCGGGTGAAGTGCCTGAGGTCCTCCGGCAGGTGCCAGGGCATGTCCCCGTCCTTGCCGATGACGCCGTTCGGCGTTTGGGCCCAGACCAGGCCAACGCCCGTGATGGAGGCGGCAAGTTCCTCGGTGAAGGACTGGGGATCGGTGGAGTTCTCGGTGCTCATACGGCAATCGGCGCCTTAATGGTGGGGTGGTGCTTGTAACCGACCACCTCGAAGTCTTCCAGCGTGTAGTCGAAGATCGAGGCGGGCTTCCTGTTGATCTTCAGCTGCGGGTACTCGTACGGCTCCCGTTCGAGCTGCTTGAGGACCTGGTCCATGTGGTTCTCGTAGATGTGGACGTCGCCACCGGTCCAGACAAATTCCCCCGGTTCGAGGCCCACCTGCTGCGCCAGCATGTACGTGAGCAAGGCGTAGGAGGCGATGTTGAAAGGGACGCCCAGGAACATGTCCGCCGAGCGCTGGTACAGCTGGCAGGAAAGCTTGCCGTCGGCAACATAGAACTGGAAGAACGCGTGGCACGGCGGCAGCGCCATGTCGTTGAGCTCGGAGACGTTCCAGGCCGAGACAATATGCCGGCGGGAGTCCGGGTTGGCCTTGAGGTTCTCCACGAGTTCGGCGATCTGGTCGATGTGGCCGCCGTCCGGGGTGGGCCAGCTCCGCCACTGAACACCGTAAACCGGGCCAAGGTCGCCGTCCTCGTCAGCCCATTCGTTCCAGATGGTGACGCCCTGGTCCTGCATCCACTTCACGTTGGTTTCGCCGCGCAGGAACCACAACAGCTCCACTGCCACGGACTTGAAGTGGACCCGCTTGGTGGTGATGAGCGGGAAGCCTTCGGCGAGGTCGAAACGGATCTGGCGGCCGAAAACGCTGGTGGTTCCGGTGCCCGTACGGTCGGATTTGTGCGTGCCCTGGGCCAGGACGTCGCGCAGAAGGTCTTCATAAGGCGTGGGGATGCTCACCGTCCCAGTCTACCGGGGCGGAGCCGGCGGGACGGAGACCGCGCGGGTGGCGCGGACCACCAGCCACAGGGTGAAGCCCATCAGGAGGAGCACCGGCGGCCAGATGGTCCAGGGGCTTGCCAGTCCGAGCCAGCCCGTGGTGCACAGCCAACAGAAAAGAACGGCCAAGGCCGGCGCCAGCTTAGCCAGAACGTCCTTTCCCGCCCTGGCCTCAAGAGCCGCCCGGGCCGCGTCCTGCGCTCCTTTGGCGGCCATGGCGGGAAGGAACCGGTACAGCAGCCACAGGAACGCCACCACGCCGGTACCGATCAGCAGCGGCGAAAAGACGGCAAGAACTGACTTGCCGGCGAACCTGTCCGGGATGCCCGCCCCGTTCCAATGGACGGGGACGGGATCCGGCATCCCCGGGTACAGGTAGGCCCCGAGGACCGCAGCGGCCGCCAGGAGCAGTATGGACGGCACAAACCAGGTCCGCTCAGGCGCCGGGCGCGGATCAGTGTCCATCGGTCCGCTCCGTTCCGAGCCTTCCGCGGACCAGGTCCAGCAGCAGCCCGTCGCTGACTCCTGCCTTCCGGCCGGCCTCCACGTAGCGTTCGACGGCGGCGGTCACCTCGGACGGTATGGCACCCGGACTGCCGTGCCCGGCACCGCCCGGAACGGAGGCGATGAAGGTGCCGCCCCGGCGTCGTGATTCAACAACCCCGGCCGCCTCCAATTCCTTGTATGCCCTGGCCACAGTGCCGGCAGCAATGCCTAAATCCGCGGCCAGGCTGCGGACGGTGGGCAGCCTGCTCTCAGGCGGCAATGCGCCTACGGCAACCAGGGAGCTGATCTGTGACCGGATTTGCTCATAGGGCGGGGTGGCGGACCGCAGGTCCACGGTGATTCCGGCGCTCACGGCACCGCTTCGGGTGCGGGCGCCGCCTTGGCGGCAGTTTTGGCGGTGATTCCGCGGACCGGGATCACCGCAATGACCACGCCGGCAGCGGCCAGGATCACTCCTGCTCCCGGTGCTATCTGCCACAGGACTGAAGTGGCGTCGGCGCCCGGCGGGGCAAAGCGCTGCAGCCCTGGTGTTGCGCTCATGAGCAGCGCCCCGGCCTGGGCGGCGAAGAGGGCAGCCAGGGTACGGGCTACCCTGTGCAGCGTGATGGCACGAAGGCCGGCGTCCAGCCCGGGAACCGCTCCGGGGATACTGCGGCGGCGGCGTGCCAAGGCCACGGGCAGGGCGGCGGTTCCGGTGGCAGCAGCGGTGGTCCACGCCGTTTCCGGCCACAACGGCGGTACGCCAGTTGCCGCCTGCCGCACAGCGATGAGGACCAGGACGCCGAGCAGGATGGCCATGGCCGTAACGACCGTGGCGATAAGTGCGGGGGAGACCACCTGGCGGGGCCAGTGCCGGGGCTCGCCGTCCGTGCCGTGGTTGCGGTGCAGGAGGACCTCGCCGCCTGCCAGTACCGCCAGGACAGCGATGGCCGCCAGTGCTACGAACAGCGCCGGCTGGCCGGTGAGGACGCCAGGCATCACCGCGGCTGCCACCAGCGGAAGCAGAGCGGCCAAGCCCATGGCCAGCCCGATCGAAACCACCAGCTTCGTAGCCGGTTGCGGATCAAGGATCCGGCGGGCCCGGCGTTCCGTCAGTCCATGGGAAAGTTTGGGCGGCGCCCACCACCACATGGCCAGAAGGACCACGAGGTTCACCAGGCCTGCCGGGTTGAACCAGTTACCCGCGGCTTCTGCCGAGTCCGGCAGTGAGGCGTGGCTGCCGGCGATGGCAGTGAGCCCGGACGCTATGGTGGCCACGGTACGGAGCAGCCGGTTCATCGCAATGGTCCGCAGCAGGCCGTTGTCCCCGGACGTGAGCGATTCCAGCCGCCGCCGGCGGGCGATCAGTGCCAGCACGGCGAAGGTTCCGGCCGCGAGGACCGCCAGTGCTCCACCCAGAGGGGCAGCGAGGTCAATGCCGGGTACCCGGCCGTCGCCGCCATAGTATGTGCTGCCGCCGGACGGTTCGGGCTGCGGGGCGTAGGGAACGGGATCAAAGCCCGGCAGGCTCGCCGTCCACGCGATCTGCCCGGCTGCCGTGACGAAGACGGCCAGCACGGTCCAGAAGAGTTTCCGGGGGAGGAAGTCGCGTATCCGCCGAACGTCGAGGCTCGCCCGCCGGCGGGGAAGCCGTGGACCGGGATAGCTGAGCTGGCCGATGGCGTGCACCGCAAGGCAACCCAGGACGGGCCACGCCAGGACGGGGAGGAGGTCGACGCCGGACGGCGCCTGGGGCAGGCCGGAGACAGGGATGAGGCCCGCCTTCGCCGCCGGCTGGAGCGAGCTCACCAGCCAGCCGATGACCCCGATCCAGAGGGCGTGCTTGGCCGCGGTTCCGGCTGATCCGGGATTGCCCGGTTGCCAGATGACCCACCGGAGCAGCAGGTAGACACCTGCGGCCAGCAGGAACGGAAACAGGATCACCGTCGGCTGCATTGCATTGAACGCTAAGGCGTCGAGGCCTGGCACATCATCCCCCAAATTCGTGCGGCTATGTATCAAGTATTTGATACATAGCGGCGCAAGGTCAACCGGGCGTGCCAGCCAGTACCGTCAGTCGTCGAAGGGTTTGAACCGCTCCACCGCTACAACGCTGCTTCCCTTGGCGAAGGCTACGTGGCACACCACCAGCTCCCCGGGGGACAAGTACGGGTCCGCGGACGGGAGCAGGCTGGCCAGCCTCGCCGGCATGTGCTTGGCCAGCTGGGCGAGGACGGTGGGCAGGGCCGGACGGTGCGTGCAGACTGCTACGGGCCGCTGCTTGTCGAAAAGCGACTCGATAATGCCGGCCGTCTTTTTGGGGCTGCGCTCATGCCGGTGTTCCGTCAGTGCCTCCGCCATCTTGACCTTCGCACCGCTGGCCTTCGCGTAGGGAGCCACAGTGGCTACGCAGCGCAGCCAGGGGCTGGTGACCACCCGCGGCGGCTTCCAGGCCTGCAGCAACCTGCTGACGGCCTGCGCCTGCCGGATACCCGTGGCGGCCAGCGGCCGCTCACCTTCGGCCTTGGTCCAGGACGAACGGGGTTTTGCTTTCGCGTGGCGGACAACCAACAGCGGCCAGGTGTCCAGCCCGCCGCGGGCATGTGCCTCCCGCAGGTGCTGCAGCGGCACGGTATCCGAAGGATTGGAGAGCAGCGCTGCCGCCTTGTCCGGGCTGCACCACATGACGGAGTCCACCTCCTTACCATCCGGCACGAGGCGTGCGCCGTTGACCTTCACGGCCCAGTAGTAGACCACCTTCAATCCCGAGGCCACATGGTAGTGGATGGGCGGCAGGGGAATGCCCAGCGGGGCATCAAGCCCAATCTCCTCGCGCACCTCCCGGACCGCGCACTCCGGTACCGTCTCGCCGTCGTCGATCTTGCCTTTTGGCCAGGACCAGTCGTCATAGCGTGGGCGGTGGATCAGGAGGACTTCAAGGCCTTCCCGGGTGGCCCGCCAGGGGATTGCTCCGGCAGCGGTGACCGCTACTGGTTCCCCGGGATGGTCTGTCTGGTCTTCTATGAGTGCATCGCTCGACAAAGCCGGGGCCCTATCGCCGGCTCAGGCTGCGCTGCCGGGGGCGCGAGGCGAGCAGCCAGGACTGGACGTCCTCAAGCGGCTTGCCGTCCTCCCCGAGGTGGTGGCGGTTCCAGTGGCCGTCGTTGTCCAGGTGCCAGCTGGAGGTTTCCGGTGCCAGGTAGCGCTGCAGCAGGTCGAGGACGTAGGCGATGTCATCGGCGCTGGCAAGCTGCACCAGGGCCTCCACCCGGCGGTCGAGGTTGCGGTGCATCATGTCGGCCGAGCCGATATAGACCACAGGGTCCCCGCCGTTGGCGAAGGCAAACACGCGGGAGTGCTCCAGGAACCGGCCCAGGATGGACCGGACGGTGATGTTCTCACTCAGGCCTGGAACGCCGGGGCGCAGCGAGCAGATGCCGCGAACCACCACGTCCACCTTCACACCGGCCTGGGACGCGCGGTAAAGGGAATCGATGATGGCCTCGTCGACCATGGAGTTGACCTTGATCTGCACCCGGCCCGGCTTGCCGGCCCGGGCGTTGCGGATCTCGGTTTCGATCCTGTCGATCAGCCCGGAGCGTACGGAACGGGGCGCCACCAGCAGCCGCTTGAAGGTGGACTTGGGAGCATATCCGGACAGTTGGTTGAACAGCTTGGACAGGTCCTGGCCCACCTGCTCGTTGGACGTCAGGAGGCCGAGGTCCTCGTAGTACCGCGCGGTGCGGGGGTGGTAGTTGCCGGTGCCGATGTGGCAGTAACGGCGCAGGCCATCCACTTCCTGGCGGACCACCAGGGACAGCTTGCAGTGCGTTTTCAGGCCCACGATGCCGTACACCACGTGGACGCCGGCCTGTTCCAGCTTGCGGGCCCAGGAGATGTTGGCCTGTTCATCGAACCGGGCCTTGATTTCCACCAGGGCCAGGACCTGTTTGCCGGCCTCCGCGGCGTCGATGAGCGCATCGACGATGGGGGAGTCACCCGACGTGCGGTACAGGGTCTGTTTGATGGCCTGGACCTTGGGATCCGCTGCGGCCTGCTCGAGGAAGGCCTGCACGGAGGTGGAGAAGGAATCGTAAGGGTGGTGGAGGAGGATGTCGCGGCGGCGCATGGCCGCGAACACGTTGGCCGCCTTGGATGTTTCGGATTCGTTCAGGTACCGGGAGGTGTGCGGAACGTGCTTGGGGTAGTGCAGGTCGGCGCGGTCGATGCCGCCAATGACGGCGAGGCCGCGGAGGTCCAGCGGAGCGGGTACCGAGTAGACCTCGGACTCCTCCACGCCGAGTTCGCGGATCAGCAGCGCCCGGATGTTGGGGTTGATGTCGTTCGTGACTTCCAGCCGGACCGGCGGGCCGAACCGGCGTCGCAGCAGTTCCTTCTCGAGTGCCTGGAGGAGGTTCTCGGCGTCGTCCTCCTCAACCTCCACGTCCTCGTTGCGGGTGACACGGAAGGTGTGGTGCTCCAGGACTTCCATGCCGGGGAAGAGCTTGTCCAAGTGGACGGCGATGACGTCTTCGAGGGCGATGAACCGTGCCACCCGTCCGGCCACGGCGCCTGCACGCGGGCCGTCGATGGAGATCAGGCGCGGAAGCTGGTCAGGCACCTTGACGCGGGCGAACAGTTCCTTGTCGCTCACCGGGTTCCTGACCACCACGGCCAGGTTGAGGGACAGTCCGGAGATGTAGGGGAAGGGGTGCGCCGGGTCCACCGCGAGGGGCGTGAGGATGGGGAACACCTTTTCGGCGAACATGACGCTCAGCTGCTGCTGGGCGGCGTCGTCGAGTTCGTCCCAGTGCATGAGGTGGATGTGCTCGTACGCCAGGGCCGGCCGGATCTGTTCGGCGTACACCTGGGCGTGCCGCTGCTGCAGCCGGTGGGCTTCGGCGCTGATCTGTTCCAGCACTTCCACCGGGCTGAGGCCGGCCGGGGAGGGGACAGCCAGTCCGGTGGCGATACGGCGTTTCAGGCCTGCCACCCGGACCATGAAGAATTCATCGAGGTTGGAGGCGAAGATGGAGAGGAAATTGACCCGTTCCAGCAGGTGCAGGGTGGGGTCCTCAGCCAGTTCCAGCACCCGGGAGTTGAAGCTAAGCCAGCTCAGCTCGCGGTCCAGGAAACGGTCCGGGCTGATGTCCCCCTCCGGCTCGAGGTTCGGTGCGAACTCAGGGATGTCGATGCGGTCCTGCGTGGCTCGGGAGGCCGGAACCTCGGAGGAGCCGAAGCGGGCACGGACCGGAGTTGCAGCATCCTGGGACGTGGCTGTTCCGGACGGTTCCGGGTTCATGGGATCTCCTTTTACCTGGCGCTTGATGCTGGCGCTTCCGGCCTGCGCGGTTCTGTTTCAACCTTACAAGCATTCACCGCGGTGGAGCCCCTGATTTCCGCACCCCCGCCGGGTGGATCAGCTGATTGGACTAACCTTCCTTCACCGGCCCGTACATGACGTCCATGTCCCAACGGGTGAAGCCCAGCCGGCGGTACAGCGAGACGGCGGGTGTGTTGTCCGCGTCGGTGTACAGCATGACGGCGTGCAGGCCGAGGTCCTGCAGGTACTTGATGCCGGCGAGCGTCAGGGCCTTGCCCAGTCCGGAGCCTTGCGCTTCGGGCGCCACGCCCACTACGTAGACTTCGCCGATGGCGGGGTGTGAGCCGTGGCGGGGATGGACCTTTGTCCAGTGGAAGCCCACAACGCGGCCGGCGGTGTCCACCGCGAGGAGGAACCCGGCGGGGTCGAACCAGTCTTCCTCCATCCGTGCCGCCAGGTCCGCCCGGGTGAGGCTGCCCTGTTCCGGGTGGTGCGAGAAGGCCGCCCGGTTGACGGCAAGCCACGCGTCCTCGTCCTGGCCCGGTCTGAAGGGACGCAGCGACACGCCATCCGGAAGCACTGCCTCGGGAAGGTCCGCCTCCGCCGTCGTCATCCGCATCTTCCACAACTCCCGCACCGGAGCGTAGCCGTACCGTGCGGCGAGGTCGGCGGCGGCCTCGTGGTTGCCGTGTGACCAGGCCTTCAGCCCGTCGAACCCCCGCCGCTCCTGCAATGCCCGCACCAGGCGGTCGGCCACGCCCTGGTTCCGGTACGAAGGGTGCACCGCAATTTCCAGCACGCCGCTGTGGTCCGGTTCCTCCACCACGACGGCGAACCCTGCCAGGTCCTGGCCGGTTGCCGGATCCGAGTCCTCGTCCGGGGCGTACAGCGCCAGGGTCAGCAGCGAGTGGTCTGCAGAATCGCCGGAGCGCATGGTCACCAGTGTCTGCTCGGAGATCGAGGGGTTGCCGTCTGACTCTTCGGCCGCAACCAGGAGGTCGCGGCAGTCCTTCAGGAGTTGCCGGTCAACCCCGCCTTGGACAACATGGACGGGCCATTTCTCGGGGTGCGCTGGAGTCATGAAGCTAGGCTACGGGATCGGGGCCGGCGGCTCAGGCCTCGGTCAGTTCGTCTTCCTGCTGGCGCACCAGGGTGAGCCGGTAGCCGACGTTCCGCACGGTGCTGATGAGGTTCTCGTGGTCGGCGCCGAGCTTGGCGCGCAGCCGCCGGACGTGGACGTCAACGGTGCGGGTGCCGCCGTAGTAGTCGTAGCCCCATACCTCGGTCAGCAGCTGCTGCCGGGTGAAGACGCGGCCAGGGTGCTGGGCCAGGTACTTGAGGAGCTCGAATTCCTTGAACGTCAGGTTCAGGGGAGCGCCATTGACCCTGGCGGTGTAGCTGGCTTCGTCGATGACGACGCCGGCGGCGCGGATTTCGCTGGGGGCGTCGTCCTGCTCCGGGACGGCACGGGCCACCGAGAGCCTGATGCGCGCTTCAACCTCAGCGGGGCCTGCGGAGTCCAGGACGATGTCATCCACGGCCCAGGCCGATGAAACAGCGGCCATGCCGCCTTCAGTCAGGATCAGGACCAGCGGTGCGCTGAGGCCGGTGGCCTTCAGGAGCTGGGTGAGGGAACGGGCGCCCACGAGGTCTTTGCGTGCGTCCAGCAGGACGATGTCGCAAGGGTCCGTTTCGAGGAGGGCGGTTGGCTCTGCGGGGAGGATGTGCACGCGGTGGTTCAGCAGTTCCAGGGCAGGCAGGATGTCTACCGACGAGCCGGTGCTGTTCGATAAGAGCAGGATGTGCGACATTGTTCCTCCATGGGCTGTCCGCGCATCATCGGGCGACTGAGCTGATGCTTGAGTATACCCGGCAGGTCCTCCCGAACCAGAGATTCCAGCCCCCCAACGGTCCGTTTTGCGACATATCCCGTTCATATAGGGCAGGATTGAACGGGGCGGACATGCCCTTCGAAGGGGCGTTTCACGCCTAGTGCCAATGCCAGGACGGGATGACAGCGCAGTGAGTGCAGTAACGATTCACAGGCCGGTTTCCATATGACGGCTGACCTGCAGGCGCCTGCCCGCTCTCTTGGTTCCTGGGCCATCGGTGTAGTCGGCATCGCCGGCCTGGCCGCCATCATCGCCGGGGTTTACGTGTCCCGTGAAGCCCTGGCCGCCGTTGCCGTAGTAGTTGCCTTCGCGGTGGGGATCGGCTGGCCGCACTTCCTCCGGATTCCGGCCAAGAAGACCCTCGCAGCCGTCATTGCACTGCCCGGCGCCGGGTCTGCCCTGGCCGCCTTGTGGGCGCCTGCTCCGGGCTACCTGGACTGGACCCCCGGTTTCGTGGCGATGGGCATGATGGCAGTCTTCGTAGTGCAGCTCATCCGCGGTACGGGACAGGCGCAGCGGCTGGAGTCCACTCTGGGCTGCTGCGTGGGCGTCCTGCTTTCCTGCCTGGGTGCGGGATGGGTTGCCGGCGCCCGGTTTAATGGCGTCCGCGAGATGCTGCTGGTGGCCGCCATCAGCGCGGCAGTGGCCCTGCTTGCCGGGCTAATCCGCTGGCCCGATAACGTCATTGCCCCGCTGTGCATCGTCCTTGCCGGTCTGGCGGGCCCGCTTGCCGGGCTGGTGCTCTCAGACATCGCCGTCTTGCCGGCTGCCATCTTCGGTGTGGTGGTGGGAGCAGTCCTTGCCAGCTTCCGGCGCTTGGTCACCCTGCGCGGTGCGCCGCTGAACCTTGCGGCGGCCCTTGGCATGGGCCTTGCGCCGGTCTCGGCCGTCGGCTCGCTCGCCTACTTCATAGACAAACTACTCATCTTCTGACGGGTTAGGATGGCATCATGTCCGTACTTGCATTTGAAATTTTCTTCCTTGTCCTGCTCGGCATCGCGAGCCTGTCCATGGCCTGGTTCGCCGGCTTTGTGGTCTACCGCCTCTTCAAGGGCCAGAAGTAGACCAGCCTTCCGATCCCGCAGTTTCTCGAGGTAAACGCCGTGCCCATTGAGATTCCCACAGATCTGACTCCGGAACTTGTTCCCCTTTCCTGGCTCATTGGTGAGTGGGAGGGCCGTGGCCGCCTCGGCACCGGGGATGAGGATTCCGAGCACTTCCTGCAGCACGTCTCCTTCACCCATAACGGCCTGCCGTACCTGCAGTACCGGGCGGAGAGCTGGCTGACGGACGACGACGGCACGCGCCTGCGGCCCCTCACGGTTGAGACCGGCTTCTGGGCGCTGGAGCGCAAACAGCTTGACGCTGACGGTGGCCCCGGCCTGGTACCCGCGGACATCGTGCCTGCGCTCAAGAGCGCCGACGAAGTGGAAGCCCTGCGCAACAGCGAGGGCGGATTCGACATTTCGGTGTCCATCTCCCACCCCGGCGGCATCTCGGAGCTGTACTACGGCCAGATCAAGGGCCCGCAGATCCACCTCACCACCGACATGGTGATGCGCGGCAGCCACTCCAAGGACTACAGCGCCGCCACCCGGATCTTCGGACTGGTGGACGGCAACCTGTTGTGGCGGTGGGACGTCGCAACAGGAGGGGAAGCGGGCAAGGGCCTCGAAGCCCACGCCTCGGCGTTCCTGGCAAGGGTTTCATAACCAGAAGGTCCACCAGCAGGGAGCGGCGCCGTGGCAAATGAAGGTACCTCCGGAAACTACAGCGATCTCAAGGCTGTCTTCTTCAACGGCACGCTCAAGAGGTCGCCGCAGACCTCCAATACTGACGGCCTGATCAACATCAGCCGGCGGATCATGGAGAAGCAGGGCGTCAGTACCAGGGTGATCCGCACGGTGGACCACGACATCGCCAGCGGGGTCTACCCGGACATGACCCAGTACGGCTGGGCCACCGACGAATGGCCGGAACTCTACCCCGCCGTCCAGGATGCCGACATCGTGGTGGTGGCCGGCCCCATCTGGCTGGGAGACAACTCATCGCAGACCAAGAAGCTGATTGAACGCCTCTATGCCCATTCCGGTGAGCTCAACAGCAAGGGCCAGTGGGCGTTTTATCCCAAAGTGGGCGGTTGCCTGATCACGGGCAACGAGGACGGCATCAAGCACTGCGCCATGAATGTCCTCTACAGCCTGCAGCACATCGGCTTCAGCATTCCACCGCAAGCCGACGCCGGGTGGATCGGGCCCGTTGGACCCGGCCCCAGCTACCTCGACGAAGGCTCAGGCGGACCGGAAAGCGACTTCACCAACCGGAACACCACCTTCATGACGTGGAACCTCCTGCACCTGGCCCGGACCCTCAAGGACGCCGGCGGCTACCCCGCGTACGGCAACCTGCCCAAGGAATGGACCGCCGGGACCCGGTTCGACTTCGAAAACCCCGAATACCGGTAAGCACCCAACCGCTCCGCAATCCCTCAGGCCCGGCCAAGGTTCAGACGCTCCGGGCCAGGGTTCCAAGTTCCGGCGACAAAGCGGAATACAGACTGACTGAAGGACGTTCTCCCCAATATGACTACTCCCAGCCCCCTTTTGTCGCGCCCCGGAGCTGTCGAGGCAGCCGGAGCGGATGCCGGCGTCGCAGCCCACTACGGTGAGCCCCTCCGGGAGCAGCGTGCCCTGGCGGCCGGAACCGCCGTCGTCGACCTCTCCTCCCGCGGGGTTGTCACCGTCACCGGGCCGGACCGGCTGAGCTGGCTGAACACGCTGTCATCCCAACAGGTGACGGCCCTTCAGCCGGGCGAGTCCAGCGAACTGCTTCTGCTGAGCGTCCAGGGGCGGATCGAATTCGATGCGCGCATCGTTGACGACGGCGGCACCGCCTGGCTGATCGTCGAAGGCGCCGAGGCCGCTCCGCTGGCTGAGTACCTCAACAGGATGAAGTTCATGCTGCGGGTGGACATCGCCGACGCCTCGGCCGGCTGGGCAGTGGTGGGCAGTACCGCCGCAGTTCCTGAGTGGGCCACGCTGGTGGCCTGGCAGGACCCGTGGCCGCATGTCTCTGCTGGCGGGTACTCCTACGCCACCGTTGCCGAAGAGAACCATCCCGGGCTGGAACGGCCGTGGTTCGAATACCTCGTCCCCCGCCGCCGAACTGGAACGGATGGTGGCGGACCGGCCGCTCGCAGGCGTCATGGCATCCGAAGCGCTGCGCATCGCTGCCTGGCGTCCCCGGATCGGCGCCGAAACCGACGACAGGACGATTCCGCACGAACTGGACCTGCTCCGTACCGCAGTCCACCTGGCCAAAGGCTGCTACAAGGGCCAGGAAACCATCGCCCGCGTCCACAACCTGGGGCACCCGCCGCGGCGCCTCGTGTTCCTCCAGCTGGACGGTTCGCAGCACACCCTCCCGGCCGCCGGCAGTGTGGTCCTTGCCGGCGAGCGCAAAGTAGGGGCCGTCACATCTGTGGCGCAGCACTACGAAATGGGGCCGGTGGCGCTGGCGGTCATAAAGCGGTCCGTCGCTCCGGATGAAATACTGACGGTCCTGGACGGGGACGAGCCGTACACCGCCGGACAGGAACTCATCGTTGCCCCCGACGCCGGCCAGGTGGTGGGGCGCCAGACCGGATTCCTCAGGGGGCCACGCGCATGACAGAACACGGAAACGCCACGCCGGCGCAGGACGCCGCGGCAGGAGCAGGGCCGGACGACGACGCGGTCGCCCTGGCCCACAGCCTCTTCCAGGCAGCCCGGGACGGGAACACCGAACTGCTCCGCGCATACCTCGGCGCCGGGGCTCCGGCCACCCTTACCAATGCCGCCGGAGATTCCCTCCTGATGCTGGCCGCCTACCACGGCCATGCCGACACGGTGCGCCTGGTGCTCGAACACGGCGCCGAGGCAAACACCGCCAATGACCGCGGCCAGACGCCGCTGGCCGGTGCGGCATTCAAGGGATACACGGATGTGGCCCGGGTCCTGCTGGATGCCGGCGCAGATCCCGACGCCGGAGCACCGTCGGCACGCGCGGCCGCGCAAATGTTTGCCCGCCAGGAGATCCTCGACCTCCTGGGCTGAGCCCCCGGGTCCGCCCGGCAACCACCATATGACTCTGAAGGATGACCGGATGGAAAACGTAGAAAAGCCCTGGGCGGCGCTGTGGTCGCTGGTGATCGGGTTCTTCATGATCCTGATTGACAGCACCATCGTGTCCGTGGCCAACCCGCGGATCATGGAGGGCCTGGGCGCCGATATTAACTCCGTGATCTGGGTGACCAGTGCCTATCTGCTGGCCTACGCGGTACCCCTGCTGATCACCGGCAGGCTGGGCGACCGGTTCGGGCCCAAGAAGCTGTACCTGCTTGGCCTGGTGGTCTTTACCCTGGCCTCGCTGTGGTGCGGCCTGGCGCAGGATGTGGAGACCCTCATCGCCGCCCGGGTGCTGCAGGGCCTCGGTGCTGCAGTGATGACACCGCAGACCATGGCCGTCATCACCCGCATCTTCCCGCCGGACCGCAGGGGTGCCGCCATGGCCATTTGGGGCGCCACCGCGGGCATGGCCACGCTGGTGGGCCCAATCCTGGGCGGTGTCCTGGTGGACAGCCTCGGCTGGGAGTGGATCTTCTTCATCAACGTTCCCATCGGCGTCGTCGGGTTCATCCTCGCGGTGCGCAACGTGCCCGCACTCAGCACCCACCCGCACCGGTTCGACATTCCCGGTGTGCTGCTCAGCGCCGTCGGGCTCTTCCTGCTGGTCTTCGGCATCCAGGAAGGCGAGACGTACAACTGGGGAACCATCGCCGGACCCATCAGCGTCTGGTCCCTGATCATCGCCGGGATCATAATCCTCGCCGGATTCGTCGCCTGGCAGCGTTTCAACAAGGGCGAGCCGCTGCTGCCGCTGGGACTGTTCCGTGACCGGAACTTTTCGCTGGCCAACCTTGGAATCACCATGGTGGGGTTCACGGTAACGTCCTTCGGGCTGCCGCTGATCTTCTACTACCAGATGGTCCGCGGCCTGACACCCACCCAGTCAGCGTTGCTGATGGTGCCCATGGCGCTGATCTCGGGTGGCATGGCTCCCGTGGTGGGAAAGATCGTGGACCGGGTCAACCCCAAATACCTGGCAGCCGCGGGCCTGACACTCATGGCGGTGGCCCTGGTGTGGAACGGATTGCTGATGCAGCCGGACACCCCCATCCTGCTGTTCCTGCTTCCCAGCGCTGTTCTCGGCTTCGCCAACGCCGGCATCTGGGCGCCCCTGAGCACCACCGCCACCAGGAACCTGCCGCCGCGGCAAGCGGGCGCCGGCTCCGGCGTCTACAACACCACCCGCCAGTTCGGAGCGGTCCTGGGCAGCGCTGCCATCGCGGTCCTGATTCAGTCGCGGCTGGCGGCTGAGCTCCCGGCCGGCCCCGGCGGCCAGGCCGGCGGGGCGGGCGAGGGCATGGCCATGGGCGGTTCCCTGCCGGACTTCCTGCATGCAGGATTCTCGACGGCGATGGCGCAGTCCATCCTGTTGCCCGCCGCCGTGGTGCTGGCCGGGGCAGTTGTGGTGCTGTTCTTCGCCAAACCCAAGCCGGTTCAGGGGTGGGGTGCCGCTGAAGGATCGGCTCCCTCAGCCAAGGTGGACGCTGGTCTGGATTCCGCCGGCTGACAAGCCGAGGCTGCGGGCCAGCGCCAGCGATCCCGTGTTGCTGACGTCCGCCCGCCATTGCAGCGTCAGCCCGGCGGCCAAGGCTTCGTGGGACGCGATGGAGGCGGCCAGTGTCCCCAGGCCCCGGCGCCGCCACTCCGGATCCACCAGGACCCCCAGGTGGGCCAGCAGTCCTTCCCACTCTGTGTAGGCGCCGCAGGCCCGGGGAACCCGCCTGCCGTCGAGCTCATGGACGATGGTGAAGCGGTTCTCAAGGTCGGAGAGCCCAACCTCGTTGACGTCGTCCGGCGGGCAGCGGCCCTCCAGTTCGATCGCTTCGGCGTTACCGTGTGACACCGTCATCTCTTCGGAGGGCTGCTGCAGCGGCAGGTCGTCGGCGAAGAACAGCGCCGCCGCGCCCAGGCCGTGCCCGCCACGGGCCCGGGTCAGCGTCAGCAGGGTGACGTGCTGGGCCATGTCCGTATCGGGGATGTCCGCGGCCGCGTCAATGACGTCCTGCGGCCCTACCAGCACGGAACTGCCGAACAACCTGACGAACTCCACCGTGCCGGCTGATTCATCGGCCCGGACGATGCGTTCGCCGGAGGCAAGCGCAGTGCTAAAAGCGTCGTCGTCGAGGCCCAGGCGGCGGGCCCAGGCCAGCTGGATGATGGCGGCAGAGCCGGGATCGAGTGTCATGGTCCCAGCCTAGGGCGCCGGCGGCTGTCCCGGCCGGACATCATGCCCGGCCGGGCAATGTGCTGTACTTAGCCGAACAGGACAGCGGCTTCGTCGTACCTGTTCTGCGGCACGGTCTTGAGCTGGCCCAAGGCTTCCTCGAAGGCGACATGCTGGATGTCGGTGCCCTTGAGCGCCACCATGGTGCCCCAGAAGCCCTCCACCACGGAGTCGATGGCGGCCATGCCCAGGCGGGTGGCGAGGACGCGGTCGAAGGCCGAGGGGACGCCGCCACGCTGGATGTGGCCCAGGATGGTGGCGCGGGTTTCAATGCCGGTGCGTGCTTCCAGTTCGGGCGCGAGCTGGTCGGCGATGCCGCCCAGGCGGGGACGGCCGAACGTGTCCAGGCCGCGCTCGGAGTGCGGGGATTCCATGTGCTCGGGCACGAACCCTTCAGCGACGACCACCAGCGGCGCGCGGCCACGGGCGTGGGCTTCGTTCACCCATTCGGTGATCTGCTCGATGCTGACCTTCTGCTCCGGGATGAGGATGGCGTGGGCGCCGGCCGCCATGCCGGCGTGCAGGGCAATCCAGCCCACGTGCCGGCCCATGACCTCGGCGATCATGCAGCGGTGGTGGGATTCGCCGGTGGTCCGGAGCCGGTCGATGGCCTCGGTGGCGATCTGCACCGCGGTGTCGAAACCGAAGGTGTAGTCGGTGGCGTCGAGGTCGTTGTCCACGGTCTTGGGGACGCCGACGATCTTCAGGCCGGCGTCGGTCAGGCGCTTGGCCGCGGCAAGGGTTCCCTCACCGCCGATGGCGATGATCGCGTCGATGCCGAGCCGGTCCATGTGGGCTTTGATGACCTCGGGGCCGCCGCCGTTTTCGAACGGGTTGGTGCGGGATGTGCCCAGGATGGTGCCGCCCTGCTTGGCGATGCCGCGAACCATGGTGCGGGGGATGTCGATGATGTCGCCCTCCACCACGCCGCGCCAGCCGTCGAGGAATCCGACGAACTCGTGGCCGTGGATGGCGATACCCTTCAGCACGGCGCCGCGGATAACCGCGTTCAGTCCGGGGCAGTCGCCACCGCTGGTGAGGATTCCAATTTTCATGTTTCGGCTCAAATCCTGGAAGAGGGTCTACTGGCAGAGCGCCACGCTGAGCTCACCTAGAAGTGTAGTGGGAGGTGTGGGGTACGACACAAACCCGTTACACGCGGTACGCCGCCCGCACGCGCGCCGGCCGGGCACGGCAAAGGCCCCCGCCGTAGTGAACGGCGGAGGCCCTCGGATGTCACCTGCAGGTCAGCTGAGGGACCGGCGCTCCAGGAATGCCTGCAGCGGAATCACGTTCCGCTGGTCCGGAAGGATCCCCCACGCCAGGAGGTAGAAGACCACTGCGGGCCCGGGGAGGAGGCAGAACACGAGGAACGCGATGCGGACGAAGGCCACGTCCACGTTCGTTTTTGCGGCGATGCCGCCCAGGACGCCACCCACCCAGCGCTGCGGGCCGCGTTGCAGGCCGAAGCCCCTGACGATGCTGAAAAACTTGTCCATGGTTCAAGACTTCCCTGTTGTCGGTTGGTTGTCACGTTTCCGGGCGGAGAGCAGGCCGCCCACCACCAGTGCGGCGCCCGCTCCGATCATGAGCCCGATCAGCACGTACGTGGCGTTGAGGGTCACGATGCCCAGCTGGGCAACGATGATCAGGGCGGCGAGGGCCAGGACGATCAGTCCCCACACCCCCGTCCCCACCCTTGTGGTGGAGGGGCCGGCAGGGTCTGTGCCCGCCGTCGTCGTGCTGTCCGGGTAGTAGCTGCCGCGGCCCGTGGGATCCGGTGCCTGGTTACTGGTGCTCATCTCAATTGCCTTCCTGGATGGTGACGTTACTGAAGGTGCCGTCGATCTGGACCACCAGATGGCTGCCGGGCCGGTCGGAGTTATAGGTGCTTTCCCGGGTGGTGGTTCCGCCGCGCTGGCCCGAGGCCTCGTTGAGGTTGCCCATGGTCATGTCCGCCTTGATGTCCACGGGGACGTCCTCCGGGATCACTACGGTCACGTTGCTCGCGGTGATGTCCAGGGGAATCACGACGTCGGAGCGCAGCGGAGCGCCGCCGGCAAGGTTTGTCAGGTCCACGGTTCCGCGTCCGGCGGTGATGTCGAAGCCGCGGGTGGCTTCCGTGATGCTGGCCGGTGCCCAGTCCACCTGCTGGAACCGCATCCTGTCGCCGTTGCCCACCACGTTGTACACGCCGCCCGCTATCAGCGCCACCACGGCGAAGAAGCTCAGGATGCCAGCGGTCCTGCCGCGCAGGCCGGCGATGAGGATGCCGAGGCCGAGGACGGCTGCGGCGCTGGCCCAGACGATGGCGTTGGCGGAATCGCCCAGGTCGATGACGTTGGTGACATCGAGTGCCTTGAGTCCGCCGCCCACCAGCAGCGCCGACCCGGCGGCGACGGCCACTGCGGGAGCGCCGGGCCCGGCCGGGCGTGGTTTCGGGGTGCGCTGCGGTGCGGGGGAACCGCCGTAGGGGCCACCGCCCGGGAATCCGCCGCCGGAGCCTGAGCCACTGCCGGAGCCACCGCCGGAGTAGGAGCCGCTCCCGGAATAGCTGCCGTCGCCGTAGGAGGGCATGGAGGGGGAAGCGGGGCCCGCTCCATATGAGGTGCCCGTGGAGGAGAACGGTGCGGTCCCGGGATGTCCGGCTGTGTAGGCGGTTCCTGGGGTGCCGGCTGCGCCCGGCGTCCCGTAGGCGCCAGGCGTGCCGTAGCCGCCAGCGTGCGGAGCGGCCATCGCCGGCCGGCCTGCCTTGTTGCGCTGCGAGAGGTAGTAGATGAGGTAAATGGCGCCGCCCACCCAGAAGACCGTCCAGAGGAAGCCGCCGAAGCCGTTGTGCGACCAGCCCCAGAAGCCGCCGCCCAGTCCGGTCAGTCCCAGGATCGTGGCGATCAGGGATCCTGTCATCCCGGTGGTCCACCGGCCAGCTGCGGCCTCCTGGACGTGGATCCGTCCGTCGGGCTCCGGGAGCAGCGCCCACGCGAGGCCGTACACCAGCACGCCGATGCCGGCGAACAGGGTCAGGACGATGAAGACGCCGCGGATGATCAACGGGTCCACGCCCAGCTTCTGCGCAATGCCGCTGGACACGCCGCCGATCCACCGGTCCCGGCCACGCTGGATGCCATGACCGCGGATCCAGGAGAAGAAATCGGCGTCGCCCGGGGCAGTGGGTGCGGTGCCGGGACGGCCTGTGTATGCCTGTCCGGTTTCGGGGAGATCAGCTCCGGGGGCTCCAGCGCGGGGCAGGTCAGCGCCGCACTGGTCCGCAGTTGGCCGGCTGGATTCGGAGGCCCGAGGGCCCTCGGACGGGTCCGGCGTGGTCGGCGCGGACGGCAGGGGTTCGGTGGGCCGCGGTGCGCCGGGCAGAGGCTCGGTGGGCTGGCCGTCGTCGGGGAGGGGGGTCTGCGAGTTCATACCTCAATCCTTCCGCCCAGCCCCGTCTGCGCTCTACTGGGGAATACCCTGAGCGGTCCCTGAGTTGCCCCCGGTTCCGGCCGGATCCGGGTCCGGGGAACCCTGATCCATGCTTGGATTGACCCATGACAACCGTCCCGGCCAGGCCCCCTTTGGCCCGCAGCAGCGACCGCGTGATTGCCGGTGTCTGCTCGGGCCTGGCCGTTCATCTGGGCTGGCCGGTGAAGAACGTCAGGGTAGGCATGGCGCTTGCAACGCTCGCGGGCGGGGCCGGCCTCGTCTTCTACGCGTGGCTGTGGATCATGGTTCCCACCGCGGATGAGGCTGCCCGGCGCAATGCCCGGCGGCCGGCGTCGCCCATTGCCCCTGCGGTGAGCCAGGCACCTGCCGCCGCCGTGGCCGGCACACTGTCGGCGCTGCCTTCCGCTCCACCCGGCCCGGCGCCCTTTGGCCAGGCGCCCTTGAGCCAGGCACCCTCGAATCAGGCATCCCTGGGCCAGGCTGCCGACGGCGGCGCTCCCCAGGGCGCGGACAGCGCGGCACCGCCCGGCGGCCGCAAGCCGGGCGAACCGCCGTGGTTCCGCTGGCAGAGCATGAAGTACGGCAAGGAGATCCTGCTTGGCTGCGGGCTGCTGCTGGTGGCCGGGATCATGATCGCGCAGCTGCTGGGCGTCGACGTGCCGCTGGGAACCCTTATTCCCGCCGCCGCCGTCCTGGGCGGCGCGTCCATCGCGTGGATGCAGCTGGACGAAACGCGGCGGGCCGGGCTGGTGAACAAGACCAAGGCGGACCAGGCCGGCGGCTGGGCACGGCTCGCGGCCGGCCTGGCGCTGGTGGTGGCCGGCGTGTTGGTGATGGTGTCCGGTTCCGGCTCCTGGGAGCAGACCTGGCTCGCGCTGCTGGCCTCCGTGGCAGTGCTCGGTGGCGTAGTGCTGGTCCTGTTGCCCTGGGCGCTGAAGTTCTGGCGGGATTTGGAGACCGAGCGTGCCGGCAGGATCCGGGAAACCGAACGCGCCGAGATCGCCGCGCACCTGCACGATTCGGTGCTGCAGACGCTCGCGCTGATCCAGCGCCGGGCCGGCAGCGAGCACGACGTCGTCCGGTTGGCCCGGGCGCAGGAACGCGAGCTCCGCGGCTGGCTGTTCCAGGATCCCGGCAGGGAAGCGGGGCAGCTTTCGGACCGGATCAAGGCCGTGGCAGCCGAGGTGGAAGACCTCCTGGGCAACGCCGTGGAGGTGGTCAGCGTCGGCGATGCCGCCATGACCGAAGGCCACGAGGCCATGGTCCAGGCAAGCCGGGAAGCCATGCTGAACGCCTCCCGGCACGGTGGCGGCGCCGTTTCCGTGTACCTCGAAGCCTCGGACGGCCAGGCCGAAATTTTCATCAAGGACCGCGGGCCCGGGTTCGAGCTGGCCGACGTGCCGGAGGACCGCCTGGGCGTACGGGAGTCCATCATCGGCAGGATGAAGCGGCACGGCGGATCGGCTGCCATCCTCAGCACCGGGGACGGCACGGAGGTCCGCCTGCGGCTGCCGGCTGCGAGCACGGACAACGTGGAAGGAAAGTCATGAACGTCAACCAGGGGGCAGCCGCGCAGGCCGCCAGCTCCGTCCGCGTGGTCATCGTGGACGACCACGCCATCTTCCGTTCCGGGCTCAAAGCCGATCTCGATGCCAGCATCCACGTGGTGGGGGAAGCGGCCACAGTGGAGCAGGCCATTGCCGTCATCGCCGAACAGCGGCCCGATGTCGTATTGCTGGACGTGCACCTTCCCGGCGGGTTGGGCGGCGGCGGCCGTGAGGTTATCGCAGGGTCCGTTCCGCTGCTGGGCACCACGCGCTTCCTGGCCCCTCAGCGTGTCCGATGCTGCGGAGGACGTCGTGGCAGTGATCCGGGCGGGGGCCAGGGGCTATGTCACCAAGACGATCTCCGGGGCCGAGATCACCGACGCCGTGTTCCGGGTTGCCGGCGGGGACGCTGTCTTCTCGCCGCGCCTGGCAGGGTTCGTTTTGGATGCTTTCGGCACCGCGCCGGCGGACATCGCCGATGACGAGCTGGACAAGCTCTCGGCCCGCGAGCTTGAGGTCATGCGCCTGATCGCCCGGGGGTACAGCTACAAGGAGGTGGCCAGGGAGCTCTTCATCAGCATCAAGACGGTGGAAACCCACGTTTCCGCGGTCCTGCGGAAGCTCCAGCTCTCCAGCCGCCACGAACTCACCAAATGGGCCGCGGAGCGCCGCCTCCTCTAACCGCAGCGCGCTCACATCCTGCGGCTACCCTATTTCTGCGACGCGCGCTCACATCCTGCGGGAAAAACGCAAACGCCCGCTCACTCTCCTTAGAAGAGTGAGCGGGCGTTTGTGCTTAAGGCGCCAAGAGTGAGCGGGCGCTACTGGGCCTTGCCGAGGAAATCCTGCAGGCGCTGCACGCCGGTGGCGAGGTCGTCATCGCCCAGTGCGTAGGAGAGCCGCAGGAAGCCGGACGGGCCGAACGCCTCGCCCGGAACCACTGCCACTTCCACCTCGTCCAGGATCAGGGACGCCAGTTCGGCCGATGTCTGCGGCGTTGCGGTACCGGCCGCCGTGGGGAATTCCTTGCCCAGCAGCCCGCGGACGTCCGCGTACACGTAGAAGGCGCCCTTCGGCGTCGGGCATTCCACCCCTTCAATGGCGTTCAGGCCGGCCACGATCGCCTTCCGGCGGCGGTCGAAGGCCACCTTCATCTCGTCGACCGCTGTCAGCGGGCCGGAAACGGCGGCGAGGGCGGCGATCTGCATGATGTTGGAGACGTTGGAGGTGGCGTGCGACTGCAGGTTGGTGGCCGCCTTGATGACGTCCGCCGGGCCGATCATCCAGCCGACGCGCCATCCGGTCATGGCATAGGTCTTGGCCACACCGTTGAGGATGACCACCTTGTCACCGAGTTCGGGCACGGCCGTGGCGATGGAGGTGAAGGGAACGCCGTCGTAGGTCAGGTGCTCGTAGATCTCGTCGGTCACCACCCAGATGCCCTTTGACGCTGCCCACTTGCCGATCTCGGCCACCTGCTCCGGCGAGTAGACGGCGCCGGTGGGGTTCGACGGCGAGACGAACAGGAGGATCTTGGTCCGGTCCGTCACGGCTGCTTCAAGCTGTTCGATGGTCACCAGGTAGCCCTGCTCCGGCCCCGCAAAAACCTCGACGGGAACGCCGCCGGCCAGCCGGATCGCTTCAGGGTAGGTGGTCCAGAACGGTGCGGGGACAATGACCTCGTCGCCCGGATCCACCAGCGTGGCGAACGTATTATAGACGGCCTGCTTGCCGCCGTTGGTCACCAGGATCTGGGAAGGGTCTGCGGCGTATCCGGAGTCCCGGAGCGTCTTCGCGGCAATGGCCTGCTTCAGTTCGGGAAGCCCGCCGGCGGGGGAGTAGCGGTGGTACTTCGGCTGGCCCGCGGCCTCAATGGCAGCCTGGACAATGTAGTCCGGGGTGGGAAAATCCGGCTCGCCTGCGCCGAAGCCAATCACCGGACGCCCAGCAGCCTTCAGCGCTTTAGCCTTGGCATCAACGGCCAGGGTGGCGGATTCGGCAATTGCGGATATGCGCTGGGAAACGCGGGCGGCAGACATGGCAGGTCCGTTCTACGCTTGCAGCCGGATGGCTGGAATGTGGGATTCGACGTTTTCTACTCTATGCTGTTCACCGGACCCTCCGGGGTGCCGGAGGTGAAATGTGACTGGCCCGCCAGGCACTGACACGCCGGCTTGCGGAGGGGCTGGAACGGGTCGGTTTTACGAACGCGAAGATGTTGCCGTAGACTGATTCACCGGTGTTGAAACACAGATGATGGCGTGCGCCCCAGTGAAAGCTGGTGAATCGCCGTTGCTGTTTGGTTTCACTCCATAGGGTAGTGGCGCAATTGGTAGCGCAGCGGTCTCCAAAACCGCAGGTTGCAGGTTCGAGTCCTGTCTGCCCTGCGCAAGCTGCCCCGGGCAACAAATCCGGGGGCAAGCGCAGCAACCATGGTTCTGATCAGGGCCGGGTAATCCACCATTGCAAAGATGAGCGAGGACCAGGTGACCGAAACAGCTGCCAGCAGCTCCAAGGGCCGCCCAGCTAAGAAGGATGCCAAGGCAAACATCTTCGCCCGTATTGCACTTTTCGTCCGCCAGATCATCGGCGAACTGAAGAAGGTCGTTGCCCCCACCCGCAAGGAACTGATCAACTACACGCTCGTGGTGCTGGTGTTCGTGGCCATCATGATGGTCATCGTCAGCCTGCTGGACATCGGTTTTGGAACCGCTGTCGGCTGGCTCTTCGGCGGGACAGGCCCCACGGACAACTAAGGCTGCAGGGTCCGCAGGCTGCGCGCTCCATCCGGGAAACCGGAGGGGAGCGCCGGTGTGCGGAATTGAGCCATTTAAATAGGCATGTTAGGCAATGAGGAAGCAGGAGACCAAGTGTCTGAGCAGGAGCTCGAGGTAACCGGGACTGAGCAGGAAGAGGCCGTGGACATCACCGCAGAAATCGGTGAAGAGTCTGAGGTTGAGTCCTCCGCGCCCGAATCCGATGACGCCGATGCCGACGCGGAGGCTGACAGCGAAGCAGAGTCCGGCGATGCCGACGCTGACGCCCTCGCCGCCGCGGCAGCCACCGCTGCCGTTGACCCGGCAGATGAATTCAAGGCCAAGCTGCGCCGCCAGGAAGGTGACTGGTACGTCATCCACTCCTACGCCGGTTACGAAAACCGCGTGAAGGCCAACCTTGAGACCCGCATCCAGACCCTGGACATGGAAGATTACATCTTCGAGATCCAGGTGCCCATGGAAGAGGTCGTCGAGATCAAGAATGCCCAGCGCAAGGTCATCAACCGCGTCCGCATTCCCGGCTACGTCCTGGTCCGCATGGACCTGACCGACGCCTCCTGGGGCGCCGTCCGCCACACTCCCGGCGTTACCGGCTTCGTGGGCAACGCCCACAACCCCGTGCCGCTGCGCCTCGACGAGGTCTTCTCCATGCTCGCGCCGGTCTTCGAAGAAGAGCAGGCCGAGAAGGGCAAGCCGGTCAACAAGCAGCACCAGGCGCCGGTGGACGTCGACTTCGAGGTCGGCGAGTCCGTCATCGTCAAGGAAGGCCCGTTCGAGACCCTTCCCGCCACGATCTCCGAGATCAAGGTCGAATCCCAGACCCTCGTGGTGCTGGTCTCCATCTTCGAGCGCGAGACGCCCGTCACCCTGGCGTTCAACCAGGTCACCAAGATCTGATTACCCGAGAATTCGTTCCGGCGCCGCCCGCTTAGCGGCTCCGGAACGGCAGGCCGCCTTGCCATGGCGGCCAAAAACCTGGGCCACGCTCCTGTGCCCCAGGAAGTTATTGAGAGAAGGACCCTACATTGGCTCCCAAGAAGAAGGTCACCGGCCTCATCAAGCTGCAGATCCAGGCAGGTGCCGCTAACCCGGCCCCGCCGATCGGTCCCGCACTTGGCCAGCACGGCGTCAACATCATGGAATTCTGCAAGGCGTACAACGCTGCAACGGAAGCCCAGCGCGGCAACGTCATCCCCGTGGAAATCACCGTCTACGAGGACCGTTCCTTCACGTTCATCACCAAGACCCCGCCGGCTGCAGAACTCATCAAGAAGGCTGCAGGCGTTGCCAAGGGTTCGGCTACCCCGCACACCGTCAAGGTTGCCAAGCTGACCCAGGCACAGGTCAACGAGATCGCCTCCACCAAGATGGAAGACCTCAACGCCACCAGCCTCGAAGGCGCAGCGAAGATCATCGCCGGCACCGCCCGTTCCATGGGTATCACCGTCGAGGGCTAATCCCCCTACCGCCGCCTGACGCCGCGCATCAGCATGGCGCCGAGTGGCACCGCCGGAATCCCGGCACCACCAACAATTGAAATGCCGGTTATCCGGGACGAATAACCGTCCGGATCACCGGCTGTGGCAGGGCCCAGCGCGGTCCGCAGACCACAACTGCACAAGGAGAAAGAGCAGCATGGCAAAGCGCAGCAAAGCATATGAGGCAGCAGCCGCCAAGATCGACGCGGAGAAGTCCTACGCGCCGTTCGAGGCAGTGACCCTCGCCAAGGACACCAACCCGTCCAAGTTCGACGCCACCATCGAGGTTGCTTTCCGCCTCGGCGTGGACCCCCGCAAGGCTGACCAAATGGTCCGCGGTACGGTCAACCTGCCCCACGGCACCGGTAAGACCGCCCGCGTCCTGGTCTTCGCCACGGGCGACAAGGCCGAGGCAGCAATCGCAGCCGGCGCCGACTTCGTTGGCTCCGACGACCTGATCGAAAAGATCGCCGGCGGCTGGACCGACTTCGACGCCGCTGTTGCCACCCCTGACCTCATGGGCAAGGTTGGCCGTCTCGGTAAGGTCCTCGGCCCGCGTAACCTGATGCCGAACCCGAAGACCGGTACGGTTACCCCGGACGTCACCAAGGCTGTCAATGACATCAAGGGCGGCAAGATCGACTTCCGCGTCGACAAGCACTCCAACCTGCACTTCATCATCGGCAAGGTGTCGTTCGACGCCGTCAAGCTGGCTGAGAACTATGCAGCAGCGCTGGAAGAGGTGCTTCGCTTGAAGCCTTCCGCTTCGAAGGGCCGCTACATCCAGAAGGCCACCGTTGCCACCACCTTCGGCCCTGGCATCTCCGTGGACCCGAACGTCACCAAGGTGCTCACCGAGGCCTAAGCCTTACAGAACATCTGCCCCGATCATTCCGGGGCATTGAAAACCGCCCGGCGCGCATGCGCCGGGCGGTTTTTGCTTAACTTGTTCACACGTTCTGCCTAAGCTGGGGAAATGCCCGGGACACCGCTTCCCTTCCCGCCGGACGCGGTCGCCGCCGGCATCAACATCAGTCGCGTGGAGATCCCCGCGCGGGGGAACCGAACGCAACCGCCCGGCGTCGTACCTTCCGAAGACTTCCGTGCATGCCATTCCCTGCGCGAAACCCACGAACTCTCGCTCTGGGGCAACCTGGACCGGTGCCCGACGCTGGCCGAGTCGCTGGAATTCTGGCGGGGGAACCAGTACGAGGAGCGGCACCTGTTCCTGGCCCGCCGCGACGGCAGTCCTGCGGGGCTGTGTTCGGTCACCCTGCCCTTGCGGGAGAACACCGATACCGCGGGAATCGATGTACTGGTCCACCCGGCCCAAAGGCGGCAAGGCGTTGGCCGCACGCTGCTGCAGTTTGCAGAAGCCGCGGCCCGCAGCCGGGGGCGCACCTCATTGGACGGGTACCACGAGATCCAGCTGGAACGCGTCGGCCCGGGTGCGGCCATGCTGCCTGCGAAGTCCGGATCAGGTGCGCTTCCCCTCGCCGATCCCGCCACTGCCTTTGCCTCTTCGGCCGGCTACTCGCTTGAACAGGTGGAACGGTCCAGCCGGCTGGACCTGCCCGTGCCTGCAGGGGTCATGACCCGGATTGAGGCTGAGGCCGCCGCCCGGGCCGCCGCCTACACGGTGGTCCGCTGGGACGATCACTGCCCTGACGAATTCGTTGCCGGCCTGGCCGCGCTTAAGGCGACCATGAGCACCGACGTCCCCATGGCCGCCCTGGGCTGGGAACGGGAGGACTGGGATCCTGCCCGGGTTCGTGACGAGGAGGCCGCCACGGTCCGCGGCGGTGTGCAGTCTGTGGTGGCAGCGGCCCGGCACCGCGGGACGGGTGAACTGGTTGCCTATACGGTCCTGAACTGGCGTCCGGAAGTACCGGGATCCGCCACCCAGCAGGACACGCTGGTGGCCGGGCCGCACCGCGGCCACCGGCTGGGCATGCTGGTCAAGGCCGCAAACCTGGGCCGGGCGCAGGCCAGGTGGCCTTCGGTCCGCTCGGTTTTGACGTGGAACGCCAGCGAAAACCAGCATATGCTTTCGATTAATATTGCGCTTGGATTCAGGCCTGCCGGCTATGAAGGGGAGTGGCAGAAACGGCTGGGATGATGCCCCGTATGGCAAAAGACGTGAAGATCGAGCAGCTCTGGATTCCCGACTCCCTTGAGGCCCCTGACGCTGCCGATTTCCTTGCCGCCCTCGAAGTGGGCAGGAAAGTTCGGATGGCCACCTGGGGGAGTGACGACCTCGCCTACGGTCCCCTCGAGAAGCTCCTTGAATTCGAGGATCCGTACGAGCGGCAACTGATCCTCGTCGCCAAAGTGGACGGCGAAATAGTCGGGACCGTGGACATCGCCCTGCCCCTGACCGATCACCTGGACCTGGCGGAATTCACCCTGGACATCCTGCCCGAATTCCAGCGGCAGGGCGTGGGGCGGCGGCTCCTGGAGGCCGCCGAGCAGCTTGCCCGCGGCGAGGGCCGCACCATGATCCTGGTGGACACCAATCATCCCGGCGCATCGCTGGATGAGTTCGAACAGGCCCTCCTGGTGCCGGGGACCGGGCCGGGCTTCGTCCCGCTGGACAGCCGCGAGGTGGAGTTCGCCCAGAAGACCGGGTACACCCTGCAACACATTGAGCAGTTCAGCGCCTGCATCCTGCCACTGGATTCGAAGCTTGTGGCGGACCTGCAGGCAGAGGCCGATGACGCCAACAACGGCCGCTACCGCCTGCACCACTGGACCGACCGCTGCCCGGACCGCTGGCTTGAGGCCGTCGCGGTACTCGAGAACCAGGCCGGTGCGGACGTTGACCCCGATCTTGACGTCCCTGTGGAGCAGGACTTGGTGTTCGACGGCGGCATCCTGCGCGAAGCCGAGGACGTCGCCATCGCGCAGGGCCGGCGGACGGTGGTCACCGCCGTCGAGCATCTCGCCTCGGGCACGCTGGTGGGGCTGACCACCATCACCGTGCTGGCACACCGGGCGGACGTGGTGTTCCAGGACGACACGCTGGTGCTGCAGGAGCACCGGGGCAACAAGCTGGGCCTGCTGATCAAGGTCTCCAACATGGAACGGCTCACCGAGCAGTTCCCTGACGCGCGCGTCATCTACACCTGGAACGCTCCGGACAACAGGTACCTCCTTACCGTTAACCAGCAGCTGGGCTTCCGCGTTGCCGGGGTGACCGGGATCTGGCAGAAAGAGCTGCCGAAGCTCCATACCAGTACCAGCTGAGGCCCCGATTTGGCGTCCTGCCACGGGCTCCCGTAGACTTGGAGGACCAAAGACCGTCGGTTGTTGGAAATCCACTCTTTCGAGCATTGCTCAACTCTGCAGTTGTGCGCGGGAGATGAAGTGGTTTTCTGGACGAAGGACCCTGACATAGGGCGGCCGGCGCAGGTGAACGAAGCAACGCTCCATGGAAACATGTTGAGCCAAGCCCCGTGCATCTGCGCGGGGCGTTTTTAGTTTTAGCTCACCTGAGCGGGACCCTCGAATACCGGCACTATCCCCGGAAGGAGGGTTATGGCAACGCCTACCAAGGTTTCAGCAGTAGCTGAGATCACTAACGATTTCAAGGAATCGAACGCCGCTGTCCTGACCGAATACCGCGGGCTCACCGTTGCACAGCTCAAGCAGCTGCGTGTTTCTCTCGGCCAGGACACCAAGTTCGCGGTCGTCAAGAACACCCTGACCGCCATTGCAGCCAAGGAAGCCGGCGTCGAAGCATTCGACGGCCAGCTTGCCGGCCCCACTGCAATCGCGTTCATCAAGGGTGACGCAGTTGCCGCTGCCAAGAGCCTGACGGATTTTGCTAAAGCCAACAAGCAGCTGGTCATCAAGACCGGTTACTTCGAAGGCAAGGCACTGGACGCCAGCGAGGTCGCCGCACTGGCTGCCCTCGAGTCCCGTGAGCTGCAGCTCGCCAAGGTTGCAGGCATCCTCAAGGCTCCTGCTGCCGCAGCTGCACGCATCATCGATGCGCTGCGTCTCAAGCTTGAAGAAGAGAACGGTGCACCGGCAGCTGCCGAAGCGCCGGCCGCTGAAGAGTCTGCTGACTCTGAAGCTGAAGCAGCAGCCGAGGCACCCGCCGAGGCTCCCGCTGCCGAAGAGAACTAATTCTCTTTACCCCACCAGACTCCGGTGTCTGTCCCGCTCCGCGCCGTTCGGACACCACAACAGGAAGGACGCCTACCATGGCGAAGCTCAGCAACGAAGAGCTCATTGAAGCTTTCAAGGAACTGACCATCATCGAGCTCTCCGAGTTCGTCAAGCTCTTCGAAGAGACCTTCGAAGTAACCGCTGCTGCTGTAGCCGTTGCCGGCCCCGCCGCCGGTGGCGCTGCTGAAGAGGCTGAAGAGAAGACCGAATTCGACGTCGTTCTCGAGTCCGCTGGCGAAAAGAAGATCGCAGTGATCAAGGAAGTACGTGCCATCACTTCCCTGGGTCTGAAGGAAGCCAAGGACCTGGTTGACAGCGCACCCAAGGCTGTTCTCGAAGGCGCCACCAAGGAAGCTGCCGAGAAGGCCAAGGAGCAGCTCGAGGCTGCAGGCGCCAGCGTTACCGTCAAGTAACAACGGTTTCTCCACTAAAAACCCCGTCCCACTGCCTGGCAGTGGGGCGGGGTTTTTGCGTCCGGACCCCAACTGAGTAGCAGCAGGTGTCGTTATGAGCCCTCATAACGGCACCTGCTGCTACCTACATCGGGTTGGGGTCAGAAATATCCGCGACGACGGCGCCGAGGGCGGACGTGAGGGCGTCGGCGTCGACGAAGGCGCTGTAACCATGGGCGCCGGCACCCATCGATATCCGCCGCCCCGTGATGGTGGCGTCGGCATATACGGGCCACGGGCTGGTGCTCCCCAGCGGGGTAATGGTTCCGCGTTCGTAGCCCGTTGCCTCGAGGGCGATGTCCGCCGGCGGCAGGGAGAGCTTGTTGACGCCCACCAGCTGCCGCAGTTTGGGCCAGGAGATCTGCCGGTCGCCGGGGACCAGGGCGAACAGGAAGGTCCCGTTCTTGTGCTTCACCACCAGGGATTTGACGATGTCCGCCGGCGTGATGCCAAGGATTCCGGCGGCCTCTTCGAGGCTCCTCGCCGCCGGCCGTTCCACAACCTCCACGTGGAGGCCGCGGGTGGCAGCGTCGGCCAGGAACCGTTCGCGTCCGACGCCGTCCCTTCCGTTTGCCGCTTTGTCCGCCATCAGTCGCGGTAGAGCAGGAGCGCTTCGCCCTGCCCTCCTCCGCCGCACAGGGACACCGCTGCCTTGCCGGTTCCGCGCCGCTTCAGCTCGTGCGCGGCGTGCGCGGCCAGGCGTGCTCCCGACGCCCCGATGGGGTGGCCCAGGGCGATGGCGCCGCCGTGGATGTTGCACTTCTCCAGCGGATAGTCGAGGTCCTTCAACGACTGCACTGCCACCGACCCGAAGGCTTCGTTGATCTCGATGAAGTCGAGGTCAGCTGTGCTCCAGCCGGCCTTGCCCAAGGCGTTCATGATGGCGTTCGAGGGCTGGGAGTGCAGCGAGTTGTCAGGCCCGGCCACCTGGCCCGGCTTGCCCACCACCGCGAGGTATTCCAGTCCGTGCTCTTCGGCGTAAGCCCGCGATGACAGCACCAGGGCCGCGGCGCCATCGGAAAGGGGGGAGGAGTTGCCCGCCGTGATGGTGCCGTCGGTGACGAAGGCGGCGCGAAGCCCGCCGAGGGACTCCACGGACGAATTGGGCCGGACGCCCTCGTCCGTGCCCACCACCAGGGGGTCACCCTTCCGCTGCTTGACGCTGATGGCGACGATCTCGTCGTCGAACGTTCCGTTCTTGGCGGCCAGCGCCGCACGCTGGTGGGACTGGGCCGCAACGTTGTCCTGTGAAGGCCTGTCGATGCCGAGGGCGAGGTTGCCTGTCTCGGTGGACAGGCCCATCGACTGGCCGTCGAAGGCATCGGTGAGCCCGTCATGGGCGGCCACGTCGAGGGCCTGGATGGAACCGTAGGTCCAGCCCTGCCGCGACCCCGGCAGGATGTGGGGAGCCCGGGTCATCGACTCCTGGCCGCCGGCCACCACCACTGCGGCTTCGCCGGCGCGGATCATCCGGGCCGCGTCGATGACGGCGGTGAGCCCCGACAGGCATACCTTGTTGATCGTCACCGCGGGGACGTTCCAGCCGATCCCGGCGGCAATGGCGCTCTGGCGGGCCGGGTTCTGGCCCGCCCCCGCCTGCAGGACCTGGCCCATGATGACCGCTTCCACGTCACCCACCGCTGCGCCGCTGGCGTCCAGGGCGGCGCGGATGGCGTGCGCGCCAAGGTCTACGGCCGTGAAGCTGGCCAGTTGCCCGTTGATCCGCCCCTGCGGGGTGCGGACTGCTGAAAGGATGACAACGTCGCTGTTGCCGGGGGAGTTGCCCATGGTTATCTCTTCCGATCTCATCCGGTGTAAGCCACCAAGGTTATCGTGACCCTGGTCACCCATCTATTCAAACGCGGCGGCAGGCATGTGCATTCCGGGCCTGCGCCGCCTGCAGCCGCGTTAGCTGGAAGACGGCAGGGGAGAGGTCCCCATGGCCGGAATGTGCACGACGGCGGCAGCTTGCGTAGGGTGGACGGCGGAAACTCATGCAGGGGGCAGCCATGCCGCACCCGGGACGGATGGAGCAATGACAGTGAAGAAGATCCTCGCCCTGGCAGCAGTTGTTGGCGTAGCCGGGCTGACTGCCTGCTCGGTGTCGGCGCCCGCTCCGGCCGAAACCGCTGACGCTGGCCAGTCCGCGAGCCCGGCTGCCAGCAGTACCGGCTCCGCCAGTGACGGCCCGTCAGCGTCCTCCGGCACGTCCGGCGGCGCCAAGGAAGCCTGCGAACGCTTCAACTCGCTGTTTGCCGACTACGCCGCTGTGCCCTCCGGGGACGCCAACGGCTACGAGAACATCTACCTGCAGGCAGAGGACGCCAAGGACACCGTCACCGGCGACCTCCAGGGCCTGTTCGCGTCGCTCAGCCTCCTGGCCATTGACCATTCCAGTGCGGCCGAAAGCGGCGGCGAACCCGCGCAGGCTTCAAAGGACGCAGTGCGTGACGCGGTGTTCGCCAACTCGGGGACCTGCTCTGCCGAAGGCGTGACGCTGAAGCTCTAGCCCGCCGCCGGAAACCCGGATCCGGCCGGAAACGGGTGCTTGCAATCCTGCGCGAAGTGGGGTAGACACATAGGTTGTTTTGCCGTATCGTAGATATTTGCGTCTTCCCTGTTTACCTTCAGCCTTCATATAGCGGTGGGCTTTGCCTGGCAGCTGGCAATCAACGTGCCGTCGATACGTCACATCACAGCCAGCCGGGCCCCGGGTCATATAGCGGAACCGGATGGTAGCGCTGCGGAGTAACTTCTGCAGGGTGCACAGCGGGGGAGATCTGAAAACGCCTGAAGGTCTGTGGAAGGATCCCTCTTGGTCGCCTCGAGCACCTCTAATAACGAAACCGCTAACACCGCCGACAGCACTGATGGTGCCACTCGCCGGCTCTCATTCGCAAAGATTCACGAACCCCTTGATGTTCCGAATCTGCTTGCCCTGCAGACGGACAGCTTTGACTGGCTCGTCGGCAACGAACGCTGGCAGGCACGTGTAGCGAAGGCCGTCGAAGAAAACGATCTCAGCGTCGCTACGACGTCCGGCCTGTCGGACATCTTCGAAGAGATCTCCCCGATCGAGGATTTCCAGGGCACCATGTCCCTGAGCTTCTCCGATCCGGAGTTCGCTGACCCCAAGTACACGATGGCCGAATGCAAGGACCGGGACGCTACGTACTCGGCTCCGCTGTACGTCAAGGCCGAGTTCATGAACAACAACACGGGCGAAATCAAGCAGCAGACCGTGTTCATGGGCGACTTCCCGCTGATGACCGAGAAGGGTACCTTCGTGGTCAACGGCACCGAGCGTGTCGTCGTCTCCCAGCTGGTCCGTTCGCCGGGCGCCTACTTTGAGCGTGCCGCTGACAAGACCAGTGACAAGGACATCTTCACCGCCAAGATCATCCCGTCCCGCGGTGCATGGTTTGAGCTTGAGATCGACAAGCGCGACCAGGTCGGTGTCCGCCTCGACCGCAAGCGCAAGCAGTCCGTCACGGTCCTGCTGAAGGCCCTCGGCTGGACTGAAGGCCAGATCCTCGAAGAGTTCGGCCAGTACGACTCCATGCGCGCAACGCTGGAGAAGGACGCCACCGAAACCCGCGAAGACGCCCTGCTGGATATCTACCGCAAGCTGCGTCCGGGCGAGCCGCCCACCGTCGAGGCTGCCCAGTCCCTGCTGGACAACCTGTACTTCAACTCCAAGCGCTACGATCTGGCCAAGGTTGGCCGCTACAAGATCAACCGCAAGCTGGGCATCGACCGCTCCCTTGGCGACAAGGAAGCCTCGGTCCTGCACGTTGAAGACATCGTTGCCATGATCAAGTTCCTCGTTGCGCTGCACGCCGGCGAGAAGACCATCAAGGGCACCCGTGACGGCCAGGAAGTGGACCTGCGCGTCGAAATCGACGACATCGACCACTTCGGCAACCGCCGCATCCGCGCCGTCGGCGAGCTCATCGAGAACCAGGTCCGCACCGGCCTGTCCCGCATGGAGCGCGTTGTCCGCGAGCGTATGACGACCCAGGACGTCGAGGCCATCACGCCGCAGACCCTGATCAACATCCGTCCCGTCGTGGCAGCCATCAAGGAGTTCTTCGGAACGTCGCAGCTGTCGCAGTTCATGGACCAGAACAACCCGCTCTCGGGTCTGACCCACAAGCGCCGCCTGTCCGCGCTTGGCCCGGGTGGTCTGTCCCGTGACCGTGCCGGCATGGAAGTTCGTGACGTGCACCCGTCCCACTACGGACGTATGTGCCCCATCGAAACTCCTGAAGGCCCGAACATTGGTCTGATCGGTTCGCTGGCTTCCTATGGACGCATCAACCCGTTCGGTTTCATCGAGACGCCGTACCGCCTGGTCAAGGACGGAGTCGTTTCCGACGACGTCCAGTACCTGACGGCCGACGACGAAGCCGAGGTCCTGATCGCCCAGGCCAACGCACCGCTGGATGCTGACAAGAAGTTCTCGGAAGAGACCGTTCTTGTCCGTGCCCGTGGTGGTGGAGGCGAGCCTGTTCTGGTTCCCGCCGCCGACGTCGAGTTCATGGACGTTTCCCCGCGCCAGATGGTGTCCGTGGCTACGGCCCTGATCCCGTTCCTCGAGCATGACGATGCCAACCGTGCACTCATGGGTGCCAACATGCAGCGCCAGGCCGTGCCGCTGGTCCGTTCCGAGGCCCCGTTCGTGGGTACCGGCATGGAGCGCGCCGCAGCCGTCGACGCCGGTGACGTCACCATCGCCAAGAAGGCAGGTGTGGTTACCGAGGTCTCCGCTGAGCTGGTCATCATGCTCAACGACGACGGTACGGAAACCAACTACCGCATCAACAAGTTCGCACGCTCCAACCAGGGCAACTGCTACAACAACCGCGTCCTGGTAAACGAAGGCCAGCGCCTGGAGGTCGGCGGCATCATTGCTGACGGCCCGGCAACGGACCAGGGCGAGCTCGCCCTCGGTAAGAACCTGCTCGTGGCATTCATGTCATGGGAAGGCCACAACTTCGAGGACGCCATCATCCTCTCGCAGCGCATTGTTGCCGAGGACGTTCTTTCCTCCATCCACATCGAGGAGCACGAGATCGATGCCCGCGACACCAAGCTTGGTGCCGAGGAAATCACCCGTGACATCCCCAACGTGTCCGAGGAAGTCCTGGCAGGCCTGGACGAGCGTGGCATCATCCACATCGGTGCCGAGGTCGAAGCCGGCGACATCCTGGTCGGTAAGGTCACCCCCAAGGGCGAAACCGAACTGACCCCGGAAGAGCGCCTGCTGCGCGCCATCTTCGGTGAGAAGTCCCGCGAAGTGCGCGACACCTCCCTCAAGGTGCCGCACGGCGAGTCCGGCACCGTCATCGGTGTCCGCGTCTTCGACCGCGACAACGACGACGAGCTGCCCCCGGGCGTGAACCAGCTGGTCCGCGTCTACGTGGCCGCCAAGCGCAAGATCACCGACGGCGACAAGCTCGCCGGCCGCCACGGCAACAAGGGTGTTATCTCCAAGATCCTTCCGATCGAGGACATGCCCTTCCTTGCCGACGGCACCCCCGTTGACATCGTCCTGAACCCGCTGGGTGTCCCGGGCCGTATGAACGTGGGCCAGGTGCTCGAAACGCACCTCGGCTGGGTTGCCAAGACCGGTTGGAAGATCGAAGGCGAGCCCGAGTGGGTCAAGCAGCTGCCGAACCTGCCGCGCGAGAGTGGTCCCACCACTGTTGCAACGCCGGTGTTCGACGGCGCCCGCGAAGAGGAAATCACGGGCCTGCTCGACTCCACCAACGTGACCCGCGACGGTGACCGCCTGATCAACTCCTCCGGCAAGACCCGCCTGTTTGACGGCCGCTCCGGCGAGCCGTTCCCGGATCCGATCTCGGTCGGCTACATGTACATCCTGAAGCTCCACCACCTGGTGGACGACAAGATCCACGCCCGCTCCACCGGCCCGTACTCCATGATCACGCAGCAGCCGCTGGGTGGTAAGGCACAGTTCGGTGGCCAGCGCTTTGGTGAAATGGAAGTGTGGGCCCTCGAAGCCTATGGCGCCGCCTACACGCTCCAGGAACTCCTCACCATCAAGTCCGATGACATCCACGGCCGCGTCAAGGTCTACGAAGCCATCGTCAAGGGCGAGAACATCCCGGAGCCGGGCGTTCCCGAATCCTTCAAGGTCTTGATCAAGGAAATGCAGTCGCTGTGCCTGAACGTGGAAGTGCTTTCCACGGACGGAACCACAATTGAAATGCGTGACTCTGATGACGCAGTCTTCACGGCTGCGGAAGAACTGGGCATCGATCTGTCTCGCGCAGAGCCCAGCTCCGTAGAAGAGGTCTAGCAGGTCCGGTCCGACGGCGGGTGCCCACCCGCCGTCGGACCTGACCTCCCTCATTCGTCAAGACTTCAGAATTTAGAGAACAAGAGAGAACAGGGACCATATGTCCAGCGAATCCTCCTTCGGCCTCATGCAGATCGGCCTCGCCACCGCGGAAGACATCCGCGGCTGGTCTTACGGCGAGGTTAAGAAGCCGGAAACCATCAACTACCGCACGCTCAAGCCCGAGAAGGACGGCCTCTTCTGCGAGAAGATCTTCGGCCCGTCCCGCGACTGGGAATGCTACTGCGGCAAGTACAAGCGCGTGCGCTTCAAGGGCATCATCTGTGAGCGCTGTGGCGTTGAGGTCACCCGCGCCAAGGTACGCCGTGAGCGCATGGGCCACATCGAGCTCGCCGCTCCCGTCACCCACATCTGGTACTTCAAGGGTGTTCCGTCCCGCCTGGGCTACCTCCTTGACCTGGCACCGAAGGACCTCGAAAAGGTCATCTACTTCGCTGCCTACATGATCACCAGCGTCGACGAGGCTGCCCGCCACGAGGAACTGCCCAACCTGCAGGTTGAGCACGACATCGAGAAGAAGCAGCTCATCGACAACCGCGACTCGGACATCGCGGCGATCGCCCGCGACCTCGAAGGCGAAATTGCCCGCCTTGAGGGCGAAGGCGCCAAGGCTGCCGACAAGAAGAAGGCCCGCGACTCCGCCGACCGCCAGATGGCCAACGTGCGCAAGCGCGCCGACGCCGACATCGAGCGCCTCGAGCAGGTCTGGGACCGCTTCAAGAACCTCAAGGTTGCCGACCTCGAAGGCGACGAGGGCCTGTACCGCGAACTGCGTGACCGTTACGGCATGTACTTCGAAGGCTCCATGGGTGCCGAGGCCATCAAGAAGCGCCTCGAGGGCTTCGACATGCAGGCCGAATCCGACCTGCTGCGCGACATCATTGCCAACGGCAAGGGCCAGCGCAAGACCCGCGCCCTCAAGCGCCTGAAGGTGGTCAACGCATTCCTGACCACCAACAACAGCCCGCTCGGCATGGTCCTCGACGCCGTCCCGGTGATCCCGCCGGAACTGCGCCCCCATGGTCCAGCTGGACGGTGGCCGCTTTGCGACCTCCGACCTCAACGACCTGTACCGCCGTGTGATCAACCGCAACAACCGCCTCAAGCGCCTGCTTGACCTGGGTGCTCCGGAGATCATCGTCAACAACGAGAAGCGCATGCTTCAGGAAGCTGTTGACAGCCTCTTCGACAACGGCCGCCGCGGCCGTCCGGTCACCGGACCGGGCAACCGTCCGCTGAAGTCCCTGAGCGACATGCTCAAGGGCAAGCAGGGCCGTTTCCGCCAGAACCTCCTCGGCAAGCGCGTCGACTACTCGGGCCGTTCGGTCATCGTCGTCGGCCCGCAGCTGAAGCTGCACCAGTGCGGCCTGCCCAAGCAGATGGCCCTGGAGCTCTTCAAGCCGTTCGTGATGAAGCGCCTGGTTGACCTCAACCACGCACAGAACATCAAGTCGGCCAAGCGGATGGTTGAGCGTTACCGCCCGCAGGTGTGGGACGTGCTCGAAGAGATCATCACCGAACACCCGGTGCTGCTCAACCGTGCACCTACCCTGCACCGCCTGGGCATCCAGGCGTTCGAGCCGCAGCTTGTTGAAGGCAAGGCTATCCAGCTTCACCCGCTGGTTTGTGGCGCCTTCAACGCTGACTTCGACGGCGACCAGATGGCAGTGCACCTGCCGCTGAGCCCCGAGGCGCAGGCCGAGGCGCGCATCCTGATGCTGTCCTCGAACAACATCCTGAAGCCGTCCGACGGACGCCCGGTCACCCTGCCTTCGCAGGATATGATCATCGGCCTCTACCACCTGACCACCAAGCGGAAGGGTTCGGCCGGCGAAGGCCGCATCTTCGGTTCGGTATCCGAGGCCATCATGGCGTTCGATGCCCGCGACCTGCACCTGAACTCCCAGGTCAAGATTCGCCTCGAAGGCTTCGTGCCCTACGCCGGTTGGGAAGCCCCCGAAGGTTGGGAGCAGGGCCAGCCCGCAATCGTGGAAACCTCCCTGGGCCAGGTCCTCTTCAATGAGACCCTGCCCGAGGACTACCCCTGGGTTGAAGCTGTAGCGGATAAGGGCGAACTGTCCAGGATCGTCAACGACCTCGCTGAGCGCTACCCGAAGGTTGTTACCGCGGCCACGCTGGACAACCTGAAGGATGCCGGTTTCTACTGGGCCACCCGTTCGGGCGTCACGGTTGCCATCTCCGATATCGAGGTTCCGGCTGCCAAGCCGCAGATCCTTGCCGGTTACGAGGAACGCGCCGCCAAGATCCAGGGCCAGTACGACAAGGGCCTGATCGACGACGACGAGCGTCGCCAGGAGCTCATCGAGATCTGGAACAAGGCCACCAACGACATCGCTGCGGCGATGCGTGAGAGCCTGTCGCCGATGAACACCATCAACCGCATGGTGTCCTCCGGTGCCCGTGGTAACTGGATGCAGGTCCGTCAGATCGCGGGTATCCGTGGCCTGGTGGCCAACCCGAAGGGTGAGATCATCCCGCGCCCCATCAAGTCCTCCTACCGTGAGGGCCTGTCGGTGCTGGAGTACTTCATCGCCACGCACGGTGCCCGTAAGGGCCTCGCCGATACCGCTCTGCGTACCGCCAACTCGGGTTACCTGACCCGACGCCTGGTGGACGTCTCGCAGGATGTCATCGTCCGTGAAGAGGACTGCGGCACCGAGCGTGGGCTGGTCACGCCGATCGCCGTTGCCGACTCCAACGGTGAGCTGGTCCTGGACGAGAACGTCGAGAACAGCGCCTACGCACGTACGCTGGCAGTCGACGTCGTGGACTCCGAGGGCAACGTCCTTGCAGCCGCCGGCACCGACTGCGGCGACGTCGTCATCGACGAGCTCTTCAAGGCCGGCATCACCGAGGTCAAGGTCCGCTCCGTCCTTACCTGTGAGTCCAGCGTTGGCACCTGCGCCCTGTGCTACGGCCGTTCGCTGGCCACCGGCAAGACCGTGGACATCGGCGAGGCTGTCGGCATCATCGCCGCCCAGTCCATCGGTGAGCCCGGTACCCAGCTGACCATGCGTACGTTCCACACCGGTGGTGCAGTGTCCGCCGGCGGTGGCGACGACATCACCCAGGGTCTGCCCCGTATCCAGGAGCTCTTCGAAGCCCGTACTCCGAAGGGTGTTGCGCCGATTGCCGAGGCAGCCGGCCGCATCGCCATCGAAGAGTCCGAGCGCCAGATGCGCCTGGTCATCACCCCGGATGACGGAACGGAAGAGATCGCTTACCCGGTCCTGCGCCGTTCACGCCTGCTGATCGAAGACGGCGACCACGTCACCGTTGGCCAGAAACTGATCAACGGTCCGGTGGACCCCAAGCAGGTCCTGCGCATCATGGGTCCGCGTGCGGCACAGAAGTTCCTGGTGGACGAAGTGCAGGGCGTGTACCGCAGCCAGGGCATCGGTATCCACGACAAGCACGTCGAGGTTATCGTCCGCCAGATGCTGCGCCGCGTCACGGTCATCGAGTCCGGCGAATCGGACCTGCTGCCCGGCGAGCTCGCCGAGCGCAGCCGCTTCGAGGATGCCAACCGCCGCGTTGTGTCCGAGGGCAAGACGCCGGCATCCGGACGTCCGGAGCTCATGGGCATCACCAAGGCGTCCCTGGCCACCGAGTCCTGGCTGTCCGCAGCTTCCTTCCAGGAGACCACCCGCGTCCTGACGCAGGCGGCCATGGAAGGCAAGAGCGATCCGCTGCTGGGCCTCAAGGAGAACGTCATCATCGGTAAGCTGATCCCGGCCGGCACGGGTCTCCCGCGCTACACCGAGGTCACCGTGGAGCCCACTGAAGAAGCGAAGGCCAACCTGTTCACCGGCCCCAGCGCATTCAGCGACTTCTCGTACGACACCCTGGGCGGTGACGGAGCCCCCGAGTTCCACGCCATCCCGCTGGATGACTACGATCTCGGCAACGACTTCCGCTAAAAACGGCTGTCAGCCCTTTCAAGGCCGGGCCCCGCACTTTCGAGTGCGGGGCCTGGCCCGTTAACCGGACCTTTTGCGCACGGGCACCCGGGGCGGTGGAGGACGACGGCGGCGGGCGGCTGCCGCCGTCGTCCGCCCTACACGTGATTAAGGCTCAGGATCAAGCCGTGCTAGACTTTTCTGTAATTGTTCTGTGTGGCAGTGGATGAAGGCCGCCGCAGCATCATTTTGGTTTTGTTCTCATGATGCCGGGTGTGAGCTTGTTTCCGGGTTGCGGGTAAGGTGCGCAACGAATGCCACCATTTTGCACGCCTAGGCAAGATTCCAACCTCCAAGGCTGCAGGGACAACGCCAAAACCGGAGCAGGGACGGCTGACGCCTGAATGTGCCGGTAGAGATCAAACCAACGGAGAACACGAGAGTGCCTACGATTAACCAGCTGGTCCGCAAGGGCCGCACGCCTAAGGTCAAAAAGACCAAGGCTCCTGCCCTGAACGGCAGCCCGATGCGCCGCGGTGTTTGCACCCGCGTTTACACCACCACCCCCAAGAAGCCGAACTCGGCTCTGCGTAAGGTTGCACGTGTGCGCCTTAACGGTGGCGTTGAAGTCACCGCTTACATCCCCGGTGTTGGCCACAACCTGCAGGAGCACTCCATTGTGCTCGTTCGCGGTGGTCGTGTGAAGGACCTCCCGGGTGTCCGCTACAAGATCGTCCGTGGCGCCCTCGATACCCAGGGTGTGAAGAACCGTAAGCAGGCCCGCAGCCGCTACGGCGCAAAGATGGAGAAGAAGTAATATGCCTCGCAAGGGTCCGGCCCCCAAGCGGCCGCTCGTACAGGATCCCGTTTACGGCTCCCCGCTGGTAACCCAGCTCATCAACAAGGTGCTCGTTGACGGCAAGAAGTCCACGGCAGAGCGCATTGTCTACGGTGCCCTCGAAGGCGCACGCGCCAAGTCCGGCGGCGACCCCGTGGCAGCACTGAAGAAGGCCATGGACAACGTCAAGCCTTCGCTTGAGGTCCGCTCACGCCGCGTCGGCGGCGCCACCTACCAGGTTCCGGTTGAGGTCAAGCCGGGCCGCTCCACCGCACTTGCCCTGCGGTGGCTGGTTGGCTACTCCAAGGCCCGCCGCGAAAAGACGATGACCGAGCGTCTCCAGAACGAAATCCTGGATGCGTCCAACGGTCTCGGTGCCGCTGTGAAGCGTCGCGAAGACACCCACAAGATGGCCGAGTCCAACAAGGCCTTCGCACACTACCGCTGGTAATACTCCCCGGACGCCGCCGGCTCAACCGAGCCGGCGGCGAACGTGTAGTCCATCCCAAAAGGAGACCCCGTGGCACAGGACGTGCTTACCGACCTTAGTAAGGTCCGCAACATCGGCATCATGGCCCATATTGATGCCGGCAAGACCACCACCACCGAGCGCATCCTGTTCTACACGGGTGTGAACCACAAGATTGGCGAAACGCACGACGGCGCTTCGACCACTGACTGGATGGAACAGGAAAAGGAACGCGGCATCACGATCACGTCGGCCGCCGTGACCTGCTTCTGGGAAAACAACCAGATCAACATCATTGACACCCCCGGCCACGTGGACTTCACCGTTGAGGTTGAGCGCTCCCTGCGCGTCCTCGACGGTGCCGTTGCTGTCTTCGACGGCAAGGAAGGCGTTGAGCCCCAGTCCGAGACCGTGTGGCGCCAGGCTGACAAGTACAACGTCCCGCGTATCTGCTTCGTCAACAAGATGGACAAGCTCGGCGCTGATTTCTACTTCACCGTAGACACCATCGTCAGCCGCCTCGGCGCCAAGCCGCTGGTCATGCAGCTGCCCATCGGTGCCGAGAACGACTTCATCGGCGTCGTGGACCTGCTGTACATGCGCTCCCTGGTGTGGCCCGGCGATGCCAAGGGTGACGTCACCATGGGTGCCAAGTACGAGATCCGCGAGATCCCGGCTGACCTCCAGGAAAAGGCCGAAGAGTACCGCGCAGCGCTCGTTGAGACTGTTGCAGAGTCCTCTGAGGAACTCATGGAGAAGTACCTTGAAGGCGAAGAACTCACCGTAGACGAGCTCAAGGCCGGCATCCGCAAGATGACGATCAACTCCGAGCTCTACCCGATCTTCTGTGGCTCCGCGTTCAAGAACCGTGGCGTCCAGCCGATGCTCGATGCAGTTGTCGACTACCTGCCGAACCCGCTCGACGTCCCGCCGATGGTCGGTCACGACCCCCGCGACGAAGAGAAGGAACTGACCCGCGCACCTTCCGCTGATGAGCCTTTCTCCGCACTGGCCTTCAAGATTGCAGCGCACCCGTTCTTCGGCCAGCTCACCTTCATCCGCGTGTACTCCGGTCACGTGGAAGCAGGCGCCCAGGTGGTCAACTCCACCAAGGGTAAGAAAGAGCGCATCGGCAAGCTGTTCCAGATGCACGCCAACAAGGAGATGCCCGTTGAGGGCGCCACCGCCGGCCACATCTACGCTGCCATCGGCCTCAAGGACACCACCACGGGCGACACCCTGTGCGACTCTGCGAACCAGATCGTGCTTGAGTCCATGAGCTTCCCGGAGCCCGTGATCTCGGTCGCCATCGAGCCGAACACCAAGGGTGACCAGGAGAAGCTCTCCACGGCCATCCAGAAGCTCTCCGCTGAGGACCCCACCTTCCAGGTGTCCCTCAACGAAGACACCGGCCAGACCATCATCGCCGGCATGGGCGAGCTCCACCTGGACATCCTGGTGGACCGCATGCGCCGCGAGTTCAAGGTCGAGGCAAACGTGGGTAAGCCCCAGGTTGCCTACCGCGAAACCATCAAGCGCGCCGTCGAACGCCACGACTACACGCACAAGAAGCAGACCGGTGGTTCGGGCCAGTTCGCAAAGATCCAGATTGCGATCGAACCGCTGGACACTGCCGAGGGCGAGCTGTACGAGTTCGAGAACAAGGTCACCGGTGGCCGCGTTCCGCGCGAATACATCCCGTCTGTCGACGCTGGTATCCAGGATGCACTGAACGACGGCGTCCTGGCCGGTTACCCGGTAGTGGGCATCAAGGCCACGCTGGTTGACGGCGCGTACCACGATGTTGACTCCTCGGAAATGGCGTTCAAGATCGCCGGCCGTATGGCTTTCAAGGAAGCCGCACGCAAGGCGAACCCTGTCCTGCTCGAACCGCTGATGGATGTCGAAGTCCGCACCCCTGAGGAATACATGGGTGAAGTCATCGGTGACATCAACTCCCGCCGTGGCCAGATGCAGTCCATGGAAGATGCACAGGGCGTCAAGGTTATCCGTGCGCACGTTCCGCTGTCCGGCATGTTCGGCTACATCGGTGACCTGCGTTCGAAGACCCAAGGCCGCGCTGTGTACTCCATGACGTTCAACAGCTACGCGGAGGTCCCGAAGGCTGTCGCCGACGAGATCATCCAGAAGAGCCGCGGCGAGTAGTCCGTACAGGGCACTTAAAGCGAATACCTCGGCTGCGCAGCCGGAAACGGACAGCGCAGCCGGTGCAGGTGGCCGGGGCCGGCGGGGCCCATCCCGGTTAAGCCGGCTCCAGGCCATCTGCACGAACAGGCTCAGGGGATTAGTATTAGTTCCTGAATCTGCAATTTCACCAATCCAAAGCCCCCAAGTAGACTTGCCTGAGTTTCTGCCGCGAAAAGCGCGGTTGAAGGGCAAGCCATTTGAAATCGTTCTAGGAGGAACCTGTGGCAAAGGCAAAGTTCGAGCGGACTAAGCCGCACGTCAACATCGGCACCATCGGTCACGTTGACCACGGTAAGACGACGCTGACGGCCGCCATTTCCAAGGTGCTGTACGACAAGTACCCGGATCTTAACGAGAAGCGCGACTTCGCGTCTATCGACTCTGCTCCCGAAGAGCGTCAGCGCGGTATTACCATCAACATCTCCCACGTGGAGTACCAGACCGAAAAGCGTCACTACGCACACGTAGACGCCCCGGGTCACGCTGACTACATCAAGAACATGATCACCGGTGCTGCCCAGATGGACGGCGCAATCCTCGTGGTTGCTGCTACCGATGGCCCCATGGCTCAGACCCGCGAGCACGTTCTGCTTGCCCGCCAGGTTGGTGTTCCCTACCTGCTGGTCGCGCTGAACAAGTCCGACATGGTTGATGACGAAGAGCTCCTCGACCTCGTCGAAATGGAAGTTCGTGAGCTGCTCAGCTCGCAGGGCTTCGATGGCGATGAGGCTCCGGTTGTTCGCGTTTCCGGCCTGAAGGCCCTGGAAGGCGACCCGGTTTGGGTCAAGTCCGTTGAGGACCTGATGGCAGCTGTCGACGAGTCCGTTCCGGACCCCGTACGTGACCGCGACAAGCCGTTCCTGATGCCGATTGAAGACGTCTTCACCATCACCGGCCGTGGCACCGTTGTTACGGGCCGCGCCGAGCGTGGCACCCTCGCCATCAACTCCGAGGTCGAGATCGTTGGCATCCGCCCGGTCCAGAAGACCACGGTTACCGGTATCGAGATGTTCCACAAGCAGCTCGACGAAGCATGGGCCGGCGAGAACTGTGGCCTGCTGCTCCGTGGCCTGAAGCGCGACGATGTCGAGCGTGGCCAGGTTGTCGTCAAGCCGGGTTCCATCACCCCGCACACCGACTTCGAGGCAAACGTCTACATCCTGTCCAAGGACGAAGGCGGACGCCACAACCCGTTCTACTCGAACTACCGCCCGCAGTTCTACTTCCGTACGACGGACGTTACCGGCGTTATCACCCTGCCCGAGGGCACGGAAATGGTTATGCCCGGCGACAACACTGAGATGACCGTTGCGCTCATCCAGCCGATCGCTATGGAAGACGGCCTCGGCTTCGCTATCCGCGAAGGCGGCCGCACCGTTGGTTCGGGACGCGTCACCAAGATCATCAAGTAACTCTTGCTGATCACCGGATAGCCGGGATTATGTCCCGGTAATCCACAGAAGGCCCCGCTGCTGTGTGCAGCGGGGCCTTCTTTTGCTACCGTTAATCCAGTCACTGGATAAATCGCAGGACTAATGCCACGCCCTCCCTGAAAGGCCATCCCATGCCGGACGATTCGTACGAGGCAGGCTACCGGGCCGGTCACTTGCAGGGCTGGCTGGATGCCATGGCCAAAGTGGCTGAGGGCCAGGCGACGAAATCCACCACCTCGCCGCCGGAACGGGTGCAGGCCCAGGTCCAGGCACCCGCCCCGGCACCGGCTTCGGCAGTGCCGCCGACGTTCGCCCCGCCGATGGTCACGGCTTCTGCGCCTCAGCCTGTTCCCGGACTGCCAAGCCGCCCTGCGGCACGCGCGCAGCCAGTGCCCGTGGGGGCCGTTGCGACACCGCGGCCAAAGCCCACCACCCAGCCAGTTCCATACCGCGGATACGCGGATGCTCCGCCCCGGCCGGCAGAATCAGCCGAAGAGCTGGCAGCACGCCGGGAACGGCGTGACCGCCAGAACATCAACGTCACGCTGTATGTGGCGAGCCTCCTGCTCGTTGCCGCAGCGGCCCTGTTTGTGGGAACGGCGCTGCCGCCCATGATGAAGTTCGCAGGCGTTTGCTCCGTGGCTGCCCTGTTCTACGGCTCGGGATTCATCCTGCACCACCGTGTACCGCGCCTGAAGCCTGCTGCCGTGGCCTTCACTGGCACCGGGCTGGCGCTCGTCCCTGTCATCGGCCTGGCCCTTTACAGCTTTGTCTGGCAAAACGGACCTGCCGCGTGGCTCGCCACTTCGCTCGTTGGAACCCTTGCCTACATTGCGGCCGCCCTCCGGCTCGAAAGCCGCGTGCTGGCATATCTGTCGCTGACTTTCCTTGTTTCCACCGCTTGGTCGGGTATGGCAGTCCTCGATGCCGCCCTTGTCTGGTACTTCGTGATGCTCATCGCCGTGGCAGTCCTGTTTACCCTGCTGAGCCTGGCCAGGCCGGGCTGGCTTCCCCCGCTATTCCTGCGGCCCCTGGTAACTGTCCACCCTGTCGTGGTACCGGCCGTTGCCGTGGCTGCAACGTTCCTCGTGCGCACCAGCCTTGCCGAGTACGCACTGATCCTCGGGCTCAGCGGTGCATACTTCGCCACGATGGCCGCCGTACCGGGAGCAAGCTTCAGGCTCCGCAATTTCTATGCGGCCCGTGTTGCGCTGACAGTTGCCGGCGCCGTGGCTGTCCTGGAGCTCACCGACACTGCGAGGGGCGCCCTGCTGGCCGCCGCCGTCCTGCTTGCCGTGCAGGCCATCGGCGTTACCGTAGGCGGCGGCCGTCTGGAAGCCTGGTTCCCTTCCAGGCGCCTTGACGGGGAAAAGGAACCCCTGCCTTCGGACGTGGCCAATCCTGCCCCGAGCGACGCATTGGCGCCGCGCTGGCGTGCCGACGTCATGGTGACCCACATGGTGCACTGGGCGTTGACGGCAGCCTTTGCGGGCAGCACTGTGCTGCGCAGTATTGCCGGTGCATGGGTGCCTGACGACGGTGCCGTTCCGCTGTGGGTCCCGGTACTGCTGCTTCTCCTGACGAGCTTTGTCCTGGCGGCCCGGCTGCGCCGGGCCGCTGAGTTCCTTCCGTTCGCGGGCATTGCCCTGGCGGGGGTTGTCAGCAGGGTGATGGGGGAATGGGAATTCGCCCTTATGGTGCTCCTCACCGCGTTCTTCTGGCTGGTGCGGGGGCTCCGTGAAAGCGGTATGCAACGGCAGATACTCCTCTTCAACACCAGGATCGCAGGCACAGTTGCCGTTCCCGCCGTGACGGCCGCCTTGACGGAGGGGCGCATGCAGGGGCAGGCGGTCTGGTTCAGTGTTGTCGCAGCAACCGTGGTACAGCAGTTGTTGTCTGCGTGGCTGCAGCGGGGGAGTCGCAAGGAATTTGCATCCCAAGCCACCCTGATTGGCTTCTCCGTTCTTGGGACGGTGGGAGTCGCTGTTCTCGCCGCCGTGGACTCTTCGCCGGGACAGTCGCTGACGTGGAGCGGGATTCTGCTGCAGCTCGCTGCAGCGGTTGCCATGGGTCTGCTCCTGGTACCCCGGCCGGGCGGGGAGCGCCCCTGGAGTCCCCGTGCAGGGGAAGTGGTGCCGCTGGTGCTGGCAAGCGTGATGGTGGAGTTCGCCTTCAGATGGATCACACCGGATGCCGGGAACATCGCACTGGCTGTAGTGGTGGCATACCTCGCCGTCACAGGGGGTCGGCTGCGGTCCCGGCTGCACCGTTGGGGATATTGGTGGCTTTGCCGCATCGCCGCCACATTGTTGGCGCTGACGCTGTTCGACAGGCTGGTCGGCTCCGCGGGCGCGCCAGTTGTAAGCGGCGAAGCTGTCGACCCCGCCACGCTGCTGGTTGCGGTGTTGGCCCTCCAGATGGCCGTGGTGCTGGTGTCTTTCCGGCTTGGGCGTTCTCCGCGTGGCGCGGCCGTGGATGCGGGTGTGGTTCTGGCGGTTCAGCTCATTGGGTGCACGATGCTGTGGCCGTTATCGGAGGGGAGCTGGCAGCATCTGGTCATCCCGGGCGCCACGGCGCTGTCGTCAGCTGCTGCCGGGCTGTTGCTGCGCGGTCAACGGGGCTCCGGGTGGTTCGCACCGGCGTCATTCGTGGTCCTGGTAGGGCTGTCCGCCGGTAACCTCACCCTGATCGAGGTGTTGCTGGGCATCTTTGCTGCCTTCGCCGCGGTGATGGTGGCGGCAGCTGCCCGGGCTGTGGAGAAGGGAGGGTACTTTATTGCGGCGAGGGTACTGACGGCGGCCCTGGCCGTCGTTCTCAGTTACGACGTATCGGCCTCCCCGGATCTCGTGTCGCTGACCTTTGCCGGCGTTCTTGCCGCGCAGCACGTCGTCAGGTGGCTGATGCGCTTCCGTCTTCAGATGGTTCCTTTCCAGCAGGCGGCGGTGTGGGTCACCCTCGCAGGCCAGGCCGCCCTTCCGCTGGCCTACTTCAGCCGATTCGGAGCAGCCGGCACCGGTGGCGAACGCTGGATCCTCCTGGTGGAGTTCGGGCTGGTTCTTGTGTCGGCCGTCGTCGCCAGGGCCCTGTTCGCGGCGCGCGGTGCACTCTACTTCGCGGTCTTTGCCGTGCTGGGCGGGGTGCTGGCACTGAGCCCGCTCGTGGCGCCTGCAGCGTCCCCGGTGCTGGGCTACACCGGAGTGGCACTTCTCCTGCTGTCGCTGGCGCTTGCGGCGGCGGTGGCCGGCGTATCGTGGTTCCGGCGGATGCCGATCCCCTCCGGAACTGAGCGTTGGCTGTGGCTCGCAGCCGCACTGGGATACACCCTCAGCGCGCTGGTCCTCGCTCCGCAGGCCGATGATTGGATCGCCGGGTTCGCCGTCCTGGTGCTCGCCGCTGTCCTCTTCTGCGCCTCCCACGTTGAGCGGGCCGCGGTGCTGTACGCGCCGGCGTCGGCCGCTGTCCTGGTTGGCACCTTCATGGTGGTCCGGGAGGCGGCAGGCGGAAACCCGGACGTCTGGGCCGCCTATGCGCCCTGGCTCGGTGCCGGCGCGGCCGGTGCCGCACTATATGGTGTGCGAGTGGCAAGGTCCGCCCGGCTGGCAGCTGACCCCTTGCGCCGGTGGTCCCTGGCCGGCGCCGCGTTGGCCGGGCTCGCCCTGGCCACAGTTGCGGGTCTCCCGGCAGACGCCACGGCCTGGGTTGCCGCCGCGGCACTGGCGGGCGCGGCAGCTGTCGGCATCGCGGAAGCTCCGGCAGGACTGCGCCGTGTGGCCTTCGAGGCGGGTGCTGTGGTGGTGACGGCCGGAGTTCAACGCGCGGCGATCTTCGAACTGGACGGCCGCCGGAGTTTTGGGACCGGCTTCCCGGATCCCTTCTGGGCGGCGCAGTGGTATGTGGTGCTTGGGGCCGCCCTTGCGTTCCTTCGGTACCGCTCCGGACAGTCCAAAGCCGGGCGCGGTATCGCTGTGGCGGCAGCCGTCCTGCTCTCCCTGACCGGGGCAGGAACCGTTTTTGGCGGCACTGCAGGGCAGCAGCTGTGGCTTTTGGTGCTGCTCGCTGTGCTGCTGGTCGGCGGGCTCCTGGCTGGCGAGAAGATCTTCGTCAGGTGGGGCGCAGCCGGTGTTGCCGCCTGCATTCTTTGGGCGATGCGCGGCTACACGTTCGTACTCCTGGCGCTCATCGCCGCCGGCCTGATTGCTTTTGCCGTATGGCGGCTGAACCGGAGCGCCGGCCCGGAGGCCGCGGAACCTGTGCGGCCTTCAGCGCCTTCAGCGCCTTCAGCGCCATCAGCACCATCAGATGCCGGCAGCGACGCTCCGGCCGGGAAAGTGCCCTGATACTGTTGCAGCATTGAGAGGAGCTCATCATGGGATGGCTTATTTTCCTGATCGTTGCCGCTGCCGTGGTGGCCGGGGTCTTCTGGGCGAAGAAACACTTCCGCCACGAGATCGACCGGGCAAAGCGGATTAACAGGGCCAACAAAAACCAGTAAACGGCACCGGCAGATGCTCCACGCCCTGCGGGGTGACTCTGCCAAGGCCCCGGCTGCTTACCCGGCGGACTGCCCCCTGCGGGCCCGGGAGAGGGCCTGATACCAGTAGAACGATTGTTTCGGCGTACGCTCCTGGCTGCTGAAGTCGACGTGGACCAGGCCGAACCGCTGCGAGTACCCGGCGGCCCACTCGAAATTGTCCATGAGGGTCCAGACGAAGTAGCCGCGCAGGTCCACTCCGGAGGCGATCCCGCCCGGGGCCGTCGCTTCCAGGGCGGCTCCCAGGTGCGAGGCCAAATAGCTGACGCGCTCACCGTCCTGCAGGGTTCCGGATACTGTGTCCGGTTCGGGGAAGCTGGCACCGCCTTCTGTGATGTAGACCGGCGGGAGCGCCGCACCGTACCGGTCCCTCAGTTCCTGCAGCAGGACACCCAGGTGCCCGGGGGCCACAGGCCAGCCGAAGCCCGTGTTGCTGAACTCCGGGTAGCCCACCTCGTGGAAGGGCAGCCGTGCCACGGCCTTGTGCATGTCCGCAGGGATGGGGGCGACGCCCCGCCCCAGGGCCACCTTGACCGGGAAGTAGTAGTTCAGTCCGTAGAAATCGAGTGGCTGGTGGATGGTGCGCAGGTCGGAATCAGAGATGCGCCCGATCGAGCGGCAGCCACGGCCGGGCATATACCGGAAGGTTGGGATAGCGGCCCAGCAGCACCGGGTCTGCATAGATCCTGTTCATCAACAGGTCGTACAGGTGGGCCACCAGCCGGTCTCCGATCTTGCGGGACGCCGGACGGATGGGGGCGTGCAGGTTCGTGACTCCAATCCCGCCCTGGACGCCTGCTGCGCGGAGTGCCTGGGCGCCCAGTCCGTGGGCCAGGAGCTGGTGGTGGATGGAGGGGAGCGCGTCGAACATCAGGGCCCTGCCAGGGGCATGGACGCCGAGGGCGTAGCCGTTGAGCGTCACGGAGACTGGTTCGTTGAGCGTGACCCACTGCGAGACGCGGTCGCCGTACCGTTCCCCGGCGGCAGCAGCGTACTCGCCAAAGCGTTCCGCGGTTTCCCTGTTGAGCCAGCCGCCGCGGTGTTCCAGCGGCAGCGGAGTGTCCCAGTGGTACAAGGTGGCCATGGGGGCGATGCCGGCTTCCAGCAGCTGGTCGATCAGCCGGTCGTAGAAGTCGAGGCCCTCCGGGTTGAGCCTGCCGCGGCCATCGGGTTGGATGCGGGGCCAGGCGAGGGAGAACCGGTAGGAGTCGACGCCGAGCTCCTTCAGCAGCGCGACGTCCTCTGGCAGCCGGTTGTAGTGGTCGCACGCGATGGCGGGGGAGTGGCCGTCGATGATGGCGCCGGGCTTTTGGGCAAACGCGTCCCACCCCGACGGGCCGCGGCCGCCGTCGGCCAGCGCGCCTTCGATCTGGAATGCCGCCGCAGCCACGCCGAGGGTGAACGACGGCGGCATGCGGGTGGCCAGTTCAGTGACGGATTCGGTGCTCTCCAGCGTCATGTCCCCATCATCCATTCGCCGGGCAGCCGGGGCAATGGGTGGGCTTGCAGGAGTATCGAAGAGTGCCCGCCAGGCGATGCGCCAGGGCCGATTCAGGCGATTGGCTTCTGCCGCAGATATCCGGCATACTAGATGAGTTGTTCAAGCGCTTCTTCGTGTCCCGATCCGGATAATGCCGGGTGTCAGGGTCCAAGTGGAAGCCCAAACATAACCCACCCCAATGGAAAATGCGGATTTGTTTGCGTGTACAGCGCGACACGCCCGACCGCGGGGGTCGGTTGCGCCGGCAAGGTGAGGAACCCGGATTCATCCGGATTCAGTTTGTGCGGCGGATGGTGGTTACGACCTCAATTGCTTCGGCAGCCATACAACAGGTAAGTGAACAGGGCAGCCCTAACCCGGGGAAGCACAGACTGAAAGAGAGTCAGGCGACATGGCGGGACAAAAAATCCGCATCCGGCTGAAGTCATACGACCACGAGGTCATTGACGTTTCAGCACGGAAGATCGTTGAGACGGTCACGCGCGCAGGCGCAACGGTAGTTGGCCCCGTGCCGCTGCCCACGGAGAAGAACGTTTACTGCGTTATCCGCTCTCCGCACAAGTACAAAGACAGCCGCGAGCACTTTGAAATGCGCACGCACAAGCGTCTTATCGACATCATCGATCCCACGCCCAAGGCTGTCGACTCGCTCATGCGCCTCGACCTGCCGGCCGACGTGAACATCGAAATCAAGCTGTAGGGAGGTGCTGAGAAACTATGACCGCAACCCGTAACGTAAAGGGCCTGCTGGGCACGAAGCTCGGCATGACCCAGGTCTGGGACGAGAACAACAAGCTCATCCCCGTCACTGTGGTCCAGGCAGACTCGAACGTCATCACCCAGCTGCGCAACGCAGAGGTAGATGGCTACGTCGCCGTTCAGATCGGCTACGGCCAGATCGATCCCCGCAAGGTCACCAAGCCGCTGGCTGGTCACTTTGAAAAGGCAGGCGTCACGCCTCGCCGCCACGTCGTCGAACTCCGTACCGCAGATGCTGCCGAGTACGAGCTGGGCCAGGAGCTGTCCGTTGAGCTCTTCGCTGCCGGCCAGAAGATCGACGTCATCGGCACCACCAAGGGTAAGGGCTTCGCCGGTGTTATGAAGCGTCACGGCTTCCACGGTGTTGGAGCTTCCCACGGTGCCCACAAGAACCACCGTAAGCCCGGTTCAATCGGTGGCGCATCCACCCCGAGCCGCGTCTTCAAGGGCATGAAAATGGCCGGCCGCATGGGCGCCGTGCGTCACACCACGCTGAACCTCACGGTCCACGCGGTTGACGCCGAGAAGTCGCTGCTCCTGATCAAGGGTGCCGTCCCCGGCGCCCGCGGCCAGGTCGTCTTCGTACGTACCGCCGTGAAGGGAGCCTAGTTCAATGGCTAACACTGTCCAGGTTGACCTGCCTGCCGAGATCTTCGACGTCCAGACCAACGTGCCGCTGCTGCACCAGGTTGTCGTTGCCCAGCTCGCTGCTGCTCGCCAGGGTACCCACAAGACCAAGACCCGCGCTGAAGTTTCCGGTGCAGGACGCAAGCCGTTCAAGCAGAAGGGCACCGGCCGCGCCCGTCAGGGTTCAATCCGTGCTCCGCACATGACCGGCGGTGGCGTTGTCCACGGTCCCACCCCGCGTGACTACAGCCAGCGGACCCCCAAGAAGATGATTGCTGCTGCACTGCGCGGCGCACTGTCGGACCGGGCCCGCAACGGTCGTATCCACGTTGTCGCTGACCTGGTTGAAGGCACCAAGCCCTCCGCCAAGACCGCACTGGCAACGCTGCGCGGCGTTTCCGACCGCAAGAACCTGCTGGTCGTCATCGAGCGCGCCAACGATGTTGCTGCACTGTCCGTGCGCAACCTCACCGGTGTCCACGTTCTGTACGCAGACCAGCTGAACACCTACGACGTTCTCGTCTCTGATGACGTTGTCTTCACCAAGGCTGCTTACGAAGCATTCGTTGCCGCTAAGGCAGCTAAGAACGAGGAGGATGCCAAGTGAGTGCAGCCACCATCAAGGATCCCCGCGACGTCGTGCTTGCACCCGTCGTGTCGGAAAAGAGCTATGGCCTGATCGACGAGGGCAAGTACACCTTCCTGGTGGACCCCCGCTCGAACAAGGCTGAGATCAAGCTGGCCGTGGAGAAGATTTTCTCCGTCAAGGTCGAATCGATCAACACCATCAACCGTGCCGGTAAGCGCAAGCGCACCAAATTCGGATGGGGCACCCGCAAGAGCACCAAGCGTGCAATTGTGAGCCTCAAAGAAGGCACCATCGACATCTTCGGCGGTCCGCTCGCGTAGCGGAGACCACTTTAACGAGGAAATAAATTATGGGAATCCGTAAATACAAGCCGACTACCCCGGGCCGTCGTGGCTCGAGCGTAGCGGACTTCACCGAAATCACGCGGTCGACGCCGGAAAAGTCGTTGGTACGTCCGCTGCCCAAAAAGGGCGGCCGTAACAACACCGGTAAGATCACCACCCGTCACAAGGGTGGCGGACACAAGCGCCAGTACCGTCTGATCGACTTCCGTCGCCACGACAAGGACGGCGTTGACGCCCGCGTTGCTGAAATTGAATACGATCCGAACCGTACGGCTCGCATCGCCCTCCTGCACTACGTTGATGGCACCAAGCGTTACATCATCGCCCCGAACAAGCTGTCCCAGGGCGACTTCGTAGAGGCCGGCCCCAACGCTGACATCAAGCCGGGCAACAACCTGCCGCTGCGCAACATCCCCGTGGGTACCGTTGTGCACGCAGTGGAGCTGCGTCCGGGCGGCGGTGCCAAGATGGGCCGCTCCGCCGGTGCATCCATCCAGCTCGTTGCCAGGGAAGGCCGTTTCGCCCAGCTGCGACTGCCCTCCGGCGAAATCCGCAACGTTGACGTGCGCTGCCGCGCAACCGTCGGCGAGGTCGGCAACGCCGAGCAGTCGAACATCAACTGGGGCAAGGCTGGCCGCATGCGCTGGAAGGGCGTCCGCCCGACCGTCCGTGGTGTAGCCATGAACCCGGTTGACCACCCGCACGGTGGTGGCGAGGGTAAGACGTCCGGTGGACGTAACCCCGTCAACCCGAACGGTCAGCGTGAAGGCCGCACGCGCCGCCCCAACAAAGAGAGCGACAAGCTTATTGTTCGTCGCCGTCGTACTGGCAAGAACAAGCGATAGGAGCCTGGACACATGCCACGCAGCCTGAAAAAAGGTCCTTTCGTTGACCAGCACCTCTTTGTGAAGGTAGCCAGGGAAAACGAAAAGGGCACCAAGAACGTCATCAAGACCTGGTCCCGCCGTTCGATGATCATCCCCGACATGCTCGGACACACGATCGCCGTACACGACGGACGCAAGCACATTCCGGTGTTTGTCACCGAGTCGATGGTCGGGCACAAGCTCGGCGAATTCGCTCCCACGCGGACATTCCGCGGCCATGTCAAGGACGACCGTAAGGGCAAGCGCCGCTAGGCGCCTGCACTTACGTCAAAGACGAGAGAAGGAAAGCAATGGAAGCCAAGGCAATTGCGCGCCACATCCGCGTAACGCCTATGAAGGCCCGGCGCGTCGTCAACCTTGTTCGTGGTTTGCAAGCGAATGAGGCTCTGGCAATTCTGAAGTTTGCCCCCCAGGCAGCTTCGGAGCCGGTATTCAAGGTAGTTCAGTCGGCAATCTCCAACGCCCGGGTCCTCGCGGACCGCGACGGCGTTGCGTTTGACGAAGGCGACCTCATCATCAGCGAAGCGTTTGTTGATGAAGGCCCGACCATGAAGCGGTTCCAGCCGCGTGCCCAGGGTCGTGCATTTCAGATCAAGAAGCGCACCAGCCACATCACCGTGGTAGTCGCTACCCCGGAGAAAGAGGAGGCTCGCTAAGTGGGACAGAAAGTAAACCCGCACGGGTTCCGACTCGGCATCACCACCGATCACGTATCGCACTGGTTCGCTGACAGCACCAAGGCCGGACAGCGGTACAAGGACTTCGTTCGCGAAGACATCCGCATCCGCCAGCTCATGTCCACGGGCATGGAGCGCGCCGGCATCGCCAAGGTCGAAATCGAGCGCACCCGTGACCGTGTCCGCGTGGACATCCACACGGCCCGTCCGGGTATCGTCATCGGCCGCCGTGGAGCAGAAGCAGACCGCATCCGCGGCGAGCTCGAAAAGCTCACCGGCAAGCAGGTCCAGCTGAACATCCTCGAGGTCAAGAACCCCGAGATGGAAGCACAGCTGGTTGCCCAGGGTGTTGCAGAGCAGCTGACCTCACGTGTGGCTTTCCGCCGCGCGATGAAGAAGGCCATGCAGTCCGCACAGCGTGCCGGTGCCAAGGGTATCCGTATCGCTTGCTCGGGCCGCCTGGGTGGCGCTGAAATGTCCCGCTCGGAGTTCTACCGCGAAGGCCGTGTGCCCCTGCACACCCTCCGTGCGAACATCGACTACGGCTTCTACGAAGCCAAGACCACCTTCGGCCGCATCGGCGTGAAGGTCTGGATCTACAAGGGCGACGTCACCGCCAAGGAACTGGCCGCACAGGCTGCTTCGGCACCGTCCCGCGGACCCCGCTCCGACCGTGGCGGACGCCCGGGTGGCGCTGACCGTGGTGACCGCCGTCGTCGCAACGACCGCCCGGCCGCTGACGCAGCTCCTGCTGCAGAGGCTCCGGCAGTTGAGGCTGCACCTGCAGCAGCAGAAGGAGGACAGGCTTAAATGCTTATCCCACGTCGAGTCAAGCACCGTAAGCAGCACCACCCGGGTCGTTCCGGCGCTGCTACGGGCGGCACCGAGGTCTCGTTCGGCGAGTGGGGTATCCAGGCTCTGAGCCCGGCATACGTCACCAACCGTCAGATCGAATCTGCCCGTATTGCGATGACCCGCCACATCAAGCGTGGCGGTAAGGTCTGGATCAACATCTACCCGGACCGTCCCCTGACCAAGAAGCCTGCCGAAACCCGCATGGGTTCCGGTAAGGGTTCACCGGAATGGTGGGTCGCCAACGTCAAGCCGGGACGGGTTCTCTTCGAACTCTCCGGTGTCAATGAAGAGGTAGCTCGCGAGGCCCTGCGCCTGGCAATCCACAAGCTGCCGTTGAAGGCACGCATTGTGCGTCGCGAAGGTGGTGAGTAGAAATGGCAGTAGGATCCAAGGATCTGGCTCCCGCGCAGCTGGACGGTTTCGACAACGAGCGTCTCGTTGAAGAACTCCGTAAGGCCAAGGAGGAGCTGTTCAACCTGCGTTTCCAGTCCGCCACCGGTCAGCTGGAGAACCACGGTCGCCTGCGTGCAGTAAAGAAGGACATTGCACGCATCTACACCGTTCTCCGCGAACGCGAGCTGGGCATTCGTGCCGAGGTTGCCGCACCGGTTGTGGAAGCCAAGGAAGAAAAGAAGTCCAAGAAGGCTGCAACCAAGAAGGCCGAGAAGGCTGAAACGGCTGAGTCCGAGGAGGACGCCAAGTGAGTGAAAAGGACCAGAACGTGACCGAATCTGCTACTGCAGCCACGGCTGAGCAGCGCGGTTACCGCAAGACCCGTCGCGGCTACGTGGTCTCCGACAAGATGGAAAAGACCATCGTCGTCGAGGTTGAAGACCGCGTGAAGCACGCACTGTACGGCAAGGTCATCCGCCGCACCTCCAAGGTCAAGGCACACGACGAAGAGAACACCGCCGGCATCGGCGACCTCGTTGTCATCGCCGAGACCCGTCCGCTGTCCGCCACCAAGAACTGGCGGCTCGTGGAAATCCTCGAAAAGGCCAAGTAGCACCTGCTGCTGGCTGGAAGCCCCTGTTCCCCTTTCCGGGAGCGGGGGCTTCCTCGTTTAACCACCGGAGGATCACGACGGCGGCGGGCCGGCCGCGCGGGGGAGCGGCACCCTGGGTGGGGCGAACGGCTGCCCTGCGTAACGTCGTCGTACGTCCCATCCTGCTTGCGGGGCGGTGCTTCGTGGTGATATGGGAACTGGCGAAAAGCATGCTAGGATATTGAGTTTGTATGGCGCCTTCTGCGCGCCGTCATCAACCTCGTAAACAAGCGTGCCACAGCACAGTGCCCCTGTGCGTCCGGGATCCGTCCCGGACCGGATGGGAGCAACTGCTTCTGGCACAGGCGTTTAGGCCTGGTCTGGCAAAATCCAGGGCGGGTCAAGAGACACCCCGATCAACCGTTCCGCAAGGCTCATTCCGTAGCAAGACCACGGCCTGAGAACCGGCGCGACGCAAGGAGTAAATAGTGATTCAGCAGGAGTCGCGACTCAAGGTCGCCGACAACACGGGTGCTAAGGAAATCCTTACCATTCGCGTTCTCGGTGGATCCGGCCGTCGCTACGCAGGCATCGGTGACGTCATCGTCGCCACCGTCAAGGATGCAATCCCGGGCGGCAACGTAAAGAAGGGCGATGTTGTCAAGGCAGTCATCGTCCGTACCAAGAAGGAACGCCGCCGTGCGGATGGTTCCTACATCAAGTTTGACGAGAACGCAGCTGTGATCCTGAAGAACGACGGTGACCCCCGCGGTACCCGTATCTTCGGACCGGTTGGTCGTGAACTCCGTGACAAGAAGTTCATGAAGATCGTTTCTCTGGCTCCGGAGGTGCTCTAGTCCATGGCTGCAAAGATCAAGAAGGGTGACCTGGTTCAGGTCATCACTGGCGCCAAGGCTGAGCGCGGCGGCGACCGCGGCAAGCAGGGCAAGGTTCTGCGCGTCTTCACCGACACCAACCGCGTGCTGGTTGAGGGTATCAACCGCGTCACCAAGCACACCCGTGTTGGACAGTCGCAGCGCGGCACCAAGACCGGCGGCATCGAGGTCGTAGAGGCCCCGATCCACGTTTCCAACGTGGCCCTGGTTGACCCGTCGACCAAGAAGCCGACCCGTGTGGGCTTCCGCCTCGACACTGTGGAGAAGAACGGTGTCAAGAAGACCGTCCGTATCCGCGTGTCCAAGAGCTCCGGGAAGGACATCTAATGACTGAGACTCTCGAGACTCCGGCAACGAAGATCGTTCCTCGTCTGAAGACCAAGTACGCCGAATCCATCAAGGCAACGCTCCAGGATGAATTCAAGTACGAGAACGTGAACCAGGTACCCCGCCTGGTGAAGGTTGTTGTGAACATGGGTGTTGGAGATGCCGCCAAGGACTCCAAGCTGATCGACGGCGCTGTCCGCGACCTCACCCAGATCACCGGCCAGAAGCCGCAGGTTACCAAGGCCCGCAAGTCGATCGCACAGTTCAAGCTGCGCGAAGGCATGCCCATCGGTGCACACGCTACCCTGCGTGGCGACCGTATGTGGGAATTCGTGGACCGCCTCGTTTCGCTGGCTCTGCCCCGTATCCGCGACTTCCGCGGCCTCAGTGGCAAGCAGTTCGACGGCAACGGCAACTACACCTTCGGTCTGACCGAGCAGGTTATGTTCCACGAAATCGACCAGGACAAGATCGACCGCGTTCGCGGTATGGATATCACGGTCGTTACCACCGCCAAGACCGATGACGAAGGCCGCGCGCTGCTTAAGGCGCTTGGTTTCCCGTTCAAGACCGAAGCTTAATTAGCTACGTAAAAGGTCCGGCCGCACAGCTTCCTGAAGCTTGCGGCGGAAACCGTTACGAGGAAGGGCAAGAGCCCAAATGACAATGACAGATCCTGTCGCAGACATGCTTACGCGCCTGCGTAACGCAAACTCGGCATACCACGACTCCGTGTCTATGCCTTACAGCAAGCTGAAGGCACGCGTTGCTGACATCCTCAAGGCCGAAGGTTTCATCGCCGGCTGGAAGGAAGAAGACGCTGAGGTTGGCAAGAAGCTGACTCTCGACCTGAAGTTCGGTCCGAACCGCGAGCGTTCCATCGCTGGCGTCCGTCGTATCTCCAAGCCGGGTCTTCGCGTTTACGCGAAGTCCACCAACCTGCCGCACGTGCTGGGTGGCCTGGGTATCGCAATCCTGTCCACCTCTTCCGGGCTCCTGACTGATAAGCAGGCCGGCAAGAAGGGCGTGGGCGGCGAAGTCCTCGCCTACGTCTGGTAACGGGAAAGGAAGAGAATAATGTCACGTATTGGACGTCTCCCCATCACCGTTCCTGCCGGCGTTGAGGTCAAGGTTGACGGCTCTGTCGTCAGCGTTAAGGGTTCCAAGGGCGAGCTGAGCCACACTGTGGCCAGCCCGATCGAGGTTGCACTTGACGACACCACCCTGACCGTCAGCCGCCCGAACGACGAGCGCGCCTCCCGTTCACTCCACGGCCTGACCCGCACCCTGATCGCCAACATGATCCAGGGTGTCACCGCGGGCTACGAGAAGAAGCTCGAAATCGTTGGCACCGGTTACCGCGTGCAGGCCAAGGGCTCTGACCTTGAGTTTGCCCTCGGCTACAGCCACCCGGTCAACGTTTCGGCTCCGGACGGCATCACCTTTGCAGTAGAGGGTCCGACCAAGCTCTCTGTCTCAGGCATCAATAAGCAGCAGGTCGGCGAGGTTGCTGCCAACATTCGCAAGCTGCGGAAGCCTGACCCGTACAAGGGCAAGGGCATCCGTTACGCCGGCGAAGTCATCCGCCGCAAGGTCGGAAAGGCTGGTAAGTAACCATGGCCATCGCCATTAACAAGAAGCGTACGAACAAGAGCAAGGCTGCTGGTCGCAGCCGCCGCCAGCTTCGTATCCGCAAGCGCATTTCCGGTACGGCTGTCCGCCCCCGCTTGGTGGTCAACCGCTCCGCACGCCACGTATTTGTCCAGGTTGTCGATGACACCATTGGCCAGACCGTAGCAAGCGCGTCCACCCTGGAAGCCGACCTCCGTGCATTCGACGGTGACAAGACTGCCAAGGCCAAGCGCGTTGGCGAGCTCGTTGCCGAACGTGCCAAGGCTGCCGGCGTCGAGGCTGTTGTGTTCGACCGTGGTGGTAACAAGTACCACGGCCGCATTGCAGCCGTCGCTGACGGCGCTCGCGAAGGTGGGCTGTCACTGTGACCGAAGCAAACAACGAAAAGGACACTGTGTCTGCAGATCAGAAGGCACCCGAGGCCGCAGCTGCTGAGACCACTGCCCCCGCCACCGACGATCGCCGTGGTGGCGCCCGTCGCGGTGAGCGTGGCGACCGTGGCCAGGGCCGTGGCGACCGCGGTGGCCGTGGCGGCCGCGATGGCGGCCGTGACGCCGAAAAGAACCAGTTCGTAGAGCGCGTTGTCACCATCAACCGCGTTTCCAAGGTCGTCAAGGGTGGTCGTCGCTTCAGCTTCACCGCACTCGTCGTCGTTGGTGACGGTAACGGCATGGTTGGCGTCGGCTACGGCAAGGCCAAGGAAGTTCCCGCAGCTATCGCCAAGGGCGTTGAAGAAGCCAAGAAGTCCTTCTTCCGCGTTCCGCGCGTTGGTAACACCATCCCGCACCGCGTGCAGGGTGAAGCTGCTGCGGGCGTCGTTATGCTGCGTCCGGCTTCCGCCGGTACCGGTGTTATCGCCGGTGGCCCGGTCCGTGCAGTACTGGAGTGCGTGGGCATCCACGACATCCTCTCCAAGTCGCTCGGTTCCTCCAACGCCATCAACATCGTTCACGCGACCGTTGAGGCCCTGAAGCGCCTCGAAGAGCCGGCAGCTGTGGCAGCACGCCGCGGCCTGCCGCTGGACGAAGTTGCTCCGGCGGCACTGGTGAAGGCCCTCCTGGCTCCGAAGGCAGGTGTGTAGTCATGGCTAAGAACCTGGTTCCCTCCGACGCAAAGTTGGAAATCACCCAGATCAAGGGCGTCATTGGCGTCAAGCAGAACCAGCGCGAGACCCTGCGGTCCCTCGGCCTGAAGCGCATCGGACACAGCGTTGTCCGTTCCGCCGACGCCGTGACCGTGGGCATGCTCAACACGGTTCCGCACCTCGTGAACGTTGAGGAGGCGAAGTAAATGGCAGAGAAGACTGCTGAACAGGGTCAGGCTGCTGAGAAGCAGAACGCCCTGAAGGTTCACCACCTGCGTCCCGCCCAGGGTGCCAAGACCGCCAAGACCCGTGTGGGTCGTGGCGAGGCATCCAAGGGTAAGACCGCCGGTCGCGGTACCAAGGGTACGAAGGCCCGCTACCAGGTAAAGGCTGGCTTTGCCGGCGGCCAGCTGCCGCTGCACATGCGCCTGCCCAAGCTGCGCGGCTTCAAGAACCCGTTCCGCGTTGAGTTCCAGGTTGTAAACCTGGACAAGCTCAACGAGCTGTTCCCCGAAGGTGGCGCAGTCACCGTGGAGAACCTGGTCGAAAAGGGCGCCGTTCGCAAGAACCAGCCCGTCAAGGTGCTGGGCACCGGCGACATCACCGTCAAGGTTGACGTCACCGCCCACGCATTCTCGGCCAGCGCCGCAGAAAAGATCGCTGCTGCAGGCGGAAGCACCACCTCCCTCTAGGGGCGGTGGGGCGCGAGCCCGTAGCTGAACTCCCGGTGACCGGGGCCCAGGCCCTGGTCACCGGGAGTTTTTTCATCCCCACAGCCGTTCCGTTAGTCGCTTGGGCGGTGCCATCCGGCGCAGTTGCGCTGCCCCGGATTGTTCGCATGGCGCATACAACCGTTAGACTCGGTTGTTGGGATTCATAGATCCCCATCACATCACTCTTCTTCACACCACAGGAGGACGCTTGCTTAGCGCATTTGGCCGGGCCTTTCGCACGCCTGATCTGCGACGCAAGTTGTTGTTCACGCTGGGAATCATCACCATCTTCCGCTTGGGTGCCTTCATTCCCTCGCCTGGTGTGAACTACCAGAATGTCCAGCAATGCTTGCAGAACGGACAGACGGCAGGTGGGCTGTACCAGCTCGTGAACCTGTTCAGCGGCGGTGCTCTGCTGCAGGTGTCCGTCTTCGCACTCGGCATCATGCCGTACATTACGGCCAGCATTATCGTGCAGCTGCTCCGGGTGGTCATTCCCCGGTTCCAGCAGCTGTACGAAGAGGGCGCTTCGGGCCAGTCCAAGCTGACCCAGTACACCCGGTACCTCACCATTGCCCTGGGCCTGCTCAACGCCACCACCCTGGTATCCCTGGCCCGTTCCGGCCAGCTCCTGCCCGGGTGTGCGCTGCCGATCATCCCGGATGAAAGCATCATCACCACCATCCTGATCATCATCACGCTCACGGCCGGTACCGGCCTGATCATGTGGATGGGCGAGCTCGTCACGGAGAAGGGCGTCGGCAACGGCATGTCCCTGCTGATCTTCACGTCCATCGCGGCAACCTTCCCCACGTCGCTGGGAGCCATCTGGACCTCACAGGGCCCCGGAACGTTCTTCATCGTCCTGGCCGTCGGCCTGCTGACCGTGGCCCTGGTGGTCTTCGTTGAGCAGTCCCAGCGCCGCGTCCCTGTCCAGTACGCTAAGCGGATGATCGGACGCCGGACCGTCGGCGGTACCAGCACCTACATCCCCATCAAGGTGAACATGGCCGGTGTTATCCCGGTGATCTTCGCTTCTTCCATGCTCTACCTGCCCGGCCTGATCTCGCAGTTCAACCAGCCGAAGCAAGGCGAGCAGATCCAGCCATGGGTTGAATGGATCAACAACAACCTGACCCGCGGCGACCACCCGATCTACATGGCGCTTTACTTCGCCCTGATCGTGTTCTTTACCTACTTCTACGTAGCCATCACCTTCAACCCTGAAGAAGTGTCGGACAACATGAAGAAGTACGGCGGCTTCATTCCCGGTATCCGTGCAGGTAAACCGACCGCGGATTACCTGCAGTACGTGCTCTCACGGATCACGCTGCCCGGCGCCCTCTACTTGGGCTTTGTGGCACTGATCCCGCTGGTGGCACTGGTACTGATCAACGCGAACCAGAACTTCCCGTTCGGTGGCACCTCGATCCTGATCATGGTGGGCGTTGGGTTGGAGACCGTTAAGCAGATTGATGCGCAGCTACAACAACGTCACTACGAAGGGCTTTTGCGATGACGAGAATGCTGATTATTGGACCTCCCGGTTCCGGAAAAGGAACGCAGGCGGAGCGGATTTCGGAGCGCCTCGGCGTTGTGGCAATCTCCACCGGCGACATCTTCCGTGCCAATGTAAAAGGCGAAACGCCGCTTGGCATCGAGGCCAAGAAGTACATGGACAACGGAGACTTCGTTCCGGACAGCGTGACCAACAAGATGGTCCGCGACCGCCTCAGCGAGTCCGACGTCGAATCCGGCTTCCTGCTGGACGGCTACCCCCGTACCACCGCCCAGGTGGACTACCTTGACGAGATCCTCGCCAAGAACGAGGAGAAGCTCGACGTCGTCCTGCAGCTCACCGCAGACGATGAGGAACTGGTGCACCGCCTTCTGGGCCGGGCCAAGGAAACGGGCCGGAGCGACGACAACGAAGCCGTCATCCGCCACCGCCTTGACCTGTACCACGAGCAGACCGAAGCCGTGGTGGCGAAGTACGCGGAACGCGGCATCCTCACCCAGGTGGACGGCATCGGCCCCATCGACGAAGTGACCGACCGCGTCATGCAGGCCATCAAGGCCGCACAGGCGGCCTGATTCCAGGCCACTGGTTATTCGAGGCTCCTCCCGGCATCCCGGGAGGGGCCTCAGCCATTTGAAAGGACACACCATGGCCTTCGGCCAGCCCCGCATCGAATTCAAGAACAACGCCCAGATGCGCACCATGCACGAGGCAGGCCTCGTCCTGAGCCGGGCTCTGGACGCCGCCGCGGCTGCGGCCGCCCCCGGCGTGACCACCAAGAACCTGGACGACGTCTTCGCCGCGGTCCTCAGCGACGCGGGCGCGAAGTCCAACTTCCTTGGCTACCACGGCTTCCCGGCCACCATCTGCACGTCCGTGAACGACGAAGTGGTGCACGGCATCCCCGGCGGCAGGGTCCTGCAGGACGGCGACATCATCTCCATCGACGGCGGCGCGATCGTGAACGGGTGGCACTCGGATTCGGCGCGGACCGTCATCGTGGGCACCGCAGACCCGGAGGACCAGCGCCTTTCCGACGTCACGCAGGCGGCGATGTGGCGCGGGATCGCGGCGTTGGCCACCGGCACGCACGTGGGGGACATCGGCGCTGCCATCGACGACTACGTTTCGTCCGTGCCCGGGAAGCCGCTGGGCATCCTGGAGGACTACGTGGGGCACGGCATCGGCTCCGAGATGCACATGGCGCCGGACGTGCTGAACTACCGCACCAACCACCGCGGGCCCAAGATCAAGCCGGGCCTGTGCCTTGCCATCGAGCCCATGCTGGTCCGCGGCGGCATTGAGACCGCCGTACTCGAGGATGACTGGACCGTGGTGACCACGGACGGCCAGCGTTCCTGCCAGTGGGAGCATTCCGTTGCGGTCCACGACAAGGGCATCTGGGTGCTCTCGGCTCCCGACGGCGGTGCGGAGCACCTCGTGCCGCTCGGCGTCACCCCGGTACCCATCCCGTAGCCCAACGTGAGTAGCAGCAGATGTCGTTTTGACACTCCAGAAGGACATCTGCTGCTACTCAGTTGGGGGAGTGGGGGATCGGCCTACGTGCCCCGGCGGTCCCATCGTCGGAGTCAGCGTCGGCGGGGCAGTCCCCGGGCACCCAGCGCAGCAGGTCGCCGGGCTGGCACTCCAGGACTTCGCAGAGCGCTTCCAGTGTGGTGAACCGGACTGCCTTTGCCCGGCCGTTCTTGAGTACGGCCAGGTTTGCCGGCGTGATGCCCACACGTTCGGCCAAGGCCCCTACTGACATCTTGCGCCGGGCCAGGACCACATCGATGTCCACGATGATGGGCATCAGATGACCTCGTCGAGTTCGGTGCGCAGGTGCGTGGCCTCTGCGTCCCGTGCCACTGCCTGGGCCAGCAGCGTCCGCAGCACCAGGACGATGAGTGCCACGCCGGCCACCATCAGTGCCGCACCGCAGACCAAAAGGACGACGCCGGGCGCAACGTCCCCCGGTGCCAGCAGGACTGCCAGCCCGAACACCAAGGCGGAGGCGGCGGAGACGGCACCGAAGATCACGTCCACGTACCGGAAGGCCCCCTGCGAGAAGACCGTCCCGCGGCGCACCATGGTCAGCAACCGCCAGACACACACGGCGGTGACCTGCACGCAGGCAATGCCCAGCACCACAATGGCCAGAAAGCCCAAACGCGCGCCGTTCGGTGCGCCGGCCTCTTGCAAATCGGCGGACAACAGCGGCACCATCCGCACCTGAACGAACAGTGAACCTGCCAGGACCATCGCGATGACCACGCGCAGGGCAAGGACCGTCATTTTTCCCATTGCATCTCCCATATCGAATAACAATGGAAGGCTATCGAATATCGATAGATTAAGCAATGGGGCTGCCCTGCGCCCGCAAAAGCCGTGCGTCAGGACTTCAGCTTGGGCTTCACGTCCTTGTCGTAGATGCCCTGCAGCGTGGTCTTCAGATCCGCCATGGTGGACTTGACGTCGCCCTGCTGGGTAAGGATTTTCGCTGCGGACTTGGCCATTTCCTGGTCGGCGCCCGGCAGGAACACCCGGGCATTGTCCTGGACCTTGGTTACCGCGAGCTGGTCCATGGCTGTCTTGATCTGGGGTGTCTTGGCCAGCACTGCTGCCATGTCAGCCGACTTGCGGGTGGGCATGTAGCCGGTGGCGGAGGAGAACTGCGCAGTGCTCTCCGGCTGGGTGACAAAGTCCAGGAACATGCCCGCAGCGAGCTGTTCCTCCTTGCTGATGCCGCTGGGGATGCCCAGGCCGGCGCCGCCCGTGGGGCAAACGTTGGTTTCTGCCTTTGGGCCGCCGGGCAGGAAACCGACGCCCACATTGAACTTTGCCGACTTCAGGATTCCCAGCAGCGAGCCGGTGGAGGAAATGGTGGTCGAGGTCAGGCCCGCGGAGAAGTCGTCAGCTGCTTCCTTTGAGGAGACGCCGGCCCACTTGTCCTTGTAAATGGAGTCCTGGGCCCACTGCAGTGCGGCCACGGCTTCGCTGGAGTCGCAGGTGATGTCCCAGTCCTTGGACCAGCCACCGCCCCAGCCCCAGAGCATGTTCTGCAGCGTCCAACCCGCATACCCTGCCAGTGCAGGGTAGATGTAGGCGTACTGGGCGCCGGAGCTTGCCTTTAGCTTGGGCGCCCACTCGGCGAATTCCTGCCATGTCTTGGGCGCCCGGTCCGGTAGTCCGGCCGCGGCGAAGTGGTCCTTGTTGTAGTAGAACAGCGGCGTGGAACGGCCGTAGGGGAGGGCCCACTGCTTGCCGTCGTACTTGTAGTCGTTGACCAGCGACTGCTGGAAGTCGTCCATTTTCATGTCCAGCTGCTTGGTGAGGCTGTCCACGGGAATGATGCTGCCGTTGGTGTAGTACCGGAACCACCACACGTCGGAAAGCACCACAACGCCGGGGAGGCCGGACTTGGCGGCCTGAGCGGTCTGGAACTTCTGTGCGATTTCCTCGTAGTTGGCCCCGGCAGTGACCAGGTTGACGGTGATGCCGGGGTTCTTGGCCTGGAACTTCCCGATCAGGCTCTTCTCAACCTCCTGTGACTGGCCCGGGTGGCTGGACCAGAAGTCGATCTTGGCCGCAGGCTTCACGCCGCTGAAGTCGATGTCGGCTGCCTGGGATGTGGCTTGGCCACCGCCTGTTGTCGAGGGTCCGCCGCATGCGGCCAAAGCAGCGGCAGAGGCGGTGACGCCTGCCAGGCCCAGGAAATGCCTCCGGTCCAGATGAAGTGTCATAACGGTTCCTTTCGGTTGTTGCCTGCGGAAGGGTTGGAGTACCCAAGGTTGGGAAGTACGACGGCGGCCGGCGCCTTAGCCGGTCACGCTGCCCTGGGTGAGGCCCGCCACGATGTAGCGCTGCAGCGCAGCGAAAACGATCAGGATGGGGACGATGACGAGGACCGCGCCGGCCATCAGGACGCCCCACCCGGCGGCGTTGCTCTCGTTGTTCTGCAGCAAGGTCAGGCCCACCGGCAGGGTCATGGTTTCCGGTCGGTCCGTGATGATGAGTGGCCAGATGTAGTCGTTCCATTCGGTCACGATGGTCACCAGGGCTACCGTGGCGATTGAGGGAACGGAGACAGGGACCACGATCTGCCAGAGTCGGCGCCAGTGCCCGGCACCGTCCATCTCGGCCGATTCCAGGATTGAGGCCGGCAGGGTCCGGAAGTGCTGGCGCAGCAGGAAAGTCCCGAACGCAGTGCCCAGGCCGGGGAGGATGATCCCCCACAGGGTGTTCTTGCCACCGATCCCCGCGATGAGGATGAAGTTGGGCAGGATGGAAACCTGCGGCGGCACCATGAGGGCCACCAGGATCAGCAGGAAGATGAAGTTCCGGAACGGGAAGCGGACAAAGACCAAGGCGTATGCCGTCAGGATAGCCAGCAGTACCTTGATGGTGGCCCCGGCCAGGGTGACGATGGTGCTGTTCAGGAAGAACTGCCCGAACGGGACTGTGGTCATAGCGGTCCGGTAGTTCTCCAGGTTCAGGCCCTCCGGGAGGATCTTCAGGTTGGTGGTGACAATCTCGCCAGACTGTTTGAAGGAGCTGAGCACCATCCACAGCAGGGGGAGGAACACCACCAAGGTGGCGATGATCAGTGGCAGGTAGCCGCCCACTATTGTCTGGATCAGGTTGCGGCGGGAAAGCGGCCTGTCGCGGCGAAGGCCTGGGTCCGGCGCTGAGACGGCTGGGGCGGTGGGGTCCGGGCTCACCGGCGATAGGGACGTCATGAGTAGTGAACCTTTCGTTCCACGAACCGCAGCTGGAGCACCGTGATGACCAAGAGGATCGCAAACAGGACTACGGAGATGGCTGCCGAATAGCCTGCCCTGTTGTAGGCGCCGAAGGCCTGGAGGTATGCCTCGTAGATCAACGTGCTGGTGCCGGCGCCCAGCGGCGTCATAATCCTGATCAGGTCGAACGCCTGCAGCGAGCTGAGCAACGTAGTGATGAGGAGGAAGAACGTGGTGGGCGAGAGCAGCGGCAGCGAGATGCTGACGAAACGGCGGAATCCGTTGGCACCATCGAGGGATGCCGCCTCCATTACTTCCGTAGGCAGGGATTGCAGCCCGGCGAGGTACACCACCGCGCAGTACCCCAGGTTCTTCCACACGTAGACCAGGATCACCATGACCAGCGACAGCTGGGGATCGTTGATCCACTGCGGGCTCTGCTGCCCGATGCCCCGGAGCAGCCAGGCCAGGACGCCGTAGCCGGGATCAAAGATGAACAGCCACACCAGGCCCACGCCAACGCCGGAAAGGACGTAGGGGGCAAAGACTGCGGACCGGGCGAACGTGGTGCCCCGAATCCTGGCGTTCAACGCCAGCGCCACCAGCAATCCCAGGATCATGGAGCCGCCCACCGTGACCAGGGTGAACACGGCCGTAGTGCCCAGGACCTTCGGCGCATCATTGCTGGTGAAGAACGTGACGTAGTTGCCGAGCCCCACAACGGTGGCGGAGGGGGAGCCCAACGTCCAGTCCAGGGTGGAGTAGTAGATATTGCTGAACAGCGGCCGGTACGTGAAGACGGCGATCAGCACCAGGTTGGGCAACGCCATGGCAAGGAAGACAAAGAAGTCGCGGCGGCTCCGGGCGGTCCACCGTCGCCGTGGGACTTTCGCTGGCTGCCCTGGCGGCCCGCCGGGCCTGGCAGAGGGATGCGGGGCGAGTTGACGGGTCATGCGTGTCTCTCCCGGGTTGGGAGCCTGCTTGTGGCGGGCCCTGGCTGGATCTAGGGACTACTACACCAGACCGTCAGGGCGCTGAAACCCGCCTTTGCCCTTGTGAGAGGACTGTTATCCAAGGCTTCCTCGCCCGTTAACGCTGTGTTGATTGCAGTCTCGCATAAAGTTTGCCTATGCGTCAGGGGCGCGCGACCTGAGGGGAGAATAGGGGCATGGGAGCACTTACCGATGTGCCCGGTATCCGGGTAGGCCATGTCCAGAAAGCCGGCGACGGCTGGCTGACGGGAGTGACGGTGGTCCTGCCGCCCCGCGGTACCGTGGGCTCGGTGGAGGTCCAGGGCGGCGGCCCGGCAACCCACGAGACCGACGCTTTGGACCCCACCACCCTGGTCCAGCAGGTGGATGCGGTGGTGCTGACCGGAGGCAGCGCCTACGGCTTGGCTTCCGCCGCCGGGGCGCAGCGGTGGTGCGAGGAGGATGGCCGCGGCTTCGCCGTTTCCGGGGGAGTGGTGCCCATCGTCCCGGCCGCGGCGATCTTCGACCTGGGCAGGGGAGGCGACTTTTCGGCGCGTCCGACGCCGGACATGGGCTACGCGGCGACGGCGGCGGCTGCGGCACGTCCGGAGGGGCACGTCGTCGAACGCGGCAACGTCGGAGCCGGCACCGGAGCGCTCATCGGCAGGGGGCAGTTCAAGGGCGGAGTCGGCACGGCTTCGGCCACGCTGGAGAACGGCGTGGTTGTCGGAGCGCTGGCCATAGTCAACGCACTGGGACTTCCTTTCGGCACAACGACCCAGCTGGCGGAGCCCGGCAGCGTGCGTCTAAGCGAGGAACGAGCGAGCACGCCGAGGGCTTCGGCTGGTGGGGCGGAAGCCAGCCAGGGACCGCTGAACACCACGCTCATCGTGGTCGCCACCAATGCCATGCTCGATGTGGCGGAGTGCAGGCGGACTGCTGCCGCCTCCCATGCCGGGATCGCGCGGGCCCTCAATCCATCGCACACCCTGGCGGACGGGGACACGGTGTTTTGCCTCGCAACCGGAGCCTCGGCCCTGGACCGCTCGGACGAAGCCGCCCGCCAGCTGAGCCTCGTCACCCTGCAAAGTACGGCAGCCGACGTCGTACGCCTGGCCATCCTGGACGGTGTGGCAAGCGCGGAACCGGTCAGTACCCAGGCGGGCCACTATGGTGCGTACGGCGGGCAGATGCGCTAGCATGGCTGGATTTAACTTTCGCTGCCAAATGGCGTAGTGTTGCTTGTTGGTTGTCTGGACTGCCACGCCCTTTTGGGCCCGCTGATGACAATCGATCCAACAAAAACGTTCGTGGCCATGCCCGGTGCAATCCGGCAGGGCTGCGGCAACAACAGTTAGCGGAGGGTATGGCCAAGAAGGACGGGGTCATTGAGATCGAAGGCGTTGTGACCGAGGCGCTGCCTAACGCGATGTTTCGCGTTGAGCTCACCAACAAGCACATCGTTCTGGCACACATCTCTGGAAAGATGCGTCAGCACTACATCAGGATCCTCCCGGAGGACCGCGTAGTGGTGGAGCTGAGCCCGTACGACCTCACCCGTGGTCGTATCGTCTACCGCTACAAGTAAATTGCTGGGCGGCTTCAGTGCGAACTGAACGCCGCTCCAGTTGACCACTGCCACACGCAAAGGAATGCCATGAAGGTCAAGCCGAGCGTCAAGCAGATCTGCGAAAAGTGCAAAGTGATCCGCCGTAACGGCCGGGTCATGGTGATCTGCGAGAACCCGCGCCACAAGCAGCGCCAGGGCTAATTTCCTTCCCTGAAGGAAACCCTGGGTTGCTAACCCACGCAAGTAAATAAAGGCAGCACAAGCTGATCTGGAACATGAGCTCTAACGAGTCCGGACAGCTAACCCCCGGTCGGAGGCTGGGGCCGTACGTAATGTGCGGGTGTACTGCCTACGACCTCCGGTTTATTCAAGGAGTACTGCCACTATGGCTCGTCTCGCTGGCGTAGACATTCCCCGCGAAAAGCGGCTGGAAATTGCGCTTACTTACATCTACGGCGTGGGTAAGACCCGTGCACACGAAACCCTGGCTGCCACTGGCATCAGCGCTGACGTCCGCGTCAAGGACCTGACTGATGCCCAGCTGGTTGAGCTGCGTGACTACATCGAAGGCAACTACAAGGTTGAGGGTGACCTTCGCCGCGAAGTAGCAGCCGACATCCGCCGCAAGGTTGAAATCGGCAGCTACGAAGGCCTGCGCCACCGCAAGGGCCTGCCCGTACGCGGTCAGCGTACGAAGACCAACGCCCGTACCCGCAAGGGCCCGAAGCGTACCGTCGCCGGCAAGAAGAAGGCCCGTTAAAATCCCCGTCGGGATTAACGGAGCTTTCCCCAATAACTTTCTGTAGGAGAAGAAATGCCCCCAAAGACTCGTGGCGCCGTCCGCAAGCCGCGTAAGAAGGACAAGAAGAATATCGCGCTCGGCCAGGCGCACATCAAGAGCACCTTTAACAACACCATCGTTTCCATCACGGATCCGACCGGCGCTGTTATTTCCTGGGCTTCCTCTGGTGAGGTTGGCTTTAAGGGCTCGCGTAAGTCCACCCCGTTCGCTGCCCAGATGGCTGCCGAAGCCGCCGCAAAGCGTGCGCAGGAGCACGGCATGCGCAAGGTAGACGTTTTCGTCAAGGGACCGGGTTCCGGACGCGAAACCGCAATCCGTTCGCTGCAGGCCGCAGGCCTCGAGGTTGGCTCCATCCAGGACGTCACCCCCGCAGCGCACAACGGCTGCCGCCCGCCGAAGCGCCGCCGCGTCTAAGTCTTTCCGCCGCAGAGCTTGCCCGGACCAGCAATGGGCCGGGCAAGCCCAGCGCGTTAAGTCTCAGACCGAATTTCCACCACCTGTGTTGCGTCATATAGCGGATGCTCGCCGAAAGGAAACCTAAGTGCTCATTGCACAGCGCCCCACCCTCTCCGAAGAGGTAGTCTCCGAAAACCGTTCGCGTTTCATCATCGAACCGCTGGAACCGGGCTTCGGCTACACCCTCGGCAACTCCCTCCGCCGTACCCTGCTCTCCTCCATCCCCGGTGCCGCTGTAACCAGCATCCGGATCGATGGCGTGCTGCACGAGTTCACCACGGTTCCGGGTGTCAAGGAAGATGTCACTGAGATCATCCTGAACATCAAGAGCCTGTCGGTTTCCTCCGAGCACGACGAGCCTGTTGTGGCTTACCTGCGCAAGCAGGGCCCCGGAGTCGTCACCGCCGCGGACATCGCTCCGCCGGCCGGCGTCGAATTCCACAACCCGGATCTGCACATTGCCACGCTGAACTCGAAGGGCAAGTTCGAACTCGAACTGACCATCGAGCGCGGCCGCGGCTACGTTTCGGCAGCTCAGAACAAGTCCGGCGACGCAGAGATCGGCCGTATCCCGGTCGACTCCATCTACTCGCCGGTGCTGAAGGTTACTTTCCGCGTGGAAGCAACCCGTGTTGAGCAGCGCACCGACTTCGACAAGCTGATTGTCGACGTCGAGACCAAGCAGGCCATCGCCCCGCGCGATGCTGTTGCTTCCGCAGGTACCACCCTGGTGGAACTGTTCGGTCTGGCCCGTGAGCTGAACACCGCAGCTGAAGGTATCGAGATCGGCCCGTCGCCCACCGACGCTGCCCTGGCAGCCGACATGGCACTGCCGATCGAGGATCTGGACCTCACCGTCCGCTCCTACAACTGCCTCAAGCGTGAGGGCATCCACACCGTGGGTGAACTCGTTGCCCGCTCCGAGGCTGACCTGATGGACATCCGTAACTTCGGTGCGAAGTCCATTGACGAGGTCAAGGCAAAGCTGGTTGAACTGGGCCTGTCCCTCAAGGACTCGCCTCCCGGTTTTGACCTCGCAGCACGCGCCGCAGCAATCGAAGAGGACGACGCCGCCTTCGGCGACGACGAACTCTAAACCAGACCTTGGCCGGCGGGCAGCACCACGGTGTGCCGCCCAACGGCTTCCACATGAGGAGAAACAATTATGCCTACCCCCACTAAGGGTCCGCGCCTCGGCGGCGGCCCGGCTCACGAGCGCCTCATGCTCGCGAACCTGGCAGCAGCACTGTTCGAGCACAAGCGGATCACCACCACGGTGACCAAGGCCAAGCGCCTGAAGCCGTATGCAGAGCGCCTGGTCACCTTCGCCAAGCGCGGCGACCTCGCTTCCCGCCGCCGGGTTCTCGGCCTGATCAGCAACAAGGGCGTCGTCCACGAGCTGTTCACCGACATCGCCCAGGCAGTGGAGAACCGCGATGGCGGCTACACCCGCATCACCAAGATCGGCAACCGCAAGGGCGACAACGCTCCCATGGCTGTCATCGAACTGGTTCTCGAGCCGGTTTCCGCCAAGCAGGCCGTAGTTGCTGAAGCTACTGCTGCTGCCAAGCGCGATGCTGACAAGGCTGCTCCGGCCGCTGAGGAAGCACCCGTTGCTGAGGAAGCTCCCGCAGCTGAGGAAGCTGCCGCTACCGAAGAGGCACCGGCCGCAGACGAAGCTGCAACCGAAGAGGCTCCGGCCGCTGAGGAAGCTCCTGCCGAAGAGAAGGACGCGAAGTAATTCGCTGATTTTCTTCGCATAGACTTGAGTCTATGAACCACCAAAAACCCGCGGCCCCCGTATTGGGGGGCGGCGGGTTTTTGCGTATCCGGCTGGACCTGTCGTATGACGGCGGCCCGTTCAGCGGGTGGGCCCTGCAGCCGGGACGCCGCACGGTCCAGGGCGTTCTGGAAGAGGCCCTTGAGCTGCTGGTGCGCCGCTCGGTTCGGGTGACGGTGGCCGGGCGCACCGACGCCGGTGTGCACGCCCGTGGCCAGGTGGTGCACCTCGACCTCGCGGAAAGCGAGTGGCAGGGGATGGCCCGGGGGCATGAACTCGACCCCGCCGTCGCGATGACGCGCAGGCTGCGCGGGGCACTGAACCGCGTGCTGGGAGACCTGACCGGCGCCGTGCAGGTTCGCGGGATCACACCGGCACCGCCAGGTTTCGATGCGCGCTTCTCGGCGCTGTGGCGCCGTTACAGCTACCGGATCGCTGACGGCCCGGAACTGTGGGATCCGCTGGAGCGCTCTTTCACGCTGTGGCACAAGAGTCCGCTGGACGTGGAGTTGCTGAATGAGGGAGCCTCGCGGCTGCTGGGCCTGCAGAACTTCCTCTCCTTCTGCAAGCCCCGTGAAGGTGCCACCACCATCCGGGAACTGCAGCGCTTCGAATTTGCCCGCAGTGACGACGGCGCCATCGTGGCCACGGTGCAGGCCGACGCCTTCTGCCACAACATGGTCAGGGCCCTGATCGGGTCGGCCCTGTATGTGGGGGAGGGAGCCGTGGAACCCGGGTGGCTGTACCAGCGGTTGCTGGCACAGAAGCGCGACGCCAAGTCCGTCCTGGCCGCCCCGCATCCCTTGGTGTTCGAGGAGGTGGCCTACCCGTCAGGCAGTGAACTGCTGGCCCGGGCCGAACTTACCCGGGCACGGCGGGAACACTAAACCGCCGGTTCCTGGGACGCAGCCGTTGGCCCATCCGCCGGCAAGGTGAGGGTGAACGTACTTCCCTCGCCCTTGACGCTCTCGCAGGAGATGGTGCCGCCGTGCCCTTCCACGATCATCTTGGTGATGGACAGGCCAAGCCCGGCGCCCGCGATAGATGCGCTGCGGGCGGCCTCGGTGCGGAAGAATCGCTGGAAGACCCGGGCCGAGTCCAGTGCGCCCAGGCCCATCCCGGTATCGCTGACGCTGAGCTGCACCCAGCGGCCGCCGGGCTGTGCACGGATACTGATCCTGCCGCCGTCGGGCGAGTATTTGATGGCGTTCGACACGAGGTTGTCGAGTGCCTGGCCGATGCGCAGGGGGTCGGCGTAGGCCCACAGCGGTGCCGGTACGTCAGCAGCGAGCTCGATCCCGGACTGTTGGGCCAGGGCCTGGGCGGAGCCGATGCTGGTGTCCACCACGCTGGCCAGGTCTGTCCGTTTCGGGTGGACGTTCAGCGCGGTCGAAGCGGTGGCGGAAAGGTCCGAAACGAGGGCGAGCAGCCGCTCGGAGTTCCTTTGCACCACTTCCAACCGCCGGACCAGGTGGGGCGGCAGGGCGGCGACTTCGTCCAGGACCAAGTCGACGTTGCCGATGATGGAGTTCAGCGGTGATTTGAACTCGTGCGAGACGTTGGACACCAGCTCCTGGTTCGCGGCCAGGGCCTCCACCCAGCCCGTCACGTCGTTGTACACCACTACGGCACCGGTGAGCCGGCCGTCCTCGGAAACCAGCGGCCGGGCAGCGGTGGACACCGCCCGCTGCTCCGGACCCTCCCCGGCCCACACGAGGTAGTCGGAGAAGGATTCGCCGGCGATTGCCCTGCTGATGGGACGCCTGTCTGCCGGCAACAGCGTGGTTTTGTCCTGGCCAAAGACCAGCTGGTTTCCCTGCCCGGCAACGGCGTCGTCCGCGCCCGTTAACCGGCGGAAGGTCCGTTGCCGGTTGTTGGAGACCAGGAAGTTCCCGGAACGGTCGACGGCGGCAATCCCGACGTCCGTGGCGTCCAGTACCGTTTGGAGCAGTTCCTCCCGTTCCCGGCTTTGGTGCAGCAGCGAACGCAGCTCAGCGTCTTTCCTCGCCAGCTCACGTTGCTGGACCCGCAGCCCGGAGCTGGCGAACCGGATGGCCAGGGACACGGCCAGCATCATCAGCGGGAAGAGGAACACCGTGGTGATGTCCGCCGCCGTCCAGTGCGGCAGCCGTTCCAGGGCAGAGGGAAGCATGATGAACAGCGGCCCGGCAAAGCTCAGTATCAGCCCGCTGCGTGCCTGCATGCCGGAGGCGGACAGCCAGATCACCGGGAACACCACCAGCACCGCCAGGCCCGGCAGCAGTGGTGCGGCACCGTTGCGCAGCAACCCGACGGCGGCAAAGTCCAGGACCGGAATCAGCAGGTACGGGCGGTGCTCGAGCCGCTCCCACGGCACCAGGAAGCAGGCAAGGAAAAGAAGCGCGTGCAGGACAATGCCTGCCATGAAAGGCGTGCTGTGCAGCAGTACCGGCCAGGCGAACGGTGTGGCAAATGCGAGCGCCGCCACCAACAGCGTCAGCGGCAACTGGCACAGCGCCACCTGTGAACGGGTCCCCAATCCGCGGAAGAAGCGCGCAGGTCCGCGCTGAATAAGGGAATCAGCCATAAAGGGTGTCCAGGCTCCCCTCGGTTACCGTCCCGGCGAGGGCACGATGCGCCGCCGAATTCCTTCTGTCCACTGTCACCCACGCCCTTTCCATCCGGTAATGCACACGCCTTGTCATAATAATTGACTTTCGAATACCAGTATTGAGGGAGATGTCATCAGCTGGACTTACTAGTAGCGTATAAATGGTTGGAGCGGGTATGGCATTGGCGCTGGGCCGATGAGGGGGGCCATCTCCGCCTGGCTCAGGGACAGTAATGGACGACGAACTAGGTGTGGCTGTAGTAATCGAAGATGATGCGGATGTGCGGAACCTCCTGGAAGGGGTTCTCAGCCAGGCCGGCTTCGAGGTGCATACGGCAAATGACGGCCGTGCCGGGGTGGAAGTGGTCCGCAGCAAACAGGCCAGCGTGGTCACGCTGGACATCGGCTTGCCGGACATTGACGGATTTGAAGTTCTCCGGCGCATCCGGCATTTCAGCAACGCGTATGTGGTCATGCTGACCGGCAGGACAGAGGAACCGGACCTGCTCTCCGCGCTGAATGCCGGGGCAGATGACTACATCGCCAAGCCGTTCAGGCCCAGGGAACTGCGGGCCAGGGTCTCGGCCATGATGCGCAGGCCGCGGCAGGAGATCGGTGCACACAAATCGGCCCCCACCATGTGGGCACCGCCTGTAGCTGTCCCGGTAATGCACCAGCAGAACCCTGCGGTCCTGCAGCACAACGGACTGGTACTGAACACCCGCACCCGCATCGTGGAGGTTGATGGTGGACAACTGGCCCTCACCCGCAGCGAATTTGATCTGCTGCACGTGCTGCTGAAGGGCGGCGGTGCCGTGTGCACGCGACCGGACCTGGTCCGGGCGGTCCGCGGGGAGTACTACGACGAGGACGCCTACATCAGCGAATCGGACGAACGGGCTGTTGAGGTCCACATCGGAAACCTGCGCCGGAAGCTCAAGGAAGACCAGGTGGCGCCCCGGTGGCTGCAGACAGTCCGCGGGGTTGGTTACCGGCTGGCGCCAGCCAGGCAGCCCGGGGGTCCTAGCCGGTTTCCAGGATGAAGGTGCTGCGGAGTTCCGTGACGGTCAGGCTGCCGTCCTGGGCAACCCGTTCCATCAGCACCTTGCCCTGGCCGAAGTCACCGCTGCGGATCACGGCTTCGAGCAGCTCAGCCAGCCTGGCAAGGCGCAGCCCGCCCACCATGGCAGAGCTGATCTTCAGGCTGATGGCGGCATCCAGTGCGGAGTCGCCGTCGTGCCGCTGAACTGCGGACGCAAGGCGTGAGCAGCGCTGGTCCCACAGGGCGGCGTAATCCCTGGCGAAGCGCTGGGCCATGCCGGTACCGGCGAGTTCTTCCTCCAGTTCCGCCAGCACGGCAGCGTCAACCAGCGGCAAGAGTTCCACCACTTCCTGGGGTGGAGCCGACTGTCCCGGCGGAGTCATCCCTGGGGAGATGCTCCCGCCTGAGGTGACCCGGTCCGGGGGGATTCCGGCGGGCAGCGGACCCGGAACCGGGCCTCCTGCGCTGGTGCCGGAATCGTGACTGTGCATTGTTCAAGGCTACTTCCTGGAATTCTTGCGGTGTTCAATTTCAGCTGATCCTGTGTAAACCTTGCGTGATCCTTCAGCAGTTCCCAAGGCAGCTATTGCCCGGCGAAAGTGACCACAGTATTGATGACGGCCGGGCCCAGAATGGCGATGAAAAGGACCGGGAAAATGAAGAAGAGCAGCGGGAACAGAATCATCACGGGCAGTTTCATGGCCTTTTCCTCGGCCCGCTGGCGCCTTTTGACGCGCATGACTTTGGCCTGCACCCGCAGCACCCTGCTGATGGCGATGCCGTAGGTGTCCGCCTGCACTACCGCCTGCACAAAACTGCGGAGTTCGGGAATGTTGGTCCGCGCTGCCAGCGCCGTGTAGGACTCGCGGCGGCTGCGTCCCACCTGCATGTCCTGCAGCGTGCGCACCAGCTCCTCGGCCAACGGTCCCTTACCGTTATCGCCCGCCCTGGCCATGGCCCCCTCGAAGCCGAGGCCCGCCTCCACCGAGATCAGCATCTGGTCCAGCGTGTTGGCCAGTTCCAGCTGCATGGTCTTCTGGCGCTCCTGGCCCTTGCTGTAGAGGAGGAGATCCGGGATGAAGTACCCCAGGAACAGGACAAAGAGGCCGGCCAGCTTCATCGGGGGAGTGCTGCCAGTGGCCGTCAGGTAGAGGCCGATGCCCACGCCGGCCAGTCCCAGTGCGAGCTTGGACCCCAGGACCTTGCCCAGCGGCATGGATGCCGGGCGGCCGGCCAGCGCGAGCAGCCGGTCCAGGAAAGCCACATAAGTGGGGGGAGTCAGGCGCCTGCCAATTCCTTCCAGGAGGCCGGGTTTGTAATCCGCGGCTGGAGAAGTGGGCGCCGCTCCACGGGCCAAGAGGTTGGTGACGGCGGCCCGGCCCTGCCTGTCGGCCGTGAGGACGGACCAAGCGACGGCGCCGAGGGGGACGCAGACCAGAAGCAGGGAGAGGAGGATTGTCGGGTTCATGGCTTTCTCAGAACTTCAGGTCGATGATCTTGCGCATCCACAAGGCACCAACGGTCATCAGTACGAAGGAGGCGACGATCATGGCCCACCCGAGCGGATGCGTGAACATGGAGTTCATGTAATTGGGGCTGACGGCGAGCAGCATGGCCACGATCCCGAACGGCATGGCGATCAGGATGTACGCGGAGAATTTGCCTTCGGCGGCCAGCGCCTTGATGTGGCCCTTGATCTCTGCGCGCTCGCGGATGGTTTCGTTGACCTGGTCCAGCACGTCCGCAAGGTTGCCGCCCACCTCGCGGTTGATCTGGATGGCCTGCGAGATCCAGACGAAGTCCTCGTTCTTCATCCGGTCTGCGGTGTCGTTGAGGGCTGCCAACAGGTCCCGGCCGAGGCTGGCTTCGGTGATGACCCGCCGCATCTCCTCCGACGTGGGTTTCTGGGATTCCGCGGCAGCGGCGTCGATGGCGCGCAGGATGCTGTGCCCGGCCCGCAGGCCGCCGGAGAGGAGCTGGAGGGTGTCGCCCAGCTGACCGTCGAAGGCCGCCCTGCGCTTGCCCGCGAGGAAACCGAGCACCACCTTGCCCACAAACGGGGCGAGGAATGCGAGGAGGAGCCCCACCAGGGGGTTGATGGTGACGGTCCCCACCAGCATGCCGAGGCCGGAGCCGATGCCCACCAGCAGGAAGAACTCGGCCTGGCTCAAGCGCAGGCCGGCGTTCTCGAGTTGGGGGCGGGAGAACAGGCTGATGTTCCGTCCGGCAAGCAGGCGTTCAAAGGAACGGACGGCGGAAAGCGCGAACCTGGTCAGGGAGGACGGCGGCTCGGGCTCGAACGGACGACGGCGGTCCAGCGGCACAGTAGGGGCGCTCGGCAGGAGAACGGCTACCCCAAGAAGGCAGATAGCTGCCAGCAGGATGGCGGCGCCAATGGCAAGGATCATCAGTGCCGCCCCTGCGTCTCAGCACCGGTGAGGGGCCCGGCGAAAACTGCGGGGGATACGTGGATGCCAAGGTCCTCGAACCGGTCGATGAAACGGGGCCGGATGCCGGTGGCGACAGGCTTTCCGAGGAAGCGTCCCTGCGCGTCGACGCCGGCTGAGTAGTCGAAGACGAAGGCGTCCTGGAGGGTGACGATGTCGCCTTCCATGCCCTGCACCTCGGTGACATGGGTGATGCGGCGGGACCCGTCACGCATGCGGGAGATCTGGACGATCAGGTTCACGGCGGAGGCAATCTGTTCGCGGATGGCGCGCAGGGGCAGGTCCATGCCGGCCATCAGCACCAGCGTTTCCAGGCGGGCCACGGCGTCGCGGGGGGAGTTGGAATGCACCGTAGAGAGGGATCCGTCGTGGCCGGTGTTCATAGCCTGGAGCATGTCCAGCGATTCGCCGCCGCGGACCTCACCCACCACGATCCGGTCAGGGCGCATGCGCAGTGAGTTGCGGAGCAGCTCGCGAATGGTGACCTCGCCCTTGCCCTCAGTATTCGGCGGCCGGCTTTCGAGGCGGACCACATGCTGCTGCTGGATCTGCAGTTCCACCGCGTCTTCGATGGTGACGATGCGCTCGTCGGCGGGCAGGAAGGAGGAAAGGACATTGAGGAGGGTGGTCTTGCCGGTGCCGGTACCGCCGGAGACGATGATGTTCAGCTTCGCCTTCACGCAGGCGTTGAGCAGTTCGGCCATTTCCGGGGTGAGGGTGCCGAAGTCGATAAGGTTGCGGACCGTCAGCGGAACCTTGCTGAACTTTCGGATGGTCAGCGAGGAACCGCCCACGGCGAGTGGTGGGATGACCGCATTGACGCGGGATCCGTCTTCCAGCCGGGCATCCACCAACGGGGACGACTCGTCGATGCGGCGGCCCACCCTGGACACGATCCGTTCAATGACTTTGCGCAGGTGGTCTTCCGAGCTGAACCGGTAGTCCGTGAGCGTCAGCCGGCCGCCGCGTTCCACATAGATCTGGTCCATGCGGTTGACCATGATTTCGGTGACGGCGGGATCGTCGAGGAGGCGCTGGAGGGGGCCGTAGCCGAGGACGTCGTCCGCCACGTCGCGGACCAGGCGCGTGCGTTCCTCCGGTGTCAGCGGCACCTGTTCGGCGTCGACGATGCGGGTCAGCTCGTCCTTGGCGGTGCTGCGGAGCTCCTGCTCGGTGACGGCGGCGTCGTTGAACCGCGCGCCCATCCGTTCGAAAAGGGCGGTAGCCGCCCGCAGCTTCATGGCTGCGAAAACGTCCACGCCCGGTGCCTTGGGCACCTGCTGCGCGCCGGCGTCGTGCGTTGAAATTGCGACGGCGGGCTGCGCGGGAAGGTGCGCGTCCGCCGTCGGGACCGGTGGACGAATGGGTTCGACGGCGGCGGGCCGGTCAAGCACGGCCGTGCCCGCACCCGGAGCCTGGTTGCGGTTCTGGACCGCGCTGATGCGTTCGGAGAGCTTCATCAGATGACCACCCTTCGGTGAAGCTTGCGCTGGGTCTGCGTACGCCAGGCCGGGTTGAACCGCTCCACCAGCTGGCGGAGGCTCTTCACGGCCGGGTCTTTCCTGGATTCCTGCAGGACAGGGATGCCGCGGTTGGTGGACAGGGCGATGGCACGGGAACGGGGGACGCTGACATCCACGGGCGCGCCGATGGTTGATTCGACGTCCTGGACGTTGAGGCCTGCTTTGGCGTCGGCCATGTTCAGGACGACGTGGCGGGACTCGGGCATGATCTGGAGCTGGCGGAGGACTTCCAGGCCGGAGCGCAGGCCGCGGAGGCTGGGGATGTCCATGGCGCTGACCCACACCACATCGGTGCACTGTTCCATGGCGGCGAGGCCGATCTCGGGCAGGCCGGGAGCAGTGTCCAGGATGACGTACTGGAACTCCTGGGAAAGCTGTTCGAGCAGCCGGCTGACGTGCTCCGGCGTGATGTGGTCCGCGTCCACGGGGTTCGGCGGGGCGCACAGGGCGTATATGCCGGCGGGGTGCACCGTGAGGAAGGCCTTCAGGACCAGGGAGTCCTGGGCAGCGGCCGGGGTGACGGCATCGGTGACGGTGTGCTCCGGGTTCAGGTAGAGGCCGGAGGCGACATCGCCGAACTGGAGGTCAAGGTCCACGATGACCACGCTCATCGGCGCGATCTGGCCCAGGCCGATGGCGATGTTGGTGGCCAGGGTGGTCTTGCCCACCCCGCCCTTGGGCGAGAAGACGCCGATCACCAGGCCCTGGCCGCCGTTTTCCGTCTGCTGGCTTTCCGGGGTCCGGTGGCGGGTGGCGAAGGACTGGCAGGCACGTTCCAGCAGCACCCGGATCTCGGCGGGGGTCCGCCTGCGGGCTGATGATGTCGCGGATACCGGCGCGCATGGCGTGCAGGAAGGCTTCAGGCTGGACGTCGCTGACCAGGACCAGGCTGAGGCCCGGAAGTTGGAGATCGATGACTTTGGCGAACCTGAGTGCTTCCTCATGGGGGACGTCCGGGCCGATGATGAGGACTTCAGGCTGCTCCTGGCTGAGGAGGGCGAACAGTTCCGCCGGGCCTGCAGGGAGGATGTCGCTCGCGATGGTTTGCACGGTGCCGCGGAGGCCGTGCGCGACGGCGGCGCGCAGCTTTGCGTCGAAGTCGCCGCTGGGGGAGAGGAGGACGAAGCGGCTCACTTGTACACCGTGTCCTTCCTGGCGATGAAGCCGCCGTTGTCCTTGGCGTCGAGGGATTCCTTGGTGAGCCACAGGTCACCGTTGTTGGAGGCGTAAATGATCTTCGTGGCGTCGATGTCGTTCACGGCCACGGTGACCATGAAGGACCCTTGGGGGAGTGTGGTGTCCTGCGGGTTACTGCCGTCGGCCGGCGCTTCCGCGCCCGCGGCCTGGGGTGCACGCTGGACCGCGGTGACCACGACCTTGCGGAGGGTGAGCTGGGTACTGGCTTCGGCAGGCTTTGCCTTGTCCGCCCCACCGGCAAAACTGAAACCGATGCCGACGTGGTCACCGGCCTGGATGCGGCCTCCCACCACCCGCTTGGGTTCCAGTTCGAAGGTGACTTCCTGGAGGCCTGGAGGTATCTCGACGGTGCCTTCGGCTTTGACGGCTTCTGGCGCGACGAGGCGCTCGGCGAGGAGTTGCTCGCCCGGGACCAGGTCCACGGCAGCGACCGTCCCGGCTTTGCTGTCCAGGGAGGTGAGGGCGGTGGGTGCGATTGCCGTTGCCGGGACGTCCTGGATGACCAGGGATGCAGCCATGTCGTTGACTGGGGTCCCCGCGGGGATGCGCTTCTCGACGACCAGCACCTTCTTGGGGTTCGTGCTTGCCATCGCCCGTGCGTCGGCGCCATTGGCATAGACGATGATGAGTAGTGCGCCCAAAAGCGCCAGGGCGACGGCGGCCGTTCCGGCGAGCAGGCGAGACTTCACTGTGTTACTCCGTGGTGTCGGGTTAGAGGGTGAGGCGGGCGATGGTGGCGCCATAGTTGGGGGTGCTGCCGAGCTCAAATCCCTGAGCCAGGGACACGAACTTCACGAAGTAGCCCCTAATGGTCTTGTTGGCCACTTTCGGGCCGGCCGTCCAGCCGATGCTTGCGAACTGGTATCCGGTCACATGGAACGCCGCGAAGCCTTTGATGTAGTACTTGCCGCTGGAGCCGGTTCCTGTTGCCAGGTCGTACATCGGGAGGAGGACGGTCTGGTTGTTCATTTGGCTGAAGTCCGCGGCGCTGCAGGTGGAGGGGACGCTGGCGCCGGTGTCGCTGGCGAACCAGATGCCGGAGTTACTTGATGCCCCTGCCGTGGCGGTGATGGCGCATTTAGCCGAGCCAGTCTGCATCCAGCCAAACCCGCCCGGAATGCCTCCGCAGCCGTTCACTGACTGTTCCAGTACCTGCTCCGGTCCCTGAGTTCCGCCAGCGGGAATGTTCAGCTTGCAGTATGCAATGGCCAACGGCAGGATGACTGGGCCTTTGGACGGGTTTCCCCACGTGGCGGAGGCTTTGGTGCCTACCTCCTTGCTGGGAATTCCGATTGCCTTGGCGAAAAAGAGCGAGACGGAGTTGTCCGGGCTTCCGCTTTCCTTGGCGCTGGTGGTCACCGATACCGTTCGTGCTGTTTTGTCGAGCTGGATGCTGTACACGTTGCTCATGCCGTCCAGGGAGTTCCGGTTGGCGAGGCTGCCGGCGAGCGTCGACGTCGTCGAACAATCTGTATTTGCCGTGTCCCTGGCGCACTTCTGTGCAAGCGCTATCGCGGAAGCGTCCGCCCCGCTCTGCAGCTGGGCGCGTTCGGAGTAGATGGCCCCCACGTCGACGGCGATGGCGACAAAGCCCAGGAGCGTGACCAGCAGGATGGCAACGATGACGGAGACGGCGCCTTTTTCCTTGTTGTCCCCGCTTAGCCGCCGCACAGCATGACTCCCTTGCCCGTCATCGGGAACGGACCGGCGATGCCCGTGATGGTGGACAGACTGTAGTTGATGCTGACGGTCACCTGTTTGTCCGTGCCGCACGTGGCGGGGCTGATGGTGATGTTCGAATCCGGGATGGTGCTGCTGACGGCAGCGGCTGCGTTCCTGGCGGCCGTCCTGGCCCCGACCGGATCGTTGTTGATGGCCATCACCCTGACGCCGTCACGTGCTGCGTTGGTGAGCGTGATTTGGGCGTTGTAGGCGCGCCCGAACTCGATGGTTCCCAGCACCAGCATCAGGAGGAGGGGCAACAGGATCGCGAATTCGACGGCGGCTGCTCCGCGTTCCGCTTCTTTCGACACCTGCTGCACCTCCTCCTGGTGACTGATTGTGTCCATCTAGGACGGTTCCGATATGGGGCCCGGGACCGCCTCGGGTAGGGGAGACTTAGCCACCTGCGCCGGCAGGAGCAGCCGGCTTCAAGGTGTTGTTGACGGTGTCGAAGAAGCCATCAAGAGTGCCGCCCAACGTACTGACGGCGACGATGATGACGACGGCGATGAGGCCAACCATGATGCCGTATTCGACGGCAGTTGCGCCTTTCTCTTCGCTGCGAAGGCGGATCATGAGGTTGGTGTAGAGAGAAAGCATGTTGACTCCTGAGCGAGACGGATGGCTGGCCCTTCACCAGCACTGAAACGAAGTTAGCAACGGGATTTGGTGGCTTGACCGAATCTTGCAGCATCCTGCGCAAAGCCTTGACGAGGTGCACTTAGCCTTCACGGATGCTGTGCTGCCACTGTGCTGATGCTGGGTTTCCCGGTGCGTGAGCGCAGAAGAGGACCCCCTCGGTTCTGGGTGCCGAGGGGGTCCGGTCTTTGAGGCGCCGGGGGCGCGGGTTTGTGGTTAGGGAATACCGAGGGCCGTTCGGAGATCCGATGTCATGTCTTGGTAGTGAAGGTTCAGTGCCTGGCCAAAGGCCATGATTCCGAGCGCCAGGGCGAACGCCAAGAATGCCACCAAGATCCCATACTCAGTTGCGGTAGCTCCTTTTTCAGAACGCCTGAAGTTCCGAAAGGCCCGGAGCACGACGCCGCTTGTGAAACTACTCTTGCGAATCATCCTGACTCCTATGAGAAGACGGACATGATCTGGAGCACAGCGGGACCAAGAAGCACAATGAACAGCGTCGGGAGAATGAAGAAGATCAGTGGAAAGAGCATTTTCACTGGCATCTTCATGGCGTGTTCCTCAGCGAGTTGCCGGCGTTTGATGCGCATGTCCTTGGCCTGTGTCTTCAGGACATTGGCGATGGCAATTCCGTATGCATCCGCCTGGACTACGGCCCGCACGAATGTGCGAACGGACGGGACATCCACTCGTTCGGAGAGGGCAAGGTATGCCTCTTTGCGGGATCGGCCCACTTGTATGTCTTGCAGCGTCCTGATCAGTTCTTCGGCCAAGGGTCCGCGGCCGTTCTCTCCTGCCCGGCCCATGGCGGTTTCAAAACCGAGGCCAGCCTGAACTGAGATCAGCATCTGGTCCAAGGCGTTGGGAAGTTCAAGCCGAATGGCTTCGCGCCTTTTCTGCGCTCTGTTCCGCAGCAGAAGGTCAGGAACGAAATATCCCAGGGCCACGATGAGCACGGCCATCACGAATCGTCCTGCGGATGGGGCGCCCAGGAAAAGCATGAAGCCAATAAGGGCGCCTCCGAACGCAAGCATCGGCTTGACCATGAGGATCCGGGCAAGAGGCCACTGCTTGGGGCGGCCGGCCCCGGACAGTTGCTTGTCCAGCCAACCTTCATAGCCCTTGGGCGTGATCCGCTGTGAAAACTCCACGAGGTGCTGGCTGACGTTCAGTGACTGGGCCGCTTGACTGGGACGTCCTCCGAGGTTGGCCTTAATCCGGCGCAGCGCGGCCCGGTCGCCGGTGAACGAAAGCCACACCATTCCCGATACGGGAATGACTATCGCCAGGATTGCGGCTAGTGCGATGGGTTGCATCTTCTTGCCCCTTAGTATTTCGGCTTAATGATGCGGCTGAGCCAAAGGCCACCGACTGCCAGGAGAGCGACGGCAGCGGCCAGCATGGCAAAGCCGATGAAGGTCGTTGTGAATACCCGCGCATATGTCGGGTTGAACGTGACCAACCCGATGAACATCAGGATTGGCAACGCCATGAGCACCATGGCCGAAATGCGGCCCTCTGCGCTGAGGGCCCGGACCTGGCCTTTGACCTGGTTCCGGTCCCGAATGGTTTCGCCGACGTGGTCCAATACCTCCGCCAGGTCGCCGCCCACTTCGCGGTGTATTTCGATGGCTTGGGAAATCCAGTAGAAATCCTCACTTGCCGTCCTTCGGGAGACGTCGGCCATCGACTCACCCAGGTCCCGCCCAATTCGGGTCTCATTCACGATTCGGCTGAGCTCTTCGGCCATCGGACCCTGATTCTCCTGGGCAGCGGCATCTATAGCCCTTAGGAGGCTGTGGCCCGCACGCAGGCCTCCCGAAAACATTTGCAGCGTATCCGGCACTTGTGCGTCAAAGGCCTTCCGGCGTCTGGCAGTCAGCAGATTGAGCCCGAGGTAGAGGAGGACTGGCGTCAGGATGAGCGCCAAGACGCCGATGCCAATGCCACCCACGAAGAATGCTGTGACAGTAGACACCAACGTTATGGCCCCCGCCATGAGCAGGTAGTCGCCAGGTTCCTTGTTGAGTCCGGCCTGTTCCAGCCTTTCCCTGCTGAAGATGCTGGTGGGGCGTTTCTTCAGTCCGCGGTTGAGGACGCCCACTGTTTGGTTGGTCAGCCGGGTCAGTCCGGATGAGTGCTGGACGCTGTCAGGGCGACGCCTGGACATGGGGACGCCAGACCTGCCCTTCCAAACAAAGGCGAATAGCAGAGCAACGGATGCATAGACCAGAATGAGCCCGACGACGAACAGGGCCACCGGGACCTCCGTGCGCATGGCTACCTCCCCCTCACCGGGTCGGCGCCAAAGATATGCGGCGACACACGGATACCCAGATCCGCGAAACGGTCCGTGAATCGCGGACGAACACCCGTGGGAACAGGTTTCCCAAGGAACCTTCCGGTGGAGTCAATGCCCGCGGCGTAATCAAAGACGAATGCGTCCTGGAGCGTGACGATGTCACCCTCCATGCCCTGGACCTCGGTGATATGGGTGACGCGCCGGGTGCCATCACGAAGCCTGGAGATATGCACAATGAGATTGACTGCGGACGCGACCTGCTCCCGGACCGCGCGCAGGGGAAGGTCCATACCAGCCATAAGAACCAATGTTTCCAAGCGGGCTATGGCGTCCCTGGGCGAGTTCGCGTGGACCGTGGACAGGGAGCCGTCGTGGCCGGTGTTCATGGCTTGCAGCATGTCGAGGCACTCACCGCCGCGGACTTCGCCGACGACGATACGGTCGGGACGCATGCGCAGCGAGTTCCGGACCAGGTCACGGATGGCGATTTCGCCCTTGCCCTCAATGTTGGCGGGGCGGCTCTCCAGCCTGACTACATGGTCCTGCTGGAGTTGGAGCTCAACCGCATCCTCAATAGTGACGATGCGATCGGAGGTGGGAATGAACGAAGACAGTGCGTTCAGCAGGGTGGTCTTGCCCGTACCGGTGCCTCCGGAAACAATGATGTTCATCCGGGCCAGAACGCAAGCTTGCAGGAGTTCGGCCATTTCGGGGGACAGGCTGCCAAAGGCGATCAACTTGTCGACAGTTAAGGCGTCTCCGCCAAACTTTCGGATGGTCAGCGCCGGCCCGTTCACGGCCAAAGGAGGGATAATGGCATTGACGCGCGAACCGTCGGCAAGCCGAGCATCCACGAGTGGCGAGGACTCATCGATCCGTCGGCCCACTTTGGAGACGATGCGCTCAATGACGCGACGCAGTGCCTCGTCCGACGCAAACTTGGTGTCGGTAAGTGTCAGCTTTCCTGCCCGTTCGATGTAGACCTGATCGAACCGGTTCACCATAACTTCGGTGACGGAAGGGTCTTCCAGGAAACGTTGGATGGGCCCATGACCGAGTACGTCATCGATGATTTCGCGGATCAGTCGTTGCCTTTCTGCCGACGTTAATGGCACCTGTTCTTCGTCCACAACGATCTTCAGCTCGTCTTTGACGTACTGATGCAGCTCAGCTTCTTCGAGAGACGAATCTGTGATTCTTGCCCCGAGCCGTTCGTAGAGCGCCTGGCTTGCGCGCTCCTTCAGTGCGCTCAGCGCTCCGCTTGCAACAGCCGCCGTCGGCGCCAGCTCCACGACTTCCGCGACCTCGGCGGATTTTGCCTCGTGGATCCTTCCCAGCGTCGCCGGTTCAACCGGTGCGGGCTGTGGCGCAAAGGGGTTCTTTTGTTCCGGCTCGGCGGCGGACATGGTTGGCTCTGCGCCGCGCACCTTTTCGAGCCTGCGTGAGAGGTTCACTGGACTACCGCCCTTCGATGCAACTTCTTGTGTGGTCTGGCTTCCCAATTCGGTTTGAAGCGTTCAACGAGTTGACGCAAGCCCTTCGTGGCGGGGTCCCTGTTGTTGTCCTGGAGCAGGGGGACACCCTTGTTCGTCGAAAACGGCAGGTTCCGGGACCGTGGGAGGACGATGTCAACTGGAGCCCCGATCGTTGCCTCAACATCACGAAGGGTTAGGCCACTTCGGCGATCGGCCATGTTGAGGACGACATGACGCGTCTCGGGAAGCAGGCCAAGCTCTGCGAGAATCTGATTGCCCGTACGAAGGCCTCGAATGCTTGGAACGTCCATCCCACAGATCCACACGGCGTCGGATGCCAGATCCAGAGTAGCCAGGACGTGTTCCCCAAGCCCCGGGGCCGTATCGACGACGACGTACTGGAACTCCTGGCGAAGCTGAGACAGGAGATGGCTGACGTGTTCGCCGCTGATCCGGTCCATTTCGACCGGATTCTTCGGCGCGCATAGGGCGTAAATACCCGCCGGATGCAGTGTGAGATAGGTCTTGAGAACCATGGAGTCCTGACTCGCAGCGCCGACTACCGCGTCGGTAATTGTGTGCTCCGGCTCGAGCATCAGGCCGCTCGCAACATCTCCGAACTGCAGATCAAGGTCGACAATCACCACACCCATGGGCGCGGTCTGGCCAAGTCCCACGGCAATGTTCGTGGCTACAGTCGTTTTGCCCACACCACCTTTGGGAGAAATGACGGCGATGATGCGGCCGCCGGCAGCGTGCTCATTATGCTCGGAGCTGCTGGGGGCGAGGCCCCTTCTGCGGCCTGCTGATGCGAGGCTGGCTCGTTCAACGATGATTCTGATGTGGTCTGCTTCGGCGGAGGGGTCCAGGAGGTCACGGATACCGGCGCGCATCGCCTGGATGGCCAGGTCCGGCGAGTCGCCAGCGGCCAGGATCAGGCTGATCTCCGGATACTGCAGGTCCATTACGGAGGCGAACTTCAGTGCGTCCTCCGACGGGAGGCCCGGTCCGAGGATGAATACCTCAGGAGGTTCGCCCAGCATTTGCCGAAGGACCTCTTCAGGGCTCTGCGGAAGGTAGTCCGCCTGGAAAAACTGGAGGGAGCCAGTCATTCCCGCAGTTGCCATGCGAACGCGGCGCTCAAACTCAGTATTCGGGGTGATGAGTACGAAGCGGCTCATCGGAATACCTTCGTCTTGTCCACCACGCCGCTGTTACCTTCGGTGGCTTCTTTGGGTTCCTTGGAGAGGTAGATCTTGCCGAATTCTGCCGCGTAGACCATGCGCTCGGCGTCTACCGAATCGCTGGCGACGGTGATGAGGTAATTGCCATCGCTCTGGTTTTCATTTGAGCTAAGTGAGCCTCCGGATGCGCCGGCATCCCCTGAGCTCGTCTGGGACGGGCTACCGTTGCTGTACTGCGTGGCCGTGACGAGCACCTTGTGGAATGTGAGTTGGGTTCCCGACGACTGGGCGGCATTGTCTCCGCTTCCCGAAGCTTCTGTCAGCGAGATGAAGACGCCGACAGTGTCACCTGCAGCAACTTTGCCGCCTACAACGCGCTCGATTGGCAGTTTGAGTGAAATCTCCTGCATTCCGCTTGGAACGGCGACCCGGGATGGGCCCATGAAGGATGAGGCTTCTACCAGTCGGCTTGCAAGCAGCTGTTCGCCTGGAACAAGGGATACCGCTGTCACTTTTGTACCCTCATCCGCAAGATTGGTGACGGTGTCACCGGTAAGGGCGGATTTGGGCAGTGACTTCCTGGCCACCATTCCGCTGATTTCGCTGGCAGGCGTGCCCGCCGGGATTGGTGCTTGCACCACCAATACTTCAGCGGTTTCCGTGCCGGCCATGGCGCGCGCATCGGCGCCCTGTACGTATGTGATGAGTAGGACGGTGCCGGCTATTGCGATGACCAGCGCGGCGATGCCTCCCAGTAGGCGTGCTTTCACTTTCTTCCCCTTAGATGGTGCGTTATTTGATCAAGCCCAGGACGATGACGTTGCCCGTGGGTGTAGGTGTTCCCCCTGTGAAGAGGTTTGGATCTGCGGAATATCCCATGAACGTTCCGTAGAGCCCTTTCTCACTGGAGCTGAAAACGGAATCGTTGTACTTGGCCTGACCCGTGAGGTTCCAACCCTGGAGCTTGAATCCGGCCCATTTTTCGATGTAGTACTGCACCGCGCTACCTGTGCAGGAGCCGAATTGCGCTGATGGCATTCCTTTGCAGGTGTATTTGTAGACCGGCAGCGCGACGGTCGAGTTTGGAAGAGAGGGGTTGAGCGATGGGTTGAAAAGGTCGGTGCAGCCATTGGGAACACCCATGCCGGCACTGGTGAGACTCCATTTGCCGATTTCTGCCGTTACCTTGCAGCCTGCCCCGCCGTCCGGCATCAGCCAGGCGAAGCCGCCCGGAATAATCTGGTTCGATGGATTCACGCCATTGCAGTCCTGGGCGCCGTTGCCGCCGCCCTGTGTCAGGATCTTGTGCGGCAAGCCGTCGTCCTTGAACTCACACGTTGCGAAAGTCAAAGGAAGGACGGTGATCCCTTTAGTGGGGTACATCCATTTCGCTGTGGCTGTAGCGCCAACGGTCGCCGCGGGAGCGTTCAAGGCGCTGGCGAACATTTTGGTCAGAAATCCGGCGTTGGTGATGCCGTCCTTTGTCGAAGTAGTAACCGTTACTTGACCTGGTACTGAGAGATCCACGGACTGGACAGTCGACTTGCTGTCATTCGAGTTGCTGTTCGCGAGTGCGTCCGCCACTGATTTTGCTGCTGCCTGGGTACATCCACCGCTTACGGAACAGAGGTCTGCACCCGCCAGAGCGCCGGCGTCAGCGCCATTCTGAAGCTGCGCCCGCTCTGCGTAGATCTGCCCGGTATCCACCGCCAGCGCACCGGCACCGATGAGGACGACCATCATGATGGCCACCAGAACGCCGGATGCTCCTCGTTCCGAGTCCTTTAGCCGTTGCATCGCATGGCCCCTACTCCGGTGACCGTGACGGAGCTTCCAAAAAGCCCGGTCAGCGTGGCCGCCGGATAGGTGATGGTGACCTTTGCCGTGGTATCGGGTGTGCACGCTGCCGGGCTGAAGGCGTAGGCGAATGCCGCTGAATTGATGCCGGGAGACCCCGCGACTGCGGCGTCCTTGGCGTCAGCCTGATTGTTTTTGACAGCCATGGTTCGCGCGGCTTCGCGGGCTGCCTGAGTTACCGAGATTTGGGCGTTATAGGCATTTGCAAACTCCACGATGCCGATAACCAGAGTTAGCAGCATGGGAGCAACCAAGGCGAACTCCACGGCTACCGCACCGCGGCTTTTGTGATCCGAGTCTTTCCGTGTCTTCAACTGATCCCCCAGGGATGAGTGGGTTGAAAAGGAGTGCACCGCTTCCTTGGATGCGATGCACTCCTTCGGGCAGTGCTACCAGCCACCAACCGTGGTTCCGAGGTTGGTGAACCAGGTGTTCAGGGCCCCGCCGAAAGCGGTGACGCCGACGATAATCAGAAGAGCAATGAAGGCGACCAAGAGTGAGTACTCGGTGGCCGTTGCTCCCTTTTCAGATGAGAAGCGATCCCTGACGCCGGCAACGAAGGCGAGCAAGGAGATCATGGAGGTAGACATAAGAAGTTCCTTTAGTTGTCGTAACTATCCGCCGAGTTGCCGCTGGCCATACGGAGCAGTTGTTTCAGTTGGTGGCGGGTCATGGTGAATCTTGGAAGTGGCGCGCCCGAGAACGTCTCGTGCGCGCCACCGGCAAGAAGTGCGGCCTACCAGCCGCCGATGCGGGTGCCAAGGTTGGTGAACCAGCCACTCAACGCGTTTCCGAAGGCGGTGACGCCGACAATGATCAGCAGAGCAATGAACGCGACCAGGAGTGAGTACTCCGTTGCAGTCGCGCCCTTCTCGGAGGAGAAGCGATCCTTGACGCCGGCGACGAAAGCCATCATCGAGACCATGAGAGAAGTCATTGTATTTCCTTTAATTCGGTGAAATGGAGTTGATTAGATTTCAACGAATTTCCAGCTGCCCCCATAATTCCTTAGCGGCTGGACTTCGCTAAGAAGAGATTGTCACTAGGGGATAGCGGCAACAATGCGTAGTGGTACTCGACTTTTTTGCCGGGCGCTGAAAGTACGTACGCAGAATCAGCTGACGGTACTCAGAACCGAAATCGAGTACACCGACGACTACTTGGATTGGTCTGGCGTCAGGATCCGCTGCAGGTTCCAGGCGGTACTGGGCTAGCTAGGGAATGAGAAGGCTGATGGCTAGTACCGAACCAAGCATTGATGGCCCGTGGGCCACTTCCGTGGCGTCTTTGCGGCTCTTCTGAGCGACGACGGCGATGGTGACGACGCCGTTCAGGATGAAGCCGAGGAGGCCGCCGTAGAGGAGGTGGGTCCAACCTAGGTACCCGAGGTAGAGGCCGACCGGTGCTGCGAGCTTGACGTCCCCCATTCCGATGGCTCCTGGGGAAATTAGTCCCAGAATTAGATAGCCAGCGAACAAAATGACCATGCCGAGCAGCGCGCGAGGCATATTGTCAGCATGCTGATTAACTGCCGACGGCGCCAGGAGGAGAACGATTCCCCCCGCCAAGAGCATTAATACAAGAGGATTCGGCAGTAGGTGAAGTGAGAAATCAATCCTGGCCAACTGAACTCCGAGTACGGCGAGGAATAGAAATGCCGGCAGGGTCCAGGAAACTCCGAACCGCAGTGCAAAGGCAGCGCATGCAGCTCCCGTGAGTGCCGCCGTCGTAATCCTTGCCGGCAGCGAGGGTGCTCCGCCCAAGCGGGGAAGGAGCCCTGCGATCAGAACCGCAACGGCCGGGGAAAGTGCGGCCCCCAAGAGGCCTGCGCCAATTACGAACGCCCATCCGGCGCCAGCGCCAGCACCTACTGTAAACACCGCGACCCCCTGCGCTCATCCTGCCGGCGGCGCTGTGATGGCCTGCGGCTACCTCATTTTGACCCTGAAGCCCCTGACACGCTAATCTTGTAAGTCGTTGTGCGTGTCCTATTCCGATGGTGCGTGCCCGCTTGAGAATCCGGTTGCAGGATAACTACTCAACGTGCACATTCGGAACCTCAGGATGACTGGTTACATAGAGCCCTCACCTCTGTTCCGGTAGCGCGCAGGAAGTAGGTGCTCACCCCTGAGTGGCGCCTAAACAAAGAACGCCAGAACAAGAACGAGGCAAACACCGTGCGTACGTACACCCCGAAGCCCGGCGATATCAACCGCCAGTGGCACGTCATTGACGCCACCGACGTTGTCCTTGGTCGTCTTGCCAGCCAGACCGCAATCCTGCTGCGCGGCAAGCACAAGGCCACCTTTGCGTCCCACATGGACATGGGCGACTTCGTCATCATCATCAACGCTGAAAAGGTTGCCCTGACCGGCGCCAAGCTGGAGCAGAAGCGCGCATACCGCCACTCCGGCTACCCGGGCGGCCTGACCTCCGTCAACTACGCGGAACTGCTGGAATCCAACCCGGTCCGCGCCGTTGAGAAGGCCATCAAGGGCATGCTCCCCAAGAACTCCCTCGCTGCACAGCAGCTGGGCAAGCTGAAGGTGTACCGCGGTGCTGAGCACCCCCACGCCGCACAGCAGCCCAAGACTTTCGAAATCACCCAGGTCGCCCAGTAGTCCTGGCCACCAAACAACTTACTTAATACAAGGAGAATCGTGGCTCAGAACGAAGAACTGACCACCGAAGCCGTTGAGGCTGAGGAAAACCCCACCAGCTACACCTCTGAGAGCTCGGCTGCCGAAGCCGCTCCCAAGAAGGAGCGCCCGGCACTGACCGTTGCCGGCGCAGCAGTTGGCCGCCGCAAGGAAGCCGTTGCACGCGTTCGCGTTGTTCCGGGCTCCGGCAAGTGGACCATCAATGGCCGCGCGCTGGATAACTACTTCCCGAACAAGCTGCACCAGCAGGACGTCAACGAGCCCTTCAAGATCCTTGATCTCGAAGGCGCTTACGACGTCATTGCCCGCATTCACGGCGGCGGCATCTCCGGCCAGGCCGGTGCCTTGCGCCTCGGCATTGCCCGTTCGCTGAACGAGATCGACGTCGAGAACAACCGCGCCACCCTGAAGAAGGCTGGTTACCTGTCTCGCGACGCCCGCGTCATCGAGCGTAAGAAGGCCGGTCTCAAGAAGGCCCGTAAGGCTCAGCAGTACTCCAAGCGCTAAATCCGCTTGCACAGAAGCCCGTCCCGCCGTATGGCGGGGCGGGCTTCTCGCTTTTCAAATCTAGGGCTTGACCAACCGGTAGACCGTCGTGTTGCCGACCTTTTCAGGATGATAGTTCTCGGACACCCACTTGGAGATGTCAGTCGATTCGGAGTCGAGCGCTTGTACCTCCAGAAAGGCCTCCTGTTCAACAAAGAAGCAGACATCGCCCGATGCAACTATCTTCTTAAACGTGTCGAGAGTCGGGGATGGGTCACTGCCCGCGAAGCCTCCCAGCGGCATTACGGCTCGACCTGATTCCAACTGGAGCCGCGCGGCAGTCTGACTCGCGTAGCTCGCGGCCGACCACCTGCAGCCGGTCGATTCGCGTAGGGCGCTCACTACTTCAGTGTCCGGCTGCCGACCAAAAACCATGTCATGCCCCCATGGCAATTCATTATTCTTTAGAGATTCCAAGAGATGGCTGATACCAGCGGGGTTTTGGGATAAGACACCGGACAGCGGATTGGATCCGGTGAAGCTCAACGTGACGTTGTGTATCGATGTAACGGTCGGACCCGTCACGAGTGCAATCAGAAGCACGGTTGCTGCGCCGATTTCGACAACTTTGGTGGGAGGTTTGAGAATAAGGGCGGCGATTGAGGAGACTCCAGCGACGAGGATTGCGGTCGGCAGCCAATCCGGCCATCCCACCGTACCTCTCAAGATGAGCCACGACGTCAGAATTCCAACTAACGCAAGTCCGCCCCACGGGATTAGGGTCTGGGAGAGCCGCCGTGGAGACATAGCACGATCAATCGCAATGCCCAGGATCAGTGCTATCGGGGGTGCCAGCACAGCGGTGTAGTAAGTGTGAATCTGGCTGCCCATATAGCTCAATACGATGAAGGCCGTAACAAGCCAGATGCTCGAACAGACTATAAGGGCCCGGTAGGCCTTGCACGCTTTTACCTGCCTCCGCGAGCAAGCAATCACGATGACGGCTCCCAACGCAACATAGAGGAGCCAAGAAGCTTCTTGGTTGTAATTGGCATTTAGAAGCCGAAGAATTCCTGCGTCGCTGTCAACGTTGCTGAATTCAGCGGGTACCTGCATAGCCTCGGGTAGAGGATCTCCGCCTGAGATTCTGTCGACTCCGTTATAGCCGAGCGTCAGCTCCACGATGCTGTTCGTCCGCGAACCGCCCACGTACGGCCTTAGAGATGCTGGAGTCAGCTCCACGATGGCCATCCACGCACCCCCGGTGACAGCCGTGGCCAAGCAAGCGACAGCGGCGGAGCGCAGCCGGGTTAGCCATTGCAACGGGCTAAAGGCGAGGTAGGCAACACCCAGCGCCGGCATGCTTATAAGGCCTTGTAGCTGTTTCGTCATAAAGGCCAGGCCAAGTAATGCTCCGGCGATCCCGAATAGATGTGCTTTTCCAGATTCGATACTTCGGATTGTGCACCACAATGCTGCCGTCATGAGTAGCAGCATCAGCGGGTCAGGATTGTTATAGCGGGATAGAAGCGTAACTATCGGAGTGGTGAAAAAGGTGACGGACGCCAAGAGGGCTGCGGCGGCGGAGACGTAACGTCGGAGGATCAAGTAGATAAGGAGTGTGGTCCCCACGCCCATGAGAACCTGCGGCATGAGCATTGCCATTGGGTTGAATCCAAATATCCGGACCGAAATGCCCATGATCCAAAGACTCAGGGGAGGTTTATCGACTGTAATTGAATTCTCTGGATCAGAGGACCCAAAGAAGGCTGCTTTCAGGTCCATGGAACCTGCCTGGACAGCAGCGCTGTAAAAGTAGTTCGCCCATCCGTTAGCAGTCAAGTTCCATGAATAGAGCGCAAAATTGGCCAGCAAAATAAGGAGTAGCGTTGGTCGCTCCCACCAAGGGTCCCCAACCCTTCCGCGCAGGAATTTACCAGTCGCGGAATACAATCGGTTTTTGAGCGATATCGCAGGGCTGATGTGGCGGATGCCGGGCACATCAAGGGCATCAGCCAGTTGTTCGACAACTCGGACACGGTTCACAGAGCACTTCCCTTGGGGGCCAGTGCAGAGGCCCCATGCGTGATTTGCCGGCGCCGCTCATGAACTCTGAACACCCACAGACGCAGGAGGACAAAACGGACCAAGGTGGCCAGAACGTTTGCCGCCGTGAGAATCAACAGTTCCACGTTGGGCGCGGCATCGGGATGCAACGCGTGGAGCGTCAGCAGGGACGAAGACGTGATGGTCCAGGCGAGCAGGAAGACTACGAACCCCTGAAACTGCTGGGTGAAGAGTTTGGCCGGCCCGCTGATGCCGAAGGTGAAGCGCCTATTGGCGGCCGTGTTCCCGATGGCTGTCAGCAGCAGCGCAAGGAAGTTCGCTTCCTGTGCACCGAAAGGCCCTTGGAACACGAGATATAGCAGAGCGAACGCCAGGGTCGAGGCAAGCCCTACAAGTCCAAAACGGAGAACTTGGCCGAAAAAGCTTGGCCGGCCCAGAGGGACGATCGGCCGGCGTCCGAGCTCGGCATAGATGGCCTGTACGGGAATCGCACCTTTAACCAGGGACCCAGCCACCCGCACCATTCCCCGCAAATCGTCAAAGGCCGTCTGCTTAATATCCACACGGCTGTCCGGGTCATCAACCCAGTCAACGGGAATTTCGTGGATGCGAAGTCCGGAGCGCTCAGCAATGATCAGCAGCTCAGTGTCGAAGAACCAGCTGTTGTCCTCCACATGGGGGAGCAGGCGCTTGGCCACATCAGCCCGAATTGCCTTGAACCCGCATTGTGCGTCCGAAAAACGAACCTGCATCGTGCGCCGGAGCAGGAAGTTGTAGGAACGGGAAATGAACTCCCGCTTTGGGCCGCGGCTCACCCTTGAGGTCTGGCCCAGTCGCGTGCCGATGGAGATATCGGAATGCCCGGATAACAGGGGCGCCACCAGTGGTGGAAGCGCGGCCAAGTCGGTTGACAGGTCCACATCCAGGTATGCAAGCACATTGGCTTCCGAGGCGCTCCAGGCATCCCTCAGTGCCAGGCCGCGCCCTTTAGCTTCAAGCCGCCGGTAACCGACGTTCTCCAGGTGCTCGCTGAGTCGAGCGGCAATCACCGGCGTCCGGTCGGTGCTTGCATTATCGGCGATGGTGATTCTCCACGTCGACGGCATTTCATTCGTCAAGTATTCGGCGAGCCTTGTGATGCTGTTTTCGAGTACCGCTTCTTCGTTGTAGACCGGTACTACAATTTCGAGCGCCAAGCCCCCATAGCTAGGTGTCATGCATGGATCGTAGGGGCCGCCAAATGGGCGTGGCGAGGGTTTTGGCCGAAGACAGGTAGCAGCGAAAAGAACCAAGTAGTCCCAGTAACAGCGCCTATCGGAAGGCAGGTACCCAACAGGTAGAACCAGCTCTTCTTGGCCCGCCTACGCAGGTGCCGCCACCCCCATCCCATACACTTGAGCGGTGTCTAGATTATTTGGAACTGATGGTGTCCGGGGGCTGGCCAACGGGCTGCTGACAGCGGAGCTGGCCCTGCAGCTGGCCCAGGCGGCCGCCGTCGTACTTGGCCACGACCGCAACTCCAACGGCTCCCGGCCCCGCGCCGTGGTGGCCCGTGATCCGCGTGCCAGTGGGGAGTTCATCGCTGCAGCGGTGGAGGCCGGGCTGTCCAGCTCGGGCATCGACGTCTACGACGCCGGCGTCCTCCCCACCCCGGCCGCCGCGTACCTGGTGGCGGATCTGGAAGCAGATTTCGGCGTCATGATTTCCGCCTCCCACAACCCCGCACCGGACAATGGCATCAAGTTCTTCGCCCGCGGCGGCCAGAAGCTCCCTGATGACGTGGAAGACGCCATCGAGGCCCAGATGCACAACGAGGCAGTCCGGCCCATAGGCCCCGACGTCGGGCGCATCCAGCGCTTCTCCGACGCCGAGGACCGGTACGTCGTCCACCTCCTCAGCACCCTCCCGCATCGCCTCGAGGGGCTCACCGTGGTCCTGGACTGCGCCCACGGCGCCGCCAGCGGATGCTCCCCGCAGGTCTTCAAGGACGCCGGCGCGGACGTCATCGTCATCGGCGCCGACCCGGACGGGCTCAACATCAACGACGGCGTGGGCTCCACCCACCTGGGCCCGCTCAAGGAAGCAGTCCTCCAGTACGGCGCGGACCTTGGCATCGCCCACGACGGCGACGCGGACCGCTGCCTGGCCGTGGACCACGAAGGCAACGAAGTGGACGGCGACCAGATCATGGCGATCCTCGCCGTCGCCCTCAAAAAGGCCGGCAAGCTGAACGACGACGTCCTGGTGGCCACCGTCATGAGCAACCTTGGCCTCAAGATCGCCCTCCGCGACGCCGGCATCAGCATCCGCGAAACAGCCGTGGGGGACCGTTACGTCCTCGAGAACATGCGCGAAGGCGGATTCAACCTCGGCGGGGAACAGTCCGGCCACGTCATCTTCTCGGACCACGCCACCACCGGCGACGGCCTGCTCACCGGCCTGCAGCTCGCCGCCCAGGTGGCCCTGACCGGGACATCCCTCAAGGACCTGGCCTCCGTCATGACCAAGCTCCCGCAGGTCCTCATCAACGTCAAGGGCGTGGACCGCACCAAGGTCAACAGCAATGACGTCCTGGCCCAGGCCGTCAAAGCCGCTGAGGCCGCCCTGGGTGAGACTGGCCGCGTGCTCCTCCGCCCCTCGGGCACCGAACCAGTGGTCCGGGTCATGGTGGAGGCTGCCGACGAAGAAACCGCCCAGTCCATCGCAGAGCACCTTGCACAGGTGGTCCGCACGGAACTGGCGCTGGAACTCATCAGCGAATAACTGCACCAACACATGAGGCCCGCTTCCACGATGGAAGCGGGCCTCATGTGCATGTCGGCTAGGACGAGCGGCTTCGCAATTCGTCGCGGATCTCGGTGAGCAGGGCGATCTGCGGATCTTCGGCAGATTCTTCCTTGACGTCAGGGTTGATGCCGAGACGGCGGTTGCGCCGTTCGATCATGTGGTTCATGGGCAGGACCACAACAAAGTAGATGGCGGCGGCGATCAGCACGAACGAGATGACGGCGGAGATGACCCGGCCGTAGAGGAAGCCCTCCCACTGCATCTCCTCGATGCCCTTCGCCTGGAACAGAAGGCCGATCAGCGGTGTGAGCAGTCCTTCCACGATCGATGTGACGACGGCGCCGAATGCGGCACCCATCACGACAGCGACGGCAAGGTCTACGACGTTGCCTTTCATGATGAAATTCTTGAATCCGGTCAACATGAGTTCCAGGCTAGCCCACGTCTGTTAACCCGGTGTGAACCCTGGCCCCTATTTTGGACCGTGTTGGGAACCTCGCGGCCGCGTTGTCCGTTATGGATACCCCGGTGCCGCCCCCACGCCGAAGTACTCCTCAAGCGTGGCAATCCCGCGTCCGGACATGTCCGTAGCCGCCTCCACGCCGATGTACCGCAGGTGCCACGGCTCGTAGTAATACCCGGTGGTTTCATGGAACATCCACGGATACCGCACCACGAACCCGAACCGGTGGGCGCTGGCTTTCGCCCAGACCGCGGCAGGCTGGTCGGCGAAGCACGGCTGGAAGGCACACGCTCCGCCGCCGTCGGCAATGTCGAAGGACCATCCCGTCTGGTGCTCCGAGTATCCCGGCCGGGCGCTGGCTGTGTCCGCGTCCGCCTGGCCGCGCGCGGCCACATACCCGTTGTACGTGGATACCTGCGTGGCATACGAGCGGTACCCGCTGGCCAGAACCATGACCACGCCGTCCCGCGCGGCGGCGGCGAACATCGCTTCGGCCGCTGCCGCCGTCGTACTGTTCAGCAGCGCGGACTCACCCGACGCGGAGATCCCGACGGCGGGACTCACCAGGTCCGCGGGCGCGTAGTCAGCGGGGGCCAGCGGCCGGTGCTTGTTGACCACTACCCACGGACTGGCCGGATCCGTCAGGGAAAACTGGCGGGGGAGCGCCGCGGATGGTGAAGGTGAGGGGGCTGCGGAAGGTTCCGGAGGTGTGCCGGCCGCCGTCGCTGCCTCCGGCGCGGCAACCGCGGTGCCCGCCGCCGTCGGGGACGGAACCGGGGAAGCAACCAGCGGGGCCGACGACGACGACGCGGCCCCGGGTGCCACCGGCGAACAGGCGGTGAGTACGGTCAGCCCGGACCCCACGGCGAGGAAGCGGGCGAAGCTCCGGCGGCTGGCCGTTACGGCTGAAGCGGCGCAGTTGTGGCGCACCTGTGCTAAACCTTCCTCAGGAGCATCCGGCGGATGGTGTGGTCGGAGTCCTTGGTGAGCACCAGCTGGGCCCGGCCCCTGGTGGGAAGGACGTTCTCCTCCAGGTTGGGCTCGTTGATCCGCTTCCAGATGTCCCTGGCGGTGCTCTCCGCCTCGTCGTCGGACAGGCTGGCATACCTGTGGAAGTAGGACTCCGGCTGCGCGAACGCTGTGGTCCGCAGTTTCCGGAACCGGTCCACGTACCACTCCTCGATATAGGAGGTCTTGGCGTCCACGTAGATGGAGAAGTCGAAGAAGTCGCTCAGCGCCAGCCCCTGCCGGCCGTCATGCCGCGGACGCGCCGGAGCCAGCACGTTGAGGCCTTCGACAATGAGCACGTCCGGCCGGCGGACCACCACTTCCTTTTCGGGAACGATGTCGTACGTGACATGCGAGTACCAGGGCGCGTGGACTTCCTCGGCCCCGCCCTTGATCTCGCTCACGAACCGCAGCAGCGCCCGCCGGTCATAGGACTCCGGGAAGCCCTTCCGGTCCAGCAGCTGCCGCCGCTTGAGCTCGGCTAAGGGATAAAGGAATCCGTCCGTGGTGATGAGCTCCACGTTGGGTGTTCCGGGCCAGCGGCGCAGCATCTCCCGCAGCACGCGCGCAATGGTGGACTTGCCCACGGCAACGGATCCGGCAACGCCGATGACGAACGGGGTGCGCTGGGTCTGTTCGCCCAGGAAGGTGGTGGTGGCCGCGTGCAGCTGCCCCGCAGCTTCCACGTAAAGGTGCAGGAGCCGGGACAGCGGAAGGTAAACCTCGCGGATTTCCTTCATGTCCAGGGGATCGCCAAGGCCGCGCAGGCGGACAATATCCTCTTCGTTGAGGGGTTGTTCCATCTGGGCTGCCAGCCTGGACCAGGTCTGCCGGTCCAGTTCCACGAATGGGGAGGCACCCTCCCCATTCGCCTCGTTGCGTTGCAAAGTCACGTTAGAGATTCTGCCCCGCGCTCAGCGCATAGCGAAATGGAAGCGGCTCCGGGGCGCGGCGGTCCGGGCAAGATGGGCTCAAGATCCGGTTCCGGGTTACAAGCAACCAGTTCCCACCCGATACTCTTGAGGCTATGTGTGGAATCGTGGGTTATGTAGGCCGTTCTGTTGACGGCGCTGTAAATGGTCACAGTGCTTTGGACGTTGTCCTTGAGGGGCTTCGCCGGCTGGAGTACCGCGGTTATGACTCGGCGGGCGTTGCTGTGGTCTCGGATGGCGTGATCGAGTCACGGAAGAAGTCCGGGAAGCTGAGCAACCTGCTGGCTGAGCTGGAGGAGCGTCCCCTGCCGGAGACCCTGACCGGCATCGGCCACACGCGCTGGGCCACCCATGGAGGCCCCACGGACCGTAACGCGCACCCGCACCTGGCCGATGGCGGGAAGCTGGCCGTGATCCACAACGGCATCATCGAAAACTTTGCCGAGCTCAAGCTCGAGCTGGTGGAGAAGGGTGTGACCTTCCTGTCCGAGACGGACACCGAGGTTGCTGCCGCGCTGCTGGCGGACATTTTCCGGAACCAGTTGGGCGGGGACGTCTCCGACGGCGGCCTGACGAAGGCCATGGAGCTGGCCTGCCAGCGCCTCGAGGGCGCCTTCACGCTGCTGGCTGTCCACGCGGACCAGCCCGACGTCGTGGTTGCTGCCCGCCGCAACTCGCCGCTGGTGGTGGGCCTGGGTGATGGGGAGAACTTCCTGGGCTCGGACGTGTCCGGGTTCATCGACTACACCCGCCGCGCGGTGGAGCTGGGCCAGGACCAGATTGTCACCATCACCGCGGACACTGTGGTGATCACCGATTTCTTCGGCAACCCGGCCGAGGGCAAGGAATACCACGTGGACTGGGACCCGGCTTCGGCGAAGAAGGGCGGCTTCTCCTCGTTCATGGAGAAGGAAATCCACGACCAGCCCGATGCCGTGGCGCAGACCCTGCTGGGCCGGTCCGACCTGGAGGGCAAGCTGACCCTGAACGAGCTGCGGATCGACCCGGAGCTGTTGAAACAGGTCAACAAGATTGTGGTGCTGGCCTGCGGCACCGCCGCGTACGCCGGGATGGTGGCCAAGTACGCCATTGAAAACTGGTGCCGGATCCCCACCGAGGTGGAGCTCGCGCACGAGTTCCGGTACCGGGACCCGATCCTGGACGAGAACACCCTGGTGGTGTCCATCTCCCAGTCCGGCGAGACCATGGACACCCTGATGGCTGTCCGGTACGCCCGCGAGCAGGGCGCGAAGACCATCTCGATCTGCAACACCAACGGGTCCACCATCCCGCGTGAGTCCGACGCCGTGCTGTACACGCACGCCGGCCCGGAGATCGCGGTGGCGTCCACGAAGGCGTTCCTGGCCCAGATCACGGCCGCGTACCTGCTGGGCCTGTACCTGGCGCAGCTGCGCGGGAACATCTTCTCCGGCCAGATCAAGGACGTCCTCGCGGACCTGGCCAAGATCCCCGAGAAGATCCAGACCATCCTGGACAACGCCGGGCCGCTGCGGGAACTCGCCCGGTCCATGGCCGACGAGAAGTCGGTGCTGTTCCTGGGCCGGCACGTGGGCTACCCGGTGGCCCTGGAAGGTGCGCTGAAGCTCAAGGAGATCGCGTACATCCACGCCGAAGGGTTCGCCGCCGGCGAGCTCAAGCACGGCCCGATCGCCCTGATCGATGAGGGCCAGCCGGTGTTCGTGGTGGTCCCGTCCCCGCGCGGCCGCGATTCGCTGCACGCCAAGGTGGTCTCCAACATCCAGGAAATCCGTGCCCGCGGCGCCCGGACCCTGGTGATCGCCGAGGAAGGCGACGAAGCCGTGAAGGCCTACGCCGAGCACGTCTTCTACGTCCCGGAAACCCCCTCGCTGCTGATGCCGCTGCTGACCACCGTCCCGCTGCAGATCTTCGCCGCGGAACTCGCCGCAGCCAAGGGCTATGACGTGGACCAGCCACGCAACCTCGCCAAGAGCGTCACCGTCGAATAACGTCCCATGACAGCTGAAGTCCCGGGCCCCAGTGGCCCGGGACTTCTGCGTTAACGCCCCCCGCCGAACAGGTTTGCGCAACTTTCAGCCCGCGGCAGCCACGGAGGCCCCGGGAACTCGGCGTGCGCTCCGCAAAATCTCCCCTAAAGTCACGCATTTCTGCTGATGGCGGATAACACCCAAGACCCGCGTGCAACGTCCTCCGCGCGTATGGCGTCACCGTAGAGTAGTCCCATGATCGTTGGCATTGGGGTAGACGTAGTAGACATCGAGCGGTTCGGCCGCCAGCTGGAACGGACACCGGGCCTTCGGGACCGGCTGTTCGTGCCCGCCGAGCGCGAGCTCAACACCCGGTCCCTGGCTGCCAGGTTCGCCGCCAAGGAAGCCGTGGCCAAGGTCCTCGGCGCGCCGGCCGGCATGAACTGGCAGGACTGCTGGATCGGCCTGGACCACAACGGGCCCACCGTGCAGGTCAAGGGCACGGTGCTGGCAGTCGCGGAGGCCAAGGGCGTCAAACGCTGGCACCTGTCCATCAGCCACGACGGCGGCATCGCCACGGCAACGGTCCTGGCCGAGGGCTGACCCGGCCCCGCCCCCGCAGGGACCTTCGACGATGATCAGCGCCTACAGCGGAACACAGGTTCGTGCTGCCGAGGAGCCACTCCTCGCCGCCGGGCTCGGTGACGTCCTGATGCAGCGTGCTGCCCATGGCCTCGCCAACGCGGTGATCACCGAACTGCGCTCCCGGGGGCGCCGCATCTACGGCTCGCGCCTGGTGGTACTGGCAGGCAAAGGCAACAACGGCGGCGACGGCCTCTACGCCGCAGCCTTCCTCGCTGCCCGCGGGATGCGTACGACGGCGGTCCTCACCGGCGGTGCGGCCCACCCGGCGGCGCTGGCTGCTTTCAAACGCGCCGGCGGCCGTGCGGAGGAACTGACCGATGCGGCACTTGGTGGGCTGGCCGCTGAGACCCGGGGTGCCGACGTCGTCATTGACGCCATCCTGGGCACCGGTGCCAAAGGCGGACTCCGGGGGAGTGCTGCCACGTTGGTGCAGGCCGTCCTTGAGGCGCGCCACCCTGCCTGCGGCGACGGGTTCATAGTGGCCTGCGACCTCCCCAGCGGCGTCAACGCAGACACGGGCGAGGCAGCCGGACCGGTGCTGCCCGCCGACCTGACAGTGACGTTCGGCGGAGCCAAGGCGGGCCTGCTGGCTGACCCCGGCGCGGACCATGCCGGCAGGGTACACGTGGTTCACATTGGCATCGAAGAACACCTTCCCGCTCCGGTCCTGCGCCGGCTCGGGGAAGCAGAGCTTGCCAGCCTTTTGCCGCATCCTGCCCGGAGGGCGCACAAATACTCGCGCGGGGTCCTGGGCATCGTGGCCGGCTCCGTGCAGTATCCGGGCGCTGCCGTGCTGGCCTGCCGCGGGGCACTTGCCGCCGGTGTGGGCATGGTCCGGTACCTCGGCCCGCCCGAGGTGGCTGACCTGGTGCGGCAGTCCTGCCCGGAAGTGGTGTGCAGCGACGGATCCGTGGCGGACAACCGCGTGCAGGCCTGGCTGGTGGGACCGGGCATGGGGCCGGAGGACCACGAACAGCTGGCGCGGGCGCGCGACGCCATCGGGTCCGGCCTGCCCGTTGTGGCCGACGCCGGCGCGCTGCCGGCACTGCCCTCAAAGCTCGCACCGCACGTGGTGCTGACCCCGCACGCCGGCGAACTCGCGGCGCTGTTGAAGCGTTTGGAGGGCGAAGCCGATGCCAGGTTTGGCGACCGCGGGGCCGTGGAAGCCGCCACCTTTGATGCCGTCCGCAAAGCAGCGGACCTGACCGGGGCCACTGTCCTGCTCAAAGGTCCCGCCACATTGGTGGCCGCGCCCGCGGGCGGAGCCTTCAGCCAGGCTGATGGCACGCCCTGGCTTGCCACTGCCGGCAGCGGCGACGTCCTGGCCGGCGTCATCGGCGCCCTGTTCGCCCAGGCGGGTCCCGCCGTCGACCGTTTCCGCGACCTGGGTATTGACGACGACGGCCGGTGGGCGGCGATGGCCGCGCTGGGAGCCGCGCTCCACGGCACTGCCGGGAGGGCGGCGTCGGACGCGCGCTTGGGCGGTCCGATCACCGCGGGTGCGGTGGCGGACGCCATACCCGAAATCTGGGGTAAAGTCAGCATGCTTAGTAACTCTGGAGCCTTGAAACGTAATAGTCACAGCCAACCATTACGGTAGGCATTAGTTCGCACCGGCAGTAGGGGCGTTCCGATGCCCTCTGCTGCTGACCAACAAATGAGGAGCACGATGGAAGTCTGGCCTGGAACTGCCTACCCGCTGGGAGCAACCTTTGACGGCACCGGCACCAATTTCGCACTGTTCAGCGAACAGGCCGAACGGGTGGAACTCTGCCTCCTGGCTGATGACCTGACCGAAACGCGGATCGAACTGACCGAAGTGGACGGCTACGTCTGGCACTGCTACCTGCCGCACATCCAGCCCGGCCAGAAATACGGCTACCGCGTCCACGGACCGTACGAGCCCGCCAACGGCAGCCGTTTCAACCCGAACAAGCTCCTGATGGACCCCTACGCGAAAGCGATCCAGGGCGAGATCGATTGGGACCCGGCCCTCTTCTCCTACGAGTTCGGTGACCCGGATTCACGCAACGACGCCGACTCGGCCGCCCACACGATGCACGGTGTGGTCATCAACCCGTTCTTCGAATGGGACGGCGACCGGCAGCTCCGCGTCCCGTACCACCAGTCAGTCATCTATGAGGCGCACGTCAAGGGCCTCACCGAGCTGCACCCGGAGATCCCCGAAGAGCAGCGTGGCACCTACGCAGGCGTGGCCCACCCCGCCGTCATCGAGCACCTCAAGAAGCTCGGCGTTACGGCCATCGAGCTCATGCCGGTGCACCAGTTCGTCAACGACGGCACCCTGCAGGAGAAGGGCCTCAACAACTACTGGGGCTACAACACCATCGGCTTCTTCGCGCCCCAGAACACCTACAGCTCCACCGGCGACGTGGGACACCAGGTCCAGGAATTCAAAGCCATGGTCCGCGACCTGCACCGGGCGGGCATCGAGGTCATCCTCGACGTGGTGTACAACCACACGGCCGAGGGCAACCACCTGGGCCCCACGCTGTCCTTCAAGGGCATCGACAACCAGGCCTACTACCGGCTGGTGGACAACGACCTCAAGCACTACATGGACTACACCGGCACGGGCAACTCGCTCAACGTCCGCCACCCGCACTCCCTGCAGCTGCTGATGGATTCCCTTCGCTACTGGGTCACGGAAATGCACGTTGACGGCTTCCGCTTCGACCTTGCCTCCACCCTGGCCCGCGAGTTCTACGATGTGGACAAGCTCTCCACGTTCTTCGAACTCATCCAGCAGGACCCCATCGTTTCCCAGGTCAAGCTGATCGCCGAGCCCTGGGACGTTGGCCCCGGCGGCTACCAGGTGGGCAACTTCCCGCCGCAGTGGACGGAATGGAACGGAAAGTACCGCGACACCGTCCGTGACTTCTGGCGCGGCGAACCCGCCACGCTGGGGGAATTCGCTTCCCGCCTCACCGGCTCCGCCGATCTCTACGAAAGCTCGGCCCGGCGGCCCGTCGCGTCCATCAACTTCGTCACGGCCCACGACGGCTTCACCATGCGGGACCTCGTCTCCTACAACGAGAAGCACAACGAGGCCAACGGCGAAGGCAACAACGACGGCGAATCGCACAACCGCTCCTGGAACTGCGGCGAGGAGGGCGACACCGACGACGAGAAGGTGCTGACCCTGCGCGCCCGCCAGCAGCGGAACTTCATCGCCACCCTGCTGCTCTCCCAGGGCGTGCCGATGGTCCTGCACGGCGACGAACTGGGCCGCACGCAGCAAGGCAACAACAACACCTACTGCCAGGACTCCGAGCTCAGCTGGATCCACTGGGAAGCCATGGACCAGCCCCTGGTGGAGTTCACGGCCTTCGTGTCCAAGCTCCGGCGCGACCACCCCACCTTCCGGCGCAGCCGCTTCTTCGACGGCCGCCCCGTCCGCCGCGGCGAGGGCGAGAAGCTGCCGGACATCGTCTGGCTGAAGACCGATGGCACCGAAATGCTGCCCGAGGACTGGGGCAGCGGCTTCGGCCGGACCATCGGTGTCTTCTACAACGGCGACGGAATCCAGGAGCAGGACTCCCGGGGCCGCCGCATCACTGACGACAGCTTCCTGATGGCGTTCAACGCCCACGACGACGAGGTGGACTTCCACCTGCCCTCCGACGAGTACTCGCAGTACTGGGAGGTCCTGATCGACACCGCGGCCCAGGCCGATGCCTACGAACCCCTCAAGGCAGGGGCGACACTGACGCTGGACGCCAAGTCCACGGTGGTATTGCGTGCGTATTCCGGTCCCGAGGCAGAGGTGGACACGTCCGCGGCCGCTTCCCTTGCCTCCATGGCCGAGCATGAGGAAGCCCAGGAGGAGATGGTGGAAGCCCAGACCAAGGCTGCCGAAGCGAGCGAGGCAAAGGCAACGGGCGCCGATAAGGAAGCCCAGGCATGAGAACGCCTGCCTCCACTTACCGGCTGCAGATCCGCAGCAGCTTCACGCTGTTCGATGCCGCCGATAAGGTCCCTTACCTGAAGTCGCTCGGAGTGGACTGGGTCTACCTGTCGCCCATCCTCACAGCGGAACAGGGTTCGGACCACGGCTACGACGTGACCGATCCCTCCGCCGTTGACCCCGAGCGCGGCGGCCCGGAGGGGTTGCTGGCTCTTTCCCGCGCCGCCCGTGAGCACGGCATGGGCGTCCTGGTGGACATTGTGCCCAACCACGTGGGCGTTGCCACCCCGGCGCAGAACCCCTGGTGGTGGTCACTGCTGAAGGAGGGCCGCGGTTCACGCTACGCGGAAGCATTCGACGTCGATTGGGACCTCGGCGGCGGCAAAGTCCGTCTCCCGATGCTGGGCTCCGACGCGGACCTGGACAAGCTGGAGATCAAGGACGGGGAACTCCGGTACTACGACCACCGGTTCCCGCTCGCCGACGGGACGTACTCCGAAGGGGACTCCCCGCAGGAGGTGCACAGCCGCCAGCACTACCAGCTGATGGACTGGCGCCGCGCCGACGCCGAGCTCAACTACCGCCGCTTCTTCGCGGTAACCACGCTGGCCGGCATCCGGGTGGAAACTCCCGCCGTCTTCGAAGAAGCCCACGCCGAGGTTGGCCGCTGGTTCACCGAGGGCCTGGTGGACGGCCTGCGCGTCGACCACCCGGACGGTTTGGCGGACCCCGCAGGCTACCTGCGGTGGCTGAAGGAACTCACCGGCGGCGCCTACGTCCTGGTGGAGAAAATCCTGGAACCCGGCGAGGTGCTGCCGGGGGACTTCGCCTGTGAGGGCACCACCGGTTATGACGCGCTCGCCGATGTGGACCGGGTGTTCGTGGATCCTGCCGGAGAAGAGTCACTGAACACGCTGGACGCCGCGTTGCGTGGCACTCCCGAGGCCGCCGACTATGCAGAGATGATCCGCGGCACCAAGCGGATGATCGCCGACGGCATCCTCCGCTCCGAGGTGCTGCGGCTGGCCCGGCTGGTCCCGGAATCCCATGGCTTGGCGCTGGAGGAAGCCGCTGACGCCCTGGCCGAGGTCATCGCCTCGTTCCCGGTGTACCGGAGCTACCTGCCCACCGGGGCCGAGGTTCTCAAGGAAGCCTGCGAATCTGCCGCCGAACACCGTCCGGACCTCGCCGTTGCAGTCGGGACGCTCCTCCCGCTGCTGCTGGACCCAGCCAACCCCATCGCCGTCAGGTTCCAGCAGACCTCCGGGATGGTCATGGCCAAGGGGGTGGAAGACACCGCGTTTTACCGCTACACCCGCCTGGGCACGCTGACCGAGGTGGGCGCAGAACCCACCGAGTTCGCCGTGTCCCCGGAGGAGTTCCATCACCGGATGCGCCGGCGGCAGGACGAGTTGCCGCTGTCCATGACCACCATGTCCACGCACGACACCAAGCGCAGCGAGGACGCCCGGGCACGGATCTCCGTGATCGCCGAACTGCCGGGGGAGTGGGCCGCCACGCTGGACACCCTCCGGAAACTGGCTCCCATCCCGGACGGCCCCTACGAGAACCTGCTGTGGCAGGCTATCGTTGGCGCCTGGCCTGCCAGCCGGGAACGCCTGCAGGGCTACGCCGAGAAGGCTGCCCGCGAGGCCGGAAACTCCACGAAATGGACTGACCCGGACGAGGACTTCGAGTCCCGGGTGAAGGCCGCCGTGGATGCTGTGTTCGACGACGCCGGCGTCGCCAGGGTGGTGGAGGACTTCGTGGCACGCATTGATGCCTTCGCAGCGTCCAACTCCGTTTCCGCCAAGCTGGTCCAGCTGACCATGCCCGGCGTTCCGGACGTCTACCAGGGCAGCGAATTCTGGGAACGGTCCCTCACCGATCCCGACAACCGCCGACCGGTGGACTTCGCGCTCCGGGAAGCCGAGCTGGCCAAGATCGACGCCGGCACCCTGCCCGAATCGGGTACTGAAGCCAGTAAACTCCTGGCCACCACGCGGGCGCTCCGCCTCAAGCGGGACCGGCCGGAGCTCTTCGAGGGCTACGTCCCGGTGACGGCATCCGGTGCTGCAGCCGGACACCTGCTCGGGTTCTCCCGCGGCGCGGCCGACGGCACGCCCGGGGCGGTGACCCTGGCAACGCGGCTGCCTGCGGGCCTGGCAGCCGGTGGCGGCTGGCGCGATACCGTCGTCGAACTTCCCGCTCCTATGCGTGACGAACTGACGGGCGCCGAATTTGGTGCGGGCAGCGTATTGGTGGCTGACGTGCTGGGTACCTACCCGGTGGCCCTGCTGGTCCCTGTGGATGGAGGAAACGCATGACCCTGGTCAATCAAGGACCCGAACGCTTCGACGTCTGGGCACCCGACGCCTCTTCCGTGACCCTCGTGGCCGGCGGTCGGGAGTACCCCATGGTGAAGAAGGACACCGCGCCCGGCACGGAGGGCTGGTGGACCGCGCCGGACGCGCCGGCCGACGGTGAAGTGGACTACGGCTACAAGCTCGACGGCGACAGCCATCCGCTGCCCGACCCCCGGTCCCGGAGGGTGCCCGCAGGAGTCCACGAACTGTCCCGGACCTTCGATCCCGCCGCGTACGCGTGGCAGGATTCCGGCTGGAAGGGCAGGGACCTCACGGGCTCGGTGATCTACGAACTCCACGTGGGCACTTTCACCCCGGAGGGAACCCTGGACGCCGCCGCCGGAAAGCTCGGCTACCTCGCTGACCTGGGCGTCGACTTCGTGGAGCTGCTGCCCGTCAACGGGTTCAACGGCACTCACAACTGGGGCTACGACGGCGTGCAGTGGTACGCCGTGCATGAGGGCTACGGCGGGCCAGCCGCTTACCAGCGGTTCGTGGACGCAGCGCATGCTGCCGGGCTCGGCGTCATCCAGGACGTGGTGTACAACCACCTCGGCCCCAGCGGCAACTACCTGCCCAAGTTTGGCCCGTACCTGAAGCAGGGCGACGCCAACACCTGGGGCGACTCCGTCAACCTCGACGGACCCGGCTCGGACGTGGTCCGGGAGTACATCCTGGACAACCTCGCGCTGTGGCTCCGGGACTACCACGTGGACGGGCTGCGGCTCGACGCCGTGCACGCCCTGCGCGACGAGCGGGCGGTGCACATCCTTGAGGAATTCGGTGCCCTGGGTGACGCTGTCTCGGCCGAAACCGGGCTCCCGAAGACGCTGATTGCGGAGTCCGACCTGAACAACCCCCGCCTGGTCTACCCGCGGGACGCCAACGGGTACGGCCTGGAGGGGCAGTGGAGCGACGACTTCCACCACGCCGTCCACGTCAACGTCAGCGGCGAAACCACGGGGTACTACTCCGATTTCGAGTCCCTGGCCGTGCTGGCCAAGGTCCTCAAGGACGGTTTCCTGCACGACGGCAGCTACTCCAGCTTCCGCGGCCGGCACCACGGCAGGCCGATCAACGCCTCGCTGGTGACCCCGGCGGCGCTGGTGGTCTGCAACCAGAACCACGACCAGATCGGCAACCGGGCCATAGGGGACAGGCTGTCGCAGTCACTGTCCTACGGGCAACTTGCCGTGGCGGCGGTGCTCACGCTGACCTCGCCGTTCACGCCGATGCTGTTCATGGGGGAGGAATATGGGGCAACCACTCCGTGGCAGTTCTTCACGTCCCACCCGGAACCCGAGCTCGGTAAGGCCACCGCGGAAGGGCGCATCAAGGAATTTGAGCGCATGGGGTGGGATCCCGCCGTCGTGCCCGATCCCCAGGACCCGGAAACCTTCCGCCGGTCCAAGCTGGACTGGGACGAAGCCGGCACGGGTGACCACGCCCGGCTGCTGGAACTCTACAAATCGCTGACTGCACTGCGGCGCAGTCATCCGGAACTGACCGGACTCGGCTTCGGCGAGACCGAGGTGGCGTTCGACGACGACTCCGGGTGGCTGCGGTTCCGCCGCGGCAGCGTGGAGGTGCTGGTGAACTTCACCGACGCTAAAGTCCGGCTGGACGCCGTCAGCGGGTCCCTCCTGCTCTCCACCGACGACGGGACAAGCCAGGATGGCGACGCCCTCGCCCTGGCTCCGTGGAGCGCCGCCATCGTCAAGTCCTGACGATTACGTTCCTTGCCGCGTGCGCGGGTTGCGCCGCGGGCTGGCATTGTCAGCCCGCGGCGTAACTTTTGCGGTCCTGCCTGTTGCGCCGGTCACAGCTGGCAGGATGGAACCCATGACTTATTCCGCGGCGGAAGACCGCTACGAATCCATGCCCTACCGCCGGGTAGGCCGCAGCGGCCTGAAGCTCCCGGCCATCTCGCTGGGCCTGTGGCACAACTTCGGCGACGACAAGCGTTTCGACGAACAGCGCGCCATCCTGCGCCGCGCGTTCGATCTTGGTGTGAACCACTTCGACCTCGCCAACAACTACGGCCCGCCGGACGGATCCGCCGAGACCAACTTCGGCCGGCACCTCAAGGACGACTTCAAGCCGTACCGCGATGAGCTGGTCATCTCCACCAAAGCCGGCTACTACATGTGGCCGGGCCCCTACGGAGAGTGGGGCTCACGGAAGTACCTGCTTTCCAGCCTGGACCAGTCGCTCGAGCGTATGGGCCTGGACTACGTGGACATCTTCTACAGCCACCGGCCGGACCCGGAAACGCCGCTGGAAGAAACCATGGGCGCCCTGGACTACGCCGTCCGCTCGGGAAAGGCTCTGTACGCGGGCATCTCCTCCTACACTCCGGAGCAGACCATCGAAGCCGCCCGCATCCTGAAGGAGCTCGGCACGCCGCTGCTCATCCACCAGCCCAGCTACTCCATGTTCAACCGCTGGACCGAGAACGGCAGCCCCAACCTCTACGAGGCGCTCGACCAGGTGGGGGCAGGGTCCATCGCCTTCTCACCGCTGGCACAGGGCATGCTCACCGACCGCTACCTCAACGGCATCCCGGACGATTCCCGCGCAGCCAAGGCCAGGTTCCTGTCCGAGGACGCCATCACGGATGAGAAGCTCGACCGTATCCGCGGCCTGAAAGCCATCGCCGAAGGCCGCGGCCAGACGCTCGCGCAGATGGCCATCGGCTGGATCCTCCGGGACCAGCCCAAGGGCTCCCCGGTGACATCAGCCCTGGTGGGGGCCTCCAGTGTCCGCCAGCTCGAGGACACGCTCTCCGCCATCAACAACCTCGGATTCAGCGCTGACGAACTGACCGCCATTGATGAATTCGCGGTCGAATCGGACATCAACCTGTGGAAGCAGGCCGTCTGACGAAAACCCCCTTTCTTACGCAGCGGGACCGGTGGAACAAGAGCCGGTCCCGCTGTGTTGGGTACTATGAATAAGCGCCGCGCGGCGCTGTCCCAGCCGGCCGCCGTCGCAATTTCCCCGACGCATTATCAGGCCGGCTGACGTTTGTCCTAAGGAGTTCCGTGTCTTCACATCCGATCCGTGTCGCAATCGTCGGCGTAGGCAACTGCGCCGCGTCGCTGGTGCAGGGCGTCCAGTACTACAAGGACGCCGACGCCACGGCGACCATCCCGGGCCTCATGCACGTTGAGTTCGGCCAGTACCACGTGGGCGATGTCCAGTTCGTGGCCGCGTTCGACGTCGACGGCAAGAAGGTGGGCAACGACCTCGCCGATGCCATCCTCGCCAGCGAAAACAACACCATCAAGATTGCCGACGTCCCACCCACCGGCGTAACCGTCCAGCGCGGCCACACCCTGGACGGCCTCGGCAAGTACTACCTCGAGACCATTGAGGAATCCACCGAAGAGCCCGTTGACGTGGTTCAGGCCCTCAAGGACGCCGATGTTGACGTCATGGTCTGCTACCTGCCCGTCGGCTCCCAGGCGGCTGCTGAGTTCTACGCCCAGGCCGCCATCGACGCCGGCGTTGCCTTCGTCAACGCGCTTCCGGTGTTCATTGCCGGCACCAAGGCCTGGGCGGACAAGTTCACCGCCGCCGGTGTTCCGATCGTGGGCGACGACATCAAGAGCCAGATCGGTGCCACCATCACGCACCGCGTCATGGCCAAGCTGTTCGAGGACCGCGGCGTCACCCTGGACCGCACGTACCAGCTGAACGTCGGCGGCAACATGGACTTCAAGAACATGCTGGAACGCGACCGCCTTGAGTCCAAGAAGATCTCCAAGACCCAGGCAGTCACCTCCAACGTCGAGGCCGAGCTCGCCGCCAAGGACGTCCACATTGGCCCGTCCGACTACGTCCAGTGGCTCGATGACCGCAAGTGGGCCTTCGTCCGCCTGGAAGGCCGCAACTTCGGTGATGCCCCCGTGTCGCTGGAGTACAAGCTGGAAGTCTGGGACTCGCCCAACTCCGCCGGTGTGATCATCGATGCCATCCGCGCCGCCAAGATCGGCCTGGACCGTGGCATCGGCGGCCCGCTGCTCTCCGCCTCCAGCTACTTCATGAAGTCCCCGCCGGAGCAGTTCAACGACGACCTCGCCCGTGAAAAGGTCGAGGCCTTCATCCGCGGCGACCTGGAGCGCTAACCCCCCCCGGCGTTGCCCTATCACTTGGAGTTCCCAAAACCCTGTTAGGAACTCCAAGTGGTAGGGCAACCCGCGTTTAAGGGGCCGTCAGCCACCTTCAAGGGTGCGGATGGCATGGCTCGCCTGGGCAACGGCGAGGAGCTTGAGCATGAGTTGGGAATGCATGTGCATCCCGACGGCGGCAGTCAGGATGACGTCATTGACGTCTTCACCCGCCGTGGTCAGTTCCAGGTCCAGGCCGGCGATCGCGTCAACTGCGCTGCTGTACCGGTCAAGGAGCTCAAGCGGCAGGGTGATGCCGAGGTCCTGCATGGCCGCAACGTGCCGGTCCAGTGCATCCCTTGCATCGCTGGGCACATCGGGCCAGCTTCGCATGCGTACGACGGCGTCTGCCGCCGCCGTGCGCTCAACGTCGCCCGCAGCAGGTTCGAGGTTGAGGACCACGCGCTGGACGTGCGCCAGCAGCGACAGGCGCGGAACGCCGTCGTCCGCCATTTTCACGATGCTGCGGATCTGTTCGATATTCAGGCCCACGATCTGACGCAGTGAGCGGATCAATTCCAAACGTTTGACGTGGTCCGTGGTGTAGCTGGCGCGCGTGGCGTGAACGGACTTGCCGGGCGGCAGGAGTCCTTCGCGCAGGTAGTACTTGATGCTTGCCGCGGACGTTCCGGTGACTTCGCTAAGCTCCTTCAGCTGCATGGCGCCTCCGTAAGGTAGCGGACAGCCGGTCCACTATCTTGATGTACTTTACTGGATAGTGCCTCTATCTTAGAACTATGGAGCACTGGAACGTCTTACTTGTCAGCCACGTTGTTGCGGCACTCTTCGTCCTGGCTGTCGGACCGGTGCAGATCCTCCGGCGGCGGCGCGACCGGATTCACCGGACCATGGGTTACTTGTGGGTGGCAGCCATGTACTACGTGTGCTTCAGCAGTTTTGGCATTGTCAGCGATGGCCATTTCAGTTGGCTGCACGGGCTGTCTGCCTTCACTATCGTCACCGTCACACTCGGGTTGATCAGCGCAGTGCGGCGCAATATCCCGGCCCACCGCGGCAACATGGTGGGGAGCTACATCGGGATCGCCATTGCCTTTGGGTTTGCTGTGGGGGTTCCGGGGCGCAGCATTCCGCTGCTTCTTCTGGCCGATCCCGGTACAGCCTTTTTCGTCGCCGCTCTGGTGCTGCTGTCCGTTGGCGTAGCTTACGCATCCCTGATCAGAGGCGACAGGAAAATCACCGTTTCCTCGGCCTGGAGGAACGGGGAATCCCACGGTGACACCAGGGGCGATGCAGTCGTGGCACAGCGGCCCTAGAGAGCACGCGCGAATCCGGCTGAGGCTGCAGGATCCATGGTGGAAGCTCTTATCGCTCGCTTGATGTGTTTAATTGCGGTAGTGAAGTTGTCCTCATTGTCAGCCTTGTCGAACACGAGGACTGTCCAGCCTGCCGCCTCAAAGGCTTTGTTTCTGCGTCGATCGCTGAGGCGCTGCGACTCTTGAAGGTGATGGCCGCCGTCGTACTGGATCGCGATCCGGCACCGACGATACCCCAGGTCCGCGGAAGGAGAACGGCTGTCTCCTTGCCGAAGGCGCACCTGCAATTCCGGATCCGGAAGGCCGGCGTCCAGGATGCCAAGGCGGAGGAACGTTTCCGGCGCCGAATCTGAGCCGACACGCATCAGATCGAGTGCCTGCCTGGCACGCACGATGCCCTGAAGATTTGAATGCCGCTTGATCAAGGCTTTGAGGTCGGAGACGGAAGTGTAGGCCTCCGCCCTGCCCTCGAAAGCGGGACGTGGCATTCGGATCAGCTCATCTCCCAATGCCACGAGGCCATTGAGCGGCAGAATACGAGCCATGTCCAGCCACGTCCGGGCACGGGTACTGAGCCAAATTCCCTCCACCAACTCGATTTCGCCGGGCCCGGAGATGACCCGGTGGCCGCAAATGCCCTGCCTCCTAACGCCGGGAAGGGCTTTAGGTTTGCTGAGGTGGAGCTCGTTGGAGTCCGAAAGCCACGGCGGTAGGTACGAATTGCGGAGCCGAGCCGCCGTTACGTGGGATATCCAGGCTCCCGGTGTTGCTTCCGACAGCGCGCGCGCCGCATCTTCTAGATCGAAAGACCAGGAAGCCGGGCGGAAGAGGCCGCGTCCGACGTGCTCGACGTCGGCACGCCTCAGACGATCGCGAGTCAGATTGGCGCTCACGGCACTTTCGACAGTGAAGGGCTTGGTTGCGAGGTGGACCGGTAATGGAGGGCTGCTGCGCATACTGCATTCTCACCGATTCATCCGACAAGCCTCGGAAGTTATCCACAGGGGTCAGCCCAGTTCGTGGGCCGCTGAATTCGATGCTGAGCGCGCGTTTGGATTTGTGCCGCCACTAGTGAGCGCGCGTTTGGATTTGTGCCGCCACAAGTGAGCGCGTGTGTGGATTTAGACCGCCACGAGTGAGCGCGCGTCGGGAGGGGGGAAAGGGGAGGGATGGGGCCGGGGGCTAGGTAAGGCCTACCGGGTTGCCGTCGGGGTCCACGTCCATGCGGAGCGCGGCCGGCACAGCGGGAAGCCCGGGCATGGTCATCACGGCGCCGGTCAGCGCCACGATGAAGCCAGCGCCGGTCTTGGGCAGCAGGTCGCGGACGTGGATGGTGAATCCTTTGGGGGCGCCGAGCCGGGCGGCGTCGTCGGTAAAGGAGTACTGGGTCTTGGCCATGCACACGGGAAACCCGCCCCAGCCGTTGCGCTCAATATCAGCCAGCCGTTTCAGTGCGGGGACGGAGAAGTCCACCCCGTCGGCCCCGTAGATCTCCTGCGCAATGGTGCGGATCTTGTCCTCCACGGAGAGCTCCAGCGGGTACAGGTGGCGGAACTTGTTGGGCGCCTCCAGGGCCCGCACCACCAGCGCGGCGAGCTCATCCCCGCCGTCGCCGCCGCCGCCCCGGCCCCACACATCGGCCACGGCAGCCGCAACACCTTCCGCGGCGCACCACGCCAGCAGCCAGTCCAGTTCCTCCGCCGTATCCGTGGCGAACCTGTTGATGGCCACCACCGGCGTCACCCCGAATTTCTCCACGTTGTGGACGTGCCGGCGCAGGTTCTCGACGCCGGCCTCCAGCGCTGCCACGTCCGGCCGGGTCAGCTGGTCCTTGGCTACGCCGCCCTGCATCTTCAGCGCCCGCACGGTGGCCACCACCACGACGGCGGACGGCGCCAGTCCGCCGATCCGCGCCTTGATGTCCATGAACTTTTCGGCACCCAGGTCGGCCCCGAAACCGGCCTCCGTGACCACGATGTCCGCCAGCCGCCGTGCGGTCTGGGTGGCGACGAGGGAGTTGCAGCCGTGCGCGATGTTGGCGAACGGGCCGCCGTGGACCAGCGCCGGGGTGCCGGCGATGGTCTGCACCAGGTTGGGTTTCACCGCTTCCTTGAGCAGGAGGGCCAGCGCTCCCTGAACCCCCAGGTCCGCCACTGTCACCGGGACGCGCTCATAGGTGTACCCGAACGTGATCCTGCCCAGGCGTTCCCGGAGGTCGGCCAGGTCCGTGGCGAGGCAGAATACGGCCATGATCTCGGAAGCGACGGTGATGTCGAACCCGTCCTGGCGCGGCACGCCCTGCGCCGGCCCGCCGAGGCCGATCACCACTTCCCGCAGGGCCCGGTCGTTCATGTCCAGGACACGCTTGAAGGTCATCCGCCGCGGATCGATGTTCAAGGCGTTGCCCTGGTAGATGTGGTTGTCCACCAGTGCCATCAGGGCGTTGTTGGCGGAGGTGATGGCGTGGAAATCACCGGTGAAATGCAGGTTGATCTCATCCATCGGCAGCACCTGCGAGTAGCCTCCGCCGGTGGCACCGCCCTTCATCCCCAGGACCGGGCCCAGCGAGGGCTCACGCAGGGCGATCATCACGTTGTGGCCGGCCCGCGCCAGGGAGTCCGCCAGCCCCACGGTGGTGGTGGACTTTCCTTCGCCGGCCGGCGTGGGGGACATGGCCGAGACCAGCACCAGCTTGCCGTGCGGCGGCGGTGCGTCCAGCCGGGCGGGATCGATTTTGGCTTTGTAACGCCCGTACTGTTCCAGCGCTGCGGCATTCACCCCTGCGGCAGCGGCAATGTCTTCGATGGGCCTGATGCGTGCTGCCCGTGCTATCTCGAGGTCGCTGGGAACGCCGGTCATGGCGTCAGGTTACAGGAACGGCCGGCACAAGGTGGCCCACGTGCCGGTCGACGGCGGCGTGGTAGCTTTCGAGCGTGATGGCGGCGGTGCGGGACCAACCGGAGTTCTGGGCGCGGATGGCGGCGGCCCGGCCCATGTCCACCCGGGTAGCGGGATCGTCGTAGAGCGCCTCAAAGGCGTCCGCCCAGTCGGCCGCGTGGTGGCCGTCCACCAGCAGCCCGGTCCGGCCGTGGAAGATGGCCCGGGACAGTCCGCCCACCCGGGTTGCCACCACCGGGGTCCCGCAGGCCTGGGCTTCCAGGGCCACCAGGCCGAAGGATTCGCTGAAGGATGGCATCACCACGACGTCGGCCGCGCGGAACCAGGCCGCCAGCTCAGGCGCCGTGACCGGTGGAAGCTGCGTGACGACGTCGTCCATCTCCGCGTCTGCCACGAGCTTGCGGAGGTTGAATTCCTTGTTGCCGCTGAGCTCGCCCAAGATGGTGAGCCGCAGGTCGATGTCCGGACGCCGCTGCCGCAGCAGGGCGGCCGCCTTGACCAGCACCTGCGGGCCTTTGAGCCGCTGGATGCGGCCGGCGAACAGGAGGTGGAACGTTCCCGGATCCACGCCGTGGTCCTTCCGCGCTTTGGTCCGGAAGGCCGGGGTGAACGTGGCCAGGTCCACGCCCGGGGGAGCGATGTCTATCCGGTCGTAGTCCGCGCCGTAGTGCGACACGAGCTCGGCGGCCTCGGAGCTGGTGTTGGCGATGAGGCGTGCCGCCCCGTCCACGATCTGGTGTTCGCCCACCTCCCGCCGCCGCGGCTCGGGCTGTTCGCCGGATTCGAGCAGGAGGTTCTTCACCTTGGCCATGGTGTGCATGGTGTGCACCAGCGGCACACCCCACAGTTCGGACAGTTCCAGCCCGGCGATGCCGGACACCCAGTAGTGCGAGTGGATGACGTCGTAGCGGCCGTGCGGCTGCCGGCGGCGGATCTGTTCGATCTCTTCAACCATGCTGTGCAGCAGGCCCGGCAGTTCTTCCTTGGGGATCTTCTTCGGCGGTCCGGCCAGGACGTTGTGGACACAGACGCCGGGATCCGGATGTTCGACGGCGGGCTGGCCGGCCGACGTGGCCCGCGTGAAGATCTCCACTTCAACGCCGGCTTCGGCCAGGGCCGAGGCCAGTTCACGGATGTAGACGTTCATGCCGCCGGCATCGCCGGAACCCGGCTGTTCCATGGGCGAGGTGTGGAGTGACAGCAAGGCCACCCTGCGGATCAATGCCAAGGGACCTCCTTCCGGCCGCCGGCGCGTATTACGGGCGCACCTGCCCCGGGTACCCGTTCAGTGCGCACTCGGTAAAACACTACTCCTTCAGCCAACCGGGGCCGCAGCCGCCCCGTTACCACGCCACAGCGCCCGCAGCTCCGGGAATGCTTCCTCATAACCGGACAGGAGCCCGCCTGCCAGTTCCTCCGAATCCACCAGCGGATGCCGCGCGAAGGCCGCAAGGGCGGCGGCACGGTCGCCGGTGGTGGCTGCCCGGACGGTGAGCCGTTCCACGTCCTTGACCTGCCGCAGCAACCGGAGCTGCGGCCCGGGTGGAACCTGCTGGGGAAGCGGCAGCGCGCCGTCGGCCGTCACCATGCAGGGAAGTTCGACGACGGCGTCCGCGGGCAGTCCCGGAATGGCGGGTTCCTGAGCGCCCGGGTTCAGTGAGTTGCGGGTGTTCAGGATCAGCTGCGTCCCGCCTGCCCCGGAGAGCGCCCGCATGGCGGCGAGCGCCACCCGTTCGTAGCCGCCGCCGGCGAGGTCGTCTTCGTCCCGCTGCGTGCCTTCCGGGCGTGCCTCGGCCAGGTAGCCCTCCTCGCGGGACCGGCGGGCGCCATCCCACAACCGGAAGGCGTCCGTACCGGCGCCGGCGAGGCGTGGATAGAGGTCCTGCTGCTGCGCGTGGATGCTCTCGCCGCGCGTGTGCTGCATCGCCTGCATGGCACGCCGGGCGGCGTCGCGCCGGTAGTAGTAATACAGGTACTCGTTGGGCAGCATGCCGAGCCCTGCCAGGAACGGCTGGTCGAACAGCCGGCCCTCCTCGAAGGACGCCAGGGCGGCGGGATCGGCGAGCAGCCCCGGCAGCAGGTCGCGGCCGCCGGACTCCAGCCGGTACAGCCAGCCCAGGTGGTTCAGCCCGAAGTAGCCCACGCCGTCGAGCCTTCCCGCCGGCAGGTCCGCTCCCGCAGCGTGTGCGGCGCGCTGCACCAGGGCACCCGCCGAGTCGCAGATGCCCACCACCCGGTTCCCCAGCACCGGGATGAGGGCCTCGGTGACCATGCCTGCCGGGTTGGTGAAGTTGATCAGCCGGGCCCCCGGGCAGTGCCGGTCCATGAGGCGCGCCAGGTGGACCATGTGCGGAATGGTCCGCAGCGCATAGGAGATGCCGCCCGCCCCCGTGGTTTCCTGCCCCAGCAGCCCCAGGTCCTGGGCCACCTTCTCGTCCGCGATCCGCCCGGCGGTCCCGCCCGGACGCATCGCGGCGAACACCATGTCCGTCCCGGGCAGGGCGCGGGCCAGATCGGTGGTGGAACGGATCGGCAGCCGCGGGGCGGGGCCCGCCGGCATGCTGTGCAGCACGGCGGTGACGGCTCCAAGGCGGGCGGGATCGACGTCGTACAGCACCAGTTCGGTGACCAGCCCGGCAAAGCGGCCCGAAACCAGCGCCCGGTAGATGAGCGGCACCCGGAAACCCCCGCCGCCGGCAATCAGAAGCCGCATACCCAGCAGTCTAGGGCGGGCCCGGGCGCTCCTCTACCGGATGTCGTTGGCAGGGCGTAGTGTGCCGGACATGGACGCGATGCCGGCACGCCCTTTTGATCCGCTGGCCTCGGTCCGGAAACACTCCGGGCCCGGGTTCGATCTCCTGCTGGCCGGAACCGTCTACCAGGACATCATTTTCACCGGACTGCCGCACGGCCCTGAACCGGGCACCGAAATCTGGAGCGACGGCATGGGCAGCTGCCCCGGCGGGGTGGCGAACCAGGCCATCGCGGCGGCCCGGCTGGGGCTCCGGACCGGCCTGGCCGCAGTGTTCGGAGATGACGGCTATGGCGACTTCAACTGGAAGATCCTCTCCGGCCAGGAGCGGGTGGACCTGAGCCTGTCCCGCCGGGTGGAGGGGTGGCACTCGCCGGTGACGGTGTCACTGTGCGTCGAGAAGGACCGGTCCATGGTCACCCATGGACATGCCGCCCCGGTCACGTCCTCCGAGCTCATCGGGGAGCCGCCGCCCACCCTGGCCGGCATCGCGGAGGTGGGCCTGGAAGTGGAACCCTGGGCACGCGCCGCCCACGCGGCCGGCGTAAAACTCTTCGGTGACGTGGGCTGGGACCCCACCGGGGAGTGGGCTCCGGTCCGGCTGGAAAACCTGCAGTACTTCCATGCGTTCCTGCCCAACCAGCGCGAAGCCATGGCGCTGACCGGGAAGGACAATGCCTGGTCTGCCCTGTATGCGCTCGCGGACCGGGTCCCCGTGGCTGTGGTGACACTCGGCCCGCAGGGGGCGCTCGCCGTCGATTCGGAAACCGGGGAGGAGGAGTGGGTTCCGTCCCTGCCGGTCAAGGCACTTGACCCCACCGGAGCAGGTGACTGTTTCGACGCCGCGTTCATTGTGGGCTCACTGGCCGGCTGGCCGCTGGGCAACAGGCTCAGGTTCGCCAACCTATGCGCCTCCCTGGCCGTGCAGGAAGTGGGCGGGTCGCTGGCCGCTCCCGGCTGGGGAGACATCGCCGACTGGTGGAAGCGCGCCAACGCCCGGCCCGAACGCCAGATGAGCCAGTGGCTGCGCCGCTTCGGGTTCCTGGCCGAGATCATCCAGGACGTCCCGCAGGCAGCCCAGCGGAGGGCCGCCGCCACCATCGCCCACCTCTCGGACGCCTGAGCAGCCGCTGCCGCTTGAATATTCCCTGCCGCCCGAACACTGCCATCCCGGCAGCGCCGGGAGTCCGATTATCCGGCCGAAGGCACCCCTACTAGAATCGCTACCGTGACTTACCCCGCCCCAACCGGTGAAATCAGCGCTGCTTCAGTGCACGATCCCCACTACGAGCGTTCCGCCGTGATCGACCTTGACGCCATCCGGCACAACGTCCGCCGGCTCGCTGCGGCTGCCTCGCCGGCCAAGGTCATGGCCGTGGTCAAGGCCGACGCCTACGGGCACGGTGCCGTCCCCGTTGCCCGTGCCACACTGGAGGCCGGCGCTGCCTGGCTGGGGGTGGCGCACATCTCCGAGGCGCTCGCCCTGCGCGCTGCCGGGATCGACGCACCGCTGCTGGCGTGGCTGCACACCACGGACAGCAACTTCGGCGCGGCGGTGGCGGCCGGCGTCGACATTGGCTGTTCAGGGTGGGAACTCGAACGGATTGTTGCCGCGGCCCGCGAGCAGGAGCGCCCGGCCAGGATCCACCTCAAGGTGGACACCGGGCTGGGCCGCAACGGCGCCACCCTGGAGTACTGGGACACGCTGGTGGGCGAAGCCATGGAGTACCAGGACCAGGGCGTGCTCCGGGTGGTGGGCATCTTCTCCCACCTCGCCGTCGCTGACGAACCCGAACGCCCCGAAACCGACCACCAGCTGGCAGCCTTCCGCGACGCGCTCGCAGTGGCCGAGGACGCCGGGGTGGACGCCGAAGTCCGGCACCTGGCCAACACTCCCGCCACCCTGTCCCGGCCGGACACCCACTTCGACCTGGTGCGCGTGGGCCTGGGCATCTACGGGCTTTCACCCTTTAACGGCCAGACTTCCGCGGAACTTGGCCTGCGGCCGGCCATGGCGCTGCGGACCAAGGTGTCCCAGTGCAAGGCCGTCCCGGCAGGGCAGGGGGTTTCCTACGGACTCCATTACCGGACTGCCGGCGCCAGCACACTGGGCCTGATCCCGTTGGGCTACGCAGACGGTATCCCGCGGGTCGCCACCGGCGGGCCGGTCCGGGTGGCCGGCACCACCTACCCGGTGGTGGGCCGCATCGCCATGGACCAGATGGTCATCGACCTCGGCCCGGGAGTCCGCGGGGCCGCGCTGCTGGGCGCCGAGGCGGAGCTTTTCGGCAGCGGAGCCGACGGCGGCCCCACGGCTGATGACTGGGCCCACGCCGCCGGGACCATCAACTATGAGATCGTCACGCGGATCAGTCCGCGCGTGCCGCGCCGCTTCATCAACGAACAGGACACGTCCGGCGGCGGGAACGCTTCTGCCTCCGGCAGGGAAGGGGCCCTGTGAGCGCCGCGAACCTGCCCGGCCACACGGCCGAGCCGAACTGGGAAAGAACCTATCGGGCCACGACGGCGGACCAGACCCATGCGCTCGGCGCGGGGCTGGCCCGGATCCTGGACGCCGGCGACCTGGTGGTGCTCTCCGGCGAGCTGGGTGCCGGGAAGACCACTCTGACCCAGGGGCTGGGGGAGGGACTGGGAGTCCGCTCCGGCATCATTTCCCCCACCTTCGTGCTGGTGCGGATCCACCCCAATCTCCTTGACGGGCCCCGCCCCGGCGGACCGGACCTCGTCCACGTGGATGCCTACCGGCTCGGTTCGGCCGCCGAAGTGGACGACATTGACCTCGAGAACACCATGGACACGTCCGTGACAGTGGTGGAGTGGGGCCACGACCGGGTGGAACACCTGAGCGAGAACCGGCTGGAGATCGACCTGCACCGCGCCATCGGCCTCGGCGGAGGCTTCGGCCACAGGTCCGTTGCCGACGGGACCACTGAAACCGCGAACGCCGGACCGGACGGCGCACGCGAAAGCCTGGACTTTGATACGGACGACACGGACGAACCACGCACCATCGTCATGCGTGGGTATGGCCCCCGTTGGGCCGACGCTCCGGAGCTGGACGTTGCCGGGGGGACCAACTGATGCTGATCCTCGCAATCGACACCTCGGCCGTGGCCAGCGCAGCCCTGGTCTCCGACGATGCCCTGGAAGGCGTCGTTGCCAACTTCTCCACCGAGGACACCCGCAGCCACGCCGAAGTGCTGGCCCCGGGCATCGCAGGAATGCTGGCGGACGCCGGCCTCGCTGGAGGAGACATCGACGCCCTGGTGGTGGGTGTGGGACCCGGCCCGTTCACCGGGCTGCGGTCCGGCATCGCCACGGCACGCACCCTGGCCTTCGTATGGGGCAAGCCCCTGCACGGCCTGATGAGCCTCGACGCAATCGCACTGGAGGTGGCCGAGTCGACGGCGGCCGCCCCCGAGTTCCTGGTGGTCACCGACGCGCGCCGCAAGGAGGTCTACTGGGCCCGCTACAGCCTGGCCGAAGGTCAGTTGCCGGTGCTCGAAGACGGGCCGCATGTCGGCTTCGCCGCGGACCTGCCGGACCTGCCCGCGTACGGTGCGGGCGCCGGCCTGTACGCGGACGCACTCCGGGCGGACCCGGACTTTGCCCGTGAGCAGCCGGACGCCCTGTACCTGGGGCAGTTCGCCCTGGCCAGGCTGGCCTCCGGCGCGGGGCTCCTGGACTCCACGCCCCTGTACCTTCGGGAATCCGACGCCCAGGTCCCGGGGCCGCGGAAGAGGGCCCTGTGAGTGCCGCCGGGCCGGAAGGAATTCCGGAGCCCCGTTCCGCCGCTATGGAAAGCGTCGCCATCCGGGACATGACGGAGGCCGATATCCCCGCCGTCAGCGCCCTCGAACAGGAACTGTTTCCGGTGGACGCCTGGCCGGTGCAGATGTTCTTCGACGAACTGGCGCAGCCGGAAACCCGCCGCTACCTTGTGGCCGAAGGAACGGACGGCATCGTCGGCTATGCCGGGCTCATGTGCATTGAACCCATCGCGGATGTCCAGACGATCGCCGTCGTGCCCCACCGTGAGGGCCTCGGCATCGGCAGCACGCTCCTCACCGAACTGATCGACGAGGCCCGCCGGCGGCGCGCCGCGGACGTCCTGCTGGAAGTGCGTGCCGACAACCCCCGCGCCCAGCGGCTGTACCTCCGTTTCGGCTTCCAACAGATCCATATCCGCCCCCGGTACTACCGCGACGGCGTGGATGCCCTGATCATGCGGCTGGCGCTGGTGCCGGAGACAGAAACAGAATCCCCAAGCAAAGGAATCCGGCCATGAACCGCACGCAGCCGCTGGTGCTGGGCATCGAATCCTCCTGCGACGAAACCGGCGTCGGCGTCGTCCGGGGAACCACGCTCCTGGCCAACACGGTGTCCTCATCGATGGACGAGCATGTCCGGTTCGGCGGCGTCATCCCGGAGATCGCCTCGCGCGCGCACCTCGATGCTTTTGTACCCACCCTGGAACAGGCCCTCGCGGAAGCCGGCGCCACCCCTGGACGACGTCGATGCCATCGCGGTGACCTCAGGCCCGGGGCTGGCCGGTGCCCTGATGGTCGGAGTCTGCGCCGCGAAGGCACTGGCCGTAGCCACCGGCAAGCCGCTCTACGCCATCAACCACCTGGTGGCCCATGTGGGCGTGGGGCTCCTGGATGACCGGGCAACCGGAAAGCAGCAGGCCCTCCCCGAGAACCTCGGCGCCCTGCTGGTCTCCGGCGGCCACACTGAAATCCTCCGGATCAACAGCATCACCAGCGACGTGGAACTCCTGGGCTCCACCATCGATGACGCCGCCGGCGAGGCCTACGACAAGGTGGCCCGCATCCTGGGACTCGGCTATCCGGGCGGTCCCGCCATCGACAGGGAGGCCCGCACCGGCAACCCGAAGGCGATCCGTTTCCCGCGCGGCCTCAGCCAGCCCAAGTACATGGGAACGTCGGACGAGCCGGGCAAGCACCGCTACGACTGGTCCTTCAGCGGACTGAAGACCGCCGTGGCCAGGTGCGTGGAACAGTTTGAAGCCCGCGGGGAAGACATCCCGGTGGCTGACATCGCCGCCGCATTCCAGGAAGCCGTGGTGGACGTGATCTCCTCAAAGGCCGTGCTTGCCTGCAGGGAACACGGGATCAAGGACGTGCTGCTGGGTGGCGGCGTGGCCGCAAACTCGAGGCTGCGGGAGCTCACGGGACAGCGCTGCGCGTCGGCCGGAATCCGGCTTCACGTTCCGCCGCTGGACCTGTGCACGGACAACGGGGCCATGGTGGCCGCCCTCGGGGCGCAGCTGGTCATGGCGGGCGCCGAACCCAGCGGGATCGGTTTCGCACCGGACTCCTCGATGCCCGTCACCTCGGTCTCCCTCCAGGCCTGAACACCCCCGTACGTCAGGCGGTGGGGCCGTTGCGCATCTGCTTGACCAGGTCCAGGACCACGGCCTGCAGGTTGCCGCCGTTGTCCTCCGCCACGCGCCGCTGGCGCTGGTAGCCGGCACCGCGGCGGATGATCTTCTCGACGTCGGCCAGCTCATCCTGGCAGCCCAGTTTCGCCGCTACGGGCTCCAGCCGGTTCAGCGTTTCCATCAGGTGGTCCGTCACCAGCTGCTCCTTGCCGGCGGCGTCCAGGATGATGATGGCATCCATGCCGTAGCGGGCGGCACGCCACTTGTTTTCCTGGACGTGCCACGGCGGCATGGTGGGAATGGTGCCGCCGTTGTCCAGGGTGGTGGAGAACTCGTCCACCAGGCACTGGGTGAGGGCCGCGATGGCGCCGACTTCCTCCAGGGTGGCCAGGCCGTCGCAGATGCGCATTTCAATGGTTCCCAGGGCCGGCACCGGCCGGATGTCCCAGCGGATCTCGGAGATGGTGTCGATCACCCCGGTGGTGAACATGTCCTGGACATAGGACTCGTATTCAGACCAGGACGGGAACTGGAACGGCAGGCCCGCGGTGGGCAGCTGCTGGAACATCAGGGCACGGTGCGAGGCGTAGCCGGTGTCCTCGCCGCCCCAGAACGGGCTGGACGCGGACAACGCCTGGAAATGCGGGAAATAGTTGACCAGTCCGTCGAGCACGGGGAGGGCCTTCTCGCGGCGGTCCAGGCCCACGTGGACGTGCACGCCGTAGATGACCATCTGCCGGCCCCACCACTGGGTACGGTCAATGAGCTTGGCGTAGCGGGCCTTGTCCGTCACGGGCTGCAGCTGCGGCGGGCTGAACGGGTGGCTGCCGGCGCAGAAGAGCTCCACGCCCATGGGATCGGTGATTTCCCGGACGGCGGCCACGGAGCGGCTGAGGTCTTCCTTCGCCTCGGCAGCGGTCTCGCAGATTCCCGTGACCAGTTCCACCGTGTTCAGCAGCAGTTCCTGCTTGATGTGGGGGTGTTCGTCATCCTCGTTCAGCTCGGGATGGCGGGAGGCGACACCGCGGAGCACCTCATTGGCGACAGACGCGAGCTCGCCGGTGCGGCCGTCCACCAGCGCCAGTTCCCACTCAACACCAAGGGTTGATTGCCTCGATGGTGCGAAGTCGATCTTCACGCATTTCCTCACTGTCCGGGATGCCGCTGGCTGGTGCCGCTTCCGGGACGTGCCGGCAAACGAACGGGTGTTTCAAGTCTATAGCGCAGGGGTAGCATCATAATGATGTCCCCGTTCCAACGCCTGCGTGACAGTACCCACAAAACCCTTCCCCTGATCGCGGCTTTGTCCGTTGCTGCCCTGGCCGCGTGCACGGCAGGGCCGCCCACTCCTGCGCCCTCAACGCCGGCGTCGTCTCCGTCAGCTTCCGCATCGGCGTCGCCCGGCACGTCCCCGGCAGCGCCGCGTACGACGCCGGCCCCCACCACGGCGTCCCCGTCACCTGATCCGGGTTCCCGGCCCCTGGGCTGGGGCCCCCAGCAGCGCGACCAGGACGCGGCAGCAGCCGCCGTGGCGGCCATGGCGCCAGAGCAAAAGGCCGGCCAGGTCCTGCTTCCTTTCTACGGCGGGCAGCAGGTGGAAGCGCAGGCAGCCGCCATCGAACGTTTGCACCTGGCCGGCAGCATCATCATGGGCGACAACGTTCCCCGCGACCCGCAGGGAAAGGTGGACGTCGCCGCCATGACGGCGGCCAACCAGCGGCTCTCCCGGGCGACCACCGCTGACGGTGACCCGTGGCCGGGCATCGTCGGCGTGGACCAGGAAGGCGGGATCGTGGCCAGGCTGGGAGCGCCGCTGACCGAATGGCCAACACCCATGAGCTACGGTGCCGCTGGAAACGCGGCCCTCACGCGGGACGCCGGGCAGGGTGTGGCAGGGGAGCTGGCACCGCTGGGCTTCAACCTGGACTTCGCGCCGGACGCGGATGTCACCATCGGCCCCAAAGACCCCACCATCGGCGCCCGGTCCATGTCCGGGGACCCGGCAGCTGCGGCGACGCAGAGCGTGTCATTCGCCCAGGGCATGCTGGCCGCCGGGGTGCTGCCCACTGTCAAGCACTTTCCCGGCCACGGTTCGGTCACCGCCGATTCGCACCTTAGCCTCCCGCTCCAGAACGCCGGCGTGGAGGAGTTGCGCGGCCGGGACTGGAAGCCCTTCCAGTCAGCCGTCGACTCAGGCTTGCCGATAGTGATGACCGGGCACATCGCCGTGCCCGCGCTGGAACCCGGCGTGCCGGCGTCGCTCTCGTCCAGGACCTACGCCGCGCTGCGAGGCCTCGGTTTCAAGGGCGTGGCGGTGACCGATGCCCTGAACATGGGCGCCGTCACCAAGCAGTACCCGGCCGGTTCCGCCGCCGTTTCCGCCCTGGCCGCCGGGGCCGACCTGCTGCTGATGCCGGCCGATGCCGCGCAGGCGCACGCCGCAATAGTCCAGGCTGTGGCCTCCGGTGCCCTGCCGAAGGAACGGCTGGACGAAGCCGCCACCCGGGTGGCCACCATGATGATCTGGCAGGGGCGGAGGGGGTCCGCGCCCGCCCCCGCGGGCAGTGGCGCGGCACTGTCCGCCAAGGTCTCCGGGTCCGCCGTCACCATCCTGGCCGGTAACTGCAGCGGACCGCTGGTCCCCGGAGCTGTCCGGGTAACCGGCGGGGGACCGGGCGACAAGGAACGGTTTGAGGCCGCGGCCGCCCGCGCAGGCCTGGCCGTGGGCTCGGGACCACTGGTCAGCCTCATCGGGTACGGCGGCGCGCCCGCCGGCGGCGACATCGCCGTCACTTTGGATGCCCCCTGGCCGCTGCAGGGTTCCCCCGCTCCGGTCAAGATTGCACTGTACGGCCGGACCGACGCCGCCTTCGATGCCCTGGCCGCCGTGCTGGCCGGAAAGGCGGCGGCCCCCGGAAAGCTGCCGGCCGCCGTCGGGCCCTATCCTGCCGGCAGCGGCTGCGCCTAACCTCCCCGGGCCGCGTTTAATGGACAGGTGCCTATCCTCAATAAAGACATGACCCTCTGCATCTCCCTCTCGGCCCGGCCCAGCAACAACGGGACGCGCTTCCACAACCACCTGTACGGGCAGCTGGACCTGAACTGGATCTACAAGGCCTTCGCGCCCACCAACCTGGAGCAGGCCATTGCCGGCGTCCGGGGCCTCGGTATCCGCGGCTGCGCCGTGTCCATGCCGTACAAGGAGGATGTGATTGCGCTGGTGGACGAGATGGACCCCTCGGCCAAAGCCATTGATTCAGTCAACACCATCGTGAACACGGACGGGCACCTCAAGGCCTACAACACCGACTACACGGCCATCGAGCAGCTGCTGGCCACCAACTCGGTGCCGACCGGCTACTCGGTCCTGGTCCAGGGCGCCGGCGGCATGGCGAAAGCAACCGTGGCGGCGCTGCGCGACGCAGGCTTCACGGACGTCACCGTCATCGCCCGGAACGAGGCGGCGGGCCGGGCGCTCGCCGAACAGTACGGCTTTAGCTGGCGTGCAGCGCTCGACGGCGGTATGGCGGACATGATCGTCAACGTGACACCTATCGGTATGGCAGGCGGTGCGGACGCCGACGCGCTGTCCTTCCCGTCAGAAGCCATCGACGCCGCGAAACTCGTCTTCGACGTGGTGGCGCTGCCGGCGGAAACACCGCTGATCCGGGCGGCCCGGGCGGCGGGCAAGCCGGTGATCACCGGTGCTGAGGTGGCCACCATCCAGGCGCTGGAGCAGTTTGTGCTGTACACCGGTGTGCGTCCCACGACGGACCAGGTACGGGCCGCCGAGGAATTTACCCGCGCGCAGTAACGCCTACGCCGGCTTGACCGGCTCCACCTCGATGGCCACCCGGTCCTCGCCGATGCGGGTGAGGACCAAGGTGGCGGTCCGGCCGCCCTTCCTGTTGCCCGCGCCCTTGCCGCCCAGCAGTTGCTTGCGGAGTTCCTCCGGCGTGACGGCGGTGCCGCGCTTCTTGATGTCCAGCACGGTGATGCCTTCCTGCTTCACCCAGGACTTCAGCGCCTTGACGTTGTACGGCATCACACGCAGGACCTTATAGGCGCGGGCGAACGGGGTATCTGCGAGGGCGGGCGAGCAGATGTAGGCGATGTGCTCGTCCAGCAGGTGCCCGCGCAGTTCGAGCGCGAGGTCGGCCACGAGGCCTGCCCGGATGACCGCTCCGTCCGGCTCATACAGGTACCCTTCAGCCGGGCCCACCGGAGCCTCGGGCCCCTCCCCAAAATCCTCCCCGCTGGTCAGCTCGGCCGCTCCCTGCGGTCCCAGCAGCAGGGCCGCGCGGCGTATCCCCGGCCGGCTGACCGAGTTGAACCACAGGGCCACTTCGGTGACGTCCCCACCAACGGACACCCACTGCGCTTCGCAGCCCTGCGGAACCGAATCGTGGGGCATGCCCGGGCCCATCTTGACGCCCACGGCCTTCCCGGACGCGGCAAGGGACTCCACGAAGGACAACGGGGGAGAGAACGCCTCGGGGTCCCAGATGCGCTTGGTGCCGGAGGTGGAGGTGACCCTGCGCGCCGGGTCCAGCCAGACGCCGTCCACCCCGTCCAGGGGGACCGAGGTGGCGTCGGCGTGCACAACCTCCGCATTGGGAAAGGGGATGAGGTTCACCGTGGCGCACGCGGCCGTGGTTTCATCGAGCTCCACTGCCGTCACGGCGATGTCCAGGGAGGCGAGGGCCAGCGAATCGGCGCCGAGCCCGCAGCCCAGGTCCGCCACGTGGCTAACGCCGGCGGCGGCGAACCGCTGGGCGTGCCGGGCGGCAACATTCAGGCGGGTGGCCTGTTCCAGCCCCGCCTGGGTGAAGAGCATTTGCCGGGCGAACTCGCCGAACTTCGCTCCGGCCTTCGTGCGGAGCCGGGACTGGGTGAGCACGGCGGACACCAGTTCGGGGTTGTGGCCGGCCTTCCGGAGTTCACCGTTCAGGGCGAAGGACCCGTCCTCGGTGTAGGGGCCCAGCGACGCCAGCAACTCCCATCCTTCGGGGGTCAGCAGTGGTGCAATCTGGTCCTGGGGAGCGTGAGCCATGCGTTCCAGCCTAGTGCCCCGGGCTGCGGCGGGATGCCGATAGTGTTGAACCCATGGTTGACAGCGCAGGTCCCGAACAGTCCGGAGAACAGCCGCCCCCGGTCCAGGGTCCGGCGAGGTACGCGCGGCCCGCGTTGATCGCCGGTGCGGTGCTGGCAGTGGTGTGCCTGGCGCTGCTGGTCATCATCTTCTTCCTGGACACGTTCAACGCCACTGTCTATTCCGTGGGCGGTAACAACATCCAGGACAACACGCAGGAAGCGCAGGACATCCGCGGCCTGTATTCCGGTGCGCGGGCGGGAGGAATCGCCCTCCTGGCGGCGTCGCTGCTGGTGGTCCTCGCCTCCTCCGTGGTCCTCTACCGGGTCCGTAACCGGGGCAACGCCTCCGATGGCGGCGAGGACGTCGGCTTCGACGACCTCGGCCGCTGAGGGCGCTGGCCCGCACCCGTCAGCAGGACCCCTGAAATCACCAGGACGCCGCCTGCAATCTGGGCCGCCGTGATGGGCTGGCCCAGCAGTACGGTGATGATCGCCGTGAAGACCGCGATGAGGTTGAGGTAGTTTCCGGCATTTGCCGCGCTGGTGCGCTTCAGCGCCAGGTTCCACAGCAGGTAGGAGCCCAGCGAGGGGAAGACGGCGATGAACGCCAGGGACCAGGCCCCGGACTGGGTGGACGGGAACCCTGCACCGGTCACGGCGGCCACAGGAGCCAGGGCAACGGCCGCTAGGGCCGCCTGCAAGGCCGTGGAGGTGACGGCGGGTACCGCTACGCGACGGGCCAGGACCGTGTAGAGGCCCCAGACGGTGATGGCCGCCAGGATCAGCAGTTCGCCGGCGCCCAGCGAGAAGGTCAGGAGCCGCTGCAGCTGCCCGCCGGTGAGGACCAGCAGGACACCCGCCAGGCCAAATGCCAGGCCGATCCAGCCCAATGGCCGCGGTCTGTCCTTCAGCAGCACCGCGGCAAGCACCATGATCAGCACCGGGTTTGCGGCCGTCACCAGGGACGCGTTCAGTGCTGACGTGTGCTGCAGGGCGCTGTAGAGCAGCAGCGTGTAGGCGGTCATGCCCAGCGCGCTGAGCATGAGCAGCGCGGGCCAGTGGCGGAGGACTGCCCGCCAGTTGGGGCGGTCCACCACGTGCGCGAGGAACAGCAGCGGCAGGGCGGCCAGTGTCCAGCGCCAGAACGTCAACTGCAGCGGGGCCATGGACTGAACGGCGGCCTGGCCCACCACGAAGTTTCCGGCCCAGAAGAGGGTGGCAAGGATCAGGAAGAAGGCGGCTCGCACCGGTTCAATGTACAGGCTAAGTGTTCTCCGATGACGAAATGGCTGGCACTCGCCTTGACCGAGTGCTAACCCCGGCCTAGAGTCTTCATTAGCACTCTCCCTAGGAGGGTGCTAACACATGAAGAGCTGCCAGCCTGGCTGCTGCCGGCACCGCGACGACGGTTGCCAGCCATGGCAAACGGCTTTCAAGTCCACGAATTTGCTGACGAAAAGGAGAGGTCCGAGTGTCGGTCTCTATTAAGCCTCTTGAGGATCGTATTGTTGTCCGCCCGCTCGAAGCCGAGCAGACCACGGCTTCCGGCCTGGTAATCCCGGACTCCGCGCAGGAGAAGCCGCAGGAAGGCGAAGTTGTCGCAGTTGGCCCCGGCCGCTTCGAAGACGGCAACCGCGTCCCGGTCGACGTAGCTGTCGGCGACGTAGTCATCTACTCCAAGTACGGCGGAACCGAAGTCAAGACCGGTGGCACCGAATACCTCGTGCTGTCCGCCCGCGACGTCCTGGCGATCGTCGTAAAGTAAATCTTCCGGATCCCCGCGCCGCTGGTCATGCCTTGATGCTGGTCAGCTGCGCGGGGTTTCTGTCTTGAAAGGACACAACCATGGCAAAGCAGCTTGCGTTTAACGACGCTGCCCGCCGGTCCCTCGAAGCCGGCATCGACAAGCTCGCCAACACTGTCAAGGTGACGCTCGGCCCCCGCGGCCGCAACGTCGTCCTGGACAAGAAGTGGGGCGCACCCACCATCACGAACGACGGCGTCACCATCGCCCGCGAAGTCGAGCTGGACGACCCCTACGAGAACCTTGGCGCACAGCTCGCCAAGGAAGTTGCCACCAAGACCAACGATGTTGCCGGTGACGGCACCACCACCGCAACGGTCCTGGCCCAGGCACTGGTCAAGGAAGGCCTCCGCAACGTGGCCGCAGGCGCCGCTCCCGGCCAGATCAAGCGGGGCATCGAGGTTTCGGTTGAGGCCGTGGCTGCCCGCCTGCTCGAGAACGCCCGTCCGGTCGAAGGCACCCAGGTTGCCAACGTGGCCTCCATCTCCGCCCAGAGCGACGAGGTGGGCGAACTGCTCGCCGAGGCATTCGGCAAGGTGGGCAAGGATGGTGTGATCACCATCGAGGAATCCTCCACCACGCAGACCGAGCTGGTCCTCACCGAAGGCATGCAGTTCGACAAGGGCTACCTGTCCCCGTACTTCGTCACCGACGCAGAGCGCCAGGAAGCAGTCCTCGAGGACGCCCTCATCCTGATCAACCAGGGCAAGATCTCCGCCGTGCAGGAATTCCTGCCGCTGCTGGAGAAGGCGCTGCAGAGCTCCAAGCCCCTGTTCATCATCGCCGAGGACATCGACGGCGAGGCCCTGTCCACGCTGATCGTCAACCGCATCCGTGGCACCCTCAACGTGGTGGCAGTCAAGGCTCCCGGCTTTGGCGACCGCCGCAAGGCCATGCTGCAGGACATCGCCACCCTCACCGGTGCGCAGGTTGTTTCCCCTGAGCTGGGCCTGAGCCTGGACACCGTTGGCCTCGAGGTGCTCGGTACTGCCCGCCGCATCACCGTCACCAAGGACAACACCACCATCGTTGACGGCGCCGGTTCGGCCGAGGACGTCTCCGCCCGCGTTGCCCAGCTCCGCGCTGAGCTGACCCGCACCGACTCCGATTGGGACAAGGAAAAGCTCCAGGAACGCCTGGCCAAGCTGGCCGGCGGCATCGGCGTGATCAAGGTCGGCGCTGCCACCGAGGTTGAGCTGAAGGAAAAGAAGCACCGCATCGAAGATGCGGTTTCTTCCACCCGCGCCGCCTTGGAAGAAGGCATCGTGGCCGGCGGCGGTTCCGCGCTGATCCACGCCCTGAAGGCACTGGATGAGGACCCGGCCGTCAAGGCACTCGAAGGCGACGCTGCAGCTGCTGTCGGCATCGTCCGCCGCGCCCTGGTCCAGCCGCTGCGCTGGATCGCCCAGAACGCCGGTTTCGACGGCTACGTCATCACCGCCAAGGTGGCCGAACTCGACACCAACAACGGCTTCAACGCCAAGTCGGGCGAGTACGAGGACCTGATCGCTGCAGGCGTCATCGACCCCGTCAAGGTCACCCGCGCTGCCCTCCGTAACGCTGCCTCCATCGCAGCCCTGGTTCTCACCACCGAGACCCTTGTTGTGGAGAAGCCGGCCGACGAGGACGAGCACGCAGGCCACAGCCACTAAGGCTGTTGTCCCGCGGGTAAAGCCGCAAATACAGAGAACCGGTCCGGCCATCCGCCGGGCCGGTTTTTTGTGTGCCGTCAATGGCTGGGCCCATGCCGCCAGGGTTCCCTGGCCGGGCGAAGCGAGGTTAGTGGCGGCCTAAGTGGCATCCATCTCCCGGGTTTCAACGTCTCCGGCACGCTCATAGACCAGCGACACCGCACCTTTTGGAAAGGAACGGACCGGCTCGGCGAGGCGGAACGTGGAAGGGACGGTCCCGGCGTCGAACAACCGCTTTCCCTGCCCGAGTGCCACAGGATAGAGCCACAGGTGGAGGCGGTCCAGCACGTCGGCGGCCAACAGTGAACGGATGAGCTCGCCGCTGCCGAACATCTGCACTTCGTCATACTGCCGCCGGAGCTCTCCCGCCGCCGCCGGGTCCGGGAGCACCGTGGTGCCCTCCCACCCGGGATCGGTGAGGGACCCGGACACCACGAACTTCGGGACCCGGTTGAGCACGCCGGCGATCTCGTCTGACTGGTGCGGCCAATATGAGGCAAAGATGTCGTAGGTTTTCCGGCCCAGGAGCAGGGCATCCATGCGGTCGATGGCCGCGGCGATGTCCGCCCCTGCTTCATCATCGGAGACCGGCGCCTGCCAGCCGCCGAAGGCGAAGCCGTCCGTGGGGTCCTCCTCCCGGCCACCGGGCGCCTGGTACACGCCGTCAAGGGTGATGAACAGGTTCGCAACGATGATGCCCATCCGTCCATTCTGGAACCGGCCGTCCGTACCTGTCGAGGGTCCGGCGGCGTGGCAGACTGTTGCCATGCTGCTGGACGAGCTTGTGAGGACCACTGACGCCGTCGCGTCCACCCGCTCCAGGCTGGCGAAGGTGGACGCCCTGGCCCAGCTGCTGAAGCGGCTCGACCCCGCGGACATTCCTGCCGCCGTCGGCCTCCTCACCGCCAAACCCCGCCAAGGGCGGGTGGGCGTCGGGTGGCGCGGCATGTCAGCGGCCATGGGAGTGCCTGCCGCGGAACCCGGCCTCACCCTCGCCGCCCTCGACGCCGCGCTGGACCGGCTCCAGGCCCTCGCCGGGGCGGGCTCGGCAGCCGAACGCGCGGCCACCCTCCGCGAGCTCACCGCAGCGGCAACCGAACGGGAGCAGGCGTTCATCGGCGGCGTGCTCCTGGGCGAACTGCGAACGGGGGCGCTGGAAGGTGTCCTGACCGATGCAGTGGCCCGCGCAGCGGAGCGCTCCGTCGAGTCCGTCCGCAGGGCCGCGATGCTGTCCGGTGACCTCGGCTCGACGGCCCGGCTGGCGCTGACGGGCACAGCTGCGGAGCTGGACGAGGTTGGCCTGCAGGTGGGCCGGCCCGTGCAGCCCATGCTCGCAGGGACCGGCGCAAGCGTCACGGCCGCGTTGGAGACCACAGGCGAAGCGTCCGTGGAATACAAGCTCGACGGCGCCCGCATCCAGGTGCACCGGTCCGGCGACGACGTCCGCATTTTCACGCGCACCCTGGCCGAGGTGACGCACCGGCTCCCCGAGGTGGTGGAGGTGGTGCGCGGGTTTCCGGTGCACGATGTGATCCTCGACGGCGAGACCCTGGCCCTGGGAGAGGACGGCGCCCCGCGGCCGTTCCAGGAGACCATGTCCCGGTTCGGTGCCGACGCCGCACGCACCACGGTGCTGCATCCCTGGTTTTTTGACGTGCTGCACATTGATGGCCGGGACCTGCTTGATGAACCCCTGTCCGAGCGGATTAAGGTGCTCGAATCCATTGCCCCCGCCCACCGGATCCCGGGGGAGATTACCGCGGACCCGGAGGTTGCCGGGCGGATATCGCGTGACGCGCTCTCGGCGGGACATGAGGGCGTCATGCTGAAATCGGTGGGGTCCGTGTACTCGGCCGGGCGCCGTGGGTCCAACTGGATCAAGGTCAAGCCGGTGCTCACCTACGACCTTGTGGTGCTCGCATGCGAGTGGGGCTCGGGGCGGCGCGCCGGGATGCTGTCCAACCTGCACCTTGGTGCCCTCGACCCTGACGGCGAGTTCGGTGAGCCCGGCGGGTACGTGATGGTGGGCAAGACCTTCAAGGGCCTCACCGATGCCCTGTTGCAGTGGCAGACCGAACGGTTCCAGGAGATCGAGGTGCGGCGCACCGCCGGCACCGTCTGGGTGGAGCCGGTCACCGTCGTCGAGATTGCCATCGACGGCGTGCAGCAGTCCCCGCGTTACCCGGGCCGCATCGCCCTCCGCTTCGCACGGGTCAAGGGCTACCGCGAGGACAAGACCGCCGCTGAGGCCGACACCATCCAGGCCCTTCGAGCGCTGCTGCGCCCCTGATCCGGCAGCCGGCCTGCTGCTTGTCTGGCGCGGGTGCCCGGCGTACGGTGACGCTTAGGCACCGCTGCGGCCAGCGCACGATGGCGGCGGGCCGGCTCGGCGGGTATCCGGAAGGAGGCCAGGTGTCGGCTGAAACAGGACTGGATGACGGCCTGGACCGCGGCCGCGCGGCATTCCGCGAGCAGCGTTGGACCGATGCCTTCCAAACGCTGCGGGAAGCAGACCAATCGGGCGGACTTCCCGCGGCGGACCTCGAACGCCTTGCCACCGCCGAAATCCTGACCGGCAGCGCCGCTGCCGGGTTTGCGTCGCTGACCCGGGCCCATGAGGAATACCTGGTGGTAGGCGACCTTGCCGGGGCCGCCCGGTGTGCGGGCTGGATGGCAATCCACCTCATGCACTTTGGCGAGGGAGAACGTGCGGGCGGGTGGCTGGCCCGGGGGCAGCGGCTGGTGGCGGAGATCCCGCGGCCGGACGCCGTCGAGGGGTTCCTGATGATCCCGATGTCCCTGGCACGCCTGCACCAGGGTGACCCCGGGGGAGCCCTTGAGCTGCTCGCCCGGGCCGCCGGCATTGGCCAGGCCTTCCAGGACCGGGACCTCATGGCGCTCGCCCTGCTCGGTACCGGCCTGGCAGCGGTGGGACAGGGCCGGGTGGAGGAGGGCCTGCAGATCTTCGACGAGGTCATGGTTGCGGTCACCGCCGGTGAAGTTTCGGCCATACCGTCGGGGATTGCCTACTGCGCCGTCATTGCATCCTGCCAGCTGGCCTTCGACCTCGGCCGGGCACTGGAATGGACGGCAGCACTTGACCGCTGGTGTGCCGGGCAGCCGGACATGGCGGCATTCAGCGGCCAGTGCCAGGCCCACCGGGCAGAGCTCTTCCGCTGGCACGGAGCCTGGGAAGAGGCGCTGGCCGCGGCCACCACGGCGGATGCACGCACTGCGGGCAACGACCCCGAGGTGCTGTTCGGAGCCAACTACCAGCGGGGCGAGGTGCAGCGGCTTCGCGGCCAGCTGGACGCGGCAGGCCTTTCCTTCAGCAGTGCTGCCAACAGCGGGTTTGAGCCGCAGCCGGGCCTGGCCCTCCTGGTACTCCAGCGCGGAGACATACAGCAGGCACAGTCGATGATCCGCAGGGCAGCCGGAACCGCGGACGCCGCCATCCGACGGCACCTGTTGCCTGCACTGGTGGAGATCGAACTGGCAGTTCCGGATGTGGCGGCGGCACGGCAGGGAGCCGATGAACTGGGCCGCTTCGCCGCAGGGTCTGCCACGCCCATGGTGCGCGCCGTCGCGGCCCAGGCTGACGGCGCTGTCCGGCTGGCGGAGGCAGACCCACTGGGGGCCTGCGCAGCACTGCGGCGGGCATGGCGCCTCTGGTTCGACCTCGGCGTGCCCTATGAGGCCGCGCGGTGCAGGGTGCTCATCGGGCAGGCCTGCCTGGGGCTTGGCGACGAAACTTCGGCCGACATGGAGCTCGCTGCCGCCCACGAGGCGCTGGCCGGACTCGGTGCAGCGCCTGCTGCTGCGTGGGCGGCCTCGCTGATGCCGCGTGGCCGTGGCAAGGTGGCCGGGCCGCTCACCCCGCGCGAGGAGCAGGTCCTGCGGCTGGTGGCGTCCGGGCAGGGAAACCGTGCCATCGCCGTCGGGCTCTTCCTTAGTGAAAAGACGGTGGCACGCCACGTCAGCAACATCTTCCTCAAGCTGGGCCTCACGTCGCGGGCAGCCGCCACGCGTTATGCCTTCGAACACGGGCTCGCCGGCTGATCGCTGCTGGGTAGAAATACCCATTGGAGGGCACCGCGGATTTGCACACTTTTGCCGACGCACGCCGGGCGGGCCCGGGCATAGCCTCAGAGCATGAACGAGAACACCACCGGTACTGCAGGTACCAACAGCGCTCCGGAAGTGCTGGACACCCTGGTGATCGGCGGCGGGCAGGCAGGGCTGGCGATCGGCCACCATCTGTCCCGCCAGGGCCGGCAATTCCTGATTCTCGATGCCAACCCGAGGATCGGTGACGGCTGGAGGTTGCGCTGGGATTCCCTGCGCCTCTTCACCCCGGCAAAATACAACGGACTTCCCGGAGTTCCCTTCCCGGCGGATCCGCTGTCCTTTCCCGGCAAGGACGACATGGCCGACTACCTGGAACGCTACGCGGCCGGCCTGGAGCTTCCGGTGCTGACGGGAGTCAGGGTGGAACGCCTCTGGCGTGAAGGCGGCCGCTTTGTGGCCGCCGCGAATGGGCAGCGATGGGAGGCCCGCAACGTGGTCCTGGCCACGGGCGCGGAACGGCATCCCAAGGTTCCGCCGTTTGCCGCGGAACTGACGGACTCAATAGTGCAGTTCCACTCCAGCGCCTACAAGAACCCCTCACAACTCCGGGACGGCCCCGTCCTGGTGGTGGGACTGGGCAACTCCGGAGCCGAAATCGCCAAAGAGGTGGCCCGCACCCACGCAACACTTGTTGCCGCGAACGCGCCCAAGGAAATGCCGTTCAAGCACGGCCGGACAACAGCCCGCTTCATCCTGCCCCTGGTCCGGTTCGCAGGCCTGCACGTCCTGAGCCTGGGCACCCCGGTGGGACGGAAGATTGCGCCGGAGTTCACAGCCCACGGGGCGCCACTGATCAGGACCAAGCGCCGCGACCTCGCTGCCGCCGGTGTCCAGTTCGTCCCCAGGGTCAGCGGCGTGGAGGGCGGGCTGCCTGTCCTCGCAAACGGGACGCGCCCAGACGTCGCAAACGTCATCTGGTGCACGGGATACCATGAGGACCTGGACTGGGTTGACCCGGCCCTGGCGGGCGCCGGGGGAGGGCAGCGGCAGTACCGCGGGGAAGCTCTAAACACTCCCGGCCTCTACTTCCTCGGCCGGAATTTCCAGTACGCCGCGGCGTCCGCCACAGTGACCGGAAGCGTCCGCGATGCCCGGTATCTGGCCGGCAGGCTGCCGGAACGACACGCTGTAGATTCGGGAAGGAGCGCCGCCTTCCGCTAAACTCGACGGTTGATTACGCGCTCCGAAGGGTTTGATTGTGCCAACACTGTGGACCAAGGGAGCGACGGCGCCTGCCGCTGACCGCCGGCAGGCATCCCGAAAGTCGTCATATCGCCCCGAAATCCAGGGCCTTCGATCCCTCGCTGTCCTCATGGTGGTGACCTACCACGTGTGGTTCGGAAGGGTGTCAGGGGGCGTGGACGTCTTCCTCCTGATCTCCGCGTTCCTGATGACCTTCCAGTTCGTCGGGCGCCACGAGCGCAGGGAGCCTTTCGCCCTGCGCAAGCACTGGCTGCACCTGTTCCGGAGGCTCCTTCCCGCCGCCGTCACCGTCATTGTTGCCACCCTGGCCGTCTCCTACCTGGTCCTGCCGCGGACCCGGTGGCTGGACCTCATCGACCAGGGCTGGGCTTCGCTGTTCTACTCGGAGAACCGGCTTCTGCAGGCGCAGGCCGTGGACTACTACGCGAACGACCACAGCCTTGCCAGCCCCCTGCAGCACTTCTGGTCGCTGTCCATCCAAGGCCAGGTGTTCATCCTGTGGCCGCTGATCTTCCTCGCCGCCGCCTGGGCGGCCCGCCGGTTCAGACTTTCCTACCGGCCGCTGCTGGCCTACGTGTTCTTCCTCGTATTCCTCGTCTCGCTGGCGTATTCGATCTACTTCACGGCCACCAACCAGGTCCAGGCATACTTCGACACGGGCGCCCGGCTCTGGGAATTCGCATTGGGCACGCTGGTGGCCCTCGTCCTTCCCGGGCTGCGGCTGTCCCGTGCTGTGCGCATCGCCATGGGCTGGGTGGGTGTCATCGCCATGCTCGCCTGCGGCATCCTGCTCAACGTCCAGGCAGCTTTTCCCGGCGTGGCAGCACTGTGGCCAACCGTCGCGGCCGCATTCGTCATTGTGGCCGGCCAGACGCAAAGCCCGGCCGGCGTGGACCGGATCCTCAGCTCCAAACCCCTGGTCAAGCTGGGAGACATCTCCTACGGGCTGTACCTCTGGCACTGGCCGGTGCTGGTGCTCGCGCTGGCATGGACCGGAAAGGAACATGCGGGCTGGCTGTCCGGCACGGTCATCATCGTCGCGGCGCTCGCCCTCGCGTACCTGACCACACGCTTTATTGAAAAGCCCTGGCGGGAATGGAAGTGGCCCGATGCCAGGAAACGCCGTGCCGTGCTGGCCATCATGCTGGCCGTTTCCGTGGCGGCGGCGCCCCTGGCGCTGTGGCGCAACCAGCTGGACACAGAGCGCCGGGTGGCCCAGGAGCAGAAAGTGGCGAACAATCCGGGCTCGCGGGCGCTGGATCCGGCGTTCACCGGCACCGTGCCGGCCGGCGACGTCACCCTGCTGCCGACTGCCACCGACCTGCCCCAGAACTGGGTTTCACTCGACGGGCCCTGCACGGGCGACATCACTCCGCAGGACCAGGCGGTGAAGGACACCTGCTTTGAACAGAAGCCATCCGGTAATCCGTCGCGTCGCGTCCTGGTGCTGGGGGACAGCCATGCGCAGCAGTGGTCCGGAGCCGTCAAACCCATCGCCGCGCAAAACAACTGGCTCCTGTACTCCATGCTGAAGGGCGCCTGCAAAGTCGCGCCGGCCGGGAAGGCGGCCAGCGACGATTGCGAAACCTACAACGCTTCCGTCCAGAAAGAGATCGAGCGGCAGCAGCCGGATGCCATCATCCTGCTGGGCACCGCAGCGGCGCCTTCCAGTTCCGCAGAGGAACTGACGCCGGGCTTCGCTGACCTTGTGGGGCCGTGGATGGACAAGGGCATCGACGTGGTGGCACTCAGGGACAATCCCCGGTTTACATTCAACATGGCCGAATGTGTGGTGACGGACGGCCCGGACGCCCAGTCATGCCGCCCGGCCGTGCGGGACGCCCTGGCGCCGGAGAATCCCCTGGCCGCCCTCAAGGACAGCCTGCCGGACCTGGCAATCCTGGACCTCACAGACCGTATCTGCACGGCAACAGAATGTCCGGGAGTGGTCGGGAACATCTTCGTGTACCTGGACGACAACCACCTCACCGCCGAATACACCGAAAGCATGGCTGACGAGTTTGGCAGGCGCTTCTTCGAAGCAACGGGGTGGAAATGACAGGCAGCGATAAGGTGCAGCCGGCGGCAGGTGCCAAGACCCGGACGGCCTCCTTCAGGCCAGAGGTCCAGGGACTGCGGGCCCTCGCCGTCCTGATGGTCGTGGCCTACCACGTCTGGCTGGGGAGGGTCTCCGGCGGCGTGGACATCTTCCTGCTGATTTCGGCCTTCCTCCTCACGCTGTCCTTCGTCCGGAAAGCCGAAACGGGCCGCCCCTTCGGGTTGCTGGGGCACTGGCTGCACCTCTTTAAGCGCCTGCTGCCCGCCGCCGTCGTGGTGATCCTCGGCGTGCTGGCCGGCACCTGGCTGATCCTGCCGCAGGGCCGCTGGCCGCAGATCCTGGACCAGGCGTGGGCCTCCCTGCTGTACCGGCAGAACTGGCTGCTTGCCGACACCGCCGTGGACTACTACGCCCAGGACCACGCCGGAGCCAGCCCGCTGCAACACTTCTGGTCGCTGTCCATCCAAGGCCAGGTATTCATCCTCTGGCCGCTCATCTTCGCGGCCGCCGCCGGCATCCTCGCTGTGCTGCGCCGCCTCCCGGCCTGCGCAGGACTGACCTACCGGGGCCTCCTGGGTATCGGCTTCGGCGCCGTGTTCGCAGTGTCGCTGGCCTACTCCATTGAACAAACGGCAGGCAACCAGGCCTACGCCTACTTCGACACCCGGGCCAGGCTTTGGGAGTTCGCACTGGGCTCCCTGCTGGCGCTCGCACTGCCGTACCTCAAACCCGGCAAGGCGCTGCGCGTTGTTCTGGGCTGGGCCGGCCTGGTCGGAATGGTGTCGTGCGGCCTCCTCCTGACGGTGGACAGGTCCTTCCCCGGTTTCGTGGCGCTGTGGCCCACCCTGTCCGCCGCCGCGATCATCGTGGCAGGACAGACCGGGAACCGGTACGGCGTGGACCGTGTGCTCAGCAGCAAGCCGGCCGTGGCGCTGGGCGACAACTCCTACGCCCTGTACCTGTGGCACTGGCCGGTACTGGTCCTCGCGCTCGCGGCCACCGGCGTCGAAGCCCCGAACCTCATGCAGGGGCTGGGCATCGTCGGTGCGTCCGTCCTGCTGGCCGTCCTCACCACCCGGTTCGTGGAGAAACCGCTGCGGGACTGGCACTGGCCCAAGCTGCGGGCCTGGCGCACCGCCGTCGTGATTGCCGCCTGCGGTGCCATCCTCGCGGGACCCGTTTCCCTCTGGCAGACCTTCCTCACCGCGGAGGAAACCGCGACGGCGGCCCAGCCGAGGGAGCTGACGCCCGGCGCCGCGGTGCTCACCCCGGGGATTGAAGCGGACCCAGCGCCCGCCGCGAGGATCATCCCCGGGCCCTCAGCCCTGGACAATGACTGGGCGGGTATCCAGACCCCCTGCAGCGGGTCCAACGCCACGGACGATCCCATCCTGGAAGGGTGCCGCCAGGAAATCCCCGAAGGCGGCGGCACCAAGCGCATCGTCGTCCTGGGCGATTCCCACTCGCAGCAGTACCTCGGCGCGCTGGCCCCTATCGCGGCGGCCAAAGGCTGGGAACTGGTCACGCTGCTGATGCCTGCCTGCAGGTTCGGTGCCGAGTCGGACACCAGGACCGCCGAATGCAACGCCTACAACAGGGCAAGCGCTGGCTACGTGCTGGAACACCGGCCCGACGCCGTCTTCACCGTGGCATCCCTGACGCACGAGGAAGCCCCGTTCGAAACGGAGGTCCCCGGCTACCTGGACGGCATCCGCCCGTTTGCTGACGCGGGGATCGAAATCCTGGGCATCCGCGACAACCCCAGGTTCACGTTCAACATGCCCGAGTGCGTCCAGCGCAACGGTGCGGACGCTCCGGAATGCAACCCGCCCGTCGCCGAGTCCCTGGTGGAGCCTTCGCCGCTGGAAAATTACCGCGGCAAGGTGGATGGCCTGCACCTGATGGACATGAGCGACTTCATCTGCGCCCGCGGCGTCTGCCCCGCGGTGGTGGGCAATGTCTATGTGTACAAGGACGACAACCACCTGAGCAGGACCTACGCCGAATCCATGATTCCCATGTTCGAGCAACGGCTGCTGGCCGCCACCGGCTGGACCTGAGCCAGGTCCTTGCGGGCCGCACGCCGAGGCGTGGGGCCGGGGGAGTGCGGTTGCTCACATCGTCCGGCTGGAATAGGGGGATTGGCGCGAAGGTTCTAATATTTACTCAACACTTTCTGCTCCGGATGGCCGGCCGACGCTAGCGGCGTTTCCGGAGTGTGTCCTGCACAGGCCAGTTCCGTAATGACGGGCTGGTCATCGGCTGCAACCCCTACCCGCCCCAGCAACCAAGGTAAGAGGCGCACTCATGACCGAGCCCGAACACAACCCCTTTGGCCTTATCGGCCTGACCTACGACGACGTCCTGCTCCTGCCGGGGCACACGGACGTCATCCCGTCGGACGCCGACACTTCCTCCCGGATCTCCAAGCGGATCACCGTGCAGACCCCGCTGCTGTCAGCTGCAATGGACACCGTTACGGAGTCCCGCATGGCCATCGCCATGGCCCGCCAGGGCGGCCTGGGCGTGGTGCACCGCAACCTGTCCATCGCCGACCAGGCCGACCAGGTTGACCGCGTCAAGCGCAGCGAGTCGGGCATGATCACCAATCCGCTGACCATCCGCCCGGAAGCCACCCTCCGCGAGCTTGATGACCTCTGCGCGCAGTACCGCGTCTCGGGCCTGCCGGTGGTGGATGAGGCGAACCGCCTGCTGGGCATCGTCACCAACCGCGACACCCGCTTCGTGCCGGAGTCCGACTTTCCGCTGCGGCTGGTCAGCGACGTCATGACCAAAATGCCCCTGATCACCGGGCATGTGGGGATCAGCCGCGATGAAGCTTCGCACAAGCTGGCCACCAACAAGATCGAGAAGCTGCCCCTGGTTGACGAGCAGGGCCGGCTCAAGGGCCTGATCACCACCAAGGACTTCACCAAGGCCGAGCAGTACCCCCTGGCCACCAAGGATGACGAAGGCCGCCTCCGCGTCGGCGCAGCCATCGGCTTCTTCGGGGACGGCTGGGAGCGTGCCATGACGCTGATCGACGCCGGCGTTGACGCCCTGTTCGTGGACACCGCCAACGGCCACTCGCAGGGTGTCCTGGACATGATCAGGCGGCTCAAGTCGGACCCCGTGGCTGCCCACGTGGACGTCATCGGCGGCCAGGCAGCCACCCGCGAAGGCGCGCAGGCGCTGATCGACGCGGGCGCTGACGGCATCAAGGTTGGCGTCGGTCCCGGCTCCATCTGCACCACCCGCGTGGTGGCCGGCGTCGGCGTTCCTCAGATCACCGCCATCTACGAATCCGCCAAGGCCGCCATTCCTGCCGGCGTCCCGCTGATTGCCGACGGCGGCCTGCAGTACTCCGGCGACATCGGAAAGGCCCTGGTGGCCGGTGCTGACACGGTCATGCTCGGATCGCTCCTGGCAGGCTGTGACGAATCACCGGGTGACCTGATTTTCGTCAACGGCAAGCAGTACAAGTCCTACCGCGGCATGGGCTCCCTGGGCGCCATGCAGTCCCGGGGCAAGAACACGTCCTACTCCAAGGACCGTTACTTCCAGGCCGACGTTTCCGGCGATGACAAGCTGATCCCCGAGGGCATCGAGGGACGCGTGGCCTACCGCGGCCCGCTGTCCTCCGTGGCGTACCAGCTCGTTGGCGGCCTGCGCCAGACCATGTTCTACACCGGCGCGCCGACCATTCCCGAGCTCAAGGCCCGCGGCAAGTTTGTCCGGATCACCCCGGCGGGGCTCAAGGAATCGCACCCGCATGACATCCAGATGACGGTGGAGGCGCCGAACTACGGTTCACGCTGACGCTGGCACTGACGATGGGATGGGCAGCCTGCCCATCCCATCTTTTCTTGCTGCGAAAATCCGTCCCGCCGGCGGTAATAGGCTGATGGCATGTCCCAACCGCGCCATCCGGCCGAACTAAGTCCCAAACGCGAGCCCGCACGCAGGCTGGCCCTGCGGCCCTATGCCCGCGCTGTGGCCCAGGTCCTGCGGGTGAGCTTCCGGGCGTCCCCGGGGGCCGTGGTCATGAAGGTGCTCGGCTCACTCATCTCCGCCGTCCTGCCGCTCGTCACCACCTATTTCGCGGCCCTCACCACCACTGCCCTGGCGGCGGCGTATGCCGGCGACTCCGGGGCGGGACAACGGGCTATCGTCTACGTCGTCATCACCGCAGTGCTCGGCCTTTTCTGGGGAGCCTTCACCAGCGTGGACCGCTACATCCAGCAGCTCATGAGCTTCAAGGTGGGCGCCATCGTGGGGGACCAGATGTACGAACGGTTCCTGGCACTGGAATTTTGGCGCTACGACGACAAGGAGACGGTCGATCTTTACGACCGGGCCAAGCGCTTCTCGGATTCCTATGCCCGGGTCCTGGACCGCATTGCGGCGATCTTTACGCAACTGGTCTCCGTCATCCTGGCGGTGGGGGCACTGCTGCTGGTCAGCTGGTGGATAGCGGTGATCGTCTTGGTGGCGATCATCCCCAGCGTCTACCTGCAGTTCAAGCTGTCCCGTGAACAGATTGCGCACTGGAACACCCAGGTGGATTCCCGGCGGCAGCGGCGGATGATCGAAACCAACCTGCTCCGCCCCCAGCACATCGCCGAGATGCGGCTCTACGGCGTGGTCGGTTTCCTGATGGGCCTTAGGTCCCGCCTGCGGGACGCGGACGAACGGCGCCGGCTCGATTACCAGCGGCGCTACATTCCCCGCCAGCTGGCCGCCGACGCCCTCCAGTACGGTGCTGAGGTGGTTTCGCTGATCTGGGTGGTGGGCCAGATCATTGCGCATGCCCAGCCTGTGGGCCAGTTCCTCTACGTCCAGCAGATCGTCAGCCGGGCCCTGTCCACGGCGAACAACCTCGTCTCCTCGCTTAGCTCCATCGACGAGGACCTTGCCAACCTGAAGGATTACGAACTGTTCATGGACCTGCCCGTCCACTCCGGGCACGCCCCGCCGCTGCCGGCCGCTCCGCGCCAAGTGGAACTCCGGGACATCCGCTTCACCTACACGGGCAGCGACGTGGAGGTGATCCGCGGCATCAGCATGACCATCCGGGAGGGCCAGCACATCGCCATCGTGGGGGAGAACGGTGCCGGCAAATCGACGCTGATCCGCATCCTCGCGGGCCTCTACCGTCCGGATTCCGGGCAGGTGATGCTCGACGGCGTCGACCTCGCCGCGGTGGACGTCACCTCCTGGCACCGGCACCTGGCGGTGCTCAGCCAGGAGTTCCTCAAGTACGAGTTCGCCACCGCGGCAGAGAACATCTACTTCGGGGATGTGCAAAGCCCCCGGGACGAGGCCAGGATCCGCCGCTCGGCGGCAGACGCGGAGGCGCTGGACTTCATCAACAAGCTCCCCAACGGCCTGGAGAACCACGTCAGCAACTGGATGGAGGACCCCCGCGGCCGCAAGGGGAGCGGCCTGTCCGGAGGCCAATGGCAGCGGCTGGCCATGGCCCGCAACTTCTACCGGGACGCAGCGTTCATGGTGATGGACGAACCCACATCAGCCATCGATGCCCTTGCCGAGCACCGGATCTTCACCAGGCTTTTCGCGGACCGCAGCAGCACCATCATCGCCATCAGCCACCGGCTCGCCACCATCGAGAAGGCGGACGTGGTCTACATGCTGGAGGACGGACAAGTGGTGGAGCAGGGAACACACAAAGAACTGGTGGCCCTCCGCGGCCGCTACTTCCGGATGTTCGAATCCCAGCTCACCGTGGATGAAGCCGGCCAGCCCTGAATCAACGCCGGACTGGATCCTGCCCTTCCACCACGGTGGTGCGCACCCGGGCAAGGCTGGGGCGGGGCGGCACGCTGCTGAACCCGAAGGTCACCGGCGGCAGGACCTGAGCGAGCGCCCCGGCATCGGCACCATCCCAGCTGACGACGGCGGACCTGACACGGTGGAGGTCGCTCACCCCGTAGTACTCGAGCCTGCCGCTGCCGGCGGTCCCGAACGTCCGGGCACCCGGAGCTAGCAGTGACGCGAGGGGGCTGACAGCGCCCAGCCAGCGTGGATGCACGGCCAGCCGGTGCGGAAGCACCCTCAGCGCCGAACCCAGTAACGTCCTGCGCCCGGTCGCCGCCCGGATTGCCAGCGGGCCGGCATCGACCCGCAGGGCCCGGTCCGCCAGGACTGCGCGGACGTCGACCACCTGCACATCGTCAAACCGGTAGGTGGCGGAGATGAACTCCGCAATGGTTTCCGTGGGTGCCAACAGCAGCCTGTGCCCTGAGGGCTGCTGGACCATGACGTCCGCAAAAGGGCCAAAGGGGGAACTCTGCCACATGCCCACCACAGCACGCAGGCCGGATGAGGTGCCGATCCCGGCAATGTGCCCGTCGAAGATCCAGCGATTGTGCATCGGGCTGCCCCAGCTACCGGCTCACAGCGGGCCGTAGCCGGCGTTGCCGTGGGGGTCCCGCCAAACCGCCAGATCTGCTTCCACAGCCCTCCGGAGCCCGGGGTCGGCCTGAACCCGCAGCCTGAATGACTGCCGGGCACGGCCCATGACCGTGGACGGGACCACGATGCATGCGACCAGGAGGGCCAGGAGCAGCACGAAGGCGCCCACCAGGGTGATGGCCGAGCCGTCACCCTTGGCAGCGGCGGAGGGCAGGTACAGCGCCAGGATCCCCGCCAAGGCAACTGCCAGGACTGACACCATGGCGATGCCGCCGCGGGCTGATCCGGGGCCACGGCTGATGAGGAGCCTGCCGGTATCCGGAAGTGACGCGCGCACCCGTTTCCAGGACCACACGCCCAGCAGCGTCAGTGCCGCCCCCAACGGGACCAACACCAGTACCGGGGCCGGATGTCCGTACATGGCTGAAAAGAATGCACCAGCAAGGGCCAGGACGGGCCCACCCGCGATCGCGCTGCTCCAGCCGGCAGCGATGGTGCCCTGGGCATCGGCCAACTGCCGCAGCCGGGACGGCGCGTTGGGCGGGCTGATGCGGGCCAGCTCGGGCGAGAGCCAGTGGTCGAGCGAATGCGCGGGCGCGCCGGCAGGGAAGGGAATGTGGTGTGTCATGCCGGGAGCAGGCCCAGTCCCCGGCGGAGCTGGTCCTCAAGGTCCTCCGATGGCAGCGGCGCGGGGGAGGGTTTGGCGTCGTCACCGGTGACGATCTCCAGGGAACCGTCGGGCTCAGTCTTGACGTGGACTGAGTGGAAGGTGCCGTCCGCGAGGTGCCGGCGGACCGTGCCGGCCGCCGGGCGTCCGTCCGGTGCGGTCCCAAGGTAGAACGTGACCATCTCGACGGCGGTGGTGAACATGCCGTCGGCATCGGTCAGCGGGCGCAGTTCGTGCACACCGAACTTGCTGAGGCTGAGGACCAGGGCGCCGTTTTCCGAACCGAACAGGAAGTACACATGCTCAGCCTTGGGCGTTACCAGGGCGACCTCCAGCCAGGCGTCGGAGTCCGCGAGGACCCCTGCCACGCTTGCGGCCGGGCCTGCCGGCACGAGGCTTTCCCCTTCAACGGTCATCAGTCCACGTTCCAGGAGGGTAGCCACCCCCGCCTGTTCGAGCGGCGCCCCGGCAGCGTGGTCAAGCCTGAAGAGACTCTGGCACTTCAGTGCGCCCGGCGTTCCGGCCAGGGCAACCAGTGCGATGAGTTCGTGTTCGGTAATGGGCAGGGGTGCGTCTTCTTGGATAGTCACAACAGCCTTAGGGTCGACAAGTCTCGGGTCTTATTCTAGGGAAGCCGGCCCTCAGGTGAGCCAGCCCCACACCTTCTTGGCGCCGTCGGCTACGGCATCGACGGTAGTCTTCGCGACGTCGGCCACGGCATCCGCGGTCTTCTTGGCGGCGTCCGCCACCATTTCGGAGGCCGATCCGTAGCCGAGGTTGGAGGCAAGCAGTCCCATGCCGCCCCAGGCGATCCCGGCCACAGCGAAGAAGGGTCCTGCGCCCGGGATGAAGCTTCCGGCCGCAAGGACCGCGGAGACGCCTCCGTCGATCGCCATTCCGGTATTGCCGGTTTCCATGCCCTGTGCCACCTGGAGCGCACCGGTGACGATGCCCAGGCCGCCGGAAAGCCTGCCCAGCATGGATGTGCCATTGAGGAGCTGGGTTCCGCGCACATAGCCGACCCCCGGCACCTGCGCGTACTGCGCGCTGAGCCAGGGCCAGTTGGTGAGCTTCGTAAGGAGTCCGCCCTTGGCCATGGTGGACAGCAGGTTGTCCGCGTACAGCCCCGCGCCGGTCACGGCGGCGTTGGCGCCCCACCAGCCAGGACTCGCGGCGACGCCGAGCACACTGTCCAGAGGGTTCGTCCCGTTAGTGCCTGGGGCAGTACTGCCCGGACCCGCCGTACCGGGACCGCCGGACGAACCGCCCGTGCTGGCGTTCTCCTGCTCATCAGCCTGCGTGAGCAGGGTCTTGGAGGCTTCAAGGAGGGATTGCGACGTCTGTTTCATCATGGGACGCCACGTGTCGCTCCACTCACGGCGGAAGCGGCCCCCGTCGTTTCCCTTCCAGTCGATGGCCGACACCAGGCTGGTGATCTGGCGTTCGGTATCCATCAGGCGTGATCCGGAACGGTCCATGGATTTGGACAAGGACCGCAATTGTTCAATGTCGGCGCCATAAAGGCCAGGGGCCATGGTGGTTCTCCTCGGAAGCTGGGCACGGGAGCGTTCACCGAACCCCCCGCCCCAGGCTACGTGCCCGGTCCACGCCGCCGCCATGGGCAGCCCTGCCCATCCGGGCGCCTGCTTGTCCGCGCCAGGGGCAGGCCAGGCGAAGCCACCGAACCTGCTGGGATAACCTAGAGCAGTGACTTACGAGATCGAGATTGGCCGTGGCAAGCGTGGGCGTCGTGCCTACTCCCTGGATGACATAGCTGTCGTCCCCAACCGTCGCACCCGTGACCCCAAGGACGTCTCGGTCTCGTGGCAGATCGACGCCTACCAGTTCAACATGCCGGTCATCGCCGCCCCCATGGATTCAGCAATGTCCCCCAAGACGGCCATTGCGCTTGGACGCCTCGGCGGACTGGGCGTCCTCGACCTCGAGGGCCTCTGGACCCGGTACGAGGACCCGCAGGCAGTCCTGGATGAGATCAGTGCCCTGGAGGACGAGACCAACAGTCCCGCCGTCACCGGCCGGATGCAGGAGCTCTACAAGGCCCCCATCCAGCCCGAGCTGATCACGTCCCGCCTGGCAGAAATCCGTGAAGCCGGCGTCACCGTTGCCGGCTCCCTCACGCCGCAGCGCACCCAGGAGCACTACAAGACCGTCCTGGCCGCCGGCGTCGACATCTTCGTCATCCGCGGCACCACCGTGTCCGCCGAGCACGTCTCCAAGGACCACGAACCGCTGAACCTGAAGCAGTTCATCTATGAGCTCGACGTTCCCGTGATCGTCGGCGGGGCCGCTGGCTACACGCCCGCCCTGCACCTCATGCGCACCGGCGCCGCAGGCGTCCTGGTCGGCTTCGGCGGCGGGGCAACCACCACCACCCGCCGCGCGCTGGGCATCCACGCGCCGATGGCATCGGCGATTTCCGACGTCGCTGCCGCCCGCCGCGACTACATGGACGAGTCCGGCGGGCGGTACGTCCATGTCATTGCCGACGGCGGCATGGGCACCTCAGGCGATATCGTCAAGGCGATCGCCATGGGCGCCGACGCCGTCATGCTCGGCAGTGCGCTGGCACGCGCCGAAGAAGCGCCCGGCAAGGGCTGGCATTGGGGCCAGGAAGCCCACCACCTGGAACTCCCGCGCGGGGACCGGGCCAACGTGGGGACCGTCGGGCCCATGGAGGAAGTCCTCTTCGGACCCGGCCACCACACGAACGGAACGTCCAACCTCATCGGTGCGCTGCGCCGCTCCATGGCGACCACCGGCTACTCGGACCTTAAGGAATTCCAGCGGGTTGACGTCGTGGTTTCCCCCTACGAAGGAAACTGACGCCCACGCACTCCGGCAGGGCGCCCGAAAGGGCGCCCTGCCAAAGCGTGCCCCAAGCAAGTAGGGTGGTTCTACTACCGGCACTTGAGGCACTGGAGGCGTTCAATGAAGACTGATCCTGCAGGCGGCGGGGCCCTGGGCCCGGAAGCCAGGGAAGCATCCATCCAGCGGCTGCGCGCCACGACGGAACCCGGCCAGGAGTTGGACATCCTGATTGTTGGCGGCGGGATCGTGGGAACCGGAGCGGCGCTGGACGCCGTCACCCGCGGCCTGAGCGTAGGCATTGTCGAGGCCAGTGACTGGGCAGCCGGAACGTCCTCCCGGTCATCCAAGCTCATCCACGGCGGGCTCCGCTACCTGGAGATGCTGGACTTCGCACTGGTCAAGGAGGCTCTGCAGGAACGCGGGCTGCTGCTTTCCGAACTGGCGCCCCACCTGGCCCGGCCTGTTCCCTTCCTCTACCCGCTGACCAAGCCCTTTGTGGAACGGCCCTATGTGGGAGCGGGCATCGCCCTCTATGACGCCATGTCCGTCTCCAGCGGCCACAGCCGCGGTGTGCCCTTCCACAAGCACCTGTCCAGGCGCGGCACCCTGCGGGCTGCGCCGAGCCTGAAGAACGATGCGTTCGTGGGCTCCATCCGCTATTACGACGGGCAGGTGGATGACGCCAAGTACGTCGCCAACCTGGTCCGTACTGCCGCGCATTACGGGGCCCATGCCGTCAACCAGATGGCGGTGGTGGACTTCCTCCGCGAAGGCGAGCGGGTGGTCGGCGCCAAGGTGGAAAACCGCGAGGACGGCGCCCGGTTCAACGTCCGTGCCAAGCAGGTCATCAACGCCACGGGTGTCTGGACCGACGAAACCCAGGCCATGGTCACGGACCGCGGGCAACTGAAGGTCCGCGCGTCCAAGGGCATCCACCTGGTGGTGCCGAGGGACCGCTTCCAGTCAACCGTCGGGCTGATCCTGCGCACCGAGAAATCCGTGCTGTTCGTCATCCCGTGGGGCAGGCACTGGATCATCGGCACCACGGACACGGACTGGCACCTGGACAAGGCCCACCCTGCCGCAACCAGCAAGGACATCGACTACATCCTCGAGCACGTCAACAAGGTCCTCAAGCGGCCGCTGACCCGCGAAGACGTCGAAGGAGTCTACGCCGGGCTCCGGCCCCTGCTGGCCGGCGAGAACGACTCCACCGCGAAGCTCTCCCGCGAGCACGTCGTGGCCCACCCCGTGCCTGGCCTGGTGGTGGTGGCCGGCGGCAAATGGACCACCTACCGCGTGATGGCCAAGGACGCCGTGGACGAGGCCACCCGAACCATGGACGAACGGGTGCCGCCCAGCTGCACCGAAACCATCCCGCTGCTGGGAGCCAGCGGGTTCCGGGCAGCCTGGAACCGCCGCAACCGGACGGCCGAGGAAACAGGCGTCCACGTGGCCCGCATCGAGCACCTGTTGAACCGCTACGGCTCCATGACCCCGGAAGTACTGGCCCTCATCGCAGAGAATCCGGAACTGGCCGAGCCCCTGCCGGGAGCGGATGACTACCTGCAGGCCGAAGCGGTCTACGCAGCCACCCACGAAGGCGCCCGGCACGTCCACGACGTCCTGACCCGGCGGACCCGCATTTCCATTGAGGCCTGGGACCGCGGCGTGTCCGCTGTTCCGGTTGTCGCTAAACTGATGGGTGACGTCCTCGGCTGGAGCGACGCTCAGCGCGAAAATGAGGTCCGGCACTACATTGCCCGGGTTGAGGCGGAACGGCTCAGCCAGCAACAGCCGGATGACGAATCCGCAGACGCCGCCCGCCTGGGCGTGGAAGACATCGTGCCCTTGCGCTGAGGGGCGGATGGCCGGCGCTGCTGACTGAAGGGACACGCCTTGGCGGAACCGCTTGACCCGTACGACGCCGAACTCACCACCCCGGAAATGGTCATCCTGGAGTTGGAGGCCACGGACAAGGACGACGCCGCCACGCAACTGTCCGAGCGGTTGTTCGCCGCCGGCCGGGTGTCCGACCTTGACGGGTTCCTCAGGCACGTCAATGCCAGGGAGCACCAGCTCGCCACCGGCCTGCCGGGCGGCATCGGCCTGCCTCATGCCCGCAGTGAGTTCGTCGCCCGTACCTCCATTGCCGTGGGCATCACCAAGTACGGCCATGCCCTGGACTTCGGCGCCGCCGACGGCCCGGCCACAGTGATCCTGCTCATCGCCACCCCCGCCAGTTCCTTCTCGGACCACCTCGAGGTCCTGGCCACGCTGGCGCGGTCGCTGTCCAAGGAATCGTTCCGCGAATCGCTGCGCCGGGCCTACGACGCCGAAGTGATCGCCGAACTCATCAACTCCAGCCTGGTGTTCTTCGACCACTGACCGGGGCCTGCGGGCGTGCCCGCAGCCCCGGCGTTTAGTTGTTCTACAGAACTACGAAGTACGGTTAAGACGTGTGGAAAACAGCCCTTAAGCCCCGATGGATTGCGGGATTCATCTTTGCGATCGCCGTGTCCGGGGTCTTCGTGCTGCTGAGCCAATGGCAGTTCGGCCGCTCCACCAGCCCGGAAATGCCGGTAAACCCGGACACCGAGAAAGTCCAGCCGCTGACGGACACCCTCCAGCCGGGCGGGTTCTTCCCCGGGTCCGACGCCGACCAGATGGTCAGCGCCACCGGAACCTATGATCCCGCCAAACAGGTCCTGGTCCCCGGCCGCCTGCACGACGGGAAGACCGGCTACTGGGTGGTCTCCGCTTTCGCCGTGGACGGAGCACCCACCCTGACCGGTTCCGCTGCATCACCCCGGACCTGGATCCCGGTGGCCCGAGGATGGGTGGCCGACGCCGCTGAGGCGACGGCGCCGCCGTCGGGCGCCGTGCAGGTGACCGGACGGCTCCTGCCCTCCGAAGCGCCCGTGGCCGGTAAAGCCGCCAACCCAGGGGAGGCCACAGCGGTCTCCGTGGCGGAACTCATCAACGACTGGGAAGTCAGCAGCTACCAGGGCTTCGTGGCGGCCACCGCCGAGGTTGCCGGGGGAGCGGACGTCAGCGCCGCCGCCGTCCCGGGGAACCTCCTGCCGCTGGAGATCGGCCCCCAGCCGCCCGCGCAGCAGATCAACTGGCTCAACCTCTTCTACTCCCTGGAGTGGGTGGTCTTCGCCGGGTTCGCGTTCTTCATCTGGTGGCGCCTGGTCAAGGACGACTACCACCGGGACCTCGAAGACGCCCTCGACGGCCACGCCGAAGCGCATGAACCAGAACAGCAGCCAGGGACCACCCGGCAGCCTGAACACACCGACCAAAAGGTACAGCCATGATTGATCCGAAGCCCGCCACCGGAAGCGAAACGGCCGGGAAGGCCGCCACCAGGAAGCGCCGGTTCGGCGGCACCGAGGCACAGATCCGGTCGGCCCTGAAGTTCTACAAGGTGCTGGCCTACCTGACCGGCGCCATGCTGCTGCTCCTGTGCGCGGAGCTCGTGGCGCGGTACGGCTTCGGGCAGTACCTCTTCGCCGGCGGCACCAATGCCGCCACCGGGCAGCCCTTCGGCTTCGGTTTTGCCGACGCCGAGCCGCCGGGAGTCCTCAACGGCGTGAACCTGTCCATCACGGTGCTGATCGTCCACGGCTGGATGTACGTGGTGTATCTGATTTCAAACTTCCGGCTTTGGTCGCTGATGCGCTGGCCGTTCCTCAAGCTGATCCTGCTGGCCCTGGGCGGTGTGGTCCCGTTCCTTTCCTTCATCGTCGAGAAGAAGTTCCATGCCGACGTGGAAGCCGAGCTCGCCGCGAACCCGCAGGCCCCGCAGCGGTACTGAACCCGGCGGTACCGAAGGCTAGCGGAACTGGACGCCGGCGCTGCCCGCGTCCGCAGCCGTGCCGCCCACCCGCCGCCGGACGTTTGCTCCGTCACAGGGCGGCGTCTCAAGGTGCGCCGGTGCAACGCCGCAACGTAGGCTATTACGGTGACTACTCCCACTGCATCCCAGACTTCCCAGAAGCCGGTGCTGGTTGTTGACTATGGAGCCCAGTACGCGCAGCTGATTGCCCGCCGCGTCCGGGAAGCGAATGTGTATTCGGAAGTGGTTCCGCATACCTACACCACCGAACAGCTCCTCGCCAAGAACCCCGCCGCGATCATCCTTTCCGGCGGACCTTCCAGTGTTTACGCCGACGGCGCCCCCAGCGTGGGTGCCGATCTCTTCGAAGCCGGCGTACCCGTTTTTGGCATCTGCTACGGCTTCCAGGCCATGGCCAACGCGCTGGGCGGCAAGGTGGACAAGACCGGCCTACGGGAATACGGCTCAACCCAGACCACCATCCTGGGTGAGGGGCGCTCCGTGCTCGAGGGCATGCCCCAGCACCAGAACACCTGGATGAGCCACGGCGACTCCGTCCACGCGGCCCCGGACGGCTTCGAGGTGCTGGCCACGACGGCGGGCGCCGAGGTTGCAGCCTTCGCCAACGAAGAAAAGTGCCTCTACGGCGTGCAGTGGCACCCCGAGGTCAAGCACTCGGCCTACGGCCAGCAGGTGCTGGAGAACTTCCTCTTCAAGGGCGCCAAGATCGAGCCCAACTGGACCACGGGGAACATCCTCGAAGAGCAGGTTGAGCGCATCCGCAACCAGATCGGCGATGCCCGGGTCATCTGCGGCCTCTCCGGCGGCGTCGATTCCGCCGTCGCAGCGGCCCTGGTCCAGCGCGCCGTGGGTGACCAGCTCACCTGTGTGTTCGTTGACCACGGCCTGCTCCGCGAAGGCGAAGCGGAGCAGGTGGAACGCGACTTTGTGGCAGCCACCGGCGTCAAGCTCTACATCGCGAACGAGCAGGAGCGCTTCCTTTCCGCCCTGGCCGGCGTGAGTGATCCCGAAACCAAGCGCAAGATCATCGGCCGCGAGTTCATCCGCGCCTTCGAAGAAGCCGAACTGGCTATCATCGCCGAGGCCGCGGCTCACGGTGAGAAGATCAAGTTCCTGGTCCAGGGCACCCTGTACCCGGACGTCGTCGAATCCGGCGGCGGCGAAGGTGCAGCAAACATCAAGAGCCACCACAACGTGGGCGGCCTCCCCGAGGACCTGCAGTTTGAACTCGTAGAGCCGCTGCGGGCCCTGTTCAAGGACGAGGTCCGCGCCGTGGGCGCCCAGCTGGGACTGCCCCAGGAGATCGTGGGACGCCAGCCGTTCCCGGGCCCCGGCCTGGGCATCCGGATCGTTGGCGACGTCACCAAGGAACGCCTGGACCTGCTGCGCAAGGCCGACGCCATCGCCCGTGCCGAGCTGACCGCCGCAGGCCTGGACAACGAGGTGTGGCAGATGCCCGTCGTGCTGCTGGCAGATGTCCGCAGCGTCGGCGTCATGGGCGACGGCCGCACGTACGGCCACCCCATCGTTTTGCGCCCGGTCTCGTCTGAGGACGCCATGACGGCTGACTGGTCACGCCTGCCCTATGACCTCCTGGCCCGGATCTCCAACCGGATCACCAACGAGGTGGACGGCGTTAACCGCGTCGTGCTGGACGTCACCAGCAAGCCGCCGGGAACCATCGAGTGGGAATAGCATCCTGAAGTGGCCGGCCTCCGTTGACGGAGGCCGGCCACTTCTGTCTTGCCGCTGTCTTCGGCAAAGGTGGCAAATCTTCCGGGGACTGCCTGTGAAATCTCCCCTATTTCGCGGCTCCAGTGTTGCGGTCTCTCAGTCCGGGCACGGAAGCGGCTACTCTCGAACCTATGCCGGTATGGTCCAGGGCGTCACGTGCAAACGCAGAAAAGAAGGCAGAAGTGTCAGTTGGTCAAGGCCACCCGGAAGGCTCGGAAGAGCTTCGTAAATGGCTGTCCGGGCTCAAACCCGTCACCGGGGCAGACACGATGCTGCGCTTCACCAAGACACCCGAAGGTTCCATAGACCTCACCTCTGCCCACCCCTCAGGGCTGGCCCAGCTCATGGCGGGGCGCCGCACCCGCTTGTCCACACTGATCCGTGACCAGCAGCAGTATGTGGTGGCTGCCCGGGCATCCCGCAACATCCGGTCCAAGATCTTCGAACTGTCCAATGACCGCGGCATCGACGCCGGGTACCTCTCCGCGGGCACCGTGGTGTGGACATCCGCTGTCGGAGGCACACCGCAACGGGTTTCTGCGCCCGTCATGCTCACGGCGATCTCCCTCACCGTCCGGCCCGGGGAAGATGACTACGAGCTGCAGCTGACAGAGCAGGCACACATCAACCCCGCGTTGGTCCGCCACCTGAAGTCCGTCCACGGCATTGTCTTCGACGTCAACGCCGTCACCCGCCTCGCGTACAGCACGGCGCGTTTCGATCCCCAGCCCGTCCTGGACCGGCTTGGCACCCTCATCCGGCCCATCCACGGCGCCGAGGCGCAGCACAACCTGCTGGTGTCCACGTTTGCGGACCTCTCCGGCAATCTTGACGACCCCTGGATCAATGACTCCAACCCGATCGTCTCCGCCCTCGCCACGGCCGGCGGTGGCGAAGTGGTGGATGTCGAAACCCCGGACCCTGCCCGCTTCCCCTCGCTGGACAGCCGGCATCCCCAGGACGAACTGCTCCTCCTGGACGCGGATACGGACCAGCAGTACGTGGTGGACGCCGCCCGCGCCGGTGACTCGCTGGTGGTCAGCAGCCCGCCCGGCACCGGCCAGACGCAGACAGCCATCAACACCATCGGCGCCCTGGTGGACGCCGGCCGGACCGTCTTGGTGGTGGGGGACCGGCGCGCCAGCCTGAACGAGGTTTCCGGCCAGCTCGAAGCCCTGGGCCTCGAATCGATCCTGTTCCAGTTGTCCGGGAACGTCACGGCGCAGCAGCTGAAGTCCCAGTTAGTCCGAGCCATTGTCCGGAACGAAAAGTCCCTCAAGCCACAGTTGGCGAACCTGCACAGCACACTGACCGAACACCGTCACGCGCTGATGGACCATGTGGCGTCCCTGCACAATGTCCGCGACCGGTGGGGCTGCTCGCCGTACCAGGCCATGCAGTCGCTGGCCGAGCTGACATCCATCCATCCCGCACCAGCCACCACCGTGCGGCTGAAGCGGAGCGTCCTGGACAACATCCGCGACCGCGAGGAGCTGGCTGGCCGGCTCCAGCGCGCAGCGGAGCTGGGCAGCTTCAGCAAGGCGTCCACCACCAGTCCGTGGCATGGCGCCCGGCTCCTGACGCGCAAGGAAACGGAAGAGGCCCAGAACCTGGTCCGGGCCGTTGCAAAGAGTCTTCCCGTACTGCGGGAGCGGATGAATGCCGTGGCCGAGCACGCGGAAATCCGCCTCGGTGAATCCTTCGCCGAATGGGGCGAGCAGCTTGAGCTGCTGGTTGCCGTGCGTGGAAGCCTGGACAAGTTCACGCCGGATATCTTCGACCGGCCCGTCACGGACCTCATTTCGGCTACCGCGCCCTCGGCGTGGCGGCGGGAACGCGGGATCGAAATGACCTCCATGCAGCGGTCGCGGCTCCGCCGTGTGGCCAAGGAGTACGTCCGGCCTGGCGTCCACATCGCAGACCTGCACACGTCGCTGGTCCTGGTCCAGGAACAGCGTGCCCGCTGGGCAGGCTACGCCACCACCCAGCGGCACCCTGCCGTCCCGTCCGGACTGGTCGAGATGAACGCCCTTTACCGCGAGTTGGACCAGGAGCTTGCGGGCCTTGGTGAATGCCTGAAGCACACAGCCGGGGGCGGGGCACTGTCCACCGTCCGCTACGAAGACCTCCTGGAGCGGCTGGAACGGCTCGTCGCGGACACTGACACGCTTAAAACGCTCCCGGAGCGGACGCTCCTGGTGGAGAACATGCGCGAGCACGGCCTGGGCGAGCTCCTGGCCGACCTCGCCGAACGTGAAGTTCCCGCCGGATCGGTGGCTGCCGAACTTGAACTGGCCTGGTGGCAGTCAGCCCTCGAGGCAATGATCAGCGGCGATGACTACCTCGCCATGTCCGACGGCGATGCCCTGCGCCAGCTCGAAGCCGAGTACCGGCTCGCGGACAACGCCCACATCGCCAGCGGGGCAGCACGCCTGCGCTGGGACCTTGCCGAGCGTTGGCGGGCAGCCATCGGGGAACAGCCCCGGCAGGCCGGCCTCCTCCGCAGCCTGCTCAAGGACGGCCGGGTTTCACTGCCCGCCCTGACCGCCCAGGCACCGGACCTGATCGGCACACTGGTTCCCGTCTGGTCGGTGAGTCCCTACCTCATGAGCGGGCTGCTGCCCGCGGAACAGCACTTCGACGCCGTGGTAATCCTTGACGCCGAAGCCACAAGCCTGCAGGCCGTCCTGCCCTCCATCGCGAGGGCCCGGCAGGTCATAGCCTTCGGCGATGCCAGGATCGCCAGTCCGCGCAGCTTCACCGTAGGGGTGGAGCGGCTCGCGCCCGGAGAGTCCGCGCACCAGCGGGTCGAGAGTGCCTTCAAAGCCCTCTCCGCCGTGCTGCCGGTGTGGCAGCTCACCAATGTCTACCGCGGTGTGGACGAGGACCTGGTGCTGCAGCTGAGCAGGAATTTCTACGACGGCGGACTCCGCCGCCTTCCCGAGGGACAGTCAGCCACAGGGCTGGACCGGTCTTTGCTCGTGGAGTACTTGCCGGACGGAACCGGCCTGCCCAGCGCCGATCACGAGGGCGTGGAGTCCGTGGTGGCCGAGGTCAACCGCGTGGTGGAGCTGGTGTTCGAGCACGCACGGCTGCGGCCCAGGACTTCCCTGGCGGTTGTCACCGCAAGCTTGCGGCATGCCGCGAGGATCGGCGAGTCCATCCGGCTCCAGTTGCCCAACTACCCCGGGCTGGCCAGCTTCTTCGGAGCGGGGCCGGAGTCTTTCCGGGTTGTTGACCTTGAACGGGCACAGGGCCTGGTGCGCGACCATGTCATCTTCTCTCCCGGTTACGGGCGCACACCCCACGGGCGTGCCCTTCACAACTTTGGCCCGTTGTCCGCCGAGGGCGGCAGGGAGAAGTTTGCGCTGGCCATGACCCGTGCCCGCCGTTCCATCCACGTTCTGACGTGCTTCCGCCCGGAGGACCTGGACCACACCAGGTTGTCGTACGGTGCCTTGGACCTGTACGCGCTGCTTGACCGGGAGATTTCGGGAAACACCGACCTCGGAACTCCGGCTTCCCGGGCCGCTGCCAGCGAGCAGGCGCTCGGGGCCGACCCGCTTGTTGCCGACCTCGGCGACAGGCTTCGTGCACGCGGCGCCCGGGTGTGGCACCAATACGACGGCGTTATCGACGTGGTGGCGGCCGCAGACCCGCTGGGCACCATGGGCCAGGATGAGGCAGACCTTCCCTGGCCGGTGGCGATTGAGTCCGATGGCACCGAGCAGTACCGCACCATGAGCGTCCGTGAGCGCAGCAGGCTGCGGCCGCAGATGCTGGAGCGGCTGGGGTGGCGGTACATGCCGCTGTGGACCATTGAGGTGTTCACCGATCCTTCGGCCTGCGCGGACCGGATCGCAGGGTACCTGGGGCTGGAACGGGTGGTTCTTCCGGGCCGCTCGGCAGAGTCCGCCGGTTTCCTTGACGACGACGTCCATCAGGCGCTGAATGGAATCGACGCCGCGCAGCCTGCTTCAGTTTCATACCCGGCCACCAGCGTGTCAGGGTTCCGGCGTGACGCCCAAGGAGGCGGGGAACGCCGTGAATCCCAGGACGATCCGGATTCAAACGGCGCCGGCGACGCCGCAGCAGGACCAGACAGTGAGGAGGCGGGCACCGTGACCCCGAAGGATGCTGAGACGCCACAGGATGACGTGAACCCCGAGGACGCTGACAGCACCGCGGATGCGGCCGATACCGAAAGCACCGAAGGTTCCGGTGATGCCGTGGACACGGAAGAGGCCGGCTCATCCGCAGCGCGCAGCCTAGTGGAAGGCGTATTGCCCAAAACTGCCGCGGAAGATGACGCGCGGGCGTGGGGCGATCGCGACGAGGACCATGACGCATGGTTGAAGGAGCAGAAGCCCCCGCACTGGGGCTGAAGGCCCATAGCCCTGTAGACGTTATGACAGGCCCTGCCGGGCTCGGCAGGGCCTGTCACGACGGCGGTCCCACCAGGACGAAGAACAATTTGCCCTGCGTGGACGCCCCTGCCAGCCGCGCTGACTGTTCAGCGGTGGCTGCCACCACGATCAGCCCGTCGGTTTCGGCGGTGCCCAGCCATTGTCCGCCCTGCCCACCTTTGGCTGCGGTCCAGAGGACGGGGACTCCCGCGGCCAGGACTTCCGAGGGTCCCTGCTGGTCGAACCCGTTTCCGGATGTCAGGACGACGTTCACCAGTTGTCCCGGCGAAACCAATTGGATGGATGAAGCATCGGCCATCCGCAATGGAACGGCCGCCGATCCCGGGGGAGTGCCGGTGAGCAGCCCGGGACCGAGGAGCTGGACATCGGTGACCAGCTGCCCTTTTCGCAGCGGGGTTGCCAACTGCTTGCCTGCCGCCTCAGCCTGCCCGCTCAGCACGCCTTCGGACAGCAGGCCGGGCGGTACCCGCACCGGAACGAGGTCCGCGGCAGTTACAGCTGTTCCGGCGGGCAGGTCTCTGGCTGCGGACAGGGCCGTGACGCTCTCGGCCGGCGCAGGGGTGAGCTGGTGGACCGTGATGGACGCCGCCGCGCAGAGAAGAAGGGCAACAGCGAGGCGCCGGTTGCGGTTGAGTATCCCGGCCACACGGGTCAGCGGGCTGCCGCGCCGGGACGCGGCAGCGCCCTTTTTAGCTTGGAAGACGGACGGTCTGCGGTGGGCACCGGGGGGATGTGCAGGCATGCCTTCACGCTAGGTGGGCAGGCATGGCCGACGACAGCGGCCCCGGCCCTATGTGGACAACATAGTGGTGCCGACTTTAGGTCCGGGGCCGCTGGCAGTCCGGGTGTGTTGGGACGGGTGCGGACCGGTGTCAGCTGGCGGCAGCCGCCGGGGCGGGCGCCGGAGCGGGGGCTGCCGGAGCCGCGGGTGCTGCGGAAACGGTGCTGCCCTTGGAATCGCGGGAGTCAGTGCGGTAGAAGCCCGATCCCTTGAAGACGACGCCCACGCTGTTGAATTTCTTGCGCAGCGTGCCTTCACATTCCGGGCAGGACGTCAGCGTGCTGTCCGAGAATGACTGGACGATGTCAAAAGCATGGCCGCAATCCTTGCAGGCGTAAGCATATGTTGGCACTGGTGCTCCTCCTCTTGGGCAAACGAGAGGTCCCGTGCTGCCACCCGTTCCACTGGTGGTCCGTTAGCAGTCGCAGGGCCTGAGTGCTAATTCTATCATCCCCGTCCACCGACTGTCCGGGTTCAGGGTGCTCCCGCCAGGACCCGAAGTCCGCCCGGTGTCAGGACGGCCGGAACGGGACGGTCGAACTCCTCGGCGGGGACCCGACCGGCAGGCAATAGTTCTTCGTCGTAGATAACAGCTGCGAGCGGAATATGCTTCCCGGCAGTGTCCAAATGGCCCAGGAACTTGTCGTAATAGCCTCCGCCCTGGCCAATCCGGTTACCGGAAAGATCAACGGCAGTGGCCGGAATAAACAGCCCGGAGGCCCCGCCGGCCACATCCGGCCCGTGCCGCGGCCCGTCAGGTTCCATGACGGGCGCGTAGCGGCTGCGTGCAAACGGGATGCCCGGAGACCAAAATACCCAGCTCAGCTCGCGCGCGGGTTCGCACACCGGCAGGAGGACGTGGTGTCCGCGGGCGTGGAGGGCCCGGATCAGCGGGAGGGTGGGGGGTTCGACGCCGACGCCCAGATAGACGCAGAAGGTTGCGGTCGCGCCGTCCACAAGGGAGCCGGCCCAGGCTGTGCCATGTTCCGCCAGGGCGTTGCCGGCCTCCTCCAGGGCCGCCGGCGAGAGTTCCGCGCGGCGGGCACGGTGGGCAGTCCGGATGCCGTCCTTGGCACCGGTCTGATATTCAGTCATGGGTTTTCCCTCCATCGCCGCGGGCGGCTGGTTCATGTGCAGGTCCGCGCCGGGACCGGACGGCTGATTACTTAATGCTTGCCGCTGACGCTAGATTAGTCCGGTGACTACCAGTAACCCGAGAGTTCGCAAAGCCGTCATCCCCGCTGCGGGGCTGGGCACCCGGTTCCTTCCCGCCACCAAGGCCATGCCCAAGGAAATGCTTCCGGTGGTGGATAAGCCTGCCATCCAGTACGTCGTGGAGGAAGCCGTTGGCGTCGGGCTCAACGATGTCCTGATGATTACGGGCCGCAACAAGCGGGCGCTCGAGGACCACTTTGACCGTGTCCCGTCGCTCGAGTCCGCCCTCTCGGACAAGGGTGACACCAAGAAGCTGGAGTCCATCCAGGCCGCCAGCAACCTCGGCGACATCCACTACGTCCGCCAGGGCGACCCCAACGGCCTCGGCCACGCAGTGCTGCGTGCCCGCCAGCACGTGGGCAACGAGCCCTTTGCCGTGCTCCTCGGTGATGACCTGATTGATGCCCGGGACGAGCTCCTGGGAACCATGATTGACGTGCAGGCCAAGACCGGCGGTTCGGTGGTTGCGCTGATCGAAGTGGATCCGTCCCAGATCAGCGCCTACGGCTGCGCGGACATCGAGGAGATCGACGGCGAAGGCTACGTCCGGATCAACAGGCTCGTCGAGAAGCCTGCGGCGGACGAGGCGCCGTCCAACCTGGCAGTCATCGGCCGTTATGTGCTGCACCCGGCCGTCTTCGACGTGCTGGAGGAAACCGGCCCCGGCCGTGGTGGCGAGATCCAGCTGACCGACGCCCTGCAGGAACTTGCCACCGGCGAGGGTGAAGGCTACGGCGTCTACGGTGTGGTGTTCCGCGGCCGCCGCTACGACACCGGCGACAAACTGAGCTACCTGAAGGCCTGCGTGCAGCTGGCCGTCGACAGTGATGACCTGGGCCCAGGCCTGCGGGAGTGGTTGCCGGGCTTCGCCGCCCAACTCTCCAAGTAGCATCGTGCGCTTCGGTCCCATCTGGCCGGCCACGCTTGAATGCGGTGACCTGGTCCTGCGGCCCATCCGCTACCGCGACCGGAAAGAATGGACCGAAGTGCGGTCACGGAACAGCCAGTGGCTTGCGCCGTGGGAGGCATCCAACCCGGATCCGCGCGGAGGGTTGCCGGACTACCGGCAGATGGTGCGATCGCTGAATTCGCAGGCGGCCCAGTCCACGGCGTTGCCGTTCCTCATTACGGAGCGGATGGCCGGCAGCCGGACCCCGCCCATCGTGGGCCAGCTGACGGTGTCATCCATCCTCTGGGGCTCAGCAATGATGGCCACGCTTGGCTACTGGGTGGACCAGGCACGGGCTGGCCAGGGGATTGCCCCCACAGCGGTGGCCCTGGTGACGGACCACTGCTTCCAGACCCTTGGGCTGCACCGGATGGAAATCAACATCCGGCCCGAAAACGGACCCAGCCTGCGGGTGGTGGAGAAGCTGGGCTTCCGCGACGAGGGGTACCGGCCCCGGTATCTTCACATCAACGGTGAGTGGGCTGACCACAGGTCCTTCGCGCTGACCTCCGAGGAGGTCCCGGACGGCCTGTTGCCGCGATGGATGTCGTCCCGGACGTCTTAATTCCACTCATTTGGCAACCGCCCTGCGACACACCGCAGCCAATGCCAGTGTGGCAGTGGTGATGCTCATACGGTTTTGAGTGTGGACTTCCCCCTTAGCAGCTCTGTGATCCTTGTGGTTGCTGTCGTGCTCTGGATTGTGTGGGTTGCCCCCTACGTCCTCCGGAACCGCAGGCACCAGTTCCAGCCCGCCGGCGATTTCGTGGCGGACACACCCGCAGAGGAGAAACCGGAACGGCCGCAAGGCATGGTTCTGAACGTCGCCGCCAAGCAGGAGAAAACGATGGATACGAGGAAGAGCGCCGCACCCGCTGCCAAGCCTGCGGCCGCTGCCGGGCCGGCCAGCGCAGCCAACGGGCGGCTGCGCATCCACTACGGGCGCACATCCATCGCACTCGTTGGGCTTCTCTCGCTTGTCACGGCATTCGTCTCCGGCGTCCTGCTGCCCTTCGGCCTGGGTTCCGCGGTCCTGCCGCTGTCCTGCGTGGCGCTCACGGCGGCCTGCATCGTTCTTCTGCGCACCCTCGCTGTCCGGAGCCGCCGGGCGAAGGTCAATGCAGCGTTCCGCTCGGCCATGAGCGCGCCGGCCCGGACGGCCGCCCCCCTTGACCGGATTCCGCCCAAGCCGCAAACCGCGCCGGTGCCTGCCCGGCCGGAAAGCCCCGTTTTCGACGCCGAGGCCCACAAGCCCCAGGCCAAGCCGCTGACCGCCGTCGAACTGCGTGAAGCAGCCATCGCCGTAGCCGTGGCCGCGGGCGATACCAGCGCGGCAGCACCGGCGTCGGACGCTCCCTCCAGCACCCCCTGGGAGCCTGTTGAGGTCCCCAAGCCTGTGTATGTGGAGGCTGCCAAGGCCGAGCGGCCAGAGCCCAGGCCGCTTGAGCTTCCGGAAGCACCGAAAGCAGTTGGCAAGCCGTCTCTGAAGCAGGGCGCTGCCGGAAACGCAGCGGGAGCGGCCGGTGGGGCACCCGTTGACGCCCAGCAGCTCACGAAGGCGCAGAGCGCGCTCAGCAACCTCGACGACGTCCTGCAGCGCCGCAGGGCATAGACCCTAGCCAGGCCCGACGCCGGCCGTCCGGGCGGGCATCGACGGAACCGGGAGCGCCGGTTGGCATTGGGGCAGGAAAAATGTGTAGCCTAGGGTCACCGGTTCAGATCCCGTAAAAGGCCGCACCGTTCCGGGGCTATAGCTCAGTTGGTAGAGCGCTTCGTTCGCATCGAAGAGGTCAGGAGTTCGAATCTCCTTAGCTCCACAGTTTTCGTTTCATCAAAGGCCATCCTTTCGGGATGGCCTTTGTCGTGTCCTGGCAACATCGGGCATGGCGGGAGTGGCAGCCGCGGCTGTTCGACGCGCTAGTTGTCAGTTTGATAATTAACCGCTAGATTGTAATTATCGGATTGATAATTACGGGAGGAACCGGCGATGACGGCCCTACTTGACTGGATGAACTCCGCTGCAGTGCCAGATCTTCTCGGCTCTCCTGTGAGCTGGATCGAGGTCATCGGCTTCGTCACCGGCGCGGCGTGCGTCTACGGCGTCGCGAAGCAGAAGCTGTGGAACTGGCCGGTGGGGATCCTGAACAACCTTGCGTTCATTATCCTGTTCCTGGGTGCCGGCCTCTACGGCGAAACTGTCCTTCAGGTCATCTTCGCTGCCGTGGCCGTCTATGGCTGGTTCAACTGGGTCCGCGGCAGCTCCGCCACCGAGGCCAGCAATGATCTGCCCATCCGGGACGCCGCCGGCAAGGAAGTCCTCCTCAGCGCCGGTGCCACCCTGGCCGGCACTGCGGCCGTGGCCATGATCCTGGCACACGGCACCGACTCCCAGGTGGCATGGCCGGATGCCTTTGTCCTGACAGCCTCGCTGGTTGCGACCTACTGGCAGGCGAAAAAGATCTTCCAGCACTGGTACGTCTGGATCCTCATCGATGTGGTTTCCATTCCGCTGTACTTCAGCCGGGGGCTGGCGCTGACAGCCATCCTGTACATCGGATTCCTCGCCCTCTGCGTTTACGGGCTCAGCGGCTGGAAGCGCACCCGGGCCGCCGGGAAGGCCCCCATGATCACCGTCCCGGCAGGAGCCTGACAATGTTTACCCAGTCCATGGTCATCGGCAAGTTCTACCCGCCGCACGCCGGCCACGCCCACCTCATTGCCACGGCCGCCTCGCAGTCCGAAAAGGTGGTGGTCCTCGTCCTGGGAACGCGCTTTGAGTCCATCACCGTTGCCGATCGCGCCAGATGGCTGGCCGCCGAATTTGAAGACACCAACGTCCAGGTCATCGGCATGCCGAACGACTGCCCGGAGGACTACCACTCCGACGCCATCTGGAAAGCCCAGAACGAGCTCATGCGCCTGGCCCTGAAGACCCATGGGATCACCGCCGTCGACGCCGTCTTCAGTTCCGAAGCCTATGGCACCCGGCTGGCGGGCTACTTCGGCGCCGACCACGTGCTCGTCGACCAGTCCCGCGCCACCTACCCGATCAGCGGCACCATCTGCCGTGACAGCCCCGCCGCAGCCTGGCCGTACGTGGTGGCCCCGGCCCGGCAGGAACTGGCCACCCGGATCATTGTTGTCGGCGCGGAGTCCACCGGCACCACCACCCTCACCCGGGCCCTGATGGATCACTACCGGGCGCGATTCCCGCTGATCGCCGATGTACCCGAATACGGCCGCGCCTACACCTATGAAAAGTTTGACGCCCTGCGGGCCGGGAAGCCGGACGCGGCACTGGGCGACATGGTGTGGACTGCGCGGGACTTCAGCGTCATCGGCGCACGCCAAAACGAGCTGGAGAACGCGGCGGCCGATACCTGCCCGCTGGTCATCGCCGACACCGATGCCTTGGCCACCACCTTGTGGGAACGGTATTACCTGGGGGAGCGCAGCTACGGCTCCTATCACGCCATGGACACCCTGCCGCGCCGGGATCTGTACCTGGTCACCGACGATGAAGGCGTGCCGTTCGAAGACGACGGCTGGCGGGAAGGTGAACACCGCCGTGCCGATATGACCGAATGGTTCAAGGAGACCCTGACAGCGGAAGGACACTCCTGGATCCTGGTTACCGGCAGCCACGAACGGCGCATGAAAACCGCCACTGACGTCATAGACCTGGTCCTCGCCCAGCGGAACGCCTACACGTCCCCGCCCTGGGCCACCCGGACCGTCCTGGAAGGGGCGCCGGCATGAGTGACTCCAACGCCGAGCGGGACTACCTTGATTCCTACCGGCCCGGTGACTACCCGTCCGTCGCCCTGACCGCAGACCTGGTCGTCTTCGCCGTCACCGGCGGCGTCCTCCGCGCCGCCCTGGTCCGCCGCGGTGCCCACCCCTTCAAGGGCCGGCTGGCCCTGCCGGGTGGATTCGTCGGACCCCGGGAATCAGCGGAGACAGCCGCCGGACGCGAGCTTTCCGAGGAAACCGGGCTGGACCTGGGAACACTGCCGGTCCACCTCGAACAGCTGGCAACATACAGCGCCCCTGGGCGCGACCCCCGGATGCGGGTCGTTTCCGTTGCCCATCTGGTCCTGCTGGCGACGGACGGCGCAACCCTTCCCGCCGTCTCGGCCGGGACCGATGCCGCCGGTGCCGACTGGTACCCGGTCCACGAAATGCTCGCCCGCAGCATTGGTGAATCCCTGGCTTTTGACCATTTGCAGATCCTCACAGAGGGCCTGCAGCGGCTCTCCGGCAAGATGGAATACACCACCGTCGCAGCGAGGCTCCTCCCCGAAGAGTTCACGCTCACCCAGCTGCGCACCGTTTACGAGGCGGTGTGGAATGCCCCGCTGGCGGCAGGAAACTTCACCCGCAAGATGACACCCCAGTTGGAAGACACCGGAAGGAAGGCCCGCGCGTCGACCGGTGGGGCGCCCGCCGCCCTGTTTACGGCCAGCGACCGGTACATCCACCCGCCGCTGTCACGGCCCGGGCGGGAGTGACGGCCGGGGTCCGCGGGACGCCTCTGGGGCACCGCCCTGCTAAAGCCAGCCCTTGCGTTTGAAGATTCCGTACATCAGGCCCGCGGCGGCCACCATCAGGACCAGCGCCATGGGGTAGCCGAAACCCCAGTGCAGTTCGGGCATATGGTCAAAGTTCATGCCGTAGACGCCTGCCACAAAGGACGGCGCGAACAGAATCGCTGCCCAGGACGAAATCTTTTTCACCTGTTCGTTCTGTTCGGCGCTCGCCTCGTTCTGCCGGTTGGCGGTGAGAGTCCCGTCCAGGGTCAGGGCGTTCTGCAGCAGGTCCCGGAACGAATCGGCCCGGGAAATGACCCGCTCGGCGTGGTCCTCCACGTCCCGCAAGCTGTGCTGGAGTTCGGTTTCCACTCCGTACTTCGCAAACCCCCGCTTGAGCTGGTGCATCATGTCCGGCAGCGGGTGGATCGCGCGCTGGAACTGGATGACCTCACGGGCCAGTTCGTAGATCCGGCGCGAAACGCTGCTGTCGCCGCTGAACAACTGGTCCTCGATCTCATCGATGTCGTTTTCCAGGCCGGCCACCACGGGGGCATAGTCGTCCACCACCCGGTCCAGCAAGGCATAAAGCACCGCTTCGGGCCCATGCCGCAGGAGTTCAGGACGGGCCTCGAGCCGCTGCCGAACCCGGGCCACGCCGGCCATCTCCGCGTGCCGGACGGTAACCACGAAGTTCTTTCCGGTGAAGATGTGGAGTTCGCCGAACTCCACCGTCTCGCTCGCATCGAGGTAGCGCGCCGGCCGCAAAACGGTGAAAAGGTTGTCGTCGTAGCGTTCCATCTTGGGCCGCTGATGTGCCGAGATGGCGTCCTCGACAGCAAGTTCATGGAGCCCAAACTCGGCAGCTACGGCAGCCATCTCCTCGGCGGTGGGCCTGTACAGGCCGATCCACGCCATGCCGCCGTGCCGGGCCAGGGTTTCGAACGTCTGCTCAAGGCTTTCCGGCTCCGCATGGCGGGTGCCGTCCACGTACACGGCGTTATCGATGATGGTCATTCAGGAAATCCTAGCGGCCGGCGGATGCCGAATTACTCAGGCCACTGATGAGTGGTTCGGTCCGGTACGGGATGTGGGTGTGCAGGGCCAACACTGTTTCGGTACGGATGACGCCTTTGATCCTCAGTACCTGGCGCAGCGATGACTGGAGGTTGTGCGTATCCGTTGCCACCACCCGGCACCAGACATCGCCGCGCCCGGAAATTTCGTGCACTTCCAGTACCTGCGGAATCAGCCTGAGGGCTCCCACAACGCCGTCCAGTTCCCGGTGTGACACTTCGATGGTTACGAAGGCCACGACGTCGTAGCCCACGGCTTCCAGGTCCACTTCCCGCCCGCCGGGCCGGAGGACGCCGGTCCTGATCAGGCGCCGCACCCGCGTCTGTGCCGTATTCCGGGCAATACCCACGGCATCGCTGAGTTCACCAACCTGGATCCGGGGGTCCCGGATGAGGGCCAGCAGGATCTTCAGGTCGGTGGCATCCAGATTGTTCAAATGCTCATTCTCCGTCACTCACTAGCAGCATCTTTGATGATGATGCTCAATTCTCGCACTTGTTTCCGATCAAAGGGGCAGGAGTGCCGCACTCTGGAGCCACACCTGAATTTCCCCCGCGCGGCACCCCATAAGGACCACCCGTGCGGCCAACCCCGGAGGCAGCACTATGACGGTCTTCAGCGAACTGCGGATGCGCCCCGCGACGGCGTCCGGCTGGAACGCCTCGACCACTGCCCGGCTGGTGATCTCCGGCGCGGTGATCTTCGCCTTGCTGGTGGGGGCCAACCTCGCCACACCGCTGTACCCGCTGTTGCAGGCATCGTTGGGCCTCTCTGCGCTGGACGTCACTGCAGCGTTCGCCAGCTACGTCCTGGCCCTGGTGGCCACCCTGATGCTGGCCGGGCACTGGTCGGACCACATCGGCCGCAGGGCCGCGCTGCTCCTGGCTGTGCTGGGCGGCCTCGCCGGCAACCTTGTCTTCGCCGAAGCCCACACCCTGGCAGGATTGTGCGCAGGCCGTGCCCTGCAGGGGATCGCTGTTGCGCTGGCAACGGGCGCCAGCGCGGCCGCCCTGCGCGAGCTGCTGCCCTCCCGCCCTGAGTGGGCATCGCGCTTCACGCTGCTGGCTTCTTCCGGGGGAGTCGCTGCGGGCCCAGCCATCGGCGGTTTGCTGTCCCTGCTGCCGGGCGCCACCACGGCACCCTACGGCGTGCATTCCGTGGTCCTCGCCGGCTTGCTGGTTCCGCTCTTCCTCATCCGGGCACGTCCGGCCATTGCCCTCCCGGCCGTATCCCGGCCGCTCCAGGCCCTTGCCCCGCGCCGCCCGGCGGTGTCCCGGAATGCGCGGGGAGCTTTCTGGCTTGCTTCCGGCGTAGGATTCCTGAGTTTCGCCGTGTTCGGGTTTTCCCTTTCCCTCGCGCCCGGATACTTTGCACGGGTCCTGGAGACTGATTCCCGGCCCCTGATAGGTGTCCTCGCCGGTTTGCCGCTGGCGGCCTCGGCCTTCAGCCAGCTGCTCACCGTGCGGGGCCGGTTCGTTGTTCCGGCGGGTCTTGCCGTCCTGGGGGTATCGGTGGTCCTGCTGGGGACTGCCGGGGCCCTGCACAGCCCGCTGCTGCTGGTGGCCGCCTGCGTGGCCGCGGGGATGGGGCAGGGGCTGGCTTTCCGCACGGTCTTCAATGACGTTGCAGGCAAGGTGGAGCCCGCCCGCCATGCCCAGGTGATCAGCACGGTTTACGTCATCACATACCTGGGCAGCGCCGTACCGGTCCTGGGCCTGGGATGGGCGTCGGGCATGGTGGGACAGCCTGCGGCGGTGCTCGGCTTCGTTGTGGTGTGCGGCGCAGCAGCGCTGGTCCTGGCCGGCCTTACGCTGGCGCGGGCGTTGCGCGGCCGCCACTCCTGGCGGCAGTAACCCGTCAGTTGGGCAGTGGCCCGTGGTTGCCCTGGATGTGCTCGAAAACCAGTGTGGTTTCGGTATGGCCCACCACGGGATCGGTGGCCAGGTTGTCGAGCACCCAGTCACGCAGGTCCTCGGTGCTGCCGACGGCGATGTGCAGCAGGTAATCCACCGAACCTGAGGTGTGGAAGGTGGACAGCACCGCCGGCAGGTGCGGGACCCGTGCGGTGAAACGGTCGATCTGGTCGCGGTCGTGGGCGCGCAGACGGACAGCCACCAGTGCCTGCACGGACCTGCCGATGGCCGAAAGGCTCAGCTTGGCTTCATAGCCCTTGACGATCCCGCGTTCGGAGAGCGCCCGGGTACGCATCAGGGCAGTGGACGGCGCGATGCCCACCATTTCGGCGAGCTGCTTGTTCGAGATCCGCGCGTCGGCCACCAGCGCGGCAAGGAGGCGCTCGTCGATGGCATCCAGCGGTTCCAGGGGTGCTCCGGGCCTGGGGTGCCGGGGATTCATGCTCACTGCGGGTTCCTTCCAACGGTCCTGCATTCATCCTAGACCGCCGGATCGGCCCTCCCGGGCCCTGCAAGGCCACTCACACCGAATTTCTGCGTTCCCATCAGTTCCTGCGAAGGACTTAATTCGTTGCACAGGGAGGCGCCTGGGCGCGGTCAGGCCACCGCGGGCTCGCGCCGGGGATGGACGACGGCGACAATCGCCGCCGTGAGGCAGGCCAGCAGCATGACCGCTTCTGCCAGTGCGTTCCAGCCCAGGGACTGAAACAACAGGCCACCTGCCCAGCCGAGCACGCTGGAGCCCAGGTAGTAGGCCAGGTTGTACAGCGATGCCGCCTGGGCCCGGCCGGACGTGGCGATGGCTCCCGTCCACCCGGCCCCGATGCTGTGGGCCGCGAAGAAGCCGCCGGTGAAGACCACCAGGCCGGCAAGGATCAGGGCCAGGGACTGCGTCAGGGTCAGGGCAAGCCCGCCCACTGCCAGCGCAAGGCCCGCCAGGAGGACGGACCGGCGGCCGAAGCGCGTGGTCAGCCCGGCAGCCCAGCGGGAGGTGACGGTCCCGGACAGGTAGGCAAGGAAAATCAGGCTGATCAGGGTGGCGGGCAGGGTGAATGGCTCGCCGGACAACCGGAACCCCAGGTAGTTGTACACAGCCACGAAGCCACCCATCATGAGGAAGGCCTGGAGATAGAGCGCCAGCAGCCGGCCATGGCGTACATGCCCGGCAAGCGTCCTGAAGGCCCCGCGCAGGCCAGTACCCCCGGATGCCACGAAACCCCGCGCTTTGGGGACCAGCAGCAGGAAGGCCACAGCTGCCAGCGTGGCCAGGACGGACACCGCCAGGGCTGCTGCGCGCCAGCCCCACAATTCACCCGCCGGTCCTGCCACCAGCCTTCCGGCCAGGCCGCCAAGGGTGGTGCCTGCCACGTAGCTTCCGGCAGCGACGGCGGCGTGCGCCTTTGTTACTTCCTCGTTCAGGTAGGCGATGGCAATGGCCGGGATACCGCCCAGCGCCATTCCTTCCAGCAGGCGCAGGGCCAGCAGGATCTGGAAACTGCCGGCCAGGGGAACCAGCAGGCCCAGGACTGTGGCAACGCTGATTCCCCACGTCATGGCACGGACCCTGCCGATCCTGTCGGCGAGGAAAGACCAGGGGATGACAGTCACGGCAAGTCCCACGGTGGCCAGCGAGATGGTCAGCGCCGCTTCTGCGGCGCTGATTCGAAGGTCGGAGGCGAGCAGGGGCAGCACCGCCTGCGTGGAGTAGAGCTGGGCGAAGGTGGCAACACCGGCGAAGGACAGGCCGGCGAGGATCCTCCCGTAGGCGGCGGACCCCTTCGCGTGCCCGGTCCAGCGCGGCGGCGAGGCGTGGGTGCCTGCAAGGCTGGTGTCTGGTGGCATGGGGTAAGCGTAGCCCCGGGCTAATAGATGCTTCCAATGCATTATTCGTGTAAGACTCATAGCAACATTGGATGAGTTTGAGAGGGCAGGGCTGATGGAACCGGACCGGAAACAACTGGTGCAGCTGCTTCCGCTTCTCCCCGTACTGTCCGAGCTGGGCCGCACGGAGCACATCACCGGGACGGCGGAAGTCCTGGGAGTACCCCAGTCCACGGTGAGCCGGGCCATCGCCCGGGCAAGCGCCGTCGTCGGAACCGAACTCCTGGTCCGCGACGGAAGGGGAGTCCGCCTGACCCCCGCCGCCCGGACCCTCCTGCCCTACATCGAGAACGCCCTGGAAGAATTCCGGACGGGGCTGGACGTGGTGCGCAACGAATCGGATGTGGCCAGGGGCAGGATCGCGGTGTCGTTCCAGCACACGTTCGGCGAGGGGACACTGCCCCTGCTCATCAGCGCCTTCCGCAGCAGGCACCCGGGAGCGGCCTTTACGCTGAGCCAGGGCGCCCGGAGCGCCTGCCTCGAAGAACTGGCATCCGGTGAGTCCGACCTCGCCCTCACCGCCCCGGCAGCACCTGCCGGCCGCCACCTGGAATCGGCGCCGCTCTACCGGGAGCCGCTGCGCCTGGTGGTGCACCATACCCACCGCCTCGCGGGCAGGCCGACGGCGGAGCTTGCCGACATCATGACGGAACCATTCGTGGCCCTCGGCTCCGGATACGGGCTGCGGTCCCTGACTGACGCGCTGTTCAAAGAGGCCGGCTACCGGCCCCGGATAGCATTCGAAAGCCAGGACTCCCACACGGTCCGCGGGCTCGTCTCGGCCGGACTCGGCGTCAGCATCCTGCCTCCAGGCGGTGACGCGCCCGGCCGCACCGTGAGCCCGGAAACCGGCAACCTCGGGTGGGTGGAAGTACCGCTGGGCTCGGCGCTCGCCGTTCGCGAAGTGGGCCTGTCCTGGCGCCGGGCCAAGGCCGACGCCGAACCTGCGTCCGTGCGCCTGTTCCGGGAGATGGTGGTGACCGAGGGTCCCCGGCTTCTGGCCGGCCTGGTAAGGCACCACACCGAACACTGAGAGCATCGGCAGTGACATTCCCGGTATGCCGCAGCTGCCTCGCTGCCCGTTCCGGACAGTAGTCTTGTGACGTGCAAAACAGCGAACAAACCCCTGCCGCTCCCGCCCAGAAGTCCGGAGTGCCCGGCGCCGGCCCGCTGGCCGGCATCATTATCGGCCTCGACATCGGCGGCACCAAGACCCGCGGAATCCGGTTCGAAGACGGGACGCCGGCGGCTGACGAATCCGTGGGAAGCTCCAACGTCCAGAACGTCAGCCGCGACGAGGCCGCACGCAACATTGCCGAGCTGTTTGCCCGGATCGGTAAGGGGCCGGTGTCCCGCGTCTACGCCGGCTCCGGCGGCATCGATACCGCCGAGGACGCCGAAGCCCTGGCCGCCCTGATCAGGCCGCACGTTCCCGGCGCCGTAGTCACGGTGGTGCACGATTCCCGCCTGCTGCTGGCAGCCGGACGGGCCCGAACCGGAGTGGCGGTTATCGCCGGCACCGGCTCGGCAGCGTGGGGGAAGAACGCCGACGGCGCCGAAGCCCGGGCCGGAGGGTGGGGGTACCTGCTCGGCGACGAAGGCAGCGGATACTGGCTGGGCCGGGAGGCGGTCCGCCACAGCCTCCGCCGGATGGACCAAGGACTGGCTGTCGATGCGCTCACAGCAGCGCTGCTGGAGTCATGCGGAGTGGACCACCCCAACCGGCTCATTGCCATGTTCCACTCACCGGACACCGGCCGCAGGTTTTGGGCCCAGCAGGCACGGCATGTGGTGGAGGCAGCCGCCCGGGGGCACCAGGAAAGCCGGGACATGCTGGACCAGGCCGGCAAGGACCTTGCAGGCCTGGCCCTCCAGGTCCTTCGCCAGCTGGGAATCAACGGTCCCGTTATCCTCGGCAGCGGCCTGGGCATGAACGTGGTACCCCTCCAGGAGGCGTTCCGGCGCCACCTCGCTGAAGGGGGCGCGGCCGACGTCAGGGTGCTGGACCAGGAACCTGTTTTCGGGGTGCTCCAGCTGGTGGCCGAGCCCGCCTGACGGCCAGGGCCGCCCGGCATCAGTCCCGGGCGGTCCGCTTGCGCGGCGTCAGCCGGACGCCTGGAAGCGGCGGAGCCGGTATCCGGCCGGCTTCAGCGCCGGCGTCCGGACCGTGGCCGGGAACCAACCCGTAGCGTGCGGCTGCCGCGTGGTCACCGGCCAGGCCTGCTTGCGCTTCCCAGTCCCCGCGTGCCTGTTCCACTTCATCATGGGTGCGGCCCACGAAGTTCCACCACATCAGCAGTTCCTCCCGGAATGGCTCCCCGCCGATGAGCAGGAACCGGGTACCGGGATCAGCCTGCAGCCGAAGCTCCTTTCGGCCCGTACCCAAGTAGCCCAGCGGCCCCGGCGGAAGCTCCTGCCCGTCCAGGCGCAGCCCGCCGTCGAGCACCAGGATGCCGTGTTCAAACTCCGGCTCCAGCGGCAGGACGGCATCGCCGCCGCAGGAGACGTCAGCCCCAACGATGGGTGAGAACATCGTGGCAGGCGAGGACACGCCGTCGAATGTTCCCACCATGACGGTCGCGGTGAAACCGGCGCCGGTGGCCCGCGGCAACTCCCGGTGCTGTTCAAACGCCGGCGCGCAGTGCCGGTCCGCGTCAGGAAGCGCCACCCACAACTGGAGGCCGCGCTGTACAGGCAGGACGCCGTCCTGCGGCAGGACTGCGAACTCCGAGTGGGAAACGCCGTGGCCCGCCGTCATGATGTTCAGTTCACCGGGCCGGACCACCACGTCGCTGCCCACGCTGTCGCGGTGCCGGATGTTCCCGGCCAGCGGCCAGGTCACCGTCTGCAGCCCGATGTGCGGGTGCGGCAGGACCGACATGGCCGTCCGGTCCGGGCCGAAGCTGTCCAGGAAGCACCAGGCACCGATGGTCGGCAGGCCGCGCTGGGGGAGGGTCCGCCGGACGTTCATGGCGCGCACCCCGCCGAGCGGCACTTCCCGCTCAGGCCACAGCTGCAGGCACGGGCCGGACGGACCCTCTGCGGCGGCCGGGGGACAGACTTCCTGCTGCGGCGATACTTCCAAGTTGGTCACCCTCCCACTTTAGGGCCGTGGCGTGTTGCCGTGCGGCAGCGGTGTCCCATCCGAACCGCGTCCGGCTGCGAATGGTCACAGTAGGGATTCCTTTGTCCGGATCCGTGCCGCAAACTGCTGTGCGCCGGGCCGGCTTGGGCTACCGTAACTATCAGCGTGCTGATGACCATGTCACGTCGCTTTCAGTGGCATCCGAGCAGAACAGGTAAGTCCGCACCATGGACACATCGATGATCGAATTCCAGAACGTGACCAAGAAGTACCAGGGCGGACAGCCTGCCGTGGACGGCTTGACCATGTCCATCCGCAAAGGCTCCATCACGGTCTTCGTGGGGCCATCCGGCTGCGGAAAAACCACGTCGCTGCGCATGATCAACCGGATGGTGGAGCCCAGCTCCGGAGTGATCACGGTGGACGGCAAAGACGTGACTTCGGCGCCCGCCGCCGAACTGCGGCGTTCCATGGGCTACGTGATGCAGTCCGCGGGGTTGTTGCCGCACCGTTCGGTGCTGGACAACATTGCCACCGTTCCGCGGCTGAACGGCGTCTCGAAAGCCGACGCCCGCAAGCGCGCTGAAGAACTTCTGGACGTCGTGGGCCTTGCCCGGTCCCTCGGGAAGAGGTACCCCGCCCAGCTGTCCGGCGGCCAGCAGCAGCGCGTGGGGGTGGCGCGCGCCCTGGCGGCCGACCCGCCGGTCCTGCTCATGGACGAGCCGTTCAGCGCCGTGGACCCCGTGGTCCGGGAAGAGCTGCAGCAGGAGCTCCTCCGCCTCCAGAAGGACCTGGCCAAGACCATCGTCTTCGTCACCCACGACATCGACGAGGCCACAGTGCTGGGCGATATGGTTGCTGTCTTCGCTGTCGGCGGGAAACTGGCGCAGTACGCCACCCCGGAAGAGATCCTCCGCGCACCGGCCAATGACTTCGTCGCGTCCTTCGTGGGCAGGGACCGCGGGTTCCGCCACCTCGGGTTCACCCCGTCCGACGGCGTCGCCATCCATCCGGTGCCCACGATCATCCGGGGGGCGGCCGGCACCGAGTCCGATCCCGGTGCCGCAGGCGGCTGGCAGCTGGTGGTGGATGCGGACATGCGCCCTCTGGGTTGGGCGGCCCCCGGCACAGACACCGGCCTCATTCCCGGCGGGTCGCTGTTCCGGCCGGGAGAAAGCCTGCGCCGTGCCCTGGACTCGGCCCTGTCCTCGCCTTCCGGCCTGGGCGTAGCCGTTGACGCCTCCGGCAAGGTGCTCGGTGCCGTCCGGGGCGGTGAAGTCCTGGCCCTGATCGAAGAGGCCCGCCAGGTCAGGCAGGCAGCGCTCTGATGGAATGGTTCCTGTCGAACAGCGGCATGGTCTTCGAAAGGGCCGGGCAACACCTGGTCCTCGCCCTCGTCCCCATGGTGCTGGGTCTGGTGCTGGCCATCCCGCTGGCGCAGCTCGCACGCAGGAACGCCGCACTGCGGTCCGTGGTGCTGACGTCGAGCTCCCTGCTCTACACCATCCCGTCGCTGGCACTCTTCATCATCCTGCCCACCATCCTGGGCACCCGCGTCCTGGACCCCCTGAACGTGGTGGTGGCCCTGACCATCTACGCGGTGGCACTGCTCGTGCGGGCCGCGCTGGACGCATTCGACTCCGTGGACCAGGAAGTGAGCCAGGCCGCCGTCGCCATGGGATACCGGCCACTCGCGAGGTTCCTGCAGGTTGACCTGCCGCTGTCCCTGCCCGTCATGTTTGCGGGATTGCGGGTGGTGTCCGTCAGCAACATCTCCCTGGTCAGCGTTGCTGCGCTCCTGGGCATCGGTAACCTGGGCATGCTTTTCACCTCCGGCCTGCAACGGGACTTCGTCACCGAAATCGTGGTAGGCATCGTCGCCATCCTGGTGCTGGCGCTGCTGATGGATGCCGTCCTGGTTCTCCTCGAAAGAATCCTCACGCCCTGGGAACGGGCCGGAAAACACACCCGGCCGGGCCCGGATGCTGCCGGTGAACCGGCCGATGCCGCCCGGCGCCTTTCCCGGCCGCAGGCCGGAGGGGGCAACGCATGAGCAACGTCTTCACAGATACCTTCGCCTGGCTCGCCGACCCCCTGCACTGGTCCGGAAGCATGGGGATCCCCGTCCGGCTGGCCGAGCACCTGCAATACACAGGCCTGGTGATGCTGATCGCCACAGCGATTGCTGTCCCCGTCGGCCTGTTCGTGGGCCACACCGGAAAAGGGCGGGTGGCGGTGGTGGCCCTGGCAGGCGCCCTGCGGGCGCTGCCCACGCTGGGCCTCCTGACGCTCTTCGTCCTGCTGGCCGGCATCGGCCTCATGCCGCCCGTCTGGGCGCTGGTAATCCTCACCGTTCCGCCACTCCTGGCCGGAACCTATGCCGGAATCTCCAGCGTGGACCGCAACGTCGTGGACGCCGCCCGCGCCATGGGCATGACGGAACTGCAGGTCCTGTTCCGGGCGGAGCTGCCCAACGCCCTGACCGTCATGTTCGGAGGGTTCCGCACGGGCGTGCTCCAGGTGGTGGCCACCGTCTCCGTGGTGGCCTACATCAACCTGGGCGGCCTGGGACGGTACCTCTTCGACGGACTGGTCCTCAGCGACTTCCCCCAGATGCTGGGAGGCTCGTTGCTCATCGCTGGGCTCGCCATCGCCGTCGACCTTGTCCTCGCCCTGTTCCAGAGGCTCTTCCTCACACGCGGGGCCCCGCACAAGCCACGCCGCAGCCAGCAGGCCGCGGCAGATCGTACAGACCCCGTCCCTGCGGAGACTGTCCTACAAGGAGGTAAGTCATGAAAGAAAACCGTCCACTCGGCCTGGGCCGGAGGAGCTTCGGCGGCCTCGCGGCAGGGCTTGGCCTTGCCGTTGCGCTGTCTGCCTGCGGCGGCTCATCTGATCCGCTCAGCAACGCCCCGTCCAGCAACGCCGGTTCCTCCGGTGGCGCAACGTCCCTGACGGTGGGCTCGGCCGACTTCCCCGAGAGCCAGATCATTGCGGAGCTGTATGCCGGTGCGCTGAACGCGGCCGGCGTCACCGCCACCACCAAGCCCAACATCGGTTCGCGCGAGGTCTACTTCAAGGCCGTCCAGGACGGTTCCGTTGACGTGGTTCCGGACTACACCGGCAACCTGCTGCTGTATGTGGACAAGGCAGCCACGGAGGTTTCCGCCGACGACATCTACAAAGCCCTGCCGGACAAGCTGGCCGACGGCCTCGCCGTAGCCGATGCGTCCAAGGCTGAGGACAAGGACGCCATGGTGGTCACCAAGGCCACCGCCGAGAAGTACCAGCTAAAGTCCATCGAGGACCTCGCCAAGGTCTGCAGCGAGATTGTGGTGGGTGCCCCTGCAACGTTCGCCGAACGCGCGTACGGACTGCCCGGGCTCAAGAAGAATTACAACTGCGAGCCCAAGAAGCTGGAACCCTTCAGCGACGGCGGTGGTCCCGTGACCCTGAAGGCGCTCCTCGAAGACCAGGTCCAGGTTGCGGACATCTACACCACCACGCCGTCCATCGCGGACAACGACCTGGTGGTGCTGGAGGATCCGAAGAACAACTTCATTGCCCAGCAGGTGGTACCGCTGTACAACGAAAAAAACATGACGGACAAGGCCAAGGAAGCGTTGAACTCGGTTTCCCGCATCCTGACCACCGATGACCTCATCAACCTTAACCGCGCAGTCAGCGGCAGCCAGAAGCAGAACGCCAAAGACGCTGCGGCCGCCTGGTTGAAGGACAAGGGCATCGTCAAGTAGTTCCCCCGCCCTCAGGGAAGGCTTCGCCATGGCGACGGCGGCTGCCGGACTTCCAAAAGTCCGGCAGCCGCCGTCGTCCGTATGTGGGCGAGGTCTCAGCGGCTGTCCATCCTTCCTGTGGCATATTTGAGGAATGGCAGAATTCAGGCAGTCCACGAAGCTCAACAACGTCCTTTACGACATCCGTGGACCCATCCTGCAGGCCGCCCAGCAAATGGAAGCGGAAGGCCACCGCATCCTCAAACTGAACATCGGCAACCCCGCCCCGTTCGGCTTCGAGGCCCCCGACGCCATCCTGGTGGACATGATCCGCCACCTCCCGCACGCCCAGGGCTACAGCGATTCCCGCGGCATCTTCTCCGCCCGCACCGCCGTCTCGCAGTACTACCAGACCCGCGGTATACAGAACATCCACGTGGATGACATCTACCTGGGTAACGGCGTCAGCGAACTGATCACCATGTCGCTAATGGCCCTCCTGGATTCGGGCGACGAAGTCCTTATCCCCACTCCGGACTACCCGCTGTGGACAGCGTCCGTGGCCCTGGCCGGCGGCAAGCCCGTGCACTACCTCTGCGACGAGGAATCCGGCTGGCAGCCCGACCTTGAGGACATGGAAGCGAAGATCACACCCCGCACCAAGGGCATCGTGGTGATCAACCCCAACAACCCCACCGGCGCCGTTTACCCGGAAAAGACGCTGAAGCGGATCGTTGCCCTGGCCGAAAAGCACGGCCTGGTGCTCTTCGCCGATGAGATCTACGAAAAGATCCTGTACGAGGACGCCGTCCACGTGAACATGGCCGGACTGACCGGCGACGACGTGCTCTGCCTGACCTTCAGCGGACTGTCCAAGGCCTACCGGGTGTGCGGGTACCGGGCCGGGTGGATGGCAATCTCCGGCCCCAAGAAGGACGCCGCGGACTACCTCGAGGGCATCAGCCTCCTGGCCAACATGCGCCTGTGCGCCAATGTTCCCGCCCAGCACGCCATCCAGACGGCCCTGGGCGGGTACCAGAGTATCCAGGACCTCATCCTTCCCGGCGGCCGGCTGCTTGAACAGCGCAACAAGGCCTATGAGATGCTCAACGCCATTCCCGGTGTCAGTACCCAGCAGGCCAAGGGGGCCCTGTACCTGTTCCCGCGGCTCGACCCCGAGGTCTATCACATCCGCGACGACGAGAAGTTTGTCCTGGACCTCCTGCGTGAGCAGAAGATCCTGGTATCGCATGGCCGCGCCTTCAACTGGGTGCGGCCGGACCACTTCCGGATGGTCACCCTGCCCAACGTCAAGGACATCGAAGAAGCCGTCGGCCGGATGGGGGACTTCCTCAGCAGGTACCAGGGGAACTAGCCTGTGCTCACGGGCTCAGCGCCCGTGAGCACAGCGCGAAAGGAAACCCATGGCCGGCCCCGAGACATTCGATGAGCATCCGTCCGAGACGCTTCGGGCGGGGAAGGGGTTCGTCCTCGCCGACGTCGACCCCGATTCCACCCCTGGTTACACCGGAACCAAGGAAGACGGCCGGGCGCTACTGGGCGGGATGGACAGCACGCTCACCGAACTTCAGGAAAAGCTGTTCGCCGCCTCCCGTTTCGGGAGCCGAAAGCGGGTCCTGCTGATCCTCCAGGCCATGGACACTGCCGGCAAGGGCGGGATAGTCAACCACGTGATGGCGGCCATGGACCCGCAGGGCGTCCAGTTCAAAGCGTTCAAGGCACCCACGGATGAGGAGAAGTCCTACGATTTCCTCTGGCGCATCGAGAAGGAAGTGCCGGCAGCGGGCATGGTGGGGGTTTTTGACCGTTCCCACTACGAAGACGTGCTGATCCACCGGGTCCACCGGTGGGCCAGCCCGGATGAGATCAAGCGCCGCTACGTTGCCATCAACGAATTCGAGGCCCGGCTGGCGGACTCGGGAACCACTGTGGTGAAAGTGATGCTCCACATCAGCGCGGACGAGCAGAAATCCCGGCTGCTGGCCAGGCTGGACGACCCCTCAAAGCACTGGAAGTACAACAGCGGGGACCTTACCGAGCGGGCGTTCTGGGAAGACTACATGGCGGCTTACCAGGCGGCCATCGATGCGACAAGCACGCCCGAGTCACCGTGGCACGTGGTGCCGGCGAACAAGAAGTGGTACGCCCGGATAGCGGTCCAGCAGCTGCTGCTGGGCGCGATGGCCGGGTTGAACCTGGAGTGGCCGAAGGCAGAGTTCGACGTCCCCATGGAACGCGAGCTGGTGGTCCGATCCTGAGGCGCTTTGCTCCCGGGACCTATCGGATGGCCTAGAGCGGCTGGTCCCGGGCGGCGGCGAGCCGTTTGCGGGCGCCCTCCAGCCATTCCTCGCAGCGCGCCGCCAGTGCCTCGCCGCGTTCCCACAAGGCCAGGGACTCCTCAAGGCTGGCGCCGCCTGCCTCAAGGCGGCCAACGACGGCGATGAGCTGTTCGCGTGCTTCCTCGTAGCTCAGTGCGGCGGTGCCGGTTTCCGACGTCTGCTCGGTCATGTTGTTTCTCCCGTATCCGGATGGTGCTGGTCAGGTGCTGGTGGATTTTCTTCAGGACTGCCCGTGCCTGTGGACGTGGCGCCGAAGCGGCCCTCGGCGACGCGGATGGCCAGTGGCTGCCCCGCGGGGGCATCGGCCGGACGCCGCACCACTGCGTGGCCGGAGCTTGAGGACGCTGCGTGTGCCCCGGCGAGCTCCACCACCGCGTACCCGCGGTCCAGCGTTTTCTGGGGGGACAGGGCACGAACCTGGGTCCTGAGGTGCTCCAGCCGGTCACCGGCACGGACCACCGTGGAGTTCACAGCTGTGGACGATCGCCGGAGAAGCCGTTCGATTTCCTCGCTGCGGACAGTGACCAGGCCCTCCGGTGACGCCAGGACAGGACGGGAATGGAGTGAGGCCAGCCGGTCGGATTCCCGGTCCACCAGCCGTTCGATGCAGCGGCGCAGCTGTTCCCGGGCCTGCCGGACACCGGCCAGCTCTTCGGAGACCTCCGGAACGATCCGCTTGGCGGCATCCGTGGGAGTCGACGCACGAAGGTCGGCGACGTCGTCGAGCAGCGGCCGGTCGGCTTCATGCCCGATGGCGCTCACTACGGGCGTCGTTGCCGCCGCCACCGCCCGCACCAGCTCTTCGCTGTTGAACGGCAGCAGGTCCTCCAGCGCCCCGCCGCCCCGGGCGATGACAATGACGTCGACTTCCGGGAGACCGTCCAGTTCCCGGAGGGCGCGCACCACCTGCGAAACGGCGTTGGTGCCCTGCACCGCCACTTCGCGGATCTCGAATTCGACGGCCGGCCAGCGCAGGGCCGCGTTGCGCACCACGTCCTTCTTGGCGTCCGAGTCCCTGCCGGTGATCAGGCCGATGCGGTGCGGCAGCAGGGGGAGGGGTCTCTTCCTCGAATCAGCAAACAGGCCCTCCGCTGCGAGGGCCTGCCGGAGCCGTTCGATGCGAGCGAGCAAGTCCCCCAGGCCTACGGGGCGGATATCCCGGACCTGCATGTTCAACCGGCCGGTCTTCAACCAAAACTCTGGCTTGAGCAGGGCCACCACCCGTGATCCGCGCTCCAAGGGAAGATTCTTGCGTTCCAGGACCTTGGTCCACACAGACGCCGGCAGCGACACCTCGGCATCGACGTCGCGCAGGGTCAGGTAGGCGTTGCCTCCCCGGCGGTTCATCTCGATAACCTGGCCCTCCACCCAGGCAGACGGAGTACGGTCGATGTGGACCTTCAGCTTCTGCGAGAGCAACTGCAGGGGCCACGGGTTCTCCGGCGTGGTTTCAGCGGCCGTGGCCGGCAGGGTGGTCGGCGCGGTGTCCGGCAGGGAGGGCTGCTCAGACATGCGGGTGCCCCTGCGGGACTGGAACTGCGGGCATGGGGTCCTTTGGTGGCTGTGACAATCAGGCTGTCAGAAAGTACTGCGTCAGAAAAAGCTGCGGGTACCGGTCCTTCAACCTTATCCATAAGCAATAGCACGCGGGACTGACAGAGCCCGGTCAGGTTACCTGCCTAGGATGGGGTTACCGCCATCAACCTGAAGGACCTGCTGTGCGCACTTTCGTTTCCGCTCTGGCTGCCGTGCTGGGCCTCCTGCTGGCCGCCTTGGCGGTTCCTGCCATCTGGCTGGACCGCAACATCGTCGGTGAAGACGGGTTCGTGAGCCTTGCGGCGCCCATGGGGCAGGACCCCGAATTCCGGCAGCAGCTGGCGACGGCCGCCGTCGGGAACATCGACACCAGCGCCGTTCCCGGATTCCTGAACGACCTCGTGCAGCCGGTCCTGGAGAACGCCGCAACAACCCTGACCGGCCTTCCCGGCTACCCGGCGGCGTGGGACGAGACACTGCGCAAGAGCCATCGCCTGAGTTTCGCCTCCACGGCTGGAGATGGCGGCGCCGCTGGGCAGGCATCATCCCTGACGCTCGACGTCGCGCCGCTGGTGGCCCTAGGGGTGGAGGAAATTTCCAGGACCAGCGGGATTCCCCTCGATGCGCCGCAGGAGACGCTGATCAACGTCGGCCAGCCGGAACACCGGGAGTGGGTGGAACGCCTCGCCACCTACGCGCCCATGGGGTACCTGCTGGCCATCGGTTCAGGTGTCGCCTTCCTCCTCGCCCTCGTGGCGGCCCGCCGCCGCTGGACAGTGGCGGCTGCTGCCGGTCTTGGTGCGCTCCTGATGGCCGGCGCGTGGAAGCTGGCCACGGATGCCGGAACGGCCAGGGCCCTTGCGACGGACACGGGCAATGACGTGGCCAACCTGTTCCGTGACGGGTTCGTGCCCGCTGCCGCATCCAACTTCGGGGCCTGGACACTGGGCACCGCCGTGGCCGGCGGAGTCCTGCTGGTGCTGGCGCTCGCTGGCGGAGCCGTATCGCGAAGGCGGCCCCGGGCAACCCGGTAGCATGGAGAGATGACCTCCACAGCTGTTTCCCTCTCGATGCCAACCGTCCCGCGTAGGCGCCGCTCGCCCGAGGAAGTAGCAGCTGCAGCGCCCGTCACCGGGGCCAAAAAGGTACTGCTCGCGGCCCCCCGAGGCTACTGCGCGGGAGTGGACCGGGCCGTGATCGCCGTCGAAAAGGCCCTGGAGCACTACGGACCCCCTGTCTACGTCCGCAAGCAGATCGTGCACAACGTCCATGTGGTCAGCTCCCTCGAAGAGAAGGGTGCTGTGTTCGTTGACGAGACGGACGAGGTTCCCGAAGGTGCCCTGGTCATCTTCTCCGCGCACGGAGTGTCACCTGCCGTCGTCGAGTCGGCCGGCCAACGCGGACTGCGCACCATCGACGCCACGTGCCCCCTGGTGACGAAGGTGCACAAGGAAGCCGTCCGGTTTGCCAAGGACGATTTCGACATCCTCCTGATCGGCCACGACGGGCACGAGGAAGTGGAAGGGACCGCGGGCGAAGCGCCCGACCACATCCAGATCATCAACGGCCCCCACGAGGTGGACAAGGTGACAGTCCGTGACCCGGAAAAGGTCATTTGGCTCTCACAGACCACCCTCAGCGTCGACGAAACCATGGAAACGGTCCGGCTGCTGAAGGCGCGGTTTCCCACCCTGCAGGACCCGCCCAGTGACGACATCTGCTACGCCACCACCAACCGGCAGGTGGCCATCAAGAAGATTTCTCCCCAGGCGGACCTGGTGATCGTGGTGGGGTCCGCAAACTCCTCGAACTCCGTGCGGCTAGTGGAAGTGGCCCTGGAATACGGCGCCAAGGCGTCCTACCGCGTGGACTTCGCCAACCAGGTGGACGAAGCATGGTTTGAAGGCGTGGCGACCGTCGGCGTGACCTCGGGGGCCTCCGTTCCCGAGGTCCTGGTCCAGGACGTGCTCCGGCTGCTCGCTGAGTACGGCTACGGAAGCGTGGAAGAAGTGGTCACCGCCGAGGAAGACCTCCTGTTTTCGCTGCCCAAGGAACTCCGCGCAACCCTGAAGCAGGCCGGCGACGTCAGCCGCGCCCTCGGCGGACGCCGGCCGCGCGACTGACGTCCGGCGTCCTACGCGGCGGCCCCGTCCTGTTGGAGCTCGGGGGCTGCAAGGGCGCGGGGTGTGACCTCGACCGGCGCGGGGGAGGCCAGGCCCGCTTCGTCCAGGCTGTTCAGCTTGCGGGCCGTGGGCAGCACCCGGGCCTCCAGCGTTCCCACCAGGGAGTTGTAGCGGTCAACGGACGTCTTCAGAGATGACCCCAGCTTCGTGACGTTCTCTCCCAGCGTTCCCATCCGGTCATAGAGCTGCCTGGCGAGGTCGAACAGTTCCCGCGCATTGTCCGTCAGGACGTCCTGCCGCCACGTGAACGCCACCGACTTCAGCACGGCTAGCAGGGTCCCCGGAGACGCCAGGACAACGCTCTTGGACAGCGCGTGGTCCAGGAGCGACGCATCGGCTTCAAGGGCAGCCGCAAGAATTGATTCGGCAGGGATGAAGCAGACCACCAGTTCGGGGGAGTTCCCCGGAATGTCCCAGTACCTCTTGTTGCCCAGCGCATCCACGTGGGCCCTCAGCGCCTTTGCGTGGGCAGCCAGGAGCGCCTGCTGTGAACGGCGTTCGGAGACCGACTGGGGTGCCGGCCGCGCGTCGGCGGGATGCGCAAAGTGTGCCGCGGAAGCGCCCATCTCCTGTGCCTCAAGGTAGGCGGACAACGGGACCTTGGCGTCCACCACCAGGATCTTCTCGCCGGGAAGTTGAACCACAAGGTCGGGACGGACTGCGGAGTCGCCGCCGGCGCTGTGGACCTGCTCCACGAAGTCAACGTGGCGCAGCATGCCGGCGGCCTCGACCACCCGCCGCAGCTGTACTTCACCCCACTGGCCCCTTGCGCTGTTGGACCGCAGGGCCGATTCCAGTGCATGTGTGGAGCGCATCAGCTGTTCATCCGAGAGGCGCGCTTCCTGGAGCTGCTGGGCAAGCTGGCCATACTGTTCCACGCGGTCCCGTTCCAGCAGGGCCACCTGCTGCTGGACTGCCGTGAGCTTCTCCGCCACCGGGGCAAGGGCGCGCAGCACGCTGCCGTCCTGGGACCTGGCCTCACCCAGCTCGCGGTTCTGTGCCGCCAAAAGCCGGCGTTCGGCGTCGGCCGCTGCAAACTGTGCGCTTACCTCCGACAGCCGGGCGGACACGGCGTCAAAGTCAGCTTCAACGCCGTGGGTGTTCTTCCGGAGCGCAAAGTAGGTGGCGGCCGCACCGGCGAGGGCACCGGCAAGAAGCATGAAGAGGGCAAGAATCAAGGCAAATCCATCCATGGGTTCACTGTTGCACGGGGCACTGACAATCAACGGGAGTGACATCCGCCGGTACGGGCGGACGGGACGCTGCGGGTAGAATCAGTGCTCGTGGCTCTTACTATTGGCATCGTCGGACTGCCCAACGTCGGCAAATCAACCCTCTTCAACGCGCTGACCCGCAACCAGGTCCTGGCGGCGAACTACCCGTTCGCCACCATCGAACCGAACGTCGGCGTCGTGAACCTGCCGGATCCCCGGCTGCAGCAGCTTGCCGGGATCTTCAACTCGCAGCGCGTCCTGCCCGCCGCGGTGTCCTTCGTGGACATCGCCGGCATCGTCAAGGGCGCCTCGGAGGGCGAAGGGCTGGGCAACCAGTTCCTGGCGAACATCCGCGAGGCGGAGGCCATCGCCCAGGTGGTGCGCGTGTTCGACGACCCCGATGTCATCCACGTGGACGGCAAAGTTGATCCGCGCTCGGATATGGAGACCATCAACACCGAGCTGATCCTCGCGGACCTGCAGACCATCGAGAAGGCCATTCCCCGGATCGAAAAAGAGGTCAAGATCAAGAAGCGGGAGGCCGCCGAACTGGCTGCCATCAAGGCCGCCCAGACCGTCCTCGAGCGCGGTGACACTATTTTCTCCTCGGTCAAGAGCGACAAGCTTGAGATGGAGCACCTCAAGGAGCTCGGGCTCCTGACGGCCAAGCCGTTCATCTACGTCTTCAACGCGGACGAGGCCATCCTGGGCAGCCAGGAAAAGCAGGACGAACTGCGGGCCCTTGTAGCCCCCGCGGACTGCATCTTCCTCGACGCCAAGCTCGAAGCAGACCTCGTTGAGCTGGACGAGGAAGAAGCCCGCGAAATGCTGGAGATGAACGGTCAGGAAGAGTCCGGCCTGGATCAGCTGGCCCGCGTCGGTTTCCACACTCTCGGGCTGCAGACCTACCTGACGGCGGGTCCCAAGGAAGCGCGCGCCTGGACCATCCGCCAAGGTGACACCGCCCCGCAGGCCGCAGGAGTGATCCACTCGGACTTCCAGCGCGGCTTCATTAAAGCTGAAGTGGTCTCCTTCGCCGACCTCGTCGAGGCTGGTTCCATGGCCGAGGCGAAGTCCCGCGGCAAGGTCCGGATCGAAGGCAAGGAATACGTCATGTCCGACGGCGACGTGGTGGAGTTCCGCTTCAACGTCTAAGCCCAGAGGATTTCGGGACGGGCCCATCTGCTTCCGCAGATGGGCCCGGCCCTGTTGGCTCGCTTGATCCCGGAGGAGCGGGCGAAGCCTGCTTCTTTGCCTACGTGGTACCGCAGCCGTCCAGTCCCAGGGAACCGACGCGCGCTCGTTACCTGCAGCACGTGGCCTAGGATCTATCCATGACGACTCTTCAGGGAGCGGTTGTTCTGGTAGTCGGCGCCAGCGGCGGACTCGGTTCGCGCATCGCTGCCCTGCTGGAGGGAAACGGCGCCATCGTCGCCCGGTCGTCAAAGTCAATGGGGCACGATCTGCGCGCGCCCTCCGCGATCCAGGCGGTGTTGGATGACACGAATGCGCAGCACGGGGGTCTCGACGGGCTAGTGGTTGCATCAGGAGTGGTTGCCTTTGGCGCCGCATCTGACCTTGAACCCGCCACAGTGGACGAACTCTTCGCGGTGAACACGACGGGTCCGATCCAGCTCATCACCCAGAGCCAGCCCTACCTCGCGGCCTCCGCACGTGAGGGCCGGGAGCCCTTCGTTGTCACATTGAGTGGCGTTGTGGCCGAGGCGCCGGTCGCTGGCCTGGCGGCTTACTCAGCGTCGAAGGCTGGACTCGCGGCCTTCGTTGTCGCAGCGGCGCGCGAGTATCGCCGGGCGGGCATCCGAATCGTGGATGCACGCCCCGGCCACACCGGCACCGCCCTGTCTGAGCATCCGATCGCCGGGACAGCGCCGCGATTCGGCGCGGCGCTGGATCCCGACCTGGTTGCAGCGCGGATTGTTACTGCCATTGTCGACGGCGAGAAGGACCTGCCCAGCACCGCTTTCTAGGCTCGTCAGGCTCCGGCCGGTTCCCAGCCAAGGGCCGGACCCAGGCGGGTGGCGATGTCGGTGAGGATCTGGACGTAGTCCTCGTGCTCAAAGCTGAAGGGCAAGGCGAAGGCCACTTCGTCAACTTCCTGGAAACCTACGTGCGCGTAGAGCTGCTCCGCGATTTGCCCACTCGTGCCGATGAGGTCCCTGGCGAACAGCATCCTCTTCGGACCCTGCGGGGCGGCCGTGCGGGGTGTGCGTTCGTCAACGTACTGCTGGTACTTCTTCCGCTGCGCCGCAGAGGCCGAATCGGTGGGAATGACCACCAGCCCCTGCGATACCCGGGTCCGTTCCTGCGGCTGTCCTGACGCGGCGGCCGCGTCCCGGTAGGCGCGGATCTGGGACTGCTGGATCCGGGCGAAGTCGGGTTCATCGCCTGCGTCAGGGAAAATCACGCTGCTGGAGAGCAGGTTGAAGCCGTTCCCGCCTGCCCAGACCGCCGATTTCCGGCTGGCGGCGCCGTACCAGAGACGATCCCGCAATCCCGGGGAATGCGGTTCCACGCGGCTGGAAAACTCCTCCACCACGCCCTGCTTGCCGGAGAAATCGCGGACAGGTTCGCCCGCAACCAGCCGGGCAAACCGCTCCACGCGGGCGTAGCTGAAATCCTCCACCGCTGCGGAATCGGGGTAAAGCTCATGCTTCACCGTGTCCCAGTGCATCGGCTCGCCCACGCTGAGGCCGGAATTGATCCGGCCGCCGGCCAGCAGGTCCGTGGTGGCCAGGTCCTCGGCCAGGCGCAGGGGATTCTCCCAGCCCAGCGGCGTAACAGCGGTGCCAAGCTCGATCCGGGACGTACGCTGGCTGGCCGCTGCCATGACGGCCACCGGTGAGGAAATGCCAAACTGCAGGTGGCGGTGCCGCAGCCACGCACTGTCGAAACCAAGCCGCTCACCCAGCTCGATGACCTGCAACGTGGATTCGTGACCGGCGGCCGGGTTGGCCGGATCGAAGAGGCCGATGGTGAGGAAACCAAGCTTTCGCAGGGGACGGTTCTGATCTGGCATGGGCTTCCTTTGCTTGGGCCTGGTGGTTGACCCCAGAATATGCTCGCCTGGCCCGCCACCCGTGGACAGGGCAGGTGGAGGTTACCGTTTGCGACAGCGGGGCCGGTGTCCGCTCGGCAACGTCCGGAAAGCATTCCAACTATCGTTGGGGCATGCAATCCGGCCAGCACCTGCGCCTCGTCCTGCCGCATCAGCTCTTCGGGCAGCAGCTTGAACTGCCGGCTGACGGAACGGCGTTTGTGCTGATCGAGCACGACCTCATGTTCCGTCAGTACGCCTTCCACTCGCACAAACTGGTCCTGCACCGGGCATCGATGGCACGCTTTGCACGGCGGCTCCGCAGCCATGGCCATGAGGTGGCCGTTCTGGCCAGCCACCCCTCCCACACGTCGCGAAGCCAGCTGGGGCAACTCATTCGCAGCAGCCGCCCGCGGCAGGTGACCTGGTTCGACGTCGTGGATGACTGGCTTGAGCAGGACCTGTTCGCCGGCCTCGCTGACGGCGGCTACCGCATGCAGGCCGGCGACGTCCTGGAGACTCCCAATTTCCTCACAGACCGCCGTCGGATCGATGAGTGGTTCGCCGGAAATCCTGCCCGGATGCACGACTTCTACGTGTGGCAACGCCGCCGGCTCAACGTCCTGGTGGACGGCGGCGGCCCCGTCGGTGGCAAGTGGTCCTTTGACGCCGAGAACAGGAAAAAGCTTCCCCCCGGGTACGTTCCGGCCGCCGTGAGCAGGTTCAACAGCGGAATCAACGCCGGGCAAACGATGTTCGACCTTGACGCACTGATGAAAGACGGCGGTGGAGCGGATACCACCCCTGAGATCGGGTCAAGCGACGTAGAGGCCGCCGTCGCATGGGTAGCGGAGGAGTTTCCGGACGCCCCGGGAGACCCTGCCTCCTTTGCCTGGCCCACCGACGCGGCGGAAGCCCGGCGGCACCTGCACGAGTTTGTCCGCGACCGGCTGGCCGGATTTGGTGCCTACGAAGACGCCATCTCCACCGCGCATCCCTTCATCAACCACGGGCTGCTCACGCCGGCACTCAACATCGGGCTGCTGGACCCCCGCGAGGTCCTGGACGCAATTCTGGACGGCGCCGGGCAAAACCCGCCGTTGGCTTCCCTCGAGGGTTTTGTGCGGCAGCTGATCGGATGGCGGGAGTACATGCGGGCCACCTACCGTCTCCGGGGCCGGCAAATGCGCAGCGCAAACCTGCTCAACCACGGGAACGGACTTGGCGCAGGGTGGTGGGACGCCACCACCGGGCTGGCCCCCGTGGATATGGTGATCTCCCGCGTGCTAGCCACCGGGTACAGCCACCACATCGAACGGCTGATGATCCTGGGCAACGCCATGTCCCTCCTGCGCATCCGCCCGAATGACGTCTATGAATGGTTCATGGCCATGTATGTGGACGCCTACGACTGGGTCATGGTTCCCAACGTCTACGCGATGAGCCAGTTCGCGTCAGGTGCCGGAATCACCACGAAGCCATACATCTCCGGCAGCAACTACCTGCGGAAAATGTCCGATCTGCCGCCGGGGGAGTGGATCCCCGACTGGGATGCCCTGTATTGGACCTTCATCGATGACCACCGCCCTGTCATTGAGCGCAACCCCCGGTCCCGGATGGCAGTTTCCCTGCTGGACTCGATGGATCCGGACACCCGGAACGGCCACCGGCGCCGCGCGGAGGCACTGCTCAACGCGAACGACGGCGGCGCGCGCCTGCTGCGGCCGGACCGCGAACCCGGGGCGTAGGGTTCCTCCTCCCCGCCCAGCCGGCGACACCAAAGTATCCTGACTGTGTAGGGCGCGTTCCTGGCGACTCCAGGCCCCCTTCCCCGGGATTGGAATACACAAGGAGGCTCAAGGCATGCCAGTCAGGCGCCTGATGCAGTACATCACCGCAGCGGCAGTGGCCGCAGTGGCCCTTTCAGGCTGCTCAGGCGGCGGCAGCGCGCCGGTGGTGGTGGGGGAAGCCAAACGCGGAGGCAGCGCCACCGTGGCTGAGGCCAACGCCTTTTCCTCCTTCAACCCGTTCAGCACCGACGGCAACACGGACATCAACGCCAAGATCGGCTCAGCCACGCACTCCGGCTTCTACTACCTGGACGACAAATCCGTGGTGGTCCGGAACGATAAGTTCGGCCGCTACGAAAAAGTCTCCGATGACCCGCTCAAGGTGCGGTACACAGTCAACGAAGGCGTCAAATGGTCCGACGGCGCGCCGATCGACGCCGGCGACCTCCTCCTGAGCTGGGCCGCAGGTTCGGGTTACTTCGACAACGCCGATCCCGCTGCCGGGACGGGCACCAGGTACTTTTCGGCCGCGTCAGCCGCCGGCGGCCTGGCGGGCACGGCGTTCCCCGAACTCGGCGACGACGGCCGGTCCATCACGCTGCAGTACGCCGCGCCTTACGCGGACTGGCAGACCGCGTTCGACGTCGGCCTGCCGGCCCACGTAGTCGCCGCCAAGGCCGGGCTGAGCGACGAGGAAGACCTCGTTGACCTGATCAAGGACGCGCCCAAGGGAAATCCCGGGAAGCCGTCAGTAAATTCGGCGTTGAAAACGGTGGGAGATTTCTGGAACAACGGTTTCGACACGAAATCCCTGCCCGACGACCCCGCGCTGTATCTTTCCAGCGGCCCCTACATCGTGCGGGACATCGTTCCGGAAGTATCGATGAAACTCGTCCGGAACCGCGACTACGTCTGGGGGACGGAGCCGTGGCTTGACGAGATCAACGTCAGGTTCACCGGTGCCCTTCCCACTGCTGTTGACGCGCTCCGCAGCGGGCAGGCGGACATCATCTCGCCACAGCCTTCTGCCGACACGGCCAAGCTCTTTGCCGGCCTGGCAGACCAGGGAAACACGGTGGAGCAGTACAGCCAGTCGGGGTACGACCACCTTGACCTCAACTTCTCCGGGCCCTTCGCAGACGAAGACGTCCGAAAGGCCTTCCTGAAGGCCGTGCCCCGGCAGGCCATCGTGGACGCGGTCGTGGGGGACCTGGTTGCGGACGCCAAGCCGCTCGATTCCCAGGTCTTCCTTCCGGGGCAGCCCAAGTACGCGGATACCGTGAAAAACAACGGCTCGGCCGACTACGCCGAGGTGGACATCGACGCAGCCAAGGAACTTCTCGACGGAGCCACCCCTACGGTCCGGATCCTGTACAACCGGGACAACCCCAACCGGGCCAAGGCATTCACCCTGATCCGCGATTCGGCGCAGCAGGCCGGTTTCCGCGTGGTCGACGCCGGCCAGGGAAACGCGGACTGGGCAAAGTCGCTTGGGGGCGCAGGGTACGACGCCGCGTTGCTGGGGTGGATCGGAACGGGCGCCGGAGTGGGCCGCATCCCCCAGATCTTCCGCACCGGGGCCGGCAGCAACTTCAACGGATTCTCCGACGGCGACGCGGACAAGGCGATGGAACAGTTGGCCACCACCACTGACCTCGGGAAACAGGACGAACTGCTGGCCGGGATCGATAAACGCGTTTGGGAGAAGGCGTACGGACTGCCGCTGTACCAGACGGTCGGCGCCATAGCCTTCAACGCCCGGGTGGCCGGTGTGAAACCCAGCCCGGGTCCCCTCGGCGTGTGGTGGAACGTCTCCGATTGGCGCCTGGCCCAGCAGGGAACCAAGAACTGATTCCCACCGGGCGATGGGTGATGCAGGCCACGCTTCGATTTCGCCGTGGCGCTACCGCCGAGTAGCATGTGACTTGCACAACTTCCGTTAACCGGTTAACGCGTTTAAAACGCCCCGGTCACGGTTTGGCAACGGAGTACCAGTATCTGGACTTCGTGCGGTTAGGCTACTCGTACATGTAGGCCCCGTCACAGTTCACAGCTGTGCCTCGGCCTGCGGGGAAACACCAGATTTCCCCTCGTTATCTCCCACAACTCATAGGAGGCGGAATGCGTTTCACGCGCACTTCCAAAGCACTGGGCATCGTGGCAATCGCTGCGCTTGCCCTGACCGGGTGCGGCGCTGGAGGCGGCACCACGGAGGGGTCCAGCGACGCCACGGGCGATCCCAACAAGGTCATCACGGCCTACAGCAACGAACCACAGAACCCGCTGCTGCCGGCCAACACCAATGAGGTCTACGGCGGCCGCGTCGTCGAACTCCTCTTCGAAGGCCTGCGGACCTACGACGCCGACGGCAAGCCGGTCAACGCGTTGGCAGAATCCATTGATTCCTCCGATGCCCAGAACTGGACCATCAAGGTCAAGCAGGGCCAGAAGTTCACCAACGGTGAGGCCATCACGGCCAAGACGTTCGTTGACTCCTGGAACTTCGCAGCCAACTCGAAGAACCTGCAGAACAACGGCTTCTTCTTTGAGTCCATCGCCGGCTACGAAGAGGTATCGGCGGTCAACAGCGAGAAGACGGCCGACGGCAAGACCAAGACCACCCCTGCCCCGACGGCTGAGACCATGTCCGGCCTGGCAGCAACCGATGACTCCACGATCACCGTCAAGCTTGCCCAGCCTGAAGCAGACTGGTCGCTGCGTCTGGGCTACTCCGCTTTCTTCCCGCTTCCTTCCGCTGCCCTGTCGGACCCGAAGACCTTCGGCGAGAACCCGGTGGGTAACGGCCCGTACAAGTTCGAGAAGGAAGGCGCCTGGGTACACGACCAGTCGATTGCCCTCGTCAAGAACGCTGATTACAGCGGCCCGCGCGAGTCCAAGAACGGCGGCGTGACCTTCAAGTTCTACACCGATCCGGGCCCCGCATACACGGATCTCCAGTCGGACAACCTGGACATCACCGATGTCCTGCCGTCCAACGCCCTGAAGACCTATGAGACGGACTTCCAGGACCGCAACGCCACCAAGGCAGTTGCCACCAACTCGACGCTGAACATCCCGCCGTACAACCCGAACTTCCAGGGTGAAGCCGGCAAGCTGCGCCGCGAGGCCCTCTCCTACGCCATCAACCGCGAGGAAATTGCCAAGGTTGTCTTCAACGGCACCCGCACCCCTGCCAAGGCCTTTGTCCCGCCGGTCATCGACGGGTTCAAGGAAGACCTCAAGGGCAGCGAAATCCTGAAGTTCGACGCCGCCAAGGCCAAGGACCTTTGGGAGCAGGCCAACAAGATCCAGCCGTATGACGACTCCAAGCCGCTCCAGATCGCTTCCAACACCGATGGCGGCAACAAGGAATGGATCGACGCCGTGGCCAACGGCTTCAAGAACAACCTCGGCATCCAGGCTGAAATCCAGCCCTTCGCCAAGTTCGCTGAAGTCCTGAACCTGCGCAAGTCCCAGCAGCTGCCCGGCCTGACCCGTGCAGGCTGGCAGGGCGACTACCCGTCGCTGTACAACTTCCTCGGCCCGGTCTGGGGCACCAACGCTTCCTCCAACTACGAGAAGTACACGAACCCCGAGTTCGACAAGCTCCTCAAGGAGGGCCTGGCTGCCACATCCACCGAGGATGCAAACGCCAAGTTCAACCAGGCACAGGAAGTGCTGTTCGAGGATCTGCCCGGCCTGCCCCTGTGGGACCAGGCACGTCCGATCGTGTGGAGCAACAACGTCGTGAAGGCCGAAACCGGCTGGAACGGCAGCATCCTCTACTACAACATCACGGCTAAGTAGTCCTTGATCTAACTTGCCGCCAAGGCTAATGGGGGTCCGGTTACGGCCGGGCCCCCATTGGCTTGCACGGCAGGAAGGTATGCATGAACCTGTTTACTTCCTCCCCGGAAGGCTGGTGATACCGTGGTCCGCTTTATCCTTCGCCGGCTCCTCCAGGTGATCCCTGTCTTCATCGGCACCACCCTCCTCGTGTACTACATGGTGTTCGCCCTGCCCGGCGATCCCATCGCGGCACTGTTCGGCGACCGCCAGCCACCGCAGGCAGTCATCGACACCCTTCGCAGCCAGTACCACCTTGATGAACCCTTCATTGTCCAGTACGGCCTGTTCCTGAAGAACCTCTTCACGTTCAACCTCGGCAACGACTTCACCGGCCAGCCCATTGCGGCAAGCCTCGCCCGCGTCTTCCCGGTAACGGCGATGCTGGCCGTCGAAGCGCTGGCCATCCAGGCCATCTTCGGTGTGGCCTTCGGCGTATTCGCCGGCCTCCGCCGCGGCGGCTGGTTTGACTCCACCGTCCTGGTGGCTTCCCTGGTGGTCATCGCAGTTCCCACCTTCGTGCTGGGCTTCGTGTTCCAGCTGGTCTTTGGCGTTCAACTCGGCTGGGCGAAACCCACCGTGGGCGCCAACGCCGACTGGGGCAGCCTGCTGCTGCCCGCCGTCGTGCTGGGCCTTGTCTCCTTCGCGTACGTCCTCAGACTGACCCGTGCGTCGGTCAGCGAGAACATGAACGCAGACTACGTCCGGACCGCCACGGCCAAGGGTCTGTCCCGGCCCCGGGTGGTCCTGGCACACATCCTGCGCAACTCGCTGATCCCCGTGGTGACCTACCTTGGCGCCAACCTTGGTGGCCTGATGGGCGGCGCCATCGTTACCGAAGGCATCTTCAACGTCCCGGGCGTCGGCAACAAGCTGTACCAGGCAGTCCTGCGCACTGAGGGCCCCACCATCGTGTCCATCGTCAGCGTGCTGGTGCTGGTGTTCGTGGTGTCCAACCTGCTCGTTGATCTCCTGTACGCCTGGCTTGACCCGAGGATTCGCTATGACCAGTAACAACAGCCACTTCGTGGCGCCCATCGATGAAACCCCGCTGCAGGCCACGGACGCGGTCAAGACTGACCAGGCCCCGCTCAGCCTGTGGGCAGACGCGTGGCGCAAGCTCCGCCGTCGTCCGCTTTTTATCATCTCGTCGCTGCTGATCCTCGCCCTGATCGTGATTGCGCTGTTCCCCGGCCTCTTCACGTCCACCCCGCCGAACGACGGCTGCGAGCTCGGGAACTCGGAAGGCGGGCCCACTGCCGGCCACCCGTTCGGGTTCACGTTCCAGGGTTGCGACATCTACTCGCGCGTCATCCACGGCACGCAGGCGTCACTGTCCGTTGGCATCCTTTCGGTGCTTTGCGTCTTGGTGATCGGTGTAACCCTCGGCGCATTGGCTGGCTACTACGGTGGCTGGGTCGATGCCGTACTGGCCCGCCTTGGCGACATCTTCTTCGCACTGCCGCTGATCCTCGGCGCCCTGGTGATCACCCAGCTGCCGCTGTTCCGCGAGAACAAGAGCGTGTGGACAGTAGTGTTCGTCATATCGCTCCTGGCCTGGCCGCAGATGGCACGTATTACCCGTGGCGCCGTCATAGAAGTACGCAACGCGGACTTCGTCACCGCGGCGCAGGCACTCGGCGTGTCAAAGTTCAAGGCGCTGGTACGGCACGTCCTGCCCAACGCCCTGGCACCGATCATCGTGCTGGCAACGCTGGAACTGGGCGTGTTCATCGTGGCAGAAGCCACGCTGTCCTTCCTGGGCATCGGACTGCCGCAGAGCATCATGTCGTGGGGTAATGACATTGCAGGTGCCCAGGCCTCCATCCGGACCCGGCCCGAAATCCTGCTGTTCCCCGCTGCAGCCCTGTCCATCACCGTGCTGAGCTTCATCATGCTGGGCGACGCCGTCCGCGACGCCCTCGACCCGAAGAGCCGCCAGCGATGAGAGATAAAGAGATGACAACTCCAGACGTCAGCATCGGCGAGGCCAGCGCCAACGGCAACAAGCCGCTCCTGGAAATCCGCGACCTTGCGATCACCTTCAAGACCGGCAGCGGTGAAGTCCAGGCCGTGCGCAATGCACACCTGACCATCATGCCCGGTGAGACGGTAGCCATTGTGGGGGAGTCCGGCTCGGGCAAGTCCACCACGGCACTGGCGGCCATTGGCCTCCTGCCGAATAACGGCAGCGTCTCCGGCGGCCAGATCCTGCTTGACGGCGAGGACATTTCCCACGCCAGCGAGCAGCGGATGATCGAGCTGCGCGGAAACACCATCGGCATGGTCCCGCAGGACCCGATGTCCAACCTCAACCCGGTGTGGAAGATCGGCTACCAGGTCAGGGAGACACTGAAGGCAAACGGCCGTCCAAGCGGCCCGGAGGACATCGCCAAGGTGCTGTCCGAAGCCGGCCTGCCCGACGCCAAGCGCCGCGCGAACCAGTATCCGCATGAGTTCTCCGGCGGTATGCGCCAGCGTGCACTGATTGCCATTGGTCTTTCATGCCAGCCGCGCCTGCTGATTGCCGATGAGCCCACGTCCGCGCTGGACGTGACGGTCCAGCGGCAGATCCTGGACCACCTGGACACCATGACTACCGAACTTGGCACCTCGGTGCTGCTGATCACCCACGACCTGGGCCTGGCAGCAGAACGTGCCAACAAAGTGGTGGTCATGTACCAGGGACGCGTCGTGGAGGCAGGACCGTCACTGGAACTGCTCCGCAATCCGCAGCACCCCTACACGAAGCGCCTGGTTGAGTCGGCGCCATCCCTTGCCAGCCGACGCATCCAGGCAGCCAAGGAACAGGGCGTCGAAACGGCCGACCTCCTGGCACCGGCAGCGGAAGCAGCCGCGGCTGACAACGTCCTGCAGATCCAGGACCTGCGAAAGGTCTACAAGCTCCGCCAGGGCCTGGGTAAAGCCACGGACTTCGCGGCGGTGGACGGCGTGAGCTTCGACGTCAAGCGCGGAACAACGACGGCGATCGTGGGGGAGTCCGGTTCGGGCAAATCCACGGTGGCCAAGATGGTGCTCCAGCTTGAGAAGCCTACCGACGGCAAGATCCTCTTCGACGGCGTGGATACCTCGCTGCTGAAGGCCGGGGACCTGTTCAAGTTCCGCCGGCGGGTACAGCCGATCTTCCAGGACCCGTACGGATCCCTGGACCCGATGTACAACATCTACCGCACCATCGAGGAGCCGTTGCGGGTCCACAAGATCGGTGATGCCGCCAGCCGCGAGAAGAAGGTGCGGGAACTGCTGGACCAGGTGGCACTGCCCCAGTCTGCCATGCAGCGGTACCCGAACGAGCTCTCGGGAGGCCAGCGTCAGCGCGTTGCCATTGCCCGCGCCCTGGCGCTGGACCCCGAGGTCATCATCTGTGACGAGGCGGTGTCCGCACTGGACGTCCTGGTCCAGGCGCAGGTCCTGAACCTGCTGGCTGACCTGCAGTCGAACCTGGGCCTGACCTATCTCTTCATCACCCACGACCTGGCAGTCGTCCGGCAGATTGCCGACCATGTTTGCGTCATGGAGAAGGGCCGCCTGGTGGAAACCGGAACCACCGACGAGGTCTTCGAAGCGCCGCAGCAGGAGTACACCAGGGCACTCCTGAACGCCATCCCGGGTGCGAAGCTGATGCTGCCGCCGGAAGTGGCATAACGCCGCGATCCGTCGCTGTACAGCTGAAGGGCTGGGGCGCCACTCCGAAAGGAGCGGGGCCTCAGCCCTTCTTGCTGCCGGCTCCGGCCTGTGCGGTACCCGCGGCAGTGGCCGTGATGTCCGGAATTCCCAGTTCCCGGAGGCGGCGTTCCAGCACCGTCCCCAGCGCCTTCCGGCCTTCGCTGTCCATGTGGACGGGGTCCGCAAGGTGCTGCGTGAGGTTGTACTTGGTCAGCCAGTCTCCCGCGCTGACAAACGTGATGCCCTGCTTGGCTGCGATGCTCGAGAGCAGGTTATCCACCTGGCTCCGGCGGCCGCCACCATTATTGGCGCCCTTCGCAAGCGTGCCCACCATGACCATCTTGGTAGTGGGGTAGCGGGCTTTCATGGCCTGGACAAGGCGGTTGGCGTTGGCGGTGATCTGGGCATCCGAGGCGCCGCGGGCAGCATCGTTGCCGCCGCCTTCAATCACCACCAGCCCGGGGGTTCCCACCGGCAGCATCCAGTCGCCCCGCTCCAGGGCGTCAATGTAGTTGCCCACCTTGCCGTTGGCTGCCGTGAAGCCCGTACCGCCGTAACCGCAGAAGTGGACGTTGTAGCCAAGGGCAGCCAAGGCGCGGCGCGGCCAGCTGTCGTCCGGAACCGACTGGGAGTCGCCGATCAGGACAGCCGTGTTCCGGACGTTCGGCACTACCACCTCGTTCCGGCCGAAGACCGGATTCCGGAAGACCTCCCCTGGGCGCATGGCGGGGCGGGAGAGGACCTCGGACAAATCGACGCCCGGCGTGTATCGGGGCGCGTCCGCCGGGTCCGTGGCAGCGGCCCTGAGCAGTGAAGGCGGAACCTGGTCCGGGCTGGCAGAGGCTGCCGGTGCATCCGACGCCGGAAGTTGTGCCGGTTGGCCCGGAGCCGCCAGGACAATGCCGGCGGCGATAGCAAATACCGCGATCCGCGTTAAAGCGGATGCAGGACGCATGCTGGTTTCTCGTGGTATTCGCTGCTCATCAACAGCAATAATGGGGCATAAATCCGTATTTATCCAGTGAGTGTGACAGCTCTCAATTTCTGTCCCGAGGGGGATGGGCAGGGCGCCGGATTCCTGCCGGTTCCGGACCGGTTTTAGGCCATCACTTGCCCCTGCGGTTAGACTTGTTGAAGGAGCCCTGTGTTATGGGCCTGATCTGTCGTGCGTTTCGGTCGGAAATGTCGCGATGACTACAGCTGACCACGGAATCGAGTCTTTACGCATGTCTGAAACCACCACCAACACCGCGGTAGCCACTGCCTCGCGCAGTGACCTCCGCAACGTCGCGATTGTGGCCCACGTTGACCACGGCAAGACCACGCTGGTTGACGCCATGCTCAAGCAGACCAACTCCTTTGCCGAGCACAACCACCTCGAAGACCGCGTGATGGACTCCGGTGACCTGGAGCGCGAAAAGGGCATCACCATCCTGGCCAAGAACACCACTGTGGCTTACAACGGACCGTCGTCCAATGGTGAAACCATCACCATCAACGTCATCGACACCCCCGGCCACGCCGACTTCGGTGGCGAGGTGGAGCGCGGCCTGTCCATGGTCGACGGCGTCGTCCTCCTCGTGGACGCGTCCGAAGGTCCGCTGCCGCAGACCCGCTTCGTCCTCCGTAAGGCCCTGGCCGCGCACCTGCCGGTGATCCTGCTGGTCAACAAGACCGACCGTCCCGACGCCCGCATTGAGGAGGTCGTCCACGAGTCCATGGACCTCCTGCTGGGCCTCGCCTCTGACCTCGCGGACGAAGTTCCGGACCTTGACCTGGACAAGATCCTCGAAGTTCCCGTTGTTTACGCTGCCGCCAAGGTTGGCCGCGCCTCCCTGGACCAGCCCGCCGATGGCGCCGCCCCGGACAACGAGGACCTTGAGCCGCTGTTCAAGACCATCATCGAGCACATCCCCGCTCCCACGTACAACCCGGAGGGTGTCCTGCAGGCGCACGTCACCAACCTTGACGCGTCCCCGTTCCTGGGCCGCCTCGCTCTGCTCCGTATCTACAACGGCACCCTGCGCAAGGGCCAGACCGTCGCTTGGGCACGCGCCAACGGTGAACTCAAGAACGTCAAGATCACCGAACTGCTGGCCACCAAGGCCCTGGACCGCGTCCCGGCCGAGTCCGCAGGCCCCGGCGAGATCGTCGCCGTTGCAGGTATCGAGGAAATCACCATCGGTGAGACCCTGACCGACGCCGAGAACCCGCAGCCGCTGCCGCTGATCACCGTGGACGATCCCGCGATCTCCATGACCATCGGTATCAACACCTCGCCGCTGGCCGGCAAGGTCAAGGGCGCCAAGGTCACCGCGCGCCAGGTGAAGGACCGCCTGGACAAGGAACTGATCGGTAACGTCTCCATCAAGGTTCTGCCCACCGAGCGTCCCGACGCCTGGGAAGTCCAGGGCCGTGGCGAGCTGGCCCTGGCCATCCTCGTCGAGCAGATGCGCCGTGAAGGCTTCGAACTGACCGTGGGCAAGCCGCAGGTGGTCACCAAGACCATCGACGGCAAGATCCACGAGCCGATGGAGCACATGACCATCGACGTCCCCGAAGAGTACCTGGGCGCCGTCACGCAGCTGATGGCTGCCCGCAAGGGCCGCATGACCAACATGGCCAACCACGGCACCGGCTGGTGCCGGATGGAATTCATCGTTCCCGCCCGTGGCCTGATCGGTTTCCGCACCAAGTTCCTCACGGACACCCGTGGCGCCGGCATCGCAGCGTCCATCTCCGAAGGCTACGAGCCGTGGGCCGGCCCCATCGAATACCGCACCAACGGTTCCATGGTTGCTGACCGGGCCGGTGTGGTCACCCCGTTCGCCATGATCAACCTGCAGGAACGTGGCTCCTTCTTCGTGAAGCCCACCTCCGAGGTCTACGAGGGCATGATCGTCGGCGAGAACTCCCGCGCAGACGACATGGACGTCAACATCACCAAGGAAAAGAAGCTCACCAACATGCGTGCGGCTTCCTCCGACACCTTCGAGAACCTGACGCCCCCGCGCGACCTGACGCTCGAGGAGTCCCTCGAATTCGCCCGCGAAGACGAGTGCGTTGAGGTGACTCCGGACGCCATCCGCATCCGCAAGGTCATCCTGGACACCAACGAGCGTGCCAAGGCCGCCCGCGCCCGCGCCAAGTCGTAACACACCGCAACACCGCAGAATGCCGCCGGCTCCCACGCCGGCGGCATTCCGCGTTTAACGAGGAATTGCGGCTCAGGGCACGGGGCCACTGGATGGGCAGGGCACGCCCCTTCGCCACGGTGCGCCACGGGCGGCTGCTCAGGAGCGCGGGCGGCGCCGCTCCGGCGCCGGAGGTACCTCTTTCGCCGCCACCACGGCGGCGAGGGGGATCACGACGTCGGCCTGCCGCGTCCGGACGGTGCACGCACCGCCGTCGCACGAGACAAGGTGGCCCAGGGCGTCAGTGAGGCCTCCCTCGATCCGGTACCGCACCACGACGCGGATTCCGGGGACGGCAGCGGACAGGAAACCGGCGGGAGCGGGGGTGGGCAGCGTCACCACTTCATACTAGGAGGCCCGGCTAGGTTCGCGGGAACGGCGTGGGAGATAATAGGCTCAGATGTCAATAGTCCGGCCGCGCCGGGCGAAAGAGCCGGCGGGATGCCGGGACCAACGTGGAGAGGCCAGGGACGTGACGTACGTAATCGCGCAGCCGTGTGTAGATGTCAAGGACAAGGCATGCATCGAGGAATGCCCGGTCGACTGCATCTATGAGGGCGAGCGTTCGCTGTACATCCATCCGGACGAATGCGTCGACTGCGGCGCATGCGAGCCGGTGTGCCCCGTGGAAGCCATCTACTACGAGGATGACACCCCGGACGAGTGGGCTGACTACTACAAGGCAAACGTCGAGTTCTTCGACGACCTCGGTTCACCCGGCGGCGCCGCGAAGATCGGCAACACCGGCAAGGACCACCCGATGATCGCCGCGCTGCCCCCGCAGAACCAAGACCACTGATACGGGCGTAACGGTGACCGCTGCAGTGCGCACATTCGGCCTGGACCTGCCCGACTACCCGTGGGAGGCCATGGCACCATACCTGGCGAAGGCTTCCGAACACCCGGGCGGGGCAGTCAACCTGTCCATCGGAACACCGGTGGACCCCACGCCTGCCATCATCCAGGACGCGCTGAAGGCTGCAGCCAACGCCCCGGGCTATCCCACGGTTCATGGAACACCCGCGCTCCGCGAAGCCATTGCAGGCTGGTTCGAGCGCCGCCGCGGAGTATCCGGCCTCGACCCCCGCAACATCATGCCTACGGTGGGTTCGAAGGAACTTGTCGCGTGGCTCCCGCTGCTGCTGGGCCTGAAGCCGGGAGACGTCGTCGTACGTCCCAAGGTGGCCTACCCCACGTACGACATCGGCGCGACGTTCGGCGGCGTCACCTCCGTGGCCACGGACAACTTGGATGAGCTCGACGACGCGGTCCGCTCCCGCGTGCGCCTCATCTGGGTCAACTCCCCGGGAAATCCCACCGGCAGCGTGCGGGACGTCGAGTCCCTGAAGGTGCTGGTGGTCCAGGCGCGGGAGCTCGGCGCCGTGGTTGCTTCGGACGAGTGCTACGCAGAACTCGGCTGGGGGGATTGGGACGTCCAGCGCGGCGGCCAGCCGGTCCCCAGCATCCTGGATCCGCGCGTGGCCGGCGGATCCCATGAAGGTCTCCTGGCGGTGTACTCGCTGAGCAAGCAGTCGAACGTGGCCGGCTACCGGGCGGCGTTCGTTGCCGGTGACCCGGCGCTGATGCCCAACCTTGTCAACAGCCGCAAGCATGCCGGAATGATTGTTCCGTTCCCGGTCCAGGAGGCCATGCGGGTGGCGCTCGGTGACGATGCGCACGTCGAGGCCCAGAAGGACCTCTACCGCGGTCGCCGGGAGCAGCTGGTACCCGCCCTGCGCGGTTTCGGCCTCGAGATCAAGGATTCCGACGCCGGGCTCTACCTCTGGAGCTCCGCGGGTGAGAGCACCTGGGACACCGTTGCGCGCCTTGCCGATCGCGGCATCGTTGTGGGGCCCGGGGTCTTCTACGGCGAAGCCGGCAACGGCTTCGTCCGCGTCGCACTGACCGGCTCCGACGAACGGATCGGCGCGGCTGTGGAGCGGTTGGCCTGATCACGTGTGTGATCCCGTAACAATCATGTGACTCGCAACACACTGCCGGTATTTTAGGGGTCCCAGCGCCAACCCGGATTAGCGACACGTGCCCAACTGGCGGTAGTTTTTAAGTGACTATCAATGGTGGCTTTCTACAAGAAGGCAGTCCGGGTGTTGGATCCTGTCTTCTCAGGCTCAAGTGCGCGGCTCACCTGATGTTGGATCAAGCTTTCGACAGAGGCCGAGAAGCCTCATGAAGGGGACTCCATGACTGAGACCAACAACGCGGCCACCCTGCTCCACGCAGGCGGAGAGCTCAAGCTGCCGCGCATCCAGGTTATTGAAGGAAACGAAGGCTACGACGTTTCCAAGCTCCTGAAGCAGACGGGCGCAGTCACCTTCGACCCCGGCTTCATGAACACCGCGGCAACCACGTCCGCGATCACCTACATCGATGGCGATGCGGGCATCCTGCGCTACCGCGGGTACCCCATCGAGCAGCTGGCACAGCACTCCAGCTTCCTTGAGGTGTCCTACCTCCTGATCTACGGCAACCTGCCCACTCCCACGGAACTGGACGAGTTCGACCAGAAGATCCGGCGCCACACCCTCCTGCACGAGGAGCTGAAGGGCTTCTTTGGCGGGTTCCCCCGCGACGCGCACCCCATGCCGGTGCTGTCGTCCGCAGTGTCCGCGCTGTCCACGTTCTACCAGGACTCGCTGGACCCGTTCAACGCCGAGCAGGTGGAGGTCTCCACCATCCGCCTCATGGCCAAGCTGCCGGTCATCGCTGCGTACGCGCACAAGAAGTCCATCGGCCAGCCCATGCTGTACCCGGACAACTCCCACAACCTGGTGGAGAACTTCCTCCGCCTGAGCTTCGGGCTTCCGGCCGAGCAGTACGAGGTTGACCCGGTGGTCGCCAAAGCCCTCGACCTGCTCCTCATCCTGCACGCGGACCACGAGCAGAACTGCTCCACGTCAACGGTGCGCCTGGTGGGCTCGTCCAACGCCAACCTGTTCGCCTCCGTTTCTGCCGGCATCAACGCCCTGTTCGGCCCCGCCCACGGCGGCGCCAACGAGGCTGTGCTCAAGATGCTGCGCCAGATCCAGGCCGAGGGCCTCAAGCCCGAGGACTACATGGAAAAGGTCAAGAACAAGGAAGACGGAGTCCGCCTCATGGGCTTCGGGCACCGCGTCTACAAGAACTACGATCCGCGCGCCAAGATCGTCAAGGCCACTGCACACGAGATCCTCACCAAGCTCGGCGGCAACGACGAACTGCTGGACATCGCGCTCCGCCTCGAAGAGAAGGCGCTCAGCGATGACTACTTCATCCAGCGCAAGCTCTACCCGAACGTGGACTTCTACACCGGCCTCATCTACAAGGCCATGGGCTTCCCCGAAAAGATGTTCACCGTGCTGTTCGCCATCGGCCGCCTCCCCGGCTGGATCGCCCAGTGGCGTGAAATGATCAGCGACCCGAACACCAAGATCGGCCGCCCGCGCCAGCTGTACATCGGCGAACCGGAGCGCGACTACCCGGTCCGCTAATCTGCGCCGCGCAGGATATTACGACGGCGGCCGCCCACCTTCTAAAGGTGGGCGGCCGCCGTCGGTCGTACCGGTAGTTGAAAAGCGTCAGGAGGCGTAGCCCTGCGGGTTGTTCTTCTGCCAGCGCCAGTGGTCCTCGCACATCTGGTCCACGGTCTTGGTGGTGGACCAGCCCAGGTCCGCCAGTGCGGAGGCGGCGTCCGCCCAGAAGGCCGGGAGGTCGCCCGCGCGGCGCTCCGTGATCTCGTAGGGAATGGGCTCGCCCACTGCCTTTTCGAAGGAGCGGAGGACCTCCAGTACCGATGAACCCCGGCCGGAACCGAGGTTCCAACGGAACACGCCCGCACGGGCGGCCACGTAGTTCAGTGCCGCGACGTGGCCTTCGGCGAGGTCTTCCACGTGGATGTAGTCGCGGAGGCACGTACCGTCCGGGGTGTCGTAGTCGCCACCGAAGACCATCAGCTTCTCGCGGCGGCCCACCGCCACCTGGGCGATGAACGGCACGAGGTTGTTCGGGATGCCCTGCGGGTCTTCGCCGATCCTGCCGGAGGGGTGGGCGCCCACCGGGTTGAAGTAGCGCAGCAGTGCGATGTGCCAGCGCGGGTCGGCATCGCCGAGGTCCGAGAGGATGTCCTCGATCTGCTCCTTGGTGCGGCCGTAGGGGTTGTTCGCGCCGATCTCCATCTTTTCCACGTAGGGGATGGGGTTGTGCTCGCCGTAGACGGTGGCAGAGGAGCTGAACACGAAGGACCGGACGTCATGGCGGTCCATGACGCGGATCAGGTTCAGCGTGCCCACCAGGTTGTTGTAATAGTACTTCAGCGGTTCCCGGACGGACTCACCCACGGCCTTCAGCCCGGCAAAGTGGATGACGGCGTCGATGCCGGCGCCGGCGAAGACCCGCTCCACCGCGGCTTCATCCACCAGGTCCACGTTGTGGAACTCCGCTTCCTTTCCACTGAGCTCGGCAACGCGCCGCAGGGACTCTTCGCTGGAATTGACCAGGTTGTCGATGACGACCACGTCGTGGCCGGCTTCCTGCAGCGAAAGGACAGTGTGGGAACCGATGTAGCCGGTGCCCCCCGTAACCAGAATTTTCATGCCTCAACCCTATCCAACGCAGCCCCCGCCTGCCGCCGCGTTCCGGATGCCGGGCAGGGGTGGCTGGTCCCGCGTTTGGGGCACAAGTGTGCTAAATAATAAGGGTGCCCAAAATTGTTGACCCAGACGCCCGGCGCCGGGATGTAGTAGACGCCGTCCTGCGCATTATTGCCGTTGACGGACTGGAACGGGCGTCACTGCGGGAGGTGGCAGACGAAGCCGGGCTCGCCGTCGGGTCCGTCCGCCACTACTTCGCCGGCAGCGACGAGCTTCTTGCGTTCTCCTTTGCCAGCGTTGTGGACCGGGTGGTGGGGCGGCTCCAGGCCATGCTCCCCGCCACGGATGCTGCACTTCCCGGCAGCGCTGCCCACCGCCAGGCCGTATTAACACTGCTGGGCGGGATGCTGCCGCTCGACGAAGAGCGGGCCGTGGAAATCTGTGCCTTGATGGCCTTCAGGAGTGCCGCCCGGATCAGACCCTTCCTGGCGCCTGAGGCGGACCGCAGCCACCGGCAGGTCGCAGCCATCGCCGGCCGCGTCGTAGCCGGTCTGATGCCCGCGGACGAGCCCCAGGAGAATCTGGTGATCGAGGCCGAGCGGCTGCTGGCGACTCTTGACGGCCTGGGCATGCACGCACTGCTGCAGCCCGCGTGGATGACCGCGGAAATGTGCACCGGCGTGCTGGAACGCCATCTTGACGGACTGGTGCGCCGAGGACATTAACGTGGGGTGGAACCGGGAATAGACTGGGAACCGGGGCTGCTGGCGGATGGTGCAGGCGGCCCGGGCAGGGAAGTACTCCAGGAAGGACTTCGGATGCAGCAGGCAAGCGGTTCCAGGTGGCAGATCACCACGGACACCTCGGGGCCCATGATGATTGCGCTCTTTCTCCGCGACACTGCAGGACTGAACGGAGCCGGGCACCCTGCGCTCTCGCACGCCAAGCCCAAGGTCCGCCCTGCCGACCACAGCCACCTCACCGCCGATGTCGGCGGTCTGGGTGCCTTGAAAACAGAGTGGGAAGCCTGGTGGGAACAACTGCTCAAGGCCTACCCGCACACCTCGCCGGACCTCTCGCCGCCGGACTTCGAGGCGTTCGGCAACTCTCCCGCCCTCCAGCGGGTCCTGCAGGCACACTTCGGTTCCGCCCTGACCTGGGCCAGGGAACGGCGGAGCGAGTACGCAGAGCTGGAAGCGGAACGGGAGGCCAACGGTGCTGATCACCTGCTCACCGACATGGTGGATGACCGGCTCATGGAGGTGGGCCGGGATTCGCGTGACTTCAAGCTGTCCATCATCGAGTTGCCGCTCAACGAACACCGGGCGTGGTACCTGGAGCCGGACAAGATCATTATGAGCCAGCAGCTGATGGGCGAGCCGGAGCTGTTCCGCAGTTACGTGCAGCCGGTGGTGGAAATCCTCGTCTGATCCGCAGCCGGTGCTCAGGCACCGGAGGAGGCCTGGGACACGGTTATGCGTACCTGGCCTTCGGCCGCGTCCGAGTCCTGCCACCCGGCGCGGTCGTCGCGGTCCCAGCTCCTGCCGGCGACGTCCACCCGGACAACGTCAAGGCCCTTGGCGTTGGCTACGGCCCATTGGGCGACGGACCACGCCGCGCTGCCGCTGGCCTCCACCACCAGTGCCTGCCCTTCGTCCGTGGCCGGCAGGGTTCCGTAAGCGCGGCCAAGTTCGGCCAGGACCGCGCCCGTGTCACCCGCAGTGCCAGCGGATCGGAGTGTGCACTGCACAGCCCCGGGGGTCTGGCCGGACAGTCCGGACGCGAAGGAGCGGCCCATGTCCTCGTGTTCGGCATAGGCGGTGGGGAAGGCAGAGCGCTGCACCCGCTGGGCCGCGTCCGTAATCTCGAGCGTTTCGTAGCCCGGCACCTTCACCAGGGCGTCGTAGAACGCGTTGACGGCGTAGTAGGGGTCCATGACCTGGGCTTCGGTTCCCCACCCCTGTGACGGCCTCTGTTGGAACAGGCCGCGCGAGTCGGGTCCGGCCTGGTCGCCGTGGCCGATGTTGCGCAGCTTCGATTCCTGCATGGCAGTGGCCAGCGCGATGCTGGCAGCCCGGGGAGGCAGTCCGCGCTGCACCGCGACGGCGGTGATCAACGATGCGTAGACGGCTTGGTCCGGAGCCAGTTCGGCCTTCCTGTCGCCCACCACAGCCGTGCAGCGCTCAGAAACGAGGGTCTCGGAGCGCTGCACGAAAAACACTGCGGAGTAGATGCCGCCGGCTACCAGGACCAGGACGAGCAACAGGACAGCGAGTCGGCGGAGGCCGCGTCTGCGTGCCACCGTGGAATCAGTTGGCGTGGAGCGCGTCGTTCAGTTCCACCGTCTGGCCCTGGCGGGGGAGGACCTCCACGGCGCCGGTGGTGGAATTGCGGCGGAAGAGCAGGTTGGGCACACCGGAAAGGTCGGCGGCCTTGACGATCTTTGTGGTGTCTTCGCCCACCTCGTCCTTGGGGCCGGGGACGCGAACGCGGGTACCAGCCGTCACGTACAGTCCGGCTTCAACGACGGAGTCGTCGCCGATGCTGATGCCGACGCCGGAGTTGGCTCCGAGCAGGACCCGCTCGCCGATGGTGATCTTTTCCTTGCCGCCGCCCGAGAGGGTGCCCATGATCGAAGCACCGCCGCCGACGTCGCTGCCGTCCCCGGTGACCACGCCGGCGGAGATGCGGCCCTCAACCATGGACGTGCCCAGGGTTCCGGCGTTGAAGTTCACGAAGCCTTCGTGCATGACGGTGGTGCCGGCGGCCAGGTGGGCACCGAGGCGGACGCGGTCGGCGTCGGCAATCCGGACCCCGGCGGGCACCACGTAGTCCACCATGCGCGGGAACTTGTCGACGCCATAGACGGTGACGGCGCCGCGGCGGCGGAGGCGGGCGCGCGTGAGTTCGAAGCCTTCGACGGCGGCGGGACCGAAGTTGGTCCACACCACGTTGGGGAGCTTGCCGAAGATTCCGTCCAGGTTGATGGTGTTGGGCCGGACCAGGCGGTGCGAGAGCAGGTGCAGGCGGAGGTAGGCGTCCGCCGTGTCCGCCGGTGCCTCGTCGAGGTGGATCTGGACGAAGACCACTTTTTGCTCGGTGCCACGGTCCTCGTCGGCACCGTTGGCCGCGATCTGGGCCAGCGTCGGATCGGCGTTTTCCACCGCGCGGAGGTTCTCCGCGGCAATACCCAGCGACGGTGCCGGGAACCACACGTCCAGGACAGTTGCTTCAGCCGAACCATCGCCGCTGGCGCTAGCAATGGTGGCAACGCCAAAGCCATAGGCGGAGCGGCTGTCAGTGGTGTCGTTCAGGGTTTCGGGCACGGCGGAGGAAGCGGTCTCAGTCATGTGGTCCAGTCTATCGAGGGGTGGCCCCAGGGTTCGAACTAGACTGGCTTCGTGACTGCCGAACCCACCCCCCACGCATCCGTACCCGCACTGGACCTCCGCCAGGACGTCGCGCTGCTGACCGCAGCCGTGATGGACATCAACAGTGTCTCGGGCAACGAGAAGGAACTTGCCGACGCCGTGGAAGCAGCATTGGCGGACATTTCCCAGCTGACGATTGTTCGGGACGGCGATTCCATCATCGCCCGCACAGAGTTGGGGAAGGCCGAACGCGTCATCCTCGCCGGGCACCTCGATACCGTTCCGTTGCCGCTGACGGAGGGGTCGAAGGGAACCGTGCCGTCCACCTGGGAATCCGGTGTACCGGGGGAAGGTGTGCTGTACGGACGCGGTGCCACGGACATGAAGGGCGGCGTCGCGGTCCAGCTGGCCCTCGCTGCCACCATGTTCGACGACGGCGCCCAGCCACAGCGCGATGTCACCTTCGTCTTTTACGACCATGAGGAAGTCGAGGCCGTCAAGAGCGGCTTGGGGCGCCTGGTCCGTAACCACGGCCACTTGTTGGACGGCGACTTCGCCATCCTGCTGGAACCGACGCATGGAACCGTGGAGGGCGGCTGCAACGGCACCAGCCGTTTCGAGGCCACCACCGTCGGGGAGGCTGCCCACTCGGCCCGGGCGTGGATGGGCAGCAATGCCATCCACGCGGCGGCCCCGATCCTGGCCCGGCTGGCTGCCTACGAGCCACTGACCGTTAACGTTGACGGCCTCGACTACCGCGAGAGCCTGAACGCGGTGAAGATCAACGGCGGAACGGCCGGCAACGTTATTCCGGACCGGTGCGTGGTGGAGATCAACTACCGCTTCGCGCCGGACAAGTCGCCGGATGAGGCCGAGGCCGTTGTCCGGAACCTTCTTGAAGGCTTCGAGGTGGTCCGTACCGATGCGGCCGCGGGTGCCCGGCCCGGCCTGAACCACCCGGCTGCGGCATCCTTCGTAGCCGCTGTGGGAGCCGAGCCGAAGCCGAAATACGGCTGGACCGACGTCGCGCGGTTCAGCGAACTGGGGATCCCCGCCGTGAACTTTGGCCCTGGTGATCCGCTGTTGGCCCACAAGGACAACGAACACGTGGATGCGGAAGCCATCCGTGAGTGCCTTCGGGCCTTGCGGGACTGGCTTCAGGACTGACCGCCAACTGCCGCCCCCGGCGGCCTGGCGCTTAAACAGTTGTGGCCCGGATCATCAGATCCGGGCCACAACTGTTTAGAGGCAACGCGCGGGGGCTAGGGAGCCCCGGCTTCCGCCACAGCCGGGTCGGCCTTGGCTGTGCCACCGGCCGCCTTCTTGGAACCGCGCCGTTCGATCCACACAGCGAGCCGCGAGATGGCGATGTTAATGGCGATGTACATTCCGGCGGCCACGAAGAACACCGGGAAGAGGAACGCGGGCCCCAGGACGTCAGCCATGAGCTGGACCGCCCGCAGCAGTTCTCCGTAGGCGACGATGTAGCCCAGCGAGGTGTCCTTCAGGAGCACCACGAGCTGTGCCACCAGGGACGGCATCATCCGGCGGACAGCCTGGGGAAGTTCGATCAGCATCCGCGACTTGAAGCTGGTTAGGCCAATGGCCAGGCCTGCCTCGCGTTGGCCCTTGGGGAGGGACTGGATGCCGGCGCGGATGATTTCCGCAAAGACTGCTGCGTTGTAGACCACCAGGCCCGCAACGACGGCAATAAACTGCGACGTGCCAAAGCCGAGGAGGATGAACAGCATCATCAGCACCACCGGCATGCCCCGGAGGAACTCCAGGACTACCCGGGTGGGGACCCGGATCAGCTTGACGTCCGAGATCCGGAGCAGGCACAGCAGCAGGCCCAAGGGGAAGGCGATGACGGCGGCCAGCGCCGCTGCAGACAGCGTGGCCCCCAGCCCGTTGCCGAGCAGCCGCCACACGTCCGCCCGGGTGAAGATTTGCCAACGGCGGCCTTCAAAGATTCCCTGCTGGCCCAGGGTGAAGATGATCCAGGCGAGCAGGCCGAGGATAGCCAGGCCGCCCACCACCGAACCGATCAGGGAAATCCGGCGGGCCTTGGGGCCGGGAACGTCGTAAAGTACCGAGCTCATCGGGCAATCGCCACCTTTCGCTCCACCGTGCTGGCAAGTATGCCCAGCGGAACGGTGAGAAGGAGATAGAAGAACGCGGTGCCCAGCAGGACCGTGATGACCTGGTCACCGTTGGCGTTGGCCAGCTGGCGGCCGTAGCCGAACAATTCAAGGACAAAGAAGGCGCCGGCCACCGACGAGTTCTTGACCAGGGCAATCAGGATGTTGATCAACGGCGGGATCACCGTCCGGAGGGCCTGCGGCAGGATGATGAGGTTCAGGACCTGGCCGAAGTTCATGCCGATGCTGCGGGCGGCTTCGGCCTGGCCCACGGGCACGCTGTTGACACCGGAGCGGACAGCTTCAGCGATGAACGCCGCGGTGTAGGTGCTGAGTGCAATGATGGCTGCCACTTCGAACTGGGCGAACTGGACGCCCAGGCGTGGCAGCACAATGGCTGCGAAGAAGAAGGCAATGGTCAGGGGGGTGTTGCGGAGGATTTCAACGTAGGCAGTGCTGAAACCGCGAAGCGCTGCCACCGGCGAGACCCTGGCGGCTGCCAGGAGGGTGCCCAGTACAAGCGCGATAACCCCGGAAACAACTGACAGGAAAAGGGTGCGGAGAAAACCTTCCCAGTACAGCGGGAGGTTTTCAATGATGACGTCCATGGGTTCCTTCGGCTCAAGAAGCGGAGGGTAGGGGAACAGTGCAGTGCCGGGGCTGCCTAAGCGCGCCCCGGCACTGCCGTTGAGCCTTAGTAGCGGTTGATCTCAGGCAGTTCGGGCGCGGTCTTGATGACCGAACCGGCGGTGGCCTCCCAGGCCTTCTTGTAGTCGCCGTCCTTGTCGAAGGACTCAAGCTGGTCGTTGATCCAGTTGCGGAACTCGGTGTCGTCCTTCTTCAGGCCGATGCCGTAGGGCTCCTTGGTGAAGGTCTCGTCAGAGGCGAGCTTGAAGGCATCGGGTTCCTTGTCCACAAAGCCGGCCAGGATCACGTTGTCCGTGGTGACTGCTTCAACCTGCTTGTTGCGCAGCGGCTCCAGGCAGGCGGAGTAGGTGGCAGCGGGAACCAGTTCCGCGCCGTACTTGTCCACGATGGTGGCGGCCGGGGTGGAGCCGGTCACGGAGCAGACCTTCTTGCCCTTGACGTCTTCGGGCTTCTTGATGGAGTCGTTGTCCTTGTTCACCATCAGGGCCTGGCCGGCTTCGTAGTACGGTCCGGCGAAGCTGACAACCTGCTTGCGCTTGTCGTTGATGGTGTAGGTGGCGATTACCAGGTCAACCTTGCCCTGCTCGATGAAGGGTTCGCGGTTGGCGGAGACGGTCTCGGACCATTCGATCTTGTCCGCAGCGATGCCCAGCTTGGCGGCGATCAGCTTGCCGATTTCAACGTCGAAACCGACGGGCTTGCCGTCCAGGCCCACCTGGCCGAAGAGCGGCTGGTCGAACTTGGTGCCGATCTTGATGGTGCCTGCCGAGGCGATCTTTTCCATGGTGGTGCCGGCAGCAAACGTCGGCTTTTCCACGGGAGCGGGGTTGCTTCCGCCGCCGGCGTCGCCTCCGCCGCAGGCGCTCAGGGACAGGGCAAGGGCAGCGGTCGCCGCCACAACAAATGATTTCCGCCGGGTCAAAAATGCCTTCATGACATTCCTTTCATTGATGGCCGCGGATCACGGCCTGGGTGCGAACTTGGAGTGTTTGTTCGAAGGGGAATCAGTGGGTGAGGAGTTTGGAGAGGAAGTCCTTGGCGCGGTCGCTCTTGGGGTTCGTGAAGAACTCCTCGGGGGTGGCGTCCTCGACGATCTGGCCATCGGCCATGAAGACGACCCGGTCCGCGGCTTTGCGGGCGAACCCCATCTCATGGGTGACCACGATCATGGTCATGCCTTCCTTGGCCAGCTGGACCATGACGTCCAGGACCTCGTTGATCATTTCGGGGTCAAGCGCTGAGGTGGGCTCATCGAAGAGCATGACCTTCGGTTTCATGGCGAGGGCGCGGGCGATGGCCACACGCTGCTGCTGGCCGCCGGAGAGCTGGGCGGGAAGCTTCGGAGCCTGGTGTCCGACGCCCACCCGCTCGAGCAGGGCCATGGCGTCCTTGTCAGCAGCAGCCTTGGCGACGCCCTTGACCTTGATGGGGCCAAGGGTCACGTTCTCGAGAATGGTCTTGTGCGCGAAGAGGTTGAAGGACTGGAACACCATTCCGACGTCGGCGCGCAGCTGTGCCAGCGCCTTGCCTTCTTCGGGAAGGACCTTCCCGTCAATGCTGATGGTGCCGTCCTCGATGGTCTCGAGGCGGTTGATGGCGCGGCAGAGGGTGGACTTACCGGAGCCCGACGGCCCGATGACCACGACAACCTCGCCCTTGCGGACCTGCAGGTTGATGTCCTTCAAAACGTGCAGCTGGCCGTAATGCTTATTAACGGCGTTCAGGGAGACGAGGGCATCGCCGGGCACATGAGTAGTCATAGGAAGAATCTAGCGAAGAACGGCGGGTTATGACGCGAATCACGGCATGTTCCTGCACATCGTGATTCAAGAGATACCTGCCGTGGCTGCGGCGGGAGTCGCGTTAGCCTTGGGGAATGAGCATCAGTGCAGATCCGGCCAAGAACATCCAACCCCGCCGTAAGGGCCCCCTTGAACTCCGCCGCAAACAGGCGGCGGTGGAAATGTCGGACCAACATTTGCTTGATACCAAAGGCCCGGGCCAGTTCGTCCACACCGACCCCTGGCGCGTCCTGCGGATCCAAAGCGAATTTGTTGAAGGTTTCGGGGCCCTGGCGGACGTCGGCAAGGCAGTCAGCGTCTTTGGTTCAGCACGCACGAAACCCGGCAGCAAATACTACGAAATGGGTGTCGAAGTGGGGCGCAAGCTGGCCGAGGCCGGCGTTGCGGTGATCACAGGCGGCGGACCGGGCTCCATGGAAGCGGCCAACCGGGGCACCGTGGAAGGCAACGGAGTCTCAGTGGGCCTCGGCATCGAACTGCCGTTCGAGCAGGGCCTGAACCAGTGGGTGGACCTCGGCATCAACTTTCGCTACTTCTTTGCCCGCAAGACCATGTTCGTCAAGTACGCCCAGGGATTCATCGTCCTGCCCGGCGGCCTGGGCACCCTCGACGAACTGTTCGAAGCCATGGTGCTGGTGCAGACCCGCAAAGTGACGTCATTCCCCATCGTCCTTCTCGGTGTTGAGTTCTGGGGCCCCATGATCGACTGGATCAGGGGGACCCTGGTTGCTGAGGGCATGGTCTCGGAGAAGGACCTGGACCTGATCCAGGTGGTGGACGATCCTGCGGAGGCCGTCCAGCGCGTGCTCCACGGCGGCCCCATCCCGCCAATGAACGGGGAGCAGCGGCCGGAGTAGTGCGCTTCCCGCCCGGCAGGGTTCTGGCACGATGGGACGGTGAGCTTCTTTCTCGTTTTCCTGGCCATCGTGCTGGTTGGGGCAGTCCTGTGGACCGGCGTCGGGCTGCGCTCGCGGAAGACCGGCCGGCAGCCGTTGCCCGCGCTGCTGGACGGCGGGTTTGAGCAGCCGCCGGCCAACCTTCCGCCGGTCCTGCTCCCCGCCGACGCTGCGCCCCGCGATGTGGACGGGGTGCGTTTCGCGCTCGGCCTGCGGGGTTACCGCATGGACCAGGTGGACCAGGTCCTCGACGAGTTGCGGGACCAGCTCGCGGCGGCCCGGAAGGATTCCGACGAGCTGCGGTCACGCCTCCTGGCCCTGGAGGCCAAGGCCAGTCGCGGGGACAGCGAAGGCGCGGTGTCCGCCGTCGAGCCCGGAAAGACGTCCGACGGCGGTACCGCGCCATCCGCTGCGGACGTCCAGTGAGCACCGTGGACAGCCGCCGCGCGAACCTTGGTTCTGCGCAGGCTGCGGCCGCCAAGGCGGGTGACATGCTCCGCCGCTGGCCGTGGTGGGTGCAGGTCTCCGCCATCTACGTGGTTTCCCGGCTCGTCAGCGCCTGCATCTTCATGGCTGCCGCCCTGCACCAAGGCCCCAATCCGTGGTTCCCGGCCAAGCCCGATTACTGGAATTTCATCAATATCTGGGATGCCCGGTGGTACGGCGAAGTTATCGCCAACGGTTATCCGTCCCAGCTGCCCACTGACGCCCTGGGCAACGTTCAGGAAAATGCCTGGGCTTTCTACCCGCTCTTTCCGGCGCTGGCCCGCGGCCTGAGTGGCCTGACCGGGCTGAACCCCGCGGCCTCGCTGACCATCGTCGCGATGCTGTCCGGCTGGGCGGCCGCGCTGGTGGTCTACGTCCTCTTCCGGCACAAAGCAGCCCACGCAGAGGCGTTGTGGGGGGTGGCGTTCTTCGCCACGTTCCCGGTATCGGCCGTCCTGCAGGTGCCCTATGCCGAGCCACTCACGCTCCTGCTGCTGGCGGCCGCGCTGTTGCTGGTGGTCCGCAGGCAATACCTGTGGGCGATGCCCGTCGTGGTGCTGATGTGCCTGTCCCGCCCGGTGGGTGTCCCCTTCGCAGCGATGCTCGGGATACTCTTCCTCGCCCGGCTGGTATCCCGGTTCCGGCCCGGACAAGCGAGCACACCGCATTCCGCCGGGCACTCGGCCGGAGACCTGGTCCGCCTGGGGACACTGACCGGCGTCGCGGGCCTATCCGCCCTTGCCTGGCCGGCCGCGGCGTGGGCTGCCACGGGCGACATCGAGGCGTACACCAAGACCGAGACGGTGTGGCGCGGACACGACCTGGTGCCATTCAGGCCCTGGTTCGATACCGGCGTCGAACTTTTCGGCCCCGTGCTGGGCGTCCTGGCCCCGTTCGTTTTCGTGGCGCTGTTCGGCGCCATGCTGTTTCTTCCGCCGGTGGTGCGTCTCGGCGTCGAAATGCGCATATGGTGCGCCTGCTACATGGGTTACCTGGTGGTTTTCCTGCACCCGCAGACCAGCACCTTCCGGATGCTGTTGCCCCTTTTCCCGCTGGCACTGGGCGCCGTCCTGCTGTCCCGTTCGAGGGCTTACCGGGGGACTGCCGTAACAATGTTCCTGCTGCTGCAGATGGTGTGGATCGTGTGGCTGTGGGCCTGGGCGCAGTTGCCCGGCGGCGGCGATTACCCGCCCTGATTAATTGCGCTTCCGTGCAGGTCAACCCCGGAATTAAGGCGTGCCGAAAATGTCCATCGATTAGCTACGTACGGGTAATTCCGGGATAATAGTCAGTAAGCAAGGACAAAAAGCATTCAGAATACGCGCAGCCTTGGCGGTGGAGAGCCCCTCCGTCATAGCGGCCTGATTGACATGCGGACACAGCCCGACCGGGCTGAACAGTCCTGGGACTAAATGGAGGGGAATTCCTCATGGCTGCTATGAAACCACGCACCGGCGACGGCCCAATGGAAGTCACGAAGGAGGGCCGCAGCCTGATCATGCGCGTCCCGCTCGAAGGCGGCGGGCGTCTTGTGGTTGAGCTGAACGCCGCAGAGGCGGCAAACCTCAAGGAATGCCTGGTAGGCGTTACCGAATAATCGTGCCGGACAGGGTCCGCGGCCTTTCGCTGCGGGCCCTGTTCCGTCCCTGCTGCGTTTACGCGCAGCATTTCCCCAGCGGGCACGACGCCGTGGCGGAAAACCCGGCAGCTTTACCTCTTGACGGCTACCAGCAATCCGTCCCCGGTGGGGAGCATGGCGGTGGCCAGCCTCTCGTCCTCGCGGATTGCCTTGCCTACCTGCCGAAGGATGACCGTATTCGGTTCGCGTCCCGCCGGATTGGCGACCTTGTCCTTGTCCAGGGCGTCATTGATGATCAGCAGCCCGGAACGCTTCAGGAGGCGGATGGCCTGCTCCACGTAGCCGGGCAGGCCGGGCTTGTCTGCGTCAATGAATACGATGTCGTAGGCGTTGTCCGTGAGACGGGGCAGGACGTCGCCGGCGCGCCCTGAAATGGTGCGGGTCCGGTTTGCAGGGCTGCCGGCCTCCGCGTAGGCCTCGCGGGCGGCTTTCAGGTGCTCAACATCCACGTCGATGGTGGTCAATACGGCCTGGGGGCCGAGACCGCGGAGCAGGCAGACGCCGGACACGCCCGCACCCGTGCCAATTTCGACGGCGGTCTGGGCCTTGGAGGCGGCCGCCAGGACGGTAAGGACGGCCCCTACCCCCGGGCCGACGGGGGTTACGCCGAGTTCAAAGGAACGCTCCCGGGCCCGAAGCATGACGTCATCCTCAGCGGGCAGATCTTCTGCAAAGGACCAGCTGATGGACTTGTCGGCGCTCATTCATGTTCGCTTTCTGGGCGTTGAGGGGGTTGTCTTCTACAGCCTAATGGGTCGGGGCGAAACAGTATGGCAGGCGGGCGGTTGCGCCCACGGCATAACTCTCCGGCAGTCAGGAAATTCCCAGCCAAGTTTGAAATGATTATTATCCGCTCATCCAAGAGATGACCGGCGCCGAATCAGAGATGTCAACAGTATCCGGGCGTTAGCATTCCACGAGGGGAGTGGACGATGTCATCTTCAGTAGTGGCACCTGTCCCTGCAGTTCAACATCCCGAAGCCGATTGGGTCCGGCCCACCTGGGAAGAAGTGGTCACCAACCACTCGGCCAAAGTTTACCGGCTGGCCTACCGCCTGACCGGCAACAGGTTCGACGCTGAGGACCTCACCCAGGAGGTGTTTGTCCGCGTCTTCCGCTCGCTGGAGAACTTCAAGCCCGGAACGCTGGATGGCTGGCTGCACCGCATCACCACCAACCTCTTCCTGGACCAGGCGCGCCGCAAGACCCGCATCCGGTTTGACGCCCTGGCCGAGGACGCGGAGTCCCGCCTTCCCGGACGCGAGCCGGGTCCGGAGCAGAGCTTCGAACTGAACAACCTTGACCTGGACGTCCAGGCCGCCCTGGAAGAACTGCCGCCGGACTTCCGCGCCGCCGTCGTGCTGTGCGACCTTGAAGGCCTGTCCTATGACGAGGTGGCAGCGGCCCTGGGCGTCAAGCTGGGGACGGTCCGCTCGCGGATCCACCGCGGAAGGACCATGCTGCGGGAGAAGCTCGCGCACAGGGATCCCCGGCCGCAGCACGCCCGGCGCAAACTGTCCATGCCGCGCATTGCCGGCATCCTCTGATCGGCTCATGAGGCCCCCCTTCAATTCCGGCGGCAGGCATGCGCGCACCTCGGCCCACGTGGCGTCCTGTCCGGAATGCGCCTTGGCCATGCGCCGGGAACGCCAGTATTTGGAGCGGCTCCGTGAGGCTCCCATCCCGCCGGCAAGCAATGACCTGACGGCGCGGCTCCTGGAACGGACGTCGCTGCTGGCAGCCCAGCCGGTTCCATCCACGCCTTCCGTCACTGCCCCCCGCACGGCCGCACGTGTCCTGGCCATGGCCGCGGGCGGTACCGTGGCCGCCGCAGGTGTCCTCGGCGTCGGCGCCCTCGCTGCGGCCGGCGAACCCCTCCCCGGAAATGCCGCGGCGCCGGCGACGCTTGCCCAGGTCTCGGCACACACTCCCGCTGACGGCAGGGCCCTCACCGCGGACCAGCTCAGCAGCCTGCGCCAGGAGGGCTGGGCCTGCCCGGTGCTCGAAGCCATGGGATTCCGCCTGGAGTCCGCCAAAGCCGTTGTCAGGGGCGGACAGCCGGCGGTGGAGCTGCGGCTTAGCGACGGATCGCATTACGCCACGGTGACAGAGCTGCACGCAGGCAATATGGCGGCGTCGGTGGAGGCGGTGGGCCGCCAGGGCAGTCCAGTCCAGGTCCTGGGAACCTCGCCGTGGTCAGCCACCTACACGTCCGGGGGACGGACGTTCACTTTCGAATCGAACCTGCCCGCCGACCAGGCGGATGATGCAGGGCCCATTCTGGAGCGGGTCGGCGGCGTGGCCGCGGAGGGGCTCACGGCGGGGGTCGATGGCAATGCCCAAGACGCCGCCGGGGAGCCTCTGGAAAACCGGTTACAGCGCGGGATCAACAGGATCGTGGCCGTCTTTACCCAGTAATGCAGGCTGTTTCCGTCCCCGCCGGGCGCGAATCGTCTCTGGCAGCCCGGAGAGGGTAATCTTCCTAAAGTGTTTGGTATCAACGGCCCGGAGTTCTTCCTCCTGCTGATCATCGGTGTCCTGGTGATCGGCCCACAGAGGCTGCCCGAATATACCCAGAAGCTCGCCAACCTGGTGAAGGAAGTCCGGCGCATGGCGTCCGGTGCCCGCGAGCAGATCAAGGAAGAAGTGGGCATCGACATCGACGATGTCGACTGGAAGAAGTACGATCCCCGGCAGTACGACCCGCGGCGCATCATCAAGGAAGCGCTGCTGGATGACGACACCAAGCCCGTCAGCTCCGGCGCCCCGGCCGCAGTGGCAGCCGTTGCGGGCGCAGCAGCTGCAGGGGCGGCAGATGAGTCCGCCCCGTCACGGCCGGAACGCGTAGTGCAGAGCCTGCCACCCGGCGAGGCCGCACCGTTCGACACCGAAGCCACCTGAGGCGTTCCGCCATGCGGGGGTGGCTAGCGGGGCTGCAGGCCCAGATTCATCCCGGCCAGGCCCCGCGGCTTTGAAGCCAGGTTCGCGGCAATTCCCGTCAACGCCTTAGCCGCCGCCGTGTCCGGCTGGCCAATCACGATGGGCGCCCCAGTGTCGCCGCCTTCGCGCAGTTTGATGTCCAGCGGAATCTGGCCCAGCAGGGGGACATCGGCGCCCACGGCTGCAGTCAGCCTCTCGGCGAGTACGGCTCCGCCGCCGCTTCCGAACAATTCCATCCTCCCGCCGTCGGGCATCTCAAGGTAGGACATGTTCTCGATGACGCCCGCAACCTTTTGCCCCGTCTGGGTGGCGATGGCGCCGGCGCGTTCGGCGACGTCCGCGGCCGCAGCCTGCGGAGTGGTGACCACCAGGATCTCGGCCTTGGGCAGCAGTTGGGCCACCGAAATGGCTATGTCTCCGGTGCCCGGCGGAAGGTCGAGGAAGAGGGCGTCCAGGTCCCCGAAGTAGACGTCCGTGAGGAACTGTTCCAGTGCCCGGTGCAGCATTGGCCCGCGCCAGGCCACGGGCTGGTTGCCGGTGACGAACATCCCGATGGAGATGACCTTCACGCCGTAGGCCACCGGCGGCAGGATCATGTCGTCCACGCGTGTGGGGACCTGGGTGATGCCCAAGAGCGCTGGAACAGAGAAACCGTAGACATCCGCGTCCACGATCCCCACCCGGAGCCCCTGCGCGGCCAGTGCCGTGGCGAGGTTGACGGTGACGGAGGACTTGCCCACCCCGCCCTTGCCGCTGGCAACCGCATAGACCTTCGTCAGGGAACCGGGCTGGTTGAAGGGGATGCCGCGCTGGCCGCCGGGCCCGCGGAGTTTCTCCTTCAGGGCATCCCGCTGGGCCTGGTCCATGACCTTGAGTTCGACGTCGACGCCGGTCACCCCCGGGACTGCGGCCAGAGCCGACTCGGCGTCGGACGTGATGGTGCCCTTCAGCGGGCAGCCGGCGATGGTGAGCAGGACCGTGAGGCTGATCTTGCCGTCTCCGGACACGTGGACGGCGTCCACCATGCCGAGTTCGGTGATGGGACGCCGCAGTTCAGGGTCAATGACGGTGGCGAGGGCGTCGTTGGCGTCCTGGAGCAGCTGGGAATTGCTGGGTGTTGCTGTTTCCATGAAGGGTGTTTACCGGTCCTGGGTGGAATGGCCGGGCTTGACCCGGGGGATCTGCTGCGTGCGGGGATTGCGCTGCCGGTCGCGTTGTTCGCGGAGCTTTTCCTTGACTTTGTCCTTGGGTGACTCGTGGCTGCCTTGGCCGGTGGAGTCGTGCGTGCGCAGTTCTTCCTGGGCCTCCAGCATGTCCTCGAGGAGGGAGCGCAGTTCGGCCCGGACGTAGTCGCGCGTGGCTACCTCGCGCAGGGCGATCCGCAGCGAGGCAAGTTCCCGGGTGAGGTACTCGGTGTCGGACAGGTTCCGCTCGGCACGCTGGCGGTCCTGCTGAAGGGACACGCGGTCGCGGTCATCCTGCCGGTTTTGGGCCAGCAGCAGCAGCGGTGCCGCGTAGGACGCCTGGAGGGACAGCATCAGCGTCAGCAGGGTGAAGCCAAGGTCGCGGGAGTCGAACTGCCAGTCAACCGGCGCCCAGGTGTTCCAGCACAGCCAGAAGATACAGAAAATGGTCATGTAGACCAGGAACTGCGGTGTGCCCATGAAGCGGGCAAAGCCTTCCGTGGCGTGGCCGAAAGCGTCGGGGTCAGGGGAGAACTTGGGCAGGATCCGCTGCCTGCCACTCAGCGGCGTGTCCAGGCTGCCCTTGTTGTTCTTGGCGGCGGCGTTGCCGGCATTCCGCTGGTTGGGGTTCTTCGGAGCGCTGTTGTCAGCCAATACGGCCACCGAGCCTTCTTATCGGGGCCTCGCCATCATGGGCGCGCCAATCATCCGGCAACAGATGATCCAAAACGTCATCAACAGTCACCGCCCCCACAAGCCGGCCGGCGTCGTTGACCACCGGAAGGGAGTTCAGGTTATAGGTCGCCAGGGTCCGCGCCACTTCGCTGATGTGGGCCTGGTCGGACAACGGCTCAAGGTTCTTGTCCACCAGGTTGCCCAGCGGCTCGAACGGCGGGAACCGGAGCAGCTGCTGGATGTGCACCACGCCCAGGAACCGGCCGGTGGGAGTCTCCATGGGTGGCCTCGCAATGAAGATGGACGAGGCCAGGGCGGGGGAGAGTTCCTCGCGCCGGACGTGTGCAAGCGCCTCAGCCACGGTGGCTTCGGGGGGCAGGATGACGGGTACCGGGGTCATGAGGCCGCCCGCGGTGTCCTCGTCGTATTCCAGGAGCCGGCGGACGTCCTCGGCCCCCTCGGGCTCCATCAGTTGAAGGAGTTCCTCGGCCTGCGCCGAGGGGAGCTCACCAAGGAGGTCGGCGGCGTCGTCCGGGTCCATTTCCTCGAGCACGTCGGCGGCCCGCTGGATGTCCAGGGCGGAGAGGATCTCCACCTGGTCGTCCTCGGGCAGCTCCTGGAGGACATCTGCCAGGCGCTCATCCTGCAGTTCGCTGGCCACTTCGAAACGCCGCTTATCGCTCATCTCCTGGAGCGCCTCGGCGAAGTCTGCCGGTTTGAGGTCCTCGTGGTTGGCAACGAACTGGGTTGCTGCCTGCGGCTCGGTGCGCGCGCCCTGCTGGGCGTCGGCCCAGTCGATGATGAGCGTTTCATTGCGGCGCAGGCGGCTGAGCGGGGACAGGGAATGACCGCGCCGGACGAAGAGCTTGCTGACGAACCAGTCGCGGGACCTGTGCTGGTCCATGGCGATGTCCTCGATGGTGGCGTCGCCGCTGCCGTCCCGGAGGGTCACGCGGCGGTCGAACATCTCGGCCACCACCAGTGTTTCCGCGCCGCGCTGTTCGAACCTGCGCAGGTTGACCAGGCCGGTGCAGATGACCTGCGTCTGGTCGATGGAGGTGATGCGCGTCATGGGCACGAACACGCGCTTCTTCCCGGGCACTTCGACGACGATGCCCACCACGTGCGGGGCCCCCTGGGAGCCGCGGGAGAGCACCACAACATCGCGTAACCGGCCCAGCCGGTCACCCAGGGGGTCGAAGACGTCGAGTCCCAGGAGGCGTGCCACGAAGACACGGGTAGGTGTTGTGCTCACTTGTACAGGCTACCGAGTCTGCTCACTTTTAGCTGAATTTACAGGCAGCACACAACCTCATGGGCAAGAATGGGGGTATGGCAAACATTTTTGGTGCTCCCCGGACAGGTGGCCCCAACGGCCTTGACCAAGCCAGGGCCGTCCCGACCGGCGACACCGTGGGTTCCTACACCTCCTACCTGGATGCCCAGAAGGCGGTGGACTACCTCGCCGACCAGCAGTTCCCGGTGCAGATGGTGTCCATCGTGGGCAATGAACTGAAGATGGTGGAACGGGTCACCGGACGCCTCAGCTACCCCCGTGTTGCCCTGTCCGGAGCCCTCAGCGGCATGTGGTTCGGCCTGTTCGTGGGCGTGATGCTTTCCTTCTTCGCGCCCTCGCCCGGGTACTTCTCCATCCTCACGTCCGTGTTGATGGGTGCAGCGTTCTTCATGCTGTTCGGCATTGTTACCTACGCGATGCAGCGTGGGAAGCGGGACTTCACGTCCACCAGCCAGGTGGTGGCCACCAGCTATGACGTGATCGTGGCTCCGGAGGCGGCGCAGGAGGCCCGCCGCCTGCTGCAGCAGCTCCCCATGACCCGCTCGGACGCCGCCGGTGGCAACGCCCACCAGCCGCGGCACGGCTACCAGAACCAGCCGTACGACCAGCAGAACCAGCCTTACAACCCGCCGAATCAGCCGTACAACCAGCCAAACAACCAGCAGGGCCCGGCGCGTCCCAACAGCTGGAACGATCCCTACGGCCAGCAGGGACATTCGCAGGACTCCGGCCACCCCACGCAGGGTCAGCAGGGTCAGCCCGCGCCGCAGCCGGACGCGCAGCAGCACCCGGGGCAGCAGTACGACGGCGGCCAGCACCAGCAGCCCGCGGCCGCACCGGCCCGCGCGGTCCGGTACCCCGACCTTCCCGACGGGCGGCCGCAGTACGGCGTCAGGCTGCCGCAGGGCCAGGACGGCGGAACACCGCCTCCCGCGCAGCCGGAGGCCGGCCCGCAGCACCACGGCGATGCACCTGCCGGCGAAGGCCAGGACGCCGGCAACGCAGAGCGGCCCGCCGACCCGCGCCACTAGGAACAGCACAAAAGCGGTGCCGCCGGAGAAATCCGGCGGCACCGCTTTTTTGTGCCTGTTCCGTGGCTGGTCAGCCCGGTATCAGCCCTGGGGTGCCTGCCGGGATTCGCCTGCCTCACGGTAGATGCCGGCCATCCACGTCTCCACGTCCTCCGGCGTGCGGGGCAAGGCCGCGCTGAGGTTGACCGGCCCGTCGGCGGTCATCAGGATGTCGTCTTCGATGCGGACACCGATGCCACGGTATTCCTCGGGGATTGCCAGGTCCTCGTCCTTGAAGTAGAGGCCCGGCTCGATGGTGAATACCATGCCTTCGGCCAGGATGCCGTCGAGGTACAGCTCCCGCTTGGCCTGGGCGCAGTCGTGGACGTCGAGGCCGAGGTGGTGGCTGGTGCCATGCGGCATCCACCGCCGGTGCTGCTGGCCTTCAGGGCTGATGGCCTCGTCCACGCTGACGGGGAGGAGTCCCCATTCGGCGAGGCGTTCTGCCAGCACGGTGGTGGCGGCGGTGTGGATGTCGCGGAACTTCGTGCCGGGTTGAGCTGCCGCGAACCCGGCGTCGGCCGCGTCCAGGACTGCCTGGTAGACCTTGCGCTGGACATCGCTGAACCTGCCACTCGCAGGCAGGGTGCGGGTGATGTCTGCGGTGTAGAGGGAGTCCGCCTCGACCCCGGCGTCCAGGAGCAGGAGCTCACCGGCGTGGATCTTGCCGGTATTGCGCGTCCAGTGCAGCACTGTGGCGTTGTTGCCGGACGCGGCGATGGTGTCGTAGCCCAGCTCGTTGCCCACCTCGCGGGCGCGGGCGAAGAAGGCGCCTTCCACTACCCGCTCGCCGCGGGCATGGGTCAGTGCGCGCGGCAGGACCTTGACCACTTCTTCGAAGCCTTCCACCGTGGCGGCCACGGCGAGCTCCATCTGCCCGATTTCCCACTCGTCCTTGATCAGGCGAAGCTCTGAGAGGGCTTCGCTGAGCTTCTCGTCAAGGGCGTCGAGGACGCCCATGTCGAGGTTCTCGGGATCTTTGGCGGTGTTGTAGCGGGCAGTATCCACCAGGGCGTCAATGTTTTCGTCCACCTTGCGGACCAGGCGGATGGAGATGCCGCCGATCTCCGGTGCGCCAACGTTCTTGGTGATCGCCGTTTCAAGCTGGTCGATGTGGCCGGTGGCCAGGCCAAGGCGGGCTTCGAACTCGGCCAGGGTGGGCCGGGCGCCGATCCAGAATTCGCCGGAGCGGGAGTCGGCATAGAACTGTTCCGTGTCCCGGCCGGCCAACGGACGGAAGTAGAGCGTGGCGCGGTGGTTCCCGCCGTCGTCGCCCTTTCCTTCATCAACGGGCTCCAGCACCAGGACGGCGTCCGGCTCGTGGTCGAGGCCCAGGCCTGTCAGGTGGGCAAAGCCTGAATGCGGCCGGAACCGGTAGTCGCAGTCGTTGGAGCGGACCTTGGGCGGACCCGCCGGAAGGACCAGGCGTTCACCTTTGAACTGGGCGGAGATGGCCTTGCGCCGGGTCGCGGCGTGGCCTGCGACGTCGTCGCGGCCGGGAAGTTCCTGGCTGGACGGCGCCCAGTTGCTGGCCATGAAGGCCTTGAAGGCGTCGGAACTGGGCCGCTGCGAGCGGTTGTTGACGCGCTCCTCCAGCGGCTGGTTAGCAGAGGTGGGGGTGTTTTCGGCATCGTTCACGGGACCATCGTCTCACCAGCGTCCCGCCTGCGCGAACAGCCTCCGGTGCCGGAGGCGCAGGGTCAACTAGTCTGTACAGGTGAGGATCGACCTGCATGCCCACTCCAATGTCTCCGACGGCACGGAGAAACCTGCCGACGTCATGGCCTCTGCCGCCCGCGCGGGCCTGGACGTGGTGGCGTTGACCGACCATGACACCACAGACGGGTGGGCGGAAGCATCTGCTGCCGCGATTGACGTGGGGGTGGCGCTGGTCCCCGGCATGGAGGTTTCCTGCCGGACGGCCGAGGGCATCAGCGTCCACCTGCTTAGCTACCTTCACGACCCCCAGCACCCAGGGCTGCTCGAGGAAATCAGCAAGGCCAAGCAAGCCCGCCATACCCGCGCGGAGCGGATGGTCACGCTCCTGGCCGAGGACTATCCCCTCACGTGGGACGACGTGATCCACCATGTGGCGCCGGGGGCCACGTTGGGCCGCCCGCACATCGCCGATGCCTTGGTGGCGGCAGGCGTGGTGGAGGACCGCTCTGAAGCCTTCGCCTCGATCCTGACCTCGCGCTCGCGCTACTTCATCCCGCACTACGCACCCAACCCAGCGGTCGCCGTCGAGCTGGTCTGCGCTGCCGGCGGTGTTCCCGTGTTCGCCCATCCAGTGGCGTCCTCCCGCGGCAGGATCGTGGGGGAGCGGGTCTACCGGGACATGATCGATGCCGGCCTGGCGGGATTGGAGGTCGATCACCGTGACAACCCTGAGGAAGGCCGCAGCTTCCTGCGCCGCCTGGCCGCGGAGAATAGCCTGCTCATCACCGGGTCATCGGACTACCACGGCACGGGCAAGCCGAACCTGCTCGGTGAAAACCTGACCGCACCGGACGTGCTGGCGCGGATCGAGGAACTGGGTTCGGGAACCGCCGTCGTCCGGCCCTGATCCCTGCGCGCCTTCCCAACTGGGTAGCAGCAGATGTCGTTTTGAGCCGTCAAAACGACATCTGCTGCTACCTACTTGGGTGGGAAAGACGTAAAGGTTGCGTGCGCACCCAGCCGCTTGGCCATGATGTCCACGGCCGGGTGGTTCTGGTCCACGCACACGAACTTGCGGCCCAGCTTGGCCGCCACCGCACCAAGGGTTCCGGAACCGGCGAAGAAATCCAGGCACCAGTCGCCCGGCCGGCTGGACGCTGAGACGACACGGCGGATCAGACCTTCAGGCTTCTGCGTGGGGTATCCCGTCTTCTCCTTGCCGGTGGGCGAAACGATGGTGTGCCACCAGACGTCCGTGGGCAGTTTCCCCAGCTCCCGCTTGGCCGGCGTGACAAGGCCCGGCGCCATGTACGGCTCCCGGTCCACCTCGGCGTTGTCGAAGTGGTACTTGGACGGGTTCTTGACGTACACGAGGATGTTGTCGTGCTTCGTGGGCCAGCGGTTCCTGGCGCGGGCGCCGTAGTCGTAGGCCCAGATGATCTCGTTCAGGAAGCACTCGCGGCCGAAGATGGCGTCCAGCATCACCTTGGCATAGTGCACCTCGCGGTAGTCCAGGTGCAGGTACAGGGTGCCGTCGTCGGCCAGCAGCCGCCAGGCTTCCACCAGGCGCGGTTCCAGGAAGGACCAATAGTCGCTGAAGGCGTCGTCGTAGCGGTGCAACGCGCCCTTGATGGTGTCATAGGAGCGGCCCTTGAAGCCCACGCGGTCACCGCTGCCGCCGGCGTTGGCAACCATGCGGGTTTCCTGCCGGCTCTGCGCCCGGCCCGTGTTGAAGGGCGGGTCCACGTAGATCAGCGTGAAGGCGCCGTCCGGCAGCGTGGGGAGGTACTGCGCGTTATCCGCGTGCACCACCAGGCTGCCGCCGTCCGGCGCCCAAACAGTGTTCGTCATTCCCTCAGGTCAGCCCTCGGTGCTGCCGGGCTGGGTGCCCTTGTCTGCACCGGCAACTACCTCGCCGTTGCGGCGCCGGGTACGCGTGCGGGGGCGGCGCGTACGTGAAGACTTTTCAGCGTCGGAGGCCGCTGCCGCGTCCGGTCCGGCAGCGGGGGCAGCCGGGGTTTCGGCAGCGTCCGGGGAAGTACGACGACGGCGCTCACCTGAGCGGCCTGCTTCCGGGCTGCGTCCGTCTCGTCCGCCCGAACGCGACCGGCCGCGGCCTTCACGGTCCCGGCCATCGTTTCCGCGGCTTTCCCGGCTGTTCTTCTTGCCCGTTTCACCCAGGTCCTCGAGGACCTCGGCGTCGACGCCCGCGAGGGTGCGCTTGTTGCGGGGCAGGCGGCCCTTGGTTCCCTCGGGGATGTCCAGCTCTTCATAGAGGTGCGGTGAGGAGGAGTACGTCTCCACCGGTTCGGGCACGCTCAGGCCGAGGGCCTTGTTGATCAGGCCCCAGCGTGGCATGTCGTCCCAGTCCACGAAGGTCACGGCCGTGCCCTTGTTGCCGGCGCGGCCGGTACGGCCCACCCGGTGCAGGTAGATCTTCTCGTCCTCGACGCACTGGTAGTTGATCACGTGCGTGACGTCATCAACGTCGATGCCACGGGCGGCAACGTCCGTTGCCACCAGGACGTCCACCTTGTTGTTGCGGAACGCGCGCAGGGCCTGCTCGCGGGCACCCTGGCCCAGGTCGCCGTGGATTGCTGCGGCCGCAAAGCCGCGGTCCACCAGCTCCTCTGCCACCTTGGCCGCGGTGCGCTTCGTCTTGGTGAAGATGATGGTCCGGCCGCGGCCGCGGGCCTGCAGGATGCGGGCAACCACTTCGGTCTTGTCCATGGCGTGGGCGCGGTAGATCAACTGGCGGATGTCCCGCTTGGTCAGCCCCTCGTCATCGGGATCTGCGGCGCGGATGTGGGTTGGCTGGGTCATGTAGCGTCGCGCCATGGCGATGACCGGGCCGGGCATGGTGGCCGAGAACAGCAGCGTCTGGCGGACAGCGGGCGTGCCGGCGATGAGGGTTTCGACGTCCGGCAGGAAGCCAAGGTCCAGCATTTCGTCAGCTTCGTCCAGGATCACGATGCGGACGTTCTTCAGGCTCAGGTGCTTCTGCTTGTAAAGGTCGATCAGGCGGCCGGGGGTGCCCACCACAATCTCGACACCCTTCTGCAGGGCATCCACCTGGGGCTCGTAGGCACGGCCGCCGTAGATGGTGGCGATGCGCGCGTTGCGTTTGCGGGAAGCGGTCTCGAGGTCGCTGGCCACCTGCACGGCGAGCTCGCGCGTGGGCACGATCACCAGGGCCTGCGGGGCGCCGGGGACGGGCAGCTTGTCGAAGCCTGCGTCATCGCGGCCCACCACACGCTGGAGCGCGGGAATACCGAAGCCCAGGGTTTTGCCGGTGCCGGTCTTGGCCTGGCCGATGATGTCGTGGCCGGACAGTGCCACCGGCAGGGTCATGGCCTGGATGGGGAAGGGGTGGGTGATCCCGGCGTCGGCCAGGGACTCCACGATGTCGGCGCGGACGTTGTAGTCGGCGAACGACTTTTCTTCGATTTCGTGCGGCTTTTCGTCCGAAATAATGGTTTCTTCGGGCTCGATGGTCTCGGTGCCGGACTCATCGGTCAGAAGCTGGTGCGTGTGCAATTCACTCACAGGGAGTTTCCTTATTCATTTGGGCGAGGGCGCTGCCTGCTCAACGGGCCGGCCTGGGCCGTTCCGGAGCACGCTCGAAGCGCGCAAGCAATTCCAGTGGAAGCCGATCGCGGGCTATCTAAATGCTGGCACTGGTGACCAGCGGGTCAATCTCAAGATCGCGTAGGGGCGGGCTTGTTGGTTTCAAATCAAGGAAATCAACGACCGGGCATCCGTTTCTACCCCTTCAGTCTAGCTGCATCAGCCCGGAAACCCTGTTTCCGCGCCGTGGGGAACGCCGGGACCGGATGGTCCGGGCTCACTGAACCAGTTCGAAGTGCACTTCCCGGGTAGCGATATCCGACGACACCAGGCGGACCCGGACCTTGGTGCCGGACTCCAGCTCACCGGCGCAGCGGGCCGTCACGGCAGGGTCGGCGATCTGGATGATCCCTGAGGACCCGTTTCCGTTGCCGTTCCCGTTTTTGCCGTTCCCGTTTTTGCCGTTTCCGTTTTTACCGTTCCCGTTGTTGCCGTTGCCGTTCTCTTTCTGCGGCTTCGATCCTGAAATCACAATCGCATCGAACTCCTGGCCGATGTGGTTGACCAGCAGGGCAGCCTCCACCGTATCCAGGGCCATGCGCTCCATCCGGGATGCCAGCTGGTCCGAGCCCGCCATAATCTCTGGGAGGGACGGAAGCGCATCCCGCACCCAGCCGGGGACGGTACCTCCGTTGCTCAGCGCCTCGCAGGTCACCAGCACAAAGCGGTCCACCAGGCGTCGCAGCGGCGCAGTGGTGTGGGCATAGGCATCGCCGATGGCCGCCTGGATCGGGGCAGCCGGAACGTTGCCGTCAAAGGCGGTGTATCCGGCGCCGCGGAAGAGCATGCCGGCCGAGTGCATGATGGCCAGCTGTCGGGGGTCCGTCGGGTCAAGGGTCCGCAGGTATTCGCCGTATCCCACCTCGCCGTCCCAGGCTTTGCCCAGCGCCTCCGTCTGCAGCCGGAAGTGGCGCAGGGAGCGCTCGTCCGGTGGCGGCATGGTGCGCAGGATCCCCACCTTGGCGTCGAGCATGATCTTGGCGGCGGCCATCCCCGTCATCAGGGAAATCTGGGCGTTCCAGTCCTCCACGGGCAGCTGGGGTGCAGCAGCAATGCGGTAGCCGCCATCGGGCAGTTGGACGATCTCCTGGTCCGGCATGTTCAGGCTGGCACCGTTCCGGGCGCGTTCCAGGCGGACACGCTTGAGCCCCACTTCCTTCAGCAGGACAAGCAGGGGAGAGGCAGTACCGGCGTCCAGGTCAGCTTGTGCACCCTTGTAGCTGAGTTTCGCGCGGCTTCGAACACGGGCCCGGCGGACACCGACGGACGTGACCTCGGCATTGCCGTCGAGCCGGAAATCCCAGACGAAAGCCGAGCAGTCCTGTTCCGGCAGGAGGCTGCCGGCGCCCTCGCTGATGACTTCCGGGTGCAGCGGAATGCGCCCGTCCGGGGCGTAGAAGGTCTGGCCCCGGCGCCGGGTTTCGGCATCCAGGGGTCCGCCGGGCGCCACGAACGCGGGGACATCGGCGATGGCGTACAGGACGTGGTACCCGCCGTCGCCGTCCGTTTCGATGAAGAGGGCCTGGTCCAGGTCCGTGGACGACGCGGGATCGATGGTGACGAACTCCACCGCGGTCAGGTCGTACTCCGGCAGGCGCAGCGCGGCCACCGCGGCCTCGGCGTCCTTGACCGCGTCACCCGGGTATGGGCCCGGAAGTTCCAGCTCCGTCCGCAGCGCGGCCAAGGCCTCTTCCAGGGCATTGGTGCGCTCATGGACGTTGGGAGCCAGCCGATGATGTGACACGAAAATCAGCCTAACCCCAAGTCATCCGATTACGCAGGGAATCGGTCAGCTTCAGGACGCCGCGGCGTCCAGGGCGGAACGAAGCGAGGCAGCGGCGGCAGCAGGATCGGCAGCATCGGTGATGGCGCGGACCACCACGATCCTTGTGGCCCCGGCCGCGACCACCTGGTCCACGTTGGAGTGGTCGATGCCGCCGATGGCGAACCACGGCACATCACTGGGGGCCTTCGCGGCCGCATGCTTCACCAGGTCCAGGCCGACGGCGGCCCGGCCGGGTTTGGTGGGGGTGGCCCAGAGCGGGCCCACGCAGAAGTAGTCGAGGCCGGCAGGTCCTGCGGCGTCGGCCAGGGCGGCATCCACCTGTTCCGGCGTGTGGCTGGACAGGCCGATGGCGGCGTTGCCGTTGAGCAGCGTCCTCGCGGCTGCTACCGGAAGGTCCTTCTGGCCCACGTGGAAGACCGGGGCACCGGAAAGGACCGCAATGTCCGCCCGGTCGTTGACGGCCCACAGCCGCCCGTGCCGCTGGGCCGACTCCTTGAGGACCGCCAGCAGGTCCAGCTCCTCGGCCGCCTCGATGGACTTGTCCCGCAGCTGGATAATGTCCACGCCGCCTTCGAACGCCGCGTCCACGAACCCGGCGAAGTCGCCCCGGCCGCGGCGCGCATCCGTGCAGAGGTACAGGCGTGCGGCTTTCAGTGCGCCGTTACCGGCCGCAGTGGTGAAGGCATCGGTGCCGGGCGCCGCGGCGGGGGCAGGGGAGTGGGACACATTCATGGCTGCAAGCCTAGTTCCTCTACACTTGCCTCGTACTGCGGGAGCCCGTGGCAGCTGTCACAAAGCGCCGGGCTGAGAGGGCGTCAGAGCCGACCGCTTGACCTGATCCGGTTAATACCGGCGTAGGGAAGGAGACACCATGGGCATCCCCGAAAGCCCTCCGGACACCATCGCAAGCTCCTCCGTCGTTCCAACAATTTCTGCCGACGTAGCAGTGATCGGCGGAGGCGTCATTGGCCACGGCATAGCCTGGGAGGCCAGGCGCTCAGGCCGGTCAGTGGTGCTGATAGACGATGCACCGGGCTCCGGAGCCAGCTGGGCGGCGGCAGGCATGCTGGCCCCCGTCAGCGAGCTGCATTACCAGGAGGAAGAGCTCCTGGGCCTCATGCTGGATGCATCGGAGCGCTGGCCGCAGTTCGCCGCGGACCTTTCCCGCGTGTCAGGCCGCGGTTCCGGATACCTGGCGACGCCCACGCTCGCCGTTGGCGCCGACGCCGGCGACCGGCAGGCACTGATGGACCTGCGCGGCGTGCAGCAGGCCAACGGACTCGCCGTGGAACCCTTGACGGTCCGCGAGGCCCGGCGCCGGGAACCGCTGCTCAGCCCCGCCATCGCCTGCGCACTGGACACTCCTGCGGACCACCAGGTGGATCCCCGGCGACTCGTAGGGTGCTTCCGGGCCGCCCTGGCCAGCCACCTCCCGGCAAGCAGCGGCGTTGCCGGGACTGCGGTTGCCGGCGCGCTGGATGGATTCGCGGTGGCGGACAGGGCTGTGGCGCTTGAATGGGCAGATGGCGCCGTGGCCGGTGTCCGGCTTGCCGGAGGCGGACTGGTGCTCGCCGGCGAAACGGTGGTGGCCAACGGCATGGCGGCGGCATCCCTCGAGAACCTGCCGGCGGGACTCCGGTTACCGTTGCGTCCCGTGCACGGCGACATCCTGCGGCTGGCGGTCCCCCAGCACCTTCAGCCCTTGCTGACGTCCACAGTCCGCGGACTGGTGCGCGGTGTCCCCGTCTACCTGGTTCCACGCGAGGACGGAACCGTGGTCATAGGCGCCACCCAGCGGGAGGATGCTCCGGCGGGAGCCGGCACTGCGTCCGGAGCTGTGCCGCCGAGTACCGGGTCCAGCGCGGTGTCCGCTGGCGGCGTGTACCAGCTGCTTCGCGACGCCCAGGTGCTGGTGCCCGCGGTCGCAGAGTTGGAGTTGCTCGAATGCACCGCGCGGGCCCGCCCGGCCACCCCGGACAATGCCCCGCTACTGGGCAGGGTGCCCGCGGATGGGGGAGACGCCAGCGCAGCCCATATTCCCGGACTGATCGTGGCCACAGGATTCTTCCGCCACGGCGTTCTCCTCACGCCGGCCGCGGCCGCCATCTGCCGCGACCTGATGGAGGGAAAGGCAGACCCCCGGTGGCAGCCGTTCCGTCCGGACCGCTTTTCCGGCCGGATCCCGGCCCCCAGCTTCAACATCAAGGAGACAGCATGAACATCACCCTGAACGGGGCACCACGCACCGTGGCGGACGGGGCGTCCATCACGGCATTGGTGAGCGAAGTAACCGGACGCGCGCTTGCGGCCGACGGCCAGGCAACCGACGGGCAAAGGCTGGGCGTGGCCGTGGCGCACAATTCCGAAGTGGTGCCCCGCAGCCAATGGCACGGCACCGCGCTCGCGGACGGCGACGACGTCGAACTCGTCACCGCAGTACAGGGAGGCTGACACGATGACCGAATCGACCACCCTTACCCCAGCGGCACCCAGCAGGCCTGACTCCCTCGTTATTGACGGCGTCGCCCTGGAGTCGAGGCTCATCATGGGGACGGGGGGCGCGCCAAGCCTGGACGGCCTGGGCGCAGCTCTGGTGGCCTCCGGAACGTCCCTCACCACGGTGGCCATGCGGCGCTACTCACCCGCAGAATCGGGCTCCCTGTTCCAACTGCTGGTGGACCACGGGATCCGGGTCCTGCCCAACACAGCAGGCTGTTTTACTGCGCGGGACGCCGTCCTGACCGCCGAACTGGCCCGGGAAGCGCTGGAAACCGACTGGGTGAAGCTGGAGGTCATCGCCGACGAGCACACGCTCCTGCCGGACGCCGTTGAGTTGGTGGACGCCACCGAACAGCTGGTCAACCGCGGCTTTAAAGTCTTTGCCTACACCAATGACGACCCCGTCCTGGCCCTCCGGCTGGAAAACCTGGGCGCCACCGCAGTGATGCCGCTGGGATCTCCGATCGGGACCGGACTCGGGATCCTCAACCCGCACAACATCGAACTCATCGTGTCCCGTGCCAACGTGCCCGTGGTCCTGGACGCCGGGATCGGCACGGCATCTGACGCGGCGCTGGCCATGGAACTTGGGTGCGACGCCGTCCTGCTGGCCACTGCGGTGACCCGTGCCCAGAACCCGGCCCGGATGGGTGAGGCATTCAAGCACGCCGTTATCGCCGGCCGGCTGGCGAAGGAGGCCGGGCGGATTCCCCGCCGCGAGCACGCGCTGGCGTCGTCCGCCATGGAGGGCCGGGCCGAGTTCCTTTAGCCAGTGATGCTTCAGGGACTGTGACGCTTTAGGACTGAACCGCCTGGGGGATTGCCCCGATTAAACGGCTGTGGCCGCCACCGTTGAAGGTGGCGGCCACAGCCGGTTCCGGTGACTAACGCCTCAGGATGGCGGTCAGCCGATGGGTATCGTTCCTTGCGCGGGTGCGGCCCAGGACAAGCACCGTCCCGGCGGATGCCGCCGCGCCCAGCACAATGGGCAGCACCCAGGGAATCCACGTCCGTCCGGGAAGGTAACCGAATCCGGCCGCCATCAGGATGATCCAGCTCAGTGCAGCCACCCCGACGGCCACGCCGGCCGGAAGGCCGGCGCCATACTTGGCATGACGTTTGTCATTGGCCCAGACAATGAAGCCGGCCGCGACGGTGGCCAGCACAACAATGATCAGGGAAAGCATGGGTCTCCTCAGGGAAGCAGGGCAGTTCCGGCCGGTGCTAGAACTGGCCGAAACCTACGCGCCGGACTTCTTCCGCGCCGATTTCCACGTACCCCAGGGCGTTGCCGGGAACAATGATCAGGCGCCCCTTGTCATCGGTGAGGCGCAGTTCGCCGCCGCCCTTGATGGCTTCCCCCACAACCTGGGCCACGGTCTCCGCATCCTGGTTTGATTCCAGGACGATCTCGCGGCCAACGTTCTGCACGCCGATCTTAATTTCCACAGGGGCCTCCCAGCCGGTCAGGTTCTTTGGTGATGGTCTATTTGTAGTCTAGGACTCTTTGGGGAAGCGAGAGATTCCGCGCCAAGCTAAACGGTAGATGAGGTCGCTGGCCACATCGAGATCCAGGTTGCCGTCCGTTTCCAGCCAGTACCGGGCGCTGACCTGCGCCATCCCCGCAAGGCCGCGGCCCAGCAGTTCCGCTTCGAGGTGGGGCAGCTTGGTGTCCCCGGCGATCACCCGCGCAATGGCATCGGCAAAGGTCCGGTTGAAAGTCTCGAGGCGCGAACTGACGTCGGGGTCGTTGACGAGGTCGGACTCGAAGACGAGGCGGTGGGCCTGGTCATCGCTGGCGATGAACCGGAAGTAGGCCCGCATGACAGCCTGGACGCGTTCCTTATTGTCCGTGGTGGAGTTCAGCGCCCCCAGCATCAGGTCGGTCAGGGATGCCAGGTGGCTGTCCAGGAGGGCCAGGTACAGCTCGCGTTTGGACGGGAAGTGCTGGTACAGGACCGGCTTGCTGACATGGGCGGTCTCGGCGATCTCATCCATGGCGGCCCCGTGGTAGCCGTTGGCCACGAAGACTTCCTGCGCTGCGGAAAGAAGCTGTGCCCGCCGTTCATCGCGGGGGAGCCGGGCCGACCGTTGTCCTGCGGGTCGCGAGGAAGTTTGCGGTTCGGCTGCCGGCGGGCGGTCAGCCCGTGCTTCATGGACCACAGTTGTCCTTCTTTCCATTGCAGTTACCCCTACTTTACTGCGGGGTAATATGACCCGGCGGTACCCCGGGGCATACATTGAAGTATGGCTTCGTCGTTCGCTGCAAATGTTTCAGCAGTTTCCCTTGATCCTTTGGTGGAACCCGCCGCGGAACTCACGTCCGAAGAGGTGGAACGGTATTCCCGGCACCTCATCATTCCGGAAATCGGCTCGACAGGGCAGCGGCGGCTCAAGAACGCGAAAGTACTGGTTATCGGCGCCGGCGGGCTGGGCTCGCCCGCGTTGCTCTACCTCGCAGCCGCGGGGGTAGGAACACTGGGGATCATCGACGATGACGCCGTGGACCTGAGCAACCTCCAGCGCCAGGTCATCCACGGTGTGGCAGACGTCGGACGGCCGAAGATCGAATCGGCCCGCGACGCCATCGCCGCCCTGAATCCACTCGTGGACGTCCGGTTGCACCAGGTCCGGCTGGACGCATCCAACGCGCTCGAATTGTTTGCCGATTACGACCTCATCCTGGACGGCGCAGACAATTTCGCCACCCGCTACCTGGTCAACGATGCTGCCGCGATCCTGGGAAAGCCGTATGTATGGGGCTCAATCTTCCGGTTCGACGGCCAGGTGAGCGTCTTCTGGGAAAAGCACGGACCCACCTACCGCGACCTCTACCCGGAGGCGCCGCCAGCCGGGTCTGTTCCTTCCTGCGGCGAGGGCGGCGTCTTCGGCATGCTGTGCGCGGCGGTGGGATCACTGATGGTGACAGAGGCAGTGAAGCTTATTACCGGCGTCGGGCGCTCCCTGCTGGGACGGGTGGCGCTGTACGACGCCCTGGGCGGCAGCTGGCGTGAGATCCGGGTGTCCAAGGACCCTGCCGCTGCTCCCATCACCGAACTGACCGACTACGAGGCGTTCTGCGGCATCGAGCCCCAGGCGCCGGCGGACACCGAACACACCGTCACCGCCGCCCAGCTCGCCACCATGCTGGCCTCACGGAAGGCCGGGCTGAAGGACTTCGACCTGGTGGACGTCCGCGAGCCGGGTGAGTTTGAGATCGTCCGGATCGAGGGCGCCGTGCTCATTCCGCAGGGAAGGATCCTGGCGGGGGAAGCCTGGGCGGAGATTGCCCAGGACCGGGACATCGTGTTCCTGTGCAAGGCAGGCACCCGCTCGGCGAACGTCCTGGCCGCGGCGCAGAAGGCAGGGTACCGGCGCGTGAGCCATCTCGACGGCGGCATTCTCTCCTGGGTGCGTGAGGTGGAGCCGGAAAAGCCCGTTTACTGACCCGTTGCCCAATCTAATATGGCTCCTAAACCGGCGGTTTAGGAGCCATATTAGATACTGCAAAGTTGGGAGGGTCAGGCGCTTTCGAGGCCCTTGTGGTCCACCGGGCATTCAGCCTGGCCGGCTGCGGGAGCTGCTGTCCCCGGCTGTTCCACGGTTATGCCGTAGAGCGCTTCCAGGGCCGCCACATAATCGTCCTGCTGGCCGTTCGCGGCGAGCTCGCGGGCGCGCACCGTGGGTACGTGCAGCAGCTGCTTCACCATCCGGCGCAGGGCAAACTCCACTTCCTCGGCCGCTGCAGTGCAGCCGTGCCGGGCGCGGACCTTTTCCATTTCGGCGTCCAGGACGTCCATGGTGTGCCGGCGGAGCGCAACGATGGCCGAGTCCACGGACCGGGCTTCGCGTTCCTGCTCGAACGCCTTGGCAGCGCCCTTGACGATGCCGCTGGCCTGCGCCAGCGATTCGGCCTGCTCCTGCGGCGCCGCGAGGCGCACGGATTCGAGCGTCAGCAGTTCCACGCCATCGAGTTCGCCCACCGCGGGATCGAAGTCGTGGGTGAGGGCAAGGTCGATGGCGATCAGCGGCTGGGCGGAGCCGGCACGGACCTGCGCCAGTTCGTCGGCTTCAACGCGGGTATCGGAACCGCTGCAGCCGATCATGACATCCGCAGCGGCCACGGCCGGTCGGAGCGAGTCAGCGTCCAGGGCTGTGCCTCCCCGGGTTGCGACGAACCCTTCGGCACGGCCGGACGAGGAGAAGACCGACACGTCGGTGCAGCCGCGTTCACGCAGCAGTGCCATGGTGGCGCCGGCGTACGCACCGGTGCCAAAAACGACAACCTTCTTGGCGGACCAGTCAGGATTTTCGGAGAGATCGGTTGCGAGGTCCAGGGCTACGGACACGATGGACAGGCCCCGCGAGCCGAGTGCGGTCTGGGCGCCTACGTCCTTGGCGGTCTTGGAGGCGGCCTGGAAAAGCCGGACCAGCCCGGAGCTGGCGGTGCCTTCATGCTGGGCCGTGATCAGGGCGCGCCGCACCTGGCCGGCGATTTCGCGTTCGCCCACGACGGCGGAGTCGAGTCCCGCACTCACGGCGAAGAGGTGCCGGGTCACTTCGGGGCCGGTCCTGGTGCTGAAGGAGCGGGATACGAGTGGTTCGGCGAGCCCGCTCTTGGCGCTGATCTGGGCCACGAGGGCAGCACGGGCGGCCTCGACGTCGTCCGTATTCGGAGCCTCGCCGTAGATTTCGTACCTGTTGCAGGTAGCCAGGACCACGGCCCCGGACACTGCCGGCGAGCCGGAGAGCACGGTAGCGGCAATCCCAGAGGAACCGTTGCTCAACTGAGCAACGGTCTCAAGATCGATGTCGGCGTGTGTAGCCACCAATGAAAAAAGAACCACAGCAGACCTATCATAGCTTTTTCGCAGCTCCGTAGAACAACGGGTACGCCGAAGATGGCCCATGAGGGGCTGTGATTCCTGCCACCGGGCGGCGGCAGGGCCCATCCGTGACAGCCTGTCGTTATCTTTTGCGGCTGATTTTGGGCACAATCGAAGGCATGACTCCTAGCCCCGCCGTCTCCGCTGCCGGCACACTCGCCGCAGACCATCCGCTCATGGATGGCCGCACCGCAGACTCCCCGCTGATCACGGCCTACCGGGGCGGCAAGCCGTCCCGCCGTCCCGTCTGGTTCATGCGGCAGGCCGGGCGTTCGCTGCCGGAATACCTGAAGGTCCGCGAAGGCATCGCCATGCTGGATTCCTGCCTCCGGCCCGAACTGGCCTCGGAAATCACCCTCCAGCCCGTCCGCCGGCACGACGTGGACGCAGGCATCTTCTTCTCGGACATCGTGATCCCGCTCAAGCTGGCCGGCGTGGGCGTAGACATTGTCCCCGGGGTCGGCCCCGTGCTGGACAAGCCTGTCCGGACGGCAGCAGATGTGGCCGCCCTCCCGAAGCTGACCTGGGAAGCCCTGGAACCCATCCGCGAAGCCGTCCGGCTCACCGTCGCCGAACTGGGCAAGACGCCCCTGATCGGTTTTGCCGGCGCACCCTTCACGCTGGCCGCCTACATGGTGGAAGGCAAGCCCTCCCGCGACCACCTGGGCCCGCGCACCATGATGCACGCCGATCCGGAAACCTGGAACGCCCTGGCTAACTGGGCTGCCGACGCGTCCGGCCTCTTCCTGCGCGCCCAGCTCGAAGCCGGGGCATCCGCGGCCCAGCTCTTCGATTCATGGGCAGGCTCGCTGGGCCTTGCTGACTATCAGCGGTTCGTGGCGGCGGCATCCTCGCGTGCCCTTGACCACGTCCGCCACCTTGGCGCACCGCTGATCCACTTCGGAACCGGCACCTCAGAACTCCTCGTTGCCATGCGTGACGTCGGGGTGGATGTGGTGGGCGTGGACTACCGCCTGCCGCTCGACGAAGCCAACCGCCGGCTGGGCGGCTCCGTACCTCTCCAGGGCAACATTGATCCCGCCCTGCTGTCTGCTCCGTGGGACGTCCTCGAAGCTCACGTCCGCGAAGTCATTGCCGCCGGAGCCGGGGCACCCGGCCACGTCCTCAACCTCGGCCACGGCGTCCCGCCGGAAACCGACCCGGACGTCCTGACCCGCGTGGTCAAACTCATCCATTCCATCTCCCCGGAGTAGCCGCGTGCACAGCTCGCCGGCAGAAGCCAGCCAGGCGCTGGTGGTGGGCGGGGGAATATCCGGCCTGCTCGCCGCCAGGGAACTCGCCGCAGCGGGCTACCGGGTGACGGTGCTCGAGGAAAGCGGCGCCTGGGGCGGCTGCGTCGGCAGCCATACTGTGGCCGGAATCAACCTGGACAGCGGGGCAGAATCGTTCGCCACCAGGTCCGACGCCGTCGCCTCCCTCGCCGCCGAACTCGCGCTGGACATCAACATCGTGCAGCCCCGGCCGGGCGGCGCGTGGGTGCAGCTGCCCGAAGGCCCCCGCGAACTGCCGAAGACCGGTGTCCTGGGTATCCCGGCCAATCCGTGGGACCCGGAAGTCCGGCGGTCCCTGGGCCTGCTCGGTGCGCTCCGGGCCTCAGCGGACCGCTTCCTTCCGGCGTCGGTGGGTGCCGGAACTGACGTAACAAGCGTGGCTGCGCTGGTCCGCGCGCGGATGGGCAAGCGCGTCCTGGAACGGCTGGTGGCGCCGGTGGTGGGGGGCGTCCATTCAGCGGATCCGGGGATGCTCGACGTCGACATGGTGGCGCCCGGTCTCCGTGCCGGACTGCGCCGGGAGGGTTCCCTCGCTGCCGCGGTTTCCGCGCAGCGCAGGGGCAAGGCCGGCGGCCCCGCAAAAGCCGGCTCCGCCGTCGCCGGACTCAAGGGCGGCATGCACACGCTGACCGACGCGCTGGTGGCAGACCTCGCCGACAGGGGAGTGACCCTCCTGAGGGGTACCCGCGCCGAATCCGCGGACCGCACGTCCGGGGGATGGCGGGTAACCGCCGGGGAAACAACCTACGACGCCGCCGTCCTGGTGGTGGCCACCGACGGTCCCGCCGCCGTCGACCTCCTGGCGCCGTCCGTTCCGGGAATCGCAGGAAAGAAGCCGGGCGCCGGTCCTGACGTGAAGCTGGTGACCCTGGTCATTGGCAATGCAGCGCTGGACAACCGCCCGCGCGGCACCGGCGTCCTGGTGGCGCCCCAAACGCCCGGCATCGGCGCGAAGGCGTTGACGCACGCCACAGGAAAATGGGAATGGCTGCGCGAAGCCGCCGGGCCGGGCCGGCACGTGGTGCGGTTGTCCTACGGGAGGGCCGACGGCGACGGCGGGCCAGAGAAGCAGCGCGGTCCGGAGACCGATGAGGAACTGCTCGCAGCTGCCCTGCACGACGCCTCGGCACTGCTGGAAGTTCCCATCCGGCGCAGTGACGTTGTGGACTGGGACGTGGTCCGCTGGCGTGGCTCGCTGCCGTTTGCCGCGGTAGGGCACCGTGCCCGGGCAGCGTCCATCCGGGACGCCTGCTCGGCCACCGGCGCCCTGGCCGTCGTGGGCGGCTGGGTGGCCGGCAACGGCCTGGCAGCCGTGGTGTCCGACACCCGGACGCAGCTGCGAAACCTGCTGTCCTGACCATCGCCGCTGGTCAGGAGGGCGGCCACAGCTTTGGGTCCCACCCGCGCATGCAGCGGCGGCGGTTGCAAACTTTCCTTTGCCTGCAGGCTTTGGTTAGGGTCGATGACCATGGTTCAACACAGGTCCGAGCTTTCAACATCCCGGACCGGTATCCATGGGGGAATCCGACGCAGCGCAGCAGCAGCCGCAGTCGGAGCGGTACTGGTTCTCACCACAGGCGCGCAGGCGTCCCAAGCGTCCCACGCGACGCCTGACCCCGGCGACAGCACCGCGTCAGCCACGCTGGGCGCGGGTTCCCTGCCTGTGGATGTGTCCCTCACGATCGGCTCCGGGGATGCCAAGGAATCCGGCCAATCCCGTGAAACCGCGGCGGCCAAGGACACCCGCCGGCGGACGGCAGCCTCCGCCGTTACTCCGGTGCCGGCGTCGCTGGTCCCGGCGGTGCAGGCATCCCTGACGGCGACTGCGACTGCGACGGCCAGTGTTTCTCCCACGGCCAGTGCCACCGTTGCTCCCACGTCCACTGCCAGGGCACTGACGGCGCCGGCCGTGACCCTCCCGCCGGTTCCGCTTCCGGACTTGCCCCTGCCGCTGCCGTCCGGCACCCCGAACGGTCCATCGGAAACCGCCGTGGCACCTGCCGGTGACGCCACCACGCAGGCCGCACCGGAATCCCGCCAATCGCAGGCCGTCCCCGAGCTCCAGGCGGCCCGGCAGGCTCCGGCCGTTCCCCGGCCGCAGGCGCCGCAGGTTCCCGCAACGACGGTTGCCCCGGCGGCCGCCCGGCCCTCGTCCACGGACGGCGCCGCCCGGTCCGCCGAAGCCGTTCCCGGCAGCAGCGCTTCCGCTGACGGTGCTTCGGGCACTGCCGGGTCGCCGGGTGCGGACCGGCTGGCATCTGCGGCGAGGGGGCTTGGACAGGTTGCGGACACGCGCGTGCCCCGGGCCGCAACATTGCCCGGCAGTGCCGCTGCCAGCAGCACCGTGCGCAGTACCGGCACGCTGACGCCGGCGCAGTCGGGAATGCAGACGGCTGTGGTGTGGCTGGGCATAGGGCTGGTTGCCGTGGGCGGCGCCGCGGGCCTCGTTTACCTGCGTCTTCGCAAGCCCTGACGGGCGCTCCGCCGGCACCGGAGGCTGCGGCGTCTGTGACATTAAGCACTTCTACACGCCGTAGAAGTCTCCGGTTTCGACTTGGCGGTACCGAAGGGGCAAACTTGTAACCATGAGCCACACTTCTGCCGAATCTGTCACTAAAACCGAAGAATCAGCCGAGCAGTTCTTCACCCTCTGGACGGTCTTTAAGCGGTCAGGGCAGGTTGCCCGCAGCGCCGATGCTGCAGTTGAGTTCGAAACGCTGCTGGAACGGCTCGCCGCCGCCGGTGTCACGCACCGCGGAAGCTACGACGTCTCAGCCATGCGCGCCGACGCCGACGTGATGGTGTGGCTCCACGGCTCCAAGCCGGAGGCCCTGCAGCAGGCCATCCGCGACATCCGCCGCAGCAACCTTTTCGCGGGCACGGAGATTGTCTGGTCCGCCATGGGCGTCCACCGCGAAGCAGAGTTCGCCAAGAACCACACCCCGGCCTACTCACGCGGCGTCGCCCCGGCCGAATGGCTGTGTGTCTACCCGTTTGTCCGCTCCTACGAGTGGTACATCCTGCCCGAGGAGGAACGCGGCGGAATGCTGCGCGAACACGGACTCCTTGGCCGCGAGTTCCCGCAGGTCATTTCCAACACGGTTTCCTCCTTCGCCCTGGGCGACTGGGAATGGATCCTTGGCCTTGAGGCCCCCGAACTGGTTGACCTCGTGGACCTTATGCGCCACCTCCGTGCCACCGAAGCGCGGAACCATGTCCGTGAAGAGGTCCCGTTCTACACCGGACGCCGGGTCTCCGCCGAGGAAGTAGCCGAGGTACTCGCATGAGCCCGCTCGACCCCCAGACCGCCGCCGCCAATCCCGTCACCGAGGCCGGCCGCATGGCTCCCAAGAATTACGACGCCGTCCTCCTCGCCTCCTTCGGCGGGCCCGAGGGCCAGGACGACGTCATCCCGTTCCTCCGCAACGTCACCCGCGGCCGCGGGATCCCCGACGAACGGCTCGAGGAAGTTTCGCACCACTACCGTGCCAACGGCGGCATCAGCCCCATTAACCAGCAGAACCGCGAGCTGAAGGCCGCACTCGAGGCTGAACTCGCTGCCCGCGGCATCGAACTGCCAGTGTTGTGGGGCAACCGCAACTGGGCGCCGTACATCCCGGAGACGCTGCAGGACGCGTACGACGCCGGGCACCGCCGCCTGCTGATGGTCACCACCAGTGCCTACTCCTGTTATTCCAGCTGCCGCCAGTACCGCGAGGACATCGGCATGGCCCTGACGGACACCGGCCTGGACGGCCGCCTCGAAGTGGATAAGGTCCGCCAGTACTTCGACCACCCCGGTTTTGTTGAGCCTTTCATTGAAGGCACCGCCGCGGGCCTCGCGGAGGTCCGCGCCAAGCTGGCCGATGCAGGTACCCCCGACGCTCCGGTCCAGATCCTGTTCGCCACCCACTCCATCCCCACCCGGGACGCCGAGGCTGCCGGCCGGTCCGAGGGCGAACCGCGCGAATTCGAGGAAGGCTCCGCCTACGTGGCGCAGCACCTTGCCACCGCCGCTGCTGTCATTGAGCGCGTGAAGGAAGAATCCGGACTCACCGCGGACTGGTCGCTGGTGTACCAGTCGCGGTCCGGTGCCCCGCACGTGCCGTGGCTCGAACCCGACATCAACGACGCCATTGAGGAACTCGCAGGCAAGGGCACCAAGGGAATCGTCATCGTTCCGCTCGGCTTCGTCAGCGACCACATGGAGGTTGTCTGGGACCTGGACACCGAGGCCCTGGAAACCTGTGCCAACCTTGGGCTGGCGGCTACCCGCGTCCCCACTCCGGGCACGCACCGGAAGTTCGTCAACGGGCTGGTGGACCTGATCTCCGAACGCACGCTGGCCAACAACATCAGCGACCGCCCGGCGCAGACCGGCCTAGGGCCCTGGTACGACGTGTGCCGCCCCGGCTGCTGCGCAAACTTCCGTGGCGAGAAACCCACCATCGCAGGAGCGGACACGACCGTCGGTACCGGGCACGACCCGTATCCGGCCGCCGGATCCGACACCGCGTCGGGCCAAACCGGGGAAGCAGTGCAGCAGTGACGGTCCGCATCGGTACCCGGGCCAGCAAGCTTGCCCTGACCCAGACGCAGCAGACCGCGGACCAGCTCGCCGCCGTCGGAGGCTTCCCCGTGGAGCTCGTCCACATCCGCACCGACGGCGACGTCCTCACCGGACCGCTCTCGCAGATGGGCGGCACGGGCGTATTCGTGGCCGCTTTGCGCGACGCCTTGCTGCGCGACGAATGCGACGTCGCCGTGCACTCCCTGAAGGACCTGCCCACGGGAGCCGCAGTGGGCCTGAGCCTTGCGGCGACGCCCAAACGCGTGGATGTCCGCGACGTGCTGTGCGCCAGGGACGGACTCAAGCTTGCCGACCTTCCCGCGGGCGCCAAGGTGGGGACGGGTTCGCCGCGGCGCGCAGCCCAGTTGCGGGCCGCGCGCGCCGACCTGGAGATCGTGGATATCCGCGGCAACGTGGACACCCGACTGGGCCGGGTCCCCGGACTGCCCGGCAACACCACCGCCGAGGTGGTTGCCGGGAAGTCCTGCGATCTCGATGCCGTGGTGTTGGCCGCAGCGGGACTGGAGCGCATCGGCCGGCTGGACGCCGTCAGCGAATACCTTGAACCCGATGTGATGCTCCCGGCCGCTGGCCAGGGGTCGCTCGCCATCGAGTGCCGGACCGCCGACGCGCCGCACAAACCCGGATCAACAGAGGGATCCCAGGAAGTGCTGGCGCAGGCCCTTGCCGCCCTCGACGACCCCGACACCCGGCTGGCCGTCACCGCGGAACGTGCCCTGCTGGCCAGGCTCGAAGCCGGCTGCGCCGCTCCCGTCGGTGCCTACGCGTACCGCAAAGGCAGCATGCTCCACCTGGAAGCCGTGGTGTGTGCCGTGGACGGGAAAGCTTCCGTCCGGGACAAACGCGCCACGGACGGGCTTACCGACGTGGGCGCGACGCTGTTGGGCATTGAACTGGCCGAAGTCCTCCTTGCCGGCGGAGCCGCCGACATTGCCGACCTCCAGGCCTCCTGACCCGGCGATGACGATGCCTTCCAGCGCACCCTGCCAGCACGGACCGCTCAGCGGAGCCCGCGTCCTGGTAACCCGCAGCCCGGAACGGTCGGCGGCGCTTGTCCAGGCGCTGGCCCGGGCAGGAGCCACGCCCGTCCTGCTGCCGCTGATCGACTTTGAACGCGCGCCTGACCAGCATGCCCTGGACGTAGCCTGCGACGCACTGGCCGCCGGTGCCTTCGACTGGCTGGTGGTCAGCAGCGCCACCACCGTCCACGTCCTGATGGAAAAGGCAGCGGAACGCGGACTGGAACTGGGCCGCCTGGTCCCTCAGGCCACCAGGATCGGGGCGATCGGACCCGCCACCCGCAGGATCCTGGAATCCCAGGGCCTGGCAGTGGAACTGACGCCGGCCGGGGAACAGTCGGCCGCGGGCTTCCTGGAAGCCTGGACCGGGCGCGGCAGGGTCCTGCTGCCCCAGGCCGACATTGCCGCCGCCACATTGGCTGACGGACTGGCCCACCGCGGCAGTGACGTCACAGCGGTAACGGCCTACCGCACGGTCGACTTCCCGGCGGCAGCGGAACGCAGGCTCGCCGTGCAGCCGGAAGACGCCGGCGCCGGCCAAGCGACGGCGTCGTACACGCTGCTCACACCCAAAGTCGCAGCGGCTGAAATCGACGGCGGACAAATCTCCGCGGTGGTGGCCGCATCCCCGAGCGCCGTGCGCCGCCTTGCCGCCCTGTCACCGTTGGCCGGCTGCCGGATCGTGGCCATCGGACGTTCGACGGCGGAACAGGCGGCCGCGCTGGACCTGCCTGTGGCCGCGGTGGCGGAGGAGCCCACGCCGGAGGGGCTGGTGGCCGCCGTCGTGAAAGCCCTCACCCCACCCTGACCGGGCAGACCACCCGCCGCAGCAGCATTCACGCAACAACCTGAAGGACAGCATCCATGACTTTCCCCAGCCAACGCCCCCGCCGCCTGCGCACCACCCCCGCCATGCGCCGGCTCACCGCCGAAACCCGGCTGGCCCCCGCCGAACTCATCCTTCCTGCCTTCATCCGCGAAGGGCTCACCGAGCCGAACCCCATTACGTCCATGCCAGGCGTGGTGCAGCACACCACCGACTCCCTTAAGCGGGCTGCGGCCGAGGCGGTCGAACTTGGCCTGGGCGGCATCATGCTCTTCGGCATCCCGGAAACCCGCGACGCCGAAGGGACCGCTTCCCTCGACCCGGAGGGTGTCCTGAACAAGGCCATCAGCGATGTCCGTGCCGAAGTCGGCGATGACCTGGTCATCATGAGCGACGTCTGCCTGGATGAATTCACCGACCACGGCCACTGCGGAGTGCTCGACGCCGACGGGTACGTCGACAACGACCGCACCGTGGAAATCTACGCCAGGATGGCCGTTGCCCAGGCCGAGGCCGGCGCCCACATGCTGGGGCCATCCGGCATGATGGACGGCCAGATCGCCGCCATCCGGGCAGCCCTCGACGACGCCGGCCACGCAAACACCTCGGTGATCGCCTACTCGGCGAAATACGCTTCGGCGTTCTACGGGCCGTTCCGGGAAGCTGTGGATTCGCAGCTCAAGGGCGACCGGCGGACCTACCAGATGGACGCCGGCAACCGCACCGAGGCACTGCGTGAGGTGGAACTGGACCTTGCGGAAGGCGCGGACATCATCATGGTCAAGCCTGCCATGAGCTACCTGGACATTGTGGCTGACGTCGCCGCCATGAGCCCCGTGCCGGTGGCGGCCTACCAGATCTCAGGCGAGTACGCGATGATCGAAGCCGCTGCCGCCAACGGCTGGATCGACCGCAAGGCAGCCATTGCCGAGTCCGTCCTCGGCATCCGCCGGGCGGGCGCCCACATGGTGCTGACCTACTGGGCCGCCGAGCTCGCCGGCTGGCTGAAGGAAGCCCGATGACCGGGACTTCCGGCGAAGGATCTGTCCCGGAATCGCCGGCCGCTTCCCCAACAGCCCCAGTGGGCGGGAACCGCATCCTCCTGGGCCTGAACACTTTCGGCGATGTCGGCACGAATCCGGACGGCAGCCCCCAACCGCACGCCCAGGTCCTCCGCCATCTGCTGGAGCAGGCGGAACTTGCCGACGCCGTCGGACTCCATGCCTTTGGTGTGGGGGAGCACCACCGCAAGGACTACGCCGTGTCCGCGCCGGAGGTTTTCCTGGCCGCAGCCGCGGCGCGCACGTCCCGGATCCGGCTCGGCTCCGCCGTGACCGTGCTGAGCTCGGACGATCCCATCCGGGTGTTCCAGCGATTCTCCACGGTGGATGCGATCTCGGACGGCCGCGCCGAAGTCATGCTGGGGCGCGGATCCTTCGTGGAATCGTTCCCGCTCTTCGGCCTTGACCTGGCCGACTACGAGGTCCTCTTCGAGGAAAAGCTGGAGCTTTTTGCCAAGGTGCGGGCGCAGAAACCCGTGCATTGGGAAGGGCGGACCCGTCCCTCACTGCACGGGCTGAGCGTCTACCCGCCGCTCGAACACCACCTGCTGCCCACGTGGATTGGCGTGGGCGGCACACCCGAATCAGTCCTGCGGTGCGCCCAGTACGGGTACCCGATCATCTTCGCCATCATCGGTGGCCAGCCGCGTGCCTTCAGCCCGCTGGCGGACCTCTACCGAGAGGCCATGGGCAAGTACGGACGTCCCATGCAGCAGGTGGCCACGCACTCGCCGGGGCATGTCGCTGCCACGGACGAGCAGGCGCGGGAGGAGTTCTTCCCGCACTGGCTGGCCCTGCGCAACCGGCTCGGTGCCGAACGCGGCTGGGGTCCGGCAGGTCGCGGCGAGTTTGACGCCCTGTGCGCCCCGGAAGGCGCCCTGTACGTCGGCTCCCCGGACACGGTGGCGCGCAAGATCGTCCAGCTGAAACGGAACCTGGGCGTGGACCGCTTCGACTTCAAGTACAGCAACGGACCGCTGCCACATGCGGCCATGATGCGCTCCATCGAACTGCTCGGCACGGCGGTTGCGCCCCGGGTGGCAGAAGCCGTCGCCGGCTGACCTTCCGCGCCGCCTGCTGACGCCCCGCGACGCCGGCCCCGGCACTGCAGGCAGCTGACCAGGGCGGCACCCGGAGCGCCGGCAAACTGAGAGAATAGGAACCATGACTTCCAGCACCCCTCGCAACGAGGAACTTTTCGACCGCGCCCGCAAGCTGATGCCGGGCGGGGTCAACTCGCCGGTCCGGGCCTTCGGGTCGGTCGGCGGAACGCCCCGGTTCATGGTCTCGGCCAAGGGCCCGTACCTGATGGACGCCGACGGCAACGAGTATGTGGACCTGGTGTGCTCATGGGGTCCGGCCCTGTTGGGCCACGCCCATCCAGCCGTGCTTGACGCGGTCCACGCTGCAGTGGACCGCGGCCTGTCCTTCGGCGCCTCCACTCCGGACGAGGCCAACCTGGCCGAAATCGTCATGGAACGCGTCCCCGCCGTCGAGCGGCTCCGCATGGTCTCCACCGGAACCGAGGCCACCATGACCGCCGTCCGGCTTGCCCGCGGGTTCACCGGCCGCAACCTCATCATCAAGTTCGCCGGCTGCTACCACGGACACCTTGACGGGCTGCTGGCCGCCGCAGGCTCCGGCGTGGCAACCCTCGCCCTGCCCGGTTCGGCCGGTGTCACCGAGGCAACCGCGGCCGAAACCCTGGTCCTGCCCTACAACGACCTCGCGGCCGTTAAAGAGGCGTTCGCCACCCACGGGCCCAACATCGCGGCCGTCATCACCGAGGCAGCCCCCGCCAACATGGGCGTGGTCACGCCCGGCGCGGGCTTCAACCTGGGCCTCTCCCAGATCACCCGGGAGCACGGCGCGCTGCTCATCGTGGACGAAGTCCTGACCGGCTTCCGCACCGGCTACTCCGGATACTGGGGGCTCACCGGCGGCGCTCCGGACGCAGCAGACCCGTGGACGCCGGACCTGCTCACCTTCGGGAAGGTCATCGGCGGCGGAATGCCGACGGCGGCCCTTGGCGGACGTGCCGACGTCATGGATTACCTCGCGCCCACCGGCCCGGTCTACCAGGCCGGGACACTCTCCGGAAACCCCGTGGCGATGGCAGCCGGCGTGGCCACCCTGACCCACGCGACCCGTGATGTGTACTCCTACATCGACGTGCGGTCACTGGAACTGTCGTCCGCCCTGTCCACGGCGCTGGACGCAGCCGGCGTGGACCACTCCATCCAGTTCGCCGGGAACCTCTTCTCGGTGGCGTTCGGAACCTCGGCCCACGGGGTCCACAACTACGCAGATGCGCAGGGCCAGGAGGCGTTCCGCTACGCCCCGTTCTTCCACTCGATGCTGGAGTCCGGCGTGTACCTGCCCCCGTCCGTCTTCGAGGCCTGGTTCTTGTCCGCCGCGCACGACGACGCTGCCATGAACCGGATCTTCGATGCCCTGCCCGCCGCGGCCAGGGCTGCCGCAGCCGCGCAGGGCTAGTTTCCGCCCGGGCCAGTCCCGTGGGTGGACAGTCCCGCCCTGGCCGGTCCCGCGCAGGCTGGTCCCGCGTCAGGCGAGGTGTCCCCCATTGGCGAGGGCCGGCGTCGTGCGCTTCCCTGAGCCTTGTTCCCGGGACCCTGCCTTGACGGCGGGGTCCTGCGAACAAGCGTCGGACGCACGGCCCAAACCATAAGGAAAGATCCCCGGCTGCGGCGCAACCGGGGATCTTTCTTGTGTAGCTGAGGCTAGAGGACGTCCGAGAGGAAGCCCCTCAGCCGGTCCGTGGCGGGAGACGTGAAGATCTGCTCCGGCGGGCCGGACTCCACCACCACGCCGGCGTCCATGAATGTCACGGTGTCCGACACGTTCCGGGAGAAGCCCATCTCGTGCGTTACCACCACCATGGTCATGCCACCCTTGGCCAGGTCTGTCATCAGCGCCAGGACACCCTTTACCAGCTCGGGGTCCAAAGCTGATGTGGCCTCGTCGAAGAACATGACTTCGGGCTTCATGGCCAGCGCCCGGGCGATCGCGACGCGCTGCTGCTGGCCGCCGGAAAGGTTGGCCGGCCGGACATCCGCCTTGTGCTTCAATCCCACCAGGTCCAGCTGCTCCAGGGCCTCGGCACGCGCCTGGTCCTTGGGCAGCTTCCGCAGCTTGCGCAGGGCCAGCGTCACGTTCTCCGCCACCGTCTTGTGCGGGAAGAGGTTGAACTGCTGGAAAACCATGCCGATCCGCTGGCGCAGCTCGTCCGGGTTGTCCTTCAGGACCGAGCGGCCATCCAGCAGGATGTCGCCCTGGTCCGGTTCGATCAACCGGTTCATGACCCGCAGCAGGGTGGACTTGCCCGAACCCGATGGGCCGATCACCGAAGCGGTGGTGCCCTTCTCGACGTGCAGGTCGATGCCGCGCAGGACGTGGTTGTGTCCGAACGAAAGGTGAAGGTTCTTGCCGGTCAGGGTTCCGGAAGCGAATTCCGTCATGCTTGTGCCCCCTTGCCGATAGGTGCTGCCGCGTCGTCGGGTTCCTTCTTCTCCGGCCGGCCCGTGCGGAGCCGGTTATCGATGAAGTTGACGAAGTGGGTGAGCGGGACGGTCAGGATCAGGTACAGGACACCCGCAGCCACCAGCGGCGAGAGGTTGCCCGTGTTCGCCATGGCATCGTTACCGATCCGGAAGATCTCCCGGTCCGAGGCAGCAAGGCCCAGCATGAACACCAGGGAGGAGTCCTTCAGCAGCGAGATGAACTGGTTCACCAGGGCGGGAAGGACGCGGCGGATACCCTGAGGCACCACCACCAGGCGCATGGAACTGCCGTAGCTGAACCCGAGCGCCCTCGACGCCTCAAGCTGGCCTTTTTCAACACTTTGGATGCCTGATCGGAAGATCTCGCCAATGTACGCGGCGGCAACCAGGGTCAGGGCCAGGATGCCCAACGGGTACGGGTTCCGCGAGCCCGTGATTTCCCGGGCAATCGGGCTCAGGCCGATGCCGATCACCAGGATCACGAGGATGGCCGGGAGGCCACGGAAAATGTCGGTGTAGATGCGGGCAACCCAACGCGCACCGGCGTTCCGTGAGATTCCCATCATGGCCAGCAGCAGTCCCAGCAGGGAACCAAGGATGCCGGAGGCCACGGCGAGGATCAGGGTGTTGGGCAGGCCCACCGACAACAGGGAGGGAATGACCTTGGCCATTTCCTCCCAGTTGAAGAAGGTGTCAGCCAGTTGATCGAGGAGATCCATAAACGTCCCGGCTCAATCAGCTCTGGGGAACCGTGGCGGCCTTGCTGCCCGGCTTCCAGTCAGTCGGCGTTTCGCGGTCCGGGTACCACTCCTTGGTGAGCTTGGACCAGGTGCCATCGGCAATCACGGCGTCCAGGCCGGAGTTCAGTGCGTCGATCAGGGGCTGGTTGTCCTTGGCGACGGCGTAGGCCGTGAAGTTCTGCGTGTTGACCACGGACTCGGCGATGACAGTGCCGTCACCCTCCTTGACCTGGCCGGTTGCCTGCTGCGACGGCGCCACCCAGGCGTCGACCTGGCCGTTGCGCACGTTGGCGTAGACCGTGGCGTAGTCCGGGAAGCGGATGGGCTCGAGCTTGAGCGTGTTGGTGACGTAATCGTCCTGGACCGTGCCCTGGACGACGCCGATGCGGAGGTCGCCCTTGAGGTCGTCAAAGCCCTTGACGTCGCTGTCCTTCTTCGCGACAACAGCCATGAAGCCGAAGTCATAGCCGTTGGTGAAGCCAACGTTCTGGCGGCGGGCGTCCGTGGTTGAGATCGAGGAGGATCCGACGTCGAACTGCTTGGTGGAAACCTGGGACAGCAGTGCGGAGAAGTCCGTAGCCACGAATTCGACCTCAAGGCCCAGCTTGCCGGCGATGGCCCGCAGGAGCTCGTTGTCGTAGCCGGTGAACTTGCCGGACGGGTCGATGAAGATGTTCGGCGGGGCGTCGGAGAGCGTGCCCACTTCGAGCTTGCCTTCGGTGTTCAGGCCAAGCTTGGTCTTGTCGATCTTGTCGACAGGGGTGACATCGGCGGTGGTGTACTTGTCCAGCGTCTGCTGGTCGCTGCCCTGCAGGGCGTCTGTGGGCGTTCCGCTTGGCTGGGAAGAGCCGGAGCCGCATGCGGCCAGGGAGACCGCCAGTGCAATGGCAACGGGAGCGGTAGTCAGCCACTTCATCGCTTTGATTTTCATCAGGTTGTCACTTTCATTGAGTCTTAAGTCAACCGGGCCGCAAGGCTGCGCTGGTGGCGCCTGGCACCTGCCCGGTGCTGGTCCAGCGTGGCCAGGGCAGGGGTGACCGCAAAAATAAATTCTCTCACCTTGGGCAAATGCCGCCGTGAGACGAAGATCAGAGTGAGTTGCTGGCAAAAAGCCGCATGAAATTCGAGTCTGGGCGGCCGTTGAGCGCCGGGTGGCCGGTTATATCTTGCACAGCCGAACAGATGGGTGATACTGAAAGCGCCAAATGTTACGCGGCGCTACTGTGACGTGCCTCGCACTCGGCTTCCGGGAGCTAGAACCCGCCGCCCGTAGCGTCCTGCGGGGGCAGCACGGGCCAATCACCTTCGATGACGGCCGTGGGCTTCGTCTTGCGAAGATACCCCTGGAAATCCGCGGCCTGCGTCACCGCCCAGTCCACCTGCAGCTGGTGGAGCTGGCTCGCGGGCATCATCAGTTTAGGGAATTTTCCTGCCATGGCGTCCAGGACCTTCAAGGTGGCCAGGGCGTCGGCTGCGGAGGTGTGGGCATTGTCGAGGACCACGCCGTACTCCTCGCAGAGGGCCGTCAGCGTGCGTTTGCCTTTGCGGTAGCGGTCCACCTGTTTGTTCATGATGTAGGGATCCAGCACGGGGAACCGGGTCAGCTGGGGAACACCGTACCGGGCGGACTCCGCCGCCAGGACCGTGAAGTCGTAGCTGGCGTTGAACGCGATAACGGGGACGCCGGTGTCGAAAAGCTCCTGCAGCACTGCGGCAAGCTCCCTGGTGACCTCATGCGCGGGCCGGCCGTCCTTGCGTGCCTGCTCAGTGGTGACGCCGTGCACATCGCTTGCTTCGGTGGGGATTTCAACCCCGGGATCGGCCAGCCACTCGTGCTCCCGGATGACCTCGCCCCTGTGGTCCACAACGGTGACCGATGCGGTAACTATCCGGGCCGGCCCGCGAGTTGCGGCCGGTGGTTTCCAGGTCAAAAGCGGCGCGGGGGAGGGTGTTCCAGGTGCTCATACCTCCACGCTAAAGGGACCCCCGGACAATTCCGTGGAACGCCACTGCGGCTACATTGGATCAATGCGGATTGAGTATGTGCAGGCGGTCCTTGCCATCGTGAGGATGGTGCCGGCGGGATCCGCGGTATCGTATGGCGACGTCGCGGAACTGCTGGGTTCCGGGGGACCCCGGCAGGTCGGTTCGGTCATGAGCCACTACGGCAGTGGCGTCCCGTGGTGGCGGATCCTGAAAGCCAGTGGACACGCCCCCGAAGGACACGAGGCAGACGCGCTGCGCCGCTACCTTGATGAAGGGACGCCGTTGGCCGGCGCCTACCGGGAGTGGCAGCGCACCGGAGAAGGCCGGTGGCGGGTGGACCTCGAGGCGGCGCGCTGGGCACCCGATGGAGAGGATTTCGACCGGATGGATGCGGTGGCGGAGCAACTGGAGCGCGAGCTTCACAAATTGTCAGTGGCTGATGATGGGATGTCGGTGTGACGGTAACACTTCCACTGACAGGCCCGGCTGGCAGATACCCAGAGGACTATCCGGACGCGGCCGGCCAAGGTTTTGGCGATCGGGATGGCGCGGGCGGGGAGTCTCCCGACGGCCGCGCTGCACAGGGTCGGCTCTCCGGAGCGGGTCCCCTCAGGCTGCTTCCTCCGAGCCAGTCCCATGCCGAACGGCCCGCACTGACCCCGGACCAGCAAGCCGCCGTCGACGTTGCGGCCGGTTCCGGGCCGGTGCTGGTCCCGGGAGCGCCCGGAACCGGTAAGACCACCGTCCTTGTTGAGGCCGCCGTGGAGCGCGTCCACCGCGACGGCCTTGATCCCGCAGGGATCCTGATCCTCGCCCCCACCCGCCTGGCCGCGGACCACCTCCGCGACCGCTTCACCGCCCGCCTGGACAGAAGCCTCAGCACCACCCCGGCACGGACCTGGGCCTCCTACGCATTCGACCTCATCAGGAGGGCCAAGGCTGAGGGCATCATCCCCCTCGCCAGGCCGCCGCGGCTCCTCTCGGGGCCGGAACAGGACCTGATTATCAAGGAACTGCTGGAAGGGCACCGGCTGCCCGGGCTGGAACTGCCCTGGCCCGCCGACCTTGGGGGCGCCCTGGAGACCCGCGGGTTCCGGCAGGAAGTCCGCCAGCTCTTCGACCGCATCATCGAGTCCGGCCGGACACCCGCCGACCTGGTGGAGCTGGGCAAGGTGTGCGGCAGGCAGGACTGGATCGCGGCAGCGGCCCTCTACAGCGAATACAGGGATGTCCTGGACCTGCGCATGCCGGAGGCTTTCGACCCGGCCGGCATCATCACCGCTGCCCGGCAGATCTTCCAGGACGCCCCGGAATTCCTCGCCGCGGAGCGGCAACGGCTGCAGCTGATCCTGGTGGATGACATCCAGGAAGCCAACCCGGCGGTCTTCGAACTGTTGGCAGACATTGCCGCCGGCAAGGACTGCCTGGTCACCTCGTCTCCGGATACCGTGGTCCAGGGGTTCCGCGGCGCCCGGCCCGATCTTGTGGCCGAGTTGCCCCGCCTGCTGTCGCCGGACGCCCTGGTGCTCGAAAGGCCCCTATGGCACGCCCACCGGCTCGCTCCCGCGGTCGCGGAAGCGTGGCTCGGTGTAGCAGGCCGCATTTCCCAGCGGGCCGGCGGCCGGCTTTCGCGCCGCCTGGAGCAAGGCTCCGGCGGCGACGGTCCGGGCCGGGTTGAAGCCCATCTGGTGCCCTCGGCCGTCCACGAGTTGCGGTACGTGGCCCAGCGGATTCTCGACCAGCACATCGGCCAGGGCCGGCCCCTGACAGACATCGCCGTCATCGTGCGCAACGGCGGCCAGGTCAGCGAACTGCAGCGTTACCTGTCCGGGCAGGGCATCCCGGTGCGGGTCCCGGTGGCTGAGTCGGCGGTGCGCGACGAAGTGGCCGTCCGTCCCCTCCTGGACGCCTATGCCATCGCGCTGGACCACTCGCTCCTGACACCCGAAGCGGCAGTGTCACTCCTGACGTCCAGGATCGGTGGGGCCACCCCCCTTGAACTCCGGCGGCTCCGGCAATCGCTTCGGCGCGAGGAGCTGACGGCTGGCGGCGGCCGCGGCAGCGACTCCCTGCTGGTCGAGGCGCTCCTGGAGCCGGGGGCGCTGGGTAGCCTGGGGATTGAAGGCCGTGCCGCCCGCCGGACTGCCCGGATGATCCAATCCGGCAAAGAAGCAGCCAGCCAACCGGGGGCCAACGCCGAGTCTGTGCTGTGGGCCCTGTGGAGCGCCACCGGCCTTTCCGCGGCCTGGACGGAAACCGCCCTGGCCGGGGGGCCGCACGGCGCCCGGGCGGACAGGGACCTGGACGCGATGATGGCCCTGTTCCACACGGCAGAGCGCTACGTGGACCAGATGCCAGGCGCCGGTCCGGAACAGTTCCTGGAATACCTCCTGAACCAGGAGCTGCCCATGGACACTCTCGCCGCCCGCGCCCAGGTGGACGACGCCGTCGAACTCATGACCCCCGCCAGCGCCGCCGGCCGGCAATGGCCAGTTGTCCTCATTGCAGGCCTGCAGGAAGGGGTGTGGCCCAATACCAGGCTTCGGGGGGAGCTCCTGGGCAGCACACTGTATGCAGACGCTGTCGAGCACGGGACGTCGTACGCCCTGCAGCGCGACCCGCTCAGCCGGCTGCGCGACATCCGGTATGACGAACTCCGCAGCTTTTCCACCGCTGTCTCCCGTGCGGAGGAACTGCTCATCTGCACTGCAGTGGCCTCCGAAGACGACCAGCCGTCGTCGTTCCTGGACTACGCCGCACCGCTGGACCCGGGTGAGGATGCAAGGGGCTTCACGGCAGTGGAACGGCCCATGACGCTGCGTGCCCTCGTCGCGGAGCTGCGCCAGCATGCACAGCTGGACGGCGCCCCGGCGCAGGAGGCGGCGAAGGTCCTGGCTGGCCTCGCCGCCGCCGAGCCTCCGGTCCCAGGCGCCCATCCGGACAGCTGGTGGGGGATTCAGCCGCTCACATCCACCGACGCCGTGGTGCCGCCGGGCGGCACGGTGTTTGTCTCCCCCTCAAAGGTCGAATCCGTGCAGAAATCGCCGTTGGACTGGTTCGTCCAGGCAGCCGGCGGCGAAGCCGCGACAGACTTTGCCCGCAGCCTCGGCACGCTGGTCCACGCCATCGCCCAGGACATGCCTGATGCCTCCGGCCAGGAATACGTTGCAGAGCTTGCCCGCCGCTGGCCGCAGCTGGGAATGAAAGACAACTGGGAGGGCAGGCTCGACCACCAGAGGGCCGAGGCCATGGTGCGGAAGCTCGCCCAATACGTGCTGGTGATGCGCGGCAGCGGCCGCCGCCTGCTGGGCGTGGAACAGGACTTTGACGTTGCCCTGGGAGAAGTGTTGCTCGATGACGCATCTTCGCGGGAAGCGGTGCTTCGCGGTCAGGTGGACCGGCTGGAAATCGACAGCGAGGGAAGACTGGTCATCGTCGATCTGAAAACAGGGAAGCGACAGCCAGGGAAGACTGAATTGGCCGGCCACCCGCAGTTGGGCGCCTACCAGGCCGCCGTTCTCGCGGGCGGTTTCGGCGACGGCAGCGACACCGGGCAGGTGCTTCCCGGCGGGGCGGTCCTTGCCCAGCTGGGGACAACGGCGAAATCGCCGGCTGTCCAGGAACAGGAGCCGCTGGACCCGAAGGACAACTGGGCGCTCGACATGGTCAAGGAGGCCGCAGCCGTCATGGGAGGAAATACGTTCGAGGCCCGGCACGACCCCGGCAAGGGAAGCTTCGGCGGACACGGCTGCCGGCTCCCTGAGGTCTGCCCGCTCTGTGCCCGCGGGCGGCAGGTGACTGAATGAGCCAGGATGTGCAGGTGCCCCTCGACGGCAGGCCAACCGCCGAACCTGCCGGCGGTGAATCGCCGCCGCCTGTTCGGTTCAGCCCTGAGGAACTTTCGGTCCTGCTGGGTGAGAAGAACGTCCCCACCGCGGAGCAGTCGGCAATTATCTCCTCACCGCTGACGCCGCGGTTGGTCATTGCCGGGGCAGGTTCGGGCAAGACCGCCACCATGGCGGACCGTGTGGTGTGGCTCGTGGCCAACGGCTGGGTCCGGCCCGAGGAAGTCCTTGGTGTGACGTTTACCCGGAAAGCCGCCGGGGAACTCGCGTCGCGGATCAGGGCCAAACTGGTGGCTTTGCAGCGGGTGGCTTCCCGGGGTACCGGCGCACCGCTGTTTCCGGCCGGGATGATCAGCAGTGACGCCCTTGAGCCCAAGGTTTCCACCTACCATTCCTTCGCCAGTGGCATCGTGTCGGACTACGGGCTTCGGCTCGGTGTCGAGCGGGACGTCGTGCTCCTCGGCGGGGCGCAGGCGTGGCAGCTCGCCACCGAAGTCGTCGAGGCGTACGACGGCGAGTACGGCCACTTCCGCGCGGCCAAGTCCACAATCGTGAAGGCCGTCATCCAGTTGGCCGGCGAATGTGCCGAACACCTGCAGGAGCCCGAGGAGGTTGAGGCCTGGCTGATGGCCCGGCTTGCCGACTATGAGGCACTGCCGTACCTTGCCCAGAAGCAGAAAAATCCGCCGCAGGCAGCCGCGGACATCGCACGCATGCTGAGGACACGGGCCAGCGTGGCGGACATGGTGGGCCGCTACACGGATGCCAAACGGGGAAGGGGAGCGCTGGACTTTGGGGACCTGGTTTCCCTGGCTGCCCGGGTCGCCCGCGATGTTCCCCTCGCGGCACACATGGAGCGGCAGCGGTACAAGGTGGTGCTGCTTGATGAGTTCCAGGACACCTCCTATGCCCAGTTGGTCCTGTTCTCGCGCCTCTTCGGCGGCGGTCACGCTGTCACGGCGGTGGGCGATCCCAACCAATCCATCTACGGCTTCCGGGGCGCCTCGGCAGGGCAGCTGTTCCACTTCGTCCGCGAGTTCCCGGTACGCACCGGCCCGGCGGAAGGCCCCGCCCAGTGGAAGCCGGCCCCCACGTCGTACCTGACAACCGCCTGGCGGAACGGCAAGTCGATCCTGGCCGCCGCCAATGTCATGTCTGAATCCTTGGCCAAGGCAGAAGGGCAGCGCGGACCGGCCGGCGGGGGAGCCACAGCCGCAGCCAGCGTGCCGCCGCTGCAGCCCAGTCCATTCGCAGTGGAGGGCAGGGTGGTCCTGGGGCGTTTCGCCAGCGACGCTGAAGAGGCTGCCGCGCTCGCGGACGATGTCCTGAAATACCGGGTCACTGATTTTGAAACCAAGCCGGACGGATCTTCCGTGGCCCCGGCGCTCGCCGTCCTGTGCCGCCGTCGTGCCCAGATGGAAACGATCCGCCGGCAGTTTGAGGCACGCGGCATCGCCTATCAGATTGTCGGGCTCGGCGGGCTCCTGGACACCCCGGAGGTGGTGGACCTGGTGGCCACCCTCAGGGTCCTGGCAGACCCCGGCAGGTCCGATGCTTTGATGCGCCTGCTGGCCGGTGCCCGCTGGCGGATTGGACCGGCAGACCTGATGGCACTGCGCGACTGGTCCAGCCATCTGGCCCGCCGGCGCGGGCAGCTTTCAGCAAGTCCGGAGGTTGATGGGCCTGGGGACGACGACGGAACGGTCCCGGAGTCGGACCTGACCGACGGCGCCAGCCTGGTCGAAGCCCTTGACTGGCTGCCCCGCGAGGGCTGGACCTCATCCGCCGGGCGGTGCCTGACGGAGGTTGCCCGCGAAAGGCTCCACCGTCTGTCCGTCGAGCTGCGCCAGCTTCGTGGCTACCTTGGCGATGACCTCACCACCCTGCTGGGCGAAGTTGAACGGGCCATGCTCCTCGACATCGAAGTTGCGGCCCTGCCCGGTGTCAGCATCCACCAGGCCCGGCGGAACCTCGATGCCTTCCAGGACGCCGCTGCCGGGTTCCTGCGCACCTCCCACAGGGTTGACATCCTCGCGTTCCTTTCGTGGCTCGAGGCAGCGGCGGCTGAGGAAAACGGCCTCGAAGCCCCGCCCGGGGACGTGAACAGGGAAGCCGTCCAGCTCCTGACGGTTCACGCCTCCAAGGGGCTGGAATGGGATGCGGTCTTCGTTCCGGGGCTGAACGCCGGTGCTTTCCCCACCGACAGGGATTCGCGCTGGAGCAGCGGAACGGCTGCGCTTCCGTGGCCGCTTCGCGGGGACCGGTCCGACCTCCCGCAATGGGACCTGGACCAGCCTGACCAGAAGGGCTGGATCGATGCCGAAAAGGATTTCAAGGCAGCCGTGCAGGCGCATGGGGAATCCGAGGAACGCCGGCTTGCCTACGTGGCCTATACCCGGGCGAAACATGTCTTGTGGGTGTCCAGCGCTGCCTGGGTAGGATCGCGGTCGGGGCGGAGCACCATGTCCCCCTTCCTTGCCGAGCTGGAAACCTTGGCGTTGCCGGCGGCCGGATCACCTGCCCGTGCCCGCGTGCACCCCCTGTCACTCGATGAAGCAGGCTTGCCGGAAAACAGCCCGCTGACGCTGGAAACGGAAGTGGCGGGCTGGCCCTACGATCCGCTGGAGGGACCAATTGATCCCCGTTCGGGCGAACGGCTCCGTCTCTCCGGAGGGCGCAGGGCACCCATGGAAGCCGCGACAGCGCGGGTGCGGGCCGAACTGGAAAAACGGCCAGCCGATCTCCGGACCCAGCAGGAACCGGCCAAGAACCCCGGGTTGACCGGCCCGGCCGCCGGATGGGCCAGGGAAGCTGCGCTGCTGCTGCAGCGCCGTTCGCGCCGGTCCCAAGGACAGGACGTCCACCTGCCAACCCACATCTCTGCTTCGACCCTGGTCGATCTCGAAGAGGATCCGGCGGCCGTGCTGGCCAGGCTCCGCCGGCCCGTGCCCCGGGAACCGGGGATGTCCGCGCGCAAGGGGACAGCCTTCCACGCATGGGTGGAAGACTACTTCGGCTCCGCGGGCATGCTCGACCTCGGCGAGGCCCCTGGGTCTGATGACCACATCGATGCTGCCTACGACCTCGACGCCATGGTGGAGACTTTCAGGGCTTCGGAATGGGCCGGCCGGGCGCCCGCCTTCGTGGAAGTGCCAGTGGAAACCCGGGTGGGCGACGTGGTGGTGCGCGGTCGGATCGACGCTGTGTTCCGCGACGCCGACGGGCGCTGGGACCTGGTTGACTGGAAGACCGGGCGGCGGCCGTCCGGTGCGCGGCTCAAGACGCGGGCAGTACAGCTGGCCGTCTACCGGCTTGCCTGGGCGCGGCTCAAGGATGTTCCGCTGGAAGCGGTACGGGCAGCATTCTTCTACGTGGGAGACAACGAGGTTGTCCGGCCCCACGATCTTGGGACAGCAGCAGAACTCGAAGCGATCGTTGCCGCCGCTGTTGCCAACCGGTAACCGTTCGCTGCCGCGTTCGGCAGCGAACGGTTACTGACCGTGGTTGGTCTTGATGACGGAAAGGGCCGCAGTTGAGGTATCGTCCCCTGTTCTGCCGGCGCCCTGGTCCGCGCCGGCCGGGGAAGCCGTGTCGCCGCCGTGTTCCGGGGCCGGCATGCCCTCGCCCGTTGCTGCTTCGGCAGGCGTCACCGGAATCCTGCTCACGTGAACTGCTGCCTGCACCGGCAAGGGAACGGCGGATACTGAGGGCTGGACCGGCACCGGAACCACCGTCACGGCGGGCATCCCCGCCGCCGGGCCGTCGTCGAGCGCGTCCTGCGTGGAAGAACCCGTGCGGGACTGGCCCTCCGGGGACGGGGTGTCCGATGCGGTGCCGGCGCCCGAATCTGCCGGCGCCACGCCGGCAGTCTGCCCTGGCTGGATTGGCGGCTGGGGTTCGACGCTGATGGGTTGGCCGCCGTGTTCGGCGATATCGGCGGCCAGCGTCTCGAGCATGCCCTCTGCTTCGGCCACCATTTCGGCGTCCCCCGCGGCAATGCCCTTGACCAGGTACTGGGCGAGTGCAAACTCCGCAGACAGGGCTGCCCGGCGCAGCAGGTGCGCGTCCGGGGTGTCGCGGCGGCTGGCGGTGTAGCCGGCCAGGACGGCGTCCACAAAGTCCTGTTCGTTGGAGGCCACCAGCCACGCGAAATCGTCGGCGGGGTCGCCGATCCGCAGATCGGTCCATCCCGTGACTGCCGTGACGCGTTGGCCCTCCACCAGCAGGTTGTCCTCGTGCAGGTCGCCGTGCACCACGCAGGGATTGAAGCGCCAGAGCGACACGTCTTCCATCGCGTGTTCCCAGCGCAGCAGCAGCGCCGAAGGAATCTTGCCGGTGGTGGCCGCCTGGTCAAGCTCATTAAGGCGCCGCTGGCGGAACTCATTGGGGGTGTAGCTGGGCAGGTCGGCGTTGCTGACCAGCGACCGCGGGAGGTCATGGATGGCTGACAGGGCAACGCCGATCTCCCGTGCCAGCGGAGCCGGGCCGGCGGTGAGGTCCTCAACGCTGCGGGTGCTGCCGGCCAGGTGCGAGTAGACGAAGGTGCTCAGGGTCCCCAGCCGGACGCTGCCGGCCACCGTGGGCATGAGGAACGGCAGCTCAGCCCGGATGGCAGGAGCGAACGCACGAAGGACGAGGAATTCCGTTTCCAGCCGGGCGCTGGCTTCTGCATGGCGGGGTGACCTGACTCGCCAGCGTTTGCCTTCCGAGTCAAGGAGCAGCGCCGAGTCGAAGTCCGCGGGATCATCCGGAGCGGAGCTAACTGCCGTCGGGGTCAGTCCGGGGACTGCTGCGGTTGCAACGGCTGCCAGTTCAATCGGTTTTCTTCTCACCGTTCCACGGTAGATTGCCGGCCGTCCAAGACGCCGGTCCGGTAGCGGCGAGTCTCCAGATACGTGCAAAACAGGGGGATACCCAACGGGGCCAAAATGTTCAAATGTCAGTCCCAGTCAGTACGGTGGAGTCATGAGCCACGCGGAGTCTGCCACGCCCGTCCATCTGGAAACGCCCGCCCAGGGGCAACCAGCAATTACACCGGACGGACCGGGACTCCTTGCTGCCAACCATCTTCGCGACACCCTGCTTCCGGTGCGGCCCGCCCTCGTGGACAGGGGCTCCACGGAACGGATGCGGGCAGGAATGGTTGAAGAGCTCCTGGCCGCTCCGGAGACCCTGGCGGTTGTATTGGCGGGCCGGCAAGGGCTGGTGAGCGGGGGCAGCCTGGTCCTTGCAAACGCCCGCGCACTGCACACGGAGCTGGCTGCGGCGGGCACCGTTCCGGAGCTGATGGTTTATCTTGGATCGGCATTGCCGGCGGCCGATCTTCCCGCCGGGACGGAACTGTTGCTGTTCGTGCTGCCCGCCCCTGTCGAGCCGGGAACGGCAGGCCTTCCCCGGGAGGCTTCATGGGCCGGGTTCCGTGACGTGGCGGCCGGTCTGGGTCCCACGGCAACAGCCCTCTTCGTGGAGGCAAGTGCCATTGCCAACTGGCACGCCGGCCATACACACTGTCCGCGGTGCGGCACGCCCACTGAAGTGCAGGCCGGAGGCTGGGTGCGGCGCTGCCCCGCGGATTCGTCCGAGCACTATCCGCGGACAGATCCTGCCATCATCGTGACGGTGGTGGGCCCGGACGGCCGCCTGCTCCTGGGCGGCGGGGGGCCGGCTGACGCCAAAAACTACTCCACCTTGGCTGGCTTCGTGGAACCGGGGGAGTCGCTGGAACAGGCCGTGGTCAGGGAGCTGTTCGAGGAGGTGGGTGTCCGCGTGAAAGCCTGCCAGTACCTGGGCTCGCAGTCGTGGCCTTTCCCCGCCTCCCTTATGCTTGGATTTACCGCCATCACCGATGACGCCGTGGCAACGCCCGACGGCGTGGAGGTCACCAGGGCGCGCTGGTTCAGCCGGGAGGAACTCCAGGACGCCGTCCTCAGCGGTGAGATCACCATTTCCAGCAGGCTCTCCATCGCCCGGGCACTCATCGAACACTGGTACGGCGGCCGGATCCGGGACCTCGCCGACGCCTGAGATCCATATTCACAAGACTGGGCGCGGCAGTCGAACAAAGCAGCAACGGGACACAGAGCAATAGACGTGACTACAGACAACTTCACCGGAGCCCTTTCTCAAGACGGTACTTCCTCCTTGGAGGACCGCATCCTGGGCGGGCTAGACGCCGAACAGCGCGAGGTGGCCAGCACCCTGAACGGACCCCTGTGCGTGCTGGCAGGTGCCGGAACCGGAAAAACCCGGGCCATCACCCACCGCATCGCCTACGGGGTCCACTCCGGCGTCTACACACCGCAGCGGCTCCTGGCTGTGACCTTCACGGCGCGGGCCGCGGCGGAGATGCGAAGCCGGCTCCGGGACCTTGGGGCAGGCAACGTCCAGGCCCGGACGTTCCATGCGGCGGCGCTGCGCCAGCTGCAGTTTTTTTGGCCGCAGGCCGTTGGCGGCACGCTGCCGAACCTCCTGGAGCACAAGGCACAGACCCTGGCCGAAGCGGCACGCCGGCTGCGGCTCAGCACGGACAGGGCGTCCATCCGCGACCTCGCCTCGGAAATCGAGTGGGCGAAAGTTTCCATGCTAACCCCGGCCAATTACTTGGAGAACGCGCAGGAGAGGGGTGCGCCGGGCGGCTTCGACCTCACCGCCGTGGCGCGCGTCTTCCAGTCCTATGAGGACGTGAAGACAGACCGCAACGTCATCGACTTCGAGGACGTCCTCCTGATCACCGTGGGGATCCTCCAGGAGGACGAGAAAGTGGCGGCCACCGTCCGGGAGCAGTACCGGCACTTCGTGGTGGACGAGTACCAGGACGTGTCGCCCCTGCAGCAGCGGCTGCTGGAGCTGTGGCTCGGTGGCCGGGACGAACTCTGCGTGGTGGGCGACGCCAGCCAGACCATCTACTCCTTCACCGGAGCCTCGCCCCGGCACCTCCTGGACTTCAAGGCCCGGTATCCGCAGGCGAACGTGGTCAAGCTGATCCGCGACTACCGGTCCACACCCCAGGTGGTGAAGCTGGCAAATGACCTGCTGGCCGGACGTCGCAGCGGTGGTCCGGCAGCGGATGCAGCGTGGGCCGCGCCCCTGCAACTGGTAGCCCAGCGGCCCGCGGGCCCGGTGCCCACGTTCACCGAGTGCACGGACGACGAAGCCGAGGCGGCCACCGTCGCCCAAAAAATCAAGGCACTGCTCGACGCCGGCACCCCGGCAAGCGAAGTTGCCATCCTTTTCCGTACCAACGGGCAGTCCGAGGCCTACGAACAGGCGCTCGCCGCCGCCGGCATCGGCTACCAGCTACGCGGCGGAGAGAGGTTCTTTGCCCGCAAGGAAGTCCGGGACGCCATCCTCCAGTTGCGTGCGGCCACGAGGGCGGTGAGCGAAGAGGGGGCCAGTGAACCGCTCGGGCAGTTGGTCCGGGACATTGTCTCCTCCCTCGGGTATACGGACTCCGCCCCGCACAGCGGCGGCGCACTGCGGGAACGGTGGGAGTCCCTGGCGGCGCTGGTGGCCCTCGCCGATGAGCTGGTCCAGGTCCGCGGCCAGGAGTTCGGACTGGCGGACTTCGTTAACGAACTCCAGGAACGATCGCTCGCCCAGCACGCCCCCACGGTGCAGGGCGTCACCCTGGCGTCCCTGCACGCCGCGAAAGGCCTGGAATGGGACGCCGTGTTCCTGGTGGGCCTTAGTGAAGGCCTGATGCCCATCTCCTTCGCCGATTCCCCGGAATCGGTGGATGAAGAGCGCCGGCTCCTGTACGTCGGCATCACCCGTGCACGGGAGAACCTTTCCCTGTCCTGGAGCACGGCGCGAACTCCTGGCGGACGGGCCAACCGGAAACCGTCCAGGTTCCTTGACGGACTCCGCCCCAATTCCGTGGCAACGTCCAGCACCCGTGGAAAGGGCCCGGCTCCACGACGGAAGGCTGCAGCCCCCGCAGTGTGCAGGGTCTGCGGCAGCATGCTGTCCTCTGGCGCGGAGCGCAAGGTGGGAAGGTGCAATGCGTGCCCGCCCAGCTACGAGGAACAGACGTTCGAAGCCCTGCGGAGCTGGCGCCGCGAAGTTGCCCTCTCTGCCGATGTGCCCGCTTTCGTGGTCTTCACCGATGCCACCCTGACCGCCATTGCCGAGGCGAGGCCGGCATCAATTGAGGACCTCGCCGGCCTGGCGGGCGTAGGTCCATCAAAGCTTGAGAAGTACGGCGAAGACGTCCTGAAGGTGCTGACCGAAAGCACTGAGCTGTGAGGTCCGGCGGGCCGCCCGCAATGACCACAGCCGACGGCGCGCCGGTGGAGGTCAGGCGGTCTTCCCGCCGGACCCGGACGGTGGCGGCGTTTTGGGAGGACGGGACTGCCGTCGTCGCCATCCCTGCGCGGTTTACGTCGGCCCAGGAAACCGAGTGGGTCCGGCGCATGCTGGCAAAGCTGCAGCGGCAGGGGGAGCGGCGCAGCGCGGCGGGTAGGAAACGGCCGGCGTCCGATGCCGCCCTCGCAGCCCACGCCGCCCACCTTTCTGCCCAGTACCTGGGTGGGCGGTCAACTCCGGCTTCCGTCCGGTGGGTCAGCAACCAGAATTCACGTTGGGGCTCTGCCACGCCGGCGGAGGGCACTATCCGGCTTTCGGACAAGCTGAAGCCGATGCCCCAGTGGGTTATTGACTATGTCCTGCTCCACGAACTCGCGCACCTCCTCGTGGCCGGGCACAACGCCGCGTTCTGGAAGCTGCTCGAGGCGTATCCGGAAACGCAGCGTGCGAAAGCCTTCCTGGAAGGGGTGTCCTATGCCTCGGCGCGCGGTCTGGCCACCGGCCGCGGAGCCGGGGACAACAAAACCGGCGCCCTGCCGGAGCCCGAAGGCTGGCCGGAGGACGCCGACTAGGTGGAGCGTGCTGCCGCCGCAGCGGGAAGGTCAGGCCTTCGGCTGGGTACCTTCGCCGTCGCCGCCGGTGCCGTCGTCACCGGTGTTGTCGGCACCGGAGCCGGCTGAGCCCGGAGCCTCGCCGGAACCCGCGCCGCCGTCGCCGCTCTCGGCGGGGCCAGCCGACGTTCCAGCGGCATCATCGATGGTGGGGGCATCAAAACCACCGCTGAGCAGCTTCTGCAGGGCATCATCCACTTCGCTGTCGCTGGCCTCGGCCAGCTTGCGGCGGGCGCTGAAGCCCTTGGGATCGTCAAGGTCCTCGGCGGTGGGCAGCAGGTCCGGGTGGTGCCAGATGGCGTCCCGGCCTTCGACGCCACGCTCCTCCTTGAGGGCGGCCCACAGCGTTGCCGCATCCCTGAGGCGGCGCGGCCGCAGCTCCAGCCCCACCAGTGAGGCGAAGGCATGCTCTGCCGGGCCGCCGGTTGCGCGGCGCCGCCGGACGGTTTCACGCAGGGCGGCAGCGGAGGGGAGCACATTCTCGGTGGCCGCGGCCGTCAGTTCGTCGACCCAGCCCTCCACGAGGGCCAGCGCCGTTTCGAGCTTCTCCAGGGCCTGCTCCTGCGCAGGGGTGCGCTTGGGCATGAATACGCCCTGGGAGAGGGCTTCCTGGATTCCCTCGGGGTTGCTCGGGTCCAGGTCCCGGGCCAGTTCCTCGATGCGCGAGGTGTCGATGTGGATGCCGCGGGCGTATGCCTCGATGGCCCCGAGGAGGTGCCCCCGCAGCCAAGGGACCTGCACGAACAGCCGGGCGTGGGCGGCCTCACGCACTGCAAGGAACAGCCGGATGTCGTTTTCCGGCAGGGACAGGCCCTCGCCGAAAGCTGCGACGTTGGCCGGCAACAGGGCCATTTCCAGGTCCGCAAGCGGTACGCCGATATCCGTGGAGCTGACAACGTCCGCGGAGAGCGCGCCGATGGCCTGGCCCAGCTGCATCCCGAAGATGGCACCGCCCATGTTCTGCAGCATCGAGGAGGCGCCGCCCATCATGGACTTCATTTCCTCGGGCATCTGCTCAGTCATGGCGGAGGAGAGGGCATTGGCGATGCTGTTCGCCACCGGCTCCGTCAGCCGCTTCCAGGTCCCCAGTGTTGCCTCGACCCACTCCGCGCGGGACCATGCCCGCCCGATCAGTCCGGTGGACGGCAGGTCCGTGACGCGGTCCAGCCACAGCTCCGCCAGGCGAAGGGCCTCGTCCACCTCCCGGGACTGCTGGGAGGTCACCGAAGGATCGGAACCGCTCGCGGCCACGCGCCGTGCATTGTCGTGCGCCAGCGTCCAGTTGACGGGCCCTTCGGACGGGGCACTCATCATGGCCTGGACCTGGGAGAACATCTGGGCCAGCAGGTTGGGATCGTTCGGCAGGCCGGCAGCCTTGGCGAGCTCGGCCGGATCGAAGTTTTCCATGCCCTTGCCGCCCATCAGGTTCTGCAGCATCTCGGCCAACGGGTCCTTGGGGGTGTCGTCGCCGTTCGAAGAATTGTGTGGGTTGGAGGTCATGATCCCGCCGATCGTCGGTGTGACTGTTGCTCAACCTTCACGGTACCCCGGCCATCCACGGCTGTCTGCCGCACCGGCTTGACGTTCGCTGTGGGCAAAGAGCCCCCGGGTCCTGCCACCGCGTACTGTTGTTGGGTGACTACAACCCGTGGCGGGTACCCTTCCGAGGACCACGCTTCAGAGCTTCTTTCCCAGCCCCGGCAAGGGGATCACGACGGCGGCGCGGCAGGTGGCGATGACGCGGACGGCGGCGCGGCAACAGGACCTGCGTCCCGGCCGAGCCCCAGGGTTTCGGCCATGATGCTTGCCGGCGTGACGGCGCTGGGCCTGGGCATCGCCGCCGGGGTCCTCCCCGTGCCGTACGTCATCGAGTCCCCGGGGCCCACATACAACACCCTGGGACAGGGCCAGGGAACCCCCGTCATCAAAGTCACCGGGCATGAGTCCTACCCGGCAGCGGGCAACCTGGACCTCACCACGGTCTATGTCGATGGCGGACCCAGCAGCCCGGTCAGCGTCCTGACCGCTTTCTCCGCGTGGCTTGACCGGTCCAAGTCCGTCTATCCGGTGGAGCTGATCTACCCCACGGGGACCACGAAGGAAGAAGCCGCCGAGCAGAGCGCCGTGGCCATGACCACTTCCCAGGAAAACGCCGTCGCCTCCGCCCTGAACGAACTGAAGATCCCCTTCGGCCAGCAGCTGCAGGCCGCGGGACTGTCCGACGGGTCGGCTGCGCAAGGCAAGATCCGGACCGGGGACGTCCTCAAAACCATCAATGGCAAGGACATCACGTCACTGGCCGTCATCCAGGACGAACTCTCAGCAGGCAAGGGCGCCCCCGCAGCCGTGGTGCTGGAGCGGGACGGCCAGCCGGTGACTGAGACCATTACCCCCAAGGACAACGGAGAAGGCCGGTTCATCCTCGGGGTGATGCTCAAGTACCTGTTTACGTTCCCCTTCGATGTGCATATTTCGCTGGACAAAGTGGGCGGCCCGTCGGCCGGCCTGATGTTCTCCCTGGGCATTATCGACACCGTCACCCCCGGTGACCTGACCGGCGGCAAGCACATCGCCGGTACGGGCACCATTTCGCCGGACGGCACCGTCGGGGCCATCGGCGGCATCGTGCAGAAAATGCAGGGCGCCCGCGCCGGAGGAGCCACACTCTTCCTGGCACCCGCGGAAAACTGCGGGGAAGTGGTGGGGCACATCCCGGACGGGCTCCAGGTGGTCAAAGTGGGAAAGCTCGCTGAGGCGAAGTCCGCCGTCGAACGTGCGGGCAGCGGACAGGACACAACGGGCCTGCCCACCTGCGGAAACAACTAGACTGGGCGCATCTAGACTCGACAGGAACTAAGCCTTACCGCCACTCGTGGCAAAGGTGACGGACAATTCCAGCTGCAGGCCGGGGGAGTACGTCACTCGCACGCACGCTTCGAATATCTGACGACCAGCTATGAGGTACCCAGTTTGTCCCGTCCCGCCAGCACCATGTCCACCGGCAGACCCCCTTCCCGACGCGGCGCGCTGACGCCCACCCTGATCGTTGTTGCCCTCGTCGTCGTGGGCTTCATCTTCTTCGCCAACGTCTGGACCGATGTCCTTTGGTACCGGCAGCTGGGGTTCATGGAAGTCTTCATCACCGAGAACCTGGCCAAGATCGCCATCTTCGCTGCCGGGTTCGCCGTGATGTTTGCCGGCGTGTTCTTCGCCATCCGCATTGCCTACCGCTCCCGGCCGGTCTATGCGCCTGATTCCGATATCCGGGACAACCTCAACCGGTACCAGGCACAGCTGGAACCGGTGCGCCGGGTGGTCATGATTGGCCTGCCCATCCTGTTCGGCCTCTTCGCCGGAAGCGCTGCTGCGAGCCAGTGGCAAAAGGTACTGCTCTTCTTCAACCAGGTGGGCTTCAACAAGCAGGACCCCCAGTTCAACATGGACATCAGCTTCTATGTGATGGTCCTGCCCTTCCTGGGATTCGTCACGGGCTTCCTGATCAGCGTCGTTGTCATTGCCGGCATCGCGGGCATCCTGACCCACTACCTTTACGGCAGCATCCGGCTCATGGAGCGCGGCGTCTACACCGCCCGTGCCGCCCAGATCCACATTGCCGTCACGGGCGCCGCGTTCCTGATCCTGCTGGGCGTCAACTTCTGGCTGGACCGGTATTCCTCGGTCCAGAGCAATGGCGGCCGCTGGGCCGGCGCCCTGTACACGGACGTCAACGCCGTCATCCCCACGAAGGCAATACTCGCCGTCGCTGCCGTGCTTGTAGCTGCGCTGTTCATTGTGGCAGCCATCATTGGCCGCTGGCGCCTGCCGGTTATCGGAACGGCGATGCTGATCATCACGTCCATCCTGGCCGGTGGAGTATACCCCTGGGTGATCCAGCAGTTCCAGGTCCGTCCTTCGGAAGAAACGTTGGAGAAGGACTACATTCAGCGGAACATCGACAACACCCGCAGCGCATACGGGCTCGATGGAATTCAGGAGACCCGCTACGACGCCACCAACACCGCAACCTCAGGCGCCCTGGCCCCGGACGCGCAGACCACCGCGAACATCAGGCTCCTGGACCCCAACCTGATCTCTGACGCATTCGCGCAGCTGGAACAGTACCGCCCGTACTACCAGTTCCCCGAGGCCCTCAACGTTGACCGTTACGAGGTGGACGGCAAGATCCAGGACACCGTGATCGCTGTCCGGGAACTGAACCCCACCAACGTGGCATCCAACCAGCAGGGCTGGCTGAACCAGCACGTGGTCTACACCCACGGGTATGGCGTGGTGGCGGCCAAGGGCAACAAGTTCACCGTGGACGGAAAGCCTGAGTTCCTGCAGTCAGGCATTCCTTCCAACGGTGTCCTTGGCAACGACGCGTCCTACCAGCCGCGCATCTACTTCGGTGAATCCTCGCCCGAGTACTCCATCGTCGGTGCCCCGGAAGGCACCGCTCCGCGTGAGCAGGACCGTCCATCCGGGCCGGAAGGCGAAGGTGAAACCCAGTACACGTTCACCGGTAACGGTGGCCCGAATGTGGGTTCGTTCTTCAACAAGGTCCTGTACGCCATCAAATTCCAGTCCTCGGACCTGCTGCTCTCGGACGGCGTGAACTCCGAGTCTCAGGTCCTGTACGACCGCAACCCCCGCGAACGCATCCAGAAAGTTGCGCCGTACCTCACCGTTGACGGCAACGCTTACCCGGCGGTCGTTGATGGCCGGGTGAAGTGGATCGTGGACGGCTACACCACCAGCCAGTACTACCCCTATTCGCAGCAAAAGCAGCTGTCCGAGGCCACTGCTGATACGCAGACCACCTCCGGCCGTGCCGTGGCGCTGCCGAACAGCACTGTGAACTACATCCGGAACTCCGTCAAGGCAACCGTGGACGCCTACGACGGGTCCGTCACCCTGTACGCCTGGGATGACCAGGACCCCATCCTCAAGGCCTGGAACAAGGTGTTTCCCACGTCCCTGAAGCCCTATTCGGAGATGTCCGGTGCAGTGATGAGCCACGTCCGGTACCCGGAGGACCTGTTCAAGGTCCAGCGTGAACTGCTGGGCCAGTACCACGTGACGGACCCCCGCAGCTTCTACAAGAACAACGACGCCTGGAGCGTCCCGGCCGATCCCACCGTGGACACGGACGTCAAGCAGCCGCCGTTCTACATGTCGCTGCAGATGCCGGACCAGGACAAGCCGGCGTTCCAGCTCACGTCTTCCTTCATTCCGCAGATCGTGAACAACAACGCCCGCAACGTCCTCTACGGCTTCCTGGCGGCGGATTCCGACGCCGGAAACCAGGCAGGGGTCAAGGGTGAGGGCTACGGCAAGCTTCGCCTGCTCAATATCCCGCCGGAAACCCAGGTCCCCGGCCCGGGCCAGGCGCAGAACAAGTTCAACTCCGATCCCACGGTGTCCCAGGCCCTGAACCTGTTGCGCCAGGGCGCCTCGGACGTGCTGAACGGCAACCTGCTGACCCTGCCCGTGGGCGGCGGCATCCTGTACGTGCAGCCGGTCTACCTGAAATCGACCGGTGAGACCTCCTATCCCACCCTGCAGCGCGTGCTGGTGGCATTCGGTGACAAGGTGGGCTTCGCACCCACCCTGGACGAAGCACTCAAGCAGCTCTTCGGCGGTAATTCCGGCGCAGCGGCGGGCGATTCGGACAACAACGGGCAGGCGCCTGCGGGGCCGGCTACTCCGTCGGAGCCGGGAGCGGACGCCAAGGCTGAGCTGAAGGCGGCGCTGGACGAAGCAAATGCTGCCATCCAGGCCGGCCAGTCAGCTCTTGCATCCGGTGACTTCGCCGCTTACGGTGAGGCGCAGAAGCGGATCACCGCGGCGCTGAAGAAGGCCGTGGATGCCGAGGCCAAGATTCCCGGCACCACCCCGGAAGCCAGCCCGGCACCAACGGCAACGCCGTCACCGTCGCCTAGCAACTAGCGGGGTGTGCGGCGTCCTGAGGTACCCCCGGGCGCACAGGACCTGAACGAAAGTACGACGACGTAACGCGGCATCCGCTTCCTCCGGGAAGCGGGTGCCGCTTGCGTAACGGACGTCACGCTCCGTCGATTTGGCCTGGCGTTCACCTCCCGGTAAAGTAGTTCTTGCGACGCGGGGTGGAGCAGTTCGGTAGCTCGCTGGGCTCATAACCCAGAGGTCACAGGTTCAAATCCTGTCCCCGCAACTGGTAAAAGACCCGGACACTGGAAACAGTGTCCGGGTCTTTTTTGTGCCCCTGCGCGTGCCGTTGGCGGTGCCACGGCACGCCCCCGCCGCGTGGCTGGAAGGTGCTTCGGGCCCAGTGGTCACGGCGGCCGAAAAGATAGGGTAGTGTTGATCAAGCGACGCGGGGTGGAGCAGTTCGGTAGCTCGCTGGGCTCATAACCCAGAGGTCACAGGTTCAAATCCTGTCCCCGCAACTATGGAAAGACCCCGTTCGGCATACCAGCCGGACGGGGTCTTCTTTTTCCGTGGATGAGGGTAGTTCCTAGTATTCTCGTTCGCAGGGCTTGCGTGCTGCGAGCACCTGGCCAGTCATTCTCGAGAGGAATGTAGTTCGATGTCCACACCCACGAAGAAGCCCGGCACCGCCACGGGTAAGCGGTCCCGACTCTACTGGGGCGTCCCGGCCGTCCTCGTGGCGCTGGTACTGGTGGTCCTCGCTGCCCGATGGCTGGTGGGCCTTCCCGCCGTGGCTTCCTTCGTGGCTGACTACCCGGGGCATTCGGAGCTGCCGGACTCGGCCCCGCAGGGCTTCCCTGCGTGGCTGGCGTGGCAGCACTTCCTCAACGCCTTCTTCCTGCTGCTGATTATCCGAACGGGCTGGCAGGTACGGACCACCACCCGCCCGAGCGCGCACTGGAACCGCAACAACAAGGGCCTGATCCGTACCAGGAACGCGCCAACGAAGATCAGCCTTGAGCTGTGGTTCCACCTCACCCTGGACGCCCTGTGGATCCTCAACGGGCTGGTGTTCGCTGTTCTCCTGTTTGCCACGGGCCAATGGATGCGGATTGTCCCCACCAGCTGGGATGTCTTCCCGAACGCCCTTTCGGCCGCGCTCCAGTACGCCTCGCTGAATTGGCCCACCGAGAACGGCTGGGTCAACTACAACGCGCTCCAGCTGCTCACGTACTTCATCACCGTCTTCATCGCCGCACCGCTGGCGTTCATCACCGGGCTGCGCATGTCCGGTGCGTGGCCCAAGAAGGCTGCCGGCCTGAACAAGGCCTACCCCATCGAGTGGGCCCGTGCAGTGCACTTCCCGGTGATGATCTACTTCGTGGCCTTCGTGGTGGTGCACGTGTTCCTGGTCTTCGCCACGGGGGCGTTGCGGAACCTCAACCACATGTACGGTGTGCGTGACGATGACGGCTGGTTCGGCTTCTGGGTCTTCGCCGCTTCCGTGGCAGTCATGGTTGGCGCCTGGTTCCTCGCCCGCCCGCTTTTCCTGCGCCCCGTCGCCTCACTGATGGGTAAGGTCAGCCGCTGACCCTGCCGGCCCGTGCAGGCGGTCAGGAGTCCTTGAGCTTCTGGTAGGCATCCAGTGCCCGCTCCCGCGACTCCGGGAGCTCCACCAGGGGCTGGGGGTAGCCGTCCAACTCCGCCGTCCATGGTTCGTGGACCGCTTTGCCCTCAAGGCCGGCGATCTCCGGAATGAAGCGGCGCAGGTAGTCGCCGCCGGCGTCGAACTTCTTGCTTTGGGTCACCGGATTGAAGATGCGGTAATAGGGGGAGGCATCTGCGCCCGAGCCGGCCACCCATTGCCAGTTGGCGGGATTGTTTGCGGCGTCGGCGTCCACCAGGGTGTCCCAGAACCATTGTTCGCCCACCCTCCAGTCGGTCAGGAGGTTCTTGACCAGGAAGGATGCCGCTGCCATGCGGACGCGGTTGTGCATCCACCCGGTCTGCCAGAGCTGCCGCATGCCGGCGTCAACCAGCGGGTAGCCGGTCTGGCCCTGTTGCCACGCAGCCAGTTCCTTCCGGCTTAGGGATCCCCATTCGAACTTCTCAAAGTCCGGCCGGAAGCTGCGGGTGGCCAGTTCCGGATTGTGGTAGAGCAGGTGCCAGTTGAATTCGCGCCAGCCGAGTTCCGAGCGGAAGATGCCGACGTCGGCAGGAACCTGCCGCGGATGGCGGCGACGGATCTCACGCCATACCCGGAACGGACTGACTTCACCGAACCGGAGGTACGGAGACAACCGGCTGGTTCCTTCAGTGCCGGGGATGTTCCTTCCGGTCCCGTAGTCCTCGATGGGACCATCCAGGAAGTCAGTAAGGCGGTCTACCGCGCCCTTTTCGCCGGGCACCCACGTTTCGGCCAGTCCTCCGCTCCAGTCGGGCGAGGTGGGCAGCAGCTTCCAACTGCTCAGGGAGTCGCTTGACGGGAGGCCCGGGCCGGAGGAAGCGGGTTCGGGAAGGTCTTGAGGAGCGTCGAAAGGATCCCTGATGTCGCCGGCTGCCAGGCAGGCGCGCCAAAACGGTGAGTAGACCTTGTACGGGCCGCCGGCGCCGGTCCTGATGGTCCAGGGCTCGAAGAGCAGGTTGGCCTGGAAACTGGAGGCTTCGATGCCGTTCCTGGCAGCCCATTCCTTCAGGCCGGCGTCGATATCGCGTTCCGGTCCGCCGTAGCGGCGGTTCCAGAAGAGGTGGCCCGCATGCGTTTGCGTAGCCAACGAAGTGATGACATCGGCAGCCTTGCCGCGGCGCAGCACCAGCCGCGAACCCTTGGCTTCCAGGTCGGCGCCCAGTGCCGCCAGTGAGTGGTGGAGCCACCACCGGCTTGCCCTGCCGAGCGCCCGAACGCCGGGCGACTCCTCGTCCAGTACATAGACCACGGTCATCGGTGCACCGAGGTGGGCAGCTTCGGACAGGGCAGGGTTGTCGTCAAGGCGAAGGTCGTCGCGCAGCCATACGAGTGACGTCAGATCTGTGGAAGCCATGCCACCACGCTACACACCGGGGAACGGCAAAGGGCCGGGACTTTCCGTCCCGGCCCCTCAGCGTTGGCAATTACCTGCGTTCGCAGGCTCAGAGCTTGTCGAAATCCGCCTCATCCACATGGGATGCGGAAGCGGCCGAATTGCCCGAACCGATGGCCTGGGTGCTCTTGCCGCCGGACTTCAGTGCGGCCAGGCGGGCCTCGATCTCCACCTGCTCACCAAGGTCTTCCAGCTGGTTGAACTGTGCATCGAGACTCGATGCAGCGAGTTCCTGCTGGCCGCGGACCTTGGCCTCTTCGCGGCGGATTTTCTCTTCGAAGCGTCCCACCTCGCTGGTGGGATCCATGATGTCGATGCTCTTGATGGCGTCGTGGACCTGCGACTGTGCGGCCGCGGTCTTGGACCGGGCCACCAGTTCGTTGCGCTTGCTGGTGAGCTGGTTGAGCTTGCCCTTCATCTGGTCGAGGCCGGTCTTGAGCTTGTCGACCACTTCGCGCTGCGAGGCGATGCTGGGCTCCGCGCCCTTGGCCTCGCTTTCGGCAGCCATCTGGCGCTGCAGGGCCACCTTGGCCAGGTTGTCGAACTTCTCGGCGTCCGTCACATCGCCGCTGCTGCGGAACTCATCGGCCTTGCGGGAGGCTGCCAGGGCCTTGTTGCCCCAGTCGTGGGCATTGCGGACATCCTCGTTGTAGTCGTCTTCGAGCATGCGGAGGTTGCCGATGGTCTGTGCCACGGCTGACTCAGCCTCGGCGATGTTGTTGGTGTAGTCCCGGACCATCTGGTCCAGCATCTTCTGCGGATCCTCAGCGTTGTCCAGCAAGGAGTTGATGTTTGCCTTCGCCAGCTGAGCGATGCGGCCGAAAATGGACTGCTTAACCATGGTGTTACCTTTCGTCCTGCTCTGTTGTGGCCACTGCTGCCGGTGAACAGTGGTGTATTGCGCCTATCCGCCCGCCGGCATTCCGGCGGGCGCCTAGCTTGTGGTGATCAGAAGTCGCCTCCGCCGCCGGAGTCGCCGCCCCAGCCGCCGCCCATGTCGCCGCCGAAGCCGCCGGAGTCTCCGCCGAAACCGCCACCGCCGTCGCCGTGGCCGCCGCCCCAACCGCCACCGCCGCCGCCGTTGAGGATGGAGTTGATCAGGATGCCGCCCAAGATGGCGCCACCCAGGCCGCCGCCTCCGCCGCCGCCGCCGAACATGCCGCCACGGCCGTACCCCTGGTTGGCGTAGCCGTCAAAGTGGTCCACGTCCGCCTGCGCCAACTGGGCTGCCTGCGCGGCAAGGGCATGTGCCTGCTGTGCGTAGGTGAGGGCTGTGACGGGATCGGTCCGTGCGATGGAGAGCGCGTAGTCCAGGTTCCGCTGTGATTCCGCCAAACGGGTCCGTGCCTCAGTGCCGACGCCGCCTCGGCGGGCCGTGATGTAGTCCGAGGTGGCGCTGATCTGCGCCTGGGCGGACATGATGGTCTGCTGCAGCGAGGCCTGGGCCCGGCGCGCCTGCTCCTGCTGGTCGCGGATTCCGGTCAGCGACTGGTCAAGGGACTGATGGGCAGTCTCAACCCGCTGCAGCGTGGCAATGGGGTCGATCTTGCCACCCTGGATTTCGGCTTTGACCTGGGCAAGGGCAGCCTCGACGCCTGCTACCGGGCCGGCAAGCTCGGGATGGGCGCCGGATTGGATCATGGCCCGGGCCTGGGCCAGGTCCTGGGAGGTGTCCACCACCGCGGCCTCAAGGCTGTTCCGGGCCTCGTCCAGGCTGGACGAGAGCTTGGAGATGGCATCCATCAGGACATTCGTCTGGTGGAGGCTTTCCTCGGCAGCGCGTACGGCCACGGCGGCGAGGCTTGCTTCGCCCTCGTCGAGTTTCTGCTGTGCGGCGGTACTGGCGTTCTTGACGAAGGCGAGGCGTTCCTTGGCCTGGAGGATGTTGTCGGACACCTGGGCCAGGGCACTGTCGGCGTACTTGGCGCGCAGTGTGGTGAGCGATGCCTCGGCGTTGGTAATCTTCGCGTCGGCGTCGCGTGCTCCGGCATTGACGGCGGCCAGGGCCTGGGGCGCATTCTTTTCGAGTTCCCGCAGCGAGTCGAAGTCTGCCTTCTGCTCCTGCAGGGAGGCCAACGCGGCCTCTGACCGGCGGATGATCTCGCCCAGCCATGTCCGCTGCTGCTCTTCAGTGTCCGGGATGTGGTCGTCGAGCTGTTGCTGGAGCTTGAACGACTCGGTCATGTGGGCTTTGGCTTCGTCTAGGGCCTTGGTGAAGTTGCCAACGGCGGAGTCGCCGTATTGAGCCTGGGCGAACATGAGTTCCTGCTCGCTGGACTTGATGGCGTCATCAGCTTCGATCAGCAGCGACCCGCTCTTGCGGCGCAGCTCCTCGACCGTGAGGGAAGCCAGCGGGTCCACCTCGCCACCCTGGGGGCCGTAGCTGGCGCTCGAAGCCTGACCGGCTGCCTTCTTGCGGCGGTTTCGGAAGTACAGGTAGGCGCCGGCACCGCCGGCGGCCACAACGCCTGTGCCCACGAGCACCGCGGCACCGGCGCCGCCTTCGGACGGGAGCTTGCCGCTGCCGCCGCCCGCGGCGTCGCCGATCGCCGATGCCGCGTTGATTGCCGCCTGCGCGTAGTTGTCGTTGGCGAGCTGCGGCCCGATGGCTGTCGACTTGATGTTGTCGATTTGGGCGGTGGTGAACTTGCTGCCGCCCTTGTTCAGTGTGTACTGCCTGACACTGGGGTCGGTGGCAATCGCAAGTATCAGGGCATTCGGCCCCAGGTTCGCCTTCTGCGCTACTTCGTCAGTCCAGGCTTCGCGATCCGTGGGGTTTTCGAACTTCTTCACGGTGACGACATGCAGCACGGTGGCGTGGTCGGTACCAAGCTTCTTGATGGCAGCTTCGACCTTGGACTTGTCTGCGCCCAGCACTCCGGCTGAGTCGACGATCTTGCTCTGGGGATCCAGGCTGACCGGATCTTCGGCCCAGGCCGCGCCGGCGGGCACCGCAAGCAGGCCGGTAAGGCCAACGACGGCGAGAATACGTTTGAACTTTGACCGCATGTGCAACCCTTCAGCACGCCTGACACCGATTCCGGACGAATCAGTCGTCACGAAATCCAGCAGCGCCCCCACGCTTGGTGTGAAGCCGCAGGTCGCTGTGGCATTTCATCTTGATTCTATGGTGCACCCCACAGGCCGTCCATTGAGCTGAATATGCCACCAGCGAAACGTTGGGGGCAGGGCGGCTTCCAAGGGAGGTGATAGCTGGTGATCAGGCGCCAGCCGCGTTCAGCAAGCTCCCAGCAAACATCCGAACTTGTTCCAGCGACGGGGTACATAGTTAATGCAGACGAGGATGAAAGGAAGTCCCATGACTGAGAACCAAAGTTCCGGACACGGCCCCGAGGACCGGTCCACCAGCCGGAACCCCTGGCAGCAGCCCACCATGCCGGGAGACGGTCCCACGGACGCTCGGCATGCGGACAGTGCGGGTGCCGGTCCGGATGAAGCAGGAAACCAGGGCGCGGACGGCAATACTCCTACCCACGCGAACACCGGGGGAGTTGACCAAGGGCGCCAGTACCCCACGGAACAGTTTGACCGGCATGCCACGGACAACCCCACCCGGGAAATTCCGCGGGGCCAGCACCCCGAGTACCCGCAGCGCCAGCCCTTCTACGGCCAGTCGGCCTATTACGGGCAGAATCCGCAACACCAGCAGACCCAGCACGACGGGAACGCGCACCACTACGGCCAGCCCGCTGCCGGAACTGCCCACGGGGCGCCGGCCGGCGGCGTAGGACTTGCCCCCAACGCCAAGGATGCTCCGCGGCGCAAGGCGACGTTCGGCGTCGGGACCCTGGTGGCCAGCATCCTTGCTGCCGGCCTCGTCGGCGGAGGCGTTGCCACGGTGGGTTCCGGCGAGCTGTTCGGCAGCACGGGAACCTCCACTACGGCCAGCAGCAACAGCCAGCCAGGCACCGTGATCGTCAATAACCAGGACAGCGTCAATGAGATCACCGCGGCAGCCGTAAAGGCTTCGCCGAGCGTGGTCACCATCAGCGCCACCAGCGGGAGTTCCGGCGGAACCGGCTCGGGCATCGTCCTTGACGACCAGGGCCACATCCTTACCAACACCCACGTGGTGACCCTGGACGGCCAGTCCGCCAATGCCAACCTGGAAATCCGCACCAGTGGCGGCAAGGTGGTTCCCGCCAAGCTGGTGGGTACCGACCCGTTGTCAGACCTTGCGGTGATCAAGGTGGATGACACATCCGGCCTCACGCCTGCCACCCTTGGCGACTCTTCCAAGCTCAATGTGGGCGACACCGCCATTGCCATCGGTTCACCGCTGGGACTCACCGGCACCGTGACGGACGGCATCGTCTCAACCCTCAACCGCACCATCAGCGTGGCCTCATCGGCAGCGCCCGAAGGCGGTGACAACAGCCAGGGCGGGGACGAGGGCTTCCAGTTCGCGCCTCCCGGCGGCGGCCAGAGCCAGCAGAATTCAAGCCAGGGATCCATCGCCATCAATGTGATCCAGACTGACGCGGCCATCAACCCGGGCAACTCCGGCGGCGCACTGGTCAACAGCAAGGGTGAGATCATCGGCGTGAACGTTGCCATCGCCTCCGCCGGCTCGGGCACCTCATCCTCGTCCAGCGGCAACATCGGTGTTGGCTTCAGCATCCCGATCAACAACGCCAAGCGCGTGGCCCAGGAGATCATCGACACCGGCAAGGCGTCCCACGGGCAGCTGGGGGTCAGCGTCAAGGCAAAGACGACCTCCGGAGCATCCTCCGAGTTCTCCGTCGGCGCAGACGTGGCCACGGTCGAAGCCAACTCGCCCGCAGCCAACGCAGGGATCAAGGTGGGTGACGTCATCACCAAGTTCAACGACCTCGCCATCGGTGAGCCCAACCAGCTGACCGCCGCTGTCCGCGAACAGCCGGCAGGCTCTTCCGTGAAGATCACCGTCCTGCGCGGCGGCCAGGAACAGACGTTCGACGTCAAACTTGGCACCGCGGCCAGCTAGGGCAACTACACCGGTGAACCGGCAATAACGACGGCGGCGCCGCACCTTCGGGGGCGGCGCCGCCGTCGGGTGGACCACCCGGCCGCCGGGTTTCCGGATGCGGGCGTCCGCGCAGGGAAACGCACGGACACAGGGGTTAACCGGGCGTCACATGGCGGCCGCAATATGGTTAGCTAGACCTACCCGCATGCCGGGCACTCCGCGGCCACGACCTCACCCGGCTGGCTGTCCACAAGCATGGAAGGCTGCTGTCACTACAGTGGAAGATACTTTGAAGATTGTCGTCCTGGTCAAGCATGTACCGGACGCCCAGTTCGACCGCCACCTCAACGGGGAGGGCAACACTACGGACCGCGATGAAAGCATCCTGTCAGAGCTGGACGAGTACGCGCTCGAAGCGGCGCTGCAGCTCGCCGAGGCACGCGGCGGCAGCAAGGCCGGCAACCAGGTCATCGCCTTGAGCATGGGCCCCTCCGGCGCAGTCAACGCCGTCAAGAAGTCCCTGCAGATGGGTGCCACCGAAGGCGTCCACCTCACCGACGACGCCCTGGCAGGCTCCGACGCGGCCGCAACGTCGCTCGCGCTCGCAGCAGCCATCCGGCACCTCGGCCAAGTGGACCTGGTCATCACCGGCATGGCATCCACTGACGGTGAGACGTCCCTGGTGCCGGCACAGCTGGCCGAACGGCTTGGCCTCCCTCAGGTGACCTTTGCTTCCTCGCTGGAGGTCGCCGGCGGCAGCCTGACTGCGCGACGCGACGCGGACACTTCCTCGGAAACCGTGGAAGCGCCACTGCCCGCCATCGTGTCCGTGACGGACCAGATCAACGAGCCCCGGTACCCCAACTTCAAGGGAATCATCGCTGCAAAGCGCAAGAGCATCGCCACGCTGTCCCTCGCGGACATCGGAGTTTCCCCCGACCAGGTTGGCTTCGCCGGCTCCTGGACCACGGTGACCAGCGCCGAAGAACGGCCGCCGCGGACCGCCGGCACCATCATCACCGACGAAGGCGACGCCGGCATCAAGCTGGTGGACTTCCTGGCCGCCCAGAAGCTGCTCTAAGAGGATCACAGACATGGCAAAAGTACTCGTTTTCATTGACAACCCGGGCGCAGCCCTGAAGAAGAGCAGCCTTGAGCTGCTCACCCTGGCCCGCTCGCTGGGGGAGCCCGCCGTCGCCGTCAACGGTGAGCTCACCGACGCCGTCGCCGCCTCCCTTGCCGAATACGGCGCCGCGGCCGTGTTGCGGCCCTCTGCCCAGGACCTGAACGATTTCCTGGTTGCCCCCAAGGCCGCCTTCCTGGCGAACGCCGCAGAGAACACGGGAGCCGGCGTCGTCCTGCTGGATAACTCGCCGGAAGGCAAGGAAGTAGCGGCACGCCTGGCCATCCGGCTCAACGCCGGCGTCATCACAGACGTCGTGTCCGTGGATGCCGACGGAACCGCCCACAAGTCGGTCCTGGCGGGGTCCTACACCACCGCCTGCAAGGCCAAGACCCCTGTGTCCGTCCTGACTATCAAGGCCAACAACGTGGTACCGGAACCGGCGGCAGCAGCCTCGGCACCGGAAACCGTCACTGTGGAGGTTTCGGCCGGAACCGTTCCCGCTGCCCGCATCACGGCCCGCGAGCAGAAAGCGGCGAGCGGACGCCCCGACCTGACGGACGCACGCGTAGTGGTGGCCGGCGGCCGCGGAATGGACGGTGACTTCGGCCCCGTCGAGGAACTGGCAGACGCGCTGGGCGCTGCCGTGGGTGCATCGCGTGCGGCTACCGACGCAGGCTGGATCAGCCACGACGCCCAGGTGGGGCAGACCGGCAAGACCGTTTCGCCGCAGCTTTACATCTCAGCAGGCATCTCGGGGGCCATCCAGCAGAAAGCCGGGATGCAGACCTCCAAGGTCATCGTGGCCGTCAACAAGGACGCCGAGTCGCCAGTCTTCGAAATCGCGGACTTCGGAATTATCGGCGACGTGTTCGATGTGTTGCCCCAGGCAGCGGCGGAAATCAGGAAGCGCAAAGGCTGACCTTGGCTGCACTGATTCAGCAGGACCAGAGCCCGTTCAATCCGGAAATCCACCGGGTGGAGCGGGTGCTCTGTTTCGCGGCCCACCCGGATGACATCGACTTCGGCGCTGCCGGGACCATCGCCGCCTGGACGGCAGCAGGGGTGCAGGTAAGCTACTGCATCATGACCGACGGCGACGCCGGGGGATTCGATCCGGCCCACCGGGCAGACATCACCGCCATGCGTGACGCTGAGCAGCGAAGGGCCGCCGAACTGGTGGGTGTCACCGACATCCATTACCTCCACGAGCGCGACGGCTACCTCGAACCGACGCACGAGGTGATGCGGGGAGTGGTGCGGCTTATCCGCGAAATCCGTCCCGACGTCGTGCTTTCCATGCACCCTGAACGTAACTGGCAGCGCATCCAGAAAAGCCATCCGGACCATCTGGCGGTGGGGGAGGCCGTGACACGCGCCGTCTACCCGGCGGTCGAAAACCCCTTCGCCTACCCGGAACTGGCTGAAGCGGGACTCGAGGCCTACAAGCTGCCGTGGCTGTGGCTCTATGCGGGCCCGGAAGAGCGCGAAAACCATGTTGTGGACGTGACCGGCCACGTGGACGCGAAGCTTCAGGCCATTCACGTGCACGTGAGCCAGCACCCCGATGTGGCAGCCATGGAGGCAGCCGTCAGGCAGGGTATGAGCGTCAACGCCCAGCGGGCCGGGCTTCCGGCCGGCCAGAGCGCAGAGGCGTTCCATGTGGTGGCCGTGAACGGTCCAGGCACCATCGCCGGCTTCTAGCCGCCAAAGCAGAACACCCCGCCTCCTTCGGGAGGCGGGGTGTTCTTTGCATTCAGGGTCCGGCTACGCTCCGAGCGGAGCCGCTGCGACAGTGGGCAGGGTGGGGGTGCGGGAACCGCCCACAGGCTCCACGGTGATTCCTAGCGTTGCGGCTGACGAAATACCTTCAACCACAGCCGGCTTGGACAGGGCTTCCTTGTCCATCAAACCCTGGGAAACTGGTGCTGAACCGTCCTTGGGAATGAGCCACATCTGGTAGACCTTGCCCGCCGGGGGCGCCGGAACGCCGTTCATCTTCACCACTGCGGCGTTTTCCGAGGGCGAAATGAGCAATGTCGCCGTACCGCCGCCGGTAACGTCCACAGACGCTTCGCGAAGATCCGATGCCCTGACGACCTGGTTGACGGGATCGTTCTGGTCTGCGAAGTAGGCTCCCAACCCGACTCCGCCCAGGGCTATTGCCGCGGCAGCAGCAACGCCCGCGAGCCAGCGGCGTGTTCCCGAAGGCCGGCGCCGGTCTTCCCGGCGCTGGCGCGCCATGGCGAGTTCATCGCCATCGGCCGCGGCGGGCACTGTTGCCGGTGGGGCTTCGGTGGCCACTGCGTGCGCCGGAAGCTGGGCGACAATCCGTTCAAAGAGATCTGCGGGGGGTTCTTCCTCGACGCGGAAGGTGGCAGCCAGCGTTTCCCGCGCCTGGCGGACCCTGCCGAGGAAGGCCTGCCGCTCGGGCTCGGGTGCGGAGAAGACGTACTCGTCGATGGCGCGCCGCTCGTGGTCCGTCACGGCGTCCAGGGCATAAAGCTCCGCGAGATCCACGGCCCTGCCTGATGCGAGGTCCGCGGCAACCGTATCGCCGAAAGATCGGCCGTGGTGTCCTTGGTTCATGTCTGTCATCTCAACTCACCCCCAAACAGGTCTTCAAGCGGATCAGCCCGTCGCGGATTCGGGACTTAATGGTTGGTACTGCAGCGTTCAGCCGTTCAGCGACTTCCCGGTAGGTAAGGCCCCCGTAATAGGCCAGGCGTACTGACTCCTGCTGCGTTTCGGTCAAGGTCTCCAGGCAGCGGACCACAGCTTCGGCTTCCAGCCTGCTGCTGACCTCGTCGGAAACGCTGTCATGTTCGATGTCCTGCGAGCTCGCTCCGTATTTCGCTTCGCGGTCGGTGGAGGATTGTGCCGATCTCACCCGGTCCACGGCGCGCCGATGGGAAATAGTCATCAGCCAGGAGAGCGGGCTCCCCGCCGAGGAATCGAACTTTGCTGCGTTCTGCCACACCTGCAGGAATACCTCCTGGGTGGTGTCTTCGCTGAGTTCGGGATCGATCAGCACCCTGCGCGCCATGCCAAACACCCTGCGTGACGTGAGCCGGTAGAACTCGGCAAACGCTGCCTGGTCGCCGCGCGCTATCCCTTCCAGCAGGACTGCCAGTTGATGGCTGGAGTCAGCCGGGGGATCTGTTACTGCTGCCACAGCCTCGCTGTTTGGCGCCTTGGGAGTCTCCATTGCTTCCAAGCATAAGTCTCCTGGCGGAGAATCTTTAGCAATGCCATTGACATGCCGAGCGGGTCTGGACCCTGCCTCCAGAAGTGTCACCTGCTCCTCCTCCATCACGCGTGCGACGATTCCCAGCTGTAATTCGGGGCTGCGGAGCGCATGGATGGGCCGCCTGGCGGATTTCCTGAAGGCACCCGGCTCTGGCGCGACGCGGGGTGATGATGCCTGATTAGACTTTGGCGCCGGCAAACCCCTGCTGCCGCCACGCCTCATAGACGGCGATCGAGGCGGCGTTGGCCAGGTTGAGGGAGCGCAGTGCGGGCAGCATGGGCAGCCGGACCGTTGCCGTGACGTGCGGGTCGGTCTTCACCTCGGCGGGCAGGCCGTCGGATTCGCGGCCAAACATCAGCACGTCGCCGGGTTGGTAGGCGATGTCCGTGTAGCTGGCCGTGCCATCGGAGGTGAAGGCGTAGACGCGTTCGGGCTGCAGGTGGCGCCACGCGTCCTCAAGGGTGGCATGAACGGTGACGACGGCGAGGTCATGATAATCAAGGCCTGCCCGCCGGAGCTTCGCATCAGAAAAGTCGAAGCCCAGCGGCTCCACGAGGTGCAGTTCCGCACCGGTGATGGCTGCGAGCCGGATGGCGTTGCCCGTATTGCCGGGAATCTCGGGTTCGTGAAAGAGGATGCGGAACACCATCCCATCCTAGCTACCGCAGTCAGTGCATTCCGCGCAGGAGGCGGGCAAGGACCGGAACATTCACGGTGTTGGGGGCCGGGCCGGAGGACAGGAACTCCTTGAGCCCGCGGGTCAGCCCCGCAGCGTTGACGATCCTGACAGTTTCAAGTTCTCCCGCTGATCGCCGGTGCTGGTCAATCACCGGTTCGTGCAAGTTTCCACCGGGGCTGTGGACCACAGTCCATCCCGTCACGTTCAGTTCCGGGAAGATATCCTGCATTGCGCGCACCACCTGCCCAAGTTGCGGTGGTGCGATGGCGCGCCCGCCGTGGTTCAGCGTCCGGCCGTCCCACGCGTAGGCGCCCTTGGGAAGCAGCATGGAACCCACCAGCGCCAGCCGGTAGCCGGAGAGGACCGCGTGATCGATGTGGCTGTTGTCCGCGGGGGACAGGAGGCCGTTGATCAGCCTGGCGGCCGGGATGGCCGGCAGCACCTGCCGGGTGAGGAGCTGTACCGTGCGCATCTCGCGCTGGATCCTGGCCTCGGCGCCGAAGATGCCCCGTTTACGCGGCATGCCGTGGACCTGCTGGCTGGCCTGGGCGAGGGGAATCAGCGGAACCATGCCGCCGTCGTCGTAGGGCGGCACATAAACGGGCGGGTCTCCGGCGGTGTTGCGCGTCCCGGGCTGGCGGTGGACAGTGGCGGAGGCCCGGCTGCCAGCAGGCGGAGCGTCAAAATGCGGACCATTGTCCGCTGAGCCGTTCTGGAAGGAGCCTGCCGCATAGGAACGGTCGTACGCCTTGCGGCGCTGGGGATCGATGAGGGTTTCATATGCTGCTGTCACCTGCCGGAAAATCGCGGCATCGCCGCCGTGGTCCGGATGGGCCGAGCGGGCAGCGCGACGGTACGCCAGCTTGATTTCCTTGTCGGTGGCAGTGACGGCCACCTTGAGGACCTGGTAGTGGGAACTGTTGCCCTCAGTCAAACACTCATCCTTTTCTCCATACACCGGCCCGCGGGAATCCGGCCTGCCCAGTCTAGCCAGCGACCTTCCTTGCGAGACGGCCGCGGACCCTGTTCTTTCAACGTCTGTCCGGGCGCCTCGGGTTCCCGGTGCCCTGGAGTTTAGACTCGTTGGGGCACGGCCGCAGCGGCCGTCCGGGAACTGACTGGGGTGGAGATGGAGATGCCGACGGCGGACAGGGCTGCGCGCGTAAGGCCTCGGCGGGTGCCGCTGCAGGCGCTCGCGGCCGGAGCCGCAGTGGTGGGTACTTTGCTGGCGGGGTGCAGCGTAGATGTCCGTGATCCGTCCGTTCCCGAACCGGTGCAGAGTCCGTCGGTGCTGGCCACCCCCAGTATCACTCCAGGCCATGACGCTGAAGCTGTGGCTGCGCAGGACCTTCCCTTCAGCGCCGGCGGCATCCTGGCGCGCGGTGTTCCGGTGGGGCTGGCGGACGGCCTGAAGGAGGCCCCGGGGTGGAAGCAGGTCAAGGACAACGTCGCCGGTGAAAGCCAATATCTTAAGGCGGACGGTTGCCTGGTGGCGGCGAAGGTCCGGGCCAACCAGTCGGCGTTGGCCAAGGGGGACGACCGCGAATCCACAGTGGCGCTCTTCAAGTACCTGGATCCCACCATCCTCCCGGAGTACCTCAAGACGGAGAAGTTGCGGTGGGGCGGCGATCCTGACGCGCCCGCCCGTACCGTCGAGGTGCTGGCGCTGGAGCCCGCCGTTCCGCAGGGCGGCCGGGCCACGGCAATCCTGGCCCGGCTGTTTGCTACTGCAGGTTCTTCGGTCTACGTCAGTGTGTCCTGCCCCGATACCGCATCCTTGGGGTCGGCACGTGGAGACGTCGTAAAGTTCCTGCCGGTCCTGCCACCGTCCAACTAGGTGGTCCGCGGCGCTGTCTGCTCCTGCCGGGACGCTCCGTTCCGCTGGGCGCTGCTCCATTGCGCCAGGCGGTTGAGGGCCAGTGCACCCACCAGCAGGCCGAAATCCCGCAGGGCAACGTCGAAGAAACTTCCCAGGACGAGGAGGTTGATGATGATGCCGGCCAGCCATGCGGCCACCAGCAGGGATCCGAAGCGGGGGCGCACTGCGACGGCGATGCCCGCCACAACCTCCACGACACCCACCACGTACATGAAGGTCTGGGGTTGGAGCGGCACTACGGCGGTGGCCTGCGGGGCGAGGTAGATGGTCCAGTCCGTGAGCACGTTTGTGAACTTGTCCAGTCCGAACAGGATGGGCGCAACGGTGAACACCGTGCGCAGGAGCAGGAAGGCCTGCCGCGCCGGATCAACGGCCGTCAGGTGATAGGGGCGGGTGGCTGATGAAGTTTTCATGGCAACTCCTTCTAAAAGTAGATTCCACTATTTTAGAAACGTTGGGAGTCTATAATCAAGAGATCTTGACTATGGAAGTGGTGGACAATGGGTAGGCTTCCCTGGGCGCGTCGTGTGGCGGCCCTCGCCTCGCTGGCCGACGACAAGCGGCTCCGGATTTTTGAACTCGTCGCAGCCGCCCCGCATGCGCTGGGACGCGATGAAGTAGCCGGCGCGGCCGGTGTACCGAGGAGCACCGCCTCGTTCCACCTCGACCGGCTGGTCCAGGACGGCCTCCTGTCCGTGGAATTCCACAAGCCGCCGGAGCGCACCGGACCCGGATCGGGCCGGCCGGCCAAGATGTACCGGCCCGCTGCCCATGAAGTTACGGCCTCGGTTCCCGAGCGGAACTATGACCTTGCCGGAGAAGTCCTTGCTGCGGCCATTGAGCGGGCGCAAACCACGGGGGAGACGGTGGGCGATGCGCTTCGGGAAGCAGCCTTTACGGCGGGCCGCGACCAGGCCGGCGGCGCCGCCTCGCTGGAGGACTTCCTGACGGCCACGGGATACCGGCCGGTTCCGGACGGGAGTGGCGGCTACACGCTGCCAAACTGCCCGTTCCACCGGCTGTCACGGGAGTACCGGGACGTGGTCTGCGTCATGAACGGAGCCTTCCTGCGTGGCGCCGCGCAGGCCTGCGGGGGCAGCGGGGACGATGTGGCTGCCGCCGCCGTCCCGGGAGGATGTTGCGCCAGGATCAATGCAGACGCGGCCGCGGAGACATCTGCGGAGACCCTCCGGCCAGGGGCCGTCACGCCCCGGGGATAGAATTGCAGCGTGTCCGCCTACCTCGACCACGCCGCCACCACCCCACTTTCCGCTGAAGCGCTGGCCGCATTGACGCGCGAATTGGCCCGTACCGGAAACCCATCGTCGCTGCACGGCTCCGGGCGGCGGGCACGCCGCACCGTCGAGGATGCCCGGGAATCGGTGGCCGCCGCCGCCGGCGCCCACCCCTCCGAAGTCATCTTCACCTCCGGCGGTACTGAGGCTGACAACCTCGCCGTCAAGGGCCTGTTCTGGTCCCGCGTGGCTGAGGACCCGGCGCGCCGGCGGATCCTCTGTTCCGCCGTCGAGCACCACGCAGTACTGGACACTGTGGAATGGCTGGAGCGGCACGAACACGCCGACGTGACCTGGCTGCCCGTAGACAGCGACGGCGTAGTGGACCTGGACGTCCTGGGCGCCGAGCTTGCGCGCGATCCCGGATCCATCGCCCTGGTGACCGTGATGTGGGCCAATAACGAAGTGGGGACCATCCAGCCCGTTTCGCGGATTGTCGAGATGGCCCACGCAGCCGGCGTTCCTGTCCATTCGGATGCCGTCCAGGCCTTCGGCTCGGTAGAGGTGGACTTCAAGGGCTCGGAACTGGACGCCATGTCCGTGTCCGGCCACAAAATCGGCGGGCCGGTGGGCGTGGGGGCGCTGCTCCTTGGCCGGGCAGTCAAGTTGACCCCGGTCCAGCATGGAGGGGGCCAGGAGCGCGATGTCCGCTCGGGAACCCTGGATACGGCGTCGATCGCCGCTTTTGCCGCTGCTGCCCAGGGAGCCACCTCCGCCCTGGCCTCCGAGTCCAGCCGGATCGCCGCTCTTCGTGACCGGTTGATCGACGGCGTTCGGGAGCGGGTGCCCGAAGCGGTCCTCCGGGGTGCGCCCGGCGATGGCCGGCTCCCCGGCAATGCCCATTTCACCTTCCCGGGTTGTGAAGGCGATTCCCTGTTGTTCCTCCTGGATCTCGCCGGGGTGGAGTCCTCAACCGGCTCTGCTTGTACCGCCGGGGTGCCACGCCCCTCGCATGTCCTCCTGGCCATGGGGCTGGATGAGGAAACCGCGCGTGGTGCGCAGCGCTTCACCCTCGGCCACGCGTCCACGGAGGCGGACGTGGAGGCCCTGCTGGCAGCGCTTCCGGATGCCTGCGCCCGTGCGCGGCAGGCGGGGATGGCCGGCCACGAGTCCTCCATCCAGACGGCCGCAACGGTGGCCCGCCGAAGCGTACGCTGACCGTTTGCCGCTGCCGGCCGCGGGCGGGCAAGGGCGGCGATTTGCGGCCGGCCGTAGAATAGATAGGCGAGGATCGTTTTCCGGCTCGTGCCGGCGGTCCGCCCCGGGCCACGAGCCGAATACCTCCCACCAGAAAGCCAGCATGCGAGTTTTAGCAGCCATGAGCGGCGGCGTTGATTCCGCCGTTGCAGCCGCCCGCGCCGTCGAGGCAGGCCACGACGTCGTCGGCGTCCACCTGGCGCTGTCCCGGATGCCCGGTACGCTGCGGACGGGCAGCCGGGGTTGCTGCACCATTGAAGACTCGCGGGACGCCTGGCGTGCTTGCGACGTGCTCGGCATTCCCTACTACGTGTGGGATTTCTCGGAGCGCTTCAAAGAAGATGTGGTCCAGGACTTCATCGACGAGTACGCCGCGGGCCGCACCCCCAACCCCTGCATGCGCTGCAACGAACGGATCAAGTTCGCAGCGCTTCTCGAAAAGGCCATCGCCCTGGGCTTTGACGCCGTCTGCACCGGCCACTACGCCAAAGTCATCGAAGACTCCCACGGCAACCGCGAGCTCCACCGCGCAGCGGACTGGGCCAAGGACCAGAGCTATGTTCTGGGCGTCCTGACCCACGAGCAGCTCAAGCACTCGATGTTTCCCCTTGCAGACACGCCGTCCAAGGCCGAGGTCCGTGCGGAGGCTGAGCGCCGGGGATTGTCGGTAGCCAACAAGCCCGACAGCCACGACATCTGCTTCATTCCCGATGGCGACACTGCCGGATGGCTCGCCGAAAAGATCGACATGGCCACCGGGGACATCGTGGACGAAACCGGCGCGAAGGTTGGCGAGCACCCCGGGGCCAACGCCTTCACGGTAGGCCAGCGCCGCGGCCTGAAGCTCGGGCGCCCGGCCGCTGACGGCAAGCCCCGTTTCGTGCTGGAGATCCGGCCCAAGGAAAACAAAGTTGTGGTGGGGCCCGAGGCGCTGCTGGCCATCGACGAAATCCAGGGCATCAAAGTCTCCTGGGCCGGACTGCCCATCGAGGAAGTGGAAACCGGCGAAGAATTCGATTGCTATGCGCAGGTCAGGGCCCACGGGGACCCCGTGCCGGCGCGTGCCCGGATGGAAGCGGATCCCGACGCCGCGGACGCCGCGGCTCGGCTTGTGGTCACGCTGACCGACCCGCTGCGTGGTGTCGCACCAGGTCAGACGGTTGTCCTGTACCAGGGCAGCCGGGTGCTCGGCCAGGCCACCATTGACGCCGCCCGTTCGCTGCAGCGCGCAGTGCTCTAGGACATTTCCCCAGGCCGGGCAGTCGCCCGCCTCACGACGCCGCCCGGCACAATATGGGCGGCGTCTTTAGCCGTGCTGCCCCTTGACCGGCGGGCCGGAGGAAAACATCTGTTGCCCAAGGTAAATTTTGTGTCTCAACTCACAGGATTGGCGCTCCTGGGTGCTGACTCTCTGATTGAATCTACCCATCAGCACTGCGCGCCGCTGCCCGGGCTCATGCGCTTTTTCGTGGCCGGCGCGCAGGTACTCATCGGACAGAAAGTTCAGAGATGACCAAGAGCAACAAAGCACTGCACGGCGCCATCGCGCTGGCAGGCATCTCCGCGCTCGCACTGACGGCCTGCACGGGCCCGTCGGGCGGCGGCGGTACCTCCACAAACGGCAGCGGAGGCAGCACGATTACCCTCGGGACGACTGACAAAGTGGTCACCCTCGACCCCGCGGGTTCTTACGACGCCGGTTCCTTCCTGGTGATGAACCAGGTCTACCCCTTCCTGCTGAACGCCAAGCCCGGAAGTGCGGACGCCTCGCCGGACATCGCTGAATCAGCGTCCTTTACCGCCCCCACCGAGTACACGGTCAAGCTCAAATCCGGCCTGAAATTCGCCAACGGGCATGCCCTCACTTCGTCGGATGTGAAGTTCTCCATCGACCGCGTGGTGAAGATCGCGGACCCCAACGGCCCCGCGTCGCTGCTGAGCAACCTGGAATCCGTTGAGGCGACTGACGACACCACCGTTGTGTTCAAGCTCAAGGCCGCAAACGACCAGGTCTTCCCGGGCGTCCTGGCTTCAAACTCGGGACCCATCATCGACGAGGAAGTCTTCCCGGCGGACAAAGTCATGGGCGACGACGAGATCGTCAAGGCCAAGCCCTTCGCCGGTCCCTACAGCATCGACAGCTACAAGAAGAACGAGCTCATCAGCCTTAGCGTGAACCCTGACTACCAGGGACTGCTCGGCAAGCCTGCCAACGACGGCGCAAACATCAAGTACTACGCCGACGCCAATAACCTCAAGCTCGATATCCAGCAGGGCAACATCGATGTTGCCGGCCGGTCGCTGACCGCCACGGACGTCGCCGACCTGGAGAAAGATTCCAAGGTCAAGGTCCACAAGGGGCCCGGTGGCGAGCTGCGGTACATCGTCTTCAACTTCGACACCATGCCGTTCGGTGCGAAGACTCCCGAGGCCGACCCCGCAAAGGCACTGGCCGTCCGCCAGGCAATGGCCAACATTGTGGACCGCGACGCCATCGCCACCCAGGTCTATAAGGGTACGTACCTGCCTGCCTACTCCGTGGTCCCGGAAGGATTCCTCGGCGCAAAGCAGCCGTTGAAGGACCTCTACGGAGATGGCGGAAAGCCGAGCCTGGACAAGGCCAAGAAGGTCTTCGCCGATGCAGGAATCAGCGGTCCGGTCACCATCAAGCTGCAGTACAACCCGGACCACTACGGCAGCTCCTCGGGCGACGAATACGCCATGATCAAGGAACAGCTTGAAAAGTCCGGCCTGTTTACCGTGAACCTGCAGTCCACCGAGTGGGTCACCTACTCCAAGGACCGCACCGCCGATGCCTACCCGGTGTACCAGCTGGGCTGGTTCCCCGATTACTCCGATCCGGACAATTACCTCACCCCGTTCTTCGTTCCGGGTAACTTCCTGAAGAACCACTACGACAACGCCGACGTTGCGGCACTGATCCAGAAGCAGCTGACCACGGTGGACAAGGACGAGCGCGTCAAGATCCTGGGCGAAACCCAGGACGCCGTCGCCAAGGACCTCTCCACCCTGCCTTTGCTCCAGGGTGCCCAGGTCCTGGTGGCCGGTGCCGACGTCAAGGGCGTGGAGACCACCCTGGACGCTTCGTTCAAGACCCGCCTGGGTGTCATCTCCAAGTAGTCCGGCCAATTCTGCCCACGGCGGGAGATGGGGCGGGATGCATCAGCATCCCGCCCCGTTGGCCGCCTCCAGCCAGTCCTGTGGGGGAGCAATGGCGCGGGCTTTAGTTTTTAGGTAATCCGATGACCACATTGATTGAAGCGCCGCCGGAAGATTCCGACGGCCTGTTGCCGGCCAAGAAGAAGTCGTCCGGCGGGGGACTTGGCCAGTACATCCTGATCCGTTTCCTCCTGATTTTCCCCACTATCCTCATCCTGGTCACCATGGTGTTCTTCCTCATGCGGATCACAGGCGACCCGATCACCGCCGCAATGGGTGGCAGGCTGCCGCCCGACCAGCTGCAGCAGCGGATCACCGCCGCCGGCTACGACCGGCCCATCCTGGTGCAGTACTTCGAATATCTGGGACAGCTGGTGACCGGCAATTTCGGGACCACACTGTCAGACAACCGCAAAGTGACCGAAATGCTCGGCACCTACGGGTCCGCCACCCTGGAACTGAGCATCAACGCCCTGATCGTGGCGCTCCTCGTCGGCATTCCGCTGGGCATGCTGGCGGCACACCGCAGGGACCACGTTCCGGACGCCGTCCTGCGCATCTTCGCCATCCTCTGCTACGCCACCCCGGTATTCTTCGCCGGACTGCTGCTGAAGCTGACGTTCTCTGTCTGGCTGGGCTGGCTGCCGGTGGCCGGGCGGGCAAAGACATCAACCGAGCTGGCACTGACTTCGCTTCAGGCGCCCACGGGTATCTATTGGCTCGACGCATTGCGCAGCGGGAACATGGCTGCCCTGGGCGACGTCATGGCCCATGCTGTGCTTCCGGCCATCGCCCTGGGCCTCCTGACAGCAGGGATCTTCCTCCGCCTCGTACGCACGAACGTCATCGGCACGCTCGGTAAGGACTATGTCGAGGCCGGCCGTTCCCGCGGGGTCAGCGAGTTCAGGCTGGTGACCAAGCACGCGTACAAACCGGCGCTGATTCCGATCATCACCGTGATGGGATTGCAGATCGCCGTGATGCTCGGTGGTGCAGTCCTGACCGAGAAGACCTTCGAATGGAAGGGGCTGGGCTTCCAGCTGGCAACCTATCTTACGGCCCGTGACTACGTTGCCGTCCAGGGCATCGTGGTGCTCCTGGCAGTCATCGTCGCCACCACCAACTTCATCGTGGACGTCGTCGCCGCGCTGATCGACCCGCGGGTGAGGTACTGACCATGTCCACAACTGAAGTTCCAGCACCCGTGGCCAACCCGCGGGCCTCCTTCTTCCTTCGGCTCCCGGTGGTGTCGCATGTGCGCCAAAGCGTGGGGCTGCAGCGCGGGATGCTCATCATGGGCCTCGTCCTGACGGCAGTCTTTCTCCTGACCGCACTGCTTGCCCCGTTCATCGCGCCGTACGGGTTCGCCCAACTGTCTGACGGTGACGGAAACTTTCCCGCCCAGCAGCCACCCGGCGGCAAGCACCCGCTGGGCACCACCGTGGGTGGCTACGACGTCCTCTCCCGCGTGATGTGGGGAACCCAGACGGCACTGCTCGTCATCATCATCGCCGTTGTGCTGTCCATCTTCGCCGGAGTCATCCTTGGCCTCGTCAGCGGCTACATCGGCGGCTGGCTTGACCGGATCCTGGTGGTGGTGGCGGACGCCATCTACGCCTTCCCTTCCCTGCTGCTGGCGATCGTCATGGCCATCGTGATCAGCGGGGGGCAGTCCAGCCTCTTCGGTGGTGTCATGGCAGCGGCCATATCCATCACCGTGGTGTTCATCCCGCAGTACTTCCGGGTCATCAGGGCTGAGACCATCCGGCTCAAAGCCGAACCGTTCGTTGAGTCCGCCAAGGTGGTGGGTGCTTCGAACCTGCGCATCATCACCCGCCACATTTACCGGAACGCAACGCGGACACTGCCACTGATCTTCACGCTCAATGCGTCCGAGGCGATCCTCACCCTCGCCGCACTGGGTTTCCTCGGCTTCGGCATCGAACCCAGCTCCGCCTCCGAATGGGGCTTCGACCTGAGCAAGGCCCTTGCCGACACCACCTCCGGTATCTGGTGGACGGGAGTCTTCCCGGGCCTCGCCATTGTGTGGGTGGTCCTGGGACTGACCCTGGTGGGTGAAAGCATCAACGACCTCAACGATCCCCGCCTGCGCGGCCGTAAACGGGCGAACCGCAAGGCCCCGGCCGCCTCTCCGGCCGCCAACGCCGCCCCGGGACCTGACACAGAATCGAGCAACCCGTGACCGAAAACCTGGATACGCCATCGGGCAGCGGAGGCCCCGGACCGAAGACTGTCCTTGGCATCGACCATTTGCAGGTCACCTTCGCCACCGACTCCGGCGACGTTCATGCCGTCAAGGATGTGAGCCTGGAGCTCAAGGCCGGTGAAGTCCTGGCCATCGTTGGGGAGTCGGGCTCGGGCAAGACCGTCACCGCCAAAACCATCCTCGGCCTGCTACCTGAAACGGCCACCAGCTCCGGCGCCGTCCTCATCAACGGCACCAACATCATCAGCCTCAGCCCTGCCCGCCTGCGCCAGATCCGCGGGCGGGACGTGGCAATGGTGTTCCAGGAACCGTCCACGGCGCTGAATCCGGTGTTTACTGTCGGCTGGCAGATCGCAGAGGGTATCCGCGCCCACTCCGGACAGGGCGGCGGCAAGCGGGTCTCAGCCAAGGAAGCCAAGGAACGGGCCATCGATGCCCTGCGCAAGGTGGGTATCCCGGATCCTGAACACCGGGTGAACTACTACCCGCACCAGTTCTCCGGCGGGCAGAAGCAGCGGGTGGTCATCGCAGCAGCCCTCGCACTGAACCCCGGACTGATCGTGGCTGATGAACCCACCACAGCCCTCGACGTCACCGTCCAGGCGGAAATCCTGGAACTGCTCCGCGACCTGCGCGGCCAATACGGCACCTCGATCGTCCTGATTACCCACAACATGGGTGTGGTGGCAGACCTGGCCGACAGGGTGGTGGTGATGTACCGGGGCGACATCGTGGAAGAGGCCCCGGCGCGGAAGCTGTTCGCTGAGCCCAAGCAGGAGTACACCCGGCAGCTCCTGGCCGCAGTGCCGCACCTGGGCCGGAACTCGGCGTCGGAAGGGCTGACGGAACGGCGCCACCAGGAAGAGGAGGTGCTGGTCGAGGCGAAAAACCTCACCATCGAATACCCGGGAAGGCTGGGAACACCGGCATTCAAGGCAGTGGACGGCGTCAGTTTCACCCTGTCCAGGGGTGAGGTATTCGGGCTGGTGGGGGAGTCCGGCTCCGGCAAGACCACCATTGGGCGGGCCATCGCCGGCCTGAACCGGACCACCGGCGGCAGCCTCAAGGTCCTTGGCTACGAGATGCTGGACCTGCGGGAAAGGACCTTCAAACCGCTCCGCAAGGACATCGGCTTCGTCTTCCAGGACCCGGCCGCTTCCTTCAACCCGCAACTGACCATCGGGGACTGCATCGCCGAGCCTATGGTGATCCACACCCGGCCCAGCGAAGCGCAGCTGCGCAAACGCGTCGGCGAGTTGCTCGAATCAGTCCAGCTCCCGGCGTCGTATGCGGGACGGTACCCGCATGAACTCTCCGGCGGGCAGCGGCAGCGGGCGTCGCTGGCGCGCGCGCTGAGCCTGAACCCGCGGCTGCTGATTGCGGACGAGCCGACGTCGGCCCTCGACGTCTCGGTCCAGGCGAAGGTCCTGGAGCTGTTCCGGGACATCCAGGAGGAGTTCGGTTTCGGCTGCCTGTTCATCAGCCACGACCTTGCGGTGGTAGACATCCTGTCCACGTGGGTGGGCGTGCTGTACAAGGGAAAGCTGGTGGAACAGGGGATCGGCAGCCAGGTCATGGGAAGCCCGCAACACGACTACACCCGCCGCCTGATCGCATCGCTTCCCGTTCCCGATCCTGACGAGCAGGCCCGGCGGCGGGAGGAAAGCCGGGCATTGCTGGGCCTCTAGGAGCGGGGTTCGGCCACGGTGTGAAGCGCCGGTGCGGCAGACGCTGCACCGGCGCTTCACAGCCGTTTCATTACGCTGCCTGCCCATAGACTGGATGCATGACGCAGCACAACCTCCATTCTTCCGGTTCCGACGATTTTGACCCCTCCGCCAGTTCGTTGGCCGGGCAGGTCGACCAGTCGGTGATGGCTGAACTGCTGTCAATCCGCTCCAGTATTGACAACATCGATGCGACGCTGGTGTACCTGCTGGCGGAGCGGTTCAAGGCAACGCAGAAAGTCGGATTCCTCAAAGCCAACCACCGCCTGCCTGCGGGCGATCCCGGGAGGGAAGCGGCGCAGATCGCGAGGCTTCGGAGGCTGGCGGAGGACGCGCACCTGGATCCTGCGTTCGCCGAGAAGTTCCTCAACTTCATCATTGGCGAAGTCATCCGGCACCACGAAGCCATTGCCGAGGACCACCAGGCGGCGACCGGCCGGCAGGCGCAGGCGCCGACGCGCGCGTGACCGCCCAACACCCGGGGGCTTCCGCTCCGGCGCCGGAACAGCTCCTGCCCACGGAAGTGACCGCCACGGCACTCGGGCAGTGGCCGGGTGAAGACCCCTATGAAGCAGCGCGGATCATCCGTGGCGAACTCGGCAGCCCGCACATGCCGTTCCTCGCCGAGCTCCCGGCCCGCGGCGTCGGGTCCGACGCCTTGGGGCGCACCGCGTCCCTCCTTGAAGAGCTGGCCGTCGATGTGCAGCCCTTCGGCTGGCGCCTGGTGGACCGGCCCGGCAAGGATTACCGCCGCGCGGCCTCGGCGTTGTCCACGGACATCAATATCCTGGCCGATGTCGCAGGCGCAGAAGACAGCCCTGCCCCGGAAATCAAGGTTCAACTGGTCGGCCCGATGAGCCTTGCTGCTGGACTGCACCTGCATAACGGTGAGCGTGCCCTGATCGACTACGGTGCCCGGAGGGACCTCGCGGCGTCGCTGGCTGCCGGCGTGGGAACGTACCTCGGCAGGGTGGCGGCCGCCGTGCCCGGAGCCCGGCTGGTTGTCCAGCTTGACGAACCGGACATCGCTGCGGTCCTGGCCGGCACCATTCCCACGGCCAGCGGCTACCGGACGCTCCGCGCGGTGGCAGGTTCCGAAGCCCGGGATTCGTGGCGCCTGGTCCTTGATTCATTACGCGCTGCCGGCGCCGTGGAAACTGTTGTTGCGGTACCTGAGGTGGAGGCGCCTTTCGAACAGATCCTCGCGGCCGGGGCCGACGGTATCGCCGTGCCGCTCAAGGCGCTGACCACCCGCCAGTGGGAACAGCTGGCGGGTGCCGCTGAAGCGGGAAAGCGGCTCTGGATCGGTGCGCTGGACGTTGCCGGCAGTGCACGGACGAAGACCGCTGACTGTGTTGACGCAGTCTGGCGCCCGTGGCGGCAGCTCGGGCTTCCTGCCGCGGCCATCAGCAGCGTCCGGATCACTCCCTCATCCGGGCTCGCCGCCGTCACCCCGTCCCGGGCACAGGAACTCCTGGGCCAGCTCACCAAGGTGGCCGACGGCCTGAACCAGCAGGCCCTCGGCTAGGGCAGACCGCGCCGGGACGGTCAGGTTCGGTTTTCCCACCGGTCAGGCTGTGCGTAGCGGGGCAGGAAACTCTGGGCGGAGCTGCCGCCGGTGTAGGGCCGCAGCCGGTAATCGAAGCTGCCGGCGTACACCAGCACCAGGCCGATCTGCGGTTGGATGACTTTGACCTGGATGCGGTGCCTGCCGGCGGGGCCTACGGCCGGGTCCCACCATTGCTCGGCGTAGGCCTTGGCGTCCAGGGCAGACGGCAGGGGAATGCGCAGCGGCCCCAGGAAGAGGCGGGACGCCTCGGATACGCCGCGCAGCCTGCCCTCCGGGGTCACCCTGAGGTTCAGGTCGGTGACCATCCGCCGGTACCGTCCCACGTAGTCCACCAGGTGGCTTCCGCCGCGCGGACCTTTTCCTTTGCCCTGCTCCTGTTCTTCGCTCCACTGGTTGACGCTGGTGGTGTCCTGGAACATGCGGGTGCGGCCCGGGAATCGGATCTCCCGCCGTGCCGTGAGGCTGGAACGGCCGAAGGGATCGAGGTGCGCGTGGTTCTCGATGCGGAACGGGACATTCTCGCCGTACTCCGGAAAGAACGCCTCTTCGCTGCTGGTAAGCCGCATGAGTGGGCGCAGCCAGGACTGGCGGCAGCCCACGACGTCGAACGTTCCCTCACCGACGCCGTACCGCCCCGAGCCGGGCACCAGCGAAAAGTACTCCTGGAGTTCCGGCTGGAGCCGGCTAAAATCCGCGCCCAGGGCCTGCTGATAGATCGGTGCGTTCAAGGGGACCTCCTGCTGGATTGCGGCGCTTGATTCACAATCTACCGGTAGCCTTGAGCCGGATGTACATGTCGGCCAGCCCGGGGGGCAGCTGGTGCGGTTCGGCATCCACAACTTCCACGCCGAAACGGCGGAGTTCAGCGCTCACGGCGGCCCGCTGGAGGAGCGCACGCTCGGCGGCGGCTGCCCTGAACACCCCTGCAGCATCGCTGCGTTCGGACAGCATGGCGCCCAGTTGGGGGTCACGCACCGCAGCCACCACCACGACGTGCTGTACGGCCAGCTGCGCCGCCGCGGGAATGAGGCCTTCCTCCGGTGCCCCGCCGTCGAGGCTGGTCAGCAGCACCACCAGGGAGCGGTGGGCAGTTACCGCCCGTACCTTGGCAGGAACGGCGGCCCAGTCCATCTCGATGAGTTCCGGTTCCAGCGGTGCCATCGCCTGGACAAGCCGGCCCAGCAGGTTGCCCTTGCCCGCGGTGCCCGCCCGGGCGCGTGCCCTGCGGTCGAAAGCCAGGAAGTCCACCCTGTCTCCGCCGCGCTCGGCGAGGACGCCAAGCAGCAGGGCAGCTTCCAGGCCGCTGTCCAGCCGGGTCTCGTCATCGATCCTTGCCGCCGCGGTACGGGAGGTGTCCAGCACCATCAGCACGCGGCGGTCCCGCTCGGGACGCCAGGTCCGTACCACCACGGCAGAGCGCCGCGCCGTTGCCCGCCAGTCAATGGACCGGACGTCGTCGCCCCGGACGTAGTCGCGCAGGGAGTCGAACTCGGTGCCGGCGCCGCGGATCTGGACCGCCGCCTTGCCGTCGAGCTCGCGCAGCTTCTGCAGCTTCGAGGGCAGGTGCCGCCGCGAGTTGAACGGCGGGAGCACCCGGATTGACCCGGCGGAAGTGACGGTCCGCTGCCGGGCGGCAAGTCCCATGGGGCCGAAGGAACGGAAGCTAACATGCGGGGACTTTATGTCCCCCCGCCGGAAGGGCCGGAGCACGACGGCGGCACGCCGGCTTTCGCCCGCGGGCACGTCCACCGGTTGGATCGGGTCGGCCGCCCCGGCCGAAGGCTGCCAGGCGTCGCGGAAACTGCCGCGCACGCGGCGCCGGCCGTTGTTATGGATGGTGAGGGCGGCGTGCACCGGCGCGTTGAGGGCAACGTTTACGGGCCCGCCACGGACGACCTGCAGCAAGCCGGGCGATCCGGCCAGAGCAAGGTCAGCGCCTGCAACGGCTGCAAGCACAGCGGCCACGGCAAAGAACGAACCCCACCCCGGCAGCAGCAGGACCGGTACCAGCCCCAGCAGTACCAGCAGGACGAAACGCCCGGAAATGGCCATCAGCGCGGGACGGGGACCGACGCCAGGATGCTGCCCAGCACGTCATCCACCTGCACCCCGTCCATCTGTGCTTCCGGCTGCAGGGCGACCCGGTGCCGCAGGCAGGGGAGGGCGAGCGCCTTGACGTCGTCCGGTGTGACGAACGCCCGCCCGGACAGCCATGCCCAGGCCCGCGACGTGTTCAGCAGTGCTGTCGCCCCGCGTGGCGATACGCCCAGCAGGAAGGACGGGGCAGCCCGGGTAGCCCGCACGAGGTCAACAATGTACCCGATGATTTCAGGGGCCACGTCCACAGTGGCCACCGCCTGCCTGGCCCGCTCCAGGTCACGGGCATCCGCCACAGGACGCACGCCCGCCGCTGCCAGGTCCCGGGGGTCGAAACCAACGGCGTGGCGCCTGATGACTTCCATCTCGTCGCCGCGCTCCGGCAATGGCATGGTGAGCTTGAGCAGGAACCGGTCCAGCTGTGCCTCCGGCAGGGGATAGGTTCCCTCGTACTCCACCGGGTTCTGCGTGGCGGCAACCAGGAAGGGCGACGGCAACGGGCGGGGCTCCCCGTCCACCGAGACCTGGCGTTCTTCCATTGCTTCGAGCAGGGAGGCCTGCGTCTTGGGCGGCGTCCTGTTGATTTCGTCAGCCAGCAGCAGGTTGGTGAAGACCGGCCCCTCCCGGAACGTGAATTCGGACGTGTGGGAATCGTAGACCAGCGACCCGGTCACATCGCCGGGCATGAGGTCCGGAGTGAACTGCACCCGCTTGGTCTCCAGGTCCAGTGCAGCGGACAACGCCCGCACCAGCAGGGTCTTGGCGACGCCCGGCACCCCCTCCAGGAGGACATGGCCTTGCGACAGCAGGGCTATCAGCAGGCCGGTGACGGTAGCGTCCTGTCCCACAACGGCTTTGGCCACTTCATGCCGGACGTCCAGGAGCGCCTGCCGGGCGGAGTCGTGCTCCATCGGGTCAAGGACCCGCTGGCCGCTGCCATGTTCACTCATCGTCTTTTGACCTCTTTCTCCAGTGTGTGCAGTTCCCGGGCCCAGGCCACCAGGCGTGCCTCGCTGCGGGGATGATCATTGACAAGGTCGCTGACCGTGGATGCCGCCGTACCCAACTGCCGTGCCGCGGCATCAACGATGGCCTCCGCGGTGGCTCCCGGACCAAGCCGGAGGGCTGCCGCAAGACGGGACAACGTGCCCGCGCGCAGGTTGTCCCGTGCCTGGTCCATGGCCCGGTTGTCGTGGTAGAGCCGGGCGCGGCCCTCGGCAGTCTCCACTGCCTTGACCACCACGGGAAGGGGCTCGAAGACCAGCGGCCCGTGCCTCCGGCCGCGCCAGACGATGGCGGCGAGGGCGACGACCACCAGCCACGGGCCCACGAACCGCACCCAATCCGGGGCCAGTTCGTCGAGGGTGCGCGGCGATCCGGTGAGGTCCATGTCCTCCAATGACGGCAGATACCACACGAGGTCAGGGGAAGCACCCAGCAGCCGCAGCCCGAGGGAGGCATTTCCCAGCTCGTCAAGCCGTTCGTTTCCCAGGACTGCGGTGCTGCCGAGGACTACCAGCCTGCCGTCAGCGCCGGCCGCAAGCACTCCGGCGGCCGAGCCGGACGGGCGGAAACAGGTGGTCCCGCCGTCGTACACGAATCCTGACCCGCCGCTGACCTGTCCTGCCGCCCGCGCATCCGGAAGGGAGCAGCCGGGGTCCAGCGCGGGCGTGCCCTCCGGCACAACGCCTGCCTGCCGGATGCCGCCGTCCAGGGCGCGGAGCGTCTCAAGGCGTGGTGAGACCACCACTACCCGGGCACTTGAGTCCGCGAGGCCACGGAGGCGCTGCCCGTCGAGGGCTCCTTTCCGGTCGTAAATCAGGAGGGTGGGGGATGAACTGGCGTCCAGGGCAGCCATCGCTGCGTCGTAGTTCCGGACGTCGTGAACCTGCACCCCGTGGTTGCCTAAGATTTGGGCGACGGCACGGGCGCCGTCAGGGCCGGCATTGCCCACGGACAGGGGGACGACGTCTCCCTTGGGCGCCAGTTGGCCCCAGATGACCAGGCCAAGCCCGACGGCGACCAGCGCGCCGAACGCCACCAGTCCCCGGTGGCGGCGCAGCCGTGACCGGAAGGACGGGCCGGCAGCTTGCCGCGGGCCGGCATCCCGGGCAACGTCAGCTTCGGACACGGATCCGGTCATGGCAGGACCGCCGGCTGGTGCCGGTCCAGGGGACGTTCGGGTTTGGCTGCCGCCAGGGCGTCGTCGAGCCGGACCATGTCCTGGTACACCGCACCGCCGGCAGGCCTGTTGCCGTAGCGGACCGCGTCGAAGGCCGCGGCCGCCTGTGCCAGCCGCTGCGCCTCGGACCTGAACGGCACGGATAGTTCGCGTGCGGTTTCATCCGCGGTCCGGCCCGGCTGCGCATCGATGACGGCCCTGTCCTCGGCGGAGCGCACCAGGGCACGGAAACGGTCGACGACGGCGTCGCCCCACCTTCCGGCGGCCGCGGCCTCAGCGGCGCGCCGGCGGTAGTCCGTGGCAGTGACGATGGTCTCGGCACCAAAGACATCCTTCGGCTTCCGGGCGGCCGGGTTGAGCCGCGGGCGGGCCAGGACAAGGGCCACGGCTATGACCAGGACGATAACGATGCCTATGACCGGGGTGGGAACCGACCCGTCAGGTCCCGAGGGGCCGTCCAGGGAACCCAGCCACTCGAGGAAGTCGTGCCACGCGGCCTCCAGCCAGGACGGCTGGGCCTCCCGGTACTCAGGCTTTGCCAGCTCCTCCGCGGCCCACCTGCGTGCCTGTTCCGCGTCGGGAAGCACCGGCGGTTCAGCGGACATCCGGCCATGCACTTCCGGACGGCCCCTGGGAACCGCGGCCCGGTGCGGTGAATGCCGCACCCCGGCCAGGGACGCCGTCGGGATCAGCACCCGTCTCGAGCAGGCGGAGGAGCGTAATGTCCAGGCCGTCTTTCCGCATGCGGAGGTCCATGTACAGCAAGGCCATCACCGACGTCTGGAACGCGTAACCCAACGCGCCCACCAGCGCACCAAGGACAGCGGTGGCAATCCCTAAAGCCACCGCCATCCCCGCGTCCTGTCCGGATCCGCCGTGGGGCGAGACCACGGTGCCGAGGAAACTGGTCAGCAGGCTGACCGGGATCATCACTACCTGGCTGATCACGCCCACCAAAAGACTTACCACCAGTGTCATTCCGAAGATTCGCCACCAGTTGGCACGGGTCAGCTGCCAGGACCGGCGCAGGGCGGCGAGCGGACCGACTTCCTCGATGACCACCGCGGCAGGGGCCACCATGACCTTGATGGCGATCCAGGCAAATACTGCAATGAAGGCAGGGACAAGGGGAATCAGGAACAGTGCGCCCGCTGCCCGGTCGGTTCCGGCGATGAGCGCGAAAGCCGCTCCACCGAATATCAGGAAAGCAAGCAGCACGGCAGCCACCAGCAGCGCTGCGAGGCCAATCAGTGCACCGGCCCTGGATTTGGCAAGGGCCCACATCTGGCGGAACCCTGTGGGCCTGTTGAGGATCGAGCGGGCGACCGGCACCACCATGGCCCCCTGCAGTACCGCAGAAATGACGAGCGTCAGGATGCTGACCACCAGGATGGCGCCTGCGAAACCGAACCCCATGCCGGCCAAATCCGCGGGGCTGGCGCCCTCCACCCAGGCCTCGATGGAGCCGGCAGATGTGGCGGACACGGCCGTGACGACGGCGGCCAGTATCGCCGAGAGCGACTGCGCCAGCAGGGCGGCACCCAACATGGCTTTCGGGTTCCGGCGGATCGCCTGGAAGGAGCCGTCAAGGATTTCGCCGAACATCAGCGGCCGCAGTGGAACGATGCCGGGCTTTGGCGGGGCAACGTAGCGGGGCTGTCCGTAGGGGCTCCCATACTGGTGGCCGTACTGGATCCCGGAGGCGGGTCCATAGGGCGTTCCGTAGGGCTGATGCGGATAGGCAGCGCCCGGGTAAACCGGCGGGGTACCGTTCCACGGTGCCTGCTGGCCGGGTGGGGTTTGACCCGGACCTGGCTGGGCTTGGCCATGCCGGCCCGGCTGGTCCTGGCTGGCGCGTGGCTGCTGGTCCCATGGCCCGGAGGGACCCCACGACGGCGTACCACCCCAAGTCCCGCTGCCCCCGCCGGCAGTTCCCCGGTTCGGATCCGCCCATCCGTCATCGTCCCGGTCCCGCTGGTACCCGCCGCTGCCGTCCTGGCCCCGACCGGGCCAGGGTTCCCGGGAACCGTCGGAGGGCTGCTCCGGTCCAGCCGGTTCCTCCCGGCCTGAATCCTGTCCTGACACGCTCTTCCTTCCCCCATTCCGGCCGCACCGTTGTCCCGCGACCGGGCCCTGACAGCCCCTGGCCGCCGGGAAGGTCCGGCACGGTCCCAGCCTATAGTTCCGGCGTCGGACGTCCTAGCGTTCCGCCATGCCGAAGCCGCTCAACAGGACAAAGCCCCCCTGATAAGGGAATATATAACTATGAAGGCACGCATTCTGGTGGTTGACGATGATGAAGCGCTGGCCGAAATGATTGGAATTGTTCTTCGCAATGACGGCTTTGAACCCGTCTTCTGCGCGGACGGCGCCCAGGCGCTTGACATCTTCCGGTCATCGCGGCCGGACCTTGTCCTGCTGGACCTTATGCTTCCCGGCGTGGATGGCATTGAGGTCTGCCGGCAGGTCCGCGCTGAGTCGGACGTTCCGATCGTAATGCTCACCGCCAAGGCAGACACTTCCGACGTCGTCCGTGGCCTTGAATCCGGCGCCGATGATTACGTACCAAAACCGTTTAAGCCCGCCGAACTTGTGGCACGTGTTCGGGCCAGGCTCCGCCCGGGAGACCAGAAGGCGCCCGAAACCCTGCGGATCGCGGATATCACCATTGACGTTGCCGGGCACACAGTAAGCCGCGGGAGCGAACGTATCTCCCTGACGCCGCTGGAGTTCGACCTCCTGGTGGCCCTTGCCCGCAAGCCGTGGCAGGTATTCACGCGTGAACTGCTGCTCGAACAGGTGTGGGGGTACCGCCACGCGGCAGACACCCGCCTGGTCAACGTCCATGTCCAGCGCCTGCGGTCCAAGATCGAGCAGGACCCGGAAGCTCCGGAAGTTGTATTGACGGTGCGTGGTGTCGGCTACAAAGCAGGGGCCTGACCCCGCTTCCTCCGAGGGGGAACGCCGGACCGGCGTCCCCGCCCAGGCGACCCCCGGAGAAGCAGCGGATTCGGAACAGCGTGCCGTGGCACAGCCGGACCAGGAACCGCAGCATCATCAAACAGCGCAGCACCACCAGGCGCCGGAGCACACGGATGCCATCAGCCCCGGATTCAGGAAGTTCGCCTTCCGCGTGCGGATCTGGCAGCGGCGTGCCGTCATTGTCAGCCTCAGGGTGGCCAGGCTCGTTAAGACCGGTATCCTCCGGTTCCTGCCTGCCCTGCGTTACGTCGGACGCGCCCTGCAAAAGCGTTGGCGCCGTTCCCTGCAGTTCAGGACTGTCCTCACCACCCTGCTTCTGGCCGTCACGTCGTTCGCCGTAGTTGGCGCGTACCTGTCGAACCAGATCGCCAACAACCTTTTCCAGGAACGGCTGACACAGGCCGAATCGGAAACCCGGTACAACGTCAAGCAGGTCCAGGAGACGTTCGACGGCGCCCAGGTCACCGACCAGTCGAGTGTCATCACGCTGGTCTACGACACCCTGAACGCCGTGGAAGGCCGTGGCTCCGTGATCCAGCGCCGCTATGTCTTCGAAGCCATGCCGGAGCAGACCAAGCCAAGAAACCGCTGGGTGGAGTCCCGGGCCTCGGACCAGCTGACAGTCAGTGTTATCCCCCCGGAGCTCCGCAAAGCGGTCCAGGAATCCGGCAAAGACCAGTACTGGGCGTCCACCGTGATCCCTGTGGGCACCGAGGACCGGCCAGGCATTGCCGTCGGTAACAAGGTGACCTTCAACGGCACGGTCTATGAGCTGTATCTGATTTATGACCTCAACACGGCGCAGCAGACCCTGGACGAGATCCAAAGCGTCCTCTGGGCCGGCGGTGCAGTGCTGGTGCTCCTGATCGGTGCGGTGGCCTGGTACGTCACGCGCAACGTGGTCAGCCCGGTCAGCCACGCGGCGATGGTGTCGGAGAAACTGGCCGCCGGGCAACTCCAGGAACGGATGGTGGTCCGCGGCGAGGACGAGGTCGCCCGGCTGGGCGCCTCGTTCAACCACATGGCTGCCAGCCTGCAGGAGCAAATCACCCAGCTCGCCACCCTCTCGCAGATGCAGCAGCGCTTTGTGTCCGACGTGTCCCACGAACTGCGCACTCCCTTGACCACGGTCAGGATGGCGGCCGAAGTGCTGTACGACGCCCGTGACGATTTCGATCCCATCAACAAACGGTCTGCCGAGTTGCTCTACAACCAGGTGGAGCGGTTCCAGTCGCTGCTCTCGGACCTGTTGGAGATCTCCCGCTTCGACGCCGGTGTGGCGGTGCTCGATGCCGAACCGGAAGACATCCTCCAAGTCATCGCCCACGTCATCGAGGGCGCGTCGCCCGTAGCCGCGGAGTACGGATCGGAGATTGTTCTGAGTGCACCGGCCGGCGCCATCGTCGTAGACATGGACGCGCGCCGGATCGACAGGATTCTGCGGAACCTGATCCTGAACGCCGTCGAACATGGCGAGGGCAGGCCGGTGACTGTCACTGTGGCAGCGAGCGAATCCGCCGTCGGCATCGCTGTCCGTGACCACGGCATCGGCATGGAACCGGCCGAGGCGGCCCGGGTCTTCGACCGGTTCTGGCGCGCAGACCCTGCCCGCGCACGGACCACCGGCGGCAGCGGCCTGGGGCTGTCCATAGCCGCGGAGGACACCAAGCTCCACAACGGCTGGCTGCAGGCCTGGGGGAGGAAAGGCAGCGGGGCCAACTTCCGGCTTACCCTGCCGCTGCGCCAAGGCGAAGAGATCGGCAACTCGCCGGTCCAGCTCGAACCCGAAGACAACATCACCACGGGCGAACCGGGCAGCGTTCCCCGGGAACCTGACACCAGGAACATCCTGGTCCTGGAAACCGGAGCGGCGCGGTTGGCGCCGGTGCCGACGACGAAGGAGAACCCATGACCGGCCGCGGCCGTCCGGCACAGCTCGGTGCTTTCCTGCTGGCGCTGCTGGTTGTGGTGCTGGCAGGCTGCGCCCGGATCCCCATTTCGGGTCCGGTCGGCAAAAGCAGCGAAGGCAGCGCCGGCAACCTGAACGCGCCGGTCTTCCTCCCGGCTGCGCCCCAACCGGGCGCATCGCCGGAAACCATCATTGACTACTTCTACCGCGCGGGCAGCGGCTACGAGGATGACTACGCCGTGGCCCGCCAGTACCTCACGCAGGCCTCGTCCGTGTCCTGGAAGCCGGACCAGCGTGCCTTGGTCTACCGGGACGCACGCGTGGTGGCCACAGGCATCGAAAACGTCTACAACTATGAACTGGATGTGGCCTACACCGTCGATGCTGACGGCATCACCACCCAGTCCCCGGAAGGCACCGTGGAACGGATCCCCGTCACGGTCACCCAGGTGGACGGGGAATGGCGTATCTCGGCAATACCGGACGGGACCGCAATCGCTGAGGAAACGTTCAAGGTGATTTACGGCGCCTATCCCATCTACTTCTACGACCCCACATTCACCTATGCCGTCCCCGACGTCCGCTGGTTCATCAGGAACAAGACGGTCAAGGCCATGACCAGTGCCCTGCTGGCGGGGCCGGCCCCCTACCTTCGCGGCGCGGTGGCCAGCGCCTTCCCGTCGGGCATCAAACTCGCCCGCGAGTCCGTCCCGGTAGTCTCCGGGGCCGCGCAGGTGGACCTGACGGCCAAGGAACTCACGGAGACATCCCCGGAGGACCGCCTTCGGATGCAGATGCAGCTCACCCTGACCTTCCGCAGCCAGCCCGACGTCGTGAATGTCGAGCTGCGGGCCAACCAGGACCTGGTGAGGGTAGAGGACAACGGCTCAGTCCTCCCGCCGGTACAGGACAAGAGTGCGCCCTCGCGCCAGATCGCCGTCAGCGGCAATGAACTGGTGCGGTACGAAAACAACAGGATTTCGCCGCTTCCTGACATGCAGCCCGTCTCCGCCCTCGACCCGCGGTTCCCCGCGGAATCGCCGGTCTCGCAGACCGCTGCCTTCCTCAACGAGAGCCGGACAACCCTGTACAGCATCAATCCGGGCCAGCCGGCCCGCGCCCTGACGACCCGGAGCACCCTGAGCCGGCCCTCCTTCAGCCTCAACGACTGGGTCTGGTCGGCTGGCCCCGGGGGAAACGGCGCCACTGAAGTGGTGGCCTTCCGCCCCACCGGAGTCGCGGAAGGGGCATCCGTTCCGTCGGTGACGCTGGCGCCGGCCTGGCTGGCGGGACGATCCGTCAAGGAATTCCGGATATCCCGGGAAGGCGTCCGTGCGCTGGTCATTTCTGAACAGAACGGTAAGACCCGGGTCCAGGTCGCCGGGATCATCCGCGGCGGCGACGGGACACCCCGTGAACTGACCCAGCCGACCACCCTGGCGACCGACAGCAACCCGGACCAGGGTGCCTGGGTCAACGACTCCACGGTGGTGGTCATGAAGGGCGCGGCGGCGGCCAACGTGACGCCGGAATTACTCTCCCTCACCTCGGGTCAGCCCCAGCAGCTCGCTCCCTGGCCGGGCCTGGTGGCGCTCAGCGCAGGAAACGGGCCGGAGGAGATCTACGGGCAATCGTCCGAGGGCATCTTCCAGCGGCTGGGCAACGGCTGGTCGCCGCAAATCAAAGGCCCCATCGATCCTTCGTACCCGGGGTAGGGGCCACACGCACTGCCGCCCAGGGGGAACGCGGCGTTGGGCTGGGTCCACATAGGCACTCACACTGCTTTGCTTTGCTGCCTGCCCGATGAATTGTTGAGGCGTGAGCAGCGAATCAACGCCCCGCCGTGGCCGGGCAGACCCTGACCTCCTCCCGTCCCAACCGGCGGCCAGGCACCGATCAGAACATCGGAGCGCCCTTCTTCGGTTGGGCGACCAGGTGGGCGGAGCCGCGGCCGACCTCCTGGCTCTTGCCATCCCTGCCGACTGTGTAGGCTGCGGCGCCGAAGACCACCATCTCTGCCCGCACTGCGCCCGGCAGGTACGCCGGCTCACCGCGCAACCGTTCCGTGCCGAAGCTGCCGCACCCGTGCTGACAGATGTGGACGGAAGAATACTGCTGCCGGTGGTTGCAGCAGGCGTCTACAGGGAAGAACTCGCGCAGGCTTTGCTGTCCTTCAAGCGCCACGGCCAGCACCGGCTCCGGAAGTGCCTGGGCAGGGCGCTCGCAGACGCGGTGCGGACGGCAACGGGAGACCGTCAGCCCTTGGTCCTGGTTCCGGTTCCCACCAGCTCAGCCGCCTACCTGGCGAGGGGGTTCAGCCCCGTGCACCTGCTCCTTGCCGAGGCAGTCCGGCAGCTTCCCGGCGCCGTTATGCAGGACGTCCTCGCCAAGGCCACCCCTGGAGGTATCCGGACGGCGGGCGGCCAGAAAGGCCTCGACAGGGGCGACCGGACCAGGCGCGTCCGGGGCTCCATGACGGTGCGGCGGCGCGCCCGGGGCACGGTGGCCGGGAGCCGCTGCATCATCGTCGACGACGTTCTCACCACCGGTTCCACGCTGTCCGAGGCCGCGCGTGCCCTGCACCGCGACGGGGTCCTGGTGGCAGGGGCGGTGGTCCTTGCCGCAACGCGTCCACCGGTCTCGGGCAGCCCGGACAGCGCATCCTAAGCCAGCAGCGAAACTACCGCGACTTAGAAAAAAATAAACCGGGAAAGGATGAATAACGGATGACGATGAACTAACGTCGGTGATGGGTACCAAGACAGAATGTACCTTTCGATGGCGGCTCGGAGAGGGGCTCGACTGTCAGGCAGATCGGCCCAGGGAAGCGCCGCCGTCGTGTCACCGAAGTCATTTGGAGGGCACCATGGAGTTTATGATCAGCGGACGAAATCTGACAGTGTCAGACCGGTTCCGCGAATATGCCGGGGAGAAGATCTCAAAGATTGAGTCGTTGGGCGACAAAGTCCAGCGGGTCGATGCCAAGGTTTCCAAAGAGACCAACGCCCGGCAAACAGGCGACCAGTTGACCGTTGAGGTGACAGTCCTGGGCCGCGGACCGGTGATCCGCGCCGAAGCCAGCGCTGCAGACAAGTTCGCCGCCTTCGATCTCGCGTACAACAAGCTGCTTGAACGCCTCCGCCGGGCCAAGGACCGGAAGAAAGTCCATCACGGACGCCACACCCCCAAGGCTGTGAGGGAAGCAACCGCGTCCCTCGAACCGGCCAGTGCGCACGAGCCCCTTTACATGGAGGCCAGCCACCGGAGCGAGGCCAGCGAGTCATCCGCCGACAGGTCTCCCTACGACGTGGACAACGATATCCCGGCGGGCGATTCCCCTGTCCTGATCCGCCGGAAGGTCTTCCCGGCAGCGTCGCTGACGCTCGACGACGCCGTGGACAACATGGAACTCGTGGGGCACGACTTCTATCTGTTCGTCGACAAGGCCACCAATACCCCGTCGGTTGTCTACCGGCGGCGCGGCTGGACCTATGGTGTGATCACGCTTGACCACGAGTGTGAACCCGGAGATACCGTAGTCGAAGAAAAGATCCTTGCCTACCGTTCGGATGATGCTGCAGCAACCGCTTAGGGTGCTGGCAGCAATCAACAGAGAGGACTGGCGTGCCGGTTTCGCTGAGCCTTAACCAGGCCCGGCGGATCGCTCTGGCAGCACAGGGGCTCGACAAAGGACGGCCCACCGGACCCGTAACTTCGCGGACGGTGGGCCGCACCTTTGCCCGCTTGCAGCTGGTCCAGATCGATTCCGTAAACGTCCTCGCGCGCAGCCACTTCCTTCCGTTTTATTCGCGCCTCGGGAACTACGACCGGAGCATTCTGCAACGGATGTCCGGAGTTCACCCACGCCGGATGATCGAGTACTGGGCACACGAGGCCAGCTACATCCGGCCGGAACACTATGCGGACCTCCTGCTCTGGCAGAAACGTGCGTGGGTTGGTGCCGGGGGCATGGAGCCTGACCAGCGGGCTGCCATATCGGAACGGATCCTGGAAACCCTTGCCGGAAGCCGTCCCCTGACTGCATCCGAACTGACCGCCCGGATCGGCCACGTGGAAGAACGGCAAACAGGCAATTGGGGCTGGAACTGGAACGCCGTCAAAAGGGTCCTCGAACACCTTTTTGAAGCGGGGTTCGTCTCCGCAGCTGCACGGACAGAACAATTCGAGCGGAAATACACCCTCACGGCGAGAATTCTCCCGCAGGCCGGAAACGGCACGGGGGAGGCCCCCACGGGAACCCAGGATCGGGTCAGGGCACTGGACCGGCTGACGGACGCTGCCGCCCGCGCGCACGGCATCGGAACGGTCCGGTGTTTCGCCGATTACTTCCGGACGCCCGTCAAGGCAACAGCGCAGTCCGTGGAACGCCTGGTCGAGCAGGGCGCCCTGGAGCCTGTGACTGTCCGGGGCTGGAACCGTGATGTCTACCGCCATGCAGGTGCTGTCCTGCCCCGGCGGGCCACGGGCCGTGCCCTGCTAAGCCCCTTTGATTCCCTGGTGTTCGAACGCCGCCGGCTGGAAGAACTCTTCGGTTTCCATTACCGGATTGAGATCTACACGCCAGAACACAAGCGGCGGCACGGCTACTACGTCCTTCCCTTCCTCCTCCGGGATGGCATCGTTGCCCGGGTGGACCTGAAGGCCGACCGCGCAGGTGGAAAACTGCTGGCCCGGGCCGCCTTCGCCGAGCCGGCCGCCCCGCCGGACACCGCCGTCGAACTCGCCGCGGAACTGCGCCTTATGGCTGAATGGCTGGGCCTTCAGTCCGTGGAGGTCTGGCCCTCGGGTGACCTCGCACCCGGCCTCGCGCGGGCGGTCGGCAACGCGGACTCCGATCCGCTCTGAGGGAAACCGACACCGGCAGGTTGTCTCTCCCGTAGACTAAAAACGCCAGAATTCGGCGGCATGAGACTGGGAGCATCTTCACGTGGCATCACTTATTGAAAAACTTCTCCGCACGGGTGACAAGAAAACACTTCGGCAACTGCGGAATTATGCCGACTCCATCAATGCCCTCGAAGACTCGTTCAAGACCTTTACCGATGCCGAGCTCCGTGAAGAAACGGACCGGCTCCGCGAACGCCACCAGGACGGCGAAAAGCTCGACAGCCTCCTGCCGGAGGCCTTCGCCGCTGTTCGGGAAGCGTCTTCGCGCACCCTGGGAATGCGGCACTTCGACGTCCAGCTGATGGGTGGCGCCGCCCTCCACCTGGGCAACATTGCTGAAATGAAGACCGGTGAAGGCAAGACCCTGGTGGCAACCGCTCCTGCCTACCTGAATGCCCTCACGGGTAAGGGTGTCCACGTGGTCACCGTGAACGACTACCTCGCCGAATACCAGTCCGACCTCATGGGCCGCGTCTACCGCTTCCTCGGGCTGACCAGCGGATGCATCCTCGCCAACCAGGACCCTGCGGTCCGGCGCGAGCAGTACGCTGCGGATATCACCTACGGAACCAACAACGAATTCGGGTTCGACTACCTGCGCGACAACATGGCCTGGGACAGGAACGAACTGGTCCAGCGCGGACACAACTTCGCCATCGTCGATGAAGTGGACTCCATCCTCATTGACGAGGCCCGTACCCCGCTCATCATCTCGGGACCGGCCCAGGGCGATACGAACCGCTGGTACAGCGAATTCGCAAAGGTTGTTCTTCGGCTGCAGCCCGAAAAAGACTACGAAGTCGACGAAAAGAAGCGCACCGTTGGCGTCCTGGAGGGCGGCATCGAAAAGGTTGAGGATTACCTCGGCATTACGAACCTGTACGAGTCCGCCAATACGCCGCTGATCGGCTTCCTCAACAACGCCATCAAGGCCAAGGAACTGTTCAAGCGGGACAAGGACTACGTCATCATGGACGGCGAAGTCCTCATCGTTGATGAGCACACCGGCCGTATCCTGGCCGGCCGCCGCTACAACGAGGGCATGCACCAGGCGATCGAGGCCAAGGAAGGCGTCGAGATCAAGGCGGAGAACCAGACCCTGGCCACCGTCACCCTGCAGAACTACTTCCGCATGTACGGCAAACTCTCCGGCATGACCGGCACGGCTGAAACTGAAGCCGCCGAGTTCATGAGCACCTACAAGCTCGGCGTTGTGGCCATTCCCACCAACCGCGACATGCAGCGCATCGACCAGTCCGACCTCGTCTTCAAGAACGAAACAGTGAAGTTCGACGCCGTCGTCCGGGATATTGCCGAACGCCATGAAAAGGGCCAGCCCGTCCTGGTGGGTACCACCAGCGTCGAAAAGAGCGAGTATCTTTCCCGGCTGCTCGCCAAGGACGGCATCCGCCACGAAGTCCTGAATGCCAAGAACCACGCACGGGAGGCCGCGATCGTTGCGCAGGCCGGCCGTAAGGCAGCCGTCACGGTGGCCACCAACATGGCGGGCCGAGGCACCGACATCATGCTGGGCGGCAATGCCGAGTTTACTGCGGTCGCCGAACTTGCCAAGCGCGGCCTCGACCCGGAGGAAAACTCCGAGGAGTACGAGTCCGCCTGGCCGGCTGCACTTGAAGCAGCCAAGCAGGCCGTCAAGGATGAGCATGAAGAGGTCCTGAACCTGGGTGGACTGTATGTCCTCGGTACCGAACGGCATGAGTCCCGTCGCATTGACAACCAGCTCCGCGGCCGTTCCGGACGCCAGGGCGACCCTGGCGAATCCCGGTTCTACCTTTCCCTGACGGACGACCTCATGCGGCTGTTCAACTCGGGTGCCGCAGAACGCCTCATGAACAGCTCCGTTCCTGACGATGTGGCCCTCGAATCCAAACTTGTATCCCGTGCCATCGCCTCGGCGCAGGGCCAGGTGGAGGGCCGCAACGCCGAGCAGCGGAAGAACGTGCTGAAGTACGACGACGTCCTGAACCGCCAGCGTGAAGCGATCTACAGCGACCGTCGCCGGATCCTCGAGGGTGACGACCTGCACGAAAAGGTGCAGTTCTTTGTCGAGGACACCATCATGGCCCTGATTGACGACGCCACCGCTGAAGGCAACGGCGACGACTGGGACTTCAACCAGCTGTGGACCAATCTCAAGACGCTGTACCCGGTGAGCGTGAGCGCGGATGACATCATCGAAGAAGCCGGAGGAAAGTCCCGGCTGACGGTGGAGTTCCTGAAGGAAGAGCTGCTTTCGGATGCCCGGCTTGTCTACCAGGCGCGGGAGGAAAGCATCGGGTCGGAGAGCATGCGGGAACTGGAACGCCGCGTCGTGCTGTCAGTCATCGGGCGCAAATGGCAGGAACACCTGTACGAGATGGACTACCTCAAGGAGGGCATCGGGCTGCGTGCCATGGCCCAGCGCGATCCCCTTGTGGAGTACCAGCGTGAGGGTTTCACCCTGTTCCAAAGCATGATGGAAGCCATCCGGGAGGAAAGCGTTGGGTTCCTGTTCAACCTGGAAGTCGAAGTGACTCCGGCCCAGGACGTGGTGGTGGAGGACGCCGCCGGCGGACACACCGAGCATGTTGAGCCGCAGGTCCGGGCGGCCGGTCTGGAAGCGCCCGAAAAGCCTGCGCAGCTGCAGTACACGGCACCCAGCGAGGGCGGTGGCACCCAGACCCGGGTGGAAACCCGTTCCTCAGGGCGCTCAGGCAACCCCGCGAAGGCTGCGGAGCAGGATGCGGCAAAGGAAGCCGCCAAGCGTCCGGCCAAAAAGAAGCGGCGCTAAAGCGGCGTCCACGGACGACGGCGTGTAAGGCAAGGGCAGGGCCAGCGGGAGACAGCATCCCGGGGTCCTGCCCTTCCTTGGTCCGGGCGGCCATGCGGGTGATTATCCAATGACGAGTTCCGTGACTCGCCAAACCTGCTTGCTGCGCTCCAGGCGGACTGCCACGGCCCGCGCACGTACGTCATCGACTACCACTGCACTTGCTTCGTAGGTGCCTTCCGCCACTTCGCAGATCCTTACTGACCTGACAATGGAGTTCCGGTGCAGCCGGCCCAGCGCAGGATTTCCGGTCCTGGTGATTTCCCGCCGAATCAGTGCGGCCCGATGCTGGAGGGCAGCGAGGCATCGGGGGTCAAGCCGGCGGGCCAGCTGGTGGACGGGCCGGATACCGGCCAGCACTTCCATGGCCGCCTGCACTGTTCCCCGGGTGAGGGCCCGGACTTCCGCTTCCTCGTCGGCTGCCCGGAGCTGAACCGGCTCTCCGGGACGCGGGGCCTGCCGGCCCTGGCCGAGGGCCCGCAACTGGCCCTGTCGCAGCTGTGTCTGGCGCAGCGCCTCCTGGCTGGCTGCGCCAGGGGTGAAGCCCTTTTCAGCACTACTTTCGGTTCCTCCCTGGAGGGCGCGGATCGGCGTTACTGCTGGCATTGCTTTCCCCTTTGTTCTTGCGGTGCCGGCACTCGGCCGGCATGGTTACGGATGCTTAGGTCGGTGAGGGTGGCTGCAGGACTTGGCCCGGGAGCAGGACATCCGGGTTCTGGCCGATGACAGCCCTGTTGGCTTCGTACCATCGGGGCCACTCAAGGGCGACGTCGATGTCGGAAGCATTGCTGCCCAACTGGCCCCGCACAATGTCCCACAGGGTGTCCCCCGCGAGGACTGCCACGGTTCCTGTTGTGTGAACTGACCCCCCAACCGGTGTGGCGCCTCCGCGCGTGGCGGGGGAGGCCATCAGTCCTGGGTCCACCACCGGGGTGGTGCGGGGCTGCCATCCAGGCTGCAGCCGGGAATGGTCCGCGGCGCCGGAGCCCGCGTCCGCAGTGATTGGGGCAGCAGCGGGCGTTGCTTGCGCAAGTTCGTCCGGTGCCGTTGACGTCGGGATCAATCCCGGCGTCACTGTCTGCTCCGGAATGCTCGCATCCGAGGCCGCAGCCGGTGTGGAGGTGGCGTCCGACATAGGGTCGCCTGCCGTACCTGTGGAAGGTACCGAGCTCGGGGCCGGCATGTCCGGGGTTGCCTCCATAGCCGAGGCATAGTCCTGCGTGGGCGCCCACTGCGGACCCGGAGCGGGGGTCTCGGCGTTTGCCGCTGCACCCGATACCAGTTGTAATGAGACGGCCGCGACGACCAGGCGCCTCATGAAGGCCGGCGAAAGCCTGCGCGTCAGCGAAGCTGCACGGACCTTTCCTTGCCGCTCCAGGAGCACGCCCGCGCCGGCGGCCAGAAGGCACAGGAACCACCAGGCGATCAATGACGAACCCGAAAATAATGCTACGGCCCCCAGGATGTCCTCGGCGGACGTGCTCTGGTGCCTGGCCGATGCCTCCTGCCACTGCAGGACAAGACCGCATCCAATAAAGACGAGCACAGCTCCCAGGACCAACAACGCCAGGGCCGTAAGGGCGTCCATTCTGATTCCGTGGGAGTCGCGCTTCATCATTATTCATCCTTTTGATGCAGTTTGATGCAGTTTGGTAATGCTTGATTCAGTTTGCGCCTGTGTTCTGTCATATGTCCATACGGTGGAGAGAAAAAGTTCCTGGAATTGACGGCCTGCCCGGTCGGACTTACTGTGGCCGAATGCGCTGGGATGCACTCTTCAACGACCTCGAAAGCCAGCTGGCGGAATCGGACCGGCTTTCACTGGAGGCCGAGATCGGGGAGAGGACCCGCGCTGAACTGGTGGCCATCGCGTTGTCCGACAGGCTCCGCGGAGTACTTGGATGCACGCTGGGGGTCCACCTCCGGAACGGAGAATCTGTCCATGGCCGCCTTGCCCACGCTGGTGCCGAGGCGCTGGTTATTGACGAAGACTGGTACCAGGTCCTCATTCCATACCCGGCGGTTGCCCGCTACGTGGGCATGGGCAGGCTTGCGCAAACCGAGCCGTCAGCCGTGCGGCGCGCGCTTGGGTTGGCGCATTCGCTCCGTGCCCTTGCCAGGGACAGAGCTGAGCTGAGTATCAGCCTCGGTGGCAGCGCGGGCATCACACGGTTGGAAGGCGTGATCGACCGCGTGGGCAAGGACTATGTGGACTTAGCGGCAGTGACTCCCGGTGAAGCCCGGAGGAGCCGGAACGTGGGAGATGTATCAACCGTGCCGTTCGCCGCGCTTGCGGCCATCAGGTCGAGGAAACAAGCCGGACTGTAGCCAACGCCCGGGCCCGGCACTGCCGGCAGGGACGAAACACGCGCCCGCTCAGACCGACTTCGACTTGGACTCCTGAATCATCCTGCTGGCTTCTGCGTAGCGTTCCTCGATGTACTGTTCCAGCATCTTCTCTTCCACACGCCATTGCCCGCGTCCACCAACCTGAATGGCCTTCAATTCCCCGCTCCGTACCAGTGCGTAAGCGGCTGGAGAGTTGATCTGAAGCTGCTCGGCAACATCTGCGAGTGTGAGGAACCTGGGCATGCCTCCATTTTGCCATCCGAACGGGGTGCACGCTTGCGTTATCCACAGTTCCGCCATATTTGGGGCTTTGACTTTTGTTCCGGCGTCCGTCCCGCAACAATGAGGTGTCCGGCCGCGGAACGGCCCGCCGGCACGTCGAGGGGGAGAAACGGCATGGTTCCAGAAACTTCAGCCGCATCAGCACGCCTGAAGCGCCCGTCGTGGAAAGATCCGCGCCTGCTGGTGGGGATCCTCCTGGTGCTTGCGTCAGTGGCGGGAGTTGTATTCCTGGTCGGAAGTGCAGACCAAACCACGGAGGTCTACGCTGCCCGCGACGGGATAGCCGTGGGCGAAGCGCTGACGGAGGAGAACGTGGTCCGTGCCAAGGTGCGGCTCGGCGATTCGGAACAGCACTACATCACCGCCGAATCCGGGTTGCCCCAGGGCGTAGTGGCCGTGCAGCGCATCGGAAAAGACCAACTGGTCCCTCGTGCCAGCCTCGGGGAGGTTGACGACCTTGACCGCAAACCAGTGGCCATTACGGTGGACGAAACGCTGCCTGCGCAGGTTATCGCCGGGGCCCGCGTGGATGTCTGGGTTGCCCAGCCGGATGCCAAGAACGGATTCAGTGAGCCTAAGCTCCTGCTGCCGGGTGCAGAAATCGCCGAGGTAACAGCAGGTTCAACAACTCTCGGATCCGCCAAGAGCACAGTGCTGATGGTGCTGGTGGAGGACAGTCGGATGCCGGCCATCCTGGGCGCCCAGGCCAACGACGCCCGGATCTCCGTCGTGTGGAACCCCGGGGGCGCCAAGTGAGCATACCTGTCGTTACCGTCGGGCAAAGCCGGGAAGATCTGGTGGGCGGACTCGAACGCCTGCACGGCCCTGTCACCGTGGTCAGGAGGTGCGCCGAACTCCCCGAACTGCTGGCAGCGTGCCAAAGCGGGCTGGCCAGGGCGGCCGTCGTGGCAGACGGATCCGAAGGCCTCACGGCTTCGTTGGTAGACCGGCTGGGAGCCGTTGGCGTGGCCATCATCGCCCTCACCGACAGCGCCGAGGAAGCAGCGCGGCTCCGCAAGATCGGTGTTGCATCAGCCCTGACAGGCGTCCAATCCGCAGAACTTTCGGACCGGATCGCCGACGCCGTAGAGCAGTTGACAGGAGCGCCGGGCCGTACTGCCGCAATGAGCTCCCTCGCGGACACCGGTGCAGCCCTGCATCCCGTTGCCGCGGAGCCTGAGCCAGATACGGGCGGGCCAGGACCAGGTCGAATCATCGCAGTGTGGGGTCCCGCCGGCTCTCCGGGCCGGACCACCCTCGCCGCCAACATGGCAGCTGAACTGGCGGCCGACGGCGAGCAGGTCCTCCTCATCGACGCCGACAGCTACGGGGCGAGCGTCGCTGCGGTCCTCGGACTGCTCGACGAATCGGCTGCATTGGCCCAGGCCTGCCGGCTTGCGGACCAGGGCGCCCTGGATGCAGACGCCCTCCGCAGGCTTGCCGCTCCTGTGGCAACGACTGCCGGTACCTTCAAGGTACTCACCGGCATAACGCGGGCAGATCGCTGGACGGAGCTCAGGGCACCGGCCCTGGCGATCGTCCTGGAACGGGCGCGGCAGATCGCCGACGTTGTTGTGGTGGACACCGGCTTCTGCCTGGAAGCGGATGAAGAACTGAGCTTTGACACCATGGCGCCACGGCGAAACGGGGCAACCCTGCGTGCACTGGAGATGGCAGACACCGTGTTCGCGGTCGGGGCTGCTGATCCCGTGGGCGTGCCGAGGTTGGTTAGGGGCCTTGCTGAACTGGAGAACGCTGTTCCCCAAGCCTCGCCCACGGTGGTGATGAACAAAGTGCGGTCGTCCTCTGTTGGCAGGGGCCCCGAACGGCAATTGCGGGATGCCTGGGAGCGTTACGGTCCGGCATCCGAGCTTCAGGCATTCCTCCCGTACGACAACGCTGCCGCGGATGCTGCCCTGCTTGCCGGATCATTGCTGCTCGAATCGTCGCCCCAGTCAGCCCTTCGCCGCTCAATCCGCGAACTCGTTTGTGCATCCGTCCAGCAAAAGCCCAAATCCTCTGTATTTTCTTCCACAGCAGGCCGCAGGGCAAAGGACTAGGCTCGCCATAAGAGCTGCAAAGGTGCAGCGCATATCGTGTGATGGAGGCGTTTGTTGATGTCGTCTGGATCCAGCGTGGAGGATCAGGCCCTTTCCGTAGAAGGCTTTGAAGGCTTCATGGGGGACTACTACCAGCATCTCGCCGAGGAGGACGCGCGCAGCTATCCGCAGGAGCTGCTGGCTAAGCGGGCGGACCATCACCGCGAGGTCGCATCGGGGCGTCTGCCCGGGCAGGCGAAGGTGGCCATTGCCGATGAGGAAGACAGCAGCGTCGTATTCGTCGTCACGGACGACATGCCTTTCCTGGTGGATTCAGTCAACGCTGAACTGGTCCGTCAGCATGCGGCCATCAAGCTGGTCATCCACCCTATGTTCGTTGCCACGCGCAACCGGGAATCCGGGCACCTGGTTAAGGTCAACAGGGTTCCGTCGCATATCGGAATTTCCAGCGGTGACACCGCAGCGATGCCGAGCCTGTCCCACCTGATTGCCACCGGCGAAAATGCCTCATATATGGAGTCATGGATCGCCGTCGAGATCGGCCGCATCTCCGACGAAGCCAAAGCGTCGCTGCTTGAAGGACTGCAGCGAGTGCTTAAGGACGTACGCGCGGCCGTCGAAGACTGGCCCAAAATGCGCCAAAAGGCGCTGGAGATCGCCGAAAGCCTTGACCAGGTAGCCAACCCGGCCCAGATCGCCGAACTGCGGCAGGCGCAGGACCTCCTGCGCTGGCTCGACGACGGCAACTTCACCTTCCTCGGATACCGGGAATACGTCCTCATCAACGTGGACGGGGAGGACGTCCTGGAATTGCGGGAGGACAGCGGCCTTGGCTTGCTCCGGGCAGCGGCCGATTCCCCCCACATCCAGCATCTGACTGATACAGGACGCAAAAAGGCGCGGGAAAAGCGTGCCCTTGTCATCACGAAGGCCAATTCCCGTTCCACCGTCCACCGGTCCGCCTACCTGGACTACATCGGCGTTAAGAGTTTCGACGCCGCCGGCAACGTCAATGGAGAACGGCGCTTCATCGGGCTGTTTGCCACCAGCGCCTACACCGGTTCAGTGCGTGAAGTCCCGATCGTCCGGGAAAAGGTCGACGCCGTTCTCCGCAATGCGGGGTTCCCACCGGACTCGCACTCCGGAAAGGACCTGCTCGGCATCCTGGAGACCTATCCCCGCGACGAGCTGTTCCAAATCGAAGTCCCCGACCTCGCCGCCACGGCAGTGGGCATCCAGAAGCTGCAGGAGCGCCGAAGGACCCGGCTCTTCCTCCGCCCCGACATCTACGGCCGCTTCATGTCGGCTGTCGTCTACCTGCCCAGGGATCGCTACACCACCAATGTCAGGCTTCGGATCGAGCAGGAACTCCGAGAGACCTTCCAAGCGGTTTCCATTGACTACGAAGCCAGGATGACCGAATCGGCTCTGGCCCGCCTCTTCTTCAGGATCCGCCTGCCGAAGGATGCAGATGTCAGCCACGTTGACAGCGGAGAGCTCGAAAAGCGGCTGGTCCGTGCGGCCAGGTCCTGGAGCGAGGGCATCGCCGAGGTGCTGCGCGACGGCGGCGACGCGGCGGAAGCCAAGGAACTGGCGGCAATTTGGGCTGAAGCGTTCCCGGCGAGCTACCGGGTGGACTACGAAGTGGAAGACGCCCTTGACGACATTGCCCGCTTCGAGAAGTACGGAGCGGCGGCCGAACGCACCGAGGGGGCACGGCAGGAGCGCCCGGGCGTCCACGTCTACCTCCCCGAGGGGGCGGGCGCAACGCTTGAGGAAGATGCGCGGGTCAAGCTTTACATGCTCGAGCCCAAGAGCCTGAGCCAAATCCTTCCGTTCTTCCACAACCTGGGACTCGAGGTGCTCGACGAACGGCCCTTCGAAATCGAGACCGCGGACCGCCGCGATTTCTTCCTGTACGACCTCGGTCTGAAATACCCCGCAGGCGTCGACCCGGTGGCAACCGGAGGCTTCCTGGCGGATTCCTTCAGCGCGGCTGTGACAGGTGCGGCAGAATCCGACGCTTTCGACCGCCTGGTCCTTCGGGAAGGGCTGCACTGGCGCCAGATCACCGTCCTGCGTGCCTACGCCCGCTACATGCGCCAGATGGGCAACACCAATTCGTTCGGGTTCATGGCCGACACCCTCCTCGCCAACCCTGATGTGACCAGGGGGCTCAGCGCCCTGTTCGAAGCACGGTTCGACCCGTCCCTGGACCGCGATGCACGGCAGGCCGCCCAGGAATCCGTGCGGGAAGAACTGTCAGCGTCCATCGAAAAAGTTGCAACACTTGACGCTGACCGTGTCCTGCGGACGTTTGTGAACCTCATCGAGGCCACCCTGCGGACGAACTTCTACCAGGACAAGCGGCACCTGAGCTTCAAGCTCGATCCGGCGCGGATCGACGGCTTGCCGTTCCCGCGTCCCATGTTTGAGATCTGGGTCTACTCTCCGCGGGTTGAGGGTGTGCACCTCCGATTTGGCAAGGTCGCCCGTGGCGGCCTGCGCTGGTCGGACCGCCGGGAGGACTTCCGCACCGAGGTGCTCGGCCTGGTGAAGGCACAGACGGTAAAGAACGCCGTCATCGTTCCCACCGGGGCCAAGGGCGGCTTTTTTGCCAAGCAGCTGCCGGACCCGTCCGTCGACAGGGCGGCGTGGATGGCCGAAGGTGTCGAAAGCTACAAGACCTTCATCCGGGGCCTGCTGGACCTCACCGACAATCTGGTTACCGAAGGTGCGGACGAGAAGCTGGTGCCGCCGTCGGACGTGGTCAGGCATGACGACGACGATTCCTACCTCGTGGTCGCAGCGGACAAGGGGACTGCGACATTCTCGGACATTGCCAATGGCCTGGCCGCTGAGTACGGATTCTGGCTGGGAGACGCTTTCGCTTCGGGCGGCTCCGTTGGCTACGACCACAAGGCCATGGGCATCACCGCCCGCGGTGCATGGGAATCCGTGAAACGGCACTTCAGCGAGCTGGACCTGGACACCCAGACCCAGCCGTTCACCGTGGTGGGCGTGGGCGATATGTCCGGCGACGTGTTTGGCAACGGCATGCTGCTGTCCCGGCATATCCGGCTGCTCGCTGCCTTCGACCACCGGCACATCTTCCTGGATCCCACGCCGGACGAGGAGTCGTCCTTCACTGAACGCCGGCGCCTGTTCGAACTGCCCCGGTCATCATGGGACGACTACGACAAGTCCCTCATCAGCGAAGGTGGCGGTGTCTTTGCGCGGCAGGCCAAGTCCATCCCGGTGTCCCCCCAGGTACGCGACGCCCTGGGACTTCCCGCCCACATTACGGAGCTCAGCCCGCCCGAACTCCTGCGGGCCATCCTGCTGGCCCCGGCAGATCTTCTCTACAACGGCGGCATCGGGACGTACGTGAAGGCCAGCAGCGAGTCCAATGCTTCGGTGGGGGATAAGGCCAACGACTCGATCAGGGTTGATGGCAGGGACCTCCGCGTCAAGGTGGTGGGCGAAGGCGGGAATCTCGGAATGACCCAGCGCGGACGGATCGAGGCAGCACTGCAGGGTGTCATCCTGAATACCGACGCCATCGACAACTCCGCAGGCGTGGACTGCTCCGACCATGAGGTCAACATCAAGATCTTCGTTGACCGGATGGTGGCTGCCGGCAGGCTGGACGCGGCCGAACGCGCCGAGTTCCTTGCCTCGATGACCGACGAGGTTGCCCGCCTCGTCCTGGAAGACAACATTGACCAGAACATCCTGCTGCTGAACGACCGCACAAGGGTTGCGGAGTGGAGCCCCAGTTACGAACGCCTCATGGACTGGCTGGAAAAATCGGCCGACCTGAAGCGCGACCTTGAGGCCCTGCCCACCACGGAGACCCTGCGCGAACGGCTGCAGCAGGGCCAGGGCCTGACGTCGCCTGAGCTCTCCGTCCTCGCGGCCTACGCCAAGATCGAATTGGCGACGGCCCTGCGGGAAAGCGATCTCGCGGACGATCCGTGGTTCCGGCAGACCCTCCGCGGTTATTTCCCGACGCAACTGCGTGAACGTTTCGACGCTGAACTGGACACGCATCCGCTGCGGCGTGAAATCATCGCAACGGTGGTGGCCAACGACATGATCAACATGGGAGGCATCACTTTCGCTTTCCGCGTCATGGAGGAAACGTCGGCCAGCGAAGTGGCCGTGGCCAAGGCCTTCGTCGCGCTGCGGGAGATTTACGAGCTGGACGTGATGGTCCGGGAGCTCAACAGCCTGCCTGCGTCGTTCCCCACGGAGCACTGGAGCACGGTCCACCTGGATATCCGCAGGTTGCTTGACCGCGCAGTGCGGTGGCTCCTCACCCAGGGAACCGTCTCCCAGCCCATCGATGAAGTGGTGGCTGAGTTCAAGCCGTTGATGGATCCCCTGCGTGCACGCGTCCTGGACTACTTGCGCGGCGAAGACCGGGAACGGGTGGGCAGCTGGCTCGAGAACGCGCGCGAATGGGAACTTCCGGATGGCCTTGCCCTGCGCTGGGCTGAACTGTTCGAAAGCTTTGTCCTTCTGGACATTGCCAAGATCGCCCGCCTGCGGAAAGAGCCGGTTGAGGACATCGCCGCCGCGTATTACACGGTGTTCAACCGTTTCCACGCCGATTCCCTCCTGGAACGGATCAGCAGCCTTCCCCGGCAGGACAGGTGGCAGGCACTGGCAAGGGCAGCGCTTCGCGATGACCTGTACTCCACGGTGTCGGACATTACGACGGCGGTGCTGGACGCCACGGCCGCGGGCGGCTCGCCCGAGGCGCGGCTCACGGAGTGGGAGGCGCGGAACGCCGAACAGCTGGGCCGCGCGAAGAGCATGTTCGATGAGGTCAACGCACTCGAAACCGACGATATGGCCTCGCTGTCGGTAGCATTGAGGCTCTTGAGGTCTATCGTCCGGCGCTGATCAATCAGGCGTCGCAACTGGAGGTGCAGTGGCAATCTTTACCGACCCCATCAGGGAGCACGCCGATTTCGGCCCGGGTGATGCCGAATGGCTTCACCTGCTGGTGGGGGACTGGCAGATGGTTGCGGACCTGGCCTTCGCCGACCTCGCACTGTGGTTCCCGCATCCGGAATACGGGTACGTGGCGCTGGCGCACGTCCGGCCGTCCACTACGCACACCGTGTTCCACGGGGACTTCGTCGGCGAAGGCATCCGCTCCGACCTTCGGCCCCTGGTGGACAAGGCCTGGAACAGCAGGGCCATCGAGCGCTCCAGCGAGACAAACTGGAGCAGTGACATGGCACTGCGGGTCGAGGCTGTCCCCATGGTACGGAATGGGCGGACCCTGGCCGTTGTCACTACGCACATGGACCTGTCCAGCTCACGGATGCCGTCCCGGCTTGAGCTGACGTACCGTCAGTGCGCCTATGACCTGTTGCGGATGGGAACGCTTGGCCTGTGGCCCGACTTCGCTTCGCCAACGGGGTCGCGCCGCGGCGCGCCGCGGGTGGGGGACGGATTGATCAGGCTCGACGCCGACGGCGTGGTGCAGTACGCCAGCCCCAACGGTGTTTCTGCCTTCCGCCGGCTTGGTGATGGTGAATCGCTGGAGGGCCGTTCCTTGGCGGAGGTAACTGCCAGCCTCCTCAAGGACCGTCGGATGGTCGATGAAACCTTGCCCCTGGTTGTTACCGGCCGGATGCCGTGGCGCAGTGAAATCGAGTCCCGCGGCGTTAGCTTGTCCCTGCGGGCGATTCCCCTTCGTGACGAACAGCAACGGTTCGGTGCCCTGGTGCTGTGCCGCGATGTGTCGGAGCTTAGGCGGCGGGAAATGGAGCTGGTGACCAAGGACGCCACCATCCGGGAAATCCACCACCGGGTGAAAAACAATCTTCAAACCGTGGCTGCCCTGCTGCGGATGCAGTCGCGCCGGATGGTGAGCGAGGAAGCCAAACAAGGCCTGGAGCAGGCGATGCGCCGGGTTGCTACGATCGCGCTGGTCCACGAGACCCTGTCCCAGGGCCTGACCCAGAGCGTCGATTTCGATGAGCTGATTGGTCGGCAGTTCAGGCTGTCCGCCGAGGTCGCCTCACCGTCCCAGCAGGTGAAGACGGAACGTTCGGGCACTTTCGGCGAGCTTCCCAGCGACCTGGCCACCCCCCTTGCACTGGTGATCAACGAACTGGTCACCAACGCTGTGGAACATGGCCTTGAAGGGCGGGCAGGGACGGTGTGGCTTATTGCCGACCGTGCGGAGGGCGAGGATGGCGACGACGAAGAGCTCACCGTGACCATCGCCGACAATGGCGTGGGATTACCGGATACTCCGCACGTCGAGGGTCTTGGCCTTCAGATCGTGCGGACCCTGGTGACCAGCGAGCTTGGCGGAACCATCCAGTGGCTGCCCCGCGAAGGCGGCGGCACAGCGGTCCGCATCCGCCTGAGCCTCTTGGGCCGGTAGCCGGACGGCGCCTGCTGTCCGGCGGCGTCCCTTGGCATTAAATGGAGAGAGCCCCGGCGGCAACCTGATCGGTTGCTGCCGGGACTCTTTCTATTTGGCGGATATCCTTCCGCTGTATGTCCGAGGGCCTGCCGCTTATGAAGCGCGGCGTGCCCGGGCTGCCCGGCGCTTAAGGGCGCGGCGCTCGTCTTCGCTCATGCCGCCCCAGACGCCGGCGTCCTGGCCGGACTCAAGTGCCCACTGAAGGCAGGTATCGACTACCGGGCACCGGCGGCAGACACTTTTGGCTTCCTCGATCTGCAGGAGGGCCGGCCCCGTGTTCCCGACGGGGAAGAAGAGTTCAGGATCCTTCTCGAGGCACGCTGCGCGGTTACGCCAATCCATGCTGATTAGTTGCTCCATTTCTGGGAATCGCCCTTTGTGAAATTATTCACTAGTAGCTACAAAGGAAAAGGGCCCGGCAGGGCCCCCTTGGTCATCTTCATCAAGCCTGTCATGTTAACGCTGTGTAAACAAGGGGTAATAACGCTTGATATCCCGGGAATGCTGAGCGATACATCACACTGCTGGCGCTGGCCCTCACCAGTCTCCGACTATGTCGGGTATGGTGCCAGTGTGTCAAGACCCCCTTCCATGCCTGCAGAGTCCCCGCCCCCTCCCGGGGGAACCCACCCCGGCCAGGACGGTGCCGTTGCATCAGGGAAGGTGCGGCCTCCCCGCGCCGCTGTCCTTATTGCCGTGGTGGTTGCGGCCGAGGCGACGGCCCTCCTGGCGGCAGCTGCATGGTACGCATTCGAGCTGGTATCGGGGAGCCCCGTCCTGTCGTTCTGGGGTGCGGTGTTTACCCTCGGGCTTTTGCTCGCCTTTTCGGCGTGGTTGTTCGCGGTGGGTCATTTCCTGTACCGCGGGTTCCGGTGGACCCGTGCGGCGGCCCTGGTGGCCCAACTGTTCGTTCTGACGATCGGTTTCCCCACCCTGACCAGCGGCCTGATCCTTGCTGGATTGGCGATGGTTGTCCCTGCGGTGGCAGCCCTTGTGCTCCTGTTCCACAGCAGCGTTATCGCCTATGCTTCCCGGGCCGGCGGAGTGCCGCCGGCCTTGTAGCCAGTTTTGCTGCCGCCGCTGCCGCCGGCCTCAGCCCCGGGCGGCGCCCAGGCAACCTGGAGGGCGGCGGACCCTCCTCCGGAAATCAGCACTGCCCTGCCCGGCGGAGCAGCGGGCTCCGCCTCGAAGCGGACGCCGAAGAGGTCCCCGTCCGCCATGGAGCGCGGCGCGAGCAGCATTCCGGCGCCGTGAGCCCTGGACGCCATAACAAGGGGGAGGCGTTGCAGCAGCAGGGGATTGTAGTTTGCTGTCAACATGACGGTGTGGCCCCGTGACTGGAGTTCCGCCAGTGCAGTCAGCGCATCGGGAGACAGGTGGTCAGCATCGTCGGCGATCAGGACCCGGCTCCCCGCCGGAGCCCGGGACGCGGCGTCCAGGCGCAGTGATGTCCAAAACCTGTCCGGCTCTGCGGCATCCGGCGGATGCACCCAGCAGGTTTCCGGGTTGAGGATCCGTAGCGCGCGGAGGCTGTTCGTTTTACCGCCGGCGGGGCGGCCCAGAATGGTGAAAACGCCGCCGGCGGGTACGTGCAGGCGGACCGGGGAGAGCTCGTCCCCACCCACGCCGATCAGAAGTCCGGGCGGGGTGGACCCGGCGGCGGCCACGGATGAGACCGGGTTCGTTGCAGACTCCTGAACGTCCGTCGCTGAGACGAGCGGGGGCAATGACTCAATCCGGAAGGGCAGGGTTCCCTGCTTGGCGTTCAGCTCCCTGCCCGTGTCCTGGTGCCACTGGTCCGCTATGGCGAGGTCATAGACCTGGCAGACCACGGGCTCGCTTCCTGCGAATGGTCCGAAGGCCACCGCCCGCCCTTTCACCTTTTCCGTGGAAGGCATCCTGGGCCAAGCGAGCCTGCTGTCCTCGTTGGAGGCTGCGGGGAAATACAGCCGGTTTTGCAGGGAGCCGCCAAAACGGGCGGTGGCCAGTTCCCGTTCCCCGGATATGGCGACCGATATCCCGGCGCGCTGACCGTCCCGGACCAGGTCCTGTACCACGTCCTCAGCCCACGCAAGCGGTCCGGACCTGAAGGCAGAAACCCAGGATCCCCACCCGGAGATGACCAGCACCAACGGAGTGGCCCAATCATCAGGGCGGTTGAGGCGGTGGCCAAGTTCGCGGGCCAGCCGCTCCAGTACACGGACCGCGCGGCGGAGTTCGTGGAGGCCGGCATGGGCCCCCGTCCTTTGATGGCCGGCGGCATGCTGGAGTCCGCCCGGGGCATCGAGGAAGTAGCAGTGTGACTCACGCGGGTGCGCCAGCAGGCGGCGTACTGCGAGGTCCAAGGCTTCAACGGCGCCGGAGGAGGCAGAGCCAACGAGCCCCAGGTGGCCGTGCCGGGCTGGTTCCCAGGTCAGGGGAAGGACGCATTGGGCATGGGGCAGGTCCATGGCGCCCAGCTCAACAGACCATTCCGGACGAGACCCGGATGCCTGCTGGCCGTTTGCCTGCACCGGTGTCACCACGGGTTCCCGGAGCTCATGCGGAAGGGGAGGCGCTACGGGGTGCCGGGGAGGTGACCCACCCCGTGCTGCCCAAAGCCTGCGGACCAATTCAACGTATGGCCGTGCGGCCTGCGCCGGGGTTGACGTTTGGCAGCGGGGTGCACCTCCTTCTCCCGCCCTCAGGAAATCAGAAGTGCGCTGAACGTGAAGGGCGTCGTTCCGGGTTTCCGCGACGGAAAGGTTCAGTGTTGCCGCCTGGAATTCCTGGGCAGGTTCCGTTCCACGTGCAAGGAACGCGCGCCCTGGGCAGCCCACTCCGATGCCTGCCGCAGCTTTGGTGCCGATAATGTCATGGGATTCCATGTCGGACTGTACCCGCAGGGCAATGCTCGACGTCACGTTGGCCCTGATATCGGCTGTCAGTGCTCCCTGCGGCCGCTGAGTGGCCATCACCAAATGGATGCCAAGGGAACGTCCGATGGCGGCAATGCGCATCAGCTCCCGCAGGACCTCCGGTGCGTCATCCACGAGCATTCTGAACTCATCGATGACGATGACGAGATGGGGGAGCGCGGGGCCTGCAACATCCGGCGTGGACCGGTAGGACGCCAGATCCGGCACGTTTGCCGCGGCGAGGGCCTCCTCACGGAGCCGGATCTCAGCCCGCAATGAGGCGAGCGTGCGGTCCAGCTCACTGGCGGACAAGTCAGTCAGCAGCCCAACACAGTGCACGAGGTCGGCTAACGGCCCGAGTCCGGAGCCGCCCTTGAAGTCAACGAAGAGGAAGTTCACCAGTTCGGGCGGGTGACTTAGTGCCAGCGCAACAACGAGGGTGCGCAGCAGCTCCGACTTCCCCGAACCGGTGGTACCCGCCACCAGAAGATGTGGCCCGTCGCCGTCAAGGTCCCAGGACCTGACGCCTCCGGCGCTGAGTCCCAGCGGAACTGCCAGCCCCGTGGCCTGTTCCGCCGTCTCCCACCGCGCAGCTGTGGCGGCCGCGGATAAGGGCATGACATCCTCCAGGGCGCACGTATCCGGGACGCAGTCTTCCCGCGCCCTGCCATCCGCTCCGGCTGCAAGGTTCCGGCAAAATGCGTCAAAGACCGTCGCAGGAGCCAAGTCGGGAACGAATCCCGTATCGCCTTCCGGGCAAAGTAAGGAGGATTCCGGCTCGGACAGTTCCACATCAGCGCTACTGGCTGGCTCTCCCGTGGTGATGAACCTGAGGACCTGCCATCCGAGCTGGATGGCAGTAGCGGCAAGGGCGTTGTCCGTTTCCCGGCAGTCTGACGGGCCGGCGATGATGAGGACTTCGTGCGGGTAGCCCCCGGAAGAATTCTCGGACAGATGCCGTCGGCATGACTCCCCGGTTGCTGTCAGGACGACGCGGGGAAGGAACCTTGCAGCGAGGGGAAGGACTTCCGGCCGGCCGTGGATGACCACCCTGGTCTCTGTACCCCGGGGATAACCGGCCAACTGCATGACCAGCGCCCTGATCATGGCGTCCAGCGCCGGGCGTGCTCCTTGAAATACTGTCTCCGGCCGGGACGGATTGAGGAGGATTGGCACCGCACCCGCGGACGGCAGGTCCCGGACTGCGCCGGCGGGCTGGACGCTGATATTCGCGGGCTGTGCGCCCAAGCCGAGTCGAAGCCAGATCCTGCCATCGCCGGCGCCTCTCCCGTGGGATCCAAGGCGCGGCGCACTCAAGGCGAGTGAGGCCAGGGACGGCCCGGCCCGTCGTCGTCGTTCCTTGTCCTCCTGGACAGCCGCAGCGACTGCGGCTGCGTTGTCCCGCCGCTGCCTTCGCCCCGTTAGCAGCGGAATCAGCACCGAGACGGCTGAGGCGCCGGCGAACGCCAGGAACATCCACATTCCCGTAAAGACAGCCAAACCGACCCCGATGACCAAGGGGAGCGTCGCGGTCAGTAAGAGGACTGCGCGATTTCCGTGATCGGTGCCGGCGGTAACGGGAATGGGGTCCGCTACCGAAGCGCCCGCGTCCGCCAGGTGCCCCGGCAGGCGGTCCGTGAAGATCAGGGACATGACCGACGTCCCGCACCGGATGACGGAGGCCGTGGACACGGCCGCATTCCGGACTCTCCGGCCATCCACCCACGTTCCATTGGAGCTGTCCAGGTCTTCGATGAAGATGCCTGTGTCCGTGACGGTCAGCTTCGCATGCTCCCGCGACATTTCGGCGTCAGCAATGGAGATCCGTGCGCCGCTCCTGCCAACTGTGTAGGTGCCCCGGACAAGGGCAACAACGGCGCCGGCTCCCGAGCCGCTGTGGACAGCCAGTGCCAGCCCAGCCTCCGCCTCGTCCGCAATCCGGGACAGCTGCTTCCTGAGCGGCGGCCTGGCATCGCCGGCATCGACGAGTACCGCGCCGGTGACAAGGGGAGCGGTGCCAACGTTGAGCGAGCCCAGGCGGATTCCCCGGACGGTAATCTCCCCCGTGCCGAACTGGCGGGCAAGATGGTGGTGGATTTCCGTCCCTGCGGTTCCGGCGGGAGCCTCAATGGTCAGCTCCAGTGGATCGTCGCCGGAACCAGGGCCGGCTGCTCTTACCAACGTGCAGTGGAGTGTCATGTGGTGGATTCCTTTGAACGTAGTTTCCAAGCTAAGAGACAGGCTCCGAACGGGCAGGCCCGAACATGGGCTATGTGGAAAACGTTCCGTGCCCTCTGGGACGCAGCTGGCTCATGGGCAATTCGCCGGGCCAGTGCCTGCGGCCGATTCGACTGGCGCTGCAGTCACTCGGGTAGGCTAGAGCAGCAGACAATGCTCAACATTGCGCTGCCCGCATTCGAACCAGGAGATTTTGTGACCGCTGACCTCGTCATCGTAGGGTCCGGCTTTTTTGGCCTGACAATCGCAGAACAGGCCGCCACTGAGCTCGGCTTGAAGGTCGTTGTCCTCGACCGTCGCCACCACATCGGCGGAAACGCCTACAGCGAAAAGGAAGAGCAGACAGGCATCGAGGTGCACCGCTATGGTGCCCACCTGTTCCACACTTCAAACGAACGCGTGTGGGAGTACGTCAACCGGTTCACCAGCTTTACCAACTACGTGCACAAGGTTTACGGGGTTCACAAGGGTGAGGTTTACTCCCTCCCCATCAACCTCGCCACCATCAACCAGTTCTTCCGGGCAAACCTCACTCCGGGCCAGGCCAAGGACCTGATCCAGGAGCAGGCCGGAGAACTTGCAGGCACCGACCCACAGAACCTCAACGACAAGGGAATCCAGCTGATCGGGCGCCCCCTGTACGAAGCCTTCATCAAGCACTACACGGGCAAGCAGTGGCAGACGGACCCGAAGGACCTTCCCGCCGGGATCATCTCGCGGCTCCCGGTTCGCTACAACTACGACAACCGGTACTTCAACGACAAGTACGAGGGCCTGCCCACCAACGGTTACACGGCCTGGATCGAAAAGATGGCGGAGCACCCGAACATCGAGGTCCGCCTGAACACGGACTTCTTTGATGAGTCGCACGAATACAGCAAGAACAAGGTCGTCGGCAATATTCCGGTCGTGTACACGGGGCCCGTTGACCGCTACTTCGATTACGCCGAGGGAGACCTGTCCTGGCGCACGATTGATTTCGAAGAGGAAGTGCTCGATGTCGGCGACTTCCAGGGTACGTCCGTGGTCAACTACAACGACGAAGACGTGGCCTACACCCGCGTTATCGAGCCCCGTCACTTCCACCCCGAGCGGGAGTACCAGACGGAAAAAACCGTCATCATGCGCGAGTTCTCGCGCTTTGCCGAGAAGGACGACGAGCCCTACTACCCGATCAACACTTCGGCAGACCGTGACCGGCTGCTCAAGTACCGCGATCTCGCGGCCGGCGAAAAGGACGTCCTGTTCGGTGGCCGCCTGGGCACCTACAAGTACCTTGACATGCACATGGCCATCGGTTCTGCCCTGACCATGTTCGACAACAAAATCCGTCCTCACTTCGAGGCGGGAGCCGACATCGAAAGCGGAGGAGTCGACGCATGAGCGTCCCCACCGATACCAAGAACCAGGACAAGGCCGAGGGCGGCGCCGTGGAATCCGGCCAGCAGTGGCAGACGCTGCAGCGCGTGATCCTCCCCAGCGCCAGCCAGATGGACACTGTTCCCCTCTACATGGACATGGGCACTGCCACAGGGATCCAGTTGCCTACAGCCGGCGACCGGGACGGGAAAACCCCCAAAGCCCGAACCATCAGCAGCCCCACCAAGGAAGCGCACGTGGAGGATTTCCTCTCACGGCACTCGACTTCCGTACGGTCGGGCGAACGGGTGTCCTTCGGCAGCTACTTCAATGCCTTTCCTGCCAGCTACTGGCGGCGCTGGACCACTGTGGACAAGGTCCGGCTGCAGGTCCGCACGCAGGGCGCTGGTTCTGTCATCGTGTACAAGTCGAACGCCCGCGGATCCCTGCAGCGCGTAGACACGCGCCGCGTTGAGGGTACTGCCGAGAACTTCTTCGAACTGTCGCTGGCACCTTTCGGTGACGGCGGTTGGTATTGGTTCGACCTGTTGGCAGGAACTGAGCCACTGGTGATGCTCGATGCGGAATGGCAGGGCCCCGCCGTTGAGAGCAGCCCCGGCTCCGTAACGCTCCAGATCACCACCCTGAACAAGACCGACTTCTGCCTCAACAACCTCCGGCTCCTGGCCGAAAGCAAAGAGGCCCTCGACCACGTACAGGAAATCCTGATTGTGGACCAGGGGACCCAGAAGCTCGCCGATGCGGACGGGTTTGACGACATCAAAAAGATGCTCAACGGCAAGTTGCGCATCATTAACCAGTCCAACCTCGGCGGGTCGGGCGGATTCGCCCGCGGCATGTTCGAAGCCGTCGAAAACGGCAGCGACTACGCACTGCTGATGGATGACGACGTCGTCGTGGAACCGGAAAGCATCATCCGGCTGCTGACCTTCGCTGATCGCTGCAAGACGCCCACGCTGGTGGGCGGACACATGTTCGACCTCTATAACCGGACCGTGCTGCACACCTTCGGAGAGGTGGTCAACCCCTACCGGTTCCAGCCGTCGCTGCCCAGCGACGAAATGATCCTGGGTCACGACTTCCAGTCCTCCAACCTTCGTCAGACTTCCTGGCTGCACCGCCGCTGCGACGTTGACTACAACGGGTGGTGGATGTGCCTGATTCCCACGGAGGTAATCCGGGAAATTGGACTCTCCCTTCCGTTGTTCATCAAATGGGACGACTCGGAGTATGGGCTGCGTGCGAAGGCCCACGGTTACTCCACGGTCTCTCTTCCGGGATCGGCCGTGTGGCACGTTTCCTGGATTGACAAGGACGACCTCGTCGGTTGGCAGGCGTACTTCCACGCCCGGAACCGTGTGGTGGCCGCGCTGCTTCACAGTCCTTACGAGTTCGGCGGGCGCGTGATTAAAGAATCGCAGTATGCCGATGTCAAACACCTTGTTTCCATGCAGTACGCCACGGCGCAGGGCCGCCAGTGGGCGCTCGAAGATGTCCTGAAGGGCCCCGAAGCCCTGCCTGACCTTCTGCCGGCCAAGCTGCCCCAGATCCGCGAAATGATGTCCGCGCACCCCGACGCCGTCTTCAAACCGAATCCTGAGGACTTCCCGGCGGCGAAGATGGACAAGCCGCCGCGCCGGGGACACGGGCCGGCCCAGCCGTCCAAGATTTCCCTGCTTCCCTGGGCAGCGAAAACCGTCGTCCGCCAGCTGGCGAGCCCGGTGAAGGAAACCAGCACCGAACGTCCGCAAACGACCATTGCCCACCAGGACAACCGGTGGTGGCGCATGGCGCAGTATGACAGTGCAGTAGTCTCGAACGCCGAGGGGACCGGTGCGTCCTGGTACAAGCGGGACCCCAAGCAACTGAGGAAGATGCTGGCAGAGAGTGCGCGACTGCACTCCGCGCTGCTCAAGGAATGGCCCGCGCTCAGCCGGAAGTACAAGGCAGCTGTAGCGGACCTGACGTCGATGGAGTCGTGGAGGAAGACGTTCGAGCAACATACGCAGAACGAAATCAAGTGAGTGCATCGTCACCGGCCGAACTGACAAGTCCAGGGCTTGGGGGTGGACTGCGGGACATCCGGCAGTCCGGATTCCTCCTCAAGCTGTTGGTCCGCAAGGAACTCAAGGTCCGCTACCGCGGGTCCGTTCTCGGACTCCTGTGGTCCTACGTAAAACCCGGCGTTCAGTTCGTCGTCTTCTATGTTGCCCTTGGTGTATTCCTGGGGCTGGAGCGCAGCGCCAGGAACCCTGAAGGTCTTCCGAACTATGCGGTCTACCTTTTCTCGGGGATCGTTCTGATCAACTTCTTCTCCGAGGCGCTGGGAAATGCGTCCCGTTCAATTGTGAACAACGGGAACCTGATCAAGAAGATTTACCTGCCACGTGAGCTTTTCCCGGTTGCCTCTGTGTGGGTCTCCGCGGTTCACTTTTTCCCGCAGCTGGTAGTCCTGGTGGCTGGGTGCCTGCTGGCAGGATGGCATCCGAGCGTGTTCCAGCTGCTGGCAGCTGTCGCAGGTTTCGTGATCGTGGGCCTGCTGGCCACCGGCCTTGGCCTGCTTTTCGGATCTGCCAATGTGTACTTCCGGGATTCGGAGAATCTCGTGGACATGCTCCTGATGGTTGCTACCTGGGCTTCGCCGGTGATGTATGCGTGGTCGATGGTGGAAGCAAAACTCGGTTCAACGTGGTTTGCCATTTACCAGGCGAACCCCATCACCATTGGTGTGGAACTGTTCCATTACGCGTTCTGGTTCCCCACGACAGATGGCACCACCGCTATGCCACCAAATCTCTTCACCCTGTGGACACCCCTGGGCCTGGTCATCGCCCTGGCCATTGTTATTTTGGGTCAGTTCACCTTCCGGCGGCTCGAGGGCCGCTTCGCTCAGGAGCTGTGAGTGGTCAACGCAATTGAAGTTTCAGACATCAGCAAGCAGTTCGTCCTCCGGCACACACGCTCCATCAAGGAAGCAGTTGTTTGGTTGGTCAAGGGCCGTAAAGGCGACCTGTCCGAGAAGTTCCATGCGCTGAAGAACGTCTCTGTCGATGTCAAAACGGGGGAAACCGTGGCGCTGCTGGGCCTTAATGGTTCCGGCAAATCGACATTGCTGAAGCACATCTCCGGAGTGATGCTGCCGGATTCGGGAACCGTGAGGACCAGGGGGCGGGTGGCGGGCCTCATTGAAGTGGGCGCCGGCTTCCACCCCGACCTGTCCGGCCGGGACAACGTCTTCCTCAATGGCGCCATCCTGGGAATGACCGAGCAGCAGGTCAAGGACCGATTCGACGATATTGTCGAATTTTCCGAGATCGGGCAGTTCATTGATACCGAGGTCAAGTTCTACTCGTCAGGAATGTATTTAAGGCTCGCATTTTCCGTTGCCGTCCATACTGATCCCGAGGTGTTCCTCATAGATGAGATTCTGGCCGTGGGCGACGAGCCTTTCCAGCGGAAGTGCATCGACAAGATCCAGGAACTCGCCCGCGACGGAAAGACGCTGGTCGTGGTGAGTCACGACCTGGATCTGGTCTCCCGCATTTGCGACCGGGGAATCCTCCTGGAGCACGGTAACGTGAAATTCGATGGACCAATCCACGAGGCAGTTTCGATTCTGCGCGCCTGACAGTTAGCGGCGCGAGGACGTTCGCTTCGGGGCGGATGATGGTCCCTTATCGTCAAAGTCTGTGGCACGGAGTGCCGCTCTGGCCGCTGTGCCACTGAATTTTCGGAGGATTCTTGTCCTGGTTTGATACAGTCCCACAGTTTGTCCTGGCAGCGGCTTTGCTGTTCATTCCGGGACTCGCCGTGGGTGCGGCAGCCAGGCTGAGGGGATTCCGTATCTTCGCCCTGGCGCCGGGAATCAGCGTGTCGGTAGTGGCCGTTGCTGCGATCGTGGCTCCGTTCGCGGGGATCCGGTGGTCACTGCTGCCAGTCCTTGCTATCACTGCCATTTTGGCCGGAATGGCTTTTGCGGCGTCGGCTGTGGTGGCGAAGAAGGGCGCGATGGTTCAGCCGCACGACGGCGGCAATCCGCGTTGGGTCCTGGGTTCCATCGTGTTGGCGGTTGCCATGGCAGCCTTTTTGGTTTCGCGCCGGCTTGTGGAAGCCATCGGACACCCGGAGTCATTTTCACAGACATTTGACAATGTCTTTCATCTCAACGCGATCCGGTACATCCTCGATACCGGCTCCGGCTCATCCCTGACGCTCAATGAGATGACCGGTGCGGCCTCGTACCCCGCGGCATGGCACGACCTTGTTTCGTTGCTGGCCAGCCTTGGCGGCGGCGGTATACCGGTCTCGGTCAATGTGATCAACATTGTCGTCGCCGCCGTTGTCTGGCCCCTTGGCTGCCTGTATCTCGCTCGCTCCGTCTGGGGCGACCGGCCCGCGGTGGTCCTGTCCGCCGGTGTCCTGTCTGCCGGTTTTGGCGCCTTTCCCATTTCATTGCTCGATTTTGGGGTGCTGTACCCGAATTTCCTTGCCGTTGCCCTCCTGCCCCTCGTGCTGGCTATCTCGCTTGAAGTACTCGGATTGTCCGCGGTGCCGGTCCATTCCAGGATCATCGGAGCACTCGTCCTCCTCGCAGTACTCCCGGGCGTCGCCCTCGCCCACCCCAGCGCCGCCATGGCCTGGATTGCCATGATGTCTCCGCCTGCGGTTTTCGTCTACGTGCGTTTTCTGGTGCGAACATTGACTTCCGCGCGCGGGCGGACCCGCTGGACAGCCACAGCGGCCCTGGTGGCGTTGGGCGTGATCGTCGTCGTCGTTGTACGCATTCTCTGGGACCTCGTCCGGCCACCGGCGGAGGCGGCCTTTTGGCCACCTGTTGAGAGTAGCGGCCAGGCCATCGGAGAAGTCATCGCCAGCTCCGCGATTGGCCGCCCCGTAGCATGGGCCATCATGGCACTGACCCTCGTTGGCATCTTCGTGGTGGTCAGGTCCGGCCGGCAGCTGTGGTGGTTGGGAACCTATGCTGTAGCGGCGTTCCTCTTTGTTGTGGTCAGTTCTTTCCCCGCCGACGACTTCCGGACCTACTGGACGGGGATCTGGTACAACGATCCTCCCCGGCTTGCCGCGCTCTTGCCGTTGGTTACGATTCCCCTTGCCACCCGTGGCGCCGTTTGCGCTTGGGAACTACTGCTTCGGGGAGCCACTCGCAGCGCGGGCATTGTGCAGCGGAAGACTGCAGCGGAACGGGACAAACCCTTCGAAAAGGGCGCCCGTGTAAAGCCGGCAACCTACATGGTGGTTGCTGGCCTGATTGCAGTTCTGGCGCTGGGTGTGCTCACACAGCGTGGAAGCGTGCGCCAGGCGCAGGACTCAATGGCCGGTTCATACAGGCTTTCTGCTGACTCACCCCTCATCTCGAGTGATGAGCTGGAGCTGATTGACCGCCTTTCGGAGGAAGTGCCGGAGGACGCCGTGATGGTGGGGAATCCCTGGAACGGCAGTTCCCTGGCTTATGCCTTGGCAGACCGAAAGCTCATCCAGCTGCACATCCTTAGCGCCGTTCCTGACGGGACGGGAGCGCTCCTTAACGGGCCTACCCCGTCCAAAGGCGATCCTGCAGTATGCCCTGCGGTCCAGAAACTGAACATCGATTACATACTGGACTTCGGCCACCGTGAAGTGCACGGCCGGGACAGCGGTTATAAGGGGCTGGACAGCCTCATTGCCGCGGGCATGGCCACTCTTGAAGATTCGGAAGGCGACGCAAAGCTATACAAGTTGCAGCTTTGCGGGAACTGAACGCAGGACCGGCCCGCCCGTCTCCACGTGCCGTGGCGTTGACGGAAACTGGTGCTTTATTCACGCCTTCTTCAGCAGGCGTAGCCCTGGGACCAGCAGGCCCAGGAAGAGAATCGCCTCGCTGAGGGCCATTGCCAGCGCGATGCCATCCACCCAGCCGCGGGTCGCCGCGAGAAACATGAGGGTAATGCCGATCACGGCCGAGATCAGCGTCCAGACAAGGATGAGACGCTGGCGGCCCTGTGGGAGCAGGAGGTTGCGGATGAACGGAGTGCTGGCGGAGATGAAAAGGAATGACAGGCCGTAGAGAGCGCATGTCGCTTGGCCTGCCTTGTTGACGGATCCAAGGATGATCTCCGTAGCCAGGGGTCCCAGGATAGCCAGGAAGGCAGCTCCCGCGAGACCCAGTGCAAGGTGGGACACGATGGCGGCGGCGTGGCGCTTCTTCGGGCTGGCTTCCTGCGGCTCCAAAGTCCAGCCTTGGAAAGTATTGCCCAAAGCCATCACAGAGAAGAGACCGAAGCGGTAGACCGTGTCCGCGGAACTGAATCCAGCCATAAGGGTGTTGGGCACAAAGGCCTGGCCTATTGGGACAGGAGTTGCTGCGTAGGTTGTGCCGGACAAGCTGATAGCGGCCGGTCCGAAGTGTTGGCGCAGGTAGCGCCAAGTTCCGCCCCAGGCAGTGAAGGTCTTACCCCGCTCCGGGACTACGATGCGGTGGAATAGGACCAGGCTTACGCCAACAGTCGCGAGCAGAATGACTCCGTACAGCCAAATATGAGTCGTCAGCAAGATCACGGGAACGGCAAGAATTGTGGCCGCAACCCGCGGAAGCGCGTCGAACGTTGCCAGAAGGGCGGGCTTTCCTGCGCCAATGCAATACCAGGCCGGCGATAGTCCAGTTACAGCTGTCGTCAGGGACATTGCTGCTCCATCCAGCCGATGGCCAGGGGCTGCCAACTGCCAGGCCAGAATAAAGACGAAGGGGAAAACCAGCGCAGAAAGGACCAGCCTGGTTCTCAGGCTTTGCCGGTAGACCTCGGCACGGTGCTGCGGAGAAGGGTTTTGGGCTATCTCGACGGGGCCGAGGGTATTCCAACTCCAAGCTATGACCGCACCGCCGAAGGCACCGATAGCCTGCCCGGACGCGACGGTGGACCAGCCGCCCTCCCCGGCGACGCGTGCCACGATGGGAACAAGAAGGAACGGGGTCAGTATCGACACCAGGGGTAACCCCGTAAAGCCGGCCAATCTTAACAACACAGCTTTCATGCTTTAAGTGCTTCCTTCTGTTGGTGGTGCCGGATGGCCGTGGCGGCTGCTTCGTCCGGTGGTCCAGAGCCGCATGGCTGTGCGCACCAGGGCCGTGTGCGGGGATGTTTGATCACCCCGAACCACATCGTGCCGGAGCACCGCCTCAAGCCTCATCGCCGGTGCTCCCGGAACAACACTGGGTTACCGTGGATCGCTGATCCCGCTGTGCCGCTTCCATGGGAGCACGACGCCGAGATAAATCTCAGCAGCCCGGATCGGAGCTACGTTCTTGCGTCGCACGCCGTCCCACAGGGCCCTGAACAGGCGCCACGCGCGTGGCCGTGCATACAGGTTCAGGGCATCCTGCAATTCCGGGTCCGTGGAGATGCCAGCCTGCATAGAGCGTGCCAGCAGAGTCCTCGCCATGAGCGTCCGCCATCCGAGGCCGGTCTTGTAGATGATGCTGCAGATACTCCGCAGCGAGGTGTTTCCTTCGTACCGCTTTACGAAGCGGAGAGTGTTCCGTATGGAAGTGAGCAGGCTTTGCCGCGATTCGCCCACCACGTTGCCGCCGTGCTGGATGTAATCCTGCAAGACCTCATCAAGGATGCTGATGCCCCCGGAGGCGAGGGCGCATAGCGCAAGCCAGTGGTCGTGATACTGGGATGGCGCTGCCAACGACGGGAAGGGGAGAGCCGTCTCAAGCACTTCGCGCCGGAACACGCACAGGGATCCGGTGACCTGGTTAGTGGCGATAAGGTCCGCAGCCCCGACATTTCTCCTATCGGTGAGAGTCCCTCTTGCGGGGTCCGGGTCAGTTGCGGAAATTTCCGGCGACACTACCCGTGCCTGCCCTGTAACCAGGGCGGCGCCGTCAAGGCGGGGGAGAAGCGCCGTCAGTTTTCCGGGATACCAGTAGTCATCCTGGTCGCTGAGGGCGACCCAGCGGGCCTCCTCCGGAACGGCTTTGAGGGCCCGCTCGAAGTTGTGGTGGAAGCCAAGCCGGCTGCTGTACCCGAGAACCTGGAAACGCTCGTCGCCGCCACAAATCTGCCGGACCATATCCGCAACCTGTTGGTAGTCGCCGTCCACCGAGATGAAACAGACGAAGTCCGTGTGGGTCTGTGCCTGGATTGACAGGAGTTGGCGCGCAAACATGGGCTGATCCGGCTTGTAGGCGGCCAACGCCACCGCGCCGAAGGTTCCGGCGTAAGTGCCCGCCCCGGATGGGTGGGGCGCAGGGGTCCCTTTCGATGTCATGGAGTTCCCGGCTTCCTGCCCAGGGCCACAAAAATGGCGCGAAGAAGCATGATCCTGGCCCGCAGGATCACCGCGACCGGGCGGCGGGATTTCGGGGTCGTATTCTCGTCGTGCAGTCGCCGGGCAACGGTGGGGGCTGCCACGTGGACCATGTTGCGGTTGAGGTTGGCGACGATGGCGATCCATTGATCGTGGGTTTCGGTCAGGAACTCCGGGAAGGGGAGAATTAATTTCTTGGCTGCCGCCCGGAATGCCATGGTGCACCCGTAGTAGGGACGAATGCCTATCCACGTGGTGACCAGGTTGGCCACCCACCTGCCGCTGTCCGATTCCTTGAGCTGAACCTTGTGATACCTGTTGGCCGGGCCGCCGAACACGGTGAAATTACTGGCGGCAAAATCCTTGGTCTGCAGGGCACTCACCAACGTCTCCACGCGTCCGGGGAGCCAGATGTCGTCCTGGTCCGACAGCATGATGTACTCACCCCTGCTGGAGGAGACTGCCTTTTCGAAGCTCGCAACGTAACCCTTGTTTTCCGCGCTTGGCAGGAGAACTATGCGCGGATCCTGAAGGCGACGGACGACGTCGAGCGTGGAGTCCTTTGACGCATCGTCCACGATGACGAGTTCGTCCTCCGGAGACAGCTGGGAAAGGATGGATTGAATCTGTTCTGCAACGTAGTCCTGGCCGTTATACGTTGCCATGCATACGGAGACCCGCACAGCGCCGTCCCCGTTCATGCGCTGATCTTCCGCTGGAACGAGGGATCGATCTTGCCGAGCCGTCCGAGCCAGCCATCCACGAAGCCGCGGGCAAACGCCCGGTACTGCCCCTTTCGATCGGCGCCGTACAGCATCCTGAAGACGTCACTTTCCACTTGGAAGCGGAGCCTGCGGATCAGCCAGATCGGAAATCTGGCGCCGTACTGCCGCCAGAGGTGGATGTTGTTCCGGGTCATGTAGTACACCCGGAAAGGGGCATGTGAGTGTACATGGCGCTTTCGGCCCAAGACGCTGACATGCCATCCGAAAAGCATCATTGGCTGTGCCTGGCCCAGGGCATGGGTCATGTTGCACCCCTTGCCCACAAGGGTGGCAAGGCCGTGGGACCTGACACGAAGGTTGTATTCAGAATCGACGCAGTCAATGAATAACCTGCCGTCGAGCATTCCGGCTGTTTTGAGTGTGGACACCGGTATGACGGCGCCGGACTGCAGGGGGTCGAAGGCTTCGGGAAACCGTGCCCTCCTGGCCAGCAGCGGAACGTTGAGGCCGTTGTGTGACTGGGCACTGACCAGGCCGACGTCGATGCCGTTGGCACTGGCCTCCGTGTAGGTGGCCAATGCGGCAGCGATGTAGCCATCATCAAGCGCGGAGTCCTGGTCAAGCGTGACGAGGAAATCCGGAGACCACGCCTTGAGCGCTTCATCGATGCCTGCGTTCAGTGCTGCCGCGATTCCCACGTTCTCGGGCATGCGCAGCACGGTGCATCCCAGCGCTTCCAGACCGTTCAGCACGCTGCTCGTTTGCTGGGGGTCGGAACCGTCGTCGACAACAACTGTATGAACGACTTGCTGGTTGAGTTTTTCGACCCTCTCGGGAAGGTCCTGGGGAGGGTGGAAGGCTGAAATAACAGCCACCACACGCGGGTCACTCTGGTGCGTCACGTCTTATAGTTCCTTCTCGCTTACCCAAATAGACCGTTCCAATGCGTCAGGGAACTGTCAGACAGCAGGCTTCAGTCTATCGCCGGGGCGGAGGGGCCTCCATTTGAACCCGGCCACTGGCGGGGGACAGGCGGCTGGAAGCCGCTCGCGCAGGCCGACGCGGTAGCATTGACCGGGGTGCTCATCTCCGGGCAAACAGATCCAACCCTGTGAATCTTCAAGAAAAGGACCTACCTGGCACATGGCCATTGATGTATTGCTTCCGTACTACGGCGACGTCGACCTGATGAAACTTGCCGCGCAAAGCGTCATGAGCCAGCAGTTCGAGGATTGGCGCCTCATCGTGGTCGACGACGGCTACCCCAGCCCGGAACCCCAGCGTTGGTTCGAATCCATGTCAGACCCCCGGGTCAGCTACCAGAAGAACGAAGAGAACCTCGGCGCCAACGGCAACTACCGCAAGGCGCTGGAACTGGCCGAAGCTCCCATTGTTGTGGTCATGGGTGCAGATGACATCATGCTGCCGAACTACCTCGACGTCGTATCCAAAGCGTTCGAAGCCTACCCCGAAGCCAGTGTTGTCCAGCCTGGCGTTCAGGTTATCGACGAGCAAGGGCGCGCGTGCTCCCCGCTGGTGGACATCGTCAAAAAGGTGTACGCACCGTCCACCAAGTCCACAGTCCTGCTGCAGGGCGAGAAGATGGCCACCAGCCTTGTCCGGGCCGACTGGGCGTACTTCCCGTCCCTGGCGTGGCGCACGGATGTTATCCGCCGTATCGGCTTCACGGAGGGGTTGCACGTGGTGCAGGACCTGGCGCTGCTGTTGGATATTGCAGCCGAAGGCGGCTCCATGGTGGTTGACCCGACGCTCGCGTTCCTCTACCGCCGCCATTCCGCATCGGACTCGTCGGTCAAGGCGCTTGACGGGCGCCGGTTCGACGAGGAGCGCGCGTATTTCGAAGGACAGGCACGGCGTTTCCGGGAACTTGGCTGGAACGGAACGGCACGCGCCGCGGCCTTCCACACGACGTCGCGGTTGAATGCAGCCACCCTGGTAGCACGATCACTGATGATCGGGAAAACCGATTCGCTGCCCAGGCTGCTGAAGCACGTGGTTTCCTAGCGGTTTGCTTAAAATGGTGGCTGCCCCCAGATCCTGGGGGCAGCCACCTTTTTCGTTACGGCGCTGGTTCGGGAGGGAGCGTTTCGGGGTGAGTGCCGTTACCGGCGGCTGTGCCACCCTGCGCCAGGCTCTCTTCCAGCTGAAGGACTTTGAGCCGGAGGATACCTACTTCCTCCGCCAGGACGCGGACTTCGTCTTCCGCCTGGGACTGCTCGAAGGAGAGGTGCAGGCACACGGAAACCAGCAGCACGATCGCCATGGCGAACAGAAGGTTTGAAGGCACCTTCACGCCGAGCACTCCGCTGGACCAGAAGAGAAGCTGCGGAAAGGCCACCAGCACCAGGACGCCAATCCCGATGATGATCCAGATGACGGCGTACTTTTCGCGCAGGTGGCGGCGGCGCAGCATTTCAAAAATGATCAGCAGAATGACCAGCACAAAGATGAAGCCAACGAGGGTGGCCATGGAAACTCCTAGTTGGACGACGGTTCGTTCTTCTTGCGCGTCAACGCAAAGAGGAGGGCAAAGGCTGACCGGCCCAGGTAGATGGCGGCCTTGACGGGGTCGTGGCTTGGGGTCCCGCCCTGCCGTTCGCGCATCGAGACGCCCACTTGGCGCACGGTACATCCCGACCGGATGGCGACGACCAGGGAATCGATGGTGTCGCCCAGGTATTCGGCGGGATAGTGGTCCACGTATTGGCGGATGGCCTTCGCATTGGCAGCGCGGAAACCGGACGTCACGTCCGTGAGACGGGTGCCCGCAATCCGCGAGATGGTCCAGGCAAGGACGTTCATGGCCCACTTACGGGGCCCCCGGACGGTGTACGTGCCCTTGTCCGCAAACCTGGCCCCGATGACGATATCCGCTTCCTGCAGGCCGTCGAGGACGGCCTTGATGTCACGAGGATCATGCTGGCCGTCGGAGTCCACCTGGATGACCCGCGTGTAGCCGTGCATTTTCGCGTATTTGAAGCCCGTCCTCATCGCTCCGCCCACGCCCATATTGAACGGGAGCTGCACCACCAGTGCACCGGCGTCGCGGGCAACCTGGGCAGTGTTATCGCGCGAGCCGTCGTCCACGACGAGGACGCTGCAGTCAGGGCCGAACTCGAACACTTCCCGGATGGTACCGCCGATGGCCTCCGACTCGTTCCAGGCCGGCATGATCACCAGGGTGCGGTGGGCTTGCTCTGCAGGAGTCATGCTTTATCGTTTTCCGCCTTTAGGTAGGCAGTCAGCCGCTCATCGGCATTGGCGACATCAAATCCGGTGGAGTGTGCCTTCGCCAGGTTCAGGGCACTCTTGAGCGGCCGCGGAGCGGCGGCCTTGTCCTTGAAGTAATCAGCAGTGGTGATTCCAGTGACATCAGTCCTGGAGGCGCCGGCCTGCTCGTAGACGTCCGCCGCTATGTCGGCCCAGCTTTTTACGGGTCCATCGTTGCTGAAGTTGTAGATACCGTAGGCGGCCTCGGTGGTCAGCAGGTGGCTGATGAAAGCTGCGATGTCCTGGGTGAAGGTCAGGCGGCCGGTCTGGTCATTGACCACCGCCGGCTTAATTCCTTTGCCTGCGAGGCTGGCCATGGTCCGGACAAAGTTGTTGCCTTCACCTATAACCCAGCTTGTACGCACAATGTAGTGGCGGGGGACGACACCTGCCACCGCCTCGCCTGCAGCCTTGGTTTGGCCGTAGACGCCCAGGGGTGTAGGGGGCTCGTCTTCGTCGTGGTTGTCGCGGCTCCCGTCAAAAACGTAGTCGGACGAGACGTGGACCAGCGTGAGGTCATGCTCCACGGCGGTGCGCGCCAGGTTGGCGACGGCCGTCACGTTAATGGCCCAGGCGGCAGCCCGGCCTTCCTCGGATTCGGCAGCGTCCACGGCGGTGTAGGCCGCGGCGTTGACGATGGCGGAGTAATTCTTCCAGTTCCGGTTCTTGTAGGAATCCTCCCTGGCGAGGTCGAACTCACCGCGGCCGGCGAACTCGACCCTTGAATCGCCGTCGTACTGTCCGCGCAGCGCCTTGCCCAGCTGGCCGTCGGCGCCGACGACGAGGATCTTCTTGGCCGGCATCGGGGCGACGTCTGCCATCCGGGGGTGGGCTTTGTCCTTGTCGGAGAGTTCAGCCTGCTCCAGCGGGATCGGCCAGGAAATGGCAGCGGTCTCGTCTGCCAGGTTCAGGAAGGTGTATTGTCCCTGGGCATCGGCGGACCAGTGGTCGTTGACCAGGTAGGTGTAGGCCGTGTTGTCCTCAAGGGTCTGGAACGCATTGCCGACTCCGCGCGGAATGAAGATGGCCTGGCTGGGGTCCAGCTCAGCGGTGAAGACGGCGCCGAACGAGGGCCCTTCACGCAGGTCAACCCACGCCCCGAAGATCCGCCCCGTGGCAACAGAGATGAACTTGTCCCACGGTTCGGCATGGATACCGCGGGTGGTTCCGGCTTTTTCGTTGAACGAGATGTTGTTCTGGACTGGCCGGAAGTCAGGCAGTCCAAGAGCCACCATTTTTTCCCGTTGCCAATTTTCCTTGAACCAGCCGCGGTTGTCGCCGTGGACAGGGAGGTCGTAGAGAACGACGCCGGGAATGGGGGTTGTGTGGCCGGAAAGCTTTTTCGAGAACTCCAGAGACATGGACTACTGGCCCTGTTCCTTGTATTTGGCTTCGGTGGCGGCTTTTTGCGGGCGCCACCACTGTTCGTTGTTGCGGTACCAGTCGATGGTGTCTTCGATGCCGGCGTCGAAGTTGGAGAACTGGGGTTCCCAGCCAAGTTCGTTGCGGAGTTTGGTGGAGTCGATGGCGTACCGCAGGTCGTGGCCGGGACGGTCCACTACATGGTCGTACGCGTCCGGGGCCAGGCCCATGTGCTTGAGGATCAGTTCAACGACGTCCTTGTTGTTCTTCTCGCCGTCGGCACCGATCAGGTACGTTTCCCCGATGGTTCCCTTGGCGATGATGGCCAGGACGGCGGAGGAGTGGTCGTTGGCGTGGATCCAGTCACGGACGTTCTCGCCCTTGCCGTAAAGCTTGGGGCGGATCCCGTCGATCACGTTGGTGATCTGCCGGGGTATGAACTTCTCCACGTGCTGGTACGGGCCGTAGTTGTTCGAGCAGTTGCTGATGGTTGCCTGCAGCCCGAAGGAGCGCACCCAGGCGCGGACCAGGAGGTCCGAGCCGGCCTTCGTGGAGGAGTACGGGCTTGAGGGGTTGTAGGGGGTCTGCTCGGTGAACCGCTCGGGATCGTCCAGCTCGAGGTCGCCGTAGACCTCGTCGGTGGAGATGTGGTGGAAGCGCTTGCCGTGCTTCCGGGCCGCTTCGATCAGCGTGTAGGTGCCGATGATGTTGGTGTCCAGGAAGGGGCGGGGGTCATGCAGGGAATTGTCGTTGTGCGATTCTGCTGCGTAGTGGACCACGACGTCGGTGCCCGCGACGAGTCCGTCCACGATGCCGGCGTCGGCGATGTCACCCTCAACGAAGGTGAAGCGGTCCTCGGGCAGGCCGCGCAGTGATTCAAGATTGCCGGCGTAGGTCAGCTTGTCCAGAACAGTGACATGGTCATCAGTGTTTTCCAATACATAGTGGACAAAGTTTGAGCCAATGAAGCCGGCTCCGCCGGTCACAAGAAGTCGCTGCATAATTCCCAAGGGTACCGGATTTGCCGCTGCACTTAGCGAAGGGAAAGATGGGGACATGCGCGGAATAATACTTGCCGGCGGAACCGGCTCAAGGCTCCACCCCATCACACTGGGTGTCAGCAAACAGTTGGTCCCTGTCTATGACAAGCCGATGATCTACTACCCGCTGTCAACCCTCATCCTCGCCGGGATCCGGGACATTCTAATTATCACCACCCCGCATGACGCCGAGCAGTTCGAGCGGCTCCTCGGAGATGGCTCCCGTTTCGGTGTTTCCATCACGTACAAGCAGCAGCCCTCGCCGGACGGGCTGGCCCAGGCCTTTGTACTCGGTGCAGAGCACATCGGCGACGACAGTGTGGCCCTCGTGCTGGGGGACAACATCTTCTACGGCCAGGGCATGGGTACCCAGCTGCGCCGGTTCAAGACCATCGACGGCGGCGCCGTCTTCGGGTATTGGGTCAAGGATCCGTCGGCCTACGGCGTGGTGGAGTTCGATGAGCAGGGCAAGGCACTGTCCCTGGAAGAAAAGCCAGCTGCACCGAAGAGCCACTACGCGGTGCCCGGACTGTACTTCTACGACAACAACGTGGTGGACATTGCGAAAAACCTGAAGCCCTCCGCCCGCGGAGAGCTTGAAATTACGGATGTCAACCGTAAATATCTCGAAGCCGGAAAGCTGCAGGTGGAGATCCTGCCGCGGGGGACTGCCTGGCTGGACACCGGGACATTCAATGACCTGAACGACGCTTCCAACTTCATCCGCACCGTCGAGAACCGGCAGGGTCTCAAGATCGGGGCACCGGAAGAGATCTCGTGGCGCTTGGGCTTCCTGACGGACGACGAGTTGCGGGAACGTGCTGAGCCGCTCGTCAAGAGCGGTTACGGGGCGTACCTTCTGGAGTTGCTGGCCGAGAGCAACAACTAGCCGGGGCCAGCAGAAAGGGGGGTGAAGCCAAGCTTCACCCCCCTTTCTGCTGGCCGGGCGGCCCTTAGTACGTCAGGGTCCGGCAACCCAGCCCCGTGTTGCCGGTGGTGAAGGGGGACACTCCGATCCCGTAGGTGCACAACGTATATGTTCCACGGACCGTGATTTTGACGTTGACTGAATATCCGTGGGTACCCGTGATGCCGAAAGCCTTGTTTGCATCGGGCCGGTCCACCGTCGTTGAGAACACGTATCCCGTGGTCTTGCCGTCGGGGCCGGTGACATAAGCGTGAACAGGATTCGAAAGGGTGGGCATGTCCGGGTCGTAGGTCCACCCAGTCGCCTCCAGCGAAGTAACCCCCGCAGCCGTCTTGATTGCTACTGAGTCGAGCACACCCACCGGTACCCCGCTCTTGCCGGCGTCAGCCGTGCGGCAACCTATCAACGGGTTGCTGGACGCCAGGGGGCTGGGCGCGATGGCGTAGGCACAGGCAGTGTAGACGCCGGGGCTGGTGATGGGAATCGAGGGAGCGAAGCCGTGGTCGCCCGTCACGCCGAACGCAGTATTGACGTCAGCCCTGGGGCGGGACGCATTGAAGGCATATCCCTTAGTGGTTCCATCAGGTGCGGTGACATATATGTGCACGTCGATGGACCGCGAGGCATCTGCTTTGTCCACGGCCCAGCCGGCGAGGGACAGCGAGGCAGAGGTGGTCGTCTTGTTGACTGTTAGGCTGTCGAGGCTCCCGGTAGGTGGTGCGACCGCTCCAACATCAACGCTGCGGCAGGACAGCAAGGGATTCCCCGGGGCAAGCGGGCTGAGCGCTATTGCGTACGTGCAAACCTTGTACTGTCCCGGTGCCGTGATCGGTATGGCGGCAGCAAAGCCATGGCTTCCTGTTACTCCCAGTGCGCTGTTGACATCGGCCCGGGCCTGGGACGCCGAGAACGGGTAGCTCTTAGTGGTGCCGTCCGGTGAGGTCACGTAGACGTGGACAGGGATGGACCGTGTTGAGTCCCCGCGGTCCAGTGCCCAACCACGAACTGAAAGTGCGGCTGTGGTGGACGTCTTTATCAGGGATGCGTCATCGAAGCTGCCAATGGGGGCGGCCGCCGGGGCGAAGTTCAGCTGCCTGCAGCCGATCTCGGTATTGCCGTACTGGCCTATGGCGTAAACACAGAGTTTGTAGGTTCCGGGCGCCGTGACGGGAATATCGCGCTGGTAGCCATGATTGGCGCCCATCCCCAACGCCTGGTCCACGTCGGGTCGCGACAGATTCGCGGGCATGACGTAACCGGTCCTGGTACCGTCCGGCGCCGTCAGGTAGGCGTGGGCTTCTGTTGCTGTCGCCGGGTTGGCGCCGTCGATTGCCCAGCCCCGAAGGGAAAGCGTTACCTTGTCTGCGCTCCGCACTTCCTTGGCGTCATCAATGCTGCCTATGGGCGGTTCGGTGCCCTTCGCGTCAATCGACTTGCAGCCGATTTCAGTATTGCTGAAGGCGCCAATGGCGTAGGCGCAGACCTTGTAGGTTCCGGATTTCTGAATCTGGATGCCCTGCTGGAAGCCGTGTTGCCCGGTGACTCCAAGGGCGGCGTTCACATCGGGGCGGGATATGTTGGCGGGAAGTGCATAGCCGGTGCGTACTCCGTCCGGGCCGGTGACATAGACATGCGCCTGCGTCGAGGCAGAGGAATTGGCAAAGTCGACGGCCCAGCCGCGCACGTTCAGCTGCGAGGTGGATCCGACTCGCTGCACCGAGAGGTCGTCGAAGGACCCGTCGGGAGCCGCGGCGCCGGCGAACGTCCGCAAGGAGGCGTAGTCGCCGTTCCAGACGTTGGAATCGCCGGCGAGGGGGCCAGTGGAACTGTATTGCCAGATGCTGTAGGTGCTCCAGCTACCCGTCGGGACAGGGCCGGCATTGTTGGTGGCAGAGCTGGGGTAGGCGGCCATCCACAGTGGATAATCACCGAACCCGGCAGGGTTGCCCACGCATTGGTTCCACCAGCTGGTATTGGTGTAGATCACGGGAAGCCGCCCGGTCAACGAACGCATTGTATTGCCGAAGTCCCGGATCCAGGACTGCAGCTGTGCTGCGGACATGTTGTAGCAGGTGTTGCCGAAGTAGAAGCCATTGATCGTCCGGCCCTCGTAAGGGTTGAACTCAAAGTCCAGAACCGGAGGCATCGTATAACCGTCCGAGGACCATCCGCCGCCATTTTGCACGAAGTAGCGGGCCTGGTCTGCGCCCGACGACCAGTTGGGGATGGCGAAGTGGTAGGCGCCCCTGACCATGCCAACGTTCCGCGCTCCCTGGTATTGGGAACTGTAGGAGGGATTGGTGTAGTAGTTCCCCTCAGTTGCTTTCACATAGGCGAACCGGGCCCCCATGTTCCACTGCTGTCTCCAGTCCACGGTTGGCTGGTGGCCGCTCACGTCGAGCCCCTGGACGCCGAACGTGGGCATCCAGGTGCCTTCGCTGGACAGTGCTTCGGAACTGAGCTTCCTCACGGATTCCGAGGGGGCGGAGCGCACTACCCGTGCAGATCGCTGGCCCATTTCGGCGCCGCCAATCCCGACGGCTTCAGCCATGGACTGCTGGGCTTCCGGAGAGGGTGCCGGAGCCGGCGGCTCGGTGGCTGCCGCAGGCTCCTGCGAAGCCGGGGCAGGTACGCCTGAAGACGGCGGGGCGGGGGTCGTCGGTGTGGTCGGCGCACTTGCTTCGGGTGCTGCCGACGCCGTTGGCGAGGGCGCCGGTTCAACAGCCAAGGCCGCGTCCGTAATTCCGGGGCTTGCCATTAGCGAGGCTGCCAGCAGCATGACCCACAGCGATTTCACGGCGGGGCGACGGGACTGAGACGGGTTCCGCTTCATATTGGCTCCGGAGACAATGTGGCGCTCTCCTGAGCGCTCATTTAGATAACTGGCCAAATGCTCCCCCCAGGGAGGCACCTGACCGTGGTAATTCGACAATTAACGCGCTCACCATAGCACTGGTGTGACCAGCGTAACCAGTGGTTCTTTTGGGGCTGGAGTGATAGAGAGCCTCGCGATGGTGGCTTATCCACATTCCGGGAAATATGACTTGTTGCCATGAGGTAGCCTCCCTAGGCTGGACGCAATTGAACTGCCTCCGCCGGGGGGCGGCAGTCAACTGGGGGAAACTGGCATGGATGCTCTGGGGATAGTCGAGGACGAAGTCCGGGAACTGATCAGGCGCAGGGGACTCGACCCGCTCAACCAATCAGGCGAAGTGCGGCGCCTTGTCGACGCCGCGGTGACGGACTACGACGAACGGGCCCTCATGGGACCACTTCCGCCGCTGGGTTCCCTGGACGCAGCGCGGCGGTTTCTGTTCGACGCCGTTGCGCGCTTCGGCGTGCTCCAGCCGCTGCTGGACGATCCCTCGATAGAAGAAATCTGGCTGAATGCTCCCAACGAAATCTATGTGGCACGCAATGGGGAATCAGAGTTAACCTCGCTCAGCCTTACTGAGCAGCAGGTGCGCGACATGGTGGAAAGGATGCTGAAGAGTTCCGGCAGGCGCCTGGACATGTCATCTCCGTTTGTGGACGCTGCCCTCCCTGACGGCTCCAGGCTCCACGTCGTCATTCCGGACGTGACGCGCCGCCACTGGGCCGTGAACATTCGAAAGTTTGTTGTCAAAGCCAGCCGGCTCGAACACCTGGTGGAGCTCGGCACCCTGACGCCGCAGTCGGCTCGGTTCCTCGGCGCGGCTGTGTCCAGTGGGCTGAACATCCTGGTATCAGGGGCAACCCAGGCCGGTAAGACCACCATGTTGAACTGCCTCGCCGCCAGCATCGGCAGCCGGGAGCGGGTCATCACGGTGGAAGAGATCTTTGAGCTGCAGTTTCCCCTGCGGGACGTGGTGGGACTCCAGTGCCGGCAGCCGAACCTTGAAGGAACAGGTGAGATCCCACTCCGGCGCCTCGTCAAGGAAGCCCTGCGCATGCGGCCCGACCGCCTTGTGGTCGGTGAAGTACGGGAAGCCGAAAGCCTCGACATGCTGATTGCGCTCAACAGCGGACTTCCCGGAATGTGCACGGTCCATGCCAATTCCGCCCATGACGCCGTCACCAAGATCTGCACGCTTCCCCTGCTGGCGGGCGAAAACATCTCGTCGGCATTCGTCGTTCCAACGGTGGCATCCTGCATAGACCTGGTGGTCCACTGCAGCCGGCTTGCCAACGGACGCCGGGAGGTAACAGAGATCCTTTCCCTTGGGCGGCGGGTTGAAAACGGAATCATCGAGTCATCACCGGTGTTTGCCATGGCGGACGGCGTTCTGCAGGCACGCGCCAACGCGATGCCTGCAATAGAGAAGTTTGCCCGGGCAGGCTATGACGTTGCAGCCCTGCTGGACCCACGATGATGTCTGCACTGCTGGGAGTTACTGCGGGAACGGGCCTGTTCCTTGTTTGGTGGTCACTGTGGGAATCGCCGGAGCGCAAGCCCCGCCAACGGCCGCCCAGCCGGATCGCGGATCTGCTGGCCGCCGCCGGAGTGGAAAAAGTTTCCGTGGGCGGACTGCTTGGAACGTGCCTTGGCTTGGGACTGTTCGTCGTCCTGGTCTTCTTCGCCGTGAGCAGGTCGTGGCCGATTGCTGTGTGCTTCGGACTGTTCGCCGGCTGGCTTCCACTCACCATCCTTCGGTGGCGCGCGAAGAAGCGGACTGCCCTTCTCCGCCAGCTGTGGCCCGACGTCGTTGACCATCTGCGGTCAGCGATCCGAGCCGGACTCCCGTTGCCTGAGGCGCTCATCCAATTGGGTGATAAGGGGCCCGAAGAGCTCAGGCCGGTCTTTCGCGAATTTGGCGCGGACTACAGGGCCGGAGGACAGTTTGATGGTTCCCTGAACAAGCTGAAGAACCGGCTCGCCGACCCCGTGGCCGACCGGATCGTCGAAGCCTTGCGGCTGACTCGTGAGGTCGGAGGGTCTGACCTCGGCAAGTTACTGGGAACCCTCGCCGAGTTCCTCCGCGAAAACGCCCGAACGCGCAGCGAACTCGAAGCCCGCCAGTCCTGGACCGTCAATGCTGCCCGTCTTGCAGTCGCAGCGCCGTGGATCGTGATGCTTCTCCTCGCCACCCGGCCCGAGGCTGTGCAGGCATACAACACAGCCATGGGGGCGGCGGTCCTCCTCGGCGGGCTCGTGATCTCGTTGGTCTGCTACTCAACGATGCTCAGGATCGGCGCCCTGCCCCAGGACGAACGGGTGCTTCGATGATGACTGTGTCACCGTCCGCCGCCGTTTGCGGCGCGGTCCTCGGACTCGGACTGTGGCTGGTCATTTTCAGGTCTCCGCTCATGCGGGCGACGACTCTGACCCAGCGCATTGAGCCCCAGCTTAAATCGCAGAACCTGGAGTCGCGCCTTCTGTCCGGAGAACACACCCTGACGCCCTTCGGACCGCTGGAGCGGATCCTCCGCCCGTTTATCCGCGACAGCATTTCCGCCCTGGGGAAAATGAGTCCTGCTCCGGGGGCAACAGCCCGCCGGCTCGCGCAGGCCGGAATCGGCAAGTCGGTCATAGATTTTCGCGCCGAACAGATTATGTGGGCAGCTGCAGGATTCGCCCTGTCTTCGGCCATTGTCGCCGTGGGGGCTGCGGCCGGAAGGTTCAACGCCCTGCTGGCTGCTGTGGCCATCATCGGCAGCGGGGTGGCGGGCTTTGCTGTTCGGGACTACTGGCTGGGTGTGCAGGTCCGCAGGAGGGAAGAACGGATGATGGCCGAGTTTCCCAGTCTCGCCGAACTGATGGCCCTGGCCGTCGGTGCAGGGGAGAGTGCCACCGGAGCCCTGGACCGGGTGTGCCGGAGCGCCAAGGGCGAGTTGTCCAAGGAGTTCTCCACGATCCTGGCAGAAACGCGGGCTGGCAAGCCCCTGACCAACGCCCTCCAGGGGTTCTCCGCGCGTACGGACCTTGCACCACTCGTCCGGTTTGTGGACGGAATCGTTGTTGCGGTCGAACGGGGGACACCCCTCGCGGACGTACTGCGTGCGCAAGCCCAGGATGTCCGCGACACAGCCAAGCGGGACTTGATGGAAGCCGCAGGAAAGAAGGAAATTGCCATGATGGTGCCCCTCGTCTTTGGTGTGCTTCCCCTGACGGTGGTATTTGCCGTCTTTCCCGGCATCGCCGCCATCAGCCTGGGGCTCTAATGGCGTCAATTGATCTGGGCGAAAACAGCATGCAATCCATGACAACGCCGTCAACGGCACGGAAAACAACAAGGGACAGGAACAGTAGATGAAGACTCAAGTACTCCGCTGGGCAGTATTACTGGTTGCGGTCGCCGCCTCACCCGGCGCCTGGGCCACCAAGGGCGTCCGGCGCCCGGCCCGATACCGTTTCCCTGCCGTCCATCGCCGCGCGCAACAGCGAGGAACGTCCCACGTTGCCGATGATCCCGAGAGGGGTGATGTTCCTGGGTGGGTAATGATCACCCTGATGTCCGCGGTGCTCGTAGCTGCTCTGCTGGCGCTTGCCGGTCCCGCGCTTGAGGCCATGTTCAACCAGGCAATGGACAAGGTGGGCAACTAGCCCCATGGCCGCTTCCGTACGGGTCTCGGGTCGCGGCCAGCCAGGTGTCCTTGGCCGGGAACAGGGTTCGGCAGTCGTGGATTTTGTGCTGGTGGGTGGCCTGCTCACGATGTTCTTCCTGGCAATTCTCCAACTGACCCTTGTGCTGCACGTCCGGAACACGCTGATTGACGCGGCAGCTTCTGGCGCGCGGTACGGAACACTCGCAGACCGGGGCCCTGGTGACGCGGAAGAACGGACCCGCGGCCTCATCATGACTGCCCTGAACCCATCCTTCGCTGAGGAGATCAGCACGAACGAAGTGACCGTTCAGGGCCTTAGGACGCTGGAAGTAACGGTCCGGGCTCCCATGCCTGTAGTGGGGTTGATCGGACCCCGGGGAATGTTGGAGGTGACGGGACATGCCGCCGTACAGCCGTGACGTCCGCCGAGTGTTCCGGCGTGTCCGTAGCCGGTTACTCGAGGCGTTGTGCCGGGGACCGGAACCATCCGGCCCGCAAGCGGCCGGGCGCAGTGAGCAGGGAAGTGCGGTTGTGGAGTTCACGTTTCTTGCCCTGCTGCTGATGGTCCCGCTCGTTTACTTCATCATCACCGTCGCGCAGATGCAGGGTGGCTCGTTCGCTGTGGTGGGGGCGGCAGACCAGGCTGCGAAGGTCTACGTCGCCCAAGCCGACAGCGCGTCAGCCCAGGCGGCCGCGGAGCAGGCCGTGGGGTTGGCACTGGCCGACTTTGGACACAGCCCGGACCAGGCCTCGATGGCAACAACCTGTGACCCCGCTGACTGTCACGCGCCGGGCACTGCTGTGACCGTCACCGTCAGGTTGTCCATCCCGCTGCCGTTCGTACCGTTCCAAGATGGCGTCCGGCTCTCTGCCACCGAGGTGGAGGCCGCCGCTACCCAAATTGTGGGGAGGTTCCGGTGAGGGAATCGACATCCGAGGACGGCCAGATAACGGTAATGATTATCGGATATGTGGCCTTGGCACTCCTGGTGGCCACAGTCGTGATGGGAATTTCTTCCGTCTACCTGGAGCATAAGCGCCTGCTGTCCCTGGCTGACGGCGCCTCCCTTGCTGCAGCGGACAGCTATACGCTGGGTGAGGTGGCGACCCAGGGCGGCAGCCCATCTGCCGTCCTTAACCCCGCGCGTGTTCGGAGTGTCGCGGCTGACTTTGTTGCCCGGAGCCCCGCCTCGGCACGGTTTGACGCCCTGGCAGTTGCCGGGGCAACCGGTACTCCGGACGGCTCTACCGCTGTTGTGGTGCTCACCGCCGCGGTGCATCCGCCGGTGGTGAACTTCCTGGTCCCAGACGGAATCCTGATTGAGGCGACGTCGACAGCGCGCTCGCGGTTAACGCGGTAGGCAGGCAAACCCGGGGCCGGGTGCAAAGAACCGTGCCTTTCGCCGGATAGCGTAGGCTTAAACGACCATGGCCAATATTGATTTTTCCGCTGAAATCCGCGCGCTCCGCGCCACCTACGAGTCCATTGAACGGGTTACCGACATGGACGCGCTGAGGGAAGACATTGCCGAACTCAGCGAGCGTGCAGGGGAGCCGGACCTGTGGGACGATCCCGCTGCGGCGCAGAAAATCACCTCCCGACTCTCGCACCGGCAGTCAGAGCTGGAGCGTCTGACAACCCTGGCATCGCGCATCGACGATCTTGAAGTCCTGGTGGAGCTCGGCCAGGACGAAGGTGACGCTGACTCCATGGGAGAGGCGGCAGCAGAGCTGGAATCGATCCAGAAGGCGCTGAAGAACCTGGAGGTGGTCACCCTCCTGTCCGGCGAGTACGACGAGCGCGAGGCTGTGGTCTCGATCCGTGCCGGCGCCGGCGGCGTGGACGCCGCCGACTTTGCCGAAATGCTGATGCGGATGTATCTCCGCTGGGCAGAGCGCCACGGGTATCCCACCACAGTCATGGACACGTCATACGCCGAGGAAGCCGGGCTCAAGTCGGCCACGTTCGAGGTCAAGGCCCCATACGCATTCGGTACCCTCAGCGTTGAGGCCGGCACCCACCGGCTGGTGCGGATCAGCCCCTTCGACAACCAGGGGCGGCGCCAAACGTCCTTCGCCGCGGTGGAGGTCATTCCGCTGATCGAGCAGACGGACTCGATCGACATCCCGGATAACGAGATCCGGGTCGACGTCTTCCGGTCCTCCGGTCCGGGCGGCCAGTCCGTGAACACCACAGACTCCGCTGTCCGGCTCACGCACATTCCCACCGGCGTGGTGGTGTCGATGCAGAACGAAAAGTCACAGCTGCAAAACCGGGCAGCAGCACTGCGCGTCCTGCAGTCCCGCCTTCTGCTGTTGAAGAAGGAACAGGAAGACGCCGAGAAGAAGGCGCTGGCCGGGGACGTCAAGGCATCCTGGGGAGACCAGATGCGCTCATACGTCCTGAACCCATACCAGATGGTCAAGGATCTGCGCACCGAACACGAGGTGGGCAACACCTCGGCTGTTTTCGACGGCGAGATCGACGACTTCATCGACGCTGGCATCCGCTGGCGCACGGACAACCGTAACGCTGAGAAGTAGGGCCGGAACACCGCCACGGCGGATCGGCCTACCGCGACACGCCCCCAAAGCCGCGTCTTAAGCAGCCAATCCTGCGTATAGTCGAGGGGCCGGGGCCCTACTTCCCCCAACGAACACCCGTGCACCGGCTGCAGAACTGGGCTGCATTCCGCATCAGCCATGCCCTGCAGGGTACTTAGGGCCATGATCCGATTCGAAAATGTCACCAAGGTCTACGACCAGAAGGCCCGGCCGGCGCTGGACTCCATCAACCTTGAGATCGACCGCGGCGAATTCGCGTTCCTCGTCGGAGCATCAGGCTCCGGAAAATCAACCTTCCTCCGGCTCGTGCTCAAAGAGGACCGCGCCACCTCGGGAGCCGTCTACGTGGCCGGCCAGAACGTCGCGAAGATCTCGAGCTGGCGGGTACCCCGCCTCCGCCGCGGCATTGGCGTGGTCTTCCAGGATTTCCGCCTCCTGCCCCAAAAGAACGTCTTCGCTAACGTGGCTTTCGCCATGCAGGTCATCGGCAAGAGCCGCAGCGTCATCCGCGACACCGTCCCCGAGGTCCTGAAGACCGTGGGGCTCGAAGGCAAGGAGCACCGGATGCCTCACGAGCTCTCCGGCGGCGAGCAGCAGCGTGTCGCCATTGCCCGGGCCGTCGTGAACCGCCCCGGCATCCTCCTCGCTGACGAACCAACCGGAAACCTGGACCCCACCACCTCCATGGGCATCATGGGAGTGCTGGACAAGATCAACCAGAATGGCACCACGGTGGTCATGGCCACCCACGACGACGACATCGTCAACGAAATGCGCAAAAGGGTGGTGGAGCTCAAGAACGGCGTGGTGATCCGCGACGAAGCCAAGGCACTCTACACCTCGATGATTCCGGTCATCGGACAGTCCAGGAGACTCAAAGACGCCAGCGGCAGGGACGAACCCGACGCCCGCCCGGCGGACGAAGGCCGTGAAGGTGAGGCGCAGCGATGAGGCTCGCATTCATCCTTTCCGAAATCGGCAGCGGCCTGCGCCGCAACCTATCGATGGTGGTCTCGGTCATCCTGGTCACGTTCGTCTCTCTGACGTTCGTGGGTGCCGCCGGAATGCTCCAGATGCAGATCAACCAGATGAAGGGCTACTGGTACGACAAAGTCCAGGTAGCCGTCTTCCTTTGCAGTGACGGCTCGACGGCCACCGGCTGCGCAGGCGGTTCGGTCACCCCGGAGCAGCAGGACAGCCTCAACACCCTGCTCGAGTCCCCGGCAGTGGCCCAATACATCAACGACTTTCAGTTCGAGTCCAAGGAAGATGCCTACAAGCACTTCAAGGACCAGTTCTCGAACTCACCGATTGTCGATTCCGTAACCCCCGACCAGTTGCCGGCTTCCTTCCGGATCAACATGAAGGACCCGGAAAAGTACGAAATCATCAGTGAAACCTTCAGCTCCCAGCCCGGGGTGGAAACCGTGATCGACCAGCGTCAGCTGCTGGAGCGGCTTTTCTCGGTGATGAACGGGGCTTCCCTCGTTGCGGTAGGCATCGCGGGTGTCATGATCGTGTGTGCCATCCTGCTGATTGCCACCACCATCCGGCTTTCGGCTTTCAGCCGCAGGCGGGAAACCGGGATCATGCGCCTCGTGGGAGCCTCGAAGACCGTGATCCAGCTGCCCTTCATCCTCGAAGGCGTCATCGCAGCGGTGATCGGTGCAGCCCTTGCCTCGGCAACGCTGTGGGCCGTGGCCCACTTCTTCCTGGGGGAGTACATGTCCAAGCAGTATCCGGACACCGCGTTCATTTCCTCGGGCCAGACACTGATCCTGGTGCCTGCACTGCTGATCCTTGGCGGATCCTTGGCTGGAATTTCGTCCCTCTTGACCCTTCGCAGATATTTGCGCGTTTAGGCTATGCAAACCGACCGAGGAATGCCGATGAACGTAACGTCAGAAAATCCCTTGCGCCTGCGACCGAGGCGTCATGCAGCGCGCCGCTCGGCGCTCCTGAGCGGGGTACTCGCCGTCGTCCTCGCTTCCGGTCTCGCCTCGTCCACACCACCGGCATTCGCCGATGAGCTGGAGGACAAGCAGGCCGCGCTCCAGGCCGAAGCGCAGCGCGTCCAGCAGTCATTGGAGTTCGTTGACTCGAGGATTGCGAAGGCCGCCGGTGACCTGGTCCTGTACCAGGGCCAGCTGCCCGGCGCCCAGCAGGCGCTGCTCGAAGCGCAGGGGCGCGTGGCCAGCGCAGTTAAGGAAGTCGAGGCACTGTCCGCCCGCGTTGACATGGCGCAGCAGAACAAGGCGAAAATCACCCAGCAGCTGGAAACCGACAAGCAGAAGATCGCCGACACCAAGAAACTGATCGGCCAGATCGCGACACAGGCATACAAGTCCGGCGGTGTCCCCTCCAACCTGTCCCTGTTCTTTGGTTCGAACAACGGCGGCAGCCTCACCGACACCATGGACCTGGCGGATCAGGCCATGCGCAGCCAGAACGCAGCCATGGACAAGTTGAGCCAGCAGAACGCCACCAACGTCAACTCCGAGGCACGCCTTCAGGCCGTGGAGGCGGAAATCAAGGATCTGAAGGCCAAGGCTGACGCCGCCCTTGAGCGCGAGAAGGCGGCCCGCGATGAAGCCGCCGCCAAGAAAGCCCAGGTTGACCAGCTGATCGCTGATACGACGCGACTCGACGCTGAACTGCAGGCCGCCAAGCCGGGAATCCAGGCCCAGCTCGCCGGAGTCCAGGCAAGCCAGAACCAGGTGGCCAACGAGATTGCCGAACGGGATCGCAGGGCCCGGGAGGCATGGGAAGCCGAGCAGCGCCGGTTGGCCGAAGCAGCTGCTGCGGCCGCCGCCGCCGCGGCCGCGGCAGCGAACCGCCCGGCACCGCCGGTCCAGCCGTACGTTCCGCCTGCTGCCGGATCGCCGTCGGCCTTTGGTCTTCGCCACCCGTTCGACGGCAGCATTCCGATCACGTCCGGATTTGGTTGGCGCACCACTCCGCCAGGGACCATCGATTTCTACGGCCAGGGCGGCTATGTCCACACCGGTATCGATTTCGGCGCCGCCTGCGGTACCCCGGTGTACGCCGCAGCAGCCGGTGAAGTCTTCAGCTCCGGCTGGAACTCCGCAGACGGCGGCGGCTGGCGGGTGAAGTTGGACCATGGGGTGGTGCAGGGCAACTCGCTGACCACCATTTACTACCACAACTCCAGCATCGTGGTGTCGAACGGGCAGAGGGTCTCGCAGGGCCAGCTCATCGCGTACTCCGGCAGTACCGGCAACTCCACGGGCTGCCACGCCCACTTCGAAACCTGGCTGAACGGCGCCGCCGTCGACCCGATGGGCCTGCTCTAGGGCTGCGCGGCCCTGCCGTACACTGGTATGACTCCGCTGCGACCCGGCCGGAGGACATTTCGATTTGATTGAGGAGCTGTTCCGTGCCCAAAGAAAGTGGCCGTAAGGTGGTGGCCACCAACCGCAAGGCCCGGCATGATTACCACGTGCTGGATACCTATGAGGCCGGCATTGCGCTGATGGGCACCGAAGTGAAATCCCTCCGCGAGGGGCACGCGTCCATGGTGGACGGGTTCTGTACCTTCTATAACGACGAATTGTGGATGGAAGCCATCCATATCCCGGAGTACAACCAGGGCAGTTGGACCAACCATGCTGCCCGGCGCCGCCGAAAGCTGCTCCTGCACCGCGAAGAGCTCATCAAGATCTCCCGCAAGGTCCAGGAAGCCGGCTACACCATCGTGCCTCTCCAGCTCTACTTTGTGGATGGCCGCGCGAAGGTTGAAATAGGCGTAGCCCGCGGCAAGCGCGAGTATGACAAACGCCAGACACTCCGCGAACAGCAGGACAACCGCGAAGCCCAGCGCGAGATGCGGGAACGCAACAGGCGGCGCGGCTGAACGGTGTTGCCCGGAATGAATCTGGCACAACATGCGTTACTATAAATAGTCCGGCGGGTACGCCCGCGGGATTGGGTAACACCGATTGGTAACAAAATACGGGGATGATCGGTTTCGACGATGTTAGTCGCGACAGGTGAAGCGGGCCGAGGATGCAGAATTATCTCGTAAACGCTGTCTGCAAACCAATAAGTGCCGAATCTAAGCGCACTGACTTCGCTCTTGCTGCCTAAGCAGTAAGACAGTCCGTCAGCCCGAGGTTGCTATTGCCCCGGATCCTGGCGTCATTTAGATAGCCACTGCTGTTTACCCCCGTCATCGGGGTAAACGGGACTCTTAGATGACTGGGCCCGGATCAGCCAGCTGTTTGCAGCATGGCTGGGGCCGAGAAAGTCCGACGCAAACTGCGCCCGGAGAAGCCCTGACAACACGACATCGGACGGGGGTTCAATTCCCCCCATCTCCACACCCCTGCGGTGATTCGGGACATCCCTTGCGGATGAGTCGAGTCGCCGAAAAAACACCCCGGTCTTCGGACCGGGGTGTTTTTCTTTGCCCGGATTGAGCGGGCTGGTATCCCAGGCCGGGGCCGGGCCCTGGACCACTGTGACCCAGGGCCTGATTCCTCAGACTTCTGGAGGCAGGATTATTGCCGGGCCTCGTTGAACCGTTGCGCCACTACGGGCATCAGCGAGTGGATGTAGCTCCGTGAGGCGTGGTCGAAATCGGCGTAGACCTGCAGGCCGCCGATGACCGCGTAGCAGGTCTGGTCGTCACAGAACTGGTCAGACATGTCGAGCACCTTCACCGAGGGCTTGCCCACGCCGACGGCCGCACTCGCAATCGGGTCCGGCACCAAGGCTTCGGCCCGGGGGTTCGCGCAGTTAATGGGCTGTTGCTGGTTGAGCGCCACGCAGTCCGGGCTGCTGTGGCGCAGCGTCAAGGGGGGATCGCGGAAGACGAAGACCCGGGAGCCCGCACCTGTCCAGGCGAGGAACCGCTTGGCGACGGCATCGCCGTACTGTTCCAACTGGGGGCGGCCGGTGCCATCGTCGATCGTTTCCCCGGCGCCGAAGGAGGAAGCGAAGACCATGCCGGGTTTTTCCTGGACAATCCTGTCGGTCACCTGCTTGCTCCAGTCCAGGCACCGTTTCTGGGAGCGTGCGTCATCCGCGGGTTCGCCCATGAAAGCGACACGCTTTACGTCGACGAACGGACAACCACCCACCATGGACTCCTTCAGCTTCCACTTGTGCAGCCGGGCCAGCTCATACAGGGCGCTCTTCCACTGCTCCGCATGCGAGTCGCCGATCAGCCAAACAGTTGCCGAGGCCGGCGCGCCGCCCGTGAAATCACACTCCGTCAGGAGTTTCTGGTCCTCAAAAACGATCGGGTCGTCTGCCGCCGGGTGGCATTCCGGGGCGTCAAAGCGCGGAGCCTCGTTCGGCCCCACGTTGGCAACCCGGGCAGCGCCAAAGGGATCACCGCAATCGTTTCCCGGGTCCAGGCTCCGCGCGCCGTAGCAGGGGTCCCCGGAAAGGTTCTGCAGCTTGGCTGTCTCTGCCTCCTGCGCCTTTCCGAAACTCAGCAAAAGGCCTCCGCACAAGGCACAGACGGTGGCCATGGCAGCCGCCGTGACCAGGACGACCCGGAGCGGTCTGGCCCCCTTCAGGAGTTTGGTGCGGCCCGGGTCTTCGACAAGTTTCTTCGACGCGTAGGAGAGCCCGATGGCCAGTGCCAGGATGCCGAGTTTGTCCAAGGTCCCCAGCGGGCGGCTAAGGATGGCCGGCGCCAGGACTATGAGCGGCCAGTGCCACAGGTACAGCGAGTAGGACACATCGCCGACGAACTGGATTGGCTTGGCGGCAAGGACCCGGTTGGGCGACCAGAAGGGGCTGTTCGGCCCCGAAGCAATTACCAGCACCGTACCGAGGACGGGAACTGCGGCAGCGAAGCCGGGGAAGAACGTGTGCTCATTGAACGTCAGGGCGGAAAAGGCGATCAGGCCGTACCCCAGCCACTGCGCTGTTCCAGAGAGTGCCAAATGGTAGGAGGGCAGCCGCAGGCGCAAGGATCCCAAAGCGTGGGCGCCTCCGATGGCCACCAGGGCCCCGGCACCGAACTCCCAGACGCGGGCCGGCGTGACAAAGTAGGCCGGGCTCTTGTTGGTGTACGTAAACCAGATGCAAAACACCAGCGCGATGACACTGGCAAGCGCGACCCCCAGGGTCAGTAGCGCCCGACGGCGGAGCCGGAACCTGACCGCGGCCGTAAACAGTCCGAGCATCAGTAGGGGCCAGACCAGGTAAAACTGCTCCTCCACGGAGAGCGACCAATAATGCTGCACCGTGGACGCGGCTTCGTTGTGCGCTGAATAGTCCACGGATTTAGCGGCCAGAACCCAGTTCTCAACATACAGGACAGATGCCATGGTCTCCTGGGCTATGGCCACCCAGCGTGAGAACGGAAGCAGCGCCCAGGCTGCCAGGAGGGAAACGACGCCCACAAGGGTTGCCGCCGGGAGGAGCCGCCTGATCCGCCGCGCATAGAACTGACCAAGGTTGATCCGGTCTGATCGTTCCAGTTCGCCGAGCAGGTGCTTGGAAATCAGGTAACCCGAGATCACGAAGAATACATCGACGCCGACGTACCCGCCCGGAAGCCGAACGGGCCACAAATGGTTGAGGACCACGAGCATGACTGCCAGGGCCCGGAGGGCCTGGATGTCCTTGCGCGTTGCGTTGACCGATTCTTTCCGTCGCAGTTCCGACCGCGTTCGGAACAAGACCTGTCCGGTCACACGTACTCCTTGTTATTCGACCTGTGGGTTCACCGGGAGCGTGGTCCCGTCCCGCCACAGGTGTGGCGGCCAGGCGTGCTTTCCACCGGGAACAACGCCCGGATGGCATGAAAGCCGCATCGTCGGTGAAGCCAAGACAACCCACATGCTGTGAGGTTGTGGAGGAAATCCCCTCGGGTACTTTAGCACCGGACATACCGCGGTGATGGTGTGGGCAGGCCAAGGTGACAAGCGGCCCGGGGCGCGGCGGATACGCGGCTGCACCAGGGGAGGGGAACGAAGAGCAGGCGTTCACCGAAGGCGTAGCGGGCCAGGGACTAGCGTTGCTCGGCCGCCCGTTGTATCCGGTAAGCCCTCCAGCGCGACAGGTGCGGGGTGCCAGGACAGGGAGGTGCGTCATGGAGCGCGCACGGGAAGAGGCTTCGGACAGGTACGACGACGAAGCCTTGGATTCGTATTCACGCACAGTCATGCGGGTGGCAGCGGCGGTCACGCCGCATGTTGCCGCCATTGAGATGTCAGCTACCCGCCGCAACGGCCGGATGCGCGTTGGAGCGGGCTCAGCGGTGCTTTTCACGGAGGACGGCTACCTCGTCACCAACTCCCACGTAGTGGCGGGAACAAGGAACGGGCACGCTGTCTTTGCCGACGGGAGCAGGCTGGAGCTGGAGCTAGTGGGCGCAGACCCGCTGTCCGACCTTGCAGTTGTCCATGGCCGGCGCCCCAAGGTCCGGCCCGCCGAGCTGGGAGATGCCGAGTCCCTCCGCGTTGGGCAACTCGTCATCGCGGTCGGAAACCCGTTGGGACTTGCAGGTTCCGTAACAGCAGGAGTGGTCAGTGGCCTGGGCCGCGCCATACCGGTCTGGGCGGACGGTAACAGGAGGGTGATCGAAGACGTCATCCAGACCGACGCCGCCTTGAATCCGGGAAACTCAGGCGGTGCCCTGGCCGATACGCACAGCAGGATCGTGGGCATCAATACCGCTGTGGCCGGGGCAGGGCTGGGCCTGGCAATCCCCATCAACTCCACCACCCGGCGGATCATTTCGGCCCTGCTCTCGGACGGCCGGGTGCGGCGGGCCTACCTGGGACTCGTCAGTACCCCGGTCCGGCTCACTCCCAGCGCAGTCATCAGGAGCGGCCCGCGGGACGGCCTCCGCATCGTTGAGGTGCTGCCAGGTTCTCCGGCAGACCGGGCCGGCCTGGCTGCAGGGGATATCGTGCTGACCGCCGGCGGGAGGGCTGTCAGCAACGCCGAAAGCCTGCAGCGGCTGCTGTTCTCCGATGCCATCGGCCAGCCATTGGACCTGGCGGTGCTCCGTGACGGGGCGGTGCTCCGTGACGGGGCGGACCTCCGCCTGGTGGCGGTCCCTGACGAAATGACCAGCAACCCCAAGTGAGCGTGACTGAACGGGTTAGCGTCCGCCGTCGGGCGCTTCCACGTCTGCGATGCCGATGAAGCGGGTGCCCACGCCGTCGAACTCGCTGCGGACAAATCCTGCCTGGGCCGGCGGCACATCGTCCGGGCGGTGATGGTCGCACACTACATAGGTGAAGTCCGGCCACCATTTCTTAGGCCGTGCCGCTTCCTCGTAACCGCAGACCGCGCACACGAGGTGAACCCAGACCGGCCGTTTGCCCGTCCGGTTGGCACGGGACTGTTCCAGCCAGGCCGGCGGGCTGTCCAACAGCGCGCCGAGTTGCTCCTCGGACATAAACTTGGGGAGGCCGTGGCGCTGGGCCATTTCCATGGGGATATCGAGGGCTATTGCCACGTCGCGTCTGCTGATCATCACCTCCACAATACGTGAACGGGAAAGGCCGCCATGGACGGGACGGGCCCTCAGGACACCAACGCGACGCCGGCGGCGGCAGCGCCAAGGCCCAGTACCAGGTTCACTGCGACGTTCATGGCTGCGGCTCCGAACCTTGCCTCTCCGAGCAGACGCACCGTGGCAGTGGTCCAGGAACTGAAGGTCGTCAGGCCGCCTGCAAAGCCCGTCGCAAGGCCAATGCTCCATTCGTGCCCCAGCCCAAGCTGCGCCGTGAGGCCGTACGAGATTCCGATGATGAAGGAGCCTGCCACGTTGACCACCAGTGTTGCCCAAGGCCAGTGGAGCCGCTCCTTCGACAGTCCCGGCCGTACGGTGCGCCGGGAGCTGTGGTGGGCGAACCAGCTGTCCGTGGCGAACCTCAGGAGTGCACCGGAGATACCGAAAATTCCCACCAACGCGGCGCTGATCACTGCCGGCTCCCGGAGCCGCCCCGCGCGGACAACCGCCCGGTGAGCCTACCGAGGCGCCAGCCCAGCGCCGCCGAGAGCAGGCCCAGCAGCAAGGAGAGACCCAGGTAAGCGATCCACAGCACATGCTGCCCCTCCCGCGCCAGCTGGTCCACGGCAAACACCACCGCCGAAAACGTCGTGAAGGACCCAAGCAGTCCCGGCCCCAGCCCGGCACGGAGCCAGAATGCGGTCTGCGGCCGCGCCATCCAGGTGGTGGTCAGGGCGGCCAGGACAAAACTGCCGACGACGTTGATCCAGAGCGTTGTCCAGGGCACGGACCCCGCGGGGTCGGGGAAGGCCAGGCCCAGTCCGTACCGGAGTTCAGAACCAACGAGGCCGCCGGCGGCAACAGCCAGCCAGGCACGGCCCGACGGAATCCACGTCTCCCTCATCCGGCCCTGCGCATGTCAGGACTCCGTCAGGGTGCAACCCTCGTGGGGGTGGCCGGTGTGCACCCACAGTGCGGAGGTGACCTCGTCGGCGAGATCAAATTCCCTGGTTCCGCCGGCATTGCTGATCCGCACGATCAGGGCACCTCCGAAGGGCCGCCGTCCCAGGATTTCAACCCCGGAATCAAGATCGATCTCTTCGGCCGCAAGGTAGCGCAGCAGCTCAGGGTTGTCGTCGCTGATGCGGGTGATCCGGCCTGTGTGGCCCTCGTCGAGTTCGCCCAGGAGGCGGGCAACGGGCATGTGGACCTTGCCGTCGGCCGTGGGAATGGGATCACCATGCGGGTCCCGGTCCGGGTGGCCCAGCTGCGCTGACACCCGGTCGATAAAGGTGTCAGAGACAGCGTGTTCCAGCAGTTCGGCTTCGTCGTGGACTTCATCCCAGCTGTAGCCCAGCTGCTGGACAAGGTACGTTTCGATGAGTCGGTGGCGGCGCACCATGGACAGTGCAAGCCGGAGTCCGGCATCCGTGAGGGTAATCGCGCTGTAGGGCTTGTGGTCCACCAGCCCCTGGTCTTTCAGCTTGCGGACCATCTCCGAGACTGAAGAATTTGCCACTCCCAGGCGCTGTGCCAGCTGGGAGGACGTGATGGGCTTGTCCTGCCATTCCGTGAACGAATAGACCACCTTGACGTAGTCCTCAATGGAGGAGGAGGGCGCGCTGGTCTTCACACGTTCAAGCCTACCCTTTGGCGGGACGCGGCCGGGATCCGCGTCTCACGCGCGGATGGCGCGCCAGGACAACGTCAGGTAGGGGAGGCTGAGTTCTTCACCCTCGGCATGCCCCAGATGCTCATGGAGGTACCACGTGAGGTTCGCCAGGACTTTGGCACGGGTCTGTTCGTTGGCCCGGAGGTAATAGCTCCGGGATTTGGTCAGTTCCATCAGGTCGGCAGGGGTGACAGGATCCTGCCAGCGGGTCACGTGCCCTTCGAGGCCCTCGAACTCCGGGCCCACCAGCGGCCGCTGCCCGGGCTTATAGACGTCCCCGGCATGCATGATGCGGGAAAGCCGGTGCACCCACGGTACCGAGGTGTCCAGCTGGTTCCACACCAGTCCCAGCGTTCCCTGCGGACGGAGGACTCTGGCAAGTTCCGTGCTGGCCGCGAGGGCGTCACACCAGTGCCAGGCCTGGGCAACGCTGACGACGTCGAAACTTGCGTCATCGAGCCCGGTGGCCTCGGCGGTGCCGCGCAGGGCAGCAGCTGCCGGGTATTGGGCGGAGAGTTGCGCCAGCATGTCCGCGGAGGGATCGACGGCGGTTACGGACAATCCGAGCGCCAGCAGCAGGTCAGTGAATTTGCCTGTCCCTGCGCCGACGTCGAGCGCATCATGGGCGCCTGCGGGCACCAGCCACCGTGCCGACTCCGCCGGATACCCCGGACGGACCTTGTCATAGTGCTTGCCGCCGTCCTGGAAGCTCTGGCCGAGCTCCCGGCGCCGCCCGTGATCGAGCTTGGGCCCACCCCGAACCACGTGCGGCCTCCTTCAGCTGATTCCCTGCGGGTACCGTCCGAATTTACAGCATGCATCCGGGTGCCGGCTCCCGGCGGTCAGTCGTCGATGCAGGGCGCTGCGCCGGCCGTTCCCGGGGTGTTCGGTGCCCAGTGGGGGTAGGTCCTGGTGTCGTTGGCCGGCACCCATCGGCCGGCATCGACCACGTAGTCCCAGCCGAGCCCGTCCCGGCGGAGCTTTTCAATGCCTGCGAGGAGCCGCTGGGCATCTTCCAGCCGGGAGCCCACTCCAAAGCTTGCCCGCAGCGATCCCGATGGCAGCCCCAGGCGCTTCAGCAGCGGGTGGGCGCAGAAGCGGCCATCGCGGAGTCCCACGCCGTGTTCGGCGGACAAGTAGGCGGCTACCAGGCCGGCGTCGTAACCCGCCACAGAGAAGTTCACCACCCCGATGGTGTCCTTGTCAGGATCGGTGTCCTTGAAGATCTGGTGCACCGTGACGCCGTCGATCGCCTGCAGGCCTTCCACCAGGTAGGAACGGATGGCCGACTCGTGGGCGTGCCAGCGGTCCTGGTCCAGGCTCGCGATAACCTGTGTTGCCCGCGCCAAGGTAGCCGCACCCAGTACGTTGGGGGAGCCGCCCTCATGGCGGGCCGGGCCGATGGCCCAGCTGACGCCGTCGAGCTTTGCCTCCTTGACGGCGCCACCGCCGGCGAGGTGCGGAGTTCCGGCGTCGAGCCAGTCCGGGCGGCCCACCAGGACACCCGCGCCAAACGGTGCGTAGAGCTTGTGCCCGGAGAAGGCAAGGTAGTCGACGTCGTCGGCGCTGATGTCCACGCGGCGGTGCGGCGCCAGCTGGGCCGCGTCCACCACGATGCGCGCACCGTGACGGTGGGCGAGGGCGGCAAGCTCCCTGATGGGCAGGATTTCGCCGGTGACGTTGGAGGCGCCGGTCACGGCCAGGAGGCTGACGCCGCCCTGCTCAAGCTCGGTGCGCACGGAATCGATGGTCCCGGCGATCGTGTCTGCGGCGACGATGCTCCGGTGGGGGACACCCTGCCACGGCAGCAGGTTGGCGTGGTGTTCGATGTCCAGGTAGAGGACGTCACCGGCGGGTTCGCCGTCGGTGCCGGGGAGGCAGCCGGCCAGCAGGTTGAGGGAATCGGTGGTGTTCCTGGTGAAGATCACGGAATCGTCGGGGCGCCCGCCGACGAACTCGCGGACGATGTTGCGCGCGTTCTCGTAGACCGAAGTGCTGATCTGCGATGCGTATCCGGCACCGCGGTGGACGCTGGCGTAGAACGGCAGGATCTCGTTGAGGTAGGCCGACACCACGGTCAGGGCCGGGGCGGAGGCCCCGTAGTCAAGGTTGGCGTAGCGGACGTGCCCGCCGGAGATCAACGGGGCCAGGATTTCGGCGCCTGTAACCGCTGAAAGCGGACGTCCGGCGGCGGCCAGGCGTTCGTCAGGAACGTTCCCGGCGGCGATGGCGGTAATGGGGGATTCGACGGCAGTAGTCATGGAGACCTCACTTCAGGACAGGACTCCGGCTGTGCTGGAATCCGCGCTTGCCGCATCCGCTCCGGACCGGCCTGGTCGTCACCCGGGGCACCCCACCGCGAATGGAGGGTTGCCGGCCAGCAAACCGGGGTTTAGCGCTGGCACTCGTGACCTGGATAAAACCATAGAACATCAGGCGGCCCGGTCCGAAGCCGGGGGGATTGTTAAGGCTTTTGTTACGCGCGGCCTGGAAACGGGACTTTCTCCGAAGAATACGACGGCGGGCGCCCCCTTTTGGAGGCGCCCGCGGTCGATTGTTCGGAAGGAGGCCGGCTTACAGCAGGTCGTCCAGTCCGGGGTTGAGCCGGTGCAGCACTTCGGTGTGCAGGATGGAATTGGTGGCCAGGGCGTTCCCGCCGAACGGCCCGTCCTCACCTTCGAGCGAAGTGAAGCGGCCGCCTGCCTCCACCACGATGGGCACGAGGGCGGCCATGTCATAAAGGTTCAGCTCGGGCTCGCAGGCGATGTCCACCGATCCTTCGGCCACCATGCAGTAGGACCAGAAATCGCCGTAGGCGCGCGTGCGCCAGACGTCCTCAGTCAGGCCCAGGAAGTCGTCCAGGTTGCCGCGTTCCTTCCAGCCGCCGAGGCTGGAATAGGACAGCGAGGCGTCGGACAGGGTGGAAACGTCCGAGACCCGGAGCCGGGTGGCCGACGCAAGGGATCGGCCCATGTAAGCCCCCATGCCTTTGGCGGCCCACCACCGCTTACCCAGGGCGGGTGCGCTGACAACGCCAACCACCGGCTCGCCCTCATCAACGAGGGCGATGAGCGTGGCCCAGACGGGAACTCCGCGGACGAAGTTCTTGGTGCCGTCGATGGGATCGATGATCCACCGCCGGGAGCCGTGGCCGGTGCTGCCGAACTCTTCGCCCAGCACAGCGTCGCGTGGCCGGGAACGTGAGAGCTGGCCGCGGATGGCTTCCTCGGCGGCTTTGTCCGCATCGGTGACCGGCGTCAGGTCGGGCTTGGTCTCCACGTGGAGGTCCTGCGCCTTGAAGCGGCTCATGGTCTGGTCATCCACGGAGTCGGCCAGGACATGGGCCAGGCGCAGGTCGTCGTTATAGGTCGAAGCGGGTTGGATCATGGTTCCAAACTACCGTCTGGCGCCGTTTCTGCCGGGAGGTCGGCCGTGCCGGTTGGTGCTGTCAGCTGATGGTGCCGAGCTCCTTGGCCTCCTGGGCTTCCATCCTGGGATCGGTGCCCAGGAGCCGCCGGAGCGAAGCCAGGCGCGCTTCACCGGTGGGTCCTGCGTGTCCGCCGGCCACCCAGGCGTCGAGCCCGCAGTTGACGGCAGCGGCGGTGTGCTTGCAGCCGCGTTCGCAATCATCAGTGCCCGGCGAAAGATCCGGGAATGACCTCAGGATCCGGTCCGGATCCACGTGGGCAAGGCCAAATGACCGGATGCCGGGGGTGTCGATGATCCAGCTGCCGGGTGGGGCGTCGGCCAGGCGCAGGGCAAGGGCCGACGACGACGTGTGCCGTCCCCGTCCGGTTACCGCATTCACACCGCCGGTGGCCCGTTCCGCACCGGTCAGGGCGTTCACCATGGTGGATTTGCCGACGCCGGAGTGCCCCAGCATCACAGTGACCTTGCCGCCCAGGTGGGCCCTGAGCCCGGCAACAGCGTCACTGTCCAGCCGGGCCGACAACCCGTCATCGGAGCGCGCGTCAATGCCTGACGCCTTCAGGTCGGCGGTCCGGCTGATGATGACCGGGAAGTCAAGGTGCGTGTAGTTGGCCAGGAACTCGCCGGGATCCTTCACGTCCGCTTTGGTGACCAGCAGGATCGGCTCGATGCCGGCGTCGTACGCTGCCACGAGGGCGCGGTCGATGAACCCTGTGCGGGGCTCGGGGTTGGCTGCTGCCACCACTACCACCAGCTGGTCGGCGTTGGCCACGACGGCACGTTCCACGGGGTCAGTGTCGTCTGCACTGCGGCGCAGGAGGGTGCTGCGGTCCTGGATTTTGACGAGCCTCGCCAGGGTGTTGGGATCCCCGGACACGTCGCCGACGAGGGAGACGAAATCGCCGGCAACCACCGGGTTCCGGCGCAGCTCCCGCGCGCGCGCGGCAATGACTGTCCGTTCATCGCCGGAGTCTTCGTCAACGACGGCGGTGTAGCGCCCGCGGTCGACGGTGATGATGCGGCCTGTTACGGCGTCGTCGTGGCTGGGGCGGTCCTTCGTGCGCGGCCGGGTGCCCTTCTTGTTGGGCCGGATCCGGACGTCGGATTCGTCCCAGGAGTCAGTCCTCCGCGGCACCGGCCGAACCTCCCGCTCCGTTTTCGGAGCCTTGTGTGGCAGGGGCCGTGCCCTGCTGCGCGAGCATGCCCGTCCACAGCCGCGGGAAGTCCGGCATGGTTTTGGCCGTCGTTGCGATGTCTTCCACCTGGACCCCCTCGACGGCGAGGCCGAGGATTGCCCCGGCAGTGGCCATGCGGTGGTCGGCATAGCTGTGGACGACGCCGGCATGCAGCTTTGCCGGGCGGATGACCAGGCCGTCGCTGGTTTCCTCCGCGTCGCCGCCCAGGCGGTTGATCTCGGTGACCAGTGCGGCGAGCCTGTCCGTTTCATGCCCCCGGAGGTGGGCAATGCCGCTCAGGCGGGAGGGGCCGGTGGCCAGGGCACACAGCGCGGCCACTGTTGGCGCCAGCTCGCTGGTGTCGGCGAAATCCGCCCCTTTGATCTCGGGACCGCCCCGGACCGTCAACACCCCCTCCAGCAGTGTTACTTCTGCGCCCATCCGGGCCAGGATGCTGCGCCACAGGTCGCCTACCTGCTGCGTCTGCTCCGGCCAGCCCGGGATCCTGACGGTTCCTCCGGATGCGAGGGCGGCGGCCAGGAACGGACCAGCATTGGAAAGGTCCTGTTCGATCTGCTGGTCAAAGGCACGGATGGGTCCCGGAGAAACCACCCAGTGGTTGGGAACGGAATCGTCCACCTGCACACCGGCGCCGCGGAGCACGGCCACCGTCATATTGATGTGGTCGAGGCTGGGCACCGGCTTGCCGACGTGCTCCAGGTGCAGGCCTTCGGTAAACCGTGCACCGACCAGCAGGAGTGCGGAGACGAACTGCGAGGACGCACTGGCGTCGATGACCAGATGCCCGCCGCGGACTTCTCCGGTTCCTTCGACGACAAATGGCAGCGACGCGGGAGTGCCGCCATCTTCCGCCGAGACATTGACGCCAAGGGCTTTCAGGGCCTCGATGATCGTCCCCATGGGGCGCTTGCGTGCGTGCGGGTCGCCGTCGAACGTGCTGGCACCGCTGCGCAGCGCAGCGAGTGGTGGAACGAAGCGCATGACGGTGCCGGCAAGGCCGCAGTCGATGTGCACCGCGGTGCCCGCTGCGTCCTCCTGTCCTCCATGGTCCTGGTGCTGCAGCGGAACTACCTCAAGGTCGGGGCCGAAGGCGCCGTCCCCGGGAACCTCGGTAATCGTGGCGCCCAGCTGGCGCAGCGCCTCGATCATCAGGACCGAATCCCGGGAATGCAGGGGCGCCCGCAACCGCGACGGCCCGTCAGCCAAGGCAGCCAGGACAAGATACCTGTTGGTCAGGGACTTTGAGCCGGGAACCGTGACGGTGGCGTCTACCGGACGGCCTGCGTAGGGTGCCGGCCAGTGGGGGACAGTCGTTCCGGAGTCATTCCGGGCAGCGGCTGCAGCGATCATGTCCTTTAGGCCCCCGTAGCCTGCTCCACGGCGCGGCGCACGGCCTTGTCTGCTTTGGTCAGCTTCTTGTTCGTGGTCTTGCGCGCATCCGCGGCGAGGTGGGCGGCACCCTTGCGGGCGTCGGCTGCCAGGTGTTCCGCGCGCCACGCCAGTCCGGGCCTGCCTGCGGTGTCAACCGAAGCCAGCAGTGCGCCGCCGCTGAGCGACAGGTTCTTGAGCAGCCTGCCCCGGCGGGCTTCGCGGCCTTCCTTGCTGCTGATGTCCGCGCTGCGCCATTCAACGAATGTGTTAAGCAGCGAGACCACCGTCAGGACGGTGGCGGAAACCCGGGAGAACTTGCCCAGTCCAAAGAGCACTCCCGCGCCCACCTGGGTTCCTCCGATCACCCGGGCGAGGGTCTTCTCGTCCGTTTGGAAAGGCAGGGACGCCGCCGCCTTGCGGAGCAGGGGAGACAACTGCTGGGCAGTGTCGTCGGCGTTCTTGAGCTTGTCCAATCCTGCAATGACGAAGCTGGAAGCCAGCATGGGGCGGGCGAGCGTGCGGACAAAGGACATGGATTTCCTCCTGGCTGGACGAACCGCATCGGCAGCGGCGTAAGTCCGTTCTAGTCTTGCACTTTTAGGGAATATTTGCCCAAGGCCGGCGGTTATGGCTCATGGGTCCGCACAGGGGGCTGGGCCCGAAAGCAAGCAGCAGATCGGGACACCGGACAGAGAGCGGAGTTGGGCCTTGGCGAGGGTGTTGGACGGAGTTGGTGCTCCAGGGCCGGTGGCACTGGACCTGGTATCGGACGCGTTGCCGGAGTACGGCAGCGCCGGGACGAAGAGCCTGACAGTAGACTTGAAGGCAATGAGTACCTTGGATCCGGCCGTTTCGGCCATGTATGAAGCGTCCAGCGCTGAAGCTAAGGGCGGAAACGCTGCGGTGCCGGCAGGCAGCGGGGAAACCCGGGACGTACCTGCCGGCGATTCGGGCGGTAACGGCCTGGATGTTACCGCCGAATCGGTCGAGGAACGCAGGCTCCGTTTTGAGCGTGATGCCATGCAGTACGTCGACCAGCTTTACTCTGCCGCCATGCGGATGGCCCGGAACCCGTCCGACGCTGAGGACCTGGTGCAGGAGGCTTACACCAAAGCATTTTCGGCCTTCCACCAGTACAAGCCGGGAACAAACCTGAAAGCCTGGCTGTACCGGATTCTGACAAACACCTACATCAATTTGTACCGGAAGCGGCAGCGCGAGCCCCTTCAGTCCAACTCGGACACCATCGAGGACTGGCAGTTGGCGCGGGCCGAGTCGCACACCTCAAGCGGACTCCGTTCCGCCGAGGCAGAGGCGTTGGACCACCTTCCGGACTCCGACGTTAAACGAGCCCTTCAGGCCATTCCCGAGGAGTTCCGGCTTGCCGTGTACTTCGCGGATGTCGAGGGGTTCGCATACAAGGAAATTTCCGACATCATGAACACCCCCATTGGAACGGTGATGTCCCGGCTGCACCGCGGCCGGAAGATGTTGCGGGACATGCTCGCGGAGTACGCCGCGGAGCGCGGATTCAAGACGGGCGTGGAATCGCAGGCCGCGGCCGACACCAAACAACAGGAGAGCAGGAAATGAGCGACTGCCAGGGATTGGGCGATTGCGACGACGCCCGGATGCAACGCATCTATGAGTACCTCGATGGTGCGCTGACCCGTGAGGACATCACGGAGATCAAGAACCACCTCGACGAGTGCCCGGAATGCACGGAGCAGTATGACCTCGAGTGCGTCATCCGGAACATGGTGAAGCGCTCCTGCACCGAAGCGGCCCCGGACAACCTCAAGAACGCCATCCTGGACCGCATTCACGCCATCAGGCCCGTGGACGCCTAGCCAGGGACACAGCGGTGCGCTGACCACGCGCCGCGACGCCACCGCCCTCAACTGGATACGTTGGGTGTGGGAAGCAGCAGCAAGTTAAACAGTAAAAGACCCCGGGAGCCGATTGGCGTCCGGGGTCTTTCACTTGAACCGTGGTACCTGGCTGTTGCCTAGGTGTTGGGGCGCTTCCCGTGGTTCGCGCCGCCACGCTTACGGTCACGACGCTTGCGTGCACGCTTGCTCATAGCTGGCCTCCTTACTTTCGGTACTCAAAAGAGCTGCCCTCCAGTCTCCCACATGATCAGACCCGCCGCGAACCGGCACCGCCTCATGACCTGCAGCTGGATCAGGCGGCTGCGGCCGCTGCTAGCGCGCCAGGGAGTTCAGTACGGCGATCCTGGCTTGCTCCAGGACGGTGCGCACAGTCTCCAGTGCCACGGGGCTGAGCGGCTCCTTGCCCGCCTTCAGCCGCAGCTCCCGCCGGAGGTCGTCGCGGAAGGCCTGCAGCATCATTTCCGCTTCCTTCAGCGACCGGTTTCCCTCTGCCGGGGTGCGTCCGCTCCTGCCCCGGAACTCCGCAGCGGTGGCGGTGGCACGGGCGGCCTCTGCCGTGGCTGCAAGGTCCGCGCGAAGGCCGCGCATGTTGCTTCGGATGTCTTCCCGGAGATTGTCCGCCAGCCGGCGCACGGAGGCCGAGATCTCGTTCTCGACCCCGGCCAGTTCGTCGCGGCGGCTGTCCAGCTCGGCAAGGCCGGACTCGGTGATGCGGTAATTGGTCCTCCTGCCGGCGGTTTCGGTGGAAACCAGCCCTTCCTCCTCAAGCTTGCCGAGGCGGGGGTAGATGGTGCCCGCACTGGGGGAGTAGGTGCCGCCAAACCTGTCTTTCAGGGCCTTGATGAGCTCATAGCCGTGTTTCGGCCCTGACTCCAGGAGTGCAAGGAGATACAGGCGGAGGGCGCCGTGTGCGAATACCGGGGGCATCAGAGCCCTGCTTCCGCGTTACCGCGCTCCGCCCCGTGGAAGATCGATGTGGTGCCGGAGATCGAATTTGTCCGGACCAGCATCAGTTGGCGGTCCGGCCCGGCGATTGTTTCCACCTTGCCGCCCACCTGGGCATACCGGTGGTTGTTGATGACCACCGCGCCACTGGCCGATTTGGCCACGATGTCCACGCCGACATCATGCGGCAGCCGGATCGTCAGGTCCCCGGAAACCGAGTTGGAACCAAAATCCTCGGTAAAACCGTGCAGGTCGAAGCTGAGGTCCCCACTGACCGTGTTGGCCCGGACGTGGCTGAGGGTGCCGGAAACGGTGACCTCGCCGGAAACGCTCTTCGCGGTCAGCAGGCCGGAGTGGCTCCGGGCGGTCACATCCCCGCTGACGGTATTGACGTGCAGCTCACCGGCCGTGCCGTCCGCCATGACCGATCCCGAGACGGTGTTCAGCCTGGTGTGTCCGGAGATGCCGGACACCAGTCCGTCGCCGCTGACAGTGCCTGCCTCAACTTCCACATTTTCCGGGACTGCGATGCTGATGATCGCGGAATTGTCGCTGTGGTGGCTGACTGTGCCCATCAGGTTCTTGAACCAGCCTTGGGGGCCGTGCAACTGGTGGCGGATCTCAAGCCTGCCGTCCACCACCGAGACCGCGACGGGATCCCCCTCAACCTGGGAGATCTCAACGCGGGTCACCGGCTCTTCGTGGGTCACAACATCGAACCTGCCGCTGACCATGCCGAGCTTCAGCGACGTCACGGCGTCGACATCGATGGTTTGTGGACTGGTGACTGTCCAGCTCTGCTCAGGCATTTCCCCTCCAAAGACGATATATCGCGGTTGCGTCCAGCGTACGCGGGAGGCCCGGGCCGGTCAAGATATATCGCGAAGCCCGGCTACTCCGGGGCGCTGATCCGCAGCCACTGGAACCAGCCGCGGTGCAGGACCAACCAGGCCATGAGTCCATAGCCAGCCTGCCCGGGAGTGCCGCCATTGGCGGCGAGGTCCTGGCGCCACTGCTCATGGTTGAGCAAGGGGGAAAAGGTGTCCACGTACAGGTGCTTCCGGCGGGTGGTGACATCGGCGAAGGCAGTGTTCAGCTCGTCCAGGCGCCGGTTTTGGGCCGGGTCCAGGGTGGGCGGCGGGCCCACGACGAAGACCTCGATCCGGTTTTGCGAGGCGGAGTCGAGGATGTTGGCGAGGTTAAGCCGGCTCCGTGCCGTGGACAGGCCAAACTCAATGTCGCGGCCCGACAGCCCGATGACCAGCCGGTTCTCCGCCTGGTCGCTGAAACGCCGCCCGGCCTCGCCCAGCCAACGGGCGGCCAACCCCTCGGTGCCTTCCTGGGGGCAGGGCAAGGCATAGCTTTCCAGCAGCATGCCGTCCTGTGGCGTCCGGGCAAGGACACGCCCCAGCCAACCCAGCGCGCGGGGGTCTCCCAGTCCGGCCAGCAGTTCGTCTCCTACAGCTGCTATGCGCAGCTTCCTGTCTTCCACACGATCCTCTTAACGTTCGTACTGACCGGCCGGTGCGTGCCGGTTGCCGCCTGGAGCTGCAACCGGCACACAAAGGGCGCTGTCCATCCATTAAACAGAACTGCCCGGCCAGAGTCTGGTATTTCGACTCCGGCCGGGCAGCCCGCTTCCTACTTCCGGGCAAATGCCTGCTTCAAGAGCACATCCTGCTCAGCAGCGTGCCGCTTCATCGAGCCGGCCGCCGTCGAGGCCGACGCGGGCCGGGACACCAGGCGGACCCTGCGGTCAAGTGCGTCCGGCAGGTTCAGGCCAATAAAGGGCCACGGGCCCTGGTTGGCGGGCTCGTCCTGGGCCCAGACAACCTCGGCGTTCGGGTACTTGGCAAGCTCGGCCGCGATGTCGGCGCTCGGCAGCGGGTACAGCTGCTCAACGCGGACGATCGCGGTGGTCTTGTCGCCGGTCTTCTGGCGGGTGGACAGAAGATCGTAGTACAGGCGGCCGGACACCAGGAGGACGCGTTCGACGGCGTTCGCATCCAGGTGCTCGTGCTCGGCGATCACCGGGCGGAAGGTCCCGGTGGTGAAGTCCTCCACGGAGGACGCGGCGGCCTTCAGGCGCAGGAGCTGCTTGGGAGTAAAGATGATCAGCGGCTTCCGCGGCCGGCTGTACGCCTGGCGGCGCAGCAGGTGGAAGTGTGATGCCGCGGTGGTGGGGTTGGCCACGATCATGTTCTCTTCGGCGCACATCTGGAGGAACCGCTCGATACGGGCGGACGAGTGGTCCGGCCCCTGGCCCTCGTAGCCGTGCGGCAGCATCAGGACCAGCGAGGAGCGCTGGCCCCACTTCTGCTCTGCGGATGAGATGAACTCGTCGATGATGGTCTGGGCGCCGTTGACGAAGTCGCCGAACTGCGCTTCCCAGAGGACCAGCGCATCCGGACGCTCCACCGAGTAGCCGTATTCGAAGCCCATGGCCGCGTATTCGGAGAGCAGCGAATCATAGATCCACAGCTTGGCCTGGTCATCAGACAGGTTGCCCAGGGGCAGCCACTCGTTGCCGTTGGCGCGGTCGTGGAACACGGCGTGGCGCTGCACGAAGGTGCCGCGGCGGGAGTCCTGGCCGGCGAGCCGGACCGGGACGCCTTCCATGATCAGGGAGCCGAACGCGGCGATTTCGCCGAAGCCCCAGTCGATGCCGCCTTCGCGGGACATCTGCTCGCGCTTCTCCAGCAGCTGCTTCAGCTTGGCGTGCACCGTGAAGCCCTCAGGGATCTCGACGTGTGCCTTGCCGATGCGGGCCAGGGTGTCTGCAGAGATAGCGGTGTTGGCCGGGGCGTTCGTGCCGAAATCGGACTGCTGGGCGATGGGCCGCTCGATGTCCGAGACAGCTGCGGAGTCAGCGGTAACGATCGGGATCGGGGACGTCTGCGCTGCGTGCGTTTCAGCGAAGACGCGCTCCAGCCGCTCCTGGTAGTCGCGGAGCAGCTGCTCTGCTTCTTCCTCGGTGATGTCGCCGCGGCCGATGAGGGCCTCGGTGTACAGCTTGCGGACCGAGCGCTTGGCTTCGATCAGGTTGTACATCATCGGCTGGGTCATCGAAGGGTCATCGCCTTCGTTGTGCCCGCGGCGGCGGTAGCACACCATGTCGATGACAACGTCCTTGTGGAAGCGCTGGCGGAACTCGTAGGCAAGCTGGCCGATGCGGACCACTGCCTCGGGGTCGTCGCCGTTGACGTGGAACACCGGTGCCTGGATCATCTTGGCGACGTCCGTGGAGTAGGTGGACGAACGCGATGACGACGGCGCTGTGGTGAACCCCACCTGGTTGTTGACCACCACGTGGATGGTGCCGCCGGTGCGGTAGCCGCGGAGCTGCGACAGGTTCAGCGTCTCGGCGACAACGCCCTGGCCGGCGAACGCGGCGTCACCGTGGACCATGATGGGCAGGACGGGGAAGGCCTCGCCCTGATCCAGGCGGTCCTGCTTGGCGCGCACGATGCCTTCGAGGACGGAGTCCACGGCTTCAAGGTGGGACGGGTTTGCGGCCAGGTAGACCTTGGTCTCGTTGCCGTTCTCCGACGTGAAGGTGCCCTCGGTACCGAGGTGGTACTTGACATCGCCCGAGCCCTGCACGGAGCGGGGATCCTGCGTACCTTCAAATTCGCGGAACACCTGGGCGTAGGTCTTGCCGGCGATGTTGGTCAGGACGTTGAGGCGGCCGCGGTGGGCCATGCCGATGGCAACCTCGTCGAGGCCGTCGTCGGCCGCTTCCGAAATAACGGCGTCGAGCAGCGGAATCAGCGATTCGCCGCCTTCGAGGGAGAAGCGCTTCTGTCCGACGAACTTGGTCTGCAGGAAGGTTTCGAATGCTTCTGCGGCGTTGAGCCGGGAGACGATCCGAAGCTGCTCTTCGCGGCTGGGCTTCGAGTAGGGGTGCTCGAGCTGGTCCTGGAACCACTTGCGTTCTTCCGGCTCCTGGATGTGCATGTACTCGATGCCTGTGGTGCGGCAGTAGGCGTCGCGGAGGACACCCAGGATGTCGCGGAACTTCAGCATCGGCTTGCCGCCGAAACCACCGGTAGGCCACTCGCGGTCCAGGTCCCACAGGGTCAGGCCGTAGGTCAGGACATCGAGGTCGGGGTGCTTGCGCTGCACGTACTCCAGCGGATCAGTGTCCGCCATCAGGTGGCCGCGCACGCGGAACGAGTGGATCAGCTGCTGGATCCGGGCAACCTTGTTGATCTCGTCGGCTGGGTCGACCTGAAGGTCGGGGCTCCACCGTACGGGCTCGTAGGGAATGCGCAGTGCTTCGAAGATCTCGTCGTAGAAGTTCTGCGCACCCAGCAGCAGCTGGTGGACCAGCTTGAGGAACTCGCCGCTGCCGGCGCCCTGGATGACTCGGTGGTCGTACGTCGAGGTCAGGGTGAGGACCTTGCTGATGGCGTTCTGGGCGATGATCTTTTCGCTGGCACCCTGGAATTCGGCGGGGTAATCGAGGGCGCCGACGCCGATGATGGCGGCCTGGCCCTTGGAGAGGCGCGGAACCGAGTGCACGGTGCCGATGCCGCCGGGGTTCGTCAGGGACACGGTGGTGCCCTGGTGGTCATCGGCCGTGAGCTTGCCGTTGCGGGCACGCTTGATCAGGTCCTCATACGTGTGCCAGAACTCGGCGAAGTTGAGGGTTTCGGCCTTCTTGATGTTCGGGACCATCAGAAGCCGGGTGCCGTCAGGCTTGGGCATGTCGATGGCGATGCCGAAGTTGACGTGCGCCGGCTGGACTGCGACAGGCTTGCCGTCCACCTCGTCGTAATACACGTTCATGGACGGGAACTGGGAGAGGGCACGGATCACGGCGTAGCCGATGAGGTGCGTGAAGGAGACCTTGCCGCCGCGGGCGCGGGCGAGGTTCGAGTTGATGACCACGCGGTTGTCGATGAGCAGCTTCGCCGGGATGGCGCGCACGCTGGTGGCGGTGGGAACCTCAAGGCTTGTGACCATGTTGGTGGCGATGGCCTTGGCCGGTCCGCGGAGGACGGAGACGACGTCCTCTTCCGGAGCGGTGGGTGCCTTGACGTTCTTGGGCAGCTGGGCCGGGATGGGCTGGGCTCCGGCGGCGGGCTTCCGGCCGCCGTCGCGCGCTTCCGTAGCGGGCGCCTTTTTCGCAGGTGCCGGTGCCGCGGGTGCTGCGGCCGGTGCTGCTGCGGGCGCAGGCGGTGCGGCGGCCGGCGACGGTGCCGGTGCTGCAGGTGCCGCGTTCACAATTGGCATCTTGGTTGTGGGAGGGTTCGCTGCGGCATTCGCCGAGTGTCCGTTGGAAGAAGAACTGCTGCCTGAGTCGAACGATTCAAACAGCGGCCACCATTTGGCATCCACAGCGTTCTTGTCCTGCTGATACTGCTCGTACAGTTCATCAACGAGCCACTCGTTCCCGCCAAATTCCTCTGGTAGACGGTGGCTTGGCTGCTCTGGCACTTGAAATACGCCTCTTCCATGAGTTTGATTTCTCTGCCGGCCATACGGTGCTACAGCACTCTGACGGACCGGTTTCCCTGAGTCCTCTGAACCCAGACCTCTGCAAGTCTAGTAACCCCAATGTGGTATCTGCCAATAAGGGTGACCCAAATCATGAAGTGACGTTCGGGGCGTTGATTATGGCGGCTGGAAGAGACCCTGGACGGTGTCCCCGGGTATGGGGTTCGGGAGTCCGCTGCCGTTGCCGGGGAACGGGCCGGGGACAGGGGCTCCTGTAGACTGAAATCCTTATGGACAGTAAATCTAGGTGCCGGCCTGGGGGCTGTCAGCGGAGCAGGAACCACAGCGCCGCACAGCCTACCCGCAGAGCCGGCAAACCCCGAACACGCGCCCATCATCTGCTGTCGGCCTCCCCGGTCGAATTCCCCGGGGACAGGGCATCCGCTGACCATCCTCCGCCGGACCGATTTTCCAGCCCCGTGATTCCCGGACTCCTGTCCGGGCCGGCGGGGTGCTGAATGGAGTGGCTGCTCCTGGCGGCAGGACTGCTGCTGATTGCCGGCACGGGCTTCTTCGTCGCCGTCGAATTCTCCCTGATCGCCCTTGACCAGCCGACGGTCCAACGGGCTGTCGATGCTGGTGACGCCGGCGCCGTGCCCCTGCTTAGGTGCCTTAAGTCGCTGTCCACCCAGCTCTCCAGCTGCCAGCTGGGCATCACCCTCACCACGCTGCTCACGGGCTACGTCATGGAACCGTCGGTGGGCCGCCTCCTGGAGGGTCCGCTCACTGCCCTTGGCCTCCCGGAGGTTGCGGCCGCATCAATTTCGCTGATCCTGGCCATGGTGCTGGCAACCCTGTTGTCCATGCTCCTTGGCGAACTCGTTCCCAAGAACATGGCCATCGCGTTGTCCTTTCCCGTGGGCAAGGCCCTGGCCCGGCCGCAACTGATCTTCACCGCGGTCTTCAAGCCTGCCATCGTGGTCCTCAACGGCTTTTCCAACCGGGTGCTCCACATTTTCGGGCTCGAAGCCAAGGAAGAGATCTCCGGCGCCCGCACCCCTTCCGAGCTGGCGTCACTGGTGCGCCGGTCGGCTGCGATGGGAACGCTCGACGCCGGTACGGCGAACTTCGTGGCCCGCACCCTGAATTTTTCCTCCAGGACCGCGGCCGACGTCATGACGCCGCGCATCCGCGTCGAGATGCTCGACGCCGACCAGCCGGTCTCCGACATCGTTGACGCGGCACGCCGCACGGGATATTCACGCTTCCCCGTGATCGGCGATTCCGCGGACGATATCAAAGGCCTCGTCCACGTCAAGAAGGCCGTGGCCGTGCCCTGGGACAGGCGGCACAAGCTCGAGGCCGGAGCCATCATGACCGAAGTCCTCAGGGTTCCCGAGACCATCCACCTTGACGCCCTGCTGGCGGAACTCCGCGAGGGCAACCTCCAACTGGCGGTGGTGCTCGATGAATACGGCGGCACCGCCGGCATCGCCACGCTCGAAGACCTGGTCGAGGAAATTGTGGGCGAGGTTGCCGACGAGCACGACAAGGTGCGTCCGGGGCTGCTGCAGAGCGCTTCCGGGGACTGGTACTTTCCCGGGCTCCTGCGCCCGGATGAGTTGTCCGAGCAGATCCCCGGCCTGACGGTACCGGACGAATCGGCCTATGAAACCGTGGGTGGCTACGTGATGAGCAAACTTGGCCGGATCGCAGCGGTGGGGGACACCGTGGCGGTCGACGGCGGAACGCTGAGCGTCACCCGGATGGACGGGCGCCGCATCGACCGTATTTGCTTCCGGCCGTCTGCCCCTGAACCGGACGGCAACAACGACGGGAGCGCATCATGAGCGACTGGGCCGGCATTGTCTGGCTGGCGTTCCTGCTGCTCGGCAACGCGTTCTTCGTGGCGGCCGAGTTCGCCATTATGTCAGCCCGGCGAAGCCAGATCGAACCACTGGCGGAAGCCGGGTCAAAGCGGGCCCAAACCACGCTGAAGGCGATGGAGAACGTGTCGCTGATGCTGGCCTGCGCCCAGCTCGGCATCACGGTGTGCTCGCTGCTGATCCTGCTGGTGGCCGAGCCCGCGATCCACCACCTCCTCGCCGCGCCGCTGGAGCTGGTGGGCCTGCCGGTGGAAGTAGCCGATGTCGCCGCGTTCGCCGTGGCCCTGATGTTCGTGACTTTCCTGCATGTCACCTTTGGCGAAATGGTGCCCAAGAACATCTCGGTATCGGTCGCTGATAAGGCGGCAATGTTCCTGGCTCCGCCGCTGGTCTTCGTGGCACGGCTGGTCCACCCCGTCATCTCCGTGCTCAACTGGTCCGCGAACCACATCCTCAAGCTGTTGCGGATCGAGCCCAAGGATGAGGTCAACTCGTCCTTCACCCTCGAGGAGGTCCAGTCCATCGTGCAGGAATCCACCCGGCACGGACTGGTGGACGACGACGCCGGCCTGATCACCGGCGCCCTGGAGTTCTCCGAATATACGGCGGGCGACATCATGGTGCCGCTGGACAGCCTGGTCATGCTCAAGGCTGCGACGACCCCGGTGGAGTTTGAGAAGGCCGTCAGCCGCACGGGCTTTTCACGGTTCCCCATGCTGGACGAGGACGATCTTTTATACGGCTACCTGCACGTCAAGGATGTGCTGTCCATCCCTGCAGCGGCGTACGAGCTCCCGATCGCAGAAAGCCGGGTCCGTTCCCTGGCCAACCTGGCCCTCGGCGATGAGATCGAAAAGGCTATGTCCGTCATGCAGCGGACAGGCTCGCACCTTGCCCGCGTCATCGGCAAGGACGGAAACACCCAGGGCATCCTCTTCCTCGAGGACGTGATTGAACAGCTGGTCGGTGAGATCCGGGACGCTACCCAGGCCACCGGCATCCGCCGGCTGGGGCAGCCCAACGGGGGATAGGCACTGCGGTGCCGGGAGCCCGGCCCCTTGCGCGTGCAGGGGATCGGGCTTACCCGGGCCTAAATAGGAATGATTCCCATTTAGGTATAAGCTGGCACCTGTTGTTCCCCTCCCCAGTGAACCGAGGTTTTCCGTGCGCCGCTCCGCCGTCCGTCTGTCCCTGGCCGCCCTTGCCGGCCTTGGCTTGCTGCTCTCCGGATGCAGCGCGCAGCCGGACAATGCTTCGCCGGGGGTGCAGTCCGGTGACACTGGGATCAATGTGGTTGCTTCCACCAACGTCTACGGCGACATCGCGTCGTCAGTGGGTGGCGACAAGGTCAACGTAACCTCGATCATCACCAAGACCAGCCAGGACCCGCACTCGTACGAGGCAACCGCCCAGGACCGGCTGGCGGTGTCAAAGGCCGACCTGGTGATCACCAACGGCGGCGGGTACGACGACTTCATGAATACCCTGGTGGACGGCAGCAAGCTCGACGCCGGAAACGTGCTTGACGCCGTCGAACTTTCCGGCCTGGAGCATTCCGGCGAGGAGGCAGAGCCCTCCGCCAGTGCCGATGCCACGCCAGGAGACCACGGGCATGACCATGGCGATTTCAACGAACACGTCTGGTACAGCCTGCATGCCATGGAGCATCTCGCCGATGAGCTGGAAGCCAAACTGTCGGCACGGGAACCGGACTCCGCGCAGGAGTTCAAGGCCAACGCTGCCTCGTTCAAGTCGTCGCTGGAGGAACTGCACGGAAAGCTGGACACCCTGAAGGCGTCAGGCGGCGGAGCCCAGGTGGCTGTCACGGAACCCGTGCCGCTCTACCTCCTGGAAGACGCCGGCCTGGTCAACGCGACCCCGGCGGACTACACCGCTGCGATCGAGGAAGGCACGGACGTGCCGCCCGCCGTACTCAGGGCGGCCACGGACCTGGTGTCGGGCAAGTCCGTACGGATGCTCGCCTATAACGAACAAACCGAGGGACCACAGACCGAGGCCCTGAAGAAGGCGGCGGAGGCGGCGGGCGTCCCGGTGGTGGACTTCAACGAAACCCTCCCCGACGGCAAGACGTACCTGCAGTGGATGACGGACAATGTTGACAACATCAGCACAATCCTGGAGAGCAAATAGGTGGAACCAGTCGTCAGCCTTACCGGGGCGTCCCTGAAATTCGGCGAGCGGACGCTCTGGGAGGACCTCGACCTGGAGATCAACCCCGGCGAGTTCTTTGCGGTCCTTGGACCCAACGGAAGCGGTAAGACGAGCTTCCTGAAGGTCCTGCTGGGCCTTCAGAACCTCCACCGCGGCAATGTCGATATCGGCGGCAGGCCCGTAGAGCGCGGCAGCAGGCTGATTGGGTACGTCCCGCAACAAAAATCCTTTGCCCCCGACACTCCCATGCGCGCCAGAGACCTGGTGGGACTGGGCGTGGACGGCCACCGCTGGGGGCTGCGGCTCCCGTCGGCGAAGACCAACCGCCGGATCGACGGGCTCCTGGACCTGGTGGGCGCCGCCGACTATGCGAAGGTGCCGGTGGGCCAGCTGTCGGGCGGCGAGCAGCAACGGCTGCGGGTGGCCCAGGCCCTTGCCTCGGATCCCCAGGTGCTCCTGTGCGACGAGCCGCTCCTCTCACTCGACCTGCACCACCAGCAGGCAGTCAGCGCGCTCATCAACAACCAGTGCCGCGAACGCAACAGCGCCGTGGTGTTCGTAACCCACGAAATCAACCCGATCATCGACTATGTGGACAGGGTGCTTTACCTGGCCGGCGGCCGGTTCAGGGTGGGAACACCGGAAGACGTCATGACCACCGAGGTGCTGTCCGACCTGTACGGCAGCCATGTAGAGGTGATCCGCGCCAACGGCCGGCTGGTGGTGGTTGGGCTCCCTGACGCCACAACCCACCATCATGCTGAACCGCATGCTCTCGCGGGCGAGGTTGCCTGATGGACGCTGACAGCATCCTCGGAGCCATCTTCAACTTCGACAACTACGGCGAGCTGCTGGTCCTGGTGCAGAACTCCATCTGGGCCGGAGCCATCCTGGGCCTCCTGGGCGGCCTGGTGGGAACATTCGTCATGAAGCGGGACCTTGCCTTCGCGGTTCACGGCATATCCGAGCTTTCATTCGCCGGTGCGGCCTTCGCCCTCCTCATCGGCGCGGATATCGTGTTCGGTTCCCTCGTCGGCTCCGTGGCCGCGGCGTTGCTGCTGGGGCTGATGGGCGTCAGGGCACGGGACAAAAACTCGATCATCGGCGTCATCATGCCCTTCGGGCTCGGCCTGGGAATCCTCTTCCTCTCCCTTTATGAGGGCCGCGCCGCCAATAAATTCGGCCTGCTGACCGGCCAGATCGTGTCCGTCGACACGGTACAGCTTCAGGCGCTCGCAGGGACCGCCGTGGTGGTCATGATTGCGCTGGTAGCCATGTGGCGGCCGTTGAACTTCGCCAGCGTGGATCCCGAGCTTGCCGAAGCGCGGGGTGTTCCGGTGCGGACCCTGGCCATCGTCTTCATGGTCCTGCTGGGAGTCAGCGTGGCGTTGTCCATCCAGGTGGTGGGCGCCCTGCTGGTGCTGGCCCTGCTGATCACGCCTGCGGCAGCCGCGCTGCGGGTGACATCCTCCCCGGTGGCCGTGGTGGCGCTGAGTGTCGCGTTCGCTGTGACGGCAACGGTGGGCGGAATCCTGCTGGCCCTCGGCGGACGGATACCCATCAGCCCCTACGTGACCACGTTGTCGTTCCTGATCTATGTGGTGTGCCGCGTCATCGGATCGGTACGGCAGCGCAGGGGCATCAACGGCCGGGTCCTGCAGCCGCGCTGACGGTTTTGGGCCGGAAAGCCTCCGGGCTTAGAGCCGGCCGGCTGCCTTGAGCCCGGTGCAGTCCGGGCAGAGTCCAAAGATTTCCACAGTGTGCGCCACCTCGGTAAAGCCGTGCTCGGCAGCGGTGCGGGCGGCCCACGTTTCCACGGCGGGCGCCTCCACCTCCACGGCCTTGCCGCAGTTGCGGCACAACAGGTGGTGGTGGTGCCCGGTGACAGCACAGCGCCGGTAGACGGCCTCGCCCTCGCCGTTGCGCAGCACGTCCACCAGTCCCTCGTCCGCGAGCGACTGGAGGATGCGGTAGGCGGTTGCCAGGGACACCGAGACGCCCTGGTTCTGCAGGATCCGGTACAGCTCCTGGGTGCTGACGAAGTCGTCCAGTTCGTCCAGTGCAGCGCTCACGGCACGGCGCTGCTTGGTGACGCGCTGTTCCTTGCCGGCACCCGCAGGCGGGGCAGGCGGGGTGGAATCAGCCTTGGCGCCGAGCGGCATGGATGAACTCGCTTCCGTGGTGTTGGTGGCAACGATCAAGATTACCAGCCGGAGCTCCGTGGACACCTTTCCGGGGCCCGCCCTAGGCTGGCGCTATGAAGCTGACGAAATACACCCATGCCTGTGTCCGCCTCGAGAAGGACAACCGGGTCCTGGTGATCGACCCCGGCAACTTCTCCGAAACCGGGGAGGCGCTGGCCGGTGCGGAATCGGTGCTGGTGACCCACGAACACGCTGACCATATCGACGTCGACGCCGTGGCAGGTGCCCTGCGCAGCAACAAGGGGTTATCGCTGTATGCCCCGGCAGGCGTCGCAGCGCAGATGCGCTCCGAAGCCGGGGACGCGCAGGACCGCATCCACGCGGTGGAACCAGGATCCTCCTTCCAGGCAGCCGGATTCGATGTCCGGAGCTTCGGCGGCCAGCATGCACTGATCCATCCGCAGATTCCGGTGGTGGCAAACATCGGCTACCTGCTGGATGAAGACCTGTACCACCCGGGAGATTCCTTCATCATTCCTGACGGCATCAGCGTGAAGACCCTGCTGGTTCCGCTGCATGCGCCGTGGAGCAAGGCCGGTGAGGTGGTGGACTTCGTGGTGGGCGTGCGCGCGCCGAAAGCCTTCCAGATCCATGACGGGTTGCTCAACGACAATGGCCTGAAGATCGTGGAGGCCCACGTCAAACGGATCGGTGCGAAGTATGGGACCGACTACGCCCACCTGGATGCAGGGGAATCGGTGGACATCTAGGCTCCCGTCCACCGGCCCGTCTCGAAGAACTCCGCGATGACCGCTTCCCACGGTGCGGGCTCCAGGCCCCGGGCGGCCAGCCATTGGGCGTTGTGGTAGCTGCCCGCGTAGCGTTCGCCGCCGTCGCACATCAGTGAGACGACGCTGCCGCGGCGGCCGTCCGCCACCATCTCCGCGATGAGCTGCCACACGCCCCAGAGGTTGGTTCCCGTCGACGGGCCGGCATGGAGCCCGGCGAGGGTACGGAGGTGCCGCATGGCAGCCACCGACGCGGCGTCCGGCACCTGGACCATCCGGTCGATCACGGACGGCACGAAACTCGGTTCCATGCGCGGCCGCCCGATCCCTTCGATGCGGGACGGCAGCCCCGTGGCGGGACCTGCGGTGCCAGTCCTCCCGCCAAGCCACCCCGGGTAGAAAGCTGAATTCTCCGGATCCACCACCAGCAGCTGGGTGGGGTGGCTGTGGTACCGGAGGTAGCGGCCGATGGTGGCGCTGGTGCCGCCGGTTCCGGCTCCCACCACGATCCAGTCCGGCACCGGATGTTCTTCCTGGCTGAGCTGGCCGAAGATGGATTCGGCGATGTTGTTGTTGCCGCGCCAGTCCGTGGCCCGTTCAGCGTACGTGAACTGGTCCATGTAGTGGCCGTTGGAGGTGGCGGCCACCTCTTCTGCCGCCGAGTACACATCGGAGGCGTGGTCCACCAGGAGGCAGGAACCGCCGAACTGTTCGATCAGGGCGATCTTTTCCGGGCTGGTACTGCGGGCCATGACCGCGACGAACGGCAACCCCAGCAGTTGGGCGAAGTAGGCCTCTGAGACGGCGGTGCTGCCGCTGGAGGCCTCGACGATGGTGGTATCGGAACGGATCCAGCCGTTGACCAGGCCGAAGAGGAAGAGGGAACGTGCCAGCCGGTGCTTCAGGCTCCCTGACCGGTGAGTGGACTCATCCTTCAGGTAAAGCTGGACGCCCCAGTGCTCCGGCAGCGGGATCGAATAGAGATGGGTGTCGGCGGAGCGGTTGTTTTCCGCCGTAATCCTGCGGATTGCCTGGTCGGCCCATTCCCGGTCCTGCCGCCCGCGGAGGCTCCCGTCCGCACCCGCCCTGCTGCCGTCGTCGACGTTGCCGCTGTATCCGTTTGCCACCGCACCAGCCTACCCGCGGACGGGAGCGCGCCCGCCTAGAGTGGAAGCATATTGGCACCCACCCAAGGAGAACGATGAATCCCCTGATGGACGTCGCCCGGCTTACGGAGCTTCTCACGGAAGGCCGGCGCACCGTACTGCTGGACGTGCGGTGGGCGCTGGGGGATCCGCACGGCAGGGACCATTACCTCGCAGGCCATCTGCCCGACGCCGTGTTCGTGGACCTGGCCACGGAACTCGCTGCCCACGCAGAGCCCAGGCGGGGCAGGCACCCCTTGCCCGCGCCGGCGGACTTCCAGGCGGCGGCCCGGCGCTGGGGGATCAACGACGGCGACGTGGTGGTGGCCTACGACGACACCGGAAACATGGCCGCCGCCAGGGCGTGGTGGATGCTGCGGAACGCCGGCTTCCCTGAGGCGTACCTGCTCGACGGCGGATTGGGCGCCTGGCGTGCCGCCGGCCTGGCTGTCGAAACGGGCCCGGTGCAGCCGGTCCCTGGGAATGTGGCCCTTGGCGATGGTGCCATGCCGGTGGCCGACGCCGATGCTGCCGCCACCTGGGCGGACAGTGGGCTCCTGCTCGATGCGCGGGCAGGGGAGCGGTACCGGGGCGAGGTTGAGCCGGTGGACCCGCGTGCCGGGCACATCCCCGGGGCAGTCAGTGCGCCGACGTCGGAGAATGTCGACGGGACCGGCACATTTTTGCCGGCGGACGTGTTGAGGAGCAGGTTCGAGGCGCTGGGCGTACGGGAAGGGACACCCGTGGCCGTGTACTGCGGTTCCGGGGTGACTGCCGCGCACCAGGTGGCCGCGCTGGCCACCGCGGGATTTACGGCGGCAATGTACCCGGGCTCGTTCTCCGAGTGGTCCAACCATCCGGACCTGCCCGTGGCCACAGGCCCCGAACCCGGAAGCACCGCCCGGGAGCCGGCTGGAAACGGCGCCGCAGGCAAGGGTAGCGTCGCACTATGACCCCAGGACGCCCCGTTCCCCCGCCCCTTGCCAAACCCGTCGAACCCGCAGCCGGCCTCCCCGGCAGCCGTCTCCCCGCCCGCGGGGCCAATGGCTTGCTGGCTGCAGCCCGCGGAGCCGTGTCCCCGGACAGTGGACTGGTTCCGCTGACGGTTGCCCGCCGCGCACCCAAGGCCGACGACGTCGAAATCGCCATTGACTTCTGCGGCCTCTGCCATTCCGACGTCCATGCCGCCCGGGGTGAGTGGGGCGGCCAAACCTACCCGCTGGTTCCCGGCCACGAAATTGTGGGACGGGTCAGCCGCGTCGGTGCCGGCGTCACGGACTTCGCTGTGGGTGACCGCGTGGGCGTCGGCTGCATCGTGGATTCCTGCCGGGAATGCGAAAGCTGCCTCGACGGCATGGAACAATACTGCGAAAACGGCATGACCGGGACTTACGGAGCCACGGACCGGCGGAACGGTGACGCCATGACCCAGGGCGGCTACTCCTCGTCGGTCGTGGTGGACCGCCGGTACGTCCTCCGCATCCCGGACGCACTGGACCCGGCCGCCGCCGCGCCACTGCTCTGCGCCGGTGTGACAACTTACTCGCCGCTGCGGCACTTCGATGTTGAAGACGGGCACGTGGTGGGCGTGGTGGGCCTGGGCGGACTCGGGCACATGGCGGTCAAGCTCGCCAAAGCCATGGGTGCACGGGTGGTCGTTTTTACCACCTCGGAATCCAAGGTGGCCGCCGCACTTGAACTGGGAGCCGACGAGGTAGTCCTGTCCCCGGGACGCGGACGCCATGGCGCGCGCCAACCGGACCATCGACGTCATCATCGACACCGTGGCGGCGCCGCACGACCTGAACGCGCTGTTCCGCACCCTCCGCGTGGACGGCGCCCTGTTCCAGCTCGGCCTGCCGTCCGGGGAGATGCCTCCGGTCAATCCGCGGACCCTCATCCGCCGCCGCGTGGCCTATGCCGGCTCGCTGATCGGTGGTATCGCAGAAACGCAGGAGATGCTGGACTTCTGCGCCGAACACGGCGTGCTGGCCGACATCGAAGTGGTCGGTGCGCACCAGCTTGATGAAGCGTACGACCGGATGGTTGCCGGCGACGTCAAATACCGTTTCGTGCTGGACGCCGGAACCCTTCAGTCACCCGCCAAGGAGGCAGACGCATGAGCACGCTTTTCACCAAGATCCTGAATGGCGAGATTCCCGGCCGGTTTGTGTGGCGTGAGGACGGCGTCGGTGCCTTCCTCACCACCGGGCCGCTGGCCGACGGCCACACCCTGGTGGTTCCCACCGAAGAAGTGGACCGTTGGACCGACGCCTCGCCCGAGACGCTGGCGAAAGTCATTGAGGTGGCGCGGCGGATCGGCGCAGTCCAGGTGGAGATCTTTGGCGCGAGCCGGGCCGGGCTGATCGTGGCCGGGTACGAGATCAACCACCTGCACGTCCACGTGTGGCCGTCCCGGACCATGGCAGACTTCGACTTCGCATCCGCGGACCAGAGCCCGGACCCTGCCGTGCTCGACGCCAATGCCGCCAAACTCCGCGAGGGTCTCCGGGCCGCCGGGTACGGGGAATTCGTCCCGGCCGACTAGGCCCTGCTGATTGCCGGCGCCATGTGCCGGCAATCAGCAGCCCTGTGGTGTTCTTTACCTGCGGCGGGGCGTCATCGCCACCATGCCGGCGTAGGTGAAGCCTCCGCCGAACCCGAAGAGCAGCGCCGGGACGTCCGCCGGGATCTTGCCGGAGTGCCACCACTTGCTCAAGCCGAGCGGCACGCTGGCAGCAGACGTGTTCCCCGACTCGGTGACATCGGTGATGACAACGCGGTCCGTCATGCCCAGGGCCTCGGCGAGCGGCTCGATGATGCGCAGGTTGGCCTGGTGCGCGGCCAGCACCTGGATGTCGTCCAGCGTCAGGCCCGCACGGGCAACGGTCTCGCGGGCGCGCTCCGGTGCCTTGGTGAGGGCCCAGCGCAACACCTCACGGCCGTTCTGCGCGAAGCGTCCCGAGGGCGGGGAGATCTTGACGGCGTCGGCCATGCCAATCTCGGAACCCCACACCACCGGGCCGATCCGCGGGGTGGCGGAGGGACGCACGACGGCGGCGCCCGCACCGTCGGCGGTGAGCACCGCCGTCGCACGGTCCGTCCAGTCAGTCACCGCTGAGAGGGTTTCGGCCCCCACCACGATTGCGTGCGAGGCGCTTCCCATGCGGATGGCCTGGTCGGCGATGCCCAGGGCGTATTCGAATCCCGAACAGGCCGTGTTGACGTCCATGATGGCGGGTCCCCGGCCGTCCCGTCCCAGCCCGAGGGCTGCTGACACGCGTCCGGCGGTGTTGGGTGAGCGCTCGGCTGCAGTGGTGGTGGCCACGACGACGAGGTCGATGTCGGCGACCGGAACGCCTGAGTCTTCCAGCGCCATCCGTGCGGCGGGAACGGCGAGGTCTACTACGGTTTCACCCTCCGCGACGATATGCCTGGTGATGATGCCGGTACGCTGGCGGATCCATTCGTCGTTGGTGTCCATCATGCCTTCGAGTTCATGGTTGTCCATGACGCGCACCGGCTGTGCGTGGCCAAGGCCGGCTATCTCGGTGCCGGCAGGCCCGTGGGCAAGCGAAATCTCCATGGGTTTTCCTCTCGTGGGGTAAGTTGCCCGCTATGCGGGGGCCAGAGCCTTGTTGAGTACGGCACGGATGCGCTTTTCCGAGACGGAGTAGGCAGTTCCAAGTTCGACGGCGAAGAGGCTCACCCGGAGCTCCTCAAGCATCCAGCGCACCTGGGTTAACTCGCGCCCGGCTCGCCGCCCCGGGAGCAGCGCCGAGACGGCATCGTCGTAGTCGTCTTCGAGGCGTTGGACCACGGCCATGTTGAGGGCGTCGCGCTGGACGTTTCCCGGCAGGCGTTCCAGCCGCTTCTCGATGGCCGTGAGGTAACGGGGCAGTTGGCTGAGCTGTGCGTAGCCCGTGCGTGCCACAAAACCGGGGTAGACCAGCTGCTCCAGCTGGCTCCTGATGTCATTCAGGGCGCTGATCAGGGCCAGGCTGGTGGTGCCCTTAAGCTGCTTTTCGATCCGGCGGGTGCTGGCAAGTACGCGCTCCACGACGGCAGTCACGCTGAAGACGGTGTCGATCAGCTCCGCACGGACCACCTCGTAGAGCCGGTCGAAGGCGGACCTGTCCCACGGCAGCTCTGCGGGAGTGAGCTTGTCAATTGCCGCCAGTGCGCAGTCGGCAATCAGGGCTGACACTGAGCCGTGTGGATTTTGGCTGAAGGTGAGCTTTTCGGTGTTGCTCAGGTGTTCGAGGACGTAGCGGTCCGGCGCCGGGACGCGCAACGCCAGCAGGCGGATTACACCGCCCCTCATGGCGTCCAGCTGCTCATCCGGGGTCTGGAAGACCTGCAGCGACACGGATGGACCCTGGTCCACCAATGCCGGGTATCCGGTCACCGTATGGCCCTTGACCATGTTGCTGACCTTGCGCTCTACGGTGCCGAAGCTCCACTCCGTCAGGCCGTCTCGCTCCACGAATCCGGCAGCTGCCGGGCTGCCGCCGGCGTTGGTGGAGGCGGGCTGCCCAGCCGGCGCCGCTCCGCCGTCGCTCGTTGCTCCCGCTGGGGCGGCCCCGGACGCCCCTTGGCCCTTGCCTTGGGCCTTGGCGCGGGTCGTTGTGGCCGGCGTGGCTCCGAGGGACTCGGCTATGGCACGGCGGGTAGCCGGCGCGAGGCTCTCCTGGAGCACAGCAAGGTCCTTGCCCTCGCCGAGGGCCTTGCCTTTGCTGTCCACCACCGTGAAGCTCACGCGCAGGTGCGGCGGCACGGCGTCCCAGTTCCACGAGCCGGGGGGAATGACCGCTCCGCGGAGGCGGCGAAGGGCCAGCTCCAGTGACGGTTCGAGCCCGTCCGTGGCGGGATCGAAGTCGGCCTCAAGCAGGGCTACGGCCTGGCGTGCCACGTCGGGGGCCGGGACAAAGTTCTTCCGCACCTGTTTGGGCAGGGACTTGATCAGGGCTGTGACCAGCTCCACGCGCTGTCCGGGGATCAGCCACCGGAACGGGGCGTCATCGAGCTGATTGAGGAACAGCACGGGAACTTCCGCCGTCACGCCGTCCGAGGGGTTGGGGGGAGACCCCGGGGCCACCGGGTGGAACTCGTAGGTCAGCGGAAGTTCGAAGCCCTTGTGCAGCCAGGTTTTCGGATAGGCGGCCTCGTCAAGGTCTTCGGCGTCGTCACTGAGCAGGAGTGATTTGTCGAAGTCCAGAAGGTCGGGATTGTCCCTGCGTGCCTCTTTCCACCACTTGTCGAAGTGGCGCTCGGAGACCACATCGGCGCCCACCCGGGCGTCGTAGAAGTCGAAGAGCGTGTCGTCGTCGACCATCAGGTCGCGGCGCCGCATCCGGGCTTCAAGTTCCTCCACCTCGTGCAGCAGGGCACGGTTGCGGTGGAAGAACTTGTGGTGGGTGCGCCAGTCGCCCTCCACCAGGGCGTGCCGGATGAACAGCTCCCTCGCCACCACCGGGTCCACCCGGCCGTAGTTGATCCGCCGCTGGGCGATGATGGGGACACCGTAGAGCGTCACCTTTTCGTAGGCCATGACGGCGCCCTGGCGCGTTGACCAGTGCGGCTCGCTGTAGCTGCGCTTCACCAGGTCCGGTGCCACCTGCTCAGCCCAGACGGGATCGAACTTCGCGGCCACCCTGGCCCAAAGCCGGCTGGTTTCCACCAGCTCGGCGGCCATGACGAACGTGGGTGACTTCTTGAACAATGCAGAGCCCGGGAAGATGGCAAACCGGCTGCCCCGGGCACCGGCATATTCGCGCTTGCGTTCGTCCAGGATGCCGATGTGGCTCAGCAGCCCGGACAGCAGGCTGATGTGGACACCTTCGTGGTTCCCCACCGGATCCGTGAGCCGCTTGTTGTCCAGGCTGATGCCCAGTGGTCTGGCGAGCTGGCGCAGCTGGGCGAACAGGTCCTGCCACTCCCGGACCCGGAGATAGTTGATGAACTCCGCCCGGCACAGGCGGCGGAAAGCCGACGACGAGAGTTCCTGCTGCTTCTCCTGCAGGTAGTTCCACAGGTTCAGGTAGCCGGTGAAGTCCGAGTTTTCGTCCTTGAACCGGTTGTGCTTCTCGGCCGCCAGCTGCTGCTTGTCCGTGGGACGCTCGCGCGGATCCTGGATGGTCAGCGCCGCCGCCAGGATCATGACTTCCCGCACGCAGTTGCGTTTGCCGGCTTCAACGATCATCCGGCCCAGGCGGGGATCCACGGGCAGTTGGGCGAGTTTTTGCCCGACGGCGGTGAGGCCGCCGCCCTGGGGCCCGCCCCGGGTGCCGGCTTCCGCCTGGCCGCCCTTGCCCTGGGACCGCGGGGGAGCCAGGGCGCCGAGCTCACGAAGAAGGGTGACGCCGTCGTTGATGGCCCGGGTTTCCGGCGGTTCGACGAAGGGGAATTCCTCCACATCCTTGGGGCCGCGTGCCACGCCCATCGCGGTCATCTGCAGGATGACGGCGGCAAGGTTGGTCCGCAGGATCTCAGGATCGGTGAACTGGGGGCGGGACTCGAAGTCCTCCTCCGAGTACAGCCGGATGGCAATACCGTCGGAGACGCGGCCGCAGCGCCCTGACCGCTGGTTGGCGGAGGCCTGGGAAACCCGTTCGATGGGCAGCCGCTGGACCTTGGTGCGGTGCGAGTACCGGGAGATGCGGGCCGTGCCGGTATCGATGACGTACTTGATGCCGGGAACCGTCAACGACGTCTCGGCCACGTTGGTGGCCAGCACGATCCGGCGCTTGCTGCCCGGGTGGAAGACCTTGTGCTGTTCCTGCAGGCTCAGGCGGGCGAAGAGCGGAAGCACTTCGGTGCCCGCGAGCCGGCGGTTCCCCTGGATGCGCGCCTGGAGTGCTTCGGCGGCGTCACGGATCTCGCGCTCGCCGGAGAAGAACACGAGGATGTCGCCGGGGGCTTCCGCCGCGAGTTCGTCCACGGCGTCGCAGACTGCGTCCAGGGGGTCACGGTCCTCTTCAAGCTCGTCGTCCGAGGCGTCATCGTCTTCCTCCCTGGGCTGGGAGAGGGGGCGGTAACGGATTTCCACCGGGAAGGTACGGCCGGAGACCTCGATAATGGGGGCCGGTGTTTCCGGCGTGCCGAAGTGCTTGGCGAAGCGCTCGGGATCGATGGTGGCCGAGGTAATGATGAGCTTCAGGTCCGGCCGCTGGGGGAGGATCCGCTTCAGGTAGCCGAGGATGAAGTCGATGTTGAGGCTGCGTTCATGGGCCTCATCAATGATGATGGCGTTGTACTTGCGGAGCAGCTTGTCGCGCTGGATCTCGGCCAGCAGGATGCCGTCGGTCATCAGCTTGACCTTGGTGGCCTTGCTGACTTCGCCGGTGAAGCGGACCTGGAACCCCACCTCCTGGCCGATCTCCACGCCCAATTCCTCGGCGATGCGTTCGGCGACGGTGCGGGCGGCCAGCCGGCGCGGCTGGGTGTGGCCGATCAGCCCGTTCTCGCCCAGGCCCAGTTCCAGGCACATCTTGGGAATCTGGGTGGTCTTTCCGGAACCGGTCTCGCCGGCAATGATGGTCACCTGGTTGGCCGCGATGGCTGCCATCAGGTCCTCGCGGCGCTCGGAGACCGGCAGCTCGGCGGGATAGGAAATGTGAAAAGTCATGGCTGCAGACAGTCTACTGCGGCGGGGCCGGCTCCCTGTGGTTCGACTGCCTGCGGCTGTTGCTGGTGGCTAGAAAATGCGGAGGGTGTAGTTGGTGCTGGGCAGGTCCAGCGCGGACCAGTCCTGGTGCGAAGCAACGGGAGGCGTGTGCCCCCGGCCGTCGCTGAGGAGTGCCGCCACGGTGGCCGCGGCGACGAGGAGGAGGACGATGACGAGGATGGCTGCGAAGATTTCCATACCTCCATGCTTCTCCTGTGGAGCAGCAGGAAACAGTGGCAGAAATGCCCAAAAAGAGAGAATTTCTGCCACACTGAAGACATGCTGAAAACCGTGGCAGTGATCGTGGTTCCCAACTTCTCGATGTTCGAATTCGGCACCGCCTGCGAGGTGTTCGGAATCGACCGTTCGGACCGGGGGAGCGGCGTTCCCGGTTTCGAATTCCGGGTGTGCACGCCATCGCCCGGGGAGGTGCCGCTGAAGTCCGGCCTGTCCATGAACGTCAGTCTCGGCCTCGAAGCGACCAATGACGCGGACCTGGTGATCATGGCCCCGTTCGGACGCGACCAGGACCTGCCGGAATCGCTCCTGGATGCCCTGCGCGCCGCGGATGCCAGGGGAGCCTGGGTCATGTCCATCTGTTCCGGCGCTTTCGCCCTGGCCAGGGCAGGGCTGCTGGATGGCCGCCGCTGCACAACGCACTGGCATTACTCAGGCCAGCTGGCCGCGTCCTATCCGCACGCACTGGTCGATGAGAATGTGTTGTACGTCCAGGATGGCAACATCATCTCCTCCGCCGGAACCGCAGCAGGCATTGACGCCTGCCTGCACCTGGTGCGGGTGGAGCTAGGCGCGCAGGTGGCCTCCGCCATCGCACGGGACATGGTGGTTCCGCCGCACCGTGACGGCGGCCAGGCCCAGTTCATCGACAGGCCAATGCCAACCTGCGGCTCGGCGCCCATGGAGGCACTGCTGCGCTGGATGGTGCAGAACCTGGACCGTGAGCATTCGGTTAACGAACTGGCGGCCCGGGTACACATGTCAGCGCGCACGTTCGCACGGAAGTTCCGGTCTGAAACCGGGGCCACACCCGCCGCGTGGCTCAATTCCCAAAGGGTGATGCGGGCGCAGGAACTGCTCGAGTCCACGGACCTGAATATCGACGAAGTGGCGAGGGAATCAGGCTTCGGCCACCCGGTGCTGCTGCGGCACCATTTCGCAAAAGTGCTGGATACCAGCCCGCAGTCCTATCGCCGGGCGTTCCGGGGGCAACTGGCCGAGGCGGGGTAGGCTAAGCGCCGGACGCTCCGGCGTCGTCCGCTGACGCCTGGTCCTGTTCCGCTGCGGCCCGGGCACTTTCCACCAGGATCCGCCACGGGCCGGTGACTGCGCGCTCCGGCAGGGCCGCACGGCGCCCGCCGGCACGGATGGAATAAATAAACCGATCCGGCTGGGTGTCGGCGAACTCCCTGGCCGCGGCCACCGCGGTCCGGGGGACGGCGTCCCAGGGGCACGCCTCAACGATCGGCTGCCACTGGTTGATGGCGGTCTCGGACCGGGCATCCACGGTCCACACCCTGGTGATCGCCGCGATGCCGCCCGTGCGCTCCACACTGATCTTCATGGCCTGGTTCCTGGGGCTTCCGCTCAGCCTGGCGGCCTGGAATCCGGCAGCCAGGCATCTGTTAAAGCTTGACCTTCACAGTTTCCCACGCCTGCCGGACGGCGTCATGCTCCGGGCTGTCCGAGCCGAAAAGTTCCACCGCCGCGGCGAGCGTGGCGCGGGCAAAGACGGTGAAGGTGGCCGTGGTGGGAAGCGAGCCACCGGTCAGGGTTTCGTACCAGATCCTCCCCGGCGCGTCCCAGGCGTTCCCGCCCAGGGCCTGGGCCACGAGGTAGAACGCCCTGTTGGGGATGCCTGAGTTAATGTGGACGCCGCCGTTGTCAGCGCTGGTCCGGACGTAGCCGTCCATGGAATCAGGCTGGGGATCCTTGCCCAGCACATCGTCGTCGTATGCCGTTCCGGGGGACTTCATGGAGCGCAGCGCCTGCCCCTGCACGTCCGGGGTGAAGAGTCCCTCGCCGATGAGCCAGCTGGCGTCCGCCGCGGATTGGCCCTTGACGTACTGCTCCACCAGTGCGCCGAAGACATCCGACATGGACTCGTTCAGGGCGCCGGCCTGGTTGCGGTACGCCAGGCCGGCGGAAAATTGCGTTACGCCGTGCGCCAGTTCGTGGCCGATGACGCTCAGTGAGGCGGTGAACCGCTGGAAGACGGCGCCGTCGCCGTCACCAAAGACCATCTGCTTACCGTCCCAGAAAGCATTGTCGTACAGCTTGCCGAAATGCACCGTGGCGTCCATCGGGAGCCCGCGGCCGTCAATGGAGTCCCGGCCAAAGACGTCGGCGTAGAGGCGGTGGGTATGGCCCAGGCCGTCATAGGCTTCATCGGCAGCGGCGTCTCCGGTCTGTGGTTCGCCTTCCTTCCGCACCAGTTTTCCGGGGAGGGATTCCGCGCCATGGGCGTCATAAATAGTCCGGATTGCCGGGCCCGGCATGGCGGCCAGCATCCCGGCGGTGGTCTCCGGCCGGGCGGTTATCCGGGCCGCCTGGACACTCTTCACATGGACCAGGGCTTCCCTGGCAGCCCGGGCGGCGGCGGAGTACTCCGGTGCGTCCTGCCGGGCAAGGCGCCGCAGCAGGTACGGCGGAACGATGGTGCAGAACGGAACGTGCATGGCGTACCCCCTCAACTAGGTAACTTCAGGTTAGGAGGAGGCACCGACATTTGGCGGCAGCCACACGGCAGCCACGTTCCCGCCGCACGGCAGGCAGCAGCCGCGGCTGTGCACGCATGGCAGGGCGGCCTTGCTGTACGGCGGGTTAAACAAAAAACCCCGCCGTACTGGACGGCGGGGTTTGCTGTGCCCTCGATAGGATTCGAACCTACGACCTTCTGCTCCGGAGGCAGACGCTCTATCCCCTGAGCTACGAGGGCAATCCGGGGTTCCTGCCGTTGCTGGCGGGACGTCCTAGAGCTTAGCAGGAAGGTGCCCCGCAAAGGAAAATCGGCTCGGGTTCAAGCCCGGCCAATCCCTGGCCGGGCCGCAGCGGCCCGCCCGGGCACACTGAGCCACGCGCATCAGTACCCCGTGGCATCAGTACCCCGAGAAAGAGTCCACGTGAACGCGCCGTGCCCCCGCCTGGCGCGCCGCGTGCCGCAGCGACGCCACACTGGCGGGCGAGCCGGACACGTACACATCGCGGTCTGCGATGTCGGGGACGAGGGCTTTCAGCCCGGCTGCGTCGAGCCTGGAATTGCCGGCGGGCGCCGCGTCGAGGCCCTGCGGCGGCTCTGAGCCGTCGGCAGTGCGGACCAGGACCCGGACACCCGAAGCCCGGAGTTCGTCCGCGTAGGCGACGTCGTCCGCGCTCCTGGCCAGCAGGACCATTACCGCGTCGCGCTCCTCAAGGGCGCCGGAGGCAACGTGCGAGAGGAACGGCGTGATGCCGATACCCGCAGCGACCAGGAGCACCGGGCGGTTCGGATCCCGGGACAGGACAAAGTCGCCACCCACGGACGTGGCCGTGAGCTCATCACCGGGCTGCAACCCCAGCAGGACCTTTTTGGCCGCAGAAAGGGGTTCGGCAGTACGGACGCCGAATTTCACGAGGCGCTCCCTTGGCGAGCCGGCAAGGCTGAACACGCGCCGCCTGCCCTTGCCGTCGGTTTTCGCGTGCGGCAGGTCCAGCTCCATGTACTGGCCGGGGAGGAACCGTATGGGACGCGACGGCATGAACGAGAATTCGGTGGTGCTGGGCGTCAGTGGCCGGCTGGAGGCAAAGCGGAGCCTTACGCCGCCGCGCTGGCCCAGCAGGAAGGCCGCAAGGTTGCCCACCAGAAGGGCAGCCTCCGGTGAATTGGCAATGAAGCCGAAGTTGTACGGGACTGCGAACACCACGCCAACCACTGCCGCCAGGGACAGCTGCTGCCAGCGGCGCGGCGGCAGCGTCAGGGGTTCCGACAGCATGAAGCCCACGAAGAACAGCACAGGACGCTGAGCCAGTGCCTGCCAGGCACCCGTCCCCACGCCCATACCGGCCCGAAGCAGTTCCATCGTGATGATCGACGTTGCAACCAACGTGAACACCGAGGCCATCAGGACCTTCCGGGTCCGGTACAGGACCAGCAGGACGCCGGGAACCAGCAGCCACAGCATGGCCGGCGTGGCCGCCCACCAGGTGGCGATATTGAGTCCGGTCAGGCCAGTTACGAAGGCTCCGAGGGCTGCCGGATTGAAGGCGTGCCTGCCCCGCCACGCCAGTGCGTATTTCGATGCGGAGGCAAGGACACAGGCCAATGCCACGCCGGCGACGTCCATGGCCTGGAACGACGGCCAGAACAGGAAGTAGAGCAGCAGGCCGGTGATGAGGGCGGACTCGGAGTGCGGGCGTACCCTGAACAACGCCGCCAGCGCACGGTTCGAGGCGTAGGTCAGCAGGAGGCACAGGGCCAGGTGTGCCAGCATCTCCGGAATGCCGAACGTCAGCCATCCCAGCACGTCCAGCAGCAGGCTGTACGCCACCAGGCCCGACAGGACCAGCAGGATGAGCCGGTACATCGTGAAGCGGCCAAGCACGGTGTCCAGCCGCCCGGCAATGGTGGGTGCCGGGCCGGCGGACGGCGTCTCAACGGTGCTCATGCAAACAGTGTCCCTTCGAATTCTGCGGAAAAGGCGGCGCTGCCGTCGGAAAAAACCGTCAGCCAGGAAACGTCGAATGACTCCTCGAGCACGGCGCCGGGGACGAAAAAGAGGGCGGTGGCGAGGGCATCGGCCACAGCGGCGGTGTCCGCCAGCGCCCAGGTGGCGACGGCGGTACGGACCGGTTGCCCGGTGGTCGCGTCAAGGACATGGTGAAGTCCGTCGCCCCAGGCCCGGCGGTTGGCGGCGGAAGCGCACAGTGCCCTGCCGCACAGTTCCACCACGCCGATGGCCTGGGCCGGGTTATAAGGATGTTCGAGCCCCACCCGGACGGTACCCGGGCCGCGGACCAGCAGGTCGCCGCTGGCGTCCACCATGAAGGCCTCCACACCGCCGGCCTCCAGGGCGGACGCCAGCACATCAACCAGCAGGCCCTTGCCGGCTGCCCCGACGTCCAGCACTACCGGAGCGGTGGTGCTGATCGAGGTTCCGTTCCAGTCCAGGATGTTCTCCCAGCGCGGGGCCGGCAGTGGGCCACCCGACGGCCGGAGGGTATAGGCGGCGTCATAGCCCAGGCGCTCAAGGCTTGCGCCCACCAGCGGCGTCATGGCGCCACCGGTCAGCCCGTACAGCGTCCTGTACAGTTCCCCGAGCCCGGCAGCTTCTGCGGGAAAGCTGTAGCTGCCGGGCTTCCGGGCCATTGCACTGACCAGTGAGTCGGTGCGGAAACGGGACCAGGCGGCGTCGAACTTCTCCACGAGGGCCAGCAGGTCCTGCTGTGCGGACGGCGCAAGGACGTGCGGCGTGGAAACCTCCCAGTGCGTCCCGATTCCCTCGAAGGAAAAAGCAGCCCAGTCCCCGTGCGGCACCGCCTACTGCGCCTCCGACTTGATCTGCTCCACGGCCTGGTTGAAGCCACCGCTGGTCAGGGACGACCCGGCCACCTTGGACACGTTGAGGTCCTCGATGTTCCTGCCCACCACCTGGGCGGCGATGCCGCCGGCAAACTCGCCCTGGAACTTGCGGGTGTTGGGGTTGGACGGGTGCTGGGTGATCTGGACGTCCGTCACTTTGCCCGACGCCAGGGTCAGCTGCACGCCCACCGTTTCGTTCCCGTTGGGCGAGACGTAGGTGCCGTCCGCGCTGTAGGTACCGTCCTTGTAGCTCGAACCACTGCTGGCAAGGGCAGATTCCCCTGCGGAAGGTGTGGTTGCGGCAGCAGAGGCGCCACCCGCGGTCGAGACTGGGTTGTTTTCGGCCGCCGAGGGGGCGCAGCCGGCCACCGTGCCCATGAGGGACAGCCCGGCGATTCCAACATAGATGCTCTTGCGTACTGGTCGGTTCAGTGCTGAGGGTCTCATGAAGGCTCTCGTTTCGTAGGGGATCACAGGTATCGGCGGACGTTACGACCTTGTCAACGCTGAAACCACCATATTGGTTCAACCCTGTGCATTCTCTGGGTTTTCCTTGGAGGCGTCCTTTGCGGAAGCCTGACGAAGCAAAGGCCCGCAATTCTTTGCTGTGACTGGCCCCCGGTACCCTAGAAGGGTGACTCCCGAAGAACTCTCCCTCGCCATATCCGCATGCCTGAAGGACGCCGTCGCCGCCGGCGAAATCGCCCTGGCAGAATCAGCCGTCCCCGGGGACGTGCGCGTGGAGCGACCCAAGAACCGGGACCACGGCGACTGGGCCACCAACATCGCGCTGCAGCTCGCCAAGCAGGCCGGCACGAATCCCCGCGAATTCGCCACCATCCTCAGCGCACGGTTGAAGACGATCAGCGGCGTTTCCGCCGTGGACATTGCCGGGCCGGGGTTCCTGAACATCACCGTCGACGCTGCTGCCGCCGGTGCACTTGCCAAGGCCATCGTCGAGGCCGGCACACAGTACGGCACCAACACCGCGCTCGCAGGCCACACCGTCAACATGGAATTCGTCTCGGCCAACCCCACCGGGCCGCTGCACATCGGCCATACGCGGTGGGCCGCGCTCGGCGACGCCATCGCCCGGGTGCTGCGCGCCTCGGGCGCCGACGTCACCGCCGAGTACTACATCAACGACGCCGGCTCGCAGATGAACACGTTCGCCAACTCCGTGTACTCCCGCCTGCACGGCCTGCCCGTCCCCGACGGCGGCTACCCGGGCCAGTACATCGCAGACCTTGGCCATGAGGTCCTGACGGCGCACCCGGACATCCGCGAGCTCACCGAGGTCGCCGCCCTGCCGGTCATCCGCGCTGCCGCCTACGAAGCCCAGATGAAGGACATCAAGGCCACGCTCGCGGACTTCGGCGTCGAATTTGACGTCTTCTTCTCCGAGCAGGAGCTGCACGACGCCGGCGCGATCGAAAATGCCGTGGCGCGCCTGCGCGAGCAGGGCCACGTGTTCGACGACGGCGGTGCGGTCTGGCTGCGCACCACCGACTTTGGCGATGACAAGGACCGCGTCATGATCCGCGCCAACGGCGAGCCCACCTACTTCGCCGCGGACGCCGCCTACTACCTTTCCAAGAAGGACCGCGGCTACACCGAGAAGATCTACCTGCTGGGCGCCGACCACCACGGCTACATCCACCGCCTCAAGGCCATCGCCGCCGCCGCCGGGGACGATCCCGAGGTCAACATCGAGGTGCTGATCGGCCAGCTCGTCTCCGTCAACGGGGCCAAGCTCTCCAAGCGCGCGGGCAACATCATCGAACTCAAGGACCTCATCGACTGGCTGGGCAAGGACGCGGTCCGCTACTCGCTGGCCCGCTTCCCGGCGGATTCCCCGCTGACCCTGGACCCGGAGCTGCTGAAAAAGAACAGCAACGAAAACCCCGTGTTCTACGTGCAGTACGCCCACGCCCGATCCCGCGGTGCCGCGCGCAACGCGGTGGCAGCCGGCGTGGAACGCCAGGTGGACGGCGCGGACAGCTTCGATGCGTCCCTGCTGGACCACGCCACCGAGAACGAGCTGCTCTCCTTCCTGGGCAGCTACCCGTCGGTGGTGGCCAAGGCCGCGGAGCTGCGTGAACCCCACCGCGTGGCACGGCATCTCGAAACCATCGCCGGTGCCTACCACCGCTGGTATGACGCCTGCCGGATCGCACCCATGGGAGACGAAGCCGTCACCGATACCAACCGCACGCGGCTGTGGCTCAACGACGCCACCAGCCAGGTCCTCGCCAACGGCCTGGACCTCCTGGGCGTCTCCGCTCCGGAACGGATGTGAGTGCCATGACAAACGCTGGAAGCACTGTGCACGCCGGGCACGCGGCGTCCCCGCTGGCCCCCGAATGGCTGCAGGTCCCGGCCGACCTGAATGAGCTGCACGAACCCATGTGGGCAGGCAGCGTGGACCGGAACAGTGCCGGCGCCCTCACTGTGGGCGGAGTTGACGTACAAGAGCTCAAAGAGCAGTTCGGCACACCCCTCTTCGTGATGGACGAGGCCGATTTCCGTGCCCGTGCCCGCGCCTTCAAGGACTCCTTCGACGCCGCCTTCGCCGATATCTGCGGTGGCGTGGATGTGTACTACGCCGGTAAGTCCTTCCTGTGCACCGCCGTCGTGAAGTGGGTTGAAGAGGAAGGGCTCCGCCTGGACACCGCGTCCGGCGGTGAACTCGCCGTGGCCGCCCGCGCCGGCATCGCAGGGGAGCGGGTTGCGCTGCACGGCAACAACAAGTCCGACGCCGAGATCACCCGGGCTTTGGACATGGGCCTGGGCCGCATCGTAGTGGACAGCCTGGACGAGCTGGTCAGGGTAGGGGACATCGCCGGGGCCAGTGGCCGGAAGGCCAAGGTCATGCTCCGGCTCACTCCGGGCGTCCACGCGCACACCCATGAATTCATCGCCACTGCCCACGAGGACCAGAAATTCGGCCTCTCCATGGCCGCAGACACCACGGACCAGGCAGGGCTCTCCGCAGCGGAGGAAGCTGTGGCCGCAGCATCGGCCCACCCGGGCATCGAGCTGCTCGGCCTGCACTGCCACATCGGCTCGCAGATCTTCGAGCCGGACGGTTTCGCCCTGGCAGCGGAAAAGCTCCTGCGCTTCCTCGCAGCCATGCAGGAGAAGTACTCCATCACCATGCCCGAGCTGGACCTCGGCGGCGGATACGGCATTGCCTACACGCCGGTGGACACCCCCCGCCCCGCAGCGGAGATCGCGGCGGCGATGGCCGCCGTCGTGCGTTCCACCTGCGCCGAGCTGGCCATCAAGGCGCCGCGCATCTCCATCGAGCCGGGCCGCGCGATCGTTGGCAGCACCACCTTCACGTTGTACGAAGTGGGTACGCTCAAGACCGTCCGCGTCGATGCGACTGCGTCGGACGATGGTGACGCAGACAACAACGTTACGTATCCCCGACGCTATGTTTCAGTGGACGGCGGCATGAGCGATAACGCCCGCCCGGTGCTGTACGACGCCGATTATTCGGCCGTCCTTGCCTCGCGCACCTCCACGGCCGCCCCGCAGCTGTCCCGAGTGGTGGGCAAACATTGCGAGAGCGGCGACATAGTTGTTAGAGATGTATATCTGCCCGGGGACGTGGCAGCCGGTGATCTGCTTGCTGTACCGGGAACCGGCGCCTACTGCTGGGCCCTCTCGAGCAACTACAACTATCTGGCCCGGCCGGGCGTTGTCGCGGTGCGCGACGGATCTTCCCGGCTGATTGTCCGCGGGGAAACCGAAGAAGATCTGCTGAACCGCGACATGGGAGCCTGAATGACGGAAATGCGAACCCTGAAAGTAGCCCTTCTGGGCTGTGGCAACGTTGGGGCCCAGGTTGCGCGGATCCTCATTGAGGACGCCGACGCCCTCGCCGCCCGCACCGGCGCGCGGCTGGAACTCAGCGGCATCGCCGTGCGCAACGTGAACTCCAAGCGCGACGTCGAATTGCCGCAGGAACTGTTCACCACGGACGCCGAGACCCTGGTCAAGGATGCCGACCTGGTCATCGAACTGATGGGCGGCATCGAACCGGCCCGCACGCTGATCCTCTCCGCGCTCACCAACGGTGCCTGCGTGGTCACCGGCAACAAGGCCCTGCTCGCGCAGGACGGCCCCACGCTGTATGAAGCAGCGGACAAAGCCGGCGTGCAACTGTCCTTCGAGGCCGCCGTCGCCGGTGCGATTCCCATCCTGCGGCCCATCCGGGACAGCCTGTCCGGCGACCGGATCACCCGGGTACTGGGCATCGTCAACGGCACCACGAACTTCATCCTTGACCAGATGGATTCAACGGGTGCCCAGTTCGCCGACGCCCTCGCCGAAGCGCAGCGCCTCGGTTACGCGGAAGCCGACCCGACAGCCGACGTCGAAGGCCATGACGCCGCCGCCAAGGCCGCCATCCTCGCAACGTTGTCCTTCCACACCCGCTTCGCGCTGAACAACGTCCACTGCGAGGGGATCACCTCCGTCACTGCGGCAGACATCGCTGCGGCCAAGGACGCCGGCTTTGTCATCAAGCTGCTGGCGATCGCCGAGAAGCTGGCAGATGCTGAGGGCAACGACGGCGTGTCCGTCCGCGTGCACCCCACGCTGCTGCCCCGCGAGCACCCCCTGGCTGCCGTCCGCGGCGCCTTCAACGCCGTGTTCATCGAGGCGGAAAATGCCGGCGAGCTGATGTTCTACGGACAGGGTGCCGGTGGCACGCCGACGGCGTCTGCCGTCCTGGGTGACCTCGTCTCCGCCGCCCGTCGCCTGGTCCTTGGCGGACCCCAGCGCACCGAAACCACCACCGGCCACGTCCCGGCGCTGCCTATCGACGCCTCGGTCACCAGCTACTACATCGGACTCGACGTCGCGGACCAGCCCGGCGTCCTGGCCAGGATCGCCCAGCTGTTCGCCGGGAACGGTGTCTCCATCGAAACCATGCGGCAGACCATCCACCGCGACGCGGAGTCCAACGTGGAATCCGCCGAACTAAGGATCGTCACCCACCGCGCGTCCGAGGCCGCCCTTGCGGCCACCGTCGAGGCTGTGAAGGGCCTTGACGTCATCAATTCAGTTACATCCGTTCTGCGGGTAGAAGGAGTCTAAGTGGCTCACCAATGGCGCGGCGTCATCCGCGAATACGCTGACCGCCTGCCCGTCACGGCATCCACCCGGGTCATCACCCTGGGCGAAGGCGGCACTCCGCTGGTGCACGCACAGAAGCTCTCCGAGCTCACCGGCTCCGAGGTGTACCTCAAGGTTGAGGGCATGAACCCCACCGGCTCCTTCAAGGACCGCGGCATGACCATGGCCATGACCGCCGCCGTCGAGGCCGGCGCCAAGGCAGTGGTGTGCGCCTCCACCGGCAACACCTCCGCCTCCGCGGCCGCCTACGCAACGGCAGCGGGACTGAAGTGCGCCGTCCTGGTGCCCGAAGGAAAGATCTCCATGGGCAAGCTGAGCCAGGCCATTGCGCACGGGGCCACGCTGCTGCAGGTGGACGGCAACTTCGACAACTGCCTGGACATCGCCCGCAAGCTGGGGGAGTCCTACCCCGTCTTCCTGGTGAACTCGGTGAATCCCGCCCGCATCCAGGGCCAGAAGACCGGAGCGTTCGAGGTTGTTGACGCCCTCGGCGACGCCCCGGACATCCACGTACTCCCCGTGGGCAACGCCGGCAACATCACCGCGTACTGGAAGGGCTACAAGGAGTACTCCGCACCGTACGAGTCCGAAACCGCCGGCACGCTTCCCGCAGTGTCCACCAAGACGCCCACCATGTGGGGCTTCCAGGCCGCCGGTGCCGCGCCGTTCGTTGCCGGCCACCCCATCACCGAACCGGACACCATCGCCACTGCCATCCGGATCGGCAACCCCGCCTCCTGGGACGGTGCCGTAGGCGCCCGCGACGAGTCCGGAGGCCTGATCGATGCCGTGACCGACGAGGAGATCCTGGCCGCACACCGCTGGCTTTCCGCCAAGGAAGGCGTCTTCGTTGAGCCCGGTTCCGCCGCGGGTGTCGCCGGACTGCTCAAGAAGCACGCAGCCGGTGAGGTCCCGTCCGGGAAGACCATCGTCATCACGGTCACCGGACACGGGCTCAAGGATCCCCAGTGGGCACTGCGCACCGAGGACGGCAGCGACGTCCAGCCGGTCAAGGTTTCCAACGACGTCGTCACTGTTGCTGCTGAACTGGGACTGGAAGAAAAATAGCCTTGAACGCCACCTCGCAGGCCGCCGTCGGACTGCAACTCATTGAGCCCGGCCAGCGCGTAACGGTCCGGGTCCCGGCCACCACGGCCAACCTGGGCCCGGGATATGACAGCCTCGGAATGGCCCTGGCCCTGCACGACACCCTGACGGTGGAGAGCCTGGACACGGACGAACTCGTCTTTGATCTGCGTGGCGAAGGGGCAGACACCCTGCCGCGGGATGGCAGCCACCTGGTGATCCGGGCCATGGACGCGGCCTTCGAACGGCTCGGGTTCCGCCACGGCGGCCTGAAGGTGACGGCGGAAAACGTCAACCCGCACGGCAGGGGGCTGGGCTCCTCCGCGTCGGCAGTGGTGGCGGCAGTGTCGGCCGCAAATGCCATGGTTCCAGCGGAAAGCCGGCGCGGCCGGGACTGGATCCTGCAGCTCACCAGCGAGATGGAAGGCCACCCGGACAACGTCGCACCGGCGATTTACGGCGCACTGGCGCTGTCATGGCAGGACAGTGACCAGTACAGCAGCACCCGCGCCGAGGTGGCCGGAACAGTGGTTCCCATCGTGGCTGTTCCGGACTTTGAATTGTCCACCGAAGCGGCGCGGGCCCTCCTGCCCGCCTCGGTGGGACACCACGCGGCTGCCATGAACTCCGGCCGGGCCGCGCTGCTGATCCACGCCCTGACCCGGGATCCAGGATTCCTGCTGGCTGGCACGGAGGACTACCTGCACCAGAGCTACCGTGCGTCGGCCATGCGGCCCAGTGCGGCATTGATTGCAGCGCTGCGGCGGGCGGGCCATGCCGCAGTGGTTTCCGGTGCCGGACCCACCGTGCTGGTACTGGCCAACGGCGAGCCGGAAGCAGCCGACGTCCTGGCGTTCATCAGCGCGTTTACAGGAGCCAACACGCCGGAAGTGAACTGGCGCGTGCTGAAGCTCGCTGTGGACGTGGAAGGTGCTAAGGTGGACGTGCACCGGCGGTAATTCCGCCTATCTGATCTGCTTCTGCACTCAGTTGCAACTGATCTCCTACTGCGAATCTATTCCGGTGCCACCTGCTTGGTCTGTCGCAGGAATTTGCAGCATCCAACTGCCCCCCACGCGTCAGTCCTCCGTTCCGCCACGGGCGGTACGGAAGGTGAATCAGTACCGGCCCTGCTGGCCGAAATCCAACCGGCAAGGCCGCAAAATGCGGCTGCAGATCTGAACTGCAGCCCAGATCAAATCATCGCGTCCAGCTCCCAGTCCGGACGCCGTCGAGGGGGAAGGATCCTTCGTGACCGAAACCACTGAGCTGTCACCAGCTGTGGAACTATCATCTTCTGTTGCCGAGTCACCGGCAGCACCCGCCAAGAGCAGCGGCCTTGCAGGCCTGAAGCTCGCCCAGCTGCAGGCCTTGGCCAGCCAGCTTGGAATCTCGGGCGGTTCCCGCATGCGCAAGGGGGACCTGGTGGCTGCAATCTCTGCCCACCGTGCCGGCACTCCCACCACGAAGGCACCGGCCAGGGCGGCTGAAAAGGTTACCGCGCCCGTTGCCGCTCCCGCTGTTTCCGTTCCGGCCGCCGCACCTGAGGCTGCCGAAGCACCGGCCGCTGAAGGCACCCGTGCCCGCCGCGGCCGCAGCCGCCGAGCCGGCAGCGACGGTGTTGTAGTGACCCCCGCTGCCGAAACCGCTCCCGCAGGTGAAGCGGCGCCCGTTGCGGAAGCTGCTGCAGCGCAGTCGAACGCTCCTGCTGCGGAAGCCGCCGAAGCTGCCCCCGAGCGCCGCCAGCCCCGTACCCGCAACCGCCGCCGTGGCGAAGCCGCCGCCCAGGAGACTCCCGCCGAAACTCCCGCGGAGCAGCCGGCCGGCGAACCCAAGGCCGCCGATCAGGCCAGCACGGACCAGAAAGCTGCTGAACAGCGCTCCGAGTCCACCGAGACCGTGGATGCCGGCCAGCGCAATGACCGCCGCGACCGCAGCCGTGGCGGCCGCGACAACCGCGATGCCGATGGCGGCCGCGACGCCGGCCAGCGCGACAACAGCCGTGACGCCGGCCAGCGCGATAACAGCCGTGACGCCGGGCAGCGCGATAACAGCCGTGACGCCGGCCAGCGCGATAACAGCCGTGACGCCGGGCAGCGCGATAACAGCCGTGACAACCGCGACGGAGATGACACCGACGGCAGCAGCCGCCGGAACCGCCGCAACCGGCGCGACCGCAACGACCGGAACGACCGGAACGACCGCTCCGGTGGCCAGGACCGGGACAACAGCTCCCGCAACGACCGCTTCCGCGACCGCAACGACCGCCGCCGCGGACGCAACCAGGGCCCGGACGTCGACGACGTCGAGGTCACCGAGGACGACGTTCTCCTGCCCGTCGCGGGCATCCTGGACGTCCTGGAGAACTACGCGTTCATCCGCACCTCCGGCTACCTGCCGGGCCCCAACGACGTTTACGTTTCGCTGGCACAGGTCAAGAAGTACAACCTGCGCAAGGGTGACGCCGTCGTCGGCGCCATCCGTGCACCGCGCGATGGCGAAGACCGCAACCAGCAGTCCACCCGCCAGAAGTTCAACGCCCTGGTCCGCGTCACGTCCGTTAACGGCAAGACCGCCGAAGAGCTCAAGGACCGCGTCGAATTCGCCAAGCTGGTCCCGCTTTACCCGTCAGAGCGCCTGCGCCTCGAAACGGACCCCAAGAAGATCGGTCCCCGGGTCATCGACCTCGTGGCTCCCATCGGCAAGGGCCAGCGTGGCCTGATCGTCTCACCGCCGAAGGCCGGCAAGACGCTCATCCTGCAGTCCATCGCCAACGCGATCACCACCAACAACCCTGAGGTCCACCTCATGATGGTGCTGGTTGACGAACGTCCCGAAGAAGTCACGGATATGCAGCGCACCGTCAAGGGAGAGGTCATTGCCTCCACCTTCGACCGTCCCGCAGACGATCACACCACCGTGGCCGAACTCTCCATCGAACGCGCCAAGCGCCTCGTGGAAATGGGCATGGACGTGGTGGTCCTCCTGGACTCCATGACCCGCCTGGGCCGTGCCTACAACCTGGCAGCACCGGCCTCCGGCCGCATCCTGTCCGGTGGTGTCGACTCCGCCGCGCTGTACCCGCCGAAGCGCTTCTTCGGTGCAGCCCGCAACATCGAAAACGGCGGCTCGCTCACCATCCTGGCCACCGCCCTCGTCGAGACCGGCTCCAAGATGGACGAAGTCATCTTCGAAGAGTTCAAGGGCACCGGCAACATGGAACTGCGCCTGTCCCGCCAGTTGGCAGACAAGCGCATCTTCCCCGCCGTGGACGTCAACGCATCGGGCACCCGCCGCGAAGAGAACCTGCTCTCGCCCGAGGAAGTCAAGATCATGTGGAAGCTGCGCCGCGTCCTCTCCGGACTCGAAACGCAGCAGAGCCTTGAGCTGCTGACCAACAAGATCCGGGAAACCGGGAGCAACGTCGAGTTCCTCATGCAGGTACAGAAGACGACGCTTGGCGCTAAGTCGGATAACGACAAGTAGCTGCGTTACAGGGGTGGGGCCGTCGCATATTTTGCCGGCCCCGCCCCTTCGCGTTGCGGCTGACGTACTGCGTACGTCAGCCGCAACGCTCCGATAGGCCCGATGCCACTCCCTGGCCGGCAAAATATGCGACGGCGGTCGCACGTCACCTGCCGCTGTATGCGTCATTAGACTTGTACAAGTCGAAAGAGGTTTATAAATGTTTGAGTCCGTACAGGGCCTGCTTGATGAGCATGACTCCATTCAGGCGCAGCTGGGGGATCCTGCTGTTTATGCTGACCAGCGGCTTGCCCGGAAGCTGGGGCGGCGGTCGGCTCAGCTCAATGGCATTGTGGAGGCCTACCACCGCTGGGAGGCGCTGCGGGACGATCTTTCCGCTGCCAAGGAGATGGCAGCTGAGGATCCCGAGTTTGCTGCAGAGGTTCCCGAGCTGGAGGCATCCCTTGAGACCGCTGCGGCGAAGCTTCGGCGACTGCTGATCCCGCGCGATCCGGACGACGCCCGCAACGTGATCCTCGAGGTCAAGGGCGGCGAAGGCGGCGATGAAGCCGCGCTGTTCGCCGGCGACCTCCTGCGCATGTACACCCGATACGCGGAGTCCCGTGGCTGGAAGACCGAAATCATCTCCTCCACGGAGTCTGACCTGGGCGGATACAAGGACGTCCAGGTGGCCGTCAAGGGCAGCTCCAATGACCCCGCTGAGGGCGTCTACGCACGGCTCAAGTTCGAAGGCGGCGTGCACCGCGTCCAGCGCGTCCCGGTGACCGAGTCCCAGGGCCGAATCCACACCTCTGCCGCCGGCGTGCTGGTCCTCCCCGAGGTGGACGAGCCCGAAGAGCTCGAAATCAACCAGAACGACCTCAAGATCGACGTCTACCGGTCCTCCGGCCCGGGTGGCCAGTCGGTCAACACCACGGACTCCGCCGTCCGCATCACGCACCTTCCCACGGGCATCGTGGTGGCCATGCAGAACGAAAAGTCGCAGCTGCAGAACCGTGAAGCAGGCATGCGCGTGCTGCGTGCACGCATCCTCGCACACCAGCAGGAGCAGATTGACGCCGCCAACTCCGAGCAGCGGAAATCCCAGATCCGTACCATGGACCGCTCCGAGCGGATCCGCACTTACAACTACCCGGAGAACCGGATCGCGGACCACCGCACGGGCTACAAGGCGTACAACCTGGACCAGGTCATGAATGGGGACCTGGAACCGGTCATCCAGTCTGCCATCGAGATGGACGAACAGGCACGCCTGGACGCCATCGGCGACTAGTCCTCAGTATGAGTGCAGGCCAGTCCCTCGCTGACGCCGTCAGTGCGGCTACCGCCGTCCTCAGCGAGGCCGGTGTGCCCAGCCCCCGCGTCGACGCCGAACTCCTCGCCGACCACCTGCTTCAGGTCGGCCTGGGCCGGCTCCGCGCCCTGATGCTCGGTGACACCCCGGCGCCCGAGGGGTACGACGAACTTGTCGCCGAGCGGGCAGGCCGTGTACCCCTCCAGCACATCACCGGGGTGGCCCACTTCAGGTATCTGGAACTGGCGGTAGGCCCGGGTGTCTTCATTCCCCGTCCAGAGACTGAATCTGTGGTCCAGCTGGTGATCGACCATGTGGCCGGAATGGACTCCCCGCGGATCGTGGACCTCGGGACAGGATCCGGCGCAATCGCAGGCTCCATCGCGCATGAAGTTCCCGGCGCCGAAGTCCACGCCGTCGAATTCAGTCCGTTGGCCCACGCGTGGGCGTCCCGGAACCTCGAACCCCTCGGCGTCCACCTCGTCCTGGGGGACCTGCGGACCGCACTTCCGGAGCTGAACGGAACCTTCGACGTCGTCATTTCCAACCCGCCCTACATCCCGGCCGAAGCCATCCCCAACGAACCCGAAGTGGCACTGCACGACCCGCCGGAGGCTTTGTACGGCGGGGGAGCGGACGGTATGGAGCTCCCGACGGCGGCCGCTGCCTCCGCTGCCCGGCTCCTTCGGCCCGGCGGCTACTTCGTGATGGAGCACGCCGAAGTCCAGGCGGGCTGGATCACCGCCATGCTCGGCAGGCAGGGGGCCTGGACCGGAATCAGCACGCATGTGGACCTGAACGGCAAAGAGCGCGCCACCAGCGCCTTCCTTGCCGCACCTGGCCACACGGAATGAAAGAATAGGCCTGTGACCACAACCTACGACTGCAGCACCGACGACCAGCGCGCCGAGGCCCTTGAACACGCCCAGCGGGCCATCAGCGAGAAGAAATGCGTGGTCCTGCCCACGGACACCGTGTACGGAATCGCCGCGGACGCATTCTCCCCGCAGGCCGTCACCATGCTCCTGGTGTCCAAGGGACGCAGCCGCACCATGCCGCCGCCCGTGCTGATTCCCCGCATCAACGCCCTGGACGGGCTGGCCACGGATATTTCCGCGGATGCCCGGAAGCTAGCGGAGGCCTTCTGGCCCGGCGGCCTGACGCTCATTTTCCACGCCCAGCCGTCACTGGACTGGGATCTTGGCGAGACCAAGGGGACTGTGGCGCTGCGGATGCCTGCCGATGAGATTGCGCAGGAGCTGCTGACCCTCACCGGGCCTTTGGCCGTATCCTCCGCGAACCGGACCGGACACGCCCCGGCACAGACCGCCGCCGCGGCGCGCGAGCAGCTGGCGGACTCCGTGGAGGTCTACCTGGAAGGCGGCTTCCGCCCGGCCGAGGGTGCAGACGCTGTTCCTTCCACCATTGTTGATGCCACCGGACCCCGCCTCCGCGTTGTCCGCAACGGCGCGGTCAGCCTCGACCAGCTCCGCGAGCACGTTCCAGGTGTCCTGGGCCTCGGCGAAATTCCGATGGCCGAGGAGGACGCGGCCGAGCCGGCCGTGGCAGCGGAGTCGGCAGGTGCGGAGAACGCGGGGAACGATGCGGGCAAGGGTGAATCTGCCGGTGTGGAGTCCTTTGGCGCAGAGCCCGTTGCTGCGGAGTCCGCCACCGCTGATGCTGCCGCGAAGCCCGAGCCGGCGGATGCCGCCACACCGGCCAGGGAACAGCAGCCTTGATGGCACTGGACCGCCAGCAGATTCCTGTCCTGGACGTCCACGCCACGCCGCTGCGGGTTCCCGAGCTGATTGAGGAGCTCAGCCGCTTCATCGAGGACGGTTCCACCCGGACGGTGCTGGGACACAACCTCCACAGCGTCACGCTCACCCTCTCCGATGACGGTTTTCGCCGCCTTTACGAGGCCAGTGACATTGTGCTCCTGGACGGGGCGCCGGTGCTGTGGCTGTGGGGGAGGACCGGCAACGCGGCGGGTCCCGTCATGGACTACCGGCTCGGCTCCACCGACTGGCTGCCCGCCCTTGACCAGGTGCGCGGCCTTGAGCGGATTGCCGTGGTTGGCGCCGGTATTGAAGCCAATTCCGGTGCGGTCGCCCGGCTGAGGACCATCGTTCCCGGTGCGCGGGTGGAAGGCTTTCCGGGCGAGGACTGGAACCCTGAACTGGAGGACGCCGCCGTCGCCTGGCTGCACCGCGAACAGCCGCAGTTGGTGTTGTTGGGCCTGGGCATGCCCCTGCAGGAGGAGGTGCTGCAGCGTCGGCTCGACGGCCTGCCGCCGGCCATCTACTGCGCCGTGGGTGGTGCCATCGAACAGCTGGCCGGGATACAGAAGCTGGCGCCCCGCTGGCTGGGCCGGCTGGGCCTTGAATGGGCCTGGCGGCTGCTGCTGCACCCGCGCCGCGTTGCCTACCGTGTTTTCGGCGAGCCATGGGTCCTGCTGTGGCTTCTGGCAACGCGCCGGTTGTCCCGCAAGGACTAGCGGGCTCCTCCGGCAGCCCCCATGCGGGGAATGCCGCTAGAATTTCTGGTCCTCCAGCGGGCCGAATCCTTTGCCGCGCAGGCCGGCGCTGAACGTCCTGGCCCAGCCCAGCAGCCCGGGAAGGTCACGGCGCTGCAGGAAGTAGCCCAGGTAGCCGCCTACGTCAGCAACGAACGAGCGGACCCGGAAATACCGGCGGATGAGGTACCCGCGGTTGCGGTAGTAGTAATAGCGCTTGAAGGCCGATTCCGGAACGATGACGTGCCATCCGGCGCCGTACACGTGCTGGGTTTCGGAAAACGCGTGCGGGTGCGTAATGGCCGTGGTGGTGACTGTGCCGAACCTGATCCCTGCCTGGCGGAGGCGGATGGTGAAGTCCACTTCGTCGCCCCGGATAAACAGGCGCATGTCGGGCAGGCCTACCTTGAAGAACACGTCGGACCGGATGAGCGCTCCATTGAAGAAGTGCCCGTCGTTGGGAAGGAACCCCAATTTCTCCACCTCGGCGCGGTCGTGGGTGACCTTGCCATCGAGCCGGAAAAAGAAGGAGAGCCTGTCGGGTTGTCCTGGCGCCGTCACGAGCGGAACCACAGCCTCCAGGTCGCGGGCTTCGGCCTCCCGCACCAGGGTGGCGAGGCATTCAGGATCGGCCGGCACGGCGTCGTCATCCATCATCCAGATCCACCTGGCACCGCTGGCCACCGCTTTGAGGGCTGCGAGGGCGAACCCGCCAGCGCCGCCAAGGTTGGCTTCTGACCTGACATAGTCCACGTTGGAATGCTGTTCCGCTATGCTGCGCGCGGGGGTTGTGCCACTGTCCACGAGGCAAATGGTGTCCACTGAGGCCGTCTGGGCTTTGATCGAATCCAGCAGCACCGAGAGCTCCTTCGGACGGTCGAAGGTCACGGCTGCAACTGCAATGCGGGCGGTCATGGGGGTCCTTTCAGCATGGCTGTCAGGGGTTTCCCTGCTCCTTCTGCGCGAGTGTGGCGCGGAGCCATGAAGCCGTTGGCGCTAGTATCTTTGACTAGAGTCCACTGTAATACAGCCCTGTAAGGCACTGCGTAAGGCTATCTGCGTACTGTCTGCTGCGCGCTCGGCGACGGAGAAGTTTCATTTATCGGAGAACAGATTCCCGGCCAGTGAGCCCACCTGGCCCGGACCTGCCGCCGGCGCGGCGGTCCATTCCCGGCCCCCTCAACTCTGAAACGGCCATCACCCCATGATCATGTACCTGCTCATGGGCCTGATTGCCGCCGTCGTGTCCTACGCCGCAACCTGGGGTGCCCGGGTGGTGGGCCACAGGCTCGAACTGCACCAGCCCATCCGCAGCCGCGATATGCATTCCACACCCGTTTCCAGGCTTGGCGGCGTTGCCATCTTCCTGGGTGTGATGGTGGCACTGATCGTCGCGAGCCAGTCCTTCTTCGTGAAGGACATCTACCGGAACAATTTCTCGCCGTGGGGAGTGCTGGCCGGGGCCGCGGTGATTGTCCTGGTGGGCGTGGCCGATGACCTCCTGGACATCCGCTGGTGGGTGAAACTCATCGGCCAGAGCGTGGCTGCCCTTACCGTGGCCACCTGGGGCGTACAGATGACAATCGTTCCCTGGGTTCCGGAACCCATCTACCTGGAGAACGGAACGCTCCGGGTGGTGCTGACCGCAGGGCTCATCGTCACCACCATGAACGCTTTCAACTTCATCGACGGCCTGGACGGTCTTGCGGCAGGAGTGGCCGTCATCGGCGGAACGGCGTTCTTCGTCACCGCCTACTGGGTGCACCGCAATGCAGTCCTGCTGGATTACTCGGATCTTGCCACGCTGATTACGGCGGTCCTCGTAGGCGGCTGCCTCGGGTTCCTGCCGCACAACTGGTTCCCCTCAAAGATCTTCATGGGGGACTCCGGGGCCATGCTGATCGGGCTGCTGATGGCCTCGGCAGGTGTGGTGTCCACGGGGCAAATCACCTCGGGCCTGTATGACCGCGCCAACGGTATTTCCACGGTCATCCCCATCCTGCTTCCCTTCGCTGTGCTCTTCCTGCCTCTGCTGGACCTGGGGCTCGCCGTGGTCCGCCGGACCGCACGCGGACGTTCGCCGTGGTCTGCGGACCGCGGACACCTGCACCACAAACTCCTCGACATCGGCTATTCGCACCGCACGGCCGTGATCCTCATGTACCTCTGGACAGTGGTGCTGTCCTTCGGCGGGCTCGCCTTTGCAATTTTTCCCTGGCAGATTGTCCTCGCCGTCGACCTGTTCGCCACCCTGGTCATGGGCCTCGTCACGGCGTGGCCGTACCTGTCCCGCAGCGGCGAGGAACCCGCCACGTGACGCCGTGCGGAAACATTTTCTATCTCGTGTAGAATTTAGGGGCAGCACAAGCTGCCACTCCACCCTGCTGGCTCCCCGCCAAATGCCCCCGACGATTGGGATCGAATGACCTCCAACGCCGAGCCCGGACCTGCGTCCGGCAAAGGACATGTTGGTGCTTCCGGTCCCACCGCATCGCTGTGGCTGCACCTGCTAAAGATTAGCGCCGCTGCCGCGGCAGTTGGCCTGGTCCTCTGCGGTGCAACAGCGATGTTCCTCAATGGTGGCGCCGCCGCACTTTCGAGTGCCTTGGGCGGTTTGCTGGTGATGCTGTTCTTTGGAATCAGCCTCCTGGTTGGCCACTTTGTTGGACGAAGCAACCCCTCCGGGGCCATCGGCGTCTTCGTGGCCACCTACTTCATCAAAGTCGTGGGATTCGCCATTGTGATGTTTGTACTGGGGGCGCCCCAATGGTTGCAAGGCCGCTGGTTCGTCGCCGGAGCCGTAGTGGCTGTCGTCCTGTGGCAGGCGGCCGAAATCTATGGTTTCAGCAAAGTCCGCCTTCAGATCTACAACGATCCAGAGGACAAAGGGGAGCCCCGTGCGTAACTCAAGGAAACGTGACGCTGCCGGCAACGGCAACCGTGCGCAGGGCAGTTCTGCCGCGGGCGTCTCCAGCGAGAACACCGACGGCGGATACAACGCCGGGATGGCCGTCTTCAGCTACATCATTGGCGGAATCATCGTCTGGAGTTTGATAGGGTGGGGATTGGATTTTCTGTGGGGAACGCGCTGGATTGTGCTCGCAGGCGCTCTGCTTGGAGCCGTCGGAGGTTTTTACCTTTCCCACATGCATGGCCTCACCAGTTCCCGCAAAAACACTGGTGATCGTCCTGCTGCCAGCGGTCCGTCCCAGGACGGCGGCACGAATGCCAAATAATTTCACAGGGGGAGCGTTAGGCCGCAAGGCCCCAGCTCCCCGCCCAACGCCCAATGATGGACACTGCAGAGAGGAAACGCGTTGATCGCGCTTGCGCTCCCGGCCCAAGATTCAGGAGAGTTTACACCTCCTGGTATTAACGAAATGCATTTGCCGGCAATCCTGCCGTGGGGTGCCGCAGAAGGATTCTCCAAGCAGATGCTGCTGGTCCTCCTCTCTGTCGTCTTTATCGCCGTCTTCTTCGTGCTGGCTGCACGCAAGCAGCAGCTGGTACCCGGCAAGCTCCAGTTCGCCGGCGAGGCCGCATACGGCTTCGTCCGCAACGGCATCGCCAAGGACATCATCGGCGGCCGCGACTTCATCAAGTACGTGCCCCTGCTGTTCAGCCTGTTCTTCTTCATCCTGGTGAACAACATCTACGGCGCCATCCCGGTCATCCAGCTCCCCACGTTCTCGCACGTCGGCGGAGCCTACGTCCTGGCCGGCATCGTCTACTTCACCTGGATCGCCATCGGCGTCAAGAAGAACGGCCTGCGCTACTTCAAGCTGGCCACCGTTCCGTCGGGTGTTCCATGGTTCATCCTGCCGATCGTTATCCCGATCGAGATCATCTCGAACTTCGTCGTCCGGCCCGTAACGCACAGCCTCCGTCTGTTCGCCACCATGCTCGCCGGCCACCTCATCGTGATGATCGCCGGTTCCGGCATCGAATACCTGGTCATGCAGGAAAGCATCCTCCTGAAGGGCACCTCGGTCCTGGTGCTCGCGGGTGCGATCGCCATGTACATGCTTGAGGCCCTGATCATGGTCCTGCAGGCGTACGTCTTTACACTGCTGACGGCGATCTACATCGAAGGCGCCCTGCACGCCGACAGCCACTAGGCGCCCTGCCGACAGGCACACACAAATCTTCCCCTCGCGGGGATGAAGCAACCCAAACAACCTGCCACATGGGTGGCATCTTGAAAGGAAGAAAAATGGAAGGCACAATCAACGGCTCCCTCAACCTCATCGGCTACGGTCTCTCGGCCATCGGCGGTGGTATCGGTGTGGGTCTCGTGTTCGCCGCTTACATCAACGGTGTTGCACGTCAGCCGGAGGCTCAGCGCGTGCTGCAGCCGATCGCATTCCTTGGTCTGGCACTGACCGAAGCCCTCGCCATCCTTGGTCTCGTCTTCGCCTTCGTCCTTTCCTAGTCCTGGCGCGAAGCGAACATTCAGAACCGAGTAGATAAGGACGGGTGAAATATGAATCAGCTGATCATCTCAGCCGCCACTGAAGGCGAAAAGGTTAACCCCCTCGTTCCCAACCTTTGGGAAATGGGCGTTGTCCTGGTTGGCTTCGCGATTCTCATGTTCATCGTGGTCAAGTTTGTTGTCCCGATGTTCGAGAAGACCTTTGCCGAGCGAGCCGAAGCCATCGAAGGCGGCATTGCCAAGGCTGAGAAAGCCCAGGCTGAGGCGTCTGCTGCACTCGAAGAGTACAAGCAGCAGCTGACCGACGCCCGCACCGAAGCAAACCGCATCCGTGAGGAAGCACGCGCCGAAGGTGCGCAGATCCTCGCGGACCTCAAGGAGAAGGCTGCTGCAGAGTCTGCGCGCATCACTGCGCAGGCACACGCACAGATCGAATCCGAGCGCCAGGCGGCCGTTGTGTCCCTGCGCTCCGAGGTTGGCACCCTGGCCACCACCCTTGCGGGCCGCATCGTGGGCGAATCGCTCAACGACGACGACCGCGCAGCACGGGTCGTGGACCGGTTCCTGGCAGATCTGGAGACCCAGAGCGCAGGTGCAGCTAAGTAATGGCAGGCGTATCGAGCGAATCGCTGGCAACAGCGCTGACCGCGCTGGAAGTAAAGCTTCCCACCGCGTCGCTGCAGCTGGCAAAGGAACTCTTCGGAATTCTGGGAATGGTGGACAGCTCGGCTGGCTTGCGCCGCGCCCTGACTGACCCGTCCCGTAACGGTGACGAAAAGTCGGCGCTGGTCAGGCAGCTGGTTGGCGGAAAAGTCTCCGCTGATGCTGCAGAGGTCGCGGGCGGATTGGCCGGTTCACGCTGGGCATCTGCGCGGGACATCGGCGATGCACTCGAGACTCTTGCCGCAACGGTGGTCATTTCCGTTGCTGAAAACAAGTCGGCCGTTTCTGCCTCCGGCATCACTGGCCTGGAAGAACTGGAGAACGACCTGTTCTCCTTCAACCAGACCGTGGCGTCCAGCCACGAGGTACAACGTGCTCTGTCCGAACCACAGGCCAGCGGGGCCGCCAAGGCTGCCCTTGCCGAAAAGCTGGTGCCCGGTGTCAGTGAGGAAGCAAAAGTCCTCATTACCCAGGCAGTCACCCAGCCCCGCGGCATCAAGGCGACGCGCCTGGTGGAACGGTTCGCCGAGTTGGCGGCCAAGCGGCAGCAGCGCTGGATTGCAACGGTCAGCGTGACCCGTCCCCTGACGTCGACGCAGTTGTCCCGCCTCCAGGCGGGCCTGAACGCGCTGTACGGACGGGAACTGAAGGTCAACATCAACGTTGATCCGGCACTCATTGGCGGCATCCGCGTCCAGGTGGGTGACGAAGTGCTCGACGCTTCGGTCATCAGCCGCCTGGGCGAGCTGCAACGCCAGCTGGCCGGCTAGCCGGACAAGCACAACCAAACTGATAGAAACCCCGGTCACCTGACGGTGATCACAAAACAGGAGAGCAGGGACTGCAGATGGCCGAATTGACCATCAACGCCGACGACGTCCGTAATGCGCTGAACGAGTTCGCGGCGTCCTACGAACCCGGAAACGCAGAACGCGTAGAGGTCGGCCGCGTAACCACCGCTAGTGACGGCATCGCCCGTGTTGAGGGCCTTCCCTCGGTCATGGCGAACGAGCTGCTGCGCTTCGAGGACGGCACCCTGGGCCTCGCCCAGAACCTTGACGTCCGCGAAATCGGCGTCATCATCCTCGGCGACTTCACCGGCATCGAAGAAGGCCAGGAAGTCCACCGCACCGGACAGGTCCTGTCCGTGCCCGTGGGCGACGCCTTCCTCGGCCGCGTTGTCGACCCGCTGGGCGTGCCCATCGACGACCTCGGCGAGATCAAGGCTGAAACCACCCGTGCCCTGGAGCTCCAGGCTCCCGGCGTGACGCAGCGCAAGTCGGTGCACGAGCCGATGCAGACCGGTCTCAAGGCCATCGACGCCATGATCCCGATCGGCCGCGGCCAGCGTCAGCTGATCATTGGTGACCGCCAGACCGGCAAGTCGGCAATCGCGATTGACACCATCATCAACCAGAAGGCCAACTGGGCTTCCGGCGATGTGACCAAGCAGGTCCGCTGCATCTACGTGGCGATCGGCCAGAAGGCATCCACCATTGCCGCTGTCCGCCAGACCCTCGAGGACAACGGCGCGCTTGAGTACACCACCATCGTGGCGTCTCCCGCATCCGACCCTGCCGGCTTCAAGTACCTGGCACCGTACGCCGGTTCCGCGATCGGCCAGCACTGGATGTACGGCGGCAAGCACGTCCTCATCGTGTTTGATGACCTGTCCAAGCAGGCCGAAGCCTACCGCGCCGTGTCCCTGCTTCTCCGCCGCCCGCCGGGACGCGAAGCATACCCGGGTGACGTCTTCTACTTGCACTCCCGTCTCCTGGAGCGTTGTGCAAAGCTCTCCGACGAGCTCGGTGCCGGTTCCATGACGGGCCTGCCGCTGATCGAGACCAAGGCGAACGACGTGTCCGCCTACATCCCGACCAACGTCATCTCCATCACCGACGGCCAGATCTTCCTGCAGTCGGACCTCTTCAACGCCAACCAGCGTCCCGCAGTCGACGTGGGCGTCTCGGTGTCCCGCGTTGGCGGTGCAGCGCAGGTGAAGTCCATGAAGAAGGTCTCCGGCACGTTGAAGCTGGAACTCGCCCAGTACCGTGACATGCAGGCGTTCGCCATGTTTGCCTCGGACCTGGACGCCGCCTCACGCCAGCAGCTCACCCGTGGAGCCCGCCTGATGGAACTGCTCAAGCAGGGCCAGTACTCACCGTTCCCCGTTGAGGACCAGGTTGTCTCCATCTGGGCAGGCACCAACGGCCACCTGGATGACGTCCCGGTTGAGGACGTGAACCGGTTCGAAACCGAGTTCCTGGAACACCTCAAGCACAAGTCCTCCATCCTCACCACGCTGGCGCAGACCAACGTGATGGACGATGACACCGCTGCAGCTCTGAAGTCCGCCATCATCGACTTCAAGAAGGGCTTCTTCGGCGAGGGCGACAACCACTTGGTGGGCGCAGGCCACGAGGCCCATGACGCCATCTCCGAGGGCGAAGTCGACCAGGAAAAGATCGTCAAGCAGAAGCGCTAGTTCCGACGGCCGGGTGTGCCGGGCCCGCAGGGTCCGGCACACCCGGTTTACGGAATGTTAGGAAAGGATAAGTATGGGAGCCCAGATCCGGGTCTACCGCCAGAAGATCAGCTCGACCACGTCGATGCGCAAGATCTTCAAGGCGATGGAACTGATCGCTACCTCGCGCATCGGGAAGGCCCGTGCGCGCGTAGCAGCTTCACTGCCTTACGCGAACGCGATCACGCGCGCCGTTTCTGCTGTCGCCAGCCAAAGCGAAATCGACCACCCGCTGACCACTGAGCCGGAGCAGATCCGCCGTGCCGCCGTCCTGGTAATTACCTCGGACCGCGGCCTGGCAGGTTCGTACTCGGCCAGCGTCCTCAAGCAGGCGGAAGGTCTCAACGAGCTGCTCCACGCCGAAGGCAAGGAAGTCAAGACCTACCTCGTGGGACGCAAGTCCCAGGCTTACTTCGACTTCCGGAACCGCGAATATGCGCGGGTCTGGACCGGAGGAACCGACGCACCCGAGTTCAGCACCGCTCGTGAAATCGGCGCCGCATTGCTGGCCGACTTTGCTGCGGAGTTCGAAGACGGCGGCGTGGACGAAATCCATGTTGTCTACACGCGCTTCAAGTCCATGGTCACCCAGGAGCCCACGGTCATCCGCCTGCTGCCCCTTGAGGTAGTGGAAGAGGAAGCCGCCTCCGAGTCGGACCTGCTGCCGCTGTACGAGTTCGAGCCAGAGACCGAACAGGTCCTCGACGCGTTGCTGCCCCGCTACATCGAGTCGCGCCTGTTCGCAGCAATGCTGCAGGCCGCCGCATCCGAACTGGCTGCCCGCCAGCGCGCGATGAAGTCGGCAGGGGACAATGCCACGGACCTGATCAAGAAGTACACGCGTCTGCGCAACACGGCCCGCCAGGCTGAAATCACGCAGGAGCTCTCCGAGATTGTTGCCGGCGCCGACGCACTTGCGTCCTAGCCTGCACTGCCCCGGATTCCGCGGAACCTGCACCACAACAGATAAACTTAACCCCACGCCATCTACTGAGTGAAGTGAGAGAGATGACTGCCACTGCTACCGAACACGTAGCCGCAACGTCCGGTGCCACCGGCCGTATTGCGCGCGTAATCGGCCCGGTTGTCGACGTCGAATTCCCGGCTGACGCAATCCCGTCGATCTATAACGCCCTCACCACCGAGATTACTCTCAACGGTGAGACCAAGACCATCACGTTCGAGACCTCCCAGCACCTGGGCGACAACCTCGTCCGCGCCATCTCCCTGCAGGCTACTGACGGACTGGTCCGCGGCACCTCAGTGGTGGACTCCGGTGCCCCCATCTCCGTCCCCGTCGGCGACGGCGTCAAGGGCCACATCTTCAACGTGCTGGGCCAGCCCCTGGACGTTACCGAGTCGGAGCTGGACATCAGCGAACGCTGGCCGATCCACCGCAAGGCACCCGCCTTCGCTTCCCTCGAAGGCTCCACCGAGATGCTGGAAACCGGCATCAAGGTCATTGACCTTCTCACCCCGTACATCAAGGGTGGCAAGATCGGCCTGTTCGGTGGCGCCGGCGTGGGCAAGACCGTTCTGATCCAGGAAATGATCACCCGTGTTGCCCGCAACTTCGGTGGTACTTCCGTGTTCGCCGGTGTTGGCGAGCGTACCCGTGAGGGCAACGACCTCTGGGTGGAAATGGAAGAGGCAGGCGTCCTCAAGGACACCGCCCTTGTATTCGGCCAGATGGATGAGCCGCCGGGAACGCGCCTCCGCGTAGCCCTGTCCGCCCTGACCATGGCGGAGTACTTCCGCGATGTCCAGAACCAGGACGTGCTGCTGTTCATCGACAACATCTTCCGCTTCACGCAGGCAGGTTCCGAGGTTTCCACCCTGCTCGGCCGCATGCCGTCCGCCGTGGGCTACCAGCCCAACCTGGCCGACGAAATGGGTCTCCTGCAGGAGCGCATTACCTCCACCAAGGGCCACTCCATCACCTCGATGCAGGCCATCTACGTTCCCGCAGATGACTACACCGACCCGGCCCCGGCCACCACGTTCGCGCACCTGGACGCCACCACGGAACTTTCCCGTGAAATCGCATCCCGTGGCCTGTACCCGGCCGTGGATCCGCTGACGTCCACGTCACGAATCCTGGACCCGCAGTACATCGGCAAGGACCACTACAACACGGCTGTCCGTGTGAAGCAGATCCTGCAGAAGAACAAGGAACTCCAGGACATCATCGCCATCCTCGGCGTTGACGAACTCTCCGAAGAGGACAAGATCGTCGTGTCGCGTGCACGCCGTATCCAGCAGTTCCTTTCGCAGAACACCTACACCGCCAAGCAGTTCACCGGCGTCGAAGGCTCCACGGTTTCCATCAAGGACACCGTCGAAGGCTTCACCGCCATCTGCGACGGCGAGCTCGACCACATTGCGGAGCAGGCGTTCTTCAACGTCGGCGGCCTCGATGACGTTGAGCGCCAGTGGGCCAAGATCCAGGAACAGACCAAGTAATATGGCTGAGCTTGAGGTTGAGATTGTCGCAGCGGACCACTTTGTGTGGTCCGGAGCGGCCACGATGGTCAAGGCCCGCACCAGTGATGGTGAGATCGGAATCCTGCCCGGCCACTCGCCCCTGCTGGCGATCCTGGCCGAAGGTGAACTCGCGATTCAGCCGGTGTCCGGGGACCGTATTGCGGTCGATGTTGACGGCGGGTTCTTCTCCGTCGACAACAACCGGGTAGTCATTGTTGCTGACAACGCCCAGCTGGGCGGCTCGGCTACCGCTGGGATCCGCTAGCACGACCTTGATGGACGCACCGGGTATTTCGTTCATCGCACTGGCAGTCGCCTTCGGATTGCTGATTTTTGCACTGTGCCTTTCGGGGGTGCGCCGCTTTAACCTGCGGCGTGCCCTCGGTACGGTGGACGCCTCCATTTGCATGGCTGGAAACAGCTGGCAGATGGGGGTTTGTCGTTATCAGGACAACGACCTTGAGTGGTTCCGGCTGCTCTCGCTCAGTGTCCGCCCAAAACACAAGTTCAAGCGGCATTCCCTTGAACTCCTTGGCCGCCGCAAGCCCACCGAAGCCGAAGCCGTCAAGGTACAGCCGGACGTCGTCATCGTGGAGCTGCGCTACGAGGGCCAGGACCTCCGGCTCGCCATGAAGTTCGATGCCTACACGGGCCTGTCTTCGTGGCTGGAAGCCGGTCCGGTCATCGGCGTCGGCACCTGGCGTTAGCCGCGTGGACTGGATCTTTGATGTCCGGCTGACCGACGGCCCCCTCTACTGGGCCTCGCTGATCCTGGGCCTCGCCGGAGCCGCGTTCCTCCTGCTGCCGCCGCCGCCGCACGGTCCGCTGCACGGTCCGCTGCACTGGCTCTACCGGGTCATTGCCGCCGTTGCCGTGGCCTTTGCGCTGGTGGCCTCTGTCCACTGGGCGCTGATCAACCTGTATTCCGTCTTCCCGGAAAACATCCCGGACCCGGTCCTCCTGTGGCTGGTGCCCGCTGTGGCCGCGGTCCTCCTGTGGCTGTTCCTCCTGCCGCGCAACTCCTGGCGCCGCCGTGGCGGTGGCCTGGCGGCCGTACTGCTGGTGATTGCCCTGTCGAGCGTGCAAATCAACGCCTACTTCGGCCTCAACCGCACGGTGAGCGACCTGATGGGCACCGCCCTTGCCCGCATTCCTGCCCTGGAACAAAACCTCGTTAGGCCGGCGGGAACGCCCGACGGCGTGGCGCTGCAGGGCTGGCGCCCGCAAGGGGACATCCCGGACGGGGGAGTCCTGCGCAAGGCCGCCATTCCGGGCCCCATCTCCGGCATGGATACCCGGGACGCCTTCATCTACCTTCCTCCGGCGTACTTTGCACAGAACCGTCCGGCGTTGCCCCGTTTTGGTCCTCATCGCCGGCCAGCCCGGTGGTCCGGCCGACTGGCTGACCGGCGGTGCCCTCCGCGGCCACATGGACTCCTTTGCTGCCGCGCATGGCGGCGTGGCTCCCGTGGTGGTGGTCCCCGACGCCAACGGGTCGCAGAACGCCAACACCATGTGCATGGACAGCCAGATCGCCCACGCTGATACCTATCTGTCGCAGGATGTGCCGCGGTGGATCAGCTCCACCCTTGCCGTGGACACGAACAATGCGCACTGGGCGGTAGGGGGATTCTCATTCGGCGGCACCTGCGCCATCCAGCTGGGAACCCGCCACCCGGACCTGTTCCCCGAGGTCCTCGCATTCTCTGCGGAAGCCGAGCCCGCCATCGCCAAGGAACGCCAGAAGACCATCGACACCGCCTTCCCGGGGGACCCCGAGGCGTTCCTGCGGCAGACGCCGCTGGCCATCATGGCGGACAAGCGTTTTGACGGCCACGGCCTGTACCTGACAGCAGGGCAGAACGATACTGAGTTCGTGGGCTACCTCAGGACCCTGGCCGCCGCCGCCCAGGACGCCGGATTCACCGTGCGCGCCTACGAGGTGGAGCACACCGGGCACTCCTGGGACACGTCGTCCAGGCGGTTCGGCGATGCCCTGCAGTTCCTCGCAGACCAGTGGGCGGCCGGCGGATGAGCGGCGGACAGGACACCCGGACCATGGCTTTGGCCTGGGACACCGTGGTCCGCCCAGCGCTGGGCAGGGCAGCAGCGGGGCTGAAGGCCATGCCGTTCACGCTTGCCGTCCTTGCCCTGTTTGTTGGGACCGGCGCGGCGACGGACAGCTTCCTGGCCGGTCCCTCCGAGCAGCTGCTGGATGTGGCCGGCGTCAGCGGTCCCGGACTGCGCGAGGGCCGCTGGTGGTCGCTGTTCACCAGCCTCTTCTTCGCCACCAACCCCACCGCTTATGTGGTGGCGGCATTGATGATCATTGTGCTGCTGGGCCTGGCCGAACGAAAACTCGGATTCCGGGCTGCCGCTGCACTGTTCCTGGGCGGCCAGTTCGCGGCCGTCACGCTGTTCCTCCTGGTCACCCAGCTCGCGGCCTACGTGGGGGACGGCTGGCTCGACACCATGACCGACGTCATCCTGATTGGCCCCTACGCCCCGGTGCTCGCCGCAGGCATGGCAGGCAGCGCCCGGCTGCCGGTGCTCTGGCAGCGGCGCCTGCGGACGGCGGCACTCTCGATCTCGCTCCTGCTGGTCCTGTACGTGGGCCATGCCGAGACGGTGATCGGACTCCTGGGCGCACTGCTGGGGCTGCTGGTGGGCTGGTGGATCCAAGGGGACGAAGGCAGGCTCCACCGGCACCGCTCCACCGGAAGGGAAGCCCGAAACCTGCTGGCCCTGATGGTGGCCGTGTTCGCCGTCGGGCCCATCCTCACCGGGATCACCCGGGCGCCCACCGGGCCGCTGGCGCTGCTCCGGGACGTTGTCCTGAACCCGCTGCCCACGCTGGGCCAACTGGCTTTCAATTGCGGGGCCACCGTGGAAGCGTCCTGCCTTGAAGCGGGAAGGGCAGGTTTCGGCGGTCCGTTCGGCCTGGCGCTGGCAGTGGTCCCGGTGGTCCTGCTGCTGATTTGCGCCGACGGGATGCGCCGGGGACGCAGGATGGCGCTGAACATTGCGTTGGCGATCCAGCTGGCCGTGACGGCCCTGGCCGCCGTGTACCTTGCACTGTTCGCCCTCGTTCCCTCCCGGCCGCAGGGCCCCCACGCAGCGCCCATGGGGTCCGCCTTTGCCCATGTGCTTCCGCTGGTAGTGGTGCCGCTGCTGCTGTCCGTCATCCTGTGGCTGAACCGGAGGCAGTTCCGGGTGCAGACCCTCCCCACCGCCCGGCGCACGCTTACCGTCCTGGTGGGCGGCTCCTGGGGGGTGCTGGCTGCCGCGTACGCCACCGCATGGTTCGCCTCTGGCGGGATGTCCCGCGACGGCGGGATGCTGGGCCTGTTTGCCGAGTTGGCCAGGCAGTACGTACCGGTGCCGATTCCGCAGCATTACCACCGTGTCTTCGCGGACCGTAACACTGTGGAGGCCGTCCTCTTCGCCTATTCCGGACCGGTGTTCTGGCTCATTGCGCTGGCAGCCGTATGGTGGGCGCTGCTGGGTGGAAACCATGGCCACGACTCCGGCCGGCAGGACAGGGCACGGGCGCGGACGCTGCTCCACCAGGGCGGCGGCCCGCTGTCCTGGATGGCCCTGTGGGAACCGAATACCTATTGGTTCAGCCCGGACGGCCAGGGCGCCATGGCCTACCAGCGGCACGGCAGTGTGGCCCTCACCCTCGGATGTGCCATCGGCCCCGCCGGATCCCAGCTTGCCGTCACGGAGGGATTCCTCTCCCATTGCCGGCGCGAGGCGCTGATTCCGGCACTGTATTCCTGCGACGACACCGTCTGGCCGTTCCTGCGTGAGCGCGGCTTCTCCCGGGTATCGGTGGCCCAGGAAACCCGGCTGGCCATCCGGGAGCTGGAATTCAAGGGCAAGGAGTGGCAGAACGTCCGGACTGCGCTGAACCGGGCAGCCAAGCTGGGAGTCCATGCCGTCTGGGGTCCCTACAGCGGACTGCCGGTTGCCTTGCGCACCCGGCTGAGCGAAGTGTCCGAGGAATGGGCCGCCGGAAAGTCTGTTCCGGAAATGGGGTTCACCCTTGGCAGCGTGGACGGGCTCGACGACGATGAGGTGCTGTGCTGCCTCGCCGTTGACGGTGAGGGCAGGGTCCATGGATTCACCAGTTGGCTGCCCGTGTACGACGACGGCCGCCTCGTCAGCCGGACGCTGGACGTGATGCGCCGGGGCGCCGAGGGTTTCCCCGGCGTGATGGAATTCCTGATCGCCTCCGCTGTCCTGGAACTGCGCGACTCCGTGGAGGTAATTTCGCTGTCCGGCTCACCGCTCGCGAATGACGGCGCTGCCGAGGACACTGCCCAGGGGGGAGCCAAGAACCTGGTCCGCATCCTGGATCTGGTGGGACACGCGCTGGAGCCCGTCTACGGTTTCCGGTCATTGGCGGCCTTCAAGTCCCGTTTCAAGCCGGAGTACCGGGCGTTGTACCTCTACTACCAGGACCCCCTGCAGCTGCCGGCAATCGGCCGCGCCCTCACCCGGGCCTACCTGCCTGGCCTGTCACTGCCCCAGGGCGCGAGACTGGTCCGGAATTTAGTCTGACAAAGACGGCGTCCGCTGCCACATAAACGCCCGGACCGGGCCGGCATAAAGCAAAGGCCAAAGGCCACCCAAACAATGCGGCGGGCAAAAGAATGGTCCCCGGCACGTGTGCCGGGGACCATTCTTTGCTGATGAGGCTTAGCAGTCTGTCCGCAGACTAGACGAGCGTAACGCCGGTGGCCTGCGGGCCCTTGGCGCCCTGGCCGATCTCGAACTGAACGCGCTGGTTCTCGTCGAGGGTCTTGAAACCGCCGGTCTGGATCTCGGAGTAGTGGACGAAGACGTCGCCGTCGGAGTCGTCCGGGGTAATGAAGCCGAAGCCCTTTTCAGCGTTGAACCACTTCACAGTTCCCTGTGCCATTTATTTCTCCTCATTGTGGAACTTTCTTAAGATCGGCACACTTCGTACCGGCCTTGGTCACTCCGCGAGAAGAATCCTGAATAGCCGTCCGGAATAGGAACTGGCCCTGCAGGAGCTTCGCGCTCGCAACATGTCTTGCGAGCATGAAAAACACCTACACAAAGACTGACTTAAGAATTTCATGCCCGTTCCCGCAGGTCAACGCTCCGGCGGCGGAAACGGACAAATTTTAGGTAAAAACCGGGTTGCGGGCCTTCTGCGAACACAATTGGCCAATGCCGGAAGGACAAATGGCGTTAGAAGAGCCGGGATTCACTGTCGTCGACACCGCGCATTGCGTCGTAATCCAGGGTGACGCAATCAATCCCGCGGTCGTTGGCGAGTACCTTGGCCTGCGGCTTGATCTGCTGGGCAGCGAAAATGCCGCGCACCGGTGCCAGGAGGGGGTCGCGGTTCAACAGCTCGAGGTAGCGGGTGAGTTGCTCCACGCCGTCGATGTCCCCGCGCCGCTTGAGTTCGATGGCCACCGTTGCGCCGTCGCCGTCCCGGGCCAGAATGTCCACCGGGCCGATGGCCGTGAAGTATTCGCGCCGGATCAGTGAATAGCCTGTTCCCAGCGTTTCGATCTGGTCGGCCAGGAGCCGCTGGAGGTCCGCTTCCACGCCGTCCTTGATCAGGCCCGGGTCCACGCCGAGGTCGTGCGAGGTTTCGCTGAGCTTTTCATGGATATTGATGATCAGCCGGTCATCCGTCTTGGCGGACTGGACCGTCCATTGCTCCGCGACTCCCAGCTCCAGGTCTACGTCCTCCGGTGACGAAACACGGAGCGTGGCCGGCGGGCTCATCCAGTTCAGGGGCTTGTACGAGCCACCGTCTGAATGCACAAGGACAGAGCCGTCCGCCTTGACCAGCAGGAGCCTGGTGGCGAGGGGCAGATGGGCTTTGAGCCGGCCAACATAATCAACGGAGCATCGGGCAATCACAAGTCGCACGCCGTACACACTACCGGGTACCGGCGCGGGAAGACCGACGGGGGCGCCGGCGGCAGTGCATCACCCGCCGCGGAGAGGCTGCAGTGGTGTCCCGTCCCGTTGGGGCAGAATGGAGGCATGCCGCGCTCCAACCGTCCCCGCCGTCCCGTGTCCGGTAAGGCTGCGGCAGCCGGGCGGGGAACCGGGAAAAAGGGGAACGGTGACATTCCCGAGCTGGACCTCGAACGGGCCCGGGCAGGTATCGCCCGCCGGGAGAGCGCCCCGGACGGGGAATGGATGGTCCGCAGCATGACAGCGCGGAACGCGGCGAAGACCTACATCTGCCCCGAATGTTCCACCGCCGTGCTGCCCGGGGTGGCGCACCTGGTGGTTTGGAAGGACGACCACCTGTTCGGTGCCGCCGCCGGCCTCGCCGAACGCCGCCACTGGCACACGAACTGCTGGAATTCACGCAGCTACCGGTACCGGTGACGCGGCACTGAACGGCCGGCGCGGGGGAGCCCCGGCCCGGGAAGCCGCCCCCTGTCGCTAAGCTGGCAGGCATGACTTTTGATCCGGCGTCGTACGAATTCACCCAGGCCGCTGGCCCCGTTCCCATCCGTGCCTCCACCGTGCTGCCGGCCAGGCGTGAGAACGTCGAGCTGCAGACAGCGGACGGGCACAGGCTGGTGGGCGAGCTCGCCCTGCCGGAATCCGGCGAGGTCCGGGCCACGCTGATCACGCTGCACCCGCTTCCCACGCACGGCGGCTTCATGGACTCGCACGTCTACCGCAAGGCGTCCTACCGGCTGCCGGCGCTGGCCGGCATCGCGGTGCTGCGTTTCAACACGCGCGGCACCGGCTCCCCCCGGGGCACCAGCACAGGTGCGTTCGAGGAAGGCGTCGGTGAACGCCACGACGTGGAAGCGGCGGTCCGCTTCGCCGTCGAACGCGGACTGCCCAACCGGTGGCTGGTGGGCTGGTCCTTCGGCACGGAACTGGCCCTGATGTACGGGGCCACCGAACCTGTCGCTTCGCAGGTGGAGGGTGCTGTCCTGCTGTCCCCGCCGCTGCACCGGGCCACGGACAAGCACCTGCAGCTGTGGGCCGAAGCGGGCAAACCGCTGACGGTCCTGGTGCCGGAGCACGATGACTTCCTCCAGCCCGCCGAGGCGGCAGCCCGCTTCAGCCTGGTTCCCCAAGCGCACGTGCTGGGCGTGGACGGCGCAAAGCATCTGTGGGTGGGCGAGAAGTACGCTGCACGGGTCCTGAACGAGATTGTGGGGCGGGTGTCCGCCGCGGGCGGGAACGCCGCTGCGCTGCCGACGGAGTGGGACGGGCCTACGGCGACTGCCGCCTCCTGACCCGTCCCTTAATAGGGCATCCCTGCGGTTGTCAGGCTAGTGCTGGTCCTGCCGGACGATGTAGATCTCCTTGATCAGCAACAGGATGGCAGCCGCGGTGGGAATCGCGATGAGTGCGCCGAGGACCCCCAGCAGGCTGCCGCCGGCGATCACCGAAATGACGGCGACGGCACCGGGAACGGCCACAGCCTTTTGCATGATGCGCGGCGAGATGAAGTAGGCCTCGAACTGGAGGTAGGCAAAGTAGCAGATGGCGTAGATGGCGGCCGTCTGCCAGCCCACCGTCAGGGCGATCAGGACCACGACGACTCCGGCGATCATGGCACCCACCAGCGGGATGAAGGCAAGCAATGCCACCACGAACGCGAGCAGCAGGGCGAACGGGATGCCCACGATCGACATCACGATGAAGGCAAAGGTGGCATTGAGCAGCGCAACGCAGGCCTGGCCGATGACGTAGTTGCCCACGGACTTGGTGATAGCGTCCGACAACGCCTCCACCCGGTGCCGGCGGGAACGAGGTGCCAGCCGGTAACCCCATTTCTTCATCGCGGGCAGGGCAGCCAGGAAGTAGAGGCTCAGCACCAGGACAATAAGGGCACCGAAGAGGCCATTGGCCACCGTGGAGCCGAACCCCACGACGCCGCCGGCGATTCCGCCCACGGCGTTGGGATCGTTGACGAACTTATTCAGCTCTTCGGCGATCCGGTCCCGGACACCGAACTGGTCATCAAGGGTGCGGAAAAGGTCCGAATTCATGAAGTCGCGCACCCACGTGGGCGCCTGCTCCACTATTTCGGTGACCTGCTGAATGATCGTGGGAATCAGGGTGGCAAAGAAGCCCACGACGGCGATAACCAGCACCGAGACTGACATCAGGATTCCGGCCGGCCGGGGGATCTTCCGGTTCTCGAGCCACTTGACCACAGGCTCCAGGCCCAGCGCGATGAAGAGCGCCGCAACGATCCACAGGAGAAGTTGGGTGGTGTGGGACCCGATCCAGTAGACCAGCAGCGCCACACCGACGCCGACTGTCCCCATGAAGCCCATGTAGAGCGGGTGCTGCGGGGACATCCGTGGCCCGGGCGCGCCGAACTGGGGACGCGCTACGCCGTCGGGGTCCTCGGTGGTTTGGTCCTGCTGGGAGTATTCCGGCGGCATCTCGAAGCGGAGCCGCGGCTGCGCGCCGGGAAGCGGCTGCCGGAGGCGCCGGGCGAGGAAGCCCAGCGCTGCTGCGGCGGCGCCCTTCCGGCCGGCAGTTCCGGAATCCTGGGGGACCGAGGGCGACGGCCCAACGTCCCGTGGATCGCCTGCTGCCTGGGAGGACCCGTCCGTCTTGTCAGTCACTGGTTTTTGGCGCCTGTTCCGTGCATGGCACCGCCTTGGCGGGCCGGTGTGATGATCATCGCAAACACTATCAGCAGGCTTGTCAACACCTGCGGAGGAGCCCCGCAGCGACGCTTTGCGCGGTGAGCCGAAATGCGATTAAACGGGCCTGAACTGGGGCTCGTGGTAACAAAATGGTTACTATTGAAGCTAAACCCCGCTGATGATAGGTGTTCCCTTGCGTTTAAAGACTGCAGCCGCACTTGTGCTGCTCGGCCTCCTGACACTTCTGGCCGGTATCGGCCAGAAGACCATCTGGGCCCCTTCCGAGACCTTTACGGCGTCCGCGCCGGCCGACACTGCGGCAGCTCCGCTGACCGTCTTCGACCAGAAGCTGCGGACACTCCACGGTGGAACCGTCAAGATCGATGTGCAGGGCGACGGCAATTTCATGCTCGCCGCGGGCCGGCCCGACGACGTCGAGGCCTGGGTGGGCACCGCTGCCCACAACACCATCACGGGAACGTCGGAGGATGGCAAGTCCCTGCAGGTTGAACACACCGACGGCGAGGCTGCGGCACCCAACCCTGCAGGATCCGACCTTTGGGTCACCACGGAGAATGCCAGCGGTGAGCTCGAGTACTCCTGGACCCCTCCTGCAGACGGCGACTGGACGTTGCTGCTGGCCGCCGACGGAACAAAGGCTGCTCCCGCGACGGTCTCGATGACCTTCCCCAACGACACCGCCACCCCCTGGGCCATCCCGCTGATGGTCCTCGGCGCACTGCTCATCCTTGGCGGAATTGTCCTCGCAGTGCTCTCTGCCCGCCGGCGCGACGGTGACGGCGACGGCGAGGGCAGCGGATTCGCCCAGCGTGCCCGTGCCCGCAAGCAGGCCCGCACCTCCTCCAGGGTCACCATGGCGGCCGCCGGCGTGGCAGCCGCGGTGCTCGCCGGCACAGGAACTGCCGCCACCGCCGCTACGTCGCCTGCCCCCGCGCCCACAGGCTCGGCCTCCGCGCCGGCCGCCCAGGGCGGCAACGCCGCTCCCGTCCTGCTGGACGTGCAGTTCCGCCGCATCCTGGAGCAGGTATCCAGTGCCGCCGACGCCGGCGACGCCGCCAAGGATGCTGCCAAGCTGGCCGACCGGGTGGGCGGCACGGAGCTGGAAGTCCGTACCTCGAACTACAAGATCCGCTCGCAGGTGGGCTCCTATGAGGCCCGCATGCCGGTCCGTTCCACCAAGCTCCTGACGACGGCGGTCACCACGGACCGCGGATGGCCGCGCTCGGTCCTCGCCGTTTCCCAGGGCGACGGCAACGTGGTTCCCCAGCTGCTGACCCTCGTCCAGAAGTCCCCGCGGGAAAACTACAAGCTGATGGAGACCACGCCGCTCCAGCCGGGCACCACGTTCCCCGCCATCAGCCGGAATGGCACGGAAACCGTGGAAGCGAAGGACAAGACCGGCCTGCTGTACACGGGAGAAGAGGCCCTGTCGGGCCTGGCCGACCGGCTTGGCAATGCCGATTCGGCGTTCAAGGACAAGATCGTGGAAGGCGAATCCTCGCCGTACATTGCCGACACCCTGTCCTACCAGGCCGAAGTGGTCAAGGCCGGCGAAAACGGGAACTTCTCGTTCACCCACAAGGTGGCCCCCGAAGGCACAGTGGTGTTCCGCACCGAAGATGGCGGCGCACTGGTGCTGGGCCGCATCAACTTTGGCTTCGAAGGAACCCCGAAGGCCGCCGGGGACAAGCTCTCCATTGGTGACGACGCTGCAGCCCTGGCCGGAGGCAAGGAAACCACCACGGGCATGGTCCTGAGCTTCGCCGAGTCGGTAGCGGTCTATGTGCCGCCGGCGGGTTCCTCCGATCCCATGAAGCTTGTGGCAGCAACCCGCGGGCTCGTGGGCGCCAGCTTCAAGTAACCGCCCGCACCAAGTAGTCCCATTACCGCAGTACCACCGGCAGCGGCCGCAGTGGCTAGAGTGGGAAGCATGAGTTCGCCTGCTTCCCGTCCAGTCCCTCCGGCCGCTGCCAACCTGCTTAACCTTCGCGGCGCCGTCGATCTTTCCAGCCTGAAGCAACGCCCCGCCGCTCCGTCGCCGTCGCCGTCAGCGGCCCCGCCGGCACTTGACGGACCGGCGGGCACCCCGGCTGCCGGTGCGCCGGGCGGGCCCGGAAATGGCCCCGAGCTGAGGGTCGACGTGACGGAGCAGAACTTCCAGCAGCTCGTGGAGCTCTCCGCGCAGGTGCCTGTGGTCTTTGCCCTGTGGGCTCCGTACTCCCCGGAATCCGCTGCGGCCCTTGAGGTCCTTGACCGTGTGGTGGCCGGCTACGGCGGCCGGCTGGTCCTGGGCGCCGCGGACATCGAAGCGTTCCCGCAGCTTGCCCAGGCCTTCCAGGTCCAGGCCGTGCCCACCGCAGTGGCCGTCCTGAAGGGGCAGCCGGTTCCCCTCTTCCAGGGCCATGCCGAGGAAGAGCAGGTTCGGAGCCTCTTCGACGAGCTGCTGAAAGTTGCCGCCGCCAACGGTGTCACCGGCAGCCTGAACGCCGGGGACGGCGGCGAACCGGAAGAAGCGCCCTTGCCGCCGCTGCACCAGGCCGCGTACGACGCCATCGAAGCTGGGGACTATGAGTCAGCAGCCGAAGCGTACCGGCAGGCCCTTAACGAGATGCCGTCCGATCATGAGGCCAAGGCCGGCCTGGCACAGGTGGAGCTGATGGCCAGGCTCCAGGTGGTGTCCGCCCAGGACAGCGAAGCCGTCCGGGCCCTCGCAGCCAACGAGCCGGACAACATTGAAGCGCAGCTGGGAGTCGCGGACCTGGATGTCGCCGGGGGCCATGTGGAAGATGGGCTGAACCGCGTGGTGGCGTTCATCGGCCGGAACTTCGGCCCGGAGCGCGAGACTGCACGGGTGCGGCTGCTGGAGCTGTTCGACGTCGTAGGAGCCTCGGACGAACGCGTGGCCAAGGCGCGCCAGGCCCTGGCGAGGGTGCTCTTCTAGTGCCGGCGCTCTTTGAGCCGCTGAAGTTGAGGTCGCTGGAACTGCCGCACCGGGGCTGGGTATCGCCCATGTGCCAGTACAGCTGCGACCCCGACGCCGGCCCGGGAGTTCCCAACGACTGGCACCTGATGCATTTGGGCTCCTTTGCCGCCGGCGGGGCCGCGCTGATCCTCACCGAGGCAGCAGCCGTGAACCCCGAAGGCCGCATCAGCCCGCGCGACGCAGGCATCTGGAACGACGATCAGGTGCAGGCCTGGCGGCGGATCACCACGTTCGTTCACCAGCACGGTACGGGCGGGGCCAGGATCGGCGTCCAGTTGGCCCACGCCGGCCGGAAGGCCTCCACGTTCTGGCCGTTTTCCGGCAGGCGCGGGACGGTGCCCGAAGCCGAGGGCGGCTGGTCCACGGTGGGCCCGTCGGCGCTCGCCTTCGAGGGGTATGACGTTCCCGCGGCCATGACCGGAAACCAGATCCAGGCAGTGATCGCGGATTTCGCAACTGCTGCGGCGCGGGCGGTCGACGCCGGCTTCGACACCGTGGAGATCCACGGCGCCCACGGCTACCTGCTGCACCAGTTCCAGAGCCCCTTGAGCAACACCCGTGACGACGAATGGGGCGGCGACGAGAAGCGGCGGAACCGCCTGATGCTCGCCGTCATCGATGCCGTCCGGGCCGCCATCCCGGACTCGATGCCGCTCCTGCTGCGGATTTCCGCCAGCGACTGGGCGCCGGGCGGTATCGGCCTGCCGGAGTCTGTCCGCCTGGCGCGCGAGGCCGCGGAGCATGGCGTGGACCTGATCGACGTTTCCAGCGGGGGAGCGGTGGCCCATCAGGAAATCACCGTGGGACCGGGTTACCAGACCGGTTTCGCCGCCGCCATCCGGGAGGAAGCCGGAGTGCCCACTGGCACCGTGGGACTCCTGACCTCCGCCGGGCAGGCGGAGCATGCCGTGGCCACAGGCCAGGCGGATGCGGTGCTGATTGCCAGGGCGGCGCTCCGCGACCCGCACTGGTGGCTTCGGGCGGCCTTCGAGCTGGGCCATGACCTGCCCTGGGTTCCGCAGTATGATCGCGCCATTCCGCGGCGCTCGTTCTGAGGAGACAGTCCGTGAACGGGCAGTCCGGTCCGAAGCCATCCGATGACGCAGCACCCCGCGGCGCCGTCCCGTCGGGCAACTCCGCGTCAGGCACTTCCCCCTCCGAGCCCACGGGCCGGGAGCTGGAGGCTGCCATCCTGAAGCTGCTGGCCGCCCGGGCAGCCACGTCCACCATTTGCCCGTCCGATGCCGCCCGCGCCGTGGGCGGGGAGCACTGGCGGGCTCTGATGGAGCCGGTCCGCCAAGCCGCCCGCCGGCTGGTTGACGCTGGCGACGCCGAAGTCACCCAAGGCGGTTCCGTGGTGGATCCGGCCACTGCCAAGGGCCCCATCCGCATCCGCAAGGTCCGTTAGGGGCCCGTCCGCGGACGCCGTCGTACGCCTTTGTCGCTACTCCTCCGGGAGGACCCCAGGGGCGGCACCCGCGGGCTAGTCTGGCTTCATGACTGCTCCGCAACCGCACCCGGCGCTTCCACCCACCCCTGCCGGCCCACCCCCGGGCGGGGCCGTTCCGGCCCTTTCCATCCGGGGGCTGGCCAAGCGTTTTGGCACCAAGATCGCCGTCGACGGAATCAGCCTCGATGTCCCGGCCGGCTCCTTCTACGGCATCGTGGGTCCCAACGGCGCCGGCAAGACCACCACCCTGTCGATGGCGACGGGGCTTCTCCGCCCGGACTTCGGCACGGCCCTGGTGCATGGCGTGGATGTATGGGCGAATCCACTGGAGGCCAAACGGCTGATGGGCATCCTCCCGGACGGCGTCCGGCTCTTCGACCGCCTCACCGGAGAACAGCTCATCACCTATGCCGGGCTGCTGCGTGGCATGGACCGCGGGGTGGTGGCTTCCCGGGTGGGCGAGCTGCTCGCTGCCATGGACCTGGCCCAGGACGCCGGCACCCTGGTGGTGGACTACTCGGCCGGCATGACCAAGAAGATCGCCCTTGCCTCCGCACTGATCCACGCCCCGCGGCTCCTGGTCCTCGATGAACCCTTTGAAGCTGTGGACCCGGTCTCGGCATCGAACATCCGGTCAATCCTGGACAGCTACGTCGCCTCGGGCGGGACAGTCATTGTCTCCAGCCATGTGATGGACCTGGTGCAGCGCATGTGCGACCACGTGGCAGTGGTGGCCGGTGGCCGCCTGCTGGCCGCCGGAACCGTTGACGAAGTACGCGCCGGGGCCTCCCTGGAAGACCGGTTCGTCCAGCTGGTGGGCGGCCGAAGCCACACGGAAGGGCTGGAATGGTTGCGCACCTCCTAAGGCTCAAGCTGACACTGCTGCGCAACGGACTCAAGCGCAGCCCGTGGCAGATCGTGGGTATCGCCTTCGGCGCCCTCTATGCCGTGGGAATCGTGGGGGCGCTGGTTGTGGCGCTGATCATGCTGGGCCGCGAAAGCCACGAAATTGCACAGACTGCCGTGGTGCTGGGCGGATCGCTCGCCATTCTTGGGTGGGGGCTCATCCCGGTGGCAGTATCCTCTGCCGACATGACCCTGGACCCGTTGCGGTTCACCACCTTCGCTGTCCCCATGCGGCAGCTGCTGGCCGGCCTCGCACTGGGCGGCCTGATTGGGATCCCCGGGGTGGCCACCGCTCTGGTGGGCCTCGCCACCGTGGCAACCTGGTCACGGGGCATCCTTTCGGCCGGCGCCGCACTTGTGGGGGCCGTCCTGGGAATCCTGACCTGCATTCTCCTGTCCAAGGTAGTGACCACGGCTACGGCCAGCCTCGCCTCGTCCCGGCGCTTCAAGGACATCAGCGGCGTGGTCTTCATGATTCCGCTGATTTTGCTGGGACCCATCGTGGCAGGCGTGGCACAGGGGATTACCGCTTCCGCGGGGTTCCTGCCGGACTTCGCCCGTGCCCTTGCCTGGACACCGCTGGGTGCGGCCTGGTCCCTGGGCGGAGATGTTGACGCCGGGCAACCCGGCGCCGCCGGCCTGAAACTGCTGATTGCCGCCGCAACGCTGGCGGGCCTTACCTGGTGCTGGAAAGTCCTCCTGGAGCGTGCGCTGGTCAACCCTCCCTACGCAGGCGGTGGGAGCCGGAAGGGCGGAAAGCTGGGAATGTTCGCCCTGCTGCCGCCAACGCCCACCGGAGCCGTAGCCGCCCGTTCACTCACGTACTGGCTGCGGGACCCCCGCTACGGCGGATCGCTTATTGTCATTCCGCTGCTGGCCGTGGTGCTGTTCTTCCAGGCCAGCCAGGGCGACAGCCTGGGCGTACTTTCGGTGCTCGGGCCGCTCACGGCTTTCCTTATGGCCTGGTCCATTTCGGCCGACATTTCTTACGACAACACCGCCTTCGCCCTCCACCTGGCCACCGGGGTCCGGGGCACCGCAGACCGCCTGGGCCGGGCACTGGCGTGCCTGATCCTTTCCGTCCCGGTGGTGCTGGCGTTCACGGTGGTGCCGTTTGCCTTCACCGGGTCCTGGGAGTGGTTGCCGGGCGTGCTGGGCCTGTCGCTGGGCATGCTGCTCAGCGGGCTGGGACTGTCATCGGTGGTGTCCGCCCGGTACAACATCGCCGTTCCGCTGCCGGGTGACAGCCCGTTCAAGAAGCCACCGGGAAATGTTGGCCAGACCATGCTGGTGCAGTTCGGCGGCATGGGGGTGCTGGCCCTCCTGGTCATTCCGGAGGCCGCGCTGCTCATCGTGCAGAGCGTCACCGGGAATCCGTTCTTCGGGTGGCTGAACCTTGGCGTAGGCCTGGCCCTGGGGCTGGTACTTTTTGTGGTGGGCGTCAGGATTGGCGGCCGCTGGCTGGAAGCCCGCGGTCCGGAAATGCTGGCCCAGCTCACTGTGAACCGTTGATCCACCACCTCCGAAGGACGGCTTGACGTGGAAGTTGTAATCCTTGGCGGCAGCCGTCCCATCGGGAAGCTTGCGGCTGACGCCATCGAACAGCTGTTGCGGCGCAAACCGGACGCTGTGCTGGGGCTGGCCACCGGCTCCTCGCCTCTGCCCGTCTACGAGGAACTGGCCGGGCGCCATGCAGCAGGGCTGGATTTCAGCCGGGCGTCAGGCTTCGCCCTGGATGAATACGTGGGACTTCCGGAAGGGCACCCGGAGCAATACCGGAACGTAATCCGCCGCGAATTCACCGACCGGATCAATATCGACCCCGCCAACGTCCATTCGCCGGACGGCTCCGCCGCCGACATCCCGGCAGCCTGCGATGCCTATGAAGCCGCCATCGCCTCGGCCGGGGGCGTGGACCTGCAGCTGCTGGGCGTTGGGACCGACGGTCACATTGGGTTCAACGAGCCCGGTTCCTCCTTCGCCTCGCGCACCCGGATCAAGAGCCTGATCGAACAGACCCGCAAGGACAACGCGCGGTTCTTCACCAGCCTGGCCGACGTTCCGCACCATGTGATCACGCAGGGCCTGGGCACCATCATGGACGCCCGGCACGTGATCCTGATCGCAACCGGAGCCCAGAAGGCACAGGCGGTCCGGGACTTCGTGGAGGGCCCCGTTGCTGCGATCTGCCCGGCCTCGGTCCTGCAGTTCCACCCGCATGCCACCGTCCTGGTGGACGAGGCCGCCGCTTCGGCCCTGAAACTCGCCGATTTCTACCGGCATACCTATGACAACAAGCCCTCCTGGCAGGGCATTTAGCGGCACCTCCGGCACGCGGGCGCGTCCCGGGAACGTACGACGGCGGGCATCGCCGGGGTGCGTCCTGCCCCCGCGGCCCTGCCCCCGGGCGCCGCGCCGCCGTCGGACGCAGCACTGCCGGAAAGGCTAAGATGGTTGGCATGACTAGCATGACGGACCCTCTCGAAAACGACCCGATGCGCGAGCTTTCCGGGGCTGGAACGTCCACGGCCACCATTGAGCGCGAAGAACTGCGCCAGGAGGTCGAACCGGGGGACCGGGAGCGCTTTTCGCACTACGTCCGCAAGGAAAAGATCATGGAGTCGGCGCTGAGCGGTGAGCCCGTCATCGCGCTGTGCGGCAAGGTCTGGACGCCGGGCCGGGATCCGAAGAAGTTCCCTGTGTGCCCCACGTGCAAAGAGGTCTACGAAGGGCTCCGCCCGGGCAATGACGGCGGCAAGGGTCCCGGAGGGGACTCAGGCAGCAACAAGTAGTGACGGAGACGCTCTTTGGCGGCCCCACCCTGCCCCCGGCCTATCCGGAACGCGCAGCCTGGGGAACCGCCCCGAAACTCCGTGCCTGGCAGCAGGAAGCACTTGACCTCTACCTGGCCAAAAGCCCCCGGGATTTCCTTGCGGTCGCAACGCCCGGCGCCGGTAAGACCACCTTCGCCCTGCGCATCGCCTCAACGCTCATCGATTCCGGTGCGGTAAACCGCGTGACCATCGTGGCGCCCACCGACCACCTCAAACGGCAGTGGGCTGACGCCGCGGCCAAGGTGGGCATCGCGATCGACCCCAACTTCAAGAACTCGGACGGCCAGCACGGCCGCGGATTCATCGGTGTCGCCGTCACGTACGCCCAGGTGGCCAGCAAACCGATGCTGCACCGCGCCAAGACCGAGGCCGCCCGCACCCTGGTGATCCTGGACGAGATCCACCACGGTGGCGAGGCCCTGTCCTGGGGCGACGGGCTGCGGGAGGCCTTCGACCCCGCGATCCGCCGGCTCGCGCTGACCGGAACACCGTTCCGCTCGGACACCTCGCCCATCCCGTTCGTGGAATACGCCGAGGACCGCGACGGTATCCGCCGCTCCCGGGCTGATTACACCTACGGCTATGGCAACGCCCTGCGGGACCATGTGGTCCGGCCCGTCATGTTCATGGCGTATTCGGGCCAGATGCGCTGGCGTACCAGTGCCGGCGAGGAGATGGCGGCGTCGCTGGGCGAGGCTGCCGTCACGAAAGACATCACTTCGCACGCCTGGCGGACCGCACTGAACCCGGCCGGTGAGTGGATCCCCGCCGTCCTCGCCGGCGCGGACAGACGGCTCAGCGAGGTGCGCCGCACGGTGCCCGACGCCGGCGGCCTGGTGATCGCCACGGACCACGAGGACGCCCGGGCCTACGCCGGGCAGCTGAAGCGGATCACGGGGGAGTCGCCCACGGTGATCCTCTCCGACGACGCCAAGGCCTCGAGCAAGATCGAGGAGTTTACCGCCAGCGAAAAGCGGTGGATGGTGGCTGTCCGGATGGTGTCCGAAGGCGTTGACGTGCCGCGTCTATCCGTTGGTGTGTACGCAACCTCAACGTCCACGCCGCTGTTCTTTGCCCAGGCTGTCGGGCGTTTCGTGCGTGCCCGCAAGCGAGGCGAAACTGCCTCGGTGTTCCTGCCGTCCGTCCCCACGCTGATGGCGCTGGCCAACTCCATGGAAATGGAGCGGGACCACGCCCTGGACCGGCCGGAGAAAGAAGACGGCGACGGCCTGTTCAACCCCGAGGACTCGCTGATGGCCGAGGCCAACCGGGAGGAGAAAGCTTCGGACAGCCTCACCAAGGGCAAGTTCGAGGCGCTGGACTCGCAGGCGTCCTTCGACAGGGTCCTGTTCGACGGCGGCGAGTTCGGCACCGGCGGCGAGGTAGGGTCCGACGACGAGATGGACTTCCTGGGCATTCCCGGGCTCCTGGACGCTGAGCAGGTGGGCACGCTGTTGCGGCAGCGCCAGCATGAGCAGCTGAACCGGAAGAACCGGAAGGGGCCGGCAGCGGCGGAAACCGTCATCCCCGCGGTACCGGACCACAGGATGCTGATGGACCTGCGGAACGAGCTTGCGAAGAATGTGGCGGCATGGGCTGCCCGGACCGGCACTCCGCACGGCATGGTGCACACGAAGCTGCGCACCGTCTGCGGCGGTCCCGCTGTGGCCCAGGCCAACGAGGAACAGCTGCAGGCGCGGTTGCGGAAGCTTCAGGACTGGTTCGTCGGCCGCAAGTAGCCGCTCTGCCAAGAGGAATGGCCGGGCCCTAAGGCCCGGCCATTCCTCTTGGTTCCTGCTTTCAGGCGACGTCCACGCCGCCGAGTTCCATCTCTGCGACGGTTTCTTCAAGGTCCTCGGCAATGCCTGCCGTGAGGGAACGGACCACGGTGACCGAGTATCCTGCCTGGACGGCGTCGAGTGAGGTGGCCAGCACGCAGTAGTCCGTGGCGATCCCCACCACCACAACGTCCTCGACGTCATGGCTTTGCAGCCAGTCGTCGAGGCCAACGGCGTCCCCGTCCGGCTCAAGGGCGTCTTCTGCTGAACCGGCCTGGCGCTCCCCGGTGGGGACCGCGTCCTCGGGTGCCAGCAGTCCCTCGAAGCCCGAGTACGCGGCAGCGTATTGGCCCTTCCGGAAATACGCCTCGATGTATTCGGTGTCCAGGTCCGGATGGAGGTCCGCGCCGCGGGTTCCCGCCACGCAGTGCGCCGGCCAGCTGTCCTTGAAATCAGGGGTTTCGGAAAAGTGTCCGCCCGGATCGATGTGCCAGTCCTGCGTGGCCACAATGTGGTCGAACTCGTTGTGGTGGGCGTCGACGTATTCGCTGATGGCGCCTGCCACGGCAGCGCCGCCGTCAACGGCAAGCGAACCGCCCTCGCAGAAGTCGTTCTGGACGTCGACAATAATCAGTGCGCGTGACATCAGTCCTCCTCAGTTCTCTTCATAGATGGTGGGGATTGCTGCCTCGCCGCGCTGAAGCCGGTTGACCACCGGCGGCAGTTCGGCCATGGAATCGGCGTGCCGCCGGGCCGCCCGCACTACTCCTTCGTGCCCGGTCCAGCCCGGGAGGAGCTCGCCGTTTTTCATGAACTGCTGCAGCAGGACGCGGTCGTTCCCGTCGTCTTCAGGGCGGTGGCCCACGCCCACCACCTCCGCCGTTGCCGTTCCACGGCTGTCCAGCTTGCGCAGCGCATACTTGCGCCCACCCACGCTGGCCTTGTTCTTGGCGGCCTTGGCCACGGACACATACGCGCCGTCATCGCCCGTCCGGCTGACCAGCTTGTAGACCATGCTGGCGGTGGGGGCGCCCGAACCGGTAACCAGCGAGGTGCCCACACCGTAGGCGTCCACCGGAGCGGACTGCAGGGCGGCGATGGCGTACTCGTCGAGATCGGACGTGACCATGATCTTGGTGTTCTCGTTGCCGAGGTCGTCCAGGAGCCGGCGGACCCACTGGGCCTGGGCCACGAGGTCGCCCGAGTCCAGCCGCACTGCACCCAGCCGGGGACCGGCAATGTCCACGGCCGTGCGGACGGCCTGTTCGACGTCGTACGTGTCCACCAGGAGGGAGGTGCCCTCGCCGAGGGAAGCGATCTGCGCCTCGAAGGCTTCGCGTTCGGTGTCATGAAGCAGCGTAAACGAGTGCGCGGCGGTGCCCACCGTCTTGATGCCGTACCGGATGCCGGCCTCAAGGTTGGAGGTGCTGCCGAAGCCGGCGATCACGGCGGCACGCGCGGCCGAAGCAGCCGCTTCCTCGTGGGTGCGCCGCGATCCCATCTCAATGCAGGGGCGGCCGCCGGCCGCGCTGACCATGCGCGACGCGGCAGAAGCGATGGCGCTGTCGTGGTTGAGGACGGACAGGATGTACGTCTCCAGCATGCAGGCTTCGGCGAACGTACCCTCGACGATCAGGATGGGGGAATTGGGGAAGTAGGCCTCACCCTCCGCGTAGCCCCAGATGTCACCGGAGAACCGGTAGGAGGCAAGGTACTCCAGCGTGGTGTCATCCACCACCTTGGTACGGGCCAGGAAATCCAGCTCCGCCTCGCCGAAGCGGAAGTTGGCGATGCCCTCCAGCAGCCGGCCCGTGCCTGCCACGATGCCGTACCTGCGGCCGTCCGGGAGCCGCCGGGCAAAGGCCTCGAACACCGATTTGCGGTGGGCCGCGCCGGAATGGAGCGAAGCCTGCAGCATGGTCAGCTCGTAGTGGTCTGTATAAAAGGACGTGCGGGGATGGTCCCAGCCGGCAGAGGTACTCACGAAAATCACTCTAGTAGCCAGCCCCATAGAATGGACAGATGACCATTAGCGTTGCGCCCGGCCCTGACACGCAGGAGGGCACCCGGACCGGAACAGCGGAGTCCACAGACACCCTGGCCGCCCCGGACATCCCCTGGAACCTGGTGATCTGGAACGATCCCGTCAACCTCATGAGCTACGTCAGCTACGTTTTCCAAAGCTATTTCGGATATTCGGAGACCAAGGCGAACAAGCTCATGATGGAGGTCCACAAGAAGGGCCGGTCCATCGTGACGCACGGCAGCAAGGAACAGGTGGAGCGCCACGCGGTGGCCATGCACGGCTTCGGGCTGTGGGCCACCGTGGAAAAGGCAAGCGGCACGTCCGGCAACTCCGGCCAGGGCAAGGGGAAACGTGGCTAAGGCATTCAAGTACGGACTCAAGGGCATCACCGGATTCCTGGAACCAACCGAGCGCGAACTCCTGCGGAGCCTGATTGCCGATGTCATCTCCATGCTGCAGCCGGAGGAACGCGAAGGCCAGGACCCGCTGGCGGCACTTATCGGGCTGGACATGGACGTGGTGGAGCCCACCGACCGTGCGGTCAGGCGGTTGCTGCCGAACGTGGTCAAGGACGACGGCGCCGCCTCGCTGGAGTTCCGCCAGCTCACCGAGCGCTCGCTGCGGGAAACCAAGATCGGAGCGTTGCGGGCCGCGGCGCTGGACCTGGACAAGGACGAGATCGTCCTGACCAGCGAGGGCGCGAAGCACTGGTCCGCCGCGCTGAACGACGTCCGCCTGGTGCTGGCCGAACGGCTGGACATCCGCGACGAACAGGATGCCGAACACGTCCACCTGATGCAGGACTGGTCCCAGGCCGAAGACGTGGAAAGCTACCTGGCGCTGGTCTACAACTTCACCACCTGGCTGCAGGAATCACTGGTGCAGGCCATGCTGCAGTCCATGGAAACCCGCCGGTGAGCGGCCGCCGCCACGCCGGCAGCCGGGCCTGTGACACATCAGACACGAGTTCCAGGCCACAACATGATGGCTGAGGCTTCAGGGAAGACCTATCCTCGAATAATCATGACAACAGCCTCGAGCAAGGAGCCGTCAGCGGTCGCTGCACAGGCGTCCGCAGCCAGCGCCCTTCCCGCAGCGGCGCTGGAAACCCGGCCCATCGGCGTTTTCGACTCCGGCGTAGGCGGCCTCACGGTGGCCCGCTCCATCATCGACCAGCTGCCCAATGAGTCCATCCTTTACGTGGGAGATACGGCGCACGGGCCTTACGGGCCGCTGCCCATCGCCGAAGTCCGCGCCAATGCCCTCGGCGTCATGGACGAACTGGTGGACTCCGGCGTCAAGCTGCTCACCATAGCCTGCAACTCGGCGTCGGCCGCGGTGCTCCGGGACGCCCGCGAACGGTACACGGCCAAGTACGGCATCCCTGTCATTGAAGTCATCCAGCCCGCGGTCCGCCGAGCCGTGGCGGCCACCCGCTCCGGGCGGGTGGGCGTCATCGGCACCTCCGCCACTGTCGGCTCCCGTGCATACGAGGACACCTTCGCCGCAGCCCCGGACCTGCATATCACCTCCGTGGCCTGTCCTGAGTTCGTCAGCTACGTCGAGGCCGGCATCACCACCGGGCCGGAGTTGCTTGCCGTTGCCGAGGAATACCTGGCACCCCTGAAGGCCTCGGGCGTGGACACCGTGGTGCTGGGCTGCACCCACTACCCGCTGCTGACCGGCGTCATCTCCTACGTCATGGGGGCGGATGTCACCCTCGTCTCCAGCGCCGAGGAAACCGCCAAGGACGTCTACCGCGCCTTGGCAACCAACAACCTGCAGCGCACGGCGGCCGCCCCGCCGGAGCACCATTTCGTGGCCACCGGCGATGCCGCGCAGTTCGAGACACTGGCCAGGCGGTTCCTCGGGCCCGAGGTGCTGTCCGTCCGCCACGTGGACCACGTTGCCGCCCAGTACCCCACGGGCAGCCTGGCCCGCATCACGCCCGAAATGATCGCCGCCGCCCAGAGCGCGCGGACCCGGCCACGGATCTCCAACTTCGTGGACCGCGCTCTTGCGGACACCGGCCCCGCCGGCAGCACCGGGGGGACCGGCCTGTGAAGCTCACCATCGTCGGCTGCACCGGCTCGTTCCCCGGCCCCGGGTCCCCGGCATCGTGCTACCTCCTGACGGCCACCGACGGGGAGCGGACCTGGAAAGTGGTCATGGACCTCGGCAGCGGTGCGCTCGGCGCCATCCAGCGCTACACGGACCTGGAGGACATCGACGCGATCTTCCTCACCCACCTGCACCCGGACCACTGCATGGACCTGTGCGGACTGCACGTCGCCGTCCGCTGGAAGCCCGGCGGCTGGGACCGCGGCCGCATTCCCGTCTGGGGGCCGGCCGCCACCGCCGACAGGATGGCCACCGCGTACGGGCTGGACCTGGACCCCGGGATGCACGAGGAATTCGACTTCACCAACTGGAGCGAACGCCAGCCCGTTACGGTTGGCCCCTTCACGGTGACGCCTTACGCCGTGAACCATCCCGTGGAGGAGGCGTACGCACTCCGGGTAGAGGTGGTGGAACCGGACAAGGACGGCAACCTGGTGGCTAGGACGCTCACCTACTCCGGGGATACGGACTCCTGCCCCGGCCTGGAAGAGGCAGCGAAGGACGCCGACCTGTTCCTGTGCGAGGCGGCCTTCGAGGAAGGCCGCGATGACGGGATCAAGGATGTCCACCTCACCGGCAAGCGCGCCGGCGAAGCAGCAGCGGCTGCGAACGCCCGCAGGCTCCTGCTGACCCACATTCCTGTCTGGACCTCGCAGACCACCGTCATGGCTGAAGCGCGCCCGGTTTTCCCGGGTGATGTGGCCGTGGCCGTGGCCGGAGTGCACTACACCATCTAGCAGCCGGTTCAGCTTGCCCGGCTGCCGGGGCGGACCGGGCCCTGGCACTCGATAAGCTAAAGGCATGACTTCTGAAGCAACTGCAGTGCCCATTGTGCGCGCCGACGGCCGCGCCCCCGACCAGCTCCGGCCCATCAGCATCACCCGCGGATGGTCCAACCAGGCTGAAGGTTCGGCGCTGATCGAATTCGGCAACACCAGGGTCCTGTGCACCGCTTCCCTGACCGCCGGGGTCCCGCGCTGGCTCAAGGGGGAGGGCAGGGGCTGGGTCACCGCCGAATACGCCATGCTCCCGCGCGCCACCAACACCCGCTCCGACCGGGAGTCCGTCAAGGGCAAGATCGGCGGCCGCACCCATGAGATCTCCCGGCTCATCGGCCGGTCCCTGCGCTCGATCATCGACACCAAGGCCCTCGGTGAGAACACCATCGTCCTGGACTGCGACGTCCTCCAGGCCGATGGCGGCACCCGGACCGCGGCGATCACCGGCGCCTACGTGGCCCTCGCCGACGCCATCCGCTTCGCCCGCGACAACAAGCTGATCGCGCGGAACGCCCAGCCGCTGACTGACACCATCGCTGCCGTCTCCGTCGGCATCATCGACGGCGTTCCCATGCTGGACCTGCCCTACGTCGAGGACGTCCGGGCTGAGACGGACATGAACGTTGTAGTCACCGGTTCCGGCAAATTCGTGGAGGTCCAGGGCACCGCCGAGGGCGCGCCCTTCGACCGGGACGAACTGAACCAGCTCCTGGACCTGGCGCTGCTGGGCACCACCCAGCTCGCCGCCATCCAGCGCGAGACGCTGGCGGACACCCTGTGAGTGCTGCGGCCACCCCGCGGCTGGTCCTTGCCACGCACAACAAGGGCAAGCTGCGGGAGCTGCGCGAGCTCCTCCGTGGCCAGGTGCCGGGGCTCGACGTCGACACCCAGGTGGTGGATGCGGCTGCGGCGGGTGCGCCGGACGTCGTCGAAACGGGCGTCACCTTCGCCGAAAACTCGCTGCTGAAGGCCCGCGCCGTCGCTGAAGCAACGGGCCTGGTGGCGATCGCCGATGACTCGGGCCTCGCCGTCGATGTCATGGGCGGCGCGCCGGGCATCTTCTCCGCGCGGTGGTCCGGCAGGCACGGCGACGACGAAGCCAACCTCAATCTCCTCCTGGGCCAGCTCTCCGATGTGCCGGACCAGCACCGCGGTGCCGCGTTCGTCTGTGCGGCGGCACTGGCTGTCCCGGCAGCCGAGGGGGAGGACACGCGCGAGGTGGTGGAGTACGGGCAGCTCGAGGGCGTCCTGCTGCGTGAGCCTCGCGGGGCCGGCGGTTTCGGTTATGACCCCATCCTGCAGCCGGCCGGCCACGACCGCAGCTGTGCCGAACTGTCGGCCGCGGAGAAGAACGCCATCAGCCACCGCGGCAAGGCCTTCCGTGCCCTGCTGCCGTCCATCGTGGCGGCACTGGAAGCGCAGCCCGCCTGAGGCCGGGCTGACCCGGAAAAATACATGAAAAAAGGCGCGGTCCCGTCAAGGGGGACCGCGCCTTTCGCCATCCGCCCCTAGGGGTGGCGGGGAGTCTTGTGTTCGTCCTCCGGAGTGTGTTCCTCAATGAACTCGTCCACGGCGTCGGTACCGTAGGCCCGGGCCTGCCGCTTGGCGGACATGCCGCGCAGGACCTCAATGCCGATGGGCAGCACAGATACCAGCACAATGGCGATGAAGATGACGTCCAGGTTGTCCCGCACCCACGGGACCTTGTCACCGAGCAGGAAGCCGAGCAGCGTCACGCCGCCACCCCAGAGCACCGCACCGATGACGTTGTAGAGAAAGAACTTCTTGCGGTCCATCTGCGCCACGCCCACGATGACCGGCACGAAAGTCCGGATGATGGGGACGAAGCGGGCGAGGATCAGTGCCTTGCCGCCGTGCTTTTCGAAGAACGCGTGGGCGTTCTCCACGTTTTCCCGCTTGAACAGCCGCGAATTCGGCTTGTTGAAGATGGCAGGGCCCGCCTTGGACCCGATGAAGTAGCCGGTCTGGTTGCCGATGATGGCCGAAATCACAATCAGCAGGGCAAGCAGCCACACGTTGAACTTGATGGTGTCCGTGGCAACCAGCAGGCCCGCCGTGAACAGCATGGAATCGCCGGGGAGGAAGAAGCCCACCAGCAGGCCGGTCTCCGCGAAGACGATGCCGCACACCAGCAGGACCACCCATGGCGCCAGGGCAGGATCTGCCAGGAAGATCTGGGGGTTCAGCCAGTCGGGGAGGAAGGAAGCCAGCTGCGGCTGGACCGGTCCTGCACCGCCCAGCATGGACACAGCAAGGTCGTTCATCAGGGGAAAGTTCACCCTTCAAGGGTACTTGACGGGCCTGCGCCGGGCGGTCCGGACTGGCCGGCAGCCTGTCTGGTCCGGGCGCCTTCCGGCGGTAAGGTTGCTGGCGTGGGTTTGGACTTTACGGCGATTGACTTTGAAACGGCGAACGGCTTCAGGGGCTCTCCCTGTGCAGTGGGCCTGACGAAAGTCCGCGGCGGCCGGGTGGTGGAGGAAGCGGCGTGGCTGATGCGGCCACCGGCGGACCATGACCACTTCGAGTACCACAACGTGCGGATCCACGGCATCACCGCCGCGGACGTTGCGGGCCGGCCCCGCTTCGGTGACCTGTTTCCTGAAATCGGGGCCTTCATCGGCGACGACGTGCTGGCAGCCCACAATGCCGCGTTCGACCTGGGTGTGATCCGCTCGGCCCTGGAGGTCTCCGGACTTCCCGGCCCCGCGTACGACTACGTCTGCACCGTGATGCTGTCCCGCCGGTGCTACTCCCTGGTGTCCAACTCCCTGCCGTTCGCTGCGGAGGAGGCCGGCGTCCCGTTGCTCCGGCACCACGACGCCGCGGAGGATGCCCGTGCCTGCGCCGGTATCCTGATCGACATCGCCCGGCGCAACGGGGCCAACAGCCTGGCCGAGCTCTATCTTTCACTGGGGCTCGTGATGCCCCGGCAGCACGCGTTCGATCCGGCGGTGGACCAGTTGTCCAAGCAAAGCCTGACCGCCCTTGCCGGCGGGTCGGGGAACGGGGCCGCGCTGGTCCGGCCCTTCCAGTCCGGCTGGCCGGACGAGGGCCCCAACCCCGAGCCCAACCCGGATGCGGAGCCCGGCCATCCCCTCTACGGGCAGACAGTGGTCTTCACCGGTCAGTTGTCCATCGGGCGGCCGGAGGCGAAGGTCCGTTCGGCCGAGGCCGGCGCCCGGACGGAAAGCCGGGTGACCGGCAGGACCACAGTCCTGGTGGTCGGTGACGGATTCGTAGCCGCGGACCTCCGTTCCGGGCGGCTGACGGGCAAGGCCCGCAGGGTGCTTGAGCTCCACGACCGCGGGCAGGCCATTGAGGTGCTGTCCGAGGGGGAGTTCCTGCAGATGGTGGGGAGCATGGCGGGCGCAGCAACCGCGTAGCCTCCCTGCATGCCAAGCTGCCACCGCAGGCAGGCCAAGCGGCGTTTCCCCACCGCATGGAGTTCACGGGAAGCAACAATCCTTTCCCCCGGCAGCGGCCCGATCCTAGCCTTGCACCATGAGCCTCTTCGCCTTCCCCAACCCCGTTAACGAGTACGCGGCCCGCGTCACTGCAGGCCTGGTGGTGCTCGCGGCGATTGGCACCGCGTTGAGCGGTTCCGTCTGGGGGTTGGCGGCCATCGCCGCGGGCTTCTGGCTGAGGCTGCTGTTCGGCCCGCGGATCTCGCCGCTGGCCTTGCTGTCTGTGAAGGTCATCACGCCGCGGCTGGGCAAGGTCAAGCTCGTGGCCGGACCGGCTAAACGGTTCGCCCAGGGGATGGGCGCGGTGGTGTCCACCGCGGCGCTTATCCTGTTCATCGCCGGTGCCGTACCGGCGTCGTGGGCTGTCCTGGGCGTCCTGATCGTGGCGGCCTCGCTGGAGGCATTCCTGGCGTTCTGCCTGGGCTGCGTGATCTTCGGCTGGCTTCAGCGCCGCGGATTGATTCCGGAGGACGTCTGCGAAGCGTGCAACAACATCAGCCTTCGCCGGTTGTGACTTTCACCAGGAGGTCCGCCATGCCCCGGATTACTTCCGGGGCCTCGAGCACGTCAAGCCACTCTTCCGGCAGGCAAGCCTCGCCGTAGTAGGCGCCCAGGATGTTGCCCGCCACGGATCCCGTGGAGTCGCTGTCGCCGCTGTGGTTCACGGCCAGTGCCACGGCGTCGCGGAAGTGCCGCACGGGAGTGTCCGCGGCTGCGTCATCGGCGGGGCGGGTGGCCAGCACGGCGTAAAGTCCGACGGCGAGCGCCTCCTCCGCAACCCAGCCCTCGCCAAGTTCGGCCACGAGTTCCTCGGGCGCGACAATGCCCTTGGCCGCCAGCCGCAGCGCCACCTCAAGACGCTGGGGCAGTTCGGGCGCCACGCCGGTGATGCTGGCGGCGTGGGCAGTTACCGCAGCAGCCGCATCGTGCAAAGCTTCGCCTGCGATGAGGCGGTGGATCAGGAGGCTGAACACCCCGGCGCTCTGCCGCGCCGAAGGATGCCCGTGCGTCAGGGAGGCGGCGTCGGCACTCAACTTGTAGACGGCGTCGTGCGTCACGTGTGGCACCAGCCCGAAAGGTGCCGAACGCATGACGGTTCCGCAGCCCTTGGAGTCCGGATTTACGGGCCGGAAGGAAGTTCCCATTTCTCCGGTTACCAATCCGGAAATGCAGGCCCGGCCGGGGTGGCGGCGCTGGTGCAGGACAGCCTGCCCGTCGATCCAGCGGGCCTGCGGGGCCGGTGCCGCGGGCCCGGCATCCTCGCCCTGGGTGGCAAGCCACCGCAGGTAGGCCAGCCACAGGCACGCGTTGACGTCGGCGCCGACTCCCGAGTTGGCCCACTCCAGCGCTTCAACCAGGCCGTCCACGGTGTACAGGGTCATCTGCGTATCGTCGGAGATGTGGGTGCTGCCGGAAATGGCAGCGAAGTCCCGCAGCCCGTCCGGGCCGAAGCGGCGCCGGATGTCGGCAATCGGATCGAATTCAACTTCGTAGCCGAGGGAGTCGCCGAGTGCGCCGCCGAGCAGGCATCCGTGGATGCGGGACTTCAGTGCGGGCACGCCAGTGTCTGAGCTCATGCTGCAAATCTACCGTGGGCGTACCGCGGGCCGGAAAGCAGTTGCGAGGGACGGCTCCGCCGGACGCGCGGCGGAGCCGGCGTCCGGTTGGTGTCCAGCCAACGCCCAGCCGGGGCTGGAAGAATACTGGGGTTGCCCGGCGGCAGCACCCCTGGCCCCTACCCAAAAGGTCCCATCATGAGCACTACCGTTCCTGACCGACACGATGCCCTTCCCGGCACTTCCGACGCCGTCCGTCCGGGCCTGCTGCCCAGGCTTGGCGCCGAAGCGTTCGGCAGCCTCTTCATCGCCGTCGCGGGCCTTGGCGTGCCGCTGTTCAGCATCCCGCAGTCCAGCCCCCTTCCCGCAGCCCTGGCAGCCGGCCTCGCCGTGACAGCGGCGATGCTCGCGGTGGGGCACGTTTCCGGCGGGCACTTCAACCCGGCCATCACCCTGGGCCACCTTCTCGCCGGGCGGATGCGTGCCGGCGCGGCAGCCGCCTACGCCGTTGCCCAGCTGGCCGGCGCCGTGGTGGGGGCCTTGGTGCTGTTCGCGGTACTGCGCACCTTGCCGGGCATCGCGGACAGCCGCACGGCCTTCGATACGGTCACCGCCGGTTTCGGTGAGCACTCGATTATCCAGGCGCCCGTGGCCGCGGTACTGCTCCTCGAGGTGCTGGGTGCGGCCATCGTCGTTGCCGTCTTCCTTGGAGCTGCCGCCCGCGAAAAGGCCGGGGCTGTCGTCGCACCTTTTGCCGTGGGCCTGACCTTCGCCGCCCTCCTGCAGTTGGGACAGGCAGTGGGAAACCTGCCCTACAACCCCGCCCGGGCGCTGGCGTCCGCCGTCTTCAGCTCAGGCTGGGCCGTTGAACAGGTCTGGGTCTTCCTGGTGGCGCCGCTTGCGGGTGCGGCCATCGCAGGCCTGCTGTTCCGCATCTTCCGCGGCACGGCGGCGCCCGCGCCCGCCGCCGGGGACGCGTCCGACGACGATGCCGCCTTGGACGGGCGCCCTGAGGTTGCGGCGGGGGCCGGCACGGACGCCACAGCCGGCGCCGCCGGGGAAGCACGCAGCCCGGGGCGGCCGGAACGTGCGGCCGGGTCCACCGGCGGCGCCGCCAGCGAGGCCCAGGAGTTCTTCGACGGCAAGCGGGGCTGAGGGCCCCTTGCTGTGGGATGCCACGGACGGGTTGCGGCGCTGGCGCAAACTGTCGGTGGCAGCCGATAGCTTAGAACGATGCGGTTACTTCACACATCGGACTGGCACCTCGGCCGGTCTTTCCACGGCGTGGGCATGCTTGATGCCCAGCGTGCTTTCGTCAGCCAGCTCGTGGCGGCGGTATCGGATCACGGGGTCGACGTTGTCCTGATCGCAGGGGACGTCTACGACCGCGCCCTGCCTGGCGTCGACGTCGTGCGCCTGCTGGATGAGGCCCTCGTGGGGATCACGGCCGCCGGGGCAAAGGTGGTCCTCACCAGCGGCAACCATGACTCCGCCATCCGCCTGGGCTTTGCGGCCCGGCTGCTCGAACGCGGGGGAGTGCACCTGCGGACACGCGTGGAAGACCTGGACAAGCCGCTGCTTCTGCCGCTGGGCCCGGATGCGGCCGGCAGGGATGCCGTCGCCGCCATCTACGGCATCCCCTGGCTGGAACCGCGGCTCGTGGCCGAACCGCTGGGTGTGGAGGCGGCCAGCCATTTCGACGTCACCAGCGCTGCCACCACTCTGATCCGGGAGGACATCGCGCGGCGCGCCGGCTCCGCTGTGGTCCAGTCAGTGGTCCTGGCCCACACCTTCGCCAGCGGCGGCATCAGCTCGGACAGCGAACGTGAACTCAGTATCGGCGGGGTGGGAGCAGTCCCGCTGGACCTGTTCGACGGCTTCAGCTACACGGCGCTGGGCCACCTGCACGGACGCCAGTCCCTTTCGCCGCAGGTCCGGTACTCAGGCTCACCGCTGGCCTATTCCTTCTCCGAGGCCAACCACAGCAAAGGCGCCTGGCTGGTGGACCTCGGCCCGGACGGCGTCACGGCTGTGGAGGAAGTGCTGTGGGACGCGCCGCGCGCCCTGGCGGTCCTGCGGGGTCCCTTGGCGGAACTGCTGGAGTCACCGGAGCATGCATGGGCCGAGACCGCCTACTGCCAGGTCACACTGACGGATGACCAACGTCCGGCACGCGCCATGGAGCGGCTCCGGGCGAGGTTCCCGGACACCCTGGTGCTGGGCTTCGACCCCCAGGGTGGCACACCGGCGCTGTCCACCAGCTACAGCAGCAGGCTCGCCGAAGCCCCGGACGACCTCGCAGTGTGCTGTGGGTTCCTCGAACATGTCCGTGGCCGAACGCCGAACGATGCCGAGAAGGCAGCGCTCGCGGCCGCACTGGAGAACGTCCGGCTCCAGGAGGCGGCACTGTGAGGATCCACCACCTTCGCATCTCTGGCTTCGGCCCTTTCGCCGGGACCGAGGACGTTGACTTTGACCGGCTGAGCGGGCACGGACTGTTCCTCCTGAACGGGCCAACGGGTGCAGGAAAGACCAGTGTCCTGGATGCCATCTGCTTTGCCCTGTACGGCTCTGTGCCTGGTGCGCGGCAGGACGGCAAACGCCTCCGGAGCGACCATGCCGAACCCGCGCAGGAACCTGCGGTGACCCTGGAATTCTCGGCGCAGGGCCGGCGCTTCGAAGCCACCCGTTCGCCCGCCTGGGACAAGCCGAGCGCGCGCGGCAGGAACGGCTTTACCACGCAGCAGGCAAAGACGCTCCTGCGGGAGCGTGTTGACGGCGCCTGGGTGGAAAAGTCAGCCCGCAATGACGAGGCCGGTGCGGAGATCACCGCGCTGCTGGGGATGGACCGCGATCAGTTCACCCGCGTGGTGATGCTCCCGCAGGGTGACTTTGCCGCCTTCCTCAGGTCGAAGGCTGCCGACCGGCTCGAGCTGCTGCAGAAGCTCTTTGGTACCCAGCGCTTCGAAGCCCTGGAACAGGAGCTCTCCCGGGAGGCGCTGGCGGCCCGGGAAAGTGTTGCTGCACTGTCGGGACAACTGGAACTGCTCACTGCGCGTGCCGAATCCGAGGCCGCCTCCCTGGAGTTGGCGGTGGATGGCGCCCCGGCGGCGGACAACGCGGCCGAACGGCTGGAGTGGCTGCAAGGAGCCGTCGCGCAACGCCTGGAGGTACTTCGCGGTTCCGCGGCGGACGCCGAAGCGGCGGCGGCCGTGCGGACGCTGGCTGTCGATGAGGAAACCGGACGCCGCGAACGGCGGCGCAGGCTTGAAGCGGCCGAAGCGCGGCGGGATGCTGTATCGGATGCGGCTCCCCGCCTCGAAGAACTTGCGGCCCGCCTGGCGCGGCACCGTAAGGCCGAAGTCCTCGAGGGCCAGCTGAAGAACGTTGACAGTGCTGTGGCCAGGGTGGCCAGTGCGTCCCGGGCCGCGGAATCGGCACTGACGTTCCTCCGTCTTGCCGCTGACGACGACCCCGAACTGGCCCCGTTGGAACTTACGGACGGCGCCGTGGCCGGGAGCAGTGCAGCTTCCCTGCCGGCATCCGTCACGGCGTCTGCCGCCGATGAACTGGGCCGGCTCCGCTCCCTGTTGGCCGTCGTGGAGGCGCGCCTTCCGGACGAAGACAGGCTGCAGGCCCTGCGGAAGCGTCACGCCGAACTTGGCAGGAAACAGGCAGAGTTGGAGGCAGCCGGAGCCAAGCTCGGGGTCCGCTCCGCGGCCCTCCTCGACGAACGGGCAGGCCTCGAAGCCGGGCTGGGGCCGTTGGAGCTGCTGGCGGGAACAGCTCCGCTGCGCAGCAAGGAAGCCGCGTCAGCAGGAGAGCTCCTGGATGTGGTGCGCCGCCACGCTTCAGCTGTCGCGGCGCGCAATGCGGTTAAGCTGCGCTGCGATGCGGCCAGGGAACGCCAACTGGAGGCCAAGCAGCAATGGCTGGACCTGAGGGAGGAGCGGCTTACCCATGCCGCTGCGGAACTTGCCGCCCAACTGCAGGCCGGTGACCCGTGCCCGGTGTGCGGCAGCGCGGAGCATCCCGCACCTGCGGCCGGCGGCAGCCAGGGCCCCGGGCTGGCCCAGGCAGAGGAAGCAGCACACGCTGCCTACGAGGCTGCGGACGGGGCCCTTGCCCGGGTCGGCGCCGAACTGGCCCACGCTGAGCAGTCGGTGGCAGTTCTTGCCGGGCAGGGCGGCGACACTCCCGAGGAAGAGGCCCTGGCCGCCGCCGGAGAAGCGCGTACTGCAGCTGCTGAGGCGGAGCGCGCGGCAGCCGAACTTTCAGAAGTCCGCGGAAAACTTGAGGCCCTGGATGCTGGAATTGCCGAGGCAGCAGCCGCCAAGGCCGGAATTGATGCGGGGCTGGCACAGGCAGAGTCATCTCTGGCAGAAGTATCTGACCAGGCCGCTGCGCTGGACGAGGCCCTGTCCGGTCTGCGGGCCGGGCGTCCCAGCCTGGCCCGGCGCCTGCGCTCGCTGGAGGGCGCAGTGGCTGTGCTCGACAAGGCCGTGGCAGCGCAGGCCGCACTGACAGCGGCGCAGTCACAGGCGGACGACGCCCGTGAACAGCTCGAGCTGGCGTTGCCGTCGGCCGGCTTCGCGACGGCCAACGAAGCACGCGGCCAACTCCTCGACAGCACGGAGGCCGACGGACTCCAGGCCGACGTCCGTGCCGGCCAGGATGAGGCAGCCAGGGTGCGGGAGCTGTTCGCTGCCGAGGACCTGGTGCGCGCCGCGGAAGAGAAATCCGGAGGATTTGAACCCAGCGAGGAACGGCTCACGGGGCTCGAAAAGGAAGCTGCGGAGGCCCGCGAACGGGCGCGCCAGGCAGACCTCGCCGCCGGAATGGCCGCACGGTGCCTGGCATCGCTGGCGTCCATCAGCCAGGACTACGCCGCGCTGGCAGGTTCTGCCAGGGAACCGGCGGAGCGGGCCCGGATGCTGGCGGGGCTGGCGGACGCAGCGGCCGGCAGGGGCGAGAACACGTACCGGATGAGCCTGAACAGCTACGTCCTCGCAGCCCGCCTGGAACAGGTTGCCATTGCAGCGTCCGAGCGGCTGGTGGCGATGAGTGACGGCAGGTACCTGCTGCAGCACACTGACGCCAAAGCGGCCCGCGGGGCCAAATCCGGGCTGGGCCTGGAAGTGGTGGATCAATGGACGGGCCACCGCCGTGACACGTCCACCCTGTCCGGCGGCGAGTCCTTCATGGCGTCCCTGTCCCTTGCGCTGGGCCTCGCCGACGTGGTGCAGCAGGAATCCGGGGGAGTGGAAATCGAAACCCTGTTCGTGGACGAGGGATTCGGCAGCCTCGACGAGCAGTCCCTGGAGCAGGTCATGGACGCCCTTGAGGGACTGCGTGATGGCGGCCGTGTGGTGGGGCTCGTCAGCCACGTCGGCGAGATGAAGCAGCGGATCGGGACCCAACTGCAGGTGCTCAAGCACCGGACCGGATCCACGCTGAGGATCTCGGAGGCGCTCGACGCCGGTTGACCCGCAGCTGACCGGGCCGCGGTTCAGATGCAGGCGTAGACTGGTCCAGTTACCGGGTTGCGCGCATCGGGAGGAGGGACGATGCGCATGATTTGAACGAGCCCGGAATTGACTTCACACACTTCTTCACCGACGTCGCCGCCATCCCCGGCATCAACTGACACCGGATCCCCGTTGCAACCTGCAGCTGCCGCGGGCGTTCCCCAACCGGCCAGGACCGGCCGGTTTGCCCGGCTTCCCCTGCTCGCTGGCCGCAGCTTCATTCCCCTTGGCCTTTTTGCCCGGCTTCCGCTCGCCATGCTGACGGTGGGAACGCTCACCATGGTCACTTCCGTCAGCGGGTCCTACGCGGCGGGCGGCACGGCTGCCGGGGCTGTAGGCATTGGCTCGGCCCTCGGCGCCCCGGTGCTCGGTGCGCTCGCCGACAGGCGGGGACAGCGGCCCGTCCTGCTGACCGCGGCGATCATCAACACGGTGGCGGTCCTGGCCCTGATCCTGGCGGCCACTGCCACCGTGGCCTCCGGCGGACTGTTCGGAGCCGTTATCGCGGCGGCGCTTGTCTCCGGTGCGAGTTCCCCGCAGGTAGGCCCCTTGGCCCGGGTTCGCTGGATGGCGCTGGCATCGCATGGCCCGGCGTCGCAGCAGGCCGCCGACCTTGACACTGCCCTGTCCTACGAGAGCACCGCCGACGAAGTCACGTTCGTCCTGGGCCCGGCGCTGGTGGGAATCCTGGCCAGCCTCCTGGCGCCGTGGCTGCCCCTGGCCCTGGCCGCCGCGATGACTGCCACGCTGGTACCCGCGTTCGCGGCCCACCCAACCCACCGGGCAGTGCGGCCCGCCGCACGGAAGGCAGCAACCGGGCAGCCGGCCTCCCGGGCCGGAAAGCTGCCGGCCGCCGTCGCCCTGCCTGTCGCCGCCATGGTCTGCATGGGAACGTTCTTCGGCTCGACACAAGGGGCCCTCAGCTCGTTCTCTGCGCCCTTCGCGGGGCCGGAAATCGCCGGACTGCTGTACGCGGCTGTGGGGTTGAGCTCCGCCGCCGCGGCACTCTCCGTGGCCTACTGGCCGCGCAGCTTCACATTGCCAAGGCGGTGGATCGTGTCCGCCGGTCTGATGGCCCTCCTGTCACTGCTCCTGCTGCTGCCGGATTCGCTGGCCGCCATGGTGGCCGTGCTGCTGGTCCTGGGTATCCCGGTGGGCCCGGTGATGGTGACGGTCTTTACGGCAGGCGGCATCCTGGCGCCCGCCGGCCGGCTGGGAACGGTCATGACCGCCCTGGCCAGCGGTATCGTGGCCGGCACGGCGCTGGGCTCGGCCGCCGGCGGCTTCCTGGCAGAGGCCGGTGGCCACCACCTTGCTTTCCTGGTGCCCATCGCGGCCTCCATGCTGTTGGCGCTGCTGGGCGCCGCTGCCGCCGTCGTCCTTGGGAAGCGCGGAACCGGCAGCCGCGGCTGATGCCACCGCGCCTCCGCGGGCGGGAAGACGGGCGGGGCGGGTCAGGCCAACTGCTCCTGGATCCTCGCCGCGCTCCCCGCCAGCGCGGCACCCACGGCCCCGGGATCATGGGCGGAACGGATGTAGACGACCGCCAGGGCGGCGGGCCGGCCGCCCGGCACCCTGATGGGGGCAGCCAGGGAGGAAACCCCCGCGATGACCTCGTCGTGGCTTGCTGAGTAGCCCACCCGGCGGGCCTCGCCGGCCTCCTGCCGGTAGGCCACGCCGCTGTCCAGCCGGTCCCATTCAGCCTCGGTGAACGCTGACTGGATGGCGATGCCCGGTGCCCCGGCGTTGATGGGATGCCTCGTGCCGGGGTGCTGGGCCACTGTGGCCCCCGAATGCCGCGGCTCGACCGTGACCAGCGTGATGCAGTCATGATGATCCCAGACCGCGATGAACGCCGTCATGTCCAGGGTGTTGGCGAGGTAAGTGAGCTCGGGGAGGGCCGCAGACTGGAGGTTTCGCGACACTCCCCGTGCCAGGACGGCAAGGCCGGGGCCGGGCTGCACCTTTCCGGCGTCGTCGCGCACCAGCAGTGAATGGTCCTCAAGGGTGCGCAGGATCCGGTAGGCCACCGATCGGTGGACGCCCATGGCATCGGCCAGTTCGGCGATAGTCAGTGGGCCGGGCGAGGCAGCAAGGATCTCCAGGGCGCGGATGCCGCGGGACAGCGTCTGGGACGCTGATGCCTGCGCCGGCGCTGGTTCGGTCCGGGCTGCCGCGGTGGGATTCATGGCTTCCATCCTAGGGCGCCTTCCGTCCCGTTCGGGGTTGGCCGCGGCCCGGTCTGCTGCGCGGCCTTGTCTACCAGACAGGATCAAGCTAATTTTCTATTTAAGAACATGCAGTTCAAATATAGAACTCACTTCCCGAGGCGTCCACCGCGAGAAATAGTCGGAATCCGTGTTGCACCTCACATTTTCGTAGTAGTGTACTTACCAACTGACCGTTCTGTCGGTAATCCTGAAGGCGTCCGGCGGTGCAAGCCGCCAATAAACAATGGAGTTTCAATGACCACACCTTCCCAGGTGGATACACTCTCCGGTCCCAGCACACGGAGGGAAGAGCGCAAGGTCCTCGCGGGCACGCTCGTCGGCACCACCATCGAGTGGTACGACTTCTTCATCTTTGCCCAGCTGACAGCAACGCTGCTGTCCCCGCTGTTCCTGGCGCCGCTGAACGACTCAAACCCCGGTCTGGCGCAGATCCTGTCCTTCGCACTGATCGGCATCAGCTTCCTTTTCCGGCCGCTCGGCGCAGTGGTTGCCGGGCACCTGGGTGACCGGCTGGGCCGCAAGGCCATGCTGGTCTTCACACTGGTCATGATGGGTGCTGCAACTGCCCTCATCGGCATGCTTCCCACCTACGCCCAGATCGGTGCCTGGGCCCCGGTCCTGCTGATCCTCCTGCGCGTCATCCAGGGCTTCTCCGCAGGCGGCGAATGGGGCGGCGCCGCCCTGATGGCCGTTGAACATGCACCCCTGAACAAGCGTGGCCTCTTCGGTGCCTACCCGCAGATCGGCGTCCCCGTCGGCATGATCCTGGCCACCGGCCTGCTCTTCTTCCTCAACAGCAGCATGTCCAAGGAAGACTTCGCTGCCTGGGGCTGGCGCGTCCCGTTCCTGCTGTCGATCGTCCTGATCGTGGTGGGTTACCTGATCCGCCGCGCTGTGGCCGAGAGCCCTGTCTTCCAGGAGATGGCATTGCGGAAGAAGGAAAGCAAGGCCCCGCTCGGCGAGCTTATCCGCAACCACAAGCTGCCGGTCCTGTACTCCACCCTGATCTTCATCGGCAACAATGCGGCCGGCTACCTGCTGATCGCGTTCTTCATCTCCTACGCCACCAGGACCCTCAAGATGCCCACCCCGCAGATCCTGCTGGCCACCACCCTGGCATCTTTCGGCTGGCTGATCTTCACCCTGGTGGGCGGCTGGCTCTCTGACAAGATCGGCCGGGTCAAGACGTTCCTGACCGGCTACGCCATCGTGTTCGCCTGGATGCTTCCCATGTTCGCCCTGATCGACACGAAGAACATCTGGCTCTACGGAGTGGCACTGTTCGTCCTCACCATCGGACTGGGACTGTCCTACGGGCCCATGTCCGCCATGTACGCCGAAATGTTCCCGGCCAACGTCCGGTACTCCGGCATTTCGATCGGCTACGCATTCGGCGCCATCCTGGGCGGCGCGTTTGCGGCCACCATCGCTGAAACATTGCTGCAGAGCACCAAGTGGGCCGGGTCCATCGGCATCTACATCATGGTGCTGTGCGTCATCTCCGCCATCGGGGTAGTGCTGGCCAAGGAAACCAAGGGCCGCCCGCTGGGCGTCAGCGCCCACCACTGACCACCAGTCCCGCGCCCGCTTCGGCCAAGGAAACTTGACGGCGGGGCCCGGGGGAACCGACGTCGACGGCGGGCCGGACCTTTGCGTCCGGCCCGCCGTTGCTAATCCCGGAGGTAGTGGATGGCGGCGTCGTCGGACAGCTGTTCGAAGTGCCGGTAGAAACTGCCCACCGCCCGGAACTTGCCAGGCAGGTGCAGGCAGATTACGGCATCGCAAACGCGCTCCACTGACGCCTCGGCCTCGATCGAGCCCACCGGAGCGGCGGCCACCACAACGGCAGCGCCACTCTCGCGGACCGCTTCCACGGCTGCCCGCATGGTGGCGCCGGTAGCCAGACCGTCATCTACCAGCAGCACGGTCTTCCCGGCCAGGTCAATGGACGTTCCGGGGTAGAGGCCCACCCGGCGGTGCAGCTCGGCACGCTCGCGTTCCTCCACCTCGTCCAGCCATTCGCGGCGGACGCCGTGCTCCAGCACCCGGTCCACCAGCGGCTTGTTGACCAGCCTGACTGTGCGGCCGCGGGCCCACGCCAGTGCTCCGTACGCCGTTTCCTCGTGGCCCGGGATGCCCAGCTTGCGGACCAGGACGGTCCCCAGTGGAAGGTAGAGGGCCTTGGCCACGGCCGCAGCCACCGGTATCCCGCCGCGGGCCAGGCCCAGGACCACGGCGCCGGGCCGCTCCCGGAATTGGGTCAGTGCGGCGGCGAGGTGCTCGCCCGCCTCGGTTCGGTCTTCGAATCGCGTACCCATCTGCCCCTCCAGGCTCTTCCGGCCCTGCGATTCCAGCCTACCGCCGGACGGGTGCCGGATATTCAGGGTGCCGGAGTCATCCGGGGTGCCGGTATCCTCAGACCGCCAGGAAGGCGATAGCCGCCTGTTTGAAGGCCCTGCTGGTGACGGCATTGGTGTGGTTCCGGCCCGGCAGCACCAGCTGCTCAGCCATGCCCCCGGTACTGTTGGCCAGCTCGGCGAGCTTGGGGAGGCTGCCGATCCGTTCATCCTGGTCTCCGGCCACCAGGAGCATTGGTACATGGGGGACGGCTTCGGCGGGATCGTAGGGCTCGGCCTTGATGGCTTCCACGAGGGTGAGCAACGCGAAGATGTTGTTGGTGGGCAGCAGCAGCGCCATCTTCAGCAGCTGCGCGGTGGACCCGTCGGCGATCGGCGTGCCGTCGGCCAGGTAATCCTGGGCGGCCGTCAGGTCGAACTCGGCCAGCGGATCGGAGATGTTGGGCCCGCCAAGCACCAGGCGGTGGACGATCTCGGGCTGGGTGGAGGCAAACTCCCACGCCAGCCGCGATCCCAGGGAGTAGCCGACGATATCGAGCCCGCTGGAAGGATCGCCGTCCTGCAAGGGGCGGACGCCGGCGTCGAACGCTGTCTGGAGCAGGTCGGCGCGGATGCGGCTGGGGGAGTACGAATCACGGTCCTCCGGCGCGCCGCTGCGGCCGTGGCCGGGCAGGTCCACCGTGATCACGCGGCGGCCCGCCTCCAGGAGGGCGCCCACCCACCCGGTGTCCTCCCAGTTGAGTTTCCCCGAGGAGGAGAAGCCGTGCAGCAGCAGGACCGGCCGCAACCCGGCATCGTCAGCGGGATCATGCACCGCCACGAACAGTTGGGGGTCCGTGCCCTCCACGGTGTGCGCATGCTGTTGGCCGGTGTGCCTGCCGCTCATGGTGTCAGTCCTCATCAACTCGAACACGGTGGCGGGGGTCCGCACGGATCGTGCGGTGCCGCCGAAGGTACAAGCCACTCTACCGGCCGGGCTGCCGGGTTTTTTAAGTCACTCGGACTGGCGGCGGCGGCCTTGGATCCGGGCACCTGCGGCGCAGGCCAGGGCAATTCCCGCAATCAGCGCAAACGTGCTGAACAGCTGCACCCGGCTCTCCTCGGCGCTGAAGCCCACCGCAAAGATCAGCCCCAGCAGGACAAGCCCCAGGAGGGTCAGGGCGGGGAACCCCTTCATCTTCAGGGGAAGCGGTGTGCCGTCGCGGGCGGCGCGGCGCCGGAGGATCAGTTGGGACACCAGGGCGCTTCCCCACACCACCAGGCAGGTTGAACCCACCAGCTGGAAGAGCGCGGGAAGGACCTTGTCCGGGAAGAGCAGTTCCAGCACGGTGGCCACGAAGCCGAAGGCCACCGAGACGGCCACGGCAATCATCGGCACGCTGGCCCCGCTGAGGCGCGCCAGGAACTGCGGGGCCTCCCCGCGTTCCGCGAGCGAGTAGGCCATCCGGGACGCGCCGTACAGATTGGCGTTGAGTGCGGACAGGAGTGCGACGACGGCCACCAGCGTGATCGCTGTTGCCGCACCGGGGATCCGGGCGGCGTCCAGGACGCCGGCGAAGGGGGACGCCAGGCTTTCGGAGGTGGCCGGAAGGACCGCAGCGATGACGAACACGGAGCCGATGTAGAAGACGAGGATGCGCCAGACCACCGTGCGGATGGCCCTGCCCACGCTGCGCTCGGGGTCCTGGGTCTCGGCAGCGGCTACCGAAACGATCTCAGTGCCGCCGAACGCAAAGATCACCACGAACAGTGCGGCGGCCACCCCGCCGAGGCCCTGCGGGGCGAAATCGGAGGTGATGTTGGACAGTCCCGGCGACGCGACGTTGGGGAGGAAGCCCAGCAGGAGGGCGGCACCGACCGCCAGGAAGAGCACGATCGCGGCCACCTTGAGGATGGCGAACCAGAACTCGAACTCACCGAAGTTCCGCACCCCGGCGAGGTTGATCGCGGTGAACGCCACCATGAAGGCAAGTGCCAGCGCCCAGACCGGAACCACGGGCCAGACGGAGTACAGGAGCCCGGCGGCGCCAAGTGCCTCTGCGGCGATGACTACCACCAATTGCAGCCACCACAGCCAGCCGATGGTGGCGCCGGCGGTCCGCCCCAGCGCGCGTTCGGCGTACACCGAGAAGGCGCCGCTGTTGGGGTTGGCGGCGGCCATCTCACCCAGTGCCCACATCACCAGGATGATCAGCGTGCCCGCCACGAGGTAGGACAGCAGGACGGCGGGGCCGGCAGCCTGCACGCCGGCTCCGGAGCCGAGGAACAGCCCGGCGCCGATGGCGCTGCCCAGGCCCATCATGGTCAGCTGGCGGGGTTTCATGGTGTGGCCCAGGTGGCGTTCCGGGCGTACGGATGCGGACTTCGTCGTCATGGTGCGGTTGAACCTTCTTGGGGTTTGGCGTGATGTTCCTCGTGGGACCTCTTGAATTTACTCTCTTCGCCGGGGCCGCGCCCACATGGCGGGCCCGGCGGCGTCCGGTCGCGGCGGCAGAAACATTTCCCATCCGGCAGGGCGAGGCCGTAGACTTAGTTCGAGTCAAGTTGACTATAACTAGCGCGGGAGCCCTGAAAGGGTCTTGTGGCTGATGAAATGAAAGGCGGTGTGGCCATGTTCTCCAGTTCGGCAAACGTTTCTGAACGCCAGGCCGCGCCGCCCTCGCTGGCAATCTCGACAGTCATTTTCGCGCTCCGTCCGAGTGAGACCTCCGGCCGGCCCACCCTCTGGCTGCCGCTGGTCAGGCGGATCCGAGAGCCATTCAAGGGGCTGTGGGCGCTTCCCGGCGGCCCGCTGTCGCATGACGAATCGCTGCAGGACGCCGCGTCACGGAACCTCCGGGAAACCACCGGGCTGGCCCCCAGTTACCTGGAACAGCTGTACGCCTTCGGCGGGCTGCACCGGTCACCTTCGCAGCGCGTGGTGTCCATCGCGTACTGGGCCCTGGTCCAGCCCACGGAAGCGGCGCTCGCGGACGAATCGGAGAACGTGCGGTGGTTCCGTGCGGACCGGCTGGGCGAGCTCGCCTTCGACCACAACGCCATCGTGGACTACGCCCTCTGGCGGCTGCGCAACAAGCTCGCCTACGGCTCAGTGGCCTACCACCTGCTCGGCGAGTACTTCACCCTGGCACAGGTCCGGGAAGTCTATGAGGCAGTCCTGGACCGCCAACTGGATCCGGCCAACTTCCGCCGCCAGCTCAAGGCAACACCGGAAATCGAAGAAACCGGCGAATACCTCCAAGGCGGCAAGCACCGCCCGCCACGCCTCTACCGCTACACCGGCCGGCCCGGCCTCGACCCAGACAACAGGAGCACACCATGAGCAGCGTCAACACAGCCATCCAGCTGATCACGCGCGAGCAGGCTGAAAACGGTGCTGCCCGCGGCAGCACCTGCAGCCCTGCCCTTGCCAAGGGGCCGTGGGACTACGACCTCGCCGAAGCCCTGGCCGGCATCCCCGCCTACGGTCCCGGTGCCTCCAGTGCGGACGTTGCCCCGGCAACCACCCCCCGGCAGGGCCAGCTGCCGGAGGAGTACAAAAAGGCCACCGACGCCGAGCTGGCGGCCCGCATCCTCGCTGCGAAAGCCACGCTGGGCGACCGGGCCGTGGTCCTGGGCCACTTCTACCAGCGGGACGAGGTCATCCAGTACGCGGACTTCGTGGGCGATTCCTTCCAGCTGGCCAACGCAGCCCTGACCAGGCCCGAGGCCGAAGCAATCATCTTCTGCGGCGTGCACTTCATGGCCGAAACGGCGGACATCCTCTCCACCCCGGAGCAGGCCGTCATCCTGCCCAACCTGGCGGCGGGCTGCTCCATGGCGGACATGGCCGACGCCGATTCGGTGGAGGAGTGCTGGGAACAGCTCGCCGAAATCTTTGGCACGGAGCCCGACGCCGACGGCCGGGTTCCGGTCATCCCCGTCACCTACATGAACTCCTCCGCAGCCCTCAAAGCCTTCTGCGGCGAGCACGGCGGCATTGTCTGCACATCCTCGAACGCGAAGACCGTCCTCGAATGGGCGTTCGAGCGCGGCCAGCGGGTGCTCTTCTTCCCGGACCAGCATCTGGGGCGGAACACCGCCAAGGCCCTGGGCGTGCCGCTGGAGCAGATGCCCATGTGGAATCCGAACAAGGATCTGGGCGGCAACGCAGAACAGCAGCTGCTGGACTCCAGGGTTATCCTGTGGCACGGGTTCTGCTCCGTGCACAAGCGATTCAGCGTGGCGCAGATCGAGCAGGCCCGGGCAGAGCACCCGGGTGTCCAGGTCATCGTGCACCCCGAATGCCCCATGGAAGTGGTTGACGCTGCCGACTCCGCAGGTTCCACCGACTTCATCAAGAAGGCCATTGCCGCCGCCACCGAGCCCACCACCTTCGCGATCGGCACGGAGATCAACATGGTGAACCGGCTCGCCGCGGAGTACCCGCAGCACACCATTTTCTGCCTGGACCCTGTGATCTGCCCCTGCTCCACGATGTACCGGATCCACCCCGGCTACCTCGCGTGGGTCCTGGAGGAACTCGTGGCAGGGCGTGTGGTCAACCGCATTACCGTCGATGATGCCGTCCAGGACAACGCCCGGACCGCCCTTGAGCGCATGCTCGCCGCGAGGCCCTGATGAGCCGCCGGCTTGCCATCGTCGGCAGCGGTATCGCCGGGCTGTACGCCGCCCTGCTGGCATCAGATGCCGGTGCGGACGTGGTGCTGCTGACCAAGGGCAGCCTGGAGCACAGCAATACCTGGTACGCCCAGGGCGGGATTTCGGCGGTACTGCCGGAGCCAGCTCCGGGCGACACCGTGGCGGCACACATCGCAGACACCCTGCGCGCTGGTGCCGGGCACTGCAATGAAGCCGCCGTCCGGCTGATGTGCATCGAGGCCGGCAGCGACATTGCCGCGCTGCAGCAGTTCGGGGTCCGGTTTGATTCAGGGCCCGACGGCGGCCCGGCCCTCGGACTGGAAGCAGCACACAGTGCGCCCCGCATCCTGCACGCCGGCGGCGACGCCACCGGCGCCCGGACCGCCGGCGCGCTGATCGGCGCCGTGCTGGCCCGGGCAGCCCGGGGGACGCTCACCGTCCACACCCACGCCCACACCACCGCCCTGCAGGAGCGCAACGGGCGGGTGACCGGCGTCGTATACCTGCAGGACGGGATGCTCCGGTCCCTGGACGCGGACGCCGTCCTGCTGGCTACCGGGGGAGCAGGCCGGCTGTTCGGCCAGACCACCAACCCCGCTGTGGCCACCGGCGACGGCCTGGCGCTCGCCGTCCGCGCCGGGGCCGCCCCCGCAGACCTCGAATTCTTCCAGTTCCACCCCACCTGCCTTGTAGCCGCCGCAGCTCCCCGGCCCGGCCGGCTGGACGGGCCATTACTCATCTCCGAAGCCGTGCGGGGCGAAGGCGCCGTCCTGGTGGACGCCAGCGGCCGCCGCTTCATGAAGGCCTATCACGCGGACGCCGAACTGGCCCCCCGCGACGTCGTCTCACGCAGCATCGCCCTGCACTTGGCCAAGCTCGGAAATCCCGGCGGCCATGTCTACCTTGACGCCAGGCCCATCGAGCAAGCCCAGGGTGCAGGCTTCCTGAGCCGGCGTTTCCCCACCCTGACCCGGAAAACCCTCGACGCCGGTATTGACTGGAGCCGGGAACTGGTCCCCGTCGCCCCGGCGGCGCATTACTGGATGGGCGGCATCGCCACCGACCTCCATGCCCGCACCAGCATCCCCGGGCTCTATGCCGCAGGGGAGGTTGCGTGCACCGGAGTCCAGGGGGCAAACCGGCTGGCCAGCAACTCCCTCCTTGAAGGGCTGGTCTTCGGCCGCCGCGCCGTTGAAGACTTCCTGGAGGGCAGTTCCGCAGAACCCTCGGCGCCTGCGCTCGCGCCTCGCTCCGGCGAACGCCTCGCACGCTCGGCGGCCGGCGCGGACCCTCACGCGACAACGGCGCTTTCGGGACCTCCGGAACTGCCGCACGCTTCCGCACCCCTGCCACGAAACGCGAGGCCGCACCTCGCGGTCCCTGCTGCTTTGGAAGGCGAAGCGGACCGCCCAATATTGCAAGGCGGGAGTTGGCCGTCCAGCTTCGGTGCGGGAGGTGCAGAGGACGGACTGGAGCCCTTTTCCCGCGAGGGTCTTCGGTCGTTGATGACTGCCAAGGCCGGGGTGCTGCGGTCCGGGGAGCTGTTGGCCGGGGCTGCCGGCACCCTGGCGCGCTGGGCCGCCGTCGCGCGTCCCGATGCCGTGCCTGAATCTGCGGACCCCGCCGTGCATGAAGACCACAACCTGCTCCTGGCCGCGCAGCTGCTGGTCTCTGCCGCACTGGCGCGGCGCGATTCCCTGGGCGCCCACTACCGCAGCGACGAAACTGTCGAGACCATCCCACTCCGGCCGAAAGCGAGCCTCTCCCATGACTGAACCCACCGTGATCGGGTACGTCCGCACCAACGCCGACCTCGGCCTCACCCTTCCGCCGGCACCCGTCCGCGACATCCTGGAGCGCGCCTTCGCGGAGGACGCACCGGCCGGTGACATCACCTCCCAGGTGCTCATCCCCGCCCAGGCCCGCGCAACAGCCGTACTGAACGCCCGCGTGGCCGGCGTCTTCAGCGGCGCCACGGTGTTCCGGGACGCCATGCAGCTGGTGGATCCGGCCACGGACGTGGACCTGCTGGTACGCGACGGGCAGGCGTTCGACGCCGGCACTCACCTGGCCCGCGTCAGCGGACCGGCGCGCTCGGTGCTGCTCGCCGAACGGGTGGCACTGAACCTGGTCCAGCGGATGTCCGCCATCGCCACCAGGACTGCCGAGTTTGTCCGGCTCGCCGAGGGGACGCAGGCCCGCATCACCGACACCCGCAAGACCACCCCCGGGCTGCGGATCCTCGAGCGGTTCGCCGTGCGCTGCGGCGGGGGAGCGAACCACCGCTACAGCCTCTCGGATGCCGTGCTCGCCAAGGACAACCACCTGGCGGTCATGACCGGCGGCGACCCCGCCAAACTCACCGGGCTCCTCCTGGCGGCGAAGGCCCAGCTGGGCCACACTACGCACTTTGAAGTGGAGGTGGACCGGATGGACCAGATCGAACCCGTCCTCGCGGCCGGGGTAGACACCATCATGCTCGACAACTTCAGCCTCGATGAACTGCGCGCAGGGGTTGCCCTGGTGGCCGGGCGGGCCCGCGTGGAGGCCAGCGGCAACGTGAACCTTGGCACCGTCGCCGCGATCGCCGCGACCGGCGTGGATATCATCTCCATTGGCGCCCTCACCCACACCGTCGCCGCCCTTGACCTCGGCCTGGACGTGGAACTGACCGTCGGGTGAAGCCATGATCTTCCTCGACGCCGCCGCCACCACACCCGTCCGCCGCGAAGTCCTGGAGGCCATGTGGCCCTACCTGACCGGTGACTTCGGAAACCCCTCAAGCCACCACAGCCTGGGGGAGTCGGCCGCTGCCGCGCTCGCCGGTGCCCGGGCCTCCGTGGCCGCGGTCCTGGGGTGCAGGCCGGGCGAGCTGGTCTTCACGTCAGGGGGCACCGAGGCGGATAACCTTGCCGTCAAGGGCATTGCCCTGGCCCGGCAGGCGGCGAACCCCGCCCTGAACCGTGTGGTGATCAGCGCCGTCGAGCATCCCGCCGTGGAGGAATCCGCCAGGTACCTTGAACGCTTCCACGGCTTCTCCGTTGACGTGGTGCCTGTGGACGGTGCCGGGCAGGTGACGCCGGAAGCGCTCATGCCGCTGCTGGGACCGGAAACAGCGCTGGTCAGCATCATGTACGCGAACAACGAGGTGGGCACGGTCCAGCCGGTCCCGGCCGTCGCGGAGCTGGCCCGCGGGCAGGGCGTCCCCTTCCATACCGACGCCGTCCAGGCCGCCGGCTGGCTGCCGCTGGACACCGCTGCTCTGGGCGTGGACGCCCTCAGCATCTCCGGCCATAAGCTCGGTGCCCCCAAGGGCTGCGGCGTGCTCTACGTCAGGGGCCGGGTCCGCCTGGAGCCGGTGCTCCACGGCGGCGGCCAGGAACGCGGACGCCGGTCCGGCACCGAAAACATTGCAGGGGCCGTGGGACTCGCCACCGCACTTGCCCTGGCGCAGGCCGCGCAACGTGAACAGGCCGGGCGGGTCTCGCGGCTGAGGGACGCATTCATTGACGCCGTGCTTACGGGAGTGCCGGAAGCCATCCTTACCGGCCACCCCGCGGAGCGGTTGCCCTCGGTAGCATCCTTCTGCTTTCCCGGAACCAGCGGCGAATCGGTCCTGCTCGAACTCGAACGCCAGGGTGTGATGTGTTCCAGCGGTTCTGCATGCGCGGCGGGTTCGGATGAACCCTCTGCCGTGCTGACGGCCCTTGGCATTCCCCGCGAAGTGGCGCAGACGGCTGTCCGCTTCAGCTTCGACGCGGCGGTGACCGGCGAAGACCTGGACACTGCTGCCAAAGCCGTCAGCTCGGCCGTGGCCGGAGTGAGGTCACTCGGCACCAACTGATCCGGTGGTCCGGCTAGCGGTGCCGCGCCCGGCGGAAGATCCAGTGGCGGAGCAGCGTGAACCGGACCGCCGTGGCCACGAACCCGGACAGGGTGGTGGTCAGCAGCTCGTCCCGCACGGTGGCCTCCGGATTGATCCAGTGCAGCACGCCCAGGCTGCCTCCGGTGATCAGCAGTGCCACGACGATCACCACCAGCCCGTTCAGGTGGTCGCTGGCCCGGCGCTGGGTCCCGGAGATCTTGAATGTCAGCCGGCGGTTCAGCGCGGTGTTCAGCAGGGACGTCAGGACCAGGGCAACGGCGTTTGCCGGTTGCGGGCCGATCCACGGCCGGAGCAGGGCGTAAAGCGCCAGGGATGCGCCGGTGCAGATGATCCCTACGCCCGAGAAGCGGAGGAATTGCCGGACCACCGGAAACCGCAGGATTCCGCGGCGGCGCAGGGCGGCCGGCTTGCGGCGGGAGTCCTGCTGCTCCTGGACGGCTGCCGGCGCGCTGGTGGAATCCATCCGTCCACCCTGCCATACCGGGAGCACCGTCCCGCTTCAGTCCGCGGGCGCGGCGTAGTGATTGGTGCCGAAGGCCAAGCGGCGCCCGGGCTCTCTAAGCGTCAGTAGAGCTCGCCCGCCGGGATCTCCACGGCCAGCCGGTTGGACGGGCCGGGCAGCGGGCAAGCCCAGGCATCGTTGTAGGCGCAGGACGGGTTGTAGGCAAAGTTGAAGTCAAGGACGAACGTGGCGTGGGGGCCGGAACCCTGCACTCCGTGGAACGCGCCCTTGATGGTGTCCAGCAGGTACCTGCCGGCCCCGTAGGTGCCGCCCGGCTGGCCCGCTGTGGCATCACGGAACGGCACGAAGATACCGCCGCCGTATCCCTTGAGCTTCCACACGGCCAATTGACCCATCTCGGGAAGGTCGAAGGTGCCCAGCCGGACAAAGTTGACTACGCCGTCGGTGCCCGTTTCCACGCTCATCTCCCGGCCGGCGCCCTCGTTGGTGAGGGGAACATGGAACCGGTAGATGGGATCGTAGTCAGCGGTCTTCAACCCGGAGAACTGCGCCTTGTCCGCGGGCGTCAGCGCCGAGGCCGGGTGGGTGGCAAACATCAGGTCGCGCTGATGGCGCCAATACGAATGCGCTTCCGCCGGGTTATCGGCGGCGATCCGGCGCACGTTGTCGTAGAGGGCGAAGGTCCGCAGCCTCCAGTCGGCGACGTCGACTGCGGACATTTCCGCCAGGTTCTCTTCGTCCATGCCCTGCTGCCCGTGCGCCATGTCCCCAGCCTAGCCGTATGGCGGCGTCCCTAGGGCGCAATGAACGACGACGGCACCTCCGGCGGTTCCATGGCTGCGGTGCGATGGGTGAAGTGGGATGCGGTGTGCGCCTGCGTGCGGCGCCGGGAACTCCACGCGCCTGGGCGGCCGGACAGCCTGGCGCCGATAGGCTGGCTGCATGGAAGCCAGTGGAACAGCAGCAGTACCGGCGCGGGGCCCGGCCAGGGCGGGGTCACTGGTCGTCCTGACGGTGGGTGCCCTGCTGCTTGCCGGGTGCAGTGGCCCGCAGGCAGGCGGATCCGGTTCTGGCTGGACCACGCAGGCGGAGCCCTCGACCGGTGCGGCGGGTGCGCCGACGACGGCGCCGTCAGGCACGACACCCTCGGGTGGCATGCCGGGCCCGTCAGGCGAAGACGGTGCTTCCGGCACCGCTTCAGCCGAACCGCGGCCCGCGGCCACCGCGGCGACGTGGAAGACTTTTGCCGATCCTGCCAGGACGGTCAGCTTTGAACTTCCCCAGGACTGGATCGCCCAATCAGTCCAGCCCGAGGACGGAACCCTTCCGGGTGCGTTGAAGATCGAGGTGAAGAAGCCCGACGGGACCTTCATGGCCGCGCTCCGGACCGGCCTGCCGCCGTCGACCGCCGAATGCCCTGAAGGTTCGCGCCGGCCCTACACGGTGATCAGCAGCGTTCCCGTGTCCCCGGGCGCCTCCGCCGGGTCCGGGGAAGGCACCATCCCGCCCCGGGTGGTCTTCCGGGTGATCCAGGGCTACCGCTACTTCGGCTCCTACGGCATCACCAACCTGGTGGGCGGGGCCGGCAACCAGGCCTGCGAGCTGCGCAACACCGTCCGCGGTCCGGCCGGCAAAGGTGACTGGTCCTTCGGCGACCTGGTGGCTCTGAAGGCTTTTGCGCCTGATGAGAAGGTGGCTCCCGCCAAGGCTTTTGACACCCTTGGCGCGGCGGCCGCGTACGCCGGGGAGAGCCCGGACTTTGCCAATGTCCAGCGGATGCTAATGTCGCTGGAGATCAAAAACTAGTCCCGTCGCCGGCCCCCACAGGGCGCCAGGGCACGGCACTGCTTTCCAACGCCGACACCCCCGGAGATTCATGGAACGCTCTGTTTCCGCACGCCTGGCCTTCCGCACCGCGGCGAACACCAAGGTGGCCATGGCCATTGCCGCTGCCAGGAACAACGGATACTCGTCCTTCGAGGAATCCCTGTCGGTGCTGGCAGGCGGGGAGGAAGTCCCGCTGACGGAAATCTCCGACCACCACGGCGGCCGGTTCCACTACATGGAGTTCGCCGACCCCACCGATGTCACTGTCGAATACTCAGCCACAGTGGCCGGCCGCGCCCAGCCGGAGGGCGCAACGCTGGCGGAACAGATCCGCTACGTCCGGCCCAGCCGGTATGCCGAATCTGACCGGCTCCTCCCCACCGCCTACGCGGAATTCGGGGGACTGCACGGGGAGGAACTCGTCCAGGCCGTCAGGAACTGGGTCTACGGCGAACTCCGGTACATCAGCGGTTCTTCCCGTGGCACCGACGGCGCGGTGGAAACACTGCTGCACCGCCGCGGAGTATGCCGGGATTTCGCCCACCTGGCCATCGCGCTGCTGCGGTCCAAGGACGTCCCCGCACGGCTTGCCGCGGTCTACGCTCCGGGGCTGTCACCCATGGATTTCCATGCCGTGGCAGAGGCCTACGTTAACGGTTCGTGGCGCATCATCGACCCCACGGGGCTGGCCCCGCGGGAGTCGATGCTGCGCATCACCGCCGGCCGTGACTCGTCCGATACGGCTTTCCTGTCCACGGTGGGGGGAAGCCTGACACTCAACCAGCTCCGCGTCACCGCAGTGGTCAACGGTACGCTGCCGGTTGAGGATCCCGCCGCCCGGGTGGCGCTGGGCTGACCTGTCCCGGACCGGTTTGTCGCTGGCCGGCTCAGGTCCTGCCCGGCGCCCCTACCGCGGCAGCTGTCCCAGCGAGTTCCGGAGTTTGTCCGTGAGCCGGCGCAGTTCCTTTTGCTCGTCGGGACTCAGCGCCGGCGCCACCAGGGCGGAGATGTCGCGGACGTGCTCACGGCCGATCTCCTTCTGGAGCTCCCGGCCTTCGTCGGTGAGCTTGAGCAGCACACCCCTGCCGTCCTCCGGCGCGGGCATCCGGGCCACCAGGCCGCGTTTTTCCAGCCGCTCCACCAGCCGGCTGAGGCTGGACTGGCTGAGCAGCACGTTGTCGTTGAGCTCGTTAAGCCGGAGCCAGCCCGACGGGCAGCGTGACAGGGTGAACAGGACATCGTACTCATTCACCGCCAGCTTCCGGAACGCCGGGCCGGACTGCAGCCTGCGCATCACGGCCACCTGCGCCCGGAACAGTGACTCCCAGGTTTCCGCGGCGAGCCGGACGGGGGAAGTGGATTGGCTGGTTGCCATTACGCCTCCGCCGTGGCCTTTTCGGCGTCCTGGGCTGCCAGGTGCGCCGCGACGCGGGATGCGTGGGTGGGTGCGTCCGGCACGTGGGCGGGCTTGCGGTCCGCGTACTCCTTGCGGAGGACGGGCAGGACTTCCTCGCCAAAGAGGTCCAGCTGTTCCAGGACTGTCTTGAGCGGGAGGCCGGCGTGGTCGATCAGGAACAGCTGGCGCTGGTAGTCACCAAAGTGTTCGCGGAAGCTCAAGGTCTTCTCGATGACTTCCTGCGGGCTGCCCACGGTCAGCGGAGTCTGGGACGTGAAGTCCTCCAGGGAGGGTCCGTGGCCGTACACAGGGGCGTTGTCGAAGTACGGACGGAATTCCTTCACGGCGTCCTGGGAGTTCTTCCTCATGAAGAACTGCCCGCCGAGGCCGACGATCGCCTGGTCTGCGGTGCCGTGGCCGTAGTGCTCGTACCGCTCGCGGTAGAGCCCGATCAGCTGCTGGTAGTGCTCCTTGGGCCAGAAGATGTTGTTGGCGAAGAACCCGTCACCGAAGTAGGCCGCCACCTCGGCGATCTGCGGTGTGCGGATGGAGCCGTGCCACACAAAGGGGGCCACGCCGTCGAGCGGGCGCGGGGTGGAGGTGAAGTTCTGCAGCGGAGTGCGGAACTTGCCGGACCAGTTGACGGTGTCTTCGTCCCAAAGCTTGCGCAGCAGGCTGTAGTTCTCGATGGCCAGCTCCACGCCGTCCTGGATGTTCTTGCCGAACCACGGGTAGACAGGGGCGGTGTTGCCGCGGCCCAGCACCAGGTCCACGCGCCCATCGGACAGGTGCTGGAGCATGGCGAAGTCCTCGGCGATCTTCACAGGATCGTTCGTGGTGATCAGCGTGGTCGCCGTGGACAGGGTGATCCGCTCGGTCTGCGCGGCGATGTAGGCGAGGGTGGTGGTGGGGGAGGATGAGAAGAAGGGCCGGTTGTGGTGCTCGCCCAGGGCGTAGACATCCATGCCGATCTCTTCGACCTTCCTGGCGATGGCCACCGAGGCCTTGATGCGCTCGTTCTCGGTGGGGGTGCGGCCCGTCGTGGGGTCCGTGGTGATGTCGCTGACGCTGAAAACACCGAACTGCATGATGTGCCCTTCCGTTTCCTGGACTTGCTGGCTTGGTTCCAGTGTAGTCCAAATTAGATGCATTTGCATCTATCGACGGATACAACGCATCCATGCGGGATTTATTCCGTTTGTGTCAGTCGGGGCTGCCGGGCGCGGCGCGGCGTCCGCTGACCCTCGGCACATCGCCGGTGGTCCAGTCGCGGAACTCGGCATCGACGTCGGCCGCCGGCTCGAATTCCGGCTGTGCCTGCAGGTCGCGGAGGAGCGCCTTCCGTTCGCGCCGGCCCTCCACGAGCCGGTACAGGACAGGAACGAGGACCAGGGTCAGGGCTGTGGAAGAGACCAGGCCGCCGATCACCACCACTGCGAGCGGCTGCGAAATGAAGCCGCCGCCGCCGGTGAGCCCCATCGCCATCGGCGTCAGCGCGAAAACTGTCGCCAGTGCCGTCATCAGGATGGGCCGGAGGCGTTGCCGGGCGCCGTGGGTGATGGCGTCCGCGACGTTCATTCCCGGCGAGGTTGTTCCGGCAGGGCCGGTTCGTGGCTGCCGGTACTGGTTGATGAGGTCGATCAGCACGATGGCGTTGGTCACCACGATGCCCACCAGCATCAGCATGCCGATCAGCGACGGCAGCCCCAGGGGAACGCCGGTGACCAGCAGCAGGGCAACGGCCCCTGTGGCGGCGAACGGCACGGACACCAGCAGGATCAGCGGCTGGATCAGGGACTTGAAGGTGGCCACCATGATGACGTACACGATGGCGATCGCAGCCAGCAGCGCCAGGCCCAGCTGCCGGAAGGACTCTGCCTGCTGCGTGGTGGCACCGCCGATCTCGGCGGTTACGCCCGCTGGCAGCTCGACGCCCGCCAGGCGGCCCTGTACTTCGGTGCTGACGGCACCCAGGTTGGATCCCGACGGCGTCACGGACACCTTTGCGGTGCGCTGGCCGTTGCTGGCCGTGATGGACACCGGAATATCCACCTGTTCCACGGACGCAATGCTGCCCAGGGTCACAGGCCTTCCGGCGGCCGGCAGCGGGATGTTCCGGACGGCGTCGATGCTGGTGAACCTGGTTCCCTGGCCGATCCTCACCGGGAAGTCGTTGGTGTCGATCCGGACAGTGCCGGCAGGGACCGGGCTGATGGTGGCTGCAAGGACTCCCGCCACCTGCTCCTCATTCAGGCCTGCCGCCACTGCCTTTGCCCGGTCCACCTTGACCTGGACCACCGGCTGGCTCGCGGCGAGGTTGGTTTCCACCTCGCTGGTGCCCGGGACCCCCGTCATGGCTTTCACCATGGCGTCGCTGGCTGCCTGCAGGTCCTGGGTGCTGGCAGCCTTGAGGGTGATGTCCACGGTGGAGGAAGTGCCGAAGCCGCCCTGCTGGGTACCCACGGACACCTTGCCGGAGTCCGGAACCTTGGCCAGCTCAGTGCGGACCGTTTCCTGCAGCTGGTCCTGGTCCGCCTTCTCATCCGTCACCACCGTGAAGGTTGAATTCGACGAGCCGGAGGACACCAGTGCGGCGAACCCGGCCTGCGCATTGCCGGAAGTGACCTGAACGTCCTTGATCCCGTCAATTCCGCGCAGCACTTCTTCGAGGCGGACGGCTGCGGCGCTGGTCTCCGCCAAGCTGGTACCGGCCGGAAGCACTTGGCGTACGGTGAGGCTGTTCTGGCCGGAGTTGCCCAGGAGGTTGGTGGCCAGCAGCGGGGTCATGGCTGCCGTGGCGCCCAGCACGAGCACTGCGGCGACCAAAGTCAGCACGGGGTGTTTCTGCGTCTTGGTGAGGATGGGCAGGTAGCCGCGCTGGAGCCGGCCGCGCTGTTCCTTCTCCTGCGCCGCTGCCCGGGCGGCGTCGGCGTCGGCGCGTGCGCCGGCACCGGACGGCGCGGGGCTCATGAGGAACCAGTAAGCCAGCACCGGAACGATTGTCAGGGACACCAGCAGGGACGCCAGCAGGGCGATGGTGACCGTCAGGGCGAACGGCCTGAACAGCTCGCCGGCCAGTTCGCCCACGAAGGCGATGGGCAGGAACACGGCCACCGTGGTGAGGGTGGACGCGGTGATGGCCCCGGCTACTTCACGGATCGCGGTGAGGATGGCGGTGACCTTGTCCTCGCCGTAGGTAAGGTGCCGCTTGATGTTTTCGATCACGACGATCGAGTCGTCCACCACGCGGCCGATCGCGATGGTGAGGGCGCCGAGGGTGAGGATGTTCAGGGAGTAGCCGGTAGCCGAGAGCCCGATGAATGTGATGAGCAGGGACAGCGGGATGGATACCGCGGTCACCAGGGTGGAACGGGCCGACATCAGGAAGACCAGGATGACCGCCACGGCGAACCCCAGCCCCAGCAGGCCCTCGGTGGTGAGGTCCTTGATGGACTTTTCAATGAAGGGCGCCTGGTCGAAAACCGGGGTGAAGGTGGCGTTGGAGCCAAGCTCCGCTGCCAGCTCATCCAGGCTGTCCCGCACCGCATGGGAGATGGCCACCGTGTCGCCTTCGGGCTTTTTGGTGACGGACAGCGCGAGGGTTTCGGCTCCATTGGTCCGGGTGATGGACGTGCGTTCGTCGTCCTTGATGGCGACGTCGGCCACGGACCCGATAGTGGCACCGTCCTTGGCGCCGGACACCGGAAGGGCTTTGACGGCGTCGAGCGAGTCGACCGGACTGCCGATCTGCAGCGAGAGCGTTTTGCCCTGCTCTTCCAGCGTGCCGGCCGGGACCAGGGCTCCGTTGTTGGAGAGCGTGTCGCGGAGGGAGGCGATGCTGGCACCGGACGCAGCCATCGCCTCGGGGCGCGGAAGGATCTCGATGTGCTGGGTGGCGCCGCCGGTGACATCGGCGCCGCGGACGCCGTCGATCTTCTGCAGCCGGGGAACGCTCAGCCGCTGGAGATCGGTGTTGAGTTCGCTGAGCGGCTTATCCGAGGACACCGCCAGGAAGACGATCGGGAAATCGCTGATGCTCCCGGCGATGGCCTGCGGCTGGACGTCGGCCGGCAGGCTGCGCTTGGCGTTGGAGATGGCCCGGTCGATCTGGTTCCGTGCCCGGTCCAGGTTGGAACCGTAGGTGAACACCATCGTGATCTGCGAAACGCCGTTGCGGGACGTGGAGGAGGTGGATTCCAGCCCCTCCACGCCGTTCAGGGCTGTTTCGAGCGGACCGCTGACCTGCTTGTCCACCACCTCCGGCGAGGCCCCCGGCATGGAGGTCAGCACGGTGATCTGCGGAAACTCAATGGACGGGATGAGTTCCTGCTTCAGCGACGACATGGTGATCACGCCGAAGACAGAAGCGAAGATGGTGATCAGCGCGATCAGCGCCCGGTTCGCCAATGAAAGGTGTGCCAGCCGAAACATTGATGGTCTCCTGGAAGGGTTGGTGACTGGATCCCGGTAAGCCAGCCACTGGCCCCGGCAGGGTCAGTTGCTGGCGGAAACACTCTCCAGCTGAAGGGACTTGGCAGTTGCCCGCTCAAGCTCGGCGGCCAGCTCGGGATTCTCATCCAGCTTCACCCCGTAACCGGGCATCATGTCCTTCAGCTTGCCCTGCCAGCCCTTGAAGTTCTTGGGGAACGTCTTCTGCAGCAGTTCGATCATGATGGGAACAGCGGTGGAGGCTCCGGGTGAGGCTCCCAGCAGCGCGCCGATGGAACCGTCGCGGCCGGCAATCACTTCAGTACCGAACTGGAGGATGCCGCCCTTTTGCGGATCCTTCTTGATGATCTGTACACGCTGGCCGGCCGTGATCAGTTCCCAGTCGCCGTCCTTGGCTTCGGGGTAGTACTCCCGGAGCGCTTCAACCTTGTCACCGTGGCGCTTGGCCACTTCCTTGACCAGGTAGGCGGTGAGGTCCATGTTGTCCTTGGCTACCGCCAGCATCGGAATGATGTTGCCGGGCCGGATGGACAACGGCAGGTCGAGGTAGGAACCGTTCTTGAGGAAGTTGGTGGAGAACCCGGCGTACGGGCCAAACAGGAGGGACCGCTTGCCGTTGACGTAACGGGTGTCCAGGTGCGGGACGGACATGGGCGGGGCGCCCACCGACGCCTGGCCGTAGACCTTGGCGCTGTGCTGGGCGGCGATGGTCTCGTCCGTGCAGCGGAAGAACTGGCCGGAGACGGGGAACCCGCCGTAGCCCTTGCTCTCCGGGATGCCGGAGGCCTGGAGCAGGTGCAGGGCACCGCCGCCGGCGCCGACGAAGACAAACTTGGCGTGGATCCTGCCGTGCTCGCCGGACCTGGGGTGCTTCAGCGTCAGGTCCCAGCCGCCGTCGGACGCCTTGCTGATCCCGGTGACGTCGTGCCCGTAATTGATTTCGACGCCGTTGTTCCCGAGGTAGGTGGTCAGCTCGCGGGTGAGTGCACCGAAGTCGACGTCGGTGCCCTCGGCGGCGCGGGTGGCGGCGATCTTCTGCTGGGCGTTGCGGCCCTTGACGATCAGCGGCGCCCACTTGGCAATCTGGCCGTGGTCCTCCGAGTACTCCATGCTCCGGAACAGCGTGTGCGGCTTGAGGGCCTCGTAGCGGGTCTTCAGGAACCGGGCGTGGTCGTCGCCGATCACGAAGCTCATGTGCGGCACGGTGTTGATGAAGCCTTTGGGGGATCCGATCAGGTTCCCGTCCACCAGGTGGGACCAGAATTGGCGGGAGAGCTGGAACTGCTCATTGATCAGCAGTGCCTTGGCCGGGCTGACCGAACCGTCTTTGGCTGCGGGGGAGTAGTTGAGCTCACAGAGGGCCGCGTGGCCGGTTCCGGCGTTGTTCCAGGGGTCTGAGCTTTCGAGGCCGGGCTGGTCCAGCCGCTCGAACAGGGAGATGGTCCAGTCCGGTTCCAACTGCTTGAGGAATGCCCCCAGCGTTGCGCTCATGATGCCGCCGCCAATCAGGACGACGTCGGCATGTTGGGTCTTGGAAATGAAGGTCACGATCAGTCTCCGATTGCAGCGGCTCTGGCTGTCACAGAATATCCCCGCCCTGCCGACATACTGAAATTGGCCCGGCCCGTCAAGGCTTTAATTGCACCTTCGTGAAAACTTCATTTAAGACCGGTGACGCAGGGTAGCTGACAACCCGGTCGGACAAAGCCAGCGCGGAGATGGGGAAAGCGATGGGGACTGCCGGGACGGTGGCAGCAATCTGGGCGTTGATGGTGTGATAGAGCTCATCACGGTCCTCACCCTCGGGCAGCCCCCGCGCACGGTTGATCTTGGAGAACACCTGCGGATCCTGGTAGCCGAACTCGCCGTTCTTCTCGCCGAACAGCGGCCCCACGAAGTTGTCTGCGTCCGAGTAGGAACCGTTCCAGCCCAAGAGGTGCAGGGCATGGTCGCCGGGTGACTGGACTTTCTGCAGGTAGCCGTCGGCCCAGTCCACGGGAACCGGCCGCACATTGATGCCGACGGCGGTGAGCTGCCGGCTGATCTCGGCGTACACCTTCTCGGGAGTAGGCAGGTAGGGGCGGGTGACGTTGAGCGGGTAGTAGAACTTCAGTTCCTCGCCGGCATAGCCCCCGTCCTTCAGGTATTCCTTTGCCTTCGCCGGATCGTGGCCAAGCTCGGGGGCGTCCTTGTTGAAGCCGCTGATCTTCGGCGGGACGAACTGGGTTGCCTTGGTGGTGTTGTCGATGAAGAACCTGCGGATCAGGGTCTCCTTGTCGATGGCCATCTCGATGGCCTGCCGGACCTTCTGGTTCTGCAGGACCGGGATGTCCTGGTTGATTCCCACGTACATGACCGAGAACGGGTCGCGCTGGACGATCTGCTTGCCGCGCTTCACCAGCTGGTCAAAGTTGCCCACGGTGACGGCGTCGTAACCGTCGATCCGGCCGTCGAGCAATGCCTGCAGCCGTGTTTGCGGGTGGTCGTAGGCCAGGAAATTGATGGTGGCAATCTGGCCCCGGTCACCCCAATAGGCCTTGTTGGTCAGCAGGGTGACGCTTTGGTCATCCCAGGAGCCAAAGCTGAAGGGCCCGGTACCCACTGGCGCGGTGGCAAAATCGGAAACTGGCCGCCCGGCGCGGTTCTGGTCCAGGACATCGGCTTTCCCCGCCGCCAGGGCTGCCGGGGAGGCAATGGCAAAGGCAGGCAGGGTCAGCGCCTGGAGAAAGGCCGTGAACCTTTGCGTGAGGTCGATCCGGACGGTGCCCTGGTCCACCGCCGTGCAGCTCTTGAAGATGGACAGCGCCGCTTCGTCGGAGTGCGCCTTGAAGACGCCCTTGAACGAGCTGCCGGGGGCCTGCCGCCGCAGCTCTGCGGGGAAGGCGAACCAGCGGTTGAAGTTCGTGCAGACGGCGTCGGCGTTGAAGGGGGTGCCGTCCTGGAAGGTGACACCGTCGCGCAGCTTAAAGGTGTAGCTGCGGCCCTCGTTGGACTCGGACCATTCGGTGGCGAGCAGGGGAGTGGGCTTGCCGGTGGTCTGGTCGACTCCCACCAGGCCTTCGAGGACCTGCCGGGTGATGCGCTGTGATTCGACGTCGCTGGAGAGCGCGGGGTCCAGGCCGAGCGGCTGGGCTGCCGTACCGAAGTTGAACGTCGCCGCCGGTTCGGCAGCGACCGCGGAGCTGGGGGAATCCGACGACGGCGAGGGGGACGGTGCGTTGGTGCACGAGGTCACACCCCAGGCCAGGAGCGCGGCGCCGGCAGTGAGGACCGTTCGCCGCGATGTACTTCTGGTCACCCGTTTATCACCCCTGGATCGTGGATCTCCGCCGCCTGCGGACCGGGTCCAGTCTAGCCGCCGCCACCGGGCCGGCGCGGGCGGTGACCGCCGCCGGGCGGGTACAGGTCCAACGCGCTGAAGCCGGGCCCGCTCACAGCGGGCCCAGCTTCAACGTTTTGGGCCGGAAATCCGGCATTGCCTACTTGGGCATCAGCACCGAATCGACCAGGTAAACGGTGGCGTTCTTGGTCTTGACGCCGCCGCAGATCACGTTGGCATCGTCAACCTTGAGGTTGTCGCCGCTGCCCGTTACGGTCACGGAGCCGCCCTGGACAGTTGCGTGCGTGCCGGCGATCATGTCGGGCGTGATCTGGCCGGGAACCACGTGGTAGGTCAGGATCTTGCTCAACAGGGCGTCGTCGGTCTTCAGTGTCTCGATGGTGGCGGGGTCGATCTTGGCGAAGGCGTCGTCAACCGGGGCGAAGACCGTGAATTCACCGCCGTTGAGCGTGTCAACCAGATCCACCTTCGGGTTCAGCTTTCCCGAAACCGCAGCGGTGAGGGTGGTCAGGATCGGGTTGTTCGAAGCCGCGACGGCGACGGGGTCAAGGGCCATGCCCTGGACCGATCCGGCGCCGGTGGGTACCTTCTCGGCGTAGCCGGCGCAACCCGGGCCCACCAGGTTTGCCGCCGGGTCCATGGCGCCGGCGGAGGCGCTGGCAGTGGAGCTTGCGGACGGCGACGCGGCCATGCTGGAGGCCGACGGCTCCGCCGAGGGGGCGGACGAGGATCCGGAGGTGCTTCCGGAGCCGCCACACGCGGTCAGGCTAAGCAGCGCGGCTGCTGCAACGCCTGCGACCGTGAAAGTTGTGCGCTTGATTGTCTGCATTGCGTTCTCCTTGTTTGTTGTGGGCCGGCCGCCGACTGGATGTCTGCGGAAGTGGTGCTGATCCGGCTGGTGGGCACCTGCACTGTGGCTGGCGTCTCACAGTGCATTCGGGCGGCAGGTCCATCCGGATGGGCGGTTCGGGAAAGTTTTTCAGGGGTCCACCTGCTGAAACACAAAAATCCCCCGGCCGAAGCCAGGGGATTCCCGTATTTACTGAGTGCGCAAGGGGGGACTTGAACCCCCACGCCCGAAGGCACAGGAACCTAAATCCTGCGTGTCTGCCAATTTCACCACTCGCGCCCGGCACCGCTGCGCTGCGTCAAAAAATGCCCACGACGGCGGATGCCAGCTTCCATTGTAGCGGTGCGCATGTGCACCGCCCGGTGCCACCCGTCAGGCGTCGAGCTTCAGGTCCCGCCGCAGCTTGGCAACGTGGCCGGTGGCCCGGACGTTGTACTGCGCCAGTGCTACCTTGCCGTCGGGGTCCACCACGATGGTGGAGCGGATGAGCCCCTGGTAGGTCTTGCCGTAGTTCTTCTTTTCACCCCACGCGCCGTAGGCCTCCGCCACGGCGTGGTCCTCATCCGAAAGCAGGGGGAAGGTCAGTTCTTCCGCCGCAGCGAATTTAGCGAGCTTCTCCACCGGGTCCGGGGAGATTCCCACCACGTCGTATCCGGCGGACTGGAGGGACGCCAGGCTGTCCCGGAAATCGCAGGCTTCCTTGGTGCAGCCCGGCGTGGCAGCTGCCGGATAGAAGTACACAACTGTGTTCCGGCCCGAGCCGGGGGAGAGGGAAACATCGTTGCCCGTTGCATCCTTGAGCGTGAATCCGGGCGCGTCGTCGCCGGTAACGAGTCTTTCAGCCATTGTTTTTCTCCTTGTTGCGGGCGGGACACAACAGCCTAATAAGCAGCGGAAGCCAGCGCTAATCAGCATTTGGCTATACTTGCTGCTATGCCTGATATGGATCACTGGCCCACGGGGCGCCTATTGTCCACTGCCGCACGCCTCGTCGAACACTCGTGGAACGAAAAACTCGGCGCCATCGGCCTGACCCACGCCGGCGTTATCGCCATTGAGGTCCTTGCCGCGCAGGGGCCCATGACCCAGGCGCAACTGGCCCAATACGTGCGTGTCCAGGCCCAAACCATGGGTAAGACCCTCAGCCGGCTTGAGACGCACGGCCACATTGCCCGCGTCCGCAGTACGTCGGACCGCCGCAGCCACGTGGTCTCCCTCACCGAGAGGGGCAAGGAAGCGGTGGCCGAGGCTGTTGAAATGGAGCGTTCGGTGCTGGCGTCCTCGTCCATCGACCCCGAACTCCTGAGGCAGGAGCTCAAATCCGTGGTCCGGGAACTGGCCAGCCAGTTCGCCACCACCCCGGGCAACGCCGCCGCCCTGGTGGACAACCCTTCAAGCTGAACGCGCCACCCCAAACGCACTCTTTCCACAGACAACGTGGCCCGGACTCCCAGGCCACGTTTTTTGTGCTCCCAGAATGCCTCTTTTGCGGGAGGAGTCCGCGTTCGTCCCTGCGTGCCGGGGATGCGTGATGGGCCAAAGAATGCAGAATAAAACAAAACAGCCCCTGGCTTGCGTTTCCGCGAGCCAGAGGCTGTTTTCCCAGTGGTGCACCCCCCGGGACTTGAACCCGGAACCCATTGATTAAGAGTCAATTGCTCTGCCAATTGAGCTAGAGGTGCATCTTGTTTGTTTCAATCTCCCGGGCTTTTTCTTTCCCGTTGATCTCCGCAACGACATGAAACTCTACACGAACTTTTGGTGCATGTGAAATCGGCCCGTCCGGGAGCTCCATGGGGAGGGTCTTCGGGTGCAGGAGCCGCGGAAACTCAAGGATTTTGGGCTCTTGCTGTTGGCGGCAAGGGTGTGGAAAGTGACCCGCGGAAGGCGCTCCGGCCGCCCGGCCCCGCTGTGAGTTGGGACACAGGGGTGCGGGCGGGATCTGCGGGGTTTGCTGACACCTGCCGCCTCTGCCGGCTCCGCCTCAGAGGCGCCTGCGGCGGGGAGCCCGGAAGCCGGCGGCTTCGGCGTGGGCGGCGGATTCAAACCAGACGTCGGCACGTGTCCCGTCGTAGTCCGGGTGGCCCTCTTCGTAATAGACCATTGAGCCGGCATCGCCCTTGACCGTGTACTCCGCGGGGCCGCTGCCGTCCGCACCGGCGCCTGCGGATCCTGCTCCGTACGGTTCCTCTGCCGCAAGGTGCCCCTGTGGTTCCGGGGCTCCCTGCGGGGGAGCGGACGGCGGTGCCTGCAAGTGGTCTGCACCGTTCTCGGCCAGGGCAGATGACTGGGTGCGGTCCGTGGTCTCCGCGGCAGCGAAGTCAGCAGCGGCGGGTTCCGCAGCTGGGGCAGCAACGGCGTCGCCGGCGGTGCTGCCCGTACCGCTGTCCGGTGAGCCCGGCGCAGTCGCTACGCCCATACCGACGGGGACGTCGGCGCCGGGGGAGTAGCTTCTGTCCGCTCCGGTCCGGGCGGCAGCCGACGGGCCGGCGTCGTCCTCTTCCACCGCCGCTGTCTCAGCGCCGGGAAGGGTCGGTGCGTGGGACTCTGTGTATTCCGCGTGGTGAACCGGCTGGGCGGCCTGCACCGAGGCCTGTTCCGCCGCGGGTACGGCGTGGCGTGCTGACTCCGGGGTACCCGAACCGCCAGCCTCGGACCACTGCGTCTCCCATTCCGCCTGGTCCTGGCGGGTCCGCTCGTCCCGGGGGTTTTCCGGGTGGGCCTCAGCCATCGAAGCCGATTCCGCGTCGGTGGCTTCCAGGGGCGACGCCCCAGCGCCATCCGCTACCGCTTCCGTATCGGATGGGCTGGAGTTGTCCCGGCCGGCCCCTGCGTGGTCAGCAGTTGCCATGTGACCGCCGTCTGACTGGGTCGTAGCTCCTGCGGACGCTACTGCGGAGTCGGCAGGCTCGTCGGCGGCTGAGGGCGCCGCGGGCTCGGCGGGACGCCCGAAGCCGGCAGCGGAGGCAAGCCCGGCTGTTCCCGCTGCTTCGGCCGATGCCGCGGCGCTGCCGCCGGAAAGGGCCCCATCCGCCCGACGGTCTGCCGGGGAACCCGGGGCCCGTGTCGCGGCGGGCCGGGTGTTCCCGGCAGGGCCAGCGGCACCGGCGTCCTTGTTGCGGTTGTTGCGGCTGACCAGCCACCACACCACGCCGATGACAATGACTGCTACCACGATCCACATGACGACATCCATGGCATTCCCTTCACTTTGGCTTACAACGCGTTCTGCCCCGACGCTACGTCGGGTCACCATGGCTGTCTAGGTTTGCCGGCAATGGCGCGCGGGGGAATCCCTTGGCTGGCCAGGGCCGGGGCGCGGGCTTATGGAGTTGCCACGCTGCGTCGTGGGAGGCCGCCGGCGGGAGGCAGGTCCAGCGATCCGGTTTTAACCGCCCCTTCAGTCCGTTTGGCACTACGGGGGTCATAGACTTTCCCTCATGACCGAGAGCCAGATCGAAACCGAGAGCAAGCCTGACATCAAGCCCCGCAGCCGGGTGGTTACCGACGGCATCCACGCCGCACCGGCCCGCGGCATGTTCCGTGCGGTCGGCATGGGCGACGACGACTTCGCGAAGCCCCAAGTGGGCGTCGCGAGTTCGTGGAACGAAATCACTCCCTGCAACCTTTCCCTGAACCGGCTGGCCCAGGGTGCCAAGGAGGGCGTCCACGCCGGCGGCGGCTTCCCCATGCAGTTCGGCACCATCTCCGTGTCCGACGGCATCTCCATGGGCCACGAGGGCATGCACTTCTCCCTGGTTTCCCGCGAAGTCATCGCTGATTCCGTCGAGACCGTCATGCAGGCCGAGCGGATTGACGGTTCGGTGCTGCTGGCCGGCTGTGACAAGTCCCTCCCCGGCATGCTCATGGCCGCAGCACGCCTGGACCTGGCCAGCGTGTTCCTCTATGCCGGCTCCATCATGCCGGGCTGGGTGAAGCTGGAAGACGGTTCCGAAAAGGAAGTCACCCTCATTGACGCCTTCGAAGCCGTGGGTGCCTGCGCCGCGGGCAAGATGAGCATGGAAGACCTGACCCGTATTGAAAAGGCCATCTGCCCGGGCGAAGGCGCCTGCGGCGGCATGTACACGGCCAACACCATGGCCTGTATCGGTGAGGCCATGGGCATGTCCCTGCCCGGCTCTGCCGCCCCGCCCTCGGCAGACCGCCGTCGTGATGAATTCGCCCGCAAGTCCGGCGAAGCGGTGGTCAACCTGCTCCGCCTGGGCATCACCGCCCGCGACATCATGACCAAGAAGGCCTTCGAAAACGCCATCGCCGTCACCATGGCGTTCGGCGGGTCCACCAACGCGGTCCTGCACCTGCTGGCCATCGCCCGCGAAGCCGAGGTTGAGCTGACCCTCGACGACTTCAACCGCATCGGCGACAGGATTCCGCACCTTGGCGACCTCAAACCGTTCGGCCGTTACGTCATGACCGACGTCGACAAGATCGGCGGCGTTCCCGTCATCATGAAAGCACTGCTGGACGCCGGCCTGCTGCATGGCGACTGCCTCACCGTCACCGGCAAAACCGTGGCAGAGAATCTCGCCGCGATCAACCCGCCGGACGTCGACGGCAAGATCCTGCGCGCGCTGGACAACCCGATCCACAAGACCGGCGGCATCACCATCCTGCATGGCAGCATGGCTCCGGAAGGCGCCGTGGTCAAGAGTGCAGGCTTCGACGCCGACGTCTTCGAAGGGACCGCCCGCGTGTTCGACCGCGAGCAGGGTGCCCTGCAGGCGCTGGACAAGGGCGAAATCCATGCCGGCGACGTCGTGGTCATCCGCTACGAGGGCCCCAAGGGCGGCCCGGGTATGCGGGAGATGCTCGCCATCACCGGCGCCATCAAGGGTGCGGGGCTGGGCAAGGACGTCCTGCTGCTGACAGACGGCAGGTTCTCCGGCGGTACTACCGGATTGTGCATCGGCCACGTCGCGCCGGAAGCGGTCGACGGCGGTCCTATCGCCTTTGTCAGGGACGGTGACCGGATCCGCGTGGACATCGCAGCGCGCAGCTTCGACCTGCTGGTGGATGACGCTGACCTTGAAGCCCGCAAGGCTGGCTGGGAGCCGCTGCCGGCCCGCTACACCAAGGGCGTCCTGGCCAAGTACGCCAAACTGGTGCACAGCGCCAGCACTGGTGCGTACTGCGGCTAACCGGCTCCGGCAGCCCAACCGCGCCGTCCGCGGTTGAGCTGAGGCCACACGCACCCTGACCGCTGGCGAGGTTGGGGTGCGGGTGGCGAAACCTTTGGTCCCCATGCCATATGATCAAGGGGTGGACATTGGAGTCCACATGGTGAGATGGGATTGTCCCGCGTTGACACCCGTCACACCAGAGGGAAAACTGAACGCATGACTTTCGTTACCAACTGCGCAGTTGCAGTCGTCGTCCTTACCAAGCGCGTGGCTCACTAGCCCCGGCAACGAACTGTCACGCGCAAACCCCTCGAAGAGCCAGCACGGCTTGAGGGGTTTTTTTATTCCCCCGCAGTTTCACCGTTATTGATGATCCACAAGGAAGAGTCCGATGAGCAAAGGATCGCCGATCAGCCCCTCGCTGATGGCTGCCAAGTCCCCTGGAGCCCCCAAGGCTCCGGAACGTGCCGACCGGACGGCTGAGCATGCCGCCGTCGTCGCTGACCTTGCTGCTGTCTCTCCTGTCCTTGGGCCGAACAACGTTGTACCCCCAACGGTGATGACCGGCTCGCAAGCTATTGTCCGCTCGCTCGAAGAACTCGGCGTCGACGATATTTTCGGTTTGCCTGGTGGCGCGATCCTGCCCACCTACGACCCCTTGATGGCCTCCACCATGAACCACGTGCTGGTCCGTCACGAACAGGGAGCCGGCCACGCCGCGCAAGGCTACGCCATGGTGACGGGACGGGTGGGCGTGTGCATCGCCACCTCCGGCCCCGGCGCCACCAACCTCGTTACCGCCATCATGGATGCCCACATGGACTCCGTGCCCCTGGTGGCCATCACCGGCCAGGTGTCCAGCGGTGTCATTGGCACTGACGCCTTCCAGGAAGCGGACATCGTGGGCATCACCATGCCCATCACCAAGCACTCCTTCCTGGTCACCGACCCCAACGACATCCCGCATGTCATGGCGGAAGCTTTCCACCTGGCCTCCACCGGCCGTCCGGGCCCCGTCCTCGTGGACGTTGCCAAGGACGCACAGGTGGGCCAGATGACCTTCTCCTGGCCGCCCCGCATTGACCTGCCCGGATACCGGCCTGTCACCCGCGGCCACAACAAGCAGGTACGCGAGGCGGCAAAGCTCATCGCGGCGGCCACCAAGCCGGTCCTCTACGTTGGCGGCGGTGTGGTCAAGGCCCACGCCAGCGCCGAGCTGCGGGCGCTGGCCGAAGCCACCGGTGCGCCGGTGGTGACCACCCTGATGGCCAAGGGTGCGTTCCCGGACTCGCACCCGCAGCACGTCGGCATGCCCGGCATGCACGGCACTGTCTCGGCGGTGACCGCCCTGCAGCAGTCGGACCTGCTGATCACTTTGGGCGCCCGCTTTGATGACCGCGTCACCGGTGTCCTCAAGACGTTTGCGCCGCACGCCAAAGTGATCCATGCAGACATCGACCCCGCGGAAATCTCCAAGAACCGCACCGCGGACGTTCCGATCGTGGGCTCGGTCAAGGAGATCATTCCCGAATTGACCGAGGCCGTGCGGGCCCAGTTCGAGGCCGCCGGAACCCCGGACCTCACCACCTGGTGGGCTTTCCTGAACAACCTCAAGGAAACCTACCCGCTGGGCTTTACCGAACCCGAGGACGGGCTCACCGCACCGCAGAAGGTCATCGAACGCATCGGCGCCCTCACGGGCCCCGAAGGCATCTACGTGGCGGGCGTGGGCCAGCACCAGATGTGGGCCGCGCAGTTCATCAAGTACGAGCGCCCGCACGCCTGGCTGAACTCGGGCGGCGCCGGAACCATGGGCTACGCCGTGCCGGCAGCCATGGGCGCCAAGGTGGGGGAGCCGGACCGCGTGGTCTGGGCCATCGACGGCGACGGCTGCTTCCAGATGACCAACCAGGAACTGGCCACCTGCGCCATCAACAAGATCCCCATCAAGGTTGCCGTCATCAACAACTCCTCGCTGGGCATGGTGCGGCAGTGGCAGACCCTCTTCTACGAAGGCCGATACTCCAACACCGACCTCAACACCGGCCACGACACCGTCCGTATCCCGGACTTCGTCAAGCTGGGGGAGGCCTACGGCTGCGCTTCCTTCCGCTGCGAACGCGACGAGGACATCGACGCCACCATCCAGAAGGCCCTCGAAATCAACGACCGCCCCGTGGTGATCGACTTCGTGGTGAGCCCCAACTCAATGGTGTGGCCGATGGTGCCCGCCGGCGTGAGCAACGACCAGATCCAGGTTGCCCGCAACATGACCCCGGACTGGGAAGAGGAAGACTGACCATGAGCCGCCATACACTTTCCGTCCTGGTTGAAGACAAACCCGGCGTCCTCACCCGCGTGGCAAGCCTCTTTGCCCGCCGGGCCTTCAACATCAACTCCCTGGCCGTTGGCCCCACCGAAGTCACGGGCATTTCCCGGATGACAGTGGTGGTCGACGCCGATGGTGAGCTCATCGAGCAGGTCACCAAGCAGCTCAACAAGCTGGTGAACGTGATCAAGATCGTTGAACTGACCTCCGAATCTTCCGTACAGCGCGACCACATCCTGGTCAAAGTACGTGCGGATGCCGCAACACGCCTGCAGGTGACCCAGGCTGCAGACCTGTTCCGCGCCTCGGTGGTCGACGTGTCCACAGACTCCGTCGTCATCGAGGCCACCGGCCATCCCGAAAAGCTCACGGCACTGCTGTCAGTGCTGGAGCCCTTCGGCATCCGCGAAATTGTGCAGTCCGGCACCCTGGCCGTTGGACGGGGATCCCGCTCCATGAGTGACCGGGCACTGCGCTCCGCCTAGGCAGTACGCCACGGCGGGACGTTTGCCCGTAACCGCAGCACCGCAAGACCACCATGTACAAAACCACTCAAGAGGAGTTACGCAAGTGACTGAAATGTTCTACGACGACGACGCCGACCTGTCGATCATCCAGGGCCGCAAAGTTGCCATCGTTGGCTACGGCTCGCAGGGCCACGCCCACGCACTGAACCTTCGCGATTCCGGCGTCGAGGTTGTCATCGCCCTGAAGGACGGCTCCAAGTCAGCCGCCAAGGCCGAGGACGCCGGCTTCACGGTCAAGAACGTTGCCGACGCCGCCGAATGGGCCGACGTCATCATGATCCTGGCGCCGGACCAGTACCAGCGCTCGATCTACAACGACTCCATCAAGGACAAGCTGACCCCCGGCAAGGCACTGGCCTTCGCCCACGGCTTCAACATCCGCTTCGGCTACATCCAGGCGCCCGAGGGCGTTGACGTCATCCTGGTTGCCCCGAAGGCTCCCGGCCACACCGTGCGCCGCGAATTCGAAGCCGGCCGCGGCATCCCCGACATCATCGCCGTGGAGCAGGACGCTTCCGGCTCCGCCTGGGACCTGGCGAAGTCCTACGCCAAGGCCATCGGCGGCACCCGCGCCGGCGTCATCAAGACCACCTTCACCGAAGAGACCGAAACGGACCTCTTCGGCGAGCAGTCCGTCCTGTGCGGCGGCGTGTCCCAGCTGATCCAGTACGGCTTCGAAACCCTGACCGAAGCCGGCTACCAGCCGCAGATCGCCTACTTCGAGGTGCTGCACGAGCTCAAGCTCATCGTGGACCTCATGTGGGAAGGCGGCATCGCCAAGCAGCGCTGGAGCGTCTCCGACACCGCGGAATACGGCGACTACGTCTCCGGCCCGCGCGTCATCACCCCCGAGGTGAAGGAGAACATGAAGGCAGTCCTGGCTGACATCCAGTCCGGCGCCTTTGCCAAGCGGTTCATCGAGGACCAGGACAACGGCGGCGTTGAGTTCAAGGAACTGCGTGCCAAGGCAGAGCAGCACCCCATCGAAGAGGTTGGCCGCGAACTGCGCTCCCTCTTCTCCTGGCAGCAGCAGGACGCGGACTACGTCGAAGGTTCCGCAGCCCGCTAAGGCCACCGCGCGCCGCCAGGCGAACGCGCGACAGCCAGCTAAAGTGCCGCGATGAGGCCGGGTTCACACTTAACAATGTGAGCCCGGCCTTTCCGTCGGCCTAGACTTGTTCCCATCCCCAGGACTGCAACGCAGAGGATCAGCCGTGTCAAAACCCGTAGTACTGCTCGCCGAAGAACTTTCTCCCGCTACCGTCGAGGCCCTTGGCCCGGACTTTGAGATCCGCCAGGCCGACGGCGCTGACCGTTCCCAGCTGCTCTCGGCGATTGGCGATGTTGACGCCATCCTGGTCCGTTCCGCAACGCAGGTGGATGCCGAAGCCATCGCAGCGGCGAAGAACCTCAAGGTCATCGCCCGCGCCGGAGTGGGGCTCGACAACGTGGACATCAAAGCCGCCACCCAGGCCGGCGTCATGGTGGTCAATGCCCCCACGTCCAACATCGTCTCCGCGGCCGAACTCACGGTGGGCCACATCCTCAGCCTTGCCCGCCACATCCCGCAGGCCAGCGCCGCCCTCAAGGACGGCGAATGGAAGCGGTCCAAGTACACCGGTATCGAGCTCTTCGAAAAGAAGATCGGCATCATCGGCCTCGGCCGCATCGGCGCCCTCGTGGCAGCCCGCCTGAAGGGCTTCGACACCAAGATCCTTGCGTACGACCCCTACATCACCTCGGCCCGCGCAGCCCAGCTCGGCGTCCAGCTGGTCACCCTGGACGAGCTGCTCGCCCAGTCCGACTTCATCACCATCCACATGCCGAAGACCCCGGAAACCGTGGGCATGCTCGGAGCGGATGCCTTCAAGAAGATGAAGAACACCGCCTACGTCATCAACGTCGCCCGCGGCGGCCTCGTGGACGAAGAGGCCCTGTTCACGGCCCTGCAGGACGGCGACATCGCCGGTGCCGGCGTCGACGTCTTCTCCAAGGAGCCGAGCACGGACCTTCCGTTCTTCAAGCTCGACAACGTCGTGGTCACCCCGCACCTTGGGGCTTCCACCGATGAGGCCCAGGAAAAGGCCGGCGTGTCCGTTGCCAAGTCTGTCCGCCTGGCCCTGGCCGGCGAACTGGTTCCGGATGCAGTCAACGTGGCCGGCGGTGTCATCGCCCCCGACGTGCGCCCCGGCATCCCGCTCATCGAGAAGCTGGGCCGCATCTTCACGGCACTGACCCACGACTCGCTGACGCAGTTCGACATTGAGGTTGCCGGCGAAATCTCCTCGCTGGACGTCAAGGTCCTGGAACTGGCTGCATTGAAGGGTATTTTCGCCGACGTTGTCACCGAGCAGGTTTCCTACGTCAACGCCCCGGTGATTGCCGAACAGCGCGGCATCAACGTCCGCCTGATCACCACCCCGGATACCGAGTCCTACCGCAACGTACTGACCCTGCGCGGCGCCCTGAGCGATGGCAGCCAGATCTCCGTGGCCGGCACCCTGACCGGTCCCAAGCAGGTCCAGAAGCTGGTGGGCATCAACGGCTTCGAGGTGGAAATCCCCATCAGCGAACACCTCGTGGTGGTGGCTTACGCCGACCGTCCCGGCGTCATCGGCACCATCGGCCACATCCTGGGCATGAACAACATCAACATCGCCGGCATGCAGGTGGCCCGCCACGACGAAGGCGGACAGGTGCTGGCGCTGCTGACCATCGACAGCTCTGTGCCGCAGCAGGTCCTGGACGCCATCAAGGCCGGCATCGGCGCCGAGATGGTCCGCGAAGTGGACCTGGAAGACTAACCAGTCCGCCCGGCCGCACGAAACGCCGAACGACACGTCTCCGCTCGGCGCGTCCCGGCGCGGCCACGTATGATTGGCCGGTCTGCTTAATATGGCCTGGTCCCGTTTCGGGACCGGTCCGGCAGGCCGGCCAATACTTTTTGCACATCCGTCCGTAATCGTCCATGTCCGCTGCCGCCACGTGGTCGACACGGGTGTGCGCCACGCAATCCAGGTCTCAGGGAGTTCAATGAACGCCGTCCAGAGGTTCATCAGGAGCAAAGTGCTGCTGTTGACCGCGGCCATCCTGATCGCAGCCATGTGCTTGTCGGTCCTCGTCCAAAGCCAGTCACAGGCTGCACTCAACAGGACCGTGGATGAGAATTCACGCGGCCTGTACGACGTGCTGGTCCAGGCCAAGGCTCCTGCCGGAGCCCTGCTCCAGCCCGAGATCGCCAACGGCACCGGCGGCATCAGCTTCGAGCAGCTGGATTCGATCCGGAAGCTCTCCGGAACGTCGGTGGCTGCCCCCATCAGCCTCGTGTCCCGCGTGACGCAGAACCTCGAAGCGCCCCGGCTGGACGCCATGGACTACCTCGGCTACAACGCCGGCCTCGCCGGAACGGCAACGGCTGACCAGGCCGCTGGAGCCACGTCCCCGGACCAGTGGCCCGCCGCCGAATCCGTGCTGGGCGACAAAGCCAAGAAGTACCGCCTGACCGCCAGCGCAGTCAGCTCGGACGGCGTTTCCGAACAGACACTGTTCAAGTCCACCGCCGAGGGAACCCTGGGCAAGGCCAAGCTCGTCGAGGAGAAGGCCGCCGGAGGCAGCAGCATCCGCATCGCTGCGCCAGCGGGCGAAACCGGCATCAAATTTCCGTCTCCGGCCGGCGGTTCCGAGCACAACCTGTTCAACCTTTCCGTCTCCCTGCCGCTCGCGCCCGAGGTGACGGAATCCGTGGTGGCCGTTGACCCCGCATCGGAGCGCGCCCTCCTCGGCACTGCCGGGGACTTCCTGGCCCCGCTCGAAAAAGCGCCGCCTGCCGACGCACGCAACGCCGGCGCCGTCGGCCGGTACCTCGAAGGCCTTTTCACCAATGGCATCGGCCTCGATGAACTCAAGGACGGGCCTGACTTCCTCGGCGTGAAGCTCAAGTACTGGGCACCGCTGATGACCCAGTACCAGCAGGCCAAGCGCACCGGCCAGCTGACGACCGATTCCCAGGCCATCCCCCTCGTGGTCCGCTCCGGCACCTCCCTTGATCTGAAGTACAACGTCAAGATCGAAGAGATCGACGACTCCGGCAAGGTCATCAACGAGGTGGGCACCGCCACCCGCTCGCTCGACAAGGACTACCTTCCCTTCGTCTCGAAGGACCCCTTCGCGCTGTCCTGGCCCGGCTCGACCGACCACACGTCGCTGTTGGGCGCCAACGGAAACTTCAACCAGGGCCTCTACACGCCCGCAAAATGGAGCACCGACTTCGCGGCAGCTCCCAAGTACACCGACGCCGGCACGGCGGCCAACGGTGCCGTGGACAAGAACGCCGTCCCCGGTGAATGGGTAACCGTCAACCGCCTGCCCGAAAAGAGCGCCAACGGCGCCCCGGTGGACCAGACCCAGCGCGAGCCCGTGGACGAGCGCTCCTACCGGGACAACCTGTCCACCGGACAGAAGCAGGCCTCCCCGCTGGCCATGGTGTACGGCACCTTCGACCCCGCCGCAGTCGCCGAGGCATCCGGCGACGTCAACAAGCTGCCCCTGGGCGGCTACGACCCCACGCCGTTCACGATGGTCAAGGACGCCGAAGGCAAGGATGTTCCGGCCACGGAGCTTCAGCCGTCCCTCAGCGCCACCGGACTGGCCAGCCAGTCCGCGGGCGCCATCACGGACTACTACGGCCTGGCCGCGGCCCGCGGCTACACCAACAACGCCAACGTCATCGACGCCATCCGGGTCCGCGCCAAGGCGCCGGGCAGCTGGAAGGAAGCACAGCCCGACGTCGAAAAGCTCGCCGCGGAGATCCGCGACATGGGACTGGAAGCCACCATCGTGGCAGGTTCAGCCCGTGAAGACGCCAGCATCTTTGTACCCGGCTACTCCAAGGACGACGCCGGCAAGGAATCGCCGCTGGGCACCGTGCAGCAGTCCTGGGTCCGGCAGAACGCCGCCGACGCCGTCACCGGTTCGCTGTCCGGAACCAACGTCACCCTGCTCTTCCTGACCCTCTGCGGTGGCGCCCTGCTCACCGGGGCATCGACCGTCAGCTACATCCGTAAACGTCGCAGCGAGGCAGGGACCCTGCGCGCCATGGGCTGGACCCAGCGGCGGATCCGCAGCTGGGTACTCGAGGAATTCGGCGTCGGCGCGGTCCTGCTGGCCGTGGCAGGCCTCGTCTTGAGCCTCATCAGCTGGAGCCTGTCCACCGCGCTGGTGTGCGCCGCAGTCCTGGTGCTCTACGCCGCCGCGGCACTGTTTGCCGCACAGCAGCTCAGGCACCGCGACGTCATCGACCAGGAACCGCAGCACGACGAACGGCTGATCCCGGTGGACTCGCCGCTGACCTTCGCCAACCGCCAGCTGGGCACCAATAAGTTCAACACCCTGTCCCTGGCCGTGGCAGTGGGTGTCTTCGGCGCCGCCGTGGGCGGACTGATTGCACTGCTCATCGACATTCCCCGCGCTGCCGGCGCCAGCGCGCTGAGCGGGCTTGCCGCAGCCAGCGTGGCGCTGCCCAGCATCCTGCTGGCCATCGCCGGGGTGGCAGTGGGACTCATCCTCACCCTGGTCACCGGCAGGTTCGAACTGAACGCCAAGCGCCAGTACCTGGGCATCCTCGAGGCCATGGGCTGGAACCCCGACATGCTGCGTCAGGTCCGCCTGTTCGAAAACGCGCTGGTGGGAACCGTCGCCCTGCCCCTGGGCGTGCTGGGCGCCCTCGGCATCGGCCTCCTCCTGGCCCCCTACGCCGCGCTGTGGGCAGGCGTTGCCGGCCTCGTGGCAGTACTTTGCTGGATTCCAATTGCAACGAAAGTGGTCCAATGACAAACCCGACGAATGTCCAGCGGAGCCGCAGGGGCGGCTCCGGCGAGGTTCCCCTGCAGACCCGCGCCAACACCATCGTCAAGGCGGCTGACCACGCCACCCCGCTGGAGCTGAGTGACATCACCATCCGCTATGGCGGCGGCAAGGGCGGAGCCGAAGCCGTCAGCGTCGTGGAGGGCTTCGACCTGACGCTGCACGCAGGCGAGATGCACTGCGTCGCCGGCCGAAGCGGCTCGGGCAAGACCAGCATCCTCACGGTCGGCGCGGGACTGACCCTGCCGACGTCGGGACGCGTCTTCTGGGAAGGCGATTCCCTTGAAAGCATGGGCGACGACGAAATTGCCGACCGCCGTCGCGCGCTGATCGGCTACGTGGACCAGGGCGGTGCCCTGATTGACGGCATGAGCGCCCTGGAAAACGTCCTCCTGCCCGCCGTCCCCGACGGCGAAGTGGACCAGCGCCGCGACATGGCCAAGGACCTCCTGGACCTGGTGGGCCTGGGCCGGCGCATGCGGCACCGGCCCGCGCAGCTTTCCGGCGGTGAGCGGCAGCGCGTCGCCATCGCCCGCGCCCTGATCCTGGGCACCCGCGTCCTGGTGGTGGATGAGCCCACCGCCAGCCTGGACCGCGCCTCTGCCAACCGCATCATCAGTATCCTCAAGGACACCACCTCAGACGGCATCGCCGTCCTGGTGGCGTCACACGACCACGAACTGGTCCGGCTGAGCGATAGCCTGACTGAACTGATCTAGCCCGTCCCTCCGCATCGAAGGTAACTGTCCGCACGTGACTGCTTCAGAGAAAACGCCGTTCTACATCACCACGGCCATCACCTACCCCAACGGCGTGCCGCACATCGGCCACGCCTACGAGTACATCGCCACCGACGCCATGGCGCGCTTCAAGCGGCTGGACGGCTACGACGTGATGTTCCTGACGGGCACGGACGAGCACGGGATGAAGATCGCCCAGACTGCCGAAAAGGAAGGCACCACTCCCAAGGAGCTGGTGGACCGGAACGCGGAAGTCTATAAGGCGGCGCACGAAGCCCTCGGCATCACGTACGACCGCTTCATCCGCACCACGGACGAGGACCACTACGCAGCCTCTCAGGCCATCTGGAAAAAGATGGAAGCCAACGGCGACATTTACCTCGACAAGTACGAGGGCTGGTACTCCGTCCGTGACGAAGCGTTTTACGGCGAGGATGAGACAGTCGTGAAGGACGACGGCGTGCGCTACTCGAAAGAGACGGACACCGAGGTGACGTGGACGGCCGAGGAGAGCTATTTCTTCCGGCTGTCGGCGTACCAGGACAAGCTGCTGGCCCTCTACGAAGCGCAGCCGGAGTTCGGTGCCCCGCAGTCCCGGTTCAACGAAGTGATCAGCTTCGTCAAGCGCGGCCTTGAGGACCTGTCCATCAGCCGCACCACCTTTGACTGGGGCGTCCCGGTGCCGGGCAACAGCAACCACGTCATGTACGTGTGGGTGGATGCGCTGACCAACTACCTCACCGGTGTGGGCTACCCGGACGTGGACTCGGAGAAGTTCCGCCGGTTCTGGCCGGCCGATGTCCATGTGATCGGCAAGGACATCTCCCGGTTCCACGCCATCTACTGGCCCGCGTTCCTCCTGAGTGCCGGCCTGGAACTGCCCAAGCGCGTCATGATCCACGGCTTCCTGCACAACAACGGCGTCAAGATGTCCAAGTCGCTGGGCAACGTGGTGGCACCGGCCGATTTCGTGGAGCAGTACGGCCTGGACCAGGTGCGGTTCTTCTTCCTCCGCGAGGTGCCGTTCGGAGCTGACGGCAGCTACAACCATGAGGCCATCGTGGGCCGGATGAACTCGGACCTGGCGAACAACTTCGGCAACCTGGCGCAACGTTCCCTGTCCATGGTGGCCAAGAACTGCGGGGGAGCCGTTCCCACCCCGGGCGCTTTCACGGATGCTGACACCGCCATCCTGGAACGGGCCGGTGCCTTGCTGGACACAGCGCGTGCGGCCTTCGACAAGCAGGAGTTCAGCCGCGCCCTCGAGGCCATCTGGGCGGTCCTTGGCGACACGAACGCCTACTTCGCCGAACAGGCGCCCTGGGTGCTGCGGAAGACCGACGTCGAACGCATGAACACCGTCCTCTACGTCACCCTGGAGGTGCTGCGCATCGTGGCAATCCTCGCCCAGCCGGTGATGCCGGGTTCGACGGCGCGGCTGCTTGACGCCCTCGGCCAGCCGGAAGGGGACGCACGCCAGTTCGCAGCAGTCCCCACGCGCATCGCCGCCGGGACGCCCCTGCCTGCACCGGCGCCGGTGTTCCCCAAGTACGAGGAACCGGCAGAGGCATAGCTGGTTCACGAAAGGGCAGGAGCCGCGGGATTTCCGCACTCCTGCCCTTTTTAGTGGTGCCTCCGGCGGATCTACGTGGTGGCGAGCCCCTGCACCGGTGACAGCCGGGACGCCCGCCTGGCGGGAAGGACCGATGCCAGCAGCCCGGCGGCGATTGCCACGGCCAGCACCCCCGCCAGCTGCAGCCACGGAACCACCGGCGTGACCGCGGCCAGGCTGCCGAGCGCCGAACGGGCGCCCAGCCATCCGTACACAGTTCCCAGGGCTGAGCCGAGCAGCGCCGCGACGGCGGCAACCAGGACGGCTTCCAGCGCGAGCATTCCGCGCAACTGGCCACGGGTCAGGCCCAGCGCCCGCAGCAGGGAGTTCTCACGCGTCCGCTCCAGCACGGACAGGGACAGGGTGTTGGCCACGCCGATTAGCGCGATCAGCACCGCGACCCCCAAGAGGCCTGTGACCACCAGGAGCAGCACGTCGATGACCTCGTTGAAGGTGACACGCTCGATGGCCGCACCGCTGACCGCCCCGCTGGCCACCCCGGTTGCCGTGGCAACGGCGGACTGGATGTCCTTGATGCGGTCCCCGGACAGCTGCCCGCCGCCGGGGGCGTCTGCAAGGCGCACCCACACGGTGCTGCCCGCCGTGGCATCGCCCAGCAGGCCGGACTGCTGCGCGGTCTCCGCGGAGACGAGCGCCGGAATGTTGCGGGTCCGCAGGACCTCTGCCTCCAGGGTGGCCGTGCCGGATGCGCCGTTGACGTCGACGCGCCCCGCTTGGGCGCCCTCGGGCAGGTAGATCTTCCCGGGCTCCAGGACGAGTGTGGTGTCGCGGAGCAGCCGTCCGGCCTCCGCTGCGCCGACCGCGTAGACGGGGTTTTCCGCGCCCTGCTGCTCGAAACGCCCCGCCGCGGGCAGCAGCGCGGCAGCCGCAACGCCATCGATCCGCGCCACGGCGTCTTGCTGGGCCGCGGTCAGGTGCTCAGCGGTGACGGCCATGTCCACCGGGTAGGTCTCGGCGAGGGCGTCATCGAATGCCTGGCGTGCGGTGGCCGCCCCGGTCATCATCAGGGCCACCAGCGTGACCCCGATGAGCAGGGCGGCAGCCGTCACTGATGTCCTCCCAGGGTTGCAGACGGCGTTGAGCGCAGCCAGTTTGCCGGGGACGCCGGCGGGAGCGGCCAGCCGTCCCGCCAGGCCTACCAGCCGGGGCACGAACAGCGTGGCGCAGAGCAACACCCCGATGAAGGACAGCACGCCGCCGGCGAACGCCACTACCAGCATCACGCTGGCCGCGCCGAAGGCGAGCAGCGGAACTCCCAGGGCGAGGGCGGCAAGGCCCATGACCAGCCGTACCCGGCCGCGCCGGTTCCCGATGCCGGCATCGTCGGCGGGGCGCAGGGCAGCGAGCGGCGCTACGGCGGTCGCCGCCCTGGCAGGGACCATGGCGGCGGCCACGGTCAGGACCGTACCCACGGCGAGGCCCGCCACGATGGACGACGGCGGCACCGCCATGGTGGCAAAGGCCATGTCCGGCTGCGTCCCGGCCCAGCCAATCAGGGCTGCCATCAGGCCGACGGCGGCGAGCACCCCCGCCACGGAAGACACCAGGCCCACCACGAGGGCTTCGGCCAGGACGGAATTGCGCACCTGCGCCCGGGCGGCGCCCAGGCACCGGAGCAGCGCGAGTTCCCGGGTGCGCTGGGCCACCAGCACTGCGAATGTGTTGGAAACCACCAGGCCGGAAACCAGCAGGGCGATTCCGGCGAAAGCCAGCAGGACCACCGTCAGTTCGTCCTGGCCGCCGGTCATCAGGGCCACCTGGGCCGTGACCTGCTCGTCCGCGGTCTTGACCTGCGCGGGGGTTCCGGTGCCGGCAATCGCTGCCAGGGCGCCCGCCCTGGCCGCGGCAACGTCGGTGCCCGGCGCCAGCGCAAGCTGGATGCTGGCATAGCCGTCCGCAGCGCCCGGGCCGGCACCGGGGGCCTGGCCGTCCGCCGCCAGCGCACTGACCGCAGGAGTTCCGGCCAGCAGTTGCGGGAGGGCGGAGGCGAAAGGATCATGGCTGGCGCGGAGGATCCCGGTGACGGTCATCGCCGTGGTGGTGGCGCCGTCCGGAGCCCTGAGCTCCAGGGCGTCGCCGACATGCAGCCCGTAGCGCCCGGCAGTGTCGCTGTCCACGGCGACGCCGTCGGCACGCACCGGCAGGGCGCCATCGGTAACGGCTGCTGTTTCCAGGGCATCGGGCGCCAGGTTGCGGGCCTGCGCGAACACTTCCTGGCCGCCTGCCGTGAATTCCGCATACGCCTGAAGGCGACCGTATGCTTCGCTGACGCCAGGTACCCCTCGGGCCGCTGCCAGGGCCGCACCGTTGAAAGTACCCCTGTCCGGTGTGGCGATGAGTTCCGCCCTGCTGTACGCCTCGCCAAGGCTGGCGCCCAGCGACGCCCTGGTGCTGGCACCCACCATCAGTGTGGTGGACAGGAATGCCACCGACAGCATGACGGCCAGGCCGACGGCTATAAACCGCCGGCTGTGGGACTGGAATTGCGAGAGGGCGACGCGCAGCACGCTCAGCCTCCCAGCTTGCCGAGGGCGGCAAGGACGGATGCGGCGGTGGGTTCGGCGATCTCGCCCACCAGGTTGCCGTCACTCATCAGGACCACCCGGTCGGCGTAGCTGGCTGCCACGGGATCGTGCGTGACCATGATGATGGTCTGGCCCATTTCGCGGCTGCTCCGGCGCAGCAGTGACAGGACTTCGCCGCCGGCTGTCGAATCAAGGTTACCGGTGGGTTCGTCTCCGAAGACCACGTCGGGCCGGGTCAGCAGGGCCCGGGCCACGGCAACCCGCTGCTGCTGGCCGCCGGAGAGTTCATGCGGCCGGTGCCGGAGCCTGTCCTTGAGGCCCAGTGTGGACACCACGGTGTCGAACCAGGCGGTGTCCGTGGCTTTGTTGGCCAGCGCCAGCGGGAGGGTGATGTTCTGTTCGGCCGTCAGGGTCGGCACCAGGTTGAACGCCTGGAAGACAAACCCGATCCGGTCGCGGCGCAGTGCGGTGAGCTGCTTGTCGTTCAGGGCCGTGATGTCCGTCCCGCCCACCAGGATCTGCCCGGAGTCCGCGGTGTCCAGGCCGGCGAGGCAGTGCATCAGGGTCGACTTGCCCGAGCCGGACGGTCCCATGATTGCCGTGAAGCGGCCGGCGTCGAAGGTGACGCTGACCTCGCGCAGGGCACTGACGCGGGTGGCGCCGCGGCCGTAGTTCTTGGTGAGGGACAGTGCCTGGACAGCGGGGGAGGAAGTGGCGTTATCCCTGTTCAAACCAGGGTGGTCATGCACGGAAGTTGTCATGGTTCCACGCTATGGGCCGGCACCCGGCCGGGGGATCGGCCTGGGGTCTGGTCCTGCCGGGGACGGGCTCATACCGTGGTCTGAGCCCGCGCCCATACGCTGTCAGCCTCCGGGGGTGACCACTCCGGTCTCGTACGCGATCACCACGGCCTGGACCCGGTCGCGGGCTCCCAGCTTGGCCAGGATATGCCCCACATGGGTTTTGACCGTGGCCTCGGACACAAACAGGCCTGCCGCGATCTCGGGATTGGACTGTCCCTGCGCAATGAGCTGGAACACCTCGCGCTCGCGGGCGGTGAGCCGCTGGACGGCCGCATGGTGTTCCGGCCGTTCGCTGCCTTGGGTGCGCAGCAGCGGGGCAACATGGTCCAGGAGCCGCCGGGTGGTTGACGGAGCGATGACAGCGTCTCCGCGGTGTACGGTCCGGATGGCCTCCAGCAGTTCCTCGGGAGGAGCGTCCTTGAGCAGGAACCCGCTGGCGCCGGCCTGGATGGCGGCCAGCGCGTACTCGTCCAGGTCGAAGGTTGTCAGCACCACCACCCGGAGCTCTGCCCTGGCCGAGCCGGCCGGGGCGGCAAGCGCGCTTTCCATCAGCCGGCGGGTGGCTTCAATTCCGTCCATGCCCGGCATCCGGACGTCCATCAGGACGACGTCGGCCGCCACCGCGCCGAGCGCCTGCAGCGCCTCAAGGCCATTGCCCGCTTCGACCACTACGTCGAGGTCGGGCTGGGAGTTGATCAGCATGCCAAATCCCGACCTGACCAGCTGCTGGTCATCGACCAGGGCAACCCTGATCCTGTCCGCAGGCGCGTGTTCTTCCAGGAGTGTCATTGCTCAGGCCTCTGTGTACGGGAGGAAAGCCGAGACCAGGAAGCCCCCGCCCGCGGCCGGTCCGGCCGCCAACGAACCATCGTAGAGGTTGATTCGCTCCCGCATTCCGCGCAGGCCGTTGCCGCCGTTTTCCGCAGCGTCGCCGGCGTGGTCCGCGGAGGCGCCCCGGCCGTCGTCGTACACCTCTATCTGCAGGCCCCGCTGCTGCCAACGGATGGCGGCACTGGCGGTGGCCCGGGGCCCTGCGTGCTTAAGGACGTTGGTGAGCGCCTCCTGGAGCACCCGGTAGGCGGTGAGTTCGGCACCGGGCGGAAAAACCCGGCGCGGGGAGCCTTGCTGTTCAAAGGCCAGGGGAAGGCCTGCCGCCCGGAAGCCGAGGAACAGCTCGTCCACGTCTGACAACCCGGGCAGCGGACGGGTGGCGGCCTCATCGCCGTGCCGCAGCACGCCCAGCAGGCGCCGCATTTCCGCCAGTGAGGTCCGGGCTGTGGCGGCGACAGTGGCCAAAGTCTCGGTGGCAACCGAAGGGTTGGCCGCGGCGGCATACCTGGCGCCGTCAGACTGTGTGATGATCACCGAGAGGGAATGGGCCACAATGTCGTGCATTTCCCGGGCGATGTGGGCGCGTTCATCGGCGGCGGCGAGTGACCGTTCCTGCTGTTGTTCGATCTCGAGCCTGCGGGCACGGTCTGACAGGGTCTGGAGCTGCTGGCGCCGCACCCGGGTCAGGTCGCCCAGGGTCCAGCTGAACAGGACCAGCATCCAGATCAACACCGTATACACCGCGCTGATGGTCAGGCCAAGGACTCCGGTTTCGGCGGTGCTGCTGAGGTTGCGGCTGGTCAGGAGCACCCCGCCGAGCAGGCCCAGGCCAAGCACGGAGCGGCTGGCCCAGGCGGGACCGTAGGCGGCAACGGCGTAGATGATCAGCGGAACGGCCACCAGGCCCGCCAGCGGCTCAAGCCCGGCGGCCCACAGCGCAAGGCAAGCGAGCACGATGGCTGCTGCGGCACGGACCGGGCTGGTCCGCCGCCAGGCCAGCGGAACCACCAGCGCGCTGGACAGGAGAAAGTGGCCTGGCCTGTCGGCGAGGAGATAGACCGGGCCGCAGAACACCAGGACCGCAAACATGAGGGCCAGGTCCACCCGGAAGGTGTTGACCCGGAGCCATTGATAGATCTTGTGCCGTCGTTCCACCCGGGAACTCTATGCGGTTGGGGCCTGACGACGCCTCATACCGGAGGCTGATCTCGCTTCCGGAGGGTCCGCCCGCGAGGCACAAGGCACGGTCGTGTCTGAATAGTGAGACATGTTGACCAGCATATGGATGTTTTGGCTACCCTGAAAATATGAGCGCATCCTCCATTGACCTTGCAGTAATTCCCGGCGACGGCATCGGCCCTGAAGTCATTGCCGAGGCAGTCAAAGTGCTGGAAAAGGCTGTGGCCGCGGAGGGAGTGGAGCTCAAGCAGACCCACTACAAGCTTGGTGCCGAGCACTGGCTGGCCACCGGCGAGACCTTGCCGGACGAGGTCCTCGCGGACCTGCGGACCCGCGATGCCATCCTGTTCGGCGCTGTCGGGGCAGCCCCCGGTGACACCCGCATCCCGTCCGGCATCATCGAGCGCGAGATGCTCCTGAAACTGCGGTTCAGCCTCGACCACTACGTCAACCTGCGCCCGTCACGGCTGTACGGCACAGTCGGCAGTCCCCTCGCCAACCCGGGCACCATTGATTTCATCGTGGTCCGCGAAGGAACCGAAGGACCCTACGTGGGCAACGGCGGCAGCCTGCGCGCCGGCACCCCGCACGAAGTGGCCACCGAGGTGTCCCTGAACACCGCCCACGGCGTGGAGCGCGTGGTCCGCGATGCCTTCCGCCGCGCCAGCGCCCGCGAACGCAAGCACGTCACCCTGGTCCACAAGCACAACGTCCTGGTTTTCGCCGGGCACCTCTGGAAGCGCACTGTCGAGGCCGTGGCCCAGGAGTTCCCGGAGGTCACCCACGACTACCTGCACGTGGACGCCGCCACCATTTTCATGGTTACCGATCCGTCCCGCTTCGACGTCATCGTCACCGACAACCTTTTCGGTGACATCCTCACGGACCTGGCTGCCGCCATCACCGGCGGCATCGGACTGGCCGCCAGCGGGAACATCAACATGGACCGCACGGCGCCCTCCATGTTCGAACCCGTCCACGGTTCCGCGCCGGACATCGCCGGCCAGGGCAAGGCCGATCCGACGGCGGCCATCCTCTCCGCCGCGCTCCTGCTGGACCACCTTGGCTACGCCGAAGCGGCCCGGAAGATCGAAGCCGCGGTAGTGGCCGACGTCGAAAAGCGCGACGGCACCGCCCGCAGCACCACCGCCGTCGGCGACGCCATCGCCGCCGGACTCTGACCCGCGCCGGAGCCACCGGCATCGGGCGTAAGCTTGTCTCGAATTACCAAATGCCGCCACCTCCGTTCAGCGCTGAACCCCCGGCGGCCGATCGTGGAGGAACCATGACCCAGACTGCCCATGGCGTCGAATTCAGCCTGCAGCCTTCGGCGAACCCGAAGACCGCAGAACAGCGTGAAGCCATCCTGGCGAACCCGGGATTCGGCAACTACTTCACCGACCACACCGCCGTCGTCGACTACAGCGTGGACGCGAACGGTAACGGCGGGTGGCACGACCCCCGGGTCGAAGCCTACGGACCCATCGTCCTGGATCCTTCTGCAGCCGTCTTCCACTACGGCCAGGAGATCTTCGAAGGGCTCAAGGCCTACCGCCACGCGGACGGTTCCGTCTGGACGTTCCGTCCGGAGGCCAACGCGGCCCGGCTGAACAAGTCCGCACGCCGGCTTGCCCTGCCCGAACTGCCCGCGGAGTACTTCCTCGGCGCCATTCGCGAGCTTGTGGCCGCGGACAAGGACTGGGTTCCCAACGGTGACGGCGAGGCCCTTTACCTGCGGCCGTTCATGATCGCCACCGAGGCGTTCCTCGGCGTCCGCGCCGCACGCGAGGTCTCCTTCCGGGTCATCGCTTCGCCTGCCGGCAACTACTTTGGCGGCGAGCTCAAGCCGGTCTCCATCTGGATCTCACGCGAATACGCCCGTGCCGGGCGCGGCGGAACGGGCGACGCGAAGTGCGGCGGCAACTACGCTGCTTCCCTGATCGCCCAGCAGGAAGCGGAAGCCAACGGCTGCAAGCAGGTCCTCTTCCTTGACCACTTCAACGACGACGCCGTGGAAGAACTCGGCGGCATGAATGTCTTCTTCGTCATGAAGGACGGCTCCCTGGTCACGCCAGCCCTGACCGGCACCATCCTGGAAGGCGTCACCCGGATGTCCGTCATCCAGGTGGCCAAGGACATGGGCCGGGACGTCACCGAGCGCAAGATTACCCTCGATGAATGGCGCGATGGCGTTGCCTCCGGTGAGATCACAGAGGTCTTTGCCTGCGGTACCGCGGCCGTCATCACTCCCATCGGGGTCCTCAAGGACGCCACGGAATTCATCGGCTCGGAGGACGCCAAGGCCGGCGAAACCACCATGGCCATCCGCGAGAAGCTGCTGGGCATCCAGACCGGCACCGTTCCGGACACCCACGGCTGGCTGACCCGCCTCGCCTGAGCGGCTGACGGGTTGGAAACGCTCGACGGCGCCTGCCGGACTTCGGTCCATGCAGGCGCCGTTTGCGCTTAAGCCCGGTGCCGGTCTTTGGCTTGTCCGCGTATCAGAACCGCCGAGGCCGGGTTTCGCGAAAAGGCTTCGGAACGCTGCTCGCGCGGGTCGGAGCGGGGCGTACGACGGCGGTCAGCGCCGGGCTGCCTTGCGCGCAGCGTTCTTCTGGGCTTTGCGGGAGACGGGCTTCAGGGCCTTCCTGGCGGCCTCTTCAGCCAGTGCGTGGTGGCGCCGGGCGTCGATGATGTCGTTGAACAGCGACGAGGCAAAGACGCCGCCGTCCTGGGCATACACCTCGTAGGGGTAGCCCTCAAAGGCCGCGGGGATGGCTCCGGCGGTGAACGGATCCCTGCCCGTGGCCCTGGCGGCTGCGTCACCCAGCGCCCAGGTACGGGTCAGGTGCCGGGTGAGGTTTTCACTGGCGAAAGCTGCGGCGTCACCTGACACAGCGGCACTCTTCAGCAGTTCCTCAAGTTCGCTGGCCAGGATCCCGGCCGCCTGTGCGTCTGCTGCCTCCGGCGTGGTGAGTTCTGCGCCGGCGGTTTCCACTGCTTCCCTCCAGTCGGCCGTCCCGCGGAATGTCTTCCAGGTGGGAAACCAGACCACGGAACCTGCCGCATGGTTGTGGAGGTGCAGGAGCCCGGTGCTCTTTTCAGTGGCGGAGTGGTCGTGGCCGTCCGCTTCCGCGTTGGCGATGAGTTCTGCAAGGGTGGGTGCGCTGGTCATGAATGTATCCGGCTTCCTGGTGAGGGGTGGGGCGTCATGTGTGGTCAACCCGCAGGGGTGTTCGATCTATTCCGGCCCCTGATCCGGCGGGCCCGGTCCATGGGTGCGAGGATGGGGCAGTGACTCCCGATCCAGCCGCCACCCTGCAGCGCAGTTCCGACCTGACCCGGTTCATCCTTGCTCCCAATCCCGGGCCGATGAGCCTGGACGGGACCAACTCCTATGTCCTTGCCGCTCCCGGCAGCCCCGGCGCGGTGGTGGTGGACCCCGGACCGGACGATGAAGCCCACCTTCTGGCGCTGGCGCGCGCGGGCGCCGTCGAACTGGTCCTCATTACCCACCGGCACGCCGACCATACGGCCGGTTCGGCGCGGCTGCACGAACTGACCGGCGCGCCCGTCCGCGCCGCCGATCCCGCACACTGCCATGGTGGGGGAGCGCCGTTGCTGGACGGCGAGGTGGTCCGCGCCGCGGGGCTCGATCTGACCGTTTTGGCAACTCCGGGCCACACCTCCGATTCGGTGTGCTTCCACTTGCCCGGCGATGGGCCGGACGGGTCCGTCCTGACGGGGGATACCATCCTGGGCAGGGGAACCACCATGCTTGACTATCCCGACGGGACGCTGGGGGACTACCTGGCCACCCTGGACCGGCTTGAGGCCATGGGGCCGGCAACGGTCCTGCCGGCCCACGGACCTGTCCTGCCCGCCCTGGCAGAGGTTGTCCGTGGCTACCGTACGCACCGCCATGAACGCCTGGCCCGGATCCGCGAAGCCCTGGACCGGCTGGGCCGCGACGCGTCCGTCGGCGACGTGGCGGACGCCGTCTATTCCGACGTCGGACCTTCCGTCAGGCGCGCGGCCGAGATGTCCGTGGCCGGGCAGCTGCACTACCTGCGGGAGGAGTCCGGCAATGCGGGGGCCCACCGGGGAAACGGTAGGGTATGAACCATGCGTATTGCGAGGTTTGTCGTTGATTCCGATCCCCTGTACGGCGTAGTTGAAGGTGACGCCGGCAGTGAGGAGATTACTGTCATCCAGGGTGACCCGTTCTTCAACGGCGTGGAGCGCACGTCGGTCCGCCACAAGCTGGAGGACGTCCGGCTGCTGGCCCCGATTATCCCGCGCAGCAAGGTGATCGGCGTCGGCCGTAACTTCGTGGAGCACGCCCATGAGCTCGGCAACGACGTGCCTGCCCAGCCGCTGCTGTTCCTGAAGCCGAATACGGCCGTCGTCGGCCCGAACGATCCCGTCGTACTGCCGGAGTTCTCCGATGAGATCTCCTTCGAGGCAGAGCTGTGCGTCGTCATCGGCCGGATCTGCAAGGACGTCCCGGAGGACCGCGTCGACGACGTCATCTTCGGTTACACCTGCGGCAACGACCTCACGGCCCGCGACGTCCAGAAGACCGACCTGCAGTGGACCCGTGCCAAGGGGTTCGATACCTCCGCGCCGCTTGGCCCGTGGATCGAAACGGAGCTGGACACCGAGGACCTGCAGATCCAGGGCAGGCTCAACGGCGAAATGCGGCAGGACGGCAACACCAACCAGATGATCCGCGGCGTCCGGGAACTGGTGTCCATCGTCTCCCAGGCATTCACCCTGCTGCCCGGTGACGTGATCATGACCGGCACTCCTGCCGGCGTCGGACTGGTCACCGCCGGTGACCGGTATGAAGTGGAAATTGAAGGCATCGGCCGGCTGTCCAACCCGATCGTCCGCCGCTAAGGGACAGGCCGCGATGGCGGCAGGCGCCAGACGGTAAAGTTGAAGCCACTATGACTATCGCTTCTTCGTCGCCTGCCGCCTCCATCCCGCCTGTTACCGCGGAAACACCCGTCCGGGTCCGTTTCTGCCCCTCACCCACCGGCACTCCGCACGTGGGCCTGATCCGTACCGCCCTGTTCAACTGGGCTTACGCACGGCACACCAAGGGCACCCTGGTGTTCCGCATCGAGGACACGGATGCGGCGCGGGACAGCGAGGAGAGCTACCACCAGCTGCTGGATGCGCTGAAGTGGCTCGGCATCGACTGGGACGAGGGCGTCGAGGTGGGCGGCCCGCACGAACCCTACCGGCAGTCGCAGCGCAGTGACATCTACCAGGACGTCATCAAGCGGCTGCATGAGGGCGGCTTCATCTACGAGTCGTACTCCACACCGGACGAGATTGAGGCCCGCCACCGTGCCGCCGGCCGTGACCCCAAGCTCGGCTACGACGGGTACGACCGGCACCTGACGGAGGAGCAGCTGGCCCAGTACAGGGCAGAGGGCCGCCAGGCCGTCCTCCGCCTCCGGATGCCCGACGAGGACCTCACCTTCACCGACCTGGTCCGCGGCGAGATTACCTTCCGCGCCGGTTCGGTTCCCGACTTCGCAGTGGTGCGGGCCAACGGCCACCCGCTGTACACCCTGGTCAACCCGGTGGACGACGCGCTGATGGGCATCACCCACGTGCTCCGCGGCGAAGACCTGCTTAGCTCCACCCCGCGGCAGATTGCCCTCTACCGCGCGCTGCACGCAGTGGGTGTTGCTGAGTACATGCCCGAATTCGGCCATCTGCCCTATGTCATGGGCCAGGGCAACAAGAAGCTGTCCAAGCGCGATCCCGAGTCCAGCCTCTTCCTGCACCGCGAGCGGGGCTTCATCCCGGAGGGCCTGCTGAACTACCTGTCCCTGCTGGGCTGGTCCCTCAGCGCCGACGAGGACATCTTCACCGTGGAGCAGCTGGTGGAGAACTTCGACATTCACGATGTCCTGGCCAACCCCGCACGCTTCGACCTGAAGAAGGCCGAAGCCATCAACGGCACGCATGTGCGGATGCTTGCCCCGGAGGATTTCCGGAACCGGGTGGCGCACTACCTGCGTGAAGCCGGACTGGTGGGGGAGATCCTGACCGACCGTGAAGAACAGATCGTCACCGAAGCCGCACCCCTGATCCAGGAGCGCATCACCCTGCTGGGCGAGGCGCCGGAAATGATCGCCTTCCTGTTCAAGGCCGATGACGCCATTGACGTTGCCGACGACGCGCGCAAGGGCCTGCCGGAAAACCTGGCCGAAGTCCTTGACGCAGCGATCGGCGCCCTTGAGCCCATCGCGGACTGGACTCCGGAGACCATCCAGGCAGCCCTCAAGCAGGCCCTCGTCGAAGACCTTGGACTGAAGCCGCGCCTGGCCTTCGGACCGGTCCGCACCGCCGTGTCCGGCCGCCGCATCTCGCCGCCGCTGTTCGAGTCGATGGTGATCCTGGGCAAGGATGCCTCACTCCGCAGGCTTCAGGCTTTCCGCGGCTGATGGCTGTGGCCAGTTCCGCTGCCGGCGGCATCCTGGAGGCCCAGGTGGGTACCGTCCGGGGCGTCCTGTTCGATATCGACGACACCCTCGTGGATCTCGAATACTCCATGACCACTGCATTGCGGGAGGTCAGCGAGCATCTCCTGCCCGGCCTCGACCAGTCCGGGTGGGAGCGGTTCGGCCGCATCTTCACCCACGAGACCACGCACTATTACGACCAGTACCTTGCGGGGGAGCTGACGTTCAACGAGCAGCGCCTCCTGCGCGGCCGGGCTGCGCTGGGACACTTCGGCATCGAACTGGCCGACGGCGAGGAATCGCACCAGTGGCTGACCGCCTACATCCAGAAGCAGCCGTCCTACGTAAAGCCGTTCCCGGACGTCCTGCCGCTGCTCGATGTCCTGGACCGGGCAGGGATCCCGTACGGGGCCGTCAGTAACAACGTCCATGACTACCAGCGGGCGAAACTGGACGGCGCAGGCCTGGAACGGGTGGCGCACCTCGTGGGCACCGACACCCTGGGGGTGGCCAAGCCCAACCCGGCGATCTACCTCGAAGGTGTCCGGCTCCTGGGTACGGCAGCCTCCGAAACCCTTTACGTGGGCGACAACAGGTTGCTCGATGCGGAGGGCTCGACGGCGGCCGGGCTGCAGGGCGTATGGCTGAACCGGAACGCGGAAACCGCGGCGCATTTCTCTGGTGCCGCGGTTTCCACGCTGGCGGAATTGCTCCCGCTCTTCCACTAGGAGTATTGCCGGGTCAGTGCGGCCGGTCCGCGCCTGCGCTGTCGCTGAGCGCAGCTGCCCCGAGTCGAGCCAGCCGCCACCCGCATTGAGCTGGGCTGCCCCCGAGCAGGGCCTGAGGCCGCCCTCGGCAAGCTTGTTGAGGGTGCCCGCACCGGTGTCCAACTGTCCTGCGGCAGCAGCGAGGCGGCCGGTTCCTGCCGCCAATTGCCCGGCGCCGTCAGCAAAGTTGTCCCGGACCCCGGAGTAGATCTCACCGGCCCCGGATTGGAGGGCCCCAGCGCCACTGTTCAGTGTCTATGTCCCGTCCTCCAATTCGGCTGAGCCGTCCCTGACCTGGACAGTGCCCGTGGGATTTTCCGGGGCAGCTTCGGGCGCGGCGGAAGGTCTGGCTGCCTCGATTTGTGCGAGCCGAAAGTCTCGGGTAGAGTATTTTCTCGTGCTGAGGCGCACGGAGCAAGGCTAAGGCCTTGAAGGCCGGGCCCGAAAGTTCCATTGGGATATGGTGTAATTGGCAACACTACGGTTTCTGGTACCGTCATTCTAGGTTCGAGTCCTGGTATCCCAGCTCTGGTTTGGAGATGTTCTACGTCTTCACGCCAGGCAGTTTCAACCGGTTCGCCGATTTGAAACTAAGGCAAAGTGTATGAAACAATCACTGAGCTTGAACGGCGGAAACGCCAAAAAAGTTACTTGGCCCCATCGTATAGCGGCCTAGTACGCTGCCCTCTCACGGCGGTAACGCGGGTTCGAATCCCGCTGGGGTCACCAAAGAAATGGTCCCGGGCAATATGCCCGGGACCATTCTGTTTTTCCGGCCATATTCAATTCTTCCTTCGCTCTCAGCTGGCATGATGTTGCTGTGACCTCACCGAACGAGAAACGCCACACGGACCGGCAGGAGCAGCAAAACACGGCAGCCGTGACCCTGCTTGAACAGGTCCGCGGCACCCTGGCGGACGTGGCACTGCCCCTGGCCCTGCCTGGGGCCGAGCAGGGGCGGCGTGACGCCGCCGCCGGTGTGGCCCAGCTCGACGACTACATCCTTCCCCGCTACCGCAGCCTCGACGCCCCGCTGCTTGCCGTCGTCGGCGGGTCGACCGGTGCCGGGAAGTCGACCCTGGTTAATGCCCTGGCCGGCCATCCTGTCACCCGCTCGGGTGCCATCCGCCCGACCACCCGCCAGCCGATCCTCCTTCACCATCCTGCCGAAGCCGCCTGGTTCGAGGGCAGCCGGGTCCTGCCGGGCCTGGGCCGGATCCGAGGTGCGCTGTCTGCCGGACCTGCCCCTGCGGCCCAAACGGTGACGGGACCCGACGCTGCTGCCGTCACCTCGCTGGTCCTGCTCGCCGATGACGCCGTTCCGGCGGGCATTGCGCTCCTCGACGCCCCCGACGTCGATTCCATCTCCGATGACAACCGGAAGCTGGCCGGCCAGCTGCTCGCAGCCGCGGACCTGTGGATCTTCGTCACCACCGCCAACAGGTACGCCGACGCCGTCCCCTGGCGGCTGCTCCTGGATGCGGCGGCGAGGGACATCATGGTGGCGGTGGTCCTGGACAGGGTGCCGGCGGGCGCGGAGGAAGAAGTCAGCGAGGACCTGCGGCGACTCCTCGACGGCGAGGGCCTGGCCGGTGCCCAGCTCTTTGTCATCCCTGAGTCCACGCTGGATCCGTTGGGCATGCTGCCCGCCGGCGCTGTCCTCCCGCTGCGGAACTGGCTCACCGGCCTCGCCGCTGACGCCGCAGGCCGGGCCGGCGTCGCGCGCCGCACCCTGAACGGTGCGGTCCGGGCACTGGCCGGCCGGGTTGCAGCGATCTCCGCATCCGCTGCAGAGCAGCAGCGCGCTGCAGCTGCGCTTGAGGCCGGCGTTGATGCCGCCTACCGGGACGCGGGCAGCCGGATCCTCGACGCCACGCGAGACGGCGCCCTCCTCCGCGGGGAAGTGCTGGCCCGCTGGCAGGACTTTGTGGGCACCGGTGAGTTCTTCCGGACACTCGAGCAGAACGTGGGCCGCTTCCGCGACCGGTTGGGGGCCTTCTTCCGGGGTGAACCACCGCCGGCCATCAAGGTCGAAGCGGCCATCGAAACGGGCCTGCAGGCCGTCATTGTCGATGAGGCAGCAAACGCCGCAGAGGAAACCGACCACCGTTGGCGGTCCGACCCCGCCGGCCGGCAACTGTTGGGAACGGACGACCTCTCGGGGAGCGGTCCCGGTTTCGCGGACCGGGCGGCACAGGAGATCCGAGCCTGGCAGGAGGCGCTGATGGAACTTATCCGCAGGGAGGGCCAGGGAAAGCGGACCCAGGCCCGGTGGCTCTCCTTCGGCATCAACGGGCTGGGTGCTGCACTGATGATCGTTGTTTTCTCCATGACAGCGGGCCTGACAGGGCTGGAGGTCGGCGTAGCAGGCGGAACCGCAGTCGTGGGCCAGCGCCTGCTCGAGGCCGTGTTCGGTGAAGACGCTGTGCGCCGGATGGCTGAAAAGGCACGGACGGACCTGGCTGCCCGCTGCCAGCGGCTCCTCGAGGAGGAACAGCAAAGGTTCCTGGTCCGGCTCCCGGCGGCAGACACCATGGCGGCCGGTGTACTGGACAGCCAAGCCGATGCATTGGCCCGCCTGGCGGGCGCCGCGTGAGCCGGCACAGCGGCGCCCGGGAATCATCGCGGCTGGACCGGCGCCTGGAAGCCCTGAATGACGCGAGGCAGCTGGCCGGTGGTGTCCTTCCGGACGCGCAGCTGGAGGAGGTTTTCCAGGTCCTGGAGCGCGCCGGATCCCGCCGCTCCCTGTCCGCGGAGCACACTGTGGTGGGGTTCTTCGGTGCTACCGGAAGCGGAAAGTCCTCGCTGTTCAACGCCGTGAGCGGCAGTAACATCGCGACGACGGCGGCGCGCCGCCCCACCACGTCGGAGCCGCTGGCGGGGGTATGGGGAGTGGACGGCAGTGAACCGCTCCTGGACTGGCTTGATGTCCGCAACAGGCATCACGCAGGTCCTGTGGAAGGTTTTGCGGGCGAAGACACCGGCCTGATCCTGCTGGACCTGCCGGATTTCGACTCCACCCGCGCGGCCAACCGTGAAGTGGTGCAGCGCATGGTGGGACTGGTGGATGTCCTCGTCTGGGTGCTCGACCCGCAAAAGTACGCGGATGCAGCGGTCCACCAGGATTTCCTCGCCCCGCTGGCCTCGCACGGCGCCGTCACCCTGGTGGTCCTCAACCAGGTGGACAGGCTTCCCGCCCACGACGTGCCGCCGGTCCTGGAATCCCTTCGCGGGATCCTTGCTGCCGAGGGGCTGGGGAAAGTAAAGGTCCTTGCCGCCTCCGCGCTGACCGGCCAGGGCGTGGACGGCGTGCGTGCTGCGATCAGGAGCGTGGTGGTGCAGCGAAAGGCCCGCTCGCAGCGGCTGGAGGCCGACGTCGCGAAAGCTTCCAGGGAACTGCGGGAGGCATCCGGAGACGGCGAAGCCGCCGGCGTCCGGCACCAAACGACGGCCAGGCTGGGCGCGGAACTGGCGGCGGCAGCCAACGTGCCGGTGGTTGTCAGTGCTGTGGCCCGTTCCTACCGCCTGGAATCAGTCCGTCGGACGGGCTGGCCCGCGACCCGATGGCTTTCGCGGTTCCGGCCCGACCCCTTGCGCAGGCTCAACCTCCGCAGGGACGCTCCGGCGGAACTCAACCGCACTTCGCTTCCGCCCGCCAGTGCCCCCGAGCGGGCGCGCACCGACTCAGCCGTCAGGGAGTTCGCCGACGCCGCCAGCGCCGGCGCGCCCGGTCCCTGGCGGGCCGCCATCCGAAGCGCAGCCCGCGAGGGCCGGGAGCGGCTTCCGGATGCCCTGGACCAGGCCATCGCCGGAACCGACCTCGGGGCCAACAGGAAATCCTGGTGGTGGGGCGTCTTCAATGTGGTCCAGTGGCTGGCGCTGCTGACCGTCCTCGGTGGCCTCGGCTGGCTGGGCGGCCTCGCGGCACTGCAGTACTTCCAGATGCCGGCGCCGGAGCCGCCACGGGTGGAAGGGTGGCCGGTGCCCACCCTGATGGCCGCCGTCGGCGTGGTGCTGGGGATTGTGCTGGCCCTGGCCGGCCGCTTTATCGCCGCAGGAGCCGCCGCGGCACGGGCATCGGGGGCACGGAAACGGCTGGAGGCGGCTGTGGGCGGTGTTGCGCGGAATCTAGTGGTGGAGCCCGTTGAGGTAGAAGTCAGCAGGCTTGCGGCGTTTAACGCGGCACTGAGGGTGGCGGCGGGCTAGGGGAGGGGCTCATCCCTTGGTGCCGGCGGCTTCCAGTCCGGCAGCAGCGTCCCGCACCTTGATCATGGTGCGCAGGTTGCGGGTAGTGGTCGCCGCCTTAAATCTGGCCTTGGACGAAATCTTGCTGAACGGGCTCTCCAGGGTTCCGCCGGCCGGCGCGAGCCAGGCGAGGGCTTCCGGGCCAAGCCGGTGTTGCTTGTGTCCGCCCCCGAGGGCCCGGCCCGCAGCGTCCAGGTCGTCCAGGACTGCGTGGTCGGAGGACAGCGTGATGTACGAATGCGTGGACTTGTCGTCCTCCGGATACGGGCACGCCGCCACCAGATCAGCCACCCTGCCGGCCGGCAGGACCACCACCCAGGCCTCGTAGCCGAACGCGGCGCGCAGGGCCTTCTCGCACTCCCGTTTCACGCCGGCGGCGTCCAGTCCGCTGGCAAGGACCACGTTGCCACTGGCCAGCAGTGTCTTGGCGTCCGCGAAGCCGCTGTTCTTCAGCGCATCCCGAAGGTCCGCCATTTTGATGTTGATGCCGCCCACGTTGATGCCGCGGAGAAATACTGCGTAGCTGCCCATGGGCCACAGCCTAACCGCCGGAGGGCGGCTTGGTGCGGGATTGACCCGACGGCGGTCAGTCGTTGTTCTTGCGCAGCGCTTCGGTGAGGATGCGGCCGGCGTTGCAGACCACTTCAGCGTGCAACCTCCCGGGCTGGCGGGTAAGCCGCTCGATGGGGCCGGAGATCGATACGGCGGCAATGACGCGGCCGGACGGTCCGCGCACCGGCGCCGAGACCGAGGCGACCCCCGGCTCGCGTTCACCAAGGCTCTGGCCCCAGCCCCGCCGTCGTACTCCTGCGAGGACGGTCGGCGTGAAGCGTGCCGACTGCAGGCCCTCAAGCAGGCGGTCGTGGTCTTCCCAGGCAAGCAGGACCTGGGCAGCGGAGCCGGCCTTCATGGACAACTGGGTACCGACCGGAATGGTGTCGCGCAGGCCGATGGGGCGCTCGGCCGATGCCACGCAGACCCGCCAGTCGCCCTGGCGGCGGAAGATCTGTGCGCTCTCGCCCGTGGCGTCCCGAAGCTGCATCAGGACGGGGCCGGCGGAAGCGATGAGGCGGTCCTCGCCGGCGGCCGATGCCAGTTCAACCAGCCGGCTGCCGAGTACGAACCTGCCCTGGATGTCACGGCTTACCAGCCGGTGGTGGACCAGCGCGAGGGCGAGGCGGTGGACAGTGGGACGGGCCAGTCCGGTGGCCGCTACGAGCTGTGCCAGCGTGGTGGGGCCGGCTTCGAGCGCGTCAAGCACCTGTGCTGCTTTATCAATGACGCCGACTCCACTAGAATTGTCCATGTAATGATATTGCCGTCTCATTATCTGAGATGCAAATCTTTCGGCTGGCGCAGTGCCGAGCCGTCCTGCTTCAGTTGAAGCATTCAGCCAAACAGCAGTGAAGGGAGATGGCCATGGCAAAGACATTGGCCGAGAAAGTCTGGGACGCGCACGTGGTGCGCAAAGGCGACGGCGTAGGTGCCAACGCCCAGCCTGACCTTCTCTTCATCGACCTTCACCTGGTGCACGAGGTCACGTCCCCGCAGGCCTTCGAAGGCTTGCGCCTGGCAGGCCGCCCGCTGCGCCGCCCGGACCTGACCATCGCCACGGAGGACCACAACACTCCCACGCTGGACATCGACAAGCCTATCGCCGACCTCACCAGCCGGACCCAGATCCAGACGCTGCGCAACAACTGCGCGGAGTTCGGTGTCCGCCTGCACAGCCTCGGTGACGCCGAACAGGGCATCGTCCACGTGGTGGGTCCGCAGCTGGGCCTCACCCAGCCCGGCATGACGGTGGTCTGCGGCGACTCGCACACCTCCACGCACGGCGCCTTCGGAGCACTGGCCATGGGCATCGGCACCTCCGAGGTGGAGCACGTCATGGCCACCCAGACCCTGTCCCTGAAGCCGTTCAAGACCATGGCCATCAACGTTGAAGGCACCCTGCGCCCCGGCGTCACGGCCAAAGACATCATCCTGGCGGTCATCGCCAAGATCGGTACCGGCGGCGGCCAAGGCTACGTCCTGGAATACCGTGGATCCGCCATCCGCGCCCTGTCCATGGATGCCCGCATGACCATTTGCAACATGTCCATCGAGGCCGGCGCCCGCGCCGGCATGGTGGCGCCGGACGAAACCACCTACGCCTACATGCAGGGCCGCCCGCACGCCCCCGAAGGGGCGGACTGGGATGCCGCCGTCGAGTACTGGAACACGCTGAAGACCGACGACGACGCCACCTTCGATGTCGAGGTGGACCTGGACGCCGACACGCTGGAGCCGTTCGTCACCTGGGGCACCAACCCCGGCCAGGGCGTGTCCCTGTCCCAGGCTGTTCCGTTCCCCGGGGACTTCGGCGACGAAAACGCCAAGGCCGCCGCGGAACGCGCCCTGCAGTACATGGGGCTGGAAGCCGGCACGCCAATGAAGGACATCCGGGTGGACACAGTGTTCCTCGGTTCCTGCACCAACTCCCGCATCGAGGACCTCCGGGCCGCAGCGGACATCATCCGCGGCCGCGAAAAGGATCCGAAGGTCCGCATGCTCGTGGTGCCGGGATCTGCACGCGTCCGCCTCGAAGCGGAGGCTGAGGGCCTGGACCGGGTCTTCAAGGACTTCGGCGCCGAATGGCGCTTCGCCGGCTGCTCCATGTGCCTGGGAATGAACCCGGACCAGCTGGAACCGGGGGAGCGGTGCGCCTCCACCTCGAACCGCAACTTCGAGGGGCGCCAGGGCAAGGGCGGCCGCACCCACCTGGTATCCCCGGTGGTGGCAGCGGCCACGGCCGTCCGCGGCACGCTCAGCTCGCCGTCGGACCTTGATCCTGCCCCCGAATCCGCCGCCATCCGCACCGACGCAGCCTAGGACGCAACCATGGAAAAGTTCACCAAGCACACCGGCATCGGCGTTCCGCTGCGCCAGAGCAACGTCGACACGGACCAGATCATCCCCGCGGTGTACCTCAAGCGCATCACCCGCACCGGCTTCGAGGACGCCCTGTTCTCGGCCTGGCGCAAGGACTCCTCCTTCATCCTGAACCAGGAGCCGTTCAACGCCGGCTCAGTCCTGGTGGCCGGGCCCGACTTCGGCACCGGGTCCTCCCGCGAGCATGCCGTGTGGGCACTGAAGGACTACGGCTTCAAGGCAGTGCTCTCCTCCCGGTTCGCTGACATCTTCCGCGGCAACTCGGGCAAGCAGGGACTGCTGGCCGCCCAGGTGGCCCAGGACGACATCGAGCTGATCTGGAAGGAACTGGAAAACGCGCCGGGAACCCAGGTGACAGTGGACCTGGAGTCGAAGACCGTGGTGTGCGGCAACATTGTGGCCCCCTTCGAAATTGACGACTACACCCGCTGGCGCCTGCTCGAAGGCCTGGACGACATCGGGCTCACGCTGCAGCATGAGGCGGATATCACCGCCTACGAGGCAACCCGCCCCTCTTTCAAGCCCAAGACCCTGCCTGCCAAGGTTTCCTAGCGCCAGCGCTCTGCTCCTTGGCCCTGCGCGGGGCGACATACTTCGCCGCCACGCCTCGGCCAAGGAGCGTACGTATTTCGGTTCGGTAACGCGACCTCCTATGCTTGGGTGGAGCCTTTGCAAGGATTTGGGGGCGAGTAATCGTGAGGAAACCGGTATATGAGTAGTGTTCTGACAATCCGCGGCGGAGTCCCGCTTACGGGCCGCGTCACCGTCCGGGGGGCCAAGAACCTTGTCCCCAAGGCGATGGTGGCGGCGTTGCTGGGCAACGAACCGTCGGTGTTGCGGAACGTTCCGGAGATCAAGGACGTGGAGGTTGTCACCTCGCTCCTGCAGCTCCATGGCGTGACGGTGGAGAAGGACCCGGTCAACGGGGACCTGACCCTCGATCCGAAGGCAGCGAAGACGGCGTCCAGCACGGCCATTGATGCCCACGCCGGGGACTCCAGGATCCCCATCCTGCTGTGCGGTCCCTTGATCCACGCCATTGGCGAAGCATTCATCCCCGACCTTGGCGGCTGCAAGATCGGCGACCGCCCCATCGACTACCACCTGGACGTGCTCCGCCAGTTCGGCGCCGTGGTGGAAAAGCGCCCGGGCGGGATCCATATTTCTGCCCCCAAGGGCCTGCACGGTGCCAAGATCTCCTTGCCCTACCCGTCCGTGGGCGCCACCGAGCAGGTACTGCTGAGCGCCACCCGCGCCGAGGGCATCACCGAACTGAGCGGTGCCGCCACGGAGCCGGAGATCATCGACCTCATCGCCGTGCTGCAGAAGATGGGCGCCATCATCAGCGTCCAGACCGACCGCACCATCCGCATCGAGGGCGTCCGCGACCTCGGCGGCTACAACCACCGGGCCCTCTCCGACCGCAATGAGTCGGCGTCCTGGGCCTCCGCTGCCCTGGTCACGCGCGGCGACATCTTCGTCGAGGGCGCTTCCCAGCGCGACATGATGACCTTCCTGAACACCTACCGCAAGGTGGGCGGCGGCATGGACATCGGTGAGGACGGCATCCGTTTCTACCACCCCGGCGGGAAGCTGAACCCCCTGGTGCTCGAAACCGACGTGCACCCCGGGTTCATGACCGACTGGCAGCAGCCGCTGGTGGTGGCGCTGACCCAGGCCGAGGGCGTCTCGATCGTCCACGAAACCGTCTATGAGAACCGCTTCGGCTTCACCGACGCGCTCATCCGGATGGGCGCCAGCATCCAGGTCCACCGGGAGTGCCTTGGCAGCGTTCCGTGCCGGTTCGGGCAGCGCAACTTCCTGCACTCGGCGGTCATCTCCGGGCCCACCCAACTCAAGGGCACCGATATTGACGTGCCGGACCTGCGCGGCGGGTTCAGCCACCTCATCGCCGCACTGGCCGCCACCGGCGTCTCGCGGGTGACGGGCATCGACCTCATCAACCGCGGCTACGAGCGCTTCACCGAGAAGCTGGCCGGGCTGGGTGCCGATTTCGACATCACTGCCGCGAAGTAGCGGGCTGCCGTGAAGGAATCTGCCAAGAGCAGGGCCACATTCGTGTTCATCGCCGGCATTGCCCGGCCGCTGCTGAACCTCATGATGGGCAAAAAATGGGAAGGCATTGAAAAGCTTCCCGCCGGCGGATTCATCGCCGCACCCAACCACTGCACGGAGATCGATCCGCTGGTGGTGGGGCACATGCTGTACAACCAGAAGCGCGCCCCGCATTTCCTCGCCAAGGCGGGCCTGTTCAAGGTTCCCGCACTCGGCTGGCTCCTGCACGCCACCAAGCAGGTCCCGGTGGAGCGTTCGACGGCGGGCGCGAACCGGTCGCTGCAGGTGGCCCAGGAAATCGTGGCGGAGGGCGGCGCCATCATCATCTACCCCGAAGGCACCCTCACCCGTGACCCGGACCTGTGGCCGATGAAAGGCCACACGGGAGCAGCACGGCTCGCACTCGAAGGCGGCATCCCGGTGGTCCCGATCGCCCACTGGGGAGCCCACGAGGTTTTTCCGCGCTATGGGAAGAGGTTCCACATCTTTCCCCGCAAGTCATCCAGGGTTGTCATCGGTGATCCGGTGGACCTCAGCGCGTTTGCCGGCCGGCCGATGGACAAGGCCACGCTGGCGGAAGCCACCGAAGCCATCATGGATGCCATCACCGGCCTCCTCGCCGGCCTGAGGGGTGAGGAGCCGCCCGCCGAGCGCTGGGATCCGGCACGGAAGCAGCAGTCCAAGCACGGGCGTTTCATGGAGCGCGGCGGGCAGCACCCCGGCAACGGGCCGGACGCGCCGTGACCCTGAACCTGGCGGGTTCAGCCCGCTCCGTCGCCGTCCTGGGCGCCGGTTCCTGGGGAACAACCTTCGCAAAGATCCTGGCCGACGCCGCCGCGGCGGCGGGTACCCCGCGTGGGATCAGGCTGTGGGGCCGCCGCGGGGAAGTGGTTGAGCAGATCAACAACAGCCACCGCAACCACCAGTACCTTAAGGACGTGTCGCTGCCGGCCAGCATCACGGCGTCCACCGACGTCGCGGACGTGCTCCACGGGGCTGACCTCGTGGTCCTTGCCGTCCCCGCCCAGTCGTTGCGTCCGCAACTGCGGGAGTGGCGCCACCTGATCGACCCCGAGGCTGTGGTGGTCTCGCTCATGAAGGGCCTCGAGCTCGGCACCGACGCGCGCATGAGCCAGGTCATCAGCGAGGAGCTCGGCCTCGATGCCGGCAGGATCGCCGTCGTCTCCGGTCCCAACCTGGCCATGGAAATTGCGCGCGAGGAGCCCACCGCCTCGGTGGTCGCCTGCGCCGATTCCGCCGTCGCCGGCTGGCTGGCGCGCAGCTGCACCGCGCCGTATTTCCGTCCCTACACCACGTCTGACGTGGTGGGCGTGGAGATCGGCGGGATCGTCAAGAACGTCATTGCTCTGGCAGTCGGTATCTGCGAGGGCAAAGAGATGGGGGACAACACCAAGGCCTCCGTCATCACCCGCGGCCTGGCTGAAACGTCCCGCCTCGCCCTTGCCCTCGGCGGTGAAGCCAAAACCATGGCCGGGCTTGCCGGCCTGGGCGACCTCGTGGCCACCTGCTCATCGCCGTTGTCCCGTAACCACACCGCGGGACGGCTGCTGGGCCAGGGCCTCACGCTGGAGGAGGTGGGCCAGAAGATGACGCAGACGGCCGAAGGCATCAAATCCGGCCAGGCCGTGCATGAACTGGCGGGCAAGCTGGGTGTGGAGATGCCCATCACCGCCGCCGTTGTGGCGGTGCTGGCCGGCAAGCTGTCCGTTGACCAACTGGGACCTGTCCTGCTGTCCCGCGAACTCAAACCTGAAGGTGATGACTGACGATGTCCCACAACAACCTGACGTCAGGGGAGCCGGCCGGGCGTCCCAAACCGCGGGTAGCGGTTCTGTTCGGCGGCCGGTCCAGCGAGCACGCCGTCAGCTGTGTTACCGCCGCCGGAGTACTCGGCGCCATTAATAAGGACAAGTACGAGGTCATCCCCATTGGGATCGCGAAATCGGGCCAGTGGGTACTGGCCAGCGGTGATACTGCCCAGTGGTCCCTTGCCGGCACGGCGCTGCCTGAGGTCGCACCCTCCGACCAGACTGTGACGCTGGCCGAGATTGGCGGGGAGCACCAGCTGATCGTGGCTGCCCCCAACGAGGTTCCGCAGGAGCTGGGCACGGTGGACGTGGTCTTTCCCCTCCTCCACGGGCCCTTCGGTGAAGACGGAACCATCCAGGGGCTCCTGGAACTCTCGGATACCCGGTACGTCGGCGCCGGGGTCCTGGCTTCGGCCGTGGGTATGGACAAGCACTTCATGAAGGTTGTCTTCGAGTCGGCGGGCCTCCATGTGGGGCCCTATGTCGCCGTTACCGACAGGCAATGGCAGAAGGATCCCGAGGCTGTCCGGAAGCAGGTCGACCGGCTGGGGTTCCCCGTGTTCGTTAAGCCTGCACGGGCGGGTTCCTCCATGGGCATCTCCAAGGTGGACTCGCTGGAAGGGCTGGATGCAGCCATCGAGGAAGCGCGCAGGCACGACCTCAAACTGGTCATCGAAGCCGGCATCGTCGGCCGGGAAATCGAATGCGCCGTGCTGGAAGGCCGTGGGACGGATGCTCCCCGGACCTCCATGCCCGGCGAGATTTCCGTGGCCGGCGGCGGCCACGAGTTCTACGACTTCAACGCCAAGTACGTCGAGGACGACGCCGCGTCGCTGAGCTGCCCGGCAGACATTCCTGATGAAGCCATCGCCAGGGTGCGCGACCTCGCCGCCGCGGCGTTCGATGCTGTCGGCGCCGAAGGCCTGAGCCGCGTTGACTTCTTCTACACGCCCGACGGCGACCTGATCATCAACGAGATCAACACCATGCCCGGGTTCACGCCCAAGAGTATGTACCCGCAGATGTGGGCTGCGTCCGGGCTCGGCTATGCCGATCTGATCGACGAACTGATCCACCTGGCCCTGAACCGGAAGACCGGACTGCGCTGAGCTGCGCTTCCCCGGAGGCTGGGCGTGCCGAAGCCTGCCTACTGGCTCTGGGGCAGGTCCTGCAGTTCCTGCTGGCCTACGCAGTTGCGGCTGGCCGCCACCTTGCCCGCGGCCGTGGCGAGGTCGGCCAGCACTGTAGCGGAGCTGATCTTGTCCGGGTCCATCAGGATTTCGGTGGCGGGTTCGCGGCCATAGGTGGTGAGCGTCCACACCGGATCGCCCTCCTTGATGACCCAGTCAATGCCGTTGACCGTGACGCAGCGGTCCGTGGTGGGGCCAGGAACGTTCACGCCGCAGCGCAGGATCACCAGCGAGGGATCGCCCCAGGCCGCGGTGGCCTGGCTGTTGGTCTGCCGCAGCGTTGCCTCACCAATGGTGTCCGGGAGGGCCACCATCATGGGCGCGCAGGCAGGGTTGGCGGCGTCCTGGGCGGCGGTAACGTCGACGGCGGGGGAGCAGCCTGCCAGCGGGAGGGCCACCATGGCCCCCATAAGCGCCGTCCTGGCAGCGCGGCGGGGCAGGGACTGGTGGCGGCGGGGCATGGTCCAAGCCTATCGCCGGAACGGAGTGTTCCGGACACCGCAGTACCCCTCCGGAACACCCGGCAGCTCACCCAAGCTCCGGATAACACTTGCCCTGCCGGGAATGTCAGTGCCGCGCTGTAGCGTAGTGGGGTGCCTGAAAAGCCTATGACTGAAGCAGATTCTCCGGTGGTTGCCGTCCTCTCCGAGGCCGAACTGCTGGCACGGATCTTCCCCCGCCTGGCGATGGACGCAGGGCATTCCGCCGCTACCCTCCTTGGCCCCGGTGACGACGCCGCCATCATCAGCGCGCCGGACGCCAGGACGGTCATCAGCATCGACACCCAGGTCCAGGACCAGGACTTCCGCCTCACCTGGCCCAACGGATACTGCACCACAGGCTTTGACGTCGGCTGGAAGGCGGCGGCCCAGAACCTCAGCGACATCAATGCCATGGGTGCCCGGGCCACCTCCATGGTGGTAAGCCTCACGTTGCCGCCGGACACCCCTGTGGCCTGGGTGGAGCAGCTGGCCGACGGCCTCACCGCCGGGATCCGGGAACTGGGAGCGTCAGGCTGTTCGGTGGCGGGCGGCGACCTGGGACGGGGCCGGGAAATATCCGTGACCGTGGCAGTGCTCGGCACGCTCGACGGCGGGCAGCCAGTCCTCCGCTCTGGCGCCAGGCCGGGGGACGTCCTTGCCCTGGCAGGTACGGCGGGACGCGCCGCTGCGGGCCTGGCCCTCCTGGAGTCCCCGGTCCATGTAGGGCGGCTGGATCCGCAGCAGCGCAACCTGGTGGACCTCCAATGCCGTCCCGTACCGCCGCTCGGCGCCGGGCCCGCAGCACGGGCGGCAGGCGCCACCGCAATGCTGGACGTCTCGGATGGCCTGCTGCGGGATGGACACCGGATTGCATTGGCCAGCGGCGTCTCCGTAGACCTCGACCCGGACAGCCTGGACCTGCTGGCCGCTGCCCTGGAACCGGCCGCGGCCCTGCTGCAGACGGATGCCGGGACGTGGTTGCTGGGTGGAGGAGAGGACCATGGATTGCTCGCCACCTTCCCGCCGGACGTTCAGCTTCCTCCCGGATTCACTGCGATAGGCTCGGTACTAGCACTGGGAATCGACGAAGGTCCGCGCGTGACGATTGCGGGCCGGGCCGCGGACACCGGGGGATGGGACCACTTTGCAGACTAAGATCGCCGCCAATGCCCAGGCTATGAGGCGGTGGCTCAACAAAGCGGAAACCGCGCTGGGCAACCACAGTGACCGCCTCAACGCCATCAATATCTTCCCTGTCGCTGACGGCGACACCGGCACCAACCTTTACCTCACGGTCCGTGCAGCCTCCGATGCCCTGGACGGGCTGGACCCGTCAGTCACGGACGTCGGCGCCGTCCTTACCCACGCGGGCCAGGCGGCGCTGGAAAAAGCGCGGGGCAACTCCGGGACGCTGTTCTCCGTCTTCCTCTGCGCGGCGGCGGAACCCCTGGCAGGCCAGCAGCGCCTCAGCTCGGCCCTGCTGGCAACAGCCCTGCACCGGGCCCAGATCCGTGCCTGGACCGCCCTGAGCGATCCCGTGCCCGGCACCATGCTTTCCGTCATGGAAGCCGCATCCCTGGCGGCCGGAGAGATCGACGCCCTGCATCCCGGAGATGACAGTAACCACGCCCTCGGGGTGACGCTGGACGCCGCGGTTGCCGCGGCATTGGCCGCCGTCGTCTCCACGGAGGACCAGCTCGATGCCCTGCAGGCAGCCAAGGTGGTGGATGCCGGCGGCGTGGGGCTGCTGTTAATCCTGGACTGCCTCCGCTCCGTGGTCCTGGGCGAGGAGCTGCAGGGTACGCTGCTCGATGACCTTCACGGCTACAACGTCCAGGACCCCCACATCCACACCAGCATGCCGGTGGACGAAGGCGTGGAGGTCATGTGCACCATCAGCCTTTCGCCCCTGGATGCAGCCACGCTCCGGCAGCACCTGGACGAGCTGGGCGACTCGGTCATCATGAGCCAGCTGGGCGGTGGGGAAGCCGGCGACGGCACCTACCGGTGGCGGGTCCACGTGCACGTCCCCACGCCGGGTCCGGCCGTGGAACTGATCCGCACCCTGGGTACGCCCAGTGACATGTCCATCAGCGCCCTGTCTGACACGTCCGGCCACCGGAGCCAGGCGCTTCAGGAGGCAGTGGACTCCGGTGGGCATGAACGCTGAGCCCGGCCTGGCCCTGGAACGCCGCATCGGCAAGCGTTCAGCGGGGGTTATCGAAAAACACCTCAACATCACCACGGTTGAGGGCCTGCTCAACTATTTCCCGCGGCGTTACATGACACGTGGTGAACTGACGCCCATCAACGAACTGCCGCGCGACGAAGAAGTAACCCTGATCGCGCGGGTCCTCTCGAGCAATACCCGCTCCATGCAGGCGCGCAAGGGATCCATCACCGACGTCGTTATCTCGGACGATGACGGCAGGAACGGCGTGAAACTGGTCGGCGGCACCGATTTCCACGGCAAAGCCCCCGGGACCCTGAAAATCACCTTCTTCAACGCCTTCCGGGCAAAGAGCGAACTGCTGCCCGGCCGCCGGGCGTTGTTCTCAGGCAAGGTCACCAGTTTCAAGGGATCCCTCGGCCTGACCAACCCCGATTTCCAGGTATTGGACTCGGACCCCTTCACAGCCGGCGGCGATGACCCGGAGAAACTCGCGGCCATGCCCATTCCCGTGTACCCGGCCACGGCAAAGCTGCCCAGCTGGAAGATCCAAAAGGTCATCGCCACCCTGCTCGAAACTGTTGATCTCGGCGCACTGCCGGATCCGGTTCCGGGGACCGTCACCGCGCGGGAGGAATTCCTGCCGCTCGCGGAGGCTTACCGGCTGATCCATGAGCCGGAAACGGCGGCGGACTGGCAACGCGCACGCCACCGGTTCCGCTACCAGGAGGCGTTGGTGCTGCAGTCTGCCCTGGCCAGGCGGCGGTCCCAGCTGGCTGCTGAGGAAGCAACAGCCAGGCGGCCGGTCCCGGACGGCCTGCTGGCCGCATTCGACCGCAACCTCCCCTTCACGCTCACCGACGGCCAGGCCGCCGTCGGAAGAACCCTGGCGGCGGGGCTCGCCGCGGACCACCCCATGAACCGCTTGCTGCAGGGCGAAGTAGGTTCGGGTAAAACCGTCGTGGCGCTGCGGGCCATGCTGCAGGTGGTGGACGCCGGAGGCCAGGCCGCACTGCTGGCTCCAACAGAGGTCCTTGCCGCCCAGCACTTCGACTCCATTCGCCGGACCCTCGGCCCGCTATCCAGGGATGGGCTGCTCGGCGCGTTCGGCAGCACGGACGGGGATGCGGTGCAGGTTACCCTGCTGACCGGTTCCATGCCTACCGCCGCCCGGAGGCAGGCCCTGCTGGACGCCGCGTCAGGGACAGCGGGGATCGTCATTGGTACCCACGCATTGTTGAGCGACAACGTGTCCTTCTACGATCTGGGGCTGATCGTGGTGGACGAGCAGCACCGCTTTGGCGTGGAGCAGCGCGATGCCCTGCGGGCCAAGGCCAGGAAACCCCCGCACCTGTTGGTGATGACCGCTACGCCTATCCCGCGCACCGTGGCCATGACCGTCTTTGGCGACCTTGAAACCTCCACCCTTGACGAACTTCCCAAGGGCCGTGCCCCCATTTCAACCCATCTGGTCGGCCTGGCGGAGAACCCGGGCTGGGCCGGACGGATCTGGGCCCGGGCCCGCGAGGAAATTGATGCCGGCCACCAGGTCTACGTTGTCTGCCCCAAGATTGGCACCGACGACGACGGCGACTTCAGCCCGGGCGAAGCGGAGCCGGCCGCCGCCGACCTTGAGGAGAACGCGCGGGAACTTGCCTCCGTGACAGCCGTCATCGAGCAACTGCAGGACGAACCATCCATCGCAGGCGTGCCCGTGGCCCCGCTGCACGGACGCCAGGACCCGGACCTCAAGTCGGCCACCATGGCAGGCTTCGCGGCCAACTCCGTCAAACTGCTCGTTTCCACCACCGTGATCGAGGTGGGCGTGGACGTCCATAACGCAACGATGATGGTCATCCTGGACGCCGACCGGTTCGGTATCTCCCAGTTGCACCAGCTTCGCGGACGGGTGGGCCGGGGCGGGCTTCCCGGGACCTGCCTCCTGGTCACATCGCTGGAACGCGGACACCCCAGCCGGCGGCGGCTTGACGCGGTAGCCGCCACAACCGACGGTTTCGTCCTCTCGCAGGAGGACCTCAAGCTGCGCCGGGAGGGCGACATCCTGGGCGCCTCCCAGTCCGGCGGCCGGTCCACGCTCAGGCTACTCCGCGTCCTTGAGCATGAGGACATCATTGCCCAGGCCCGTTCCGATGCCCAGGAGATCGTCACCAGCGATCCGTCCCTCGCCTCCCACCCTGAGCTGGCGGATGCCATCGACAGATACCTCAACCCCGAAAAGGAGGCGTTCCTTGAACGCGGTTAGCAAGGACCCTGCCGGAAGCAGCAGGACCGCGGCCGGACAGCGGGTGCCCGCATGAGCCGGATCATCTCAGGAGCGGCCGGCGGCACCCCACTGTCCTCCGTCCCGGGCTCGCTGACCCGCCCCACCACCGACCGCGTCAAGGAGGCACTCTTCTCCCGCCTCGATGCCTTCGGTGTCATCGCCGGAGCCCGCGTACTGGATCTCTACGCCGGGTCCGGTTCGCTGGGGGTTGAAAGCGGCAGCCGGGGAGCCGGCAGTGTGGACCTTGTCGAATCCGAGGCCAAGGCAAGCGCGGTCTGCCAGCGCAACGCGGACCTGATCAACGGCGTTGTGGGCCGCAAGGCAGTAACCGTCCACCGGTCCAAGGTGGAGCCCTTCCTGGACCGCGCCGCGGAGTCGGCAGCGTGGGACCTGGTATTCCTGGACCCGCCCTACCCGCTCGACGAAGTGGCGCTTGCCGCGGTGCTGCGCAAACTCGCCGCTCATCTGGCGCCGTCCGCCGTCGTCGTCGTGGAACGGTCCTCCCGGTCGCCCGAACCGGAATGGCCCGCCGAACTGGAACGGTTCGCCGAGAAGAAGTACGGCGAGACCCGGCTCTGGTTTGCTGAGCCCTACGTGCCGGACGCCATTGACAGCGATGACCTCCCGGCCGCTGCGGAGTCCTAGCAGCCACGATCGGCCTGGATGCCGCTGAGGTTCCGGGCCGACCCGTTATGGGGCCAGTTGGTCCAGGTCCACTCCCGCCAGTACCTTCGCCGGGTGGGGACCGAGGGCCGCGAGCTGGGCGGTCCACTCCCGCGGCCAGGCCGCCTGGGTCCCGGCCAGGATGATGTTGCCCGGGTACCGGCCTTCGAACATGCCGTTTTCGGCGAAGGCCGCAACGTCCGCCATGGTCTCCCTCAGCGCGGCCACCTGGCTTCGGACCAGGGTGAGCGCGGGCTCGTCTCCCACGTTGACCACCAGCAGCCCCGAGGGTTCCAGCTTCGCCCGGACCTCGCCGTAGAAGTCGGCGCAGGCGATGTGCGCCGGCGCTTCCGGGCCGGAGAAGATGTCCAGGATGACGACGTCGAACGTGAGCTCCGGGTCAAGGTCACCGAGTGCCTGCCGGGCGTCGCCGATGATGGCGTGCAGGTCCGTTCCCGCAGGCAGGGGCAATTCCCGCAGGACGAAATCCAGCAGCTCGCGCTCCAGCTCCACCGCGTACTGCACGGAGCCGGGCCGGGTCGCCTGTATATATCGGGCCAGGGTCAGCGCGCCCGCCCCGAGGTGCAGCGCCCGGACAGGCGCTCCGGCGGGGGCCGCCAGGTCAACCAGGTGGCCGATCCGGCGAAGGTATTCGTAGAAGATGTCTTCGGGGTGGGACAGGTTCACATGCGACTGCTCTGCCCCGCCGATGCTGAGCACATAGCTGCCGTCGGTGAACGCGTCCGGCTCGATGGTGGCGTGCTGGCCGGTGGCGCGGAGGAACCGGGAGGCGTGCCCGGGATTGCCTGCCGCCATCAGAGCCTGCTGCTCAGCGTGGCCAGCCGCCGGGCCGCCTCTTCGAGGACGTCCGCTTTCTTGCAGAAGGCGAAGCGGAGCAGGCTGCGCGTGCGTTCAGCTCCTTCAGGGTGGCAGAACACCGGCACCGGGATCGCTGCCACCCCTACCAGCCCGGGCAGCCGCCGCGCGAGGTCCACCGAGTCGGTGATACCCAGCGGCGCCGTGTCGACGTTGACGAAGTAGGTGCCCTGCGGGGTGTAGACGCCGAAGCCGGCGGCGCGCAGCCCCTCACTGAGGATGTCGCGCTTGTGCTCAAGCGAGGCCGCGATTCCCTGGTAGAAACTGTCAGGGAGGCCCAGCCCTGCTGCTATGGCGGGCTGGAAGGGGGTGCCTGAGCTGTAGGTGAGGAACTGCTTGACGGTGCGTGCGGCGGCCACCAGCTCTTCGGGGCCGGTCAGCCAACCGATTTTCCAGCCCGTGAGGGAGAAGGTCTTTCCGGCGGAGGAGATGGTGATGGTCCGTTCGGCCGCACCGGGCAGGGACGCCACCGGGATGTGGCGGACGGCGAAGGTGAGGTGCTCATAGACCTCGTCGGTGATGATCAGCACGTCGTGCTTTTGTGCCAGGTCCACGATTTTCTGCAGCACCTCGCGGGGAAAAACGGCCCCGGTGGGGTTGTGCGGATTATTCAGCAGGACCACGCGGGTCCGTTCGCTGAACGCGGCCTCAAGGGCAGCCAGGTCCGGCATGAAATCGGGCGCGAGCAGCGGCGCGGTGACATGCGTGGCGCCCGACAACCCGATCACTGCGCCGTACGAGTCGTAGAACGGTTCAAGGGTGAGGACTTCGTCTCCGGGCCCGGTAAAGGCCAGCAGCGATGCGGCGATGGCCTCGGTGGCGCCGGTGGTGACCAGGACCTCCGTGTCAGAGTCAAGGGTCAGCCCGTAGAAACGTTCCTGGTGGGCGGCCACCGCGGCACGAAGCTGGGGGATACCTTTGCCGGCTGCGTACTGGTTGGCGCCCGCTGCGATGGCGTTCCGGGCGGCGTCGAGGATTTCCTGTGGGCCGTCCTCGTCGGGGAAACCCTGGCCCAGGTTGATTGCCCCGGTCTGGACCGCGAGGTTGGTCATCTCCTCGAAGATCGTGACGCCGAGGCCGCCATCAGCAGCCAGGAGGTTGGCTCCAAGGGCGGTCCGCTGCCATGGAGCGGGGGCAGAAGGCGCGGAAAGTTCCCGTGACGCGTGCATCCAGTCATGGTATCCCGGGCTTCGCATGGGGTAGGTTCGGAGCATGAGACGAGCTGTCTGCCCCGGATCCTTTGATCCCATCCATAACGGCCATCTCGAAGTTATTGCCCGCGCTGCCGGTCTCTTCGACGAAGTCATTGTGGCCATCTCCACCAACTACGCCAAGAAGTACCGGTTCAGCCTCGATGAGCGCCTCGAAATGGCGCGCGAAACCCTCGCCTCCCTCAAGGGAATCGTGGTGGAACCCGTAGGTGAGGGGCTGCTGGCTGAATACTGCAGGCAGCGGGGCGTCTCGGCCATCGTCAAGGGACTCAGGTCTTCCTCGGATTTTGATTATGAATTGCCCATGGCCACGATGAACAGGCAACTGAGCGGCGTGGAAACTGTCTTCCTGCCTGCGGAAGCGCACTACATCCACCTGTCGTCGACCCTCATCAAGGAGGTGGCCGGGCTGGGCGGCAACGTCTCCGAGTACGTTCCCAGGTCCGTGCTGCGGAGGCTGCTGGCGGGCGAGCCTTCGGCAAATCAGCAGCCCAGGCGGTAGGCTGGTCCGGTACTTCGGCGGTATCGCCGGCCGGTTTGAGTCCCCGTGGCTATTCAGGCTAAGATGGTACGTCGGTCATATGTTCAACAGGAGTTCTCATTAAAAGAGATGCTGGTTCGCCGCTGGCGTTCGACGTCAAGGACCTCGGGCGCAGCCCGGGAAGCATGCGGACACTGAAGGAACATGTACCCGCACCTGGTGATCTTGGTGTGGCGCTCATTGGCGTTCAGGAAGGCTCGGATATCGGGCTGGACCTGAGGCTGGAGGCCGTACACGAAGGAATCCTGGTATCAGGAACCGTCAACGCCGGTGTAACCGGGGAATGCGGCCGATGCCTGGATCCCCTTGCGTATGACCTTGAGGTCAATGTGCAAGAACTTTTCTTCTACGAAGGTGTTGAGCTTTCTGACGGAGAAGAAGATGAAGAGCAACGTCGAGTCGAGCACGATGTAATCGATCTTGAACCGGTGTTGCGGGACGCGGTTGTCACCAACCTGCCGTTCCAGCCGGTGTGCCGGGAAGACTGCCAGGGCCTTTGCTCCGAATGCGGAGCACGCCTGGAAGACGAGCCGGGGCACCACCACGAGGTCTTGGATCCTCGCTGGGCTGCCCTAGCTGATATGGCTAAGCCTGACCGGCAAAATTGATTTGTACGTGTTTGTCTAGAGAGAAATGAGTTAGCCGTGGCTGTTCCCAAGCGGAAAATGTCTCGCTCGAATACCCGCGCCCGCCGCTCGCAGTGGAAGGCGACCGCCCCCCACCTGGTGAAGACCGTTGAAAACGGCCAGGTCACCTACAGCCTGCCGCACCAGGCTAAGGTCGTTACCGACTCTGCTGGCACTGCGCTGTTCCTTGAGTACAAGGGCCGCAAGGTCGCTGACGTCTAATCGGCCACTCAGGCTGACTGATGTCTTCAACTGAAGAGCTTCTGAAGCGTCTCGGCGTCACTATTGACGCCGGGACGCTTCGTCTTGCGCTCACACACCGTTCCTACGCCTACGAAAACGGCGGGATCCCCACCAACGAGCGGCTGGAATTCCTGGGTGATTCAATCCTGGGCTTCTCGGTCACGGATTCCCTGTACAAGGACAATCCGGATCTCCCCGAAGGCGAGCTGGCCAAGCGGCGTTCGGCCGTGGTCAGCACACGGGCGCTTGCCAACATCGGGCGGAGCCTTGGCATCGGCGAGTTCATCTACCTGGGACAGGGCGAGAAACTCACGGAGGGGAAAAACAAAGCCTCCATCCTCGCCGACACCATGGAAGCGCTGATCGGTGCCACCTACGTCTCCAACGACATTGAGACCGCGCGCCAGCTGGTCATGCGTTTGATCGGGCCCCTGCTCAAGGATGCCGCCGTGCTGGGCGCCGGAACTGACTGGAAGACCAGCATCCAGGAACTTGCGGCAAGCCGGCAGCTTGGAACCATCCACTATGCAGTGGAGGGCGCGGGGCCGGACCACGCACGCACCTTCAGCGCTGTCCTGAATATCGGCGGGAAGCCCTACGGTAAGGGCACCGGCCATTCCAAGAAGGAAGCGGAGCAGGAAGCTGCGTCGGATGCATGGCGCGTCCTGTCCGGACCGGGTGCCGCCGACGGCGCCGGCGCCGGCAAGTCCTCCGGTTCCATCGCCGCCAAGTAGGCTCCCGTGCCTGAACTGCCCGAGGTGGAGGTGGTCCGCCGCGGCCTGGTGCGCTGGGTGCGCGGCAGGACCATTGAGTCCGTCGATGTCCTGGACCCCCGCTCCATCCGGCGTCACGCCCTGGGCGTGGAGGATTTCATCGGCAACCTGCAGGGTGCCACAGTGTCCGACGTTGTCCGGCGCGGCAAATTCCTCTGGCTCCCGTTAAGCGATGGCTCGGCACACCAGCGGGCGGCAGGCAACGGACACACCCCACCGCCGGGGGTGGCGCTGATGGCCCACCTTGGCATGAGCGGGCAGCTGCTCATGCAGGGTGCGGACGTCCCGGACGAAAAGCACCTGAAAGTCCGGCTCCATCTCAGCCCCAGCGGCGGCATGCCTGCTCAGTTGCGGTTCGTGGACCAGCGCATTTTCGGCGGGCTCTTCGTCACCGTTTTGGTTCCCACCGACGACGGCGGACCCGGCGGCCTCGCGGAGTCGCCCCTTCCGCTGATCGCCGAAGAAGCGTCCCATATCGCCCGGGATCCACTGGACCCAGCCTTCTCGTTCGACCTTTTCTACCAGCGCCTGCGTGCACGGAAGACCGGGTTGAAGCGGGCGCTCCTGGACCAGGGGCTGGTTTCGGGCATTGGGAACATCTACGCCGATGAGGCTCTCTGGCGTGCGCGGCTGCACTACGCGCGGCCCACCGACAAGCTGCGGCGGGCTGAGGCCTTCCGTCTCATCGAAAGCGCCCGTGAGGTCATGCTCGATGCCTTGGCCGCCGGCGGAACCAGCTTCGATTCCCTGTACGTGAACGTCAACGGCGCCTCCGGATATTTTGACCGGTCCCTTAACGCCTACGGGCGGGAAGGCGAGCCCTGCAAACGATGCGCGGCTGCAGGAATCCACGCCACCATCCGGCGTGAACAGTTCATGAACCGGTCCTCCCACACGTGCCCCGTGTGCCAGCCGCGCCCCCGCAACGGACGTTGGTAGCGCACGCGCATCCAACCCTGACAGTTTCGGGCCGGCCCCCGGAGCTCCAGAGGACCCGACTGGCGGCTCCGGATCCGCGACTTTCGGCGGCAACCCGGTAGATTTAGGACCGCCAAGCAGCCGCCCAGCCCCGCCCAGGAGAACCGAAAAGCCTTGCACCTCAAAAGCCTGACCGTCCGGGGGTTCAAGTCCTTTGCCTCCGCCACCACCTTCGACTTCGAACCGGGAGTCACTGCCGTGGTGGGCCCCAACGGCTCCGGCAAGTCCAACGTGGTGGACGCCCTGGCCTGGGTGATGGGGGAGCAGGGCGCCAAGACACTGCGCGGCGGCAAAATGGAGGACGTCATCTTCGCCGGCACCTCCGGCCGTCCTCCACTGGGACGGGCACACGTGTCGCTGACAATCGATAACACTGACGGCGCGCTGCCCATTGAGTACAGCGAAGTCACCATCTCCCGGACACTGTTCCGCACCGGAGGCTCGGAGTACGCCATCAACGGTGCCGGCTGCCGCCTGCTCGACATCCAGGAACTGCTCTCCGATTCCGGCATGGGCCGGGAAATGCATGTCATCGTGGGCCAGGGCCAGCTGGACCGCGTCCTGCACGCCACCCCGGAGGACCGACGGGGCTTCATCGAAGAAGCTGCCGGCATCCTCAAACACCGCCGGCGCAAGGAACGGACGGTGCGCAAACTCGAGGCAATGCAGGCGAACCTGCAGCGTCTCACGGACCTGACCGGCGAGATCCGCCGCCAGCTCACGCCGCTGGGCAAGCAGGCCGAGGTGGCACGCCGCGCCCAGCGTGTCCAGTTCGACGTCCGGGATGCCCGCGCCCGCCTGCTGGCCGATGACCTGGTGCAGCTCCAACAGGTCCTGGAGCAAGACGTCGCCGACGAAGCCGCGCTGAAGGAGCGGCGAACCATCGTGGGGCAGGAACTGGAGTCCGGGCGCCGGCAACAGGCTGCCCTGGAGCAGCTCGCAGCAGAGGCAACGCCGCGCCTCAACGCGGCCCGGGACACGTGGTACCGGCTGACCGCCGCACGGGAGCGGCTCCGTTCCCTCGGATCGCTGGCCCAGGAACGGAGCCGCGTGCTCGGCTCCGTGGACGACGCACCGTCCGGGGGCCGGGATCCCGAGCAGCTTGAACGGCAGGCAGCGCGCGTTGGCAGCGAACTCGCCGGACTTGAGCAGTCACTCGCGGCCAGGCGGACGGCCCTGGAAGCAGCAACAGCGGCCAAGGCGGAAGCGGAGCGTGCCGCGCAGGCCGAAGACCAGCGACTCACCGCTGAACTGCGGGCGGTCGCCGACCGCAGGGAAGGACTGGCGCGCCTCGCGGGCCAGGTTGGTGCTGCCCGTTCCCGGGTGGAGTCCGCCCAGGCAGAGCTCGGCAGGCTGCGCGAGTCGCTGTCCGCGGGTGCCGGGCGGCGTGCCCGGGCACAGGAAGAGTTCACCGCCCTGGAAAACCAGGTGGCGGGCGTGGAGGAAGGCGAAGAATCCCTCGACGCAGAATACGAGGCCGCCAGCGAAACGCTGGATACCGTGCTGCAGGAAATCTCGGACCTCAAATCAGAAGTCAACGAGGGCATCCGCCGGCGCGATGCCCTCGCAGCCCGCCTCGAGGCCCTGAAGCTCGGCCTGGAGCGGAAGGACGCAGCCAGGCACGTCCTGCAGTCCGGGCTGGGCGGGGTCCAGGGCGCCCTCGCCGGCGAGCTGCGGGTGCGGGCCGGTTATGAAACCGCCATCGCCGCCGCACTCGGGGAAGCCTCCGAGGCGCTTCTCGTCGAGGACCCGTCCACCGCCGAGTCCGTCGTGCAGATGCTCAAGGACGACGACGCAGGCCGGGCCTCTCTGCTGCTGGCCCCCGCGGGCGGACGGCACGAAGACCTCCCAGCGGCCCCGGCACTCCCGCCAGGTGCGCTTCTGGCGGCCGGTCTCGTGGACACCGCCGACGCCTACACCCCGCTGGTGCGGCACCTGCTGTGCCGCACCGCCGTCGTACCCGACATCCGGGCCGCCGCGGCCCTCGTGGCGGAACAGCCCGGCTTGACAGCCGTTACCCACGCAGGGGACGTGTTCACCGCCGTGACCGTCACAGGAGGTTCGGCGAAGGCGCCGTCACTCCTGGAAGTCCAGGCCGCCGTGGACGACGCCGACAGGGAGCTTGGGCAGGTAACCGCGGCCCTGGAGCGCAACAGGTTCGCCCTGGCCGGGGCCGAGGCGAAGCGCGCCGGAGCGCAGGAAAAGGCGGACGCCGCCCTGGACAGGTTGCACGAGTCCGATGCGCGGCTGGCAGCAGTAGCTGAGCGGCTGGGACACCTCAACTCAGTCCTGCGCAGCGCCGTGGGCGAAAGCGACCGGCTCGCGGCCTCGCTGGCCCGTGCCGAGGCCAACGTGGAGTCCGAGGAGCAGGCGCTCGCGGCCATCACCGCCCGGCTTGCCGCGGCCCAGGAGGTGCCGCTTGAGCAGGAACCATCAACGGCGGAGCGTGATGCCCTCGCGAAGGCTGCCTCGGCCGCCCGTTCTGCCGAGGTGGAGGCCCGGTTGTCACTGCGGAGCACCGAGGAGCAGGTGGCGGCCACACGCAACCGCGTTGCCTCACTGGAACGTGCTGCCGCCGCTGAACGGCGTGCCCGCGAGGAGGCAGCCGAAAGGGCACGCCGCCGACGCATCGAGGCCCGTCGGGCCGCCGCCGTCCGGGCCGCAGTGGACTCGGCACTGGACTTCGTGGACGTGTCCGCCGATGTGGCGCGGCACGCGCGTGACGTGGCGGAGGAAAACCGCGAACGCCGGGACCGGGAGCTGCAGGAACTCCGCGCCGCGAACGAGCGGCTGGCAAAGGAGCTTGCCGAACTTACCGACAACGTCCACCGTGACGAGCTCGCCAGGGCCCAGCAGCGCGCCCGCATCGAAGCACTGGAAACGCGGTCTGTCGATGAACTCGGGATCACCCCTGACGCGCTGGTGGCCGAGTTTGGCCCCCACGTTGCAGTTCCGGTTCCCGCGGGGGAGACGGGCGACAAGTGGGCTGCCCTCCGTGCGCCGGTGGACGAATCCGGTGAAGCCATCGTCGAGGGCGTGCCGTTCGTGAGGGCTGAACAGGAGAAACGCCTCCGGAAGGCCGAACGCGACCTGTCCAGCCTGGGCAAGGTCAATTCGCTGGCACTGGAGGAATTCGCGGCACTGGAGGAGCGCCACCAGTTCCTCAGCACCCAGCTGGAGGACCTCAAGGCAAGCCGCAAGGACCTGCTGGACATCATCAAGGAAGTGGATGACAGGGTCCAGCGGGTCTTCACCGAGGCATTCGAGGACACCCAGGCACAGTTCGTTCGGGTTTTCGACCGGCTTTTCCCCGGCGGCGAGGGCCGGCTGGTCCTGACCGATCCCGCGGACATGCTCACCACCGGAATCGAAGTGGAGGCCCGTCCTGCGGGCAAGAAGATCAAGAGGCTGTCACTGCTGTCCGGCGGGGAGCGGTCCCTGACGGCGGTGGCCCTCCTCGTGGCCATCTTCAAGGCCCGTCCCTCCCCGTTCTATGTCATGGACGAGGTGGAGGCGGCCCTTGACGACACCAACCTTGGCCGGCTGATCACCATCTTCGAAGAGCTCCGCGAGTCCAGCCAGCTCATTGTCATCACCCACCAGAAGCGCACCATGGAAGTGGCGGACGCACTCTACGGAGTCACCATGCGCGGCGACGGCGTCTCCACCGTGATCAGCCAGCGCCTGGGCAACGACGAATGAACGGTGGTTGGCTGTCCACCGCTGAACAGTCCCGGCAGGCGTTTAAGTAACGGCAGGTCAGCTCCTTGCCGGCGCGGGGAAAGGGCTCCGGCGGTTGTGAGAAGCTAGGGGAGTGAATGACATCCTTCCCATAATCCTGTCCATTCTCGGTGCCCTGGTGGTTGTCGGAGCCCTGATCCCGGTCCTGGTGAAGACGCGGAAGAACATCAACCGCTACCCGGGAACGCGTGACGCGAACGACCCCGAACTCCGGCCCGGTGGCGGCACCCTCGTGGCCGACGACACTGCCACGGCGGAGCGGCCGGCGGAGCGGACAGCACCCGCCGAAGCGGACCTTGACGGCGTTGACACCACGGTCCCCGACGATGCCGCCGGACTGGAAACCATTCCGGTTGAAACCCCCCTGCCCGTAGCAGGCCGCCTGACCCGGCTGCGCGAACGCCTGGTCCGGTCCAACAGCATCATGGGCAAGGGCCTGCTGGCGCTGCTTTCCAGCGACAAGATCGACGAAAACGTTTGGGACGAGGTGGAAGAAACCCTCCTCCTGGCGGACCTCGGCACGGAACCGACCATGCAGCTGGTGGATGCCCTCCGCGAACGCGTCAAGGTGCTCGGCACGCGCAGCCCGGAGCACGTCAAGGCCATGCTCCGCGAGGAACTCATTAAGGTGGTCGACCCCACCATGGACCGCACCCTCAATGTCCAGCGCCACGGGGACAAGCCGGCCGTCATGATGGTGGTTGGCGTCAATGGCGTAGGCAAGACCACCACGGTGGGCAAGCTGGCGCGCATGCTGGTGGCCGAGGACAAGGACGTGATCCTCGGTGCCGCGGACACCTTCCGTGCCGCGGCCGCCGAACAGCTGGCCACGTGGGGACAGCGGGTGGGCGTTCCCACGGTCAAATCCGACATTGACGGGGCCGACCCCGCCTCGGTGGCCTACGAAGCCGTGAAGGCAGGCATCGACCAGGAGGTCGATGTCGTCATGATCGACACCGCCGGCCGGCTGCAGAACAAAGTGGGCCTCATGGACGAACTTGGCAAGGTCAAGCGCGTGGTGGAAAAGCTCGCCGAAGTGGACGAGGTCCTGCTGGTCCTGGATGCAACCACCGGCCAGAACGGCCTCAACCAGGCCCGGGTCTTCGCCGAGGTGGTGAACATCACCGGCATCGTCCTGACCAAGCTGGACGGCACCGCCAAGGGTGGCATCGTCGTCGCAATCCAGAAGAGCCTCGGCGTCCCGGTCAAGCTGATCGGCCTGGGCGAAGGCGCGGACGACCTCGCCCCGTTCGACGCCGAGCAGTTTGTGGACGCGCTGCTGAACTAGCCGCTAGCCCTTCTTCCGGCCCGCTGCGTCCTGTGACGTGGCGGGCCGAAGTGTTTCCGGCGTGGCCAGCCACGCAAGGACGGCCAGTAGCAGGACCCCGCCCGTGACACCGAAAGCCCAGCCGAAGCCCAGCCGGTCCGCGAGCACACCGGCCAGGACGGGGCCGACGATCGCACCGACGTCGGACGTCATCTGGTAGACCGCCAGTACCTTGCCGCCGGACCGGCCGCTGCCGATTACATCTGCGACGGAGGCCTGCTGGGCAGGACCGAACAGGCCCGAACCGATGCCGGCGAGTGCGGAGGCGGCAAGGAACCATGGCAGGCCCGGGGCGAAACCGATGCCCGCGGTGGCCAGCCCCGCCACCGCCAGCCCCCACATCATCATGGGCCTGCGTCCCAGCGAATCCGCCAGGCGGCCGGAGAATGACAGCGCCGCTGCATTGCCTGCCGCGAATACTGCCAGGGCCAGCCCGGCCGCCTCGGGACCGGCGCCGAAGGCCGCCGCAGCAAACAGCGGGACGGTGGCCATCCGGACCCCGAACGTAGCCCACCCGTTGGCAAAACTGGATGCCAGTGCGGCCCGGTAAGCCCCGCTCCGCAGGGCCTCGCCGAAGGGCATATCCGGCGCCCGGTTGGCCGCCGGTCCGGAGCCGCGCCGCTGGTGGCTCAGCTGCGTTTGGACCACCGCTGCCGCGATGACCAAGGCAGCCGCGTACGCAAGGAACGGAACCCGCAGGCCAAACCCCGCAAGCAGGCCGCCGACGATCGGTCCGCAGACGTTGCCGATCAGGAACGCGGAGGCGTAGGCGCCGGACACCCTGCCCCGGCTCTCCGGCGGCGCCAGCCGGACCACGAGGGCCATGGAAGCGACCGTAAACATCACCGAACCTGCACCGCCCAGTCCACGGAACAGCAACAGCTGCCAATAACTCCCGGCAAAGGCGCAGGCCGCCGTTGAGGCCGCCACGATGAGCAACCCCGACACATAGACCGGCCGTTCCCCGAGTTTGGCGATCAGGGCACCGCCGGCCGGGGCGAAGATGAGCCGCATGAACGCGAAGATGGCCACGATCACGGCCGCTTCCGTATTGCCCACACCGAATGTTGTGGCGAATTGCGGCAATACAGGCGCAACAAGCCCGAATCCCAGCGCGATCAGGAACGCGGCGGCCAGCATCACCTTGATATCGCGGGGAAGCTTGTCCCGGCCGGGCCGCAGGCGGGCCAGGATCCTTGAAGCGGTGCCGCTGGCGCGGGCTTCTGCCATCATGATGCACGGTTCCTTGCAGGGTGGGGCGCCGGCTTCCGGCGGGAGTGGTGAAACACAACCGTAACAAGGCGGATATGCACCATTTACTTCCTAGAGGTTGTTGTAACAGTCCGGCAATCTAAATCCTCTGCGGGCGAAACACGCCGCCGACACACTCGTTACAGGACGCAAAGGGCGTTGGCAGGCGGAGGACTCCGCAAGATTCGGAAGAGAGGACGTGCACCATGGAACTTACCGCAGGTCACGTTTGGCTCATGGTGTCGGCAGCGCTCGTGCTGTTCATGACACCGGGCCTGGCATTTTTCTACGGCGGCATGACGCGTGCCAAGGCAGCACTGAACATGATGATGATGAGCTTCATCTCCATCGGCATGGTCGGCGTGGTCTGGATTCTGTGGGGCGCTTCCATGACGGGCGGCGAAGGCTTCCTGCAGATCGTGGGAAACCCGTTTGCCACCTTCGGGCTTGAAGGCATCGATACGCCGGACGGGCTCATCAAGGCGGGATTCGCGGCAACCTTCGCCATCATTACCGTTGCGCTGATCAGCGGCGCTATCGCTGACCGCGCCAAGTTCGGCGCCTGGAGCGTCTTCGTCCCGGTCTGGGTCACCCTGGTCTACTGCCCGCTTGCCTACATGGTGTGGGGCGGCGGCCTCTTCGGTCCCGAGGGAGCAGTGGGTAAGGCCCTCGGCCCCGCTATCGACTTCGCCGGCGGCACCGTGGTTCACATCAACGCCGGTGTTGCGGCGCTGGTTCTGGTCCTGATCATCGGCAACCGCAAGGGCTTCGGCAAGGATCCCAACCACCGCCCGCACAACATCCCGTTCGTCATGCTGGGCGCTGCCATCCTGTGGTTCGGCTGGTTCGGCTTCAACGGCGGCGCTGCCACCACTGCGGAGCAGGGCGGCCTCATCTGGGTGAACACCTTGGCCGCTCCCGCCGCTGCCATGCTCGGCTGGCTCGTCACCGAGCGGATCCGCGACGGCCACCCCACGTCCCTCGGCGCCGCTTCCGGTGTGGTCGCAGGACTTGTGGCCATCACCCCGGCCTGCGCCAACGTCAGCCCCGTGGGTGCCCTCGGCCTCGGCGTCGTGGCAGGCGTGGCCTCCGCGCTGGCGGTGGGCCTGAAGTTCCGCTGGGGCTTCGACGACTCGCTGGATGTTGTTGGGGTCCACCTCGTGTCCGGCATCATCGGCACCGTTGCCCTCGGCTTCATCGCACTGCCCGCCGACGGTGTGGGCGGCGGCCTCTTCTACGGCGGCGGCTTCGCCCAGCTGTGGGCACAGCTCGCAGCGGCAGGCATCGCGATTGCTTACTCGGCCATCCTGACGGCGATCATCGCGCTGGCCATCCACAAGACCATGGGCTTCCGGGTCTCGCAGGAACAGGAAACGGTGGGTGTGGACCTCAGCCTGCACGCCGAGACCGCCTACGAGTTCGGCCTCTCCGGACACGGCGGAAGCTTCCAGCCGCTGCATGACATGATCACCGGCAAGAACCAGGCAGAAACCGCCGGCAGCGCCGCTGCAGCAGATGCCAAGAAGCCAGAAACCGCAACAGGCAAGGAAAGCGTGGGGGCATGAAACTGATCACCGCAATCGTCAGGCCCGAGAAGCTTGAAGCAATCCGGGAAGGCCTGGAGGCCTACGGAGTGCAGGGCCTGACGGTCAGCGCAGCCAGCGGCTACGGCCGGCAGCGGGGCTACACCGAGGTGTACCGCGGCGCCGAGTACAACGTGGACCTCCTGCCCAAGATCCGGGTAGAGGTGCTGGCTACGGACGAGCAGGCCGATGACATCCTGGACGTCATCATCGCCAGTTCCAACACCGGCAGGGCAGGTGACGGAAAGGTCTGGACCATGGATGTCTTTGAAGCAGTCCGGGTCAGGACCGGCGAACGCGGCGTAGCCGCCATCTAGGACAGTCATCCGGCCGGCCCCTGCCACAGGGGAACGGGCAGACAGAAGCGGGGTGGGCGGGAACCGGAAGGTTCCCGCCCACCCCGCTTCCGCTCTTAAGGAGTGCGGGCCGGCCTCAAAATCAGCCCCCGCTCACTGCCCTTCCCGGGAGGTGGCCCAGGCCGCCGGACCCGCCGACCCGGCGTCGTACCCCTCAAGGGGAACGGAACCCTGCGCCCAGGCCTGAAGTACCGGTTCAACGATGCGCCAGCAATCCTCGGCGGTGTCACCCCGCACGGACAATAGCGGGTCCCCGGTCAGTACGCCTTCAAGGACCTCACCGTAGGGGAGGAGGTCGGAGGCGCTCAGCTCCGCCTCGAGGGTGACCCGGCCGAGGCTGAAAATGTTTCCGGGGCCGTTGACGTCAACATCGAACTCAAGGGTGTCCGGCCCGAAACCGATCCTCAGCTGGTTCGGCGAGTCGACGCCCGTGAAGCCCTGTGGCAGGTGCGGCACCGGCAGGAAGGTGATGACAGCTTCCTTGCGCTTCTTGCCCAGCGCCTTGCCGGAACGGAGGATGAAGGGAACGCCGCTCCAGCGCCAGTTGTCGATTCCAATCCGGATCTCAGCCAACGTCTCTGTGCCGCGGTCCGCGTCCACGCCGTCCTCGCGGGCATAATCGGGCACCGTCTTGCCTCCTACAGTGCCCGCACCATAGCGTGCCCGCCGGGTGGAACCGGTAAACGGCGGCGCAACGCTGGCCGCGCGAAGGACGGCGGCGATGGCATCGCGCAGGTCCCGCTCACCCAGGGTTGCCGGCGGCTCGATGGCCAGGAGGGCCATCACCTGCAGGAGGTGGCTTTGGATCATGTCCCGCAGGGCGCCGGCACCGTCGTAGTATCGCGCCCGGCCCTCCAGTGCGAGATCCTCGTCGAAGAAGATCTCCACCTTCTCCACGTGCCGGCGGTTCCATACCGGCTCCAGGAAGTTGTTGGCGAAGCGCAGTCCCAGGATGTTCAGGACCGTGGCCTTCCCCAGAAAATGGTCCACGCGGTGGATATGGTCCTCCGGAACCAGCCGGGCAAGCGTCCTGTTCAGGGACCGCGCCGACTCCTCGCTGGAGCCAAAGGGCTTCTCCATCACCAGCCGGGTCCCCGCCGGCACCTCCTCGGGCCGCAGAGCCTCGCACGCCAGCTGGCTGATCCTGGGTGGCAGCGCGAAATAGACGGCGGTGGGGCCCTCGAGGCTTTCCAGCAGGGAGGCGAGGGCGCCGGCAGCTGTGACATCGAGCTGGTGGTACGCCGTTTCCTTTTCCAGTGCAGCCAGCGCATCCTTGCCGTCCGGCCCCGCGGTTTCCGCTGCTGCGGCGAAGGAGGACTGCACCCGTTCCCGCCACTGTTCCGGCGTCCAGGGGTCGGAGCCGGCACCCACCAGGCGGAGGCCGTCCGCCCGGCCGGCGGCCACCAGGCGGGCCAGTCCCGGTAGGAGCAGCCGGCCCGTGAGGTCGCCTGAGGCGCCGAGGATGAGCAGGGTCTTGACAGTTGTTTGGCTCGTCATTTTGCCAGCATGCCATCTGGCGTGCCCGACTTGGTACCCTAGATAGTCGAGTCCCGATCATCTCCTGAAAGAAGTTCACGGCGCGTGTTCAATTCACTCTCTGACCGGTTGACAGCAACCTTCAAGAATCTCCGCGGCAAGGGCCGCCTGACGGAGGCCGACGTCGATGCCACCGTCCGGGAGATCCGCCGCGCCCTGCTGGACGCGGACGTTGCCGTTCCCGTGGTGCGGGAATTCACCAGCCGCGTGCGCGAACGGGCGCTGGGCGCCGAGGTATCAGCGGCGCTGAACCCCAGCCAGCAGATCGTCAAGATCGTCAACGAGGAACTCAAGGAGATCCTCGGCGGCGAGACCCGGCGCATCCGCCTGGCCAAGAACGGCCCCACCGTCATCATGCTGGCCGGCCTTCAGGGCGCGGGCAAGACCACCCTTGCGGGCAAGCTGTCCAAGTGGCTGAAGTCCCAGGGCCACAGCCCCATGCTGGTTGCGTGTGACCTGCAGCGGCCCAACGCCGTCACCCAGCTGCAGGTGGTGGGCCAGCGGGCCAACGTCCCTGTTTTCGCCCCGCACCCGGGTGCAACCTCAACCGAGCTGGAGCAGCCGGCGGGCGATCCCGTGGCCGTTGCCCGGGCCGGCGTGGAGGAAGCCCGCCAGAAACTGCACGACGTCGTCATCGTGGATACCGCAGGCCGCCTCGGCGTCGACGCGGACATGATGGAGCAGGCGCGCCAGATCCGCCGGGCCATCGTGCCCAACGAAGTCCTCTTCGTCATCGACTCGATGATCGGCCAGGACGCCGTGAACACGGCCCTGGCGTTTGACGAGGGCGTCAACTTCACCGGCATCGTCCTGTCCAAGCTCGACGGCGATGCCCGCGGTGGTGCCGCGCTGTCCGTCTCCTCGGTCACCGGCAAGCCCGTCATGTTCGCGTCCACCGGTGAGGGCCTGGACGACTTCGAGTTGTTCCACCCGGACCGGATGGCCTCGCGCATCCTGGACATGGGCGACGTCCTCACGCTCATCGAACAGGCCGAGAAGTCCTGGGACAAAGACGAAGCTGCCCGGATGGCGAAGAAGTTCGCCGACCAGGAAGACTTCACCCTGGACGACTTCCTGGCCCAGATGCAGCAGATCCGCAACATGGGCTCCATGAAGAAAATGCTCATGATGATGCCCGGCGCCCAGAACATCCGCCAGCAGCTGGAGCAGTTCGACGAACGCGAGATCGACCGCGTTGAAGCGATTGTCAGGTCCATGACCCCGCACGAACGCGTGGCCCCCAAGATCATCAACGGTTCGCGCCGCGCCCGTATCGCCCGTGGTTCCGGTGTGCACGTCTCCGAGGTCAACGGCCTGCTGGAACGCTTCGCGCAGGCCCAGAAGATGATGAAGAAGATGGCCCAGGGCGGCATGCCCGGGATGCCAGGCATGCCCGGCCTCCCCGGTGCCGGCGGCGGGGCCCGGAAGAACGCGAAGAACGCGCCGAAGAAGAAGGCCCGGTCAGGAAACCCGGCCAAGGCCGCCCAGGAACGCAAGGACGCCGAAGCGCGTCGCGCCAACGCATCCAAGGCCCTGCCCACCGGAGCTTCCTTCGGCCAGCAGTCCGGTGACTTTGACCCTTCCCAGCTGAACCTGCCCAAGGGCTTCGACAAGTTCCTGGGCAACTAAGCACACCTGGCCCAACCAAGTCGCAGCAGATGTCGTTATGAGGGCTCAGAACGACATCTGCTGCTACTTACATGGGATGTCGGCGCCGTGGAATAGGGTTGGGGGATGTTCAAGCAGAGGGTAGTGTTCGTGCACGGCTCGGGGAGCTTCGGCGCCGCCGCCTGGCCCCGGCAGCACGGCATGGGGCTGATGTACGATGCGCTGTTCCTCCGCCGGCACGGATACCACAGCACCGCCGAACCCCTGGAGTCTTCCTTTGCGGAGGACACGGCCATCGTGCTGCGTTCCCTGGCTGATGACGGGCGGGGTGCTGCCGGCGGACACGTGGTGGCGCATGCGCAGGGAGCCATTCCCGCCATGATGGCGGCCGTGGAACGCCCGGACCTCGTTCATTCTCTGACCCTGGTGGAGCCGGCCTGCCTCTCGCTCACCGCGGAGCTGCCCGCAACAGCCGCCCATATCCGGATGATGAAGCCGCTGTTCGACGTCCGCCACCAGCTCAGCGACGAGGACTTCCAGCGGGAGTTCGTCCGGCGCATTTACGCCGCAGACCTGCACCAGCCAGCCACGCCGGAGGAGAAGCGCTCTGCCCGCCGGCTGCGGCTGCAGTCGCCGTCATGGGAGGCGCCACTTCACATCGTCCCAGGAGTGCCCACCCTTGTCCTTACCGGCGGATGGGAACCATTGTACGAAGAAATTGCCGGGTATCTGCGGGAGACCGGCGCCCTGCACCGCGTCGCGGCGGGCGGGCACCGGCCCCACGATTCAGCCGACGGCAACCGGGCCATCCGGCAGTTCCTCGCCGAAGTCAGCCGGAGTGAACCGGCCCGGGCGTCCTAGCCCGGGCCGGCCACAGGCAACTGCCGGTCAACGCCGGCGGCAGTGTCAGCTGCCGGCCGGGACTTTCAGCTCGGGAAGGTACACCTTGCCGCCGGATTCCAGGAACTCCTGGCTCTTCTCCCGCATCCCCGATGCCGCTTCAGCTATCGCGGCTTGGGCTTCCGCTGACCCGTACTCGTTGCGGATGTCCTGGCTGATCCGCATAGAGCAGAACTTCGGCCCACACATGGAGCAGAAGTGTGCCGTCTTGGCGGGCTCGGCCGGCAGGGTTTCATCATGGAACGATTCGGCCGTCTCGGGGTCAAGCGAGAGCGCAAACTGGTCCCGCCAGCGGAACTCGAACCTGGCCTTTGACAACGCGTCGTCCCGTTCGTGCGCCCCGGGGAGGCCCTTGGCCAGGTCAGCGGCGTGCGCGGCGATCTTGTAGGTGATGACCCCGGTCTTCACGTCGTCCCTGTCCGGCAGTCCCAGATGCTCCTTGGGCGTGACGTAGCAGAGCATGGCGGTGCCGTAGCGGGCGATCTCGGTGGCGCCGATGGCTGAGGTGATGTGATCGTAGCCGGGGGCCACATCGGTGACCAGCGGCCCCAGCGTATAGAACGGCGCGCCCTTGCACAGTTCCTGCTGGCGCTCTACGTTCTCCCGCACCAGATGGAACGGGACATGGCCCGGCCCCTCCACCATGACCTGCACGTCATGTTTCCAGGCGCGCTCCGTCAGCTCAGCCAAGGTGTCCAGTTCCGCGAACTGCGCAGCGTCGTTCGCATCAGCGGTGGCGCCGGGGCGCAGGCCGTCACCCAGCGAGAACGCGACGTCGTACCGGGCAAAGATCTCACACAGCTCATCGAAATGCGTGTACAGGAAATTCTCCTGGTGGTGCGCCAGGCACCATCCCGCCATGATCGACCCGCCCCGGGACACGATTCCGGTGACCCTGTTGGCGGTCAGAGGCACGTAGCGGAGCAGCACGCCGGCGTGGACTGTCATGTAGTCCACGCCCTGCTCACACTGTTCGATGACGGTGTCGCGGAAGATTTCCCACGTGAGCGCGTTCGCCTCGCCGTTGACCTTTTCCAGGGCCTGGTAGATGGGCACGGTGCCGATCGGCACGGGGGAGTTGCGGATGATCCATTCCCTGGTCGTGTGGATGTCGTCGCCCGTGGAAAGGTCCATCACCGTATCGGCACCCCACCGCGTGGCCCACTGCAGCTTGTCCACCTCCTCCCTGATGGAACTGGTGACGGCGGAGTTGCCGATGTTGGCGTTGATCTTCACCAGGAAGGCTTTCCCGATGATCATCGGTTCGGACTCTGGATGGTTGATGTTGTTGGGGATGATGGCCCGTCCGGCGGCAATCTCACTCCGGACCAGTTCCGGATCACAGTTTTCCCGCAGCGCCACGAACCGCATTTCCGGCGTCACCACGCCCTTCCGGGCATAGTGCATCTGGGTGACCGTCCGGCCGTCGACGGCGCGGCGGGGCACCGGGCGCCCGCCCCTCCATTCCGCGGAGGCGGCACCGCGGCGCACGGCCGAGCGGCCGTCGTCGAGCAGGTTCCGTTCCCTTCCGCTGTACGCTTCCGTGTCAAACCGCGCCTCAATCCATTCCGACCGGAAGGGGCTGAGGCCGCGCACGGGGTCGCTTCCCGGCCCCGCTGTCCGGTAGGTGCGGAAGGGGGGATTAGGCTGCCCGTTTGGCGACGGTTCGAGCGCGATTTCCGTGACGGGGACACGGATGCCGTGCTCCGGATCATCGATGTAGGCCAGCGAGTGGGACTTCAGCGATTGGGTGACCGGTGCTTCAGGGCTCGCTCCGGCCGGCGTGACGGCCGGGTGGTTTTGGGCAGGGGGCAGCACTGTTTTGGGTGTATTCAAGGAATACTCACTTCCTTCGCCGGCATTACCCGGACAGGTTCGACGGTCGCAGGCCGCGTCAGCCCGATCTCAGCCCCTGCAGGGGCACCCGTGTGGTCAGGAACGAAGCTACCACAACCCCGGCGGTGACAAGCGCTAACGGCCCTGTCATATTTGCCGGTGCTAGCCTGACCGGGCAGGAAGAGGAGGCATCCATGCCATACATCATCGGTTTCAGCGGCACCGTCCTCACGGGACCGGACAGCGAACGGAACGGTCTCTGGTCCGTGGACGGGTGCCTGACATTTACCCGTCCGGAGGCCAGCCCGGACGTTGTACTTGATGGCTGGGTGCTGCCCGGCTTCGTCGACGCCCATTGCCACATCGGCCTGGGCCCTGCCGGGCCGGTGGACGCCGGTGAGGCCGAGGCCCAGGCCCGCGCCGACCTGGACTCAGGCACGCTGCTGATCCGGGACGCGGGGTCGCCCGCCGATACCCGCTGGATGCAGGGCGGCCGAGACTTTCCGCTGCTGATTCGGGCCGGCAGGCGCGTCGCCCGTACCCGCCGTTACCTCCGGGGCTTCGCCCACGAGGTCGAGCCTGAAGGGCTTGTGGAGGCCGTGCGTAAGCAAGCCCGCGACGGCGACGGCTGGGTCAAGCTCGTCGGGGACTGGATCGAGCGCAGCGCCGGCGACCTCGCACCCTCCTTTCCCGCCGGCGTCGTCCGCGATGCGATCAGTGCCGCACACGATGAAGGTGCCCGCGTCACCGCCCACTGCTTCGCCGAAGACACCCTGGACCAAATGCTCGACGCCGGGATCGACTGCATAGAACACGCCACCGGCCTGCTGCCCAGGCACCTGCCGCGGTTTGTGGAGCAGGGCGTACCCATCGTTCCGACGCTGGTCAACATCGCCACGTTCCCGGATATTGCTGCCCAGGCCAAGCCCAAGTTTCCGGTGTACGCCGCCCACATGCTGGCTCTCTGGGAACGCCGGCTGGAGCGGGTGGGCGAGGCATGGGAAGCCGGCGTGCAGATCTTCGCCGGAACGGATGCCGGCAGCGTGATCCGCCACGGCAGGATCGCTGACGAAATCCTTGCCCTGCACGCGGCCGGGCTGCCCGCAGCCCAGGCGCTCAACGCGGCCAGCTGGGCCGCCCGAGCCTGGCTGGGCGCCGACGGGCTGGCAGAAGGGGCGCGTGCCGACGTCGTGCTGTTCCGGGACGATCCCCGGAGGACGCTGGACACCGTGGCGCACCCGTCCCACGTGGTTTTGGGTGGCCAGGTGGTCCGCTAGGAAAACATCCACCCTGCACTTGGAATAAATTGAAGCTTCAAGTAATTTTAACTTATGACAGGCCGTCTCATCCGGACGGCCTCCATTAGAGGGAGCGTTCAATGACTGCAGAAGCCACCAGCCAGGATCTTCTTCCTGCCGACCTCGCCATGGGCACCGTGATGCTCAAGGTCGGCAACATGAAGGTCATGACCGACTACTACCAGCGCGCACTGGGGCTTGAGGTGGTTGCTGAGCAGGACGGCGGCCTGTACCTCGGCCGCCTCGGCAAGCCCCTGGTCCATCTGGCTCCGGCCCCCGGCCTGACGATCCCCGGCAGGGGAGAAGCTGGCCTGTTCCACACGGCCCTCCTGTTCGAGGACCAGGCGGCACTCGCCGCCACGGTGGCCACTGCAGCCCAGTTCGAGCCCCGCTCCTTCACGGGCAGCGCCGACCACCTGGTCAGCGAGGCCTTCTACTTCAGTGATCCCGAAGGCAACGGCATCGAGCTCTACTGGGACCGCCCGCGAAGCAACTGGTCCTGGAACGGCACCGACGTGGTGATGGACAGCCTGGCGCTGCCGCCCCAGCGCTACCTGGAGCAGCACCTCTCCGAAGAATCACTCCAGGGTCAGCGGCAGACCACCGCCGGAGTAGGCCACGTCCACCTCCAAGTGGGCGACGTCCAGTCCGCCCGGGACTTCTACGTAGGAACGCTCGGGTTCGAAAAGACCGCCGGCTGGCACGGGCAGGCTCTCTTCGTCTCCGCGGGCCGCTACCACCACCACATGGCCATGAACGTCTGGAACAGCCGCGGTGCCGGTCCGCGGAAGGACACCCTTGGCCTCGGCGAGGTCCTCATCGAGGTGCCGTCCGGTGACGACGTCGGCGCGCTCGCTGACCGCCTGAAGGTCGCCGGCGTCTCCTCGCACCACACCGGCGCTGAGCTGCGCTTCGAGGACCCGTGGCGCAACAGCATCCGGGTTGCGGTGCGCTGAGCGCCCCTTCCGCGTACTAGGCTGAAGCCGATAGACCGGGGACGCCAGGCAGGTATCCCCGGCGTGCCGGACCGTACACGGAAGAGGTCACTTCCCATGGGTTTTACCGAAATCTTCGTAGCCACCCACGATGCCGCGTTGAAGCGCGCCGGAACCCTTGATGGCGGGGGCGCCCCACCGGCCGCCGATGCGGTCCGGATCCCCGGTATCAGCGACTTCGAAGTGGAGCAGCTCGGAGACCTGGCCGGCACCGCAGTCCACGCCGGCGGCGCCGACTACGAGCTGACGATGGTGGACGTGGCCAGCGATTCCCTGCTGGCCGTCCCGCCGGCAATGGTCCGGGCCCTGGCTGACCTGCTCACCTACGAAACTGAAGGCGAGGGGGATGTCCTCGAGGACGTCGCGGCGCAGTGGGCGGCGCAGGATGACATGCCGTTCGACGCCGGACAGGCGCAAACCTACGTCCGGCAGGTTGCTGAACTGGCCGGCGGAATCGGCGATTCGGAGCGGTCGGGGCTGTACGTCTGGTCCGCCTGACCTTTCCCCGGCGGGGCAATCCGGGCGGGACCCGGCGCCGTGCCCGCGGACGCAGGGTGCCAAGTCGAAATCCTCCCGATGATCTGGCACAATAGACAGGTACTCGATCTGCGTGGCCCCTCTCTCCGCGTCTGGATCCTGTCCTTCGAACCCGCAAGTACGGCCCGCCCCACGGGTGCAGAACGCCGGGCTCACCCCTTTTCTGAAACAGGAGTGACCACAAAAGTGGCCGTAAAGATTCGCCTTAAGCGCTTCGGCAAGATGCGCGCCCCGTACTACCGCATCGTCGTCATGGACTCACGCGCCAAGCGTGACGGCCGTGCCATCGAGGAGATCGGCAAGTACCACCCCACCGAAGAGCCCTCATACATCGAGGTCGCTTCCGAGCGTGCACAGTACTGGCTCTCCGTCGGTGCCCAGCCGTCCGAGCAGGTTGCCGCCATCCTCAAGATCACCGGTGACTGGCAGAAGTTCAAGGGCCTCCCGGGCCAGGAAGGCACCCTGAAGACCAAGGGCGAGAAGGAAGCCTTCGTCGCACCGGAGAAGGGTTCCGTCATCATCCCGGAAGCCATCACCAAGAAGGCTTCCAAGCCTGAGGCAGCCGAAGCCGAAGCAGAGACCACCGAGGCTGAGTAAGTTGCTGGCAGACGCGCTGGAGCACCTGGTCCGCGGAATCGTTGATTCCCCGGACGACGTCACGGTCAATTCGAAGAACAACCGCCGCGGGGATACCCTCGAGGTTCGTGTTCACCAGGATGACCTGGGACGGGTGATCGGCCGCCAGGGCCGCACGGCGCGTGCACTGCGCACCGTCGTGGCAGCGCTGGCCGGGGGCGAGCCGGTCCGGGTCGACGTCGTCGACACCGACCGCCGCCGCTGAGCGTCCGGCAACACCAGTTTTGCTCTCCGGCCCCTCCACCACCTGGTGGAGGGGCCGGAGTTTTTTCACGAACCAACACCATGTGCACCAACCCGAACAGAGGAACATATGCAGCTCCAGGTGGCCCGCATCGGCAAGCCCCACGGCATCCGCGGGGAAGTCACGGTCCAGGTAATGACCGACGCTCCCGGGGACCGGTTCGTCCCCGGCGTGGAGTTCGTGGTGGAGCCGGCGCAGTCCGGGCCGCTGACAGTGAGCAGCGCCCGCTGGAACAAGGACATCCTGCTGCTGGCCTTCGAGGAAATCTTGGACCGGAACCAGGCTGAGACTCTCCGCGGCGCCAAGCTCTTCATCGAATCAGCGGAACTGGACGAGGACGATGAAGACGGCTGGTACGAGCATGAGCTCGTGGGCCTCGAGGCCCGTGTGGGCAGCATGGTCGTGGGCAAGGTGACTGCCCTCAACACCGCGCCGGCGCAGGACCTTCTGATGGTCACCACCCCGGACGGCGAGGAGATCCTGATCCCCTTCGTCGAGCAGATTGTCCCCAAAGTCAATGTCAGCGAAGGCTATATCCTCCTCACCCCGCCGGACGGGCTCTTCGAAGTCAACTCCGGCGAAGCCGCACCGGCGGAGCCGGAAGGCACCGACTAGATGCGCATCGACGTCGTCAGCATCTTTCCCGAGTACCTGGCGCCCCTGGAGCTGTCCCTTATCGGCAAGGCGCGCCAGGACGGCATCCTGGACCTGCATGTCCACGACCTCAGGTCGTTCACCACGGACCGGCACCGTACCGTGGACGACACTCCCTACGGGGGTGGTGCGGGCATGGTCATGAAGCCGGAACCGTGGTCGCAGGCGCTTGCCGCTGTTGCCGAAGCCCGGCCCGGACACCGGGGTAAGCCCGTCCTCATCGTTCCGTCACCTGCGGGTGAGCGCTTCACGCAGGCCCTGGCCCACGAGCTGGCAGGCGAAGAGCACCTTGCCTTCGCCTGCGGACGCTACGAAGGCATCGATGAACGGGTGATCGAATGGGCCGGCGAACACTTCGACGTGCGTCCCGTAAGCTTGGGCGACTACGTCCTGAATGGGGGAGAAGTTGCCGTGCTCGCCATGGTGGAGGCCGTTGGGCGGCTGCTGCCCGGCGTCGTGGGAAATCCCGAATCCCTGGTGGAGGAATCCCATTCCGACGGCCTCCTGGAGTACCCGGTGTACACCAAGCCCGCCGTCTGGCGCGACCGCGAGGTGCCCGCCATCCTGCTGAGCGGAAACCATGGCAAGATCGCCCAGTGGCGGCGGCATGAGCAGTTTCGCCGGACGTCCGAGCGGCGTCCGGACCTGCTGGAGGCGTTCGATGCCGGGAAGCTTCCGAGGGCCGACCGCTCTGCCCTGCAGGAGCTCGGCTACGACATCGTCGACGGCAGGCCGGTCCGACGGCCGGGCAAGGCGGAATCCGCCGGCTGAAGCCGCGCAGGATTGGCTGTACGGGCACTGCTGTGGCAAAATTAGTCCTTGTGTCTGCTGGGTCCGCACCTGCCACAGGGGGAGCGCAACCAACAGCCTGACAACCGGCCTCGTCAACCAGTGAGGCGGCCGGACCACTTAACTTCGGGCGGGATACTCCCAATGCGCCATCGGCGCAGGGCTTTCCCGGCCGTGACCTAAAGTGAATGACCTGTGGCGTTCACCAGGAGTGCAATTATGCATATTCTCGATTCCGTCGATGCAGCTTCGCTGCGCACTGACGTCCCCGCGTTCCGCGCCGGCGACACCCTCAAGGTGCACGTAAACATCATCGAAGGCAAGAACTCCCGCGTCCAGGTCTTCCAGGGCTTCGTCCTGGGCCGCCAGGGTGACGGCGTCCGCGAGACCTTCACGGTCCGCAAGGTGTCCTTCGGCGTCGGTGTGGAGCGTACCTTCCCGGTACACTCCCCGATCATCGACAAGATCGAAGTTGTCACCAAGGGCGACGTCCGCCGCGCCAAGCTTTACTACATGCGTGCACTGCGCGGTAAGGCTGCAAAGATCAAGGAAAAGCGCGACTTCACCTCTGCCAAGTAAGTCCTCCCGGACCTACGAAGGCTGGGCCGCAGTCGTATCCGGCCAGCGCCGGAGCCATCAGCACCAGTGCCCAGGATACGGACTTATGGACCAGACAAAACGCCAGCCCAGGAAACCGGGCTGGCGTTTTGCGTTCCTGGCACTGCTCCTCGCCGTCGTCATCAGCGGCCTGGTCCGGTCGCTGTGGCTGGACATCTATTTCATCCCTTCGGAATCGATGGAACCCCTGCTGGAAGGCGGGGACCGGATCCTGGTGTCCCGGACCGACTTCACCGCCGAACCCATTCGGCACGGGGACGTTGTGGTCTTCGATGGACGCGGCACGTTTGCTCCGCTCAACAGCGGCAAGGGGCCGTTGGCGGACGCCGCGGCCGCAGCCACCCGGTGGCTGGGGCTCACGGGGAGCGACACCACGTACGTCAAGCGGGTCATTGGGCTGCCCGGGGATTCCGTGGTGTGCTGCGATGCGGCCGGGAAAGTCACCGTCAACGGTGAGCCCGTGGACGAACCCTATGTCTTCCCGGGAGACGTGCCCAGCACGCAACAATTCAACTCAGTGGTCCCGAAAGGCAGACTCTGGCTGATGGGCGACCACCGGGCCGTGTCCGCCGATTCGCGAAGCCTGCTGGGCGCCCCCGGTGGTGGCATGGTTCCGCTGGACCGTGTCATCGGCCGGCCCGTCCAGATCGTCTGGCCGCTTGATAGATTTGCTCCAGTACCAAGGCCGGCTGCGGCTGCACCAACCCCAGAGAACGGACAGTAGATGCCCGAGAACCACGCGCGGACACCCGAACCGCGGCGCGATGGAGCCGCGGACGAGCCCGCCGGGCAGACACCCGAAGCAGCAGCCGCGGCCCCGGATTCAACGCCTGACACCGGGACCGAAGCAGGGCGCGGCAACGCAGAGCCCGCGCAGGCCCCCAGCCGCTCGGCTGCCAAAGCCGCGGGCAAGCCAGCCGGCAAGGACTCGGGCAGCCCGGTGTTTGCCTGGCTCAAGGAAGTAGCCACAGTGGTGGTGATCGCCGTCGTGCTGTCCTTCCTCATCAAGACCTTCCTGTTCCGCGCGTTCTTCATCCCCTCCGAGTCCATGGTGAACACCCTGGACATTGACGACCGGATCTTCGTCAACCTCCTGGTGCCTGAACCCTTCGCCCTCAACCGCGGAGACGTCGTCGTATTCCGTGACACGAAGGGCTGGCTCCCGCCGGCAGCACCCGAGGCAAAGGGACCCTTTACCTGGGTGCAGGACGGGCTGACATTCGTTGGCCTGCTCCCCGACAACACAGACCAGCACCTCGTCAAACGGGTCATCGGCCTGCCCGGCGACCATGTGGTCTGCTGCGACGCCGGCGGTAAACTGACCATCAACGGCACCGCGGTCGATGAAACCTATGTCAACCCGGCAGAAGTCCCGCAGGTCCGCAACTTCGACGTCACGGTCCCGGAAGGCAAGGTGTGGGTGATGGGCGACAACCGGAACCACTCCGCCGACTCCCGCGCCCACATGGAGTCTGATGGCGGCTTCATCGACCTCAGCGACCTTGAAGGCAAAGCAGCGGTGATCGCCTGGCCGCTCAACCGCATCACCACCCTCGGCAATTATCCGGACGTCTTCCGCAACGTCCCCGCCGCGCCCTGACCATGACCCAGGCAGTACAGGCCGGGACGGTCAAGGCGCCCGCCAAGCCGAGGTCCGGATCACCGAAGGTCACGGGCCGCGGCAAGGCGCCCACACTGCGCCACGAGCGGACCTTCAAGGCGCAGGGCGTGCGGCTTCTTGCGGGGGTAGACGAGGTGGGCCGCGGGGCATTGGCCGGTCCGGTAAGCGTGGGGATTGCCGTCGTCGACCTTGAACGCCAGAAGTCCCTGGCAGGCGTCCGCGACAGCAAGCTCCTCAGCGCCCCGGAGCGGGAGCGGCTGGAGCCGTTGGTACGCCGCTGGAGCGTGGCCTCCGCGGTGGGGCACGCCTCGGCGCACGAGATTGACGCCTTGGGAATCATTGCGGCCCTGCGGCTGGCGGGAACGCGCGCCTGGCAGGACATCCTGTCGGCCGGGGTCATTCCGGACATGGTGCTGCTGGACGGAAGCCACAACTGGCTGTCCCCGGCAGGGCAGCTGTCGCTCTTTGACCAGGAGGTGCCGGAGGCAGCATGCGACGCTCCGGTGCACACCAAGGTCAAAGCGGACATGCAGTGCCTGAGCGTGGCTGCTGCCAGCGTCATCGCCAAGGTGGAGCGGGACCGGACCATGCGTGAACTTCACGCCGAGTACCCCGACTTTGGCTGGGACATCAACAAGGGCTACGCCACGGTGCTGCACCGCGATGTGCTGCGTACCGCCGGACCCACTCCCTACCACCGGGTGAGCTGGCGCCTCCTGGGCGGGGAACTGCAGGGCACCGGCGACATGCCGGACGGAGTCTGACTCCTTTTCCGGGTCTGCCCAGAGCCTGCTCCCGGGCCGTTGCGGCTCCGGCACCGTCGGACATGGTGCAAGATGGAAGCATGAGTGCCGAGGACCTTGAAAACTATGAGACCGACATGGAGCTGCAGCTCTACCGTGAATACCGCGACGTTGTCGGACTGTTCAGCTACGTAGTCGAGACTGAACGGCGCTTTTACCTGGCCAACCACGTGGACCTGCAGGCCCGCAGCGCCGATGGCGAGGTCTACTTCGACCTGACCCTGTCTGATGCATGGGTCTGGGATGTCTACCGGTCCGCACGGTTTGTCAAGAGCGTCCGCGTCCTGACCTTCAAGGACGTCAACGTGGAAGAACTTCCGCGGAACGAGGAACTGGCACTGCCGAAAGACGTAGACCTGGGCAACTAGGGCACGCAGGTTCCAGTACCGCCACGGAGTCCGTGGCGCCTGGTCCTCCACGTGGACTATCCCTCCACACCACCGCCGTCATGCACATAGGGGATGAGCTCCCTGTCCTCCGCAACCTCACGCCCTCAGGCTGGTTGCGGAGGTAGAAATGAAAGCCAAAGATTTACTGGGCCGGCATGGCGAAGACCTCGCCGTCGGTTATCTTGAGACCCTCGGCATGCTGATAGTGGAGCGCAACTGGCGCTGCAGCGAGGGCGAAATCGACGTCGTCGCGCTGGACGGGGACGTGCTGGTCATCGCCGAGGTGAAGACGCGCCGGTCCCTTGATTACGGCCACCCGTTTGAGGCAGTGGGACCGGACAAGCTTGCCCGGCTGCACCGGCTCGGCGCAGCCTGGTGCCGGGACCGTGAGCTGAGGATGCCGCTGCGGCGCGTGGACGTCATCGCGGTGGTGGACGACGGCGGCGGCAGCCCCGTGCTGGAACACCTCAAGGGGGTGGGCTGAATGGCGCTCGGACGAACCTGGTCGGTGGCGCTGGTGGGCCTGAACGGGTACATGGTTGAGGTGGAAGCCGATATTGGCCAGAGCCTTCCCGCATTCGTGATTCTGGGACTTCCGGATGCGGCGCTGAACGAAGCCCGGGAACGCATCCGCTCCGCGGCAAAGAATTCGGGGATACCGCTCAGCCGCCGCAAGATCACCGCAAACCTTATTCCCGCTTCGTTGCCCAAGCGCGGTTCCGGCTTCGATCTGGCTGTAGCCATGGCGGCGCTCCGGGCGGCCAATGACATCCGGCCCACAGGGCGCACCGTTTTCATCGCCGAACTGGGCCTTGACGGCAGGCTCAGGCCTGTCCGCGGCGTACTCCCCGCGGTCATGGCGGCCGTGCAGGCCGGGTACCCCGATGTTGTGGTGGCGCAGGCAAACCTCGCCGAAGCTTCGCTGGTGCCCGGAGCCAACGTCAGCGGGTACCGGACCCTGGCACGGCTCGTCCTGGATTTCGGTGCCGACCCCCAGGAGCTTGCGCTGGACTTTGAGCCCGACGACGCCGACGACGATCCAGGTGCGTCCGGGGAAGCGGCCCCTTGCCCGGACATGGCAGACGTGTCCGGGCAGGGAGAGGCCCGCAGGGCGTTGGAAGTGGCGGCGGCAGGCGCCCACCACCTGCTGCTCACCGGGCCGCCCGGAGCCGGGAAGACCATGCTGGCGGAGCGGCTGCCAGGGATCCTGCCGGACCTGGAAGACCACGAATCCATGGAGGTGACGGCCATCCATTCCCTCTGCGGACTGCCCTCGTCGCAGGTCCAGCTGCTGCGGCGGCCGCCCTTTGAGAACCCGCACCACACAGCTACCGCCGCGGCCATTATTGGTGGCGGTTCCGGCCTGCCTCGGCCCGGGGCAGCATCCCGCGCCCACCGTGGTGTGCTCTTCCTCGACGAGGCGCCCGAGTATGAACGCAGGGTGCTCGATGCGCTGCGGCAGCCGCTGGAAAGCGGCGAGCTGGTGATCCACCGGTCGGCAGGGACAGCAGCCTACCCTGCACGGTTCCAATTGGTGCTCGCAGCCAATCCCTGCCCCTGCGGTAAGGCTTCAGGGAAAGGGCTGGATTGCACCTGCACACCGATAATGCGGCGCCGGTACCTTGCCAGGATGTCTGGGCCCCTGCTGGACCGGGTGGACATCCAGCTGCAGGTGGAGCGTGTTTCGCTTGCTGACTTCGGGCAGGGAGGCGCCGAGGAAGACACCGCATCAGTGGCCCGTCGGGTCAGGGACGCACGCCAACGCCAGGTACAGCGGCTTGGTCCGCTCGGGCTGGAGACGAACTCCCAGGTGTCGGGCCGGGTCCTCCGCGGCGAGCTGCGGTTGGCGCCTGGGGTTACCCGGATTCTGGACCACTCGCTGGAACGCGGGATACTGACGGCACGGGGATACGACCGGGTCCTCCGGCTGGCGTGGACGCTTGCTGACCTTGGGCTCAGGGACGCTCCGGACGCCAACGACGTCGGGCAGGCACTGGCCCTGCGGCAGGCAACGGCGGCCGCGGCATGACCGGCGCCAATGAAGCAACCATGAGCCCAGAACGTGTTGCCCGCGCTGCGCTCTCGCGTCTGATGGAGCCGCAGGATGCCGCAGGCCTGGCATTGGTCCACGTGGCAGGAGCAGTGGACGGGCTTCGGATTGCCACGGGCCAGGTGGCCGCGGGGCCGGGGCTCGAACAGGAAATCTCAGGCCTGCTGGCGGACAACGGTCCACCGGCAGGCTGGTCCGGACTGGCCGCGGCCCTGAAGCGGTGGCAACCGCGGATCCCGGATCTCGCACCCGAGCGGGACCTGGCCACCATGGCCCGGCTCGGCGGCCGGCTGATCGTTCCTTCGGATGATCTCTGGCCTGGACAGCTCGCCGATCTCGGTATCCAGGAACCCATCTGCCTTTGGTGGCGGGGCCACGAACAGCCCCTGCCCGCCCTGGAGAGCAGTATCGCTTTGGTGGGGTCCCGTGACAGTACAAGCTACGGGGCGTCGGTTACCGGTGACCTTGCGTACTCCCTGGCGCAGCGCGGGATGACCGTTGTCTCCGGCGGGGCGTACGGCATTGATGCCCACGCCCACCGGGCCGCCCTTGCCGGCGGCTCGGGCGCCGTTCCCACCATCGCCGTCATGGCCGGTGGAGTCGACCGCTTCTACCCGTCGGGAAACGAGGACCTCCTCCGGGCTGTCAGCAACCGGGGAGCTGTCCTCGCCGAAGTGCCTCCCGGTTCGGCACCGACCCGGTACAGGTTCCTGCAGCGGAACCGCCTGATTGCCGCGTTGTCCGCCGTCACGGTAGTGGTTGAGGCAAGGTGGCGGTCCGGAGCCCTCAACACCGCGCACCACGCGGAAAACCTGGGCCGCGCCGTCGGCGCGGTTCCTGGTTCGGTACACAGCGCCAACTCGGCCGGCTGCCACAGGCTCCTCCGTGATGGGGGAGCGGTCTGCGTGACCGACGCCGCCGAGGTCGCCGAGCTTGCCGCACCCAGCGGAACTGCCCTCCCGGACCAGCGGCAGGTTGCTGCGCAGGTCCAGGACGGGCTGACGCTTGAGGACCTGATCCTCCTGGACGCACTGCCCCTGCGCTCCACCACATCGGTGGAGAAGCTGGCAGCAGTCGCCGGACTGGGCCAGGACTCTGTCCGGGCCGGGCTGGGCCGCCTGGGACTTCTGGGGCTGGCCGTCTCGGAGCGGGGCGGCTGGAAGCGGGGCAAAGCGACTGACTGACTGAATACAACCCCGCCAGCTGACAATGCGCCAGTAATTACGGCGGCGGTGGCCCCGGAGGGCCGGTGTGCCGTGTCCGGCCGCGTTGCGGGGCCGGCACCTGAGAAAGTAGGAGGGTGGAACATGCTGAACAGCCCCCCGGGCTGCCCCCGAATCTCCTGCGGGCAATGGAAGGCTTTGCCGCGTACCTTTCCGGCGAACGGGCGGTATCCCCACACACCAGGCGCGCATACCTTGGCGATCTTGAAAGCCTCCTGGCTTTCGCCGCGTCCGAGGGGGCCACTGAACTCCAGGACCTCGAACTGGGAACCCTCCGGCGCTGGCTGGGGGCCCAGAGCCAGTCCGGGGCGGCCCGGGCCACACTGGCGCGGCGCTCCGCCACGATCCGGGCCTTCACCGCCTGGGCCCTGCGGGAAGAGCATCTGGACGCCGATCCTGCCCTCCGGCTCAAAGCACCCAAGCGTGAGCGGTCGCTCCCGGGGGTTCTCCAGGCGTCGCAGCTCGAACGGCTGTTCAAGGACCTCGAGGACCGCGCTGCCGATGGTGATCCGATGGCCGTCCGGAACCGGGCCATCGTCGAACTGCTCTACGCCACCGGCGTCCGTGTGGGTGAGCTGACCGGCCTGGACGTGGACGACCTGGAGCCGGACCGGAGGACACTTCGCGTGATCGGCAAGGGCAACAAGGAGCGCACCGTTCCCTACGGTGTACCCGCTGCCCTGGCTGTCGATGACTGGCTGCGCCGGGGGCGGCCGCTGATGGCAAAGGACACCAGCGGGCCGGCGTTGTTCCTCGGGCTCCGGGGTGGCCGGGTGGACCAGCGCCAGGTCCGCTCCGTTGTCCATGGACTCTTCGAAGCCATGGGGGACACCTCGGCATCGGGTCCGCACGCACTGCGCCACTCGGCGGCCACCCACCTTCTGGACGGCGGCGCGGACCTGCGTGCCGTGCAGGAAATCCTGGGCCACAGCAGCCTTGCAACCACCCAGATCTACACCCACGTGTCCGTGGACCGGCTGCGTAAAAGCTACCAGCAGGCCCACCCGAGGGCCTGAACCGACGTGAGGCGCATTGCACTGGCGTAACCAGGCGGGGTACGGCACAATAAGAGTCACGTCCGGCAACTTTCAAGTGCCTCTTGAAGCTCTCAGGCCTCTTGCGGCACATCGAGTCCGGACACTATTTAATCTGAATACAGCTGAATAACCAGGCAGGACACAGCCGCCGCAGCACAAGGCGCAGAAGTTCCATCCAGGCACAGGTCGTTGGGGAAGACGTACCTATAGCTATGGAGGATGGAATGTCTGTTGCATTGACCCGCGGTGTGCTGTTTGTTCACTCGGCCCCTACGGCCCTGTGCCCTCACGTCGAGTGGGCCATTGGATCCGTTGTGGATAAGCGCACGGATCTTGAGTGGACCCCTCAGCCTGCCGCGCCCGGAATGTTCCGGGCCGAGTTGTCCTGGGCCGGTACTCCCGGCACCGGGTCCAAACTCGCGTCGTCGCTGCGCGGGTGGGCCCACCTGCGCTACGAAGTCACTGAGGAACCCAGCCAGGGCGTCGACGGCGGCCGCTGGTCCCACACTCCAGAACTGGGCATATTCCATGCCGTCACGGATGTGCACGGAAACATCATGGTCTCTGAGGACCGGATCCGCTATGCCTATGAATCGGGCGCCGGCGATCCGTCCGCCGTCTATCACGAGCTGTCGCTCGCATTGGGCGAGGCCTGGGACGAGGAACTCGAACCGTTCCGGCACGCCGCAGAGGGCGCGCCCGTCCGCTGGCTCCACCAGGTGGGCTGACCGCCGTCGTTCCTTCTGCAGTACCGGAAGTCTCCATAGCAAAAGGAGGAGGCCCCGCCTGATGGCGGGGCCTCCTCCTTTTGCGGCAGTGCCGGCCCGAAAGGCCGGCGGCCGGAGTCCTAGACGCTGCGGACGGCAACGACGGCGTTGTGGCCACCGAAGCCGAACGAGTTGCTGAGCGCCACAATGTTACCGGCGGGAAGGTCCCGTGCGGACGTCACGACGTCGAGCGGGATCTCGGGGTCCTGGTTTTCCAGGTTGATCGTTACCGGAGCCTTGCGCTCGTAGACGGCCAGGACCGTCAGGACCGCCTCCACGGCGCCTGAGGCTCCTAGCAGGTGGCCCATCTGCGACTTGGTGGCGGAGACTGCAACGTTGTCGATGTGGTTCCCCAGGGCGGCACGGAGCGCCGTGTACTCGGGCTTGTCCCCGACGGGGGTGGAGGTGGCGTGCGCGTTGACGTGGACCACATCCTCAGCCTGGATGCGGCCGTCGAACATGGCTGCCTTGAGTGCGCGGGTGGCGCCCAGGCCCTGTGGGTCCGGAGCCGTGATGTGGTAGGCGTCGGCGGTCACGGACGTGCCGGCCAGTTCGCCGTAGATGCGCGCGCCCCCGGGCGAGGGCATGTTCCTCGGCCTCCAGGACCAAGGCACCGGCTCCTTCGCCCATCACAAAGCCGTCGCGGCCCAGGTCATACGGGCGGGAGGCGCCCTGGGGGTCGTCGTTGCGACGGGAGAGCGCCTGCATGGAGGCGAACGCGGCCAGGGGCATGGGGTGGATGGCAGCCTCGGCGCCGCCGCACATGACCACGTCAGCCTTGCCGGAGCGGATCAATTCCAGGCCCAGGTGCATGGCCTCGGTGCCGGAAGCGCAGGCCGAGACAGGGGTGTGGGCGCCGGCCCGGGCACCCAGGTCGAGGCTCACAGCCGCGGCAACACCGTTGGGCATGAGCATGGGAACGGTCATTGGCAGGACCCGGCGGGGGCCCTTTTCCTTCAGCGTGTCCCAGGCGTCCAGCAGCGTCCAGACGCCGCCGATTCCGGTGGCGAACGCGACGGCCAGCCGGTCCTGGTCGATCTCGGTGATGCCTGAGTCGGCCCACGCCTCGCGGGCGGCGATCACGCCGAACTGGGTGGAGGGGTCCATGCGCTTTGCCTCGACGCGCGAAAGGACGTCGAGGGCGGGGGTGCTGCAGCGTGCCGCGAAGTGCACGGGAAGTTCATACTTGGCCACCCAGTCGTCCTCCAGGGTGCGGGCACCGGAGACCCCCTTGAGCGCGTTCTTCCACATTGTGGGTACATCGCCGCCGATGGGTGTGGTGGCACCCAGTCCGGTGATGACTACTTTGCGTGTCATGGGATCACTCTTTCGTCGGTGGGAAACCGTCTCCGTCTGCCGGAGGGTCCCGCATCTTGATGGCCGGCGCGGCCGGTGTGGAGGCCGGCGCCAGGTAAAGCAAAAGTGGCTGGAAAATACGGCGGGCTGCCGGCCCGGTCATCCGGACCGGCAGCCCTGGCCATGCCGCAGGAGCGGCGGAAGCTGTAACTAGGCCTGTGCTCCGGCGATGAAGCTGACGGCGTCGCCAACGGTCTTGAGGTTCTTGACCTCTTCGTCCGGAATGCGGACGCCGAACTTCTCTTCGGCGTTGACCACAATGGTCATCATCGAGATGGAGTCGATGTCCAGGTCCTCGGTGAAGGACTTGTCCAGCTCCACGGCCTCGGGGGCCAGGCCGGTTTCCTCGTTGACGATTTCAGCCAGGCCGGCCAGGATCTCTTCGTTGCTAGCCATTGATGGCTCCTTTTCTTGTATTGCCGGCAGGGGCTGCCGGAAATGGATCAGGCCGCGGATGCGGCCCCTTTGATGGGACGATGCTAGGGAAGGACAACCACCTGTGCGCCGAAAACCAGACCCGCACCGAAGCCGATCTGCAGGGCCAGCCCGCCGCTGAGCTCCGGGTTTTCCTGCAGCAGGCGGTGGGTTGCCAGCGGAATGGAAGCCGCGGACGTGTTGCCGGCGTCGGCAATGTCCCGTGCAACTGTAACCGTCTCTGGCAGCTTCAGCTTCTTGACCATCTCGTCGATGATGCGCATGTTCGCCTGGTGGGGGATGAAGGCCACCAGGTCGTCGGCCTCCACGCCGGCAGCGTCCAGGGCCTGCTGGGCAACCTTGGCCATTTCCCATACGGCCCACCGGAAAACGGTCTGGCCGTCCTGCCGGAGGGTGGGGTAGAGTTCCTGTGCTTCTTCCAGGAGGGCAAGGTCGCCGGTGGAATCGGACTGGCGGGCGGCCATGCCCAGGTCCCGGACATCGAGCAAGGAACGGGTCATGCCAATGGCATCCCACTTGCTGCCGTCCGAGCCCCAGACGGAGGGTGCGATTCCGGGAGTGTCGGACGGCCCGATCACCACGGCGCCGGCACCGTCGCCGAGGAGGAATGAAATGGTGCGTTCGCGGTTGTCGATGACATCGGACAGCTTCTCGGCGCCGACCACGAGGACGTACTTTGCGGCCCCGGAGCGGACGAGAGCGTCAGCCTGGGCGATGCCGTAGCAGTACCCGGCGCAGGCTGCCGAGATGTCGAAGGCGGGCGCGGGCGTTGCCCCGAGCCGGTCCGCAAGGCTTGCAGCCGCTGACGGGGTTGCATACGGGTGCGTCACGGTGGACACGATGACAGCGCCAAGGTCCGTGGCTTCGATGCCTGCCTTCGCCAGGGCTTCACGGGCAGCGCCCTCGGCCATGTCGATGACGCTGACGTCAGCCGCTGCGCGGTGCCGCGTCACGATGCCCGTGCGCTGGCGGATCCACTCATCCGACGAGTCGATCCACTGGCAGACGTCGTCGTTGGTGACGATGACATCGGGGCGGTAGGCGCCCAGTCCCAGGATACGGGTGTGCTCCTGCAGGGGAGCCTGCTTCAGCGTGGGAACGCTCATGCGCCGCCCTCCAGTTCTGCGAAGAGTGCCAGCGCGGCGGAGAGGTCATTGGGGGTCTTGACCGCCACGGTCTTGACGCCGGGCATGCCGCGTTTGGCCAGTCCGGCAAGGGTACCGGCCGGGGCCAGTTCAATGACTCCGGTGACGCCGCGCCGGACCAGGGATTCCATGCAGAGGTCCCAGCGCACCGGCCGTGACACCTGGGCGATCAGGCTTTCGACGGCGGCAGTACCGTCGGTGACTTCGCCGCCGTCGTAGTTGGACAGCAGCGGCACGGTGGGGGCCTGCGGCTTCAGCTGGGGCGCAATGGCCTGCAGGGCGCTGACGGAGGGGGACATGTGGCTCGTGTGGAAGGCGCCGGCGACCTTGAGTGGGATGACCCGCGCCTTGGCCGGCGGGTTATCCGCCAGGGCCTTGAGCTGTTCGAAGGTACCGGCGGCTACGGTCTGGCCTGCCCCGTTGACGTTGGCTGGCGTGGCGCCGGCAGCCTCAATGGCTGCCAGGACTTCCGCGGGATCGCCACCCACGATGGCGCTCATGCCCGTGGGCGTGACGGCAGCGGCGGCTGCCATGCTGTTTGCGCGTTCGCGGACAAACGTCATGGCTTCGTCCTTGGTGAGGACGCCGGCCAGGGCCGAGGCGGTGATTTCGCCAACGGAGTGGCCTGCCAGGACCACCGGCAGGGAGCTGAGTTCGACGTCGAAAAGCGAGGAAGCTGCGATGAGTCCGGCGGCGACGATCAGGGGCTGCGCAACGGCAGTGTCCTTGATGGTTTCCTCATCCGAGGTGGTGCCATGGGCGGTCAGGTCGATCCCCGCGATCTCGCTGAGGGCGGCCAGCTGGCCTGCCACCGGGGGCAGTTCCAGCCAAGGGGCAAGGAAACCCGGGGTCTGTGAGCCCTGTCCAGGGCAGACTATTGCAAGCACGTAACCAGCTTTCCAAATTACTGTGTGGTCCAGCGGTGTTTGTCCGCACCAACCTCACGGGGTCAGGTTGTAGGAAGTCTACAACGCCTCAGGTCTGATTCCGGGACGGCTGCCGCTCCGTGGCGGACTTCGGCGGCCCGGAAAGGCGCCCCACGACGAGGGCCGCCTGCAGGACGAATGCTTCGCGCGGCAGGAGCGGATCCCACCCGGTGACGTCGCAAACCCGCTTCAACCGGTACCGCACTGTGTTGGCGTGGACGAAGAGTTCACGTGCTGTGGCCTCGAGCGAATGGCCCAGTTCAAGGTAAGTACCAAGCGTCTCCACCAGGCCGTTGGAAGCGGCCAGGAGGGGCCGGTAGATGTTCTTGACGAGGGAGCGGCGGGCCGCGTCGTCACCCGAGATGACACGCTCGGGAAGGAGGTCGTCCGCGGCCACGGGACGCGGCGCCGAGGGCCAGGCGCGTGCCGCCGTCAGGCCTGCGAAGGCTGACTGCGCCGAGCGGCTGGCCTCCAGCAGCGAACTGGCTTCGGGGCCGTACACTACCGGCCCCGGGGCGAACATTTCGCTGAGCTTCACATAAGCAGTTTCGCGGTCCTGCACGCCGCCGAGGATGAGGATCAGACGGTCCCCCTGGATTCCCACCAGCGCATCTTCGGCGTACCGGCCCGCCATCCGCCGCAGTTCACTGACGTAGCTGGCGCTGGGCTCAGAGGGGGAATTGCCCACCATTACGGTGAAACGCTCCTGCGCCTTCCAGCCGAGCGCTGCGATCCGGGAGCGCAGGGCATCCGTGTTTTCACCCCGCAGGATGGCATCGACAATGAGCGCTTCAAGCCGCGTGTCCCAGGAACCCCGGGATTCGGCCGCGCGGGCGTAGACATCGGCTGCGGCGAAAGCCACTTCGCGCGAATATCGCAGCACCGCCTCCCGCAGCGAGGGCTGGTCCGCCTCGGGCGCGATGACCGGCACCTGGTCTTCGACCACTTCAACGACGATCCGGATGAGCTGCAGCGCCTTTTGCAAGCTGATGGACCGCGTCAGCTCGGTGGGAGCGGTGCCGAACACGTCGGTCAGGATCCAGGAGGGGGAGCTGGGACGCTCATACCAGGTGACGAACGCGGCGATGCCGTTCTGGGCCACCATGCCCAGCGCCGACCGTTCATCGGCGCTCAGACGGCTGTACCAAGGCAGCGCCTGTTCCAGTTGCCGCATGGTGGTGGTGGAGAGCTGGCCCACGTTGGCCCGCAGCTTCTTGAGGGTTTCGGACTTTTCCGGAGTGACCTTCGGCTGGGACGGTTTACGCTTCGCGGGCTGCGTGGATGGTGCTGGCATTCTCCGAGCATACGGCCAGCAACCGGCAAGCTCCATTTGTGCGAAGGCTACAACACGCTTTGCCCTGTGTCACAGCGGCCAGTGCCCGGAAACGGACGACGGCGGCCCCCGCGCGTGGTGCGGGGGCCGCCGTCGTTGCTGCTGCCGGAAGGAGTTCGAGGTCAGTTATGCCACTTCAGCACCGATGAAGTCCGCATATCGGGTCGAACTCCCTGAGGGTGAGGTCAGGCCTCGCCTCCGGTGTTGCCGGTGGTGCCGGCATTGACGTTGAGCAGCTTGTACTTCTCGATCGCCTTGACCGGGGCGCCGGCATCCACTTCGCCGCGGCGTGCCAGCATCTCCAGGGCACGCACCACGATGGAGTGGGTGTCGTTTTTGAAGAAGCGGCGGGCTGCTGCGCGGGTGTCGGAGAAGCCGAAGCCGTCGGCGCCGAGGGTGGCGTATTCGTTGGGGACGAATTGGCGGATCTGGTCGGGGACGGCTTTCATGTAGTCGGAGACGGCGACGACGGGGCCGGTGGCGCCTTCGAGCTGCTGGGTGACGAACGGGACCCGGGCGGGTTGTTCGGGGTTGAGGAAGGCTTCTTCTTCGGCGGCGAGGCCGTCGCGTCGGAGTTCGTTCCAGGAGGTGACGGACCAGACGTCGGCGGAGACGGACCAGTCTTCGGCGAGGATGCGCTGGGCTTCGAGGGCCCAGGGCACGGACACGCCGGAGGCCAGGATCTGGGTGCGGGGGCCGTCGATCTTTGCCGGGGCGAGCAGGTAAATGCCCTTGATGACGCCTTCGACGTCGAGTTCGGCAGGTTCTGCCGGCTGGACGATCGGCTCGTTGTAGACCGTGAGGTAGTACATCAGGTTCCGGTCATCCGAGTCCGGCCCGTACATGCGTTCGAGGCCGTCGCGGATGATGTGGCCCATTTCGTAGCCGTAGGCGGGGTCGTAGGTGACTACTGCGGGGTTGGTGGAGGCGAGCAGGGGGGAGTGGCCGTCGGCGTGTTGGAGGCCTTCGCCAGTGAGGGTGGTGCGTCCTGCGGTGGCGCCGATGATGAAGCCGCGGGTCATTTGGTCTGCTGCGGCCCAGAAGGCGTCGCCGGTGCGTTGGAAGCCGAACATGGAGTAGAACACGTAGACCGGGACCAGGGGTACGCCGTGGGTGGCGTAGGCGGTGCCGGCGGCGGTGAAGGCTGCCACGGCGCCGGCTTCGTTGATGCCGGGGTGGATGAGCTGGCCTGCGGGGGATTCTTTGTAGGCCAGGACCAGGTCGCGGTCCACGGAGAGGTAGTTCTGGCCCTTGGGGTTGTAGATCTTGGCGGTGGGGAAGAACGCATCCATACCGAACGTACGGGCCTCATCCGGGATGATCGGGGCGATGTGCTTGCCGAAGTTCTTATCCCGCATCAGGTCCTTCAGGAGCCTGACGAACGCCATGGTGGTGGCGGCCTGCTGCTTCCCGGAGCCGCGCTTGGCAACCTCGTAGGTCTTCGCTTCCGGCAGCACGATCTCGGCGTGCTTGGAACGGCGTTCCGGCACCGACCCGCCGAGGGCTGCGCGGCGCTCCATCATGTACTTGATTTCCGGAGCGTCCGTGCCCGGGTGGTAGTACGGAGGGCGGTAGGTGTCCTGCTCGAGCTGCTCGTCGGTGACCGGGATCCGCAGGTGGTCGCGGAACTTCTTCAGGTCATCAAGGGTCAGCTTCTTCATCTGGTGGGTCGCGTTGCGGCCCTCGAAGTGCGGTCCGAGTCCGTAGCCTTTGACGGTTTTGGCGAGGATGACGGTGGGTTTGCCCTTGAATTCGGTGGCGGCTTTGTAGGCTGCGTAGACCTTGCGGTAGTCGTGGCCGCCGCGTTTGAGGTTCCAGATCTGGTCATCGGTGAGGTCCGCGACCATGTCCTTGGTGGCGGGGTCCTTGCCGAAGAAGTGCTCGCGGACGAACCCGCCGGATTCGGCCTTGTAGGTCTGGTAGTCCCCGTCGGGGGTTTCATTCATGATCTTCACCAGGGACCCGTTGGTGTCCCGGGTGAGGAGGTCATCCCATTCCCGGCCCCAGACGACCTTGATCACGTTCCAGCCCGCGCCGCGGAAGAACGCTTCGAGTTCCTGCATGATCTTCCCGTTGCCCCGGACCGGCCCGTCGAGGCGCTGGAGGTTGCAGTTGATCACGAAGTTCAGGTTGTCCAGGTTCTCGTTCGCGGCGAGCTGGAGCAGGCCGCGGGACTCGGGCTCGTCCATTTCCCCGTCGCCCAGGAACGCCCAGACCTGCTGGTCAGAGGTGTCTTTCAGGCCGCGGTTGTGCAGGTACCGGTTGGACTGGGCCTGGTAGATCGCGTTCATCGGGCCGATACCCATGGACACGGTGGGGAATTCCCAGAAGTCCGGCATCAGGCGCGGGTGCGGGTAGGAGGACAGGGCATGGCCGGCCCGGGACTTTTCCTGCCGGAACCCGTCCAGGTCCTCCTCGGTCAGGCGCCCTTCCATGAACGCACGGGCGTACATGCCGGGGGAGGCATGGCCCTGGAAGAAGACCTGGTCCCCGCCGCCGGGGGCGTCCTTGCCACGGAAGAAGTGGTTGAAACCGACCTCGTAGAGGGTCGCGGCACCGGCGTAGGTGGAGATATGCCCGCCCACCCCGATCTCGGGCCGCTGCGCCCGGTGCACCATGACCGCGGCGTTCCACCGCATGTACGCCCGATACCGGCGTTCGTACTCTTCGTTGCCCGGGAACGGTGCTTCCTGGTCCACCGGGATCGTGTTCACGTAATCGGTGGTGGTCACCATCGGCACCCCGACACTCTGCGCGCCCGCACGCTGCAGCAGGCTCCGCATAATGTACTGGGCACGCTCGGTACCCTGTTCCCGGATCAACGCATCCAGGGACTCAACCCACTCCGCAGTCTCTTCCGGATCACGATCAGGCAGCTGGTCAGTCAACCCGCTGAGGATATGGGAGGTATCTTCTCCTGCAGCCACGTCCAACCTCTCTTTGCGCGCATAGATCGGCGCACTCAGGCCAGGCAGGGTGACTGCCCGGCAAACGTACGCCGTGTGCGACGTATCGGTTACATCAGCCCGGTCATGTGTGCCGGGCAGGGTTCCTAGAGCTCCTACGTCTGCACGGAGTTACAAGGTTGTTGTCCTGCAGGCATAGTCGTCATCAGCCACTCTAACCGCCGGGGCAAGCCGATGCGTAGCCGTGGCTTTGGCGCGACAGTTGTATTTCGCCGTCATACTGGTTGTGTGACGAAGGGCCGCTGCGACGCAGGCAGAAAGCCCCGGTGTGACGCAGAATATGCGCAATTCCGGGTATGCCAGCTTGAAGCGCAGGCACAAAGGGTGTTGGCTTGGGAGTAATGGAAATCACTATGCAGACTGCATATCAAACGTATTGGAGGAACACGTGAGCGAGGCCGACGCCGCCACTTCGGTAAATGTGGCGGAAAAATTGGGTTTCAAAAATGGGGATCTGATTCAGGAGTTCGGTTACGACGACGACGTCGACTTCGACTTGCGTGACGACATCGAGGACCTCACCGGCGCAGACATGCTCGACGAGGATGACCATGAAGTGGCGGACGCCGTCATTTTCTGGTGGCGTGACGGCGACGGTGACCTGGTGGACAGCCTGATGGACTCGCTGACCACCCTCAGTGAAAGCGGTGTGGTCTGGATCCTGACGCCGAAGTCCGGCCGGGACGGATACGTCTCGCCTGCCGACATCCAGGAAGCAGCGCCCACCGCCGGGCTGCACGTCACTACGTCGGCCGGGGTCTCCAAGGACTGGAGCGCAACAAGGCTGGTCAGCAGGAAGAACAAGTGACGCCTGCGCCTGCTGCTGCCACCACCCTGCTGGCTGCCGGCGACCCGGCGCCGGACTTTGAACTTTCCAACCAGTTTGGCGAACCGGTCCGGCTATCGTCGTTCCGCGGCCAGAACGTTGTACTGGTCTTCTACCCGTTTGCCTTTTCCGGCATCTGCACGGGCGAACTCTGCGAGATCAGGGATAACCTCGCCTCGTTTGAGGACTCGAATGCCGCCGTCGTGGCTGTCTCCGTCGACAGCAAGTTCAGCCTCCGGGCATACGCCGGGCAGGAAGGCTACAGCTTCGACCTGCTCGCTGACTTCTGGCCACACGGCGGCGTTGCCCGCGCCTACGGTGTCTTCGATGAAGACAGTGGCATGGCCAAGCGTGGCACGTTCATCATCGATGCCGGCGGCGTCATCCGGTACACCGTGGTCAACCCCCGCGGCCAGGCACGTGACTTCTCCGCCTACCGCACCGCGCTGGCCGGGCTGGAACAGGCCTGACAGCAGTGGAAAAGGGGCGGCATGGGGTGGGACTCACCGGGTTCGCCAGCATGCCGCGCGTCGAACCGGCGCACCCATCCAGCCGGGACCTTGAGGTCCTGGGCCTGATCCGCGACCTCCTGTCGGGGGCGCCGTTCGCCTTGCTCACAGGGGCGGGCCTGAGCACTGATTCCGGGATTCCCGACTACCGCGGGCCCGGGTCCCCGCCACGCTCGCCCATGACCTACCAGGAGTTCGTCAGGGACCCGGCTAACAGGCAGCGGTACTGGGCACGGAACCACATCGGCTGGTCCCACCTCCGCCATGCCGACCCCAACCATGGACACCTCGCGGCAGCAGAGCTCGAGCGCCGGGGATACCTGACGGGCCTCATTACGCAGAATGTAGACCGGCTCCATGAGGACGCAGGAAGCACCAATGTGGTGGACCTCCACGGCCGGTATGACCAGGTGGTCTGCCTCGATTGCGGCCGCACCTACTCCCGTGGGCTCCTGGCCGGCATGCTGGGTGAACTCAATCCGGGTTTCCTGGAGCAGGCCGAGGCATCAGGCCTCGTGGAGATGGCCCCGGACGCGGACGCCACGGTGGAGGACCTGGGCCTGATTGGCGGCTTCGTCGTTGCAGTTTGCCCTGCGTGCGGCGGGACACTGAAACCGGACTTCGTGTACTTCGGGGAGAACGTGCCCAAGGACCGTGTCGAACGGTCCTATGCGATGGTGGATGAGGCTGCGGCCCTGGTGGTGGCCGGTTCATCCCTGACCGTCATGAGCGGCCTGCGTTTTGTCCGCCATGCAGCCAAGGAAGGCAAACCGGTGGTGATCATCAACCGCGGCGAGACCCGCGGGGACGACAAAGCCACCATCAAGCTTGAGGCCGGCGTGAGCGAATCACTGAAATGGTTGGCGGAACGGCTCCCACCGCTCTGACCTGCCGGAATACCCATAAGTCAGGCCCGTGATCCCGATTCGCGTTTAGCCGCCTCTGTCCGGTAGAGTCTATGTTCGTTGGTTTGCGGCTTATCGAAAGCAATCCAATGGCAAGGGTCTTTAGCTCAGCTGGTAGAGCGCCACGTTTACACCGTGGATGTCATCGGTTCGATCCCGGTAGGACCCACCAATAACCCGCCTGCCATGCTTCCCGACGCACGGCAGGCGGGTTTTTCCTTTCCCTTTGCAGGCACAATGCCGGCATGGTCCAGCCGGAGTGCGGTGTCAGACCCCCGCCATAACGTACAGGGCATGGAACACGTGATAGTCCGCGACGGCGGCAATGGAATACCTGCATCTGTGGTTTGCCGGGGGCGGGAGTGGCTGCTGGGCGCCGAACCGGTCAGGTGGTTCGAACGGGTCAACTGGTGGGAGACCAACCGCCGGATGCCCAAGGGCCGGAGCAGGGTGGACGTGGAGGTCCTGCAGGTCCAGGTACGCCTGGGAAGCAACGCCCGCTCAGCGCTGACCACCATGCTGCTTGAGCGGGACGGGCTCGGCGGAGGATGGCGGCTGCGGGATGCCGTGGCGGACGCCGCTTAGGGGGCGGGAATAGGCAGCGCGAGGCTTCCGGGCATTGGAAAACCCTCCACCGCGACTATTGGGGGATGCCGCGGTGGAGGGCCTGAAATGAATATACAGTGAAGTTCCGGAAACAAAAAGTCATTCCGGACTGTGTGCCGCCGGGGAAGCGAAGAAAGCGCTAACCTGCTGCCGCCCGTGCCGCTCAGCGCTTCACCGGGATGAAAACCCGTGGCTGTTCGGTCCAGGAATCGGACATTTGCGACATCGTCCTGCGCATGATGTGGTCGGATGCCTCTCGGGCAGCGGCCGCGTCGCCCCGCGAGATTGCTTCTGCAACATCCACGTGCCACTGCAGGGCGGCTTCGTGCGGGTGGTCGGGCATGAGACCGTGGACGGTACGTCCTGTCAGCGTCTCGGCCACCTGACCCATCAGGTTCGCGAACATCTCGTTCCCGGAGCCGGAAAGCAGCAGCGAGTGGAAGTGGATGTCGAGCTCAAGGAAGCGGGGCACCTCACCTCTGTTGCCGGCGTCCCGCATGGCGTAGGCAACGTCAACCAGCTCCAGGCGCAGCGGCGCGGGTGCATTCTGGGCCGCCAGCTCAGCCGCCACAGGCTCAACGGCCGCGCGGAGTTCTGCAAGGGACCGCAGCTGGGCGCCGCGGGCGCTGCTTGCCAGCCGCCAGCGAATGACCTGTGGATCGAACGGATTCCACCGGCTGGCGGGCAGGACGCGGATACCCACCCGTTTGGTGGTCTCCACCAGCCCCAGGGACTGCAGCACACGGACAGCTTCCCGGATCACCGAGCGGGAAACCTTCAGCTCGACTTCGAGCTGTTCTGCAAGCATGAGGTGGCCTGCGGGCAATTCACCCGAGATAATGCGGGTGCCAAGATTTTCGATGGCACGGTGGTGCAGGCTGCTTGTCATGCTGCAAGCCTAGTGCGCAGCAGCGCCCGGCCATGCTCCTGGGATGGACCGCGGCAGGCCCGGTCTGGTCCACTGGGTGGGCGTTACTTTCCTGCGACCCGAAGAATATATATGCTTTATTCCGACAGCTTGATCAGCGCAGCGCCGCCCCGTCCGGGCAGGACTGCCGCATTTTCCGCCGTACGCAATGAATTGGAGTTTTGATGTCTGCACATATCGGTGTCACCGGCCTCGCGGTGATGGGCGCCAACCTGGCCCGTAACCTGGCCCGCAACGGCTTCACCGTGGCCCTGCACAACCGGTCCGTGGAAAAGACGGACACCCTGCTGGAAAAGTACGGTACCGAAGGCGACTTCGTCCGCACCGAGACCCTGCAGGAGCTTGTCGATTCGCTGGAGAAGCCTCGCCGGGTGCTGATCATGGTCAAGGCTGGCAAACCGGTCGACTCGGTCATCGAGCAGCTTGAGCCGCTTCTCGAAGCGGGCGACATCATCATCGACGCCGGCAACTCGCACTACGAGGACACCCGCCGGCGTGAAGCGGCCCTGGCCAAGAAGGACCTGCACTTCGTGGGCGTTGGCGTGTCCGGCGGCGAGGAAGGCGCACTGAACGGCCCGTCCATCATGCCCGGCGGCTCCAAGGAGTCCTACAAGGCCCTCGGCCCCCTGCTCGAAAAGATCTCCGCCAAGGTTGACGGCGAGCCCTGCTGCGCTTGGGTAGGCACCGATGGCGCCGGCCACTTCGTCAAGATGGTCCACAATGGCATTGAGTACGCCGACATGCAGGTTATCGGTGAGGCCTTCGACCTGCTCCGCTCCGGTGCAGGCATCGAGCCCGCCGAACAGTCCAAGATCTTCACGGAGTGGAACAAGGGCGACCTGTCCTCCTTCCTGATCGAAATCTCCGCTGAGGTCCTGGGGCACGTGGACGCCAAGACAGGCAAGCCCTTCGTCGACGTCGTGGTGGATGCTGCCGGCCAGAAGGGTACCGGCCGCTGGACCGTTATCTCCGCACTGGAACTGGGCTCGCCGGTGTCCGGCATCGCCGAATCAGTCTTCGCCCGTGCATTGTCCTCGCAGGCGGGCCAGCGCAAGCTCGGCCAGGAACTGCTGGCCGGCAACGAGGTTTCGGTTGGAGTCCCGGAGACGTTCGTCGAAGACGTCCGCCAGGCGCTCTACGCTTCCAAGCTCGTTTCCTACGCCCAGGGCCTGGACATGCTGACCTCCGCGGCCAAGGAATACGGCTGGGAGCTGAAGCTGGATGAGATCGCCTCGCTCTGGCGTGCCGGCTGCATTATCCGTGCGGAACTCCTCAAGGACATCACCAAGGCTTACGCGGCAGACGAGAAGCCCGCCAACCTGCTGTTTGCACCGGCCTTCACCAAGGCCATCGCGGACGCACTGCCGGCCTGGCGCCGCGTCGTGGCCACCGCTGTGCAGCTGGGCATCCCGGTGCCTGTGTTCTCGTCCTCGCTGGCCTACTACGATGGCCTGCGCCGCAAGCGCGTCGCTGCCGCCCTCATCCAGGGCCAGCGCGACCTGTTCGGTGCCCACACCTATGGCCGCGTGGACGCCGAAGGTACGTTCCACACGCTCTGGGGCGAAGACAAGTCCGAGATCGAAGCGGTAGACACTCACTAGCATCCGCTGACACACAGCAAAAGGCGGGCAGTTCCCGGAAAATCCTGGAACTGCCCGCCTTTTGCGTGCCGCCGGCCATGGTGCGTCCGGCTTCATTGGGCGCGCCCGGCCGGGCGTCAGATGCGGTATTCGATGTCGTACTCGGCGGGGTCGACGGCGGGTTTGGTCTCCCGCTGCGCGTCACGATGCCGCCATTTGGCAGGCACGCCAGTGACGATCGACTCCGGCGGAGCGTCCTTGACCACCACGGCGTTGGCGCCCACAGCGCTATCACGGCCGATGGTGATGGGGCCGAGGATTTTCGCGCCGGCCCCGATGGTCACGCGGTCACCAATGGTGGGGTGCCGCTTGATTCGGGCCAGCGAGCGGCCTCCCAGCGTGACGCCGTGGTAGATCATGACGTCCTCGCCGATCTCGGCGGTTTCGCCGATGACCACGCCCATGCCGTGATCGATAAAGAACCGGCGGCCGATGGTGGCGCCGGGGTGGATCTCGATTCCGGTGGTGAATCGGCCAAGCTGTGAAATGAGCCGGGCAGGAAAACGCAGTGCCGGGTTCTGCCACAGGCGGTGTGTCAGCCGGTGGATCCAGATGGCGTGCAGGCCGGAATAGGCGAAAAAGTTCTCGACGGAACCCCTCGACGCCGGGTCATGCGACCTGGCGGCGTCGAGGTCTTCCTTTAGTCGTGCAAAAAAGCCCACAAACTTCTTTCTACAGGAAACGGGCGGAGGGCGGTCTGATCAGCCGCGGATGTCGTCATAGAGAACGGTGGAGATGTACCGCTCACCGAAATCGCAGACGATGGCCACAATCAGCTTCCCGGCGTTTTCCGGGCGCTTAGCCAGCTCCAGGGCGCCCCAGACGATGGCACCGGACGAGATGCCGCCCAGAATGCCTTCCTTGACGCCAAGTTCGCGGGCAACGCGGACGGAGTCCTCAAGCGTTGCGTCCAGCACCTCGTCGTAAACGTTGGTGTCCAGCAGTTCGGGAATGAAGTTGGCACCCAGGCCCTGGATCTTGTGCGGGCCCGGAGCGCCGCCATTGAGGATGGGGGAGTCTTTGGGCTCGACTGCCACGATCTGGACGCCGGGCTTGCGCTCCTTGAGGACCTGGCCCACGCCGGTGATGGTGCCGCCGGTGCCGATGCCGGCGACGAAGACGTCCACTTCGCCGTCGGTGTCGGCCCAGACTTCCTCGGCGGTAGTGTCACGGTGGACCTGGGGGTTGGCCTCGTTGGCGAACTGCTGTGCCCAGATGGAGTTTTCGGTGTTGGCCACAATCTCTTGGGCCTTTTCCACCGCACCGCGCATGCCCTCGGATCCAGGCGTCAGAACGATTTCGGCACCGAAAGCGCGGAGCATCACACGGCGTTCCGTGGACATGGTTTCGGGCATGGTGAGGATGACCTTGTAGCCGCGGGCTGCACCCACCATGGCCAGGGCGATTCCGGTGTTGCCGGAGGTGCCTTCGACGATGGTGCCGCCCGGCTTCAGCGCACCTGACTTTTCGGCAGCGTCGATGATGGCCACACCGATGCGGTCCTTCACGCTGTTGGCCGGGTTGTAGAACTCAAGCTTTACGGCAACGGTGGCACCCAGCCCCTCGCTGAGCCGGTTCAGCCTGACCAGCGGTGTGCGGCCTACCAGCTGCGTTACGTCGTCATAAATCCGTGCCATGTAGATACGCCTATCTCTGAGGGGTGAATACTGAGGTCAGCCTAACGAGGCCGCGTAATGCTGGCTAAGCGTTAAGCCATGCAGAGTAATATTTCCTGGCCTTGGCGAGTTTGGGGTTGATGATGACCTGGCAGTAGCCCTGCTCGGGATGTTTTGCGTAGTAGTCCTGGTGGAACTCCTCGGCAACATGGAACCGGGGGAGGCGGCTGACCTCAGTGACGATCGGATGGCTCCACAGGGCCTGGTTCCGGTCGATGGCTTCCTCGAACAGAATCTTCTCCTCGGTGGTTTCGTAGAACATCGAGGAGCGGTACTGGGTCCCCACGTCATAGCCCTGCCGGTTCAGCGTGGTGGGGTCGTGCAGGGCGAAGAACATGTCCAGGATGACCTCGGCCGGGATGATTTCCTCGTCGAAGGTCACGGCGACCACCTCGGCGTGACCGGTGGTGCCGCTGCAGACTGAGTAGTAGTCAGGGTACGGATCGTGGCCGCCCGTATAGCCGGACACCACCGCCGTGACGCCCTTTGTTTTCTGGTAGACGGCGTCGAGGCACCAGAAGCAGCCTCCGCCTAGAACAAAAGTTTTCATGACCTCTTCAATGGTTGGCAGCGCCGGATGATTCCCCGCGCGTCCCGCGTCACACCGGCGGCATGCCTGCGCCTGCCGGGTGATGGGGTAAAACTAAGACTATGGAACCTGTGGACACCGACGTTACCGGTCCGGACGAGCACGACGGCGACACCTCCTTCGGCGGGCAGGCCGGCGACGAGCCGGACGGGGCTCCCACCCTCGGAGACCTGCTGCTCGCGGTGGAGGAACTGTGGCCTGAATCCCTGGCCGAAGGCTGGGACGAAGTGGGCCTGGTGGCGGGCCACCCTGCAGCGCCGGTCACCAAGGTGATGTTCGCCGTCGATCCCACGCTGGAGGTGATCGAAGAGGCCGTCGAATGGGGTGCAGAGCTCCTGATCACCCATCATCCGCTGCTTCTTAAAGGGGTCACGTCTGTGGCGGCCACGACTCCCAAAGGCCGGGCGGTCCACCGGCTGATCGAGTCCGGAACCGCCCTGCTGACGGTTCACACGAACGGTGATTCCGCCGTCGGGGGTGTGTCTGATGTGCTGGCTGACGCGCTGGGTCTCCAGGACGTTGCCCCGCTTACGCTGGCGGCCAACGGGCTGCCGGAGGAGGGAATTGGACGCGTAGGGGACCTCGAGGACGCCATGACACTGGGCGATTTCGCGGCCAGGGTGTTCGGCATCCTGCCGTCCGTAGCCGGGGGAGTGCGCGTCTCCGGTGACAAGGACGGCCTGGTCCGGCGGATCGCTGTGTGCGGTGGCGCGGGCGATTCGCTGTTTAACGAAGTCCGGGCCAGCAACGCCGACGTCTACGTCACGGCCGACCTTCGGCACCACCCGGCTTCGGAGGCGCGGGAAGCCGCGCTGAACGGACGCCCCTACCTCGTGGATGTGTCCCACTTCGCCAGCGAATGGCTCTGGCTTCCGGCCGCCGCGGCGGCCTTGGGCAACGTCCTCGCCGACCAGGGGCACGACGTCGAAATCCAGGTCAGCGCCACCAACAGTGATCCGTGGGACTTCATCCTTACTCCGGGCTGACCTTTCGCGTAGCCGGCCACGCAGGGAAGCGGTCCAGGCGCTAGAGTCGAGGAAGCGCCGGCAAGGTGCCCGGCCCGGCCGGAGGGATCAAGCGGAGGTAACAGTGGCAAAGGCAGCACCGGCGGAACAGATCAAGTTGCTCGACCTGCAAGGCCTGGATGCAAAGCTCAAAGCCCTGGCCAGCCGCCGCCGTTCGCTGGAAAACGATCCCCGGATCAAGGACCTTGAAGCTGCCCTCTCCGTGGCCAGCGGCGAACTCGGTGCCGCGAAAGTTGCCGTGCACGACGCCGAAGCCGAGCTGAAGCGGGCCGAGGCGGACGTCGAGCAGGTGGCCACACGCATTGAGCGCGACGAAGCGCGCCTGAACAGCGGGACCGGCCTGTCCAAGGACCTGGTGGCACTCCAGAAGGACATCGCCTCGCTCAACAGAAGGCGTTCGGACCTCGAAGACGTGGAGTTGGAAGTCCTGGAACGCCTGGACACGCTCCGTGAGCGGCAGTCTGCGCAGCAGCAGATCGTGGACGATATCCAGGGCTCATTCGGCAGTATTCGTGCGGAGCTGGACAAGGAGCTCACCGCAGTCGACGCGGAGGCTGCAGACGTGCGGGGCAGGCGCAATGAGTTCGCCGCCGGACTGGACGCCGGGATGCTGGCCATTTATGAGAAGACCCTGGCCAAACGTGGCGTGGGCGCTGCCCGTCTGTTCCACGGCACCTCGGAGGCCTCAGGCATGAAGCTCAGCCCCGGCGACCTCGCGGAGATCACCGCCGCTTCCGTTGACGACATCGTCTTCTGCCCAGACTCAGGTGCCATCCTGGTCCGCTCGGAGGAGTGGGCCTGACCCAGGTACGCAGCAGCTGGCGCCGTCTTCCCCGGCCAAACGGCGCGGGGCGCTAACCGTTGGGCAGGGGAGCCTCAGCCCGGCAGGATGACGTTCAGCGCATGGGGCTTCCGGGCAGTTCCGGGCACGAGCTCCGCAGTCCACCGCTCCTGTGCGGCCTTCAGGAGGCCGGCAGGCGTTGAGGGCGCTTTGCCGCGGCGCGAGAGCAGGTGCCGGGCCAGCTCGCCGCGGGTGTGCTTGGCAAAGTGGCTGACGACTTTCCGCACGCCCCCGGCGTCGGTGAAGACATTCACGGACACCGTCTGTCCTGCCGGCGGAGCCCACGCTGCCGCGTAGGTGCTGGACCGGCAGTCCACCAGCAGTTGGTCCCCCACGACGGAGGCGAGGGCCTCGGAAAGCTGCGGCTTCCAGAACGTGGCGAGGCGTCCGACGTCGGGCAGCGCCGTCCCCATCGACAGCCGGTAGGCGGGCACAGAGTCGCCGAAGCGGATGGCGCCCCACAGGGCCGATACCACCAGCACCGACTCATCAGCCTTGCGCCGCTGCGCCGGCGTCATGGTCCGGTAACCAAGGGCATCGTAAAGGACGCCGGAGTAGATGCGGTGCGCAGGGGCCGCCGGTTCAGCGTGCAGCCGCGTGTTGCGTACGACGTCGTCACGCAGCGATGCGCCCACGCCCAGGAGGTCGAGGGCGTCCTCGTGGGCACTGACGGTTCCCAGCGCCTCCAGTACCTTCGCCCGCGCAGGGTTGAGGCCGGGAAAGCCCAAGGACGACCAATCCACGGCGGCACCGTTGACCGCGGGGGTCTTGCCTTCTGAAGGGGGGAGCAGAATCAGCACCGTCCGATCCTACCGGCGGCACCAGCAGCCGCCGGCGCCGGTAGACTGGAAGCGGATGGGACAGCCAGGCGGCCGCGCGTCACGAAAGTGGCTCGAGGAACGTCCGGGCTCCACAGGGCAGGGTGGTGGGTAACGCCCACTCGGGGTAACCCGCAGGCAAGTGCCACAGAGAACAGACCGCCTGCTTTTTCCGTTTTCGGAAAGCAGCAGGTAAGGGTGAAACGGTGGTGTAAGAGACCACCAGCTTCCCGGGCGACCGGGAAGGCTAGGTAAACCCCACCCGGAGCAAGGCCAGACAGGGCACGTTTGAGGGCTGCCCGCCCGAGTGTCCGGGTAGGCCGCTAGAGGGTGCCGGCAACGGTACCCGTAGATGGATGGCCGTCGCCCCCGTGCCGGCAACGGCACGGGGGAACAGAACCCGGCGTACCGGCTGTCCCATCCGCACAACCGGTTTGACCTTGGAAGATGTGTTGGGGATCCTGAACCGTGCCCGCAAATACCGATCCGCAGCCGGCCGGCCGACCCGCCGGACCCCAGACCCGCAACCTGCCCACGCAGGTCCTGGGCCTGCTGGCCTTCCTTGCCCTCTCCGTCACGGCCTGGGCATTGGCCACGGTTCCGATCCTGCTGAACATGCACGGCTGGTTCGCGGCCTCCGTGCAGGCACCCTGGATGCCGCCGCAATGGATGTTCCGCTCCGTGTGGCTGCTGCTGTACGCCAGTATCGCCGTTGCCGCCTGGCTGGTCTGGCGGAAAGGGGCGCTCACCGGCGGCACCATGGCCGGCTACCTGATCCAGCTGGTGCTCAATGCCGCCTGGCCGCTGAGCTACTTCGGCCTTTACCCGCTGCTGGGCCCGGCCGCCCTTTGGGCCGCACTGGTGGTCCTCACCGGACTGGCGGGATGCCTGGTGTTCCTGATCCTGCGGTTTGGCCCGGTGAACGGCCTGGCCGGGCTGCTGGTGCTGCCCTACTTCTCCTGGGTGGTCTTCTCCTGCAGCCTCAACCTCTACGCCGCACTTCACAACTGAACGCCGTGTGAGTGATTTCACGCCCGGCGGGCCTGTTCCCCGGGCCGCGCCAAATTAGAATGGATTCCGGACGTAGGGGTTCTTCCGCTGGAATTGCGTTCGCATCCGGCGGTTTTTCTTTGCACACGATCCAGGCGCCTGGGGGCCGAACTCCGCAGGCGTGGATGCCCCTGGACATCATCAGGTGGCCTACATCCGCATACGAGGACGTATGCGGCTGAACCGAGGAAGGTATTTCTGTGAGCCAGACGTCAGATTCTTGTCTTGATACGTGGATGGGCCGCGAGGCCCTCGCCGAGGCCATGATTCCGGTGATCGGCCGGCTGTACCGCGAAAACAACGTGGTCACGAGCATCCATGGCCGGAGCCTGATCAACAAGTCCACCATGAACATCCTCAAGGCACACCGTTTCGCCCGCCGGATGAGCAAGGACGAACTCCTCCTCGAGGAGACCGCACCCCTGCTGAACACCCTTGCCGGGCTGGAGCTCGGCGCCGCGGCCATCGACATTGCCCGGCTCAACCAGAAGTTCAAGGAAGAGGGCAACGGCGCCACCCTTGAAGAGTTCCTCCGCGCCGAGCTGGCCGACGTCGTGGGCAAGCGGGGCGGCGACGACCGCACCAGCACCGACGTCGTCCTCTACGGTTTCGGACGCATTGGCCGGCTCCTCGCCCGCCTGCTGGTCGAAAAGGCCGGTGGCGGCCACGGCCTGCGCCTGCGCGCCATCGTGGTCCGCCGCGGCTCCGACAACGACCTGCTGAAGCGCGCCAGCCTGTTGCGCCGCGACTCCGTGCACGGCTCCTTCGAAGGCACCATCCGCGTCGACGAGGAGGCCAACACCATCACGGCAAACGGCGTCCGGATCCAGGTCATCTACTCGAACGATCCCGCCACCATTGACTACACCGCCTACGGCATCAACAACGCCCTGGTGGTGGACAACACCGGCCGCTGGCGCGACGCCGAAGGCCTCTCCCAGCACCTGCAGAGCAAGGGCGCCGCCCGCGTCCTGCTCACCGCACCGGGCAAGGGCGAGCTGAAGAACATCGTCCACGGCATCAACCACGGCACCATCGAGGACACGGACACGATCGTCTCTGCGGCGTCCTGCACCACGAACGCCATCACCCCGGTGCTGAAGGCCCTCAACGACAAGTTTGGCGTGATCCACGGCCACGTTGAGACGGTCCACTCGTTCACCAACGACCAGAACCTGATCGATAACTTCCACAAGGGCGACCGCCGGGGCCGCTCCGCTGCCCTGAACATGGTCATCACCGAAACCGGAGCCGCGAAGGCAGTTGCCAAGGCCCTGCCCGAGCTGCTCGGCAAGCTCACCGGCAGCTCCATCCGCGTCCCTACCCCGGATGTGTCGCTGGCCATCCTGAACCTGAGCCTGGAAAACGGGACCACCAAGGACGAGGTCAACAACTACCTTCGCGAGATGTCGCTGCACTCGGACCTGCGCAAGCAGATCGACTACATCGATTCCCCTGAAGTCGTCTCCACCGACTTCGTCGGTTCCCGCCGTGCCGGCATCGTCGACGGACTCGCTACGGTCTCCACCGATAAGAACCTGGTGGTCTATGTCTGGTACGACAACGAATTCGGCTACAGCTGCCAGGTGGTCCGGGTCATGGAAGAAATGGCCGGCGTGAACCCGCCGTCGTTCCCTGCCAAGGAGAGCGCCAAGGCCCTGGCGGCCATCGCCGTCTGACCTTTCGTGTTCCTCTTGGGTGAATTCCCGGCTGGTTCTCTGGAATCAGCCGGGAATCGGGCCCACACTTGGGGAATGGAAAACGATCAGGCCCTTGAGCACGAAACCACGCTGGAACACGCATTTGACGTAGCGAAGGCCAATCACAAGGAAGCGCTCCGGCTGCTGGACGGCGCCAAGGCCGCCCATGCTTCGGGCGACGTCACCGCTGAACGGGTGCAGCAGCTTGAAAGTTTGCTGGCCGTCGCCGAGGAGGATCTCAAGAGGGTGTCACGGGAGTTGTAGCGGTGACGGCGTGAACCCTCACTCGTCCTGCACACTGTGGATATCCGAGGGCGGCGGTTCCCTCTGACCTAGGCTCATGGGGTGCACCACTCCCGCCCCCGAACTGCAGTCCAGTGACCGTCAGTTGGTCCGCCTACCGGCGGGCGCGACGCCGTTCCCGGCAGGCCTGGGCACTGCTGGCAGTGGGCGGTGTCGCTGCCCTGGGGCTACTGGGCTGGTTTTTAACAGCAGGGCAATTCAACATTGCCGCACCCGCGGCGGACGGCCCCACAGCGGCTCCCGTATTTGATGCCGCGTGGATGAAACCGGTGGCGGCGGTCCATGAAGTGCCCCGGGGCTCAGCCGCGGATGCGTTGGAAGACCTTCCCGTCAAAGGCCGGGCAGGCAAGGACAACTACAGCCGCGAGGCTTTCGGGCAGGCCTGGCTCGACGTTGACCGCAACGGCTGCGACACGCGTAATGACATCCTCCGCCGGGACCTGGCCGGCGCTGTCTTTGCGGAAGGCTCGAAGTGCCGCATCTCCGCAGGACACTTCCAGGAGCCCTATACGGGAAAGCTCATCGAGTTCCGCCGCGGCCAGGACAGCAGTGCCGCCGTCCAGATCGATCACGTGGTGGCCCTCTCGGACGCCTGGCAGAAGGGCGCCCAGGCCCTGGCCCCGCGCCAGCGGCAAAGCCTGGCGAATGATCCCCTGAACCTGATCGCCGCAGACGGCCCGAGCAACCAGCAAAAGGGCGCGGGCGACGCCGCCACCTGGCTTCCGAAAAACAAGTCCATCAGGTGCCACTACGTAGCGCGGCAGGTGTCCGTCAAAGCGGCGTACGGGCTGTGGGTGACGGAGGCCGAGAAGGACGCGATGAAGCGGGTCCTGGGCTCGTGCCCCGGCCAGCAGACCATCAGGGCGAACTGAGGCAGGTCAACGGCTGGTCAGTGCCCGAACGGGTCCGGGTCCACGCCCGGCAGCCAAGTCAGGCCGGGAACGCCCCAACCGTTCTTCTTTGCCGTCTTCTTGGCCTTGCGGGCATACCTGTCCATCAGTCGGTTGACGTACAGTTTGCCGTCCAGGTGGTCGTATTCATGCTGGATGACCCTGGCAAACCATCCGGTGGCCTCGAACTTCACGGGCTCGCCGTTGCCGTCAAAACCTTCCACCCGTGCCCACTCGGCGCGCTTGAGCGGGTACTGGTCGCCGGGAAACGACAGGCACCCCTCCTCTTCCTCATCGGGGTCGGGAGCAGCTCCGGAGATCTTTGACAGCGTGAGCACAGGGTTGACCAAAACGCCGCTGGCGGGTGCGCCGTCGTCGTTCGCGTACTTGTAGACGAAGATCCTCTTGCCCACCCCTACCTGCGGTGCTGCCAGCCCCACGCCGTTGGCGGCATCGTTCGTCTCAAACATGTCCGCAATCAGGGTGCGCAGTTCGTCGTCGAAAACTTCCACTTCGGAAGCCCGGCGGTGCAGCACGGGTTCGCCCCAGATGGTGATGGGCAAAACGGTCATCTTCGCTGTCCTTCGGCTTGCGGCCCCGCAGCGGGCGCAGGGCGGTGATGCAAAAAATAGTGAAAAACAAAGGAGGCCGCACCGGAATAATCCGATGCGGCCTCCTTTGGGCGGCTGCAATGCCGCCCTCTGAGGGTGAGCTACGGGGGTTGAACCCGCGACCTCCTGGACCACAACCAGGCGCTCTGCCAACTGAGCTAAGCCCACCATGTGCCCCACAGTGTGACCGGCTTCCCGGCCCTCTGGAAAGGCAACTCAAATAGCTTACCTGCTCTTTGGGGATGCTTCGTCCACTTTTGGCGTTTTCAGCAAAAAATCCTGAAAGTGTGGCGCAGATTACTTTTCGGGCAGGCCAGCCTCAGGGCTGGTAATCCGCCGGGCGATCTTTTGCGCCGTTGAGCTGTCCGGGCCGGGCGCCGGTACGAAGACTGCGTCCCGGTAGTAGCGGAGTTCGTCGATGGAGTCCCGGATATCACCCAGGGCGCGGTGGCCGCCCTTCTTGGCCGGGGACTGGAAGTACGCGCGGGCGAACCAGCGGCGGGACAGTTCCTTGATGGTGCTGACGTCGATCACGCGGTAGTGCAAGTGCTCCACGATGGCGGGCATATCCCTGGACAGGAAGACCCGGTCTGTTCCCACCGAGTTGCCGCCCAGCGGTGCCTTCCGCGGCTCCGGCACCCATTCGGCGATGTACTGCATCACTGCCGTTTCTGCCTCGGCCATCGTCTTGCCCGCCGGCAGTTCCTTGAGGAGCCCGGATTTGGTGTGCATGTCCCGGACAAAGTCGTTCATCTGCGCGACGGCGGCGTCATCGGGTTTGATGACGACGTCGACCCCCTCGCCGAGGATGTTCAACTCGGAGTCGGTGACCAGCGCGGCCACCTCGATCAGGGCGTCGTTCTTGATGTCCAGACCGGTCATTTCGCAGTCAATCCAGACGATTCTTTCGTTTGTTATAGGCACCGGACCAGCCTACCGTTACACCTCCTGCCAACCGGCCGGTGCTAGGATTTCGAATACGTGGCGGGTCACCCCGCTGTATGGAAACGCGCCCCGGACAGGCCCAGCGGCCTGCGGGCGCGGCCTGCGAAAACGCACGAAGATTGGACAACCCTGATATGACGGCGCCTTTGCCCGCGGCGGGCGGAATGGCTGCCGCCGCCCCGGCCGTCAACGGCGGTGCCGAGATGGACGATCCGCGGTCGCCGATCCTTGCAGGCTTCGTTGGCTCCATGTTCATGCTGGTCGGATCCCTGGGGGTCGGCTGGCTGGCGCCCGTCTCCGAACTGCGCAGGATGCCCCTCTTCATCTGGATGCGCGCCGAGGCCGCCGGGGTGGCACTGTCCATCATCCTCCTGGCCGTCGGCGGCATGCTCCTGGTGCGGGCCTGGCTGCGGCTGGGCCAGAAAGTCCACGTGTGGGGAGCGCAGGCGCGCAGCGCCACGCTCAAGGCGATCCTGGCATGGGGCCTGCCCATGGTGGTGTGTGTCCCGCTGTTCAGCCGGGATGTTTATGCCTACATCGGCCAGGGCCGCCTCATGGTTGAAGGGTTCAACCCCTACGAGAACGGCATCTCAGCCCTGTCGAACTATTTCCAGCTGGGCGCCGACAAAATGTGGACCGAAGCGCCGGTTCCGTACGGCCAGCTGTTCCTGTGGATCGAGCAGTTCGTGGTCTGGTCAACCAATGTCCAGCCCGAAGCCAGCGTGATGCTGTTCCGGCTGGTGGCGGTGGCGGGGGTGGTGCTGTGCGTCATCTACGTGCCAAAGCTGGCGGAACTGCACGGCGTCAACCCGCACCGGGCGCTGTGGCTGACGGCGGCCAACCCTCTGTTCCTGACCAACTTCATCGCCAGCGTCCACAACGATTCCCTCATGATCGGCCTGGCCCTCGCCGGCCTGTATTACTGCGCTACGCACCGGGTGGTGCGCGGCATTGTCCTGGTAACGCTGTCCATCGCCGTCAAGCCCATCACGATCGTCTTCCTGCCCTTCATCGGCCTGCTTTGGGCCGGACAGAATGCGGGCTGGGTCCGCAAGTTTTCCTTCTGGGCGCTGACGGCCGGCATCAGCCTGGGCCTCCTGGTTCTGATGGGCCTGGTGAACGGATTCGGGTTCGGGTGGATCAACGGGCTCTCGGCCCCTGGCAGCATTGCGATCTGGTACGCCCCCGTGGGCCTGATCGGGATGATCGTGGCCTCGCTGGCCAATTCGTTTGGCCTGGACGGCAGTGTCTTCGCAGGGTGGGTGTTCGACGCCGGAAAGCTCCTGGCGGTGGGCATCGTGGCATGGCTGATTTTGCGGGGCGACCACGACAGGCTGATGCGGCGGCTTACGCTCGGATTCGCTGCCATCGTCCTGCTGGCCCCCATCATCCAGTCATGGTACGTGGTGTGGCTCATTCCGCTCTTTGCGGTCACCGGCATCCGTAACGACTGGCAGGTCAAGGCGCTCTATTTTGTGGTGTCTTTCTTCATGATCTACGCCATCTCGGACCAGCTTGAAGTCTTCCCGTACCTCCAGGCCGATGACCTGGGCTTCGCGCTGACCCTGGCCCGGGTTGCGGCAGCTGTGACAGGCCTGCTGTTCGGCCTCTACCTGATCTTCTGGGATCCCTCGACGAAACGTCTGTTCCGAAAGTCCGGCGACCTGGTTGTTGAACGTCCGGTCATTTAGCGGCGCGCAGCCCGGCCGTTGAGCCTTCGCAGGGCTTCCCGCCGCGACAGGGGGCTGATGACGGCCGAGTGCTTAGCCACGAAGGCCGCCACCCAGTCCGGTGAGGTTTTGGCGTACTCCCGCAGCGCCCATCCGATGGCCTTCCGGACGAAAAATTCTCCGTCTCCCAGGTTTGGTTCGATCACCGCGGCCAGCAGTGCAGTGTCCGTGGCGGCCTTAGCCTTCAGTTGGGCGATGATGGAGGCCCGCCTGAACCAGAAGTCCTCATCGGTGCTCCAAGCGCGCAGCACCGCAGTCATTTCCTCGCGGTGGGCCTGAAGCAGGCCGAAGATGCGCCCAGAAACGCCATCCACGAAGTCCCACCAGGCGCCGGTACGGATTATTTCCTCGTAGACCGGCAGCATGTGCAGGTCCCGGGACACCATCCTGTTCGCGGTCAAATCAATGGCAGCGTACCGCTCCTCGCGCACCTCGGAGTGGCGCCACAGATCGAGGACGGTGGCACGCAGTTCCTCCCCGGACCGGAACGGCGCCGCGGCAGCCGCGTCCTTCGCAATCCGGCGAACTTCCGGCACCCGGACTCCCAGCGAAGGAAGGCTCGACCTCATATATGCCTGGGCGCCCGCTGCCCGCGCGGGATCGGCATGTTCCCGCAGCTCAGACCGGATTGTGGCAAGCACCTCGGTGTTGGAAGTTGCTGGGCTTTCCATGAGGCAACCTTAGCCAGCGCCGGGCCACCGCAGCCATGACCTCCACAGCCCCGGTGAACAGTCAGCGTTCCGCTGTTGCAGGTTCGGGGGCGGCTGGCTGACCGGCGTACGTCCAGCCAGCGCGCTTCAGCCAGGCCGCGCACAGTGCCGGCCACTCCTCTGCGCCCGGCGCTCCGGCCGCGAGGCCGATGCCGTGCCGGCCGTGCGGGAAGATATGGAGTTCCGCAGGCACGCCGGAGTCGAAAAGCGCCTGCGCGTATCCCAGACTGTGGCTGACGGGCACCGCCTCGTCGTCGGCCGTGTGCCACAGGAAAGCCGGCGGGGTCTGGGAGGTCACCTGACGGTCCGCGGAAAGAGTCGAGAGCAGGTCCGGGGACGGTGCGTGGCCCACGAGGTTGTCTACCGACCCCTGGTGCACGTCCCGGGCCAACGACACCACGGGGTAGCACAGCACTGCCAGGTCAGGCACGGAGCCGGGGACATCGAGGGCTGGGACTCCCGTGGAAACCGCCGTCGACAGTGTTGCAGCGAGGTGGCCGCCTGCCGAGAATCCCAGCACCCCGATCCGTTCCGGATCCACCGCCAGGCCATGGGCGCCGCTGCGGATGTACAGCATGGCTTCCTTGGCATCCACCAGGGGAGCGGGGTGCCGGTGGGGAGCTACCCGGTAGCGCAGGACAAATGCGTGAATACCCAGCGAGGCGAGCCATTCGGCCACGGGTTCGGCCTCATGGTCCGCCTGCCGCGCATAGCCGCCGCCGGGCAGGACCAGGACGGCGGGCCGCAACCCGCCATCAGGGCAACGGGCGGGAACTGAGGTCAGGCCGTTCGGCGCCATCAGTCCGTGGTCTCCGTGCTGCGGCGCAGCACGACCTTGCCGGTCACGGGGCGGGATGCGGAATCCTGTTCGTCGCCGTCGGCCGTGGGTGGTGCAGTGGCCCTGGTGGCGAGCCGGCCAATCTCCTCCAGCGGCAGGCTGACCGTGGAGAGTGCAGGCCTGAAATCGCGCAGGGTCTCGATGTCGTCGAAGCCCGCGATCCGTGCGTCGCGCGGGATGCGGAGGCCTTCTGCCCGTAAAGCGGCGGCCGCACCGATGGCCATGACGTCATTGACAGCGAAAATACCCAGCCCGTTGCCAGCCGGCCGGCCGCCTTCGCCGGTTCCCCCGGCCTTGATCCGTGCCGCCAGCTTGAGGCCGGCGTCGTATCCTCCGGACCGGTTGAAGGAGTTCCGCAGTACCCCGGCGGGGCCGCGGCCTGCCCGGCTGAGCCCTTCCTGGAAGCCGCGGATCCGGTCATCGGAGGTGAATAGCCCTTCCGGGCCGCCGATGATGACGAAGTCGCCGTCCCAGCCCGCGGCCAGTTCCACGGCCAGGTCTGCGGCAAGTTCCTGGTTGGGGACAGACACCACGTGGTAGCCCTCCGGGGCGGCGGCGCCCACTACGGGGTGTCCCACCACAGCAACCTGCCCTCCGTTGCGGCAGTAGCGGTCCAGCTCCGCGGCCAGTTCCGCGTTGTCGTCCCCGTCTTCAGCCCGGGACGAGCGCGAGCCCGCGATCACGATCGAGTCGGCACGCCGCGCAGCGAAGGCGGCAACTGCTTCCTTTTCTTCCCCGGGGGCACCGCCCGTGGTGGCCAGCAGGACCATCCGGCGCTGTTCGCGGGCAGCCTCCTGGACGCCCCTGGCAATTGCCGCGAAGTAGGGGTCCGCGATGTCGTGGACGATCAGGCCTATCAGGCCGGAACTCGACTTCGCCAGTCCCTGTGCCTGTGCGTTGGGAATGTAACCCAGTGAATCTGCCGCCTGGCGGACCCGCTCGGCGATGTCCTTGCCGGGCTTGCGCGCTGAGCCGTTGAGGACGCGGGAGGCGGTGGCGGGAGACACCCCGGCAAGCCGGGCCACCTCGGTGAGGGTACTAGCAGCCACAGCAGCTCCTGGACGTCGGGGAAGATAACGGTCACCACATTATGGCAGTTGAAAGTTCTTCCGGAAAGCGCTTGCCAACTCCGGCGGGAGCGGTGCATGATGTAACAAGTGGGAATGCGCTTTCCCAATCAGGATTGAGTAAAACTTGCTCACTCACCGTGGAGGACACATGGGCTTCGAAACAAAGACGATCCGCATTGCCATGAATGGCATCACCGGCCGCATGGGATACCGCCAGCACCTGCTGCGTTCCATCCTGCCGATCCGTGACGCCGGCGGCTTCACGCTGGAAGACGGCACCCGCGTGCAGGTTGAGCCCATCCTGGTGGGGCGCAACGAGGCGAAGATCCGCGAACTGGCGGAGAAGCACAAAGTCGCCGAATGGACCACCGATCTGGAATCGGTCATCAACGATCCCACTGTTGACGTCATCTTCGACGCCTCAATGACCAGCCTGCGTGCGGCCACCCTGAAGAAGGCCATGCTGGCCGGCAAGCACATCTTCACCGAGAAGCCCACCGCGGAAACCCTGGAAGAAGCCATCGAGTTGGCCCGCATCGGCAAGGACGCCGGCGTCACCGCGGGCGTCGTCCACGACAAGCTGTACCTCCCGGGCCTGGTCAAGCTCCGCCGCCTGGTGGATGAAGGCTTCTTTGGCCGCATCCTCTCCATCCGCGGCGAGTTCGGCTACTGGGTCTTTGAAGGCGACGTACAGGCAGCCCAGCGCCCGTCCTGGAACTACCGCAAGGAAGACGGCGGCGGAATGACCACGGACATGTTCTGCCACTGGAACTATGTCCTTGAGGGCATCATCGGCAAGGTCAAGAGCGTCAGCGCCAAGACCGCCACGCACATCCCCGCCCGCTGGGACGAGGCCGGCAAGGAATACAAGGCAACGGCCGACGACGCCTCCTACGGCATCTTCGAGCTTGAGACCCCCGCGGGAGACGCAGTCGTGGGCCAGATCAACTCGTCCTGGGCCGTTCGCGTCTACCGTGACGAGCTGGTGGAATTCCAGATCGACGGCACCCATGGGTCCGCCGTCGCAGGCCTCAACAAGTGCGTTGCCCAGCAGCGCGCACACACCCCCAAGCCCGTGTGGAACCCGGACCTGCCCGTCACCGAATCCTTCCGCGACCAGTGGCAGGAAGTTCCCGCCAACGCCGAACTCGACAACGGCTTCAAGCTGCAGTGGGAAGAATTCCTCCGCGACGTCGTCGCCGGCCGCGAACACCGCTTCGGCCTGCTCTCCGCCGCCCGGGGTGTCCAGCTTGCAGAGCTCGGACTGCAGTCCAACGACGAACGCCGCACCATCGACATCCCGGAGATCACGCTCTAATGACGTCCCTCATCCTTCCCTCCCACGACGGCGGCACCAGGGAATACCGCCTGCAGGGCGGCACCACCTGGGCCCGGCCCTCCGCACCCCTGACAGCGCGGCGGGCGTACGCCGCAGCCCACGTCATCCCCGAGGTCCTTGCCGACAACACCCCCGGTGCCCCGGCACGCCTGGACTGGGACGCCACGATGGCCTACCGCCACGAACTGTGGTCCTACGGCCTGGGCGTCGCCGATGCGATGGACACCGCACAGCGGGGCATGGGCCTTGACTGGGCAGCCACCCAGCAGCTCATCAAGCGCACCGGCGTTGAGGCGGCGTCCGTGGTTACAGCGAACAACGCGGCCACTGCTGGCAAGTCGGTCCGTGACCTCGTCTCCTGCGGCGCCGGCACCGACCAGCTGGACATCGATTCCCTTCCCGTGGGCGAAGCCGGCCTCAAGGCTGTCCTCGAGGCCTACCGCGAACAGATTGCCGTCATCAGCGAAGCCGGGCCGAAGGTCATCCTGATGGCCTCCCGTGCCCTGGCCAAGGTAGCCAAGGGTCCGGAGGACTACCTGAACGTGTACTCCACGCTGCTGCAGGAAGTTGACCAGCCGGTCATCCTGCACTGGCTCGGCACCATGTTCGATCCCGCACTTGCCGGCTACTGGGGCTCCGAGGACGTCGCTGCTGCCACCGAGACCTTCCTGGGCCTCATCAAGGACAACGCGGACAAGGTTGACGGCGTCAAGGTCTCCCTGCTCGATGCAAGCCACGAGGTGGCCCTGCGCGCAGCCCTGCCCGCGGGCGTTCGCCTCTACACCGGCGATGACTTCAACTACCCTGAGCTCATCGACGGAGACGGCACGCACCACTCGGACGCACTGCTCGGCATCTTCGCAGCCATCTACCCGGCCGCCTCGGTAGCCCTGCAGAACTACGACGCTGGCAACGCCGCCAAGGCCCGCGAGATCTTGGACTCCACCCGCGAACTGGGCAAGCACATCTTCAGCGCCCCCACGTTCTACTACAAGACCGGCATTGCGTTCATGTCGTGGCTCAACGGCAAGCAGCCGGGCTTCCAGATGGTGGGCGGCCTGCACTCCGGCCGCTCCGTCTGCCACCTGGCCAAGACCTTCGAACTCGCCGACCGGGCGGGCCTGCTGAAGGATCCCGCCCTCGCCGCCTTCCGGATGTCCGATTACCTGCGGATCAACGGGGTGGGCGTGTGAGCGACTTCTCAAGGTTGGCCATCAACAGCGCCACCACCAAGAAATGGACACTTGCCCAAGTGGTCGAGGGATGCGTCAACGCCGGCATTCCCTCCATTGGCCCATGGCGCGACCGCGTGGAGGAAGCCGGCCTGGACAAGGCTGCCCGCCTGATCAAGGACGCGGGACTGCGGGTGTCCTCGCTCTGCCGGGGCGGATTCCTGACCGCAGCCGACGCCGAGGGGCAGGCGGCCGCGCTCGCTGACAACCGCGCTGCAATCCTCGAGGCCGTGGCATTGGACACCAGGGAACTGTTCCTGGTGGTCGGCGGCCTGGCGCCCGGGGAGAAAGACGTCGTGGCGGCACGGCAGCGTGTGGCGGACCGGTTGGCGGACCTTGTTCCGGTCGCCGCGGAAAACGGGGTCCGGCTGGTGCTGGAACCGCTGCACCCGATGTACGCCGCGGACCGCGCACTCATCTCCACCCTTGGCCAGGCGCTGGACCTGGCGGCGCCCTTCGACACGAAGGATGTTGGCGTCGCCGTCGACACCTTCCACGTCTGGTGGGATCCGGAACTGAAGGCGCAGATCGAACGTGCCGGCAGGGAAAACCGCATTGCGTCCTATCAGGTGTGCGATTTCAACATGCCCATCGCCGCGGATCCGCTGCTCTCCCGCGGTTACATGGGCGACGGCGTCATTGACTTCGCCACCATCGGCACCTGGGTCAGGGACGCCGGGTACACCGGCGACATCGAGGTCGAAATCTTCAATCAGGAGATCTGGGACACGGACGGCGACACCGTGCTTTCCACGGTCAAGGAGCGCTACGCGGAGCTGGTACTCCCGTACGCCTGACCTGATGCAGACCGCGGGCTCCTGCCAACGTCACGGCAGGAGCCTGCGCCCCACCAGAAAAGGACCTGCACCGCTCCGGCGATGCAGGTCCTTTTGCGTTGCGGTCCATGCACAGGGCACGGCCCGCCACCGGGCTCAGGCGAGGTACGCGGCGGCGTACCGGCGGTACCTGGCCAGGATGCCGCCGTCGGACGGTTTAGCCGGAAGATCCACACCGGTGAGGGTCCACTCCGGGATCGACCCGGCCAGCACAGCGGCGGCCTGGCGGGCCGCGCCGTCGGCCACGTACTCGCCGGGCGTCGGCACAAAGGCGGGAAGGCCAAGCAGCTGGCTGGCTGCCAGCTGCACGGCCGGCGACTGCGCACCGCCACCCACCAGGATGACGCGCCGGGCCTCCACGCCCTGCGCCTGAAGGGCTGCCAGGCCGTCGGCGAGGGAACAGACCACGCCTTCGACGGCGGCGCGCGCCAGGTTTTCGGGCGTGTAATTCGTTCTAGTGATGCCGTGCAGCGATCCGGCCGCGTCCGGAAGGTTGGGTGTCCGTTCGCCGTCGAAGTATGGAATGAGCGTCAAGCCGCCGGCTCCTGCCGGGGCCGCCAGCGCGAGCTCGTTGAATTCTTCCAGGCTGACATCCAGCAGCGCGGCCGTCGCATCGAACACCCGTGTCGCGTTGAGCGTGCAGGCAAGCGGCAGGAAATTGCCCGTGGCGTCCGCGAATCCCGCGACAAGCCCCGACTCATCGGCCGCAGGGGTTGCTGACACCGCAAACACGGTTCCGGACGTGCCCAGCGAGAGGACAACATCGCCCACGCCCGCGCCCACGCCCAGGGCGGCGGCGGCGTTGTCCCCGGCGCCCGGACCGATGAGCGACCCTTCCGGGGTTTTCCCGGCGATGTCCAGCGGGCCGACGACGGCGGGAAGCCGGGGGACGTGGCCAAGGGACTTTTCGAGGGCGTCAGGAAGGTACTTGTCCGCAGCCGCGGAGTAATAGCCGGTTCCCGAGGCGTCGGACCGGTCGGTCCGGAGTGCCGCCAGGCCCGCCTCGCCGCTGCCGGGGCCGAATCCAGCCAGCCGCCAGGTGAGCCAGTCGTGGGGGAGGCAGACGGCAGCGACGCGGGACGCGTTGTCGGGTTCGTTTCCGGCGAGCCAGCGCAGCTTGGTGATAGTGAGCGAGGCAACAGGGACTGTTCCCGTGGCGCGGGACCAGTAGCGGGCACCCGCGGCGGAGTCGCCGTCGCCGGCTTCCCGGACCAGGTCCAGGGCGGCGGGAGCACTCCTGGTGTCGTTCCACAGCAGGGCCGGCCGGATGACGTCTCCGGTGCCGTCGAGGCAGACCATGCCGTGCTGCTGGCCGCCCACGGACACGGCGCTGACATCAGCGAGCCCGCCTGCCTGCGTGATGGCGGCCTGGAGGGCGTTCCACCAGTGCTCGGGGTGGACTTCGGTTCCGTCGGGGTGGCTGGCGCGTCCCTGCCGCACCAGCGCGCCGGTGTCCGCGTCGCGGATCACCACTTTGCAGGACTGGGTGGAGCTGTCGATTCCGGCAACGAGGGCCATGTGGTTCCTTCTCATGCGCCGGTGCCGCCGGATCGTGGCTCCGGCGGCACCGTGGTGCTGGTGGTTGGTTGCCTGCGCCTAGCGTGCGTTAAGCACGTGCTCGATGGCCAGCTGGTTGAGCCGCACGAAGGCGAAGGAGCGTTCGGCGGCGGCATCGGCGTCGAACGTTTCGAACGCGCTGGCGTCGGCCAGCAGATCCGCAGTGGTCTCACCGGCAGCGAGAGTGGGTTCCCCGAGTTCGAACACGCCGGAGGTCTTCAGTGCTTCCTGGACCTCAGGGTCTGCGCGGAAGGCGAGCGCGCGTTCCTTGAGCAGGAGGTACATGGACATGTTGGACTTCGCGGATTCCCAGACGCCGTCGTAGCCGTCGGTGCGGGAGGGCTTGTAGTCGAAGTGGCGCGGGCCGTCGTACATGGGGCCGCCGTTGGGGAAGCCGTTCTCGAGGAGGTCAACGGTGAAGAAGGCGCTGGTGAGGTCGCCGTGGCCGAAGACGAGGTCCTGGTCGTACTTGATGCCGCGCTGGCCGTTGAGGTCGATGTGGAAGAGCTTGCCTGCCCAGAGGGCCTGGGCGATTCCGTGGGTGAAGTTCAGGCCTGCCATCTGCTCGTGGCCGGTTTCGGGGTTGAGGCCCACGATGTCGCCGTGTTCGAGCTGGGCTATGAAAGCCAGCCCGTGGCCGACGGTGGGCAGGAAGATGTCGCCGCGGGGTTCGTTCGGCTTGGGCTCGAGGGCGATCCGCAGGCCGTAGCCCTTGTCCTTGATGTATGCGGCGGCGGTGTCCACGCCTTCCTTCATTCGGTCCAGTGCGGCGGACAGGTCCTTGGAACCGTCGTATTCGCTGCCTTCGCGGCCGCCCCACATCACGAACGTTTCGGCGCCGAGCTCGGCGGCGAGGTCGATGTTCTGGAGGACCTTGCTCAGGGCGAAGCGGCGGACGGAGCGGTCGTTGGAGGTGAAGCCGCCGTCCTTGAAGACCGGGTGGCTGAACAGGTTGGTGGTGACCATGGGGGTCTTGAGGCCGGTGTCGGCCAGGGCAGCCTTGAAGTTCTTCAGGATCAGCTCGCGCTCGGAGGCCGTGGCGTCGAACGGGACCAGGTCGTTGTCATGGAAGGTGATGCCGTAGGCGCCGAGGTCCGCCAGCTTGTGGACGGCTTCCACCGGGTCAAGGGCTGCACGGGTGGCCACACCGAAGGGGTCGGCGCCGGTCCAGCCCACCGTCCAAAGGCCAAAGGTGAACTTGTCGGCAGGGGTGGGGGAGAGAGTCATGATGCGTCCTTGCAATCGATGGTCCGCAACGTGCGGATCTTTAGTTTATTGCCTGAACTTTATGTCTGGACGTAGGCTGTGGTCAAGGGTCCGGCGGTGCGGGCCACCGGTTTTCTTGGCGGGATCCGCAGCGAGGAGTGCCATGAGGTTGCCTGTTCCGGCGTCGACGCCCCAGGGGCCGGCGGCTCCCGGCAGCATGGGGGACGTGCGCAGGAGCAACCTCGCCCTGGTCCTCGGTGCCATCGCGGGTGCGCCCCGGGGAGCGTTTCCCACCAGGGCCCAGGTTGCTGCCGCCACCGGCCTGACCAAGGCGTCCGTTTCAAGCATGGTGATGGACCTCGTGGATGCGGGCCTGGTGCGCGAAGTCGGACTCAACGCACGGGGGGAGCGCGGCCGTCCCGGGGTGGGCCTGGACCTGAACACCATGCGGGCCGTCATGGGTATGGAGGTCAACGTCGACTACATAGCTGCCGGCGTGATGGACCTGTCCGGGGCGGTCGTCTTCCTGGAGGTCCGGGAACGGGATAACCGGGGAAGCCAGCCGGAACCGGTCCTGGAGGCGCTCGCAGTCCTGGCGGCCAAAGCGCGAAGTGACACGGGGGAGCGGGGCGTGGAAATCCTCGGCGGCGGCCTCGCCGTGCCCGGGCTGGTGGGACCCGGAGGGACGGGAATCCTGACCGCCCCGAACCTGGGGTGGACCGACGTCGACCTTGACCTTGGTGCCTTGCTTCCGGAAGCGCCACTGGCCGTCGCCCTCTTCAACGAGGCCAACGCTGCGGCCTTGGCTGAACTCCGGCACAGGCCCGGCAATGAAGGCGACTTCCTGTTCATTTCCGGGGAGGTGGGCGTTGGTGGCGGCCTGGTCCTGGGCGGCGAACTCTTCACCGGACCCGCCGGCCACGCCGGCGAAGTGGGACACGTGGTGGTGGACCCGGGAGGAAAGCGCTGCTCGTGCGGAGGGACGGGCTGCCTTGAAACAATTGCCGGCCAGGATGCGATATTCGCTGCCGCGGGCGTGGAAACCACCGGCGAAAGCCGCTCCTCAGCCATGCGCAGCCTCCTTGCAGCGCTCGCCGCGGGCGACACCCGGGCGACATCCGCCGTCGAACGTGCCGGCAAGTACCTGGGCATTGCCATCGCATCAACTGCGCGGGTGGTGGACATCGGTTCGGTGGTGCTTGGCGGCCACTTTGCCGTCCTTGACCAGTGGCTGCGTGCTCCGCTGCTGGGCAGCCTTTCCACCTATGCGCCAGGGAAGCTGGCCGCCGAACATGTTGTCACCTCGGCCGTGGGTGAGGAGGGCGCGCTCCTGGGCGCGGCCGGAAGCGTCCTGCGCTCGCTGGTGGACTCGCCGCACTTGCTGCAGGGCTAGCCGCGGGGCGGTCAGGGGGCTTCAACGATCCTGCTTGAATGTCAGGCCCGGCTCTCACGCGGACGCAAGAACCGGCCGGATTCCTGCGGCCGCTTAAGCAATAGAGGTCCTGGCCTGCATCGGCAAGGCCAGGACCTCCTTTCGGTGCCCCAGGAGGGAATCGAACCCCCGACCGGCGGATTAGAAGGCCGCTGCTCTATCCCCTGAGCTACTGAGGCATCCGGTCTCCGGCCTCTCGGCCAGTGCCTCAAAAAGTTTACCCTGCCCGGGGTGCCGGTGCCGTCATCTGCAGATGACTCTCCCTCCACATCCGCCTGCGCCGGTGCCTTATGCACATAGCCCAACCTGCCTCTCCTGCCGGCTGCCCGGCGGCGCAATGCTGGTACTGCCTGCAAGGGCACCACCATTGAGACAGGACGTGAAAGATGAAAGACCTAATGACCATCCGGGGCTTCGTGGCCACGGATGTAACGAGTTCCACCACTGGCCGCGGCACCGCGAAGGCATCATTCCGCGTAGGTGTTACCTCACGCCGCTTCGACGAGTCCGCCAAGGCATGGGTGGATGAACACACCAACTGGTTTACCGTCCACGGGTACCGCCAACTCGCGGGGACCATCGGATGCAGCATCAGGAAGGGCCAGCCGGTCATCGTGGTAGGGAAACTGCGGCTCAGCACCTGGGAAAAGGACGGGCGCGTCTACCATTCGACAGTCATCTACGCCGATGCTGTGGGCCATGACCTTTCGCTCGGCTCGGCAAACTTCACCCGCACGTCATCCAAGCCCTCGCTGTCCCTGGTGGAGCCGCCCGCCGTACCCGACGACCCCCAGTCAGCCATGGGCCTGACCCAGGACGAGGCAGAAGACCACGACTTCGACCACCCCGATGACGACGCCCAACTAGCCGTTGTCATCGAGGACAGCAACGGCGAACTCGCTTCCCTGGATCTCGAAACGGGGGAACTCGCCGAAGTCTAGGGCCCATCAGCGTTCACCGTCCTGCCAGTCCCGGGCGGACGGAACGCGGCACCCCCCCGGCCGTATTCCGTCCGCCCGCCACACCCCGCCGGCGCTCAAGCGGAGCCCGCAACCGGTTACGGCGGGCCATGCCAGTCTGCGGACTGCCGGATGCTGCCGCGACCGGGCGGCAGCCCGGCACATGGCACAATGACACCATGCGGCACTCTGTAACCTCCCGTCTCACCGCCACAACGGGAGCAGCTTTGGTGCTGCTGTTATCCGGGTGCGTCAGTGGCCCTTCGCCTGCCGGGCCGGGCGTGGACAATCCGGCCATGGACCAGCAGGCGCAGAGCCAGCCGGCCCCGGAGCAGCAGTCAGGCAGCACCACGCCTTCCGCCTCTCCTGAAGCGGCGGCCACGCCCAGCGGACAGGCCCTGGCCGCCACATCCGACGCGGACAAAGCCGCCACCGAAGTGATGAAACGTACGGTTACCCAGACCCTCACCGGGTTGGCGGGAGGCACGCCCAAACCCGCAACTGCCCAGGTCACAGAGGTGCTCACAGCGGCCGGTATCGCCCCCGCAGCGCTTCAGGTATCGCAAAGCCGGACGCCCACAGGGCTTGAAGCAGATGCCATCGAAGCCGCCGTGCTGCAGGGAAAGGATTGCGTGATCGGCCAGGTCCGCGAAGGGTCCGTCACCGTGACGGTCCTCCCCGTTCTCGCGAGCGGCAAATGCTTCGTGGGGTCATGAGGCCAGTGGCCCATTCCACGCAAATGTGAGATATGCCCGCCAACCCACTAGATTTGGAACCATGGCGGAATTTATCTACACAATGACCAAGGCCCGCAAAGCCGTTGGCGAAAAACTCATCCTTGATGACGTAAGCATGTCTTTTTTCCCGGGCGCCAAGATCGGCGTTGTGGGTCCGAACGGTGCCGGTAAGTCCACCATCCTGAAGATCATGGCCGGGCTGGACACCCCATCGAACGGTGAGGCCCGGCTGAGCCCCGGCTACACCGTGGGCATCCTGCTCCAGGAACCGCCCCTGAATGAGGAAAAGACCGTCCTGGGCAACGTCCAGGAAGGCGTGGGCGAGATCTACGGCAAGATCCAGCGCTTCAATGAAATCTCCGAGGAAATGGCCAGCCCCGACGCTGACTACGACACCCTCCTCGACGAGATGGGCAAGCTCCAGGAAGCCATTGACGCCGCAGACGCCTGGGACCTCGACTCCCAGCTGGAACAGGCCATGGATGCCCTCCGCTGCCCGCCGGCCGATGCCGACGTCACCAACCTCTCCGGTGGTGAACGCCGCCGCGTGGCACTGTGCAAGCTCCTGCTGCAGAAGCCGGACCTGCTGCTGCTCGACGAGCCCACCAACCACCTCGACGCCGAAAGCGTGCTGTGGCTCGAACAGCACCTCTCCAGCTACCCCGGCGCAGTGCTCGCCGTCACCCACGACCGGTACTTCCTGGACCACGTGGCCGAGTGGATCGCCGAGGTTGACCGCGGCCACCTGTACCCGTACGAGGGCAACTACTCCACGTACCTCGAAAAGAAGCGTGCCCGCCTGGAAGTCCAGGGCAAGAAGGACGCCAAGCAGGCCAAGCGCCTCACCGAGGAACTTGAGTGGGTCCGCTCCAACGCCAAGGGCCGCCAGACCAAGTCAAAGGCCCGTCTGGCCCGCTACGAGGAGATGGCTGCCGAAGCCGACCGGACCCGCAAGCTGGACTTCGAAGAGATCCAGATCCCGCCGGGACCGCGCCTGGGTGGCGTCGTCCTCGAAGCCAAGAACCTTCAGAAGGGCTTCGAGGACCGCACGCTCATCGACGGATTGTCCTTCACCCTGCCGCGCAACGGCATCGTTGGCGTCATCGGCCCCAACGGCGTAGGCAAGACCACCCTGTTCAAGACCATCGTGGGCCTGGAACCGCTCGACGGCGGCGACCTGAAGATCGGCGAATCCGTCAAGATCTCCTACGCTGACCAGAGCCGTGGCGGCATCGACCCCAACAAGACGCTGTGGGAGGTTGTTTCCGACGGGCTCGACTTCATCCAGGTGGGCAACGTCGAAATGCCGTCCCGCGCCTATGTTGCCGCTTTCGGGTTCAAGGGCCCGGACCAGCAGAAGAAGGCCGGCGTGCTTTCCGGCGGTGAGCGCAACCGCCTGAACCTGGCGCTGACCCTGAAGCAGGGCGGCAACCTCCTGCTCCTTGACGAACCCACCAACGATCTCGACGTCGAAACCCTCAGCAGCCTGGAGAACGCGCTGCTCGAATTCCCCGGCTGCGCCGTGGTGGTTTCGCACGACCGCTGGTTCCTGGACCGGGTGGCCACCCACATCCTGGCCTACGAAGGCGACGAGGAGAACCCGTCGAAGTGGTACTGGTTCGAGGGTAACTTCGAGTCCTACGAGGAGAACAAGGTGGAGCGCCTCGGCCCCGACGCCGCCAAGCCCCACCGCGTGACCCATCGCCGCCTGACCCGCGACTAAGTCATGCGCCGGGGCCGCGGCTCCGGGCACGAAAAGGCCGGCGCGGGTGGACTATGGTCCACCTGCGCCGGCCTTTGCCATGTGGTGAAGCGCCGCCAGGGGGCCGGCAGGAACGCGGCAGCCGGAGCCCTACGCCCGGCCGGCCTTGCGGAGCTGGTGCTCCAGCACCTTGGACTGGACGGCCCCTGCCACCTTGCTTTTCAGGTCAGAGGGCACGCGGACCATGCCCTCCTGGGCCACGGAGGCAACGTGCTGTCCGGCCCGGTTGAAGATCTTTCCCGTTGCCAGGCCCCGGGCCGACTGAGCACTCGGTGACTCCTGGACGTACAGCAGCCACTCGTCCACGCGCGCCGGGCGGTGCCACCACATGGCGTGGTCCAGGCTGGCCACGTTCATGCCCGGCGTGATCCAGCTGAGGCCGTGGCGCCGCAGAATGGACTCCAGGAGCGTGTAATCACTGGCGTAGGCAAGCGCAGCGCGGTGCAGGTTCGGGTTGTCCGGCATGGGGCCGAAGGTCTTCATCCAGACGGCGTTCGCGGCCTCTTTCTCGCCAGTCGCCGAAACATACAACGGGGGATTGACGTGGCGGATGTCGAACGGCCGCTCATAGGCCCAGTGCCGTGCCACCGGGTGGTCGAACTTCCCCAGCAGGTCTGCCGTGGTGGGGAGGGACTCGGGGTCGGGGGATCCCGGCCGGCATCGCAGACTCGTGCTCGATGCCTTCATCCTCAGTCTGGAAGGACGCGATCATCGACAGGATGGGCGTGCCTTCCTGGTAGGCGTGGACCCGCCGGGCGGAGAACGACCGGCCGTCACGGAGCCGCTGGACACCAAAGGTGATGGGCTTGTTGGCGTCACCGGGCCGCAGGAAGTACCCGTGCATGGAGTGGACAGCGCGGTCCTCCTCCACCGTCCTCGTGGCCGCAACGAGCGACTGTGCCAGCACCTGGCCGCCGAACACCCGGTGGTGCGGCTGTTGCTGGGACGGACCAAGGAAAATATCCTCGTCCGTCCGCGCGCCTTCCAGCTCGCCCAGGTCCAGGAGGTTGATGAGCGACGACGTGGGGTCGCCGCCGGGAAGAGCCAGGATTCCGGCTTCGGCTTCAGTCATGGTTTGACTCTAGACGGACCCCCGGCACCGCTCAAACAAGGCGCAGCCGGTAATGTTCTTGGTGTGTCTGATCTTCTTACTTCGTCCTTCCGCTTCGCCGACCCGCGGGATCTTGCCGACCTGAAGACCTTTGCAACCCGTGCCAAAGCGATTGACGACGGCGCCATCAGGCTGCAGGCTGCAGGCTCCGTGCTGGCAGCCTACGTCTGCGTGCTGCGGCCGCGGATCCTGGGCGAAGCCACCCCCACCATCCTTGGCCTGCGCACCATGGAGCTTGCCGCGCCATCGGAAACCGATGTCACGGTGCCGCTGGCGGCGGTCCTGGACCGGCTGGCCCGGGCAGGGGCGGACGACGTCGAACTGCCCGTTCCGCCCACCACCGTCACCGAGTCGTGGACGGGCGTGGGCGCCCCGCGGGGCGGCTGGGAGCTGCTGGGTTCGGTTCCGGACGCCGAGCTTAAGTCGGCCGCGGAGGCCGGTATTGGCGAGGTGACCGGCGCCGTGCCCAACAATCCCGGGGCGCTGATGGTGAACAACGCCCGCGCCGCGGTGTGGGGCCGGGAACTGGACGCCACCGGGCTGCCGGCCGGTGCCGCATTTGCAGCACTGGCCCTTGGCTTCCTCGCCGACGGCGACCAGAAGCTCTACCGGGCCGGCCGCTGGTTCCGCCTCTCCGGCAGCCGCGGCCATGTCCTGGCGCGGACCGGCAGCGGACTCCTCTAGCCGGTTACGCGCCCGACGGACTGTTGATCATGGACAGCGCCGCGCGCTCCATGTACTCCCAGAGCGTGCCCTCGTAGAGTGCCGGCAGCTCCAGTGCGTCCACTGCCGCGCGCATGTGGAACAGCCAGCGGTCTTTGGCCTCGGGCGTCACCCTGAACGGCATGTGCCGCATCCGGAGCCGGGGATGGCCGCGTTCCTCGCCGTACGTGGTGGGGCCGCCCCAGTACTGCTCCAGGAACATGAGGAAACGCCGCTTGGCCGGCCCGAGGTCCTCTTCCGGGTACATGGGGCGCAGCAGCGGGTCGGTTGCCACGCCGTCGTAAAACACGTCGATCAGTTTGACGAAGGTGTCGTGGCCGCCCACGGCGTCGTAGAAGCTGTCGGTGTAGGCCGGCTGGCTGAAGGGATCGTTCTGCATCAGCTGGGGCCGCTGCGGCTCAATGGGGAGGCTCATGGCTACTCTCCGGCTTTCTGCTCGGTCTTCGTGTTCTCGACGCCGTGGTTGGAGCCCTGGTCAGTGGTGCCGGTGGGCCCTTCATGCAGCGGGACGTACCGGCCCTGCGAGCGGTTGCCCACCCGCAGGATCTCACCGTTGCGCAGGTACCAGATGGCGCCGTCGTCGGACCGGACCCGGGTGATGCGCAGGCCCATGGACTCCACCACTCCCACTACCTCACTGGTTTCGATCACGTCACCGATGCCGAACTGGTCTTCAATGGTGATGAAGATCCCGGCCAGGAAGTCGCGGATCAGCTGCTGCGCGCCGAAGCCGATGGCCACACCCAGGATGCCCACGCTGGTCAGCAGCGGCGCAATGTTGATGTCCAGGTTCTGCAGCACGTACATGCCGGTGATGACCACCACCAGTACGCCCACCACGCTGTTCAGCAGCGAACCGATGGTTTCCGCGCGCTGTACGCGCCGTTCGTGGTCAAGTGCCCGCAGCGCCGGAGCCACCCATTTGAAGGTCCGTTTCTTAAAGAAGTTGCTCCCGGCCGCCACGCGGGTGGTGATCCGCGAAATGACGAAGGTCGCCACCAGCCAGACGGCGACGCCCACGCCGAGACTGATCACAATCCCGGTAATGCTGATGCCGTCCGGATCGGTGGCGGCGGACGGAAGGACTGACAACATGCTGACCATATGGGGGAAGTGCTCCTTGAAACTTGGCTCTGTTCACCTTCAACCCTAGCGCCGTAGCGTGGAGCAATGCGCATCCTCGTCCTGGGCGGAACCGCCTTCCTGTCAGCAGAAATCGCCCGCCAGGCCATAGCCGCAGGCCAGCGCGTAACGTGCCTGGCCAGGGGCACGTCCGGGCGGCCGCCCGAGGGCGCGGTGTGGCTGCAGGCCGACCGTTCACTGGGCGCGAACGCCTACGACGACGCGGCGGGGGAATGGGATGCTGTGATTGAGGTGGCACGCGACCCGGGCCTGGCTCGCGATGCGCTGGAAAGCCTCGGGGCCCGCTCCGGACACTGGACGCTGGTGTCCAGCTGCTCGGTGTATGCGGACCATTCGGTGCCCGGCGCCGCAGAGGACGCGGCACTGCTGCCGCCGCTTGCTGACGGGGAGGCGTCGACGCCGGAGACCTACGGCGAGTCCAAATCAGCCATTGAAGCGGCCACCGCTGAGCTGGCCGGCGGCAGGGCCCATATTGTCCGTGCGGGCCTTATCGCCGGTCCTGGCGACGGCTCCGACCGCTACGGCTACTGGCCGGCCCGCTTCGCCCGGGACAACACGCCTGTGGTGGTCCCCGGCATCGGCACTGCCCCCACGCAGGTCATCGACGTCCGGGACCTCGCGGCATGGATCCTCAAAGCCGCCGGCCAGGGGACCACGGGAGCCCTGAACGCCTTGGGGGACCAGGTGCCTTTCGCCCAATACGTGGCCGCGTCACGGGAGGCTGCAGGCCACACCGGCCACATCCTGGATGCCCCGCCGGAGTGGCTCGCCGGCCAGGGCATCGCGTACTGGTCGGGGCCGGATTCGCTGCCGTTGTGGCTTCCACCCGGCCACGACGGATTCATGGCCCGCAGCAACCAGGCAGCCAGGGACGCGGGGCTGGTGCTGCGCCCCTGGGAGGAGACCATCGCGGACGTCCTGCGGGATGAGCGTGTCCGGGGCCTGCGCCGGCCACGCAACGCCGGGCTGGCACCGGACACCGAAGCCGGGCTGGTCCGCCGGCTCCGGGCGGGAGGGCAGTCCAGCGCCGGCAACGTCGCCTAAGCCGCCACGGTGACGGGTTCGTGGCCTACCGGGAAATTGACGCTCCGGGCAATGAAGCAGACCTGGTTCGCCTCATGATGCAGTGACGCCGCCAGTTCCACCTGCCCCGGGTCCGCCACGGTGACCCGCGGATGCAGGGTCACGCTCTGGAACTGGCCGCTTCCGTCGCGGTTCAGCACCATCTCTCCGGTGGCGTCGTCCCGGTAGTCCGTGACCACCACGCCATGCTTCACCGCGACGTGGAGGTAGGACAGCATGTGGCACTGCGCCAGGGCAGCCAGCAGCAGCTGCTCCGGGTTGTACCGCCCGCGGTCACCGTGGAAGGTGGGGTCTGCCGAGCCTTTCAGGACCGGAAGGCCCGGAATGGCGACGTCGTGGTCCCGCGAGTAACCGCGGTAGGACGAGGTCCCCTCACCGCGGTTACCCGTCCATTGGACGGTCAAGGCGTACTTGTGTTCGTGCAGGCCCATGGCTGCGTTCCCTTCCTGTCAGGCGTCCGCGGCGCGGGCGCGCAGTGCCCGGGCCACGCCGTCGCGGTTTTCCAGCATCATCCGGCGCAGCGCGGCGCTCTCCTGGGGGAGTGACGCCAGGAATCCGTCCGTGCGGTCCACCGTGGCCTGGGTGGTCAGCAGCGCCGGGTAGAGCCCGACGACGACCTGCTGGGCAAGTGCGTGCGTGCGGGTGGCCACGATGCCCGGGACAGCGGCGAAATACATCTCGGCGTAGGGTTCCAGCAGCGACCGGTCCAGCACCCGCATGAACCCGGCCACGGCCGAACCCTGCAACGCATTGGAGAGATCGCCTTTGACCACGATCGACTCCCAGGCTGCGGCTTTGGCCTCGGGGGTGGGGATGGCCGCCGTGGCCAGGGCCGCAGCGTTCTGCCCGCTGGCGGTCTTGTCCCGCTGCAGCTCGGCGTCGATCCCGTCCTGCCCCAGCCTGCCGCCGGCCACCAGGGAAGCCACCAGCTCCCAGCGCAGGTCCTGGTCCACGGTCAGTCCATCCAAAGCGACTGACCCGTCCAGGAGCCCGGCCACGCGGTCCAGCTGGGTAGTGCTGCCGGCCAGCAGGGCAAAGGACTTAACGAACTGGAGTTGCGCGTCGGAACCGCCGGCAACTTCCTGCGCCAGCTCCCAGAGCCGGTCCGCGGCCGCAGCGGTGGTGGCTTCGCGGTGTTCCTCGGCCACGTAGAAGTTCAGCGTGGTGGCCAGCTGGCGCAGCTGCACCAGGATGACCGAGGAATCTGTTTCGGCGGCGACGTTGGCCAGGACCAGCTCAACGTAGGCGCGCGCCGGAGTTTCGCCGTCCCGTGCCGCGTCCCACGCCGAATTCCAGACCAGCGTGCGCGGCAGGCTTTCCTGGAAGTCCTTCAGGTGTGCCGTCGCGGTCGCCAGGGACTTCGGGTCGAGGCGGACCTTGGCGTAGGCGAGGTCGTCGTCGTTGACCAGGATGAGGTCCGGCTGCCGGAGTCCGGCCAGGGCAGGGACGTCGGTGCGTTCGCCGTCGACGTCCAGTTCCTCACGGTGCACGCGTTCAAGCCTGCCGGCGGCATTCAGGTTGTAGAACCCCACGGCCAGCCGGTGCGGACGGATGGTGGGCCACTCGGGCACGGCGGACTGCAGGATGGCAAAGGACCTCAGCGTCCCGTCGGAATCCAGGTCAAGCTCTGGAACCAGGGTGTTCACGCCCGCGGTCTCCAGCCACTGCCGGCCCCAGTCGTCCAGGTCGCGGCCACTTGCTTTTTCGAGCTCCACCAGCAGGTCGCGCAGCTCGGTGTTGGCCCAGGAGTGCTTGGCAAAGTATTCCCGGACGCCGGCCATAAACTGCTCCGGACCCACCCAGGCCACCAGCTGCCGCAGGACCGAAGCGCCTTTGGCGTAGGTGATGCCGTCGAAGTTCACCTCAACGTCCTGCAGGTCGTTGATCTCAGCGAAGATCGGGTGGGTGGTGGGCAGCTGGTCCTGGCGGTAGGCCCAGGACTTCTCCACCGAGGCGAACGTGGTCCAGGCACTGGTGAAGGACGTGGCCTCCACGGCCGCCAGGTGGGACATGTACTCGGCGAAGGATTCGTTCAGCCACAAATCGTTCCACCACCGCATGGTCACCAGGTCGCCGAACCACATGTGCGCGAGTTCGTGAAGCACAGTGATGGCGCGGCGTTCGATCTGCGCCCCCGTTACCTTGCTCCGGAAGACGTAGCCTTCCAGGATGGTCACGGCCCCGGCGTTCTCCATGGCGCCGGCGTTGAACTCCGGGACGAACAGCTGGTCGTACTTTTCGAACGGGTAGGGGCAGCCGAACTGTGCTTCGAAGAAGCCGAAGCCCTGGCGTGTGAGTTCGAAGATGTTATCCGCATCCAGGTACTGCATCAGCGACTTGCGGGCAAAAACGCCCAGCGGGATGACCCGCCCGTCGGAGCTTGTGACCTCGCTGCGGACTGACTGGTACGGGCCCGCAATCAGGGCTGTGACGTAAGAGGGAAGCCGGGGCGTCGGTGCGAAGGTCCACACCGAGCGGGCTCCGCCGTCGCCGGACGCGGAGGTTGCGGCCGGTGTGGGTGTGGGGGAGTTTGAGATGACGTCCCAGTGCGAGGGCGCGGTGACGGTGAAGGCGAACGTCGCCTTGAGGTCCGGCTGCTCGAAGACGGCAAACATCCGGCGGGAATCGGGCACTTCGAACTGTGTGTACAGGTAGACCTCGTTGTCCACGGGGTCAACGAAACGGTGCAGGCCCTCGCCGGTGTTCATGTACGGCGCATCCGCCACCACCGTCAGCTCATTGTGGTCCTGCAGGCCGGGCAGCTGGATCCGCACGCCGTCGGCCACGGCGGCGGGGTCCAGGCTCTTGCCGTTCAGGGTCACGCTGTGCACCGTGTGCGTTACGGCGTCGATGAACGTCTCAGCGCCGGCAGCGGCTCCGAATTTCACCGTAGTGGTGCTGCCGAACACCTCACTGCCGCGGGTCAGGTCCAGGCTGACCTCGTAGGACTCGACGGTTATCAGTTCTGCGCGGGCGCGGGCTTCGTCGCGCGTCAGGTTCATGCCTGGCAAGGAGACCTCCAGAAGACGTTGGCTGCTGCGGTGCCGGCGGTAGCCGGCTCCGGCTCTGATCATTCTTGCACTGCCCGGACCCTGGCACGTTGCGCAGGTCACGTCCCCGCCGCACCTTTCGCTCCGGCCCCTCCGGGGGGCCAGCCAGCGGGGGTAGCGTTAATCCCATGGGAAAGATTCTGGACAGGGTGGACCGGAAGGCGCTGCGTTTCGCCGTCGGCTTCCCCGTGGTCCTGGCCGGTGCGTTCGTCTTCTGCGCGTCGCTGCTGCGGCGTGACCTTCCGGAGCCGCTCGCCATCCAGTGGACGGACGACGGCGGCGCCGCCTTCGCCCCGTTCGGCGCCTATGCAGGCGGCGGAGCAGCGCTGATCCTCGCCGCGGGCTGGCTGGTCCTCTCGCAGGCACTGCCGCTGGGCAGGCCGGTTGTGATGCGCCGGATCATGATGGGCGTCGGGCTGTTCCTGAGCCTCTTCGTGACCACCGTGCTCGCCGCCGGCCTGGTGGGCCAGGCCGGCGTCACCGATGCGCGCAACTCCCACGTCGACCTGACAGTCCTGGCGCTGGGGAGCGGAGCTGCCGTGTCGCTGGGTGTCACGCTCGCTTTCGTCTACAAGGCAGACCAGCACTGGTCCGTGGATGACGACCGGGCGCTGCAGCGCGCCCTGACCCGTGAAGCCGACCCCGACCTGGCCGCGGATACCGTCAGGTTGTGGGTGCACGCGCGCAGCTCGGTCTTCGTCATGATCGGCATCGCCTCACTGTTCCCCGCCGCGCTCATCGCCATCGCGGTGCCTTGGCTTGGTGGCCTCCTGGTGCTCCTCGCGGTGGTGGGTGCGGGCTTCCTCTTCGCCCGGGTGAAGGCCGACAGGTACGGGTTGAAAGTCCTCCTGGCGGGCGTCCTGCCGGTCATGGATGTTCCAGCCGGATCCATCACCGCCGCCAGCGCAGCAGACCTGAAGGCGGCAGACTACGGCGGGTGGGGCTACCGGCACCACGGCGGCACCGACGCCATGCTCGTAGGCAGCGGCCCCGCCGTCGTCGTCAGCAAAACCGACGGCCGGCGCCTGGCCGTCAGCGGGGGCAGCCAGGCATCCGCCGCGCGCCTTGCCGACGTACTCACCCGGGTGGCCGCCAGGGCCCGGAAAGGCGGAAGCCCGTCATCCGGCGGCCAAGTCCCGGGCTCCTAGTATCCTTGTCCGTGTTGTTTCCCGGGCCGGCGCCCACCCCGCCGGCCGCCAGCGCCGCCAAACCGAACGGAACCTGAACGTGACCTCATCCCCTTCCTTCCCGCGGGTCCACATCGCCACCGACCATGCAGGAATGGAGCTCAGCGCCCACCTGGTCTCCCACCTCACCGCCAAGGGCTACGACGTGGTGGACCACGGTCCCAAGGCCTACGACGCCCAGGACGACTACCCGTCCTTCTGCATCAACGCAGCCCTCGCTGTCGTGGCCGACCAGGAGGCGGGCGTTCACGCCCTGGGCATTGTGCTGGGCGGCTCGGGCAATGGCGAGCAGATCGCGGCCAACAAGGTCAAGGGCGTCCGGGCAGCACTGGCGTGGAACCTCTCCACCGCCACCCTGGCCCGTGAGCACAACGACGCCAACGTGGTGGCCGTCGGCGGCCGCCAGCACTCCGTAGAGGAAGCCACCGGTCTGATCGAGGCGTTCCTGGCCGAGCCGTTCAGCAACGACGAACGCCACGTCCGCCGGATCGGCAAGATCGCGGCCTACGAAACCACCGGCGAGGTCATCGAATAGTGCCCGAAGGCCACTCTGTCCGCCGGCTGGCCCGCCAGTTCGGGGACGTCTTCACGGGAGAACGCCTCTCCGTCTCCAGCCCGCAAGGCAGGTTCAGCGGGGGAGCGGCCCTGCTGGACGGCCACACCCTGGTAGCCGCCGAAGCACACGGCAAGCACCTGTTCCTGCACTTCGACAACGCCCTGGTGCTGCACGTACACCTTGGCCTGTACGGCGCGTGGAGCTTTGGCGGTGACCGGACGTTCACCGGATCTTCCAGCATCGGAGCGCCCCGCCGGGTCGGGGAGCAGGAGTCGCCTGCCGGCAGCGACGCCGACGCCTCCTACGCGGGGCCGCCCGCCCCCGTAGGCGCCGTCAGGGTCCGGCTGGCCAGCGGTCATGGCTGGGCTGACCTGCGCGGTGCCACGACGTGCGAAGCCATCACTGCCGCGGAAGCCGAAGCCGTGCTGGCACGCCTAGGGCCGGACCCGCTCCGGAACCTGCGCGGTGACGCCGGCCGCTTCGCCAGGAACCTCCGCACCCGCAAGACTCCCGTCGCGGCACTGCTGATGGACCAGAAGATCATCGCCGGCGTGGGCAACGTCTATCGTGCCGAGGTCCTGTTCCGCCGCCGGCTGGACCCCTGGATGCCGGGGACGGACGTGACGGAACCGGACGCCCGGAACCTGTGGCGCGACGTCGTCAACGTCATGACCGACGGCGTGGCGGACGGCAGGATCATCACCACACCCCCGCGGTACTGGGCGGTCAACGGCACCACGGCGGCAAAAGCTGTCCGTGCCGGGCAGGACGTTCCGGCCAAGAGCGGCAGCTTTCCGCGCGGCGAGGACGCCCACTACGTCTACAAACGGCAGGGGCTGCCATGCCGGGTCTGCCGCACCCTGGTGCTGATCGCCGAACTCGCCGGCCGCAACCTGTACTGGTGCCCGTTCTGCCAGCAACCGCAGGAACACGCTTAAAGCACAAAGGCCCCTCCGAGGAGGGGCCTTTGCTGGTTGGAGGGGACGACGGGAATCGAACCCGCGTAATCAGTTTGGAAGACTGAGGCTTTACCATTAAGCTACGTCCCCGAAGGAAGCTCCGTTTTCGCGGAATCTTCGGGATGGCTGTTCAAGCCGGATACAACTAAACCTAATCCATGGCCCACGTGTCAAATGTGCATTCGCGACGCGTATCACCGTAGACTTGCCTGTGCACTTACGGGGTGTAGCTCAGCTTGGCTAGAGCGCCTGCTTTGGGAGCAGGAAGTCGCAGGTTCAAATCCTGTCACCCCGACTCTGCGGCCCGGCCATTCGGATCGGGCAGGAACATTGCGTTTCGCAGAGACCCATCCCACAATCCCAGGAGTACTTAGACCGTGAAGAGCGCTGTCGAGAACCTCACCCCCACGCGGGTCAAGCTCAACGTTGAGGTTCCCTTTGAGGAACTGAAGCCCAGCATCGACTCGGCTTACAAGACCGTTGCTTCGCAGATCCAGGTCCCTGGGTTCCGTAAGGGCAAGGTCCCCGCAAAGCTCATCGACCAGCGCGTCGGCCGCGGCTATGTCCTCGAAACCGCCATTAACGACGGCCTCAACGGCTGGTACCAGGCTGCCGTGCAGGAATCCGGCATCCGCCCCCTGAGCCGTCCCGAGGTTGAGATCACCGAGGTTCCGGACCCCTCCGCCACCGACGGCGGCCTGAAGTTCGCTGCCGAGGTTGACGTCCGTCCCGAGATCGAACTGCCCGACTACGCCGGCATCAAGGTTGAGGTTGCCGCCGCCGAGTCCTCCGACGAAGACGTTGACAAGGCCCTGGACGAACTCCGCGGCCGCTTCGGCACGCTGAAGTCAGTTGACCGTCCGGCCGCCGACGGTGACTTCCTCACCATCGACATCACCGCCACGATCGACGGCGAAGAGGTTGACTCCGCTGCGGGCCTGTCCTACCAGGTGGGCGCCGGCACCATGCTTGAGGGCATGGACGAGGCCGTCACCGGGCTCAGCGTCGACGAAGACGCGATCTTCGACACCACCCTTGTCGGCGGCGACCACGCCGGCGAAGCTGCACAGGTGAAGGTTGCCGTCAAGGCCGTCAAGGAGCGCGAGCTGCCTGAGGCCAACGACGACTTCGCCCAGCTGGCTTCCGAGTTCGACACCCTCGCCGAACTGCGCGAAGACCTGGCCAAGCAGGCAGCTGAGTCCAAGGTTGTGGAGCAGGGCGTCGAGGCCCGCGACAAGGTCCTGGACAAGCTCGTTGAGCTGGTCGAGGTTCCCGTGCCGGACAGCGTTGTCGAAGAGCAGCTCGAGGCCCACTTCAAGGAAGGCAACGGCCACGGCGAAGGCGAGCACGACACCGAGGAGCACCGCGAGGAAGTGCGCGCGAACACCGCCCGCGCTTTCCAGAACGAGATCATCCTCGACGCCATCGCCGAGAAGGAAGAAGTCGACGTCAGCCAGAATGAACTGATCGACTACATCGTCACCACGGCCAGCCAGTACGGCATGGACCCCAACCAGTTCGCCCAGATCATCGATCAGAGCGGCCAGGTCCCCATGATGGTTTCCGAGGTCCGCCGCCGCAAGGCACTGGCAGTGGTGCTGGGCCAGGCCACGGTCACCGACTCCGAAGGAAACACCGTTGACCTGAGCGACTTCGTCCGCCCCGGCGGCGAAGAGGAAGCTCCGGCTGCCGACGCCGAGGTCACTGGGGCTGACGCCGCAGAGGGCGAAGCCACTGAGGTTCCTGCCGAGGACGAGAAGGCTGAAGCCAAGGCATAGCCTCCACACAGGCATAGACGAACGGCCCCCGGATCAACTGATCCGGGGGCCGTTCGCGTTGAAACGCCGCGGCAGGGCGCCGGGCGCCGGCATCGTGCGCCGTCAGCGAACAGCCGCTGGGGCGCGAACAAAATGTCGGTGAAACCGGTTAGTGTCCAAGTAGTGATTTTCAGTGATGTCACCGTCACCAGCGAGAGGTAAGTAAACATGTCACAGCACCAAGAGGCCCCCCGGATGGCGACCGTCGATCCCGCAGCCCAGGACAACTACATTTACAACCGACTCCTGAAGGAGCGCATCATCTGGCTCGGGTCGGAGGTGCGTGACGACAACGCCAACGCCATCTGCTCGCAGCTGCTGCTCCTCTCCGCCGAGAACCCCGAGAAGGACATCTACCTTTACATCAACTCTCCCGGCGGATCCGTGACGGCCGGCATGGCCATCTACGACACCATGCAGTTCATCCCCAACGACGTCGTCACCGTGGCCACCGGCCTTGCCGCTTCCATGGGGCAGTTCCTGCTCTCCTCCGGCACCAAGGGCAAGCGCTACGCGACCCCCAACGCCCGCGTCCTGATGCACCAGCCCTCGGGCGGCATCGGCGGCACTGCGTCGGACATCAAGATCCAGGCTGAGCTCATCCTGCACATGAAGAAGGTCATGGCAGAGCTGACCGCCGACCAGACCGGCCAGACCGTCGAGACCATCCTCAAGGACAACGACCGCGACAAGTGGTTCACGGCTGCCGAAGCGCTCGAGTACGGCTTCTTCGACAAGATCGCCGCGCACGCGGGCTCCGTCTCCGGCGGCGGCGGAACCTCCAACGGCTCCGGCCAGTCGTCCTCCGAGAACTAATTCCCGGCTACCAGAACCCTTTCGATCAGGAGCAATAACTATGAACTACAACTTCGGGTGGTCTGCCGGTAATCTTCCGTCCAGCCGCTACGTCCTGCCGCAGTTCGAGGAACGCACACCTTACGGCTTCAAGCGCCAGGACCCGTACACCAAGCTCTTCGAGGACCGCATCATCTTCCTCGGCGTGCAGGTGGATGACGCCTCGGCCGATGACATCATGGCCCAGCTGCTGGTGCTCGAGTCCACTGACCCGGACCGCGACATCACCCTCTACATCAACTCTCCCGGCGGCTCGTTCACGGCAATGACTGCCATCTACGACACCATGCAGTACATCCGCCCGGAGATCCAGACGGTGTGCCTGGGCCAGGCCGCCAGCGCCGCAGCCGTCCTGCTCGCTGCAGGTACCCCGGGCAAGCGCCTGGCACTGCCCAACGCCCGCGTCCTGATCCACCAGCCCGCGCTGTCCGGCGGCCAGGGCGGACAGGCATCGGACCTGGAGATCCAGGCAGCCGAAGTGATGCGCATGCGGTCCTGGCTCGAGGACACCCTCGCCCACCACTCCGGCCGGACGTCCGAGCAGGTCAACAACGACATCGAGCGCGACAAGATCCTGACCGCTGCAGAGGCACAGTCCTACGGCCTGATCGACCAGGTCCTGGATTCACGCAAGATCAAACCTCAGGCAATTACGAGGTAGCAGTACCCAAAACGCCGGCGGGGCCAGTTCATTTTGGCCCCGCCGGCCTTTTCCTTCCACCCTTGGGAGCCAATGTGACCTAGAGTGGAAGTTGTCACAAACCGGCCCGCACGGTCCGGGGAAGATTCCAGCAACGGTGCAAGCTGCGCGGCAGCAGGATACTAAGGGGTTCACATATGGCTCGGATTGGCGAGAGCACGGATCTGCTGAAGTGCTCTTTCTGCGGAAAGAGCCAGAAGCAGGTGCGGAAGCTCATTGCCGGGCCCGGTGTCTACATCTGTGATGAGTGCATCGAACTGTGCAACGAAATCATCGAAGAGGAACTCGCCGAAGTCGCAGACCTTGGCAGCTTTGAACTGCCCAAGCCACGGGAGATCTTCGACTTCCTGCAGGAATACGTCATTGGCCAGGAACCGGCCAAACGGTCCCTCGCCGTCGCGGTTTACAACCACTACAAACGCATCCAGGCGGGCCACGCGCCGAAGTCCGGAAACCTCGGCGACAGCGGCCACCACGACGACGTCGAGATCGCCAAGTCAAACATCCTGCTGATTGGCCCCACGGGCTGCGGAAAAACCTACCTCGCCCAGACGCTCGCCCGCCGCCTCAACGTGCCGTTCGCCGTCGCCGACGCCACCGCACTTACCGAGGCCGGGTATGTCGGCGAAGACGTCGAAAACATCCTCCTGAAGCTCATCCAGGCCGCGGACTACGACGTCAAGAAGGCCGAGCAGGGCATCATCTACATCGACGAGATCGACAAGATCTCGCGGAAGAGCGAAAATCCGTCGATAACCCGCGATGTTTCCGGTGAAGGCGTGCAGCAGGCGCTCCTGAAAATCCTCGAAGGCACTGTTGCCTCGGTGCCGCCGCAGGGCGGACGCAAGCACCCGCACCAGGAATTCATCCAGATAGACACCACGAACGTCCTGTTCATCGTCGCAGGTGCCTTCGCCGGACTCGAAGAGATCATCGGGTCCCGGTCCGGCCGCAAGGGTATCGGCTTCGGTGCACCCCTGAACGACGCGAGCAAGAAGGTGGATTCCTACGGCGAAGTGATGCCGGAGGACCTGCTTAAGTTCGGCCTGATCCCCGAGTTCATTGGCCGCCTCCCGGTCATCACCACGGTTTCCAACCTGGACCGTGACGCCCTGATCCAGATCCTGTCCACGCCCAAGAACGCACTGGTCAAGCAGTACCAGAAGATGTTCCAGATTGACGGCGTGGAGCTGGTCTTCGACGACGGCGCCCTGGACGCGATCGCCGACCAAGCCCTGGAGCGCGGCACGGGAGCCCGCGGACTGCGCGCCATCCTTGAGGAAGTCCTGTTGCCGGTGATGTTCGATCTTCCCAGCCGTGAAGACGTGGCCAGCGTAGTCATCACCGAGGATGTCGTCCTCCGCGGCGCCGAGCCCACCATGATCCCGCACGTGACCAAGCGGCGGAAGTCCGCCTGAGGCGCGTTGCCCGCAACACCCCCGTCAGCGGTTCCTGCCGCCTGCGCAGCCACCCCTACCTGAAGGATTAGCCATGACTGAAACCGCCAAGAACCGGGCCGACTTCTGGTTTGATCCGCTGTGCCCGTTCGCCTGGATCACCTCACGCTGGATCGGCGAGGTGGAAGCCGTCCGCGACATCGAAACCGTCTGGCACGTGATGAGCCTGGCAGTCCTCAACGAAGGACGCGACCTCGACCCCGAGTACCGCAAGTCCATGGACAACGCGTGGGGCATGGTGCGCGTGATCATCGCCGCCCAGCAGGAACACGGCGACGCCACCGTCAAGGCTCTCTACGATGCCATGGGCACCCTGATCCACGAGGGCGGCGAAAAGGACCGTACCGTCGTCATCACGAAGGCCCTGGCCGAGTGCGGGCTTCCCGCCACCCTGGCAGAGGCTGCTGATTCTGACGCCTACGATGCCAAGCTCCGGGCCAGCCACGAAGAAGGCATCTCCCTCGTGGGCCAGGACGTCGGCACCCCGGTTGTCGCCTTCAACGGCACGGCATTCTTCGGACCTGTCCTCACCCGAATCCCGCGCGGTGACGTGGCCGGCAAGCTGTGGGACGCCACCACTGCGATTGCCTCCTACCCGCACTTCTTCGAGCTGAAGCGCAGCCGAACCGAACGCCCCGAATTCGGCTGAGCCGGTACGCGGCCGCCGCCGCAGAAGTCCTCAAAGGGCCCCGGAAGAACTACTGCCATGTAGTTCTTCCGGGGCCCTTGTGCTTGCCTGCGCGCAGGATCAAAATAGTTCTTACCAACTTCGAAAGAAGGCGGACGCAGGAACCAAAGATCCAGTGAAATGTATTCGACGCAGCCTTTGGCGGAGCCGGATACGAGCTACCAGTGACGAGGTAGGAAGACCTGGAAATCCCCGGATCCTGCCAGACCATCAAGTTCGTCACGAGATGGCCGAAAAGTCGAAGCCCCACCAACGGCAAAACGCTGATGGGGCTTCCCCTTTGCCCTGAAACAGGGCGTGGGCCGGACTAGACGGCCGCTGTCTCCTCAGGGGCAGCCAGGGTCACGTCGCTCACGGTCAGTTCCCCTTCGCCCACCACCAGGGTGATCTCCCGGGCGTTGGAGGCCGCCTTGAGATCGGACAGGCCGGCCTCCAGTTGGGTGGTGAAAGCCTCCGAAGCGCTGATGGTCGCGGAGAGGACCTCTGTCCGCTGCTTCACCTTTGCCTCGGACTTAGCCTTGCGGACACCACTGAGCGCATTACCGACAGTGGCCAGCATGGTGGTGTCGCCATCCACCTCGACGCCGGCCGGCCACGCGGCGCGGTGTACCGAGCCCCTGCGCCACCAGCCCCAGACTTCCTCGGTGGCGAACGGCAGGAACGGCGCGAAGAGGCGCAGCAGCGTATCCAGCGTGGTGGCCAGGGCCGCCAGCACCGATGCCTGTTCCGCTTCGCCGGCCGCACCGTAGGCACGGTCCTTGATGAGCTCCACGTAATCGTCCGTGAACTGCCAGAAGAACGTCTCGGTCAGCTGCAGGGCCCGGGCGTAGTCGTAGTTATCGAACGCCTTCGTGGCCTGGGCAACGACGTCGGACAGCTGGGCCAGCAGGGCACGGTCCAGCTTGTTGGTCAGCACCGAGAGATCGCCGGACACCACAGAGTTTTCCGTGGCACCGAGGTTCAGCACGAACTTGGAGGCGTTCAGGAGTTTGATGGCCAGGCGGCGGCCGATCTTCATCTGGGCGATCTCGTAGGCGGTGTCGGCGCCCAGGCGGGCCGAGGCCGCCCAGTAGCGGACGGCGTCCGAGCCGTACTCGTTGAGGACATCCGTGGGTACCACCACGTTGCCCTTGGATTTGGACATCTTCTTGCGGTCCGGGTCCAGGATCCAGCCGGAGATGGCCGCGTGCTTCCATGGTGCGGTTTTCTGCAGTGCATCGGCACGGACCGCGGAGGAGAACAGCCAAGTGCGGATGATGTCGTGGCCCTGCGGGCGGAGGTCGAAGGGGAAGACCTTGTCGAACAGGGTCTCGTCCCGGCTCCAGCCGCCAACGATCTGCGGGGTCAGCGAGGACGTGGCCCAGGTGTCCAGGACGTCCGCGTCGCCGGTGAAGCCGTTGGGCTGGTCGCGAAGGGATTCGTCGAACCCCGGGGCTGCATCCGCCGCGGGGTCCACCGGCAGCATGTCATCGGAGGGAAGGACGGGGTTGTCGTAGTCCGGGTTGCCCTGGGCGTCCAGCGGGTACCAGACGGGGATGGGTACGCCGAAGAAACGCTGCCGGGATACCAGCCAGTCACCGTTCAGGCCGGCAATCCAGTTTTCGTAGCGGGAGCGCATGAAGGCCGGGTGGAAGTTGATCTCCTGGCCCCTGGCGATCAGGCGTTCGCGGCGCTCTTCATCGCGGCCGCCGTTGCGGATATACCACTGGCGTGAGGTCACAACCTCGAGCGGCTTGTCACCTTTTTCGAAGAAGTTCACCGGATGGGTGATCTTCTTCGGTTCGCCGTCCAGCAGGCCGGCAGCGCCGAGCAGTTCAACCACTGCTTCCTTCGCAGAGAACGCCGTCTTGCCGGCGATCGCAGCATAGGCCTCTTTGCCGGCCTCCGTGGTGATCCAGTCCGGTGTTTCGGCGATGATGCGGCCGTCGCGGCCCATGATGGCCCGGGTGGGCAGCTGGAGTTCACGCCACCAGGTGACGTCGGTGAGGTCGCCAAAGGTACACACCATGGCGATGCCTGAGCCCTTGTCGGCCTTGGCCAGCGGGTGGGCCTTAACCTCAAGCTCTACGTCGAAGAGGGGAGACCGCACGGTCTTGCCGAACAGCGGCTGGTACCGCTCGTCGTCGGGATTTGCCACCAGCGCGGCACACGCGGCCAGGAGCTCCGGGCGGGTGGTCTCGATGAAGATCTTGTCCCCGGCTTCGGTGAAGAAGGGGTAGCGGTAGTAGGCGCCGGGAACCTCGCGGTCCTCCAGTTCGGCCTGGGCAACGGCGGTGCGGAACGTGACGTCCCACAGGGTGGGTGCCTCCGCCATGTAGGCGTCACCGGCGGCCAGGTTGGCCAGGAACGCGCGCTGGGATACGGCGCGGGAGGTGTCGTCGATGGTGCGGTAGGTCAGGTTCCAGTCGACGGACAGGCCGAGGGTCTGGAACAGGTTTTCGAAGACCTTCTCGTCCTCGACGGCGAGTTCCTCGCACAGTTCGATGAAGTTCTGGCGCGACACGACGTCGAAGTCGCGCTGGTTCTTGGCAGGTTGTGCCGGCGGCCGGTAGTCGGCGTTGTACGGGATGGCGGGATCGCAGCGCACACCGTAGTAGTTTTGCACCCGTCGTTCGGTGGGCAGGCCGTTGTCGTCCCAGCCCATGGGGTAGAAGACGTTCTTGCCCGTCATCCGCATGTACCGCGCCTGGACGTCGGTCTGCGTGAAGGAGAACATGTGGCCCACGTGCAGCGAGCCCGACGCCGTCGGCGGGGGAGTGTCGATCGAGTAGACCTGCTCCCGGGTGGTGTCCGGGTTGAACCTGTAGGTTCCTTCATCCAGCCAGCGCCGGGTCAGGGTGGCCTCGAGGCCTTCCAGTGCCGGCTTGTCAGGAACGTTGATGGGGGCGGTGGTGGGCGTGTCTGTACCCTGTATGTCTTCAGCCATTTGGCAATTCTTTCATGTTCCGTTCAATCCCGGAGAAACGCTTGTGGCGCGGGCAGCATCCTGCCGTAGATCCGGCCCGAGGGGGCGCCCGCTTGACGCTGTGTAACGCGTGGTCCGCCTGATGCCGGAACCTCCCGTTAGGGTGGTGCCATGACTGACGATTTGCAGCACAGCAAGGCAGCCCTGGTGACCGGTGCAAGCACCGGTATTGGTGAGGCGACGGTGCGCACACTGCGCGCGGAAGGCTGGACGGTGTTCGCCGTAGCCCGCCGCGAAGACCGCCTCGCGTCACTGGCAGCGGAGACCGGCGCCGTCGCTGTTCCTGCTGACATTGCCGAGGACGACGACGTGTCCCGGCTTGTGGAAAAGGTCACCGCTGCCGGGGGCATCGATACGCTCATCAACATTGCCGGCGGCGCCCGCGGAGCGGACCGGGTGGCGGAAGCCAGCACTGCGGACTGGGAGTGGATGTACCGCGTCAACGTGCTGGGCACCATGAAACTGACGCGTGCGTTCCTGCCGATGCTCCGCGCCAACGGCGAGGGAACGGTGCTGAACCTGACCTCCACTGCCGCGATTGCAGCCTACGAAGGCGGTGGCGGCTACAATGCGGCAAAGTTTGCCCAGCACGCCCTCACCAACGCGCTTCGGCTGGAGGAAGTGGAAAACAACATCCGGGTGATCGAAGTGGCGCCGGGCCTGGTGCAAACCGAGGAATTCGCGCTCAACCGCCTGGGCAGCGAACAGGCTGCGGGCAAGGTCTACGAAGGCGTGGAGAAGCCGCTGACCGCGGCGGACGTGGCCGACGTCGTCCGGTACGCCGTCAGCGTCCCGCACCACGTCAATTTGGACGAAATAGTCATCCGGCCGGTGGCCCAGGCCGCCAACCACAAGCTGATCCGCAAAGGCTGAGCCCGCCGGAAGGTCGGCGGCGCTCCCCGGGATTGCGGTCGAATTTTCAGGCGGCCGGAACCGCGACCGTTGCGAGGATGGCCGCGTGGTCGGTACCCGGAACCCCGTGGACCTGGTAGCCACTGCTTCCCACCCTGTGACTTGTCACCATGTGGTCGATGGCGATGCCGGGCAGGCGCGTGCCATCCATGGGCCACGTAGGCAGGAGCCTGGAACCGGAGGCAGCAGCCACGTCCACCAGGCCCTCCTCCCCGGCCCGGAGGAGGCTCCGGAACTCCGCATGGTCGTAGGTGGCGTTGAAATCACCCATCAACAGCCTGTGGCCGGGCCGATCCGCCAACCGGGACAAGGCCCTGAGGTCGCTCCGCCATTGCCCCACCCGGGTGTCCACCGGCGGCAGGGTGTGGACGTTGGTCAGTTCAAGAACGGCACTGGCACCAGCCGCGCTTCCGGTGGCCGTGAGCCTGACCGTCGGCATCAGGAACGGGGTATCCGGCAGCACACCCACCGGCTCCAGCGGACGGCTGGAGTACACGGCGCTGCCTGCGCCGTCGTCCGTGGGCTGGCTGATCCGGTGGGGCAGCAGCGCATCGAGGCCTTCAGCGGCCAGGCGTTCCTGCAGGGCCTGTGAGTGTTCCTGGATGGCGAGGAGCGCCACCTTCTTCTCCCGCACCAGCCGGACAATGGTGGCGGCGTCAGCCCGGCCAAACTGTGAATTGATGCTCATCACGTTCAGCTCCACCGTGGCCGGCGGCTGCTGCTCCGCAGGCGACGCCGCCGGCGCTGCGGCAGCGGCGGGGGAGGGGCGGGCAACGTCCAGGGGAAAGAGCCAGAAAAGCTGGCACGCCAGGAGTGCTGCCGTCACCAGTTGCAGCCACCTCCGGCCTCCGAAGAATGACAGGACCAGGGCCACGCCCGCAGGGACCGCCAGCCACGGCGTGAAGGCCAGCAACTGGACCACCAGGACCGGCCACTCCGCGCCGACAGCCCGGAAAACGGACATCACCAATACCGGCAATGCGGCCAGGAGCGACAACCACGTGCACACGGTGGGGAGGCGCGAGCGGACCCGCCGGCCGGAAGCAGTCATGGGAGTGAGTCTAGGCACTTCAGCCGCCCGACCCCGCGGCTGACCGGTGCGCCGCCACGGGCCGGACCCGGGGAATGGAAATGCAGGGGGACCCGATAGTAGACTCGTCAAAGGCTATGACCCGGCAATCACCGGTGAGCTTCCGGAAGAACGCACCACCTGCCGTCCGCGGGGCGTGCCAGTAGAACCGGACGGGTAAGCCCGTTACAGCAGTAATGAGAGGCCGGGGCAGTACCGTTCCTGTGGAACACGCTGCACCGGTAAGTGAGGTGGTACCGCGGTAAGCGTGCAGTCCTTGGACCGCACGGCAAGCCGTCCTCGCATCCCGGAAAGTGTCCGGCAACTGCCGGTTCGCCCAGCTCAACCCAGGATGTCGAGAATGACGTATTATCCCAAGGCCTCAGCCTCCACCAGCGGCGGCCCGTCCGACGGCCGCGCAGGCGTATCCGCCTCCGTGAAGTTTCCGGAGATCGAAGAGCGCATCCTGAAGTACTGGGACCGGGACGGTACCTTCCAGGCCAGCATCGACCAGCGCAGCGCCGACCTGCCCGGCGGCGAGCCCGGCAGCAACGAGTTTGTGTTCTACGACGGTCCGCCCTTCGCCAACGGACTCCCGCACTACGGCCACTTGCTGACCGGCTACGCCAAGGACCTGGTGGGCCGGTTCCAGACCCAGCGCGGCAAGCGCGTTGAGCGGCGCTTCGGCTGGGACACCCATGGCCTCCCGGCAGAGCTGGAAGCCATGAAGCAGCTGGGCATGACCGACAAAACCCAGATCGAAGCCATGGGCATCGACAAATTCAATGACGCCTGCCGCGCTTCAGTGATGAAGTACGCCGACGAATGGCGCGCGTACGTCACCCGCCAGGCGCGCTGGGTGGACTTCGACAACGACTACAAGACGCTCAACGTCGAGTACATGGAGTCCGTCCTCTGGGCCTTCAAGCAGCTGCACGAGAAGGGCCTCACCTATAACGGCTACCGCGTCCTGCCCTACTGCTGGAAGGACGAGACACCGCTGTCCAACCATGAGCTGCGCATGGATGACGACGTCTACAAGAACCGCCAGGACCAGACCGTCACAGTCACGTTCCCCATCCTCGCGGGTGATTCGGAACTCTCCCGGCAGCTCGCAGGCGTACAGGCCCTCGCCTGGACCACCACGCCCTGGACGCTTCCCACCAACGCCGCGCTCGCCGTCGGGCCTTCCATCACGTACGCGGTGCTGCCCGCCGGGCCCAACGGCGTCAAGGCCGCATCCGCCGATGCTCCTGTGGCCGGCACCTTCCTCCTTGCTGCCGACCTCATCGCCGCCTACGCCAAGGACCTCGGCTACGACGGTTTCGAAGATGCGGAAGCGGCAGTGGTGTCCACCCACACCGGTACCGAACTTGAGGGCCTGCAGTACCAGCGCCTCTGGGACGACTTCAGCGACGACGAAAAATACGGCATGGAGAACGCCTGGCGCTTCCTCGTGGCTGACTACGTGACCACCACGGACGGCACCGGCATCGTCCACCAGGCCCCCGCCTACGGTGAGGACGACCAGAAGGTCTGTGAAGAGGCGGGCATCCCGGTGGTGCTCTCCGTCGACGAAGGCGCCAAGTTCCTGCCGCTGTTCAAGCACGGCGACCTCCACGACATCGCCGGCCTGCAGGTCTTCGAGGCGAACAAGCCCATCACCCAGGTGCTCCGCGCCCAAGGCCGGCTGGTCCGCCAGGCCAGCTACGAGCACAGCTACCCGCACTGCTGGCGCTGCCGCAACCCGCTGATCTACCGTGCGGTGTCCTCGTGGTACGTGGAGGTCACCAAGTTCAAGGACCGCATGTCCGAACTGAACCAGGAGATCAACTGGATCCCGGGGAACGTCAAGGACGGGCAGTTCGGCAAATGGCTGGCGAATGCCCGCGACTGGTCCATCAGCCGCAACCGGTACTGGGGCAGCCCCATCCCCGTGTGGCAGTCCAGCGACCCCGAGTACCCGCGCACCGACGTCTACGGCTCCCTCGCGGAGATCGAAGCGGACTTCGGCCGCCTGCCCCTGAACAAGGACGGCCAGGTGGACCTGCACCGCCCGTTCATCGACGAACTGACCCGGCCCAACCCGGACGATCCCCGCTCTCCGGAAGAGGGGCAGTCCGTGATGCGGCGCGTCGAGGACGTCCTGGACGTCTGGTTCGATTCCGGCTCCATGCCGTACGGCCAGGTCCACTACCCGTTCGAGAACGAAGCCTGGTTCGACACCCACAACCCCGCGGACTTCATCGTGGAGTACATCGGCCAGACGCGCGGCTGGTTCTACATGCTGCACATCCTGTCCACCGCGCTGTTCGACCGGCCGGCATTCCGGAACGTCATCAGCCACGGCATCGTGCTGGGCTCCGACGGGCAGAAGATGTCCAAGAGCCTCCGGAACTACCCGGACGTGTCCGAAGTGCTGGACCGTGACGGTTCCGACGCCATGCGCTGGTTCCTGATGTCCAGCCCGATCCTGCGCGGCGGCAACCTGATCGTCACCGAGCAGGGCATCCGCGACGGCGTCCGCCAGGTCATCCTGCCGCTGTGGAACGTGTACAGCTTCTTCACGCTCTACACCAACGCAGCCAACGTAGTTGACGGTACAGCCAGGGGCTACGAGGCCAAGCTCCGCTACGACGGATACGCCGACACGATGGACCAGTACCTGCTGGCCAACACCGGCGACCTGGTCCGCACCATGACGGACCGGCTGGACGATTACGACATCTCCGGCGCCTGCGACGCGCTGCGCAGCTACCTGGACATGCTCACCAACTGGTACGTCCGCCGCAGCCGCCAGCGGTTCTTCGACGAGGAGCAGGATGCTTTCGACGCCCTGTACACCGCGCTGGAGACCGTATCCCGTGCTTCAGCGTCCCTGCTGCCCCTGGTCACTGAGGAAATCTGGCGCGGCCTGACCGGCGGCCGTTCCGTGCACCTGGCCGACTGGCCGGACGCGGACCTCTTCCCGGCCAACCCGGGCCTCGTTGACGCCATGGACAAGGTGCAGCAGATCTGCTCCACCGGATCCTCGCTCCGCAAAGCCGCCAACCTGCGTGTCCGCCTGCCGCTGCAGGAACTCACCGTGGTGGCACCCGGTGCGGACGCGCTGGAAGGCTTTGCCGCCGTCGTCGCGGACGAACTGAACATCCGCTCCGTCCGCCTCCTCGACGCCGCGACTGCCTCCCCGGAGGAGTTCGGCATCCAGCAGAAGCTGGTGGTGAACGCCCGCGCCGCAGGGCCGCGCCTTGGCAAGAACGTCCAGCTTGCCATCAAGGGCTCAAAGTCCGGGGACTGGTCTGTCGATGACTCGGGCGTCGTCACCGCAGGGGGCCTGCAACTGGAGCCGCAGGAATACACCCTCGAGACGGTGGTTGCAGAGTCCGACGGCGGTGCTGCCGCCTCTGCGTCTTCTGCTGTGGCAGTTCTCCCGGGCGGCGGCTTCGTCGTCCTGAACACCGAGGTCACACCGGAGCTGGAAGCCGAAGGCCTGGCCCGCGACATGGTCCGCGCCATCCAGCAGGCCCGCAAGGACGCCGGGCTCAACGTCAGCGACCGCATCCGGACCACCGTTACTGCCGCGCAGAACGTCGTGGACGCCCTGCAGGCGAATGCGGAACTGGTCAAGGGGGAAACGCTGACGGTGGACCTGACGGCCGAACCGGCAGATGTGCCCGAGCCCGCCGTCGTCGTTGAAAAAGTGGAGGCCTAAGGCATGACTGACGAATTTTCGGTGGAAAGCGTCTACGCCGAACTGCTGGGGCGTGCGCCGGAAAACAAGATGGAGCCCCGGCTCGCCCCGCTGTTCCGCGCCATGGACGTGCTCGGCGAGCCCAACAAGGCGTTCCCGATCATCCACGTAACCGGAACCAACGGCAAGACGTCCACGTCCCGCATGATCGAGTCCGTGCTGCGGGCCCAGGGCCTGAGCACGGGGCGCTACACCAGCCCGCACCTGTCCAAGGTCACGGAACGGATCAGCATTGACGGGCACCCGGTCTCCGACGAAACGTTTGTTCGGATCTGGGACGAGATCCGTCCCTACCTGCAGATCGTGGATGCCGAGCTGGAGGCGGACGGGCAGCCCCGCCTGACTTACTTCGAATGCCTCACCATCCTGGGCTTCGCCGTTTTCGCCGACCAGCCCGTCAACGTGGCCATCATCGAAGTGGGCCTGGGCGGCATCACCGACGCCACCAACGTGGGCGACGGACAGGTATCGGTGATCACCCCGATCTCGCTGGACCACACGGACCTGCTGGGGGACACAACCGAGGACATCGCGCACGAAAAAGCCGGCATCATCAAGCCGGGCGGCTTCCTTGTCAGTGCCGCGCAGCCGCTGGACGCCGCGCAGGTCCTGCTGGAAAAAGCCAAGGAACTTGGCGTGCCGTTCCGCTTCGAGGGCGTGGAGTTCGGCGTCGAATCCCGCACCGTTGCCGTGGGCGGCCAGATGGTCACCATCCAGGGCATCGCCGGGCGCTACCCGGACCTGCTGGTACCGCTCCATGGCGCCCACCAGGCGCAGAACGCAGCCGTGGCCGTGGCAGCCCTGGAAGCGTTCTTCGGCGGCGAAAAGGAACTGCCCTTCGACGTCCTGCAGGAAGGCTTCGCCGCCGCAACCTCGCCCGGCAGGCTGGAAGTGGTGCGGTCTGCGCCCACCATCATCGTGGACGCAGCCCACAACCCGGACGGCATCAAGGCGTCGGCCGCGGCTCTGAAGGAGGCATTTACCTTCTCCCGGCTGGTCCCCGTGGTGGGCGTGCTTAAGGAGAAGGACGCGGAGGAAATCCTCCGTGAACTCAAGGAATCCCTGGGCGACGTGGCGGAGGAATACTGCTTCACGCAGTCCAATTCACCCCGCGCCGTGCCGGCGGCCGAACTGGCCGAGCTGGCCATTGACCTCGGCTTTGGCGAGGACAACGTCCATGTCGAAGAAAAGCTCGACGACGCCCTGGAGTGGGCGGTGGAACGGGCCGAAGCCAACGACGACCTCTCCGGCGGCGTGCTGGTCACCGGCTCCATCACCCTCGTGGCCGAGGCCCGCATACTGCTCGGAAAGACGGAGGCGTAGCCCATGGCCAGGCTGACCAAGGCCCAGCGCGAATGGCGCCCGGGCATGCCCAAGAAGCGGCGCTCCACCAAGGTCATGTTCGCCTCGACGGTGCTCCTGCTGGAGGCGTTCGTCATGTTCTTTGCCACCCTGGCAGTGTTCGGCCTGCGCCGCGGCGAGTTTCCACCGGCGCTTATCCTGGGTGTCGGGATTGCCCTGAGCGTGGTCATGGTGCTGGCCTGCGCGGTCCTCCGCAAGCCCTGGGGCATCGGACTGGGCTGGGTGCTGCAGGTGGTGCTGATCCTCACCGGCATCTTCGAACCTGCCATGTTCCTGGTGGGCGCACTGTTTGCCATCTGCTGGTGGTACGGGATCCGCACGGGAATCAGGCTGGACCGCGAGGCCGGGCAACGCGAACGTGAACAGGCCGCGTGGGAAGCAGCCAACCCGGACCAGGCCGCCGGATCCGGTCAGGCCCAGTAGAGCAGTCCCCGTAGACTTGACCCGAAACCCCACCAACGCATTGGAGCAGTTGTGACCACTGAGCGCACCCTCGTCCTGATCAAGCCCGACGGCGTCGCCCGTAACCTCACCGGCGCCATCCTGGCCCGGATCGAAGCCAAAGGCTACGCCCTGGCCGAACTCAAAAAGGTGAACGCCACCCGCGAGCTCCTGGAACAGCACTACGAAGAGCACGTGGGCAAGCCGTTCTACGAGCCGCTGGTGGAGTTCATGCTCAGCGGGCCCGTGGTTGCCGCGATCTTCGAAGGCCACCGCGTCATCGAAGGCTTCCGTTCACTGGCAGGCACCACCGACCCCACCACCGCGGCTCCGGGCACCATCCGTGGCGACTTCGGCCGCGACTGGGGACTGAAGGTGCAGCAGAACCTGGTTCACGGGTCAGACTCCACCGACTCCGCTGAGCGCGAGATCAAAATCTGGTTCTAGTACCCGCCCCCGCGCCGCCCTGGCGGCGCGGACCAACAGGTAAGGCCAATGTTCTTCGCGAACATTGGCCTTACCTGTTACTTCGAGTGGTTTGGGCGGCTAGAACCCTGAGGTGCCGGCGAACACCTGGATGAAGGCGAAGAAGATGCTGGCAATGACGCCCACGTAGATCAGCGCCACGATGATCCAGCCGGAATCGGCCACGACGCGGGCGGCGCCCGACGGCACGGGAATGACACCGGCCGAGATGTTGCGGATGGTTGTCCAGACAAACAGCGGGATCATCGCGGCCCAGACGATCATGCAGAACGGGCACAGGACGTGGATGTCATACAGGGCCTGGGACCACAGCCACACCACGAAGATGAAGCCGAGCGTGACGCCGGCCTGCAGCCCTATCCAGTACCAGCGGGCAAAGGTTGCGCCGGAGAGCAGGGCCATGCCCACGGTGATGATGATGGCGAACGCCACGATCCCAATGAACATGTTGGGGAAGCCAAAGAGTGAACTCTGCCAGGTCTTCATCACTTCGCCGCAGGAGATGAACGGGTTCACATCGCACACTGTGGTGTGGTTCGGGTCCTGGAGAACTGCGAGCTTTTCCAGGACCAGGGTTCCGGAAGCGAGCCAGCCGATAGCCCCGGCAATCACCAGGAGCCAGCCGAAGGGCCGGTTCCGGGCCATCATCGGCGTATTTGCAGCCTGGGCGCTGTCCGGGGTGGTGGTCCGCTCCTGGGCTGGCGTGCCGCTGGCGGGGGAGATGCTGGGCATTGGTATGGCGTCCTTTTCGTCCGGTGCTCCTGAGCCTGATTGTAACGCCGGCGGCTGGGCGGAACGCCCAGGAAACAGAAAGCCCCCGGCACCTTCCCACGTGATTTACCCCGCGTGTGAGAGAATGAACGTGGCTGGAAGCCGAACCACATTCGGTCTCCGGTCCGGTGGTTTGTTCCCAAGACCGCCAATGACGAGCAGGGCAGGCTTCGGATTTTTCCGACACTCCCGCAATCTCCATTGGACGGCACCTGGTTGTGGCATGTAGAACAACGGGTTTCAGAACTTTCCACTGGCTCCTACGGGCTGCCGCACCCCAATGCCGGTGCGAACCTGGGAGCATCCACTTGACTTCTGTCAGCGCCTGCGGGTTTTGACAATATGTGCCCCAATGGGTGCCGGATGTGGCGGTACGTCAGGGGCAGGAGTGTTGCCACAGATGAACAATGAAACAGAGCTTTCCGTTAATGAGGTTGAACCGGCTGTGGAAGCCGCGGCCGAACCCAAAAAGGCTCCCCGGACCCGACGCAAGGCAGCGCCGAAGGCCGATGACGCCGTAGCCGCAGCCCCCGCCCCTGAGGTGTCGGCGGAAGGTGCCCCTCCCGCGGCGGCCACGCCCGAAAACGCGGACGCCGACGCAGTCCCGGCCAAAGCTGACGCCCGCCGGCCCCGGGCCAGGAAGAAGGCAGACGCCGCGGAGCCGCTGCCGGCCTTCGCCACCGATGCAGCCCCCGCGGAATCCGCTGCTGCAGCTGACGCTGCTCCCGCCGAAGCTGCCACGGCCGCAGAAGCGACTGCGGCCGTGGAAGTGCCGGTGGAAACGGCCGGGACCAAGCAGGTCCGCCGCCGTCGGGTTGCCACGAGGAAAGCTGCCCCTGCGGGGGACCCTGCAGAAACGCAGGCCCCCGCGGAAACGCCGGCCCCTGCGCAGGAACTGCCCGTCACCGCTGCCCCGCTGGACAATGAAACGGCGGACCAGGGCGCCGAGGCCCGGGAAGCGGCCGTAGAGGAGACAGCCAAGCCCGCGGCACAGGAACCCGCCGCCGGGGAAACTGCAGCAGAGGCCGCGCAGGCCCACGGCACGGCAGCTGCCGCGCCAGCAGGAGAATCCGCTGCGACGCCGGCCCAAGTCGCCGCAGCTGACGAGGAACCTGGCGCGTTCGCCTCCTTGTTCCTCGAGCCCGCCTCGCCCACCTCCGTGCTGTTCCAGGCACCGGACCTGAGCACCGTCGTCCGCCCCGCAACGCCCGCCGCAGCGGAACAGGGCGGGGACGAAGACGACGCCGAGGACACCGAATCCGAGGAAGCATCCGGCCGCCGCCGGCGCCGCAGCCGTGGCCGCCGCGGTCGCAGCCGGCTGGACGACCGCGAGGACGCCGGAACCGAAGGCTCCGAGGCGGATGACGCCGCTGACGAATCGGACGAGGAAGAAACCGGTGCGGCGGAGGACGGCGTGACGTCCCGCCGTCGCCGCCGCCGCCGCCGCGGTGACCAGGACCTCGAACTGACCGGCGGCAACGACGACGATCCGCCCAACACCGTTACCCGCGTGCGCGCACCGCGTGCCGTCAGCGAGGCACCCGTCAACAACCGGGTGACCAGCGTCAAGGGTTCCACCCGGCTGGAAGCCAAGAAACAGCGCCGCCGCGAATCCCGGGACACGGGCCGCCGCCGCACCGTCATCACCGAAGCGGAGTTCCTGGCCCGCCGCGAATCCGTGGACCGGCAGATGATCGTCCGCCAGCGTGACGACAGAATCCAGATCGGCGTCCTCGAGGACGGCGTTCTGGCCGAGCACTTCGTCTCCAAGACCCAGCAGGACTCGCTGATCGGCAACGTCTACCTGGGCAAGGTCCAGAACGTGCTGCCCTCCATGGAAGCCGCCTTCGTCGACATCGGACGCGGCCGCAACGCCGTCCTGTACGCGGGTGAAGTGAACTGGGAAGCCGTCAACCTCGAAGGCAAGCAGCGCCGCATCGAGAACGCGCTGAAGTCCGGCGACACCGTCCTGGTCCAGGTGACCAAGGACCCCGTGGGCCACAAGGGTGCCCGCCTGACCAGCCAGATCTCCCTTCCGGGCCGGTACCTCGTGTACGTCCCCGGCGGTTCCATGACCGGTATCTCCCGCAAGCTGCCCGACGTCGAGCGGAACAGGCTCAAGCGCATCCTCAAGGACCGCCTTCCGGAGCAGGCGGGCGTCATTGTGCGCACGGCGGCCGAAGGGGCGTCCGAGGAAGAGCTGACCCACGACATCAACAGGCTCCGCGCCCAGTGGGAAGGCATCGAAAGCCAGTCCTCCTCCACCAAGGTCCTGGCTCCGGAGCTGCTGTACGGCGAGCCCGACCTCACCATCAAGGTGGTCCGTGACGTCTTCAACGAGGACTTCTCCAAGCTGATCGTCTCCGGTGAGGAAGCCTGGGACACCATCGAGGCCTACGTCACCTATGTGGCTCCGGACCTGGTGGGACGCCTCGAAAAGTGGACCAAGGACCAGGACATCTTCGCTGCCTGGCGGATTGATGAACAGATCCACAAGGCCCTCGAACGCAAGGTCTTCCTGCCCTCCGGCGGCTCGCTGGTGATCGACCGGACCGAAGCCATGACAGTGGTGGACGTCAACACCGGCAAGTTCACCGGAAGCGGCGGCAACCTCGAAGAAACCGTCACGAAGAACAACCTCGAAGCGGCCGAGGAAGTGGTGCGCCAGCTGCGGCTGCGCGACATCGGCGGCATCATCGTGATCGACTTCATCGACATGGTCCTGGAATCGAACCGCGACCTCGTCCTGCGCCGCATGGTGGAATGCCTCGGCCGCGACCGGACGAAGCACCAGGTGGCGGAAGTCACCTCGCTGGGACTCGTCCAGATGACCCGCAAGCGCATGGGCACCGGGCTCCTGGAAGTCTTCGGCGAGCAGTGTGAAGCCTGCGCGGGCCGCGGCGTCGTCACCCATGACGACCCCGTGGAGCACCGCCGCGCCAACATCGTGGCAGCCGAGCAGCACGTCCACCGCTCTGACATCCGCTCCGATGCCCGCCCTAATGGGAACCGCAGCGAGGGCCAGCGCAATGAGGGACAGCGCCCCGACAGCAACCAGGAAGGTACCCGCGGCGAACGCAAGCGCCGCCGCGGACGTGGCGGCCAGCCGGCCGAGCCGGCACCCGCACCCGCGGCTGTGGCAGCCCACCCAGTCCAGCCGGATCCGCACGAGGCCGAACGCCACGCCAAGGCTGAAGCCACCAGGCTGGCCTTGGCCAACATTGCCGCAGCTGCCCACGCTGCGCACCTGCACGATGACGAGGTGGCGGCCCGTCAAACCCCTGCCCAGCAGGACGCGGGCACAACGGAGAGGCACGACGACGGGACGCCGGTACGCCCGGCAGCTGTCCTGACGTTCGGCGGCGAGAAAGTCGCGCTGCCGTTCGTTGAGCACGCAGACGAGCAGCAGCCCTCACCTGCGCTGTCGCTTGACCGGCTGGCCGAAGCGTTCGCCCACCTGGGCCAGCCGGCTTCGCCTGTTGGCAGCCAGTCGCGGGAGTCCGCCACGGTCCAGGCCGCGCCAGTCACCCCTGAACCGGCGGAGGCTGCGGCACCCCGGCAGCCCGTCGCAGCTGCGGCCCCCGCACTTGAGCTGAACGCCGCTGCCGCCCCCGACCTGTCCCGGCAGCGCCGTCCGCGGCGTAACCGCAGTGCAAGCAGGGCCCAGGGCGCAGCCAACGAGACCACCGTGGAACACCATGAGAACGTCCCGTCGGCCAGCGAAGGCCACTCCCATGCCGCCAAGGCGCCCGAGCCTGCCGCGCCGGCAGAACCGGCAGCCAAAGCCGATGCGCCCATCATCCTGGGCGTAGGGGTTCCTGCCTCCGAGCTCTGACCGGACCCAGGCACTGCAGATGCCCGGCCCCTCCACTCCTGTGGTGGGGCCGGGCATCTGCCGTTAACGGGGAGTGGACCTCAGCCGCACACTTCACAGGTGCAGTCACCTTTCGGTTGACTGCCGTCCAACGGCTAGGCTGGGGAACCGACACGGGGTGCCGCGCACCAGGCCCGGCTGAGATCCACACCCGTTGAACCTGTCCGGTTAGTACCGGCGAAGGGATGTCTCTTTTGTCTACGAACCTTGCCATGCCTGCAGCCACCCCGCTCCCGAATCCCTCCGCGACCGAACTGCCGGCTGCCGGACGCGATGTGCCCCGCGTCCTAGCCATCGCGGGCTCGGACCCCTCCGGCGGGGCCGGCATCCAGGCCGACCTCAAGAGCATCGCAGCGCACGGCGGCTACGGCATGGCCGCCATCACTGCCCTCACAGCCCAGAACACCCGCGGAGTGACCGCCGTCCATGTTCCTCCGGCATCCTTTTTGGCGCAGCAGCTCGCGGCCATCAGCGACGACATCCACGTGGACGCCGTCAAGATCGGCATGCTGGGCGATGCCGACGTGATCGCTGCCGTGCGCACCTGGCTGGAGAAGGTGCGCCCCGCCGTCGTGGTCCTGGACCCGGTCATGGTTGCCACCAGCGGGGACCGGCTGCTGCAGGAGAGCGCCGAAGCCGCGCTCCGGAACCTGGTGCCGCTGGCCCACCTGGTCACCCCCAACCTGGCCGAACTGGCCATGCTGCTGGGAGAAGACGTACCGGACACTTGGGAGGCGGCGCTGGATCAGGGCAGGCGGCTGGCTGGTGCCACCGGCGCCGCCGTGCTGGTCAAGGGCGGGCACCTGCAGGGCAGCAGCTGCCCGGACGCCCTGGTTGGGCCGCCGGGCATGCTGTCCGCGGACGTCGTCGAAGTCCCGGGGGAGCGGGTGACCACACGCAACAGCCATGGCACAGGCTGCTCCCTGTCCTCCGCCATGGCCACGGTCCAGGCCCAGGTAGGCAACTGGGAAGCATCTCTTCGGGAAGTGAAACCCTGGCTTGCTGGGGCGTTGGCCGCGTCCGCGGCGCTGGAGGTGGGAACCGGCAACGGTCCCGTCCACCATTTCCACCACATCCGCCAAGCCCTTCGGCCAGGCGACTTCACGGCGCAGCTGCGGAAAGATGCCAACGCACACCTTGAGTCGATCTACGCCTTGGACTTCATCCAGGGCCTGGCCTCGGGGACACTGCCGGAAAGCGAGTTCGCGTATTACCTTGCGCAGGATGCCATCTACCTGAACGGGTATTCGCGAGTCCTCGCCCGGTCCAGCGCGCTGGCCCCCACGGAGGCCGAGCAGCTGTTCTGGGCGGCGTCGGCCCAGCAATGCCTCGAAGTGGAGTCGGAACTGCACCGTTCCTGGCTCAGCACCCGCACCGTCCTCCCCGAACTCGGGCCTGTCACCAAGGCCTACGTGGACCACCTGACCGCCGCTTCGGCGTCGGGCAGCTATGCAGTCCTGGCAGCAGCTGTCCTGCCCTGTTTCTGGCTGTACGCGGACGCCGGGAAGACGCTCCATGCCAGGTTCCTCGCGGACGGGGAACCGGCAGGCCACCCCTACGCCGAGTGGCTCCGCACGTATGCCGACGAAGATTTCGCGGAGGCAACGCGGCGGGCCATCGCCGTGGTGGACGAAGCGGCGCGCAAGGCCTCCGCTGACGAACGGCACGCCATGGCCACCGCATTCCGGCAGTCCTGCCGGCTGGAAGTGGAGTTCTTCGACGCGCCGCGGCTCCACTCCTGAACCCGCCCGGGCCGTGCTGCCGGTATTATGGTCTGGCACGGCCCCGGTGGCGGACGATGTCTGTGGTTCCTATCACAGCCGACCCGCCGGAGCCAGCCTCATTTGCGGCCGGAGACGGAATTAGCGTATTCTGGATCTTCGGTGCTTACGCCAACACTTGGGTTATGACCCCGGGAACATGCCAACGTGGAAAACACAAGGCAGTCCTGCGGGATAACTCATGGAGACCTTCGGGGAATCCACGGCGTTGAGGCACAGCGGGAACCCAGCCAAACAGTGCAACGGGTGCCGCACGCAATTTTAGTTATAAACGTCGAGAGAAGTGAGTTCCCAAGTGGTGTACGCGATTGTCCGCGCAGGCGGCCGCCAAGAGAAGGTTTCCGTTGGAGACTTCGTTACCCTGAACCGCGTCGCCGGTGGGGCTGGCAGCACCATCGAGCTGCCCGCACTGCTCCTGGTTGATGGTGACAAGATCACCACTGCCGCTGCTGACCTGGCCAAGGTGACCGTTACGGCTGAAATCCTCCAGGACCTCCGTGGTCCTAAGATTGTCATCCAGAAGTTCAAGAACAAGACCGGTTACAAGAAGCGCCAGGGTCACCGTCAGGAACTGACCAAGGTCAAGATCACTGGCATCAAGTAACCACCGGTTACTGTTCAGGTTTTCAGCAGATTCCCCAGAATTTAAAGGCAGGCATTTCAGATGGCACATAAAAAGGGCGCGAGCTCCACTCGCAACGGTCGTGACTCCAACGCACAGTACCTCGGCGTCAAGCGCTTCGGCGGCCAGGTAGTTTCCGCCGGCGAAATCATCGTCCGCCAGCGTGGCACCCACTTCCACCCGGGCGCCGGCGTTGGCCGTGGCGGCGACGACACCCTGTTCGCACTGACCCCGGGCGCCGTTGAATTCGGTACCCGCCGCGGTCGTCGCGTCGTCAACATCGTTGCTGCTGCAGCTGCAGAGTAACAACCAGTTCTGAAGCGGTGGAGCGGGCCAGTTGGCCCGCTCCACTGTTCTTTTAAGCGCATTACAATCGATAGGGCGTCCATGGGCGCCCACACGACACTGAGGAGATTTACGTGGCCAGCTTTGTAGACCGGGTAGTACTACACGTATCCGGCGGTACCGGCGGCCACGGTTGCGTCTCCGTCCACCGTGAGAAGTTCAAGCCCCTTGGCGGGCCCGACGGCGGCAACGGCGGCAACGGCGGCGACGTCATCCTGCGCGTGGACCACCAGACCACCACGCTCCTTGACTACCACCATGCCCCGCACCGGCATGCCACCAACGGCGGTCCCGGCATGGGCGACTGGCGCGGCGGCAAGAACGGTGAAACCCTGGTCCTGCCTGTGCCCGACGGCACGGTGGTGAAGTCAAAGGACGGCACCGTCCTGGCGGACCTGGTGGGGGAGGGCGCCGAATACATCGCCGCCGCCGGCGGACCAGGAGGGCTGGGCAACGCCGCCCTTTCGTCGCAGAAGCGCCGCGCACCAGGCTTCGCCCTGCTCGGCATCGAGGGTGAATCCAGCGACATCGTCCTTGAGCTGAAGTCGATTGCAGACATCGCCCTGGTGGGATTCCCGTCTGCCGGCAAGTCCAGCCTCATCGCCGCCATGTCCGCTGCGCGCCCAAAGATCGCCGACTACCCGTTCACCACCCTCATCCCCAACCTGGGTGTCGTCCAGGCAGGCGAAGTCCGGTTTACCATCGCGGACGTCCCGGGACTCATCGAGGGTGCCAGCGAGGGCAAGGGCCTCGGCCACAACTTCCTGCGGCACGTGGAACGCTGCGCCGCACTGGTGCACGTCCTGGATTGCGGCACGCTCGAATCCGAACGCGATCCGCTCTCCGACCTCTCCATCATCGAGACCGAGCTTGAAAAGTACGCGGTGGACATGAGCTACGCCGGCCAGGACGGCGAAGTCGTCCCGCTGAACCACCGGCCCCGCCTGGTGGCGCTGAACAAAGTGGACCTGCCGGACGGCAAGGATATGGCTGAATTCGTCCGCCCTGAGCTGGAGTCCCGCGGCTACCGGGTCTTCGAAGTCTCGGCCACCAGCCACGAGGGCTTGCGGCAGCTCGGCTTCGCCATGGCCGAGATCGTCAAGGCGGCACGCGATGCCGTCGAAGCCGCTCCGCCGAAGGTTACCCCCACTGTGCTGCGTCCGCGCGCCGTCAACGAAACCGGATTCCGGATCCGCCGCGAGGAGAAGGCCCACGAGCCGCTGTTCCGGGTCCTCGGCGACAAGCCTGTGCGCTGGGTCAAGCAGACAGACTTCACCAACGAAGAGGCCATCGGTTACCTGGCCGACCGGCTCGCCAGGCTGGGCGTGGAAACCGAGCTGTTCAAGATGGGCGCCAAGCCGGGCGACACCGTGGTGATCGGTGAAGACGATGGCGTGGTCTTCGACTGGGAGCCGACCATGATGGCTGGTGCAGAACTTCTCGCGTCGCCGCGCGGAACCGACATCCGCTTCGCCGACACCGGCGACCGCCCCACCCGCACCCAGAAGCGCGAGGAGCAGCAGGAACGCCGGGACGCCAAGGCCGCTGCCCGCGCCGAACTCGAAGCCGAACGCAAGGCCGGCATCTGGACAGAGTCCGTCAGCGGACGGCGCGCAGCCCAGCCCACCAAGGAAAGTGGCCTGGACTCCGGCGATGAGTCCTAGGGCCACAGCCACGGGACCGGCCTCCGGTTCCGTGGACAGGAGCGCGCTGGCCGGCGCCCGACGGGTCGTAGTGAAGGTCGGCTCCTCCTCGCTGACGAGCATCAAGGGCGGAATTTCCGAGGAGTCGCTCACGGCCCTCGCGGACGCCCTGGCTGCCAAACGCAACAGCGGCACCGAGATTATCCTGGTTTCATCAGGCGCCATCGCTGCCGGGCTGGCCCCGCTCGGCCTCCCGAAGCGTCCCCGGGACCTCGCCACCCAGCAGGCTGCCGCCAGTGTGGGGCAGGGGCTCCTCATGGCCCGGTACACGCAGGCGTTCGGCGCCCACGGCGTCACCGTCAGCCAGGTCCTGCTCACCGCGGAGGACCTGATGCGGCGGAGCCAGCACACCAACGCCTTCCGGGCCTTGGACCGGCTGCTGAACCTGGGCGTGGTTCCGGTGGTGAACGAGAACGACACCGTGGCCACCCACGAAATACGCTTCGGCGACAACGACCGGCTCGCGGCGCTTGTGGCGCACCTGGTCCGCGCCGACGCGCTGGTGCTGCTCTCCGACGTCGACTCCCTCTACGACGGTCCGCCGGCCCACGGGGCCAAGCGCATTCCCGTGGTGGCGGGACCGCACGACCTCGAGGGAGTGTCCATCGGCAAGACCGGCAAAGCCGGGGTTGGCACCGGCGGCATGCTCACCAAGGTTGAGGCGGCCAGCATGGCCGCAGGATCGGGCATCCACGCCCTGGTGACGTCCACGCCCAACGCTGCCGCCGCACTCAACGGTGAGGACGTTGGCACCTGGTTCACCGTCAACGGCGCCCGCAAGCCCGTCCGCCTGCTGTGGCTGGCCCACGTTGCCTCTGTCCAGGGCAGGCTGGTCCTGGATGAGGGTGCCGTCCGGGCCGTCCGGCACCACCGGACCTCGCTGCTGCCGGCCGGCATATCAGCGGTGCACGGAGTCTTCGAAGCGGGCGACGCCGTCGAGATCGCAGGTGCCGACGGCACCGTCGTGGCCCGCGGCCTTGTCAACTACTCCTCCGAAGAGCTGCCCCGCATGCTGGGACGGTCCACGCGCGACCTCGGCGAGGAACTCGGTACCGGCTACGACCGTGAAGTTGTTCATGTTGACGACCTGGTGCTGGTTTGAACCGGGGCCTCGCCTAAACTTGAACCATGACTGAGGCCCTGATCCATACGACTGCCGACAACCCCGCAGACACCGCCGCCGCGGCCACCCCGCAGCAGCAGGCCCCCTCAGCAGCTCCTGCCCCGGCCGACGGTCAGCTCACCGATGCCGGGATCGAGGCCGCGGTTCACGCCATTGCCGACCGTTCCCGCCACGCCGCCCGCCGGATGGCCATGGCCAACCGGGCCTGGAAAGACCGCGGCCTGCGCGCCGTGGGGGCGGCACTGCAGGCGAACACCCGCGCCATTCTCGATGCCAACGCGCGCGACGTCGCCAACGGCAAAGCCAACGGTACATCCGCAGCACTGCTGGACAGGCTGACCCTCACCGAGGCCCGCATCGAAGGCCTCGTTGCCGCCCTGGAGAACCTGGCCAACCTGCCAGATCCCGTAGGCAATGTGGTCCGCGGCCAGACCCTTCCGAACGGGCTGCGCCTGCGCCAGGTCAACGTTCCCATGGGTGTCGTAGCAGCAATCTACGAGGCCCGGCCCAACGTCACTGTGGACATCGCAGGACTTGCACTCAAGAGCGGCAACGCAGTGATCCTCCGCGGCGGCAGCGCAGCGGAGTCAACCAACGGTGTCCTGGTGAGGGTGTTGCGCGACGCCCTGGAGTCCGTGGGACTGCCTGCCGACGCCGTCCAGACCGTGGACCAGTACGGCCGGGCCGGCGCCACTGTCCTGATGCGTGCCCGCGGCAGGGTTGACGTCCTGATTCCGCGCGGCGGCCGTGACCTCATCCAGTCGGTGGTGACCAACTCCGCCGTGCCGGTCATCGAAACGGGTGAAGGCAACGTCCACATCTTCATCGACGAATCGGCCAACGAGGACATGGCGGTGGAGATCCTCCTCAACGCCAAGACGCAACGGCCCAGCGTCTGCAACACCGTGGAAACCCTCCTGGTCCACTCCGGGTCCACCGTGCTCCCCGCCGTGGCCAAAGCGCTCAGCAAGGCCGGCGTCAGGCTGCATGCCGATGAACGCGTCCGCGCGGCCCTGCCGGCTTCGGTAGCTGCCGACGCCGCCACGGATGAGGACTGGGGCACGGAGTACATGGACCTTGACCTCGCCGTGGCCATGGTGGACAGCCTGGACGAAGCCGTGCGCCATATCCGCAAGTGGTCCACGGGCCACACGGAGGCCATCCTGACCAACGACCTCGCCAACGCTGAACGGTTCATCGCCGAGGTGGACTCCGCTGCCGTGATCGTCAACGCTTCCACCCGTTTTACCGATGGCGGGGAGCTCGGGCTCGGCGCCGAAGTGGGCATTTCCACCCAGAAGCTGCACGCCCGCGGGCCCATGGGGCTCACCGAGCTCACCACCACCAAGTGGATCGTGCAGGGTGAAGGCCAGGTCCGCGGGTAGCAACGCGGTAACATAGACCAGACGCCAAAAAGCAGCGGAAAAGTCCGCTGCCCCAAAATACTTGAACCTAGGGGAGAACATGCTGTTCCAGCAGATCGCCACGACCATCGCCGCAGCAGGCGAAGCAGAACACGAGGAACTCGCCCCGCTGTGGGCTGAGCCGTGGGTCTTCGGCATCGTCATGTTTGCGATCCTCCTGGTCATGATGTTCATCACCTTGTCCTACAACAACCTGGGCAACCGCCACACCGCCACGGAGGAGCACGCGGACCCGCACCGCCAGCACCCGAACAAGCACGATCACGGGCAGGGCCACTAACATTTCCCGCACTTTGCGCCGGAGCAGTGACAAGGGCCGGATTCGGCTGGGCGTGATGGGCGGGACATTCGATCCCATCCATCACGGCCACCTTGTTGCCGCCAGTGAGGTGGCTGCAGAATTCGACCTGGACGAAGTTGTTTTTGTCCCTACCGGACAGCCATGGCAGAAGTCCCACAAACGGGTTACCGAGCCGGAACACCGCTACCTCATGACAGTTATCGCCACAGCCTCCAATCCGAGGTTTACGGTAAGCCGGGTGGATGTGGACCGTCCCGGTCCCACGTACACCATCGACACGCTGCGCGACCTCCGCGCGCAGCGGCCGGACGCGGACCTGTTCTTCATCACCGGTGCCGACGCCCTGGCGCAGATCCTGTCCTGGAAGGACATCGACGAACTGTGGTCCCTGGCCCATTTCGTTGGAGTCACCCGTCCGGGCCACGTCCTTGACGGCATGGGGCGCGACGACGTCAGCCTCCTCGAAGTGCCGGCCATGGCCATCTCTTCCACAGACTGCCGCACCCGGGTAGCGGGCAACGATCCCGTTTGGTACCTGGTGCCTGATGGTGTGGTGCAGTACATCGCGAAGTATGGCCTGTACGCCCCGGCAGCCGGGGACGATCAATCTTCCGAAGCACGCGAACGAGCCAGCACTGAATGAGTTCTTTATGAGCCAGGAACAGCCCCCCATCCGCAGCCGCCGGGAACTCCGGAAGGCGCGGGACGCCGCCCAAGAGTCGGCTGAACCCACGGGTAAGGAGCAGCTTTCGCCTGCCACAAAACCGTCGCCCGCCGCACAAGCGGGGACAGGTGGGAAGCCCCAAATACCCGTGGCCGCCGCGGCGCCTGCGCCCGTCAAACCTGCTGCGGCGAAGCCTTCCGCTGCTCCTGACCAGGACCAGCAGCCCGTGGACCAGCCCAGTGCGGCGCAGGCCCACACACAACGGTCATCGCAAATCCGTGCCCGGGACAGGGCAGCACTGCGCACCATCAAGGACCTGGAGGAAAAGGAAGGCCAGCTGGCCGCTGGCGGTCCTCCCACCCGCCGCCAGCTTCGCCTGCAGCAGCTGAAGGAGCAGGCCCTCACGGCGGCCAACCCGATCGTTCCTCCCGCCGCCACGCCGCCTGCTGTCCCGTCCAGGACGCCGGCCCGGCCCGGACCCGACGTCGACAGTAAAGCTGCACCGTCCGCCGGGGGAGAAGGCAAGGCGGCTCCGGATGCGCCGTCCGGACGTCCTGCCCAGAAGGCCGCCGGCGCTCCTTCCGGCCCTGCAGGGATGACTGTTGAACAGGCGCTGGCTGCCCGTTCCCTGATTGCCGAGCAGGCCAAGAACCAGATCGCCAAGATGGAGCACATCGCCTCCATGGATCCGGAGGCGGTGGATCCCGAAATCCTTGCCGAGCAGATCGCCCTGGCGGAACGTGCAGCAGTGCTGAACCGGCGCGCGATGGCCCGGCAGAAACTCGCTGAGCAGGCCGGCGGCGCTGCAGCCCCCGGCGACAACCAGGCAGTGGACGCGCCATCGAAGCCGGGGCAGCCCAAGGCCGCGCACTTCGGGATTGCCCCACCCAAGCCAGCTTCGCCCGCGGGTTCCGGGCCAAAGGCAAACCAGCCAAAGGCGAACCCGCCCAAGGACCGGCCGGGCCCGTCCACTACGAACAACCTGGCCATGGTCACGCCGCTGGAATTCGTCCAGGTTCCCGGCGTGGACCGGCCCGTCATGAAGCCGCCGGCAACGTCCCATGTTCCGGTCACCACCCGGCCGGGAACCAGGGTTCCCGCAGCCGGCGGAGGCAAAAAGAAGCCGGCCGGCAGGACCGGCCGCGCGGCTGAGCCGGTGTCCGGCCGTTCGCAGGTCATTGCACGGGCCGAAGCGGCAGCCAAGGCCGCCACCCGGCCCAAGCCTGTTGTCTTCCCGGACAGCCAGGCGACCTTCGAAGACGTTCCGCGGGTTCCCGCCAGCTCGGCCTACGGGCTGGAACCGTTGGATGCAGCCACCGCCGGCCTGGGCCGCGCGAGGCGCAACCGCATCCTGCAGTTCTGCATCCTGGCCTTCGGCGTCGTGGCCCTGGTGTCCGGCGTCGTCCTAATCATCAGCGGCATGACCCCCTGACCTGCCGCACCCTGTTTTTCCATCAACGAGGAGTCCCGTGACTGCATCAGATACATCCATCACCATTGCCCGCGACGCCGCCAAGGCTGCCGCGGACAAGCTTGCCCACGACATTGTTGCCCTGGACGTGAGTGAACGCCTGGCACTGGCCGACGTTTTCCTCATCGCATCGGCCCCCAGCGAGCGTCAGGTCAACGCGATCGTGGACGGCATCGAGGAAGAACTTGCCAAACAGGACCTGCGGCCTGTCCGCCGCGAAGGCCGTTCCGGTGGCCGCTGGGTCCTCCTGGACTACTCCGACATCGTCATCCACGTCCAGCACGAAGAGGACCGGGTCTTCTACGCGCTCGAGCGGCTCTGGAAGGACTGCCCGGTGGTGGACCTGCAGCTGGAAGACGCCACCGCAGCCACGTCGGAAAGCGAATAAACCCGCGCCGCTCCGTGGAGTATTCCCGATTTGGAATTCTTGGAACCGCTGATCTAAGATATTGGAGTTGCTTCGGGGAAACCCGAAAAAAAGCTCCAAGGAGCGGCAGCAGTTCGGGGCTGTGGCGCAGCTGGTAGCGCACCTGCATGGCATGCAGGGGGTCAGGGGTTCGAGTCCCCTCAGCTCCACCGGACAATCCGCCGGAATCATCATGATTCCGGCGGATTTTTTTGTGCGCCGCAGGACCGGTGGGGCGTCCGGAGGCCCTGGCGGAGAGGCCGCGGGCAGCCGCCGTGCGCTGCGGCAGCCCGCTCGCAGGTGCGATTTGGTGCTGCGGGGAAAGTGCATTAAGCTGGTCAGGTTGCTCCGGGGAAACCGACCGGAACAGCGAAGTTCCGGGGCTGTGGCGCAGCTGGTAGCGCACCTGCATGGCATGCAGGGGGTCAGGGGTTCGAGTCCCCTCAGCTCCACCGAATGAAAAGGGAACCATCACCTGTGATGGTTCCCTTTCCCGTTTCCGGCGGTGGGATCACATCCACGCCGTGCGGCGAAGCGGAGGCTCGGCGCCGCCGGGGCGTTGCACCAGGACCTGATTCACCCCGGTCAGGCCATTCTCAAAGCCAATGGCACTCGAGGCCATGTACAGCCGCCAGATCCGGGCGCGGCCAACGCTGGTCAGGGCAACGGCCCGGTCCCAGTTTTCTTCCAGCCGACGCACCCACGCACGCAGCGTCAGGGCGTAGTGCTGCCGCAATGCTTCAACATCGAGTACCTCAAACCCCGCTCCCTCAAGCGCCACCACCATTTCACCCAGGCTGATCATCTCCCCATCAGGAAACACGTACCGGGGAATGAACGAATCGGGATCCGGGTCGGTGGGTCCGGCATTCCAGGAAATCGCATGGTTCAGGAGCCTGCCGCCGGGGCGGAGCAGTGAATACAGGGAGGCGGCGTAGCCGGGCGTTTGCTCGCGCCCCACATGCTCGGACATCCCGATGGAGCTGATCGCGTCAAACGGCCCGTCCGCCACGTCCCGGTAATCCTGGACCCGGATCTCCACCTTATCGGTCAGCCCCGCCTCGGCCGCCCGCTTGCGGGCCAGGTTTGCCTGCTCCGAAGACAACGTCACTCCCAGCACGGTGACGCCGTACCTTCCAGCTGCGTGCAGGGCAAAACTGCCCCAGCCGCAGCCCACATCCAGCACGCGCATCCCGGGCTGCAGCCCAAGCTTTCGGCACACCAAATCCAACTTGGCTTCCTGTGCGGTGTCGAGCCCGTCCACGCCGGCCCGGTTGCCGCCGGTGCTGCCCTTTCCGGTTCCACCAGATTCATCCGGCCAGACGGCGCAGGAGTAGACCATCGAGCTGCCCAGGACCAGGGCGTAAAAGTCGTTGCCGACGTCGTAATGGTGGGAGATGGCTGCGGCGTCACGGTGGCGGGAGTGCACCCGGCCTTTGCGGGCGACGCGGGCCTCTTCGGGCGGAGGCGCCGGGTTGGGCCCCACAGCGCCGAGCCGAACGGCCGTGGCCGCGAGCGTCCACAGTTCAGCAACGGTCGGCCGGCGGAACGGTCCCGGCTCGGCAAACTTGCCCGCCGAACTCAGGGCCGTGAAAGCGGCGAAAATGTCGCCCGGTGCGTCGAGCTCCCCGGCCACATAAGCCCGGCTGAGTCCCAGCTGGCCCGGTGACCACAGGATCCGCCGCAGCGCCCGACGCGACCGGAATTCCAGCACGGGAGCGTCCCGGGGGCCAGCTTCGGAACCGTCCCAGGCTTTCAGACGCAAGGGCACGTCAGCCGTGCCAAGAACAATGGCCAAAGCCTTGGCCAGCCTGGCCGCGCTGCCCCTGCCGCCGTCCGCCGTGCTGCGTGTTGTTCCTGCCATCATCGTCCTCCGGTATCGCTGGCCGGGCCTCCATGGGCCAACCCTAAGGCCCGGACGTCCCGCCCGGCTATCATGGGGGAGTGATTGCTGCCCAAACCGATGTCGTGGTGATCGGTGCGGGGCAGGCCGGACTATCCGCCGCCTTCCACCTGCAGCGCCGGGGGCTTGCATACGAGATGTTCGACGCCGAGGCCGGGCCCGGCGGCGCATGGCGCCACCGCTGGAAGAGCCTCCGTATGGGCACCGTCAACGGAATCAGCGATTTACCGGGCATCGCCAAGCCCGCTGTGGATCCCCGCGAACCCAGTTCCGAGTTCCTCACCCGCTACTTCGGCGACTACGAACAGGAACTGGGGCTGACGGTCCGGAGGCCGGTCAAGGTGACTTCGGTCAGCCGCGAGGACAAGGACCCGGCAGGCCGGCTTCGCGTGGGCACGTCCCGCGGAGACTGGACAGCATACGCACTCATCAATGCCACGGGCACCTGGACCAGGCCGTTCTGGCCCATCTACCCGGGGCGGAACAGCTTTCGAGGCAGGCAGTTGCACGTCGCGGATTACGTCTCCGCCACCGAATTCGTTGGAAAGCATGTCATCGTCGTGGGCGGCGGCATCTCGGCTGTCGGCCTCCTGGACGAAATCTCCCAGGTCACGTCCACCAGCTGGTTCACCCGCCGCGAGCCTGACTGGCGCGACGACGAATTTGACGCCCGCGCCGGGCACGACGCCGTCGCACTCGTCGAGGAGCGGGTCCGGAAGGGCCTGCCGCCGCAGAGCGTAGTCTCGGTAACCGGGCTGATCCGGACTCCGGCGCTCCGGGCCGCCGCGGCCCGCGGCGCCCTCGACAGGCAACCCATGTTCACCGCCATCGAGCCCGGCGGCGTCCGGCTGGCCGACGGCGGATTCCTTGCGGCGGACGTCATCCTGTGGGCCACCGGGTTCCGGGCAGAGCTGAAGCATCTGGCTCCGCTGCACCTTCGCGGTCCGGGCGGCGGAATCGCCATGGACGGCACCCGGGTGGCAGCCGAGCCGCGCGTCCACCTGGTGGGCTACGGCCCGTCGTCGTCGACCATCGGCGCCAACCGGGCCGGCCGGGCGGCAGTGGCGGACATCCTCAAGCTCCCCGGACTGGCGCCGGCCGCGGAGCCGGTACCTTGGGGCTGAACCCGGGGAATGGACCCCGACCAAGTCGCGGGTGGAGGACACCCCGCAGCGAACGAACAACGGCAGGGAACACGTGGTAACAGACAGTATTGACCGGATCTTCGGGATCCTTCGGCGGCGCCCTGACGTGGAGGCGCCCAACCTGCAGGCATGGGATGCCACGGACAGGCTGCTCCTGGGAACTGCCGCAGCTTCGGTGCGCCCCGGCAGCGCAGTCGCCGTCATCGGCGACCGCTACGGCGCCCTCACGCTGGGCGCCCTGGATCTGCTGGCGCCGGGCACGCTGCGCGTGCACCAGGACCTGGTCACGGGAGAACGCGCGCTGCAGCAAAATGCCCTCGCATGGCAGGCGGCGCAGGAGACGGACGACGCCGGCAGCGTCCGGGTGCCGGAGTTCCGCCAGTTGCCGCTCGGCGCCGAACTCCTGTCCGGGGCGGAGGCGGTGCTGCTGCAGTTGCCGAAAACCCTGGCCGAGCTGGATGAAGTGGCTGCCGCGGTTGCCCGCCATGCGGCGCCCGGCGTCCTGTTGCTCGCCGGCGGACGGGTGAAACACATGTCGCTCGGCATGAACGGCGTCCTCGAACGGCACTTCGACTCGGTCCAGCCCCAGCTCGCCCGGCAAAAGTCCCGCGTCATCGTGGCTTCCCACGCGAAGGCGGGCCAGCCGCCCGCGCCCTTTCCCGTCGTCGTGCACCTCGGGGAACTCGGCCTGGACGTCGCAGCCCACGGAGCCGTGTTCGCCGGTCCCAAACTGGACATCGGCACCCGGTTCCTGCTGACCTTCCTTCCGGCCATGAAACCGGCCCGGCACGCGGTGGATCTCGGCTGCGGGACGGGAATCCTCGCCGCCATGTACGCCAGGAAATACCCGGAGGCACAGGTGACCGCCACGGACCAATCGGCCGCGGCTGTTGCCTCAGCACTTGCCACCGCCCGGGCAAACGGGCTCGACGGGCGGATCAGCGCGCTGCAGGATGATGCCCTGGGCACCATGGCCGACGCCAGCGCCGACCTGGTCCTGCTGAATCCGCCGTTCCACGTAGGCGCAGGGGTCCACGCGGGAGCGGGCCTGAAGCTGATTGAAGCGGCCGGCAGGGTCCTTGCTCCCGGCGGTGAACTCTGGACCGTCTACAACAGGCACCTGCCCTACCTCGCTGCACTGGAACGGGAGGTAGGGCCCACCACCGTGGAGGGAAACAACCCCAAATTCACTGTCACGCGCAGTGTCCGAAGGTCCGCCGGATAGCCACGGACCGCCGCCACGCCGGGCAGCCAACCCGGCTATGTGTCTGTACCCACGCGTAACGTACGATTCAAGCAGCACCACAACTACGTGGCCCAAGACGTTTAGGGGTAACCGTGTCTGAAATCCGCCAATCCTCACCGAGGCGCGGAACCAACCTGCCACGGATGGGGGATTTCAACCTCACAGTCATCCTTGACGCCATCCGCCGGACCTCGGGCGGGCTCAGCCGGGTTGAACTGGCCCAGATCGTGGGATTGTCCCCGCAGACCATCTCCAACATCTCCCGCCGCCTGCTGGACCAGAACCTGATTGTCGAAGCAGGGAAGGAAGGCAGCGGCCCGGGTAAACCCCGGACCATCCTCCGCCTCAACCCCAAGGGCATGTACGCCGTCGGCGTCCACCTCGACCCCGCCGTGACCACCTTCGTCGTCATGGACCTGGTGGGATCAGTCGTCCAGCACGCGCGCATCGACACTCCAGGCGGCAACGATCCGTCAGCCGTCATTGCCACCATCGCAGCCCAGGTCGCCCGGGTAGTCGAGGAATCCGGCGTCGACCGGGACCGGATCGCCGGACTCGGCGTGGCTGCGCCCGGCCCCATCGACCTGGACAATGGAACGGTGGTGGACCCGCCGCTGCTTCCGGGGTGGGACCGCGTGGAGTTGCGCAACGCCCTGTCCGAGGCCACCGGATACTCCGTTTTGGTGGACAAGGATGTCACCAGCGCCGCCGTGGCGGAAACCTGGGCCGGCGGCCCAAGCGGCGCCGGCAGCTTCGTGTTCATGTACATGGGCACCGGCATCGGCTGCGGCATTGTCCTCAACGACGAAGTCATCCGCGGCACATCCGGCAATGCCGGAGAAATCGGCCACATCATGGTGGACCCGGATGGACCCCCGTGCGATTGCGGGCTGCGCGGCTGTGTGAAATCGTCCTGCATCCCGCAGGTCCTGGTGGCTGAAGCGGAGGCCGCGGGCATCCTGAACGGCTCCCGGCCCGGCAACAGCGGCGCGGAGGTCCAGCAGAGCTTCGCGAGGCTGTGCGAACTTGCCGACGCCGGCGACGAACGCGCCACGGCCATCATCGACAAATCCGCCACGCTGGTTGCCCGCGCCATTTCCGTGGTGACCAACACCCTGGACGTGGAACGGGTGGTGTTCGGCGGCCCCTTCTGGAGCGGCATGGCGGACCGGTTCCTGGCCAAGGTACCGGCGCTGCTTGAAGCACACAGTGCAGCCCGGCTCATCCACCCCATCGAGGTGGTGGGTACAGGCGTGGGCGAGGACGTGGGTGCCATCGGGGCAGCGTCTCTCGTCCTCGAACACACCCTGGCGCCCCGGGCGCAGCGGCTCCTGCTGGAGAGCTAGGGGCGCCGTGTCCCGCCGGTTCAGTCGATGTCTTCGAAAACCACACCAAACGGCAGCGTGTCATCCACATGCGCCTGGTGGCCGGTGGATCCGGGGTTGTAGGTGACCCGGACGCCGTGGAGCTTGTCCGCTGCCGACTGCTGCAGGACAGGCTTTACCGCGCTGATAAACAGCTCGCTTTTGTCGGAAAGAAATTCCTTGTAACTGGCTGGAAGCTCGCTCATGGCAAAAGGATAGACCCGCGTGCCCCCGATGGGGAGAGGTCCCCATCGGGGCCGGCCTTCCGGGACGCGGCGCACCGGATGTGGATAGGATTGCTGGCGGAGCGCGGCCGGCAGGCCCGCCGCGCCACGATCAGCCACCAGGGGGAATCCAGTGCTTCAAACCAGCGCGTCCGCGAGAATCGAACCGGCCGAACTGGCCCGGGCGCAGCAGGTGGTGGCCGGCATTTCACGCAGCTTCGAGGCCAAGGTGGTGGGCCAGGCCAGGCTCCGCGAATCCCTGCTGGTGGGCCTGCTGACCGGCGGCCACGTCCTGCTCGAAAGCGTCCCCGGGCTGGCCAAAACCACGGCAGCCCAAACTGTGGCGGAGGCGGTCAGCGCCGGATTCCGCCGCATTCAGTGCACCCCGGACCTCCTGCCCAGCGACATCGTGGGAACGCAGATCTACGACGCCGCCAAGGGCACCTTCGTCACGCAGCTTGGCCCGGTCCACGCCAATATCGTGCTGCTGGACGAGATCAACCGCTCCAGCGCAAAAACCCAGAGCGCCATGCTCGAAGCCATGCAGGAGCGGCAGACGTCCATCGGCGGGCAGGACTACAAACTGCCGTCCCCGTTCCTGGTGCTCGCCACACAAAACCCCATTGAGCAGGAGGGCACCTACCAGCTGCCCGAAGCCCAAATGGACCGCTTCATGCTCAAGGACGTGCTGGACTATCCATCGCCGGCGGAAGAGGCCGAAATCATCAGGCGCATTGACGCCGGGGTTTTCAGCCCGGAGCAGGTGCCGGCCGCCGCCGTATCGCTGGACGCGGTCAGGCATGCGCAGGACCTGGTCCGGCGCATCTACCTCGACCCATCGATCGTCAACTACATCGTGGGTCTGGTGTTCGTCACCCGCAACGCTGGACAGTACATTGAGCGGCGGCTGGCGGACTTCATCGAGTTCGGCGCCAGCCCCCGTGCCAGTATCGCCTTCAGCCAGGCCGCCCGGGCCGTGGCCCTCCTGCACGGCCGCGACCATGTTATTCCGGAGGACGTCAAGGTTTTGGCGCACCGGGTGCTGCGCCACCGGATCATCCTCAACTTTGACGCCGTCGCGGAGCAGGTGCCGGTCGAAACGGTGATCGACGCCGTGGTCGCCGCCGTCCAAACCCCCTGAGGCCGCCGGGATGACCAGCCTCCTGCACCGGGTGAAATCGAAGATGGCCATCTTCGCCCACCGCAAAGCCCGGGGAATGCTCGACGGCGAGTACGGTTCAGTCTTCCGCGGACGCAGCCTCGACTTTGATGACCTGCGCGCCTACGTCCCCGGCGACGAAGTCCGCGATATCGACTGGAAAGCCTCGGCCCGGCACGGATCGCCGCTGATCCGCCGCTACGTCGCGGTCCGGAGGCAAACGGTCATCCTGGTTATGGACACCGGGCGGAACATGGCAGCTGTCTCGCGGTCAGGCGAGGCTAAGAAGGACATCGCCGTCATGGCCCTTGGCGTGGCCGGATACCTGGCGTACCGGCACGGCGACGTGGTGGGGCTGGTCAGCGGCGACTCTGCCGCCACCGGCACCATCCCCGCGAAGGCCGGCGAAGCCCACCTGGAACGGCTCCTCCGGCACGTCGATTCCCGCGCGGGCCTGAACGCTGCCCCCAGCAGGATCGAGGACCAGCTGGACCACGTGGCGCGGACCGTCAAAGGACGCAACCTCCTCTTCGTCGTCGCGGACGAAATCCCGGCGTCCCCCGCCCTGGAACAGCTCCTCCGCAGGCTCCGGGCCCAGCACGAAATCCTCTGGCTCACTATCCGGGACGCGGATCTGGTGCCCTCCGGAACCGGGCCCGGCGACGGTGCCGGGTACTTCAGCGTCCGCGACTCCGCTGTCCTCCCGATCCACCTTGCCGCCACCGCGGACATTGCCGCCGCCTACGCCGATGCCACGGCCGAACGGGATGCAACCCGCAACGCCATGCTGCGGCGGGCCGGCATTACGGAGGGGACCGTGGACGGCAGCCAGGACGTGGTCAGCGCGCTCTTCGCGCTCCTGGAAAGGCACCGCCGTGCAGGATGAGCCCGCCTTTTTCGGCCCCCTACAGTACAGCCCGGCATGGATGTGGGCCGGCTTGGCCCTGATAGCGCTCGTGGCAGCCTGGTACGTCTTCGCTTTCGCCTCCACCCGCCCGCCACGGGCCGCCCCGGAAAACCGGCGCCCCGCCCAGCTGACCGACCTCGCCGCCCTCAAGGCCGCCTATATTCAGCGCATTAACGACGCCGAGCAGGACGCCGCCGCCGGAACCACGGATGCCCGCGCGGCCCATCAAAACATCAGCCACCTGCTGCGCCGCTTCGTCCGGGACGCCTCAGGAGTTGACGCCCCGCGGATGACGCAGGCAGACCTGGAACGGCATCCCCTGCCCGCGGCCGCCGCCGCCGTCGGCGCCCTCTACCCGGGAGAATTCGGTCCGGAGCCGCTGCCGCCCGTATCGGCCACCGCGGCCACTGCCCGGGAGACGGTGCGGGCATGGAGCTGATGTTCTGGTGGCTGCTCCCCGCAGCGGCATTGGCGGCTGCGGCAGCAGCCTGGATCGCCCTGCGCCACCGGCAGGCAGACGTCCGACGCCGGCCTGCCGCCCACAGCGACCGCCTCACCATGCTGCCCGAATACCAGGACGCCCTGCGCCGCCACCGCCGGTGGCTTGCCGTGGCAGGGCTCGCCTGCGCCGCGTTGCTGGCGTCGGCCGCTGTTGCAGCGGCGCGCCCCGTCCAGCCCACCACCACGGTGCCGGAGCAGCGAAACCGGGACATCATGCTGTGCCTGGACGTTTCGGGCTCGATGAGCAGCGCCGACGCTGCCGTGGTGGAAGTCTTCGCCGAACTGGCCCGGGAATTCGACGGTGAACGGATCGGCCTGACCATCTTCGACAGCACCGGAAGCCAGGTCTTCCCGCTGACGGACGACTACGACTATGCCCGTGACCAGCTGCTGCTGGCACGCGACGCCTTCGACGGCAAGCCGGGAAGCTCCGGTTTCCTGGACGGCACCTGGGGCGGACGCGGCTCCTCGCTCATCGGCGACGGGCTGGCCTCCTGCCTCAGCGGGTTCCCCCGTACCCAGGGCAGTGACGCAGGCCCGGACGGCTCCGCAGCGAAGCGCTCCCGGTCGGTGGTGCTTGCCACTGACAACTATGTATCCGGCAATCCGATCCTGACGCTTCCGCAGGCGGCCGCGCTGGCCAAGGACAGGACAGTTCGTGTGTACGCACTGAACCCGGGGGACCTCGACTACGGTTCAGACGCCGGGCAGCCGGGTGCGCAGCTTCGCACGGCTGCGGAATCCACGGGCGGCTCTTACTACGCACTGGACAATCCCGGGGCGGTGCCGGGAATCGTTGCCGCTGTGCAGCAAACGGAGGCCACGGCCCTCAAAGGCGCCCCGAGGGCGGTGGTCTCGGACCAGCCGGTCCTTCCGCTGGGAGTGGCCGTCCTGTCCGGGATAACGCTCGGCGCCGCGCTGTGGAGGTTGCGGCTATGACCCGGACCCGGCTGACGGGGCATCGCGCCTGGCTGCGCCGCTGCGTGCTGGCAGTGTTCCTGGTGGCGGCACTGTGCCGCCCCGCGCTGCCGGGCGGCACCTCGCAGGCAGCCACGACGGACCTGAACGTGTTCTTCGTGGTGGACACCACCACCAGCATGGTGGCTGAAGACTACGGGACCTCAGCCCCTCGGATGGATGGTGTCCGGCAGGACATCATGGCCATCGCCAAGGAACTGCCCGGAGCACGGTTCTCGCTGATTACCTTCGACACGAAAGCCTTCGTCCGGATGCCGCTGACCACCGACACCCTGGCACTGCAGACCATGGTCACCGTCCTGGAGCCGCAGGTAACCGCCTTCGCCAAGGGCAGCAGCATCACGGCTGCCCGCCAGGTCCTTTCCGAGCGTCTCGACGCCGCGCGTCAGAGCCACCCGGAGCGCCCTCGGCTGGTGTACTACCTGGGCGACGGCGAGCAGACCAGCGGCAAGGAGCCGGAACGCTTAAACCTGGATGGCAGCCTGGTGGCGGGGGGAGCGGTACTGGGATACGGCACGGCCGCGGGCGCCCGCATGAAGGAAAACTCCGGTGATCCGGGTGAAAGCGCGGACGGGCCCTACGTGCGTGACGGTGGCGGGGCGGACGCCCTCTCCCGCATCGATGAGCCGGGGCTGCAGGATGTTGCCGGGCAACTGGGCCTACCGTACGTGCACCGGCAAGCCGGAGACCCCGTTGGTCCCATGATGCAGGAGGCCCGCCCGGGCAGCCCCGAGCGCAGCGGCGATTCCCTGGAAGGCCGGACGGAGCTGTACTGGCTGTTCGCGGCGGGAGCCTTCGCGCTTGCCCTCCCGGATGCTGTGATGATCATCCGCCGGTACCGGGAACTGCCCCGTGCAGCGTCCTCCGCCCCGGCCAGGGCAGCCGAACGGGGGGAACGCGTCCCATGAGCGCCACCAAACCATTGCCGCCCAACGGGCCTCTGCGCCACAGCACGGAAGCGACACACGGGAGCCGGGACAACGGGACGGACCAACGCCAGGGACCTGAGCAGAGAACTGAGCGGCTGCGAAAGCGGCGCCTGCTGCTGGTGGGCTCGGCCGCGCCGGTCATCCTGGTACTCGGCATCGCGGCCAAGCTCCTGAGCCTGGGCGTCCTTGGCAGCCAGGCAGCCACGGCATTCGACGCCAGGGACGCCCGTGCTGCCGCCGGCGCCGCCGGATGGCTGCAGCCCCTCAATGTTCCTGAGCCACACAAGGCCCCGTTTGCCGCCGGGGACGCCGAAGTCCTCGGCGGGAACTTCGACGCCGCCCGGCAACGTTTTGCCGAAGCCCTGGACCTGGTTCCCGGAGCCGCCGCCGGGTCTGCCGATGCCTGTGTCATCAGGGTGAACCTCGTGCTGGCGACCGAACGCCTGGGCGATGACAAGCTGCGCGGGAAGGATCCGGCGTCGGCCGCGGCGTTGTTCTCCGACGCGCTGGCAGTTGTCGAGGCGGCCCCCGAAGGCTGCTTTACCGGCCCCTCGGACACACGTGATGGTTCCGTGGGGGAGCGGCTGGACGAGGCCAACGGACGCCTGGCCGGGAAGCTGGAGGCTGCCGGCAAGGACGGTGACGCTGCACAGCAGCCCGCTGAAGATGCGGGCCCCGCTGAAGAAGAGGCGGACTCTCCGCAGCAAAGCCAGCTGGAACAGCTCGAGGAGAGCGCACGGCAGTCCCAGCGCGAACGCAACACGGGACGGGAACGGGAGGACTACCTCAACGACACCGGGTACAACCAGGGCCCGGACAGGCCCTGGTAGCCCTGCTGTCGGACCCAGTGGGTAGCCGGAGCGAATAATCTTCACCAGCGCATCGAAACCGGGCGTAAAACTGCGTCTTAATTCGGAGCCGACTTGAATGACATGCCGGCCCGCTCATAGAGTCATAGACAAGTTACCCCGGTAACGTGTCAGCGATCCTCCGTTTGGAGGGTGTGGGTGCCCCCATGTGGGCCTGACATTTGCTCACGGACAACTTCAAGACAGGCGTAACAGTCGCGGCTGCGTCCCTGTGGAGTTCTTCCGTGTTCCCCAAACTCAAATTCATTGCCGGCTTCCTGCAGCCCTATCCGCAGGGAGCTCCAATGGCCCAAAGCCAAGGACGCAAATGTCACCACCAAGCCTTATTGACACACATCCAAACCTCTCAGACGCCGCCCCGGTGGCGCTGTCCTATGAACTGTTTCCGCCCCGTTCGCCGGCCGCTGCCGAAACGCTGTGGACCACCATCCGGGAACTGGAAACCACGGAACCGGACTACGTCTCCGTCACCTACGGTGCCAGCGGGTCCAACCGGGACACTGCCATCGAGCTGATCGACCGGCTCCTCCTGGAAACCACCCTCCGGCCGCTGGCGCACCTCACCTGCGTGGGGAACACGCCGGAGCAGCTCGCCAGCATCATCGGCCAGCTGCTGGATACCGGTGTCCGCGGGATCCTCGCCCTCCGCGGTGACCTTCCCAACGACGCAAGCCAGCCAGTGAACGGCTCCCTCCGCTACGCCCAGGACCTGATCGACCTGATCCGCCGTGTGGAGCAGCGCCGATCGGCCCTGCTGTGCGCCGGCAAGATTGCGGTGGGCGTGGCGGCGTATCCCACCCGCCACCCGGAGTCACCCAGCGAGGAACACGACGTCGAGGTTTTGCTGGCCAAGCAGCGCTCCGGCGCGGACTTCGCCATCACCCAGGTGTTCTTCCACTCCTCGCAGTACTCGGACCTCCTTACCCGGGCACGCCGTGCCGGAGTGACCATCCCGATCATCCCGGGCGTCATGCCGTTCACAAGCCTTCGCCGCGTCAAGCGCCTGGGAGAACTCGCAGGCGTGGAACCTTCGGCGGAACTCACGGAGCGGCTGGCCGCGGCCGATACGGACATCGAGCGCCTTCACGTCGGCGTCGATGCCACCGTGGACCTGGCCAACGCCGCACTGGATGCCGGCGCCCCCGGAATCCACCTCTACACGTTCAACGAGCACCAGAGCGCGCTGGAGGTGCTGGACAAGCTGGCCCTTCCGCGCCAGACCCGCTCCGGCAGCCGCAGCATCGCCAACCGGGGCCAGCTCGCCAGCTGAGCCGCTTCGCAGCGCTTCCTGACAGCACCACCTGCCTCGGCACCACCAGCCCCAAATACACCCAGCACAGCACCATTCGCCCTGCGTCCACGCCGAGCGCTATTTGCCATGCCCGCAGATACAAGCCCACAGAGGCCTGTATCCCATTCTTAGGAATCTCCCATGACTGAACAGAACACCGCCCGCATTCCGTTCCCCGCCGCTTCCCTCCTCGGCTACCCGCGTATCGGCCGCCGCCGCGAGCTGAAGAAGGCCGTCGAAGCGTACTGGGCCGGCAAGATCGACGCGTCAGCACTGGACGCAGCCGCCAAGGACATCCAGCTGACCACAGCCAGGCGGCTTCAGGAGCTCGGACTGACCGAAGCCGCAGCCGTTCCCGGCACGTTCTCCTTCTACGACCAGGTGCTTGACGCCACCGCACACCTGGGCGCCGTTCCTGCACGTTTCGGCAACCTCCTGAACGCTGAGGGTCAGCTGGACATCGACGGCTACTTCACCCTTGCCCGCGGCAACAAGGAACAGCAGCCGCTGGAAATGACCAAGTGGTTCGACACCAACTACCACTACCTCGTCCCGGAAATCGGTCCCGAAACCAAGTTCGCCCTGGCATCCAACCGCATCGTTGAAGAATTCGCGTTCGCCCTTTCGAACGGCATCGAGACCCGCCCCTACATCGTTGGTCCGGTCACGTACCTGCTGCTGTCCAAGGCCTCCGACGACGCTCCCGCCGGGTTTGCGCCGCTGTCCCGCCTTGAGGACATCCTGCCGGTCTACGCCCAGCTGCTTGAGAAGCTTGCAGCCGCCGGCGCCGGCTGGGTCCAGCTCGACGAGCCCGCCCTGGTGGTGGACCAGGACACGCCTGCAGCCGACATCGAGGCAGCCGTGGCCCGGGCCTACGACGTCCTTTCATCGGCTGCCAACCGGCCGCAGATCCTGGTCTCCACGCCTTACGGCTCCCTGGACGGCCAGCTCGGTACGCTTGCCGCCACCAACATCGACGCCCTGCACATTGACGTCTTCAAGGGTGCGGTTCCCTCCGCGGCTGCACTCGCCGCTCTGGGCAACAAAACCCTGGTTGCCGGCGTCGTTGACGGCCACAACATCTGGCGCAACGACCTCGCCGCTTCCGCTGCAAAGCTGGATGAGCTGAAGGCCGCCGCCGGCAGCCTCGCAGTGTCCACGTCCACCTCCACCCAGCACGTTCCGCACGACGTCGCCGAGGAAACCCAGCTGTCCGACCAGTTGCGCAGCTGGCTGGCCTTCTCCGACCAGAAGGCCGTCGAAGTCAAGGCTCTCGCCTCCTACCTGGCGGACCCCGCTTCTGCCCAGGCAGCCATCGACGAGGCCTCCGCCCTGATCGCCTCCAGGGCCACCGCGGAAGGCGTCCGCCGCCAGGACGTCCGTGCCCGCACCGAAGGGCTGACCGCAGCTGACTTCACCCGTTCGGAGTACTCCGTCCGTGAAGCCGCCCAGGAAGAGGCCCTGAGCCTGCCGCCGCTGCCCACCACCACCATCGGTTCGTTCCCGCAGACGTCCGAAATCCGTTCGGCCCGTGCCCGCAACAACAAGGGCGATCTCACCAATGGGCAGTATGAGAAGCTCATGAAGGACGAGATCAAGCGTGTCGTGGACCTGCAGGAAGAGCTTGGCTACGACGTCCTGGTGCACGGCGAGCCCGAGCGCAACGACATGGTCCAGTACTTCGCAGAGAACCTCGAAGGCTTCGACGTCACCGTCCACGGCTGGGTCCAGTCCTACGGCTCGCGTTGCACCCGGCCTTCCATCCTGTGGGGCGATGTCACCCGCAGCGCCCCCATCACGGTGGCCTGGGCAGAGTACGCACAGTCCCTCACCAGCAAGCCGATGAAGGGTATGCTCACCGGTCCGGTCACCATCCTTGCCTGGTCCTTCGTCCGGGACGACCAGCCGCTGGGTGAAACCGCCAACCAGGTGGGGCTGGCCCTTCGCGACGAGATCGCCGATCTCGAGGCCGCAGGCATCAGGATCATCCAGGTGGACGAGCCCGCACTGCGCGAGCTTCTGCCCCTGCGCAAGGCAGACCACGCCGACTACCTCAAGTGGTCCGTTGACTCCTTCCGACTGGCCACCGCCGGTGCAGCCGACGCAACCCAGATCCACACCCACCTCTGCTACTCGGAGTTCGGTGTGATCATCGACGCGATCGACGGCCTGGACGCAGATGTCACCTCCATCGAGGCCGCCCGCTCCCGCATGGAGGTAGTGCACGACCTTGAATCCCACGGCTTCGGCCGCGGCGTTGGACCGGGCGTCTACGACATCCACTCGCCGCGCGTTCCGGGTGAAGCGGAAGTCACCGAGCTGCTGTCCACCGCCGTCAAGCACGTCCCGTCCCGCCAGCTCTGGGTCAACCCTGACTGCGGCCTGAAGACCCGCGGCTACGCCGAAACCGAAGAGTCGCTGCGCAACCTGGTCAAGGCAACGCAGGCCGTCCGCGCGGAACTCCTCGAAGGCGCCAAGTAACGCAACAGGGCTAAGGGAGCCCGCAGAGGTTCAAGGTCCGGTGCGCCCGGCGCGCCGGACCTTGAGAAGCGGGACGACGCCGGCTGGTCACCTGGGTGACCAGCCGGCGTCGTGCATTTCAGCTCAGGATTCCCAGACGATTTCGTCGTCTACCACGCCGTCCTCGTCGGCGGAGGCAACCAGCACCTCGTCCGTAAAGTGCTCGCCCAGCGTGAAGTCCAGGACAAAGTAGCGCTCGGGCTGCCCGGGGTAGATGGCGAGGTGGCCCAGCTTCAGGGCCTTGAGGAAGACATCATTGGTGAGCTGGCTGCGTTCCTCCACGCCAAACACCTTCTGCAGGTGCTCATCCTTGAGGGCGTTGCAGTGGAAATGCAGGTACTCCTGCGGGCTGGTGCCTTCCTGGTCGAGTTCCTCGGCGATCATCTCGCGCACTTCATCAACAAGTTCGGGCAGGAAGCGGAGCCGGTAGTCCACCTTGCGCAGGGCCGCTTCATCGAAGTGGTCGTGGGCGGTGACATTAAGGTCGATCTTGAGCGGGTGGCCACGCAGCTCATGCTTGGCGGCGAAGAGGTGGTCGCTGCCGTGATTGAGCTCAATCTCGCCAAAATGCTGGCTGGCTACCTTGTTCATAGATTCAACATAGCCCCGAAGCGCAGCGCATTCCAGCGTTCAGGCCTAATTCACCGCGGTGCGCATTCCGGCCAGGGTCTCGGCCAGCAGGTCGACAAAAAGCTGCACCCTGGCCGTTTTCCGGTCATTGATCAGGAGCGCGAAAACGTTGCGCGCAAGCCGGATTTCGGGGACGTCGAGCACCACGACGCCGGCGGGCTTGTTCCGCAGCGCCAGTTCGGGGACCAGCGCTGCACCCAATCCGGCAGCCGCCATTTCCAGGCTGGCGTGGAAATCGTCGCTGTGCGCCACAACGCGTGGGTGGAGGTTGCAGCCGGCAAACAGCCGTTCGATCACCATGGCGTCGCTGGTGCCCGGATGGTGCATGATCCACGGCATCTCGGACAGGTGTTCGGCTGCCACCCCGGCGTCCGGCCGGAATCCCCAGTCGCGCGGAAGGACCACCCGGAAATCGTCGTCGCCAATCCACTGCCTGTTAATGGTGGCCGGCCACGCCACCCCTGTCTGCCCCACCTGGAAGACCACGGCGAGGTCCAGGTCTCCTCCCGCGCGCAGCCCCTGGATGGTCTGTCCCGGTTCGGCCACCGAAACGCGGAGGTCGATGCCGAGGTTCTTCCAGGCCGGATTCTTCAGGATCCGGGGGAGGACGTAAGTGGCGAGGCTGGGGAAGATGCCCAGCCGGAGTTCCTGGCTGGAGGCATCCTGGGTTTTGGACGCGGCGGCCATCAGGGCCTCGATGTCGGTGAGCACCTTGGCCGCGTGCCTGGTCATGACGACTGCGGCCTCCGTGGGCACCACGCTGCGCGCCGAACGCTGGAACAGGATGGTGCCCGTATCCCGCTCCAGGGCAGACATCTGCTGGGACACCGCCGACGCCGTGTAACCCAGGGTTGCCGCCGCGGCCGCGAACGAGCCCAGGCGGGTGACCTCCATCAGAGTCTTCAGGTGTACCGGATTGACCACCTGCCAACAGTACTCCGAGTGCCTTGCCCGTAGGGTTGGACAAAAAGAGGCGGCAATCCGCCCATCCGCTGCAGGACCGGCGCCGAATTGCCGTTTGTATAGCCGGCCAGCGGCAGATGTTCAGCAGAGGAGCATGGATTGTCACCTAACCCAGCAGCGAGTGGGGGCGAGAGGCGGCGCGTTGCCGTGATCGGCAGCGGAGTGGCAGGCCTGACCGCCGCCTATGTCCTCAACCGGCAGGACGACGTTACGTTGTTCGAGGCCGATTCCCGCCTGGGCGGGCATGCCCACACCCACGACATGCCCCAGCCGGACGGCTCCCTGATGGGTGTGGATACGGGGTTCATTGTCCATAACGAACGCACCTATCCCACTCTCCTGAGGCTGTTTGCCGAGCTCGGCGTCGAAACCCAGGACTCCGAGATGAGCATGTCCATCCGCTGCGAGGGCTGCGGCCTGGAGTACGCGGGGGCCCGTGACGGAGCCCGCGGCATCATTGCCCGCCCCTCCAGCCTGCTGCGCGGACGCTACCTGCTGATGCTGCTGGAAGTCACCCGGTTCTACAGCAGGGCCCGCGCCCTGCTGAAGACTGCCCCGGCCTCGGCCGTGAGCGGCGAAGCACAGGCCCCTGAACCCACGCTCGGAGAGTTCCTGGCCCGCGAAAACTTCAGCCAGTACTTCATCTCCCACTTCATGACACCCGTGGTCAGCGCGGTGTGGTCATGCGATCCGACCACCGCACTGAACTATCCTGCCCGCTACCTGTTCACCTTCCTCGGCCACCACGGATTGCTCGGCCTCAAGGGCTCGCCGCAGTGGCGGACGGTCACGGGTGGATCTGCGCGGTACGTGGAAAAGCTGGCCGCGACGCTGCCGGACGTTCGGCTCAACACGCCTGTTACCGCCATCCGGCGCCACGACTCGGGTGTGGAGCTCGCGGCCGGAGACACGCTGGAAGACTTTGACGCTGTCGTGATTGCCACCCATCCGGCCCAGGCCCTCGGGTTCCTCGCCGACGCCACCCCGGAGGAGAAGGAAGCGCTGGGCGGCATGCCGTATTCCGTGAACCACACCGTCTTCCACCGCGACCCGGCCGTGCTGCCGTCCGCGGAGAACGCCCGGGCCTCCTGGAACTACCGTTTGCCATCCTGCGATGCCCGGCCGGACAGGGTCCTGGTCAGTTACGACCTCACCCGCCTGCAGCGGCTTGAACCGCAGGACGGCCGCCCCTACCTTGTCAGCCTCGGCGAGTCCGATCTCATCGGAGACGGCACCGTGCTGGAGCGGATGGTGTACGAACACCCCCAGTACACGCCGGAATCGCTGAAGGCGCAGGAGGCGATTTCCGCCCTGGGCGACGGAAAAATTGCTTTTGCCGGCGCCTACCTGGGGTGGGGATTCCACGAGGACGGAGCCCTTGCCGGAGTCCGCGCCGCGGAAAAGCTGGGCCGCCGTTGGGCTCCCGTCCAGGCCGGCCCCGCGGATGCTGCCGACGAGGGGGAGCGCGAGTTCGCCCAAGCGGCGGAACCCTCGTGAGCTACGGTGTAGCCATGAACGCCGGCACAGCCATCACCGATGGTGCCGCGGCCCCTGCGGCGGCCATCTACCGGACCTCGATTTCACACGTGCGGCAAAGCCCGCTGAAGAACGCGTTCACCTACCGCAGCTACAGCTGGTTCGTCGACGTCGACCGGCTGCCCCGCGTGCCCGCCTGGTTGCGGCCGCTGGCCGGATTCCACGCCGGCGACCACCTCGGCGATCCGGACGAAACCATCCGGTCCAACGTGGAACGCTACCTTCGGACCCAGGGCACCGAGCCCGACGGCGGCGCCATCCGCATGCTGGCAAGCGCCCGGGTCTTCGGCTACGTCTTCAACCCGCTGTCCCTGTTCTGGTGCTACCGGAGCGATGGCGACCTCCAATGCGTCGTGGCCGAAGTCCACAACACATACGGTGAGCGTCACTGCTACCTGCTCCGGACGGATGCGGCAGGCCGGGCCTCCGTGCCCAAAGCCTTCTACGTTTCGCCCTTCAACGACGTCGACGGGCAGTACCGGATGAAGCTGCCGGCCCCGGGGGAGCGGCTGGCCGTGTCGATCGTGCTGGAACGCGAAGGCCAGCGGCCCTTCGTGGCCACCATGGACGGACGGCGGCGTCCCGCCACCGCACGGAACATCGTTGCTGCCGCCATCCAGGTACCGGCCGCGCCGCTGCTGGTATCCGCCCTGATCAGGGTGCAGGGCATTAAACTCTGGGCAAGACGCCTGCCCGTCGTCACCAAGCCACACCACACCTCACAGGAGGCAGTTCAATGACAATGACGGACGACAACGGCACCGCCGCAGCCCACCCCAAGGCAAGCAGCCCGGCCGGGGGCAACGGCCCCGCCGCCTGGACGCCCACCGGAGTGCCGGCATCGCCCGCCACCATCAATCCGGAGATCTGGCCGGGAGTTGCCCAGCCGCCGTCGGGAGCCAAAGCTGCCGTGGCAGGCAAAGCCGCGGGCCTGCTCTTTAAAGGGGCCGCCAGGCGGCTGCCCCTCCGCGTGGCGTACCCGGACGGAACGGTCCTGGGCATGGGCGGTCCCGAGGCGCCGGTGATGACGATGGTCCGGCCGGAGGCTTTCGAGGTCCGGATCGGTGACAACGGCCTGATCGGACTCGGCGAATCCTTCATGGCCGGCGACTGGGAAGCCAGCGACCTCGCAGCCGTCCTGGAAGTCTTCGCGGCATCCGTGGACAGCCTTATCCCCATGCCGCTGCAGAAGCTCCGCTCCCTGTACCTGCCGCGTACACCCCGGCAGGAACGGAACGCCGAGCAGAACACGCGAAGCAACATCTCACGGCACTACGACCTGTCCAACGAGCTGTTCGCCAATTTCCTTGACACCACCATGAGCTACTCGTCAGCCCTGTTCCCATCGTCTGCGGGACCGCTGGACTCCGTGGACTTCGGCGTCCTGGCGGACGCGCAGCAGGCGAAGATCGACAGGTTGCTGGACAAGGCAGGCGTGGGCGAGGGAACCAGGCTCCTGGAAATCGGCACCGGCTGGGGCGAGCTTGCCCTGCGGGCCGCAGCCCGCGGCGCCAGCGTTTACAGCGTGACGCTCTCCAGCGAGCAGCAGGCGCTGGCCCAGGCGCGCATTGCCGAGGCCGGGTACGCGGACAAGGTGACGGTGGCACTGCAGGACTACCGGGCCGTGGAAGGCGAGTACGACGCCGTGGTGTCCGTGGAGATGATCGAGGCAGTGGGCTACGAGTACTGGCCCATCTACTTCCAGACCATCGACCGCGTCCTGGCTCCGGGCGGGAAGGTGGCCATCCAGGCGATCACCATGCCCCACGGCCGGATGCTGGCCACGCGCAACGCCTACACCTGGGTGCACAAGTACATCTTCCCGGGCGGGTTCCTGCCGTCCGTGCGGGCCATCGAAGGGGTCACGCAGCAGCACACCACCCTCCGCGTGCGGGAGCGCATGGGGATGGGGGACCACTACGCCGCCACCCTCCGCCTGTGGGAGGAGCGCTTCCTGGCCAGGTCCGCCGAGGTGGACGCGCTGGGCTTTGATGCGGTGTTCCAGCGGATGTGGCTGTTCTACCTCTGCTACTCACGTGCCGGGTTCCAGTCCGGTTACCTGGATGTCCAGCAGATCGTGCTGGACCGGCGGGAGGCGCAGCTCTAGCGCCACCCTCCCCGGATGAAAGCTGGGGGGCGCACGACGCCGGCCTGCCGCCGTCGTGCGTTTGCTCACCCAAGGGGGTTCCGAAGGTCACTTCGGGACCCCCTTTTGGTTGCCCGGGGCCGTCCCGCGGACGGCCGCGACACGCCGTCTTTTCCCCGACACGCTGGGCTTTAAATGTGGCTAAGTACTCCACAGGGTGTGGACGGTGTTCACGAAATTGCCGGGATTCCGGACATTTTGAGGGGGCCCGCCTGTGGATTAAAGGTGCATTAAATGACATACTTGTAATACATCATCTAGGGGTTCCTGAGCGGCGTCTGCACTACATGTAGTATCGACATACAGCTTGGACGGGGACACCGGACCAGCGAAGATTTCGACTAAGGGGACAGGGACAATGACCGTAACGGTTTACACGAAGCCTGCTTGTGTTCAGTGCAACGCCACCTACCGCGCTCTTGATAAAAAGGGCATCACCTACCAGAGCGTTGACATCTCCCAGGACGCCGAGGCACTCGACCGCCTGAAGGCGCTGGGCTACATGCAGGCTCCCGTTGTGGTCACTGACCAGGACCACTGGTCCGGCTTCCGCCCGGACAAGATCGAGGAACTCGCGCTCTCCGCAGTCTCCTCTGTGGCCTAGGGATTCCGCTTTTCCTTCAAACCAGCCAGCTGAGGTGACTTCCATCGCAGCACCAGCAGCACAGCAGGGACGCAGGGCCCTGCGCAACCACGCGGCTCAGCGCGTGGAGGTGTCCCCGCCCGTCCGGGCATCGGATGAAACCGAAGCAATCCTGACCGGCAGCCAGCTCATCTACTTTTCCTCGACTTCCGAGAACACCAGCCGCTTCGTTGTGAAGCTCGGCCGGGAAGTGGCCCGGATCCCGCTTTATGCGAAGGACGCACCCCTCCTCGCCACCCGGCCATTTGTGCTGGTAGTGCCCACTTATGGCGGCACCGGGGGAGAGGGGTCCGTCCCGAAGCAGGTCATCCGGTTCCTGAACAACCCGCAGAACAGGCAGCTGCTCCGCGGGGTGATCGGCGCCGGAAACACAAACTTCGGGGACAACTACTGCCTGGCGGCGGACATCATCGCCGCCAAATGCCAGGTACCCCACCTTTATCGATTCGAACTTATGGGAACGCCGGAAGACGTCACCCGGGTCAACCAAGGATTGGACACGTTTTGGACACGACTGTCGCAGACACAGAAGTAACCATGGCCCAGAAGCCTGAGATGCCTGCCGCCTACAAGGGTTTGGGCTATCACGAGCTGAACGCGATGCTGAACCTGTACGGCCCGAACGGAGAGATCCAGTTCGGCGCCGACCGTGAGGCTGCGCACCAGTACTTCCTGCAGCACGTTAACAACAACACCGTGTTCTTCCATGACCTGGAAGAGAAGCTCGAGTACCTGGTCAAGAACGATTACTACGAGCGCGAGACGCTCGACCAGTACACGATGAACTTCATCCGCGAGCTCTTCAACCGCGCGTACAAGAAGAAGTTCCGCTTCGAGACCTTCCTGGGCGCGTTCAAGTTCTACACGTCCTACACGCTAAAGACGTTCGACGGCAAGCGCTTCCTGGAGCGCTACGAGGACCGCGTGTGCATGGTGGCCCTGCACCTGGCCCGCGGCGACGAAAAGCTGGCCCTCCAGATGGTGGACGAAATCATCGACGGCCGCTTCCAGCCCGCAACCCCCACGTTCCTGAACGCCGGCAAGAAGCAGCGCGGCGAGCTGGTCTCCTGCTTCCTGCTGCGCATCGAAGACAATATGGAGTCGATCGGCCGCTCCATCAACTCCGCCCTGCAGCTGTCCAAGCGCGGCGGCGGCGTGGCGTTTGCGCTGACCAACATCCGCGAGGTGGGCGCGCCCATCAAGCAGATCGAGAACCAGTCCTCCGGCGTCATCCCCGTGATGAAGCTCCTCGAGGACAGCTTCTCCTACGCCAACCAGCTCGGAGCCCGCCAGGGCGCCGGTGCCGTGTACCTGCACGCCCACCACCCGGACATCTACCGGTTCCTGGACACCAAGCGCGAGAACGCGGATGAGAAGATCCGCATCAAGACCCTCTCACTCGGCGTCGTCATCCCGGACATCACGTTCGAGCTGGCCAAGAAGGACGAGGACATGTACCTGTTCTCGCCCTACGACGTCGAAAAGGTCTACGGCATGCCGTTCTCTGACGTCTCGGTCACCGAGAAGTACTACGAGATGGTGGACGACTCCCGGATCAAGAAGACCAAGATCAAGGCCCGCGAGTTCTTCCAGACCCTCGCCGAGATCCAGTTCGAGTCCGGCTACCCGTACATCATGTTCGAGGACACCGTGAACCGGGCCAACCCGATCGACGGCAAGATCATCATGTCCAACCTGTGCTCGGAGATCCTCCAGGTTTCCCAGCCCACCACGTACAACGATGACCTGTCCTACGATGACACCGGCAAGGACATCTCCTGCAACCTGGGCTCGCTGAACATCGCGAAGACCATGGATTCGCCGGACTTCGGCCTGACCATTGAAACGGCCATCCGGTCCCTCTCGGCCGTGTCCGACATGTCCAACATCACCTCGGTGCCCTCCATCGCCAAGGGCAACGACCAGAGCCACGCCATCGGCCTGGGCCAGATGAACCTGCACGGCTACCTGGCCCGCGAGCGGGTCCACTACGGCTCGGACGAGGGCCTGGACTTCACCAACATCTACTTCTACTCGGTGGTGTACCACGCGGTCCGCGCCTCCAACCTGCTGGCCATCGAAACCGGCCAGACGTTCGGCGGCTTCGAGAAGTCCAAGTACGCCTCGGGTGAGTTCTTCGACAAGTACACGGAGCAGGAATGGGTGCCGCAGACCGAAAAGGTCCGCGAACTCTTCAAGGACGTGCACATCCCCACGCAGGCTGACTGGCTGGCGCTGAAGGCTTCGGTCATGGAGCACGGCATCTACAACCAGAACCTGCAGGCTGTTCCGCCGACGGGCTCGATTTCCTACATCAACAACTCCACCTCCTCGATCCACCCGGTGGCGTCCAAGATCGAGATCCGCAAGGAAGGCAAGCTGGGCCGCGTGTACTACCCCGGCGCCGTACCTCACCAACGACAACCTGGAGTACTACCAGGACGCGTACGAGATCGGCTACGAGAAGGTTATTGACACCTACGCCGCCGCCACCCAGCACGTGGACCAGGGCCTGTCGCTGACGCTGTTCTTCAAGGACACCGCCACCACCCGCGACATCAACAAGGCCCAGATCTACGCCTGGAAGAAGGGCATCAAGACCATCTACTACATCCGTCTCCGCCAGCTCGCGCTGGAAGGGACTGAGGTAGAGGGCTGCGTCTCCTGCATGCTGTAGCCCCGCTGGTCGAGCCTGTCGAGACCAAAGGTTGAGTACGACGGCGGGTGCCCGCCCGCCGTCGTACGCTTTAACTTAGAGAAACCCACCCAACGCTTAGGGGATGACATGACCGAAAAGGTCAAGCTGCTTAGCCACGTCGAGGCCATCAACTGGAACCGCATCCAGGACGATAAGGACGTCGACGTCTGGAACCGCCTGGTGAACAACTTCTGGCTGCCGGAGAAGGTGCCGTTGTCCAACGACGTCCAGTCGTGGAACACGCTGACCCCCGTCGAGCAGCAGCTCACCATGCGAGTGTTCACCGGCCTCACCCTGCTGGACACCATCCAGGGCACCGTGGGCGCTGTCTCCCTGATCCCTGATGCGCTGACCCCGCACGAAGAAGCCGTGTACACGAACATCGCGTTCATGGAATCCGTGCACGCCAAGAGCTACTCCTCCATCTTCTCCACGCTGGCCTCCACCAAGGAGATCGACGAGGCATTCCGCTGGTCCACCGAGAACGAGAACCTTCAGAAGAAGGCCCAGATCGTCATGGACTACTACCAGGGTGACGACCCCCTGAAGCGCAAGGTGGCCTCCACCCTGCTGGAGAGCTTCCTGTTCTACTCGGGCTTCTACCTGCCCATGTACTGGTCCTCGCGTGCCAAGCTCACGAACACGGCCGACCTGATCCGCCTGATCATCCGCGACGAGGCCGTGCACGGCTACTACATCGGCTACAAGTTCCAGCGCGCGCTGGAGACCGTGTCCGAGGAACGCCGCCAGGAAATCAAGGACTACACGTTCGAGCTGCTCTTCGAGCTGTACGAGAACGAGGTCCAGTACACCCACGATCTCTACGACGGTGTTGGCCTGGCAGAGGACGTCAAGAAGTTCCTGCACTACAACGCCAACAAGGCCCTGATGAACCTGGGCTACGAGGCCATGTTCCCGGCGTCCGTCACCGACGTGAACCCGGCCATCCTCTCGGCACTGTCCCCGAACGCGGACGAAAACCACGACTTCTTCTCCGGGTCCGGTTCCTCCTACGTGATCGGCAAGGCCGTGAACACCGAAGACGAGGACTGGGACTTCTAAGTCGTTCCTGTTGCAGAGCAAATGGCCCCCAGCCACATCGGGGGCCATTTGTGTGTGCTGCAGGCTGGGCGCCGTCTGCAGCACTCGTGTCCGGTGGGGCCGGGGAACCAGGACGGTTCCCGCGGTCAGCGGTCAGCGGTCCGCCGTTGCCTTCCTGATGTGCGTTTCGAGGACATCCCGGACTGAGGTCCACGCGTGGGTGCCGTAGCGGTTGTTGTCCACGTGGCGGAGTTCGGCCTCGCCGCTGAACATGCTGACGAAGTACTGCATGCCCTGCCACGCGGGGAAGGCGTGGTCGTTGTCCCTCGAAAAGCGCCGGCCAACTTTGCTCATCATCGACAGGGTTCGGGTGGTACCGGCCCATTGCAGGGAGAAGGGTGTTCCCGTGAGCTCGGACATTGTCCGGGCGATGTCCCGGGCTGTGGCACGGTCGCCGGCGATCTCCACGACCCTGGGCGCGTCGTCATCGAGGGCGACGCGTGCGACGACGTGTGCGACGTCGTCCTTGGTGGTGAAGTCGAGAATCTGATCCGCTGAGGACCAAAACAGGACCCGGCGACGCTCAAAGAGGATCATGGGCGCCTGCCCGGTGAGCATGTCGGCGAAAGCGCCGTTCAGGACCGAAGTCACGCGAACGGGTGCGGCGTCGAGTTCGGCGGCGAACTCGCGGCGGAGCTCAAAGTTGCGGTTGCTGCCGGGAGTGATCCGACGGTAATCCGCAGAATAGTCCGACGGGATGAACCTTGCCACGCCGGCTTCGACAGCGGCCGCGAGGAGGGCCCGCTGCGCATCGACGATGACCGGACGGGCCCCGCTGACCGCCGAAATAACGGTGTCGACGCCGGACAGTGCTGACGCGAGGCCGGCCCGGTCTGCGTAGGAGGCCTCGTGGACCTCCACGCGATCCTCCCCGCCGTACATGGCCGGGGCTGTCCCGCTCCCGGGTCGTGTCAGGACCCGGACCAGGGTGTCGCCGCGGAGGAGGTCCCGAACGATGCGGTGGCCGAGGTCACCTGTAGCTCCGGCAACGAGGACGGTTTTTGCAGTGATGATGTTCTCTTCTCGGTAGGGCTTGTCAGTGCTGCGCCGGCGGGCAGGGGTGAAGGCTCAGAACAGCGGCCATGGGACGGCAGGCATCCCGCCGGCCGGAGCCGGGAACCGGGCCGCCGAGCGCAGCCGTGCACAGCGCACGGCAAGCGATGCGATCTCATCGACGCTGAGCAGGTCAGCGAGGTCCCGGCCCAACTTCCCGTCCAGGCCCTCGCTCACACGCTCAATGCCCTGCAGCTCGTCGCTGCCCAGGTCTTCGCCCAGCCACCCCCACAGCACCGTGCGCAATTTGTGGTCAGTGTGGAAGGTCAGCCCGTGGTCCACGCCGTGCCGGTGCCCGCCGGCCATGGCGAGGATGTGGCCGCCCTTGCGGTCGGCGTTATTCACCACGACGTCGAACACGGCCATGCGCCTCAGCGCCACAGAGTCCTCGTGAAGGAGGGCGACAGTCCGCCCGGTCTCGTCCTCGCCTTCGAGGACGTGGCGCCAACCGGACTCGGGCGCCTCTTCCGGCGAGAAAATGTCCACCGCCTTCTGGCCGGGGTCCGGCTCCTGCCACAGCTGCACCATGCCTTCGCCCAGTGGACCGTCCCGCAGCCAGGTCCGTGGCACGATGTTCCAGCCGAGTGCCTCCGAGACCAGGTAGGCGGCGACCTCCCGGTGGGCGAGGAAACCGTCGGGAAAATCCCATAACGGCTTCTCCCCGGCGATCGGCTTGTAGACAACGGTCGTCTCGCCGACGCTCCCCACGAAGGTGGCATTCGACGCCGTCGTGATTCGCCCGGTGAGGGTCAGGCCGCCGGTCGGCAGGTCGGCGGGCATCAGGCCTCGGGCAGGGTGCAGACGTGCCCCTCGGGATCTACGGGGTAGCCGCACAGCGGGCATGCCGGACGCCCGGCGCCCACGATCTCACGCGTGCGCTTGGCGAAGGCGCGCGCGGTACCCACCGGCATCCGTACCAGCAGCATTTCGGGGACCTCGGCATCGTCGACATCGGGTATTTCGCCGGTATCAGCATCGATTTCGATGATGGGGTAGGCCTCAATGACGATCTGCGCCGTTGCCGGGTCCCACCCCAGGCTCATGGCGCCCGTCCGGAACTGCTCCTCGACCGTCTCGAGCTGGTCATTGTCCACCAGTTCGACGGGTGTGCCTGCGGGAACGCTGAACGGATTTCCCTCGATGGTGCCGAGCTGATCGAGGATGTCGTCGATCTTTTCAGCCAACTCGGCTGACTGCTGCTTCTCCAACGCGATACTGACAATCTGTTTACCCGTGCGGACCTGCAGGTAAAAAGTGCGTGCCCCCGGAACGCCTATGGTGCCGATGACGACCCGGTCAGGCCAGGCAAATTCGTGAACAAGTGTGGGCATATCTGTATTTTAGGCACATGGGCCTAGATGGCAGCCTGTCCCGCGCCGCCGCCCACCGGCGCATCGCCGGATGCGATGCCGTGTGCGAGCCACGAAAGATCCCCTGCGTCAGTGTTGGTGGCGTAGACGCTCGGCCGGGCCCGGCCGTAATGCACTATCGAGATGGAGGCTGGACCCACGTTGATGCGCTGGAAGAGGTCCAGATGCATGCCGAGCGCGTCGGCCAGGATTGACTTGATGACGTCGCCGTGGCTGACTGCCACCCACACTGCTCCCGGACCGTGGCCGGCTTCGAAGGCAGCGTCGTGGCGCCGGATTGCTGCCACTGACCGCGCCTGCATCCCAGCCATTGATTCACCGCCCGGGAAGACAACAGTGGACGGTTGTGACTGCACCGCACCCCACAGGTCTTCGGTGGCGAGGTCACTGAGTTTGCGGCCCTGCCACTGCCCGTAATCACATTCTGTGAGGTCGGCTTCGACGGGGGCGGCAGGACTTCCTGCCTGCCGGTCAATGATGAACCGGGCGGTTTCGCGGCAGCGTTCGAGGGGACTGGAGACCACGCCCGCCAGGGGCAGCACGGCAAGGCGGTCTCCGGCAAAAGCCGCCTGCTCAAGTCCGGTCTGGTCCAAGCCCACGCCGTCAGCCCTGCCAGCCAGGATCCCGGACGCATTGGCTGTGGTGCGGCCGTGCCGCACGAGGATTACTGTTGCCATCCACCCAGCCTAACCAGACCGGCGCGCCCAACCCGGCGGCGCGTGCCTCAGAACTTTTGGGGCAGACTGACGGACGGCGTCCGGGACGGGGCGACGTCGAACCTGCTGAGGACCCTGGTCATGATGTTGTTGAAGACCGGCGCGGTGGAAATTCCGTAGATGTTTCCGGCTGGCCGCTGGACGTTGACCATGACGACGTACTGCGGGTCATCCATCGGTGCCATGCCAACGAACGAAGCGGTGTAGCCGTCCAGGCCCTTGCCTGAATCGGCCACCGCTTCGGCGGTGCCGGTCTTGCCGCCTACCCGGTATCCGGGGACCTTGATGTCTTTGGCGCCGCCGGCGGTGACGACACTCTCAAGGATGTCGCGTGTTTGCCTTGCCGTGGACTCGCTGACGGCCCTGCTGCCGGGGTCCGCTTCTACCGGGTGTTCGGTGCCGTCCGGGTCGAGGTAGGACTCGATCAGCTGCGGTTTGAGCAGGACGCCGTCGTTGGCGAGCGCCTGGAACGCCATGGTGGTCTGCAGGGGAGTCTGCGATACGCCCTGGCCGAAGAGCACGGCGAATTCCTGCCTGCCGTCCCATTGGTCCGGCTTGGCCAGCAGCCCCGCGGATTCGCCCGGGAGGGGGATTCCGGTGCTGGAGCCGACGCCGAACTTTCGAAGGTAGTCATAACGCTGTTCCCGGCTCAGGTCCTGGCCCACCATGACGGTGCCCGTATTCATGGAGGAACCGATGACGCCCGCGAAAGTCCGCTGCTCGGTGCCGTGCTCGAACGAGTCCTTGAAGAACTGCCCGTTCACCGTGTACCCGGACGGGATGACCAGGCGCGAGCCGGGACTGACGAGCCCTTCCTCGATGGCTGCCGCTGCGGTGATGGCCTTCTCCGTTGACCCGGGCTCAATGGCAGCCTGCACGGAACGCGCCCCGCGGTCCTCCGGTGCCGTGGCGCCGGGGTCGTTCGGGTCCACGGAATTGGTTTCCGCCATGGCCCGTATCTTGCCGGTCTTGGCTTCGACGACGATCAGGTTCGCCCAGTCGGCGTTGAGTTTGCCGGCCTGGGCTTCCAGCGCTTCTTGCGCCGCGTACTGCAGATCGGTGTCGATGGTGAGCTTGACCGACTGGCCGTTCGTGGCCGGGACCACCTCCAGCGGAGCGGTGGGGATGATGATCCCGTCCGCACCGGTCTGGTAGGTCCGTTCCCCGTCACGGCCCGTCAGTTGTTCGTCCAGGGTCAGTTCGAGGCCCGCGGCGCCGCCTTGGTCATTGGTGAATCCAACAATGCTGCCGGCCACCGCCCCTTGCGGGTACGCGCGCTTTTTGACCGGTCTCGACTCCACTCCCGGAACGCCCAGGTCCACGACTGCACGCTCGACGCCGGGGTCCACGGCTTTGGCCAGGAAGGTGAACAGGGCGTCGCCGGTCATGAGCTCACGGACTTCGGGCTCAGGTATCTCCAAGAGGTTGGCGAGTTCCTGGAGGCCCTGGTCGCGGCTAACCGTCCGGACGGTTCCGGAATCGTCTACCTGGCGGAAAGTGTCCGTCGTGCTGTTCACCTTCGGTGTGCCCACGATGTCGTAGCGGACGGTGCTCTGGGCCAGGACGGTGCCGTTCATGTCCAGGATTGCGCCGCGTTCGGAGGCGAGCGCGGATACCTGGGTCCGCCGGTCTGCGGCCTTGGACGCATAACTCTCTGGATCAAATCCCTGGACCACGAACACCCGGCCGGCCACCACCAGGAGCAGCGCCACCATGAAGCAGAATCCCAGGCGGACGCGGGCGGTGGATCGCGGGCTGGACACGTCATGGATTCGCACCCGTCCACGTTAGCCGCGGCCCCCGTACGGGGGTGCCCGGCGGCCCGGCGTGGCCGTGAATGTGAGATTTGGCACGCCGGGCGTGTGCGGAACCGTCCCCTTAGGGGAGCGGTGCGACGTCGATGAGCACCTTTCCGGTGGTCCCTTGTTCGACGGCGTCGTGCGCCGCTGCGGTTTCCGTTAGCGGGAAACGGGTCAGCGGCAGCCCATGGTTCTCACCGACGCGAAGCGCGCCATCCGCGAGCGCCTCGGCTACCGACTCCACCGCGTGTTCCTTCTGCCCGTCAGTGACGGTATAGGTCAGGATGAACTGGTACCGGATGTTCTTGCCCATGCTTTCCCGGACGGGGACGGTTACCGATTCCCCTGGGTTCGCTGCATAGATGGCGATGGTTCCGCCGGGCTTGAGGATCTGGACGTCGGACTCCAGGTTGGCGGGTGCGTTGACGTCCACGATGGTGTCCACGCCCTCCGGGACTGCGGCTTTGACGGCGGCAACAACATCTTCGGTGCGGTAGTTGAGGACCTGGTGCGCCCCTGCGAGGCGGGCGAGGCCGGCCTTCCGGTCGTCGCTGACGGTGGTGATGACGGTGGCTCCGGCCCAACGGGCCAGCTGGATTGCGGCGTGGCTGACGGCTCCTGCGCCGCCAGTGACGAGGACGGTCTGCCCGGTCAACGAACCGGGGGAGAGCCGGTCAGGCCCGTGTTCACTGGAGGTCAAGGCCCTGTGTGCGGTCAGGGCGGGTATGCCCAGGGAGGCCCCGGTATCAAAGGACTCATCATCGGGAAGGGCAACCGCTTTCATCGACGGGACAACGGCATACTCCTGGGCCGTACCTTCGTCGCCGCCCCAGGCCACGTCCCACAGCCAGACGCGGTCGCCGGCGCTGAACCCCGAAACCCCGGGGCCGATGGCATCGACAATGCCCGCGCCGTCCTGGTTCGGCACCTTTGGCGCCTTGAGCTTCGTGCTGCCCTGCCCGCTGCCGGCGCGGGACTTCCAGTCCGTGGGATTGACCCCGGAAACAGCCAGCCGGACGCGGACCTCGCCGGGACCCGGATCGCTCGTTGCTTTGTCCTGCAGTTGCAATACCGACGACGCACCGGTCTCTTCGTACACGATCGCTTTCACTTGTTCTCCCATGCCTCGACGAAGACTGGCCCTGACGTACAGCACCAACCTACCGAACGGCGGCACCTGCTGGTCCTGGTACGTCCGCTGGTTCTCCTCCTTAGTCCCCCTCCGTTGCGTACCCAGCCAGCCGGCGTCGTACGTCCTGGCCGCCAACCGTGACGCGCAGGCTCAACCGGCCGCCACACCGGCAGGATTCCCGCCCCAGGCTTTGGCACGTAAAGTGACTGGAGAAATTCAACATGTAAATAAGGGGAGAAATGATTATTGGGGGAACCATGGTGATCGTTTTGATCGCCGGAGCAGCAGTGGTGCTGCTGCTCATCGCGGGATTCATTTTCTACACCAAGAGCATCCGGTTCGCGAAGCCCAACGAGGCGATGCTGATTACCGGCAAGAGCGATCCGAACACAACGAACGAAACTTCCGACGACCAGTCCAGGGTCATCATCAACAACAGGGCGTTCGTCAATCCCATCACCGAGCGGGTCAGCCACATCTCGCTGTCATCACGCCAGGTTGAGGTCACCATCGAGGCGATTTCCAACAACGGCATCCAGCTCAAGCTGACAGGTGTTGCGCAGGTCAAGGTCGGGGGCGATAAGGTCTCGGTCCGCAAGGCCGCCCAGCGGTTCCTGGACCAGCAGGACGCCATTGACCACTACACGCAGGAGACGCTGTCCGGCTCACTGCGCTCCATTGTGGGCACACTGAGCGTTGACGCGATCATCAAGGACCGCGCGCAGTTCGCGGCCTCGGTCAAGGAGGAGGCCGAGCACTCCATGACCAACCAGGGCCTGGTGATCGACACGTTCCAGATCAAGTCCGTGGACGATACCGGCGGTTACCTGAAGAACCTGGGGCGCCCCGAAGCTGCGCTGGTGGCCCGTAACGCGAGCATCGCCGAGGCCAATTCGCAGCGCGAGGCCGCCGAGGCGAAAGCCCTTGCGGACCAGAAGACGGCTGAGGCGGAGCAGAAGCTGGCGCTCCGCCGCGCTGAACTCAAGCAGGAAACCGATGCCCGCCAGGCTGAGGCCGATGCTGCCGGCCCGCTGGCCCAGGCTGACCAGCAGGAAGCGATCATCCTGAAGAACCAGCAGGTGGTGGCACGCCAGGCGGAACTCCGTGAGAAGGAACTCGACATCGAGGTCCGCAAGCCCGCCGACGCCGCCAAGTACAAGGTGGAAACCGAAGCTGCAGCGGATCTGTCCCGCCGTACCCGGATCTCCGAAGCCACCAAGGTAGAGGCAGCCGCCGAGCTGGAGACCCGGAAACTGCGGGCCGCCGGCAACGAGGTGGAAGCCCAGGCGCTGGCTGCCGCCAACACCGCCAAGGGCAACGCGGAAACGGAGATCAACAAGATCCGCGGCCTGGCCGAGGCGGAAGTCACCAAGTCACAGGGTATCGCCGAAGCAGATGTCATTGGGCTGCGGGGCAAGGCCGAGGCCGAGGCCATCGAAGCGCAGGCCAAGGCGTACAGCGAGTTCAACGAGGCAGCCATCCTGAACAAGCTGCTGGAAGTCCTGCCGTCCATCGCCAAGGAAATCGCGGCCCCGATGGGTGCCATCAGCAACATGACAGTCATTTCGAACGACGGCGCCGGGCAGGTGAGCAGGAACGTCTCCTCAGGTGTCCACGAAACGGCGCAGCTCCTCAAGGACACCACCGGATTTGACGTCATCCAGATGCTGAAGGGCTTTGGCCAGCCGGCGGCAACCGCCGGGACGCCCACTCCGGCCACAACACCCGTTGGTACAGCCGGCAACGGCAAGTCGCCGGGCCAGGCCACCCCGCAGGGACCCGGGCAGGATTAAGCACCGCCATCCAGGAAACGCCGCGGACCGGTCCCACGGTCCGCGGCGTTTCCTGCGTGTCCTATCCGGCGGCCTTCAACGCGTGATGACCACCTTCAGGGCCTGTGTCTCGGCCGCCCGGCTGAACGTGTCGTATGCGTCCATGAACTGGTCGAAGCCGAAGTGGTGGGTGGCGAATTTCTCCGCAGGCAGCTTCTTCTGGGCCACCAGGCGCAGGAGCATGGGGGTGGTGTTGGCATTGACGAGGCCCATGCTGACATTGATGTTCTGGATCCACAGCCGTTCCAGGTGCAGCTCCACCGGCTTGCCGTGCACGCCCACGTTGGCCACGTTGCCGCCCGGGCGGACAATCTCGGTGCACATGTCGAACGTGGCGGGAATGCCAACGGCCTCGATGGCCACGTCCACGCCCAGGCCGTCCGTGTGCGAGAGCACCTGGCTCTTCCAATCAGCGTCGGAGGACACCACCACCTGCGTTGCACCAAAGCCGCGGGATAGCTCCAGCCGGTTCCGGTCCAGGTCCACAGCGATGATGCCGGCGGCCCCGTAGAGCCCGGCGGTGGCAATCGCGGCCAAACCTACAGGCCCTGCCCCCACCACTGCCACAGTATCGCCAGGCTTCACCCGGCCGTACTGGACACCAATTTCGAAGCCCGTAGGAAAAATGTCCGAGAGCATGACCGCCTGCTCATCGCTGACGCCATCCGGCAGCAGGTGCAGCGAATTCTCCGCATACGGCACCCGGACGTACTCCGCCTGCGTCCCGTCAATCAGGTGGCCGAAAATCCAGCCGATGCCCGGGGCGCCCTCATCACCGAGGCAGTGCGAATACAGGCCGGTCTTGCAGTTGGCGCAGTGGCCGCAGGATTTGATGCAGGAGATGATCACCCGGTCCCCGGGCTTGAGGCTGGTGACGGATGATCCAACTTCCGTGATGGTGCCGACGCCTTCGTGCCCAAGGATCCGCCCCTCCTGCACGGCGGGCACGTCACCTTTGAGGATGTGGAGGTCCGTCCCGCAGATCGTGGTGGTGTCCACCCTGACAATCGCGTCGCCGGGGTTCCGGATGGCAGGATCCGGTACATCCGTCCAGGACTTCTTCCCGGGGCCGCCGTAAACAAGCGCTTTCATCTCTGGTCCTTGCTGTTGGGGTGCGTCCCCGGATCGGGTGTTGGTGCGCCGATACGCGACCGCTCCGCGCCGCGCCCTTCCTTGTCTGCGGAACGGGACGCGTCACCGGCCTTAAGCATGGAAGACCGGTTCTTCCGCGGAAAGGGTCTTAGGACCCGGGCTTCCGGACCGTATCCCGGCCCTGTGACGCTGCGGGACCAAGGACCCTGGACGCGGAGGATGGATCCGGGCGACGCTTGAACCCAGCGCCCGGAAGTTCTGTTCCCGCTGGTCAGGAGTGTTGCCCGCTGATACGAATGGACCAGGACAACTTCGATGGGGGTCACGGATGCCGCTGACAGTAAACGACACTTCCCGGCGCCGGGAAACGGTGCCCAGGTTGGCAGGGCTGCTGCTGTTCCTGGCCGCGCTGATGCTTGGCACTGGAGCCCCGGCGCTCGCGGTTCCGCCGTCATCCGTGGTGGTTGAGGACACCGCCGGAGTGCTTGACCGGAACACCCTGGTCCCGGCTGTTGAAGCGATGGACTTCCACGAGCCCACTACGGTTGCGGTCTACACCTACAACGGGCGGGCCGAAGACAACCTCAACGAGGAAGTGCTGCGGTTCGCCCGCGCCGAGCGTCCAGAATGGATCAGCGCAGACGGGCAGAAGTGGGCGGACGGGCTGTTAATTTTTGCCCTGGACCCCGTGGGCCGCCACGTGGGGACGTACATGGGTGAAGACCGCAAGGTCTCGCTCGAGCAGCGAAGCGACATCCAGGACGCCACCAAGGAACTGTTCCGTGATGCCCAGTGGACGGATGGCACCATCGCCGGGGTACGGCGTGCCGCGCAGCTGATCAACCAGCCGTGGTACCAGTCGGCTGCCTTCCTGGTCACGGCCTGGGTCAGCGGCGGGATCGCCGCCCTCGGCGCCGGCGCCTGGCTGATTGTCCGCACCGTGACCAGGTCCGCCAGCCGGAAGGAGATTGAGCGCGGCGACCGGAGCTACGCCAGCGTCAGCATGGACCTGGACGTCACGGAGCTCAACGCCGGCACCATCCCGGAATCCTCCCGCTACGGCAGCCAGGTCCTGGAAAAGCACCGCACCTTCCTGAACCGGTACACCGCCGCCACCGATCTTTCCAACAGGGTGCACGCGCTCAGCCAACGCTCGCTGGGCCGCCGCGGGAACCTGAAAATCACCCGCGAATACGCCGATGCGGCCACCGAACTCGATGCACTCGATGACGTCATCGCGGACACTAACGCCTTCCTCAACCGGGCCGCCACCTGGCCCGCCGCCTGGGACCGCCAGCTCGCGCCCTTCCGCGAAGACCTGTCCGGGCTGGAACGGCTGCTGACCAAACACCATGGCCAGGGGGACTCGGCCACCGCCGCGGCGCTGCGATCCTTCCGGGACCACAGCCTGCGCGACATAGAGCGGTGGACCGCGGAACTGGCCGAGGAACGGATCACCCCCGAAACTGCGCTGGACCGCCTCAACGAAGCACGCAGCAGGCTGGCCGGGCTCCTGGAGGATCATGCCGCAACGGTGATAGCCGGCTTCGCGAAGAACGAACGCGAAGCCAAACTCATGCGCCAACAGATGGAGACGGCCCAGGACGGCCTGGGGCGCAGCCGCCGCCGGACGTATGAGCCCAGCATCCTGGGGACCGTCTACCCGTCCTACCACTTCTTCAACGTCGCGGCCTTCAGTTCGGGGCTCAACACCGGCGTCAACAGTGTCAGCTCCGCGCGGGGCGGCGGCGGAAGCACCACCGGGTACGGAAGCAGCGGCGGCAGCTTCTCCGGTTCCGGAAGTTCTTCCAGTTTCTGAGGCCCGGCAGGCGCCGCCAGGGGAGATGCGTTCCGCACGCGATCTGCCGCGGCCCGGCGCAGTACGACGCCGGAGGGCGGGGGCCGCTCCTGGCCCTCCCGCGGGTGTGCGGTGCTGACGAACAATGCTCTCCACTCGCGGCCGGTGCCTGCGGCGCGCTTGTTCACGGAAGCTGACGTGATGCGGGCCATGGGAACTAGCCGGTGCGGGCGGCAACAGGCCAAATGACTCTGGTCTGCCACGTGGCCGGGTCCGGTTCCTTCTCCGGGTTGCTGAGGTAGTACTCCCACATGCTGTCTGCCGGTGTGAGCCCGTCTGCCCGCATCTGCTGCTGGATCGCCCCGTATGTTTGCTGGAGGGTGTCGTAGGGGCCGGTGTGGATCGCTTCCAGGGCATCGGCCTCCGGCAGCGTTCCGGCCTGGACGCCATCGGCGGTGGTGAACGTGCCGGTGATCGGGAAACCGGCCTCCACGTCCACAGTTTCGCCGGGCATGCCGTGGTATCGCGCGAAAGGCGGCCCGGCCGGGGTGGCCCCCTGCCGCTGCGCTGCCGCCATGACGCTGCCGAAGGCCCGGCCGAAGAAGTCCGGGAGCGCATCCATGCGGACGTGTTCACGGACGACGGCGACCGGCTGCTCTGCGAGGTGCACTTTCCGGGGCGGCAGGCCGGCGTCGCCGTTGGTGCTGGAGCTGTTCATGGCACCATGGTGCCGCGCGCCCTGCCGGGCCCGGCAGGGCCTTAGGCCCCTAAAGCGGGGCGCATGGGCCGGACAGGCGCAGGGACCTACGCCGCAAAGTCGTAGGCCTGGCGCATCCACCCGGCTACCGCGGCGTCCACCTGGCTGGCGTCCGTTATTTCAATGTGGTGCATCCAGATCGAGGGTGAGGGATGGGCTATTTCCTTGAACCGCGGGGACGCAGACTCAAAAGGGAGCGCCAGTGAAAGGACCACGGCAACCGCGGACCTCAGGTACATGCCGGGCAGCCACAGGTAGGCAAAACCGCGCCGCCGCCGGAACGCGACCTGGCTTTTGGAGGCACGTACCTCGACGTCGCCGAAGGATGAGGCGATGCGGCTGACTTCCCCGTACACCGCGAGGGCATCAGGCGAGCCGGCGAAGAACCGCTCCACAGTCCACGGACCGCATCCCGGCTCCGGGCGGTGCGCGGCTATTCGAACCCTGCCCGGGTGGCGTCGTCCAGCGTCGTCCGCCAGGTCCCTGTTGCGGACAGGGTGAACTTCCTGCCGGTCACCGACTGGGGAACGATGCGGATCAGGTGCTCCTGGCCCACACCCTGCCAGGGGAACAGCCCGCGGCGGGTGTCATTGAGCGCAGTTCCCGAGGCATCGTCCTGGACTGCTTTGCCCTTGACCACAACACTCCATGCCAGCCCGAACTCGCCGCTCACGCTGTCAGCTTCGAGGGCAACCAGCGAGTTCGCTTCCATGGCGTCGAGTTTGGTTCCGCTGCCGGTGCGGAACAGCAGGCCGCCGCCGTCGGGCCTGAAGCTCACCGGGAAGACGTCCGGCTGGCCATCAACCACCACGGCCAGGCGTCCAACACTCGTGTTTTCCAGCAACCGCCAGCACTCGTCGGTATCGAGGACTTCAGCTTCGGGCACCATGTTCTTATCGGTCATGTGCAGATCCTAGAAGCCCTGCCGGGGTACCAACAGGGCCCAAAGACCGTATGGTGCCGGTGCACCCCGGCAGCACACCGCGCCCGGGCCGTAATGCCCTAGTGCAGCTGCGCCGCGGCCACTACGTTCGGCTGTATGCACAACAGTTCAGCGGCTCCGGAGATGGAGGTGCTCAGCGCCGATGCCTGCTGGGACCTCCTGCGCGAAGTGTCAGTGGGACACCTGGCGGTCCTGGTGGACAGGCATCCTGAAATCTTCCCGGTCAACTACAAAGTGGACAACGGGGCCCTGGTGTTCCGCACCGGCGAAGGAACAAAACTGGCCGCCCTGGCCGGGGACGCCGCCGTCGCCCTCGAAGCTGACGGCACCGGAGGCGAACCGCGGCGGGCATGGAGCGTGGAGGTCAAGGGCCGCGCCGTGGTCCTGGAACCGTCCCCGGACCTGATGAAGGGCGTGGGGCTTGTTTTGTTTCCGTGGCAGGCGGGACCCAAAGACCACTTTGTACGGATCGTCCCCAGGTCCGTGACCGGCAGGCGGTTCGTGGTTACTTCCCCGCTGACGTGGTGGAACCACCTGGACGATGCCCCGCGGGCGGACCTTGCCTAAGGGACAGCCGTCCCCGCCGGGCGTGATCGCAGGGCCCGGGACGGCCGGCGACAGCCCGGCACCGCGCAATGCGCTGCTGACCAGGATGCTGGCCCAGGTCCGCCTGTACCCCTTGGTGTTCCTGACCTGCCTGGTGCTCGCCGCCACCCTGGGGCTGCTGCTCGCCGGGCGGGAAGAGCCGGCGCGGCTGGGTGCGTCCGCCTATGCAGCCCTCGTGGCCGTGTTCCGCGCGGTGGTGATGGTCCGGTCCCTCCGGGAGGGGCGCTGGGGGATCGACGTGCTGGCGCTCATGGCCGTCGCGAGCACGGTGGCCGTGGGCGAGTACCTGGCAGCCCTGGTGGTCATCCTCATGCTTGCCGGCGGCGAGGCGCTGGAAACCTTCGCCCAGGGCCGCGCCGTCCGCGAACTGAGGTCCCTGCTGGACAGGGCTCCCCGCTACGCCCACCGGGAAACCGACGGATCGGTACTGGAGGACACCCCCATCGATGACGTGCTGCCGGGCGACATCCTGGTGGTGCGGCCCTCCGAACTGGTCCCGGTGGACGGCGAGCTCCTGTCCGGGGAGGCCAGCATGGACGAATCGTCCCTGACCGGCGAGAGCCTGCCCGTGGAAAGGGTGCGCGGGGATCTCCTGCTCAGCGGCTCCGTCAACGGCGAGGCAGCTATCAGGGTGCGGGCGGCGGCCACGGCGGCCGACTCGCAGTACAGCCGCATCATCGCCCTGGTGGAGGAGGCTTCCTCCAGCCGGGCGCCGGTGGTGCGCCTCGCGGACCGGTACGCCGTTCCCTTCACCGCGCTCGCGGTGGCCATGGCCGCCACCGCCTGGTTCCTCTCGGCAGACCCCGTCCGGTTTGCCCAGGTCCTGGTGGTGGCCACGCCGTGCCCGCTCCTGATCGCCGCACCCGTGGCATTCCTCGCCGGCACCAGCCAGGCGGCGCACAAGGGCATCATCATCAAGAACACCGGCACCCTGGAACAGCTGGCCCGCGCCCGGACGGCGGTCTTCGACAAGACCGGAACACTGACATCGGGACGTCCCGTCCTGGATACGGTGCAGGCGGCACCTGCCGCGGGATCCGGCGCGGGGCCTCCCTTCGACCCGGCCCGTATCCTGCAGCTGGCTGCCTCCGCCGAACAGTATTCTTCCCACGTCCTGGCTGCCTCCGTCATCGAGGCAGCCGCCCAGCGCAACCTGGAGCTTCTGCCGGTGACGGAGGCCATCGAGCACGCCACCCACGGTGTGCAGGCCGTCTGCGGGGACGACACCGTGGTGGTGGGCAAGGCTGGCCTGGTGAAAGCCGCGGCCGGGTTCCGCGAAGCGTCGCTCCGCAGCGGCCAGCTGGCGGTGCACGTGGCCATCAACGGGACATATGCCGGAGCGCTGATCATGAAAGACCCACTGCGCGCCAACGCGGTGGGAACGCTTGACCAGCTGCAGCGGCTCGGGGTCCAACACACCGTGCTGCTGACCGGCGACGCCGGCGCCACCGCCGCATACATCGCCAGGGAAGCCGGCATCACCAGGGTGCAGGCGGACTGCCTGCCGGAGGACAAGGTCCAGGCCGTGGCGGCCGTCCGGGAGCGGCCCGTGCTCATGGTGGGCGACGGCGTCAACGACGCTCCGGTGCTCGCGGCAGCGGACGTGGGCATCGCCATGGGCGCCAGGGGCGCTACAGCTGCCAGCGAATCCGCGGACGTGGTGGTGATGCTTGATGACCTGTCAAAGGTTGCCCTGGCGGTGGCGATCGGGCAACGCACCATGTCGGTGGCACTTGTCAGCATCTGGACAGGCATCGGGCTAAGCGTGGGGCTGATGGCCGTGGCCATGACCGGCTACATTCCCGCCGTCACCGGTGCCCTCCTCCAGGAGCTCGTGGACCTGGCCACCATCCTGAACGGGCTGCGGGCCCTGCACGGAGCCACCGTACGGCCGGCAACGCCGGCATGACCTTTGGCACTTCCGGGCCGCCCGCCGTCGTGGCGAATGTAGTGGATATGAACGAAGAATCAGCTTCCCGGCCCGTCATCGTGGGTGTTGACGGGTCCGAATTCTCCTCGGCTGCCCTCCGGTACGCCGGAACCCTCGCCGCCCGGCTGGGCGCCCGGCTGGAGGTCATCACCTGCATCGGCATGCCCGACTACCTGGTGATATCCCACCTTGAGAGCAGCGAGCACCCGCTGACGGCCGGGCTGGAGGACACCGCCCGGCGCCTGGTGGAGGACGCCCTCGGCCGGGCGTTCACCGGCGGCCGGACCACGGCCATCGACGTGACGGTCAGGTTCGGAGCGCCCGGAAAAGTCCTCGTGGAAGAGAGCAAACGGGCGCAGCTGCTGGTGGTGGGCAGGCATGGTGAAGGAGGCTTCCCCGGCACGTCCATGGGCTCGGTCAGCAAGGCCTGCGCCGCCCGGTCAGTGTGCCCGGTGGTCCTGGTGGGGCAGGAGCCGGACAGCGTGTGATGGCCGCGGCAGGCCTCACAACTGAGCAGGCAGCGGAACTGCTCAAACGTGCCGGACCCAACGTCCTGCCGGGTGAGAAGCCCGTCCCGCAGTGGCGTAAGCTCTGGGCGGAGCTGACCCACTTCTTCGCCCTCATGCTGTGGGTGGCCGCTGCCCTGGCTTTCGTTGCCGACATGCCGCAACTGGGCGTGGCGATCATCGTCGTCGTCATCGTCAATGGCGTCTTCGCGCACATTCAGCAGGAACGCGCCCAGCACGCCGCCGCAAGGTTGCGGGGCCTGCTGCCCGCCGACGTCCGGGTACGGCGGGACGGACAGGTCCGGACTGTCCACGCCAGCGACCTGGTCACGGATGACGTGGTGCTCCTGACGGCCGGCGACCGGATCCCCGCCGACGTCATCCTGCTTGGGGCCGCGGCCTGTGCCGTTGATGAATCCATGCTGACCGGCGAGAGCGCGCCGGTCCCCAAAACCGGCGGCGACCCCGCCTGGGGCGGCACCTTCCTGGTCAACGGCGACGCCGAAGCCACCGTTACCGCTACCGGCGCCGCAACTCGCCTGGCCGGGATCGCCGCACTGACCAGCGCTGCCCTGCCACCACCCACGCCGTTGTCCCTCGAGCTGCGCAGGATCGTGCGGCTGGTGGTCCTGGTGGCCCTGGGCATCGCCTGCCTGTTTTTCCTGGTCTCCCTAGTGGCGGGAATCGCCTGGCGCGACTCGTTCCTGTTCGCCATCGGGGTGGCTGTCGCGCTCGTCCCGGAAGGCCTCCTGCCCACAGTCACCCTGTCGCTGGCGATGGGCGCCCAGCGGATGGCTGCCAGGAACGCACTGGTGCGCAACCTGGAGGCCGTTGAAACGCTGGGATCAACCACCTTCATCTGCACCGACAAGACGGGGACCCTCACCCAGAACCGGATGAACGCCGTCCAGGTCCACACGCCCGCCGGAACCATCCATGTGGCGGGGGAGGGATACGGACCGGCCGGGTCGGTACAGGGCGGCGGGCAGGAGGCGGCCGCGGAGGCGGCGCTCGCCGCCCGTGCAGCGTCGCAGGGCCGGGCGGTGCTCCGCAATGGCGAGTGGCAGGCTTCGGGCGACCCGATGGAGGCAGCAATCGACGCCTTGGCGCGGCGGCTCTCGGGCAGCCACGGGTCCGAGACACCGCCTGCGCGACGCATGGCGTTTGATCCGGTACGTCGCCGGGAGTCGGCCATCGTGGGCCAGGATCTCTTCTGCAAGGGGGCACCGGAGGCCGTGCTGCCGTTGTGCGCGGACGTCGGCACGCTGGTCGGGGAACAGGTTCTGTTGATGGCGTCCGGGGGCCTGCGGGTGATTGCGGTGGCACGGCGCAACCTTGCGGGGTTGGCGGGGGACAGCATGGCAACGCCTGCGGAGGACCTGGAGAGCGGCATGGAACTGCTGGGCCTGATCGGCCTGCACGATCCGCCCCGGCCCGGTGTGGGCGACGTCATCAGGACAGCCCGGCAGGCCGGGCTCAAGGTGGCCATGATCACGGGCGACCATCCTGCCACCGCGGCGGCGATCGCCCGCGAGATCGGCCTGGCCGGAACACCGGAGATGGTGGTGGAAGGCTCCGGCCTCCCGGAGGACTGGCAGCTGCTTGGAGCGTTGCTGGACCGGGACGGGATTGTGGTCAGCAGGGTGTCGCCTGAACAGAAGCTCCTGGTGGCCAAGGCCCTGCAGTCGCGTGGACATGTGGTGGCCATGACCGGCGACGGCGTGAACGACGGGCCGGCCCTGCAGGAAGCGGACATCGGCGTGGCCATGGGCCTCAGCGGAACCGATGTGGCCCGGGAGGCGGCAGACCTGGTGTTGCTCGATGACCACTTTGCCACCATTGTGGCGGCCATCGAACAGGGCCGGGCAACCTACGCAAACATCCACCGTTTCCTCACGTACCACCTGACCGACAATGTGGCAGAGCTGACGCCCTTCGTTGTCTGGGCGCTCTCGGGCGGCCAATTCCCGCTGGCCCTCGGCGTGCTGCAGATCCTCGCCCTGGACATCGGAACCGACCTGCTGCCGGCGCTCGCCCTGGGAGCTGAAGCTCCCGGCAAGCGCGTACTGTCACGGCCGCCGGAACGGAGGCACCTGATGGACCGGCGACTCATGGTGCGCGTGTTTTGCGTGTTGGGCCCCGTTGAGGCCGCCGTCGAAATGGCCGCCTTCTCCGCTGTGCTCTTCGCCGGCGGCTGGACCCGCGGCGGGCCTCCTGAAGCCGGCCTGCTCCTGGCGGCGTCGGGTACGGCCTTTACGGCGGTGGTCCTCGGACAGCTGGCCAACTCCTTTGCCTGCCGGAGCGCCACGGTACTGCCCTGGCAGCTGGGCTGGGGCACCAACAGGCTGCTGCTGTGGGCCGTGGCTGCCGAACTGGCGGTCTTGGCAGCATGCCTGTTCATTCCACCGGCCGCGGGCCTGCTGGGACAGGCCCCGCCCCCGCCGGCCGGCCTCCTTGCCGCGTCCCTGGCTATACCGGCCGTCCTGGCAGCGGACTGGGTATACAAGGCCGCCTGGCCCCGCCGGCCGCGGCCGTGACCCGTGGGGACCTAAGACCCTGCCCCGGCATGCCAGACCAGCCCAGAATCAAGGCATGACTGCTCCGTCCGTGACCTCCGGAACCCACCTGCACATCAAATGGTTCAGCGACACCGGAATCGGGGACGTCGCCTCGGTGGGCGGCAAGAACGCGTCTCTCGGTGAGCTGAGCAGATCGCTGCAATCGGCCGGGGTCAAGGTACCCGAAGGGTTCGCCACCACCGCTGACGCCTACCGGACCTTCCTTAAAGACAATGGCCTGGAGCCCCGCATCAGGGACTGCATCGCGGAGTACCAGGAGGGCCGGGCCACACTCCGGCAGGCCGGTGCCGCCATCAGGGAGCTGTTCCTGGCCGCCGACTTCCCGGGCGGTATTGCCGCGGAGATCCGTGGACACTACCGGGAGCTTTCACGACGGGCCGGCCATGCGCAGGTGCCGGTGGCGGTCCGCAGCAGTGCCACCGCCGAAGATCTGCCGGATGCCAGTTTCGCCGGCCAGCAGGAGACCTTCCTCAACGTCTCCGGGGAACGGGCCGTCCTCGACGCCTGCCGGCGCTGTTATGCCTCGCTGTTCACCGACCGCGCCATCAGCTACCGCGATATCAAAGGATACGGACACCTCGATGTTGCATTGTCGGTAGGGGTCCAACGCATGGTGCGCTCCGACGTCGGGGCATCAGGGGTCATGTTCTCCATCGATACCGAATCAGGCTTTCCACACGCGGTGCTCATCAGCGCCGCCTGGGGGCTGGGGGAAACAGTGGTGCAGGGAACCATCAACCCGGACAAGTACCAGGTGTTCAAGCCGCTGCTCGCTGACAGCCGCTTCACACCGGTGATCGCCCGGGAAACCGGTGCCAAGGAACGGAAGATGGTTTACAGCCATGGCGGCAGCGCGCTCACCCGGATGGTGGATACCACGGAACGCGAGCGCGCCTCCCTGGTGTTGACGGATGCCGAAGCCGTCCTGCTGGCGCGGTGGGCGTCCGCCGTGGAGGAGCACTACGGGCGCCCCATGGACATGGAATGGGCCAAAGACGGACTGACCGGCGAACTGTTCATGGTCCAGGCCCGGCCCGAAACGGTCCAGGCCCGCCGAAGCAGCTCAATGTTCCGCACCTACCACCTGCAGCAGCAGGGGCACGTCCTCGCTGCGGGGGCGGCCGTGGGGGACAGCATCGCCAAGGGCAATGTTTGCGTCATCCGGGACGCGAAGGACATCGAATCATTCACCGAAGGATCCGTCCTGGTCACCCGGATGACCGACCCGGACTGGGTACCTGTCATGAAGCGTGCCGCCGGCATCGTCACGGACCACGGCGGACCCACCAGCCACGCAGCCATTGTCAGCCGTGAACTGGGCGTTCCGGCCGTCGTCGGAACCGGCAACGCAACGGACACCCTGCCCCAGGACGCCCCCATCACCCTGTCCTGCGCGGAAGGGGAAGAGGGCCGCGTCTACGAGGGACTGCTGGACTACACGGTGGAGGACGTCGATATGGACCAGCTGCCCGCCACCCGGACGGACGTGATGGTCAATATCGGCAGCCCTGCCGCGGCTTTCAAATGGTGGCGGCTTCCCGCAGCCGGTGTTGGCCTTGCCCGGATGGAGTTCATCATCAGCAACCTCATCCGCATCCACCCCATGGCCCTGGTCCATCCCGAGCGGGTGGCCGACCAGGACGAGGCCGCACTCATCCGCCAACTCACCAGTGGGTACAGCGACCCCCAGGAATACTTCGTTGACGCGCTGGCCACCGGCATCGCCAAGATTGCCGCGCCGTTCCACCCCAAGCCCGTCATCGTCAGGCTCAGCGATTTCAAGTCCAACGAGTACAGCCACCTGATCGGCGGCAGCGCCTTCGAACGCTCCGAGGAAAACCCCATGCTCGGGTTCCGCGGTGCCTCCCGCTACTACAGCGAGGACTACCGCGAAGGGTTCGCCCTCGAATGCCGGGCCCTCAAAAGGGTGCGGGAACAGATCGGCTTCGCCAACGTCGTCGTGATGGTCCCCTTCTGCCGCACCGTCCACGAAGCCGACCAAGTGATCCAGGCCCTGGCCAGCCACGGTCTGGTCCGCGGGGAAGCGGGCCTGCAGCTGTACATGATGTGCGAAATCCCCTCGAACGTGGTGCTGGCCGGGCAGTTCGCCCAGCGGTTTGACGGTTTTTCCATTGGCTCAAACGACCTGACACAGCTGGTCCTGGGGGTGGACCGGGACTCGGAACAGCTGGCGGGACTTTTCGATGAACGTGATCCGGCCGTCTGCGCCATGATCGCCGAGGCAATTTCCAAGGCCCATGCTGCCGGTATCAAAATCGGCATCTGCGGACAGGGGCCCAGCAACCACCCGGAGCTCGCCGAATTCCTGGTCGGCCAGGGCATCGATTCATTGTCCCTCAACCCGGACACCTACCTTCGAACCCTGCCCGTCATTGCCGCAGCCGAGCAGCGCCTGCCCCCGCGGGCCTAACGGCACTGGCTGCCCCGGACACCCTGCTGATAGCACTGTGCTATGACCGGTTCTCCCACCGCAGCTGCCGCGAGGCCGCCGTTCGACGCGGTCATTTTCGACCTCGACGGAGTCATCACCAACACCGCACTGCTCCACCAGGCCGCCTGGAAGGAAGCATTCGACCGCATCTTCCAGGACCCGCGGATCCCGGCCGCGGCCAGCCGCACGCCGATGTCCAAAGCCGATTACCGGACGTTCATCGACGGATTGCCCCGGGAGGAGGGCGTCATGAAGTTCCTGGCCGCCAGGGGAGTGGCAGTGGACCGGGGAACGGACCACGATCAGCCCGGCGCCTGGACGGCATTTGGATTGGGTGCCCTGAAGAACCGGTTGTTCCTCGAACACCTGCGCAGGGACGGCGTCCAAAGCTATCCGGGCACCATGCAGCTGCTGCACCGGCTGGCCGACGCCGGGGTGCCCACGGGCGTGGTGACCTCCAGCCGCAACGCGTCCTTCGTCCTGGATGCAGCCGGCATCGCTGACCTCTTCAGCGTCATCCTCGACGGAGCGGCCGCGGCCAAGCTCGGGCTGCGGGGCAAACCCGCGCCCGATGTCTTCCTGGCCGCCGCGTTCCGGCTGGGTGTTCCACCATCCCATGCCGTGGTCATCGAGGACTCGGTGGCCGGCGTCCAGGCGGCGCGGCGGGGCGGCTTCGGCCTGGTGGTGGGTATTGACCGGAGCGGCACCCGGCGGGGCCTTGAAGCTGCAGGTGCCGGTGCGGTCCTGAACGACGTCGGGGAACTGGACCTGGGACTGGTGCTGGGCGATCCCTGGCACCTGGTTTTCGAAGGATTCGACGCCGACCACGAAGGGCACCGCGAAGCGCTCACCACCCTGGGCAACGGCTACCTGGCCGTCCGGGGAGCAGCTTCGGAAGGCGGCCCGGCCAGCTACGCCGGCATGTACCTCGCCGGAGTGTACAACAGGGCGGAAGCCGAAGCTGGTGGCGAGACGGTCATGGAGGAACACCTGGTCAACGCTCCGGACTGCCTTCCCCTTGACCTGAAGATGGACGGCGGGCGTTGGTGGTCCGCCGGCGGCATGACCCTCCTGCACGAGCGGCGCTCGCTGGATCTGCGCAGGGCCGTACTTGAGCGGCGAATGCTGCTCGAAGCCGCCGACGGTAAACGGTTGGAGGTGGTCCAGACCCGCTTCGCGTCCATGGCCGAGCCGCATCTGCTGGTGCTGGACATGCAGGTGACGCCGCTGGGCTGGAGCGGCACGGTGGAGGTGCGCAGCGGAGTGAACGCCGGGGTCCGGAATGCCAACATTCCCGGCCCGGAGGCCGGTCCCGGGATCCACCTGGCGGATCGCACCGGCGAGCGCACCGCCGTCGGGGACGCACCCGGTGACGTCCCGGATGACGGCATCTCCGTCGTCGAGGCCGAAACGACGCAAAGCCTGGTGCGGATCGCCGTGGCTTTCCGCACCCGGGGAGCCGGCATCCCAGCGGGGGCAGCAGAGGGCCGGGACGGGGCGCTCCACTACCGGTCCTTCCGGATGGCGCTCGCCGACGGGAATCCGTCAACAATCACGAAGGCTGTCGCCGTGGTGACCTCCCGGGACCGCGCCATCTCATCCCCGGCATCCGCAGCGCGGTTGGAGCTCCACCGCGCCGGCGATGACCCCGGCGTGCTCCTGGCTGCCCACCTCGACGCCTGGCACCGGGAGTTGGCGCCCTACCTGGTGGAGATGGACGCGCCAGGGCAGGTGCGGCTGGTCCTGAACCTCCATATCTTCCATGTCCTGCAAACCCTGACCCGCCATACGGCTGAACTGGATGCCGGTGTCACTGCCCGCGGGCTCCACGGTGAGGGGTATCGCGGCCACGTTTTCTGGGATGAGCTGTTCGTGCTGCCACTGGTGACGCTGCGCACGCCCGACGTGGCACGCGCCCTGATCGACTACCGGTGGCGCCGGCTGCCGGCCGCACGCCAGGCCGCTGCACTGGCGGGCTGCACGGGGGCGAAGTTTCCCTGGCAGAGCGGAAGCGACGGGACCGAGGAGACGCCCACCTGGCTCTACAACGACCGCTCTGGCCGGTGGGTCCGTGACTATTCGCACCTGCAGCTGCACGCCGGCCTGGCGGTGGCGTTCAACGCGTGGCAGTACTACCAGGCCACAAATGACAAACCCTGGCTGCTCAGGCGGGGCGCCGAACTGGTCATCGAGGTTGCCCGGTTCTTCGCCTCCCGTGCCGAGTTCAGCCAGGACACTTCGCGCTATCACCTCAAGGGCGTGGTGGGGCCGGATGAATACCACACCGGGTATCCGGGAAACCCTGAGCCGGGACTGGACGACAACGCTTACACCAATGTGATGGCTGCCTGGGCCTGCCTGCGGGCCGCGGACATCGTCGCCATGTTCCAGGGTGAAGAGCGGGCTGAGCTGGCGGCACGGCTGGGCATCAGCGCCGATGAGGCCGCCGGCTGGGAGCGCGTGGGCCGGGCGTTCTTCGTCCCCTTCCACCCCGACGGCGTCATCAGCCAGTTTGCCGGCTACGGGCAGCTCAACGAACTGGACTGGGACCGCTACCGGGAAACCTATGACAGCATCGAGCGGTTGGACCTGATCCTGGAAGCAGAGGGCGATGACACCAACCGGTACAAGCTCGCCAAGCAGGCCGATGTCCTGATGCTTCCCTATCTCCTGGGCCAGGAAGGACTGACCGGACTCCTGGCCGAACTGGGATACACGTTCACCGCGGAGCAGCTGAACCTGACCATTGAGTACTACCTCGGCCGCACGGCCCACGGCTCCACCCTGAGCCGCGTTGCGCATGCCTCAGTCCTCGCCGCCCTCGACGCCGACAGGGCCTGGGACAGCTTCCGTGAAGCGCTCGACGCCGACCTGGACGACACCCAGCACGGCACCACCCGGTCTGGAATCCATCTCGGCGCCATGGCCGGGACCGTGGATGTCATCCAGCGCAGCTTCGCCGGGCTGCGGCTAAGCGGGGAGACCATCATGTTCGCCCCTAACATGCCCACAGGACTGCGGAGCGTCGCCTTCCACATCCGGTACCGGGGGCACCATCTGAACGTCAGGCTCAAGGGCGGGCACCTTCATATCGTGTCTTCACCCGGGGACGCCGCGCCCATCAGTGTGCGGGTCAACGGCAGGGATACAACCCTGATGCCGGGCGAGTCCGGCAACTTCCGGCTCGCGGCCGCAGCGGATCCGGCCCTGCCGTGAGGCGCCTCGGCATCCTGACCAGTGGAGGCGACTGTCCCGGCGTGAATGCCGTGATCCGCGGCGCCGTCCTCGCCGGAGACATCGTCCACGGCTACGGGTTCGTCGGGTTCAGGGACGGCTGGCGCGGAGTCCTGGAACAGGAGGTTGTTCCCCTGCCGCGGCACAGCGTACGTGGCATCTCGCGGCTGGGCGGAACGGTCCTGGGCACGTCCCGGACCAATCCGCTGCGGAACGGCGGAGCCGGGGCCGTCCGCGAATGCTTCCGGCGCAACGGCCTGGACGGGCTCATTGCCATCGGCGGCGAGGGGACCCTGGCGGCGGCCAGCGAGCTGTGCCGGCAGGGCCTGCACATCATCGGAGTGCCCAAGACGATCGACAACGACCTGGGTGCAACGGATTACACGTTCGGTTTCGACTCGGCCGTCCAGACGGCAACCGAGGCCATGGACCGGCTGCGGACCACCGGTGAGTCCCACCACCGGTGCATGGTGGCGGAAGTCATGGGACGAAACGCAGGCTGGATTGCGCTGCACGCGGGCATGGCTGCCGGTGCGCACGCCATCCTGGTCCCGGAGCACCCGGTCTCCCTGGAGCAGGTTGCCGCCTGGGTGCTGTCGGCCCGTGACCGCGGCCGGGCGCCCCTCGTGGTGGTGGCCGAGGCATTTGCCCCCATGGGCCAGATTGCACCGTATGCGCCGCGCGGGCTGGATACGTTCGGCCGGCCCCGTCTCGGTGGCATCGGCCGCCTCCTGGAAGAGGAACTCCAGGCCAGGACAGGCATCGAAACCCGGGCCACCATTCTGGGCCACATCCAGCGGGGAGGTGAACCCACCGCCTTCGACCGTGTACTCGCCACCCGACTCGGCATCGCCGCCGTCCAGTTGGCAGCCGACGGGAGGTGGGGGACGATGGTTGCGTTGCGGGGCACAGACATCATCCCGGTTGACCTGGAACAGGCCCTCGGAGCCCTGAAAGTGGTACCCGAAGCGCGGTACCGGGAAGCGGCTGTCCTGTTTGGATGACTCCCGTGAGGCAAGGGCCGCTGCCCCGTAGCGGCCCTTGGTGCAGGGGCCTGGAGGAGTCAGGCCGGCTTTCTGAGCCTCGTGATGACTGTGGGACAAGGCGGCTGGGCCAGGACGGCGTGCGCAGTAGAGCCCAAAAGGAGCCTGCTGAAGCTGCCACGCCCGCGGCTTCCCAGCACCAGCAGCCGGGCCTGGGCGGCGGCACGGACAAGGGCGGCGGCGGGCTCCATGACGGTCTCAAGCACATCATGCACCACAAGGCCAGGGAAATCCTGCCGCAGGCCGGACACAGTTTCGGAAAGGACTATCCGCTCCTCCTCGAGAACGTGCCGGGAAAAGCTACTGGACGGAAGGCCGGCCCCGACCCACCTTTTGGGTCCGGTGAAGGCGTAAAGAACCGTGAGCTCGTCACCCAGCGCGTCAGCCTCCGACGCTGCGAAGGCTACTGCCTGCGTCGATTGGGAGGACCCGTCGACGCCGACGACGACGCCCCTGCCGTCGGATTGCCCGGGGCCAACCACGGCCACCGGTGATGCCGCCACGGCCGCGGCCTGCAGCGCCCGGTCTGTTAAGGCTCCCCGTGTCTGCCCGCTGCTGCCCAGAACCAGCATCGATGCCTTTTCGGAGTAGCGGCCCAGCGATGCCCCAATGCTTCCCTCCAGCTGTTCCTGCGAGACCTGAAGTCCGGGTTCCTCGGTGCGGAGCCGGTCTGCGGACATCTTCAGGAGGTCTTCCCCGGACGTTCGCAGCACATCGATGTAGGGCAGGGCTTCCAGTGCTTCGCCAGCCATCCAGTGGTCGTCCAGGACGTTCAGGAGCACCAGGGGCAGTTTGAGCCGGGCGGCCCGCGCAGCCGCCCATGCCAGGGCGGCCCGGGATGCTTCGGAGTCGGTGACGCCGACCGCGATGGGCCTGGTGGTGTCCATGGGTGACCTTCCTCTGGTACGGCTGCCCGGCCGTCATGCCGGACAGCATCAACCTTGGCCGGCAGGCTCCTGCGATGCCCAGCGGGTTGGGGGAGCAATAACAAAACGCCGGCCGGAAATCTCGCCGGGAGTGACCCGGACCAGCCGGTTCTTGGTTCCGGCCTGCCAGGGTGACAGGCCGGCGGACTCGGCTTCCCGGTAACCTTCCGGATCTTCCACGGTCACCGCGCGTCCCTTGACCACGACGCTCCACGCGATGGTGCCGTACTGGTTCAACCCGTCCGCCTCCAGGGAGACCTGTTGTGCGTTCGCCACGGTGTCCAGAGTCTTACCGGCGCCGGTGCGGATCAGCACCGTTCCGTTGCTGGCAGCGAAGTTGACGGGGAATATTTCGACGTCGGTGCCATGCGTGAATGCAATCCTGCAGACCGGCGTCGACTGCAGGTATTTCCAGCAGTCGTGAACGCCCAAAATTTCGGCTTCCACTTCCAACGCACCTGTATCCATGGCCGTAGCCTAGGGCCGGGAGACCCGGCGGACTAGGGAAGAAGGTCCCGGTATCCGGATATTCAATGCAACGGCGTTCCAAGGCCCGCCGTCGTCTCCTAGGATGGTGCCAAGCCATCACTGCGTGCTCAGGCGCGGGCGGGGGCCGCGGCGCGCACCGGGGCACTGCGTGCCGCCGGGTTCCTGAAATGGCACGGGCCGCTTCGGCAGGAGGTCAGTTGTGAGCACTGAGCCATGGCGTTCGCCCATGAGGGAGCGGGCCGAAGACCTCCTTCGCGACTTCGTCTCCAGGGCGGACGAGCTGCTGCAGACACAGGACAGGATGAACGGCCTCCTGTCCGCCGTGATGGCTATCGCCGAGGACCTCAGCCTCGAAACCGTGCTGGACAGGCTGGTGCGCTCGGCCTGTGACCTGGTGGGTGCACGCTACGGCGCGCTCGGCGTTATAGGCGAAGACCTCCGGCTCAGCCACTTCATCACAGTGGGGATCGACAAGGACGGCATCAAAGCCATTGGCCAGTTGCCCACCGGGCACGGTGTTCTCGGTCTGCTGATCCGCGAGCCCAGGCCCCTTCGGCTCCACGAACTTGGCCAACACCCGATCGCTTCGGGCTTTCCTCCAAACCATCCCCCCATGAAATCGTTCCTCGGTGTACCAGTACGGGTGCGCGACGAAGTGTTCGGGAACCTCTACCTGACGGAGAAGAACGGCGGGCTGGACTTCACTCCGGAGGATGAAGACCTCGCTGTGGCCCTGGCCGCCGCGGCAGGCGTGGCGATCCAGAACGCCCGCCATTTTGACGACAGCAAACGCCGCCAGAAGTGGCTTGAAGCAGGGATGGAACTGAGCAGCCGGCTCATCGTCACACCCCGGCCCAAGGATGCGGAAAACCTGGATCTGGTGGCGGAAACAGCGTTGCGGGTCTCGGAAGCCGTGCTTGCCGTTATCGCCGTGCCTGATGGTGACGGTACGCTCCGCTGCCGTTCGTCGCTTGGTGTGCAGGGACTCCAAGCCGGACAGGAGGTCAAGGCTTCCGACGCCGTCGATGTGGTCATTGAGACCGGGAAATCGGTGGTCGTCCGGGATCCGCAAGAGGTTTTTGGTGGTGGTATCGGCGAAAAGCTGGGGGCCGTGCTCGTGTGCCCCCTGGGCCACAGCGGCAGCGATAACGGGGTGCTGCTGCTGGCCCGGCCCTCCGGGGGCGGACCCTTCAGCCAAGCCGAGCTGGAATCCAGTGCGCTGTTCGGCAGCAGGGTGGGGCTGGCGCTGGGACTGGGACGGGTGCATGCACTGCGCGAACAGAACCTCCTGTTCACCGACAGGGAGCGGATCGCCCGGGATCTGCACGACCTGGTGATCCAGAGGCTGTTCGCTGCGGGCCTGAGCATCCAAAGCCTGCGGCGCTATACCCCGGACCCTGTGGCCCATGAACGGATCGCTGCGGTAACAGCTGAACTGGACGACACCATCCGGAAGCTCCGCGACACCATCTACTCGCTGCGGACCGGCGGGAACCATGAACCGCTGACCAGCCGAATCCTCAAGGTGTCCGAGGAAACGTCCCGGGGCTACTCAGTGGCGCCAGATGTAGTGTTCAGCGGCCCCGTTGACGAGGTCGTCGATGATGACGTCGCGGGACACCTGCTCTCCGTGCTGTCCGAGGGCCTGAGCAACGCCGCACGCCACTCGGGAGCTGCGGACGTGCACGTGGCGGTGACCGCCTCAGCTGACGGTGTGGAGCTTGTCATCAAGGATGATGGCTGCGGATTCGAGGAGCCCGGGCAGACCAGCGGCCTGGCCAACATGAGGCACAGGGCGGAGATGCTGGGCGGCAGCTGCAGCATCGACAGTGCACCAGGAGAGGGCACCCGGATCAGATGGTGTGCAGGCCTGCAGTGACAGGGGGCCAACACATCAGGAGGCCTCCGGGCTGTTCCGGGTGACGAACACGGCCGCCTGCGTCCGGCGCTCGAATCCCAGTTTTGCAAGGATGGATGATACGTAGTTCTTCACGGTCTTCTCGGCCAGGAAGAGTTCCTCGCCGATCTGGCGGTTCGTCAGTCCCTGCCCCACCAGCACGAGCACCTTTTTTTCCTGTGCGCTGAGTCCTTCCATCCTCGGGTCCGTCGGGGTCCGGGTCAGTCCCGAGACGATCCGTTCCCGCACCCCGGGCTCGAACAGGGACGCGCCGGTGGCCGCCTTGCGGATACCGGCCAGGAGGTCGTCGCTCCTGATCTGTTTGAGGATGTACCCCGCCGCTCCGGCCAGGACAGCTCCGCGGATCGCCTGTTCGTCGTCGTAGCTGGTCAGGATCAGGCAGTTCAACCGCGGATCGAGCGAACGGACATCGCGGCAGACCTCGATGCCGGTACCGTCCGGCAGGCGGCCGTCCAGTATGGAGATGTCCGGCCGAAGCGCCGGGATCCGGCGAGTGGCCTCGGCAGCCGATCCGCTTTCGCCCACCACCACGAACCCTTCACCTTCCAACAGGTCCTTCAAGCCCTGCCGGACAAGTTCGTGGTCGTCGAGGATGAAGACGCGGAGCGGTTCCTGCGGAATTGCAGCTTCCCCCGAGTCAGTCTCAAGCCTTTGCACGTTACGCTCCCATTTTCATAAGGACCACACCTGCACCCGCTGCGCTGTGCGGGCAGCCCCTGGGCGGGGCAAGTACCATTCTTGCGCCCGTTGTCCGTGGATGTAAGGGACCAAAGTACGCAAAGTACCTGATCCCGCTGCCGCCGCCCGGTGACCAACGGCCCTACCCGGCCGGCTGCTCCTTCAGCAGGGTTGGATCAGACGTCAATCAGCAAAGGGAAAGGAGCCCACCATGGAAGCCGGCGGAGGCCAGCCCAGGATCATTGTGGGCGTGGATGGGTCAGCCGCCTCGGTCCAGGCCCTGCGGACTGCCCGCGCCTTGGCAGGGCCGCTGGATGCCGCTGTGGAGGCATGGGCGTGCTGGGATGTTCCTGCCGGTTTCGGGATTTACCTGGCCGTGGGCATTGAGGGATTCGAAGTCGCGGCGAAGCAGGCACTCCGGCAGGCGCTCGCTGATGCCTTCGGGTCGCCGGTGCCGCCGGAAGTCCGCGGGCGGCTCCTGCGGGGCAGCGCTGCGCAACTCCTGATCGGCGGCAGCAGGGAAGCTGCGCTTCTGATTGTTGGCCGGCATGGGCACGCTGGCTTCGTGCCGGGCTCGGTGAGTTCCGCTTGCGTGAGCCATGCCCACTGTCCGGTTTTGGTGGTTCCGGCCCAGGCAGACGCGTCCGACGGCGGGCGCTGACCTGTCCTGTTCCGAACCTTCGTCACGGGGTTTCCGGGGGCGCCTCCGGCGTGTGCACTACCAGCACCGGGCAGTGGGCGTGGGCCACCAGGGCCGAGCTGACAGAGCCCAGGAGCAGGCCGCTGAAGCCGCCGTGCCCGCGCCGGCCCACTACCAGCAGGTCAGCGTCGCGGCTCGCTTCGATCAGTGAATCCCGGGGGTGTCCGCGGACGAGGCTGGCCATGACGTTCGACGGCGTTTCGTCACCGTAGGCGGTGCTGACCGCCTCATCGAGGATCTGGCCGGCACGCTCTTCGAACCCTTCGATGCCCATCAGCATGTAGCCGGAGTAGGCCTGCGGGTAATCCCAATAGGCGTGGGCCTCGACCTTGGCGCCGAGCGGCACCGCGAGGCGCTGGGCCTGCCGCAACGCCTCGATGGAGGCCTCCGAGCCGTCGACTCCTACGACGATCCGGCCGAACGGTGCTCCGGCTGAACCCATCTCAACTCCTTCTGGTGCGGTCATGACCGTTGTTGCCCAACCCCCGGCGGCTAGGGCTTGGGTGTTGGGCCCGTTCCGGGCATGTGTATTTCCTGCCGGACCGGTTGGCCTGCCGGCGGCGGTGCTTCACCGGGTCCCTGGTCGAGCCGGAAAGGCGGATATTCGTCCCGCATCAGCGCCGTGTAGGCCATGACGCGGTAGATCCAGCGGTTGATGCCCAGGATCAGGTCGAACAGCGGGCGCAGGTAGCGGCCGGTGAAAAGGAGTGCCACCACGGCCACCAGGACCAGGATCCCCAGCAGCGAAATCCCGGTGCTGCGCTCATACGTGGTTCCCAGATCCGTGGTTTCGGCCCGCCAGGTCCATGCCGTGCCGGCGAGGGCAGCCACGATCAGCAGGTGTGGAATGGCCAGCAGCCACCACTTGACCAGCACCAGTCCCCGGGAAAGCCGCTCCGGATAGTCCACATCGAAGTCGGCCGGGTAGTCGGCGTGCGCCAGGGTGAAAGGCGGATAGAGGTCCGTTCCGGCGGCGGCATAGGCGTAGAACGCTACCCTCCAGTTCCAGCGCATCACCCCAACATTGAAGTTGAAGAGTGCCCTCGGGTAGCGGCCGGTGAAGAGGATCGCGAACCCGGCCACGATGGTGGTCACTGCGAAGGCAAACCATAGGAAGACCAGCACAACGAAGTGGGGAATCGCCAGGAACCACTTGACCAGCCACAGGCCCCTGGACAGCCGGGGATCCAGCTCACCGGAAAGCCGCGCCGGGTAGGGGGCCCGGTCCGCCAGTTCTGCCATGTGCTGCGGGGGCTGCTGTGCCTGCACCGGAAGTCCCGGGGCGCCACCGGCAGCCGGGTATCCGGGGTACGGCGCTCCCGGTCCCCGGGCCGGCGGGCCGGTATGGCGGCCGAGGCCCATTGCCCCGAAAGCCAGCAGCGGAACACCGATCACCAGGGCAATGGCGCCGCCCACCAGCAGGCCCGAGGCGGCCGGCCGGATCAGTTCAGACCGCGCCCCGGCCTGCAGTGTTGCTGCCACGCCCTGGCTGGCATCGGCGTTCATCAGGACAATCGACCAGTTGCCGGCCGCCAGGTCCCACGTGAGTTCCTGTTCGCCGGGGCCGGTTGCGGAGGCAGCCCAGAACGTCTGCTGGGCGGGCGCTGCAGGGACGGCGGTTCCCGGTATGTCACGGTAGTCGGCCCGGAACGGCTGCATTTCGACGTCGAGCAGTTCCGAGTGGTAGACGCCGGACAGGTACTTCTCGACGTCGGCGCTGGACGCGATCCCGATGAAGATGTCCTTGGCCGGGTCCACCGGGGCCGCCCGCAGCCGCAGGGTCCCCAGATCGAAGGGGAGGCGGGGCGGAACACCTTCGCCGACGGCGTCGAGCCGGGGCGATGTCAGCGCGTGGGATGCGACGGACAGCCGCGCCGAGCCGGAGGTGAGGAAGCCATCACCCTGCGCGGACCCGACCGCCATGGCTACGGCGCCCCCGGCGAGCGCTGTGAGGCCCACCAGAGAAAGGAGGATCCCCAGGATGAGCATGATGATTGCTGCGGTTTTTCTCATGGTGTCGCCCCTGGAACGGATGGTGCGGACAATGTGGATGGCGGAATCCGGCGGCCTGCCTGGCCGGCTTCCGTTCTTGGTCAGGCCTTGTTCTTGCCGGCCTGGATCCGGGTGATGACAGTGGGGCAGGGAAGATGCTTAAGCACCCCGTGCGCAGTGGACCCCAGCAGCAGCCGCTTGATGCCGCCGCGGCCGCGGATTCCCACCACCAGCATCCTTGCTCCGCCTGCCGCGTGGACCAGCGCGTCAACGGGGTCCCGTTCTGTTTCCAGCACCCGGTGCACCTTCAGGTCGGGGTAGTCCTCCTCGAGGCCCGCCACGGTCTCAGAGAGGACCACCCGTTCTTCTTCGGAGACCATCTCGGCCAGGCTGGCCGGGGCCAGCCCTGCGTCCGTTACGGGGTCGGGCATCCTGACGGCATAGACAACTGTGAGTTCATCGCCCTCCCGGTCGGCCTCCGCAGCCGCAAAAGCGACAGCCTGCGTTGCCTCCCGGGAGCCGTCGACCCCCACCACCACGCCGGACCGTCCGGCAAGGTCCTGCGTCCCGACGACGGCCACCGGTACCTTGGCGGAGGCCGCGACCTGCAGGGCCCGGTCTGCCAGTGTCCCGCCCAGGTGCCCGGAGCCGGAACCTATCACGAGCATCGATGCCTTGCCCGAGTACTTGGCCAGCGAACCGCCCACGCTCCCGGTCAGGAGCCGTGTGGTGACAGTGGCCGGTGTTGCTCCCCGGACGCGCCCTGCCGCAGTTTTCAGCAGTTGGTCGCCAGCCTCCTCCAGTACGCCGAACCAGGGATAGGGTTCGGCCACCCAGCGGTCGTCCACCACGTGGAGGACGGCCAGCGGTACCCCGGATTTTTCGGCCCGGTGCGCGGCCCACAGCACCGCCGCCTGGCTCTGCGCCGAGTCGTTGGTGGCTACGGCAATCGGTTTACGTGATGTCATGGCCGGCTTCCTGGTCTTTCGTGCGGAGTTATGGGCGGACTTAGGAGGCGGTGGCCGCCCCCAGCGTTGCGCGCCGACAGCACGTCTCCTTGCCTACAAGAGTGGCCGCCGGACTGCCGCCATCTGTAGGGCCGAAAGTCACGGCTGTCGGGGGACGGTTCCCACCCGCAGGGGTGCTCAGTATGCTTACTATTGTCTGGCGGTACCGTTCTGCGCTGCACCAGACCGGGTGCAGCCCCAAGGAAAGGCGTGAACATGAGTGAACAGAACCTCCCGGAGGATGGCCTGGAAGTCGTTGACGAAAATGACGTGCTGCTTGATGAAACCCCGGGAAGCACAGCGTCGCAGGAGCTTGACCCCGTACACGGCGAACCGGACAGCTATCCGGGTGCAGCCGAGAACAATCCGGACCGCTGGCAGGAAGACCCGCTGCTCCAGGACGAAGCTGCCCCGGGCGGGGAACAGGACTTCCTGAGCGACCAGGCCCTGCGTGACGAATCCGCCGAGGCGCGCTACGAATCGGGCGATGAACAGGTGCCTCCGGATTCACCCACCCTCGGGCAGGCAGCAGCGGACGTTGACTTCGGCGAGGATCCCACTGGCTTGGAGGCCGATGCCAGTGACGACGCTGAGAACTTCGGTGGGTCGCCGCTGAGCGAATTCGACCCCAATGATCTTGAGCGTTAGGCACGGCCAACGGCGCTGGTGCTGAAAGGCGGGGATATGAAAACCAATGAACTCCTGCAGGATGCCTTCGTGCGCATCAGCGATGCCGTGACGGAGACGCTCGATGGCCTGGATGAAGAAGCCCTGCATCATCGCCCGGCCGGCACCGGCAACCCTATCGCCTGGCTTATCTGGCACCTGGCACGGGTGGAGGACGCACAGGTTGCCGCCGCTGCCGGCCTGGAGCAGGTCTGGACACACGCGGGCTTTGCTGACCGCTTCGGCCTTCCGCTGACGGACCGCGACACCGGCTACGGGCACACCAGCAAGCAGGTGGACTCGGTCCGCGCCACGGCAAGCCTGCTGGGGGACTACTACGGCGCCGTCCACCGGCAGACCATGCGGGTCCTCGGGGAACTGGCAGACCAGGACCTTGACCGGACCGTTGACACCAACTGGGACCCTCCGGTCACCCTCGGCGTCCGGCTGGTCAGTACCCTCGCCGACTGCCTGCAGCACGCGGGCCAGGCGGCCTATGCGAAAGGTCTGGCGGCCGCCGGCCATGGCAGCGGCCGTGCGTGAACTGGTGGTCCTGGGCACCGCATCGCAGGTGCCCACCCGTACCCGAAACCACAATGGGTACCTGCTTCGCTGGGACGGGGAGGGGCTGCTCTTCGATCCGGGTGAGGGGACGCAGCGCCAGATGATCCACGCCGGAGTTTCGGCAACGCAGATCACCAGGATCTGCCTCACCCACGTCCACGGCGACCACTGCTTCGGACTCCCCGGCGTGCTGTCGCGGATGGTGCTGGACGGCGTCAACCATCCGGTCCACCTGCACTACCCGGCCTCGGGGGAGGGTGTGGTGCGGGCGCTGGTATCCGTCAGCACTCCCGGCCTTGACCTGAGGCTCCATCCCCACGGCGCCGCCGGTGAGGTGGCGGACGGCCTCCACGTCCGGCCGCTCAAGCACCGGATCGAAACATACGGGTATCGCCTCACCGAGCCCGAGGGCCGCACGTTCCTGCCCGACCGCCTTGCGGCAGCGGGCATCGCCGGGCCGGACGTCGGCCGCCTCCGGCGCGAAGGTACCATTGCCGGCGTCGGCCTGGCCGACGTCAGCGTTCCGCGCCCCGGGCAGCGCTTCGCGTTCGTCATGGACACCGCCCCGTGCGACGGTGCCGAAGACCTTGCAGACGGCGCCGACCTCCTGGTCGCCGAGTCCACCTTCAGCGACGACGACGGCGGGCTGGCGGAGGAATACCGCCACCTCACCGCCGGGCAGGCGGGCGATTTGGCGGGGCATGGGAGCGCCCGGACGCTGGTCCTCACGCATTTCTCATCCCGGTACGGCAACGACGTCACCCTCATGGCCCGGCAGGCGTCCGCCCGCGCCAAGGGCGCCACCGTGACCGCCGCCGACGACCTCCAGCGCATCCGCCTTCCGAACCGCCGCGGGGAGCCTGTAACGGCCGCTGCGGAGATAGGGTTAAAACCATGACCGCTGCAGCACAATCAACTGTTGCCCTGGGTGGCCGCTTCGCCCGCGAACTCAACGAACTGGCGGTGCCCTGGGAGGCGGAGGAAGCTCCGGACCCCAAACTCCTGGTGCTCAACGAACCGCTTGCCGGAGAACTGGGGCTCGACCCTGGGTACCTGGGCTCGGAAGAGGGAGTGCGGTTCCTGCTGGGCAACCACGTGCCGGAAGGGGCCACGCCCGTGGCCCAGGCCTACGCCGGGCACCAGTTCGGCGGCTATTCGCCCCTCCTCGGTGACGGCCGTGCGCTGCTGCTGGGTGAGCTGCAGGATGCCCGCGGACGGTTGAGGGACCTGCACCTGAAAGGCTCCGGCCGCACGCCGTTCGCGCGCGCCGGTGACGGCCGTGCCGTCGTCGGGCCCATGCTGCGCGAATACGTGGTCAGCGAGGCCATGCACGCCCTCGGCATCCCCACCACCCGTTCCCTTGCCGTCGTGGCTACCGGACGGCATGTACGCCGGGATGACATGCTGCCCGGCGCCGTGCTGGCCCGGGTGGCCGGTAGCCACCTTCGGGTGGGTAGTTTCCAGTATGCGCGGGCCACCGAAAACACGGAGCTCCTGCGCCGGCTGGCGGACCACGCCATCAGCCGTCACTACCCGGATGCTGCTGCGGCGGACAACCCCTACCTCGCCCTCTATGGGGCGGTGGTGGCGGCACAGGCCTCGCTTGTGGCGCAGTGGATGCTGGTGGGGTTCGTCCACGGTGTGATGAATACAGACAACATGACCATCTCCGGGGAAACCATCGATTATGGCCCCTGTGCCTTCATCGACGCGTTCAACCCGGCCGCCGTGTACAGCTCCATCGACGTCGGCGGCCGGTATGCGTACGCCAACCAGCCGGTCATGGCCGAATGGAACCTTGCCCGCCTCGCCGAAGCCATGCTGCCGCTAATTGACGAAGACCAGGAGGCAGCGGTTCCGGTGGCCGTGGAGGCGCTGGGTGGATTCCGGCGGCAGTACAGTGCGGCGTGGTTCGGCGGCATGGCCACCAAGCTGGGCCTTGCGGCGGGGAAGCCGGGGACCGCAGCAGGCGAGGAGGTCTCGGACCTGGTGGACGGGGTCACCGGCATCCTCAAGGACGGCCCCGTGGACTACACGCTCTTCTTCAGGAACCTGGCCAAGGCAGCCCGGGGTGACAGCCGGCCTGTCCGCGGCATGGTCATGGACTTGGCCGCGTACGACGCATGGGCCGAACGCTGGCAGGAGCTGGGGCCGGACGCCGGGCTGATGGACCGCACCAATCCCGCGTACATTCCGCGGAACCACCTCGTCGAAGAGGCGCTGGCCGCGGCTACCGGCGGGGACCTGGAACCACTGCACCGGCTGCTGGAAGCGGTAGCGGCGCCGTACAGCGAACGCCCCGGCCTGGAGCGGTACGCCGAAGGCGCCCCGGAGGACTTCGGGACGTACATGACCTTCTGCGGCACCTGAACAAGGAAAGGCAGCAAAAAGGGCGGTAGCCGGGGTCTCCCGGCTACCGCCCTTTTGCAGCTCTATGCGCTGAAAGCTACGTGCTCAGCAGGCTATGCGACCCGTACGTACGAGGCTGCACCAACCCAGCTGACGGAGTGCACCTGGGTCTGGCTGCCGTTGACGCCGCCGCTGACCATCTGGCCGTCACCGGCGTACACGCCGACGTGGCCTGCCGAGATGACGAGGTCACCCGGGGCGGGTGCGCCCACTACGGTGCCGTACTGGTAGAACTGGCCGGGAGCCAGGTCACCAACGGACTTGCCGACGGCGCGCAGGGCCTTCTCCACCATGGCGGTGCAGTCCTGGGTGACGCCCACCTGGCCGTACGCGTTGGCCAGGATGGCGGCGCCGGTGCCCGAGCCGGTGGCCGCAGGCGTTGCAGAGGCGTAACCGAGGTTCATGCCGGTGTTGGCGGGAGCGGCGCTTGCGGTCTGGACAGGTGCCGCGGCCGGAGCAACGGCCGGAGCGGCCGGTGCTGCGTAGCCGGCGCCCGGGATCGCAATCTGGTCGCCCGGGTAGATGATCGAGGAAACGTCGAGGCCGTTGGCTGCCAGGACGTCGTTGAGGCCAACCCCGTAAGCGGACGCAATGGCGCCGAGGGTGTCGCCGGAAGCAACCGTGTGGACGTTGCCGGCAGCCGCGGCGGGTGCAGCCGCTACGGGTGCGGCAGGTGCCGAGTATGCCTGGACATTATTGGTTTCGGTGCTGTCCGGGCCGGTCACGCCTGCATGTGCCGGAGCTCCGACGCCGAACGCAATGCCCGATGCTGCGGCTACCGCCAGTGCCGGGCGTCCGAAGGTCCGGGCCTGGGCCTTGGCCGTCACGGCCAGGCCCTGCAGCGCGATGGAGCCGGCCGGAGTAGCGCGGTGACGGGCGGTGATGAAATTTTTTGACACGGTTGATCGCCTCTCCCATGCCTGCGGGGTGAGCTGTCGGGTTCGGGCTGGAGATGCCCGGCCGGTAGCGCACTTCGTCAGGGACGGAAGGCGATATCGACTTAACCCCAAGGCTTCGGTGAAGCCGCGGAAACTTGGTTCCCCCGTCCCTGCCAGCTGGAAAGCGATTGAATCCCGGTTCAGCGGCAGGGCTCGGCAAGCTGAGGGGAATGTCCCGCTTGGGAGGGACACGTGTATGACCATAACCCGACGTTCACCGGATTGTCACATTTGAATAACATGCGAGGCAGTCCTCTCGGATGAAGGCCTCCTCCGCAGGGCCTTCCGGAACGCCGCGGTGACCTCGGATGATGCGCGGGTCCTAGCCGTTTTGGCATGCCAACGTAACAAAGTCATAAAGTTGCGCACGCAACAGCCCGCCGGCTGCCACTTTCAGGACACCTTCCCGCGCTCCGGCGGTAACGGTGAGGGGCAGCAGGGTTCCCACTTTGTCGTCCGCGACGGCGTGCGGATCGCACCGGGCGGGACGCACCCGCAGGGCCAGGACCGTTTCGGGTTCCCCCGGCCGGACCGCCACGTCCCGCGGCCACGGCTCAACCCCGTCCTCCGCCAGCAGGGGCGTGCCGCCCACGCTGTGCAGCGTGAGGGACGGCGTCCCGGCGGGGGCCATCTGCCGTGGGCTGATGCGGAGGCGGACGACGGCGGTGCGGCCGTCCGCCGCCACCTCAAGGTGCTGGTCCAGGGCCAGCCCGGCCACCTTCGCGGCGTCCGCGGCCAGGCAGAGCTCGGAATTGTTGCGCGGCAGCACGCCGAAGGGATCCGGGGCCGGGAGGGTCAGTGCTGCCGGTTGCCGTCCGGCCGTAGCGACGGAAACCGTGGCGCTGGCCTGCGACGATGCCGTTGCCGGCTCGGCACAGGCCGGAGGTGGGAGCTGTGCGGGCACGCTCTTGGGTTGGTGCGGCGGAAGCTCCAGGCCGCCCGCCGGTGGCGTCCACTCGATGTCCCCGTCGAACAGCGGGGAACTGACGCGCGCCGCGTCCACAGTCACGGGACTGTCCGTGGTGTTGGTGAGCTGGAGCAGGATGGCGTGCTGCCCGTACTGGTCGCGGGACTGGTTTAGCTCGATGGTGACCGGTCCGGGCGCCGCGGAAGCGGGGGACGCCGCCGGGGCGGGCTGCTGTGGGGTGCGGGCCGAAACCGCCAGCACTGCTGCGGTCAGCAACGGCAGCAAGCAGCGCACGGTTACCGGTTTTGCTGTCCGTCCGGGGGCAGGGGGCCGGCGGGCTGGTGTGGCGCTTGGTGTGCTGGCGCCGGCCATGGGCACAGTCTAGGGCTGCGGCGTGCCTTCCGTCTCTGCTGGATAACGATCCGCAGCAGCAAGCCCTCAACCTGTGGTTGAGGCCGGTAGGCTACGGGACTATGCCCCTGTTCGTTACCAAACTGAAGTCGCCGGTGCTCGGGGGACTCCTGGTGTTTGCACTGCTGGGACCGGCAGCCCTTGCGCCGGCGTCGGCCTCGGGGCGCGCGCCGGAGGGGTACCCCTCCTGGGAGGACGTCCGGAAGGCCAGGAAATCTGAAGCGGGCGCAGCGGCGGAAATCACCCGGATCGGCAGCCTCCTCGCCGGTTTGCAGGCGGATTCAGAAGCGCTCGGTGGGGCGGCCGTTGCCGCTGCGGCGGATTACGCCGCTGCCGAGGCGGCACTCACTGCAGCCAACAGCCGGGTCGATGCGTTGGCTGCGCAGTCAGCAGCAGCCAACGGGGAACTCCGGCAGCACCGCAGGGAAATCGGCGCCCTTGCCGTGCAGTCGTACAAGACGGGTGCAACCACGGCCGGATTCTTCATCGCCCTGGACGCCCTTGAGTCCGGCAGCGTCCACGGACTCAACATGGTGGAGCTGGTGGGCGCGAAGACAGCCGGCCTGGTGGACCGGGCGGCATCCGCCGCAAGAGTGGCATCGTCCCTGGGTGAGCAGGAGAAAGCCGCGCGGTCCGAGCGGGAAAACCTGTCCAGGGAGGCCGGAGCCAGGCTTGCCGGGGCCAGGTCGGCGCAGGATGCGGTGGCCCGCCACATCGCTGAAGAGCAGCAGCACGGTGGCCAGCTCACGGCCCAGCTGGCCTCGCTCAAGGGAACAACCGCGGCCGTGGAGGGGGAGTTCCGGCAGGGACAGGCCGCCCTCGCCGCATATGAGGCCTCGCAGTCAGCAAAGCGGGCCGCTGCACAGGAACAGGCGCAACGGGAGTCGGACCGGGCAGCGAAGGCCGCAGCAGACGCCCGCGTGGAGGGACCACGGCCCGCGCCCGCGGGCCCGGTCGACCCCGCTCCGGCGGACCCGATCCCGGCGGGCCCAGTCCCGGTGAACCCCGCACCGGCGGCCCCGGCCCCGGCCCCCGGACCGCCGGTCCGGCCGGTGCCGCCGCCCGTCGTCGTACCTTCTGTTCCCGGTGGTGCTGTCAACGATCCTGCCGGAGCGAAGAGCTACGCCGCCGGACGCCTGGGCGCCTACGGCTGGGGCCAGGACCAGTTCCTGTGCCTGGCGCAGCTATGGACCAAGGAGTCGAACTGGCAGACCACGGCCACCAACCCCTACTCGGGCGCCTATGGGATCCCCCAGGCATTGCCGCCGGGGAAGTATGCAAGCGCCGGCAGTGACTGGCTGACCAGTTACCGGACCCAGGTTGAGTGGGGGCTGGGTTACATCCGCGACAGGTACGGCTCGCCCTGCGGCGCCTGGAGCCACTCAATGGCGAACAACTGGTACTGACGCAGGACTAGGCTTTTCCCATGGCTGACTACGAACGCTTCCGGCTGCTGCTCGAAGAGGAACGGCAGCTGAAACTGGCCCTGCTGCCGGCGTTGCGGGCGGACATCGCCGCAGCCAACTCCGCCCGCCAGGGAGCCAACGCGGACGACGAACACGATCCCGAGGGTGCCACCATCGCCTTCGAGCTGTCCCAGGCCTCGGCGCTGCTGAACCAGAGCTCAGCCGGCCTGGACCAGGTGGAAGCAGCCCTCGACCGGATCGCCGCCGGAACCTATGGCAGCTGCGCCGTATGCGGCCGGCCCATCGCCGAAGGCAGGCTCGAAGCCCGGCCCTGGACGCCATACTGCATCGACCACGCAGCCGCGGGGCACTTGTGACCACCGGTTCGGACGCCGTCGCCGAGGCGGCCGGTTTCATCGACCGCACGCTGCAGAACGAGGGCGCGTGGTACCGCGCGGACGACGTCGGCAGCAGGTTTGGCGGCGCCCTGGGCTCCTACGGTTCATCAGTGGGCGCGGTCCGCGGAACCATCCGCGACGCCCTCCGCAAGTTCAAGGACCTGGACCCACGATGCCGTGGTCCAGCTTGCCTCGGCACTGTGGGGCCAGCCGAAACCGGGCGCCCGTCCGGTCTTCGAACGCCGCCAGGCGGCGGTGGTGCTGCTACAGTCGCGGGTGGCCCTGCTGCGGCACTCGGATCTGACCCGCGTTGAGGGTTTCCTCCGGTCCGCGCACGCAACGGAACTGGCCGATCCGCTCGTCACCGACGTCCTGCGCCCGCTCCTGGACAGGCTGGAGCACCGCAACCGGCAGCGCGCAGAAACCGTCCTGGCCCGATGGGGTGCCGACCCGGACACCCACCTGCGGGCGGCAGCAGCAACACTGTCCCACCAAATAGGAGAATGACGATGGACGATCCCTTTAACCTCGAGCGTTTCGTTGCAGCCCAGGACGGCGGAACATACGACCAGGCGCTGGCCGAGCTCCAGCTCGGAAACAAGACAGGCCACTGGATGTGGTTCATCTTTCCCCAGATCGCAGGCCTGGGGCAGAGCGCAACATCCCGCAAATACGCCATTGACTCCCTGGCGGAGGCGCGTGCCTATCTGGAACATGACGTGCTGGGCCCGCGCCTGCTCGAGTCTGCGCAGGCACTGACCCACCACGCCGGGCGCTCCGCAGAGGACATCCTGGGTGGCATTGACGCCCGCAAGCTGCAGTCGTCCATGACCCTGTTCCTTCGCGCCGCGCCCGGCGAAACGGTGTTCAAAACGGTTCTCGCCCAGTTCTTCGACGGCCAGCCGGACGGGTCCACCGATTCACTGCTGGCCGACCGGGACGGGGAATAACCGCTATGGCGTGGGGCTGCCGCCGTTGACGTTCAGTGTCTCGCCCACCACGTAGCTGGATTCCGGCGACGCGAGGAACACGTACGCCGGTGCCAGTTCGGCCGGCTGCCCGGCACGGCCCAGGGGAGTGGACTGGCCGAACTCCGGCAGTTCCTCCTTGGGCTGTCCGCTGCTCACCTGCAGCGGCGTCCAGATGGGGCCCGGCGCCACGGCGTTGACCCTGATGCCCTTGGGCGCCAGCTGCTGGGCCAGGCCCTTGGTGAAGTTGTTGATGCTGGCCTTGGTGGTGGCGTAGTCCACCAGCGTGGGCGAGGGGTTGTACGCCTGGATGGACGTGGTGTTGATAATGGTTGAACCGGCCGGCATGTGCGGCAGGGCCGCTTTGGTCAGCCAGAACATGGCGTAAACGTTGGTTTTGACCGTGTGGTCGAACTGTTCGTCGGTGATGTCCGCCAGGTCTTCCTGGGCCACCTGCTTGCCGGCGTTGTTCACCAGGATGTCCACACTGCCCAGGACGGCCACGGCAGTATCCACCACTTCGCGGCAGACCTCAGGATCCTTGAGGTCGCCCGGCACCTTGATGGCCTTGCGCCCGGCTGCCTCGATGATGCCCGCGATCCTGGCCGCGTCCTCTTCCTCCTGCGGCAGGTAGGACAAAACAACATCGGCTCCCTCGCGGGCGAAGGCGATAGCTGTTGCCGCCCCGATACCGGAATCGGCGCCGGTCACAATCGCCTTGCGGCCTTCGAGCCGCCCCGTGCCGCGGTACGTTTCCTCGCCGAGGTCGGCCTTGGGAGTCAGTTCGGCGTCCAGCCCGGGCTCCGGCTGGTGCTGCTTGGGAGGGGAGATGTGCTCGTAGGCGGTGACCGGATCGCGGAATGTGTACTGGTCTGTCATGGTTTCCTCCTGCTGGTACGGCTGGATTCTTCGAAGCTAAGCATGCTTACGTTTCCAGCCTAGGCATGCGGAGGCCGGCTGCCAAGCCGGGCTACCCGCGCTGTACCTCCACCAGTTGCAACCCGGTGAGCCGGCTGCCGTCAACCACGGCCGTCATGTAGGTGCACGCGGGCTGCCGCCGGCGGTCCGTGGGCGAGCCCGGGTTCAGCAGCCGCAGGCCCCGTGGCGACGTGGTGTCCCACGGGATGTGGCTGTGCCCGAAGACCAGGACATCCGCGTCCGGATAGAGCGCCTCGCAGCGCAGTTCACGGCCCTTGGCCTGGCCTGTCTCGTGCACCATCGCAAAGCGGATGCCGTCCAGGGTGACGGCTGCCGTTTCGGGCAGCCGGGCGCGGAGGTCGGGGCCGTCGTTATTGCCGTAGACGCCCACCATCCGCCGCGAGCGCTGCTCAAATTCGTCAAGCAGGAAGGTGTCCACCCAGTCTCCGGCGTGGAAGACCACGTCAGCCCGTTCGACGGCGGACCACACCTGGGTGGGCAGTTCCCGGGCGCGTTTGGGGACGTGGGTATCGGCGATCAGGAGGATGTTCAGCGGCATGGGGAAATCCTGCCACGGGGACCTGTTCGGTCCCGCCCGGGAGTCGTAATCTGGGGGCTTGGAGGTGAGTGCCATGGAGGCTGCGCAGGGTGACCGCATCATTGTGCACGGAAGGACTGTGGGTGCCACGGACCGTCACGGAGTGATCCTGGAAGTCCGGGGCGAAGGCGGGGCGCCGCCTTATGTGGTCCGCTTCGATGACGGCCATGAAACCGTCATGTACCCCGGCGGCGATTTCGCCGTCGACCACGGACACGCCAACTGACCCGTCCGCCGGCCGCCCTCCGGCGCAGCGGACCTGTCAGACTGGGACGATGGACCACGCATCCGTCGCCGCATCGTCGATTCCGCCTGTCCGCACCGGCCCCCGCAACCCGGGCGACGCCTGGGTGGAAGGGGACCACGGCCGCTTCTGGGGCCGGTTCGGCGCTGCCGGCGTCCTGGCCTGGGACCCGGCCAAGGGTGTGCTGCTGCAGCACCGCGCCGTATGGAGCCACAACGGGGGAACCTGGGGGTTGCCTGGCGGCGCCCTGCACGAGGGCGAGGACGCGGTGTCCGGGGCGCTCCGCGAAGCCCATGAGGAGGCTGCCGTCCCGGCCGAACACGTGGACGTGCTGTTTACATCGGTCCTGGACCTCGGCTACTGGTCCTACACCACGGTGGTGGTCAAGGTCCTCGAGCCTTTCGAGCCTGTGATCAGCGACCCCGAAAGCATCGAACTGCTGTGGGTGCCGCTGCCCGGGGTGGCTGACAAGGAGCTGCATCCCGGCTTTGGCGCGGCCTGGCCCGGCCTCCGGGAGCGGCTGGCCTAGAAGTCCTTGCCGTATTCGGCGTGGACCAGGATGGGCAGATGGTCCGACTTGCCCCGGGGCAGCGTCTCGACGCTGGTGATGTCCAGTCCCAGGGACGTGGCGAAATCGAAGTGCCCCTTGAAGACCTTGTAGCGGGTGTATGTGCGCCGGTTGCTGAGGGACAGGGCGTAGCCGGAGTTCTTCATGTGCAGATGCAGGTTCTTGGTGAAGAACGGGTAGTTGAAGTCTCCCACCATCAGCGTCATCAGGCCCTTGCCCATGCTCAGCAATTCGGCGTGGGCGGCGTGGATCTGCTTGCGGCGCAACGAATTCGACGCGGTGAGCGGGGCGGCGTGGAAAGACCCGATGACCAGTTCGTGCTGCGTTTCGTTGTCCATCACACGCGTTCCGATCAGCCGTTCATGGGCCGGCGCCAGGACCCTGTCATGCATCGATTTCTGCAGCGCGAAGGACTGCGTATCCAGGGCCGTGAAGCGGCTGGTCCGGTAATAGATTGCCAGCCCCAGCCGGTTCCCCTTGGTGGCGTCCGCCAGATGGAGCGGGCCCAGGGTTTCCGGCAGGTCCGCCGCATCAACTTCCTGCAGGCACAGCGCATCGATGTCATGATTCCGGGCGAGGGCGAGCAGTTCGCCGCTCGCTGCGTGCTTGCGGAGGTTGTAGCTGATGACGCGCATGAAACACCTCTTCCGAGGGTTGCTGACAGGACCAGTTCCTGAGTCTAGTCCGCGGCCGGACCCTGCGCTCAAACATTTCGACGCGACCCGCTGGCCACGATGCTGCGGGGGCCGGATAGAGTTAGTGGCAATTCACTGGGATTTCCTGAAAGGCCACAGTTGACTGACGAGCTCCCCGAACTGGCCGAAGGCACCGCCTATTACCAGGCGCTTGGCGGCGGTCATTTCCGCTCCACCATCCACGCCCAAGGCGCCTGGAACACGCACGAGCAGCACATGGCCCCGGCCTCCGGCCTGCTGGCGGACGCCCTGGAGCGGCTCCAGCCGCGGCCCGGGATGAGGATGGCGCGGCTGAGCTACGAGATCCTGGGCCTGATTCCCGGCGGGGAATTCCACATCGAGGCCACGGTGCTGCGGCCCGGCAAGACCATCGAGCTGCTCCAGGCCGAACTCGTGGCCCAGGGCAGGACTGCCATCCGGGCCACTGCCTGGCGGATGATCACCAGCGACACCTCAGCGGTTGCCGCCGTTGAAGACGCCGCCATCCCCGGCCCGGATGACTGCAAGCCCTACGACGGGTCCGCCATCTGGCCCGGCGGCTACATCCGGTCCCTGGAGATGCGGGTGGCGGAAGGACACCGTCCCGGCGCGGGGAAGGTCTGGCTTCGCACAGCGCATCCGCTGACCGACCGCGAAGACAGCGGAGATCTTGCCCGCCTCATGGGACTGGTGGACACTGCCAACGGCATTGCCGCACGGGTCCCGCCGGGACCGGACAGCTACGCTTTCCCCAACCTGGACCTGCAGGTCCACATGTACCGCCGCCCCGAGGGGGAGTGGCTGGGCCTTGACAACGCCGTATCGTTCGGCCGGGACGGCATCGGCCTGACCTCAACGGTCCTGCATGACCTGCAGGGCCCGTTCGGCAGGGCTGAACAGATTCTCACCCTGCGCCAAACCTGAACGTCAGCCCCATGGCTGCCACGGACTTCCAGACGTATCGTTAACTGTGTCGTTGTATATCGTTCACGATCTCCAGAGGAGACCCCCATGCGTGGCTCATACCCGGGATATGGATTCGGCAGCAACAACATCGATGGCCTCTGGCAGGCCATCGAGGACTTCCGTTCCCGCTTCGAAAAGCCGGAAGGCACCAGGGCCGGCAAAGGCGAGGTGCGGGCGGCGGTGCTTGCCCTGCTGGCCGAGCGGCCCATGCACGGCTACCAGATCATCCGCGAGATTGAGGAGCGCAGCGGCGGCAGTTGGAAGCCCAGCGCCGGCTCTGTCTACCCCACCCTGCAGTTGCTCGCTGATGAGGGTGTGATCAGGGCCGAGGAATCCAACGGCCGGAAGATCTACTCCCTGACCGAATCCGGCCGGGACGAGGCGGCCGGCAGTGCCGCATCGAATCCCTGGGCAGGGGGCGGGGCCGCAATCCACAACCGGATTCGCTGCCCTTCCCAAGGCAGGCGTTGAACTGGCCCAGGCAGCGGCGCAAGTGGGACGGACCGGCACCCCGGAGCAGGTGAAGCAAGCCGTGTCAGTGCTGGACGAGGCACGCCGGCGGATGTACTCGATCCTCGCCCAGGACTGACGGGGGTGGCTTCCGGCCCTCGCCGGCAGGTGGGCCCGGCTGTACTCCCGGGCCATGTCCGTTCCCGCTACCGCCGCATCCTGCGCTTTGCCGCACGGCACCTGGCCGCCGTGTGGTGGTACGAGCTGCTGCTGCCCCGGATAGGGCTGGCCCGCGTTGCTGAGCGGACCCGTCCGGCCAGGATGCAGCGCTTCGCCCGCCGTTTCCATGCACTGGCTGTGGAGCTCGGCGGCCTCATGATCAAGGTGGGCCAGTTCCTGTCGTCCCGGCTTGATGTCCTCCCGCCGGAAATCACCGAGGAACTCCAAGGCCTGCAGGATGAGGTGCCACCTGTCGCGTTCCCGGCCATCCGGGCCCTTGCCTCCTCGGAGCTGGGCTTCCCCCTTGACGAGGTGTTCGCCATGTTCGAGGAGGAGCCCCTGGCCGCAGCCTCCCTCGGCCAGGCGCACCGGGCGCGGCTGCTGCCTGCCGACGCAGAGGTGGCCGGGGTCAAGGACGTGGTGGTCAAAGTGCAGCGTCCGGGCATTGAAGCGATCGTCGCCGGCGACCTCGCGGCCCTGCGGAAGGTGGGCGGCTGGCTCAGCCACTTCCGGATCGTGGCCGACCGCGCCGACATGCCGGCCCTGGTGGAGGAATTTGCGCAGACCAGCCTCGAGGAGATCGACTACCTTCACGAGGCTGCCAGTGCCGAGCGGTTCGCAGCGGACTTCGCAGGCGACGTTCGGGTCCACGTGCCACATCCCGCCTGGGAGCGGTGCACCCGCCGCGTGCTCACCCTGGAGGATGTCACAGCCATCAAGATCACGGACACGGACGCGCTCCGGGCGGCAGGCATCGATCCCGCAGAGGTGGCGCCGGTGTTCGCCTCGGTCATGTTTGACCAGCTGTTCACCAACGGCTTCTTCCACGCCGATCCGCACCCGGGCAACATTTTCGTCACGCCCGTCCAACCCGGTTCCGGCGGCCATCCCTGGAAACTGACTTTCATCGACTTCGGCATGATGGGCGAGGTAACCCCCTCCACGCGCAGCGGCCTGCGCAAGCTTTTGATCGCGGCCGCAGCCCGCGACGGCAAGGGACTGGTTGCTGCCATCCGCGGCGTCGGCGTGCTGGTGCCGTCGGCGGACACCGTGGAGCTGGAACGGGCCATGACGCACCTGTTTGCCCGGTTTGGCGGGATGGGCTTCGCAGAGCTCCGCGAGGTGGACCCCCGCGAATTCCGCGACTTCGCGGAGGAATTCGGCGAAGTTGTCCGCTCCCTGCCGTTCCAGCTTCCCGAGAACTTCCTGCTGATCATCCGGGCCATGTCCCTCACTTCGGGGGTGTGCAGCTCGCTGGATGAGCGCTTCAACCTGTGGGACTCGGTAGAGCCTTATGCTGCCCGCCTGCTGCGGGAAGAGGGCGGAAACATCGTTCAGGACGCCGCCCGGCAGGTGGCCGGGGCTGCGGGACTTGCGTTGCGGCTGCCGGAGAGGGTGGACGACCTGATCACCCGCATCGGTGAAGGGAACGTGTCTGTTGCCAACCCCCGGCTGGAGCGGCAGGTGGCAAGGCTGGACCGCACGGCCCGCCGGACGGCGTCGGCAGTGGTCTTCTCGGCGCTGCTCATCGCCGGGGCCGTGGTCCGGGCCGACGATTCCGTCCTCGGCACCGTCATGATGGCAGCGTCAGCGGTTCCGCTGCTCCACGGCGCCTGGGTGGGGCGGAGGGGGCGGTAGCCGGGCGCCTGGCCGGTGGGTCGGGCACCTGGCAGGGCGCACGACGGCGTACCCTAGGTTGGGCCCGTCCGGCACCGCCGCGGAAGGGTCAAGGAACAGCATCATGACGACCAAGGGAGCCCAGTGCCATGGCCCACCACCCTGACTCCGGAACCTTGACCGTGGTCCGGCAGGACGTCTCGCTCGGTGCCGCCCGTGACCTTGAGTTCGGCCTTGAGCTGCTCGCCAGGGCGCGCAACGGAAGTATTGGCCCCACCCTTCGGCTGTACCGCCCGGCGCCCACGGTGGCCTTCGGCCAGCGTGACACCCGGCTGCCCGGGTTTGGGGCCGCCGCCCGGGCATGCCGCGACAACGGCTTCGAACCCCTGGTCCGCCGGGCCGGCGGCCGCGCGGCCGCCTACCACCAGGGCACCCTGGTGGTAGACCACATCGAGCCCGATGGCGATGCCATCGCTGGTTCCAAAAGCCGCTTCGGCTACTTCGGAGAGCTCTTCGCAGACGCCCTGCGAATGGTGGGCGTGAACGCAGCCGTTGGGGAAATCCCGGGGGAATACTGCCCCGGCGAGTTCAGCGTGCACGGCACGGCCGCCACTGACGGGTCCCGCATCAAACTGGTAGGCACGGCGCAGCGGGTGGTGGCCGGCGGCTGGCTCTTCAGCTCGGTCATCGTGGTGGAGGACTCCGCACCAATCCGGAAGGTCCTGACCGACAGCTACGCTGCGCTCGGCCTCGACTGGGACCCCGCCACGGCCGGCGCGGCGGATGACCTTGTCCCCGGGCTGACGGTGAAAGCAGTCACCGATGCCCTGCTCGAAACGTACGCGGGCCATGCCACCCTGGCTTCGGCGCCGTTCGGCGGCCTGGGGGCATGACCCGCGTCTCCTGGATCGCCAGCCTTCAGGTGCGGCGGCGGGGGAGGAATGTCCCGGTTGGCTGCACCGTCCTGGACTAGGCCGCCAGGCGGTTCTTGACCTCTGCAGCGGACGGATTGGTGGCCGCCGTACCGTCCGGGAACAGGACAGTGGGCACGGTGCGGTTGCCGCCGTTGATCTGCTCCACGAGCTCGGCGGTACCTTCCACTTCCTCGATGTTGATTTCGGTGTAACCGATGCCTTGCGCGTCGAGCTGCTTCTTCAGCCGGTTGCAGTAGCCGCACCAGGTGGTGGAAAACATGGTGATGGTGCCGGTTTCGGGAGTGAAATCCACAGGGTTCTCCTCTGGGTTGGGTGAAGGTTTCGTTCGGGACAACGGTAGCGTGCCCACCGGTATTCCCCGGCGTCCGGCCGCGGAGCGGCTGCCCGGATGACAGTATGTGGCGCCGATGGCATGCTGGAGCCATGTGTGGACGCTACGTAATGGCACGCGCCGTGGGGGACCTCCTGGCAGAGTTCGACGCCGAACTGGAGGACGAGGTGAGCATTCCGCCGTCGTGGAATGTAGCCCCCACCGATGCCGTCCCCATCGTCCTGGAGCGGCTGATAGAGGACGGCACGGACGCCCGGCAGGTCCGCCAGCTGCACGTCGCCCGCTGGGGCCTGGTTCCCTCCTGGGCCAAGGACCCGGGCATCGGGTCCAAAATGATCAACGCCCGCAGTGAATCAGTGCTGGAAAAAGCCCGCATTCCGGAAGGCGGTCAGGGCACGGCGCTGCGCCGTACCCGCCGACGGCTACTACGAGTGGAAGCAGGGCCCTGGAAAGTCCAAGCAGCCGTATTATGTGCACCCCGGCGCAGGCAGGGGACTGGCCTTCGCCGGCCTTTACGAATGGTGGCGCGATCCGTCGGTACCGGCTGGCGAGCCCGGCCAGTGGGTGCTTTCCACGTCCATCCTTACGGCGGACACCCCGCCGCCGGGCTCCGAATCAACCGTGTTCGGGAAACTGACCGCCCTTCACGACCGGGTGCCGCTGCCCATGGACAGGGACACCATGCAGGCCTGGCTGGATCCCCAGGCTGACGACGCCGCCGCCCTGGTGGATATGGTGCGGTCCGCGGTCAAGGATGTGGCCGCCGACTGGCACGTGGAGTCCGTGGGCAAAGAGGTGGGCAACGTCCGCAACAACGGGCCGGAACTCATCCGGCCCGTGGAGGCCCTCTTTTAGCAGCCCTGACCGTCCTGGCGGAATTTAGACGGTGACCGTCCCGTCGTCGTCCACGGCCCAAGTGGGGTTGTACGCAACTTCCCAGCGGAACCCGTCCGGATCAGAGAAATACCCTGTGTAGCCGCCCCACGGCTGGGTGACCGGGTCGCCGGTGACTGTCGCGCCGGCGGCCTTCGCCTCGTCCAGGACCCGGTCCACCTCATCGGCGCCGTGCACATTATGGCTCAGGGTGATGCAGGGGACCGGGCCGGGAGCATCGACCCCGGCCTCGGCGTGCATCTGGCCCGCATCCCACAGGGAAAGCACCAGGCCGTGGTTGGCCTGGATAAAAACCACTTCGCCGGCAACCTCACGGTGAACAGGCCACCCGAGGCCATCGACATAAAAGGCCCGGGAGGCCGGAACACTGCGGACACCTAGCGAGATGAAGTCGACTCTGGGTTGCATGCTTCGATACTGTCAGAAGATGGCAACAATTCAAGGAAACGACCGGGATGCACTGGCCGACAAGGAACAGCTCGCCGCAGTCCGAATTGCCGTGGATGAGGTGGATGATCAAATCGTCACCCTTATTGCGCGCCGCGAACGCCTGATCAGGATCGCCGGCACCCTCAAGGGTGACGACGCCGAAGTCCGCGCCCCAGACCGCGTGGAGAAAATTATCCAGCATGTCCGCTCGGCAGCTAACAAGAAGGACATCGACCCGGACATAGTGGAAGCGACGTACCGGGCCATGATCTCCGGATTCATCGAACTGGAGCTGCGGGTCCACCACGAAGACAACGGCTGACCCTCCCGGGTCACATACCTTCCCCTGCAGCTGTAACGCTGCGGGGAGCCCTAGAGGTTTTCGTCCACCTTCACGCCGGACTGGAAGTCCCGGCCGTCAGCCTCGCTGAAGCCTGTCATCACATGGCCCTTGCCGAGGCCATTGATTGCTGCCATGGGAAAGTTACCTGTGATGGTGCTGCCTGAATGGCTGACGCCGCCCAGGTCATAGTTCTCCTCACAGTTCTGTTCGTGGTTAAACGAAAAGAAGGCTATGGCCTCCCCGTTCATGAATTCAATGCCCAGCCGGCGCTGGGATGAGTAGTCCGGACTCGCCGCCACGAGACCCACCACGTAGGCGCCGGAACCGGGAATGTTGCCGTCTATATCGAACGTGGCCACCAGCGTGGAGTCCTGTGCCTTGATGCTGACTTGTTTGAGGAGTGCGTCAGAGGTGCTCATGCACCCATCCTGCTCCCTGCCGAACTGTCAGTCCACCCCCTGAACCGCGATTCTATGCATTGGGTGGAGCCGGGCGTAGACTGGAATTATTCGAACACATATTCGAATCAATTTCCCAGTTTGCAGTACCAGCCAGTCCCGGAGGCGCCATGGGCATGTTCAGCGAATCAGTTGATGTCGCATGCACCCCCGACGGCCTTCCCCGGAGCCTTGTATGGTCCGGGCGTACGTACGACATCTGTGCCGAACCCCTCCGATGGTACGAACGCCGCCAGTGGTGGGCGGAGGAAAGCCGGGTTCCCCTGGGAAGCGGGCCCGGCATGGTGGACCACGAAATCTGGCGGGTTCAGGTCCTGCCCCGGATGTCGCCAGGGCGTCCCTCCGGCATGGAAAGCCAGCCCATTGAACCACTCACGCTGGACCTCACCAGGCACATCCGCAGCGGCAAGTGGCGGCTCCTGCGCATCCACGACGCCCTTCGACCCAGAACAGCATGAGTTTCACGCACCTGCATGTCTCCACCGCCTTCAGCGCGCACTATGGAGTCTCCTGGCCGGAGGAATTGGCCCAGGCCGCCGCTGACGACGGCGCTTCAGCGCTGGCCTGCACAGACCGCGACGGTCTATACGGCACCATCAAGCACCTCAAGGCCTGCATGGCCGCGGGGCTCGACCCCATTGTTGGGGTGGACCTTGCGGTGCTTGACGACGACGGCGACCGCCGCACAGATGTCGCCGGACGGGTTGTTGTACTCGCCAAGGGGCACAACAACGGGGCCGGCTACAGGGCGCTCTGCCGGCTGATCTCGGACGCCCACTCCAGGACTTCCGGCAAGGCAGGAGGTACCGTCCCCGTGGCCGTTACCCGGGCAGAGCTGGCTTCAAGGACCCTCGACCCCCAAACGCTCAAACCGGTCCTGGTGGTCCTCATTGGGCCAGATTCCGATGTTGGACGCGCCATGGGCGGAAGGCGGTACCTTCGCCCACGCACCCTGTTCAAGCAATGGCTCGATACCATGCCTACAGGGACCGTGGTGGCAGAGATTGTTTCCCAGCTCAGCGCCCCCGGCTCACCCTTGAGCACCGCCCACGCGGTAAGGATGCTCCGCCTCGCCGAAGAACACCGTGTTCCTGCGGTCCTCACCAATGCCGTCCGGTACTGCGGAGCGGACGGAGCACCCACCGCAGACGTCCTCGACTCCGCCCGCACGCTCAAATCACTGCCTGAACTTGCCGGCGAACCCCTCCTGCAGCCCACCGGCCAGGGATGGCTGAAAACCTCAGGCCATATGCGCCGGCTTGCCCAGGAAATCATTTCCGCGGCAGGCTACGGCGCCGCAGACCTCACGCAACTCCTTGCACAGACCGAGGCGCTCGCCGATGCCTGCCGGATCGATCCAACCAGTGACATGGGGTGGAAGCAGCCGGTTGTCCCGGAAGCATCCATCATCGGGATCGACCAGGACCCCGCCATGGAACTGGTCCAACGGTGCCATGCCGGAATCGCCAGGCGGTTTCCGGGCATTACCGGTACCGCGGAGCAAGCCATGCTCACAAGGCTCGAGCATGAGCTGAGGATCATCCGCAACCTCAACTTCTCCTCCTACTTCCTGACGGTGGCTGAGGTCTCCCGGATGATCCAGGACATGGGAGTCCGCGCCGCAGCAAGGGGTTCGGGCGCTTCCAGCCTGGTCAACTACCTGATTGACGTCAGCCAGGTAAATCCGTTGCAGCACGACCTGATCTTTGAGCGCTTCCTGTCCCAGGACAGGGCCACCCTGCCTGACATCGACATCGACGTCGAAAGCGCCGAACGCCACAACGTCTACCGAAAAATCTTCGAACGGTTCGGAGCTGAGCGGGTCACGTTGATGAGCATGCAAAACGGATACAGGGCCAGGGGAGCAGTCCGCGACGCCGGCCTCGCCCTGGGCATGGACGGCGACGAGGTGGGGGAGATCGCCAAGCAACTGTGGCGCTTTTCCGCAGGAAAATTCCGGGAAGCGCTCCAGGAAAAACCTGAACTGCGCGATTTCGCCGGCCGTGTGGAACAACGGGACACGGACGGCAACCAGCAACTGGATCTCCTGGTGGACCTGACGGAGCGCCTTGACCGGTTGCCCCGCCATATCTCCATGCACCCCTGCGGAGTAATCCTGGGTGACGCCACCCTGCTGGACCGCACCCCGGTCCAGCCCAGCGGGTTGGGGCTGCCCATGAGCCAGTTCGACAAACATGACATGGATCCCATGGGAATGCTGAAACTTGATGTCCTGGGCGTCAGGATGCAGAGCGCCATGGCGTTTGCCGTCCGTGAGATCATCCGGATCCATCCCTCCAAGGGCGACGTTGTGGCAGCAGGGCAACATGCGCCCGGTCCGGAAGGGGCTGGCCCTGACTACATTGCCGCCAACGGCCGGATCGATCTCAATGCTGTTCCGCTGGATGACGAAGCCACGTTCGAACTCATCAGGAGTACCCATACACTCGGATGTTTCCAGATCGAATCACCCGGCCAGCGGGAACTGATCGGCAAAATGGCACCCCGGGAATTCAACGACCTCATCATCGACATTTCCCTGTTCCGGCCTGGGCCCATGAAGTCAGACATGGTCCGGCCCTTCCTGGAGCACCGGCACGGCTTCGCCCCCGAGGTATATCCCCACCCGGACCTCAAGCCAGTACTCGCCGAAACCCACGGGGTCACGGTGTTCCATGAACAGATCCTCAAGACCTTCGACGTCATGACCCACTGTGGGCTTGCCCGTGCCGACGAGTTCCGCCGGGCCCTGGGCAATGAAAACCGCGAACCCGCTGTGGAGGGGTTCTTCCGCAAGGCGGCCCGCGCCGAAGGGTATGCCCCTGAGGTAGTGGACAAAGTATGGGGAACCCTGAAGGCCTTTGGAAGCTTCGGGTTCTGCAAGGCACACGGCGCCGCCTTTGCCGTTCCCACATACCAGTCCGCCTGGCTCAAAACACACCACCCGGAAGCCTTTCTGGCGGGGCTGTGGGAACACGACCCCGGCATGTACCCCAAACGGTTGCTGGTCGCTGAAGCACGGCGCCTGGGCATTCCCATCCTTCCCCTGGACATCAACCGGAGCAAGGACGAATACCGGGTGGAACGGATCCTGTCCGGAGCCGATTCAGGAAAGCTGGGGATACGGCTCAGCCTGAAAGGCATCTACGGGCTTTCGGCAACTGAACTTAAGCGGATCGTTGCCGGGCAGCCCTTTGACTCGCTCGCGGACCTTCGGTCGCGTTCAAGGATCAGCAAGCCCAGCATCAAGCGGCTTGCCCAGCTTGGCGCGTTCGATTCCCTCCACCGGGAGGCAGGAGGAACTGCCAACCGGGCCGACCTCGTACAGCACCTGCAACAACTCCAGGTCTCAGGAAGCCGGAAGGGCACCGACGTGCTGGAAGGGCAGCTGTCCTTCCCGCTGGGCGATATTGAGTTGCGCAACGTCAAACCCGGGCTGCCCCAACCGACCCTGGTGGAAACCGTTCGGGCTGAACTTGACCTGATGGCTGTAGATGTCAGCACCCACCTGATGGACAGCCACCGCCCCGTCCTGGAAAGGCTGGGCGTCACTACGGCTGACAAGCTGCTGGGACTGCGGAACGGAACCGAAGTGCTGGTGGCCGGCGTCCGGGTCGCCACCCAGACGCCTCCGATGCGTGGGGGCAGGCGCGTGGTGTTCATCAGCATCGACGACGGTACCGGATGCATCGATTCAGTGTTCTTCCACGAAGCCCAGGAAAGCGCCGGCCCGCTCCTGTTCGGCACGCGGATGCTGCTGATCCGGGGCACCACCCGCAGGACCGGCCCGCGGGGAATCAGCCTAAGCGCCAGCATGGCGTGGGACCTCAGCAGGCCCGAAACGCTGCCGTTCCCGCCGTCGGAAACTCCCTTCCAGGACGTGGCGCACCCGCTGGACGGCATTGCCAGGAGCCTTGCCATCACCGGTTTCAACGGCTGACTTCGGCTTTCCCCCAGCCGTGTGCCGCGTTGGTCGGCCCTCCGCCGAACCGATAGCATTGACGGTGGCTGGCTGTGGTCCCCGTACGCCACAAGCTATGAAGCCTCAACTTTGAATAGGAGACACCCGTGTCAGATGCCCAGCAGATCACCCTTCTCGTCGATGGCGAAGAGACCAAGGTGACTACCGGGACAACCGGTGCGGAACTCTTCTTTGAGCGCCGCGAAGTTGTCGTGGCCCGCGTTAATGGCGAACTCAAGGACCTGGACCAGGAACTGCCTGAAGGTGCCGAGGTGGAAGGCGTCACCATCGAATCCCCGGACGGTCTGAACGTCCTGCGCCACTCCACCGCCCACGTCATGGCCCAGGCCGTCCAGCAACTGCGCCCCGACGCCAAACTCGGCATCGGCCCCTACATCACCGATGGCTTCTACTTCGACTTCGATGTTGCTGAACCCTTCACTCCCGAGGACCTCAAGACCCTCGAGAAGATGATGCAGAAGATCATCAACCAGAACCAGAAGTTCGTCCGCCGCGTTGTCAGCGAGGACGAAGCCCGCGACGCCATGAAGAACGAGCCGTACAAGCTTGAGCTGCTGGGCAAGAAAAACGAAGCCGCCGAGGCCGGCGAAGGCGTGAACGTCGAGGTTGGCGCCGGCGACATCACCATCTACGACAATGTGGAGCGCAAGGAAGGCACCACGGTCTGGTGCGACCTCTGCCGTGGCCCGCACCTGCCCAACACCAAGCTCATTTCCAACGCCTTCGCCCTGACCCGTTCCTCTTCCGCCTACTGGCTGGGCAACCAGAAGAACCAGCAGCTGCAGCGCATCTACGGCACTGCCTGGCCCACCAAGGACGCCCTCAAGGCCTACCAGGAACGTATCGCCGAGGCCGAGCGGCGTGACCACCGCAAGCTCGGTTCCGAGCTTGACCTGTTCTCCTTCCCGGATGAGCTGGGCTCGGGCCTACCTGTGTTCCACCCCAAGGGCGGCATCATCCGCAAGGAGATGGAGGACTACTCCCGGCAACGGCACGTCGAGGCCGGCTACGAGTTCGTCTACACCCCGCACATCACCAAGGGCCACCTGTACGAAGTTTCCGGGCACCTGGACTGGTACAAGGAGGGCATGTTCCCGGCGATGCACGTCGACGCCGAGCTCAATGAGGACGGCACGGTCCGCAAGCCCGGCCAGGACTATTACCTGAAGCCGATGAACTGCCCCATGCACAACCTGATCTTCCGTTCCCGGGGCCGCTCGTACCGCGAACTTCCGCTTCGCCTGTTTGAGTTCGGGTCTGTCTACCGGTACGAGAAGTCCGGCGTGGTCCACGGCCTGACCCGCGTCCGCGGGATGACACAGGACGATGCCCACATCTACTGCACCCGCGAACAGATGAAGGACGAGCTCACCAAGACGCTCACCTTCGTCCTGGACCTGCTCAAGGACTACGGCCTCAACGACTTCTACCTGGAGCTGTCCACCAAGGATCCGGAAAAGTATGTCGGCGAGGACGCTGCGTGGGAGGAAGCCACCCGCACCCTGGCCGAGGTGGCCCAGGAATCGGGACTGGAGCTCGTGCCGGATCCGGGTGGAGCCGCGTTCTACGGCCCCAAGATCTCCGTGCAGGCCAAGGACGCCCTGGGCCGCACCTGGCAGATGTCCACCATCCAGCTGGACTTCAACCTGCCCGAACGCTTCGAACTTGAATTCCAGGCCGCCGACGGCAGCCGGCAGCGTCCCGTGATGATCCACCGTGCGCTTTTCGGCTCGGTGGAGCGGTTCATGGGCGTCCTCACCGAACACTACGCCGGTGCCTTCCCGGCATGGCTGGCGCCCGTCCAGGTGGTGGGCATCCCGGTGGCGGAGACCTTCAACGAGTACATGTTCGACGTCGTCGACCAGCTGAAGGCGGCCGGTATCCGTGCCGAGGTGGATACTACCTCGGACCGCTTCCCGAAGAAGATCCGCACCGCCAGCAAGGACAAGATCCCGTTCGTGCTGATCGCCGGCGGAGACGACGCCGAAGCCGGCGCGGTTTCCTTCCGGTTCCGGGACGGCAGCCAGGACAACGGCGTGCCGGTGGCAGAGGCAGTCAAGCGGATCACCGAAGCCGTCCGTAACCGGACCAGCTAGCGAACGGAACAGCACGTGGAGGAGAACGCAGGCGCCGGGTATCCAGGGGATGCCGGTGTAACCGACGACTTTGCCCTGGCCGGTGTCCCGGACGCTTTCCAGCGCCTGTGGACTCCGCACCGGATGGCCTACATCAAGGGCGGGCAGCACCAGTTCAAGAATGAGAATGACTGCCCGTTCTGCGTGGGCCCGGGCCGAACCGACGAGGACGCCCTCATCGTGTACCGGGGGAAAACCTGCTACGTCGTGCTGAATCTCTTTCCGTACAACCCGGGGCACCTGCTGGTCTGCCCGTACCGGCACGTACCGGACTACACGGACCTGACAGTGGAGGAAACTGCCGAATTCGCCGACCTGACCCAGACGGCGATGCGCGTCCTGCGAAAGGTGTCCAACCCGGGCGGATTCAACCTGGGCATGAACCAGGGTGTGGTGGGCGGTGCCGGTATCGCCGCCCACCTGCACCAGCACATTGTTCCGCGCTGGGGCGGCGACGGGAACTTCTTCCCCATCATTGCCCAGACCAAGGCCATCACCCAGACCCTCGATGAGGTCCGGCAGATGGTGGCCGACGCCTGGCCCGGGGAGACTGATGCTGAATAGGCACGCCCGCGGCTTCTTTACCGCGCTTTTCACCCCGCTGGCCCGCTGGCTCCTGCGCCTCGGTGTCTCGCCCGACGCCGTAACAGTCATCGGAACCGCGGGTGTCGCCGTGGGTGCCCTGGTGTTCTATCCCCTCGGGCACCTGTTCTGGGGCACAGTCTTCATCACGGCCTTCATCTTTTCCGATGTCCTGGACGGCATCATGGCCCGCATGCAGGACGTCAAGAGCCGCTGGGGCAACTTCCTGGACTCCACCCTGGACCGCGTCGCGGACGGTGCGCTCTTCGCCGGGCTGGCGGTGTGGTTCTTCACGGGCGGGCAAAATGCTGCCATCGCCGTGGCGGCCATGGTCTGCCTGGTCCTGGGCATGGTGGTCTCATATGCGCGGGCCAAGGCCGAATCACTTGGCTACACGGCAAATGTCGGCATCGCGGAGCGGGCCGAGCGGCTCGTCTCCGTCCTGGTGGTCACTGGCCTCACCGGCGTGGGACTGCCGCCGGTGGTGCTCCTCGTGACACTGGTACTGCTGGCGCTGGCGAGCTTCGTGACGATCATCCAGCGCGTTTCTTCCGTGCGCCGGCAGGCGCTGGCACAACCGCTTCCCGCGGACGAAACGTAATTGCCGCGGCTGGCCGCCGGGGGACTACTATAAAGATTGCCCGGTCAATGGACCCGGCAATCCGTGTGTGTAGAGTCCGGCATCAGCATGCCCGCCTGCATACCCGGCGAAGATCGTCTATCTACCCATAGGGGTTTTTGTGTCTACACCAGATGTAAGCAACGAGGCCGGTTCGTCCGCGAACAGCGTCACGGGCAGCAACCGCGTAAAGCGCGGCATGGCTGAGATGCTCAAGGGCGGCGTCATCATGGACGTCGTCAACGTTGAACAGGCCCGCATCGCCGAAGACGCCGGTGCTGTTGCAGTCATGGCCCTGGAACGCGTTCCGGCCGATATCCGCGCCCAGGGCGGAGTGTCGCGCATGTCCGATCCGGACATGATCGACGCCATTATCGACGCCGTGTCCATTCCGGTCATGGCGAAGGCCCGCATCGGTCACTTTGTTGAAGCCCAGGTCCTGCAGTCCCTCGGCGTGGACTACATTGACGAGTCCGAGGTCCTCACCCCGGCCGACTACGTCAACCACATCGACAAGTGGAACTTCAAGGTTCCCTTCGTCTGTGGCGCCACCAACCTTGGTGAGGCCCTGCGCCGCATCAACGAAGGCGCGGCGATGATCCGGTCCAAGGGCGAAGCGGGCACGGGCGACGTCTCCAACGCCACCGGCCACATGCGCCAGATCCGCTCCGAGATCGCCAAGCTCGCAGCCCTGCCCGAGGACGAACTCTACGTCGCGGCCAAGGAACTGCAGGCCCCGTACGAACTGGTCAAGGAAGTTGCCGCTGCCGGCAAGCTCCCCGTGGTGCTGTTCACCGCCGGCGGCATCGCCACCCCGGCCGACGCCGCCATGATGATGCAGCTCGGCGCTGACGGCGTGTTCGTCGGCTCCGGCATCTTCAAGTCCGGTAACCCCGCCCAGCGCGCGGCCGCCGTCGTGAAGGCCACCACTTTCTTCGATGACCCCGACGTCATCGCCAAGGCCTCCCGCGGCCTCGGCGAAGCCATGGTGGGCATCAACGTCGACGAGATCCCCCAGCCGCACCGCCTCGCTGAGCGCGGCTGGTAAGTCTCAGCCCGTTGTAACGACGGGCGGCGAGATCCTCTGCGTGCTATTCCCCGCCTCCCGCTGCCGCCATACTGGCGGTAGTTCGGGGCGGGGCCCCTTTTACGCACGCTGCCGGACCGCACCGCCCGTCGCCTGCTTTTTGCTGTAACTTACGACGCCGGTTCCTCACCTTTTTTTGGTGGGGGACCGGCGTCGTACTTCTTTAAGTGGGGTAGGTTAGGGAGCTTGGCTAGTCCAGGCCGCGGCGCTTCAGCAGGGGCTCGAGTTTGGCGTCGCGGCCGCGGAGGATCCGGAAGGACTCCAGGGGGTCCCGGCTGTTGCCGCGCGAGAGCAGTTCCTGCCGGAACCGGTCGCCGTTGGCCCTGGTGAGGCCGCCGTTTTCCGTGAACCAGTCCACCGTCTCGGCGTCCAGGACCTCGCTCCAGATGTAGGAATAGTAGCCGGCGGCGTAGCCCGCGCCGGCAAAAATGTGCTGGAAGTAGCCGGTCCGGTACCGCGGAGGGATGAGGGCGTGCGTGATGCCCGCAGCGGCGAGGGACTTCGCCTCAAACGTGAGGGCGTCGTCCGGGACGGCATCCTGCTCCAGCACGTGCCACGCCAGGTCCAGCAAGGCAGCGCCCAGATACTCCGTGGTGGCAAACCCTTCGCCCCAAAGCCTGGACTCCTCCAGCCGGTCCGCAACATGCTGCGGCAGCGGTTCGCCGGTGGCATGGTGGCGGGCGTAGTTCGCGAGGACCTCCGGCCACATGATCCACATTTCATTGACCTGCGAAGGGAATTCCACGAAATCGCGGGGGACGGCAGTCCCGGAGAACCGCGGGTAGGTCACGTCGGAGAAGAGCCCGTGCAGCGCGTGGCCGAACTCGTGGAAGACGGTCCGCACCTCGTCAAGTGTCAGGAGTGTCGGTTCACCGGGCGCGGGTTTGGCGATGTTGAGTGTGTTCATCACCACGGGCCTGGTGCCCAGCAGGGCGTTCTGGTCCACCAGCGAGTTCATCCATGCACCGCCCCGCTTGGATTCGCGGGAATAGTAGTCACCCAGGAACAGCCCCAGCCCGCCGCCGTCGGAGTCCCTGACCTCCCAGACCCGTACGTCGGGATGATAGCCGGCAAGGTCCTCCCGCTCATGGAAGCTGATGCCGTACAGGGATCCGGCCGCAAAGAAGACGCCGTCCCGCAGCACGCGCTCCAGCTCGAAGTAGGGGCGGAGGGCCTGCCCGTCCACGCTGTACTTCTCCCGTCGGACCTTCGCTGAGTAGAAGGCCCAGTCCCATGGTTCCAGGGCATGGCCCGCGGATTCGGCCAGGGCAGCCGCTTCACGGTCCGCGTTGCGGATAGCGGCGGGAGCCATCCGGTTCAGCATGGACTGCACCGCTTCGAAGTCGGGCGCCGTCTGGCGGTCTGCCACCAGTTCCGCGTAATTCGCAAAACCCAGCAGCGTGGCTTTCTCTGCGCGCAGCCGGGCCATGGACCTGGCCAGGGCCAGGACATCCAGGGTGCCGCCGCTGCTGCCCCGGGCAACAGACGCTTCGAACAGCCGACGGCGGACGGCCCGGTCCGTGAGTGAGGCAAGGGCAGGCTGGTTGCTTGGCTGGATAAGCCCCAGCAGGAACTGCCCCTCATGTCCTGCTGCCCGGGCCGCTTCAGCCGCGGCGGCGACGTCGTCGGCGGGCAGGCCGGCAAGTTCTTCCGCATCCACGACGAGGAGCGCCGCGGCCTTCATCCCCTCCTTGACGCGCTGGCCGAACTCCGTGCCCAGCCGGGCAAGCTCTGCGTTAACGGCCCTGAGCCGGTCCTGTCCGGCGGGATCGAGCTGGATACCCGTTTGCCGGAACTCCTTCAGGTACTCATCCACCAGCCGGACCGACTCGGGGTCACATGCAGAGGTGTCGATGCCGCGGAAACGCTCATACAGTGCATGGTTCAGGAAGAGCTCATCCTGGTGGGCCGAAAACCGGGGTGAGAACTTCGTTTCCAGTTCCCTGATCTCCGGCGAAGCATCCGCCGAGACCAGGGTGAAGAAGGAGGCGGCTGCGCGGTCCAGCAACCGCCCTGACTGCTCCATCGCCACAGCGGTGTTCTCGAAGGTGGGCATCTCCGGATTCTGCGCAATGCGGTCTATTTCAGCGAGATGCTCAGACAGGCCCGCTTCGATGGCCTCGGCGTAATGGGCGGCGTCGATGCGGGCGAAGGGCGGAAGCCCGTACGGCAGGGGGCTGGGAGCCAGCAGCGGGTTAGTCATGATGAAAACCTTTCACATGAGGGCACGCTTCTCAATGCAGCCAAATGCCCGCTCCGAAGGCTGGCCATTCCTAGACTTGGCGGTATGGGGAAAAGTACCGGGAGGGCTCCTGCGCGCTCCCACGCGGGTGTCAGGCTGCGCCACCGGGTCCGCGCTGTGTCGGTCGCGTCCCTGCTGCTCGTGGCCGGTCCGCTCGCCGGGTGCGGGATCATGGCGCAAGGGGGCGGCTCCGGCGAGTCTGCCGCTGGCACCGGGCCCACCAAGAGCGCTTACCCCGGAATGCCGTCCACGGCTTCCGGTGCCCCGACAGCCCCCGCCCCTTCGCAGACACCGGGCAAGGGCCCGCGGTGCCCGGTGCTGCGCTGCGCGTCAGTGGTGGTCACCGGCGGCATGCTGGTCCACAGTGGGATCTGGCAGGAGGTGCAGAAGGAAGCCGCTGCCGCCGGGAAGCCGGGCCTGGAATTCCTGCCGATGCTGGAGGGGCAACGTCGCTACCTGGAGAGGGCTGACCTGGCCATCTGCCACCAGGGGAGCCCCGTGGCAAAACCGGACGGGCCGTTTGCCGGCCACCCCTCGTTCAATGTACCGCCGCAGATCGTCACTGCCGCGAAGGATGTGGGCTACCAGGCCTGCACCACCGCGGGCGACCACATTCTCGACCGCAGTACCGACGGACTCCTGCGGACCGTGGACGCCCTGGACGCGGCCGGCCTGAAACACACCGGTTCCTACCGCACCGCCACAGAGTCCCAACAGATCCTCATCATCCAGACCCCTGCGGCGAAGGTGGCTGTCATCGAGGCAACCTTCGGCCTCAATGGGAAGACTCCGGAATACCCGTGGCAGGTGGACGTGCTGGACCCCAGCGCCATGATTGCCAAGGCCAGGAAGGCGCGGACGCTGGGCGCCGACGTCGTGATTGGTGCCATGTACGCAGGAGACGCGCACACCGGGAACGCCGGTACCCCTGGCGCCCAACAAACCGAGGCAGCGCGTGCGCTGGCGGACAGTGGGCAGTTCAACCTGGTCTATGGCCACTCCCAGGCGGTGCTGCCCATCGAGAACTACAAGGGCACCTGGATCGCCTACGGACTGGGGAGCGGGATCACGGACGTTGCTCCTACGCATCCAGCCAAAAACGAGGGCCTGCTGGTTCGCGTACAGTTCGGCCAGGACGCCGCCGGAATCTGGACAGTCACGGACTTGGCATGGACGCCGACCGTCATGCTTGGGAATCCCTACCGGTGGTGTTCGGTGGCCGCAGATGCGCCTCAGGGGCCGTGCGCCGGCACAGGGGCTGACGCCGCCACGCGGCAGCGGACCGTTGGAGTGGTCGACTCCATGGGCGCCGCAGCTGCCGGCGCCCATGAACTCCTCATCACCCTCGAACCCTGAAGGCCGCCTAAGAGTGGCGGCCGCCCAGAAGCCAAGGGGAGAACCCTAGGCCCGGCGGATCAGCGCGGCCTGCGTGCCGCGTGGTCCCGTGCGAGTTCCGCGTACCGGTCGTCCGGGAGGCCGGGCTCGAAAGCCCCAAACTTGCGTTCAGCAGCTATGCGGATCAGGAAATCCGCGATGGCCGGGTTCTTCGGAAGCAGCGAGCCGTGCAGGTAACTGGCCACAATGTTGCGGTAGCGGGCGCCTTCGTGGCCGTCGCTGCTGTTGTTGCCTGTTCCCTTCGCCACGCTGCCAAGCGGGCGGACCCCGCCCCCCAGGGAGGTCTGGCCGCTGTGGTTTTCGTAGCCCAGCACCTCGCCGAATTCGGAGGTGGCCACCTTGACGTTACCGATCAGGCGCTCATCGGTGCCATGCGTTTCGACGTCGAGGATACCAATTCCCGGAATCACCGAGCCGGTCCTGGTCTTGAAGAACCGGCCGAAGAGCTGGTACAGGCCGCAAATCACCAGCATCGGTGTTCCGTCTTCGGCGAGCTCCTTAAGGGAATCCGCCCGGGCCTGCAGGTCGTCCTGGATGACCAGCTGACCGCTGTCCTGGCCGCCGCCGCCCACAATGATGTCCACATCGTCAGGGAAGGTGTCGCCCACGTTGTATTCCAGCAGTTCGGGCGTATAGCCGTGCCACCGGATACGTTGCTGGAGCACCAGGGCGTTGCCCCAGTCGCCGTAGATGTTCATGTCGCGCGGATAGAGCTGGACCACCCTGAGGGTGCCCTTGCTGCCGGCGGGCGCCGGACCGGATGTGCCCGGCGTTTCCTGGCTCAAGAGACAACCTCCACAGTGGTGATCTTCGACAGTTCGCGGCGGATGGCGAGCATGGCCGTATAAGTACAGAAAATGCGCTTGGGCTGGCCTTTCGCCCCCCGGATAAAAGCGGCGAGGGCCGGCGCAATGTCAGGTTCAACAGCACCGATGCGGACGTCGTCATACTGCAGGCGCAATGCCATGTCGTAGGCGCGGGAACCGGTCAGCTGGTCTACGCCGCCGTCCCGGAGGGAATCGAACTCCACGTCCCACAGCCAGGACATATCCCGGCCGTCGGCGTAGTTGTCGTTGATGGCGATCATGGTGGCGTAGCCGCCCGCCGGGAAGGACTTCAGGCCAAGGCGGAACCCGCTGGGGTTCTTCACCAGTACCAGGTCCAGGGGCTGGCCTTCCACCGTGAGGCTTTCGCCGCGGCCGAAGGCAGGCGCCACCTGGGACAGCGCCGCCAGGAGGGTCCCGTGGTCGGTATCCGCTGCGGCTCCGCCGCAAATGCCGCGCGCCAGGGTCAGCGCCGCGGCTGCGTTGAAGATGTTGTACACCCCGCGGAGCTTCATCGCGGTACTGACGGTACCGCCGTCGTACTCAAACTCGGCCGTGTCCGCACCCACTTTGCGAAGCACGACGTCGGCCGCGGGCTTCTCCGGGAGGCCCGCCGGCGCGGGGCTGCCCGGAGCGGCGCGCATATCGTCGTCGTTGGGGAACGTCCCCAGCAGCGAGTCGTCCAGGCCGAAATACCGGACCTCCTGGCCAGTGAGAGTTTCCGCGATCCTGGCCACCCTCGGGTCTTCGCGGTTCAGCACCACGGTCCCGGTGGTCTTAGCCGCGATGTGCTGCAGGAGCTGGGCTGTCTTGTCGATCTCGCCGAACCGGTCCAGCTGGTCGCGCAAGACGTTCAGCAGCAGGCAGTACTTCGGCGGCACGCTGTTCACGAAGTGCACGGCGTGCGCCTCGTCGAGCTCGAGGACCGCGACGTCGGCGTCCAGCCGCCCGCGCCAGTCAACCTCGCCGAGCAGGGCGGCGGCTACGCCGCGGGTGAAGTTGCTGCCAGTGCGGTTCGTAAAGACCTTCAGGCCCTGGCTTTCCAGCAGCTCCACCACCATCTTGGTAGTGGTGGTCTTGCCGTTCGTGCCGCTGACGACTGCCACACCGTGCGGCAGCGTGGTGAGTGTCCGCCGCATGAAACCGGGGTCGATCTTTTCGACGACGAGCCCCGGAAGCGCGGACCCGCCGCCTCGAAGCCGGGATAGCCGGCGCACCAGTTTGCCGAGCGGAACACTGAGGAAGGACATAATTCGAATATATCCCAGCCGCGGCATGCAACCGCCGGAGTGTGACCCGCGCCGGCCGGGCGGACAGCAGCGGGCCCGTATGCTGGACGGATGACAAACTCCCTTTCCGCCGATTCCGCACGCGTGGGCTCGGGCCTTCGGATCGGCGTCCTGGCGCTTCAGGGCGACTTCCGCGAGCATCTCCGTGCCGCCGCGGAATCCGGCGCCGAGGGGGTCAGCGTCCGGCGCCCCCAGGAACTCGACGGCCTGGATGGGCTCATCATCCCGGGCGGCGAGTCCACAGCCATCGACAAACTCGCGCGTGCCTTCGGGCTGGCGGAACCACTGCGTGAACGCATCGCCGGCGGACTGCCGGTTTACGGTTCCTGCGCAGGCATGATCCTGCTGGCCTCGGACATTGCCGACCCCGCCACAGACCTTTCGGGCGCTCCCCAGCAGACATTCGGCGGGCTGGACATGACCGTCCGCCGCAACGCCTTCGGACGCCAGCGGGAATCCTTCGAGACGGACCTGGACTTCAAAGGCCTGGACTTCAGCGCCACCGACGCCGGTGTGGCTCCGGTCCATGCCGTCTTCATCCGCGGTCCATGGGTGGAGCGTGTGGGCCCCGGGGTGGAAATCCTGGCCCAGGTTGAACCGGCCGATCCCGAGCATGCATCCCACAGCGCCGCGCTGCCCGGGGCGGCTAGAATTGTCGCAGTGCGTTCCGGCCGGCTGCTGGCCACCTCCTTCCATCCGGAAGTGACCGGGGAGAAACGCGTACACGAACTTTTTATCCGCATGATCAGAGGAGAAGCGTAAAGCATGTCAGGCCACTCCAAATGGGCGACGACCAAGCACAAAAAGGCGATCATTGACAGCCGCCGCGCAAAGTCCTTCGCCAAGCTGATCAAGAACATCGAAGTTGCCGCCCGCATGGGCGGACCGGACCTGGCCGGCAACCCCGGCCTTGAACTGGCTGTCACCAAGGCGAAGAAGACTTCGGTCCCCAACGACAACATCGACCGCGCCATCAAACGCGGCGCCGGGCTCACCGGCGAAGTGGTGGACTACACCGAAATCATGTACGAAGCCCGCGGCCCGCAGGGTTCCGCCCTGCTGATCGAGTGCCTCACCGACAACAAGAACCGCGCGGCATCCGAGGTCCGCCTCGCCATCTCCCGTAACGGTGGCACCATCGCCGATCCCGGGTCCGTCAGCTACCTGTTCAACCGCAAGGGCGTGGTGAACCTGCCCAAGAACGGCCTGGGCGAAGACGACGTCCTCATGGCCGTCCTGGACGCCGGCGCCGAAGAGGTCAAGGACAACGGCGAATCATTCGAGATCCACTCCGAGCCGGGGGACCTTCCGGCCATCCGCGAAGCCCTCAAGGACGCCGGCATCGAGTACGACACCGATGAAGTGGAGTTCGTTCCGTCCATGCAGGTGGAGCTGGACGTTGACGGAGCGCGGAAGTTCCTGAAGCTGGCCGACGCCCTCGAAGAGCTGGACGACGTGCAGAACGTCTACAGCAACGCCGATCTCAGCGATGAAGTCCAGGCCGCCCTGGAATCAGAGTAAGCGGCGGCTTTGCCAGCTGACCTGCGCCCGCCGCAGCAGCGCCCATCCCGCCATACTCCGTCCCCATGACTCTCCGTGTCCTGGGCGTGGACCCAGGCCTGACCCGCTGCGGCATCGGGGTGGTGGACGTCGAGCGGAACCGGCGTGCCACCATGGTGGCCGTCGGCGTCGTCGGAACCTCGCCCGACGAATCCCTGGACCAGCGGCTGCTTGTGATCGCGACTGCCATCGACGAATGGCTTGATCGCTATGAGCCCCAGGTGCTCGCCGTCGAACGGGTTTTCTCGCAGTTGAACGTCAGCACCGTGATGGGTGTGGCGCAGGCCTCCGGCGTAGTGATTGCAGCAGCGGCGCGGCGGGGGATCCCGGTGGCGCTCCATACGCCGTCGGAGGTCAAGGCCGCCGTAACGGGCAGTGGCTCGTCGAACAAGGACGCTGTGACCAAGCTGGTCACCAAGATCCTCCGCCTCGACGCGCCGCCCCGTCCGGCCGATGCCGCGGACGCCCTGGCACTGGCCATCACGCACGCCTGGCGCGCCGGAAGCGGGGCATCGGTTGCCACCACCGGTCCGGGCAGTTCGGCACTGACACCGGCCCAGCGGGCATGGGCCGAGGCCGAAGCGAAGGCGCGCCGCGCACGCTGAATGTCCCTGCAGCTTGCTAGGGTATTCGTAAATATGTTCGGATAACCGGCTCCGCCTCTTGCCAGGCAGCGGGCCGGCAGCACAAGCAGGAGCCAGGCCTTGATCAGTTTCCTCCGCGGAACCGTAGCGCACGTAGGCCTGTCCACGGCCGTCATCGACTTGAACGGTGCGGGCATGAGCGTCTACGCCACCCCCCAAACCCTCAGCAGGCTCCACGTTGGCGAAGAGGGAAAAGTTTTCACCTCCCTGATCGTCCGCGAAGATTCGATGACGCTGTTTGGTTTTGCGGACGACGACGAACGTGAAGTTTTCGAGGTCCTGCTGAGTGTGAGCGGCGTGGGCCCGCGCCTCGCACTGGCCGTTTTGGCGGTCCATGAACCTGAGGCGATCCGCGTTGCGGCGCATACCGGCGACAACAAGACCTTCACCAAGGTTCCCGGGATCGGTCCGAAGGTAGCGGGACGGATTGTCCTTGAGCTGGCAGGCAAGCTTGTTCCGCACGGCACGGCTCCCGCTGCCGCCACCACCGCGGCGGAGGCCAGCTGGAAACCGCAGGTGGTTGCCGCCATGACCAGCCTGGGCTGGTCCGAAAAGGACGCGTCGTCGAGCATCGACAAGGCCCTGGCGGACGAGCCCGAAGTGTCCTTCCGCGGCAACGTCCCGGAAATCCTCCGGACCACCCTCCGCTGGCTCGGCCAGGACGGTGCGCGGGCAGGCAACCGCGTAGGCAGCCGTGGCTGAACCGTCACTGGTGGCAGCGGGGGAGGAGCCTGAGGAACGCGCCATTGAAGCCGCGCTCCGCCCCAAGAACCTGGACGACTTCGTGGGCCAGCACCGCGTGCGGAAGCAGCTGTCCCTGGTCCTGAAGGCGTCCCGCATGCGCGGCCGCAGCGCCGACCACGTGCTTTTTTCGGGTCCGCCGGGTCTCGGCAAGACCACCCTCGCCATGATTGTGGCGGCGGAAATGAACGCACCGCTGCGCATCAGCAGCGGCCCCGCCATCCAACATGCCGGAGACCTCGCCGCCATCCTGTCCTCGCTGTCCGAGGGCGAGGTCCTCTTCCTCGACGAAATCCACCGCATGTCCAGGCCGGCCGAGGAAATGCTCTACATGGCCATGGAGGATTTCCGTGTGGACATCGTGGTGGGCAAGGGCGCGGGCGCCACCGCCATCCCGCTGGAACTTCCCCCGTTCACTCTGGTGGGTGCCACCACCCGGGCCGGGCTGCTTCCCGGTCCGCTGCGGGACCGCTTCGGTTTCACCGGCCACCTGGAGTTCTACTCGGTTCCGGAGCTCGAACTTGTCCTGCGGCGTTCCGCCGGCCTGCTGGACCTGAAGGTCAATTCTGCCGGCTTCAGCGAGATCGCGGGCCGGTCCCGGGGCACGCCCCGCATCGCCAACCGGCTGCTGCGCCGCGTGCGCGACTGGGCCCTGGTGCACGGAGTAGACCAGATCGATGCCCGCTCCGCGTCGGCAGCACTCGACATGTATGAGGTGGACAAGAAGGGGCTCGACCGGCTGGACCGTTCCGTCCTTGAGGCGCTGATCACCAAGTTCGGCGGGGGGCCCGTGGGGCTCTCCACCCTTGCGATCGCCGTCGGCGAAGAAACCGAAACAGTGGAGACGGTGGCGGAGCCGTTCCTCGTCCGCGAAGGTCTCCTGGGCCGCACCCCGCGTGGCCGCATCGCCATGGCACCGGCCTGGACACACCTTGGCTACGCCATCCCCGCCGGCGTGTTCGGCCAGGAACAGCTGGATCTCTTTGACCGCGAAACGGGTGCCGAGGTCCCGGGGGACTGGGCCCCGGAGAGCCAATAACAGGCTCCCTCCAGCTTTTCCCCTTAGACTGGTATGACGCTCGGCACGTTCGGGTCTTTGTTGTGCGCATGGCCTGTTGGTCGCGCTGCCGGTGCAGGAGGTCCGTCAGGGATCGGCTTCCATGACTGTTCCGCCCGGCACAGACAAAGTCCGGCGCTGCCGGAAAACCAGCCAGGTACCACAAAGGACGGAATTCCCCTTGGATCCAATGTCAATTCTCCTGTTCGTCATGCTCGGCGTGTTCATCTTCATGATGTTCCGCCGCAACAAGAAGACGCAGCAGCAGCAGGCGGAGCTCCAGTCGAAGTTCGGCCCGGGCGTCGATGTCATGACCAGCTTCGGACTCTTCGGCCGGATCGTTGACATCGATGAGGCCGAAAACAAGGTCACCCTGGAACTCTCGCCGGGCAACCTGGCCACCGTGCACCGGCAGTCCGTCACCAAGGTGATGGAACCGGCCGTTGCGCCGGAAGCCGCTGCTCCCGCCGTACCGGACGATGCCTCGTCCCTGACCGCTCCGGAAGCCGCCGGCACCACGGCTGCGCCGGCCACGGCCGCCGAGACAACAGCGTTCCCGGCCGAGACCCCGGACGAAACCCTGAAGCGCCTCAACGATGAGGGCAAGAAGGACAGCTAGCCCTTCCGGCTCCTTAACCCCTCTACCGCTGCGGACAACCGCCGGTGCACATGCGCACCGGCGGTTCCTCCGTGAATAAGAGAAAGATCGACAATGGCACGAACTGGCCCCAAGAAACCCGGCCTCAGGGTCCTGGTCTGGCTGGGCGTAATCATCGCCGCGTTGACCGCCGTCCTGGCCGCCGGCACCGCCGCCGGACAGGCAAGCTGGTCGCCCAAGCTGGCACTTGACCTCGAAGGCGGTACCCAGATGATCCTGGCGCCAAAGGTCGAGGGCGGTTCTGACATTAATGAGGAACAGCTGAACCAGGCCGTGGCGATCATCCGCCAACGCGTTGACGGTTCCGGCGTGGCCGAAGCGGAAATCAGCACGCAGTCAGGCCGCAACGTGGTGGTGAGCCTCCCCGGCACGCCGTCCACTGCCACCCGCGACCTTATCCAGGCATCCGCGGACATGAACTTCCGGCCCGTGCTCCTGAACGGAGCCGGAGCTGTTGTTCCGGAGGAGTCCCGGGCACCCGAGGATCAGCTGCCCAAGCCAACCGCGGCGCCCGCCAACAGCAGCGACATCAACTGGATCACGCCGGAAATCTACCGCGAGTTCGAGGCCCTGGACTGTGACAACGCCTCAGCCGAGAAGGCCGAGCGTTCGGATCCGACCAAGCCGCTGGTCACGTGTGAACCGGCAACGGACACGAGCCCGGCCATCAAGTACATCCTGGGACCTGTCGAGGTGAAGGGCAGCAACATCGTCACTTCCTCGTTCCAGCTGCAGCAGGGCGCCCAGGGAGCCGTCACCAACGACTGGGCAGTCAACATCCAGTTCAATGAGGAAGGTACCGCGAAGTTCAAGGAGGTCACCGAGCGCCTCAACCAGTTCTACGTGGCCGCCGGCGGCGAGTCGGGCAACGACCCCAAGGCACAGTTCGCCATCGTCCTCGACGACCAGGTCATTTCCGCTCCGCGTTCACTGGCTGTCATCACGGACGGCCGTCCGCAGATCACGGGCGGCTTCACCGAGCAGACAGCGAAGGCACTGTCGGACCAGCTGCGCTTCGGCGCCCTCCCCATCAGCTTCGAGATCCAGAGTGAACAGCAGATCTCGGCGACCCTGGGTGGCGAGCAGTTGCGCATGGGCCTGCTGGCCGGCCTCATCGGGCTGCTCCTGGTGGTGGTCTATTCGCTCTTCCAGTACCGTGCCCTGGGCTTCGTGACCATCGCCTCGCTGGTGGTGGCAGGCGTCCTGACGTACCTGGCCATCGCCATCCTGGGCTGGACGGAAAATTACCGTCTGTCCCTGGCCGGCGTTGCGGGCATCATCGTGGCCATCGGCCAGACGGCTGACTCGTTCATCGTCTACTTCGAACGTATCCGCGATGAGCTGCGTGAAGGACGCGGCCTGGTCTCCGCCGTCGAGAACGGCTGGAAGCGGGCCAAGCGCACCGTGCTCGCCTCCAAGGCCGTCAACCTGCTGGCCGCGCTGGTCCTCTACTTCGTCGCGGTGGGCAACGTGCGGGGCTTCGCCTTCACGCTCGGCCTGACCGCCATCGCCGACCTCATTGTGGTCTTCATGTTCACCCACCCGACGCTGCAGCTGCTGGCGCGGACGCGCTTCTTCGGCGAAGGCCACCGGTTCTCCGGGCTTGACCCCAAGCGCCTCGGCGCCGTACCGCTCTACCGCGGTGCCGGCCGCGTCCGGACCCCCGAAGACCGTCCGGCCAATGTCCGTGCCAAGAATGCGGGAGCCGCCGCGGAAGCGGAACGCAGGATGACCATTGCCGAACGGCGGCTGGCGGAGAAGCAGGAACAGCTCGCCGGTCCCTCGAAGACCGCTGCGAAGGAGAACAAGTAATGTCAGGCTTCGCCAATTTCGGCAACGAGCTCTACACCGGGAAGCGCTCCTACGAATTCGTGGGAGCCAAGAAAATCTGGTTCCTGATCGCGCTGGTGGGTGTGGCGCTGTCCATCATCATTCCTGTAGCCAAGGGCGGGTTCAACCTGGGTATCGAGTTCCGGGGCGGCTCGGAATTCACGGTCTCCAACGTGAAGACCACGGACGCCACGGTGGGGGAGAAGGCCGTCACGGATGTTGTGGCCGGCAGTGTTCCGCGTGTGGCCAACGTGGCCGGAACCACCATGCGCATCCAGACGGACAAGCTCACGGATGACGAGACGCTGCGCATCAAGGAGGGGCTGCATACCGCCTACGGTGTCACCGAGAACGAAGTTACCTCCACGTTCGTGGGACCCACCTGGGGTGCCGACGTCACCAAGCAGGCCCTGATCGGCCTGGTGGTTTTTGTCCTCCTGGCGGCCGTGCTGATGGCCCTGTACTTCCGTACGTGGAAGATGTCCGTCTCGGCCCTCGCCGGGATGCTCGTCACCATGTTCATCACCGCCGGCGTCTACGCCCTCAGCGACTTTGAGGTGACCCCGTCCGCCATCATCGGGTTCCTGACGGTGCTCAGCTACTCCCTCTACGACACCGTGGTGGTCTTCGACAAGATCCGCGAGAACACGGCGGAGATTGACTCCTCAACCCGCCGCACGTTCGCCGAGGAAGTCAACCTTGCCGTGAACCAGACGCTGGTGCGTTCCATCAACACCATGATGGTGGCGATCCTCCCGGTGGGCGCCATCCTGTTCATCGGCGCCGGCCTTCTGGGCGCGGGAACACTGCGCGACCTGTCGCTCGCACTGTTCGTGGGAATCCTGATCGGTACGGCGGCCACCATCTTCGTGGCGGCGCCGATGTACGCCTGGCTGCGGCAGAACGAACCGGACCTGGTCAAGCAGGCCCGGCGTGTGGAGCAGCGGCGCAGCAGCTCCGCCGAGCGCAACGCTTCAACGGAGCCTGCCCAGGCCTGATCGACATAACCCGCGCCGGTCCAGCCGGTGTTCCCGGCCACGGGCCGGACGGTGTGGAAATCACACTGTCCGGCCCGTGGTCGTTTAAGTGCCCCGGTTATAAATCTCTGCGTGCGGAGGAATAGACTGAGGTAATTAAGACGGTGGTGAGGGGTGCTTCATTGGAAGAACGTTCGGCGTCGGCGCCAACGGCTCAGGGAGAAAACAATTCCACCGGTGGCCATACCGGGGTGGCTGCATCGGCGCGCCCCGGATCCTTGGTGCCGGTCGACAACTCCGGCACCCGCGCCACGTTCCCCGGCCGCAGGGAGCGCACCCGTTCAAGGCTTGCCCGCCTGACCGGCCGTGGCGCCGCCACCTATTCACCCATCCTTGAGCCGCTGCTGCGCACCGTCCGGGCCAACAACCCCAAAGAGGACTTCGACCTCATCCAGCGCGCATTCGATGTCGCTGAACGCAGCCACCGGGGACAGAAACGCAAGAGCGGCGACCCCTACATCACCCACCCGGTGGCGGTGGCCACCATTCTTGCCGAACTCGGTTTGAGCGGGACCACCCTGGCGGCGGCCCTCCTGCACGACACCGTTGAGGACACCCCTTACACCCTGGCGGACCTGAAGCGTGATTTCGGTCCCGAAGTGGCCATGCTGGTGGACGGCGTGACCAAGCTGGACAAGGTCAGCTTCGGCGAGGCAGCACAGTCCGAGACCGTCCGCAAAATGGTCGTAGCCATGGCCAAAGACATCCGGGTGCTCATGATCAAGCTCGCGGACCGGCTGCACAACGCCAGGACATGGAGGTTCGTCTCCGCCGAATCGTCCGCCCGCAAGGCCCGCGAAACACTCGAAATCTTCGCGCCGCTGGCACACCGCCTGGGCATGAACACCATCAAGTGGGAACTCGAAGACCTGTCCTTCGCAGCGCTGTATCCGAAGGTCTACGAAGAGATTGTCCGGATGGTGGGGGACAGGACCCCGGAGCGTGAGAAGAGCCTCGGCGTCATCCGCGACCAGATCACCGACGACCTCCGTACGGCCAAGATCAAGGCGACCATCACGGGCCGCCCCAAGCACTACTACTCGATCTACCAGAAGATGATCGTCAGGGACAAGGACTTCGACGACATCAACGACCTCATGGGCGTCCGGGTCCTCGTTGACTCCGTCCGGGACTGTTACGCCGCACTCGGCACCATGCACTCGCGCTGGAACCCGCTGCCCGGCAGGTTCAAGGACTACATTGCGATGCCCAAGTTCAACATGTACCAGTCGCTGCACACCACGGTCATCGGCCCCGGCGGCAAGCCCGTGGAAATCCAGATCCGCACCCATGAAATGCACCGCCGCGCAGAGTACGGCGTGGCAGCGCACTGGAAGTACAAGGACCAGCCCAACCGCGCGGCGGTGGGCCCGGGCAGCCCCCGGGACGGCGATATGGGGTGGCTGCGTTCCCTGGTTGACTGGCAGCAGGAGACCTCCGATCCGGGCGAATTCCTCGATTCGCTCCGATTCGAGATCAACGCCCGTGAAGTTTTCGTCTTCACGCCCAAAGGTGAGGTCATGGCGCTGCCTGCCGGATCCACACCGGTGGACTTCGCCTACGCGGTCCACACCGAGGTGGGGCACCGCACCATCGGTGCCCGCGTCAACGGGAAACTGGTTCCCCTCAACAGTGAACTCAACCACGGCGACTGGGTGGAGATCTTCACCTCCAAGGCGGAAGGCGCAGGGCCCAGCCAGGACTGGCAACACTTCGTCAAGAGCGCCCGGGCACGGAACAAGATCCGCCAGTGGTTCAGCAAGGAACGCCGCGAAGAGGCGATTGACCGCGGCAAGGAGCTGCTGACCCGTGCCATGCGGAAGCAGAATCTGCCGCTGCAGCGGCTGATGACGCACGAGGCCCTCGCCACCGTGGCCGAAGAATTCAAGTACGTGGATATTTCCGGCCTGTACGCCGGTGTGGGAGACGGCCACACGTCCGCGCAGTCCGTCATGGAGAAGCTAGTCGAAAGCCTCGGCGGCACCGAAAACGCCGACGACGACATCAGCGAAGTCAGCATTCCCACCCAGGTCACCAAGGCACGGTTCTCCGATTCCGGTGTTGTGGTCCGCGGTGTGGGTGATGTGTGGGTCAAACTGGCACGTTGCTGCACCCCCGTGCCGCCGGATCCCATCCTCGGCTTCGTCACACGGGGGTCAGGGGTGTCTGTGCACCGCACAGACTGCACCAACATCTCGGACCTCAAGGATCAGCCGGACAGGATTGTTGATGTGGATTGGGCACCCACCCAGTCCAGCGTATTCCTGGTGGAAATCCAGGTTGAGGCGCTCGACCGCAAGTCACTGCTCTCGGATGTGACGCGAATCCTGTCGGAAAATCATGTGAATATCCTGGCTGCCAGTGTCCACACCTCCACCGACAGAGTTGCCATTTCAAAGTTTGCTTTCGAGATGGGTGACCCCAAGTACCTCAGCCACGTCCTCAGCGCCGTCCGCCGGATCGACGGGGTCTTTGATGTCTACCGCACCACCGGGAACAAGCGCCGGAGCTAGCCGGGAAAGCTTTTCCAGTGCCGCCTTTTTGTGTGGCACGCGCGGGGTCGCCTCGATCGCGAGCACCAGCAGCCGCAACCGCACGTCCTTTTCGGGGCGGGCCAGCAGGTTCGCCAGCGTGGGAACGGCACGTTCGGCGTCCACATGCAGGGCGATATCCAGAGCGGTCCGCAGTGGGCTGGACACCATGAGTCCGCCCATGCTGACCACGTCGAAGGGACCCAGCTTCACCTCGTGCAGCGTGCAGCCCCGGGTATTCCGCAGGCTCGAAACGCGGCGCTTGGCGTCCACCAGGAGGGCAAGGCGGTCCGGCTCGTCAGCACAGCCGTAGATCCAGGCTGCAGTCATCCGTCCCGCCACGACGCGCTGCCGGACCTGGGACGGCACGGAGCCGGCGGCAGCACGGGCACGCAATTGGGCAGAGGCGGCAGATCCCGGGAGGGTGTAGCCATGCTGATGGAAGCGGGCCAGGATCCCGTCGGCGGCCAGTGACTGCAGTTCTGGCCAGGCGAAAGGCCGCCCGGGCGCATAGAGTTCCGGGAACCGCGCCGGGGCCGTGTGGTGCGGCGGCGGATACTCCAACCCAGCTCCGGCCGGCGTGGAATCAGATGGTGAGGCCATTCCTCCATCCTGCCAAGGAGGTCCTGATACACGCAGGCCCGATTCGGGTTATGTGGATAACCGGAACCGGGCCTGCGGCGTCGTCAAACAGGAAAGGCGTCAGCTCAACTCGCTGGCGGAACGCTGGATCTGGTCGAGCCAGGCCTGGCGTGCCTCAAGGGCTTCCCTGGCTGCCTTAATCTTGCGCTCGTCACCGCTCTGTTCTGCCTTGGCAAGGTCATCCTGCAGGCCGGCAATGGCGCTCTCGAGCTGTGACAGGGCACTGTTGGTACGCGCCTTGCGCTCGGGGTTCGAACGCTGCCACTGTTCTTCTTCGGCCTGCCGGACGGCGTCTTCGACCTTGCGCAGCCCGGCTTCGATCCTGCCCATGTCGGCCCGCGGGACCTTTCCGGCCTCTTCCCACCGGTCACGGACGGACTGCAGCGCCTTCTTGGCACCCGCCAGGTCCTTAATCGGGAGGATCGTGTTGGCCTCGGCCAGGAGGGCTTCCTTGACCGTCAGGTTTGCGGAGTATTCCTGGTCGATCTCGTCGTTGGCAGCCTGCCGGGACGTGAAGAAGACATCCTGCGCGGCACGGAAACGTGCCCACAGTGCGTCATCGTCCTTGCGGCTGGCGCGGGGTGATGCCTTCCACTGGTCCATGAGGCGGCGGTATTCGCCCGCGGCGTAGCCCCAGTCGGTGGAGCTGGACAGGGCCTCAGCCTCGGAAATCAGCTTTTCCTTGGCGGTCTTCGCAGCGGAATTGTTGCTGTCCAACTGGGAGAAGTAGGCCCGGCGGTGCCGGTCAAACACGGTGCGGGCCGCCCTGAAGCGCTTCCAGAGGGCGTCCTCGTTGCTGCGGCCCAACCGGACGCCGCTCTTCTGTGCGGCCTTCCAGTTTTCGAACAGCTCGTTCATCCGGGCACTTGAGGTCTTCCACTGGGTCTGCGCCGGGTCCTGCCCGGAGATCTCCTCGGCCTCGGACACGATGGCTTCGCGGGCTGCAAGTTCAGCCGCCCGGACGGCGTCGTGCTCTGCCTTTTCCGTCTTTTCCAGCTCGGCAATGTGGGTCGCCAGGGTGTCCAACCGGGCTTCGGCCGCCCGGAGGTCGCCCACCATGTTGCGTTCCGCAAGCTGTTCGTGGAGGTGGGTGACAGTTTTCTGCATGTCGGTGCTGGGCGCCTTGGAGCTTACGCGCTGTTCAAGGAGCACGATCTGGGCCACGACGTCGTCGTACTTCCGCGCGAAGTAAGCCAGCGCTTCGTCATCGCTGACGCCCGGGTACTGCCCGACGGCGTGTTCTCCGCCGTCGATCGTCAGGAAGACGTGGCCGTCGCCTTCCACGCGTCCCCATTTGGCTGCCTCAGCAGGCGAGGTGGCTGGTGCCGCAGGTGCCACGGCAGCGGCCGGTGCAGCAGCCGCCGGCTTTGGACGTGACGCGAAAGCTGCAGGGGACGGGGCCGAAGGCCGGGGTCCGGGTGCAGGAGACGGGGCAGGGGCTGCCGGTTCTGCGTCCGGGGCAGGAGCCTCGGCGGGCTGTTCTGCCTGTGCGCCGGCCTCCTCCACGCCTTCGGTCGCGGCTTCCGGGGCCGTTGCGCTGGTTGCTGCAGTTTCTGCGTCCGTGGCGGGAGCCGCCGCGTCGGTCACGTCTGCTGCTGTTTCGTCGGATTTCTGACTGTCTGTCACCGCTAAAAGTCTTTCGCTTGGAGGGAACTGCTCACGTCCTGCACCGCGGCCGCCATGGCCGGGCTTCCTACTTCAGAGAAAACGAGTCTATCGTGACTGCTTGAACGGGCGCGCCGTCCGTGTCGCTGCTGCCCGGGGTGATCCCTTCGGCAGCGATGCCGGTCACCACGTCCAGGCCTGAGGTCACCTTGCCCACCACGGTGTAGCCGCCGGCGGAATCCGCTGGAATGTTCGTGTCTTTGTAGACGATGAAGAACTGCGTTCCGTTGCCGTAGGCGTTGTTGCCGCTCCGTGCCACGGCAATGGTTCCGGCCGGGTAGGAGTTGTCCGCCGGGGTGTTTTCCAGGGGGCCCCACGTGTAGTTGGGATCGCCCTGCCCGTCGCCGTTCGCGGAGCCGCACTGCAGCACCCCGAAGGCGTCCGAGGTGGTGAGCCGGTGGCAGCTCTTGCCGTTGTAGAAGCCCTCGTCGCTGAGGGACTTGAAGACCGCGGCGGCCTGCGGTGCGGTGGTTCCGTTGAGTTCGACGCCCAGTGGCTTGCCGTTCAGCACGAGATCCCCGGTGAACGTCTTCCCCGCCGCGGTGCCGGCGGCCGGAATGTTGGGCCCGTTAGTTGCCGGTGCTGACGGAGTGGCCGACGCCGACGGGTTGGTGAGGCCGGCTTCGGTGGCAGCAAACTCATCCTCGGTGGGGTTGCCGGCGAAGGCCGTCAGCTGAAGCACGACGGCGAGCACCACGGCGGCGGTTCCGGCGCCGGCGGCGACCAGGTTGTCGCGCTTGCGCCGCTGTTCCTGGTCCCGCCTCAGCTCGCGTTTGGCCTCCATCTGATGGATACGCCGTTTTGCTTCGCGGGCACTGCGTGAACTGGCCGCCAAGGCTCCTCCTCATGTGTGGCTGTGTTGTCTCTGTACTGCCTGGTTGCGCCAGGGTCCGTGGTGGCACCGGGCGCAGACCTCTGACGGCCAGGCCCTGCAGGTCCGGCGTATTAGAGATGCACACCGATGACGCATAAACTGACTGCCGCACATAGTTTATGCATGACAGGCTGGACAGCCGCCGCAGGGCGCCCCGACGGGCGGGACGCGGCTGGCGTCCGGCACCTTAAGAGGAGAGAACTTCCATGGCACGCACCGCCTCCCTGTCCGGATTCCCCGAGTGGCTTCCCGAGGAGCGGCTGGTGGAGCTACATGTGCTGGATACCCTGCGCCGTGTCTTTGAGCTGCACGGCTTCGCCTCGATTGAGACGCGTTCGGTGGAAACGGTGGGACAGCTGCTGCGCAAGGGCGAGATCGACAAGGAAGTCTACGGGCTCAGCCGGCTCCAGGACGATGAGGGCGGGACCCTGGACCGGGGCGGCAAAGCCGACCAGCACGCGCTGGCGCTGCACTTCGACCTGACGGTTCCCTTCGCCCGCTACGTCGTTGAAAACGCCGGCTACCTGGCCTTCCCCTTCCGGCGTTACCAGATCCAGAAGGTCTGGCGCGGCGAACGCCCCCAGGAAGGCCGCGCCCGTGAATTCACCCAGGCGGACATCGACGTCGTGGGCGATGGCGAGCTGCCGTTCCGCTATGACGTTGAAATCGCCCTGGTCATCGCCGAGGCACTCAGTGCGCTTCCCATCCCGGACTTCCAGCTCCGGGTCAACAACCGCAAACTGGCCGAGGGCTTCTACCGCGGCATCGGCCTGACGGACACCGCGGGCGTCCTGCGCAGCATCGACAAGCTGGAAAAGATCGGTCCGGCCAAGGTTGCCGAACTCCTGAAATCCGAACTCGGCGCCACCGATGAGCAGGCACAGAAGGCCCTGCAGCTTGCCGGCATCCGTACCGGGGACACGTCCTTCGTGGCCCAGGTCCGTGCTCTCGGCGTCAGCAACGACCTGCTCGACGAGGGGCTTAACGAGCTGGAGCAGGTCATCGACGCGGCCGTCCAGCGCGCACCCGGCAAGGTGCTGGCGGACCTTAGTATTGCCCGCGGCCTGGACTACTACACGGGCACCGTGGTGGAGACCGTCCTGGTGGGACACGAGCAGCTGGGTTCCATCTGCTCGGGCGGCAGGTACGACGCCCTGGCTTCCAAAGGCAACCGGAAGTTCCCCGGCGTCGGCCTGTCCATCGGCGTGACCCGGCTGGTTTCGCGCATCCTGAGCCAGGAGCTGGCCAAAGCCTCCCGTTCCGTGCCCACGGCGGTCCTTGTGGCCCTCGCGCACGACGACAGCTGGGGCGCTGCGCAGGACGTCGCCGCCCAGTTGCGCAGCCGGGGGATTCCCACCGAGGTGGCCGCCAAGGCCGAAAAGTTCGGCAAGCAGATCAAGTTCGCGGACCGCCGGGGCATCCCGTTCGTCTGGTTCACGGACGACGACGGCACTCACCAGGTCAAGGACATCCGGTCCGGTGAACAGGTAGTGGCCGCCCCGGAGACGTGGATGCCGCCGGCCGCCGACCTCGTGGTGCAGGTGGCAACCGCCGACGCCGTTCCTGCCCACGTCCCCTGAGCAGGGCTCCTCGCTGCTCTCCGTCCTGCCAGAGCTCCGGCCGTGGACGTCGGCTTCCGTCCTACGGGTAAACTCGGACGGAACCGGTCCCGGAACCATCGAGACCTTCCCTAAGTTTTTCCCGCTGTTTCCTCTAGAAAGGTGTGCTGTGCTTCGCACACATGACCTCGGATCCCTTCGTTCCGAGCACATTGGACAAACCGTAACCCTGGCCGGCTGGGTAGGCCGCCGCCGTGACCACGGTGGTGTGGCCTTCGTGGACCTGCGTGATGCGTCCGGCGTGGCACAGATTGTGGTCCGCGAGGAGGAAGTGTTCCACGGGCTGCGCAACGAGTACGTCCTGCAGGTGACCGGCACCGTCTCCAAGCGCCCCGAGGGCAACGAAAACCCTGCGCTTGGCACGGGTGAGATCGAAGTCATCGCCGAGGACGTCACGGTGCTCAACACCTCCGATCCGCTGCCGTTCCAGATTGATGAGCACGTGGAAGTGGGCGAGGAAGCCCGCCTGAAGCACCGCTACCTTGATCTCCGCCGCCCCGGCCCCAGCCGCAACATCCGGCTGCGCTCCGAAGCCAACCGGGTGGCCCGCGACTTGCTCCACGACGAAGGTTACGTGGAGATCGAGACGCCCACGCTGACCCGGTCCACGCCCGAAGGTGCCCGAGACTTCCTGGTTCCGGCCCGCCTGGCACCGGGCTCCTGGTACGCCCTTCCGCAGTCGCCCCAGCTGTTCAAGCAGTTGCTGCAGGTGGGCGGTTTCGAGAAGTACTACCAGATTGCCCGCTGCTACCGCGACGAGGACTTCCGCGCGGACCGCCAGCCGGAATTTACCCAGCTGGACATTGAGGCCAGCTTCGTGGACCAGGACGACGTCATCCGCCTCGGCGAGAACATCGTCAAGGCTGTCTGGAAGCTCATCGACGTGGAGATCCCCACGCCTATCCAGCGCATCACCTACGCGGACGCCATGGCCCGCTACGGTTCGGACAAGCCCGATCTCCGCTTCGGCCAGGAACTGACGGAGCTCACGGAGTTCTTCAAGGACACCAACTTCGGCGTATTCAAGGCACCCTATGTTGGCGCCGTGGTCATGCCGGGCGGAGCTTCGCAGGCACGCCGTGCACTTGATGCCTGGCAGGAGTGGGCCAAGCAGCGCGGGGCCAAGGGCCTGGCGTACGTCCTTTACAAGGAAGATGGCGAGCTCGCCGGTCCGGTCGCGAAGAACCTGACCGACACCGAACGCGCTGGCCTGGCCGACGCCGTCGGCGCCAAGCCCGGTGACTGCATCTTCTTCGCCGCCGGCGAAAAGACCCCGTCCCGTGCACTGCTGGGTGCTGCCCGCGTTGAAATCGGCCACCGCACCGGCCTGATCGATCCCAAGGACTGGGCTTTCTGCTGGGTTGTCGACGCACCGATGTTTGAGCCGGCTGCTGCCGCCGTCGCTTCGGGCGACGTCGCAGTGGGCGCAGGCCAGTGGACCGCTGTGCACCACGCCTTCACCTCGCCCAAGCCGGAGTTCCTCGACACGTTCGACAAGGACCCCGAGTCCGCGCTGTCCTACGCCTACGACATCGTCTGCAACGGCAACGAGATCGGCGGCGGTTCCATCCGTATCCACCAGCGTGACGTGCAGGAACGCGTCTTCGAACTGATGGGTCTGGACAAGGAAGACGCCCAGACCAAGTTCGGGTTCCTCCTCGAGGGGTTCAAGTACGGAGCGCCCCCGCACGGCGGCATCGCGTTCGGCTGGGACCGCGTGGTTTCGCTGCTGGCCGGTGTCGAGTCCATCCGCGACGTCATTGCCTTCCCGAAGTCAGGCGGCGGTTTCGATCCGCTGACCGCTGCCCCGGCACCCATCACTGCGCAGCAGCGCAAGGAAGCCGGCGTCGATTTCAAGCCTGAGGCGGTCAAGCCCGTCGAGGCCAGGAAGGCCGAAGCGGTCAAGTAACGCACCTCGCTGAGCGGCAGGAGGCCCCCGGATTCGTCGGGGGTGCCTCCTGCTCCTGCTTAACCCACCTTGGAGGAGATTGCCGTGTCCAGCACCCAACTTGACGCCGATGTGGCCGGATTCCCTGGCCTCGAAGCCGCCATGGACGCGGCATGGCCTGCGCCGGAACGCCACGACCTGGGCCCCTGGGTTCTTCGTGCTGCCGGGGGAGTGACCCAGCGGGCCAATTCGGTCTGGCCGAGGCCCGCCAGCGGTGCGGGGGAGCCGGAGCTGGCCGGGCTGCTGCGGGATGCCCGGTCCTGGTACCGCAGCCGCCGGCTGCCCCTGATCTTCCAGGTCACCGCCACCGCCGAAGCGGCTGCCCTCAATACCTTCCTGGACGTGGAGGGTTTCACCACGCAGTCCGAAACCCTGCTCATGACCCGGGGGCCAGCGCGCCTCGCCCGGGTTACGGAGCCGCGCCGGGCCGTCGAGCTCGATTCTGTTCCCTCTGCCGAATGGCTTGCCGTGTGGTGGGCGGTGGACGGACGCGGGGGTGACGACGAACTGGCCATCGCCCGGACCATCCTCCAGGGCTGCCCTGCCGTGTACGCCCTGGTCCGGGACAGCGCCGGCCGGCCCGCCGCCGTCGGACGCCTTGCCCTTCCGGACACCGGGCCAGGGGCGCGGGGCGGCCTGTACTCCATGGCGACGAGCCCCGAGGCACGCCGACGCGGTTACGGGACCGCCGTCCTGGATACGCTCCTTACGGCGGGGGCGGAGCGGGACCTTGCCGGGTACTGGCTGCTCGTCACCGCAGCGAACCACGGAGCCCAGGCGCTGTACGCCAACGCCGGATTCCGGGAAACCGGCCGCTACGCCTACCGCCAGGAACGGCCCAAGCGGCAGCTGACCGGCTGCTGACCCAAGCACCGCCACGGCCCGTCAACCCGGTTCGACGGCTCTCTGCCCGGATGATTTGCGGAACGTCGCGCCGGCACGGGCACAGTCGAATGGCGGAAGCTACAGCCCTGGCGGGTCCGTGACGGTGATCCGGATGGAACAGGCGTCGGAGGCGGCCTTCTTAACGACGGCGGCCCGTGGCTCCGGCACATCCAGGTACGCCAGGCGGTGCAGGCCGGCCCACCTGGCCAGCGCCGGGTGTCCCAGGACCGCTTCGGCGAGGGCCCTGTCCCCGCCCGGGCAGACATATTCGAAGGGTTCGGCCGCAAACACCTGGGCGGCCTGCAACGCCACGGCATCCACCAGGGCGTCAGCCTGGTTGGACCGGCGCCGGGCAAACCGCTGTTGTGACTGCCCGCCGGCCGCGGTGCGGGACTGGACATACCTGGTGCCCGCCTTGGAGGCCAGCAAGAGGCCCTCGGCGGCAATGCCGACACCATAGCCGCCGCGCCTGACCAGGAGCAGGCCGCACCGGCGTGGCTGGGCGGCCAGCGACGCGAGGCGTTCCAGCGGGCCGGCTCCCCGTCCGGGCCGCCCATGGGCGGGCCAGGGAGCTTCAAGGAGCGCTTCGGCGCCGTCACCGGCCAGGAGCCGCACGCCGTCGTCGTCTTCCCTTAGTACGAAACCGTCGTGGCTGGCGGCGAACCGCCCGGTCCAGCCGGCCAGCCGTGAACCGGAAACAAACGCCGTCCGGACCGAGGGGGAGCGTCCGCTGCCGGCGGCATTGATGGTCATGGCAGGTTCGGGTTCCTTCCGGATAGCTGTGGCGGGATCGCCGGGTGACTGGAAGTAGCCTATCTATGTGGATGATCTCTTTGGGCCGGGGCAAGGCAATGACGACGACGGCGATTCGGCCGCCGCGGGCAGCGCACCCGTGAGCTCCTCACCACGCAGTCCGCTGGCCGTCCGCATGCGGCCCCGCACCCTCGACGACGTTGTGGGCCAGCAGCACCTGCTGGGCCAGGGGTCGCCGCTGCGCCAGCTGGCAGCCGGAGCCGACGCCGCCGGACCGGCCGGACCAAGTTCGCTGATCCTGTGGGGACCGCCGGGGACGGGAAAAACCACGCTGGCCCATGTGATCGCCCGCGGGCCGGGCCGCAAGTTCGTGGAGCTCTCCGCGATTACCGCCGGCGTCAAGGACGTCCGCCGCGTCATGGACGACGCCCTGACTGCCCGTGACCTGTACAAGACCACCACGGTGCTGTTCCTTGACGAGATCCACCGGTTCAACAAGGCCCAGCAGGACGCTCTCCTGCCTGGGGTGGAAAACCGTTGGGTGGTCCTGGTGGCCGCCACCACCGAAAACCCGTCCTTCTCGGTGGTATCGCCGCTCCTTTCCCGGTCCCTGCTGCTGACCCTCAAGCCGCTCACCGACGCGGACATCGAAGGGCTGCTCAGCCGCGCCGTGGCGGACTCCCGCGGATTGGACGGCAAGGTTGAACTGGACCCCGAAGCCCTGGCGCACCTGGTCCGGCTGTCCGGCGGCGACGCCCGCCGTGCCCTTACCGCCCTGGAAGCCGCGGCCGGCGTGGCATTCGGTGACGCCGACGACGCCGAAGCCGGGCCGGTGACCGTGGAACTCAAGCACACCGAACGGGCCCTGGACGTCGCAGCCGTCCGCTACGACCGGGCGGGCGACCAGCACTATGACGTCGCCAGTGCCTTCATCAAATCCATCCGCGGCTCCGACGTTGACGCCGCCCTCCACTACCTGGCGCGCATGCTTGAGGCCGGCGAGGACCCGCGGTTCGTGGCCCGCCGCATCGTCATCTCAGCGGCCGAGGACGTGGGCATGGCCGATCCCACGGCGTTGCAGACAGCCGTGGCCGCCGCCCAGGCAGTGCAACTGATCGGCATGCCGGAGGGCCGGATCATCCTGGCCGAGGCGGTAGTCCACCTTGCGACGGCGCCAAAATCGAACGCCGCCTACATGGGCATCAACAAGGCCGTCGCCGACGTACGCGCCGGCATGGGCAACGGCATCCCGCCCCACCTGAGGGACTCGCACTACCCGGGTTCCAAACAGCTGGGGCACGGTAAAGGCTACAAATACGCCCACGACGCTCCGCACGCCGTGGCTGCGCAGCAGTATCCGCCGGACGATCTGGTGGGCCGGGACTATTACCAGCCCAACGGCAACGGCGCTGAACGCGACATCGCCGCCAGGCTGGAGCGGCTGCGGAAGATTGTCCGGGGCAAGTAACCGCCGTGCTAAGGTAGATGTTTGTCTGGCAAGGCACGGACGCACAATCCACCGAAATTTTTGTTCGATGGAACTGTGCCCTGCGCCCAGTAGCAAAAGGCAGCGGTTGGCCGATGCTCTCCATCAAGGAGGCCAGTAACACTGACACACCGCAGATATTGGAAGGACACAAGTGGCTAACAACACTCGTGCTCGCCGTCAGGCCCGCCTCTCGCGGTCCCTCGGCATTGCTCTGACCCCCAAGGCCGCCAAGTACATGGAGCGCCGCCCGTACGGCCCCGGTGAGCATGGCCGTGCCCGCAAGAAGCAGGACTCCGACTACGCCGTACGTCTGCGCGAAAAGCAGCGCCTGCGCGCCCAGTACGGCATCCGCGAAGCACAGATGACCCGTGCCTTCGAGGAAGCCCGCCGCACCAAGGGCCTGACCGGTGAAAACCTCATCGAACTGCTCGAAATGCGCCTTGACGCCCTGGTCCTGCGTGCCGGTTTCGCCCGCACCATCGCCCAGGCCCGCCAGCTGGTTGTGCACCGCCACATCCTGGTTGACGGCATCCGCGTTGACCGTCCGTCGTTCCGCGTCGGCGAGGGCCAGCTGGTCCACGTCCACAGCCGCAGCGAGACCATGGTTCCGCTCCAGGTTGCAGCAGCCGGCGCACACCGCGATGTCCTGCCTGCCGTCCCGGCCTACCTGGACGTCAAGCTTGAGGCACTGCAGGCCCGCCTGGTCCGCCGCCCCAAGCGCTCTGAAATCCCGGTGACCTGCGAAGAGCAGCTCGTCGTCGAATTCTACGCACGCTAAATACCAGCAGCGTATCCAAAGAAGCCCGTGGCAAGCGCCACGGGCTTCTTTGTATGTAAGGTACTTGGGGGACATCTGCCCGGCGCGGTTCGCGGGGTGCACAGAATGGTTCCGGTCCACAGAATTTCAAGGAGATGAACGTCTATGACTGGTGGCGATATCGCCGGCCTGGTCGCTGCCGGAGTGTTTGCACTCCTGGTGCTGCTGCTCGCTGTGCCCATCCTCAAGCTGGGCAAGGTGTTAGACGAGGTGCGGACGTCCATCCGGTCACTGAGCGACGGCGCGACGCCCCTGATGGATGAGGTCACGGCCACTGTGACCACTACCAACCAGCAGCTGAAGAAGGTGGACGGCATTTCGTCCAACGTCTCTGATGCTTCCGCCAACCTTTCAGCGTTGTCGTCGCTGGTGGCCGCCACCGTAGGTTCGCCGCTGATCAAGGTGGCCGCGTTCAGCTACGGCGTCCGCAGTGCGCTCTCCAACCGCAAGAAGCCCTCCACCGGCCGCCGCAGCCGCTAAGCCCCGAAAGTACACCATGAAACGACTTGTCTGGATGGGAATCGGCGTGGCCATCGGCGTTATCGCCTTCCGCAAGGTCACTGAGGCCCAGTCCGCTTTGGGCCCGGAAGGCCTCAACAGGGCTGTAGGCAGGCTGGCTGACGGCGTCTATGACTTCGCCGATGCCGTCCGCGCCGGAATGCAGGAACGCGAAACCGACCTGCGGAGTGCGCTCGGCGTCGAAACCGCGGACCTGGTCCGCAGCTGACGCCCCGGGCCATCAGCCCGCAACAACCCGGCAGGGAACCCGACCAGGCCCTGCCGCCTGAACGAACTTTCCGCGTGGTCAACCGCGGACCAAGAAGGGTATGAAACAGCTCATGAAATCGCAGGAGATCACCAAGCGCTGGGTGGACTTTTTTGTCAGCAAGGGCCACACGGCGGTTCCCTCCGCATCGCTGGTGTCCAGCGACCCGTCGCTGCTGTTCACTGTGGCCGGCATGGTGCCTTTCATCCCCTACCTCACAGCCCGCGAAGAGGCGCCCTACACCCGGGCCACGAGCGTCCAGAAGTGCATCCGCACCGGCGATATCGAGGAAGTGGGCAAGACCGCCCGGCACGGCACCTTCTTCCAGATGTGCGGCAACTTCTCCTTTGGCGACTACTTCAAGGAAGACGCCATCAAGTTCGCCTGGGAGCTGCTCACCACCAGCGTTGACGACGGCGGGTACGGCCTGCCGCCCGAGCTCCTGTGGGTGACGGTCTATGAGGAAGACGATGAAGCCAAGGAACTGTGGCTGAAGAACACCGGCGTTCCCGCGGAGCGCATCCAGAAGATGGGCAAAGCCGACAACTACTGGAACACCGGCCAGCCCGGCCCGGCCGGCCCCTGCTCAGAGATCTACTACGACCGTGGGCCCGCCTACGGCATCGAAGGCGGCCCGCTCGCTGACGAGACGCGGTACATCGAAATCTGGAACCTTGTGTTCATGCAGTACCAGATCGACAACGTCCGTTCCAAGGACGACTTCGACATCGTGGGTGAGCTGCCCAAGAAGAACATCGACACCGGCCTGGGCATGGAGCGCCTGGCCATGATCCTCCAGGGTGTCGAGAACATGTATGAGACGGACCAGGTCCGTCCCGTCATTGACAAGGCCGCCGAACTCTCCGGCAAGGAATACACCTCCGCCGAAACCCCGGATGACCCCCACCACACGGACGATGTCCGGATGCGGGTTGTGGGTGACCACATCCGGTCCGCCCTGATGCTGATTTCCGACGGCGTAACCCCTTCGAACGAGGGGCGTGGCTACGTCCTGCGCCGCCTGATCCGCCGTGCCGTGCGGTCCATGCGCCTCCTCGGCGTCGAGCAGGCGTGCCTCCCGGACCTGTTGCCGGCCTCGCGTGACGCCATGAAGGGCGTCTACCCCGTCGTCGACACGGACTTCGCGAGGATCAGCCGGATTGCCTACGCCGAAGAAAAGGCCTTCCTGCGGACCATTGCGTCCGGCACGGCGAGGCTCGAGGACGCAGTCAAGGAGTCCAAAGCAGCCAACAAGCAGCTTTCCGGCGAGGATGCCTTCGCCCTCCACGACACCTACGGCTTCCCCATTGACCTCACCCTGGAAATGGCCGAGGAAGCCGGGCTGAAGGTTGACGAGGCCGCCTTCCGCAGCCTGATGCAGGAACAGCGCCAGCGTGCCCAGGCCGACGCCAAGGGCAAGAAGGGCGGCCATGCCGATCTCAGCGCGTTCCAGGAGATCCTGGCCCAGGGCGAGACGGTCTTCACCGGGTACACCGAGCTCGACGGCGAATCCCGCGTCCGCGGGCTGCTCACCGGCGGCCGTCCGGTCCAGCAGGCAGCCACCGGCGACGAGATCGAACTCGTCCTGTCGGAAACACCGTTCTACGCCGAGGCCGGCGGCCAGGCCGCCGATACCGGCCTCATCACCGGCGACGGCTTCGTGGTCGAGGTCCTGGACGTCCAGCGCCCCATCAAGGGCCTGAGCGTGCACAAGGCGATTGTCCGCGAAGGTGAAATCGGCGCCGACTCGCTGGTGCGCGCCGCCGTCGACCGCGAACGGCGCCACGCCGCCGAGCAGGCGCACACGGGCACGCACATCGTGCACGCCGCCCTGCACCAGATCCTCGGCCCGGAAGCCACCCAGCGCGGATCCTTCAACAAAGCCGGCTACCTGCGGTTCGACTTCGCCTGGGGCGAGGGCCTGAGCACCGCAACCCGGTCAGAAATCGAAGAGGTTTCCAACCTGGCCATCCGCAACAACTACGCGGTGCAAACAAAGGTCATGGGCCTCGCGGAGGCCAAGGCCCTGGGCGCGATGGCTTTGTTCGGCGAGAACTACGGCAGCGAAGTCCGCGTCGTCGAGATCGACGGCGCCTGGTCCCGTGAGCTGTGCGGCGGAACGCACGTAGCCAACACCTCGCTGATCGGCAGCCTTTCCCTGCTGGGCGAACAGTCTGTAGGCTCCGGAAACCGTCGCGTGGAAGCCTTCGTGGGCATGGAGGCCTTCCGGCACCTCGCGGCCGAACGGGCACTCGTCACCGAGCTCACCGACCTCCTGAAGGTGCCGTCCGGGCAGCTGGCTGACCGGATCTCCGCAACGCTTGCCAAGCTCAAAGCCACGGAAAAGGAACTGGACCGGCTCCGCAAGGAACAGCTGGCAGCCGCAGCGGCCCAGCTGGTCAACAGCGCCAGGGACGCAGCAGGCGTCAGCGTCATCGCCCATGACGCCGGTTCCGTCAGCGGCGCCGACGACATCCGCGGCCTGGCGCTGGACCTCCGCAACCGCTTGGGCTCATCACCTGCTGCAGTGGCTGTTGCGGGCGTGGCCAACGACCGCCCGCTCGTCCTGGTAGCCACCAACGAAGCCGCCCGGAACGCCGGAGTCAAGGCAGGGGCCCTGGTCCGCCTGGCTGCCGGAGTCCTCGGCGGCGGCGGCGGCGGCAAGGACGATGTCGCGCAGGGCGGCGGCACCGATGCAGGCAAGGTGGGCGCCGCGCTGGCGGCAATCCTGGACGCCGTCGAGCGGCGCCAGTCCTGACATGACCGATCCCGCAACCGCCGGCGGCTACCCCCAGGGCGTCAAACTGGGGGTAGACGTTGGCACGGTCCGGGTGGGGGTGGCCATCTGTGACCGTGACTCCATTCTGGCCACGCCGTACAAGACCCTGGACCGGAACACCAAGAAGAACTCCGACGTTCGCCTGATCGCGAAGCTGGCGGAGGAGCTGGGAGCTGTGCAGGTCATCGTGGGCATGCCCCGCACCATGAAGGGCGAGGAACACGCCTCGGCCAGGATGGCGTCCGACTATGCCCGGCTGCTGGCGGCCGAGCTCGCCGCCCGTGGCCTGGACGTTCCGGTCAATATGGTTGACGAGCGGCTCAGCAGCGTCACGGCGCACCGCAACCTGCACGAAGCTGGCATGAGCAGCAGGAACCACCGTAAAGTAGTTGATCAGGTCGCGGCGGCAGGCATCCTGCAGCACGCCATCGACATGCAGAAAGCCCGGGGAGCGGATGTCGGCTCACGCGTGGCAGCGCCATTCCCGTCCGTGGACCTGGGGGACAGCGGGGCGGATGAGTCCGTCCGCGCCACCCCGGATACGGCCCGATTTTCAGATAATGGAAGGCAACAGTGAGCCCTGCCAACATTGACGACGCCTCAGGGCCCCTGGACTCCGGGGGAGGGAGGCCGCTGACGCGCAAGGAGATCCGGGCACGGGAAAAGAGCCTCGACACCGGCGGCCAGGGCGCTGTCCCTGAGCAGGCCTACGAGACTGGTGCCGACGTGCCCCCGCAGCCCGCAGATCCTCCCGCCGTCCCTGCGCAGCCGGCCACCGGCCCCACTGCCGCAGCGCCGTTGCCGGCCGCACCGGCCGTGCCCCCTTCCATCCAGGAAACAGCCCCGGACAACAGGACGCCTGACCACGGGATACCTGGCAACGGAACGCCCGACGACGGAGGTCACCATGGTGCCGCACAGCAGGACCCCGCCGCACACGGTGCGCCTGAGCAGCCTGAACCCGTCGCGGACAACGTGAGTGACCCCCACGAACCCGGATCGCGGCACGGCGAAGTGTTCGCTGCCGACGACCACCAGGACCTGCATGCGGCCGGGGAACACCCGGCGACTGACGTTCATGAGTACGCGGGAGACCCGCACTACGCTGACCCGGCCCAGTATCCGGACGGTCACGAGTACCACGACAACGCCCATTACGGTCCGGCCCACGGCGACGCCGACTACCACCACGGCCTCCACGCCGAAGAGGCCGGCCACCACACCGGCCACCCGGAGGACGTGCACCATGCCGATACCGCAGCGCACAGCCTCATCGCCGGTTCACCGGCAACCCAGGTAGTGGGCAGGCCCTCCAAGAAGGTCCGCCGCCGCCGCCGGCTGCTGGCGCTTTTCCTCACCCTCGCCGTTTTCGTTACCGCCGTGGCGGTTGGTGCGCAGTTCCTCAAACCCCTCCTCGGCAGCACCAAAGCCAGCGACTTCCCGGGCCCAGGCTCGGGCCAGGTCCAGGTAACCGTGGACAACGGGGAAGGCACCCGGTCCGTGGCCATGGACCTCGAAAACAAAGGCGTCGTGGCCAACGCTGACACGTTCCTTCAGGCGTTCAGCGCTTCGGGCGGCACGCTGGCGCCGGGTGACTACACCTTCAAGTCTGAAATGAAGAACAAGGACGCAGTCGACGTCCTCCTTGGCCAGGACAAGGGCAAGGTGATCTACTTCGCCCTCAGTGCGGGCCTGCGGGTCAATGAGTCCCTCCAGGCCATCTCCGAAGGTTCCGGCATATCGATCCAGCAACTCCAGGCGCTCAGCAACGAGCCGGCGCAGTTCGGCTTGCCGGCAAACGCCAAGAACCTGGAGGGCTACCTTGCGCCGGGCGAGCACCGCTTCCCGCTGGGCACGTCCGCCAAGGACATCCTGCAGGCCCTGGTCAAGGTGACCGTGGACGAGCTGGTGTCACAGGGCATCACCGATCCTGCCAAGCAGTACCAGTCCGTGATCGTGGCCAGCATTGTCCAGGCCGAAGGCGGCCAGGCCGAATACGGTGACGTCGCCGGAGCCATCTACAACCGGCTCAAGCCCAACGACCAGACCGGCGGCTTCCTGCAGGTCGACTCGGCCGTCACGTACGGGCTTGGGACGAAGAGCTACAACTTCACGGACGAGCAGCGCCAGGACAAGTCCAACCCGTACAACACGTATGCGAACCCCGGGCTGCCTCCGGGACCCATCGGCTCGCCGGGCAAGACTGCCATCGACGCCGCCGCCAGGCCCAAGACCAACGACTACCTCTTCTGGGTGACGGTCAACCTGGACACCAAGGAGACCAAGTTCGCCAAAACCCTGGCCGAACACAATGTCTACGTGGAGCAGTACAACTCCTGGTGCCGGGCGAACGCGGGCCGCTGCACATGACCCTGCGGGCCGCAGTGCTGGGGCACCCGATCAGCCATTCAAAGTCCCCGGCCCTGCATCTTGCTGCCTACCGGCAGTTGGATGCAGACATCAGCTACACGGCAATCGACGTCACCGAGCAGCTCCTTCCAGGCCTGATGGGGCAGGTCCGCCACCAACGGGGATGGTGCGGACTTTCGGTCACCATGCCGTTGAAGACCGCCATGCTGGACCATGTGGACGAGGTCCGCGGCATCGCCCGGACCCTCGGCGTGGTCAATACCGTTTCCTTTGAGGACAACGGACAGGGGCCGCGGGCCATCGGCTCCAACACGGACGTGGCTGGAATAGTCAATGCCCTCCGGCAGGCGGGAGCGACTACCGCACCCTCCGCAGTCATCCTCGGCGGCGGCGGCACCGCGGCGTCCGCGGTCGCCGCGCTGCGGGAGCTCGGAACCCGATGTGTGCAGATCTTCGTACGGGACCCTGCCCGCACCGCAGACGTCCGTACAGCGGCCGCAAACGCCGGCGTCAACCTTGAGGTGCTGACGCTGGCCGAAGCCGTGCTGCCCACGGCTGCTGCCGACGTCGTCATTTCCACGTTGCCGCCCCGGGCGGCGGACGGCCTTGCCGCCGAGATAGCCGCCCTGAAAACGGCAACCCCGGGCGTCCTGCTGGATGTTGCCTACGACCCCTGGCCCAGCCTGATCGCCTCCGTATGGCAGGCGGGCGGCGGTGCGGTGGTCCCCGGACTGGAGATGCTGCTGTACCAGGCAGTGGAACAGGTGCGCCTTTTCACAGGCCGCGGGGATGACGTTAACGCAGCTGTCATAGATGTGATGTGCGCCTCAGTCGGCCTTCCCCGACGGGCTTTGTAACCGCCCTACGTGGCAGGATGGAAGATATGTTGCGTTGGTTGACTGCCGGTGAATCCCATGGTCCGGCTCTGATGGGAATTATTGAAGGCGTCCCCGCCGGTGTTGAAATCACCAGCGGGCACATCGCTGACTCCCTGGCCCGCCGCCGCCTCGGATACGGCCGCGGTGCCCGGATGAAGTTCGAGCAGGACGTCGTCACCATCCTGGGCGGCGTCAGGCACGGTGTGACCCAGGGCGGTCCCGTGGCTGTCCAGGTGGGAAACACCGAATGGCCCAAGTGGGAGCAGATCATGGCGCCGGATCCGGTGGATCCGGAACTGCTTGCAGACCAGGCGCGAAATGCGCCCCTGACGCGCCCGCGTCCCGGCCACGCGGACTTCACCGGCATGCAGAAATACGGCTTCGATGAAGCCCGTCCCGTACTGGAACGTGCCAGCGCCCGCGAGACCGCCACCCGGGTGGCCATGGGTACCGTCGCCGCCCGGTTCCTCAAGCACCTCGGCATCGAGCTCGTCAGCCACACCGTGTCCATCGCCAGCGTATCCGTTCCCGACGGCCGGCCGCTCCCCGAGCCGGCAGATGTCATCGCCCTGGACGCCGATCCACTGCGCTGCTTCGACCGGGAAACCTCCGACGCCATGGTTGCCGAGGTGGACGCCGCCCACAAGGAAGGCGAAACCCTGGGTGGCGTGGTGGAGGTCCTGGCGTACGGCCTGCCGCCCGGACTGGGCAGCTACGTCCACTGGGACCGCCGGCTGGATTCCCGCCTGGCTGCTGCCCTCATGGGCATCCAGGCCATCAAGGGCGTGGAAGTGGGCGACGGATTCCGGACTGCTGCCCGCCGCGGCTCTGCGGCCCACGACGAAATCGTGCGGGATGAAGACGGCCGGATCGTGCGTACCAGCAACAGGGCAGGCGGCATTGAAGGCGGCATGAGCATCGGGGACGTCCTGCGTGTCCGCGCCGCGATGAAGCCGATTGCCACGGTGCCCCGTGCCCTGAAAACGATCGACGTCAGCACCGGCGAACCGGCCAAGGCCCATCACCAGCGCTCTGACGTCTGTGCCGTTCCGGCCGCAGGCGTGGTCGCGGAGGCCATGGTGGCCCTGGTCCTGGCCGAAGCCGTTACCGAGAAATTCGGCGGGGACTCCGTGGCAGAGACCGCCCGCAACATCAAGGGTTACCTGGACAACATTCCGGCGTCCCTGGACTCGATCGGCCAGTAGTGCCCGCCCAGAGCAGTACCGGGCCCGTCGGTAACCGGCCGATCGTCCTGATCGGCCCAATGGCCGTGGGCAAATCCGCCATCGGACAGCAACTGGCCCAACAACTCGGTGCACCGTTCGTAGACACGGATGCCGTGATCGTGGCGGGCCACGGTTCCATCGCCGACATCTTCACCGGCCGGGGCGAACGCGCCTTCCGCGAGATCGAGGCGCGTGCTGTTGCCTCCACCGTTGAAGCGGCCGAAGGCACGGCCACGGTGATCTCACTCGGCGGGGGCGCTGTTTTGGACTCGGGAACGCAGCAGCTGATTGGCCGCTGCACAGTGGTCTACCTCGAATGCGATGCGAATACCGTTGCTGCCCGCATTGCCCGCAACTCCGGACGCCCCCTGCTGGCAGGGGACGCCATGGGGCGCTGGACAGAAATGTTCGCCGCCCGCAAGCCGGTCTACGAGAGGCTTGCAGACATCACCCTGGACGTGCGCCAGGGCTCGGTATCCGAGCTCGGCAACCGGCTGGAAGCAGCGCTGCACAACTACGCAGCTGCCAAACAGGAAGTTGAAAAGTGAACACCTCATCAACAGTCATCAAGGTCACCGGTGAATCCGCAGCCAACAACTACGACGTTGTGGTGGGGCGGGGCCTGCTGGGAACCCTTCCGGAAATCCTGGGGGAGCGGGTGCGGCGCGTGCTGGTCATCCACCCCAGGGCCCTGCGCCTCACCGGCGACACCGTCCGCGATGACCTTGAATCCGCAGGCTTCACCGCACTGACCGCGGAAATCCCTGACGCCGAAGAGGGCAAACACATCCAGGTTGCCGCCTTCTGCTGGCAGGTCCTGGGCCAGAACGACTTCACCAGGTCAGACGCCATCGTCGCCGTCGGCGGGGGAGCGGTCACCGACCTGGCCGGCTTCGTGGCCGCCACCTGGCTACGCGGCGTCAAAGTCATCCACATGCCCACCAGCCTGCTGGGGATGGTGGACGCCTCCGTCGGCGGCAAGACCGGCATCAACACTGCCGAAGGCAAGAACCTGGTGGGCGCCTTCCACCCGCCCGCAGCTGTCCTGGCCGACCTGGACACCCTGGACACCCTGCCCAGAAACGAACTCATTTCCGGCATGGCCGAAGTAGTCAAGTGCGGCTTCATCGCGGACCCCGCCATCCTCGAACTGGTGGAGAAGGACTTTGCCGCGGTCACCGATCCGCGGTCCGAGACGCTCCGCGAGCTCATTGAACGTGCCATCGCTGTCAAAGCCAAGGTGGTCTCCGAAGACCTCAAGGAATCCGGGCTCCGCGAAATCCTCAACTACGGCCACACCCTGGGCCACGCCATCGAACTGGTGGAACGCTACTCGTGGCGGCACGGCGCCGCCGTTTCCGTCGGCATGATGTTCGCCGCGGAACTCGCCCGCAGCGTGGGCCGCCTGGGCGATGCCGACGCCGACAGGCACCGAAGCATCCTCGAAGGCCTTGGGCTTCCGGTCACCTACCGGCGGGACCGGTGGCAGGGCTTGCTGGACGGTATGCGGCGGGACAAGAAGTCCCGCGGCGACTTGCTGCGGTTCGTCGTGCTGGATGGTGTGGCCAAGCCGGGCATCCTGGATGTGCCCGACACGTCCCTCCTGTTCGCTGCCTACCAGGAAGTCGCTTCCTGATGCAGGGCGACATGGAAGGCACCGCCGAATGGCCCGAAGCAGGCTTCCCGGGAATCCGGATCAACCCTGAAACCCTGCTCCCGCAAATCGTCAACGATGATGCGTGCCGGGAAGCGCTTGCGGCCTCCACGGATCCTGCCGACCACGTTTTTGTACTGCTGGTCGAGGGCCACGGGGCAGAAGCTGCCGAACTGCTGGCCGAAGCCAGGTTCAAGGACCCTGAATCCTTCCGGCTGCGTGCCTTCGAGGCAGAGGTCCTGCGGGTTTCGAACCGGTTGGACAGGGCTGTGGAGCTGTTCCGCCAGCTGCTGCACGAGGTCCAGGGCACCCCCAAGGAAGCCCTGGCACTGCAGTTCCTCGGCAAGACCCAGTACACGGCCGGGCAGACCTCCGCTGCCGTGGAATCCTTCGCCCGGGCATTGGACCTGCGCGTAGCACAGTCCGCTGATGCGGCGCTGATCTACTCGTCGACCGTTGCCCTGCAGCGCGCGCGGGACGTACTGGACCTGGCCTGCTGAGACCCCGCTTTGGGCCGCCGGGGAAGTCCGCGTCCAATTGCCGGTAGACTGGTTTTTGAATTTTTTCCCAGCTCCCCGGATCTTTGACAAAAACGTGCAGGCACGCCATGCGGCGGACTGCCCGGCATAGAACGTCTGACCACGCGCCAGACTGAGAAACCTAAGGAAACCCAGTGGCAACCACGAACGACATTAAGAACGGAACGGTCCTGAAGCTCGAGGGCCAGCTCTGGAACATCATCGAGTTCCAGCACGTCAAGCCCGGTAAGGGTGGCGCTTTCGTGCGAACGAAAATGCGCAACGTGATGTCCGGCAAGGTTGTAGACAAGACGTTCAACGCCGGCCTCAAGATCGAAACCGCCACGGTTGACCGCCGGGACTACCAGTACCTGTACCAGGACGGCGCCGACTTCGTGTTCATGGACACCTCGGATTACGACCAGATCACCGTCTCCGGCGCCACCGTGGGCGACGCCACCAACTTCATGCTCGAGAACCAGATGGTCAACATCGCCATCCACGAGGGCAACCCGCTGTACATCGAACTGCCGCCGAGCGTTGTCCTTGAAATCACCTACACCGAGCCCGGCCTGCAGGGCGACCGCTCCTCCGCGGGCACCAAGCCGGCCACGCTGGAAACCGGCTACGAGATCCAGGTTCCGCTGTTCGTCGAAAACAACACCAAGGTCAAGGTGGACACCCGCGACGGCAGCTACCTCGGCCGGGTCTCTGAGTAGTGAGCGCACGCGGTAAAGCCCGCAGCAGGGCACTGGACGTTCTTTTTGAAGCCGAGCAGCGCTCCGTTTCCGCCTTTGACGTCCTCCGTGCACGGCGCGAAAAGACCGACCAGATCGTCAACCCCTACACCCTGGAAATTGTCGAGGGCGTGGTGTCCCGCCAGTCAGCCATTGACGAGTTCCTGGAGACCTATTCGCAGGGCTGGAGCCTGGAGCGCATGCCTTCGGTGGACCGGATCATCCTGCGCATCGGCACCTGGGAGCTCCTCTACAACGACGACGTCCCCGATGGCGTCGCCGTCAGCGAGGCCGTGACCCTGGCCAAGACCCTGTCCACGGACGAGTCGCCCCAGTTCATCAACGGGCTCCTGGGCCGCCTGCAGCAGCTGAAGCCGTCGCTGCTGGCCTGACCCACGAACCAGCCATGAAGGCCGCACCCTGAGGGGTGCGGCCTTCATGCGTTAAGGCGGCCGGCCGCCGTCGAACCCTGTCCTGTTCGCGGGTCAGAACCTGCAAGGTCCGGTTCCGCGAACAAGCCCGGGACGGGACCAAGGAACCCGGCGCACCCCGGTACGGGCTAGGCGACAATTGCTGCCCGGAGTGCCAATACCCGCTGGAGCTGCTTGCGCTCCTCAGCCTGGTGGAGCTGCACATCGCGGCCGCTGAGGATCCGCTGCCGGATATTGGCCAGCACCGTGGCTGCCCTGAGGAAGTCCTTCATCTGTTGTTTCTTGCCGTATCCGGCGGCCCAGTTCAGCACGGTCCGCCGCCCGCCAATGGTACCCAGCAATTCGACCTCCGCCGGCGTAAACCAGCCCGCGGCGGAATACTCAAGCAGCCGCTGCCTGGTCAGCCGCTTTTCCGCCACCCGCAGCACAACAATCCCGGCAACCGCGAGGCAGAAGATGGGCACCTGCACCACGATGTAGTCCACCAGGAAGCCGTTGCCCATGCTGTTCCACCGGTTGTGCAGGAACATCGCCGGCAGCAGTCCCACGAAGAAGGCCAGGATGGAAACTCCGGTGTGCCATCGCCGGGCCGCGAAGCCCATGATCAGCCCGGTGGTCCCGGTGAAAATGGCGTGGGCGAACGGAGACATCACGCCACGGAGGAAGAACACCTGCGCGAAATCGCCGCCCGGGCCCGGCGCCTCGGAGATGGCGCGGCCAAAGTAGAGGATGTTTTCGGTGAACGCGAAGCCGCCGGCAATCGTGAAGGCGAAAACCACGCCGTCCACCGGCCCGTCGAAATGCTTCCTGGCCAGCAGGAGGAGGACCAGCAGGCCAAGGGACTTCGCGAACTCTTCAACGATGGGTGCCTGCACCGTTGCCATGTATGTCCGCAGGTCGGGTTCATCCGAGAACTGGAACGTCAGCACAAACAGCGGCTGGACCAGCAGGGTGACGGCAATCGACACCGCCGCGCCCCACGTGAAGGCGAACAACAGCAGCCGCTTTGGCTCCGGCTCCCACTTGTCGATGATGGCAACGGCCAGCAGTACCAGGGACAGCGGTATCAGGGACGCGATGAAGCCCCCCACGAACCCGGCCGTTCCCGTGTTAGCCAGCAGGAACGGCACCACCAGGAACAGGCTGAGGAAGGCGAGGATTCCGCCCGCCACCGTGAGGCCAACCAGTCCGCCGTTGAGCCTGCCCGGGTTGCGTGCCGCTTCCTGGTCCGGGGGAGGCAGGACGCTGCTGACGGGGCGGCCGCGGTGGTCCGGGGCAGCCAGGTAATGCTGCGGTGCCACCTGGCCCATCCAGCTGGGATTCGCTGGGCCGGGCAGGGGGCCGGAAGCGCCAGGGTGGGGACCGTAGGGCGGGCCCGACGGCGGCTGGCGGGGATGCGTCGACATATCCGCAAGCCTAGGTGGCGGGGTGGTCCGGTCCAAGGACCGTCCGCACGCCGCGTTTCAATGTGACGATCAACGCGTTGATCCGGCGCCGCCGGGGGGCGGGCCTATGGTAATTTTGAAACGCACATGATCCTTTTTTAATTCCGTCCTGTGAGGCGGGGAAAGGGGAGACGAGCGTTGACTTCTGTCACCAGCGCACCGGTTCCAGCCAGGGTAGTACTCAGCCAGGCTGACATAGACCGTGCCCTCACTCGTATCGCCCATGAGATCCTCGAAGCCAACAAGGGATCCCGGGACCTCGTCCTGCTGGGCATTCCCCGCCGCGGATATCCGCTGGCAGTCCGGCTGGCCCAGAAAATCGCCGCCGCGGACAGCACCGTTGACGCCGCCGCCATCGTCGGCCAACTGGACGTCACCATGTTCCGGGATGACCTTTCGCACCAGGGAACCCGCCCGCCGCACCCCACCAAACTGCCCCGTACCGGCATCGACAACAAAGTCGTGGTCCTGATCGATGACGTCCTGTACTCCGGCCGGACCATCCGGGCAGCACTGGACGCCCTCGTGGACCTGGGCCGCCCGCGCATCGTCCGCCTCGCCGTCCTGATCGACCGCGGACACCGTGAGTTGCCCATCCGGGCCGACCATGTGGGGAAGAACCTGCCCACATCCTCCGTGGAAAAGGTCCGGGTCCGGCTCGAAGAGACCGACACCCCGGCCGGCGGAACCCCCGTCAACGAAGTCGTGATCGAGGGCGGACTGTGAAGCACCTGCTCTCCACCCAGGACCTCAGCCTCCACAACGCCATCCGCATCCTCGACACCGCCGAGGAGATGTCGGCAGTGGGCGACCGTGAAGTGAAGAAGCTTCCCGCCCTGCGCGGCCGCACCGTGGTAAACCTCTTCTTCGAAGATTCCACCCGCACCAGGATTTCCTTCGAAGCGGCAGCCAAGCGGTTGTCCGCGGACGTCATCAACTTCGCCGCCAAAGGATCATCGGTCTCCAAGGGTGAATCCCTCAAGGACACCGCCCAGACGCTGTCCGCGATGGGTGCCGACGCCGTCGTCATCCGCCACTGGGCCTCCGGCGCACCGCACCGTCTCGCCGCGACGGACTGGATCGATGCCGGGGTCATCAACGCCGGCGACGGCACCCATGAGCACCCCACACAGGCACTGCTGGACGCCTTCACCATGCGCCGGCACTGGGCGAAACTGTCGGGTACCCCCTCTGAGGGCGCCGATTTGAAAGGGATGCGCGTGGCGATCGCCGGCGATGTCCTGCACTCCCGCGTGGCCCGTTCCAATGTCTGGCTCCTGCGCACCCTCGGTGCGGAAGTCACCCTGGTTGCGCCGCCCACCCTGCTGCCCATCGGCGTCGAAAAGTGGCCCTGCAGCGTCAGCTACGACCTCGACGAGACACTCGCCCGGGGCGTAGACGCCGTCATGATGCTCCGCGTCCAGGGCGAGCGAATGAACGCTTCGTTCTTCCCCAGCACCCGCGAATACTCACGCCGCTGGGGCTTCGATGACAACCGCCTGCGCGCCCTCGACACCCTGGGCATGAAGGACACCATCATCATGCACCCGGGCCCCATGAACCGGGGGCTCGAAATCAGCGCAGCCGCAGCCGACTCACCCCGTTCCACCGTCCTCGCGCAGGTCCGCAACGGTGTGTCCGTTCGGATGGCTGCGCTGTACCTGCTGCTCTCCGGGGACTCCCGGGAAGCGGCCGCAACCCCGGTCCTGGCCACCGCCGGAACCGCCCATTCCACCAAGGAGAGCATCTGATGGCCGGCAACACCGGAACGTACTTGATCCAAGGCGCCTCCATCCTGGGCGGCGAGCCGGCAGACCTGCTGATCCGCGACGGCATCATCGCCGAAGTCGGCACAGGCCTCTCGCCGGAAGGACAGGACGGGGACGTCACGGTCATTGACGCCGCGGGCCTGGTGGCGCTGCCCGGCATGGTGGATGTCCACACCCACCTCCGTGAGCCCGGGAGGGAGGACGCGGAAACCGTGGAGACCGGAACCCGCGCAGCTGCCCTCGGCGGTTATACGGCCGTCCACGCCATGGCCAACAGCACCCCGGTTGCCGATACCGCCGGTGTGGTGGAGCAGGTCTACACCCTGGGACGCACCGCAGGCTGGGTTGATGTCCGCCCGGTGGGCGCCGTCACGGTGGGCCTTGCGGGGGAGCAGCTGGCAGAACTGGGTGCCATGGCCGATTCCCGGGCCCGGGTCAGGATGTTCTCCGACGACGGCATCTGCGTCCACGACCCCGTCCTGATGCGCCGGGCGCTGGAGTACGTCAAGGCGTTCGACGGCGTGGTGGCCCAGCACGCGCAGGAACCGCGCCTGACCGCCGGCGCACAGATGAACGAAGGCGAGGTGTCCGCCGTCCTGGGCCTGGCCGGCTGGCCCGCCGTTGCGGAAGAAAGCATCATCGCCCGGGACGTGCTGCTCGCCCAGCACGTCGGCTCCCGGCTGCACGTCTGCCACGTGTCCACCGCCGGTTCGGTGGAAATCATCCGCTGGGCCAAGGAACGCGGCATCAACGTCACCGCCGAGGTCACTCCGCACCACCTGCTCCTCACCGACGACCTGGTCCGCAGCTATGACCCCGTCTTCAAGGTCAACCCGCCGCTGCGCACCGACGCCGACGTCCAGGCATTGCGCGCCGGGCTGGCAGACGGCACCATCGACGTTGTGGGGACCGACCATGCGCCGCACCCCAGCGAGCACAAGGAATGCGAATGGGCACAGGCGGCCATGGGCATGACCGGCCTGGAGACCGCGTTGTCCGTGGTCCAGCACACCATGATCGAGACCGGCCTGATGACCTGGGCCGACTTCGCCCGCGTCACATCCGCGGCGGCTGCGCAGATCGGCCGGCTGGAAGACCAGGGCCGGCCGCTCGAAGCCGGCGAACCGGCCAACGTCATCCTGGTGGACCCCGCCGCCCGCTGGACGGTGGACCCGTTCCGGATGGCTACCATGGGCCGGAACTCACCCTTCAAGGGACGCGAGCTCCCCGGCAAGGTGGTGGCCACGTTCTTCAAGGGCCACCCCACCGTCCTGGACGGCGAGCTCAACACTCCCTACCCCCACGCCGCAGTCGAGGCAGGCGCCGCCTGATGGAAAAAATCCTTCCGGGACTGGCGATGCTGGCGATCATCGCCGTCGTCTTTGTCCTCCTCGGCATTGGCTGGCGCAACCGCCTGAAGCGCCAGTCCGACGTCGGGCCCCTGCCCCAGGCGCCCGCGGAACCGGGCGAGACGTCCGCCGAAGCCGAGGGACAGTACGTTGCCACCACCACCGGCGGCGACTGGCTTGACCGGGTGGCCGTCCACAGCCTCGGCATCCGCACCAACGCAACCCTGGCCGTGTACCCGGACGGTGTGCTGTTCGACCGGGCCGGCGCCCCCGCCCTCTACATCCCCGCTGCATCGCTCACCGGCGTACGGCAGGAAAGCGGCATGGCCGGCAAGTTCGTGGAGAAGGACGGCCTGCTCGTCCTGACCTGGCTGCACGGCTCCCACGAGCTGGACACCGGCTTCCGGACCCGCCGCGCGGCGGACAAGGACACCCTGTACACAGCACTCCAGGAATTGATCTCTTCAGCCCCGGCGGCTGACGCCACCAGTGGAAAGTAAGACAGTGAAAGCGAATACAGTGACTTCAACCACCGCCACCCCGGCAGCCCCCGCTGCGCTCGTCCTCGAAGACGGACGCATCTTCCGCGGCACCAGCTACGGCGCCACAGGAACCGCCCTGGGCGAAGCTGTCTTCGCCACGGGCATGACCGGCTACCAGGAAACCATCACCGATCCCTCCTACGCCCGGCAGCTGGTGGTCCAGACCGCACCGCACATCGGCAACACCGGCGTCAACAGTGAAGACGCCGAATCGCGCCGCATCTGGGTGGCCGGCTACATTGTCCGCGACGCCGCCCGCCGTCCCTCGAACTGGCGCTCCGAACGGTCCCTGGACGAAGAACTCGTCGAGCAGGGCATTGTCGGTATCCAGGGCGTGGACACCCGTGCCATCACGCGCCACCTCCGCGAACACAAGACCATGCGCGCCGGCATCTTCTCAGGTGACGCGGCCCGGGCATCGGACAAGGAACTGGTGGACGCCGTCCTCGCCAGCGCCCCCATGGAGGGCGCCCGCCTCGCCGAGGAAGTCAGCGTAGACGAAGCCTACGTAGTGGAGCCCAAGGACCACGGCTGGGACGCCGAACCCCGGTTCAGCATCGCCGCCATCGACCTCGGCATCAAGGCCATGACCCCCGTCCGGTTCGCTGAGCGCGGCGTGCGCGTCCACGTCCTGCCCGCCACCGCCACCCTCGCGGACGTCAAGGCCGTCAACCCCGACGGCTTCTTCATGTCCAACGGACCCGGCGACCCGGCCACTGCCGACGCCCAGGTCAAGCTGCTCCGCTCCGTCCTGGACGAGAAGCTGCCGTACTTCGGCATCTGCTTCGGCAACCAGATCCTGGGCCGCGCCCTCGGCTTCGGCACCTACAAGCTCCGCTATGGCCACCGCGGCATCAACCAGCCCGTCATGGACCGCCGCACCGGCAAGGTGGAAATCACCTCCCAGAACCACGGCTTTGCCGTGGACGCACCGCTCGACGGCGCCACCCAGGCCCCGGAGGAGCGCTACGGCCGGGTGGAGGTCAGCCACGTCAGCCTGAACGATGACGTCGTGGAAGGCCTCGCCTGCCTCGACATTCCGGCTTTCTCGGTTCAGTACCACCCCGAGGCCGCGGCCGGCCCGCACGACGCCGCGTACCTGTTCGACCGCTTCATCGACCTGATGGAGGGGACGCGGGACGGTAAGACCGCCAACGAGTCCAAGGATCCCGTGGACTCCGCCCACCCGGCAGGCGCTGAATCGGCAATGCCGAAGAATTCCGACAACAAGACTGAGGACAAGAAGTAATGCCGAAACGTACAGATCTCAAGAGCGTCCTCGTCATTGGTTCCGGGCCGATCGTCATCGGCCAGGCCGCCGAATTCGACTACTCCGGTACCCAGGCACTGCGTGTCCTCAAGGAGGAAGGCCTCCGCGTCATCCTCGTGAACTCCAACCCGGCCACCATCATGACCGATCCCGAGTTCGCCGACGCCACCTACATCGAGCCCATCACCCCTGAGGTGGTGGAGAAGATCATCGCCAAAGAGCGCCCGGACGCTGTGCTGCCCACCCTGGGCGGCCAGACGGCGCTCAACACCGCCATCGCGCTGGACAAGAACGGTGTGCTCGAGAAGTACAACGTGGAACTGATCGGCGCGAACATTGCCGCCATTGAGCTCGGCGAAGACCGCGAAAAGTTTAAAGGCGTGGTGGAGCGCTGCGGTGCCGAATCCGCCCGCAGCCACATCATCCACAGCATGGACGAGGCCCTGAAGGCTGCCGACGACCTGGGCTACCCCATGGTGGTCCGCCCCTCCTTCACCATGGGCGGCCTGGGCTCCGGCCTGGCCTACAACGAGGACGACCTCCGCCGCATCGTGGGCCAGGGCCTTCAGTACAGCCCCACCAGCGAGGTCCTGCTCGAAGAGAGCATCCTCGGCTGGAAGGAATACGAGCTCGAGATGATGCGGGACAAGAACGACAACGTGGTTGTCGTCTGCTCCATCGAGAACTTCGACCCCGTGGGCGTGCACACCGGCGACTCCATCACCGTGGCGCCGGCCCTGACCCTGACGGACCGCGAGTACCAGAAGCTCCGTGACGTCTCCATCGCCGTGATCCGCGAAGTGGGCGTGGACACCGGCGGCTGCAACATCCAGTTCGCCATCGATCCCGCCACTGGCCGCGTTGTGGTCATCGAAATGAACCCCCGCGTCTCCCGCTCCTCGGCCCTGGCGTCCAAGGCCACCGGATTCGCGATCGCCAAGATCGCCACCAAGCTCTCCCTGGGCTACACGCTGGACGAGATCCCCAACGACATCACCCAGAAGACCCCGGCATCCTTCGAGCCGACGCTCGACTACGTGGTGGTCAAGGTTCCCCGCTTCGCGTTCGAGAAGTTCCCGGCCGCGGACAACACCCTCACCACCACCATGAAGTCGGTGGGCGAAGCCATGGCCATGGGCCGCAACTTCACCGAAGCCCTGCAGAAGGCCCTCCGTTCCCTGGAGCAGAAGGGCTCGCAGCTGGACTTCAGCTCCGTCCCGGAGTACGAGGTCGCCGAGCTCATCGAAAAGGCCAAGCGCCCCACCACGGACCGGTTGTACCAGGTCCAGCGCGCCCTGCTGGGCGGCGCCACCGTGGAACAGCTTTTCGAGGCCACCAAAATCGATCCCTGGTTCCTGGACCAGCTCGAACTGCTCAACGAGGTTTCCCGGGAGATCCGCCAGGCCGGCGCCCTCACCACGGACATGCTGCAGCGTGCCAAGCGCCACGGGTTCTCCGACGAGCAGATCGGTGCCCTGACGCACAACTCCGAGGCAGTGGTCCGCGGTGTCCGCCAGGCCCTGGGCATCCGCCCCGTCTACAAGACCGTTGACACCTGCGCCGCCGAGTTCGCCGCCTACACGCCGTACCACTACTCGTCCTACGACGAAGAGGACGAGGTGGCGCTGCACTCCAAGCCGTCCATCCTGATCCTCGGTTCAGGCCCCAACCGCATCGGCCAGGGGATTGAGTTCGACTACTCCTGCGTCCACGCTTCCATGGCCCTGCGCAAGGCCGGGTACGAGACTGTGATGGTCAACTGCAACCCGGAGACCGTCTCCACCGACTACGACGTGTCCACGCGCCTGTACTTTGAGCCTCTGACCCTTGAGGACGTCCTTGAGGTCATCGCAGCCGAAGAACGCACCGGCGGCGTCATGGGCGTGTTTGTCCAGCTCGGCGGCCAGACCCCGCTGAAGCTGGCCCAGCAGCTGGCCGACGCCGGTGTCCCCATCCTGGGAACCTCGCCCGAGGCGATCGACTTGGCCGAGCACCGCGGCGCCTTCTCCCGCGTCCTGGACAAGGCGGGCCTGATCTCCCCGAAGAACGGCACCGCCGTCTCCTTCGAGGACGCCAAAAAGATCGCTGATGAAATCGGCTATCCGGTCCTGGTCCGCCCCTCCTACGTGCTGGGCGGCCGCGGCATGGAGATCGTCTACGACGAGCCGAACCTCTCCCGCTACATCGCCAACGCCACAGAGATCACCCCGGACCATCCGGTCCTGATCGACCGGTTCCTGGAAGACGCCGTCGAAATCGACGTCGACGCCCTCTTCGACGGCACTGACATGTACCTGGGCGGCATCATGGAGCACATCGAGGAAGCCGGTATCCACTCCGGCGACTCCGCCTGTGTCCTGCCGCCCATCACGCTGGGGAGCAACGTCATCGAGCGGGTCCGTACCGCTACCCGCGCCATCGCCGAAGGCGTGGGCGTCCGCGGCCTGATCAACATCCAGTTCGCGCTGGCCTCCGACGTCCTGTACGTCCTCGAAGCCAACCCGCGGGCCTCCCGCACCGTGCCGTTCGTCTCCAAGGCCACAGGCGTCCAGATGGCCAAGGCGGCGGCCCTCATTGGGACCGGCGTGACCATCAACCAGCTCCGCACCGCCTACAAAATGCTGCCCGAGACCGGCGACGGGTCCACCCTGCCCCTGGATGCGCCCGTGGCCGTCAAGGAAGCAGTGCTGCCGTTCAGCCGGTTCCGCACCGTTGAAGGAAAAGTGGTGGATTCCCTGCTTGGCCCGGAGATGCGCTCCACCGGCGAGGTGATGGGCATCGACAAGCACTTCGACACCGCGTTCGCCAAGAGCCAGGCGGCCGCCAACAACGCGCTGCCCACCGAAGGCAAGATCTTTGTCTCCGTGGCCAACCGCGACAAGCGGTCCGTGATCATGGGCGTCAAGCGGCTCTCGGACCTGGGCTTCGAAATCGTGTCCACCGGCGGCACCGCGGACGTCCTGCGCCGCAACGGCATCCAGGCCACCCCAGTCCGCAAGGTGGCAGAGGGCAGCAGCGCCGAGGGCGAAGGCACCATTGCGGACCTGGTCGTCGCCGGCGAGATCGACATGGTCTTCAACACGCCTTCGGGCGGAGAAGCCCGCAGCGACGGCTACGAACTCCGCGCGGCAGCAACGTCCATCGGCATTCCCTGCATCACCACGGTGGCCGAGTTCAACGCCGCCGTCCAGGCGATCGAGGCCATGCGCACGTACGAATGGTCCGTCACCAGCCTCCAGGAGCACGCCGCAGCGCTGGGCGAAGCCCAGAAGGCCGCGGCCGGGAAGGCAGACCTGCAGCATGCCTGAGCAGGTACCAGCGTCAGCTGACGTGCAGGGCCGGGAGTCCTTTGGCTCCCGGCTCGGCGCCGCCATGTCCTCCCGCGGCCCGCTGTGCGTGGGCATCGACCCGCACCCGGCACTGCTGAAGAGCTGGGGATTGGCCGACGACGTCGCGGGCCTGCGCCGCTTCTCGCTCACCGTAGTCGAGGCGGTGGCGTCGCTCGCTGCCGCGGTCAAGCCCCAGGTGGCGCTCTTCGAGCGCCACGGCTCCGCCGGCATGGCGGTACTGGAGGAAGTCCTGGCTGAGTCGCGGGACCACTCGGTCCTGACCATCGCAGACGCCAAGCGAGGCGACATCGGCTCCACCATGGCCGCCTACGCCGACGCCTGGCTGCGCGACGGATCCCCGCTGGCGGCAGACTCTGTCACCCTCAGCCCCTACCTCGGCTTCGAATCCCTGCGCCCGGCGCTGGACCTCGCGGCCGAGACCGGGCGCGGCGTCTTCGTCCTGGCGCTGACCTCCAACCCGGAGGGTGCATCCGTGCAGCACGTCGGGGGAGCGGACTCGGTGGCACGCCGGATCACCTCCGCAGCCGCCCGCGAGAACGAACGGTACCAAAGCGGCCTGGGCTCGGTGGGCCTGGTGGTGGGGGCCACCGTCGGCAGCGCCCTGGCGGACCTTGACCTTGACCTCGCAGCCGTCCGGGGCCCCATCCTGGCCCCCGGGCTGGGCGCCCAGGGCGCAACGCCGGCCGACCTGCGGGCCACCTTCGGGGACGCCTACCCGCTGGTCCTGGGCACATCCAGCCGGGACATCCTGGCTGCGGGACCGGAACCCCGCGGATTGCGGGAAGCCGCCCAGCGGACCCTGGCGGGCCTGCGCCAGGGCTGAGCCGGGAATAGTTCCCGGTTTGCGCCCATCCATTGATTCATCCAGCACCAGAGGGTAGTTTCAGGACAGGTCCAAGGGCGGCCGCCCTTGGATAAATTCCGCCGATTCCGGGGGTATGCGTCATGGTACTGCGACCGTTATCCGCGTCGGAACGGGCCGAGGCCCTGGGCAAGGCGGCGGCCGCACGCGCTGCCCGGGCTGCCGCGAAGGAAAGCCTCAAGAACGGCAAACGGTCCGCAGCCGACATCATCGACTCGGCCGCCGCCGACGACGCGCTGGCGAGGATGCGGGTGTCCGAACTCCTCGAAGCGCTGCCGGGCATCGGCAAGGTGCGGGCAGCTGCCATCATGGAACAACTGGGCATTGCCGCGTCCCGCCGCGTCCGGGGCCTCGGCGTCCACCAGCGTCGGGCGCTGGTAGATTTTATAGACGAACATTAGGGCCGGCCGGCGCCGGCCCGCCCCAACCCCGAAACCTCGGCAAAGGAATACGTGAGCAAGAAACCCGGACTGACAGTCCTCGCAGGTCCGACAGCTGTTGGCAAAGGCACCGTATCCACCTATATCCGCGACAACTACCCCGAGGTCTGGCTGTCCGTCTCAGCCACCACCCGTGCCCCCCGCCCGGGCGAAGTGGATGGCGTGCACTACTTCTTCAAGTCCACGGAGGAGTTTGAACGGCTCATTGCGGAGGGTGATCTCCTGGAGTGGGCAGTAGTGCATGGCCAAAACACCTACGGCACGTTGAAGAGCACCGTCAACGAGGCCATTAAGGAAGGGCGTTCCGTCCTTCTGGAAATCGACCTCCAGGGTGCGCGCCAGGTCAAGGAGGCCGTTCCGGACGCCAAGTTCGTGTTCCTCGCCCCGCCCACCTGGGACGAAATGGTGCGCCGCCTGGTGGGCCGCGGCACAGAAACCCCGGAAGAACAGCAGCGCCGGCTGGAAACCGCTAAACTTGAACTTGCTGCTGAACCGGAGTTCGACCATACCGTCATCAATGACGACGTCCGCCGGGCAGCGGACGAGCTTGTTTCACTCATGGGGCTGACTCCTCATGCACACCTGCAGGAACCGTCAGCCCGCTAGAATTTTTGGAGAATTCGTGTCCACGAACCTTGAAGGCATCATCAACCCGCCGATCGACTCGCTGCTCGAAGCGGCCGACTCCAAGTATGGCCTGGTGATCTTCGGTGCCAAGCGCGCTCGTCAGATCAACGCCTACTACGCCCAGCTGCACGAGGGACTCTTCGAGTACGTCGGCCCCCTGGTAGACACCAAGCTGAACGAGAAGTCCCTCTCCATCGCCCTGCGCGAGATCAACGAGGGCAAGCTGGTATCCACACCGATCGAAGCCGCAGAATAACATCTGCCGCATGACGTGCTGCTGACGGAGGTCACGTGCGCATAGTCCTCGGAGTCGGGGGAGGGATAGCCGCCTACAAGGTGGCATCGCTCCTCCGGCTTTTTACTGAAGCCGGCCACCATGTCACGGTGATCCCCACGGAGGCGGCAACCCGCTTCGTCGGGACTGCCACCTGGGAGGCCCTCTCCGGCAACCCCGTGAGCAACAGCGTCTTCGACGACGTCCACCAGGTCAACCACGTCCGGCTGGGCCACGAGGCGGACCTCGTGGTCATCGCCCCGGCCACGGCCGACCTCCTGGCCAAAGCGGCCACGGGCCAGGCGGGCGACCTCCTCACCAACACGCTGCTGATGGCCCACGGCCCCGTCCTCTTCGCGCCGGCCATGCACACCGAGATGTGGCAGCACCCCGCAACCCGGGCCAACGTGGAAACACTCCGCGGGCGCGGTGCGGCGGTACTGGAGCCGGCTTCCGGCAGGCTGACGGGCTCGGACTCCGGGCCGGGACGGCTGCCCGAACCTGATGCCATCTTCGACGCCGCCATGGCGCTGGTCCACGGACAAACTGATTTCCAGCTTCCGCTGGCCGGCAAGACCGTCACCATCAGCGCCGGCGGAACACGCGAACCACTGGACCCCGTCCGCTTCCTGGGCAACCGGTCCTCCGGCAAGCAGGGCGTAGCCCTGGCCGTCGCCGCACGGAACGCCGGTGCAACCGTCCGGCTGCTCGCAGCCCACATGGAAGTTCCGCCGCCCCCGGGCGTTGACGTGGTCAACGTCGAAACTGCCCTGCAGTTGCGCGAGGCTGCGCTTGCTGCCGCCGTTGATTCCGACGTCGTCATCATGTCCGCCGCTGTGGCAGACTTCCGCCCCGCGGACATCTCGGACACGAAAATCAAGAAACGCGACGACACTGCAGATCCCGTCATCACCCTGGTCCGCAACCCGGACATCCTGCAGGAGCTCGTCGAGCGCCGCAACCAAGGTATCGCCGGTCCAGCAGCGGGCGGCCAGCTCATTGTGGGCTTTGCTGCTGAAACGGGTGACCAGCACGGGGATGTCCTGGCCTACGCGGAGGCCAAACTCCAGCGCAAGGGCTGCGACCTGCTGGTGGTCAACCATGTCGGCTCGGACAAGGTCTTCGGCAAGGACACCAATTCAGTGGTCATCCTGGCCCGTTCCGGCTCCGAACCCCAAGAGGCGTCCGGCACCAAGGCAGACGTTTCCGCGGCCATCATCAGCCGCATCGGTTTCGAACTGAACCAGGTGTCGCCCCGGGCGTGACGTGTTTAGTACCACGTTTGCTTAGTACCGTGACATCCCGCGACGTCTCCTGACGGCCGCGCGTGATCCAACCAGTAAGGTAGTTGAGTGACTTTACCGCTGCACCTTCACCAGACCTCCGGGGCTACGCCCTCGTCCCTTCGGCTCTTCACCTCGGAGTCCGTCACCGAAGGCCACCCGGACAAGATCTGCGACCAGATCAGTGACGCCATCCTGGACGCCCTCCTTGCGGCCGATCCGGAGTCCCGGGTGGCCGTGGAGACCATGGCCACTACCGGGCTGGTGCACGTTGCCGGCGAAGTCACCACCGACGCCTACGTGGAGATCCCGCAGATTGTCCGGGAGACCATCCTCGGCATCGGCTACGACTCATCCGCCAACGGCTTCGACGGCGCACGCTGTGGAGTGTCGGTGTCCATCGGGCAGCAGTCCAATGACATCGCCGGGGGAGTGTTCAACTCCCTTGAGGCCCGCGAAGGACGCCAGGAGGACGACTACGACCTCCAGGGCGCCGGCGACCAGGGCCTGATGTTCGGGTATGCCAGCGACGAAACGCCGTCCTACATGCCCACCCCCATCTGGCTGGCGCACCGCCTGTCTGAACGCCTCACGGAAGTCCGCAAATCCGGCGAACTTGCCTACCTGCGCCCCGACGGCAAGACCCAGGTCACGGTAGGTTACGACCACGACAGGCCTGTGTCCGTCGAAACTGTGGTGATCTCGAGCCAGCACGCTGAGGGCGCCAGCCTGGAACAGCTCCGGTCCGACCTCGCCTCCATTGTCATCAAACCGGTCCTCGCCGCCGCAAACCTTGATGTCTCCCGGGCGGCCAACATCCTCAACCCCGCCGGCGAATTCGTCATCGGCGGTCCCGTGGGTGACGCCGGGCTGACCGGCCGCAAGATCATCGTCGACACCTACGGCGGCATGGCCCGCCACGGCGGCGGAGCGTTCTCGGGCAAGGACCCGTCAAAGGTGGACCGTTCCGCCGCATACGCCATGCGGTGGGTCGCCAAGAACGTCGTAGCCGCCGGGCTGGCCAAGCGCGCCGAGATCCAGATCGCGTACGCGATCGGCCAGGCCCGCCCGGTAGGCACCTACGTTGAAACATTCGGTACCGAGACCGTTGACCCTGCACAGATCAGTGCCGCCATCGCTGAGATCTTTGATCTCCGCCCGCGGGCCATCATCGACGCTCTGGACCTGAAGCGCCCCATCTACGCCAAGACGGCAGCGCACGGGCACTTCGGCCGGGACGACCCCGACTTCACCTGGGAACGCCTGGACCGGGTTGACGACCTGAAGGCCTGCTTCAACGCCTAGCCTCTAGGCTGCGGGGGGCCGCGCCGCCGTGCACGAGCCGCGCGGATGTCGGTGCCCCGTGGTTGGCTGGCCTTTTCGCCCGGGAGCTGAACGGAGGTAGCCGCCATGGCCAAGGACTCCGCACAGCCCGCCCTGGATCTTCCTGTACCGGTCGGCGGGCCGGTCCAGCCCACGCTGCTGCAGGGCTTCCCTGCCAGCACCCAACCGGTCGGCGTACCTTTGGCAGAACACCTGCCGGTGGCACGGGTCCTGGTGGAATCCTCCTTGCCGCACCTCGACCGCCCTTTCGACTACGCCGTCCCCGCTGCCATGGACGCGGACGCCAAGCCTGGCGTGCGCGTCAAGGTTCCCTTCAACGGCCAACAGCTCAACGGCTTCCTGATGGACAGGATTTCCGTTTCCGACGCCGGCCATACGCTTGTGCCGCTGGCGAAGGTGGTCTCCCCGGTGCCTGTCCTCACCCCGGCCGTGGCAGAGCTCGCCAACGCCGTGGCAGCCCGGTATGCCGGAACCGTCAGCGACGTCCTTCGGCTCGCTGTGCCGCCACGCATGGCCAGGCTGGAAAAGGACTACCTTGCCGGTCCCGAAGAAGCCGCACCTGTGCCGGCTGGCCGTGAAGGCGAAGGCAGCCCGTCCGGCGGCGCGTGGGGAGGCTACCGCAACGGCGTGGCCTTCCTCCGCCACCTTTCCGCCGGCGGATCCCCCCGCGCCGTCATCAGCCCGCTGCAAGGCTATGGCCCGTCCGGCTGGCCTCAACTGCTGGCTGAGGCCGTCGCCGCCACCTACGCCGCGGGGCGCGGAGCCGTGGTGGTGGTTCCGGACTACCGCGACCTTGACCGGCTGGAGCAGGCGCTTACGGCCCTGATACCGGTAGAGGCGGTGGCCAGGCTCACTGCCGACGACGGGCCCACACCGCGGTACCGCAGCTTCCTGCGGCTCCTGGCCGGCTCCGCCCGGGTTGCCATCGGCACCCGGTCGGCCGCGTTCGCGCCCGTGGCCAACCTCGGCCTGGTGGCTTGCTGGGACGATGGTGACGATCTCCATATTGACCAGCGCGCCCCCTACGCCCACACCCGCGAGGTCCTGCTCCTGCGCGCCGAACAGGAGGGCTCGGCCTGCCTCCTCGCCGGACATGCCCGGAGTACCGAGGTGCAGAGGCTGGTTGACGCCGGCTGGGCCCTGCCTGTCGAATCGGATCGGCAGACCACCAGGCGCACGGTACCGCGGGTCCTCAATACCGCGGACAGCTTCGAACAGGAACGCGACCCACTCGCCCGCATTGCACGCCTGCCCGGTGCCGCGTGGCGGGCCGCCAAGGAGGGGCTCGAACGCGGGCCTGTCCTGATCCAGGTGGCACGGGCAGGTTACGCGCCGTCACTGGTGTGCGACTCTTGCCGCGAACCTGCCCGGTGCGGCAACTGCCAGGGGCCGCTGGCCCTGGGCGGAAGCTCAGCCATACCCCAGTGCCGCTGGTGTTCGGCGCCCGCACCGGACTGGCGGTGCGTGCATTGCACCGGGCGGCGGCTTCGCAAGGGCGCTACGGGCGTGCTGCGGACGGCGGAGGAGTTGGGACGCGCGTTCCCCGGCACCACTGTGGTGACATCGTCCGGCGATCACGTGAAGGCCTCGGTAGGCCCTGGCAAGGCACTGGTGGTGGCGACGGTGGGAGCTGAACCGGTGGCCGAGGGAGGGTACGCCGCTGCCCTTCTGCTGGACGGCGATTCGTTGCTGCGCCGCGAAACCCTCCGCGCCGGCGAGGACACCGTCCGGCGGTGGTTTAACGCTGCAGCCCTGGTGCGTCCCGCTTCCGAGGGTGGACTGGCCGTCATCACTGCGGGGGACACAGCTGCGGTGGGTGCGTTGCTGCGCTGGGATCCGGCAGGCTACGCCCAGCGGGAATCGTCGCTGCGGGTAGAACTCCAGCTTCCCCCAGCTGTCCGGATTGCTTCCGTTACAGGCCCGCGTGCCGCCGTCGAGCACTTCACCGGGGCAGTCTCTGCAGACTTGGCCGGCTCCGGCATCCACCTGCGCCTGGCCGGTCCTGCCCCGGTGCTGCTGGCCGGACCTCCGGCACCCGGCCGCTCCGGCGAGGACGTCCGGACCCTGCTGTTCTTCCCCTACGGCCAGGCCGCCGTCGTCGTCCGCGTCCTGCGCGCTACCCGTTCCGCGGTAGCTGCCAAACGGGCCGTCGATCCTTTCCAGCTCCGCCTGGACGGCGTGGACGTCCTCTAATGGAGGCGGCTCCGCAGCAGGAGGTTGCTACCGGCGCCGTTTCGCCACGATTTCCCGGGCCGTTTCCATCAGCTGGCGCGCTGATTCATCCCAGGTGAATTCGTTGGCGCGGATAACGGACAGCCGGGAGATTGTCTGCCAGTGTTCGTCATCCTGCAAGCGGGACACGGCCTCCGAGAACTGGGAGGGCGACGCCGGGTCGACGTAGGTTGCGGCGTCCCCGCCCACTTCCCGGAAGATCGGAATGTCGCTGGCAATCACGGGTGTCCCCAAAGCCATGGCTTCCACGAGCGGAAGGCCATAGCCTTCGGCGCGGGACAGGCTCACCAGGGCAGTGGCCGTTCGCAGGTACGAGTCGTACTCCGCATCCGTCACACCGTTGTGGAAGACCACGGAGGCTCCGGCCGGGACCAGCAGTTCCAGCTCTGCGCGCCGCCCGGGCGTGATCCGGCTCAGCAGGTGCAGGGTGTAGCCGCGCAGCCCGGCCATCCCGGCCAGCATCGTTTCCACGTTCTTGTAGGGCATGAAGGAGCCCATGTAGACGATGGTCTTGTCGGCGCCGTCGCCGGGGCGGCGCGGTTCCTGCGCGGGCTGGGGCGCGTTGCTGATGATCCGCACCGGACGCCGGGTGAGGCGGTACTTGGCGATCAGGGCTGCCGTGGTACGGCTGATGGTGGCCACGGTGTCGGCCCGGTTGAGGAGCAGCCGCTGGGGCCAATAGGCCTTGTGGTACAGCCGCCAAAGCAGCCGCACCGGCGCGGGGAGGAACCCGGGTGGGGCGGGGTGTTCGTAGTAGATCAGGTCGTGCAGCGTCAGCACCAGCCCGTACTTGCGTCCCCAGGTTCCCATGGTCTGCATGGGACAGACCACCACATCGGCGTTCAGGGGGTTCACCTTGCGCGCAACGAACAGTTCCAGCGGTGAGAGCGGACTGTTGATGAGGGTGTAGGGGACGTCAGGCAGCAGGGCCAGTTGCCGCTTGTCCGATATCAGCATGCTGACGTCCGCGATCTTAGCCGTGGCCGCGATCAGGCTGGCACCGTAGCGGCTGATGCCGTCGTGATGGTCGGTCCGGGTAAAACGGGCGTCGATGACGATCTTCACGCGGGGTGGTCCTTCAGGAAGGTTTGGATATGGCGGGCAGCCGGTTCCGGCGTCTCGTAGTGGATCAGGTGTCCGACGCCGGGAATCACCTTGAGTTCGGCGTCAGGCAGGAGCGCCAGGAGCTTGTGCTGGTCCGGCAGGGCGGCGATTTCGTCTTTTTCCCCGGCAATCAGCAGCACGGGAAGTTTGAGGCCGGTGGCCACTTCGCTGACATGGTGGCTGACCGAGGCCGTGAAGGACTCCAGCAGGCTGTCCCTGTCCGCAAAGGAACTGAAGTAGGCGTGGTGCTGGCCATGGATGAAGGCGCGGAGCTCCCTGTCTCCGGTCTTGGCCATGGCTTCACTCATGACCCGGACAATCAGCGGGTTGCGGAGCAGTGCCTGGCCCGCTTTGCTGGGGAGCCGGGCGGCGAGGCGGTAGTAGAGCACCGCCAGCCTGGTCATGATTCCCTTAGGACCCTCAAGGGCCGGGGCGGCGATGGGATTGACCAGGATCAGCGGATTCACGGCCCCCGGGTGGCTGGCCGCAAAGTGGGAGGCGACGATGGAGCCGAACGAATGCCCCAGCAGAACCGTGTCCGGCCCGAGGGACAGGGCCTCCATGAACGCTGTGATGAACCGGCCGTACTGTTCCACCGAGTGGGCACCGGACGGGAAGGCCGCGGAACTTCCGAAGCCGGGCAGGTCCGGCATGATGATCCTCATGTCGGGGAGGTGGTCGGCAACGCGCAGGAGTCCGTGGTGGTCACCGCGGAATCCGTGGATGACCAGGATGGTCCGCGTTCCGGGCTGCACTTGCACAGGCTCGTAGGTCCAGTAGGCGACGGGGGCGCCGTCGAGGTGCAGTGTCGAAGCGGTGGTGCGGGCCGCCAGGTCCGCGCTGATGAAGCTGGCCGTGCCGGAGCCGGCCGGGTGTGTTGTGTTCATGGGTGGTCCTGGTTGACGTTGTCCGGGTGGGAGCCGGTGCGGTGCCCGCGGTCCAGGCCTGCGAGCGCCGCCATGTCCCGCGGCGACAGCTCAAACCCGAAGACGTCAAGGTTCTCCCGGATGCGTGCTTCTGAGCTGGCCTTCGGGATGGCAACGTGGCCCAGCTGCATGTGCCAGCGGAGAATGACCTGCGCGGGAGTCCGCCGGTGTTCGGCAGCGCACGCCTGGATGACGGGGTCGGCCAGGACCTGGCCGCGCCCCAGGGGACTCCATGCCTCAGTCAGGATGCCGAGCTCTTTGTGCTTGTGGCGGAGCTCCTCCTGCTGGAGCCAGGGGTGGAGTTCGATCTGGTTGACGGCTGGCACCACTTCGGCCGTCTGCAGGAGCCGGTCCAGGTGGGCCGGCTGGAAGTTGCTGACGCCGATGGCCCGCACCCTGCCCTCCCGGTACAGCGTTTCGAGGGCACGGTAGGTTTCCGGGAACAGACCCTTGCGCGGGCAGGGCCAGTGGATCAGGTACAGGTCAACGTAGTCCAGCCCCAGGTTGACCATGGAGTCGTCGAAGGCGCGCAGGGCTGCGTCGTAGCCGTGGTGATCGTTCCAGAGTTTCGTGGTGACGAAGAGGTCTTCCCGGGAGATCCCCGGAAACAGCTCTCCCGATCCTCCGCTGATACCCGTGGACGGTGTGCCGAGCTGGGCGCTGATACCCCGCGCCACGCCGGTTTCGTTGCCATACATGGCAGCTGTGTCAAAGTGGCGGTAGCCGGCGGCGAGCGCGGTCTGCACCAGCCCTGCGGCGTCGGCGGGCGGCACCTTGTAAAGCCCGAACCCGAGCTGGTTGATCAGCACGCCGTTGTTGAGGCTCAGCCGCGGTGAGGTTTTCATGGTCCCGACTCTACCCATTGCGTGGGGCAAGGCTTTCGAAATCCACCAAGCGGCGCGCGGTGGCCTCATCCAGGATCAGGTCTGTGGCCAGGTTGGCTGCCAGGGCGCCGCGCAGTCCGTTGATCTTGGACACGCCTGAGACCACGCAGATCCTTCGGCGGACCTGCCTGAGCTCGGCCAGGGCAGGGCCGGTGGAGCGTTCGTTCAGGATGATCCCGTCGGACGAGCCGTCGCTGCGGAAGAACACCGTGGCCACGTCGCCCACCACATCGGAGGTGGCCAGGATGTTGAGGTCGGTTTCATCGAGGTAGCCGCCTGCATAGACGTGGCTGGGGTAGTCGGCATTAACGGAGCCCACACCGAAGATGGCGATGCTCATCTTCGCCTGGAGCTCAAGGATGCGCTGCACGCTGCGTTCATTCCACATGGCGGTCTTGGTGGCGGCATGGTCGAAGAACGCAGGTACCGGAAACTGTTCGACGCGGGCACCATAGGCGCTGCCGAACCTGCGCATGATGTCGCTGGCGTAGGTAATGCCGGTGGTGTGCATGTTGCCCGCGCCGTTCAGTTGCACGATGACGCTGTCGTGGGTGATCTTCCTGGTCAGGTGCCGGCTCACGGCGCTGAGGGTGGAGCCCCAGGCCACCCCGATGATGGCGTTGGAGTCCACCAGCGGGCCGATGGTGCGCGCAGCCTGCATGGCCACCCGGTCAAGGGTTTCCGCCTCGTTGAGGGTCTCCAGGACAGGGACCACATGAACGTCGACGTTGAAACGCCTGCGGATCATGCCCTCGAGCTCAGGGCCGGTGTCGAGCGGGTTGCGTATCTGAACCTGCACCAGGCCGGAGTCGCGGGCAGCCGACAGCAGCCGCGACACCGTGGAACGGGACGTCCGGAGTTCGCGCGCTATCGCATCCATGGTGAGGTCCTGCAGGTAATACATTTGTGCAGCGCGGAGCGCGTCTGCGTGCCGTGAGGCGGCCATTTCGGGTCCGATCTGCACATTTGTGCATAGTGCTTGACTCCATTTTCCATTACTCCAAAGAATGGTGCATACAGCGCCGCATCCACGGCGCGGACGCACCATGCACGCAAAGCCCAAGGGAGTCGTTTTGGGACCCAAGGATCCAACTGTCCAACCATCCGCAGCAGCACCCGCGCCAAAGCCGGCGGCGGAGCGCACGTCCGTCCACAACCTCAGGCTCCGTCCGCACGCAAAAGTGCTGGTAGTCGGTGGAGGCATCAACGGCGTCGGAACCTTCCGGGACCTCGCCCTGCAGGGCGTTGACGTGGCCCTCGTAGAGCGCGGCGACTACTGCCAGGGCGCCAGCGGAGCGTCGTCCCACATGATCCACGGCGGCATCCGATACCTGGAAAACGGCGAATTCCGGCTGGTCCGCGAATCAGTGGTGGAACGCAACAGGCTGCTGCGGATCGCACCCCACTACGTCAAGCCGCTGCAGACCACCATTCCCATTTTCAGCACATTCTCCGGAATCCTTTCGGCGCCGTTGCGGTTCCTGACGCACAAGCAGCAGGGCCGGCCGAAGGAGCGCGGCGCCTTCCTCATCAAGCTGGGACTCAGCCTCTACGATTCCTTCTCCAGGGACGGCGGCAGTGTTCCGCGGCACCAGTTCCGTGGACACAAGCGCGCCCTCGCGGAGCTGCCGGACCTTCGGCCCGACATCAAATACGCGGCCACCTACTTTGACGCTTCGGTGCACAACCCCGAGCGACTCACGCTGGACGTCCTGCAGGACGGCGAGAAGGCAGGCCAGGCGAACGCGGGGGGAGCTGCCGGCCAGGGAAGCACAGCACGCGCCAGCAACTACCTTTCCCTGCAATCCATGACCGGCCGCCCCAATCCCGGCACGGGCAAGGGCGGCACCGTCCGGCTGCGCGACGAGCTGACGGGGGAGGAGTTCGACTTCACCGCGGACGTCATCGTGAACACCACCGGCGCCTGGGTGGACCTGACCAACGAAGCCATGGGTACCACGTCGTCATTCATGGGCGGCACCAAGGGCTCCCACATTGTGCTCGACTCTCCCGAACTGCTCGCTGCATGCCGGGGGCGGGAAATCTTCTTCGAACACACTGACGGCCGGATCGTCCTTATCTACCCGATGGGGGACCGGGTCCTGGTCGGAACCACCGACGTCGACGCCGACATGTCCCGGGACGCCGTCTGCACCGACGAGGAAATTGACTACTTCTTCGACCTGGTGGGGCATGTGTTCCCGAACATCCCGGTCACGCGCAACCAGATTGTCTACACCTTCTCGGGTGTGCGTCCGCTGCCCAGGCACGATGCCACCCAGCCGGGCTTCGTCTCCCGTGACTACCGCATCGAAACCCGCCGCCCGGCACCTGCGGGGACCGGCGCCGTCGTACTCAGCCTGGTAGGCGGGAAATGGACCACCTTCCGTGCCCTTGCCGAACACCTCACCAACGATGTGCTGGCAGAGCTCGGCATGCACCGCAAAGTCTCGACAGCGCAGCTGCCCATCGGAGGCGGCGCCGGGTTCCCGGCGGACGACGCCGGAGTGCAGCGGTGGCTCAAGGCACACATGGGCCACGGCCGGGACGCTGACCGCACCGCAGGGCTCCTGACCCGGTACGGCACGCGCGCAGAAGCGGTAATCGAATACCTCGACGCCGGTCCGGACCGGCTCCTGCATTCAACGCGCGAACTGAGCGTCCGCGAACTGGAGTTCATGGCAGCTCACGAACAGGTGGGGCACTTGGTGGATGTGCTGATCCGGCGCACCTCCCTGGCCTTCCGGGGACTCGTGACCGGCGAACTCCTGAACGAGGTTGGCCGACATCCTGTCCGTTCCGCTGAAGTGGGACGCTGCAGCCCGCAGCGCCGAGATCAGCCACGCCCAGGAAGTCCTGCAACGGCTGCACAGAGTGGAAACACACAGCCTGGTCGCTTAGGCCGGGCTGCCAGCCGGGACGAAAAACCGTCCCGGCCCGACGGCCCCTCAACCCGCGAAGGGCCAACAACAAAATATAGAGGAGTCAAAGATGTCTCTTGGAATTGTTTTCTTATCCGAGGTGTTCGGAACGGCGATGCTCACCCTGCTGGGCTGCGGCGTTGTTGCCAACGTCGCCCTGCGGGGAACGAAAGGCAACAGCGGCGGGTTCCTGATGGTCACCTGGGGATGGGGTATCGCCGTGTTCTGCGGCGTGTTCGTCGCCGCAAAGTCGGGCGCGCACCTGAACCCGGCCGTGACCGTGGGCCTGCTCCTCAACGGGAAGGCCGAGTACGCCCCCGGCGTCGCCGTGGACGTAGCGTCGACACTGACCTACTTCGCCGGTGAAATGCTGGGCGCCTTCCTCGGCGCTGTGGTCTGCTGGCTCGCCTATAAGCAGCACTTCGACACGGAAGAGGCTGCTGCCAGCAAGCTCGGCGTCTTCTCCACCGGCCCCGCCATCCGCTCCACCCCCTGGAACCTGGTCACCGAGATCATCGGCACGTTCGTTCTGGTGTTCGTCATCCTCACACTGGGTGGCACCCCCTCGGGCCTCGGGCCGCTGGCTGTCGCACTGCTCGTCGTAGGCATCGGCGTCTCGCTGGGCGGCCCCACCGGCTACGCCATCAACCCCGCCCGTGACCTTGGTCCCCGCATCGCCCACGCCCTGCTTCCCATCCGGGGCAAGGGTTCCAGCGACTGGGGCTACTCCTGGATCCCGGTGGTCGGTCCCCTGGTAGGCGGTGCCCTCGGCGGCATCGTTGCACGGATCGCACCCATCATCATCACTGCCGCTTCCTGAACAGCTGATCCAACCCATCCACCAACCAGACAAGGACGTCACCATGAACCAGTACGTAATCGCCATCGACCAGGGCACCACCAGTACGCGCGCCATCATCTTTGACCACAGCGGCGCCATTGTCTCCTCGGGCCAGATGGAACACGAGCAGATCTTCCCCAAAGCAGGATGGGTGGAACACAATGCCGCGGAAATCTGGAACAACACCCGCGAGGTCATCGCCTCCGCACTGTCCAAGGCGAACCTGACACGGCACGATATCGCCGCCGTCGGCATCACCAACCAGCGCGAGACGGCTGTGGTGTGGGACAAGACCACCGGCGAGCCCGTGTACAACGCCATCGTGTGGCAGGACACCCGGACGCAGGACATCGTGGACGAGCTGTCCAAGGACGGCGGCGGTGACCGGTTCAAACAGAAGGTCGGCCTGCCGCTGGCCACCTACTTCTCCGGCACCAAGATCAAATGGATCCTGGACAACGTGGACGGGGCCCGGGAAAAGGCCGAGGCCGGCAACCTGGTCTTCGGCAACACCGACTGCTGGGTTCTGTGGAACCTGACCGGCGGCGTGGACGGCGGAGTGCACGTCACCGACGTCACCAACGCATCCCGGACGCTGTTCATGGACCTGGAAACCCTGCAGTGGGATGACGGGATCCTCGACGTCTTCGGTGTTCCGCGCAGCATGATGCCCGAGATCAAGTCGTCCTCGGAGGTGTACGGCACCGTCCACACCTCGCAGCTGCTGCGTGAAACCCCGGTGGCGGGCATCCTGGGCGACCAGCAGGCGGCAACCTTCGGCCAGGCGGCCTTCGAAACCGGCGAAGCCAAGAACACCTACGGCACCGGCTGCTTCCTGATCTTCAACACGGGCGAGGAAATCGTCCACTCCAAGAACGGGCTGCTCACCACAGTGGGCTACAAGCTCGGCGACGCCAAGCCCCATTACGCCCTGGAAGGCTCCATCGCTGTCACCGGTTCGCTCATCCAGTGGCTGCGGGACAACCTGGGCATGATCAGCAGCGCTCCCGAGGTCGAAACACTGGCGGCAAGCGTCAAGGACAACGGCGGTGTGTACATCGTTCCGGCGTTCTCGGGCCTGTTCGCTCCGTACTGGCGCCCGGACGCACGCGGCGCGATCGTTGGCCTTACCAGGTTCGTGAACAAGAACCACATTGCCAGGGCGGCGTTGGAGGCGACGGCGTTCCAGACCCGCGAGGTGCTGGACGCGGTCAACGCGGACTCCGGTGTCCCGCTGACCGAGTTGAAGGTCGACGGCGGCATGGTTGCCAATGACGCGCTGATGCAGTTCCAGGCGGACATCCTTGGCGTGCCCGTGATCCGCCCGAAGGTCATCGAGACCACGGCGCTGGGTGCAGCGTATGCGGCCGGGCTGGCCGTCGGGTTCTGGAAGGACCTCGGCGAGCTTTCGTCCAACTGGTCCGAGGACAAGCGCTGGGAACCCCAGCTGGATCAGGCCGAGCAGGACCGTCAGATGCGGCTCTGGCGCAAGGCGGTCACCAAGTCCATGGACTGGGTGGACGAAGACGTGCAGTAGGACCGTTGTCCATCAGGGGCCACCTTGCCATCCAGGCAGGGTGGCCCCTGGCGTTTCACGTCGCCGGTGCGGATCCGGGCGGGAGGTCCCGGATGGCGGGCCCCTGGATGACGTGGCCGTCCACGGTGAAGCGGGAACCGGGCGTTGGGCCTGGCCAACGCAACGGCCGCCGGACCACCTATCCTGCAGCTGAGGCTGCAGGAGCGGGCGCAGGGAAGGCAGACACCGGACAGGGGGCGGGCCGGGTGCGCTAAAGTAGGTCTATGCGTGCGATCCTTCTGCTTAGCCAGCCGCCAGGTGTCCGAAACAACGGATAGCTGAGCGGCAGCCCCTCCTTTGTCGAGGGGCTTTTGTATGTCCGGGTCAGACCGGGCCCGCAGCAGGAGGATCAGGCCGTTATGGCAGCACACGTGCCGTAACAGAACAGAAGAGGGCAGCAGTGGGCGTTCAGCCGGAGACAGACACCGGAACAGCAGCAGTGGCGGCAGATGGGCCCGAAGAGGGCACCTACAGTTTTGCCGCAATGGAGGCCAGATGGCCGCAGGTGTGGGAGGATCTCAAGGTCTTTACCCCGGCCGATGACGGCTCACGGGAACGGCGCTACGTGCTGGACATGTTCCCTTACCCTTCCGGCGACCTGCACATGGGCCACGCGGAAGCGTTCGCCATGGGCGACGTGGTGGCCCGCTACCTGCGCCAGCAGGGGTTCGACGTGCTGCACCCGATCGGCTGGGACTCCTTCGGCCTCCCGGCCGAAAACGCCGCCATCAAGCGCAACGCCCACCCCAGTGAGTGGACCTACACCAACATCGACACCCAGGCGGCGTCCTTCAAGCGGTACGCCATTTCCGCCGACTGGTCCCGCCGCCTGCACACGTCCGATCCTGAGTACTACCGCTGGACCCAGTGGCTGTTCAAGCGCTTCTACGAGCGCGGCCTGGCCTACCGGAAGAACTCCCCGGTTAACTGGTGCCCCAAGGACCAGACTGTCCTGGCCAACGAACAGGTTGTCAACGGCGCCTGCGAGCGCTGCGGCACCGTGGTCACCAAGAAGTCCCTGAACCAGTGGTACTTCAAGATCACTGACTACGCCGACCGCCTGCTCGACGACATGGAACAGCTCCGCGGACACTGGCCCGAGCGGGTCCTGGCGATGCAGAAGAACTGGATCGGCCGCTCCGAAGGTGCGCACGTCAACTTCGTCATAGAGGCCGACGGCGGCAAGCCCGCCAAGAACGTCACGGTCTTCACCACGCGCCCGGACACCCTGTACGGCGCCACGTTCTTCGTCGTCGCCGCGGACGCGCCGATCGCCGTCGAGCTCGTCACGGATGAGCACGCCGCGGCGCTGGACGAATACCGGGAGACGGTCAAGGCACTGTCCGAGATTGAACGGCAGTCCACCGAGCGGGAGAAGACCGGTGTGTTCACCGGCCGGTATGCCGTCAACCCGCTGAACGGCGAGAAGCTGCCCGTGTGGGGCTGCAGACTACGTCCTCGCGGACTACGGCACCGGAGCCATCATGGCCGTGCCGGCCCACGACCAGCGCGACCTCGATTTCGCCAAAAAGTTCGACCTGCCGGTCCGTGCCGTCCTGGACACCGGCGAGGAGGATCCTGCCGCCACGGGCACCGCCACCGCCGGCGAGGGGACCCTGATCAATTCGGGCGAACTGGACGGCCTGCCCAAGGCCGAAGCCATTCCAGCGGCCATCGCCATCCTGGAGCGCCAGGGCACTGGCGAGAAGTTCGTGAACTTCCGGCTTCGTGACTGGCTCCTCAGCCGCCAGCGGTTCTGGGGCACGCCCATCCCCATCATCCACTGCCCCTCCTGTGGAGAGGTTCCGGTGCCCGACGAGCAGCTGCCCGTCACCCTCCCGTCGGACCTGCGCGGCGAGGACCTGGCGCCCAAGGGCACCTCCCCGCTGGCCGCAGCTGAGGACTGGGTCAACGTGGAATGCCCCAACTGCCACGGTGCCGCCAAACGCGACACGGACACCATGGACACCTTCGTGGATTCCTCCTGGTACTTCCTGCGCTTCGTCTCACCGGACTACACCGGGGGGCCGTTCGATCCGGCCAAGGTCAACGACTGGATGCCGGTGGGGCAATATGTGGGCGGCGTCGAGCACGCCATCCTCCACCTGCTGTACGCCCGCTTCTTCACCAAGGTCATCAACGATCTTGGCCTGATTGAAGCCAATGAGCCCTTCAGCGCCCTCCTCAACCAGGGGCAGGTGCTCAATGGCGGCAAAGCCATGAGCAAGTCCCTGGGCAACGGGGTGGACCTCGGCGAGCAGCTGGACAAGTACGGCGTGGATGCCGTCCGCCTGACCATGGTCTTCGCGTCCCCGCCTGAGGACGATGTGGACTGGGCAGACGTCTCCCCGTCCGGATCCGCGAAGTTCCTGGCCCGGGCATGGCGCCTGGCCCAGGACGTGACCAGTGCCCCCGGTACCGAGGCCGGAGCCGGCGACCGTGGACTGCGCTCCGTCACGCACCGCACCATCGCCGACGCTGCCGAACTTCTTGATGCCAACAAGTTCAACGTCGTGGTGGCCAAGCTGATGGAACTCGTCAATGCCACCCGTAAAGCCATTGACTCCGGAGCCGGCGGGGCCGACCCCGCAGTCCGCGAAGCAGCCGAAGCAGTGGCAGTGATCCTCAGCCTGTTCGCCCCGTACACGGCGGAGGACATGTGGAACGTGCTGGGCCACCCGGCGTCCGTGGCCAACGCCGGTTGGCCGGAGCACGACCCGTCCCTGCTGGTCCAGGACACCGTCACGGCGGTGGTCCAGGTCCAGGGCAAGGTCCGGGACCGGCTGGAAATCTCTCCGGACATTTCCGAGGACAGCCTGCGTGAACTGGCGCTGGCCTCGGAGAATGTGCAGCGTGCACTGGACGGCCGCGGCATCCGCACGGTCATTGTCCGGGCACCTAAACTGGTCAACATCGTTCCGGCCTAGCCGCCGATGCAACCTCGCCGGAACCGGCCGCCCGTCAAACCGGGCGGCCGGTTCCGGCTTTTCCGGACTCTGCACGAGGACACCAGGAGGCCATGTGCCCGACAGTAAAGCCGCCCCCTGGCCATGGGTCCGGGCCCGACTTTCCGCGCTGCGTCCGGCGGCCAGGCCCGGAGCAGCCGCTTCCGGTGCGGGCGTGCCGATGGCGCGGACCGCCGTCGTCACCGATTCCGCGGCCGCGCTGCCGGTTGGCTATCTCCGCAGCCTGCCGGCGAAAAGCCTCCTCACCATCACTCCGATGCCCGTCATGGTGGGTTCGGAGATTTACGGTGAGGGCGAGGACGACATCCTGGAAACCATTGCCCTGGCGTTGGCTGCGGGCACCCAGGTCAAAACATCGCGCCCTTCGCCGGGGCAGTTTGAACAGGCTTACCGGTCGTTGCAGCAGCAGGGGTACGAGTCGGTGGTGTCTGTGCACATCTCGGGTGACCTCTCGGGAACGGCAGACTCGGCCCGGCTGGCCGCCCACCGCGTTGGCATCCCCGTGCAGGTCATCGACTCACGGACCGTGGGTATGGCGCAGGGCATGGCCGTGCAGGCAGCGGTGGAGGCTGCGGCCGGGGGAGCCGGGCAGGCCGGAGTTGCCGCGGCGGCTGAGGCCCAGGCGGAGCGCACCAAGGTGTACTTCTACGTTCCCAGCCTGGAACAATTGCGCCGCGGCGGCCGCATCGGCGCCGCCGCTTCGCTGTGGGGAACGATGCTGGCCATCAAGCCCCTCCTCGCGGTGGACGGAGGCAAGATCATCCCGCTGGAAAAGGTGCGGTCGGCGGCCAAGGCGGTGGCGCGGTTGGAGGAAATCGTGGCCGCGGATGCGCTGGCCCGCCCCGCCGGCAGTGTCCGGTTGGCTGTCCATCACTTCGGTAATCCGGAGGAGGCTGAGAGCCTTGCCGTCCGGCTTTCTGCCGCGTTGCCGCAATGCCCGCCCCCGCAGATCAGCTCGCTGCCCGCCGTCCTGGCTGCCCATGCCGGCTTGGGCGTCCTCGCGGTGATCGTAGGCCAGGAGGACACCGCCCCGGCGAGCCTTTCCACATAGGCCCGGGCATGGCTGTTGCCGGGCCGGCACCCTCCATAGCGTTGAGTTATGTCACGCCGGGATGCTGCAGCAGCAGGCCAGCGGGCTCGCCATGCCCGGGCCCGGCTGCAGGCAACCCTGGGTGGCGGGTCCGGCGGAATGCTAGCCGTTGACCATGCCCGGGACGACGACGGCGGGGGCTTCGAGTACCGCGACGCCGGGGCAGGTGGTTTGGTCGCCGGAGACCTGCAATCGGCGGAGCTCGGCCCGAACACGCAGTCCCCGGCCGGCACGGGACCTTCGCTGCGCTGGCGGCTGAGCCTGCGCGTCGCCGTTGCGGTCGGCCTGCTGGCTGTTGCAGCCGGTGTCCTGTTCTGGTGGCAGACGGCCGGTGGACGGCCGGAGATCCTGCCGTTGAACACTGTCAGCCGCGAAAGCGCCCCGTCACCGGATAGTCAGGCCACCCCGGGCGGACAGGCGGGGGAAGGTGCCGGGGCGGAGGAGCCCTCCAAGGCGTCAGACGATGTCATGGTGGTCCACGTAACAGGAGCCGTACTGGCCCCCGGCGTGGTGAACCTGCCGGCCGGGAGCCGTGTCCATGAGGCCATTTCGGCTGCCGGCGGTGCTGCTGCCGACGCCGACCTGGACATTCTCAACCTCGCCGCCGTGGCGGAAGACGGGCAGAAGGTCCACATTCCCCGCCACGGGGAACAGCCAGCCGGGGACACCGGCGTATCCCAGGGCCAGGGAATTGCCACTCCGCCCGGGGCCGCCGGAGCGGGCGCCAAGATCAACATCAACACTGCCGGCGTTGCTGAGTTGGACTCCCTGCCGAAAGTCGGTCCCGTCCTGGCCCAGCGGATCGTCGACTGGCGAAAAGAGCACGGGCTCTTCAACGCGGTCGAGGATCTGGACGCTGTCGACGGCGTTGGCCCCAAGATGCTTGAGACGCTGCTGCCCCTGGTGACGGTCTGACATGCCGGTTGCGGATAACGGGAAAGGCCGGGCCCCGGGTCCCGGGCAGGTGCCCCCAAGCCCCTGGAACCGCTTTGTCGAGTCCGCGGTCCGGGGTGCAACGGAAGGGCCATCTCCTACGGACGCAGGCCGGACCGCGGTTGCCGGCCAATTCGTTTCCGGTGGCGGGAACAGCCCGGCACCGGCAAGCAGGGAGACTTCCACCCGGGCCGGCAGGAGCAGGGGCGCCTTGCAGGCTGCCCGGGTACGGGCAGTCGGTGATGCCCGGCGCCGACTGGGAATTCAAGACCGGGGCGGTGCTCCAGCAGGGGAGAGTGGGCCATCCGGCGAAGGCACCGGACCCCGGAAGCGCACCGATGTCCGGCTCGCCTTGCCTGCCGTCCTGGTCTGGGGCGCCGCCGTCGCCGGGCTCTGGCTGGCGCCGGCCGTATTGCTGGGACTCTGCATCGCCCTGCTTGTGCTGGCAGCCTCACTCCTGATGCTTTTACGTGGCACCGGGATGGGCCGGAACAAGCCTGCAGGCGCAGGTTCCTGGACGGGGCGCCGTCCGGAAAGGAGGAGTTTCCTGGCGACTACTGCCGTTGGCCTGCTGCTCGCGGTGGCTGCGGCGGCGCACTCCGCAGTAGCCTCCAGCCAGCGGTTTGAGGGTCCCTTTGCCGAGGCGGTGGCGGCGGGAAAGTCAGTGGTGGCGGTGCTGGAGGTCGCCGGTGCGCCGCGGCCGCTTCCCACGCCTGGCCAGTCCGGGGATTCCGCCAGGTGGTCCGTCGCCGTGTGGACGCGGGAAGTGAGCACCGGCGGCGTGATGCTGCGGACGCGGGCGCAGCTCGTGGTGACCGGCGGCAAGGAGTGGGAACGGTTGGTCCCGGGGCAGACGGTGCGTGCCGCCGGCAAGCTTCGGCCGCCGGATCCGGGCCGGCCGGAGGCGGGTGGAATGTCTGCAGCCACCGCCCCTGACCTGCGGGGCAGCGGGCGGGGGTTGGAAGCGGCTGCCAAGGACCTGCGTGCACGCTTTGTGGCTGCTTCCGCATTCTTGCCATCCGATGCTGCAGGGCTGCTGCCAGGCATGGTCACGGGGGACACCAGCGCCCTGGATGAGGGCCTGGCCAATGCCATGAAAACCGTCGGCATGACACACCTGACAGCTGTCAGCGGGGCCAATTGCAGCCTGGTCCTCGGTGCGTTGCTGGCGGGCTGCCGCAGGCTCCGGCTGTCGCGGGTTCCGGCCGCCGGGACGGCGTTGGCCGGACTGGGTCTGTTCGTGGTGCTGGTGGGCCCTGACGCCAGCGTGCTGCGCGCGGCCCTGATGGGGGCTGTCGGAATTGCTGCCCTCGCCGGTGGCCGGACCGGCCGCGGGCTGAGCTTTCTTTGCCTGGCAGTCATTGGCCTGCTGCTGCTGGACCCGGCGCTGGGCGGCAGTTTCGGGTTCCTGCTTTCCGTCCTGGCCACCCTGGGCATTATCCTGCTGGGCCGGCGCATCATGGACTGGACTCCTGCGGCCGTGCCCCGCTGGGCCGCCGCAGCTGTTGCGGTGCCGTTGTCGGCCCAGATGCTGTGCGGCCCCGTCATCGTCCTCCTGCAGCCGCAGTTCTCCACCTACTCACTGCTGGCCAATGTAGCCGCGGCACCGCTGGTTGCTCCGGTGACCCTGATGGGAACCGCCGCCGTTCCGCTGCTGGCGGCTGCCCCGTGGCTGGCAGTGGCGTTGATCGCCGTGGCGGGCACCTTCAGCGCCGGTGTTGCCGCGACGGCCTGGTTCTTTGCCCGGCTTCCGGGTTCCTCGTTGCCATGGCCCGAGGGGGTTCCAGGACTGCTGACGATGGCGGTTCTGTCAGCCCTCACCCTCGCGGCGGCCTGGGCAGCTGCACGGCCCCGCAGCGTCAGAGCCCTCGTTCTCCGGTGCCATGGCCGGGTGGTCAGGCTTCTGTGGTTGGTGGAAAGAAGCCCCGAGGCCGCCAGGCACGCGCATTGCCGGGCTGCTTCCAACAACGGCCCCTTCGCCAACGGCTTTGCTGTTCGGCGCAGACGTGGCAGGCTTGAATTCCCCTCACACCTTTCCGGAAGGAACCCATCATGGCTGCTGCGCAAAAGCGCGGAACCCGCCCGCCGGCGTCGAATCCGGCAGCCTGGCGGGACGTAACTCCCGCGGCCATCGTCCTGGTGAGCGGGCCGGAGGATTACCTGGGCATCAGGGCCATGGACAGCGTCCGCTCCCAGGTCCGCCAGGCAGCACCGGACGTTGAAGTGAGCCGGATCAACGCTGCGGCCTACGAACCAGGCTCCCTCCTGATGCAGGTCAGCCCGTCGCTGTTCGGTGAGAGCAAGCTGATCGAGGTTGAAGCAGTGGAGGCCATGAATGAGGCCTTCCTCACCGACGCCCTGTCCTACCTCGGCCGGCCAGCCGATGATGCCGTCCTCGTCCTCCGCCATGGCGGGGGCGCGCGTGGCAAGAAGCTCCTGGACGCTGTCCGAAAGGGCGGCTGGCCTGTTGTGGACTGCCAGCCGCTGAAGAAGGACGCGGACAAGATGGCGTTCGTGTCCGCCGAATTCAAGGAGGCCGGGCGCCGCATCGACCAGGAGGCCGTGCTGGCCCTCGTCAATGCGGTGGGCGCCAACCTCTCCGAGCTGGCGGCAGCGTGCAGCCAGCTCATTGCAGACTCAACAGGGACCGTCACGCCGGATGTCGTGGACCGCTATTACGGCGGACGGGTGGAAGCCACGGCGTTCAAGGTGGCTGACGCCGCAATGGCCGGAAACGGTCCGCTCGCCCTCTCCACCCTGCGCCATGCACTGGCCACCGGGGCAGACCCCGTGCCGCTGGTCGCAGCGCTGGCTGCGAAGCTCAGGACCGTGGCCCGGGTTGCCGGGGCGTCTGGATCCGCGGCCCAGATTGCGGCCGAGCTGGGAATGCAGCCCTGGCTGGTGGAACAGGCCCAGCGGGACGTCCGCCGGTGGACCCCTGACGGACTGGTGCGGTCGATCCAGGCCACGGCTGAAGCCGACGCACAGGTGAAGGGGTTGTCACGCGACCCCGTTTACGCCGTGGAACATGCGGTGACCGTGATTTCCATGTCCGTCCAGGGCAGGTAGCGGCAAGGGCAGGAGCAACAGCACCGGACAGGCAACAGTGCGCTTCTTCCGGCAGTGCCAGCCCTCCATGGGCGCACCGGATAGGCATCCGGAGGTTAAAGGCGTGTGGCCGGTACCCGAGGGTACCGGCCACATCCATCAGTTCATGGAACTGGAAACCTTACAGTGCGTTGACCTTCTTGGAGATCGCCGACTTGCGGTTCGCTGCGTTGTTCTTGTGCAGAACACCCTTGCTGACAGCCTTGTCCAGCTTGCGGCTGGCAGAAACGAGCGCAGTAGCAGCAGCGTCCTTGTCGGAGGACTCAACGGCCGTGTTGACAGCGCGGATGGCCGTCCTCAGCTCAGACTTGACTGCGTTGTTACGCAGACGGGCCTTTTCGTTGGTCAGGATGCGCTTCTTCTGGGACTTGATATTCGCCACGTGTGAACTCTCTATTGTAATGCGGAAATGGTCTAGAGGGCTTTCAAGCTGGCCTTGACTGAGCGGCGTGGGGATACCTATGGCGGCCAGCCATCAGTGACCGTCGACCTGCACGGACACACAGCTATAAAGAATAGCAGGCCAGCGGCGTGACTGGCCATTTTCCGTCCTACCGCCAGCCGTGTCGCGCGCGCAGTCCGGCGGCGACGGCGTCAAACCGGGCCCGGTCCAGCACGGCGCCCTCCCTGCGGATGCTGTCCGGACGGATTTGCAGCACCCGGTCCAGCTTCGCTTCGCTGGGCCGGCCCTGGCGGTCCCAGCCGCCGGCCCCCACGTCTACATAGTCCCGGGAAGCGGACGCTGCCGGTACCCGGTCCTTGCTGGTGAGCATCAGCCCCAGCAGGTATTTTCCATGGCGGCCCACTATCAGGACGGGCCGGTCCTTGCCCCGGGAATAGTCCTCTTCAAAGGGGACCCACGTCCACACAACCTCGCCCGGATCGGGCTCGCCGTCTGGCTGTGGCGCATAGCGGATTTCAGCCCGGCCGGTGAAATCCCCGGGATAGCCTGCAGCAGCAACGCCGTCCATGGTGCCTTGGGCGTTCTGACGGGCAGGTCGCGGGGCCGGACGCCGATGTGCCGTGGGTTTGTCCGCGTTCCGAAGCAGCCTCAGGCCTGCCCGGACAGCGTTACCCAGCGTGCGGAGGTTGATAGCCATGCCGCCACCCTATAGCCCGGGCCTGCAGGCGGGGTGGGTCCGGTGCAGGTAATGCGGTGCGAGTGGCCAGGACGTGGGAGACTGGTGGCTGAAGAAGCGCGGCTAATCCGCGGGCAGCATGTGGTGTGCCTGCCGGACGGCCGCGGAAAAGCCAACAGTAAGGACCCTGCGTGTCTCCCATGGCCCGCACCGCACCGGTGCCCGCCGCGACAGATCCGGCTATTATTCGGAACTTTTGCATCATCGCGCACATTGACCACGGCAAGTCCACCCTGGCTGACCGGATGCTTCAGTCCACCGGAGTAGTCCAGGCGCGTGACATGAAGGCGCAGTACCTGGACCGGATGGATATTGAGCGCGAACGCGGCATCACCATCAAGTCGCAGGCCGTGCGCATGCCCTGGGAAGTGGAAGGCGTCAGTTATGCGCTGAACATGATCGACACCCCGGGCCACGTGGACTTCACCTATGAGGTGTCACGGTCCCTCGCCGCCTGCGAGGGCGCAATCCTGCTGGTGGACGCGGCCCAGGGTATCGAGGCCCAGACCCTCGCCAACCTGTACCTGGCGATGGAAAACAACCTCGCCATCATCCCGGTGCTGAACAAGATCGATCTTCCGGCAGCGCAGCCGGAAAAGTACGCAGCGGAGCTTGCCAGCCTCATTGGCGGCGATCCCGAGGACGTGCTGCGCGTGTCCGGCAAGACGGGCGTTGGCGTGGAGGCGCTCCTGGACAAGATTGTCCGCGACCTGCCGGCCCCCGAGGGCAACCCCGACGCCCCTGCCCGTGCCATGATCTTCGACTCGGTCTACGACACCTACCGCGGCGTGGTGACGTATGTGCGCGTGGTGGACGGCATGCTCCACCCGCGTGAACGCATCCAGATGATGTCCACCAGGGCCTCCCACGAGCTCCTGGAAATCGGCGTCAGTTCCCCGGAACCCACACCCTCCAAGGGCCTGGGCGTCGGCGAAGTGGGCTACCTGATTACCGGCGTGAAGGACGTCCGCCAGTCCAAGGTGGGCGACACCGTCACCAACCTGGCCAAGCCGGCCGCCCAGTCGCTCCCTGGCTACGCCGATGCGAAGCCCATGGTGTTCTCCGGCCTCTACCCGCTGGACGGTGCCGACTACCCGGTACTGCGCGACGCCCTTGAGAAGCTCATGCTCAATGACGCTGCGCTGGTGTATGAACCCGAAACCTCTGCAGCGCTGGGCTTCGGCTTCCGCGTGGGCTTCCTGGGCCTCCTCCACCTCGAGATCACGCGCGAACGACTGGAGCGCGAATACAACCTCGACCTCATTTCCACCGCTCCGAACGTGGAGTACGAGGTGACCCTGGAGGACAAGAAGGTGGTCCGCGTGACCAACCCCAGCGAGTATCCCACCGGTAAGATTGCCGAGGTCCGCGAACCCATGGTCTCCGCCACCATCCTGGCCCCCAACGAGTTCGTCGGTGCCATCATGGAACTGTGCCAGTCACGCCGCGGCGTCATGGGCGGCATGGACTACCTTTCCGAGGACCGGGTGGAAATCCGCTACCGCCTTCCGCTGGCGGAAATCGTGTTCGATTTCTTCGACATCCTCAAGTCCAAGACCCGTGGCTACGGCTCACTGGACTGGAAAGCCGACGGCGAGCAGGTGGCCGACCTGGTGAAGGTGGACATCATGCTCCAGGGCGAACAGGTGGATGCCTTCAGTGCCATCACGCACAGGGAGAAGGCGTACGCCTACGGCGTGATGATGACCGGAAAGCTCCGCGAACTGATCCCGCGGCAGCAATTTGAGGTTCCCATCCAGGCGGCCATCGGTTCCAGGATCATCGCGCGCGAAAGCATCCGGGCCATCCGCAAGGACGTCCTGGCGAAGTGCTACGGCGGTGACATCTCGCGTAAGCGCAAGCTGCTGGAGAAGCAAAAAGAAGGCAAGAAGCGCATGAAGATGGTGGGCACCGTGGAGGTGCCGCAGGAAGCGTTCATCGCCGCCCTCACCACCGACGAATCGAAGGACAAGGCCAAAAAGAAGTGACCACCGCGCAGCGGGGTACCCGCTGATGCCCAGCGTACTTCCCCTTGGTGACCCGGCGCCGTCGGACGGCATCCTGCCTCCGCAGGCGGCCGTCGGCGCGGGAGAGCGCGCGTTCGGGCTGTATGTCCACATCCCCTTCTGCGCCGTGCGCTGCGGTTACTGCGACTTCAACACCTACACAGCCACCGAACTCGGCGGCGGTGCCTCGCAGGATGCCTATGCCGGTACGGCAGCGTCCGAGGTGGCGTTTGCGGCTACGGTGCTCAAGGCATCCGGTGTACCGGACCGCAAGCTCAGCACCGTCTTTTTCGGCGGCGGCACACCCACGCTGTTGCCCGCCGAAGACCTGGCTTCGATTCTTCGGACGGCTATCGACCAATGGGGGATCGAGGAAGGCGCCGAGGTCACCACTGAGGCGAATCCCGATTCGGTGACCCCGGAGTCCCTGGCTGTGCTCAGGGATGCCGGCTTTACACGGGTCTCATTCGGGATGCAGTCCGCCGTTCCGCACGTCCTGAAGGTTTTGGACCGCACCCACACACCGAGCAGGGTTCCCCTGGTGGTGCAGTGGGCACGGGACGCCGGCCTGGCAGTGAGCCTCGACCTGATCTATGGGACGCCGGGGGAGTCGTTGGCCGATTGGCAGTTCTCCCTTGAAACTGCGTTGTCCTATCGACCGGATCACATCAGCGCCTATGCGCTGATCGTTGAGGACGGCACCAAGTTGGCGGCGCAGATCCGGCGCGGCGAGGTCCCGGGCATCGACGACGACGATCACGCAGACAAGTACGAGCTCGCTGACCGCCTGATCACCTCTGCAGGCCTGGAGTGGTACGAGGTCAGCAACTGGGCACGCACGCCGGAACAGGCCTGCCGGCACAACCTCGCTTACTGGCGCGGCGACGACTGGTGGGGAATCGGGCCGGGCGCGCACTCGCATGTGGGCGGCGTGCGCTGGTGGAACGTGAAGCATCCTGCCGCGTATGCCGGCCGGCTGGTGCAGGGGAACTCTCCGGCCGCCGGACGCGAAACCCTGGACGCAGAGACCCGGAACGTGGAGCGGGTCATGCTTGAGGCCCGCCTCCAGTCCGGGCTGGAAGTGGCAAGCCTGGATACAGTGGGGCGGCACCAGATCGCCGGGCTCATTGCTGAGGGGCTGGTGGATCCGGGCGCAGCATTCCGGGGGACGCTGGTCCTGACGCTGAAGGGCCGGCTCCTGGCCGACGCGGTGGTACGCCGGATCCTGCCCGACTAGGGCTGGGATGCTGCGGGTGGGCCCAGGGCCGAAGAGGTCCCCGGACCGGCTTGCGGGGGCAGGGAGCCGGCGGGACTACTTGATCCAGCGCAGGTTGAACTGGTACCGGTGCGGTTGGCCGCGGTTGACGTGGATGCCGGCCGCCACCGAAAAGCACGTCAGGGCAATCCAGATCAACGTGGCGATCACGGCAAAGATGTTTCCGACCACGGGAATGAACACCAGGATGTTCGCCACTACCGCTGCGATGGTGGGCGGCAAGCTGAAGTTCAGGGCCTCCTTCGACTCCTGGGCCGTGAAGGGCCCCCGGTCGCGGAAGATGAGGAAGATCAGCAGGGCGGGGACGCAGCCCAGGATCCCGCCGAAGTGTGCCAGGGTGGCCCATTGCCGGTCTTCGCTGGCCGTGAGCGGCAGCGCATTCGCGGGGACGCCGTGGTATTCGGAACGGCCGGTGCTGCTTTGGCCGTCCCTGTGCTCGCGTGCGTTTTCTGCCACAGTCTGTTCCTTCGAAAAGTGCAAATTGATGCTGGGGATGCAGTTGGTGCTTCGGCGCCCCTGCGGATCGCGGGGCACCGCAGTATCAAGAATACTGGTGTTTGCCGGTCCGGCGTCCGTCAGGGTGCTGTGAGGAAGTCGATGACTTCCTCGACCCGGCCCAGCAGTGAAGCCTCCAGGTCCGCGTAGGTATGGACGGCGCCGAGCAGTTTCTGCCATCCCAGCCCGACGTCCTCCTTCGTGGAGTGCGGCCAGCCGAACGCCTTGAGGATCCCGGTTTTCCAGTCCTGGCCCCGCGGTACGGACGGCCACTGCGGAATGCCCAGCACGGAAGGCCGGATGGCCTGCCACACATCCACATAGGGGTGGCCGACAATCAGGACGTTGCCAGCAGCGCCAGGGCCGGCCATGACAGCGTCAGCAATGCGGGATTCCTTGGAGTCAGGGACCAGATGGTCCACCAGCACGCCCAGCCGACGGCCCGGGCCGGGCCTGAATTCCTTTACCGCCCCGGCGAGGTCGTCGATGCCATGCAGGGGTTCGACGACGATGCCCTCCACCCGGAGGTCGTCTCCCCATACCTTCTCGACGAGTTCGGCGTCGTGCTTGCCTTCCACCCAGATGCGGCTCGCCTTGGCCACCTGCGCGCGCTGGCCTGCGACACGTACGGAACCTGAGGCGGTGCGCCCGGCTGACGGGCCGCCCGCTGCGGGCCGGGGTGCCGGTGGCATCAGCCTGATGGCACGGCCCTCGAGGAGGAACCCAAATCCCAGCCGGAAGGTCCGCGACTTTCCGCGCCGGTCTTCGAGGGCCACCACGTGCATGCCGCCGGACTTTTCCACCCGGGTGACGGCCCCTACCCATCCGGACTGTACGTCTTCGAGCACCATGCCCCGTTCCACAGGCACTTCCGGCAGTTGTGTACGGGCGGGAGCCGACATGTCCCTCGGGCCCCAATTCTGGTAATCCATGGTCACTCCGCCTCGCCGTAGGTCTTGTCCCGGAATTTCGCCCGGAGCGGTACCAATGCTAACAACGGGCCAAGGCATAATAGACTGTTAGCACTTAGGCATGTCGAGTGCTAACAATTCGAGCGCTAACAGTTCGAGTGCATGTTCGAGTGCGTGCAGACTGGCAGGAAGGAACGGGTGGCTGATCCACCCCGACTGGATGGAGGTGGAGTGTGAGTGAGCCGCGCAAGCTTGAAGTACTGCGGGCCATCGTGGAGGACTACGTCCACTCCCGCGAGCCGGTAGGTTCCAAGGCCCTGGTGGAAAGGCATCACCTGGGCGTTTCCAGTGCCACCATCCGGAACGATATGGCGGCGCTTGAGGACGAGGGCCTCATCACGGCGCCGCACACCAGCGCCGGCCGGATTCCCACGGACAAGGGTTACCGATTGTTCGTGGACCAAATTTCGGCCGTGAAGCCGCTCTCGCAAGCCGAACGGCGCGCCATCCAGTCCCTCCTGGAGGGATCCGACGACCTTGACGACGTCCTCGACCGCACCGTGCGGCTGTTGTCCCAGCTGACCAACCAGGTGGCAGTGGTCCAGTACCCCCACCTCAGCCGGGCGCTGATCCGGCACATCGAGTTCGTCCTGCTGGCGCCGCGCAAGGTCCTGGTGGTCCTGATCGCGAACAGCGGCAACGTGGAGCAGCGCGTCATCGACGCCGGGCAGGACCTCGCGGACGAAGCGCTGTCCGCGCTGCGTAGCCGTTTCCTGGGAACCCTGGCCGGAACACCGCTGGCCCGGCTGGCGCAGGCCCTTCCCGCCGTCGTCTCCTCTGTCAGTCCGGGGGAGCGGCAGGCGGCGCAGTCGCTGGCCCACGCCCTGGAAATACTCGCGCACAGCAGTCGCGAGGACCGGATGGTCATGGCCGGCACGGCCAACCTGGCCCGGTCCAATGTCGACTTTCCGCTGAGCATCGGCCCCGTGCTGGAAGCTTTGGAAGAACAGGTGGTGATGCTGCGGCTGCTGAGCGACATGGCGCAGGACCACCGTGGCGTGGCCGTCAGCATCGGCCGCGAAAACCCTTACGACGGCCTGGCCGAAGCGTCGGTCGTGGCCACCGGCTACGGTCCGGACAGCGTGGCCAAGATCGGCATCCTGGGTCCCACCCGGATGGACTATCCCAACACCATGGCGGCCGTCAGGGCAGTTGCCCGTTACCTTTCCCGCATCCTGGGTCCCTGACCGGCCCGGCCCGGCACCACAGCCGCCGGGCCCGCACGGCAGCCCCACCGCAGGCAGTACAACAAGGAAGAGATACGAACTTTGAGCAGCCACTATGACGTCCTTGGAGTTTCACCGGAAGCCACCGGAGAAGAAATCAAGAAGGCCTACCGCAAGCTGGCCCGGACACTCCACCCTGACGTCAACCCGGGCGAAGATGCGGCGGACCGCTTCAAGGCGGTGACGCACGCCTACGAAGTCCTCTCCGATCCGCAGAAACGCCGGGTTTACGACACCACCGGCAACGAGAACGGCACCGACAACGGATTTGGTGGCGGAAGCTACGCCGGCCAGGGCTTTGCCTTCCAGGACATCTTCGACACGTTCTTCGGCGCCGGGGGATCCTCCGGACCCGCCTCACGGGTCCGCCGCGGCCAGGATGCACTCATCAGCGTCCGTATCGAACTGCGGGACGCTGTCTTCGGCGTCAACAAAAAACTTGAGGTGGACACTGCAGTCACCTGCCCCACCTGTGAGGGGTCATGCTGCCGTCCGGGGACGCACCCCGAACGCTGCGACATCTGCGGGGGCAGTGGCCAGGTCCAGCGCGCTGTCCGTTCGATCCTCGGCCAGGTCATGACCGCTGCACCGTGCGGTACCTGCGAGGGTTTCGGCACGGTCATCAAGGACCCCTGCAATGAATGCAGCGGCCAGGGCCGCATCCGGAGCCGCCGCTCCCTGACCATCAAGGTTCCCGCCGGCGTCGCAACCGGAACACGCATCCAGCTGACCGGACAGGGCGAGGCCGGCCCCGCGGGCGGCCCCTCCGGCGACCTCTACGTAGAGGTCCGCGTCAACAACGACGCCACCTATGTGCGGGACGGCGACGACCTGCACGCAACCCTGAACATTCCCATGACGGCGGCGGCGCTGGGCACCGACGTCAGCCTGGAGACCTTCGACGGAACCCAGGACATCGACGTGAAGCCAGGCACCCAGTCCGGTGAAATCATCACCCTCCGCGGCCTTGGCGTCACCCACCTGCGCGGATACGGCCGCGGCGACCTGAAGGTGCACCTGCAGGTGGAAACGCCGGCCAAGCTCGACGCAGCGCAGGAGGAGCTCCTCCGGCAGCTTGCCAAGCTCCGCGGAGAACAGATCACCGAAGGCAAGCTCGCTGCCAGCGGCGGGATGTTCGCGAAGCTGCGGGACCGGCTGGGTAACCTGTAGCGGTGAGCAACCCCGTCTTTTTTGCCTCCGCCGGATCCCTTGACGGGCTGGAGGAGGGCATGGAGTTTGTCCTGGAGGGGCCGGAGGCACGCCACGCTGTTGCCGTAAAGCGCCTCGCGGCGGGCGAAGCCGTGGACATCGTCGACGGCGCGGGTACCCGCATGAGCGGGACGGTGGCCGAGGCCGCAGGCACCCGCCTCACGGTGCGGTGCGGTGCCCTGGTGGAGGAGGCCCGCCCCAGTGTCCGACTGGTGCTGGTGCAGGCCCTCGCCAAGGGCGACCGCGATGAGCTCGCCATCGAGACCGCCACTGAACTGGGCATCGACGCCGTCATTCCCTGGCAGTCCGAACGTTCCATCGTGCGATGGAAAGGTGACCGGGCCGCCAAGGCGCACGCCAAATGGCAGTCCGTGGTGGGCGCTGCCGCCAAGCAGGCGCGGCGGGCATGGATCCCTGAGGTGCGTCCCGCCGTCGACACCGCTGCACTTGCTGCCGCCGTGGAAGCCGCGGACCTGGCAGTCATCCTGCACGAAGACGCAGTGCGGCCCCTCCGTTCTGTGCTGGAAGGCTGGGACGGTGCCAGCGGCACCGGAACCCGTGAAGTGCTCCTCATCGTGGGCCCGGAGGGTGGAATCAGCCCACGGGAGGTGACGCGCCTCTGCGACCGCGGAGCCGTCACGGGCCTTCTGGGCCACCACGTGCTGCGCTCATCCACGGCCGGTCCTGCCGCCGTCGTGCTCTCCAGCGACATCCTGGGGCGCTGGGACGCTACCTGACCTTGAAGGACCGGTTGTCCTCGAACTGGTCCGGCCCGCCGTCGGACCCGGCCTGGGCGACCCTCAGTTCGTAGTCCCCGGCGGGGAGGGTCAGGGCCAGCGTGAACACTCCTGCCTGCCCCTGTTCCGACGACGCCGTGGTTTCGCCGGTGAGGAAGGGCGCCTTGGCGCCGTTGTCCCCGGTCCGCAGGATCTGCCAGCGAAGCTTGCCGCCCGCCGATGTGCTGCGTCCGGTGATTTTGACACTGCCGTCCGCCACTTCGGAGCTTTCCTGGGGATCGATGATCCAGACAGGAGCCACCAGGCCCGCCGTCCTGGTCATCAGGGCGCCCAGCTGAACCTGCCCGAAAGCCATGTAGTCGGTGTGGCCGTCCACAAGGATCCGTACCCGGATCTGCTGGCCGGAGTCGATCAACCCGGAACTGGCTGCGGCAGCAGTGGCCGTGTAGACGAGCTGCTGGACTGCCCGGGCGGCCATGTCCGCATCCAGGTTGCTGTTGAAGGCGTCCTCGGAGACATCGACGGTGATGACGTCCTTGCCGGAAATCGAGGTGGCCAGCTTGCCGGGGTTCTGCCACGGGGTGAAGAAGTCAGGGTCAAGGGGCTTATCGGACATCATGGCACGCAGTGCGCGCGTCACCGGGTTCTCCTGTTCAGGCACGTCCCGGAACTCCCTGTACAGGAAGACGTTGCTGCTGCTGCGGCCTATCCAGTAAACGGGCGCCTTGTTGGACGACTGCGTGGTTTCCAGCGGGGCGCTGGTGGAAGGCGGCTCCGGGCTTCCCGTGGTCGCAGGCCCGGTCATGAGGGTGCCCGTGGGGGAGGGGCCAGGTTCTGCTACGCAACCGGCAAGGATCGGCACGGCCGTCAGGACACCTGCCAGCACGAACGCGCGGGCGCGGCCCACGTGTCGACCTGCCCGGCGGGGCGCAACGGTATCCGGCACTTGTGCCTTTCCTTTCCTGTCGTGAGGGCCGTTCCCCGGTCGGCCCAATGTCACAGCCGTGGCTGGATTTCCAGCATTGCACAGCCCGGCGAAGCGATTTGCCCGGTTCCGGCCATGGGGCACAACTGCAACGGGAACGATATGAGGACGATATGAAGTTGATACCTAATGACCGATACTGCGTGGGCGCAGCTGCTCCCTGTCCCCTCGTGCGTGTGGCCGCCTACGGTCTCCCTCTGTTCCGCTTTGCCGAAGGGCAGGGTGCGCTGGCGTAAGATAAAAGGATCACGGAGCGCAGAAACCTGGCACTGGTTTCCCGGACCGGGACGACAGTAGAAACTACCTCGAGGGGACCACAGGCCTGCGGGCCAGCACCATGACTGAATCAGCCAACGGAAAGCGCCGGCTCAACACGGGAGAGGGCACTGCCGGGGAATTTCCCCACACCCTTCCCGGCGTCCGGACCGAGGTAGTCCTTTTCGACAATTCCGATCAGATGGTCCAGTCACTCGGCAGCCACGATGAGGCGCTGCGGTACATCGAGGAGCAGTTCCCGGACGTCAACTTCCACGTCCGCGGCAACGAACTTTCCCTCAGCGGCCCGGCCGGCGACGTTCCCCGGATCATGCGGCTCCTCCAGGAAGTCCGCGGGCTGGTGGCACGCGGCACTGTCATCACCCCCGCGGTCCTGCAGCAGCTGGTGGCACTGCTCCGGAGCCAGTCGCTCCAGAACCCCGTGGATGTGCTGACGCACGACATCCTCTCCAGCCGGGGCAGGACCATCCGGCCCAAGACGCTGAACCAGAAGAACTACGTCGACGCCATCGATGACAACACCGTCATTTTCGGCATCGGCCCCGCCGGAACCGGCAAGACGTACCTGGCCATGGCCAAGGCTGTCCAGGCCCTTCAGCAGAAGGAAGTCAGCCGCATTATCCTTACCCGCCCGGCCGTCGAAGCAGGCGAACGCCTCGGATTCCTGCCCGGAACCCTGAGCGACAAGATCGACCCCTACTTGAGGCCGCTCTACGATGCGCTCCACGACATGATGGACCCCGAATCCATTCCGCGGCTCATGGCAGCCGGAACCATTGAGGTGGCTCCGCTGGCCTACATGCGCGGCAGGACGCTCAATGACGCATTCATCATCCTGGATGAGGCCCAGAACACCACCCCGGAACAGATGAAGATGTTCCTCACCCGGCTGGGCTTCGGTTCCAAGATGGTGGTCACCGGTGACGTCACCCAGGTGGACCTGCCCTTCGGGACACGGTCCGGGCTGCGGATCGTGGAGGAGATCCTGCACGGCATCGAAGGCGTGAACTTCTCCGTCCTTGATGCGGCGGACGTGGTACGGCACCGCCTCGTGGGAGACATCGTCAATGCCTACAGCATCTGGGACGACAGGCAAAGGAACCGTGCCCGGCAAACGGCCGGCAGGGAAAAGCGGGGGGAGCACGCATGAGCATCGAGGTGAACAACGAATCCGGCGTCCAGGTGGACGAGGCGGGGCTGGTAGCCCTGTCCCGGTACATTTTTGAACAGCTTTACATCCATCCGCAGGCCGAACTGTCCATTCTCCTGGTGGATGAGCCAGCCATGGAGAAGCTTCACGTCGAACTCATGGACGAGCCCGGGGCAACCGACGTGTTGTCGGTGCCCATGGATGAACTCACGCCCGGAACTCCGGACCGTCCCACCCCGCAGGGGATGCTCGGCGACATCGCCATCTGCCCCCAGGTGGCACAAGTCCAGGCCAAAAACGCCGGCCACGCCCTCCAGGATGAGATGCTGCTGCTGACCACGCACGGCATCCTGCACCTTTTGGGCTATGACCATGCCGAGCCCGAAGAGAAAGAAGAGATGTTCGGGCTCCAGCGCGAACTCCTGACCGGCTTCACCGGCAAGGAAGCGCCCGCCGAGACCACCCAGTGACGCCCCTGCTCCTGGTGGCGATGGCCCTGGTCTTCCTGGCCATCGCCGCCGTACTCACCGCGGCCGAGGCCGCCTTCAATTTCCTCCCCCGCCACGATGCGGAAGAAGCACTGCTCCGCAGCCGCGGAACTGCAATGCGCAACATCCTCCGCGAGCCCGTTGCGCATATCCGGGCCCTGCGGTTCTGGCGTGTCTGGTTCGAAATGGCCTCCGCGGTTGCCGTCTCGGTACTGCTCTACAGTCTCCTGGACGACATCTGGCTGGCCGGCCTTGCAGCGACCGGCATCATGGCGCTGCTCGGGTTCGTGATCGTGGGTGTCTCACCCCGCCAGTTGGGCAGGCTCCACTCGGCTGCAGTGGTGCGTTTCACGGCGCCGATGATCCGTTTCCTGACGTGGGTCCTCGGACCCATCCCGGGATGGCTCGTCGCGTTGGGAAGCGCTGCAGCCCCGGGCGCACCCGGAGGGGATGAAGCCTTCTTCAGCGAGCAGGAATTCCGTGAACTGGTGGACCGCGCCAGCGAATCCGACATGATCGAGGACACCGAAGCTGAGATGATCCAGTCGGTGTTTGATTTCGGGGACACCCTGGTCCGTGCCGTCATGGTGCCCAGGACGGACATTGTCGGCATCGACTCCGGTTCGAGCCTGCACGAGGCCATGTCCCTGTTCCTCCGGTCCGGCTACTCCCGGGTCCCGGTCATCGGCGAGGACACCGACCACATCCTGGGGATCGTCTACCTCAAGGACGTGGCCGCCGTCGTACACGAACTGGACGCCGGCGTCGAACCGCCCACGGTTGACTCCATGGCCCGCGAGGTCCGCTACGTGCCGGAATCAAAACCGGTGAGCGACCTGCTGCGCGAACTGCAGAAGGAATCGACGCATGTGGCCATCGTCATCGACGAGTACGGCGGCACGGCCGGCCTGGTCACGCTGGAGGACCTGATCGAGGAAATCGTTGGCGAGATCGTTGACGAATACGACACCGAAAGCGCCGAGGCCGTCGAGCTCGGTGACGGTTCCTACCGCGTCAGCTCCAGGATGAGCATCGATGACCTCGGAGAGCTCTTTGATATCGAGCTTGACGACGACGAGGTGGACACCGCGGGCGGACTCCTCGCCAAAGCGTTGGGACGCGTTCCCATCGTGGGCAGCCGGGTGGAAGTCCAAGGCGTATCGCTGCGGGCCGACCGGCTTGAGGGCCGCCGCAACCGCGTCAGCCACATCATTGCGGCGCCCGTGCCAACAGTAGACACTGACCTTGAAGACCTCTTCCATGAGGCGGAAGCAACCCAGCAGGGAGTTCCACGTGAGCAAGAAAAGTAAGGCCCAGGCAGAGGACGATTTCGGCGGATTCCGGGCGGGGTTCTCGGTCCTCGTCGGGCGTCCCAACGCGGGCAAGTCCACTTTGACCAACGCCCTGGTGGGTAAGAAAGTAGCCATCACGTCTGCCAAACCCCAGACCACCCGGCACACCATCCGGGGGATCGTTCACCGGGAGGACGCCCAGCTGATCCTGGTGGACACACCGGGGCTGCACCGGCCGCGGACCCTGCTCGGCAAGCGCCTGAACGACCTGGTGGCCGACACCCTCGCAGAGGTGGACGCCATCGGCTTCTGCCTGCCCGCCAACGAAAAGATCGGTCCCGGCGACAAGTTCATCGCGGCCCAGCTTGCCGCCGCGGGCGGGAAGCCTGTGATCGCCATCGTGACGAAGGCTGACCTTGTGGACAAGCAGGCGCTGACCGAACAGCTGCTGGCCGTCGATGCCCTCGGCCGTGAAGTATTGGGCGAAGACGGGTGGCGGGACATCGTCCCCGTGTCCGCGAACGATGGATTCCAGGTGGATACTGTGGCCGACGTCCTGATCAGCCACATGCCGCCGTCGCCCCCTCTGTATCCGGACGGTGAACTGACCGACGAGCCTGAGGCTGTCATGGTGGCCGAACTGATCCGCGAGGCGGCGCTGGAAGGCGTCCGGGATGAACTTCCGCATTCACTCGCCGTGGTGGTGGAAGAGATCGTTCCCCGCGAGGACCGGCCGGAAGACAATCCACTCCTCGACGTGCGGGTAAACCTCTACGTGGAACGTCCGTCCCAGAAAGCCATCATCATCGGCAAGGGCGGAAGCAGGCTGCGGGAGGTGGGGACCAACGCGCGCAAGGGCATCGAGGCGCTGCTCGGCACACGCATCTACCTGGATCTCCATGTGAAGGTGGCAAAGGACTGGCAGCGGGATCCAAAACAGCTGGTCAAGCTCGGTTTCTGACGTCTTTGGCGGGGTGTCGCAGGTCACCGCCCGGCGTTTTCCCAGACTCGGCCACTAAAATGGACCGGATTTTGTATTTAGAGGAAGGTTCAACACGTGGCGCGAGGCCGTGGCAAAAACGAGTTCGGCGCTGAGCCGCCACCCGGCTCTGGCCCCGTTTCCAGGCACGCCGACCAGGCCGGCCTGGGCGCTGCCCGGCACTTTGGGCCCATCCGGGGGATGCCCGTCTGGTTGAAGATCATCACCGCCATCGTCGCTGTGGCGTTGGTGGGCGGCCTGGCCTTTGCCGGATTTTGGTTCATCCGCCTCCAGAACAACATCTCGAAGGCGCCACTGAACGCCGGCGGATCGGGCACCGAGGGGCCGGTGAATGACGCCACCGGGCGGATGCAGATCCTAATCCTCGGGTCTGACACCCGCGACGGCAAGAACTCGGAATACGGCACATCCGATGACTCAACGGGCTATGGCAAATCTGACGTCATGATGCTGATGGACATCTCGGAGGACAACAAACGTGTGAGCGTCATCAGCTTCCCGCGTGACCTGCTGGTCAACATCCCCGCATGCAAGGACTCCAAGACCGGCCGTGAATATCCCGCGCGCAGTGGAGTGATGATCAACGAAGCCATGGGTGAGGCCGGAATCGGTTGTGCCGTGGATACCGTCAACAAACTGACCGGACTGGAAGTGGACCATTTCATGATGGCCGACTTCAACGCCGTAAAAGAGCTGTCCAACGCGGTGGGTGGCGTGGACGTCTGCGTCAGCGATGCCATCTATGATCCGGATTCCCGGCTCCGGCTGCCGGCAGGAACCTCTGCCGTGCAGGGCGAGCAGGCACTCGCCTTCCTTCGCACCCGGCACGCGTTCGCCGACGGCGGGGACCTGGGGCGTATCCAGGCACAGCAGGGCTTCCTGTCCTCGCTGACCCGGAAAATCAAGGACGAGGGAACGTTGTCGGATCCGGCCCGGATGCTGAAGATCGCCGACGTCGTCACCCAGAACCTCACGGTGGACGAAGGGCTGGCCTCGGTGCCCACCCTGCTGACCATCGGTAACCGGCTCAAGGACATCGACCTCGGGAAGGTGGCGTTTGTATCCGTGCCCACCACGCCTGCCGTGGCCGATCCCAACCGCCTCGAAATTGCCGAACCCGCGGGTTCCCAGCTTTTCACCGCGCTTCAGAAGGACGTCGACCTGACGGACCCCACTGCACCCACCACGCCGTCGCCCACAGAAAGCCCGTCCCCGTCAGCGACTCCGACGGAAACCGAAGCGCCCCTCCCGCCGTACAACAAGGCCCTCCAACCTGTTTCGGTGGCAAACGGCTCCGGCGTCCCCGGCCGTGCCCAGGAAATCGTCCAGGCACTGGTCTCCGGCGGCTTTACCCAGGCGGCCCAGTTCGAAGCGCAGGCCATAGCCCAGTCAGGCGTCTACTACGGTGCCAACTACGCTGACGTCGCAGCGGACGCGGCCGCGCTCCTGGGGATTCCCGCCTCACAGGTAATCCCGGCGCCCGGGGTGTCGGGTGTCCAGGTCTACCTCGGCAGCGATTTCACGTCGGGGGCCACCTACGGGAGCGGATCCGGCACGGCCCTGCCGGGCGACATCGTCAACCAGACTGCCGGGGATGCCCGCTGCCAGCAGGCCAACCCCGAACTGATCGTCCGGTAGCTCACCAGCCGCGCTGCGGCATCGGAGCCATTACAGCAACGGCCGCGGTGCCAGCCCGTCAGGCTGGCTCCGCGGCCGCTGCCGTTCTCCGGACGGATTACCAGATGCTGACCCGCTCGGCGGACGGCATCCACATCCCGTCCTGCTCGGTCACCTCGAAGGCTTCGTGGAAAGCGTCGAGGTTGCGGGCGATGGCGTTGGTCCTGAACTCGTTGGGGGAGTGCGGGTCAGTTGCCAGGCGGCGGATTGCCTCCTCCTGCCTGATGACCTGGCGCCAGCCGGCCGCCCACGAAGCGAAAAACCGCTGGTGGCCGGTCAGGCCGTCCAGGACCTCCGGTTCCCGGCCTTCCAGGCTGATCCGGTAGGCCTTGTGCGCAATGGCCAGACCCGCAAGGTCGCCGATGTTCTCGCCCAGGGTCAGCCGGCCGTTGACGTGGTGTCCCGGGGCGGCCGCGGGGGAGAGGGCATCGTACTGCGCCACGAGGCGGGCGGTGAGCTTCTCGAACGCCTGCCGGTCCGCGTCCGTCCACCAGTTGCGGAGGGCGCCACCGCCGTCGAACTGGGAACCCTGGTCGTCAAAGCCGTGGCCGATTTCATGACCGATTACAGCCCCGATACCGCCATAGTTAACGGCGTCATCGGCGTCGGCCGTGAAGAACGGCGGCTGAAGGATGGCGGCAGGGAAAACAATCTCGTTCATCATGGGGTGGTAGTAGGCGTTGACCGTCTGCGGTGTCATGAGCCACTTGTTGCGGTCTACCGGCTTGCCCACCTCATCGAGGTGCCGGTCGACGTCGGCGTTATGGGCGCGCTCCACGTTCCCGAGGAGGTCACTGGGGTCTATCTCCACGGTAGAGTAGTCGATCCATTCGTCGGGGAATCCGATCTTGGCGCGGAACCCGTCCAGTTTGCGCAGGGCTTCGGCTTTGGTGTCCGAACCCATCCAGCCCACTTCGGTGATGCTGCTCCGGTACGCCTCGATGAGGTTGCCCACGAGGGTCTGCATCCTTGCTTTGTGGGATTCCGGGAAGTGCCGTGCCACGTAGATCTGCCCGACGGCCTCACCGAGGGCCGCCTCCACTACAGCGACGCCGCGCTTCCAGCGGTCCTTGTTTCGCGGGGTGCCACTGATCGTGGTGCCGTAGAACGCAAAGTTCGCATCGACGACGGCCTGCGACAGGTAGGGTGCCGCGGCGCTGACAACGCGCATTGCCAGCCAGTCCCGCCACGCGTCCAGCGGTTCGGTTTCCAGGAGGGCTGCCGCGCCCGAGAAGAAGTCGGGGGTGCTCACCACGATTTCCTGCCGCTTCTCTCCGGCAATGTCCGCGGCCTCGAACCAGGTGGCAAGAAGTGGGAACAGTTCCCCGGCTTGCTCTGCTGTCTTGAGGTTGTAGGTCTTTTGCGGATCCCGCAGGGTGACGTTGTCCCAGTGGTGCGAGGCCAGCTTGGTTTCCAGGTCCACCACACGTTCCGCGGCAGCCTTTGCGTCCTCCCGCCCCGCCAGCGCCAGCATCGTTGCTACGTGGGTGCGGTACGCGGCGACCGTTGGCGCAAACTTCTCGTCGCGGTAGTAGGACTCATCGGGGAGGCCAAGGCCGCCCTGTCCGGTGTACAGCAGGACACGGTCCGGGTTTCCGGCATCAGGGGCCGGGTAGATGTAGAAGAGCCCGCCCACGTCCGAGCGGAAGAGCCGTCCGGCCAATGCAACGAGGTCAGTGGCCGAGGCTGCTGCGTAGACATCCGCGAGCCGCTGACGGATCGGTTCGAGACCTTTCGCTTCAGCTGCGGCCTCATCCATGAAGCTGTTGTACAGCCCGCCGATCTTGCGTTCTATGCCGCTCGCCGATTCACCCTTGGCGGCGGCTTCCTCGATGATGTCCCGCACGGCGAGTTCCGAGCCGTCCCGCAAAGCGGTGAAGGTCCCTTCCAGCGGCCGGTCGTCCGGAATCTCGGTGGCCTTCAGCCAGGCACCGTTGACGTGCTGGTAAAGGTCGTCCTGCGGCCGGACCGTGTGATCAATGGTGGAAAGGTCGATCCCCGAAATGGGCACTGAAACTCCTTTTGCTGCGACGCCGCTGCCGGCACAAATGCCCGGTGCGTCTGCATGATGGACTTTACGGACGGTAGTGCCCTTTCATCTTACGCACCCGTGTTACCCTCAAAAGGTGCGTGCAGAGTTCCTCCTCCTTAGCTGCCGCGGCGAGGCTACAGACGCTATCTAGCGCAAGGCCCACCCTCGCTGCGGAGTTTGTGTTGCCCGGCCACCCTTTCACTGAAGATCCATAGAAAAGGCCCCAAGTAATGCGAAACGCACAGAAGTCCTCAGGAATGCCCTTCCGCCGCTACACGCCGTTCCAGGACCAGATCACCGTCGAGATGCCGGACCGTACATGGCCGGACAAGGTGATCACCAAGGCCCCGCGCTGGTGTGCAGTGGACCTGCGGGACGGCAACCAGGCGCTGATCGATCCCATGAGCCCGGCACGGAAAATGAAGATGTTCGACCTGCTGGTGCGCATGGGTTACAAGGAAATCGAGGTCGGCTTTCCGTCCGCGTCGCAGACTGACTTCGACTTCGTCCGCCAGCTGATCGAGGGCAACCACATCCCGGATGATGTCACCATCCAGGTCCTCACCCAGGCCCGAGAGCACCTGATTGAGCGGACGTACGAATCCCTCGTAGGTGCGAGGCAGGCCATCGTCCACCTGTACAACTCCACGTCCGTGCTGCAGCGGCGCGTCGTCTTCAACCAGGACGAGGACGGCATCCTGGACATCGCACTCCAGGGTGCGCGGCTGTGCCGGAAGTACGAGGAAACGCTGGCCGACACACACATCACCTACGAATACTCACCGGAGTCCTTCACCGGAACGGAACTGGAGTACGCCGTCCGCGTCTGCAACGCCGTCGCCGATGTCTTTGAAGCCTCGGCAGACCGGCAGGTCATCATCAACCTGCCTGCCACCGTGGAAATGGCCACCCCCAACGTGTACGCCGATTCAATTGAATGGATGAGCCGGCACCTGCACCCCCGCGAAGGCATCATCCTCTCGCTGCACCCGCACAACGACCGCGGCACCGGCGTGGCCGCCGCCGAGCTGGGCTACATGGCCGGCGCAGACAGGATCGAAGGCTGCCTGTTCGGCAACGGCGAGCGTACCGGCAACGTGGACCTGGTGACCCTGGGACTGAACCTGTTCGTGCAGGGCATCGACCCGATGATCGACTTCTCCGACATCGATGATGTCCGCCGGACCGTTGAATACTGCAACCAGCTGCCCGTCCCCGAGCGGTCCCCTTACGGCGGCGACCTGGTGTTCACAGCTTTCTCCGGCTCACATCAGGACGCCATCAAGAAGGGCTTCGAGGCCCTGGAACGCGACGCCGCCGCCGCCGGCAAGGACGTTGCGGACGCCACCTGGCAGGTGCCCTACCTGCCGGTTGATCCCAAGGACCTGGGCCGCAGCTACGAGGCCGTCATCCGCGTCAACTCCCAGTCCGGCAAGGGTGGCGTGGCCTACCTGCTCAAGAACGAGCACAGCCTGGACCTGCCCCGCCGGGCCCAGATCGAGTTCTCCGGTGTCATCCAGCGGCGCACGGACACCGTGGGCGGCGAAGTCAGCGGCGCCCAGCTCTGGCAGATCTTCCAGGACGAGTACCTGCCCTCCGGCAAGACCGACGGCCAGTGGGGACGCTACTCCCTGGGCTCGGTCAAGACCGAGACTGATAACGACGGCGGCATGACGCTGCACGCGTCACTCACCGTCGACGGTGCACAGGTCAGCCGTACCGGTACCGGAAACGGTCCCATCGCCGCGCTGCTGAACATCCTCACCCAAGATGGTGTGGACGTGCGCGTGCTGGACTACAGCGAGCACGCCCTGTCCGAAGGCGGCAACGCGATGGCCGCAGCGTATGTCGAATGCGCAGTGGGCGAGCGGGTCCTGTGGGGCGTGGGCATTGATGCAAACACCAGCATGTCCTCGCTGAAGGCCGTTATCTCCGCCGTCAACCGCGCCATCCGCGACGCCCAGTCCTGATCCGCGGGCCGCCGCGTTGCCCTTGTTTCGGGGCCGCGCGGCGGCGCAGGGGCTGCCGGACCGTTCAGGGATGGGAAGATAGAGCGTGGCCCAACAATCCTTCGCCTCCCGGGCATACCGCGACGACGCCGTGGTTCTTCGTACCCACAAGCTGGGCGAAGCCGACAGGATCATCACGCTACTGACGAAGCACCACGGGCAGGTCCGGGCAGTTGCCAAAGGCGTACGCCGCACCAGCAGCCGTTTCGGTGCGCGGCTCGAGCCGTTCATGGTGGCTGATCTCCAGCTGATCTCAGGCCGGACCCTGGACATCGTGACCCAGGCTGTGGCCAAAGGCGCCTACGGCGGCAGCATCGCCGCCGATTACGGCCGCTACACCGTCGCCGCAGCCATGACCGAAACAGCCGAGAAGCTCACCGACGTGGACGGTGAGGCTGCCACGGCCCAATACAACCTCCTGGTAGGTGCATTGGCCGCCCTGAGCCGGAACGAGCACGCTGCCGGCCTTATCCTCGACTCCTACCTCCTGCGGGCACTGGCCACAGGAGGCTGGGCCCCGAGCTTCACCGACTGCGCCCGGTGCGGTATGCCGGGCCCGCACACGGCATTCGCCACTGCCCTGGGCGGCATGGTGTGCCCGGACTGCAGGCCACCGGGCTCGCCCGCTCCGGCCGCCGAAACTGTCATCCTGCTGGCGGCACTGCTCACCGGAGACTGGCCAACGGCTGATGCTTCCTTACCGCTGCACCGCAAGGAAGCCGCCGGCCTGGTGGCCGCATACCTGCAATGGCACCTCGAACGGGTGCTGAAATCCCTCAAACATGTGGAGCGTAGCTGACAGTGGCCTTGGGAAAAAAGACGAACCCCGCCCGCAGGCGTACCCAACCGGTGGTCCCGCCTTCCCCGCACCCCTCGGGGGCCGTTCCGCCGTCCATCCCGGCTGAATTCATTCCCCGCCACGTGGCCATTGTCATGGACGGCAACGGCCGCTGGGCAAACCAGCGGGGACTTCCCCGGATCGAAGGACATAAGGCAGGCGAACCCGCACTGCTCGATGTCATGGCCGGAGCCATCCAACTCGGCATCGAGTATGTCAGTGTCTACGCATTCTCCACGGAAAACTGGCGCAGGTCCCCTGAAGAGGTCCGCTTCCTCATGGGTTTTAACAAGGACGTGCTACGTCGCCAGCGCAACCAGCTGGACGAATGGGGCGTCCGGGTCCGCTGGTCGGGCCGGCGGCCGAAGCTCTGGGGCTCGGTAATCCGGGAGCTGGAAGAGGCAGAGGACTACACGGCCGGCAACACCACCTGCACGTTGACCATGTGTGTTAATTACGGCGGACGGGCGGAGATCACCGACGCTGTGTCTGCCATAGCTGCAGAGGTCGCCGCAGGACGGCTGAAGCCCGGTGCGATTACGGAGCGCACCATCCAGAAGTACCTTGATGAACCGGACCTTCCCGACGTGGACCTTTTCCTTCGCAGCTCAGGGGAACAGAGGTTGTCGAACTTCCTGCTCTGGCAATCGGCGTATGCCGAGTTCGTATTCATGGACACGCTGTGGCCGGACGTGGACCGGCGGACACTGTGGGCGGCGGTAGAGGAATATGCGCGGCGTGACCGGCGCTACGGCGGCGCAGTGGACGCAGCGGCCCGGCCCGGTGGCTCCTCGGCGCCGTAGGCACTCAGCCATCGCGCGAGGCGGGCGTAGGCGTCGGCACGCACCTCGGCAGGGGAGAGGAAAACATCGTGCAGGGCACCTTCAATCCGCTCCACCGTGACGCTCCGGCCCAATGCCAGGGCCCTGGCCCCGATGATGTTCACATCCAGCACGGCGTCAGTGCGGCGCATGGCTTCGGACCACAGCAGTCCGGTCGCACTCCCGGCGGAGAGCAGCACCAGGATGGGCACCTGGATGTTCAGCCCCCGGGCAACGCGCGCATGGCCCGCCAGCACTGCGCTCAGCCAGCCTGCCCGCACCGGGAAGGCCATCGGTGGCCGGTACCGGTCGTCGATGGTCCACTCTCCCTCGGCCGCGCTGCTGATGGTCCGCCAGTAGAATCCCCGTTCAGGCAGCCGAAGGACGGCCGTGGGCCGCAGCCTCGCCATCGGCGCCATGAGACCCGAAGCGGCGCGCCGGACCAGTGAGCTGCCGTGCATTTCCAGCCATGGGCTGTTGAGCACCAGCCGCGACACGGAACCCGGGTGTCCCGCGGCCCACAGTGCTGCCACGAGGCCCCCGGTCGAATGTCCCATCAGGGTGATGGGCCCGGGCGGGTCCCCGCCTCCGATGATGACCCGGGCCGCCTCAATCTCGGCATCGTAGTCAGCCAGATGCGACACAAAGCCCCCCGGTGCGTCCGGGCGCAGGCTCCTGCCGTGGTTATGCATGTCCAGGGCGTAGAAGTCATAGCCTGCCGAGTTCCAGAACATGGCCAGGTCCACGTTGAAAAAGTAGTCACTCCAGCCGTGCAGGAAGAGGACGGGCCGGCGCGTTTGTTGTGGCGGGGCGGTGCCGCCCGGCGCCGGCCGGAAGCGCACCAGCGTGGCGGTCCGTTGCACGCCGTCGGCTCCCTTGGCCTCGAACGCAAAGGACTGGAATCCGGCGCCCAGGATGTCCTCTTCCCATGCCATGGACCCATGCTAATCCGGCAGCGGGTGGCGCGGACCCAGCAGCCGCGCCCCTGTTTGGGCGTCACCGTTTTGGTCCACGGCCCGTGAGGCGGAAAACTGGTTGCATGCGCGTTTACCCCACATTCTTCAAGTTGGCTTTCTCCTGGATGGACGCCGAGCGCGCCCATACCCTCGGCTTCAAGGGGATCCGGCTGGCGCATTCGTCCGGGGCGGGGAAGGTGCTCCGCAGGCTGACCGCACCGGCCCCATCCCTGCAGACCACCGCCTTCGGCGTCACCTTCCCGTCACCGTTCGGACTTGCAGCGGGGTTCGACAAGGAAGGGCACGGCATCGAAGCCCTCACCGAGCTTGGCTTCGGCCACGTTGAAGTGGGCACCATTACCGGCCAGGCGCAGCCGGGCAACGAGCAGCCGCGGCTGTTCCGCCTGGTCCAGGACCGTGCGGTCATCAACAGGATGGGCTTCAACAACGACGGCGCCGCTGCCGTGGCTCCCCGCCTCAAGTCCGCCCGGGCCGCCCTGCAGCGGACGCACCCCGCGGTGCGGCCGGTCATCGGGGTCAACATCGGCAAGACCAAAGCTGTTGAGCTTGCCGATGCGGTGGATGACTACCGCATCAGCGCACGCACCCTTGCACCTGCCGCCGACTACCTCGTGGTCAATGTCAGTTCCCCCAACACGCCGGGACTGCGGCTGCTGCAGGATGTCGAAACGTTGCGCCCCCTCCTCACCGCCGTTGGCGAGGAAGCCGACCGTGCTGCGGGCCGGCACGTGCCGCTGCTGGTGAAGATTGCTCCGGACCTCAGCGACGAAGACATCGACGCCGTTGCACAGCTCGCCCTGGACCTGAAGCTGGACGGCATTATTGCCACCAATACCACCATCGCCAGGACGGGGCTGGCTTCCCCGGACGAAACAGTCGAACAGTGCGGGGCGGGCGGGCTGTCCGGCGCACCGCTGAAGCAGCGTTCCTTGGCGGTGCTCCGCCGGCTCAAGCAGGCAACCGGAGACGCCCTGACCCTCGTCGCCGTCGGGGGCGTGGAAACAGCCGAGGACGTGCAGGACCGGCTCGACGCGGGGGCGACCCTGGTCCAGGGTTACACGGCATTCCTGTACGAAGGCCCCTTCTGGGCGGCCCGCATCAACCGGCAACTGGCCCGCACACGGCGGTCCTGAAACACTGCGGGTCCTGACCCGTTAAACAGCAGTCCCCGGCAGGTGACCCGCCGGGGACTGTTGTTTAACGGAACTCTGACTCAGGAGGGAAACTGGCCGCGGCTGACCTGCGGCTTGGGCAGCCTCAACTTGCGGAACTGGAGGGAGCGCATGGAACCGTACCAAACGGTGCCGCGCTCAACCTCGCCGAACTTCTCCGCCAGCCGCTTGCGCAGTTTGCGGGACAGCAGGAACACGTCCACGAACACTGCCAGGAACATGACCCAGAAAGCACCCAGGACGTAAATCATGTAATCGCTGGATGCCGGCACCACCAGGGAAACCAGAACGAAAACAAGGGCGCCGAACATGAGAAACTCGCCCAGGCTGAACCGGGCATCGACGAAGTCGCGGGCAAACCGCTTCTGCGGTCCCTTGTCCCGCAAGGGCAGGAACTTTTCGTCCCCGGTGTCAAGGGCCTGGCGCATCTTCTGCCGCTGGTCCTGGATGACCTGGCGCTCGGCAGCCTTGGAGGCCTTACGGTCCTCCGGCACCAGCGGACGCTTGCGGGCGGCTTCCTGGGCCCTCCGCGTTGGAGTGGGGGCACCCTTGCCGATGACACCCGCCTGGCGCGCCGCCGCTTCCGCCGCCTGCTGGTCTACTGTCTCCTGCGCCGAGGGCGCTTCTTTTTTACGTCCGAACACCTGACCAGAATACCTTGCGGGACGTGTCGGGATTCCTTGGCTGCGGCTGTTGCCGAAGCAACAGATGTGACGGGAGTAATGTTTTGGCCATGACTCCCTCGCCAACGGCAACCCCGCATGATCCGCAAGGCCCCTCATCCCCGGGCCCTGAGACAACAGGCCAGACGGACCAGCTCCGGGCCGCCGTCGACCGTTCCTTTGACCAAACACTGCGCCGCCTCAAGGAACTGGTGGCGATTCCCGGGATCGCCTGGCCCAGCTTCGACCGGGCCCCGCTGGAACGCAGTGCCGAAGCGGTGACGGAACTGCTCCGCGACGCCGGACTGGACGAAGTGCAGACCCTCGCCTGCCCCAAGCCGGACGGCACGCCCGGCGGTCCCGCCGTCGTCGCACGCCGTCCCGCAGCTCCCGGCAAGCCAACCATCCTGCTGTACGCCCACCATGACGTCCAGCCTCCCGGCGACGAAGCCCTGTGGGAAACACGGCCGTTCACCGCGGTGGAAAAAGATGGCCGTCTCTATGGCCGGGGCGCCGCTGACGACAAAGCCGGCATCATGGCCCACATTGCCGCCTACGCCGCAGTCTCGGAGGTGGTCGGCGAACTGGGACTGGGCGTGACGTTCTTCTTCGAAGGCGAAGAGGAAGCCGGATCGCCCACCTTCCGGCCCTTCCTGGAGGCCAACCGCGAACTGCTGCAGGCCGACGTTATCGTCGTTGCAGACTCAAGCAACTGGAAAGTGGGCGTCCCTGCCCTCACCACCAGCCTGCGTGGCCTCGTTGACGGCACCATTGAAGTGCAGGTGCTCGACCACGCCGTGCACTCCGGCATGTACGGCGGCCCGGTGCTGGACGCCCCCACGCTCCTCTCGCGGCTGATCGCCACACTCCATGACGACGACGGCAACGTCGCGATCGACGGGCTCGTGGCCACGGACAACGCTGCCGTGGACCTCCCGGAAGCCGACTACCGCGCCGATGCTTCAGTGCTCGACGGCGTCCGGCTCGCCGGAACGGGCAGCATCGCCTCCCGCCTGTGGACCAAGCCTGCGCTGTCCATCATCGGCTTTGACGCCCCCGCCGTGGACGTCGCCTCGAACACCCTGCTGCCGCGGGCCCGGGCCAAGTTCAGCCTCCGACTCGCGCCGGGCCAGGATCCCGCCGCCGCTATGGACGCTGTTGGCCGCCACGTGGAAGCCAAGGCACCGTTCGGCGCGAAGGTCATCTTCACGCCGGGGGAGAGCGGCAATCCCTTCCAGACGGACACCGCATCACCGGCGGCCCGCCTGGCAATGTGGGCGCTGGGGGAGGCCTGGGGCGTCCCGGCCGTCGAAACAGGGATAGGCGGTTCCATTCCCTTTATTGCGGACCTGCTGGAGCTGTACCCTGACGTGCAGATCCTTGTCACGGGCGTTGAAGACCCGGACTCGAGGGCGCACAGCGCCAACGAATCCCTGCACCTGGGCGACTTCCGGCGTGCAATCCTGGCCGAGGCGCTCATGCTTGCCCGGCTCAACAGCGGAGGCCTGGACGTGCAGCCCGGCTGATTCGGCTGACAGGTGGGCAGGGCGTTCCCCGCCAAGCCGGCTAAGGAACAACGGCGAGCCTTTCATGGTTACGTCAGGAGTTAGAGCTACAAGGCTGTCCGACGTAGCATGTAGCTATAGCCCATACCCAATCCGTAGGGGCAGGCACCGCAGAAGCGGAGCCGCCAGGACCCGTCCCAAGAAGGTAGGCCAATGAGCACCGCAACCAATGAGAACAGCACCGCAACCACCAGCGAATCCGGCGAACTGCCGGTCCACGAGGTCAACCTGACCGATGTCGCCGCAGGCAAGGTACGCAGCCTTCTCGAACAGGAAGGCCGCACGGACCTGCGCCTTCGGGTTGCCGTGCAGCCCGGCGGCTGCTCCGGCCTGATCTACCAGCTGTACTTCGACGAGCGGATTCTCGACGGCGACGCCGTACGTGATTACGACGGTGTCGAGGTCGTGGTGGACAAGATGAGCGTCCCGTACCTCAGCGGCGCCAGCATCGACTTCGAAGACACCATTTCCAAGCAGGGATTCACCATCGACAACCCCAATGCCGGTGGCTCCTGTGCCTGTGGAGATTCCTTCCACTAAGCCGGTCATTTTGCCGTATGCCTGCGCCGTGTCTCCTGCCAACCAGATTGGCTGGGAGGCGCGGCGCCGACATGTGGGCGAAACGTCCGGGGGAGCGGTAAGCTCTACACCGAGTAGTAAAACTTTTAGTGTGCCCGGGGCCGCCGATGGCTGCCCGGACAACAGCAACAAGTAGGAAGGGCCGTCTGTGAGTTCGCAGAACCGAACCGGCAGCCGACGCAAAACGATCACAACGATCACTGGCTTGGCAATTGCCAGCGCGTTGGTTTTGACCGGATGTTCGCCAGAGGTAGAGAAGGGGTGGCTGCCGACTGAACGCGGCACCACCAGCAACACCGACCGCATCATGGACCTCTGGGTCAACTCATGGATTGCCGCGCTGGTGGTGGGCACCATTACCTGGGGCCTCATCATCTGGTGCCTGGTGGCGTACCGCCGCCGCAAGGGGACTGTTGGGTTCCCGCGGCAGACCAGTTTCAACCTTCCGCTTGAGGTCTTTTACCTGACCATCCCGATCTTCATGGTCCTGGTGTTCTTCTACTTCACCGACCGTGACCAGCAGGCCATTGATGACCGCTCCCAGCCGGCCGACGTCGTAGTTGACGTCCGCGGCAAGCAGTGGGCCTGGGACTTCAACTACAAGTCCGGCGACGTCATCCAGGAAGACCTCCACGAAGCCGGTGTCCAGGCGCACCTGACCGGCAACACCATCGACAAGGAACAGCTCCCCACGCTGTACTTGCCGGTGAACAAGTCTGTTGACCTCGAGCTCAACGCCCGCGACGTCATCCACTCGTTCTGGGTTCCCGCCTTCCTGCAGAAGCGCGACATGATCCCCGGAAAGACCAACTACATCAGGTTCACCCCCACTAAAGAGGGCACCTACGACGGCAAGTGTGCCGAACTCTGCGGCGAGTACCACTCCGAAATGCTGTTCCGCGTCAAGGTGGTGTCGGAATCTGAATTCCAGGCCCACATGGACGGGCTGAAAGCAGCCGGCAACACCGGGCTGCTGGGCGTGGAGTACGACCGCAACCCTAACCTGAACGAAATTAAGTAAGGGGAGCGACGTGGCTACGTACACTCAATCCGCACCCACAGGAGCCCTGCAGGCTCCGGTGGTACCGAAGTCCAAGGGACGCATCGTCGTCAACTGGATCACCTCCACTGACCACAAGACCATCGGGTACATGTACCTGATCGCCTCGTTCGTCTTCTTCTGCCTCGGCGGCGTCATGGCGCTGCTCATTCGTGCCGAGCTCTTCGAGCCCGGCATGCAGATCCTGCAGACGAAGGAACAGTACAACCAGCTGTTCACCATGCACGGCACAGTCATGCTGCTGATGTTCGCCACTCCGCTGTTCGCCGGCTTCGCCAACGTCATCATGCCGCTGCAGATCGGCGCGCCCGACGTTGCGTTCCCGCGTCTGAACGCCCTGGCCTTCTGGTTCTTCCTCTTTGGCTCCACCATTGCGGTGTCCGGCTTCATCACCCCGCAGGGTGCAGCATCCTTCGGCTGGTTCGCCTACGCACCACTGTCGAACACAACATTCAGCCCCGGCATCGGCGGTGACCTTTGGGTCTTCGGCCTGGCGCTCTCCGGCTTCGGCACCATCCTCGGTGCGGTCAACTTCATCACCACCATCATCTGCATGCGCGCCCCGGGCATGACCATGTGGCGCATGCCGATCTTCACCTGGAACACCCTCATCACGGCCATCCTGGTCCTGATGGCGTTCCCCCCGCTGGCCGCCGCACTGTTCGCCCTGGGCGCCGACCGCCGGTTTGGTGCACACATCTTCGATCCCGAAAACGGCGGTGCCGTCCTCTGGCAGCACCTGTTCTGGTTCTTTGGCCACCCCGAGGTGTACATCATCGCGCTGCCGTTCTTCGGCATCGTTTCCGAGATCTTCCCGGTGTTCAGCCGCAAGCCGATCTTCGGCTACAAGGGCCTCGTTTACGCCACGATCGCCATCGCTGCACTGTCCGTGACGGTGTGGGCCCACCACATGTACGTCACCGGCTCGGTGCTCCTGCCGTTCTTCGCCTTCATGACGATGCTCATTGCCGTTCCGACCGGCGTGAAGTTCTTCAACTGGATCGGCACCATGTGGCGCGGCTCCATCACGTTCGAAACCCCCATGCTCTGGAGCATCGGGTTCCTCGTCACGTTCCTGTTCGGCGGCCTGACCGGCATCATCCTGGCTTCGCCTCCGCTCGACTTCCACGTCTCGGACTCCTACTTCGTGGTGGCGCACTTCCACTACGTGGTCTTCGGAACCGTGGTGTTCGCCATGTTCGCCGGCTTCTACTTCTGGTGGCCCAAGTGGACCGGAAAAATGCTCAACGAGCGCCTCGGCAAGATCCACTTCTGGCTCCTGTTCCTGGGCTTCCACGGCACGTTCCTCATCCAGCACTGGCTTGGCGTCGAAGGCATGCCCCGCCGCTACGCCGACTACCTGGTGGAAGACAACTTCACCTGGATGAACCAGTTCTCCACGGTGGCGTCCTTCGTCCTCGGTGCCTCGCTGATTCCGTTCTTCTGGAACGTCTACATCACGTGGCGGAAGGCCGAAAAGGTCCAGGTTGATGATCCCTGGGGCTTCGGTGCCTCGCTCGAATGGGCCACGTCCTGCCCGCCGCCGCGCCACAACTTCACCTCGCTGCCCCGGATCCGTTCGGAGCGCCCCGCCCTGGACCTGCACCACCCTGAGCTGCGCCAGGTCCACACCGTCGAGTCGCCGGCACCTGCGGCCAGCGTCCTCGGCAACGCCGACCAGAAGGACACCGCACAGTGAAAATCGAATCTTGGATCTTTGGATCGGGAGTATTCTTCTTCATCCCTGTCTCCATCGTGTACGGGTTCCTGACGCATTGGAACGAGTGGGTCGGCACCCTGGGTGTCCTGCTCGTAGGCGGACTGGCCGGCATGATCGGCGCGTACCTTGGTTTCACCGCCAAACGCGTGGGGATGCGCCCCGAGGACCGCAGCGACGCTGAGATCCACGAAGGTGCCGGCGAGCAGGGGCACTTCAGCCCCTGGAGCTGGTGGCCCCTGGTCCTCGGTCTGGCCTGCGCCACCGGGTTCCTTGGATTGGCCGTCGGGTTCTGGATTGTCTTCATTGCTGCCGGCCTTGCGGTCGTAGCGCTTGTCGGCTGGGTTTACGAATACAGCCGTGGGGACCACGCCCACTAGGCAACACACTTAACAACGACGCCGGCCCCCACCATTGGTGGGGGCCGGCGTCGTTGGTTCTCGGCTAGCTTGTGCCGAGCTAGTGCCGGACAGCGGGCTGCAGGGCTCCCTGCGCCGCGAGGAGGTCTCCGAGGGACTGGAGGGCTCCCGCGGCATTTTCCGCGCTCACAGGTCCGTCCAAGGCTGTATCGCTGACCGTGAGCTGCACTTCACAGCCGTGCTGGAAGTCGGCAGCCATCACCTGAAGCAGCGACCTCGCATCGACGGCCGGGCTGCCGTCCTTGGCAATGACCACGGGAAGGCCCGTATCCATGACGGCCCGGACAAAATCGGCCGCAGGCCTTGCATGAAGGCCGACAGAAGCCGTGACCACGGCCTTGTGTGATGGCAAAGGGGACTCCTTCGTCTTGACGGAACCGTCCGTCTGTCGCGTAAATCTTCCAGCCCAAATATATATCCGGCTTCCAGTCGCTGCCGCCATGGAGCCTTCGGCAGGAACACAGCTGGTCTAGACCTGACCTACGATTAGAAACGGTACCAAGCAGGAAAAGGCGGACTCATGGCGGCTGCAGCCAAAACCATCAAGGGCGACATAGACCGCACCAGCGGTGTCGCCATTTACATTCAATTGCGGGAGATTTTGCGCGCCTACATCGCGGAGGCCTGCCCGCCCGGATCGGCGCTGCCTTCAGAGCGTGACTTGGCCGAACGATTCGGTCTCGCCCGGATGACTGTCCGCCAGGCCATCGATGCCCTGGTGGGCGAGGAAGTCATTGAACGCGTTGTTGGCCTTGGTACCTTTGTCCGCCGGCCTAAGCTTGACCTCCAGGTAAAGCTCACCTCGTACAGCGAGGAAATGCAGCGCCGTGGCATGGTCCCGGCCGCAAAGGTCCTCAGCTTTGAACAGATCGGTGCCAGCGCCTTCCTCGCCCGCGAACTGCAGCTGGACGAAGGCACCCCGCTGGTGCGTTTCCGCAGGCTCCTCCTGGCGGACGGAGAGCCCATGAGCGTGGATGAGAACTTTATCCCCGCCCACCGCGTTCCGGGCCTGCTCGACGGCGAGCCCCCCACATCCCTGTACAACGTCCTGAGCGAACAGTTCGGCCTGGTCATGGAGTGGGGTGAGGACATGATCGAGGCAACGGCTTCCTCTCCGTCCACGGCGCGCCTCCTCAACGTGGAAGTGGGTTCACCGCTCTTGAAGATCCAACGGCATGCCTTTGTGGCCCGCGCCATGGTGGACTACTCCGTTTCCTACTACCGGGCAGACCGCTACAAGCTCTGGGTGCCCCTGCAGCGCCCGGGGGCACGCCGGGCGCGGAACCTCTAAGCGGGCTGCGAAGGGGAGCGGCCCCACCGAATCCTGGCGCTGCGGCCACCTGGACGCGGGATACAAACAGAGCAGGGCCCGGTCCTTTCGGATCGGGCCCTGCTCTGTTTGGTGCCTGGGTGAACCTAGTGGGAGAGGCTCTTGGCTTCCTCGGAGGCTTCCACTGCCGCGTGGCCGTGGCCGTGGGCTGCTTCAAGCTCTGCAGGTGTAGCCGGAGCTACACGGTCCTCGAAGAACCACTTGGAGAGGAAGGCGCGGCGCTTCTCGTTGCCGGTCACCACACCGTGCTCGTTCGGTACCGCGGGGAGTACCTCGGGCGATTCGAATCCGACCAGCTTGTACCGCTTGTACTCGTCGAGCGGAGCGTGAACCTCGATGAACTCACCGTGGGGCAACCGGACGATGCGTCCGGTTTCCCGGCCGTGCAGTGCAATCTCGCGGTCTTTGCGCTGGAGCGCAAGGGCGACGCGCTTGGCAACGATGAATCCGATAATCGGTCCGATGAAGAACAGGGCACGGAGCCAGTAGGTGACGTCGTTGAGGGACACGTGGAAGTGCGTGGCAATGAGGTCAGAGCCGGCAGCCGCCCACATAACGCAATACCAGATGAAACCTGCAACACCGATGCCCGTACGGGTGGGGGCGTTGCGGGGACGGTCCAGAACGTGGTGTTCGCGGTTGTCCTTCGTGATCCAGCGCTCGATCCACGGGTAGGTGAACATCACCGTGAACAGAATGCCGGCGGGTACCAGGGCGGGAAGCAGCACGTTGAATGTGAAGACGAAGCCCAGCCAGGTCTGCTCTACGTGCCAGTCACCAAAGGTGCCGGGCATCAGGCGCAGCGCACCGTCCACGAATCCGATGTACCAGTCAGGCTGTGTACCGGCGGAAACGGGGGAGGGGTCGTAGGGACCGTAGTTCCAGATCGGGTTGATGGTGAAGAACGCTGCCATCAGTGCCAGGACACCGAAGACGATGAAGAAGAAGCCGCCGGCCTTGGCTGCGTACACGGGGCCAAGCGGGTAGCCGACAACGTTGTTGTCGTTGCGTCCCGGGCCGGGGTACTGGGTGTGCTTGTGGACCACAACCATGAACAGGTGGAGCACGATCATGAGGAGGATCAGTGCCGGCACCAGCAGGATGTGCAGCATGTAGAGGCGGCTGATGATCGCCGTTCCCGGGAATTCTCCGCCGAACAGGAAGAAGGAGATGTAGGTACCAACCACCGGGATGGACTTGATGACGCCGTCGATGATGCGGAGGCCGTTACCCGAGAGCAGGTCATCAGGAAGTGAGTAGCCGGTGAAGCCGGCAGCCATGGCCAGGATGAGCAGGACGCAGCCCACAACCCAGTTCATTTCACGAGGACGGCGGAATGCGCCGGTGAAGAACACGCGAAGCATGTGTACGGCGATGGAAGCCACGAACAGAAGGGCTGCCCAGTGGTGGACCTGGCGCATGAACAGGCCGCCACGGATATCGAAGGAGATGTCCAGCGAGGAGCTGTAGGCGACCGACATTTCGACGCCCTTAAGGGGCACATACGATCCGTCGTAGTGGGTCTCCGCCATGGACGGGTCGAAGAAGAACGTCAGGAACGTACCCGAAAGCAGCAGGATCACGAACGAGTAGAGCGCGACCTCGCCGAACATGAAGGACCAGTGGTCGGGGAAGACTTTGCGGCCGAATTCCCGGAGGATTCCGGACCCGCCAACTCGAGAATCGACGAAGTCGGTAACCCGGCCTGCCTTGGTTTTGGCGACGAAAGCGGGCTCAGCTGTTGATGCTGCGCTCATGCATATCACGCTCCCAGTAACTCGGTCCTACAGGTTCATGAAAGTCGCTGGTGGCGACGAGGTAGCCTTCGTCATCAACTGCGATGGGCAGCTGGGGGAGAGGGCGGCTGGCCGGTCCGAAGATCACCTTGCACTCTTGAGTGAGGTCAAAGGTTGACTGGTGGCACGGGCACAGCAGGTGGTGCGTCTGCTGCTCGTACAGAGCAACAGGGCAGCCAACGTGGGTGCAGATCTTGGAGTACGCAACGATGCCGTTGTATCCCCAGTCCTCGCGGCCTTCAGAGGGATGCAGGGACGCCGGGTCCAGGCGCATGAGCAGCACAACAGCCTTGGCCTTCTCGTTGAGCTTGCCCTCGTGGAGCTCGTTCAGGCCTTCCGGAATGACGTGGAAGGCCGAACCGATGGTGACATCTGCGGCCTTGATCGGCGTACCGTCAGGGTCGCGGGCCAGGCGCTTGAGCTTGCCGTCCTGCGGCGCCCACATGGTGTGGGCAAGCTTGTTATCGGGCCGGGGACCCAGATCGCCGAAAATAGCCACTGCGGGCAGGGGAGCGAGGGCCACAGCGCCGAGAAGGGTGTTGCGGATCAGGGGGCGGCGCTTGATGCCGGTCTCTTCCACAATGTCATCAACGATGCGGACTGCAGCCTGGCGGTCCTCCTCGTAACGGATGGCGTGGCGCTCTTCCGATACTTCGTGATCCGGCATCAGGGCCTTGGCCCAGTGGACGATGCCGGTACCGATGCCGAGCATGGCGAATGCCGTGCCAACACCAAGGAGGGCATTCTGCAACCGGATGGTTGCGATGTTGGAATCCTCGCCCAGGTCGATGGCGAAGTACGCCACCAGGAAGATCAGGGTTCCAACGACAGAGATGCCAAATAGTAAGGCGACCTGCCGTTCTGCCCGCTTTGCGGCTTTCGGATCCGTGTCAGCCAGGCGCAAACGATGCGGGGGAATTCCAGGATCCTGGAACTTCTCCACCTCATTCTGACCAGCCGTAGCTACGGTGCCCGAGTGGTTCGGACTGCCGTCACTATGGTTGCCCATAATTCGCCTCATCCTTCTCTCGTCCCGGCGGCTGCCGGGTTAGTTTCTAATATCAACCTGCTGGACTTTGCAGCAGAAAGTTTGGTGCGGGACCGCGTCAGGATGTGCGGGACGTCAGCCAGATGGTGAAGGCAATGATGACACCCAGGCCGGCAACCCAAACGAAGAGGCCTTCAGCAACAGGACCCAGCGAACCGAGGTCGGCGCCACCCGGGGAACCGGTGCTTTCGATCTGCTTCAGGAACGTGATGATGTCCTTCTTGCCTTCAGGGGTGATGTTCGAATCGCTGAAGACCGGCATGTTCTGCGGACCGGTCGCCATTGCTTCGTAGATGTGCTTACCTGATACGTCGGCGAGGGCCGGAGCGAACTTGCCGCGGGTCAGGGCGCCACCGGCAGCGGCGGCGTTGTGGCACATGGCGCAGTTGGTGCGGAACAGCTCACCGCCGGCGGCAGCGTCACCGCCGCCGTTCACCAGGTCTTCTTCAGGGATTGCCGGGCCGGCACCCAGGGAAGCGACATAGGCTGAAAGCTGATGGGTCTGCTCGTCGTTGAACTGGGCGGGCTTCTTGAGGGCCTGCGGTCCGTTCATCTGCATCGGCATGCGGCCGGTGCCCACCTGGAAGTCAACAGCAGCGGCGCCGACGCCCACCAGTGACGGGCCATCAGCGGTACCGCTGGCACCCATGCCGTGGCACGTTGCGCAGTTCGCCGCGAAGAGCTTGCCGCCCTCTTCAGTGTCGTTGGCACTGTAGGTGGTAGTGGAAGCCTTTGCCTCGTTGACGGTGGTGGCCACAGCGTACAGCCCACCCGTAAGGAGTAGCCCCATCAGGAGCAGCGCTATTGCTGCCAGTGGGTGACGCCGCTTTTGTGAGAGTGCCTTCACGTGGTGGTTCCTTTATTCGTTCCTGCGACGGCTTGTGGAGCCGCGACCTGAAATTCTGCCTCGTGTAGAAAAAGTTTCAAAACTGGTTACTTGAGTACGTAGATGACCAGGAAGAGGCCGATCCACACGACGTCAACGAAGTGCCAGTAGTAAGAGGTGACAATCGCCGAGGTGGCTTCGAAGTGACCGAACTTCTTGGCGGCGAACGACCGGCCCATGATGAGCAGGAAGGCAACGAGGCCGCCGATGACGTGAAGACCGTGGAAGCCGGTGGTCATGTAGAAGGCGGAGCCGTAGGCGTTCGAGGAGAGCGAGACGTGCTCGGAAACCAGCATCGCGTACTCGGTGGTCTGGCCCGCGACAAAGAAGGCGCCCATGATGAACGTCAGGGTGAACCATTCGTTCATGCCCCAGCGGGAGAACGAGAACACCCCTCCGGTGCGGCGCGGCTGGAGCCGTTCGGCGGCGAAGACGCCCATCTGGCAAGTAAAGGAACTTGCCACGAGGACGATGGTGTTAACGAGCGCAAAGGGGAAGTTGAGCTTGGCTGTCTCGTCCGCCCACATCTGAGCGCTCGTGGAGCGCAGTGTGAAGTACATGGCGAAGAGACCGGCGAAGAACATCAACTCGCTGGACAGCCACACAACGGTTCCAACGGAAACCATATTGGGGCGGTTCAGCGTGGGGTGCGCCGGGGTACTGGGGGCATGGGTCGCAGATGTCACATAGACATTATGTCTGTAAAAGTCCGTGCTGCCCAACGCAAACCGCCTTTTGGGGAGACTTTTTCTACAAAGACGCGAAATCGCGCTGAAAAGTTCCCGCACCGGTTCATATTGGTCAGCCGCCGCCATCCCTCGATAGCATCAGCAGGTGACTTCACAGGCTTCCCCAGCGTCCGGCAACACCTGGCCCCGACTGATCTCAGCGCTGATCAGCGGGCGTGACCTCACCGCGGACAACACTTCCTGGGCCATGGACACGATCATGTCCGGGGAAGCCACGCCTGCGCAGATCGCCGGCTTCCTGGTGGCCCTCAGTGGCAAGGGGGAGACGGTCGAGGAACTGTCGGGACTCGTGGACGCCATGCTCGCACACGCCAAACCCATCAGCATCTCAGGGGAAAAGCTCGACATCGTCGGTACAGGCGGTGACCAGCTGAATACCGTCAACATTTCCACGATGGCGGCGCTGGTCGCAGCCGGCGCCGGCGCGCGGGTGGTGAAGCACGGCAACCGGGCCGCGTCGTCGTCGTCCGGCTCTGCCGACGTGCTTGAGGCCCTCGGGGTGCGGCTGGACCTGGCGATCGACCGCGTGGCCAGGAACGCGGAAGAGGCGGGAATCACCTTTTGCTTCGCCCAGGTATTCCATCCTTCGTTCCGCCATACCGCCGTGCCGAGGAAAGAACTGGCGATCCCCACTGCCTTCAACTTCCTGGGTCCGCTGACCAACCCCGCCAAGGTGCAGGCATCTGCCGTTGGCGTCGCAAACGCCAGGATGGCACCCCTGGTGGCGGGAGTCCTGGCGCGGCGGGGGAGCAGGGGCCTGGTGTTCCGCGGTAATGACGGCCTTGATGAGCTCACCACCACCGGCCCCTCCACGGTGTGGGAGATCCGTAACGGCAGCGTCGAAGCTTTGGAGTTCTCGCCCCGTGACCTGGGCATCAGCCCGGCCACCGTGGAAGAGCTTCGTGGCGGCGATGCGAGGGCGAACGCGGTGGTTGTCCGCGAGGTCCTGGCGGGAAAGGAGGGGCCGGCGCGGGACGCCGTCCTGCTGAATGCTGCCGCCGGCCTGGTGGCCTTCGATCTTTCAGCCGAGGGAACATTCCTGGACAGGATGCACGGTGCCTACGCCCGCGCGGCCGCGTCCATCGATAGCGGTGCCGCGGCCGCAGTGCTTGACAAGTGGGTCTCGCTCACAGCCTCATAGAGGCAGATGCCTTGCCTACTGTTCGAACCCCAGCGAAAAGGCCGCGTCAAGGTCGTGCTGGGAGTAGGCCCGGAACGCTATGTGGGTGGTGGTGTGGACCACCGCCGGAACTTTCGAGAGCCGGTCGGCAATGACATCCGCAAGGTCTTCATGCCGGGTAACCCTGGCGACGGCGATCAGGTCCCACTCGCCGGTGACGGAGTACACCTCGCTGATGCCTTCGATCGCTGAGATCTCCTCGGCCGTCTCGGGAATGCGGGAAGCGTCCGTTTTGATCAGGACGAATGCGGTGATCACGTTGAAACCCTCCGGATCTGTTGCGCCGCGGCATTGACCGGCGCGTTTCTTGGTCCTGCCAGCCTATTACATCAGTGCCTGCCCCGGCCTGATCCAACATGGTGGGCCCGGGGGAGAGCCGGCGCTCAGCTTCGACGGCGCCGGATGATGCGGTACAGCGCCCGGTACCCCATGAGCAGCACGGCCAGGCTGAGGAGGGCGACGACGACGAAAGGCACCACGACGGTCTGCCCCGTAAGGGCCCTGAGCAGCATGCCGCCAATGAGGCTCCCCAGCCATACACCGGCGCCGGCCCGGCGCAGGGACATGGGGGCGCGCCATGCACGTGTTGCGAGCCAGCCCGCGGCCGCCCCGGCGAGGAAAGGCCAGGCCGTGAGAAAGACGCCGGTAATGATCCCGTCCCGGGCATGTGCGTCGCGGCCGATCGCCGCGAACACCAGGATCAGGACAACGTCCGCCACGGCAGCGACGACAACCAAGGGGCTGGAGGCAGGCCCGGATTTCGAAAGACTCATGGTTTCGAGCCTATCCGTCGGCCGCGAAGCTACCCGCATCGGCACCTGCCGCTGTGGCAGGCTCAGAGGCGGTGCACCAGCCAGCCAGGTTCCCACCGCACTGAATATGGGCCGTTGCCGTCCTGTTCAACCAGGATGTGCGTGACCGTGTACGCGATGGCCGAGCCAATCACGGCGCGCACTTTCACCGGCGCTGGCCGGCGCATCAGCACAGGCCTTCCCGGCGCATGCGTCAGTGCCTCTTCCCGCAGTGCACTCGGCGTCCGGCGGCCGGGGGGCTGGGGGAGTACAAACAATGATGTGCTCTGGTCTTCGAGATACGGGGACTGCGGCATCGGGCATCCTGGCGCTAAGGAGTTGCACCGGCACCATCTTCATAGGCGCAGGCGGCTTGTGGAGACGCCGGGAACCCGTTTTGCCAACTGGCGGGCCCGGATTGATGGCGCCTTAGGGGAACGACGATAATCGGCCGGCAAGACGTTTGGCATCCGTAGGCTGTACCCGACTTGCCGGCCGCGGGCTACCTGTCCGCACGCGGTTGGGGGAAGGTCTGGCTGGATGAAGTAGATTCAGTCCTAGGCCTGCCCGCTGGATGATTGACTGCGTTGGAGGAACTGTGAACAAGCCGCTGTGGATCTGTTGCCTGCTCGGTGCGGCCTTGGGCATCGCCATCGGGTTGGCATTCTTTGACACTCCCTTCCTGGGCTTTGCTCTTGGACTTGGCCTGGGGGCGGTGGTCGGGGCCGGCATGGGCGTCCGGCGCTAGACTGGAACGGTCATGAACGGCGCGCGTCCCCGTCACAGCGTATGGCTGGCAGCATTGGCCAGCCTGCTTGTGGCATGCACGCCGGTCAACAGCACAGATGCAGCTGCCGGCGGCGCGTCGCCCACAGCGACCGTACAACCGGCGGGCGGGACTGCCGGGTCTTCCCCGCAACCCGCTGCTGCCGCCACAACGCCGGCACCCCTTCCCACTGTCACTCCGCCGCCGGCACCCGGACCGTATGCCATCAATCTCTACCGCGAAGGTGACTTCGTTCCGCAGTACACCTTCGACTGGTGCGTTGCGGCGAGCGTCCAAATGGCCCACAACCTGATCGATGACACAGGTGGGGGAACGTGGTCGGACAGCGTCCAGCAGGGGGAGCTGTGGGACTTGGCCCGCGCACGGTCATCCGACTCCTTCAACGGTGCCAACCCGTTTGGCTGGGCGCACGTGCTCACCGCTTCCGGGATGGGTCCCTACAGCGTGGTCAGCGTCGCCGACTATGGGGTGGCCCTGCAGACGGCGGCGCGTGCAATCGCCGAGACGGGCCGGCCGGTGGGCCTGGTGATGTGGAGCGGCCGGCATGCATGGGTGATGAGCGGCTTCGAGTCGGTTGGTGATCCGGCGAAGTTCCAGAACTTCCGTGTCACCGGAATCCATGTCATGGATCCGTTGTACCCCTACGGCAGCCAACAATGGGGGCCGTCACCTGTACCCAACAGCCTGCTGACGCCTGAGGAACTCGCCACCCAGTTTGTTGTCAGGGAACCCCGGCGATGGAGTTCGCAGCTGCCGGCCGGATACCTCCTGGTGCTTCCACAGGACGCTGCCTGATGGGCCGATCTGAAGGCCTCGCACACAGAACGAGGGGAGAGGCTGACCGCCCCTTCCGGAGCGGCAGTTTCCAGTTGATGGCGAAATGCGTTATCCGTTTTGTCAGGATGCTCAGGTGTGCTGTTGCTTGAGGCTGACGTAGTCAGCCATTCTCGTGGCCGATCTCGCGGCGTGTTGGGCGATGATGGCGGGGCTGTAGCCGAGTAGATCCATCAGTGTTCGGGCGTCCACTTCCTGGGTGAGATCGCGCAGGGTGGCGTTTCGTGCTCTTTGGCTGTCGATGCCGAGGACTTTGATTCGTCCGGAAAGGGTCGCAGGGTGGATGTGCTGGCCTGCTCGGGTTCCGGGGAACAGCCATTTCGTGTTGGTATTCGTGGTGTTCCGGTTTTCGCTTCCCTGGCGTTGGTGCCAAAACATCTCGGTGATGGCTTCGGGTATTGCGGCGGGGATAGTGCCCAGCTTGAGGAACATGCCCTCGGGACTGCTGTCGATGTCGTCATGGGTGAGCATGGCGATCTTGTTTATGGGGTGGGCCCAGAGCAGCAGGATGAGGCCTGCAAGGCGCGTTGACGTGGTGACGTGGTTGTAATCGAGGCAGTTGCGAACCAGTTCGATACGTTCGTTTTGGGTGATCATCGGCACGGAGTGTGCGGGTCGGAACGGCGCGTCGAGCTGCCCGTACGGTCTGCGGTTTTGCTGGTTGAGCCAGCGTACGAAGTTGCGGACGTGTTTGCGGGTGCTGGGCCCGCTACTGAGATATTCGTCGATGTGGGCCTGCCTGAGTTCGTCAGCTCCGATGGCATGGGTGCCGCGGAGCCAGATGAGAAGTTTGGCGGCTTCGGTAATCTCCTGTTTGGCCGCGTGGGTGACGGTTTCAAGGTTCACGGTTGGGTCCGTGGCTCTGTCGCGGACGCGTTTGAGGTGATGCCATACTGCGAAGCGTTCGATGATCTTGGCTGTTCCATCGTCGGGGAGGCCGCTGATTTTGGTGGCAAGCCATTGCTCGAAGCGTACGAGCCTTTCGTTACCGCGTCCGGGCATGATGCGGTGGTGCATGAGCAGGTAGCGCAGGTGTTCGGCTGCTGTGGACTGGGGGAGCGCGTCGAAGGCTTCGTGGGTGAGTGGGAGTGTTCGGTCGCCGATGGCGTTCAGGAGTTCCCTGGCCTGGGTGCCGGGGCGCATGTAGGTGTAGATGCTTTCGGGCCTGCCGGCCTCCGCCAGGAGATCAATGAGGCGGTGCAGGCTGAGGTTGTCACCAGGTTTGAGCGCTGCGGTGAGGTCGTCCTTGAGAGCGCAGCGGATGCATAGGCCGCCCCGGAACCTTTCGACTTCCCGGTTGCATCGGGTGCAGGTGAGTGTGGTCGTGATGCCTGCGCAGTCGCGGCAGATGGGCTGGTGGTCGGGTGAGCGTCCGGGGAGCATGCGGGTTTCGAGGCAGCGGGGGCATCTGCCGCGGGTGTGGGTGGCCTCTGTGAAGCAGGCTCCGCAGACCGGCCCGTCAGGCCAGCGCACCCTGATTTTGGCCACCAGCTGGTTGCATCGGCTGCAGAGATAATCCCCGCTCGAGCGGGGCCGGCCACGCTTCCTAGGGATCGGCAGGTCGTTGAGTGTGGGCGGCCGCACGGATCCGTTGCCTCCGGTGCCAGGTCGGCCCGGGTTAGCCATCGTCCTCCACGATTCGTGCACGCACTGGGCGGTAGTTGTGCAGGTCAGGGATGTCTTCGCCCGCAGCTTTGCGGTGCCGGATGGTCTTGGCTTCGGTGGCTGAGTAGGTGATGAGGTCGTTGGGTGTTACGTCCAAGGCATCACAAAGCGCGACGAGAACCTTGAAGGAGATCCGTTCGGGTTCCTGGGTCACGATCCGCCAAATTGCGTTGGCAGTCAGGGTGATGCCGCGATCGTGCAGGAGGGCAGCGAGCTCCTTGGCCGTGTGGACCCCTCGTCGGGCCATGATCTCGCGGACCCGCCAGGTGTAGGCGATTTCTCGTCTGCTCATGGGTGCTTCCTTTCTGAGGGCAGCGCCAGGGCCGCTTTGATGGTCCGATCATGCACCCGCTCCAGGGCGAGGCGCTGGTAGTCGGGGGAGGGCAGCGTGTATAGCGACGTCGTGTAGGCGTGATCATGGCCGAGTTGCAGCTGCACGAAGGTCAGGTCAAACCCTTCGCCTGTGGTCAGGTGCGTGGCATAGGAGCGGCGGAAGGAATGCAGGTCCAGTCCTGGCGGGTATCCCAGCTCATCCAGGAAGTCATGGAGCCGGCCGTTCAGGTGCGACTCGCCCACGATTTTGCCGCTGCTGGTGGGGAACAGGTCAGTGACCGGATAGCCGTAGCGGGGGAGCCCGTTTTTGATCCAATCGGCCACCATTTCCGCGGACCACTCCCAAACGGTGAGGACTGAACGGACCTTCTTGGCTGAACCCTTGTGAGGCTTTCCCCAGCGCACGAGGACCACGCCGTGATTTCCGAGGAAGGGTGCCTTGCCGTTGCGGGAAAAATCAGACACCTGCAAGCGGCGAAATTCCTCGGAGCGCAGACCCCAACTGTAGGCCGACTTGAAGGCAATCGCGTCACGCCATGCAGACAATGCGCCCTTGCGGCCCGAGTCCAGGATCCGCTCGACCTCGAGATCTGCAAGGCCGAAGAGTTCCTGCAGTTCACGCTGGCTGAAAGGTCGCTTCCCCGGTCGTGCTTCCGTCGGCTGCGAATGTGTGACCCGGTTCAGTTCGGTCACGACCTGGGCAAAGACCCGGCCGAATAGCTTCGCGCTTTGCTCGCACCAGTCGTAGCGCGGACTGCAGGCGTAGTCGCAGAACAGTTTCACCGCACCCTGATACGACCTGACAGTGCCGTGGGACAGGTTCCTCACGGCACGGGCGTGGGAGAAATAATCGTCGGCGTCGACGAGGCTCCATTCCCATGGATACCTGCCCGAGAAGTCCACGAGGCTCAGTACTACATTGCGCCTGGTACGGATTGTCGCTGCCGAGAAATCCTTCGCACGCTGCTGGCGTTCCCAGCCATCCAGGACGAGCGCTAGGAACGAGTCCGGATCCGGCGTCTGACCGCCGAAAGGAACATAGAGAACATTTCCGTTATCCCGTGCCATGGTTCGCCTCGCATCATCAAGAACCCTTTGCAATTTTCGCACGCAGTTTGCGAGAAACGCAATCGGTCAACGACGAAACCGCAGTTCGGATGCCGAATACGGCATCCGCGACGAGCACGGAACAGTACGCGCCTTCAGAACCCCGGCAATCCTGCCGTCAAGGCAAAATCGCTGGTCAGCACCGCTTTAGGGGAGGTACAGCAGGCGTTTCCCACATCCTCACGATGTGCAGGAATAGCACTTAGAGTCATTACTACTTGACATAATGTTGATTATCGGCGTTCCGGGAGCATGTGCGGATAGGGGCAGCCGGGGGCAATTCCGCAGGTCAAACCGGTGAACCATTGTCTTTGTGGATGGGCTCGTTAAGAATGGGTCAATGACGGTCTACGTGCGTTCACTTGAAACTGCAGTTCCGGCAACAAAGCTGATCCAGGCAGAGGCGCGTGACGTTTTCGCCGCGCAACCCGGACTCAGCAGGCTCGGTTCACGGCTGGTGGGCACGTGCTTCGACTCGGCTGCCATTGAGACCAGGTTCACGGCCGTCAACGAGCTGACCAACGCATTCCGCTCCGAAGATCCACAGTTCTACGACCCGGACTCGGGACTTCTCCTGAATCCCAGCACCAAGGTCCGCAACGACATCTTCGCCCGTGAGGCCACCAAGCTGTTTGTCGAGGCCTCCGCTGCCGCCGTCAAAGCCTGCCCGGACCTCGATTTACTTGACATAACTCATCTCATAACAGTCTCCTGTACCGGCTTTTTCAACCCCGGCCCTGACTACAAGATCGTCCGCGTGCTCGGCCTGGACCCGTCGGTGCAGCGCTACCACCTTGGCTTCATGGGCTGTTACGCGGCCTTTCCGGCCCTCCGCGCGGCCAAGCTGTTCTGCGAAGCCGACCCGAACGCCGTCGTCCTCGTCGTCTGTGCCGAACTGTGCTCACTGCACGTCCGGACGTCCAATGACCCGGACACCATCATGGGATCGGCCCTGTTTGCCGACGGTGCCGCGGCCGCCGTCGTTACGGCCAACCCGGCGGCGGAGGAAACCGCCCTGCTGCAGCTCGACCACTTCGAAACGGTGCTGACGCCGGTTGGCGAGGACTCCATGGCCTGGAACATCGGCGACCACGGCTTCGAAATGGTGCTCGGCAACTACGTCCCGCACATCATCGACGATCACATCGTCGGCGCGCTGCAGCCCCTGCTGGCCCGCGAGCCCCACCTCGAAGCACTCCCCTACACCGGCATCAGGCACTGGGCTATCCACCCTGGCGGCCGCAGCATCCTGGACAAGGTCCAGTCCCGGTTGGGCCTCACCGACGAACAGCTGGTCCCGGCCCGGGAAGTCCTGCGCAACTACGGGAACATGAGCAGCGCCACAGTACTCTTTGTCCTCCGGCACATCCTCGAACAGGACAGCGAACCGGGAGACGAACGGATCTGTTCCATGGCATTCGGCCCCGGCCTGACAGTGGAAACAGCGCTCCTGACCAAGCTGCGGCAGGCGCCGGCAGCGGCCGGGGACCCGGCTGGGATGAGGCAGGAAGAGCTGCTGCAGGAAATCCCGGTGGCCTGAGCCGGTGCGCATCTGGCCCGAGCGTGCGGCAGGCGAGCTGGAACAGATGGACCTGCCGGACTGCGATGCGCGGAAGCTGGAGAACACCTACCGCCAGTTCGGCCCGGTCAACAGGATCGTGTCCGGCTGGAGGCGGCTGTACGTCGCGGAACTTCGTCCTGTCCTGTCAGCCGGACCGGCCAGCATCCTTGACATCGGGTCCGGCGGCGGTGACCTCGCCGTCATGCTCGCCCGCTGGGCCGCCAGGGATGGGCTTGCCGTCAGGATCACGGGCATCGACCCGGATCCGCGCGCGGCTGCCTTCGCCCGCAACCGGCCGCCGACCAGCGGCGTGGACTTCCGGCAGGCGCACAGTGCCGAGCTGGTCAGCGAAGGTGCCGTGTTCGACGTCGTTATCTCCAACCACGTCCTGCACCATCTCGGAACGGAAGAATTCACCGACCTGCTGTCCCACTCGGACGTGCTTGCCCGGAAGAAAGCCCTGCACAACGACCTGCGCCGCAGTCCGGTGGCCTTCGCCCTTTTCGGGGTAGCCACCCTCCCCCTTCAGAACTCCTTCATCCGGGAAGACGGGCTGACCTCGATCCGGCGCAGCTATACGGCCGCGGAGCTGTCCGCCCTCGCTCCCCCGGGCTGGACCGTGGAACCCGGTGCAGCCTTCCACCAGGTGCTGGCACTGCGCAGGCGGCCATGAATGCTGATGTGGTCATCGTCGGGGCCGGGCCGGTGGGCCTGTACCTGGCCGCCGTCCTCCTCCGGCAAGGAATTACCGTCCGTGTCCTGGAACAGAGATCCGCCAGGAACCATCATTCCCGGGCCATTGGCATCCACCCGCCGGCCCTCGCCGCACTGGACCAGCTGGGCATCGCCGGCCGGATGGTGGCCGAAGGCGTCCCCATCCATTCCGGGCTGGCGGTCAGCCGTGGCCGGACCGTGGGCCGCATGCCGTTCGCCGGAGTATCGGAAGCATTTCCGTTCGTCCTTTCGCTGCCGCAGTACCGGACCGAGCAGTTGCTGGAAGAACAGGTGCACGCCCTCGACAGCTGCGCGCTGGTCAGGGGGATGGAGGTACGCGAGGTAGCGTACGACGGCGGCAGCGCCAGTGTGTCGGCAACGCCCGCCGGGGGTGCCGCGCAAGGGAGCAGTACATTCCGGGCGTCGATAGTGGTCGGCGCGGACGGTCCACGGTCCACGGTCAGGGACCTGCTCGGCGTCCCGGTCCTGCGGAAAACCTACCCCGACCACTATCTGATGGGTGACTTCGCGGACCACCCGGAATTTGGTGACCGGGCCGTGCTCTTCCTCGAGAGCGCAGGCATCGTCGAGTCGTTTCCGCTGCCGGGCGCCGCCCGGCGCTGGGTGGTCCGGCTGGGACAACGCGCCGGAGGGGCAACCCCGGAAGAACTGGCCCGGCTCGTAGCGGACCGGACCGGCATCCACCCGGTGCCCGCCACCAATACGATGCTCAGCGCCTTCAGCGTCAGATCATCGGTGGCCCGCAGGACCGTGGCCGGACGCGTGATCCTGGTGGGGGACGCCGCCCACGAAATCAGCCCCATCGGTGGGCAAGGGATGAACCTGGGATGGCTCGACGCCCAGGCCCTGGCCCCGCTGATCGTCCAGACAGTCACGGGCAGGCACGCCCCGGAGGCCTTCCGCGATTACGAGCGGGGCCGCAGCCGGGCAGCCCTGCGGGCGCGGCGGCAGGCTGAAATCAATATGCTGCTGGGCCGGCCGCTGCCCGCCCGGGTCCTTGCATTGCGGAACACCGTGATCGGCGCGGCCGCTGCATCCCCTGCCATCAACCAGTGGGTGGCCGGGCGGTTCACCATGCAGCAGGAGTTCGACGCAACCGGTCTCAGCGGAAGTAGCAGTCGTAGCTGTCCTGGCTGACGATCAGCCCGTCACGGACTTCGAAGACCGACGAGGTCCGCGCCCGGATAGTCTCACCGCGGTCCCAGTAGCGGATGTCCATCAGCACGGTTGCGGACCAGTCAGCTTCGACAGCCACGCGTCCGCCTTCGCAGGTTGTCCTCCTGATGATGAACTCCTGGTTGGCCACCACCTGCGAACTTTGGTCGGCGCCTGCCAACACGTCCGCGAGGGTGCGGGTAGAACCCCCGGGCGCCAGCAGGTGGGGTGCTTCCACGAGCGTGAACGTATCAGCCAGGTAGGGCCTGATCTCGGCCGCTCCCCCGCCGGCTTCCAGGATCCGGATGAACTCGAGGACGCGGTCCACCGGGCCGGAGGACGCCGCGGGTTCAACAGGCTCAACAGGTGCAGCGGGTTCAACAGGTGCAGCGGGTTCAACAGGTGCAGCGGGCGCGCCAGGCACAATGGTTTCGTCAGCCATGGAATAGACCTTAGCGGAGGACCGGAGTCCCCCGGACCGGCCGTTAGGCTTTCACCATGACCCTCTCCGCACCAGCCACGGCACTCACCGCCGAGCAGATCCGCGAGACTGTGGAGCGCATCCTGTCTGCCGGAACCCTCCCGCCGATCGTGCAGGCAGGCCACCCGGCGCTGCGGCAGAAGGCGGCTCCCTTCGACGGCCAAATATCCCCCGACCAGTTGGCCAGGCTTGTTGAGCTCATGCGGCAGGTCATGCATGAGGCTCCGGGCGTGGGACTGGCAGCGCCCCAGCTCGGTATTCCCCTGCAACTGGCCGTCCTGGAGGACCAGTACGACGTTGACCACGAGGCCGCTGCCATCCGCAGGCGTGCGCCGCTCGAATTCCTGGCCATCCTGAACCCCGCCTACACCTCCGCGGGTCCGGACCGCGCCGCCTTCTACGAGGGCTGCCTTTCCCTCAATGGCCTGCAGGCGGTGGTTTCACGCCCCCAGGCGGTGCTGCTGGACTTCGTCAGGCCCGACGGCGGCGCGGAGCGGCGTGAGTTCTCCGGCTGGCAGGCACGCATTGTCCAGCATGAGACGGACCACCTGAACGGGATCCTCTACGTGGACCGGGCGCAGCTCCGATCGCTGTGCAGCAACGCCGAGTACGCTGCCCACTGGGCCGGGCCGGGGACCGGCAAGGCAAGGGAGGGCCTGGGCTTCGATGACGGCCCTGCCGGAATCAGTGTGCCCTAGCCGCTTAAGATAGAGGCCATGCCCCTTCCCAATGACCTGCCGCTGCTATGCCCCCTCTGTTTGAAGCCGTTGGCGGCGGCCGATACCCGCGCCTCGGGACCTGCCCGAATGGCGTGCGGGTCCGGGCACAGCTTCGACGCGGCACGGCAGGGATACTTCAACATGCTGGTGGGCAAGGGCACGTCCTTTGAGGCGGACACGGCTGCGATGGCCGACGCCCGTTCCACCTTCCTTGGAACGGGACACTACGCACCGCTGGCACGCGGGGTGGCAGCCGCCGTCGTACCTTGCCTGTCCAGCGAACATGCAGCCGTCCTGGATGCCGGTACAGGTACCGGCCACTATTTGAGGGCCGTGCTGGACTCTGCCGCGGAGCAGGGCCGGACGGTGAACGCTGTGGGGATCGACATCTCGAAGTTTGCCCTGCGGCGGGCGGCGCGGCTCAACCCGGAGGCCGTCAACCTCGTCTGGGACGTGTGGAAGCGCATTCCCCTGGCCGATGGGTCGGTGGACGCGGTGACGGTCATTTTCGCCCCGAGGAACCCGGCGGAGTTCGCCCGCGTCCTCCGGCCGCACGGCCGCCTTGTGGTTGTCACACCACGGGCCGGGCACCTGTCCACCCTTGCCGCGCTGACCGGCATGCTGGGGATCGAGGAAGGCAAGGACTCCCGCCTGGCCTCCGCCATGGCGGAGCACTTTGACGCAGAGTCGGCTACCGACGTCGATATTCCGCTGTCCCTCACCCGCCGGGAAGCCGCCGACCTGGCCTTCATGGGACCCGCCGGGCACCACCAGGGCCGCGACGCCATCGCAGACCGCTTGGACAGCAGCCCCGAGCCCTTGGCAGCTGATGCGAAGTTCAGGGTGCTGGTGTACCGGCCAAAGAGCCGCCTGTAACGACTTGGCCACTATCCCCGGTCTTCCGCTCCGGGCCCGCACCCCGCCTGTGGTGCCCGACTAGGATGGAAGTCACAGTTACTCAAAGGTCCGCGTCAGGACCTTGTAACGAAGGGGGAACACAGTGTTCGAGTGGTTGGGTGAAAACTGGTGGGCCGTGTGGCTGACCGCATTCCTGGCGTTCGCGGTGGTCGAAATGATCACCCTCGACCTGTTCTTCATCATGCTGGGCGGCGGTGCACTGGCTGCCCTGGTGTCCGATTTCGCCGGCGCAGACCCGTGGCTGCAGATCGTCATCTTCTGCATTGTCTCCTTGCTCATGGTCGCCTTCGTCCGGCCCGTTGCCCTGTCCCACCTGAAGAAGGGCCCCGCCGAGCAGCGGACAAATGTGGACCGCCTCATCGGTGAGCATGCCGTAGTCATGGAGGCGGTGACATCGGATGGCGGCCTGGTGAAGATTGGCGGCGACATCTGGAGCGCACGCTCCGCGGCCGGCATCCTCTCTGCCGGGCAGATGGTGGTCGTCGCAGCCATTGACGGCGCCACCGCCGTAGTGTCGGCGCCGCCTCCGGCCGAAGACCGTACCTGACACAGCTTTATCAATTGGGGAAGAAGGAAATGTATGGATAACGCAGGCAGTGCCGCCTTGGCCGTCGTGCTGGTAGTACTGATCATCTTTGTGATCATCGTCCTGGTGCGGTCGGTCCGCATCGTTCCGCAGGCCCGGGCGGGTGTCGTGGAGCGCCTGGGCAAGTACCAGCGGACGCTCAACCCGGGGCTCACCATCCTCATTCCGTTCGTGGACCGCCTCCTGCCCCTGCTGGACCTCCGCGAACAGGTCGTCTCGTTCCCTCCCCAGCCGGTTATCACCGAGGACAACCTCGTGGTCAGCATCGACACCGTGGTCTACTTCCAGGTCACGGACGCACGGGCTGCCACCTACGAGATCGCCAACTACATCCAGGCTGTGGAACAGCTCACCACCACCACCCTGCGTAACGTCGTGGGCGGACTCAACCTGGAGGAGGCGCTGACCTCCCGCGACCAGATCAACGGACAGCTCCGGGGCGTGCTGGACGAGGCCACCGGCCGTTGGGGCATCAGGGTTTCCCGGGTGGAACTCAAGGCCATCGATCCGCCGCACTCCATCCAGGACTCCATGGAAAAGCAGATGCGCGCCGAGCGCGACCGCCGGGCGGCCATCCTCACGGCTGAAGGCACCAAGCAGTCAGCCATCCTGACCGCTGAAGGGCAGCGTCAGGCCGCCATCCTCAAGGCCGAAGGTGAGGCAAAGGCGGCCATCCTCCGGGCGGATGGTGAGTCCCAGGCCATCCAGAAGGTCTTCGACGCAATCCATAAGGGCAACCCGGACCAGAAGCTTCTGGCTTACCAGTACCTCCAGACCCTGCCGAAGCTGGCAGAAGGCACGTCCAACAAGCTGTGGATCATCCCCAGTGAAGTTGGCGAGGCGCTCAAGGGCATCGGGAGCGCCTTGGGCGGAACCAACCCGGACCCCGCAGCAGCGGGCGGCCTGTTCGACCAAACAGCGGCCAAGACATCTGAGCCCTGATCAGTTCAGGGGCATCACAGCCCTATCGGCAAGGGGAGGAGCCTTCGCGGGTTCCTCCCCTTGTTTTGGACCCACGTGTCTGCAGCCCGTATAATGGGGTATTTGTCCGGCAGGTATTGTTCCGCTGGAACAACAAAGCTTCGGAATGCGTTGAATCTTATGATGCAGCACAGAGCACACAGTAGTCCGGCGGCGTCTCGACGCTGCCGGCTAGCGCGGGTTTCCATTCCGCGAACCGACCAGAGGGAGAAATCATGAGCGATCGCAGCCTGCGGGGTATGCGCCTTGGCGCGCAGAGCATGGAGACAGAGTCAGGCGTCGAGCCGGCTCCGCGCCAGCGTGTCGAATACCGTTGCGAGGACGGCGAGCAGGTCTTCGTCACTTTCTCCTCCGAAGCAGAGATCCCGCCGGTGTGGGTTTCCAAGACCGGCAAGGAAGCGCTGCTGGTCGACGGCGAACGCCCCGATACAAGCAATGACAAAGCAGTGCGCACGCACTGGGACATGCTCCTGGAACGCCGCTCCCTGCCGGAGCTGGAACAGATCCTGGAAGACCGGCTGACCATCCTGCGCGAACGCCGCGGAGAGCGCCGCTCGGCCTAGGCTCCGCCAGCCACAACGTAAAGGAACTGCCCCGGCACATGGTGCCGGGGCAGTTCCTTTTCTGTTGCAGGTGGCCGGAATCTACCGCTTCGCCGCGGCCTTGCGGGTGAGGGTGTTCCAGCGGGCGGCCAGGCCCCATTTGGTGACGTTGATCATGGCCTCGACAACGATATTGCCGCTCATCTTCGAAGCGCCCAGTTCACGTTCCACGAACGTGATGGGGCGTTCCTCGATGCGCAGGCCCATCCGCGCCACGCGCCAGGCCAGGTCCACCTGGAAACCGTAGCCCACGGAATCCACCTGGTCCAGGTTGAGCTTCTCGAGGGTGGACCTGCGGAAGGCGCGGTAGCCGCCGGTGACGTCCTTGATCTTCAGGCCCAGCATCAGGCGGGCGTACGTGCTGCCCACCCGTGAAATGGCCTGGCGGTACAGCGGCCAGTTGACCACGCTCCCGCCGGGAACCCAGCGCGACCCCATGGCCAGGTCTGCGCCCTGCTCCACGGCCTCAAGCAGCTGGGGAAGCTGTTCGGGCTGGTGGGAGCCGTCGGCGTCCATCTCCACAAGCACGTCGTAGCCGGCGTCGAGTCCCCACTTGAACCCGGCGATGTAGGCGGCGCCGAGTCCTTCCTTGCCCTTTCGGTGCAGGACGTGGACCTGGGAATCTTCGGCCGCTTTGGCGTCGGCCAGCTGGCCGGTGCCATCGGGGCTGTTGTCATCCACTACCAGCACATCCGACGCCGGCACGGCGGTCCGAAGGCGCTGGAGCGTCTTGGGCAGCGATTCCAGTTCGTTGTAGGTGGGGATGATCGTAAGGACGCGCACAGAGGGCCTTTCCTGGTGGGAGCGGTCGGTGCACCGGCCGGCAAGCAAGCTGCCTGTTGGCGCAACTACCAAGTATAGGACGGGTGGCTGGGTCAGGATCGCAAGGCCGGGCTTGCGAACAGTTCGACGCCGTTCCGCACCGTCTGCAGGCAGGCGGGGTCGGATCCGGTGTCCAGGGCGGGCAGCAGCGGTGTGCGCGCCCGGGGATCGGTGCTCCAGGACTGGACGCGGCCGTCGGCCACCTGGACCATCAGCTCGTCGACCTCCCACACGGCAAAGCTTGCCGGCGCTCCCGGTACCAGCTGTCCGGCCATGGGGTCGGAGTACTTGGCGGCCCGCCAGCCGGCTCGGGTATGCCCCAGGAACGCGGCCCGGGCGGAGATGCGCTGACCGTCGTTGTGGTGTTCCAGGCATGCACGCACGCTCGACCAGGGGCGGAGCGGAGTCACCGGGCTGTCACTGCCGAAGCATACGGGCACACCTGAGGAGTACAGGGCGGCGAACTGGTTCATGGACCCGCTCCGCTCCCCCAGGCGCTGGCCATACAGGCCGCCTGATCCGCCCCACGCGGCATCGAATGCCGGCTGGGCGCTGACGGTCACCGAATATTTGGCAAGCCGGGCTACCGCATCGGCGTCCGTCATTTCCACATGTTCAAAGCGGTGGCCTGCCGCGCGCACGCGCTGCTCCCCTACCTGTTCCGCCGCCAGGTCCAGCGCAGCGAGTGCCGTATCCAGGCCTGCGTCGCCTATGACATGGAACCCGCCCTGGATGCCGGCCAGCGAGCAGGCTGCCAGGTGCGCCGCAGCTTCCTGAACGCCCAGGTACAGGCTGCCACGCTCCTCGGGGGCGTCACTGTAGCCGGCGCGCAGGGCTGCGGTGCGTGAACCGATCGAACCATCAATGTTCAGGTCACCTGCCAAGCCGCGGATATCGAAGCCAAACTGCGAAACAAGGCTGCGTGCCTGTTCCTCGGTTCCGGCCAGCTCGCCCCAGTAGGGCAGGATTTCCGGTTGTGCAGGCCTTCCGGAACCCTCGGTGTTCCACGCGGCCGCAAGCCGCAAGTCATCCGCGCCACCAATGTGCGGGGCACCCATCTCGGCCAGGGCCACGTAGCCATTCGCTGCCGCCTCTGCCAGGGCCTTCGCCTGGTATCCGCGAAGGACGTCGGCGGGTAAGCGGCGCGCGGACCGCCTGGCAGCCGCATGGGCCGCGCGCGAGACTCTCGCACCGCCGTCGTACCCCTCTGCGTCCTGCAGGCCAGGCTCCCGTGCCAGGGCACCCGAGACCAGCGCAGAGTGGACGTCCACGCGTGACAGGTAAACGGACCGGCCGCCGGCCGCCCGGTCCAGTTCGTCAGCGGTGGGCAACGTCGCGTCCGTCCATTGCGTCTCGTCCCAGCCATGACCCAGGACGGGCCCGCTGCCGCCGGCCGAAGCAACGGCGTCCAGCAGTTCCCGGGCGGAGTTCACGGATGCAAGCTTCAGGGAGCCGAGGGCAATGCCGGTTTCCGTAAGGTGCGCATGTGAATCCACAAACCCCGGCGTGACAAGGGCGCCCCGCAGGTCGATGATGTCCATCGTTGAATCAGCAATGGAGGACGCCGCCTGCTCGGACCCCACCCAAGCCACGGTATCGCCGTCCACCAACATGGCCGTGGCAAACGGATCGGCCGCGGTGTAGACGGATCCGTTGCGGTAGAGCACTGCCTTGGAACGGGAATTGGACTCTGGACCGGACGTGGTCATTGGCGAAAGGCTCCTCGCATAGGGGCGTGCCGGAACAGTCCCGGCACCATGGGGCAGGCGGTACGTTTACTGGACAGATGAATAGGCCACGACGCCGCGGCGGATCAGGTTGATTGCCTCGCCGCACAGCCGGGCGAGCCGTGGTTCGAGGCCTGGAATCTTGGCGATCTGGTCCAGCAGGTCCACCACCTGCTTGACCCAGCGGACGAAGTCTCCGGCGGCGAGGTCGGTGCCGCTCAGCACATCCTGCAGGTGGCGCCCACGGGCCCACTTGTAGATGGGCCACACCAGGCCGAGTTCGGGCTCACCAGTGAGCGGCAGCTTGTTCGATTCTTCGACGTCCTCAAGCGCGGACCATTCCCGGACCACGATGTCCACTGACGTTTCCAGGGAGACACTGGGCATCCGGGGGCGCAATCCGCGGTCCTCGCGCTTTGCCTGGTACACGAGCACGCTGGCCAGGGCGGCAACCTCGACGGCGTCCAGGTCGCCGAAGGCGCCAAGGCGGAGCGACTGGGAAATCAGGAGGTCCTTCTCTCCATAGATCCGCCGGAGCCGCTGCCCGTCCGGGCTGATGGCCAGCCGCCCGTCAGTTGAGGCGTCGAGGTAGCCGTAGGCGGACAGGACGTCGCACACCCGGTCAAAAGTCTTGGCAATGGTATTGGTCCGCCCCTGGATCTGGCGTACCAGGTTGTCCGTTTCGCGACGCAGCTTCCACCAGCGCTCGGACCAGCGGGCATGGTCTTCCCGCTCGCTGCACCCGTGGCACGGGTGGGCGCGCAGGGCACGCCGGAGTTCGGCAATGCGCTTCTCCTGGTCCGGCAGCGCAGTGGCAAGCCCAAAATCGTTGTTGCGGTTGTGGCCCGGCGCGGGCGGCCGGTTCTCGCGCAAGGCGTTCCTGGCCGAGGACGCAAGATCGCGGCGCGACTTGGGGACCTTGGCATTGAAGGACTTGGGGATGCGGATCCGGGTAACGGGCGCGATGGGGCCCTCCAGGTCGTCCGTGCCGATCCTGCGCAGCTGGTTATCGAGGGTCAGCACAGCGGGCCTCGGTTCCCTGCTGCTGTGGTCCGAGCTGAGCACGATGGCCGGTCCGGGTGCCCGGCCGCCGGGAACATCGACCACATCACCGGGCATGAGGCGGGCCAGGGAGTCGTCGCTCATGGACTTGCGTGCGCGGGTTGTGGTGCGCGACGCAGCGTTTTCCACGTCCGATAGTTCGCGGCGCAGCCGTGCGTATTCAGTGAAGTCACCCAGGTGGCAGGTCATGGATTTGGCGAAGCCCGCGAGGGACTCCTCACGGCTGCGCACCTGCCTGGCCAGGCCCACCACGGACCGGTCCGCCTGGAACTGTGCGAATGAGGACTCGAGGATTTCCCGGGCCCGGGCGCGGCCGAACTGGGCCAGGAGGTTGATGCTCATGTTGTACGTGGGACGGAAACTGGAATTGAGCGGGTAAGTGCGCCTGGAGGCCAGGCCGGCCACCGCTGTCGGGTCCCCTCCCGGCTGCCACAGAACCACGGCGTGGCCCTCGACGTCGATGCCGCGCCGGCCTGCGCGTCCGGTGAGCTGCGTGTACTCGCCGGCGGTGATGTCCACGTGGGCTTCGCCGTTGAACTTGTCGAGCTTTTCCAGCACCACCGACCGGGCCGGCATGTTCACGCCCAAGGCAAGGGTCTCCGTGGCGAAGACGGCCTTGACCATTCCGTCGGCGAAGAGCTTCTCCACCACTTCCTTGAAGGTGGGCAGCATCCCGGCGTGATGGGCGGCGAATCCGCGGAGCAACCCGTCGCGCCAGCTCCAGAAACCGAGGACGTCGAGGTCATCCGGCGGAATGTCGTGGCCGGCCTCATCGACGCGTTCGGCGATGATCCGCTGTTCCTTTTCGGTGGTCAGCCACAAACCGGAAGCAACACACTGGGCCACTGCGGCGTCGCAGCCGGCCCTGGAAAAGATGAACGTGATGGCGGGCAGCAGGTCCATCCGGTCCAGGCTGGCGATGACCTGGGGACGGCTGGCCCGCCGCACGCCCGTTTGTTCGGCAGGGCGCGCCGGCCGGTCGTTGCCCCGCCGGCCGCGCTGCACGCGGCCGGGCCGGCTCCGGAAACCCTGTTGACCTTCGTTGCGGGCCACGGTCAGGAGTTCCGGGTTGACGTCGAAGCCGCGGTTCGTGTCCTTGCTCCGGTTTTTGCCGCTGACGTCTTGGGGCTGTTCATCCTCAGCAGCATCGACCGCAGGGGCGATTTCGTCGAAGGTGGTTTCCCCGGCGAACAGGTCCATGATCCGCCGGCCCACCATGACGTGTTGCCAGAGGGGAACCGGCCGGTGTTCGGAGACGATGATGTCCGTGTCACCGCGGACAGTGTCCAGCCAGGCCCCGAACTCCTCAGCGTTGGACACCGTGGCGCTGAGGGATACCACTTGCACCTCGCTTGGCAGGTGGATGATGACTTCTTCCCACACGGCGCCGCGGAACCTGTCGGCCAGGTAGTGCACTTCGTCCATGACGACGTACCCCAGGTCGTCCAGGGTGGCGGAATCGGCGTAGAGCATGTTGCGGAGGACTTCGGTGGTCATGACCACCACGGAAGCCTCGCCGTTGATGCTGGTGTCGCCGGTCAGCAGGCCGACATTTTCGGCCCCGTACTTCTCGCCGAGTTCGCTGAATTTCTGGTTGCTGAGCGCTTTGATGGGGGTGGTGTAAAAGGCCTTGAGGCCACGCTTGAGTGCCAGGTAGATGGCGAATTCCCCGACGATGGTCTTACCTGCACCCGTCGGAGCGGCCACCAGGACGCCCTTGCCCCCTTCAAGGGACCGGCACGCCTGCCGCTGGAAGTCGTCGAGTTCGAAGTCGAGGGTCTGGATGAAGGCACCGAGGTCCGTGGCGGCCTCCGCGCGCCGCTCCGCGCTGGCCCGGTACCTTTCGGCGGGTGAGGGTTCTTCGACATCGTCACCCGGCCCCGGCGAGAACGGTCCGCTGGTGGTTGGGCCTGTGGAGAACGGCCCGGTATTGGAGGACATACACCAAGCCTAATGGGAGCTTAGAGGTTCCCCAGTTCACTGCTGGGGGTTGCGACGTCTGCGGTGGCTTCCGTTTCGGCAGCTACCTTCGACTCGCGGCGCGCACGGCGTTTGTCGTTCATGAGGCAGACGCCGATCGCTGCGAAGAACAGCACCAGCAATGGCCCCGCGAGCATGAACATGGAAATGGCATCGGCGCCGGGCGCCGCGATGGCCGCCAGCACGAAGACCAGGAAGACTGTGATGCGCCAGGCTTTGAAGATGGTGCGTCCGGACAGGATGCCGGCCATGTTGACGCCCACCAGTACGACGGGCACCAGGAAAGCTATACCCAGGACCAGGACCATGCGCGTAACGAACTCGATGTAGGTCCGCGCGTCAATGACGCTGGATGAGCCTTCGGGTGTGAACTGTGTCAGCGCATGGACCACCTGGGGTACCACCAGCCAACCGGCCCAGATCCCGGCAAGGAACAGCGGAACCGCCGCAGCCATGTAGCCCAGCGTGTAGCGGCGCTCCTTCGACGTCAGGCCCGGGGTGATGAAAGCCCACAGCTGGTAGATCCAGATGGGGCTGGAGATGACCACACCGATGAGGAGCGACATCTGGAGCTTGAAGTCGAACGGCGACGCGATGCTGCCGAAGTTGATGGCGGCGAGCCCGCCGGTCTGATCGGAAATGCGGTTGACGGGCTCTGCCAGGGCCTTCAGCAGCGGATCGTAAAGTATCCAGCCGCCGATGCCCCCGATGACGACACCGATCGCCGACTTGATGAGCCGGTTCTTCAGCTCCTTGAGGTGGTCCCAGAGGGACATCCGCCCCTCGGGGTTGGCTTTACGGGCCCGCTTCAGTGCCACTGGGGTTTAGGCGCGGTTCGACGGCGGAACGTCAGTGCCGTCGGTCGGCTCTCCCGGCTTCGCCTTGGGGTGGTTCACGATGGTTCCCTCCACCGGGCCGGAGGCGTCGGTGGACTCGGTTTTGCCGTCGTTCTTCATTTCCTTGACCTCGGACTTGATGATCCGCATGGACTGGCCAAGGCTGCGCGCCATGGCAGGGAGCTTGGGCGCGGCAAAGAGAAGCAGTGCAACGACGATGATAATGACGATGGGCCAGGGGCCATCAAAGAGTCTTCCCATGGGAAATCCTTTCCTCTAAAAACATCCTACTTCTATGTGAAGTCGAGATCTGTGAGAGCCTGCGGCTGGCCCCGGTCCTTCTTGCGCTGCACTCGCCGAAGGCGGCGTTCTTCCCGGCGGGAGGACTTGGATGCCTCGTAATCATGTCGCATGTCGGCTGGCGAGGCAAAAACGGCAGAGCCCGCGGCCGGACGGCCCATGCTGTCCTGTCGATCCTGGTGATCAGCCCCGTGGAGCGGGCCAACGTGGCCCAACTTGTCGCCGGCGGCACCCAGGTCCTTGACCGTGGCCATGAACTTACGGAACAGGCGAACGCCCAGCACAAAATAGAAGAGGAGTGACACGGCAACCAACGCCACCCATAACAGGATCCAGAACCACCAAGGCATGCTGAGAAGTCTAGCCGCCGTACCTTGCCAGGGCGGCTTCCAGCCAGTCCCGGGCCGTGTCAGCAAGCCCGGCAGGTTCGAGGATCCGGACCGCTCCCCCGTGCTGGGCCACGAACATTGGCAGCCAGCCGGTGCTTCCGAACCGTATCTCCGCCACGAGTCCGCCGTCGGGAAGGTCCGCCGTGCGGTCCGCGTAGTAATCCTCCGCCAGGCCCCGGCCCTGCCTGGTGAGCTGCACGGTGACCGTTGTGTCGTCGTCGTTCGGCGTAAAGAGCTTGGCCGGTACACCCTCCGCGGGCGTCCTGTTCCCTGCCACGCGTTTCCCGTTCGGGTGGACATCCTGCACCCGGTCCAGCCGGAAGTTCCGCAACCCGTTGACCCGGTGGCAGAACGCCTCGAAATACCAGGTGTTATCCAGCGAATAGAGCCGGAGCGGGTCGACGTCGCGCTCGGACACGGCGTCCCGCTGCGGCGACAGGTACGTGAGATGGAGTTGTGCACGCGAGGCGATGGCCTCCCTCACCGTTGCGTGGGTTGTTGCGTCGCCGGGTGCAACTTCCGGGCCGGACAGGGAAGCGGCGCGCAGGCCCTCCTCCCCTGCCGCCGCCAGCAGCTTCAGCGTCACCGATTCCAGGGCCCCCCCTTCGGCGACGTCCGGCAGCCCGTTCAGCGTTTCGAGGCCGGTGAGGAGCGCGCAGGCTTCCTCCACGGTGAAGCGAACCGGCTTCTTCAGGTCCAGGTCCTGGGTGATGAAGACATGGTCGTCTTCCCACTGGATGTCCAGCAGGTCATCGGGGTAGCCCTCGGGCAGGCCCGAACAGATGAGGATCCGCAGGTCATCCTCGAGTTCACCGCGGCTCACCCCGAAGTGCTCAGCGACGTCCTGGATGTGCAGGCCCTGGTTGTGGACCAGGAACGGGACCAGCTGGAGCATGCGTTTGAGCTGGTCCTCCGAGGTGCCTTTGCGCACCTTGCGTACGGGGGCGGCCGGGAAAGCATACTCAGGGGCAGGTGCGGCACTGAACGCGGCTGCGGCTCGCAACCTGCGCTCCACGGCCCGGACCAGTTCAGCGGGGGCGACCGGCAGCGCGTCGGGACCGTAGGACGCAAGCTCCTCGGCCAGGACTTCCGGGTCGCGGAAGTCAAGGCTAAGGCGTTCATGGCCTTCGGCAGCCGCCCGGGCGGCGGGATCCTGTTCGGCTCCGGCGTCCCTTGCCCGGCCCCTCAGTGCCAGCAGGCGTCCTTTCCGGACATCCACGACGGCGGTGCGGAGCGGCAGTTCCGGCAGGCGGGCAAGCTCCAGCCGGATGTTGAAGTCGGCAGGCGGCTCGAAGGACTCTTTCGCGAGCGTCGTGACGGGACCCGTGAAACGCGACAGGCGGAAGTGCCGGGGCTCCTGCCGCGCCCGGTCATACCCCATCAGGTACCACTGCCCGAAGCGGCTCCCCAGGCCCCACGGTTCAACGGTGCGGACTTCTTCCCTGCCGGTGGTGCCGGCCAGGTAGGGGAAGGTCACGGCGTGCCGGGAGTGCATGGCCGCCACGAGGTCGTCGAATGCCTGGCCTGCCGGCCTGATGCGGGGCTGGACGCCCGAGGGAAGTTCGACGTCGGCCATCCGCCCGGACGCCTGGAGCTTGCGGAGCGCGCTCTGGGCAGCGGTGCCGAGGGCTGCGCGTTCCCAGAGCTGGGATGCCAGCAGCAGGACTGTCCACTCTTCCGGACCGAGCTCGACGTCGGGAAGCCGGTTGGATTCCTTGCCGATCCGGTAGCGGGTGGTGGCGGGGTCGTCCTCGCTCCAGCCAAGGTCCGTCAGGGTTTCAACGTCGAAGCCGAACTGCCGCAAATCATTCTTGTCGCGTTCGAACATCCGGCCAAACGCGACGTCGTTACCGGACTCGTCGTGGTAGACCTTCTGCCTCAGTTCGCTGCGGCGAAGCCCGTAACGGGTGTTGAGCAAGGCGATCAGGAGGTTCAGGAGGCGCTCAGTTCGGGATAGGGACACCCTGTGTACGTTACTAAAGTCCGTGCCCGAACGCAGAAAGCGCGGCAGCCCGCGGGACTGATGTCCTGCGTGCTGCCGCGCTTCGGACGGCGGAGCTGCGCCGTGCGTCTCCGGCCCGGTCTAGCGGACTCCGACCAGGTCCACGACGAAAATCAGGGCCTCGTTGGGGGCAATCGCCCCACCAGCGCCACGGGAGCCATAGGCCAGTTCCGAGGGGATTTCGAGGCGGCGGCGGCCGCCCACTTTCATGCCCAGCAGGCCCTGGTCCCATCCCTGGATGACCTGGCCGACGCCGACGCGGAAGTCCAGCGGCGCGCCGCGGCCCCAGGAGGCGTCAAACTCTTCGCCGGTGGACCAGGCAACGCCCACATAATGGGTGGAGACGGTGTCGCCGGCTTTGGCTTCGCGGCCGTCACCCTCGATGAGGTCGGTGATCACGAGTTCGGTGGGGACATCGCCCTGGGGGAAGTCGATTTCAGGCTTAGTGCGGTCGAACTCCCGCTGTCCAAATGACATGCTTGCTCCTTTGATCTGTGCTGTGAAGATGCTGGTGTTAATTCCGCGGACTGGCCGCGGCCCGTCTGTAAGTGTGGCTACTTGGCGCCGAGGATGTCCACTACGAAGACAAGATCGCCCTTGGCTTCGCCTTGTCCGGCGTCACCGTAGGCCAGGTCCTTGGGGATCACCAGGAGGACCCGGGAGCCCACCGTCTTGCCGGCGAGGCCCTGGGTCCAGCCCTTAATGACCTGGTTCAGCCCAAAGCTGGCCGGTTCGCCGCGGTCGAAGCTGGAGTCGAACTTGGTGCCGCCCACCAGGTTGACGCCCACGTAGTTGACGGTCAGGGTGTCAGTCTCCTTGACGGTCGCCCCGGTGCCCTTGATGAGGTCCTGGGAGACCAGTGCGGTGGGGGCTGCTGCGCCTTCAACGTTGATTTCCGGTTTGCCGTCTTTTTCCGTCACGGTGGGCAGGCCTGCCGGCGGGGTGACGGTTTCGCCCTGGGGCTTGTCCAGTGCGGGAGTCGCGTCGGCGGCGGAGAGCACCTTGATGATCAGCAGCTGGGTGGGGCTGGCCGGGGTGCTTGGCGCCGGGGTGGCTCCGGTTGACGGGCTGGGGCTGGCCGCGGGGGCACTCTTCTGTCCCGGCACGGCCAGTGCAATGCTGGAGCCGACCTTCGCGCCCACGAACGCGTTGTAAATGACGGCGCTGTTGGTCTTGAGGTCGTCGTTGAGTTCGAGGGGTTCGGGCTCGCTGGGGAAGGTGTCTTCCAGTGTGGAGCCGTCTGAACCGTTGAGGGCGAGGACCGAGATGTTGGCGATCTGGTTTGCCTTCACGGTGTCACCGGTTCCCTCAGCGACAACCTTGACCGTGGGCTCAGCCACTTCGAACGGTTTGGGGAAGTCCACGCCCGGGGCTTTTTTGTCCCCGTTGTCGGTCAGCTTAAGGGTGTCGAACTTGGCAGTGTCGCCAGCGGACTGGCTGGTGGGTTCCGGCTCGGCGGTCGAGCCTCCGCAGGCGGTGAGCAGCAGCAGGCCGGGCAGGAGGATTGCTAGTAGACGGCGCACGTAAAGAACTTTCGTCGGGGCAGGGTGGACGCGATGTTCCGCATGGCAGCGGACAGCATCGCTGCGGGCCCGTTAAAAGGGCCTTATCCAGAATAGCCCGTGAAGCTGGGTGTCAGCCCATAGAGTCCAGGAGGGCATCAACCCGGTCGTCCACGCTCCTGAACGGGTCCTTGCACAGGATGGTCTGGTGGGCACGGTCGTTGAGCTTCAGATGGACCCAGTCCACCGTGTAGTCACGTCCCAGTTCCTGGGCCCGGCGGACAAAGTCGCCGCGGAGTTTGGCGCGGGTGGTCTGCGGCGGTGCGTCCACGGCGTCCTTGATGACGGTGTCGTCCACCAGGCGGCGGACGGCTCCGCGGGACTGCAGCAGGTAGTACAGGCCCCGGCTCCGCGAGATGTCGTGGTAGGTCAGGTCCAGCTGGGCAATTCGCGGCGCATCCAGGCCCAGCCCGTGGCGTTCGCGGTAGCTGTCCATGAGCTTTTTCTTGATGGCCCAGTCAATTTCGGTGTCGATGCTGCGTGTGTCTCCGCTTTCGATGGCCTTGAGGGTGCGTTCCCACAAGTCGAGGATCAGCGGTACGTGGGGGTTGTGGGCACCATGTTCCCGCACGAAGGCGGTGACCTTCGTCAGATACTCCTGCTGGATTTCCAGTGCAGTCAGTTGACGGCCGTTGGCCAGCCTGACCAGCGCGCGGCCACTGAGGTCGTGGGAGATTTCGCGGATGCTGCGGATGGGGTTTTCCATCCGCATGTCCCGCATAATGACGCCGGCCTCGATCATCCGCAGGACCAGGTCGACAGTGCCCACCTTCATCAGGGCGGTGGTCTCCGACATGTTGGAGTCGCCCACGATGACGTGCAACCGGCGGTAGAACTCGGCATCGGCGTGCGGCTCGTCCCGGGTGTTGATGATGGGGCGCGACCTGGTGGTGGCGGAGGATACGCCTTCCCAGATGTGGTCCGCCCGCTGGGAAAAAGCGTAGGTTGCCCCGTGCGGTGTCTTGAGGATCTTGCCGGCCCCGGCGATGAGCTGGCGGGTGACGAGGAACGGGATCAGGATTTCGGCGAGCCGGGAGAACTCACCCCGCCTCGGAATCAGGTAGTTCTCGTGGCTGCCGTAGGAGTTTCCGGCGGAGTCGGTGTTGTTCTTGAACAGGTAGACAGTGCCATTGAAGCCTTCGGCGGCGAGGCGTGCCTGGGCTTCGTCCACGAGGTCGTCCAAAATGAGTTCGCCGGCCCGGTCATGTGCGATGAGCTGGGCAAGATCGTCGCACTCGGCAGTGGCGTACTCGGGGTGGGATCCGACGTCCAGGTAGAGCCGGGAACCGTTCGTGAGGAATACGTTGGACGAACGGCCCCAGCTGACAACCTTGCGGAACAGGTAGCGGGCTACCTCCTCCGGGGCAAGAGGCCTCGAATCGGGGCTTGAATACGAGATTCCGAATTCTGTTTCGATGCCGAAGATTCTCTTGTCCATCTCTCCTCCTACGCCAGCAATGCAGTGATGTCTGCGTCGTTGAGCCTGCGGAAGGCACGGCGGGCGCCGCGGACTTCCTCCGAGTGCCGGTCAAGGACCGCCACTTCAATCGCGCGTGCCGGGACCGGCTTGGCGGTTTCTTCAGCCTCGGCTGCGGGAGCGAGGCCGTTGAGGGCGAGACGGACGGCGTCCGGGAACCCCAGTGACGCCCGCCAGCCCTGGTCAATGGCTGAGGCGACGCGGTCTGCCTGACCGCCCATCACCACGAAGCTGTGTTCGTCCGCGATGGAGCCGTCGAACGTCAGGCGGTAAAGGTGGTCCTCAGCCTGCGTGGCACCTACCTCGGCCACGGCCAGTTCCACTTCGAACGGCTTCTGTTCGGCCGTAAACACGGCGCCAAGGCTTTGGGCGTACACGCTGGCAAGTCCGCGGGCGGTGACATCCTCGCGGTCGTACGAGTAGCCGCGGACATCCGCATAGCGCACTCCGGCCTGGCGCAAGCTTTCGAACTCGTTGTATTTGCCGACGGCGGCGAAGGCGATTTTGTCGTAGATCTCACCGATTTTGTGGAGTGAGGGAGAGGGGTTTTCGGCTACCAGGGCGATACCGTCTTCGCAGCTGATCACCACCACTGACTTTCCCCGCGCGATGCCCTTCCGTGCGAAGTCCGCACGGTCCTTCATCAGCTGTTCGGGAGAGACATAGAACTGCTGCGTCATATCAGGCCTCCCGTCCGGCAATGGTGCGGGCCTCGATGACGCTCAGTGAGGCAGCGGCGAGTTGTTCATCCGCCACGCGGCGGGTGCCGGTGTTGTCCACCGCGTACACCACAGGCCAGAGCCTGCGTACGGTATCCGGGCCTCCTGTGGCGGAGTCGTCATCTGCGGCGTCGAACAGCGCCTCGATGGCAACGGAGACGGCTTCCTCTGCGGAGAGGTTGGGGCGCCAAAGTTTTTTGAGGGCTCCACGGGCGAAGACCGACCCGGAACCCACCGTGTGGTGTTCGTGTTCTTCGTACCGGCCACCGGTCACGTCGTACGAGAACAGCCTGCCGACACCGGCGCTGGTATCGAAGCCGGCGAAAAGGGGTACTACAGCCAAACCCTGCAGGGCCATGGGAAGGTTCCCGCGGATCATCGCTCCCAGCCTGTTTGCCTTGCCTTCAAGGCTGAGGAGGGTCCCTTCGATTTTTTCGTAGTGTTCCAGTTCCACCTGGAACAGCCGCGTCAGGTCAATGGCGATGCCCGCGGTGCCGGCGATGCCCAGGACGGAGTACCGGTCAGCCGGAAACACTTTCTCGATGTGCCTGCTGGCAATGACGTTGCCCATGGTGGCCCGCCGGTCCCCTGCCATCAACACGCCGCCGTTGTAGCTCATGGCCACGATGGTGGTGGCATGGGGCACCTGGAGCGGGGCGGCGGCCGTTGCGCCGCCCTGCCCTGAGCGGTTGAACGGCAGAAGCTCCGGCCGGTCGCGCTGAAGGTGTTCGGTGAATGACGAGGTGGCGTTCGCGGCTACCTTGTTGGCGGTTGATTCCTGCACTCATGCACTCCTAAAACGTGGTGTTCAACGTCGGTACAGATTCCGGCCGTCCGCGGCTTCCGCCACCCTCCGGGGTCCGGGTTACTGGCCGCCCTTTTGGACGAAAGCCCGGACGAATTCCTCGGCGTTCGATTCAAGGACGCCGTCGATTTCGTCGAGCAGGTCGTCCACGCCTTCAGTCGATGCAGAGGCCTGCGCCTCCGGGGGTGCGGGCGGTGTCTCGGGAATGTCTTCGTCGACCTGGCTGTCGCGTGATTGCGGCTGCTGCTGCTCCTGGCCTGCCATTGCTATCCCTTCCCTTTTGTTGCCGGCGGATCCGGCCGATCCACCAATATATGCCCATCCTGCCACGCCCCGGGGCGTCCCGTGCGGTTTACGCCGCAGGCGGAGCGGTGTTGTGTCCCAGCAGTTCACCGAGGAACGGACCGGCCTCGCGGTAGCGCTCAAACAGGGCCCCCGTCAGGGCCTTTGTACCGCGAAGGGGCTCGCGGGTAGGCACCCGCTGCAGCCGTCCGTAGCCAGGAACATCGAAGATGACGGAGTCCCAGCTGGCGCCCACTACGTCCTTTCCGAAGCTGCTGATGCACTTGCCGCGGAAGAACGCCCGGGTGTCAGCGGGCGGTTGCCCCGCAGCTGCCGAGATTGCGGCGTCCTCCACCACGCGTTGCATCCGGTTTCGTGCCAGGACCCGGTAGTAGAGGCCCTTCTCCGGGCGGATGTCGGCCCACTGGAGATCCACCAGTCCCAGCCGGGCGTCATCCCAGTCCAGGCCATCACGCTGACGGTAGCCGTCCAGGAGCGAAAGCTTGGCAAGCCATTCCACCGAGGACGCCGCGGCCGCCCGGTTGCTGTCCAGCTGTGTGAGGACTTCGGCCCAGCGTTCAAGGACCTCGTGGGTATGGCCGTCGCCGTCCACGGCGTCGCCGACACCGGTGTCCTGGGCCAGCTTGGCCGCCGCCTCGTGGTACATCCACTGCAGGTCGAGGGCGGTGACCCGCCGGCCGTCCACCAGGCGCACCGTGGCTGTCAGGGAGGTGTCGTGACTGACTGCCTGCAGGGCCCGCACGGGTTCGTGTACTTCGACCTTCGGTGCCAGCCCGGCCTCGATGAGGCTCAGCACCATGGCAGTGGTTCCGAACTTGAGGTAGTTGGAGACCTGGCTGAGGTTGGCGTCGCCAATGATCACGTGGAGCCGGCGGTACTTGTCCGCCGTGGCGTGCGGTTCATCCCGGGTGTTGATGATCGGCCTGCGGATGGTTGTCTCCAGCCCTACTTCGGCTTCGAAGAAGTCCGCGCGCTGGCTGATCTGGTAACCCGCCGTCGAACTGTCCTGGCCAATGCCCAGGCGTCCGGCGCCGCACACGGCCTGGCGGCTGACGAAGAAGGGCGTCAGTCCGCGGACAATGTCGGAGAAGGGAACCGAACGTGGCATGAGGTAGTTCTCGTGGGAACCGTAGGACACTGACTTGTTGTCAGTGTTGTTCTTGTAAAGATTCACGGGAGGCAGGTCCGGGTCTGCCGCGAGCCGGCGGACCGCGGCCAAGGCCACGAGGTCCCCCGCAGCGTCCCAGGCCACGGCGTCCCGGGGGTTCGTGACCTCTGGGCTGGAATACTCGGGATGGGCATGGTCCACGTAGAGGCGTGCCCCGTTCCCGAGGACCATGTTCATCAGCAGGGACCCGGACTCGTCCTGGCCGTCGAGGTCCAGGTCTTCCCGTCCGTAGGCCAACGCCACCGCTTCGGCGTCAAGAACGGGCGGCTGGTCAGTGAGCTGGCTGGGATGGGCCGACTCCCGGTCCACGGTCCACCCGCGGGCGTCATGCAGCGGTTCCTCGTCCGTGTAATCCCAGCGGGTTTCCGCTCCGCCCGCTGCGCGCTGCCGGGTGACCTGGGCGTACGCCTGGACGACCCGGGCACTCATCATGGTGGCATTGGCCGTGGGCGCTGTCGGAGCGTGGATCCCATATTCGGTTTCTGCGCCCATGACCCGCATGGCGCCGCCGGCGGGAAGGCCTCCCCCGCCCGCCGGGTCCGGTGCAGCCGTCACAGATACTGTCCGGTGGTCGGCGTGGTTTCGATGGACTTGCCGGGTTCCTGTCCGGCCTTGCCCTGGACAATCGTCCGGATGTAGGTGATCCGTTCGCCCTTCTTGCCGGAGATCCTTGCCCAGTCATCAGGGTTGGTGGTGTTCGGCATGTCCTCATGCTCCCGGAACTCATCAACCACGGCACGCAGCAGGTGCTCGATCCGAAGCCCCTTCTGCTGGCTGGTGAGCAGGTCCTTGATGGCGTACTTCTTGGCACGGTCCACCACGTTTTGGACGACGGCGCCGGAGTTGAAGTCCTTGAAGTACAGCATCTCGGTGTCCCCGTTGGCATAGGTCACTTCGAGGAACTCGTTGGACTTGTCGGTGGAGTACATGGCCTCCACGGTCCGCTGCACCATGGCGTCCACCGTGGCCTGCACGTCGCCGTTGTGCTCGGCAAGGTCGGACTCGTGGAACGGCAGGTCCGGAGTGATGTACTTGTTGAAGATGTCCGCAGCCGCTTCGGCGTCGGGGCGGTGGATCTTGACTTTGACGTCCAGGCGGCCGGGCCTGAGGATGGCGGGATCGATCATGTCCTCGCGGTTGGAGGCGCCGATCACGATCACGTTGTCCAGCCGTTCCACGCCGTCGATTTCGCTGAGCAGCTGCGGGACGATGGTGGTCTCGACGTCGGATGAGATGCCGGTGCCCCTGGTCCGGAACAGCGAATCCATCTCGTCGAAGAAGACGACCACCGGGCTGCCGTCCGACGCCTTCTCACGGGCACGGGCGAAGATCAGCCGGATGTGCCGCTCGGTTTCGCCCACGTACTTGTCGAGCAGTTCCGGGCCCTTGATGTTCAGGAAGTAGCTTTTCAGGTCCACGTTGCCGGAGCGTTCCGCGGCGCGGGCGGCCAGCGAGTTGGCCACCGCCTTGGCGATCAGGGTCTTGCCGCAGCCTGGAGGGCCGTACAGGAGGATTCCCTTGGGGGCCTTCAGCCCGTGCTCACGGTAGAGGTCGGGGTGGAGGAACGGCAGCTCCACGGCGTCGCGGATTTGTTCGATCTGCGGGCCAAGGCCACCAATGTCCTCGTAAGTGATGTCCGGAACTTCTTCGAGAACCAGGTTCTCGACCTCGGAGCGGGGCACCTTCTCGAGTGCGTACCCTGTCCGTGAATCGATGGACAGGGCGTCGCCCACGCGGAGCTTTTGTGCGAGCAGGACACCCGAGAGCCGGACCACGCGTTCTTCGTCGGCCCGGCCCACCACGAGTGCCCGGTCGGCCCCGAGCATTTCCTTGAGCGTGGCCAGCTCACCGGCACGTTCGTAGCCCAGGCCAGCCACTACGAGCAGGGCCTCGTTCAGCAGGACCTCCTGGCCCACGGCGAGCTGGTTGATGTTCACCAGGGGGCTGAGGCCGACGCGCATCTTCCGGCCCGCGTTGAAGATGTCCGCAGACTCCTCCGTTGCTGCCTGTCCGCTGCTGCCCGGGGCCGGTTGCCGACGCGGGTTCAGCTGCAGGATGGTGCCAAAGCTGTACGGTGGCTGCCCCTCCTGGTCCAGCGCGTTCTTGAGGCGGAGGATCTCCGCCTTCGCGGTTTCAAGCATGCTGACCAGCTTGGTGTTGTTCTGCGTTGCCGCAGCCAACTGGCGGTCAATGTGCCTGAGTTTGTCCCGGAGGATGTTGACCTGGCGGTCGGCAACCGAGAGGTCATTGGCGGCAAATTGCTCTGCCGGTGTACGTCCGGAGTCCTGGTTCGGTGTCTCCATGATGCATCAGCCCCTTCCTGCTCTTCTCTTAAGACATTAGTCCCAAGAGGGCAGCTAGGGATGGAGACTCCCGAAATGTGGACTAGTTCGTGACCTCGGGGGCGTCCTTGACGTTGGTCCCGGCAATCGCATCGCGGGCGGCGCGGCGAAGTTTCTTGTCCGACACGGCCCGCTCCCCCACGGCCCCGGGGGTCCAGGCGTTGACGTCTTCTTCGTTGAATTCAGTCTTCGACGGCCGGCGCTTGACGGAGATGCCGGTGACGCCGTCGGCGAGCCGCCGGGTGACCAGCAGGAACCCGGTGTGGGCCACCATGCGGTGGTCCGGGCGGACGGCAAGGCCTTCGAGGTGCCAGCCGCGGACCATTGATTCCCAGGCGTCCGGTTCGGTGAACCGGCCGTCTGCGCGGATGGCTTCAGCCGTGCGGGAGAGCTGGGTGACGGTGGCGACGTAATTGATCCAGACGCCGCCGGGGGCAAGTACGGTGGCGACGGCGTCGAGGCATTCCCACGGTGCAAGCATGTCCAGGACCACACGGTCCACGGAGCCGGGGGCTTCGCTGCGGACCACCTCTTCCTGGAAGTCGCCGAGGGAGATCTGCCAGGCCGGGTGCGGGCCGCCGAAGATTGTCTCCACGTTGCCGCGGGCGATGTCCGCAAACTCTTCCCGGCGTTCGAAGGAGTGCAGGTAGCCCTGGTCCCCCACGGCGCGCAGCAGGGAGATGGAGAGGGCACCCGAGCCGACGCCGGCCTCAACGACGCGTGCCCCGGGGAAGATATCCGCCATGGTGACGATCTGCCCCGCGTCCTTGGGGTAGACGACGGCGGCGCCGCGCGGCATCGACAGGACGAAGTCTGAGAGCAGGGGGCGCAGCGTCTGGTACTGCTGGCCCACGTTGTTCACCACAACTGAACCGTCCACCTTGCCAATGATTTCGTCGTGGTTCAGGAAGCCCCGGTGGGTGTGGAAGGCCCCGCCGCGTTCAAGGGTTACGGTGTTCATCCGGCCCCGCTCGTCGGTCAGTTGGACGCGTTCGCCTTCACGGAAGGGTCCGCGGCGCCGCGCGGCTCCGACGGGCTGCGAACCGCTGGGTGCGTCACCGGCCCCGGCTGCTGCTGTGGCGTCGTTGACGGCAGTTTCGCTGCTCATGATGTTCCTCACTCCTGTAAACCTGTGGTGCCTGCGCATGGCTGCCTGGTGCTTGCGTCGGCGGCATGGCACACCGGCAGGTAACTCTACCGGTTCCGGCCGCTCCGCTGCTCGCGGGAGGGCTGCCCGGGGTTCTTATGCCTGGCGGGTGCGGCGGTTCTTCCCGGTAATGGCGGCGAGGACCGCGTCCTGCGTCAGCAGTCCGGTCACCGCCCCGTTGTGGTCAACGACGGCGTAGTGTTTGCCCTCAACCTGGGCAAGGAACTGGATAAGTTCCTGCCCCTTCGACCATTCCGGGACGTAGGCGCCAGGGGCCAGTGCAAAGGACACGGCGGTGACCGGAGTGGATCCTGCCGCTGCTTCGGGAACGGATGCCAGGGCGGCCGGGTCAACAACCCCCTGCGGCCGGCCGTCGGGGCCGCAGACAACCATCGACTTATGGGCGGCCGCACCGTAGCCCAGGAGGTCCCGGACTGAAGCCGTGGCCGGCACCGCGATGGCCGGCGTGGAAAGTCCCGCGGCCGTCACCAGCGGCAGTCGCGCCCGGAGGGTGCCTTGCTGGATCGAGGCCGAGGCTCCCATCCACAGGAAGCTGCACACCAGGACCGTGATTATCACCATCATGAAGTCCGGATCGCTCCCGGCTAACATGGGCCGGAAAATGAACCAGGCCACCAGCGCCACGACGATGATGCGGCCCGCCCAGCCTGCGGCCACCGTGCCCTTCGCCTGGCTGCCGGTTGCTTTCCATACGGCTGACTCGACCAGGCGGCCGCCATCGAGCGGGAGACCGGGGAGGACGTTGAAAGCGCCGATGAGGAAATTAGCCCACATGAAGATGTTGTTGAGGATTCCAACCGCACTGTCCGGCGGCAGGTACGGAAGAAGTAGCCAGCCAGCTCCTGCAAGGACGAAGTTGACCCCCGGTCCGGCCAGGGCAACTATCACGGAACGTCCAGGGGAAGCAGTAAAGCTCTCGAACTGCGTATGTCCGCCCCACAGGTTGAGCACGATCTTCTGTGTCGGCCAGCCGTAGACTCTGGCGCTGAGCGCGTGGGCCAGTTCGTGCACCAGGACCGAAATGAGCAGAAGGACCGAATAGCCGAAAGCGACAATGAAGGCACCGGTCCCAAGATGTGGGTAATTCCGTTGCAGCACCGGCCCATACACAATGACTGTGAACGCGGCGATGATGAACCACGAGTACGCAAGGACCACCGGCACACCGGCGATCCGGCCCAGGGGAATCCCTTCACGGTGGCCCGGTGCCGCAGGTTCAGGGTTTGCCGGTTCCCGCATGCCGGGTTCTCCGGGCGCCGGCGCCGTCACGGCGTTGTCCCGACGGCGGTGGCGGACCCGGCAGCAGGGCTTGCCTTGCCCGCGGCGGCGAGGAGTTCCTCGAGGTCTGTGCGGGAACGACCGGCCAGCGTGTCCCACAGCGTGTAATGGGAGTGCTCGGGCAACGGGACAATGTGTGGAATGGCCACTGTGGTGACCCCGGACGCAACCGCCGCGGCCACGCCTGGTGCCGAGTCCTCCAGCGCTACGCAGTGTCCGGGATGCAGGTGCGGGTCGGTTTCCCGAAGCCGTTCGACGGCGGTCAGGTACGCCTCCGGGTGTGGCTTGCCACGGCTGACGGTATCGCCGGTTACGAGGACCTCGAAATATGGGCGGGGAAGGCTGTCCACCACCTGGCGGGCCAACGGCCCCTCGGACATGGTGACCAGGGCGCACCGGATGCCGGCGAGGTGAAGGTCTTCGAGCAGTTCACGCGCCCCGGGCCGCCACGGCACTTCCTGCCGTACGCTGCTGACTACCTCGGCGGTGAGGTGGTCGATGATGTCTGGGATGCTGAGGGCAACCCCCGCCTTCTGCAGGAGGCCGGCGGAAAATGTCAGGGACTGCCCCACCAACTGCATGGCCTGTTCATGGGACCAGGTGCCGCCGTGGGCTTCCACCAGCGCATGCTCGGCGGCAATCCAGTATGGCTCCGTGTCCACGATGGTTCCGTCCATGTCCCAGAGGACGGCTTTGAGCGGTGATTCCGAGCCATGAAGTTGCATGCCCCAAGTCTACGGGGGCATGCTGGACGGTCCCTGAGGCTACGCCCTTGGCGAATACCCGGCTGATAAGGCCCGTTGTGGCCGGTGTTTGCCGATGTTGCGGCGCTTCATTCCCTGCACGCCCGCACTCCTTGGACGTAGGGTGATGGAATGAATAGCTTCGAGGAAGACACCGCCGATACGGGTGCCGGACCCGAGCGGGAACGGTTCCTGCAGCCAGTTGCCGGGGGGCAGCGAGTCACGGTGATGCTGGCCGCCTTTGAAGGCTGGAACGACGCCGGCGAGGCCGCAAGCGACTCGTTGCGCTACCTCAACAAGCTGTGGGGCGGCAAGAAGGTTGCCTCAATCGACGCCGACGAATATTACGACTTCCAGTTCACCCGGCCCACGGTGCGCAGGAACGCGGCGGGGGAACGGAAAATCAAATGGCCTTCCACCCGGATCTACAAGGCCAGTGCGCCCAACTCCAATGTGGACGTCATCTTTGTCCAGGGCACCGAGCCCTCCTACAAGTGGCGGGCCTACACGGCCGAACTGCTGGTGCATGCCGAAGCCTTGAACGTGGACTACGTGGTGCTGGTGGGTGCATTGCTGGCCGATGTTCCGCACAGCCGGCCCATACCGGTGAGCACGTCATCGGATGATGCTCCGCTGCGGGAGCGCATGAACCTGGAAGCGTCGCAGTACGAGGGCCCTGTGGGCATCGTCGGCGTCCTGTCTGAAGTGGCCCTCCTGGCCGGGCTTCCCACCGTGTCGCTGTGGGCCGCCGTTCCGCACTATGTGGCCCAGGCGCCGTCCCCCAAAGCCCAGCTGGCACTTCTGCACCGCATCGAGGAACTGCTCCAGGTGCCGCTGGACACCCACGAGCTGGCCGAGGAAGCGGACGCCTGGGAACGCGGGGTGGACGAGCTGGCTACCGAGGACCCGGAAATCGCGGCGTACGTCCGCCAGCTGGAAGAGGCCAAGGACACGGCCGACCTTCCGGAGGCCACCGGCGAGTCGATCGCCCGGGAATTCGAGCGTTACCTAAAGCGGCGGGGCCAGGACAGGCCCTGACCACTAACGGCAAAGGGGCCCGGCCGGGAATACTCCAGGCCGGGCCCCTTTGCCGTTAATGGTGGCGCGGGAAGCCTACAGCTGAACGCCCAGGAGGGCGTCGACGGCGTCCCTCACCAAGGCCTGGTCCGAAGCGCTGGCCGGGGCGCCGCCGTCGTTCGCCTGCCGTGCCCAGCGCGACACCGCCGCGACGGCCGCAGGAGCGTCCAGATCGGCTGCCAACGCTGCGCGCATCTCTTCCACCAAAGGGCCCGCGGACCCGCGCGGGGCATGATCCAGTGCCCGGCGCCAGGCGGCCAGGTCCGCCTTGGCTGCGGCGAATCCCTCGTCCGTCCAGGACCAGTCCGACCGGTAATGGTGGGCCAGGATCGCCAGGCGGATGGCCGCGGGCTCCTCCCCCGCTGCACGGAGCTTGGAGACGAGTACCAGGTTGCCCTTGGACTTGCTCATCTTTTCGCCGTCCAGCCCCACCATGCCGGCGTGCGCGTAATGCCTCGCGAGGGGTACCCCGGCCAGCGAGTAGGCGTGCCCTGCACCCATTTCATGGTGCGGGAAGATCAGGTCGGAGCCGCCTCCCTGGACGGTGAAAGGTGCGGGCAGGTATTTCTGCGCAATCACGGTGCACTCAATGTGCCACCCGGGGCGGCCGTCACCCAGGCTGGCACCGGGCCAACTGGGTTCGCCGTCCCGCGCCACCCGCCACAGCAAGGGATCCAGCGCCTGCCGCTTGCCGGACCGGCCGGGGTCCCCGCCACGTTCGGCAAAGAGTTCAAGCATCTCGCTTTCGGACAGGCCCGAGATGGAACCAAGGCTCCACGCTTCGGGGGCCACTGACTGCTTTCCGGCCGCTTCGACGTCGTAATAGACGTCCCCGTCAGGCTCGCCGTTGGTTCCCGGAACTGTGTACGCAAGGCCCTGGCTGACCAGCCGTTCCACCTCGGGCACGATGAGGCTGATGGACTCCACCGCGCCAACATAGTGGTCCGGTGACAGGACGTTCAGTGCTTCCATGTCGGTCTGGAACAGGTCGATCTGGCTTTGCGCAAGCTCACGCCAGTCCACGTTGGTGGCCGTTGCGCGCTCCAGGAGCGGATCATCGACGTCCGTAACATTCTGGACATAGTCCACGTCCTTGCCGGCGTCCCGCCAGGCGCGGTTCAGCAGGTCGAAGGCGACATAGCTGGCTGCATGGCCCATATGGGTGGCGTCATACGGCGTGATGCCGCAGACGTACATGGAAGGCCGGTCCCCGGACTCCAACACCACCTCATGGCCTGCTGCGGTGTCGAACAAGCGGATGGCAGGCATGGTGCCGGGCAGGGTTGGAACGGGGCGGGAAGTCCAGGATTTCACAGACCAAGCCTAGTGCTAGGCGCTTATGACGCCGAAACCGAGGAGCAGGTAGAGGGCCAGGCCCAGGAAGATCCGGTACCAGACGAACAGCCGGTAGCTGCGGGTGGACACGAACTTCAGGAACCAGCCAATGATGACGTAACCCACCACGAACGCGATGACTGTGGCCAACGCCGTTTCGGGCAATCCGTAGGGGCCCGTGATGCCGTCCTTGGATACCACCTTGTAGAGCTGGTACAGGCCGCTGCCGAAGACAGCAGGGATGGCCAGGAGGAAGGAGTACCGGGCGGCCGCTTCGCGTGTGTAGCCCATCAGGAGGCCGGCGGTGATGGTGCCGCCGGAGCGGGAAACGCCGGGAATGAGCGCCATTGCCTGGGCAAAGCCGTAAAGGATGCCGTGCTTGTAGGTCAGCTGGGTGAGGTCCCGTTCCTGCTTTCCGACGGCGTCGGCGACGGCGAGGATCAGGCCGAAGACGATCAGCATGGTGGCTACGATCCACATGCTGCGCAGCACCGATTCGATCTGGTCCTGGAACAGAAGCCCGAGGACGATAATGGGAAGGCTTCCCAGGATGACCAGCCAGCCCATCCGGGCATCCGGGTCCTGCCGGGACACCTTTCCGGCGAGGGAACCCGCCCACGCCTTGACGATGCGGACGATGTCCCGCCAGAAGTAGACCACGACGGCCGTTTCAGTGCCCAGCTGGGTGATGGCCGTGAATGCTGCTCCGGGGTCCTCTGCGTTGGGCAGGAACTGCCCCACGATCCGCAGGTGCGCGCTTGATGAAATCGGTAGAAATTCGGTCAGTCCCTGCACAAGGCCCAGCAGGGCCACCTCAAACCAGTTCACGCTAAGACCCTACGGCATGGGCATGGGTGCATCTGCCCGTAAGCTTGCTGCTATGCAGCAGCGTTACGTCGGCAACAGTGGATTGCGGGTTTCAGCCTTATCGCTCGGCACCATGACGTGGGGCGGGGAAACCGACGAACAGGACGCCTCGGAGCTGCTGAGGACCTTCCTTAATTCCGGCGGCCGGCACGTGGACACGGCGGCGTCATATGCCGATGGCCGGTCCGAAGCGATGCTTGGTTCGCTGCTGGGCGACGTCGTCTCCCGCACCGGGCTGACCATCTCCACGAAGGCGGGGATGACGACGCCGGATGGCCGGCGCGGCGTCGACACTTCCAGGAATGCGATGCTCACCGGCCTTGACGCGAGCCTTGCCCGGTTGGGAACCGACTACGTGGACATCTGGTTCGCCGAGGCCTGGGACGGCAACGTTCCGCTGGATGAAACCCTTTCCGCCCTGGAGTTTGCTGTCCGCAGCGGCCGCGCCCGGTATGCCGGCATCTCGAACTACACAGGATGGCAGGCGGCGAAGGCAGCAGTCCTGGCCGGCTTCCCCCTCGTGGCGGCGCAGGCTGAATACTCCTTTCTGCACCGCAGTCCCGAGGCTGAACTCATACCGGCCGTGGAGGATGCAGGGATGGGCCTGATGGCCTGCGCACCCCTTGGCCGGGGCGTACTCACCGGAAAATACCGGGGCAGCATTCCGTCGGGTTCACGCGGCGCGTCCGCAAGGGGGTCGGCTTCCGTTGAGCCGTTCCTGGCGGAAAAACCGTCCCGCACCGTGGAAGCAGTGTGCACCGCAGCGAAGGGCCTTGGCCGGACGCCACAGGACGTGGCGCTGGGATGGCTGCTGGCGCAACATGGGGTTGCCACCGCCGTTGTGGGTCCCCGGACGCCTGTCCAGCTCAAGGAAATCCTCGAAGCCCAGCTGTCTCCGCTGCCGCCCGAGATTGCGCGGGCGCTGGAAGACGTGTCCGCCGCGGCATAGGCTGGGGCCGGCGGCCCCGGCTACTCTTCGACGATCTCCAGATCCTCGTCGTCCACGTCGCTGTCTTCGTCTTCGTCGTCCTCGTCGTCGAAGACCTGAAGCGGGGTCACTTCGTTGTAGGCCTCGTAGAGGGCGTCTTCATAAACTTCGAATGCATCTGCCACTGCAAAAAAGGCTGCCTCCACGGAGGGGTCACCGTCTCCGCGGCGGTTCGATGCTGCTATAAGGTGTTCTTCCAAAGCGGTGGTCAGGGACGAAAGCGCGACACGCGGATCGATGCTCATGACTTCACGTTAGCGGGAAAAGGACGAAAATGGAGAGCAATGAAGGAACAATTTCTCACCAGCTCGGTCCAGCGGGAACGGGACTATTTGAGGCAGTACGAGTACCTCGTGCTGACGGTAAGTCCGAACGAGTCCCTGCCTGAGGCGCGCCGTCGCCTGGTGGAACACTCCGAATACGGCAAGTGGGAACTGGAGCGCAGCAAGCTCTACATGGGCGGAGGCCGTCGTTTCTGGCTCCGCCGCCGGGTCATGCAGGTCCAGAGGACCGTCTAAGGCACGGCTCCGCACGGGTTAGCCGTCCAGCGGACCCAACCAGGCGTTTGCCACCGTGTTATGGGCGGATTCGTCGTCGGACGGATGGAACATCCCGGCCAGCACGTCGCGGTAGAGGCGCTCCAGCTCGGACCCGCGGAAGTAGCTGGACCCGCCACTGACTCTGATGGCCAGGTCCACGACGCGCCGGGCGGTTTCCGTGGCGTTCACCTTCAGCCCCACCAGCTTAGGGAACCACTGCGGTCCGTGCTCGGCCAGCGCATCAACATCCTCCGCGACGGATGCCAACTGCGGATACAGGTTATCCATCGCCATGGCGGCGTCCGCCACCTTCCAGCGGATGTCCGGATCCTGCGCGTAGCTGCGGCCGTTGTTCTTGAATGACGTGCGGCGTTTGGCGTTTTCCACGCCCAGGATCAGCGCCCGCTCCCCCAGACCGGTGTAGACGGCTGCCAGCAGTATCTCGAAGCAGGCGAAGATGGCGAAGATAAGCGGGTCGGCGTTGGGGCCAACAGGCAGCTTCCGGAAGATTCGGTCCGCCGGGACTTCCACACCCTCCAGGACGGTGGTGGCCGACTGGCTGGCCCGCATGCCCAGCGTGTCCCAGTCGTCAAGGATGCGGTACCCCTCCGTCTGGCGGGTGATGAAGCCGTGGACCAGCTCTCCCACGCCGTCCCGGGCAGCTGCGTCCTTGCCGAAGATCCCCAGCCGTGTCCAGGCGGGCGAAAGGCTGGTGAAGATCTTGGTGCCGGTGAACGAGTAGCCCCCGCCGGGCAAGGGAGCAGCCACGGTGCGGGAGTCGAACAGCACCGAGTCATTGCCGGCTTCGGAGTTCCCGAACGCGAAGACCTCGCCCTGGGCTGCCTCTTCCAGGACGAAATCCAGGGAGGTGTCACCGCGGGCTTTCAGGACGTGCGCGACGCCGGTCCACACCAGGTGCATATTTATGGCCAGGGCGGTGGCTGGCGCTGCCGTCGCCAGCCTGCGCTGGCACTGCGCCGCAGCCGCGAGGCCAAGGCCCAGGCCGCCGTCGTCCGCCGGCACGAACAGCTTGAGGTACCCGGCGTCCGCGAGGTCCCGCAGGTCCTCGTGGAAGAAACCGTTGTTCCTGTCATAGTCCGCGGCACGCCCGCGGATCTTTTCCAGGAGCGGATCCGGCAGCACGTCCTCGGGGGTCACGGGATTTCCTATCAGTAATTGGTGAGCAGGGTGTTCAGGACGCGGGCACCAAACTTCAGCGAATCCGCCGGGACGCGTTCGTCGACGCCGTGGAACATGCCGGTGAAGTCGAGGTCGTCCGGAAGCATCAGGGGCGCGAAGCCGTAGCCGGTGATGCCGAGCCTGCTAAGGGATTTGTTGTCGGTGCCGCCGGAAAGCGTGTAGGGAAGCACCTTGGCGCCCGGATCCTCCGAGTGGAGTGCATCGATCATGGAGTCCACGAGGTTGCCCGCGAATGGGACTTCCAGGGACACGTCGTTGTGGACGTAGCTGACGTCCACGCCGTTGCCCGCAAGTTCGCGGACGATCTCCAGGACCTGCTGCTCCTGGCCCGGCAGGGTCCGGCAGTCAATGAGGGCCTCGGCGGACTCGGGAATGACGTTGTGCTTGTAGCCGCCCTTGAGGAGCGTGGGGTTTGTGGTGTTCTGGAGGGTCGCCCCCACGAAGCGGGCCACAGTGCCCAACTGGTCCAGGAGCCGGTCCGGATTGTCGGCGTCGAACTCGACGCCCGTGAGTTCGGTGACGCCGTCGAGGAACTGGCGGGTGGTGGGCGTCAGTTCGATGGGCCACTTGTATTCGCCGATGCGGGTTACCGCGGCGGCCAGGCGGGTCACCGCGTTGTCCGTGTTGATCTGCGAACCGTGCCCGGCCCGGCCGTGGGCAACGAGCCGGAGCCAGGAGATTCCCTTTTCGGCAGTCTGCAGGAGGTATGTGCGCTGGCCGCCGATGGTTGCCGAGAACCCGCCCACTTCGGAGATGGCCTCCGTGGCACCTTCGAAAAGTTCAGGACGGTTCTCCACGGCGTACCGTGCGCCGAGTGCGCCGCCGGCCTCCTCGTCCGCAAAGAAGGCGAAGATAATGTCCCGCTTGGGCTTCGTGCCTGTACGGGCAAAACTGCGCAGGACGGAGAGGATCATGGCGTCCATGTCCTTCATGTCGACGGCGCCGCGGCCCCAGATCAATCCGTCCTTCAGTTCGGCGCCGAACGGGTCCACGGACCACTGGTCGCGCAGGGCGGGCACCACGTCGAGGTGGCCGTGGACCACGAGGGCGCTGGCTGACGGGTCCTCACCGGCCATCCGTGTGACCACGTTGGCCCGGCCCGGCTCGGATTCGAAGAGTTCCGCATCCAGCCCGACTTCTTCGATGAGCCCTGCAACGTGCTCTGCCGCCGCCCGTTCGCCGGGGCCTGAGCCGTCCCCGTAGTTGGACGTGTCAATGCGGATGAGTTCCTGGCAGATCCGGACAACTTCATCCTCGGGCAGGACGTCAGGCATAAGGGCTCCTCGCTGGGTTAATCGGCTGGTTTGCACACGCGATAGCGATGCCCTCAGCCTACCCAGTTGGCCCGATTCGTTGTTCCCGGAAAGTCATGTTAGAGTTTTTCTCGCTGCTTCGGAGAGGCGCGAAACGTTGAAAGACGAAAGACGCTTCCCGGATTACCACCTGCGCGGGTGGCGGAATGGCAGACGCGCTAGCTTGAGGTGCTAGTCCTCGAAAGGGGGTGGGGGTTCAAGTCCCCCTCCGCGCACAAGGGAAAGCCCCGGAAAATCAGTGATTTTCCGGGGCTTTTTTCGTGCCCTGGATTTTTGGCGCAACCAGTTCACGCTGCCGCTTTGGCTATGAGTTCTGTCATATTGAATCCTGGCTCTCCAAGAGGCGCCCGGCCCGCCCGCGGTGGAATCCCCCGGCCGGGACTGTGACGGACTACGTCCGGGCAACAACCGAGGGTAACCAGACCAGCACGTCACCAACCACGTCTGCGGCCAAGGGGCGGACCTTGCAGACCCCATCAACTTCCCACTGACAAATAGTCCCGCACGCGGCTTCACCACTAGAGTCAAAACAATGCCGAACGAACAGCACACTGATGATTCCCAGTTGACCACCCCGGCGCACCAGTCCGACGGCTTTGTCCGTGTCCGCGGTGCCCGGGAAAACAACCTCCGCAACGTCAGCGTGGACGTTCCGCGGGATGCCATCGTGGCGTTCACCGGCGTCTCGGGCTCCGGTAAGTCGTCGTTGGCCTTCGGCACGATCTATGCCGAGGCCCAACGCCGCTACTTCGAGTCCGTGGCCCCCTACGCCAGGCGCCTCATCCAACAGGGCCACAATCCGAAGGTGGAGCTGATCAGCGGGCTGCCGCCCGCCGTCGCCCTTCAACAGCGCCGGAGCACAGCGAGCAGCCGCTCCACGGTAGGAACTGTCACCACCCTTTCCAACTCGGTGCGCATGCTCTTTTCCCGGGCAGGCACCTACCCCGAGGGAAGCAGCCAGCTCGACTCGGACTCTTTCTCCCCCAACACGGCCGCAGGTGCCTGCAGGGAATGCCATGGCCTCGGAGTTGCCCACACGGTGTCCGAACAGTCACTGGTCCCCGATCCGTCCCTCACCATCCGGGAGGGGGCCATTGCCGCCTGGCCCGGAGCGTGGCAGGGAAAGAACCTGCGGGACATCCTGACCCACCTGGGTTACGACGTCGACGTCCCGTGGCGCAAGCTGCCCAGGAAGCACCGCGATTGGATTCTCTTTACGGAGGAACAACCGGTGGTGGAGGTAACCCCGCAGCGTGACCGGGTTGCCAAGCCATACAAAGGCCGGTTCTGGAGTGCACGGAGTTACGTGCTCCATACGCTGGCCGACTCGCAAAGCGCCTCCATGCGGGACAGGGTCCTGGCATTCATGGAGTCAGGTCCCTGCCGGCGCTGTTCGGGCACCGGGCTGATTCCCGAGGCACTGGCCGTCACCTTCGCCGGCAGGACCATTGCGGAGTTCAACGCACTCCCGCTGGCAGACCTGGCGGACATAGTCCGTCCAACCAGCGAACTGGCACAGGCCGGCACAGCCTCACGCACCCAGCGTTCCGGTGAGTCCAACGAAGTGGCCGTCACCATCACACGGGACCTGCTCCAGCGGATCAACGTCCTCCTGGACCTTGGGCTGGGATACCTGGCCTTGGGCCGGGGAACCCCAACCCTCTCGCCGGGCGAGATGCAGCGGCTCCGGATCGCCACCCAGCTGCGCTCCGGACTGTTCGGAGTGATTTATGTGCTCGACGAACCGTCAGCAGGACTCCATCCCGCAGACGCGGAGCCGCTGCTGGAAGTTTTGGAGCAACTGAAGTCCTCCGGCAACTCTGTCTTCGTGGTGGAGCACAACATGGACGTTGTCCGCAGGGCAGACTGGCTGGTGGACGTTGGCCCCCGCGCCGGAGAAGGTGGCGGCGAAGTGCTGTACAGCGGCCCGGTGGAAGGACTGGCCGAGGTTGAAGCATCCGTGACCCGCCCGTTCCTCTTCGATGCGCCACGGCCATCCGCACCCCCTTCTCCGTCCCGTAACGGTGAACCGCGCGAACCGGCCGGGTGGGTGGAGCTGGAAGATGTCCGGCAGCACAACCTGCAAGGGCTGGACGTCCGTTTCCCCCTGGGAGTCCTGACGGCCGTGACCGGCGTGTCAGGCTCCGGCAAGTCCACCCTTGTTGGCCGCGTTCTGGGCGATGTGGTGGCTGCCTCACTCACGACGGACAGAACAGCAGGGGAACGGGACAGGCCGGCGGAGCAGCTTCATGTAGGTGCGGTCCAAGGGAGCAACACCATCGACCGGCTGGTCACGGTGGACCAGAAACCCATCGGCCGGACGCCCCGTTCCAACCTGGCAACCTACACGGGCCTCTTCGACGCTGTCCGCAAAGTGTTTGCCGGTACTGAAGCCGCCAAAGCCAAGGGGTTCGGCGCCGGCAGGTTTTCGTTCAACGTCGCGGGAGGCCGTTGTGAGACGTGCCAGGGCGAGGGCTTTGTGGCGGTGGAGCTCCTGTTCCTCCCGGGGAGCTACGGACCCTGTCCCGAGTGCGAAGGATCCCGCTTCAACCCCGCCACGCTGGAGGTGGAGTACCTCGGCCGGAATGTGGCCGACGTCCTGGGGATGACTGTGGACCTCGCTGCAGAATTCCTGGCAGGTATCCCCGCTGCGGCCCGCAGCCTCAAATGCCTGCAGGATGTGGGGCTGGGCTACCTTCGCCTGGGACAACCGGCCACGGAACTTTCCGGCGGTGAGGCCCAGCGCATCAAACTGGCCACCGAGCTGCAGCGCGCCCAGCGCGGGCACACCCTGTACCTGCTGGACGAACCCACCACGGGCCTCCACCCGGCGGACGTCCAGCTCCTGATGGCCCAGTTGCACGGCCTCGTGGACGCGGGGAACACGGTGGTGGTGGTCGAGCATGAGATGTCGGTTGTTGCCGCCGCGGACTGGGTCATTGATCTGGGACCGTCTGGAGGGGACCAGGGCGGCCGGATCATGGCAAGCGGCTCGCCGGAAGACGTGGCGCAGGCCGCAGGGAGCCGCACCGCGCCGTATTTGGCGGCAGCGCTCGGCCGTTGATAGCTAGGCGCCGGGTGGGACCGGCTGCTGGCTGACTGAGCGGCCCAGCCACTCGGTAACCAAAGCTTCGATGAGGTCCGGCTGCTCATGCGGGAGCACGTGTCCTGCCTGGTCAAGCACGGCGAAAGTGGCCCGGGGGTAGAGCTGAAGGAGGTCCCAGGCACCGGCGTAGCCCACCGTGGCGTCCTGCCGGCCGGCAAGGATGAGCGTAGGACCCACATACGACTGGCTGTCGGGAGCGGTGCTGCGGAACTCCCACTGCCGCGCAATCCGTTCCAGCGCTGCCTCGTCTGCCAGGCCCAGGGAGGGAGCCACCGCTTCCAGGAATCGGTCCAGCGTTGCCTGCGTCTGGACCACAAAGTACTCCCCGAACGATGCGGCCTCTTCGGTGCCCAACAGCTTGTCCGGATCGACGGAAGCAACCAGGACCTTGTGTTCCGGAACGTCCTTGGCGCTCCCGCCCAGTGGACAGACCAGGGCGAGCCCTGCGACCTGCCGCACCCTCTTGCCCGCCATCGCACGGGCAAAGTAGGCGCCCGCAGAGTGGCCGATGAGCCGGAAGGGTTCCGGGCCGACGATGGCGTCGACGAAACCAAGCAAAAGGTCGAGCACGTCATCGGCACCCGCAAGCGTTGCGGCCGCCGGCGTGCGGCCCATGCCCGGGAGGTCAGGGTAGATCCTCCGATAGCCGGGCAGCCTGCCGAATATTGGCTCAAAAACGGCTGCCATCTCCCGATGGTCCACGCCGGCGCCGTGCAGGACCAGGACCGGGTCGCCGTCGCCGAATGCCGCGTAGTGCACCGGAACACCGCTCACCTCACACTCCACAGCGCCAGCCTAGGCCGCGGCGTGACGCTGCGGAACCCAATGTTTGATGCAAAGCAAAAGGGAGCCCGGTCGATATGATCGGGCTCCCTTTCGTCAAGGCCGTGGGGCTATCAGCCCGCGGGCTGGTCGAACCGCTGCCCGGCCGGATTGGACGGCAGGATGGCAATGATGATGAGCGCCAGGGCCCCCAGGAACGGGACCAGGATGATCAGCACCAGCCAGCCGCTGATGTTGACATCGTGCAGGCGGCGGACCAGGAGTGCCAGTGACGGCACGAGTACTGCCAGGCCCCACACGAAGGCAATGATGGAGCCCACCAGGAAACCCGGCCCGGGAACGCTGGAACCGTTCGCGGCGACGGTGGCACCTGCTGCGCCGCCGACCTGCATGATGATATTCAGGACGACGCTGACGGCAAAGCCGATCAGCGCCCACCACCAGTACTCGCTCCGGCTGGCCCGGCCCGAGAAGGTGGCGTACTTCTTGAAGAACCGCTTGGCGGCAATGGGCAGCGTGGCACCGTAGTACGGAGCCCACAGCGGCGGCTCTCCGCCAGGCTGGTAGGACGTTGCCTGTTGCTGCTGCTGGTTTGGGTATTGCGGATAGCTCATTGATTCCCCCCGGAATGGTAGACAGAGTGATGCGAGACCATCGTAGGGCTAAACGGAGCAAAAACTCCGTTCGATGGATAAACTTCACCGGATTACTACGAAGTGTTCTTCCATGACTCCAGGTGGACTGCGGTGACGTTGATGCCGCAGCCCGTAGGGCGCCTCAGTGCGGACGCAGCGTCCTCGTCCGGGAATGTCGCCTGCGGCCCTCCGGGCGGGAACCCGCCGCGACGGGACGGTACTCCACTCTGCGCCTGTGGTCTCCAGCCCGGGTGTCACGCCGCTCCTGGCGGCGGGCTTTGCGTTCCGGCCGGTCGATGGCGGAGAGGATTACCAGCGTCCCGGCCATCCAGACGAACGCTGTCAGCAATACCAAGGCAATGCCAATCTCGGTGCCCATGACTCCATTTTAGGATCGACGCCGCCGCCCGGCGCTTCCCTAATCCACAAATTTTGCTCAAGCCGGGAACAGGCCGAGGCCGATTACCGCTGACAGGACATCGTCAACCTCTACTCCCAGCAGGGCCGGGTCCGGAACGTCGGAAAAGGTGTCGCCGCGGCGGAGCTTTGCCTTTGTGAGCACAACGTGCGGGCCCGGCGGGGGACCCCAGATTTCCGGTGGTGCCGGCCCGAAGAGCACCACGGAGGGCGTGCCATAGGCCGATGCCAGGTGCGCGGCGCCGGTGTCAGCGGAGATCACGAGCCTGGCGCCGGCAATGATGGCAGCGAACCCAGCCAAACCCAGGCTGCCGGCGAGAACGCATTCCGTCGGGAGCGCAGCCAGCCGGCAGACAGCACGGGCGCGGTCTCTTTCCCCCTCCGCACCGGTGAAGACCACGTGGTGACCGGCCTGTGCGAGTTCCGCGGCAACGGCGGCAAACCGTTCGACAGGCCAGAGCCGGCTGCCGTACGCGGCACCAACGTGCACCACCGTTGCTCCCGGCACAGGGTTGGGAACCCTCGGATGATCAAGCCGAAGATCTGTTGGATCGGTTTCGATCCCGTGCCAGGACAGCAGATGTGCCCAGCGTTCGCGCTCATGCAGTTCTGCCCGCCATGGTGGACCATCAAGGTTGCCACTTCGGTAGGCAATGGTTCGCCGGGCCTCCAGCGCCTCGATCCGGCCAGCGCTTTCCGGTCCGTTTCCGTGGAGGTTCACGGCCACGTCCACCACTCCGGGCCGAAGGGCCAACGGCTCGTCGAGCCCGTGCGTGGGCAGCAGCTCATACCCGCCCACCAGGCCCAGCATCTCGGACAACCAACCCTGGGCTGCATATCGGAGCCTGTGCTCCGGGAAAGCCCGACGGATGGCCTTCAACGCCGGAACGGCCACCAACAGGTCTCCGAGCTTCAGCGCCCGGAGCACCAGCAGTTCGGGCTTGTCGGCTGTTCCGCTGCCCAAAGCGTCCGTGGGCACCACTCCCCCGTTCACGCCAGTGACCTCCTCACGGCTGTGGCCACCAGGTTCCGAACATCCTCGTAGACCTCCCTGACCTCTACGCCGGCGACGATTGAGTCGTCGTGCACACAACGCGGTGCCGTCCAGCCCACCTGCGTTATGTCGATCCCGCAGGTGGGGCACTCCGTGAGCCAGGACATGTGCACACGGTGCATCGCCCGTCCAAGGGCCCCCGCGTTGATGACATTCCCCACCCAGAAAACGCCCACAGTTGGCACACCAAGAGCCTGGGCAAGATGGCGGGGGCCGCTGTCGTTTCCCACCACCACGGAGGCGTCGGCCAGCAGGCCTACCAGTTCGGCCATAGTGAGCTTGCCCGCCAGGGACTCCACGGACTTTGAGGCGGCAGTACCAGCGATCTGTTCTCCCAGCTCCTGTTCGCTGCCATCGCCGATGACCACGACGCGGCAGCCGTCCGCGGCGCATGTGCCGGCAAGCTGTGCAAAGCGCTCAACGGGCCAACGACGGCGGGGGTCGGTTGCCCCCGGGTGGATCACCACGAGGGGCCGCGCACCGTCGTCTTTGGCTGCCTTGCGTATCGCCCGCACCCCCGCCGCGGGGACAAGCCTCGCTTCAAGGTCCACAGGCGTGGCGCCGGCGAACCCTGCCACCTCCAGGGCACGCAGGGGTTCATGCTGGTAGTAGATGTAGGGAACGGTCCGCTCCAGGGCCGCGGCATCCGACGTCTGGGTGCCCACCGTATGCCGTGCGCCCAGGCGGAGCAGGAAAGGGTTCGAGTACCGTCCGCCGCCATGAAGCTGTACGGCGAGATCAAACGGTCGTGCCCGCTGCCGGTCGAAAAAACCATCCAGCTCTGAGTGATCTTCACCACCGGGCCGAACGCCTTCCGCAAACGGCAGCAGGCAGAAATCGTCAACCGGACTTTCCACAGCAGCCAAAAGCGCCTGCTGAACGGGCGTGCCGAGAAGCGTCAGGGCTGCCTCCGGATAGGCCGCTTTAAGCGCCGCCATCGCGGGAATAGCGAAGATCAGGTCACCCAGTCCACCGCCGCGCAGGACGGCAATCCGCGAGATGCCGTCGAATTTCTCCAGGACGGGGCCAACGCCCGTTGCTACCTGGGCGGCACCGCCAAATCCTGCAGTGAGTAGTTCCACGTACGCCCTTTCGGATCCTTTGGACGCACAACTGCCGTTGCGCCCACCGCTTCCGGCACGGAAATCATCCATTGGTCATGGCCCGGCCGCGTCATGGAACCTGTACCCAGGCGGCGGCAAATATACTCCCTCTCTTGGGGAATACCCCCTTGATGCTGTACGTTTCATACGCGACAGGCCAACCAAAGAAAAGAGAAGCACCTAAATTGGCAACCGATTATGATGAACTGCGCTCCGACGTCAAGGAGTCGCAGGACAACTCGCTCGAGCAGCTCCAGTCCGCGAATGCTCCCGATGCGCGAAGTGTCGTCCTTGAGCTGGATGAGGCTGATGGGCTCGACAGCGCGGGCGTACCGGGCGGCGAATTCGTTGCCGAAGAGCTCGTGGTGCAGGTCATTCCGCAGGCTGACGACGAATTCACCTGCTACTCCTGCTTCCTGGTCCGGCACCGGTCCCAGATAGCCCGCCAGAAGAATGGTCACAGCTACTGCACCGAGTGCGAAGGCTAGGCACCAGGAACCCTTCGGATCCTCCCGATCCGGCCGCAACGGAAGGCACGCCACCCGGCGTGCCTTCCGGCTTTAAGGGGACGTCCAGCGTGGACCGGTAGCGTTGGAGCCATGGACGGCACCCTAATCATGAGACGTGGCACGTTCGGATGAACGGGGCCGCCGACCTGTGGCAGGTCCTGCTGACATCCTTCACCCGCACGCCACTGCCCCTCATCACCTTGACCGAACTTGTGCTGGCGCTCCTCGCCGCGACTGCACTGTCCGTACCTCGGCGCTCCTGGAAGTACTTTGGTCTCCTGACCACGGCCACGCATGAGCTCGGCCATGCTTTTGCTGCCGTCACCAGCGGGCAGCGGCTCTCCGGAATCCACTTGCGCCTCGATCATTCCGGCACCACCACAACATACAGCCGCAGCAGGCTCGCCACTGTGTGGTCATGCTTCTGGGGCTACCCTGTTCCGGCGGTGACCGGCGCTGTGTTTGTGGTGTGCGGATTCAGCGGTTGGGGGCCGGCCGCCATCGCCGCGGGAGGCCTTGCCCTGGTGGCCACCCTGCTGTTCCTGCGCAACCTTGCCGGATTCCTCATCACGCTGGCAGCGATTTGCGCTGCACTGGCCATGGTCCTCGTTGTGCCCAGGGAATTCACTGGCCACGTCGCCGTGATCCTGGGACTGGCCTTGCTGGTTGGGGCGGTGAGGGACCTCATCAAACTGGCCCATGTACACCTCCGCAGGCGGAGCCAGCTTGCGACCTCGGACGCCTACCTGCTGTACAGGGCCACCCATGTTCCCTCGGGCGTATGGATTGTCCTTTTTTCGGCTATCGTGGCCGGCTCGTGGATGGTCGCGTTGCAGCCTGTCACCGCTGTCCTGTCTGCTGGCGCATAGGCTGGGCAGATGAGCCACGACACGGAGAGCACCCTGACGGCCGGCGGAACCGGGGAGCACAGCACCCGGGGCGCCTACGTTACCGGCGGCCACGAATTTAAGCGGGACACCAACTACATTGAGGACCGGGTGACCCGGGATGGCAGGCCCGGGGACCACGGCGAGCCAGGCTGGCCCGCCGAAGCGGGACGCTACCGGCTGGTTGCAGCGCGGGCGTGCCCCTGGGCCAACCGGACAGTCATCGTGCGCAGGCTGCTGGGCCTCGAGGAAGCAATCTCCCTTGGGCAGCCCGGACCAACGCATGATGCCCGGTCCTGGACATTCGACCTTGATCCCGGCGGAAAGGATCCGGTCCTGGGCATCGAGCGGTTGCAGGAAGCCTTCTTCAAGCGTTTTCCTGACTACCCGCGGGGCATCACTGTTCCTGCCCTGGTTGACGTACCCACCGGCGCTGTCGTGACCAACAACTTCCCCCAAATCACGCTGGATTTCTCTACGGAGTGGACTGAATTCCACCGGCCGGGCGCCCCTGACCTTTATCCGGAACGGTTGCGGGACGAAATCGATGAGGTGAACAAGCGGGTGTTCACCGAAGTGAACAACGGCGTGTACCGGTGCGGGTTTGCAGGATCCCAGGACGCGTACCAGGCCGCCTACGACCGGCTCTGGACAGCCCTGGACTGGCTGGAGGACCGCCTCACCGCCCGGCGTTACCTGGTTGGTGACACCATCACGGAGGCGGATGTCCGCCTGTTCACGACGCTGGCACGCTTTGACGCGGTCTACCACGGCCACTTCAAATGCAACCGGCAAAAGCTCAGCGAAATGCCGGCCCTGTGGGCTTATGCCCGCGACCTCTTCCAGACTCCCGGTTTCGGCGACACCACAGACTTCGTGCAGATCAAGCAGCACTATTACATCGTTCACGAGGACATCAATCCCACCGGCATCGTTCCGGCCGGGCCGGACCTGTCCGGGTGGCTCGAAGCGCACGGCCGGGAAACACTCGGCGGGCGGCCTTTCGGCGACGGAACGCCACCAGGGCCAGTCAGGAAGGGCGAGGAAATAGCCCCGGGGCACGGAGCGGCACACTAGGCGGAAAGCGGTTTCCTCTAGAATGTGGGGATGCAGATTTCCCGCGGCGCGGTAGCGGCCGGCTTCGAAAACGTCCTCGACCTGTTTGAGTCTTTCCTGGCCGAGGATCCTGGTTACAGCGCCCAGCTCGCTGCGTACCACGGCGGCGTCCGCGTTGTGGGACTTACCGGCGGCCCGGACATGGCTGAGGACACAGTTACCGGGGCCTACTCATGCTCAAAGGGTGTCGCCGCCATGGTCATTTCACTGCTTGTGCAGGACAACGTCCTTGACCTCGACCGGCCGGTGGCCTTCTATTGGCCGGAGTTTGGGGTACACGGCAAGGACCGGCTGCTGGTACGCGAGGTCCTGTCTCACCAGGCCGGGCTGCCAGGCATCGCGGGCGGCTTCGGGCTGGGCGAGTTCACAACACCCGGAGCTGCGGCCAGGCTGGCCTCAGCCCGTCCTTTGTGGCAACCGGGACGGCAGTTCGGCTACCACGCGCTCACCATAGGCATCATGATGGAGGAGCTTTGCCGGCGTACGTCGGGAGAGTCATTGCAGGACCTCTACGACCGGCGGATCCGGATCCCGTATGATGTGGAATTCTTCCTGGGGCTGCCCGAGGAAGAAGAACACCGTTACAGGGACGTCCTATACACCACTGACGCGGACCAGCCATGGCTCGATCCGCTGAGCCTGGACGGGCTCAACTCGAACTCGCCGGTCAGCACCATCATGGAACTACCGAACATCAGGACCATCCGCGCAGCCGGAATGTCAGCCGCCGGAGGCGTGGGCTCAGCCGACGGCCTTGCCCGCCTGTACGCTGCGGCCACCACCGGCGCGGACGGCTCAGAACCGTTCCTCGGCGACGACACGGTCCGCCGGATGTCAGCCGAACAGGTCTGGGGGCTGGACCGTTCTTCAGGCCTGGACAACGCTTTCGCCGTGGTCTTCATGAAACCTCATCCATCCCGCAACTTTGGCAGCCACCGGGCCTTCGGCCATGAGGGCGCCAACGCCGCCCTTGGCTTTGCCGACCCCGCATACGCCCTCGGGTTCGGTTACATTCCGCGGCGGGCCGAGGACGGGCGGACGCCAGGCCGGGCCCACCGGCTGGCGGCCGCAGTACGGCGCTCGGCGGCCGCGCTGGCGTAGTGCGCCCAAGCCGGCCGGCCCGCTGACCTGCGCCTTTTGGGGTTGAGGGTCAAACCACCCTAAGGTTGGGCGGATGAGCACGCCGCAAGCCAGAACGCAAGTCATATGGGGCCAGGGCACCGAGATCTTTAAGCGGGCCATCAAGGGGCTGACAGCAGCCTTCGCCGCCCAGCGGCTGCAGCTGGCCACCAAAGCAGCCATCGCGGCAGGGCTTGCGTTCCTGATCGCGCCCCTGATGCCAGGCGCTGCCGCCAACTACCCGTACTACGCTCCCCTAGGAGCCCTGGTGGCGATGTACCACAACGTTGTCGGCTCGGTCCGGCAGGGTGCGCAGGCATTGGCCGGACTTGCCGTCGGCATCGGCTTGGCGTTCCTCCTGGTGTCCTACACCGACCCCTCTCCCCTGACGGTGGCAATTTTCATGGGCATCGGCGTCCTCCTGGGTGGACTGCCCGGCATCGGGTCCGGCAGCGACTGGATTCCGACGGCGGCGCTTCTTGTCCTGCTGGTGGGAAACAGCGACCCCGATGGCTTCTCCTTCGGCTACCTCGTTCAAATGGGGGTAGGTGTCGCTGTGGGCATTGGCGTCAACTTCCTGATCTTTCCGCCGCTGCACTTCAACGCCGCCGCAGCCAGCCTGGATGAACTCCGCCGGGCACTCGGCACGCAACTGACCGACATGGGTAAGGCACTTCGCGAAGAATGGCCACCCGAACATGCCGAGTGGTCCCGCCGGTCCGATGAGCTGGCGGAGGCCACCCGCACCGTACGGCACCTTGTCCAGGAAGCGGACGCCAGCCGCCGCGGAAATCCGCGGCGGCGCCTGCACCCCCGCGACATGGATGAAGATTACAAGCACCTGCGCGAATTGGAGCGTGTGACATTCCACATCCAGGACATGACCGATGTCCTGAGCGACGTCATCTGGGAGAGCGACGCTCCCTACGACGTGCCGGTGGAAGACAACGAGTCACTGTCGGCGGCAATGATGGCCTCCGGAGACCTGCTGGCGTCCTGCGGAGACGATGACGCACCTGGGCACCGGGAGCGCTTTGACGCAGCGAAGGCGGCCCTGGACACCTGCATGGCTGTCACCTCCGAGCGGGAAACCGATGAGGGTACGGTTCACGCCTCGGAATCGCTCCTGCTCAGCCTCCACCGCATTCTCCGTGCCGTCCGTCCGGCAGACTAGCGGGCGTTCCTAGATTCGCTCTTCCTGCACCGGCCCGGAAGCGCCGGTTTCGGTGAGGCCAGGTGTGTCCTTTCCGGCCCGTTCGTCACCATTGCCGGCAGCCGCGTCATCAAGCGCCGCAACTGAACCGTTGAAGTGGCGCCGCCCGGACCGCGGGTTCCAGGCGACGAAACTCGAACGGTGCCAAGCGCCTGTGCCTTCCTGTTCAGTGGTGATGTCCAGGGCAACCCGGGCCGGCAGGAACACCGGTGTTTCGAACCCGACCTCCCAAATGAAGGAATCGCCGCGGGCAGGGCCGACGTCGGCGAGCGCCCTGGACGCCAAATACATGCCGTGGGCTATCGACCGGCGCATGCCCAACGCCTTAGCAGACAACACACTGAGGTGGATGGGGTTGAAGTCACCGGAAACGGCGGCGTAAGCCCGGCCCGCGTCCACACCCAACTGCCAGAGTGCAGTCGGATCGGGCGCACGGAAGTCGGGCTTGCCGTGTTGGGCCGAGGGCTTGTCGATTCCCGGCAGGAAGATCCCCTTCGCCAGGTAAGTGGAGACTCCCAGCCAGCAAACGGCATTACTGCCGGATTTGCGGACCTCCGCCACAACGTCCACCTGCGTGCCGGACCGGTGCCCCCGCAGGTTCTCTACCCGCGCCGTGATGTCCAGGGCCTCGGTGAAGAGCAGCGGCACGCGCTGTTCCACCCGGTTGCCCAGGTGGATCATGCCCAGCAGTGGAAGCGGGAAGTCGTCCCGGTTCATCACGCTCATGGCCAGCGGAAACGCCAATGCGTGGATGAAACCCGCGGGCAGCACATCACTGGCGGTCTCGCCCAACAGGTGCTGGTAGGCGGTGAGGTTTGCGACATCCACCGCGACTGCCCGCACCTCGTGGCTTTCGTCGGGCAGGTGGGAGGAATCGCCTGTCCCGAGGAGCCGCCGCCGGGCAGCCTGCGCGGCGGCGTTAATGTACAGCTTGGACAGTGACGGCATCTCCCCCAGGATGAGGGGCTGCACCGCCATTACGCGCCGACCAGGTTCTGTCCGCATACCCGGAGCACTTCACCGCTGATGCCTCCGGCGGAGTCGCTGGCAAGGAAGGCGATGGTTTCAGCCACATCCACGGGCTGGCCGCCCTGTTTGAGCGAGTTCAGGCGCCTTGCTGTTTCCCGGAGGGCCAGGGGGATCCGTGCAGTCATCTCCGTTTCGATGAACCCCGGCGCCACTGCGTTGATGGTTCCGCCGGCTTCTGCCAGCAGTGGCGCTGTTGCCCTGACCATGCCCATGACTCCCCCCTTGGAGGCCGCATAGTTGGTCTGCCCCCTGTTTCCGGCGATCCCGCTGGTGGACGCAACAGTCACGATACGCGGTGACTGGCTGAAGTGCTCCGAGCCCAGGAGGGCCTCGTTGATCCGAAGCTGGGCAGCGATGTTGATGTTGATGACCGAGTCCCAGCGGGCGGGATCCATATTGGCGAGAAGTTTGTCGCGGGTGATGCCGGCGTTGTGGATGACGATATCGAGCCGGCCGTGGCGTTGGACGGCATGGTCGATGATCCTCTGCCCGGCGTCCGCACGGGTGATGTCCAACTGCAGGGCTGTTCCCCTGACCTCGTTGGCCACGGCCGCCAGGTGGTCCCCGGCTGCGGGGAGATCCACCACCACCAGAGTGGCGCCGTCCCTGTGCAGGGTACGGGCAATCTGCGCGCCGATCCCCCGGGCTGCGCCGGTGACGACGGCGATCTTTCCTGCCAGCGGGAGGTCAGGGTCTTCGGGCAGCGTGCCTCCGGCGTCGGAAATCTTCAGGAACTGGCCGTCCACGAACGCTGAACGCCCGGAGAGGAAGAAGCGCACCGCACCCAGGGCGCTGGGGCTCGTGATGTCCACGCCCTCCGCCAGAAGGATGCCGTTTCCGGTTGCCCCGGCACGCAGTTCCTTGGCCAGGGACCGCAGGAGCCCGTCGATTCCCTGACGGGCCGCTGCAGCTGCAGGCGAACCGGCTTCAGCGGCGGGACGGGAAACTGTGAGGACCCTGCCGCTTGGCGCGAGGTCCCGAAGGGAGGCGGCCGCGCTCAGGACTGTCCTGCCGAGATCCTCCGGCCGCTCCACTTCGTCCAGCACCAGGATGATGGCCCCGAGCTTCTCGCCCGGAACCGCGTGCCGGCGGACGTCCAGGTCCCAGGACAACAGCTCTGCGCCCAGTTGGTCGGCCGCCGCGGAATCACCCTGGATGACGACCGGCCCCGCTATCAGGGGCTGGCCCGGGCGGTACCGGCGCAGGAGTGCCGGCTGGGGCAGCCCAAGCCTCTTGGCAACGTTCTTGCCGAGCCCCTGGTTGACCAGTTGCGTGTATTTGTCTGCCATGCCGGCCTCCTATACCGATTCCAGGATTGCGACGACGCCCTGGCCGCCTGCAGCACACACCGACACCAGTCCGCGGGCCGGCCGCCCGTCCGTGCTGCCCTTGGCGTGCAGCAGCTTGGCCAGCGAAGCCACGATGCGTCCGCCGGTGGCCGCAAACGGGTGTCCCGCTGCCAGCGACGAGCCGTTCACATTCAAACGTGAGCGGTCCACCTTGCCGAGGGCACCGTCCAGGCCCAACCGGGTGCGGCCGAAGTCTTCGTCCTCCCAGGCAGCAAGCGTGCTCAGTACAGTGGCCGCGAAGGCCTCGTGGATCTCGAAGTAGTCGATGTCCGCCAAGGTCAGGTTGTGGCGTGCCAGCAGCCGGGGAACCGCGAAGACCGGAGCCATCAGGAGCCCGTCCTTGCCGTGGACGAAGTCCACTGCCGCGGCCTCCGCATCCACCACGGCAGCCAGCTTCGGCAGGTCGCGTGCGTCTGCCCATTCGTCCGAGGCCAGCAGGACCGTCGAGGCGCCGTCTGTCAGCGGCGTCGAGTTTCCGGCGGTCATGGTGGCGTCGGCGCCAAGGTTCCTGCCGAAGACGGGCTTCAGCGACGCGAGCTTTTCCGCCGAGGTATCGGCGCGCATGTTGCCGTCGCGGGACAGGCCCCGGTAGGGGGTGACGAGGTCGTCAAAGAACCCGGCCTCGTAAGCTGCGGCAAGGTTGCGGTGGCTGTTGAGGGCAAGCTCATCCTGGGCTTCCCGGGAAACCTTCCATTGGGCGGTCGTCAGGGCCTGGTGCTCGCCCATGGAGAGGCCGGTGCGCGGTTCTGCAGTACCCGGAGCCAGCGGAGCCAGGTCCTTGGGCCGCAGCCGGCTGAGGATCTGCAGCCGCTGCGGCAGCGTCTTTGCCCGGTTGAGGTCGAGGATGACCTCCCTGAGCCCTTCGCTGACCACCACCGGGGCGTCCGAGGCGGAGTCGACGCCACCGGCGATGGCGGAGTCAATCTGGCCGAGCTTGATCTTGTTGGACAGGCCCACCACGGTTTCCAGGCCCGTCGCGCAGGCCTGCTGGAGGTCGTAGGCCGGCGTTTCGGCGGACAACGCCGAGCCGAGGACCGCTTCGCGGGTGAGGTTGAAGTCACGGGAATGCTTGAGCACCGCGCCGGCTGCCACCTCTCCCACGCGTTCGTCCTGGAGGCCGAACCGGGCAATGAGACCGTCTAGGGCTGCCGTCAGCATGTCCTGGTTGGAGGACTTTGCGTAGGCACCTCCGGCGCGGGCGAAGGGAATTCTGTTGCCGCCCACAACGACTGCCCGGCGTAGCGCGGTGGCCCCCGCAGTTGGGCGGGCTGACCCGTCGGGGCCGGTGGCTGACTGTCCGTCAATGGACATGGGTGTCTCCTCTGGTCGCATGCGGTTACCGATACCCAGCGTACCTGATACGCTGGGTATCGTGAACATGCCCGAAGCACGAACCGCAGCACGCGCCCTCGGGCCCTCCCCTGCCGCCAGTCCGGACGGCAGGTCGTCCCGCTGGGAGTCCCACCGTGAAGAACGCCGGCGGCAGCTGATCAAGCAGGCCCGGCGCGCGGTACACGCCCTTGGCAGCGACGCCCCCATGGAGGACATCGCCGCAGCTGCCGGAACGTCCAAGTCGGTGTTCTACCGCTACTTCGGCGACAAGGCCGGGCTGCAGCAGGCGGTGGGCGAGGTGGTCCTGGACCAGATGCAGCGGCGCATCCGCGAGGCCGCACAGAGCGCCGTGACGCCGCGGGAAGGGTTGTTCGCAATGGTCTCCGCCTACCTGCAGATGGCGTCCACCAGCCCGAACGTCTACACCTTCGTGACACGCCACGCCGAGGCGTCCGGCGCCGCGGCCGTCTCCGGCGCCCTGGGGCACTTCTTCGACGCAGTCGCCGAGATGATCGCCAGCCCCATGCGCTCCCACCTGGGCGACGGGAAGGAAGCGGTCATCGGATTCTGGCCCAAGGCCGCCATCGGGCTGGTGCGGAATGCCGGCGAACAGTGGCTCAGCACCCCTGACTCCGCCGCCAAACCGGGCCAGGACGCCATGGCCCGCCAGATCACCGACTGGCTCTGCGTCGGCATTGCACCCGAACTGTCTACTCCCAGCACCACCAAGCAACCTGTCAGCACCAACGAAGGACATTGACATGACTGAAGTAGTGGACCGACCCGCCGCCAAGGGTTCCCGCCCGGCCGGCCCCACCCGGGTCGCTGCCGGCACAGACCGACCCCAGCCTGCCGTCGACACCGAAGCGCTGGGCAGGCAACTCCTGGGCAAGTGGGCGGATGTCCGCCGCCAGGCACGGGACCTCGCCGCCCGTCCCGAACTGCACAAGGTCGAGGGCCAGACCCACACGGACCACCGTGCCAGGGTCTTCGGGCAGTTGCAGTACCTCGTTGACAACGGGGCGGTCCACCGCGCCTTCCCCTCCGGGCTTGGCGGCTCCGACGACCACGGCGGCAACATCGCCGGCTTCGAGGAGTTGGTGGTTGCGGACCCGTCGCTGCAGATCAAGGCGGGGGTCCAGTGGGGGCTGTTCGGCTCAGCCGTCATGCACCTTGGCACAGAAGAGCACCATGCCAAGTGGCTGCCGGGCATCATGAACCTGGCCATCCCCGGCTGCTTCGCCATGACGGAAACCGGGCACGGCTCCGACGTTGCCAGCATCGCCACCACCGCCACTTACGATCCCGCCACCGCGGAATTCGTCATCCACACGCCCTTCCGCGCTGCCTGGAAGGACTACATCGGAAACGCCGCAACGGACGGACTCGGCGCTGTGGTGTTCGCCCAGCTGGTGACGCAGGGCGTCAACCACGGGGTCCACGCCTTCTATGTGGACCTCCGCGACCCGGACACCAAGGAATTCCTGCCGGGCATCGGCGGTGAGGACGACGGAATCAAGGGCGGCCTCAACGGGATCGACAACGGACGGCTGCACTTCACCAATGTCAGGGTCCCGCGCACCAACCTCCTCAACCGCTACGGCGACGTCGCTGCCGACGGCGCCTACAGCTCCCCCATAGCCAGCCCCGGACGGCGCTTCTTCACCATGCTGGGAACCCTGGTCCAGGGCCGGGTATCCCTGGACGGTGCAGCGGTGGCAGCATCCAAGGTGGCGCTGAAAGCCGCCATCCAGTACGCCACCGAACGCCGGCAGTTCAACGCCTCCTCCCACACGGACGAGGAAGTGCTGCTGGACTACCAGCGCCACCAGCGCCGCCTGTTCACCCGGCTCGCCACCACTTACGCCGCCGGGTTTGCGCACGAACAGCTGCTGCAGAAGTTCGACGACGTCTTCTCCGGCGCCGCGGACACCGACGCCGACCGCCAGGACCTCGAAACCCTTGCGGCGGCCCTCAAGCCCCTCAGCACCTGGCATGCCCTGGACACCCTGCAGGAATGCCGGGAAGCCTGCGGTGGCGCCGGGTTCCTGATCGAAAACCGGTTCGCCTCCCTTCGGGCGGATCTTGACGTCTACGCCACGTTCGAAGGCGACAACACCGTGCTGCTGCAGCTCGTTGCCAAGCGGCTGCTGGCTGACTACGCCAAGGAGTTCCGCAACGTGGACTTCGGCGTGCTGGCCCGCTACGTGGTGGGGCAGGCCACCGGCGCGGCCATCCACCGCACCGGCCTGCGCCAGGTTGCACAGTTCATCACCGACACCGGCTCCGTGCAGAAGGCTGCGATCGCCCTGCGGGACGAGGAAGGACAGCGGGCCCTCCTCACCGACCGGGTGCAGACCATGGTCGCTGAGGCCGCCACCGCGCTCAAGGGCAGCAACCGGCTCCCGCAGGACAAGGGCGCGGCCCTCTTCAACCGCCACCAGAACGAACTGATCGACGCTGCACAGGCCCACGCCGAATTGCTGCAGTGGGAGGCATTCACCGAGGCGCTCGCAGACGTCACCGACCCCGGCACCAGGAAAGTCCTGACCTGGCTGCGTGACCTTTTCGGGCTTTCCCTGATCGAAAAGAACCTCTCCTGGTACCTCATGAACGGCAGGCTTTCCATGCAGCGGGCGCGTACCGTGGGCGGCTACATCAACAGGCTGCTCGAGAAGATCAGGCCGCACGCATTGGACCTGGTGGACGCGTTCGGGTACGGCGATGAACACGTGCGCGCCACCATCGCCACCGGCGCCGAGAAGGAACGCCAGGACGAGGCCCGCGCCTACTTCCGCAGCCAGCGTGCCAGCGGACAGACCCCCGTGGACGAAAAGGTGCTGCTGGCGCGGAAGGCCGGCGGCCGCAAGGCCTAAAGCCCGGCAGGGGCTCAGCGCCGGCGTAGCGCAAAGTCCTGCTACGACGACGGCGCCGCTTCCCTTCCACGGGGAGCGGCGCCGTCGTCGTACTGCTGAGGGGACGTCAGCTGCTGGCGGGCAGCACCGAGCGGTACACCTCAAGGGTGGTCTCCGTGATGGACTCCCACGAGAAGTGCTTCTCGGCGCGCTCACGGCCCGCCTGTCCCATGGCCCTCGCGCGGTCCGGATCGGACACGACTTCCGTGAGGGCGGCCGCGAACTCACTGACGAACTTCTCCGGGTCCAGCGGCGTCCCGGTACCGTCCGTGACCTGCTCAAGGTCCACCAGCAGCCCGGTCCGGCCGTGCTCCACCACCTCGGGAATGCCACCGGTGGCGCTGGCCACCACTGCGGCGCCGCAGGCCATGGCCTCGAGGTTGACGATACCGAGCGGCTCGTAAATGGACGGGCAGGCGAAGGCGGTGGCGTGGCTCAGGACCTGGATCAGCTCGTGGCGGGGCAACATCCGCTCGATCAGCACAACACCGGTCCGCTGCTTCTGCAGGTCCTCGATCAGCGCGGCGGTCTCGGCGGCCAGTTCCGGGGTGTCAGCCGCGCCCAGGCACAGGACGAGCTGGACGTCGTCAGGAAGCTTCGCGGCTGCCCGAAGAAGGTACGGAACTCCCTTCTGCCGCGTGTTTCTTCCCACAAAGACAACACTTGGCCTGGCGGGATCAATGCCGAGCGCACGGATGGCGTCGTCGTTTTCATCACGCTTCCACAGCTCGACGTCGATCCCGTTGTGCACCACCCGGACCTTCTCCGGGTCCACGTCGGGGTAACTGCGCAGGATGTCCTGCCGCATGCCCTCGGACACGGCGATGATGGCGGCGGCGGCCTCATAAGCGGTCTTCTCGACCCACGAGGACAGAGCGTAGCCGCCACCAAGCTGCTCCGCTTTCCACGGGCGCAGGGGTTCCAGGCTGTGGGCACTCAAAACATGCGGAATTCCGTGCAGCAGCGAGGCCAGGTGGCCGGCCATATTGGCGTACCAGGTATGCGAGTGGACCAGGTCGGCACCGGCGATGTCCGGGACGATCCTCAGGTCCACACCCAACGTCTGCACAGCGGCGTTGGCGGAGCCGAGGTCCTCCGGTACAGCGTAGGAAGTCACCACAGCACCGTGATAGTCGGCGTCGCGGGGGGCACCGAAGGCACGAACCTGCAGGTCAACGTGCTTACTAAGCACCCTGCTCAATTCGGCGACGTGCACCCCGGCGCCACCATAAATTTCCGGCGGGAACTCTTTAGTCACAATGTCTATTCGCACAAGACCCAAGGTAGTCCTTCACGCATAACTGTTCTAGTGTGAAGGAGTCCGGGCGTACCGGATTGTCTTGGGGAGTTACGAAGGCGTACAGGAGCGACCACTATGCCGTTGAATAAAAAAGTCCTGGCCATTGTCCTCGCAGGTGGCGAGGGAAACAGACTGATGCCACTGACGGCAGACCGGGCGAAGCCCGCGGTGCCTTTCGCCGGCAGCTACCGCCTTATCGATTTCGCGATTTCCAACCTGGTGAACTCGCGCTACCTGCAAATCGTGGTCCTCACCCAGTACAAATCCCATAGCCTTGACCGGCATATTTCCGAAGCCTGGCGCATGTCCACCCAGCTCGGGAACTATGTCGCCTCCGTCCCCGCACAGCAGCGCGTAGGCAAGAGCTGGTTCCTGGGCAGCGCCAACGCCATCTACCAGTCCCTGAACCTGATCCATGATGCCAACCCCGACATCGTCGTCGTGGTCGGCGCAGACCACGTCTACCGCATGGACTTCGCCCAGATGGTGGAACAGCACGTCCACAGCGGGGCCAAGGCAACGGTTGCCGCCGTCCGCCAGCCACTGAGCATGGCCGACCAGTTCGGTGTCATCGAGGTGGACCAGAATGATCCGCAGAAGATCGCGGCATTCGTGGAGAAACCCGCCACCACGCCTGGCCTCGCTGCGGATCCGTCCCAGTTCCTCGCCTCCATGGGCAACTACGTGTTCGACGCCGACGCCCTGGTGGCTGCCCTGCACGTGGACGCCGAACGGCTCGACACCAAGCACGACATGGGCGGTGACATCATCCCCTACTTCGTGAACCAGGGCGAGGCAGGGGTCTACGACTTCACGCTCAACGAAATCCCCGGCTCCACCGAACGCGACCGCACCTACTGGCGCGACGTCGGCACCATCGATTCCTTCTACGACGCCCACATGGACCTCATCTCGCCGCTGCCGGTGTTCAATCTCTACAACTCCGAGTGGCCCATCTACACGCGGCAAAGCATCTCCCCGCCCGCCAAGTTCGTCCGCGGCGTCAACAACACGGTGGGCACCGCCCTGGATTCGATCGTCTCCAGCGGCGTGGTGATCTCCGGCGGTGTGGTGGAGGGGTCCGTCCTTTCCAACGACGTGTACGTGGCGACCAGCAGCAGGGTCATCGACTCCGTCCTGATGGACAAGGTACAGGTCGGCGAGGGCGCCGTGATCAACCGGGCCATCATTGACAAGAACGTCAAGGTGCCGGCCGGTGCCGCCATCGGTTTGGACCCGGACCTCGACCGTGCACGCGGCTTCAAGGTCACCGAATCAGGCATCACCGTCCTGTCCAAGTACCAGGAAGTCCCGGAGCCCGGCGAACACGAACGCCAGCTGGCAGCCAAGAACCTGCATCTGGTCCCCAACGCCGTGAAGGCCGCCGCGGAGCAGTACCCGGAGGTGCGCGAGTCGGTGGACAAGGTGGCCCGGACCCATGCCGCCGCAGCCGAAGCCTCCCCCGGGGCACGCGTGTCCTGACACGCCGCTGACATCCGGTGGAAGGACCGGCGGCGCCTGCACGGCGCCTCCGGTCCTTCAGTCATGATGCCCTGTGTCCACGCTGTAAAATTGACCCAATGAGCTCCCCCGACCTGACCCCTGAGGAAATCCAGGCCTGCCTCAAGGTCCTGAACACCATCCACGTCTACGACGAGGAGCACCCCGACTACATCTCGGTGCGCCGGGCCACCGGCAAGATGTTCAAGGCGGTCAAGCGCCACCGCAGGGTCACCAAGCGCGACCTGATTGCCGACGCCGACCGCGCCGTTATTGCCCTGACGGCCACGGCCGCCCCTGACCGGATCGACGACGAGACGCGCGGAAACAAGCTCGCTCCCTCGGCCACCGGCGAAGTGGCCGGCCACCTCATCCGGTCCCGGCCGTGCTACATCTGCAAACAGCACTACACCCAGGTGGACGCCTTCTACCACCAGCTCTGCCCGGAATGCGCGGCGTTCAGCCACAGTAAGCGCGATGCCCGGACCGATCTCACCGGCCGCAGCGCCCTGCTGACCGGCGGCCGCGCCAAGATCGGCATGTACATCGCGCTCCGGCTGCTGCGGGACGGCGCCCACACCACCATCACCACTCGGTTCCCCAAAGACGCAGCGCGGCGGTTCGCTGCCATGGAGGACAGCGCCGACTGGCTGCACCGGCTGCGGATTGTCGGCATCGACCTCCGCGACCCGTCCCAGGTCATGGCACTGACCGACTCCCTGAACGACGCCGGGCCGCTGGACATCATCATCAACAACGCTGCCCAGACCGTCCGCCGCTCCGGCAATGCCTACAAGCCGCTGGTGGATGCCGAGGACGAACCGCTGCCCGCAGCGCTGGAGCAGGCAAACGGCGGGCCGGAGCTGCTGACGTTCGGCCACGCCCATGACAAGCATCCGCTGGCACTCGCAGGCACCGTCACCGAGCACCCCGTCCTCGCCGGGGATGCCGTGACGTCGTTGGCATTGTCCACCGGTTCCGCCTCACTGGAACGCATCGCGGCGGGAACGGCCATCGACGCCGGCGGCCTGGTCCCGGACCTGGCCACCATCAACAGCTGGACGCAGGTGGTGGACGAGGTGGACCCGCTGGAGATGCTTGAAGTCCAGCTCTGCAACGTGACGGCACCGTTCCTGCTGGTCAGCCGCCTCCGCGGGGCCATGCAGCGTTCCACGGCACACCGCAAATACATCGTTAACGTCTCCGCCATGGAAGGCCAGTTCTCCCGCGCCTACAAGGGAGCCGGACACCCGCACACCAACATGGCCAAAGCCGCGCTGAACATGATGACAAGGACCAGCGCGCAGGAAATGCTCGATACCGATGGCATCCTGATGACCGCCGTGGATACCGGCTGGATCACCGACGAGCGGCCGCACTACACGAAGGTCCGGCTCATGGAGGAGGGCTTCCACGCGCCGCTGGACCTGGTGGACGGTGCGGCCCGGGTCTACGACCCCATTGTCATGGGTGAAAACGGCGAAGACCAGTACGGTGTCTTCCTGAAGGATTACAAGCCCAGCCCCTGGTGAAAGGCGTATGCTCACGGCATGAGCAACGAGTCATCACCTGACGTCCAGAACCTCGAGCACCATGAATGCTGGGCCATGCTGCGCACCGTCTCCGTTGGCCGGCTGGCCGTCCTTGCTGACGGCCGCCCGGATATCTTCCCCGTCAATTACACGGTGGACGGCGGCACGGTGGTCTTCCGCACCGGCCAGGGCAGCAAGTTATCGGCCGCGTCCGGAGACGCGGCCGTGGCGGTTGAGGCCGACGGCGTGGATCCGGAGAGCGGACTCGCCTGGAGCGTGGTGGTCAAGGGAACCGCCGAAGTGGTGAAGGGGGCCGAGGAGGTCCTGGACACCTCCCGGCTCTACCTCTTTCCCTGGCAGGCGGGCCGCAAGGACGCATTCGTCCGGATTACCCCCGACTCCGTCACTGGCCGCCGGTTCAAGGTCACCGAGCCGATGACCTGGTGGACCCAGATCAGCAGCTCGGCCAAGTCCGCCCACGAGTAGGCACCGGCCGCGTGCGCGCAGTACGCACGCCACCGGTCAGGCGAGCTGGGTAATCTCCACGCTGACGTTCAGTGCCGATCCGCCGCCGCCGGACAGGATGCCCTTGAGTGGCGTGACGTCCCGGTAGTCCCTTCCGCGTGCCACGGTAACGTGGAAATCGCCGGCAGGTTTGTGGTTGGTAGGGTCCCAGCTGCGCCAGTCCCCGTCCCACCACTCCAGCCAGGCGTGTGACTGGCCGGCAACTGTCTCTCCCACGCCGGCGCTGGAGCGCGGGTGCAGGTAACCCGAGACGTAGCGTGCGGGGATGCCGCAGCTGCGCAGTGCACCGATGGCCAGGTGCGCGAGGTCCTGGCAGACGCCCTGCCGCTGCGTCCACGCCTCTTCCGCGTTCGTGGTGACGGCGGTGGACCCTGACATGTAGGTCATCTCGCCGCGCATCCAGGCGAAGATGGCCATGGCGGCCTCGTGCGGGTTCTTGCCGGCAACAACGCCGGGGATGATACCCAGGACTTCGTCACCCGGTCCGCTGAGCCGGGACTGCGGCAGCCAGTCGCTGTGGGTGTTGAGGGTTTCCGGCGACGCCAGCACATCCCAGCCGGCGATGTCGGACTCGGACGGGATTTTCCCGGCACGGTGGACCTCGACGGTGATGTTGGAGATGACCTCCAGGTGGTCGTGCGGCATCTGCATGTCGAAGGCCGTCACCCTGGTGCCCCAGTAGTCGCGGTAGGTGCTCACGGCCGCCTGCGACGGGGACACCTTAACCACTGATTCGAGGACCACCTGCTGGGAGTCCGTCAGCGGCGTCATCCGTGCCTCGTTGTAGGAGAGGGTGACGCGCTTGTTGTACTTGTACGCCGTCCGGTGGACGATGCTCAGCCGGGTCATGAAACTTCTCCCACCCAGGCCAGTTCGTCCGCCTGATTGAAGTACTTACGGGAAATGGCGTCCGAGGCCTGGGACACAGCCTTCTGCACGCGTTCCATGTGTTCGGGCAGTTCGGACATGAGGTCGTCCGTACGGTGGAACTCGAGGAAGGTGCGGGCCTGGCCCACAATGCGGCGGGCGTCGTTGATGAAGCCCACGCGCTGGGCTGAGGGGTCCAGCTTGGCGAGGCATTCGTCGGCGTCACGCAGTGCGTACACGATGGAGCGCGGGAACAGCCGGTCCAGCAGCAGGAACTCAGCCGCGTGCTGGTCACCGAAGGCTGCCCGGCGGGTCCGCAGGAAGGATTCGTAGGCGCCGGCGCACCGGAGCATGTTCACCCAGGACATGCCTGCGGACAGGACATCCCTGGTGGACAGCATGCGGGCTGTCATGTCGGCCCGCTCAAGTGACCGGCCCAGGACGAGGAACAGCCAGCTTTCGTCGTGGCTGACGGTAGTGTCCGCCAGGCCGCTGACCATGGCGGTGCGCTCCAGGGTCCAGTTGCAGAACCGGTAGGTGCCCACCACGTCCTTGCGGTGCTGGCTGAGCCCGTAATAGGTGGTGTTGAGGCTCTCCCACAGCCCGGAAGAGACCGTTTCGCGGGCACGCCGGGCGTTCTCGCGGGCAGCGCCCAGGGACCCGGCAATGGACGTGGCGCTGGTCTTGTCGTAGGCCAGGGCGTGCAGCAGCTCGGGCAGGCCGAAGTCGTCGCTTTGGGGCCGTGCTCCCATCACAGCCAACAGCTCCTGGGCCACGCTTTTGCGTTCGTCCATGGGGAGGTGGTTGAGCCGCTCCAGGTGCACGTCGAGGATACGGGCGGTGCCGTCGGCCCGCTCCACATAGCGGCCGATCCAGAATAGGGATTCGGCAATACGGCTAAGCATTCGCGGCTACCTCCTGCGGGGCCGAAACGGACAAGAAACGGTGCCGGGCGGGGCGGGTCACTGCTGCTGCTCCGACTGGCGGTCGCGCCAGTTGCTTTCCACGGGCCACACCGAGACCCGCTCGCGGACCGAGATGGATTGCCTCGGCACGGACTCGACGGGCATCTGCGGCGAATCGGCCAGGACCCATGTGTCCTTGGAACCGCCGCCCTGGCTGGAGTTCACGATCAGCGAGCCCTCCTTCAGCGCCACGCGGGTGAGTCCGCCGGGCAGCACCCAGACGTTGTCGCCGTCGTTCACGGCAAACGGGCGCAGGTCCACGTGGCGCGGACCGAACTTGTCGCCGCTCAGCGTGGGCACCGTGGAGAGCTGCAGGACCGGCTGGGCGATCCAGCCGCGGGGATCGGCGATGATCCGCTGCCGCAGGGCGTCCAGTTCGTCGTTGGAGGCGTCCGGGCCGATGACGAGGCCCTTGCCGCCGGAGCCGTCCACCGGCTTGACCACGAGTTCGGCGAGGTTGTCCAGGGTGTATTCCCGGGCTTCCTTCTCCTCGAGGCGGAACGTGTCCACGTTCGCGATGATGGGCTCCTCGCTCAAGTAGTAGCGGATCAGGTCAGGAACGTAACTGTAAACCAGTTTGTCGTCCGCGACGCCGTTGCCCACGGCGTTGGCGATGGTGACCCCGCCGGCGCGGGCCGCGTTGACCAGTCCGGGGCAGCCGAGCATGGAATCGGCCCTGAACTGGAGTGGGTCCAGGAAGTCGTCGTCGATGCGCTTGTAGATGACGTCCACGCGCTGTTCACCTGCGGTGGTGCGCATGTATACGCGGTTGCCGCGGCAGATGAGGTCGCGTCCCTCAACCAGTTCCACGCCCATCAGCCCGGCCAACAGTGTGTGCTCAAAGTAGGCGCTGTTGAATACGCCGGGCGTCAGCACGACGACGGTGGGATCGTCCACGCCCGAAGGTGCGGTCTTGCGCAGGGCCGAGAGAAGCCGGCGCGGGTACTCCTCGACCGGGCGGATGAGCTGCTGGCCGAAGGCCTCCGGCAGGCCCTTGGCCATGGCACGGCGGTTCTCAAGGACGTAGCTGACGCCGGAGGGAACACGGACGTTGTCCTCGAGGACTCGGAAGGTTCCGGCGGCGTCGCGGACCACGTCGATGCCGGAAATGTGGACGCGGACGCCGCCGGCGGGTTCAAACCCGTGCACCTGGCGGTGGAAGTGGGCGCTGGTGGTCACCAGCTGGCGGGGGATCACGCCGTCGGACACCACCGTCATCTTGTCGTACACGTCGTTGAGGAAGGCCTCGAGGGCGCGGACGCGCTGCGCGACACCGCGCTCCATGACGTCCCATTCGGCAGCGGGAATGACCCTGGGCACGATGTCCAGGGGGAAGGGCCGTTCCTCCCCCGCAAAGTCGAAGGTGACGCCGCGGTCCAGGAAGGTCCGTGCCATGGAATCGGCACGGGCGCTGACATCGGCCAGCGAGAGCTTGCGGAGCGCATCCGCCACCTGCTCATAGGAGGGGCGGGCCTGTTGCCCGGGGGCGAACATTTCGTCGTAGGCTCCGGTCCGGCCCGCGGCCTCGGAGTAATCCTGGAAGAGGTCTGACATGCCCAATAGCCAACCACCTTTTTGTTTCGAATTCATAAACGGCCTTCCATTGTGGCGTGTTGGTGCGCGCAGCCGGTTCGGACATTCCGGGCTCCGTCCGGCAAAGTGGGTGAGTGCCAGTCAGCAGAAGCTCCCCCACTCCCCGCCCGGGACGCCCGCGGGGAGCCACACGGCTGCTGCCCGGCCTGGCCGCTGCGGCAGTGGCGCTGGTGCTCGCCTTCCTCATCCACGCACTGGTGCCGTCCCTTCCGGCGATGACCCTGGCCGTGGTGATGGGGGTCCTTGCCGCCAACCTGCCGGTGACCGGAGGATGGACGGCCGGACGTGCCCGCCCCGGCCTGGACTTCGCCGGCAAGCACCTGATGCGCGGCGGAATCGTGCTGCTGGGCCTGAAAGTGGGCATCGGCGACGTCCTGGACCTGGGGTGGCTGGCACTGGTGCTGATCACCGCCGTGGTCGCGGCCAGTTTCGGCGGCACGTACCTGATCTCCCGGCTGTTCAGGTTGCCGCCGGTGACGTCGCTGCTGGTGGCCACCGGGTTCTCCATCTGCGGGGCCTCAGCCATCGGCGCGATGGCAGCGGTGCGGCGCATCCGGCATGTGGACACCGTACTGCCGGTTGCGCTGGTGACCCTGTGCGGAACACTGGCCATCGGCGTCCTGCCGCTGCTGGTCCACCCGCTCCAGCTCAGCGCCGAGGTCTTCGGCGCATGGACAGGCGCGTCCGTGCACGATGTGGGACAGGTGGTGGCCACGGCGCAAACCGCAGGCCCCGCGGCCCTGGCGATCGCCGTCGTCGTCAAACTCACCAGGGTGCTGCTCCTGGCGCCCGTGACGGCGCTGGCGGGGGCACACCACCGGATTTCCCTCCGTCCTTCCGGTGACGACGCCGGCCTGCCGCCTGTGGTGCCGCTGTTCGTGCTGGGATTCGTGGCGATGGTGGCGGTGCGCTCCACCGGGTGGCTGGCCGACGGGTGGCTGGAGGCAGGGGCCCTGCTGCAGGACGTGCTCCTGGGGGCGGCCCTCTTCGGACTGGGGTCCGCGGTGCGGATCCGAACGCTGCTCCTGACCGGCGGGCGTGCCCTGCTGGCCGCGCTTGCATCGTGGCTGCTGATTGCGGTCCTGGGCCTCGCGGCCGCCCTGCTCATCGCCGGCTGACCTGCCCGTGAGGCAGGCGATGGCGGCCGTTGCAGCGTGATTAGATAGCTGGGTGTCACATGAGAATCTGCACCGCGATGAAGCTGCCGGCCGCTCGGCCCTGATCAGCACCGCCAGCTACGACGTCTCCCTCGACGTCCGCCAGGCCGAGAACCCGGATACTGCCGGCTACACCACCCGCAGCGTCATCACCTTTACCGCCGCGGAAGCGGGCACGTCCACGTTCCTGGACTTCATTGGCAGCGGCGTGCACAGCGTGTTCCTCAACGGCAAGGGCCTGCCGGTGGAGGACGTGGTGGACGGTGCACGCATCAGGCTGGACAACCTGCAGTTGGAAAACCAGGTCACGGTCACCGGAACAGCCCTGTACAGCCGCTCCGGTGAGGGCATGCACCGGTTCGTCGACCCCGCCGACGGACAGACCTACCTCTACACGCAATACGAACCCGCAGACGCGCGCAGGGTCTTCGCCAACTTCGAACAGCCGGACCTCAAAGCCACCTACACCTTCCACCTGATGGCCCCGGCTTCCTGGCACGTGGCATCCAACGGCGTCGAAACCGCCAGGACCCTGCTCACCAGCGATCCCGCCACCGCACGCTGGGATTTCGCCACCACCCTGCCGATGTCCACGTACATCACTACCGTGCTGGCCGGCCCCTACTTCAAAGCTGAAGACCGCTGGCAGGGAACGCTGGAGGACGGCACGCACCTGGACGTTCCGCTGGCGCTCTACTGCCGCGCCTCCATGGCCGGATCCTTCGACACCGCCGAATTGTTCCGGCTCACCAAAGCCGGCCTGGACTTCTTCAACCGGCTCTTCGACTACCCCTACCCCTGGGGCAAGTACGATCAGGCCTTCGTGCCCGAATACAACCTGGGCGCCATGGAAAACCCGGGGCTGGTGACGTTCACCGAGAGCTACGTCTTCACCTCCCGGGCCACGGACGCCCAGTACCAGGCGCGGGCCAACACGCTGATGCACGAGATGGCGCACATGTGGTTTGGCGACCTCGTCACCATGCAGTGGTGGGACGATCTCTGGCTCAAGGAATCCTTCGCCGACTACATGGGCACCCTCGCCGTGGACCGGGCCACGGACTGGGACACCGCCTGGGTCAACTTCGCCAACAAGCGCAAGGCCTGGGCCTACGTCCAGGACCAGCTGCCCACCACGCACCCCATCGTGGCGGACATCCCGGACCTGGAAGCGGCCAAGCAGAACTTTGACGGCATCACCTACGCCAAGGGCGCCTCAGTGCTCAAGCAGCTGGTGGCCTATGTGGGCTTTGACGCCTTCATCGCCGGTTCCCGGGAGTACTTCCGCAAGCACGCCTACGGCAACACCACCCTGGCAGACCTGCTGGAAGCCCTCAGCTCCGCTTCCGGACGCGACCTCTCGGAATGGGCACGCCAGTGGCTGCAGACATCGGGGATTTCCACGCTGGCCCTGGAGGCCGCCACAGAGGCCGCGAACGACGACGGCGGGCTTGGTTCCGCCGCCATCGTCCAGGAGGCCACGGACCCCGTCACGGGACGGGACGAGCTGCGGCCGCACCGGCTCCGGGTGGGCCTGTACGACTTCGACGGAGCCGGCGCTTTGGTACGGACCGACAGCATCGAAACGGATGTGGCCGGTGCCCGTACGGAGCTCCCCCAACTTACAGGCCGGAAACGGCCAGCCCTCCTGCTGCTCAACGACGACGACCTGACCTACGCCAAGGTCCGCCTCGACCCCGCCTCCGAAGCCACGGTCCTCGCCTCCCTGGACAGGATCAGCGACCCCATGGCCCGCGCCCTGTGCTGGACTGCGCTGTGGAACTCGGCCCGTGACGGCGAAACCCCGGCCGAACGGTACGTGGCCGCGGTGGCCGCGTTCGGTCCGTCGGAAACCGGGATCGGCGTGCTCCTGAACATCCTCGATAACGCCTGCACCGCCGTCGAACGCTACACACCCGCGTCCCGCCGCGCTGCGGTCCGTGCTCCCTTCCTGGGCACCGCCGGCGCGGAGTTGCGGCGGGCGGAGCCGGGCTCGGACCAGCAGCTCGCCTGGGCGCGCACGCTGGGAACGCTCAGCAGGCATGACGCTTCGCTGCTGCCGCTGCTGAGCGGGTTGCTGGACGGTTCCGAACAGGTGCCCGGACTGGCCGTCGACGCCGAACTCCGCTGGCACTTCTGGCACGCCCTCGCTGCCCACGGCCAGGCATCCGCGGCAGAGCTCGATGCTGAACTGGCGGCGGACACCACCGCCTCGGGACGGGCCGGCCACGCCACGGCCGGTGCTGCCCGGCCGGAGGCGGATGTGAAGGCTGCGGCCTGGGCCGAAGCCGTGCAGGGCACAGCCCTGTCCAACCAGCTCCTGACCGCGACCATCACCGGGTTCGGCACCGCCCCGGCTGCCCTGCTGGAACCCTACGTTGAGCCGTACTTCGGCTGCCTGCGGGAGGTCTGGGACAGCCGCAGCATCGAGATCGCCAGCCGGATCGTGCGGGGCCTGTTCCCCTCAACCCAGGACCTGGCCGACGGCGCGGAGCCCGGCGCCCACCCGGCGCTGCGCCGGACCGACGCCTGGCTTGAGGCGAACGCCGATGCGCCCCGTGCGCTGCGCCGGATCATCGTGGAACAGCGCAACCACCTGCTGCGGGCACTCACCGCGCAGGCCGCCGTCGTTGGCTCATCCGATCCGGCCCACTCCGCGCCGTAACAGCCAAGGGCCGCTGCTCCGGGGCTGACGGTGCGCAGTGGCGCTGCAGGCTGGTGTTCGGGGCGGATCAGGGGACGCGGTGCAGCCATTCCCCGGTGCCGAACTTGGTGGCCGCGCGTTCCCGCGCCGCAGCGAGCTCGGCATCGGTCAGCTCCGAGTGCGTTGCCCCGTACCGGCCCGTAAACACGTCCATCATGGCCCCGATGATGTCCATGCGGGCCAGCCCGGTCTGGCGGCGCAGCGGATCCACCCGCTTCTTGGCGCTGCGGGTGCCCTTGTCCGAAAGCTTCTCCTTGCCGATGCGCAGGACGTCCACCATTTTGTCGGCGTCGATGTCGTAGCTCATGGTGACGTGGTGGAGCATGCCGCCGTTCGCCAGCCGCTTCTGGGCGGCGCCGCCGATCTTGCCCTGGTCCGTGGCGATGTCATTAAGCGGGACGTAGAAGGCTGTCACGCCGATTTTCTCCAGCGCCGCCATCACCCAGGAATCGAGGAACGGGTAGGAATCGGCGAAGCTGAGCCCGTCCACCAGTGTCTGGGGAAGGTACAGGGAATAGGTGATGCAGTTGCCGGCCTCCATGAACATCGCTCCCCCGCCGCTGATCCGGCGGACCACCTTGATGCCATGCCGGGCCACGCCGTCGGGATCCACCTCGTTCCGGACCGACTGGAAACTGCCGATGACCACGGACGGTTCCTGCCAGTCCCAGAACCTCAGGGTGGGGTTGCGGCGGCCCGCGCCAACTTCCTCGGTGAGTACCTCGTCGAGGGCCACGTTGATTTCGGTGGGCAGGACGCTGGGCGCAATGACGTTCCAGTGGTGGTCCGCCCAGGAGGTGGCCTTGGCCAGCGCCCGGCGTACGGTCACGGCCACGGCGTCGGCGGAGAATCCGAACAGGGTGGCGTCGGCGGGCAGCGCAGCGGTGACTGCCGCTGCGAGGTCTGCGGCCGGGGTGGTCTCCGGAAGCCCGGTGAGGGCCCGGTTGATGGCGATGAGGGCCTCGTCCGGCTCGAGGAAGAAGTCGCCACTGATCGAGACGTCGGCCAGGACGCCGCCGGCCACGGACAGGTCCGCCACCACCAGCTTGCCGCCCGGAACCTTGTACTCGCCGTGCCGGCGGGGGTTTGTTGCTGCGTCCTGGTCCGGGGAGGTCATATGGCTCATGGTTTACATCCTGCCGTACGGTGTGCCCGCCCCGCCAACGCAAAGAAAGCCCGCACCGTTGCCGGTGCGGGCTTTCCGAAAAGCCATGGGAGGAAGAATTACTTCTTGCCGCCGAAGCCCTTGAAGCGTGCGTTGAAGCGCTCGACGCGGCCTGCGGAGTCCATGATGCGCTGCTTGCCCGTGTAGAACGGGTGGGACTCGGAGGAGATTTCGACGTCGATGACCGGGTAGGTGTTGCCGTCTTCCCACTCGATGGTCTTCGAGGAAGACACGGTGGACTTGGTCAGGAACTTGGTACCGGAGGCCAGGTCATTGAAAACGACGGCTGCGTACTTCGGGTGGGTATCAGACTTCATAATGGGGCCTTTGTTCGCGCAGCTGGATTTTGCCAGCTGCCAGGTATGAATGGGATGGCCCGGTTCCGCGTCGAAAGACACAAGAGGGCCAGCAGTCAATAATAGCGGATCACGGGGACACCCGCGAACCACGCCACGGCACCTGCCCGCCTTCTCCTGCAGGTCCCGGCTCAGCTTCGGGGACGCAGTTCCCAGAACGCCACTGCAGACGCCGCGGCCACGTTGAGCGAGTCCACACCATTGCGCATGGGAATCTTCACGGCAAGGTCGACGGCGGCCAGCGTCTCCGGGCTCATGCCCGCTCCTTCGGTTCCCAGGACCAGGGCCAGCCGGTCCGGGTTGCCGGCCGCGACGTCGTCTACGTCCAGTGCATCGGGGGTCAGTTCCAGTGCGGCCACGGTGAAGCCGTGGTCCTTGAGGACCTGCAGGTCGTCCGGCCAGCTGTCCAGGCGTGCCCAGGGAACCTGGAACACCGTCCCCATGCTGACGCGGACGCTGCGCCGGTACAGCGGGTCGCCGCAGCGGGGCGAAACCAGCACGGCGTCGATGTCCAGGGCGGCCGCCGAGCGGAAGATTGCGCCCACATTGGTGTGGTCCACGATGTCTTCAAGCACGGCAACCCTGCGGGCGCCGGCCAGGAGCTCCGGAAGGGGCACGGGCTGGGGCCGCTCCATGGCAGCCATGGCTCCGCGGTGGAGGTGGAAGCCGGTGATTTCCTCGAGGAGGGCGGCTTTTCCGATGAAGACCGGGACGTCAGGATACGCCTGGAAGACGTCGTCGAGGTCCGCGAGCCATTTCTCCGCCAGGAAGAACGAACGCGGCTGGTGCCCTGCAGCGAGGGCGCGGCGCAGGACCCGCGAGGACTCGGCGATGTACATCCCCTCGCGCGGTTCGCGGAGCTTGCGGAGATGGACATCGGTCAGCGTGGTGTAATCGCTGACCCGCGGGTCGCTGGCGGATTCAAGGTAGTGGAAAGTCACCGGAGGATTATTTCAGGAGGTTGGCGACCATGACGACGAGCGCCACAATGCCCAGGGTGAAGATCACGCCGCGGAGGACTTTCGGGGAAAGCTTGCGGCCCACCCGGGCACCGGCGAGTCCGCCGATGGTGGAGCTGACGGCGATCAGGAGGACCACCAGCCAGTTGATCCGGTCGAATGCGAACAGCAGGTAGGAGATTGCAGCCACCATGTTGACGCCCAGGACCAGGATGTTCTTCATGGCGTTGGCGTTTTGCATGGTGCCGCTGAGGAAGACGCCCAGGATGCCTACCAGCAGGATGCCCTGGGCGGCCACGAAGTAGCCGCCGTAGACGCCTGCCAGGTAAACGAGCACCACCAGCAGCACGCCGTGGCTGCGGTCGCGGACGGCATGTTCGGGGTTCTCTTCACGGTTGCGCACCCAGGACTGCAGCTTGGGCTGGAACATCACCATGAGCAGCGCCAGGACCAGCAGCACCGGCGCTACGTAATGGAAGACCTTCTCCGGCAGGTGGAGGAGCAGCCAGGCGCCGGTGATCCCGCCGAGCAGCGAGGCCGGGAGCAGCTTCAGGAGCTGCCGGCCCCGTCCCGCCAGTTCGCGGCGATAACCCCAGGCGCCGGCGGCAGTGCCCGCCACCAGGCCCATGGCGTTGCTCATGGACGCGACAACGGGGGTGATGCCCAGTGCGATGAGGACCGGGAAGGTCACCAGCGTGCCGGAGCCGACCACCGCGTTGATGGTGCCGGCCCAAAGGCCCGCGAAAAAGACCAGGATGCTGCTAAGGATCTCCACAGGAGGTGTTCAACCCCGCCCTTAGCGGCGGGCGGTGGCGGCGTAGCGGCCGCCGTTTTCCGTCACGTCCAGGGCCAGCCCGAACGTTTCGCTGAGGTGCTTGTCGGTGAGGACCTCGGTGATGGGGCCGGCCGCCACCACGCCGCCGTCGCGCAGCAGCATGGCATGGGTGAAGCCCGGTGGTACCTCTTCAAGGTGGTGGGTCACCAGGACCATCGCGGGCGCGGCCTCGTCCCGGGCCAGTTCGCCGAGCTTGTGGACCAGTTCTTCGCGGCCGCCCAGGTCAAGGCCTGCGGCCGGCTCGTCCAGCAGCAGCAGCTCCGGATCGGTCATGAGGGCGCGGGCAATCTGGACACGCTTGCGTTCGCCTTCGGACAGGGTGGCGAACGTCCGGTTCAGCAGCGGACCCATCCCCCAGTCGTTCAGGAGACGGAAGGCGCGGCGCTCGTCGTCGCGCTCGTAGCCTTCACGCCAGCGCCCGGTGACGCCGTACGCGGCGGTGACCACCACGTTGAGGACGTTCTCGTGCTCCGGGATCTGGGTGGCCAGGGCGGCCGATGACAGACCGATGCGGGGACGCAGTTCGAAGACGTCGGTGCGGCCGAGTACTTCGTCGAGGATTCCGGCCTTGCCGCTGCTGGGGTGCAGGCGTGCCGCCGCGATCTGGAGGAGCGTGGTTTTTCCGGCGCCGTTGGGGCCGAGGATGACCCAGCGTTCGCCTTCGTTGACCTGCCAGTCGACCTTGTCCAGCAGGGTCTTTTTGCCTCGGACAACGCTAACGGAGTCCAGTTCCAGAACATCACTCATAGGAATAGACACTAGGACAAAAAAGTGGACGACTGATAACCGGTGTGACCGCTCCCCCGGCGCTTGTCCAGCCACGGTGCCGGGCCGGCCGCGCTCCGCAATGAATACGCGGGACCATTCTTCCGCTGGCTAAGATTGCAGGCATGACTTCCAACGTGACTGCGGTCAGCTATGGCCAAAATCTGACCGACACCGGACTGGAGCAGCTGCGTTCCATCCTCGCGGAGCACGGTGCAGCTGCAGGAGCCGAATCCAGCGCCGGCGACGACCGCTACCAGGTGCGCATCACGGAACTGGAGCTGCCGGATGCCACCGAGGCCGGCCTGGCTGCGCTCCGCAGTGCCGTGGCGGATGCCGCCATCCCCGGCGTGGACACCGCTTTGGTGCCCGCGGGCCTGCGCTCGGCCGGCCGGAAGCTGCTGATCATGGACGTGGACTCCACCCTGATCCAGCAGGAGGTCATCGAACTCCTGGCCGCGTATGCGGGCAAGCGGGACGAGGTGGCCGCGGTCACCGCGGCGGCCATGCGCGGGGAGCTGGACTTCGCCCAGAGCCTGCACGCCCGGGTGGCAGTCCTCGCCGGGCTGCCGGCCGACGTCGTCAATTCCGTCCGCCACGAAGTGAAGCTCAGCGAAGGCGCCGCCCAACTCGTGGCTGCGTTCAAGGCGGCCGGGCATCCGGTAGCCGTAGTCTCCGGCGGGTTCAACCAGATACTCGAGCCGATCGCAGCGGACCTTGGCCTGGACTACTGGCAGGCCAACGAACTGGAAATCGTTGACGGTGCCCTGACCGGCAAGGTCCTGGGCGCGGTGGTGGACCGGGCGGCCAAGGAGAAGTACCTGCGCGAGTGGGCGGCCGCCGAGGGGATCGCCATGGAACACACCATCGCCGTGGGCGACGGCGCCAACGACCTCGACATGCTGGGCGCAGCGGGGATCGGGGTGGCCTTCAACGCCAAGCCGGCCGTGCGCGCGGTCGCCGATTCGGCCGTCAACATGCCCTACCTTGACGCGGTGCGCCACATCGCCGGGGTCTGAACCGCCCACGGATGCTGACAAAAAGAGGTGCCCGGCGCGTTTGCTGCGGGCACCTCTTTTTCACTCAGTGGGCTATTGGCCGCTCTTACCGAAGTAGTCTGCGCCGCCGGCGTATTCGGTGTGGCCGGACTCGACATCAGCGGTGGCCATTCCGGCCACCACCTGGGCAAACTCTTCCACGGAGTACAGCTTGCCGGCTTCGGCGCGGCGGGCCTCGATGGCGCCAGGCGTCGAGCGGTCCAGCAGCGTGGCGGTGACGGTGCCTTCGATCATGTCGCCGGAGACCACCACCAGGCTGATGCCCTTCTCGGCGAGGTTGGGGATGAGTTCCCGCAGTGCGTCCTCACCGGCACGCTTGCTGCGGGCCACGGCCTCGTAGGCGGGCATGGTGGGAACGGTGTTAATGAAGTGTGCCTGGTGGCTGGTCACGAAGACAACGCGGGAGCCTTCCGGCATCAGCGGTACTGCGGCGTTGAGCATGTTGAGCTGGGCGTCGCGGTTGAGCCTGAGGGCGTAGTCCTCCCCCATGCCGGTTTCCATGCCGCCCGAGGCGTTCAGGACCAGGATGTCCAGGGAACCGAAGTTCTCCATGGCAGCGGAGGCCAGCGCCTGCACGCCTTCCTGGGTGGTCAGGTCGGCCCCAACGGCGACGGCGCGGCCGCCGTCGGCCTCGATGCCCTGGACCACCTTGTTGGCGCGCGGCGCCTTCTGGCGGTAGTTGACCACGACGGCGGCGCCCTCCCCGGCGAGGATCTTCGCTACGTCAGCGCCGATTCCGCGTGATGATCCGGTGACGATGGCGGTCTTGTTGTCCAGCAGTCCCATCTGGGCTCCTTTGTTTGAAACGTCTAAAGTGAAGCGGCTCTGAACTCCATCATGCCAGCGGGTGCCAGTGATTCCCTTGTCCGGGTTCCACAAAAGAAGGGCCGGACCGCTGGTGGCAGCCGCGTGGGGTTCGACGGTCAGTGGCCCATGCCCAGGCCGCCGTCCACCGGGATAACGGCGCCGGAGATGTAGGCCGCTTCGTCGCTGGAAATCCAGCGCACCACGTTGGCCACCTCGTCGGCGTCGGCGAACCGGCCGGCGGGGATGCTGGACAGGTAGTCCTTCTGCGTGGCTTCCGGGAGTTCGGCCGTCATGTCCGTGTTGATGAAGCCCGGGGCCACGACGTTCGCGGTGATGCCGCGGGAGCCAAGTTCGCGGGTCAGCGACCGGGCGATGCCCACCAGGCCGGCCTTGGAGGCGGAGTAGTTGATCTGGCCCGGGGCGCCGTACAGGCCCGAGACAGAGGAGATCAGGACCACGCGGCCCTTGCGCAGCCGGATCATGCCCTTCGACGCACGCTTGATGACGCGGAATGCGCCAGTGAGGTTCGTATCGATGACGGACGTAAAGTCGGTTTCGCTCATCCGCAGCAGGAGGGTGTCCTTGGTGATGCCGGCGTTGGCCACCAGTACTTCCACGGGGCCATGCGCTGCCTCCACTTCCTTGAACGCCGCGTCCACGGATGCTTCGTCGGTGACGTCGGCCTTCACTCCCAGGATTCCTTCAGGCAGTTCCGATTCACTGCGGTAAGTAACAGCCACCTTGTCCCCGTTGGCCAGGAATGCTTTGGCGATGGCCAGGCCGATGCCGCGGTTGCCGCCGGTGATCAGGACGCTGCGGGGGGCGGTAACTGCTTCAGTCATGGAGGAACTCCGGAATTCTGCGGCAGGATGCGCCGCTGTAAGAAGGTGGAATTTGGCTGCCTCCGATCTTAGCGCCCGGGCCCGCCCGGGTTTGGGTGCCACTGCCGATGGTGAGAGAATTGACGCAAGCCTTTGGAGCGTGAGAAACCACTGTGACCCTTGAAAACCACGCGGGACGTTCGGTGCCCGGAGAACCCGGCCGGTTCTCCGAGGACGCGGAAGTCCACAGCATTACGGATGCCGCGGAATCCCATTCCGAGGACATTCGCAGGCGCATGGTCAAGTACGCGCTGGCGATGGGCATCCGCATGGTGTGCCTGGTCATGATTTTTGTCCTGGACGGCTGGCTCAAGATCATCGCTGTGGCCGGTGCAGTGTTCCTGCCATGGATCGCGGTAGTCATTGCCAACGGCAGCGACATGGCCGAAGAGCACAGTGACGCGCTCCTGGATTCAGCGCCGCTGGCGGAGTTGGAAGCGCCCCCGCTGCCAACGGGCCACGAGGAGCAGGGTTCCGAGGTGCTGCAGGGCGAGCTTATTAATGATGACGACGAACCGGACACCGGAGAGGGGCGGCAGGGGCCGTGAGTATTTTCGATTTCGCCGCCGGAACCAGCCCGGCAGCATCAGACTCCGCACTCTGCTCCCGGAAGGCATGCCGTGCCGGAGCGTCCTGGCAACTGCTGTGGAACAACCCCAAAATCCATACCCCGGAGCGCCGGAAGACGTGGCTGGCATGCGAGGACCACCGCGGCTGGCTGGAGGACTACCTGCAGACCCGCGGCCTGTGGAAGGAAACCCTTCCCCTTCAGCCCGGCAGCACGGACAGCTTTTCGGAGCAGGACAACTGAATGTACCGTTTCCTCTTTTCCAGCAAATGGCTGGGTTATCTCCTGCTGGCCGCGGTCTTTGCCACGGCCTGCGTGTTCCTGGGCCGTTGGCAGATGGACAGGCGCGCCGAAACCCTCGCCGAGATCAACCGCGTCGTCAGCAACTATTCCGCCACACCCATTCCTTTCGCGGCAGCCCGGGACCAGTTCACGAAGCTTGATCCCGCCAAGGAATGGACGCAGGTGGAGTTGCAGGGCACCTACGACACCGACGGCCAGCGCATCGTGCGCAACCGCCCCCTGAACGGCCAGCCGGGCTACGAAGTGGTGGTTCCGTTCAAGCTGGCCACCGGCGAAACGGTCATCATCGACCGCGGTTGGCTGCCCATCGGCAACAACAACCCCGGCAGCCCGGACTCGGTCCCGGCCCCGCCCTCCGGCGAGGTGACCGCCGTCGTCCGCCTCAAGCACGCGGAACCGGAGCTGCAGCGCGGCGCCCCGCAGGGCCAGCTCGCCTCCATCGACCTCCCGACGTACGCTGCCCAGCTCGGCTACCCGGTGCTGACCGGAGCCTACGGCCAGCTCGCCTCGGAGACGCCCACGGCCGCTGAGATGCCAGTGGCATTCCCGAAACCGTCCACCGAAGAGGGCACCCACCTGTCCTATTCGCTGCAGTGGTTCGCGTTCGGAGTGCTCATGTTCGTGGGCTTCGGCTACGCGGCGCGGCAGCAGGCCCGCAACGCCGCCATCGACGCCGAGGAAGACGAGGCCGAAGAAGCGGGGACCATGCACGCTGCGGTGCCGTCCCGCCGTCGTACGCCTCCTGCACGCAAGCGGAAGAAGGCGACGGCCGAAGAAGAGGAAGACGCGCTGCTGGACGCGCAGGGGTACTGAAGCATGACAACGCACGACGACGGGCCGGTCAGCCGGGTGCGCACGGTACTGGTTGAGTCGGGCATCGGCGACACGGTGCGCCGCTTCCCTGCCGGCGTTCCCACTGCCGTTGCCGCGGCTGAGGCGCTGGACTGTGACGTTGCAGCCATCACCAACAGCCTCATCTTCGACCTCAACGGGGCGCCCCTGCTCATCCTCGCCAGCGGCGCGGCCCGGGTGGACACGGCTCTGGTGGCGGACCGACTGGATGAAGGCCGCATCCGCCGCGCTTCGCCGGACTTTGTGCTCGAGCACACGGGCCAAAAGGTGGGCGGAGTGGCACCGGTTGGCCATCCTCGCTGCATCAGAACCCTGCTTGATGTGAGCCTGCGGTCCCATAACCTCCTCTGGGCCGGAGCGGGCGATCACGAGTCGATGTTCTGCATCACCTACCAGGACCTGCACCGGATCACCGGCGCCGAGGAAACCGCGGTGCGCTGACGCACCGGGGCAAACCGGCGTGGTGGGGTAATGCACGACTCACCCGCCCCGGGTGTGCACCGGCCTGGCGTTTGCTGGGGGTTCCCCCACCTCGTGGATGGTGTGGCCGCTACAAGCCGTCTTGGTTACGCTGGCCCGTTCGATGCGCGCGACGGTGAACCATCGCATAGCGTTGCGCAGCCGGCACCACCCCACCAGGTACCACTGGCCGTTAGTGGAGGCGAACAGCACGGGCTCAACGTCGCGGGTGGTCGTGGTCCCGTTTTTCGATGTGTAGCGCATGCGGATCACTCGCTGCCCGGCCATCCCATCCTCCAGCGCAGACTTGATGGCCCGGGAAGAGGACGGAAGTGCGTTGACCCAGACCCGGCTGCCCAGCTCGTCGGCTCGTGCCCGGGTCTTAGGATCGAGCACGTCCAGGATCTTCTGGATACCTGCTGCTGCCAGATCGGCGTAGGGGGCCTCCGGCGCAGCGGACACGGCCGCCATGAGCGCCATCGCCTGCGCTGGGGAAAGGGTCACAGGCGGAAGAGACGCTCCTGAAGCCAAACCGTAGCCGCCGCCCGGACCCGGCCGAGACCATACAGGTGCACCACTGTTTTCCAACGCATCGAGGTCTCTCTTGATGGTGCGCACAGACACCTCAAACTCTCGCGCCAAGCGTCCGCCGGACACGCCCCGTTTGCCGCTACGGCGCAACATCTCGGAAAGGGCATGGAGCCGTTCCACCCGCTTCAAAGTTCAGCCCTTGGCAAATTCATGACATAAATAGTGACATACCGTTGTCCGGAGAGCCTGCAAGGGTATGGACATGACAACTACTGCAAATCCCCCGCTCATCCTCGTCATCGCCGGCCACTGGCTGGGCGCCTGGGCCTGGGATGAAGTGCTGGGACACCTGGCACCCGGCAACGCCCGGGCAATCGCGATGACGCTGCCTGGTCTCGACGGGGACGACCCGCAACGTGCGGCGAGGACCCTCGACGATCAATCCGCAGCGGTCTTGGACGTCATCACCCAACTAGGGGTCACCGAGGATCAGCCGGCAACCCTGGTGGCTCACAGCGGGGCAAACGCCCCGGTCAGCCTTGTCCTTGACCAACATCCCGAGCTGGTCCATCGAGTGGTGTGGGTCGACTCCGGCCCCGTGGCAACGGGAAGCGCCTTCGGCCCGGGCCTACCGGAGGACGTGGAGGAGCTGCCGCTTCCCTCTTTCGACGTACTCGCACAGCAAGCGAGCCTCGAAGGCCTGAGCGCAGAGGTCCTTGAGCGTTTCAGGGGCCGGGCCGTCCCTGAGCCCGGGCCCGTGCTTCGCCAGCGGGTCGAACTCACCAACAGTGCCCGCCGCAAAGTCCGGACCACCCTGGTGTGCTGCTCGATCCCCAGCGCGAAAGTGCTGGAGCTGGCACGTGCAGGCCATCCCATGTTCGCCGAGGTCGCGAACATCGAGCACCTCGACGTCATTGACCTCCCGACGGGGCATTGGCCTATGTGGAGCCGTCCCCGCGACCTCGCCAAGGCCATTGAGTCGGCAGGCAGGTGGGCGTCATTCCCTCATCGCGGTTGATGATGACAACGCTGCCCTATCCCGGGAAGCCCGGACCCAACGATTGGTTCGAGGTTTGCGAACGCTACCTGCAGGGCTACCGGACGCGGCCATGACTGGAGCGCCCGGTTAGGAATCTCCTTATCCCCCTCCGAACAGCCGAGGTGCTGCGCAGCCTTACCCAGATCCACACAATGAAGCCCTTCCCGGGCCACCCGGGAAGGGCTTCATTGTGTCCATGTTCAGGCTGAACCAATTCTTAGTCACCACCACCGCCTCCACCGCCGTCAGCACCGCCACCACCACTGCCATCAGGACCGCCACCATCCGCATCAGTGCCGCCACGTTCGTCAGAAGACGCAGCCGCACCTCCTACGACCACTCCGTAGTCACCGTGACCTCCGCCGGTACGGGTGGATGCCGAACCCCTGGAGGCCCGCCGGCGGCGCCGCGTGATCTCGCCGGAAACGAATAGCACCAATGCCAGCGCTGCCACCCCGATGAAGAAAGCCAGCATCTTCATTTCGCCTTCGTCCACGTCAGAATCCATTCAGAAAGTTCAGCGTGAGGACCAACCCCACCGTCCAAGTTTTACGTATGGCCTCGGGATTACACCGCCGCAAGCGCCGTGTTCTGGGTTGAAGTCCTGCGACTGGTGTGCGGTAGTGGATCCCCTTCCGGGCACGTGGGCGGCTGTGCAGACGACTGTGGACATTCCGTGCAGACGACTTCGGAAAATGACACTGCGGTTTCGTGAACCTGACGTTCAGGGTGTCCCGTATACCCTGCCCGCAAAATTGCCCGGTGAAGGTGCCCTATACGCTACACACCAATGTGTACCGAGAGCGGTGACGTACTCGACATCTCCGGCCAGCCAGGCTCTTGCAAAGGCGGCGAAACCCTGTTCCTTAGAGACCGACACAGGACGCTCGGAAGACCATGCTTCGCGTCCTTTTCCGGTCATAGCATCCGGTGTTCTCACGCGAAGTGGCCCGCGAGTCATCCCCACACAGGACGGGCGTGGGCGAATCACCCAGACGGAACGTTCGGCGCCGGATCAGACATGCGCGGAGACGGCCGCCGCCCGGTGACGCCACCGGAACCAAAATTACTCATGACCTACGCTTGAGCACAGTGAAGCCAGCCCCTTGGCGGCACCGCCAGTCGCTGTTCAAGCCGACGGCGCACCTCGGGCCTTCCTCACGCGGGATCGGGTATAGGGCCGTATCACGCCAACTACCGTCCGCTCGTCGTTGAACGTGCCTGAGCACACCCACCGCCTCCGGCTAGGCACCAATCCGCTTTATGGCCGCTCGTGAACGGATATTCAAGACATCGGCCTTCAGGCGCACTCGCTCGATACCGTGGGCTAATGCGGCGTCCAGCGGGAGCCGTTTGGGGTCCGTGTTAACCCCGCTTCCCATACATGGGGAGCATTAGCGGTCCATCCACTCAGGTCTTCCAATGGCCGCGAACAATGCCGGCAGGTCCCCGTCCGGCGTCGGGCCGCTTCGCACTGCCTAGGCCAGCGTGATCAGGTCCAGGTAGTCCTCGTTCCAGTGGTCCTCGACGCCGTCGGGCAGCAGCACAACGCGTTCGGGGTTCAGCGCCTCAACGGCGCCTTCATCATGGCTGACAAGGACGACGGCGCCGGTGTAGTTCCGGAGCGCGCCGAGGATTTCCGCGCGGCTGGCGGGGTCCAGGTTGTTGGTGGGTTCGTCGAGAAGCAGGACGTTGGCGCTGGACGCCACGATGGTGGCCAGTGCCAGGCGGGTCTTCTCACCGCCGGACAGGACGCCCGCGGGCTTGTCGACGTCGTCACCGGAGAACAGGAATGAACCCAGGATGCCGCGGACCTCAGCGTCCTTCATGTCAGGTGCGGATGACCGCATGTTCTCGAGAACGGTGCGGTTGACGTCGAGGGTTTCGTGTTCCTGAGCGTAGTAGCCAACTTTAAGCCCGTGCCCCGGCACGATTTCGCCGGTGTCCGGCTGGTCTACGCCGGCAAGCATGCGCAGCAGCGTGGTTTTGCCGGCACCGTTGAGGCCGAGGATGACCACTTTGGAGCCGCGGTCGATGGCGAGGTCCACGTCCGTGAAGATCTCCAGGGAGCCATAAGACTTGCTGAGCCCGTCTGCGGTGAGCGGGGTCTTGCCGCACGGCGACGGATCCGGGAACCGGAGGGCGGCCACACGGTCGTTCTCGCGGACGGCTTCGAGGCCACTGAGGAGCCGCTCAGCACGCTTGGCCATGTTCTGCGCGGCCACGGCTTTGGTGGCCTTTGCCCGCATCTTGTTGGCCTGGTCGAAGAGGACCTGGGCCTTCTTCTCGGCATTGGCACGTTCCCGCTTGCGGGCGCGCTCATCCGTTTCGCGCTGGGTGAGGTACCGCTTCCAGTCCATGTTGTAGAAATCGATCTGGGCCCGGTTGGCGTCCAGCAGGAACACCTTGTTGACCGTGGCTTCGAGGAGTTCGGTGTCGTGGCTGATGACAATGAGACCGCCCTGGTGGTTCTTCAGGAAGTCGCGAAGCCAGGCAATGGAATCGGCGTCGAGGTGGTTGGTGGGCTCGTCCAGGAGCATGGTCTCGGCATCCGAGTACAGGATCCGGGCCAGTTCCACGCGGCGGCGCTGGCCACCGGAAAGTGTTTTGAGCGGCTGGTTCAGGAGCCGGTCAGGCAGTGCCAGGTTCGAGCAGATGGATGCGGCTTCGGCCTCCGCGGCGTAGCCGCCCGCTGCCAGGAACTCGGATTCCAGCCGGTCGTACCGGTTCATGGCCTTCTGCTGCACGGCAGCGTCTTCGCTTGCCATCTCGTCATGGGCCTTGCGGAGCTTACCGACGACGACGTCCAAACCACGGGCAGAGAGGATCCGGTCCCGCGCCAGCTGCTCCATGTCCGGGGTGCGCGGGTCCTGCGGCAGGTAGCCGATCTCGCCGCTGCGGGTCACCTTGCCGGCTGCGGGAAGCCCCTCGCCTGCAAGGACGCGGGTGAGGGTGGTCTTGCCCGCTCCGTTGCGTCCCACCAGGCCGATCTTGTCGCCCTTATCGATGCGGAAGCTCACCTGATCCATCAGGAGCCGGGCACCGGCGCGGAGTTCAAGATCCTGGACAGTAATCACAGAAGGTAAGGCCTTTCACAACGGGGAACGCCGCAGCCCCAACAGGATATGGCGGGGGCTGGAGGCAGAGTGGCCGGAGAACGGCCTTGACAAGTCTACCGTCCATGCCAAGGAAACCGGACCTTCCGGCGCGGACCGGAACATCAGAAGGCGTAGCGGACCCGGCAATAGGGGGCGATCTCCTCGATCAGTGCCGTCAGCTGCCGTACATAGCGGCCCTTGCTTCCGCTGCGGTAACGGACGTTGCTGAAGCCGTTGGAGGAGGTCTTGGACTCCTGCAGGTCCGGACGCCAGAGGACCTTCTCAGCCTGCGGGTGCCATCCGAGGTTGACCTTGTGAAGTCCCTCATTATGGGTCAGGAAGATCACTTCCGCTGCAAGCTGCGCTTTGGCTGCGGGCGTCACGTTGGCGTCGAGCTGTTGAAGCAGTTCACGCCAGTCCTCAAGCCAGGTCTCGGTGACCACCACCGGGGAGAAATTGACGTGCACCTCGTACCCGGCGTCGACGAAGTCGTTGATCGCGGCAATGCGTTCGGCTACCGGGGACGTCCGGACATCTATGGACTTCGCCAGGTGCGCGGGCATCAGCGAAAAGCGAATCCGGCTGTGCCCGCCGTGGTCCCACGTGAGCATGTCGCTGTTGACGTACTTCGTAGCGAATGACAGCTTGGCGGTGGGCAGTTCCCGGAATAGCCCAACCAGGTCCTCTACGTTGTCACTGATCAGCGCATCCACGGAGCAGTCACTGTTTTCACCGATGTCATAGACCCAGAGTTCGGGATCGCATTGGTTGGGTTCGAGCTTGATGCCCTGCTTCATGACGTGCCGTTCAAGCGTCGCAGCGATCTGGTTGATGTTGGCAAAAACGGTAACCGGGTTGCTGTAACCCTTATGGCGGGGGACGTAGCAATAGGCGCAGGCCATGGCGCACCCGTTCGCCGTGGAGGGGGCGATGAAGTCTGCCGATCGCCCGTTGGGCTTCACGGTCAAGGACTTTTTCACTCCGAGGACCAGCGCCTCGGTCTTGATCCTGGACCACCGCGGCACGTTGGTCTCGTCGCCGTGCAGCTCCGGGATGTTCCAGTGGTTCTCGACAGGTACGACGTCGGCGTCCGGCCAGCGCTCGACGATCTCGCGGCCACGGGGCAATTCCAGCGCCTCCGGCTGGGCGAAGATGCGCCGGATCTGCAGGAGCCGGTTAAATTCCATGAGGCTATTCTTCCGAACCGCTGCAGCCGCTGCGGGCGGTTAAGCCTAGGGCTCACGCTGTTCGGCTACCTCCAGCGCACCAGCTTCTTCGATGCTGCCCGCGCTCCGGACCCGGTCAGCAGCGAGGATTCCGTCCCGCACCGCTGCCCTGATAACGCCGTAAAGAATGTAAAAGAAGACAAGCGGCAGCACCACGAATACGACAATTTCCAAAACTTCCCCCAAACATGCAACTGCCAGGAACGGCCTTGCCAGCGTACGTCCTGTTACTCGACGACGGTAGTTGCCTTGTAGGCCTGTATTGGAAGTGGCGCAACGTCCGGAGCTGGATCCGTCAGCAGCCGCGCATGGGTCTCCACGTCGAACCGTTGGCTGCCGTACCTGAGTTTCTTGCGTTCTATGCCTTCAGGAACAAAGCCCGCGCGGGTAGCGACATTGCAGGATGCGGGATTGTTAACGCGATGCCCCAGCTCAAGCCGGAACAACCCCTCCTGGAACGCGACCGAAGCAACCGTGGCAAGAGCCCGGGCGGCCAGACCGCGCCCCCGATAGGGCGATGCCAGCCAGTATGAAGCCCAGGCAGTCCCGTGACGCCGTTCAACTCCCGAAAGCCCGACGTTGCCGATCGCCACGTAGTCGACGCATATTGCCCAGTTCCTCCGAGTTTCACTCATCACCAAATACTCATTTATGTATTTCTGCGAGCTACCCAGGCTTCCCAGATCGACTCCGCCAAATTGGGCCTGCAAATCCTGATCTCCCCCATTGGCGGTGCACAGTGCAGCGGCGTCCTCAGTCGTCCACGGGCGAAGTTCAACAATCATGCCTCCCATCCTGCCCCGCAAAGGCAGCAGTCGGTGGTAAGCGGTACTCCCGCCCTGCGCGAACTTGCCTTGCCTTGAGGCCACCCCATGTGTGTAGGTAGGAATTGCAAAGACGTGCCTGACCTACGGATAAGGAACAACCACGAATGACTGGAACAACAACAGTGGAGCGCGCCCAGCAGCTCAAGGCCCTCCACGAAGCACCCGAGATCCTCCAGGTAGTCAACGTGTGGGACGCCATCAGCGCGGCAACCGTCGCGGGCCTCCCTCAGACTAAAGCGATCGCGACGGCGGGCCACTCGATCGCAGCCGCACTTGGCTACGCGGATGGCGCCATGCCGTTGGACGTTGCCCTCGAAGGCGCAAAGCGCATCGTCGACGCCGTCGACCTGCCCGTCACCGCGGACCTCGACGACGGCTACCAGGACCCTGCCGAGACCATCCGGCGGGCCATCGGACTCGGTATTGCCGGTGCCAACGTCGAGGACAGGCTACGGCCGTTCGATGAAGCAGTCTCCCGCGTAGCGGCGATCGTCCGGGCCGCCGACGCGGAAGGCGTCCCCTTCCAGTTGAACGCGCGCACGGATGCGCTGGTCCGCGGCGGGGACCGGCCCGTACAGGACAGCATCGAGGATGCCATTGCCCGGGGCCGTGCCTTCCTCGACGCCGGTGCGGCATTGGTCTTTGTCCCTGGCGCCCTGACCCGGGACGTCATCGAACCCCTCGTCGACGGCCTCGGCCGCGGAAAGCTGTCCATTATTGGCGCCCCCGGTGCGCTCCCGGCAGCCCAACTCCAGGAACTTGGCGTGGCGAGGGTGTCGTACGGCCCCTTCACCCAAAGGGTGGCACTCCGGGCCCTGCGCGACCTTGCCACGGATCTGTACGGAGCCGGTGTCATTCCCACTGATACTCCGGCGCTGAACTAGCGAGGGAACGGCGGGAGAGACGGCATGCCAGATGCCGTCCCTCCCGCAACGGCGAGCCAACCAGCCGGTTCCGCCCGCCGTTGTGCCCTGCCCCCAATCTCCGGGCCCGCCGCTTAGTAGGTCCCCTACAAAATGGGCCCTGTTCCGTCCCAGTAACGTCGGCTGTACATTAGATTCCGCTTGTACAACCCCGACAGGACCGCCATGAGCAACACCGACACTGCCGTCACCTCAGACCTTCCATCCGGGCGCCGCCGCTGGAACGCCACCGACCTTGGACTCATCGGCGTCTTCGCCGCACTGGTGGCCGGCGCCGCGCTCGTGCCGGGCCTGGCGGTGAACGGCTTCGGCGTCCCCATCACCTTCCAGACCCTCGCCGTCATGCTGACCGGCCTGGTGCTCGGACCCGGAAGGGGCTTCGCCGCCGTCGGCCTCTACACCCTCCTGGGCCTTGCCGGGCTGCCCATCTTCAGCCAGGGCCGCAGCGGCTTGGGCATCCTTGCCGGCCCGTCCGCGGGCTACATCATCGCTTTTCCCATAGCTGCCGCACTTGTCGGATGGCTGGCAACGGTGGTGATCCGCCGCACCACCAAGGCCCGCGCGCTGTGGTTCTTCCTCGCGGCCACGGTGACCAGCATTGTCACCGTCCACACCCTGGGCGTCGCCGGCATCGCGATCAACGCCAAAACCACCCTTGGCCAGGCCTTCCTCAGCGACGTCGTCTTCTACCCAGGGGACATCGTCAAGAACGTCCTCGCCGCCGGGATCGCCGTTGCCCTGCACCGCGCCTTCCCGGACATTCTGGTCCGCCGCTCGCGCCGCAGCCAGTCACCTGTCCAGCGCGCCAAGGCCTAGGAAGAACGTCAGTGCCAGTTGTCGCCTTTGACCAGGTAACGGTCACCGTAGAAACGGACCACTCCCCCACGCCCAAGGTCCTCCTCGACGGGGTGAACCTCCGCCTGGCGGAACGTCGCGTGGGCGTCATCGGCTCCAACGGTTCCGGCAAGTCCACGCTGCTGCGCCTGGTAAACGGACTCATTCAGCCAACGGCGGGCAAAGTAGCTGTCGACGGCGACGATACAGTCCGCTCGGTCCGGAAAGTCCGCCGGAGCGTCGGCTTCGTCTTCACCGACCCGCTTTCCCAGCTGGTCATGCCCACCGGCCGGGAGGACGTTGAGCTGTCGCTGCGCCGCTCTGTCCGGAACGGCCGCGAACGGCAAACCATGGCCGAAGCCGCACTCGACCACCTCGGCCTGCTGCCCCTGGCCGACCAAAGCATCTACGAACTCTCCGGCGGGGAACGCCAGTTGATGGCACTCGCGGCGGTCCTGGCCGTCAACCCCTCGGTGCTGGTCCTGGACGAACCGTCCACGCTCCTGGATCTCAGGAACCGGGAACTGCTGCGCCATACCCTTGGAGGACTGGAGCAGCAGGTCATCATGTCCACCCATGACCTCGAGCTGGCCCTGGACATGGACCGGGTCCTGGTGATCGAGAACGGAACGGTGGCGTTCGACGGCGCTCCGGCAGACGCCGTCGCCTTCTACCGTGCCCTGTGCCTGGACGGCATGCGGCACCCCACCGGCCCGGCCACCGGTCCGGCCACGCCATGAGGGGCCACGGGTTCCTGCTGGCCAACTATGTGCCGGGCAACTCCTTCATCCACCGGTCGCCCCTGGCCCTGAAATTCCTGCTGGTGTTCGCCTGCGGCCTGGCATCGTTCCTGGTTGTCGACTGGGGCGTATCCCTGGCGGTGCTGGCTGCGCTGTGCGGGCTGTTCCTTTTGACCGGAGCCGGGCCGAAGCGGCTGGGGCGTGTGGTCCGCCCGCTGTTTCCGGTGCTCCTGGTGATCGGGCTCTTCCAGTGGTGGCAGCTGGGTGCGCCCACAGCGGGCAGGATCGTCCTGAACATCCTGGTCTGCGTGGTGGCCGCGTCCCTGCTGACGGCCACCACCCCCGTCCAGAGGATCCTGGACGGCGTGGTTGCGGCCGCAACACCATTCCAGCGTTTCGGAGCCGATCCGGAGCGGTTCGCACTCACCATCGGAGTCATGCTGCGCAGCATCCCCTACATCGCCGGCGCCTTCGCCGACGTCAGGGATTCCGCAAGGGCACGGGGGCTGGAGCGGAACCCGCGGGCACTGGTTTTGCCGGTTTTCATCACCTCGGTGGCCTACGCCCGGCAGACCGGTGAGGCGCTCGCCGCCAGGGGGCTCGGAGACGCTGGAGACGACGGCCCCGGGGACTAAGCGGCGGACGGACTGCGGGTCAGTCCAGGTGTCCGTAGCGCAGCAGGGCCGCCGTTCCCATGCCGCCGGCGCTGCTGATCATGGCCAGCCCCAGGCTACGGGGCGTTCCTTCCCTCCGCGCCTGGGCAAGCAGCCTGGTCACCAGCACGGCGCCGGAGGCACCGTAGGCGTGCCCCAGGGCAAGCGCTCCGCCGTCAAGATTGGCGCGGGCAGGATCTATGCCCAATTCATCAAAGCAGGCCAGAACCTGGGAGGCGAACGCCTCGTTGAATTCCACCAGGTCCAGCCCGGCAGCCTCCACGCCATGGGCGGACAGCAGTCTCCGTGCCGCCTCGGCGGCACCCACGCCCAGCACGTCCGGTTCCACCCCGGCGGTACATGTGCCCAGCACCAGGAGCCCGTCTTCGGCGCCGAGTTCGCGGGCCCGCTGCAGGGAGGTCATCACGACGGCGGACGCCGCGTCCGCGTCGAAGCAGGAGTTTCCAGCGGTGACAGTTCCCCCGGCCACGAACGCGGCGGGGAACCGCCCCATGACTGCAGGGGTGAGACCGCGCCTCGGGCCGTCATCAGCCGCTACCGTCCCTCCGGCCGTAGCCAGCGGAACAATCTCCCGCTCATAGCGGCCCTCCGCCATGGCCTCCAGGGCCTTCCGGTGGCTGCCGAGGGCAAAGGCGTCCTGCCGGTCCCGGGCAATGCCATACCTCCGGGCCACCGTCTCTGCGGCCACACCCATGTCCGGGTCGCCAAAACGTGACGGCACGAACTGGGCGCGGTCGTAGAACTCCGGGCCGCCGTCGGACTTCCTGTGCGCGCGCAAGGGAGCCGTGCTGGTGCTCTCCACTCCCCCCGCGAGATAGAGCGGGTTCCCGCCGGCGGCCACCAGCTGCGCGGCGAGGGCGATCGCGTCCAGGCCGGACCCGCACTGGCGGTCCACGGTGATGCCAGGAACACTCACGGGCAACCCTGCGTCCAGGAGGGCCAGCCGGGCAACATTTCCGCCGCCGCCCACCGCGTTGCCAATGACGACGTCGGTCACCGCGCCGGGTGCCGCGGCAGTTTCGTGGAGCAGGCCGCTGAGCACCGGTGCAAGGAGTTCATGGGCGCGGACGGTCCGCAGGGCGCCATTGGTCCGGCACACAGGGGTCCGGCGGGCCGCGATGATCACGGGCTGGCGGTCCGCCGGAAGAAGGTCAGCTGCCAAGGCTCTTCACCCGTGGATCCCTATGGGCGATCCAGTCCAGCAGCAGGTTGCGGCTGACCTTGCCGCGGTCCGTGACGGGAAGCTCGGCGAGGACGAAGTACTGCAGCGGACGCTTGTCCCGGGCCAGGATGTCCTCCAGGCCTGACCGCAGCTGGGTCGCGGTGATCCCGCCGTGGGACGGGACGACGCCGGCCACCACCTTTTGCCCGCGCAGGTCGTCCGGCATTCCGGCGGCGATGGCGGCGGAAACACCGGGCAATGCGCAGAGCGCCAGCTCCACCTCGTGCGGGTAGACGTTCCGGCCCGAGGTGAGGATCATGTCAGCCCGGCGGCCCAGGATATGCAGCCCGTCCGGGCCGAGGTAACCCTGGTCTCCCACGGTGTGCCAGTCGCCGAAGGACCGCAGGGCCTCGCCGTCGTCGCCCCACAGGTAGCCGTTGCTGACCATGCCGCTGCGCACACAGATGTTCCCGTACCCGCCGTCCGGTACCGGCTGCCCGGCGTCATCAAGGATGCGCACCTCAGCGCCGGGAAACGGCTGTCCTATGCAGGTGCTCCCGACGGCGGGTGGCTGGTGGGCGGACAGGCCGGCACCTGAGACGAAGCTCAGTTCCGAGGCGCCGTAGTACTCGTAAATGGTGGCATTGGGAGCCCAGCGGCGGGCCGCTTCCAGGGTCCTGGCATCAAGCTTTGAACCGGCGCAGACGATGGTCCGGATGCCTGATGCGTCCACACACCCGGTCAGCCCGCGTTCGCTCAGCATCCGCAGCATGGTGGGCACCAGCACCAGGCGGGTCACGCGGTCATGGGTGACGGCTGCGTGGACGTCGCCGACGTCGAAGTGTTCCAGGGTCTGGAATTCGGATCCGGCGTAGAGGCACTCGGCCAGGGCGTAGAGATTCAGGCTGGCGGCCAGCGGTCCGGGGGCGAGTGTCACATCGTCCCGGCGCAGGCCGAAGAACTCGATGGAGGCCTCAAAGGACTCCTGCCACGAACGCCGCGACCGGGTGAACGCCTTTGGCACGGATGTGGTGCCTGACGTGAGGCCGATCAGGAACGTTGAGCCGGGCGCACCGTCCGCCAGGGGATCGTCCGGAGCGACCGCCGCCGGGTCCGCTGACGACTGGACCCGCCGGACGATATCCTCCTGCAGGTGCGCGGGCCAGGCAGGATCCAGGACGGCGCACTGGCGGCCGCCGGCGACGGCCGCGGCAAGCTTCAGCGCGAAATCAGTCGAATTGGCTTCACACAGCGTGGTCACCGATTCCGTCTTCGGAACCATTGCAGCCGCACCGCCCCGCAACTCGGCCCAGGACAGCCGGCGGCCGGCAACGGCCACAGCTGTGCCGTGCGGCCGTTCGGTGGCCCAGCGCTGGATTCGGTCAAGGAAAGGCATCGGATCAACTTTACCGGCGGCCCTGATTGGGCGGCCGATCCGCGGGTATTGTGACGATATGAGTTTCAACGACAATGTGCAGCTCGATCCGTCCCAGGTCCAGGACCGGCGGGGCATGGGCCGCGGCGTAAAAGTCGGCGGCGGCATCGGCGGCGGACTTGTGCTGCTCGTAGCGCTGCTGCTCGGCATCGACCCCAACCTGCTGGGGGGCCTCACCGGTGGTGGAACTGGGGAGCAGCCCCAGACCCAGGGCAGTGCTCCTGCCTGCAGTACCGGCGCCGATGCCGACGCCCGGCTGGACTGCCGGATCACCGGCACGGTCAACAGCCTGAACGCGTTCTGGCCCGGCTACCTGCAGCAGTACAACGTGCAGTACCCGCGGCCGGAAGCCGTGATCTTCACGGGCGGCACCAACACCGGGTGCGGTGCAGCGACCTCCGAGGTAGGCCCGTTCTACTGCCCCACGGACACCACCGCCTACTTCGATCCCGGGTTCTTCCAGGAACTGGTGGACCGGTTCGGTTCCTCCGGCGGTCCGCTCGCGCAGGAGTACGTGGTGGCCCATGAGTTCGGCCACCACATCCAGAATGTCCTCGGTGACCTGGGCCGGGCCCAGCAGGATCCGCAGGGCCCGGAATCCGGTTCCGTCCGAACAGAGCTGCAGGCCGACTGCTATGCCGGGCTGTGGGCCAAATACGCGTCCACGACGCCGAACCCCGATACCGGCCAGCCGTACCTGGAGCCGTTGAAGCAGCAGGACGTCAACGATGCCCTCTCCGCCGCCGCCTCCGTGGGCGACGACCGCATCCAGAAGGCCGCCACCGGACGCGTTTCCCCTGAAGGCTGGACGCATGGTTCCAGCGAGGAACGCCAACGCTGGTTTGCCCGCGGCTACGAGTCCGGCGACATCAAGCAGTGCGACACGTTCAGCGCCCCCACCCTTTAGCCCAAGCACAACGGCCGGTCACCTTCGTGGAGAAGGTGACCGGCCGTCGTCGTACTTCAGGTATTTCAGATGTTGAAGCCGAGGGCCCGCATCTGGTCCTTGCCGTCGTCGGTGATCCGCTCAGGACCCCATGGCGGCATCCACACCCAGTTCAGGCGCCAGTCATCCACAACGCTTTCCAGGGCTTTGCCCACCTGTTCCTCGAGGACATCGGTGAGGGGGCAGGCCGCCGTAGTGAGCGTCATGTCGATCAGGAGCGCACCGTCGTCATCGGAGTACTTCAGGCCGTACAGCAGCCCAAGGTCCACCACGTTGACGCCAAGCTCGGGATCAATGACGTCCTTGAGCGCTTCCTCGACGTCTTCCAGGGCCGTGCGGCCCGGCTTGATTTCGGTCATCGCAAGTCCTAACTAGGCCTGTGCTGCGGCTTCAGCGGCAATGATGGCAGCGCCTGCACCCTTGGCGTAGCGGTCGTAGCCTTCTTCTTCGAGGCGGTCAGCCAGTTCCGGGCCGCCTTCCTCGACAACCTGGCCGTCAACGAAGACGTGGACGTAGTCAGGCTTGATGTAGCGCAGGATGCGGGTGTAGTGCGTGATGAGCAGCGTGCCCATGTTGCCCTCGGCGTGTGCGCGGTTGACGCCTTCGGAAACGATCTTGAGAGCGTCGACGTCCAGGCCGGAGTCCGTCTCGTCCAGCACGGCGAACTTCGGCTTGAAGAGCTCAAGCTGCAGGATCTCCACGCGCTTCTTTTCACCGCCGGAGAAGCCCTCGTTGACGTTGCGCTCGGCGAAGTCGGCGTCGATGCGCAGCTTCCCCATGGCGTCCTTGACGTCCTTGGTCCAGGTGCGCAGCTTGGGTGCTTCGCCGTCGATCGCGGTCTTCGCGGTGCGCAGGAAGTTGGTCATGGTGACGCCGGGAACCTCCACCGGGTACTGCATGGCCAGGAAGACTCCGGCGCGGGCACGCGCGTCAACGCTCATCTCCAGGACGTCTTCGCCGTCCAGGGTGATGGAACCGCTGGTGACCGTGTAGCGGGGGTGGCCTGCGATGGTGGAGGCCAGGGTGGACTTGCCGGATCCGTTGGGGCCCATGATGGCGTGGGTTTCACCCGTGCGGATGGTGAGGCTGACGCCCTTCAGGATCTCCTTGGTGCCCTGTTCCGTCTCAATGCTGACGTGCAGGTCCTTGATCTCAAGAGTTGACATGCTCTTCTTTCTGTTCGTTCGTAAGTCTGTGCTGCGGGGCGCTCAGTAGTTGTTTACTGCCGCGCCGTTCAAAACGTTGGTGACATCCACGTAGACGTCGTCGCCGTCGAGCTCGATGGCGAACACCGGAACGGGGTCGTAGGCGGGAAGCTGGAGTGGCTGGCCGCTGCGCAGGTCGAACTGGGAGCCGTGCCCCCAGCATTCGATCGCGCAGCCTTCCACGTCGCCTTCGGACAGCGAAATGTCAGCGTGCGAGCAGGTGTCGCCGATGGCGTGGATGTCACCCATCGAATCCCTGACCACGGCGACGGGGTAGTCGTCGATCAGGATGCGCAGCGCCTGCTTGACCTTGATGTCATTGGCGCTGCACACCAGCTCGCCCTTGGGCTTACCACTCATGTGTTCCTGCCTGCCTGTCGTCTAGTTTTCCGTTGCCGAGAGTTCGCGTTCCACAGCCTCGGTCAGGCGCTCTTCGAGTGCCGGGACCTTGATCTGCTGGATGATCTCGTTGAGGAAGCCGCGGACCACCAGGCGGCGGGCAACATCCTCAGGGATGCCGCGTGCCATCAGGTAGAACAGGTGCTCGTCGTCGAAACGGCCGGTGGAGCTGGCGTGGCCGGCACCCTCGATCAGGCCGGTCTCGATTTCGAGGTTAGGCACGGAGTCCGCGCGGCAGCCGTCGGTCAGGACCAGGTTCTGGTTCTTCTCGTAGGAGTCGGTGCCTTCGGCCTGCTTCTGGATGAGGACGTCGCCCACCCAGACGGTGTGCGCACCCTTGCCCTGCAGTGCGCCCTTGTAGAGGACGTTCGACTTGCAGTTGGCCAGGTTGTGGTCAACGAACGAACGGTGCTCCAGGTGCTGGCCTGCGTCGGCGAAGTAGAGGCCGAGGAGTTCGGCATCGGCGCCTTCACCGGCGAAGCGGACGTTGGAGTTCAACCGGACGATCTTGCCGCCAAGGGTCACCGCGATGTGCTTGTACACGGCGTCCTTGGAAACCTCGGCGTCGTGCTGGGCCAGGTGGCGTGCGTCGTCTTCCCAGAGCTGGACGGAGACCACGGTCAGCTGGGCGCCTTCACGGACGAAGACCTCCACGTTGCCGTTGTGGTCGGCGGAACCGTCGTGTTCCAGGATCACCACGGCGCGGCTGTTCGCGCCGGCCTCGATGACATGGTGCGTGTTGGTGCGGCGGCCTGCGCCGTTGCCGGTCATGAGCACTCGGATGGGCTGGTCCAGTTCGGCGTCCGCGGGAATGCGGATGAGCTGGGCCTCCTCCACATTTGCGGAAGCGACGACGGCGGCACGGTCTGCGGGGACCAGTGTGGCACCGCGGGGGGCCTCACCGGCGCGGAGGACACCCTGGACAAAGGAGTCCGGGCCTTCGACCGTGACGCCGAGCGCGCCGGCGTCCGAAGGCGAGTCCGAGAGCAGGTTGGCCAGCTCGCGGACCGGGGTGAAGCGCCATTCCTCTTCGCGGCCGTTGGGCAGGGCGAAGTCAGCGACATCGTGGCTGGTGAGGCGCTCCGCGCGGGAGGCCATGACCTGTGTGCCGTGGCTGTGGTGGCGGTCCACCTTGGAGGCGACCAGGTGTTCGCCTTCCTCAGTGAAACCGGCGATTGACGGCGCGCCGATGCGGGCCTTTTCAGTAGTAGCTTCGGCAGTCATTAACCGACGGATCCTTCCATCTGGAGTTCGATGAGGCGGTTCAGCTCGAGGGCGTATTCCATGGGGAGCTCACGGGCGATCGGCTCGATGAAGCCGCGCACGATCATGGCCATGGCCTCGTCCTCGGGCATGCCGCGGGACATGAGGTAGAACAGCTGCTCCTCGCTGACTCGCGAAACAGTTGCCTCGTGTCCCAGCTGTACATCGTCCTCGCGGATGTCGATGTAGGGGTAGGTGTCAGACCGCGAGATGGTGTCCACCAGCAAGGCGTCACAGCGCACGGTGTTGGCGGAGTGCTTGGCGCCTTCGCGGACCTGGACCAGGCCGCGGTAGGCTGCACGGCCGCCGCCGCGGGCCACCGACTTGGAGATGATGGAGCTCTTGGTGTTGGGCGCGATGTGGACCATCTTCGAGCCCGTGTCCTGGTGCTGGCCTTCACCGGCGAACGCGATGGACAGGGTTTCACCCTTGGCGTGCTCACCCACCAGGTACACGGCCGGGTACTTCATGGTCACCTTCGAGCCGATGTTGCCATCCACCCATTCCATGGTGGCGCCTTCTTCGCAGATGGCACGCTTGGTCACCAGGTTGTACACGTTGTTGGACCAGTTCTGGATGGTGGTGTACCGGACGCGGGCGCCCTTCTTGACCACGATTTCCACCACGGCAGAGTGCAGGGAGTCCGACGTGTAGATCGGCGCCGTGCAGCCTTCGATGTAGTGGACGTAAGAGTCCTCGTCGGCGATGATCAGGGTCCGTTCGAACTGGCCCATGTTCTCGGTGTTGATGCGGAAGTAGGCCTGCAGCGGGATGTCCACGTGAACGCCCTTGGGGACGTAAACGAAGGAACCGCCGGACCAGACAGCCGTGTTGAGCGAGGCGAACTTGTTGTCACCAACCGGGATGATGGTGCCGAAGTACTCCTGGAAGATTTCCGGGTGTTCCTTCAGCGCCGTGTCGGTGTCCAGGAAGATGACGCCCTGCTTCTCAAGGTCCTCACGCAGCTGGTGGTAGACAACCTCGGACTCATACTGGGCGGCGACGCCGGAGACCAGGCGCTGCTTTTCAGCCTCGGGGATGCCGAGCTTGTCGTACGTGTTTTTGATGTCCTCGGGCAGTTCCTCCCAGCTGGTGGCCTGCTTCTCCGTGGAGCGCACAAAGTACTTGATGTTGTCGAAGTCGATGCCTGAGAGGTCTGCACCCCAGGTGGGCATGGGCTTGCGGTCGAAGTACTTCAGCCCCTTGAGGCGAAGGTCCAGCATCCACTCAGGCTCGCTCTTCTTAGCCGAGATGTCGCGGACTACCTCTTCGTCGAGTCCACGGCGTGCGTTGGCGCCGACATCGTTCTTGTCAGCCCAGCCGTACTCGTAGTTGCCGATGCCGTGGAGCTCGGGATTCTTTTCCAGAATCTCCGAGATCACAGTGTTTTCGGCTACTGCTTTCTCTGATAGTTGGTCCGTCATCACGGCCTTTCTTGCTGATGGTTTGTTACTTCGTTCAGGCTGGCGGGGGCTGCAGAAGGCCTTGTGGGCCCGGGCGCAGACAGCCTGCCTGTGGGAATGTGGGTGGTGCAGACGTGCCCGCCGCGGGCCAGTGTGGACAGGCGGCGCACGTCGACGCCCACCAGCCGTGAGAACACTTCGGTTTCCACGTCGCAGAACACCGGGAAGCGGGCCGCGAGTTGCTGGATGGGGCAGTGGCCTTGGCACAGCTGGACGCTGGAGAGCGCGGCCGGCAGTGGAGCCTTGGCCTCGATGGAGGCTGCGGACGCAACGAAGTTGTCCCTGCTGAGTGCTTCGGCGAGAGCCCTGGCCCGGTCAGCGATGTCCGGCCCCGCCTTGTCGATTTCGGGGGCGTAGCGCCGTTCCATCTCAGCGAAGCGCTCGACCGCAAAGGCACGGACGGCGTCCGGTCCTGCTGCTTTCTGGAGCTGCTGGAGCGCCAGCGCGGCAATGTCCAGGTAATCGTTGCCCAGGCTCGACTGGCCTTCGGAGCTGAGGACGTAACGGCGCGCGGGGCGTCCGGCACCCGCCCCGGCCCTGGCCACCCTCTTGACTTCGATGATGCCGGCACGGGATAAATGGTCGAGGTGCCGGCGGACTGCCGCCGGAGTGAAGCCCAGCATGTCGCCAAGCTCGGCCGCGCTGACGGGTCCGTGTTCCAGGACAGCCGAGAGCACGCGGTCGCGGGTGCGCTCATCGGCGTCAGCCACGGGACCGGGCACAGTTTGGGCGCGCCCTTCCTGGGCCTGCGCGGCCCCGTGCCCGGCGATAGGCACAGCAGTAGCATTGCTCACGGAATACACAACACAATCATGTCGTAATTTAGTCCCCGGCTCCAGTAAGGGCAGGCTGACCTTCCCCTGGCAGCACGGCGGGACCCGGCAAGTACTACATCCCGTAGAATACTGGGGTGCGATCCCCCCAATCCCCCGTCCTGTCCATCAGTGGACTCGTTAAGGACGTCGGCCCGCTGGCCAGCCTGGACGGAAAGATGCTGAGGGTAGTCAGCGATGTCTCGCTGATCGCCGGGCGCGGCGAGGTGACGGCCCTGTTGGGACCCAACGGCGCCGGAAAGACCACCACGCTTGAGTGCGCGCAGGGCCTCCAGCGGCGGAGCGGCGGAACCATCAAACTTCTCGGCGAGGATCCTGCCTCCGCCGGCGCAGACCTGCGCTCCCGTGTAGGCGTGATGCTCCAGGACGGCGGGCTCCCGCCGTCGGCCAAGCCCGTGCCGCTGCTGCGGCACATCGCCGGCCTGTACGCGAACCCCTGGCCCGTGGAGGACCTGGTGGAGCGGCTGGGCATCGATACGTTCAGCCGCACCGGCGTGCGGAGGCTGTCCGGCGGACAGAAACAGCGGCTCGCCCTGGCGGCGGCCCTGGTGGGCAGGCCCGAGGTCCTTTTCCTCGATGAACCGAGCGCCGGGCTCGACCCGCAGTCCCGCGCCCTCGTCTTCGACCTCATCTCCGAGCTCCGCAGCAGCGGAATGGGCATCATCCTCACCACCCACCTGATGGACGATGCCCAGCGCCTGGCGGACTACGTCTACATCATCGACGGCGGCCGCAACGTTGCCGAAGGAACAGTGCAGCAGCTCCTGCAGCGCGAACCGGCCGTTGACAGCGGGGCTGACCACGTCCGGACGCTGGTGTTCGAAGCGCAGCCGGGCCTGGATGTTTCCGCTGTACTCCCCGCGTCCATCGCCGTCGCCGAGACCCGTGCGGGCAGCTATTCAGTGACGGGAGCACTCACGCCGGCACACCTGGCGGCGCTGGCTGCCTGGTGGGAAGCGATGGGCATCATGCCCGCCGCCATGAGCCTGCAGGCGCGTAGCCTTGAAGACGTCTTCCTGGACATCTCTGGAAAGGACATTCGATGAACGGGACCGGTACTGCCGCGGGCAGTGCTCCCGGGAACGGCCTGGCGGAAGCGGCCGGCGGCCGCCAGCACCCTGCTTCCCTGCTTCGGCGCGTTCTCCTACAGGGCAAATATGAAGCCATCACCATGCTGCGGAACGGTGAACAGCTGATCCTTGCCGTGGTGCTGCCGCTGCTTGCCCTGGTGGGCCTCACCGTCACGCCCTTCCTTGATGGTCTGGGGCCGAGCCGCGTCAACGTTGCCGTTCCGGGCATCCTGGCCCTGTGCGCCATGTCCACGGCCTTCACCGGCCAGGGCATCGCAACAGGCTTCGACCGCCGCTACGGCGTGCTCCGGTTCCTCTCCACCACCCCCCTTGGCCGCGGCGGCCTGATTGCGGGCAAGGTCCTGTCGGTGCTGGTGGTGCTGTGCCTGCAGATCGTGGTGGTGTCCGCAGTGGCGTTTGCCCTGGGCTGGCAGCCCGTCGCCGCGGGCTGGCTGCCCGGCCTGGTCCTGCTGGTCCTGGGTGCGGCGGCGTTCACGTCACTGGGCCTGCTGGTTGCCGGTACCGTCCGGCCGGAGGCAACGCTCGCCATCACCAACCTGCTGTGGATCCTCCTGGGTGCCATGGGCGGAATCGTGATTCCGGCCGACAGGCTTCCCGCCGCCGCGCAATCCATTGTGCATTTCCTGCCCTCCGGCGCCCTGGGTGAATCCCTTCGCGACGCCTTCCTCCATGGCGCCCTCAACGGCGGGGCCGCCCTCATCCTGGTGCTCTGGACGGCGATTGCCGGAGCAGCAGCCATCCGTTGGTTCAAGTGGAATTGAGATATTCGTGAGCACGGCTTCGCGCCTCCCCCAGTTCGCCGGCCGCCTGGCATCGCGGCTTCCCCGCACAGTCGACGCCAGGGTGCGCCGCCTGGCCGTGGCCTCCCTGATCGGACAGACACTGCTGGTGGTGACCGGCGGCGCCGTGCGGCTCACGGCCTCGGGCCTGGGCTGCCCCACATGGCCGCGCTGCACCGACACATCGCTGGTCAACACGGCGGAAATGGGCATCCACGGCTTCATCGAGTTCGGCAACCGGCTCCTGACCTTCGCCCTCGCCGCCGTCGCGGCCCTGATGCTGGTGTACTTGTGGAACCTCCGCAAGGAACGCCGCGACCTTTTCCTGCTGGCGCTCGGCCTTCTGGCCAGCATCCCCGCCCAGGCCGTCATCGGCGGCATCACCGTCCTCACCGGCCTCAATCCTTGGGTGGTGGGCCTGCACTTCCTGGTCTCCATGGCCCTGGTGGTGTTCGCCACCCTGCTGGTCAACAGGGCCTATGGCCGCACCGGCCGCTACATGACGGTGTCCCTGCGCCCGCTGCCGGGGACCCTGCGTCCGGTGACGTCCGCCGTCGCGCTGTTCTCCGCCCTGGCCGTAATGCTGGGCGTGGTTGTCACCGGAGCCGGACCGCACGCAGGTGACGCGGATGCACCCCGCAACGGCCTGGACTGGGACCTCTTCTCGCACATCCACGCCGTTCCGGCCTACCTCGTGACTGCGGGTTCGCTGGTGGCGCTTGTCCTGGTACTGATGCGCCGCATTGCCGGACCGTTCCGGACGGCCGTGTTCGGCCTGCTCGGCGTCACGGTCCTGCAGGCGGTCATTGGTTTCACCCAGTACTACAACGGCATTCCGGCCCTGCTGGTGGGCGCCCATATGCTGGGCGCCGCGCTGCTGATGGCCACCGCCACGAATGCCTGGGACCTCGCCAGGTCCAGCCCGGTGGAGTAACACCTTAAACGTCAGGGCGCCCCGGTTCCAGACCGGGGCGCCCTCACGTTTTAAGGCGGTTTGCGTCGGTGCTCAGCCGGCTGCCGCGCCAGTTGCCTGCACCAAGGCTTGGGCCGGATCCAGGGACTCAATGCCGTGCGGTGTCACCAGGACCACTCGGGCGGTGGCGATGTCGTAGAAGAGCCCGGTGGCCTGGACATCCCCGGCGGCGATGGCGGGACCAACCACCGGATGGTTGTCGAGCTTGCTGAGCTGGACTGCGACATTCACCATGCCCAGCTGGTCGAGGCGGCAGTAGCCCGCCGCCGCAGCGGCCCGCGCCACGGGGTGGTCCGCCAGCAGTTCAAGGTAGCTGGGACGCGCATGCTCCAGCCAGGCGTCGAAGCCGGCACCCAGTCCCGGGTTCCCCGCGCCTTCGGCGTCGGCGATGACGGCCTTCATGGCACCGCAGTTCGAGTGCCCGCACACCACGATGGTGTTTACCTCGAGGCCCTTGACCGCGAACGAAAGCGCCGAGTCGATGGAGGCGTCCTGGCCGTCATGGCAGACCACATTGCCGATGTTGCGGAGGGTCAGCAGGTCGCCCGGGCCGCTGCTGGTGATGAGGTTGGGGTTGACCCTCGAATCGACGCACGCCACGAAGAGCGTATCCGGATGCTGCTGCTCCGCCAGGTCCTCCACCAGGGGACGGACCTGGTCAGCGAAGCGTCGGTGGTACTTGCTGATTCCCGCCAGGACTGCCGGCAGCCGTTCACTGCCGCGCCGGTCACAGTCGTCAGTGCCGTCCGCGGTCCGGGAGTTGCGCGGAGGCAGCGGAAGTTCGCGGGCTTCCTGCCGCTGTGGCGCCCTGTGCTCGGCGTCCTGGAACAGCGTGTTCCCGTGTTCCTCAAGATCGACGGAGCCGCCGGCGGCACGGTACTGGTCGCGCCAGGCCACCAGGGATTCACGGAAGGCGTGGTCCACGTAATCGGCATTGAGTTCAACCACCACGGCGTTTCCTGCCGGCACCGAGTGCAATACGCGGTTCAGGCGCGGCAGGGCGAAGAAGCTGCACGATCCGGCGATGGTGATCCGCCATGCCGACGACGGCGAGACTGGCTCGTGTACGCGGATTGCCGCGCGCAGCACGCGCCACAGCACGCTGGCCGCGGCAAGCGCCAGGCCGATGAGCACGCCCTCCAGCAGATTGAGGAAGACGACGCAGAAGAGGGTCACGACGTAGATCAGCAGGTCGCCGGTGCGCCTGCTGGTACGGATGTCGGCAACCTTGATCAGCTTGGCCCCGATGACCAGGAGCAGCCCCGCCAGCACCGACAGCGGAATGAGCTGGATCATGCCGGCGAAAAGCGCCGAGAAGATGAGGATCCACACGCCGTGCAGGATGGCGGAAGTCCGTGACTTGGCACCGGCTTCCACGTTCGTGGCGCTGCGGACAATGACGCCGGTGACCGGCAGGCCGCCCAGGGCACCGGAGAGGATGTTGGCCGTTCCCTGGCCCATCAGCTCCTTGTTGAGGTTGGTCCGCGGACCGGAGTGCATCTTGTCCACGGCGACGGCTGACAAGAGCGATTCGATACTGGCGATAAGCGCCATCGACAGGACAGCGAAGGCTACGGCGCGCCAGTTCCCTTCGGGCAGTGCAGGCAGGGCCACAGCGTCCAGGATGGAGCCCGAAAAGGAGATCCGCTCCACGGCCGGCGCCAGCGGTACCGACAACGCGGTGACGGCAGCAACTGCAGCCAGGGGGCCGGGGGCTTTCCGTACCGCGGCGGGCAGGTGCTTCCAGGCCACGAGGATGATCACCACGGTGAGCCCAAGCAGTGCCGCATGGATCTCGACGTTGGTGATGGCCGCCGGGAGGTTGGCCAGGTTCTCGATCGCGGAGCCTGCCGGGCCGGAGCCCAGGAGCACGTGGATCTGCTGGACCATGATGGTGACGCCGATGCCGGCAAGCATCGCCTTGACCACCACTGGCGAGACCGCCAGGGCAGCCCTCCCCACCCTGCTCACGCCGAGCAAAAGTTGTACGACGCCAGCAGCGGCCGTGATGGCACAGGTGGCCTGCCAGCCGAATTCCTGGACCAGCCCGGCGACAATCACGGTCAGGCCAGCGGCCGGTCCGCTGACCTGCAGCGGAGCGCCGCCCAGGCTTCCGGCGACGATGCCGCCGACAGCCGCGGCGATGAGTCCGGCCATGATCGGCGCACCGGAGGCAGCAGCGATCCCGAGGGACAGCGGCAGCGCCACCAGGAACACGACCAGGGAGGCGGGCACGTCAGCACCCAGGTTCGACAGAAAAGGCCGGAAGCGGTTGGCTCGGCCGCGCTGTCCGCCGGGCGGGCTGTGGTTGGAGGCTGTTGTTGTGGCTGGGCCGGGCGTCATTGGATTTCCTTTGCTTCGCGGGAAGGATCCAGTCCACCGTATGCAGGTTGTCACGCAGGATTACACTTAAAGTGACGGACATGACAAAATTAGTCATTCTCAGTTACCCGCATTCGTGCCGGGGTGCCCGGTTCGCCCCGGCGATTAAAAGGAGAACGGCCCGGACTCTAAAGTCCGGGCCGCTCGTCGGCACATGGGTGGTGTCTAGTTGCCTATGACAGCAGGTCCAATGAAAGGATCCGCGGCCAGGGCAATGAACAGCAGGGTGAGGTAGCTGATGGAGCCGTGGAAGACCTTCATGGCCCGCTTGTCCGGGATGTCCTCACGCTGCGCGCGGTTGTAGAGAGCGTGCGACTCATAGAGGAACCACGCGCCGGCCAGCACGGCTGTGACCGTGTAGACCCACCCGGCGCCGCCCGCCGGAACCATCAGCAGTGAACACGCCACCATGGCCCAGGCGTACAGGACCACCTGCACGGACACCACCTTGGCGCCGGCGATGGCTCCAAGCATGGGTACCTTGGCGTTGCGGTAATCCTCGCCGTAGCGCATGGACAGCGGCCAGTAGTGCGGCGGCGTCCAGAGGAAGATCACCATGAAGAGGATGATGGCCGGCCATTCCACCGAGTTGGTGACGGCGGCCCAGGCAATCAGCACCGGGAAACAGCCGGCTGCTCCGCCCCAGACGATGTTCTGGGCTGTGCGCCGCTTCAGGATGATCGTGTAGATCACGACGTAGAAGAAAATGGCTCCGAGCCCGAGCCAGGCCGACAGCGGGTTGGCGCCAAACCAGAGGATGGCGATGGCCGCAGCGCCCAGCAGCCATGAGAAGACCAGCGCTTCGCGCGGAGTGACTTCACCGGTGACCAGTGGCCGGTTCTCGGTGCGGGCCATCAGTTTGTCGATGTCGCGGTCGATGTAGCAGTTGAACGCGCCGGCGCTGCCCGCGGCGAAGGCGCCACCTACCAGTGTGGCCAGGATCAGGCCGATGGACGGGAAACCCCGCTCCGCGTAGATCATGGTGGGCAGAGTGCTGACCAGCAGCAGTTCGATGACGCGCGGCTTGGTGAGGGCGAGATACGCCTTGGCCTTACGGGCAAACCCTGGGCCGGAGGCCCGGGAAGCGTTCAGCGGCGTATCTGTTGTGCTCACGGTGGCAGTCACCCGTTCTGTGTGGCAGTTGTATCTGGCATTGCAGCTGCGGGCGGTTGAAAAGGTCCGGCGCCCGGCATTGGCCTCCGAATATCATACCGCGCCGCCACACGCCCAAAGCCCGGCTGATAGGCGCACTTGATCGCTCGCAGCCCGATTCGAGCAGATTAACTCATCCTCACTTCAGGCATATTCACAAAAGGCGAAATTGCGTCCAAAACGTGAGATTTCAGCCTCCCGGAGATTGGAATGGAGCTAAGCTGTCACCAGATCAGCACGTGGCAGGAACGTGGGGGAAAACGCATTCCCACGTAGCTCGCGGCTGAACGAGAGACCAACATTCGACGGCGACTGGTACACACCGCAACGGGCGCCTATTTCGTGCCTATAACCGGACCGGGTGTGCCGTGCGCCGTCAGCAAAGAGAGGGGCCCGGTTTTCGTGCCACATTTGGAAGAGCAAGAACTGTCCTGGACCAGCCTGGATGAGCGTGCCGTGGATACCATCCGCGTCCTGGCCGCGGATGCTGTGGAGAAGGTGGGCAACGGACACCCCGGTACGGCGATGAGCCTGGCACCGGCCGCGTACCTGCTGTTCCAGAAGCTGATGCGCCACGATCCGCGGGATCCGCACTGGCTGGGCCGTGACCGGTTCGTCCTGTCCCCGGGCCACACCTCGCTGACCCTTTACATCCAGCTGTTCCTCTCCGGCTACGGCCTGGAACTGAAGGACCTGGAAGCCCTGCGGACCTGGGGTTCATTGACCCCGGGCCACCCCGAGTACAAGCACACCGCCGGCGTGGAGATCACCACCGGCCCCCTGGGCCAGGGCCTGGCATCCTCGGTTGGCTTTGCCTACTCCCAGCGCCGCCAGCGCGGTCTGTTCGACGCCGATGCCGCACCCGGCACCAGCCCGTTCGACCACACCATCTGGGTCATCGCATCAGACGGCGACCTGCAGGAAGGCGTCACGTCCGAGGCTTCCTCGCTGGCCGGCCACCAGGAACTCGGCAACCTCGTGGTCATATACGACGAGAACCACATCTCCATCGAGGACGACACCGACATCGCCTTCACCGAGGATGTCCTGAAGCGCTACGAAGCCTACGGCTGGCACATTCAGCGGGTGGACTGGACCAAGACCGGCGAGTACAAGGAAGACGTCCAGGAGCTGTACTCCGCCCTGCGCGCCGCCAAGTCCGAAACGTCCAAGCCCTCCATCATTTCGCTGCGCACCATCATCGGCTACCCGGCTCCCAAGAAGCAGAACACAGGCAAGATCCACGGTTCTGCCCTGGGCGCCGAGGAAGTTGCAGCCCTGAAGGAAGTCCTGGGCTTCGACCCCGCCAAGTCCTTCGACGTGGACCAGGAAGTCCTGGCCCACGCCCGCTCCGTGGTTGACCGCGGCGCGGAAGCCCGCAAGGAATGGGAAGAGTCCTTCAACGCCTGGCAGGCCGCCAACCCCGAGGGTTCAGCCCTGCTGCAGCGCATCGAGGCCCGGGAACTTCCCGCGGACATCGACGCCGCCCTTCCGGTCTTCCCGGCCGGCAAGGACGTCTCCACCCGCGCTGCTTCCGGCAAGGTCCTGAACGCCCTGGGCCCGGTCATGCCCGAACTCTGGGGCGGCTCCGCCGACCTCGCCGAGTCGAACAACACCACCATCGAGGGCTCACCGTCGTTCGTCCCGGCTTCCAAGCAGACTGACGCCTGGAAGGGCAACCCCTACGGCCGCGTGCTGCACTTCGGCATCCGCGAACACGCCGCCGCCTCGATCGTCAACGGCATCAGCCTGCACGGCAACACCCGCGCGTTCTCCGGCACGTTCCTGATCTTCAGCGACTACCAGCGTCCCGCCATCCGCCTGGGTGCCCTGATGGGCGTTCCGTCGCTCTACGTCTGGACGCACGACTCCATCGGCCTGGGCGAGGACGGCCCCACCCACCAGCCGGTGGAACAGCTCGCCTCGCTGCGCGCCATCGTGGGCCTGGACGTTGTCCGCCCCGGCGATCCCAATGAGGTTGCCGTGGCCTGGAAGACCATGCTGGAGAACCACAGCAACCCTGCCGGCATTGTCCTGACCCGCCAGAACATCCCCACCTGGGAGCGCGGCGAAGGAGCAGCCGACGGCGACACGTTCGGTGCCGCGTCCGGCGTCGCCAAGGGCGGTTACGTCCTGGCCGAGGCAGCGAAGGACGGCGCCACCGTCCCCGCTGACGTCATCCTGATCGCCACCGGGTCGGAGGTCCAGCTGGCCGTCCAGGCCCGCGAAACCCTGCAGGCTGAAGGCATCGCCGCCCGCGTCGTCTCGATGCCCTGCGTCGAGTGGTTCAACAAGCAGGACGCCGCCTACCGTGAATCGGTGCTGCCCGCCTCGGTCAAGGCCCGCGTCTCCGTCGAGGCCGGCCTCTCCCTGGGCTGGAAGGAATTCGTCGGCGACGCCGGCCGTTCCGTCAGCCTCGAGCACTACGGCGCTTCAGCCGACTACAAGCGCCTTTTCCAGGAGTTCGGCATCACCGCGGAGGCAGTCGCCGCCGCAGCCAAGGACTCCCTCGCAGGCCTGAACGCCTAACAACGATTTCCAGGAGATAACCACCATGACAACTCCCACCCAGCAGCTCTCCGAAGCCGGAGTCTCCATCTGGCTCGATGACCTTTCCCGGGGACGCCTCGAAACCGGCACCCTCCGCAAGCTCATCGAAGAGAAGAACGTGGTTGGCGTGACCACCAACCCGTCCATCTTCCACGCCGCGATCACCGCAGGCACCGACTACGATGCCACCGTCGCTGCCAAGGCAGCGGCCGGCGCCAGCGTGGAGGAGACGATCTTCGAGATCACCACCACGGACGTCGCCGACGCCTGTGACCTGTTCGCCCCCGTGGCCGCAGCCACCAAGGGTGTTGACGGCCGCGTCTCCATCGAGGTGGACCCCCGCCTCGCCTGGGACACCAACGGCACCATCGCCGAGGCCAAGCACCTTTACAAGAAGGTCAACAAGGACAACGTCCTGATCAAGATCCCGGCCACGATCGAGGGCCTGGAAGCCATCACCGCCACGCTCGCCGAAGGCATCAGCGTCAACGTGACCCTGATCTTCTCCCTCGAGCGCTACCGGGCGGTCATCAACGCCTTCCAGGCTGGCCTGGAGCAGGCGAAGGAGAACGGGCACGACCTCTCGAAGATCCACTCCGTGGCATCCTTCTTTGTCTCCCGCGTGGACAGCGAAATCGACAAGCGCCTCGACAAGATCGGCACGGACGAAGCCAAGGCCCTCAAGGGCAAAGCCGGCCTGGCCAACGCCCGCCTCGCCTACCAGGTCTACGAGGAACTCTTCGCCACCGAACGCTGGGCACTCCTCGCCGAAGCCGGCGCGCTCCCCCAACGTCCGCTGTGGGCCTCCACCGGAGTGAAGGACCCGGCCTACCCGGACACCCTCTACGTGACCGAACTGGTTGCTCCCGGCGTCGTCAACACCATGCCGGAAAAGACCCTGGACGCCACCTTCGACCACGGCGTGGTCACCGGTGACACCGTTTCCGGCACGTACGCCGACGCCAACGCCACCCTGGATGCACTGGAAAAGCTCGGCGTCTCCTACAACGAAGTCGTCGCCCTCCTGGAATCAGAGGGCCTGGATAAGTTCGTGGCCAGCTGGAAGGAACTGCTGGCCGATGTCGAAGGCGCCCTCGCCTCTGCACGGAAGGCCTCCTAACCACCCATGAGCACACTCAGCTACGAAGCCACCGGTGCCGCGCAGCAGGCACTCGAACAGCACCTTCCCGCCCTCGTCGAGGAAAGGATTGCCACCCGGATCTTTGCGAAGGACCATACCCTTTGGGGTCCCGACGCCGAGTCGGAGTCCGCAATCCGCCTCGGCTGGGTGGAGGCTGCCACGGTCTCCCAGCCGCTGGTGAAGGACATCCTGGAATTGCGCGACGCCCTCCGGGCCGAGGGAGTCACCCGAATTGCCCTGTGCGGCATGGGCGGATCCTCGCTGGCTCCCGAGGTCATTGCCGGTACCGCCGGCGTCGAGCTGACTGTGCTGGACAGCACGGACCCGGACCAGGTCCGTGCTGCCCTGGCGGACCGCCTGGCCGAAACCGCTATCGTTGTCTCCTCCAAGTCGGGTTCCACCGTTGAAACCGACTCCCAGCGGCGGGTCTTCGAGAAGGCGTTCAACGACGCCGGCTTCGACGCCGCGAGCCGGATCATCATCGTCACCGATCCGGGTTCGCCCCTGGACAAGGCCTCCCGCGAAGCCGGGTACCGCGCCGTCTTCAACGCCGACCCCAACGTTGGCGGCCGCTTCTCCGCACTGACCGCCTTCGGCCTGGTGCCCTCCGGCCTGGCCGGCGTGGACATCCAGGCATTCCTGGACGAGGCTGAAGAAGCCGCAGAGGTCCTGAACGACGACGCCCCCGAAAACATCGGCCTGGCCCTCGGAACCGCACTGGGCGGCACCAGCCCGCTGCGCAACAAGATCGTCATCGCCGAAGACGGCTCCGGCATCGTCGGCTTCGCCGACTGGGCCGAGCAGCTCATCGCCGAATCCACCGGCAAGCTCGGCACCGGGGTGCTTCCCGTCGTCGCAGGTCCCGACTCCCCCGAGGTCAACTCCGGCGCGAAGGATGTCCTCGTGGTCCGCCTCGTGGCCGCGGATGCCGACGTCGAACTCGGTGAAAACGAAGTTGCCATCGCCGGCGGCCTCGCCGCCCAGATGATGGTCTGGGAGTTCGCGACCGCAGTGGCCGGCAGGCTCCTGGGCATCAACCCGTTCGACCAGCCGGACGTGGAAGCCGCCAAGGTTGCGGCCCGTGGCCTGCTGGACGCACAGCCTGAACCCACTCCGGCAGCGTTCGTCGATGGTTCCATCGAAGTCCGCGGCGGGGAATGGCTCGGCGGCGCATCAACGGCCGCAGAAGCTGTCAGCGCACTGCTGGACACGCTCCAGCCGGACAGCTACCTCAGCATCCAGGCCTACTTCGACCGGCTGGCGTTCGCGCAGCTTGAAGGCGTCCGCGACGAGTTCGCGGCGGCGACGGGACGCCCCGTGACGTTCGGGTGGGGCCCCCGGTTCCTGCACTCGACCGGCCAGTTCCACAAGGGCGGCCCCGCCATCGGCGTGTTCCTCCAGGTGACGGCTGCGTCCACGGAGGACCTGGCCATTCCCGAGCGTCCCTTCACCTTCGGCGAACTGATTTCCGCCCAGGCCGCCGGCGACGCCCAGGTCCTCGAGGAGCACGGCCGCCCCGTGCTCCGGCTGCACCTGACCAACCGAGCCGCCGGAGTGGCACAGCTGCAGGACATCGTTTCTGCACTGACCGCCCGGGCATCCGCTACCGAAAGCTAAGGCGCACAAGCAACATGCCAGAAACTGAATACGGCAGGACCTCCGGGACACGTTCCGGAAAGTCAGGCCGGAATCCCCTGCGGGATCCGCGTGACCGCCGGTTGAACCGCATTGCCGGTCCGTCGTCGCTGGTGCTCTTCGGTGTCACCGGCGACCTCGCCCGGAAGAAACTGATGCCGGCCGTGTACGACCTCGCCAACCGGGGCCTGCTGCCGCCGAGTTTCGCGTTGGTCGGCTTCGCCCGCCGTGAGTGGGACAAGGAGGACTTCGCCGCTGAGGTGAAGGCCTCCGTCCAGGCCCACGCACGGACCCCGTTCGATGAGGCCGTCTGGAACCAGCTCTCCGAGGGCATCCGGTTCGTCCAGGGTGAATTCGACGACGATGCTGCGTTTGAGCGGCTCGGCGAAACCATCAAGGAACTCGATGATGTCCGCGGCACCCGCGGGAACCATGCGTTCTACCTGTCGATCCCGCCGAAGGCCTTTGAACAGGTCTGCCGGCAGCTGTCCAAGCATGGGCTGGCACAGGCCGACGGCGACAAGTGGCGGCGCGTGGTCATCGAGAAGCCCTTCGGCCACGACCTCCAGTCCGCCCGGCAGCTGAACGACATCGTCGAGTCGGTTTTCCCGCCGGATGCAGTGTTCCGGATCGACCACTACCTGGGTAAGGAAACGGTCCAGAACATCTTGGCGCTGCGGTTCGCCAACCAGTTGTTCGAACCGCTGTGGAACGCGAACTACGTGGACCACGTCCAGATCACCATGGCCGAGGACATCGGTACCGGCGGCCGTGCCGGGTACTACGACGGCGTGGGTGCTGCCCGCGACGTCATCCAGAACCACCTCCTCCAGCTGCTGGCGCTCACAGCGATGGAGGAGCCCATTTCCTTCAACGCCGATGACCTGCGCGCGGAGAAGGAAAAGGTCCTCGCAGCGGTCAAGCTCCCCGAGGACCTGTCCACGCATTCTGCGCGGGGGCAGTTCTCCGGCGGCTGGCAGGGCGGCGAGCAGGTCCAGGGCTACCTGGAGGAAGAGGGGATCCCCGCGGACTCCACCACCGAGACCTACGCCGCGGTGCGGGTGGACATCCACACACGCCGCTGGTCAGGAGTCCCGTTCTACCTGCGTGCCGGCAAACGCCTGGGCAGGCGGGTCACGGAGATTGCGGTGGTATTCAAACGCGCCCCCAACCTGCTGTTCCGTGACCACGGTGAGGACGACTTCGGGCAGAACGCGGTGGTCATCCGCGTCCAGCCCGACGAGGGCGTCACCATCCGGTTCGGGTCAAAGGTCCCGGGCACCCAGATGGAAGTCCGGGATGTCACGATGGACTTTGGCTACGGCCATTCGTTCACCGAGTCCTCCCCCGAGGCATACGAGCGCCTGATCCTGGACGTACTCCTGGGTGAGCCGCCGCTGTTCCCCCGGCATGAGGAAGTGGAACTGTCCTGGAAGATCCTTGACCCGTTCGAGGAATACTGGGCGCAGCTGGACGAACAGCCCGAACCCTACGCCCCGGGATCCTGGGGCCCTGCCTCTGCTGATGAGCTGCTGGCCCGTGACGGACGAACCTGGAGAAGGCCATGATTGTCGATTTGCCGGATACCACCACTTCGAAGGTGTCCAAGAAACTCATGGCCCTGCGGGAACAGGGCGGTGTGATCGCCCTGGGCCGCGTCCTGACCCTCGTGGTGGTGACGAAGTCCGGCCTTGAAGAGGAAGCGATTGAGGCCGCAAACGACGCCAGCCGGGAACATCCCTGCCGGATCATCGTCCTCGCCGACGCCGGCAAGGACGCAGGTGACCGCCTGGATGCCCAGATCCGGGTGGGCGGCGACGCCGGTGCCTCGGAAGTGATCGTGCTGCGCGGCTACGGACAGCTCGCCCACGAAAGCGAGTCGCTCGTCGCGGCGCTGCTGCTCCCGGACGCGCCGATCGTGGCCTGGTGGCCGCACGGCGCCCCGGAGAACGCCTGCGAAACCTCCATCGGTGCCATCGCACACCGCCGGATCACGGACTCGGCGAACGAACCCGACCCCCAGGCGGCCCTCGAACGCATCCATGGCACCTACAAGGCCGGTGACACAGACCTCGCCTGGACGAGGCTGACCAACTGGCGGATCCAACTCGCCGCAGCCCTCGACGAAGCGGATTCCTCCCCTGTCACGGCCGTGGCTGTGGAAGGTGCTTCGGACTCGCCCAGCACCATCCTGCTGGCCGCCTGGCTGACCCTCACCCTGGACGCCCCCGTCACCATCGTGGCGGATCCGGCAGGAACCGGTATCCGCCGGGTCCGGCTCACCCGGCCCGGCGGTGATGTCCAGCTGTTCCGCCCCGGCCTCTCGGTGGCCGAACTCACCCAGCCCGGGCAGCCCGCCCAGCGGATCTCCCTCCCGCGCCGCAGCCTCCGTGACTGCCTCGCGGAAGAACTGCGCCGGCTCGATCCGGATGAGGTGTTCGGTGAAGTGATTACTATTGGACTGCCACGTACAAACCTAAGGAGCGTCCGGCCCAGTGAGCGTTGACCCAAGAGTAAGCATTCATCCCGATTCGTCCGTGCTGATGGCTGCCATCGCGGCACGCCTGATCACCAAGCTTGTCGATGTCCAGGACAAACACGGTGAGGCCACCGTTGTCCTGACCGGCGGTACGGTGGGCATCGGCACGCTGAAGGCTGTTGCAGACTCTCCGGCGGCTCCGGCCGTCGACTGGTCAAAGGTGAATTTCTGGTGGGGCGATGAGCGGTTCGTTGGATCTGCCGACGACGACCGGAACACCAGGCAGGCGTACGACGCCCTGCTGAAGCACATTCCCGTGGATCCGGAGCGGATCCACGAGCCCGGTTCCTCGGACGACTTCGAAACGCCTGAAGAGGCGGCTGATGATTATGCGCGCCGCCTTCGTGAGGCTGCGGCCGCCGAACATGCCGCCGACATGTCCGACGACCGACCGGAAGAGCCCGGGGTCCTCCCCCGGCTTGATGTTGTCCTGCTTGGTGTGGGTCCCGACGCGCACGTTGCGTCGCTCTTCCCCGAGCAGGCCGGTATCCGCGAGAAGGACCGCACGGTGGTGGGGGTCCGGAACTCCCCGAAGCCGCCGCCGCTGAGGATTTCGCTGACGCTGCCGGCCATCAACACTGCCGCCGAGGTCTGGATGGTGGTGGCCGGCGAGGACAAGGCCGGCGCCGTCGGCCTGGCCCTCGCCGGGGCCACCCCGGTCCAGGTGCCCGCGGCGGGGCCCCGGGGAACGTCCCGGACTTTGTGGCTCATCGACGAAAATGCGGCCTCACGGGTCCCGCAGCAGCTCGTCCGGAAGGACGCCGCGGGCGCGTAGCCGTTCCAGCGCTCCGGCCAGCACGTCTTCGGCGTCCTGGTCGGAGCGCCGCTCTTTAACGTATTCGAGGTGCGTTTTGTAGCCGTCGTCGAGGGCCTCGGTGACAGCGGCCTCGGAACCGTCCCTTGATGCCGGGGCCCCGCAGCGGCGGCAGTCCCAGACGGCCGGGATCTGGACGTCAGGGAGCTGCAGGAATACAGGCTCCGTGACGTGCCCCTTTGCACACCAGTACGAGATACGGATTCGTGGAAGCGGGTTTCCGTGGCCGGCGCCGCCTTGGAGGCTCGAGCCTGTCCCCGCTGTCACCCCTGCCCGCGTACCGCGGAAACCTGACACTGGATGGACCATCGGAACTCCTGCCTGGGGATGACTGGTTCTGCCGGTTAAACAAAACTGTGGCTGTCGGAAGCCGACAGCCACAGTTTAGTTCGCGGGCGCGCGGGGCGGGAGGGCCCAGCGCATGCCAGCGCATGACGTTGGGGGGTCAGGAGTCCCCGGCGCCGCTGAACCTCATGATCAGGCCCAGGGCGATGATGACGATTCCCCAGGTCACGCCGAGGATGATGGTGAACCTGTTGAGGTTGCGTTCAGCCACACCGGATGAGCTGAGTCCTGAGCTCATGCCACCGCCGAACATATCCGACAGCCCGCCGCCACGTCCTTTGTGAAGGAGGATGAGCAGCGTCAGCAGGAGGCTGGTGATGCCCAGGAGGATCTGCAGGATGACATGAAGAACGTCCACGACGGCCTTTCAGGAAGTTGGTGGGGCGGGAGTGCGTGCGCCGGGACGGACTAGTCCGTCACCAGGTGACTCTCGAACCTGACAATATTAGCAAACTCAGCGGGATCCAGGCTGGCGCCACCCACAAGCACGCCGTCAACGTCGCGTTCCTTCAGGATGGCTGCTGCGTTGTTGGCCTTGACCGAGCCGCCGTAGAGCAACCGGGTCTTGGCAGCAACGTCCGCACCGAACAGTTTCTCCAGCTCGGCCCGGATGGCGGCGCACATCTCCTGGGCGTCCTCCGGTCCGGCAACCTCGCCCGTTCCGATGGCCCAAACGGGTTCGTAGGCAACCACGAGCTCTGCCGCCTGCTCATCGGTCAGGCCTGCCACGCCGCCGCGAAGCTGGTCTAGGGTGTGGTTGACGTGCGTGCCGGCCTGGCGGATCTCCAGGCCCTCACCGACGCAGAGGACCGGCGTGACGCCGTGCTTGAACGCCGCCTTGGTCTTGGCGTTCAGGACGTCGTCCGATTCGTTGTGGATGGTACGGCGTTCGCTGTGGCCCACCAGTACGTACTTGCAGCCCAGCTTGCTCAGGAACTGCCCGGAGATGTCGCCGGTGTAAGCGCCGGAGTCGAACTGGGAAAGGTCCTGGCCGCCGTAGGCCACATCCAGGTCGTCGCCCTGGACGAGGGTCTGGACACCGCGGAGGTCCGTGAAGGGCGGGAAGACCGCAACCTCGACGCGGCTGAAGTCGTGCTTGGCGTCCGAGAGTGTCCAGGCCAGCTTCTGCAGGAGCGTGATGCCCTGCACGTGGTCCATGTTCATCTTCCAGTTGCCGGCGATGAAGGGCTTACGGTCGAAGGCGCCGTTAGTAGACGTTGTCACGTGTTCTCCAAAATGGTCGTGTAAAGTGTGCGGCCGGCAGGCTGCCGCGGGCAACCTGCCGGCCGAAGGACAGGAGCGTTGCTGCTCCCGGCGGCTGTTCCTACCGGTCCAGGATGCTCAGGCCGGGGAGCTCCTTGCCCTCAAGGTACTCCAGGCTGGCGCCGCCGCCGGTGGAAATGTGCCCAAACTGGTCGTCGGCGAAGCCGAGGGTGCGTACAGCTGCAGCGGAGTCGCCGCCGCCCACCACGGTGAACGCTTCGGTTTCGGTCAGGGCCTGGGCGATGGCGCGGGTTCCGGCGGAAAAGGCTTCGAATTCGAAGACTCCCATGGGTCCGTTCCAGAACACCGTCCGTGCGCCCTTGATCCGGTCCGCGAAGGCAGCCGCCGAGTCGGGACCGATGTCCAGGCCGATGCCGTTGGCGCCGAAGCTGCTGCCCTCGATGGCGTCCGCCGCAACGGTTTCGTGCGCGGCGTCGGCAGCGAACTTCTCCGCCACCACAACGTCCGTGGGGATGACGAACTCGGTGCCGGCATCCGCAGCCCGCTTCAGGTAGTCCTGGACAACGCCGATCTGGTCCTGTTCGAGCAGGCTGGCGGCCACCTTGTGCCCCGCCGCAGCGAGGAACGTGAACAGCATGCCGCCGCCCACCAGGATGGTGTCTGCCTTGCCGAGCAGGTTGTCGATCACGGCGAGCTTGTCCGAGACCTTGGATCCGCCCAGGACCACCACGTAGGGACGCTGGGTGTCGGCGGTGAGCTTTCGCAGGACCTCCACCTCGGTGTGCACCAGGTCGCCCTGGTAGGACGGCAGCCGGGACGCGACGTCGTAGACGCTGGCGTGCTTGCGGTGGACAGCGCCGAAGGCGTCATCCACGTAGGCGCCGTTGCCACCGGTCAGCGACACCAACTCGTCAGCGAAGGCGCCGCGCTCGGCGTCGTCCTTGCTGGTTTCGCGGGCGTCGAAGCGGACGTTCTCCAGGACCAGGGCTTCGCCGTCCTGCAGGGAAGCTGCTGCTTCCCTGGCGGAGTCACCGACAGTGTCGGCGGCGAGGGTGACCTTGAAGCCCGCCAGTTCAGCGAGGCGGTCCACGGCAGGGCGGAGGGAGTACTTATCCTCGGGGGCGCCCTTCGGGCGTCCAAGGTGGGCTGTTACCAGCACGCGGGCACCGGCGTCCGTGAGCTTTGCCAGCACTGGAAGGGAGGCCTTGATGCGGCCGTCGTCAGTGACTGTAGAGCCGTCGAGCGGCACATTCAGGTCGCTTCGGACCAGAATGTACCGCCCGCGGACACCTTCAGCGATCAGTTCGTTGAGGGTGTGGGATGTCATGTGTCTAACCCTAGCCCAGCTTGGACGCGACAAGCTCCGTGAGGTCGACGAGGCGGTTTGAGTAGCCCCATTCGTTGTCATACCAGGAAACAACCTTGACCTGGTTGCCGATGACCTTGGTCAGCCCGGCGTCGAAGATCGAGGATGCGGGATCGCCAACGATGTCCGAAGAAACGATGGGCTCTTCCGTGTAGGTCAGGAAGCCCTGCAGTTCGTCGGACTCGGAGGCGCGCTTGAGGGCGGCGTTGACTTCCTCAACGGTGGTTTCGCGGGACACGGTGACCGTGAGGTCCGTGGCGGAACCGGTGGGGACGGGAACGCGGATGGCGTAGCCGTCCAGCTTGCCCTTGAGCTCCGGCAGGACCAGGCCGATGGCCTTGGCCGCACCGGTGGAGGTGGGCACCATGTTGATGGCGGCGGCGCGGGCGCGGCGCAGGTCCTTGTGCGGGCCGTCCTGGAGGTTCTGGTCGGCCGTGTAGGCGTGCACGGTGGTCATCAGGCCACGCTCGATACCGAACTCGTCGTTGACCACCTTGGCCAGCGGGCCGAGGCAGTTGGTGGTGCAGGACGCGTTGGAAATGATGTGGTGCGTGGCGTTGTCATACAGGTTGTGGTTTACGCCCATCACGATGGTGATGTCCTCATCCGAGGCCGGGGCGGAAATCAGTACCTTCTTGGCGCCGGCGTCGATGTGCTTCTGCGCATCAGCTGCCTTGGTGAAGAAGCCGGTGGATTCGATGACGATGTCCACGCCGAGCTCGCCCCACGGAAGGTTGGCGGGATCGCGTTCCGCCAGGACCTTGATGACGTTGCCGTTGACGACGATGTTGCCGTCCTTGACCTCGATGGTTTCCTTCAGGCGTCCGCCCACGGAGTCGTACTTGAACAGGTGGGCCAGCGCCTCGGGGCTGGTGAGGTCGTTGACGGCAACGATTTCGAGGTCCGCACCCTGGGCGAGTGCTGCGCGGAAGTAGTTGCGGCCAATACGGCCGAAGCCGTTGATACCAATACGGGTCGTCACTTTTCAGTCTCCTTGGTGCTTGAAGCAAGCACTACTAGTTGAGCGGGCGTTCAAGCCAACTAACAGATCCCGCACGCCATTGGGCAGAGATGATTTACAGACGGAGGGCGACCAGCCTCATTGCTGAAGGCTAACCGCCTTCCGTGACCTATCTTACGTTTAACTGGGTCCGCCCCCGCAAGTGCGGGGGCGGCCAGTCCACATGGCGGCCTTATTAAGTCCGAATGTGAAGTTTGTAACAAGCATGTGTGCTGCAGGTTACGGGAGGGTGATGAGCCCGGTTGCGTTGCTGCGGGCGGCGTCGAAGCGCTTGGCGACGTCGGCCCAGTTCACGATGTTCCAGAACGCCTTGACGTAGTCCGCCTTGACGTTCACGTAGTCCAGGTAGAAGGCGTGCTCCCACATGTCCAGCATGAGCAGCGGCGTGGTGCCCAGCGCCACGTTGCCCTGCTGGTCGTACAGCTGCTCGATGACCAGGTTTCCACCGATGGGCTCGTAGGCCAGGAAGCCCCAGCCCGAACCCTGCAGGCCGAGGGCGGCTGCGGAGAACTGGGCGCGGAAGGCGTCGAAGGAACCGAACGCGTCATCGATGGCTGCAGCCAGTTCACCCTCGGGCTTGTCGCCGCCGTCCGGGGAAAGGTTGTTCCAGAAGACGGAGTGGTTGACGTGTCCGCCGGTGTGGAACGCGAGGTCCTTGGAGAGCCGGTTGATGTTGGCGAAATCGCCCTTCTCCCGTGCCTCAGCCAGCTGGGCCAGCGCGTTGTTGGCGCCGGCAACATAAGCTGCGTGGTGCTTGCTGTGGTGCAGCTCCATGATCCGCGCAGAGATGTGCGGCTCAAGGGCGGCGTAGTCGTACTTGAGTTCGGGCAATACGTACTCAGTCACAAAATCCTCCAATATCGTGGACTTTCGGTCCGGTTGGTGACTCTCGGATTATGCATCCGGACGTCTGGCGCCCGGAATTATTTTTGATTCTAGGGGCCCGCTACTCGTCGAGCATTTCGGGCGTCACATTGGCGTCGGTGCCGGGAATCCCCAGGTCAAGGGCCCTCTTGTCCGCCATCGCCAAAAGCCGGCGGATCCGGCCCGCGATGGCGTCCTTGGTCATGACGGGATCGGCCAGCCGGCCGAGCTCGTCCAGGCTGGCCTGCTTGTGGGCCACGCGCAGTTCGCCGGCGTACTTCAGGTGGTCGGGTACGTCGTCGCCGAGGATTTCCAGGGCGCGGTCCACGCGGGCGCCGGCCGCGACGGCGGCCTGTGCCGAGCGGCGGAGGTTGGCGTCATCGAAATTGGCGAGGCGGTTCGCGGTGGCGCGGACCTCCTTGCGCATGCGGCGCTCTTCCCAGACCATGAGGGCGTCGTGGGCGCCCATGCGGGTCAGGAGCGCGGCAATGGTGTCGCCGTCGCGGATTACTACGCGGTCAACGCCGCGCACCTCGCGCGCTTTGGCCTGAATGTCCAGCCGCCGGGCGGCACCCACCAGCGCCAGTGCGGATTCAGGCCCCGGGCAGGTGACCTCAAGCGAGGACGAGCGGCCGGGTTCGGTCAGCGATCCGTGAGCCAGGAACGCACCCCGCCATACTGCTTCGGCGTCCGCCGCGGAGCCGTTGACGACGGCGGACGGCAACCCGCGGACGGGACGTCCGCGGCCGTCCAGGAGGCCGGTCTGGCGGGCCAGCGCCTCGCCGTCGCGCACTACCCGGACTACATACCTGCTGGCCCTGCGGAGCCCGCCGGCGGAAACCACGATGATTTCGCTCTGGTGCCCGTAGACCTCTGCAATGGCTGCCCGGAGGCGCCGCGCGGTGGAGGCTAGGTCCACCTCTGCCTCGATGACGATCCGGCCGGAAATGATGTGCAGGCCGCCCGCGAAACGGAGCATCGCGGAGACCTCAGCCTTGCGGACGGACGACTTCTTAATGTCCAGACGGGACAGTTCTTCTTTGACTGATGCTGTCAGTGCCATGGCACCTTCCTAACTGTTCCCAAAAATGTCCTGGTACGCCGTGGCCAGCCGCAGGGGGTCATGGACGGGACGGCGTCCCGACGCCCCTACTTTACCCAAGACCACCTTGGCACCGATCATCGCGGCGGCCTTCTCGAACTCCTGGCGGTCGGGGACGGAGGCGGGATCGGCCAGGACAACATCAACGTTGAAACCGGGAGCGTAGCGGCGCAGGACGTGCAGGTGGTCTGCGGCCGTCATGCCCGAAGTCTCCTTGGTGTCCGTGGCGAGGTTCATGGTGAGGCAGCGTTTGGCGGGGGTGTTGCACAGCGCCTGGCGCATCTCCGGGAACAGCAGGTGGGGCAGCACCGAGGTGTACCAGGAGCCCGGGCCCAGGATGACCCAGTCGGCGAGCTCGATGGCGGTCAGCGCTTCCGTGCAGGCGGGTGCCGCCTCCGGGAGCAGGCGGACGTTCTCCAGCGATCCTGCCACGGCGCAGCGGGCCTGCCCGTGGACCGTCTGCAGCACCGATCCCCCATCCGGCGCTGTCACCCGGACATCGCCTTCGATGGTCAGCGGCACCGTGGACATGGGCAGGACCTGACCTCGGGCGCCCAGGAGCGCCCCCGCCCAGGTAAGACCGGCGACGGCGTCTCCCAGCAGTTCCCAGAGGGTCACGATCAGCAGGTTCCCCATGGCGTGTTCGTCCAGTGAGCCGCCGGGGCCGCTGCCGGGGCGGAACCTGTGCTGCATGACGTCGCGCCAGGTCCGTCCCCAGTCCGTATCGTCACAGAGCGCGGAGAGGGCCATCCGGAGATCTCCCGGCGGGAGGACACCGTACTCTTCGCGCAGACGCCCGGATGAGCCGCCGTCGTCCGCCACTGTGACGATCGCCGTGAGCTTGGAGGTGAGGAGGCGGAGGGCGGACAGCGAGGCGGAGAGCCCGTGGCCGCCGCCCAGCGCGACAATGGTGGGCTCGGTGTCCTGCGGGCCGGCGCCCGGCCCCGTGGCAGGGGGAACCAGCGGCAGCGCGCCGGTGAACAGCGCCATTACTCGCGGCCCAGATCCCGGTGGGTGGTGGTCACGGTGACCCGGGGATACTGCGCGAGCTTTTTGGACAGCTCGACTGCGACTGCCACGGAACGGTGTTTCCCCCCCGTGCAGCCCACGGCGATGGTGGCGTAGTGCTTGTTTTCGCGCCGGTAGCCATCGAGGACCGGCTCGAGTGCCATGACGTAGCGGTCCACGAAGTTCTTGACTCCCTCGGCCTCGAGCACGTAGTCGCTTACGTCCTTGTCCAGGCCGGTGTGCGGGCGCAGTTGCGGCACCCAGTGCGGATTGGGAATGAACCGGACATCGGCCACGTAGTTGGAGTCCACGGGCAGGCCGTACTTGAAGCCGAAGCTCATGACGTTCAGCCGCAACGCCACGGGACCGGTTTCGCTGAAGAGCTCGGTGATGGCCGTGGCCAGGCCGTGCACGTTGTAGCCGGAGGTGTCCAGCACGACGTCGGAGCTGTCGCGCAGTTCCTGGAGGAGCTCGCGTTCGGCGGCGATACCGTCCAGGATGCGGCCCCCGCCCTGCAGCGGATGCGGCCGGCGTCCCTGCTCGAAGCGGCGGACCAGTACGTTGTCGCTGGCGTCCAGGAACAGCACCCGGAAAGTGACACCGCTGGCGGCCAGGGCGCCCAGGGCGGCCCGAATGTCTGCGAACAGGCCTTTGCTGCGGACATCGATGACAACTGCCAGCCGCGGGATGGACTGCGGTGCGTGCGAGACGAGCTCGGCGAGGGTTCCCAGCATCTGGGGCGGCAGGTTTTCCACGACGTACCAGCCGTGGTCCTCAAGTGCGTCGGCGGCGGTGCTCCGCCCCGCACCGGACATCCCGGTAACCACCAGCAGCTCCGCTTCGAGGGGTTTGACGGGCTCCATGCCGTCCTGCCCTGCCTCGGATTCCGCCGAAGTGCCTGCCATTGAGTCCGCCCCATTTCCGTTGTTGGTCCGCGGGGCAGCGCCGGCGCAAACCCCGCCACTTACCCTAGCTAAGTTTCAATGATTTCGCCGGTGGTCATGTTGATGGCCGGCACAGTGACCGCGGCGGGGCCGTCTCCGGAGAAGTGGCTGACGATGGCTGCGGCCAGCGCCGGACCGATACCCTTCGCCTGGGCGAGCTCCTCGGGAGTTGCCGCCTTGACGCCCTTGACCGACCCGAAGTGGGCCAGCAACGCCTTGCGCTTGGAGGCGCCCAGCCCCGGAACGCCGTCCAGCGCCGAGACTGTCATGGCCTTGCCGCGCTTCTGGCGGTGGAACGAAATGGCGAACCGGTGCGCCTCGTCGCGGATGCGCTGCAGCAGGTACAGGCCCTGTGACGTGCGGGGAAGGATAACCGGGAAGTCGCTGTCCGGCAGCCACACTTCCTCCAGGCGCTTGGCCAGGCCCACCACGTAAACGTCGTCGATGCCCAGGTCCGCCAGGGCGCGTGCGGCTGCGTTGACCTGCGGCTGGCCGCCATCCACCACCACCAGGTTCGGCGGATAGGCGAACTTGCCCTTCGGCGCCGGAGTGGTGGTGTCGGCCACCGCGGCCTCGGCGGCAGCGTCCGCGGCTGCCTCTGCGGCCGCCTCGGCGGTGCCTGCTTCGAGAACGTCCTCGTCCACCTGGGCGGACTTGTCCTGGAGGTAGTGGCGGAAGCGCCTGGTGAGGACGTCGTGCATGGCGGCGGTGTCATCGGAGGCAGCCGGGCCGGTGATGGAGAACTTCCGGTAGTCCGATTTCTTGGGCAGCCCGTCCTCCACTACCACCATTGACGCCACCACATTGGTTCCCTGGACATGGGAGACATCGAAACATTCGATGCGCAGCAGCGGGACGGGAAGGTCCAGCGCTTCCTGGAGTTCCTGGAGTGCCTGTGACCGCACGGTGAGGTCCCCTGCACGGCGGGTCTTGTGCAGCTTCAGGGCGTGCTCGGCGTTCTCCCGGACGGTGGACATCAGGGCGGCTTTGTCGCCCCGCTGCGGGACCCGGACGTCCACCCTGGCGCCGCGGATGCCACTGAGCCATTCCGTCAGCTCCTCCGCGTTGCTGGGTGCAACCGGAACCAGCACCTCCCGCGGCAGCCGGCCGTGCGTCTCGCCGTCCTCGCCGTAGACCTGCTGGAGCAGGTGTTCCACAAGGTCTGGTGTGGTGAAGTCCTCCACCTTTTCCACCACCCAGCCGCGCTGGCCGCGGATCCTGCCGCCGCGGACGTGGAACACCTGCACGGCGGCCTCGAGCTCGTCCTCGTGGAGCGCGAACACATCAGCGTCCGTGTCCTCGGCCAACACCACGGCATTGCGCTCAAAGACCTTCCGCAGGGCCGTGATGTCGTCGCGGATCCGGGCGGCCTGTTCGTAGTCCAGCCTGGCAACGGCGGCCGCCATCTGCTTTTCGAGCTTGTTGGTGAACCGCTTCGCTTCGCCGCCCATGAAGGCGCAGAAGTCTTCAGCAAGGGCCCGGTGGTCTTCCGGGGAAATCCGGCCCACGCAGGGCGCCGAGCACTTGTCGATGTAGCCCAGCAGGCACGGGCGACCACTGGACTCCGCACGTTTGAACACCCCGGCGCTGCAGCTGCGGACCGGAAAGACCCGGAGCAGGGTGTCCATGGTTTCGCGGATGGCGCCGGCCGTGTACGGCCCGAAGTACCGGGTGCCTTTCCGCTTGTCACCGCGCATCACCTGCACCCGGGGGTATTTCTCGCCGAGGGTGACGGCCAGGTAGGGGTAGGTCTTGTCGTCGCGGAACACCACGTTGAAGCGCGGCTTGAATTCCTTGATCCAGGTGTATTCCAGCTGCAGGGACTCCAGCTCGCTGCCCACCACGGTCCACTCGACGCTGCTGGCCGCATGGACCATGGCGTAGGTCTTGGGCAGCAGTCCTGCGGGGTTGGCGAAGTAGGAGTTCAGGCGGGAGCGAAGGCTCTTGGCCTTGCCCACGTAGATGACCCGCCCGTGCGGATCCCGGAACCGGTAGACGCCCGGATTGGTGGGGATTTCACCGGTCCGGGGCCTGTAACTTGCTGGATTTGCCACCTATACAGTCTACTGAGCCGCGCCGCCCGCCTTTGCCGCGGCCGGAATATCTGTGCACGATTTCCCCATGGACACACCGTGGGGGGCACTTGCGTCGCCCTACTCCGCGACTTTGCTTTGGTTGTAGCTGGTGGAGCGCTGCTGCCCGCTGAGTTCGGCGATGGCATCCATGATGCGGTCCGTCACTTCGCGCCGTGCAGGCAGCGAGTGGTCAGGTCCGGTCTTGTCGAAGTACAGCGGCTCTCCCACCTTCATGGTGAAGTGCTGCGGCTTCACGCCTTTTTCTCCGGCCCGCTGAAGGTTCTCCGTGCCGATCAGGCCCACGGGAACCACGGGCGCCCCCGTGGTCAGTGCCAGCCAGCCCACGCCCGTGCGGCCACGGTAGAGAAGGCCGTCCCGGGAGCGGGTGCCTTCCGGGTAGATACCGATTCCCTTACCTGATTCAAGGATGTCCAGCAGGGTCTTGAGCGCCTGGACGCTGGCGGCCTGCTCCCCGCGTTCCACCGGGATGGAGCCGACGGACTCGAAGAAAGCCTTCATGACTTTCCCTTTGACGCCGCCGGTGGTGAAGTACTCGGCCTTGGCGAAAAATGCCACCGGCCGGGGCATGAGGGCCTGGACGATGACGCTGTCAAAGAAGGACAGGTGGTTGGGGGCCACGATGAACGGCCCGTCCTTGGGGACGTTTTCCAGGCCGACGACGGTGGGCCGGCAGGTGCCGGAGATCAGGTTGCGGGTGGTCCAGCGGACGGCATCAAACATTTCCATCGTTGGTCACCTCGCTCATGGCGGAGGCGTGGATGGACTGCAGCCGATCCACGGCGTTGACGAGTTCGGCGGCGTTTGCGACAACGGTGAAGGCGCCGGCGCCTTCCATTTCGCCGTCCGGCGCGAATCCCCATGCCACGCCGATGCAGTCCAGCCCGTTGGCAATGGCGCCGGAGACGTCCTGCGCGCGGTCCCCCACCATGACGGCGTGGTGGGTGTCGAGGTCCTTCAGGGCGGCTGCGATGATCTCCGTTTTTCCGAGCGGAACGCCGTCGACTGCGGATTCATTGTCCGCGGAGCCGTGGATGCCGCGGAAGAGCCCATCGATGCCGTGGTGGGCCAGGACGGTCCGGGCGATGGTCTGCGGTTTCTGAGTCGCCACGGCTAGGGGCAGGCCGGCTGCCACGAACGTTTCCAGGACTTCCCGGATACCCGGGTAAAGCCGGCCCTGGGCGATTCCGGTCTCCGCGTAGTAGGCGCGGTACCGGCGGATCACGTCGTCGAGGCGGTCCGCCGGCACCTTCGCCACGCTCAGCAGGGAATCGCTGAGCTTGGGGCCAATCATGGAGTCGAGCAGGTCCTGGCTGGGCACGGGAAGTCCCAGCTCCTTCAGGGCCGAGGAAATTCCGTCAGTTATCCCACCGGCAGGATCGACAAGAGTGCCGTCCAGGTCAAAGATCACGGGCACTGTTGTTGAAGTCACCGGGTTAGTTTCTCATGCCTTTACGGGTGCCCGAAACTCGCATTCCACCAGCGGAATACTTCCGGTGGAACCGCGCAGAGGTCAGCTGAGGATTTCCGCCAGGAACGCGGCGGTGTGGCTGGTGGTGGAGGTGGCCACCTGCTCGGGGGTTCCCGTGGCCACGATCTTCCCGCCGCCGGAGCCGCCGTCAGGCCCCAGGTCAACGATCCAGTCCGCACTCTTGATGACGTCAAGGTTGTGCTCGATGGTGATGACCGTGTTGCCTTTGTCCACCAGCCCCTGCAGGACCAGCAGAAGCTTCCGGATGTCCTCGAAGTGCAGGCCAGTGGTGGGCTCGTCCAGGACGTAGACGCTGCGGCCGTTGGACCGCTTCTGCAGCTCGGCCGCCAGCTTCACGCGCTGCGCCTCGCCGCCGGAAAGGGTGGTGGCAGGCTGTCCGAGGCGGACGTAGCCCAGGCCGACGTCCACCAGCGTGTTCAGGTGCCGTGCGATCGGCGAAAAAGCCGCGAAGAACTCGGCACCTTCCTCGATGGGCATGTTGAGGACGTCGGCGATGGTCTTGCCCTTGTAGTGGACTTCAAGGGTTTCCCGGTTGTACCGGGCGCCGTGGCACACCTCGCAGGGCACGTAGACATCCGGCAGGAAGTTCATCTCGATCTTCAGGGTGCCGTCGCCCGAGCATGCCTCGCAGCGGCCGCCCTTGACGTTGAAGGAGAACCGGCCGGGCAGGTAGCCGCGGACCTTCGCTTCCGTGGTCTCGGCGAAGAGCTTGCGGATGTTGTCGAAGACGCCGGTGTAGGTGGCGGGGTTTGAACGCGGTGTCCGGCCGATGGGGCTCTGGTCAACGTGGACCACCTTGTCGAGGTGCTCGAGGCCCTGGACCGTCTTGTGCCGGCCGGCCACCTGCTTGGCCCCGTTGAGTTTGTTGGCGAGCACCTTGTAGAGGATTTCGTTGACCAGCGTGGACTTGCCGGAGCCACTGACGCCCGTAACGGCTGTCAGCAGGCCCAGCGGGAAGGCTGCGTCCACGTTGGTGAGGTTGTTCTCCCGCGCGCCGACCACCTTCAGTTCGCGCTTCTTGTCGTACTTGCGTCGCTTCTTCGGGATCTCGATACTCTTCCGCCCGGACAGGTAGTCGCCGGTCAGGGAGTTGGTGTTGTCGAGGAGCTCCTTGTAGGAACCGGAGTGAACCACCTGGCCGCCGTGCTCACCGGCACCCGGCCCAATGTCGACGATCCAGTCCGCCACCTGGATGGTGTCCTCGTCATGCTCCACCACGATCAGGGTGTTGCCCATGTCGCGGAGCCTGGTGAGGGTGTCGATCAGGCGGCGGTTGTCGCGCTGGTGAAGACCAATGGACGGTTCGTCCAGGACGTAAAGGACACCCACCAGGCCGGAGCCGATCTGGGTGGCCAGGCGGATACGCTGCGCCTCGCCGCCGGACAGGGTGGCGGAGGGACGCTCCAGGTTCAGGTACTCCAGGCCCACATCCAGGAGGAATGTCAGCCTGGCCTGGATCTCCTTGAGCACCTGGTGGGCAATCTGCGCTTCACGGCCGGTGAGGACAAGGTTGTCCAGGAACGCTGCGCATTCACGCATGGGCAGGGCCGCCACCTCGGCAATGGACTTACCGTTGATCAGCACCGACAGTGAGGCCGGGTTCAGCCGCGCTCCATTGCAGGCAGGGCAGGGAATCTGGCGCATGTACTCTTCGTAGCGGTCGCGCGCCCAGTCAGAGTCGGTCTCGCCGTGCTTGCGGTGGACATACTGGATGGCACCTTCGAAGCCGGTGCTGTACTTGCGTTCGCGGCCGAACCGGTTGCGGTACTGCACCACCACCTTGTGGTCCTTGCCGTGCAGGACAGTCTGGCGGACATCCTTGCCCAGCTTTTCCCAGGGGGTGTCCATGGAGAACCCGAGCTCCTTGGCCAGGCCCTCCAGGAGCCGGTTCCAGTACTCGGTGGTGGCGGTGCCGAGGGACCAGGGCGCGATGGCGCCTTCCGAGAGGGAAAGCTCGGGGTTGGGGACGATCAGCTCGTCATCCACCTCCAGCTTGGTGCCGATGCCGCTGCAGGCAGCGCAGGCCCCGAACGGGTTGTTGAAGGAGAAGGACCGCGGTTCAATTTCATCGATGGCGAGCGGGTGCTCGTTGGGGCAGGCAAGGTTTTCGGAGAAGGCCCGCGTGCGCCCGGCGTCATCGGCGTCGAGGTCGACGAACTCGGCCAGGACCCGGCCTTCGGCGAGGCCGAGGGCGGTTTCGATGGAGTCGGTAAGGCGCTGGCTGATGCCTTCCTTGACCACCAGGCGGTCCACCACCACTTCGATGGTGTGCTTGTACTGCTTGCCGAGCTTGGGCGGATCACTGAGCTGGATGAGGTCGCCGTCCACCCGCGCCCTGGAGTACCCCTTGGCCGAAAGCTCCTTGAAGAGGTCCACGAATTCGCCCTTGCGTCCCCGGACTACGGGTGCTAGGACCTGGAAGCGGGTTCCGTCCTCAAGCTCCAGCAGCTGGTCCACGATCTGCTGCGGCGTCTGCTTGGCCACGGGTTCGCCGCAGACGGGGCAGTGGGGCCGGCCGACGCGTGCCCACAGCAGGCGCATGTAGTCGTAGATCTCGGTGATGGTTCCCACCGTTGACCGGGGGTTCTTGCTGGTGGACTTCTGGTCGATGGAGACCGCCGGCGACAGTCCTTCGATGAAGTCGACGTCGGGCTTGTCCACCTGGCCCAGGAACTGGCGGGCGTACGCGGAAAGGGACTCGACGTAGCGGCGCTGGCCTTCGGCGAAGATGGTGTCGAAGGCGAGGGATGATTTGCCGGAACCGGACAGGCCGGTGAAGACGATCATGGCGTCACGCGGCAGGTCGAGGTCCACGTTGCGCAGGTTGTGCTCGCGCGCGCCCTTGACCACAAGCCGGGAAAGATCGTGGCGTTGGGGGCTGTCGGCGGAGGTGGCGGTGAAGGAAGCGGGGACGGCTGTTTCTTCGGCTACGGCTTTAGGCACCCCATAATGCTAATCGAAAATTTCTTCGAACGCGCACGGTTCCGCCCTCAGGGAACATCGTAGGCGGCGGCCAGCAGCTTCACCGCTTCCGCAAACGTTGCACCTTGCGCTTTGGCGGTGGCAGCGTAGGCCGCGGCGGCGTCGGACAGCCCGCCGAGTCGTTCGTCACGGGCGCAGACCACGGTGCCGTTCCTGCCCCGGGTTGCCACGATCCCTGCTGCTTCGAGCTCCTTATAGGCGCGCGCCACAGTGTGCGGTGCGACGTCCAGCCGCTCTGCCAGCGCCCGGACCGCGGGCAGCCTGGTGCCGGGCACCAGGGCCCCATTGTCCACCTGGTGGATCACCTGCAGGCGCAGCTGCTCAAAAAGGGCCACGGTGCTGGTGGAGTTTGGCTTCCACGCCCCGGGAAATTCGGCCGCGGAGCTCACAACCCGGCCTCAAGGGCATCGGAGCGGCCCGGAGCCGCCGAGAACTGGGCGCTGTAGAGCCGTGCGTAGAAGCTGTTCGCGGCCAACAGGCCCTGGTGCGTGCCCTGCTCAACAATGCGTCCGTGGTCCATGACGAGAATTAGATCAGCGTTCCTGACGGTGGACAAACGGTGCGCGATGACAAAGCTGGTCCTCCCCCGCCGCAGCCGGAGCATGGCCTGGCGGATCAGCAGTTCCGTCCTGGAATCGACGGAACTGGTTGCCTCATCGAGGATCAGCACGGCGCGGCCGGCCAGTTGTGCCCTGGCGATGGTGATGAGCTGCCGCTGGCCCTGACTGAGGGGTTCGCCCCCGTTTTCCAGCACGGTGTCGTAGCCGTCCGGCAGCGACCTGGCGAAGCGGTCAACGTAGCTGGCCTCCGCCGCCGCCAGGATCTCCTCTTCAGAGGCGCCGGGCAGTCCATAGGCGATGTTGTCCCTGATGGTCCCGCCAAACAGCCACGTGTCCTGGAGCACCACACCGAACTGCCCGCGCAGCTGGTCCGGCTGGACAGCGGCGATGTCCGTGCCGCCCATGGTGATCCGGCCCGTGCCCGGTTCGTAGAACCGCATCAGCAGGTTCACCACCGTGGTCTTCCCGGCCCCGGTATGGCCCACAATGGCAACCATCTGGCCAGGTTCCACTGCGAAGGACAGGTTCCGGACTGCGGGCGCCGCGCCGGGGTAGCCGAACGTCACGTCGTCAAAGACGATGCGGCCGCCCGACGGCGCTTCCAGCGTGCCGCTCTCCGCGTCCTCTTCCGAGTCGAGGAGGGCAAACACGCGCTCCGCCGATGCCACGCAGGACTGGATCAGGTTGAGCAGGCCGCCGATTTGGCCCACCGGCTGGGTGAACAGCCTGCTGAACTGTATGAATGCCTGGATCCCGCCGATGGTCATGGCGCCTGCGATGACCTGGAGGGCGCCAACCACCGCGACGGCGATGTAGTTGAGGTTTGCCATCAGCACCATCAGGGGCTGCACCACGCCGGCGGAATACTGCGCCTTGGTTGCCGCGCGGGCCAACCTGCTGTTGCTGCTGGCAAAAACCTCGGCCGCCTGCGGCTGCTGCCCGAAGGCCTTGATCACCTCATGGCCCGTGATGAATTCCTCAACGTGGGAGTTCAGCTCCCCTGTTTCCGTCCACTGGCGGGCGAAATGCTCCTGCGACCTGCGGGCCACGAGCACCGTCACACCCATGGACAGCGGAACGGAGGCGATGGCGATGCAGGCCAGGAGGGGCGATATCCACAGCATCATCGCGAGCGACCCGAACAACATCAGGACGGACATGATCAGCTGGGTGAGGAGCTGGTTCAGCGCCTGGGAGATGTTGTCGATGTCGTTGGTGGCCCGGCTCAGCACGTCGCCGCGGGACCGTTCCCGGAAGTAGGTGGACGGGAGCCGGTGCAGTTTGCCTTCCACCGCGCCGCGCAACCCGTACATGACGCCCTGAACGGACCGGGCAGTCAGGGAACCCTGAACCCAGTTGAACAGCGACGTGAAGATGTACATCAGCGATACAGCAGCCAGCAGGAGGCCGAGCCTTTCCTGGTCCAGCGCTCCCCTGACCACCCCGTCCACCACCAGGTCGGTGGCGTCGCCGAGGAGTTTTGGAGCTGCCACATTCAAGGCCGCGAAGCAGCAGGTGGCGGCAACGGCGCCCAGCATGAGGGCCCGGAATGGCCGCAGCAGGCCCAGCAACCTTCCGGCGGTGCGCCAGAAGCCGGCACCGCCCGTGTCGGTGCCGCCCGTGTCGGTGCCGGGAGCCGCCGTCATTGCGGGCCGTCCAGTGCAAGCTGCGAGTCGGCGATTTCCCGGTAGGTGGACGACGTTTCCAGCAGCTCGCCGTGTGTTCCCTGCGCAACGAGCCGCCCGCCGTCGAGCACCAGGATCAGGTGGGCATCCTCCACCGCGGCGATGCGTTCGGCCACGACAATCCTGGTGGCCGCGGCCAGACGCACGTCCAAAGCCTGCCGAAGCCGGGTGTCCGTGTCATAGTCCAGGGCGGAGAAGCTGTCGTCAAAGAGGTACAGCGGGGCCTTGCGCAACAGCGCGCGGGCTATGCACAGCCGCTGCCGCTGCCCGCCGGAGAGGTTGGTGCCGCCCTGCCCTACCGGCGTTGCCAGCCCCAGCGGGAGGTCCCGCATGAAGCGCATGGTTTGTGCCGCCTCGAGGACCTCCCAGAGCTCGTGGTCGGAGGCTTCGGGTGAAGCCATCCGCAAGTTGTCTGCAATAGTCCCGGAAAACAGGTGGGAGTGTTGCGGGACGATCGACATGGATCTGCGCAGGAAGTCCAGCGGCAGTTCCCGGACATCGGTGCCGTCGAGGAGGATGCTGCCTTCGGTGGTGTCGAGGAACCTCGGAACCAGGTTCAGCAGCGTTGATTTGCCGCTGCCGGTGGATCCGATGATCGCCGTGGTGGTGCCGGGCGCGGCCACGAAATTCAGGCCTGCCAGCACCGGCGCTTCCGCCCCCGGGTAGGAGAAGCCAACACCCCTGAACTCCAGCGCTCCGGGCCCGGCGGAGGGCGTCACCGGATCCTCCGGGGCCACGGCAGGGCGCGACGGCGGGAAGCCGGCAGGGCCGGCGACGGAGGGTTTGGTATCCAGCACCGCAGAGATCCGCTCGGCGCAGACTGCCGCCCGCGGGGCGGTCATCAGCACGTACATGGACATCATGATGGCCAGGAGGATCTGCAGGATGTAGGCGATAAAGGCCGTCAGTGCGCCCAGGTTCATCTCGCCGGCCTGGATCCGGTGGCCGCCGAACCAGACCACCGCCACCGAGGAAAGGTTCACCACGAGCATGATCATGGGCAGCATGCCGGCCACGAGCAGCGCAGACTGCAGGTTGTTGGCCGTGAGGCTGGAGTTGGCGCGGGCGAAACGGCGCGTCTCGTGGTCCTGCCGGACGAAGGCGCGGATGGCGTTGGCGCCGATGATCTGCTCACGCAGGATGCCGCCGGCGTTGTCGAGCAGGTCCTGGCCGTCGCGGTAGAGCGGAATGAGGCGGCGGACGATCAGCGCCATGATCAGGACGAGCAGCGGCACGATGACGATGACGACGGCGGACAGTGCCACGTCCTGCTGCAGGGCAAGGATGATGCCGCCCACGCCCATGGCTGGGCCCGCCACCAGCATCGTGAACACCAGGATGGCGAAGGACTGCACCTGCTGGGTGTCATTGGTGGCCCGGGTGGTCAGGCTTTGGGTGCCGAACCGGGCAACTTCCAGGGAGGACAAGGACTGGATCCGCGCAAAGATTTCCGCGCGGAGCCGGTGGCCGATCCGCATGGCCACCACGGCGCCCAAATACCCCGCGGCGATGGCAGCCGCTGCCTGGATAACGGCGATGCCGGCCATCACGACACCCAGGCGGGAAATCACGCCCGTATCACCGGGAACAATTCCGTCATCAATGATGGCGGCGTTGACGGTTGGCAGCAGGAGGTTGGCGGCTGCCTGGATCAGCTGCAGAAGGACGACGGCGGCGACGGAGCCTTTTTGGTCCGAAAGCAGCCGCCTCATCAAACCGATCAGCAACGAACCTCCAGTTCAGTCGGGGGCCGTCGGGGCCGGATGGCGGCCTCTCCCCCAGAAGCCACTCGGCCATTGTAAGCCAGATCACTTTCCAGCACCGTCAAGGACATGACAGGCCCGTCGACCCGGCTGCACAACGGCAGGACAGCGGCGGGAAAGCGCTCAGTCCGCCTTGCGGCCAACCGCGAAGACCCTGCGGAAGGGAAACACGGTGCCGTGCCGCCCCTGCGGGTAGGCAGCACGGAGCGCGTCCGCGTATTCCGCTTCGAAAACAGCACCGTCCTCCGCCGGGAGCACGGCCAGGACGGGGCGGAGGGCGGTTCCCCGAACCCATTCCAGGACGGGGTCGGGCCCTGGCAGCAGCTGCTGGTAGGTGGTTTCCCACGCGTCCGCGGTGCAGCCGGCGTCGAGCATGATCTCAAGGTAATCCGCCGGTTCACTGACGGATTCTCCGCCCCGCAGGACGCCGTCGAGCTGGGCGGCCCACCGCGGTGATCCTGCCAGCTGGCGCATCAGCTGATGCGACGGGGCGTTGAAGTTCCCGGGCACCTGCATGGCGAACCAGCCTCCGGGGCGCAGCCCGGCCAGCCAGGTCCGGAGCAGGTCCTGATGGCCGGGGACCCATTGCAGCGCCGCGTTCGTCACCACCACATCCGTGTCATCAGACGGCGTCCAGTCACGGATGTCCTGCTGCTCAAACGCGAGGGACGGCTGCGCGGCGGTGAGCTCCGCGGCTTTGCCCAGCATCTGGGCCGAGGAGTCCACTCCCACCACCCGGGCTCCGGGCCAGCGGCTGGCGAGCGTTGCCGTCAGGTTGCCGGGTCCGCAGCCGAGGTCAACCACCTGGCCGGGGTTGGCGGCGTGGATCCTCCCGGTGAGGTCGAAGAATGGGCGGTTCCGGTAATCGCCGAACTGAACGTACTTCGCCGGATCCCATTTCATAAGTTGCTCCCTGCCTTCGTGCTGACTCTGCTACGGGAAGCCTAGCCGGGGCGAACAGCGGCAGCACCGTACGCCGGACCCACGGATTTCCTGCCGCAGCGGGGCACTAAGCTGGAAAACAATGAAACTCGTTGACCAGCTGACCGATCTGACCGCGCCGGGACCGTCGGCCGCCGTCGACCCCGACGACCTGTACACCCGCTTCGTGGAATGGACTGAAAGCCGCGGCCTGGACCTGTATCCGGCGCAGGACGAGGCCATCATGGAGCTCGCCACCGGCGCCAACGTCATCCTCGCAACACCCACCGGGTCCGGGAAGTCCCTGGTTGCCATCGCAGCCCACTTCCAGGCGATGGCGCTGGGCCGGCGCAGCTACTACACGGCGCCCATCAAGGCGCTGGTATCGGAAAAGTTCTTTGCGCTCTGCGAGATTTTCGGTGCTGAGAACGTGGGCATGATCACCGGCGATTCGGGCGTGAACCAGGACGCCCCGATCATCTGCTGCACCGCCGAGATCCTGGCCAACATCGCCCTGCGCGAGGGCGACACTGCGGACCTGGGCTCCGTCATCATGGACGAGTTCCATTTCTACTCGGACCCGCAGCGAGGCTGGGCCTGGCAGGTGCCGCTGCTGGAACTGCCGCAGGCACAGTTCCTCCTCATGTCCGCCACACTGGGCGACGTGACCCGGTTTGAGAAGGGCCTCACAACGCTCACCGGGCGCCCCAGCACCACCGTGAGCTCGGCCGAGCGGCCCATCCCGCTGCATTTCTACTACCACGAGACCCCGGTCCACGAGACCCTCGAAGAGCTGCTGTCCACCAGGCAGGTTCCGGTGTACGTGGTTCACTTCAGCCAGCTCGAAGCGATCGACCGCGCCCAGACGCTCATGAGCATCAACGTGTGCACGCGGGAAGAGAAGGACAAAATCGCGGACCTCATCGCGAACTTCCGGTTCGCGGCCGGGTTCGGGAAGACGCTCAACCGGCTGGTCCGCCACGGGATCGGGGTACACCACGCCGGCATGCTGCCGAAGTACCGGCGGCTCGTGGAGCAGCTGGCGCAGGCGGGACTGCTGAAAGTCATCTGCGGTACGGACACCCTGGGCGTGGGCATCAACGTTCCCATCCGCACCGTGCTGCTCACTGCCTTGAGCAAGTACGACGGCGTCCGCACCCGGCTGCTCAACTCCCGCGAGTTCCACCAGATTGCCGGGCGCGCCGGCCGGGCAGGGTACGACACCGCCGGCACAGTGGTGGTGCAGGCCCCGGAGCACGTCACCGAAAACGTCAGAGCCATGGCGAAGGCCGTGGCCAAGTTCGGCGACGACCAGAAGAAGCTGCGCCAGGTGGTGAAGAAGAAGCCCCCTGAGGGTTTCGTGTCCTGGGGCGAACCCACCTACCGGCGGCTCGTGGAATCCGTTCCGGACCCGCTGGCGTCCAGCTTCACGGTCACCCACGCCATGCTGATGAACCTGATGGAACGTCCCGGAGACCCGTTCGCCGCCGCACGGCGGCTGCTGACGGAGAACCATGAAAGCCGGCCGGCGCAGCTCCGGCTGATGAAGAAGGCCCTGGGCATCTACCGCGAGCTGCTGGCGGCCGAAGTTGTGGAACGGATCCCGGAAGCCGAACAGGGTCCGGACGGCCGCGCCGTCCGCCTGACGGTGCACCTGCAGGCCAACTTCGCACTCAACCAACCGCTCTCCCCCTTCGCGCTCGCCGCGCTGGAGCTCCTGGACCCGGAGTCGCCGTCGTACGCCCTGGACGTGGTGTCCATCATCGAGGCGACCCTGGAAAAGCCGCGCCAAATCCTCTCCGCGCAGCAGAAGAAGGCCCGCGGCGAGGCTGTGGCCGCCATGAAGGCTGACGGGATCGAGTACGACCAGCGGATGGCGATGCTGGACGAAGTGACATACCCGCAACCGCTGGCGGACATCCTGGCCGAGGCCTTCGAGGTCTATCGCAAGGCCGCCCCGTGGGTTGGCGACTTCGAGCTGGCGCCCAAATCCGTGGTCCGGGACATGTACGAACGCGCCATGAACTTCGGCGAGTTTGTCCAGTTCTATGGGCTGGCCCGCTCGGAAGGCATCGTGCTGAGGTACCTGGCCGACGCGTTCAAGGCCCTCCGGCAGACCGTCCCGCAGGACATGCTCCGCGACGATTTGGAAGACCTGACCGCCTGGCTGGGCGAACTGGTCCGGCAGGTGGACTCCAGCCTCCTGGACGAATGGGAGGAACTGGCGTCCGGGGCCATGCCCACGCCGCACGACGCACCGCCGCCTCCCCCGCCGTCGCTGACGTCCAACATCCGCGCCTTCCGCGTGATGGTCCGCAACGAGATGTTCCGCCGCGTGGAGCTCTTCGCCGATGAGGACGCCGCGGCACTGGGTGAACTCGACGGCGGCTCCGGCTGGGACGCCGACCGCTGGGAAGACGCCCTGGACGACTACTTCGACGAACACGACGACATCGGCACCGGACCGGACGCCCGCGGGCCCGGACTGCTGATCATTACGGAGGAAGCCGGGGTGTGGAAGGTGCGCCAGATCTTCGACGACCCGGCGCGGAACCACGACTGGGGCATCTCCGCCGAAGTGAACCTGGCGGAATCGGACGAAACCGGCACCGCGGTCCTCAGGGTAACGGGCGTCAACCGGCTTTAGGTAAGCTCGGATAATGAGTGTAATCCGCCCCGCAACCGAGCACGACGTCCCGGCAATCCTCCGGATGATCCACGAACTGGCGCACTACGAAAAGGAGCCGGACGCAGTCCGGAACACCCCTGAAATGCTGCAGGCCGCCCTCTTTGGCGGTAACCCGCGGGTGTTCGCGGCCATGGCCGAAAATGCGGCAGGCGAAGTGCAGGGCTTCGCCCTGTGGTTCCTGAACTATTCCACGTGGGAGGGCGTTCACGGGATCTACCTCGAGGACCTCTACGTCAGTCCGGCGGCCCGCGGCGAGGGGCACGGGAAGGCCCTGTTGAAGCACCTGGCGGGTATCGCCGTGGAGAACGGCTACGCCCGGGTGGAATGGAGCGTGCTCGACTGGAACGAGCCCTCCATCAACTTCTACCGCAGCCTGGGTGCCCGGCCCATGGACGGGTGGTCGACGTTCCGGCTTACCGGCGAAGCCCTGGACCAGTTTGGCAGCCCAGTTCCGGCCGCGGCCCGTGGCTGAGGCAGGCCACCGGATCCGTGCACGCCATGAGTTCCGCGGCATGCGCACCGTGGAGCACGTCTTCACCGTGCCCCTGGACCATGCCGCCAGCGGCGGGGACGCAGAAACCATCACCGTCTTTGCACGCGAATATGTTGCGGCCGGCCACAGCGCCGAGGAAGCGGAGAACCTGCCCTGGCTGTTGTTCCTGCAGGGCGGGCCGGGAGGGCGCGGCAACAGGTTCGGGACCCTGGGCGGTTGGAGCAAGGCAGCGGCCAAGGACTTCCGCATCCTCATGCTGGACCAGCGCGGAACCGGCCTGTCCACCCCCGCGGACCGCAACACGCTTCCGCTGCGGGGGTCGGCCGCCCGGCAGGCCGCCTACCTGGAGCACTTCCGCGCCGACTCGATCGTCGCCGACGCAGAACTCATCCGCAAAGCGCTGGGCATCCCGTACTGGACCATCTATGGCCAGAGTTACGGCGGGTTCTGTGCCCTGACCTATCTCTCCTTCGCCCCGGACGCCCTTCGCCAGGTGCTCATCACCGGGGGGCTCGCCCCGCTGACGGGTCCGGCGGACGACGTATACCGCGCCACGTACCAACGGGTTGCGTCACGGAACGCGGAGTACTTCTCGTGGTACCCGGAGGACCGGGAGGCCCTGGAACGGATCGCACGGCACTTGCGCAGCAAACCCGAAACCCTGCCCGACGGCAGTCCGCTCACAGTGGAGCGGCTGCAGATGCTGGGGGCGTTCCTGGGCGGGAACACCCGGGTGGACAGCCTCCACTACCTGCTCGAGGACGCCTTCACGGACACCCCCGACGGGCCCAGGCTCGCGGACGGGTTCCTGGAGCAGGTGCATGGCGTGGTCTCGCGGGGGTCCAACCCGCTGTACGCCCTGATGCACGAGTCCATTTATGGCCAGGGCCAGGCAACGGACTGGGCCGCCTGGCGGGTGCTGGACGAGTACCCCGAGTTCCGGCCTGACGCCGAACCGCTGCTGCTCACCGGCGAGATGGTCTACCCCTGGTACTTCGACCAGGACCCCGCGCTGCGGCCGCTCCGGGAGGTGGCCGGACTGCTGGCCGCCAAGAACGACTGGAAGCCGCTTTACGACGTCCGCGTGCTCGCCGCCAACCGGGTGCCCGTGGCTGCTGCTGTTTACTCGGACGACATCTACGTGGACCGGAAACTCTCCTTGGAGACCGCAGCCACGGTCCGCGGGCTCCAGGTCTGGGAAACGGGCGATTTCCACCACGATGGCATTGCCGACGACGGTGAGGGAATCTTCGCGCGGCTGTTGGGGATGGTGGCGTCAGGCCGCCGCTGATTGCCGGTGCGCCGAAGCCCTGGCCATCACCGCGGCAGCCAGGACGCAGGCGGCGATAGCGCCGGCAAGCATGTTGAGGCCAAAGTACCCTGCCCCGCTCAGGACCAGGCCGGAGGCGGCGCCGCCCACTGCTCCTGCCGCACCCATCAGCATGTCCGAGACCCCCTGGACCACCACGCGTGCGTCCTGCTCCACGCTTTCGGCCAGCAGCGTGGAGCCGGCCACGGTGGATGCTGACCAGCCCAGTCCCAGCAGCACGAGTCCGGCGGCCACCGCGGCGGTGGAGTCCTGCCCGAAACCGGCCACGGCGACACCCGCAATCAGCGTGGCGAAGCCGATGATAATGGTCTCCGTCCTGCCTGCCTTGTCCGTCAGCCACCCCATGACTGGAGACAGGGCGAACATGCCGGCGATGTGCAGCGAAATGGTGAAGCCGATGATCACCAGGACCCCACCGTCGGCTGCGTGGCCGGCGTGCGGCAACCCTGGCCCCTCGACCAGGTGCTGCAGGTGCAGCGGCGTCATGGACATCACGCCCACCATGACGGCGTGGGCACCAACCACCGCGGTGACGGCCAGCAGCGCCATCCGGGAACCGTGGATGGCCCGCCAGCCGGTGGTGAGCCTTCCTGCCGGCTTCGGCCGACGACGCGTGCCGGTTCCGGCGCCGGCCGCAGGGTCAACCCCGGCGCCGTAGGCGGCCTTGTCCCGGTGATCCGCGTTCTGGTGCCGGGGAGTGTGCGCTTGGGGCTGGCCTGCCGGCCCCGCGGCACGGGCCGCAAGTTCCCGCGCCAGCAGCAGCGGGTCCGGGCGGAGGCCGGCGAACACGAGGATGATGGCCAGCAGCAGTCCGGCGCTGGAGATGGCGAACGGTCCGGCTACTGGCGGCAGTCCCAGCGCCTGCCCTACAGCGGCGCCGGGCTGAATCAGGTTCGGGCCGGCCACGGCGCCGATGGTGACCGCCCAGACGACCGTTGCCAGCGCCCGGCCGCGGTGTCCGGCGTCGGCAAGGTCGACGGCGGCGAAACGGGCCTGCAGGTTCGCGGCGGTGCCGGCCCCGATGCCCGCCGCACCCAGCATGAGGAGCACGAACAACCCGGTTACCACTGAGAGCACCATCAGGAGGGCGCCGGCCAGCGCCGCGAGCATGCCGGCCACCTGGCCTGCCCTGCGGCCCCTGCGGTCCGCCAGTGCCGCGAGCGGTAGTGCCGTCAGGGCGGCTCCGAGGGTCATGACGGTGGCCACCGCTCCTGCCCAGGCGCTGGAGCCGGACAGTTCGACGGCGAGGATGGAGCCGATGGAGACGGTGGCGCCCGTGCCGATGCCGCCAAAAACCTGCGCAGCAGCCAAGAGGGCTACGGTGCGCCGCTGCACCCTTACAACCTCATGCTCCGCCATGATGGCCATGGACCGAGCATAGTCCCGCGGTACGCCGTCCAGCAGTGGTTATGAACCAAAGACCGCAGTCCCGGCGCTGATGCTGCCGGGACTGCGGTCCGCTGAAACGGGATGAAGCGTCTATTCGGCGTCGCTGTGGCTCTTCCGGACGTCCTCTTCGAGGCGCGGGTCCATGTGGGCTTCCTTGGCCTTGGAGCTGAGCAGGCTGGCAACGACGGCGATGACGATGGTGCCGACGATGACCGCGAGGGACACGAACGTGGGGATTTCAGGTGCCCATTCGATGTGCTTGCCGCCGTTGATGAACGGCAGCTCGTTCACGTGCATGGCGTGCAGGACCAGCTTGACGCCGATGAACGCCAGGATGACGGACAGGGCGTGCTTCAGGTACACCAGGCGGTTCATGAGGCCGCCGAGCAGGAAGTACAGCTGGCGCAGGCCCATGAGGGCGAACAGGTTGGCGGTGAATACGATGAACGGGCTCTGGGTGAGGCCGAAGATTGCGGGAATCGAGTCCACGGCGAACAGCAGGTCTGTCAGGCCGATGGTGATGAACACGATCAGCATGGGGGTGAAGACCTTCTTGCCGTTCACGGTGGTGCGCAGCTTGCCTTCGTCGAATTTCTCCGACATGGGGATGACCTTGCGGATCCGGGCGATGAGGGGGTTTTCCTTGTCCTCTTCGTCTTCGCCCTCATCCTGGGCCTGCTTCCACGCGGTCCACAGCAGGAACGCGCCGAAAATGTAGAACACCCAGCTGAACTGCTCGATCACGATCGCCCCGAGCAGGATGAAAATCCCACGCAGGACCAGGGCGATGATGATGCCCACCATCAGCACTTCCTGCTGGTACTTCCTGGGCACCGAGAACCGGGCCATGATGATGATGAAGACGAAGAGGTTGTCGATGCTGAGGCTGTACTCAGTGACCCAGCCGGCAACGAACTGGCCGCCATACTCGTGGCCGGCGAAGAGGAACATGGCGCCGGCAAACAGCAGCGCCAGGGTGACGTAGAACGCCACCCACAGTCCGGCTTCCTTCATGGACGGTTCGTGCGGGCGGCGAACGACCAGGAGCAGGTCGATCAGGAGGATCAGGCCGAGGACGACAAATGAGCCGACCTCGAACCACAAGGGCAATTCGAGCACAGGGGTAGCCTTTCGCGGGGTACAGAGATGCGGTGTAAGTCTCTCCGGCCAGCCTGGGCACTTGGTGCTGATGCGGCGGGCCCGCTACGCCCGGCTGGGCAACCATGCCCTGCGTGTTGACGATCGTAGCGCTTGGGATACTCCCCTACGTGACGTTAACTGTACCGCAGCGCGGCTGGATGCGACCCCGTGGTGACGTATGTGTCAGGCGTGGCCGGCGGCCTGCATCTGGCGCAGTTCCTTCTTCAGTTCGCCGACCTCGTCCCTGATCCGGGCGGCCACTTCGAACTGCAGTTCCGCCGCAGCCCCGTGCATCTGCTCGGTCAGCTGCGCGATCATCCCCACCAGGTCCTCCGCCGGTGCTGCGGCCAGGCCGTCCGCCCGTACTTGCGCAGCGCCCTTCTTCGCGCCGGCCTTGGTTGACCCCGTGATGCCGCGCTTGCCCTTGCCGTAGTCGAAGCTTCCCAGCAGTGCATCGGTGTCGGCGTCTTCCTTGGCCAGCTGGTCCGTAATGTCGGCGATCTTCTTCCGCAAAGGCTGCGGATCAATCCCATGCTCGGTGTTGTACGCCACCTGGATGGCACGGCGCCGGTTGGTTTCATCGATCGCGTGGGCCATGGAGTCCGTGATCCGGTCTGCGTACATGTGCACCTGGCCGGAGACGTTACGGGCCGCGCGGCCGATGGTCTGGATCAGCGACGTGGAGGACCGGAGGAAGCCTTCCTTGTCGGCATCGAGGATGCTGACCAGCGAGACCTCGGGCAGGTCAAGGCCCTCCCTCAGGAGGTTAATGCCGACAAGGACATCGAACGTCCCCATCCGCAACTCCCTCAAAAGCTCCACGCGGCGCAGGGTGTCAACGTCCGAGTGCAGGTATTCGACTTTGACGCCGTGGCCCAACAGGTAGTCAGTGAGGTCTTCGGCCATCCGCTTGGTGAGGGTGGTTACCAGGACGCGTTCATTCTTTTCGGTACGCTTCTTGATCTCGCCCAGCAGGTCATCGATCTGCCCCTTGGTGGGCTTGACCACCACCTCGGGATCGATCAGGCCGGTGGGCCGGATGATCTGTTGGACAAAGCCGTCAGCCTTGCCCAGCTCGTATTTGCCGGGCGTTGCCGACAGGTAGACGGTCTGGCCGACGCGCTCAAGGAATTCGTCCCATTTCAGCGGCCGGTTATCCATGGCGGAGGGCAACCGGAAGCCGAAGTCCACGAGGTTCCGCTTCCGGGACATGTCACCTTCGTACATGGCGCCGATCTGTGGCACGGTCACATGGGATTCGTCGATGACCAGCAGGAAGTCGTCCGGGAAATAGTCCAACAGGCAGTGCGGCGCCGTCCCGCGGGCGCGGCCGTCGATGTGGGAGGAGTAATTTTCGATGCCGTTGCAGAAACCCATCTGCTGCATCATTTCCAGGTCATAGGTGGTGCGCATCCGGAGCCGCTGGGCCTCGACGAGCTTGTTCTGGCTCTCAAGGACCTGCAGGCGCTCTGCCAGTTCGTCCTCGATGCGCTTGATGGCGCGGCTCATCCGCTCGGGACCGGCCACGTAGTGCGAGGCCGGGAAGACGTACATTTCCTCTTCATCCTGGATGATTTCGCCGGTCAGCGGGTGAAGGGTCTGGATGTTTTCGATTTCGTCCCCGAAGAACTCGATCCGGATGGCGAGTTCCTCGTACATCGGGATGATTTCCACGGTGTCGCCGCGGACCCGGAACGTCCCGCGGTGGAAGTCCATGTCGTTGCGGGCGTACTGCATGGAGACGAACTTCCGGAGGAGGTCGTCCCGGTTCATTTCGGCGCCCTTGCGCAGCGTCACCATGCCGGCGATGTACTCTTCCGGGGTGCCAAGGCCGTAGATGCAGGACACGGTGGCCACCACGATGACGTCGCGCCGCGTGAGCAGGGCGTTCGTGGCGGAGTGACGCAGCCGCTCTACTTCCTCGTTGATGGACGAGTCCTTCTCGATGAAGGTGTCCGTCTGGGCCACATAGGCCTCAGGCTGGTAGTAGTCGTAGTAGGAGACGAAGTATTCCACCGCGTTGTTAGGGAGCAGTTCACGGAATTCGTTGGCCAGCTGCGCGGCGAGGGTCTTGTTCTGGACCATCACCAGGGTGGGCCTCTGCACCTGTTCAATGAGCCAGGCCGTAGTGGCACTCTTGCCGGTACCAGTGGCACCCAGCAGCACCACGTCCTTCTCGCCGTTGTTGATCCGCTCCGTCAAGTCGGCGATGGCGGCAGGCTGGTCGCCGGCCGGCTTGAACTCGCTGATGACTTCGAAGGGCGCTACAACACGGTTGATATCCTGCGCAAGGCTCATGCATCTAATCTACAACCGGGCACCGACACTGGACGGCCCAGTCCGTTACGGGCGAACAGCACAGCGCGGTATCCGCGCCTTCAGGGAGCGTACGACGGCGGTTCCCACCCGGTTGCGGCGGCCCATGCCCCCATCGAGGGCCACGCAACGTGTGTGAACCACGGCTCCTTGGCTTCGGCATACGGCCTGGTGCTGCCGGCGCCGGCGAAGCTCTGTGCAAGTGCAGTCTTATGCGCCTCGTACAGCCGCCGCGCCTGGCCGTCAACCCGAAGCCAGTCCCGGAACAGCAGGGCATAACGCCAGCCCGGAGAGCCTGCCACCCGCACGTGGAGGTTGACCGCCCTGCCGGGATCGGCGTTCGCATGGAACCGCTTCTGCCACTGCGCCGGATCGGGGTCGGCTGGTTTCGGAGTGTCCTTGCCGGCGCCGGGCACCAGTGGGAAGCCTGCCGCACCCAGCAACGGCGCCAGCCTGTCTGCGGCGTCCAGTCCGGACACCGCAACCTGCAGATCGATGACGTCTTTCGCGGCCAGGCCCGGGACAGAGGTGGAGCCGATGTGGTCCACTGCGAGGATCAGCCCGGGAGCCGCGGCCATGAGCTTCGCGGCGATCCTTGCGGCCTGCTGTGGCCAGTCATCCCGGTACGGCTCGAGGACAGGCGCACCGGTCCTTTTGGCCCGTACACCGGCTGCAAGGTTCCGGGCGTACGGCAGCAGGCGGGTGTCCCAGAGGCTGTCCACCTGCTCCAATAAGTGCACCAGGGGGCCGGAGTTGTCCAGGACGACGTCGGCCGCGGCCAGCCTGGTTTCCCGGGGGGCCTGCGCGGCCATGCGGGCACGGGCGGCTTCAGCACTCATGCCCCGGAGTTCCTGCATCCGCTCCAGCCGCAGCCCGTCCGGGGCATCGACCACCAGGACAAGGTGGAAGTTGCTGCCCTGGCCGGTCTCCACCAGCAGGGGAATGTCCTGGACCACCACCGCACCTTCCGGCGCGGCCGCCGTGATGGCCGCCGCCCGGGCGCGCACCAGTGGATGCACAATGCCGTTCAGCGCAGCCAGGCGGTCCTTGTTGCCGAACACCGCCTCTCCGAGCCGCGGGCGGTCAAGCTGGCCTTCGGCGTCGAGCATGTCCTGGCCGAACACGGCAACGATGCGTTCCAGGCCCTCGGTGCCGGGCTCCACCACCTCGCGGGCGAGTGCGTCTGCGTCCACCAGGACCGCCCCGCGCTCCTTCAGCCGGGAGGCAACCACCGACTTCCCTGACGCGATCCCGCCGGTCAATCCGATCTTCAGCACCGTCCCAGCCTAGACGGACAGCAGGCGGCACCGCGCCCCGTTCCCGGCACGGGCCGCAGGACCGGGAGGGCCGCGTGGTTCGGTAGTCTGAGTCCATGACTGCAGGGGGTGCGGACACGGAGCCGCTGGTCCATATCGCGGATTTCCGGATGGATTTCGGTGACGCCACCGTCATCAGGGACCTGTCCTTCGATGTGCGCGCCGGGGAAACCTTCGGGTTCCTGGGGAGCAACGGATCGGGGAAGACCACGACGCTCCGCGCTTTGCTGGGGATCTACCAGCCCACCGCGGGGACGCTCCACATCGGCGGGAAACCCTTCGAACCCAGCGACGGCGCCCGGCTGGGCTACCTGCCGGAAGAACGCGGCCTGTACAAAAAGGAACCAGTCCTGGACGTCATGGTCTATTTCGGCCGGCTTAAGGGCCTGGGCAAGGCGCAGGCCAAAGCCTGGTCCCTCGACTACCTGGAGCGCGTGCAGCTCGCGGACAAGGCCGCCTCCAACCTGGATAAGCTTTCCGGCGGCCAGCAGCAGAAGATCCAACTCGGCGTGACCATCATGAACGCCCCGGAACTGCTGATCCTGGACGAACCCACAAAGGGCTTCGACCCCGTGAACCGCCGCCTGCTGATGGACATCATCGAAGAACAGAAGCTGGCCGGTGCCACGGTCATCATGGTCACCCACCAGATGGAAGAAGTGGAACGGCTTTGCGACCGCGTCATCCTCCTCAAGGACGGCACCTCCCGCGCCTACGGCACAGTGGAGGAGGTGCAGGAGCAGTTCGGCGGAACCGTCTACAGGGTGGGCTACGACGGCGTCCTGCCCCGCTCCACGCTGTACGACATCGCCCTCGACTCCGGCGGGTACGCCGAGCTGGCGCCGCGCCCGGGCGCAGGGCAGGCTGCCGTCCTGCGCGAGCTGGTCACCGCCGGAGTCAGCGTCAGCAGCTTCACCACAGCCCGCGTTTCCCTGGATGAAATCTTCATCCGGGTCTACGGCGGACAGGACCAACCCGCGGAGGCCCGGCCATGAGCACTGCACCATCCCGTTCGTCCTCCACTCCGCCCATCCCTGCCCGGCGCCCCGCCGTGCGCTGGCACAACCTGGGCACCGTGGTGGGGTTTGAGTTCTTCCGCACCACCAAAAAGCCGCGGTTCTGGATCGCCACACTGGCCATCCCCGTGGTGACAGCGATCGTCTTCGCCCTGATCTTTGTCAGCAACAGTTCCACCAGCGCGTCCGCGGATGCACAGAAGAACGCGGCACTGTCTTTCACCTACACCGACGCATCGGGGATCATCCCGGAGGCCACCGGCCGGGCAGCCGGCGGGACCAAAGCCGCAAACCCGGAGCAGGCACTCGCTGACGTCAAGGCCGGCACGGTGGACGCCTACTTCGCCTATCCGGCCAACCCCGCTGCCGAACCGGTGCAGGTGTACGGCACGGACCGTGGCGTCTTCGCCAACGGGACCTATGAGGCGGTGGCCAAGCAATTGCTCATGGTGGCGGCGCAAGCAGACATCGGCTCACCACAGCTCACGGCGGCAGCCAGCGGGAACGTCAAGGTGGACACCGAGACCTACCGGGACGGGCAGGCATCCGGTGGCTTCGGCGCCGCCGTTCCGCCGCTGATGTTCCTGGTGCTTTTCTACGTGATGATCATCCTGCTCTCCAACCAGATGCTGAACAGCACCCTGGAAGAAAAAGAGAACAGGGTCACCGAGATGATACTGACCACGCTGAACCCCACTACCCTGATCATCGGGAAGATCATCTCGCTCCTCCTGGTGGGCCTCGTTCAGATTTCGGTGTTCCTGGCGCCGGTCATCGTCGGCTTTGCCTTCTTCAGGGACAGGCTGTCGCTTCCGGACATCGACCTCTCCGACGTCGTGTTCGAACCGGGGCCGCTGCTGGTGGGCGCGCTGCTGTTGCTGGGCGGCTTCCTGCTGTTCACAGCAGTCCTGGGTGCCATTGGCGCGGTAATGCCAAACGCCAAGGAAGCCGGGGTGGTCTTCGGCCCGCTGATGGCGCTGATCTTCGTACCGTTCTACGCCATCAGCCTCATCCTGAGCGACCCCCAGTCACCCATCGTCCAGGCGTTCACTTACTTCCCGCTCTCGGCGCCCGTGACTGCCATGCTCCGGAACGGCTTCGGAACCCTGAGCCCCGCCGAGTCGATCATCGTGATCGCCGAACTGTTCATCATCGGCGTCCTCATGCTGCGCCTGTCCGTACACCTGTTCCGCTACGGGTCCATCCAGTACACCGGCAAACTCTCGCTGGCCAAGACACTGCGCCGCCGTCCGCGCGGGTCTGCCGGCAAGTAGGGCCGCCGCAGTGGCGGCCCTACGGCTGCGGCTAGACTGAGGCCGTGGTAGAAGCAGCGGAGCCCGGGAACAGCAGGGCCACGGCCTACACCACCCTGTTAGCCGGGGAAGACTTCCGGCACGAACTGGAGATCAAGCGGTCCCGGTTCATCACCGTGCTGCGCCGCTCCGGCAGTGAAGGCGAAGCCCGTTCACTGGTGGCAGACCTTCGCCGCGAGTTCCACGACGCCAGGCACCACTGTTCCGCATTCGTGATCGGACCGGACCGTGACATCCAGCGCTCCAGCGACGACGGCGAACCCTCCGGAACCGCCGGCATCCCGATGCTGGAAGCCCTCACCAAGAAGGAAACCGTGCCCGGGGCCACGGACCTCAGCGACGTCAGCGCCGTCGTCGTCCGCTACTTCGGCGGCATCCTGCTGGGCGCCGGCGGCCTGGTGCGTGCCTACTCGGAATCTGTGTCCTCGGCGCTGGCCCTGGCGCCCCAGGTGCGGCGCAGCCGGCTGCGGATCTGCTCCATCCCCGTGCCGCACGGCGTTGCGGGACGTCTTGAGAATGATCTCCGGGCCGGCGGCTTCACCATGGCCGACACCAGCTACGGAGGCAGCCATACAGTGCTGCGCATCGCCGTGCCGGACACCGGCGCTGAAATCTCCGCCGCAGCCGAACGGGTGCTCGGCCTGACCGCCGGGTCAGCCACACTGGCCCCTGAAGGAACGGAGTGGATTGATGTGCCCCATGCCTGAATCACCGCACTCCCCCGCCGTGACGCTCGTCGACGTCGATGAGCTGGTGCTGGAACAGCTGCTGTCCCTTGCCCACCGGGATGCGTCCCCGGGCGAGGTGGCTCCCCCGCTGGGCGGGCCCGGCTGGAACCCCGAACGCACGGCATGGTTCCGCAACTACCACCGCGAAGCCGCGGCCGGACTGGACGGCCAGGCCGGGGAAAAGAGCTGGGCGGTCTTCAGCGCCGGCGGCGCCGCAGGGTCAGTGCGCCTGAAACGGGTTGCATCGGCAGAGGTCCCCACGGCAGAGACCGGCATCTGGCTGGGACGCAGCTACCGGTCCCGGGGCATCGGCAGCGCGGCGCTGAAACTGGTCCTGGAACACGCCCGCAGGGCAGGGGTCTCCCGGGTCACCGCCCGGACGCTGGCCGGGAACCTGGCCGCCCGGCAGCTGCTGGCCTCAGCCGGCTGCCGCCTCACGCCCGGCGACGACGGAACGGTCCTCGCCGTCGTCGACCTCTAGACCAGCAAGGCCGCCGCCCAGCCTCGACCGCCTTAAAGCAACAGGCCCCCTGCCGTGTGGGCAGGGGGCCTGTTGTGTCAGCCCCGAAGGGCCGGTGGCAATTAGTTGCCGGTCAGCTTCTCACGCAGGGCAGCAAGTGCCTCGTCCGAAGCCAGGGTGCCGGCACCGGAATCGGTGGCAGCGGGCTCCGAGGAGTAGCTGGTGGTACCCGAATCGCTGTCACCGGACGTTGCTGCTGCAGCGTCGTCGGCGGCGTGCTGGGTAACCTGCTTCTTGTGGGCTTCCCAACGGGTCTGGGCGTCAGCGTACTGCTGCTCCCAGGCGGCGCGCTGGTTCTCGTAGCCTTCAAGCCACTCGTTGGACTCCGGATCGAAGCCCTCGGGGTACTTGTAGTTGCCCTCTTCGTCGTACTCTGCGGCCATGCCGTACAGAGCGGGATCGAATTCGGTGCTGTCGGCGTCGACGCCCTCGTTGGCCTGCTTGAGGGACAGCGAGATGCGGCGGCGTTCCAGGTCGATGTCGATGACCTTGACGAACAGCTCGTCACCAACGGAGACAACCTGCTCGGCCAGCTCAACGTGGCGCACGGCGAGCTCGGAGATGTGGACCAGGCCTTCGATGCCGTCTTCGACGCGGACGAACGCACCGAACGGAACCAGCTTGGTGACCTTACCCGGAACAACCTGGCCGAGGGCGTGGGTGCGGGCGAAGGTCTGCCACGGATCTTCCTGCGTAGCCTTGAGCGACAGGGAGACGCGCTCGCGGTCCAGGTCGACCTCGAGGACCTCGACGGTGACTTCCTGGCCAACTTCGACAACCTCGGACGGGTGGTCGATGTGCTTCCAGGACAGCTCGGAAACGTGAACGAGGCCGTCTACGCCGCCCAGGTCCACGAATGCACCGAAGTTGACGATGGAGGAAACGACGCCGGGACGGACCTGGCCCTTTTCCAGCTTGTTGAGGAACGTGGAGCGGACCTCGGACTGGGTCTGCTCGAGCCATGCACGGCGGGACAGCACAACGTTGTTGCGGTTCTTGTCCAGCTCGATGATCTTGGCTTCGATCTGCTGACCGATGTACGGAGCAAGGTCGCGCACACGGCGCATCTCGACGAGGGATGCGGGCAGGAAGCCGCGCAGGCCGATGTCGAGGATAAGACCACCCTTGACAACCTCGATGACGGTACCGGTGACGACACCGTCTTCTTCCTTGACCTTCTCGATGTCGCCCCAGGCACGCTCGTACTGAGCACGCTTCTTGGAGAGGATCAGACGGCCTTCTTTGTCTTCCTTGGTGAGCACCAGGGCTTCGACCTGATCGCCAACGGAGACGACGTCTCCGGGATCAACGTCGTGCTTGATGGACAGCTCGCGGGAGGGGATGACACCTTCGGTCTTGTAACCGATGTCGAGCAGGACTTCATCGCGGTCGACCTTGACGACGGTACCTTCGACGAGGTCTCCGTCGTTGAAGTACTTGATGGTCGCGTCGACTGCTGCGAGGAAGTCCTCAGCGGTACCGATGTCGTTAATGGCGACTACGGGGGTACCGGGCTTCTCGGTGGAGGTGATGGTCATGTAGTAGGGGCTCCGTTGTGGATAGTTAGTCGGTCAGGCCAACCGGCGCGCCCGCGTCATAGAACGCAGCCGCGATTCTCGGGAAATCCGATGGATTCCCCGGGTCATCCTGATTTATGGATTGGTGTACTGAGGTGTTTTATGACCGCAGAAGCGTGCACGTGGTACACGCCCGTTTATTCTAGTCGCAGCGCACAACAGGGGTCAAAAGCAGCAGCCGGCCGTCCGCCCCTGGCGGTCCCCCCTCGCCGGAGGGCCGGCAGCCGTGGCGGTCAGAAGTGGGTGAGGCAGTGTGTTGCCCGCTCAACGGCGAACATCTGCTTGGCCTTGAGTGCGGACCCCTGTGTCGCCTCCCGGATTTTCCCGGCCGCCTTCAGCGTCACCGGGCACACACCGCCCAGATAGATCGACGACAACGCGGAGACGTCCAGTTCGAGGTCAGCGGACGTTCCGTCGGGCACGCGTTCGACGGCGGCCTGGCCGCCGTCGACATCCAGGGCGAAGGTTCCGCCGGTGAGGCCGAGGTTGTCCCCGACGGCGAGCACCAGCCGGCCGTCTGCCGGGTAGTGCCTGGCGGCCAGCGCAGCGGGAACGTCAAGGAGCCGCAGCCACAGCATGTCGCGGCTGTCCGAGGCGTCGATGCAGCGCGGGTCCGCCAGCGCCCAGGCCAGCGGATCATCCACCGGCGCCTCGTTCCAGGAGACGCGCTCCACGAGGTCGATGGCCGCAAGGTACTCCCACAGCTCAAGGTAGGCGTGGTCCGTGGCGGCCACCAGGTCCACCACCTCCACTGTGTACGGCTCGGTATCCCAGCCGAGGAACTTGTAGGACACGTAGCCGTCCACGCCGCCGTCGGCAGCGTAGTGGAGCGCCACCTTGATGGCAGGGTCCTCCTTGCCGTCGCGTCCCAGGGAGCCGGAGGCCAGCTGCCGGTACCAGTCCTGCCGGCCGATGGACCCCGGGGTGTTGCGGTGGACGCGGCTGAAGACGGCCGGCGCCACGTCCAGCAGCACTTTGGGGTCGGCGACGTCGATGGTTCCGGTGGTCTGGTGTGCCAGCTTGAAGCGCGCAGTGGTGTCCACCTTGACGGAGCGCTCGAGGCTTGCCACGCCGTAGCCGAAGCGCCCGTAGATGGATCCTTCGGAGGCGGTCAGTGCGGCGACGGCGATGCCGTCGTCCTTGGCACCCTGCAGGTCTTCGGTCATCATGCGGCGCAGCAGCCCGCGCCTGCGGTGCGACGTGCGGACGGTTACGGCCGTGACCAGCTGGGCTTCGAGCATGCGGCCGAAGCCGATGTTCAGCGTCTTCCGGAACGTTCCGAACGTGGCCACCGGGACGTCTGCCGGCAGCGACGACGGTGCCACCGGACCGGCCTGGTAGGCGCCGGTGAAGATGCGGCCGTCCACTTCGTAGGTGGCGAGCGAACGTTCGCGGTGCTCAGGGGTCCGGGTGGACTCATGGAATCCGAACCCAACGGCCTGCGCCCAGGTTTCGGCTTCGACATACCCGTCCTTCCCCTTGGATACCGCCGGAAAGCGCCGGATGTCATAGTTTCCGCTCAAATCAGCCACAAGGGAGAGCGTAACCAATGCATCCGGCGCCTGACCAGCGCAGACACGCCCGGGCCTGGGCGGGTCTGCGCACGCAGCCTAGTGGCCGGCGTCGTACCAGGAGGGCCCGACGCCGATCTGGACTTCCAGCGGCACGGTGAGGTCAGCGGCGGCCGCCATCTGCTCGGTGACCAGCGCCTCCACCGCCGCACGTTCTCCGGGCGCCACCTCGAGGACGAGTTCGTCGTGGACCTGCAGCAGCATCCGCGACTTGAGCCCCCGGGCCTGCAGTTCCGCGTGCACACCGAGCATGGCCCGCTTGATGATGTCCGCTGCAGAGCCCTGGATGGGGCTGTTGAGTGCAATGCGTTCGGCGTTCTCGCGGAGCTGGCGGTCCGTGCTGGTAAGGTCCGGCAGGTAGCGGCGGCGGCCTTCGATGGTGGAGGTATAACCGTCCACCCTGGCCTGGTCCACCACTCCCCGCAGGTAGTCACGGACGGCACCGAACCGGTCGAAGTAGTCCTTCATGAGGGTGCGGGCCTCGTCCACGGAAATCTCAAGCTGCTTGGACAGCCCAAAGGATGTCAGGCCGTACGCCAGGCCATAGGACATGGCCTTGACCTTGGAGCGCATGGCGCTGGTGACCTGGTCCGTCGGCACGTGGAAGATGTTCGATCCCACGAACCGGTGCAGGTCTTCGCCGTCCTTGTACGCCTGGATCAGCCCCGCGTCGCCGGAGAGGTGCGCCATGATCCGCATTTCAATCTGGGAGTAGTCCGCGGACAGCAGGCACTCGTACCCTTCGCTCACCACGAAGATGCCGCGGACGCGCCGGCCTTCCTCGCTTCGGATGGGGATGTTCTGCAGGTTGGGGTTGTTGGACGAGATCCGGCCCGTGGCTGCCACGTTCTGGGCATAAGTGGTGTGGATCCGGCCGTCTTCGGCTACCGACTTCTTCAGGGACTCGATCATCTGGCGCAGCTTGGCGGCTTCGCGGTGGGCCATGAGCTGGACCAGGAACTCGTGGCCGGTTTTTTCCAGGAGGTTCTTCAGCGATGCCGCATCGGTGGTGTAGCCGGATTTGATCTTCTTGGTCTTGGGCAGCTGCAGTTCCTCGAACAGTACGGTCTGCAGCTGCTTTGGCGAGCCAAGGTTGACCTCATGGCCGATCGCCGCGAACGCCTGCTCCTGAGCCTGGTCGATCACCCTGGCGAGGTCGGCGAGCTGTTCGTCCATACGGTCCAGGTCGATGCCGATGCCGGCCAGTTCCATGTCCGCGAGGACGCGGCTGACCGGCAGTTCCAGCGTGGACAGGAGCTCTTCGGCCCGGCGTTCCTTCAGCTCGGTTTCGAAGAACCGGCTCAGGGTGGAGACAACGGCGGCAGCCTGGACGAGTGCCTCGGCCGCGGCGGCATCGTTGCCGTCGAAGGACAGCTCCAGCTGGCCTGCCTTGGCGGTGGCGGCCGGCATCCCGACGTTGAGGTGGTGCTGGGCCAGCTCGGCGAGCTCGTAGGTGCGCCGGTCCGGCTGGATGAGGTAGCCCGAGATGGATGTATCGTCCACCACTCCTTCGAGCTCCAGCCCGCGGGCGGTGAGAGCCTTCAGCGCGGCCTTGAACCCGTGCAGGACCTTGGGCGACTCGGGGTCGCGGAGCCAGGCCACCAGCTCATTCTCAGTGTCCGCGTCCAGGGCGGTGAGGTCCAGGTAGACGGCAGCGCCGGCTCGGACGATGGCCAGGCCGGCGGCGTCTTCGCCAATGCGTCCCGGGACAAGATCGACGGCGAGGGCTGAACGCTGCCCGGCTCCTCCGGCCAGGAACGAGGCCAGTTCGTCGGCGGTGGCCGGGACGGAGTAGGCGGGAGCTTCGATGCTTTCGCGCTCGGCGGCGGGGGCGTCATCGTTGCCGTAGAGCGCGAAGAGCCGGGTGCGGATGGTCTTGAATTCGAGCTCATCGAAGAGGTCTTCCAGGGCCGCCTGGTCAGGGCGGGGCTCGTACAGGTCATCCAGGGTGACCGGCAGTTCCAGGTCCGTGTGCAGCTGGTTGAGCCGCCGGTTCCGCTTGACGTTGTCCACGTTTTCGCGGAGGGCGTCCCCCACCTTCCCGCCGATGGAGTCGAGGTGCTCCAGGACGCCTTCGAGCCCGCCGTAGAGGTTGATCCATTTGGCAGCCGTCTTGGGGCCGACGCCGGGCACGCCAGGGAGGTTGTCCGCGGTCTCGCCCACCAGTGCGGCGAGGTCCGAATAGCGGGACGGCGGGACGAAGTACTTCGCTTCGATGGCCGCGGCGTCCATCCGCGGGATGTCGCTGACGCCCTTCTTCGGGTACAGGACAAAGACGTTGTCGGTGATGAGCTGGAACGCATCGCGGTCACCGGACACCAGGAGCACCTCATGGCCGGCCTTCTCGCCCATCGCCGCGAGGGTGGCCAGGATGTCATCGGCCTCGTAGCCGGGCATCTTGATGGTCTTGATCCCCCAGGCTTCCATCACCTGGCCGATGAGGTCGATCTGGCCGCTCATCTCCCGCGGCGTTTCGTTCCTGCCGCCCTTGTAGTCGCTGTACTCGGCCTTGCGGTGGGTCGATTCGTCGGAGACGTCGAAGGCCACGGCAATGTGGGTGGGCTGCTGTTCCTTGATGAGGTTGATCAGCATTGATGTGAAGCCGTGGATGGCGTTGGTGTGCTGCCCGTTGGACGTGGAGAACTTGTCGGCAGGCAGGGCAAAGAACGCCCGGAACGCCATGGAATGGCCGTCGAGGACCAGGAGCCGGGGCTGGCCGGTCATCGGTACGACGGGGGCGGCAGTGGCTGAAACCGACTCACCGGCTGAGGGGGCCGCATCCTGGGCGGTGGCGCCCTGCGGAAGTACTGGGGATGGAAGAGGGGCCGGTTTGGTTGTTTCACTCACAGGTGCCAGCCTAGTTGGCATGATGGACAATTTCACGCCCGGCCCCTTTGCGGCCGAGCTGACCGGGGCCGGCGTCCCGAAGCACCTGCACGGCTGGCTGGGACAGTTCGGCATCGGCGCGCTGGTGGTGAAAATGGGCATCCGGTTCCTCGAAATGAGCCCGGAACGGACCGTGGCCACCATGCCGGTGGAAGGGAATACCCAGGTGGCGGGGATTCTGCACGGCGGCGCGCACGTGGTCCTCGCCGAAACCCTCGGCTCGTTCTCGGCCGCGATGCACGCCGGTCCTCACCGGCATGCCGTGGGAATCGAAGTGAACGCCACCCACCACCGGTCCATCGCGAAAGGCCTGGTGACAGGCACCTGCACCGCCATTCACCTGGGCGGCACACTGACCACCCACGAAATCGTCATGACCGACGAACAGGGCCGCAGGCTCTCCACCGCCCGGATCACCAACATGCTCCGCGACAACGACCGGGCGTAGGGCAACTGGCGGAAACTCTAGGAGGTTCCGCCGCTGAGCAGGTACCGGGACTCCACGATGCCCCTTCCAAGGGTTCGCGAGGCAGTCAGCTCAAGCGGCGGCGTCGGGCCCTGAATGGGCAGCAGGCGCTTGCCATCGCCGAGGATGACCGGGATGACGGACAGGATGATCTCGTCCAGGAGACCCGCAGCGGCGAACTGGGCGGCGAGGTTGCCGCCACCTACCACCCAGATGTTCCGGCCCGCAGCGTCCGCGCGGAAGTCATCGGCAAACTCCGTGACGCTGCCCCGGACGAACGTGATGTCCGAGCCAGGCGGGGCCGCGTGTTCGTGGTGGGTAAAGACGTAGCAGGGGGTGGACGGGTACGGCCATTTGCCCGGTTCGTGTTCCATGAGCCAGGCGTAGGTTTCCCCGCCCATGACGATGCAGCCCACATCTGCCATGAACGATTCGTAGCTTTCGCTGCCGCCTTCGAAACCGTCGAATTGCAGGAGCCAGCCGAGATCGTCCCCGGAGGTGGCGATGAAGCCGTCCAGGGAGGCAGCGACGAAATACTGGATGCGTGGCATGGGCCAAGCCTAGCCAACGGCGCAGGGCCTGCATAGTACGCCTGCCCGGGCCCTTGCGCCGGGCAGACCGGGATGGCTGCCTGGAGGGCGGTGGCTACTTGGAGAAGTACGGAATGATCAGGTAGAGCCCGAAGAGGACCGCCGCGCCACAGAGTCCAAAGCAGAGGTATGCCAGCGACCGCTTCAGCCCGGGAGAGGGCTGCTGGGCATCGGCAGCAATTGCCGTCAGCCGGACACCCAGCGCGTACAGCGTCACCACCGTGGAAGCGGCAATGAGTGTGGCGCCGGCAACTGTCAGGAGTTCCAACCACTTCATCGCTGCGTTTCCTTCGAGTTGGTTGCGTCGGCGTCGGCCGGCGCCTGTGTCTGCGACTCCGGTTCCGCCTGCGGCGTGGCGTTTGCCTTGGTGCTGGCTTCGGCTTTCGCTTTGGCCTTGGCTTCGGCGCGTGCCCGGGCCATCGCCTTCTTCTTGGCGAAGCGGACGGCCTGCCCGGCCTCCTCGACCTCCACGGCATTGTGGTGGCCCACGGCAGATTTGCGTGAGTAGAAGAACATGAACAGTACGGCGCCTGTACCGGCGATCGCTGCGATGAGGACTCCCACCACGCCGGTGTTGACGAGCAGCGCAGTCAACGCGCCGACAATGCCGGCGGCCGGAAGGGTGAACAGCCAGCCGATGGCAATCTTTCCCACCATGTTCCAGCGGACGGTGGTGCCCTTGCGGCCCATTCCAGAACCGATGACGGAGCCGGAGGCCACCTGCGTGGTGGACAGTGCGAAGCCCAGGTGGGAGGAAGCCAGGATGGCTGATGCTGTGCTGGTCTCGGCGGCGAAGCCCTGGGCCGGCTTGACCTCGGTGAGGCCGGATCCCATGGTGCGGATGATGCGCCAGCCGCCGGAGTAGGTGCCGATGGCGATGGCCAGTGCACAGGCAGCGATAACCCAGAACTGGGGACCGGTGCCCGGTGCCTGGGTGCCGGCGGCGATCAGGACCAGGGTGATGATGCCCATGGTCTTCTGGGCATCGTTGGTGCCGTGCGCCAGCGCCACGAGGCTGGAGGTGAAGATCTGGCCCGTGCGGAAGCCGCCACGCTTTTGCGTCAGCTTGCTGCCGGTCTCGGGGTCGTGCCGGGAAGTCAGGGCATAGGCGAGGCGGGTGCACACATAGGCCACCAGCCCGGCGATAAGGGGGGCGAAGATGGCAGGAAGGATGACCTTCTGCAGGAGCGTTTCGAGGTTGACGGAGCCGAAGCCGATGCCCGCGATAGCTGCGCCGATCAGGCCGCCGAACAGGGCGTGCGAGGAGCTGGACGGCAGTCCCTTGAGCCACGTGATCATGTTCCAGAGGATGGCACCCATCAAACCCGCGAAAATGATCTCCGGGGTGATCTGCACGCCGTCGGTGCCTTCGCGGATGATGCCGCCGGAAACTGTCTTCGCCACCTCAGTGGACAGGAACGCACCCACCAGGTTGAGGAGGGCGGCCAGCGTCACCGCGGTCTTCGGCTTGATGGCACCCGTGGCGATGGGTGTTGCCATGGCGTTCGCGGTGTCGTGGAAGCCGTTCGTGAAGTCGAAAAATAGAGCCAGTGCAATGACCAGCGCCACCATGAAGGTGATGTCCACCTGTTGCCCAATCTGCAGAGTTGGTGTTCAGCAGTTTCCGTACCCCGGCTGCCCTGCACAGCATAATTCACCGGATGTTCGTGGGGAATGTCCTGTGCTGCTAACCAAACCGGCGTGAAACCCTATCGATCGTACGCGCCCGAAGCAGCAGGTCAAAACAGCGATCCGGCCAGGAAAGACCGGATGGACTCCAGCTCGGCGGGCGAGATTCCGCGCCGGGGATCGGGGGAAACGGCTAGCATCCGGCGGCCCAGCAGCCGCACCCATGACTGCGCTTCGGCCTCGTAGCCGAGCTGGTCGTCGATCCACACGGCGGCGTCCGGACCGGTGGATTCCAGGTGGTCCATGATGGCGTGCAGTTTCCACCACCCCTCGCCCGTCCCCGCTCCGGCTGCGGTGAGATACAGCCAGTCGCTGCCGTCCAGGCCGATTGCCGGGCACAGGTACTGGGGGGCAAGTTCCTCCCAGCTGGTGAGCCAGACGCAGCGGACGCCTTCGGTGCGGGCGATGTTGTTGAGCCCGGTAACCAGCTCAGCGGCGTAGGCCACGGGCAGAAGCCCGGCGTCGGCCCTTCGCCACGCAGTACCCCAGCCGGTGGTTCCGGCCGGCCCAAAAGGGCAGATGACGCCGTCGACGTCGATATACAGCGTGCGCGCCACGGTGCCGGTCCGCGCGGATCAGCCTGGCTGGTCCGACGGCCTGCGTCCGGCATCCAGGCCGGGCGCCGCGAGCCTCTCCAGCGCGGCGATGGTCACGTCCGGCAGGACGATCAGCCCGTCCAGTTCCCGCCGCGCCCGCTTATAGGCGGCCTGGCGCTCCGCCGGGGTGGCGGCCGCGTTCTCCGCAATCATCAGCAGCTTCCTGGCCGTGGCGAGGCGCTCACGCTCGGGTCCGGAAAACTTGCGGTCGCGGATCCGACGGGCTTCCCGCTCTGCCACGTCCAGGGCAACGGCAAAGGCATTGACTGCCGTCCGGTAGGCGTCCAGCTGGGCCGGCGACAGGTCCGCGGCGGAGTGGGGACGCTGGCCATCGGCGTCGCGCTTGGCCCGCAGGAATGCGACGGTCAGGGGTTCACGCACGTCCGTCATGAGTGGAAAGTCGATGAGCTTGCCCACGTCGAGTTCGTAGTCGAGCCACCGGCGGTTGGTGGCGTCATGCGTGGCGGTCAGAGCCTCCAGGTCCGCCACCGAAGCCTTTCCGGCCTCCCGCGCCTGGTTCTTCAAGGTGAGCAGTTCCACCTTGCGCCGGTGCCGCCGCTCGCTGGCCTTGCGCCACGAATTGGCATAGTGGCCAGCGAAAGCGGTCAGAGGAAAGACCAGCCACCATTTATCGGAAAGGAATTCAAAGAGGGGCTCCACTGCACCATCCTCGCAGGCGGCAGGGGCTGCCTCAAGGCTGCTGTTCGACATGGTCATCAGCAGTGCCGTGGGCCCTCGCGGAAAATAGGCCTGCCTGTTCGGGCCACGGCGGCAGCAGTACGCTGGAAACGATGTCCCGGAGGGGCCAATGACGGAACTGGACCAGTTGCTGGCGTCCGGGCGGGAAGCGTTCGCCCGGAGGGACTGGACTGCGGCCGAACGGGACCTCCGCGAAGCGTCCGGGCTGGCGCCCCTGCCTGCCGGCGACCTCGAAGCCCTGGCGGACTCCGCCTGGTGGCTGGGCGATATAGCGGCATCGCTGGCCAACTCCGAGGAACTGTACCGGCGCCTCGCGGAAAGCGGCGACCGTGCCGGTGCTGCCATGACGGCCATCGAACTCAGTCTGCGGTGGGGCACCCGCGGGGACCTGGCCCTCGCGTCCGGATGGCTCAGCCGGGCCCGGCGGACACTCCTCGGGCTCGAGACGCTGCCCGCTTACGGCTACCTCCAATACCTGGAGGCAACCATGACCATGGATTTCAAGGGTGACCCGGGACCTGCCACAGACGCCGCTGCGGCACTCGAGGACCTCTCCCGCACATGCAGTGACCCTGCCCTGGCGTGCTTCTCAAGGGTTCTGGCAGGCCTGGCCCTGGTACGTGCCGGCGATGTTGAAACGGGCTTCCGGCACCTCGATGAAGCGATGCTGCCCGTGCTCGCCGGCGAGGTCCCGGCGGAGTGGAGCGGCGACATCTACTGCACCGTGACGCACCTCTGCCACGCCTTGGGCGACTACGCACGGATGCGGGCGTGGACCGATGCCCTGCAGCGGTGGACAGCCGGGATGTCCGGCACGTTCGTGTATGCCCAGGTGACCCGGGTCCACGAGCTCCAGCTGCTCAGCACCGAGGGCTCCTGGGCCGAAGTGCTCAGGGAGATCGGCCCGCTGAGCGAAGCGCTGGCCGGTGCTCACGGGTGGATGGCGGGCGCCGGCTTCTGCGAACTGGCTGACATCCTGCGGCTCCGCGGGGACTGGGCGGGCGCCGGGTCGGCGTACGCCAGGGCGCGGCGGGCCGGGGTGGATCCGCAGCCGGGCGAGGCACTGCTGCTGCTGGCGTCCGGCCGGCACACCGAAGCCCTCGGACTCCTGGGCCGTTCGATGGGCGAGGGCACCGCCCTGGACAAGGCCCGTCTCCTGCTGCCGGCCACGGAAGCTGCGCTGGCTGCCGGGCAGCGGGCGCTCGCCGAAGCCTATTGCGCCGAGCTGGAACATAGCGCAACCCGCTATGCCTCGCCCGGCTTCCTTGCCTGGGCGGCCCATGCCCGCGCGCGGGTACTCCTGGCTGCGGGCCGGCACGCTGATGCGCTGGAGCCCTTGGAGACCGCCATCAGGATCTACCGCCACCAGCATGCGCGTTACAGCATCGCCGCCGTGCATGAACTCCTGGCCGCCTGCCGGCACGGCCTGGGGCAGCAGGGCGCCGCTGCAGCGGACCGCGCCACAGCCCTGGCGATCTACCGCGGGCTCGGCGCGCAGCCTGATGTCCGCCGTCTGGACGATCCGCTGCCCGGCGGACTTACGGCGCGCGAGACTGAGGTCCTTGCCCTGGTGAGCCGCGGTGCCAGCAACCGGGATGTCGCGGCCGCCCTCGTCCTCAGCGAGAAGACGGTGGGACGGCACCTGGCCAACATCTTCGCCAAGATCGGCGTGGCCTCGCGGACGGCGGCGGCGGATTGGGCGCGGGACAACCACGTGGCCTGAGGGACGACGCCGGCAGGGACACCCGGCGCGGGCCCGCCTGGGTGCGCCCCGCCGTCGCACGTCCCAGGCGCGTGCCCGCCTGCATCATCCGCACCACGCCGGACCCTTGGAAATGCATCATCCGCCCGACGCGGCGGCCTGCTCCTCCGCCTTACGGTGGTGGCATCCGGAGAGCCCGGATAACCCCGGGCCGGAGGAACCGACGCCGGGGACAGGCAAGACAAAGGACAGGCGATGACCACTTACCAGGCGGAAAAGGGAAGCGAACCGGCGGCGGCCCTGGAAGCAGCGGCAGCGGAACGGCTCATGGGCATCCTGAACGACGGGTCTGCCGCCGTGCTCATCAGCATCGGCCACCAGGCGGGGCTGTTCAATGTCCTGGCGGGCCTGCCGCCGGCCACCAGCCTGCAGATCGCCGATGCTGCCGGGCTGAACGAACGCTATGTGCGCGAGTGGCTGGGCGGCCTGGTGACCGCAGGCATCATCGGCTACGAGCCGGCGTCGGAAGCTTACGTCCTGCAGCCGGCCTACGTGCCGTCCATGACCGGGACAGGCGTGGACAACCTTGCCAGGACACTGACCTTCGTAACGCTCATGGGCGAGGTGGCCGGGAAGGTCGCTGCCAGGTTCCGCACCGGCGGCGGACTGCAGTACGGCGAGTACCCCGGTTTCGTCCAGATCCAGGCCGCTGACAGTGCCGCCGTCCACGACTATTCGCTGGTGGACGTGATCCTCCCGCTGTCCGGGAGGGTGGCGGACCTGCGGTCGGGAATCCGGGTGGCCGATGTGGGGTGCGGCGCCGGCCATGCGGTCAACCTGATGGCGCAGGCGTTTCCAGCCAGCACATTCGTAGGTTACGACTTCCTGGCGGAAGCCCTGGAGGCAGGCCGGGATGAGGCGCTGCGGCTGGGACTGTCCAACGTCCGCTTTGAGCTTTGTGACGCCGCCGCACTGGACCTTCGGGAGGAACTGGACCTCGTCACCGTGTTCGATGCCGTGCACGACCAGGCCCACCCTGCAGCAGTGCTCCGGAACATCCGGCGGGCCCTCAAACCCGGTGGGACCTTCCTGATGGTGGACATTAAGGCCTCCAGCGCCCTGGAAGACAATGTGGACCTCCCCTGGGCTGCGTTCCTCTACGCCATTTCCACCACGCACTGCATGTCCGTTTCGCTGGCCCAGGACGGCGACGGCCTGGGCACCGTCTGGGGCGTCCAGAGGGCCGAGGCCATGCTGCGGGACGCCGGCTTCCGTGACGTGGAGGTGCTGGACCTCGCGGAGGACCCCTTCAACGCGTACTTCGTGGCGTCGGTGTAGCCCCGGCCAGGAACAGGAAGGGCACCCCAGCAGTGATCGCGGGGTGCCCTTTGCTGACTTGACCGCCGGATCAGGGGGCGTCCGTGGCACGCTCCCCCGCGTTGGCGTTGACCAGCCAAGCGACGCCGAACCGGTCCGTGCACATGCCGAAGACGTCACCCCACGGGGATTTCTCCATCGGGACGGTGACGGCACCCCCGTCGCCGCTGAGCTTGTCGTAGTAGCCGCGAAGCTCCGTTTCGTCCTCGCCGCTGAGCGAAATGGAGATGGCGGAGCCCTCGCTGAATTCCATGTGGTTGGGAGTGTCCGAGCCCATGAGCACCAGGCCGTTGGGCGTGGTCAGCATGCCGTGCATGACCTTCTCGGCTTCCGCCGGGTCCTCGGCCATCTGGTATTCGCCGAACGTGCTGACCCTCAGGTCGCCGCCGAAGACTGACTGGTAGAAGTTCAGGGCCTCCCGGGCGTTGTCCCGGAAGCTGATGTACGGGTTGAGGATGGTCGGCATACTGGATCTCCTTCGCGTGGTGTCGTGCTCATGAACCAGACAACATCCTGCACCATGGGCGCCCGCGGGGGTAGGGGTTGCGGGCGGACGCCGCGGCAGGGTTGTCAGGGCACGAACCGGTACCCGATGCCGGGTTCAGTGAGCAGGTGCCGCGGCTTACCGGCGTCGGCCTCCAGCTTCCGCCGCAGCTGCGCCATGTAAACGCGCAGGTAGTTGGCCTCCTTGACGTAGCCGGGACCCCACACCCGGGCCAGCAGCTGCTGCTGTGTGATGAGCCGGTTGGGGTTCAGGACCAGGATTTCGAGGATCTTCCACTCGGTGGGTGTCAGCCGGACCGCAATGCCGCCGCGGTCCACCCGGCGGGCCGCCAGATCCACGCTGAACGCCGCGGAGGCCACCACTGGCGCCGCTTCCGCGGCAGGGACGCGGCGCTGCAGGGCCCGCAGGCGTGCGAGGAGTTCGTCCAGGCCGAAGGGCTTGGTGATGTAGTCGTCGGCGCCGGCGTCCAGGGCGCCCACCTTGTCCGCCGAGCCATGCCGCGCCGACAGCACCAGGACGGGTAAGGTGCTCCACCGCCGCAGGTCGCGCAGCACATCGACGCCGTCCATATCCGGCAGTCCCAGGTCCAGGATCAGCAGGTCCGGTGCATGCCGCGAGGCCGCGACAAGCGCCGAGGCCCCGTCGGCGGCGGCGTCCACCGCGTACCCGTGGGCGGCAAGGGTGATCCGCAATGCCTTCAGGAGATGGGGATCGTCGTCCACCACCAGCACCCTGGCGTGGGCCGCCGCAGCTCCGGCCGCCGTCGTATCCTGGTTCGCCAGCGTCATGCCCGCCCACCTCCCGCCGGCCCGGCACCGGGTCCCGTCAATGCAATGCCGGTAGCGGGAGATCCTGTGACGGGCGACCCGGTGGACAGCGGCAGGCGGATGACCATCGTCAGACCGCCGCCCGGTGTTTCTTCAGCGTCCAGGCTTCCGCGCATCGCCTGCACGAAACCCTGCGCCACAGCCAGTCCCAGCCCGATGCCGGTTCCCTGGTCCGCGTCCCCCAGCCGCTGGAACGGCTGGAACATCTCCACCACCTTGCGGGCCGGAACACCCGGGCCGTGGTCGATGATGCGCAGCTCGCCGGCAGGGTGGCCGCCCGTGGCAGCGCCGGCCAGTTGCACCGGAGTACCGGAAACGGTGATGCCCGCCCCGGGGGCGTACTTCAGCGCATTCTCCACGATGTTGGCGACGGCGCGCTCCAGCAGCCCGGGGTCCGCTTCCACAGCCGGCATATTGGCAGGCAGCGCTACCGTCACGGTACCGGCGGGGCACGTCCGGAGGGCGCGGTCCACGGCGTCCCGCCACCGCACGGGCTCCAGCAGCGGTTCAACGGACTGGGCCGTAATCCTGGACATGTCCAGGAGGTTGCCCACCAGCCCGTCCAGCCGGTCCGTGCATTCATCAATGGTTTCCAGCAGTTCCCTCCGTTCCTCCGGACCGTAGCCGACGCCGTCCTGGAGCAGGCCCCCGGCCGCCAGCTTGATGCCCGCCAGCGGTGTCCGAAGATCGTGGGACACTGCCCGGAGGATGGCGGTCCGCATGGCGTTACCCTCGGCAAGGCGGGAAATCTCGAGCCTGCTCGCCGCCAGCTGCCGCCGTTCCAGCAGTGCTTGGACATGAACCCCGAAAGCATCCACCAGCCGGCGCTCCGCACGGGAAATCTCCCGCCCGAACAGGAGCAGCCACGTGCGGCCGCCCAATTCCTCGGCAGTCCGCGCCGCCGAACCCTCCGGGCCCTTTTCCCAGCCCGGGATGTCCCCCGTTCCCGCCACAAGGTCCCAGCCCTGCTGCGGAGGGTCGGCGGCAGCCGTGACCACGGCCGCTCCGGAGACCCCGAAGACACTGAGGGACTCCGCGAGCAGTGCCTGCAGCGAGTCCTCGGAGCGGGAGGCCCCCAGGGCAAGGTCACCCAGGGTTGCTGCTTCGGCCCGGGCCAGGGCCGCTTCCTTGGAGCGGCGCGCCGATCCGTCCACCACGCCGGCCACTGCAACGGACACCCCCACGAAGACGCCCAGCGCCAGGACGTCCTGGGGGTCGTGGATGGCGAGGTCCCCCACGGGCGGCGTGGAAAAGTAGTTGACCAGCAAGCTGCTCCAGAGCGCACCGGCCACCGCCGGCCACAGCCCGCCCACCAGGGCGACGGCTACCGCCCCCGCCAGCTGGACCAGCACCGCCGTGGCCACGCTGTGGTCCAGCACGGCCAGGAGCAGCTGAAGGCCGGCCGGAAGGATGGCCGCCAGCGCGAACCCCGCCAGGGTCCTGCCCCGGCCAAGTTCCGTCCGTACCCGCCGCGGCGGGCGGGCGGCCGGGTCACGGGGCACCACCTGGACGTCGATGTCGCCGGCGTCGCGCACCACCCGGGCTTCAACGGTGCCGCGGAAGAGTCCAGCAATCCGCTGCCGCCGTGACTGTCCCACCAGGATGTGGGTCGCCTGTACCGACCGTGCGTAGTCCAGCAGGGCCTGCGCGACGTCGTTTCCGGCGAGCGCGTGGTACTCGCCGCCGAGGCCGGCCACTGCGCGGCGCTGGTCTTCGAGGGCGCGTGGCGAGTCTCCGCCGGTCCCTGACGGGGTCCTCACGTGCACCGCCAGCAATTCCCCGCCGCCGCGCCCCGCAAGGCGCGCGGCGCGCCTGACCAGGAGTTCGTCGTCGTCCCCGCCCTTGAGGCCGGCGACGATCCGTTCGGTTGCCATGAGGCACATTCTTCCACCGTTGCGGCAGGTGGACGCGCTGTGGGGCCGCGGTGTGTGGGTCCGCTCACAACGGCGTTAAGGATGCATCAAGATCGTCCCATTGGCGGCTCCGCTGCCCCCGCCCGGTGCTACGTTCGGCTGTGCCCGGCGGCGTGCCGGGACTTTGAATCGAAAGGCATGGCGATGACCACCATGAGCCGGCCCCCGGCTGATCCCTCGGTCCCACCGCTCCCCCGGGGCGTGGCGATGAAGAACTGGCTGCTGTTTGGGCTGCAGGACACCAAGGGCACGCACCAGGGTCCGGGCGGCGTGGCTGCCAGCGGGCACCGGAAGCACCGCTGGTGGCAGGTGATGTGCCTGACGGGCGTGGACTACTTCTCCACCCTGGGCTACCAGCCCGCTATCGCTGCCCTTGCCGCCGGTGCCATCTCCCCGCTCGCCACGCTGGTACTGGTGGCGGTCACCCTGTTCGGGGCGCTTCCCGTGTACCGGCGGGTGGCGTCGGAGAGCCCGCGCGGCGAGGGGTCCATCGCCATGCTTGAACGCCTCCTTCCGCGCTGGGGCGGGAAGCTTCTGGTCCTGGTTCTTCTCGGCTTCGCGGCGACTGACTTCATGATCACCATGACGCTGTCCGCGGCCGATGCCACCGCCCACCTGATCGAGAACCCGTTCGCACCCGGCTGGCTGCACGGCCAGAACGTCGCCATCACCCTGGTGCTGTTGGGCTTGCTCGCGGCAGTGTTCCTGCGGGGCTTCAAGGAGGCCATCGGCATCGCGGTGGTGCTGGTGGCCGTGTACCTGGCGCTGAACGTGGTGGTAGTGGCCCGGGCGCTCGCCGAGGCGGCCACCCACCCGGTGGCGGTCAGCGGATGGTGGGATGCCCTCACCACCAGCCACGGAAACCCCCTGATGGCGGTGGCCCTGGCGTTGCTGGTATTCCCCCGCCTGGCGTTGGGCCTCTCCGGGTTTGAGACGGGGGTGGCTGTCATGCCGCAAATCCGGGGCAGTGCAGGCGACACCGAGGCCAACCCCGCGGGGCGGATCCGCGGCACCCGCCGCATGCTGACCACTGCCGCCCTGATCATGAGCACGTTCCTGATCACCAGCAGTTTCGCCACGGTGGTCCTGATTCCGGAGCAGCAGTTCCAGCCCGGCGGCGAGGCGAATGGGCGCGCCCTGGCGTTCCTGGCGCACACCTACCTGGGCCCGGAGTTCGGCACGGTGTACGACATAAGCACCATCGCCATCCTGTGGTTTGCGGGCGCCTCCGCGATGGCCGGGCTCCTGAACCTCGTACCCCGGTACCTGCCCCGGTACGGCATGGCCCCGGAGTGGGCCAAAGCGGTCCGGCCCCTGGTGCTGGTCTTCACGCTGACGGGCGTCCTCATCACGGTGCTGTTCGAGGCCGACGTCGATGCCCAGGGCGGTGCCTACGCCACCGGCGTCCTAGTGCTGATGACCTCCGCCGCAGTTGCCGTGACGTTGTCCGCGCGCCGGCTCCGGCAACGGCGCAGGAGCTTCGGCTTCGCCGTCATCGCGTTGCTGTTCCTGTACACCACAGTGGCCAACATCTTCGAGCGGCCCGAGGGCATCAGAATTGCCGGGTTCTTCATCCTGGCGATCGTGGCCATCTCCCTGCTGTCCAGGGTGCTGCGGTCCTTCGAGCTGCACGCCACCCACGTCCGCCTGGACACAGAGGCGCTGCAGTTCGTCACCTCCGCGGTGGCCGGCCCCATCGGCATCATCGCCCACGAGCCGCTGCGCCAGTCCGCCGAGGCGTACCGCCGGAAGCTGGCCTCCGCCACTGAAGCGAGCCACTTCCCGGACAATGCCACTCCCCTGTTCCTGGAAGTGATGGTGGATGACTCCTCGGACTTTGAGACGGCCCTGGAAGTACGGGGTTTCCTCCGCCACGGCTACCCCGTGCTGGAAGTCCACGGCCCGGTGGTTCCCAACACCATCGCCTCGGTGCTCCTGCACATCCGGGATGTTACGGGGCTGATGCCGCACATCTACTTCCGCTGGACCGAAGGCAACCCAGTGTCGAACCTCCTGCGGTTCCTGGTGCTCGGCGAGGGCGAGATTGCCCCGGTGACCCGCGAAATCCTGCGCGAGGCCGAACCGGATGTCACTCAGCGCCCGTGGGTCCACGTCGGCTGACCCGGGTGGAAAGTGGTGCCTAACGGTCCGGAGGAAAGTAGGCTCGGGTGATGGCCAGATTCTTCGATGTTCATCCGCACGATCCCCAGCCCCGCGCCATTGCGCAGGCCGTCAGCATTGTCCGCGACGGCGGGCTGATCGCTTACCCCACAGACTCCTGCTATGCGCTGGGGGCACAGATGGGCAACAAAGAGGCGCTGGACCGGATCCGGACCATCCGGCACCTGGATGACAAGCACCACTTCACCCTGGTCTGCCGTGACTTCGCCCAGCTGGGCCAGTTCGTGAACATCGGCAACGATGTGTTCCGGAGCATTAAGTCCGTGACACCCGGAAGCTACACGTTCATCCTGCCGGCCACCAAGGAGGTCCCCAAGCGGCTGCTGCACCCGAAGAAGAAGACGGTGGGCGTGCGGATCCCCGACAACCGGGTAGTCCAGGCCCTGCTGGCCGAACTGGGTGAACCGCTGCTGTCCAGTACCCTGCTGCTGCCGGACGAGGACGAGCCCTTTACCGTGGGCTGGGAGATCAAGGAACGGCTGGACCACCAGGTGGACGCGGTGATCGACGCCGGCGACTGCGGGGCCGAACCCACTACGGTGGTGGATTTTTCCAGCGGGGTGGCCGAGGTGGTCCGGCGCGGCATGGGAGACCCGTCACGCTTCGAGTAATCCCCGGCCGCACCTGCGGTCCCGGGGCACATTGCCGCCGCCCGCCGTCGTGAATGACGACGGCGGGCGGCGTGTCCGTGCCAAAGTGCCCTGTTTTGGAGGGCTCAGGTCAGTCGTTGGCAGTCTCAGTCTGCTTTTTCGCCCGGCTGGGCTGGACCCGGGGCGGTTCGCCGGGCATCTTGGGGTAATCCGGCGGGAACGGCATCTCGCCGAGCCCGTCCTTGGCATCCCTGTCCCACCACTCCAGCAACGTGCCGATGCTGCCCGGCTTGTTACCGAACCCGGCCCAGGGATCGCCGACAGTTTTCAGCCGGTCAGGGACGGTGAGGACGGTCAACTTCTTGGGATCCGTGGTTTCCAGTTCATCCCACGTGATGGGACAGGAGGCCGGGGCGTGCGGCAAGGCGCGGGGGCTGTAGGCGCCGGCGATGGTCCGGTCCCGGTTGGCCTGGTTGAAGTCCAGGAAAATCCGCTCACCGCGCTCCTCCTTCCACCACGCCGTGGTCACTTTGTCCGGCATCCGCCGTTCCACCTCCCGGGCCGCGGCAATGACGGCGTGCCGGACGTCCAGGAATTCGCGTTCCGGCTTGATGGGTGCATAAACATGCAGGCCACGGTTGCCTGAGGTTTTGATGAACGATTCGAGTCCGGCTTCGGCCAGGACGTCCCGCAGCACCTGGGCGGCCGGGATGGCGTCGTCGAAGTCCGTACCGGGCTGCGGGTCAAGGTCGATGCGGAGCTGGTCGGGGTTGTCCGGGTTCTCCGCCCGGGACGGCCAGGGGTGGAACACCACGGTGTTCATCTGCACGGCCCAGACGGCGGCCGCCGGCTCGTCCAGCACCAGTTGTGGGTGGGAACGCGCGCTGGGATAGACCACCTTGACGGACCGGACGAAATCCGGAGTGCCCCTGGGCGGGTTCTTCGAAAAGAACATCTCGCCGTCAATGTTGTCGGAGTACCGCTGCAGGGACACCGGACGGCCGCCGTTCGCTGCGATGAATGCCTCCCCCACGTCGCAGATATACCGGGCGAGATCCAGTTTGGTGAGGCCCAGGTCCGGGAACAGGACCCTGCCGGGACTGGAAATGCGCATCTCGCGCTCGCCGTGGGGGCCCGGGACGGTGATGGTGGTCTGTTCGCTCGCCATGGGGACAACGTACACCCCGCGCTCCGAACGGCAGCACATTTGCCCTGCCAGGTCCGGCATGATGGACCCATGCCCGCAACCGATCAGCACCTGTCCATCCCGGTGGGCGATACCGCCGTCTCCGCCGTCTACGCCCGCCCGGACAACCCGGCGGGCCCCGTGGCCACTGTGGCGGTGGCGCACGGCGCAGGGGCCGGGATGGAGCACCCGTTCCTGCGCGGGTTCACCGATGCCCTGAACGAATTGGGCCTGGCCACGCTCCGGTTCAACTTCCCCTACCGTGAAGCGGGGCGCCGGTTTCCGGACCGCCCTCCGCTGGCCATCGCCACCTGGCGGGCCGTGATGGATACCGCCGCCGAGCAGGCAACGGTCCAAGGTGACACGGGCACCGTGTGGGCCTGCGGTAAATCATTTGGCGGCCGGATGGCGTCAATGGCCGTGGCGGAGGGGATGCCGGCGGCCGGCCTCATCTACCTTGGCTACCCGCTGCACCCGCCGGGCAAGCCGGAGAAGCTGCGCGACGAACACCTGTACGGGCTGACCACTCCCATGCTGTTCCTGCAGGGCAGCCGGGACACCTTTGCCACGGCCGCCCTCCTTGAGGACGTGGTGGCCAGGATCGGCCCGACGGCGGTCCTGCAGTGGGTGGACGGCGGTGACCATTCCTTTGCGGTGGCGGGGGCTAAACGGCCCGCAGACCAGGTGGGTGCCTCGGTGGCGGCGCCGGTGGCGGATTTCATCCGGTTTAGCGGCTGAAAACGCCAAAGAACGGCGCCGGCTAAGCGGCGTCCTCGTGCCACCAGCCCTCCCACGCTGCAGAGGTCAGCCGGCCCGCCGGGAACGTGCCGGACTCGGTGTTGCGGGATCCGCCGGCGTCGTTGCTGCGGCCATCCAGCAGGAGGTTGAGGCTGGTCAAGAGAAACATGGTGAGTCCTTCCGTAGGTGGTGCGGACCACGCTGTCCGCGTAGGAAAGAGCCTAGGCAAAGGATGTTTCAGCACGTCGACGGGACGTTTCGGCTTTGTATCGTTGTTCTCACGCGGCCGCCTGCGCAGCCGTGCACCGGAGCCGGACCCCGGGGCCGGGCGCCTCAGTTCCGCCGGTTTGTCCTTGCGGTGGCCGGGGCGGCCCACGGGTCCTCGGGCCACGGATGCCGCGGATACCTGCCGCGCATCTCGGCCCGAACCTGGGCATAGGGCCCGGACCAGAAAGAGGTGAGGTCGTCAGTGACGGCCAGCGGCCGGCGTGCCGGGGACAGCAGGTGGAACAGGACAGGAACCCGCCCGCCGGCCAGCCGCGGGGACTCGGCCAGCCCGAAACATTCCTGGAGCTTCACGGCCACCACAGGCCGGGTGGTTTCCTCTCCGGGGACCGGGTAGGCCACCCGGATCCTGGATCCGCTGGGGACCTCAAGCCATTCGGGCGCCAGGTCATCGAAGCGTGCCGCGTCCGGCCAGGGCAGCAGGTTCCGGAGCGGCCCGGCCAGGTCGACGCGCGCGACGGCGGCCCCTTCCGCGAGTGCCTGAAGTTCCGGTCCGAGCCACTCGTCGAGGCGCTCCAGGAGCGCCCCGTCCGAGACATCGGGCCACGGGCCGCCCAGTTCGCGGTGCAAAAGGGCGAGGCGCCCGCGAAGGTCCCGTGCCGCCGCCGACCATTCCAGCAGGGCGAGCCCGTCCCGGCGCAGTGCCGCGCCGACCGCTGCACGGCCCGCTTCCGGCGTAGGCCGGACGGGGGTCTCTGCCAGCACGATGGCACCCAGGCGCCGGACCTTCCGTGCCGTGACCCGCCCCTGCCGGAACTCCGCCTCAACGGCCTCGGCCAGGAGATGGCTGGCGGCGGACTCGGCCTGCGCTGCGGTGAGCGGCGCCGCGGACCTGATCACTGCCCCGGTGCCCGCGGCATCGCGCCCACCGGCCCGCGACACTTCCGCGACCGCGAGCCACTCATGGCCGCCCAGTGAACTGCCCGCCGGCAGTCCGGCCCTCGTCCCGGAGCTCAGCAGGTAGCGGGCCGGTCCATCGCCGGGCACCAGGCGTGCAACCCGGTCCGGGTATGCCAGCGCGACGACGGCGCCCGGCGCCTCGCCGGTGGCCGGTCCGGTGGGTCCGGCCGCATTGCCGCCGGCCGCTGCGTGGCCGGCGGCGTTGCGCCCGTGCCGGCGGGCGAGTGCTTCCAGGCGACGGACCTCCTCAAGCCACCGCCGCTGGGCCGGTCCCGGCTCCGTACGCAACTTGCCGAGCAGCCGCGGCAGGTCGGCGTCGTGCGCCCGCTGGTCCCCACCAAGGGCCGCCACAACCTCAGCGGCCGCCTGCGCACCCACGTCCGCCGCGCCGTCGAGCAGGGCGCGGGCCAGCCGGGGGTCTGCCGGGATCTCCGCGAGTACCCGTCCGGCGGCGGTGGCATGGCCGTCCCAGGTGACGGCGCCGAGCTCGCGCAGCACTTCCATGGCCTCGTCCATGGCCTGCCGCGGCGGCTCGTCCGGCAACGCCAGGCCCTGGCCTCCGGGGGAACCCCAGCAGGCCAGGGTGAGGGCGGCGCCGGCCAGGTCCGCCACCCTGATCTCCGGAGTGGCGTGCGCGGGCGCCGCACCGAAGGCCTGCTGGCTGTAGCAGCGGACCACGGTGCCGGGCCCCTGCCGCGCGGCACGGCCCGCCCGCTGCTCCGCCGAGGCGCGTGCGCAGGACACGGTCACCAGGCCGGCCATGCCGCGGGCAGCGTCGCGCCGGGGTTCCCTGGCCAGGCCGGAGTCAATCACCAGGCGGACCCCGGGCACCGTGAGCGACGATTCGGCCAGGTCCGTGGACACGATGATCCTGGGCTTGCCTCCCGGCGGGCGGCCCGAGACTGCCCGGTCCTGTTCGGCGGCGCTGGCCTGGCCGTGGAGTTCGAGGACGTCCACGGCGGCGCCCGCCCGGTGCCGCAGTCCGGCCGCAACGTGGGCCACCTCCCGGGCGCCGGGAAGGAAGACCAAGGCATCGGACGAAGGGTCCGTGCGCAGGGCATGCAGCTGGGCTTCTGCTGCGGTGGTGGCGATGTGGTCAAGGAAGGCACGCGTCACGCCACGGTCATCCAGCCGGGAAGCCGCGGCGGGATGCCAGCGGACCTCCAGGGTGTGGAGGACCGACGGCGAGTCCACCACGGGAGCCGGCCGGCCGCCGTCGGGATCCCCCAGCAGCGCCGCGAACCGGGCAGCCTCCACCGTGGCGGACATGGCCACCACCTGCAGGTCGCCGCGCAATTGGCGCACCTCGGCGAGCATTCCCACCAGCAGATCCGTTTCCAGGCCCCGTTCATGGACTTCGTCCAGCACGACGGCGGCCACGCCCGTCAGCCCGGGATCGGCCAGCAGGCGGCGCAGCAGGATGCCGGGGGTCACGAACTCGACGAGGGTTTCCGCTCCGGCCCGGCGCTCGCCGCGGACGGTGTAGCCCACCCTGTTGCCCAGCGGGCTGGCATCCAGGGCGGCCAGCCGCCGTGCTGCGGCACGGGCTGCGACGCGGCGCGGCTGGGTCACGATGACGCGGCCCGTTCCGCCGGCCAGGTTGGCCATCAGCGGCGGCAGCATTGTGGTCTTGCCGGTGCCGGGAGGGGCCTGGACCACCGCGGCGGCTGACGGGCCGCCGGCGTCGAGCGCCTTCCGGAGTTCCGGGAGGGACCGTGCGAACGCCAGGTCCGCGCCGATGGCAGCGAGGTCAAAGGGCTGGATATCAGGGATGGCGGACGGACCGGCGGACAAACTCACCTGTCCATTCTGCCTCCGGTACCGTCCCCTGCAGTCCTGCAGGATGGTCCCGGCGTACAGGTCAGGGTTTGTTGTGGCCCTTGGCTTTGCCCTGGGGTGCTGTGACGCCGGGCGGAGGGCCGGGCTGCTGCTGCACGGCCGGTGCGGGTGCCGGCGCCGCAGGGGCGGGTGCCGGCACGGCTCCGGCGCCCGCGGAACCGGAAGTTGGCGTGCCGTCGGCGGTCGTGGTGGTGTCCGCTGCGGGGGCTGTCCCGGCGGCAGCGGCGGTCCCCGCCACCGCAGCCCGGGACTCCAGTTGTCCGCTGATGTCGGCCCGCACGGCGCCCAGGGCACTCTCGATGCCGCGCAGCCTTGGCGCGGTGATCCGGCCGTCGAGGGCAGCACGGTCGAGGTCGTCCTCGAGCCCCTGCAGCGCCGCCAGTGCGCCTTCAGGCCTGTTTTCCGCTACCGCCTGGCTGATGCTCAGGACCCGGATCTGGAAGCCCCGCAAGGTGGCTTGGTCAGTGTCGCCGGCCTGCTGCCCCTGGTAGACCGCCAGGGAGGCGGCCGTGAGGCCCGCAGCGAGCAGGACGGCGATGCCGCTTCGGAGCAGAGTGGAGCGCGACAGGCGGCTGGGGCGCCGTGTTGGCAATGACGGGGCAACTGGAACGGCGGCGGCGGCTTCACCGCCGGGCAGCAGCTCAGGCAGCATGCCGGCCGCGGAGTGGGGCCAGGGATGCAGCCGGGCGCATCGGCAGGGTGGAAACCTGCGCCGGAACAGGGGCTGCGGCGGTATCGCGCAGAGCGGCATCCGCACCGGCAACTGCCTGTGGGCCCGGATGGGTGGCAGCACGGAGGCGCCGGAGCACCACCTGCACCGTGGCGCGCAACAGGACCGCTGCCAGCTGCCCGATGCCCACGCCCAGCAGCACGTGGCCCGCCAGGTACTGTCCGCCCGGTGCCGCACCGCCATAGGGGGCTGACGCGGCAACGGCTGCTCCTCCGGCAGTGAGCATCAGTGACCAGGCAACGCCGAATACTGCGCCCATTGTTCCTGCTTCCATCGTCCACTAATCAGCAAGCTTACGGTAATGCTCAGCAAGCTTACTACTCGGCGGTGCCGATGCAAGAACCCCCGCAGGAACCCGGGCTCAGGACCGTGCCGCGTCCCGGACGGAAATGGCCGCCTGCAGCTTCGGTCTCCCGAAGCGGAAGAACGTGGTCAGCTGGCGGCTTCGAGCAGGCGGCCCTGCGAAAGTCCGGCGTACCGGCCTTTGAAGAACAGGAGCGGCTCGGCGTCGTTCCGGGCACTCAGATGCCGCACGCTGGCCACCACAATCGTGTGGTCGCCGCCGTCGTACTCCGCGTGAAGTTCGCAATCGATCCAGGCGAGGGCATCGTCAAGGATGGGGTTGCCCAGGGGCGAGGACGTATGGCTGACCCCGGCGAACTTGTCTATTCCGGAGCGGGCGAACTGTCCGGCGAGGTGCTGGTGTTCGGCCGGCAGGATGTTCACCGTGAAGGAGCCCGCATCCCGCAGGACGGGCCACGTGCTGGAGGTTCGGGCGGGGCTGAACGTGACCAGCGCGGGTTCGAGCGACAGGGATGCAAACGACTGGCAGGTAAAGCCGGCGGGCCCTTGCGGTGTTGAGCTGGTAATCACCGTCAGCCCGCTGGCAAAGGTTCCAAAAATATCGCGAAGCCGGCGGGGAGCAAGATCTGATGTGGCAGTCATTATTTGGCCTCTCGTTTGGATCGTTACCTCACCAAACCATTACCCAATTCAATTCGACAAGCACCGCTGCAATGCACTGACGCGCACCGCAACGCAGCTTCACGCCGGTACCCGCGGCGTCATCTGCCGGCACTGTTACGCCGATCATGACTATTTCTTACCGCCCATTGATCCGCGTGTCCTGCAATTTCGATTTGTTTATTCCGGTTTCATCCAGGTTCGCGGCACGGGGGCCAACAAAGCTAATTTCCCTTAGAACCGAAATGGAAAATGACGCTCCGGGAAAATTCCCCTTTCCCCTCCTGTCACATTCTTCCGCCATGCACCCACCCCGAAAGAGATCCGGCATGACATCAGCAGAACCCGAAGCGCGGCCGCGCCCCACCCATCCGCAACGGGCCGTGGACTCATTCGTCCTGGAACTGTCCGCCCGCCACCCGGACATTGACGCGTTGGCGCCGGCACCGGAAACCGGGCCCTACCGTTACGACGCCGCGACGGCGAAAACCGCCGGGCCTGACGGCGGCGCGGCTGGTCCCGCCGTCGTTTTCCCCGCCAGCGCCGGTGAGGTGCAGAAGGTGGTCCGGCTGGCCGCTGAATTGGGAGTTTCGGTGGTTCCCCGCGGCGCCGGTACCGGCCTGTCCGGCGGCGCCACCGCCGAAGCCAGCCAGGTGGTGGTGTCCACGGAACGGCTGACAGCTGTCATCGAGGTTTCGCCGCTCGACGAAGTTGCCGTAGTGGAACCGGGCCTCATTAACGCTGACCTAAACGCACGCCTCGCACCGTACGGACTGTTTTATGCCCCTGATCCTGCCAGCTTCGATATCTCGTCGATTGGCGGCAACATCGCTACCAACGCCGGTGGGCTGAGGTGCGCCAAGTACGGCGTGACCCGTGAATCCGTCCTGGCCCTCGACGTCGTCCTCGCTGACGGCAGCCTGGTCAGCGTGGGGCACCGCTCCATCAAGGGCGTGACCGGGCTGGACCTGACCTCGCTGTTTGTCGGCTCGGAGGGAATCCTGGGGATCGTGGTCCGAGCCACCGTCCGGCTGCGGCCCATCCCGGTGGCCCGGAAGACCGTCACGGCGTTCTTCGACAGCACGGAAGCCGGTGCCAAGGGCCTCTCCGCCATCACCCTCTCCCCGGTCCGGCCCGCGGCCATCGAGTTCTTCGATACCCCCAGCCTCGAAAACATCGACAGCCATTCCGGTACCAGCCTCCGCGGCCGCGGCGCCGCGCTGATCCTGATCGAACTCGACGGCTACGGCATCGAGGCGCAGTCCGCCGACCTTGCAGCGGCGCTCACCGCCGCCGGCGGGCGGGTCACCGTGGAATCGGACGACGACGGCGTGCGGCTCTGGGAGCTGCGCCGCAGCGGCCGCGGCCTCCCGCAGGACAAGTGGTACATCGGCGAGGACATTGCCGTCCCGAACTCCCGGCTCCCTGAGGTTTACGCAGCGTTTCCAGCCCTGGAAGCACGCTTCGGCGTGGACATCTCGGCCGTATCGCACGCCGGTGACGGCAACCTCCACCCGCTGATCACGCTCGACAGGCAGCCCGGCGACGACCCCGCGCGGCCGCCGGCGGCCCTGCAGGAGGCCGCCACCGAACTGGTCCGCGTGGCACTCTCGCTCGGCGGCACCGTCACCGGCGAACACGGCATCGGCAGCATCAAACAGGACTGGGCCGCGCTGGAACTGTCCCCGCGGATCCGCCAGGCGCAGCACGCCATCAAATCAGCCCTGGACCCGCACGCACTGCTCAACCCCGGCAAAGCCATCTAGCCCAGCGGGCTCCCACCACTTCCACCCAGGAGAACTCCCATGACCCCCATCGAATTCCGCCGCCGCGTCTTCCTCGCCGGCATCACCGCCATCACCGGCTCCGCCGTCCTCACCGCATGCGGAGGCCCCGCGGCCACCAGCTCCTCCGACGCCGGCACCCCGGTTGACGGCGGAAATATCACCTTCCTCATCCAGGGCTACGACACTGGCTGGGTCTCCAGCAAGACATCCATTTCCAGCTACGAGGGCAACCTCTGGGGCCAGATCACCGACAAGCTGGTCTACGTCGACGACAAGGGACAGCTCAGCCCCTGGGTCGCCAGCAGCTGGGAGGAACTCAACGGGGCCAAGGACTTCGTCCTGCACCTCAAGGACGGAGTGACCTTCTCCGACGGGACGCCCCTGGATGCGGCCGCCGTCGTGGCCAACCTCAACGCCTGGGCCAAGGGCGCCCCGGACCGCGGCGTCAGCAAGGTGGGCCTCTTCCCGTCCAGCAACTTCGTCAGCGCCGAAGCCGCCGACGCCACGACGGTCAAGGTCTCCTTCTCCTCCCCCGCCCTGGGCTTCATCGCCACACTCGCCTACCACGGCTGCATCCTCCTGTCCCCCAAGACCCTTGCCCTGCCGGTGGACGCCCAGGCGGACCTGGCACAGGAAATCGGCAGCGGCCCGTTCGTCCTCAAGTCCTGGAAGCAGGGCGACTCCTACGTGCTGGAGAAGCGCAAGGACTACAACTGGGGGCCCGCCGCCCTGGGCCACACGGGCCCGGCGAGGCTGGACACCATCACCTACAAGGTCATCAAGGACACGTCGGTGCGGACCTCCACGGTGGCGTCCGGCCAGGCTGAGGTCGCCTTCAACGTGGAACCGCAGGAAATTGAGTCCCTCAAAGCGCAGGGCTTCACCGTGGGAACACCCAAGTACCTGGGCTTCGTGGACGGCTTCCAGGTCAACACCCAGGCCTTCCCCACCAACGATCCCAGCGTCCGCCAGGCCATCCAGCACGGCATCGACCGCGAGGAGATCCGCAACACCGTCTACACAGAGGACTGGGACGCGGCCACCACCTTCATCCAGGGCAACGTCCCGGAAGCCGGCGACTACAGCAGCGCCTTCGCCTTCGATGCGGACAAGGCAAAGAAGCTGCTGGACGACGCCGGCTGGAAGCCCGAGCCCGACGGGTTCCGCGTGAAGGACGGCAAGGTCCTCGAATTCCCGCTCACGCCCAACCCGTACGTTCCCTCCACCAAGGCCGAGGACGAGCTCATCGCCCAGCAGCTGGAGCGCATCGGCATCAAGGTCAACCTCAAGGTGGTGGACGTGGCAGGTTACGCTGCCATCCAGGCCAGCCGGCCGCCGCTGTTCCAGACTTCCCGCAGCTTCGTTGATGTGGGAACGGTGGCCGGCGTGCTGACCAGCCAGAACAACGGCGAAAACTGGTTCAACCTGGGCACCAGCGACCAGAAGCTCAACGAACTGTCCACCGCCATCGCCAGCGCGTCTGACCGGGAATCCCGCGAAAAGATCGCCGGCGACCTGCAGCAGTACGTGCTGGAGCAGGGCTACTTCATCCCCCTCAACCAGCTGGTACAGCGGCTGTACCTCATCTCGCCCGCGGTCAAGGGCGTCCAGTACAACGGCCTGGCGTACGCCAACTTCTACACTGCCTGGGTGGCCAAGTGACGAGCGGCTATGGCCGCTTCGCCCTTGCCAGGGCCGGGCAAGCGGCGGTGGTGGTGCTCCTGGCCTACGTGCTGACGTTCCTGGTCATCAGCGTCCTGCCCGGTGACGCCATCACCAACTCGCTGCGTGACCCGCAGTCCGGCCTGAGTGAAGCCGACATCCAGCGGATTGTGGAGTTTCACGGGCTGGACCAGCCGGTCCTCGTCCAGCTGGCGTTGTCGCTGGGCCGTTTCCTCACCGGCGAGCTGGGATTCTCCCTTCAGTCCAACCTGCCGGTGGCCCAGATCGTGGGTGACGCCCTGCCGTCAACGCTCACGTTGGCCACCACGGCCCTGGCCATCGCCGTGGTCTTCGCCGTCGCCATCGCCTACGGCGCGCACTACGCTCCGCCGGGGTGGGCCGGCGTCCTGCGCTCCATCCCGTCCTTCTTCCTGTCCGTGCCCAACTTCGTGATCGGCCTGGTCCTGATCGAGCTCTTCGCGTTCCGGCTGCACGCCTTCACCACCACTGACCCGAACAGCGCCACCGCAACCCTGTTCGCGGCCGTCACCCTCGCCATCCCGGTCTCCGCTCCACTTGCCGAAGTGCTGATCGCCAGCCTGGACCACGAATCCCGCCAGGAGTACGCACTCGTGGCCCGCTCCCGGGGCCTCGCCGAAGCGCAGCTGTTCGCCCGGCACCTGGTGAAGCCGTCGGCGCTGCCTTCAGTGGCCATGGTCGCCCTCATCGTAGGCGAACTGCTGGGCGGGTCCGTCATCACCGAAACGATCTTCGGCCGCGACGGCATCGGCACGGTGGTCCAGAAAGCCGTCACGGGTGAGGACCAGCCGGTCCTGCAGGCGGTGGTCTCGCTGTCCGCCGTCGTCTTCGTGGCCGTGAACCTCGCCGCAGATCTCCTTACCCCGTTGCTTGACCCGCGGGTCAACGTCCGAGAGGCAGCCAACGCATGAGCGCGGACCTGAACTTCGCCCGTCTCCGCAGCGCCGGGACAGCAACGCTCCGCACCCGGGCCGGCATCCCGCCCACGGTGCTGGTGTCCTTCCTCGTCATCCTGGTAGTGGTGCTGTGGTCGCTGCTGCCCTCACTGTTCACCGGGTACAGCCCCGTCAACGGTGACACCGGCAGCAAACTCGACCCGCCCAGCCTGCAGCACTGGTTCGGCACCGACTACCTGGGCCGGGACCAGTACGCCCGGGTGGTCTACGGAACAGCGTCCTCGGTCACCAGCGCCCTGGTTGCCGTGGCCATTGGCCTGCTGGTGGGCAGCGCCATCGGCCTGGCCAGCGGCTTCCGCGGCGGCTGGCTGGATGCCACCCTCGGCAGGTTCGTGGACGTACTCCTGGCCATCCCCGGTTTCCTGCTGGCCGTGGTGATTGTCAGTTCGCTGGGCTTCCAGACCATCAACGCCGCGATCGCCACCGGGGTATCTGCCGTGGCGGTCTTCGCCCGGCTCATGCGCGCGGAGGTCATCCGGGTGCGACGCTCGGCGTTCGTGGAAGCGTCCTACCTGGAGGGCGGCAACAGGCTCCAGGCCTTGCTGACGCATGTCCTGCCCAACGCCTACCGTTCGGTGCTGGTGCTGGCGGTTCTGCAGTTCGGAACGTCCATCCTGGTGATCGCATCCCTCGCCTTCCTGGGCTACGGTGATCCGCCCCCGTCCTCGGACTGGGGCCTGCTGGTGGCCTCGGGAAAGACCTACGTCACCGCGCCGTGGCTGGTCTATGCCCCGGCCCTGGTGATTGTTGCCACGGTCCTGTCCATCAACCGCATCAGCCGGTGGCTCAGGAACAGCAAATGAGCGCCCCCAACCCCGGTGGAACCACCAAAGGAAAGGACACGACAGTGCCGGAAACCAAGGCATCCCCGCTGCTCAGCGTCGAGGGCCTGAATGTCGCCTACGGGGACCGGAAGGTGGTCCACGATGTCGGGTTCACTCTCCCCCGCGGCGGAAGCCTGGCCCTGATTGGCGAATCCGGGTCCGGAAAGTCGACTATCGCCAAGGCAGTGCTGCGTTTGCTGCAGCCCGCCGAAGCGTCAGTGGGAGGCAGCGTCCGGCTGGCCGGGACTGAAGTACTGTCCCTGGCGGAGCGGCAGTTCCGCCCCCTGCGCGGCCGGCAGCTCGGGTTCATCCCGCAAGACCCCGGCTCGGCACTGAATCCGGTGCGCAGCATCGGCGCCCAGGCCCACGAGGCCGCCGCACTGACCGGCGAGCGGGACGCCGGAGCCCGGCGCCGGATCATCCTGGAGGTCTTTGACCAGGTGGGCCTGCCCGACCCTGTCCGCGTCTACGATTCCTACCCCCACCAGCTGTCCGGCGGGATGCTCCAGCGGGTACTCATCGCCCTGACGGTGCTGCCGCGGCCGTCCCTGATCGTGGCGGACGAACCGACGTCGGCCCTCGACGTCACAGTCCAAAAGCTCATCCTGGACCTGCTGGGCGATCTGCGGAAGGAGCTGGACATCGGCCTGCTCCTCATCACCCACGACCTCGCCATCGCCGCCGAACGCGCCGACACGCTGGTGGTGCTCAAGGACGGGGCGGTCCAGGAACAGGGCCCCTCGGCCCAGGTCTTCGCCGCACCCCGCACGGATTACGCCCGCAACCTGCAGGCGGACGTTCCCGCGCTCAATCCCGACCGGTACCGCGGCCAGCGCACCGGCGAGCTCCGGGACACGCTGCAGGTCTCCACGCAGGACAGTACGACGGCGGACGCCACCACCGCGGACCGGCCGGCGCAGATCGCGGTCACCGATGTCACCAAGAGCTTCCGGACGCGCGGCAAGGAGGTGCGAGCTGTCGACGGAGTCTCCTTCGCCGTCGAACGCGGCCGAACCCATGCCCTGGTGGGCGAATCCGGATCCGGCAAGACCACAGCGGTCCGGCTGCTGCTGGGGCTGGAGCACCCGGACAGCGGCACCATCACCGTGGGCGGCCACTCCACCGCCGGGCTTTCCCGGGCCGGCCTGCGCGACGTGCGCCGCCACCTGCAGCTGGTCTACCAGAATCCGTTCACGTCGCTGGACCCCACGTGGCGGGTGGGCAGGATCGTCCGGGAGCCCCTGGACCGGTTCGGTGTGGGCAGCACGGCTGACCGCGCGGACCGCGTGCGGGATGCCCTGCAGTCCGTGGGCCTGCCGGAGGACGCCGCGGACCGCCGTCCGGCCCAGCTCTCCGGCGGTCAGCGCCAGCGCGTGGCCATCGCCCGCGCCCTGGTGGTCCGTCCCGACGTCGTGGTCCTGGACGAGCCCACCTCGGCACTGGACGTCAGCGTGCAGGCCGGCATCCTTGAGCTGCTGTCCCGGCTCCAGCGGGACCTTGGACTGACCTACGTGTTCGTCTCCCACGACCTTGCCCTGGTGCGGCAAGTGGCGGACACCGTGTCAGTCCTGCGCCGCGGCCAGGTGGTGGAGCACGGCCCGGTGGGCCAGGTCTTCGACCGGCCGCAGCACCCCTATACCCGGGCGCTCCTGGACGCCATTCCGGGCACCTCCGGGCTGGTGCTGCCTGCCCTGGCGGACGCTCCCGCGGAACACAGCAAGATCCCGAACCTAGCAGAGGCAGCACTATGACTTTGACCCCCACCGCAACCGCCGGCCCGGAATTCCTGCGGAAGCCGGCCCTCATCGCAGGCTTCACCGCCCCCAAGGGGTTCGGTGATGCCACCCTGCGGGACAAGCGGGAGGATGCCATCGAGCTGCTGGGCGGCGTCCCGGACCCCGGCGTCCTTCCCGCGGCGGAACTGGCCGCCGCCACCGCAAGGGTGCTCTCGAGGCCCGGGCTGCCTTCCCTGCAGTACTCCCGCACCGAAGGCATTTCGCCCCTGCGCGAGTGGATCGCAGACCGCGAGGGCGTGCCCGTCGAGCGGATCATCATCACCAACGGCGGATTCCATGGCCTGTCCCTCGGCATCCAGACCGTTGTGGAACGCGGCGACCTCGTAGCCGTGGACAACCCGATCTTCCCGTTGTTCCTGCGCGGGCTGCAGCTCTCCGGCGCGCAGACCCTGCCAGTGACGGTAGGTGCCCACGGCATCGACGTGGATGAACTGGAAGACAAACTGCGCCGGGGCGTCCGGCCAAGAGCTCTCTACACCGTGCCGGACTTCCACAACCCGTCCCAGGGCACCCTCCCCGCCGAGGCCCGCAACAGGCTGGCAACACTGGCGGAGCACTACGGATTCGTGGTCCTGGCTGACAACCCCTACCGCGAGCTTTGGTATTCCGGCGGGCCGGAGAGCGTGGATGCCTTCAATCACTCGGACCACGTCATCCACATCAACACTTTCACCAAAACCCTGGGACCGGGCTTGCGGCTGGGCTGGCTGGTGGCACCGGAGCGCCTGTTGCCGGACCTGGTGGCACTGCGGAGCCGCCAGGATTCGCACAGTTCCACGCTGGTGCAGGCGGTAGTGGGCGAAGCGCTGACGGCGGACCCGGGCCTGTTCGATTCGACCCTTGGCCGGGCGCGCGAGCTGTACCGCACGCGGGCCGAAGCGCTGATCGCGGCACTGGACCGGGAGGCTCCCGGGGCGTTCGACAGCGTGCTTCCCGGCGGCGGGCTCTTCCTGTGGCCGCGGCTGCGCGATGCCGGCATCGATCCGGATCTCCTGGCGGCGGCGGCCAGTGCCGAAGGCGTCGAGTACCAGCGCGGTTCGTTCTTCGCCTCCGGGCCCGGCACGGGTTCGGACCGTCACCTGCGCTTTGCGTTCGGCGATGTTTCCGTGCCCCGGCTCGAGGAGGCTGTGGCCCGGCTGGGACGGGCGCTGAAGAGCCTCTGAACCCGGTCCGGCCAGCCCGGCCCCGGGCCTGCGCGGGTCAGCCCGGCTGCCCCCGCAGGTCCAGGGCATCCAGGAGCCGGCGGACCGAGCCGCCAAGGTTCCAGTCAGTGGCGATCCGTTCCAGTTCCGCCCGCTGTTCCCCTTCCACCGGTTCCAGCATGGCGCCAATTTCCTCCACGGCGGGCAGCTGCAGGTTCCGCACCAGGCGGACGACGGCGGGGGCTGCTTCAAGGTAGGCGGCCGCGGCGGACAGCCGCGCCCGGACGGGTCCGGACACGCCGCCGTCGGGCGTGTCCGCTGCGGCCAGGAGGGCATCCAGGGTGCCGTACTTGAGCAGCAGCGACGCCGCCGTCTTCTCACCGATGCCGGCAACGCCGGGCAGGCCGTCTGACGCGTCGCCTCGGAGGGTGGCGTAATCGGCGTACTGCTGCGGCAGGACCTTGTATCTGGCCACGATGGTTTCCTCCGTGCAGATCTCCAGGTTCCGCATTCCGCGCGCCGTGTAGATCACCCGGACCTGCCGTTCGTCGTCGCACACCTGGAAGAGGTCCCGGTCCCCGGTGACGACGTCCACGGGCATGGCCGCGTGGGAGGCATAGGTGCCGATGACGTCGTCGGCCTCATGGTCCGCTGCCCCCACGATGGCGATGCCGGCGAGTTCCAGGGCCTTCCGGATCATCGGCAGCTGCGCCTCCAGCGCATCCGGCACCACTTCGACGTCGGTGCCGCCGGGCTTGGCCTCGGCCACCCGGTGCGCCTTGTAGGTGGGGACCAGATCCACGCGCCACTGCGGGCGCCAGTCATCGTCCCAGCAGGCCACCAGGTGGGTGGCCTGGTAGTCAGTGGTGAGCCGGGCAATCATGTCAAGCAGGCCCCGGACGGCGTTGACCGGCGTTCCATCGGTGCGCCGGATGGTGTCCGGGAGGCCGTAGAAGGCACGGAAGTACAGCGAGGCAGTGTCGAGCAGCATCAGGCGCTGGGGCATACCTGATCCTGCCACGGAACCGCCGCCAATGGTGGCAGCGGCAGGATACCGCCGCCACCCGGGGACCTAGAAGGACGGAGCGGTGAAGCCCAGGCCCAACAACCCCCGGCCGGCCTGTTCCAGGATGGGATCGATGCCCAGGGTGGGATGGCTGAGCAGCACGCCGACGTCGCGCTGGATGCGCTGCAGGGGATGACTCAGCCGGTGGGCGCTGCCGCCCGAACCAGCGAGGACCACCCGGACGGCTTCCTGCGCTGCCTCGGCGCTCAGGGCGAGTGAGAGTCGGAACGCGGCCCGGTCCCCGTCCGGAAGCCCGGACGCCTGCCGCAGGCCGGACTGCGGCTGCACCGAGGCCGCCACGGCGGACAGCCCGGCCTCCCAGTGCTGCTGCGCTGAGGCCAGCAGTCCGGCGGCGCGGGCGTAGCGTGCCTGCGCCAGCGGGGAATCGGCCTGCCGGATGTCGACGCCGTTCTTCACCTTCGGCGCGAGCAGCTGGTCACGGAACAGTTCCAGCGCATATTCGGCCGAACCCAGGGCCGCCGCCGGGGCCACCAGGTTCAGCAGTGTGGCCATTGGGGTGTGGATCAGGGGATCGGAATGGATCAGGCTGCCGGGGTTGTCCGCCGCGCTGAGCAACGCCCAGTCCAGCACCCGGTAGTCCGGGACGAACAGATCCGCGGCGCGCAGGTCGTTGCTGCCGGTGCCCCGGAGCCCGTCCGTGTGCCAGGCATCAACCAGTTCCAGGTCGGCGAGGGGAACCAGCGCCTGCAGCCGGTGGCCGTCCTGCTGGACGGCCAGCAGCGCCCACTCCGAATGCATGATGCCGGAGGCAAAGCTCCAGTGGCCCGAGACCGCGTAGCCGCCGGGCACCTTCCGGGCAGCACCGACGGGTGCGCTGGTAGCGGCCGCGAGCGGCATCCCGCCACCGGCGAAGACCTCATCCTGAACCCGCTTCGGCCAGCGGGCCAGCATCCAGGCATGCTCGGCGAGATGGCCTGCGGTCCAGGCCGTGGAGGCGCATCCCCGGGCCAGGCGGCGGACTGCCTCGCCGTACGTTTCCGCGCCCAGTCCAAAGCCGCCCACCGCGGCAGGCGCCAGCATGCGGAAAACCCCCGCGGCCTTGAGGCTTTCAACCGTGGCATCGGGGAGGCGGCGCAGCCCCTCGGTTTCTTCGGCCGCCGCCCGCAGTGCGGGCACGAAAGCCGCCGCACGGTCGAGCATTTCCTCATGGCCGGGCACCTCCGCGGCGCCCTTCGCCATGCCGGGCACGACGGCGGGTTCGGCACCTGTGCCTTGGCCCGGTCCAACGCGCGGGTCATGATCCAGGTCCAGGGTATGGCCGGTACGGTCACGTTTGGCGGCCAGGTAGCGGCTGTTCGCGGCGGACAGGTGGACACCCGTGGGTACCTTTTCGCCGACGCCAATACCAAAAGCGGTCAGCTGCCCGGCTTTGTCCGGGTTGTTGCTCAGGAGCCGGATGCTGGTGGCACCCAGCGCTTCGAGCATCTGTGCTGCGGCGGAGTAGTCACGCTCGTCCTCGGCGTGGCCCAGTGCGAGGTTGGCATCGTAGGTGTCCAGGCCCTGGTCCTGCAGTGCGTAGGCATCGAGCTTCGGGTACAGGCCGATGCCGCGGCCCTCCTGCCGGAGATAGAGGAGGAAGCCGCCGGCGCCCGTGATGGTTTCGGCAGCTTCCCGCAGCTGCGGACCGCAGTCGCAGCGCTCGCTGCCGAACACATCGCCGGTCATGCATTCGCTGTGGAGGCGGACCATCGGTTCACCGCTGAGAAGGGCCTGCTCCCACGGCCCGAGAGCCAGCAGCAGGTGTTCCTTGCCGTCCGCCAGGCCGTGGAAGGTGAGGATCTCCGCCGTCGTGGAATAGCCATCCGGGAAACGAAGCGGGACGGTGACGCGGCTGCGGACCGTGGCCGCGGGGAGGGCGGCGTGCGGCAGCGGGGCGTGGGCAACAGCAGTCATGGGGGTCCTCGGCAATCAGAAAACGGAAATACTTGAAGCTTGAACTAAATCCTACGTCCAGTTAGTTTAATGTTCAAGAAATTGCGTCTCCCGGTGACCCTCTTTCCTGCGGCGTTCTCCGGTCACCTGTTGCCGGGCGGGCCGGTGAGCACCGTGGGAACGTACTCCAGCAACTGCAGCCGGCCGTCAAAGGTCCTGCTCTGCACCATCTCCAGCATCACGTCCGGGTAACCGTCGTAGATCCGTTCCCGGCCGGTGGCGCCAGTGATCACCGGGAAGACAACCAGCCGGAAACGGTCCACCAGGCCAGCGGCGAGCAATGACCTGGTCAGCTTCAGGCTGCCGAGAGTGCTCAGCGGTCCTGTTCCGGTCCGCTTCAGCTCCCGGACTGCCTCCACAGCGTCCCCGGTGACCAGGGTGGAGTTCGGCCAGTCCAGGGGCGCCTGCAGCGTGGACGAGAACACCATCTTGGGTACGGCGGCCAGGCCGGTGAGGCTGGCGCCCTCCTCCGCGGAGAACCCGGTGCGGTCGGCCGCTGCCTGGGCAGACATGCCGTACATCAGCCGGTACGTATTGGCCCCCAGCAGGAAGGTGTAGTTCTTTGCCGCCTCCTCGTCCAGCCAGGCAAGGTACTCCGGCCCCTCCAGTCCCCACCAGCCGGGCCATCCCTCGGCGGAGGCATACCCGTCCAGCGAGATGATCAGGTCCACCATCAGGGTCGCTGGTGACGTTTCAGAGGGTGTGGCGCCCATAGCCGGCTCCTTGGACTGATCGGCGTGGATGTGGCCGCCATGTTATGCCCGGACGGGAACAGGTTCAAGGGTCCGCCCTGCTGACGTTCCACCGCGAGCACCGCCCCTGGCTCGCCGAGCTCATTTCGGAGGCTGGCCTGGACACCGGAATTGCCTAGAGGGCCCAGTCGGTGTCGCTGTAGGAGCTGCGGACGTGGGCGCGGAGGTACTCCCCCACCACTGCGGCGCCCAGGCCGCCGACGTCCGGGGCCACCACCCGCGCCTCGATCCGGCGGGCCATCCGCTGCACAAAGCGTTCCAGCCCGGGGTCGTCGCCGAGCCGGAAGAAAGTGGCCTGCACGCCGGAGCGCCCCAGCCGGTCCAGCTCGGCGACTGTGACGCGGATGGTTTCGGTGTCCGGCGGCCAGTTGAACCAGGAGTCGCCGTCCGGGAGCAGGTGTGCCGTCGGCTCGCCGTCGGTCACCACCAGCAGGACGTGCTGCATGGACGGGTGCCGGCGGAAGAAGCGCGCGGCCAGCAGCAGCCCGTGGTGCAGGTTCGTCCCTTGCTCCCGCAGTGCCGGCAGCGACGTGAGTTCACCGATGTCCATGGACTGCGCATAGCGGCCGAACGTGACCAGCTGCAGCCGGTCGCCGCGGAACCGGGTGGACACAAGGTGGTGCAGCGCCAGGGCCGTCCTTTTCATCGGCACCCACCGCCCCTCGGCGGCCATGGAAAAGGACACGTCAACCAGGAGCACCACGGCGGCCTGGGTGCGGGCTTCGGTTTCGGCCACCTCGATGTCTTCCGGGGTGAGCCGGAGTTCCCGGGCCGGGTTCCCGCCGTCGGACATGGTGCGCTGGATCGCGTTGGTCATGGTGCGGGTGACGTCCCAGGGCTCCGCATCCCCGAACTCCCACGGACGGCTGGAGCCGGTCTGCTCTCCGGCCGCTCCAGCCAGGCGGGTGTCCCGCTGCCCCTGCCGCCCGGACAGCTGCCGTGCAGTGTCCTGCAGCAGGGACTTGCCGAGCCGCCGCATGGCCTGCGGGGACAGGCGGAGGTCGCCATCGGGCCCCCGGCTCAGGTAGCCGCCGTCCTCCATGGCCCGCTCGATCTCGGCCAGGGTGCGAGCGCTGACGGCGGCGTCCGGGCCCAGCTGGCGGCTGAGGGCGTCGAGGTCAAGATCGTCCAGTCGTGAGCCGTTATACGACTGCGAAAGCTGTTCCGACAATCCGTCCAGCTCTGCCAGGTCCTGCAGGACTCCAGTCCCGTCCCCCAGGCCCAGGCCTTCCTGCCCGTCGAAGGGCGCCGAACCGTTCCAGTCTTCGCCGGGCCGCAGCGCCTGGAGGTTTCCGTCGAGTTCGTTGAGCTGATCCATCAGCCCTGCCGAGCCGAAAGCTCGGGCGGAGAGGCGCATCAGCTCTTCGCGCTGCTCCGATGACATGGACTGCAGAAGCCGCTGTGCGGCGGCGGACCGCTTGGCCAGCGCGTCCACCAGCTCTTCGACCGAATGCGGGTTTTCGGGAAAGTACTGCCCATGCTTTGCCATGAACTCCTGGAAGTCCGCCGCGGTGTCCTCGCCCCGGCGGTGCTTGCCCAGGAGTCCGTTCAGGTCGCGGAGCATGTCGCTGACGGCTTCGCGGTCCTCGTCGGTGGCGTTCTCCAGGGCCTGTTTCATGCCCGCGAACCGCTGGTCCAGGACTTCGCGTCCCAGGAGGTCCTTGATGCGTTCGTACGCGTCCCTGGCGGTGCCCGACTGCCAGTCGTAGGAGGCGAGTTCGTTGACGGCTGCTGCCGTGGACGGCGGCAGGTTCTGCAGCCGCATCTCCCGGATGGCGCGGTCGGTGTTGTCCATCATGGCGTCCCTGGCCAGCTGTTTGCGCTCCTCCAGGACTGCCGTATCCAGCAGTTTGCGGACGGCATCGAGCGTGCCGTCGAGCCGGTGCCGGCTCAGCAGGTCCTTGCGCCGTTCCTGCACGCGGCGGGCCAGGTTGTCCAGGCCGTCCCGGTTCCGGCCGCCGCGCCGGAGGAACTCCTGCAGGGCGTGGCGGGGCGAGTAACCGTCCATCACGTCCTCGGCCACGGCGTCGAGTGCCTCGGCCAGGTTCCACGGGCGGGGCCAGCGGGTCCGGACCGCCGGCGTACCGGCCGTACCGTGACCTGTCGTGAAGGGTCATGCTGCCTCCTGTTGTGGCTGCAGGCCTGCGGTCAGCCGTAGACCGTTTCTTCGTCGTCGGCTTCTTTGGAGATCCGCCGGCCGAGGTACAGCCCTTCGAGGGCAAGTTCGACGGCGGCGGCGCGCTGCCCGTCGTTCTGCGCACCCATGCGCTTGCCAATCAAGTCGTACAGGCCCGATCCGTTCAGCGAGGGGAGGTTGGCCAGGAACTCCTTGGCCGTGACCTGCCCGCCGGTGGTCACTGTCCGGTGGCCGTCAAACGCGGCTACGAGCGGGCCCATGTCGATGCCCTGGAAATGGGCCCTGACGGCTTCGGCGGTGGCGGTGCGCAGGAGGTGGTCCAGGATGCCCTGTTCGCGGCCTTCCTCACCGGATTCAAATTCCAACTTGCCGCTGAGGACTTCCACTGCCGGCTCCAGGTCGATGATCCGGGCAACAGCCTCGTCCTCGCCGCGGAGGCTGGCCCTGCGCAGGGCCGCGGCGGCCACCGTCTCCGCCCCGGCAATGGCAAACCGTGCGGAGACCCCGGACGTCTGGTTGATGGCCGGTGAATGCCGCAGGGCACGTGTGTACCGGGCGAGAATCTCAAGGATGACGGCGGGCACGTCCGCCACGAGCCGCCCCTCCTGCCGGATGACGGCAACCTCGTCCTCCAGTTCTATGGGGTAGTGGGTGCGGATCTCGGCGCCGAAGCGGTCCTTCAGCGGGGTGATGATCCGGCCGCGGTTGGTGTAGTCCTCGGGGTTCGCCGACGCCACCACCAGGACGTCCAGTGGCAGCCGCAGCACGTAGCCGCGGATCTGGATGTCCCGTTCCTCCATCACGTTGAGCATGGCCACCTGGATCCGCTCGGCAAGGTCCGGAAGTTCGTTGATGGCGATGATGCCGCGGTTGGAGCGCGGAATCAGTCCGTAATGAATTGTTTCGGGATCGCCCAGGCGGCGGCCCTCGGCCACCCGCATGGGGTCCACGTCACCGATGAGGTCCGCCACGGAAGTGTCCGGGGTGGCCAGCTTCTCCACGTACCGTTCCGAGCGGTGCCGCCAGCCAACCCGTAACCGGTCACCCTCCGAGGCGGCAAGGGCCCGCGAGGCTTCCGTGATCGGTTCGTAGGGATGTTCGTTCAGCTCAGAGCCATCGATGACCGGCGACCACTCGTCGAGCAGCCCGGCCAGCGTGCGCAGCACCCGGGTCTTGCCCTGGCCCCGTTCGCCCAGCAGCACCAGGTCATGGCCGGCGATCAGCGCCCGCTCCAGCTGGGGCAGGACGGTCCGGCCGAACCCGTACAGCCCGGGCCAGGGATCCCGCCCGTGCGCGAGCGCGGCCAGCAGGTTGTCTCGGATTTCGTGGCGCAGGTCCTTCAGGACATGGCCCGTGGCACGCAGTTCGCCAACGGTGGAGATTTCGGGACGGTCAGTCACCCCTCTACGGTAATCCCCGTCCTCCCCCTAATCGAGGGATTCGAGCATATTCCCAGCGAGGGAACACGCTTCGGATGGCGGTACGCCCGGCCCTCAGGTCTGAGAGCGGTGGCCGGACCGTGCAGCCCGGCCACCACGGCCTATGCCTGGTGCGGAACCACCACGGCGCGGGCGCTCAGCTGCCCGCCTGCCAGCTTCCGGTAGGCGGTGAGCCCGTCCTCCAGGGAAAAGGTTTCGATTTCGGGGATGATCTGCCCCGCCCGGTACATGTCCACCACTTCGTGGAGTTCCTCAATGGTTCCCCAATATGTGTTGGTGATGGTGGACTCGTAGGGGGTGTTGAAGAACGTCCATTCGTGTACACCGCCGGCAATCCCGACGACTGTCAGCCGCCCGCCGACGGCCATCGACCCGGTGGCGGTGGCGATCGTCGGGGTGACACCGACGAAGTCGAACGCGGCGTCAACGCCGCGGCCGCCGGTGATTTCCCGGATCCGTGCCACCTGGTCCGCGCCACCGGGAACCGTGAGGGCCCCTGCCGCTTCCGCCTTGGCCATCGCATCGGGCTTCATGTCCGTGGCAATAACAGTGGCCCCGGTCAGCGCTTTGAGGATCTGGACGGCGATCTGCCCCAGGCCGCCAAGCCCCACCACCAGCGCAAAACGCCCGCCGCCGTTCAGGTGCGGCAGGGCGGTCTTAATGGCGTGGTACGGGGTCAGGGCGGCGTCGGCCAGCGGTGCCGCCGCGATGGGATCCGCATCCCCGAGCGGGATCAGGTTGCGCACGGGGACCGTGACGTACTCAGCCATGCCGCCGTCGCGGCCCAGGCCGATGCCCAGGTAGGGGTTGGTTGCGGCATTCTCGCAGTAGGTGTCCTGGCCGCGGGAACATGCCTTGCAGTGGCCGCAGCCGATGGGGCCGTAGACCAGGTAGGCGGCACCCACCTCGATGCCGTCCACGCCCGCGCCCAGTTCCTCCACCCAACCCGAGTTCTCGTGGCCCAGCACGAAGCCCTTGGTCATGTTCCCGGGAACTTCGGCAGTGAAGTCCTCGAAGATGCTGACGTCAGAGTGGCAGGCTCCGGCCCCGGCCACCTTCAGCAGCACCTCGCCTGGACCGGGAGTGGGCCGGTCCACCTCTTCGAGTTCGGGAAACTGCTGCCATTCCTTGAATACGATCGCGCGCATGCGATGCCCTTCCTGTTGCTGCTGAATTGTGGTCGGTTGGATGCTCGGAGGTGGTCCGGTCAGCGGGCGGTGTAGCCGCCGTCGACCACCAGTTCGGCCCCGGTCATGAATGCGGCGTCGTCGCTGGCGGCGAAGAGTATGACGGCGGCAACGTCCTCGGGACGGCCCAGCCGGGCCATGGGCGTGGTGTCCGTCAGGAGCCTGCGGTCCGTGTCACCGAGGATCGGGGTATCGATGAACCCCGGGTGGACGGAGTTCACGCGGATTCCCTGGGTGGCCCAGCCGAGTGCGGTGTTCTTGGTGAGGGTGCGGACGGCGCCCTTGGCCGCCGCGTAAGCGGGAGAGGTTCCGAAGCCACCAACGATGCCGAACATGGAGGACACGTTGACCACGGCACCGTTCCCGGACGCCTTCAGGGCTTCCGCTGCAGCCTTCTCGCCGAGGAATACGCTGGTCTGCGTCACGGCCACCACCTTGGCATACGTCTCAACGCTGGTGTCTTCGATGGCCTGGTTGTCGCCGATGCCCGCGTTGTTAACCAGTACGTCGAGCTGGCCGAATTCCCCGAGAGCGAAAGCCACGACGCCGGCCCAGCCGGATTCGCTGGTCACGTCCAGATGGAAGGCCCGCGCCTGGCCGCCGGCGGCGCCGATCTCTGCGGCCACTTGGGCGGCCAGTTCGTCCTGGATGTCCGCAACCACCACAGACCCGCCTTCACTGGCAAAGCGGACAGCAGTAGCCCGGCCGATGCCGCTGGCTCCTCCGGTAATGATGGCGACTCGTCCGTCAAAACGGGACATGGGTGCTTCCTTTCCACAGCGGGCCGGGTTGTCAACGAAGCGGCCCAAGACATTTATCCGACATTTGTTGGATAGTTAGAACGGTACGCTCGATGTGGCGGTTTATCCACCGCCGGCGGCCAAGATCACCCGGGAGTGTGACCTGCATGACATTGCAACCGAAACGGGACCCCGAAGCCCCGGTGCTTCGCGACCCGCGGGCTCTCCGCAGCCGGGAAAAGCTGGCCTCGGCCATCCTGGACCTTGCCGGGGAGAACGACGCCGGAGTGCTGGCCGCGGGGCAGGTCGCAGCCGCCGCCGGGGTCAACAGGTCCACCTTCTACCAGCACGCCGCCTCGCCTGCAGCCCTGCTGCGGAAGGTCCTTTCCGAAGAACTGGATGTGCTCCGCGCGGAACACCTCAGCGCCGCTGGCGGCGACATCGGCCCTGCCATCGGCGCGGTCACGGCCGGCGTGGTCCGGCACCTGGACCTGCACCGCGCCATCTACCGCCGGGGACTGGTCACCGACGCGGGAACGGGTGGCCTGCATGCCATGCTCGGAGCACACTTCGAGGGTTCCGTCCGCCTGCTGCTCGAGCGGCGCGCCATTGCGGTACCGGCACCGGGCGGCCGGGAAGTCCCGCAGCCGATGGTTGCCCGGTTCATCGCGTACGGCGTGGTGGGGGCGCTGGAGTCCCGCCTGGTGGAGGCCTCGCCCCGCCCGGTGGACGAATTCCTGGCGGACCTGCGCGAACTGCTTCCCGAGTGGTGGCCCATCGGCTGAGCGTGCATCGCCCCCGGGCAGCCGGCAGACGGCTAGAAGCGTCCGTACCGCGCCCTCGCCATCGAATACACCCCGTAGCAGGCCAGCCCCACCGCGATGACAGCCAGCAGGACGGTGCCATAAGGTTGCGAGCCCAGCGTCTTCAGTCCCCCGTCCAGGCCGGTGGACTTTGACGGATCGGCTGTGACGGCGGCCGCGATCACCAGGGCGCCAACGACGGCGAGCACCACACCCTTGGCCACATACCCCACGCTGCCGGTCCATTCAACAGCGGTCCGGGCGCTGCCGGGGTCCTGCAGGTCCTCCATGAAGTTCCGGGTAAAGCCCTTGTAGGCGTAGTAGCCGCCGGCGCCGATGATGGCGAGGCCCACGGCAACCAACAGCACAACGCCGGCAGGAGCAGCCATCAGTTTCGCGGTGAAGTCCGTAGCGGACTGGCTCGAACTCTTGCTTCCGCCGGTGGCAAACACCGCGAACGTGAAGGCAAGGACCCCGAACACCAGCGCCTTCCCGCCGGCAGTGCCGGCCTTTTGCAGCTTCTTCTTGGACTCGGACTGGGAACGCGCCTCAAAAACTGCCTCGCTGACCATCCACAGTGCGAGCGCGGCGCAGGCGACGGCACCCGCCCACAGCAGGAAAACGCCGCCGGGCTTTGAAGCCACGGCCCCGATGGCGCCGGTCTGGTCAGCCTCGCCGCCCTGCCCGCCGGCGATCTGCAGGGCAATCACCCCGATCAGGATGTGGAGCAGCCCGATGACGACGAATCCGGCGCGGGCCAACACCCGCAGCGCGGGGCTCCGGCTCGCCGACGCCGCTCCGGAAACTGCACGGTTTGCCTTCTCCGAGGCGTTGCCCATGGCCGGCCCTTTCGATCTGACGCTGATCATCTGTTCCGCAGCGTCCGTGCCCTGGCCGCGGTGGGAATGCTTCAGTGTAGATCTGTAAATGCCGTGCGGACAGACCCGCGCGGCCGGGATCCGAGGTGGGCAAGCATATGGGTCCCAGGCTGCTGGAGAACGGGTTCCTGCTGCGGGACCGCGGCAACCTCGACAAGGCCCAGGACTTCCTGCGGCGCCGGGGCGGGTTGCCAAGCCTTGACGGCGGTGGTGGCCGGGCGTATACCGAAATGGTCAGCGCGCTGGCCCCCGCTGGGCCCGTATGGAGTCGGCTGCCCCTGGTCTTGGTACACATCTGGAGTTGTCATGGGTAGCGATCGTTTCGACGTGCTCCGCGAGCAGGTCCGCGGACCGGTCATCGAAGAAGGGGACGCCGGTTACGAGGAGGCGCGGCACGTCTACAACGGCATGATCTACCGCCGGCCAGCCGCGGTACTGCAGGTATCCCAGGCGGCGGACGTCATGGCCGCCGTGCGCTTCGCCCGCGGCCTCGGCATTGACGTTGCCGTACGCGGCGGCGGGCACAGCGCCCCCGGATTCGGAACGGTCGACGGCGGACTGGTCCTGGATTTCTCGGCGCGCCGCGGGGTGCGGGTTGACCCGGCAGCGAGGACAGCCCGCGTCGAGGCCGGCGCGACCTGGGCGGACTACAACCACGCCACGCACGCTTTCGGCCTGGCCAGTACGGGCGGCATCGTCGGCACCACAGGCGTCAGTGGACTGACCCTGGGCGGTGGCATCGGCTACCTCGCCCGCAAGTACGGCCTGTCCTGCGACAATCTCATCGGGGCCGACGTCGTGCTGGCTGACGGTTCATTCCTGACGGCCAGCGACGCCGAGAACGTTGACCTCTTCTGGGCTTTGCGCGGCGGCAGCGGCAACTTCGGCGTGGTCACCTCGCTCGAGTTCCGGCTGCACCCCGTGGACGTGGTCCATGTGGGCATCATGTTCTTCGATGCATCCACAGGAGCCAGCGTGGGTGCTGCTTACCGCGAATGGATCGGCGCCGAACCTGAGGAAATGGGCGCGTTCCTGGGCTTCCACCAGGGGCCGCCGGTTCCGTTCCTGCCCGAGGAATGGCATGGACGGCCGGTTACGGTCATCGTGGGCATGTGGACTGGCGATCCCGACGCCGGCCCGGCCCATTGGCAGCCAATGCTGGACGCAGGAGAACCGCTGGGCAGCTTCTTCGCGCCTATGCCCTATCCCGCACTGAACATGATGTTCGATGGACTGAATGTTCCCGGACTCCAGGGATACTGGAAGGCCGATTTCCTTCGGACCCTCAGCGATGATGCGCTGCGCGTCGCCGTCGAGAATTCGCCTGGCATCCCGAGCATCCATACACGCCAACCACTTCTACCCGATCGACGGGGCAGTCCAGCGGGTAGCACCCGAAGCCACAGCCTTCGCCTACCGGAACGTCAATTTTGCACCGGTGATCGCGGCGCAGTGGCCTGACGCCTCGGAGAATGAGGCGAACATCGCGTGGGTCCGCGATTACTGGGCGGCACTGCATGAGTACTCCGAGCCGGGCGGGTACCTCAACTTCCAGGACGCCGACGATCAATCGCGCATCAAAGAGACGATGGGTTCGAACTACGGGCGGCTTGCCGAACTCAAAGCCAAGTACGATCCCGACAACTTCTTCCACATCAACCAGAACATCGCACCGGCTTCGGCAAAGGGCGCCGGGGTTAAACATCCTGCCGCGGAGGCACCTGTATCCCTGCAGCGGGAGGCAGCAGACCTGCAAACCGGGGCGGGCTCGGACGCCGCGCCTCCGGAGACCGCTCCGGCATCCTGAACACCTGCACCGCCGCTGACGCCGGTCCGGGTCCGGGGCGTCCCCACATGGTGGGGACATGTCCGCCCTGCCGCCTGGCGGCGCGGCGGGCCTGCCTTCGTGGCCCGGATGCCGTCGTCGTGCGCTGTTTTGTTGCCGCGGGCAAATATCAGGGGCCGGGCTATGGACTCTTCGGCAGGCCGCAATCAGACTGACTACAACAGTTGGCCAGCGGATGGTCAGTTACGGGCACAATTGATCGGCCGGGAATGGGCAGCTGCATTATTGGGGCGTTATCCGAGGCGGGTTTCCGAACCCGTGAAAGGACCTGGTCATGCCGGACTTCTCACCATTCTTCCCGCTCATTGCGATCATCCTGGGAGTGCTTTTTGCCGTTGGCTTCATCTGGGTGGCCACCAAACTGATGTGGAAAGTGGCAGAACCCAACGAAGCCCTCATTATTTCCGGGCTGACCCGTGGAACCCTGGATACCCGCGCCGGCATGGACTTCAAGATCGTGACGGGCAAGGGAGCGCTGGTACTTCCCGGGCTGCAGACTGTGCGCCCGCTTTCCCTCCACCCTGAATGAAACGGAACTCAAAGTTTCCTGTGTCACCTCGCAGGGAATCCAGGTGGTGGTGGAAGGTGTGGTCATTTACAAAATCGGGGACGCACCACCGTTTATTGCCAATGCAGCCCGCCGTTTCCTCGGCCAGCAGCCCAAAATGGAAAGCCAGGTCTACAACGTCTTCGAGGGGCATCTGCGCTCCATTATCGGCAGCATGACGATGGAGGAAATCATCCGGGAACGGGACAAGCTCGCTTCGCAGGTCCGCAGCGCCAGCGGCGTGGAAATGGAGAAGCTCGGCCTGGTAGTGGATTCGCTGCAGATCAAGGACCTGCAGGATCCCACCGGGTACATCCAGAACATCGCCAAGCCGCACATTGCCCAGGTGAAGATGGAAGCCAGGATCGCCGAGGCCACCCGCAACCGGGAGGCGGCCGAGAAGGAGGCCGAGGCCGCCGCGCTGATCGCTGACGCCCAAAGCCTTTCCGCCATCAGGCAATCGGTAGCGCAGGCCAACGCGGAACGTGCCCGGGCCAACGCCGCCCAGGCCGGTCCGCTGGCGGAGGCCACGGCACGCCAGCAGGTGGTGGTCCAGGAAACCGAAGTCGCCAAGCTCGAGGCGGACCGCGAGGAGCAAAAGCTTCAAACCTCCATCCGGAAGCCCGCAGACGCCAAGGCCTACGCCAAGCGCACCGACGCCGAGGGGCAGAAGGCCGCGGACATCAGCGCCGCGGAAGCCCTGGCACGGCGCACCGAACTCGAAGCCCAGGCCAACGCCCGCCGGACGGAAGTGACGGCGCAGGCAAACGCCACCGCCGCGGCTGCTGCGGCGGGCGCCACCAAGGTGACCGGTGAGGCCGAGGCGGCTGCCACCAAGGCCAAGGGCGACGCTGCCGCTTCAGCCATCAAGGCCAAGGCCCTGGCCGAGGCGGACGGCATCAAGGCACGTGCCGAAGCCCTGGCCAGCAACCAGGATGCGGTGATTTCCCAGCAGCTCGCCGAAAACATGCCCGCCATCATCGCGGCCGCCGCCGAACCCTTCTCGCACGTCGGGCAGATGACAGTCCTGAACGGCGGCGAGGGCGTCAATAAGATGCTCGGCGGAATCCTGGCACAGGCCGGCGACTATCTGCCGGCACTGCGCACCGCACTCCGCAACGGCAAAGACAGTAAAGACGCCACCCGGACACCACCGGCTCCCGGCGCCTAGGAAGGCCATGCACAGGGACGCCGACCGCAGCCTGACAGGCAAGATCGCACGGGTGACCGGACGGATCGGGCCCGGCACCATCGGCGAGGTCATGTTGCCCTACCTCGGCGGGACCATGGCCTTCCATGCCCACCCCTTCGACAAGGCGAGCGGTTTCGCAGTAGGCGAGGAAGTGCTGGTGATCTACTTCGAACCGCCCCAGACGGTGTACGTCGAAGAACTCCCGGACGTGCTCCGGCACGGGGAGTAACCCACCCGGCATCCGATAGAATCTCCTGTCGGCGAGCCTCCGCTCGCCCCTGATTTTCCCTGCGCCCGGCGCGGGACTGAAGAAGTACACAGAGGGGACGCAATGAGGCATGCCTCCGCGGTCAAGCGCGCCAACAACGGAACCGGGCACGCTCCAAGGCCCGACATCCAGGGGCTCCGCGCGCTGGCCGTTGGCCTCGTGGTCATCTACCACCTCCGGCCGGAAGCCCTGGCGGGCGGGTTCATCGGCGTAGACGTCTTCTTCGTCGTTTCAGGGTTCCTGATCATCGGTTCCCTTGCACGGGAAGCTGCCAGGAACTCCTCGATCTCCGTCCCCGCCTTCTATGCCAGGCGGATCCGCAGGCTCTTCCCGGCGTCGGCCGCCGTCCTGGTGGCGGTCCTGCTGGGCACCGTGCTGCTGCTTCCGCAGAGCCGCTGGCAGGGCATCTCGGCCGATGTGCTCTTTTCGCTTCTCCAGGTGCAGAACTGGCACCAGGCGTTGTCCGCAGTGTCCTACGCGGGAGCCACCGGGGAAGTGTCGCCGCTGCAGCACTTCTGGTCCCTCGCCGTCGAGGAGCAGTTCTACCTGGTGATCCCGTTCTTCTTCCTGGGCCTTGTGCTGGCCGCCCGCCGCATGAACCGGGCGTCAGACAGGTTTATCGTTCCCGCGCTGTCTGCAGTGGCACTGGTGTCCTTCGCCTACAGCATCCACCTCAGCAACCACGAGCACACCCTCGCCTACTTCGTCACGGGCACCAGGGTGTGGGAGTTGGCTGTCGGCGGGCTGGCGGCCCTGGTACCGGCCGTGGGCTTTCTCACTGGGCGCCGTGCTGCCCTGGCCAGCTGGGCGGGCGTGGCTGCCGTCGTCATCCCCGTATTCTTCCTGACCACCGAAATGCCGTTCCCCGGCAGCATCGCCGCCATACCCGTGCTCGGCACTGCACTGCTCCTGAGGTCAGGCAGCGCGGCGGCAGCCGTTCCCTGGTCAGCGTCCAGGGTGCTCAGCCTCCGTCCGCTGACCTTCATCGGCGACGTCTCGTACTCGCTCTACTTGTGGCATTGGCCCGTCATCGTGTTCGCCGTCGCCCTGCTGGGCCGCGCGCCACGGATCAGAGAAGCCATCCTTTTGGGCGCGCTGAGCCTTGCGCTCGCAGCTGCGTCCTATTACTGGGTGGAGCAGCGCTTCCGGCACCCTTCCAGCCGGAACACCGGGTGGGGCGGCCACCGGAAGGTGTATGTCCTTGCCATGTGCAGCGCGGTGCTGGTGACCGTGGCGGCGTGGGCGCCGTGGCAGGTGGTCGAGGTCAAGCGGGCCCAGCTGTCCACTGCCCTGTCCGACCGGGACTACCCCGGCGCCCGGGCGTGGTCCGAGCGTCCCGCGGCCGTTCCCGCGGGCATGCCCGTCCGCCCGGATCCGTCCGTGGCGATGCAGGACGTTCCGGCCACCAGTGCCGGCGCGTGCGGTGTCTACGATCCGGCCTCTGTGCCTGATACTGACTGCTGGTTCGGGTCCCAGGACCTGGAGGCCCCGGTGGTGGTCGTGGTGGGCGATTCGCACGCCGGCCAGTTCGTGGATCCGCTCGTTGCGGTGTCACAGAAGATTCCGCTCAGGATCCATGCGATGGTGCGCAACGGATGCCCGTTCGCGCTGACGCCTCCCCGCTCAGCGGACACCGTGTATGCCAACTGCTCGGCCCAGAACGCCGTAACCGCAGAGAAGATTATCGGGCAGAAACCGGATCTGGTCCTGGTGGCGGGGATGCGTGAGGACGGCTACCGCAAGGCGCTCGGATGGCACTGGGCTCCGGAATCCACGCTGGCTGACGGTTACGTCGAGTCCCTGTCTCGGCTGCGCGGGGCGGGCCTGCGCGTCGCCGTGATCGCAGATCCGCCGTACCCCGGCGGAAATCCGGTGGAATGCCTGCAGAAGCACGGCAGGCAGGATCAATGCGCAACGGCCGCCGCCGAGGCCCTTGCCGGAACGGACACGCTGGTGGCTGCCGCCGGCGGTGTTCCCGGGGTTGAAACCATCGACCTGTCCCGCCATTTCTGCCGCGACGGTGTTTGCCCCGTGGTTATCGGCAATGTCCTTGTCTACCGCGACAACCACATGACGAACACGTTCGCGAAGTCGCTGGCCCCGGACCTCGCCGTGGCACTGCGCCTGGGCTAAGGCCCGGGAGCCGGCAGGCCAGTCCCCTAGTTACCTTCGTTGACGATGGTTCCGCCCAGCCACTCCTGGACCTGGTCCGGGGCCTCCGTGCCCACAATCCAGTTCTTTCCGACATTGATGGTGTCCCCGGTGTAGGTCTTCCTTGCCGCCAGTTCGCTGTCGAGGGAAGCGCCGTTGGCGTAGATCCCCAGGCCGATTTCGCCGCAGCTCCCTGAAGCGGACGCGTATTTGAAGCGGTTGTGAACCATCATCTCGGGGCATTCAAACCCGGCGGCTTCGAGTGCCTCGCGCAACTCGCCGACGGTCTCGAACGTTCCGCCGTCAGCCGGCGGCTCCTCCCCGGGTCCGGAGGCCCACGGTCCGCTGCACGCCGACAGGGATTCCGGCCAGGATCACTGCACCGATGGACGTGGCAACGTTCTTTTTTGCCACAATTCCCCCCATTGTTTGCTGTCATTTCACCCTAACGGGGCCATGCTGACAGCCGGCCGGGCGCTCCAGTCCGCCCTTAGGCGGCGCTGATACCGCGCTCTTGCCTTCAGCCCTCGCACTCGCTGCAGTACGAATGGCCGTTGCTTTCCCGCGCCAGCTGGGAGCGGTGGCGGACCAGGAAACAGGAGTAGCAGGTGAATTCGTCCGCGCCCTGCGGAATGACCTGTACGGTCAGTTCCTCGGAGACGATTTCTCCGCCGGGGGTCAGCCCTTCGTCCAGTGCGTCCGCTTCGTCCAACTGGGTGACCACGCTGCGGGCGTCGGGGGCGTTGGCGGATTGCAACGCCTCCAGGGAACGGTCCTGGGACTCCTTGACGTCGGAGCGGACCTCGTCATAATCGGTTGCCACGGGTGCATCTCATTTCTCTTGCGGGCTGCTCACTTGACGTGTCTCCAACGTGCGCCGCTGCTCCGTTGTTCCCGGACAGGTCAACGCACCTAGAGTTCAATCCATGGCTTCCACGAATTTCCGTCCGCAGTACATCTCCTTTGACTGCTACGGCACGCTGATTAACTTCCAGCTCGATGCAACCACCCGGCACCTCCTCTCGGGCCGGCTTGCAGAAGAGCAGTGGCCTGCCTTCAAGGCGATGTTCAGGGGTTACAGGTATGACCAGGTGTGCGGGGACTACTACGCGTACGAACAGGTCCTGGAGGATGCTTTCAACAGGGTCTGCAGAAGGTGGGGCTTGGAACCCACCGAGGGGGCCGGGGCCCGGTTCGGCGACGCCGTCCGGGGTTGGGGGGCGCACGACGACGTCCCCCGGCCGCTGGAGATCATGGGCCGGAACTACCCGCTGGTCATCCTCTCCAACGCCGACCACAGCTTCCTCGACATCAGCGTTCCACGCCTCGGCGCGACGTTCCACGCGGTGTATTCCGCGGAACAGGCAGGGGCCTACAAGCCGAGGTACCAGGCCTTCGAGTTCATGCTTGATTCCCTGGCTGCCTCAACGGAGGACTTCCTGCACGTGTCCTCCCACACCCGGTACGACCTGATGCCAGCCCACGACCTCGGTTTCACCAACACGGTGTACTTCGACCGCGGCTACGACCCCCACAGCCCCGGTTACAACTACACCACCGTCCGGTCGCTGGATGAGCTCAACGGGCAACTGGGCCTGTAGACCGTGCCCGGCAACCGCAAACGGCCGGTCGTCGCCGTCCTGTACCGTGAGGAACTTCCGCCCCGCGTCCACGACATCGAACAGCTGGCAGAAGTCCGTGCCGTGACCGCGGATAAGCTGGCGGATGCCTTGACGGGAGCCGACGTCCTGTACCAGTGGCACTCGTTCTCACCGGCGTTGCGGGACAACTGGCAGGCAGCCTCCTCCCTGCAGTGGATCCACGTTTCCGCCGCCGGCGTGGACAAGCTGCTGTTTGAGGAACTGGTTCGCAGCGACGTTACCTATACAAATTCCAGGGGCGTGCTCAGCCGCGCCATTGCAGAATTTACCCTGGGTTTCGTCTTGGACATCGCCAAGGACACGCAAGGTTCGTTCCTGCTGCAACAGCAGCAGCTATGGCAGCACCGGGTCACCCGGAAGATCCAGGGCCGGCGTGTGCTGGTGGTGGGTACCGGCTCCATCGGCCGCGAGATCGCGCGACTGTTACGCGCCGTGGGGATGGACGTGAGCGGAGCCGGGCGCAGCAGCCGGCCCGGGGATTCGGACTTCACAGACATCCACAGCTCAGGAAACCTGGCGGGCGTGGTGGGCAGCTTCGATTTCGTGGTACTTGCCGCTCCCTTGACCCCAGCCACCCGCGGAATGATCGGCACGGAGGTGCTCGCCGCGATGAAACCTTCGGCCCACGTCATCAACGTCGGGAGGGGCGAACTCATCCAGACCGATGCCCTGGTCGAGGCCCTCACCGGCGGGTGCATCGCCGGCGCCGCACTCGACGTGGTCCATCCGGAGCCCCTTCCCCTGGAGCATCCCCTGTGGAGCATGCGGAACGTGATCCTCACGCCCCACATGAGCGGAGACACCGAGGCTTACCTGGACGAGCTGGCCGAACTGTTCGTCCGCAACCTGCAGCGGTTCGTCCAGGGCGAACCCCTGGTGAATGTCGTGGACAAGTCGCTGGGCTTCGTTCCATGACGGGTTTGCCGCCGCGGAACGTCAGCTGTGTTACTCCCCATCCCGGACCCCGGTTTCCCACCGGGCAAAAGGTTAGGCTAACCTAAACCGTCCTAGTTTCTTCTGCCCAACCCGTTCGGGCACTTCTTCAGGCGGTTCCAGTGCGCAAACTCGGCCAACTTTCAGCGATGGGCCTTGCCGCCCTCACGGCCCTCACAGGCTGCGGACTCAGCGGCGGCGGGACAAGTGCCGCCAGCAAGGTGGCCGACACCAACCAGCGGATCGTCGTCGACAACTTCCGGGCGCCCGTGGCCAACTGGGCCCTGGAATCGGATGCCGCGTACATCCTGTCCCTCTCGGGCTGCCTTGAAACACTGACAAAGTACGACTCCGGCCAGGGGAAGGTTGTTCCCTTCCTGGCCACGGAGTGGAAGCAGGCTTCACCCCTGGAATGGGACTTCACCATCCGAGACGGAGTCAAGTTCCAGGACGGCACGGACCTCACCGCCGAATCGGTCGCGGCGTCCCTCACATCCGTCCTCAACGCCAAAGTACCCGCCCGTGCGTTCAGCCCCAGCATCGTCAGCAAGGTCGAGGCTACAGACGCCAACACTGTACGGGTCACCACCCCCTCGGAGAGCCCGCTGGTGCCGTTCCGCCTGGCGAGCGTCAACACCGGCATCCTTGCTCCCGCCGCCTATCAGGGCGCCACCGTGGACCCGTTCGGGCACTGCACCGGCCCGTTCACTCCGGTATCCGAGAAAGCAAAGCAGTCCCTCACGCTTGACCGCAACGGAAACTACTGGGGCGGGGACGTCCAGCTTGCCGGCGCCGAAGTACGGTTCATCACCAACGGCGCCACCCGGGCAACCCAGGTCCAGACCGGTGAGGCGGACATCTCCCTCTCCATCCCGGCGTCAGCCCTGTCGTCGCTGGAGAACGCCCCCGAAGTATCGGTCCTCAAGGCGGACTCCCCGCGGACTGCCACGCTCTACATGAACAACGGCCGCGCCCCTTTCAACAACGTTGACTTCCGCAAGGCACTCCGCTCCGCCCTGGACCTTGGGGCGCTGGCCGCCAGCGTCTACGAAGGCGCCGCACTGCCCGCGGCTGGCCCCTTCGCACCCTCCGAGCCTTGGGCGGGTTCGGCCACCGCACCACAGCAGAATGTAGAGGAAGCCAAGAAACTGCTTGAGGCGGCGGGGTACACGGCAGACAGGCCGCTGGAGATCATCGCCATCGTTGAACGGGCCGAATTCGCGGACGTCGCCACCGTCATCCAGGACAACCTCAAAGCGATTGGCGTCCCGGTCAGCATCCAGGCCAAGGAATACGCTTCCGCTGAGCCGGACGTCCTGGCCGGGAACTACGACATGATCCTCAGCCAGCGGAACCGGCTGATCGACATCGCCGATCCCATTGGCTTCCTCACCGCCGACTACACCTGCAAAGGCACCTACAACCTGAGCCACTTCTGCAACCAGGACTATGACGAGGTCATCGCGCAGGCGGCCCGGACGTCCAGCACCGAAGACCGCTACAAGCTGTACGCGAAAGCCGGCGAAATCCTGGACGCAGAAGCCGTCAACCTCTGGCTGGTCAATGAGCAGGCGACGGATGCCCTGCGCAGCAGCGTCCTGAACTACGTGCAGGATCCCCTGTCCCGGTACGTGCTGACGGCCCAGACGGCTACGTCCGCGTCCTAAGGACCGGTCCAAGGCCTTCGGACCAGCAGCATGCTCACCTTTCTTGCGAAGCGGACGGCGACCCTTGTGGCCGCCGTCCTGCTGTCGTCCTACGCCGTCTTCCTTATCCCCTACGTGACGCCGGGCGATCCCGTCCGGAAGATCATCCGTTCCCGCGTCGCCGGGGATGTGGTGGATGATTCCACCGTCAAGGCCCTGAGTGAAAGCCTGGGGCTTCAGGACCCGTTGCCCATCCAGTACCTTCGGTGGCTCGGCGACTTCTTCACCGGCGACATGGGCCTGTCCCATGTCAGCCGCACACCCGTGGCGGACCAGGTCATCCCCGCGCTGGGAATCACCCTCAGCCTGGTGATCGTTGCCCTGGGCACCGCCGTCCTGGTCTCGCTGCCGCTGGGCATCATCGCAGCGCTCAGGCAGGGCGGCAAGGTGGACAAGCTGATCACCACCATCACGCAATCCTTTATTGCCATGCCCGAGTACTGGCTGGCGCCGCTCCTGGTCCTGGTCTTCGCCCTGAAGCTTTCGCTGCTTCCGTCGGCAGGGTGGAGTAAGCCCGCCTCGATGGTGTTGCCGGCAGCCACACTGGCCCTGAGGCCCATCAGCTTCTTCACCTCGGCCGTCCGCTCCGGGGTGATCGATGCCCTTGAGGCCGAACACATTCCGGCCGCCAGGGCACGCGGGCTGAGCCGGACGCAGACCATCCTCCACCACGTGGTGCCCAATGGTCTTGTCCCGCTGTCCACGCTCTTTGCCGTCTGGTTTGCCGGGCTCCTGGGCGGTTCGGTCATCGTTGAGGTCATCTTCGCCATCCCGGGCATGGGCCGGTTGCTTTACGACGCCGTCATCAACAGCGACATCCCGCTGGCGCAGGGCGGCGTGGTGTTAGTGGTGGGACTCGCCGTGGCCATCACCACCCTGGCCGACTTCCTGCACCGGATTCTCAGCCCCAAGGTGGGAGGCACCCTTGCGTAAGTGGCCTGCAATCGACGCTGTCGCCGTCGTGATCCTCATCCTCGCGGTAGCCGCCGTTGCGGCGGCCCCCTGGCTGGCGCCCTTTCCCCCTGACGAGCAAAATCTCGCCGCCCGCCTGGCAGCTCCGGGAGGCGCCCACCTGCTGGGAACGGACCACCTGGGGCGGGACACCCTGAGCAGACTGCTCGACGGCGGGCGCTTCTCCATGCTGGTGGCGGCGCTGGCCACGGTCCTCACCGGAGTCATCGGACTGTCCATCGGCATCCTCAGCGCCCGGCGCAAAGGCTGGCTGGATGAGTTCTTTACCCGCACCAACGATGTCCTGCTTGCCTTTCCCGAAATGGTGGTGGCGCTCTTCATCGTGGCTGCCATGGGTACCGGCTTCACCTCTTTGCTGGTTGCCCTGACGGTGACGGGATGGACGCCGTTCGCCCGGCTTGCCCGCACCCTGGCCTACGACGTGTCGGCACGGGGATTTGTCGAGGCGGCGCGCGTGGTGGGCTGCCCGCCGTCGTTCATTATCTTCCGCCATGTCCTCCCCCATCTGGCCGCTCCCATGCTGGGGCAGGCAACGCTTCGGTTCGGGCAACTGCTCATCAGCGTGGGTGCACTGTCCTACCTGGGACTTGGGGTGCAGCCGCCGCAGTCGGACTGGGGCTCCATGCTTGCGGCGGCTCAGCCATACGCAGAACGGGCCCCGTGGGGAATCCTGGTGCCCGGCCTCGCCATCTTCGTCATCGCTTTGTGCGTCACCCTCATCGGGCAGCGCGCGGCCCGCCGGGCAGCAGATCCGATCGACGCAATCGTGACAGAGGGCCAGCATGCCTGAGCTTGTCATCGAGAACCTGTCAGTGGGCGGACCCGGACACACGGTGCTGTCCGGGGTCAGCCTGACGGTCCGGCCAGGTGAGTTCGTGGCGCTGGTGGGCGGTTCGGGTTCCGGCAAGACCATGACAGCCCGCTCAGTGCTGCAACTGCTGCCTCCGGCCTTGGGCGTGCAGCAGGGCTCCATCCGATTGGGCGGGCAGGAGCTTACGACGGCGTCCGAGACTGAGCTGAACCGCGTCCGTGGCGGCCGGTTGGGAATGCTCTTCCAGCAGCCCAAGAAGATGTTTAACCCGAACAGGACCATCCACAAGCATCTCCTTGAGCCGCTGAAGCTCCATGGCGGACTTCGCGGCAGGGCGGCCGAGGCAAAAGTGCTGGACCTCCTGGCCGAGGTCGGCTTCGAAAATCCGGAGTGGGGCGCCCGCGCCTACCCCCACCAGCTCTCGGGTGGCATGGCCCAGCGGGCCATGACGGCGATGGCCCTGGCCGGCCAGCCGGAGATCCTCCTGGCGGATGAGCCGACGTCGGCCCTGGACAAAGTCCTGGAGCAGCAAGTCCTGGAACTGCTGGACCGGGAAAGGATCCAGCGCGGACTGGGAATCCTCTACATCACCCATAACCTGGCCTCCGTGGCGGCGTTTGCGGACAGGGTGATGGTGATGCAGGACGGGAAGATCGTGGAATCGGGAACCACAGAGTCCGTGCTGCGGAACCCCCAGACCGGCTATACCCGGAAACTCCTGGAAGCATCCAGCCTGGCTCCGTCCGGCACGTTGGACACCGCCGGCGGGCAACCCGATGTGCTGACCCTGGCCAATGTCTGCAAACAATTTGGCTCCGGACGGCGCCGGGGACGACCGGCCCTGGATGACGTCTCCCTCACCCTGAAGCGCGGCGAGATTCTTGGCGTGCTGGGCCAGTCGGGCTCCGGGAAGAGTACCCTGGCCCGGGCCATTGTGGGACTGGAGACCATCAGTGGTGGAACCATGAGCCGGGCGTTGTCGCCCGGGGCCGGCGATGCACCAACAGCCGTTCAGATGGTGTTCCAGGAACCGCATGACTCCTTCGATCCGCGGATGACCCTCCGGGCCAGCCTGGAGGCGCCCCTGAGGCGCGGACTTGATCCGGTGGAGCGCAGCCGCCGGCTTGGGCAAGTCATGGAGGACGTCGAGCTCGATCCGGCGTTGCTGGACCGGCGCCCCGGGGACTGCTCAGGCGGGCAGCTGCAGCGCGCCACCATCGCGCGGGCCCTGCTGATGGAACCCGAGGTACTCATCTGCGACGAAGCGACCTCGGCGCTGGACGCGCTGACCCAGCGGACCATCCTCGACCTGCTGCAGCGGCTCAACCGCAAACGGGGCTTGTCCCTGATGGTCATTACCCATGACATGGATGTAGTGCGGCACATGTGCCAGCGGGTGGCGGTCCTCTATCAAGGGCGCCTCGTGGAACTCACCGACACCCACCGCTTCTTCGCCGACCCACAGCATCCGCACAGCCAGGACCTTGTATCGGCCGCCATCCCCTGCCGCGGACTGCACCTTAAGCGGATGCGGGCGGCGGCTTCCGTCTGACCCGTGCCGGAGATGATGCCCCGGCCGGGTCTATTTCAGGGTGCCGGTCACCGTTGCGTAGGTGACCGCTTTGTCCTTGACCCGGCGGAGGTAGGCGTCGGACTGGTTGTACGAGTAGATGGCCTGCGTCCACCCCTGGGAGGTCCGCAGGTCACGGCCGTGCAGGCAGAGATAGGTGGCAGCGCTGACGGCAGCGTCGTCGATGTTGAAGGGGTCCGCTGTTCCATCTCCGTTGCCGTCACGGCCCACCAGCCGCCAGGTCGAAGGGATGAACTGCATGGGTCCGACGGCCCGGTCCCACCGGGCATCTCCGTCCAGTGCGCCGCCGTCGGTATCCGGAATGGCGGCGAATCCTTCGCCGTCGAGACTAGGGCCCACAATGGCGCCGCCAGCCTGCCCATCCGTGTCCAGGCTGCCGCCGCCGTGGGTCCCGTGCCCCGATTCCACGGAGCCGATGGCCGCCAGCGTGTTCCAGCCGATCCCGCAGGCCGGCGAAGAGCCGTTGGCTGAGGCGGCCGCGGCAACGTAGGCACGCAGGGCCCGGGAAGGGATGCCGGTCTGCGCGGCTGCATCCGTGAGCCACTGGGCATCCGGGCTGGCCGTGACGTTCACGGCCGTTGTCATGCCGGTACGCCCTGCATCGAGTTTCACCCCCGCCAACGGCGGCGGCGGGAGGAGCCGGCCGGTGTCCTCCGCACCGGACTGCCCGGCAACCCGGAACGAGAATGCGGTGCCCACGCAGATCAGGAACAAGCAGAGAACCACATAACGTCGAATACGGAGCACTGACCAATCAAACCATTCACCGCCGCCGATCAGTTCATCTGTACACATCTGTGGCGTCACCGTGGCTTGAGGGCGTTGGGTGGGGTATCTTGTTGCTACTCGTGGTTGAGCAGCCAGCCCGCACAGTGCGCGCAAGGGAGCCCCGTGAGTTCTACCCCAACCATCAATGGTTCAGCGTTCCACGGCGCCCCCCTCCGTAGCTTTGCCCTGGAAACGGGCTAAAGACCACCTGTTGCACCGAGGATGCGGTAACAGGTGAGGGTGGCCCAATGCAGTTCCGGCCCCCGCCGTGGGCCGGTACCGGGATTGGGGGCCGGCCCACGGTCCACCCGCGAAGGACACTGCGGCCCGGAACAAGAGGGCACGACGGCGGCGGGAGGGTTCGCGTCCGCGCGCTTAAGTTCTCGGAGGCGTCCGGCATACTCACACCGGCGAACCGCGGCGCAACATCCTTACGCGTCACAGGCCCCCGGGGCCCCGGCACAGCCGACATGGTCATGCTTGTTAAGGGTTGGCCGGGGCGTCGCCGAAGTCGCGGATGGGAAGCCGCGCCCCGTTCTGCTGCGCTGAGGCGTGGGCGACGATACCGGGAAGGGTGAAGCGTGCGGCTACCCAGGCGTTGACCGGGGGCAGCGTTCCCTCGTTGACGGCGGTGACGAAGTCGTCCACCAGGAAGTGGTGGCTGCCCTCGTGCCCGTTGGGGGCGCCGCGGAACTCTTCCGGCAGCCGGTCCGCGTCGTGCACGGGAGCAAGCCCTGATACGAACGCGTCACGCAGTTCGGGTGCCACGTTGGCCAGGGACGGATCGTCCAGCGGAATGCTGGGCCGCGTCTCCATCTGCCCGGAGATGTCGTGGACGTCCTTCTTGTCCTGCCATACCGTGACTTTGGCGAGCTGTTCGAAGCTGGCTTCGGTTCCGAAGAAGCGGAACCGGGACTCCCGAATGTGGGAGGGGTAGCCCACGCGGCGCATTTCGTTGGTGCGCATCACGCCGCCGTCGTTCAATTCAAAGAGGGCAGTGGCGTTGGAGAAGTCGTTGCCGAACATGCTGACGTCCTTGTTGAAGACGCCGTCATTGCGGTCGTCCTTTACGCCGAAGCAGCTGACGCTGACGGCATGCGACGGCAGGGCGCCGAGGACGCCGCCGATGGCGTGCGTGGGGTACAGCATGGGCGGGTAGCTGGCCGTTTCCTTCCAGCGGTCGCCGCCGCTGTACTGGTAGGCGTCGTAGAAGCCCAGGTCCATGTCATGTACGTAGTCACCTTCCGAATAGAAGATCCGCCCAAATTTGCCTGCGGCGTGTTGCTCGCGGGCGTAGACCGTGGCGGGGTTGTAGTAGCTGGTCTCACCCATCATGTACACCAGGCCGGTTTCACGGACGGCTTCGATGATGCGGGCGATCTCGTCTTCCGTCACCGCCATGGGCACAGCCGAGTAGACGTGCTTGCCCGCGCGGAGGGCCTGCTCAACCAACGGACCGTGGGTCCAGCGCTGGGTGAAGATGGCCACGGCGTCAACATCGGAGGCCAGGAGGGCCTCGAAGTCCGGCTTCACTCCGGTGAGGCCGTAGCGGTCCACCGCCTCTGCAGCGCGTTCCGGGCGCTCGTCCACCACATACACCTCCTTGACGCCGGGGTGGAGGTTGAACAGGTGGGCAAACTGGCCGCCGAACTGGCCTGCGCCAACGATGCCGATTGAGAACGTCATTGTTTTCCTTCTGTGTGGAAGTGGGTGTGCGCCGGTGGCGGCGCGGAAGCAAGCAGGAATTCGGTAAACGTTTCCAGCCCTGCCACTGCTGGACTTTCAGTGTTCTACTCGAGTCAACAACTCTGTGACGCAAAAAACAAGCCGTTTTGGCGCAGAAATTAATCTCTTGCCCCACAAGATCTACTCGTGTAGATTGCTGGGCAGGTTGTTAGGCACATCACACAATCAGGAAGGGTCGAAGATGACCACCCTTACCAGGAACCCCCGTTCGCGGGAACAAAACCCCAAGCGAACACTGTTGAACCGGAAGCTGCCCGGCACCCGCAGCGACGTCAGGATTGCGCTGTTCTTCATCGCACCGGCCATGATCGGATTCGTCCTCTTCTACCTGGTGCCCACTATCCGCGGGATCTACCTCAGCTTCACGGAATACAACATCCTCGGAGATCCGGAATGGATCGGGTTGGAGAACTATCAGGCGATCGCCAAGGATCCCCTGTTTTGGAACTCACTGGCCGTCACCGGCCAGTACGTCATCCTGAACATCGCGCTGCAGACGTCCCTGGCACTGGGCCTGGCGCTGCTCATGCACCAGGTGGCAAAGTCCACCATCATCCGGGGCGCACTCCTGCTTCCCTACCTGATGTCCAACGTCATTGCCGCCCTGCTGTGGTTCTGGATGCTGGACTACCAGATCGGCGTGGTGAACCAGTTCATCGAGTGGGCCGGGATGCCCCGGGCGGCCTTCTTTGGCAGCGAGGAGTGGGCCATCCCCACGCAGGCGCTGATTAACACCTGGCGGCATATGGGCTACACCGCACTGCTGATCTTCGCCGGCCTGCAGTCCATCCCGGGCCACGTCTACGAGGTAGCCAAGCTGGACGGTGCGTCTGCCTGGCAGACCTTCAGCAAAATCACCATCCCGCTGCTGCGTCCGGTCCTGGTACTGGTACTGGTGGTCACCGTCATCGGTTCCTTCCAGGTCTTCGACACCGTCGCGGTGACCACAGGCGGCGGCCCGGTGAACGCCACCCGCGTCATCCAGTACTACATCTACCAGCGCGCCTTCACGGAGTCGGACTTCGGCTACGGATCGGCCATCGCCGTCATTCTCTTCCTCATCCTCGCCCTGGTGGCCTTCATCCAGATGAAGTTCCTCAAGGGCAACGAGTCGGACCTGGACTAAGGAGTCCTCCATGACCACCACCGCAAGCCGCGCGCCGCTGGCCAAGCCGGCCTCCCGCCGTCGTCCGTCCAAACGCCGCCCGTTCAATCCCCGCCGCGCCGGCGCCTGGGCCCTGCTGATCCTGGCCATCGCCGTCTCCGTCCTTCCCTTCCTCTGGGTGCTGCGGACCGCACTGTCCACCAACAACGCGCTGGCCACCAACGCCGGCAGCCTCCTCCCGGCAGAATTCACCTTCGGTGCCTTCAAGCGTGTTTTCGGCCTGCAGACTCCCGCGGAAGCCGTTGCCGAAGGCGGCTCGGGCGCCGCTATCGACTTCTGGATCTACCTCCGCAACTCCGTTGTCTTTTCTTCCATCACCACCGCCGGGGCCGTGTTCTTCAGTGCCATGGCCGCCTACGCTTTCGCCCGGCTCCGCTGGAAGGGCCGCAACGCCGTCTTCAGCCTCTTCCTCGGCACCATGCTGGTCCCGCCGATCTTCACGGCACTGCCCAACTTCCTGCTGATCAAGAACCTGGACCTGCTGAACACCATGCTCGGAATGGTCCTCCCCTACCTGTTCATGACCCCGTTCGCCATCTTCTTCCTCCGCCAGTTCTTCCTGAACATGTCCCGCGAGGTGGAGGAAGCGGCAATGCTCGACGGCGCCAAGCACCTCCGCATCTTCTTCCAGATTGTCCTGCCCAACGCCGCAGCCCCCATCGCCACCCTCGCCCTGCTCACCTTCATCGGCCAGTGGAACGAGTACTTCTGGCCGCTGCTGGTTGGTTCCCAGGATGACGTCCGTGTGCTCCAGGTGGGGCTCGGCGTCTTCAAATCGCAGTCCCCGCAGGGTGCTCCGGACTGGTCGGGCCTGATGGCAGCCACCCTCGTCTCGGCCCTTCCGGTCCTGGTCCTCTTCGCCGCCTTCGGCAAGAAGATCGTCAACTCCATCGGCTTTTCCGGCATCAAGTAATTTCCCTCTTTCCTCCCCCACCTCGCGCGGGCCATGGCGGCCTGCCCGAAAACATCCCTGAAAGGTCCTCCCATGAAGAAAATGAAAGCAACCGGCGCCCTTGCTGCGGCCGCCGCAGCGGTCCTCGCCCTCTCAGCCTGCGGCAGCGGCGGCGGCTCGGCCGAAGCCGGCAAGGGCGAAATCAGTTACTGGCTCTGGGACGCCAACCAGCTTCCGGCCTACCAGCAGTGCGCCGACGACTTCACCAAGGCCAACCCGGACATCACCGTCAAGATCACCCAGCGCGGCTGGGACGACTACTGGAGCACCCTCACCAACGGCTTCGTGGGCGGCACCGCACCGGACGTCTTCACGAACCACCTGGGCCGGTACGGCGAGCTCGCCGAGAACAAGCAGCTGCTGGCCATTGATGACGCAGTGGACAAGGACAAAGTGGACCTGTCCGCCTACAACGAGGGCCTCGCGGACCTCTGGGTGGGCCAGGACGGCAAGCGGTACGGCCTGCCCAAGGACTGGGACACCATCGGACTGTTCTACAACAAGGACATGCTGTCCGCCGCCGGAATTTCCGAGGCCCAGATGAAGGACCTCACCTGGAACCCGGAGGACGGCGGCACCTACGAGAAGGTCGTCGCCCACCTGACCGTGGACAAGAGCGGCAAGCGCGGTGACGAGCCCGGGTTCGACAAGAACAACGTCCAGGTCTACGGCCTGGGCCTGAACGGCGGCGGTGACTCCTCCGGCCAGACCGAGTGGAGCTACCTCACCAACACCACCGGCTGGTCCCACACAGACAAGAACCCGTGGGGCACCCACTACAACTACGACGATCCGAAATTCCAGGACAGCATGCAGTGGTTTGCGGGCCTGGCGGACAAGGGCTACATGCCCAAGCTTGAAACCACCGTCGGCGCCAGCATGGCTGACACCTTCGCCGCGGGCAAGTCCGCCATCAACGCCCACGGTTCGTGGATGATCGGCCAGTACACCGGATACAAGGGCATCCAGGTGGGCATCGCTCCCACCCCGGTGGGCCCCGAAGGCAAGCGCGCTTCCATGTTCAACGGCCTGGCCGACTCCATCTGGGCCGGCACCAAGAAGAAGGACGCCTCCATCAAGTGGGTTGAATACCTGGCTTCATCCGCCTGCCAGGACGTCGTTGCGTCCAAGGCCGTGGTCTTCCCCGCACTGAAGGCATCCTCGGACAAGGCCGCCGCAGCGTTCCAAGCCAAGGGCGTGGACGTCACCGCCTTCACCGAGCACGTGAAGAACCAGACCACGTTCCTGTACCCGATCACGGACAACACCGCCAAGGTCAAGGGCATCATGGAACCGGCCATGGACGCCGTAGTATCCGGCAAGGCGCCGGTCAGTTCGCTGACGGCCGCCAACGAACAGGTCAACGCGCTGTTCAAGTAACCCCCACAATCGTGGCTGCGTTTGTGGTCGCAGCCACCCGGCCGGGCGCCGCCGTCCTCCTCCTCGCGGCGGCCGCACCCGGCCACCCCTTCCCTGGCATTTCCGTTATGCGTAACTTAAGACGCACCCCTGAACACCGAAAGAGACCACCATGGATCCCCTGCACCTCCGTTCCGCCGGCACCAGCCTGCTGATCAGCTTCGACAGCGGGGAGGCCGAGGTCATCCACTGGGGCGCGGACCTGGGTGCAGCACTTCCAGACCTCGCCATCCTCACCACGCCTGTGGGAAATTCCTCCGTGGACGCCCGCGTCCCCGCCGCGCTCCTCCCACAGGCTTCCTCGTCCTGGCGGGGCCGCCCTGCCCTCCGCGGCAACCGGATCACCGACGGCGCTCCGGGCCTGGACTTCTCGTCCCGCCTCCGCGTCACGTCGGTGGACACAGCGGGGGCCGGGCGGGCCACCATCGTCCAGGCCGACGCCGACACCGGCGTCAGCGTCGCCACCTCTCTCACGCTGCACCCCGGCGGCCTGCTGGAACTGCGGCACACCCTCACCAACAACGGCACCACACCCTTCCAGGTGGACGAACTGGCTACCGTCCTGCCGGTGGCGCCGGACGCCGTCGAACTCCTCGACCTGACCGGACGCTGGTGCCGCGAACGCCAGCCGCAGCGGCCGGCCCATCCAGCAGGGCACGTGGGTCCGCTCCGGACGGCACGGCCGCACCGGCCACGACTCCTCCCTCCTGTTCGCCGCCGGCACCAAAAGTTTCGGAAACCGGCACGGCAAGGTCTGGGCCACCCACCTGGCGTGGAGCGGCAACCACGAACAGTTCGCGGATACCATCGGCGACGGACGGACCATGATTGGAGGCTCGGAACTTCTGGGCTCCGCGGAGGTCATCCTCGCGCCGGGCGGCAGCTACAGCACTCCTGCCCTGTTCGCTGCCTATTCGGACCGGGGCCTGGACGGCATCACCGAGGCTTTCTACAGCTGGTTCCGGTCACGCCCCCACCACATCCTTCCTGCCGCCACGGCCGGGACGGCCGGCGCGAAGCCGCGCCCGGTGATGCTGAACACCTGGGAGGCCGTGTACTTCAACCACGACCTCGACACCCTGATCGAGCTTGCCGATTCCGCCGCGGACCTCGGCGTGGAGCGCTTCGTGCTCGACGACGGCTGGTTCCGCGGCCGCCGCGACGACCACGCGGGCCTGGGCGACTGGTACGTGGACGAGACCCTCTGGCCGGACGGGCTGACGCCGCTGATCGATGCCGTCACCTCGCGGGGGATGGAGTTCGGGCTGTGGGTGGAACCGGAGATGGTCAACCTGGACTCGGATGTTGCCCGGGCACACCCGGACTGGATTTCGGGTCCGTCGGCGGTGGCCCACAAGGACGGCGGCCGGCTGCCCCTTGAATGGCGCAACCAGCACGTCATCGACCTCGTCAACCCGGAAGCCTGGCAGTACGTTTTCGACCGGATCTCGGCACTTCTGGGCGAGAACAACATCAGCTACCTCAAGTGGGACCAGAACCGGGACATCGTTGAACAGGGCCATGCCGGCCGCGCGTCCGTCCACGAACAGACCCTTGCCGCCTACAGGCTGTTCGACGAGCTCCGCAAGGCCCACCCCGGCGTCGAAATTGAAAGCTGCTCCTCCGGCGGCGGGCGTGTTGACCTGGGAATCCTGGAGCGGACCGGGCGGGTCTGGGCATCGGACTGCAATGACGCCCTGGAACGGCAGGCCATCCAGCGCTGGACCGGCGCCGTGGTTCCGCCGGAGCTCGTGGGCAGCCACATCGGCCCCACCACATCGCACACCACCGCACGCACGCATGACCTGTCCTTCCGTGCCATCACGGCCTTCTTCGGCCACTTCGGGATGGAATGGGATGTCCGCGGCGTCCAGGGTGCCGAGCGGGAGGAGCTGCGGCGCGTCGTCGGGCTCTACAAGGAGCACCGGGGCCTGATCCACAGCGGCCGCCCGGTCCACGCGGACATCACTGATGAGGCATACCAGCTGCACGGCGTGGCGGCGGCGGAACCCGGTGCAGAAGGTACGACGGCGGCGCTGTTCGCCTTCGTCTGTGCCCGCACCTCGGGTGCCGAGCAGCCGGGACGGATGGGATTGCCCGGACTCCACCCGGACCGGACCTACCGGGTGGAGCCCATCTTCCCGGCCCCCGGCGACGCCGACTACGGACACACGTTCACCCAGGTGCAGCCGCCGGCCTGGTTCACTGACGGCGCAACAGCCAGCGGCCAGTTCCTTGGCGAAGTTGGCCTGCCGATGCCAATACTCAACCCGGAACACGCGCTGCTCATCAAGGTCACGGCCCTCTAGGCAGTCACAACCCACGACACGTATGGCCCGGCGGAACCTTCCGCCGGGCCATACGTGTCGTGCGTCTCCCTGCCGGGTGGATCGCGCAACGCTGATACAGCGGCAGCCCCGTTGCCTTCTTTGGACGTTGGGAATATATACTGAGCGCACTCAGTTATGAGTGTAGTCACCCTGAAGAAATGCCGGGTGGTGAGCGGGGGTCGTCCGGTCCCCGCACCGTTCGCTCCAACCGGCGCGCACGGCCAACAGCCGAGGAAGGTTTCCACTATGTACCCACTCAATGGAGCAGTCGTCCTCGTTACCGGTGCCAACGGCGGCATCGGCACACAACTCGTTCACGGCGCCCTGGCCCGCGGCGCCAGCAAGGTTTACGCCACCGCCCGCACCCCGCGCAGTTGGGATGATGAGCGCATCGTCCCGCTTGCCCTCGATATCACGGACCCGGACTCAATCCAGGCGGCCGTGAAGGCCGCGGATGACGTTACCGTGTTGATCAACAATGCTGGAGCCAGCGTCGCTACCCCGGGCATCCTCACCCATTCGGACGCGGAAATCCGTAACAACGTCGAGACGAACTTCCTCGGCCCCCTGTTTCTGGCCCGCGCTTTCGCACCGGTCCTGACAGCGAAGGAGAAGTCCGCGATGATCGACATCCACTCCGCGATGAGCTGGTACGCCGTTGGCGGCATATACAGTGCCACCAAGGCAGCACTATGGTCGGTCACCAACTCGCTGCGCCTGGAGCTGGCACCCGAAGGGGTGCACGTGGTGGGCGTCCATGTCGGCTATGTCGACACGTCGATGGCTGCACACGTCACCGACCCCAAGATGGACCCGGTTGATCTGGTCACCACGGTGCTGGACGCCGTGGAAGCCGGCGAGTACGAGGTCCTCGCCGACCAGACGTCTGTTCAGCTCAAGGCCGGGCTCAGTGCCCCCATCGAGGCGGTCTACCCGCAACTTGCGCGCAGCAAGTCCTAGATACAGCCGCACCGCCGTGGGCCGCGATGCTGCCGTGGCCCACGTCAGCCCTATGAACACCACCCCGAAGGAGCAACCCGGATGCGGGCTTTTGTTATCAACAGTTACAAGGAACCACTCAGCGAAGCTGAGGTTGCCGAGCCGATAGTTGGCGAAGGGGATGTGCTGGTGAAAGTCCAGGCAGCCGGCCTCAACCAGCTGGACGAGAAGATCCGCACGGGTGAGTTCAAACAGATCCTCCCCTACAAGCTTCCACTGGTGCTTGGCAACGATGTTGCCGGCACTGTGCTCTCAGTGGGGGCAGCCGTCCGCGGGTTCAAACCGGGGGATGAAGTGTACGCCCGTCCCCGGCAAGACCGTATCGGCTCGTTTGCTGAGCGGATTGCCGTTGCAGAGGGAGACTTGGCGCTGAAACCGGCTTCGGTCAGCATGGTGGAGGCGGGATCACTGCCGCTCGTGGCGCTCACCGCGTGGCAAGCCCTCGTGGAGCGGGGAAATGTGCGCCCCGGGCAGAAGGTCCTCATTCATGCCGGCGCCGGCGGGGTCGGTTCCATCGCTGTCCAGCTCGCCAAGCACCTGGGCGCGACAGTTGCGACCACCGCGAGCCACCGCAACGCCGACTTCGTACGGGACCTCGGGGCCGACATCGTGATCGACTACCGCAGCCAGGATTTTGAGCAACTCCTCAGCGGCTACGACCTCGTGCTGGACAGCCTCGGCGGGAAGACCCTGGAAAAGTCACTGCGTATCCTCAAGCCTGGCGGCAAGGCGATCGGAATATCCGGGCCGCCGGATCCCGGCTTTGCGCGCGAAGCCCGGCTGAACCCCGTACTGCGCCTGGCTATTGCAGGCCTCAGCAGCAGGGTCCGCAGGCAAGCACGGAAGCTCGGCGTCAGCTACGAGTTCCTTTTCATGCGGGCCAGCGGGGACCAACTGCGAAAAATCAGTGCACTGGTGGACACGGGCGTGTTGCGGCCCGTCGTCGGGAAGGTCGCCAGCTTCGACGAAACGCCTGCGGCGCTGGAGTCCCTGGCCGCAGGGGGCTTCCGGGGTAAAGCTGTACTCACCGTCACCAACTGACTCACTACCAGCCACTACTCATGCAGAAAATCCAGGAGAATACCGCCATGGACACCACCGGCGCACCCAACGGACCAGCAGTCACCTCCTACGCGAAGGCCTCCACCAGGACTGTCGCCGCCGGAGGCGTCAGCTAGCCTACCGCGAGCTTGGGCCGAAGGGCGGCATCCCCGTAGTTTTCTTCGTTCACCTGGCAGGCACCCTTGATAATTGGGATCCCCGCATCATCGACCCCATTGCCCGGAACCGCCACGTCATTACCTTCGACCAGCCCGGCATCGGCGCGTCCACGGGACAAGTCCCCAAAAGCATTGAAGCTATGGCCGACGACGCCTACACCTTCATCACGGCCCTCGGGTTCGACGTCATCGATGTATTCTCCTTTTCATTGGGTGGCATGGTCGCCCAGGACCTGGCGGTCAAACATCCCGGCCTCGTCCGCAAACTCGTGCTGACAGGAACCGGCCCGCGGGGAGGCAAAGACATCGACAAGGTCATCGGCACCACGTATTGGGACATCCTCCGGGCAGCCCTGACCCGATCCGACCCCAAGGAATTCCTGTTCTTCAACCGCAACAGCACCGGCAAAGCCGCTGCGAAGGCGTTCATCAAACGACTCGGGGAGCGGACTGGGAACCGCGATAAGGCCATCAGCCCCCGTGCCTTTCAGACGCAACTGAAAGCAATCCGGCAGTTCGGCCGCTCGGCGCCGGCGGATCTGTCCATCATCACTCAACCCACCCTCATCGCCAATGGCGACAACGACCGCATGGTGCCCTCTGGACTCTCCGAGGACCTGCACCAACGCATCAAAGGATCCGAATTGATCATCTACCCTGACTCCGGCCACGGTGGTATCTTCCAGTACCACTCGGGGTTCGCACCCGCAGTCGTCGAGTTTCTCGGCCCCTGACCAGTACGCCCGCGAACTCTGGCATCATCGCCGCCACACCAGGGCTGGAGGAGCACAGCGTCGCCTTCCCGGCCGACACTGTCGGAGCTCGCGCGATCATTAAGAGGGGCCGGGTACTCCACCACTTCGACGAGTCGGGGCCGCCGGATACAGACCTACTTCTGGCAGCTTCGATATGCTCATAATCGAGGCCAGTCAGTTTACGTCCGGAGGAACACCCCATGCCTGTCACGTCCCAGCCACTCGGACGGCGCGAGCGGAACAAGCGGGAGAAGCTGGACCGCATCACTGCCGCGGCCAGCGAGTTGTTCGCGGAATTCGGGGTCGAGGACGTCACCACCCAGCAGATCGCCGACAAGGCTGACATCGGTACTGGAACCTTGTTCCTGTACGCCAGGAACAAGGGCGAACTGCTCCTCCTCGTTCAGAATGTCCACTACGCCGAAGCGCTGGAACGGGGCCGGACTGAGGCTCAAGCCAATCCGGATGCCCTAGGTGCCGTAATGTCGATCGTTCGGCCCATTGTGGAGTGCAATCGCGTCCAGATCGACAACGGACGCTTCTACTTGCGGGAAATGGTCTTCGGGGACCCAACTGAAACGCACCACAACGCTGCCCTGTCGATCGTTGGGCAAACTGAGGAAGCCATCGCCGAAATCCTCGGCCGGGAAAAACTGGCTGGCGCGGAAGACGCCGCGACGGCTGCCCGCATCGTCTCGGCAATCATGTTCGTCAGCCTGGCCGCCAGCGTGAACGCCGGCATGGACATCGAGGCGCTGGAGCGGGACATCAGGACGCAGATCAGCCTGCTCATACGGCGCTGACGCGCCCGGCAGACGCGAACACCGGAGCTGTAGAACTAGCCACTGGTTCTGGGGGCGAGGAGGATCTGTACCGCTTCGATCCGCCTGCCCAGACCCGTGGTACCCGCCGTACCGCCGTCGGCTGCAAATGACTGCCATCCCTCGTCCTGCACGTGGGCGCGGTAGTAAACGGTGTAGTGGTTCGCCAGCTCACCGGTGAGCCTGACTTCAAACGCTTCCAACGGGCGCCCCTGCCCGGTGGTGCCGACGGGATTGGCCGATGTGGTCCACGGCTGCCAGCCGATGTCCTGCACATGTCCCCGCCACTGGATGCCTCCGGCGTAAGCCGCGCTGGCCACGGTAAGACGCAGCGCCTCAACCCGAAGCGCCTGGCCGGTGGTCCCGGCCACCGTGCCATCGGAGACGTTCGTCGTCCAGCCGATGTTCTGCACGTGTGCGGCATACACGGCAGTGAACGCCGGGGCCATCTTTGGAACCAGATCGATGGTTACCGCTTCCACCCGCAGGCCCTGCCCGACGGTGCCGGCCGTGGCTCCGTCAACGGCGTAAGGCTGCCAGCCGACGTTCTGCACGTGGGCGCGGTACCTGATGCTGTACTGCGTGGCGAGATCCCCCGTCAGCCGCAATTCCAAAGCCTCCAACCGCAGTCCGAGTCCGGTGGTCCCTAAGGGGGACGCCGCCGTCGTCCATGGCTGCCAGCCGATGTTCTGCACATGCCCGCGCCACAGAATGTCGCCGGACAAGCGGTCCCCCGCCACGGACAGGCGCAGTGCCTCCAGCGGCAGTGACCGGCCGGTGGTACCAGCCGTGCCGCCGTCGGAAACGCTGGGCTGCCAGCCGATGGTGGCAACGTGGGCCTGGTAGACGCCCGTGCAGGTCATGTCGTAGTCGTAGGTGCCATCGGTCCATTGCGTGAGGTGGACGCTGCCGCCGGAGAAGCTGGGATTTACGCAAAGGTCTGAGGCTTCACTGGCGAAGTCGAGGCGCCCGGCCGGTGACCAGACGGGCACATCGGGAAGCTGCCACGATCCGGTGATGGCCTCCCACGCACCCTGATAGGAGTAGAAGCCGTGCGGAAACCCGGCATCCGCCAGTGCAGCCAAAAGCCCGGAGATGATGTACCGGTTCTCCTGCCGCTCGGCCGCCGTAGTGCTGGGCCAGGGCTGTTGCGGGCGGGGCTCGACGTCCACCCAGATCCGCTCGGGCCGCCATCCCACTCTGGCGAGGGACGCGAGGGCCGCGCGCCCCTCGGCGTACCCGACGTTGCGCAACCGGTCCGCCCGGTTGGTTGCGGGGTACGGTCCGCCGCCGCCGTACGTGTCGTATTGGGCGGTGGTGGGGAACGTGGCCATGGCATACGCCTGGGCCCTGACGCCCCGGTCCAGCACCCACTGGTACTGCTGCTGCAGGCAGGGATTTTCGGTAAAGGCGAGCCCGCGCGTCAGCCCCACCACCAGAAACTCAGTGTTCTCAGGCGGCATCGGCAGCCCGCCGGGGCACTGCGGCCACGAGACGTCATGTCCATAGTCGACTGCCCGGGCCGGCGGAGCGAACAGCACACCGAGCGCGAGCACCAGCAAAACCGCCAGGAGCCGGGGCATGGATGCCCGGGAGCGGCGGCCAGGTTGAAGAACACCAAGGCTGGCCATGATGGCCCCCCTCATTCAAAGGATGACCAGAATTATCCCACCCCGGGCGCGCCGCTGCCAGCGGTGAGAACAGTCCGGAGACGGGAAATCTGCCAACCTTGCCAGCCGGGACCTCCCCTACCCTCTGCGGGCGGGAATCGGGGTCTACAGTTGATGCATGGCTCTCAGCCGCAATCCGCTCGACGACCTGCGCGAAACGATCGCCCACCTGACCGATCAGCTCAAACTGCCCGGTTCGGAACGCGTTGACGACCTGATGGGTGAACTGATGGGCGCCAAGCCTGGGCCAGCCCGTCCGCTGGCCGAACTGCAGGCCGAGCTCGACGCACTGGTCGGACTGGAGACCGTAAAGGAACAGGTACGCGCCCTCGTCGCACTGCTCCAGGTCCAGGCCCGCCGCAAGGCGCACGGCCTGCCGGAAGTGGCCACCTCACAGCATTTGGTCTTCCTGGGAAATCCGGGCACGGGCAAAACCACAGTGGCCCGGCTCCTGGCCGAGATGTACCGGGCCGTCGGGCTGCTGCAGAAAGGCCACCTGGTGGAGGTGGACCGTTCCGGCCTGATCGGGCAGTATGTCGGCCAGACCGCCATCAAGACGGACCGGGTGATCCGGCGTGCGCTGGACGGCGTCCTGTTCATCGACGAGGCGTATGCGTTGGCACCGGAGGACGGCCGGATGGACTTCGGTCCCGAGGCGATTGAGATCCTGCTCAAGCGGATGGAGGACCACCGCCACCGGCTGGTGGTGATCGTGGCCGGGTACCCCAGGCTGATGGAGTCCTTCCTGCTCTCGAACCCCGGACTGCGCTCCCGGTTCGCCCGCGAAATTACCTTCCCCGACTACTCCGTCGACGCTCTGCAGACGATCTTCCACCAGATGCTGGCCCAGCACGAGTACACCCTGGAACCGGGCGCGGACCAGATGCTGCGCCGCATCTTCACAGGACTCCACGCGAGCGAGGACTCCGGCAACGCACGGTTCGCCCGCACGCTGTTCGAGCAGGCAATCAACCGCCAGGCACTACGGCTCTCCCTCGATGAGGAACAAAGCCTCGACGCGCTCGACCGTGAGGCAGTCATGACACTTACCGTGGACGACATCGTCCAGGCCGCGCTGGCTTTGGGCGAAGAACCGGAACCCGAACCGGCGCCGGAGCCGGAGCGGCCTCGGTGGTGGCGCTGGCTGCTGGCCTGACCACGTTTGAACACTGCCGGACCTGGCCGCCACCTGGGGCGCCGGGGGCGCCGGGCGCTCAGCTCATACTCGGGCGCAGGCTAGGCAGTTCGCTGCCTGCGGTTCTTCCGGAGTCTTTTGATGATAAGGACCAGGCCAAGGGGAATGGTGAATATCAGCAGGAAGAGGGCACCAATTCCGCGGACGGAAACGCCACTGCCGTCGTAGCCCACAACGATGGCCTTACCGGGATTCGATTCACTGTAGATCACAGTAACGTCCCCGCCAACCGTGGGGTGCTGTTCATGGTCCACGGAAGCGAAGGTCGAGTAGCCGGTGCCGTCCGCCGCAATGTACTCCACAGTGATTTTCCGGTTCGACGCTTTCCGGACGTCGTCAAAGTCCACAATGGAGCCAGTGGCGTGAATGCCGGTGCGCGCGAGTTCCTCATCCGAACCGGCCATCGAGGAGCCGATCCCGATCAGCGTTGGTCCCGTCAGGAGCAGTATCGTGACGAACGCGAAGCCTCCCAAACGGGCCAGGAAGGTCTGGCGTTTTGGCGGCAGGACGGCGTCTGGGATGTTCACGGCGTCCATTCTTCCTGATGCCGATTGAAATAAGGGCCACGGGCGAACGTAGCGCATACCAAGATTCCGGCACCGGTAGGAGAATATTGAATTTGGTTGGCGCCTTGGACTGTATCTGCCCGCTCACTACAACAGTGCCCGCACGCAGCGAGACCTGTTTTTGAGTAATGGCGGTGTTCCGGCTGGAATCAGTTCTTAAATGGTTGGACCACCACGGCTTCCCGCTCATGCCTTCATACCGGAAGGCAATCAGAGGCACGTGTGGATCCTTCCCTGAACTTGTGGTGCGGCGAAACCTTGCTAGGGTACTAAGCACACTTAGTATCCAGTTTCGGCGGAGGACTGCTAGGTTTGCCCACCCAAAGGAGAAGCACCGTGCCAGAAGAAGCAAGCACCAATATTCCCGGCGTCCCGGCAAGCGAACCGGCCGCCCTGGAAGAACCCACAACTCCGCGGGAGCCCCTGCCGCCCAAACCGGACCAGCGGGGACCTGAGGCGGTTTCGCCCACGGGAAGCCCCACCGGGGCGCCGGAGACGGCACGCGCCCAGTCGGGCCAGTACCTGACCACCGCCCAAGGTCTTCGCCTCCGCGATACCGATCACTCGCTCAAGGCAGGCTCCCGCGGTCCCATCCTGCTGCAGGACCACCACCTGCGCGAAAAGATCACCCACTTTGACCACGAACGCATTCCCGAGCGCGTCGTCCACGCCCGCGGCGCCGGTGCCCACGGCGTCTTCCGTTCCTACGGCACCGCGGCGAACATCACCCGCGCGGGCTTCCTGGCCAAGGACGTGGAGACCCCGGTATTCGTCCGCTTTTCCACCGTGCTCGGCTCCCGGGGTTCTGCCGACACCGTCCGCGATACGCGCGGATTCTCGACCAAGTTCTACACGGACGAGGGCACCTACGACCTGGTGGGCAACAACATTCCCGTCTTCTTCATCCAGGACGGAATCAAGTTCCCGGACGTTGTCCATGCCGCCAAGCCGCACCCGGACCGGGAAATCCCCCAGGCTCAAAGTGCCCACGACACCTTCTGGGACTTCGTTTCCCTGCACACCGAGGCACAGGCACACACCATGTGGAACATGTCAGACCGCGGCATCCCCCGGTCCTACCGGACGATGGAAGGGTTCGGCGTCCACACCTTCCGGTTCGTCAATGCCGAAGGCCGCACCACGCTGGTGAAGTTCCACTGGAAGCCCAAACAGGGCGTCCATTCCCTGGTGTGGGAGGAAGCGCAGATCATTAACGGCATGGATCCCGATTTCCACCGCCGGGACCTCGCCGATGCCATTGAGGCTGGCGCCTACCCCGAGTGGGAACTCGGCGTCCAGACCTTCCCGGACACTGAAGACCAGATGTTCGAAGGCATCGATTTGCTTGATCCCACCAAGTTCGTCCCCGAGGAACTGGCACCCGTCCAGCCGATCGGCGTCATGACGCTCAACGCCAACCCCACCAACTACTTCGCTGAGACGGAGCAGGTGGCGTTCCACCCGGGCCATTTGGTTCCGGGCATCGATGTTACGAATGACCCGTTGCTGCAGGTCCGGCTTTTCTCCTACCTGGACACCCAGATCTCCCGCCTCGGCGGACCCAACTTCGGCCAGATCCCCCATCAACCGGCCCCAGGCCCCGGTCAACGATATGCTCCGCGACGGGATGCACCAGCAGGCCGTCCACGCCGGAGTCGCCCCGTACCGGCCCAACTCGCTGGACGGCGGATGCCCGTTCCTCGCCGGAGATGATGTCGGGGCTTTCATCGACGTGCCCGAGGAAGTGGCCGCCGCCATCAAGGAACGCCGGAACCCCGCCTCCTTTGATGACCACTACAGCCAGGCAGGCCTGTTCTTCCGCAGCCTGAGCCCGGTGGAGCAGGACCACGTCATCCAGGCGTACACGTTCGAACTCGGCAAGTGCTACGAGAAATCCATCCGGGAACGGCAGCTCGCAGCCCTTGCCAACATCGACGCCGGACTTTGCGCCGCGGTGGCCAAAGGCCTCGGCCTCCCCGCTCCGGAGGCGACGGAACAGGTGTCTTCGCCCGAGGCCAGCCCTGCGCTCTCCCAGATCGGCAAGACCTGGCCCGTTGCCGGCCGCGTGGTCGGGATCCTGGCCGACGAGGGCAGTGACCTCGCTGCTGTGAACACGGCACGCCAGGCCCTGGACGCCCAAGGCATCGTCCCGCTCGTCATCGCGCCGGCCGGCGGATTCATCGGACAGGAGGACGACGGCGGGGTCCCCGTACAGCGGACGTACCTCACCGCACGCTCCACGGAGTTCGACGCCGTCATCGTCGCCTCGGCAGCAGCCCCGGCGGCCGTCGCCGCACCCGGGCTCGATGCGAAGGCCGGCGCTCCGGGCGGCCAAGTGGATCCGCGGGCCACGCTCCTGTTGACCGAAGCGTTCAGGCACGCCAAGGCCATCGCGACCCTGGGTGAGGGCTCAGCAGCGCTGACCGCCGCCGGCATACCGCAGGACGCTCCGGGAATCGTTGCCAGCGACGACGCCGAAGCCCTGGTCACGGAGCTCAGCGGACTCCTGGCAGCCCACCGGGTCTGGGGCCGTTTCCCGGCCCAGACCGCCTAAGCAAAACCCAGCTCAGAAAGGGAGCGGCCGTCCCTCACCGACGGCCGCTCCCCTGCTGTGTTTATTCTGTGGTGCCAGGGTTGCCAGCCGGCGAACAGCTAAGTGGAGCGATACCCCGCCCGGCATACGCAGACCCACCCCGGCCGTTCCGGTGATGTTAGCGGACGCATCCAAAGCTGGAATCGTCCAAAGGTCCCTGTTTTTGTGGGCGTGGCAGTCGTACGCTGTCCACAACCATCGGACGTAGGAGGCACCCTTGCGCACACTAAAGCCGGCAGTTGAAGCGGAACAGGTTCGCCATCTGGCGGAACCCTTCCTACATCAAGTGGCTAAAGGCAAGGAGTGGGCCACCCCTGGAGTGCAGGTTGCACTTCAGCGGGCCGTGGCAGGGCTGGACGCTGGCATCGACTCCGCCTCCCCCAGGCTGCAGGCGCTGTTGCGGCACCTTGCAGACGAACTGGCCGGCGGGGTGGAAACTTTGACGCCACGGGTGCAGGAACAGTTGAAACACCTGCGAACGGGCACCTCGAACCAGGTCGTGGAGACCGCCCCCGTGAAAACCCGTTCACCTTTCGGAATGCTGTGGTGGATCATTGGGTTGGCTGTCCTGGCGGGAGGCGGCGTCGCGATATGGCGCTCCCGGCAGGCGGCCAAAGCTGGGCCGGCCACTTCGCAGACCGAGCAGGAACCTCCCACCATAGACCCCGATACCGATCCCGACCTTGCTGCCGGCCGCATGTAGATGCGGATGCCTGGAATATGGGAGCGGAACCACAGCGCCGGAGCGGGCGGCAGGGCAGTGATGAAAGGTCCGCAACTTTTCAGGATGATCGGCGACCCCAGAGGGCCGGAAGCAACCACCGCCACGTTGTCGGACGACGAACTGGCCAAGCTGTTGGATGCCGTGTACCGGCACTTGGATGCTGACCAGCCTGCGCCGAGCGCCGTCTTCTGGTACGAGGCGGCGCTTGAGGAAAGCCTGCGCCGCGCCCCCAGGAATACCTAGGTGCGCGTGCCGTACCGACCGGTCTGTCTGCCGTCGGGTAAGGTGTGCTGGTGATGGAACATCTTCAGCGCCCCCTTCCAGGCCCGGTAACCACTCCCACCCAGCACTCGGTGTCTTCTGCGGGTGCGCGTGACCGCATCTTGGGGGCCGCTTACGAGTTGTTCGCGCAGCGTGCCATCCGCGATGTTGGGATTGCTGAGCTGATCGCGCGCGCCGGGGTTGCAAAGGCTACCTTTTACGGACACTTTGCGTCCAAGGACGAGCTGGTCCTCGCGTTTCTGGAGCACTGCCATCAGGAGCTCACGGTCGAGGCAATCATCGCCGAATGCAACCGCAGATCGGATGACCCGGCAGCCAAGCTGTTGATTATTTTCGATGTCCTGGATGGATGGTTCCGCCAGGATGGCTTCCAGGCCTGCGCTTTCGTCAGCACAATGCTGGAGATGGGTCCCGATCATCCGCTTGGCCAGGCCTCCGTCGGCTATTTGGCCGAGGTGAGAGCCTTTATGCGGACACTCGCCCAGGAAGCGGGCCTCGACCAGCCGGACGTTTTTGCCCGGTCATGCCACATCTTGACCAAGGGCTCCATCATCTCCGCAGTCGAGGGAGACCGGGAGGCAGCTGTGTTCGCCAAACGGATGGCTGTTTGCCTCATCAAAGGTCATGGGGGCGATGTTGGCGCTCTGGCCGGTTCCGTCTTCGCTGGTTCTAAGGCGTAGTTGATGACTTCCGCGCCGGATTCAGGAGCCGTGGGCAGCTTCTCCGCCGGTGAAGATTGGAATTTCCCGCCCCTGGACCGCTTTCTCCGGGACTGCATCACTGCGGACTATTCAGCTGATTATGGCCTCACCAACGATGAGATGTATGGGCTATATGTCAGCTGGTGCGTCCTTCAGCTGCAGACACCACAACCCAGCGAGCCCTTCTGGCACGCGATGTCCGCGTTGCCGCCGTGTGCACACCGACGAAACCACGATGGAACCTTTTGGCCGGGACTCAGGATGACCGGACCCGCTGCCGTGGACTACATCCTCACGAGCAGACCCTTGTTGTCCTGATAGCCCCAACTTGCCAGCCCCGCACCCCAAGGGGAGCCTCTGCTCCCGGGCTTGCCCACGCCCCCTGACTTGAAAGCTCCCAATGCCCTCTGATCCGGACACCTTGAGTTTCGCGCTGACGTATGGCGGAACCCTGACGGTGGCGCTGCTCATGCTCCTCGGACAACTGGCAGCGGTCAGCATTCTTTTGATCCTCGCGGGAACAGTCGCATTCGTGGCGCACTCTGTGAAAGCCATTGCACGATCCATCAAAAGGCCCGGCAGGACTCAGGCGTAGTTCCCTCGACTGCCGGCGCAGGCCTGCGCCCCCGCCACGTCCGGCACGCATTGGCCCTTCGGCAACTCGCTCCGGCTGCCCTGATCGCGACGGTGGGCAGCAGCGCCCTTACCCACCATTTTCGGACGAAACGAGGCCCCCTCGGGACGCTTTTGAAGGGGGCCCCGTTGCGTTCAAAGTCCTACTTACCGGCGGCGAAGCTGCTCACGCACTGCCCTTGGTTCCTGTACACGGGCGAGGGGCTCGTTTTCCAGCCATCGTTGAAGCATGCGTCTTTACCGGTAGACACCGCCACCCGGTACTCCTTCATGGTTCCGTCCGGGGCAGTCACGGTGACTGCCGCCGTCGGGCTTTCCGCCGTTGCCTGCCGAACCGTCACCTTGGCGTTCGTGTCCAGCGGGTAGCCGACGACGGCGGGAGTCGCCGTCGAGGTCAGCGACCGGTAGCTGGTGGTTCCGGGGTCAAAGCCAACAACTGATGCCTGGTTGACGAGGAGCCTTCCGAGATCGGCGAGCCCGGCGTCAGCCAGGCGGGTTCCAACGATGGCCACCTCGGCGACCTTGGTGTACGAGGCCGTGGTCACGAAGGACACCCTGACGCCGCGCGTGGTCACGGGATCGAAGGAAACCGTAGTGGGTGATGTGATCGAGAGGCCATTCACGGTCCCCACCGATGTGTCTTTCCATGCGCCGGCGGCATCCTGGTACTGGACCTTGAGGCTTGTTGCAGCCTTCTCCGCAGACGTGACGGTCACTGACGAGACGGAGTACTCACGGGCGAAGCCATAGCTCAACGAGTCACCTGCACGGCCGCCGCTCACCCAGTTGGACCAGCGTGTGGATGGGTTGGCATCGCAGGTGTTCCTGGCGATGTAGGAGCCTTCGGTGTAGGAAGCTGTGGCTGTCGTGGCGGGGTCGTCCTTACAGATGTTGGCTACAGGAACGCGGTCCACCACAATCACGGTCAGGGTTGCCGGGAGCCCGTTGGCGGTTCCGGCAACTGTCACCTTACCCGGGGCTTGCAGCGAGGACTCGGCCACGGAAGACCAGTCCCAGCTGACGGACAGCGGGTTCCGGGCAGGCCCATCCGCGATCTGGCCAGGAACAGTAGCGGGAGCCGAAGCCTGCACGGCAGCCAGCGATTCGCCAACACCAACAGTCACTGAGACGGGATCGGTAGCAATGTAGGCACCCACGGTGATGGTCAGGACAGCTTCGAACGTCTGACCGTACGGGTCCACGCCGGAACCGTATACCGTCACTTTTCCGGCTTTCTGCCAGGAGGCAGCGTCAACGGGCGTCCACGTCACGGCCAGCGGTTTGCCGGGGCCGGCCTCATAAACGGGAGTGACGGTGGCGGGCAGAACGGGAGCTGTCCCCACGGGCGTGCTCATCTCAACGGGCGAGACACCCAGCAGCTTCAGATCGGCGATGTCCGTGAAGGCCCATGCCTGATGTGGGCTAGCCAGAGCTGTTGCAGTGGTGCCCGTTGAGGAGGCCAGGGCAACTGGTGTCCCAGCCGCTGTTTGGTTCCCAGAAACCTGAAGGGCAATGGCAGCCGCGGCATTCACCAGGGTCCACTGCTTGCCGTTTTCCGAAGTCACTATCCACTGTGCAGAAGGAGTGGCCTTGGCCTGCTCCAGCGTCAGGGAAGCAAGCGAAGCCGCCCCGCCCTGGCTGCCGTTCAGCACGCCTCCGTTGCCGGTAAGAACCCGCCCGTCCGCGCCGGTAACAACCCAGCGGCGGTCGTTGGCGAACTCGTTGCCGGAGTTCACTGCTTTGAAGGTCCAGATCTGCGGGGAAACACCCGCTGCATCCGTGCCAAGATCCTGGATCGATGCGCCGGTGCCGGAGCCCGCAGTCAGGTACTTGCCGCTCGCTTCGCCGCTGAGGTGGTAGCTGTGGCCGTCCTGCACAGGTGCGGCATCGTCCGAAACTCCACTGACGCCGTCGACGACGAACGTCACCACGGACGCTGCAGGAACTTCAAGCGTCGCGGACTTCATCGCGGTATCCACGGCCACCGGGGTGCCCTCGACCAAGGCGTTCTTCTCGATGTCGTCCAGCGGCGACTTGGTGGTGACCACAGGCGTGACCTTGGCACCGGGCGCGATGCTCCCGAAGCGGCTAAGGTCTATGGTGACCTTTTCCGGCGTCGGGGTGTCATTGAAGTGGACCAGCGTGGCACCGTTGCCGTCGGCCCGGAGGGCGCTGGCGGTTTTGGGGTCGTTGTTCTGGATGAGGAAGTCGCCCGGCCGGATGTAGTGCGTGAAGTTCCGGGTGGTGTTGTATTTCTGGTTGGTCAGGACCTTGCACTTGGCGGCGTCCGGGGTGGCGCCATCGTTGATGCGGCGGTTCGAGTAGCCTTCGCGGCCCGCGTAGTTGCAGTCGAAGTCGACGTAGATGGAGCCCCAGCCCTTGTCTGCCTTCTCCTGTTTGTACGTGTCCTCCACGGGCTGCCAGAACACCCAGGCATTGGGATCGAGTTCGCGAAGGTCATTGACCATTCGGCTCGCGATGCCCAGGCCGTTGGTGATGTTGGAGCGGTCCCAGCCGCTGGTTGAGTCACCCAGGGCGGGGTTTCCAGTCCAGAAACCGCCCACCTCACTCATCCAGAGCGGCTTGTCCGTGGAGCTTGCCAGGTCCCGGACACGGCGGCGATCGTTGGTCCCATACGTGTGGACGTTGAGCTGTGCCACGGCGTCTTTGGCGTCCTGGCTGTAGCCGTTCCAGTTGGTCATGAACTTAGTGGGGTCGGTCTCGTCCATCGCGGAGATAACCGCGTCAGTGCTGCCCTTCGCCAGCTCAGCGGCGAGCAGTTTGGTCACGCGGTCCTGGGCCGCCGGGTAGATCAGCGCGCCCTCCTGCTTCTGCGTGTAGGTGGTGGGTGGCTTCCCGGTGGCCGCATTGATGTCAGTGCCCCAGTAGCCGGAGTTGGGCTCGTTAAAGGGATCGATGGTGTCCACCTTGATCCCGCTGCCCTTTTCAAGAAGTTCGACGGCGTGGCGCATGTAGGCGGCGAACTTGCCTTCCGCTTCGGGCAGCAGATTTTCGCCCTTGGCGGTGTTGACCTGCCCGGACACGTAGCCGCTCTTGGTCATGAACCACGGCGGCGAGTTGCTGAACGCTTCCCAGTGCGTGATCTGCTGGTCCTGGGCCAAACGCTCCACCCACCAGCGCTGGTTCTGATCGGCATCGGGGTTGAAGGACGCAGGATCGTCCGGGTTCCAGGCCTTGAGGAAGGCGAGTTTGTTGGCCTGGGTCTTATCGACACTTCCGTCCGGGCTATACAGGTCCGACGCCGGCTGGCCGGGTGTCGCTTCAGCCACTGGCTTCCACCAGCCCTCCACTGCGCTGCCATCGTTGAGGTAGTCCTTGACGTCCGAGGCATTGCCGCCGCCCACGTTGTAGCGGGCAATATTAAGGTTCAGGCCGTCCTCACCAAAGACCTTCTGGTACAGCTGTTCGCGCAGCTCCGGTGAGTATCCCGCGGTCGCATTCGCGAACCAGACAAGGCTGGTGCCCCAACCTTCAAACGCTTCGCCGCGGCTGGCCGGGTTCGGGGTAATGGTGACGGCAGTTGAGTCTGCTGCCTTGGCTGCCGGAGCTGCCGGCAGGAGTGCCAAGCCGGCGGCTGCGGTCACGGCTGCTGCCAGGGCGGCGACTGGCCTTCGGATTCTGTGTGCTGATATCGCCATGGAGGGACCTCATCGTCGGGGTGTCGGGTGCTGTGTGCCGGGCGGTTCAGGAAGGCCGGGCACCCCGAGACTATGAGCCTGATGCCGGCGTCACAATACACTCGAACATGCTCGAACAAGGTTGATCCGAACCGTTCTGAGTACATCCGCCGGAACCGCGCTCATGCCAAACCTGGCCAAGCCAGGCCCCGCGGCGCAGCGCCCTAAGGCCTACCCTCGAGCCGCGAACAGCCGCGGAACGCTGTGCCCGAGGTGGGACTCGAACTGTCTTCCGGGCCTTGCAACTACTTGGGAGCCGCGCAAACATGCGCAATCCGGAGCAGTCCAAAGGCATTACGAAGCAGTCCGCGACGAAAAGTGTGGACATTGTCCACGCGTTCAGAAGGGGTAATTCAGAGGCAGGTTCAAGCCAACAGCAGGTCCACTGTCGATGATCGAAAACAAGCAAGAAGGGACCCAAAAGGAGCCGCTCCTGCTACGGAACCGCCTTTTCGCAGGCAAGGCAGCCGGGACGGTGGTAACAGCGGGAGCGACGTGATGGCCCAAAACCAGCGCACAGTGAGCACGCCCTCATTCGTACCAGAGCTGCCTGCCCGGCGGGACAGCTTGGAAGGGGCGTTTATATCCGAGGCTGAGGCGTGTGCGGTGGGTCTTGGCACTCCTTAGACTGCGGCCTTGGAGTCGCCGTCGATGGGGAACATCTGTCCGGAGATGGTGCGGGCGTGCGGGCCGGCGAGGAACATGACCAGTGCGGCGATGTCGTCCGGGTTGATGAACTTCTTTACCGACTGGTTGGCCATCGCGGAGTCGATCTCTTCCTGGACGCTGCGGCCGGGAACGGAAGCGCGGCCTTCGAAGACGCTCATGATGCGGGGGCCGTCCACAGCTCCCGGGTGGATGGTGTTCGAGGTAATGCCGAACGGGCCCAGTTCCATGGCCAGGGTCTTGGCGAAACCGACCAGGCCCCACTTGGTGGTGGAGTAGGCAACCCGGTTCGGATAGCCGAAGCGGCCGGCCAGGGAGGACATGGTGATGATGGACGCAGCATCGGATTCCTTGAGCAGCGGGATGGCCTGCTGGGTCACATTGAACGTGCCCTGCAGGTTCACGCTGACGACGGCGGCGAACGCGCCGGCGTCGTATTCCTCTACTGGAGCGGTGGGGCCAGCAATGCCGGCGTTGTTGATCAGCACGTCCAGCCCGCCCAGTTCTTTGACGACATCAGCGAACAGGGCGGCGACGGCATCAGGATTGCTGACGTCTGTGACGGATCCGGTGATGTTCTCGAATTCGCCGGTGACCGCGTTGACGGCGTCGGCGTCGATGTCGGCGATGTGGACCTGGGCGCCGGCGGCAGTGAAGGCCTTGGCGGTAGCTAGGCCGATCCCGTTGGCACCGGCGGTGATAAGTACGCGTTGTGACATTGTTGTTTCCTCGTCCGTAGTTGGGACAGGCTCAGGCGCCGGCGAGGCCAAGTAGCCGGATGGCGTTCTCGCGCATGATCAGCGGCCGGACTTCGGGCTTGATGGGCAGATTCTCAAAGTCGGCGATCCAGCGGTCCGGCGGGATCATCGGGTAGTCGGAGCCGAACAGGACTTTGGTCCGCAGGAGTGAGTTGGCGTACTGCACCAGCTGCGGCGGGAAGTATTTCGGGGACCAGCCGGAGAGGTCGATGTAGACGTTGGTGTGCCGCGCCGCGACCGCCAGCGCCTCGTCCTGCCAGGGAAAAGAGGGGTGGGCCATGATGATCTTCAGGTCCGGGAAATCCACGGCCACGTCATCGAGCACGATCGGGTTGGAGTATTTCAGCCGGATCCCGCCAGAACCCGGCATTCCGGACCCGATTCCGCTCTGTCCTGTGTGGAACAGCGCAGGAACCCCCAGTTCCTGGATGGCCTTATAGAGGGGATAGGCCAGGGGATCGTTCGGGAAGAATCCCTGCAGGTTGGGGTGGAACTTGAAGCCTTTAACTCCGAATTCCTTCACCAGGATTTTCGCTTCCCGCACACCCTCTTCCCCGCGGGAGGGGTTGATGCTGGCGAAGGGAATAAGGACATCCGGATGCGCTGCGGCCTGGCGGGCAATCTCACGGTTGGAGATGGGTGGATGCCCGGTCTGGGATTCGTGGTCAACGGTGAAGACCACGGCGGCCATGTTGCGTTCGCGGTAGTGCGCGGCCACGCTGTCCACGTTCAGGGGTTCGTGGGAGGTGCGGAAATGCTTGCGGGCGGCTTCGCGGAAGTCCTCAGGCATGTCGGTGTGGCCGTGGCCGTCGGCTTCGATGTGGACATGCATGTCGATGGCGACGAGGTCGGGAATATTCATGGGAACTACCTTCCTGGTAGTAGTCATGCGGCGAATGCTTCCTTGATGAGCCGTACTGTCTCGCCGACATCATCGGGTTTCACCAGGACGCCTGGGTCCAGGGCATCGCCCAGCACGGCGCCCTGGATGACGCGCTTGAGTGGGATTTCGAGCCGCTTTCCTGAAGGGTTGCGTGGAATGCTGGGGACGAAGACGACGTCGTCCGGAACGTGGCGGGGCGACAGTTCCGTCCGCAGGGCACGCCGGACAGCGGACTCCAGTTGTGCCGTATCGGCACCTTCCTGGGCTTCAACGAGCAGCGCGAGACGGCCCATTCCCCCGGCGGGATCCTCAAAGTGCAGCACCATGCTGTCGTTGACCTGTGGCAGGCCATCGAGCACTGCATAGAACTCTGCCGTGCCCAGGCGCACGCCGCCCCGGTTGAGGGTGGCGTCGGACCTGCCGGAAATCACCCATGTGCCACGTTCGGTCTCGATGAGCCAGTCGCCGTGTCGCCAGACCCCCGGGTACGCGCTGAAATAGCTGTCGGTGTACCGTTCGTTGTCCCTGTCCCCCCAGAAGAACACCGGCATGGAGGGCATGGGTTTGGTAGCCACGAGCTCGCCCGCCGTGCCGTGCAACGGATGTCCGTCCCGGTCCCAGGATTCCACTGAGACGCCCAGAGGCCGGCAGGACATTTCGCCGGCGTAGACGCCGGTCAATGGGCTCGCGCCCAGGAATGCGGCGCAGATATCAGTACCCCCGGAGGTGGGGGCAAGCACCAGGTCCGGGCTGACGTCGTCGTACACCCACCCCGCAACGTCCGCCGCGAGCGGCGAGCCGGAGCACTGGATCTCGCGGAGGCGGCTGAGGTCCCACGTCTTGCCGGGTGTGAGGCCAGCGTGGGCGCAGGCCGCGAGGTAGGCAGATCCCGTACCAAGGTACGTGGCTTCTGTCTCGGCCAGCACCGCCCACTGGGACCATTCGCCGTCGAGCGTTGGCCAGTTGGGATCCCCGTCCATGAGGACGACGGCCGCGCCGGTCAACAGGGTGGAGACGCCCAGCGTCCACACCATCCAGCCGGTGGTGGTGAACCAGAATGCCGTGTCCGTCGGGCCCATGTCGAAGTGCAGACCCATGGCTTTGAAGTGCTCCAGCAGCAGACCGCCGTGCGAGTGAACGATCGCTTTGGGCTTGCCCGTGGTGCCGGAGGAGAACAAGACGGTCAACGGGTGGGAGAACGGCACGGCTTCGAAGCGGATGTCGGCGCTCTCACGGGTGAAGTCTGCATAGGCAATGGTGTTGGCCGGAAGTGCGCAGTCCGGATCGAGGTACGGCAGAAGCACCACTTGGGTCTCAGGCAGTTCCATCCGGACCCGTACCAGGTCCTCCGCCCGCGAAAGGTCCTTCTTGCCCCACCGGTAGCCGTCGATGGCGATGATTAGTTTCGGTACCAGCTGGCTGATCCTGTCCACTACGGACTTGGGGCCCATTTCCGGCGGGACGGAGCACCAGACGGCGCCCAGTGCCGTGGTGGCCAAGTAGGCCGCTAGGGTCTGCGGGATGTTGGGCAGATAGCCGGCAACCCGGTCCCCCGCCACGATGCCGTGGCGGATCAGGCCCTGCTGGATGCGCCCGATTTCTTCCAGGAGCCGGCCGCCGGTCCAGTCGGAACTGCCGGCGGTCTGGCTGCGGGACTTGACCATAATGTCGTCCTGGCGGGCACGGACCGCGCGGACAGTGTGTTCCGTGTAGTTGATGGTGGCGCCGGGGAACCACTCCGCACCCGGCATGGTCCGGTTACCCAGAACTGCCTGGTAGGGGGTGTGGGAGATGATTTCGAAGTGGTCCCAAACTTCTGCCCAGAATTCTTCGAGGTTGTCCACGGACCACTGCCAGGCGTCCTCATAGGAGGCGAACGTCCTGCCGGTCTTCTGCTCGACGTCGGCCAGGAAGCGGCCCATCCGGGAGCCGGGCCATTCCTCACGTTGGGGGGCGGACCGCAGCAGGGTACCGGTTTCAACTGAACGCATGCGTTTTTCCTTCTATGTCTTGACGTCGAGAGTGCGGGTTCCGATTACGAGGCGGGTGTGGAGGGGGCGAGGGCGGTGTCTGCAAGGGCAGGCGGCCGGGTCCGCTTCAGCGATACACCCAACGAAACAATGCACAGGGCGGAAGCCGCCAGCGGGATGGCGAAGAGGAAGAAGATCCGCTCCGGCTGCCAGCCGCCGGAAATCAGGTAGCCCACCAGGATGGGGGCAACAATGGACACCAGGCGTCCCAGACCGATCATCCAGCCGATACCAGTGGCCCGTGCCCGCGCGGTGTAGACGTCGGGTGCCACTGCGTAGAAGCCGGCGATCCCGGCGGTGGTGAGGATACCAAGGAACAGAGCAACCACGACGGCGACGCTGACCTGGGTGAACACCACGCCGAAGAGCAGATAGGCGGCGGCGGCGAGGCCAAGTGCCCAGACAAGCAGCGGGCGGCTGCGGTATTTGATGGCGAGGCCGCTGAAGATGAAGCAGCCCAGGATGCCGCCGGCGTTGGCGATCACGCCGATCGTCACGCCGAGGGAGTCATCACCGGAGGCAGCGGCCACAATCTTGGGCGTCCACGTGTTGGCGAAGTAGTACGCAGCCACCAGGCAGGCGTAACCGATCCAGAGGGCAAGCGTACGGAAGCGGGTGGGGCGGCTTAGGATCTCAGCTACGGCGCCCTGCTGGCGGACGGCGGCAGGGAGGGCGGGCAGGTCAGCCAGGGCCGGGCGGCCGATCTGGGCAAGGATGCCATTGACCCTGGGCAGGGCATTCTGCGGACGGCGGGTGAGGAGGTAGTCAAGTGACTCGGGCAGGAAGCGCCAGGAGATGAGGAGCATCAGGACCGTCAGGGCAGCGCCCACCACGAAGACGGACTGCCAGCCGAACACGGGAATCATGGGTCCGGCCACAAGCCCACCCACGGTGGCGCCGATCGGGTAGCCGGCGGCGTAGATGCCGATGATGGTGCCGCGGCGCTTGTCCGAGGAGTACTCAGAGACCAAGACGTTCAGGTTCGCCATCATTCCGCCCACACCGAGCCCGGTGATGATCCTGAACGCCATCAGCTGGACAGCATCGGCGGCAAAGACGGAGAGGACCATGCCTGCGCTGATAATGACCAGCGAGATCAGGGCCAGCTTCCGGCGGCCGATCTTATCCGCGACCGGAGTCAGGAAGATCGAGCCCGCAGCCATCCCGAACAGGCTGGCGCTGAGCAGGAAGCCGAGCGTGACAGGGTCGATCCCCCATACTCTCGAGAGGCTGGGAGCTGCATAGGCCATGACGGCCACATCGAATCCGTCGATGAGGATCAGCGTCAGTGCGATCACGACGGCCATTACCTGGAATCGGGTCATCCGCGACTGGCGGATCTCGGTTAAGCTCGGCACGTACTACGGGGCACCCAAGCCGGGCGAGCTGGCCTGTCGGTGGTGGGCGGCGAGGTGACACCAGACCGCTTTGTCGTGGACAAGGTGGGCCTCGGCATCGCCGACAGGACTTTGGGTAACAAGATCATTGAATACCGCCGCGGTGACGCGCCGGTGGACGTTCCCGCCGATCGCCGGGACGTGCTGTGCCTGCAGGACAATGAGGTGGTGGCTCTAGCGACGCTCGGCAAGAAGCTGGAACGGATCCACCAGGCGCCTCAGGACATCGAGTTCGCCGTGGACGAAGAGCTCCCGGAGGGCAGCAACCTGATCCTGCTCCAGTGCAGGCCGGAAACAGTCTGGTCCAATGCCAACCGCAAGCCGGCTTTTGACGCCACGGCGGGCATGATGTCCTGGATTACCGGCAGCATCTCCGGCGCAGCCACCCACCCTGCACACGCGCACGGGGCCTTACACCAGCACTGACGCGTAATACCCCTGCACCATTACAGCCGGTCCGGTCATCCACAAGATGACCGGACCGGTCTCGATCGTGCAACTGCACGTCGGTACGTCCCCTACAGCCGCGTGGGCAGGAGAATCAGCACGGACGAGGCATGGCAGCGACTGTGTGACGGCAACGAGCGTCACAGGAGAGTCGCTGCCCTGAACCAGAACGCCTCCCGGCGGCGTCGTGACCGGGAAAGTTACTGCAAAGCAGAGGAGTCCGTCAAAGACGATAGCGATCGGGTCGCCCACCCCCTGCTCGACCTGAAGAGGTAAACACGCCGAGCCATCAAGTCTTAAGTGGAAGGAGCCCGCCGGCCACAGAAACGGCCACCAACGAAAAAGGGCCCCCGCAAGGGCCATCGGTGAACAGTTCGTGCACACTCGGAGGCACACAAGGCCCTATACATGGAAAACACGTGCCCGAGGTGGGACTCGAGCTACACTCCGATCCTTAAACATTGGGAACTGACGAAAACATAAGCAATCCGAGCCAGCCCGGCGCTAGAAAGCACGATCCAACGTGAATAGTGTAGACATTGTCCATACCTCCCAAGCGGCCTATTTCCACAGTCCTTCCACGGAACATAGCCCTAGTGGGGGCTTCATCTGGGTCTCCACTTACTAACTGTGGTGCTTTGGCTCCCCCTCGCTGCGGTTGAACCAAGGCTCTCCGTCGAATTCAGCATCCATGAAGCCGCCGGCCGTCATGTTGACTAGCCTTGGTGCATGTAGATCTGCGGGTACAAACTTGTCATCGTCCGGATGCCGGTAGAGATGTTCTTGGCGTGCTCTGCCGCGTGCTCGCTAAACAGTCGTTCCATTGCCGCTGATCCAGTTTGAGCGCGGTCTGCTGCTCCCTGCAGGACCGCTGCTATGACAGGCCAAGGGATGGAATCGTCGCCGTCTCGGGCGATGGACCTGCCGCCGGGCTACTGCACGACGCCAGCAGCATGGAGGCTCCAAGGCTAAAGGTCAGCAGGGCAGGCCGGCATATGGGGACAGACTTCATGGGGTATTCCTCTGAGTTTTGGAACGGGAGAGCAGCGGAAGATGCCGATGTCCTGCTACGCGGGGAAGGCTGTGCGGCGTCCGGCAAGAGCGGATAAGAGCGCGACGGCGGCAAGTCCCACCAGGGCAACGGGCAGGACCAGCCCGTCGAAGCTGCTGATCACCATCGCGCCCGCCAGGCCCGCGGCGAAGATGGCCAGGTTGAAAGCGACGCCGAGCATGGAGTTGGCCACGTCGGCGTTTTCGCCGCTCGCGGCGCTGATGGCCGTTTGCAGCTGGGCTGCCGCGCCGCCAAAAGCGATACCCCACAGGATGATGGCTGCAAAGACTGCCACCGCTGACGCCTGGCCAACGATGAAGATCACTCCGGCCACGGTGAAGGTCCCGAGGCTGAGCAGGACCATGCGCCGAACGCACTTGTCGATGACCGCAGCGGTCAGCGCGATCCCGGCGATGGCGGCCGCACCAAACGTCAACAGTGCGGCCTCGACCGGGATATCCACGCTTGCGGCGCGCAGATACGAGCCGATGTAGGTGTACATGATGTTGTGCCCCAGCATCCAGCTGACGATGACTCCGAGGATGACCGCAACGCCGGGGATGGCCAGGACCCTTCCGAGGGGTACCCGCGTTGCAGCACGTTGGCCGGGAGCATCCGGGACCAGGAGTGCCGCCAGCAGCAAGGTGAGAACCGTGAGGATGGACAGTACGCCGAAGGACCAACGCCAGTCGAACGTCGTTCCGATCCAAGCACCGAAGGGCGTTCCCACTGCCAGGCCCACCGGTGTTCCTATGGACGCGACGGATAAGGCCCGCCCGGCATGTTTGGGGGCCGTGATGCGGCGGGCGTAGCCAGCAAGCATGCCCCACAGCAGGCCGGAAAATGCACCGGCCAGGAGTCGAGCTACCAGGGAGAGGACGATGTCAGTGGAGGCAGCTGCCGTGAGGTTCGCTGCCAGGAATCCGAGGATACCCACAATGAAAACGGGTTTCCTCCGCATACCCCGAGTCAAGGCTATGGCGGGCATGGCAGCAACAACGGTGCCCAGGGCATACGCACTGACAAACTGCCCCGCTGTCCCTTCGGTGACGTCCAGTTCCGCAGCGATCTGAGGCAGCAGGCCGGCGGGCATGGTTTCGGTGGCAATTAGGACGAATCCCATCAGGGCCATGACCAGCAGGGCCGCCCAGGGAAACAGCTCTGCCGGGGCGGCAGGATCGCTTTCCGGCGCCGCGGCCTCCGAATCCCCATACGTTCCGAGGTCTTCATAGGGCAGGCTGTCGACGGGCGCTTGGCCGAGGTCATCTTGGAAGTCTGCTCGGGTCAACATGGTTCCGTTCATTGGTGGAGAATTCGGGGTGCTGCTGCGTTGCAAGCTCACCTCGCGGCAGTCAATGTGGCGGTGAACTCTTCCGTTTGGTCCCGGATAGGACGGAGGTCGTCGAACGATCCAATTCCCACGATTCCGCGTGCGTTCCCGACGTGCTCGTAATAGAGGACGATGGCTTGGTCTGGCGCGTAGTAGCCGATTGCCAGTGGATCAGCGCTGTCGCCGGCGGGGACGCCGTCGAGCGGGAGTGGCTCCGGCAACACTGCGATCTTTTCCTGCCCGCCGTAGTCCCTGAACGAGAGCGTGACGGGAAGCATCCCCGCCAGGGATCGTGCAGTTGCGTTGCCGGAAAGCCTACCTGTCACGACCCCGCCACCGATATCTATGGTGATCGGGGTGCTGTCCGCAACATTTGCGGAGGACGGGACAGGTGAAGGCTGCGACGGCGATCCGTGGGTCTCCGTGGACCCTTCCATCGGGGAGGACGCCGGTTCATTACTGGGGGCCGGGCGATCCGACGGGGCGCCGCACCCCGCCAGGGGCAACGCCAGCACGCACATCGCCGCCAGGGCCAGTGTCTTCAGGTGCATGGGAGAGGATCCGTTCCAAATCATGAAGGTGGGACCATTCCAGCAAAGCACCTGGCGAGAATGTGTAGGAGCCCCTGTCGTGAAGGGTACTGGGAGGGACCCCCAAATAACCGAGTCAAAGCCCCTGCCGCGCGTGGCCACTCAGCGGCCGTTGCCGGCAGGTAGGGAACGGAGTCCGCCTCGTCGGTCGAGACGTGTTACTGAGGTGCGGAAGTCTCCCTCATTTGTCTGGACACTCCAGAGAGTTTCGGTTAGTGGCACCTGTTAGTGCGCAGGGTCACCTCCGCCGATCCTCAACGGAAACCTGCGCTGCCTAGTTGGATACCGTCGGGCGCTGGGGCGGCATGGAGCACCTGGTCAGACCAGTAGGGCATGGTCACAGTCCCGGGCCATTGAGTGGCCAGCCAGTTGTCTGCGGAGGCGGTCAAATCCCGACCAGCAGCGGCGGCCCGGAACATAACTCCTTGGCGATCACACCGCCGACTCCGCTGGTGGGCGGAACCAGGAAATTGCGGATGATACCGAATTCCGCGGCTGCCTCCCCGCGCGGCCGACGTCCGCGTTCTTAGGCTGGCAGCCGGTGAGAGGCGCGCGCCGCGGGACGGCGCGCGCCACCTGCCTTGGTTAGAGCTGGGCCCGGAAGAAGTCCGTGAGCTTGTCGAAGGGGATGAGACCCACGCGGTCGTAGAGGTCTACGTGGCCGGCTCCTTGAACCCAGAAGAGTTCTTTCGGTCCGGTGGCGAGGCGGTAGGCCTCTTCGCTGAACTCCCTGGAGTGGGCCTGGTCGCCGGCGATGAACAGCAGCGGCCGCGGTGAGATCAGGTCCAGGTCGTTGAACGGGTGGAAGTTCATGAACTTGGTGTTGGTGGCCAGGGCGGGGTGAGTGGTGGTGTTCGGGTGGTAGCCGCGGGCGGTCCGGTAAAAGTCGTAGAACTCCCGGTCCACCGCCGTGGATTCTGCCGTGAGCTCGTCCGGGGTGCCGCCGGTGTACTCGATGGCGCCGCCCGCCGATTCGACGTCGCGCTGCGCAGCTGCCTGCACGATGAAGGACTTGCGCTGTTCCAGCGTCACGGACTTGTTGAGCCCGTCGCGGTTCGCTGCGCCCATGTCGTACATGCTCACCGTGGCAATCACCTTGATCCGGGGATCAATCTTGGCAGCGCTGATCACGAAGCTGCCGCTGCCGCAGATCCCTATTGCTCCAATGCGTTCCCTGTCCACAAAGGCCTGAGCGCGCAGGTAGTTGGCGGCGGCACTGAAGTCCTCGGCGTAAATGTCAGGAGAGACCGAGTTTCCGGGCTTGCCGGCGCTCTCACCCCAGAACGATAGATCGAAGGAAAGCGTTACGTACCCCTGCTCGGCCATCTTGGTGGCGTACAGGTTGGCACTCTGTTCCTTAACTGCACCCATGGGGTGTCCAACCACGAGTGCCGGGTGAGTCGTCCCACCGTTCAGATTGTTGGGGACGAAAAGGTTGCCCACAACCTTCATTTCGTACTTGTTCTTGAACGATATCTTCTTCACGGTGACCTGATCGCTGGTGTAAAAGTTGTCAGCCCCATTCGAGGTGTCGCCAGGCTCCAGGCGGTTGCGGGAAGCAGTCGGCGCAGCCAAAGCTGGCCCGGCCGCGGCCAACCCGGACATGCGGCTACCCATGGTGCGGCACCTAGGTGTCACCGCTGCCGCAGGTGGAGCCGTCTATCTATTAGCATGCTTGCACCAATCGTGAGGCGCTCGTGGCGACGGCTCCTTCATCGCCGGCAAACAGCAGCCTTCGTTCCACCGTCGTTCATGGCCTGCAGGGCCGCCCAACCGCCGGCACTGGTCGGCCCTGCTGCTCATCACAGGGCCATACGAACGCGCGACCGCTGCGGGACCGCAATGCCTGTTGGGATCCGAGAAATTATCCGCGAAATCATGAAGACCTCCCTGCGGTGTCCGTCTGCCACATCCAAGGACCCTTTATCACCGCGGCGCGGGGGTCCCTCTTGGTACCCCCCTCGACAGGGACTCCCGGGCTTTCAATTCTCGCTGTTGAATCTGATGTGTAGACCTCGGAACGACCCGGAGACCTCCACGATGCGGACAGCCCACAACAGCCGACGGCGCCCTAATCGCGCTGGCGCTACACCTCGCGGGATGCGGCCCTGCGTCATCCCCGGTGAGCCCGGCTCCCGTGCAAACCAAGGGCGGGTCGTAGAGCCTGAGAGTCAGGCAGATGGCAACTCTCCTTCTCGAAACCGACCTGCCAGGACCGGCGAGACCGAAGCCATCGACCGTATCGAGCTGCTGGACCGGCAGCAGCTGACCATAGCCGTCGTCGGCTGAGCAAAGGAATTGATGAGAATGACGCCTAATGCGATTCCCTGTACCAGGCGCAGCCTCCTGCTAACCGGAACGGCGCTCGGCGCAGTGGTCCTGGCCGCCTGCACCAGCGCTCCCCCGCAGAACGCCTCGACGCCTGCGCCTACGGGAACTCAGCCCGACCGCCCTCCAACATCCGGAGGCGACGTCGGGGCCCAGGGCGGGCTGTACGGCGTCGGCGTCTACAACACCCGACAAGTCGCCGACGAGCTGGCTTGGATCCACGAGAACATCCACCCGCTCGCCGGCGACACGAAGCGCATCCTCATCACCGGCTCCGCAGCCGGTGCCGGGCAACTCTGCGCGGCATATCTCCTCAAGCGCGGGCACACAGTCGTCGCCCACGCCCGCAACGTTCAACGCGCCGCCGACGTCAGGCGCGACCTGCCGGGCCTGGAGCACGTAGTGACCGGCGATCTGCTCGACCTCGACGAGACGAGAGCGCTGGCCGGGCAGATCAACGCCCTCGGCGATTTCGACGTCATCATCCACAATGCCGGCGAGTACGGGCTCCCCGACGGCGATCTGCTCAACTCCAACTCCCTCTCGCCCTACCTGCTCACCGCGCTGGTGACCCCGCCGCAGCAGTTGAGCTACCTCACCTCCGACCTGCACCTCGGCGGAAGCGTCAGGCTTGACGAGGTGCGCTCGGGCGGCGGCATCAGTTACGGAGACAGCAAGCTGCACGTCGCGATGATCGCCACGGCAGCGGCCCGACTCTGGCCAAGTCGGCAGGTGAACGCCGTCGCGCCCGGCTGGATCCCAACGCTGATGGGCTTCCACAACGGGAACACCAGCACGCCCGACAGCCTTCGCGACGGCTATATGACTCAGGTTTGGCTGGCCGAGGGCGTCGAGCCCGGCAGCGACGTCACCGGTGAGTTCCTCTTCCACCAGCAGGTCGAGACGCGCGTGAACGAACTTGTGCACGACCCTCAGGCGCAGGACCGGCTGCTGGCCGCCTACGCCGAGCAGACCGGCGTCGCGTTCCCCTCGGAAAGTTGAACACCGGCCCAGGCTCACCAGAAGAGAGCCGCACCGCCCACAGAGAGGATCGACGACTTTGAGCGTCTCCACCCACACCGACCGTCCACTCCGCCGAGGCCTTCTGGCCACGGCAGCTCTCCTCGCCGCCGCTGCGATCACATTGGTTCCGGTGTCACCGGCCGCCGCGCACCACGGCTGGAGCGGCTTCGAGACCAATGAACTCGTCTACATCGCCGGCACCGTCTCGTCCGAGGGGACCTGGGGCGATCCGCATTCGCTTTTTGATGTGAGACTGGATGCCCAGCTTCCGGCCAGCACGCCTGATCTGCCGATCCCCGATGAGCTGTCGGGACCGGAGGACAGTATCAGGGTTGAGGCGGCTCCCACCTATGACGGCCCCCACGACGAGCTTGAGGTCATCATCGCTCCGCCGTGGTGGTCGAGCAACAACGGATTGAACCGCTCCCTGGAGGTTGGAGAGCGCTTCCAGGGCGTCGGGTACATCAACAGTACCGATGACGGCCTCTTCCGTCCGGTCGCGTTCTGGTACGGCGACGATCATGCGCCCGTTAACCAGGTGATCGGAAATACGCTCCCGGTCAGGGCACCACTGCCAGGGCATGCTAAGGCCGGCGACGAGCCTGTCACCGTGCCGTCAACCGTGGAGGACCCAATGGAGACGGACTCTCAGGCAAACGATACCGACATCGCCGACGCCAGCGGCCCGCAGACATGGGCAGTCTGGGCGGTATTCGGTGCCGTCCTCGTCGTCGCGGCCGCCGGCGGCGTCCTCTACATACGCCGCCGTAACCGCCAGGATAATCGGAGCCAGGATGCCTGAATGGCTTGAACAGAACCTGCGCTGGCTGCAGGATTCCGTGCTCGGTGATGCCGTGCGCTCCACCCCCTTCATGTATCCGACGCTTGAGAGCCTCCATATCCTCGGACTCGCAGTGCTCGTCGGCCCGGCCTTTGCGTTCGACCTCCGTCTCCTGGGCGTGGGACGTGCGCTGGTATCCGTCACGAGGGCCGCGCGTTACCTCCTGCCCGTGTCCCACATTGGACTGGCCGTCGCGGTCGTCACGGGCATCCTGCTGTTCAGCGCGCAGGCTGTCGGCGTCGCTGGCTCAGGTGCCGCACCGTGGAAACTCGGGCTCCTGCTCCTGGCCGGTCTGAACGTCCTCGTGTTTCACCGCGGCGTCCACCGTCGAGTCGACGAATGGGCGGCCGCCGACGTGACACCGGTCGCTGCCCGCGTCTCGGCGGTCGTTTCCATGACGACATGGACGGGCGTAATTTTCGCTGGACGGTTCCTGGCCTACGTCTGATGGCTCGTTCCATCTGGCAGCGCGGCACAGAATCTGCCGAACTGAACATCCCTGCTGCTCCCGCCGGTCGGCTGGCAACGGACCCCACCGACATCATCGACGCCCACCACTGTTAGGAGAGAGAGAAATGACCCAACTTTACTACGACTTCACAGGCGAGACCGCCTTCGTCACCGGCGGCAGCGCCGGCATGGGCGAGGCCACCGTCCGCGCCTTCGCCGAGTCCGGCGCGAACGTCGCCATCGTCGACCGCGACGCCGACGCTGCCATGGCTCTCGCCGACGAGCTGACTGGTAAGGGCTTCAAAGCCATCGCAATTCCATGCGACGTCACTATCGAGGATCAGGTCGCCGCCGCCGTCCGCACCACCGTTCGGGCCTTCGGGAGCCTGGACATGGCGTTCAACAACGCCGGCATCATGCTGCCCCCGGTTGACTCGGCCGACGAGACCGAGGAGGCCTTCGACAAAATCGTCGCGGTCAACCTCAAGGGCGTCTGGGCCTCGATGAAGCACGAGCTGAAGCAGATGCGAGAGCAGGGCTCCGGCGCGATCGTCAACTGTTCTTCCCTCGGCGGCTTGGTAGGCGGAGACGGCCGCAGCACCTACCATGCCACCAAGCACGGCGTCATCGGTGCCACGAAGAGCGTCGCCCTGCAGTACGGGAAGCATGGCGTACGCTGCAATGCCGTCTGCCCCGGCACCATCGAGACCCCGATGGTGGCGCGTATGGCCGACGGCGGCGAGCTCGACCGCGACCAGGCCGCCGCCGGCGTGCCGCTGGGCCGCCTCGGCCGACCCGACGAAATTGCCGCTGCGGTCCTCTGGTTGTGCTCGGACGCAGCCAGCTACGTCACCGGCGCAGCTCTGCCCGTCGACGCCGGCCACACTGCCCAGTAACCCCTCCGCCTAGCGCCTGACGCCGAAGAAGCCCCGAATCCAGCCGGATCCGGGGCTCTTCCTTTGTCGCGCGTGGTGTGTATTCGCGCGGTGGATTTCAGGGAACGTTGTGGCCCGCGGCCTGGATGAGTCCGTAGCACTCGCTGCGCGTGAGCAGGATGTCGGAGCCTGCCGAGGCGTCGACGATGCGCTGGGACTTCGTGGTGCCGGGGACCACCTGCATCACTGCTGGGTGCCGGGTAGTCCTCGCCACCGCGATCGCCGTCGGTGTCACCTGGTACTTGCCCCCGAGGCGGTCTAGCTCGGCGTTCAGCACCGGGTAGTCCGGCGAGCCGGGGAAGACCCCGTCCTGAAAGGCCTTCTGGAACGGCGACCAGGCCTGCAGTGTGATTCCGCTGATCCGGGCATAGTCAACCAGCCCGCCGCCGTCGCGGGTGATCAAGTCGTCGAATCCGGTCATGTTCGACGACAGTCCCTGGGCGAAGATCGTGGAGTGGGTTCCAGGCCGGAGTCGCAGCCGGTGCGGAAAGGGAGTTGCGGCGGGCAGGCCTGCAGCTGCTCCCCGGATCAACGGACGATGATTCTTCGCGCGAGCCGGAGCTCGCAAAAGCCATGATCGACCGCAGAATCAGCGCGCTGATGATGATGCCCGACGGAAACGAACGCAGCTACCTCACACCAGACCACCTTTTCGGCACTCCCGTAGTTTTCGTCGGTCGTCCCGCTGAAGGCATCGACGTTGATGTTTTGATTACCGACGACGACCGGGGGTCGAGGAAGCAACGAAGCACCTCCTAAACCTTGGCCACCGTCGAATAGCTGCCCTGGCGGGTAGAAGTGACTCCTTCCGGGCCAGGCAGCGACTCAGCGGCTGCAGAGCCGCCCTGACAAAGAACGGCGTCGCCCCTGCTCCTGAACTAATTGTCGACGGCCTTGTCACCTCGGAGCAGGCCCAGCAGCCATGTCCGGCCTAATGCGGCTCCCCTCTCCCCGAGCGCAGCCCTGGCACTGAACCTCGGCATCAGCACCGGAGTGCTCCTGGCCCGTATCGACAACCAGCGCAAACTGGCCTACATCGCGTTCGATGAAACGGAACTGTCCGCTGGAATGCATATCTCAGCCGTCGTCCGCGACCCGGAAGAAGTCGGCAGACAGGCTGCCCTCCTCGCCAGAGTCACCGAGCCGAACGATCCCGCCCGGACGGTGACCCTGCCGAGTCGCCTGATCAAACGCGGCTCAGGCGAGATTCCGCACCAAGAGACTTCAGCGGTCGGCCGTAGCGGGATGCGTCCCCGCCCCGCTTCCGTCACCGGCTGAGCTGGAACCCACGTGCCAAGGAGGAACCATGCCGGCCGAAACCCGTCCCGTCCCCGCTGACAACATCTTGGCGGCTGCCCGAGTGGACATGGAATACCGCACCAACCTCACGGCCGCCCGGCATCACCTGGAGAGTCTAGTGAACGCGTTTAGTGGTGCAGTCTGCAGGCGTGATGTCAAGGACCTAAACGAACTCATGGTCCCGTACAGTTAGGCTGGACGGCCAACTGTAAAGTAGAGAATCGAACCAATCAGGATCATCGATGGTTCGGGCACGCCACCGATACCGTTCAGACTGTTAGCAACCTCAGCCTCCGGTTCGGGGAAAGTGCAGTGCTGTACAGGGCCACCTACCAGGATTGGGATACAGAGTGGCTGCCCCATTGCACTTCGATTGACAGATATACCGGTCATCTCAAGGCAGAGTCCCAGGTCTGGCGCTGGGAAGGACACCAAATCACCAAACTGAGCGGCCTTGCTGGCAACCACGAACCCACTCCGCAGGCGACTGCCGTGCGAAATCACGGACAAAATCAATTGCAACCGCAGTCTCACGGATTGGCTTCTGCTTCCGGCTGATTACGGGTCCTCCGGGATCACAGTGACTTATGGAGCGACTGCATGTGGAAAAGCAGGCCCCAGCTCCCATGAGTAAGAGGTACAGCGCAACCTGACAACTGGGATCTTGACTTCCTTGTAGGACGAGCCTAGAAATTGACCTCCCTTTCCCCCGCAGAGGATGAGGTCAGGGGTCGGCTGCCTGGCCCTGTCCAGAGAACAAGGCCAGGCGCGACTACGGAGGTAAGGATCAGGCGGCTCCGATGCCGAGCTGCAGCAGGTCTGTGCCGAGGATCAGGTTGCCCTCAGACAGTGATGGACTGCTGCCGTGGACGGGCTATGGCGACGGCGACCGCCGCGACTGCAGAGAGGGCGCCTAGGATACCCATGGCTATCGGGAGCCCGTTGACCGCTCCCGCCGCGATTCCGAGGGCGACGGGTGAGACAAACTGCCCGATGTAGAGGGAGCCGGTCCAGACGCCGGTGCCGCGGCCCCGCTGCTCGAGCGACAAATCGGACAAAGCCCATGTCAGCAGGGAGGGCAGCAGAAGCCCGGTGCCGGCGCTGGTCACGACGGCCCCGGCCAGCGCGACAGGCACGGAACCGGCGATTGCGACGATGGTAAGGCCGGCGGCAGCCAGTCCGAATGCCACTGGGAGGAGGCGGCCGGTGCCGGCGCTGGAAATATAGCGAAAGGCAAAGGCTCCCGCTGCGGTGGCTAGTGAAGCCAGTGCGGTGCCGGCTCCGATCACTCCAACTTCGGTCACACCCAGGTTTGAGAGGACGTAGGGCAGTTGGACGACGAGGGCGTAAAAGACAATGCCGCCGAAGAGGGTTACCGCCGAGGGAACGGCTACCTGCCGCCACGGCACCGCAGACTTGGCGTGATCTTCGCTGCGGTGGATGGGTTCGCGCAGGACGAGTGCCATAGGAACAGCGATGATTGCTGCGGCCAGGTATAGCCAGAAAGGCATCCGCCAGCCTTGGCTGCCCAGTGCACCGCCAAGAGCGTAGAAGGCAGTCGCCGCGAGAGTAGCGACGAGAACCTGCATGCCGAGGTATTTGTCGCGCTGTTTGCCGGAGTAGTAGTCGGCGATAAGCGTCGTGCAGACCGTCATGATCGCCGCTTCGGCGATGCCAACGCCGACACGTGACGCGAGGATTGCTGGCAGGGAGTCGAGCCACAGGGGTGCTGTCCCAAAGATGGAGTAGACGAACATGGCGACGAGCAGAAGCATTTTGCGGCCAACTTTGTCCGCTATCGCCCCTGCAAATGGTGCCAGCAACGCGATCATCAATGCGGGGACGGTGAGAACCACCGGCACAAGTATCTGCGCGCCGGGAATATCAGCGAAAGCTGATGTCATTGACGGAAGCACCGGGGCGAGAAGCACGGCGCCGAGGACCGGCATACAGCTGCCGGCGAGCAGGAGGACTGCCGGCAAACGCCCCTCGGAGGTAGCCTCAGAAAGATCCAGCGCCTTTTGCGGTGTTGTGGCAGGACTTGAAAGTGGCTTCATCTGATTTTCCCCTTCGAAGAATCAGGTTGCATTTGGGAGGGAAATCCAAGTCTTTCTTCGGGTATTGGGAAGATGGTCGGCGCGCACGTCGACTTCGTGCCCACCGTGCAGTGCCATTGCTTGGGATTTGCGTCCTTGCCCATCGAGAGGGTGACGTACGGCACACTTGGAGGTTCTGATTTTTGCTGTTGCATAACTGACTTGTCAACATGTTGCCAAGATTGCCATGCATTCGATACGGGACTAGCGCGATGTACGGCAGGACAGCCGCCCGCGTGGTGCGCATTGACGGATCCCGCCTCACGCTGGCGGGGTGCCGACTCGGAGCGCGCTGGCGCCCCTGTGGCTACAAAGCCGGGCTCATCCGCGACACTGCAACGCGTGTTCTCAGGTGGCAAAAGAGGCATGTATTGCGTCACATCATCACCCTCGGCCGCGATTGCGGACCATCAACGGACGGCTAGGCCCGGGTAGCCGGCCTGCCGTCTGGAGCCACGAAGGAAATCGATTGACAACATGTTGCTAATCTAGCAAGATGTTGTCATGAGGGTATGGATGTGCCCCAGGACACAAAGGAGTGGGTATGAGCGATAGCCCTGTTGGCCTCGCCGAAGGAAGCTTCGGTGTCGCCCGTCTGCGAAACAGCGAGGGTGAATTCCCGGCGATCGTTCGCCCGGATGGCACCGTGCTTGACCTGTCCACGCAATATATTGATACGCATGCTGTGTTTGCCGACTGGAACCAGGCATTTGCCCGGCTATTTGACCTAGCCGGGTCACCTGCAGTGACCGGTGAGTACGCGAGCTACCGCGCTCTTCCGCCGCTGGCACACCCGAACCTCATGGGGGCAGGGCAAAACTTTAAAACGCACACCGCGCAGATGCTGACCAAGAACAAGTTCAACCAGCATAAGAGGCTGCCGGGAGAGACCGACGAAGTCTTCTACGCCCGGAATCTGGAGCTGATGGAGGAGCGATCGCGCACCGGCGTGCCCTTCTTCTGGACCGGTCTTCACTCTTCCCTGGCCGGGGCCGGCGACGACCTTGTACTGCCGCTCATCGGGGAGCAGCCCGACTGGGAACTGGAGCTGTGTGTCGTTGTAGGCGAGACCCGGCGGTTTGTATGCCCCGAAGAGGCCGATTCAGCGATCGCCGGGTACATGATCATGAACGATATTGGTACCCCTGACAATTTTCGCCGGACGGATATCCATTTCGGATTCGACTGGATCGGCAAGCACCAGCCCACGTTCAAGATCGCAGGACCCTTCGTTGTGCCAAAGGAATTCGTGGATCCGGCCAAGGTACAGATCCAGCTTGATCTGAACGGGACGCGGATGCAGGACTGGCCGGCCGGCGACATGATCTTCAGCCCCCAGCAGTTCGTGACCTACGCATCCGAGCGAGTGAACCTGATGCCTGGTGACCATATTTTCCTGGGTTCGGCTCCGGGCAACGGCGCTCACCATAACCGTTTCCTGCGACCCGGGGACATTATTGACGCCAGCCTTACCGGTCTGGGCCGCCAACGCAACCTTTGCGTGGCAGAAGACACCAACGGGCGCACCCCGGTGTATCCCTCTTACCCGTCCGATTAGCAGCAGCTGGACTCTGCCCGTTCTCAAGACAAGGAAGTCACAATGGCCGAACTCGTGTACATCGGGATCGCCCCGCACGACCCAACTCTCCCCCACCAGGTCGCCAATGCAGACGCCGGACACCCCGTCTTTCGCCGGATCCGGGATGACTATGAGCGTGTCCGTACATCATTGGCCAAGGCGCAGCCGGACCTCCTCGTGATGGTTTCCGGTGACCACTTCAACCAGTGGTTCTACAACAACATCCCGACCTTCGCCGTGGGGAAAAGCAGACGCAGCGAAGGACCTTTTCAGTGGGAACGAGAAGTGTACGGCCTTGGGCCGTACAAGGCCCCCGGTCATCACGACTTCGGGCGTTACCTCCTGGAAGCATTGCTCTCACGGCAGTTCGACCTTGCGGCATCCGATGACTACCGCATCGACCACGGCTTCACCGTTCCTCTCCAGGCGCTCCGTCCGGAACAGGACATCCCCGTCGTCCCGCTGTGGGCAAATGTCCTGGTCCCCCCACTCCCCCCAGGCCAGCGCTACTTCGAATTGGGCGTGGCGCTGCGCGAGGCAATTGCTGCCGCACCGGGTGATCTGCGTGTCGCCGTCCTGGCCACAGGGCACATGACCAATTCGGTCGGCGGACCAGCCATGGACCGCTTCACCCGCGAACCCGTCACAGCCTGGGATCTGCGAACCTGGGAACTGTTCACCAACGGCCGGGTCGATGACCTGCTGCCGGAGTGCACCTGGGACAAACTCTACGAGCAGGGAAACGGCACCCCGGGCTTCCTGGTGCATCTCGTCGCCTGGGGAGCAGCCCGCGGCGCCGTCCCCTCGTGGTGCGACCTCACCTCATCACCAGCCAGCTTCGTCAATACATTCCTGGAATGGGAACAGGAAACCATCACTCAGGGAGGACCCCGGTGAGCATCTACGGAATCAACTCAGCGCTTTGGGGCGTCTACACCTCCCCTGAAAACGGACAGCAGCTCCGGGAGCAGCCTGACGACTATATCGCTCGGTTTGACCTCACCCCGCAAGAAGCGACCGCCATTACCGCCCAGGACTATGCGGCACTTCTTGACATGGGCGCTCATCCTTTCCTCATGTACAAGATGGCTCTGCGCCTGGAGGGACGCTTCAGCATCGAGTTCCTCCAGCGCTACCTAGGGCGCCTGCGCGGCCACCAGCTACGCGACATCGTGACCTGACCATCTGCAAAACCATGTCAAGGGAGACAGTGCATGCCCACCATTAGAAAAGCCCTCATCGTTGGCGGGGGCATAGCAGGACTTACCGCCGCCACCACCCTGGGTCGCCGCGGAGTTGCCTGCGACGTTGTGGAACTCCGTGATGAGCCCGCCGGCGCAGCCATCACCATCCAGAATCGAGCCATCAACGCGCTAAGCGAGCTTGGACTCCTCGATCAACTGCTCGAAGCAGGAGCAGTCCACCCGCAAAGGGACATCTTCCGCTACCTGGACGCAAGGGGCGAGGTCATACCAACGCCTCCGATGCCGCCCGAGCCTGAAAGCGGACTGCCATCAGCTGTTGCCATTCATCGTGTCGAACTCGCACGCATCCTCCGAGCCGCTGCAGAAGAGGCCGGCGCGGTGATTTACAACGCCACGACGGTCAAAGAACTCGTACAAAACGATGACTCGGCGACCGTTACCCTCTCCGACGGGACCACCAAGGACTACGACCTGGTCATCGCTAGCGACGGCGTTAGATCGGCTACACGGTCCATGGTGTTCGGCGACTCGGTCCAGCCGCAGTACACGGGCACGACCATGTTCCGGTGGATAATTCCCGGCGTCCCGGACCTCGGACCGACAGGTTTCTACCAGGCCTCCAACCTGGTGGTCCTGGTCCGGCTGCGCGATGGAAGCATCTATCTCGCCACCGGACGCGACTACGACCAGCCGCCCCGGTTCACGCAGGAAGAGGCCCGCCACGTTGTTCGTGAGAACTTGGAGCAGTTCGATGCTCCCCTGACCCGGGAACTGCTCAAGCGCCTGGACGACAACTCCCACATTGTCATCAATGACTACCACTGGCTGATGCTTCCCGCCCCATGGTTCAAGGGCCGAGTCCTGGCCGTCGGCGATGCAGCCCATGCCACGACCGCCCATCTCTCATCCGGTGGTGCCATGGCTATCGAAGACGCCGTCGTCCTGGGTGAAGAAATTGATGCTGGGGGGAACGTGGAGGACATCCTGTACCGCTTCATGAACCGACGCTTCGAACGCACCAACCTGGTGGTCTCCACCAGCGTCGAACTCGGCGAAATGCTCAAGCGGGGAGCACCCGCGCCCGAGCAAAACGCCCTCCGAGCACGAGCACTGGGCGCGCTCAGGGCCCCCTTCTGACTGATGACAACGCGAACCGGATAGATCCCAGTGAACTTTCACCCTCCCGCCCCAACCTCCGAAATCCGCCCCACTCCAACCGAGACAATGATATGAGCAGAACTATGCGCGCCTATGTACTCTATAGTTTCGACGAGAAGGCCCGCCTGGCCGACGTCAGCGTCCCCGAACCGGGGCCTGGCCAAGTCAGGGTCCGCGTGCTGGCCTCCTCCATCAACCCGGTCGACATCGCAACAGCGAACGGCTTCTTCCGCTCGATGCACGAATACCGATTTCCCGCGGTGCAGGGCAGGGACTTCGCCGGCATCGTCGACACGGTCGGGCCGCAGGTAACTGCCTACCGCCCAGGCGACGAAGTTTTCGGCATGGTCAAGCGCGACTACATCGGCGATGGCACCTTCGCCGAGTACGTCGTCGTGGACCAGGACCGCTTCCTCGTCAAACGGCCAGCGGCACTGGATCGGGATGCCGCCGGCGCGCTGGGCCTGGCAGGGGTAACCGCCCTGCAATGCCTTGACGCGCTCGACCTTCAGCCAGGCGACGCCGTATTCATCAACGGCGCAACGGGCGGCGTCGGATCATTTGCCATCCAAATCGGCCGTTCACGCGGTCTGCATGTCATTGCGACCGCCCGCGCAGGCGAGGAGGACAGGCACGTCCGGGAACTCGGCGCGAAGGACACAATCGACTGGACAACAAGCGACGTGGCTGCGGCGGTGCGCCAATTGCGGCCAGAGGGCGTACGAGGCGTCATCGACCTCGTCTCACGCGACACCGATTCCTTCCTCCATATCGCAGGCAGTGCCAGCCCGGACGGCACTGCAGTCACAACACTTAGCGCCGCACCCGCCGAATCAACCGATGGCCCCGCTATGGTCAATATCCACTCCAACAGCGACCCTGCACTCTTGCGCAGAATCGCTGACCTGGCCGTTGAAGGCCACGTCCGTGTTCCTCTGGTGAAGGTTTTTTCTTTCGAGCACATCGACGAGGCCTTTGCATTACAGGCAACAGCACCACTGGGCAAAGTCGGACTGACCGTCGCAACCTAACGACATTGCTTAAAACAATGCTTCGAGGAGGGTAGAAAATGTTGGGATTCGAGAATGCGGCCAGGCAACATGCTGACCGCTATTCTTTCTCAGTGACTAACCCCGACGCCGTGCGGCACATGCTGCGCCTCCTCACATGGACTGCCGCCTCAACCCATGCCAACGGGGAAAAGGCGGCAGTCGCGGCAACAGGACATGGGCTCACTAGATGGCAGCTGCTGGACCTGATGTCGGGACCCGGCACCACAGTCCCCGCTGCTGCACGGGAACTGCGACAATCGCGGCAAGCTACCCAACGCCTCACAGACGCTCTCGAACAGGCCGGCCTGGTCGAACGAGCACCCAATCCAGGCCACCGGACATCCCCCATCTTCCGCACCACTGCCCGCGCCACAGAGACACTCAAGGACCTCGACAACAGTGTCTCGGGCTGGATTGATCATCTCTGCTCGCGAATGACAGCTGAAGAAGTTGACCACTTCATTCACCTCCTGGGACGGGTCCGAGAGATCGCGGACGAGTACCGCGTCGACTGATGCTCGTCCCGACGCTACCTGCCTCTTAGCTGATGCCGGGAGGGCAGTCTCCCTCACTTCCTTCGGGTTTTCATGCAAACAGATGATGCCCAAAATCCTGAGCCGGCGTACCAGATGACCCCTCTGGCCGGGATAGCGGTCCGATCCCACGGCGAAGACCGGATCCAAACATGATCGAGTCAACCAGCCCTCTCCAATCCTGCAGCTACTTCATGACGACGTACCAGACGGCATCGTCACTCGCCTTGGGCGCCCTACTCACCCAGCACCAGAGTCCAACCGACGGAAAGCAGTAAGCCGTGACCAATCAGGAAACAGCTGTAAACACCGGCACCGGGGAATCCAACGATTCCCCGGTGATCCGGCGTGAAGACGCACTGGCCAGCATCACCGCTGCCGCCGACAAGTACAACAACTGGGGCCGCTGGGGCGAGGACGACGTGCTGGGCACGCTGAACTTCATCGACACCGGCAAACGCATCGAGGCAGCCTCGCTCGTGACAACAGGCGGGGCATACTCGCTGTCGCAGCCGTTTGACACCAACGGCCCGCAGAAGGGCTGGCGGCGCAGGACCAACCCCGTGCACACCATGACGGACACGGGCGTGGACGCCGAGCGCGGCAACCAAGGCTTCCCGCACGGGTTCGGCGGCGCGGACGACGTGATCGCGATGCCGTTGCAGTGCTCCACGCAGTGGGACGGGCTGGGCCACATCTTCGACCGCGGCAAGGCCTGGAACGGCCGCACCGCAGGCGACGTGGTCACCTCCGAAGGCGACCTGGTCACCGGTATCGAAACCGCCGCGGCCAAGATCGTCACCCGTGGCGTCCTGCTGGACGTCGGACGCGCCCTGGGCCCGGACCTCGGCCGGACCGACGACGAACTTCCGGACGGCTTCGCCATCACCGTGGAGCACCTGGAGCGCACCATCGCCCTGCAGGGGCCCAGCTCGCAGGTCCGGCGCGGGGACATCGTGGTGATCCGCACCGGACAGTACACCCGTGCGCGCCGCGACGGCTGGGGCGACTACGCCGGCGGTTCCGCCCCCGGGCTGTCCTTCAGCACGGCACCGTGGCTGCACTCCTCGGAGATCGCGGGCATCGCCACCGACACCTGGGGTTTTGAGGTCCGGCCCAACGAGTTCGACGCCGCCTTCCAGCCCCTGCACCAGATCGCCATTCCCAACCTGGGGCTTTTCCTGGGCGAGATGTGGGACCCGGACGGCCTGGCGGAAGCCTGCGCCGCGGACGGCAGGTACGACTTCCTGCTCACCGCAGCCCCGCTGCCCATCACCGGCGCCGTGGGCTCCCCCGTAAACCCCATCGCGGTCCGGTAGGCATTTCGGCATTGATGCCGCCAGTCAATCCATCATCTGTAAAAGGAATTCACATGAGCAGCAATTCACCCACTGTCGACGTCCACGCGCACGTCCTGCTCCCGGCCCTGCAGCAGCTGGTCGCCGAGCAGGACCCGGCCGGGTTCGCCACGCACCAGGAGCTGGAGGTGCGGCGCAACGGCCCCGAGTCGATGGCCGCGTCCGGGAAGATGATCAAGGAACGCTGGCCGCAGCTGACGGACCTGGACCGCCGGCTGCAGGACATGGACGCCCAAGGGGTGGACGTGCAGCTGGTCTCGCCGTCGCCGTCGCACTTCTACTACTTCGCCGGCGGGGAACTTTCCCTGGAGCTGGCACGCCGCGCTAACCGGGCAGTCCGGGAGTTTGTGGAGCGGGCTCCGGAGCGGCTGAACGGCCTGGGCCTGGTGCCGCTCCAGCACCCTGCCTTGATGGTCGAGGCGCTGGAGCATGCGGTGCTGGAGTGCGGGCTGCTGGGCGTGGAGATCGGTTCGTACGCGGCCACCCCGGAGGGTGACCGGACTACCGTTGAGCTCTCGGACCCGCGGCTCGAACCGTTCTGGGCCCGGGCCGAAGAGCTGGGCGCGCTGGTGTTCCTGCACCCCTTCGGCTGCTCGCTGGATGAACGGCTGGACCGCTTCTACCTGGCCAACACCGTCTCCCAGCCCGCCGAAAACGCGGTGGCCCTGTCCCACCTGATCTTCAGCGGCGTCCTGGACCGGCACCCCGGCCTGAAGGTGCTCGCGGCGCACGGCGGCGGCTACCTGCCCACCACGCTGGGCCGCTCGGACCACGCCTGGAAGGTCCGGCCGGAGGCACGCGAGTGCGCCGAACCGCCGTCGTCCTACCTGAAGAAGCTGTACTTCGACTCGCTGGTGCACAGCCCCACCGAACTGCGCGCCCTGGTGGCGTCCGCCGGGCCGGAACAGGTGCTGCTCGGCTCCGACTACCCCTTCGACATGGGCTCGGACAGTCCCGTGACCGACGTGCGCGCCGCCGTACTGCCAGCGGGCGACGAGGCACAGGTCCTGGGCGGCAACGCCTGCAGGCTGGGCATCACCGCGGCCGATTCCCTTACCGCCCGACCGACCGCTTAAGGAAGACGACGCATGGTCAAGATCGCACGCTGGAATGACGACGGCGGGACGCACGCCGGGTTCGTAGCGGGCGGCAACTGCTACGCCCTGCCGCCCGGGCACACGGTCAACACGCTCGTCGAGGCCGGACTGTCCGAGGCCCTGAAGCTGGCGGATGAAACCGTTGGCTCTGCGCCGCCGGTGCCGCTGACCAGGGTGACACTCCTGGTACCGCTGGTTCCCGCCACGATCAGGGACTTCGTTGCCTTCGAAGAGCACGTGGAGGGGGTCCGGAAAAGCATCGACGGTGCCGCCGGCGTGGTCGCGGAATGGTACGAGGCCCCCACGTTCTACTTCACCAACCCGCACACCGTTACCGGCACCGGCGAAGTGATCGGCATACCGGCAGGCTGCACGGACCTGGACTTCGAGACCGAGGTGGCAGCCGTCGTCGGACACGTCCCCGGCAGCGACGGGCGCAACCTGACCGCCGAGGAGGCGCACCGGCACATCTTCGGCTACACCATCCTCAATGACTGGTCCGCCAGGGACCTGCAGCGCCGCGAGATGAAGGTCAGCCTCGGCCCCTGCAAGGGCAAGGACTTCGCCAATACCCTGGGGCCCTGGATCGTCACTGCGGATGAGTTCGAGGATCGGCAAGACGCCGAAGGCTTCCTGCCGATATCGATGGCGGTCGAAGTGAACGGTGAGCAGATCGGCCAAGACCTGCTCTCCAACATGGGCTGGCCGTTCGCGGAGCTCGTGGCGTACGCCTCCCAGGACTCCGTGGTGAAGCCCGGCGACGTGCTCGGCTCCGGCACCTGCGGCAGCGGCTGCCTGGCCGAACTCTGGGGCCGCAACGGCGCCCAGACTCCCCCACCGCTCACCACCGGCGACGTGGTCCGGATGACCGTTGAAGGCATCGGCACCATCGAAAACACGGTGGGTGCCCGGCGCGAGGCCGTGACCCGGATTCCCGCCCAGACCCGTCCACGCAACCGGGTTGCCACTGCCAAGTAGCCTCAAACGTACATAAAAGGACCATAACCGGCCGATTGAACTACGCCCCCCTTTCTTCACACCCTTGTCTCTCAAAGCCCTAGGGTTTTGAGAGACATAGGAGTTCCCTGGCCTGGGAAGCCCCATCTCCCAGTTCATTGTCGCCGGTCTCATTTCCGAGAGCGCCGTCGACGTCTGGGCCGGCTCGCGCCCTCCGTGGCTCAGGTCGTGTTCGCTATCCGCAACGTCGTCGTCACCGCGAGGGCCGTCGGCCCAAAGCTCCACACACGCGCACTGCCATCATCCTCGACGGCGGCTTGCCCGCCAGCATCGTCGGTGTCCCCGCGTTGCCTGGCACAACCCCGTTCCTGACATTGGCGGTCCTCGCACTGATCACCGCGTTCCCGATCAAGCAGATGGCTGTGTCCGACCCGGCGAATCGCGTGTGTAGTCCATCGGGGGCCAAATCGCCCGACTTCTGCCTCCACGAAGCACGAGGCGGCCGCTGCGCTACCGCTCCATGGCCGCGATAGCGATCCGCGTTGTGTCGGGTAGCGCGCCAAGCCGGTCTGGCGGCAGGTCGAAGCGGCCGATTCGCAAGAGCCCGGACCTATTATCGTCAGTGCCAGCTCTTTGTCGGACCAGGAATCCCGGGTCAGCCGCGAGGTTTGGACGGCTTACCGTCCTGGGCCGCCTTCGGCACTCTGTACGTGTCCGGCGCCCCTGGATCTGCGCTTGCCGCCCACGAGGCCAACAGCTGCATCCGCTCGGCCGATGGCGTGCCTGGCTCCGCGGCATAGATGGTCAGGGTCAAGCCCGGTTCCGACTCCATCTCCATGCCTTCGTAGGCCAGCGTCATCTCGCCGACTACCGAGTGGTGAAAGGTTTTAAATCCGGTGCCGTGGTGACGGACGTCGTGTGCCCCCCACAACCGGCGGAACTCTTCGTTCCGCGTTGAGAGTTCACCAATCAGGTCATGCAGCTCCTTGTTATGCCGATCGCGCCCGGCTTCGGTTCGCAGGATCGAAACCGTGATCTCTGCGAAGGAATCCCAGTCGGGGTAGAAGTTGTGTGCACGCGCGTCCAGGAAGGTGAACCGGGCGATGTTGGGTAGTTGCCCCGGCATGTCGTAAGCGTCCTGGTAAAAAGCACGGCCCAAAGCGTTGGCCGCGAGCAGGTCCATCCGACCATTCCGCACGAACGCTGGCCCGACGGTGATAGCGTCCAGTGTCCACTGCAGGCTCTGGTGCGGTATCCAGGATTTCGGGTTCCGCCTACGCGGCGGCCGCGCGACCGGGCTGGCCGCCTGGGCGAGGTCGAAAAGATGCGCCCGCTCCGCCTCGTTCAGCCGCAGCGCCTTCGCTACGGCATGCAACACCTCCGGAGACGCACCGCTGATTGCACCACGCTCCAGCTTGGTGTAGTACTCAACGCTCACTCCAGCGAGGGTGGCGACCTCGCTGCGCCGCAGTCCTGCCACCCGCCTGTTCGTCCCTTCGGGGAGACCGACTTCTTTCGGATCCACCTTTGCGCGGCGAGAAATAAGAAACTCACGCACTTCAGCCCTGTTATCCATGCATTCAACCCTAAGTCGGAGGAAACCCGCGAGGGAGTCCCTGCCGGTACCTACATCGACCGTGACTCGGAGCACGGTGGACCGTCGGTTTTCATACCAGCAGCTGCTCTAAGACCCTCGCACACTTTGCCGTGTTGGGGTGCCCGGAACCGGGGCACACAGCGAGGCCGGGTGTCGTTTAAGGGGATGACGTCGCTGCACGCGGCGCCCGTGGGCCCGCCGCGCTACGCGGCACGTTACCTGGACTGGGACGTGGCGTCCCCCATCAGCCATATTGGCTCCGGCATATGCCGCGCGTGCCGGACGGAGGCTTCTCGCCCGTTCTAGCGGCGGCACCTTCGCATATCTCCAAAGGCTCCTGGCCGTCCATCGTTTCTGCGGTAGAGGCAAGACATCCATCGACTCTTGGGCGAGACGGCCCCGATCTGAGGGGTCGCACCATTGCCGAGGGCCCAGATTCTGCATGCCGCCGCAAGGCAATGTCATTCTGCCCGACTTCCCCGGGCGTCAGAGCGGCTGTGTAATCGCGGAAAAAGCACAAACAGCATTCGGCACCGGGCAGGCGTACAGAGGCAAGCAAGAGAAGGCGGGCTGATAAATCAGCCCGCCTTCTCTTGGTGTTTTGGGTTTAGATCACGACGAAGAGGAGCCAGGCCAGTAGGGGTGCTGCCGCGATCATGGACATGCCCCAGATCATCATGCCGCGGAAGGTCTTGTCGCGTTTGTCTTCCTCGGTGTTGGCGATGACCAGTGCGCCGCCGGTGGAGAAGGGGCTGGAATCAACGGCCGAGGCGGCAATGCAGAGGGCGATCACGAAGCCCAGGACCCCGATGGAGCCGGTAGTGAGCAGGGGTGCCGCCAGTGGAACGAGCACAACGAACATGGCGTTGGTGGAGGCGAAGGCAGATACGACGCCGGCCACAACGAGCATCATGAGTGCGGCGAGGAGAGGTGTGCCGATGCCGGCGACGGAGTTGGCGAGTTCTTTGATGACACCGGCGGTTTCGAGAACGCTGATGTAGGTCACGATTCCGCCGATCAGCAAAATGACGTTCCAGCCGATATGGCCGAGGGCTTCCTTGGAGTGTTTCGGGTACAGAGCGGAGAGAACGACGGCTGCGGCGAGGGCAAGGAACCCGACGTCGAGCTTAAAGCCCAGGGCGCCGACGAGAATGCTGACCATGAGCACCACGGTGACGATTTTCTCGCCCGTCCAGGTAGCGGTTTTGGTGATCGTGGCGGTGCCGCCGCCGAGGTAGGAGGTGGTGGAGTCCGCAGTGTCTTCCTCACGGCCGCGGCGCATCAGTTCCAGTCCCCCGAGCAGAATGAACGCGACCACGTTAATGACAACATTGGCGATGAAGGTCCAGAGGAAGAGCTGGCCGGCGTCGACGGAGACTCCGACTTTCGCCAAGACTCCGTTGACGATGTTGTAGTAAACGGCGATGGGCGAGAAACCGCCGGCGTTGGTGCCGTTGATGATGCACAGCCCGACCAGTAGCGGGTTAATCCTGTAGCGCTGCGCGAAGGCGAGGCCCACCGGGATAAGAATAGCGTTGGTAGCTGCAGACAGCGCCCCGGATCCGGTGATGATGGCGGCCAGGATAAAGAAGACCCATGGGACAAGGGCAACCCGGCCCCGCACAGCACCGACGGCGCCTCCGACGATTTGGTCGATCGTTCCGTTGGCCCGTGCCATGCCGAAAAGGTAAGTGACGCCCAGCAGGGTGATCAGAAGGCTGCCAGGGAAGCCGGAGGCGATGTCGGCGGCTGTCTGACCGAAATAGATTACGCCGAGAAGAAAGGCAACAACCAGGGCGACGGCGCCCATGTTGATGTTCCGCCACATTGACAGGCCGAAAATGAGAATAAGGCCGGAAACGGCCACGAGTTCTTGCATGGCTTTAGTTGATCTCCACTTGGTATCGGAATGATGATGCCAGCCCGTAGGACTCGCGGTACTCGGCGACGTCGCCGGTGTGGGTTCGTGCGGTGCGGTTGATTTTGACCAGGGGTTCCCCGGCGTTGCAGCTCAGAAGTTCTGCTTGGGCGTCTGTTGTCTGGGTGACGGAAAGTTCCTCGGTTGCCGAGCCGATGATGACGCCGATCCGGTTTTCGTATTCCGGATACAGCAGATTGCCGAGCTCATTGAGCTCAATATCAGTGATGGCCTGAAACTGCGGCAGGGGCAGCCAAATGTCTTCGACCAGAAAAGGGGTGTCCTGCCACAGGCGAAGTCGGTGAAGGTGCAAGACGGAGGAATGTTCAGGGACCTTCAGGGCGGCGGCCACGTGGGCGGGTGCGTCCTCCGTGGTCCGTTCGAGGATGCGGCTGCCGGGCGTCTGTCCGGCTCCACCCTGCATACGGAAGAAGCGGAACAGGGAGTGCTGAAATGTAGCCCGACGAACATACGTGCCGCGGCCCTGGTGGCGTTCCAAAATCCCGTCCGCCGCCATTTCTGCAAGCACACGCCGCAGCGTTCCCACTGAGATGCCGTACTCCTCAGCCAACGCAGACTCGGGCGGCAACGGTGTGGTGCTGGCCCATTCGTTTGCCCGGACGCGCCGGATCAGGTCGTCTTTGACCCGGGCGTGAAGCGGCAGTCGCTGATCCGTCTGAGCCAAAGCCGCGGAACTGGAAGCTTGTGTCATGCCTCACAGCCTAGATGATATTCCTATATAGGTCTAGTCCTATAAATGATTAGTTGTTTCGTTTACAGTGATTGCATGATTGGATTGCCCAACGCCGCGACTGATACCCACGCCCATATCTTTGAGCCGACCCTGACGTCTGTGGCCGATGCCAGATACGTGCCGGATTACGCCGCCACGCTGGACCAGTATCTTGACGTGCTGACCGCCCACGGAGTGGATCGGGGCGTTCTGGTGCAGCCGAGCTTTCTGGGATCGGACAACAGCTACCTTCTCTCTGCCCTCGCAGCCGTACCGGACCGGCTTCGCGGAGTTATCGTGGTGTCACCCGAAAAACTTTGCTCCGAACTCTCCGCAGGGAGAGTGGAAGACCTGCACGGGGCAGGCGTCCGAGGTGTCCGGCTGAATCTCATCGGCCAGCCACTTCCGGATCTTTTCTCTCCGAGCTGGCAATCCGCAGCGGTCACGATGGCAAAGCATGGATGGCACCTGGAAATCCAAGCCTCCGGGCGGCAATGGCTTCATCTCGCAGCGGCTGTTAGAGCGTGGCCAGGGAAACTGGTCATAGACCACTTGGGCCTTCCGCAATCTGATTGTCCCGAGGCCCTTCAGGCCGTGCTTGAGCTCGCCCTTTTCGAACATGTCTGGGTCAAAGTTTCCGGCCCTTACAGATCCTCCCGCCAACAAGCCGCGGTGGTGTTCACCGAACTCGTGGAGCGGGGCTGCGGTGCGAGGATGGTCTTCGGCAGCGATTGGCCGTTCACCAGGCATGAAGACCATACCTTTACGGAAGTATTGACCTGGGCCCAAGCCCTGGCGGGGGACGATCTCCTGCGGAACATGATGTCCACAAACCCAGCGACCCTTCTTGGATGGCCTGCGCCAATCGACGACAAAGCATCAAAGCCGATGCTCCGTTCGTGATCATGCAACCTACCCGCTGACCTTCTACCGCCGGATTTGCCAAAATATCGCCGCCTGGGACCATGGCGGCCCCCGCTCGCTCCTCTTGGACCGCCGCGGCCAGGCTGACCGCTTGGCAGTTTTCGGGCACTGTCGGTTTTGTGGCCGTGATGGGTGGTCTGGCCGACCACTGTTCATCTCGCCCTTCCAGGAAGACTTGGCAGCCGGTTGACTGGTGTTGAGACGAGAGGATTGACATGTTAGAAACAACGATCGCCCTGAACAACGGACTGGAGATCCCGGCCTTGGGACTCGGAGTCTTGCAGAGCGAGGGCAGCGCAGCGACATCGGCTGTGTCGACAGCGCTGCAGACCGGGTACAGATTGATCGACACGGCAGCGGCGTACTTCAACGAGCGCGAAGTTGGTCAGGGCATTCGTGAGTCGGGAGTCGACCGAGCGGACGTGTTCCTCACGACGAAGCTATGGATGACAGATTACGGCTTCGATAACGCACTGCGCGCGTTCGAGATCAGTACCTCTAGGCTCGAGGTCGACTACCTCGATCTCTACCTCCTGCACTGGCCCTGGCCTGCGAACTGGAGCCAGACGATCGCGGCCTACAAGGCGGCAGAACGGCTGCTGGAAGAGGGACGGGTGCGTGCGATCGGAGTGGCGAACTTCAAACCAGATCACTTGCGTGCCCTCGTGAGGGAGACTGATGTAGTTCCCGCGGTAAACCAGGTCGAGGTACACCCGAACTTCCAACAGCCCGTCCAGGTCGCCCTCCACAAGGAGCTGGGGATCACGACACAGGCTTGGTCGCCGATCGGCGGTGTATACAGTTGGGCCGGCGAAAACGGTTCTGTCCCCCCACTGCAGAACGAGTTAATTCAAGCCATCGCCGAGGCACGCGGCAAGACGCCCGCTCAGGTGATCCTGCGCTGGCATCTTCAGGAAAGGCGCAGCGCCATCCCCAAGTCCGTGAATCCGCAACGGATTGCGGAGAACTTCGACGTGTTCGACTTCGAACTGACCGCCGAAGACATGGCGGCCATCGCCAAGCTCGACAGCGGCCGGCGAGGTGCGATCGATCCCGACGACGCGACCCCCGAGGTCATTGACCTCACCATCGACGAGGCCTGAGGTGTCCGTTCCCGAGGAGATCAGCAGTTTTCTGACCTCGCGGCGTGCCCGGATCAGCCCGGAACAGGCGGGCGTGCCGGTCTTCCCCGGCCACCGACGTGTCCCTGGCCTGAGGAGGGAGGAAGTCGCGCATCTGGCGGGTGTCAGCACTGACTACTACTCGAAGCTGGAACGGGGCAATACCCGCGGCGCGTCTTTCGAGGTGCTCGATGCAATCGCCCGCGCCCTGCAGCTGGATGACACCGAGCGGGAGCATCTGATGAACATTGTGGGCATAGCGTCATCTCCGCGCCGCCGAAACCCCCGGCCCAAGAGCCGGACGGTGGTTGCCCCCGGAACCCAGGCGGTGCTGGATGCGATCACCGTTCCCGCCCTTGTGCAAAACTCCCGGTTGGACTTTGTCGCGACCAACAGACTGGGCGCGGCACTGTATGGCTTGCCGGGTCCGGTCCAGGGCGGGGAGAAATTCAACGCGGCCAGGTACCAATTCCTTGACCCCCGCGCGGTGGACTTCTTCATCGACTTCGACCGGGCAAAGAGGAATGCGGTCGCGTTGCTGCACCAGGCCGCCGGGCGTGACCCGTTTGATGAGGAACTCATCCGGCTCGTTGGCCAGCTTTCCACCCAGAGCGCGGAGTTCCGGGCGATGTGGGCGTCCCATGACGTCATCCGCTACCAGCGCGGCACGAAAAGGTATCGGCACCCGAACGTGGGCGACCTCGAGTTCGGCTATGAGTCCTTCGACCTCACTACCGATCCCGGCCTGACCATGCTCGTCTACACCTTCGAACCAAACTCTCCTACGGCCGAACGGGTGGGACTCCTGGCCTCTTGGGCCACAACGCCCGCCAACGGTAAAACCAGCCCCGCGAGACGCGCCCCCACAGGGGCTTCGTCCCGATCACTTTTCCCACAGGAGGAACGATGAACTATCCAATTACCCTGAACAACGGGGTGAGCATGCCCACGGTCGGCTACGGCGTGTTCCAGAGCGCGCCGGAAGAAACCGCCGTTGCCGTCGAGACCGCCCTCAAGGCCGGCTACCGGCACATCGACACATCCGCAGGCTACGGAAACGAACGCGAGGTCGGTGAGGGGATCCGCCGGTCCGGCATCGACCGGGACGATGTTTTCATCGAGACTAAGGTCTGGGTCAGCGATTACGGCTACGACGAGACGCTCCACGCGTTTGAAAAGAGCGCTGCCAAACTCGGCGTCTCGCAGATCGACTTGCTGATCCTGCACCAGCCCATGCCTCAACACTTCGAACGCACCCTCAACGCGTACCGCGCGCTCGAGCAACTCCTCGCAGACGGGAAGGTGCGATCCATCGGCGTCAGCAACTTCATGCCCCACCACTTGGCGGCGCTGCGGGCACAGACGGAGATCATCCCGGCCGTCAACCAGGTGGAACTGCACCCCTATTTCACACAGTCGGCGGTCCAACGCGCCAACGCCGAGCATGGCATCCTGACACAGGCATGGTCACCCATAGGTGGGATCACCTTCTACCCCGGATGGGGCGAGAACCGAAAGAGTGTCCTGGAAGACGAAACCATCGGTCGTATCGCTGCAGAGCACGGTAAAACCCCTGCACAAGTCATGCTGCGGTGGCACCTCCAGCAGGGTCGTTCGGTGATACCCAAGTCCACAAACGCCCAGCGAATCGCGCAGAACATCGACGTGTTCGACTTCGCCCTTGTCGACGACGACCTCAACGTGATCAACGCCCTCGACCGCGGGGTACGCGGCGGACCCGATCCCGACGCAGTCGACCCCTCGACGTGGAAGCTAGAAATACCCGAAGCCTAACCGCGGCTATGACGAACACCGCCACGGGGCAGCGCTGGATCTGATCATGAAACACCCGGCCAGCCGTACTGAAAAACGACGAAGACTCCCCCAAGGCCACCGTCGTGCTTCGGCACGAGGCTCTGCGTTGGCGGACTCTTCTCCTCTGGAAAAGGGGTTCAAGCGCCGTCCACGGTTGTCGCTGGCGAACGGTTGTCCACGCTGCTCCGTGAAAGTGCCGCCCCTTGATGGCAAGTGGCGGCACTTTCGTGGCGAGACGGACCCCCCGCAGCTCTACAGGGGTGCTATGAGCGGCCGTCCGTAAGCTTCCCGGCCTGAAAGGTGCCGAACGAGGCGTTGTGGTGGATGAGCGGTGCGTATTCGGGGGCGATACTCGATCCGGTGATCGCGAGCACAACGAGGAGGTGGTCGCCTGCGGGATGCTCCGCTGCGACTTCACACTCGAGCCACACGGGCGAATCGTAGAGGGTGACGGCTCCCGAGGGCAGCCGTGTGTACTCAAGACCGTCGAAGCGTGCTGCGGCGTTCCTCGACGCCAGCCGGTTGACCGATCCGCGGTGAGCGGTTCCGAGGATGCTGACTCCCAAACGGGGAGCTCCGCGTAGCCGTGGCCAGGTGGACGACTGCTGCTGCACGGCAAAGGAAGCCATCGGCGGGTTGAAACTTACACCGGGTGCAAAGGAGGTGGCGACCATCACCGTCGGTATACGTTCCACATCCGCGGCCACAGCGACGACTCCCGACGGGATGCCTTTAAAGGTTGCTCGCACACTGTCGGTATCAGGGTTCCCGTAGACGAGATTCCAGTCTGCGAAGTGCTCTGGCCGGAGTGTCACGAGAGGACTGCCTTTTCGGTGGGCGGCGCGACCGGGTCGGCTCCGTGGGTGGTTCGGTATACGGCACCGGGGTGGTTGTCCGGCAGCCGATCACTGTCATGACCAAGGATGCGCCGCCTCATCGAACCCGTGCGGGGCTCGTCGGGCAGCATCCAGCGATCCCGGAGGAGAGGGACCACATGATCAATGAAGTCGCGGTAGGTCGCCATTCCACCGTAGGTGTACTCGATCAGGAAACCGTCAATGTCCGTGTAGTCGACGATGTGCTGCAACTGGTCCGCAACCGACTCCGGCGTTCCGGTCACCCGGATCCCGCCGATGGAACTTGTGATCCTGTCGAGGATCTCGGCGATGGTGGGACTTTCGTCGCCCATTTGGAACGTGCCGAGGGTGGACTTGCCCACTTCAGTCGAGACGTCGGCAAGCGTGGCGTTAAGAGGGAAGCTCATCAGGTCGACTCCGCTCCAGCCCATGAAGAGAGCAGCCGCAGATTCCCGCGACGGCGTGCGGTCGAGCTCCTCGCGCAGTCGTCGCGCTTCCTCCTCCGTGGAGCCGACGACAATCGCGACGGCGTCGATCACTTTAATGTCACCTCCGTCGCGGCCGTTCTCCACGGCACGGGCGCGGAGATCAGCCACGTTAGCTTTCACCACGTCGAGATCGCGGTCTTGGATGAAGATACACTCGCCGAATCTTCCCGCGAAGGCGCGGCCGGCCGGGGAGGTGCCGGCCTGCAGGAGTAGAGGGGTGCGCTGCGGTGACGGGATTGCGGTGAAGTATCCGTCCAAGTCAAAGAAGTCACCGTGATGGGTGATGCGGTGGACTTTCGATGGATCAGCGAAGGTCCGGGTTGCCTTGTCATGCACCACCGCGTCGTCCTCCCACGCACCTTCCCAGAGCTTCAGCGACAGTTCGAGGAACTCCGTCGCCCGACGATACCGCTCGGCGTGCGGAGTCACATTCGTCTGCCCGAGCAACTTCGAAAGCGCAACCTGGTTGTCGCTGGTCACGACATTCCAGGCGATTCGGCCCTGGCTAAGGTGATCGAGGGTGGCGAATGTTCGGGCGTTGAGGTTGGGCTGCTGGGCTGTCGTCGAAGCGGTCACCACGAACCCGAGGCGGTCGACTGTCGCTGCGAGACCAGAAATGAGGGCCATCGGGTCGTGTACGGGAACCTGCACGGCCTCGCGGATGACGACCTCTGGCACTGCGCCGTCCGGCTGCATGGGGTAGCCTAAAGCCTCGGCAAGGAACAGGAAGTCGAAGCCGCCGGCTTCGAGCTCTCGCGCCATGTTTTGCCAGTAAGGAAGCGTGGCGAAACCCTCGGTGTCGCTCCTTGGATGACTCCAGGCGTTGCTAATGAAATTGGGCGTGAACTCCTCGAACGCGCCCAGGAAGATCTGCTTGGTCATGCGTGGTACTCCTTCGAATCGGATAGCGGTGCCCGCGACGTACGATGAACGGCGCGGCGGATGATGATGTAGAGGGCAAAGGCAAGCAGGAAGCCGGCTAGGGATGTCACGTCTCCTAGCCCGGGAAGTGCGCTGGGCAGAAGTCCGACGTACAGGGCCTGATTCGCGAACAGCAGGACGGACGCCACCATGGCTGTGACCATGGCAATTGGACCCGCGACATTGCGGAAGCCGGGCTTCCTGTACGCCGCGAAGTCGACACGCGGAGCGAGAAACCGATCCGCAAGAATCACTCCCAGCCAGGGCGCGATCCAATAACCCATGATGAGCAGGAAGCCCTCGTACGACGAGACGTCCTCGAGTGCGAGGATGCCGAGAGCGATTCCCACGGCGCCCACGCACAGAACTATCGCCGCGCGAGAGAAGGCTGTCGGAGGATGGATACCGATCGCCGCAAAAGAGAGTCCACTCGAGTACAGGTTCAGGGCGTTTGCGCATAGGGCTCCAACCCAGATCGCTAGCAGTGTTGCAACACCGAGCCATCCAGGTAGGAGATCGGTGTAGGAAGACGTCGGATTGGCGAAGTCCCACTGCTGGAGCCCCACAGCAGTGACGGCGGCAGCTCCCGCGGATTGAAGCACGATGTTGGGCATCCAGACGCCCGCCCCTGCGAAAAGCCCTGCCTTCGGGCCATGTCGCGGATCGAGATAGCGCGAATAATCGGCGGCAAAGGGCGACCACGCGATCGTGTATCCGAAAGAGGTGCTGACAGCTATCCAGAACGCCCCTGGCAGGGGCTGTTGACGCCAACCGAAAATAGGGCCAAAAGCGCCAACTGAAAATGAGGCCACTGACCATTATGGAAGGTGATCACATTGGATGTTTGGGCGCAGATACGCCATCGATACGCGACGGAGAAGATCTCCAAAAGGGAGCTGGCTAAGCAGCTCGGGGTTTCCCGGGGGACGGTGGACCGGGCGTTGGAGGCGGAGCGGCCGCCGAAGTATGAGCGGAAGCCGGCCGGTTCGAGCTTTGATGCATACGCGCCACGGGTGCGGGCCTTGTTGGTTCAGACGCCGACGATGCCGGCCTCGGTACTGGCCGAACGCGTCGGCTGGACGGGCTCTGCGTCCTTGTTCCGGGACAAGGTCCGTGGACTCCGGCCCGAGTATATGCCGGCGGATCCGGTGTACCGGCTGGTTCATGAACCGGGCCAGGCGATGCAGTGCGATTTGTGGTTTCCCCATGAGCCGCTGCCTCTGGGTCACGGGCAGGAGGGCAAGCCTCCGGTGTTGGTGATGACGTGCGCGTTCTCCGGATACATCCAGGCCAGGATGCTGCCGACCCGCACGACCTTTGATTTGCTGGGCGGGATGTGGTCGCTGCTGCAGGAGGCCGGCGCAGTGCCTAGGCAGCTGGTCTGGGACAACGAATCAGGGATCGGCCAGGGCAGGCTGACCGAGCCGGCGGCGGCGTTCGCGGGCGTGCTGGGCTGCGAGATCCGGCAGTTGCCGCCACGGGACCCGGAATCCAAGGGCATGGTGGAGCGGATGAACCGTTACTTCCGCCAGGGCTTCATGCCGGGCCGGACGTTCGCGTCCCCGCTGGATTTCAACGACCAGCTCGCGGACTGGCTGCCGCGGGCGAACGCCCGCTATTCCCGGACCCGGCACGGACGCACGGACGAGCTCTTCGTCCGGGACAGGGAAGCGATGCGGCCGTTGACGCCGGTGGCGCCGGCGAGCGTGTTCCGCAGCAGTGTCCGGCTGCCACGGGATTATTACGTGCGGGTCTTCTCCAACGACTATTCCGTGGATCCGGGTGCGATCGGGCGAATCGTGGACGTTGAAGCAGACCTGGAAAAGGTCACGGTGAGCGTCGACGGCCGGCTGCTGGCCAGCCACGAGCGGCGGTGGGCCAGGCACCAGATCTTCACCGACCCCGCGCACGTGGACAAGGCAGCCTCGCTCCGGCGGATCCACCGCAGCGTCAAGACCGGACGGTCCGCCGTGGTGGAGGAACGGGACCTGTCGATCTATGACGAACTGTTTGGGGTCGCCATCCCCGACGATGCCCGCGAGCTGTCCGGGGCGGGACGGTGAACGGGGCAGCGAAGGACATCGAGTACTACGCCCGTGCGCTTCGCGCGCCGCGGATCGCCGACGGCTACCGATCCCTCGGGGACCGGGCACGGGAAGCAGGCTGGTCACACGAGGAATACCTCGCCGCTGTCCTCTCCCGAGAGGTCGCCGAACGAGAGGCCTCCGGGGCCGCCCTGCGGATCAGGGCAGCGAGGTTCCCCGGACACAAGCTGCTGGAGGAGTTCAACTTCGACCACCAGCCTGCCGCGGACCGGAACCTCGTCGCGCACCTGGGCACCGGGGTGTTCCTGGAAGAAGCCAAGAACGTGGTCCTGCTCGGCCCGCCGGGGACCGGGAAAACCCACTTGGCGGTCGGGATCGGGATCCGGGCCGCACGCGCCGGGCACCGGGTCCTGTTCGACACCGCGACCGGGTGGGTATCGAGGTTGGCCGAAGCCCACGACCGCGGTCGCCTGCCCCAGGAACTGGCCAAGCTCCGCCGATACAAGCTGCTCATCGTTGACGAAGTCGGCTACATCCCCTTCGACCAAGACTCGGCCAACCTGTTCTTCCAGCTGGTCTCATCCCGCTATGAACACGCCTCCCTGGTGCTGACCAGCAACCTCGCCTTCAGCAGGTGGGGCGAAGTCTTCAGCGACGCGACAGTGGCCTCGTCAATGATCGACCGAATCGTTCACCACGCAGAAGTCCTGAACCTCACCGGCAGCAGCTACCGACTCCGGAACAAGACAAAAACCCAGCTTCAGGCACAATAGAACAGCAACCCGTGGCCCCGTTTTCAGTTGGCAAAACTGGCCCTAATTTCGGTTGGCGTTAACACAATGCAGGTATTAGGGACACGCGAGCAGGTCCTGGGGCCAGCGCCGGGCGCGCAGCTCGATCGCAGCGAGGCCCACTTGCCGCGCCGATCTTCTTGACGTGTGGTCCCGCAGGAAGGTGGCGTGATGATTATTCGCCAACACCGGGACAACGAGGACTAGGAAAGCTTGTCGAGTACAGTGGGACTGCTCGCGTAGTTAGCTGCAGAAAATCGCGTATTGTTCCACACCCCCGCTACATTGCCTTCTCGTTGACACGGCTGACGGCAGCTATGGGCTCGGCACCTGATTGCCGGTGTGGATGGCTTCCCTGTAGGCGCTGATTTTCCGTTCCAGGGCACCGAGGTGCACATGTACTTCTGCGAGTCGTGCAAGAACCGCCTCGTGGTGCTGCTCAAGCAGGGCGAGCCGGTCCTCGGCAGAGGCCCCCGCCTGGTACGCAGCGGCGTACTCACGCATCTGTTGGATATTCATGCCGGTACCGCGGAGCATGAGCACCCCGGCGAGCCAACTCACGGAAGAAGCATCGTACCGGCGCCACCCGCTCGGCCCTCTTCCCGGCGCGGGGGCGATGCCTTCCTTCTCGTAATAGCGGATGGTGTCCACGGTGGTGCCAAGAACATCTGCCGCTTCACTGATAGTGAGGCCGGCGTCGGGTCCGGCCGGTGTCAGGGGAGGCATGCTCCCCAGTCTCCCATTTGACATGGTGTGCACACCAGCACCGACGCTGGAAGCATCCGGACGCTCCGGACCTTGATGTGAAAGGGCAGCATATGAAACAGGTTCCACTGGGCTCGCAAGGCCTGACCACCTCCGTCATGGGCCTTGGTTGCATGGGTATGAGCGCCTTCTACGGCGGCGCCACCGAGGACGAATCGTTCAGGACCATCCGCCGGGCGCTGGACCTCGGAGTGACTATGTTCGACACCGCTGAGGCCTACGGGCCCTTCACCAATGAGCAACTGCTGGGGAAAGCGCTCGGCGGTGATCGCGATCGCGTGAGCATTGCCACGAAGTTCGCCATTGAGTTCGACGACGACGGGACGCCTCATGGGCCCAACGGTTCCCCTGAGTACGCACGCCGGGCCCTCGACCGGTCCCTTCGTCATCTGGGAACCGACCATATCGATCTCTGGTACCTGCACCGCGTCGACCCGGCAACACCGGTTGAGGAAACGATCGGGGCGATGGGGCAGGCGGTGGAGTCCGGCAAGGTCCGCTACATCGGCGTCTCCGAAACGTCAGCCCAAACACTGCGGAGAGCTCATGCAACGTTCCCGATCACAGCCATTCAGTCGGAGTACAGCCTGTTCGAGCGGGATGCGGAGCACAACGGAGTCCTTGATGCCGCCCGTGAACTGGGCATCGGGTTTGTTCCGTTCTCACCGCTGGGCCGGGGCTTCCTCAGCGGCACGATCACCAGAAAGGATGATCTGCCGGAAGGTGATGCCCGCAGGAACCTGCCTCGATTCTCCGATTCAGCCATCGAGGCCAACCTCCGGATCCTGGACGTGCTGCGGACGATCTCGGAGCGAAGGGGCATCACACCAGCGCAGCTCGCACTTGCCTGGGTGATCCACAACGGGACAACCCCCATCCCAGGGACCACCAAGACCCATCGCGTGGAAGAGAACGCGGCCGCAGCGGACGTCGAGCTCACCACGGCGGACCTCGCCCAGATCGAGAAAGCCTCACCCCACGGGGCAGCAACCGGCACTCGGAACACGCAAATAGCCATGGCGCGGGACCGAGGCTAGCACGACCAGGCGCCATCTTGGGATGTATGTGTCTAGTGGCCGGGTCAGGGCTCCTGCGAACTCCTACACCAAGGTCAGAACGTCGGCAGGCCGCGCCTGCTACAGCGGACATTCCCCTTTCCGTCGGAATAACAATCAGCGGTATGGCCGTGGCAATTCCTCCAGCGCTGCACTAGCACTTAGGAGTTAGCACCGAAAGCAGTTCGGGATGAGAGGTGGCAAGGGGTGAGTCAGGGCCGCCGCCCGAAGGTGGCCGTCATCATGTATGTCGCATTACTTGTCTGGTATCCCGGATGGGCGGGTTTCCGTCTTGAGTGCCTCGTGTGCGGCTTTCAGGCCAGTTCGACGCGCACGGGCAGGGATTCCCAGGCCCGCAGGGTGTTGTTGTGGTGCCGACGGGTTGGGCCGTTGATTTCAAGGGATGTGATGCGTTTCGCCAGTGTGTTCAGGATGGTCGACGCCTCTAGCCGTGCGACGTGCTGGCCGACGCATTGGTGGATGCCGAAGCCGAACCCGACGTGGCCGGAAGGGTCCCGGTTCAGGTCGAAGATTTCGGGGTTTTCCCAGCGGCGTGGGTCGCGGTTAGCTGAGCCAAGGAACATCAGGATCTTTCTGCCCTCGGGAATGAGGGTTCCGCCCACTTCGATGTCGCGGGTCGTGGTCCGGAAGAACGTCTGCACGGGCGACTCGAACCGTACGGCCTCGTCAAAAGCAGTGCGCGACAGGGCAGGACCTTCGCGCAGCCGGCCCCACTGGTCTGGGTTGGTGGCGAACGCGAAAAGAACGGCAGCGAGACCGTTCACTGTTGTGTCGACGCCGGCAGTGAGCAGTGACCGCACAATCAAAGGTGCCTGGGCTTCAGTGATGTCTCCCCTGTCAGCCGCTGCCCAAATCTGCGCACCAAATCCATCCGGTGTCAAAACATCGCGGGCGCATTGAGCGGCAATGGACGCCGAAAGCTCGGCGACGCGCGGTGCTCCCTTGGCGACGAGCTCATTGGGAGGGCCGAACGCGTTGAAGACGTGGTCTCCGTAGGGCAGGAGGTTCTCCCGCCCCTCTTGGGGTATGCCGACGGCATCCGGAAAGATCCTGAGGGGGAACGCTGCGGCGAGGTCCGTGACAGCGTCGAACTCGGTGCCCTTCGCCAGTAGATCGTCCACAAGTTCCTCCGCGTCGGCTGCCCAAGACTTGGCCAGCCGGCGGAGCTCGCGGGGCCCAAGTATTTTGGAAAGGATTGCGCGGGGTGCATCGTGGTGAGGAGGGTCAGCTTCTAGGAGCAGGCTCGGCGGCCGCCACGGCTTTTCATAGCGGAAGTTGCTCAGCCCCACGCCGGCGGCAGATTGGAAGGTTTGCCAGTCAGTCAGGGCAGCATGAACTTCCGCGTAGCGGCCCATCGCATAAACATCGTACTTTTCCAGATACACAACAGGACCAGCCTCGCGGAGGGCGGCTTGGAACGGTAGGGGGTCCTCGAGTACGTCGTAGCTGAACGGGTCGACGTTGCTTACGGGGGTATCCGAGGTAATTGGTTGTGCAGTCATCGCGGGTCCTCTCTCAGGAAGCCGGGTTAGAGGTCAACAACTAAGCGGTCACTGCAGGAGCGTGAGACGCATGGAAGCATGCAGTGGCCCGCGGCCCGGTCAGCGTCGCCGAGAATGGAGTCGCGGTGGTCAGGCTCCCCCGCAAGGACGGTCACTTCGCAGGTTCCGCAGGTCCCTTCCCGGCAGGACGTCAAAACGTTTATTCCTGCCCCCTGAAGTGCGTCAAGAACGCTCTCGTCCGGGGAAACAGTAACGGAGAGGCCTGCCCGGGCAAGCTCGACTTCGAAGGCTGTGTCCCGCGCCGGGGCGCCCTGCGCCTTGGCCGCGAAGTGTTCCAGACGTAGCAAGCCTGTCGGCCATTGGGCGCAATGATGTTCGACGGCGGTCAGAAGGCGTTGCGGACCGCAGACGTAGACTTTCGTATCCATGGAGGGCCCGCCGATGAGCTCACCCAGGTGACACGGCCCGGTTTCGTCCTTGGGCATGACCACAACCCGCTCGCCGTAGGCAGCGAGCTCGTCCAGAAAGGCCATAGTGGTCCTTGACCGGCCAAGATAGAGCAGCTTCCAGTCAGCCCCAAGCATCTCTGCCTGCTGGATCATCGGAAGCATCGGGGTTATGCCGATACCGCCAGCGATGAACAGGTACTTTTCGGAAGGCACAAGAGGGAAATTGTTCCGGGGCCCGCCCAGCGCCACCATAGTCCCCTTCGTCAGCTCTTCGTGGATGTAGGCGGAGCCCCCGCGCCCGGTCCGCTCATGCAGGACAGCAATGCGGTAGCTGTAGGCGTCCCACCTGTCCCCGCAAAGCGAATACTGACGAATAATGCGGGATGGAAGCACTACATCCACATGGGATCCTGGCGTCCAGTCAGGCAACCTCCGCCCATCAGGGCGGGCCAGGTTCAGGGCAACCACGTCTGTCGAAACCCTGATCTTCGCCGTCACGGTCAGCTGGATTTGCGACCCGTCGGCGACGGAATTCTTTCCCGTGAACATCTCGGCTCCTTTGCTCGCAGCGTTCTACCCAAGGTTCAACCGAACGTGACCGACACCACTACACGAGTCTCAATGATTGAGAGAATAAATCTTGGGGGGAGCTATGAAGGAGGGGGCGCCGGGTACCCCATCGCACGGGACACAGCGGCGGAAGCGGCCTGAAGGACGGCGATCCGAGACTTTGCGGCGGCGTCGTTCGGTACAACAATCGCCAAGGCGGCCACTACTTTTCCGGCCGGGTCCTTGACGGGCACGGCGACGCCGGTGGCATCGGGGTGTATGTGTCCGGACAGGAAGGCATATCCCTGGCGACGCACCTCTGCCAGGGCTGCCCGCAGCTGTGAGGGGGTGCTGATGGTCTGTCCTGTGAACACTTCCAGCGGTTGCCCCAAGATGCGTTCCTGCTGCGCCGGCGGGGCGAATGCCAGGAGCAGCAGACCTGAGGATGAGGCGTGCAGGGGCAGGCGACCTGCAACCCTCGTGATGTTGATGACGGCTCCGGGGGCTGTGAGACGCTCGACGAAAAGCACCTCGTCGCCTTCCATGACACCCAGTTGGATGTTCTGGCCAACAATCGCATGGAGGTCCTCCATGACAGGCATGGCGGCTTCCCTGAGGCTGAGGGTTGGCGAGGCGCGCGAAACCACTTCCCACATTCGAACCCCGATCCGCACACGGCGGTCCTCGTCCCTTTGAAGCCACCCAAATCTACCGAGTTCTTCCACCAAGCGAGATGCGGTCGCGATGTGCAGCCCGGACCGCCGCGCAATTTCAGTGATTGTCAGGGCCGTATCGCCGGGCCCGAAAGCCTCTACGATTCGGACTGCGCGCGAGAGGACCGATTCCCCTCTTTGAGTACGAGGCATGTTCTATAGCTTCCGGTACTGCCAAGGAAGTGTCGAGCCTGCTTAGACCATGGCGAACGTCAGTCTAGGCGAAGAATCCACCATCGACCGGAAGGCTGGTGCCGGTCACGAAGAGCGCACGGACTGAAATCAGGAAGGCTGCAGCGTAACCGACCTCCCCTGGCTCTCCCATTCGTTTGATCGTCTGAGGGGCAATCAAACTTTCGATAACCTTCGCAGGCGCGGTACCGGCGAGAGGTGTGCGAATCGCATTGGGGAGAATAGCGTTGACTTTAATACCGCGTCCCATAGCCTGTAGCCGCGTTCTTGGTGACCCCAATTACGCCGTGCTTGGTTGCGGGTTCTGCCACTCGATCATCTCCCCGCTGCCCTTCTCGGTGATGAGCGAGGTGGTGTCCTTGGAGCCCCTGGCGCCGTACACTTCGGCGAAGTGCGCCGCGATCTCCTCGGTCGTGAGCCCTTTCGGGCTCAGTGACAACACGATCTCTTCAACACCAGTCAGCCGCCGCTGCCGCTTGCGCACGATGGAGGATCGGAAATCGAGCCGGCGTCCCGCGGCGCATCGATCTCCACCGGCCCGATCTCAGTCAGCAGGGTTTTCGTGCGGGTGCCTTTGCCGGAGCTCCCGCTCCCCAGCCCGGCCACGTCGTGCTTTTCGTATCCGAGGTGTTCGTTCCTTTCCGCTTCCAAAGCGGTCTCCAATACGTTCTTCGTCAACGGTTCAACACCCCGTCAGGGCCGACGAGGTCCATGCCCCGCTCCCTGGCCTGGGCCAGGAGCTGCTGCGCTAACTCTTCCTGATCCACATCAGTCACCATGGGATCCATGGTTACGCTCATGATCAGTCCTCCCCGCCAGATCAGCCAGCCATAGCCTGGGCAATCCGGGAAGGCCGACGGCCAAGGAGATCAGTGATGGTCTGGCCCGCCCGCACTACTGCGTCCAGGTCAACGCCTGTACTTATTCCCAGCCCGTGGAGGAGCCACAAGAGTTCCTCCATGGCCAAGTTGCCCGTCGCGCTTCCTGCGAAAGGGCATCCACCTATGCCGCCGGTAGATGCGTCGAAGCAGGTGATCCCGGCCTGGAGACCGGCCAGGACGTTGGAGAGCGCCTGCCCGTACGTATCGTGAAAATGCAGGGCAAGCCGCTCCAGCGGTACGCCGCCTTGGACGTGCTCATCTATTAGGGCTTTCACGTGCCCGGCGGTGGCGACGCCGATGGTGTCACCGAGGCTGATTTCGTAACAGCCCGCGTCCAGCAGTTGACGCGAAACTTCTGCCACCGTGTCTTTCCCCACGGGTCCTTCCCACGGGTCCCCGAAGCACATGGACACGTAACCGCGGGCTGTCATGCCTCTCTTGATGGCTTCAGCGACGACTTCCATCGCCGTCTCACAGGCTGAGGCGCGGCTCATGTTGAGGTTCTTTCGGGCGAACGTCTCGGTGGCGCTGACAAACACTGCCACGGACTTCGCTCCGCTCTCCCGGGCCCGTTCAAGTCCGCGCATGTTGGGGACCAGAACAGGATGGCTGGTGAGGTCGCCGAGTTCCGCGAGCACCTCCGCAGCGTCGGAAAGCTGGGGCACCCATTTCGGCGACACAAAGCTGGTCGCCTCCACGACTGGCAGGCCAGCCTCAGCAAGCTCTTTGATGAAGCGAACCTTTACATGCGTGGGTACGAGCGTAGCTTCTGCCTGAAGGCCGTCGCGGGGTCCCACCTCGTAGACCCTGACATCCGTGGGGAAGCCTGGAGTGCTGTAGACCGCTGGCCGCGGCCCCGTCATGCCCGGGCTCCGGCGCGGATTTCGGCGAGGACCTTCTCCGCAAAGTCGGTTCGGACGCTCTTCTCTGCAATCATCCGGGCGACGACGGCGTCCACCTCGTCCAGATGCGCTCCGACAGTGACTGCGATGGTGCGCGCGTGCAGGGACATGTGGCCCCGCTGGATGCCCTCTGTTGCCAAGGCACGGAGAGCCCCTGCGTTCTGGGCCAGACCGACGGCCATGATGATCTCTGCCAGCTCGGTTGCGGTGCCCACACCCAGAACGGCAACATTCGCCTGCGCCGCCGGGTGAACCTTGGTGGCGCCTCCGACCAGGCCGACCGGCATCGGCAACTCCAACGTTCCGACGAGGTTTCCTTCCGCGTCCTTCTCGAAACGCGACATCGACGTATACCGCCCATGTTCATCGACTGCATGGGAGTGGGCACCTGCCTCGACAGCCCGTGTGTCATTTCCCGTCGCCAGGACAACTGCACTGATGCCGTTCATGATGCCCTTGTTATGCGTGGCTGCACGGTAGGGGTCCGCTACGGCCAGTTCGGCCGCGTCAAGCATGTTCTCCACAACTTCTCCTCCGCCGAGGGCAGCAGCGTCAAACACAGCCCGGACTCTGGTGATCCGGAGATCGGCTTTGTTCGTGAGGATCCGTAGCAGGCTGCGCCCGCCGGCGATCTCGGCAACCCGGGGTGCAATTGCTTCGGCCATGGTGTTCACAGCATTGGCGCCCATTGCATCGCGGACATCAACCACAAGGTGGAGCACAACGTACGTCTGTCGCGAGCTGGGTACAAGGCGCACCAGGATGTCGACTGCGCCGCCTCCGAAGGACACAAGCTGTGGGTCTTGGGCATTGGCGATCTCGATCAGCTCTTGCCGGGACTCCAACAATCGCAACCGCGCGGCTACGGGATCGACCACATCGAGCACCTGTACCTGCGCCTGCATACGCGGTGGGGTCGAGGTAGTCACGAACCCGCCGTGGTCACGCGTCATGCGGGCCAGATTGCTCGCGGCAGCGACAACCGAAGGTTCTTCTGTCGCCATCGGAATGAGGACGTCCCGTCCATTCACAGTGAAGTTGGTGGCGATTCCAACAGGGATGCCCAAGACTCCTATGACGTTTTCCACCATATGGTCGGCCTGTTCGAGCCCCAGACCGTGTTCGGGGCTCAGAGCATCGAGCCGCCGGGCATCCAGGGCCGATTCAACGATCACTTTTGCGCGGCGGTCCTCGATGGAGAGATTGCGAAAACCGGAGATTCTGCTGTTGGTCATGATGGTCCTTCCCGAGGGAGTTGTGTGATGTGCATCCAAGGCAACCAAGCGTGGATCCGCAGTTGCCTAGTTTGCGAGGGCGATAAGTTGGGGAACGGAGAGCACAGCGACATAGAAGCCCATGAACTGCACTCCTGAATGCACTTGGAATGCCCTGTTCAACAGCCCGCCGAAAAGGCCCACGGTGACGGTTACAGCCAACGCCAGCAGGCCGCCCTCATACAGGCAGATCACGATGATCAGACCGACAAAGGCTCCGATGATGGCCTCGTGGGAAAGCTTCCGCATCACCCAAGAGGCCGCCCTGTGTGCGCTTGTCATGGCGAACGGGTACGCCACGAGGCCTGCTATGGCGACGGCCAGGAGGCCGAAGCCGAGGAATTCCCACGTTGACAAGAGATTGTGCAGGTTATGGGTGTCTCCTGTCTCAGCATTGACGCTGTAGACGGGCGGTGCATTGAACAGCGGAGCGGCCGGCCCTGCAGCCAGGGGCGATAACGGCAGTCCCAGCGCTATCAGCGGAATCAGGGTTTCAGCAATGTACGTGGATTCCGTGGTGCCGTTCCTTGCGGCAATAACAGTTGTGAGCCGGTGATACCCCTTCTTTACACGACTACCAACTAATTCGCCCATTAACACCGTCATCGCAACGGGCGAAAACACGAAGGTTGCACTTGAGATGACGGCAGCGCCGCTCGTGTAGGCCAGCTGGCGGCGGTCCAAGACCATGAAGGGATTTGGTATCCGGCCCTTCCAGGTTCGTACGTCCGGAGCCAGGCTGAACTGCCGGGGCTCCGACCGGCTCATCAACCTCCTGTTTGACGGAGACAGGGTACTGAAGAGATCAGCGATGAGCGGCCCAACAGCGATGCCAAGGAAGAAGCTGATGGATAGGCCCTTTCCCGTGTTTGCGGTGAGGAATGCCTGCAGGCCGGCAATTACGAGTACGAAGGGGACCAGCGCTGCCACGGCTGCCCAGCGTCCCTTGGAGGTATATGCGATGACAGCGGCGACAACAAGAAAGATCCAAGGCGCGGCTTTGCCGATTGCGTCGGCCGCCGGGGCCAGCAGCGTGGCGAACATAATGGCGAACGGAACGGCGATAAACGCCGCGATGATGCCCCCGGAGACTGCTTTTCGGAGTGCAATGTGGGGAACCCCCAATTCGCGCAAGAGCTGCGCTTCCCGCATCAGTGGCACGGCCATAGTGTCACCGGGGATGCCCAACAAGGTTGTTGGAATCATATGGGTGATGTGCTTCGCCACAACCCCCGCAAGGAAAAACGTGAATACGCCGGAGGCGGGAACTCCGAGCAGGACAACCAGGAGCGTCAGGGGTGCCACCGTAGCGGTTTCATCCGTGCCGGACACAAGACCGATGGCTGCGAATACGACGGCGCCCACGAGTCCCATGCTGACTGCCCAGGTGAGGGAAGTCAGCAATTCCGGGCTCATGCTCCGCTTCCCTTCGCCAATGCGAGTTCGGCGTTGCTTACGTGGTCCTGACTGCGTTGGTGTTCAGCAGCGAAGACGTCGTGCAACCCCAACGCACGAAGTTCCTTCTGGACCGCCGGTGCGAGCTCAGCAGGATCACCAAGCGCGCCTGAGTCCGCGATGATCTCCTTAAGCGCTGCCCGCTGTGCGGTTTCATCAATCTCCGTTTGTTCCCGCAGCACCCGCTTCGGACGGAAAAGTCGGGCAGCCACGGTCCCGGCGAGCAGACAGCCCAGCAGACCGGCCAGCAGGGCATAGCTTTTGCCAAGTGCAGGATTGCTGACGGCGCCGACGAAGATGGACTCTGAGATCAGATAGATCGGAACCGGAACCAAAATGCCCAAACCAATGGACGCACCGAGGTGACGGCTGTCAACGGTGTCGCCCCAGACGTCTAGGAGTCTTGTCATGTTCCTACTTCTTTCTAATCTTGGAGTGCACAGACACGGCTCGCGCGGTCGGGGAGAAGGGCGCGCACCTGGGCCGTTCCAGCAATGGGCTGGCTGTACGTCGGTAAAAGCGTTGTGGTCAGGAAGATCCCTGGTGGCAGGATGCGGGGTCCAGGGTCCAACTCATTCTTTTGGTAGTTCTATTCAAACAAGTGCACCGAAGGAGTCCTATGGCCAACCTTCACATTGAAGCGGTGCTTTCGGTGTTGACCCCAGACACAGGCAAGCCGGTTCCCTGCCTTCCAAGGACGCTCACACCTCTTAGGCAGTGAAGGGCACTGGGCACGGCGAAGCCGGCTGGAGTCGCTGTGCTGTCTGTGCTGTGATGAAGAAATGAAGCCAACAGTCCCCCTGTCCGCTGACGGGGCCTTCGTGTCCCTGGTTCTGGATTTGCTTGATTCCGGTGAACAAATCTCTGAAACAGGTGTGGCCGATCTTCTGACCCGGGCAAGTATGTCGGTCGACGCTTCCCTGTCTCAGCGCGTTGCCGTATCGGTGGCGCGGACGGCCCGTTGGAGGCGGCGGGATGGCGAACTGTCAGCGCTGATTTCAAGTGCAAGGGAACTGTCGGAATTGCGCGACGCCCAAGTCCTGCTGCAAAGACTCGTAGACAGGGCCCACGATTTGATGCATACAGACCTGACGTATCTGTCGGAATACGATGACCGGTCCGACGAATTATTTGTCCGCGCTAACCGCGGGGCTGTGTCAGCTCGTCTTACACACCTGCGGGTACCTGCAGGTGTAGGGCTGGCCAGCAAGGTTGTGCGGACGAGGACTCCGCAATGGACAGCTGACTACGAGACCGAAGAGGACGTCCGCCGGGCGCGTGAAGTTGATGAAGCAATCCAGGCCGAGCATATGCGCTCCCTCCTGGGCGTACCGATGATCGCAGGGGGACACCTCATGGGGGTCCTGTTCGCGGCAGACCGCGAAGTCCACACATTTGGGGCGGAAGAAATCGCCCTCCTGTCGGCGTTCGCAGACCATGCTGCCATTGCGCTTCAAACCGCCCGGCTCTTCGAGGCAGTGAAATTATCAGCAGCTGAGGCCCAGGCCGCGCAGCAACGGGCGCAGGAGCGTGCCGATCTGATGACCCGGTCTGCATCCATCCATGAAGAGATGACGAGGGTCGTGTTGGAAGGGCGCGGATCTTCGGACCTGGCAAATGTCATCGGGCGGGCGTTGGGACGTACTGTCGCGATCCTGGATCGAGACTACAAGCCTGTAGGTGCCTTCGATGAATCTGAGTGGTTGCGGACTGACGGCATCCTTCTGAATGACGTCAGGGATTCCCTCGAAAAGAGCCGGCAAACGGGACTGTGCGTTCCCATAGGGTCCAGGCCCGCCTTTGCGGCCGCTGCGGCCGTGGCCGGAAAGGTTTTTCTTGGAGCTCTTCTCGTTGGTCCCGGAGCCAGTGCGTTAAGTGACGTTGAACGTCGCACCGTTGAGCGGGGTGCGCAGACACTGGCTCTGCTGACCATGCAGCAGGACGCGATCGTGAATGCTGAAGAGAGAGCACGAACCGACCTGGTCGCCGATCTGATATCGGGGAGGAGCCCTGTCGAGGAGGTATTAAGACGGGGTAAGTCCCGGGGAATAGAACTGGACCGTACGTGGGTAGCCGTTGCCGTGCCAACGCCGAAGAACGGGCGGGACAGGGCTCTGAGATTTCTTAACCAAACCCATCGGGGGTGGCTGGCAGCGCATCACGATGAAGGTGTCACGGTGCTGGTACCCGAGGTGGACGCCAAAGCCGCGGCTCAGGCCGTACGTTCAGGCTTATCCGCCCTCGACAACCCGCTTTTACTAGCCGTAGCGTCAGGCAAGGCCGGCTCTCTCGGGGACCTTCCATCAGCAGTGACGGAGGCGTGGTCATGCGCTGAGTTTCTTCCTCATTTGGGAGTGGTTGATGCTGCCGTTGCTGCCGTGGATTTTGCGCCCTACTTCACTCTCTTTGGCCCCACGGCAGCACGAGCTGAGGAATTCATTCGATCGACGATCGGCGGCATCATCCAGTGGGATGATGAACACAACAGCGAACTCGTCAAGACCCTGCTCATGTTCATAGATCAGGGAACCAGCACGACGGCGACCGCACGTGCCCTGTTCATACACCCCAACACGGTGAAACAGCGCCTGGACCGGATCACCGCGCTGATCGGCCCTTGGCGTAGCGCAGAGACAGTCTTCCGTTTGTCAGTAGCGTTGAGGCTCTACTCAATCCAGGCTCAGGCCTGAAGCCCTGGGCTGAGCCGTGGATTCCCGAACCACAAGCGTGGGCGAAACGATGGTTGTCACGGCATCCTGCCTCCCCTGGATGCGCTCTACGACCAACCTGGCGGCCAACGACCCCATCTCGAATCCCGACTGGTCCACGGAGGTGAGGGCGATCGAGGGAAGAGATGAGGCAAGGATATTGTCGTAGCCCACCACCGAAAATTCCTTGGGTACGCTGACACCTGCTGCTGAGAGCGCCGTCATCACGCCGAACGCGGTCATGTCCGTTCCCGCATGCACTGCAGTGGGCAGCGCCTCGCGGGCAAGCATTTCCTCACCCGCCGCCTGCCCTCCTTCGTAGCTCCATCTGGTCTCGATGACGTCGATTTCCTTTTCCAGGCCATTCCGGATCATCGCTTCCTTATAGCCTTGTGCCCGGACTTCCTGCGGCATGTCCGGCTGATTCATTTCCTTGCCGACGTGCATCAGGTGTGCGATGTGCCGATGACCCAGCGCAACGAGATGATCCACGATCAATCCGCTTCCTAAAAGATCGTCGCTTGCCACCGTGTCGTAGGACTTCCCCGGCCCTTGCCGCCCAAGAACCACGGTGGGGGTGGTCCTCCCAATGGCCTCAAGGTCTTCGAGCGAACCGAACGGGGCGATCAGGAGAAGCCCGTCCATTTTCCTGTCGGTCATGGCTTCGACCATGGCTTGCTGCTGCGCGAGACCCCGCTCCGCCTGCCCGATGAAAACCTGATACCCATGAGAATCCGCTTCGGCGCGGATCCCGTCGATCAGAACGGACATGAAGGTATTCTTCAGGTCGACAACGAAGACACCCAAGGTGAAGCTGCTCCCCCGCATCCCGCGGGCCAGCGCCGACGGACGATATCCCAATGCGTCAACGGATGCCTCAACCCGGGCCTTCATGGTCCCACTCACACCGTAGGCACCCCTCAGCACCTTCGAAACCGCCGCCCTGGAAACCCCTGCATGCTGCGCCACATCACTAATAGTGGCCCGCTTCAAATCCGACATTTCGCTTCCTCTGCTCCACTCCCGGGGTAGTCCTCGACTAATTGTAGACTGATCTACGAAAAACCCTTGTGCTCATACAGGACATGCCCTAAGGTGATTCGTAGACCGATCTACAGGGCGGATCTACAGGGCCATTCACCACCACGCCCGCAACCCACATCAAGACACCTGCAGGCCCTCCGAGGGCCTGGGGCTTTACAAGGAGGTAAAGATGGCCATCAGAACTAAAGGTCGTTGGTCCGTTCTAGCCGGCAGCATGACTGCCGCGGCGTTAGTACTGACAGCCTGCTCCGGCGGCAGCACAGGCAGCGACGCAGGCACCAAGACCATCACATGGTTGGTCGACAACACTGAAACCTCTGTTACGAACGCGGAGCAGGTCGCCAAGGATTTCAGCGCAGCCAATCCTGACATCAAGGTAGAGATCGAGACCAGGCCCCAAGGCGCCGAAGGCGACAATATCGTCAAAACCAAGCTGGCCACCGGGGACATGACCGACGTCTTTTCCTACCCCGCCGGCTCCTTGTTTCACCAGATCAGCCCCAAGCAAAATCTTCTGCCTATCACCAATGAGCAGTACATGGCTAACGTCTCTGATTCGTTCAAGCCTGTGGTGACCGACGGCGGGGAGACCTACGGTGTCCCAGTGGGAACCGGCAATGCGGGCGCGGTGCTGTACAACAAGAAGGTTTACGAGAAACTCGGCCTGTCAGTGCCCAAGACCTGGTCCGAGTTCATGGCCAACAGCCGCAAGATCAAAGACGCGGGCATTGACCCGATCATCCAGACCTACCAGACCACGTGGACGTCCCAGCTGTTCGTGCTGGGCGACTTCGCTAACGTAGCCAAGGCCGAACCGGACTTCGCAGCCGATTACACGGCCAACAAGACCAAGTACGCCACGGATCCCGCGGCGGTAAAGGGCTTCGAGCACCTTGAGGAAGCCGCAAAGGCGGACCTGTTCAATAAGGACTTCGCCTCAGCCACCTACGCACAGGGACTCGAGAAACTGGCCAACGGGAAAGGCGCCCAGTACCCCATCCTGAGCTTCGCCCTGCCGGAACTGAAGAAGACCTTCCCGGACAAGCTCAACGACATCGGCCTCTTCCCTCTGCCGGGCGAGGACGCCGCTAAGAACGCCCTGACTGTTTGGCTGCCGGGCGGGGTTTACATCCCCAAGTCCACCAAGAACGTTGAGGAGGCCAAGAAGCTCCAGGCCTTCATTGCAAGCAAGGCCGGCTGTGACTCCCAGACCAATGCCGTCGGAGCCAACGGCCCCTACTTGGTCAAGGACTGCGAGCTGCCCAAGGACGTTGCCCCGGCCGTGGCCGACATGCTTCCCTACTTCCAGGACGCCTCCAAAAACAGCCCTGCCCTGGAATACGTCTCCCCGGTCAAGGGCCCTGCCCTTGAACAGATCACCGTCGAGGTCGGTTCCGGGATACGTTCCGGCAAGGACGGCGCCGCCCTCTACGACGAGGACGTCAAAAAGCAGGCCAAGCAGCTGAACCTGCCCGGCTGGAACTAACCTCCTAACCCAACCCGCCGTCCGGGCCCGCCGGCCCGGACGGCCCTTAGGAAATCCCATGACAACCAGCACAGCAACTACCTTGCAGGGCGCACCGCCACGGCGGACAGAGGTCCGCAAACGCTCCAAGACCAAGTCCCCGTACCCCTATTGGTTTTACCTGCCGGCGGCAGTGGTCTACACGGCCCTGTTCCTGGTCCCGACCTTCGCGTCGTTCTTCTTCAGCTTCACGCGCTGGACCCTCACGGACTTCACCTTCATCGGCCTGGACAACTTCGTCCAGTTCTTCCAGGAACCAGCTCTCCTCAAAGGCCTCACCAACACGTTCATCTACGCTGTGGTGACCGCGTCCCTCAAAGTAGTCCTCGGCATGCTCCTCGCCGTACTGCTGACATCGCAAATCATCGCCCGCGGCTACCTCAGGTCGGTCATCTTCTTCCCCGTACTCCTGAGCAGTATCGGCGTGGGCATCGTCTTCACCGTGCTGATGGACCCCAACAACGGGATGATTAATGAAGCACTGGCAACCATCGGCATCCAAGGCCCTGCATGGCTGACCGACCCGGCCTGGGCGCTGATTTCCGTCGCACTGGTCGATGTCTGGAAGGGCGTCGGCCTGGCCACCGTCATCTACATCGCCGGCATTGTCTCCATTCCCCAGGAATATTTTGAGGCCGCAAAGATGGACGGCGCGAGCTCCGTCAAGTCCTTCTTCAACATCACCCTCCCACTGGCCCGCCCCGCCACGGCAACAGTGATCATCTTGTCCCTGATCGGCGGGCTCCGCTCCTTCGACCTCATTTGGGCCATGACCAAGGGCGGCCCGGGCTTCACCTCGGACGTGATCGCCTCAGTCATTTTCAAGCAGTACCAGGCCGGGTTCTACGGCCTCTCCACTGCGGGGAATGTCGTGCTGTTCCTGATCGTCACCGCGATCATCCTCCCCCTGTCCACGTTCCTGAACCGCAAGGAGGTCGACCAGTGACCAAGGCTCTCAAACGCTACGGCCTGGGCATCGTCGCCATCGCCGTCACCGTCGTCGTCTTCATCATTCCATTGGTCTTTATGGCGCTCACGGCAATGAAGGACCGCAAGGAGGCGGCCAAACTCGATTTCTCCTGGCCCACCAGCTTCCAGTTCGTGGATAACTTCACTCAAGTTCTCTCAGCCAGGAAGTTCATGCTGGTCACGGCCTTTATCAACAGCACGATCCTCACCGTGGCCAGCGTCGCGATCCTCGTGGTACTCGCAGCCATGGTGGCTTGGGTGCTGCAACGCCGCAAGTCGCGCTGGAACGGAGTAGCCAATTTCCTGATCCTCTCCGGACTGATCATTCCCCCAGCCATCGTGCCCACCGTCTGGGTCCTTCAGGGCTTGGGACTATTCAAAACACTCCCCGGCCTGATCCTGATCGAAGTGGCCTTTGGACTCTCCTTTTGCGTCATGCTGTTCCGCGCCTTCATCTCCTCCATTCCCAAGGAACTCGACGAAGCGGCCGTTATCGACGGCTGCGGGCCAGTCCGCCTGTTCTTCCGCGTCATCTTCCCGCTGCTTCGCTCAGTCATCGTGACAGTGATCGTGGTCCAGTCCGTGGCCATCTTCAACGACTTCCAGCACCCGCTCTACTTCCTTCCGGGTGACGCGAACGCCACTGTTCAGCTGACCCTGTTCAACTTCCAGAGCCAGTTCACCACCAGCTACAACCTGCTCTTCATGAACATTCTCCTCATCACCATCCCGCCGTTCATCATGTACCTGTTCTTCAACCGCCAGATCGTCAGTGGCATGACCGCCGGAGCAGTCAAGGGCTAAACACCGCCCCGCCAATCACGCCGACGGGCCTCTTCCGCCGCCCGTTCATCCCCCCATGCACAGAAAAGACCCACCATGACCGCCACCGTCAAGCCGGTGACCTTCGAACACCTTCCCGGCGCCCTCGGGATCGGCACAGGAACCCCCCGGGTCTCCTGGAAAATTACCGCCGAACCGGGCTGGATCCAGAGCGCCTACCAGCTCACCGTCACCACCGACGGCGGGAGCTGGACCAGCGAACGCGTCACGTCGCCGGAGTCAGTCCTGCTCCCCTGGCCCGCGGAAGCCCTTGCCTCCGGCCAAAGGGCCGAGGTGCGGGTAAGGGTATGGGGCAAGTCCGACGTCGAGCCGAGCAACTGGAGCCCAGCCTCCGCCGTCGAACCCGGGCTGCTGAACCCCACGGACTGGACCGCCCGGCCGATCAGCCCGCCATGGCAGGAAGACCCGGATACGGACCGGCGCCCGTCCCTGGTGCGCCGGAGCTTCATCCTGGGCCGGCCGGTCGCGTCGGCGAGGTTGTACGCGACCGCGCACGGACTCTACGAACTGGAACTCAACGGAGCCCGGGTGGGCACCGATGCCTTCTCCCCCGGCTGGACCGTGTACGACAAACGACTCCGCTACTACACCTACGACGTGACCGACCACCTCCGCGATGGCGAAAACACGCTCGGCGCGTGGCTTGCCGATGGCTGGTACCGCGGCCGGATCGGGTTCAACGGCGGCTACCGGAATCTCTACGGGAACAAACTCGCGCTCCTCGCCCAGCTTCACCTAACCCACGACGACGGCTCCGTCACCATTGTGGGAACGGACGGCAGCTGGAAGGCTTCTTTCGGCCCCATCCTCTTCACCGGCCTCTACGAGGGCCGAAACCTACGATGCCCGGCAACTGCCGGCCGGCTGGAGCGAACCAGGCTTCGACGACACAGGGTGGCAGCCCGTCATCGAAAGCCAACGGGATCCTTCAACCCTGGTAGCACCGGAAGGACCACCCGTCCGCTGCACCGGCGAAGTGCGTCCGGTCAGCGCGGTAACGTCGCCGTCAGGCAAGCTGGTGCTGGACTTCGGCCAAAACCTTGTAGGACGGCTGCGCATCACAGTGCAGGCCCAGGCCGGTGCCACGGTGACGCTGCGCCATGCAGAAGTCATGCAGGACGGCGAGATCTACACCCGCCCGCTGCGGGGAGCGGCCGCGACCGACCGCTACACGCTGGCCGGGGAAGCCCCGGAAACGTGGGAGCCGCGCTTTACAATCCATGGCTTCCGCTACGCGGAAATCGACGGGTGGACCGGAGGAGACCCTGCTGAGAACATTACGGCACGGGTGTACCACACGGATATGGAAAGGACCGGATGGTTCAGTTGCTCCAACCCGGACCTGAACCGGCTCCATGAAAACGTGCTGTGGAGCATGAAGGGCAACTTCGTTGATATCCCTACCGACTGCCCGCAGCGGGACGAACGGCTGGGCTGGACAGGGGACCTCCAAGTATTCGGCCCCACCGCCAGCTACCTTTACGACTGCTCCGGGATGCTTTCGTCCTGGCTGAAGGACGTCGCTGCCGAGCAGGCACCGGACGGCACGGTGCCCTGGTATGTCCCCTCGATCCCGGGCGGTAACTACTGGACGCCGTCCCGGCCTGGAGCTATATGGGGTGACGTCGCCGTCCTGACCCCCTGGACCTTGTACCAGCGATTCAACGACCCTGCCTTCCTGGCCGAACAGTATGAAAGCGCCAAGGCGTGGGTGGACCTGCTGGACCGGCTCGCAGGCGACGGACACCTGTGGAACAGCGGCTTCCAGCTGGGCGACTGGCTGGACCCCAGCGCGCCCCCGGAAGACCCCACGCGGGCCATGACCGACAAGCACCTGGTGGCCAGCGCGTACTTCGCCTGGTCCGCCCGGCACATGGCCAAAACCGCCGGCGTGCTGGGCAAAACGGATGACGAAAAACGTTACAAAGAGCTGGCGGGCGCGGCAGCGAAGGCCTTCGCCGAGGAGTACATCGGGCCCGACGGCCTGATGACCAGTGATGCCCAGACCGCCTATGCCCTGGCAATCGTCTTTGAGCTCTTTCCGGACGAGGAGCTGCGGCAGAAGGCGGGGCGGCGGCTCGCAGCCCTGGTCCGGCAAGCAGGAAACCGGATTGCGACGGGTTTCGCCGGGACACCCGTCATCGCCGACGCCCTCACCGCCGTCGGCGAACTGGAGGCTGCCTACGACCTGCTGCTGGAGCGTGAATGCCCCTCCTGGCTGTATGCCGTGGCCCAGGGCGGCACTACAATCTGGGAGCGGTGGGATTCCCTGCTTCCCGACGGATCCGTCAACCCCGGAGACATGACGTCCTTCAACCACTACGCCCTGGGCGCGGTTGCCGACTGGATGCATCGAACCGTGGCAGGCCTTGCCCCGCTTGAGCCCGGGTACCGGCGGATTCTCTTCCGGCCCCAACCCGGCGGCGGACTCACCTCCGCATCCGCCCGCCACGAAACCCCTTACGGGACAGCATCCATTGCCTGGGAAACCACCGATGACGGCTACACCGTCACGGTGCACGTGCCCACCGGGACCACCGCACGGGTGGAGCTGCCGGGCCATGAACCCCACGATGTGGGTTCGGGACGTTTCGACTACTACCCGGCATTCGCCGGCGCTGCCAGCAGCACCACTGTATGAAAGGCTCAAGGAGCACCTCAATGAAACCCGCCCCTCCCGCCGTCCCCGCTGAGGAACAACTTTCCCCGCTGCTCCTGGAGCGACAGGCCGACGCCGCAACCGAGGCCCGCCTCCGCGAGCTCGTCGAATCGCTCACCCTGCCCCAGCAGATCAGCCTCCTGACCGGGGCCGACGTATGGTCAACGACGGCAATTCCGGAAATTGGCCTTGGCCGCATCGTTATGTCTGATGGTCCGTCCGGAGTCCGCGGCGAAGACTTCGATGAGCGGCACGACTCGGCCAGCCTGCCTTCTTCCAGCGCATTATCGGCAACCTGGAGCGTGGACCAGGCTTTCCGTTATGGGCAAGTGCTCGGCCAGGAAGCGCGTCGCAAGGGAGTCCACGCAGTGCTGGGTCCCACGATTAACCTGCACCGGTCACCCCTGGGAGGGCGGCATTTCGAATGCATGAGCGAGGACCCTTTGCTCACCGCCAGGATGGCAGCCGGCTACGTGGCGGGCGTTCAGTCCATGGGGGTCGGTGCGACGCCCAAACACTACATCGCCAACGAAGCTGAGACCGAACGGTTTACCGCGGACTCAGTAGTTGCCGAGCGGCCCCTGCGCGAGCTGTACCTGGCAGCGTTCGAAGAGGCCGTCACCGAGGCCAAAGCCTGGCTTGTCATGAGTTCCTACAACTCCATCAACGGCACCACCGCAAGTGAGAATGAGCTCTTGAAGACTCCCCTCTGCACCGAATGGGGATTCGACGGGGTTGTGGTTTCCGACTGGACCGGAATCCGCTCCACCGAGGCCTCGGCGAATGCCCGCCAGGACTTGGAGATGCCCGGCCCGAACGGAAACTGGGGGCCCAAGCTGCTCTCGGCCGTTGAGGAAGGGCGGGTCAGCCGTGCGGCCATCGTCGAAAAGGTAACCCGCATCCTGCGCCTTGCGGCAAGGGTAGGAGCACTCGAGGGCTTCCAGCCCGCGGTATCGGAAATCCCCGCCGAACTCGATGTCCGGCAGGTTGCCCGGGACGTAGCAGTCCGCGGCGCTGTCCTGGTCCGCAACGAGGGCAGCGTCCTCCCCCTGGACACAACAAGCCTGCACCGGGTGGCCGTCATCGGGCACAACGCGCAGGAAGCACGCATACAAGGTGGAGGCAGCGCCACCGTCATGCCCCGGCACGTCATCTCCCCCCTCGAGGGACTGCAGGATGCGCTCCCCGGCGTGAAACTCAGTTATGCCCGGGGTGCAAAAGTAGCAGAGGGCATCCAGCCCCTCCTGCGCACCGACATGGCCAACCCCTCAACCGGGGGCAAAGGAGTCCGCGTGACGTTCCTGGACAAGGACGGCTCGGAAATCTCGGGCGAGGACCGATACTCCTCCCAACTGATCTGGTTTGGTATCGGCATCCCCGAGGGCACTGCCGCCATCCGTGCGAGCACGGACTGGACCGCACCGTCGTCCGGCGCACACCACCTTGGCGTCGCCACAGTCGGCTCGATCAAACTCACCGTGGCCGGCAGAACGTTGTTCGACGGCGAGCTTGAGAACCACACCGACGTGCTCGGCGCTGCCCTGTTTTTCCCTCCCACCTTCAGCGCCAGCGTAGAGGCACGGCATGGACAGGTACTGCGGATCGAAGTCACTTACCAAATGCCCACCAAGGGCCGCAGCTCCCTGCGCACTTTCACGTTCGGAACAGAAACAATCGTCGAAGATCCGCAAGCGGAAATCGCTGAAGCCGTGCAAGCGGCCCGGGACGCGGACGTGGCTGTGGTGGTTGTCGGCACGAACTCGGCCGTCGAATCGGAAGGGTTCGACCGGACCGACCTCAACCTCCCCGGGCATCAGGACCGCTTGGTCGAGGCCGTCGCCGCAGCCAACCCGAGGACCGTCGTCGTGGTCAATTCAGGGGCTCCTGTACTGATGCCGTGGCGCGAACGCGTCGCCGCCATCCTCCTTGGCTGGTTCGGCGGGCAGGAGTTCGGGGCAGCAATCGCGGACATCCTGCTCGGGGCCCAAGAGCCCGGCGGCCGCTTGCCCACCACTTGGCCGGCCGCCATGGAAGACGTACCCGTCCTCAGCACGACGCCTGTGAGCGGGAAGGTGGTGTACCAGGAGGGCATCCACATCGGCTACCGTGCCTGGCTGAAAAAAGGGCTCGGGCAGGGTGCAGCCCCGGCTTATCCCTTCGGCTTCGGGCTCGGCTACACCACGTTCGAACGAGGCACCCCGACGGCGCCGGCTGTCCTCACCGTGGGCGAAGACCTGACGATCGAGGTTCCGGTAAGAAACATTGGAAAGCGGGCAGGACGGGAAGTCGTCCAGGTCTACCTTTCACGCGAGGACTCCGCGGTGGAGAGACCCGTGCGCTGGCTCGCTGGCTTCGGGGACATCGTACTGGAGCCCGGCGCAGGCGGGACTGTCTCCGTCCGTGTGCCCAGCCGCAGCTTCGCGCATTACGACGGCGAGTGGCGGACTGAGGAAGGAACGTTCAGGGTTCTAATCGGTCGCCACGCAAACGACGAAGAGTTCCAGGCAGTGGACGTTCGAGTGGCATCTCACCACTGACACGCCCAGTTTCGACGCTGGCGGCGCCGTTTCGCCGGGGCACCGCCCCGTCCCGGTGTCAGCGCCTGATCAGGCGTTCTGCTTGCTGAGGTCTTCGGCTTCATTGAACGATGCGTCGGCTTCAGGAACATGCCCAGGCTATCCGGATCGTCCGAGGGAGGCGGCACCAGCCACGTTAACTCGGTGGCTGCCGAGTTGGGGTTGAAAGATGACTTAGGCCAGCTGGCTGACGCGCTCCTCGGAAATGATGGCGGGCGTGTCGCTACGTGCAAGCAGAGCCAGGCCCACCACCGAGGACTCGCTGTCCGTGGAACTGCGAATAATCTAGCGGTCTCGTAGGTAGCTGGCCTCATTAGTTCCGGAGAATTGGCGTCAAGAGCTATGTTTGCCAGGTCGGGCACACCTCAACCTGACGTCCGGCAGCAGTCCCGGATGCTTCTATGTTCGTCAAGCCGTCAACCACCCCCGATCCAAACTCGTACGCACTTCTGTCCGGCCAGCAGCGCGTCAATGCGTTCTGGGCCGATCGCACTTGCGAAGGTAGCCGGGTATGTCGGTCACTTCGCCATGGGTGCCTTGGCCGAGGAAGACCACGTTTCCGTAAAGATGTAGCTCAGCGGCAGGCCGGTTGTCACTCAATGAAAATGGTGATGTCCACTTGGTTCCCGATAGAGAATCCTAAGTCGGACAACTGGGGTTTGCCCTAAGAACTTTGAGGAATTCGACGATGCCATTTTTGACCGAGTGGGACCTTGCGGTAGGGAACTTTCCGCTGATCAGGGATGCGGTCCGCGGGGCCTTGCATGTAGAAGCTGTGGAAGATGGGATTAGCATTTCGCGCCTTCCTGGTTGGACGCGTGCTCAGGACGGTGGGGATCTGATGATCGGGCGAGCATCCTCAGAGAGTTCGGGAGTCCGGCTGGTATTGACGACCGCTGCCAGTTGGATCGAGTTGGAAATGACATTCACCCGAGTCTCGCTGGAGTGGCTCGGATTCCCCGCCCGGCCCGCGGCGGTTTGCCTCACGACCGGAGGCGGCCACGAGGAAAGTGTGTTCTTCGAGGAGGGCGATATTCTGCAGGTCGGTGATCGTGATCAGCCACCTGTCACGGTCCCGGGTTCGCCGAGCATTGTGCGGTTCGAACTACCTCCCGCTGATGGCGATCAGACTGTCGAGATTTGGCTGCCGCACAACTCCAGTATCCGACTTCACCGGCTGCGTGCTGATTCTGAGCTGCGACCGGGAAATCGGACCGGTCCGCGTTGGATCCACTATGGGAGTTCTATCAGCCAGGCAGCCGCGGCCGACACACCTTTGGGTGTTTGGTCGGTGATCGCCGCGCGTGAATTGGGTTTGGATTTGCTCAACCTCGGGCTGGGCGGTTCGGCACATCTTGATCCGTTCGTTGCCAGATCCATCAGGAATGAACCGGCTGAACTCATCACGCTCAAACTCGGAATCAATGTGGTTAATGGAGCAACCTTTCGAAAGCGCACCTTTGGGCCAGCAGTTCACGGCTTTCTGGACACGATCCGTGAGGGCCAGCCAGAGACACCAGTCGTCGTTATCGGCCCAATTTTCTGCCCGGCGCACGAAGAAACACCTGGACCGACGATATCCGAAAACGGGACCGTTCGTGGCAGCGATATTCCTCGCCGACCCAATGACGGGCAGCTAACATTGGTCGAAATTCGAAAGATTCTTGCGTCCATCGTCGAGTCGAGGGCCGCAAATGACCCGAACCTCTATTTCCTCGACGGGCTCCGACTTTTCGGCGCCGGCGACGCCGAGTACCTGCCGGATGGTCTGCACCCTAATGCTGCGGGATACGAACTCATGGGCAAACGCTTCACAGCGATTACCCGCTCTGAACCGTGGCACCCGGCTATTTCACCCTCGTAGTCCTGGCTGTGGCTCCAGCCGTAGCCAGCCAGCCTAATCGCTTTCGCAGGCCCCCAAGCCGCGGAAGAGCAGCATCCCTTTGCTGATGTATCTCGCGGTGGAAGGCTGTGCTGGCTGACGTAATTACAAACTTCCGGAGGACGCGAGCCCATTAGCCGGCCTGGTCGGAGAGCACGCGACCGAACCTGCTTATACGCCTAAAATTTACCGGCGTCAAGGTTTGTACACACTAAACAGCAAAAAAGCCGCTGACCTGCGGAAACACTGTGCCCGAGGTGGGACTCGAACTGCATTCCCGCCCTGCAAACTCAGGGAACTCCCAAAAACATAACCAATCCGAGGCAGTCCGGCGCCAGTACGGCCGAAATTGAAGCCGGAAGTGTTGACACTGTCAACAGCAGTTGAATTGATATCTGGGCAAAATGAAAGCGCTCCATCGGGGCCATCCTCCGTGGTGACGACTGCACCTCGTCGCTGGGGTCTGCGACCGCGCCAACGAAAATTCTCAGAGCGGCGAACGCTCGTGTTCCTTCACGATTGTGCGAAGCCAGTTATCGAGCGGCTTGACCGCCTGAGGGACGGCCTTGCGTGTGGCAAGGTGCTCTCTCAGGAGAGCCGACGGCAAGTGAGGCTTGACCTTCCCTGACTTCTTGCCTGTGGAGTTCCATCCCTTCGAGCCAAGCCACGCCGCCAGCTCCTCTTTGCCAGTGACGCCCGACACGAATTTATCCGACGCCACTTGGTCAATCTCGTTTTCGCCCGCCGGCCCGAGCATTTCGGCGAGCCTCCTATGGCCGATGGTGTCAAGCAGCAAGCCTTCAAGATCGGATGCCAAAACGAACGCGTCCCACATGGCAAGGCTGCGATTGAGATCCGCCTGCTGCTCTAGCGCGCCCTTTAAGTTCAATACCGTTGTATCCGCCAAAACGTGCAAAGCCTGAAGTTCCCGCTGGGACGGAGCAGGATCTCGGGCTTTGAGGATTTCCAGCAACTTGCGCTGGCCTTGACCGCCCGGCTTGTGTACCCCGTCTTTGTCAGTAAGGACGTAGGCGCGAACGCCGAAGTACTGTGCGAGGCCCACGAGATGCTTGATTGTGTCGATGCCCGACGCTTCGATGACAGCGATACCCATGGCATAGTGGCCGCCTGCCCCGCCGGTGATGCGAGCAAGAAGATGGTCAATAAGGAGCTTGTCACCATGGCCTTCGACAAGAACTACCGAGTTCGCGAAGACGAGCTCACTATTTGTTGCGTCGCAGTATCTGGTCAGCCGGCCCTCTTCAGCCTCGGTCAGCTCCTTACGACGCGCGGTGTAGTTGGTGCCACCGGAACAGTGCGGAAGCCATACGATGCGTCGGACCGAGAATGAATCGACCAAGACCGGGCTGTGGGTAGTCACAAGGACCTGCGCACCTGCCGAGATTTCCCGCAGGATCTTTGCCATCGCCCGCTGAGTCTGCGGATGGAGGAAGGCTTCAGGCTCCTCTATAGCAAACACCACGTTTCCCCCCGCCTGCTGGCTCTGAGAGGCCACGTACCGAAGTATGCCGAGCACCATCGCGGACTGGAAGCCGGTACCGCGTTCGGCGATCGGGACCTCTACCTCGTCCCGGCTGGTTATCACCGCCTCCTGGAGCATCCCTCGAAGCGCATGCTTTGAATCAGGCAGATTTATACCAAGATCACGCTCCCTGAAAGGAAGCTCGGTCGCCACAGCGACAACGGACTCACTCAGGACCTTGTGTACGAGGTCCTCGACTGGTTTGATCGCATCCTCGAACTCCTTTTGTAGCTGAGTCTTGCGAGAACCACCCGATCTCACGAGCACGCCCTCAAGAGTCTCGTACAGCCTGATCAGCGACTGGTCGTTTTCGCCCTGCCCGGATTCGCTCACGCGGACGGACGGGATCTTCACAAAGCTGAACGATTGTAGTACCGCTCTATACAGTTCGCTCGCCCGTGCTGACTTGCGGCTCGCTTCGTACGTGATCTTCCCGCCCCGTGAACATGAGATCTTGATCCAGAAAGTGCCGTTCTTGAGGACCGCGTCGGCGAACACCTCCTGCTCGGCATCGGAAAGTACGCCGAAATGCACCACGATGCTAGACATCATCCTGGGGCCTCCCTGCACGTAGTATTCGTGCAACGGCTTCAACCGCAGCATATCCGACCCGCTCGGATCGGCGAAGAAGGTCTCTAGAACGCGGAACAGCGACGACTTCCCGGCGTTGTTCGGACCGGCAATCAGCTGAAGCTGCGAATCCACCTCAATGCTCAGCTTCTCGAACCCAAGCAGCCGCTCTACGTCAACGCGATCAATGTGCACGTGGGTCAGTCTATCGGCGTAGCTGCCGAGGACCGGGAGCGACGACACCTGGAGTGCTGTTCATCAACTTCAACGACGTAGGCTGCTGGGATAAAGGGCTGGATACCGGTTCCACGTCCATCCCGCGGGAATTTTCACAGCCGAGAAAAGCATCCAAGCTCGGTCTTCGATACGCTTCAGAAGCCACCTCGCGTCGACTTCGGCGGGAGGCCTGTTCACATGCCGACGGTTCCGGCCACAGTTGATCTGGAAACTTGGATCGCGCATTGACGGCCTCCACTTCCAAGCGGCTGCCGCGGCTCGCGCCATCGCATCGGGTCGGACGGAGGTTGAGAAACGGCCCCTCAAGTCGAGTATCCTCCCGCTCGAGGTCACAGTTAAGCTCCGGCGGTGGACTGAGCATTGTCTTCCCTGGATCCTCAGGTTGGTCGCATCCTATTGCCCGGATCTAACGCCAAGAGTGCCCAGCGGCACAAAGATTGCGGCTTCCGACGAGGCTGCTCGGCAGTCACCATCGCCTCTCGCGGGACTTAGGTGGAGACCTGGAGCGAGAGCCCGATGCGGAGTCGGGTGGGGCCAATAGATTCTACGGCGGTAGCGTACAGATCAGGCCGGAGGAGCAGGTCGGTCCCCACGATCGCAGGTTCAAGCGGTTCGTAGTTTCCGTCGTGGATGGGAAAAGAACTCCATTGTCGGCAAACGAGGGCTGGGCCGGTGCCGTCGATCAGCATCAGTCGGTTCGACGGCGACTCTGGAGAGAGCTCAAGGAGCGCACAGAGCTCGATGTGCGGTGCGAGGAGGAACGGGTGGAGCCCGGGGGCCGTATCAGGGTGAGGGATGCCGTGCGTGGAATCGAAGTCAAGAAGCGCAACCAGGGGTCTTGCAAGGACAGAGAGGTTGGCATGTGCCTGAGCTCGGTGAAGCGCTGGTTCAAGTTCTGTGGCTCGATGGGTCCAGATAGTCGGGATCGATCCGGCGAACGGCAGGTCTGGTCGGCGAGGGTCCCCGTTGGTCACTTCGAGACCGGTAGAGATGATGTAACGACGGGCAGGCCGGTCGGGATGTTTGGTGGCATACGTGCGTTGTCGTTCGATGAGGCCGAGTTGCACCCAGTTTTCGTAGGGGGCTTCAGTGCAGCGGGGCAGTTCATTTGAGGAGAGTTCATTTTGCCGTTGAAGGACGACAGCGTGTGGTGGTGGCCATGTGTACGCGCTGTCGTTGAGCCACGGAACCGCTGGAAGTGTCCACGAGAGCGCGGCGGGCCGTGTTGGTGGGCGTGGGACGCGTGCGGCTTCGCTTCGAATTGCCCAGGCGGCCGTTGAAGCAAGTTTTCGTGTCGCGGCTTGTTCGAATGGGATTGCTTCGACGAGGTGGCCTTCCATCGCCATGGCGGTGCGGATGCCGGCGGCCGCTTCTTGAAGGCTCGTTTCGAGCGCCTCTTGGTATGCGTAGTAGGCCTGGGGCCGGTCGAGTTCCCGGGCGCCGAGATGCTTGAATTGACTTTTGACTCGGTCGGTAACCTCATCACACATACCGGCGAAGCGGGCCTCGACTGCGTCGCGCAGGCCAGGTGGCCGTTGTGCTAGTTCGAGACGTTCCCCAAGATATTCATTTACGGCCTCTTTCGCGAACTCCCGGGCGTTCTCGTTCATGCCTCCTCCATCGCTTTGTTGATGGCGCGACGCACTGCACCATCAGGGTTTGTCGCCGGAGGGTTTGGGACGGGGAGACCATGGTAGTTAAGGATTTGACCGGCGAGGGCGCGCACTGACAGGCGGTTCGTCGTTGCAAGTCCGGTCAGTTTGTCTGCGAGGGCCTCGCTGAGGCGTCCGTACGGCAGGTGATCGCGGATGGTTTCGAGGACCCAGGTTATGCGGCCGGCGTCGAGGTCGGCCTGGAGTACTGGAATTACAGCTGTTTGGGCGAGCTGTGGTCGGCAGGCGATAAGCAGTGTGAGGGCGAGGAGCGCGGTGCGGATGTCTTCTGTCTTAGGTTGGCAGAGCGTTGCTATGGCGAGGGAGGTGAGTGCTTCGTTCAACTCGTTGTGGCGGTCTGGCGTTGGGGTCGGGGTGTAACTGGGGCCGGCTCTTCTTACGGTTCCGGGTAGTCGTCGTTCGAGGATTTCGAAGGCGGCCTCCCAGATCTGAACTGCGGTGCCGGAGGCGCCTTGTGCGGGTGCCGCTGCAAACGCTGCGACTACGGCTTGAGTAACGCCGAAGAGTCCGTAGTGTTCGGTTGCGATGTTGTAGGCGATGGCGGCTGCGAGGGTGTGGTCGGCGGTGTCCCGGTGGAGGGATTGGGCTTGTGTCCAGAGTTCGATGCGTTCGCGTCCGGCGAAGGCTTGCCACCCGCCCCCGCCTCTGATGCGCGTGTACGCGAGGACGTAAGCGTAGCTGGCGACTTGGTCGAGTTCGGGAATTGTGCCGTCGCAGCGTTGGGCGAGTCCGTCGGCGAGGGTGGCAAACAGCTCGTCGGCAGTCATACTGCGGAGTTCGCGGGCTACAGCGTCGAGGACATTCTTACCACCTTCGGCGCCGTCAGTGCTGGTGGCTTCGAGGATGCGCCAGCCGATGGTGCTGGCGAGAGTGTCAAAGTTGTATCTGATCGTGTTCTGGTCCGGTCGAAACCCTTTGTCTTGGTAGTCGCGTACGGCAAGTGCGGCACCTTTCGCCCCGGGGCTGAACGTGGGGCGTTGCGATGCTTCAAGTAGTTCGAGCAACGATTCGGGGCCGCCGTGAGCTCGATCAGGTGAGTTCTTCCCAGTGTCGTTCTGTTCGTCGCGAGGTTCGCGCGGTGTGAAGGCGGGGCCGCCGAGGGCCTGGATGGCGGCGACGAGGTCAGGTGGCGCTGTTCCGCTTGGTAGGTCGCGGGCGTACATGAGAGCTTGGTTGTCGTAGCTAGCTGCGACCTGGTTCGCGAAGACAGCGAGGGCTACGTCGCCTTGGGCGCAGAAGCCGGTTTCGGCTCTGAGACGATCGAGCAGGGCCAGGTCTGTGGCCGGATGTCGCCAACCGGGTCCGACGGTCAGGCGGAGCGCCGCGAGCGCGATAGGGTCCGCCGCGTCGGTGAGCGTTTCCAGTAGTTCGATGTGGGTGGTGTTCGCGAGGTAGTCCTCGTATCCATACTCGCGGATGAGGATGCTCGCAGAGCTGGTCGCTGCTGCGATTGGATCGAGGCTAGCGGCTTGTCGCCACCAACTGGCTGGGGCCTGGTTGGTTCCGCGTCCATCGGTGTGGGCAGCAGCGAGGTAGGCGGCGTCTTGGACACGTCCGAGAGCTGCACGGGCTTGGTCGAGGTCGATAGCCGCGATGTCTTCGATTGCTTCGATGAACTCATAGATGGTCGCGTCTTTGTGTCCGCCGTAAGCGCATAGCAGAGTTGCGGCTCGTCTCCAGCAGGCGTCAGCTTCGGCTTGGTCGCCGGCATCGAGGCAGATGCGCGCAGTTGCTGTCTCGAAGTCGGCCGTGACTGAGTACATAGTGTTGGCGTCGTAGCGGTTGGCCCTGATGGCGGGCATCAGTTTGTGGATGGGTTCGATACCGATGCGGCGGGCTGCTCGGCTGAGGATGGCAAGAAGGTCATTGGTTGCAAGTGGTCCTCCTTCAGCCATGCCCATGGTGGAGGCGGTTGTGTTCTCGCCGATAGTGGTGAGGTGGGCGACTACCTCGTCAAGGTCGTGCGGTTGGACGACGAGTAGGGCTCGTTCGACGACTTCGTGGATGAGGTGGCGGATGGACCAGAGGTCGACGGCACGGGGGGTGCCGGTGAAGTGATCAGCTTGGATTGCAAGTTGCTCGAGGGCGACTCTGACAGTGGTAGACGCGGCGTCAAGTGTTGTCGCGGCATTAGCGGTGTCCTCGTTGAGGCCGACAGTTGCAACAGCGAAGCGGAGCCAGGCGCGGTAGAACCCAGCACCGCTGATATCGCTACTGATGATGAGGGCAATGCTGGGGTCAGTGGCGTGCGCTAGGCGTAGAAGGTCGAGCCATCGGCGAACGTGTTCCGGGCGTTCAGCCATGAGGTCATCGAGCAGGGCCAGGGTGGCGGCGTGTAGCTCGGCTCGTAGGTCGGACAGGGCCAGCAGCGTGAGAAGTTCTTCTGCAGCAACGCCATGGTCTAGATATTCGGTGATATATGCCCCCGGGGCTCGGGCGGCAGCTTCAAGGGCGAGTTCAGCTGCGTCTGGGAGGTTATTGGGCCCTGTGGCAGCGAGGTCGGCAAGGGTGATGAGTACAGTGGCCGCGTTCATCTCATCTGTCATCTCGCGCGCTGTATCAAGAAGGTCTTCGGCAGGGACGGCAGCGGCAAACACTTCGACGAGCTGGTCGAGAGGCGGTTGGCTGTCGTGATCGTCGAAGTACTTGGCGAGCTTGGACCGGTCGACGGTGCGGCCTGCGGCGAGGCGCTGACGGAGGTAGCCGAGCTGTTCGGAGACTCGCAAGCGGGCGTCGCTGTCGGCGCCGTAGTGGGTGTTGTCAGTTTTGACTTCCCGTCTACGGGCGGACAGGTAAACCTCCCAGGGTGCGGGGACACCCGCTCGGTCGACCGCTTCGCACAGGCGGAGGCCCCAGCGGGCTGGGAACGTGGTGCGGCCCTCGTAGACGAGGCGTTCAGCGACGATGTCGGCTCCGAGGATGCTGACGACGACATCAGCGTACTCAACAAGGGTGTCAGGGAGCGATTCATTCTCGTAGACCCCGACGGCGCGGAGTGCTTCGACACAGGTGATTAAGGCTTTCCAGTCGCGACGGCTCTGAGCTTCAACGGCGACAGTTGCGAGCACATGCTTAATGGATTCTGGGGGTTGCAGTTGGGCAACTGACTTACTGACGAAGTCGGGGTCAATGAGGGCGATGAGCTCGTCGTACTTGCCCAGTTCGGCAAGGAGCTGGGGCAAGTTACGGAAGGATCGGGTGTCCTTGAAAAATCCTCGACCTCGGAGCCAGTCGGCTGCGCTCTGTCGAATGTGGTTGCACCATCGTTCCGGTTTGTCGCGGCGTGTGAAACGGCTGAGGCTTTCGTGGTGGACCTTAAGACCTCCGGCTCCTGGGAGCGACACGAGGACGGGTGCAAGTGTTGCGAGTGCCCCGTCCAAGAGGGGTTCGAAGGCGGGGAGAACTTGGCCCAGTTCGTCCTTGGTGAGCGCGAAGTCGCAGATGGCCAATGCGCCGACCGCTTGGAGTTCGCCATCGGTGAGGCTATTGAGGAGGTGCTGGTAGTAGGTGTCTAGGTCGTTGGCAGTGTCGGGAACTTGCTGGATACGCTCGATGACTTCTGCCACGGTGGCGGGTGCCGAAGGCGATTGACCGAGAGAGGATGTGCCGGTTGCATGGCGGCAGAGGTAGGTGGCATATAGCGCGTTCCCATTGGAGCGGGCGTCGAGGAGGCTGACGATGGTCTCCCGGTCGCTGTCCGTGATGGGGGCCCCGGTTCCAGGTTCTTTGAGTACCTGGTGCCGGTCGGCGAGGGAGGTGAGTTCGTCGGTTGACATGCGTGGCACTTGGAGTGGCGTGCCATGGTCGGCATTGGCGTCAACAAGGTGCATTCCCGGTTGGCTGGCCACGAGAAGGCAGGTACCTTCGGGGAGGTCGACGCTCGCGAGCTGGTTGACCACTGCTCGCGAAGGGTCTGCAGCCCCTCCCCCGATGTTGCGTCCGCGTACTCGGTCGATGTGGTCAAGCCCGTCGACGATGAGAAGAATTTGCTTACCCGGGTGCTGGCCACGGCAGTCGTGCAGAGCCTTGGCGAGCGTGTCGGCGGTAGCAGCGAATCGGGGGCGGATCCCGGCTACGGCGTCAGGAGCTTGGAGTTCGAGCTGGTTGAGGAGGCTACCGATGACGACCTCAGCTAGAACTCGTTGGCTGCGGTCGGAATCGGTTTCGCCGAGCCAGCAGTGATGACGAGCCACAATCCAGTCGCTGGCCCGGTAAGCGTCGGCGACCTGCTGGCTGAGCCAGGATTTGCCAGCGCCCGGCTCACCGACGAGAACCACACGGCCACCTTTTTGCGCCGCGCTATCGACGTGGTTCTTGAGTGCGGCGAGCGCTCCTTCACGCGCGACTGCGAGAACGGGTTCAACGGGACTTCCATCGCGGACAGCTCCGAAGTCAGTTGTCAGACGTACTTCGGCGGCAATTGAGGCGCGAGTGACGTAGCCGTTGGTGGCTCGAGCTTTCGTGGCCGCATGGACCAGTGTGAGCGCGATTTCCTCGGGCGACCTGTTGACGTTCGGCGGCCGGCCGGCGCCCAGTTCCACTGCGACTCGTTGAGCGAGAGCAGCGTCGGCTGGACCTGGGTCGTGGAAGCTGAGGGAGGCGGCAGGTGCACCTACATCGACGATGAGCCGATCACAGGCGCGGCGAACTTCTTGCTTACTAAGTCCCGACAGTAAGGTCTTCCACGGCTTCGCCTGGTCGAGCTGATCTGGAGCGAACTTGTATCGCCGGGTCGTGACGCCGGGAAGTGGGTCGCCGGGGTCCTCAGACGGGTCCACGGCGACGAGAACGCCTGCGAGGTCGGCATCGGGTTGCCCGTCTCGTACGACCACTCGATAGGTGGTGTCCGGATTGGCGTCGAGATCTGTAAGCAACGATTGCAGGATTAAGTCGAGGCGCAAATGACGACCGTCGGCTGTAAAGGTGCTTTGGGACAGTTCGCGGTCGAGCGCCGTGTGCTTGATTTGGAGCCGGACGCGGCGGCCGTCAGTGTAGGCGATAGTGATGTCGTCGAAGCGGTCACCGTCGAAGTCTTTCAGGTCGACCCTAATCGAGACAGCCGTCCCGAGGAGGAGGTCGACGAACGCATTCCCGGTGACGATGTCCTGGTATGCATACCCACGGTGACCCGGACGCAGGTTCATTGCGCGCCTCCGTTCCGAGCATCGAACTTTACCAAGACCAACTCTACGGTGCCGGTCACGCAACACATGGCTTGACTGCTGCAACGGATCCGCGTTTTGCGGGCACCCGGGATACCGGATCGATGCGATCCAATGCCACTCAAAATGCACAAGAAGGCACCAAGTTTGCGCCCCGAGCGTACTCCGCAGGTCGCCCTCGTGGCCCGCGCGGGAGCGGCGCACCGGACCGCGGACGTCAAAGCGGGTTTCAGCTCTCATCCGAGCAGGGTTTCGGGTGGGCCTAGAAGAGAACATCTAGTCCGATGGGTGCAGAGGATGCTGCGCGATCCAGAGCTCATTGCCTGAGAGACGGAGACTGTCGCAGGCGACGAATTTCGAAAAGTCAAGCTTTGTCAACACTAGAAAGCCAAAAAGCCCCTGACCTGCGGAAACACTGTGCCCGAGGTGGGACTCGAACTACATTCCAACCCCTGAAAACATTGGGAACTCGCGACAACATGCGGAGACAGGGACAGTCCGGGGGCTGTACGTCCCATACTGACGGAAAAGGTGTTGACATTGTCAACACGCCTACTTCGCCCGTAAAACTCCTGAACCACAGCGCGCTTCCGAGCTAACGGCGGGGTCCTCCTCTTGTCCAAACTAGCCCGATTCCGGGACGACGAACGCCCGGGACGACCTGACTTGCCGAGACACGCCTACACCCACAACAGTGCCCAAAATCGCGCCGTTTGAATTGTCGCCTTTGATGAAGGAATGAAAGCTACCTCGCCCGTTTGTTCCGCCGTGTCCATGATCGGTGGAAGGGCCCCGCGCGACCACCACGCTACCGCGCCGCCCCCAGGAACCGAACAACTTTCCCCGCTCCCGCAGTAAAGGCAGTGCTTTCGGATAGAGTCTTTCTGCCCCGTTGCCAGTCCTCCAAGTTGCGCTCTCTCCAAAAACTCAGCGGCGGAAGCTGGTTGGGTGGGCGATCGAAAGCGCCTTTGAAAGCAGCATGTCCTTGAAGCCGGAACGAGACGTGGACGAGATTGTTGGCCAGATCTGTGAACCGGCCCTCCAAGAGGCTTATCGGTCCCGTGCTCAGCCAACACGTCACCACCCGACGAACCCTAGCTGCTCTAACAATCTTTGCCCCCGCCCTTAGACCACCCATAGCACCACGCGACGCATACGAAGCTGGCTGTGCGTACAGGCACCATGGCCTCGAACGGGATTATGGCCTGCTGCCCTGGCCCTCGACGCCCCGCCGGCTACGCGCAGCCGAGGCTAGGATTCGTAGTCCTCGATCTGCTGCGTCGCACCACCAAGCCAGAGATGCTACCTCTTTCGCCCTAAGTTCCGCGTTGGCCGTCTCAACCGCATCAAGGGCCTTACGCCATCCGTACCAAACTAATGTAGCCAGGAGAGAGAGCGAAAGTGCCTCTGCATCAAAGCGATCCCCGGAAATATCCTGATACTCAGCTAAGAACCAGTCCGGATCGAGTTCCGACCGCACCAAGCCCGACGGTAGGAAGCGCGCGATCTCGAGGGCAGGGGGTCCAACAAACGCCTGTCCCCAATCGACCAACACCAGATCATTGGCAGCCCATGCCATGTTGACGGCGGCGATATCGCCGTGACAGAACGTCGATGGTCGTGCCATCAAAGCATCGACGAGAGCGTGCGGACGATTTTTTAATTCAATGATCGCTTCCGCACTTTTGTGCGGCACGATGTCTCGGAATACCTTCCAACCACGCTGAACATCCGCTGCGAGTCCGGTCGCGCCACCGTCACGGAGTCCTTGGTGATCAAAGAGCGAGATCAGCAGCTTGAGGGGTGTGGAGGTTGAAGGCCTCAATCCGCTCCGGTGCAACTGTTCGACGCGTTCGAGCAAGGCCACGGCCTCATCCGCTGAAAAGCTGTGCTCGCCGCCGAGTATGCTCTCGCCAAGGTCCGCCATGACGATCGTCGTGCCCGATCGCGATAACCAAGTGCCGAGTATCGCAGAACGTACGCCCGAGGGAAGCCGACCCAGCGTCCCATCCTGCCAAAGGATATGATCCAGGCTTATCGGGTGACCGAGCAGGCGCTGAAACAGATCAGACTCCGAGGAGGACCGCTTGACGACGACCGGCGTACCGTCGCACAGGATTGCACGAGAAATACGGGCACCCGACATGCCGGAGTGACTGGCGACTTCTACCTCGTCGAGCAGGTCATGATCATTAGTGGGAGTTTCCATTTCCATCCTGTATGAGATTGAGGAACGAATACATCATGTCCGATGAAAGCTACATATTGGTCAGCGGCGCGACGGGCGTTGTCGGTGCTGCCGTCACCCGCGACCTCCTGCGCCGAGGTCGACGGGTGATCGCTTCCTACACTCATTCGATGTCGACAGCAGAGGCGCTCAGGAGTGGTGCTCCACTTGGATGCCTGCAGATTGTTGAGGCGGACCTGACTAATTTATGCGGGATCGAGTCGTTCCTTGCCAAACTAGATGAGCGCGAGTTGCAGGTAACTGGGTTCGTTCACGCGGCCGCACTAGTCGATCACACTACGACCGTGAACCTGGAGCCATCGCGTTTCGGGGAAGTGCTCATGGTCAACGTTACGGCTGGCTACGCCATCGCACGGGCTCTGACGTCTCGCGGGAAACTCGCCTCGGTCGTGCTGCTTTCATCGATCGGTTCCGAGTTCGCGGACCTCGGCTCAGTTGCCTACACGACCTCCAAAGGCGCTGTTGACGCTCTCACCCGCGCCCTGGCCTCCGAGCTCGCTCCTGTGCGCGTCAATGCGGTGGCCCCTGGGGTCGTACGGAGCCATCGAACGACGGAAGACCCTGTTTTTTCAGGCTCAGAATTTGCAGCACGAATTCCCCTCGGAGATCTCGTCGATCCAACCGCTCTGTCTGATGTGGTCTCGTTCCTGCTAGGCCCGGAATCCCGCGCCGTGACCGGCCAGATTTTGCGGGTTGACGGCGGGCACTCCCTTAGGCTCCTATCATGAAGGCTGCGCGATGAGAGATCGACTAAGGGGCGTACCTTACGCACCGCGCCTGCCGTTTATTGGTTCACTCCTCCATCTACGTTGCGCGCGAACTGACGTCCTGCTCGACGCCGCAAGCAGGCTGGGCGACGTCTTTGCGCTCGACCTCGTTTCGGATCACGTTCTCGTCACCGGCAGCCCTGCCCATGCCGTCCGAGTGCTAGAGAAACGACCGGATATCTACACAGACAAAGGTGGCGCCACCGGCTTCCGACGCAGCTCTCTACCGTTCCTCGGAGGTGGGCTGTCAACCTGGGACGGGATGGATGCCGAGTGGCGTCGACGACGCACTGGTATGGCGCGCGTCTTCAGATCAGACACAATGCTTCCCGATGTGTCACACGAGTTCACGGGCACGACGATGGATCAGCTGCGTGGAATGCTCGAGCGTGAGATTGTCATCGACCTCGCGGCCCTACTCCTCGCACACAAGCCGAACCGGGTCGAGGCCGACAAGGTGGCCCGCGCTCTACATCGTTTGGCCCGAACGTTCTGGACTGGCAAGATGCCCGGACCACATCCTGTACTTAGTACGCGAATCGGACAAGAGGTGACCGCCCTTGAATCGATCGTGCAGGGATGGGCGTCAGCGGCGCTCAGAACTCCAAATTCGCCGTTAGCACTCCACCTCGGCGGGCTCACCGAAGTACAGGTCCGCGATGAAGTGCTGTCGCAGTTGCTCAGCGCAGGGACCCTGGCAGTCCCGATGATGTGGGGACTCGATATCCTGGCACGGCATCCAGGGGCACAGGACCGGCTGCGTGCCGCTTTAGCACCGGGGTCCGATGACTCCGCCTACGTGACATGGACAATTCGCGAGATCCTGCGGATGTGTCCCTCGACCTATTGGGTGCAGCGTCGAGCAATTCGTGACGACGAGCTTTCCGGCGTGACGGTCCCAGCTGGCACGCGCGTGGTCATACATGTGCCGCGGGTGCACCGGCATCCCGAGTATTGGTCCGCCCCGGATGTCTTCCGTCCGGAGCGATTCGGCGAGAGCACAGACTGGAAGCGTGCGTGGATGCCGTTCGGGCGCGGCTCCCGCTCCTGCATCGCCCGCAGCTATTCAGTAGACGTGATGAACCACGTGCTCGGCAATATCGTCCGAGCGTACCGCATCAAGCCGATTGGCCCCCCGCCCCGCCTAGTCCCGGCCTTCAGTCTCATCGCACGGCCCGCCCCAGCGCTCTCGATCAGCCCGCTCTCTGTGGGCTAAACCTCCGCGACCTTTTTCGCGACGATCACTCCGTGCGGCGTCCAGGTATCGGAGCGAATGCGTTGCACGTCACTGAACCCGGCCACCTTGAGCCAGCCTTCGTAGGCACTCCACGGATAAATACGCCCGCCCTCGACTGGAATGGCCGCGTGGTAGAGGCTTGCCATGGCCGCGATGAACGGCCCGTCCTCGCTGTCGTCAGTCATCGAACTGAAGATCAAAACTGTCCCTCCAATTGGCAACGCGGCGTTAGACCGACGCAGGAGAGCCAGATTCTCTTCCTCCGTCCAAATCACTAACTGATGTGCGAAAAGAACGAGATCATGGTCGTCTGGAAATGAAGTGGCGAACATGTCGCCGGCCACAACGCTGACCCGATCGGTCAATCCCTCGTCCTCGATGCGCGCCCGCGCTACGTCGACATTCTCGGGCAATTCAAGGATGGTCACTTCCAGCCCTGGCATCCGACTGGTGGCCGCAATCGCGTGCACTCCGTCGCCACCGCCGATATCGAGCATTCGGGTTGGCGCAATCTCGACAAGCGCGTCCCACAGTACCGGCCCACCGATGCGGGACCACGCCCGCATATAGGTGTAGAACACCTGCCTGAGCTTGGGGTCGGCACTGTAGCGCACGTAGAGCGAGTCGCCAGCACGGCCAGGGAAGTTGTCAATCCCTGCATTGGTTTCTCGAATCAGGGACTCCGTGAACATCGAGATCCCTCGGTAACTGAAGTGGTGCTCGAATGCCACAGTTGCGGTGAACAGGCTCCATTCCTCGCTTCGGACTGCAGGAGCGATCTCGTCCGCCAGACTGTACCGGCCGCGGCGATCGCGGCGGATCAATTCGGCGGCCGCGGCGGCGGTGAGTAGGGTGTCGAGCCAGCGGCCGCGCAGCCCAATTCGCGTTCCGATTTCATCACGATCGAATCCGTCTGGTGCGTCGAGGAGCTGTTCGAGCAATCCAGTTTCGCAAGCAGCCCGGAGGGTCTGGAATGCAGCCGCAGCGAAAACCAGCCGGCCGAGGACATCGAAGGCTGGGCGTTCAAGCCGCCGGGACTCGGGGGACGCAGCATCTTCGGCGTTTGTGGAGGTCATGTGGCTGCCCACTCTCGTTCTTCAAAGTAATACTCGTCTCCACCTTCGCGCACGACGTCGACGGTGAAGCAGTGAAACCCGCCGCCGAACAACCGGCGATGGCGGTGACGCACTGGAATGACTGTTAATCCGCGATTTTCGAGTGCCGCGATGAGCTCGGGGAAGAGCGAGTTTGCTACGACCGTGTCCTCGTCGACAGAGAGGATGTTCATATCGATGTACGGGCTGCTGACGAGGAGGTCATCGTCGTCGTATGAAGGAAAGTTATGCGACTGGGGCTCCGGAGCGTAGATCTTGTCCCAGCGCTGCAGGGGTAAGGGCAGGCGGTCTGCGACACCAGGGTGTCGCAGCAAGAGGAGCCCGGGACGGAGTGGTAGTACAAGACTGTCGATGTGGTTGTCTGCGAAGCGCTCCATCACGTGCACCCGGAAGCGTCCTTCGAGATGCCTGGCTAACCATCGCGCTCCGAGCCAGTGGTTTGCAGTGGCGACGTTGACGATGATGTCACGCCCGAGCCGGATGCACTGAGCACCGTCAATCATTATCTCGTAATCCATGGCAGACCCCTGGGCTTCGCCAACGTCCTCGATCGCCGGCGTCGCTCGTCCCGAAACATACGACGTATCAAACGAATGATCGAGCAGACGAGGTCGCGGCATGGAGGTCCACTTGGACCCTTCGCGGAAATACCGGGCAAAGATCGGTTTGAGCAAATCGCTCTCGTAGGAGCGTGCGCGCACTTGGCACGAGGTCTCAATGATTTCGTCGCCGAAGACGATCGTTTGGTCCCGAACATTGAGTGCCGGAATCATGGTCGCTTCCCAGTCCGGGGTGGCGAAGGTTGCACGCGACGGGAGGGGGTCGGGGCGGTGGACTACGACTCCCAGGGCCGCGAGGGTTTCCGCGAAGTCCTCGAGATCCTCGCCGAGCTCCTTGACATAGCGGTCATTCAGCGGTCGGCGCGAGTCCGCGGCGTCGAGTGGATGCCGCGCGTCAAGTGACGGGTAGTAGAAGGACGAGTTCGCGACGTCGTTGAAAAACAAGCGGAATGAAAGCTCCATGTCATGCGCTTCATAACCTGCCGAGGTACCGACTATCACCTCCCGCAGTGGGGACCATTCATCGAAGCTGTGTGCCTTCACAGGGGTACTCTCCTTCAGGTCGGGGAGGAAAGGTCGCGAGCTTGCGTGCTAGTCCTCGGTACTTCGGGGGTCCACTTGCGTCGTGAATCCGGCTAGTGGACTAGCCGTTCCGCGATTTCCTAGAGCATAAGCGAATGAGCTTCAATACCTTGATGACACGACCGTCCGAGGGAAACATGACGCTTTTTGCGAGCCCTCCAACCACCCGCAGGCCAGTATGGCAAACTCTGTCGTAAGCGCACGAGTGCGAGACCGCGGAGAAGGGTGGACCATGGCCTGTGGCAATAACCACATCTCGAGAGGGTCCCTTTCATCCCCGCCCGTCTCGCCAGCTTCGAGTGCGGTCGCGTTTTTGCAGTCCGCTCGGGGCGCTGCTAAGTCTTCCAGACAGGAGTTGGGGGATCGCGGGGAAGCGCTCGTTGCCGAGTTCCTGGTGGAATTTCAGCAGCACTCGCTCGTATATCAGCACACCCCTGGTGAACGGCCACAAGGAGTGGACGTAGTGACTCTTGATCCAGAGGGTCGTTTGGTCGTTACGGAAGTGAAAGCCACGGGTGCCAACAAGCATCGTGCTCCGAATACGACTCAGAACGTCGCGGACCATCAGCTCGATCCGCAGTGGACGTCAAAGAATCTCAACCAGACCGGACACGTATCCGTCGGTCCTGTAGCCGTGGGGCCGGAGACTGATCAGGTGTCCCGTCAGCTCGCTCAGTTCGACGCCGTAAGCGGAACGCTGTCCTTCTGGGACATCTCGCCGGATGGTCGGCGCGACGGAGGAGATCCGGCAGAGGTCTGGGACGTGCATGAAATTGAGGACCTAGGTTGACGAGACGGCTGAGCGTGGCGGTTGTCCGCACCAGCCCGATTAGGGCCACACAACATATGTCACAAGCTTGTCAAGGCGGGTGTTCCGATCTTGCCCGGTACTGAGGAGTTATTCAAATCTCTTTCTGAAGTCTACGCGCGCCGTTGGAGCGCTGGAGTTGAAGCGTGCTTACTCCGCCCTCCCGGAACCGACTCTCGACAGAGCTACCTCGACGCCCTGGATGTTCTCGTAGGACACGAACTGCCGCCTGATTTTTTACCCCTCGCAATCGTCGATGCAGCGTCAGTGGCGTGCGTGGTGCTCAATAACCGTGACCGTTTCCGGCGCGGAGACGTCGTGCGCTACTTCAGAACTGATGTGCCTGCAGACGCGCAGGCGTCGAAGCTTGACGTAGATCCCCTCCTCTACGTCAACTCACTTGAGGAAGAACTCAACGCCCGACAGTCCGGCCTGCGGAGAGTCCTAGATCAAATCGGGCCCGCGTACGAACGCAGCCATCTTGAGCAGGAGAAGCGACCGCGCGATTTCGTCGTTCGACCCGTCCGTGTCGCCTGCCAAAATGTCATCGTTGCTCTAGGTGCGATCGCTCATGACTCGAGTTTCGACGGCCTGTCGGTCCCAGCCTGGCAGACTTGCGAGGTACCACACGTCGCTACGCACGAGGCCAACCGAGCGCTTGCCGCCCTCACTTTGTGTGATGCCTTCCAGAGCGGAGGCACAATGGAGATTCGATTCGATCGCAAGACTCGGATTCTTCACAAAGGCCATCCGCTCGACTACGAGGGCCACCCCGAGAAGGCAGTACCGGCCAGCTTACGTCGGTTTGGTCGCGCCGTTGGCGTCGAGCTTGGTGCGGAGGACCGCGCAGCCATTACGCCACGCGAAGCCCGCGAGCTGTTTCTAGCCATCACCCCAATGCCAACCGCATTGCGCGCACGAGTTGATGACGCAGTCCAATATCAAGGGATCCCACCAGAACGTATCTGCTTTCTCCTCCTCTCTCAGGTGTGGCGCGAAGTCGAGATGGACTACCTGCTCGCGGCCAGTGGCCGCACCGCATCGATCTTGAGCGGCGGCGCTGAGTGGCCCGATCGCTTTGCGCGTCAGGCCGAGTCAGAGATGTGTCGAGGCGCCGTCAGCATCGGCATGCTGTTTCGCCGCCTGAATTCGACGGACCGAGCTGCTGATGACAAGTCGGTGGTGCGAGTGGTCGAGGACAGTACAAAGGGCGTTGACTGGGAAATTCATCCCGATGAGGCCGCAGTTACTTTCGTCGGTCTTGATCCCACCGATCGTGTTCCCTGGACCTCTGGGTTGTCGAGCATCGACATGCTAACTGTCTTCCCGCGTACTGCAATCACCTTGGAAGCCCTAAACGAGGTGGCCAGCTCTGACCTCCCAGGTCATAAGGTCTTGCTGGTACCAGCAGACGCCCCGGCGCCGCCCCCAAGGCTGTCCGTCACCGTGTTGCGCTGTCCGGACCGCCTCGCAGACATCGACAAGTCCATCGAGGACCGCCTGCTCAAGTCAAGGATCACCCGCGGATGAGCACCGAGATTGCGTGGATCATCGGATTGCCCACAGACACCCCCTACCTTGATCTTGTCAATGACATTCGCTCTGCTGCCAGCCGTGCAAGCAAGGCAGATCCAGGCGACCGGCTCGACATCGCACGATTCGAAGCATTGGCAACCCGGCTCGAACAAGCAGCGCTGAACCATCCCGGCGCCCCACGCATGGCTGTATCTCTCCCTGAGAGTGGACACACGATGCTACTGGGGACAGATCCGGACACTTGGTCGGCCAGTCTGCCGCAGGATCTCCGCCAGGCCGCGAGTTCGCTCGTTGCCATGAAGCTCCTCCCGGTCCTGGTCGTCAATCCCCACACATATGGCATCACGAGCGCTCAGATGATTGGGCCGGCTGAGAGCCCAGCGAAGACGTGGGAGGCCGAGGATGGTGTGTCCGGCAGTCGAGCCGTCGAGGCTCGGTTCCGCGCCCAAATCGCCGAAGCACTCACCCGCGATGCCACTCGCCGTGTGCCCATATCGCCGAGCGGCATCAACAACGCCGTAGTCACCGAAGTCCTGCGGGAGTTCGTCGAGGCCGCACCAGGCACCGTTCGCGTGGACGTCCCGGTGGAGTATCGCGACGGATCCAGGTCCGCACATCGTTTCCCTCTCAGGGCGTTGCCGCTCGTTGCAGAGCTTCCTCCTGCGTCATTGGAACTGAAGCTCGCACTGCTTTCCATAAGGCACACCGAGATGGATGCCGTGGTGCACGGCGCATGGCTCCGTAATGCAGAAATTTCCCGTCCCCGTCCAGCCGCCCAGACTGACGACCTGGTTTATGACATCACCCTCCGACAACTCGAGGAAGTCTGCCGAAAAGAGCGCCACGTGCGCCTGAGGATTTACCAAACGGGCTTGGAGACGGCGGTCGTAGGCTTCTACCGTGCGCTGACGACTCACTTGCTGAAGTTTCCAGGATCACTGTCGGTGCAACCCATGTACTACGTGGCGCCCCGCAGGCCGCGAAAGGAAGCCGGGCAACAGCAGCTCAGCAACAATGGGCCACGCTCTGGGAGATCCGGCTTGGGCAACTCGCCCCGTTCCCAGTCGCGCAATTACGTCCACGCAGATAACAGCTCTCACAGGTCTTCACCCCAAGCACCGAAGGTGTTGATTACTGAAAGCAGCACGTTCAGAAAGGGGTCGGTGTGGTCGACCTAATCAACAGTGAAAGCCCGAAACGCGGCATGTCCGCATCACATATGCGAGCTTTCACATGCAAGGACTGCCAGCGAGATATTGAAGGTCTGCAAGAGGAAATCGCCACGCTGGAGGCGAGCGGCGAAGGAAAAAATCAGCTCAAGACGCTGCGGGCGACGCTCCGAACGCGGATGGACAAGGCCACATACAACGAGAACTGGGCAAAGAACCTAGTTGAGCGGGGCGGCTCTCGCTCTGACCGGTGCAAGGACCACCGGCTGAAGCACCGTGTCAACATCCAGGGTTTGGCGGTCGCCTACATTGATCTAGAGACGGTCGGCGAGGTCGCCGACCGTGCCAACCCGACCGGCCCGCTCGGCGGGCTCGGTCCGCTGCCTTCCGTCCACGAGGAAGTCGAAGGAACGTCATACGACCTCCAAGAAGTCCGTGTCGGCATGACCGACAAGCACGTCGAAGAGATGGTTGAGAAGCTTCGTGAGAAGCAAGTTCTAATCGTTAAGGCGGGCACGGGAACCGGCAAGTCCACCTTCGCCCCCTACCGTCTGATGGACCCGCCTCCATCCACCCTTACGGATGTGCCAAGCGGGGCGCCATTCGCGAAGCTCACCGACCTTGGCCCAATCATTGTTACCGAGCCACGCGTTCAAGCCGCCGTCGGGGTCGCCTCCTTCGTAGGGGGTGTGATGTCCGGTGCTGGTGGCGTGGGCCCCGGATACCCTGTCGGCTATCAGGTGTCCGGAGATCGCAACCATGACGAGGCGTGCGAACTCATCTACGTCACGGACGGCACCATGATCAACTGGCTTCGTGAGGGTCGTCTCAGCCGGATCGGTACGGTAATCGTCGACGAAGCACATGAGCGCAGCACGAACATTGATTTCATCCTGGGGTACCTCAAGCGAGAACTACCTCGTTACCCACACCTGCGCGTCATCGTCACGTCGGCCACGTTCAATACAGATTTCTACCTTGAATACTTCGGCGGGTCAGCGAACGCCAACGTAATGGACGTCCCCCCAGAGAAGACATTCGGATACGGGATGCCGTTCTTCCCCAATCTGGACGCCCCAGAGGATGGCGAGGATGACGTTCTCGAAAAATGGACCGACAGTGCACTGCCACTCAGCTTGCAGATCCCCCGTGACGAGCAAAGCTTCATCCGCACTCATTGGAAGACCCAGTTCGCCGAGCCGCTTCGGTTCCCAGAAGACGTAAGCAATGAGGCAGACGATGGGTACACCGAGGACGTGTGGCAAACGACCCGACTCATCTCCAGCCTACGGTTTGATGGGAAGATCCAAGCCGACCAGTGGCAGGAGCGTATGCCCGCCGAGATGGCGAAATTCGTCATCAAGCTCGCGCGGGGTTTGGACGAGGCAGGAGTCTACGGTGACATTCTGGGGTTCCTGCCAACAAAGCGGACCATCGAGCCAGTCTGCGAGGAGATCGAGAAGGTGCTCGGACGCACTTATAAGGACCAAGTCTTCCCTTTGATCTCCAGCCTGCCGAAGGACCGGCAGAAGAAGGCACTTGCAAAAAGGAGGAAGGGCGATCCCCGCAAGATCGTCATATCAACGAATCTTGCCGAAACCTCCCTGACAGTGGAAGGTGTTCGATTCGTCGTCGACAGCGGCATCATCGCCCAATCCGAGTGGGATCCGGAACTGGCCAAGGGCACGATCCCAACCAAGCCGCATAGTCAGGCGGGCATCAAGCAGCGTTGGGGACGAGTGGGGCGAAAGGCACCGGGGTGGGTCTTTCCGCTTTACACTAAGGCACAATTCCTCGAACTGGCCGAAGACACTCCTCCTGGATCAACCAGGGACAATCTCGAAGCTCTCGTAATGACTGCCAAAATGGGTGGCATCGATGACGTGCTCAATTTCGACTGGCCTGCATCGTTCCAGCCAACCACGGTGGTCCTTGACGAAAAGGCAACTCAAGCGCGCGAGGTGTTCATTAGGGAACTACACCGAGCCGACGGAGCCCTGCGCACGGGCGGGGCCGTGGATAACGAGGGCCACCCTACTTCGTTCGGTAAGGAGTTGGTGCGCTTTCAAGGGCTCGGGTCCACGGCAAGTGCCCTAGCAATCCTGTATGCCGACCGCCTCGCCTGCATCCCTGAGGTCGCGACTGTCATAGCCCTTTTGGAAGACAAACGCCTAATCGGTCAGCGCGGACTGCTTCTCGACGACTTCGACTGGCCAGACGAATGGCGGCTGGAGGCCGCGGAGCGCCACCGAGGTTTCGCATCAGTCTGCGAGGACGAAGCAGAACTAGTTCTTCTCATCGCGGCGGCCTGGGAGAGAGCAGATCCAGACATGCCTCCGTGGGAGCATTCCCCTGCCCGAGAGGGCTGGGCACGAATGTGGTGGGTAAACCACCAAGTACTCCTCGAAGCCGCTCAGAGACGACAGGAAGTACTAGCTGCCCTGGCACCTGCAATGAAGGAGGAAGTCAAGCGATTCGTCGAGCCAGCCCTTATTAACCGAACCCGTGGGGTCTTGACGCGCGCGATGGCCGCAAACATTTTCATTGGTGGCGAAGGCGGCCGCTACCAGCCGGCGAACACACCAAAGGTCCCATCTTCCGCCGAACAATCACCACCGGAGGTTACTCCACCCGTGGATGCAGATGAGCCAGTCACCGCGCCAGCTCCAGTAACCGCGCCGGTAACCTCACGCGTGTTCAGATTCGAAGAAGAAGCGTTGCTCAAGCCTCGCAGCGAACACGTTGTCGCTCTACGGCGGAGGGAGTCCAAGCTCGACAATCGCATCTCCTCCCTGGTCATCGCCCAAGATTGGGCGATGAACCAGCCGGAAGAGCACCAGCCGTCTAGTGTCGTCGATGCGATGCGCATGCTAATCGCTGCATCAAAATATGCACCTGCCGAAGCGGCCAAAAACGCAGCGCTGCAGTACATCGAGAGCTGGCCGGTGGGTCAACGCATAAAGCTCGAACTGGAAAACGTTGGCGCCGTTACAAGGGGCAAGGCCCTGACATTTCCAGTGCCCCCGTTTCCCCGACCCAAGACTCGCGAGGAGCGTGGCGAGAATCCCCTACGTCGCCGTGCGGCCCCCACCCGAATCACTCTGGCGTCAGACGAAGACGACCCGGCAGGTGCATCAGACGATATCAAGACTGACATCCGCCTCCATCCCCGCCGTGGATACGACGATGAAGGCGCATGGAAGGCCGAACTACTCGAAGCTGATCGAGATACTGCCACGCTGCAGGCATGCGGCCAGTGTTTCCCCTGTCGTGACGACCGTCCCGAAGACTGCGAGCGACAATCTAACCCACCCGAACCTGGGCGCCGCGAAGACATGGTTTCAATTTGGCTCGAGAAGGCCAGTACTGGGACGGACGTCTCGACTCCCCGGATCCAGGTAGACCGTGGGTACTCGATCGACTCCCACGGGTGGTATGAAGTTACCGGCTATCAGCGCGACGAGGACGGTTTCGTCGTCACGGTCCGCCCGGACTGGCGTCGTGGCCAGATGGGCAACGCGGGTCAGCACCCAGACCTCAAAGCAGGCGACCCAATTGAGGTTAGCGTTGGCCAACCGCTAAGGCACCACGGCGGCTCGCTCCGCGCTTTCGATCGGCTCGACGGCATGGGCCGGTTCATCCTCGCAGAAGCCCGCGGCCGATATGACGACGAGCAAGTCCGGCGACGCGAAATCGCCGTCAGTTTGGACCGCGGCAACGTCCTCCTGCTCGAAAGCCTGGTCCCTGGCGCGCTTGTGAAAGCAACAGCGGTGCCCGCACGCGCAGAGGGCACTTTGACCATCACGCTACTCGAGCTACTTCATCAACACTGGTCCAAAGCACAAGTCGGTCGTGGTGTGAGAAACGAAATCCTCGACAGATCACGGCGAAACCAGTACCACGAGAAGGTATACCCCGCTCTCGTGGAATCGCCGCCTAATCCGAACGGTTACGTAACGGCCCGCCTGCTCCATCAAGACAGTTCAGTAGGAATCCTGCACCGATTCGACTTCAGCGTGAAGCCGAAGCAGCAGCAGAGGCCCGACCAATCTGAGGCTCCCAGCGATTCTGATGCCACAGGCGAGACCCCACAACTCGACGTGGGCGACCCCATTATGCTCAAACTTGGCAGTGATAAAACTAGCCTGGACGTCAGCGGACTCAGTGCCGACAAGCTCCGCGATATAGAGTCCCACCAGGCTGGGCAGATCATCATAGACGGCCTGCCTAACGACGATGATCGGAGCCACCCCTACCCTGCCAAAGCGAGACGGAGGAACAAGGCGAAATCACCGGTCGGTGTTCAGAAGGCAACAAACCGCAGGCAAACACAGGACGGCGATGATGAGGAAGTTCTCGCCCCATCCGGAACGCTCGTGTTCGCCAAGACAGAAAAGCCCCTTTCGCGGTCTGCAGCAGCGGCCCTGGCTGAGCTGAGTGATGAGCCCGACTGGCCGAACGAGGTCTGGTCGTTCTGGGCACGCACCCACCACCTACGAGTCGATAATCGCACCCCGTTCATCCCGGGCACGCTTACCGAGCCGTTTGAGTTTCAGGCGTCGGTCCACATCGAAGAGACAACACCCCTCGCCCAACGGCAAGCGCAGATCACCGCATTCGCCGCCGAGCACCCCCTGCATAGCGTCCTTGAATGTATCGTGAAGTCGCTTTCCAACGGAGGCGCATTCGTCGATCTCGACGGGCACATCGAGGGGTTCATTCCGACGCAAGAGCTGTCATGGGGAAACCGTCTCAGGCATCCCGACCAAGTCGTTACCGTGGGAGACAGACTTCGTGCCGTGCTCCTAGACGTACCTGAGCTCCAGGGCAAGCCGAGGCTGTCGATCAAGGCTCTCACACCTGACCCATTCGAGGCATTCAAGAATCGTTTCCCACCGGGAACACGTACTTCGGGCATCATCAACGGACGCATCGAACACGCAATCTTTGTCGATTTGGGGAACGACGTCGATGGCTCGATTCACGTCTCCGAACTCGAACACCTTCGCCTACGTACGGCAGCAGAGTTCTCCGAGATCGGCGCCACAGTCGAGGCTGAGATAGTGGGTTTCGACGACAAGGCCCGCAAGGTAGTCCTTTCGCGTAAGAAAACACTCCCGCATCCATATCACGAGTACAAAGGCCGTCACGCTATAGGTGACAGAGTCGAAGGACGCATCGTGCGTGCGACCCGCACCCACGTCTACGTTGAGCATTCAAACGGCGCTACCGGAGCGGTCTTCGCAAAGAACATAGTTCACGGTGGCGTTGACGATGCCTCGACCGTGGTCACGATTGGCGAGAAACTCACCGCACAAATCATCGAGTTTAAGGACGAACGCTTACAAGTGGAGTTGTCGGTGAAGGCACTCCTTCCGGAGCCATACCCTGCCTTCAAGTCGACGGTGCCCGTCGGCACCTCGGTCACCGCTGTGGTTACCGGCTTTAACGACTCCTTCGCCTACGTCGCGCTCCCTGGCGGAGTCAGCGGTAGCATCCATGTCTCTCAACTTTCGCCGACACGCATTGGCAAACCGGCCGATGTGCTGCAGAAGGGCCAGACGGTAGCCGCAGCCGTCATCGGGTTCGACGACCAGCGTAAGAAGGTGCAACTCTCGCTCCGCCAATCGTCCAGCACTCCGGTGCAGAGTGTGCCGCAGGAGAGCAGGCCTGCTCCTACGACGTCCCGGACTGCCCCTGCCCGAACCCAAGTAAAACCTCCACAACGCTCTATGGTGGCGGAGGGCGATACCGTAGAGGCAGCCTTGGCCGACGCGTGCCGACAACTTGGCATATCGGCAGCGTCCATCACTTACGAGGTTCTGGACAAGGGCGAAAAAAAGAGGTTGTTTCGTGCGGCGCGCCCCGCGCGCGTGATGGTCAGGGAAAGGTAGCGGGACATCGAACGGCGAGGAGCCGACATCCGATGAGTCGGCGAATGTCGATACAAGCCGGGCGGTTTTTCGCTGGCACCCACAAGGTGCACGAAGTGTTCTACAAGTTGAGCTACGATCTCGGACTTCCTGTCCAAGGACAGAACAAAAAGATCTGGAAGTCGAAGGACTTCACGTCGGCGCTCGTGGACTGCATGGCCAGGGCGACGCCGAAGCGTAAGAAGGCCTAATGTGGCTCTTCGCGGTTCGTGGGGAAACGGGTCCCTGAGATAAATGTCATGCCGCCGTCCGGACGGCACTTCTCAAGAGAATAACCGATTTGTAATTGGCAGGGTTGCGGTAGCCGCGGGCGGTGCGTTTGATGTTTTTTATCGCGGTGTTGTTGGCCTCGACCTTGCCTGTCGTGGCGCCGGTAATGATCAGCACTTCGATCTCTTTCCACCACCGGCAGACGGTTCGGTAGAGCCTGTTGGTCTCGGGCCGTGCTGCTGCCTTCACCAGTTCCTTGAGTACTTTCTTGGCCGCGGCGGCGTCTTCCAGGGAGCCGGTACGGAGCAGGGCCCGGAGCTGTTCTTTGACCTGCCAGACCGCCTGGAGGGTGCCCGTGGGGTCGTCCAGGGTGAACACTTCCTCGAGCCGGAGGGCGGCCCGGCAGCTGAGTGTGTCGCCTCCCCGGAGGAGGAGCATGCGGTGGGCCCAGGCCTTGTCGATGGCCCTGCCGCGGCGGCCCTTGACCTGCTGGGAGAGGTTCTGCCTGGTCTCAGTCATGACCTGGTTGGCCAGGGAGATCAGGTGGAAATGATCAACCGCGACCGCGGTCCGTGGAAGCCACATCCGCAGCGCTTTGCGGAACGCCGCCGAGGGATCGATCGCCACGACCTGCACCGCCAGCCGCCACTCCAGGGGCCGGGCGAACAGCCATTCCCCGACGCCCTTGTGGTCCCGCCCGTCGACGACGCCAAGGACCTGACCGGTGTCCAGGTCGACGATGGTGGTCATCCATGGTTCGAACCGGGTCCACGTCTTGGTTCCCGGGTCCTGGAAGTAGCGCACGGACCGGAACCGGTGTTCATCAATGCCGAGCATTCGAGGGCTGAGCTTGTCCACGTCGGGCAGCTGCAGCAGGCACGCTTCAGTCACCGCGGCGCGGACCATCCACCAGGACACGGCGAAGCCGGCCGCTGTTTCCGACACCGCGCGGCCGCAGCGGATGACCGCGTCCACGAGTTGGTCCCGCAGTCGGCCCGTCGAGCGGGCGCGGGGCGGGACTTGGGGCGTGGATTCAAAGAATGAGAGGCGGTCACACGCTGGCTCGTCGCAGTACCAGCGGTACTTGGACCAGAGCACGTCCACCGTGCCAGCGACCGGAATATCGCGGACCCGCTGGAGGCGGCGTTCCTTTCGCCGGGAGGCGATGACTCCGCAGCTCGGGCACCCCGGCGGGTGATTGGTTTCGATGATGACCTGCCGCCGGCCGGCGGTGATGGTGGTGGAAATGACGCGGTAGTCGGGCAGGTTGAAGAGGATGGTGGCAGCGTCGGCTGCGACCCCGGTAGGCTCGATCAAGGCTCGTGGTCCTGTTCCAGGTTGAATGCTAGACACACTCATCCCAGCAGGGCCACGGGCTCCTTTGTCTTCAACGACACGAACTCAATTCCCCACCAACCGTGAAGAGCCCCGTTACGACCTTATAGCTGGCAGGCTCGTCATCGTCCGAATGCAACTGCCGAGACAGGACAGCAAATCCGCGCAGAGCTTCCTTCGGCGGTCCCCCAACTTTCAGCTCTTCGACTTGGTCGTCAACAACACTGACTGACACCCTGCCGGCAGTATTGATAAGGCTTTAGCCTGCCAGTTCCTGGCAAACTTCAATGTAGCTATAGACCGGCTCAGAATCCCTACCATCCAGTGGTTGCGGCAATGGGGGAACAGCGCTGGATCGGGAAGCCCGAACACGTAAATCATCCTTGCCCACTGGAACAGAAAAGCTTGAGGGTCGCCGGACAACTCAGCATATGGCGGGAAAAGCGCGGCCGCGCTTCCTCCAGCATTCGCAACTCGTGTTCATTCAGGTCGTATTCGGCTTCAGGCTCACCCATGACCAATATCCTAGCCATGCCAGCTGCACGTCTTAGTATCTGAACCATTACCTTTACATACACTTCCGCTGAGCCGGCAGAGATTGCCTCCGGCATTCGCACTCTTGCCGAAAAAGCTGGCATTTTGATCGTTCCAGGCGCAAAATTCGAAGGCGAGGGTCACATCGCGCGCAGTGGCGGTGACCTTCCCCCAGCTGAGGCTGTGACTTACGGCGATACGTGGCGGCGTTCTGGCGGCGCTATTTGGCGCATGAGCTGAGTCTGCAAGGGGATCGCTCACCGGGCGCTGCTGAGCGCCGCAGAGCTCATAGGGCCAGGGCGGTCACCGAAACTTGCCCAAGCCACAATTACGGCAACCACGATGGCCACCAGCATAAGAGCAGCGATAAGAGTTCCGCGAGGTTTCATACCCGCAGACTAACTGGCGTCGCAGCACACTGGGCGTGCTTTATCGCCTAGAGCGGGCCGCAGGGCCCAGCCTCGTCAGCGTCACCTCAATCCGTGTTGAAGCGACAGCTGCGCTCGGGGGCCGAACAGCCGGTGACTTACCGATAGAAACGAATCCACCGGAGAACATCCATTTGGGGTTGGCTGCGGGGGCCCTTCAGATTCAAGCCCGTGCCGGTCACCTTTAGCTGAAGACCGGCTAATTCGGCCCTTGCCGCTCAATGTTCAGCAGCTTAGCGAACGAAATTTCTCGATCAGATATGCCGGTCGCACGGTCGACGCTGTAGACAATCTGTACACCTTCGAGGTGGTCAGGGGCGGGGGGCCGGAGCACGGTTGATGCCATATTGGGCTTTCCTAAGCTCGTCGCCGTGCAGCACTCTCGCTTTGGTCCCTTATGGCGAAGCGTGAAGAGTCCTCTACACCTCGATGCGGGTTGCGATCTGCTGTGCGACAGGTGTCCAGAGGTCAACGTCCACCTCTGGTGCTTCGATGCTCACCACAAGCGAGTAGTTCACGCCGTCGCTGCTTTTGTCCATGTGGGGCCGGTTCTTCCACCAGCCAGCGACGGGATAGACGACGACCGCTTCTTTGCTCGCCAGGTCGACGGCCGCTCCTGTCCAGATGTCAGTGTGCAGTGAGCCAGCCGCTGTCTGTTGGTCTCGTCCGAACAACCATCCAGTCTCGGTGTTGAGCGTCAGTGGTTTTTGTCCGTCATCCCGAGCTTGCTTGTTGATTCGCTGGCGGAACGCGTCGATGCTGTCTTCGGGGCGCTTCATCGCAAAGCGCAATCCATGCGACGGGTATATGTAGCGACCGGTCCATCCACGGCTGGAAGGGTTCGGCTCAACGAAATACGAAAGGGTTACCCTCAGTCGGACATTTGTCTCGCCGAGCCCCGATAATTCTTGGATAGGCCACGGAAGCTGATGGAAGTTCATCTCTCGAGCCTTGCCACTACTGGACTGACCTTCGCGTTCATAGGGATGGATCAATGCTTCATCCACCAGGGTCAATGCGTTGGATGCGCTTCGGGTCGCTCGTTCGAGGCTGGGCACTCCCATCCCGTACCGCCGCAGGAGGTTGACAGCATCCTTCTTGGTTGGCGCGGCGTCGATCCGCGACCACATCGCATCGGTCCATTCGGCCGAGTGGACAACCAATGCGCGTACGGTTTCCGGCCTGAGGTGCGGGTAGACCATACGAATATCCGCGGCGATCGCTGCAACTCGGGCTGTAGCGGCGGAGGTATCGCGCGTCGTCGTGAAGAATCCTTCGCCTGGGCGCTGCATGCGGGTCGTAAGCGTAGCCAGGTTTTCCGGGGTGTCGACTCCGGTGCCGTCAGGCGTTCGTGCGAGGTTTCCGCCTGGAGCAACAACATCCGGTTTGAATGGCCATCGCTTCTGGTCGAACGACACTGAAGTGCGACTAGTTGGTGACAACTCGCCGCGCCTAGCCACCGGCACATAGCCACGGAAAATCTCGGGCGCGTGGTGCATCGCATCGTGCTCGGCATATGCGCCGACGGTGAGCGCGTTCCATGACTGTGAGGGGTCTTCGACAGCCTCGGCATCGCTGCGGTCGAGGTGATCATCCTTCGCTTGGACATCCCGGATGTTTCCTGCCGAGATCACGAAAAGGCGAGGAGTGGGTTCTTCATCACGGTCGAGGTAGGTGAACTTCGCGGCGGTGTCGTCAATGGCGCGTCCGAACGCGAGAGCATCCACTGTCGCAGACCATGCTGTTGGCTTACCGGATTCCTGTTTTGGGCGATCTTGGACGCTGGAACCCGGATTCGGTGCGGCGGCGGGAGCAGTTACTGCGAGCATGAACACGCGAGACCGATCGCGGTCGGTGATCTCGGGCTGGTCTACGGCGCGGGCAGTAACTGCCCCGTACACGTCAGGGTCGTTGTCCCCGCTATCGGGAAGAATCTTCACCGATTCGAGCCGGTGCCCGAGCTGGATGCGGTGGCTGGATGCAATCGCCTCGTGGAGGTCGCCATAGAGTGCCAGTCCAGCCATCTCCGTGCCATGCGGATGAATAGTGATGTCTTTGCGCCAGCTGGTCTCTACCGCGTGGAGGTCATCTGATGCCAGCGAGTCATCGAGTAGGGGGTGGCCAGCTTGTACGCCCCGGTCCAGAATGCACACAACCGGAGCACCCATTTCGGCGTGGTCGACACGCGATTGGAGATCGCGCACCCACTCCCGCTGTTCGGAGGCGGAAAGCCCCGGGACGAAGGATGAGACCTCGTGAGGCCGGCGAAGCTCAGCGATGTCGTCAATGCTTTGGAACGTCGTGGCGAGCTGCTCGGCGGTGGCCCGCATGAGGATCACCGTACGGTCGCCGAACCCGAGGTAGTGGTCGCTCGTACGCAGTTCATGGTCTCGGGCGTATTCGGCAAGGCGCTCCTGTTCCTTGCCGTCCGTCTTCCGGAGCCAGATTTCCCACCATCGGGGTTGCCTCGGGTCGGCCGGGAACTCGTCGGCAGGGTCCGTCCAGAGTTCGCGGATCGTTGCCCGCCGGATGGAGGCGATCCCTTCGATCAGCGCCGCATTACGCGGATTGCCGTCCGTGGCTTCGGCAGTGGACACGTACTGCTCGAGCTTCTTGAGGAAGAATTCCTTCTTCCCTTCCGGGATGAATACCGTCGCGTTGAAGACGATGCCGGCTGGAGTGGCCTCTTCCTGGACCGCCACCAACTCGGGTTGCGTACCCGAACGGTGAGACTCAAGGCTCTCTAGCGCGAGTTCCAGCCCAGGGAAGGACGCGAACGTAACGTAGGTACCTTTTGGCTCCGTGTCCTCTTCGGCGGGGGCCGTCCACGCAGTCTCGAATTCAGAAGTCAGTCGTGTTCCGTGGGCTTTGCGGTCACCGGGGAAAGCCGGTTTGTCCCCGCCGCCCCCAGGGCCAGCGAGCGTGAAGGGTTCAGCGGAAGGCGGCGTGGGCACAACAATGTGCGGGCGGTTTCGTTCTGCCATACCAGTTAGTTAATTCCCTCAGACGAATGCCGTGCTCGGGGGCGCTCTTCGAGCGCGCTGATGAGATCGTCGGTGCGTACCCGGGTGCGGCTGCTGAGGACACTTCGCTTCGCCGCGTTCTCCGCTGCCGTCGAGACCTCGGCGTGGCTGAGTCCCCGTGCTGCGGGGACGATGCGCGCCCAGCTAAGGTTGCTGATCTGGAACAAGGCGAGCCGGTTCCGAATCACCGATTCGACGATCTTGTCGTCCGGAAGCGTAAAGTCCATGACGGTGTCGAAGCGACGGAACAACGCGTTATCGAGCAGACTTGCGTGGTTAGTTGCGGCGACGATGACACTTTCCGAGGCGTCTTCTTCGAGGAACTGAAGGAATGAGTTCAGAACCCGGCGGATCTCCCCCACATCGTTCTGCGCGGCACGGTCACCGCCGAGCGCATCAACCTCGTCGAAGAGGTAAACACCACGGGTTTGAGCGAGTGCATCGAAGATGAGCCGCAGCTTCGCCGCCGTCTCCCCCATGAATTTGGTCAAGACAGTGTCGAGCCGGATCGAGAACAACGGCAAACCGAGCTCCCCTGCGATGACCCGCGCCGTGGAGGTTTTCCCGGTCCCTGGCGGACCCATAAGTAGCAGCCGCCGCGCAGGTGTCAGACCGTGCTTCGCGAGCGCGTCTCGCTGGCGCTGTTCCAGGAGGACGTGCTGCACTCTCTCAGCTAGCTTGTCGGTGAGCGCAAGGTCGCCGAGACGTGCTTCGGGGTACGAGACGTTCAGTAACGAGCCGAGTTCGCCCTTGGGTTGTGCGAACGGGACGATCGACGCTACACGGGCGGTGTTCCCTGCGTGTTCCCGCAATTCGTTGACGAGGTCGCGAAGCTCCTGAGCAAACTTCGATTGTCCGGCACGTGCGGCTTTGGCGGCCACTTGCATCGCGACCGCGTAGAACTGGGGGTCGTCACCATCGCCGTGGCTCTTCACGAGTGCTTTGACCTGATCGTTGGTCGCCACCTGGGACCTCCTCTCAGCGCGCTCTGTATGCCTCCCGATCTCTCTAGACAGATTCATTGTAGCCCGGCACTGTCACCATTCGTGGGCGACCAACGCCCTGCCGGTTGCATGGCTTCGGGCCCAGGCCTGAACCGAGGGCACCTTGGTACCCTACAGATGCCAGACCGCCGCCCTACAGTAGGCCATCCGTCTCCATGTGGAAACATCGACCTTTCCACTGCCGTCAACGGCGCCCTAAACGTTTTCGGCTCCGAAGCGCCGTTGACGAGCAGCTCAGCCCGTAGAACTCCTCCCAAGGGATGGACTCTCTTCTTCTGACAAGATGACTTCATGACTACTCTGTTGGAACCAACCCGTGAGCTTCGACGATTAGCCACTCGGATCGACTTTGCCCTAGGGCGATACCTAAGCGTGCGTGGGAACTCGGCCCTCAAATCAGAATTCGAGGCCCCACGCCACGGCTGGACACTGAGCAACCTTGCACTCCGCCACGCCGAGGCGACGCTCGCACTGGCCAAGACGGACATGGTTCTAGCCCCAACAGCCTGGATCACCGCACGAGCCGCGCTGGAAAGCGCTGCAAAATGTCTATGGCTCCTTCAGCCAGACGACGAGTGGCAGAGAGAATCGCGATTTGTTGCGTTCTTGACGGAAGGAGTTCGTATCAAGCGGGAAGAAACAGAAGGCTTACCCCACATCGTCGCTCAGTCCGCGTCAATCGAGGAGTTGAGAGACGGCGTCAAAGCTAAGCTGCTCGAGAAGCGCGTCGATGTGCCGGACGTTCCCTCCATGAAGAACATCCTGCTTGCGGAAAATCTGGGGCTCGCCCAGTTCTATGTCTTGGCATCTCAGTACACCCATGCCGCAGAACTTGGCACGAGGTCCTATCGCAAGGATCTTGGTACCAAAGCGATCTATGGCGAGTTCGTCGCGGCCAAGGACTGGATACAGCCCATGTGGATTGCCTACTCGTCGTTTCGGGTCACGGCCCTGCGATTGATTGACCTTCAGGGAGAAGATCATGGCGAAGATCTTGACCTTGCCGACCGCCAAGTTAGTGAAGCTCGCGACGACTTTCTGGCTGCACTCTAGAGGGACACAAGTCGCTATGAGGCGAACGACCGAGGTCTGCGGATGGTGGCCCGATCTCCGGTCGTTCGCCTAAGCGCTGCCTTAGCGACGCGACAAATCGTTCCAGTGGTACGTCGACAGCGCATCCTCGATGGTCCGCTCAGGATTGCCATGACCGTGACGTGACGGGTCATTGGTGACGTAGGCATGCACGCTAAAGCGGTATTGGCCGCCGTCCGGGCGCTCATAGATTTCGACGGTGATCTCTTCCGAGCCCTGGTAGCCGGTGTACTTACCTACCAGCTCGTAAATCTCGTCAAGCTGCGCCCACCTGGCGATCTGCTCGATGATTTCCTTGCTCAAGTTTCCCCTCTTTGGTGTTGTGCGAGTGCTTAGACTCTATCGGTCCACCCGTAGAGTGCTTACGAACATCGAGCGACATGGAGGAGTATCTCGAGCAGCTCGAGACCTGTAACCGAGCCACGCTCCAGACCGTCACCGCCGACGACCCCACCTGAGCAGCAGTTCTACGTCGTGTTCGACGGACAGCACGAGGTAAAACGCATCGAGGCGGAGATCGTCCGGGACCTGGGGGAGGGATACCCGGCGTCGTCGTCAATGGCCCGTACACCGTCATCCACTTTTTCGAGGTCTCCGATGACCACCGGAGTTCACCCCCGCTTATCGCTGAAGCCGTCCGAGGGGCTGAAGGGCTTAAAGCCCACGCCGCCGTGTCTGCGCGGTGACCCCCGCGGAATGCGCCCCGGTGCCGGCGGGCGAACGGGACCAGGGAGCTCTACCGCCGGGGGGTGGTGGACCTCTCGCCTTTTCGTGGGAGCCGATCCAAGCGGTCTACGAGCAGCTCGGAACTGAAGCCAAAGTAGCTGCCAGTCCCGTCGGGGAACGCGGGGCTGTCAACCGTTGGCACCTCCTGGCTGCACTGGCCTTTACCTCGATCAATGCACAGATGCAGAGGTCCACGGGCGTCCGTCCGGAACGGCACGGCAAGACGGCGGTGAACAACAAAGGTCCTCCAGCGCGTACCGCCGTAGGCAATCGGGTTGTCTCCCGAAATGACCCCGCAGTGGGGGCAGCAATAGGCCAGGTAGGTCTTCTCCGCCGGCTTGCTTTTGCGGGTGATCAGCTTCGCCGCGCGGGGAAGATCCACCTGATCGTGCTCAAGCCACGGCAGGACCTGGTCGGCGATGATGCGTTCAATCCGGTCCTGCAGGAACATCCGGGATTCGAGGTGGTACACCCCTTCGATGGTTCCTTCCAGGCCGCAGCGCGTCTTAACTTGCAGGTCTTCAAGGCGCCAGAGCGTGAACCATTTCCCGCAAGCCTTGCGCCAGCACTTCGTCATGGCAACGTCCATGGAATACGCCTGGACGTAGGGTTCACTGTGGGAGCGGTAGTCCCCTCGGAGGATGTGCACGACTGCGTCCTCGAAGGGCAGTTCAGTCCTGCTGTAGCGGTCCAGCGTCGTACGCATGGGAATGTGCCACTCGCCGGGGGGCTCCCCCGATGGTGTGGGAGGGAACGGTCCCTGCGTTGTCGGAGTTCTTCGGCGCCACGAACCAGATGCTTTCGACACCGTCCGCCTCGTAGCGTTCCTGGCGGCGAACGAAGTCCTCGCTGCCTTGGCGCGACCATTGCACCTCCAAGGCGATCCGGCGCTCCCCTTTGGTGACCATGACGTCGGCGATCCAGTCGCGCTGTGGCGATGGCACCTCAAGTTCAGCTTCCCAGCCGGCGGCCTTCGCAGCCTTGACGAGAAGGGATTTCAGTTCGAGATGCTCGGCAGTTTCCCCGCCCTCGTGCATATCGCAGTCTGCAGCCTTCTTGTGGGCGAAGAACTTCAGGCCCCGAGAGGAGACTCTGGCCGATCCCGGCTGGCCGCACGACATCAGCAGGGGCTCGCCCGCGCGGTAGCGCTTCTTGAGGGAGTCCCACTCGTCCTGGGTCAGGTCGATGGAAACGACACGCTCTCCGGCTAATGTAGCGACCAAAGGCATGCGCTCCTCCATCTTTCCATGCTGATTCACCCAATGGAAACACGGGCGGGGCTGAGTCGTCAGAACTTCAAGATAGTGGCGCCATGATGACGCCGTCGGTGACGAGGCAGCCGACGACGCCCACAACGAAGAGGAAGTGCATCCAAGCCGCAAGCGGTATCCCCGTCGGTGGCCAGCTCGCCCCAACACTCAACCCCGAGAGTCATCGAAATTCGGGGCAGTCCGCTGAGATGCGGGAGTTGAAGAAGCGGCACCGGTTGTTGGAGCAGGATAATGGGATGCCGCACGGGTCATGCACTCATCGAAGCGTCAGACGTCGATCACCCACCCTTAAGCGTCATGAGCCTTGCAAGGGAACGAACACCATCGGCGAACTGGTCGAACTTCAACTTGATGTGACCGTTCTGCAGGCCGCCCGTGCTCCGAACGAGTTCATTCGCCTTGAGCTCCAGCAATTCATCCGGCACAAAGCGCGGAATTGTTCGACTTACCCAGGGGCCAACGATCTGCCTCTTCGCCTCTTTCGAAACGGTAATCATCGGGAAGGAATAACGGCCACGAGGGCCAGAGCCGAGCCCGTGTCCAATTCGCCAGTGGTAGGTAGCTCTGCATGGGTGAGCTGACGAGCTCGCGAAAGAAGCTTTTCTAGGTCTTTCGCCGTCACTCTCCGACTGGGCCAAACGCCGACGGTTCTCCCGACAGTGCACACCTGCGCCATTCCCAGCTCAACGCCAAGCTCAAAATTCGCAGCCTTCGAGCTGCCTAGACCGGCTCCAGTGAGGTTCGCAGATCCAAGGAAGCCGCGGCTTCCAACAAGGAACGTTTTCGCGTGCAGCCTTTCAACGTGACTGACGTTGACACCGTTCTGCTCTAGGTGAATCAGGCCTTCGATGGAGAGGTAGCCGTTCGCTACCGCCGTCGGGTCTAAGCATGTAAAAAGATGCCACTCGTAATTTGAATTTTTACAGACGTCGACCAACCGCTTGCATACTTCGGCAGACACATAGGGACTAGCCAGGATTACATCGCCGTCGACGTCGTCGATAGCCTTGTACAGCCAATCTGCAGCGTTGGTGTAGACCAAACCTTCACTCATCACGATGACGACCCTACGGTGATTTGCAGGGAGTTTCGGGATTCGGCACGACCGGGACAACTTCAGGCCTGAGTGAGCGACAAGCGCACCAAGCTAATTCACCTCGACGAGGCATCGATGCTCCTCGGCACCAAACGTAAAAAATGTCAAGCTTTGTCAACACTCAAACAAGAAACAGGCGTCTGACCTGGGGAAACACTGTGCCCGAGGTGGGACTCGAACTACATTCCAACCCTTGCAAACACTGGGAACCGGCGAAAACATCGGGAATCCGGAGCAGTTCGGCCGAGCTCCTCCCCAGTAAGAAGCGAGAAGCGTTGACATTGTCAACACCCCCTATTTCAGTATTGAACCCGTTCCAGGCCAGCATCGACTTCATGGCTTCCGACCACGTCGATCCCGGAACGGCCCCTACCAGTCGGCTCTCCATACAACGCCGCTACTCCCCACGTCTCCCCCCGTAAAAGCTTCTCCAGAGTCACGCAGCAGTTTTGGATCTTGTCCTGCGACGAGTCTTCCCGCCACCTTGTCAGCCCCGGGACGCATACTGTCCCCATGATCGAGATCCGTCCGCTGTACCCGCGCACCTGGGAGCCCTCTGAGCCCCTCGTCGCGTACAACAACGCAGACAGCACCGTTGTCGCAGCCGCCGAGATGACCCGCGGGAACAACTCGTTCTACGACCGTTACGGATACCAGGGCTCCCAGGACATTGTGTGCGCCGACTGCAAGCAGGACGGCCGCGACGTTCCGGTCATCCTCGTCGACGCCAAAGGAAAGCGCCTGCACTTCCGCCACAAACAGGGCGAAGCGCCCGCCGGCCTGGGCCGGCACGGGGAGACTGCTGAACATTTGCGCGGCAAGCAGCTCATCAGGGACTGGGCACGAAACCAGCACCGCATCCTCCCCTGGTCCGTCGAGGAAGAGTTCTGGGTGACCGGTACCAGGCTGCGCAGCGACGTAAAGGCTGAGCTGGCCGACGGCCGGCACCTCGCCTTTGAAATCCAGCGCAAGACCTTGGACTGGAAAGACTGGGACCGCCGCCATGGCGGGTACCAGAACGGCGGCGTGCACGATGTGTGGCTGTGGTCCCCGGACGTTCCCGATCCGCTTCTGGACCTGCCCCTGACGAGCGTTGTGCTCGATATGGAGCACGATTCGCTGGGAATCTTCATCGTTAACTACGGCGGCGGCTACCGCCACCCCACCGCCGAGAAACACCTGCGCCCGCCCACGCACTATGCGGCCGCGCCCCTGACGGAGTGGAACATCTCGGCTACAGGCGCCCTGGTACCACCACTAGAGATGACCGAGTACCTCGGTGACAAGCCCGAGCATGCCCGGCGTCACCAACTCACGATGCACCGGGAAGCAGTCGCGAGGGAGCTTAGGCCCTCGGCAGCTCCTCCGCTGCAGCCCCGCGTCGTCCTCCCCGAGAAACATGCCCCCTCCGGCGGCTACGAGACGCGCGTCGATCCTGTGGAGCAGCAACGCATAAACGAGGCGATCGCTCGCATTTTCAACAGGGAAAGGTAGGCGGAGGCAACACCTGCATGTTCGCCCTATCCCAGAGACCGACGTCCCCAAGGCGCGGTCTTCAGAGCCGCGGCGGTGTCTCGAATGCTGTCGTCTTTCAACACACTGGGCACCTGTCTCATAACTAGAGATGTGTACTCGAGCTTCGCCACAAGGTCATGAAACATAGTTATGAGAATCGCGCTTGCCATCGCGTGTACGAGATCCGCGCAAAATCCTGTGTCGGTGCGGGTCATACGACTGTCTGCCCGCTGCGACGTTTCGTTTCCCAAGGGTTATGCGGCGGAGCCTTCGGGCCTGTCGTCGGAATTTTGCAGGATCTGTGCCTTGGAGGGTTCCTCTGAACACCCCGAGTCAGAAGCTTGGGATCTGAGGAGTTTCTCGTTCTCGTCTTGATAAGGGATCCATAATTTATGGGCACACAAACCTGCCCGGCCGGTAGGGAAGCACCTATGCGTGTTCTACAGGACCGCAGTCATCATGGGTGGCTGCTGGCGGGTAATCAACATACTCAGGTCCCTGCTTCATGAACCTCGTGCTAAAGGTGTACACGTAAGGTCCGTGTTTCGGGGTGGTATTGGTGAGCCGTTGCTGTCGTGTTCTCACGGTGTACTTATTCACCATGCCCCTGACCGCTTCCGTCGCAAGGTAATAGTCAATGAAGGTCGTAACCCAGCCCTCAAGGTGTGATCTCCTGTATCTCGGTTCGCCGGCTTTCCTGACTGTGAGGACTCGGGTGCCTATTCTCCTCAGGTCGTTGAGGGTAGTTGTTTCGTGGTAATTAGGCTGCCTGTACTGCTGAAAGACTTCATGCATGGGGTTCTGATTCTCACGTTGGAGGCACACCTGCAATTCCATGGGCAGGTCCTGGGCGTAGGGAATGATGTCAGCGTATGCGGCTTCTGCCTGACCGAGACGTTCAGCAATATGTGCTTTGATTGCCGGGTTGTCATTGACTGCCTTGAGAACTTTCCGTAGATGCTCCTCGCTAATCCTGCGCGGAGGGCATTCAGCGAGGTATTCAAGGTCCCGGATGAGATCCATGCCGTTATTGGCTATCACCCTCAAGGGGTGGCTGAGGGCGAGAAAGCGGGATTGTGCTTTCTTCTGTGCAGGCAGTACCACCACCAGCAGATTGAAAAGGTACGCACCAATGATGGCGAGGGCTAGGTCATACGCCAACGGCAGTTCGGTGGGCTGCATGGTTCCCGGTTCTGCCACGGGTTTGGCTTCAAGGCTCAGCCAGTAGGTCCAGCCCACAACGATGAGGGAGATACCGAAAGCTACATGGATGCCCCAGTGTGTCAGCAGATGCTTAATTCGTTCCACCGGTTGAGGTTCCCCATCTAGATGTCTCGAAGTCTCTCTGCGCCGCAATTGAGCGGGAGTGTGTCAGATGCTGGGGGAAAAAATCGTGATTTCCCCGCTGGTTAACGCTTGATCCATGCACTCCCCAACCCGCATTGCATCGATTTTTGATCATCCTGCATCCAGGCGTATACCGAGGCGGGAAGCAGGCATGTCGGTGCTCATTACGGCACCTTATACGCTTGGATCGTCCTCGCAGGAATCCATTGATTCAAGAACGGGAAAACTAACACCGACGCTCCAGCGGTCGTCGGCAGAGGTGGCGTGGGGGTAGTCTGCTGGCGCAGCCGGCACACAAGCGGTCAGCAGAATCACCAGTAGTGGAGTAGATGTCTGTCTCCGCGTGAAGCCCCCTGAAAGCCAAGAGCCCGTACGCCTAACTCTATGGAGTACTAATTCGCCCGCCCATCCTCTGCGAATCGCACGGGGAAGGAACGGGCTCCAGTGGATCTGCCATCGGATGGGGAAGCATCCTGGCATCCGAGGCTTTGCCCTTGAGACTGCGACTGTGGTCGCGGGGCTGCAGTACGTGATCGAAGATATCAGGCCGGAGCCTCATCTATATATCGTCAAAGGTGTCGAAGCGCTGCCCCAGCAGCGAATGAACGTATCCCGTGTGCGGCTCGATACTTGGGCCGCCTAACCAACTGGTTCAAGCGTTGTTAGCACTTGCTACTTAGGCCGCGACCCCTTCGAGGGCGGAAGCGAGAACTGGCGAGGGTGATGGCAAAGGCATAGATCACTCGCTACTCAGCTAGGGCTAGAGACGATACCCGAGGATAAGGGCCAACCTGTCCTGCTGCTGCCGGACGGGCCCTAGCTCCCAATCGTCCTCCTCCCACTCACCCACCAGTCGGGCACTGTACGCGTCATAGCCCTCATAGGCGGCTGCCACCAGGACGTGCCGCTCATCGACTGTCAGGGGGTCCATCTCCGGATCAGGCTTCCTGCGCGTCAGGAGGTTCGCAGCCCGACTGACGATCCGATGTATGTCGAGAATTTCTGTTCCGTCTCCCGCAGGGACACAGAGCGCGCGCCTGTCACCCTCCGGCAACTGTGCGATGGCGTCCAATACCTCGTTTAGTGCTGATTCGGCTGTTTCAAAGACGTCCTCGATGTCGTAGTTGCCATCCTGCCCGCTAATACAGCCGAGTTCGGCGGTTCCTGCCGGAGTCATACGGTATGAAACGGATGCCGCGCCGGGGACAGCAAAGCGGAGGTCGCTCAGTGCGACGGCCAGCACATTTGCCAATTGCTGTTGCCGGAGGATCCGCAGCTGGGCGGCCAGAAAGACCTCCTGGTCGTGCCAGCGTCGGCGATGGGCGTCAAGGACGGCATAGGGGTCATGTGCTGGGCTTAGTGGTTGGTTGCTCATCATCGTCTCCTGCTGCGAGCCCGGTCGTCCGTTTTGAGCAGGCCTAATGCGTAGGGGTCGTCAATCCCGGAGAGAGCTAGATACTCAAGGTCGTAGGTGTCATCTCCAGGGAATGCGAGGCGCCTGAGCAACCTGCCCTTCTCTTCTCGAGCCCGCAAGACTGATGACCTCATGCTGTGTCCAAAGTCTTCCAACTCGTCGTCCGTGTAGTCGAATGACTGGAGGACTCGGAAGCGTTTGCGACGCAGGGAGCTGTGGGCGATGGCACGCCGCTCGGTGACGGAGGGGGCCGAAGCATCTCCAATGAAGGAGTTGCACTGCCGACACGCAGGTACAGTGAGTACGTGCCTGCGCACTGCCTTTCCCGTGTAAGTGACGGGCAGGAGGTGGTCACGGCTGTCTGCGTATTCACCGCAGTACACGCACACACTGGCCGGATAAAGGAGGCGCTGGGGGCTGCGGAAGATCATGTGCTTCACGTCCAGGCATGATGTGCTGCCGCAGGTGGTCTCAACCCAGCACCAGGGCATGACTGTAAGGCCAGCCGCAACGGCCGTCAGTGCAGCCTGTTCCTGGTATTCCTCCGGGTCCCCGGCCCAGGAAGGACCTGGGCAGAAGCCGCCAGTATCGTCCAGTTCGTTTGGCTGTTCAACCTTGCCATCAGTCTCGGCCGGTGCGGCCACATCGTGCCAGACGAGCTCGTACTCCTGGGTAGAGGTCACTGCAACTGGTTGGGGACGTGGCTGGGCTGGAGGCGGAGCCATCCTTTCTGTTGGGACTGCAGCAGCTGCCGCAGCTTCTTCACGCAGCCGCAGTGCTTCCCGCACCAGAATCTCTACATAGTCGGGTTCGGCAGCGGACCGGGCTAACCTAGCCGCTTCGTAAGCGACATGCTGCAACTCGGAGTCGAGCCCCTTATTCAGTCCCCCACCGCCGTCCGTCTGTGCTGCCTCCGCATGTCGCTGCTCAATATACCTCCAGTCACGCCGGTTTCGGGCGACAGCCGGTGAAACCGACCGGGGCCAGTACTTCACCTGGGCCTACGGGCCGATCGGCGCCGCCCAAGAGCCGACAATGCGAGGAGTACACCGACTCGAAAGGCCACCCTGTCACCCGCGCTGAGCTGTCCAAGCTGCGGCAGGAGCTTTGGGATGCCCAGCGGAAACTGCGGAACCAGATGACCAGGCGACGGGAGCAGCCGGCTGAGGAAAGACGACACCAGCATTCAACCGGGGCGCCTTCGCTTCATACCAGCATGCCAAACCGTCGATACGGCTCTACTGAATCGGCCCGCTGTCGACGCCCACAATGACGTCCTCGCCCTCGGCCAGAAGCTCGGCTATCTGGATGAGATAGTCATCCGGAAGACCGTGGTCGCGGGCGCGGAGGGCTGTCTTCAGGTCCGCGGCGATGTCCTGTGGGTCGTCGCCGTTACGGTCGCCGAGGGACTTGATGGCTTCGTTGATCATCCTCTCTTTGTAGGCCCTGGAATCAAGCGAGATGTGCATCTCGACGCCGCCTTCGGAACTCGGGCGCTTTGAGCTGGTGACGATGCTGCCCTGGTCTGCCTGCCGCTCTTTCAGCGCTGTGTAGGCAGCTTCATGTTCGTCTTCCATGAGGCCTTCTTTCCGGAGCGCCTCGTAATAGCCCAGGGAGTCCTTGCCGTGGGCCCAGGCGAGGAACGCACGCCGCGATACGTCCTTCATCAGTTCATGGATACCTGAGTTATCAAAGTCCGCCATGGTGGGCAGTCTAATGGGCGACGATCAGGAAACCGGGTTGACATGCACGATGACCACCTGGACGTCCTTCGAGCTGTCATAACGGAGGTCATATGTGATCTGGAGATAGACGTGTCCCTCAGTTCGTTTACCGCGGAACGCTAACGAACATCTGGGGCGGGCGGTCCTGCTCTGTAACATGTGCGTAGCGTGCCCGTCCGAGGGAGTCCCAGAACTCGTCGGCGCCGGCAGAAGATGCTTTCTCTCTTTCGGCACGGCTTCCATTATCTGTTCTGATAACGGTCGGAGCCGCCTGTTGCCCCTAAAATCGCTGGTGTGATTGAACCGTGGACGGACTCACCGCTCAAAAATCCGAACAAGGACAAGCTCGACCGAGGTCCTTTCGTTGAAATGGCTTCCGGCCTGATCCAAAACCTCGCAAACAGCAATGACAGCACGGTGTTTGGTCTGGTCGGACCATGGGGATCCGGTAAGTCCTCCGTGCTCAACTTCATCCAGCGGAAGCTTACGAAGGACATCGCCGTCGTAAAGTTCAATCCGTGGTCGTTTGATGATGAACGCTTGCAAGCCGAACTTTACAGCACGATCGTGTCGGCCTTCCCCCAAGGCTCCCGTCAAAGCCTTCGAACGAAGTCCTTCAATCTCATCAGACGTACTGGCCCAGGTCTAAAGTTCATACCCGAGGTGGGCGAGAAGTTGGCAGCGATTGCCGAGGAGCTCATTCCGGATGATTCCTGGGACACTGCCTTCAAAGACTTATGGGACACCATCAAAAAAGCCAGCGTCAAAGTACTTATTGTCGTCGACGACGTTGACCGGCTACAGCCACAGGAATTGCTGCTGCTCATGAAGACGATTCGCTTGCTCGGTCGCTTTCCTCGGGTCAATTACTTGCTGTCCTATGACAGGAAGTCCACGATCTCGACCTTGGGGCAGGCCTTGGGTGACGATAACGCAGCTGCCGTGTACCTCGAAAAAATTGTCCAGTACCCGTTGGACTTGCCCGATCCGCAACAGCACTTCCTGCAGAAAATTGTGCAGGACGCTCTGGGGCCCATAGTCACCGCGGCTTCGCTCGGGTTGATTGGTCCCACGCCAAAGATGAGGTTCGATGCGTTCCATGCCGAACACATGTCGGCAACCCTTACGACGCCACGTGCTTGCCGTCGTTACGTTCTTCAGGCACAGACATTCCTTACCCTTGCCGGTGAAGACGTCGACGCAGCGGACTTCTTTGCGCTGACCTTCCTGCGGGTCTTCCACGCAAACCTCTATGCCCGACTCCCAGGCTGGATAGATGACCTGGCTTCCTCCGATGTTGCCTACGCACCGCAGGGTAAGCGACTGCCAAAAGAGGTCTGGATCGCCCGTCTCAGGTCACTGCTCTACACAGCAGAACAAGCCGAAGACTTGGCAGAAGCCCTGGGATCTCTGTTTCCGCGGGCATTCGATAGCCCTCAATGGACCATGGTCGGCGGAAAGCACCGTGTCTATGAACGTGAGTACTTTGAGCGATATTTCAATTTCTCCCTGCCCGCTGGCGATGTGTCGGACGTCCTGGTGAGGCAGGACCTTGAACGGATCTTCCGCGGTGAGTTGGTCAACGGCGCCAAGTGTTCGGGGACTTTTAACCATCCGGTCGAGGGTGTGCAGACCAAAGCGCTCAAGAAAGGTTCCAGAGAAACTGATCACCAGAGAGACACAAGCATCTTGTTGACTATCTCGCCTACGGTTTGGCCCATTTCTCGGCGATTGAAGGTTTCTCCGCACCCGTCTACCTCAAGACGCAGTGGCTGGGAAAGGCAATGCCCGCCGTCCAGGATTGGTCTGACGGCGACGTCCAAAAATTGGTCCAGCTGTTTGAGCGTCCCGAGAAGCTCGGCTACGCCCTGCAATTGCAACAGGTCCAAAGCGAAAGTCCGTTGGGGCACCTTGAAGCCGAAGCCAGCCTGCCACCTACACCGTCTTTTGTTAGTGCTGTCAAGGCAGCCTGGGTAGGACGAGCAGTTTCGTGGCTCATCGATCAATGGGCCCACCCCGATCCCTCCGTTCCGGAGAGCGAACGTTTCATAGTGTGGGAGTACCTGGCGGTGTTCAGCGCTCTGCCGAAGCTCCAGGAAGCCACAAGCAAAACGCTGGAGTCGAAACAGTTGACCCTGACGGCCGTAATAACGGCCTTCACGGTTTGTCCACGTATCCTCGGTGACACCAAAGCGCTTCCGACAGATCTGCAGTTGGTCATCCCGAAATTGAGGGAGACGGTGCCGATGCAGATGTTAATGGATCTTCCCTTGGAGCCGCGGACTCTCGCCGAGGAGACAGACGAGCACGAAATGCCTACGGCCGCGCAGCGCACGAACTTTGCTGTGGAGCACCTGCTGAAGTGGCGCACCATGAAGCCTGAGGCAACCGACAGCAAGTAATCCTGCGATTCAAGCTGTGGCTCTTGAACCAAATAGGGGATCAAACATCAGTACCCGCGACGAACTGCGCTCCGGGAGACGCGCCGGTAGGTTGTCTCACATGTCGATTCGTGAAACAAAACTGGATGAACTCCTTACTGCACTCCTCGTGTTATGAATCAAGACTGCACATCCTCGGTCTCGTCGCCTACATCACGGCCTCGCACTTTTATAAATGGCCCCTCACTTTCCGTTGAGTCAACGGTGGAGACAACTGTCGAGTACCAGATGTCCGAGAAAGCCATATCTTGAAATTCGTCGTCGCCGTCATAGAGAGCATGTTTTTCGCTTAGCGTTGCGATCACCAGATCTGCCTGAAGGGCGTGAAGTCGGTTCTCGATCCATCGGCGATCAGCCACGAGTACGGTCTGACTATGATGGCCATCGATCCGAACGGCTTTGACTACTAGCCCTGTTTCGGTTCGCCACTCAGAGGAAAAACTGGCCCTTTGTGCTTCACCTAGGAGTTCATTCGTCGGGACGTACAGATCTACGCTCTCGTCAATCGAGCAGTCGAGGATGTTGCCCTCCCAGAGGTATTGCTCAACGGCAGGTCGACATGAAAGGCCGAGTGCTTGAAGGAGCTCAGGTTGGTCTTGCTCATCACGTTGTGCCGAGCTGGTCTGAACGATCGGCGCCCATCTTTGCTCTCCGAGGTATTGAGTGTAGGGCTGGCTGACGTCGGGCATCCAACGGCCGTTGAGTCCGCGCTCGACGAGGACGTCATGCAGCTTTTTGCCGTCACCGGCTGGTGTTAGCCATGCGAATTGAAGGAAGAACACGTCTCGTTCCCGCTTGTAGACCCCGCTACGCTTGGCGTTGTCTCGGTCCCAGGAGGCGTAGCGTTGAAGAGCTACCCATTGTCCTCCAGTTGAGTCCGTAGGAAAGAACATCTGACTGGCTTGAGGAAGGTCCTCCGTCCGCCCGACCCACTGGTCTGGATCAGTTGACGAATCCATATCTGGCGATGCAAGCTCTGCCCACTTCTCCTGATGAGTCCATCCAACCTTGCAGATTCTTCTGCCATCGACATCGTCCGCTGGCGGGAGACTAGGGTCGAAGTCGCGGCCATACCAAACCCACGGTCCCTCATATGTGGCTGGCGAAGTGAACCACGACTCAGCAGCGGGGTGGAAGTTGTCGGCCAACCGGGCGAGTAATTCCTGATGCGCGATCCACTGGTACTTTTTCCCAAAGCGCTCAGCTTTGTGTGCGTCGCGGCCTTTTCGCAAATCATGATTGCGCTCGAACGACTCGAACCTCTCAGCGGTCCAGCCTAGTCCTATGGCACGGTGTGCTATCCACCTGCCGGCCCAGTCTGCCTCAACCTCTCCTTTGGGATCCCCGTACTTCTCGGAGGGTGGGGGCCCGGACAGCGGGTACCAACTGAAAAAGCCAACATCTGACTTAACCACATACTTGTTGAAGTCACCCATCCAGTCCAAGCATGAGCTGAGGATGCTGTATGCACGCCACTCGACAAACTCCCCATTCTCGTTCTTGACATAACCGTGCACTTTTTTGAGGGCTTCAGCAGTCGGAGGCTCTTCTGGCGGTCGCGCGCCGTACGGCGGCGATAGTCGATGAACTAGAAGGTCATCTGCCAACCCAAGGTGCCGGGCATAAGACATGAGACCCCGCGCCGAGTCCCGGGCCACGGCGTGTATGGGCAGACCAGCGTTTGACCACTGCTCGAGGGACCCTACGATTTGGGCGACGGCTTCTTTGTGATCGCTCCCACTCACCATCACTGCCCCATATACGCAAGTAAGGGCACGTTCCTGGACATATGGGTCATTGATACCGCGCGCCGTGTCAAGGAGATAGGCACCGAGATCAAGATGCTGTGCCAGCAGCGCTACGAGGCTTCTGCTAGTGCGGTCACGAAGAAACCTGTTGGGCGAAGTTAAAAACCACACGAGCATAGTGCAAACCAAACGCACCTGCTCCGAGTCTGCCAGCTCCCCTCCCCGGTCTGCCCACTTGGAAACTCGAGCAAAAGCTGGCGAAGTGTCATCGGCCTGGTAACTGTCAATAGACCATGTAGCGTCGCGTTCAGGCAAAGCTATGGTGACCAATCGTGCGTGGAGCCAGTCGGCGTTTGCAGGATGCCCCTCCTGAGGCGCAAGTGCAAGGACAGTGTCAACCCAGTCCTCCGCAGATAAGGACAGCTCCCCCTCGAGCATGCGCACGGTCCGCTGGCTGAACGCTGCTGTCGCTCTGTCGGTTAGGCTCTCCCGCGTTGCTTGAACCATTAGGTCGTCCATAGTCTTATGCGGCAGCACGTCAATCAGTTCTATTCCGTAGGTTTCTGGAAGTAGAACGCTCATTGTTCGCCATAGCCAATTCTCTTTGTTCAGTCTCTTTCGCAGTGGGTTCGAGAGCGTGCGGCGCTGTGGTTTCAGCAGCCGGGTCAGCTTCCCGCGGCGAGCGGCGTCTAGATCCAGTAACCGTTTTGCCAGTAAGTGCTCAGAGTAGGCTTGGAACGGAAAGGCCGCAGACTCTGTGCCTTCATAGTCAGGTCGGATTTCGAGCAGCCCTTCGCTCACGAGCTGTTGAAAGAGCGTGTTCGGCCAAGGGCGCCCGGGAAGCAAATCATCAATTCGGTCTTCGATGGTCGACCGTGGTACGGCACGGCCGCTGTTCTCAAGGAGCAGATCTGCCGCAAGGGTAATGGCGTCGGCGACTATGGGCGAGGTAGGGGGCAGGTGCAATGTGTCCCGAACGCGTCCCGACTGCAACTTCGCGAAACTTGAAAACAACGTGGAGCGCGTCGGGGGAACTTCAGAGGCCATTTTGTTGCCTGCGACGACAGCGCAATACATTCGTAGAAACAGTGGACTGCTGAACGAAGGACCTAATGATGCATTCGGTGAAAGCGAAATGTTGTAGAGCCTGGAGTAAGCAGATAAAGCGTCCATCTCATATCCGGCAAGTCCAGGGTGACGGACGATCGATAAACCCTGTGGCGGCGAGATTGTTTGCCGGTAATCCGATCTGTATGAGACGACTAACGAAATGTGGCGACGCGCCTCGATTTGTGAAAGCAAGGCAGGGAGTTCGCTGCGCCACATCCGTGGATCCTGAGCTTCGTTCAGTGCGTCTACGACGATTAGGGCTCGACATGCCTTTGCTTCAGCAAGCGAGTCGAGTGCATCTAGAAATTCGTCACTTGAATGCGCGAGCCCTCCGAGTGCAGATTCTACCGACGACCACCAATTGCCTTCCTTCAACCTTTGCCCAAGTATGGCAATTGCCGGCACGCCCGCTTCGAGAAGCGCGTCAACTTGCTTCATAAGTGCGTGGGTTTTTCCTTGACCCGCCGGGCCTTCAATCGCAACGGCTTTTGCACGGTAAAGACGCTCTACCGGGCCAGCGACAAAGTTGATCAGCGCAGACGTTGATGCGATAACTTGATCCAGAGCCTGCTGTTCATGGGTATGTATTCCATTGAAGCGGACTAGGGCAGCGTCGTGAATGGCCGTCGCCGCCGTCCTTAGGGATTCAAAATCCATGAAGCCTGTCGGGACGGTTTCACCTTCGGTTCCTGCACCCACAGACTGTTCTCTCATCGTCTCAAGAGTAGACAGACGTGTCTTTACGGGATGGGTGCTCTCATCCCAGAGACCACGGTCCTGACGGCATGTGACCAGGACACGTTCAATGAGCACGTTGACGTGCGACAGGAATGCCGGGGTAGCACTGACTGCGTCGAGGGAAGTTTGCACACGGGACGGTGAATCAGCTTCCGGTGTGTAGCGATCACCAGCAACGTTAACCGCCTCAGCCCACCTTTGCCTGAACCATGCCTCGCTGAGCTCTAGCTCCTGAAACCAATATGCCCGACGGCCCGCATGTTCGGCTCGCGATAAGGCCGAAACAATGTCACCGGCGCGGATGATGTCGAAGTCGAGCCGCTCGGCTCCACTGACGTCACGCCTCCAACGCTCTACCGCGTCCTCCCACCGTTGTTGATCCGACTTGGAGCGCCTCGACGCGGCATCTGTGAAGTCATACGGAACAATGAAGGTGAGGCGCGTCATGGCAGGCCGTTTGTCGGCGACAGCTTTCACTGACTCGAGCATTCCACCGAGTGCATCCTCAAGTGATTCGTTGAATTTGGCCTGGAATCCTTCATGGTGGCCATCGCTGTAAATTTCGTACCACTCCACGCCGCCATCCGGAGCACGAGTCTTCCTCGTCTCGATATGGCCATCCCGAACCGGTGGACGCAGCTGATAGACCAATTCTTCCCAGGCACGAGCCTGCGTTCCTTCGTGTTCTCGAATATCGCGGAGACGAATTCCGGTTGTCGACGCCAAGACTTGTTTCCTCGATCCTCTCGAAGGCCGACGTGTTGGACAGCTCATGCGGCTGTCGCCCCCTGTAGCTTGCCAGACAAGTAGCCCGGTGTCCGAGAACGGCGCGCATCGATGAACCAGGTCCGCCCCCATGTAGAGAGGCCCCATGCGCCTTCCTGAGTCCAGCATCCATAGCGGGATTGTTGTCAGGCCTTCCGCGACCAAGCGGAAAGCTTCGCTCGCGTCCCTGGTTCCTATGCAATACCCAGCCCGATTGCCGCTCAAATTCGGAGTGGCTCCCACAGTTTCCTACGGCCAAGCGGACGAGCGGTGGGCCAAGCTGGCAGCAAGGTAGATACGCGCGGGGCCTCCCAAAATCAACCAATGACACTCTGGAGGATTAGTTAGCGATGCGCGCCTGTCGGACTACGGCTGAACAACATCCGCTACGACTTCCAAGGTGCTGCCACCAGTCCTGTGACCATGACTCTCTTACGAGATAGGTCCTACGCCAACCTTGCTGCTCCTCCAGCAAACCGGCTGCGATGTAAACCACTTCAACGATTGACTCAACTCAACCCGGAGCGTTGCCTGGCGCTGCGCACTAGTTGGGGTCGCTTCCCCGGCAGCTGAAGCGGCGCCTAACGTATCTGGCGTTGGCCGATGCATTAGCGACTTACACGCCGCAAGTCTCCATTTGTCAAGCTTTGTCAACAGTAAAAAGACAAAAGGCCTCTGACCTGCGGAAACACTGTGCCCGAGGTGGGACTCGAACCCACACACCTTTCGATACCGCATTTTGAGTGCGGCGCGTCTGCCAATTCCGCCACTCGGGCGCGGAATACGTGAAGTCCAGCGGGTACGCCCACAGCTGATTGTGAGCAACGCGATCGCTTCACGTACGCGGAATTACTCTACATGCAGATAGGCTGAAGTCCAGAATCGCGCCGCCGCTGCCGCACCAGACCATGCAGTCCAAGTAACAACCGCGGTGGCACCTAAGATAGTGATGTCCCGCCGTACCCCTCCAAGGAGATCCCGTGACTGAACAGACGGAGTCCAAATCCACATCCCAGCCGGCGCGCCGCGTCATTGTGGCTGAGGATGAAACCCTCATCCGCCTCGACATCATCGAGATCCTGCGCGGCGAAGGCTACGACGTTATCGGCGAGGCGGACAACGGCGAAAAGGCCGTGCAGCTGGCCGAGGAACTCAAGCCGGACCTGGTCCTGATGGACGTCAAGATGCCCGTCATGGACGGAATTTCCGCTGCGGAGAAGATCGTCAAGGCACGCATTGCCCCGGTGGTACTGCTGACCGCCTTCAGCCAGAAGGAACTGGTTGAGCGCGCCCGCGACGCCGGCGCCATGGCCTACGTGGTCAAGCCCTTCACTCCCGCGGACCTCATCCCCGCCCTCGAGATCGCGCTCTCCCGCCACGAGGAGATCAAGGCCCTCGAAAGCGAGGTGTCCGACCTCCAGGAGCAGTTCGCCACCCGCAAGCTCGTGGAGCGCGCCAAGAGCCTGCTCACCACCAAGATGGGCCTCACCGAGCCCGAGGCCTTCCGCTGGATCCAGAAGACGTCCATGGACCGCCGCCTCAGCATGCGTGAGGTCGCCCGAGACCATCATCAATCAGGTCAACTAGTCGGGCCAGGCCCGGAGCGATTACGACGACGGGCCGCACCAAAGCGAAAAGGACCCCTGCCAGCCGGCAGGGGTCCTTTTCCGTTCAGAAGAGCTAGGCCTTCTTCTTCTTTTCCGGCCAGGGGCCGAGCTTTTCCTTGTTGCTGGTGACTTCTCCCGCACGTGTGGAGTCGGCGAGGTCGCCCACCTTGTGCACCTTCAGGGAGTTCGTCGAACCCGCCTTTCCGGGAGGCGAACCGGCGGCGATGACCACCAAGTCACCGTCCTCAACGAGTCCCATGTCCGAAAGGCTGCGGTCCACCTGCGCGGTCATCGCATCGGTGTGGTCCACCATCTGCACCAGCACCGGCTGGATACCCCAGGTCAGGGCCAGCTGGTTCCAGACCTGCTCCACCGGAGTGAACGCAAAGACCGGCTTAATGGGACGCAGGCGGGACAGGCGGCGGGCCGAGTCACCGGACTGTGTGAACGCACAGATGTACTTGGCATCCAACTGGTCGGCGATTTCGACGGCGGCACGGGTGATGGCGCCGCCACGGGTCTTGGGCTTGGTCCCCAGCGGGGGAACGCGCTCCAGGCCGTGGACCTCGGTGGACTCGATGATCCGCGCCATGGTCTTGACCGTTTCAATCGGATACTTGCCCACGCTGGTCTCACCGGACAGCATGACGGCGTCGGCACCATCGAGCACGGCGTTGGCGCAGTCGGATGCCTCGGCGCGGGTGGGCCGCGGGTTGTCGATCATGGACTCGAGCACCTGCGTGGCCACGATGACCGGCTTGGCCCAGCGGCGGGCCAGTTCGATGGCACGCTTCTGCACGATCGGAACTTCCTCCAGCGGAAGTTCCACACCAAGGTCGCCACGGGCCACCATGATGGCATCGAACGCGTCGACGATTTCCGGCAACTGGTCCACGGCCTGCGGCTTTTCGATCTTGGCGATGACCGGTGCGCGGCGGCCTTCCTCGTCCATGATCTCGTGGACGCGGGTGATGTCAGAGGCGTCCCGGACGAAGGAGAGTGCCACCAGGTCCACGCCGCGGCGCAGTGCCCAGCGGAGGTCGTCCTCGTCCTTTTCGCTCAGTGCGGGAACGTTGACGGCCACACCCGGAAGGTTGATGCCCTTGTTGTTGGACACCATGCCGCCCACGGTCACCTCGGCAACGACCTTCACGTCGTCGACCTCGATGGCACGCAGCGCCACCTTGCCGTCGTCGATCAGGAGGGCGTCGCCCACCCTGACGTCTTCGGTCAGGGTCTTCAGGGTCGTGGAGCAGATTTCCTGCGTGCCGGGAACGTCTTCGGTGGTGATGGTGAAGATGTCACCGACGGCCAGGGCGTGCGGGCCGTCAACAAAGCGGCCCAGACGGATCTTGGGACCCTGCAGGTCGGCCATGATGGCAACCGGCTTGCCCAGGTCCGCGGCGGCCTTGCGGACGTTCTCGTAGGTGTTGTCGTGCACGGTGTAGTCGCCGTGGCTCATGTTCATGCGGGCAACGTCAACGCCGGCTTCCAGCACCGCGAGGGTGTTCTCGTAGCTGGCGATGGCCGGACCGAATGTCGCCACAATTTTTGCGCGTCTCATATACCTACCCTATTGGTCACTTGCATTGGTTAAGTTGTCGAGGAGGTGAACCCTCCATGCACCGCTGGAGGACGGCGGCTAAAGGACAGCGATGGCGCGGTCCGTCGGGGCAACCGGCGCCGGCAGGATGGTGCTGCCCATCAGGTACTTGTCCACTGCCGCAGCGGCGGCGCGGCCTTCCGCGATCGCCCAGACGATCAGTGACTGGCCACGTCCGGCGTCGCCGGCAACGAAGACGCCCTCGGTGTTCGTCATGTAGTAGCCGTCGCGGGACACGTTCCCGCGGCCGTCGAATTCGGCCTTCACCTGTTCGGTGATGTTTGCAGGCTCTGCGCCGGTGAAGCCCAGCGACAGGAACACCAGGTCGGCGGGGATAACCCGCTCGGTGCCGGCTTTGGGCAGCCGCTTGCCGTCGACAAACTCGGTTTCGGCAACCTTGACGCCGGTCAGTTTGCCGTTTTCTCCAACGAACCCGATGGTGGAGGCAAGGTAGGTACGCTCGCCGCCTTCTTCGTGGGCGCTGGCAACTTCGAACAGGGTGGGGAACGTGGGCCACGGCTGGTGGCCGGCCCGCTCGGCCGGCGGCTGCTTGCCAATGGCCAGCGTGGTCACAGATGCAGCGCCGTGCCGGTGCGCCGTGCCGAGGCAGTCCGCTCCGGTGTCGCCGCCGCCCAGGATCACAACATGCTTGCCCTGCGCATGGATCTGGTTTTCGATGGTCTCCCCCGCCACTGCGCGGTTGGCCGGAACCAGGTAATCCATGGCGAAGTGCACGCCGTCCAGGTCGCGGCCCGGGATGGGCAGGTCGCGCGGCACGGTGGCGCCGGTGGCGATGACCACGGCGTCGTACCGGCGGCGCAGCTGCTCCCAGGTGACGTCCGTACCAACAGCAACACCCGTGCGGAAGCGGGTGCCTTCGGCCTTCATCTGCTCGAGCCGGCGGTCCACCTGCTCTTTTTCCATCTTGAAGTCGGGGATGCCGTAGCGCAGCAGGCCGCCGATCTTGTCGTCCCGTTCGTAGACGGCGACGGTGTGGCCCACGCGGGTGAGCTGCTGGGCAGCTGCCAGCCCGGCCGGGCCCGAGCCAACGACGGCCACAGTCTTGCCCGTGAGCCGGTGCGGCGGCAGCGGGTTGACCCAGCCGTTGTCAAAGGCCTCATCGATGATGGAGACCTCAACCTGTTTGATGGTCACGGCGGGCTGGTTGATGCCCAGCACACAGGACGCTTCGCAGGGGGCAGGGCAAAGCCGGCCGGTCCATTCCGGGAAGTTGTTCGTGGCGTGCAGGCGCTCGATGGCTTCCTCGCCCTTGTCCCGCCACGTGAGGTCGTTCCATTCAGGAATCAGGTTGCCCAGCGGGCACCCCTGGTGGCAGAACGGAACGCCGCAGTCCATGCAGCGGCCTGCCTGGGCCTTCAGCGTGCCCTTCTCCTGGGCCTCGTAGACCTCTTTCCAGTCCATGATGCGGACAGGAACGGGACGGCGCGGCTGGGTTTCACGCTGGCGTACTTTCAGAAATCCGCGTGGGTCAGCCACCGGTCACCTCCAGGATTCGAGACCAAACTTCTTCGCCGTCGGGGTCAAGGCCCTCTTCGATGGCGTCAAGACGGGTTTGCAGCACGGCCGCGTAGTCGCGCGGCAGCACCTTGGTAATGCGGGCAACGGTGTCATCGAAGTTCTCCAACAGGCGCGCGGCCAGCTGGGAGTCGGTTTCCTCGATGTGCTTCACCAGCAGCCCGTGGACGATGTCGCGGTCCTCGGCGTCCAGTTCGCGCAGCTGCAGTTCACCGGATTCGAGGGCCTGCTTGTTGACGCGGGTGGTCCGCAGGTCAAGGACATACGCGGTTCCGCCGGACATGCCGGCACCGAAGTTGCGTCCCGTGCGGCCCAGGATCAGCGTCTGGCCACCGGTCATGTACTCGCAGCCGTGGTCGCCAATGCCTTCGACGACGGCGGTGGCACCGGAGTTGCGGACCAGGAAGCGTTCGCCCACCTGGCCGCGCAGGAACATCTCACCACTGGTGGCACCGTAGCCGATGACGTTGCCGGCAATGACGTTGGTCTCCGCCTTGAACACGTTGGTACGGTCCGGGCGGACAATGATCCGGCCGCCGGAGAGGCCCTTGCCCACGTAGTCGTTGGAATCGCCGAAAAGCCGCAGCGTGATGCCTGCCGGCAGGAAGGCGCCCAGCGACTGGCCGGCAGTGCCGTTCAGGGTGATGTCGATCGTGTCCGTGGCCAGCACATCCGTGCCGAACGCCTTGGTGACCGTGTGGCCCAGCATCGTGCCCACCGACCGGTCGGTGTTGATGACGTCCACGGTGATCTTTACCGGGCTGCGGTCCGTCAGCGCTTCGGTGGCCATGGTGATCAGGCGCTGGTCGAAGTGCTTGTCCAGCTCGTGGTTCTGGCCGGTCATATTGCGCAGCGGCGCGTCGTCGTCGAACTCAAGGCCGTGCAGGATCGGATCCAGGTCCAGGCCCTCGGCCTTCCAGTGGTCGATGGCCTCACGGGTGTCCAGGACCTCGGCGTGTCCGATGGCCTCTTCAAGGCTCCGGAAACCGAGTTCCGCCAGGATCTCACGGACTTCCTCGGCCAGGAACTCGAAGAAGTTGACCACGAACTCGGGCTTGCCGCTGAAGCGGGCCCGCAGCTCGGGGTTCTGGGTGGCAACGCCCACCGGGCAAGTGTCCAGGTGGCAGACGCGCATCATGATGCAGCCTTCCACCACCAGCGGAGCAGTGGCGAAGCCGAACTCCTCACCGCCCAACAGCGCGGCGATGACAACGTCGCGGCCAGTCTTGAGCTGGCCGTCCACCTGCACCACCACGCGGTCGCGCAGCCCGTTGAGCATCAGGGTCTGCTGGGTTTCGGCCAAGCCGAGCTCCCAGGGAACACCCGCGTGCTTCAGCGAGTTCAGCGGCGAGGCGCCGGTGCCGCCGTCGTGTCCGGAGACGAGTACGACGTCGGCCTTCGCCTTGGTCACGCCGGACGCCACGGTGCCGATCCCCACTTCCGAGACGAGCTTCACGTGCACACGGGCCGAGGGGTTGGCACGCTTGGCATCGTAGATGAGCTGCGCGAGGTCCTCGATCGAGTAGATGTCGTGGTGCGGGGGCGGCGAGATGAGTCCCACGCCGGGGGTTGAGTGACGGGTCCGGGCTACCCAGGGGTAGACCTTCTGCGCCATCAGCTGGCCGCCTTCGCCGGGCTTGGCCCCCTGGGCCATCTTGATCTGGATGTCGTCGGCGTTGGTCAGGTAGAGGCTGGTCACGCCGAACCGTCCGGAGGCGATTTGTTTGACGGCGGAGCGGCGCTCCGGATCGAGCAGGCGGTCCACGTCCTCGCCGCCTTCACCGGTATTGGACTTGCCGCCCAGCCGGTTCATGGCGATGGCCAGGGTCTCGTGCGCTTCCTTGGAGATGGAGCCGTAGCTCATGGCTCCGGTGGAGAACCGCTTGACGATGCTGGAGACAGGCTCCACTTCCTCGAGCGGAACGGCGGGGCGCCCGTCCTTGAACTTGAGCAGGCCGCGCAGCGTCATCAGGTTTGTGGACTGGTCGTCCACCCCCTTGGTGTAGGCCTTGAAGATGTCGTAGCGGCGTTCGCGGGTGGCGTGCTGCAGCCGGAAGACCGTCTCCGGGTTGAACAGGTGCGGTTCGCCGTCGCGGCGCCACTGGTATTCGCCACCACCAAGCAGCGGGCGGTGCGGCTGCTCGATGCCGCCCTCGGGGTAGGCCATCTGGTGCCGCGCGGAAACCTCGGCTGCGATGACGTCGAGGCCGACGCCGCCGAGCTGGGAGTGGGTGCCGGCGAAGAATTCGTCCACCAGGTCCTGGCCCAGGCCGAGGGCCTCGAACGTCTGCGCACCGGTGTAGGAGGCCACGGTGGAGATGCCCATTTTGGACATGATCTTGAGGACGCCCTTGCCGAGGCCCTTGATCAGGTTGTAAACACCGTCCTGCGGGGTCACGCCGGTGACGTCGCCTGCCGCGATGAGCTGCTCCACGGATTCCATGGCCAGGTACGGGTTCACGGCGGAGGCGCCGTAGCCGATCAGGACTGCAACGTGGTGCGTCTCGCGGACGTCGCCGGCCTCGACCACCAGGGCGGTCTTGGTGCGGTTGGCGCTGCGCAGCAGGTGGTGGTGCACGGCGCTGACCAGCAGCAGCGACGGGATGGGCGCCCACTGGGCGTTGGAGTCGCGGTCGGACAGCACGATGTACTGCACGCCGCGGTTGATCGCACCGGAAACCTGTTCGCAGATTTCGGTGAGGCGGGCGCGGAGCGCGTTCTCGCCGCCTTCGGGGCGGTAGAGGCCGCGGACCTTCATGGACAGGCGGTCGCCGTCGGGGCTTTCGATGTTGGCGATCTTGGCGAGCTGGTCGTTGTTTATCACCGGGAACGGCAGCTGGACCTGGGGCTGGCGGACCTGCTTGGTGTCCAGCAGGTTGCCGTTGGGGCCGATCGCACAGGTCAGGGAGGTGACCAGTTCTTCGCGGATGGCGTCCAGCGGCGGGTTGGTGACCTGCGCGAACGACTGGACGAAGTAGTCGAACAGCAGGCGCGGGCGCTTGGACAGCACGGCCACCGGCGTGTCGGAACCCATGGCGCCGAGCGGCTCGGCACCGGTGCGGGCCATCGGGCCCAGCAGGATCTTCAGTTCCTCGGTGGTGTAGCCGAAGGTCCGCTGGCGGATGTTCACGGACGCGGCCGTGTGCACCACGTGCTCGCGCTCGGGCAGTTCGTTGAGGTCGATCAGGTTGTCCTTGACCCACTCAGCCCACGGGTTGGCGGCGGCCACCTCGGCCTTGACCTCTTCGTCGTCGATGATACGGCCGGCGTCGGTGTCCACCAGGAACATCTTGCCCGGGGACACGCGGCCCTTCTTGACCACGCGGGAAGGCTCGACGTCGATGACGCCCACTTCGGAGGCGAAGACGATCAGGCCGTCTTCGGTGATCCAGAAACGCCCGGGGCGCAGGCCATTGCGGTCCAGGGTGGCACCCACCAGGTTGCCATCCGTGAACGACACTGCAGCGGGGCCATCCCACGGCTCCATCAGCAGCGAGTGGTACTCGTAGAACGCGCGGCGGGCCGGATCCATGGTGGCATGGTTTTCCCAGGCCTCAGGGATCATCATCATGATCGAGTGCGTGATGGGACGGCCCGAAAGCCACAGCAGCTCGGCCACCTCGTCGAAGGACGCGGAATCGGAGGCACCGGGGGTGCAGATGGGGTACAGCTCTTCCGGCGAGTCACCGAGCAGCGGGTTGGCCAGCTGTGACTGCCGGGCGCGCATCCAGTTGCGGTTGCCCTTGACGGTGTTGATCTCGCCGTTGTGGGCGATGGTCCGGAACGGCTGCGCGAGCGGCCAGGACGGGAACGTGTTCGTGGAGAACCGCGAGTGGACGATCGCCAGCTTGGTCTTGAAGCGCTTGTCCGATAGGTCCGGGTAGAACGGCTCCAGCTGGGCCGTGGTGAGCATGCCCTTGTAGACGATGGTCCGGGAGGACAGCGACGGGAAGTAGACGCCGAACTTGTTCTGGGCGCGCTTGCGGATCCGCCAAGCACGGGAATCGAGCTCGTTGCGCTCCAGGGTCTCGCCGGTGGCGGACGCCAAGAACGGCTGGGAGAAGTACGGCATGCAGGCGCGGGCCATGGCTCCGACGAGGTCGGCGACCACCGGCACTTCGCGCCAGCCGAGGACGGTGAGGCCCTCGTCAGCGGCCAGGCCCTCGATACCGGCCTTGGCGGCGTCGGCCTCGCGCTGTTCAGCCGGAAGGAAAGCGGTGCCGGCGACGTACTGGCCGGGTGCCGGCAGTTCGAATTCGGTGACGGCCCGGAAGAACTCGTCCGGGATCTGCATCAGCAGGCCCGCGCCGTCACCGGTGCCCTCGTCGGCGCCGACAGCGCCGCGGTGCTCGAGGTTGCGCAGCGCCGTGAGCGCGGCATCGACGATGTCATACCCGGGCTCGCCGCGGAGGGTGGCGATAATCGCAAGACCGCAGGCATCCTTCTCCTGCTCCGGGTTGTACAGCCCGGCGGCCTCCGGCAGGGCCGCGAACCGCTTAAACGGCGACATGGCGGCCTCGGGCTGATCCGGTTCGGACCAGCTGGGAGTTTGAAGAGTTTGGGTCATGGGAGACGTCCTTCCTCCTGATCGTGCGTATGGAAGGGACACCGTTGGCCCCACTCGTCGGCGCCACTGTGATGGGCACAACAAAGTGTTATTTACTGGAAATTGTAGGTCAGCCCGGCCTGCTGAACTAACAGTTACGCAGGCCCCTGCCCAGGGCCTCACCGGACGGCAGCTCTATGCTGTCCAAGTTCGGCCCCATGCCACGACGTTGTGGTTTCGGGCCCTTCGAGCGGTGGCTCTGCTGCCCTGCCTTGGCCGGCGCCCTACTTGGTGCTGCCGGTTTCCGGTGCCGTTCCGGTGGCCGTGCTGCCGGAGTGTCCGGAAGCCGCTGCGTCCGTGCCTGGCTTGCCGCCGGCCGGTGCTGCCTGGGCCTTCTCCGCGGGGACGGAAGCAGGCCTGGAACCGCTTTGGTTATCAGGGAGATTATCACGCGATTCACTATCTGAGACAACAGAGTCCGCATCACGGACTTCTTCATCTGTGTGTGTGACGCCTCCCGGAGCATCCGCGTCCGCGGGCTTTTCCACCGCTTTGTCCGCGGGCTTCCGGCCCGGAAGATACACCGTGTCCGGCTCCGTGCGCTTCTTCAGGCCAAGCAGGATGAAGGCCGCCAGCGCCACAACGAAGACCAGGATGCTGGTCCAGACGTTCAGCCGCGTAGTGATCCCGAGCAGCGAAACCTGCTCGGCGTCGTCAATGCGCATGGCCTCGATCCACACACGCCCCAGCGTGTAGTACATCGCGTAGAGCCAGAAAAGCCGGCTTCGGCGGAAGTCAAAGCGGCGGTCCAGGGCGAGCAGGATCACGACGCCGGCAATGTTCCACAGCGATTCGTAAAGGAACGTGGGGTGGAACAGGGTGTCCGCCGGGACGCCGGCGGGGAAGTTCGGGTTGTCCGCGTCAATTTGGAGTCCCCAGGGCAGGGTGGTGGGACCACCGAAGAGTTCCTGGTTGAACCAGTTGCCCCAACGGCCCAGGGCCTGTGCGAGCAGCAGACCCGGTGCTGCGGCGTCCAGGAAGGCGGAGAGCTTGACGCCGCTGCGCCGGCAGCCGATCCAGGCACCGACAACTCCGAGCACCACGGCACCCCAGATGCCCAGTCCGCCGCGCTGGATCTGCGGAATCAGCGACAGGTCGCCGGTGCCATCGAAACCCGGGCCGAAGTAGGCATCCGGCGATGAGAACACGTGGTAGAGCCGGCCACCGATGATGCCGAACGGGATGGCCCAGATGACGATGTCCCAGACGCTGCCTTCCGGAGCTCCTCGCTTCGCCCAGCGGACGGACGTGAGCCAGAGGCCCGCGATGATGCCGGCCAGGATGCACAGAGCGTAGGCGTGGATGCGGAGGGAACCCCACGGCAGGGGGATGTCGAAGCCCGACCAGCCGGGGCTCGGGATGCTGGCGGGAACCAGGGTGGGCGCCAGTTCAGCGGCGGCGAGGAGGGTCTGCATCCCCCTAGGCTTCTTCCCCGGCGTGGCCGGTTTCCCGCGCCAGGCCAGTGCTCAGGTCTTTGGTGAGTGCCGCGACGGCGTCAACACCGCCGTCGCGGACGGCTGCCACCAGCGCGGTTCCCACGATGACGCCTTCGGCGTACGCAGCGATCTCGCGGACCTGGCCGGCGGTGGACACGCCGAGACCCACGCAGACGCGCTCGGCGCCGGCGGCGTGGGCGGCGGCCACCACGTCCTTGGCGGCGGAGCTCACGGAGGTCCGCGCGCCGGTGACGCCCATGATGGATACGGCGTAGACGAAGCCGCGGCTGGCGTCGACGGTGCGCTGCATGCGCTCGGCGGTGGACGACGGCGCGACCAGGAACACCCGGTCCAGGCCGTACTTGTCGGACGCTTCAAACCATTCGGCGGCCTCGTCCGGGATCAGGTCCGGGGTGATGAGCCCTGCTCCCCCGGCCTCGGCGAGGCGACGGGAGAATTCGTCCACGCCCATCCGGACCACGGGGTTCCAGTAGGTCATGACCAGGACGGCGGCATCGGTCTTGCTGGTGATGCCTTCCACAACGTCGAAGACCTGCCGCACGTGGAAGCCGTTGGCCAGGGCCTCGGTGGTGGCGGCCTGGATAACCTGGCCGTCCATCACGGGGTCCGAGTACGGGATGCCGATCTCGATCAGGTCGGCGCCGTTCTCGGCCAGCGCGATGCCGGCGGCAATGGTCTGCTCCACGGTGGGGTACCCCGCGGGGAGGTAGCCGATCAGTGCGGCGCGGCCTTCGGCACGGGCCTTGTCGATGGCTGCTGCGGACTTACTGATGGTCTGTGCCTTACCGGCCGCCTGTGCGCTGCTCACAGCTGTTCCCCTTCTTTGCCGATCTCCGATTCGGCGGAATCCTTGTCCAACAGGTCGAACCATTCAGCCGCGGTGGCCACGTCCTTGTCACCGCGTCCGGAGAGATTGATGATGATGATCTTGTCCGCGGCGGTTTCGCCCCCGTCAGCCGCTTCGGCGGCGAGCCGCTGGCCCACCTTGATGCCGCCGGCCAGGGCGTGCGCCGACTCGATGGCGGGAATGATGCCCTCGGTGCGGCACAGGACGCGGAACGCCTCCATCGCTTCACTGTCGGTGATGGGCTCGTAGCTGACCCGGCCAATGTCGGACAGGTAGGAGTGCTCAGGTCCGACGCCGGGGTAGTCCAGGCCAGCGGAGATGGAGTGGGACTCGATGGTCTGGCCGTCGTCGTCCTGCATGAGGTAGGAACGGGCACCGTGCAGGACGCCCGGCTTGCCGAGCGTGATGGTGGCGGCGTGCCGTCCGGTTTCCACGCCGTCGCCGCCTGCTTCGAAGCCGTAGATCCTCACGGACGGGTCGTCCAGGAAGCCGTGGAAAATACCGATGGCGTTGGAACCGCCGCCGATGCAGGCGCACACGGCGTCCGGAAGGCGGCCGGTCTGCTCAAGGATCTGGGCCCGGGCTTCCTCGCCGATGACTTCGTGGAAGTAGCGGACCATTGCAGGGAATGGGTGGGCGCCCGCGGCGGTGCCCAGCAGGTAATGGGTGCTTGCCACATTGGCCACCCAGTCGCGGAGGGCATCGTTGATGGCATCCTTCAGGGTCTGCGAGCCGCTGGTGACGGGGATGACGGTCGCGCCGAGCAGCTCCATGCGGGCCACGTTGAGCGCCTGGCGGCGGCAGTCCTCGGCCCCCATGTAAACGACGCACTCGAGCCCCAGCAGCGCGGCGGCCGTCGCGCTGGCAACGCCGTGCTGGCCCGCGCCGGTCTCGGCGATGATGCGGGTCTTGCCCATCCGCTTGGCCAGCAGGGCCTGCCCCAGGACGTTGTTGATCTTGTGCGAACCGGTGTGGTTCAGGTCCTCGCGCTTGAGGAAGACGCGGACTCCCCCGGCGTGCTCTGAGAAGCGCTTCGCCTCGGTGAGCAGTGACGGCCGGCCGGAGTAATTCTTGTTCAGGTCTGCGATCTGGGCCCGGAAATCGGGATCGTTTCTGGCCTTGTCAAAGGTTTCCTCGAGCTCGTCCAGGGCGGCGATGAGGGATTCGGGCATCCAGCGCCCGCCGAAGCTGCCGAAGTACGGCCCCGGGGCGTGGCGCAGGGAACCGCCCTGCAGGAAGGCGTCCGTGGCATTGTTGTCAGCGTTGCCTGAGGGTGCGTGGGCCATCAGTCCCGTCCTGTTCCAGTAGTTCGATCAAAGTATGGGTCCGGGCGGGGCCGCCCGGACTGTTGTACCGCGCCAATGGACCGGCATCAGCAGCCTCGCGGCCTGCCGGCAGGCGTGTGCCGGTCAGCCCCGGGCCGCTATGGCGGCGGCACCTGCGGCGGTGAACTCCGCGATGCGCTCCAACGGCGTGGAGTGGCTGACCAGGGCCTCGCCCACCAGGATGGCGTCGGCGCCGCTGGCGGCATAGTGCGTGACATCGTCCACATCGCGGACTCCGGACTCGGCCACCACCACTGCGCCGGCCGGAATCCGGCCCGCAAGGGAGGCAAACACGGACCGGTCGACGTCGAGCGTTTTCAGGTTGCGCACGTTGACGCCGATGATGCGGGCGTTCGCCGCGGCGGCGCGGTCGATTTCCTCTTCCGTGTGCGTTTCCACGAGGACGTTCATGCCGAGCTCATGGCTGAGCGCGCTGAAGTCGGCCAGTTGGGCGTCGGACAGCGCTGCGACGATCAGCAGGATCAGGTCCGCACCGTGCGCCCGGGCTTCCCAGATCTGGTAATCATCCAGGGTGAAGTCCTTGCGCAGCAGCGGGATGTCGACGGCGGCGCGGACGGCATCGAGGTCGGCAAGGGAGCCGTTGAAGCGGCGCTGTTCGGTGAGGACACTGATGACGGCGGCACCGCCGTCGGCGTACTGCCGTGCGAGGGATGCGGGATCGCCGATGCTGGCGAGGTCCCCTTTGGAGGGGCTCCGCCTTTTGATTTCGGCGATGACCTTGAGCTGGTCGCGCGAGGGTGAGGGTCCGCCCAGTGCCGTCCAGGCGTCACGGGCGGGCGCGACAGCCTGCGCGAGGTCCTTCAGTTCAGCCAGGGAAACGAGCCGCTTCCTGGCCTCCATATCCTCCCGGACACCTGCGTTGATGTCGTCGAGAACAGTTGCCATCAGTGGCCGGAGTTCTTGAGCTTGCTGCCCTCGACGCCGTAACCTGCCTTGCGCATGACGTAACCGAGGAGCAGGCCCACCACCATGACGACGCCACCTGCGATGAAGATGGGGGTGTTGGCGATGACGAAGGCGATGGACATGATGAGTGCACCGACGAGCATGACGATGACGCAGGTCCATGCGGCGGGGCTGTTGCCGTGGCCCAGTTCCTGGCTGTGGTCAATGGCGCCCGGGGCTACCTGGCGGGTGCCGGACTTGGAAACGGACGCAGGTGCTTTGCTCATGGAAAATCTCCTCAGGGTGGATACTGCTTACATTCTGCCATTTTTTGGCCGGTGATCCGGAACCGGCCCGCTGCCCTGCGGGCCTGTACCGGTGGCTATCTGCCGGATCAGGTGGGGTCGTCCCCGCGCGAGAGCCTGTCCCAGCTGTCGATCTCATCCACGGGGCCGCTGGCCGCCGCAGTTCCGGCCATGGCGCGGGCGTCATATTTGGTCCGTGCGGCCCAGTGGCGGGACGCGGGCAGGATCAGCAGTCCGCCCAGGGCAAGCAGGCAACCGGCCACGACGGCGAGCACAGGGAAAGCGGTGACCGCCACCTGGGCCTGGGTGCCGGTGACGCCCGTGGCCGCGCCGATGGATCCCTGGGACGCCGCCAGCGGGTCGGCCAGGACGGTCCCCGCCGCAGCGACGATGCCGGCCGAGGCCAGGACGATGATGGCGGCAATAATCCAGCGGGCGATCCTGCCGGCGATGGCTGCGGCGAGCCCGCCTGCCAAAGCCACCAGGGCAAGGGCCGTCACCGCGGTGGCAGCCTTGCTGCCTTGGACCTGCAACGGTTCCTGGCCGGCGCCGGCCTGGCTGGGGTCGAGGGTGACGGTCATCCAGGTCTGGGTGGTGGTGCCGAAGACGGCCAGGGCCAGGACAGCGATGAGCAGCACCACACTGGACTTCCGCGCCCACGCAGGAGCTGCCGTCCGGGTTTTCACTGCGCCGCTCGGTGCGGGGCTTGGGTCAGGCATCAGGAATCGCCGCCGGGCAGGGAGTCTGCGGTGATGTCGTGAAGGGAACCGGCGGTGTGCACTGCCCGCAGCGGCGCGGCCGCCTTGTTGACGGTCTCGAGTGCTTCGGTGGGGTTCACGGAGTCAGCCACGATGCCGCCGCCGGCCTGCACATAGGCCCGGCCTTCCCTCACCAGGGCGGAGCGGATGGCGATGGCCATGTCCATGTCCCCGGCGAAGTCCAGGTAGCCCACCACACCGCCGTAGATGCCGCGGCGGTGCGGTTCCAGCTCGTCGAGCAGGCGCAGCGCCCGCGGCTTGGGGGCGCCGGAAAGCGTGCCGGCCGGGAACGTGGCCTTCAGGACGTCGTAGGCTTTTGCGTCCGGGGACAGCTGTCCCACCACGGTGGACACCAGGTGCATGATGTGGCTGAAGCGCTCCACTTCCATGAACTGGGTGACGTCCACGGTTCCGGCAACGCAGACCTTGGAGAGGTCGTTGCGCGAGAGGTCAACCAGCATGAGGTGCTCGGCGCGTTCCTTCTGGTCCGCGAGCAGTTCCTCCGCCAGGGCCTTGTCAGCCTCCACCGTCTTCCCGCGGGGCCGGGATCCGGCGATGGGGTGCGTGATGACCTCTTCACCGGTGACCGTCACCAGGGCTTCGGGTGAGGAGCCCACGATGGAGTACTCCCGGCCATCGGCGTCTTCGAGGCTGAAGATATACATGTACGGGCTGGGGTTGGTGTTCCGCAGCACGCGGTACACATCCAGCGCGGAGGCCTTGCACTCTATTTCGAACCGGCGCGAGATGACCACCTGGAACACTTCGCCGTCGACGATCGCTTCCTTGCCGCGGTCAAGAGCGGCCAGGTAGTCGTTTTCATCCCAGCGTTCCTGGACACTGGAGGCAAAGTCCAGGGCGGCGGGGGCAAGGACGGAGACCGGCTGCACCACGGGGGTGCTGACTCTGGCCAGGAGCGCCTTGACCCGTGCCACGGCATCGTGCCAGGCCTCGTCCACGCGCTCGGTGCTGTTATCGAAATTGATGGCGTTGGCGATCAGCAGCACCGTACCGTCCACGTTGTCGTGAACGGCCATGTCGGTGACCAGGTTGAGCGCCATCTCCGGCAGGTGGAGGTCGTCTTCGGGCGGGCTTACCAGCCGCTCCCAGTGCCGCACGGTTTCCCAGCCGAGGAAGCCCACCAGCCCGGAAGTGAACGGCGGCAGGCCGTCGAACCGGTCCGTACGGAGGGCATCGATGGTGTCCCGGATGGCGTCCACGGGGCTGCCGTCCACGGGTACGCCCGCCGGCGGTTCGCCCAGCCAGTGCGCCTGGCCGTCCTTGGTGGTGAGGGTGGCACGTGATTTGGCACCGATGAAGGAGTAGCGGGACCACGTGCCGCCCACGGCAGCTGATTCCATGAGGAACGTGCCGGGCTGGCCCTGTGCGAGCTTGCGGTACAGGCCGATGGGAGTTTCGGCGTCCGCGAGCACCTTCAGTCGTACCGGAATGACCCGGCTGTGGCCGGCCAGCTCCCGGAATTCCTCAAGGCTGGGGCTGATGGTTCCAAGGTCCTGCATGGCTATGCTATTCCGCCTGTTCTTAGAAGGGCCGGCTGCGCCGGGCGCCTGAAGTTCTGCGGGGAGCCGGACTCCCCTTCTGCCGGGTGGGCCTGCGGTGCGGGGCTCAGCCGGCGGCCGCGGTCACCACGTCCAGGTCCCTGCCGTCGAAGCAGGTCCTGGTGCCGGTGTGGCATGCGGCACCCACCTGGTCCACCCGCACCAGCAGGGCGTCGCCGTCGCAATCCATGGCTACGGACTTGACCCACTGGACGTGGCCGGACGTGTCGCCCTTGCGCCAGTACTCCTGGCGGGACCGGGAGTAGAAGGTGACCCGGCCGGTGGTCATGGTCCTGTGCAGCGCCTCGTCATCCATCCAACCGAGCATGAGGACCTCGTTGGTGTCGTACTGCTGCACGACGGCGGCCACCAGGCCTGCGTTGTCACGCTTCAGCGCGGCGGCAAGCGCCGCCGGAAGGGGGCTGGCCGGTGCATAGCCTTCCGGAGCGCCCCCGGCGGCGCCGGGCAAGGCAGCGCCGGGCAGGGCGGCACCGGGCAAGGCAGCGCCGGGCAGGGCGGCACCAGTGGTTTGGGCGGTGGTTTGTGCGGGGGCAGGCTGCTCAGACATCAAGTCAAGTCTAGTGCCTTGGCCACTGCCGGACCCGATGTGAACAACGGCACGCCAGCCGCAGGGGCCGTGCTGCCCAACTCCGGGCCTCTCATGCTAGTTTTCCAAGTGATGCATTTCGTCGAACCGTCCCGAGAAGTCCTGGCCGAAACCTTGCTTGCGGCCGGCCCTGACGCGCCCACGCTCTGCAAGGGGTGGCGCACCAGGGACCTCGCCGCGCACCTTTACCTGCGCGAGCGGAAGGCTGCGGTGGGGCTTGGCCTGATCATCAAGCGGCTGGCCAAGGCCTCGGACCAGGCCACCGCAAAGCTGGCTGCGAAGCTGACGAACACCGAGGACTACGCCGGCCTGGTCAACACCTTCCGCGCCGGGCCCCCGGCGCTCTCGCCAATGAGCATCAGGGCATTGGATGAGAGTGCCAACCTGATCGAGTACTTCGTGCACACCGAGGATGTCCGCCGTGCCGTCGACCGCTGGGCGCCCCGCGCCCTCGACGAGGCCTACTCCGACGCGCTCTGGGATGAACTCGTCAAGCGGGCAGCCATCCTGTACCGCGGTGTGGATCTGGGCATTGTGCTGGTCCGGCCGTCGGGTCCCCGCCACGTGGCCAAGCGCGCACCCGTATCAGTGGCCATCGTTGGCGAGCCGGGCGAACTGCTGATGCACGCCCACGGCCGCACCCGCCACGCACTGGTCACCTTCGAAGGCCAGCCGGACGCCGTCGCGCTCCTCCAGTCAGCCGAAGTCGGCCTTTAACCTACACAACTGAGTAGCACTAAATGTCGTTTTGAGCCCTCAAAACAGCATCCGGTGCTACCCACTTGGGTTGGGACATTCTTTAGCGGACCTCGAAGCCGGCGTTCCTGATGGCGTCCTTGACCTGGTGCATCATATCGTTCGGGCCCCAGTGGAAGATCGAGGCGGCCAGGACGGCGTCGGCCCCCGCCGCGACAGCGGGCGGGAAGTGTGCGGGCTCCCCGGCGCCGCCCGAGGCGATCAGCGGCACCTTGACGGCGGCGCGGACCATCCGGATCATTTCAAGGTCAAAGCCGTCCTTGGTCCCGTCCGCGTCGATGGAGTTCAGCAGGATTTCGCCCACCCCGCGGTCGGCCGCCTCCTTCGCCCATTCGATCGCGTCGATGCCGGTCCCGGTCCGCCCGCCGTGGGTGGTCACTTCGAAGCCCGAGGCCGTGGGCTTGGATCCGGGACGGGTCCGGCGGGCGTCCACGGACAGGACGAGGACCTGGGAACCGAAGTGCCGGGTGATCTCGTCGATGACGTCCGGGCGGGCGACGGCGGCGGTGTTGATGGCTGCCTTGTCCGCGCCGAACCGCAGGAGCTTGTCCACCTCGGCCACGCCGCGGACGCCACCGCCGACGCACAGCGGGATGAAGACTTCCTCGGCGGTGCGGCGGACCACGTCAAAGGTGGTCTCGCGGTTTCCTGAGGATGCCGTGACGTCGAGGAACGTCAGTTCGTCGGCCCCGGCTTTGTCGTAGCGGTGGGCCAGCTCAACGGGGTCGCCGGCGTCGCGGAGGCCCTCGAAGTTGACGCCCTTGACGACGCGGCCGGCGTCAACATCAAGGCAGGGAATGACGCGGACTGCTACTGCCATGGGTACTCCTGGAGAAATCAGCGGTGCTGTGGGGGTTTCCGGCGCTAAATGCGGCAGGCGTGGATGCTGCTGACCAGGATGGCACGGGCACCGAGATCGTAAAGTTCGTCCATGATCCGGTTGGTTTCCTTCTTCGGCACCATGGACCGGACAGCAACCCAGTCGGAGTCGCGCAGCGGTGACACGGTGGGCGATTCCAGGCCGGGGGTCAGGGCAGCCGCTTTTTCCACCAGTTCCTTGCGGATGTCGTAATCCATGAGGACGTACTGGCGGGCCACCAGGACACCCTGGAGGCGGCGGATGAGGACGTCGACTTCCTTGGCGGTTCCGTTGGCGCCTCCACCGGTACGGCGGATCAGGACAGCCTCGGACTTGAGGATGGGGTCGCCAAAGATTTCCATGCCGGCGGCCTTGAGGGTGTTGCCCGTTTCCACGACGTCCGCGATGGCATCGGCGACACCAAGGCGGACTGAGGACTCAACAGCACCGTCAAGGCGGACCACCTTGGCGTTGATGCCGCGTTCGGCGAGGTAGCCACGGAGAAGGCCGTCATAGCTGGTGGCAAGGCGCTTGCCGTCGAGTTCCTCGGCGGAGGCAAAATCGCCCACGGGTCCGGCGAACCGGAAAGTGGAGGCTGCGAACCCCAACGGCAGCAGTTCCTCGGCTTCCACCTCGGCGTCCAGCAGGAGATCGCGGCCGGTAATGCCGACGTCGAGGGTTCCCCGGCCCACGTACACGGCGATGTCGCGCGGGCGGAGGAAGAAGAACTCGATGTCGTTGTCCGGGTCAACCATGACCAGCTCACGGCTGTCGCGGCGCTGGCGGTAGCCCGCCTCGGACAGCATCGCCGAAGCGGCTTCGGACAGGGATCCCTTGTTGGGGACGGCAACTCGCAGCATGGGGGTGTTCTTTCTGGATGGAATGTCTGGTGGTTCAGGCAGTGCAGGCCACGGCTGGACCAGCGGCAGAGTGCGCGCCGGGCCGGTGGCTACAGATGCTTGTAGACGTCTTCCAGGGTCAGGCCTTTGGCGAGCATCAGAACCTGCAGGTGGTACAGCAGCTGGGAAATTTCCTCGGCCGCGGCTTCATCGGATTCATATTCGGCAGCCATCCAGACTTCGGCTGCTTCCTCAACGACTTTCTTACCGATGCCGTGCACACCGGAGTCCAATTCAGCGACGGTGCGGGAGCCTTCCGGGCGGGTGGCTGCCTTCTCGCTGAGCTCAGCGAACAGCGTCTCGAAATTCTTCACGCCCTCCAGCCTACTTGCTGCGGCGCGGCGGGCGCTTCCCGGGCCGTTCCATGACGGACGCGATGTGAGCGAATACACACCGCGCCCGCCCTTGGACTTCGACGTTGCCTGCTCTCAGGCGGCTACGTGTACTGCTTGAGGACGACGGCGGTGGCCAGCACCGCGGTAACTGCCTCATGCCCCTTGTCTTCCTTGGAGCCGGGCAGTCCGGCGCGGTCCAGCCCCTGCTGTTCCGTGTCGCAGGTGAGCACGCCGAAGCCCACCGGCACCCCGGTGCGGACACTGACGTCGGTGAGTCCCGACGTCGCGGCCTGGCAGACGTACTCGAAGTGCGGGGTACCGCCACGGATGACGACGCCGAGCGCCACCACGGCGTCGAAGTGCGGGGCCAGGCGTGCTGCCGCTACCGGGAGCTCAAAGCTGCCGGGTACGCGGATGACCGTGGGTTCGTTGATGCCGGCGTCTTTGGCCGCGCGCAGGGCGCCGTCCAGGAGGCCGTCCATGATCTGGGTGTGCCAGCTGGCCGCGACGATTGCGAGCCGGAGCTGCGACGTTTCCGCCGGGTTGAGGGTGGTGAGGTCGATATCGGGGGCGCCGTGTCCGCTCATGGGTGCGAGGTGTCCGTTCAGTCTGGTGGTTCAGTGGAGTGGTCAGGTCAGTCTTGTTCGTGGCGGAACGGACCGTCAGGGCCCGGTACCGGCACGGGGTCGGCCCCGGTGTCCAGCAGCAGCCGGTGTTCCATGCGGTCCTTCTTGGTCCGCAGGTACCGGATGTTCTGCTCGCGGGACGGCACCTCGGTGGGAACCATCTCCACTACCTTGACACCGGCCTTGGCCAGCCGGTTCTGCTTGTCCGGGTTGTTACTCAGGAGCCGGACCTCGTGCAGGCCCATCTCGGCGAGCACCTGGGCGGCGGCCTTATAGCAGCGCGCATCCACCGGCAGGCCCAGCTGTTCGTTGGCCTCGACAGTGTCGAAACCGGCTTCCTGCAGCGCGTAGGCCTTGATCTTGTTGGCCAGGCCGATGCCGCGGCCTTCCTGGCCGCGCAGGTACAGCAGGGTGCCGCCGTGTTCATGGATCAGTTCCAGGGCGTAGGCCAGCTGTTCGCCGCAGTCGCAACGGTACGAACCGAAGACGTCACCGGTCAGGCATTCCGAGTGCAGCCGCACCAGCGGCGCCTTTCCGTCGCTGGGCGGGTTGGGCGAACTGACGGCGAGGTGTTCCACGCCGGTCACGAGGTCGGTCCATGCCTGCGCCACAAAGTCACCGAACGCGGTGGGAAGCTGCACAATGGGACCGCCGCTGACGGGGTGTGGAGCCCCACCGTTGCCGGTGTGGTGCTTCCGGTGACCGTTCTGGCTGTCGTCGCTGGCTGCCGATGCCGTCATCGCTTCTCCTTTTCTCCGCCCGGAACAATCCGGACATTCTGATCCAGGCCTCCCCCGGTCCCGGCTTCAAGATACGCCACCAGGTCCTCGATGGAGACCAAAGGGCACCCATGTTCCGCTGCGAACGAACGGAGCCCGTCCAGGCGCATCATCTCACCGTCGTCGTACACCACTTCCGCGATGACGCCGACCGGTTCGAGTCCCGCCAGGCGGCACAGGTCCACCGCGGCCTCGGTGTGGCCCTGGCGCTCCCGCACACCTCCGTCAACCGCACGGAGCGGAAAAATATGCCCCGGGCGGGTCACTGACGCCGGGACGGCCTGCGGATCCGCCAGGACGCGTGCCGTGAGGGCGCGGTCCGTGGCGGAGATGCCGGTGCTGACACCGATGGCGGCGTCACAGGACACCGTGTAGGCCGTGCCTTTGGCGTCCTCGTTGACTGCCGTCATGGGCGGCAAATCCAGGGCGTCAGCCCGCTCCCCCGTCAACGGCACGCAGATGACGCCAGAGCTGTAGCGGATGGTCCAGCCCATCAGCGCGGGCGTGGCGTGCTGGGCTGCGAAGATGATGTCGCCTTCGTTTTCCCGGTCCTCATTGTCCACCACCAGCACCGGCTTTCCCGCTGCCATGGCGCGGACGGCGTCCCCGATGGAATCCAGTCCGCGGGTGGGAACAGCGGCCGGTACGGCTCCGGGATTCAGGCGCGCAGTCCCGTTCACCGGGCACCACCCGGTGCTGCCGCCACGGTGCCCCCGGTACTGGCGGTGCGGAACGAGAGCAGCCGTTCGGTGTATTTGGCGAGGACGTCCACTTCGAGGTTGACCCGGCTTCCGGTGGTCTTTATGCCGAGTCCGGTCTCGGCCAGGGTGGTGGGGATCAGGCCAACTTCGAACCAGGGCTGTTCCTCCGCTGCGGCGCTGACGGCCGTCACGGTGAGGGAGACGCCGTCGATGGCGATGGAGCCTTTCTCGGCAATGTAGCGGGCCAGGTTCGCGGGCACGCCGAAGCGGAGCCGCTCCCAGTTGCCCTGCGGCTCGCGTTCCTGGAGGACGCCGACGCCGTCCACATGGCCCTGCACCACGTGGCCATCCAGCCGTCCTCCTGCGGGAACGCACCGTTCCAGGTTGACGGCGTCGCCTGCGGCCAGTTCGCCGATGGTGCTCCGGACCAGGGTCTCCCCCATGACGTCGACGCTGAATTCCTTGCCGTCGATGTCCGTTGCGGTCAGGCACACGCCGTTGACGGCGATGGATCCGCCCAACGCGAGACCCTCGGTGGTGCCGGGGGCGCGGAGCCGGACGGTGGCGCCGGTATCGCCGTCGCGCTCGACGGCGAGCACCTCTCCCTGCTCGGCGATTATTCCGGTGAACATCAGTAGCCTCCCTGGGCTTGTCGCGCAGCTTCGCGGGACGGTTGTGGGTCAAGTGCAACGTGGCGTTGCGGTTTCAGGTGAAGTCTCAGGTCGCGGCCCAGCGTCCGCACGGGACCGCCGTCGGAAGCGTCCCATTCCCATTGCTGGGCGTCCGGAAGGGTGCTGATTCCCAGCCCGTCCAGCGACGAGGTCCCCGAACCGAGGAGTGTAGGCGCCAGGTAGACGATCAGTTCATCCACCAGTCCTGCCGTGAGGAACGCGCTGAGGATCCGTGAACCGCCTTCCACCATGACGTGGCGGGTTCCGGAGGCGTACAGGGTGGTCAACGCCTCGCGCGGGTCCCGGGTGGGAAGGTGGACGGCCAGACCGTCGTCGCCCAGGATTGCGGCATCTTCGGGAATGTCCCGCAGGCCCATGACGGCGCGGACCGGTTGCCTCGCTGCCGGGTTGCCCGAGGAATCCCTGGCATTCAGGCGGGGATTGTCCACCGCAACGGTCTGGGTCCCCACCAGGATGGCGTCGATGCGGCTCCGGATCCCGTGGTTGTCCGCCAGGGCTTCCGGGCTGGAGATCCACTGGCTGGTGCCGTCTTCGGCCGCGATGCGTCCGTCGAGGGTTTGGGCGATATGGAGGGTGGTGAAGGGCCGCTTTTCTGCTACCGCCTCGAACCACCGGCGGTTCAGTTCCAGGGATTCCGCCGCAGCCAGGCCGCTGCGGACCGAGACACCGGCGTTGCGCAGGGTTGCTGCCCCGCCGGCCGCAGGGTCGTGGGGATCGTCCACGGCGTAGACGACGTCGGTGATGCCTGCAGCGATGATGGCTTCCGTGCACGGTCCGGTCCGCCCCACATGGTTGCAGGGTTCGAGGGTTACCACCATGGTGCAGCCGGCAAGGTCCACGCCGGCTTCCAGGGCGCGGGCCACTGCATCAGCCTCGGCGTGGGCGGTGCCCGCACCGCGGTGGTATCCGGTGGCAAGTTCGCGGCCGTCAGGGCTTACGACGACGGCGCCCACCAGGGGGTTGGCGCCGCGCGGCCCCTGCAGGGCTGCTTCGAGGGCGTGCTCCATGGCCTGGACTTCCGTGGGGGTGAAGGGTGCTGCCACCCGGAGTTCGGCGGCCATCAGAGCTTCACCCGTGGGTCTGGAAAGGCGGTTTCCACCGAGGCCGGCTGTTCCTTGCCCCCGGTTGCTGTGCCAGCCCTGCGGGAGGCATTCCACCAGACGAAGAACCCGGCGAGGGTGAAGAAGCCGTAGAAGAGGTACATGAAAGCGCTGGCGTAGTAGCCGGCGCTGAACAGGAGCGGGACGCCCACGATGTCCACGGCCACCCACATCAGCCAGAACTCGGTCCAGCCGCGCGCCATGCCGTAGGTGGCCAGGAGCGATCCCACGAAGGTCCAGGCGTCAGCCCACACCGGCGGGTAGGACCCGAGGGAGTCGAACAGCGGCGTCAGGGCAACGGTGCCGGCCACCAGCGCGGCCGCGAGGATGAGCCGGGTCCGGTTGCTGGCCCATTGGGGTACGACGGCGGTGTTCCCGCCATCGGCGCTCCGGCCATGCTTCCAGCGGTGCCAGCCATAGGCAGCCACGGCGATGAACATCACTTGGCGGCCGGCCTGCCCCCACAGGGTGGCTGGTGTGGCGGAGCCGAAGACGTTGCCCAGGAACACCGTGAGCAGCAGCAGGTTGCCTGCAATGCCCACGGGCCAGGCCCAAACTTTGCGGCGCATGCCGCCGAATGCACTTGCCAGGCCAAAAATGTTGCCCAGCACTTCTCTCAATATCAGGACAGAACCCCCCACGGGGATCTGAGCGTCAAAGAGCCATCGCAGGAGGTCCATGTCTGTGTGTCGTTCCTTCCCTGTCAGAACCGCGATGGCTCCGGGGGTATACGACAGCAGAACGCTTCGGAGCCCACGGGCACCGAAGATACAGCTGTACGTGCTTCTCTCATCCAGACTTTAACTGTCGGTACCGGAATTTCACCGGTTCAACCGTTCACCGGGGCTTCGCCTGGTCAGCCAGGAAAAACCATCGGTTCACGGGTCGCGGACTATCACCGCCGGTTCGGACTTACACCGACCCCGGAGCACGTATGTGTGTTGTTATTGTGCCACAACCGGATGTGGCTTCTTCTTATTCCGCCGTCGCCTTCCGTAACGAACGGCTGCCTCCTTCACGGAGCCGGTCGATGGCGGCGGCGGGGTCGTCGGCGCCGTAGACAGCGGAGCCGGCTACGAAAACGTTGGCCCCCGCTTCCGCGGCGCGGGTGATGGTTTCCTCAGTGATCCCGCCGTCAACCTGGATGGCCACGCCGATGCCGGAACCGTCAATGGCGGCGCGGGCGCGGCGGATCTTGGGGAGGGTCACGTCGAGGAAAGCCTGGCCGCCGAAACCCGGTTCCACAGTCATGATGAGCAGCATGTCCAGCTCGGACAGCATGTCCAGGTACGGCTCCACGGGGGTGGATGGCCGCAATGCCATTCCCGCTTTCGCACCCCTGCTGCGGAGTTCACGGGCCAGCTTGATAGGCGCGATGGACGCCTCTGCATGGAACGTGACGGAGGCCAGGCCCGCGTCCGCGAAACCAGGCGCCCAGCGGTCGGCGTCGGCGATCATCAGGTGGGCGTCCAGGGGAACCGGGCTGACCGCCTGGATCCGCTGGACCACCGGCAGTCCGATGGTGAGGTTGGGGACGAAGTGGTTGTCCATGACGTCCACGTGCACGGCGTCGGCGTTGCTGATGCGCTTCAGCTCGGCCTCAAGGTTGACGAAGTCGGCCGAGAGGATGCTCGGGTTGATGCAGCATTGCGTCACGGGGATGCCTTTCGAAGGGTGGCTGGGTGCGTGTGCCGAACGGTGGCGTCAGGCCTTTTTGCGGATGAGGGCCAGGAACATGGCGTCGGTGCTGTGGACATGCGGCCACAGTTGCGCGGTCAGTTCATGCCCTGCACCCAGGTTTCCGGTGAGGCTGACGGCGTCGAGCGCGGCCCCGGCGTCAAGGAGTTCCAGGTCATCACGTTTCCGCAGGGCGTCCGCCACCACTGCGGTGGTTTCGGCGGGATGCGGCGAGCACGTCACGTAGGCGACGACTCCCCCGGGCCGGACAGCTGCCAGGGCTGAGGCCAGCAGTTCGCGCTGCAGCGGTCCCAGGTCGGCCAGGTCCTTGGGCGAGCGGCGCCAGCGGGATTCAGGCCGGCGGCGCAATGCCCCCAAACCGCTGCAGGGCACATCCACCAGGACGCGGTCGAAGGACCCGGGCTGCTCTGCGCCGACCTCGCGGCCGTCACCGGTGCGGACCTGCCAGGTGTCGGCCGGGACGGCCGATAATGCCTGTTTGACCAATTTGGCGCGGTGCGGCGCGGGCTCGTTGGCCAGCAACGTGGCGCCGCGTTCCCGGGCGAGGGCGCCGAGCAGGGCCGCTTTCCCACCCGGCCCGGCGCAGAGGTCGAGCCAGGCTTCAGGCGCTGCGGCATCGGATGCGGCAGTTCCCAGCTGCACCGCAGCCATTGCACGGGCCACCAGTTGCGAGCCGACGTCCTGTACCCGGGTGGTGCCTGCGCGTACGGAGGACAACCGGCCCAGGTCCCCACCGCTGGACAGGGCGGACCCTTCAACAAGTTCACCCGGCGTAGCGCCGTCTTCAAGCGCTTCGTCGAGGTTCCCCAGTCCGGGAAGGGCCACCAGGTTGACCACCGGGGCTGCGTTGTCCGCTTCGAGCAGGGCGTTGATTTCCCCGACGGGGCGGCCGTGGGCCACCAGGGCCTGGCGCATGGCCCGGACGATCCATTCGGGGTGGGCATGGCGGAGTGACGCGATGCGGGTCTCATCGGTTTCGTCCGCTACCAGCAGGTCCAGCCATTCATTGAGGCTGTGGGCGCTGACCTTGCGGAGGACCGCGTTAATCAGGGCGGAAGGTCCTGCACCGATGACGGCGCGGGCGAGACCAACTGTCTGGTCCAGTGCCGCATGGGCGGGCACGCGCATGGCAAGGAGCTGGTGGACACCGATGCGCAGCGCATCCAGGACTGCAGGGTCCAGCTGGTCCAGCGGCCGGTCGACGCAGCGCGCCAGGACGGCGTCATAAGTTCCCTGTCCCCTCAGCGCGCCGTAGCTCAGCTCCGTGGCGAACCCGGCGTCGCGCTTGTCCAGCCGGTGCTGCCGGATCCGGGCCGGCAGGACGAGGTTGGCATAGGCGTCCTCCTGCGCGACGGCGCGGAGTACCTCGAATGCCACGAGCCGGGCGGGGTCTGCCCGGCGCGTGCGCTGTGCGGGCGCGTTCTCGGTGAAGTTCCGCTGCGGGCCACGGTTCCGCTCCCGGCCCTGGGCGTCGCGGCGGCTGTTGTCCCGCGGGCCGCCCTGGCCGCGGCCGCTTTGGCTGGCGCCACGCCCGCGGCCGGAGGGACGGCCTTGCTGTGCACCACCGGAATTCGTACCGGATCCACTCATTCGAATACCACGCCTTCCAGCGAACCAATGCCGCGGGCCCAATCGGGCGCGGCCATCATCTTTTTTCCGGCGGGCTGGATGCGGGTCAGCTCCACAGCGTGGGAACCGGTGCCCACCAGCACGCTCTTGCCGTGAACTGCCAGGGCACCAGGTGCGAGGTCCTCAACATCCGGACGCAGCCGCACAGGATCGAGCTTGACGCGCTGGCCATCCAGGAGCGTCCAGGCTCCGGGCTCGGGGGTGGCGCCACGGGCTTGGCGGCCGATGGCCAGGGCCGGGTGGTGCCAGTTCAAGTGCCCGTCTTCCAGGGTGAGTTTTGGCGCCAGCGATACGTCTCCGGCCTGTGGCACCGCAGATGCCTTACCCGTTGCGACGGCGGACAGGGTCTGCGCCAGCAGGACCGCGCCGCTGTGGGAGAGCCGTTCCAGGAGCTGGCCGGCCGTGTCTTCCGGGCCAACGGACTCGGTGAGGGTGCCGAACACCGGTCCCGTATCGAGCCCTTTCTCCAGCTGGAATGTCACGGCGCCGGTGACGTCATCGCCGGCCATCACCGAGCGCTGCACAGGTGCGGCACCGCGCCACGCGGGCAGCAGCGAAAAGTGCAGGTTGATCCAGCCGTGCCGTGGAATGGCGAGGGCTGCGGGGGGAACCAGCCCGCCGTAGGCCACGATGGCTGCGACATCGGGGGCAGCGGCCGAGATCTGTTCGACGGCGGCGTCGTCAACCTTTGCAGCGTAGATGACATCCAGCCCCAGCTCAAGGGCCCGCGCAGCGACCGGCGAAGGCGTGAGGACGCGTTTGCGCCCAATCGGAGCGTCCGGCCGGGTCAGGACGGCGACGACGTCGAAGCCGGCGTCGACGAGGGCATTCAAAGAGGGAACCGCGACGGCGGGAGTTCCCGCGAAAAGGACCCTCACCCGGCGTTACCAAAATTGGAGCCGGCAGTACCGGAACCGCCGAAGCTCGCTCCGCCGAAGCTGGATCCCACTGTCTTGGCGCGCTTGGTGGTGGTGCGCTCCGTGACGGAGTCGTAGTTGGCGTTGCGGATGGAGCGCAGGGCGGCCTTCCGGTCCTCGCCCTCCAGCCGGTCTGTGTAGAGGACCCCGTCCAAGTGGTCGTTCTCGTGCTGGAAGCAGCGGGCCAGCATGCCCTCGCCGTCGATGGAGACGGGGTTGCCGTGCATGTCCACGCCGGTAACGCGGGTGGCGCGGAAGCGGCGGACGGGGAAGCCCAGGCCCGGTATGGACAGGCAGCCCTCCACATGGTCCGGCTGGTAGTCGTCACTGTTTTCCAGCACGGGGTTGATGATGTGCCCTTCAACGCCGTCAATCCGGTAGGTGAAGACACGCTTGCTGACACCGATCTGGGGCGCGGCGAGGCCGGCGCCATCCACGTCTTCCATGGTTTCGGTCATGTCGGCGACCAGCTTGGCAAGTTCAGGCCCGAATTCCGTCACAGGATCGGCCACAGTGCGGAGCACGGGATCGCCGATGATGCGGATATTCAGAATAGCCATGCGCGGATTTTCCTCACGGTTGGCGGCAATGGGACCAATCCAGTTTAGGCGCTAGGCGGTGCGGGCCTGGGCCAACGGCGGCGGGGCGATTGGGAGCAGGGCCGTGCCGGCACTGATGGTGTCGGCCGACAGCTCCCACACGCGCCGGAGTGCGCAGAACTTCCACCAGTGGTGCTTGAGGACCTCGGGGTTGGCCCGCACCGGGCGGACCTCCGTTTCCCCAATGGCTACCGCCAGCAGGACCGGGTCTTCCCCGTACTTCCACGGTTCCCAGGTACCTGCCACCGGGTCCACCAGGCTCTCCTCGGCTTTCATGCCGGCCACCAGCTGCATCACCACTTTGTCGTCGAGGGACTTGACCTGGCCGTCCCGGGTGGTGCCTTTGGTTTTGTAGTCGATGAGGCAGATGCGGCCATTGATCCGCGCCACCAGGTCCAGGGTGCCGGCGTACCCCACCGCTTTGTTCCAGACGGTGATTTCCGGAGCAAGGGGCTCCACGCGGAAAAGCTCCCACCATTCATCGAACCGCACGGCGAAGGCTTCCTCCCCGTTGGCAGCCAGCGCTTCCCGCGCTTCCTTCATGGCATGCGGGCGTCCCAGTGCGCGCAGGGCGACCTGCTCGCAGTACGTGTGGACACGGTCCCCGCGGCGCGCGGCATCGTCCCGATAAGTCTCAGCGGCCCTGGCCGCCCGGTTGATGGCCTGCTTGATCTTCGCCGGGCTGCCCAGGCAATCGGACAGCAGCGGATCCTTGGCCAGGCTGCTTGCCCCCATGTAGCCAAACCAACCGTCCAGGCCGTGCGGCTGCTGGCTGATGACTGTGGTGATGGACGGCACGGAGAACTGCTCCGAGGTGGACCGGGCGTACATCCGGCCGTATTCGGTGGCATGGGCGAGGAGCGGATCAGTCATGGAAAAGACTCTTTCACAGGGGGCCGACAAAATCTCCGGGAGCCAGGCCCGGGCATAAAAAAGGTCCGCCTCCGCTGCTGATGAGCGGAAACGGACCTTCTGCGGTGGGCGATACTGGGTTCGAACCAGTGACCTCTTCGGTGTGAACGAAGCGCGCTACCACTGCGCCAATCGCCCCGATGCATTTGAATGCTAGCCCACCCGGCGGCCATTTCAAAAATCGGCCTCCGGCTTCCGAAGGCAGGCCCGCGGAATGCCCCATTCCCGCGGCCCGCCCCTTGGAAACACACTCCAGTTTTGTGCATCCCGCGGCGGCAGGGACGGCAGGGGATGCACAAATTACATGCTTGTAAGCTGCATCTTTCCGCGCCATTGCTGGGATGCAGGGGCATGTGTAAAGCGGCCGGAACAGCCGATTTGGACTTTCCCGGAACCTCCTATATTGTTTTTACTCGTTGGAAGCGAGGAAATGCCCAAACGGCAAGGAATCAAACCCCAAACTGCGGACGTAGCTCAGCTGGTAGAGCACCACCTTGCCAAGGTGGATGTCGCGAGTTCGAATCTCGTCGTCCGCTCGCAGGACACTGTCACGGCAACGGTTGCTAAACCGGGGCTTACACGGTGGGTTGGCCGAGAGGCGAGGCAGCGGCCTGCAAAGCCGTATACACGGGTTCGAATCCCGTACCCACCTCGGTGAAAACCATGGTTTTTCGGATCCTTTCCGAATCAGCATGGGCGATTGGCGCAGCGGTAGCGCGCTTCCCTGACACGGAAGAGGTCACTGGTTCGATCCCAGTATCGCCCACTCGGCAAGGTCACTTGCCAACAGCAGTCCGGCCCCGGCCGGAAGGCAATTGCGGACGTAGCTCAGCTGGTAGAGCACCACCTTGCCAAGGTGGATGTCGCGAGTTCGAATCTCGTCGTCCGCTCTCTTTTTTGAAACCCATTGGCCGGTCCTCCGGTTCCGGGCGATTGGCGCAGCGGTAGCGCGCTTCCCTGACACGGAAGAGGTCACTGGTTCGATCCCAGTATCGCCCACCCTCAAAGCAGCTCGTAAAGAGCTGCTTTTTTGTTGCCCTTTTAGGCCCCATCCGCTGCGGGCGAACGCCGAATCTTCCCAATGTCCTTGGAACTGCCCTCCCGCAGGTCTAGGATCGATTGCGCAAGGAGCGACCTGGCTCCGCGACCGAAGGGAGGTGCTCGTGGGACTGATTGACGATCTAAAGGGCAAGGCACAGGGTCTTATCCGCGGAAACGAGCAGACCATCAAGGACGGCATCACCAAAGCCGGCGATTTCGTCGACCAGAAGACCGGTGGCAAGTACACCGGCCACGTCGACAAGATCCAGGATGGCGCTTCCAAGCTCGTGGACAAGAATGGGACCCCTGGCGAGGCACCTGCCGCAGAGCAGGTCCCCCCGGTCAATCCCGTCAACCCGGCACCGCCGGCTGACCGGACTCCGTAAGGATCTCGGCCGGGGCATTGCCCCAGCACGTCAACGGGGCGCGGGTCCCGCCGGGAGGCGGCGCCCGCGCCTTTGGCGTTTAAATGCCCCGTGGCTGCCGGCCGCCGTGCTCTCACCGGTGATGGCCTGACCGGCTGACAGGTCGCCCAGTGGCGGCAGCACAGTCCGCAATTGCCACCCGAACCGCAACCACGGATAACCTGCCGGTATGGCGAAGTCTTCCGCACCCATCCGCCCCGGCCGGACGGCCAGGCCCTCCACCTTCGATTCCCGGCCCGTGGTTGCCGGTATTGTCACGGCCCTGGTGGGCTTTACGTCGTCCTTCGCGGTCGTCCTCGCCGGGCTCAAGGCGGCGGGGGCCAACCCGGCCCAGGCTGCCTCCGGACTGCTGGCTCTGACCCTGGCCGTCGGCGTCGGCGTCCTGCTGCTTGCATGGCGGTCCAAAGTACCGGTCACGCTTGCCTGGTCCACACCGGGCGCAGCGCTTCTGGCCACGTCCGGCACGCCCGACGGCGGCTGGCCGGCCGCCCTCGGAGCCTTCCTTGCCGCCGGCGTGCTGATAGCCCTGACCGGGCTGGTCCCTGCCCTCGGCCGGCTGATGGCGCGGATCCCCGCATCGCTCGCCCAGGCAATGCTGGCCGGCGTCCTGCTGCAGTTATGCCTTGCGCCGTTCACTGCACTGGGCACTGTTCCGCTCTTTGTGGCCCCGGTCATTGCCTGCTGGCTGCTCATGATGAAGTTCGCCCCGCGTTGGGCTGTGCCTGCGGCACTTGTGGTGGCGCTGGGAGTAATCACCTTCTCCCTGGCTGGCACCGGCAGTGCGTTCGGAACGGGCGGGGTGCTGCCGGAACTCGTGTGGACCACGCCGTCCTTCAGCCTGCAGGCCATGGCGGGCATTGCCCTGCCGTTGTTTGTGGTCACCATGGCCTCCCAGAACGTTCCGGGTGTGGCGGTGTTGCGGTCGTTCGGATTTGCGACACCATGGCGGGCATCGATGCTGGTGACCGGTGCCGGCACCGTCCTGGGCGCGCCGTTCGGCGGCCATGCCATCAACCTTGCCGCACTGAGCGCGGCACTTGCTGCCGGCGAGGAGGCCGGCAGCAACCGGAACAGGCGCTGGGTTGCAGGATTTACCTCCGGGCTGGCCTACCTGGTCCTGGCCGCATTCTCGGCAGCGCTGGTCACCCTGGTCAGCGCGGCACCGGCGGGCATGCTGGAAGCGGTGGCAGGGCTGGCGCTCCTGGGCACGCTGGCGGCGTCGGTCTCTTCGGCCCTGGCTGATGCCGAGGACCGCATCGCCCCGGCCGTCACGTTCCTGATGGCCGCTTCAGGGCTCGCGTTCGGCGGGATCGGATCGGCTTTTTGGGCGCTCCTTGCCGGCCTGCTGGTCAGGACGCTGCTGGTCCCCCGCCGGGAGCGGGAACTGCTGGAGGAAGGGCACGCAGGCGCGAAGGACAGCGCCTAGGAACTGCCGGTGAGGGGCACTGCGCGGGCCGTCGCCGCCCCGCCGAGCTGACTAGGACGGTTCGTGGTTCTGGCCTTCGCGGGCCAGTGCGGTAAGCCTGGACACCGCGCGGAAGTACTTCTTCATGTAGCCGCCGGCCATCATTTCCTCTGTGAAGAGCTTGTCGAACGGCACGCCGCTGGCAAGGATGGGGACGTCCTTGTCGTAGAGTCGGTCCGCAAGGACCACGAACCGCAGCGCCACGGCCTGCTCGGTGATGGTCTCCACGTTGCGCCACACCACACCGTCGATCCCGTCGATGAGTTGGCGGTACCGGCTGGGGTGCACTCCGGCGAGGTGGTGGATCAGGGTGCTGAACTCGTCCTGGGCCACCGTCTTGCCGTCGAACTCGGCCTTCATGTGGGATGACAGTTCACTGTTCTTCAGCGGGGCCGGGGCCGCCGGCAAGCCGCGGTGGCGGAAGTCTTCGCCGTCAATGCGGATGACGTCGAACTGGTCCGCCAGGACCTGGATCTCGCGCTGGAAATCCACAGCGGCAAAGCGGCCGTCACCCAGCGAGCCGGGCAGGGTGTTGGAGGTGGCAGCCAGCTTTACGCCGGCGTCGGCCAGTTCACGCATCAGCCGGGACATCAGGACTGTGTCGCCCGGGTCGTCGAGTTCGAATTCGTCGATGCACACCAGCTTGTAGCTGCTGAGTGCGTCAACTGTTTTGCGGAAAGACAGGGCGCCCACCAGGTTGGTGTACTCAACGAAGGTGCCGAAGGCCTTCGGTCCGGGGGCGGCGTGCCAGAGTGAAGCAAGGAGGTGGGTCTTGCCCACGCCGAATCCGCCGTCCAGGTAGATACCGGCACGCGAACTGTCCTTCTTGCCGAACAGTTTTTTGAAGAGCCCGCCGCCGTCAGACGGTGCCACGTTGCCGGCGAACCCCTCCAGGGCCTGGACGGCAGCAGCCTGGCTGGGCTGCTTCGGGTCCGGACGGTAGCTGGCGAAGGACACCTGGCCAAACCGCGGCGATGGATAGAAACCCTTAAGGAGTTCGTTCACCGACACTGCAGGAGTGCGCGCCGCAAGCTGTTCGATCTGTACCAAGGTGGTCCGTTCTGCTGGTAGGTGGTCCCCAGAAAGGATACCGGCTTCGCGGTCCCCGTCCGGGCGCAGCGTCGGCGGGACCACCAGGGGTGATGAAGCCAACATTTCGTCCTGTTAACGGAATACGGACAACGCATCTGCCGCTGGATAGTGTGGGGAAAGGTCCCCATGCAGGAGCCGTTTTCCGCACTGCGCGGCCCTCCCGTGTCCTCGATGAAAGGCCAACACCATGCCCTACCCCGTTGAACAGAATGAAAAGTTCGCCGCCTATGCCCACCCGGAGCGGCTGGTTTCCACCGAGTGGCTTGCCTCCGCCCTGGAGAGCGGCGCCGTTGCCAACGGTGAGCTGGTGGTCGTGGAATCGGACGAGGACGTGCTGCTGTACGAGACCGGCCACATCCCCGGCGCAGTGAAGATCGACTGGCACACCGATCTGAACGACGACGTCACCCGCGACTACGTTGACGGCGCAGCCTTCGCTGAGCTGGCCGCCTCGAAGGGCATCTCCCGCGACACCACCGTGGTGATCTACGGCGACAAGTCCAACTGGTGGGCCGCCTACGCCCTGTGGGTCTTCACCCTGTTCGGCCACCAGGACGTGCGCCTGCTCGACGGCGGCCGGGACAAGTGGATCGCCGAAGGCCGGGACCTGACCAGGGACAAGCCTGCGCCCGCCACGGGCGACTACCCCGTGGTGGAGCGCGACGACGCCCCCATCCGCGCCTTCAAGGACGACGTGCTGGCCCACCTGGGCAAGCCCCTGATCGACGTCCGCTCCGCCGAGGAGTACACCGGCCAGCGCACGCACATGCCGGCGTACCCGGAAGAGGGCGCACTGCGCGGCGGCCATATCCCCACTGCTGCCTCTGTGCCGTGGGCCCGCGCAGCGGCCGAAGACGGCACGTTCCGCAGCCGGGAAGAACTTGACGCCATTTACCTCGGCGAGGCCGGCCTTGCCGCGGGCGACGACGTGGTGGCCTACTGCCGCATCGGCGAGCGTTCCAGCCACACCTGGTTCGCACTGAAGTTCCTGCTGGGCTTCGAGTCCGTCCGTAACTATGACGGTTCCTGGACCGAGTGGGGCAACGCCGTCCGCGTTCCCATTGTCAAGGGCGCCGAGCGCGGCTCCTTCCCGGTCGCCGTTGGAGTCTGACGAAGGCTCCCGCGTAAACTTGCCCTGATGACTACTCAAGCCTTGCCTTCCGCCCTCGCGGCGATTGTGGACGACTTCCAGGCCCTGTCCGAGCCCGAGCGGCTGCAGCTGCTGCTCGAATTCTCGGAGGGGCTTCCGGAACTTCCCGAACGGCTCACCAACCATCCCGAACTCCTGGAGCAGGTAGTGGAGTGCCAGTCGCCGCTGTTCCTGACCATCGAAACGGAAAAGGACGGCACTGCCGGTTCTGGCACCGCCGTCCGGCTCTTTTTCAAAGCCCCCGCCGAAGCGCCCACCACGCGTGGCTTCGCCGGAGTGCTGCACGAAGGCCTGGACGGGCTCTCGGCGGCGGAAATCCTTGCGGTACCGGATGATATGCCCGAACTGCTGGGCCTCACGCGGGCCATCACCCCGCTCCGGATGAGGGGCATGACGGCGATGCTGGGCAGGATCAAGCGCAAGGTAGCTGCAGCGTCCGGCGCCAGCGCCTGACGCCACCACCACGTGGCACGCAAAAGCACTGGACAGGGAACCCCGGCCACGGCGGCACTTGCCGCCGCCGGGGTTCCCTTCGTGCTGCACCCCTATTCCCATGATCCGGCCGCGGACAGCTACGGAGCGGAGGCGGCCGCAGTCCTGGGGATCGATCCGGCACGGGTGTTCAAGACCCTGATGGTGGAGGTTGAAGGCAGGCTGGCCGTGGGCATCGTCCCCGTCAGCGGGACCCTGGACCTGAAGGCCTTCGCTGCAGCGATGGGGGCAAAGAAGGCCGCCATGGCAGATCCGGCCGCCGCGCAGCGCCGGACCGGCTACGTGCTGGGCGGTATCTCACCGCTTGGCCAACGGCTCCCCTCCCCCACAGTGCTCGATTCCTCCGCCCTGGAGCTGGACACCATGCTCGTGTCCGGCGGCCGGCGCGGCCTGGATATCGAACTCGCACCGCTGGACCTTGTCCGGCTGACCGACGCAGTCACCGCGCCGATCGGCAGCAACGCGTCGCTGCCTGGCCAGGCTTGCCAGCCAGGTTGATCAGCTCGGCTGCTCTCCCGGCCGGGTACCCGGGTTGAGGCGCGGCGCGAGCTGCTGCCGCAGCCACGCCTTCACCAGCCGCTCCCAGCGCTCGGGGTCCACGTTCCATTCCTTGGTGTGCCGTGCGTGGTTGAAGGCTTCGAAGGTCACCATTTCGGGGTTCCGCTCGGCCAGCAGCGCGGACGGCTTATAGGGCACGTACTCGTCATCGACGCTGTGCAGGATCAGGGTGGGGGTCCGGAGTTCGACGGCGCGTGAGACCCAGTCCATGGCCTTGAGGTCCACAGGCGCGGACAATCCCGTCAGCCTGCGCCCCAGCGGATGCCCCAGCATGAGCTGCCCGTACCGGCCCACCAGCGAGGGAATCCGGTTCAGCTGCGCATGGTGGGCGAGGACGTTGACCCAATCGATGACCGGCGCGTCAAGGACCATGGCCCGGATCAGGTGCCGGTACCGGGACAGGTCCGCTGCCTGCAGGCAGATGGCCCCGCCCATGGACCAGCCAAAGAGCACAATCTCCTCGGCACCGTTGTCCAGTGCATACCCGATGGCCGCCTCAATGTCCTGCCATTCCGTGGAACCCAGTCCGTACCGGCCGTCATCCGCCGACGGTGCCAGGCCGTCATTGCGGTAGGAGAGCAACAGGCTGGTCAGCCCCAGCTCCAGCGCCGGACCCACCGCGCGCAGCGCTTCCTGCCGGGTTGCACCGCGCCCGTGGACCATGAGAGCCCAGGTCCGGGCGGTCCCGCCGGCGCGGACCAGCCAGGCCGGCGCCTCGCCGCGTTCCACGGGGATGGCCACCTCTTCGGCTGAATCGCCGGCGGCGGCAGGGTCAGGGTAGAGTGCGCCGCTCCACCAGCCCCAGCGGGCGGCGGAGAGGTCTCCGGCATAGACCGCTTCGACTTCTCGCAGCACCGTCCGCTCCGCCGGCGAGTACGAGACGATGCGGCCTATCCTGGCGTGCCCCCTGCCGCCGTCGAAATAGAAGCCGTACCGGCCGTCCACCGTGGTGTCGTCCGTGGCGGCCAGGATCACCTGCTGCTTTTGCCCGTCGCGGATGACTGCGAGGACCTCCTGGTCCGACGTCCGCTGCCGTGCCGGCGTAATGACGCGGCGGGCGAAATACACGGCGAGCGCGGACGAACCCGCAGCCAGGAGCCCGGTCAGGGAACTTCCCGCGATGGCACCGGCAATAGCCCATCGGGTCCCCAGCGACATGCCCCCTGTTTCCGGGGTGTGGGCAGTGTGCTCCGGGCGCGTCCGCAAATAAGAAGCCATGCTCCTATTCTTACCGTCAGCTCAAGGATCACCGCATTCCGGCCCGGGCGGGTCCTGTGTGGAACGGCGCCTGTGCACCGTGGCAGGCCCGTGTACGGGTTGGTGCGGCGCCCCACCTACAGGGCTAGGCTAAGGCCATGAGTGAACCCATCGTCATCCTGACCGAAGAGCCACTGGGGGCGGACGACCGCCTGAACATCGAACGCCTGGTGGACGGAGCAGACTCCCGGCTGCTGGTCCTTGTTCCAGCCAATACCGAGCGGCACCTGCTGGTGGATTTCCTCGAACACCTCTCCCTGCTGGAAATTGCCGCGGCTTTCCGCGAACTCACCTCCCGCGCGCCGGACCCCGCAGAGGAACGCGCGCACGCCACGGAAACCCTGTCTGCCTCACTTGCCGCCCTGGAAGGACTGGGGGCCGGAGTCGACGGCGAGGTGGTGGACGGCGGTGCGGTCAACGGACTGGTGGCCAAGGTCAGGGACACCGGCGCCGCGCAGGCAGTGGTGATCACGCGGCCGCACGCGGTGTCCGATACCTTCCACACCGACTGGGCGAACAAGGCCCAGGACCAGCTCGGCATTCCCGTCCTGCACCTGTACGCAGGATCGGGATTTATCGGCGACTCCTAGGCGTTGACCACAGCATGAGTATCTTCGGAAACAACATTTTCGGAAACAAGGCCACCCACGCTGTCGCGGACCCGGCAGCCGATACCCACGGCACCGGAGGGCAGGACGGCGGGGACGTGGCCGCCGTGCAGAAGTCCGATGCGCAGTGGCGCGAAGAACTGACACCCGAGGAGTACCGCGTCCTCCGGCAGGCGGGTACCGAGCGCCCCTACACCGGCGAGTACTGGGACACGCACACTGCGGGCGTGTACCAGTGCCGGGCCTGCGGGACCGAACTGTTCACCAGCAATGAGAAGTTCGATTCGCACTGCGGCTGGCCGTCGTTCTGGGCCCCCCTGGCCGAGGGTACCGTCCGCTACATTCACGACCGGACCATGGGGATGGACCGCGTGGAGGTCCGCTGCGGCGCCTGCGATTCACACCTGGGCCACGTGTTCGACGGCGAGGGCTACGGTACTCCCACGGACCAGCGCTACTGCATCAACTCCGTTTCACTGCGACTCGTCCCGAAGGACGGGGCAGTGGCGGCGGACGGCACAACGGCAGGCTGATTCAGCTGCCGGTGCCGGCGGGCCGGGCGCGGCGGTCAGCCAGGCCTGGCCCGCCCGCCAGCCCGTTTAAGGGCGTGGCCAAAGCGACCATCCCCCAGCGCGGTGCAGGCTCAACGGGACGACCACGGCGCTGAGAAATAGTATTTCTTAGTCTCAACCGCTTTTCAGATTAGTTCTGCTTGTTGCTTGCTACGCTCCGAAGAGAGAAGCAAGCAACGCCCAGAAAGGCAGCGACGATGACTGAAACCCTCACCGCCGTCCCCCGGATTTCCGCGGACAACCAGGACTGGCTCCGGCTCCGGACCGCAGCGTCGGCCCTCCAGGCCCTGCAGGCCCCGGACGGCTCCGTGCCGGATGCGGCCAGCCACACCACGGCAGCACTGCACGTGGACACCATCGTGGACGCCGTCCGGGCCCTTGCTCCAGCCTTCCCGCACGATGCCACCTACCTGGACACCGTCTGCGCCGACTTCACGGCCTGGGTGGCCGGCGGATTCGCTGTTCCGGATTTCCTCTCTTCGCTGCTGTCCTTCCAGCCCCAGGAGCAGCGGCAGGACGGCCTCCAGCACTTGGTGATCTTCCCCATGTACACCCAGAACGGCAGCAGCAGCCGGCTGGTGGAGGCCGTCCTGATCGAGGTCATCTGGCCGGAGTTCATCGCCGGCCTGGAGGCGGGCGACTACTCCAACAGACTGTTTGTTCCCATCCGGTTCGTGGACTTCACCGCAGGCTACGACACCAACTCCGCAGTCCTCTTCCCGGAAACCGTGGCCGTCAGCACCACACCCACCTTCACCTGGGGCGCAATCTTTGCCGACCGCGAAGCTGCGCGCTTCCGGCGCGTGCTCAAAGCCGCCGCGGAAACCACCCGCCTGGAACTGCCCGAAGGCGCCGCTGAGCTGCTGGCCGACCAGGACCTGACCGAGGCCACGTTCGTCATGTGGGACCTGATCCACGACCGGACCCACATGCGCGGCGACCTGCCCTTCGATCCGTTCATGATCAAGCAGCGCATGCCCTTCTTCCTTTACTCACTGGAAGAACTCCGCTGCGACCTCACAGCCTTCCGGGAATCCGTGCGCATCGAAAAGGACGACGAGGCGGACCCCGAAGCCCGCCGGCACGCCAAACTGGTGCAGTATGCCGTGATCTTCGACAGGATCTTCCGCTTCGCCATCACCGGCAGCCGCGTCCGCAACTACGACGGCCTGGGCGGCCAGCTGCTGTTCGCCTGGCTGCACCAGCAGCACGTCCTGCACTGGACCGACACCCGACTCACCATTGACTGGGACGGCGTGCCGGACGCGGTAATCGCACTGGGTGCCCGCATTGACGATCTCTACTGGCGCTCCATCGACCGGCCCAAGACCGCCCACTGGCTGGCCGCCTACGAACTCATCTCCGGCACGGTCACGCCCAACCCCGCGTCCGTCTGGGCAAAGGGCCCGGACGCCCTCCCGCTGTCCGGTGCCCCGCGCGGCTTGACCGACCAGGTGTTGGACGATGAATTCCCGCTCTCCATGTTCTACGAGGCTTTGGAGAAGAAGATGCGCCCTGTCATCGAGTCCACCGCGGGCATCACCGGCAGTTCGGCGCTGTGAGCGGAACCTCCGGCTCGCTTCCGGCCCTCACCGTCCTCGTCACAGGCGGCAGCGGAGCCTCCGGGGTTGCGGTCGCGGGCGCCCTCCGCGCGGCCGGGCACCGGGTCATCACGGTGGGTTCCGATCAGCAGCGGATCGAGGCAGCAGCACAACAGGCGGGCGACGGCGTCACGCCCCTCACGTGCGACCTCGCCCGGCTCGACGACGTCAGGCAGCTCCGCGACGACGTCGCGCTCCAGGCCGGGGCCGTCGACGCCGTCATCCACCTGGTGGGCGGATGGCGGGGAGCGCAGGGAATCCCCGACCAGTCCGACGAGGACTGGGATTTCCTCGAGCGGGGTGCCGTCACGACGCTGCGCAACATCACGCGGGTGTTTTTTGACGATATCGCCGCCTCCCCGCACGGCAGGTTCGCCATGGTCTCCTCCACTGCCGTGGAAAGTCCGGCGGCCAGCGTGGCCAACTACGTGGCCGCCAAAGCTGCCGCCGAAGCGTGGACCATGGCCGTGGCGGACGGTTTCCGCCGCGCGGCCGCGGCCGGCGGCGGCGGGCAGGCGGCCGCCGTTGTCCTCGTGGTGAAGGCCCTCGTGGACGACGGGCTGCGCCGCAGCCACCCGGAGCGGACGTTCCCGGGAGCCACGGACGTGGCCGAACTCGCGGCAGCGGTGGTGGGGCTGTTCGACGCCCCGGCGGCCGAGCTGAACGGCACCCGGGTCCGGCTCGCTCCGTGACCCGTCAGGACCCCGCCGCACAGGGGCAGCCCGCCCCTGCAAGCCATACATAGACTGGGAATGTGAGCAAAGCCATGACAACCACAGCAGAGACCGGCGCGGCCCTTAGGCTGCACGACCCCAATGTGCGGGGCTTCGCCTCGGACAACTACTCCGGCGTCCACCCGGAGATCCTTGCGGCGCTTGCCGCCGCCAACGAAGGCCACCAGGTGTCCTACGGCGAGGACGACTACACCTCGCGGCTGCACGAGGTCATGGAGGAACACTTCGGGCCAGGCATCGAATGCTTCCCCGTGTTCAACGGAACCGGGGCGAACGTCCTCTCGCTGCAGTCCCTGCTCCCCCGCTGGGGGGCCGTGGTGTGCGCCTCCACAGCCCACATCAACATGGACGAAAACGGGGCACCGGAACGCATCGGCGGCATCAAGCTCCTGCAGGTCCCCACCCCGGACGGAAAGCTGACTCCGGAACTGATCGACAAGGAGGCGTGGGGCTGGGGTGACGAGCACCGCGCACAGCCGCTGGCCGTCTCGATCACCCAGACCACCGAACTGGGCACGTGCTACACCCCGGAGGAAGTGCGCGCCATAGCCGACCATGTCCACGCCAAGGGCATGAAGCTGCACATGGACGGTGCCCGGCTGGCGAACGCCGCAGCCCACCTGCAGGTGCCGCTGCGGGCCTTCACCCGGGACGCCGGCGTCGACATCCTCTCCTTCGGCGGCACCAAGAACGGCCTGCTGTTCGGCGAGGTGGTGGTGGCGCTGAACCCCGAAGCCGCCCACGGCCTGGTGTACCTGCGCAAGATGAACATGCAGCTGGCATCCAAAATGCGCTTCATGTCCGCCCAGTTCATTGCCCTGCTCGAAGGCGGCCTCTGGCTGCGTTCGGCCTCCCATGCCAACGCGATGGCTTCCAGGCTCCGCGCCGCCGTGGACACCATCGACGGCGTCCGGCCCACCCAGAAGACGGAGTCCAACGGAGTCTTTGCCGTGCTGCCCGAAGGAGTGGCGGACCGGCTCCGTGCATCCTTCCGGTTCTACGACTGGGACGAAGCCGCCAGGGAAGTGCGCTGGATGTGTTCGTTCGACACCACCGAAGAGGACGTGGATTCGTTCATCGCCGCCATCCGCCACGAACTGCGTGACTACGACGGCGGGCAGGCCGGCTGAGGCGCACGTGACGGCGAGCCTCCCCGGACAGCGCTGAAGGGTTGCGTAATCTGCCATGGTGAACGCACTTGACCAGGTTCCCCCGGATTTCCTCCACGCTCTGGGAACCCTCAGGAAAGCCCGGTGCCGCAAGGAACTCCACCTCGCGGAAATCCCCGCGCCGGCCCGCCTGGCACCCTTCGCCGTCGCCCTGGGCGCGGAAGTCATGGCCCAGGGCGCCGGGACCGCAGCACCTCCCCTGCACGGACCGGCGGCAATGGCCCTGGCGGCCGCCGGGACCGCGGAGGACAGCGACACGGAGCTCGCCACCGGGCGCTTCATCCTGCTGCACGACCCCGAAGGCTCTGCAGTGTGGGACGGGGAATTCAGGATCGTCACCTATATCCGTGCGGAGCTCGAACCGGACATGGGCAACGACGAGATGCTCGGTACGGTGGCCTGGACCTGGCTGGTGGAGGCCCTGGAAAACCACAACGCCCCCTACCGGGCCGCCGGCGGGACCGCCACCCGGGTCCTGTCCGAAAGCTTCGGGACCCTCTCCGAACGGCCCGGGACCATCGACATCGAACTGCGGGCGTCCTGGACACCCGCCACACCGGACGTCACGGCACACCTCGAAGCCTGGTCCGATATGGTGTGCACCTTCGCGGGCCTCCCGCCCCTGCCCGACGGCGTCACGCCCCTGCCGCAACGGCGCCGGAACTGACGCCCGTCCAGCCCTGCCGGGAGCCGGCCAGCGGACTGCCGGCGCGCAGGACCGGTAAACTGGGGGCATCATGACCCCTAACAACCCGGAAAACACCACGGCCGGCGCTCCGGCTGCTGATACCGCACCCCATATCACCGTGGAGGGCTTCGACAGCCCCATCCCCGAAATCATCGAACTCGACGCACCCCGTGAGGGCGTCCCCCTGGTCATTGAGACCCAGGCAGGGCTGGAACGCTCCGCAGCCGCCATCGCTGCAGGAACCGGACCGGCAGGAGTGGATGCAGAGCGAGCCTCCGGATTCCGCTACGGCCAGCGTGCCTTCCTCGTGCAGATCCGCCGCGAAGGCGCCGGCACCTGGCTGATCGATCCCGAGCCTTTTGATGACCTCGCCATTATTAACGATGCGCTCCGCGGCGTCGAGTGGATCCTGCACGCCGCAACCCAGGACCTTCCGTGCCTGTCGGAGCTGGGCATGTGGCCGGACAAGCTCTTCGACACAGAACTCGCCGCCCGGCTGGCAGGGCTTCCCCGCGTGGGCCTTGCCGCCGTCATCGAACAGCTGCTTGGCTTCGGCCTGGCCAAGGAACACTCCGCCGCCGACTGGTCCACCCGCCCCCTCCCGGAGCCGTGGCTGCGCTACGCAGCCCTGGACGTCGAGGTCCTCAGTGAGCTGCGGGAAGAGCTGGTGGAACTGCTCCAGGCCGACGGCAAGCTGGAATATGCCGAGCAGGAGTTTGCCGCGATCCTGTCAGCGGGCATCGCTGCGCCGCGGCTGGACCCGTGGCGGAAGACCTCCGGCCTGCACCAGATCAGGGACCGGCGCCAGCTGGCCGCCGTCAGGGAACTGTGGCTGGAACGCGACGCGCTGGCCCGTAAGCGCGACGTCGCACCCGGCCGGCTGATTCCGGACTCCGCACTGGTGTCCGCCGCCAAGGCCATGCCCGCCACCGTTCCCCAGCTCCTGGGGACCAAGGGCTTCCACGGCCGTGCGGCGCAGCGTGAGGCTCCGCGCTGGCTCCGTTGCATCGCCGCCGCCCGGGACCTGGACGACCTTCCCCCGCTGCACCTGGCAACCAACGCCCCGCCGCCGCCCAGGGTCTGGGCGGAACGCGACCCCGAGGCTGCCGCAAGGCTCGCCACGGCAAGGCCGCTGCTGCAGGAGCGCGCCGACCAGCTGAACCTCCCGGTGGAAAACCTGCTCACGCCCGACTACCTCCGCCGGGTTGCATGGCGCCCGCCGGCAGCGATCAGCGTAGAGTCGGTAGCCGCTGAGCTGCGCGGACTCGGTGCGCGCGAGTGGCAGGTGGAGCTCACCGCCCCGCTCATCACCCGCGCATTCCTGGACCCACAGCCGCTTCCGCCCAAAGAGCAAAAAGCCGCGGTCACCGCGGGCAGCTAGCCTTCCGGCGCCCTGTCACTCTGGCCTTGCAGCCTAAGTTACTCGCGAGTAACATCGGACGTACTGCCGCACACCCTGCCGTCCTTCGGCATGTGCGCGGCGCCTACGTCTCGATGAGGAGTTACACGTGAGCCACACCGGAAGCGGCGCCCCCCGGCGCACTGTCCGCGACGTCGTCTTTGTTGACGGCCTCCGCACGCCCTTCGGCCGGGCCGGTGAGAAGGGGATCCATGCCGGTACCCGCGCCGACGACCTGATCGTAAAGTGCATCCGCGAGCTGCTGCGCAGGAACCCCTCGCTGCCGCCGGAGCGGGTGGATGAGGTGGCCATTGCCGCCACCACCCAGACCGGCGACCAGGGCCTCACCCTGGGCAGGACCGCTGCGCTGCTGGCCGGACTGCCACGCACCGTCCCGGGCTTTGCCGTGGACCGCATGTGTGCCGGCGCCATGACCGCCGTGACGTCCACGGCCGGCGGCATCGGTTTCGGCGCGTACGACGTCGTCATCGCCGGCGGAGTGGAGCACATGGGCAACCACCCCATGGGCTCCGGCGCCGACCCGAACCCCCGCTTCATGTCCGAACGGCTGGTGGACCCCGCCGCCCTGAACATGGGCAACACCGCCGAGAACCTGCACGACCGCTTCCCCGCCATCACGAAGCAGCGCAGCGACGCCTACGCCGTCGCATCCCAGGACAAGCTGGCCGCAGCCTACCGCGAGGGCCGGATCCAGCCCGACCTGGTGCCGGTAGCCGGCCGGAAACCGGGCCAGGGATGGACCGTGCACAGCGTGGACGAACCGCCACGTCCCGGGACCACCATTTCCGACCTCGCCGGACTCCGCACTCCCTTCCGCGCGCACGGCCGCGTAACCGCCGGCAATTCCGCGGGCCTCAACGACGGCGCAACCGCCGCGGTCCTGGCCTCGGGTGAAGCGGCGGCTGAGCTTGGCCTCCCGGTGAAGATGCGGCTGGTCAGCTACGCCTACGCCGGCGTGGAGCCTGAAGTCATGGGCATCGGCCCGGTCCCGGCCACCGAGAAGGCACTGCAGAACGCGGACCTCACCATCGGCGACATCGGCCTCTTCGAGATCAACGAGGCGTTCGCCGTCCAGGTCCTGAGCTTCCTGGACCACTTCGGCATTGCCGACGACGACCCCCGGGTTAACCGCTACGGCGGCGCGATTGCCGTGGGCCACCCCCTCGCCTCCTCCGGCGTCCGGCTGATGACCCAACTGGCCCGCCAGTTCGAAGAGGACCCGTCAGTGCGCTACGGCATCACCGCCATGTGCGTGGGACTCGGGATGGGCGGGACCGTTATCTGGGAAAACCCGCACCACGCCGATTACAGTGGCGGCACCGGCACCGCAGGAACAGCAACCACCGCCCCGGCAGCAGTCCAGACCGAAGGAGCCACAGCATGAGCGCCGCAGATTTCACCGGATTCGCCAGCCTGTTCCCCAACGAAACCGTCACCCATTCCTACGTCCAGGACATTCCGCTTCCGGCTGCCCCGGGCGAGGAGAGCCCCGGAACGTTTGCCCTGGTCACGCTGGACAACGGCCTGGACCACGGCAAACCCACCACACTGGGTCCCAACACGCTCGTGGAACTCGGCACGGTGCTGGAAGGCCTGCGGGACCGTGCCGCCCGCGGTGAGATTACCGGCGTCGGGGTTACCGGCAAGCCCTACTACCTCGTGGCCGGAGCAGACCTCTCTGCGGTGAAATCGCTGGAAGAGCGCGAGCACGGACTCCACATGGCCCAACTGGGCCACGATGTGTATGCAACGCTGGCCAATTTGGGCGTTCCCAGCTTCGCGTTCATCAACGGCACCGCCCTTGGCGGCGGACTGGAAATCGCACTCCAGTCCACCTACCGCACCGTGTCCACGGGCGCCGGCGCCCTGGCCCTCCCCGAAGCCCTCCTGGGGCTGGTCCCGGGCTGGGGCGGCGTCTACCTGCTCCCCCGCCTGGTCGGGCCTGAAAACGCCGTCAAGGTGATGATCGAGAACCCGCTCAGCAACAACCGGACCCTCAGCGGCCCGCAGGCCTTCGACCTTGGCATCGCGGATGCCCTGTTCGAGCCCGCCGACTTCCTGGAGCAGTCCCTTGCCTGGGCCGCGAAAGTCATCTCCGGCGAGCTGGTCCCGGAACGCGCCAACGCCGTCGACCCTTCCCACCCGGACACCGCAGGCCGCTGGGCCGCCGCGGTGGCTGCGGGCCGGAAGTTCGTGGAGTCCAAGACGTCGAATGCGGCGCCCGCCCCGGGCAAGGTCCTGGACCTGATGGAAGCCAACCGCACCATGAACCAGTCAGAATCGGCAGCCGCCGAATGCGAGACACTGGCCGGGCTGATGCAGACTGATGAATTCCGCGCCACCGTCTACGCCTTCCTGGACCTCGTCCAGAAGCGGTCCAAGCGTCCCGCCGGCGCCCCCGACCGCAAACTCGCCCGCCCCGTCACCAAAGTCGGTGTGGTGGGAGCCGGCCTGATGGCCGGCCAGCTGGCGCTGCTGTTTGCCCGCCAGCTGAAGGTGCCGGTGGTACTGACCGACATTGACCAGGCCCGGGTGGACAAGGGCGTTGGCTACGTCCACGGCGAAGTGGACAAACTGCTGGCGAAGAAGCGGATCAGTGCGGACGCCGCCAACCGCACCAAGGCGCTGGTGTCCGGCTCGGTGTCCAAGGAGGCCTTCACGGATGCTGATTTCGTGATCGAGGCGGTCTTTGAGGAACTCAGCGTCAAGAAGCAGGTGTTCGCAGAGCTGGAGGCCGTCGTTTCGGCAGACTGCATCCTCGCCACCAACACGTCGTCGCTCTCGGTGACGGCCATGGCCGAGGACCTGCAGCACCCGGAACGGCTGGTAGGGTTCCACTTCTTCAATCCGGTGGCCGTGATGCCGCTGCTGGAGATCGTCCGCGCCCCGCGGACCGATGACGCCGTACTGGCCACCGCCTTCGAACTCGCAAAGACGTTGAAGAAGACCGGCGTCCTGGTCAAGGACGCCGCCGCCTTCGTGGTCAACCGGATCCTGCTGCGCCTGATGGGCGAGGTGACGGCCGCCTTCGATGAAGGAACACCGGCCGATGCGGCGGACAGCGCCCTGAAGCCGATGGGCCTGCCGATGTCCCCCTTCACGCTGCTGGCCATGGTGGGCCTGCCGGTGGCCCAGCACGTCCAGGAGTCGCTGAACGCTGCCTTCGGTGACCGGTTCCCGGTGTCCGCCAACCTCCACAAGCTGATCGACAACGGTGTGAAGGGCCTTTGGGAAACCGGGCCGGACGGGTCGGTGGCCATCCCGGACTCCACCCTGTCGCTGATGTCTTTCGGCACCAGCCCCTCCACCGCCGGCCAGGTGCTGCGGCGCACGCAGGACGCCCTGGCGGAAGAAATCGGACTCATGCTGGACGAAGGCGTGGTGGCAGGACCGGAAGACATCGATCTCTGCATGATCCTGGGCGCCGGGTGGCCCATGTTCCTCGGTGGCATCACGCCGTACCTCGACCGGGTGGGTGCCTCCGAACGGGTCAACGGCAAGCGGTTCCTCCCGCCCGGCGTGGCGTCGGGCGTGGCGTCGGGTCCGGCCGCCGGCTAGGCCTGCCGCGGCCGGCCGCCGCTCAGCGCTCCGTGAGCCGGCCGCCGTCGAGGGCCACCAGGCGGTGGGCCGCCGTCCGTGCATAGTCCAGGTCATGGGTGACCAGTACGACGGCGGCCCCCTCCGCGGCCGCGGAGCGGACGGCTGCGTCCAGCACGGCCAGGCCGTCGCCGTCCAGTGCCACGGTGGGCTCGTCAAGGGCGATGACCGATGGCTTCCGGGCCAGGACGGTGGCCAGTGCCAGCAGCCGCTGGCCGGACGCGGGCAGCTCAGCGGGGTGTCCGTGGGCGGCACCTTGAAGCCCGACCGCCGCCAGCGCGGCCGCAGCCCGTTCGCCTGCTGCGGCAGCGCCGGCCAGGCGGTCCAGGCCGAAGCGGACCTCACGCAGGAGCGTCCGTTCGAACAACTGGTCGCGGGGATGCTGGAAGAGCAGGCCCACCGCGGCGGCAGTCTCCCCCGCCGCACGTCCCGCGATGTCGCTGCTGTTCACCAGCACGGAGCCGGTTGTCGGCCGCAGCAGCCCGTTCAGGTGCCGCAGGAGGGTCGACTTGCCCGCACCGTTGGGCCCCGTGACGGCAACAATCTCCCCCGGACGCACCGCCAGGTTGATGCCCGCCAGGACCAGGGGCTGCCGGGGTGGCGGGGCGGCGTTCCTGCTGCGGGCCGGCCAGCGGCCTTTGTTGCGGGGCCGTCTGGCGTCCGGACCATAGCTGAAGGAGACGTCACGCAGCTCCAACGCCGCGCCGGCTCCGGCTTTCTCCCTCGGCGCCACTGGAACCGCGGCGGTGCCTGCTGCGGCTGGAACCTCCGCATTGCCTGTGGAGCCTGGGGCCGTTCGCGCGGTTGGCAGGGCGCCCCGGTCGGCCCCCGCGGCGCCACCCACCCGCCGGATTCCCGCAGGAACCAGGCCGGTATCCGGGCCGAGGCTGGCAGGATCGCCGGCGGCCGCCACGGTCCCGGCAGCGAGCACCAGCCACTGGTCCGCTGCCAGCAGGAGCCCGTCGATCACCTGGCTCAGGATCACGACGGCGGTTCCAGACGCCACGAGGTGCCGCACCAGGGCCGCCAGTTCATGAGCCCCTGCCGCGTCCAGGGAGGCGAACGGCTCGTCCATGACCAGCACGGCAGGCCCGCTGATGACGGCGCAGCCAATGGCCAGGCGCCGCAGCTGCCCGCCGGAGAGCCGGGCAGGGTTCCTGTCGAGCAGCCCGGTGAGCCCCAGGAGGCCTGCGGTGCGTGCCACAGCGGCAACCATGTCGGGGCGGGGTACTCCTGCGTTCTCCAGCCCGAAAGCCAGTTCCTCGGCGACCGTCGCACTGACAGTGGAAAGGGCCGCTGCCGCGTCCTGGGGAACGAAGCCCACCTGCCGGCCCCACTTGGCGGGGTCGATGCGGGGTTCCACCCGGTGCTGGCCGTAAGCGTCGGCGTCTGCCCGTCCGCTCCCGAAGTCCAGCCGCGTGCCTCCCAGCTCCAGGTAGCCGTGCAGGGTGCCGCCGCTTCCTGGCGTCAGCCAGCCTGCCAGCAACCGTCCCAGGGTGGTTTTTCCGCTGCCTGACGCGCCCAGTACCGCGGTCAGGGTGCCCGGCGCGGCAGCGAACCCGATCCTCTCCAGGACGGGGCCGCCGCCGTCGTGGAATGTGAAGCTCTGGATGCCGGCCTCCAGGACCGGACCTGTTGAGAGGGGCACGCCTAGCCTCCCGCTGCTGAGGTCAACAGCCGCAGGACGACGGCGGCAGCCGCAGCGAGCAGCAACACAGCGCGCAGGAGGCGCTGGGCGGTGGAGTCCGGGACGGTGCGGTAGCTGGTCCGGGGTCCGCTGCTGCTGAAACCACGTGCTTCCAGTGCAGCGGCGCGGGTACCGGCATCATCCACCAGCGCCAGGACCAGCGGTACAGCCTGCAGGCGGAATGCGGCCGCCCGGTGGACCAGCCCCCTGCGGATCACGAGCCCGCGGGCTTCCTGGGCGGTGCGGATACGCTCCGCCTGCGCTGCGATGGCCGGCAGCAGGGTGAGCGTGGAGGCCAGCACGAAGGCGAACCGTCCGCTGACTCCCTTGGCATTCATGGCGGCTACCAGGTCAGGGACGCTGACGCTGAAGGAGAAGGCCAGCAGCGCCAGCACGGCGGCGCATACCTGCACGCCCCGCTGCAGGGCGAAACCGAGTCCTTCGGCCGTGACCCGGGCAGGGCCCCACTCGGCCAGGACAGTGCGGCCCTCGGGATACGCCAGCCCGTGCACCATCAGGAGGGACAGGGTCAGCGGCACCAGCACTGCCGCAGCCGCCGGAAGCAGCCGGCGGGCCGTGCCGCCCGCGGCGGACACGGCGAGGGCACCCGCAACGACGGCGAGGGACAGCGGCCAACTGCCCGCCGCCGTCGTGATCACGGCTGTGCTGCCGGCCGCGGCGAGGCCGGTCAGCGGGTGGAGGCGCATGGGAAACGGGATTCAGGACGCGGGCGTCGAATCCTGCCCTGCACCCTGTCCCGGAGTCTTTCCGGCCAGGACGCGGTGCCGGCGCACAAACGGGAACTGGAACCTGGTCCGGCGCGGCAGCGCATACACCAGGACGGCAACCACGGTGAAGACGATGGCCTTGTCCATGGGGTCGGAAATGAGTGCCTGCTTGGTGATGGCGGCCAGCAGGGTGTCGCCCATCGACCTGAAGGCGCTGACGATGGCACCGGTTGCCACCCCCGAGGTGCCGCCGAAGACGAAGGCGGCCACAGGTGCTGAGACGACGCCGCCGATGATGCCGGTGGCGAAGCCGGCAACGGGTGCCAGGTAGAAACGGCGGAACAGGCCGTACCGTGCAGCAAGGCCGGCGAGGCAGCCGATCAGCGCAGCGCCGGCGGCGAAAGGCAGGACCGTGGGATTGAAGAAGGACCAGACGATGCTGCTGAGTGCCCCGGTGGCCGCACCCGCGGCGGGACCGGCCAGCACTGCGATCAGGACCGTACCGATCGCGTCCAGGTAGAAAGGCACCAGCGTGCTGCCGACGAACTGGCCCAGCACGATGTTCAGGACCAGGGCCACGGGAATCAGCACGACGGTGGACGCCGGCAGGCTGGGCAGCACGGCAATGATCAGCAGGATGGCACCCACCAGGAAACCGGAAAGGGCAATCAGCGCCGAAGCGCTGCCGGGGCCGCCGGTAATGTCGGCGGGCTGGTTGAGGACCAGGAAGACGTAGGTGCCGGCAATTGCCAGGGCACCGAGGATTTCCAGTAGCCGGCGCCGGCGGGCAGCGGCGGGCGCCGGGGACGGCAGCGTCAGGGAGGGCGATGACATGTTGGTTCCTTTGGGGTGCGGCACGGACGGCACGGAAGAACCGGGCCGTGCGGAACGCCGCCTATGTCACCTCGGCGGCAGGCGCCGGAATGAACCGGCAGACGGGAACAGTCTACCGGCGCTGCAGGGTGCCGGCCGGTGTCCTCCCTTAGACTGCCGGAAGGGGCACCGGCAGTTGGGCTGCCGGCCCGCCCGAAGAACACCGGCCCTCCCTGGCAGGGGGTCCTCCACTGAAAGTCGGCCGCATGCCTCACTACGAACTCGCCATCATTGGATCCGGATCAGGGAACTCTCTGATCACCCCCTACTGGGACGGCAAACGGGTGGCCCTGATAGACGGCGGTGTGTTCGGCGGAACCTGCCTGAATGTGGGCTGCATCCCCACCAAGATGTTCGTCTATCCTGCGGGGCTTGCCGCCGCACCGGCGGAGGCACGTCGGCTGGGCGTGGACCTGAGCATGGACAAGGTGCACTGGAACGGCATCCGGGACCGGATCTTTGGCCGGATTGACGCCATTTCCGCATCGGGCCGCCGGTACCGGGCAGACGAGCTGGACAACGTTGACCTGTACGAGGAGCACGCGCGCTTCACCGGTCCGCGGTCTTTGCGGACGGAGTCCGGGGTGGAGATCACGGCGGACCAGGTAGTGGTTGCCGCGGGTTCGCGGCCGGTGGTGCCGGACGTTGACGGCATGGACCTGCCCCAGGTGCACACCTCGGACACGGTGATGCGGGTGGACGGGCTGCCCCGGCGGGTGGTGGTGGTCGGCGGCGGATACATCGCCGCAGAGTTCGCCAGCATTTTTGCCGGCCTTGGCTCCGACGTGACGCAGGTGAACCGGTCCGGGCGACTGCTCCGCGGCCACGATACGGACATCGCGGAACGTTTCGCAGCCGCTGCCGCCGAACGCTGGACGCTCAGGACCGGTTTTGCGCTCGACTCCGTGGAAGACAACGGTGATAGCAGCGTCACCGCCGTCTTCGCGGGCCGCGGCGGCGAGCAGCTGCGGGTGCCGGCTGACCTCGTGCTGATGGCCACGGGCCGGGTTCCCAACACCGACAGGCTGGCCGCCGGGGCTGCGGGCTTTGACCTGCGCGAGGACGGGATACTCGCCGTGGACTCCAGGCTCCGGGTCCTCTCCGGAGGCGAACCCCTGCCGGGGGTGTACGCACTGGGTGACGCCGCCAACCCGTACCAGCTCAAGCACGTGGCCAACCGGGAAGCCCGGGTGGTGGCCCACAATCTTGAGCACCCGGACAGGCTCCGCAGCATCGACTACACCGCCGTCCCCTCTGCCGTGTTTTCCAATCCGCAGATCGCTTCGGTGGGACTGACGGAAGAGGAGGCACGGTCCGGCGCTGCGTCCGGATCCGAGGTTGTCACCGCCCTGCAGGAGTATGGCAGTACCGCGTACGGCTGGGCCATGGAGGACCAGGAGGGGGTGGTGAAGCTCATCGCGGAGCGCTCCACGGGACGGCTGCTGGGGGCCCACATTTTGGGCCACGAAGCGTCCAACCTGATCCAGCCGCTGGTGCAGGCCATGTACCAGGGAACGCCCGTGCACGTACTGGCCCGCGGCCCGTACTGGATCCACCCGGCGCTGATGGAAGTGGTGGAGAACGCGTTGCTGGCCTTGGACACCGATGTACCGGCGGACGCCCCGCTCTAGGCTGTCCCCGTCACCTGGAAGTCTGTGCCGCCCGGAATGCCATCAGCCGGGTCCGCGTTATCGGGCGGTGTCAGCCCAACCGGGCGGCCAGGTTCCCCACGGCTGTGATGAGTTCCCGGAACGCCTGCTCCGGGTTGTTGGCCGAGACGATCCGGGCGTTCGGTGCGCTCCCCCACAGTCCCCGGTAGTCCGCCACAGTTGTTCCCATCAGCAGTGGCGAGTCCGCCTCGACGTCGATGGTTGCCGGCCGCGCACTGTACTCGAGCGTGCCCGCGGCAACGCCTGCGGCAAAGAAGTCGTGGACGTGCGCAAGGTAGCCCTGTTCGTACAGCCGGTGGAACTCGAAGTAGAACCGCAGCGCGTCCGAGAGGTGCCGGATGACGCGGTTGTCAGAGGTGCTGCGCCGGCCCTCAGCCTGCTCCGGGAGCACAAGCTCGGGAACGGAGGCACCGGCAGCCTCAGCAAGCTGCCGGACATGTTCAGGCCGCATCTCCATCCGCTCGGTGGTGTCCAGCGAACAGACCACCGGCAGCTTCGCGGCGGGCCTGCCGCGGTAGGCGGCGTACACCTCCTTCGCGGCATGGGGATCCACGTGGGTGTTCCACTCTGCGGTGGGCGTGGTGTTCCCCTGGTAATAGAAACTTCCGCCCATGATCACGACGCCGGCCAGCAGCTCGGGCAGGTCCGGCTCCTTGCGGAGGGCCAGGGCAAAGTTGGTCAGCGGCGCAGTGATGAGCGCGGTGAGTTCGCCCGGCCGCGCGCGGGCATGGTCGATCCAGAGGTCGACGGCGTTCCGCGCCGAGACCTGCCCGTCCGGTTCGGGCAGTACGGCGTAGCCGATCCCCTGCGGACCGTGCGTTTCCGGGGTGGTGACCAACGGGACGGACAGCGGTACCCGTGCCCCGATAGCCACCTCAACCCCGGGGCGTCCGCACAGCTCCAGCAGCGCCAGGGTATTCCGTGCCACCTGGTCCGCGTCCACGTTTCCGGGGGTTGCCGTGACGGACACGAATTCCGTGTCCGGCAGGGCGGCCAGGTAGGCAAGAGCCAGGGCGTCGTCGATGCCGGTGTCGACGTCCAGCAGGAATGCGGTCATGGTTTCGGGTCCGGTTGCGGGGTTCGGGCGTTGAGGTTCAGCTGCCGGGGGTGCCGGTTGTCCGGCCCCTAGAAGAGGGCTACCTTGGGCACGGCCGGGAAGATGGTGTCCAATTCCGCGAGGTCGTCCGCCGAGGGCTGCCAGTGGGCCGCAGCCGCGTTCTGCCGGACCTGCTCCGGTTTCGTGGCGCCGGCGATGACGCTGGCCACGGACGGCTGGGCCGCGAGCCAGGAGAAGGCGACCTCCACTTCGCCCAGGCCGCGTTCCTTGGCGAACAGGCTGAACTTGCCCAGCTGGTCCCAGTCGGCGTCGTCCACCATGTTGGTGCGTGTGTGGCTGAGCCGCGAACCGTCCGGCGCGTGGCCCGGCGCGTATTTGCCGGTCAGCAGGCCGTTGGCCAGCGGGAAGTACGGGAGGACGCCCAGGCCGAATTCCCCGGCAGCGGGGGTGACCTCCAGTTCCGCCCGGCGGTCCAGCAGGTTGTAGTGGTTTTGGGTGGAGATGAAGCGGGCCCCGCCGAGTTCGCGCGCCACGTACTCGGCCTGGGCGATCTGCCAGCCGGCGCGGTTCGAATGGCCGATGTATCGGACCTTCCCGCTGCGGACAAGGTCGTCCAAGGCCGAGAGGGTCTCGTCAATGGGCGTCTGAGGATCCGGGGTGTGGAACTGGTAGAGGTCGATCCAGTCGGTGCCAAGGCGCCGCAGGGACGCTTCGACGGACTGGATGATGTACCGGCGGGAACCGCGCGCGCCGAAGTCCGGACCATTGACGCCCTTGGCATCCATTCCGAACTTCGTGGCCACCACAACATCGTCCCGGCGGCTGCCGAGCGCCTTGCCCAGCATGGTTTCGCTGAGTCCGGGCTCCCGGCCGTAGTTGTCCGCCACGTCGAACAGCGTGATGCCGGCATCCAGTGCCGCGGAAACGACGGCGTCGGTGCCTTCCTGGGATTCGGTAACGGTGTTGGCGCGGCCCAGGTTATTGCATCCGAGGCCTACCGTGGAGACGGTCAGGCCCGATTTTCCGACGCGGCGGTACGTTGTCACAGTGAACTCCTAGAGGCTGAAGCTGCTGGCGGGTTTGGCGGAGTGCTTGAGCTTGAAGTTGTCCGGGTCGGTGAACGGCGCAGCACCGATGCTCAGCTTGGTGAAGTCGAGGTCCTCACCGCGGGCACATACCTTGATGGCGGCGACGGCCTTGTTCACGTCCGGGCAGAGGCAGAAGATGTTGAGCTTGAAGTCGCTGAACCCGCTGCGGTCCACGGTGCCCAGGCCCCGCCAGGCGAGGTGGCTGATGAGGGCGTCGGACGCCTTCTGGGCAAGGTGGTGGTCGCGGGCCGTGCCTTCACGGGTTTTCAGGGCAAACTGGGCCACTACCCAGAACTGGTCTTCGGCGGGGATCTCGGCGTAGCCATCCTCAGTGCACTGCGCGGCGAAGGCATCCATCAGTCCTTCTGCGGCGTCAGCATCCGGTACGTCGGTCTCCTGGGTCTTGCTCTGGTGCCCCACGACACCAAAATTCATGACGAACTGGCCGTACTCTTCGTCGTACCAGGCCTCCCGGAAGTGGAGGGCGCCCTCGTCGTCGCGTTTGTAGACCCGCATGTTGTCGCTCATATTCGTCCCTTGGTAAACCAGCCGACGTCCGTGCCGTCGAACGGTGCCTGTTGCGCCTTAACGGCCTGGAAAAGTTCTGCGGCGGAAGCCTCGAGGGACTCCGCCAGTGCAGCGGGGTAGTTCATGGCGGCGCGGTGGTCCTCGAACTCGTCCTCGTCGTCGATGAAGACGCCGCGGCCCGCTGTGCTGACCACGTCCAGGTCCATGTCGATGACGTGGAATTCCGTGACGTGCGGCCGAATGGGGTTCCACTCATGGCCCACGGCCAGGTCGATGTAGGTCCGGACGCCGCCAGGGTGGGCATCATGCCGGGATACGCGGGCCCGCGTTGGTCCTTCAGCCTGTCTTCCCGCCTCACAGGATGGGAAGGCTGCCGGTGGTGGGGTGTTGCTGCCCCGGCAATGGACGCGCAAAGGGGACCTTTGTCCCCAAAACCTGTGCGACGACGTCGTGCGTGATCTGTTGGGCGGTGAGGCCAACGCGCTCCAGCACCTCGCTGCGGGTGCCGTGGTCCAGGAACTCGACCGGAAGGCCCACCTCGTTCAGTGCGGTGTCCACCCCTGCCGCCCGCATTTCCTGCCGGATCCGCGATCCCACTCCGCCGGCGCGGACGCCGTCCTCGATGCAGATCACCAGGCGGTGGTGCGAGGCCAGGGCAATGATGGAACGGCGGACCGGAAGCACCCAGCGGGGGTCCACCACGGTGGTGCTGATCCCCTGCGCGCCGAGCCGGTTCGCCACGTCGAGGGCGAGCTCGGACATGGCGCCGACACTGACGATGAGGACATCGTTGGCGGTGGAGCCCGCGGGCCGGCGTGCCAGGACGTCAACGCCGTCGCTGAGGCGTTCCAGCGCTTCGATTTCGGCGCCGACGGATCCCTTGGAGAAACGCACCACGGTGGGCGCGTCATTGATGGCCACGGCTTCGCGCAGCTCCTCGCGCAGGCGTGACGCGTCGCGGGGCGCTGCCAAGTGGAGGCCGGGGACAATCTGGACCATGGACATGTCCCACATGCCGTGGTGGCTCGCGCCGTCCGGGCCGGTGACACCCGCCCGGTCCAGGACGATGGTGACGCCGGCCTTGTGCAGGGCAACGTCCATGAGCAGCTGGTCGAAGGCACGGTTGAGGAAGGTGGCGTAGACGGCCACCACGGGGTGCAGTCCGCCGAAGGCCATGCCGGCTGCGGACGTCAGGGCATGCTGTTCAGCAATTCCGACGTCGATGACCCGGTCCGGGTGCTTGGCGGCAAACTTGTGCAGGCCCACCGGGATGAGCATGGCGCCGGTGATGCCCACAACGTCCTTGCGCTCGTCGGCGATGGCGGCGATTTCGTCGGCAAAGACCGACGTCCAGGACTTTGCTCCCGCAGTACCGGTAGGTTCGCCAGTTTCCGGATCGATGATGCCGACGGCATGGAACTGGTCTGCCTCGTGGGCGCGGGCGGGAGCGTAGCCGTGGCCCTTTTCGGTCATGGCGTGGACGATCACCGGGCCGTGGTAATTCCGTGCGGTGGCGAGGGCGTGTTCCAGGGCCTGGAGGTTGTGCCCGTCCACGGGACCGATGTATTTCATGCCGAGGTCTTCAAACATGCCCTGCGGCGCCCACCAGTCCTTGACGCCCTTCTTCATGGCGTGGAGGCTCTTGTAGGTAAACTGGCCCGCCGGGCCGCCGTTCTGGAGTTTCTTCTTCCACCAGTCCAGCGCCACCTCGTAGGCAGGTGCTGCACGGAAGGAGTCGATGGTGGGGCGCAGGGACGCGAGATAATCGGCGAAACCACCCACCGTGGGTGCGTAGGAGCGGCCGTTGTCGTTGACGACAATGACCACGCGGCGCTTCTTGTCGGCCGCGATGTTGTTGATGGCCTCCCAGGCCATCCCGCCGGTCAGCGCGCCATCCCCCACGACGGCGACGACGTGGCGGTCGCCTTCGCCGGTGAGCTGCCGGGCGCGGGAGATCCCGTCGGCCCAGGACAGTGACGAGGACGCGTGCGAGCTTTCCACGACGTCGTGCTCCGACTCGGCCCGCGACGGGTACCCGGAGAGGCCGCCCTGCTGGCGCAGGGTGCTGAAATCCTGCCGCCCGGTCAGCAGCTTATGGACATAGGACTGGTGTCCGGTGTCGAAGACGATGCTGTCACGCGGTGAGTCGAAGATGCGGTGCACGGCCAGCGTAAGTTCCACGACGCCGAGGTTGGGTCCGAGGTGGCCGCCCGTCTGGGAAACGTTGGTAATCAGGAATTCCCTGATCTCCGAGGCCAGCTGTTCCAGCTGCTCTTCGGATAGATCGTTCAGGTCCTGCGGATTCCGGATGGTGTCCAAGATTCCCAATGACCCCTCCTTCGGGTGGTAGACGTGCCGTTTAACTCTAACGCCTTGGTCCGCGGACAAGGCCCAGCCGGACGGCCGAAGCCCCGGCTGGTCGGTGACCGGCCGGGGCTTCGGAGAGGCTCTGCCTGCTGGCAGGCTCCGCTAGTTCGCGGAGATCTGGCGCAGCACGTACTGCAGGATGCCGCCGTTGCGGTAGTAGTCCGCTTCACCCGGCGTATCGATGCGAAGGACGGCGTCGAAGGTCTTCGAAGAGCCGTCTTCGGCAATTGCCGTGACCTTGAGGGTCTTGGGTGTGGTGCCTTCGTTCAGGGCGGTGACGCCCTCGACCGAGAAGGTTTCCGTGCCGGTGAGACCCAGGCTGGCAGCGTTTTCGCCGGCCGGGTACTGCAGCGGCAGGACACCCATGCCGATGAGGTTGGAGCGGTGGATGCGCTCGTAGCTCTCGGCGATGACAGCCTTGACGCCCAGCAGCGCGGTGCCCTTGGCCGCCCAGTCACGGGAGGAACCGGAACCGTATTCCTTGCCTGCCAGGACCACCAGCGGGGTGCCGGCCGCCTGGTAGTTCTGCGAGGCGTCGTAAACGTAGGCCTGCGGGCCGCCGTCCTGGGTGAAGTCGCGGGTGAAGCCACCTTCGACGCCGTCCAGGATCTGGTTCTTGATGCGGATGTTCGCGAACGTTCCGCGGATCATCACCTCGTGGTTGCCGCGGCGGGAACCGTAGGAGTTGAAGTCCTTGCGCTCCACACCGTTGGCCAGCAGGTACTGGCCGGCCGGGGTGTCCGACTTGAAGGAACCGGCCGGGGAGATGTGATCGGTGGTGACCGAATCGCCCAGCTTCAGGAGCACGCGGGCGCCCGTGATGTCCTTGACGGGCTCCGGCTGCGCCTGCATGCCCTCGAAGTACGGGGGTTTCCGGACGTAGGTGGAGCTCGGATCCCAGGCGAAGGTGTCACCGGCGGGAGTGTCGAGCGCCTTCCAGCGGTCGTCACCCTCGAAGACGCCTTCGTAGCCCTTGGCGAACATTTCCTTGTCGATCGAGGAATCGATGACCTGCTGGACTTCAACCGGGTTGGGCCAGATGTCCTTCAGGAAGACATCGTTGCCGGCCTGGTCCTGGCCCAGGGCGTCGGTTTCGAAGTCGAAGTCCATGGATCCGGCCAGGGCGTAGGCGATGACCAGCGGCGGGGACGCCAGGTAGTTCATCTTCACGTCCGGGTTGATGCGGCCTTCGAAGTTGCGGTTGCCCGAGAGGACAGCAGCGACGGCGAGGTCGTTGGCCTGGATGGCTTCCGAAACTTCGGTCTCCAGCGGACCGGAGTTGCCGATGCAGGTGGCGCAGCCGTAGCCCACGATGTAGAAGCCGAGCTTCTCCAGGTACGGGGTCAGGCCGGACTTTTCGTAGTAGTCCGTGACAACCTTCGAGCCGGGGGCGACGGAGGTCTTGACCCACGGCTTGGACGTCAGGCCCTTGTCCACGGCGTTGCGTGCCAGGACGGCGGCGGCCAGCATGACGGACGGGTTGGAGGTGTTGGTGCAGGAGGTGATGGAGGCGATGGTGACTGCACCGTGGTCCAGTTCGAACTCGCGGCCATCAGCCATCTTGACCGGGACCGGCTGGGAGAGGCGTCCTGCTCCCCCGTGGCCTGCCGAGTACTTCGGCGGTTCGCGGTCCGTATCCGAGACGTGGGTCGCTCCGCCGGTGAAGGACGGTGCGTCCGAGGCCGGGAAGGTTTCCTCGAGCGACTCGTCCAGGGTGCCGGCGTTGGCGTCGTGGGAGACGTAGTTCTTCAGGTCGTGGCGGAACTCGTCCTTGGCCTCGGTCAGTTCGATGCGGTCCTGCGGACGCTTGGGGCCGGCGATGGACGGAACAACCGTGGACAGGTCCAGTTCCAGGTACTCGGAGAACTTGATGTCGCGTGACGGATCGTGCCAGAGGCCCTGTTCCTTGGCGTAGGCCTCCACCAGGGCTACGTTCTGGTCAGCCCGGCCGGTGAGGCGCAGGTAGTCCAGGGTGACGTCATCAATGGGGAACATGGCGGCCGTGGAGCCGAACTCCGGGCTCATGTTTCCGATGGTGGCGCGGTTTGCCAGCGGGACGGCTGCAACGCCTTCGCCGTAGAACTCCACGAACTTGCCCACCACGCCGTGCTTGCGAAGCATTTCGGTGATGGTCAGCACAACGTCGGTGGCGGTGGCGCCGGCCGGGATGCTGCCGCTGAGCTTGAAGCCGACAACACGCGGGATGAGCATGGAGACCGGCTGGCCGAGCATGGCAGCCTCGGCCTCGATGCCGCCGACGCCCCAGCCGAGCACACCCAGGCCGTTGACCATGGTGGTGTGGGAGTCGGTGCCGACGCAGGTGTCCGGGTAGGCACGCAGGGCGCCTACTACTTCGCGGGTCATGACCGTGCGGGCCAGGTATTCGATGTTGACCTGGTGCACGATGCCGGTTCCCGGGGGGACAACCTTGAAGTCGTCAAACGCGGTCTGGCCCCACCGAAGGAACTGGTAGCGCTCACCATTGCGCTGGTATTCGATCTCCATGTTGCGCTCCAGCGCGCCGGAGTTGCCGAAGGCATCGATCTGCACCGAGTGGTCGATGACCATTTCGGCCGGTGCCAGCGGGTTGACGCGCTTGGGGTCGCCGCCAAGTTCCTTGACGGCTTCACGCATCGTCGCCAGGTCCACCACGCAGGGGACGCCGGTGAAGTCCTGCATGATCACGCGTGCCGGCGTGAACTGGATTTCTGTATCGGGTTCCGCGTTGGGATCCCAGCCTGCCAGGGCGCGGACGTGATCGGCAGTGATGTTCGCGCCGTCCTCGGTCCTCAGCAGGTTTTCAAGCAATACCTTGAGGCTGAACGGAAGGTTTTCTGCACCTTCAACGGAGTTCAACCGGAAAATTTCATACTCGGTTCCGGCTACATTAAGTTTGCCTTTTGAACCGAAGCTGTCCACAGTGCTCATCGCAGGACTCCTCTCGCAACAGTTTCATCTTTGTCGCGCGGTTGACCGCCTGCTAGTTAGGTGGTCCTAATTAGCTCAGGACCCGAAAATGGCACACAGCCGCCCGCGAATACGGGGCGCGACGTGGGACTACTACGGCCATCGTAGTCGAAAACGCCGTGGCCATCATGGATGGTGCCGTCAGGAACGGGGCGTCAGCAGCGCCACCGTCTCCAAGTGGTGCGTGTGCGGGTAGATGTCGAAGGCCCGCAGGTGGGCGAGCTCCCAGCCCGCGTCCCGGAAGTAGGACACGTCACGGGCGAACGACGCCGGATCGCAGGATACGTAGGCAATGGCCCGCGGGTGCGCGTCCGCCAGTTGCCGTACAACAGCCTTGCCGGCACCGGCGCGGGGCGGGTCCAGGACCAGGGCGTCGAAATTCCGCGGTTTCTGGCGGAGGACACGCTCCACCCGGCCCTGGACAATTTCCACCTGCGGGGCAGCGTGCAGGTTCTTGCGCGCATCCCTGCTGGTTCCCGGTGCGCCCTCAACGGAGAGGACCGAGCCGGTCTCCCCCACGGCGTCGGCCAGCACCGCGGTGAACAGTCCGGCGCCGGCGTAAAGGTCCGCAACCACGGCACCGCGGTGCAGGAACCCGCCACCATGCAGGAAATCTGTGACAGCCCCCACAAGTGTCCCGGGCGCGTCGCGGTGGATCTGCCAGAACCCGGCGCCGGTGACCCGGTAGTCGTGTCCGGCCGCGGATTCCTGTACCCACGAACGGCCGCGCAACCGGGTCACCTCCCCCGAGAGGGGGTCGAGCCCGGCTGCCGACACGTCATCCGGCAGGGCCGCTGCAACGGCTGCCAGGCGTTTGGGTTTCGTTCCCTCCGCCGGAGCCAGCAGCACCAGCGGGCGGGAACCGTTGGCCGGGGCCGCGACTTCCACCCGTTCGATGCCCTGCAGGTCGATGTTCCACAGCTGCAGGGCATTGATGGCGTCCGTGGCGAGCGGCATCTCCCGAACCGGGAGGACCTGCGTGGAGCGGTGCGCGTGCATGCCCAGCTTCCCCGAGGGTGTCACCGAGAAGCTGGCCCGCGTGCGCCACCCAAGGCCCGTCCCGCCGTCGGCCGCTTCCCCCACGGCCTCCACGGCGCCGCTCCAGCTGGCCGGAGGCTGTCCCGCCCCGCCCAACCGCCTGAGCTGTTCGTCCAGCACCTCGGCCTTGAGCCGGAGCTGCCTGTCAAGGCTGATGTGGCCGAACTCCGCACCGCCCACCGGAGGATGCCCGTGCGCCCAAGCCCGGGTGGAATCGGCTGCATGCCAAAAGTGGTTCACACGGTCGGGTGACGCGTCCACTACGTCCACGACGTCGGCGCGCCAGAACTTCGCGTTGTCTCCTGCGTCGGTGAGGCGCACCCGGACCTTTTCCCCGGGGATGCCGTGGCGGACGAAGATGACGCGTCCTTCGTGGCGGGCTACGCAGTGGCCGCCGTGGGCGACGGGTCCGACCTCGACGACGAGTTCCTCCCCGGAGCGCGGATCTGTTGTGGCGCCGGCGGCGGCGGTGGAAGTTCTGGGGGTCATTGCACGTCCTGGAGGTTCTTGGCTTCTTCGGATGATTTGAGCTGCCATGGCACGCTGGCCACCATGACTCCGGGTTCGAAGTGCAGCCTGGTCTTGATGCGCAGGGCCGTCTGGTTGTGGACCAGCTGCTCCCACCACTTGCCCACCACGTATTCGGGGATGTAGACCACCACCAGGTCGCGCGGTGAGTCGAGGCGCATCTGTTTGATGTATTCCATGATGGGCGTGACGGTTTCGCGGTAAGGGCTCGCCAGCACCGTCAGGGGAACGGGGATGTCCAGTTTCTCCCAGTCGTTGACGGTGTGCGCGGTTTCGGCGGCGTCGATGTCGACGGTGATGGCATCCAGCCGGGACGGGCGCGACGCGCGGGCGTAGGCCAGGGCGCGGAGCACCGGCTTGCGCACGTGGGACACCAGGAGGACGGCGTGGACGCGGGTGGGCAGCGCGCGGGGCGAAGAGTCCTCGTCCACGGCCAGTTCCTTGGCCACGTTGTCGTAGTGGGCCCGGATGCTCCACATGATGAGGAACAGGATGAACATGGCGAGCAGCGCAATCCAGGCTCCCTGTTCGAACTTGGTGATGAGCACGATCACGAGGACCAGCGCTGTCATGCCGAAGCCGATGGTGTTGATGGTGCGGGACTTCACCATCCTGCGCCGCACGGCCTTGTCCTTGGCGAGCTTCAGCTCCCGGCCCCAGTGCCGGATCATGCCGAGCTGGCTGGCCGTGAAGGAAATGAAGACGCCAACGATGTAGAGCTGGATGAGCTTGGTGACATCGGCGTTGAACGCGATGATCAGCACCAGGGCACCGGCAGCCAGGGCCAGGACACCGTTGCTGAAGGCCAACCGGTCACCCCTGGTGCGGAGCTGGCGCGGCAGGTACCCGTCCTGGGCGAGGATGGAACCCAAAACCGGAAACCCGTTGAACGCAGTGTTGGAGGCGAACACCAGGATGACGCCGGTGGCGGCCACCACAATGTAGAACGGAATCGAGCCCGGGCCGAAAATCGTCTGGGCAATCTGGCTGATGGCCGGGTTCTGGATGTAGTCCTCGGGCAGCGGACTGCCGTTGAGAAGGAACTCCCTGGCCGGGTCCAGGACAATGTGGACCTTTGTTGCCTGCGCCAGGAACATGATCCCGGCCAGCATCGACGCGCCGATAACGCCAAGCAGAAGCAGCGTGGTGGCGGCATTCTTGCTCTTGGGCGGACGGAAATTCGGCACGCCATTGCTGATCGCCTCGACGCCGGTGAGGGCCGCCGCCCCCGAGGAGAAGGCCCGCAGCAGGAGGAAGGCGCCGGCAAGTCCCACAAGGCCCTCGTCGAAGCCTGCCGCAGGGACGATCGTGAAGGCGGCGGAGGGGGCCTCGCCCAACTGCCCGGTGGCCACTTGGTAGACGCCCACCGCCGTCATGCCAAAGATGGAGGCCATGAAGATATACGTGGGGACGGCGAAGACGCTGCCGGCTTCCTTGATGCCGCGCAGGTTGACCAGGGCCAGGATGATCACACCGATGGTGGCAATGGCGGCCTGCTGGCCGTGGAGCGAGGGCACCGCCGTCGTCAAATAAGCCGCCGCCGAGGACATGGACACCGCCACGGTGAGGACATAGTCCACCAGGAGTGCTGAGGCGACAGTGAGCCCGGCGTACTTGCCCAGGTTCTCATTGGCGATCTCGTAATCGCCACCACCGGACGGGTAGGCGTGGACATTTTGCCGGTAGGACGCCACCACGGTCAGCAGGACCACCATGACGGCCAGGCCAACCCACGGGGAAAAGGCCACGGCACTGACACCGGCAAGGGCCAGGGTGAGCAGGATTTCGTCCGGCGCGTACGCGACGGAGGACAGTGCATCAGACGCGAAGATCGGAAGGGCGATCTTCTTCGGAAGCAGGGTATGGGCCATCCTGTCATTCCGGAACGGCCTGCCCACCAGAACGCGCTTAACCGCGTTGAATATTGTCAGCACTCCACAAAGCTAGTCTGATTCCCGGATGATGTCATGACGGCAGCCGGGCGGCAGGAAGCAGGGGCGCTGCCGGTAGAGTTCTAGCTGCAGAAGCTGGACCGGAATACAGAGGAGATACGGTGGCGCATTTCGTGATCATGGGATGTGGCCGGGTGGGGGCGACACTGGCGCACACGCTCGAAGATGCCGGGCACTCAGTGGCCATCATCGACCAGGACGACCGCGCGTTCCGCCGGCTCCGGCAGGGGTTCACCGGGCGGAAGGTCACCGGCGTCGGCTTCGACCGGGAAACGCTCAAACAGGCCGGCGTGGCAGAGGCCTACGCCTTCGCAGCTGTATCAAGCGGCGACAACTCGAACATCCTGGCCACCCGGGTGGCCCGCGAGACCTTCCATGTACCGCATGTGGTGGCGAGGATCTACGATCCCGGCCGCGCCGAGATCTATCAGCGCCTGGGCATCCCTACGGTAGCGGCGGTCCGCTGGAGCGCCGACCAGGTGCTCCGCCGGATCCTTCCGGAGCAGCATCTTGCCGGCGACTACCGCGAACCCTCCGGACGCCTGGTGCTGGCGGAGCTGGACCTGGACGCCGGGTGGGTGGGCCACAGGATCAGCAGCATCGAGAAGGCTGCCGGCGTTCGCGTGGCGTTCCTCACCCGTTTCGGAGAAGGGATGTTGCCGGATGCCGGCACGGCCTACCAGGACGGCGACACCGTGCACGCCATGCTCCAGGTGGACCGCACCTCCCAGGTCGCCCAGGTCCTGGCCAAAGCCCCCGCTAAGGAGTTGCAGTGAAAGTCGTGATCGTTGGCGCGGGCAGCGTCGGATCGTCCATTGCCAGGGAATTGCTGTCCCACAAGCACGAGATCCTCCTGATCGACCTTAAGCCCGAGGTCATCGGCCGCAGCGGCCTTCGGGGCGCGCATTGGATGGTGGGTGACGCCTGCGAGCTGAGCACACTCCAAGGGGCGAAGGTTGAGGAAGCCGACGTGGTGGTGTCCGCCACGGGCGATGACAAGGTCAACCTTGTGGTCTCGTTGCTGGCCAAAACCGAGTTCGGCGTAGGCCGTACGGTGGGCCGCGTCAACAACCCCAAGAACGACTGGATGTTCAACGACTCCTGGGGCGTGGACGTTGCTGTCAACACCCCGCAGCTGATGACTGCACTGGTGGAAGAGGCCGTGGAAATCGGCGACCTGGTCCGGCTCCTGACCCTCCAGACGGGCGTTGCCTCGCTGGTGGAGTTCACGGTTCCCCACGACTCGCATGTCATCGGGAGCACCGTGGGCGACATCGAGTGGCCCGATGATTCCACCCTGGTGGCAATCCTGCGGGACCATGCGCCCATCACGCCCAGCCGGGATGACGTCATCGACGGCGGCGACGAACTGTTCTTCGTGACCACCATCGCGGCGGAGGACGAGTTGCGTGCCCTCCTCTCCCCCGATGCTGCCGAATCAGCGGCGCAGCCGGAGGAAGGCGGAACACCCGGCGGTCAGGTGCCGTCAGGCGCAGGTACAGCATCTGCCGGCGGGGATCACGGCGGCGCCGTGAGTGGCGGTGCGGAGGACGCCGATGCTGCCCCCGGGAACGGTGACGCCGCACCGGCTGATGCTGGGCGTCCCGGTACGGCGCGGGATTCCCGGCAGGCCCGGCAGTCGTCCCTGGAGGACGACGGGTTCGACGGGTAGCCGGACCGGCGCCTGTGCGTGGCCCGGCCGGGCCACCGGTGCCGGCCTGGGCTGTGGCGGGGGAACCCCGGCGAGCCTAGCCCTTCGGCGCCGTTTCGCTGCCTGCTGCATCCGCGGCGGCAGCGGGACGGGTGACCAGCCAGGCTATCCAGACGCCCAGGATGTACAGCGGGGCGCCCATGATCAGGCGCGTGGTGGCCAGGGCTGCGAGTCCCTCCGGTCCCATCAGGTACAGCGGGACCTGCACCAGGAGCCGCAGTGCCAGGACGCCGACAATGATCCAGGTGCCCAGCTGGTAGGCACGCACACGGGTCGGTTCCTTGCGCCAGTCCAGCCCTTCGTTGCGGATGAAGCCGAACAGCAGCCCTGCAACCGGCCATTTCACGAAGATCGAGATCACCATCGCAATGATGTATGCCCCGTTGGTGAAGAACCCGGGCAGGTAGAAATCCTCGGCTTTGCCCGTGGTGTTGGCAAGCCACGCGGAAATCCCGACGCCGACTACGCCGGCGAGAGCCTGGGTCAGCGGCCGCCGCTGCACCAGCCGCACCACAGTGAACACCGCCGCCGAAGCCAGCGCCGCCACCAGAGAGGGGGTGAGGTCCTGGGTCACCGTGAAGGCAATGAGGAAGACCAGCCCGGGCAGGATGCTCTCGGCGATGCCCTGGACCCCGCCTGCGCTCTTCAGGACGTCGACGCGCCCGTCGTGGGTCCTGTGCAGCCCCGCTTTGGCGGCGTAGTCGGCGGCCATGCCTGCCATTGGCGAGGACTCCCCGCTGTTCCGCGGGCTGTTGTCCCGGGTGTCATCGGCCTGGAAGTCGCTGGCCTGGTCCCTGGTGGACCGTGACTGACCGTCCTGCCCGCCGTTAGCTGCGGAGTTGCCGGTGGTGTCCGGGTGGGCCGCGCCGGGCGACGGGTCTGGCTGGTGCGCGGTCATTCGTTCTCCTGATGGGAAAGTATCTCGTAGCGCGGGTTGAAAATGGTGGGCATCCCCTCGCTCCTGGACAGCATGCCTTCGAGCTTGAGTTCGTTCCCGGCTTCAATGCCGGGAACCCGGCGCCGGCCCAGCCACACCACCCGCAGGCGCGCCCTCTCGGCGCCGGCCCGGACGGACCCTGGACGGAGCGCACCGGAGTCGGAGACGATAGCGCTGAAGGCTGCTGTCCGGTCAGCGGGAACGTAGGTGACGGATTCGATGCGGCCCTGGCACAGGACGCGCCCCTTGTCCGGCAGTTGGTCCAGGGGAACAGGAGCCCTGCCATGCGACGCCGGCGATCCCCCACCCATGGCTTCAGCCAATCTGGGTGATTTCGGGGCCGCGTTCCGGCTCCGAGAGGTTCGGAGCGCCCGGAGGCGGTGTGGTGGTGGCATCCTTGGGGAGACGCAACTGGAGAAGGTCGCGTGGTGGCATGGGACTGTCACCCCGGACCACCACCACCTTCCGGAACAGTGCTTCGAGCGGTTCGGCCGCGTCACGTTCAAGCGCAGCAGGTCCGCCGAGCACGCCACGAAGGAACCAGCGGGGGCCGTCGACGCCGATGAAGCGCGCCACGCGGAATCCCTGGCTGCCGTCGGGAAGACCAGCAGGAAGCTTTGCCACGAGTTCTGTTCCGAAGGGGCCTTCGATGTCCTCCACCTGGCCGCCCTGCGCACCCACCGACTGGCCAATCTGGCTGCGGATCTCTTCCCAGAGCTCTTCGGTCTTGGGCGCGGCAAAGGCCTGCAGCTGCAGGCTGGACCCGTTGAGGTCCAGGGTGACTGCCACCACCCGCTGGGTGGCTTCCTCAACCTCGAGGCGGAGCTGGAGGCCCTCGCTTGGGGTGATCAGCAGGGCGCCGAGATCCACATAACCGTCGCGGCTGCTGATTTCAGACTCATCCAAGGGGCCATTGGCTCGCTGGTCGGCTGCCTCCGCTTCGCCGTCTGCGGGCGCATCGTCAGCGAGCAACCCGTCCGGTGCGTCCGGTTGCTCCGTCTTGGCTTTCCTGCCGAACCCAAAGGCCATGAGGATGTTTCTCCTTTAATGTGAATGTTCCGGTCCGGCCCTGGGAGGTACCGTCGCCGTACTGCGTTGGCCGTGGCACCAGCTGCCACGGGCCGAATCAGGCTCCGGGCAGATTGAATCCGCCGGTGGAGCCGAAGCCCCCGGTGCCGCGCACGGAGCCGCTCAATTCCGTGACTGGAACGAACTGTGCATGCTCGACGCGTTGGATGACCATCTGGGCAATTCTATCGCCGCGCCGCAGCTCGATGGCCTGGCTCACATCAGTGTTCAGGAGCGTGACCGAAATCTCGCCGCGGTAGCCGGCGTCGACCGTTCCCGGGGCGTTGACGATGGTGAGGCCGTGCTTGGTGGCGAGGCCGGAACGGGGGTGGATCAGGGCCACGAATCCCTCGGGAAGGGCGATGGCTACGCCCGTTGGAACGAGCCTGCGCTCACCGGGCTGCAGGGTAACGTCCTGCCGCGCGCGGAGGTCCGCGCCGGCGTCGCCGGGATGGGCGTAGGAGGGCGCTTCCAGTTCCGGATCCAGCATCTTCAGCTGGACCTGCAGGGTGGGAGCGGAGGCCGGAAGTTCCGGCGCTTCATCGAAAACGGTGCTTGCTGCGGCGGGTTGATCAGTCACAGTCACTCACTCTAACCCGCGCCTCAGGATCAGACCTAGGGTGGGCCCCTGAAGGGCGAAGGCCCATGGCCGGGGAGAACGGCACGTGCGGTTTGCACGCCAAGATGAAATAGCCCGGCAAAGGTGGAAAGCTTGGCCTATGCCCGAAACAAGCTCCCCAGCCCCCACGCCCAGCCCGTCTACAGGGTCTTCGGCCACTTATAGGGAGAAGCTTTGGCCCAACGTGTGGATCTGGATCATTGCGGCTGGAATCTCGGCGGCGGGAATCCTGGTGTTCGCGCCGATCAGCATGTTTGCCGGCATCACTGCGGCAGTGGTCCTTTTCGCCATCATGGCGGTGCTCCTGATCCTGTCGACACCGACCCTCCTGGTCACCCCGGAAACCTTCACCGTCGGCCGCGCCACCATCGAACGCAGGTTCGTCGGCGCCGTCGAACACTTCAGCGGCGGGGAAGCAACGGCGGAGCGGGGCACCAGGCTCAACGGCCTGGCCTACCTTTGCATCCGAGGGTGGATCGACCCCGTAGTCAAGGTGGAGATCACCGATCCTGCCGACAAGACGCCCTACTGGCTGACCTCGACGCGGCACCCGGAAGAACTCGCGGCGGCCCTCAGCCGCAACTGATACGTCGGTTAAAGCCCGTGCGGGCCAGGGAACGGAACGGTTAGCAACGCAGGGACCTTCGCTCTCGGATAGAAACGCGGTGGCATCGCCGGAAACGCCGGAATATCGCGGCGCGCCCTGCCCCTTGAGGCAATTAACGCCCACCGGGTGGCAGAGTTTCGATTGATAGTGATGCCAGGGTGGAGGATTTGTATGCAGGATCTACGGCTTGTAGGCGTGCACGACGACGGGACTCACCTCCTGTTGAGCGGGGCCGGCGGCGAGATGTTCCGGCTGCCGATCGATGAAGCGCTCCGAACAGCGGGCCGGTCGGCTCCGAAGCCGACGCTGGAACGGCCTGCCATTCCGATGTCCCCCCGGGACATCCAGGCGCGGATCCGCGCCGGCGCCACGGCCGCAGACGTCGCACAACTTTCCGGGCTGCCGCTTGCAAAAGTCGAGCGCTACGAAGGCCCGGTCCTTGCCGAACGGGAATACATTGCGCAGCAGGCCCGCAAGGTCGAAGTAGCCACGCCCTCCCCCGGCCATGACGTATACAGGTCCGCTTTCGGCGACAACCCCGCCACCCTGGATGAAATGGTCTCGCACCGGTTGACCGCTCACGGCATCGACCCCTCAGCAGTGGAATGGGATTCCTGGCGCAGGCAGGACGGAACCTGGACCGTTACCGCCAGTTTCATGGCAAAGACGGATGGCACTGCCGGAATCGGCGAGGAACCTCCGGCTACGTGGACTTTCAACCCCGTCCGGAAGGCACTCCAAAACGCCAACCGCTGGGCCCAGCAGCTTAGCGAACTGGAGCCCCTGGATGGACCCGTTCCGGCCCGCCGCCTGTCGGCCGTCTCTGACCGCCCGTTCGATTTCGAAACCGACGCCGATGCGGTGCGGACTGGCCCGCAGGGTGTCGTTGCAGGTCCCGGCAAGGAAGCCGATGGGCTGCTCGACATGCTCCGTTCCCGCCGCGGCCAGCGCCTGGGCGTCGACGAGGACTCCGATGATGCCCTCGCCATGCTCCTGACCCAGGGTGTGCCGGCGGCGCACCCGCGGCCTTCGGAGGTTGTCCCTGAACCCGTGGCGGACGTTGAGGCCGGTGTCGAAGAACCGGACAACGCGCAGCAGGACGATGAACCGGATGCTCCCGCAGCAAAGGGCGACTCCTTCATCCGACGCCGCGACGCCAGGCCCTCCATGCTGTCCCGCCTGAGCCTGATCCCGCATCACCGTGACGTTGAGGACGACGTCCTGAAACTGCACGACGGCGTCAGCACGGAAACGCGCGAAGTCACCATCGTCGCGTCCCCGCAGAACAGCGCACCCTCGCAGAACGGCCAGCCCGCTCCCGAACGCCCCGCCGAGACAACCTCCGACGAGGCTCCCTCCCGGCGTGACGGCAGCACCAATGCCGGCTTGGACGAACTGCTGGGCGGCGGCCAGCGCCGGTTCGCGTCGAGGAACGACGACGGCCAGTCAAGCGTGAAGGGGCAGTCGCCGGAGGCTGAGGCGCCCGAGCGTCAGCCTGCCCGCCCCAAGCGGTCCAGTGTCCCGTCCTGGGACGAGATTGTTTTCGGCACCCGCAGCGAATAGCGGCATGTCGCGCAGCTCCTGTCCACATCCGGGCCCTTCGCTGTGCACAAGAGAAAACCAAGCCTCTGCTATGCCTGGTCCTTGTGGAGTTGGCGGCTGCTAGGCGTGGAGCAACCAGTCTGTGCGGTTTCCCCATGGATCGGCGGGCAGTATGAAGGGTGTTGCGTAGAAGGCCTCCCACAGCGGATCGTCCGGGGAGAGATCGCCGGGTTCGATGAGGTCTTCACCGAGTAGTTCCCTGTCCACTGTTTCGTCGTGGGGTGGGTCCGCGAGCAGGTGTTCCGGACAGACGACAATACCGGCAAGTATCTGCTCCTCCAACGACCACGACGCATCATCTGATCCGTGGGCAGTTCTTTCCTCCGGCAGTTGCTTTGGACGCGTTTGTTTCGCCGGTTCCTGCGCTTGGCCTATTCTTTCGGGCGCATCCGTCCCGCCCGACAAGATCACATCGTTGCCCACGCGCACGTCTGCGGTCACGCCGGGCTCCCCGACCCCGCCTACGTCCCCGTTCGCTGCAGGGTCTCCCGCCAGCGCACAGTCGCCAGCCGCGATGAAGTATTCGGTCAGGGCCCTGTCCTGTTCGAGTTTGAGGAGTCCGGGTGGCCAGTGTGGTGGTTGTGGGTGGGGGTGTTGGGCTGGGTAGTGGCGGCCTGCGGGTGAGGTCCAGCCGGGTGGTTCAGTCTCGGTGGCTGGTGTGGGGGTCCAGCGGCTGTGGTGTTTGAGGCGGTGGTGTTTGGGGCAGAGCTGTGCCAGGTTGCTGACACCTGTTGTCCCGTGGTGGTGCCAGGCGGTGAGGTGGTCGGTGTCGTTGTCTGTGCTGGGGTTGGTGCAGCCGGGGAAGGTGCAGTGCCCGTCGCGCATCCTGATCCAGCGTTTCATCGCCTCCGTGAGCCGGTAGCTTGTCCGGCCGATCTCCAAGGGCGCACCGTCGCGGGGATCGACGAGGACCCGGTAAAACGAGGTCGCCCCGTCGGCGACGAGTTTCCGTGCCATGGCCGCCGGGATGGGCCCGTACCCGTCCAAATCTGCCGGTTCATCAGTGATGCCCACCAGTGCGAACAGCGGGACGGTCACCAGGACGTCGGCTTTGGGCGTCGCTGGTTGTGAGAGGTCGTTGCCTGGTTCGCCGAGGAGGAGTCTGGCGGCGGTGTCGGGGCGGAGCTGGGTGAGGGTGCGGGTCTCGCCGGGGCCTTGGAGACCGCGGGCGATCGCTGTGGTCTTGTTCCAGATGGCGCAGGCGGTGTCAGCGGGCAGGATCAGGGTAATCGATGTCATCCCGTCGGCGTCTGGGCGGTATTCCATCCGCCGGTCCGCCACACACCTCGTATGCCGGGTTGCGAGGGAGGCGGGGTAGGTGCGTTCGCGCCAGGTCCTGACTTTCCGGCGGAACAGGTGCGGCACGAGGTCACCGGGTGCCAACCCGCGGGCGCGGTTGGGGGCGTCGGGGTCGAAGAAGTGGGCGACCAGCGCGGCAGCACCTTCGGTGGCGAGGCAGTCGGTTTCGTCGGCGACGATCACCGCGTGCCGCCACGACATCGACCCCGCAGCCAGCGCACCCGCGACCGCCGGCATCGCACAGACTTTGCGTGACTGGCTGATGAACGCCGTAGCGGCGCCAGGGCTGAGCGTCAGGACCCCGGCGACTTCCGCCGTCGTGGACATCTCCACGAACGCCCGCTCGGAGTCTGTGGCGTCCGGCGGCGCCATCGCCTCCTGAAACTCCACGAAATCCGCAGTGTCCGCTGCCATTCCGGCCGCGACCTGCGCCGCCAACTGCTTCCAGAACGCCAGCCGCTGCAGCCGCAGCTCAGACTTCCGCTCCAACACATCAACCGTTTCAGAGTCCAGGGCATGAGGGCCAGCCCGGCGTCCCTCAGGAAGAGCGCGTCAAGACTGGCCACAGAAGCCCGAAGACCCTCCATCACCACTGCCCCAACCACTGCGTTTCCCATACAGGCATCATCGCGCGAGGGTCTGCCATTGCTGCCGGAACGTACAGCCACCCCGGACGGACCCCACTCAAGGCGGTCCCGGTTCCGCGTCCGGGAAGGGCAACGGAAGGAGCTAGGCCCCGGTCCCCGCGGCCGGTCCCCCGGATCCGTGCCAGAGGCATGCGTCAACGTCGAACGGCAGGAGCTGGTCCTGCTCAGCCATCAGGTTGGCCCCGTGGGCGGTGACACGCCGCATGAAGTGCCGCCTGCAGAGAGTCTCATACCCCACCACCGGGACGTGGTGGCCAGCGGCAGCAACGGCTCCGTCCACTGCCATGTCCACGTCTCCCACCACTACCTGGGCGCCCTCGGTGACCATGACGCCGTCGACCGTCCTGGCATTGTGTGTGGCGCGGCGCCCGCACCAGCACAAAGCCTCAACCTGCAGGACCTGGACGCGGTCAGCGAGTTCGATCAGCCGCTGCGAGCCCGGAAACAGCCTGGTCCGGAAGTCGGCCGTGATCCCGAACGCGAAAACATCCACGTCGATCTCATCCACCACTTTGGCGAGCTGCTCTACCTGCTCGGGCGTGTAGAACTGTGCTTCATCGCAGATCAGGTAGTCGACGCGCTGGCCGTGGGTGCGCCGGCGCATGACTTCCTCCCAGAAATCCGTGCCGTCCACCACCTCGACGGCGTCCGTTTCCAGGCCCAGGCGGCTGGAGATCCGTGACTCACCGGCACGGTCGTTCCGGCTGAACCGAACGCCGCCGCGGCCCCTGACCCGGTGGTTGTGGTCCATCTGCAACGCGAGGGTGGACTTGCCGCAGTCCATCGTGCCGGAGAAGAAGACAAGTTCAGCCACGGCGGCGGCCACCCTTGCCGCCGCCAGCGGTCAGGCAGAGCAGAGGAACCTCGCGTTCCGCCTTGGTCAGAGACCCGTGCTGGCCCACCACTTCCATGGCGGTGGGGCGGCTGCGCCGGGTATCGTAGAGCGCCAGGGAATCCCGGGCTGCGATCATCACGTCGCCAATCCTGCCTTCGACGGCAGGCCGCACCGCACCGAAGAGGCCGGCGGCCACGGCTTCGTCCCGGGTGAAAGCCCAGACCTTGCTGCCGAACCGGTTCCGCCATGCGGTCAGCAGCCGGTCCCGGCCCGCTGTTCCGGCCGTCTCCTCGAGGTAGAGGTGGACCATGCGGGGTTCGCCGGCGGTGTGCCGTACGCCTTCCACCAGTGCGGGCTCGGCGGAGTAATCTATCCGGTGCGGTTCCGGCACGTCCAGCATTCCGTGGTCAGCGGTCAGGAGAATGGTGGTCCCGGCCGGAAGCGAGGTGCTGAGCCGCTTGACGGTGGCGTCGAGTTCCTCGAGCTGGTGTTCCCACTGCTGGGACTGGCAGCCGTAGCGGTGCCCGGCTTTGTCCAGTTCGTTCAGGTAGAAGTACATCAGCGATGGCCCGCTGCCGGACATGGCATCCGCTGCGGCTGCGGTGCGCGCATGGGATGTGGTGCCGGAGATGAACCGCCCACCGCGCAGGGCTGCACGGGTCATGGGCGAATCCGCGAACTGCGGCAGGCTGATGGTGGTGACGTCGGCATGTTCGGCCGCCCGTTCGAGCACCGTGGGGTGGGGCTGCCAGTCGTTGGGGTCTACTCCCGGGTCCCAGTTCCCCAGCAGGTTGACCACCTTGTCCTGTTGCGGGTCGAGCACGTCGTAGCCCACCATGCCGTGCTGGCCGGGCGGCAGGCCGGTGCCAAGGCTGGACAGGGCTGCGGCGGTGGTGGAAGGAAACGCGGAGTCGAGCCAGACGGGCACCAAGCCCTGCCCGGCCTGGATGACCGAGCGTAGGAACGGGGTGTGGGCGGACTTCTGCTTGAGCAGGTTCCGGCCCAGGCCGTCGGCCACCACAACGCAAACCCGCTGCGACGGCGGCAGCTTCAGCGTGTTCTCAAACCCGCCGATTCCGAGGCTGGCGGCGGCGCTGGTCAGCACCTCGGCGACGGAACGGTGTCCGTAGGCCGGTGCCGGGGGAAGGTCCGACGCCGGTCCGGCCAGTGCGGCGGCATTTGCAGGGGCGGCTGGGGGTACCTGGGGGCGCTCTTCGGGCATCAGCGCTGCTGGTGGCCGCGGCTGAGGCGCGTGCCGAACACGCCGGCGCGCGGCCGGGGCGGCAGTGACTGCACGTGGGGTACGGGCGAAGTGGACCCGGTATTGACGGCCCGCAGGGCCCGGGCAAAGAGCTTCGCGTCCTGGACTGCCTGCAGCCCGTCGGCCTCCGCGCTGATCCGCAGGACGATGTCCTCCTGCGCAATCGTGCCGGTATAGCCGTGGTCTGCTTCGCATTGGGGATCGCCGCAGCTGGCAGGGCCCATATCCAGGCGCTGGCCACCGGACCAGGCGATGGACAGTGTCAGCTCCCGCACGGGATCGGACGGCTTGTAGTTCTGCGGCTGGGCATACATGTAGCTGAGGACCACCGAACGGATCTGGGCCACGGGAACGGACTCCGTGGAGATCTGGGCAACGATCTGCTCGCCTGCCTCATCCAGCTGCTGGTCGTCCACGTGCGTGATCACCAGCATGTCCGCCGTGAGGACCAGCACCGTGATGTGCCGGCGGACCTCCGCACGGTCAAAGTGGGTTTCCAGGTGCACCAGGTGCGCCACGCAGTCGCGGCCGTCCAGGGCGTCATCCACCACATCTGCCACGAGGCGCGGATAGAAACCTGCCTTTTGGAGGGCACCTTCCAGGCTTTGGCCCTGGGAACCGTGGCTGTGTGAGCTGTGGTGGCGGATGGCCTGGTCTTCGTTACCGGGCGTTTCAGGCGCCGAGGCGGGAGGCTGGGAGCTCATTCCTCCATTTTCACAGATGCGCTGCTTACTTTGCCAACCGCCCGCTCCCCGCAGCGGACAAACGAACAGCAATCACAGGAGAAGCGAAGGACAAGTTAGCAATGTGGCAGCGCATGGGGAAAGGGATGCGGCAGAGACAAACCGGCAGATGACGCGGCCGGCAAGCCCGTGGATCGACGCAGTGTCAGCCCCGCATTGCCCGCCGTGCGCTGTCCGTGCGTTGTGCGGCGTTCCCGATCCGGACGTCGGCCGCCAGGATGGTTGCCCCGCTCGTCCCGCAGAGCACCGGGTTGAACTCCACCAAAGCGATTTCGGGGTGGTTGTCCTTCATCCAGGCCAGCCGGCCTGCCAGGTCCTCCAGGGCGGAAACGTCGACGGCGGGAAGGCCCTGGTAGCCAAAAAGCTTCCGCGCCGCCCGGGGCGCCCGGATGAAGTCGTGGACGTCCGCGGCGGACAGCGGCGGTACCCGGTGCGACCAGTCGTCCAGGAGGTTCACAGCGTCGCCCGCCAGGCCGAAGGAGATGACCGGCCCCAGCAGCGGGTCCTCAATGGCCCGGAACGTGCACGCCTGGCCTACCGGTGCCATGGACTGCACCTCCAGGGCCGGGTCGCCGTAGAGGGCAAGGGCACGGCGCATCTGGAGCACATCCCGGCGCAGCGACTCGGCGTCCTGGATGTCCAGGCGGACGCCGCCCAGATCGAGCCTGTGCCGCAGGGCGGGGTCCGTCGTCTTCACCGCCACCGGCCAGCCAAGAGCCTCGGCGGCTTCCACCGCTTCGTCAGGGGTGTCAAAGGCCGCAGACGGCAGTACGGAAATGCCGTAGTGCCCCAGCAGGGACGCGGCCGCTGCGGGGTCCAGCTGCTTGAGCTGCTCCCCCCTGACGTCGCGGAGCTGGACTTCGAGCTCGGCGCGGGCACGGGCGGGATCGCAGCCCGAAGGTTCCACGAAGTGGCCGTGGTCCCGTGACACCCATTCCGAGTACCTCACCACGGCGGCGAGCGCTGCCACGGCCGCGCCGGGGTTGGAGAAGCACGGTACGGCCTTGTCCGCGGCCCCCACCATGCCTTCAACGTAGACGGAGTCGTCAAGGATGCCGGTGAATGCCGCCACCACGGGCTTGCCGGCCTCGGCGGAGACGTCCGCCAGCGATTCCGCGATGCTGTCCACTGTGAGTCCGCGGGCCGGCAGGAGTGCTGCGACGGCGGCATGGACGTGCGCCGGGCGCAGCGCCTCGAGAAGCGCTGCGCGCAGGGCGGGCAAGGCCACCGAGCGGCCGGCATCGAGGTCTACCCCCGTCACCAGCTGCTCCACGCTGAGGCCGTGGTCTGCTGCACTGTCCGCCACTACCTTGCCCAGCGCCTGGGAGTTGCTGAGGATGGCCAGGCCGGGCCCGGCTGGCAACGGCTGGCCCGCGACGACCTGGGCCACGTCCGCCAGCTGCTCGATGGTTTCGACGCGGATGACGCCGGACTGGCGCAGCATGGAGTCCAGCGCCCCGCCTGGCGCCTGGGTGGTGCGGACGGCGTGGCCCGGCGGCAGGCGCAGGCCCATGGTGTCGGATTTGGCTACGATCACCGGTTTGGTGCGGGCCAGGCGGCGGGCGATGCGAGAGAACTTGCGGGGGTTGCCGATCGATTCCAGGTAGAGGCCCACGGCGGAGGTGTCCGCATCGTCTTCCCAGTACTGCATGATGTCGTTGCCGGATACGTCGGCGCGGTTCCCGGCCGAGAGGAACGTCGACATGCCGAGGCGCCGGCGGCTGGCCGCAGCGTACAGGGAGACGCCAATGGCTGCCGACTGGCTGAACAGCCCCAGCCCGCCACGGCGCGGCAGGGTGGGCGCCATGGAGGCGTTGAGACGGACCTCGGGGTGCGTGTTGATGATGCCCAGGGACGCCGGGCCGATGACCCGCATCCCGCTCGCGCGCGCCTGGCGCACAAGGTTCCGCTGCCGCTGGAGGCCGCGTTCGCCGTCGTCCGCGAAACCTGCCGAGGCGATCACCAGGCCTTTGACGCCGGCGGCGGCGCAGTCCTCCACCACGGAGGGAACCTCCTCGTACGGCACGGCGATCACAGCGAGCTGCACGGGCTTGGGTACTTCGGTCAGCCGCCCGTAGGACAGCATGCCGGCCAGTTCCAGCGCCTCGGGATTAATGGCGTAGACGGGCCCGGGAAAGCCGCCTTCCACGATGTGCTCCAGCAGTTGGTAGCCCACGGTCCCCCACTTGCGGCTGGCGCCGATGACGGCCACGGACGATGGCGTCAGCAGGTCCCGCACGCTCCTGGCCTCGGCGCGGTGCTCGCGGGATTCCATCACGGCCCGGGACTTTTCGGTGGGGTCGATGTTGAATTCGAGGCTGACGACGCCGTCGTCGAAGTGGCGTTTGACGTCATAGCCGGCATCCGAGAAGACCATGAGCATTTTGCGGTTCTCGGGCAGCACCTCGGCGCTGAAGCGCTGGATCCCGTTTTCGTGGGCGGCGGCGGCGAGGTGTTCGAGCAGGATGGAGCCGATTCCGCGGCCCTGGTGCGCGTCGGCGATGTTGAAGGCAACCTCGGCCTCGGTGGGATCATCCAGCCGGTCGTAGCGGCCGATCCCGATGATTTCCCCGCGCATGGTGATGACGAACGCCACCCGGTCCTTGTAGTCCACTTCGGTGAACCGCTTGAGCTCCTTGGCTGACAGCCGTGCCTTGAAGGCGAAGAAGCGCATGTAAATTGAATTCTGCGACTGTCCGGTATGGAAGGTCTGGATGGCCTCCGCATCGGACGGATGGATGGGCCGCAAATGGGCTGTCCCGCCGTCGCGCAGGACGACATCGGCTTCCCAATGTTCCGGATATTCGCCGTCCCCGGGCTGATCCACCATAGGCTTAGCCTAGCCAAAAACTGCCGCAGCGCAGCAGCACCCTGCCCGGCAACCCCAGTAACCGAAGGATTCACCACCCCCATGGCCCGCCGCCAAAGCCCAGCACCCGTCGCGGACACCACTCCCTTCACGGAGAACATCGTCGACATCGACGTCACTTCCGAGATGGAGGGTTCGTTCCTGGAGTACGCGTACTCCGTGATCTACTCGCGGGCATTGCCCGACGCCCGCGACGGGTTGAAGCCGGTGCAGCGACGCATCCTGTACATGATGAGCGATATGGGCCTGCGGCCGGACCGCGGGCACGTCAAGAGCGCCCGGGTGGTGGGCGAAGTCATGGGTAAGCTGCACCCGCACGGTGACGCCGCCATCTACGACGCCATGGTGCGCATGGCGCAGGACTTCTCGCTGCGTTTGCCCCTGATCGACGGGCACGGCAACTTCGGATCGCTCGACGACGGCCCTGCAGCTCCGCGGTACACCGAGGCGAGGCTGGCGCCCGCTGCCCTCACACTCACCAACCACCTCGATGAAGACGTGGTGGACTTCGTCCCCAACTACGACAACCAGCTCACTCAGCCGGACGTCCTTCCGGCGGCCTTCCCCAACCTGCTGGTCAACGGCGCCACCGGCATCGCCGTGGGCATGGCCACCAACATGGCCCCGCACAACCTGGTGGAAGTCATCGCCGCGGCCAGGCACCTGATCGCCAACCCGGACGCCACGCTCGAAGACCTCATGCGCTTCGTTCCCGGCCCGGACCTGCCCAGCGGCGGCCGGATCGTGGGCCTGGACGGCATCCGTGACGCGTATGCCACCGGCAGGGGGTCCTTCAAGACCCGTGCCAAGGTGGAAGTGGAGCAGCTCTCGGCCCGCCGCACCGGCCTGGTGGTCACCGAACTGCCGTACATGGTTGGCCCCGAAAAGGTCATCGAGAAGATCAAGGACGCCGTCAACGCCAAGAAGCTGACCGGCATCAGCGACATCGTGGACCTGACGGACCGCAAGCACGGACTGCGCCTGGTCATCGAGCTCAAGAACGGATTCAACCCCACGGCCGTGCTCCAGCAGCTCTACCGGTACACGCCGATGGAGGATTCCTTCGGCATCAACAACGTCACGCTGGTGGACGGGCAGCCGCAGACCCTCGGCCTGGTGGACCTGCTCTCCGTCTACGTCAACCACCGCATCGACGTTGTCCGCCGCCGCACCATCTTCCGGCTGGGCAAGAAGCAGGACCGGCTGCACCTGGTAGAGGGCCTCCTCATCGCCATCGTGGACATCGACGAGGTCATCCAGATCATCCGGTCCTCCGATGAGGCCGCCGCCGCCCGTGAGCGCCTGATGTCCATCTACGACCTCACCGAGATCCAGGCCAACTACATCCTGGAACTGCGGCTCCGCCAGCTGACCAAATACTCGCGGATCGAGCTGGAGAAGGAACAGGACCAGCTGCGCCGCGAGATCGCCGAACTCGAAGCCATCCTCAACTCCGAGGAACTGCTCCGTTCGCTGGTGTCCGATGAACTCGCAGCGATTGCCGAGGAACACGGCACCCCGCGCAGGACCATCCTGCTGGAGTCCGAAGCCGTTTCCCCCACCGTTGCGGCAGAACTTGCCGGCAGCAGGAAGGGCAAGCCTGCTCCCCTGGCCCTGGAGATCGCCGACGACCCCTGCTGGGCCATCCTGACCGCCTCGGGGCAGATCGGGCGAACCAGCAACCAGGAACCGCTGGCCGAGGCAGGCCCGCGGAACAAGCACGACGTGTTCACGTCGGTGGTAAAGACCTCGGCACGCGGCGAGATCGCTGCCATCACCTCCCAGGGCCGGATGCTCCGCCTCCAGGTGATGGACATGCCGGTCCTGCCACCCGTGGCAGGCCTGCCCAACATGGCCGGTGGTGTCCCGGCGAAGGACTTCCTGACGCTGCTGAAGGGCGAAACCCTGGTGGCATTCGCCCCGCTGGACGAGGTTTTGGCCATCGGCACCGCCCAGGGCGTGGTGAAGCGGGTCCAGCCGGATTACCCGTTGAACCGCGAGGACTGGGAAGTCATCGCGCTCAAGGACAAGGACTTCGTGGTAGGCGTGGCACCGGCTGCCGCTGATGATACCGAACTGGTGTTCCTGACGGCCCAGGCCCAGCTGTTGAAGTTTGCCGCCTCCGCCGTGCGTCCGCAGGGCCGGACGGCCGGTGGAATGGCCGGCATCAAACTTGCCGCGGGCGACCGCGTGACATTCTTCGGCGCGGTGCGCGCCCAGGACGAGGCCGCCGTCGTGGTGACCATTGCCGGCACCAACGGCGCCCTACCGGGGACTGCCCCGGGCACGGCGAAGGTGACCGCGTTCTCCGAATACCCGGTGAAGGGCCGTGCCACCGCAGGGGTGCGCGCGCACCGGTTCCTGAAGGGCGAGGACACGCTGCTGCTGGCTTGGGCCGGGCATGGTCCGGCCAAGGCGTCCTCGGCCGCAGGCGTAGCCAGGTCACTTCCGCAGGAGCACGGCCGCCGCGATGGTTCCGGTGTCCCCTTGTCCCAGGCCGTGGACGTGGTGGGGGCCGCGATGGCGTGGCCGGAGGCCGCCGAGGCGTAGTCCGCCCCGCCCGCCACCGCTGCGCCGGATCAGTTTTCCCTGCTCCAGTTGTACGGCGTGGTGGTGGAGACCTTGACCAGACCATACCGCTCAAGAATGGGGCGCGAGTATTCGGTGGAGTCGCTGTGGATCAGGGTCTTGCCGAGCCGCAGGGCGGACCGGGCACGCTGTGCGGTAAGGGCCCGGTAAATGCCCTGCCCGCGCCACGGCGCCAGGGTGGCCCCGCCCCAGATGCCGGCGAAGTCCGTCCCCGCCACCGGTTCAAGGCGCCCGGCACTGACGACGCAGCCCTCGTGGCCTGCTGCCCACAGCTCGGTTCCACCACCGGCGGACAACCGCCGCAGAAGGTCTTCGGCCCGCGCTTCCGAGATGCTGTCCCCGAAAGCGACATCCTGCATGGCGCTCACGGCGCGGACATCCGCTGGCCCGGTGACCTGTCGAAGCCACACTCCGGGTGGCAGGGGAACGTCCGCCACCAGGGCGGCAGCGGCGCCAATCATGATCGATTCGGCGTCGGCGGGCACGAAACCGTGGGCCAGCAGTGCCCCGTGCAGGCCTGGCGTGGCATCGTGCCCGCGGGTTTTCCACTCCACGGACTGGACCGCTGGGTCCGCGCGGAAGTGCGCCACGGCCTGGTCCACGCATTCCGCGACAGTGGCCGCGGACGCCCCGCCAAGGCCGGCGTAGGTGACGAACCCGCGGCCGCCGTCGAACGTGGCGAGCCGCAGCGGGCCGAGCGGGAGCACTGACCTGGCGCCGGCCACTTCGGGGGCGAGGCGCAGTTGGGAATCGTAGGCCGCGAGGAACCGTGCAGAGTCCGGGTGCTTGATTGCGTGTACTTTCCGGTGGGTCGATGGGCCCGGACCAGGCAACAGATGCTGAGCCTGCCGGCCTCTTGAGCTGGACATGCCGCATCCGGGTCCCGTGGCGCGGGCGCCGCGAACGGCCAATGTAACAGCTCTCCGCTTAGACTGCTCCCATGCCTATCGTGCCTGATGAGAAGGACTGGACCTGGGTCCTGGACCGCCCCTGCCCCGAGTGCTCGTTCGACCCCTCCACCACCACACCGGCAACGGTCCCCGGCACCATCGAAAACATGCTGCCCCGGTGGCGGGCCGTCCTGCGCCGGCCGGAGGTCGCCGAGCGCCCCGATGACAACACCTGGTCTGCGCTGGAGTACGCCTGCCACGTGCGCGATGTGTTCAGCCTGTTCGACCAGCGCCTGAACCTGATGCTGGACTCCGACGACGCAAAGTTTGAGAACTGGGACCAGGACCTGACCGCCATCGAGAAGGACTATGCCAACGCCGATCCGGCAGTGGTGAACACCGAGCTGGCCGCCGAAGGCCAGCAGGTGGCGGAGTCCTTCGCCGGGGTCCGCGAATCCGAATGGGACCGCAAGGGACTTCGCAGCAACGGTTCCGAGTTCACGGTCCTGACGCTCGCGCGCTACTTCCTGCACGACGTCATCCACCACCTGCACGACGTCGACGGATAGTTCCGCCGGCTCCCGGCCGCGCCGGCGTCAGGCCCGCAGCCCCGCGGCTGCCCGAACAGGCTCCCGGCGTTCCCCAGTCGGCGCGAGCGCCAACCGAACGTCCCCGGCCTGGATATCGGCGGCGTGGTGGGTTACCAGCACTACTGTCCGGTCCCGCAGGCCGTCCCTCAGGTCGTGCAGCATGGCCCTGGCCGATTCGGCGTCCAGGTGCGCGGTGGGCTCGTCCAGCAGGATCACCTCGGCACCGGTCATCAGGGTGCGGGCTACCGCGAGGCGCTGGCGTTCGCCGCCACTGAGGAAAGCGCCACCGGGACCGATCCGCGTATCCAGTCCCGCGGGCAGCCGTTCCATCAGGCCGATGAGGCCGACGGCGGCAATCACCGCTGCCATGTCCCGTTCGGTCGCGCTCTCCCCCGGTTTGTCCTGTCCAGGGGTGCCCTGTCCCCGGCTGTCCGGACCCGCCGCGGCGCGCCCCAGCAGGAGGTTACCGCGGATGGTCGAGTCGAAGAGGTGGGCCTCCTGCGGGCACCACGCCACCCCGCCGGACACCCGGGCACTTCCTGCGGCCGGCGGCAGGAATCCCAGCAGGACCGAGAGCAGCGTTGACTTCCCGGAACCAGACGGGCCTGTGACCGCCAGCCAATGCCCGGGCCCCGCAACCGCATTGAGACCGGTAAAGACCGGTTCGCCGCCAGGCCACGCCGCCGCGAGGTCCGCCAGCTCCAGCCCGGGACGGCCACCGTCACGCGCCGGCACTGGCTGCAGCCCGTCTGTGGTGCCGCCGTCGTCGTCCCGAACGCCGGACGCGTCCAGCGCCCCGGACGAAGCCACGCGCTGCAGGACCGCGCGCAGGGCCGGGAACTGGCGCACCGCAGTCGTCATCGCCGAGTAGGGTTCCACCAGGGCCAGCAGCAGCAGGACTACGACGGCGGCCGTGGCCGGGCCGATGCGTCCGTCCAGGACGGCGGGGGCTGCCAGCCACGCGCTGGCGAGCGCTGCGGCACCGCAGGCGGCAGCGGTGACCGCGTGGCCCAGGCCCTCTGCCCAGGCCGAACGCTGGGAGGCGTGGGTGGCACTGCGGTCTTCGCCGCGGAGTCCGTCCAGCACCCGCGGCGCCACACCGTTGGCGGACAGCTCCGCCCGGGCATCCAGCGCAGCCGAGATGCGGCGAAGCACGCCGGAGCGCAGCACCTGCTCTGCCGTCGCCGACTTCCGGTCGCCCCAGAGCGCAAGCGCGGGCGCCAGCACCAGGCTGGCAGCGGAGGCGGCTAGTACCGCAGGCAGTGCCGGCGGGACCACCAGCCAGGTGGTTCCCACCGCCAAAACGGCGACCGCCACGGCCGTGACGGGGGGCAGCACCACCCGGGGCAGGAGGTCCCGGACCGTGTCGACGTCGTCGATCACGGTGCCCAGCACGTTCCCGCCCTGGAGGAGGCGGCGCAGGGCCAGGGCCCGGCGGCTCAGTGACGCCCACAGCCTTCCCCTGAGCCTGGTCAGCGCGGCGAACACGGCATCGTGCAGCAGCAGCCGTTCCCAGTACCGGAGTACCGCCCTGCCGATGCCGAAGAAGCGCACGCCAACAATGGCGGTCAGCAGGTAGAGGATGGGTGGCTGCTCGCTGGCGCGGATAATCAGCCAGCCGGACAACCCGGACAACGCAACCGCGAAGACCGCTGCGAAGGTGCCCACGATGGCGGCCGCGGCGAACCGTCCCCGTACCGGTGCCAGCAGCTGAGCCAGCAGTCCCATGACGCTTCCGCCGGAACGGCCCGCGGTTCCGGCCTTGGCGTCGTCAGCGCGCGGGGACGCGGCGGGCGGTTTGGTGGCGGGCCGGTTGGCCGCGGGCGGCGCCGCTGAAGCCGCCGCGGGAAGGCCGGTTGCTCCGGCGGGAGAAACCCGTGCCGGCACGGTGTCCGTGTCCGGCTGGTGCGTAGATTCCGGCGCCGTGGCAGCGACCGGCACCAGCACGTCGGCGAGGCTGCGGGTCCGCTCTTCATGGGCCACCAGGATCACGGTGACCTGCCCGCGCAGCCCGTGGATGGCGTCTTCCACGGCCCGCGCTGAATCGCTGTCCAGGTGCGCGGTGGGCTCATCGAGCAGGAGCACTGTTGCTCCGGCGTCGATCCTCGCCAGCCCGCGTGCCAGCGCAACGCGCCGCAGCTCGCCGGGGCTCAGCTCCGCAGGGTGATTCGCGGCCAGGTGGCCGGCGCCCGCCCGGGTGAGGCAGGCGCGGGCGGTTTCCTCAGCCAGCGCACCGTCCCGGGCGTTGCGGGGGTTGGCACCGAGGTAGAGCATCACTTCGTCCAGCACCCTGTCGGCCACCAGCACGGGATGCTGCGGCACCCAGGCCACCGCGTTCCGGTCCAACCCGGCCACGGTCCCGGTAACGGATGCCCCTGCCCCATCCCCGATGGTGCCGGCCAGGACGCCCAGTACCGTGCTCTTGCCGGCACCGCTGGGACCGTCCAAGGCGGTGATCCGGCTCTGCGGCGCCTCAAACGTCAAGGGTCCGACGGCGGCGCGGGACCTTCCGCGGTAGGTCACGGTGAGGCCGGTGACGGTGAGCGGTGCTCCTGGCCTTCCCGCCGGCACGGCAGGCAGCGGCTTCGCCTCGGGTGCGTCCGTGACCGCGGTGACGCCGGCCAGGGCTACCCGGCCGTCGTCGCTGGCGTGGTGCGCCGTGCCCAGCTCACGAAGCGGCAGGTAGCAGTCCGGCGCGAGGATCAGGGCCAGCAGCCCGGCTTCGAGTGGCATGTCGCCGTGCACCAGGCGCACGCCGATGAACACGGCAACCACGGCCACGGAGATAGTGGCAATGAGTTCCAGCGCCAGGGCGGAGAGGAACGCGGTCCGCAGGGTCCCCATGGTGCGCGAGCGGTATTCCTCGGAGATCTCCTCGAGGGCTTTGCGCTGGGCCGTGGCCCGGCCCAGGCCCACCAGGACGGGCAGTCCCTTGGCGAGTTCCAGCATGTGTGCCGAAAGCCTGGCCAGCGACGCCTGTGCCTCGCGCACGTTGTCTTCCGTGTATCGGCCGATCAGCACCATGAACAGCGGGACCAGGGGCACGGTCAGGACGATCACCAGCGCGCTGACCCAGTCCGCGAAAAGGATCCTCGCACCGAGCAGCAGCGGCACGGCGGCGCAGTTCACGAGCGCCGGCAGGAACTGGGTGTAGTAGCTGTCCAGCGCGTCCAGGCCGCGGGTGGCCAGCACGGCGAGGCCACCGTCCGCCGGACCGGTTTCGCGTACCCCGTTGCGCAGCGTCCGCTCCAGGAGCCCGGCCCGCAGTTCCTCCTTGATGCCAAGCGCGGCGCGGCGGGCGGCCACGGCCTGCCCCCATACGGTGATGGACCGCAGGACGACGCCGGCCATACCCAGCGTGATCTGGTCCGGATGTACGGCTTCCCCGGCCGCCAGTCCTGCAAGAGCGGCCGCCACCGCCTGGCCCATCAGCACGAGCGAGAGTGCCTTCAGCGCTGCGAGCAGGCCAAGCCAGTAGACAGCGGAGCGGGTGGCGGGTCCCGGCGGGAGCATGGGCCGCACGTCAGCCCTTGGTGGTGAACGCCTTGACGGCGATGGCAGGCAGGAAGCTGTGGGCCTCCGGAATGGAATCGGTGCTGACCCTTCGGCGGAACACCCAGTAGGTCCATGCCTGGTAGGCAATCACGAGCGGAAGTCCGAACGCGGCCACGATGGTCATGAGCCCCAGGGTGTAATCCGAGGACGAGGCGTTGGAGATGGTCAGGTCAAAGGCGGTGTCCAGGGTGGAGGGCAGCACCACGGGGAACACGGCGCCGAAGATGGAGGCCGTGCCGAGCACCAGGAAAGCGCCGAGCGCCAGGAACGCCCTGCCTTCGGCGCCGGCGCGGGCCAGTACCCAGGCGGTGGCGGCGGCGGCCACCGCGAGCACCACGAGGGCCCAGGTCCAGGGTTTGCCGTCCAGGAACTGGATGCTGAGCGCCCAGGCCGCGATGGGAAGGATCAGCACCGGAAGCAGGCGCACGAACCAGGCGCGGGCACGGTGCCGCACCTCGCCGTCGGTCTTCAGTGCAAGGAAGGCCAGCGCGTGGACCAGCGAGAAGCCCACCACGGCCACGCCGCCCAGTACGGCGTAGCCGCTGAACCAGGCAAAGGGGCCGCCTTCGCGGTCGCCGTTGGCATTCAGGGGCAGGCCGGTGGTGGTCAGGGCCAGCGCGGCTCCAACCCCGAAGGCGGCGAAAAAGGATCCCAGGGCAATGGCCCAGTCCCACCGGGCACGCCAGCGGTCCGTATCCACTTTGCCGCGGTACTCGAAGGCTACGGCGCGGAAGATCAGCGCAACGAGGACCACCAGGAGGGGCAGGTAGAGGGCCGAGAACAGGGAGGCGTACCAGAGTGGGAACGCCGCAAACGTGGCACCGCCGGCGGTCAGCAGCCAGACCTCGTTGCCGTCCCAGACTGGGCCGACCGTGTTCAGCAGGACCCGGCGTTCGGTGTTGTTCCGCGCGAAGATCTTCATCAGCATCCCCACGCCGAGGTCAAAGCCCTCAAGGAAGAGGTAGCCGGTCCACAGCACCGCAATGGCGATGAACCAAATGGTGGGCAGCAGTTCCATTGTCGAATTCCTCTGCTCTTAGTACGCGAAGGCCAGGACGTCGTCGGCGGGCTTGGCGCCGCCCGGTCCGCCGGAGCCCGGCGTTTCGTCCTCGTTCTCGTCGGCGGGGACATGGGCCAGTTCGGGCATGGCGGACACCACACCGCCGCGGATGTACTTCACCAGCAGCTTGACCTCCACCACCAGCAGCACGGCGTAGACCGCTGTGAGGGTGACCAGGGAAGCCATCAGCTCGCCCGCGGAAACCCCGGGTGAGACGGCCGCGGCCGTGAACATGAACACCTGGTCGATGCCGCTGGGATCGGGGTTGGGGGCAACCACGAACGGCTGCCGGCCCATCTCGGTGAAGATCCAGCCAGCGGCGTTGGCGCCGAACGGGGCAAGGATGCCGAAGACGGCAAGGCGCATAAGCCACGGCGATTCCGGCACTGTGCCCTTCCGGGTCAGCCACAGGGCAACCACGGCCGCCAGCGCGGCGAGTCCGCCGAAGCCGATCATCATCCGGAAGCCCCAATAGGTGACTTCCATGACCGGCAGGTACTCAATTTCCTGGCCGGCACGCTCACCGTAGATGGGGTTGTCCGGCAGGTGGGTGCCGTAGTTTTCCTTGTACTCGGGCAGCAGCGTGTTCACGCCCTTCACCTCGGTGGTGAAGTCGCCCTTGGCCAGGAAGGACAGGATTCCGGGGACCTCGATGACGGCCACGATGTCGTCACAGTTCTGGGATCCGATGTTGCCGATGCTCAGCACGGAGAACCCGGTGCCGTCGTGGCAGGCCGCTTCCGCTGCAGCCATCTTCATGGGCTGCTGTTCGAACATGAGCTTGCCCTGCAGGTCCCCGGTGAGAGCGGTTCCTGCGAAGGAGATCATGGCTACCACCGCGCCGATGCGCAGGGACCGGATCCAGACGCTGTGGTCTGCCCGGTCACGGCCGGGGATCGTGGTGGACTCGCCGGGAATGACCTTGCCGTCGGCACCCGTGGTGTCGATGCCGTCGCGGCGCCGGCGCCACAGGTGGTACCAGGCAATGCCGAGCAGGAAGCCACCGGCCACCGCAAGGGCGCCGAAGATCGTGTGCGGGACGGCAACGAGGGCGGTGTTGTTGGTGAAGACGGCCCAGGCGTCGGTCATGACCGGACGCCCGTCGATCATTTCGACGCCCACCGGGTGCTGCATCCAGCTGTTGGCCACGATGATGAAGTAGGCGGAGAAGACCGATCCGATCACCGCCACCCAGAGGCAGGCCAGGTGGATGCCCGGTTTCAGCTGCTTCCAGCCAAAAATCCACAGTCCCAGGAAGGTGGACTCCACAAAGAAGGCCAGCAGGGCTTCCAGGGCCAGCGGCGCGCCGAACACATCGCCGACGAACCGGCTGTATTCGCTCCAGGCCATGCCGAACTGGAACTCCTGGACGATGCCGGTGGCCACGCCCATGATGAAGTTGATGAGGAAGAGCTTGCCCCAGAACTTGGTCATCCGCAGATACTCAGGCTTGCCGGTGCGGTGCCAGGCCGTCTGGATGACGGCCACCACCAGGCCCAGGCCGATGGTCAGCGGGACCATCATGAAGTGGTAGACGGTGGTGATGCCGAATTGCCAGCGTGCGATTTCCAAGGCGTCCAACGCGGGTCCCTACTCTAGGCCAACTCAAACTTCTACGTTTCGTAGAAGTTCAACTTCTACAGAGTGTAGAACAACTTGCTGTCCGACGGAAAACGCCCCGCCCGTTACCAGCATGGCGCCAAACCGCCCAGCGCGCCACGTGTTCTACCCAACGTAGAAAGTCCGGCGGTTTCAGGGTAAATTTGAACCTGCAGTTGTTTAACCGTTGAGCAGTCACCGGCGCAGGACGCGCACGGTGCGGGGACATAAAGGAAAAGTGCAATGGCTAGTCTTGGTGAACTGGAACGGGCAGTGATGGACCTGCTCTGGGCGGGCCAGGAAGCAGCCACGGCCAACACTCTGCGGGACCAGCTGGCCCGCACATCCGCCGCGCAGGGCGGCCCCGGCCACGAGGGCAAGGAACTCGCGGTGACCACCGTGCTGACGGTGCTGTCGAGGCTGGAAAAGAAGGGCCTCGTGGAGCGGGAACGTGGAACCCGTCCGCACCGCTACCAGGCGGTATCCAGCCGGGCGGACCACACGGCCGAGCTCATGCATGAGGTGCTGGGATCGGCTCCGGACCGCGAAGCAGTACTGGCCCGGTTCATCGGATCAGTCTCCGAGGGTGAAGCCGAAACGCTGCGCAAACTGCTGGGCCACGTCTAGCCCACCATGTTCTGGGCCTCATACCTGCTGGCGGTCCTGGCGATCATACTGGCGTGGCCGGTACCCATCCTGCTGTCGCGCGCGCAGTGGCCGGCACGGTCGCCGTTTACGGCGATGCTGCTCTGGCAGGCCATCGCCCTGGCAGGTGGCCTGTCGATGATCGGCGCCATGCTGGTGTACGGCCTGGAGCCCATCGGGGACAACCTGATCGCCGGGCTCCGGTCCCTGGCAGGCATGGTGCTCTTCAACGCCCCCACCACGGCCCTGGGCTTCTGGCACATCTTCGCCCTGTCGGCAGCAGCCCTGCTGACGGCCCACCTTGTCTTCACCCTGCTGCTGACGTACTACAGGATCCAGCGGCAGCGGCGGCGCCACCGGGAACTGCTGGCCCTGCTGGCGTCCCCGTCAGGCCAGGACACCGCCACGCTGGTCATCAGCCATGACTCCCCGGTGGCCTATTGCCTGCCTGGCGGAGCACGGTCTGTCACGGTCCTCTCCGACGGCCTCATGGCGGCCCTTGAGCCAGCAGAGCTCCAAGCCGTCCTGACCCACGAAAACGCCCACCTGAGCCAGCGGCACCACCTGCTGCTGTGGGCGTTCGCTGCGTGGCGCCAGGCCCTCCCCTGGCTGCCCACCACGCGTTTGGCGCAGGAATCCGTGAGCTCACTGATCGAAATGCTGGCCGACGACGTTGCCCTTCGAACAGCCAGCAAAGCCACCCTCATCAAGGCAATCGCCATCGTGGCCAGCGGTTCGGCTGCCGGAACCAACGGGCACGGCACCGGCCAGGCCGCTCCCGGGATGGCGCTGTCCGGCCTTGAGGCCGCCGCGGGTACTGCCGGCTCCGACTCCACCCGCACTACTGCGTCCCGGGTCAGCCGCCTGCTCTCGCCACAGCCCGAACTGCCGCGCGCTGCACGGAGCCTGGTCCTCACCGCGTCCGTGCTGTTGCTGGCGCTCCCCACCGCCCTGCTGGTGGTGCCCGGCCTGCTGGGCTGAACCTCCCGCCGTCGGGCGTTGCGGGCGGATGCCCGGCCCACCACCCTGCGTCAGGCGTCGATGCGCTCCCGGTCCAGGCTTGCGGCGCCCGCGATGATGAAGTCCTTGCGCGGGGACACGTCAGAGCCCATCAGCAGGTCAAAGGTCTTCTCGGCCTCCTCCAGTTCCGCGATCCCCACTTTGCGCAGCATCCGGTGCCGGGGGTCCATGGTGGTCTCGGCCAACTGCTCGGCGTCCATTTCGCCCAGGCCCTTGTACCGCTGGATGGGCTCCTTGTACCGCTTGCCTTCCTTGGCCAGCCTGGCCAGCAGCACGTGCAGCTCGGCCTCGGAGTAGGTGTAGATCATCTCGTTGGCCTTCTGGCCGGCGTTGACCACCTCCACCCGGTGCAGCGGCGGGACGGCGGCGAACACCCTGCCCTTCTCGATCATCGGCCGCATGTAGCGGAAGAACAGCGTCAGCAGGAGCGTTCGGATATGCGCTCCGTCCACGTCGGCATCGGTCATCAGGATGACCTTGCCGTAACGGGCCGCACTGATGTCGAAGCTGCGTCCGGACCCTGCACCCACCACCTGGATGAGGGCCGCGCATTCGGCGTTGGAGAGCATGTCCCCCACAGAGGCCTTCTGCACGTTGAGGATTTTGCCGCGGATGGGCAGCAGCGCCTGGAAGTCGGAGGATCGTGCCAGCTTGGCAGTTCCCAGCGCCGAGTCGCCTTCCACGATGAAGAGTTCGGAACGTTCGACGTCGTCCGTGCGGCAGTCTGCCAGCTTGGTGGGCATCGAGGAGGTTTCCAGCGCGTTCTTCCGCCGCTGGGTCTCCTTGTGCACACGGGCCGAGATGCGCGATTTCATCTCGCTGACGATCTTCTCGAGCAGCAGCGCCGACTGCGCCTTGTCGTTGCGGTTGGAGGAGTTCAGCTTGGCAACGATCTCCCGTTCCACCACCTTGGCCACGATGGCACGGACGGCGGAGGTGCCGAGGATTTCCTTGGTCTGGCCTTCGAACTGCGGCTCGGCAAGGCGGACGGTCAGGACTGCCGTCAGGCCGGCAAAAATGTCGTCCTTTTCGATCTTGTCGTTGCCGGCCTTGAGCTTGCGGGCGTTGGTTTCCACGGCCTTGCGGAAGGTCTTCACGAGCGCCTGCTCGAAGCCTGACTGGTGCGTTCCACCCTTCGGCGTGGAGATGATGTTGACGAAGCTGCGGACGGTGCTGTCATAGCCGATGCCCCACCGCAGGGCCACGTCCACCTCACAGTCGCGTTCCACCTCTGCCAACTGGCTGTGGCCGCGCTCATCGAGGACCGGGACGGTTTCCTTGAACTTGCCCGAACCGTGCAGCCGCCAGACGTCGGTCACCGGCGGGTCTGCGGCCAGGAAGTCGACAAACTCGGAGATGCCGCCGTCGTGGTGGAACACCTCCTCGTGCGGACCGGCCTCGCCGGGGGTTCCGGGAACCCGGCGTTCATCGCGGACGGTCAGCTTCAGGCCCGGCACCAGGAAGGACGTCTGCCGTGCGCGGGCTGCCAGTTCGTCGTAGGAAAACTTGGCGTCCGGCGTGAAGATCTGGCGGTCCGCCCAGTAGCGGATGCGGGTGCCGGTGATTCCGCGCTTGGCCTTGCCGACGATGTCGAGCACCGAGTCGTCAACGAACGGGGTGAACGCAGCGGCAGGATCGATCTTGCTGCCAACATCCTTGAAACGGCCGGGTTCTCCCCTGCGGAAGGACATCCGGTAGGTCTTGCCGCCCCGGTCAACCTCTACGTCCAGCCGGGAGGACAGCGCGTTAACCACCGAGGCGCCCACACCATGGAGGCCGCCGGAAGCCGTGTAGGACCCGCCGCCGAACTTGCCGCCGGCGTGCAGCTTGGTAAAGACCACTTCGACGCCGGTAAGTCCCGTCTTGGGTTCCTTGTCGATGGGGATGCCGCGGCCGTCGTCGTGGATCTCCACGGAGTTGTCCGCATGCAGGATGATGCGGATGTCGTGGCCAAAGCCGGCCAGGGCCTCATCCACGGAGTTGTCGATGATTTCCCAAAGGCAGTGCATCAGGCCGCGCGAGTCCGTTGAGCCGATGTACATGCCCGGGCGCTTGCGGACGGCCTCCAGGCCTTCCAGGACAGACAGATGCCGGGCGGTGTACTCAGAGCTTGGTGCCACTGGTGATGAACTCCTTCAGGGACGGAACAGCAGGCGCATAAAGCGCTCCCTCTAGGGTAGTCGGCCCGGTACCGGAGCTGCGGTTGCCACTCCTTGCAGCCCGTGTGCACCGCGCCACTCAGCCGCCGCGTGCCCGGCGGGGGCCAATCTTGACCGAAACTTGCGGATACGCGGACAGCGAACTTGGTCCATCCTTGCGACGGTTTGGATACGAATACTGGTTATATAGACGTACAGATCTACTAAGGAGGCCGATTATGACAACAGCAGTGGCAGACCGCACACTCAACGCACTCGACCGGTGCGACCGTTGCGGAGCTCAAGCGTATGTCCGGGTTGTACTCGAGTCCTCCGGCGGTGAGCTGCTGTTCTGCGGCCACCATGCCCGTGCCGTCGAAGCGACGCTCAAGCCCCTGAGCTCGGATTGGCACGATGAGACGGCCAAGCTTCACCAGAAGGAAGCCGTGGAAATCGACTAGGGACAGCACAACGTCCAAAGGGTGGGATCCCTCCGAATGGAGGGGTCCCACCCTTTTGCTTTAACGGCGCGTTGCTGCGATGCGGGCTCGGCCGAACCGGGGCGGGTACCGCCGAACGGCCGAACCGGGGCGGGTACCGCCGAACGGGGCCGGTTCAGCCGAATGAGGCCGGAACCGCCAGCGGGCCGGCCCGGATCCATGATGGATGGATCCGGACCGGCCCGCTGACATGCCTTGCTGCCGGAGCCTTCAGGCCCGGCCGGCGCGTGATGCCTAGTCGAGGTAGTCGCGCAGCACCTGTGAGCGTGACGGGTGGCGCAGCTTGGACATGGTCTTCGATTCGATCTGGCGGATCCGCTCGCGCGTGACTCCGTAGACCTTGCCGATTTCGTCTAAAGTCTTCGGCTGTCCGTCGGTCAGGCCGAAGCGCATGGCCACCACGCCGGCTTCGCGCTCGGACAGGGTGTCCAGAACGGAGTGCAGCTGCTCCTGCAGCAGCGTGAAGCTCACGGCGTCGGCAGGAACCACGGCTTCGGAGTCCTCGATGAGGTCGCCGAACTCGGAGTCACCGTCCTCTCCCAGCGGGGTGTGGAGGGAGATGGGTTCACGGCCGTACTTCTGGACCTCGACAACCTTTTCAGGAGTCATGTCCAGTTCCAGTGCCAGTTCCTCGGGCGTGGGTTCGCGGCCCAGGTCCTGCAGCATCTGGCGCTGGACGCGGGCCAGCTTGTTGATGACTTCCACCATGTGCACCGGGATACGGATGGTACGGGCCTGGTCGGCCATGGCACGGGTGATGGCCTGGCGGATCCACCACGTGGCGTACGTGGAGAACTTGAAGCCCTTGGTGTAGTCGAACTTCTCCACGGCGCGGATCAGGCCCAGGTTGCCTTCCTGGATCAGGTCCAGGAAGAGCATGCCGCGGCCGGTGTAGCGCTTGGCCAGCGAGACCACCAGGCGGAGGTTGGCCTCCAGCAGGTGGTTCTTGGCGCGCTTGCCGTCGTGGATGATGAATTCGAGTTCGCGCTTGTACTTCGGCTCCATGGAACCGTCGTCAGCGGCGATCTTCTCTTCGGCGAACAGGCCGGCTTCGATCCGCAGCGCAAGGTCCACTTCCTGCTCAGCGTTGAGCAGTGCCACCTTGCCGATCTGCTTCAGGTAGTCCTTGACGGGGTCGGCCGTCGCGCCGGCCGACATGACCTGCTGCACGGGGGCGTCGTCGTCGTCGGCGTCAGAGTAGACAAAGCCCTTGCCGCTGCCTACGGCACCCTTGGCAGTGGTGGCTTCGCTTTCTTCAGCAGCCTCGGCGCCTTCCAGGAGGCTCTCGTCGAGTTCCTCCTCGGCGTCCTCAGCCTCGTCAGCGTCGTCGGCAGAGGCCTTGTTGGCGGCCTCGGCGGCTGCCTTTGCGCCGGGCTTGGGCCCGCGCTTCTTGGGCTCGGGCTTGCCGTCCGCACCGGAGGAAGCCTTGTTGGCTGCCCGCGTAGCGGCCCGCTTGGCGTTGGTCGCAGCCTGCTTCTCCTCGGCGGACACATTGTCCTGGGCGGCGGGGTCCTTCTTCGTGGAAGACGGGGTCACAGAAAACCTTTCTTGCGGTGGTCTGTGGAATCGCCATACGGGCAACACCACTATGACCCTGTCAAGTCCGTGATGTAAATCAAGCGCCACCACGGCCGGCAGAGTCTGTTAAGACAACTACCGGAGCGGCCATATTGTTCCCCGAAGGGCAATACTGCTGGTGCTCAATACACGGACCCAACCGGGTCTCGGCATCCATTGTCTCATGTTTCGCCGCACCGGGCCTCCCCCGGCTCCCACGGGCCGCTTCCGTACGTGCCGTCCCTATCCACGGTCAACCCTCATGCAGCGGCTCCGGGACCGAACTTTTGCCACGCGGATTCCTTCCTGGCCGCCCATCCGCAAATGGATCCTCGTCCCACCAGCTCCAGGATCAGTTCCGCAAGCCGGTACCCGGGTTCGGCGCTCAGTGCGTCACTCAGGTGCCGGGCGGCATAGGAGCCGCGGCCACGGCACCATGAGATCCAGCCGCGGCCGGTCAGCGCCGCTGCGGCCGCCTGGCCGCCCAACGCGGCCAACTCCGCCAGGATGCAGTCCAACCCGTCCATGCCTGCCCAGTCCGGGACGGCCGGAGCCATGCCCATCAGGACCGCCCCGTAGTTGGGCACTTCCCCGTCGACGGCCACCGGTTCCGTACTGTGCGCCGAGTAAAGCCGTTCAAGCCCCCAGCGCTCCCCTGCGGTGCTGCCTGGCCCACCCGCCCCGCCGTGCGCACCGGCGCCATTGCCCGGCACCAACAGCGGGCTGATCGCCTCCAGCTGAAGGGCATCGTCGAAGAGGTAAAAGCCTTCAACGCCGGTCTCGGCCGCTTTCCTCCCTGCTGCGCTCATCACCAGCACAGCGTCCCGCCAATGCGGGACCAAAAGGGAGGCGCACAGGAAGCCGTCGCGGTCCACATCCGGTACCCAGGGCAGCCCGGCAGGCCGGGCGAGCAGGTCCCCCCACACATCCAGGACCAGCCGGAACTGTGCCAGGCTGCGGCTCCGCGGCGACAGCCCGCGTTCCCACTCTTCCTCAGCCTCCATGGCGGCGGCCCGGTGCATGGCGGGAAGCGGCCGGGCAGCGGTGTCCTGCCGTTCCGGAGCCGGCCCCACGCTGCTTCCGCGGTACACCATTTCGGCGTTGAGTGCGCTGTCGCGGATTTCCTGGACGGGGCGTCCGGGGCATGGGCAGCACTCGGCATCAAGGCAGAAAGCGCCACGCCAGTAGTCCCCGCCGACGTACCAGGCGTCCCGGACCGGCATGCCGGCCTGATCCAGCACGGGCGCCAGGCCGGCCAGCAGCCCTCCATAAGTGCCTGCGGCCAGGTGCGTGTCGCTGGTGAAGACGGCCAGCAGCGTACCGTCGGCACTCGTGTCAGCATCAAGGTAGCCGCGTACCGCCTGCAGATAGTGCTCCGGCGCGGCGGCCCCGCCAGGTGCCGGCAGGTCGAGCCGAAGCGTGGCACCAAGCTGCCTGCCGTGCATGGTCCTGGCCACGAGGCTGTCGGAAGGCCAATAGCCCAGCGAATGGGGAATGAAACCGAGGATGTCCGCGGGTCCGGTGACGGTGAGTCTTTCGGGAGCTGTCATGGCTCCACGATCCGCCGGGCAGCCATCACTGGGAAGGCGTGGCCCTGCCTAAGTGGACAAGTCCAGCCAGGCGCCGTCCGCAGGCGGCCCCGTCCACCAACAACACCCAAAAAACCGCCGCCCAGTGACGGCCGATACCGGTTGTGGAGGACTGGTCAGTCGCCGGAGGGAGTGTTCTGGCTGCGCCGCGCCAGGTTCTCGCGGCGCTGCCTGGCGAGGGCAGTCCGCAACGGCGGAACCACCACGCCCTGCTCGGCCATCCGGCGCCGGACCTTACGCCGGCAGCCAATCACTGCGGCGGCGCCGAACCCGAGGAGGAGGAACTGGAGGCTGAGGGCGATGCGGAAGGGATCGAGCCCATAGAGGACTCCGTTGGAGAATCCACTGGCGTACAGGAGGTCCAGCACGAGGCCGATCAGGAAGATGGCCGTCAGCGCAGCGATAAAGCCGCCAACGTTGACGATCCCGGTGGCGGTGCCGATGCGGTGCGCGGGGTTGAAGGTCCGGGCAAAGTCGAAGCCGATCATGGACCCGGGACCGCCGATGGCCAGGGCCACCACCAGGATGGCCAGCAGCCAAAGCGGGGCGCGGCCCGGGATGAGCAGGACCGCTGCCCACGCGGCCGCCGTCACCGCCGCAATGAGCAGGACCATCGTGGAGCGCCGCAGCGGGTGCCGGGAGACGAAGCGGCCAATGAACGGACCCACCGCCATCGCCGCAGCCACGTAGAGCGCCATGAGGGCTGCAACTGTGCCGGCATCCAGGCCCTGTCCGGAAATCAGGAACGGGTAGCCCCACGTCATGGCGAACACGGTTCCGCTGAACTGGATGGTGAAGTGGCTCCACATTCCCAGCCGGGTGCCGGGCTGGCGCCATGCGCGGGCCAGGGACACGCCCGTTGCCTTCAGCCCCTGCTGCGATGTGGGCCGTTCGACGCCGGGCGGAACGTCCTTCAGGAGGACCACCACCAGCACCGCGGCGACAGCGGACATGCCGGCGAGCATCAGGAACGCGGGCGTCCAGCCGGACGAGTGCAGGACGAAGGCGAAGGGGATGACGCTGATGAGCTGGCCCAGCTGGCCGGACATGCCGGTCAGCTGGGTGACGAGCGGAACCCTGGCCGGCGCGAACCACAGAGGGATCAGCCGGATCACGGAAATAAAGGTCATCGCATCACCGGCGCCCACCAGGACGCGGCCCATGACACCGCCGGGAATGCTGTCGGCAAAGGCGAGCTGAAACTGGCCCAGGCCCATCAGGACCGCGCCACCGGCGATCATGGCCCGTGACCCGAACCGGTCCACCAGGAGCCCCACGGGGATCTGCAGGGCGGCATAAACCAGCAGCTGCAGGACGGTGAAGAACGAGATTGCCGACGCGCTGGCATGGAACCGCTCGGTGGCCTCAAGTCCCACCACGCCGAAGGACGTGCGCTGGGACACGGCCACCAGGTACCCGAAAACACCGACGGTCCAAATCAGCCAGGCGCGGGGTGCAGTCACGTCTTCATTATGCCCGCATGCCACAGGCCCCACCGCAACACGCGCCGCCGGCTACTGCCCGGGGTTCTCCCGGGCGAGGTACGCCTCGACGGCGGCACCCAGCACATCGGCGTCGGGAAGCTCGTCGTTCTCGTCGGCGAGCAGTGAGCGGCGGACGATGCCGTCAGACTTTTCGTCGTAACGGGTTTCCAGCCGTGAAACCACCTGCTGGACCTCGTCCGAGGCCTCGATCTGCTCGGCAATCTGGCGGCTGACGTCGCGGCCCGATTCGCGCAGCCGGTCCGTCGGCAGCATGAGGGATGTGGCCGCCCCCAGGTACTCCAGGCCGGCAACCGCGGCGGTGGGGTATTCGGCTTCAGCCAGGTAGTGCGGCACGTGGATGACGTAGCCGGCAACGTTGCGGTTCGCCTCGACGAGGCGCAGTTCCAGGATGTGGCCGACGGCGGCGGGCACCTCCACCGTTGGCTTCCACACGGAGATACCCTCGATGAGCTCGGGCCGGTTTCCGTGCACTGTTACACCCACCGGGCGGGTGTGCGGCACTGGCATGGGAATCGAATGGATCCACGTGACCAGGTTGACGTCCAGCTTCTCGACGATGCCCACCACGGCACGGGCGAAGCGCTCCCACTGGAGGTCGGGCTCGAACCCGGCCAGCAGCAGGAAAGGCTTCCCCAGCCCGTCAACCAGCCGGTAGAGCGCCAGCCGCGGCTCCTGGTAATCCTGGATATGGTCTTCGACAAAGCTCACGTGGGGCCTGCGGGACCGGTAGTCGATCAGCTGGTCGGCGTCGAAGACGGCGACGGGCTGGGCATCAAGGGAGTCCAGCAGTTCGGCATTGATCTGCTTCACCACATGGCCGGCGTCCGCGAAGCCGGTAAACCCCATCACCAGGTTCAGGCCGCGAAGCTCCGGGCTGTGGAACAGCTCGATGTTGCTCGCATAGAGAGCGTCGGGGTCCAGCAGGGAGCCGGAGATCCTTTCAAGCACGCCATGGTCCTTTCACGGGTTGGGGTGGTCAATAGTCCTAACGCATCCGGCGGACCGGACATTCCGCGGGACCGTGTGGTGCACATCTCAGGAAATTCTCCCGCCGTGCCACCAAAGGGCTACGATCGGAACTGGCCTGCCAGCCGGGCCTGCTTTCGCCCGGGCCGCGTCCGGAACGGCCGCCTCCGGGCCACCATGGCGGGAGCCAAACATGCATCCCCGCCCGATCTTTTCGAGAATTGAGGACTCATCCCTGTGGTCAAGAATACTGAAATCAACCTTAGTACCGTCTCCCGGGACCTGAAGAAGAGCCCCAGCGACGCCGTGGTCATCGGGGTGGGGCAGGGAACTGACGGGCCGGTCCTGCTGGACAACCCGTTGACGGCGAAATCGGCCGAGGCCCTCGCCGATTCACTCAAGGCGCTGGGCATCACCGGCGCGGCAGACCAGGTGGTCCGGATGCCCGGCCTGCCGGAAACCGGTGCCGGCATCCTGGTACTGGCGGGCGTGGGCAAGGTGCAGGCAGGCAAGCCACTCGCCGCAGAATCGCTTCGCCGTGCCGCCGGTTCCGCGGTCCGCCAACTCGCCGGGCTGGCAACGGTGGCGCTGGCGTTCCCGACGACGTCAGTCGCCGACGTCGAGGCCGTCGCCGAGGGTGCGGCGCTGGGTGCCTACTCCTTCACCGAGTTCCGGTCCTCCAGGGACGGGCTCAAGGATCCGGTCCGCAACGCACTGATTTTCACCGACGTGGTGGAGCAGAAGGAACTCGGCACTGCCCTGAAGCGCGCGGGCCTGGTAGCCAAGGCTGTCAACGCCACGCGTTCCCTGGTCAACACCCCGCCCAGCCACCTGTACCCGGAATCGTTCGCCGAGGCAGCCAAGGACCTGGCCAAGGGCCTGCCCGTCAAGGTGACGGTCTGGGACGAGAAGCGCCTGGAAAAAGAGGGCTTCGGCGGCATCATGGGCGTCGGCAAGGGCTCCACGCGCCAGCCGCGCCTGGTCAAGGTGGAGTACTCCCCCGCCAAGGCTGCGTCCAGCATCGCGCTCGTGGGCAAGGGCATCACGTTCGACACCGGCGGCATCTCGATCAAGCCGGCCCTCGGCATGGGCGACATGAAGAGCGACATGGCCGGTGCCGCCGTCGTCCTTAACACTGTCCTGGCCCTCGCCGGACTGGGCCTGCCGGTCAAGGCCACCGCGTGGCTCTGCATTGCCGAGAACATGCCGTCCGGTGCTGCGTCCCGTCCCGCCGATGTCCTCACGATGTTCGGCGGCAAGACCGTGGAAGTGCTTAACACGGACGCCGAAGGACGCCTGGTCATGGCCGACGGAATCGTCGCAGCCAGCCGCGAATACCCGGACGCCATTATTGACGTCGCAACCCTCACGGGTGCGCAGCTCATCGCCCTGGGCAACCGGACCGCGGGCGTCATGGGCTCGGACAGCGTCACCGGCGCCCTCAAGTCGGCTGCGGACCGCGCCGGAGAACTGGTGTGGCCCATGCCTCTGCCCGAGGAACTGCGCCCCACCCTGGATTCCCAGGTGGCGGACCTGGCCAACATCGGCGAACGGCACGGCGGCATGATGACCGCGGCCGTGTTCCTGCGCGAATTCGTGGGCCAGGACAAGCAAGGCGAACAGATCCCCTGGGCGCACATCGACATCGCCGGCCCGTCCTTCAACAACGGCAGCCCGTACGGCTACACACACAAGCAAGGCACCGGCTGCACGGTCCGGACCCTGGTGGCCTACGTCGAGGACATCCTGGCCGCAGCCTGACGCCGCGACGCGGCAGGGGTCCACGCGGCCCTGCGGTACGGGTGATCCCTGTGCCACAGGGCCGCGTGACACTGGACACAAGCGCTCCACAAACGCTGCGCCAAGGTGGAGCATGGATAGGTGGTTCGCTAAGGTGAACCACGGTAGTCACAAATGCAAGAGAACTGACCTGCTGACATAATCACGGCAGTGCAATTCCAAGACCAGATGATGCGCGCAGAACGCGTCATCGTTCACGCGAGGGAGCGTTTAAGTGGCCGATCAGGCAACTGCGCAAGAATTCGACATCCTGGTACTCGGTGGCGGCAGCGGCGGATACGCCGCGGCGCTCCGGGCAGTACAGCTCGGCCTCACCGTCGGCCTCGTGGAGAAAGCCAAGCTGGGCGGCACCTGCCTCCACAACGGCTGCATCCCCACCAAGGCCCTGCTCCACTCTGCCGAACTGGCCGACCACGCCCGCGACTCCGCCAAGTACGGCGTGAACGTCACCCTTGACAGCATCGACATGACCGCCGTCAACGCGTACAAGGACGGCATCATCGCCGGCAAGTACAAGGGCCTCCAGGGCCTCATCAAGTCCAAGGGCATCACCGTCATCGAGGGTGAAGGAAAGCTCCAGGGCACCGACACCGTCGTGGTCAACGGCACCGCCTACAAGGGCAAGAACATCATCCTGGCCACGGGTTCCTACTCCCGCACCCTGCCCGGCCTGGAAATCGGCGGCAAGGTCATCACCTCCGACCAGGCCCTCACCATGGACACCATCCCCAAGAGCGCAATCATCCTGGGCGGCGGCGTCATCGGCGTCGAATTCGCCTCGGTCTGGAAGTCCTTCGGCGTGGACGTGACCATCGTGGAAGGCCTGCCCTCCCTGGTTCCCAACGAGGACGCCACCATCATCAAGAACTTTGAGCGCGCCTTCAAGAAGCGCGGCATCAAGTTCTCCACCGGCGTGTTCTTCCAGGGCGTCGAGCAGAACGCCGACGGCGTCAAGGTCACCCTGGTGGACGGCAAGACGTTCGAAGCAGACCTCCTCCTGGTCGCTGTGGGCCGTGGCCCCGTCACCGCCAACCTTGGCTACGAGGACGCAGGCATCACCATTGACCGCGGCTTCGTCATCACCAACGAGCGCCTGCACACCGGCGTCGGCAACATCTACGCCGTGGGCGACATCGTCCCCGGCGTCCAGCTGGCACACCGCGGCTACCAGCAGGGCATCTTCGTGGCCGAGGAAATCGCGGGCCTGAAGCCCGTGATCGTCGAGGACATCAACATCCCCAAGGTCACCTACTCTGAGCCCGAGATCGCCACCGTCGGCTACACCGAAAAGGCTGCCAAGGAAAAGTTCGGCGACGACCAGGTCCAGACCCAGGAATACAACCTGGCCGGCAACGGCAAGAGCTCCATCCTGGGCACCTCCGGCCTGGTGAAGCTCGTCCGCCAGAAGGACGGCCCCGTAGTGGGCGTCCACATGATCGGTGCCCGCATGGGCGAGCAGGTTGGCGAAGCCCAGCTGATCGTGAACTGGGAAGCGTACCCGGAAGATGTGGCCCAGCTGCTGCACGCACACCCCACGCAGAACGAATCCCTTGGCGAGGCCCACCTGGCTCTGGCCGGCAAGCCGCTTCACGGCTGATTCCCCACAGCATTACCGAGCCCGGTGCACCCGGTCCCGCAGACCGGGTGCACTAGGCTTCCAACAAGGCAGCAATCATTCGCACTAAAGATCAATAAGGAGAACGGGGACGACATGTCTGAATCCGTTAACTTGCCCGCCCTCGGTGAGAGTGTCACCGAAGGAACCGTCACCCGCTGGCTGAAGCAGGTAGGTGACCGGGTAGAGGTGGACGAGCCGCTGCTCGAGGTCTCCACCGACAAAGTCGACACCGAAATCCCCTCTCCTGTCGCTGGCGTGATTGAGGAAATCCTGGTCGCCGAGGACGAGACCGCAGAGGTCGGCGCACCGCTGGTCCGCATCGGTGACGGCTCCGGCGGCGGTTCCGCACCCGCCGAAGAAGCGCCCGCAGCTGCGCCGGCGGAAGAGGCGCCCGCGGCTGAACCCGCCCAGGAAGCTCCCGCCGCACCCGCAGAAGAAAAACCGTCCGCTCCAGCCGCCGAAGCACCTGCTGCCGGCGGTGGCGAAAGCCACGACGTCACCCTCCCTGCCCTGGGCGAGAGCGTCACCGAAGGCACGGTCACCCGCTGGCTGAAGGCCGTGGGCGACGCCGTTGAGGTCGACGAGCCGCTGCTCGAGGTTTCCACGGACAAGGTCGACACCGAAATCCCGTCCCCCGTTGCAGGCACCCTGCAGGAAATCCGCGTGAACGAGGACGAGACCGCAGAGGTCGGTTCCGTGCTCGCCGTCATCGGCTCGGGCGCTGCGGCAGCACCGGCGGCCGCCCCGGCCGCCCCCGCCCAGGAAGCACCCAAGCAGGAAGCACCCAAGCAGGAAGCCCCGAAGGCCGCTCCGGCGCAGGAAGCACCGGCAGCAGCGCCTGCACCCGCAGCCGCCCCCGCTCCGGCATCCGCACCTGCACCGCAGGCCGCCCCGGCAGCAGCCGAGGCACCGGCGGCAGGCGGCGAGTCCGGTTACGTCACTCCCCTGGTCCGCAAGCTGGCCAACCAGCACGGCGTGGACATCTCCTCGCTGTCCGGTACCGGCGTCGGCGGCCGCATCCGCAAGCAGGATGTCATTGCCGCCGCCGAGGCCAAGGCCGCACCAGCGGCAGCTCCCGCTGCAGCACCGGCCGCAGCCGCACCGGCAGCCGGCAGCGGCCAGGTTTCCTCGCTGCGAGGCACCACCCAGAAGGCTCCGCGCATCCGCCAGGTCATCGCCCGCCGCATGCGCGAATCCCTCGAGGTGTCCACGCAGCTGACACAGGTCCACGAAGTGGACATGACCAAGGTTGCCAAGCTCCGCCTCAAGGCCAAGAACTCGTTCCAGGCCCAGAACGGCACCAAGCTGACCTTCCTGCCGTTCATTGCCAAGGCCGTGGCCGAAGCCCTCAAGCAGCACCCCAAGCTCAACGCTGCGTACGACGAGGACAAGCAGGAAATCACCTACCACAACGCCGAACACCTGGCGATCGCCGTCGATACCGACAAGGGCCTCCTGGTTCCGGTCATCTCCGACGCCGGCAACCTGAACCTGGCTGGCCTCGCCGGTAAGATCGCCGATGTCGCTGGCCGTACCCGCGCCGGCAAGATCGGCCCGGACGAACTGTCCGGCGGTACGTTCAGCATCACCAACATCGGTTCGGTGGGCGCCCTGTTCGACACCCCGATCATCAACCAGCCGCAGGTTGGCATCCTGGGTACCGGTGCCATCGTCAAGCGACCCGTAGTGGTCGCTGACGAAAACGGTGACGACTCGATCGCCATCCGCTCCATGATGTACCTGTCGCTGACGTACGACCACCGCCTGGTGGACGGCGCTGACGCCGGCCGGTTCCTCCAGACCCTGAAGGCACGCCTCGAAGAGGGCGCCTTCGAAGCGGACCTGGGCCTCTAAGCCCAGGACGCAGTCCGCAGCGGCTGTCCGGCATCCGGTGGTGATCCACTGGGAGTCCGGCCGGCCGCTGCGGCATTTAAGCGCTACTGCGGCAGGCACGCGCTGCGGAAGGCACGCATCCGCCGGTTACTACAGAGCGTAGAAGAATCTGGATAGACTGATCCCATGAACATCGTTTATAACGTCATGGTCTTCCTGCACATCGTCGGCGCCGCCATGATCGTCGGCATCTGGATCGGGCAGATGAAGAAGCCCACCGTCCACCCGCGCCAGTTCGATGGTGCTGCCCTGCAGCTCCTCACCGGTGTGGCGATGATGGGCCTGATCCCCGCCCTGGACATGGACGCCAACTACGCCAAGCTGGGCATCAAGCTCGTCATTGCACTGGTGGTTGCCGTCCTGGCCTTCATTGGCAGCCGCAAATTCAAGAAGGGCGAACCGGTCTCCATCGGCCTGGCCCACAGCGTGGGCGGCCTGGCACTGCTGAACGTCGCCATCGCGACGCTCTGGCGGTAGCTGCCCCGCACCTCCACTTGCCACAGACGACGGCGGCGCTCCCCCTGCGCGGGAGCGCCGCCGTCGTGCGTTGTTCAGGCTGGTCACAATCCTCTCTCAGCGGACAACCCGTGCACCGGTGCTGCCAAATCCCTAGGATGGGGAACGGCGGGCTGCGGCGGATGCCGGCGCCCGGATCGAATCAATGTTGAGGAGTGACATGGCTACAACACGCAACGCGCACACGGTATGGACGGGCAGCCTGACTGAGGGCTCCGGCAACACCACCCTGGACAGCTCAGGCCTGGGCACGTTCGATGTCACCTGGAAGGCCCGCACCGAAGCGGCCGAGGGCAAGACCAGCCCCGAGGAACTCATCGCAGCGGCACACTCGGCATGTTTCTCGATGGCCTTCAGCCACGAACTCAGCCAGGCCGGTTTCACCCCGGAAGAAGTCAACACCAAGGCGGAGGTGGGCTTCCAGCCGGGCACCGGCATCACCGGCAGCCACCTGACCCTGAATGCCCGCATCCCCGGCATCTCCGAGGAAGACTTCCAGCGCATCGCCGAGGCAGCCAAGAAGGGCTGCCCGGTATCGCAGGCGCTGGCCGGCATCGAGATCAGCCTGGACGCCACGCTCGCTTCCTGACCCGAATAACGCCAAAAGCCCTGTTCCTGCCGGTTCGTCCGGCGGGAACAGGGCCTTTTGCGCTTCGGCTGCAGGCAGCAGCCCGTCAGGTTAGGCCTTGGCCTGGCTCCGCGCCGGGAGCGGCGCAGGACGCAGCCGGCGGTAGCCCTCACGGAGCGGCGGACGGTCCGTGGGCAGTTCCTGGACCATTTCCTTGAGCGCGCCAATGCCGTACTCCAGCTGCGGATCGCGGCCGGCGGCGTAGGCATGCGGCGGGAAGGTCACTTCGATGTCCGGGTCCACGCCATAATTCTCCACGCTCCAGCCGACGCCGCCGCCGAACCAGGTGGCGTAGCGCGGCTGGGTTACGCCGGTTCCGTCAGCCAGGGCGAAGCGGTTGTCGATGCCCACCACGCCGCCCCAGGTGCGCGTTCCGATGACCGGGCCAATTCCCCGCAGCTTGGATACCTGGGTGATGATGTCGCCGTCGGAGCCGGCGAATTCGTCCGCGAGGATGATCACCGGTCCCCTGGGTGCGTGGTGGGGGTAGGTGCGCGGCTTTTCCCCGCGCGGCATGCTCCACCCGGTCACCTTGCGGCCAATCAGTTCGGCCACCAGCTGCGACGTGTGTCCGCCGCGGTTGCGCCGCACATCCACGATCAGCCCGTCCAGCGCGGTCTCGGTGTCCAGGTCCCGGTGCAGCTGGGCCCAGCCGTTGGCCATCATGTCCGGGATATGCAGGTAGCCGAAGGCGCCGCCGGATGCTTCCCGGACGGTGCGGCGGTTCGAGGCAACCCATTCCTGGTACCGCAGCCGCTCCTCGTCCTTGACGGGAACGACGGCGACGCGGCGCTGGGTGCCGGCGGTATCGCCGTGCCCGGCACCGTTCAGCAGGGTCAGTTCGACGGCGCGGCCCGCAGCACCGACCAGCTGCATGGCCGGCGTGACGGATTCAGCCAGCGGCACGCCGTCGATGGCCAGCAGGATGTCGCCGGCTTTTGCGTCGACCCCGGGACGGTTCAGTGGTGAGGTGGCCAGCGGATCCGAAGACTCGCCGGCGAGGATCCGGGTGATTTCCCAGCCCGACGCGGTATGGGCCAGATCGGCTCCCAGCCGGCCCTGACCGCGGCTCCCGTTCTCCGTCACGGCCGCTGGGCGGACGTAGGCATGCGACGTGCCCAGCTCGCCGTGGAGCTCCCACAGCAGGTCAACGAGGTCGTCATGCGAGCCCAGCCGGTCCACCAGGGGACGGTACCGGTTGCGCATCGAGTCCCAGTCCTGGCCCGCCATGTCTTCGGCCCAGAAGAAGTCCCGCTGCAGGCGCCAGGCCTCGTCGAAAGCCTGCCCCCAGACGCTGACGGGGTCCATCATCACTCGGATGCGCCCCAGGTCCACCTTGACCAGCTTGCCGGATTCCTCATCCGCCTTGGCATCGGACGGAACCACAGTGACCTGTTTGTCGGCAATGACCACGGCCTTGGTCCGGTCGCCCGAGAGCCGGTAGCTGTCCAGGGACTCCACCAGGGTTTCCTGCTTGCGGCGGCCGAGGTCGTACCGCACCAGGCTGGGACGGGTGTCCTTGTCCTCCTGGCTTGCCTTGCCGTCGCCGGTGACGCCGGAGAGGGCAGCGTCAAGCCACAGAAGCGCGCCCTTGGTTGCCGAGAGACCGGTGTAGTTACCCTGCGGAACCGGAACACCGATGACCCGGTGGGCCAGGCCCTCGGAATCCACGCGGACCGCCGGCGGCCCGTCCTGTGCGTCCGCATCAGCGGCATCGGGCCAAGCGGCGTCTGCACCGGCTGCCCCGGGCGCCACGTCCGGTCCGAACGGCGATGGCGTACCGGCGGCGAGGGCCACGAGGTAAGGCTTGATGGGGCTGGGGAAGGACAGATCGAAGGAGTGGCCGTCGTAGACGGGGTCGAAGCTGCGGTTGGAGAGGAAGGCCAGGTACTTCCCGTCCGGGGTGAACGCCGGCGACCTGTCGCAGAACCGTCCGTCGGTAACCTCCACGGGATCGGAGCCCGGGGCAGCGATGCTGGCAGCCCGCAGCCGGCTGCGCGAGCCGAAGGAGGTGACAGGCTCGGACCAGACCAGCCAGGCGGAGTCGCCGGACCAGGCGAGGTCGGAGATGGTTCCCTCACCGATGCTGGCCACCCGGGTCAGTTCGCCCGAGGCGGCGTCGGCGAGGTACACGTCGCCGAACGACGTCCCCAGGGCCAGCCACCGTCCGTCGGGGCTCGCCTCAAGGGCACTTACGCGCGACGGCGTCGGAACGGCAATCTGCGTGGCAGCGGGAGCCGAGGCGGGTGCGGCAGGTTCGCCGGTCCCCTCCTCCGCGGCCACCTCCGGCTGCTGTTCGTCGCTGCCACCCGTGCGGGAGTTGGCCGGCACAACGGGCGAAGATTGCGCAGATCCCGCCAGCACCGCGGCGCCGGCCGCAGGCACGGGCTGGGGCAAAGCAACGGCATCCGCCCGCCCGGAGCCTGAACCGGTGTCTGCTTCCACGGGATTGGCTGCCTCCGGCGTGTCGCCGGCGGACGGCGTTGCCGGCTCGGCGCCTGCGGGCATGGCCGGGTGGTCGATGGCTGCCACGATGTCCCTGATGTGCAGGGCTTCGATGCCGCCGTGGTCCGCAATGTAGGCGATGCGGCCGTCGCCGAGCGGCCGGGGAAGGCGGCCGCGCACGCCCGGTGTGGCCTCGATAATGCGCGAAGGCCCGTCCTTGTGGCGGAGCCAGTGGATGGTGCCGTGCGCCTCCACCGCGCTGGCTGAACCGGTGGCATCGGGCACTGCGGTACCCAGGTGCTTTGAAGTCTTCAGGAGGGCGGGGCGGCGGGACTGCGAGGCGGACCCGAGGGTGATATCAAGGCGGACGGCCTCGGACCCAAGGTCCTTCAGTACCCACAGTTCACCGGCGGATTCGAAGATGACCCGGCTGCCGTCCGTGGCGGCGTGGCGGACGTAGAAGTCCTCGTGGTCGGTGTGCCGGCGCAGGTCCTTGCCGTTGGGAAGGACCGAATAGAGGTTGCCGTAGCCCTCGTGGTCGGAGAGGAAGGCCACCCGGCCGTCCACCCACAGGGGATCGGCAAAATTTCCTTCCAGGTCCGGCAGCAGCCGTTCGAATTCGCCGTTGCCGTCAGTATCGATCCACAGCTTCCCTGCCGTGCCGCCGCGGTACCTCTTCCACCAAGCGGGTTCGCGGGACAGCACGCTGGCCACCACGACGGGGCGCTCATCTCCCACTTCCGGGCCGAAGGCCACCGACTCCACGGGACCAAACGGCAGTTCCTCCGCCCAGCCGCCTTCGAGCGGCACGCTGTACGCATGTGTGTGGCGGCTTTCGGCCTGCCGGAACGCGCTGGTCACCACCACGGCGCCGCCGGCGGTGAAGCCCTTGACCCGGGTGGTGCTGTGGCCGAAGTAGGTCAGCTGCCGGTAACCGCCGCCGTCGACGTCCGCCGCGACCACTTCCGGCGCCGTTCCCTGGACCACCGTCCACACCAGCTTCTTGCCGTCCGGGGTGAAGCGCGGGTTTCGGGCGGGCAGCTGGAGCGAGGAGACACGCCACGCGCGGCCCCCGTCCAGTGGCGCAATCCAGACGTCATCCTCGGCCACGAAGGTGACCAGATCGCCGTGAAGATGCGGAAAACGGAAGTAGCTCGAAGAGGTCATCGTTCGATCATAGTCATCCCTTACCCGGCGCCGCGGGACGTGCCTTGGGGCCGGGTCCGTGGTGTGATGGAGCATGCGCATCCTTATGTCCGGGGCCTCGGGAATGATCGGCACGTCCATGTCCGCCACCTTCAGGGAGGCAGGGCATGACGTCGTGTCCCTGGTGCGCCGGGAACCGAAGACGGCCGCCGAAGTCCGCTGGGATCCGGCCGCCGGGGAACTGGATCCCCGGGCACTTGAGGGCGCGGATGCCGTCGTCAATCTTTCCGGTGCCGGAATCGGCGACCGCCCGTGGACGCGCAAGCGGGTTGAAGAGTTGTTCAGTTCGCGGCTCCGGTCTACGGAAACCCTGGTCCGGGCGATGCAGCAGGTGGACAGCCCGCCGCCCACCTTTATCAGCCAATCAGGCTCCGGGTATTACGGCGACGCGGGATACACCGTGCTTCGCGAAGATGCGTCCGCGGGGTCGGGCACCCTGTCCCGCATCTGTGTCGAATGGGAACAGGCCGCTGCCGCCGCCCCGCCAGGCGTGCGGACTGTCACGCCCCGCACCGGCGTTGTCCTCAGCCGCTCAGGCGGCGCCTTGGGCAGGCTGCTTCCCCTCTTGCGCCTCGGCATCGGCGGACCGTTCGGGGACGGCCGCCAGTACTGGCCCTGGATCTCCCTGCCGGATGTGTCAAAGGCTTTCCTGTTCCTGCTGGAATCCGACATCCGTGGCCCCGTTAACCTGTGCGCCCCCGAGCAGGCTGACGTCAACAGCATCGTGGCCGCACTGGCCCATGCGCTGCACCGGCCTGCTGTCCTGCGGGTCCCGGGCCCGGTGTTGCGCCTGCTGATGCGCGACCTGGCCGAAGAGCTGCTGCTGGCCAGTCAGAGGATGGAGCCTGCCGTGTTGTCGGCGGCCGGTTTCCGCTGGGAACATCCTGGTTTGACGGAGGCGGCCGCCTGGGTTGCCGGCAACGACAAGGCCGCGTACCCGGCCTGACGCTAACCTGGTGAGCCTGGTGCGGGCTGCAGCGGCGGGGCGCGGTTTCAGGAGCCGGGGAGGATCTCGCTGATCCGCCACTTGCCGTCCTCTGCAATGAGGACCAAACGCAGGGGCTGGCCGGGTGCAGCAGCACCTTTTGCGGCAACAGTTCCTGTGGTGTCCTTCTCTTCCCAGGCTGATGTGGCGGCGGTGGCCTGGACAACCGCGCGCGAATCCGTTGGACCCGGTTCTGTCCGGATGTCCGAGAGCGTGCTGATGAAGCCTGAAAGCACCCTGCCCGAAGCTGACAGCCTCTCCGCAGTGAGATGGTCGGCAGCGGCCGCCGGCGACCCGGAGGCGTTGACTTCCGCCAGCAGGTCCACCTGGCCGCTGCGGAAAGCGTGGTCACGCAGCGCCGCAAGGCCACGCAGGGCGTCCGCAGGTTGTGCGGACGCCGCCAGGGCCCTGGCCTCGTCCAGTGCGGCAGGGCCGCCTGCCTGAACCGCAGCAGAGTCTCCGGCAGTGGCGGAAGCTGCCTCTGCCGCAGCCCTGCCGTCGCCGGCGGGATCCAGGGTGCCCAGGGCCACCTGGGACAAGGGAGTCAGCCACAGGACCATCGCCGCACCGGCAGCCGCGCCTGTTGCGAGGACGGTCCGGCGCTGGCGAGCACCGGTTGGAGTCACACTGCGGTGAGCCCCGTTCCGGCGCCCGCCTGCGTGCTTCCGGGAACGCACAGGAGCACCACCCGTGTCCTTCCGCCGTGCTGGTTCGCCCGTTGCGGCGGGGACTGCCGTCAGCCGCGGCGGCGTGGCCACCCGCCGGCGCAATGTCCCCAACCGTTCCTTCAGCCGGCCCGGTGAGGGCGGCGGCACGTGCCTGCGCGTCAGGAGCTCCGGGATGACGGTGGGATGGACGGCGGCAGAAAGGTCCACCGGCACAGGCGCGGCGCTGCGGTAGACAGCGGTTGCCAAGGCACCGGCGGTGGGACGGAGCCTGCGGTCTTCGCTGAGACCTGCTTCCAGGGCTGCAGCGAGGTCCACAGGTACACCGGGAACCAAGAGCGGCAGCGGTGGCCGGTCTGCCGTGCGTGGGGGCGCGGCACCGGTGAGGCAGAACCATCCGAGGGCCGCCGCCGCATAGACATCCCTCTCGGGTTGCAGCCCTGCGCGGACCGCATCCACCGGTGCAGGATCCACGAAGCCGGGTGTGCCGTGGCCTGCTCCGCCGGCGGGGTCCCCCAGCATCCGGGCGATTCCCAGGTCCGACAGCATCGGCTTGCCCTGGCCGGTGAACAGCACGTTGCCGGGCGAAACGTCCCCATGCGTGAATCCTTTCCCATGGAGATAGGACAGCGCCTGGGCGATGGGAGTCAGTACCGTTACGGTTTCACCGACGCTGAGCCGGCCGCGGGAGCCAAGGAGCTGACCCAGGGAGCCACCGGACGCGTAGTCCATGATGAGGGCAGTCGGAGCCTGTCCTTCCGCGTCGCCGGGCGGCCCGGGGTGCAGGCTGACGGCGTCGTGGGCCCTGACCAGGTGCTGGTGGTCCAGGACGGAGAGGATCCGGATTTCCCTTCTCACCGCGTCCTCCGACGTCTCTCCCCGGCCGCGTGACTCACCGGAGCCGGGGTGGAAGCACTTTACGGCGTATTTCCTGCCCGTGGCCTGCTCAGCGGCAAGCCAGACGGACGCGCTGCTTCCCCGGCCCAGGAGCCGGTCAACCGCAAAACCCGGGACGTCGGGAGCCTGCAAATCATCCATGTCCCATGTCTAGCGGAATCCGCAGACGGCTGCAGAAGTTATCCACAGCCGGAGCTGGCCTTCAGTCACATTGTGGGCGCAGGTGAAGGCCGCTGGTGAGCTTAGACACTAAACCCAGTCCGCGGCGCTGCGGGGTCTAAGCTGGAAGGCATGACTCTTGAGTTTTCAGGGCTGGGTCTAGCCCCGGAGTTCGTTGATTACCAGCACGCCTGGGACCTTCAACGCGAACTTCACGGAAAAGTGGTGGCCGATGAGGCACCCAGCACCGTGCTCCTGCTGGAGCACGCAGCCGTTTACACCGCAGGCAAGCTGACCGAGGACCACGAACGGCCTTTCGACGGGACTCCCGTGGTGGCCGTGGACCGCGGCGGCAAGCTCACCTGGCATGGTCCGGGCCAGCTCATCGCGTACCCCATCCTGAAACTGAGGAACCGCGCCGGGATCCGTGACTATGTGGAGCGGCTCGAAGCCGTCATGATCGCCGTCATGGCCGATTACGGCATCCGTGCTGAACGCATCAAGGGCCGCGCCGGTGTATGGGTCAAGGCCGACGCCAACGGGCCCGACCGCAAGATCGCCGCCATTGGCATCCGTGTCCTCAACGGCGTGACCATGCACGGTGTCGCCATCAACTGCAGTAACGACCTCGCCCCCTACGGGCAGATCATTGCCTGCGGCATCACCGACGCCGGCGTTACAACCATGTCCCGGGAAACCGGGAAGGACATCCGCCCCGCCGACATCGCCGAACGCTTCGTGGAAGAATTCCGCAAGCACGAAGAAGCACTCGTTTCAAGCCCCGAAGGAGCTCTACTGTGACATTGGCACCCGAAGGCCGGAAGTTGCTGCGGATCGAGCAGCGCAACGCGGCTGTCCCGGTGGAACGCAAACCGGAGTGGATCAAGGCCAAAGTCCAGATGGGCCCGGAATTCGTCCAGCTCAAGAACCTGGTCAAAAAAGAAGGCCTGCACACCGTCTGCGAAGAAGCCGGCTGCCCCAACATCTTCGAATGCTGGGAAGACAAGGAAGCCACCTTCCTCATCGGCGGCTCCGAATGCACCCGCCGCTGCGACTTCTGCCAGATCGACACCGGCAAACCCTCCCCCGTGGACCGGTTCGAACCCACCAAAGTGGCCCGCTCCGTCCAATCCATGCAACTGCGCTACGCCACCGTCACCGGCGTTGCCCGCGACGACCTCGAAGACGAAGGCGTCTGGCTCTACGCCGAAACCGTCCGCAAAATCCACGAACTGAACCCCGGCACCGGCGTCGAACTCCTCATCCCCGACTTCTCCGGCAACCCCGGCCACATCGCCGCGATCTGCGACTCCAAACCCGAAGTCTTCGCCCACAACGTCGAAACCGTCCCCCGGATCTTCAAGCGCATCCGCCCCGCGTTCCGCTACGAACGCTCCCTCGACGTCATCACCCAGGGCCGGAACCTGGGCATGGTCACCAAATCCAACCTCATCCTCGGCATGGGCGAAACCCGCGAAGAAATCTCCGAAGCCCTCCGCGACCTCCACCAGGCCGGCTGCGACCTGATCACCATCACCCAATACCTCCGCCCCTCCGAACGCCACCTCCCCGTAGACAGGTGGGTCAAACCCCAGGAATTCGTCGACCTCCAGCACGAAGCCGAAGAGATCGGCTTCCTCGGCGTCATGTCCGGCCCCCTGGTCCGCTCCTCCTACCGCGCCGGCCGCCTCTGGGCCACCGCCATGCGCAAAAAAGGCCGCGACATCCCCGCCGAACTCGCCCACATCGCCGACGGCATCCAGGACTCCGGCACCACCCGCCAGGAAGCCAGCACGCTCCTGGCCGCCCGTTCCTGACCCGGCAGCCACTGCCACCCAGGGCCGGACACCGGATCTTTCCGGCGTCCGGCCCTTCGGCTTTGGTCACGTAGAATTGAGGCACTATGGCGAAATCCCCTGACTCCAGCAACTCCACCCCGGCGGACTCCAGCGCGGCAAAGCGCGGACTGTTCTCCCGCAAGCCGAAAGAGGCGAAGGCCAAAAAGCCCAGCCGCCTCAAGCAGATCGGTGAGGTCTTCAACATGACCCGCCGCCACGACCCCATGGTCCCGTGGCTGATGCTGCTGGTCTTCCTGGGCGTTGTGGCCGTCAGCTTCCTGGTGGGTTTCTGGCTTGAGAACTGGATCACCGGCCTGATCATCGGCATCCCGCTGGGCCTGCTCGGCGCCACGCTGATCCTGTCCCGGCGCGCGGAACGGGCGGCTTTCGCCCAGATCGAAAACCAGCCCGGGGCCTCAGGCGCCGCACTGGGTACCCTCCGCCGCGGCTGGATCACCGAGGAACAGCCTGTCGCCGTCAATCCGCGCACACAGGATGCCGTCTTCCGCGCCATCGGCCGGCCCGGCGTCGTACTGGTCAGCGAAGGCCCCACGCTCCGGGTGAAGCCTCTGCTCGATGCCGAGCGCAAGCGCCTTGCCCGGATCCTGCCCAACGTGACGGTGCACGTCATCGAAAGCGGCCGCGGCGAGGGCCAGGTGCCCATCAGCCAGGTGGCAAAGAAGATGGGCAAGCTGAAGAAGGAACTGACCAAGCTTGAAGTGAATGCCGTTTCCAAGCGGATCGCATCCCTGGGGAACCGGCTGCCCATCCCCAAGGGCATCGACCCCTACAAAGCCCGCCCCAACCGCGGACGCTAGGCCTAAACAGCGCCCCGGCCACCGGATCCTTCCGGCAGCCGGGGGCGTTTTTCTTGAACAGGCCATTTCCGTTGGCCAGCAAGATACCCCGCGCCCAAGCAGTTAACGGCGCCCCGCCAACCAACGATGACGACCGCCTTACAGGACAGGACAACCCATGCCCCTTCGCAACGTGGCCATCCGCGCTTTCCGTATCCTCGCCGTCGCCGAGGCTTTCAGCTGGGCAGCCCTGCTGATCGGCATGTACTTCAAATGGATTGCCGGCACCACCGAGATCGGTGTGCAGGTGGCCGGACCTATCCATGGAGCTCTGTTTGTTGGCTACGGCGTGGCGGCCCTGGTGCTCTGGCGCCTGCAGCGCTGGCCGTTCACCGTGGCGCTTTTTGCCGGGCTCTCAGCGGTCTTCCCGTTCGCCACCATTCTCTTCGAACGCTGGGCCGATAAGCGCGGTTTGCTGGCTGCTGCCGACGCCGTCGCACCGGCCCCGGAAACCAGCCGGTCCAAGGTGTCGGAAGAAAGCCAGGCCTAGCGCCAGCCCCCCACCCGCGTCTGCTCAGCGGCGGATCAGCAGGGTGTTCATCGCTTTGTCGTGCAGGCCGCGCTGGTCGGGATCAAAGATCACGGCCGGGATCACCAGGCACAGCAGTACGGCCCGCACCAAGGCGGCCAACGGCCCGGGCGTCCCGCCGCCGGGGCGCACCACCGAAATACCCACCACGCGGTGGCCGATGCTGTATCCGAGCGTGCCCACCAGGAGGATCTGCTCAAGGGCGAAGATTCCCAAGGTTGCCCATGCGTCGCCGGCGAAGGCGAAGTTGCTGATCAGCAGGGCGATGCCCCAATCGATCATGATGGCAACGATCCGCCGGCCCGCCCGGGCAATGGACCCCGGCCCCGATTCGGGCAAGCCCAGGCGCTCACCGGGGTACTTGGAAATGCCGGACGTGTCCGGCCCGGTGAGCCAGGAGCCAAGGTCTTTGCGATCTACCACCGTCCAAGTTTACCGGCCTCGACCCCCCGCGCCGGCCCGGTGCACGGCGCCCACATCGCGGATGGGGTTAGACCACAGTGTGGACACCCGATAGCGTGGTCATAACAGGGCATTCTGTAACCTGCCCGAAACAATGTGGACACGGACGGGAAATGCCGCGTCCATAGGCTGTTAGCAGTTTCAAGCAATCTCCCCGGCAGGTATCTGCGGCAGGGCCACAGCACGGAAAACCTTGCGTCTTCCCTGCTTTCGGATTGCGCTGGATCATATGGCTGAGGCCAGATATTTACATATGCGTTAGGAGCATAGATGTTCAAGACTGCGGACGAAGTCCTCAAGTTCATCAAGGACGAAGATGTAAAGTTCGTCGATATCCGCTTCACCGACCTTCCCGGCGTCCAGCAGCACTTCAACGTTCCGGCTAAGAGCGTTGATGCTGACTTCTTCGTCAACGGCCAGCTCTTCGACGGTTCTTCCATCCGTGGCTTCCAGGGCATCGCCGAATCGGACATGCAGCTGATCCCCGATGTGACCACCGCGTTCCTGGACACCTTCCGCATGGAAAAGACCCTCGCGCTGAACTTCTCCATCGTGAACCCGCGCACCGGCGATCCCTACCACCGGGACCCCCGCGGCGTGGCCGAGAAGGCCGAGGCGTACCTGGCTTCCACCGGCATCGCTGACACCGCGTTCTTCGCTCCCGAGGCCGAGTTCTTCGTCTTCGACAACGTCCAGTACCAGTCCTCCCCGCAGGGCAGCTTCTACAAGATCGACTCCGAAGAAGCGCACTGGAACACCGGCCGTGAGGAAGAGGGTGGAAACCTCGGTTACAAGACCCCCGTCAAGGGCGGCTACTTCCCGGTTTCCCCCACGGATAAGCAGGCCGACCTGCGCGACGCCATGTGTGTTGCCCTGGATGAGGCCGGACTTGAGGTCGAGCGCAGCCACCACGAAGTTGGATCCGCCGGCCAGGCCGAGATCAACTACAAGTTCACTACCCTGACCCACGCTGCCGATGACCTGCAGAAGTTCAAGTACGTCATCAAGAACACCGCTGACGCTTGGGGCAAGTCGGTCACCTTCATGCCGAAGCCGGTCTTCGGTGACAACGGCTCGGGCATGCACTGCCACCAGTCGCTGTGGAGCAACGGCGATCCGCTGTTCTACGACGAGAAGGGCTACGCCGGCCTGTCCGACACTGCCCGCTGGTACATCGGCGGCCTGCTGAAGCACGCCGACGCCGTCCTGGCCTTCACCAACCCGACGGTGAACTCCTACCGCCGCCTGGTCAAGGGCTTCGAAGCTCCGGTCAACATGGTGTACTCGCAGGGCAACCGCTCCGCCGGTATCCGCATCCCGATCACCGGTTCCAACCCGAAGGCCAAGCGCATCGAATTCCGCGCTCCGGACCCCTCCTCGAACCCGTACCTGGCGTTCGCTGCCCAGCTGATGGCCGGCATTGACGGCATCCGCAACCGCATCGAGCCCCCGGCACCGATCGACAAGGACCTCTACGAACTGCCCGCCGAGGAAGCCAAGGACATCCCCAAGGCGCCGGGCACCCTGGAAGAAGCCCTGGAAGCACTGCGCGAGGACAACGAGTTCCTGCAGGCCGGCGGCGTCTTCACCCAGGACCTGATCGACACCTGGATCGAGTACAAGTACGAGAACGAGATCCGCCCGCTGTCCCTGCGCCCGAACCCCTACGAGTTCGAGCTCTACTACGGCGTCTAGTCTCCACTCCGCCTGGCAGTACCGCCAGGCCCGCTGAGACAGCGAAAGGCGGCCACCGGTGATCCGGTGGCCGCCTTTCGCGTTCCCGGGCCGAATGCCCGGAGTGGTTAAAAGGTGGAGGCCCGGCTCCAGACGTGCTGAGACCGGGAGCCAGACCTCCTGACGAATGCCCCCCGAGACGAAGACTGTTCGAGCCTTCCCCCCAACAAGGTTGAAGAACACCGCCATTCCACATCATCGAATAAACGCTTTCCCAACGCAATAACGGCCCGCGGGTGTTACCTCATTGTGGCCTGGGCGAACGGCATGAACAGGGTCCGCTGCGGCCCCGCAGATCCGCCGGTGTACCGGCCGTGGTCCACGAAGCCGGCCTTCAGGTATGCGGCCAGCCCCGGGCCATTGGCCTCGTTGACGGAGAGTACGACGCCGGAAGCACCCGTTGGGTGCCGGCGCTCGAGTTTTCCTGCCGCCACCACGGCGGCGGCAGCTCCCAGCGTTCCCAGGCCTTTGCCCTGGTGGCGCCGGTCCACAAGGAATCCCCGGAGCAGCCAGGCGGAGCCGTCCTCCGGCCAGCCGGCCAGGGTGGCTGCTCCTGACTGCAGGGTGAGTACGCCTATGGCCCGCCCGCCGGCCTCCATCACGAAGGGGTGCCGCCCCTCTTCGGCCAGGCCCGTGAGGGCCATCCGCAAAGGATCACCCACGAATCTCTCCTGGCCGGGCCCGAGCTGGAGCCTTGCCACAGCGTCCAGCTGGATTGCCTGGGCGTCCGCATCCAGGTCCCGCAGCGGGATGATCCAAACTGACCCGAAGAATCCGTCAGTGCCCATAGAAAATGCGCTCAAAGACTCCACGTGCCCGCCGGCTGACCCGCAGGTAGTCCTCCTCCAGGGCTGCGGCGTGGCCGGGCTCGTAGCCGCACCACCGGGCCACCGCTTCCAGGTCGCGCCGGGATGAGGGCAGAAGGTCGGAGGCCTTGCCGTTCCAGATGACGTTCGCGGACCTGATCCTGCTGGCGAGCCGCCAGGCCTGCGCCAGCGTCCCGGCGTCGTCCCGGGACAGCAGCCCAAGCGCAGCCGCGGCCTCCAGCGCCGGAAGGGTGGACGTGGTCCGCAGCTCCGGGTGTTCTCCGGCGTGCTGGAGCTGGAGCAGCTGGACCAGCCATTCGACGTCGCTCAGGCCGCCGCGGCCCAGCTTCAGGTGCCGGGCGGGATCGGCGCCGCGGGGCAGCCGTTCCGACTCCACCCGGGCCTTGACCCTGCGGATCTCCCGGATGTCCTGCCCCGCGACGGACTCGGGATAGCGAATGGGGTCGATCAGGGCCAGGAAGTCGGCGGCGAGGCCGTCGTCACCGGCCATCGGACGCGCACGGAGCAGCGCCTGGGCTTCCCAGATCAGTGACCACCGCCGGTAGTACTCGGCGAAGGATTCCAGGGAGCGGACCATGGCCCCGTTCTTGCCTTCCGGCCGAAGGTCAGCGTCCATCTGCAGGACGCGTTCGGCCATAATGGCCGGTTTCAACGGCTGGGTCAGCAGGCTGGACACCTTGGCGACGATCCTTCCCGCCTGTTCCTGGGCCTCAGCCTCGGAAAAGCCCGGCAGGGCCCGGTGGACGTACATGACATCGGCGTCGGAGCCGTACCCGATTTCCCGCCCGCCCTGCCGGCCCATGGCAACCACCAGCACCGCGGTTTTCAGGGGGCCACCGGCGGACACGATCCCCTCGGCCACGCGCAGGGCGCCCAGGACGGCGGCCCTGTCCGTATCCGCGAGAGCAGAGCCCACCTGGTCCTGGTCCAGCAGCCCGGCCGAATCAGCCACGGCGATGCGGAGGATTTCCCTCCGGCGGATGAGCCGGATCAGGCGCATGGCGCTTTCCGGATCCGAGTGCCGTGACATCTTGGACGTAATTTCCTGCCACTGCGCATCGAAGGACACCGGAACAAGGTCCTTGTCCTGCCCCAGCCAGGCAACCGATTCCGGGGACACTTCCAACAGGTCGGCAATCAGCCGCGAGTTGGAAAGCATGTGGCAGAGCCGTTCGGCGGCGGCGTTCGAGTCGCGGAGCAGGCCAAGGTACCAGTGGGTGGTTCCCAGGGCCTCGCTGACCCGGCGGAAGGCCAGCAGGCCGGCGTCGGGATCCACCCCCTCGGCGAGCCAGTCGAGGAGGATGGGTAGCAGTTGGCGCTGCAGGGCAGCACGCCGGCTGACACCGGCCGTCAGGGCTTCGATGTGCCGCATGGCGCCCTGCGGGTCACTGTATCCCAGCGCCGCCAACCGGGCCTGCGCTGCCTCAGGGGTGAGCCTGGCATCCTCACTGCTGAGTTTGGCCGCCGTGTTGAGCAGTGGCCTGTAGAAGATCCGTTCGTGCAGTTCCCGGACGGACCGTTTGGTCTTTTGCCAGGCGGCCAGCAGGGCATCGGGGTGCGGCCGCTCATTGGAGAACGGGCCAAGAACCGCCTTCGCCAGGGCACGCAATGCCGGTTCGGCCACCGGCATCAGGTGGGTGCGGCGCAGCTGGAACAGCTGGATCCGGTGCTCCAGGAGCCGAAGGTACCGGTAGGCGTTGTCGAAGGCTGCGGCGTCCGTGCGTCCGATGTAGCCGCCCGCCGACAGTGCCGCAATCGCCGATGTGGTGTCCCGGCGTCGTAAAGTCTCGTCCGCCTTGCCGTGGACCAGCTGCAGCAACTGGACGGTGAACTCCACATCGCGCAGGCCGCCGCGGCCCAACTTGATCTGCCGCTGCTCCTCGGCAGCGGGGATGTGCTCGGTCACCCGGCGGCGCATGGCCTGCACGGACTCGACGAACCCGTCGCGGCTGGCGGAATTCCAGATCAGCGGGGCCACCGCTTCCTCATACCGGCGGCCCAGCCGGGCATCCCCTGCGATGGTGCGCGCCTTCAGCAGCGCCTGGAACTCCCAGCTTTCAGCCCAGCGCGCATAGTAGGCCTCGTGGGAAGCCAAGGTGCGAACCAGCGGCCCGGACTTGCCCTCCGGCCTCAGGTTCGCGTCGACCTCCCAGAGGCCGGGTTCGCGGGCCACGGAGGAGATGGCGCGGGAGATCCCACTGGCCAGCGCTGTTCCGATGGTGTTGGCTTGCGCGTCCTCCAGCTGCCCGGCATCAATGACGTAGATGACGTCGACGTCGGAGATGTAGTTCAGCTCGCGGGCGCCGCACTTGCCCATCCCGATGACCGCCAAACCCACGTCGGCGACGTCGGCGGCGGCGAACTGTTCTGCCGCCTCGGCCCGCGACACGGCAAGGCCGGCTTCGATGGCCGCGCCGGCGAGGTCGGCCAGCTCGCCTCCCACGGAGGGCAGGAAGTCCAGCGGGTCCGCTGCGCAGAGATCCTTGATGGCCAGGTCCACCACCCCCCTGCGGTACGCCGTGCGCAGGGCAGCGTACGCGTCAGGACCGGTGGTCGACGCCACCGGCCGTGATGCGCGCGGGTCGGCGCCCACGGCCTGCAGCAGTGTGGCCCGCAGGTCCGCGGGATCGGCCGGCAAGGGCTCCGGGCTGGTCCGGACGTCGAAAGCCGCCAGGTGCTCCGGGTGCCTGATGAGGAACTCGCCCAGCGCCTCGGAAGCGCCGAGCACCCGGTACAGCGGCTCGCTGGTCTCAAGGTCAGCTCCCGCGGTGGCCCGCAGGTCAGGATATTTCTCGATCAACCTGACCAGGGACTGCAGCGCGGCGTCAGGACTCGCCGCAATGTGCAGCCCGGCAAACAGCCGGTCCTGGTCCAGCCCCTCCAGCTCACGGGCCGCCAGGAAGCGTTCGCCTTTGTCCAGGTCGCTGAAACCGGCCGCGATGAGGCGGCGTGCCAGGCTCACGCCCGCCGCCTAGAGGATGCCGAGGTTGCGCTGCAGTTCGTAGGGCGTCACCTGCAGCCGGTAGTCCTGCCATTCCGCGCGCTTGTTGCGGAGGAAGTGCTCGAAGACCTGCTCGCCCAGGATTTGCGGCATGAGTTCCGAGTCCTCCATGGTGCGGATGGCGTCATGGAGGCTGGCCGGCAGGGGGTCGTGGCCCATGGCCCGGCGTTCGGCCGAGCTCAGCGACCAGACATCGTCCTCGGCTGCGGCGGGGAGGTCGTAGCCTTCCTCAATGCCCTTGAGCCCGGCGCCCAGGAGCACCGCATAGGCCAGGTAGGGGTTGGCGGCCGAATCGATGCCGCGGTATTCGATCCGGGCAGACTGGCCCTTGCCCGGCTTGTACAGCGGCACGCGGACCAGCGCGGAGCGGTTGTTGTGGCCCCAGCTGAGGTAGCTGGGCGCCTCGCCGCCGCCCCAGAGCCGCTTGTAGGAGTTGACGAACTGGTTGGTGACGGCTGTGAATTCCGGCGCGTGCTTGAGGATGCCGGCGATGAACTGTCGGGCGGTCTTGGAGAGCTGGTATTCCGCGCCGGCTTCGAAGAACGCGTTGCTGTCGCCTTCGAAAAGCGAGAAGTGGGTGTGCATGCCTGAGCCGGGGTGGGCGGTGAACGGCTTCGGCATAAAGGTGGCGTAGGTTCCCTGCTGGAGGGCGACCTCCTTGATGACCGTGCGGAACGTCATGATGTTGTCCGCCGTCTGCAGGGCGTCGGCGTAGCGGAGGTCGATTTCGTTCTGGCCCGGGCCGCCTTCGTGGTGGCTGAACTCCACCGAGATTCCCACCGACTCCAGCATGGTCACGGCCGTCCGGCGGAAGTCCTGGGCGACGCCCCCGGGCACATGGTCGAAATAGCCGCCCTCGTCCACCGGTACCGGCGCGCCGTCGGGGCCCGGTTCCTGGGACTTGAGCAGGTAGAACTCGATCTCAGGATGCGTATAACAGGTGAAGCCCATGTCCGCGGCTTTGGCAAGAGTCCGTTTGAGGACATTCCGTGGATCAGCGGTGGAAGGCTCGCCGTCAGGGGTCAGGATGTCGCAGAACATCCGTGAGGTCTGTTCCGTCTCGCCACGCCACGGCAGGATCTGGAAGGTTGCCGGGTCTGGCTGCAGCAGCATGTCCGATTCAAAGACCCTGGCCAGGCCTTCGATGGAGGAGCCGTCGAAGCCGAGGCCTTCCTCGAACGCCCCTTCAACCTCGGCCGGCGCCAGCGCCACAGACTTCAGCGATCCCACGACGTCGGTAAACCACAGGCGGACGAAACGTACGTCGCGCTCTTCGATTGTGCGCAGGACAAACTCTTGCTGGCGGTCCATGATGGCCTCTTCTCCGGTCAACGTCCATGCTCCGGGTCCACGCATGGGGAAAGCCGGCAGCAGTTCACAAACACTGTACTAAGCATTCGACGCCGATGCTTGAGCCTGCGCCGCACGTAACACAGCATTAACCTGCCGCACGGTCCACGGCAGCCCGCGGCGCCGGTTTTCCCGTTCCCCGGCAGCGGGCGGACGCCCTTGGGTATGACGGTTATCACCTTTGCCGCCCTCCCCCGCGGTAGCTTGGACGGCCGGTACCGCACTACGCTCGTCCCATGGCCTCCAACAGCTCCGATTCACGCGCGTCCGCCGAAGTACCCGCCCCCTACGGCAGCGGCCCTGCGCAGCCGGCGCCCGCAGCTGAGCGGAAGCCGGCCAAGGTACGCATCCACCACCTGCAGCAGGCCAAGCGGGACGGGACCCGGTTCGCGATGTTGACCGCCTACGAGCAGTACACTGCCGAAATCTTCGACGCCGCCGGGATCGAGGTCCTCCTGGTGGGTGACTCCGCTTCCAACAATGTCTTTGGGAACGAGACCTCCCTGCCCGTCACCGTTGACGAGCTCCTCCCCCTCTGCCGGGCGGTTGCGCGTACCGCCAAACGCGCACTGGTGGTGGCGGACCTGCCCTTCGGCAGCTACGAGGTTTCCGCGGAGCAGGCCGTGGCCACCGGCGTGCGCTTCCTGAAAGAGGGCCTGGCTCATGCGGTCAAGATCGAAGGCGGCGCCTACTACGCCCCCACCGTCCGGGCCATGGTCCAGGCCGGTGTACCTGTCATGGCCCACATCGGTTTCACCCCGCAGAGCGAACATGCCCTGGGCGGCTACCGGGTCCAGGGCCGCGGCGACGATGCACAGCGCCTGATTGACGACGCCGTCGCTTTGGCCGGGGCGGGCGCGTTCTGTGTCCTGATGGAGATGGTCCCGGCGGAGACGGCAGCCGCCGTGGACGCCGCCGTCGACGTTCCCACAGTGGGCATCGGGGCCGGCAAGGAAACCACCGGCCAGGTGCTCGTCTGGCAGGACATGGCCGGACTCCGCGGTGGCCGGATGGCCAAGTTCGTCAAGCAGTACGCGGACCTGCGCAGCACGCTGCTCGACGCAGCCACGCAGTACGGCGACGACGTCCGGACCGGGCAGTTCCCTGGACCCGAGCACTCCTTCTAGGCCGGCACCTGCTTCCGGGCGGGCACCTGCCCGTCAGTCGTCGTCGCCCTTTTCCCAGGTCTCGTTCCGGGCGCGGACCTTCTCGATCGCGTGCTCGGCCTCTTCCCTCGTCTTGTAGGGCCCGATCAGCTGGCTCCAGTCGGAAAGCCTGTCCTCTTCGACCTCGTGGGTATTGACGTTGTACCAGTACTCAGGCATTGCTGCTCCTCGGGTTCGGCCGGCGCGTCCGGAACGTGATCCGCGTAACGTTGATTCGTACGGCGGCATACCCGGCTTCGCGGTTGTTGGGCGTTCTGTGGTGCCTTATATGATCAATCTATGCCTTCCCTTGCCTCGACTGCACCCATCGGCACCCTCACCCCCGGTACCGTCAGCCCGCAGCGTCCCGTCCCGGCGTCCATCCCCCGCCCGGAGTATGTGGGCAAACCCGCCCCGGCCAAGTTCACCGGCTCCGAGGTGAAATCCGCCGAGACCATCGAAAAGATCCGCATCGCGGGGAAGATCGCGGCGCAGGCCATCGTCGAGGTGGGAAAACACATTCAGCCCGGTGTCACCACCGACCAGCTGGACAAGGTGGGCCATGAGTTCCTCCTCGACCACAACGCCTACCCCTCCACCCTCGGCTACCGGGGCTTTCCCAAATCGCTGTGCTCTTCGTTGAACGAGGTCATCTGCCACGGCATCCCGGACAGCACGGTGGTCCGGGACGGCGACATCATCAACATCGACATCACCGCCTTCATCAGCGGCGTACACGGCGACACCAACCACACCTTCCTGGTGGGGGACGTGGATGAGGATTCCCGGCTGCTGGTTGAACGGACGCAGGAATCCCTGAACAGGGCCATCAAGGCCGTTGCCCCGGGCCGCGAAATCAACGTCATCGGGCGCGCCATCCAGTCCTACGCCAAGCGCTTCGGCTACGGTGTGGTCCGGGACTTCACCGGGCACGGCGTGGGCGAGGCTTTCCACACCGGGCTGATCATCCCGCACTACGACGCCGCCCCGGCCTACAACACCGTCATCGAAGCCGGCATGGTCTTCACCATTGAACCGATGCTCACCCTGGGCACTGTGGAATGGGACATGTGGGCCGACGACTGGACCGTTGTCACCAAAGACCACAAGCGCACCGCCCAGTTCGAGCACACCCTCCTCGTCACCGATAACGGCGCCGAAATCCTCACCCTGCCGTAACGCGCCGCACTGCGACCTAACAGGTCCGCGGGAGCTGCACGCCACCTGCACCCTATTCCCTGCCCGTCCCCTGCCACGAACGGAAACCCATTGGCCAAGAAAGACGAGAAGTCGCACAAGAACGCCCCGCTGATCGGCATCGACATCGGAGGCACGGGAATCAAGGGCGGCATCGTCGACCTGAAAAAGGGCAAGCTCCTGGGCGACCGGTTCCGTGTGCCCACACCGCAGCCGGCCACCCCAGAGGCCGTGGCCGAGGCCGTGGCACTGGTGGTAGCTGAGCTTTCCGCGCGTCCGGAGGCCCCGGAGGCCGGCTCACCGGTCGGGGTGACCTTCCCCGGCATCATCCAGCACGGCGTGGTCCACTCCGCCGCGAATGTGGACAAGAGCTGGCTCGACACCGACATCGATGCCCTCCTCACTGCCCGGCTGGGCCGCCCGGTTGAGGTGATCAACGACGCCGATGCCGCCGGACTCGCGGAAGCCCGCTACGGCGCTGGCGAAGGCGTGAAGGGAACCGTCCTGGTCATCACGCTTGGCACCGGGATCGGCTCGGCTTTCATCTTCGACGGGAAGCTCGTCCCGAATGCGGAGCTGGGCCACCTGGAGGTGGACGGTTTCGATGCAGAGACCAAGGCTTCCGCCGTGGCCCGTGAGCGGGACGGGCTGTCCTGGGACGAATACAGCGTACTGCTGCAGCGCTACTTCTCCCACGTCGAGTTCCTTTTCTCCCCCGAACTGTTCATTGTTGGCGGCGGCATCTCCAAGCGTGCCGACGAATACCTGCCCAACCTCAAGCTCCGCACCCCGATTGTCCCGGCGGTGCTCCGGAACGAAGCCGGGATTGTGGGCGCCGCAGTCGAAATAGCCCTCAAGCACAAACTCGCCAAGTAGGCTGCGCCGCGACGCCGGCCCACCCGGCCTACGCAGAACACCCCTTCCGGATCCGGAAGGGGTGTTCTGCGTTTTGGTGTTCTGCCTTTTAGTAATCCACTGGGCGGCGGCAGTGCACGTTCACGGCTGGTCGTGCCGCGCCATGGGCGGGTGAGGTACCGGCGGCAGCTGCGGCTTCCCCTCCGCAGCTGCCGCCGGAAGTCTTATAGGGAAGTCTTTTCCGGCTTTCGCGGCGTGGCAGGGCTTTCAGTGGCATCTTCCTGCGCCTCGTGGCGGAGCTGGGCGATGGCTGCCTCAAAGTCCTCGAGGGATTCGAAGGCCTGGTAGACGCTCGCGAAGCGAAGGTAGGCGACCTCGTCCAGCTTCTGCAGCGGACCAAGAATGACCAGGCCCACCTCATGGGCGTCGATTTCCGCGGCGCCGGAAGCGCGGATCTGCTCTTCGACTTCCTGCGCCAGCATGGCGAGGTCGTCTTCACTCACAGGGCGCCCCTGGCAGGCCTTGCGGACGCCGTTGATGACCTTGCTGCGGCTGAAGGGTTCGCCGACACCGGACCGTTTGATGACCGACAGGCTGGTGGTCTCCACGGTGGTGAACCTGCGCCCGCACTCCGGGCACTGGCGGCGCCGGCGGATGGCGGACCCGTCGTCAGCCATCCGGCTGTCCACGACCCGGGAATCGGGATTGCGGCAGAACGGACAGTACATGGCGTCCCTCTCTCGCAGGGGTCCCTTCGGGGACTGTGGAATCGGCAGTCGGCAGGTGAAGACTATGGTGGCACAGGTTCGCGGCATTACTGCCGCGGCCTCCAGTTTACGGCGGCTCGCGGGTGAATAACAAGCGTGTCATTACTACATGTAGTGGGCGTACCAACTACATGTAGTGCCAATGCCCTGTCCGGGCTTAGCCGGCGGCGCCCGGGAAACGCGCCGTGACCGCGTCACCGTGGGCGGGCAGGTCCTCTGCGCGCGACAGGTTCACAATGTGGTTGCTGACTTCAGCAAGGGCGTCCCGGCTGTAGTTCACCACCTGGATGGCGCGCAGGAACGTGGTGACGTTCAGGCCGGAGGAGAAGGCCGCGGTTCCGCTGGTGGGGAGCACGTGGTTGGAGCCGGCGCAGTAGTCACCAAGGCTGACCGGGCTGTAGTCCCCCACGAAGATCGCCCCGGCGTTCCTGATCCGCGCCGCGACGGCAGAAGCGTCCTCGGTCATGATCTCCAAGTGCTCGGCGGCATAGGCATCACACGCCGCGATGCCCTGTTCCAGGCCGTCCACCAGCACCACGCCCGATTGGGGGCCGGACAGGGCTTGACGGACACGGTCGGAATGCCTGGTCGAAGCGGCCTGCACGTCCAGCTCCGCGCGCACTGCAGCGGCGAGGTCCTCCGAATCCGTGATCAGGACCGACGCCGCCTGGGGGTCGTGCTCCGCCTGGCTGATCAGGTCGGCCGCAACCAGGGCAGGCTGTGCGGTGGAGTCAGCGAGGATTGCAATCTCGGTGGTGCCTGCCTCGGAATCGATGCCCACCACACCCTTCACCAGGCGCTTGGCAGTGGCAACGAAGATGTTGCCGGGCCCTGTCACCACGTCCACGGGTTCCAGGGCCGGGCCGGCTTGCGCCGCCTCAACGCCGTAGGCGAACGCTGCGATGGCCTGCGCGCCGCCGATGGCGTACACCTCAGTGATTCCCAGCAGGGCGGCCGCGGCAAGGATGGTCGGGTGCGGCAAGCCGCCGAACTCCTTCTGCGGTGGCGACGCCAGGGCGATGGATTCCACACCGGCGGCCAGTGCCGGCACCACGTTCATGATGACCGACGACGGGTAAACGGCCAGGCCGCCGGGCACGTAGAGGCCCACGCGTGCCACTGGAACCCAGTTCTGGCTGACCAGGGCCCCGTCGCCGAGTTCGACGTCGACATTGCGGGGACGCTGGCCGTCAGCGAAGATGCGGGCACGCCGGATGGATTCCTCAAGGGCTTTCCGGACGGCGGGGTCCAGGTTGTCCAGGGCCGAGTCGAGGGCCTCCGCGGGCACCCGGGGGTGGGACTGCTCCACACCGTCGAACCGGAGGGCCAGCTCAGCCAGCGCCCCGAACCCGCGCGCGCGGACGGCGCCGATAATGTCGAGGACCTTCTCTTCGGCGTTGGCCACCGTCTGTCCCTGCGCGCGGGGCACGGCCGCGCGGAGCCCGGCGAGCGTCAGGTTTCGGCCCCGGACGTCCACCGTCCGGAAGTTCACGGCAGTGGCGGGGGTGGCGGGGAACTCCGATGAAATGGTCACCGGACCATTTTACGGGGCGCCGCGGCCACTGCTGCCAGCGGCATCCTCCAGCCGGTTCCCGGCGCCGGGCTTCCTGCCAAGCTGTTCCAGGAGTTCCAGGACAAAAACGGAAATGGCGGTGGCTGCCGGCCACAGGAGCAACACCGGCAGTGCGCGGAGCGAAAACGCCAGGCTTGCATTCACGGAGGTGTCCACCGGAGTGCCCCACAGGCGTCCGGCCAACATACCGGTCTGCCAGGCAAGGACGCTGCCAATCACCGCCCCAGCCAGGCCCAGCACCAACGACGCCTCCGGCCGGGGGCGCCGGCGGTCGGCCAGGAACACCGCAAGGAGGCAGCCGGCAAGGACCATCAGGCCAGCAAGCGTGAGGTCCCGCGGCAGCCAGACGGAGGGGTTGGAGCCGGTAGCCAGTGCCGGGTCCCGGGTGATCAGGTTGAGGCCGCCCGGCGCCAGCAGCCACCAGAGGATTCCGGCGGGAATGCCGGCAACCGCAGGAACGGCGAAGAGGGCCCACGGCAGGCGCGGCCGGTCCCGGCGGGGTGTAAGTGTCATGCCACAAACCTTAACAAATGTTCCTGCCCGCGGACCGCGGCCCAGCCACGGGATGTTGCCCTCCCGCCTGTGTCGGAATGTTGCCCTCCCGGGGAAGGCGGACAATAGGGTTAGGAAACAAGCAACTGCCCATCCAGCCTTCAGGAGTACCGGGTGACCGACAACAGCGCGCAGTTCGAGCGGACATTCAGGGAAATGTTCCGGCGCCACGCAGCCGGGGTGGCCATCATCACGGTCAACTACCAGGACGAGCCCTACGGCTTCACGGCCACGTCAGTGGCTTCGCTCTCCGCCCAGCCGCCACGCTTCACCTTCAACATGGCCCGCAGTTCGCGTTCCTGGCCGGCCGTGGCCAACACCACGTATATCGGAGTCCACATGCTGGGGCTCGAAAACCAGCAGCTGGCCGCACGGTTCTCGGCCGCCGGAAACCGTTTCGAGGGCGACCACTGGGCAACCGGGCCGCACGGGGTTCCCGTGCTGAAGGACGTTGCAGGTTGGCTGATCGGCGAAGTTCAGATGCGCCTTTCCTTCGAAAACAACGCCGTGGTGGTGGTCCAGGTGGTGGACGGCCAGGTGGGCGGCGAAGGCACTCCCCTCCTGTACCACGCCGGGGGTTACGGCCAACCTGTCCCCCTCGACTACGAAATCTAGCCCCGGCGAAGACACCTCCCGCAGAAGGGCGAACGACGGCGGAAGGCGACTTCCGCCGTCGTGCTTCCCTGGGGGAAGAGCGCCTAGGCGTCCAGGCAGGCGGGGCCCAGGAGGACTTTCAGGTCGCCGAACAGCGAGGGGCTCGGGTTGACCCGCAGGTGCACAGGGAGGCCCATGACCTCGGTGCGGGTGTCGCCCTGGAGGTGCAGCCGGACCTCGGAATTTCCCCGGTGGGTACGGAGCACATCGCCGAGTTCGGTCACTACAGCCTCGGTGGCCTTGTGCGTCTGCATGGTGATGACCAGGGGGCCGTTCAGGCCTTCGCTGAGGTCGGGGACGGACAGTTCCATGCAGTTCAGGGTGATGGCGCCGTCGTCGCGTTTCTGGAGGCGGCCCTTCACCACCACGATCAGGTCCTCGGCGAGCACTGAGGCGATGGGTCCGTAGACCTGGCCGAAGAACATGACCTCGATGGAACCGCCAAGGTCCTCCACCTCGGCGCGTGCGTAGGCGTTGCCGCTGGCTTTGGCGATCCTGCGGCTGAGCGAGGTGATCATGCCTGCGATGGTGAGGATTGCGCCGTCCTGCGGCCCGTCTTCACCCAGGATGGTGGTGATGCTCATTTCCGCGTGCTGGCTCAGGACCCCTTCCAGGCCCTGGAGCGGGTGGTCTGAGACGTAAAGCCCCAGCATGTCGCGCTCGAACGAGAGCTTGTCCTTCTTCTCCCACTCAGGCAAGTCCGGGATCTCGATGCTCAGCGACGCTTCGGACTCGGCCTCCTCGAAGCCCGCGAAGAGGTCGAACTGGCCAATCGCCTCGTTGCGCTTGAGCGTGATCACGGAGTCGATGGCTTCTTCGTGGATCATCGCCAGCGCGCGGCGGTGGTGGCCCAGGGAGTCGAAGGCGCCGGATTTGATCAGCGACTCGATGGTCCGCTTGTTGCAGACCACCGCCGGTACCTTCATCAGGTAATCCTTGAAGGATGTGTAGACGCCCTCGCTCTCACGCGCGGCAACCATGGCCTCCACCGCGTTGACGCCGACATTGCGGATGGCGCCCATGCCGAAGCGGATGTCCGTACCCACAGGGGTGAAGTTCAGGGCCGATTCGTTGACGTCCGGTGGCAGGACGGTGATGCCCATGCGACGGCACTCGTTGAGGTAGATGGCCGACTTGTCCTTGTCGTCACCCACCGATGTCAGCAGCGCAGCCATGTATTCGGGTGCGTAGTGCGCCTTCAGGTAGGCGGTCCAGTACGAAATGACGCCGTAGGCGGCCGAGTGGGCCTTGTTGAACGCGTAGTCCGAGAACGGGAGCAGGATGTCCCAGAGCGTCTTCACGGCCGCCATGGAGTAGCCGTTGTCCTGCATGCCCTGGGAGAAGCCGGCGAACTGTTTGTCCAGTTCCGATTTCTTCTTCTTGCCCATGGCGCGGCGGAGGATGTCTGCCTGGCCCAGGGAGTAGCCTGCCAGCTTCTGCGCCACGGCCATGACCTGCTCCTGGTACACGATCAGGCCGTAGGTGCCGCCGAGGATCTCCTTGAGGGGCTCCTCCAGTTCCGGGTGGATGGGGATGACTTCCTGGATGCCGTTCTTGCGGAGCGCATAGTCGGTGTGGGCGTTGGCACCCATGGGACCCGGCCGGTAGAGCGCAAGGACAGCGGAAATGTCTTCGAAGTTGTCAGGCTTCATCAGCTTGAGCAGGGACCGCATGGGTCCGCCGTCGAGCTGGAAAACGCCCAGGGTGTCGCCGCGGGCCAGGAGCTCGTAGGACGGCGCGTCGTCGAGCTCCAGGTTTTCGAGGTCCAGGTCGATGCCGCGGTTCATCTTGATGTTCTCGAGGGCGTCGGAAATGATCGTCAGGTTCCGCAGGCCCAGGAAGTCCATCTTGATCAGGCCCAGGCCCTCGGACGTGGGGTAATCGAACTGGGTGATCACCTGGCCGTCCTGGAAGCGGCGCATGATGGGGATCACGTCGATGATCGGGTCCGAGGACATGATGACGCCGGCGGCATGCACACCCCACTGGCGTTTCAGGCCCTCGATGCCCAGGGCTGTCTCGAAGACCTTGGCGGCCTCCGGATCCGTGCTGACAAGCTGCCGGAAGTCCCCTGCTTCGCTGTACCGCTTGGCCTCCGGGTTCTGGATGTCGGCCAGCGGAATGTCCTTGGCCATGACAGCCGGGGGCAGGGCCTTGGTGAGCTGCTCCCCCATGCTGAACGGGTAGCCCAGCACGCGCGAGGAGTCCTTAAGCGCCTGCTTGGTCTTGATGGTGCCATAGGTCACGATCATGGCCACGCGCTCGTCGCCGTACTTGCGCGTCACGTAGTCGATGACCTCGGAGCGGCGCCGGTCATCGAAGTCGACGTCGAAGTCGGGCATGGAAACGCGGTCCGGGTTGAGGAAGCGTTCGAAGATCAGGCCGTGCCGCAGCGGGTCGAGGTCCGTAATTCGCATGGCGTACGCCACCATGGATCCGGCACCGGAACCACGGCCGGGGCCGACGCGGATGCCGTTGTTCTTGGCCCAGTTGATGAAGTCCGCCACCACAAGGAAATAGCCGGGAAAGCCCATCGAGGTGATGACGCCCAGCTCGTAGTCCGCCTGCTTGCGGACCTCGTCAGGGATGCCCTTGGGGTACCGGTACTGCAGTCCCAGGTCCACTTCCTTGACCAGCCAGGAGGTTTCATCCTCGCCCGGCGGGCAGGGGAACCGCGGCATGAAGTTGGCGTTCGTGTTGAACGACACTTCGCACCGCTCGGCGATGAGCAGCGTGTTGTCGCAGGCCTCGGGGTGGTCGCGGAAGAGTTCGCGCATTTCCTGCGGGGACTTCAGGTAGTAGCCGCTGCCGGAGAACGCGAACCGGGAGCCGCCGTTGTCATAGGTGGGCTCCAGCAGGGTCGACCCGGACTGGATGGCCAGCAGCGCCTCGTGCGCCTTCGCGTCGTGCTCGTGCGTGTAGTGGAGGTCGTTGGTGGCCACCAGCGGCAGGTTCAGCTCCTTGGCCAGCCGCAGCAGGTCACCGGTGACGCGCCGCTCGATGTCCAGGCCATGGTCCATCAGTTCGCAGAAGTAGTTCTCGGCACCGAAAATGTCCCGGAACTCCGCCGCGGCTTCCACGGCTTCGCGGTACTGGCCAAGGCGCAGCCGGGTCTGGACCTCGCCGGAGGGGCAGCCGGTGGTGGCGATCAGGCCCTCGGAGTAGGTGTTGAGCAGTTCCCGGTCGAGCCGCGGCCACTTTCCGAAGACAGAATCCAGGGATGCGATGGAGGATGCGCGGAAAAGGTTCCGCATGCCCACGTTGTTGTAGCTCAGGAGCGTCATGTGGGTATACGAACCGCCACCGGAGACGTCGTCCTTGCGCTGCGATTCGTCGCCCCACCGCACGCGTTCCTTGTCAGTCCGCGCTGTTCCGGGAGTCACATAGGCTTCGACGCCGATGATGGGCTTGATGCCCTTGGCTTGGGCTTTCTGCCAGAAATCGAACGCACCGAACAGGTAGCCGTGGTCCGTGGTAGCCAGCGCAGGCATGCCCAGCCGTTCGGTTTCGTCGAACAGCTCCCCCAGCCGGGCGGCTCCATCCAGCATGGAGTATTCGGTGTGGGTGTGCAGGTGGACAAACGAATCATTGCTGGAAGTCACCGCACTATTCTATGCGCTGGCTGGTTACGGCACTGCCAGGACGATGCCGCTCAGGCCTGTCCCGAGGCGAGCACGTCGAGGGCGAAGGCCAGGTCCTGGGGATAGTCGCTGGCCACGCGCACCCGCTCACCCGTCACCGGGTGGTCGAAGCCGAGTTCCCGCGCATGGAGCCACTGCCGCGTGAGTCCAAGGGTTGCGGCCAGACGCGGATCGGCGCCGTACGTGAGGTCGCCCGCGCAGGGATGGCGGAGTGCGGAGAAATGGACGCGGATCTGGTGCGTGCGGCCGGTCTCGAGGTGCACTTCCACGAGGGACGCCTTGCCAAAGGCTTCCAATACCTCATAGTGCGTCACGGATGGCCGGCCCTCTTCCGTCACGGCAAACCGCCAGTCGTGCCCCGGGTGGCGGCCGATGGGGGCATCGATGGTTCCGGTCAGGGGATCCGGCAGGCCCTGGACCACGGCGTGGTACACCTTGTCCACCGTGCGTTCCTTGAACGCCCGCTTGAGGGCTGTGTAGGCCCTCTCGGACTTGGCCACCACCATCACGCCGGACGTGCCGACGTCGAGCCGGTGGACAATCCCGGCCCGTTCCGGCGAACCGGACGTGGAGATGCGGTAGCCGGCACCGGCCAGCCCACCCACCACGGTGGGCCCAACCCAGCCGGGAGAAGGGTGCGCGGCGACCCCCACCGGTTTATCGACGACGACGAAATCGTCGTCGTCCAGCAGGATCTTCAGGCCTTCCACAATTTCCTCCACGACTTCCAGCGGATCGCGCCGCTCCGGAATGGTGACCTCCAGGGTGTCGCCGGCCGCCAGTTTCGCTGACTTGCCAAGGGCTTTACCCCGGCTGAGTACGTGCCCTTCCGCGATCAGGGCGGCGGCAGCTGAGCGCGAGATTCCCATAATGGCTGCAAGGCCTGCATCCGCGCGGGTGCCACCATATTCTTCCGTGACGATGAACTGCTCAGGCATCAGCGTCCGTGCCCTTCCGCTCGGCATGCACCCGGGTTCCGTCCAGGGAAATGCCGCGGAGAGTCAGGATGCAGATGATGGCCACAGCGGAGACCACCGCGGAATCGGCGATGTTGAAGATGGCGAAGTTGGGCAGCTGGATGAAGTCCACCACATGGCCCATGCCGAACGAGGGTTCCCGGAAGAGCCGGTCCGTCAGGTTGCCGAGCGCCCCGCCCAGCAGCAGGCCCAGCGCAAGGGCCCACCAGACAGAACCCAGCTTCCGGACCTGGAAAAGGATGGCGACAGCGACGGCGGCCATGATGATGGAGAACACCCACGTGACGTTCTCGCCGATGGAGAAGGCTGCACCGGAGTTCCGGATGAAGTACCAGTGCAGGAGGGGCGGCAGAACCGGGATGCGTTCACCCTCCACCATGGTGGATGTCACCCACACCTTGGTCAGCTGGTCGAAGACGTAGGCAAATACTGCGAATCCGGCGAAGAAGGACAGCAGCACCCCGCGTCGTGGGCGGGGTGACGGCGGGACAGGGCGTGCAGCGCCGGCGGCAAGTTCGTCAGTCATGGTGCTTTCATTCGTAAACCGGGTCAATGCCAAAAGCCGGTGGCCGAGGAATCCTCAGCCACCGGCTTTCAGAATACGTGCTGTACGTGCTAGTTGGCTTCGCTGACTTCCGGCGTCGCCACGGAGCCACGGGCATCCAGATCGCGCAGCTGGCCTTCGATGTAGGCCTTCAGGCGTGAACGGTAGTCGCGCTCGAAGCCGCGGAGCTGCTCCACCTTGCGTTCCAGGACGGAGCGCTGCTGCTCGAGTGCACCGAGGATCTTGCGGGACTTTTCCTGGGCGTCGTTGACGAGGCTGCTGGCTTCGATCTGCGCCTCGGCGATGATCTTGTCCTTCTGCGACTGGCCGTCGGCGACGTGGCGGTCGTGCATCTGCTGCGCCATGGCCAGCAGGCCGGCAGCAGATTCAGCGGAGGGGGTGGACGTGGAGGCCGCTGCGGCTGCAGGGGCTGCGGCGACGGGAGCGGCCGGCTGGACGTCCTTCTTCTTCGCTTCGGCAGCCTTGGCCTCAGCCTCGGCCTTTTCGCGGGCTTCGTCCTTGTCAGCCTTGACGGGCGCGGGAACCTTCTCCACCACAGGGGCTGTAGCGGCGGTTGCCGGAACGCTGGAACCAGCCTCGGAGAGCTTCTTGCGGAGCTCGTCGTTCTCCTGGTTCAGGCGGCGAAGTTCAACGACGATCTCGTCCAGGAAGTCATCAACTTCATCCTGGTCGTAGCCCTCGCGGAACTTGGTCGGCTGAAAGCGCTTGTTGACAACGTCTTCTGGCGTCAAAGCCATCTGGTCACCTCACTGGTCTGGTTAGTCAGTAGGCCTTCCGGCCGTCAAAACTACGGTACCTAAATTTGGTCTGCTATCTCTAATTCAACACTGCAGTGTCAAACTCGAGTTTCCCTGCTTTACACTATCCGGTCCCGGTGGCACCGTCTTGCGTTGCATGGGTGTAAATCTCTGAATCAGGCGAAGCTCCTGGTGATTCCCATCGCAATGCTGACAGCGACGAAGAGGATCAGGAAGCCAAGGTCCAGCGAGATGCCGCCCAGTCGCAGCGGCGGAATCAGCCGGCGCAGCACTTTGAGGGGCGGGTCCGTGATGGAGTAGACAGCGTGCGCCACCACCAGGGCAACGCCGCGCGGCCGCCATTCCCGGGCGAACATCTGCACCCAGTCGAATACCAGGCGGATGATCAGGGCAACAAAAAACAGCAGGAGCGCGAGATAGACAAGTCCGAAAACAATTCCCATGCCTTAACTCATATCTCCATGTTCAAAAAGCCGATGCCGCGGTGGCGCCGATGTGTTGTGTCTATTTCAGCACAGATGCCAGACAGGTGTCCCGGCCTGGCATCTGTTCAACGTCTGCGGGTCAGCTCTGGTTGAAGAAGCTGGCCTGGGTGTCGCTGGCCTTCTTGTCGTCGCCGATGACCTCAACGTAGGACGGCGACAGGAGGAACACCTTGTTGGTGACCCGCTCGATGCTGCCGCGCAGGCCGAACACCAGCCCGGCGGAGAAGTCCACCAACCGCTTGGCATCCGACTCACCCATGTCGGTAACGTTCATGATCACAGGAATGCCGTCCCGGAAGCTCTCACCGATGAGTTTGGCATCGTTGTAGGAGCGGGGATGGATAGTGGTGATCTGTCGGAGGCCTGAGGTCTCTTCGCGGCTGGAGGCCGCACGCTTGATGGGGGTCACAGGGGCCCGGTATTCCTCTTCGGGGGTGTAGGACGTTTCACGGCTGACCTCGCGGACGGGTGCAGGTGCACGGCGTTCCTCGCGGTCTGCTTCCATCGTTTCGTCCTCATCCTTACGTGTGTTCAGTTCCTCGGACTCGTAATGCTCATCGCCGTCGGCGAGCCCAAGATAGATCATTGTCTTGCGCAGAGCGCCGGCCATGGTCGACTCCTAATCGTGTCCCGTAAGCGGGCCGCCCAATGACTTGAACAGCACTGGAGTCCCCCGCCCATCACTTCCAACAGTCCCGACGCTACCCCACGGCCGGACGCGATCCGAGAATATCGGAGCCGATCCGCAGGTGTGTCGCCCCAAATTTGATCGCAGCTTCAAGGTCCTGGCTCATGCCGGCCGAAATGCCGGATGCCGCCGGGTGGGCCTGCACCAGCAGTTCCGAGACCCGGCGGAGGTTTTCGAAGGCCGGTTCGGGTGCGGCACCGAGCGGAGCCACCGCCATGACACCTGCCAGGCGCAACCCCTCCGCTGCGGCGATCCGATCGGCCAGCGCCGGAACGTCAGCGGGCAACGCGCCGCCCCGGTGCGCTCCGGCGTCGTCTTCGAGACTGACCTGGATGAAGCAGTCCAATGGCGCCCGCCCTGTGGCGTCCTGTTCGTTGAGCACCGCTTTGGCCAGCGCATCAACGAGCTGGGGCCGGTCCACCGAGTGCACGGCAGCTGCATAGCGCACCACCGACTTGGCCTTTTTGGTCTGCAGCTGGCCGACGAAGTGCCACGCCAGGCCAGCCTCAGCCAGCTCGGCCGCCTTGGCCGCGGCCTCCTGGTCCCTGTTCTCGCCGACGTCCGTGACGCCCAGGGCTGCCAGCCGGCGGATGTCATCCGCCGGATGGAATTTGGTGATCACGATCAGCCTGGGCGGTTGGCCTTCGCGCCCGGCCGACCCGACTGCCCTGGCGATGCGCTCCCGTACCGCGTCCAGACGCCCGGCGAGTTCACGGAAGCGGGGATCACCAGCTGTTGCGGCGTCAGTCATGGCACCACACCAGCCCTGCAAATCGGCCGGTGTGGCGGTCCCGGCGGTAGGAGTACAGGGACGGCGTCTCAAGGGTGCAAGGCCCGCTGTATTCGACAGTCACTCCGGCGTGTTCCAACTGGCTCCGCGCACCGGCCGGCAGGTCGAGGCCGGGAGTGCCCCAGGAGGTTGTGCTCCGGGTGGCAGGCACTGCGGCAACTACTTCCTCCTGCATGGCACCAGGAACCTCGTAGCAGCGCCCACAAATAGATGGCCCAAGCCAGGCCCGGATGCCGGTGGCCCCTAATGAAGCCATGCGCTCCAGGGCCGCGGGGATGACTCCGCCGGCAAGGCCGGGACGGCCGGCGTGGACTACCGCCAGGACGGGTCCGTCGGCCGACGCACCAACGAGGACCACGGGGATGCAGTCCGCCACCATCACGGCCAGCGGAGTGCCGCATGACACCATCGCATCCGCCTCGGGAGCGGGACTGACAGCATCCATCAGGGCCACGTCAGTTCCGTGGACCTGGTTCATGAACCGGAGGCTGCCGGCACTGACGCCGAGCTCCTGTTCGAGCCGTGCCCGGCGTTGCCGAACCGATTCGGGATCGTCTCCGACGTGGAGTGCCAGGTTACCGGCGTCGCTGTTCGTGAAAGCGGCCGACACCCCCGGAAGGATGCCGGCCCGCCAGTGGAACAAGCCGCTGCCTACTTCAGGAAGTCGGGGACATCCAGGTCGTCCTGGTGGTTGCCGGTAAGGTCCGGCTCCACGACGGACGGCAGGTCCACGTCGAAACCGGAGTCTGCGGGTACCGCCGTGGGGCGCTGCTGGCCCCAGTTGCTCAGGCCGGCCGCACCGACGCCTGCGTGGACCGGCTGGACGTTCGACTGGTGGCTGCCGCCCTGGTGGTTACCGGCGGACGGCGCCTGCGACGGCGCAGGTGCTGCCGGCCGCTGCGGCGCAGCCTGTGCCTGCGGCTGGGACTGGTCCATGGACGGCGAGGTGGCCTTGACGTCGTCGAAACCTGCTGCGATGACGGTGACCCTCGCTTCGTCGCCGAGGGCGTCGTCGATGACGGCACCGAAGATGATGTTCGCTTCGGGGTGGGCAACTTCCTGGACCAGGCGTGCGGCTTCGTTGATCTCGAAGAGGCCGAGGTCCGAGCCGCCCTGGATGGACAGCAGCACACCGTGGGCGCCGTCAATGGAGGCCTCCAGCAGCGGCGAGGCGATGGCAAGCTCCGCGGCCTTGACGGCGCGGTCTTCGCCCCGTGCGGAGCCGATGCCCATGAGCGCGGAGCCGGCACCCTGCATGACCGACTTGACGTCGGCGAAGTCGAGGTTGATCAGGCCCGGGGTGGTGATGAGGTCGGTGATGCCCTGGACGCCGGAGAGCAGCACCTGGTCGGCTGAGCGGAAGGCGTCGAGGACCGAGACGTTGCGGTCGCTGATGGAGAGCAGGCGATCGTTGGGGATCACGATCAGGGTGTCCACTTCGTCGCGCAGCGCGTCGATGCCGGATTCGGCCGAGCCCGCGCGGCGGCGGCCTTCGAAGGTGAAGGGACGGGTAACGACACCGATGGTCAGGGCGCCAAGCGAACGTGCAATGCGGGCGACGACGGGCGCGCCGCCAGTGCCGGTTCCGCCGCCTTCGCCGGCGGTCACAAAGACCATGTCGGCTCCGCGCAGCACTTCCTCGATTTCGTCGGCGTGGTCCTCGGCAGCCTGCTTGCCCACCTCCGGGTTGGCGCCGGCTCCGAGGCCGCGGGTCAGTTCCCGGCCTACATCGAGCTTGACGTCGGCGTCGCTCATCAGCAGTGCCTGGGCGTCGGTGTTGATGGCGATGAATTCAACACCTCGGAGGCCGACCTCGATCATGCGGTTGACTGCGTTCACGCCACCGCCGCCGATGCCGACGACTTTGATGACGGCCAAGTAATTCTGCGGAGCTGCCACGTTACGTGTCCCTTGTTCGTGTCTTATTGCGAAAAACTGATGGTGAGCTTGAAGCCTGTAACCTTAACCTTCGAGTTGAAGGTTATAGTTATGTCAAGTAACTCATGTCTGTGACGGTATTTCCTCTGGTTCCCACATTCAATAACCGGGTCCGCGTGTCGGATTAATACCGGAAAAGAAAGCGGCTCACCGTGTCACCGGATGCCGCGGAACACTGACGTCGTAGACCCTTACGGGGTTCTTCGCATCAGCCGGAACCTTCAGCAACGCGGCCAGGACCTTGGCTTTGAGTTCCTTCTCGGAGGCGTTGCCCCACACGATGGTCTGGCCGTCCACCAGCTTGAGCTCCACCGCATCAACGGACTTGGCGGAAGCGTTCGACAACTTCGCCAGGACATCCGCGGGCAGGGCGCCCAGCACAGCGGCGGTGGCTTTGAACAGGTCCTGTCCAATGGCACCGGCGCCGCCGTCGATCAGCGGCAGGGATACCGACGCCGGGTCCGCGGTGGTAGCCAGCTGCACGCCGTCCACGTCCACCAACTGGTACTGCTCCCCCTGCTTGACCAGGGCCACGGGCACCCGTTCGTGCACGGTGACGGCAAGCCCGGAGGGCGGCCTGGCCTCGGCGGACACGGACTTGACCTGGACCAGTGGCTCGAGGAGCCGGCTGACGTCGTCGTCGCCGATCTGCGGCAGCGGCTTCCCCTGCAACGGTTCGAGCGCCGCCTGGACCTGGGCCGGGGTCAGCAGTGACGTGCCGGACACGGAGATGGTGCGCAGCGCAAGCACCGGCGAATACACGGCACCGGCCAGGAGGGCAGCCACCAGCGCACACACAGTGCACACCACCACAAGCAACCTCCGCCTGCGCCGCTTTCCCCTGGGTTCCGGGAAGGCGAGGACGTTGGCGGCCGGGCCGGAATCAGCTGCTGGCGCTTTCCTGCCGCCTGTCCCGCTGGTGCGTGCGGGCGGCTTCTCTGATGCCTGGACCGGTACGCTCCGCGACGCCGAAATCACCTCGTCCGCATCCGGGGAGCCTGCGGCATCCGTTTTGCTCCGCCCGGTACCGGACGCGGGGCCTTTACGGCCCGTCGGGGTGTAGGTGGGACGGCGCGTGCTAGCCACGCAGTGCCTCCACGATCCGCGGACCGTATCCGGTCACATCGCCGGCGCCGGCGGTCAGCACAATGTCCCCGTCGGTGGCCGCGTCCGCGACGGCGGCGACGGCCTCGTCTGCACTCACCAGGCGTCCCCGGCCGGCCATGTGGTCGGCAATGAGCTTACTGGTGACGCCGGGGATGGGGTCTTCGCGGGCAGGGTAGATGTCCAGGACCAGCGCAGTATCCGCCAGGTCCAAGGCCTCAGCGAACTCCCGGGCAAATTCCCGGGTACGGGAGAACAGGTGTGGCTGAAACAGCACATGCACCTTGTGCTCCCCCGCGACGGAGCGCGCGGCGGAAAGGGCAGCGCGGACCTCGGTGGGATGGTGTGCGTAGTCATCGAACACCCGCACGCCGCGGGCTTCGCCCTTCAGTTCGAACCGGCGGGACGCGCCGGAGAAGGAGGAGAGGGCTGACGCGGCAGCGCCGGGTGCAACCCCGAGTTCAAGCGCGACGGCGAACGCGGCCGCCGCGTTCAGCGCATTGTGCCGGCCGGGTACCTGCAGAGCGAGGTCGAACCGCCCTTCTGCGGTGGACACCGCAACGCTGCCGGGGCCGTCGTCGTGAAGCTTCAGGTCGGCGTCGCCGGCGGTGCCGTACAGCAGGACCCGGGTGTTGCCAGCTTGGCGGGTGCGGTCGGCCAGTGCCCGCGCGCCGGGGTCGTCGGCGCAGGCCACAAGGAGTCCGCCGGCGGGCAGCAGGGCGGCGAACTTGTCGAATGACTCGTACACGGCTTCGGCTGTGCCGTAGTGGTCCAGGTGGTCGGCTTCGACGTTGGTCACGACGGCGATGCGCGGCCGGTAGTTCAGGAACGAACCATCGGATTCGTCGGCTTCCGCCACAAAGATTCCAGACGTGCCGTTCGCGGCATTAACGCCCAGGGACGGGACGTTGGCGCCGATGGCAAACGATGGGTCCAGGCCGGCGCCCTGGAGCAAAACCGTGACCATGGACGTAGTGGTGGACTTGCCGTGGGTACCGGCGATGGTCACCACCGTGTCCTCCCCCATCGTGGCAGCCAGCGCTTCGGACCGGTGCAGCACGGGCAGCCCGGCCTGCCGGGCCGCAGCCAGCTCGGGATTGTCCGCCCTGATCGCCGAACCCGCCACAACGGTCTGGGCATCGCCCAGGTTGCCGGCGTCGTAGCCGATGGCGATCCTGGCACCCTTTGCGGCGAGGTCGCCCATGACGGGAAGGTCCTTGGCATCGGATCCGCTGACGGGGACGCCGCGCGCCACCATGATCCTGGCCACGGCGGACATACCGACTCCGCCCACCCCGATGAAGTGAACCCGGCCCAGGGATGCCAGGGAACCCTGGGCTTTACTGCCGGAAAGGTCACGGTTGCTCATGCGGACACCGCTTCCAGGATGAGGGCAGCCATCCGCCGGTCGGCGTCACGGACGCCCAGCCGGTAGGAGTTGGCCTCCATGGTGGCCAGCCGTTCCTTGTCGGTAACCAGCGGGACCAGTTCCTTGGCCAGCCATTCGTCAGTAAAGTCGCGGTCCTGGACCAGCAGGGCGCCGCCGGCGGCCACCAGGCCGGCTGCATTCAGTGCCTGTTCCCCGTTCCCGATCGGCAACGGCACCAGGACGGCGGGCACGCCCACTGCTGCCACTTCGCAGACGGTCGCCGCGCCGGAGCGGGCCAGCAGCACGTCTGCGGCCGAGTAGACGAGTTCCATTCCGTCCACGTACTCCACCTGGCGGTAGCCCGGTGCGGCCAGCGGCTGGCCGGCCCCGTCCAGGACTGACTTGCCGCGCCCGGTGATGTGCAGGGTTTGGATCCCAGCGGCAGCCAGCTGCCCCACAGACGCAGCGATGGTGCGGTTGATGCTTTGGGCACCGGAGGATCCGCCGGTGACTATGAGGGTGGGCTGCCGGGGATCAAGTCCTAGGGCCTCCCGGGCGGCATTCCGCGCAGCGTTCCGGTCCAGGCCCGAGATTTCCGTCCGCATGGGCATGCCGACGTGGACGGCGTGCCGCAGCGGAGTTCCTTCGAAAGCGACGGCCACGCGCGAAGTCATCAGCGCGCCCACCCTGTTGGCGAGCCCGGGGCGGGCGTTCGCCTCGTGGATGACGATGGGGATCCTGCGCTTCCGGGCCGCGAGGTACATCGGCGTGCACACGTATCCGCCCACGCCTACCAGCACGTCGGCGTCAGCGCGGTCCAGGATGTCGCCGGCCTGGCGGACCGCCCCGGCGAGCCTGGCCGGGAGCCGCAACAGGTCGGCCGACGGTTTGCGCGGGAACGGGACCCGGTCGATCGTCGCCAGTTCAACCCCCGCTGCCGGGACGAGGCGGGTTTCCATCCCGGACGGCGTGCCCACGGCGAGGATGGCGGCGTCCGGCGAGGCATTCTTCACGGCCGCGGCGATGGCAAGGAGGGGACTGATATGGCCGGCTGTGCCGCCGCCCGCGAGGACGATGGAGGGGTTCTTCGGGTTCATGTGGGATCAGGCACGCTTTCTTGCAGTCTTCTTGTTCCGGGGGGCTTTCTCCCGCCCTGTGGCCTTGAACTTCAGCATCCGCTTGGGACGGATGGCAGGCGCCATCTGCTCCCTGGCCAAGGAAAGCACCACGCCAATGGCGCAGAGGGACATCAGCAGCGCGGAGCCGCCATAGGAGATGAAGGGCAGGGGTACGCCGATCACCGGCATGAGGCCGGTCACCACGGACATGTTGACAGTGGCCTGGCCCAGGAGCCACACCATGATGGTGCCGGCCAGGACGCGGTGGAAGGTGTCTTCCTGCGCCACCACCACGCGGTAGATGGCCGCGCCGAGGATCGCGAAAAGGATGAGTACGACGACGGTGCCCACCAGGCCGAGTTCCTCGCCGATGATGGCGAAGATGAAGTCGTTGTGGGCCTCGGGGATCCAGCTGTACTTCTGCCGGCTTTGTCCCAGCCCCACACCGAACCAGCCGCCCGAAGCCAGCCCGTAGAGACCGTTGGTGGCCTGGTAGTTGGCGTCGATGCCGTCGGCGCAGGATTCGCCTGTCCACCAGGAGGTGATGCGGCACATCCGGTTGGAGCTGGTGATGGCCATGACTGCCGCCCCGGCGGCCCCCAGCAGCCCGGCGATGCCGAAGAAGTAAAGGGGTACGCCCGCGAAGAACAGCGCGGCAGCGGCGATCATCATGATGATCATGGCCGTACCGAGGTCGTTGCCGATCAGCACCAGCCCGATAACGATGACCGCCACCGGGATGGCCGGGACGAAGACGTGCTGCCAGCGCCGGAGCAACTTGCCCTTCATGGCCAGTACGGTGGCCATCCATAGTGCCAGGGCGAGCTTCGACGCCTCGGAGGGCTGGAAGGTGATGCCGCCGAGGTCGATCCAGTTCTTGTTGCCGTTGACTTCCGCGCCCACCACCTGCACCAGGGCCAGCAGGACCATGGCGGCGATGATTGCGGGCCAGGCGAGGCGCTTGAGCCACACCACGTTGATCCGGGAAAGGACGAACATGGTGAAGATGCCGATGCCCGCGAACATGCCCTGCTTCAGGGCGTCTCCATACGGCGATTTTCCGGCGGCAATGGATTCCACGCTGGAGGCCGACAGGACCATCATGATCCCGATCGCCGTCAGTGCCAGGGTGGAGCCGAGGATGAGGTAATACGTGGAACCGTTCCGCGACGTTCCGGTGCCTTCGAGGGCTGACCAGAACCTGCGGTAGCCGTTCCTGAGCCGGACCGTGACGGGTGCCGGGCGCTGCGCCTTTGTGGCGGTGGAGCCGGTGCCGGCCGGACGGCCTGGCCGCCCGCTTGGTTGCCGGCGCGTTGGCGTGCTGACCATTCTTACTCCTCGCCGGTCTTGGCCTGCCCTTCCACCAGCCCGCGGACAGCTTCGATGAATGTGTTGCCGCGGTGTGCGTAGGAAGAGAACTGATCCATGGAAGCAGCTGCGGGAGCCATCAGCACAGTATCGCCGGAGCCGGCCAGCTGGGCTGCTGTCGCAACGGCCAGGGACATGACATGTTCCCCGGGAAGGGGGGAACGGGTACCGGTGGCACCTTCCGCTGCAGCAGTCTGCACCTCTTCAGTGTCACCCGGCGCCGCCGCGATCACGGGGACATCCGGCGCGTGTCGCTGGAGGGCCCCGGCAAGCTCCGAGGAGTCCGTTCCTATCAGTACCACGGCCTTGAGCCGGTGTGCCTGCTCGCGGACCAGGTCGTCGTAGGTGACGCCTTTTGAGAGGCCGCCGGCAATCCAGACGACGTTGGTGAAAGCCGCCAGTGAAGCTGCGGCGGCGTGGGGGTTGGTGGCCTTGGAATCATTGATCCACAGCACGCCTTCGTGGCGGGCTACCGGCTGGATGCGGTGGTCGCCGGGAACGTAGTCGCGGATCCCCTGGCGGACAGCTGCGGCGTCGACCCCGTAGGCGCGGACAAGTCCCGCGGCGGCAAGCGCGTTGGCCACCATGTGCCGGGGAGCGATCGGACCAAGGTCTGCCATGGCCGCGAGTTCCGCGGCGCTGTCCCGCCGCTCTTCGATGAAGGCCCGGTCCACCAGGAGGCCCTCCACGACGCCGAGCATGCTGACCGCCGGAGTGACGGTGGTAAAGCCGACGGCACGGCACCCTTCCACGACGTCGGCGTTCTCCGCCATGCGCTCGGTTTCGAATTGCTCGGCGTTGTAGATGCAGGCCTTTTGGGTCTGTTCGTAGACCTTGGCCTTATCCGCCAGGTAGGAGTCGTAGGAGCCGTGCCAGTCCACGTGGTCTTCGGCAACGTTGAGGCACACGCTGGCCAGCGGCGACAGGGATTCCGCCCAGTGCAGCTGGAAGCTGGAGAGTTCGACGGCGAACACGTCGTATTCGACGGGTTCCCGGATGGCGTCAAGGATGGGCTTGCCCACGTTGCCCACCGCGATGGCCTTCAGCCCTGCGGCCCGCAGCATGGATTCGGTGAGGCCCACGGTGGTTGTCTTGCCGTTGGTGCCGGTGATGGCCAGCCAGTCGGCGGTCTTGCGTCCCTCGCGCTGGCGGACCCGCCAGGCAAGTTCGACGTCGCCCCAGACCGGGATGTGTGCACGGGCTGCTGCAGCCAACAGTGCCTGGTCCGGACGCCAGCCCGGCGAGGTGACGATCAGTTCCGGCAGTTCACCGTCGATCCGCGGAATGCGGGTAACAGCTTCTTCGCCAAGAAGGACATCGGCGGCACCGACGATTTTCAGGGTGTCTGCTGAGGCCTTGGCGGTGTCGCTGGTGGCGGCGTCGACCACCACTACCCGGGCGCCCAGTTCGATCAGCGTGTCCGCGGCGGCAAAGCCGGAGACGCCGATGCCGGTGACTGCCACGCGCAGCCCGGACCAGTCAGAGTCCCAGGTAACGAGGTTTTCCAGGCGGGGGGAAACGGTCACAGCAACACAACCCATTCAGCGTAGAAGATACCCAGCCCGACGGCGACGAAGAGGCCGCCAAGGATCCAGAACCTGACCACCACCGTGACTTCGGCCCAGCCCTTGAGTTCGAAGTGGTGCTGCAGGGGTGCCATTTTAAAGACCCGTTTGCCGCCGGTGGCTTTGAAGTAGCCCACCTGGATGATGACGGAGAGGGTGATGAGGACGAAGAGTCCGCCAATGATGCCCAGCAGCAGTTCGGTGCGCGAGAGGATCGCGAACCCGGCAATGGCACCACCGATCGCCAGGGAGCCGGTGTCGCCCATGAAAATCTTGGCCGGAGAAGTGTTCCACCAGAGGAAGCCCACCAGGGCTGCGCTCATGATGGCCGCCAGCAGGGCGAGGTCCAGGGGGTCGCGGACGGAGTAGCAGCCGCTGCCGGCTTCCCGCGGCGAACCGCAGGCCTGGTTGCTCTGCCAGATTCCCATCAGGGTGTAGGCGCCGAAGACCATGACGGAGGCGCCGGCCGCCAGCCCGTCCAGGCCGTCGGTGAGGTTGACGCCGTTGGTGGCGGCAGTGACGATCAGGTTGGACCAGACCACGAAGAGGATGGCCCCGAGGACGGTCCCCCCGAAGGCGAGGTCGAGCCAGGGCAGGTCACGGACCAGCGAGATCTTGGTGGAGGCGGGTGCGAGCCCGGATTCGTCCGGGAAGTTCAGTGCCAGTACGGCGAAGATGACGCCGACGGCGGCCTGCAGGATCAGTTTGGCCTTGGCGTCCAGGCCCAGGCTTCGCTGCCGCGAGATTTTGATGAAGTCGTCGAGGAACCCGACGAGGCCCATGCCCACCATGAGGAACAGCAGGATCAGGGCGGAGGCGGACGGCCCCGGAGAATCCGGGTTCATCAGGAACATGATGAGGTGTGTGAGCCCGTAGCTGAGCAGGACGGCGGCCACCACCACGGTGCCGCCCATGGTGGGCGTTCCGCGCTTGGTGTGGTGGGACGTGGGTCCGTCGTCGCGGATGAACTGGCCGTAGCCGCGGCGGACCAGCAGCCTGATGAACAGCGGCGTTCCGACGAGGGCGCAAAGCAGGGCCAGCCCGGCGCCGATCAAAAGTGCAATCACAGCAGTGTGCTCCTTTCATCGGCGTTCAGGGGGGTTTGTGGGGGTAATGCTATCCGATCGCCCAGATGGCGCAGGCCCACGCTGTTGGAGGACTTGAAGAGGACCAGATCGCCCGGCTGGAGTTCGGCATTGAGGAGTTCATAGGCCTCCTCAGGAGTTTCGGCGAACAGGCATTCGTCGCCCCAGGAGCCTTCCTGGACAGCTGAGACATACAGGGCCCGCGCCTCCCGGCCCACCACCACCAGCCTGGAGATGTTGAGCCGGACCACCTGCGTGCCCACGGCGGTGTGCTCCCGGATCGAGTCGGCACCGAGTTCAAGCATGGCGCCAAGCACCGCCCAGGTGCGCCTGCCGCGCCCCAGGTCGGCGAGCGTGCGCAACGCCGCCCGCATGGATTCGGGATTGGCGTTGTAGGCATCGTTGATCACCGTGACGCCGTCCGCACGTTCGGTGCGTTCCATCCGCCAGCGGCTTACCGCGCCCTGGCGGCTCAGGCCGGCGGCGATGTCTGCGCCGGACATGCCGGCTGCGAAGGCCGCAGCCGCCGCGGCGAGCAGGTTGCCGGTGTGGTGGGACCCGATGAGCTTGCTGGCCACGTGGTGCGGGCCGTCACCACCGGGCAGCTGGAGGTCGAATTCCGGGTTGCCCTGTTCGTTGGTGTCGGCGCCAAGGGCCTGCACGGCGGCTCCGTCGCGTCCTTCAGCGCTGAAGCCGAGCACGGCGGCCGCTGTGCGGCTGCGCATGGCGGCCACCCTGTCGTCGTCGAGGTTGATGATCGCGGTCCCGCCGGCGGAGAGGCCTTCAACCATCTCCCCCTTGGCGAGGGCGATGTTCGCCACTCCCCCGAATTCGCCGGCGTGGGCTGTGCCGACGGCCAGGACCACGCCAATGTCCGGCTTCACCATGTCGGCGAGGTACCGGATGTGCCCGATCCCGGTTGCTCCCATTTCGATCACGAGATAGCACGTGCCCTCGTCCGCCTGAAAGACGGTCAGCGGGACGCCCACCTCGCCGTTGTAGGAGCCTTTCGGCGCCACCGTTGAGCCTTGGGAGGCGAACAGCCCCGCCAGGAGGTCCTTGGTGGTGGTCTTGCCTGCCGAGCCGGTGATGCCGACGACGGTGAGTACCTGGCCCGCTGCGGCGCGGGCGGCACGGATGCGCCTTACGGCCTCCGCGGCCAGTGCACCCATGGCAAGTACGGCGTCTTCCACCAGTACAGATGGGTAGGAGCTGCCGTCAGGCCTGGCCACCGGGCGCTCCACGAGAGCCAGGACGGCGCCGGATTCGAACGCTGCAGCGATGAAGTCATGCCCGTCAGCGTGTTCTCCGGGCTTGGCCACGTACAGCGAGCCCGGTGTGGCTTCGCGGGAGTCCGTCACTACCGATGTAGGCGTGATTCCGGGATCGGCGTCCAGGCGCCCCTTGGTGATGTCGGCGATTTCGGCCGCAGTAAAAGCAATCATCTCGGTCTAGGACTCTATCCGGTCGTCTTGGAGAACGTTGAATCCCCTGGCTGTCAAGGCGCTGCGCAGTTCCACGCGGTCGTCAAGGGCAAGATTGACGCCTTTGACTTCCTGCCAGACTTCATGGCCGCGTCCGGCCACAAGGATGCTGTCCAGCGGGCCTGCGAGCTCCACTGCGCGTCGGATGGCTTCATCGCGGGGGAAGACCTCCAGGATCTCGCAGGGCAGCGCGTCGCTGCTCCGCGCGTCTTCCGCACCTGCCAGGACGTCGGCGCGGATGGCAGCTGCGTCCTCGTCGTGGGGGTCGTCGTCAGTGATGATGACAGTGTCCGCCAGGCGGGCGGCCACCGCGCCCATGGCGGGGCGCTTGCCCTGGTCGCGCTGGCCGGTGGCACCGAAGACGACGATCAGCCGGGAGCCCGGCGCCGGCGGGCGGACGGCTTCGAGGGCACGGGCCAGCGCATCGGTGTTGTGGGCGAAGTCGACGACGGCGGCCGGCTGCTCGGCGACGAGTTGCATGCGTCCGGGGACGGCAACGGTGAACGGGTCGGCTGTGTCCAGGGCGTCCTGGAGCACAGCGGGGTCCACACCGCCGGAGAGGACCATGACCGCCGCCAGTGCGGCGTTGGCGACGTTGAAGCTGCCGGGCAGCCCGGTGTGCAGGCGCAGTTCTGCTCCGTCCGGGCCTTTGAGGGTGAACGAGGTGCCGAGGCCCCGGGGTTCTGTGGCGGCCACCGCCCAGTCTGCGGCTGCCTGCCCGTCCGTGCTGAGGGTGGTGACCGGGATGCCGGCGGTGCCGGCCAGGCGGCGGCCCCACTCGTCGTCGACCGTCACTACTGCCCTGCGGGCGCGCGCCGGTGTGAAGAGGTCGGCTTTGGTGGCGAAGTAGTCATCCATGGTGCCGTGAAGGTCCAGGTGGTCCTGCGTCAGGTTGGTGAAACCGGCCACGTCAAACAGCACGCCGTCCACGCGCTGGTATGAGATGGCGTGCGAGGAAACCTCCATGGCTGCCGCCCCCAGTCCCCGTTCGCGCATGAGTGCGAGCAGCCCGTGCACTTCGGTCGATTCGGGGGTGGTCAGCAGGCTTGGAATGGGCTCCGTGCCGGCGAGGATCTCGATGGTGCCGATCAGGCCGGACCGGGTGCCGAGGGCGCGCAGCAGTGAGTTGATGAAGTACGTGGTGGTGGTCTTGCCGTTGGTGCCTGTCACTCCGAACAGCGTGAAGTCCTCGTCGGCGCCGTCGGTGCTGCCGTAGATGGCCGCGGAGAGCGGGCCCACCACGTTGCGGGGTTTGTCCACCACGAGGACCGGCACCGGGGTGTCATTGCCCAGCGCCAGCAGGCGCGCACCGGCGTCGTCGGTCAGGACGGCCACCGCCCCTGCTTCCACGGCCTGTGCCACGAAGTCCGCACCGTGGCGGGACGCTCCGGGAAGGGCGACGTACAGGTCTCCGGCTTCGACGGCCCGGGAGTTCAGGGTGATTCCCGTGACCGTGACGCCTGCTGCATGTCCGGGAACTGCGACGCCTACGGCGACGCCGATGCTCTCCAGCCGGACCGGTTCGACGGCGGCGGGCCGGAACCTGGCTTTGCTGGCAGGAGCGGCCGGAACGGCGCTGCTGTGGGACGGCGTGAACTCTGACAAGGAATCTCCGATGGTGCTAGTGGACCGTGCCCGGCTGTGGCCGCAGCGGGCGCTGCTGCAGCGTGGTGGCGCCGGGGTGCTACTTGGCGAACTGGGGCAGCCTGGCCGGTTCGCCGGTGGACGGCTGGACGTTGTAGGTCCGCAGTGCCTGGCTCATGACCGACCGGAAGACCGGCCCGTTGGTAATCCCGTAGATGCTGCCCTTGGGCCGCTGGAGTACCACCTCAACAATAAACCGCGGATCATCCATCGGCGCCATGCCCACCATGGAGGCGGTGTAGCCGCAGAAACCGGACTTGCCGTCGTCGCAGGGCGATTCCGAGGTGCCGGTCTTGGCACCGACCCGGTAGCCGTCGATGGAGGCATCCTTGATCTGGCCCTCGGTGACGGCGCTTTCCAGGATGTCCTGGACCTGCTGGGCGGTGCTGTCAGAAACAACCTGGGTGGCGGGTGCTGCCGGTACCTTTTCCTCGGTTCCGTCGGGGGAAACATACGAGTCGATCAGTCGCGGCTGGAGCATCACCCCGTTGTTGGCCACTGACTGGAAGGCCCGCACGGTCTGGAGGGTGGACTGTGACACCCCCTGACCGAAGAGGACGGTGAATTCCTGCCGCCCGTCCCACTGGTCTGCGGGGGTCAGAATTCCGGAGGCGGTAGCGGGGAGCCCGATGTCCGGGGCCTCGCCAATGCCGAACTTCTGCAACCAGTCATGGCGCTGGTCCTTGCTCAGGGCCTGGCCGGCCATCACGGTGCCCGTGTTCATGGAGTAGCCCAGGATACCCGCGAGGGTGCGCTTCTCGGTGCCGTGTGAAAAGGAGTCGGTAAACGTTTGGCCGTTGACCGTATACGAGGGTGGCAGCGTGTATTCGCTGAGCGGGTTGGCCTTGCCTTCCTCGATCAGGGCCGCTGCGGTCAGCATCTTCTCCACCGAACCCGGCTCGTAGGCTGCGGTAACGGCGCGGACGCCGCGGTCCTTGGCCGCCACGAGGCCCGGGTTGTTCGGATCCGGGGAGTTGGTGTCCGCCATGGCCACCAGGTTGCCGGTCTTGACGTCCATCACAATGATGACGCCCCATTCGGCGCTGAGCTTGTCCGCCTGGCTTTGGATGGCCTGCTGCGCAAAGTACTGGAGGTCGGAGTTGATGGTGAGCTTGACGTTCTTGCCGTCCTGCGGTGCGGTCAGCTCGTCCACGCCCACCGGAATCCGGAGTCCGTCGGCCCCGATTTCGAACAGGCGCTTGCCATCCGACCCCTTCAGGAGGGCGTCCTGCGTCTGTTCGATTCCGGCCTGTCCGCTGCCACCCTCCTGCAGGAAGCCGATGATGCCGCCCGCCACGGAGCCGTTGGGGTAAACGCGCTTGCTGACGCCTTCGGTCACGATGCCGGGCACCTGGAGTTTGGAAATGCGGTCCTCGACGTCCGGCTTTACGTCCTTGGCCACGATGTAGTAGCGCGACTCACCGGTAACGGCTTTGACGATGGCGTCCTTGTCCATGCCAAGGACTGCTGCCAGCTCGGTGAGGCCCTGGTCGCGGCTGACCTCGACGAGTTTTTCCTTACCGTCTACATTATCCAGGCGCCGGTAGGTCTCGGTCTTTGTATTGAGCTGCTGGTCCACCACCACGTTGTAGCGGATCACACTGTTTGCCAGGACCGTGCCGTTGGCGTCCAGGATACTGCCGCGCTCGGCAGGCAGGACCGTTTCTGTCATCCGCTTGTTGAGGGCGGCTTCAGCCATGCCACCGACGTCCAGGCCCTGTACCAGGAACAGCTTTCCGCCAACCACCAGCAGGAGCGTGAGCATGATGCCCAGGCCCAGGCGCAACCGCCTGGTGGGGTTGGGCGCTTTGCCGTTCGCTGCCTTACCGGTCCTCTGCGCCACTGATCTTCCTTGCTGTTCGTCCCTCGTGCCTGCCAGTCCCGCTCTTACTGTCCGGGCACCTTTTGCTGCGGTGCGGGAACCGTGCCGCCGTTAAGTTCTGCCGCTGAGGCCTGGCGGGCGGGCGCTGCCGCTGCGGGCGCCTCAGCGGCAGGAGCCGCTGCGGCGGGCGGGGTTTCTGCCGCCGGTTTGCGGCTTGCCAGGGGTTCACCCGTTGAGGCCGGCGGCACGACGATCAGCTGCCCGGGGACGGCCGGGGCAGGAATGACGGCACCTTCAGTGGCGCCCTTCACTGCCGGCGTGGCCTTGCCAGTGACGGACAGCGTGGAAAGGTCAATCTGGCCCTTGACGGTTGAAGCCACCATTCCCAGGTCCTTGGCCTTGGCCGCAAGGTTCTGCGGGGCCTCGAAATTCTGCACCTGCTGGGTGAGGTCCTGGTTCTGCTTGGTCAGCGTGCTTTGCTTGGCGCGCAGTTCAACCAGCTGGTACTGCGCAGTGGATACCGAGATATTCAGGACCAGGACTGCCACCAGTGCTACCGCAAGCATGGCGAAGCAGAGGACGACGAAAGGAGCACGCCGCTTGCGGGGCATGCTGCGCACCACGGACAGCGGGGTACGGCTCTTCCGTTCCTCGCGCTGCGCCGGATTGCCGGGAGCGGCGGGAAAGTTCTTGACGGCAGCGGTGCTCATGCAGCTCTCCTGGCTCTGATTCGTTCCGCCGCACGGAGCCTGGCTGAGGCGGCACGGGGGTTCTCGGCGATTTCGACGGCGGTGGGCACCTCGGTGCCCTTGGTCACGATCTTGAGTTCGGGTTTATGCTCTTCCAGTTCCACCGGAAACCCGAGTGGGGCGGAGGACTTGGAGCGGCCTTGGAGGACGGCTTTGACGATCTTGTCCTCCAGGGAGTGGTAGGACATGACCACGATTCGCCCGCCCATGGCCAGCGCATCCACGGCGGCCGGGACGGCGCGCTCCAGGACGTCGAGCTCCTCGTTGACTTCGATCCGCAACGCCTGGAAGGTCCGCTTGGCCGGATGTCCACCGGACTTGGCAGCTCCGGCAGGGACGACTGACCGGATCTGCTCCACCAGCTCTCCGGTGGTGGAGAATGGCTTCCCGCCACGTGCAGCGACGATTCGGTTCGCGATGCGGCCAGCGAACTTCTCCTCGCCCCACTTCCGGATGATCCGGACCAGCTCTTCCTCGCTGTACGTGTTGACGACGTCAGCAGCAGTCTGGCCGCGGCTGGTGTCCATCCGCATGTCCAGGGGAGCGTCGAAGGAGTAGGCGAAGCCGCGCTCCCGTTCGTCAAGCTGGAGCGACGAAACGCCAAGGTCCATCAGGATGCCGGAAATTTCGGTTACGCCGAGGTCCGCGAGGACTTCGGGGATTTCGTCGTAAACGGCGTGGACCAGGTCCGTCCTCGCGCTGAACGGTGCAAGCCGCTCCCCCGCAAGGGCGAGTGCTTCCTCGTCACGGTCGATGCCGATCAGGTGAAGGTCCGGGAACCGCTGGAGCATGGCTTCGGAGTGCCCGCCCATACCCAGCGTGGCATCGATGACGATCGGGGCCCTGCCCTGCTGCCGTGCAGCTTCGAATCCGGGGGCCAACAAATTGATGCACCGGTCCCGCAGGACCGGCACATGGCGTTCGGACGTTGGCTTCGGTTGTTCGTTCATGCCTCGTCCTTTCTCGCCGTTGTGGTAGCTGCTTTTCGTTTCCGGGATCAGATCCCCATCCGTACCTACCGTCCCGCCTGCCTGGCTCCGGGGAAGTGAGTCAGGTTGGCTGGCCGATCGGCCGGCTGGAGATCTCATCCAGGAAACTTCCTGCGTGAAACTCCTGCGTACCGCTCCGGGATTCAGAGAATGCCCGGAATGGGATCGTCCGTTTCAGAGAAGGCTGTTTCCTTCTCCGCGAGGTATTCATTCCAGGCCTGGGCGTCCCAGATCTCGGCACGGGAGCCTGCGCCGATGACGGCCAGTTCCCTTCCGAGTCCTGCGTACTCCCGGAGCGCGGGAGGAATTGTCACGCGCCCCTGCTTGTCAGGTACCTCGTCAGAGGCCCCAGAGAGAAAGACACGGATATAGTCACGTGCCTGCTTGGAGGAGATTGGCGCCTCCCGCATCTGCTCGTGGACCCGTGCAAATTCCTTCTCGCTGAAGACGTAGATGCAACGTTCCTGGCCCCTTGTGAGCACCAGCCCGCTGGCCAGTTCCTCACGGAACTTGGCGGGGAGAATGATCCGTCCCTTCTCGTCCAGGCGCGGCGAGTGAGTGCCCAGAAACACTGGCCCACCGCCTGTCCGATATCAGGAAATGCACATCCCCTATGTTGCAACCACCCTCTTATGTCCTCCACATTACTCCACTTTCCCCCACAGTCAACGCAAAATCGGGCGTGGTGAACCGCGAAATTGGGATATCGGCCGCGGAATGGCGCCATTTTCTGCGGGTGGGGGGAAGTGGAGTGGATTTCCAGGGCGCAGCGGGAAGCGGAAAGCCGGCAACTGCGTGAAATGGCCGCTAACAGCGTTAAACAGGAAAAGACCCGCCGCAGCGGGTCTTTCTGTTGTTCGCTCGCCTGCCGGGGAGCGAAGTGGAGGCTCCGGGTGAGGCCCGGTTACCGGCAAGCCCTAGGGCTCACCGCGCCGGCGTTCGTCCCAACGCTCCTCAAGGTTGCTCATGAAGGAACTCCGCGGTTTGCCCGGCTTGCCGGTACTGCCCTTGGCGCCATCCTTTGCTGCCGTGGAACTGCGCATCGTCGCAAAGTACACGCCACCACCCATGACGATAAATCCGAGGACACCGACGAAGATGCTCTGCAGCGTGACGCCAACCAGCAGCAGGAACACGCCTGCCAAGGCACCGAGGACGCCGATCACCACATGCCTGGTTGACCACGAACGCCCGGGGTCCGACCCCATGGAGTTCGCAAACTTCGGGTCATCCTCGTGAAGCTGCTTCTCCAACTGCTCAAGCAGCTTCTGTTCGTGCTCCGACAGCGGCATCACGACCTCCTTCGTAGGCCAACGTCCGGGCTGGTCCCAGAAATTACTCCTGCACCCTTAACGGCTGGTGCGCCTGTTCGGTTCCCGTCTTCCCGCCTGGGCAGGAAGTTGAACCGGGCGCACAGCCGCCGGAGCGGAAGTATGTCCAAAACGGTCCGGCAGTAGTCCAATCACTCAAAAACTATGTATCTCTAAGGATAGTTTGTTGCGGTCCGTTCTGAAAGACGGCGATTTCTTCCGAAACACGGGAACGGCCGCTTTTTGGTCCGTTTTAGCCCGCACCGTTTCCCGGTTCCATCAGACGGGCCGGAAGGACCGACTTGGAGCCGAATTTTCGAGTGACCTCGTCGAGGACCTGCTCTGCGGCGCGCCAGTTCTCATCCCGCCGGTCGATGGTGAGCTGCACCGAGGTTGTTGCCGTGTCCTCCAGCTGCTCGGCCCGCACCCCCACCAGCCGGACGGACATGGCACGGTGCCCGACTGACTCCAGCAACTGGACCGCCACAGCATAGATCAGCTGTGCACTGTCAACGGGAGCCTGCAGCGTGCGGCTGCGGGTGATGGTGGAAAAGTCCGCAAAGCGCAGTTTCAGGGCCACGGTCCTTGCCACCATGCCGGAGCTTCGCAGGCGTCCGGCCGTGCGGTGCGACAACCGAAGGAGCTCGCGGTGGAGGAGGGCGTCATCGGAGGTGTCAACCGCAAAAGTCTCTTCAGCTCCGATGCTCTTTTCCAGCCGCACGGGCGTAACCGGCCTGGGGTCGATGCCCCAGGAAAGCCGGTGCACGTGCTCACCCCCGGCGCCGAGCATCCGGCGGAGAGTGGAGACGGGAGTGGCAGCCACATCCGCCACCGTCCGGATTCCCATTCGTGCCAGGACTTCAGCTGTCTTTGCCCCCACACCCCACAGCGCTCCCACCGGCAGGCTGTGCAGATACGGCACGGTTTGATCGGGGCCGATGAGCAGCAGGCCGTCCGGTTTGCAGCGGGTGGAGGCGATTTTCGCCACGAACTTCGATTCGGCGATGCCCACAGATGCCGTGATGCCGAGCTCGGAAGCGACCCGGCGCCGAATGAGTTCACCGATTTCCCTCGGGGGGCCCAGCCTGCGGATCGCTCCGGTGACGTCCAGGAAGGCTTCATCAACGCTGAGCGGCTCCACGAGTTCAGTCACGGATTCGAAGATGGCCATCAGCTGGGCCGAGACCTCGTAGTACAGCTTGTGCCGCGGTTCGATGATGACAGCCTGCGGGCACATCCGGGCGGCGACGGCCATGGGCATGGCTGACTTAACGCCAAAGGCGCGCGCCTCATAGGAGCCGGACAGGACCACTGAGCGCTCCCCCGGAAAGCCGACGATCACTGGCTTGCCGCGAAGTTCGGGGCGTGTCCGCAGTTCGACCGAGACGAAGAAGGCGTCCATGTCCACGTGCATGATGCACTTCCGCCTGCCGCCCGGAAGGCGTGCTGCGGCTGGCTGGTTTCTAGCGTCGGGCCCCACGGCTGCAATCCTATCCGTAGGTACTGACTAAACTGGAGGCTGAATCCGGCATCAACACCAGGAGGAAAGTCCCTGTGACGGTCATTGGAAACTTCAAACCGGCTGGCCTGGCCGTTCTTGCCGCAGGTGCGGCACTGGCCCTGGCAGCCTGCAGCCCGGCCCCGTCACCGGCACAGCCGTCACCATCCTCCCCCGCCACTGTGCCTGCAACTGCACATGCGACTAATACTGCGTCGGCCAGCCCCAGCGCCTCGCCCAGCACCTCAGCTACGGTGGGGGCCCTCGTTGACGGCTTCCCGCAGCAACTCCTCCCCCTGATGCCGAACGCGACCGTTGTATCCAGCAGCTTTGACAAGTCGTCCGCGCCCGCAACCGCCGCCCTGGTGGCGACAGTCGCCGGGCCCACGTCCGCCGTCGTCGACTTCTACACGAAGGCGCTGGAAGCGCAAGGCTTCAAAGCGGTGCCCGGTGACGCCGTCGGGGCCGTGGCCTCCAAGGACTTTGTCCGCGGTGACAGCGAGACTGTTAACCTCTCGGTGGTTGAGGCGTCCGGAGTGGCGACTTTCACTATCGGCGCCAACGTGGCTGCTGAGTCCGCCAAGTGACGGGCGCCGAGCAGCTAAGGAACGAACAGGCCGACTTTGTGGCTTCGGTGGCCGGGGAATTGACTGGTTTCCTCACCTCCCGCCAGGGGATCATGTCCGGCATCTCCCCGGACATCGACCCCATCATGGGGTCAATTTCGAACCTCGTCACCGGCGGTAAGCGCCTGCGCGCCCTGATGTGCTACTGGGGCTGGCGCGGGGCGGGCGGAGACGCCGGCGCCGCTGAGGTGGTGGCGGCAGGTGCAGCCCTCGAACTCTTCCAGGCCGCCGCCCTGATCCATGACGACATCATCGACCGCTCGGATACCCGCAGGGGCGGACCCAGCGTCCACCGCAGGTTCAGCCAACTCCACGAAGCCCAGGGTTGGGCCCTGGACAGCGGGCGGTTCGGGCAGGCAGCAGCAATTCTCGCCGGCGACCTGTGCCTGTCCTTCAGCGAAGAGGCATTCACGGATATCGGCGAACGGGCGGCTTCGGGCAGCCGGGCACGGTTGATCTTCAACCTCATGCGGGCGGAAGTCATGGCGGGGCAGTACCTGGACATCCTGGAAGAGGTGGCCGGTCCGGTCCGCGACCGCGCGGGCGCCGTCAGCCGTGCGCAATCGATCATCAGGTTCAAAAGCGCCAAGTACTCCACGGAGCACCCCCTGGCCCTGGGCGGCGCCCTGGCCGGCGCCACCAACGATCTTCTGCGCGGCTATTCAGCGTTCGCCCTTCCCTTGGGCGAGGCATTCCAGCTTCGCGACGACGTCCTGGGCGTTTTCGGGGACCCCCTCACCACCGGGAAACCGGCCGGAGATGACTTGCGCGAGGGCAAGCGCACGGTACTCGTGGCGCTGGCCCTGGACCAGGCTTCTCCGGCCGAGTCCGCCTTCATCGATTCCAGGCTGGGAAGTCCGGAACTGGACGACGGGGACGTCCAGGAGATCCGCCGGATCATCGAAGACTCAGGAGCGCTGCAGGCCACCGAAGTGCTGATTGGTGAATACGGCAACGCGGCCTACGGGGCCCTCGAGGCGCTGCAGCTGGATGAGCTGCCCAAGACCGCACTCAGGAGGCTGGCCGAGGCTACCGTCAGCCGGGCCTCCTGAGGACAGCAGTTACCAGGCCAGCGTCTGCGCCCTGCGCCGGATCTCGGTCTTCCGCCCCTCACGCAGGGCGTCAATCGGCCGGCCGCGCAGCGACTCGTCCGGAGTGAAAAGCCACGTGATCAGGTCTTCGTCGGAATAGCCGGCGTCGGCCAGCACCACGATGGTGCCTTTAAGGCTGTCCACCACCTGGCCGTCCTGGAGGAATTCTGCCGGTACTGAGCGGATATTCCGTTCGCCCACACGCGCAGCCACGAGGGCACGCTCATCAATAAGGCCATGGACCCTGGTAATGGAAACATTCAGCAATTGGGCGACATCGGGGAGGGGCAACCATTCGCCCACGAGGTTTTCTACGTTACTCACGAATCAAGGTTGCCACGGTGCGCGGTCCGGCGCCTAGTCGATTCATGCGCCCAGTGCTCCTGCCCTGCGGACACTCCGAAATTCTTCCTTACGGCAAAAGCGCGAATTCTTGTGCTAACCGCGAATTCATGAGAGATTCTCACTGTTCACACTCGTAACAAAGATCACTCGAGTAACAGTAGTATCAAGCACTAATGCGGCACCCCCGTCCGCACCCGCAGTTGAGAAGAGGATCCCTTACATGACGATGTCCCGCTCGCCGAAGCAGCCCCCCAGGCCGAGCTTGCCGATGATTGCTGCGACGACGGCGGCACTGCCGGCGGTTGTCCTGTCGTCCCTGGCCCTCGCACAGCCGGCCTTGGCCCACCAGCCGGCCAAATCGCTCCCCGCGACCCTGACCGCGGCGATGAACGCGCAGGCGGCAGCCAAGGCCAAGGCCACGGCAACGGTCATTCCGGCCTCGTCCGTTTCCACCACGATTCCGGCGGCCTTTAAACCGGCACAGAATTCTGCGCCTGCCGAATATACAGTCGCCCGCGGAGACACCATCAGCGCCATCGCCGGAAAATTCAACCTGAACACCGGGGAAGTGCTCAGGCTGAACAATCTGCAGGCGAACACCATCATTTACCCGGGGCAAAAGATCAAGCTGTCCGGCAGTCCTGCCGCAGCAGCCCCGGCCCCCGCCGCGCCGGCCGCTGCGCCCGCTTCGGCCGCCGGCGCCACCTACACCGTCAAGCCAGGTGACACGTTGGGCGCCGTCGCCGCCCGGCACAACGTGAGCCTTGGGGATGTCTTCAGCTGGAACAACCTCAACATGAGGTCCATCATCTACCCCGGCCAGAAGATCAAGGTGGGCGCCGGTTCGCAGGCACCTGCTGCCCCCGCGGCCGCAGCGGCACCGGCGGCCTCACTCGCCAACACATCAGCCCCGCAGGCTCCGGCGGCGGGCTCCTACACCGTCAAGGCGGGCGACACCCTCTCAGCCATCGCATCGCGCCATGGGGTGAAGCTGCCCGAACTGCTTTCCGCGAACGGGCTGAACCTCGGCTCCATCATTTACCCGGGCAACAAACTGAACGTCCCCGGCTCAGGCTCGCAGCCTGCTGCTGCGCAGCCGGCAGCGCCCGCAGCCCCGCTGGTACCGAGTTCCTTCCTTGGGTTCACCTACCCGCCGGCAGTGGTGAGCTCCGCGAATGAGAACAAGGCACTGCTTAATGCTTCCCCGGTCCCGTCCCGGGCAGAGATGCAGAACATCGTGGCAGACACCGCCCGCCGCATGGGTGTTGAGCCGTCACTGGCCCTGGCGTTCGCCTACCAGGAGTCCGGCTTCAACCAGCGCGCGGTCTCCCCCGCCAATGCCATCGGAACCATGCAGGTTATCCCCAGCTCCGGCAAGTGGGCCTCGGACTTGGTGGGCCGCAAACTGAACCTGCTCGATCCCTACGACAACGCCACGGCAGGAGTTGCGATCATCCGCCAGCTGTTGGCTACCAGCAAGGACCGGGATACGGCGATCGCAGGCTACTACCAGGGCCAGTATTCGGTAAGCAAGTACGGGATGTACGACGACACGAAGGCCTATGTGGCGGCCATCAAGGCACACCAGAAGAACTTTGGCTAAAGCCTTGGCCGGCCCGGTGTGACCGGGCCGGCAGCAGCTGATGGAACGGGTTCGGGCCGGTTGACGGCCCGGACCCGTTCCATTGCAACTAGGATCGGAGGGTGCAGGAAAACGTGTCTGACCCCCTTGTAGGAACGCTGGTGGATAACCGCTACGCCATCAGGTCCAAGCTGGCGCGGGGCGGCATGTCCACTGTGTACCTTGCCGAGGACCAACGGCTGGAACGTGATGTGGCGCTGAAAGTGCTGCATCCCCACTTCTCCGCCGACGAAAGTTTCCTGGGCAGGCTGGGCCGTGAAGCCAAGGCCGCCGCGAAGCTGTCCCATCCCCACGTGGTGGGTGTCCTCGATCAGGGCAACGACGGCCACACGACGTATCTGGTGATGGAGTACATCAAGGGACACACCCTGCGGGACGTCATCACTGACAAGGGCGCCCTGCCGCCACGGCTGGCGCTGGCCCTGATCGATCCGGTGGTGGAAGGCCTTGCGGCAGCGCACGCAGCCGGTTTTATCCACCGGGACGTCAAACCCGAGAATGTCCTCATCGCCGACGACGGCCGGATCAAGGTGGGAGACTTCGGCCTTGCCCGGGCCGTGACGACGTCCACCAGCAGCGGGGCGCTGATCGGAACGGTTGCCTACCTCTCCCCTGAGTTGGTTTTGGGCCGGCCCGCCGATGCCCGCAGTGACGTTTACTCCGTTGGCATCATGCTTTACGAAATGCTGACCGGCAAGCAGCCCTTCGGCGGAGACGTTCCCATTCAGGTGGCCTACCAGCACGTTAACAGCACGGTGGGTCCGCCGTCCGCGCTCGTTCCGGGCCTGGCAGCTGAAGTGGATGAACTCGTACAGTGGTGCACCGCAAACGATCCCGAGAACCGTCCGGTTGATGGAAGCGCACTGCTGCAGGAACTCCGCCATATCCGCACCAACCTGACAGACTCCGAACTCGACCTGCAGCCACCGGCAGCGCTGGGAGCCTCCCCTCACGGCATGCCCGGGTTCACGGGGCTGCCCGGCGCAACGGATCCCTCCGCCGGGCCCAGCCATACAGAGTTCATCCCGCACATCAGCAATCAGACGTCCGTCATGCCCGCCGGCCGTCCCCTGCCGCCTCCCTTCCAGCCGGCAGGCCACGTCACGGCCGCCCGCAACCCGACGCCGGCACCCCGCACCGGCCACACCCTCACCCCGCCCGGCGAAGACGAGAGTCCGGCCTGGGCCCCGGTTCCCCCGGCGTTGAGCAAGCGGGCCCAGCGCAAGGCGGAAAAGGACGATGAAAGGGCCCGCGCACGGGCTGCAGCAACACCGGCCCGAAGCCTGCGTGAAGGCAGCCCACGGCGGAGGGGCATTCTCTGGATCATCGTCCTGGTCATTGCTGCGCTGCTTGCCACCGGAGCCGGCTGGTTCTTCGGGATGGGGCCGGGTGCAGCGGCAGCCATACCGGCGGTGGCCAACAGGACCGTAGCGGAGGCTCAGCAACTGCTGAGCGATGAAGGATTCCATTCGACCACCAGCGACGTCTTCGACGATGCCGTTCCTTCAGGCCGGGTGGTAGGCAGCGACCCGCAGGCGGGAGCGGAGATCCGCAAGTTCCAGCCGGTTTCACTGCTCGTATCGAAGGGCCCCCAGCTTTATCCCCTGCCGGAACTGACGGCCGGCTCCCTCGACGAGGCCAAAAACGCCCTCAACGCCGCCGGAATGGCGCTGGGCAAAGTAACCGAACAGTTTGATGAAGGGACCTCGGCGGGAACCGTGCTCTCCCAGGATCCTGCAGCCGGTACTCCTGCCCGGCGGGGCACTGCGGTGGCAATGGTTGTCTCCAAAGGCCCCGAGCCCATTGCCGTCCCCTCAGTGGTGGGGAAGGCGGAGAACCAGGCCGTTGACGCCATCGAGGCAGCAGGCCTGAAGGCGGAGGTCGCCAAGGACGAGGTCTTCGACAGGAAGGTCCCCGAAGGCGCCGTGGTCAGCCAAAGTCCTGCCAACGGGACGTTGACCCGCGGCGGAACGGTCACCTTGACCATTTCGAAGGGTCCCCGGATGGTGGAGGTCCCAAGTTATATCGGCAAGCAGGCCGGGGAGGCCGAACAAGCTTTGCGGAAGCTTGGATTCGAGGTCCGTCTTAACAAGGTCCTGGGCGGATTCTTCGGCACCGTCAGGGACCAGGATCCAGTGGACACCGAAGTTCCTGAAGGGTCCGTCATCACCCTGACAGTGGTGTAGGCCGGGTAGTGCAGGAGGGGCGCCTCGCGGTGCCCCTCCTGCAGCGCCGTCGCAGCGCGGAAAACGCGCGGCCCACGGGGTTTCCAGTCAGTTTTTGGCGAGTGCCCCGGCCACCAGGAAGGCCATTTCGAGTGACTGCATGTGGTTCAGGCGGGGATCGCAGACAGACTCGTAGCGGTCCAGGAACGCGTCCTGGTCGATCGGGTCCGCGCCGCCCAGGCACTCCGCAACGTCGTCACCGGTCATCTCGGCGTGCAGGCCGCCCGGTACCGTGCCCAGGGCGTGGTGCACCTCGAAGAAGCCGCGCACCTCGTCGATGACATCGTCGAAGTTGCGGGTCTTGTACCCGTTCGGTGAGGTGACCGTGTTGCCGTGCATGGGGTCGGTGACCCACAGGACCTGAGCGCCGGACGCCGTGACCTTTTCGACGACGGCGGGCAGCTTTTCACGGATGTTGCCGGCTCCCATGCGGGTGATGAAGGTCAGGCGGCCCGGTTCGCGTTCCGGGTCCAGCTTGTCGATGAGCCGCAGGGCGTCGTCGCCGGTGGTGGACGGGCCGAGTTTCACGCCGATGGGGTTGCGCACCCGCGACAGGAAGTCGACGTGGGCGTGGTCGAGTTCGCGGGTCCGCTCCCCGATCCACAGGAAGTGGGCCGATGTGTCGTAGGGGAAGCCCGTCCGCGAGTCGATCCGGGTCAGTGCGCGTTCGTAGTCGAGCAGCAGCGCTTCGTGGCTGGCGAAGAACTCCACCCGCTTGAGTGCCTCGAAGTCCGCGCCGCAGGAGTCCATGAACTTAATGGCGCGGTCGATGTCGCGCGCCAGGGATTCGTAGCGGGCGTGCGCCGGGTTCTCGGTGAAGCCCTTGTTCCACTGGTGGACGGACCGGAGATCGGCGAAACCGCCCTGCGTGAAGGCCCGGATGAGGTTCAGGGTGGACGCGGACGTGTGGTAGGCCCGCAGCATCCGGGACGCGTCGTGGCCGCGGGACTCGGGGGTGAATTCATATCCGTTGACGATGTCGCCCCGGTAGGCCGGCAGGGTCACGCCGTCCCGGGTCTCATGGTTGGAGGAGCGGGGCTTGGCGAACTGTCCTGCCATCCGGCCCATCTTGATCACTGGCATGGCCGCGCCGTAGGTCAGCACCACCGCCATCTGGAGGATGGTCTTCACCCGGGCGCTGATCTTGTCTGCCGTGGCTGCCTCGAAGGTCTCCGCGCAGTCGCCGCCCTGTAGGAGGAACGCCTTGCCTTGCGCTGCGGCGGCCAAGCGCTCCCGGAGTACGTCCACTTCGCCGGCGAACACCAGCGGCGGAAGCACCGAAAGCTCCTTCACGGAGGCATCGAACACGTCCCTGTCCTGCCAGCTGGGCTGCTGCGAGATGGGCAGCCCGCGCCAGTCGTCAAGTCCGGGATAGGTGGCGGCGCCGCTTTGGGAGTTGCCGGACAGCGGAAAGGCGGGGTTTGCAGATAGCTGAGTCACCATCTAAGACTAGCGTCCGCGCAGGTCGGCTGGACACCGTGCCGTCACGGTTCCCGGCCCCTGCGTCACAACGGATGGGCGGCGCCGGGACACCCATCCTCCGGGCACCCGATCAGTGTGCCGCCGGCTCCCCGCCGGACTCTCCGCCAGCCGGCGGCGACTCCAGTGGCTCCGCTGAGGCGGCAGGCTCGCCGGGCTTGCCGGCGAGGCGCAGCTTCACCACGGCAGCGTATTCGTCCACGTATTCCTGCCCCGACAGCCGCTGCAGTTCCAGCATGATGCGGTCCGCCACCGTCCGCTGGGTGCCACGGTCCCCGGCCTGGTCCTGGTAACTGCTGAAGTCGAGCGGTTCACCGAAAATCATCCCAATCCGCCGGATGTTGGGGAGCCGTTTTCCGATGGGCTGCACCTTGTCCGTGCCGATCATCGCCACGGGGATAACGGGGACCCCGGCCTCGAGGGCCAGCCTGGCAACACCCACCTTGCCCCGGTACAGCTTGGCATCGGGGCTCCTGGTCCCTTCCGGATAGATCCCCAGCAGGCCGCCGTGGGTCAGCACGTCCATGCCGGCACTGAGGGAGGCCGCAGAAGCTGCGCCGCCGGACCTGTCCATGGGCAACTGGTTGGTGAGCCGGAAAAAGAGCGCGGTCAGGCGGCCCTTGATTCCGGTGCCGGTGAAGTATTCCGACTTGGCCAGGAAGACCACCGGGCGGCGGACCATCAGTGGCATGAAGATCGAGTCGGAAAACGAGAGGTGGTTTGAGGCGATGATCGCGGCGCCCTCGGCCGGAATGTTGTCCAGGCCCTTGACCCAGGGGCGGAAAAGAAGCTTCAGAACAGGACCGAGGAAAATCCTCTTCATGACCCAATAAAACACGCGGTGAACCTCTCGGAAGGTCGGCCCCAGGCTCCGCTCCGGGCCTGTTTCAGCAGTTCAGATGCAACCCTACTCTAGTGAGATTTATCCGGAACAGTGACACGATGTAGGCATGACTGAAAGCAGCACACCGCCCCGCCCCGCCGCGTTCAGTTATCCCGGCCATGGCCCCAATGCGGACATCGGCATCGCCATTTGCCACGGCTTCACGGGCAGCCCGCTCAGCGTGCTGCCGTGGGCGGAGCATCTCGCCGCCCAAGGCTATGCGGTAACCGTCCCCCTGCTGCCCGGCCACGGAACGGACTGGCGGCAACTCGCCCAGACGGGGTGGCGCGATTGGTTCGGCAGTTTCGAGGCGGCCTACCTCGATCTTTCCGCCAAGACATCCACCTGTTTTGTGGCGGGCCTGTCCATGGGCGGTGCGGTGGCCCTGCTCACCGCCGCCCGGCATAAGACGGCCGGCGTGAGCATCGTCAACCCCGGCCTGAGTTTCTATGACCGGCGCGTCCGGGTGATCGGGCTGCTGAAGTTCTTCCAGCGCACCACCATTCCCGTTCCGGAGGAACATTCGACGGCGCCCGCCACGGAAGACGGCGACTACTCGCGGACACCCCTGGCGGCAGTGCACGAACTCAAGAAGCTGTTCAACGCAACACTTCGGGAACTGCCTGCGGTCACGGCACCGGTGCAGGTCTTCAAATCCGTGACCGATGAGGTGGTACCGCCCACCTCCCTGGAACTGCTGAGGGCACGGCTGCGCGACAGGGTGACAGAGGTGATTGAACTTGCGGGCAGTGGCCACGTGGCTACGCTGGACGTTGACGCGCCGGAAATCTTCACCCGATCAAGCGGGTTCTTCCGCGACCATGCCCGCCAATCCAGCCCTTCGGAGACCCCATGACTGCCGGCCCGGACCACAGTCCCTTTAGCAGTGCCACCAGCGGCTCGGGGCCACGGGCAGGCGTAGTGCTGTCGCATGGGTTCACAGGCAGCCCGCACAGCCTGCGCGGCTGGGCGCAGGCGCTTGCCGGGGCCGGCTTCGCGGTGCGGATGCCGCTCCTGCCGGGCCATGGCACGAGCTGGCAGGAACTGTCGCGCACGCGGTGGCAACAATGGCACGGCGCCTTGGATGATGCGTTCCTTGAACTCGACGCCGAATGCGACCATGTTTTCGCTGCCGGGCTGAGTATGGGCGGGGCACTTGCGCTGCGGGTCGCTGCCACGCGGCCGGTGGCCGGCGTGGTCCTGGTCAACCCCGGGCTGGTGATTGATGACCCGCGCGCTCCGTTGGCAGGCATCCTGAAGCTGGTCATGAAGAGCACCCCTGCCATCGCCAACGACATCCTGAAGGCGGGTATCGACGAAGGCGCTTATCCCCGCACTCCCGTCGCCGCAGCACACGAACTGAACAAAATGTTCAAGGACACCGCCCGGCTGCTCCCCCGCATCACGGCACCGGTGCAGGTCTATCGGTCCGCCGTGGACCATGTGGTGTCGGACTCCAGCATTTCCGTCCTGCGCCGCGGCTTGACCCATGCGCCCCTGGACCTGGTCCGGCTGGATAACAGCTACCACGTGGCCACCATGGACAACGATGCCGAACAGATATTCCAGGGTTCGGTGGACTTCATCCGGGCAACGCTTGCTGCGCTGGCACCCGGCGTGGCGGCTCCCGCGGGCTCCGGGGAGGCCGGAAATGAACAGGCCTGATTCCGGATCCGCGGACCAGGGCGCCAACCAGGACGACGCCGTCTGGCTCGACCTGGTGGCGCGGCTGGAGGCGGACACTCCTCCGCCGGAGCGCAACGTGCCGGATTCTGTTGCCAAGCCGCCCGGGCCGGCGTCCTTCCGTGACTTTGATCCCCTCAATCTGTCCGGTGCCGCACCCATGGAACGTTCGGCCGCCGAGCGCCTGGACAGCCAACGCGGAGAGCCGCGCGATGACGATACGCCGGAGGCGCCGCCGGCCGGCCCGCGCGACTACGGCGTTGAGGATGACGGAGGCGACTTCGTGCCCGGTGAGCCGCCCAGCCTTTCCGGGACAGACCCCATGACAATGCTGGCCTGGCTGGCCGCAGTCGGCGGGCCCATTGCGCTGCTGCTGTCCACCATGTTCTGGCGATCGGCGCCCGTGCTGGCCATTTGGGGCATCGTTGCTGCATTTGTTGCCGGCACGGTGTACCTCATCATGAAGCTTCCGCAGGAGAAGGACGAGGACGACGACGGCGCCCGGGTCTGAGCAGTCAGCTGCGGACCCTGCCGCTCACGCGGGAGAGGTCGGCGGCACCGATCAGGCCGGCGTTGGGTCCAAGGTGGGCCAACTGGATACCGGCGGCCGGCCGGAAGCCACGGCCCGTCAGGTTCCTGGCAAATGCCTTCCTGGCGGGCTCCACGAGGAGATCGCCTGCTGAACACAGGCCTCCGCCGATGACGAACAGTCCTGGGTCGAGGGCGGCCGCCAGGTTGGCAAGCCCCAGGCCGAGCCACTCCCCTACCTCTTCGATCAGTTCGCGCGATGCCGTATCCCCGGCGAGGGCGAGTTCGGTGACGATGGCTCCGGTAATGGTCTCTGCGCGGCCACCGACCGCAGCCAGAAGGTCCTGGGCCATGGGCGAGTTGCTGCTGGCAAGGATCCTCGCTTCCCGGCCGAGGGCGTTGCCGGAGGCATATTGTTCCCAGCAGCCGCGGTTGCCGCATTCGCAGCGGTGGCCGCCGGGCATGATGACCTGGTGGCCGAACTCACCGGCCACGCCGAAGCGGCCGCGTTCCACCCGGCCGTCCATCACCATGGCCCCACCGATTCCGGTGCCAAGGGTGATGCATACCAGGCGGCTTTCCCCTTGCCCGGCGCCGAACCGCCACTCGGCCCACGCGGCGGCGTCGGCGTCGTTGGCCAGCAGCACCGGGCGCCGCAGGAGCTGCTGGAGGTTGGCGCGCAGGGGCTCGTTCCGCCAGGCGAGGTGGGGACTGAAAAGGACAGTGCCGCCGTCGAGGTCCATCCAGCCCGCAGCCCCGATGCCCACCGACCGGATCCGCCGCCCGCTGCCGAGCTCTTCGACCAGTTCCACGATGACCCGTTCCACAGCCCGGGGATCGGTGCCGGGCGTGGTGCGGCGGGCTTCGCTGAGGATCCGGCCTTCCTCGTCCACAACACCTGCAGCCACCTTGGTGCCGCCGATGTCGATACCGATCGCCAATCCCCTGCGGCCCAGGCGCGCCCGCCCCCGGGAACCTTTTCCCTGCCCTGATGTGGCACGGTACGGGGCGGACCGCCGCTTCCACGGCGCGGATCGACGGAGGTGGCCGGCCTGGTCGCCGGAGGGCGGTGCGTACATAGTCCCCAAGTCTAGGCTCGCGGCCGGGCCTCCGGAGCCGGGGCACGCTGGCTCCGGACCCGCCGCTGCCGCATTGACGGCTAAGTTACTGGCCAGTAACTTTAGATACAGCACTGTCCTGCGGCGGCATACTAGGCTTGTTACATGCCCCCTGCGGGACGACGGATATCAAAGGAGCTATAGTGCGCCAATTCAGTGTTCCGCCCCTTGTTGTTGTTCCACCGGAGACCAACATCACCGACCTGCTGCTGCGGCAGGCCAAAAAGGCCAGCAACCCGGCACTGTTTTCCCGCCTTGACGCATCCGGCTCCTGGCAGAACGTCTCCGCCACCGATTTCCTGGCTGACGTTAACGCCTTGGCTAAGGGTCTGATGGCCAGTGGCGTGGGTGCCGGCGACCGCGTGGGAATCATGTCCCGGACCCGCTACGAATGGTCCCTGGTGGACTTCGCCATTTGGTTTGCGGGCGCCATCTCGGTTCCAATCTATGAGACCTCGTCCCCGTCCCAGGTGGCCTGGAACCTTGGTGATTCCGGGGCCGTCGCCGCATTCGGCGAATCCGCACACCACGAAAACATCATCCTGCAGGCTGTCAACGCCGAAGGCCTCACCGACTTGAAGCACGTCTGGCAGCTGGAAGGCGACGGCCTGGATGCCCTCCGCGAGGCCGGGCGCGGCGTCAGCGATGAAGAGCTCGAGTCGCGGCGGAGTACTGCCGGCCTCGCCGATACGGCCACCATCATCTACACATCCGGCACCACCGGGCGGCCCAAGGGTTGCGAGCTGACGCACGGGAACTTCGTGGAGCTCTCGGACAACGCCCTGGCCATCATCGGCGAAATCGTCCACGAGGACGCCAAGACCATCATGTTCCTTCCGCTGGCACATGTCTTCGCACGGTTCATCTCCGTCCTTGCCATGGCTGCCGGGACCACCGTGGCGCACACGCCGGACATCAAAAACCTGCTCGCGGACCTGCAGAGCTACGAGCCCACCTTCATCCTGGCCGTGCCACGGGTTTTCGAAAAGGTTTACAACTCGGCCATGACCAAGGCGGAGGACGGCGGCAAGGGCGCCATATTCCACCGGGCCGCCGATACCGCCATCGCGTACTCGAAAGCACGCCAGGAAGGCCGCATCGGGCTGGGCCTCAAGCTCCGCCATGCGCTGTTCGACAAGCTGGTGTACGGCAAGCTGCGCGCAGCGATGGGCGGCCATGTGGCCCACGCCGTGTCCGGCGGCGGCCCGCTCGGCGAACGCCTGGGCCACTTCTTCCAGGGCATCGGCATGCAGGTACTCGAGGGGTACGGCCTGACCGAAACCACTGCCCCCATCTCGGTCAACACCCCGTCCCGGATCAAGATAGGGTCCGTGGGCAAGCCGCTGCCCGGTAACGCCGTAAAGATCGCCGAAGACGGTGAAATCCTCACCCAGGGCGTCTGCGTGATGCGCGGCTACTACAAGCGCGACGACCTCACCGCGGACACGTTCGACGACGGCTGGTTCCGTACCGGAGACATCGGCCGGCTCGATGAGGACGGCTTTGTCTGGATCACCGGCCGCAAGAAGGAGATCATCGTAACGGCCGGCGGCAAGAACGTGATCCCCGCCCTGCTGGAAGACCAGATCCGGGCCGACGCCCTGGTCTCGCAGGTCCTCGTAGTGGGTGACAACCGCCCGTTCATCGGCGCCCTGGTCACCCTTGACCAGGAGGCGCTGCCGGGCTGGCTCCAGCGGCACGGGCTTCCAGCCGGCACCTCGCTGGAGGAGGCAGCAGAGAACCCTGTGGTCAAGGCAGCGGTGCAGGACCTGATCACCGCCGCCAACGGGTCTGTGTCCCAGGCCGAGGCCATCAAGTCGTTCCGGATCGTTCCGGCCGACTTCACCGAGGCGTCCGGACACCTGACGCCGTCCATGAAGGTAAAGCGGGCACAGGTGATGAAGGATTTCGAGGCCATTATCGAGGAGATGTACTCGGCACCCCGCTCCTGACCCAAGCACTGCTGCGCTCAGGACGAAAAGGTCCTCCCGGCTGCTGCCGGGAGGACCTTTTCATTGCCTTACGTGCTGGACCGGGCTACTGCTCCACAACCAGGAGCAGGTCTCCGCCCTGAACCTGCTCCACCGCGGAGATGGCCAGCCTGGACACCTTGCCGCCCACCGGCGTCGTAATGGAAGCTTCCATCTTCATCGCCTCGATAGTGGCCACGGTATCGCCGGCGTTCACCGTGTCTCCCGCCTTCACGGTGACGGTGACGGCCCCGGCGAACGGCGCGGCGACGTGGCCCTGCTGCGCCGGATCCGCCTTCTCGGCAGCCTTGACGTTGCTGACCACTGACCGGTCCCGCACCACCACGGGCCGGGACTGGCCGTTGAGGGTGCACATCACGGTGCGCATGCCCTTCTCGTCCGGTTCCGAGACTGCTTCGAGTGAAGCAATCAGCCGGACGCCGCGCTCCAGCGTGATCTCGTGCTCGGTGCCCTGCTGCAGCCCGTACAGGTAGTCGCGGGTGTCCAGGACAGAGATGTTGCCGAAGGTCTCGACACTCTTCAGGTAGTCCTTGGTGGGGCCGGCAAACAGCAGCCGGTTCAGGGTGTGCTGGCGGGTCTTGGAGTCGGACTTGAGCGCGGCACTGTCCTCGGCGCTGAGCTCGACGTCGCGGACCTTGATGCTGCGTCCCTGGAGGGCCTTAGTGCGGAAGGGCTCCGGCCACCCTCCGGGAGGGTCCCCGAGTTCGCCGGAAAGGAATCCGATGACGGAGTCGGGGATGTCGTAGTTCTGCGGGTTCTCGTTGAAGTCCGCGGGATCGGCGTTGAGGCCCACCAGGTGCAGGGCGAGATCACCCACCACCTTGGATGAGGGCGTCACCTTTACCAAGTGGCCGAGGATCCGGTCAGCGGCCGTGTACATGTCCTCGATGGCTTCGAACCGCTCCCCCAGGCCCAGTGCCATGGCCTGCTGGCGGAGGTTGGAAAGCTGGCCGCCGGGGATCTCGTGCTTGTAGACCCGGCCGGTGGGACCGGGCAGGCCCGACTCGAACGGTGCGTACACCCTGCGGACGGCCTCCCAGTACGGTTCCAGGGAACTGACGGCGTCAAGGCTCAGACCGGTGTCACGCGGCGTGTGGGCCAGCGCCGCCACCAGGGCCGAGGCCGACACCTGGCTGGTAGTGCCGGCCAGGGAGGCTGAAGCCACGTCCACGGCGTCGACACCGGCGTCCACGGCAGCCAGCAGGGTTGCCAGCTGGCCGCCCGCGGTGTCGTGGGTGTGCAGGTGTACGGGCAGGTCGAAGCGTTCGCGGAGTGCGGCCACAAGTTTGGCGGCCGCAGCCGGGCGAAGCAGGCCGGCCATGTCCTTGATAGCCAGGATGTGGGCGCCGGCATCAACGATTTTTTGGGCCAGTGCCAGGTAGTAGTCCAGCGTGTACAGCTTTTCCGCCGGATCCAGCAGATCGCCGGTGTAGCAGAGTGCCACTTCCGCGACAGCGGTACCGGTGGCGCGGACGGCCCGGATGGCGGGGGCCATCTGGCTGACGTCGTTCAGGGCGTCGAAGATCCGGAAGATGTCGATGCCGGTGGCCGCAGCCTCATTGACGAAGGCCTCTGTGACTTCCTCAGGGTAAGGGGTGTAGCCCACGGTGTTGCGGCCGCGGAGCAGCATCTGGATGCAGATGTTCGGCAGGGCTTCCCGCAGTGCTGCGAGCCGGTCCCAGGGGTCTTCGCCGAGGAATCGGAGGGCGACGTCGTAGGTGGCCCCGCCCCAGGCTTCAACGGACAGCAGCTCCGGCGTCAGGGCGCTGACTGCCGGTCCGGCAGCCACAAGGTCGCGGGTGCGGACCCGGGTGGCGAGCAGCGACTGGTGGGCGTCGCGGAAGGTGGTGTCGGTGACGGCCACGGCGGTCTGCCCCCGCAAGGCCTTGGCGAAACCTTCCGGTCCCAGTTCACGCAGTTTCTGGCGGGAACCCGGCCCTGCCTCCTGGCCCTTGACGGACGGAAGCTTGTCGGCCGGGTTGGAGTGGACGGTCAGTTCACCGTTCGGCTTGTTGACGGTAACATCGGCCAGCCAGGTCAGCAGCTTGGTGCCGCGGTCTGCGGACACCCGCGCCTTGAGCAGTTGCGGGCGCTGGTCGATGAAGTTGGTGGCGACGTCGCCTGCGATGAAATCGGGGTCGTCCAGCACGGCCTGCAGGAAGGGGATATTGGTGGACACGCCGCGGATCCGGAACTCGGCGAGGGCGCGGCGGGCGCGGGCCACGGCGGCGGGATAGTCCCGGCCCCGGCAGGTGAGCTTCACCAGCAAGGAGTCGAAGTGCGGGCTGATCTCGGCGCCGGAGTAGACGGTTCCGCCGTCGAGCCGTACGCCTGCGCCGCCTGCGGAGCGGTAGCCGGTGATCTTTCCAACATCGGGCCGGAAGCCGTTGGCCGGGTCCTCGGTGGTGATGCGGCTCTGCAGGGCAGCACCCTTGAGGTGGACGGTCTCCTGTGAGAGCCCAAGGTCGGCGAGGGTTTCGCCGGAGGCGATCCGCATCTGGGCCTGGACCAGGTCCACGTCCGTGACTTCCTCGGTGACCGTGTGCTCCACCTGGATGCGCGGGTTCATTTCGATGAAGACGTGCTGGCCTGCCCGCTCGCCTTCGGTGTCCACCAGGAATTCAACCGTGCCCGCATTGACGTAGTTCAGGGCCTGCGCAAACTTGACCGCATCACGGTACAGGGCCTGGCGGATGTTTTCGTCCAGGTTAGGGGCGGGCGCGATTTCGATGACCTTCTGGTGCCGCCGCTGGATGGAACAGTCCCGTTCGAAGAGGTGCATCACGTTGCCCTCGGCGTCAGCGAGAATCTGCACCTCGATGTGCCGGGGGCGCAGGACGGCCTGTTCCAGGAACATGGTGGGGTCGCCGAAGGCCGCGTCCGCCTCGCGCATCGCTGATTTCAGGGCCTCGGGAAGGTCTTCCCGGGTGTCCACCCGCCGCATGCCACGGCCTCCGCCGCCGGCCACTGCCTTAGCGAAGATGGGGAAGCCAATCTCATCAGCGGCGGCAAGCAGTTCATCCAGGTCCTTGGACGGCTCGCTGGACTTCAGCACCGGTACGCCGGCCGCGCGGGCCGCCTTCAGTGCTGCCACCTTGTTTCCGGCGAGTTCCAGGACTTCGGCCGGCGGACCCACGAACGTGATGCCGGCTTCCTTGGCAGCGCGGGCAAGGTCCGGGTTTTCCGAGAGGAAGCCATACCCGGGGTAGATGGCGTCGGCGCCGGCCTCTTTGGCAACCCGCACCACCTCGGCGACGTCCAGGTATGCCCGGACGGGATGCCCTTCCTCGCCAATCAGGTACGCCTCGTCCGCTTTCTGCCGGTGGATCGAGTTTCGGTCCTCATTGGGAAAGACGGCAACGGTCTTGGCGCCCAGCTCGTAGCCGGCGCGGAAGGCCCTGATCGCGATTTCGCCGCGGTTGGCCACCAGAACTTTGGAAAACATACTTCTCCTGCATCATTGCGGGTGGATCGGTGAGTGGTCACAGTGTCTAGGACCCACAAGGACAAACACAAATCTTTGTGTCAGCCATCACAGATTTCCCCGTCATGTCCTGATCGGTTTGGGCCGGGCCGTCCTGATCAGCCCCGCTTGCACCGCCAGTGCCATGCCGGGCACCCATAAAGCAGGATTCAGCGCGGCATCCACATATGATGAGTAGGGCGGCAGGACCGTCCGGCTTCGGTTCCGCCGGAGCAAACACTACCCTCAACACGGCATCCGGCGTTAGGTTTTGGTCTCTCAAGTGCAAGTAGTCAGCATCAGCAGCCTTAAGGGTGGAGTCGGCAAGACTTCCGTCACCACAGGATTGGCGTCTGCGGCGCTGGCCGCGGGAATCCGGACCCTTGTGGTGGACCTCGATCCCCACGCGGACGCAACCACTGCCCTGGGCGTGCAGCCCGGCGAGCAGCTTGATATCGGACGGATGCTCAAGAGCCCCCGACGTGCCAAACTCGCCGAGAACGTGGTGCGGAGCAATTGGAGCTCCCGCGCCCACTCAAACGGTTCCGGCCCCGCGGTCCTGGATGTCGCCGTCGGCTCCGCCTATACGGGGATCTACGACCGTCCGGACCTTGGCCGCCGTGACCTTCGCCGGCTCACCGCGGTCCTGGCCGGCGCAGGCAACTACCAACTGGTGCTGATCGACTGCCCGCCGTCGCTGAATGGCCTCACCCGGATGGCGTGGTCCGCCAGCGACAAGGTGGCACTCGTGGCCGAACCCGGGCTTTTCTCGGTGGCCGGAACGGAGCGCACCATGCGTGCCATTCAGCTCTTCAAGCAGGAGTTCGCGCCCAACCTGTCACCGGCCGGAATCGTCGCCAACCGGGTGCGGACCGGCTCCTCCGAGCACACCTACCGGCTGGCCGAGATGGAGTCGATGTTTGGCGAGCTGCTGCTGAGTCCGCGGATCCCGGAGCAGGCCAACTGGCAGCAGATCCAGGGTGCTGCGCATCCGGTGCACCACTGGCCCGGCGACTCCGCCAAGTCCGCTGCCGCCCTGTTCGATGAGCTGCTGGCCAACCTGATGGCTGCGGGCAGCGGCCTCCGAAGCCGCGCACGCTAGAGACGAACCCTTAACGAACAGGGGCCGCACTCCTCCGGGAGGAGTGCGGCCCCTGTTCGTTAAGGGTTGCGGGTCAGCTGATCTTGCGTGCGGCCCGCCGCTTGCTGAGCTCGTCGTCAGGGAACGTCTGTTCGGCGGCATGTTCGCTCGGCAGTGATGCCAGGCTGCCCTCCACCTCGCGCCATACACGGCCCACTGCAATGCCGAAGACGCCCTGGCCGCCCTGGACGAGGTCGATAACTTCGTCGGCCGAGGTGCATTCATAAACACTGGCGCCGTCGCTCATCAGGGTGATCTGGGCGAGATCTTCCACGCCGCGTTCGCGCAGGTGCTCTACAGCGGTGCGGATCTGCTGGAGGGAGACCCCGGTATCAAGGAGACGCTTGACCACCTTGAGGACAAGGATGTCGCGGAAGCCGTAGAGGCGCTGCGAGCCGGACCCTGCCGCGCCGCGTACGGCCGGCTCCACCAGGCCGGTCCGGGCCCAGTAATCGAGCTGCCGGTAAGTGATCCCGGCCGCCTTGCAGGCGGTGGGACCGCGGTAGCCGGCGTCCTCGTCCAGGACAGGGAGGTCTTCGGTAAAGAGGAGGCCCTGGGCACCGCTTACGGGCACGGCGGCACCGGCCGTGGGCTGCTTCAGCCCGCCTGCTTCACCTTTAGGACTCACCTGGATCCTCCTTGTCGTACGCTCCCGGGAACATCTGCAGCAGCGTGGGCATGAAGACCATGCATGTAATTCTCGCGGGGCGCACTTTCCAGTGTGACTTGCGCGGCTGCCGTAAGCAATGGGAACTTGATACTTCGACGTTAGGCCCGGCAGGTCGCAAGGTCAAAGATGTTGGCGCTTTCAAGGGGCGTGTCGAAACTTTCAGCCTCAACTTTAACCTTAACGTGACCTAGCCGTCGAAATCTTCCGGCTCCACGTCATCGAGGAATTCGCGGAACCTGCGCAGCTCGCGCTCCTCGTCCACCGTGGGGTTCGGCTCCGTGTCCTCGCCTTCGTCGTGCTCGGTGATGCGGACTCCGGCTTCGTCCATCACCGAGTCCGCGCACCAGATGCGGCACTTCGCGCGCAGTGCAATTGCGAGGGCGTCGGAAGCCCGCGAACTGACCGTGGTGCCGTTCTCGAACTGCAGCTGCCCGTAGAAAATGTTGTCCTCCACGGCAACAATGTTCACGCTGACCACCGAGTGGCCCAACGTCTCCACGACGTCAACCAGGAGGTCGTGCGTCATGGGCCGCGGCGGAACCACGCCCTGCTGGGCCAGGGCGATGGCGCTGGCCTCCGGCGTTCCGATCCAAATGGGGACATGGCGCTCCCCATGCATCTCGCGGAGCAGCACCAGGGGCTGGTTGGATGGCAGTTCGATCCGAACGCCAACAATCTCGACTTCAATCATCAGATGTCCATGCGTGAGATGTGGTCCTGCACCAAGGCACGGTGCAGGGTGAGGCAAAGGTCGCTGATTTCACGGGCTGCCTCAGCTGCACGCGCCTGGGATGCGGAGTCCTTGCGGGACGCCAATGGTGCCACCGCACGTTCCACAAGGCCGAACTCACGTTCTGCCGCCGCCTGGAACGGACGGAGGTGGCGTGGCTCAAGGCCATGGCCCTCAAGCTGCACGCAGGCGCGCGCAACCTGGAGGGCGTGTTCGTCGAACCGGCCGTTGGTGTGGCTGATGAGGCCGAAGTCGAGGAGGGACTTCAGAAGCGGGACGCTGGCACCGGATTCGGTCCGCAGCTGCTCTTCGGTGAGCTTGCGGCCATGGTTCTGGAGTTCGGCAGCGAGTTCGTCGGAAACTATCCGCGGTGAAACCACGACGCCGGGTGGCAGGTTCTCGGGCCGCTCTCCCCTGTCGATCGCATCAAGGTAGTCCTTGATGACCTTCAGGGGGAGGTACTGGTCCCGCTGCAGGGCAAGGACGAACCGGAGGCGTTCGACGTCGCCGTCGGAGTACTGCCGGTAACCGGCCGGAGTGCGCCGGGGATTAATGAGTCCCTTTTCCTCAAGGAACCGGATCTTCGACGCTGTCATGCCCGGGAAGTCGGCACTGAGCTGGGCGAGTACCTCGCCAATGTTCAGGACCTGGGGTCCCCGGCGTTCGGGTTGTGCCATTGCCACAGGCAGCGGTCCCCGGATCAGCCGCGGCCTGCAGCTGTGGCAGGGCTCAGGTAGAAGGTAAGGCGGAACTTGCCAATCTGGACTTCGCTGCCCGATTTGAGCTCCACAGCGTCCACGCGGTCGTGGTTGACGTACGTGCCGTTCAGGCTGTTCCGGTCCACCACTTCAAAGCTGCGTGCCGTGCGCCGGAACTCGACGTGGCGGCGGGACACTGTGACGTCGTCCAGGAAGATGTCAGCGTCAGGGTGGCGGCCCGCCGTCGTGACGTCCGAATCGAGCAGGAAGCGGGCCCCGGCGTTCGGCCCGCTGTGCGCTACGAGCAGCGCCGAACCCGCCGGCAATGCCTCGACGGAGTTGCGCTCCTCAAGGGAGAGTTTGGGTGCGATGGTGGGCTCATCCCGGATGGGGGTGAGATGGATCGAGGTGGTCTCCGACGCCTTAGCCGCACCCGTGCCGTATTCCCCATCGGCAGGGTTCTGTGTGTGGCCAGCCATGGATTCCTCCTCTTCCCGCTGCCGCCCGTCAGGGCTGCAGCCAACGTTTGCCCGCCGGACCGTCCCGGCAGGTCCGGTTCCGGCTCCGCATCCGGCCGTTGACGTGCGAAGACGTCCGAGCCTTCGAGGCGGGCCGGACCGGATTTACCGGTTAGCTTTAGCCTACCTGTTGTTCGTACTCGGATGCACTGAGCAACGAGTCAACAGCGTCTGCTTCGGCGAGTTTGACCTCGATCAGCCAGCCGTCGCCGTACGGATCCGTGTTGATGAGGGCGGAATCGGAGTCCAGCGACTCGTTGCGGGCCACAATTTCGCCCGAAACCGGCGCGTAGATGTCGCTGACGCTCTTGGTGGATTCGACTTCGCCCACCACTTCGTTGGCCGTAACCTTTGTCCCCACTTCGGGCATCTGCGCGTACACAACATCCCCAAGGGCGTCCTGGGCAAAATCGGTGATGCCCACGCGGACCACGCCGTCAGCGTTGGGGGCAGTGACCCACTCGTGCTCGGCGGTGTAGGACAGGTCTTCGGGAATGTTGCTCATTGGGGGCCTTTCGTAGGGCTGGACACCAAGGTCAGGAGGCGCGGAAACGAGCCGCCGCTGAAAGTATAGGCATATCTGCCGGGGCGTTCACGGGGGTGTCTGCGAAGATGGGACGCATGAGCGCGCTTCGTTGTGCCGGACTGTACGGAGAGGGCAGGTAACCATGCCGGAGCTTCCCGAGGTGGCCGGCCTGGCCACCTTCCTGGACGGACAGCTGCGTGGCGCCGTCCTGACCAAACTGCAGGTGGTCTCCTTCGCGGTGCTCAAGACGGCGGATCCTCCCTTCAACGCGATTGAGGGCCGCACCGTGGCCGGAGTCCGCCGCTTTGGCAAGTTCATCAGCATCGACACCGATGGCATGTCCCTGGTGTTCCACCTGGCCCGCGCCGGCTGGCTCCGCTTCACGGACTCCCCCGCAGAGAGCCAGCTGAAAATGGGCAAAGGGCTGATTGCCGTCCGCTGTGCTTTCTCCGGACCGGACGGCCCGCGCGGATTCGACCTCACGGAGGCCGGCACCAAGAAAAGCCTCGCGGTGTACTTGGTGCGGGATCCGCAGGACGTGCCCGGCATCGCCGCGCTGGGTCCGGATCCGTTCACGGAAGCGTTCGACGCCGGCATGCTGGCCGAGATCCTGGGGGCCAGTTCCCAGCAGATCAAGGGCCTCCTGCGCAGCCAGAGCGTCATCGCCGGCATCGGCAACGCCTACAGCGATGAAATCCTGCATGCGGCCCGCATTTCCCCGTTTGCCACCGCCAAATCGCTGGACCGCGAAACAGTCCAGGTACTGTACGAGGCCATCCACCGCATTCTGGGCGAAGCACTGGCTGAAGCCCAGGGCAAGCCCCCGAAGGATTTGAAGGACGTCAAGCGCAGCCATATGCGCGTCCACGCCCGCACGGGGTTGCCTTGCCCGGTTTGCGGGGACACCGTGCGGGAGGTGTCGTTCGCCGACACGGCGCTCCAGTACTGCCCCACCTGCCAGACCAAGGGCAAGATCCTTGCTGACCGCCGCACATCCAAGTTCCTGAAATAGCCGGCCCAAAAGGGAAGCAGGGACGTTCCGTCCAACGGACGGCGGGGCCGCCACCCGTGACGGGCAGTGGTTTTCTGGCTGCGGTTATGCGGAAGGTGGCCGCACCGGTTTGAGGGGTGGCGCCCCAAATTCCCCATTTCCCCCTATTTGCAGGGAATGGCAGGTAATGGAAGCACGTCTCTTCCCACGCGCAAAACACCTTAGTATCGTTGACGTTACGTCGGTCATAGTGCACATAGCAGGCGGACGGAAAATGGATACATGGGGGTCCAGACCCGGGCGCTCACTTTCCCCAACAAAAATGCCTATCTGGGCCAATTTCAAGTGTTCAGTCATCACTAAGGCGCCTGCCAGCCGTGGACCCGGGGGAACCAAAGGTCCACTTCCTTGGTAGCCGCCAGCACCCTCAAGCTCGGTGCCTACTACTCTTGCACCCGCCGGACTTGAGTGACGACCGCAGACAGGCGAGTCGACAACGACGTGGACGGCCACTAAGTGACGGCCCGTGCCAGCCTATTCTGCCTGCTCCTGCGGGGTATCGATTTTTCGATAGCCGAAGGAAACTGCAATGAACAAAGTTACCCGCCTGCTGGGCTCCGCTGTCCTCGCTACGGGACTCACCCTCGGATCGTCTGTGACGGCCGGCGCTGCATTTGCCGACAACAACAGTCACGACAGGGGCTATGGCGCAACCAAATACGATGACCGCAATGACAACCGTGACCGGAGCGACCGCCACCGGGATGACCGTGACAGGGGCTACGGCCGGGTTGTCTATGTGGAGCACGACCATCGCGGAGACTGCCACGGCAAATACCACCGCGCTTGGTTCGAGGACCGGTACGGACACATTTTCGTGATCGTGATCCTCGTGAGGTGACCACGCCTCCTACGCCGCCTGGCGGCTGACAGCAAAAGGGCCGCTTTCCGGAATATTCCGGAAAGCGGCCCTTCGTGGTCGGGCTGACAGGATTTGAACCTGCGACCCCTTGACCCCCAGTCAAGTGCGCTACCAAGCTGCGCTACAGCCCGCTGGTTCCGCCGTTCTCCGCTGCAGGTTATCCCGGATTCCTCCGAAGATTTCCATCAGCAGTCCGGCCGAACCACCTAGAAGAGCTTACACGATCGAAAGGGGTGCGAATGACACTTTCCGGGAATCAGGCCCGGACGTGTCGGAGTCAACACCGGCCCTAGCGCTTCTTGCCGCGCTTTTCGCGGACGCGCATGCTGACTTCGATGGGCGTGCCCTCAAAGCCGAAGGTCTCCCGGAGCCGGCGCGTGATGAACCGGCGGTACCCGGGATCGAGGAACCCGGTGGTGAAGAGCACGAACTTCGGCGGCCGGCTGGACGCCTGGGTACCAAAGAGGATGCGCGGCTGCTTGCCGCCCCTGACGGGGTGCGGGTGCGCAGCCACCAGTTCACCGAGGAAGGCGTTCAGGCGGCCGGTGGGGATACGCCTGTCCCAGTTCTCCAGGGCAAGGTCCAGGGCCGGGACCAGCCGGTCCTTGTGCCAGCCGGTCTTGGCCGAGATATTCACGCGCGGGGCCCATTCAACGTGGGCCAGGTCCTGTTCGATTTCGCGTTCCAGGTAGCGGCGGCGTTCGTCGTCGAGCAGGTCCCACTTGTTGAAGGCCAGCACCAGGGCGCGGCCCGACTCGATGGCGAGCTGAAGGATACGGACGTCCTGCTCGCTGAGGACCTCATCTACTGCGAGGAGCACGACGGCGACCTCCGCCTTCTCAAGGGCAGCCTGCGTCCGCAGCGAGGCGTAGTAGTCAGCGCCCTGCGCCATGTGCTGGCGGCGGCGGATACCTGCAGTGTCCACAAAGCGCCAGGTGCGGTCGCCAAGTTCAATGAACTCGTCCACGGGGTCCCGCGTAGTGCCGGCGGTGTTGTCCACCACCACGCGTTCGGTTCCCGCAAGCTTGTTCAACAGCGAGGACTTGCCAACGTTGGGGCGGCCAATCAGCGCGATGCGGCGGGGACCGCCGGAACGCTCCACGCCTTCAACAGTGGAAAACTCGGGCAGGACATCCATGACGTGGTCAAGGAGGTCAGCCACGCCGCGGCCGTGCAGGGCGGAGACCGGGTACGGCTCGCCGAAACCAAGGCCCCACAGTGCGGCGCTGTCGGCTTCCTGGGCGAAGTCGTCCACCTTGTTGGCCACCATGATGACCGGCTTCTTGCTGCGGCGGAGCATCTTCATGACGCCTTCATCCGTGGCGGTGGCGCCGACGGCGGAATCGACCACGAAGAGGACGGCGTCGGCGAGTTCCACGGCCATCTCGGCCTGCTCGGCAACGCGGGCGTGGATGCCACGGGCGTCGTGCTCCCACCCGCCGGTGTCCACCAGGGTGAAGTTGCGGCCGTTCCAGCTTGCCGAGTACATGACGCGGTCTCGGGTGACACCGGGGGTATCCTCCACCACCGCTTCCCGGCGGCCGAGGATGCGGTTCACCAGCGTGGACTTGCCCACATTTGGCCGGCCGATGATGGCCAGCACGGGATCCAGTTTGACGGGACCGTCCAGGTCCTCGTCGCCGTACTCGCCGCTCAGCAGGGCGGCATCTTCCTCATCCAGCTCGTAATCCTCCAGGCCTGCCCGGAGGGAGGCAGCGCGGAGCTCGGCTTCGTCGTCGCCGATCGCCGCAAGCCGCTCGGCCACCTGGTCGGTGCCGGAAGGCGTGTACTCGTACTCGGCCGAGCCGGAATGCCCGGATGTCTGCGTGGTGTCGCTCATTGCACTGTCCTTAGTGGTCATCTGCCGGCGTCCCGGCTACTGCTGTTAAGTCTTGGGGAGCATCAGCGAACGGCAACGGCTGCCCACTGAGCTGAATGGCGTCGCGGACGTGCCCGGCCAGCGCTGCGCGGATTTCCTGCGCCGCCCTGTCCATTGAAGCACGGCCTGTTTCCCCTGCCCTGCGGGTCAGGGTCAGGGCGGGGCCGAAGGCCACATGGAACCGGCGGCCCGGCCGGGGCACGGAGTCGAGGTGTTCCCCGCCAACACGCGTGCCAAGAATGGCGACCGGCACCACTGGCGCCCCGGAATTGAGGGCAAGCCAGGCAACGCCGCCGCTGATCCCTGCGGCGTCCCCGCTCCCCCGGGTACCTTCGGGCAGGATCCCTACGCAACGCCCGGCGTCGAGCACGTCCTTGCACCGTTGCAGCGCGGCGCGGTCGCCGCGGCGGTCCACCGGCAACTGCCCGGAGGCGGAAAGGACCCGGCCGAGGAATCCCTTGAACATCTCCTGCTTCACCAGGATGTGCATGGGCCGCGGCGCTGCCCCGAACATGACCGGACCGTCCAGGTAGCTGATGTGGTTGCCGGCAAAGATCACCGGCCCGCCGGTGGGGACGTTGTCCCTGCCGGTCACGGTGGTGCGGTAGACGAGATGGTCAAGAATCCAGCCGACAGGCCGGCTCCAGGCCATAGTCCAGCCCGCGGGTGCCCCGGTGGTGCCCTCAGTCACGGTTAAGGACCTTGGTGACAATCACCAGTGCGGCATCCACTGTCTGCTCAAAGTCCAGGTCCGAAGAGTCCAGCGTCACCACGCCGGACGCAGCCTGGGTGAAGTTCACCACCGCTGAGTCCTTGGCGTCGCGGTGTGTGACCTGGGCTGCCAGTTCCTCGGCGTTCTGCGTACCGCCGAGCTGGAGTCCGCGCCGGCGCAGCCGTGCTTCCTCGCTGGCGGTCAGCAGCATGCGCACCTCAGCACCGGGGGCGACGACGGTGGTGATGTCCCGGCCCTCCACCACCATGCGGCGGTGGTGCTTTTCGATCAGGTCGCGCTGGCGGCGGATCAGTTCGGTCCGCGCACCCAAGGTGGTGGCCACGGCGCTGACGGCTGAAGAAATGGCGGGCTCGCGGATGGCGTCAGTGACGTCCTTGCCGTCCACCCTGACGTATTCCTCGTTGGGGCTGGTGCTGACTTCCAGCACCAGGTCCCGCGAGGCCTGTTCCACGGCTGCGGCGTCCTCCAGGTCTATGCCGGTGGTGACGCAGTGCCAGGTGAGGGCACGGTACATCGCCCCGGTATCCAGGTAGGCAATCCGCAGCCTCCGGGCCACTTCCTTGCTGACGCTGGATTTGCCGGAACCGGAAGGGCCGTCGATGGCAACAACGAGCGGCCGGCCAATGCGCAGGGCGCGCACGGACTCGAGGAGTTCTTGTGTCATTACTGAAGTACCCGCCATCCGCGGTCGTTGAGGGCTTCGATCAGGTGGTCATGCTTATTGGGCAGCACGGATATTTCCACCATACCGACGTTCTGTCCGGATGAATGGTCAAGCCGCAGGTCTTCCAGGTTCACGCCGATCTCGCCGATCTCGGTGAGCAGCCGCGCAATCTGGCCGGGCCGGTCGTCCACCAGCACGGTAAGCCAGGAATACGCCTGCGGCGGGCCGCCGTGCTTGCCGGGGATCCGGGCCTGGCCGGCATTGCCCTCGCTCATCAGCTGGGCAAGGTCCAGTCTCGCCCCCGGCGCGGCGGGGTTTTCCAGCGTTCCGATCAGGCGATTCAGGTCTTCCCGGACACCGTAGAGGATATCCACTACCTTGCCGGCGTTACCGCCCAAAATCTGCACCCACAGGGTGGGGTCGCTGGCGGCGATCCTGGTGACGTCCCGCAGCCCGTTCCCTGCGAGGGACAACGCATGCAGCGGTGTCCCCTGCAGCCGGCTCGCCAGCAGGGAGGACATCACCTGGGGCAGGTGCGAAACGAGCGCTACGGCTTCATCGTGCTCGTCAGGGGTGAACTGCGAGACGACGGCGCCCAGGTCCGTCGCCAGCGAACGGGCAATCTGCAGGGCAGCTGCGGACGTTTCCTCCGAGGGGCACACCACCCACGGCATGGACGTGAACAGCTCACCGCGGGCCGCAACCGGTCCGGACTTTTCGCGTCCGGCCATTGGATGCGTTCCCACATAGCGGGCCAGGTCCGTGCCGCTGCTCCGAAGGCTCGACAGGATGCCTGCCTTGACGCTGGCGATGTCCACCACCACGGCGTCCGGGTAATCGGACAGCGCGGTGGTGACCACGTCGGCCGTGACGTCCGGCGGCGCGGCCACCACTACCAGCTGCGGTGCGGCACCGGCCAGCTCCGCGAGGGGCCGGCCAGCGCCGATGTCAACAGCCACCGCCTGGTTGGTGGGCGAAGGGTCGGACAGGAAGACGGGCACGCCGCGGCCCCGCAAGCCCAGGCCGATACTCGTCCCCAGCAATCCGGTGCCGATCACGACGACTGGCCCGTCCAGGTGCCCGCGGCCGTGGCTCTTGAACGCGGACATGCCTCAGAGTCCTACGGACGCCAGCAGGTGGCCGACTTCCTGCTTGCCGAGGTTGCGGATGCTGCCCTGGCGCTGGTCGCCCAAACCGATGGGCCCCACCTTGACGCGGACCAGCCGCTGCACTGGGAAGCCAACGGCATCGAACATGCGGCGGACGATGCGGTTCTTGCCCGAGTGCAGCACCACTTCGATCAGCACGTGCCCGGGAGTGGAGTCCACCAGGCGGAAGGAGTCAACGGCTGCCGGCCCGTCTTCGAGTTCCACACCGGCCTTCAGCTGCGCGCCGATTCCCTGCGGGAACGGGCCGCGCACCTGGACCAGGTAGGTCTTGGGGACTTCGTAGGAAGGGTGGGTGAGGCGGTTGGCCAGCTCGCCGTCGTTCGTCAGGAGCAGCAGCCCCTCGGTGGCGACGTCAAGGCGGCCCACATGGAACAACCGCTCGCCGGTGTTCTTGTTGTTTTTGAGGAAGTCGCTGATGCACGGCCGGCCATCGGGATCTTCCATGGTGGACACGACACCCTTGGGCTTGTTGAACACCATGTAGACGAGGTTTTCGTCCAGCTGGATGCGCAGCCCGTCCACATGGATGACCGCAGTGGTGGGATCAATGCGGACACCCAGCTCGGTCACTACCTGGCCGTCCACCTCAACCCGGCCCTCGGCGATCATCTCTTCGCAGACGCGCCGGGACGCGACTCCAGCGGAGGCCATCACCTTTTGCAGGCGCACGCCGTCGGCGTCGTGCAGCTCCGACTGGGGAACGTCGGTGCGGGGGCGCTTCTTGCGGCCCGGCTTCCGGACCGGCCCGAGGTTCTGCCCGAAGCGTTCGCTGCCGAAGGCGCGGGAGGCCGCTGCGCCGGGAGCACCCGTGCGGGGCTTGGGTTTCAGGGCACCCGGGGTTCCCGGCGCCTTCTTGGCGCCCGGCTTGCGGGCGGCAGGCTTGCGCGACGACGGCTTGTTGGTCCGCTCCGATGCGCCGCCTGGCTGGGAACCGGCCAAGTCCGGGTCGACGAACCGTTCTTCGCGCGGTTTGGGTGCGCGGTGCGGCCGGTCACTGCCGAAGCCCTGGCCCCGCTGGCCGCCGCCGCTGGAACCTCCGCTGAATCCTCCGCCGGCTGTCCCCCTGCGGGGAGTGTTGCCCTGCGGCTTGTTCCGGTCCGCGCCGCCGCGTCCCGAGCTGTTACGTGGTGAACCCTGGCGTCCCGCCTGTGTCATGACCCGTCCTCTGCTGTTTTGGCCGGCAAAGCTGTCCACGGACAACCCTAGCCAGCCGGGCAGAATTTATCTGCCCTGGTGGATATTCATATGCATGCCGGATTTTCCGGACCTACATTCTGTCGGCGTCGTAGAACTCCGCGATGCCTTCCAGCCCCGGGAGGTGCGGGGAAAGCTGCGGAAGCCCGGCCACGGAACTGATTCCCATCCGTTCAAGGAAGTAGGAGGTGGTCCGGTAAAGGATGGCCCCGGACTCGGGATCCGTTCCCGCGTCCTCGATCAGCCCGCGCTGGGCAAGTGTCCGTACGACAGAGTCAACATTGACCCCGCGAATTGCAGACACCCGAGCCCGGGAAACGGGCTGGCGGTAAGCGATGACCGCCAGGGTTTCCAATGCCGCCTGCGTGAGCCTGGCAGTCTGCCCCTCGAGCACGTACTTCCCGACGATGTCGGCGAAGTCCGGACGGGAGTAGATCCGCCAGCCACCGGCGATGTTCCGCAATTCAAAACCCCGGGGGCTGGAGCCAAAGCCAGCTGGACTGGCCCGCTCCTCATCCGGGGCGTTAACAGTATACCCGTTGTAATCGGCCTGAAGATCCGCCAGTAACTCCCGGACCTCACCCAGCGTCAGTTCCAATCCGGCCGCCAGTTCATCTTCGGTGGCCGGCTGGTCAACCACCATAAGCACGGCTTCAAGCGCGGCCTTGGCGCCACCGGGCAGGTCGCGGAGGCCTGATCCGGCATCGTCATGGCCCTCGGGGCTGTCAGCGGTGTTCACGGTTGTTCCTCATATTCTTCGCTCAGGTTTTCCGCCAACCATTCGCGCTCCCCTGCCGTCCAGTGGATGGCCAGGTCCGCGAGCGGTGACAGCTGGTCGAAGGCCACGGCCCTGTCCCGGTACAGCTCCAGGAGGGCCAGGAACCGTGCCACCACCACCAGCGTCGAGTCGGCGTCTGCGGTCAATGCCCTGAATGTCAGTGGTGATTCCTGCTGCAGGCGGATGCCCAGGATCTCCGCCTGTTCCCTGACGCTGACAGTGCCGCCATGCAGGTGCCCCAGCCCAACCTCGGTTGGCTTCGGCGCCTTGGGACGGAGGGCCGCGGCGGCGAGGGCGGCGAACTGCTCCGGGGTGTGCTTCCACACGAGTTCCGGAAGCATCGCGGCGAAATGCTCCTCGAGGGCCACCTGGCGGGGAAAGCGGCGGCCCTCCTGGTGGAGGGTACCGCCCAAAAGTCCCGCCACCTGCTTGAACGCCTTGTACTGCAGCAGGCGGGCAAACAAAAGGTCCCTGGCCTCCAGCAGGGCGATGTCTTCATCGCTCTCCACCTCGCCGGCGGGCAACAGCCGGGCCGCCTTCAGGTCCAGCAGTGTGGCTGCGATGACCAGGAACTCACTGGCCTCATCCAGCGCCCAGTCCTCGCCAAGTTCCTGCAGCTTGCGGATGTACTTGATGAACTCATCGGTGACTGTTGCAATGGCAACTTCGGTGATGTCCAGCTGGTGCTTGGCAATCAGTCCGAGAAGGAGGTCGAACGGGCCGGTGAAGTTGGCCAGCCGCACCTCGAAGCCGGGCTTGGATTCGGCCACGGCGCGGCTAGGGTGCTCCGCCGCGCGAAATGAGCTCCTTGGCAAGGCGGCGGTAGGCGTCCGCTCCCACGTGGGTGCCGGCGTAGCTGGTGATCGGTTCAGCGGCCACCGTGGCGTCGGCGAACTTGATGGACCGCTTGATGACCGTTTCGAAAACCTTGTCCCCAAAAGCTTCCACCAGGCGGGTGATGACTTCCCGGCTGTGCAGGGTTCGTGCGTCATACATGGTGGCAAGCACGCCATCAACCTGAAGGCGCGGGTTGAGCCGGTCCTGGACTTTGTCGATGGTTTCGACCAGAAGCGCCACCGCACGCAGGGCGAAGAATTCGCAGATCAGCGGGATGATGACGCCGTGGGCGGCGGTGAGGGCGTTGACGGTCAGCAGGCCAAGGGACGGCTGGCAGTCGATGAGGACGACGTCGTAATCGTCTTCGACCTTCTTCAGCGCACGGTCCAGGACCTGTTCGCGGGCTACCTCGTTGACCAGCTGCACTTCGGCGGCGGAGAGGTCGATGTTGGCAGGCAGCAGATCGACGTTCTCCACGCCGGTGTGGTGGATGGCGTCGCGGATGTCCACCTTGCGGTCCATCAGGACGTTGTAGACCGTGAGGTCCAGTTCGTGGGGGTTGACGCCCAGGCCAGCCGACAGCGCACCCTGGGGGTCGAAGTCCACCAGCAGGACCCGCCGCCCGTATTCGGCGAGGGCCGCCGCCAGGTTGATCGTGGACGTGGTCTTACCGACTCCGCCTTTTTGGTTGACCATGGCGATCACGCGCGCGGGCCCGTGGGAGGGCAGCGGTGCGGGTTCGGGGAACTCACGCAATGGGCGACCCGTGGGGCCCATCACCGCGTTGTCGAGGTCGAATTCCGTGCCTTCCAGAGTTGCCGCACCCTGTTCGCTGCTCACGTATCTGTCCACACTTTCGATGACGGTGACTTGCTTGCCGCTGGATGCCCAGCGCCGTTCCTTCCCTCCAAGGCTACAGCCGCCGACACGGCATTCCGGGTAACTTGACTTTCTTCGAATGTTGAGCCTTGACCCTCTAGTTGAGGTCGAAGGTTGAGGATTCTGATACGCGAAACGGCCCCCGGAGCGTGCTCCGGGGGCCGTTTGACTGCAAGGCGGGGGTTAGGCGCTGGCGGCAGCCTTGGCGCCTTCTTCCTTCGGCGCAAGCTCGCCGTGCCCGGCGATCATGGTCTGCTCGTCGAAGGGCAGCTCGCCGGAGAGGACCCGGGTGACCTGTCCGCCATCGATTTCCTTGACCCAGGTACCAATCAGGACCGTGGCAACAGCGTTGCCGGTGAAGTTGGTCAGTGCGCGGGCTTCGGACATGAAGCGGTCGATGCCGACGATCATGCCAACGCCGCCCAGGAGTTCGGGCTTGTGGGCCTGCAGGCCTGCTGCGAGCGTTGCCAGGCCGGCGCCGGTGACGCCGGCTGCACCCTTGGACGCGATGATCATGAAGATCAGCAGGGAGATCTGGGCGCCCAGGTCCAGCGGGGTTCCCATGGCGTTGGCCACGAACAGGGAGGCCATAGTCAGGTAGATGGCCGTGCCGTCGAGGTTGAAGGAGTAGCCGGTGGGAACGGTAACTCCGACAACCGGCTTGGACACACCGAGGTGCTCCATCTTGGCAATCAGGCGGGGAAGCGCTGCTTCGGACGAGGACGTTGAGAAGATCAGCAGGTATTCGCGGCCCAGGTACTTCATCAGCTTGAAGATGTTGACGCCGGAGACCACCTGGAGGATACCGCCGAGGATGACGACGATGAACAGTGCGCAGGTGATGTAGAACGCGATCATCAGCGTGAACATGCTGACGATGGCCTGGAAGCCGGTGGCGCCGACCACTGCTGCGATGGCACCAAAGGCGCCGACGGGAGCCAGCCACATGATCATGATCAGGATCCGGAAGACGAGTGCCTGTCCGTGTCCGATGGCCTTGAGGATGGGAGCTCCCGAGGGGCCCATCTTCTGCAGTGCGAAGCCGACCAGGATGGCTGCGAGCAGGGTGGGCAGCACGGGGATGTCGCCCGGAATGATGCCGAGCAGGAAGTCCACGGTGCTGTCAGTGGCGGCCTTCTTATTGGGATCGTACGGCGTGAGCTTGAGTCCCTCGCCGGGGTGAATCAGGTTGCCCACCACGAGGCCGATGGCCAGGGCGAAGGTGGACATCACGATGAAGTAGCCCAGCGCCAGGCCGCCCACCTTGCCCACCGTTGCGGCTTTGGCGATGGAGCCGATGCCCAGGACGATGGTGCAGAAGATCACCGGGGCGATCATCATCTTGATCAGCTTGATGAACCCGTCACCGAGGGGCTTGAGGGATTTGCCGACTTCCGGGAAGAGCAGGCCCACCAAGGCGCCCAGGATGACGGCGGCAATAACGGCGATGTAGAGGTAATGCGACTTGTCGAGGCCTTTGCGCCGCGGCGCCGCGGTGTCCAGGGACTCTCCCCGTTGAGAAGCCATGATGTGTCTCCTTTGGATAATCTGATAGACGCTGCGGCACAGTCACTGGGCTCACACGTCCTGCGGTGTGATATCCATCATTGGCCACACAGTGATCCAGCTCACCGTTGCGTTCATATTGGTCGCGGCGCAGGTGCCGGGTGGCCCAGCCAGGCGCCCGGAGACGGAGGGAAGTACTGATGATCCACCGCTGGAGTATCGCCCGCCGGCTCTTCGTGGCGAACCTGTTGATTGTGGTGTCCTTCATTGCCGTGGTGGGAACGGCGGCCTACGTCGACGCCCGGGACCGGACGTACAGCGAAGCCGGCCTGCGGATGACCGGCATCGCCACTTCGATTGCGTCCAACCCGCTGGTGCTGCAAGCCGCCGGGACCCGGGACCCGTCGTCGGTCCTGCAGCCCTATGCCCTCGACGTCATGGAGGAGGCCCACGTCGATTTCATCACCATCATGGCCCCGGACCGGACCCGCTGGACCCACCCGAGGAACGAGGAACTGGGCAAGCCGTACATCGGGTCCATCGATGCGGCGCTGCGGGGCGAGACGTTCACCGAGGTCACTTCCGGCACCTTGGGCCCCTCCGTGCGCACCATCGTTCCGGTGAAGGACGACGCCGGCAGGGTCCACGCCCTTGTGGCCGCCGGGGTGACGGTGGGCACCGTCGACGTCGCCTTCGCGGCGCGCCTTCCGGCCCTGGCCGCCATCGGCCTCGCGTTGCTGGTGGGTGGCTCGCTGGCCTCGTGGCTTCTGGGCAGGTACCTCCGGCGGGTCACCCGCGGCTGGGGTCCAGAGCAGCTCTCCCAACTGTTCGCCTACTACGAATCCGTACTGCATTCTGTCCGCGAGGGCCTGATCCTGATCGACACCCGGGGGCGGGTGGTGATGTACAACGACCAGGCCGCAGAGCTGCTCGGCCTTGACCAGACCGGCAGTAGCGACCCCACCCGGCCGCCGAAGCTGTCAGACCTTCCACTCGACGAGGGACTCCGGGGTCTTTTCGAGTCCGGGCGCCCGGCCAAGGACGAGATTGTCCTGACCGGATCACGCGTCCTGGTGGTGAACCAGGGCCCGGCCAAGGGGCCGGAGCCCTTTGGACCCCGGGGCAGGACACCCGTTTACGGTACGGTGGCCACCCTCCGCGACCGGACGGAGATCGAGGCGCTGGGCAATGAGCTGGAAACCATGCGCACCCTGTCCGACGCCCTGCGGGCACAAACCCATGAGCATGCCAACAGGCTGCACACGATGGTGTCGCTGCTGGAGCTGGGACGGACCCAGGAAGCACTGGATTTCGCCACGAAGGACCTGGAGTTGAGCCAGCAACTGACCGATGACATGGTCAGCTCGGTGGACGAACCCGTCCTTGGGGCGTTGGTGATGGGGAAGGCGGCTGAAGCGCACGAACGCGGAGTGCACCTTGAAGTCACCGCGCTCGGTTCGGGCACGTCAGCGGGAATCGCAGTTCAGGACCTGGTCACGGTCCTCGGCAACCTGTTGGACAACGCCATCGACGCCGCCGCCGACGCTCCCCCGCCGCGCCGGGTGGAGCTGACGGTAGAGTCGGACGAGGAGGGGCTGGACATCGCTGTCCACGACTCAGGAGCCGGCATCGACCCGGAGTCTGCAGAGAACATGTTCCGTCACGGCTTCAGCACCAAGCCCGCCGGCCCCGGCGGCCGCGGCATAGGCTTGGCTTTGGTCCGCCAGGCTGTGCAGCGCCTGGGCGGCTCACTGGTCATCAACGGGCGCCGGGGTGCCAAATTCGAGGTGTTCCTGCCGGCGGTGGCGGCGCCGGAGGCGGCGGCGCCGGAGAATTCGCCCGGCTCCCGGAACGGGGACACCGGAACTGCTGCCGGGACAGACCATGCCGGAAAGGGAGCATAAAGCGTGACTAATATTCGCGTCCTCGTCGTTGAGGACGAAGCCATCGCCTCGGCCGCCCACGCGGCCTACGTTGGACGGCTGCCGGGTTTTGAGCTGGCAGGCACCGCGCCCGACGGTCAATCGGCGCTGCGGCTGCTGGGCGATTTCGCTGCCTCCGGCAATCCCGTGGAACTCGTCCTGCTGGACATGAACCTCCCGGACCTGCACGGGCTGGACATTGCACGGCGCATGCGGGCCGCCGGCCTGCTCGCTGACATCATCGCCATCACCGCCGTCCGGGAGCTCGCCGTCGTGCGCAGCGCCGTAGCCATTGGCGTGGTGCAGTACCTCATCAAGCCGTTCACCTTCGCCACGTTCTCGGACAAACTTGAGAGTTACCGCCAGTTCCGGCAGCAACTGGCGGACGGCACGGGCGTGGCGGGAAAGTCCGGAGCCTCCCAGAGCGAAGTGGACCAGGCCTTCGCGAGCCTGCGGGCGCCGTCCGAACTTCCCCTCCCCAAGGGGCTGTCCACCTCCACGCTGGACTCCGTCAAGGACTTCCTCAAGGCGCAGCAGAACGCCGTCTCCGCCACCGAGGTCATGGATGCACTGGGGATGTCCCGCGTCACGGCGCGCCGCTATCTTGAGTACCTGGCGGATGCCGGAACGGTACAGCGGACGGCCAGGTACGGGACGCCTGGGCGTCCGGAGAACGAGTACCGCTGGAGCGGACGCTAAGAAGGTCCAGGTCAGGACTGCAGTGGTCCTGGGCCAGGGGTTTCCGGCCGCAGTGTTCCGATGAGGTGCTCGATCACCCCAACGTCCTCGATGGTGGACGGCACGGTATATTCCACGCCGTCGGCAATCTGCCGCATCGTCTTGCGGAGGATCTTCCCTGACCGCGTCTTGGGCAGCGCGTCCACCACCGTGACGTGCTTGAAGTCCGCAACAGCACCGATGTCGCGCCGGACCATGGCCACCAGTTCGGCGGCCAAGACGTCGTCCTGCACGTCGACGCCGGATTTGAGGACCACATACCCGCTGGGGCGCTGGCCCTTGAGCGGATCAGCAAGGCCGATGACGGCGCATTCAGCCACAGCCGGGTGCTGGCCGATCACTTGCTCCATCGCTCCGGTGGAGAGGCGGTGGCCGGCAACGTTGATGATGTCATCCGTCCGCCCCATGACGAAGACGTACCCGTCACCGTCACGGAAGCCGGAGTCTCCAGTGGCGTAACACCCCTCGAAGGCCTGCAGGTACGACGAGACAAAGCGTTCGTCGTTTCCCCAAAGGGTGGTAAGCGTCCCGGGCGGCAGCGGCAGCCCCAGCACGATGTTCCCTTCAACGTCCGACTCCACTTCTTCGCCCAGTCCATCAACGATGGCCAGCCGGAAGCCGGGCATGGGGACGCTGGGAGAACCTGCTTTGATGGGCAGTTCCTCCAGCCGGCGGGGGTTGGCGCAGATGGCCCACCCTGTCTCCGTTTGCCACCAGTGGTCCACCACCGGAACCCCCAGGGACCGGGAAGCCCAATGAAAGGTATCAGTGTCCAGCCGCTCCCCCGCAGTGAACAGGGTCCGCAGGCTGGATATGTCGTAGTCCCGCAGCAGTGCTGCCTCCGGGTCTGCCTTCCTGATGGCGCGCAACGCCGTAGGGGCGGTGAAGAGGACGTTGACCCGATGGTCGCGGATCACCCGCCAGAAGGCTCCGGCATCAGGGGTTCCCACAGGCTTTCCCTCGTACAGCACGCTGGTGGCCCCTGCCAGCAGCGGTCCGTAGACAATGTAGGAGTGCCCCACCACCCAGCCAACGTCGGACGCGGTCCACATGATGTCGCCCGGGCCGGCGCCGTAGATGTTCCGGAGCGTCCAGTCCAGCGCGACGGCGTGCCCGCCGTTATCGCGCACCACGCCCTTGGGCGTCCCGGTAGTACCCGAGGTGTACAGGATGTAGAGGGGATCGGTGGCTGCCACGTCAACGGGCGCAGCCGGCGAGGCACCGGCTGCCTCAGCGTCCCAGTCCAGCCATCCGTAGTCAGCGGCTGACGCGGCGAAGCCCTCCCTGGCTTTGGTGATCACGGGAAGGCCGGGCACGCCGGCCAGGGCGAGCGCCTCAGCCACGGCGGGCAGGTACTCGATCCTGCGCGTCGGTTCCAGTCCGCCGGAAGCCGTTACCACCAGCACCGGTTGGGCGTCACGGATCCGGGCCGCGAGTTCCTTGGGCGCGAATCCGCCAAAGACCACAGAGTGGACGGCGCCGAGCCGGGCGGAGGCAAGCATGGCAATGACGGCCTCCGGAATCATTGGCATGTAGATCACCACCCGGTCGCCCTTGCCGACGCCCTGGTCCCGCAGGACGCCCGCAAAGTCCGCCACGAGCCCGGTCAGCTCCGCATAGGTGAAGCGGCGTTGGGTGCCGAGCATTGCCGAATCGTAGATCAAGGCGTCCTGGCTCCCCCGGCCGGCCTCCACATGGCGGTCCAGGGCGTTGTACGAGGTGTTCAGGATGCCGTCCGGGAACCAGCCGTACAGCGGTGCCCGGCTTGCGTCCAGTGCAATCCGGGGCGGTGTGGACCAGCCCACCCTTGCCGCGGCACCTAGCCAGAATGTGGCTGGGTCGGCAAGGCTCTTTTCGTATGTTTCCCGATAGCTGTCAACCATGAAAGTGCATCCCGTCCACGACATTGTGTAGCGGCAATGCTAGCCAAGGGACAGTCTTCAGACAAGGGTTATGTATACAGAAATTGCCTCGTTGCACCCCTAATCTCGAAGATTGCTGGAAAATTTGGCAGTTCTGTATACACTGAAGGAGTTCAGTCACCGAAGGAGTTACCGATGCGCGCCAGCGACAGGGCCTACGCCGCCCTCCGGGACGACATCACGGAATGGCGGCTGCTTCCCGGCACGGTCCTGGGCGAAGTCGAGCAGTCCGAACGCCTCGGCGTCTCGCGCACACCGCTGCGGGAAGCGCTGGGCCGGCTTACCGCGGAAGGGCTGACGACGACGGCAGGCGGCCGCGGCGTCGTCGTCACCGACGTTTCGCTCGACGACATCGACGAACTGTTCGAACTCCGCGAAACGCTGGAATGCAAGGCTGCCGCGTTGGCAGCAGAGCGTGGAGATGCTGCCGTCTTCCTCCAACTGCAGAAGGAACTCCTTGAGGCGCCGGGACTCATTGACGGCAGCGACCCGGGGCGGCACGCGTATTACGGCCTGGCAGGGCGCCTCGACGCCGCCATCGATGATGCGGTGGCCAATGCCTACCTCATCCAGGCTATGCGGGCTCTTAGGGTGCATCTGGTCCGGGTCCGCCGGCTTGCTGCCGACGACACGGAGCGGCTCACCGCTGCGGCAGCTGAACATGCTGCCATCGCGGAAGCTATTGCTTCCCACAACCCCCGCCTGGCTGAAGCAGCCACCACACTCCATCTCCACCGCAGCCTGACGCACGTCAAAAATACGCACACACCTCATCACAGGGAGAACCATGGTTAAGCAACACCACGTCCGCGTCTACAAGAGCGAAGAGAACCTGGCCCGGGAAGAGCAACTGGCCCACAAGATCGCCGCTGTGGCCGCCGATCCCGTGGAGGTGGTGCCGGAAGTGACCGAAATGGTCATCAACCGCATCATCGATAACGCTTCCGTGGCCATCGCATCGCTGAACCGGGCGCCGATCGTCGCCGCCCGCGCGCAAGCCCTCACCCATGCGCCAAGCACCGGCGGCAAGGGTGCCAAGGTGTTTGGCATCGGCGAGCGCGTCTCCCCCGAGTGGGCTGCCTGGGCCAATGGCGTGGCCGTCCGCGAACTCGACTACCACGACACGTTCCTGGCCGCGGACTACTCCCACCCCGGTGACAACATACCGCCCATCCTGGCCGTCGCGCAGCACACGGGTTCCAGCGGAGCCGACCTGATCCGCGGCATCGCCACCGGCTACGAGATCCAGGTGAACCTGGTGAAGGCAATCTGCCTGCACAAGCACAAGATCGACCATGTGGCCCACCTCGGCCCCTCGGCAGCGGCCGGAATCGGCACCCTGCTGGGCCTCGACGTCGAAACCATCTTCCAGTCAGTAGGCCAGGCACTGCACACCACCACCGCCACCCGCCAATCCCGCAAGGGCGAGATTTCCACGTGGAAAGCCCATGCACCCGCATTCGCCGGGAAAATGGCAGTCGAGGCGGCAGACCGTGCCATGCGCGGACAGACCTCCCCGGTGCCGATCTACGAAGGCGAAGACGGCGTGATCGCGTGGATGCTGGACGGGCCGGACGCCTCCTACGAAGTTCCCCTCCCCACTCCGGGTGAGGCCAAGCGCGCCATCCTGGATACCTACACCAAGGAGCACTCGGCTGAGTACCAGGCGCAGGCCTGGATCGACCTGGCCCGCAAGCTGCACCGCGAACACCCCGAGGTCACCGATCCCGCCAACGTGGCGTCGGTCCTGATCAGGACCAGCCACCACACGCACTACGTGATCGGCTCCGGCGCCAACGACCCCCAGAAGTACAGCCCCACCGCCAGCCGGGAAACCCTTGACCACTCCATCCCCTACATCTTCACCGTGGCGCTCCAGGACGGTTCCTGGCACCATGTGGACTCCTACGCCCCGGAACGCGCTGCCCGGCCGGACACCGTGGAACTGTGGCAGAAGGTCACCACTGAGGAAGACCCGGAGTGGACCCGCCGCTACCACTCCCTGGACATCAGCGAGAAAGCCTTCGGCGGGTCCGTGGAGATCACGCTCACGGACGGCACCGTCATCACCGACCAGATTGCCGTGGCCGACGCCCACCCGCTGGGTGCACGGCCGTTCGCCCGCGAGCAGTACGTCAACAAGTTCCGCACCCTCGCGGCCGGGCTCGTGGAGCAGGCCGAGATCGAAAGGTTCCTCGCCGCCGTCGAACGCCTCCCGGAACTCGCCCCGGGCGAACTGGACCAGCTGAACATCACTGCCGCCCCCGGCGTCATCGACCTCGGCGCGGCACCGAAGGGACTGTTCTGATGCTGTATTCGAAGACCACCCCGGAACAGAAGCGGGCCGCACTGCGTGGGATGCTCGCCTCCGGCACCATCCAGCAGTTCCCGGGAGCGTTCAACCCCCTGTCGGCACGGCTGATTGAGGAGAAGGGCTTCGCGGGCGTCTACATCTCCGGCGCCGTCCTCGCCAACGACCTTGGCCTGCCCGACATCGGGCTGACCACCCTCACCGAAGTGGCCACCCGCGCGGGGCAGATTGCCCGCATGACCGACCTGCCCGCCATCGTGGACGCTGACACCGGCTTCGGCGAACCCATGAACGTCGCCCGCAGCATCCAGGAACTCGAAAACGCCGGCCTGGCCGGCTGCCACATCGAAGACCAGTTCAACCCCAAAAGGTGCGGCCACCTGGACGGCAAGAACGTGGTGGACCTGGACACCGCCGCGAAACGCATCCGGGCCGCCGCCGACGCCCGGCGCGACCCCAACTTCCTCATCATGGCCCGTACCGACATCCGTGCGGTGGAAGGGCTCGAAGCTGCCCAGGACCGCGCCCGCGCACTGGTGGAGGCCGGTGCCGACGCCATCTTCCCGGAGGCCATGAAGGACCTGTCCGAGTTCCAGGCCATCCGGGACGCGGTGGATGTGCCGATCCTCGCCAACATGACCGAGTTCGGCAAGAGCGACCTGTTTACGGTGGAACAGCTGCAGTCGGTGGGCGTGAACATGGTGATCTACCCGGTCACCCTGCTGCGCATTGCCATGGGAGCTGCAGAGCGTACGCTGGAAACGATCAAGGCAACAGGATCACAGGAAGCACAGGTGGAGAACATGCTCACCCGTGCTCGTCTCTATGACCTCGTGGACTACGAGGCGTATAGCCGCTTCGATACCGGCGTTTTCAACTTCCAGATTCCCGGCGTCCGGTAGGACCCGGGATCCCCGCAAGAACGAAGGAGTTCAACATGGCAGCTGCTGATATCAAAAAGGGCCTTGCCGGCGTCGTGGTGGACTACACCGCGGTCTCCAAGGTCAACCCGGACACGAACTCCCTGCTGTACCGCGGCTACCCCGTCCAGGAACTGGCCGCCAGGTGCAGCTTCGAGGAAGTCGCCTACCTGCTGTGGAACGGTGAACTGCCTGACGAAGGACAGCTGGCGGAGTTCACGGCAAGGGAGCGCGCCGGGCGCGCGCTTGACCCGGTAGTCAAGCAGGTCATCGACGCTTTGCCGGCCACGTCCCACCCGATGGATGTCTGCAGGACAGCGACCTCCGTGATGGGCGCCCGCCACCGGCTGGCCGAGGACTCGTCGCGCGAGGCCAACATGGCCAAAGCCGTGGACCTGTTCGCCGCCATGCCGGCTGTAGTGGCGTACGACCAGCGCCGCCGCCACGGCCTGGACCTCGTGGAACCGCGTGAGGACCTGGGCTATTCGGCGAATTTCCTGTGGATGACCTTCGGCGAGGAACAGGTGCCCGAGGTAGTGGAGGCCTTCAACGTCTCGATGATTCTCTACGCCGAGCACTCCTTCAACGCCTCAACCTTCACTGCACGCGTCATCACCTCTACGCTGTCCGATCTGCACTCCGCGGTCACAGGAGCCATTGGAGCCCTGAAGGGACCGCTGCACGGTGGGGCCAACGAGGCCGTGATGAACACCTTCGACGAGATCGGCATTCGACAGGAGGAATCCCTCGAAGAGGCGGCAGCCCGGGCGAAGGCCTGGATGGAGGATGCCCTGGCGAAAAAGAAGAAAGTCATGGGCTTTGGCCACCGCGTCTACAAACACGGCGACTCCCGGGTGCCCACCATGAAAGCCGCCCTGGACAAGATGATTGCCCACTACGGGCGCCCCGAACTGCTGGGACTGTACAACGGCCTGGAAACGGCAATGGATGAGGCCAAGTCCATCAAGCCGAACCTCGACTATCCGGCCGGGCCCACCTACCACCTGATGGGCTTCGATACCGCCACCTTCACGCCACTCTTCGTGGCCAGCCGCATCACCGGCTGGACAGCACACATCATGGAGCAGCTGGACTCCAACTCGCTGATCCGTCCGCTGAGTGAGTACAACGGCGCCGAGGAGCGGCACCTGCCCTAGCCCTTCGGCAGGACGTACGACGGCGGTGCGGCACCCGGGTGCCGCACCGCCGTCGGCCGTTAAGCCTTCGGAAGGTTTGGTAGGGCCTGCAGATTAGGGAAGGACACTGCGGGAGGACGCGACGGATTCGTTGTCGGCGTCCATGGTGACCACGACATTGACCGTACCGCCTTCCAGCACCACGGGAAGCCAGTGGTCAGCGTCCTGCCACATCCGGTCCACCGGCAGGGTATCCACCCGGAACCACTCGGGCAGGATCTCGTCGCTGGGCTGCGGGTCACCGGTCCAGGTGCGTGCCGTGAAAAGGGTGGTCTTCATGTCCCACTCCGGCCTGGCGGGAAACACGAAGTGCACGGCTCCCGCATCCGCGAGGTCCCGCTGCTGCAGCACCACCCCCGTTTCCTCCCGGACTTCCCGGATAACGGCCTGGACGCTGGTCTCCCCCGCCTCGACGTGCCCGCCGATGCCCACGATCTTGCCCCTGCCGAAGCCGGTCTGTTTCAGGCCCAGGAGCACTTGCGGGCCGTCGGCACCGTCGCGGAGCAGGAAGCAGAGGGTCACATCGGCTGCGGTCATTTTCCCAGCCTAGCGGGGCCCTCCTGGCGGCCAGCCCGCGGCACGTGGACTGCCGCCGCATGGCGGCCGGGGCGTTGCTACAGTGAGGCCCATGAGCATGGCCGGAGAGGAACATCCCGCCCCCGCCCGCAAGGCCCCCGCCCTGCACGGCGGCGGTGCCCGGTTGCCCGATTGGCTGGTCCGGAATCCGCTGCACGCCGGATGGCTGTGGACCGGTTCGTGGGTGCTGCTGATCGTTGCCGACGAACTCGTGGACCTTGCAGGCTGGACCTGGTACGTCTTCGTGGGGACGGCGGCCCTTCCCACCCTGGGCTGCACGGTGGCGGTACTGAACGCAACCCCGCGCCGTTACCTCCGTCCGGCCAAGGAGTCCGTGCTCTCGCACTTCTTTGTCCGGTTCCTGGCACTGACGGCCGCGTTCCTGGTGTGGGGCGTCTCGGTGGTGGCCAGCGCATCGATTTCCACCACCGTGCAGGCGCTGGCCGGGGACTCGGAGCGCGCCGTCACGTCCCTGGGCCTCAACCTCCTGGTAGCTGCTGTCCCGCTGGTGGTCACCATCCTGTGGATGGCCCTGATCATCCGGTGCGCCTGGTTCCTACGCCGCCTCCGGGGCTGGCGCCAGGCGCCCGAAGGCATGCGGCTTCCCAAGAAGTTCCTGCGGGGATCCCCCCGTGCCAGGCGGGTGGTGGTGGGCCTCGCCCACCCGGGCCTGCTCCTGGTAGCCGGCCTGGGCACCTCCATCCTGGCCCTGTTCCTGGGCGCCGTGGAGCTCACGCTCAACGTGATGGAATGAACCTGTTCCCGCCGGAGAGTTTCCGCCGGGCTCGGGCCCGCTCCGCACCGGGTCAGTCAGTGCGGCGGGTCCATCAGCCCAGGGCCCTGGGATGCGCGGCTGCGTAAACCTCGCGGAGCGTATCGGCCGTCACCAGCGTGTACACCTGGGTGGTGGTCACCGAGGCGTGGCCAAGGAGCTCCTGGACCACCCGCACGTCCGCGCCGCCTTCGAGGAGGTGGGTGGCGAAGGAGTGCCTGAGCGTGTGCGGGGAAACGTCGCGGGTGATGTTGGCCTTTTCGGCTGCCACCTTCAGGATGGTCCAGGCGCTCTGGCGGCTGATCCTGCCGCCGCGGGCGTTGAGGAACAGCGCCGGCGTCCCCTTGCCCTTGGCGGCCAGCAGCGGCCGGCCGCGCACGAGGTACGCTTCCAATGCCCTGGCGCCGTACGATCCCAGGGGCACCAGCCGCTCCTTGGAGCCCTTTCCGAAAAGGCGGACGATGGCCGGTCCCTGTTCCTTGTTTCCGGCTGCCAGTGAAATATCGTCAACGTCCAGCCCCACGGCTTCGCTGATCCTTGCACCCGTGGAGTAGAGGAATTCCAGCAGTGCCCGGTCCCGCAGGCCCGTGGCCGTGTCGGTTCCTGCCGCCTCCAGGATCCTGGTGACCTCGTCCACGGTGATGGCCTTGGGCAGCCGCTTGCCGGCCATGGGCGGGTGGACTTCGCTGGCCGGGTCCGACGCCGTATGCCCTTCCAGGGCCCAGAACTTATGCAGGCCCCGGACAGCCACCACGGTCCTGGCGGCGGACCGCACTCCGAGCGCCGAACCGCCGTCGGACCCGTCAGAGAGGGCGCGCACGAAACCCGTCACGTGCTGCCGGGTGATGTCCGTGGGCTGCTGGCACCCGGCGCCGGCCAGGTATCGGGAGTAGCGGGCAAGGTCCCTGCGGTAGGCAGCGAGGGTGTTGGCAGCCAGGCCACGTTCAACGCCCATGTGCTGCAGGTAGTCCGTGACCCCACGGTCGATCCTCGTGGGTTCGGCGGCAGCTTTCCCAGGTTCCGCTGCAGGAGCCGCTTCGACGGCTGGTGCTGTTTGGAACTGAGGTGCTTCGGGTCCTGGTGCTTTGGACTCCGGCGTTGTGGTCACCGTGGTTTCCGCCGGCGGTGCCATCCCGGCGGACGGACCCGGCCCCATCAGCGCTGGCTGGGGTGGGCGGGCCAGGGTGCGTCGGCGGGGCGGAGCCCGGCATACCCGTCGGCCCGGGCGGCCGCTGCTGCGAGGATCCCGACGACGGCCGATGGGTTGTGCAGCCGGCCGGCCAGGACGGACGCCACGGCCTCGTCCAGGCTGATCCAATGGAATTCGATCTCGGCTTCCTCGTCCGTCCGCTCGTGCCGATCGGCATGCGGTACTTCGGTGAGGTCCCGGGCCAGGTAGATGCGAATGGCTTCGCTGGAAGATCCGGGTGAGTTGAATACGTCTGCCAGGACGTTCCAGGTAGCAGCGGCGAGGTCCGCTTCCTCGGCGAGCTCACGGGCGGCGCCCACCACAAAGTCTTCGCCTTCAACGTCCAGCAGGCCTGCCGGGACTTCCCACAGGTCCATTCCCACGGGGTGCCGGTACTGCTTCAGCAGCAGGATTTCGCCCTGTGCGTTCATGGGCAGGACAGCGACGGCACCGGGGTGGTCGATGTAGTCGCGGGTGAGGGCGTCACCGGTGTCCTGGAGCTGGAAGGTGTCGCTGACGACGTCCCAGATCCGGCCCTCGTAAACCTTCTCAGACGACAAAAGACGGCGTGGGCTCGGTGCATCCGAAACCTGCCTGGCTGCAGGGGTGGTTTCAGGTGTACCGGGCATCACGCCGTCCTTTGTTCTGTTGGCTCTACTTAGCCGCTACCGTACCGGACTCCGGAGCACCGGCAGTCACGGCAGCGGCCGTGTCGGCGTTGCCGCCCTGGTGGTCCAGGGCCGCCCTGACCAGTCCGGAGAACAGCGGATGCGGGCGGGTGGGGCGCGAACTCAGTTCCGGGTGCGCCTGGGTGGCCACGTAGTACGGGTGGACCTCGGCCGGAAGTTCGACGAACTCCACGAGCTTGCCGTCCGGGGACGTACCGGAGAAGACGAGTCCCTCGGCGGCGATCTGGTCGCGGTATTTGTTGTTGACCTCGTAGCGGTGGCGGTGCCGTTCGCTGACGGTGGTCGTGCCGTAGGTTTCGGCAATGACCGAGCCTTCATCGAGCTTGGCCTCATACAGGCCCAGGCGCATGGTGCCGCCCAGGTCACCGCCGCCCTCGACGAACTCCAGCTGCTCTTCCATGGTGGCGATGACCGGGTACTTGGAGTCCGGCTCAAACTCGCTGGAGGATGCACCTTCCAGGCCGACGACGTTGCGGGCGTACTCGATGACCATGCACTGCAGGCCGAGGCACAGGCCGAGCACCGGGAGCTTGGTCTCGCGGGCGAACTTCAGGGCGCCCAGCTTGCCTTCGAGGCCGCGGATCCCGAAGCCGCCCGGGACGCAGATGGCGTCGACGCCGTCGAGTGCCTTGACCGCGCCCTCACGGGTTTCGCACTCGTCCGAGGGGACCCAACGGATCTTGACCTTGGTTTCGTTGGCAAAGCCGCCGGCGCGCAGGGCTTCGGTGACTGACAGGTAGGCGTCCGGCAGGTCGATGTACTTGCCCACGAGGGCGATCTCGACGTGGTGCCGCGGGTTGTGCACGGCTTCGAGCAGACGGTCCCAGCTGGTCCAGTCCACATCCTTGAACGGCAGGTCCAGGGCACGGACGATGTAGGAGTCCAGGCCTTGGGTGTGCAGGGTCTTGGGGATGTCGTAGATGCTGGGGGCATCCGGGCAGCCGATGACGGCTTCGAGGTCAACGTCGCACATCCTGCCGATCTTGGCGCGCATGGCTTCGGGAATTTCGCGGTCCGACCGGATCACGATGGCTTCGGGCTGGATACCGATGGAACGCAGTGCCGCCACGGAGTGCTGCGTGGGCTTGGTCTTCAGTTCCTGGGACGGTCCGATGTACGGGACCAGGGACACGTGGACGAAGAAGACATTGCCGCGGCCCACGTCCTGGCGGACCTGGCGGGCCGATTCGAGGAACGGCTGGGATTCGATATCGCCAACGGTGCCGCCGATTTCGGTGATGATGACGTCCGGAGCGTTCTTGCCCTCGGCAGGCAGGCGCATCCGCCGCTTGATTTCGTCAGTGATGTGCGGAATGACCTGGACGGTGTCGCCGAGGTACTCGCCGCGGCGTTCCTTGGCGATGACCGTTGAGTACACCTGTCCGGTGGTGACGTTCGCCGAACCCTCGAGGTTCTCGTCGAGGAACCGCTCGTAGTGCCCGATGTCCAGGTCCGTCTCGGCGCCGTCGTCGGTGACGAAGACCTCGCCGTGCTGGAAGGGGTTCATCGTGCCCGGATCCACATTCAGATAGGGATCGAGCTTCTGCATTGTCACAGACAGGCCGCGCGCCCGCAGCAGGTGGCCGAGGCTCGATGCCGTCAGCCCCTTACCCAGCGAGGACGCCACACCACCGGTCACGAAGATGTGCTTGGTCGTCTTGGATGAGCCCGGGAACCGGGAATTTACACGGGAATTTGATCGCTGCACCACGGAATTCGAGCCTATCATCAATTGAGCCTTCCACGGATCGTCCGGACTGTTCCCCAAATGCTCCAGTGTGCAGTCCCGCGACCTTCCGGGCAAGGGCCCAAGGCCCTGGCCCGGCCACAAAGCCAGCAGGCGCGAAAGTCCCCTCAGCCGCGCTGCGGCAGGAGTTTGGCGTCGTCAAGCAGCTCCTGGGCGTGTGCCTGGGCGGATTCGGAGTCCTCCTGGCCGGCCAGCATCCGGGCCAGTTCCCGGACCCGTTCGGTCCCGTCGAGGAGGCGCACATCACTGGACGTGAACCCGGTGGCGGTGCCGCCGTCGGCCCCGCGGACTGAGGTCTTGGTCACGGTGATGTGCTGGTCTGCGAACGCCGCCACCTGCGGCAGGTGGGTTACCACCAGCACCTGGACGTGGCGGGCGAGCATGGCGAGGCGGCGGCCGATCTCAACGGCGGCGCGTCCGCCCACACCGGCGTCCACCTCGTCGAAGACAAACGTGGGAACGGGGTCCACCGCGGCGAGCACCACCTCGATGGCCAGCATCACGCGCGAAAGCTCACCGCCCGATGCGCCCTTGCCCAGGGGCCGGGCGGGGGCACCGGAATGCGGCTGGAGCAGGAACGCAATGTCGTCGGCCCCGTGCGGTCCCAGCTGCCCCGTCGGCTCAAGGTTGATCACCAGTGTGGCATCCGCCATGGCCAGTGCCTTGAGTTCGGCGCTGACCCGCGCTGACAGGTCCTTGGCAGCCTTGGCACGGATCTTGCTGATGGTGGCCGCCTGCTTGGTCAGGTCCGCCTCCGCACGTGCCACCTCGGCGTCCAGGGACTCAATCCGCGAGGAATCGTCCTGCAGTTCGTCGTGGCGGGCCCTGGCCTTCTCCGCCCACTCCAGCACTTCGTCGATGGTGGGCGCGTACTTGCGCACCAGCTTGGCCAGGGCACCGCGCCGGTCCTCGATCTCGGCAAGCCGCTCAGGGCCTTCCGTGTCGAGTCCCGCCTGGTAGCTGGCCAGGTCCGTAGCGATGTCGTTGAGCAGGAAGCCCACTTCCGCCAGCCGGGCCGCGGCCGATCCGAGCTCAGCGTCGTGCTCAGCCACCTGCTCGAGCGTGCGCTTGGCCGCATCCACCAGGGTGGTGGCATCGCCCGCTTCGCCGAAGTCCTCCGCGATCAGGGCCTGGTGCGCGGTGCTGGCGGCGATCCGCAACTCCTCGACGTTGGCCAGTTTCACGGCCTCCGCCTTCAGCTGCCCGTCCTCCCCCGGCTGCGGATCCACCTCATCGATCTCCGCCAGGGCGGTCTGCAGGGACTCGGCTTCGCGGAGCCTGTCCCGGGCGGCGCTGCGCAGGCTGTCCAGCTCCGCCTGGCTGGCCTTCCAGTGGCTGTAAAGCTCCTGGTAGGCGTTGAGCGTCCCGCCCAGCGTTTCACCGGCAAACTTGTCCAGCGCACCACGTTGGGCTGCTGCGCCCTTGAGCCGGATCTGGTCGGTCTGTCCGTGGACCACCACCAGCGTTTCGCCGATTTCGGCCAGGACGCCGACGGGGGCCGCGCGGCCGCCCAGGAAAGCGCGGCTGCGTCCATCGGCACCGAGGCGGCGCGCCAGGATCAGTTCCGCGCCGCCGTCGAACTCTTCAGTTTCGGCGCCCGCCTCAAGCGCGCGGACCACGGCGGGGTGGCCGGCGTCGAGCTTCAGGACCGCTTCCGCGGTGGCACTTTTTGCGCCGCTTCGGACGGCACCGGCGTCCGAGCGTGCCCCGAGCAGCAGGCCGACGGCGGTGACCACCATCGTCTTGCCGGCACCGGTTTCACCGGTCACCACGCTGAGGCCGGGGCCCAGCGGCAGGGTTGCGTCGGTAATGACGCCAAGATCGCGGATTCTCAGTTCTTCAAGCATGCATTCACTCCGCAGTCGACGGATCAGGTTCAGTATCCGGCCGGTCCGCCTGCGGCACCTGCAGCGGCTGCTTGGGCCGGGGCGTGCGGACTACGGGAATCGGCCCCGTATGGACCGCGCTGGCCTTGGGCACGGGCCCCCGCCAGCCGTGGATGGGCAGCTCGAACTTACGGACCAGCCGGGCCGAGAAGGGCGTCTGGTGCGTGCGGGCCAAGCGCACAGGGGTTGCGGATTTGGTGACTTCCACCCGGGCGCCCGGTGGAAGGTCCACGGACCGGCGGCCGTCACACCACAGGACACCCTGGGCCTCCGTGCGGCCCAGGACCTCCACCGCAAGCTTTGACCGGGGCGAAACCACCAGGGGTTTGGCAAACAGGGCATGGGCGCTGATGGGGACGATGACCAGTGCTTCCACCTCCGGCCAGACCACCGGGCCGCCGGCAGAGAACGCATAGGCGGTGGACCCCGTGGGAGTGGCCATCACGATCCCGTCCGAGCCGAACGAGGTCAGCGGGCGTTCGTCCACTTCCGTGACCACCTCAAGCATCCGCTCCCGGTTGGCCTTCTCGATGGCGGCCTCGTTCAGTGCCCAGGTGTGCCAGATTTTCTTGCCCCGGACCCATACCTGGACATCGATGGTCATCCGCTCTTCCACGGTGTAGTCGCGGCTTGCGATCCATTCCACCGTTTGGGCCAGGTCGGCACGCTCACTCTCGGCAAGGAAGCCCACATGGCCGAGATTGACACCCAGCAGCGGAACGTTCACCTCGCGGACCAGCTCGGCCGCGCGCAGGATGGTGCCGTCGCCGCCGAGGACCATCACCAGTTCCACTTCCGGCAGCCGCACATGGTCGTGGAGGACTTCGACGGGCTGGGCCAGGTGCCCGAAGAACCGCTCCATGTCATCCAGTTCGGACTCCTGCATGACGGGGACAATGCCCGAGGCATGCAGGAGCGCACAGGCCTCCCAGGCGGCCTTCAGCGATTCCTCGCGGCCGGTATGGGCAAGGACCAGTACACGCCTGCTCATCAGGTTCCGCTCTCTAGTGGTTCGGCCAGATTTGTCCGAGCAAAGCAGCAGCTGCCGCCTCCCGCTCTTCGATCTTAGGCAAGTCTTGGGTGATCCTGCGTCTTATCCACAGGAAGTATTCGACGTTTCCGTCCTGGCCAGGCAGCGGACTCACCGCCAGCCCGTGCAGGTCCAGTCCGGCGTCGAGCGCTGCCATGGCCACCTTGTGCACCGCGAGCCGCCGTTCCCGTTCCGAGGTGACCACGCCGGTCCGGCCCAGGCGGTCCTTGCCGATTTCGAACTGGGGCTTGACCATGAGCACCAGGTCGCCGCCCGGTTCCGTGCAACCGGCCAGGGCCTGCACCACCAGGGTGAGGGAGATGAAGGAGAGGTCCGCGACGGTCAGGGCGGCCTGGCCGCCGATGTCACCCGGAACCATGTACCTGACATTCATGCCCTCGTGGACGGAGACGCGCGGATCGCTGCGGAGGTGGGGCACCAGTTGGCCGTGCCCGACGTCGACAGCCACCACGTGTGCCGCGCCGCGCCGGAGCAGGACGTCGGTGAAGCCGCCGGTGGACGCGCCGGCGTCCAGGCACCGATTTCCCTGGGCCGTAATGCCCGGGAAGGCGTCGAGGGCGCCGGCCAGTTTGTGGCCGGCGCGGCTGGCGTAGGTGTCCTGATCGTCATGTTCGACGGCCAGATCCCGGTCCTCGTCAACCTGCAGTGACGCTTTGACGAGGACTTTGCCGTCGGAGCTGACCTTGCCTTCGGCGATGAGGGTTGCGGCATGCGTCCGGGACCTGGCGAGGCCCCGGGCCACCAGGGCCTGGTCGAGGCGTACCGGCATCAGGCTCCGCCGTCCGCCGGGCCGGACACCCGGGTTCCCGGCGCCTGCGGCCCGGGAGTCCGGGTTGCGGGGTCCCGGGGATCAAGGTCCCGGGGTTCAAGGTCCTGGGGCTTGGCGTTCAGGGCATCCAGCAACTCATCATGAAGCCTGGCGTAGGCCTCTTCGTGCTCTTCAACGGGAGTGGCCGGCAGGGTTTCCAAGACTGTCAGGGCTTGGGCCACCACGGCGTCAGGGATCGCGGCGGCGTCCAGCCCGGGCCATTCCCGCGACGGCTGGGCTGATGATTCTTCAGGTCCGGTCAGCTCAGTCATTCGTTCAGTCTAGTGACCGAGCCAGGCCAGCTTGGGCGCCTGAGCGGCGGGGGCGTCCGGTGTCGCGGCCCACCACGCGGCACAGGCGGCCCGCCACGCATCAAGGCTGTCCTTGCTGCCAATGACGCCCACTGCACCGTGGGCGACGCGTGCCGTGGCGTCGCCGCAGGCGTACGTGCCGTCGTCGTGCGTCACCTCGGGGTACGGGCGGTACAGGTCGGACAGGGCGCTGATGATGTAATCCGGGCGCTCGGCGGCGCGGGCGGCCAGGATCGATTCCAGCGTGTCGACGCCGGTCAGCACGGCAACGGTGGCAAACCCGGCGTTGTTGCCGCCGAGGATGTCGGTGTCCAGCCGGTCGCCCACTACCAGCGGGCGTTCGGCGCCCAGCCGCTTGGCAGCGGAATGGAACAGCGGTGCCTCCGGCTTGCCTGCCACGAGCGGCGTCCGGCCGGTGGCAGCGGTCACCGCCGCCACCAGCGTTCCGTTCCCGGGTGCAATCCCACGTGCCTGCGGGATGGACATGTCGGTGTTCGTCGCCACCCACAGGGCCCCGGCGGACACCACGTAAGCAGCTTCGGCCAGGTCCTTCCAGCCGATGCCGGGGTTGAAGCCCTGGACCACGGCCACGGGTTCCTCGTCCTGGCCGAAGACAGGGGTGAGGCCCACGAGCTCGATTTCGCGGGCCAGCGCCGGACTTCCCGTGATGAGGACCTTCGAGCCCGGCGCCAGGCGCGAAGCCAGCAGGTCGGCGGCCGCCTGTGAGGAACTGACTACCTGCTCATCCTCTGCCGGCGCCCCCAGTTCCCTCAGGTGGGCTGCCACCTCGGCCGGGGAACGCGAAGCGTTGTTCGTGACGTATCCAAGACCCACGCCCACCCCGGCCAGCTGCTGCAGCGACTCCACGGCACCCGGAATGGCATGCGGGCCGGCGTACACCACCCCGTCCAGGTCGGACAGGAGGGCGTCAAAGCGGGAAATCAGGGAAATGGCAGTCATTCGGTTCAGTCTTCCCGGCGGTCCTGGTTGGCTGCAGCGTCGTCGCCGGGCTCTTCACTGCCGGCTTCTTCGTTGCTGCTGGCTTCGTTGTCGGTGTCCAGTTCATCCGGTTCCACCGAATCCTCGTCCGACTCTGCGTCGTCAGAGGCGAAGTAATCCGCATCCTGGTCGTCCACGTTCTGGTCCACAGCGTCCTGCGCGTTGGCACCTTCTGCGGTGCCGTCGTCGGACGAGGAGCCTTCCTGGCTGCCGGCAGCTGCCGAAGCTGTTTCGGACGCTTTGACGGCGTGTTCGCGAAGTCGCCGGCGTTCGGCCTCTTCGCGGGCCTCTTCCTCTTCATCCCAGCCGAGGTCGATGATGTCAGGCTCTTCGTCAACGCCCTGTCCCAGTGCGTTCTCTGCGACGACGGCCTGCTTGTTCCACTTGTCTGCTTCGGCGGCGCGTCCCACGGCTGAGAGCGCGCCGGCGTAGGCGCGGAACAGCCGGGGGCTGTAGGAGAAGGCACGGTTGATGTCCAGCTGCGGAATCTCCAGCTCAGCGACGGCGGCATCGAGCTGGTCCAGGTCGGTCCTCGCGCCGGCCGCCACGATGGCAAGTTCCACCTTGCCGGGAGCGTCCAGGTCCTGCGCTTCCTCGGAACGGGCAACATCCAGTGCCCGGTCCGGGCGGCCCAGTCCACGCTCGCAGTCAGCCATGACAGGCAGGTGGACGTTGGAGCCGCTGATCCGCCGATACGTGCGGAACTCACGCAGGGCTTCCCCGTAGTGTCCCGCGGCGTAGGCCGTCAGCCCGACGGCTTCGCGGACTGCACCGAGGCGGCCGCCTCGGCGGCTCGCCGCTAGGGCGTGCTGGAAGGCCAGTTCCGGCTCGTCGTCAATCAGGCGGCCGGCCATCACCAGGTGGCGGGCAACCCACTCGGCGCTCTTGGGCTCAAGGGTCTTGATCTGGTGCTGCGTGGCGCGGTCCAACTCCTTGCCCGTGACGTCCTCATCGATCTCGGGTGAGCGTTCGCGGTCGAGCCGGTTGGAGCTGCGGATATCGGCAGCGTTGTGGGTGCGGACGGGGCGCTCTTCCTGGCGGTCCCGGCCGAAGCCGCGGCTGGAGCCGCCACGGAACGAGTCGCCACGGCCTGCTCCACGATCGGCTCCGCCGCGGGCGGGGCCACGGTCAGAACCGCGGTCGAAACTGCGGGAGTCTCTATCCTGCCGGTCGCCGAAGGGCTTGCGGTTCTCGCCGCCGCCAAAGCTGCGGCGATCCTGGTCACCCTCACGGCGCGGACGGTCGCCAAACGGCTTACGATCCCGATCACCGTAGGGACGGTTTTCACGGTCACCATACGGCTTCCGCTCACCACCACCGCTGAAACCACGGCGATCCTGGTCACCCTCACGGCGCGGACGGTCGCCAAACGGCTTACGATCCCGATCACCATAAGGACGGTTCTCACGGTCACCATACGGCTTCCGCTCACCACCACCGCTGAAACCACGGCGATCCTGGTCACCCTCACGGCGCGGACGGTCGCCAAACGGCTTACGATCCCGATCACCATAAGGACGGCTTTCACGATCGCCGGAAGGCTTGCGGTTCTCGCCGCCGCCAAAGCTGCGGCGCTCCTGGTCACCGTCGCGACGGGGACGGTCGCCAAACGGCTTACGATCCCGATCACCATAAGGACGGTTTTCACGATCGCCGGAAGGCTTGCGGTTCTCGCCGCCGCCAAAGCTGCGGCGATCCTGGTCACCCTCACGGCGCGGACGGTCGCCAAACGGCCTACGATCCCGATCACCATAAGGACGGTTCTCACGGTCACCGAAAGGCTTCCGCTCACCGTTACCAGAGGAGCGTTCGTTGTTGTCGCGGTTGCCGCGGCCCCGGAAGCCGCGCGGGTCACCGCCTGAGTTGTTGTTTCCCCGGAACGCTCCGCGGTCGTTTCCGCGGTTTCCTCCGCCGTGTTCGGCCATGATGGATTCCTCCTGTTGTGAGCCGACCACTGGCGCAACTGCAGCCGCTCGTATCCTTGCTTCGTACTTACGCAACCCGAAACAGAGCGCTTCCAAGTCCGTACATCTCCATCAATTCTAGGGGAGCCCGCATAATCGGCGGTCCAGAGTTGGCCCTGGCGGCTCCATCGTGTGAATCTTCACACCGGCCCACGCCCGCAGTGGCCGTTTCGCCGGCAGCCCGCTCCGCACCGCCGTGTTCCCCTCTCCTGACGCGCGCTCACTTGTGGCGGCTATCTTTACGACGCGCGCTCACTTGTGGCGGCTATCCTTACGACGCGCGCTCACTTGTGGCGGTTGCCAGGGGCTTTTGTTGCGCTGCCAGGTGGGGTTTTTAGGAGCGGGTGTTGGGAGCCCGATGTGATGGGGCATCGGAGGTGGTCGTTCCCTGGTTAGAGCCGGGGGGTGCCTCTATGGTTTTCGTCAAGCGGCTATTGCCGCGTTGCTACGGACAGGAGTGGCTACTCCCCCATGCCGGGATGCACCCGGACGAAGTCGACCCTATTTCCGGAGTTCGTCCGGGCCGCCGGCTTCCTGTTGAAACCGCGCGCGTCGAGGCCGTTCTTGGCGCGGAACTCGGCCATCGCGGCATCGTACGCTGCGTTGAGCGTCTTGCCGGAGAATTCGCGTGAGGTGCCGTCGTTGAAGGCGATGGCGATCCGGATGCTGGCCGGGTAGTGGCGGTTCATCCGGACGAAGCCTTCTGCGTCCTGCTGGAGAGTAATCAACGGAGCTTCTTTCGTTGTGCGAACAGCCTCCAGTCTGACGCACCACGCAACGCAGTACGTCCAACGGCACCGGCCGTGACGGTACGCTGGGCGGCATGAGCACCCGAGACATACCAGCGCAGATCGGCGACCTGCCACCACTGAGCCGGCCGGCGAACAGCGCACTCCTGCAGGCGGGCATCACAACGCTGGCCCAGGCCGCGGACCACTCCGCCAGGGATCTGCTGGCCATGCATGGGGTAGGTCCCAAAGCCATCCGCCTGCTCGATGCCGCCCTCGCCGATCGCGGCCTAAGCTTCGCCGGCGGGTCCTAAGCGGTAACTCCGGTCCGGCATGTGCACTGTGCCTCTGCGAAAATTCCGGGCGTAGACTGGCCGCACCACTGCCGGTGGAGGCACGCGTTACGGAGGCACCGCATGAAAAGTATCCGCGAGCAGGCCTCTGATGCCGAGCAGAACGCCGAGCTTGGACCCGGCAACGATGAACGGTTCTCCGGCTACGGCGTGATGGGGCTGCCCTTCAGCTCGGGCCACGTCCTGGCTATGCGCCGGTTTCCTGTGAACAGTGTTGGACCTGGGTACACCTCGGTGTGGCTGCGCCGCCCGTCCGGTGCCTGGAGCATCTACGCCGATGCAACGCCCGAGCAATCCTGCGCCCGCTATTTCGGTTCGGCCCTCGAGTCCGCCGTCCAATGTCCGGTGACCGTGGCTTGGACAGGCGACTCCAGCGTCAGTGTGACCATCGGCCGCGAACTGGAGCTGGCGTGGCATGTGGACCTGGCGTCCACACCCATTACCCGCGCCATGACACTGGTGATGAGCGCGCTGCCAGCTCCCCTTCTGGAGAGCACAGGGTTCCTGAAGTCCATGAGCGTCGCCGCTGGCCCGATGCTCGGAGCCGGCCGTCTGGGCCTCGCCGGCGACGTCCCGAACGGTCAGGGCTTCCGGGCCAAGCCTCGGCAGATGTGGTTCATATCGGGCAGCTCCGCGACGGTGGGCGGCGAAGACCTGGGCACCATGCGTCCGTTGACCAGGCAGACCCGGCTGGGCGACTTCTGGATTCCGCAGCGCGGCATCTTCGTCATCGGCGCCTCGTCCTTTGATACGTACGACGCCGGCAGGCACCTTCCAGCCTCAACCCGCCGCGCCGCCTGACCACCAGTCGACGCGCACTCACTTGTGGCGGTTGCCTGGGCATTTGTTGCGCTATCGGTTAGGGGTCCTGAGAGCGGGTGTTGGGTGCCCGTTGTGATGGGGCATCGGGGGTGGTCGTTCCGTGGTTTGAGTGGGGGTGTGGGTGGGAATCGCCGCGGGTGGGAGCGGGCTCGGGTGGGTGCCGCCGCGGGTGAGCGCGGGTTCGGGTGGGAACCGCCACGAGTGAGCGGGCGTCCGGGTGGGAACCGCCATGAGTGAGCGGGGATCCGGGGCTTCGGGTGGGCTTCGGGTGTGGGTGGTGGTTAAAGTGGTAGGGCCCTGACAGTTGTGTCAGGGCCCTACTCAATGTTTGTCCGGCGGTGTCCTACTCTCCCACACCCTCCCGGGTGCAGTACCATCGGCGCTGTGGGTCTTAGCTTCCGGGTTCGGAATGGGACCGGGCGTTTCCCCCACGCTATGACCGCCGTAACCCTTCTACCCGTCACCAACCCCTTTTAGGGGGTGGTGTGGGAAATCTGGTGGTTACAACATGTGGTGTTGTATTCAGTTGTTTTGGTTCCGGCCAGCAACGTGTTGGGTTGTTGGTTGGGAACCACATAGTGGACGCAAGCAGAGTTATGTATTTTTCTGTGTGGTGTAAGTTGTTGGCCTATTAGTACCGGTCAGCTTCACGAGTCGTTAGTCCTCGCTTCCACATCCGGCCTATCAACCCAGTGGTCTGGCTGGGGGCCTCTCACACAATAAAGTGTATGGAAATCTCATCTCGAAGCGAGCTTCCCGCTTAGATGCTTTCAGCGGTTATCCCATCCGAACGTAGCTAATCAGCGGTGCACTTGGCAGTACAACTGACACACCAGAGGTTCGTCCGTCCCGGTCCTCTCGTACTAAGGACAGCCCTTCTCAAATTTCCTGCGCGCGCAGCGGATAGGGACCGAACTGTCTCACGACGTTCTAAACCCAGCTCGCGTACCGCTTTAATGGGCGAACAGCCCAACCCTTGGGACCTACTCCAGCCCCAGGATGCGACGAGCCGACATCGAGGTGCCAAACCATGCCGTCGATATGGACTCTTGGGCAAGATCAGCCTGTTATCCCCGAGGTACCTTTTATCCGTTGAGCGACGGCCATTCCACAATGTACCGCCGGATCACTAGTCCCGACTTTCGTCCCTGCTCGAGATGTCTCTCTCACAGTCAAGCTCCCTTGTGCACTTACACTCGACACCTGATTGCCAACCAGGCTGAGGGAACCTTTGGGCGCCTCCGTTACTTTTTAGGAGGCAACCGCCCCAGTTAAACTACCCATCAGGCACTGTCCCTGACCCGGATTACGGGCCGAAGTTAGATGTCCAAAGTGACCAGAGTGGTATTTCAACGATGACTCCACCCGAACTGGCGTCCGGGCTTCAACGTCTCCCACCTATCCTACACAAGCCACTCCGAACACCAATACCAAACTATAGTAAAGGTCTCGGGGTCTTTCCGTCCTGCTGCGCGTAACGAGCATCTTTACTCGTACTGCAATTTCGCCGAGTTTATGGTTGAGACAGCGGGGAAGTCGTTACTCCATTCGTGCAGGTCGGAACTTACCCGACAAGGAATTTCGCTACCTTAGGATGGTTATAGTTACCACCGCCGTTTACTGGGGCTTAAATTCTCAGCTTCGCCCTTACAGGCTAACCGGTCCTCTTAACCTTCCAGCACCGGGCAGGAGTCAGTCCGTATACATCGTCTTGCGACTTCGCACGGACCTGTGTTTTTAGTAAACAGTCGCTTCCCCCTGGTCTCTGCGGCCCCGATCCCCTCCGGACAGCAAGTGTCCATCAAGGTTGGGGCCCCCCTTCTCCCGAAGTTACGGGGGCATTTTGCCGAGTTCCTTAACCATAATTCTCTCGATCGCCTTAGTATTCTCTACCTGATCACCTGTGTCGGTTTGGGGTACGGGCGGCTAAAACCTCGCGTCGATGCTTTTCTCGGCAGCATAGGATCACCAAATCCCCCCAAACGGGGGTCCCATCAGATCTCAGGCATCATGAGTGGCGGATTTGCCTACCACTCGCCCTACATCCTTAGACCGGGACAACCATCGCCCGGCTCGGCTACCTTCCTGCGTCACACCTGTTAATACGCTTGCCTCCCAGGATCAGGTCCTGCGCTCCACCAAAACCCTCACACCACAAGGGTGATCGGGCAGGTCTCGGGCAGTTAGTATCCCCTGTTCAACATGGGCGGTTTTTCGCCGGTACGGGAATATCAACCCGTTGTCCATCGACTACGCCTGTCGGCCTCGCCTTAGGTCCCGACTTACCCAGGGCAGATTAGCTTGACCCTGGAACCCTTGATCATTCGGCGGACGGGTTTCTCACCCGTCTTTCGCTACTCATGCCTGCATTCTCACTCGTGTAGGCTCCACCGCTGGTTTCCACCGCGACTTCACTGCCCACACGACGCTCCCCTACCCATCCAAACGCCTGAACCACAAGGGCTTAGCTAATATTTGAATGCCACAACTTCGGCGGTGTACTTGAGCCCCGCTACATTGTCGGCGCGGAATCACTTGACCAGTGAGCTATTACGCACTCTTTTAAGGATGGCTGCTTCTAAGCCAACCTCCTGGTTGTCTTCGCAACTCCACATCCTTTCCCACTTAGCACACGCTTAGGGGCCTTAGTTGGTGGTCTGGGCTGTTTCCCTCTCGACTATGAAGCTTATCCCCCACAGTCTCACTGCTACGCTCTCACTTACCGGCATTCGGAGTTTGGCTGACGTCAGTAACCTTGTAGGGCCCATTAGCCATCCAGTAGCTCTACCTCCGATAAGAAACACGCAACGCTGCACCTAAATGCATTTCGGGGAGAACCAGCTATCACGAAGTTTGATTGGCCTTTCACCCCTACCCACAGCTCATCCCCTCCATTTTCAACTGAAGTGGGTTCGGTCCTCCACGACGTCTTACCGTCGCTTCAACCTGGCCATGGGTAGATCACTTCGCTTCGGGTCTAGATCACGCCACTCAAACGCCCTATTCAGACTCGCTTTCGCTACGGCTGCCCCACACGGGTTAACCTCGCGACGTAACACTAACTCGCAGGCTCATTCTTCAAAAGGCACGCCGTCACAACTACAAGGTTGCTCCGACGGATTGTAAGCACACGGTTTCAGGTACTGTTTCACTCCCCTCCCGGGGTACTTTTCACCTTTCCCTCACGGTACTGGTCCGCTATCGGTCATTAGGGAGTATTTAGGCTTATCAGGTGGTCCTGACAGATTCGCACGGGATTTCTCGGGCCCCGTACTACTTGGGATACATCAACAAGGCGGTGCAACGCATTACAGTTACGGGACTAACACCCTCTCTGGCCGGCCTTTCAAGACCGTTCACCTATACGCACACCCACACCCCGTCAGCCCGGCAGAACTGACACGTAATGTCCCACAACCCCGACCATGCAACGCCCGCCGGCTATCACACATGGAACGGTTTAGCCTGATCCGCGTTCGCTCGCCACTACTAACGGAATCACTATTGTTTTCTCTTCCTGCGGGTACTGAGATGTTTCACTTCCCCGCGTTCCCTCCACGCACCCTATGTGTTCAGATGCGGGTCACCAGGTAACTCGCGCTCCTGGCGGGGTTTCCCCATTCGGACACCCTGGGATCACAGTCCGGTTATCGACTCCCCCAGGCTTATCGCAGATTCCTACGTCCTTCTTCGGCTCCTAATGCCAAGGCATCCACCGTGTGCTCTTAAAAACTTGACCACAAAGATCAAAAACATTTTCGAGAGAACCACAGAAACCGACCCGCACACCCAAAGGCGCACGAACCAGATCCAGGTTCATATTCTTGGAAATTGCTTCTTATACAAGATGCTCGCGTCCACTATGTAGTTCTCAAACAACAACCCCACACCACACACCCCACACACAACCCCCCAAAAGGGATCACCATGCATGATCGGTGCAGCAGGGAAACCAGAAACAAAGTACCGACAAGAACCCCAAGGGCCCTCCCCGGTCCTGTTGCCTCAGGACCCAACAGTGTGCCAAACACTACCCAGCAGACCAGACCACCGAACGTTCCAGGACCAACTCCGAAGAGATCAGTCCGTACTAGCAAACGGTCCGTGCCACCAGGCACCTATTTGTTGATATTCCACCCTTGAGCACCCGCCACGAAACATTCGTCCGTGCAACGGGCATTACTCCTGACAACCCCCACCACCGGACATACATCCAGGACAGAAAGCTGTAGGTGCTCCTTAGAAAGGAGGTGATCCAGCCGCACCTTCCGGTACGGCTACCTTGTTACGACTTAGTCCCAATCGCCAGTCCCACCTTCGACGGCTCCCCCCACAAGGGGTTAGGCCACCGGCTTCGGGTGTTACCAACTTTCGTGACTTGACGGGCGGTGTGTACAAGGCCCGGGAACGTATTCACCGCAGCGTTGCTGATCTGCGATTACTAGCGACTCCGACTTCATGGGGTCGAGTTGCAGACCCCAATCCGAACTGAGACCGGCTTTTTGGGATTAGCTCCACCTCACAGTATCGCAACCCTTTGTACCGGCCATTGTAGCATGCGTGAAGCCCAAGACATAAGGGGCATGATGATTTGACGTCGTCCCCACCTTCCTCCGAGTTGACCCCGGCAGTCTCCTATGAGTCCCCACCATCACGTGCTGGCAACATAGAACGAGGGTTGCGCTCGTTGCGGGACTTAACCCAACATCTCACGACACGAGCTGACGACAACCATGCACCACCTGTAAACCGACCACAAGTGGGGCACCTGTTTCCAGGCGTTTCCGGTTCATGTCAAGCCTTGGTAAGGTTCTTCGCGTTGCATCGAATTAATCCGCATGCTCCGCCGCTTGTGCGGGCCCCCGTCAATTCCTTTGAGTTTTAGCCTTGCGGCCGTACTCCCCAGGCGGGGCACTTAATGCGTTAGCTACGGCGCGGAAAACGTGGAATGTCCCCCACACCTAGTGCCCAACGTTTACGGCATGGACTACCAGGGTATCTAATCCTGTTCGCTCCCCATGCTTTCGCTCCTCAGCGTCAGTTAATGCCCAGAGACCTGCCTTCGCCATCGGTGTTCCTCCTGATATCTGCGCATTTCACCGCTACACCAGGAATTCCAGTCTCCCCTACATCACTCTAGTCTGCCCGTACCCACCGCAGATCCGGAGTTGAGCCCCGGACTTTCACGGCAGACGCGACAAACCGCCTACGAGCTCTTTACGCCCAATAATTCCGGATAACGCTTGCGCCCTACGTATTACCGCGGCTGCTGGCACGTAGTTAGCCGGCGCTTCTTCTGCAGGTACCGTCACTTACGCTTCTTCCCTACTGAAAGAGGTTTACAACCCGAAGGCCGTCATCCCTCACGCGGCGTCGCTGCATCAGGCTTCCGCCCATTGTGCAATATTCCCCACTGCTGCCTCCCGTAGGAGTCTGGGCCGTGTCTCAGTCCCAGTGTGGCCGGTCACCCTCTCAGGCCGGCTACCCGTCGTCGCCTTGGTAGGCCATTACCCCACCAACAAGCTGATAGGCCGCGAGTCCATCCAAAACCGCAAAAGCTTTCCACCAACCACCATGCGATGATCAGTCATATCCGGTATTAGACCCAGTTTCCCAGGCTTATCCCAGAGTCAAGGGCAGGTTACTCACGTGTTACTCACCCGTTCGCCACTAATCCCCCCACAAGTGAGGTTCATCGTTCGACTTGCATGTGTTAAGCACGCCGCCAGCGTTCATCCTGAGCCAGGATCAAACTCTCCGTTGAAAACAAACAGACACACCCACCAACCCCGGAAATAACGGGACAAAATGGATGCACAAAATTTGAAACCAGCCAAAAACACCATGCCAACCACGGGGTGGCGGCACAGCAAATTCAACCAATTCAATACAATAAATTGGTATCAACAAACTTGGCACACTATTGAGTTCTCAAACAACAGACACATTCGAATATTCCCGAAACAATTCATTTAGCAATGAATATCTATTCCGTATTTCTTCGCTGCGATGCTTCAATCTTATTTCATTCAGTTTCACTTTTGCAAATCCGGTTGTTTTCCCGGCATTCACCCTGCGGAACTGAATCCGCCCAGCCAAAAGTGAAGCATTTCTTCATTCCATGCACCGCATGGCCAAGAATTGCTTCTCAATATCGGTTGGGGGTTTGTCACCACTCAGCGGCGGCGACTCAGAAAACAATACACGCCCCTCCGTGGCCGCGCAAATCGGCCACAGAGAGGCGTGCAGGTGGTAGGTTTCCCTCCCCCGCTACGGGACCAGCACTTCCACCGTTGCCAGGTTCTTCTTGCCCCGGCGGAGCAGGAGGTACTGCCCGTGGAGGAGTTCTGATTCAGCAATGACCGTTTCCGGGTCCAGCACCTTTTCGTTGTTGACGTAGGCGCCGCCCTCACCCACAGTGCGCCGGGCTGCCGATTTGCTTTCCGAAAGGCCGGACGCCACCAACAGGTCCACAATTCCCAGCGCGTCCACCTGCACCGTGGCGGTGGGGAGCTCGGAAGTGGCCGCCTGGAGGGTCTGCTTGTCCAGGGCGGCAAGGTCACCGTTACCAAAAAGGGCAGCTGATGCGGCAATGACCTTCTCAGTGGCATCAACGCCGTGTACCAGCGAGGTCACTTCGAAGGCGAGCTTCCGCTGGCCCTCACGGGCGAAGGGACGCTCGGCGACGGCCGTGGCAATGTCCTCGATCTCCGAACGGGTGAGGAAGGTGAACACCTTGAGCCGGTCCACAACGTCGGCATCTGCCGTGTTGAGCCAGAACTGGTAGAAGGCGTAGGGGCTGCACATGCCGGCATCAAGCCAGATGGCGTTCCCTTCACTCTTGCCGAATTTGGTTCCGTCCGAATTGGTGATCAGCGGCGTTCCCATGGCGTGGACGCTCTTGCCCTCCACCTTGCGGATAAGCTCGGTGCCGCTCGTCAGGTTGCCCCACTGGTCCGAACCGCCGGTCTGCAGCATGCAGGCGTAATCACGGTAGAGCTGCAAGTAGTCCATGCCCTGGAGGATCTGGTAGCTGAACTCCGTGTAGCTGATGCCCTCGTCCGAGCTGAGGCGGGACGCAACGGCGTCCTTGCGCAGCATGGTGCCTACGCGGAAGTGCTTGCCTACTTCGCGCAGGAAGTCGATGGCGCTCAGCGGCGCAGTCCAGTCCAGGTTGTTCACCATCCGGGCGGCGTTGTCGCCCTCGAAGCTGAGGAAACGCCGGACCTGGGCCTGGAGGTACCCGACCCATTCCGCCACGGTGTCCTTGGTGTTCAGCGTCCGCTCCGCCGTCGGACGGGGATCGCCGATCATGCCCGTGGAGCCTCCCACAAGGCCAAGCGGCTTGTGCCCGGCGAGCTGCAGCCGCCGCATGACCAGCAGCTGGACCAGGTTGCCCAGGTGCAGGCTGGGCGCGGTGGGGTCGAAGCCGCAATAGTACGTGACCGGTCCGCCGGCGAGGAGCTTCTCAAGTTCGGCTTCGTCGGTGGAGACGTGGACCAGGCCACGCCACTTCAGCTCCTGCCAAATGTTGGCGAAGGTGGGGTCGTTCTGTTGCGTTTCGAGGCTGTTGATGTCTGGCACGCCTTCTAAGTTAGCAGTATCGCAGCGCCCGGATCAGCGGACGATGCCGGCCGGGACGGGCTGCGCCGCGATCAGCCGCAGGCGCTGCGTGGCGCGGGTCATGGCCACGTACAGGTCCCCCACCTTGCCGTGCTCGTGGTTCAGCATGGTGGACGGTTCCAGAACCACCACCCCGTCGAACTCCAGGCCTTTCGCTTCGCGGGGGCTGATGACCACAATGTCCTGCTCGTAACTGCCTGCACCGGTGCCGATGCGGCGCCCGTAGGCCGAACGCAGCGCGGACGTCGCGGCAGGCAGCAGCTCACCGTCGGCAATCACGGCGAGCAGGCCGCCGTCGAGCGCTTCCAGCTCCTCCGGAAGGACCTCGACGAGGCGGCTGACCACCGCTCCCGCCTCCACTTCGTCAACGATGGGCGACCAGCGGCCCTCGCGGACGGCCTTGGGAGCGGACACCACCAGGCCGGCGGCGTTTGCCATCCGGACCGCGGCCTCGGCGATCTGGGACGGGGTGCGGTAGTTGACGGTCAGCTCCTCGAGCTGCCACCGTTCACCGAACATCGGGGCCAGGGCGCCCTGCCAGGAGTTGGCGCCGGCCACGGAACTGGTCTGGGCAATGTCCCCCACGATGGTGAAGGACTTCAGCGGGCACCGCCGGACGAGGAGCCGCCACTGCATGGGCGACAGTTCCTGCGCTTCGTCAACCACGATGTGTCCGAACGCCCAGGTGCGGTCGCTGGTGGCACGCTCCGCGGCCGTCTGCCGGGTTTCCTGTTCACGGTTTTGCTCTGCCAGTTCCTCAGCCGACATCAGCGGGTCCACGCCCGCCATCTGCATGTTTTCGAGGGTCTGCTTGGCGTTGGCGACGTCCCGGGCACGGTCGTGTTCCTGCTGGGCAAGGCCCCGCCCGGCGGCGGGGTCGAGCTCGCCGAGCAGCTCGGCTGCCTCGTCCAGCAGCGGCACGTCCGCTTCGGTCCACTGGGCGTCCGCCGGCCGCCGCAGCAGTTCCCGCTCCGCCGGGGTAAGGAGCGGGGTGCAGAACTCAAGGATGGCGGGCTTGCTGAACAGCTCGGAGATCAGCTTCTCCGGCGTCATGGGCATCCAGCACAGGTTCAGGGCGATCCGCACATCCCGGGCGGTGCGGACGTCTTCGGCCAAGTACGAGCGGTCGGCATTGTTGCCGATGTTGTCCGCCTCGATCATGTCGGTGAGCTGTTCCGTGAGTTCGCGCAGCAGGATCTTGACGAACGTCACGCGGGCCTCGTTGTGCGGCTTCCCGGTGGAACGCGCCCGCTCGCGTGCGCGGCGGACCTGCCGCGGCGTCAGGGTCAGTTTGCGGCCGTCCACTTCAAGGATGCGGTTGGCTGCAGGAGTCCGCTGGCGGTTGGAGACGGCGTTGGCCACGATCTTCGCCATGTCCAGGCGGCCCTTAATGGCGGCAACGTCCGGGTCGGCTTCGGGGACCGCATGGATTCCAGGCATCAGGCGGCCCACGCTGGCCATCACGACGCCGGTCTCGCCCAGCGAGGGCAGCACGCGTTCGATGTACTTCATGAACGACGACGACGGGCCCACCAGCAGCACGCCTGCACTCTTGAGCCGGTCCCGGTGGGTGTACAGCAGGTAGGCGGCACGGTGCAGCGCCACGGCGGTCTTGCCCGTACCGGGGCCACCCTGCACCACCAGGGCGCCCGAGATGGAGGAACGGATGATCCGGTCCTGCTCGGACTGGATGGTGCTCACGATGTCCGACATCCGGCCGGTCCGCTTGGAGTTCAGCGCGGCCAGCAGGGCGCCCTCGCCCTGCAGGGATTCGTCGTCCGAGAGCATCGAGGCATCCAGCACGTCGTCTTCAATGGCTTTGACCTCGCGGCCCTGCAGGATCAGGTGGCGGCGCCGGCGGACACCCTGCCGGTCGAAGGCGGTGGCCTGGTAGAAATGCCCGGCTTCGGGGGCACGCCAGTCCACCATGAGCCGCTGCAGGTCCTCGGTGGTGAGGCCGATCCGGCCGATGTACTGCTCTTCGCCGGAGTCCAGGTCCAGGCGGCCGAAGACCAGGCGGTCGTCGACGGCGTCCAGCTGCGCCAGGCGGTCTTCGTACAGTGCCGCGAACGCGTCGCGCTCGGAGACGTTCTGCATGGTGCCCACGGCACCGGACCGGCGCACCTGTGACAGCTGCCGGCGCTTCTCCTCACGGAGCTCTTCCAGCCGGGCATACAGGCCGGCTACATACTCACGTTCGTGGGCCAAATCGGCGTCGAGCATTTAACGTTCCCCTATCGCGCAAGACAGACCGTCCATTCTACAACCATTTCCGTTAACGCTTGTGAAACCCGGCGCTCCCGGACACGGGAGGCTTTCGCGCCCTGGACCGCGGCTGGGCCGCCTTGTATGCGGAGACCGTGGGGTCGCCCGTTAGCCAGAAACGCCAGGCATACTCGTCGGAACCGCCGGCACCGGATACGCCCACACGGGGACCGGAACTGAGCTCCGTCGCCGGCCCGGACGGAAGCACCAGCCGGAACGGCGCGGCCAGGGCATCCCGGCCGCTGTCCGCCGTCGTCAGTCCCAGCGCCTTGGCGAGCCGGGCCGGGCCCCGGGCAAGGTCCGCGGGCGTCTTCGACGTGGGCCGCCGGAGCTGCGCAAGGCCAACGCCCTCCACGATTTCGCCGGCCCGCAGCAACAGGGCGGAGGCAACGCCTTCGGGCCCGCAGACGATATTGGTGCAATGGTGCATTCCGTAGGTGAAGTAGACGTACAGGTGCCCGGCCGGCCCGAACATGGGGGCGTTCCGCGGGGTTTGGCCGTGGAAGGTGTGCGACCCCGGATCCGGGTGCAGCGAGTCCTCGGGTCCCAGGTAGGCCTCCACCTCGGTGAGCCGGACGGACACTGGCCCCTCGCGGGACTCGTGGGTGAGCACGGCCCCCAGCAGGAGCGGGGCCAGCTCCCGCGCGTCTCCCGTGAGGATTTCCCGCAGCGGCCGCCCCGCCGTCGACGGATATTCATTCATGGCCCGACCCTACCCATATCCCGCGAAACTTACCGGAACACCGCGGCGGGCCGGGCTCCACGGAGGTGTCCGATTTCCGCTAGTGAAGGCCGCCTGCGGCTGGCAGGATGGAGGAATGGACTTTTGGCAGCGCTACCGTGCAATCGATGCGCGGGACACCCGCTTCGACGGGCAGTTCTTCACGGCTGTCCGGTCCACCGGCATCTACTGCCGCCCGTCCTGCCCGGCGCGGACACCCAAAGCCTCGAACGTGACGTTCTACGAAACGTCCGCTGCGGCGCACGACGCCGGCTACCGGGCCTGCAAGCGCTGCCTCCCGGAGGCTGTGCCCGGCACGCCGGCGTGGAATATCCGCCAGGACGTCGCCGGCCGGGCCATGCGCCTGATCAACGACGGCGTGATCAACCGCGACGGCGTGGAGGGCCTCGCCGCCCGGTTGGGGTACTCCTCGCGGCAGCTGAACAGGATCCTGACCCACGAACTGGGCGCCGGTCCCCTGTCCCTGGCCCGGGCGGGACGCGCACAGACCGCCCGGACGCTTTTGGTCTCGACGGGCATGAAGCTGGCCGACATTGCGTTTGCCGCGGGCTTCAGCAGCGTGCGGCAGTTCAACGAAACGGTGGCGGAGGTCTTCGCCATGACGCCATCCGCCCTCCGGGCCACCGCACGGCCAGGCACTCCTGCCGGCGGAACCACGGCCCTGAGCCTCAGCCTTCCGTACCGGCGGCCCTTTGATCCGGGCATCTTCTCCTTCCTGGCCGTGCGCGCCATTCCCGGCATCGAGGTGGGAACACCTACCTCCTACGCCCGGACGCTGCGCCTTCCCCACGGCGATGCCCGGTTTACTGTGGCGTACGACGACGGCGCCCGGGGGCGGCCGCTGACACTCACCGTCGGTGCGGTGGACCTGCGCGACCTCCCCGCACTGCTGAGCCGGGTCCGGCGGCTGTTCGACCTGGACGCCGACCCGGAGGCGATCGACAGCACCCTCGGCGTGGACCGGAGGCTCGCGGCGGCGGTAGCCGAAACACCGGGAATCCGGATGCCCGGCGCCCTCGATCCGCAGGAACTGCTGGTCCGCGCAATGGTGGGCCAGCAGATCACGGTGGCCGCGGCCCGCACGGCGCTGACCCAACTGTCCGCCGCAGGCAGCCCCAGCAGTTCTCCCGCAGAAGGACTGGACCGGCTGTTTCCCTCGCCCGCGGAAACCGCGGCAGCGGGACACCTGCTGCGCGGCCCCCGCCGGCGGACCGAATCCCTCCTGCACGCTGCCTCAGCCATGGCTGACGGCCAGCTCCAGTTCGGCTACGGCGACGACCTCGCAAGCCTCACCGCGGCACTGCTGCCGCTGCCCGGCGTCGGGCCCTGGACGGTGGGCTATGTGGCCATGCGCGTCCTGGGCGCTCCCGACATCTTCCTGGCCAACGATGCAGCCGTCCGCAACGGAATACGGGCCCTTGCCCCCGGCGGAGATGCCGGTGGAGATGCCGCCGCGCCAGACTTCCGCGAGGTCAGCCCGTGGCGCTCCTACGCGACGATGCACCTCTGGCGCGCCGCGGCCAAACCCCGACAGCCCATCGACCGACGCGGCACCCCCGCACCCGTGAAAGTGATGCCATGAAAGCCCAACTGCTGGAAATGTCCACCCCGGACGGCCCGTTCACCATCCTCGCCAGCGACGGCGTGGTGCTGGCATCCGGATGGACCTCCGGGCCCGCCGGCCTGACCGGGCAGATCCACCCCGCCCTGCTCCCCGCATCGTTCGAAGAGGTGACCGGCCTCGGTGCGATTTCGGCCGCCGTCGATGCCTTCTACAGCGGCGACCCCGCACCGGCCATGGCCGTCCCCGTCCTGCAGCGTTCAGGGCCTTTCCGCTCCCATGCCTGGGATGTCCTGCGGGAGGTCAAACCCGGTTTCCCGGTGACGTACACCGAGTACGCGGCGCTGGCGGGCAACGCCAAAGCCGTCCGGGCGGCGGCCAGTGCCTGTGCCTTCAACGCCGCGGCCCTGTTCGTTCCGTGCCACCGGGTGATCCGCACGGATGGCAGCCTGGGCGGGTTCCGCTGGGGCCTGCAGGTCAAGGAAAGCCTGCTCGCGCGCGAAGCCGCCTGACCCCGGCGGACGCCACCTGGCGTCCCGGCTTCTACTTGGTGGCCGGGGTGGCGGCTGGCCAGGGCAGCAGCTCCGGAAGGTCCGTGCCGTCAGCGTTGGCCGACGCGCGGAGGCTGCCGAGGGTGGGTTCCCGGCCGGCCAGCCAGGCGGCGAGGTCGGTGAGCATGCCGTTGACCACGGTGGACCGGTTGCCGCTGCCCAGGGAGACCGGCGGCAGTCCGAGGGGTTGCAGGAGCAGTTTGTCTCCGGGCTGCACCCTCGGTTCGAGGAATTCGAAGAGGTGGCCGCAGAAGTCCCTGCCCCAGGTTTCGGGTCCCCTGCCGGTGAGCAGGTCCGCGTTGTGGATGGTGAGTTCGCGCCACAGGGCAAGCCCGCCGTCGAGTACCACTCCCCCGCGGTAGGCAATGGGAGCCCACCATCCGTTGCGGTTGGCGGACGAATCCTTGACCCCCGGGAGGGCATCGAATGCCCGCAGCGCCCGGTCAATGGCGGTGGACAGGTCAGCCTGGTGGATGGCGGCGTCGTGGCCGGCCGCCATGTCGATGGCCCGGTTCCGGCCGTCCATGCCGCCGTCGTACAGTTCCACCGTCTCTCCGCGGGCTGCGTACTCCAGCTGCCGGGCCATCGCGTTGGAGATTCCGGTGAGGTGCGCCAGGACGTGGCCGCGGCTCCACCCGGGAAGCGCGGACGGAGCCTTCACGTCCCCGTCCGTGAGTTTGGCGACGTCGGTGGTGAGGTCGCCGGCGGCCTTGTGGAGCGCGGGAAGCAGGGTATCCGGTGCGGGAGCTGTCATGGGGCTCATCCTAGTCCGCGGGTGTGCCGTTCCGGCCCAGCCTGTGCCGCACATGCTGGCGGTCGTTGCTGGCCTGCCAGAACTCGTACTCCGTCGGCTGGACGGCGTACAGCTGCCAGCCCGGGTTGCTGCTGCCGTCGCTGCGCGGGCGGTCCGCCCAGTCACGGGCGGACGCCTCAGCCGACAGTTCGGCCACCGGACCGGCCACCCGGACCTGGCGGCCCTGGGACGGCCAGTAGAAGTTCATCGCCGCCTGCGGTGCAGCGGCCAATTCCCTGCCTTTGCGGGACGCGCGGGACGTGGCGAAGTGCCAGCCGTCGTCGTCGATGTTCTTCAGGATCAGCATGCGCGACGACGGCTGCTGCCTGCCGCCGGAATCCTCGCCGACCGTCGCGAGGCTGAAGGCGTGTGGCTGCGGTTCGCCCGCTGCCAGGGCCTCGTCCAGCCACTGCCTGAAGAGTTCGGCGGGGTCCTGCGGTGCCGTGGCGGGGTCGAACTCCGGAAGGCTGGCCGGGAAGTCCGGGAGGGCGCGGAGGAAAGTGCGGAAGGTTTCGCTCATGGCGCCATGCTAACGGGGCGGTCCCGCTGAAAGTCCAACGCCTGCTCATTTGTTGGCCCTTAAACGGCAACGCCCGCTCACTTTCGCGAAGAAAGTGAGCGGGCGTCGGCGTGAGAGCCGCCAGAAGGGAGCGGGCGTTGAAGCCTTATCCGGCGTACTCTCGCACGCCGGCAAGCTCGCGTTCGAGGGCGGCCAACTGGCGTTCGACGGCGGCCGGTGCCGTTCCGCCCTGCGAGTTGCGGCTGTTGAGCGACCCCTCGGTGGACAGGACGGTGCGGACCTCAGGGGTGAGGTGCTCCGAGATGGCCGCGTACTCTTCGTCGGTCAGGTCCCACAGCTCAACGCCGCGGGATTCTGCCTGCTTGACCGCTGCGCCGGACAGTTCGTGCGCCTCGCGGAAGGGCACGCCCTGACGGACCAGCCATTCGGCGATGTCCGTGGCCAGCGCGAAGCCCTGCGGGGCCAGTGACTCCATCCGCTCCCGGTTGAACTTAAGGGTGGCGATCATGCCGGACACTGCCGGGAGCAGCAGCTCCAGGGTGTCTGCGGCGTCGAACACCGGTTCCTTGTCCTCCTGCAGGTCGCGGTTGTACGCGAGCGGCAGGCCCTTGAGCGTTGCCAGCAGGCCGGTCAGGTTGCCGATCAGGCGCCCTGCCTTGCCGCGCGCCAGCTCGGCCACGTCCGGGTTCTTCTTCTGCGGCATGATCGAGGACCCCGTGGAGTAGGAATCATGCAGCGTGACGAAGGAGAACTCCTTGGTGGCCCAGAAGATGACTTCCTCGGAGATCCGGGACAGGTCCACGCCGATCATGGAGCAGACCCAGGCAAACTCGGCGAAGACATCGCGGGCGGCGGTGCCGTCAATCGAGTTGTGCGCGGCCGAGAAGAAGCCGAGGTCCGCTGCCACGGCCTCCGGATCGAGCCCGAGGGAAGATCCGGCCAGTGCGCCGGAACCGTACGGCGAGACACCGGCACGCTTGTCCCAGTCCAGGAGCCGCTGGACATCGCGCAGCAGCGGCCAGGCGTGGGCCAGCAGGTGGTGGCTGAGCAGGACCGGCTGGGCGTGCTGCAGGTGGGTGCGGCCGGGCATGGCCACGCCCTGGTGGGCCTTTGCCTGTTCCACCAACGCATCAATGGTGGCCAGGACACCCCGGGCAATGATGCGTGCGTGGTCGCGCAGGAACATCCGGCCCAGGGTTGCCACCTGGTCGTTGCGTGACCGGCCGGCGCGGAGCTTGCCGCCCAGCTGGGCGCCGGCGCGTTCGATCAGTCCGCGTTCCAGCGAGCCGTGGACGTCCTCGTCGGATTCCGCGGGCAGGTAGGCGCCCGAGGCAACGTCCTCGTCCAGCTGCGTGAGCGCGGCGAGCATGCCGTCGAGCTCGGCAGCATCCAGCAGCCCGGCCTTGTGCAGCACGCGGGCGTGCGCCTTGGACCCGGCGATGTCGTAGCGGGCCAGCCGCCAGTCAAAGTGCGTGGACTTGCTCAGCGCGGCCAGTGCATCCGCGGGGCCGCCGGCGAACCGGCCGCCCCACAGTGCACCGGTGTTGGTTGCTTCTGCTTTTGGCTCAGCCACGGAAGCTACTCGCCTGCGACCCGCAGGTCGCGGCCCGAGGCGACCTTGGAGGACATGCCAAACAGTTCGATGAAGCCGCGCGCCATGGACTGGTCGAAGGTGTCGCCGGTGTCGTAGGTGGCGAGGTCGAAGTCGTAGAGCGAGGTGTCTGAGCGGCGGCCGTTGACGATGGCCTGGCCGCCGTGGAGCACCATGCGGATGTCGCCGGAGACGTACTTCTGGGTGTCTTCGATAAACGCGTCGAGGGAGCGCTTGAGCGGGGAGAACCACTGTCCGTCGTACACCAGCTCGGCCCAGCGCTGGCCAACGGTTGCCTTGAAGCGGGCCTGCTCGCGCTCAACAGTGATGTCTTCGAGGTGCTTGTGAGCGGTGATCAGGGCCATGGCACCGGGGGCCTCGTAGATCTCGCGGGACTTGATGCCGACGAGCCGGTCTTCCACGACGTCGATCCGGCCAACGCCCTGGGCACCTGCACGGCGGTTCAGTTCCTGGATGGCCTGCAGCGGGGTGACCTTGACGCCGTCGATCGCTACCGGGACACCGGCCTGGAAGGAGATGGTGACCTCATCCGGTGCCGGCGGGAATTCCGGGGTGGCGGTGTAGTCGTAGATGTCCTTGGTGGGGGCGTTCCAGATGTCCTCGAGGTAGCCGGTTTCGACGGCGCGTCCCCAGACGTTCTGGTCGATCGAGTACGGGTTCTTCTTCGTGGTCTCGATCGGCAGGCCCTTTTCCTCGGCGAAGGCAATGGCCTTGTCGCGGGTCAGCGCGAGGTCGCGGACGGGGGCGATGCATTTCAGGTCCGGTCCGAGGGTCTGGATACCCACTTCGAAGCGGACCTGGTCGTTGCCCTTGCCGGTGCAGCCGTGGGCCACGGTGGTGGCGCCGAATTCGCGCGCAGCCTTGACCAGGTGCTTGACGATGACGGGGCGGGAGATGGCGGAGACCAGCGGGTAGTGGCCCTGGTAGAGGGCGTTGGCCTTCAGCGTGGGCATGGCGTATTCGTTGGCGAATTCGTCACGGGCGTCGGCGACGTAGGCTTCCACGGCGCCGCAGCCGAGGGCACGCTGGCGGATGGTCTCGAGGGACTCGCCGCCCTGTCCGACGTCGACGGCCACGGCGATGACCTCTGCACCGGTGGCTTCACCGATCCAGCCGATGGCTACGGACGTGTCCAGGCCGCCGGAGTAGGCAAGCACAATGCGTTCAGTCACTTCAGATGCTCCTTGTTGGGGTTGGTTGGTTGATTGTCTTCAAGCTTATTGCCCGGCGTCCTCGGCCAGCTGCAGGAAGCGCGCTGCGAGGTCCGGTCCGCCCAGCGGGTCGCGGGAGACCAGCAGGACGGTATCGTCGCCGGCGATGGTGCCCAGGATGGACGGCATCACCGAGTGGTCAATCGCCAGGGCCAGGAAATTCGCGGCCCCGGGCGGGGTCCGCAGGACCACCAGGTTGGCGGACGCTTCGGCCGTGACCAGCAGTTCGCTGCACAGCCTGGCGAGCCTGGCGTCCAGGATCTCCTGGCTCACGCCGCTGCGCGCCGACCGTTCCCCGCCCTCGGCCGGTACGGCGTAGACCAGGGCGCCTTCCTTGCCGCGGACGCGGACGGCGCCGAGTTCCACAAGGTCCCGGGACAGGGTTGCCTGGGTGACCTGCACGCCGTCGTCCGCCAGCAGGGCCGCAAGCTCGGCCTGCGACCGCACCGACTGGCCCGTGAGGATGGCAGTGATGCGCGCCAGCCGGGCAGTTTTGGTGGCCGGGCTGGAGCCCGGTGCCGCCGGGTTGGTGGACACTAGAACGTGCTCTCCCCGGTACCTTCAACGGGAGCCAGCCCGTCCACGAAGGCCAGGCCGGACCGGTGCATCAGCCACGCCATGAGTGCCTTCTGGGCGTGGAGCCGGTTCTCGGCCTCGTCCCAGACGATCGACTGCGGGCCGTCAATGACGCCGGCGGAGATTTCGTAGCCGCGGTAGGCGGGGAGGCAGTGGAGTACGACGGCGTCTTCCGCGGCGAGTGCCATGGCGTCCCCGTCCACGGAGTAGTCGCGGAACAGCTGGAGCCTGGCTTCCTTCTCGGCTTCCTGGCCCATCGAGACCCAGGTATCGGTGGCTACGACGTCAGCACCCTGCAGGGCTTCCTTTGCATCGGTGGTGATGAGCACCGAGCCTCCCGTTTCGGCCGCGCGTTCTTCCGCGGCGGCCACGATCTCCGCGGCCGGCAGGTACCCTTCGGGGCCGGCGATCCGGACGTGCATGCCTGCGGTGACGCCGGCCAGCAGGTAGGAGTTGGCCATGTTGTTGGCGGCGTCCCCCAGGTAGCTCATGGTGAGGCCCTTCAGGTCGCCCTTGCGTTCCTTGACGGCCAGCAGGTCTGCGAGGAGCTGGCAGGGGTGGTAGTCGTCGCACAGGGCGTTGATGACCGGAACCCTGGAGTTTTCGGCCATCGCCACGAGGCCGGAGTGGGCGCCGGTGCGCCAGACGATGGTGGAGACCATCCGTTCCAGGACCTTGGCCGTGTCCTCCACGGATTCCTTGTGGCCGATCTGTGCCTCGCCCGGGTTGATGATCAAGGCGTTGCCGCCCATGTCGGCGATGCCGGTGGCGAAGGAAACCCGGGTGCGGGTGGAGGTCTTGTCGAAGATGACGGCAACAGTTTTGCGTCCGCTGCCCTCGGCGGCGAACGGCTGGACACTGTACGGCGCGGCCTTCATGCGGGCAGCGAGCTCCAGCACTTCCGCCTGCTCGGCGGGGCTGAGGTCGGTGTCCTTGAGGAAGTGCCGGGTGGTTGCAACGGTCACTGGGCGTCCTTAGCTGCTTGGAGGATTGCCGGGAAGGCGGCGAGGAAGGTGTCGGCCTGGGCCGTGGTGAGGATCAGCGGCGGCGCCAGGCGGATGGTGCGCGGGCCGGGGCTGTTGACGATGAATCCGGCGTCAAGTCCTGCCTGCACGACCGCAGGTGCGACGTCGGCGTCAAGGTCGAAGCCGATCAGCAGGCCTTCGCCCCGGACCTCCGTGACGCCGGGAATGGCTGCCAGCGCGGAGCGCAGGTGCTCCCCCACCGCGGCGACGTTCGCCAGCACGTGCTGGCTTTCCAGGGCGTGCAGGGTGGCGAGGGCCGCCGCCGTCGCTACCGGATTGCCGCCGAAGGTGGTGCCATGCTGGCCGGCGGCCAACAGCGACGACGTCTGCTCACCGAACGTGAGCAGGGCGCCGATGGGGAATCCACCGCCCAGTCCCTTGGCCAGGGTGATGGCATCGGGGACGATGCCGGCGTCGGAGCTGGCGAACCACTTGCCCGTGCGGCCGATGCCGGTCTGGACCTCGTCGAGGATCAGCAGCGCCCCGGCCTTGGTGGTGGCTTCACGCGCGGCCTTCAGGTAGCCGGGTGGCAGGGGCCGCACACCGGCCTCGCCCTGGATGGGTTCCAGGAACACTGCGGCGACGGTCCCGTCCACGGCGGCTTCGAGGGCGGCGATGTCCCCGAAGGGGATGTGCACCACGCCGCCGGGCAGCGGCTCGAAGGGTGCCCGGTAGGCCTCCTTGGCCGTCAGGGCGAGGGCGCCCATGGTCCGGCCGTGGAAGGCCCCCTCGAGGGCGATGATTTTGGTGCGCTTGGTGTCGCCGCTGCCGGTGTTGCGGCGGGCCAGCTTGAAGGCTGCCTCGTTGGCTTCGGTGCCGGAGTTGCTGAAGAACACCTTGGACCCGGCAGGTGCTGCGGCCAGGTCCAGCAGCTTTTCGGCCAGCGCAACCTGCGTGGGGCTGGTGAAGAAGTTGGACACGTGGCCCAGGGTGGCCAGCTGGCTGGAAATCACGGAGGTGACGAACGGGTGGGCATGGCCGAGGGCGTTGACGGCGATACCGCCGAGCAGGTCCAGGTATTCCTTGCCGTCGGCGTCCCACACGAGGCAGCCGGAACCACGGACCAGGACGCGTTGCGGGGCGCCGAACACGCCCATGAGCGACGTGGAGTAGCGGGACAGCCATTCCGAGCCGGCGTGGCCCTGGGTTTCGACCAGCTCAGTTACTGAGGGCTTCTCAACGGTATTCATGCGTTTGTCTCCTCGTCCGGGACTACCTGGGTGCCGATGCCCGCGGTGGTGAAAGTTTCCAGAAGCATTGAGTGGGGCAGCCGCCCGTCCACGATGTGTGCCCGCTCCACGCCCTCGTCGATGGCCTTGAGGCAGGCGGCCATCTTGGGGATCATGCCCGACTCGAGGCTGGGCAGCATGTCCCGCAGTTCCGTCGCCGTGAGCGAGGAGATCAGCGAGGACTTGTCCGGCCAGTTGGCGTAGAGGCCTTCGACGTCGGTCAGGATCACCAGTTTCGAAGCGCCGAGGGCGGACGCCACAGCCGCGGCTGCGGTGTCCGCGTTGACGTTCAGGACCTGGCCGGTGGGCTGGAAGCGCGCAGCGCCGGGAACGCCGTCGCCGCCGTCGACGATTTCGGGAGCAACGGTGGAGATGACCGGGATGCGTCCGGCGCCGAGGATGTCCACGATGCCTGCGGGGTCGACGCCGACCACCTCGCCTACCAGCCCGAGGTCCACATCTTCGCCGTCCACCACGGTCCCGGTGCGGACGGCGCGCAGCAGGCCGCCGTCTTCGCCGGACATGCCCACTGCGTAGGGGCCGTGGGAGTTGATGAGGCCCACCAGTTCCCTGCCCACCTGGCCGGTGAGGACCATGCGGACCACATCCATCGCTTCCGGGGTGGTGACGCGGAGGCCGCCCTTGAATTCGGATTCGATGCCCAGCCGGCCCAGCATGGCGTTGATCTGTGGGCCGCCGCCATGGACCACCACGGGATGGATGCCTACATGGTGCAGGAAGACGATGTCCTCGGCGAAGGCCCGGCGGAGTTCGTCGTTGACCATCGCGTTGCCGCCGTACTTGATCACCATGGTGGTGCCGGCGAACCGCTGGATCCAGGGAAGGGCTTCGATCAGGGTCGCAGCCTTGTCCTGGGCGTCGGACATGCTGGTGGTCTCACGCGTCTGGGTGTTCATGCTGTCTCTTCCGCAAAAGTAGGCAAACGTGCTGGCAACGTTCAGCGCCTAGCTTGAGTAGGCGCTGTTTTCGTGCACGTAGTCGTGGGTGAGGTCGTTGGTCCAGATGGTTGCCTCGGCGTCTCCGGCCTGCAGATCGATTTCCACCAGGACTTCACGCGGTTCCAGGTCCACGAGGCCCCGGTCGTCACCGATGCTGCCGTTGCGGCAGATCTGGATGCCGTTCATGGCCACGTTGAGCTTGTCTGCTTCGAAGACGGCGTCTGTGGTGCCAACCGCGGACAGCACGCGGCCCCAGTTCGGATCCTTGCCGAAAATGGCAGCCTTGAACAGGTTGGACCGGGCCACGGAGCGGCTGACGGTTTCAGCGTCCGCTTCGCTGGCGGCGTTGAACGTCCGGATGGCGATGTCGTGGCTGGCGCCTTCGGCGTCGCCGATCAGCTTGCGGGCGAGCTCGGCGCAGACCTGCGTCAGGCCGGCACCAAACGCCTCCGCTGCCGGCACCGCACCGGAGGCGCCCGAGGCGAGCAGGACCACGGTGTCGTTCGTGGACATGCAGCCGTCGGAGTCGGCGCGGTCAAAGGTGACGCGGGTGGCGTCGCGGAGGACGACGTCGAGCATTTCGGGTTCGACGGCGGCATCCGTGGTGAGGACCACCAGCATAGTGGCCAGCCCCGGCGCCAGCATGCCGGCGCCCTTGGCGATCCCGCCGATGGTGAATTCCTGGCCGTCCGCGTCGGTGCCGATGAACAGCGCGGACTTGGGGACGCTGTCCGTGGTCATGATGGCGGTGCCGGCGTCCGGGCCGCCGTCGGCGCTGAGGGCAGCAGCCGCGGCCTCGACACCGGGAAGGATCTTGTCCATGGGAAGCTGCTCGCCAATCAGGCCGGTGGAGCAGACGAAGACGTCGGTGGCCGAGATGCCCAGCACGTCGGCCACTTTCTCGGCGGTGCTGTGGGTGTTCTGGAACCCGGTGGGTCCGGTGCAGGCGTTGGCGCCACCGGAGTTCAGGATGACGGCGTCCACGCGGCCGTCGGATACGACCTGGCGGGACCAGTGCACGGGGGCCGCTGCCACGCGGTTGCTGGTGAAGACTGCGGCTGCGGCCTTGGAGGGTCCGTCATTGACCACCAGGGCGAGGTCCGGGTTTCCGGAGGCCTTCAGCCCGGCGGTGACGCCGGCGGCCCGGAATCCCTGGGGTGCGGTAATGGTCACGGGGCTACTCCCTGCAGGTTGAGGCCGGCGGTTTCCGGCAGGCCGAGTGCGATGTTCATGGACTGCACGGCACCGCCGGCAGTGCCCTTGGTGAGGTTGTCGATCACGCAGGTGACAATGACCCGGCCGGTGTGGGGGTCAAAGGCCAGTTGCATGGCGGCGTGGTTGGAGCCCTGGACCGACTTCGTGCCGGGCCACTGGCCTTCAGGCAGCAGGTGGACGAACGGTTCGTCGTCGTAGGCATCAGCCCAGGCCTGCCGCAGCCGCTCTGCGGTGGCGCTGTTCAGCGCCTGCGGCTTCACCTTGGCGGTGGCAGTGGTCAGGATGCCGCGGCTCATCGGAGCCAGGGTGGGCGTGAAGGAAACAGTGACCTGCTCGCCCGCCGCGTTGGACAGGCCCTGCTCGATCTCCGGTGTGTGCCGGTGGCCGCCGCCCACGCCGTAGGGGCTCATGGAGCCCATGACTTCGGCGCCGATCAGATTAACCTTGGCGGCCTTGCCCGCGCCGGAGGTGCCGGACGCGGAAACGATGACGACGTCGTCGGGCTCCAGGAGGTTTGCGGCGAACCCCGGGGTCAGGGCGAGCAGCGCGGACGTCGGGTAGCAGCCCGGCACGGCGATGCGGGTGGCGCCTTTGAGTGCCTCGCGCTGGCCCGGCAGCTCCGGGAGGCCGTAGGGCCAGGTGCCGGCGTGGGCCGAGCCGTAGAACTTCTCCCACGCTGCGGGGTCTTCGAGACGGTGGTCTGCGCCGGCGTCGATCACCACGGTGCCCTTGGGCAGCTGCGCGGCAATTTCGGAGGACGCGCCGTGAGGCAGGGCAAGGAAGACGACGTCGTGGCCGGAGAGGTTCTCCACGGTGGTGTCCTCCAGGATGCGGCTGGCTAGCCCGTGCAGGTGCGGCTGCAGCTCGCCGAGCCGCGAGCCGGCGTTGCTGTGGGCGGTGATGGCACCGATCGTGACGTCCGGGTGCCCGGCAAGGATGCGGAGCACTTCCCCGCCCGCGTAGCCGCTGGCGCCCGACACTGCAACAGAAATAGTCATGATCCGACTATACAGCAATAGTTATGCATAGACGCCGATACTTATGCATGCGGTGGTTGTGGAGCATTCGAAGGCCCGGGATCCAAGGGAATCCTTAGGATGGTTGGAGCAGCCGGAGGCCGGAGACGCCGGCCCGGGAAAGGGAAGCAATGACGCACGCAATCGTCGCACGCCAGGCAGGCGGACCGGAAGTCCTCGAGTACACGGAGATTGACCGGCCGGTCCCGGGCCCCGGACAGTTGCTGGTCAAGGTCGGAGCGGCCGGGGTCAACTTCATAGATACCTACAAGCGGGGCGGTGTCTACAAGGTCCAGTACCCCTTCATCCCCGGTTCCGAAGCCGCGGGCACAGTGGAGGCCGTGGGTGACGGGGTGACCTCGTTTACCGCCGGGGACCGCGTTGCCACGGCCGAGGGCGTCAACTGTTACGCGGAGTATGCGCTGGTGGATGAAGACGCCGCGCTCCCGGTGCCCGCCGGGCTGGATGACTTCACCGCAGCAGCCCTCCCCCTGCAGGGCATGACGGCCCATTACCTGATGAACTCCACCTTCAAGGTGGAACCCGGCCACACCGTCCTGCTGCATGCCGGCGCCGGCGGCGTGGGGCTTCTCCTCATCCAACTGCTGAAGGCCCGCGGCGCCCAGGTCATCACCACCGTGTCCACCGACGAAAAGGAACAGCTGGCCCGTGAAGCGGGCGCTGACCACGTGCTGCGGTACGAGGGCTTTGCGGCGCGGGTCCGCGGGATTACCGGCGGCACCGGCGCGGAAGTGGTCTACGACGGCGTTGGCAAGGACACGTTCGACGGCTCGCTGGAGGCCCTTCGGATCCGCGGAACCCTGGTGCTCTTCGGCGCTGCGTCCGGCCCCGTCCCGCCGGTGGATCCGCAGCGCCTCAATGCCGGCGGCTCGCTGTTCCTGACCCGGCCCACCATGGGGCACTACCTCCAGGATGCCGCCGAGCGGCGGTGGCGCTCGGGCGAAATATTCGCAGCCGCGGCCGACGGCACCCTCAAGGTCCGCGTCGGCGCGCGCTACCCGCTGTCCCAGGCAGAGCAGGCACACCGGGACCTCGAAGGCCGCCGCACCACTGGCAAGGTGGTGCTGGTTCCCTGAGGCCGGGCCACCCTGTCTGAACGTGCGGTGAACTGCCGGTCCCCCGGCTGGCGGAACCCGGCGCGCCGGACACCTGTTGTTCACTTTGCCGGGGCAAAATGCCCGGGTGACTCAGCAGCAGGTCCCCCTTGGGGATATCCATTCCGGCGCCACGCCGGCCGTTCCCCATGCATCCGGCGGTTTGCAGGCCGATGGCTCGCCCGGATCGCTGCCGGAAGGGGCTTCAACCCCGGGTTCGGCCCAGTCTCAGGGCACGCACGCGCCGCAGTTCCCGGGGTCTCCGGCCGCCCCGCCCGTCCGGACGCTGATTGATATCCTCCAGGACTCCGCTGCCCGGTTCCCCGATGCCTCGGCGCTCGACGACGGCCGTGTGTCCCTTAGTTACGCCCAGCTCATCGACGAAGTACGGTCTGCCGGGCGCCGCCTCCACCGGGCGGGCCTCGGTGCCGGCGACCGGATCGGCGTGCGGATTCCTTCGGGCACCAACGAGCTGTATGTGTCGATCCTGGCCGTCCTGCTGGTGGGCGCCGCCTACGTCCCGGTTGACGCGGACGATCCCGACGAACGGGCACGGCTGGTTTTTGACGAGGCCAAGGTCGCCGCCGTCCTGGAAGGCGGGCAGGTGATCAGGCCCGGCACGGCGGGAGGCCGCCGCCCAGGGCCCTTTGCGGGCGCACGCCCACCTGTGCCGGATGACGATGCCTGGATCATTTTCACTTCCGGCTCCACCGGAACACCCAAGGGCGTTGCGGTCCGGCACCGTTCGGCCGCCGCGTTCGTGGACGCGGAGGCAAGGATCTTCCTGCACGGCGATCCCCTGGGACCCCAGGACCGGGTATTGGCGGGGCTCTCCGTGGCCTTCGACGCCTCCTGCGAAGAGATGTGGCTTGCCTGGCGGCACGGCGCCTGCCTGGTCCCCGCACCACGCGCCCTGGTGCGGACAGGCATGGACCTTGGCCCCTGGCTGATCAACCACGGCATCACCGCCGTTTCCACCGTGCCCACCCTCGCGGCACTCTGGCCCGCCGAATCCCTGGAAAACGTCCGCCTGCTCATCTTCGGCGGGGAGGCCTGCCCGCCCGAACTGGCGGAGCGCCTTGCCGTGGAAGGCCGCGAGGTCTGGAATACCTATGGCCCCACCGAAGCGACAGTAGTGGCCTGCGCAGCCCCCCTGGCAGGTTCCGGCCCCGTGCGGATTGGCCTGCCCCTGGACGGCTGGGACCTCGCCGTCGTCGACGCCCGCGGCATTCCGGTGGCCGAAGGCGGGACGGGTGAGCTGATCATCGGCGGCGTCGGGCTGGCCCGGTACCTTGACCCCGCCAAGGACGCCGAAAAGTACGCTCCCATGCCCAGCCTGGGCTGGGACCGCGCCTACCGCTCCGGCGACCTTGTCCGCTTCGAGCAGGCGGGCCTCATATTCCAGGGCCGGGCCGACGAGCAGGTCAAACTGGGCGGCCGCCGGATCGAACTGGGCGAAATCGACTCCGCCATGCAGTCGCTGCCCGGGGTTGCCGGCGCGGCCGCCGCGGTGCAGACGACGGCGGCGGGGAACCAGATCCTGGTGGGCTACCTGGCACCTGTTGCCGGTGAAGACCTGGACCTGGCTGAGGCACGCGGGCGCCTGGCAGAAAGCCTGCCGGCTGCGTTGGTGCCCCTCCTCACGGTGGTGGATTCGCTGCCCACCAAGACCAGCGGGAAGGTGGACAGGCATGCGCTGCCGTGGCCGCTCGCCGGTGCCGGTGCTGCGGAGGCGGACGCTGCTCCCCTGAACCTCCCCGGGGACGCCACCTGGATCGTGGAGCAATGGAGCAGCATCCTGGGCAGTCCGGTGACATCCCTCGACGCGGACTTCTTCGCGTACGGCGGCGGATCCCTGTCCGCGGCGCAGCTGGTCTCCGCCCTCCGGGTCCGCTACCCCACCATCACCGTCGCCGACATCTACGCCACACCCCGGGTGGGGGCGCTGGTGGAGCTGGCACGGCAGTCACGGCCCGATGGGTCCTTTGGCCCGGCAAAGGACCGCACCGTGCGGCCCACCGCCCGCAAATCCCAGGTGTTCCAGACACTGATGGGCGTTCCACTGCACATCCTGGTGGGCATGCGCTGGCTGACCTACCTCATGGCAGCCAACAACCTGCTGGCAGGCGCTGCCGGGTTCGCCGCAGCTCCCACCGTGTCATGGTGGTGGGTGGCGGCCTCGTGGCTGGTGTTCGTCAGCCCGGCAGGACGGATGCTGCTGGCGGTGGCCGCCGCGCGGATCCTGCTCCGAGGTGTCAGGCCCGGCACGTATCCGCGTTCCGGCCGTGTCCACCTCCGGCTCTGGCTGGCAGAGCAGATCCAGGACCTGGCCGGCGCCATCAGCCTGGGAAGCGCAGCGTGGGTGCCCTACTACGCCCGGGCTCTCGGCGCGAAGATCGGCCGGGACGTCCAGCTGCACTCGCTGCCGCCGGTGACAGGGCTGCTCACGCTGGGCCGGGGCGCCAACGTGGAGCCGGAGGTGGATTTGTCCGGGTGGTGGATCGACGGCGATCACGTGCACATCGGCGCGGTCCGGATCGGTGCCGGCGCCTCGGTGGGCGCCCGCAGCACGCTGATGCCCGGAACGTCCATCGGCGCAGGGGCGCAAGTGGACGCGGGCTCAGCGGTCTCCGGGAAGGTCAAGGCCGGGCAGCTGGTGGCCGGCTCGCCCGCCCGCCGGCAGGGCAAAGCCAAGCATTCCGCTCCTGCAGCGCCGGTCCTGGGCCCCGTGGCAGCCAAAGCCTGGTTCGGCGGATTCGCGCTTGCCTCGGCAGTACTGTCCCTGCTGCCCTTCGTGTCCGCGGCGGCGGCCGCCTGGGTGGCATACCTGTTCATCCAGGGCGGCACCTCCCTCAGCGGCGCGCTGCCGAGGCTCCTGCTCGCGCTCGCGCCGGCTGCGCTCACCTGGTTCGCGGCCAATGCCCTCCTCATCCTTGCCGCAACCCGGCTTCTCAGCGTTGGCATCACCGAGGGCTACCACCGGGTCCGCAGCAGGGTGGGCTGGCAGATCTGGGCCACCGAACGCGTCCTCGACCTTGCCAGGGACCTGCTGTTCCCCATCTATGCCAGCCTCTTCACGCCGGTGTGGCTGCGCCTGCTGGGAGCAAAAATCGGCAAGAACGTGGAGGCCTCCACGGTGCTGCTGATCCCCAAGATGACCACCGTGGGCGAAGGTGCCTTCCTGGCGGACGACACCATGGTAGCCTCCTACGAGCTGGATGGCGGGTGGCTGCGCGTGGCCCCGGCCAAGATCGGCAAACGGTCCTTCCTGGGCAACTCCGGCATGACCGCAGCGGGCCGGAACGTCCCCAAGAACTCGCTGGTCGCGGTCCTCTCCGCAACGCCGGCCAAGGCCAAATCCGGCACGTCCTGGCTGGGCAGTCCGCCGGTCCGCCTCCGCCGCACAGCGATCGCCTCCGACGACACCCGCACCTTCCAGCCCCCGCTGAAGCTCAGGGTCGCCAGGACGCTGTGGGAGCTGTGCAGGTTCCTGCCCGTCATGCTCACCGTGGGTATTGCCGGCGGCGCCATGCTGGTCTTCGACTGGTTGGCCGCCACCTTCAACTATGGGGTGGCAGCCCTGCTCAGCGGCGTCGTCATGCTGCTGGCCGGTTTCGTGGCCGCGTTCTCCGCCGTTGCCGCCAAATGGATCCTGGTGGGACGGATCCGGGCCGGCGAGCACCCCCTCTGGAGCTCGTTCATCTGGCGCAACGAAGTGGTGGACAGCTTCATCGAACTGGTCAGTGCACCATGGTTCGCCCGCGCCGCGTCCGGCACCCCGGCACTGGTCTGGTGGCTGCGTGCCCTCGGGGCGAAGATCGGGACGGGCACGTGGTGCGAAAGCTACTGGCTGCCCGAGGCGGACCTGGTGACCCTCGGCCGGAACGCCACCGTCAACCGGGGCTGCGTGGTGCAGACGCACCTGTTCCACGACAGGGTGATGAGCATTGACGCTGTTACCCTCGAAGACGGGGCCACCATGGGCCCGCACGGGGTCATCCTGCCCCAGGCCAGCGTGGGTGCCGGTGGAACGGTGGGTCCCGCGTCCCTGGTGATGCGCGGCGAGACCGTCCCGGCCGCCACGTACTGGATGGGCAACCCGGTCAGCCCGTGGAACGGCCCCGCAACACCGTCTGCCTAGCAACCGAAGGTCGCCATGAGTTCTCCAGCATCAGCCGCCCGCGGCAACGTGGCCGCGTCCAGCGGTGCGGCTCCCGATCCCTACATGCCGGGCGCGGGCACCAACGCCTACCGGGTGGAACGCTACGAACTGGACCTGGACTACCGCGTGGCCAGCAACCGCCTGAGCGGCAGGGCGGTGCTGCACGGCGTCGCCTGCGTGGCGACGTCGGCCATTGTTCTTGACCTGGTGGGGCTCCGCGCCACCAAGGTCCAGCTCAATGGCGGCAGGGCACTGCGGTTCAACCAGCGCGCCGGGCAGCTGGTGGCCTCAACCCCGGCTCCCCTCCAGGCGGACGAGCCCTTCACCATCGAAGTCCGCTACGGGGGCAACCCGTCGCCGCGGCGGGGCCTATGGGGCGAAGTGGGCTGGGAAGAACTGACCGACGGCGTGCTGGTGGCCGGGCAGCCCAACGGCGCACCATCCTGGTTTCCCTGCAACGACCATCCCCGCGACAAGGCCAGCTACAGGTTCACGGTGACTACCGACGCGAACTACCGCGCCGTCTGCAACGGAGTGCTGCAGTCGCGCACCACCCGGTCCAGCCGGGAAACCTGGGTGTACGAGCAGGCTGAGCCCATGCCCGCGTACCTTGCCACCGTACAGATCGGCCGGTACGGCCTGCTGGAACTGGACACCGGGCGCTCCGGACCACAGGTGCCGCAGTCCGTCGCCGTCTCCCCCGCACTCGCCGACCAGGCACGCGCCGGGCTGGCCCTGCAGCCGGCCATGATGCGGACGTTCAGCAGCTGCTTTGGGCCCTACCCGTTCGCCGGGCACACGGTGGTGGTCACCGAGGACGAGCTGGAGATCCCGCTTGAAGCCCAGGGGCTGTCCATCCTCGGCCCCAACCATTTGACGGCGGACTGGGAGTCGCAGCGGCTGATCGCCCACGAGCTCTCGCATCAGTGGTTCGGAAACTCCGTGACAGCCGCCAGCTGGCAGGACATCTGGCTCCACGAGGGCTTCGCCTGCTATGCCGAATGGATCTGGTCCGAGGAAGCCGGCGTGATGTCAGTCGCCGCCCGGGCTGGCGCCGCGTGGCGCGGGCTGAAGGCCGATGCGCAGGACCTTCTGGTGGGCGATCCGGGGCCGCAGCATATGTTCGATGACCGGGTTTACAAGCGGGGCGCCCTGGCCGTGCACGCCGTCCGCGTGGCAGTAGGTGATCTCGCCTTCTTTGCGCTGCTGCAGGAGTGGACCGCCACCCACCGGCACGGCTCGGTCAGCACCCATGACTTCATCATGGCCGTGGACCGTGCCACCGCCATCGACACCGAGGCGCTGCTGCACCCGTGGCTGTATGAGGAACTCCTGCCGCCGCTGCCGGCAGGCTGACGCCCCGTTCCGGTGCTGCCTAAGGGCGTCCGGGCGTCAGGGAAAGCGCGACGGCGGCCGCCAACTGCGCGGGCAGCCCGGTTTCCGCGGGGGCAAGGTCCCTCAGGCCCGGCAGTTCGCGCACGTCCAGGGACGAGGGCGATGTACGGAGCCCGTCGCCGGTCATTTTCAGCCACGCCTCTTTCCGGGCCCACAGTTTCGCCTGGGCGGCCGGCCGGCCTTCCGGCGGCACGGTCCGGATGTCCCGGTGTTCAGCGGTGGTCAGTGCCAGCCCGGCAAATCCGCTGAAGTCGGTGTGGGCCGGGTCCTCGATGTCCACGCCGAGGCGCACGTCCGGCCCAGCGTCCTGAACGGCGGCAAGGAGGGTCCAGCCGGCGGCCCTGGAGAGGCTCAGTGCCAGCGGCAGCCGGGTGCCCCGGTAGGAGTAGCCGGGCCTGCCGTGGCTGAGGTCCGCGCCGGCGCCGCACTGCGGGCAGCTATAGCAGGCGTCCAGGCTGGTTTCGGCCAGGCCCAGCAGGTCAGCGGCGAACCGGCGCTGGGCCAGTCGGGAGGCCAGGAACCGGTGGCCGGCCGCGGGCTCCATGGCGCGGGCCCGGCGCAGCTCGGTGCCGTCCAGGAGCCGTTCCGAGTCCTGCACCAGCCCGGCGGCGTCACCGGCAAGCGAAAAAGGCGGGACGGCGTGAACCACAAACTGTGGAGTCATGCCGTCCCGCCCTTTTGTATTGCCAGCCGGACCAGCGGCTAGCGCTGGACTGCCCCGAATCGCTCCGCAGCCAGTGCCACGGCGCCCTCGCGTGCGGCGGACGCTTCGTCAGCCGTCAGGGTGCGGTCCGCGGCGCGGAACCGCAGGCCGAACGCCAGTGACTTCTTGCCGTCTTCGATGCCCTTGCCGGCGTACACGTCGAACAGGGCGACGTCCTCCAGCAGTTCGCCGGCGCCTTCGCGGAGTACGGCGAGGACGTCGTCCGCGGGCACATCGGCGGGTACCACCAGCGCCACGTCCTGGGTTGCCAGCGGGAACGTGGAAATGTGACGGGCCACAATCACGTCCGGGGCCGCGTCGAACAGGGCGTCGGCGTTGATTTCCAGCGCCACCGAGCGGGCCGGCATGTCAGTGGCTGCCAGCAGCTTGGGGTGAAGCTCGCCGGCGTAACCCACGGTCTCGCCCGTCCGCAGCGACAAGCGTGCGGCGCGGCCCGGGTGGAATGCCTGGTGGCTGCCTTGGCTGGCCACGAGGTCCACCCCCAGGACGTCCCCGGCGAGGCGGGCAATGTCCAGGGCGTCCGCCCAGTCCCACAGCCGGGGGGCGTGCGCTGCGGCGGCCGGGGAATCATGCCCGGTCAGGACCGCGGCGACGTGGAAGGGCTGGTCCGGGACGCCGTCGTACAGCGCATCCAGCACCTCGTCGGCGGGTTTGGCGCCCAGCGGCGGAATCGATTCGGTTCCCGCGGTATCACCGGGCAGGAACACCTGCCCGGATTCGAAGATGGCGAGGTCGCGGAAACCGCGGGAGTGGTTCCGCTTGGCCACCTCGATCAGGCCCGGCAGGACGGAGGTGCGCAGGAAGCCCTGCTCCTCGCTGATGGGGTTGGCCAGCTTGAGCGCGGGCCGGGCGGCACCCTGTTCCGCAACCCCGAACGTGTCATTGGCCGCCTTGGAGACGAACGGGTAGGACAGCACCTCGGTGAGCCCGGCGTCCGCCAGTGCCTGGATGAGCCGACGGCGCTGCTGCTGCAGGCGCGTCAGGCCACGCCCCGGAGGAGCGACCGGCAGCGTGGCGGGAATCTTGTCGTAGCCCACCAGCCGCGCGATTTCCTCGGACAGGTCTTCCTTGGTCTCGAGGTCATGCCGCCAGCTCGGCGCTGTGACAGTCCAGCCGGCGTCGTGCTTTTCCACGGCGGCGCCGAGGTCCTCCAGGGCGGTAACGATCTGCTCTTCCGTGAAGTCGATGCCGATCCGGGCGGCCGCGAACGCTGCGGGAAGCTCGATGGTGACCGTTTCCGGTGCGGTCCCGACGTCGGTTCCGGCTTCGTCCGCTGTGCCACCGGCCAGTTCCACCAGGAGGTCCACGACGCGCTGGGCGGCGATGCCGGCCACGTGCCAGTCGACGCCACGCTCGAAGCGCTTGGACGCTTCGGACGGCAGCTTGTGCCGGCGGCGGGAACGGCTGATGGACACCTCATCGAAGTGGGCCGCCTCAACCAGGATGTTCGACGTCGTATCGCCCACCTCGGTTGCCGCGCCGCCCATGACGCCGGCGATGCCGATGGCCCCGGAGTTGTCGGTGATGAGCAGGTCCTCCGCGTCGAGGGTGCGTTCCTTGTCATCGAGCGTGGTGATCTTCTCACCCGCGGCAGCGCGCCGCACCACGATGTCCCCGGACAGCCTGTCCAGGTCGTAGCAGTGCGTGGGCTGGCCCAGTTCGAGCATGACGTAGTTGGAAATGTCCACGGGCAGGGAGATGGAGCGGATGCCGGCGAGGCGCAGGCGGGACGCCATCCAGGGCGGGGTGGGGCGGCTGGGGTCCACGCCACGGACGGTGCGCGCCACGAAGCGGTCGCAGCCGGGCTTGCCATAGATGGGGGCGTCGTCGTTGAGCTTGACGCCATAGCCGCCGGACAGCACCTCAGGCGCCTGTACCTTGCTGGCGGGGTCCGTGAAAGTGGTTCCCGTGGCGTGCGCGTACTCGCGGGCCGCGCCGCGGATGGAGAAGGCGTAGCCGCGGTCCGGGGTGACGTTGATTTCGGCTGCCTGGTCGTAGAGGCCCAGCAGTTCCATCGCGTCGGTGCCGATTTCCGGATCAAGGCCGATGCGGGAGAGGACCAGGATGCCGTCGTGGTCCTCGCCGATGCCCAGCTCACGGACGGAGGCGATCATGCCGGCGGAGAGGTGTCCGTACGTCTTGCGGGCGGAGATGCGGAAGTCACCCGGCAGGACGGCGCCCGGGAGCGTGACCACGACCTTGTCGCCTTCCACGAAGTTGTGGGCGCCGCAGATGATGCCCTGGACTCCGGAAGGGTCGATGCCCTCTCCGGTCAGGGTCTGCTCCGCGCCTTCGGGAACCACGCGGACCTGGCACCAGTTGATGGTCTTGCCGTTGGTCTGCGGTTCCTTGACCAGGCTCAGGACCTGGCCCACCACCACCGGCCCCTGCAGGGCATCGGTGGGACGGTGGACGTCTTCTTCCTCGAAGCCGACCTTGACCAGTTCTTCCATGACGTCTTCGGCCGTGGCGCCGGCCGGTACCTCTGCGAATTCACGCAGCCAGGAAAGTGGGATACGCACTGTTAGATCTCCATCCCGAAGTGCTCGCTGAAACGTACATCGCCTTCGATCATGTCGCGCATGTCGCTGACCTCGTTGCGGAACATGAGGGCACGCTCGATGCCCATGCCGAAGGCAAAACCTGAATAGACATCGGGGTCGATGCCGGCAGCGCGGAGGACGTTGGGGTTGACCATGCCGCAGCCGCCCCACTCGATCCAGCGCGGACCGCCCTTGGCGCCCGGGTGGAAGATGTCCAGCTCCGCGGACGGCTCGGTGAACGGGAAGTAGTTGGGCCGCAGCCTGACCTTCGCTTCGTCGCCGAACATCTGCCGGGTGAAGTGCTCCAGGGTGCCGAGCAGGTCTGCCATGGACAGTCCCTTGTCGATGGCCAGGCCCTCGAACTGGTGGAACACCGGGGTGTGCGTGGCGTCGAGTTCATCGGTGCGGAACACCTTGCCCGGGCACAGGACGTAGATGGGCAGATCGCGTTCCAGCATGGAACGGACCTGGACCGGGGACGTGTGCGTGCGCATGAGGAGGTGCGCCTCGGGCGGCTCCACGAAGAACGTGTCCTGCATTTCCCGTGCCGGGTGGTCCGGCTTGAAGTTCAGGGCGTCGAAGTTGAACCATTCCGATTCCACCTCCGGGCCTTCTGCGATTTCCCAGCCCATGCCCACGAAAATGTCCGAAACGCGGTCCTGCAGGGTGGACAGCGGGTGCCGGGCGCCGGCACGACGACGGCGGGGCGCGGCGGTGACGTCCACGGTCTCTTCGAGGAGGATCCGGGCGTCGTTCTCGGCTTCCAGCACCGCGGTACGGTCGGCGAGCGCCTTGTTGACCCGGCCGCGGGACGCGCCCATCAGCTTCCCGGCGAGCGCCTTCTGGTCCTTGGGGAGCCTGCCGATTTCACGGTTGGCCAGGCTGAGCGGGGACTTCTCCCCCGTATGCGCAAGCCTCACCGCCTTCAGCTCGTCAAGGGTGGCCGCACCAGCGATGGCGGTGACGGCCTGGTCTACAGCGGCGTTGATGGCGGCTTCATCCGTGGGGTTCGGGATGGCATCGCCCGGCAAAGTTTCAGTCATCTACTGTTCTTAGCTACGAGTTCGTTGGCTGCCGGCGAACAGGGTAGCCTGCACGGTTTCCCGGCGGCGCGTCCGTCACTGGCAGGTCATGGATGAATGCCCGCGGATTCAGTTCAGCAATCCGGTGCATTCAATGACCAGGGCAGGGCCAGCCGGAAAACCGGCAGCCACTGCCCTCCAGTCTAGTAGAACGCTCCGGCTACCATGTCCTCATGACATTGCGGCAGCGCCCCGGACGCGTGCGGTACCTGCGCCTGCAAAACTTGCGGCGCCGGTTCCTGCGCGGCCACCCCTTGCACCGGCACTCCCTGACAGCCGGCCAGCGGGCCAGGCAGGCGGCCAACCTGGCTAACGGCAGCACGCTGTTGGGCCTGGCCGTGGCCGGGGCTGCCCGTACCCGCCTGCAGCGCGGTCCGCGCGGCCTGGTCCTGGCCGCCGGTTATGGGTGGCCGTTGCCGGTTGCCGGGGCCTTCACCCTCGGCAACGTGGTGCTGTGCCGCTGCCCGGCCGAAGCCATGCTGGACCGGCCCGAGCTGCTGGGGCACGAGGAGAAGCACTGCTCCCAATACGCCTGCTGCCTGGGCCTTCCCTTCATCCCGCTATACCTGCTGGCCGCGGGGTGGTCGATGCTGCGGACCGGCAACCCGGGGACGGGCAACATCTTTGAGCGGCGGGCAGGCCTGCTGGCCGGCGGCTATCCGGCGCACGGAAAGCGGGCCTGGTCGTGACGCCGGCAGAGACCCCCGCACCCATGCGTGATGGCAGCGTGACCGTCACCGGGTCAGGCTGGGCGGACGCTGCCCCGGATGTGGCAGTTGTTTCCATCGGCGTGGAATGCCGCCGCGACTCCGTCGAGGCTGCCTACTCTGCTGCAGGGAGCGCACTGGCGGCCGTCACAGCAGCCTTCCGTGGGCATCGCGTTGCCGCAGCGGACCTGCGGACGGCCGGGCTGAACGTCAGGGCAGATCTCGTGTGGCGGGAGGGCGAAGGCCAGCGGGTCGCGGGGTACGTCGCTGCCAGCACCCTTGCTGTGCAACTGCGGGACGTGGCGGCCGCTTCGCGGATGATCGCCGACGCCACTGCTGCCGGTGGCAATGATGTCCGGCTCAACGGCCTGACCTTCTCACTCTCCGATCCGTCCGCGGTGAAAGAGCGTGCCCGCGCGGCCGCATGGGAGGACGCCAGGGCCGCTGCCGCACAGTACGCCGCCCTTGCCTCTGCCACGCTGGGCAGCGTCCTGTCCGTGTCCGAGCTCCCCGCGGGGCAGGGCCCCGTTCCCGTGGCGGGGATCCAGCGCATGGCCGCGGCCGAAAGCGTGTCCGTGGAGCCCGGGGAAAGCCGGGTGGAAGCGGCCGTCACCGTGGTGTGGGAGCTCAGAGCCGGGCAGTAACAGGCCGGCCACCTTGACATTCATTCGAACATGTTTTCGAATGAAGGCATGAGATGGGACGCGCAGGCACTGCTGCAGGCACCCGGGGACGGTTCTGCTGCCACCCCCGCACTACTTCCGCTTGCCGGCTTGGTCCGTTCCGTCACCACGCCGGAGTTCGCGGGCATCACCTTCCACGAGGTCACCGCAAAATCCGTGCTGAACAGGGTGCCGGCCGGTTCAAAGATGCCGTTTGAGTGGACCGTGAATCCCTACCGCGGCTGCAGCCATGCCTGTGTCTACTGCTTTGCCCGCAAGAGCCACACCTACCTCGATTTTGACGCCGGCCTGGACTTCGACAGCCAGGTGGTGGTCAAGGTCAACGCGGCCGAAGTCCTGCGCAAGGAGTTGGCCAAGCCTTCCTGGACTCGGCCGCAGGTGGCACTGGGAACCAACACCGACCCCTACCAGCGTGCGGAAGGCAGGTACCGGCTGATGCCCGGCATCATTGCCGCGCTGGCTGACTCCGGCACTCCCCTGTCCATCCTGACCAAGGGAACGCTGCTGGCGCGGGACATACCGTTGCTGAAGAGCGCGGCAGCACAGGTCCCTGTAGGCCTGGGCATTTCACTGGCCATGACGGACGAGGCCCTTTCCGAGGCCATAGAACCGGGAACGCCGGGGCCGCGGGCACGGCTCAAGCTCGTGTCCAGGCTCCGGGAAGCGGGTCTTCCGTGCGGCGTCATGGCGATGCCCATCCTGCCGTGGCTCTCTGACAGCGACGAAGCCCTGGACGCCCTTTTCGCTTCCCTGGCCGCAGCCGGCGCAACCGGCGTCAGCGCGGGCGCCCTGTACCTCAAACCCGGCACCCGGGAATGGTTCATGAAGTGGATCGCCGCCAACCATCCGGAGCTGGCTGGCCGCTACCGCCGCCTGTACGGGTCAGGCTCGTACGCGTCCCAGGAGTACAGAACCTGGCTGGCGGGCAAGGTGCGCTACTTCAAGGCACGACACGGCTTTGCCTTCTCGTCCGGGTTCAGCCACCGGGACCTTGATCCCCGCGATGAGGAAGCCGAATATCCCACAGGCATCATCCCCGAAGCACGGCAGGGGCACGGTGCAGGCCCTTCCGCCCCGCACGGTGGAGCTGAGGGCGCTCAGCAGGCCCTCTTCTAGTTCAGCGCCCGTCGGCCGGAACTGCCAGGGAAGCGAGCAATGCACGGACAATCGGGAAGTCCGCCGGTATTCACGGCAACGCCAGGACGGCATCCGGGTCGTCGAGGGGAAGCCAGCGCAACTGGTCATGGTCCTCCAGCGGACGGGGCTCACCGGCGGTAACCTCTGCAGACCAGACGCGCATGGCGGCACGGTCACTTAGCGGCCAGCCGCCGGGTCCGTCAGCAGGAAGCTCCGCCCCCAGGCGGACAACGACGCCGAGCTCCTCCAGCAACTCCCGCCGGAGAGCGGCCTGGGGTTCCTCCCCGGGCTCCACCTTGCCACCGGGGAACTCCCACAGGCCGGCCAATTTTTCGGGCGCATTGCGCCTGGCCACCAGCAGCATGGACGGCCGGGCCAGCCGGTCCACCACCGCACCGCCCACCACCTGTATCAGTTCAGTCACCGCTCCAGTCTATGGGGGACAATGGGAACACCGGCCGTGCTTCCCGGGGAATATCCGTCCCCGGGAAGCAGTTGACCAAATCCGGGCCCGTGGTTCATCCGGGCCGTGCAGCCCCACCGTCGTGGCATGTGTTTCTTCCATCAGCAATCCACTTCGGAAAGCAGGCTTATGAGCAGCGCCACCCAAACGTCCACGGCGGGCCCACTGACGTCCCGCAACCTGGCGCTGGCGATTCTTTCGCTGGCCATGGGCGGCGTCGGCATCGGTGTTACCGAGTTCACCATGATGGGACTGCTGAAAGAGGTGGAGCAGGGCCTGGGCATCAGCACGCCGGAGGCCGGCCATCTGATTTCCGCCTACGCCCTGGGTGTGGTGGTGGGAGCACCGCTGCTGGCTGCTGTTGGTGCGCGGCTGCCTCGCAAACAGCTCGCCCTGGGCCTGCTGCTGTTCTTTACGGTGGCAAACCTGGCATCGTTCGTGGCTCCCGACTACGGCACCATGCTGGTGTCGCGCTTCGCCGCCGGCCTTCCGCACGGCGCGTTCTTCGGTGTTGCGGCGGTCATCGCCGCGTCCCTCGTTCCGCCCACCCGCCGGGGCTGGGCGATTTCGATGGTGATGGCCGGACTGAGCATCTCCAACGTGGTGGGCGTGCCGTTCGCCACCTGGCTCGGGCAGACTTACGGCTGGCGGCTGCTTTTCGTCCTGGTCGGTTTCATCGGGCTGCTGACCCTGGCAATGGTCTGGCGCTTTGTACCCTTCCAGGCTGCCCACCCTGATGCGAGCATCAGGCGTGAGCTCGGCGCTTTGAAGCGGCTTCAGGTGTGGCTGGCCATCCTCATCGGCGTGGTGGGGTTTGGCGGCTTCTTCGCTACCTACACCTACATCGCCCACACCATGACCACGGTGGCGGGGATCCCGTCGTCGCTGATTCCCCTGGTGGTGGCCCTGTACGGCCTGGGCATGGTGGCAGGCAACTTGGTGGGCGGAAGGCTCGCCGACAAGTCGGTGATGGGAACCCTGTACAAGGTTCTGCCCGTCATCGCAGTTGCCCTCGTGGTCTACGCCGTGGCGGTGCACTGGCCGTGGTCGGCACTGCTCATGGTTTTTGTGGTGGGCGCCTCCGGGTCCATGCTGATCCCCGCACTGCAGACCCGGCTGCTGGATGCCTCCCCCGATGCCCCGTCGCTGGCATCGTCGCTGAACCACGCGGCGCTGAATGTCGCCAATGCCCTGGGCGCCTTCCTCGGCGGCCTCGTCATCGCCCTCGGGTGGGGCTATGTGGCGCCCGCGCTGGTAGGTGCTGTCCTGGCGGTCCTGGGCTTCGGCGTCGCCGTCCTCAGTGGTGTGTTGGAACGCCGGAAGCCGCTGACGGCCTGAACCCAGGTTCCGGCAGGCGCAGCAGCCGGTAAGCCCGCGGAGCTAGCGGTCTTCCAGCGCGGACGTCCGCTGCAGGTCAGGCTCCAGGTAGATCACGCGCGCTATGGGAACAGCGGTCCGGATCCTTTCCTCCGTGGCGTCGATCGCCGTGGCGATCTGCTCCCCCGTGGAGGACCTGCTGACGGCTATCTTGGCCGCCACCAGAAGTTCTTCCGGTCCAAGATGCAGCGTCTTGAGGTGGATCAGCCGGCCGCCGTCGGACTCGATGGCAGCCGTGATCCTTTCGACGTCCTGCCGCGTGGCGGACTCCCCCACGAGCAGTGACTTGGTTTCCAGCGCAAGCACAACAGCGATGGCAACCAGCAGCAGGCCGATCATGGCCGTTCCCGCGGCATCCCACAGTCCGTTGCCGGTCAGGATCGTCATTCCGACGCCGATCAGTGCGAACGCCAGTCCCAGCAGTGCGCCGAAATCCTCGAGGAGGATCACCGGCAACTCCGGCTGCTTGGCGCTGCGGACGAACTTCACCCAGGACTGCGAGCCGCGGGAACGGTTGGATTCGCGGATCGCCGTCCGGAAGGAAAAGCCCTCGGCAAGGATGGCACCCACCAGGACGGCCAGCGGAACCCACCAGAAGTCCCCTTCGATCGCGTGCGGATCGCGGAACTTTTCCCAGGCCTCAAAGAGGGCGAAGAGTCCCCCGACGCTGAACAGCACTATGGAGACGATGAAGGCGTAGATATAGCGCTCACGTCCGTACCCGAAGGGGTGCTGGGGACTGGCGGCACGCTGCGACTTCTTGCCGCCCACCAGCAGGAGGAGCTGGTTTCCGGAATCGGCGACGGAGTGGATCGCCTCGGCAAGCATTGATGATGACCTGGTCAGGAAGTAGGCGACGAACTTCAAAGCCGCGATGGACAGGTTGGCGGCCAGTGCCGCAATGATCGCCTTGTTTCCGCCATGTGCAGCCACGGTAGTCCCCTCCAGGGTTCGGGATAGTCGCATCACCGGTCCGGCTTCGTTTTCCGGCCATGCATACCGTACCCACGGTGCTCCCCCGCATGCAGCAGGCACAAGGCCTGCACCTGCTGACTTTACGGGCCCGTTATGTTAGCTTGAGCCTCATCGGGACCATCACGTGCCCGTGAATATATGAGGAGGAAACATGGGTTTTCTTGCTTGGATTATTCTCGGCCTCATCGTTGGGGCCATTGTTAAAGCCGTCATGCCCGGCAGGGTCGGCGGCGGTTGGGTCACCAGCCTGGTTCTGGGTGTGGTGGGCGCCATCGTAGGCGGCTGGATTGGCAGCCTCCTGTTCAACCGGGGCGATCTTGGCTTCTTCGACCTCGGCACCTGGATTCTCGCTATTGTTGGCGGCTTGGTGGTCGCCGGCATCTACGGAGCAATCACTGGCCGGGGCAAGGCAACCCGCGCACCCTAGAAGGCACCGTTAGCGGAATCTGCCGCTGTCCAGGGCCCCGGATCTTCCGGGGCCTTTACTTTTGTCCGGAGGCTTTACGACCTTGTTCCGAGGCAACTGGCGTCAGTTGCGCTGGGACCTGGCACTCGCGTACAGGCAGACGGTGGCAGCCGTTCCCAGGTTCAGGCTCTCGGCGGCTCCGTAGACGGGCACGGCCACGCGGTGGTCAGCCAGTTCAAGCTCTGCCGCGGAGAGCCCCTGCGCCTCGTTGCCGAACAGCCAGGCGGTGGGACTCTCAAGAGGGTACTCCGAACCCGTCGAGGCAGCCCCAAGACGGCGGGCAGTGCTCTGGTCCTGCAGCTGATCGAGGTTCAGCTGGCCCTGGCCGTCCGCGGCAAGGACCCCAAGACCACGTTCCTTGCACCGCGCCACCAGTTCCTCGATCTCTGCGCCCAGCACCACGGGCAGGTGGAAGAGGGATCCCACAGTCGAGCGGACGGCCTTGGGGTTGTAGATATCGACGCTGGATGCAGTCAGGATGACGGCGTCGGCGCCGGCCGCGTCGGCGGCCCGGAGCACGGTGCCGGCGTTGCCGGGGTCGCGGACCTGGCAGAGCACTGCAACGAGCTGCGGGCCGGCGTCGAGCACCTGGTCGAGGGTCACGTCGAGGAATCCGCAGACCGCGAGAATGCCCTGCGGGGTCACCGTGTCCGCCATCGCGGCGAGAACCTCATCAGTGGCCAGGTAGGCGGTGGTGCCCTCAGCGAGAGCTTCCAAGTCGGGGTGCCGGTCCAGGCAGGACTCGCTCGCGTAAACCTCATAGACAATGCCGGGCTCCCCCGCGGCAAGCCTCTCTTGGTGGAGCACCAGGGCTTCGCGGACGGCCTGCGGCCCCTCCGCCAGGAACTCCCGGCGTTTTAAACGGGCCGGGCGCCCGGCAAGCTGTGCCACCTTCCTCACCCGATCAGCTCGAGGATTGGAAAGTGGAAAGTCTTGCGGGCGCCCGGTTTCGTTCATATAAGAACCTTAGTAGCTCTCGCTGCCGGTTCTTGAACGCGTCGTTCGGGGTACTACTCGGCAGCCTCGTCAGCGGCGGCCTTCTTGGCAGCAGGCTTCTTGGCCGCGGCCTTCTTGGCAGCAGGCTTCTTGGCCGGTGCAGCCTCGGCCTGGACAGCGGGAGCGGAGGTGTCGGCAGGCAGCGAGTCCTTGGCAACCTTGACCAGCGCAGCGAAGGCGTTGGCGTCGGAGACGGCCAGTTCAGCCAGCATGCGGCGGTCAACCTCGACCTCAGCGGCCTTCAGTCCCTGGATCAGGCGGTTGTAGGTCAGGCCGTTGGCGCGGGAAGCCGCGTTGATGCGCTGGATCCACAGGCGGCGGAAGTCGCCCTTCTTCTTCTTGCGGTCGCCGTAGCTGTACACAAACGAGTGCAGCAGCTGCTCTTTGGCCTTGCGGTACAGGCGTGAACGCTGTCCACGGTAGCCCTTTGCGCGTTCAAGGATAACCCGGCGCTTCTTGTGGGCGTTGACCGCCCTCTTCACACGTGCCACGTGCGTACTCCTTCGAAAATCTGATCCCAAGCATCTGTCACCGGATGTTCCGGTGGCCTGAGAAGGCTTTTTGGCAATTGACCGACTACCGGACGGCAGTCAGCCAGGAAACTTGGAAATTAGATGCCGAGCATCTTCCGGATGACCTTGGCGTCGCCCTTAAAGACGATCTTGTCGCCGGCGAGGCGGCGGGTCAGCCTGGAGGACTTGTGCTCGAGGTAGTGGCGGCGGTTGGCCTGCTGGCGGCGCAGCTTGCCGCTGCCGGTCAGCTTGAAGCGCTTCTTAGCACCGCTGTGGGTCTTCATCTTCGGCATGGGAACCGATCTCCTTACGTATCCGCAGGCTATGCCTGCAGCTCTATCGCGCAGCCGCCCGGGGGCGGCCTGCTGGTTGCTGTCTGCCGATGGCCGGAGCCGTCGGCAGCTGTGGACTAAGTGGTCTTCTTACCCGACGGCTTAGGTGCTGCCTTTGGGGCAGGACGTGCGGCCGGCTTCGGTGCAGCGGGCCTGGCCACCGGCTTCGGCGGAGCCGGGACAGCTGCAGGCTTGGGAGCCGCCACCGGCTTGGGCGCCGGGGCCGCAGCCTTGGGGGCTTCCTGCTTGGGAGCCTCCTGCTTGGGAGCCTCCTGCTTGGGAGCCTCCTGCTTGGGAGCCTCCTGCTTCGGCGCTTCCCGCTTGGGACCCTCCTGCTTCGGCGCTTCCCGCTTCGGAGCCTCCTGCTTGGGCGCTGCTTCGGCAGCCTTGGCCGGAGCCTCGGCAACAACCTCTTCGGGTGCTTCCGCAGTTGCCTGCTCAGCCTCGACCGGAGCTTCCGCCTCGGTGGAAAGAGTGAAGCCTTCGGGCAGCAGATCTGCCAGTGACTGGGTCAAGGGAGCATCGTCCTTGCCGGACGTGTCTACCCGGCCCGCGGCCTTGGCTTCATTCTCGGCCTTGGCTTCGGCGCGCTGGGTGGCGCGGCGGGCCTCCGCCTTCGCTTCTGCCTTGTTCTTCAGCGGACCAACCACCATGACCATGTTGCGGCCGTCAATGCGGGGGCTGGACTCAACCACGCCAACTTCAGCGACGTCATCTGCGAAGCGCTGGAGCAGGCGGATGCCCATCTCCGGACGCTGCTGCTCACGGCCGCGGAACTGGATCATGGCCTTGACCTTGTCCCCGGCACCGAGGAAGCGCAGTGCGTGCCCGCGCTTGGTCTCGTAGTCGTGGGTGTCGATCTTCAGGCGGAAGCGGATTTCCTTCAGAACGGTGTTCGTCTGGTTCTTCCGGGCTTCGCGTGCCTTGACCGCGGCTTCGTACTTGTACTTGCCGAAGTCCATCAGCTTGCACACCGGAGGCTTCGCCTGAGGTGCAACTTCAACGAGATCAAGGTCGGACTCGGCAGCCAGACGCAGGGCATCCTCAATACGGACGATTCCTACCTGTTCACCTGCAGGGCCGACCAGCCGCACCTCGGGGACGCGGATACGCTCATTGATTCTTGGCTCGCTAATGTTAAAGCTCCTGTTTTTGTTGTTGTATCCCGGCAAATAGAGAAGGCCCCCAATTGCCGGAGCAATCGAAGGCCTCATGTCAGGTTGGTACTGCCGGGCCCGGGACGGGCCTGCATGCATTGGGTCGGCGAACTGCCGAACCAATGCCCAACCGTGTACCCGGCAACCTTGCGTTCCACAGAATCCTGACGGAACAACGGCTGACGCGGGTGGGAGAGAACTCCGCTTGCAAACTGCATGCCATTCTACAGAGAAAATTCCCGTCAGCGCCGAATAGCACTGGTGGGAACCTGGCCTGTGAGGGCGATCTCTGAAATAACGACATTCAGTCGGTCTGTGTCAAGCTTACCAGTATGAGCACCCCAGACAGTAATTCATACGTTTTCGAGCCTGCCCAGGACAGCGCCGGCGACTCCGCCGATGTGTCCCAGCAGGTCCGGGACATCTCTGAAGTTCCGGCCGTCGAGGTCATCACCACCGCTGCCGTCCACTTGATGTCCGCCGCCGCCGTCAAGCTCGGCCTGGCCGCGGAAGAGAACGCCGCCGACCTGAAGGACCTGGACGAAGCCCGCAAACTCATCACCGCCCTGGCCGGGTTGGTGACGGCCGCCGCCCCGGAAATCGGATCGCAGCACGCAGGTCCCTTGCGCGACGGCCTCCGCTCCCTGCAGCTGGCGTTCCGTGAAGAGTCGCTGATCCAGGATGCTCCAGGCAAGGGTCCGGGCGAAAAGTTCACGGGCGCAGTCAACTAGCCCAGCACTCCCCCACGCAGCGCGCGACGGCGGGGCGACCTTCAAGGGGTCGTCCCGCCGTCGCACTTTAAGAAGCTGCGCCGCAGGACGTTGGGCAGGTATGCGGGCCTTCGATGTGGTGGGGCCGGGCCTGCACGCCCCAGGGCTTCAGCCGGGTTGTCCGGTCAGGCCTTGACCTGGCGCCGCCGGCGCTGCTGCAGGAGCAGTCCCGCGAGGCAGAGGATGACACCGGCAACCCCCACGGACACGAAGCCGCCGGAGGGTCCCGTTCCGTCAATGAAGACACCCGCCAGCGGTGAACCCAGCGCCACCCCCGCGGTCAGCGCTTGAACCGTACCAACCCATCGCTTCGCCGCGGCGCTCTTCGGACACAAGGTCGGCCACCTTCTCCGAAGCAGCAGACAGCACCGGGGCGCACAGGAGCCCGGGCATGATGGACAACAGGGCGAGTGTCCAGGTTCCGGACGCGAAACCCATGGGAATGGTGAACGCGGCCATGCCCAGCAGCAGCAGAATGGGCGGGACAGGCCGGCGCATGGCGCCGTAGACCAGGCCGCCCACCACGGATGCCGCACACCAGAACAGGAACACGATTCCGATCTCGCCTTGATGCCCGCCGATCTCCAGGGCCGCCACGATGCCCACGTCACTGCCGCTGAGAACCATGCCGGCACCCGCGGCGACGGCAAAGACCGCCCCCACCGCAGGTGTAAACCAGGCGAAGCTGTGCGCCGCCCTGCCCCTGACACCGGCAGCACGCTCCGCCCCGGCTGGCAGCAGGTCCGCCGCGGCTTCCTGCAGGTGGGCGGGTGCAGCCGAGACCACGGCGATTTCTGCTGCGTGCTGCTCGTCCTCAACGCATTCAGCGGTTTGTTCCGGGCTGCGGGTGGGCGGGTTGAACCAGATCAGGAACAGCCCGGCCAGGGACGTGGACAGGCCCACGACCGTGAGACCCTCCGTCGTGTGCCCGCTCGTTGCCACCACGGCGCCGGCCGCGGGCCCGATCATGAACACCATCTCGGTGCTGATGGCATCCAGGGCAAAAGCGGTGCGCCTCTGCTTGCCGTCGGCCAGGACACCCAGGGACTGGCGCACCACGCTGAAGATGGGCAGGGTCAACAGGCCGCCGACGAACACCAGCGGCAGGAGCCACTGGTAGGACACGTGCGGAACGATGGACCAGATGACCGCTTCGGAGATGACGGACGGGACCAGTGCACGCCGGAGGCCGACGGTGTCCACCCGGCGCCCGCGCCACGGTGCCCCGACAGCAATACCGATCGTCATCACGGCGGCTGCAGCACCGGCAGCGGCGTATCCTTGGCCCAGGGTGAGGACGATGTGCAGGGTCAGCAGCACGCCCGCCGCAGAATGTGGAATGCGGGCAACCATGCCCACCAGCAAAAGCCTCCGGATAGGCCGGACGGCCAGCAGCTCCCGGTACAGCGCGAAGTTCACGAAAAAGGTTCCTTACGTATGCCTCAGGAACCCGGGGCAGCCCCGCTCCTGACAACTAGCCTGTGGCGCGCCGCAGCTTGACCTCGAGCGAATCGACCCGCTCCCCAAACAATACATTCCGGGACCACTCGGCCTGCAGCGCAGCCACCAGGCGCTGCACGCCTGAGGCGTCCAACCCGTCTTCAAGGTAGAGCACCACTTGCAGTTCCGGCCCCGCGCCGCCACCCGGCAACACGGTCCCGTCGGCTGCCCGGGCAGCCACTCCCCTGCCCGGCAGGAGCTCGATCCGGCGGACAGTTGGGAACGCAGCGGCGGCAGCACCCATCTCGGCCGCCAGTTCCTCGTCGGCGTAGGAGGGCAGCCAGGGCTGCTGCTGGGCCAGCGCCCACACGGCCGGCCGGCGAACCACGAAAGTGACATCTGCGCCCGGGTCCAGGACCACGAGTTCGGCACCCTCCGCCACGGCGGACAGCGCAGCGCGTGCCGCGTAGACAGCCACCGGGCGGGCATCGGGGTGCCAAGCGCTCAGGGCCTCCGTTGACGTGAAGGCCGGCAGCGCGGTCCTGCCGTCGGCGGCTTTGAGCGTTACCAGCGCCATGTCTGCCTGCTTGTCGGCATGCAGGCCGTGGTCAGACTCCGCTTCTTCCGCCAGCTGGGCCACGATGGGGATGAAGACCCGCGCCGTCGCCAGGGACGCCACGACGGCAGCTTCGTCGCCGGTTCCCCCACGCAAGCCCGCGACGGCGGCGCGGTAGCCTGCGTTGGCCGTACCGTCGTCGTCCTCGAAATTGTGGATCTTCGCGTCGTCGCCGGCGAGGCTGCGGCCCGCCCAGGGCTGGCCCGCGGAGTCGGTCGCGCCGCCGGCTCCTGCCAGCGCCGCGGCGATATGGCCGGGAAGGTGGCGGGGAACGGGGGCGCCTGAATCGTTGCTGGCCATCGCGTCGGGTTCCGGCAGCCTAGCGGCGGCCGGCCACGTCGAGGGCTTCGGGAAGGGTGAAGGCGCCGGCATAGAGGGCCTTGCCCACGATGGCACCTTCGAGGCCCAGCGGGACCAGGGAGCGCAGGACTTTGAGGTCATCGAGGCTGGAGATGCCGCCGGACGCGATGACGGGTTTGCCGGTCTTCTCCACCATCTGGCGCAGCAGTTCAACGTTGGGCCCCTGCAGGGTGCCGTCCTTGGTCACGTCGGTGACCACGTAGCGCGAGCAGCCTGCATCCTCGAGGCGGGCCAGGACGTCCCAGAGGTCCCCGCCTTCTTTGGTCCAGCCACGTCCGGCCAGGGTGGTCCCGCGCACGTCGAGTCCGACGGCGATTTTGTCACCGAAGCGCTCGATGGCCCGGCGGGTCCACTCCGGGTTTTCCAGCGCGGCGGTGCCGAGGTTAACCCGGGCGACGCCGAGGCCAAGGGCGGCTTCGAGGGTTTCGTCGTCCCGCAGTCCGCCGGAGAGTTCCACCTTGATGTCCAGCTGCCCCACCACCTCGCGGAGGAGTTCGGCGTTGGAACCGCGGCCGAAGGCGGCGTCCAGGTCCACGAGGTGCACCCACTCGGCGCCCTGCTGCTGCCAGTTCAGCGCAGCCTCCAGCGGTGTTCCGTAGCTGGTTTCACTGCCGGCCTCGCCCTGGACCAGCCGCACGGCCTGGCCGTTGACGACGTCGACGGCGGGCAGCAGTTCAAGTACCGGCAGATCGTTTGCGGTGGTCATCTTCATCCTTGGTGTTGTTGGGTGGGGTGCCGGGCTGCCGGCACAGTGCCGGGGCGCGTCAGTGGCCGGAGCCGTTTACCAGGTTGCCGGTCAGTTGCCCGGGAGGGTCAGCAGGTAGGCGGCGAGCAGGGACATGGCTGCCAGGACGTAGAACGAAACCTGGGTCCACAGGGGCTTGTGCTGCTGCCGGAAGGACAGGGCACCGCCCACCAGCAGGCCGGCCAGTCCCATCAGCACGATGGACCACATTCAGGCGCCGCCGGCAGGGTCGCCACTGCTGGTTTCTGTAGGCCGGCGCAGCGCGTCCACCCAGTTGCGCAGCAGCCGCGCACCGGCATCGCCTGACTTCTCCGGGTGGAACTGCGTGGCGCACAGCGGCCCGTTCTCGACGGCGGCAATAAAGGGCGCGCCGTGTTCGGACCACGTCACCAGCGGAGGGGCCATCAGCGGCTGGATGACGTCGAAGTTCCATTCCTGCACGCCGTAGGAGTGGACGAAGTAGAACCGCTCGCCTTCCACTCCGGCGAAGAGCTTTGAACCCTCCGGTACCTTGACGGTGTTCCAGCCCATGTGCGGAACGACGTCGGCCGGCAGCAGCTCGACCTTTCCGGGCCATTCGCCGATGCCCTCAGCCTCGGTGCCATGCTCGACGCCGGCCTCGAAAAGTACCTGGAGGCCTACGCAGATCCCCAGGACGGGGCGTCCGCCTGCCACCCGGCGGCCGATGAGCCTGATGCCATCCACGGCCTTGAGCTCGCGCATGACCGTCTCGAAGGCGCCGACGCCGGGAACCACCAGGCCGTCGGCGTTCAGGACATCTTCGGGCTTGGCGCTGAGGATGACCTCCGCGCCGGCCCGCTCGAGGGCGCGCACGGCGGACCGGACGTTGCCGGAACCGTAGTCGAGCACCGTGACGGTGGGCTTCCCTTCCGGGGATGCGGGCTTGCGTGACGCGGACGGGTCGATGATGGCACCGTCCTTCAGGATCTGGCCGCTCACAGGGCACCCTTGGTGGACGGGATGCCCTCAACCCGCGGATCGGGTTCGACGGCTGCACGGAGGGCACGGGCGAACGCCTTGAACTGGGCTTCCACAATGTGGTGGGGGTCCCGTCCGGCAATGACGTTCATGTGCAGGCAGATACCGGCGTGCAGGGTGATGGCTTCAAAGACGTGGCGGGTCAGGGAGCCGGTGAAGTGGCCGCCGATCAGGTGGTATTCCTGGCCGGCGGGCTCGCCGCCGTGCACGAGGTAGGGGCGTCCCGAGACGTCCACCACGGCGTTGGCCAGGGCCTCGTCCAGCGGTACGGTCGCTTCCCCGAACCGGCGGATGCCCGCCTTGTTGCCCAGGGCCGTCCGCAGCACCTCGCCGAAGGTGATGGCGACGTCCTCCACGGTGTGGTGGACGTCGATGTGGGTGTCCCCGGTGGCCTTGACCGTCATGTCGATCAGCGAGTGCTTGCACAGTGCCGTGAGCATGTGGTCGTAGAACGGCACGGAAGTGTCGATGTCCGAGACGCCGGTACCGTCAAGATTGATTTCCACGAGCACGGACGACTCGCTGGTGGCACGCTCCATACGTGCGGTCCGGGCTGCGGCCGCGTTCGATCCGGTGGAAGTCATGGTCAGGTGTCCTTTGTGGCAGGAAGGGTGGTCAGGGCGTCCAGCGCCGGTTCTTCAAGTCTAGGCGGGAAGGGCCGGCTGGCTGGCAAGGATGCTTTCCAGGGAGGTGAGGAAGGCTGTGGTTTCCGTCTCAGTGCCGGCAGTGACCCGCAGGTGCCCCGGGATGCCGACGTCGCGGATCAGCACACCCGCGTCCAGCAGTTCCTGCCAGACCCGGTGCGGGTTCTCCAGTCCGCCGAAGAACACGTAGTTGGAGTCGGACGCCGCCGGCTTGAGGCCCATGCGGGTCAGTTCGGACACGATGCGGTCGCGCTGCCTTTTGATGTCCTCGACGTCCGCCATGAGGGCTTCGCGGTGCTGCAGGGCCGCGAGGGCGATTGCCTGGGTGATGGCCGACAGGTGGTACGGGAGCCGGACCAGGCGCAGCGCGTCGGTCACTTCCGGGGCGGCTGCCATGTATCCCAGCCGGGCGCCGGCCAGCGCGAACGCCTTGCTCATGGTGCGGGAAACGATCAGCCGCTCCCGCCCGGGCAGCAGCGTCAGGGCGCTGGGCGTGCCGTCGTGGGCAAACTCGTGGTAGGCCTCGTCCACGATCACGATGGCCTGGCTTTCGGCGCCGGCTTCGTAGACCGCTTCCACCACGTCCAGCCCGAGGCCGGTGCCGGTGGGGTTGTTCGGCGAGCACAGGAAGACGATGTTGGGCTTCAGTTCCCGGACCTGGCGGGCGGCCGATTCGGCGCTGAGGCCGTACCCGTCCTCACGCTGGCCCTTAATGTATCCGGTGTCCGTGCCGCTGGCCAGCAGCGGGTACATGGAGTACGTGGGCGGGAAGCCCAGCGCCGTGCGGCCCGGACCGCCAAATGCCTGAAGGATCTGCTGGAGCACCTCGTTGGAGCCGTTAGCTGCCCACACGTTGGCCTCGTCCAGGCCGTGGCCCAGATACTCGGCAAGGGCCTTGCGGAGCTCGGTGAACTCCCGGTCCGGGTAGCGGTTAAGGCCGGCGGCAGCCTCCGCGACAGCCGCCGTGATGGCGGCAGTGACGTCCGGCCGGGACACCATGGGTGTTCTCATTGACGTTGAGGAGGATGGGGACATCCAGCTGCGGGGCACCGTAGGGCGTGAGGCCCCGGAGGTTACTGCGGAGGGGAAGCCGGTTCAGGCGTTCAAGCTGGTCATTCACCTGAACAGTTTAGTGGGAGGTGCGGTCGCCCGAAAATGTGACGGTTTGCGCCGGTCCGGGCGGGGTGCGCGCTCCGGGCGACGCACCTGCTGTTTGCGGACCTTCATTCATCCGGGAAATCTTGCCGGCACCTTTCCTAGCGCGTGGGAATGTACAGCTGCTGTCCCGGGAGAATCTTCCCGGCGGACAGGTTGTTGAGCTGCACAATATCTGCCACAACGTCCCTGGCGTCCCGCTCCGGCGCGAGGTCGGCTGCGATCCCCCACAGCGACTCACCCGGCTGCACGGTCACTGTGACGGTGGGGGTCACGGTGAGGTCCGCCGCGGAGTCGGAGGCCTTGGCGGGGGAATTGAAGAATCCGGCCAGGGACAGCAGGAGCGCCGCCAGCAGCACCAGTGGAATCCCGATCAGGACCACCTTGCCCCGCCGCGTGAGGCGCAGGGGCGGCAGCGGCGCCTGGCCGCGGCGTCCGCCGGCCGGCGTCCGCTGGACCGGCACCCGGCCTTCCTGCGCCGCCTGCTGATCCCGGGCACCGTTGCCGTGAACATCGAAACCGTGTGACCTGAAAGCGGATGTAGCTGACATGACCTTAGCCCTCCTGGACCGTGCTGCGTCTGTTGGTGTCGCCTGCTGGTGCCGCCCGATGGTGCTGCCTGACCGGCTCCGTGTTCGAACGGCTGCTTGCCTTGTTAGAACACATATTCGAATACTGCTTGGTTCAGTTTTAGCACCTATGGACGAATAATGTCGAGACTCGCTAGAACAAATGTTTGAAAAAGCAATGTGGCTGACCTACGTTTGAGGCAGGAACATCCACACCTGAAGTTGATCAGCAGGGTCTGACATTGACGGTGTGAACACTCAGTCCGGTGCAGTTGAAAGCCCGGTGGCTACCGAAAGGCAACGGCGAACATGGCAGCAGCAGCCACCGGGGGCAGGGCGACCTCGCAGCCGAAAAGGACAGCCAAGGGTTTGACGCCGCGGCAGAAGAAAATCCTCGAGACCATCCAGCGTTCGGTCAATGTCAACGGTTACCCGCCGTCCATGCGCGAAATTGGGGACACCGTAGGGCTGGCCAGCCTTTCCAGCGTCACCCACCAGCTCTCCCAGCTGGAAAAGCTGGGCTACCTCCGGCGTGATCCGAAGCGGCCCCGTGCCATGGAAGTCCTGATGCCGCTGACCCTCGACGGCGGTACAACCGGCAGGACGGCCAGGCAGGCAGCGGAACCAGAGGCGGCGGCCTCACCGGGGATCGCGGCTGTCACGGAGTTGCCCACGGCGCTGGACACGGCCATGGTGCCCCTCGTCGGCCGCATCGCCGCCGGCGGCCCCATCCTTGCGGACCAGGTGGTGGAAGACGTTATGCCGCTCCCCCGCCAACTGGTGGGCCAGGGCGAACTCTTCATGCTCAGGGTGGCCGGTGATTCCATGGTTGACGCCGCCATCTGTGACGGCGACTGGGTGGTGGTCCGGCGCCAGGCCGACGCCGCGAACGGCGATATTGTTGCAGCGCTCCTGGACGACGAAGCCACGGTCAAGACATTCCGCCAGCGGGACGGTCACACGTGGCTGCTGCCCCAGAACACGCAGTACGAACCGATCCTTGGCGACCATGCCACCATCATGGGCAAAGTGGTTTCGGTCCTCCGGTCGCTCTAGCGGGACCGCACGTCAGCAACAAGCCGCAGCAGTCCAGCCGATAAGGAAGGCGCCGTTCCCCGGAACGGCGCCTTCCTTATGCATTTCAGGTGCTGCCTAGGGCGTTTCCCCGGCCAGCCTCGCCAAGGCCGCGATCGCCGTCGTGCGGTCCGTCGTCGCCCAGAAGGGCGGCAGGGCGCCGCGCAGGAACCCGGCATAGCGTTCCGTGGCCAGGCGGGAATCGAGGACGGCCACCACGCCTTTGTCGCCGGTGGAGCGGATCAGCCTGCCGGCGCCCTGGGCCAGCCGGATGGCGGCATGCGTGGCCGAGACGGACATGAATCCGTTGCCGCCTGCCTGTGCCACGGCCCGGGAGCGGGCCGTCATGAGGGGGTCGTCCGGGCGGGGGAAGGGAATCCGGTCGATGACGACCAGCCGGCAGGAAACCCCTGGGACGTCAACGCCCTGCCAGAGCGACATGGTGCCGAACAGGCACGTGTCCGGTTCGTCGGCGAACTGTTTGACGAGGGCCGTCATGGTGGAGTCGCCCTGGCACAGGACCGTCATGCCCAGCTTGGGCCGGAGCGCTTCGGCCGCCTCCTCGGCTGCCCGCCGCGAGGAGAACAGGCACAGCGCCCCGCCGTTCGAGGCGCTGATCAGTGCCTCCAGCTCTGCCAGCGATTCCGGTGACGCGCCACGGCCCGGCTTGGGCAGGTGCCCGGCCACGTACAGGATGCCCTGCTTGGGATAGTCGAACGGCGAGCCGACGTCGATCCCGGTCCACGCCGGCGCCCCTTCGCCCACCAGGCCCAATCCCCCGGCGGCGGGCTCGAAGGCAGAACCGATGGCCAGGGTTGCGGACGTCAGGACCACTGTGTGCCCGGCGAAGAGCCCCTCACGCAGCCTCCCGGCCACAGACAACGGCGCGATATTGACCAGCGCAGGAGCGTTGTCGTCAGGTTGGGAATAGCCCTGGCCGGGATCGAAGGTTCCGGCGCGCGAGATCCACACGACCTCGCGGTTTTCCCTTGCCGCCAAAAGCCGTTCGGACAGTTCAAGGATGAGCATCAGCCGTGAACGCGCAAGCTGCCTGCCGCCGTCGGCCGTGTTGCTGCTGTCTCCCTTGGAGTCGGACAGCGCCGCCCTGCAGGCCTCGCGCAGCTGGTCCACGCAGTCGAGCTGTTCGTCGTTCAGTCCGCTGGGGAGCAGCCCACTTGGGACGCCGGCAAGGGCCAGCTCCAGGTTCGCCGCGGCGGCGTTGAGCGCGTCCACGGTGATCGCTGTGTGTTTGCGGGCACCCGAGGCAGCAGCGTGGACCATGGCGACGGAGAGCTGGCCGGACACTGCACCGGTGACCCGGTCCTGCAGCTCGTGGGCCTCATCCACCACCACAACGTCGTACTCCGGCAGCACCGCGAGTCCCTCGAACGCGCTGACCGCGAGCATGGCATGGTTGGTCACCACGACGTCGGCCTCGGCAGCGTCCTGGCGGGCCAGCTCGCTGAAGCACTCCTCGGCCAGGGGGCATTTCTGGGAGCCCAGGCACTCCATGGACGTCACGGACACCTGCTTCCAGGCACGGTCCGTCACGCCGGGCAGGAGCTCGTCCCGGTCTCCTGTGGACGTCTTTTCCGCCCATTCCCGGAGCCGGACCACTTCCTTTCCGAGCTGGGACTGCGGCCCGCCTGCGGCTGCGGCGAAGTGCGGCACGCTGGTGTCCTCACCGAGGGAGAAGAGCTGCCCCTCGGAGGGTTCCTCGGAGGGAAACCCGCCTTCCAGCTTGTGCCGGCACACGTAATTGGACCGGCCTTTGACCAGCGCCACCTTGACTGGCCGGTCGAGGGCCGGGGTGATGGCTTTGAGGAGCCGGGGCAGGTCCCTGCCCACAATCTGTGTCTGCAGGGCAAGGGTGGCCGTGGACACCAGCGCCGGCTTGTTGCTTTCAAGTGCGTGGGCGATCAGCGGGATCAGGTACGCCAGCGACTTTCCGGTACCGGTCCCGGCCTGCACCAGCAGGTGGTTGCCGGTCTCGATAGCCTGCGCCACCTGCCGCGCCATCTCATGCTGCCCGGAGCGGCTTTGGCCGCCCATGGCGGAAACGGCCCGGTCGAGCAGCTCGATGACGAGCTGCCCGCCGGCCGTTTCCTTGGATTCCGTTGCCACAACCTCAGGCATTGACGGCAAAGGTTTCCAGTTCGGCGGCCAGGCCCTCACGGACCTTCACCACCGCCCGGGTTCCGGCCTCGACATGGGACATGCTGATGATCTCCGCGTCCGAGTCGTGGAGCTTGCTGATCAGGTCGCCGCGGTTGTACGGGATGAGGAGCTCCAGTTTGACCCCGGGGCGCGGAATCGAGTCGCTGATGGTCTTCAGCAGTTCCGCGATGCCTTCGCCGGTGCGCGCCGAAACCACTACATGGCGCGGTTCGCGCTGCTTCAGCCGTTCCACCACGAAGGGATCTGCGGCGTCGGCTTTGTTCAGGACGATGATCTCCGGGATCTTGCGGGCGTCAACCTCGCCGAAGACCTTCCGCACAGCGGCGATCTGGCCTTCAGGATCCGGGTGGGACACATCCACCACATGCAGGATGAGGTCCGAGTCGGCCACTTCCTCCAGGGTGGAGCGGAAGGCCTCCACCAGCTGGGTGGGGAGGGACCGGACGAAGCCCACGGTGTCGGCCAGGGTGTAGCCCAGGCCGTCGGAGGTCTCGGCCTTGCGGATGGTGGGGTCCAGCGTGGCGAACAGGGCGTTCTCCACCAGCACCCCGGCATCGGTCAACCGGTTGAGCAGGGATGACTTTCCGGCGTTCGTGTAGCCTGCAATCGCTACGGACGGCACTTCATTACGACGGCGGTTGGCGCGCTTCGTTTCCCGGGCAGGCTTCATCGCGGCGATTTCGCGCCGCAGCTTGGCCATCCGGGTGCGGATCCGGCGGCGGTCCAGTTCGATTTTCGTTTCACCGGGACCACGCGAGCCCATGCCGGCGGCGGCACCGCCCACCTGGCCGCCTGCCTGGCGGGACATAGAGTCGCCCCAGCCACGCAGGCGCGGAAGCAGGTACTCGAGCTGCGCCAGCTCAACCTGGGCCTTGCCTTCGCGGCTCTTCGCATGCTGCGCGAAGATGTCCAGGATGAGCCCGGTGCGGTCGATGACCTTGACCTTGACGATGTCTTCCAGCCCACGTCGCTGGGAAGGGGCCAGCTCAGCGTCGACCACCACGGTGTCCGCTCCCGTGGACATGACAATGTCTTTGAGCTCCAGGGCCTTGCCCGAGCCCAGGAACGTGCCGGGGTCCGGCTTGGCACGGCGCTGCACGAGGCCGTCCAGCACTTCGGAGCCGGCGGTCTCGGCCAGGGCTGCGAGTTCCCGCAGGGAGTTCTCGGCGTCGGCCAGGGTGCCTTCGGACCAAAGTCCGGCAAGGACTACGCGCTCGAGCCGCAGCTGGCGGTATTCGACTTCGGTGACGTCTTCGAGCTCGGTGGAAAGCCCTGCCGTGCGGCGCAGGGCGCGCCGCTCTTCGAGGTCTTGCTGGTCGCCGTCGTATTCAGAGTGCTCATCGTCCAGGTGGGAGATGGCCTGGGCCTTGCCGAGGACCGCCTTCGCGTCGCCGGCACCGCCGGACGTCCTGGAGTTGGCCGGTACGTCCTTGGCGAGGATCCGGTCGATGACAGCTTGGATTTCCGCAGGGCTCATATCCTGGGCTGCTGGATCGGATCCGGTGTTGGGCTGGCTGGTCATGGTCTCCTTTGAAGTTTCGGCATTTCCAGAATAGTGCCGTTCGGTGGAATGTGGTGAAGTATTCGCGCTGGGCTGAGGGGCTGCGGTCATGCAGTGTCTCCTGTACTGGCCGCCGGGCAACGATGCCGCGGCAATGTGGGCGCCGCGAAGGAAAGGCGGCGGAGGGGGTTGGGACCGGCATCACGGCAGGAAGCACAGACGAATCAAGCTTCGAGTGTTGTCCGGCGTCCGGAGCAAACGGTGGAGTTTGGTCCGGTGCACAAGCGGAAGGCGGAAAGCCTGCGTCGCTGTGGGCAGAATCGCTGGCGGGAGTGGACACCGCGGACAAGGGAGCGGGACGGGCAAACGCCCGTGCCGGCTACTCGAAGATCAAGAACATGCCCTCAAGACTAACAGAGGCGCCGTGGCGCGGTTTCCCATTACGCTGCGAGGGGAACTACTCTGGCCAGTTATGGAGTCCGCACACTATTTCAGCGCATCGCCCGCCGGCCCCTTCACCCGGAAACCGCTGACGGTGGAACTCGCCGGAGAAACGCGGACGCTGCAGACCTCGAACGGCATCTTCAGCCCGGACGGAATCGATAAGGGAACCGCCGTTCTGCTGGCCGAGGTTCCCGCACCCGCAGCTACCGGCAACCTCCTGGATATCGGCTGCGGCTGGGGACCCATCGCCCTGACCATGGCGCTGAAGGCACCTCATGCGCAGGTCTACGCCGTGGACGTGAACGAGCGCTGCATTGCCCTGACCAACGGGAACGCCGCAGCGCTGGGCCTGTCTAATGTTGCAGCCAGCACGCCGGAGGCCGTGGATCCCGGGGTGCGGTTCGACACCATCTGGTCGAACCCGCCCATCCGGATCGGCAAGGATGAGCTGCATTCCCTGCTGAAGCTGTGGCTGCCCCGGCTGGCCCCGGGAGGGACTGCCTACCTGGTGGTCCAGAAGAACCTGGGCTCGGACTCGCTTCAGCGCTGGCTGATGGCAGAACTCGGCGGGTCCTTCACGGTGACGCGGGAGTCGACATCAAAATCGTTCCGCGTATTGAAAGTCAGGAAAGCGTCCCCGACGCCACAATGACGGCAGGGCCGCTGAGCTCCACATGTTCGTGGCCGCCGGCGCCTGCAAAGAACTTAACGCCGACGACTCCGCCTGGAACGTTCACGCGCCAGGCGTCCGGGGCTCCAGCACCGGCCCAGTGGCGGATTGCGACGGCGGCGGCACAGGCTCCCGTGCCGCAGGACTGCGTCTCCCCCACGCCGCGTTCGTGGACCCGCATGGTGACGGATCCGATGCCATCGAGGACCAGCGGCTCGGACGGAACTACGAATTCGACGTTGGTTCCGTTGGCCGGGACCGGTTCCACGGCCGGGGCGGTGTAGAGGCGGGTTGCTTCAAGCTCCGCGAGTTCGGCGAGGGCAACCACGGTATGCGGGTTGCCCATGCTGACTGACAGGGCCGGGCGCGGGACCTCCAGGCCTTCGGCGGTCACCAGTGAGTCCATGGCTTTCGCTGTGGCCTCACCGGGAAAAATGAACTCCCACGGTCCCATGTCCACGGCATAGCCGTCGGCGGTGCGCACCACAGTCTTCAGGCCGCCGCGGGTGCCAATGGCAAGGGCGCCGCCCACCGGAAGATCGATCAGCCCTTCAGCACGGAGGAAGTGGACAAAGACACGGACGCCGTTGCCGCACATTTCGGACAGCGAGCCGTCGCCGTTCCGGTAGTCCATGAACCACTCGGCCTCGGGGTTGGCGGCGAGGATCTCGCGGCCCTCCGGAAGGAACCGTGACGGCACGGCCCGGATCAGGCCATCTCCGCCGATGCCAAGGTGCCGGTTGCACAGGGCAGCCACGTGGCCGGCCTCAATGGTGTGTGCACCCTCCGGATCGGCCACCAGGACGAAGTCGTTACCGGTTCCGTGCCCCTTGGAGAAGCGCAGCCCGGCCAGCGTTTGAAAGGCGGTTCCGGTGGTCTCTGTCAGGGTTGCGTCCATGCCGTCAAGCCTACCGGCAGGCCCAATGGCACTGGAAACCGGACGCGTTCAGGCTACCGGCGGCAAAGGCCTGCGGCCTTGGCCAGCAAATCCGGGTCCTGCCAGTCGATCCACGTAATCCGGGGGTCGGCGCGGAACCAGGTCAGCTGGCGGCGGGCGAACTGCCTGGTGGCGATGATGGTGCTTTCAACAGCCTCAGCTTCGGTGGCGGAGCCGTCGAGGACCTGCAGGAACTGCAAGTAGCCCAAGGCACGGCACGCGGTCTTTCCGGTGCGCAGGCCCAGTCCATCAAGCCGGCGGACTTCAGCCAGCAATCCGGTGTCCACCATGGCATGCACCCGGGCGGCCAACCGTTCATGCAGTGCCGCGCGGTCAACGGACAAGCCAATCTGGACGGCAGGCTGGAAGTACTCCCGCCGGGGCATGAAGGAACTGAAGGGCCGGCCGGTGAGCTGATGGACTTCCAGGGCGCGGATGATGCGCCGGTCATCGTTCAGCCGTTCGGCCGAGGCCGGGTCCACGTCCTGGAGGCGGGCCCGCAGGTTCGCCGTGCCGTGCGCGGCCAGCTCAGCTTCGAGGGAGCGGCGCAGATCCGGGTCCGTCCCGGGAAATTCGAGGACGTCGAGGGCGGCGCGGACGTAAAGGCCGGAGCCGCCCACCAGGATGGCCCGCTTCCCCCGGGCATGGATGTCCCCGATCAGCTGCCGCGCCTGCCGCTGGAAGTCCGAGACGCTGGCTTCCTGGGTGACATCCAGGATGTCCAGGAGGTGGTGCGGTATGCCCCGGCGCTCGGCCGGGGTGATCTTGGCGGTTCCGATGTCCATGCCGCGGTAGAACTGCATGGCATCGGCGTTAATGATTTCGCCATCAAGTTCAAGGGCCAGGTTGACGGCAAGATCGGATTTTCCGGACCCGGTGGGACCGACGACGGCGATGACGGGCGGGGTGCCCATGGATCAGGAAGTGCGCACGGGCAGCGATGGCATGCCGAGCGAAACGCCCTTGCGCCCGTCACCGGTACCCGGTGCGGGGACACCGCAGGACTCGGCCTGGGACCTGTCCCAGGCATCACCCGCGCGGGAGCGGCGCAGGCTGTACTCCCCGGGTACGGGATCCGCGATGAGGTGGAAGGCGCCGGCGTCCGTGATGGTGACCGTGACGAGGTCGCCAGGCCGGGGTGCCGGGGCGTCGTCGGGGACGGAGAAGTGCACCAGCCGCTGGTCCCGTGAACGTCCGGACAGGCGGTGGGTTTCTTCTGCCTTCCGCCCGGACTGCGCGGTGACCATGACCTCCACGCGGCGGCCCAGCTGCTTTTTGTTTTCTTCCGCGGCGATCCTGTCCTGGAGGGCCGTCAGCCTCTCGAAGCGTTCCTGGACCACGGCCTTGGGCAGCTGGTCCGGAAGGTCAGCGGCCGGGGTGCCGGGGCGCTTGGAGTACTGGAAAGTGAAGGCAGTGGCGAACCGCGACTTCTCCACAACGTCCAGCGTGGCTTGGAAGTCCTCCTCGGTCTCGCCCGGGAAGCCGACGATGATGTCGGTGGAGATGGCTGCGTGCGGGATCTTCTCGCGGACCTTGTCCAGGATGCCCAGGAACTTCGTGGACCGGTATGACCGCTTCATGGCCTTCAGGATGCTGTCGGAGCCGGACTGCAGCGGCATGTGCAGCTGCGGCATGACGTTGGGAGTCTCCGCCATGGCGTCGATGACGTCGTCCGTGAAGGCTGCGGGGTGCGGGCTGGTGAAGCGGACGCGCTCCAGTCCCTCGATATCGCCACAGGCGCGCAGGAGCTTGGAGAACGCCTGGCGGTCCCCGAATTCCACTCCGTAGGAGTTCACGTTCTGCCCCAGGAGGGTGACCTCAATGGCGCCGTCGTCCACGAGGGCCTGGATTTCGGCGAGGATGTCGCCGGGCCTGCGGTCCTTTTCCTTGCCGCGCAGCGCCGGCACGATGCAGAACGTGCAGGTGTTGTTGCAGCCGACGGAGATGGAGACCCAGCCTGCGTAGACGGAGTCACGCTTGGTGGGAAGCGTGGAGGGGAACACATCCAGCGATTCCAGGATTTCCAACTGGGCTTCGTCATTGTGCCGGGCCCGTTCCAGCAGCGCCGGGAGTGCACCGACGTTGTGCGTACCAAAAACGGCATCCACCCACGGGGCCTTCTTCAGGATGGTTTCGCGGTCCTTTTGGGCCAGGCAGCCGCCGACTGCGATCTGCATACCCGGGTTCGCGGCCTTGACGGGCGCCAGGATTCCAAGGTTTCCATAAAGTTTGTTGTCCGCGTTCTCACGCACGGCGCACGTGTTGAAGACAACGACGTCGGCCCGGTCACCGTCCGCGGGGACGTAACCGGCGTCCTCAAGCATCCCGGCCATCCGCTCGGAGTCGTGGACGTTCATCTGGCAGCCGAAGGTGCGCACCTGGTAGGTACGTGGTGTGGCTTCATGTGGCAGGCCTGACACCGGTTCTTCGGTGGGGGCGCCGGAAAAAGGGGAAGGAATGGTCAAACTCACCTGTTAAGGGTACCGGCTGTGCAAGGTTGGGGCTGGCTCTCGGAGTCCCGGGCCAGGAAGGGGCCGACTATCCGGGCCTACGCAGTTGGTTGCGGCGCGGCCCGTCAGTCTTCGCCGCACTGGCCGGACCGGGAGTCCAGGACCTCGCCGACGATGCGGAAGGCCTGGGACGGCTGGTATCCCTTGCGGGCCAGCATCGACGCCAGCCGCCTGGTGGCCTTGTCCCGCTCTGCACGGTCCTCGAGGTCCGTGCCGGGACGTAGCTTGCGTTCGACGAGGGCCCGGGCAGCTTCCTCCTCATCCTGGTCGGAGAGCTGCTCCAGTGCCGCAGCAGCGGATTCCTCGTCGATGCCCTTATCTGCCAGTTCCCGGCGCAGTGCACCCTTCGCCAGCTTGCGTGATTGCGAGCGGCTGCGGACCCACATGTTGGCGAACTCGGCATCATCGATCAGCCGGGCATCCTCGAATTTGTCCAGCACCGATTCAGCAACGTCTTCAGGAATATTCCGTTCGGCGAGCTTCCGGGCCAGCTGGAGCCGGCTCTTGGCCGACACAGTGAGCTGCCGGTAGACGATGGTCTGCGCCACGGTAACCGGGTCGGGCTCGCGGTCGCCGAATCCCGGCGAACCGGAATCGGAATCGGCGGCGGGTTCCGTTTCCTCCGGGCATGCCGAAGGGCTGCCGGTCCGCCGGCGGCGGGTCCCTGCGGACCCACCCCGGCGTTTTTCGAAGCCAGTCAACTGCTAGAACCCGTCGACGGCCTTCAGCTTCGGGGAATCCTCTTTGGACTCCGCGTCAGCGGGCTTGACTCCGACGCCCAGCTTTTCCTTGATGAGCCGTTCCAATTCGGCCGCAAGTTCGGGGTTGTCGCGCAGGAACCGGCGGGAATTCTCCATGCCCTGGCCCAGCTGGTCACCGTCATAGGTGAACCAGGAGCCGGACTTCTTGATGATGCCGTGCTCCACGCCCATGTCGATGATTCCGCCTTCGCGGGAGATGCCCTGGCCGTAGATGATGTCGAACTCGGCAATCTTGAAGGGCGGTGCCATCTTGTTCTTGACGATCTTCGCCTTGGTCCGGTTACCCACCGAATCGGCACCCTCTTTGAGGGTCTGGATCCGGCGGACGTCGATGCGGACCGACGCGTAGAACTTCAAGGCCTTACCACCGGTGGTGGTTTCGGGAGAACCGAAGAAGACACCGATCTTTTCACGCAGCTGGTTGATGAAGATGGCGGTGGTTTTGGTCTGGCTCAGGCGTCCGGTGATTTTACGCAGCGCCTGGCTCATCAGGCGGGCCTGCAGGCCGACGTGGCTGTCTCCCATGTCGCCTTCGATTTCGGCGCGGGGCACCAGGGCTGCTACGGAGTCGATGACCACGATGTCCAGCGAGCCTGAGCCGACCAGCATGTCCATGATCTCCAACGCCTGCTCACCGGTGTCCGGCTGCGATACGAGGAGGGCGTCCGTGTCCACGCCCAGCTTGGCTGCGTAGTCCGGGTCCAGGGCGTGCTCAGCGTCGATGAAGGCTGCGATGCCGCCGGCACGCTGGGCGCTGGCTACAGCGTGCAGCGCGACGGTGGTCTTACCGGACGATTCCGGCCCGTAGATTTCGATGACCCGGCCGCGGGGAAGGCCGCCAATTCCCAGGGCGACGTCCAGGGCGATGGAGCCCGTGGGAATGACTTCGATAGGGGCACGGACTTCGTCGCCCAGGCGCATGACAGAGCCCTTGCCGAACTGCTTGTCAATCTGGGCCAGTGCTGCTTCCAGCGCTTTTGCACGATCCGGGGCTGCCGCCATGGTTGACACCTCTAATGCTTTCTCGATGGTGGCCTTCGCGGCCGTTTATTGGTCATCTCTGACGCTAAGGGGACCCACTGACATTCCGGCCGGATGACAACGGCTATGTGGATAACCCGCTGTAAAAATCATAGTCATATCCGAACAGGTATTCGAACAACTTCCCGGCGTGTCAGCCGAAAAACCGGGTGTGGCTGCTAGTCGCGGCGCGGTTTAATGTCCCTGCCGAGCCGTCGCTCCGCGGGCACATCCTGGACGTCGCACAGGGCGAGCCACACCCTGCGGGGCTCCACGCCGGCGGCCAGGGCCTGGTCTGCGGTCCTGCCGCCAACGCCGGACAGGACCAAGGTGCTGCTCAGGACGCGGGAATAGCCCGCACCGAACTCGTCGTCCATCAGCCGCCAATAGTCGCTCAATCGCATCGGAAGATTCTCTCATGCGCCGGACCCTAGAATTGTTGCCATGAGCAACTCCCCCGACGCCCTGCCGGGCAGCACTCCGACCGAGGACACCGTGGACTCCGCGCTGCAGAACGTGGAACACCAGATCAGCCTGTTCTGGCGGCGGGCCCGGGCAATCTCCAACCAGTTGTCCCGCGAGGTCCACCCGGATATGGAACCGGCCGCCTACGGACTGCTTTCCGTCATCCGGAAAGAGGGCACCATCCGGCTCACGGATCTTGCCATCAACATCGGCGTGGGCAAGCCGTCGGTCAGCCGCCAGATCGCCTTCCTGGAAGGCCTCGGCCTGGTGTCGAAGGAGGCCGATCCGCTGGACGGCCGGGCGCAGGCCATCAGGCTGACTCCGAAGGGCGAGGAGAAGATGCACGAAGTGCAGGACGCCCGCCGGCAGGTGTTCCGGGAACGGCTCGGGGAATGGCCACTCGGTGACCTCCAGGAATTGGCCCGCTATATGGCGAAGCTCAATGCCACCTACGAACGCGATGGGTTTCCCCAGGACAACGATTCCGAAGACCCTCGGGCCTAAGGAGCCGGTTCAGGGCCGAAACGGCGAAACCCCCGGCCGGTGGCCGGGGGTTTCGTGGGCTCCAGGACCCGTTACCGGGCGGGCAACCCTCAGCGGGCGCCGGAGAGGAGGCCGGTAGACAGTTCGTCGTTGAGTTCCGTGTTCAGGTCGCGCTCAAGGTCGCGGCCGTAACGCTGGGAGAATTCCTGCGGAACGGTGTCCGGTACGGCAACGCCTTCTGCGACTGCCACCCGGTCGCTGACCTCGCGGAGCATGCTGGACAACGGAACATCCAGGGCCGAGCAAATCGAGGACAGCAGTTCGGACGATGCTTCCTTCTGTCCGCGCTCAACTTCGCTGAGGTAGCCAAGGGAGACCCGGGCGCTGTGCGAGACTTCACGGAGCGTGCGCCCCTGACGCTGGCGGACATCGCGCAGGACATCACCAATTTCGTGACGAAGTACAACCATCTTGCGCTCCTTTTGTTCGCTCTTAGCCTGATCGGCGAGGCCCACATCCTTCCAGCGGACAACGCCGTTTACGGATACGGGCTGCTTTACCATCTGTATCGCCTTGCTCCCTCATAAGTCAGGTCCGCCGCCAAGCGAACCGTCGTGGTCATTTCATCCTAGGCGCCTCCGCTCTTCGGAAGCGACACAATGTAATAACTAATCGGTACCGGCTTTTGTTCCCGGCAACTTTACTCCCGGTAACAAGGGGCGCTGCCAGCCCGGCGCCTGCCGGGTCTGATCAGGTGAAAGTGCTTCGAGGAGCCGTTCCAGGGCCGCTCCGCAGGCCTGGCCCCGGATTTCGGGACGCGTCCCCTCGAAGTGGTACTCGTAGGCCGCCGCTCCCCCGGCGGTGGCAATGCCGATGTAGACAGTGCCAACGGGCTTGCCGTCATGCGGTTCGGGGCCGGCGACGCCGGTGGTGCTGACGCCGATGTCGGCGCCCAGGGCAGTCCTGGCTCCGGCGGCCATGGCGCCGGCCACACCGCCGTCCACGGATCCCACCCGGGCGAGGAGATCACCGGCGACGTTCAACACGGCTTCTTTGACCGAATTCCGGTAGGCCACCACACCGCCCTGAAGCATGCCCGACGCTCCCGGGGTATCAGCCAGGACGGCTGAAACCATGCCCGCGGTCAGCGACTCTGCGGTGGCCACCGTCCGCCCGGCCTCCAGCGCCTGCCGGACTGCCTCGCCGGCCAAATGGTGAAGGTTTGTCACGGCTGTTCCCGGCCCTGGTTGGCGCGCGCCTGCAGCTTGCCCCTGGCCCGGAGCCGCAGAGCCTCGACGACGTACTCCACCCCGGTCCAAACGGTGATCAGCACCGCGGCGAGCATCACCGCGAACGCCACCCACGTGAGCCAGGGCGCCACAGCCCCCAGCGGCAGGAGATAGAGGAAGATCGCGGCGGTCTGGACCACGGTCTTGAGCTTTCCGCCCCGGGAAGCCGGGATCACGCCGTAGCGTATGACGAAGAACCGCAGGCCGGTAATTCCCCATTCACGGACCAGGATCACCAGCGTTATCCACCAGGGCAGTTCGCCCAGCACGGACAGCATCACCAGGGCGGAGCCGATGAGCAGCTTGTCCGCAATGGGATCGGCGATCTTGCCGAAGTCCGTGACGAGGTTCCGGCTCCTGGCGATGTCGCCGTCGAGCTTGTCCGTGTAGATCGCCACGGCGAAGGCCACCACCGCGGCCCAGCGCCAGATCCCCGATTCGCTGTGCAGCCCGGGGGCGTCGGCGATCAGGAACCAGACGAAGAAGGGCACCAGCGCGATGCGGATCATGGTCAGGACGTTGGGTAGGTTCCAGACCCCGGCACGGCCCTTGCCGGCGGCGGTTGCATCAGTGCTAGTCACGTTTCTAGGCTACAGTCCCCGGGCTATCGACCGGTCAGTGACCAGGCGTCCTCGGACCCCTCGTCGTCGTCCCCGTAGCCGCCTGGCGCGGAATCGGAGCCGTCGTAATATTCGACGTTTTGCTTCCGCTGGTCCAGGTCGGCCGCCACCAGGTCCTCGGCGTATCCTCCCTGGGCGATGTTGGCGTTGGCGTTGTCGCTCAGGGCGGCAGTCTGGGCATCCGGCGCCGCGGGTGCTTCCTGGCCCTTCATGGCTGCCAGAACGGGCGCGAGGTCGTCCGGCTTGACCAGGACGTCACGGGCCTTTGAGCCTTCGGACGGTCCCACCACGCCCCTGGACTCGAGGAGGTCCATCAGGCGGCCGGCCTTGGCGAAGCCCACCCGCAGCTTGCGTTGCAGCATGGAGGTGGAGCCGAACTGGGTAGTGACCACCAGCTCGGTGGCCTGCAGCAGCACCTCGAGGTCGTCCCCGATGTCGTCGTCGATCTGCTTCTTTTCCGCTTCGGGGGCGACGTCGTCGCGGTAGACGGCCTGCAGCTGTCCCTTGACGTGTTCCACCACCTTGTGGATTTCGGACTCGGTGACCCAGGCGCCCTGGACGCGCATGGCCTTTGAGGCGCCCATGGGCAGGAAGAGCGCGTCGCCCTGGCCGATCAGCTTCTCGGCGCCGGGCTGGTCCAGGACAACGCGGGAGTCCGTCACGGAGGACGTGGCAAAGGCCATCCGCGAGGGCACGTTGGCTTTGATCAGGCCGGTCACCACGTCCACGGAGGGCCGCTGGGTGGCCAGCACCAGGTGGATGCCGGCCGCACGGGCCAGCTGGGTGATGCGGACGATCGAGTCTTCGACGTCGCGCGGAGCCACCATCATGAGGTCGGCGAGTTCGTCCACGATCACCAGCAGGTACGGGTAGGGGCGGATCACCCGTTTGGAGTCGGGCGGCGGCTGCACCTTGCCTGCGCGGACGGCCTTGTTGAAGTCGTCGATGTGCTTGAAGCCGTAGTTGGCGAGGTCGTCGTAGCGGGCGTCCATCTCGCGGACCACCCATTGGAGGGCCTCGGCGGCCTTCTTCGGGTTGGTGATGATGGGCGTGATGAGGTGCGGAACGCCTTCGTAGGCGGTCAGTTCCACGCGTTTGGGGTCAACCATCACCATGCGCACCTCATCGGGGGTGGAGCGCATCAGGATGGAGGTGATCATCGAGTTCACGAACGACGACTTGCCGGCACCGGTGGCACCGGCCACCAGGAGGTGGGGCATCTTGGCGAGGTTGGCCACCACGTAGCCGCCTTCGACGTCCTTGCCAACGCCCATGACCATCGGGTGGTCCGTCCTGCGGGCGTTCTGGCTGCGCAGCACGTCACCCAGGGACACGGTCTCACGGTCGGTGTTGGGGATCTCGATGCCGATGGCGGACTTGCCCGGGATGGGGCTGAGGATGCGGACGTCGCTGGAGGCCACTGCGTAGGAGATGTTCTTGGACAGCGCCGTAACGCGCTCCACCTTGGTCCCCGGCGAGAGTTCGATCTCGTACCGGGTCACAGTGGGGCCGCGGCTGAAGCCCGTCACGGTGGCATCGACGTTGAACTGCGTCAGGGTGTCCGTCAAGGCGGCGACGACGGCGTCGTTGGCCTCGGTGCGCTCCTTCGGGATGGAGCCCGGCGTGAGGAAGTCCGAGGCAGGGAGCGTGTAGGTCACGTCCCCGGCGAGGGAGAGCTGCTCGGTCCGCTGAGGGATGGGCACGGGCGGCGGCGCGGGCGCCACCGGGTTTGCGGGCACCGTGGGTGCCGTGGCCGGTTTCCCGGGCGCGGCGGCGCCGGGGATGACCAGCGGAATAGCCTCAGTGGCGTTCTCCGGCGGCGCCGCCTGCGAAGCGGTGCCCAGGCCCTGGGCCGCTTTGATCTTTTCGACGGCGATCTCCGCCTGGGTGGGCCGGCGGACGCCGGGAGCGGGCCGCGGCGGCTGTGGCTCGTCGTCGTCGATGACCGCGTGCTCAAAGGCTTCGTCGCCCACATAGCCCTCAAGGCCGGCGTCGGGATCTTCGTCCTTGCCGAAGAGGCGCCGCTTCTTCTTCTTGGGCGCGGCAGGCGCGGGCCGGTCCAGGTAGCTGCGGTCATGGGTGTCCCCGGCCTGCTCCTGTTCCATCAGGTCGATGCCCATGAGGTGTTCGTAGGCTCCGCGCAGGCGGCGCGGGATGGCCGTGAACGGCGTGGCGGTGATGATGAGCAGGGAGATGAACGCCAGGACTCCGTAGAGGACCGTCGGCACGGCGGGGTGGATGGCTGCCAGGGGCGTCGCCACGAGGAAACCCAGCATGCCGCCCGCCTGGCGGAGGCCGTCGAAGCCGTCTGCGACAGTGGGCTGGCCGCCCAGGATATGCGCCAGGCCGGAGCCGGCGAACGTCATGACCAGGAATCCGATGCCTACCCGGTTGTTGCCGCGGCCGTCCGATGGCACCCGGAAAAGCCGGAAGGCACAGACAAAGAGCATGAGGGGCAGCAGCAGGGAGATCCACCCGAAGGTGCCGTTCACCACCGCGTAGACGGCGTCCGGGAACCACCCGGTCAGGCCCCACCAGGCAAACGTGGCGATGAAGACGCCCAGGGCGAGGTTGAACAGGGCGGCGCCGTCGCGGCGTTCCTCGGCGGGGATGTCGCTGACGTCGTGGCCGATCCGCCGGACTCCGCCGCCCACCATGTGCCCCAGCCCCAGCCAGGCGCCGCCAACCACCCTCGCCAGCCACGGCTGGTGGTGTTCGACGGCGGGGAGCTGGCGGGTGCGCGCGGTGCTGGACGAGCCGCCGCGCGGGGTCTTGCCTGCTGGTGAGCCGGTTCCGCGGCCTGTGGAGCTGCCGGCTTTGCTGCCGGAGCCGCCCCTGCCGGTACCTTTGGGCGCGGAAGTAGTACGTGTGGCCATGCTGTTCACGCTACCGGAACCAAGCCCTGAATCCGGGGATATCCGGCCGCCCGGCCCCCGCAATATAGGTGGGCACGGGATAGGCAAAGGGCCCGGTTCCACCGGAACCGGGCCCTTTGCCTCCCACCCGCTGGGGTTGGAACCGCTGCGGGGGTCAGGCCTCCAGCACCACGGGGATGATCATGGGCTTGCGGCGCAGCTTGCGGTTGACCCAGGTGCCCACTACCCGGCGGACCACCTGCTGGAGCTGGTGGCTGGTGTGGTCCTTGTTGTTCAGGACCGCTTCCTCAAGCGCAGCGTTGATCTTGGGGATGATGTCGTCAAAGACGGAATCATCCTCGGCTACGCCGCGGGCGTGGATCTCAGGCCCGGATACCACCTTGCCGGTGGCACGGTGGATGACGGTGATGATCGAGATGAAGCCTTCATCACCCAGGATGCGCCGGTCCTTGAGGTCGGCGTCGGTGATCTCGCCGACGCTGGAGCCGTCCACGTAGACGAAGCCAACCTCCACCTGGCCCACCACGTCGGCGCGGTGATCGCGCAGGTCGATGACGGTTCCGTTATCCGCGAGGATCACGCTTGCCTCGGGGACGCCCGACTCGATGGCGATCTTTCCGTTGGCCAGCAGGTGGCGGGTCTCGCCGTGCACGGGCATCGCGTTGAGCGGCTCGAGGATGTTGTAGCAGTACAGCAGTTCACCGGCAGCGGCGTGGCCGGAGACGTGGACCTTGGCGTTGCCCTTGTGGATCACGTCTGCGCCCAGCTTGAGCAGGCCGTTGATGATCCGGAACACCGCGTTCTCGTTGCCGGGGATGAGGCTTGAGGCCAGGATGACGGTATCGCCGTCACCCACCACCACGCGGTGGTCACCGTTGGCCATGCGCGAGAGCGCTGCCATCGGTTCACCCTGGGAACCGGTGGACATCAGGACCACGCGGTTATCCGGAAGGTTGTCGATGTTCTTGATGTCCACGATGAGCCCGGCCGGCACGTCGAGGTAGCCCAGCTTTTCGGCGATGGCCATGTTGCGGACCATGGAGCGGCCAACGAACGCCACCTTGCGGTTGTGCTTGGCGGCGGCATCCAGGACCTGCTGCACGCGGTGGACGTGGGAGGAGAAGGACGCCACGATGATGCGCTTGGTGGCCTGGCCGAACAGGCGTTCCAGCGTGGGGCCGATCTCTTTTTCAGCGGTGGTGAAGCCGGGGACGTCAGCGTTGGTGGAGTCGGACATGAACAGGTCCACGCCCTCTTCGCCGAGCTTGGCGAAGTGCCGCAGGTCCGTGATGCGTCCGTCCAGGGGCAGCTGGTCCATCTTGAAGTCGCCCGTGTGCAGCACGGTTCCGCCGGCGGTGCGCAGGAACACGGCCAGGGCGTCCGGGATGGAGTGGTTCACGGCAACGAATTCGCACTCGAACGGGCCGAACTTCTCCACCTGTCCCTCTTCGACCGTCAGCGTGTACGGCCGGATGCGGTGTTCCTGCAGCTTGGCTTCGATCAGCGCGAGGGTCAGCTGTGAACCCACCAGCGGAATGTCGTTCCGGAGCCGCAGCAGGTACGGAACAGCCCCGATGTGGTCCTCGTGGCCGTGCGTCAGGACAACGGCCACGATGTCTGCCAGCCGGTCCTCGATGTACGAGAAATCAGGCAGGATCAGGTCAACGCCGGGCTGTGTTTCCTCCGGGAAGAGGACGCCGCAGTCGACAATCAGCAGCTTGCCGCCGATTTCGAACACGGTCATGTTCCGGCCGATCTCCCCCAGCCCGCCAAGCGGGACGATGCGGAGCGTGTCCTGCGGCAGGCGCGGAGGTGTGACAAGGCCGGTAAGGGCGGTTTGGGTCATATTGCACTACTTTCCAGGCGGAAGGGTGCCGGTCGTCGTCCTCAGGAGTAGACCAGCCCCGCTTCCGCCAAATCCCCGCGGATGGTTTCGATCTCGGCTTCGTCCGGCTCCACGAGGGGCAAACGGACGATCGAGTTGGGCAGGACTCCCTGCCATTTAAGAATCTGCTTGGCGGCCACGGCGCCCTGGACCCTGCTCATGGTGGCGCGCACCACGGGCAGGAGTTCGAAGTTGATCTTCCGGGCGGTGCCGAGGTCGTTGGCGTTGACCGCGTCAATGAGCTCACGGAACCGGCGGGTGGCCACATGGGTGGTGACGCCCACGAGGCCGACGGCACCCAGCGCCATCCAGGGCAGGGTCAGTCCGTCGTCGCCGGAGTAGAAGAGGAGGTCCGTCTCGGCCATGACCCGGGCGGCAGCAACCATGTCCGCCTTGGCGTCCTTGACCGCAACAATGTTGGGGTGCTGCGCCAGCCGGATCATGGTGTCCGGTTCGATGGCAATGGAGGACCGGCCGGGAATGTCGTAGAGCATGACGGGGACGTCCACTGCGGAGGCGACGGTTTCGAAGTGGGCCTGGACTCCCGCCTGGCTGGGCTTGTTGTAGTACGGCGTCACCAGCAGGAGGCCGTCGACGCCGAGGGCTGCAGCCTGCTGGGAAAGGTGGACCGAGTGCGCGGTGTCGTTGGTTCCGGTGCCGGCGATGATGGCGGCGCGGCCGCCCACGGCGTCCTTGACCGCGCGGAACATGCCGAGGTTCTCTTCGTCCGTCAAAGTGGACGTCTCGCCGGTGGTGCCGGTGACTACCAGGCCGTCGCAGCCGTCGTCCACGAGCTTGCTGGCCAGGGCCGCTGCCTGGTCGTAATCCACGGCGCCGTCCTTGGTGAACGGCGTGACCATAGCGGTCAGGAGCGTACCGAGGGCAGGGATATGCGCGGAAGAGTCAGCCATGGGAAAAACGTTACCCTGTCCCCCGCTGGTTAGGACAATGCCGGGGGCGTGATGAACGTCAAATAGGGGGTTCCCGGAGTCATGGGGTGCTGCAGTACCGGCCGACTGCTGCCCGGCGGAGTTCCTCGGCCCAGTCCGAAAGGCGCTGGGCGGCCCGGACATAGTGGAACAGTTCCAGCGGCGTCAGGGCGTCCAGGTCCGTTTCTGCCAGGCGGCGGGCAAGCTCGGCGCCTTCGGGCTGGGCCGCGAGGCTGACGCCCTCCCGCTCCCACTGGACATCCTCCGCGGGCTTTCCGGCCACGAGCTGGCGGAAGAGGAAGTCGACTACCCCGGGGCTCATGGCTTTCAGGAGGCCCGTACCCGGCTCGGGGTTTGCCGACCCACGGCCGGCGGTACGGCCAGTGGACTCGTGGCGGCCCGGCCCGTAGGCGGGAATCTCCGGCGTTGGCGTCTGCATGCGCTCCATCGTATTCGAACATATATTCGAATACAAGGGTTGCCGCTCCATCCGCGCGGCTTCCCGGGTGGACTCCCCGGCGTGACAGCGGGCCCCGCCGCGCGTATGAGACGATTCGGTTCATGACTTCCCGCAACCCGGCCAGGGCACCCCGGAAAACGGCAGCCGGCCAGGCACCGGGACGCCTCTACGGCATCGATGCTGCGCGCGGGATTGCCCTGCTGGGCATGATGGCCACCCACCTGCTCCCCACCTTTGAATCCAACGCCAGCCTTACCCCCACCTGGATCGGACTGGCCTTCTCCGGGCGGGCCGCTGCCCTGTTCGCCGTGCTGGCCGGCGTCGGACTGGCCCTGTCCACCGGAAAGCACAGGCAGCTCGCGGCTGGTGAACTCGCGGCCGCGCGCCGCGGAGTCGCCCTCCGGGCCTTGGTGATCGCCGCCGTCGGGCTCAGCCTGGGCGGCCTCGAAGTCAACCTGGCCGTCATCCTTGTCCACTACGCAGTCCTGTTCCTGTGCATCCTGCCGTTCCTGGGCATGGGCGTGAAGCAGCTCTGCGCCTGGGCAGCCGGATGGATCGTCGGTTCCCCGGTCCTGGCGTACCTCCTGCGTCCCTGGCTGCTGGCCGCGGAGCCGCCCCTGCAGCTTGGCCACAATCCCGGCTGGGAGGACCTGGGAACGCCCGCGCGGCTGGTCGCCGACGTGTTCCTCACCGGCTACTACCCGGTGTTCCAGTGGATGTCGTACCTGCTGGTAGGGCTCGCCATCGGCCGGCTGGTGCTCAGCAAGGCCCTGGTTCCGGTGGCGCTGCTGGCCGGCGGGACTGTTGTTGCGATCGCCGCGAAGGTGCTGGGCGTGACGGCCATGGAGGACTGGGGCGGGCGTGCCGCACTGGAGAAGGTCCTCAATGCGCCGGGGTACCCGCTGGACAGCGTCCTGCAGGTGAACCTGACCGGAATCAGGCAGGAGGGGTCATGGTGGTGGCTGGCGTCCGCCGCCCCGCATTCCGGCTCCTCCCTCGACCTGCTGCACACGTCCGGCGTGGCAGCGGCGGTCATTGGTGCCTGCCTGCTCCTGGGCCGGTTGGCGGAGTGGGTGGACCTGGACCTCCTGCTTCCGCTGCGCGGTGCCGGCGCCATGACACTTACCCTGTACACGGTCCATGTGTGGGTGGTGTCGTGTTTCTACCTCAAGCCGCTGCCTGCCGGCTGGACCGAGGACGGCATGTACTTTGCCCAGGCAGCCACAGCGGTGGTGGTGGGCATGGTCTTCGTACTGCTGAAGTGGCGGGGTCCGCTGGAGTGGGTGGGCCACGCGGCCAGCCAGCTGGGCCGCGGGCAGCTGAAACTCCCGCGGTAGGAGCTAGGCCGGAACCTTGCCGCGGAAGAGCCTGACGGCGTCGCGCATGGACGCACGGGCCCTTTTCCTGTCGCCGGCGGCGTCGTAGGCGCAGCTGAGCCGGAACCAGGACCGCCAGTCGTCGGGTGCCGCCTCCGCTTCCGCCTTGTACTTTTCGAACTCTGCGTCGGCCGCTTCCCGGATGATCCGCCCGGCCGGTGTCCGTGGCAGTTCATCCACGGGGAGGCCGCCTTCGGCTTCAAGGACCTTGGCCATCTGCTCCGTCCGGGCACCGAACATCAACTCGCGGATCAACGCCCATGCACCGACGACCGGCAGGACCAGGTAAGCGGCCCCGATGGCCTGCGCCGTGAGGTTGCTGTCCGTCAGGAGCAGGATGGAGCGCTGGAGGGAAACCACCAGGTAGAACACCAGGAGCAGCGTGACAAGCCCAACCCAGATCTTGGTGCGGTTCTTGCGGAACCCTGCCAGGAAGCCGTCCATCGCCTAGAAACCCAGGTCCAGGTAGCCATCCAGCCCCACGGTAAGCCCGGGGTGGGCGGCCACATTGCGGACGCCGAGGAGGACGCCGGGCATGAAGGACGCGCGGTCGAACGAGTCGTGGCGCAGCGTCAGCTGCTCACCGGCGCTGCCGAGGAGGACTTCCTGGTGGGCCACCAGCCCGCGGAGCCTCACGCTGTGGACGCGGACGCCCTCAACGTCGCAGCCGCGGGCGCCGGCCAGTTCACTGGTGGTGGCGTCCGGGCTTGCCGGCACCTGGGCGGCCTCGCGTTCCGCGGCAATGAGCTGGGCGGTGCGGACAGCGGTTCCGGAAGGGGCGTCCACCTTGTCCGGGTGGTGCAGTTCAATGATCTCTACCGAGTCAAAGTACTTGGAAGCCTTGGCGGCGAAGGCCGAAGCCAGCACCGATCCCACGGCAAAGTTGGGTGCGATCAGCACGCCGGTTTCCGGGTGCTCTGCCAGCAGGGCCTCGAGCGCGGACAGGCGGCCGGCATCCCAGCCGGTGGTCCCCACAACGGCGTGGATGTTGTTTTCGACGGCGAAGCGGACGTTGGCTTCGGTGCTTTCGGGAACTGTCAGGTCCACAAGGTACTGCGCTCCGGCGGCGGTGACCTGGTCCAGGGAGTCGCCCCGTCCCAGCGCCGCGACGAGTTCCATGTCGGGTGCGGCTTCAACGGCTTTGACGGCTTCGGCGCCCATGCGTCCGTTGGCGCCCAGGATGGCGACGCGCTTGGCTTCGGAGTGTTGTTCGGTCATGCAGTCAACCCTACCGTCGGGCCCGGGGCGCGCCGGAACCGGACGGTGTGCGTTACCTCGCAGGACGCCGCGGCACCGCCCGAAACGGCCGGCGGTCAGCCGCCGGCGCCCACCCATTCAACAGTGCCGTCGGAGAAGAACTGTTCCTTCCAGATGGGCACCTGCTCCTTGATCCGGTCCACCAGTTCGGAGCACACGGCGAAGGCCTGCCCCCGGTGTGCTGCGGACACGGCGCATACCAGTGCGGGGTCGCCGATCTGCAGCATGCCGATCCGGTGGGCCGCCCAGATGCGGACCGGCTTTCCGCCGTCCTCCCCTGCACCCCCGCCGGCGTCTTGTTCGGCAACCAGCCGGGCCACGACGTCGGCCATCACCTGGTGCGCCGTGGGGTGCGCGCTGTAGCTGAGGCGGTCAACTGCCTTGCCGCCGTCGTGGTTGCGCACCACGCCGCTGAAGCTGACCACCGCACCTGCGGTATCCCCTTCCACGGCCGCGATGGCCTGGCCTACGGAGATTGGCTCCGCGCTGAGGACCGCGGATACCACCTCGAATGCTTCAGTGCCCATGGTTGCCTTCCAACTGGTCGCAGAGGTGCCCGATCAGCGGATCCAGGACGGTGAGTCCGTCCATGACGCCTTTCGGTGAGCCGGGCAGATTAACAATGAAGGACTTCCCTGCCGCGCCCGCGTAGCCGCGGCTGAGCGCAGCCAGCGGCGTTTTGGCGGCGCCGGCACGCCGGATCGCTTCCATGATGCCGGGGATTTCGCGGTCCAGCAGGGGCCGGGTGACGTCGGGAGTCTGGTCGTCCGGGCTCAGCCCGGTGCCGCCGCTGGTGATCACGACGGCGGGACGCTGGGTCAGGAGGGCCCTGATCGCGGCGCCGACGGGCTCGCCGTCGGGGACCACCATCGCCGGGAAGACCTCGAAGCCGTGTTCGGTGAGCCAGTCCGTGATCACCGGGCCGGTCTCGTCGTCGTAAATACCTGCTGCTGCCCGCGTGGAGGCGATCACCACGCCGGCCTTCCGGCCCTGGACGTCGCCGTGCCGGTGCGGCTCGGCTGCATGGGACGGGGCTGCGCCGGAGGTGCCTTCGCGAGTCATAGTGTCCAGTCCCCGCTCTTGCCGCCGCTCTTGGCCAGCACCTTGATATCGGTCAGGACGGCGTGTTTGTCCACGGCCTTGATCATGTCGTAAACGCTCAGGGCGGCCACGGACGCCGCGGTGAGGGCTTCCATTTCCACCCCGGTCACGCCGCGGGTCTTGACGGTGGCCACCACCTCGACGGACTCCGCGTCGAGCCCGAAGTCAACGGTGACCTTGGACAGCGGCAGGGGGTGGCACAGCGGAATCAGTTCGGGCGTCTTCTTGGCGGCCATGATGCCCGCCACCCGGGCAACTGCCAGCGCGTCCCCCTTGGGAAGGCCGCCGGAACCGAGCAGGCCCATCACCTCCGCGGTGGTGCGGACCGTGGCTGTTGCTGTGGCTTCACGGGTGGTTTCGGCTTTGGCGGACACGTCCACCATCTGTGCGCTGCCGTCCCGGCGCAGGTGCGTCAGGGCGGCGGGGGTCTGTTCTGCATTCACAGCATCCATACTTCCACCTCGTCCCCGGCCGCGAGTTCCGTTACGCCGGCGGGTACGTGGACCAGGGCGTTGGAACCGGCCAGCGCACGCACCAGGTGGGAGCTCTCGCCGCCTTCCAGCCGGACGGTGCCGTCCGGCTGGAGGTTGCCGCGCCGGACCTGGTGTTTGTGCTGCGGCGACGTCAGCGGATGGCTGAGCCTGGCGCGGACAGGAAGGCGGAGGGCCGGAGCCCCGAGGACTGCTGCCAGGGCCGGCCGGAGGAACATCTCGAAGGACACCAGGCAGCTGACGGGGTTCCCGGGGAATCCCAGGAACGGGACGCCGTCGAACATTCCGATCCCCTGCGGCCCTCCCGGCTGCATGGCCACGTGCAGGAATTCCACCGGCTGGACTTCCATGGCCTGCCGCACAACCTCGTAGGCGCCTTTGCTGACGCCGCCGGTGGTGACGATGACATCGGCATCCGCACCCTGGCGCCGGAGCAGCTTCTGCAGTTCCGCGGGATCGTCGGTGGAAATACCGGCCCGCCGCACGTCCAGGCCTGCCTGCGCCATGGCGGCGGCAAGGAGGGTGCCGTTGGCGTCGTAGATCTTGCCGGCAGGCAGGTCCTGCCCCGGTTCCACCACCTCGTCGCCGGTGGTGACGAACAGGACCCGGACGGCGCGGTAGACCTCCACATCGGGGATACCCAGGGCGGCAAGCAGCCCCAGCTGGGCGGGACCAAGGCAGGTTCCGCCGGCCAGGGCACGCTCCCCCGCGGCAATGTCGCTGCCCACCGGGCGGACGTAGGTCCCCGCCGCCGTTGCCGGCAGCGTGACGCGTGCGTCCGTTCCGGGAGCGGGAAAGCTGTCCGGCACCGCACGTTCAATGGGTACGACGGCGTCAGCACCGTCAGGGAGCATGGCGCCTGTCATGATGGGCGCCGCGGTCCCCCGGGCCAGCGCGGGCGGACGCATCCCCGCCGGGACCGGCGCTGCGACGGCGAACTCCGTGCCGTCGTCGTACATGTCTGCGGAATTGACGGCGTACCCGTCCATCTGGGAATTGGCGAAGGGCGGCAGGCTGACGGGTGCCAGGAATCCGTGCACCAGTGCCCTGCCGAGGGCCTGGGACAGCGGAACGGTTTCGGTGCGGGATTCTGACCGCAAAGGGGCCAGCAGATCCGCAACGGCGGCAACATGGTCGGCAACGGAGCGGGCCTGGTGTGGCGTGCCCGCAGGGGCGTGGCGGTGCAGGCTGGTCATGGATGCGCCTTCAGTGTGGGCCGTCAGGATTTCACGTCCACTCTAACCGTGTGGAATCCGGTGGCGCCGTCCGGGACCACTGGCCGGGATTCCTCGTCCTGGACGGTGCCCGCAAGGTCAGTGGCCCGGACCTGGACCTCGTACTGCCCTGGTGTCAGGTCCATGCTGAGCTTCCATTGGTACCAGGTGTCCGTGGAGATCCCGGATGACAGCTCAGCGGCCTGCCAGGAACCCCGGTTGACCCTGAGTTCAACGGCGCTGACGCCGGTGTGCTGGGCCCAGGCAATGCCGCCAAAGGTGACCGTTCCGGCGTTGACGGGCCTGCCGCTGCGGGGGACGTCGATGCGGGAGGAAAGCTTGATGGGACCATGGTCGGACCAGCCCCTCGTGGTCCAGTAAGCGGTGTCCTCCGCGAAGGTGGTCACTTTCAGCTCCGTGACCCATTTCGTGGCGGAAACATAGCCGTACAGGCCAGGCACCACCAGCCGGACGGGGAATCCGTGTTCGAGCGGCAGCGGGCCGCCGTTCATGCCCACGGCCAGGAGTGCGTCCCGGCTGTCCGTAAGCACTTCCAGCGGGGTGCCGGCAGTCCATCCGTCGGCGCTCCGGGACAGCACCATGTCCGCGCCCCGGGCCGGCCCGGCCAACGCCAGGAGGTCGCGGACCGGCCAGCCGAGCCAGCGCGCGTTGCCGATGAGGTCCCCGCCTACCGGGTTGGACACACAGGCGATGGTGATGTGGCGTTCGGTCAGCGGCTTGGCAAGGAGCTCAGCGAGGGTCAGTTCCACCTCGCGCTGCACCATGCCCGTGACCTTGAGGACCCAGGCATCGGGGTCGACGGCGGGTACCACCAGCGCCGTATCGATCCGGTAGAAGTCGTTGACGGGGGTGACGAGCGGCTGCATGCCCTCAACGCCTGCCTCCGCTCCTGCAGGGATGGGCGGCGCCGGTACCGCCGCCGGGGTTATTACCACCCGGGCCCGGGCATCGTTGACCTTCAGCACGGTCCCGCGCCAGGATCCTGCCACGACCCCGCCAACGGCCGTGAGTGCGGCACCTGCGGCGAGGTTCCGGAGGAACGTGCGGCGGGCCGTGGCCTGCCCGCCGTCAGGGGCCGCTTCCCAGGCCTTCAGCCTGCCCATCAGCAGCCGGAGGATCAGGGCGGCGGCGGCGGCCGCAGCCACGGGAAGTGCCAGGGCCACCGGTGTGGCCTGGGCCCGGCCGGCGACAGCGGCCACGCCCGCGAGTCCAAACACGGCGATAACGGCCAGCCCCGCGAAACGCCGCCGCCGTTCCACTACTCCTGCCAGGGCCGCGAGGACGGCGATGACGAGGGCCATACTGGCCAGGAGGGCCGCCTTGTCCGCCGTGCCAAAGAGTGAGACCGCCCAGTCCTTTACTGCCGGCGGGACGGCATCAATGACGGCTCCGCCCACCGCTGTCAGCGGCGACACCGACGGGCTCCACACGCCGGCCAGCAACTCTCCGAGGACCACCCCGCCGACCACGGACACCACGCCGGCGGCCGCAGCGTGCCCGCCCGGGCGTCCCCGTACCCGCTGTACCCGCGCGCTGGGTTCCGCCGAACCGCCGTGGCGGGTACCGTCGTCGTGCGTGGCCTGCTGCCGGGCGCTGTTCACCCTTCAAGCATAGGTTCGCGGGGCCTTTCCGCCGGTTGCCCGGCGCGGATTCCTGCCGGTCCGGGGCAGCAACCGTCACGGGTGTGATGTGGAGCCCATCGTGGCGTAGCCTGAATTCATGAGTGTCCAGCTAGGCATGCCCCAGCCCCGCGAAGAAGCGGACCCGGCCCAGCCGGCCGTCCCGGCTGCGCGTCCGGCTGACGCGCCTGCGGGCCTGGTGGACAGGTACGGGCGCCGGGCCAGCGACATGAGGCTGTCCCTGACCGATAAATGCAACCTCCGCTGCACCTACTGCATGCCTGCCGAAGGCCTGGAATGGCTGGCAAAGCAGGCTGTCATGACGGCCGAGGAGATCGTCCGGATTGTCCGGATCGGGGTTGAGCTGCTCGGCGTCCGCGAGCTGCGGCTCACCGGCGGCGAACCCCTGGTGCGGCACGACCTGGTGGACATCATTTCCGCGCTGCGCAGCAACCATCCGGACCTGCCCATCTCGATGACCACCAACGCCGTGGGGCTGGCGAAGAAGGCCGCCCCGCTCAAGGCCGCGGGCCTGACGCGGATCAATGTCTCGCTCGATTCCCTGCACGAAGAGACGTTTACCAAACTCACCCGCCGCCCCTTCCTTGACCAGGTGCTGGCAGGCGTGGACGCCGCATGGGCGGCCGGACTTGGTCCGGTCAAGCTGAACGCCGTCCTGATGCGCGGGATCAACGATGCCGAGTCTCCTGCCCTGCTGGGTTGGGCTTTGGACCGGGGGTATGAGTTGCGCTTCATCGAACAGATGCCGCTCGACGCCGACCACGGCTGGACGCGCCGGAACATGATCACCGCCGCCGAAATCCGCGAAATTCTTTCCGCCGAATACGTCCTGAGCGCCGATCCGCGGGAACGCGACGGTGCGCCCGCCGAAAGGTTTGAAGTACGACGCCGGGTGGCCGGGTTGGATGCCGGCGTCGCCCCTTCCGCGCACGGCCCCGTCCTGGGAACGGTGGGAATCATCGCCTCAGTCACCGAGCCGTTCTGCTCGGATTGCCGCCGGACGAGGATCACGGCCGAGGGCAAGATCATGAGCTGCCTCTTCTCGCGTGAAGAGTACGACCTCCTGGGGCTGCTGCGCTCGGGCGCCGACGACGACGCCCTGGCGCGCCGGTGGCAGGACGCAATGTGGATTAAGCCAAAAGCCCACGGCATGGACCACGTGGGACTCGACGCTCCGGACTTCGTCCAGCCGGACCGCAGCATGAGCGCCATTGGGGGCTGACCGGAATGCATGTACGTTACTTCGCTGCCGCACGCGCCGCCGCCGGGTTCGAGGAGGAAAAGTTCGACCTCCCTACCGGGGCAACCGTGGCGGACCTCCTGGACGCCGTCCTCGCCGTGCCCCGGGAGGAGCCCCCGGCCGGGACGCCGCCGCTGGCACGCATCCTCTCCCGCAGCAGCTTACTGTTGAACGAGGTGGCGGTGCGGGACCGTTCAACTGTTGTGGGCGCCGATGACGTCGTGGACGTCCTGCCGCCGTTCGCCGGAGGGTAGCCGCGCCCTACCGCCAGGTTGCCTGCCGCCCGCGGAGCCGGTGCAGCGTCAGGCCCGCCGGAAGGTGGAGGTCATGAAAGGCGTGAAGGCGGGGCGCTTGCCGTTTGTACGCGCGTTGGTTTCGTCCACCACGTGTTGTTCCAGGCCTGTCCGCAGCTCGGTAACGTGAACGAGCACCGCGCTCCGCGGCTCTGAGTCTGCGGGGCCAGTAAGGAAGATGCTGTGCCGTGTCCACCCCGTGCCGGCGCGCCGCTCAACCCGGAGCACGCCGTCATGCCAGGTGCAGCGGGACGGACTGCCGGGAGGCCCGCCGGTGCTGTCGACGTAGTACCAGAACACATCACGGTGGTCGGGATCCAGGGTGAAGACGCCGTGGCCCTCAAAGTGCGCACCGTCAGGCTCCACGTGCCGGTAGCTCTGGACCACCGCAAATCCCCCGGCTGCCCGGCGGTATGCCACCTCGGCATCCACCGTCCGCTGCGGCCCCCAATGCCCCGCAGCCAGCTCGGTACTCCCCCGCCAGTCGCCGAGGAGGCCCGCCAGCGCCGGATGAACACCGGCGGGCACGTTCGGTCGCGGCGGATCCGGGGCGCCATCATGGCCCAGCCGGAGTACGTTCACGCCATCCACTCCTCACCAGCACGGCGATGTCGGATGGCCTCATCGTAGTCCTGCAGTCTGCGCCCCGCGAGTGGTCCGCGCGCCCAACGCGGGCCGTTCTGGCCAGCGGTCAGGACCGCACTATAAGAACCCGCGTTTCGGTCGCCCGATGCTCAGAGTCCGAAGGTCTCGGTTTCGTCGAACGGGCCCACCACGGTGACGGTGCGGGGCGCGGCGGCCAGTTCCGCGGCCAGTTCCTGCACCTGTTCGGCGGTGACGGACTTAATCAGCCGCAGGGTCTCGTCGATGTCCTGGTACTCGCCGGACACCAGTTCGGCCCGGCCCAGGCGTGACATCCGGGAGCCGGTGTCCTCGAGGGCCAGCACAATCCCGCCGCACAGCTGGCCCACGGCCTTGCGCAGTTCGTCTTCGGAGATGCCGTGCTCGGCGAGTTTGTCCAGCTCGATGCCCAGCAGTTCAAGGACTTGCCGCACCTTTGAGGGCGTGCAGCCTGCATACATGCCGAAGTAGCCGGCGTCAGCGTAGGACGACGCGAAGGAGTAGGTCGAATACACCAAGCCGCGCTTTTCACGGATCTCCTGGAACAGCCGGGAGGACATGCCTCCGCCGAGCACGGCGTTGAGGACACTCATGACATAGCGGCGCCCGTCCGTGGCAACAATCGTGGGGCAGCCCATGATGATGTTGGCCTGCTCAACGGCACGTTTCACCACCTGGAGCCCGGCGGTTCCGGTGATCAGCGCCCGCTCGGTGGACCGGCGGTCGACCGGCGACGCGTCCGTCTCAAGCGACCAGCCTGCAGACTCAAGGGCATCCACCACGAGGCCGCAGACGACGTCGTGCTCCAGCCCGCCGGCAGCGGTGATGACCAGTTCGTCGGGCCGGTAGTAGCGCTGGTAGTGCTCCCAGACGGAGTCGCGGGCAACGGCGCGGATGGCGTCCGGGGTTCCGCCGATGGGGCGGCCCAAGGGGTGGCTGCCAAGAACCGAAGCAACGAAGTGCTCATGAGCAACATCGGTGGGGTCGTCGCTGTCCATGGCGATTTCCTCAAGGATGACGTCCCGTTCCTGCTCCATCTCGGCGGGGTCGAGGACCGCGCCGGTGATCATGTCGGCAATGACATCAATGGCCATGGGCAGGTCCGTGTCAAGGACGCGGGCGAAGTAGCAGGTGCTTTCCTTTGCCGTCGCGGCGTTCGATTCGCCGCCCACCTCGTCGAAGGCCGAGGCGATCTCCAGCGCGGTGCGCCGTTTGGTGCCCTTGAAGAGCAGGTGCTCCAGGAAGTGGGTGGAGCCGTGTTGTCCGTGGGCCTCGTCGCGGGACCCCACGCCTACCCAGAAACCGATGGTGGCCGACCTTTGGCCAGGCATCGCTTCGGTCAGAACCCGCACGCCACCGGGCAGCACTGACCGGCGGACTTCGGAGCCGCCGTCGGAGCCATGGACCAGGGTGTCGCCGAGGTGGTTCTGCTCAAGGGGCAGGGGTACAACAGTCATTGAGGCCTTTCGGGTGGTGCAGCCGGATCTGGCTGTCATCGTAACAGCGGCGGGGCCGGTGGATCGTCCCACCGGCCCCGCCGTTTCATACTGGTGTTCCTGTCAGGGAACCGTTAGATCTCGACGCCTTCAGCAGGCTCCGTGGCGTGGGCGCGTTCGGTGCCTTCCGCGCCTTCTTCCTCGGCCACAACCGGGGAGAGCGAGAGCTTTCCACGGTCGTCGATCTTGGTGATTTCCACCTGGACCTTCTGGCCCACGGAAACGACGTCATCAACGTTGTCCACGCGCTTGCCGTTGGCCAGCTTGCGGAGCTCGGAGATGTGCAGGAGGCCGTCCTTGCCCGGGGTCAGCGACACGAAGGCACCGAAGGTGGTGGTCTTGACGACCGTACCCAGGTAACGCTCGCCGATTTCCGGAACCTGCGGGTTCGCGATGGCGTTGATGGCGGAGCGTGCTGCGTCAGCAGACGGACCGTTGGTGGCGCCAATGTAGACAGTGCCGTCGTCCTCGATGGAGATGTCGGCGCCGGTGTCTTCTTGGATCTGGTTGATCATCTTGCCCTTGGGGCCGATGACCTCGCCGATCTTGTCCACGGGGATCTTCACGGCGATGACGCGCGGTGCGAACTCGGAGAGCTCGTCCGGAGTGTCGATGGCCGAGTTGATGACCTCGAGGATGTGCAGGCGGGCTTCGCGGGCCTGCTTCAGGGCCGCTGCCAGGACCGAGGCGGGGATGCCGTCGAGCTTGGTGTCCAGCTGGATGGCCGTGACGAACTCGGAGGTACCTGCAACCTTGAAGTCCATGTCGCCGAAGGCGTCTTCGGCGCCGAGGATGTCGGTCAGCGCGGCATAGCGGGTCTGGCCGTCAACCTGGTCGGACACCAGGCCCATGGCGATACCGGCGACGGCTGCCTTCAGGGGCACACCGGCGTTCAGCATGGACAGGGTGGAGGCGCAGACGGAACCCATCGACGTCGAACCGTTGGAGCTGAGGGCCTCAGACACCTGGCGGATGGCGTAGGGGAATTCCTCGCGGGAAGGCAGTACAGGCACCAGGGCGCGTTCTGCCAGGGCACCGTGGCCGATTTCGCGGCGCTTGGGCGAACCCACGCGGCCGGTTTCACCGGTGGAGTACGGCGGGAAGTTGTAGTTGTGCATGTAGCGCTTGCGCGTGACGGGCGACAGCGAATCGATCTGCTGTTCCATCTTGAGCATGTTCAGCGTGGTGACGCCCATGATCTGGGTTTCGCCGCGTTCGAAGATGGCCGAACCGTGTACGCGGGGCAGAACCTCAACCTCGGCGGTGAGCTGGCGGATGTCCGTCAGGCCGCGGCCGTCGATGCGGATCTGGTCCTTCAGGATGCGCTGGCGCACAACCTGCTTGGTGACCGAGCGGAACGCTGCGGACAGTTCCTTTTCGCGGCCTTCGAACTGGCCGGACAGCGAGGCAACGGTTTCGTCCTTCAAGGCATCAGAAGCAACGTCGCGCTCCTGCTTGTCGGCGATCTGGAAGACAGCGGCCAGCTTGTCGGCAGCAGCTGCTTCAACAGCGGAGTACACGTCGTCCTGGTAGTCCAGGAAGACCGGGAACTCGACGGTGGGCTTCGCGGCGCGGCCGGCGAGGTCCGCCTGCGCGTCGCAGAGTGCCTTGATGAACGGCTTGGCAGCCTCGAGGCCCTCGGAGACAACCTCTTCGGTGGGGGCGGTGGCGCCCTGTTCCTTGATGAGGTTCCAGGAGTTGTCGGTTGCTTCGGCTTCCACCATCATGATGGCGACGTCGTCACCGGCGATGCGGCCGGCGACGACCATGTTGAAGACGGAGTTTTCCAGCTGGGAGTGCTTGGGGAAAGCAACCCACTGTGAACCGTGCTCATCGGCGACCAGGGCAACGCGGACGCCGCCGATGGGGCCGGAGAACGGCAGGCCCGAAAGCTGCGTGGACATGGAGGAGGCGTTGATGGCCACCACGTCGTAGAGCTCGTCGGGGTTGATGGCCAGGACGGTCACCACGATCTGGACTTCGTTGCGCAGGCCCTTGATGAAGGCGGGGCGCAGCGGACGGTCCATGAGGCGGCAGGCCAGGATGGCTTCGGTGGAGGGGCGGCCTTCGCGGCGGAAGAACGAGCCCGGGATGCGGCCGGCAGCGTACATACGCTCTTCGACGTCCACCGTCAGGGGGAAGAAGTCGAAGCCTTCGCGCGGGTGCTTGCCTGCGGTGGTGGCGGAGAGCAGCGCGGTGTCTTCGTCGATGTACACCATGGCTGCGCCGGCTGCCTGCTTGGCGAGGCGGCCGGTTTCGAAGCGGATTACACGCTTGCCGAAGCGGCCATTGTCAATGACGGCTTCTGAGAACTGGATTTCGGGACCCTCCATAGAGAGTCACCTCCGTTTCTGTTTTACGGAAGTCCAGCCACATCAACCCAGGCCAGCATATGTCGACTGGCCCTGCACCCGGTCGTCGATCGAGACCCACGGGCCAGGGCAGCCATTCGATGCTGCCGTTCCCGGGGATCACTACCGAGGACCGCGAATGCGTGATGCGGTTGATCCTCCTGTTTAGTTTTTTAGGTGGAGCGGGGCGGCCCGGTCCCGAAGGGGACAGGGCCGCCCGAAAGTCCGACTAGCGGCGCAGGCCGAGGCGCTCGATGAGCGCACGGTAGCGGTTGATGTCAGTCTTCTTCAGGTAGCCAAGCATGCGCTTGCGACGACCGACCATGCCCAGCAGACCGCGCTGGGTGTGGTAATCGTGCTTGTGCTCCTTCATGTGCTCAGTCAGATCCTTGATCCGCTGGGTCAGGACTGCAACCTGGACCTCGGGCGAACCGGTGTCGCCTTCGCCGGTTGCGTATTCCTTGATGATGGACTGCTTTACAGCGGCGTCAAGTGCCACAATAACTCCTTGGAAATGTGCCGTGAGGGCCCGGGTCAGTAATTCACTGCCGGGTCTGCCGCTGCGGCCAACCGGTCAAACCGGGTGCGGCCGTACACAGCAGGAACCAGCCGCCACGGACTGCAGCCGGATCCATCGTCTAGTTTACCGGCCGCGGCCCAATGTTGTCGAAACAGGGCCGGCGGCGGCCCGGCGTCCGGTCAGCGCCGGAAACCGGGTCAGGGCGCCAGCCTGTCCCTGATGGCAGCCATGCCGTGCAGGACTTCCGCGAAACTGGTGCTGAGCGGGGACAGTCCCACCCGGAGCCCGCGGGGTGCCCGGAAGTCCGGGATCACATCCCCGTCCCACAGCGCCTCGACCGTGGCCTTGGTGAACTCGGCGTGGTCCACCGTGATGTGGCTGCCGCGCTCCGCCGGATCACGCGGCGACGCCAGCTCGGCACCAAGCGGTGCCAGCAAGGCCTCGAAGACCTCTACGGCGAACGCCGTGAGCTTCTCCGACTTGGCCCGGATGGCTGCCATGGATACTTCCTCGATGAGGTCGAGGGTGCCCCGCATGGCCAGCATGCCGAAGACAGCGGGCGTTCCGCTCAGGAAGCCGCGGATGCCCGGCGCAGGTTCATACCCGGCAGCCATCTCGAAGGCGTCCTTTCGGCCCATCCACCCCCAAATGGGCTGGTTCAGTGATGGCAGGTGGCGCTCGTTGACATAGGCGAAGGCCGGCGATCCCGGACCTCCGTTGAGGTACTTGTACGTGCAGCCGGCGGCGAAGTCCACGCCGGCACTGTCCAGGCCGATCTCCACCGACCCGGCGGAATGGCAAAGATCCCACACCACCAGCGCCCCGGCGTCGTGCACTGCCTGGGTGATCGCCGGGAGGTCCGCGAGGTGCCCTGAGCGGTAGGCGATCTGGCTGAGGAGTACGACGGCGGTGCGCGGCCCGGTGGCCTGGCGCACCTGGTCAACGGTCACCCCCGCCGCGGGATCCGTTTCGATCCAGCGCAGGGTGAGGCCCTCTTCCAGGGCGATGCCCTCGACAAGGTACCGGTCCGTGGGGAAGTTTCCGGTGTCGAGGACGAGCTCGTTCCGGTCCGGGTCGTCCACCGCTGCCAGGGCGGCCCGGATCAGTTTGTAGAGGACCACAGTGGTGGAGTCGGCGATGATGGTCTGGCCCGGTGCCGCGCCGAGGACCGCACGGCCCAACTGGTCGCCAATGGCCTGCGGCAGGGCCAGCCACTTCTCGTCCCAGCCGCGGATGAGCCGGCCGCCCCATTCGTCGCTGATGAAGGCCGCGATGTCCCCGGCCGTGCGCTTGAGCGGCCTTCCCAGGGAATTGCCGTCCAGGTAGGACAGCGGCGTGTCCGTTCCGATGAACAGTTCCCGGTAGTGCGCCAGCGGGTCTTCCCGGTCGAGTTCGCCGGCACGCTGCCGGAGTACCTCGTCCGCCGGGACCGCGGTATGCCCGGAGCCTTGCTGGTGAATGCTCATTGTCCGATCTCCGTCCTGACGGCGAATAGTTCCGGAAAGAACGTCAGCTCCAGTGCTTTCTGCAGGAAGGTCACCCCGCTGGAGCCTCCGGTGCCCGTCTTCATCCCGATGGTGCGCTGCACGGTGCGGAGGTGGCGGAAGCGCCAGAGCTGGAAATTGTCCTCGAGGTCCACGAGTTCCTCGCAGGCCTCGTAGGCGCCCCAGTTCTCCGCCGCGTGCTCGTAGATGTACTTGAACAGCGGAACAAGTTCGGGCGTGAATTCGTGGGCGCGGGTGACGTCCCGTCCCAGGACTCCAGCCGGCACGTCGAAGCCCTGGCGGGAGAGGTAGGCCAGGAATTCGTCGTAGATGCTGGGAGCCGCGAGCAGTTCCTCCAGCATGGCGTGCGCTCCGGGATCGGACTCGAAGACCGGGAGCATCTTGCGGTTCTTGTTGCCGAGCACGAACTCGACCGCGCGGTACTGGGCCGACTGGAACCCCGAGGAGTTTGCCAGGAAGCCGCGGAATTGTGAGTACTCGGTGGGCGTGAGCGTGGCGAGGACGGACCACTGCTCGGTGAGGGTCTTCTGGATGTGCTTGACGCGGGCGATGCCCTTCAGCGCCGAGCCGAGATCGTCGGCCCGCAGCCACGCCGCGGCGCTGCGCAGTTCATGCAGCACGAGCTTCAGCCACAGCTCCGTGGTCTGGTGCTGGATGATGAACAGCAGCTCATCGTGGTGTTCGGGCTCGCTGACCGGCTGTTGCGCACTCAGCAGCGTGGGCAGCTGCAGGTACGAGCCATAACTCATCCGGGAGCTGAAGTCGCGGACGATTCCCTTGTCCAGCTTGCGGGTGTTCTTCTCGACGGACACGTACAGCCTTTCGCGTGCTTCCTGGGTGGTCCTAGTGCCGTGCCAGCAGCTGGCGCGCCTGCACCACGTCCAGTTTCATCTGGTCCACCAGGGCTTCGGGACCACGGTAGGCCACCATGCCGCGAAGGCGCGCCACGAATTCCACGATCACTGTCTGGCCGTACAGATCGAAGTCCTCCACGGCTTCCCGGGGCCGGTCGATGACGTGGGCTTCGACCTGCCGGCTGACGCCGTCGAACGTGGGGTTCGAGCCAACGGAAATGGCCGCCGGCCAGCGTTTGCCGGCCTCGTCCACCAGCCAGCCGGCGTAGATGCCGTCTGCCGGAATCAGGCCGGAGGAGTTACTGGCCAGGTTCGCTGTGGGGAACCCGAGGGCGCGGCCGCGGGCTGCGCCGTGGACCACTTCGCCGCGCATCCGGTGGGGCCTGCCGAGCACCTCCGCCGCCGTGGCCACGTCGCCTTCCTGCAGTGCTTCGCGGACCCAGGTGGACGAGCAGCGCCGGTCCGTGCCGTCGTCGTCATGCAGCGGGTACCCCTCGGAGCCGAATTCGCTGATGACCTGTACCTCGAAGCCGAACTTCCCGCCCAGGGCCTTCATGGTCTCCAAGTCCCCGGAGTTGCCGCGGCCGAACCGGGCATCGTGGCCGATGACCACGTGGCTGGCGTGCAGGCAGTCCACCAGGTACTGCTCCACGAATTCTTCCGCCGTGAGGCTGGCAAGGTCGAGTGAATACTTGACCACAAGGATGGCGTCCAGGCCCAGCTCGCCGAGGGCCTCGAGCTTGTCCTCCAGGCCCATGATCAGGCGGGGGGCGCTCTCCGGGCGGTGGATGACGGCCGGGTGGGGATCGAACGTGACGGCAACGGCTTTGGAGTGCGTGAGCCTGGCGGAGCGAATGAGTTGGGACAGGACCTGCTGGTGCCCGCGGTGAACGCCGTCAAAGTTGCCAAAGGTGACAACGGATGGGCCAAAGTCCGCCGGGACCTCGGACGGATCGTTCCAGATGTAGACCATCACCCTCGCCTTAAACTGCCTGCAGCATCAATGATCCGCGGCCATCCGGCCGCGGAATTCTTCAAGGTTACCCGCATTCACCGGTCCGCTTTTCCCAGCGAGGGCCGGCGCCGGTAGAGCCATACCAGGCCAAGGACGGGGAGTATCAGCGGGATGAACCCGTAGCCGCGGCCAAACAGGGACCAGACCGTTTCGTGCGGGAACGCCACGGAGTCGAAGATGCTGAGGGAACCCACCACCACAACGCCCACCAACTCGACCAGGACCGCCGCCACGGAGACCTTGAACCAGGTGCTCCCCGCCTTGGCCAGCGACACCGTGGCCACGGCGTACACCAGGGCTGCGAAGGCGGACAGCAGGTAGGCCACCGGGGCGTCGGAAAACTTGGTGAGGATCTGGTAGCCGGCGCGCGCTGTGGCCGAGATGGCAAAGACGGCGTACACGGCAATCAGCAGCCGGCCCGGGCCGGTATTGCGGGTGTTGCCGCCGGCGCCGGTGCGCGCCTTGTTCCTGCTGCCTTGGTCCGCCGCCATCGCGTCGGCGGACTGGGGGTGCTGGTCATTCACGTTGTGTGCTTCTTCCACTTCAGTACCAGATCTGGTTCATTCGGGCGGCCATCACCAGGGCGGTCACGCCGACGGCGGCAAGGACAAAGTTGCTCCACCGGGTCCGTTCCAGGATGGACCAATAGACGGCGGCCGGGGGCAGCAGCATGGCAGTCACCAGGTAGCCCCAGAACTCCCAGGCCTCGCCGGCAATCGTTTCGCCGGCGATGACCCTGATGATCGACCCCACCAGGTAGACCACCAGGGCCACCTCCACTGCCGCGACGGACAGGATGGTGGCGTCGTTGGGTGCCTTCCTCATGATGCCCGCAGCCAGGCAGATGACGGTGGAGAGGAGCCCAACGGCCAGGATGATGTAGAAATACGCGTCCACTCAGGCCTCCCCACCGGCCGCGGAGGAGTTGCCGTTGCCGTTACCGGGAGCGAACACCAGGACCGGTTTGGCGTAGTTGCCGCTGTCCGCCAGCAGGGCCACCAGGCTCCCGTCGGGAGCGAAGGCGGCTGCAGGGTGGTCGGCGGTTGCGGCGCCAGGGCTTCCCGGGGCCGCTCCGGCGGCAATCCGGCGGCCATAGGAAATTTCCGTGGTTTCCTCGGCGCTCAGCTCGCGGTTGGGCATGAGGGCCCGGGCGGCCTGCGACATTTCCAGCACGTCCAGCTCTTCGGCGAGCTGTTCCAGCGTGCGGGCCTGGTCCAGCGAGTACGGGCCAACGTGGGTCCGCCGGAGGGCCGTAAGGTGTCCCCCCACCCCCAGGCCGTTGCCCAGGTCCCGGGCGAGGGCGCGGATGTAGGTTCCCGAGGAGCACTCAACGGTGACATCGATGTCGATGACGTCGGCCCCGGTGTCGCGCCGGATGCCGTGGACTTCGAACCTGTGGATGGTGACGGGCCGGGCGGCGAGCTTCACGTCCTCACCGGAGCGAACCCGGGCGTAGGCGCGTTCGCCGTTGACCTTGATGGCGCTGACGCTGCTGGGCACCTGCTGGATGCCGCCGGTGAGCGCTGCGACGCCGTCGTGGATGGCTTGCTCTGCCACCGCGGACGTGCCGGCCGAGGCAACCACGTCCCCTTCGGCGTCGTCCGTCACCGTGGACTGGCCCAGCCGGATGGTTGCAGTGTAGGTCTTGGACGTTCCAACGATGTAGGTGAGCAGGCGGGTGGCCTTGTTGATGCCGACCACCAGCACCCCCGTGGCCATGGGATCAAGTGTGCCGGCATGGCCCACTTTCCGGGTCCCCGCGATGCGCCGCATCCGGCCAACCACATCATGGCTGGTCCATCCCTGCGGCTTGTCCACTATCACCAGTCCAGAAAGCACGCCTACCAGTATATCGGCGCTGGTTGGGGGCACAGCGCACGCCCTGCCCGGCCCGGTGGCAGCGCTAGGATGGCTGGCATGCCTGAGCTTGCCGCCCATGTCCGCGACGTGCCCGTCAACCAGATCCGGGAAATCACCGAGGCCGCGTGGCGCACCCCCGGAGCGCTGGTGCTCAGCATCGGCGAGCCCGGGTTCGCGCTCCCCCGCCATGTCCTGGACGCCGGAATGGCCTGCCTGGACCGCGACGAGACGAACTACACGCCGAACGCCGGGCTTCCCGCCCTCAGGGAGGCGTTCGCGGCGAGGTTCCGCGAGGAACAGGGCGTCGACGCCGGCGCCGACAGGGTCTATGTGGTTTCCGGGGCCCAGCAGGGCCTGCACTTTGCCATGAGCCTGCTGCTGTCCCCCGGCGATGAGATCCTGATACCCAATCCCGGCTACCCCACCTTTGCGATGACCAGCCGGCTCCTGAGCGCTGTTCCGGTGGGCTATCCGCTGTACCCGGACCACGGCTTCCAGCCCTGCACGGCGGACATCGAGGCCCTCATCACGGCCAGGACCAGGGTGCTGGTGCTGAACTCCCCCTCCAACCCGCTCGGTGCCGTCCTCAGTGAGGACTCGGTCCGGGAACTGATGGATCTTGCCCGCCGTCACGACCTGTGGGTCATTTCGGACGAATGCTATGAGGCGTTCACCTACGATGTGCAGCACGTCAGTCCCGCACGGTACGACGCCGTCGCGCCAAGTGAGGCGCGCGTCTTCACCTCCCTGACACTGTCCAAAACGTATGGCCTGACAGGACTTCGGATCGGCGCGCTTGTGTGCCCGCCCGGGTTGCAGCAGCAGATGGACAACGTCATGGAATCGATCGTGTCCTGCGTCGCCGCTCCCTCCCAGTACGCGGCGCTGGCGGCGCTGACCGGGCCGCAGGACTATGTGCAGCACGCCCACCGGCACTACCGGAACAACAGGGACGCCGCCTCCGCAGTCCTCGACGGCAAGAACATCCCGTACCTGCGGGCGCAGGGTGCGTTCTACCTGTGGGCGGACATGTCCCACGTCAGCAGTGGCGACGTCCGGCAGTGGGTGCGCCGGTTCCTGGCCGATTCCGGTGTTGCGCTGGCGCCCGGCACCGCGTTCGGCACCATCGGCGAAGGCTGGGTCCGGATAGCCCTCTGCGGCAGGCAGCAGGATCTGCTGGAGGGCCTGTCCAGGCTTCCGGCACGGGCGGCGGACTGCACGCAGGCCGGTTAGCTGCCCGCGCCAGTCAGGGCCTTGTCCAGCCAGGTCCGCAGCGCATCGGCAGGAGCGGCTCCGGCCTGGCGCGCGGCCACCTTGCCGTCCACCAGGACCATCAGCGTGGGGATGGCCTGGACGTCGAACCTGCGGGACAGCGCCGGCGACTTGTCCACATCCACCTTCACGAGCTTGATCGCGCCTGGCCGCTCCCGTGCGAGCTTGTCCAGGACAGGGCTGACCATGCGGCACGGACCGCACCATGCGGCCCAGAAGTCCACGAGCACCGGCACCGGTGACTCCTCGGCGACACGGCCGAAGTCAGCGTCTCCTGCGTCCACGATCCACGGCAGCCCGGCCTTGCAGTTGCCGCAACGGGGCCTGCCGGCAGCCTGCACCGGAATCCGGTTGGTCTTGCCGCACGCGGTACAGGCCATGAGTGTTGTTTCCACGTCAGTACTCCGTCCGTTCCTTGTTGGCGCCCCACGCCTTGAAAGGGGCGTCCGACGCCGGGAGGTCACCACGGGTCACAGGCATGAGATCCGTGCGGGTACCGTCGAAGTACTCGTAGAACAGGGCATCGTCGAAGCCGGCCGCGGCCGCACCGTGGCGGTCTGCGGCGAAGTAGACGCGGTCGATCCGGGCCCAGAGGGCGGACGCGAGGCACAGCGGGCAAGGCTCGCAGCTCGCGTAGAGGACCGCGCCCTGCAGGTTGAAGTCCGCCGTTCCGGCAGCTGCCGCACGGATGGCCACCACCTCGGCGTGCGCGGTGGGGTCGTTGTCGCGGGTGACCCGGTTGACGCCTTCGAAGACCCGCCCGTCGGCCGTCACCACCACCGCGCCGAAGGGGCCGCCGCCGCGGCCGACGTTTTCCGTTGCCAGGCCCACGGCCTGCTGAAGGTAGCGGGAAGGGCTGTTTTCGTCGGGTGCCGTGGTCATAGCTCGATCCTAGCCATGGGCGGGCCGTTGGGGGGTCAAAATGGGGTCGGTTTCAGGGGGAAAGCACCGATGACATCCTGGCGCCGCAGGCATATCCTTGCCCCCGGGGGTCCGCATTTTTTTGCCTCTTGGGAGGCTTCCTATCCGGCCCGCTAAGGGCACGCACCCGGAGTACCCACAATGAAGAAGAAGATCACCATTATTGGTTTGGTGGCGGCTGTGGTGGCTTTTGCCCCAGCCAGCCCGTCGACAGCCTCTGACAAGGGCCATGACGACCCCAAGCCGGAAGACGTTGCCACCGGCCTTGCCACGCCGTTGCACCTGGCCCTCGGAACAGCGAAATCCATCTACGTGAGCCAGGACTTCGCCGGCAAGCTGAGCCGGGTCAACCGGGACGGCACCGTCGAAGATGTCTATGCCAGCCCCAAGCCCGGGTGGGACATAGCAGGAGTGGACACCCGCGGGGCCACAACGTTCTTCCTCGAAAGCACCGGTGCCGGCCTGGGCAAGCCGGAGAACCTTGAAGGCTACCTGAAAGCCATCAGCCCGAACGGGGATGTCAGGACCATCGCCAACTTCGCCGACTACGAGCGGGAGAACAACCCCGACGGCGACCAGGAGTACGGCTTCGGTGACGATGTCAGTGACGCGTGCCTGCAGCAGTGGCCCAAGGAGTCCCCGGCTCCTGCCCGCTATACGGGTACCGTCGATTCGCATCCCTACGCGCTGGCCGTTCAGGGCAATACCGCCTACGTGGCTGACGCCGGAATGAACGCCATCCTCAGCATCAACCTGCGGTCCGGCGAGATTTCCACCCTGGCCGTCCTGCCGCCGCGGCCGGTGGTCATTCCTGAAACTGCTGCCCGTCCGGAGGCGGAAGGCGGTCTCGGCGTGCCAGCCTGCGTCGCGGGATACGAGTACGCATTCGAGCCGGTGCCCACCGATGTGGAGATCGGCCAGGACGGCTGGCTGTACGTGACGTCGCTTCCCGGCGGACCGGAAAGCCCGGCCCTCGGGGACCGCGGTGCGATCTTCCGGATCAACCCATGGAACGGCAGGACGAAGGTGTGGGCGGACGAAATCCTCAGCCCCACTGGTTTGGCCATCGCGGACAACGGTGACGTCTATGTGGCTTCGCTGTTCGGCGGGAAGATCCTGAAGTTCAGCGGTTGGAAGGGCGAGCGTTCGGAGTTCCTCACGGTCAACCAGCCGGCCGACGTGGAGATCCAGGGGCGGACACTGTACGCCACCACAGACGTGCTGCCGGCAATGCTGGGACCTGAACCCCCAGCCGGTCCCCCGCCGGCAACCGGCAAGCTCATCAAGGCCGGCATCCGCTAGGCAGGCAGCAGGGATTCCAAAAACGCAGCAGGCCCGGACCAAATGGTCCGGGCCTGCTGCGTTGGTCATGCCTTACTTGGTGCTGTCCGCGTCCTTGTTGGCGTCTTCATCGATGTCGTCGTCGCCGGCGAGGTCAAGGTCCTCTTCGTCGAAGTCGTCTTCATCGATGTCAACATCCTCGGGAGCATCGCTCTTGTAGGGATCAGCTTCGCCTGCGTGCTTGGCGTTGGCAGCCAGGGCGGCCACCTCAGCGTCGCGCTTCTTGGCTTCCCGCAGCAGTTCCTCCAGGTTGGACGCAACCACGGGAATCTGGTCAGCCACGAACTCAAGCGTGGGGGTCAGCCGGACCGTGATGTTGCGGCCCACTTCCTGCCGCAGCACACCCTTCGCCTTCTCAAGCCCCTTGGCAGCATCGGCCTGGACGGCCTGGTCTCCCAAAACGGTGTAGTACACAGTGGCATGCTGCAGGTCGTTGGTCACCCGGGCATCGGTGACAGTAATACCTTCAAGCCGCGGATCCTTGACCTTCCGGCCAAGAGCCTCAGCAACAACAACCTTAATCCGCTGCGCCAACTTGGCAGCACGTGCCGGATCAGCCATTACCACTCCTAAATATTTGGATGTACGACGGCGCGTTAGCGACTTGCGTACAAAAGGTTCGGTTAATTGCCACGCACCTAAGGCGAGTCTACGACGGACCCGCGTTGGATTTTTTCCGGCGGCCTGGGAGTGGCATCGGGCCTGTCGGAGCCGGGCGGTTTGCGGTCGAAGATCGAAAACCGCCCGGCGAAGGGGCGGGGCCGCCGGAAAAATCCAACGGCCCCGACCTTCTGTTACAGCTCGACCAACTTAGACGCGCGGCTTCTCGCGCATCTCGAAGGTCTCGATGATGTCACCTTCGGTGATGTCGTTGTACGAGCCAAGACCGATACCACATTCGAAGTCCGTGCGGACCTCGGTGGCGTCGTCCTTGAAGCGCTTGAGCGTCTCGATGGTGAGGTTGTCGCCGATGATCTTGCCGTCGCGGCTGATCCGTGCCTTGGTGTTGCGGCGGATGATGCCGGAGCGGACGATCGAGCCGGCGATGTTTCCGAACTTGGAAGAGCGGAAGACTTCGCGGACCTCGGCGGTGCCAAGCTGGAATTCCTCGTATTCCGGCTTGAGCATGCCCTTGAGCGCTGCTTCGATGTCATCGATTGCTGCGTAGATGACGGAGTAGAAGCGCATGTCGACGCCTTCGCGGTCTGCCAGGTCGGCAACCCGCTCGGCGGGCTTGACGTTGAAGCCGATGATGACGGCGCTGTCCACTGTTGCCAGGTTGACGTCGTTCTGCGTGATGGCACCCACACCGCGGTGGATGACGCGCAGCTGCACGCCTTCGCCGACGTCGATCTTGAGCAGGGCGTCTTCGAGGGCTTCCACGGCACCGGACACGTCACCCTTGAGGATGAGGTTGAGGGTGTCGATCTTGCCGTCGGCCACTGCCTGGTCGAAGTCTTCGAGGCTGATGCGCTTGCGGCGCTTGGCGAGCTGGGCGTTGCGGTCAGCTGCTTCACGCTTTTCGGCGATCTGGCGGGCGGTCCGCTCGTCGGAGGTCACCAGGAAGGTGTCACCGGCGCGCGGCACGTTGGACAGGCCGAGGACCTGGACGGGGCGGGACGGCAGTGCCACGTCGAGTGCTTCGCCGTCTTCGTCGAACATGGCGCGGACGCGGCCGTGGGCCGTGCCTGCCACGATCGTGTCGCCGACTGCCAGCGTTCCGGACTGCACCAGGACGGTGGCAACCGCACCGCGGCCCTTGTCCAGGTTCGCTTCGATCGCGATACCGCGGGCGGCCTTATCCGGGTTGGCCCGGAGGTCCAGTGCGGCGTCTGCGGTCAGCAGCACAGCGTCGATCAGCTCGTTGATGTTGAGGTTCTGGCGGGCAGAGACCTCAACGAACATGGTGTCGCCACCGTATTCCTCGGGAACCAGGCCGTACTCGGTCAGCTGGCCCTTGACCTTGTCAGGGTTGGCGCCTTCCTTGTCGATCTTGTTCACTGCCACAACGATCGGCACGTTGGCCGCCTGGGCGTGGTTGAGAGCTTCAACGGTCTGCGGCATGACACCGTCATCGGCTGCCACCACGAGGATGGCGATGTCGGTGACCTTCGCACCACGGGCACGCATGGCGGTGAACGCTTCGTGGCCCGGGGTATCGATGAAGGTGATGTCGCGCTCGACGCCTTCGTGTTCGTGGCTGATCTGGTAGGCACCGATGTGCTGGGTGATGCCACCGTGTTCGCCGGCCACGACATCCGAGTTGCGGATGGCGTCCAGGAGCCGGGTCTTACCGTGGTCAACGTGGCCCATGACGGTGACCACGGGAGCACGCGGTTCGAGTTCTTCGTCGCCTTCGGCCTCAAGCTCGGCCTCGACGTCGATATCGAACGTGGAGAGCAGTTCGCGCTCTTCGTCCTCGGGAGAAACAACCTGGAGCTTGTAGCCCAGTTCTTCGCCGAGGAGCGCGAAAGTGTCTTCGTCCAGCGACTGGGTGGCAGTGGCCATTTCACCGAGGTGGAACAGCACGGTGACCAGTGCGGCGGGGTTCGCCTCGATCTTGTCGGCGAAGTCCGTGATGGACGAGCCTCGGCGCAGGCGGATCACAGTGTTGCCATCGCCGCGGGGTACGCTCACGCCACCCAGCGACGGTGCGCTCATCTGCTCAAGTTCCTGGCGCTTTGCGCGCTTCGACTTGCGCTGCTTGCCGCGGCCTGCGCCGCCCTTACCGAAGGCACCCTGGGTACCGCCGCGACCGCGGCCGCCCTTGCCGAAGCCACCGCCGGCGGGAGCACCGCCGCCGCCACCGGGACCACCGGTGCCGGGTGCGCCGGGGCGCCCCGGACCGCGTCCGCCGGCGCCCGGACGTCCTGCACCGGCAGGTGCGGGACGCTCAGTGCGGTTGGGCATCATGCCCGGAGTGGGACGGGGACCACCGGGGCGCGGTGCGCCGGGACGGGGGCCACCGGCACCTGCTGCGGGACGGGGCCCACCTGCACCGGGAGCGGGACGCGGACCACCGGGACGGGGGCCACCGGCGCCTGCCGCGGGACGGGGACCGCCGGGGCGTTCTCCGTCGCTGCGGCCGGGACGGGGCATGCCCTGGGAAGTTGCGAAGGGGTTGTTGCCCGGACGGGGTGCACGGTCACCGTCGCCGCCACGGCCGCGGGGCATGCCCTGCGAGGTGGCGAACGGGTTGTTGCCCGGACGGGGGCCGCCGGGACGGGGTGCCGAGGAACCCTGTGAAGAGCCGCCCTGGCGGGGTGCGGGGGCGGGAGTCTCAGCCTTGGGGCCGGGACGGGCACCGGGCTTGGCGCCCGTGGACGGAGCCGCGGGTGCCGCAGACGACGCCTGGGGTGCCGCCGGAGCGGAAGCTGCCGGAGCTGCCGGAGCAGCGGGGGCCGGTGCCTCGACCTTGGGGGCCGGAGCCTTGGGCGCGGCGGGGCCGGGAGCCGGAGCTGCCGGGCGCGATTCCGCCGCGGGGGCGGGTGCCTTGGGAGCGGCAGGTGCCGCAGCCTTGTTGGCGGCGTCGGGGAAGGCGTTACGCAGCTTCCGCACAACGGGGGCCTCAATGGTGGAAGAGGCGGAGCGAACGAATTCGCCCAGTTCCTGCAGTTTTGTTACTGCATCTTTGGAAGTGATACCGAGCTCTTTGGCGAGCTCATGTACGCGGACCTTGGCCACATTTCTCCTGTCTCGGTCCGCACCGAGCCAGGTACGAACCGTCTACTTCTTACTGCGGACCCTGGCCGCGGCTGGTGCGGAAGGGCCCATTGCAGAGCGCAACAAAGTTGTCATCGTTACGCACTCATCGCTGGGAACTCATCGGGTTTCCATCAGACTTCTGACCCGCTTTCAGGTTGGACGGTTGGTGCTGCAGCCACCGGGGCGCCTGCGGAGGCCGGGCCTGGCTTGATCCGGCGTTCGACGTCGGCGGTTTCGGTTACGCCCCGAAGGGCACGTCCGAATGCCCGCCGTTTGAGCGCCAGGGCAAGGCACGATTCGCTGGGATGCAGCCATGCACCCCGGCCAGCCATCCGGCGCCGTTCATCCACCAGGACAGCGGATGAACCGCTGCCGCCGGCGACGAGCCGGATTAACTCAGTCTGCGGACCTTTCTTCCGGCAGCCGATGCAGGTACGTTCCGGCCGATTTCCGCTGGTAGGTGTTGCTGCCACGGTGATCGTCCTGACGTTCATATCTGCTGGCCCCCGCAAAACCTGTCCCGCTGCTGCGGAACGGGCACACGAAGGCGCACTACTGCCGGCCGTTAGGCGCGGACCTATCTATTCTAGCCCCTTCGGGCCGTTCTGCCCGAACCCATGGCCTGCCACGGTGTGGCAGGCCACCTGGGACGGGGCGCTGAAAGTGCTTCAGTTTTCCTTCGGCGCGGCGGCGTCGGAAACGATGTCGATACGCCAACCGGTCAGCTTGGCGGCGAGGCGGGCGTTCTGGCCTTCCTTGCCGATCGCCAGGGACAGCTGGTAGTCGGGGACCACCACCCGCGCGGAGCGGGTTGCTTCGTCGGTGATGGTGACGGAATTCACGCGCGACGGCGAGAGGGCGCTGGCGATGAACGTCGCCGGGTTCTCGCTGAAGTCAACGATGTCGATCTTTTCGTCGTTGAGCTCCGTCATGACGGCGCGGACGCGGGAACCCATCTCACCGATGCAGGCGCCCTTGGCGTTGATGCCGGATGCGTTGGCCTTCACGGCGATCTTGGTCCGGTGCCCTGCTTCGCGTGCCAGTGCCACAATCTCCACTGAGTGGTCCGCGATTTCCGGGACCTCCAGTTCAAACAGCTTGCGGACGAGGCCGGGGTGGGAGCGGGACAGCGTGACTGACGGACCCTTGGTGCCGCGGTGGACGTCGATGACGAGGGCGCGGAGCCTGTTGCCGTGGATGTACTTCTCCCCCGGCACCTGCTCGGGCGGCGGCAGGAGCGCTTCCAGCGAACCGAGGTTCACCTGGATCATGTGCGGGTTGTTGCCCTGCTGGATGGTGCCGGATACCAGCTCACCTTCGCGGCCCTTGAACTCGCCCAGCACGTTGTCATCCTCAACGTCGCGCAGGCGCTGCAGGATGATCTGGCGGGCGGTACTGGCAGCGATGCGGCCGAAGCCCGCGGGGGTGTCTTCGAACTCGCCGATCGGTGCGCCGTCGTCGTCAATTTCAACAGCCCAGATGGTCACGTGGCCGCTCTTGCGGTCAAGCTCTGCACGGGCTTTTTCGAAGGCGCCGGGCGACTTGTGATAGGCCACCAGCAGCGCCTGCTCAATGGTGGGAATCAGGAGGTCCAGCGGAATTTCACGCTCACGCTCCAAAAGTCTCAGTGCGCTCATGTCAATATCCATCAGGCCTCCTCGGAAGGTCCATTGTGTTCTGGTTCCAGGCCATCTTCCGAAAGGTGGCTGAATTCGATCTCGACTTTTCCGGTGCGGATCCTGTCGAAAGGAAGTTTTACGGGATCGCCCTGCTTGGGTTTCATGCCCTTCTTGACGGCGATTTCCGGTACCAGGGTGACTCCCCCGTCATCCACCGACTGGATGCGTCCGGTGATGTTCTCACCCTGGATGACCTTGACGCTGGCAATCCGGCCTTTGGCGCGGTGCCAGTGGCGCGGTTCCGTCAGGGGGCGGCCGACGCCGGGTGACGAGACTTCGAGGTCGTACGGGCGGGTGTCGGCGCCGGGATCTGTATCGAGGACATCCGAGAGCACCTTCGAGATGTCAGCGATGACATCGAGGCTCACGCCGCCGGTTTCTTCCTGCGGCAGGTCCACCACGACGTGGAGCACCCGGTGGGAGCCGGCAACGTTGATGGTGACGTCCTCGAGGTACAGCCGGTTGGCCAGGACGGACGGTTCAAGGAGGGCCCGGAGCCGGTCGGCTTCCGGATTGTGGGCCGGCGCGGAATCAGCCTTCCCCGGTGCGGTGTGGTCTGATGAAGCCTGGGCTTCTGCATTGCTCACGATGCCGGCCGCCTCCCTTATAGATGATGTGGTGTGTACTAGCGTAGCCATTTTACCGGTCCAGTGGTGCACCCGGATCCCCTTCCGCCGTGACACCATGGTCTGTTGTGAAAGACGACAGCCAGGAAAGAAAACCGCGGATGCGCTACGTGCGGTACGCCGTCTTTTCGCTGGCAGCCCTGCTGGTCCTCAGCCTTGGATTCGCCGTCATTCCGGGCGAGCAGCCCGCTCCGGCCCCGCCGACGTTCACCGATCAGGCCCGCGCGGCTGCCCTGGAAGACGCCTTGGCACTGCGGGCCGCAGGGTTGGACCTTGCCGCCCCGGGGGCAGGTGACGGCGTTGCGGGGCGTCCCGCGCAGGCGGTTGTGACGTTGCTGACTTTCCAGGCCCGCGCCTTCCTGCCGGCGGGTTCGCCGACGTCACCATCGGCCCGCCCCTCCACGTCGCCCGGCCCGTCCGCGACAACCCACCCAACGGCGTCGGGGTCCCCGGCGCCGGCTGCTGCTCCCAATGCCGTGGATCTGGCCAGGGCCTTGGCCGCCAGCGGTTCCCGCCGGCTCAAGGATGCGCAGGAGGCCGACGGCGGGATGGCGCGCCTGCTCGCGGGTGCGGGGACCGCACAGCTGCTGGCCGCCCGGCAACTTGCCGCAGCCGCCGGTGAGCCTGGCGCAGTCACGGGGGCTGCCGCGGACCAGGCGGACGCGGCCGCAGGTTCCGGCCAGCAGGCCGGCTCCGCCCCCACGCCGCTGCCGGCGGATTGCCCGTTCGCGGCACCTGGCACCACCACCGCACCCCTGGGCGCAACACCGGGAGGAGCGTCGCCCGCAAGCGGCAGTCTTTCCGCAGATGGTGCCGCCGGAAAAACTGTCGAAGCGGGAACTGCCGGGGCCGGGCTTGCGGCCGTGCTGCAGGCTGAGCAGAAGGCGGCCTACGGGTACCAGGCAGCCCTGCCGCGCCTGGCTGCGGAAGATGCCGTGCCGGCGTCGGAATTCCTCCAGCAGCACCGGGCCGTCGCGGAAGAAACCGAAAACCGCCTCCGGCTGGCGTGCCAGGCGGCCCCGCCGCAGCCGCCGGGATACGCACTGGATGCAAATTTCCTCAGCGCCCCGGCCACAGGCCTGGGCACGCTCGAGGCAGCTGCTTTGCCCGTATACGGCGACCTGGTTGCCTTGACCGGGGGCGCTGACCGGACGTGGGCCCTCTCGATGCTTGAATCAGCTGCTGCCCGGACCGTCCATTGGGGCGCCGACCCGGGCCCGGTGCCGGGTGTCGTCCTGGATGCTGCCGGGCTGCCCGCATTGCCGGCCGGCAGTTAGCCCGGCCCTGCAGACACTAGGCTGATGCCGATGACTCCAGCAACGAGCGTGCCCATCCCGTCCGAACTCGACGCGAGGTACCGCCGCAGCAGTTCCGGGCGGGCCTGGCTTGCCTCGCTCCCGGGCCTGATTGCCGGCCGGATGGAACAGTGGAACCTGGCGTCCGCCCTCCTTCCGGGGGCCCCGCCCTGGAGCGGCCATGGGGCAGTGGTGGTGCCCGTGCTGAGGGAGGATGGCACGCCTGCCGCCCTCAAGGTCGCCTACCCCCATAACGAAGGCCTCGGCGAGCCCCAGGCCCTGGCACTGTGGGCCGGTCGCGGTGCCGTGGGCCTGCTGGAGCGGGATGGGCAAACGTGCTCCATGCTCCTGGAACGGCTGGAGGCGGGCGCCTCCCTCAACGACGTGCCGCTGGACGAGGCGGCAGCAGTGTGGGGCGGCCTGGTCCGGCAGCTCAGCCTGGTGCCCGACGCCCGGCCGGAGTGGAGCGCCTTCGAACACATCGCGGCCCGCGCCGAGCAGTGGAGCGATGAATTTCCCGCGGACTGGGACCAGCTGGGCCGGCCCTTTCCGCGGTGGCTGCTCGAGGCTGCCCTTGAGGTCTGCCAGACCCGCGGCGCTGTGGGCCGCCGCTCCGCCCGTGACGTGCTGGTCCACACTGACCTGCACTTCCTGAACATCCTGGCCCGTCCTGGCACCGGGCGGCCCGGAAGCCGACAGCCGGCCGGACGGTACGTTGCGATCGACCCGCAGCCGCTGATCGGCGAGGCCGAGTTCGCCGTCGCTCCGCTGCTGTGGAACCGGCTGTACGACCTGCCGGCGGACGGTCCGGAGGCGGCGCTGCGGCGCCGCTGTGAAGACTTCAGTACCGCGGCAGGACTGGACCCGGAGGCAGCCCGGCAGTGGGCGGTCGTCCGGGAGGTGGCGAATGCCCTCTGGTATGCGGCCGAACCCCACCACCGGGGCGACCTTGCCCGGTCCCTCTGGGTGGCCAGTACGCTGGCGGGACGGACGCTGCCGGGGTTGCCGCCGGCCCGTTTGCTGCCTGAACCGGGGCAGGACAGTGGGTCCGGAACGCTCCGCTGAGTGACGGGTTGCTTCACCGGGTTGCAGGCAAGCCGTTAGTGCGCCCGCACGGCCTGGAGGGCGGACCTGACCGCGTCCACAGCTGTTGCAACGTCGTCAGCGCCGGTCCGCCAGTTACTGACAGAGACGCGAAGGATGTCCCGGTCCCGCCACCGGGAGCCGGACATCCACACCCTGCCATCCGCGATGATGCGGGCGGTCACGGCCCGGGTGGTGTCGTCGTCGCCGAATGACAGGCTGACCTGGGTGTACTGCACGTCATTGAGTACTTCGACCCCGTCGATGCCCCGCAGCCCCGCAGCGATCCGTGCGGCTGCGGTGGCCAGCCCGTTGACCTGTGCGGCAACGCCGGTCCTGCCCAGGCTCCTTAGCGCCGCCCACACCGGGACGCCCCGGGCCCGCCGGGACAGTTCGGGCACCTTTTCGAACGGATCGCCCGGCCCCTCGGCATCGTGCACTAGGTAGCTCGCATGCAGCCCCATGGCCGCACGCAGGGCCGGGGCGTCACGGACTATGGCGATGCCGCAGTCGTAGGGGACGTTCAGCGTCTTGTGGGCATCAGTCCCCCACGAGTCGGCGCCATCGATTCCATCCGTCAGATGCCGCAGTTCCGGCGATGCTGCCGCCCACAGCCCGAAGGCACCGTCGACGTGCACCCAGGCGTTGTGTTTCCTGGCCACCCTGATGGCCTCGGTAAAGGGGTCGAATGCACCGGAATGGAGGTTCCCGGCCTGCAGGCAGACGAGCGCCGGCCCGCTGCCGGCTCCCAGTGCTGCGTCCAGGGCGTCAGCAATCATCCGTCCCTGGCTGTCGGCCTCGACCACGGCCGGTTGGCCCAGCCCCAGGTACCGCAGTCCCAGGTCCACGGTGTCGTGCCGTTCACGGCCCACGATGCAGCGGATCCGCGGCGCGCCCGCCAGCCCGTCGCGGTCCAGGTCCCAGCCGGCGTCGGCAAGGAGCCGCCACCGCCCCGCGGCCATGCCGGTGAAGTTGGCCATCGTGGCGCCGGTCACGAACCCGACGTCGGAGCCCGCCGGCAATCCCAGCAGGTCCACAAGCCACGTCCCGGCGGCTTCCTCGATGGCAGCCATGGCAGGGGTGGCGTAGCGCAGCCCGGCGTTCTGGTCCCAGGCGCTGACCAGCCAGTCCGTGGCCAGCGCCGCGGGCAGGGTTCCGCCGATGACCCAGCCAAAGAAACGGCTGGAGGGCATCGCCATGAGACCGGGTTCGGCAGCCCGGGCCAGGAAGTCCACCACATCTTCCGCTGGGAGGCCCTGGTCCGGGAGGCTTCCGCCGAACACGTCCGTGAGGTCATGCGCCTGCAAGGCCGGGCCCACATGCCGGCCGGGAAGGCTGTCCAGCCAGGCCGTGGCGTGCCTGGCAGCCGCTTCCAGGGCCGGCCCGTAGGCGTCGTCGCCGTGTGACATACCTGCATGCTACGCGCTGTCCCCGGCAGCGACGAGGGGTGCCGCCGCGGGGTCCGGACCATGCCGGGGCGGGGCCGGTCAGGCGAAGTTTTCCTGCCACACGTCAAACCCGAGTTTAACGATCAGGGCGGCCACCACCACCAGGAATACCACCCTGACGAACCGGCTTCCCTGCTTGACCGCGGTCCGTGCGCCAAGGTAGCCGCCGGCCATGTTGGCGATGCCCAGCAGCAGGCCGAGTCCCCACAGGATCGAGCCGTGCGGCAGGAAGAACATGAGGGCACCGGCATTGGTTGCCATGTTCACGATCTTGGCCTTGGCACTGGCCTCCAGGAACGCGTAGCCCATGGCCGATACCAGCGCGATGACAAGGAACGATCCGGTGCCCGGACCGATCAGGCCATCATAGAAACCGATGACCGCACCGATCAGGCAGGCCACGACGTAGTGCTTGTGGCCGTCGTGCCGCAGCGCCGTAATGTCCCCGACGTTGGGCTTGAGTGCCGTGAAAAGCGCGACGGCGACCAGCGCGGCGACGATGATCGGCTTAAAGACGCTGGCGGGCAGGTTGGCCGCCAGGATCGCGCCGCCGAAGCTCCCGGCGAGGGCAATCACCGCCATGGGCAGCGCCGTCTTCAGGTCCGGCCCCACCCGGCGGTAATAGGTGACGGCACTGGTGGTTGTCCCAAAAATCGAACCCAGTTTGTTGGTTGCCAGCGCCTGCACCGGCGTGATGCCCGGGACCAGCAGCAGCGCGGGCAACTGGATCAGCCCTCCCCCGCCCACCACCGCATCGACCCAGCCGGCACCGAAGCCGGCCAGGACGATGAGGATGAGGGTGGTCAGCTGGAGATGCTCAAGACCGAAGTCCACGCCCGGGATCAGCTGTTGCGGACGGCGTTGACCACGTAGTCAACAGCCTTGTCCACCGCGACGTTCTCGGCCTCTCCGGTGCGGCGGTCCTTGATCTCCACGACGCCGTCCACCAGCCCGCGGCCGACAGCAAGGATGGTGGGCACGCCCAGCAGTTCGGCGTCACCGAACTTCACGCCCGGGGACACCTTGAAGCGGTCGTCGTAGATGACGTCAAGGCCGGCGGCTTCGAGGCCCAGGGACAGCTGCTCAGCGGCGGCGAAAATGTCCTCGCCCTTGCCCACCGCGACGACGTGGACGTCGGCAGGTGCCACGGCGCGCGGCCAGGTGAGGCCCTTGGCATCATGGTTGGCCTCGGCCAGCGCAGCCACCGCACGGGTGACGCCGACGCCGTAGGAACCCATGGTGACCGTGACCTGCTTGCCGTTCTGGTCCAGCACCTTGAGGTCCAGGGCTGCGGCGTACTTGCGGCCGAGCTGGAAGATGTGGCCCATTTCGATGCCCCGTGCCGTTTCCAGGGGGCCGGAACCGTCCGGTGCGGGGTCGCCGGCGCGGACCTCGGTGCACTCGATGACGCCGTCCCAGGTGAAGTCGCGGCCGGCAACGAGGCCGAAGACGTGCTTGCCAGCCTCGTTGGCGCCAGTGATCCAGCTGGTGCCGCTGACCACCCGCGGATCCACCAGGTACAGCAGCTTGGTGGCCCCTTCGGAGCCCAGGAGCGGGGCGTCCAGCGACAGTCCGGGGCCCAGATAACCCTTGACGATCAGGGGCTGCTTCTTAAGGTCCTCCTCACCGGCCTGCTCGAGTCCGATCTCGCCGGCCATCGGCAGGAACGCGCCGATGTTGGCCTCGACGCGTTTCAGGTCCACGCCACGGTCGCCGGGAAGGCCGACGACCACCAGTTGGCGTTCACCGGTGGGCAGCGTTACGGCGAGGACAACGTTCTTCAGCGTGTCAGCGGCAGTCCAGGCGCCGCCGTCGGCCTCGGCCCGGGGCGCGATCTGGTTGGATGCGTTGACCAGGGTCTCAATGGTGGGTGTATCAGGGGTGTCCAGGACCTCCGCCGCAGGCGCACCCCTGAAGTCGATGTCCTCGGGCACCACGGTGGTGACGGCTTCGACGTTGGCTGCGTAACCGGCGGCAGACCGGACAAAGGTGTCTTCGCCGATTTCCGTGGGGAACAGGAACTCCTCGCTCCGGGAGCCGCCCATGGCGCCGGCGGTGGCTGCCACGGGGACAACATCAAGGCCGAGTCGAGCGAAGATCTTGAGGTAGGCGGACCGGTGGGCCGCGTAGCTGGCGTCCAGGCCGGCGTCGTCCACGTCGAAGGAATAGGAATCCTTCATGATGAACTCGCGGCCCCGGAGGAGGCCTGCCCGGGGACGTGCCTCGTCGCGGTACTTGTTCTGGATCTGGTACAGGCTGAGGGGCAGGTCCTTGTAGGAGGAATACAGGTCCTTCACGAGGAGGGTGAACATTTCCTCGTGCGTGGGGGCCAGGAGGTAGTCGGCGCCCTTGCGGTCCTGCAGCCGGAACAGCCCCTCGCCGTATTCGGTCCAGCGGTTGGTTGCCTCGTAGGGTTCACGCGGCAGCAGGGCCGGGAAGTGGACTTCCTGGGCACCGATGGCGGTCATTTCCTCACGGATGACCTGCTCCACCTTGCGGAGTACGCTCAGGCCCAGCGGCAGCCAGGTGTAGATCCCGGGAGCCGCGCGGCGGATGTAGCCGGCGCGGACCAGCAGTTTGTGGCTGGCCACCTCTGCGTCGACGGGATCTTCACGCAGGGTGCGCAGGAAAAGCTGGGACATTCTAAGGACCACGGGTGGTATCCGTTTCTGGAAAAGTGCTGGATCAGCAGGGCCGGACAAATTCGTCTGCATACCAATCTACCGGCACAGCGCGCCTCGCCCGGAAACAGTAGAGCCACGCCCGGTTGTGCAAAGCCCCTGGCCCCCCAATAGGGCTGGTCATTGCATCCGGGCGTGGCTCAACGCCGTTATCGCCTTATTACAGGTGAGGACTGGTGAGACCGCCCACTCCACTCAGCGCAGCTAGATCGAACCTATGTGATGGCGGGCACGTTGACAAGTAAATTCTTCCGTGGCGGGCTATTGCCCGGAAGAAAAGCCGGACAGTACGCCGCCGGGCGGCCTACTTGATGAGGGCTGCCGCGGAATCCAGGAGCGACCCTGCCTGCTCCTGGGCACCCGCACCGTCTGTTCCGCCGGATGCGACGGCGGTCAGCACCACGCCGTGGTGGACAGCCTGGGCAGTGGTAACCGACTGGACCTGGCCGTTAGGCAGTGTCGTTTCGGTGCGGAACGCGGTGGTTCCCTCAACCCCGCTGACGCCATCGATGCGGGTGATGGCAACCGCCACCTTGACGCCCGCGGCGGTCATGACCATGTTCGAGCACTTCTCCAACTGCTCCGAGGGGTCGGAGACTTTCGCCAGCGCGGCCTGGTCCAGTCCCGACATGAGGGACAGGGCGGTGACCATACCGGAGGCGGCGTCCGTGCTGAGGCCCATGGCAATTGCCGCCCCGTCCAAGGACGGTACCGTGCTGGAGGCCGCAAGATCCTTGCATTCCGCCGGCTCTACCTCGATGGAGGACATAAGGTCCTTGGACTGCTGCACCGTGGTGGTCAGCTGGTCGCCGGGGACCGGTGTCAGCCGCCGGTCTGCCGAGTCCCGCACCTCGCGCACGACCCCGGCAAGCTCCTCGCTGGTGTACGCCTTGTCCGGCGTAGGGGTTGGCGAGGGAGTGGTCGTTTCCGCCGATGCTCTGGCTGAGGCAGAGCTCCCCGCCGACGCAGCGTCCCCCTCTGGTGCCGAGGTGCCTCCGCAGGCTGAAACACCGATGACGAGAACCGCAGAAACCGCAAACGTACCCAGCACAGAAGTCTTCAATTTTCCCCCAAGTCCACATACGGCCCTGCTTCGGGCCGCTAGAAGAGAACTGTAGCGAACGTGCCCACCTGGCGGAAGCCGACACGTTCATAAGTGGATCTGGCCCTGACGTTGAAGCCGTTGACGTAAAGGCTGGTCAGCGGTGCGATCTTCTGCGCCTGTTCCACGACGGCGGACATATAGCCGGAGCTCAGGCCCTTCCCGCGGTACAGCGGATTCATCCACACCCCCTGGACCTGGGTGACATCGGCAGTGACCGCGCCGAGCTCGGCTTTGAAGACCACTTCCTTGGCTTCGTTGAGGTGGGCCAGCGAATAGCCCTGCCGGATCAGCCCTTCGACCCGGCGGCTGTAGAACTCCCGGCCGCCCAGGAACGGCGAGTAGCCCACTTCCTCTTCGAACATGGCGGCGCAGGCGGGCAGGATGCGCTCGAAGTCTGCGAGTTCGCCCAGTCCCAAGCCCGGGTTGGGTGGAACGTCGGCCGGCCCGTCGATCACCATCAGGGGCTGGTCCGGGCGGATCTCGTGGGCGCGGTGGCCCAGTTCAGCAAGTTCCCCGTGAAGGGCCAGCACCGCATCCGCGGGGCCGAAAGCCGACGCGTAGCGCCGGCCGGAACGGTTGGCGGCTTCGGCCACCAGCGGCGCGAAGGCCGGGTCGAGCTGGACGGGGACCAGGTTGGCGCCCGCCCAGCAGGCACCCACCAGCATGCCGTCGTCGAAAACACCCACGATGCCGGCACCGCCGCTGGTGGGAGCGGCAGTACCGGCAGTGCGTAAATGCGCGAGGATGAACACGTTGGCCACACGGTCCTGCTCAGCCAAAAGCCTGAGCGCTGCGGTGTCGCCCCCGTCCAGGGTGCGGACGGATATCCCCGGCGGGTCCGGCTCGTCCTTACGAGACGCTAACCACGGGGCCACCTTTGACAGCATCTTCGCCATCGGCCTCCCCCATCTCTTCCGCGATACGCATGGCCTCTTCGATCAGTGTCTCAACAATTTGGCTCTCCGGCACAGTCTTGATGACTTCACCCTTCACAAAGATCTGTCCCTTGCCGTTGCCGGAGGCGACGCCGAGATCGGCTTCGCGTGCCTCGCCCGGTCCGTTGACCACGCAGCCCATGACGGCGACGCGCAGCGGGATCTCCATGCCTTCCAGGCCGGCTGTGACCTGCTCGGCGAGCGTGTAGACGTCCACCTGCGCGCGTCCGCAGGACGGGCAGGACACGATTTCGAGCTTGCGGGGCCGCAGGTTCAGTGACTGCAGGATCTGGTTTCCCACCTTGATCTCCTCAACGGGCGGGGCCGAGAGGGAGACGCGGATGGTGTCGCCGATGCCCCGGGAGAGCAGTGCGCCGAAGGCGGTCGCGGACTTGATGGTTCCCTGGAATGCCGGACCGGCCTCGGTCACGCCGAGGTGGAGGGGCCAGTCGCCCTTTTCGGCGAGCATCTCGTAGGCGGCCACCATAATCACGGGGTCGTTGTGCTTGACCGAGATCTTGAAATCGTGGAAGCCGTGCTCTTCGAACAGGGAGGCTTCCCAGACAGCGGATTCAACCAGGGCCTCGGGGGTGGCCTTGCCGTACTTCTTGAGGATTCCCGGTTCCAGCGAGCCGGCGTTGACGCCAATGCGGATGGAGGTTCCGTGGTCCCGGGCGGCCGCGGCGATTTCCTTCACCTGGTCATCGAACTTGCGGATGTTGCCGGGGTTGACCCGAACGGCCGCGCAGCCGGCTTCGATGGCAGCGAAGACGTATTTGGGCTGGAAGTGGATGTCCGCGATGACCGGAATCTGGGACTTGCGGGCAATGATGGGCAATGCTTCGGCATCATCGGCCGACGGGCATGCAACGCGCACGATGTCGCAGCCGGAGGCGGTAAGTTCCGCGATCTGCTGCAGGGTGGCGTTGATGTCGGTGGTGGGCGTGGTGGTCATCGACTGCACGCTGATGGGGGAATCCGAGCCTACTCCCACCGAACCGACTTTGATCTGGCGCGTCTTGCGGCGCGGGGCAAGGACGGGCGGCGGTGCTGCGGGCATTCCCAGGCTGACCGAGGTCACGTGGACTCCTAGAGGTGAAGGGTAAATGGCTTAGGCTGCGAGGCCGGCGAGCATGCCGGTCACGGGTGACCATTCGGTGACGCGGATGCCGGCTATGACCCCGGCGGCGGCGAACGGATCCTGCTTGAGGACCGAGTTCAGGGATGCTTCGTTGTCCGCTTTGAAGATCAGCAGCGCGCCGGCGCCGTCTCCATAGGGTCCGCTGGCAAGGATCACGCCGTCCTCGGCCAAGCCGCCGGTCCATTCGCGGTGGGCGGGGCGTGCCTCGTTGCGGGCTTCGGTGGAATCAGCGGCGTAAACGTACTCAACGGCAAAAACTGTCATAGCGCTACCCTATCGCTCCCCCGGCCTAGGCCAGGAAAATCACCTTCACGGCTGCCGCTATCCCCGCGGCCCACAGCATGGACGCCAGCGTGCCGATGATGAACCGCTCCGCGGCCACCGGGGTTTCCTTGAGTTCAGCGAACCGGCCCAGCCCCTTGACGGCGACGATGTACGCGATGGCAACCGGCTGACCGGCCAGGATGGCCAGGCAGACGCCGAGTCGCTCCAGGACCCCGATGATGGCACCGCCGCGGAGGATCCGCTGGACGGGTTCGGCGGGAACGCCCGACGCCGGCTGGCCAGTCGCCGCCGTCAGCTCACCGTTGACAGCCTGGCCGGCGTCGTCGTCCGGGGCCCGGCCCGGGACGTCCACCGTGACGTCGGCCGAGGGATCGTCTGCAGTGTCACGTCCCTTGGCGGCCGCGTCCGCCTTGTCGTCAATTGTCCGGGCCAGCCGGAAGACGAGGGCGGTGACGGGCCAGCCGCCAAAACCTGCCGCCAGCAGTGCAGCAGCGATCCACAATGCGGTCACCGGTCTCCTTTGGTATGGGCAAGGGCGTAATCCAGGAGCATTGCTGCTGCCGGCCTGGCAGCCCATTCTTCCTGCCAGCCGGAACGAAGGACGGCGCGGCTCACCGACTGCTCCGTAATTCCCAGTTCCCGGGCCACGGGCTTCTGGCTGCCATGCCTGCCCCCTCCGCCCGCTGCCCGCAGCCGGTCAACCACGCGCCACTGCGCCTCCGTCCGCTGTTGCACCAGGCGTCCTATCAGGCGCAGGACGGCCTGGGCATTCGCTGCGGCGTTCGTGGCTGCATGTGCTGCGGTATTCACTGAAGTGTTCATTTCGGCGTTCGTTCCAGCAGTGGCTCCGTTGTTTGTGCCGGCGGGCTCTTCCCGGGAATTCCGGGGTGCGCCTGTGCCACTGTCCATGGTGCCCGCCACCACCGACAACGGAACATGGCCGGCCGCACCCTTGGCGGTTTCCACTGCCGTGCGGGCAGCCACGAAGCCGCTTCCGGTCCCTTCGCGCGGGCTCCGGCCAGGTTCGAGGCGGACGTCACCGATGCCAATACCGACGTACCAGTGCCCGCTCCGCAGAGCGTGCAAGGCAATGTCCACCACGTCCAGGGCGTCGCCGACGGTTCCCTGGAGTTCGTCGCCGACGGAGCGTTCGAAATGGGCACCGGTGAGGCTGCGCAGTTCCGCGATCAGGTGGGGCACGCGGTCAACGTCGGAGGTGCTGCCACGCTGGTCGATGGTGAGTACGTACATACCTCAACCGTATGCGGGTGATAGCCAATAATCAATCATAAATAGCTGATTATTTAATCTCAGCCGTATTGAGCTGATTATCGATAGTCAGCCATTTGAAGCTACAGGTTCCCATCGACGGGCCGGCCCATCATCCGAAGAGGTTCACGGGTTTGACGATGTCGGCGTAGATCAGCAGCGCACTCATGCCCATCAGCAGGGCGGCCACCACATACGTGACCGGGAGCATCTTGGCGATGTCGAAGGCACCGGGGTCCGGCTTACCGAAGAGTTTTGCTACCTGGCGCCGTGCACCCTCGTACAGTGCGCCGGCCACATGGCCGCCGTCGAGCGGCAGCAACGGAACCAGGTTGAAGACGGCAAGGGCGAAGTTCAGTCCGGCCAGCAGCCCCACCAGGGTGGCCACCCGGGACTGCAGCGGAATCTCTTCCATGGCGGCCACCTCGCCGGCCACCCGCCCCACGCCCACCACGCTGATGGGTCCGTTGGGATCGCGCGGTTCCTCGCTGAAGGCGGCCTTCGCCACGCCCACCACACGGGCCGGAAGGTTGAAGATCACTCCTGCCACCTGCCTGATGTTCTCCCCCGCCATCGGCAGGACGGACGACGCCGGCTGCGGCACCAGTTCGGTCTGCGAACCAATGCCGAGGAAGCCAACGTCCTGGTAGCGCAGGGTGCCCGACGCATCGGTTTCCTGCCGGCCGTCGACGCCGATGATGGGCCGGGCGGAGAGGACGGGGGTGACAGTGGTGGACACCGAAGAGCCGCCGCGCTCAACCGTGATGGCCACTTCCCGGCCCGCGGATGCCCGGATCCATTCGGTCAGCTGGTCCCAGCTGGTGACTTCTTTTCCGTCGAAGGACGTGACAGTGTCGTTGGGCTGCAGGCCGGCCGCGGCTGCCGGGGTCAGCTGGCAGTCGGCCGAATCCGGGTCCACGGTTTCGCCGGCGGCAACCTGGCATTTTGAGACATCCGAAATGGTGGTGGTTGCCGTGGCCGTGCCGAAGCCCATGAGGAGGATTGCCATGAGGAGGACGCCGAGGATCATGTTCATGGCGGGCCCGCCCAGCATGACAATGACTTTCTTCCATACCGGAAGGCGGTAGAAGACGCGTTTTTCGTCCCCGGGCCCCACTTCCTCGTGCGCCATGGACCTGGCCTCGGTGGCCAGCGTCTGGAACATCCCGGTGCTGGAGGGCCGGACGGAGCCGTCCTCCTTGTTGGGCGGGTACATGCCGATCATGGACACGTAGCCGCCCAGCGGGATGGCCTTCACGCCGTATTCGGTTTCGCCCTTCCGCCGCGACCACAGGGTGGGGCCGAAACCGATCATGTACTTGGTGACGCGCACCTTGAAGAGCTTGGCGGGTACCAGGTGTCCCACTTCGTGCAGCGCGATGGACGCGGCGATGCCGATGGCTACGAAGACGACGCCGAGGATGAAAAGAAGAACGGGGGTCATGGAGGTGCTGCTGCTTCCCTAGAGACTGCTGACTGCTAAACGTTCGTGGGCGCGGGCCCGTGCCCAGCTCTCAGCATCCAGCACGGATTCCACCGTCAGCCGGGAGGAACCTGTGTGTTCGCTGAGGACCGCATCCACGGTGTCCACGATGTCCGTGAAGCGGATCCGCCCGGCGTGGAAGGCTGTCACGGCTTCCTCGTTGGCGGCGTTGAAGACCGCGGGGAAGGTGCTCCCCTGCTTCGCCGCGTCCTTGGCAAGGTCCACCGCGGGAAAGGCTGCTGCGTCGAGCGGCTCGAACGTCCAGGTGGCTGCCTTGGTCCAGTCACACGGCGCCGCCGCGTTGGGCACCCGGTCCGGCCACCCCAACCCCAGGGCGATGGGCAGCCGCATGTCCGGCGGGGAGGCCTGCGCGATGGTGGAGCCGTCCACGAACTGCACCATGGAGTGCACCACGGACTGGGGATGGACCACCACGTCGATCCGGTCCAGCGGGATGTCGAACAGGAGGTGTGCTTCGATGACTTCGAGCCCCTTGTTGACCAGGGTGGCGGAGTTGGTGGTGACCATCAGCCCCATGTCCCAGGTGGGGTGGGCGAGGGCTTCCTGCGGCGTGACCCCGTGCAGTTCTTCCCGGCTCCGGCCGCGGAAGGGCCCGCCGGAGGCGGTGAGGACCAGCTTGTCCACTTCCGCTGCACTGCCCGAGCGCAGGCATTGGGCGATGGCGGAGTGCTCGGAGTCCACGGGAACGATCTGCCCGTCGCGCGCAGCAGCCTTCACCAGCGAACCACCGACGATCAGCGATTCCTTGTTTGCCAGCGCCAGCGTGGCGCCGGATTTCAGCGCGGCAAGGGTGGGTGCAAGGCCAATGGACCCGGTGATGCCGTTTAGCACCACATCGGTGTCCAGCTCCGCGATGCGCGTGGAGGCATCCGGTCCGGCGATGATCTCCGGGCGGTAGCCGGAACGGCCCGCTGCGGCGGCTGCTTCGTCGATCAGCACGGCAAGCTCGCGGGCGTCCCCGGCGGCGATGCCGACGGCCGCCGCACCGGTGTGGACGGCCTGCCGGGCCAGGAGCGCGGGGTTGCCGCCCCCGGCGCTCAGTGCCACGACCTCGAAAAGATGCGGGGCGCCGTCGACGACGTCAATCGCCTGGGTGCCGATGGAACCGGTGGATCCGAGGATGGCGATTCTGCGTGGCTGCATGGGTTAAGTATCCCGCACCAATGCGGTCCGGTACGCCGCGGCCTGCACGCCTTGACCCCGACGCGGCCGGGCGTAACGTGGATTTCGTGGACTGGCTTTCCTGGTTCGATGCGGCGGACTACGAGTTCGCCCGGCAGGTGCTGCAGCGGGGAGTGGCCGCGCTGTTCTTCGTGGCTTTCCTGTCCTCGCTCAACCAGTTCCCGGCGCTGCTGGGTGAGCGCGGACTGCTTCCGGTGCCCGACTACCTTTCCGGCTTCAGCCGGCTGCGCCGGCCCACGCTGTTCCGTTGGCGCTATTCGGACGGCCTCCTGCGTGGCGTCTGTGCAGCCGGGCTGGTGGTCTCGTCCCTCCTCGTAGCGGGCATTCCGCAGCTGGGACCGCCATGGGTGCCGCTGATCGCTTTCCTGGGCCTGTGGCTGCTGTACATGTCGATCGTGAACGTGGGACAGACTTTCTACGGCTTCGGCTGGGAGATGCTGCTGCTGGAGGCCGGCTTCACGGTGGCCTTCCTGGGGTCTGACCAGACCGATCCGCCGCGCACCATCATGATCCTGGTGGCGTGGCTGGTGTTCCGGCTCGAATTCGGTGCCGGGATGATCAAGATCCGCGGCGGCCGCGAGTGGCGGGACCTCACCGCCCTCTACTACCACCACGAAACCCAGCCCATGCCGGGGCCGCTCAGCCGGCAGGCGCACCTGCTGCCCAAACCGCTCCACCGGATGGAAGTGGTGGGCAACCACTTCGCCCAGCTGGTGGTGCCATTCCTCCTGTTCGCGCCCCAGCCCGTTGCCAGTGCGGCAGCGGCCATCATCATCGCCACCCAGCTCTGGCTGGTGGCGTCCGGGAACTTCGCCTGGCTGAACTGGATCGCCGTTGTGCTGGCGTTCGCCGCCGTCAGTGACCCCGTCGCACACGCGGTCCTGCCGGTGATCCCGCTGGACTGGCACGGGGAGGCAGGCCGTGAAACGCCCCTGTGGTGGCTGGCTGTCACGTTGGCGGCCACCGCCCTGCTGCTGGCCCTGAGCTACCAGCCGCTGCGCAACCTGTTCTCGCGCCGGCAGTTGATGAACGCCAGTTTCAACCGCTGGCAGCTGGTCAACGCCTACGGTGCCTTCGGAACTGTGACCCGGGAACGCATTGAGATCGTGGTGGCAGGAACCCTTGACGACGACCCCGACGACTCCTCCGACTGGCGTGAATACGGATTCAAGGGCAAGCCCGGGGACCTGCGCCGGATACCCCGCCAGTGGGCGCCGTACCACCTGCGGCTGGACTGGCTGATGTGGTTCCTGCCGCTGCGGACCGTGCACGAGGAATGGTTCCATGCCTTCCTCGGCAAGCTGCTGGAAGCGGACCGGACCACCCTGCGGCTGCTCCGGCATGACCCGTTCGACGGCGGGGCGCCGCGCTGGGTGCGCGTCCGCCGGTACCACTACCGGTTCGCCACCCGGGCGGAGTTCCGGGCGTCCGGGAACCGGTGGATGCGCACGTTCCTCTCCGAGCCGATCCCGCCCCTGTCTCTGCGGCGCCGGCAGGGACGGCAGGGCTAGCAGTACAACCGGCCCGCCGGTTTGCAGGACGCCGCGGACCGTCAGGCTTTCTGGCCGGCCCGCCGGAGGATCGATTCGGCGTGCTTGAGGATGGGCCCGTCGATCATTTTCCCGTTATGCCGGAAAACGCCCGAGCCTGCCTCCGCGGCAGCGTCCAGCAGCTCTGCGGCAGCGGCGACATCGGCGTCGGACGGCGCGTAGGCCTCCCGCACCACGGCGGCCTGCGTGGGGTGGATGCAGGCCTTGGAGCTGAATCCGGACGCGACGGCGTCGGCCGCTTCGGCGGCCAGCCCGTCAGTGTCCGGGATGTTGACGTAAACCGCATCAACCGCCTGCTTCCCGAAGGCACGGGCAGCCACCAGGACCGTTGACCGCGCGTGGAGGGCGACGGCCCGGTAGCCGCCGTCGTCCGTCCTGCTGGAGGTGCCGCCCAGGGTGGCGAGCAGGTCCTCGGCACCCCACATCAGCGCAACGACGTTGGGGGCGGCGGCAATGGCGGGAGCGTTCAGGACGCCCAGGGCCGTTTCGCACAGGGCCACCACCTGGTAGCCCGCCAGCGCTTTGAGCTGGTCCGCGCTTTCGGCTTTGGCCAGCATCACCGTCCTGTAGGGCGTGTGCGCCAGGCAGTGCAGGTCTTTTTCGAACTCCTCGGTGCCCGCGGGGTTGATCCTGACGATGGTGCGGCTGGGATCAAGCTCGGGTTCCTCGCCTGTGGAACCCACCTGGGCAAGGATGGCGCCGCGGGCGCGCTGCTTGTCCGCCGGCGCCACCGCGTCCTCGAGGTCAAGGATGACGGCGTCAGCGCGGGCGGCGGCTTTCCGGTACCGCTCGGGCCGGTCGGCGGGGCAGAAGAGGAGGGCGGGGCCCATCGCAAAGGTCATACAGCCATTCTCCGATGATTTTTTCGTGCCGGGCTTATTTTCCGTGCTGCGCTTCAGCGTGCGCGGCACGGGTCCACATGAGGCAGCTGCGGGTGGCCAGGGCCACCACGGTACCGTCCTGGTTCCGGCCGGTATGTTCCATGGTGACGATTCCCTGCCCCGGCCGGGAGCCCGAGGGCCGTTTGCCGCTGATGACGGTCTCCGTGTAGAGCGTGTCACCGTGGTACAGCGGGTGCGGGAAGGACACATCGGTCAGGCCCAGCTGCGCGATGATGGTTCCCTGGGTCAGCTGGGTGACGGACTGGCCCACCAGGGTGGCCAGCGTGAACATTGAGTTGACCAGGCGCTGGCCGAACGGTTGGGTGGCACTCCAGGCGGCGTCGAGGTGGAGGGCCTGGGTGTTCATGGTGAGGGTGGTGAACAGGACGTTGTCCGCTTCGGTCACGGTCCGGCCGGGCCGGTGGGCGTAGACCACTCCCTCTTCAAGTTCGTCGTAGTACAGTCCGCGCTGTTCGATAACCCGGGGATTCTCCGCCGTCATACCGTCAGTTCCCGGTCTTCCTCGAAGAGTTCCGCGCCGGTGGCGGCGATGACATCCTCCACAGAGACGTTCGGCGCCAGCTCCTGCAGGACCAGGCGGGAACCGGAGCTGTCGCGGACCACGTCGATGACGGCCAGGTCAGTGATGATCCGGTCCACGCAGCCCTTGCCGGTCAGCGGCAGCGAACACTGCTGGACGATCTTGGGTTTGCCGTTCCGGTCCACGTGTTCCATCATCACGATGACCCGTTTGGCCCCGAACACCAGGTCCATCGCGCCACCCATGCCCTTGACCATCTTGCCCGGGATCATCCAGTTGGCGAGGTCACCGTTGGCCGCAACCTCCATGGCACCCAGGACGGCGACATCCACATGGCCACCCCGGATCATGCCGAAGGACGCCGCCGAATCGAAGAACGCCGCCCCCTTGTTGACCGTGACGGTTTCCTTGCCGGCGTTGATCAGGTCCGGATCGATGTCGTCCTCTGCCGGGTAGGGTCCGACGCCCAGGATGCCGTTCTCCGAGTGGAGCACCACTTCCACGCCGTCCGGAATGTAGTTGGGGATCAGCGTGGGCATGCCGATGCCGAGGTTCACGTATTGGCCGTTATGGAGCTCTTTGGCCACCCGGGCTGCCAGCTCGTTGCGCGTCCATCCCTTGCTGTCCGCCGGTGCCGTGGAACCGGCGGCTCCCGCGTGCGGTTGGGAAGCCGAGCGTCGGTACTCGTGGCGGACGGCTTCGGGCCGCGGCGCGTCGGGGCTGTTCGGGTCCGTGCCGGTGCTCTGTGCCCGGTTTTCCTGCACGTTCATGCTCCTGCCTCCCGGCTGATGGCAACGGTCCGCTTTTCGATGCGCTTTTCCGCGTCCGGGGCCAGCACCACCCGCTGCACGAAGATACCGGGGGTGTGGATGTGTTCGGGGTCCAGTTCACCGGGCTCCACGAGTTCCTCCACCTCGGCGATGGTGATCCTTCCGGCCATGGCGCAGAGCGGGTTGAAGTTCATGGCCGTGGCGTGGAACACCAGGTTGCCGTGCCGGTCGCCTTTCCAGGCGTGGACGAGGCCGAAGTCCGGGGTGAGAGCTTCCTCCAGCACGTAGTCCACCCCGCCGAACGGGCGGACCTCCTTGGGGGCTGAGGCGACCGCGATGCCGCCGTCGGCGTCGTATTTCTGCGGCAGGCCGCCGTCGGACACCTGGGTGCCGACCCCCGCCTTGGTGTAGAAGGCGGGGATGCCGGCGCCGCCGGCCCGGAGCTTCTCGGCCAGGGTGCCCTGCGGGGTCAGCACCACTTCCAGTTCGCCGGCGAGGTACTGCCGGGCGAACTCCTTGTTCTCGCCCACATAGGAGCTGATGGTGCGACGGATCCTGCCGTCGCGGAGCAGGATTCCCAGCCCCCAGTCGTCCACCCCGCAGTTGTTGCTGACGGTTTCCAACCCTGACGTGCCGGCCCTGTGCAGGGCATCAATGAGGGTGACCGGTATGCCGCAGAGGCCGAACCCGCCCACGGCAAGCGAGGAGCCGTCCGGAATGTCCGCCACAGCTTCGTCGGCGCTTGCAACAACCTTGTCAATCATCATCGATCCTTTCAGGCCAGCTACAGTCCGGGGTGCGGCGGCTGGCCGCTACAGGCCCAGTTCGCGGGCGATCAGCATCAGCTGGACCTCCGTGGTGCCCTCCCCCACTTCAAGGATCTTGGAGTCGCGGTAGTGGCGTGCCACGGTGAACTCGTTGATGAAGCCATAGCCGCCGAATACCTGGGTGGCATCCCGCGCGTTGTCCATGGCCGCCTCGCCTGCGACCATCTTAGCGATGGCCGCCTGGGTCTTGAACGGCTTGCCGGCGAGCATCCTGGCGGCCGCGTCGTAGTAGGCAAGGCGTGCCGTGTGGGCCCTCGCCTCCATGCGGGCGATCTTGAACGAGATGGCCTGGTACTTGCCGATTTCCTGGCCGAACGCCTTGCGTTCCCTGGCGTACCGGACGGAAAGGTCAACGCAGCCCTGGGCTGCTCCGGTGGCGACGGCAGCGATCGCAATGCGGCCTTCATCAAGGATGGACAGGAAGTTGGCGTAGCCCCGGCCTTCCTCCCCCAGCAGGTTCGCTTCCGGGACCCGGACGTCCTTCAGCGTCAGCGGGTGGGTGTCCGATGCGTTCCAGCCCACCTTGTTGTATGCCTTTTCAGCCTTGAAGCCGGGCGTGTCGGTGGGCACCAGGATGGTGGAGATTTCCTTCCGGACAGTGCCGTCCCCGCGGTCATGCTGCCCGGTGACCGCGGTGACGGTGACCAGCCTGGTGAGGTCCGTACCGGAGTTGGTGATGAATTCCTTGTTGCCGTTGATCACCCACTCGGTCTTGTCTCCGACGGCCTCCCGATGGGCGTGCGTCTTGGTGCCGCCGGCGTCCGAACCTGCCTCGGGTTCGGTCAGGCCGAAGCCTGCGAGCGCCTGTCCCGAGGCCAGCTGGGGCAGCCATTGCTGTTTCTGCTCTTCGGTCCCGAACCGGTAGATGGGCATGGCGCCGAGGGAGACGCCTGCTTCCAGGGTGATGGCCACGGACTGGTCCACCCGGCCCAGCTGTTCCAGGGCCAGGGCGAGGGCGAAGTAGTCTCCGCCCATTCCGCCGTACTCCTCCGGGAAGGGCAGGCCGAACAGTCCCATCTCCGCCATCTGCTTGACCACTTCGTAGGGAAAGCTGTGTTCCTCGTCGTGTTTGGCCGACACCGGCGCCACCACGTTGTCCGCGAAGTCCCGGACCGTGTCACTGAGGTCCTGGTATTCCTCGCTGAGTTCAAAACCGGGCATGTTAATGGGCTCCTTCGCCGTTGGTGGTCTCACCGTTCGTACTGTTGTCCTGTGGCTGCTGTGCGGGATGAATGGTGGCCAGGACCTGGTCCGCCTTGACCAGGTCTCCGGGTTTGGCGGCCAGGTGCACGGTCCCGGCCAGCGGCGCCACCAGCTGGTGCTCCATCTTCATGGCTTCGACTGACGCAAGGACCTGGCCGGCCTCGACGGCGTCGCCGTCCCTGACCGGGACGGACACCACCGTGCCTGGCATCGGCGAGCGCACGGCGGGATCGGCGTCGCCGTCGTCCCGCTGGATGGCTGCGCGGACCCGTTCCAGCCGCGCCTCCCGGGTCAGGACCTCCAGCCGGCAGGACCAGCCCCCGGTGCCGAGGTAGATGTGTGCCGGGGCCGCCGGCCCAAAGTGGACCGCCGCCACGGAGTAGTCGTTGACCGCGTCGCCGAGCGTCAGCTCCGCGTGGCCGGGCCCGGAAAAGCGCAGCACGGCTGTGTGTCGCGTGCCGCCGTCGACCGTCACCCCTACCGGGCCGGACGCGGGGTCCCCGTAGACACCTACGGTGGCCACTCCGCCGTCGGGCTTTCCCAGGCTCACCCGGCGCGGTGCCGGTGCACCCAGCCGCCAGCCGCTGCGTGCCTGCCACGGGCTTTCGTTGGAGTTGCCGTCCTGAGTGGCGGCCCCGGCAGTGACTGCCAGGGAGGTGAGCGCAGCGGCCACGAGCTCGGCCTCCCCCACATGGCGGAACGCAAGGTCGGGCAGCTTCCGGGCGATCAGTCCTGTGTCGAGCCGGCCGGCCCGGACCTCGGGATCGCCGATCAGGAGCCGCAGGTATTCGACGTTGGTTTCAACACCCAGGGCCGTGTAGCCGGCGAGCGCCCGGTCCAGGGTGTCCAGGGCGGCCGCCCGGTCCGCTCCCCAGGCGATGACCTTGGACAGCATGGGATCGTAGCTGGAGGACAGCTCCAGCCCTTCCACCAGGGAAGAATCCACCCTGATCCGGCCGCCGGCGTCCCCGGGCATCTCATCGAGCAGGTACACGGTTCCGGTTGACGGCAGGAAGTTCTTCTCCGGCACCTCGGCGTACACGCGCGCCTCCACCGCGTGGCCGGAAAGTTCGACGTCGGCCTGCCGGACGGTGAGTTCCGCGCCGGCGGCGATGCGTACCTGCCATTCCACAAGGTCGGTTCCGGTGACCATTTCGGTGACGGGGTGCTCCACCTGGAGCCGGGTATTCATCTCCATGAAGTAGAACTCGTCGGGTGCGTCATCGGAGACGAGGAATTCCACGGTCCCTGCGCCGATGTAGTTGACGCTGCGCGCGGCGTTGCAGGCGGCTTCGCCGATGCGTGCCCGCACGTCGGCCCCGTGGGGCAGGCCCTCGAGCAGCGGCGACGGTGCCTCTTCGATCACTTTCTGGTGCCTGCGCTGCAGGGAGCATTCGCGCTCGCCCAGGTGGATGACGTTGCCGTGGGTGTCCGCCAGCACCTGCACTTCGATGTGGCGCGGAGTGGTGACCAGGCGTTCCAGGAACAGGGTGTCGTCGCCGAAGGCGCTGGCGGCCACGCGCCGGGCGGTGGCCAGGACGGCCGGAAGGTCTTCGGGTTTCTCCACCACGTGCATGCCCTTGCCGCCACCGCCGGCGGACGGCTTGATCAGCAGGGGGAAGCCGACGGCGGGGGCTGCTTCGATCAGTTCCGTGTCCGTCATGCCGGGCCTGGCGACGCCGGGCACCACCGGAACGCCGTAGCCGGCCACGTGGTTCTTGGAGCGGATTTTGTCGCCCATGACGTTGAGCGCCTCCACCCCGGGACCCATGAACGCGATCCCAGCATCATCCAGCGCGCGGGCGAAGTCGGCATTCTCGCTGAGGAACCCGTAGCCCGGGTGCACGGCTTCGGCGCCGGACTGCCGGCAGGCGGCAATGATGTTGCCAATGTTGAGGTAGCTTTCGGCGGCGGCGGCGAGGCCGATCCGCACGGCCGTGTCAGCCTCGCGCACGTGCCGGGCGCCGGCGTCGGCATCGCTGTAGACGGCCACGGAGCGGATTCCCAGGGCACGCAGGGTTCGGATCACCCGGCAGGCAATCTCTCCCCGGTTCGCCACCAGCACGGTGCCGAAGAGCGGCCGGCCGGACGCCTGGTTGCCTGCGGTGGGACTGGTGGCCGTGGAGGTCAGTGAAGGCGTGGTCATGGTCCGGCTCACATCCTGAAAAGGCCGAAGGAGGTCTCCGGCAGTGGCGTGCGGGAGACGACGTCCAGTGCGAGGCCCAGGACGGTCCGGGTGTCAGCGGGATCGATGACGGCGTCGTCCCAGAGGCGGGCAGTGGAGTAGTAGGGACTGCCCTGGTCCTCGTACTGCCGGCGGATGGGGGCTTTGAACTCTTCTTCGTCCTCCGCCGGCCAGTCTTCCCCGGCGGCCTCGTACTGGTCGCGTTTGACGGTGGCCAGCACGCTGGCGGCCTGGTTTCCGCCCATCACCGAAATCCTTGCCGCGGGCCACATCCAGAGGAACCGCGGGGAATATGCGCGGCCGCACATGGAGTAGTTGCCGGCGCCGAAGGATCCGCCGATCACCACCGTCAGCTTGGGTACGCGCGCGGTGGCTACCGCCGTAACCATTTTCGCGCCGTTCTTGGCGATGCCGCCCTGCTCGGCGTCCCGGCCCACCATGAAGCCGGAAATGTTCTGCAGGAAGACGAGGGGAATCCCCCGCTGGTCGCACAGCTCGATGAAGTGTGCGCCCTTGAGCGAGGATTCGCTGAAAAGGACACCGTTGTTGGCCACGATCCCCACCGGGTGCCCGTGGATCCTGGCGAAACCGGTGACCAAGGTGGTGCCGTAGTCCTTTTTGAACTCGTGGAACCTGCTGGCGTCCACCAGCCGTGCAATCACTTCGTGGACATCGTACGGGGCGTTGACGTCCACAGGTACGGCCCCGTAGAGCTCCCCGGCATCAACCACGGGTTCGACGGCGGGTTCCACCTGCCAGGCGGGCGCGGCGGCGGGCGGCAGGGTGGCCACGATGTCGCGAAGGATCTGCAGTGCGTGTTCGTCATTGTCGGCCAGGTGGTCCGTCACGCCGGAGATCCTGGAATGCACGTCACCGCCGCCCAGTTCCTCGGCGGTGACGATCTCTCCGATCGCGGCCTTCACCAGGGGCGGCCCGCCCAGGAAGATGGTGCCCTGGTTCCGGACGATCACCGTTTCGTCGCTCATGGCCGGGACGTAGGCACCCCCGGCGGTACAGGAGCCCATCACGGCGGCGAGCTGCGGGATCTTTGCCGCGGACAGGCGTGCCTGGTTGTAGAAGATCCGTCCGAAGTGGTCCTTGTCCGGAAAGACCTCGTCCTGCTTGGGCAGGAAGGCTCCGCCCGAGTCCACCAGGTAGATGCACGGCAGGTGGTTTTCCAGGGCGATTTCCTGGGCGCGCAGGTGCTTCTTGACCGTCAGGGGATAGTAGGTGCCGCCCTTGACGGTGGCGTCGTTGGAGATCACCAGCACCTGGCGGCCGTGCACCAGTCCGATGCCGGCGATCACGCCCGCACCCGGTGCGTCGTCGTTGTACATCCCGTTGGCTGCCAGCGGGGCGATCTCCAGGAACGGGCTGCCGTCATCCAGCAGCTGGTCGATGCGCTCCCGCGGCAGGAGTTTGCCCCTGGCCACGTGGCGTTCACGCGACTTCTGCGGGCCTCCCAGGGCAGCGTCCGCCAGCCGCTTCCGGAGGTCCTCCACCAGTTGCAGCTGCGCATCCCTGTTGGCGGCGAAAGCTCCGCTGGCGGGGTCCACCCTGCTGGCAAGGGTCTCCATCGACGCTTCCTGTTCTCTCAGCGGATCCTATGGCCGGATCCGGTAGCAAAATTCGGTGGGCATGGCCGCTCAACCACAGACTCGGTTAGTGCCCAATAACTGAAATTCAGGTTAGTCTCTATTAACTGTGATGTCCAACACGGGCGGGGGCCTTGTTAGACTCGGCGGGTTTGAGGAGGAAATGTGCCCACAACCGATGAAGGCAAGAGCACCGGGGCGGATGCCCCCGCCGCCCGGCCCGCCGGCGCAACCCAACGCAGCAAAGCCAAGGAAGACCGCCGCCAGGCCCTGCTCGCCGCGGCCGCATCCCTGTTCGCCGTCAACGGGTTCAAAAGTGTTTCCCTCGAAGACCTCGGAGCGGCGGCAGGAGTCAGCGGACCCGCCGTCTACCGGCACTTTCCCGGCAAGCAGGCCGTCCTGGCGGACCTGCTGGCTACCGTCAGCCGGGAGCTTCTGGACGGCGGGCGGAAGGTGGTGGCAGAGAACTCCGATCCCAAATTGGCACTGCGCCGCCTCGTGGAGTTCCAGGTGGACTTCGCCCTCGGCAAACCCGAGGTGATCCGCGTGCAGGACCGCGACCTCAGCAACCTCTCCGAACAGGACCAGTCAGCCGTGCGGGCACTGCAGCGCAGCTACGTGGAGGTGTGGGTGGATGTCCTGTCCAGGCTCCACCCCGGCACGGACGCCGCCGAACTCCGGACCCGCGCCCACGCCACCTTCGGGCTGATCAACTCCACCCCGCACTCGGTCCGGAGCCACGGCCGCCGGATGGCGGCCGCGGCCCGGCCGCTGCTCGAGGAGATGGCGCTCGCCGCCCTGACGGTGGACAGCCCGCAAGTGCGCTGACGTCCGGGTGTCCGGCCGGGGTCAGACCATCGTCAGGACCATTCCCGGTTCGGCCAGGATTGCTCCGACGTCGGCCAGGAACCGGGAGCCCTGTTCACCGTCCACCAGGCGGTGGTCGAAGGACAGGCTCAGGGTCATCACCTGGCGCAAGGCCACCTCGCCGCGGTACTCCCACGGCATGGACCGCACGGCACCCAGCGCCAGGATGGCGGCTTCGCCCGGGTTGAGGATGGGAGTGCCGGCATCGATGCCGAAAACGCCGATGTTGGTGATGGACACAGTCCCGCCGGACAGGTCTGCCGGCGGCGTTTTCCCCGACCGTGCGGTGTCTGCCAGCAACGCCAGCGCCTCCGCCAACTGCTCCAGGGTCAGCGAGTGGGCATCCTTAATGTTCGGCACCGTCAGCCCCCGCGGAGTGGCCGCCGCGATGCCCAGGTTCACATAGTTGAAGGTAACGATCTCCTGGCTCGCCTCGTCCCAGCGTGAGTTCAGCGATGGATTGCGGCGCAGGGCGATCAGCGCGGCTTTGGCCGCGAGCGTCAGCGGAGTCAGCTTGAGGCCGGCGAACGCCCGGCTGCCCCGCAGTTTCGCCAGCAGCTCCATGGTGGGGGTGACGTCCACGGTGAGGAACTCGGTGACATGCGGAGCGGTGAAGGCGCTGGACACCATCGCCGCCGCTGTGTGCTTGCGGACCCCCTTGATGGGCGTCCGGGTTTCCCGTTCCCCCTCGCCCCCGGCATGTGCCTGGCCGGCGGGTGCTGCGGCCTGGGCGGCACTGCCCTGCCGCAGGAACTCCTGCACGTCCTCGCGGGTGATCAGGCCTGCCGGGCCGGTGCCGGGTATCAGCGCCAGGTCAACACCGTGGTCCCTTGCCAGCTTGCGGACCGGAGGCGTGGAGCGCGGCCGGTCACCTGAAGGCACACCGGCCCTGGCTTCGATGACTTTGGTTTCGACAGGCTCAACCACCGGCGCCGTAGCGTCAGTAGCCCGGGTTTCGGCTGGCGTAATGCGGACAGGCGCCTCGTTTGCAGGCACCGCCACCTGCGGGAGGTTCCGCGGCCGGCGCGCTGGGCGGCCGGAGCTTTCGACGACGGCGCCGTACCCCACGAGGTTGGGTTCCCGTTTCGGCGCCGCCGGTTCCTCCCCCGCCGCCCGCTGGCCGGCTGGCGTAACGCCACGGGAAGGTGCGCCGTGCCCGGCCGGTGCCGTCCCGGCGTCGTCCGCTACCTCGAAGGAAACGATGGGCTTGCCCACCTCAACAACGGTGCCGGGCTGCTCATGCAATTCCCTGATGACGCCGGCGAAAGGCGACGGCAGCTCCACCACCGCTTTGGCTGTCTCCACCTCGGCAATGACCTGGTTCAGGCTGACGGTGTCCCCCACAGCCACTTTCCAGTTGAGGATCTCTGACTCGGTGAGCCCTTCCCCGAGGTCGGGAAGCCGGAATTCCTTGATCATGGTGACGCTCATCCTTCCAGCCCGCTCAGTGAATTCGGCCGACCCAAGGCACGGTCCACGCCATCGAGGATCCGGTCAAGGCCCGGCAGGTGGTGCATCTCGAGTTTCGAATAGGGGTAGGGGATATCGAACCCGGTAACCCGGACGGGTGCGGCTTCCAGGTGGTAGAAGCACCTTTCGGTGATGCTGGCCGCCACCTCGGCCCCCAGCCCGCCGGACTGCCCGGCCTCGTGCGTGATGACCAGGCGGCCGGTCTTCCGTACCGAGGCCACCACGGTGTCGTAGTCCACCGGCGCCAGCGAGCGCAGGTCGATGACCTGGATGGAAATGCCTTCGTCGGCGGCGGCCGAGGCGGCGTCCAGGGCGGTCTTCACCAGCGGGCCGTAGGCCACCAGGGTGACGTCGGTCCCGTCGGTCAGGACCCTCGCCTGCCCCATGGGATCTGCGGCATCCAGCCCGGCGGCCTCATCCACTTCGCCCTTGTCGTGATACCGCCGCTTGGGCTCGAAGTAGAGGACGGGGTCGTCGCTGGCGATGGCCTGCTGGATGACCGTATATGCGTCCTGGGGGTTAGACACGGTGACCACCCGAAGGCCGGAGGTATGCGTGAAGTAGGCCTCCGGCGACTCGGAGTGGTGCTCCGGCGAGCCGATGCCGCCGCCGAACGGCACCCGGATGGTGATGGGCATTTTGACTGCGCCGCGGGTGCGGTAATGCAGCTTGGCCACCTGGCTGACGATCTGGTCGAACGCGGGGTAGATGAAGCCGTCGAACTGGATTTCCACCACGGGGCGGTAGCCGCGGTAGGCAAGGCCGACGGCGGCACCCACGATGGCGGATTCGGCCAGCGGCGTGTCCACCACACGGTGTTTGCCGAAGTCTTTCTGCAGCCCGTCGGTCACCCGGAACACGCCGCCGAGGGCGCCGATGTCCTCACCGAGGAGGACCACCTTCGGGTCATGGTCGAGGGATTTGCGCAGCCCCGCGTTGATGGCACGGGCAAAGGTCATGGAAGTCATCAGCGTGCACCTTCTTCTGAAACGGCACCTGCGGGATCGCCGAAGGAGGCCAGGTAACGGGCGTAGTGGTCCTGCTGGCGGTCCAGCCACGAGTTCGGCGCGCTGTACACGTGCTTGAAGACGTCCATGGGCTGCGGGTCCGGCATGGTGGTGCAGCCTTTCCGCATCTCGCGGGCCACAGTGTCCGCACTGTTCCTGACGTGGTCCTGCAGTTCGCCGGTCAGCAGCCCCTTGCGTTCCAGCAGCGCCGCGACCCGGCTGATCGGGTCCTTCGCGGCCCAGTCCTCGAGTTCGTTGGCGTCACGGTAGCGGGTGGGGTCATCGGCGGTGGTATGCGGCCCCATCCGGTAGGTGACGGCTTCGATGAACGTGGGGCCGCCGCCGCGCCGCGCCCGGTCGAGGGCAACGCGCGTGGCTGCCATGACGGCCAGCACGTCGTTGCCGTCCACCCGCAGGCTGGGGATCCCGAAGCCGGCCGCACGGTCCGCGAGCTGGATGTGCGACTGGAGCCGGACCGGTTCCGAGATGGCCCAGTGGTTGTTGGTGCAAAAGAACACCACTGGCGCCTGGAAGCTGGCAGCGAAGACCATGGCTTCATTGACGTCGCCCTCGCTCGTTGCCCCGTCACCGAAGTAGGTGACGGCCACGGAATCTGCGCCGTCGTTCTGGATGCCCATGGCGTAGCCGGTGGCGTGCAGGGTCTGGGCGCCGATGATGATCTGCGGCGTTGCCATGTTGATGGCGTACGGATCCCAGCCGCCGGACGCGTTGCCGCGCCAGACCCGCAGGAGGTCTGTGAGGTCCACGCCGCGGCAGTACGCCACACCGTTCTCACGGTAGCTGGAGAAGACGAAGTCGTCGCCGCGCAGGGACCTGCCGGAGCCTATCTGTGCCGCTTCCTGCCCCAGCAGCGGGGGCCACAGGGCAAGTTCGCCCTGGCGCTGGAGGGCCGTCGCCTCGACGTCGATGCGCCTGATGACGGTCATGTCCTCGAACAGCGAGCAGAGCTGTTCGTCCGTGATGTCCTGAACCCAGAGATCGAACTCGGGGTGGCTCACCCGCTCCCCCGCCGGAGTGATCAGCTGGACCAGCTTTTGTACCGGAACGCCGGATAACCCCGGCTCCTGGAATTCCCCGGCGCCCTCATGGGCTTGTGCGCCGCCCTGGCCCGTTTCGTCTGTAGACACGATAGCCCCGCAACTTCTGTCGTCGGTGACCTGCGGAGCTGGGACTTGTGGTCCCGCAAACCGCGGCCTTCCGGGCCCCTTCGCCCGGATACTGTGACCCTACTCACAATGCACAGGGGGTACAACCACCGGGGCATTTACTGAGCAGAATGCCCTGTGGCTGCCGTCTGCACCGTGCTACCGTTGCGCATTATGCAAGCTCTGGATGGCACTGATACCCGCCTGCTTTCGGCACTGGCCCAGGATCCCAGGAGGACCGTGGTGGCGCTCGCCCAGAAACTGGGACTGTCCAGGAACACTGTCCAGGCGCGGATGGCCCAGCTCGAGAAAAAGCACGTCTTCCTGTCCTTCGAACGCAGGATCAACCCTGCCGCCCTGGGCTACCCGCTGATGGCCTTCATTTCCGTGCACGTCCAGCAGCAGAAGCTCACCCGGCTGGCACAGGATTTGGCGGCCATCCCGGAGATCCTCGAAGGCTACGGCCTGACCGGATCCGCAGACCTCCTGCTGCGCGTAGTGGCCCAGGATGCCGAGGACCTTTTCCGCATTAACGGCAAGATCCTCGCGTGCGACGGCGTGGAACGGGCGGACACGGCGCTGGCCATGGGCGAGCTCATCCCGTTCCGCGTGCAGCCGCTGCTGGAGCGGGGTCCGCAGCCCGGCTGACCCGTTATATGGCCGGAGCGGCCGGAGGCGAAGTCCGACGGCTGCAGCACGGGTTATAGGCTTGAGGCAGTTATCCGTGCGGAGCCCGAACAGGCCCACACCAGGCGGTGCCAGGCACCACATCCGGAAAGGCTCCACTTTGAGCAATCCCCAGGAACCGTACCAGCCCGGACACCCCGGCTCCGGGCAGCTGCCACAGCCGCCGCAGCAGCCCCCCGCCGGATACCCCGGCACTCCGAATCCCCCTTACGGCCAGCCGCACCAGGGCAGCCCGTATCCGGTCACCCCAAACCCCGGAAACACGGCCAACCCGTACAGCCAGCAGCAACCGGAGCAGTACCGGGGCGCAGGTCCGTTCGGCCTCCCGGGCGGAGAGCCGCCGGCGAGGAAGCGGCCCAGGCTGTGGATCATCCTGACGGCCATCGGCGGAGTGCTGCTGCTCGTGGTGGTGGGCATCGTCATCCTGGTGAACGTGGCCGGCAGTGCCACCAACCACGCCAAAGACCTGGCTGACGGTTTCACCAAGCTCGTCATTGCCGGCGACAGCTCCAAAGCGTACGACGACTACCTGGACCCGGCACTGAAGGAGCAGCTGTCCAAGGAAGCCTTCATCTCCGGCGTCGACAGCCTGAAAATGGACGGGACCTGCACGCCCGCCTACAACAGCATGCAGGTTGCCACCGAGAACGGCGTTAAGTCGGCGGACGTGGGCGGAGTCATCACCTGCGAGGGCAAGAAGGTTGACCTGGCCTACCGGTTCGAGGGCACGGACGAGCTGAAGATGACGAACATCAAGCTGCGCCCCGCTGCCTAGCAACACAACCCAAAGGCCCCCTCCCCCGTGGACTGTCCACGTTGGAGGGGGCCTTTTATTGCCCGTTGCCGGGTAAGGCGTTAGTGGTCTACTGCCTTCTCGGCACCAACACCGGTGAGGGACCGGACCTCCATTTCGGCCTGCTTGGCCGGATCCTCCCGGTTCTTGTCGAGCACCGTACCGAGCCAGCCCAGGAAGAACGCCAGCGGGATGGAAACGATGCCGGGGTTGCTGAGCGGGAAGATGGCGAAGTGCGCGTCCTTGATCATCGAGGTGGCCCCGCCGGACACTACCGGCGAGAAGATGATCAGGATGATGGCTGCACCGAGTCCGCCGTACATGCTCCACACGGCGCCCTGGGTGGTGAACCGCCGCCAGAACAGTGAGTAGATGATGGTGGGCAGGTTGGCCGAGGCAGCCACGGCGAAGGCCAGTGCCACGAGGAACGCCACGTTCTGGCCGTTGGCCAGGATGCCGCCCAGGATGGCGAGGATGCCGATCACCACCACCGTGCGGCGGGCCACCCGGACTTCCGTTGCGGCGTCCGCTTTGCCCTTGGCGATCACGTTGGCGTAAATGTCATGGGCGAACGAGGCGGCGGCGGTGATCGTCAGGCCCGCCACCACTGCCAGGATGGTGGCGAAGGCGACGGCGGAGATGAAGCCCAGCAGCAGCGGGCCGCCGAGGTGGAAGGCCAGCAGCGGAGCCGCCGCGTTCACGCCGCCGGGAGCGGACTTGATGGTGTCGGCACCCACCAGCGCGGCAGCACCGTAGCCGAGGACCAGGGTGAACAGGTAGAACAGGCCGATCAGCCAAATGGACCAGACCACCGACTTGCGGGCTTCCTTGGCGGTGGGGACCGTGTAGAAGCGCATCAGGACGTGCGGCAGGGCCGCCGTTCCCAGCACCAGGGCGAGGCCAAGTGACATGAAGTCCAGCTTGGAGGTTTCGCTCTTGCCGTACTGCAGGCCCGGGTTGAGGACCGCGGGGTTGTTGGCCGTTTCCACGGCACCGCCCAGCAGGGCCGAAAGGTTGAACCCGTAGATGGCCAGGACCCACATGGTCATGACGGCGGCACCGGCGATCAGCAGGATGGCTTTGATGATCTGGACCCACGTGGTCCCCTTCATGCCGCCAATCAGGACGTACATGATCATGAGGGCGCCGACCACGATGATGACCAGGGCCTGTCCGCCCCAGTCACTGATGCCCAGCAGCAGGGAGATCAGGCTGCCTGCACCGGCCATCTGGGCCAGGAGGTAGAAGAAGCACACCGCCAGGGTGGAGATGGCGGCTGCAATGCGGACGGGCCGCTGCCTGAGCCGGAAGGACAGCACATCGGCCATGGTGAACTTGCCGGTGTTGCGGAGCAGTTCAGCCACCAGGAGCAGCGCCACCAGCCAGGCCACCAGGAACCCGATGGAGTACATGAAGCCGTCATACCCGTTGATGGCGATGGCGCCGGTAATGCCCAGGAACGAGGCTGCGGAAAGGTAGTCACCGGCGATGGCGGTGCCGTTCTGCGATCCCGTAAAGGAGCGCCCGGCTGCGTAGTAGTCGGCGGCAGTCTTGTTGTTCCGGCTGGCGCGGAACACGATCACCATGGTGACGGCCACGAACAGGCCGAAGATGCCCATGTTCAGCAGGGTGGTGTCCTTGAGCGCGGCCACGTCCACTGCGGTTGCGATAGTAATCATTTGTTGGCTCCACCCACCCGGTTGCCGTGCTTGTCGAATTCGTGGCCCTCGATCTCGTTCCGGATCTCAGAGGCGATGGGGTCCAGCTTCCTGTTGGAATAACTGACATACCATCCGGTGATCGCGAAGGTGGAGACAAACTGGAGCAGGCCCAGGATCAGGCCGATGTTGATGTTTCCCCAGACTTTGGTGGACATGAATTCCACCGCGTAGTCCGCGAGCAGGACGTAGGCGAAGTACCACAGCAGGAAGGCCACTGCCATGGGGAAAACAAAGCTGCGGTGGCGCTTGCGCAGTTCCTGGAACTGCTCGGTCGACTGGACCTGTTCAAAGTCGACGGACGCCGCAGCGTCCGGACTTTGGGCATCGTTACCCATGGTTCCTCCTCATTGAGACATGCCGGTACACACTGGACGGCAGGCCCGGATAAGGAAACGCCGCTGGTGTGACAGCAATCACTCTGCTGCGTCGCGGCAGCCACTTCCAGCCCCACCGCAGCTGTGGTCGCTCAACGGTCGGGATGCTGCGACAAACGGCACCCCCAGCTACGCTGGGCCCATGCCGGACTCCCCCCTCCTGACCGCCGCGGCCGTGGCCGTGATCGCCATGGCCATCGCCGTCGTCGTCGGCGTGGGACTGAAGGTGCTCCGATCCTTCCGCGACCTGGGCACGGACGCCGAACGCGCCACCTACCACACCCTGCACGCGGCCTCGCAGGCGGGCCAGCACCTGCGCCGCGGCCTCAACCCCGCCGGCGCTTCGAAGGCAAGCCGCCACCTGCGCACGCTGCTTGGCTGTGACGCGCTGGCCATCACGGATACCTCGGGTGTGCTCGCCTGGGACGGGGCGGCGGAGGACCTGAAGCCGCGGCTGATGGAACTGGCCGCTGAGGTCCTGGCCGGCGGGCGGACGGCCGTACTGTCGCCGGGACCGGACGGGACCGGCGGCGCCCTGGCGGCTGTCATAGCACCCGTGCGGGCCGGCTCACGCGTGGTGGGCGCCGTCGCCGCCTTCGCTCCGTTGGCAGGGTCCGGCTTGGTGCGGGCCGCCGGCGAGGTGGCGGACTGGGTGGCAGTGCAGGTGGAGTTGGCCGAGCTGGATGCCTCGCGGACCCAGCTGATGGAAGCCGAAGTGCGGGCACTGCGCGCCCAGATCAGCCCGCATTTTATTTACAACTCGCTCAACGCCATCGCGTCCTTCATCAACACCGATCCTGCCCGGGCACGCGAACTGGTGGTGGAGTTTGCCGACTTCACCCGCTATTCCTTCCGCCGGCACGGCGACTTCACCACCCTGGCCGAGGAACTGCGCTGTATCGACCGGTACCTGCTGCTGGAGCGGGCCCGCTTCGGCGAGCGCGTGCAGGTCAGCCTCCGGGTCGCGCCGGAGGTCCTGAGTACCGTCATCCCGTTCCTCAGCCTGCAGCCGCTGGTGGAGAACGCCGTCCGGCACGGCCTCGAAGCGAAGGAGGGGCCAGGGCACATCACCATCACGGCCGACGACGCCGGCGCCTACGCGCAGGTGACCATCGAGGACGACGGCGTGGGGATGGACCCGGAGCAGCTGCAGTCGATGCTCGCGGGACATATCGACGGCGAGCACGTGGGCCTGCGGAACGTCGATGCCCGCCTCCGGCAGGTGTACGGCGACGTCCACGGGCTGGTCATCGAAACCGCACCGGGCGAAGGGACCCTCATCACCATGAAGGTGCCCAAATCGCAGCCCGGCCATGATGCCTGATTCCCGGCGCTGGCCTGCTGCGTGCCCGCGGAAAGCTACCCTTGGAGCATGATTAACGTCCTCGTCGTTGATGATGAGCTGCCGGCCGTGGAAGAACTCGCCTTCCTGCTGGGCCGGGACGAGCGGATCGGCAAGGTCCTGCGGGCGACCTCCGGCAGCGAAGCCCTCCGCGCCCTCGCGTCCGCACAGGTGGACGCGGTCTTCCTCGACATCCACATGCCTGCCGTCTCGGGGCTGGAAATCGCCCGAGCCATTGCCGCCGGCAGCCATCCGCCTGCGGTGGTCTTCGTGACCGCTGACGAGGACCACGCCCTGGCGGCCTTTGAACTGGCCGCCGTCGACTACCTCCTCAAACCCATCCGGGCCGAGCGGCTGGCACGCTCCGTGGGCCGGATCAGCGAACTGCGCGACGGCGGCGGCACGCCGGAGATGATCACCGTGGACCAGGGCGGTACCACCAGGATGATCAGGCGCGACGACGTCACGTACGTCCAGGCGCAGGGAGACTACGCGCGGCTCCACACCGCCGACGCCAGCTACCTGATCAGGGTTCCGCTGGCGGATCTGGAACAGCAGTGGGCCGATGCCGGGTTCATTAGGACGCACCGCTCATACCTGGTGGCCCTGAAGCACATCTCCTCCATGAAGCTTGCGGCAGACGGCCCGCGGGTCACCGTGGCGGGCGCCGGGCTGCCCATCAGCCGCCGGCACCTGCCCACCGTGCGGGAGCGGCTGCAGGCAAACCGGATCAGGCCGAACGCATGACCAGGGTACGGGTGACGGCCCCCGCCACGGCCGCGCATCCGGTCACGGAATCCCGGGAAGCGGCGCAGGAATCCGATGTGGGCCAGGTATTCGTGCGGTCCCTCATCAGGTCGCAACTGCGCCTGGCCCTGGTGGTGGCCGGCGGGTTCCTGGTCATCCTCGGCGCTTTTCCCCTCCTGCTGGCCGCCGTCCCCGGCCTGGCCGAGACGACGATTGCCGGTATCCCGTTCGACTGGATCCTGCTGGGCGTGGGCATCTACCCGGTGATCGGCCTCAGCGCCTGGCTGTACACCAGGACGGCTGCCCGCAACGAGGCCCGCTACCGGGACCTGGCCGGTGACCCATGATCGCCGCGGGTACACGGTGAACCGGAGCCTGGCGTGAACCCGGGTGTTGCAGCCGCGGCCCTCGCCGTGGTGTCCGTGGCCACCGCGGTCATCGGGTTCTACGGCCTGCGTATCTCCCGGACCACCGGCGATTTCTTCGTGGCGTCCCGGACCGTGCGGCCATGGTGGAATGCCTCCGCGATCGGCGGCGAATACCTTTCAGCCGCCAGCTTCCTGGGCGTCGCCGGCCTGCTGCTGCTCTCAGGAACGGACGCCCTGTGGTTCCCTGTGGGTTATACGGCCGGGTACCTGATGCTGCTGCTCTTCGTCGCTGCGCCCCTTCGGCGTTCCGGGGCGTACACCATACCGGACTTCACCGAAGCCAGGCTGGACTCCCGGGCGGTCCGCAAGGTCACCAGCCTGGTGGTGGTGCTGGTGGGCTGGCTGTACATCGTTCCGCAGCTCCACGGGGCAGCCCTGACCATCCGGATCACCACCGGGCTGCCGTCCTGGGTGGGGTCGGTGGCCGTTGTGGTTGTTGTCTGTCTGACAGTGGTGGCGGGCGGCATGCGGTCCATCACGTTCGTCCAGGCGTTCCAGTACTGGCTGAAGCTGACCGCCCTGGCGGTACCCATCCTCTTCATCGTCTTCATGCTTGCCGGCAGCGGGACGCCGGCCCTGGCCGCGCCGGCCGAAAACCCCACCGGCCTTGCCCCCGCGGGGTGGTACACCAACGTTTCGCTGCTCGTGGCACTGCTGTTCGGGACCCTTGGCCTGCCGCACGTCCTGGTCAGGTTCTACACCAACCCGGACGGACAGTCCGCGCGGCGGACCACGCTGATCGTGCTGGGGCTGCTGTCCGTGTTCTACCTGTTCCCCACCGCCTACGGCCTGGTGGGCCGCATGTTCGCGCCGGACCTTGCCCGCTCGGGCCAGCCCGACGCCATGGTCCTGCTGCTGCCCCGTGAACTCATCGGCGGCCCCGCCGGGGACCTGCTCTCGGCGCTGGTGGTGGCCGGCGCGTTCGCCGCGTTCCTGTCCACCACGTCCGGGCTGGTGGTGTCCCTGGCCGGCGTCATCAGCCAGGACGTCCTGGGCGCCGGCGTGGGGGGCTTCCGCCTCGCAGCGGTGGTCTCCGCCGTCGTGCCGCTGGGGTTCGCCCTGATGACGGGCTCCCTGGCGTTGGCCGGCAGCGTGGGACTGGTGTTCGCCTTCACCGCCTCCACCGTCTGCCCCGTCCTCCTGCTGGGCATCTGGTGGCGGGGACTTACCGACACCGGAGCCATCGCCGGCATGGTGACCGGCGGGGTACTGTGCGGCGGTGCCATGATCGCCGGCTCGCTGGCAGGGGCTGCGAGCACACCCGCGTGGCTCGCCCAGCCCGCGGCCTGGTCCGTTCCCACGGCCTTCGCCGTCATGGTGCTGGTGTCCCGGGCCACGGCAGGCCGGGTACCAAAAACGCTGGTCCGCGTCATGACGCGGCTGCACACCCCGGAAAGGCCGCTGGCAACCGGACGCTGATTGGGTGGACAATTACGCCATGTCCACCCGGGACGAAAACCCGGCAGCGGAGCCGGTTCCGCCCTCCGTGCGGGCGCAGCTGCTCGCCACGGAGCACTGGGGCCTGCTGGCTTCCCGGAGCACGGCCCAGGGTGAGGTGCTGACAAGGATCAGCATGTTTCTGACCTTCACCTCGGCGGGCCTGGTGAGCGTAGCGCTGGTGGGGCAGGCCACCCGATTCTCGGATTCGTTTGTCCTGCTGGCCGTGGTGGTGCTGTTCATCGACGTGGCCATGGGGCTGCTGACCCAGCTGCGGGTCATGAACATTGCCCACGAGGACCTGATGTACGTCACGGCCATGAACCGGTTGCGGGCAGCCTACGTGGACCTGGATCCGGGCATCGCCCCATACCTGATGGCGGCCCATCACGATGACGAGGCGGGTTCCGTCCAGACCTACTACTTCTTCGGCAACCGCGGCAACTTCCGCCATGTGGCCGGCAGCAGCATGATTTTCATGTCGACGGCGAACGGCGCCCTGATTGCCATCCTGGCGGGGCTGCTTCTGACCCTGCTGGGTGCCGGAACGGTTGCGGCGCTCCTGGTGGGCGGTGCATGCGGGCTGTCGTTCCTGGCCGTCTCGGCATTGAACGGCTACCGGAGCTACCGGGACGTCTGGAGCCGGTTCACGCCGCTCTCCCCTTCTACGCCAGGGGCGGATCAAGTAGAGGCGGAATAAGTACAGGCGAAGCTAAGGCATCCCCAGCACGGCCTTAGTCGATGGCAGCCATCAGTTCAATGACGCGGTCCAGGAAGGCGTCCACCTGGGCTTCTTCGTAGCCGTCGCGTCCGGTCTCCGGGCGGAAAACGGCGCGGCGGACGCTGTCCACGCTGAGCGGCTTGTCATGTTCCAGGTACGCCACGAGTTCATGGCAGAGCCGGTCCACATCGTCGGTGTTGTAGCTGCGGGCCTTGTTCTTGGCGGGCCGGCGGAAACGTTCCCCGTCCGGGCGGTGGAGGCGTCCGCGGAGGATCCCCGAGAGCTTGCCGATTTCGCGCAGCCAGGCTTCCTCGCCGCTGGCCGCAATCAGTTCATCGCGCTCCCTGCGGGCGAAAGCGTCTTCCAACCGGTCCAAGGCCGCATCCACCACGGCGGCGGAATAGCCACCCTTGACCGGATCGAAGGAGACAGCCCGGACGTCAGAGCTGTTGATGGGCTGCTCGGCGTCGTGTGGTGACTCCAGCGACACCCGTGCCCGCTGGAGGAACTGGTCCACCTGCTTGGCGTTGTACCCGTATTCACTGCGCTGCACACGCTCAAATGACGCAGGGATCTGCCGATGAATATCCAATGCCACTGTTGGTTCCTTCAATGCTCTTCAGCCGTAGCGCTGTGGCACCAGTCTATTGGTGCCAAGATGATGCTGCCCTGTCAGGACTGTGCTTAGGCGGGCCTACCAGCTTCCGGTGACAAACCCGTACAGGACGTAGACCAGCGGGGACGCAAACACTATGGAGTCCAGCCGGTCCATGACCCCTCCATGCCCTGGCAGGATGCTGCTCATGTCCTTGACGCCAAGTTCGCGCTTCACCATGGACTCCGCAAGGTCACCGGCTGTGGAGGCCGCCACGGTGCCGACGGCGAGGACCACGCCCACCCACCAGGGCTTGTCCAGGATGAAGAGGCAGGCCAGGACGCCGATCAGGACGGCGCCGGCCACTGAGCCGGCAAAGCCTTCCCAAGATTTCTTGGGGCTGATCTTTGGTGCCATGGGGTGCTTGCCCAGCGATGCCCCCACCAGGTAGCCGAACGTGTCATTGGACACCACCAGCAGCAGCATGACGGCGATCTGCCAGGCGCCTTCCGGGACGGCACCTCCCGGCCAGAGGCCCAGTGGCGTCGCACCCCCGGCGGCGTGCAGCGGCAACGCGGCGAAGCTGATGAAGAACGGCACCCAGCCCAGGGTGAAAACCCCGGCAAAAATGCTGTTGGCCGAGCCTGCGGCGGTGTCGATGGATCTCCAGAGCAGCACAGCCACCGAACTGAGGAGCATCGCGAAGAGCAGGCTTTCGACGCCCCCGAGGTACGCCACGAACGGCATGGCCACCGTGCCGGTCATTACCGGAACGATGGGCATCCTGGTGCCGTTGGCCTCCAGGGCACGGTAAATCTCCCAGACACCGAAGATGGCGAACGTGGTGGTGACCGCCACGAAACCCAGCGGAAGGAACAGCAGCCCGCCAAGCACGGCGAGCAGCATGGCCAGGCCCACCACAACGGCCGCCGGAAGGTTCCGGCCGGCCTTGGGCGTTGGGTTGCTCCTGGGCTGCTTCCCCCGTGTGCGCGCCCGTGGTGCGGGGGCCTGATCTGCCTGGCCCATCAGACTTCGAGCAGCTCTGCTTCCTTGCGCTTGAGCAGCTCATCGATGCCGTCCACGTGGGCCTTGGTCAGGCCGTCCAGCTCCTTTTCGGCCCGGGTGCCCTCGTCTTCGCCGGCTTCGCCGTCCTTGACCAGGCGGTCCAGGGCTTCCTTTGCCTTGCGGCGGATATTGCGGATGGACACCTTGGCGTCCTCGCCCTTGGTCTTCACGATCTTGACGTATTCCTTGCGGCGTTCCTTGGTCAGTTCCGGGATGGTGATCCGGATGACGTTGCCGTCGTTGGACGGGTTGGCCCCCACCTCGGAATCGCTCAGGGCACGTTCGATGTCCCGCAGGGCGGTCTTATCGAACGGTGTGATCAGGATGGTGCGGGCGTCCGGGATGGCGAACGAGGCGAGCTGCTGCAGGGGCGTGGGTGAGCCGTAGTAGTCCACCAGGACCCTGTTGTACAGGCCGGGGTTGGCGCGGCCGGTGCGGATGGAAGCGAAGTCTTCCTTGGCAACCTCTACGGCCTTGTCCATCTTCTCTTCGGCTTCGAGCAAGGTTTCTTCGATCACGGTCTCTCCTGGGGTTCTGGTGCGGTCCGGGGGGCCGGTTCCATGCACACGTGGTTCTCTGTCGCTGCTTCCGCCACCGCCCGGGAGCGGCAGCGGAACTGTCCTGAAAACATCCTAGCCGGAGCTAGGCGGAGACCAGGGTGCCCAGCTTCTCTCCACGGATGGCGCGGGTGACGTTGCCTTCGCCTTCCATGCCGAAGACCACCATGGACAGGTCATTGTCCTTGCACATGGTCATGGCGGTCTGGTCCATGACACGGATGTCGCGCCGCAGGGCGTCGTCGTAGCTCAGGGTCTCCAGCCGTTCGGCGGTGGGATCCTTCTTGGGGTCCGCGGTGTAGACGGCGTCAACGCCGCTCTTGGCCATGAGGACAACATCCGCGTGGACTTCAAGGGCGCGCTGGGCGGCCACGGTGTCCGTGGAGAAGTACGGCAGGCCGGCACCGGCACCGAAGATGACGACGCGGCCCTTCTCCATGTGGCGGATGGCGCGGCGCGGGATGTAGGCCTCAGCCACCTGTCCCATGGTGATGGCGCTCTGCACGCGCGTCTCCACGCCCGCCTGCTCCAGGAAATCCTGCAGGGCGAGGCAGTTCATGACCGTGCCGAGCATGCCCATGTAGTCCGCCCGCGAGCGGTCCATCCCGCTCTGGGACAGTTCGGCGCCGCGGAAGAAGTTTCCGCCGCCCACCACGATGGCCACTTCAACGTCCGGGACGGCCGCGGCAATCTGCTTGGCGACGTTGCGGACGGTCTCGGGATCGACACCCAGCTTCCCGCCGCCGAAGACCTCGCCGGAGAGCTTCAGGAGGACCCGCCGTCGGCTCTTCTCTTGCTGCATTACAGTATTGACGGCTTCCATGGTGCCTTCCCGTTGGTGACGTTCGAAAAAAGGTTATCCTGCCGGAACCGGTGGCCGGAACCAGTGATGCCCGGTGCCCGGCGCCCGGCGCACAACTCTGGGCACAAACCGTGCGCATGCAAAAGGGGCGGCCACCGAAGTGGCCACCCCCTTACGTGTTCGACTAGGCGCCGACGCGGAAACGCGCGAACGCGGTTCCCTTGACACCGGCCTCTTCGAGGATCTGTGCCACGGACTTCTTGGCGTCCTTGGCGAAGGCCTGGTCAACCAGTACCTCACCCTTGTAGAAGCCCGTAACGCGGCCTTCCACGATCTTGGTGAGGGCGGCCTCGGGCTTGCCCTCGGCCTTTGCGGTCTCTTCGGCGATGCGGCGCTCGGACTCGACCAGGTCGGACGGAACGTCTTCGCGGGTCAGGTAGTTCGGGGCCATGGCGGCGATGTGGACGGCGACGTCGTGCGCGGCGGTGGCAGCGGCTTCGCTTTCACCGTCGACAGCGAACAGGACGCCGACCTGGGCCGGGAGGTCCTTCGAGGTCTTGTGCAGGTAGGCATCAACCGTTGCACCCTCGATGCGGGAAATGCGGCGGACGACGACCTTTTCGCCCAGGACAGCGCCTTCTTCGATGACGACCTCGGACAGCGGCTTGCCGTCCACATCGGTGGCGAGGAGGGTTTCGAGGTCGGCAGCACCGGACTCGACGGCGACGGCCAGGACCTTGTCGGCCAGCTGGATGAACTTGTCAGCCTTGGCAACGAAGTCGGTCTCGCAGTTGACCTCGATCATGACGCCGACGCCGTTGCTGACCTTGGCGGCAACGAGGCCTTCGGCGGTGGAGCGGCCTTCGCGCTTGGTGGCGCCCTTGAGGCCCTTGATGCGGATGATTTCGATGGCCTTTTCGGCGTCACCGTTGGCTTCGTCAAGAGCCTTCTTGACGTCCATCATGCCGGCGCCGGTGCGCTCGCGCAGGGCCTTGATGTCAGCGGCAGTGTAGTTCGCCATGTGAACCCCTCTGTCTAGAAATTTGTTGTGGTGTACGGACTGACAGGATGGCTGCCCGCGGTGCGGGCGGCCATCCTGTCAGCAGCTCCGGCTGCGGACAGCACGGAGAATCCGGATTTAGCTGTGTTACTTGGCGTCTTCGGCGGGAGCCTCGGCAGCAGCCGGGGCGTCAGCGGCCTCGGCCGGAGCTTCGGCAGCGGCCGGGGCGTCAGCGTTTTCTGCCGGAGCAGCAGCAGCGGCTTCCTCGGCCTTGCTGCCTTCGAGGAGCTCGCGCTCCCACTCAGCCAGCGGCTCTTCGGGAGCTTCGGTGGTGCCCGAGCCGCGGTTGTTGCGGGCGATCAGGCCCTCAGCGACGGCGTCGGCAACAACGCGGGTCAGGAGGTTCACGGAGCGGATGGCGTCGTCGTTGCCCGGGATCGGGAAGTCGACTTCGTCGGGATCGCAGTTGGTGTCCAGGATGGCCACAACCGGGATGTTCAGCTTCTTGGCCTCGTCAACGGCGAGGTGTTCCTTCTTGGTGTCCACGATCCAGAGCACGGAAGGTGCCTTGGTCAGGTTGCGGATACCGCCCAGGTTGGACTCGAGCTTGGTGAGCTCGCGCTTGAGGAGCAGCAGTTCCTTCTTGGTGTAAGCGGAACCGGCGACGTCGTCGAAGTCGATCTCTTCGAGTTCCTTCATACGCTGGATACGCTTGGCGACCGTCTGGAAGTTGGTCAGCATGCCGCCGAGCCAGCGCTGGTTCACGTAGGGCTGGCCAACGCGGGTGGCCTGCTCGGCGATTGCTTCCTGGGCCTGCTTCTTGGTGCCGACGAAGAGTACGGTGCCGCCGTGGGCAACGGTGGCCTTCACGAACTCGTAGGCGCGGTCGATGTAGGACAGCGACTGCTGAAGGTCAATGATGTAGATGCCGTTGCGCTCGGTGAAGATGAAGCGCTTCATCTTCGGGTTCCAACGGCGGGTCTGGTGTCCAAAGTGGACGCCGCTGTCAAGCAGCTGGCGCATAGTTACGACGGGCATGCCGACGCTCCTTCCGGCAGGTCATTCATGAGATAGCCGCGAGGCTTCTTACCCTGCCAATTGTTGACGGTTGATTAGCGTGGCCCGGGTTGGGCCGTGCTCCTGGCATCCACCGCGCTTCCCATCCGTACTGTTGGACGGACCGCAGGAGGCGCGATCCTCCGATGGTGCGGCCGGGGCCGTGCCTTTGGAGGGCTGGATGCGCGTAGTCAGCCCGCTGCTCCCCCACACTCCTGAATGAGTTGTGCCGACGCGGCCCGGACAGGCAGCATCACCAAAAAGGTGGACTGCCGGGGCGGGACGCGTTGAGGGCGCAGCAAACTGCTCCGTCAATAGTACTACAGGCACCACCGCCCACGGGACGTGCGGCGGGCACCATCAGGGCTTTTCCACATAGGCCCGGGCGGCCCGTGACCGCGCCGGTTTGATGGGCGCATGCTGGGCCCATGAAACCACCGGTCCTGCTTGCCGCGCTGCTGCTGCTTCCTGCGTCGGTCTCATCCATCCCGCAGCCGTTGTCCTACAGTCCGCGGGGGCCGGGTCCTGCGCCGGCAACGCTCCAGGCGCTTCCGACGGCGGCGGACGATGTAGGTGCCTCCGTTGCCCGCCCGTCGTGGGACTGGCCGCTGGCACCCCGCCCGCCGGTGCTGCGCGGCTTTGACCCGCCGCCCAAACCGTGGCTCAGCGGCCACCGCGGAGTGGACCTGGAAACCGCGGGTCCGGCGGCGGCAGTGGTGTCGCCTGCGGCCGGAACTGTCAGCTTCGTGGGTGTGGTGGTGGACCGGCCGGTGATCACCATAGATCACGGTGCCGGCCTGCGGAGCAGCTTCGAGCCCGTGGACAGCACCCTGGCGGTTGGCAGTACCGTGACGCAGGGGCAGGTCATCGGCACCGCACTCCCCGGCCACTGCCCGGCCGCCGGTTGTATCCACTGGGGCGTCCGGCAGCGCGAGGAGTACGTCAATCCCCTGCAGTTCGTCCTGGACCTGAGGCCTTCAGTCCTGCTGCCGCTGCACGGAACGCCCTAGACGATGGCCGAGATTCCGGTGATGGCGCGCCCGGTGACCAGGGTGTTGATCTCGGCCGTGCCTTCATAGGAGTAGATCGCCTCAGCGTCGGCGAAGATCTTCGCCATGCCATAGTCCGTGACGATGCCGTTGCCGCCAAGGATGCCCCGCCCCAGGGCCACGCTCTCGCGCATCCGTTCGGTGGTGAAGGCCTTGGCCAGGGCCGACTGCTCGTCCTTGGCCAGTCCGTCATCTTCGAGCTGGGCGAGCCGCACCATCATCCCCATGGAGCTGACGGCGTTGCCAAGGATCTGCACCAGCTGGTTCTGGATGAGCTGGAAGGATGCCAGCGGACGGCCGAACTGCTTGCGCTCCACGGCGTAACTCCTGGCGACGTCGAAGGCCGCCAGCTGCTGGCCCACAGCCTGCCATGCGACGGCCAGCCGCGTTACCTTCAGGACCTTATTGACGTCGCGGAAGCTGTTCGCATTGGCGAGCTTGAAGAAGTCCGGCACCACCACGTCCTCGAGGACAATGTCGGCGTTCTGTACGGTGCGGAGGGAGATCTTGTTCTCGATCTTGGTGGCACTGAAACCCGGCAGGGTGGTGTCCACGAGGAAGCCCTTGACCTGGTTGTCAGCGACGTCGCGGGCGTAAATGACCACCCAGTCGGAGAAGGTGGCGTTGCCGATCCAGCGCTTGGCGCCGTTGAGGATCCAGGCATCGCCGTCCCGGCGGGCCGTGGTGCGGGTACCGCCTGCCACATCGCTGCCCCCAAGTGGTTCGGTGAGGCCGAACGCGCCGATCTTCTTCAGCGCGTAGATGTCCGGCAGCCACTCCTCCTGCTGTTCCTGGGATGCCAGCGCTTCGATGGACCCCGTGAAGAGTCCGTCGTGGACCCCCAGGAAGGTGGCAATGGAGGCGTCGGCGCGGGTCAGTTCGGCATGGACCAGACCGGCGAAGAGGTTGGAATGGCCTTGGCGCCGGACAGGGCTGACGAGGTCCACGTCAGCGAGCTTGGGGATGAGGTCCAGGGGGAACTCCCCCCTGTTCCAGCAGTCCGCGGCGATGGGGCGGACCTCGCGGGCCAGGAAGTCGCGGACCTCGGCCAGGCGGTCCTGCTCCTTGGCGGACAGGAGCTGTTCGAAAGCGTAGAAGTCGCCGTCCGCGTAGGGAAGGTCATGGGGGTCTGCAGCAGGAGTGGACATGGTTGCCTTCCGGGGATCAGCGTGCTTTGCCCACTGACGGGGCGCAGTAAGTTACTCGTCAGTAACATACCGCAGATCCGGCGGTTAGGAAAGGGAAGCATGATCACAGCAGAGTCCCTCAGTGGGGGCAACCACCTACCGGCCGGCACAGGGAAAAGGGGTTTAACGCAGAAACCGCGGCCGGACGTTGATTGTCGGCCGCGGTTTCTGCGTTTCTGCCCGCCGTTCCTCACGGCGCAGTAGGGCTACTCGGACTTGAACCGAGGACCTTAGGATTATGAGTCCCGCGCTCTAACCAGCTGAGCTATAGCCCCAAAAATACCCCGGGCCTTCCGCGCGGGGCGCGGCGGCAGGGCAGGAACACTCTAGCAAATGCCGGGGTGCTGTCAGACCACCATGTCCTCGTACCGCGCGCCGCGGTACAGGTCCTCGAAGGTTTGCAGGGTGCCCTGGATGCTGTGCGGCTCCACCATCTGGCGGCTGGCCTGGCCCATGGCTTCCTGCTGGTCCTTGGGAAGCTCCAGGATCTGGGTGAGCTTCTTGGCGAGGTCATCGCTGTCATTGGGGGTGAACAGGTAGCCGTTGTGCCCGTCCCGGACCAGGTGCGGCAGTGCCATGGCGTCGGCCAGGACCACCGGGGTGGATGCGGACATGGCCTCGAGCGTCACCAGCGACTGCAGCTCGGCCGTTCCCGGCATGCAGAAGAGGTCCGCCTGAATGTAGGCCTTCCGCAGGTCGTCGTCGCTGGCGAGGCCCAGGAACTTCACGCGGCTCCCCAGGCCGAGGCGCTGCACCAGTTCTTCGAGCGCCGGCCGTACCTCGCCGCCGCCGACAATTTCCAGGTGCACGTTCAGTTCCGGCGGGGTCTTGCCGATGGCCTTGATCAGCACGTCCACGTGCTTCTCCTCAGCCAGCCGGCCCGCGAACAGCACCGTGGGGTGTTCGTGCGGTTCAATGGTTTCCCCCGGCTGTACCTCGTAGGCGGCGGAGTCGATGCCGTTGGAGAGCGGCAGCACCTTGCGCAGGAACGCGTGCTCATGCATGGCCTTGGCCGCCAGCGGAGTGGGCGTGGTGACCACGTCCGCCTGGCCCATGACCTTGCCCATGTCCTTCCAGGAGATCCGTCCCACGATGTCCTTGAACCACTGCGGGAACGGCAGGAAGGGGTTGAGGTTCTCCGGCATGAAGTGGTTGGTGGCGACGATCCGGATGCCGCGCTTGACTGCCTCGTAGAGGACGTGCTCGCCAATCATGTAGTGGCTTTGGATATGCACCACGTCCGGCTTGACCCGGTCGAACAGCAGGCTGATTTCCTTCTTGATCTCCCAGGGGAGGCAGATGCGGAACGTCTCGTGCGTGGGCACGCTGTGCGAGCGGAGCCGGTGTAGGGTCGCTTCGTCGCGGAACTCGGAGTAGCTCTTGCCCTTGCCGTCGCGGCAGGCCAGGACATGGACGTTGTGGCCCCTGCCGGTCATGCCCTTGGCGAGGCGGTAGCCGAACTGCGCGGCGCCGTTCACGTGGGGCGGGTAGGTGTCCGCGGCGATCAGGATGGTCAGTGGCTGGTCGGCTGGCGTGGTCACGTGGCGGGCTCCTGATGGTCACGGTGCGGACAGCGTTAACTGTCTGCACGGCTGGCCGCCGGCGTCGGCGCGGCTGGGCCTCATGGGCTGGATGGCTGGTGGGCGGATGGGGGCTAGTGGGACGGCCTGCCCGGGGACTTCCGTGCGTCTTTCTTGCGCTTGGTGACCTCGGGATGGTGCCGCGAAAGGGCGATAACCCCAACGATAGCAAGGAGCGCGGCGGTTGCCATGGCAATGGCCATGACGGCGTGGACGTCGGGGCGCAGTTCACCCAGGATGACGATGCCGATGGCGATTCCCACCATGGGATCGATGACCGTCAGGCCGGCGATCACCAGGTCCGGCGGACCCGAGGAGTACGCGCTCTGCACGAACCAGGACCCCAGGCCGCCCGCGGCGATGATTGCCACCACGGAGTACCACTGCACGTTCAGCAGGAACAGTCCGTTGGGGTCCAGCAGGTGCTTGCCGATGATCCGGGTCAGCACCGCAACGAAGCCGAACAGGACACCGGCGCCAAGGATGTAGATGAAGGCGTTCATCCGGTGCCTGAACATCACGGCCAGGGTCCCGAAGAGGCCAACCGCAAGGGCGAGGAGCAGCACGATGGTCAGTTCGTCCTCAGGGCTGACGTGGTGGTTTTCCTGTGTGACGTTGACCGCCAGGAGGACGAACAGCGCCGACCCCGTCACGCAGGCAGTAATGGCCACCACCGTGGCGCGGTTGATGGTGAGGTCCTGGTCCCGCGCGTTCACGATGGTGGTGATCACCAGTGCGATGGCGCCGATCGGCTGGATCACGGTCAGCGGTGCCGACACCAGGGCCACAGCATTCATGGCCATCCCGGCGCACAGCAGCAGCAGGCCGAACACCCAGCGGGGATTCCGCAGCAGGCGCAGGAATCCGTTCGAACTCAGGGCGAGTCCCCCGGTATCGGCCTTCACGGCACTGCCCTGGCGCTGGGCTCCCAGGGCGAGGCAGAACGCTCCCAGCACGGCGAGGAGGACGGCCATCCATATCATCAGGAGGTCCCGCCGTCGGGCGTTGTCCGGGTCCTGCCCTTGCGCAGCATGGCCCAGACATAGTTGTAGGCGGCGATCCAGTGCCCCACCAGGCCCAGGCCCAGCACAATCCATGCCGCCACGAAGAGTGCGTGGGAAAAGCCGGTGTCCAGCCGGGAAAGAACCAGCATGGGGGTGCCGAGGAGCAGCAGCCCGGTGCGCACCTTCCCCACCGTGCTGACGGGGAGGTCAGGGTGGCCGCGGAAGAGCGAGAGCGTCAGAGCGAGCAGGACTGCGTCGGGGACGACCAGCGCCGCCAGGTAGAGCCAATGCACGACGCCGGCAATCACCAGTGTGACGGCTACGGCCAGGAGCGCCAGCCGGTCCGCGATGGGATCCAGGACCCGGCCCAGCCGGGAAGCCTGGTCGAACCGGCGGGCAACGTAGCCGTCCACCCAGTCGGTGCACGCCATGACCGCCAGGACCACCACACCGGCGCCGTATTCCTTTTGCGCCAGCACCAGCCAGATGAAGAGAGGAACCCCCATGAACCGCACCACAGTGAGCAGGTTGGGGATGGTGAACACGATGTCGTGGTCAACCTGGGGGCGGTCCGGACGGGAACCGGCACCAATGAACTTCACCTGTCCCCCTTCCTGTTGCCGCCCTGCGGCGTGGTCCTGCCGGACAGTGGCCTGCCGGCGGTAGCTGTGCCGCCCGCCAACTCGTGGCCCGGAATGTTGATGAAGCTGCTTGCCCGGGCGCTCCCGCCCGGCCGGTTGGTCCTAGTAGGTGCGGATCAGCTTCCGCAGCAGGACCACCAGGAGGGTTCCCGCGGCAGCCAGTGCGGCCAGCGGCTTCCACCGGTCCTGCAGCCCGCCGGAGGATTCGGACAGGCCAGCGAGCTTGTGGGCTGCCGCGTCCTTCCCTCGCCCGGCCAGCGCCTGGCCCTGACGGGCCTTTCCCTGGGCAACCTCGAGCAGGTACCTGCCCTGGGTCTTGACGTCCAGTTCCGTTCCCAGGTTGTCGCGGACCTGGGTGAGGTGCTGGCGGCGCTGGTTCAGGCGCCGGGACAGTTCCGGCTCCGAAGCGTGCGGGAATTCCTTGTCGTGCTCGGCGGCCTTGGCAGCCTTCTCGGCCTTGGCCTTCGCCGCGGCCTCTTCCTTGGCAGCCTTCGCGGCCTTGGCCTCGGGGCTTGCCGGGTCCAGCACGGCCGGGTTGAAGGCAGAGCCTTCCTTGGCCACGCCGATATCGTGCTTGATGCCGCGGATGGTTTCTTCCGGCAGCAGGGGCATGGCCTTCTTGAACCTGGCCATGCCGATGAGGCCTCCCACCAGGGCGATCAGCAGGAACGCGGCGGAGACCAGCAGTGCCGCCAGCCAGGCGGGCATGATGGTGGCCAGGCCCATGATGGCCGCAACAATCAGTCCGACCACCAGGAAGGCCAGGAAAACCAGGGCAACAGCGAAGAAGGCGGCCGCGACGCCGACCTGCACGCCTTTGCGCTTGAGTTCGACCTTGGCGAACGCGATCTCGTCGCTGATCTGGCGGGGCGCCAACCTTGCAAGGAGCTTGACCGTTCCGGGCAGCGCGGTGATGCGCAATCCGGGTCTGGTCTGCCCGCTGTGACGTCCGCTCATCGGTTCCGCCTAACTGGTTTGTGTGCTCGATCCGGCATCGTTTGTCCCGGGAAATGTGCACAGGCACAGTCCCCGCCACAAAACTACCATTCAGGTTCAGGGCGGACTTCGGGGCTTGCCGGGCGGCACTGATTACAACGCTGCAAATCGTGGGGTGCCGGGCCTAGGATGGACATCCGTGACCACAGCTTCCAATCCGGGCGACCTGCTCAGCCCCCGCCGCAGACTTTTGTACATCTTCCTCCTCGGTGCCCTGACCGCCTTGGGGCCTTTCACGATCGACCTGTACCTGCCGGCTTTCCCCGCCCTGGAGGCCAGCCTTGGCGTTACGGAGGCGCAGGTCCAGCTCACCCTGGCAGGGACCACCCTGGGCTTTGCGTTCGGCCAGCTGGTGGTGGGTCCGTTCAGTGACAAATTTGGCCGCAGGAACCCCTTGATCCTGGCCACCGCCCTGCATATCGCGGCGTCGATCGGTGCGGCTCTGTCCACGGATATCACCACCCTGGGGATCTTCCGCGTGCTCATGGGTGTGGGCGCTGCGGGCGGCGGCGTGGTGGCGATGGCCATGGTCCGTGACCTGTTTTCCGGCTACGCCATGGTGAAGATGTTTTCCAGGATGGCACTGGTCAACGGCCTGGCACCCATCCTGGCGCCGGTGATCGGGTCGCAACTGCTGCTGGTGATGCCCTGGCCCGGAATCTTCGTGTTCCTGGCCTCCTACGGCACCCTGGTGATCGTGGCAGCGCTGGTCCTGGTCCGTGAAACGCTGCCGCCGGAGAAGAGGGGACAAAGCGGCATGACGGCCCGGCAGCGCTACCGGGTCCTGTTCAGCGACCGGATCTTCGTGGGCCTGCTGATGGTGGCGGGCCTGAACTTCGGTGGACTCTTCACCTACCTCTCGGCCTCGCCGTTCCTGTTCCAGGGCGTGTTCGGCTTCTCAGCCCAGGAGTACGGGCTGCTCTTCGGTATCAACTCGCTGGGCATCGTGGCCGGCGTGCAGACCAGTTCGAGGCTGATCAGGCGGGTGCCGCCGCAGTGGATCCTCGCCGCCGCAACGGCCTGGATGTTCCTGATGGCCCTCCTGATCGTGGTGTTCGACCTCCTGGGCTTCGGCCTGTGGGGCGTGATGGTGCCGCTGTGGTTCTACATTTTGGGAACGGGGTTCATGTTCCCGTGCGTGCAGGTCCTGGCGTTGGCGAACCACGCCTCCCAGGCGGGCACCGCCGCGTCCCTGCTGGGCGCCGCCACCTTCATGATGGCCGGGCTGATCTCACCCGTGGTCGGATGGCTGGGCATCACCAGCACCAGCATGGGGGCGGTCCAGTCTGTCTGCATCCTGCTGGCCATGGCAGCCCTGTGGCTGGTGGTCCGCCCACGCACGGTCCCGGCCATCGCCTGACATGATGAGGGCATGAAACACCTGCCGCACAGGAATGGACGGGGACTCTTCCTCGGCGCGGTGCTGGGCGCCGTCGCGGGTTACTTCGCGGGCCGCGCCGCCGGCAACGCGGCGATGGGAATCATCCTTGGCTCACTGGCTGGCGCGGCGCTGCTGTACCGGGTCGATCCGGGCGGGCGGAACCGCCGCTGAATCCCGCCTGGACGGCATCTGCAGCAATTGCCGGAGGCAGTAGCCGCGTGGCTGTACCGGGCCAATTGGCTGCGCGATAAAATGTGTCCGTGCCCAGTTGGCAGGATCGCCCCCAGCTACCGGCCACATGGCAGCGATGCGATGCCCGGATCCTGCCTCTGTGGTGGGACCGGGCGTGCGTGCAGATGGGCGAGCAGTCGGCCGCCCTGTACGCCGCCGGGCTCTTCACCGAGGACCGCCGCAGGCCCATCGCCCAATGGTTCAACCCCGCGTTCAAAGCCGCGCTGCTGGTGGCGCCCGAAACCTCTCCCGAGTGGCCCGTGCAGCGGTTCGGCATCTTCTATGCACCCCCGGATGCAGGCTTCGTGCGGATCCACTCTGCCCCGCATGAATGGAGCCCCCGGCAGCCCCGCAAGTCCCCCACCGAGCAGGAAGCGTTCCTGGCTGCGATAGCCGAGGCAGAGCGGTTCCTGCAAGTTGAAATGGACTTCGTGTGAGGAGGCAAAAAGCCCCCGTCCTCCAGTGGAGGACGGGGGCTTTTCAGTGCAAGCTCCTCCTGCTGGACTTGAACCAGCAACCCTTCGATTAACAGTCGAATGCTCTGCCAATTGAGCTAAGGAGGAATGAAGCAGGTACGACCTTAGCAAAGGATTCCGGCAAAAGTGAAATCGGCGGAATCCCCTGCCATCGAGCTCCTGCCGGAAGGGAAAAAGAGCCAAAAAAATCCCCGTTCCGGAAGACCGGAACGGGGATTGGCAGCTCCTCCTGCTGGACTTGAACCAGCAACCCTTCGATTAACAGTCGAATGCTCTGCCAATTGAGCTAAGGAGGAATGAAGCGGGTATTAGCCTAGCAAACACCCCGGCTGGAAGCGAAATCGGCGGACGGAACCGGCATCAGGCCAGGCACCACGCCAGGCATCAGGTCAGGCATCGGAGCGCAGGGACCTGCGTTCCATCTCCAGCATCATCAGCTCGCGGTTGAGCCGTTGGAACGCCTCAGGATCTGCAGCGGGATCGAGCCGCTGGAGCTGGCCCATCTTGTCCGCCTTGACCCGGGTGATCTGCAGCTCGAACAGGCGGGACAGGATGTCCCGGCAGTACTTCTGCACACCCTCCTCCGTGCTCGCCGGCAACGGCACCACCGCCAGCTCGGACACCAGCGCCCGCAACGGCTCCGGGACCTCGTGCATCACATGCTCAACCCAGCGCGCAGGATCGGTCACCATGCCCGGGCCGGTGGCGCGCATGGCGTCATGGACCGCCTGGAAGGCCGGGGTGGCAAACCTGGCGGCGGCGAAGCGGTCCCAGACGGCCCCGGAGAGCAACGCCGGTTCCTGCAGCGCCACCTCCACCGCCTGGCGCTCCATGGAGGCCACAGGGTCCCGCGGGTCCGGGCGGTGATAGGACGGGACGGCGCCCGACGCCCGTCCGGCAGCAACGCCGGGCCCGCCGGCTTCTGCGGGCCTTCCGGCAGCCTGGCCGCCCTGCTGCGCCGCAGCCGTCCCGGCACCTCCCTGAGGGCCCGCAGATGCACGTTTCATGGCGACGGCCACGGCCCTGTTCGCCTCTTCGACGGACATGCCCAGCCATCCCGCCAGTTCGCGGGCGTAGGCGGGCCTGATGCCGGCGTCGCGGATCTGCGCCACCACCGGAGCGGCTTCGCGCAGCGCTGCGACGCGGCCTTCCACGGTGTCAAGGTTGTGGCGCTTCAGCGACGCCCGGATGGCGAATTCGAAGAGCGGCCGGCGGCTGCTGATCAGGGCCTGGACGGCTGCGTCCCCTCGGGTCTGCCGAAGGTCGCACGGATCGGCGCCGGTGGGTTCCACGGCCACGTAGGTCTGCGCAGTGAACCGCTGGTCCTCCTCGAAGGCACGCAGGGCCGCCTTCTGGCCGGCGGCGTCGCCGTCGAAGCAGAAGACCACCTCTCCCCCGGTGCCGTCGTCGGACAGCAGGCGCCGGGCGATCTTGATGTGCTCGGTGCCGAACGCCGTGCCGCAGGTGGCTACCGCCGTCGTAATTCCCGCAAGATGGCAGGCCATCACGTCGGTGTAGCCCTCCACCACCACCAGCTGGCGCTCCTTGGCGATGCTTTTCTTGGCGAGGTCGATGCCGTAGAGGACCTGGGACTTCTTGTACAGCGTGGTCTCGGGGGTGTTGAGGTACTTGGGGCCTTGGTCGTCCTCGTAGAGCTTGCGCGCGCCGAAACCGATGGTGTCACCGGCGATGTCCTTGATGGGCCAAATGAGGCGTCCCCGGAAGCGGTCATAGATGCCCCGGTTGCCCTCGGAAAACATCCCCGTGAGCTTCAGCTCCGCGTCGGTGAAGCCGCGGCCGCGCAGGTGTTTGAGGAGTGCGTCCCAGCCCTGCGGGGCGTAACCACAGCCAAAGTGCTCGGCGGCAGCGCGGTCGAACCCGCGGCCGAAAAGGAAGTTCCGTGCCTCGGCGGCGCCGGGGGTCAGCAGCTGGGCCCGGAAGAATTCATCGGCGATCTTGTGGGCGTCCAGCAGCCGCTGGCGCCGCCCCACTTCCTCACGGTTGGGCCCGGTGCCGCCGTCCTCGTAACGCAGCTCGTAGCCGATGCGGGCGGCAAGTTTCTCCACTGCCTCGTGGAAGGAACTGTGGTCCTGCTTCTGCACGAAGGCGATGACGTCGCCGTCCTCGCCGCAGCCGAAGCAGTGGTACCGGCCCACCTGCGGGCGGACCGTGAACGACGGCGAGCGCTCGTCGTGGAAGGGGCACAGGCCTTTGAAGGTCCCCAGCCCGGCACCCTTGAGGGTGACGTAGCCGTCCACCACTTCCTTGATGTCCGTGCGCTGGCGTACTTCGTCGATATCTTCACGTTTGATCAGGCCAGCCACAGAGTAATCCTAGTCCCGTGGACTGACCGCCCGGCCCGTCGTGTCATTCCGCTCACCACAGCGAGGGCAGGCTCCCCACGAGGCGCTCGTACATGGCCAGGGCGGATCCGTCGGTCAGCGACGCCACCTGGTCGATCACCACGCGCAGCCGGGCACCGTCGTCCCCGGCATCGCGCCAGTCGGCGGCGAACATCGGCTCCAGGTTCCGGTCACCGGTGGCGCTCAGGGCGGTGACCAGGGCGTGCAGGACCTCGCGCTGGCGTTCGTAGATGGGTTGCCGGTGTTCGGTGGTCATGACGAACGTGGTGGCCATGCCCTTCATGACGGCAATCTCCATGACTGTCTCGTCCGGAACCATGAGCTCGGCGCTGTAGCGGGTGAGCCGGCCTGGCCCGTAGACCGAGCGCGTCGTTTCGAGGGCGCTCTGGCAGAACCGGCCGATGAGCTGGCTGGTCATGTTCTTCAGGGCGCCCATGGACTTGCGGCTGCCGTCCGCTTCCCGCACCCAGACGTCGGTTGCCTCCAGGCGGGCCAGTGCGGCGTCGATGGCGGCGGGGTCGTTGTGCGGCAGGTACCACTGCTTGGCGTAGCCCACCACGCGGGCGCGGTGGTCCGGGTTGTCCATCCACCGCAGCTGGAAGTGGCCGGCAACAATGGCGTCCTCCACGTCGTGCACGGAGTAGGAGATGTCGTCGGCCAGGTCCATCACCTGGGCCTCAAGGCAGGAACGCCGCTCGGGCGCACCCTCCCGGATCCAGTTGAAGATGGGGAGGTCATCCTCGTAGGCACCGAACTTGCTGGTGCGCCGGCCGTGGATCACCGGCGCGTCGAGCGCGGACCAGGGATATTTCGACGCCGCGTCCAGGCTGGCACGGGTGAGGTTCAGCCCGGCGGGATGGCCCCCGGCGGTGAGGACCTTGGGTTCGAGCCGGGTGAGGAGCCGGAGGGTCTGGGCGTTGCCTTCGAACCCTCCGATGCCATGCGCCACCTCGTTCAGGGCGGACTCCCCGTTGTGGCCGAACGGCGGGTGGCCGAGATCGTGGCTCAGGCACGCGGTGTCCACCACGTCCGGGTCGCAGCCCAGCGCACGGCCCAGTTCGCGGCCCACCTGGGCCACCTCGAGGCTGTGGGTGAGGCGGGTCCGGACGAAGTCGTCCGTGTCCGGGGCCACCACCTGGGTCTTCGCTCCCAGCCGGCGCAGGGCCGATGAGTGCAGCACCCGGGCGCGGTCCCGTTCAAAGTCCGAACGGTAGGTGCTCTTGGGCGGCTCCTCCACCCAGCGGGCGGAGTCCCGGGAGCCATAACCGGAGGACGCTCCGGCCATGGCGGGGCCGGCGGGTGATTCAGCCACGGGAACCTCAGCCACCGGAAACGTCCAGTTCGGCCGCGGCGATGTCCCGCGACTGTGCATCGTTCAGCGCCCGGGAATCCAGCCAGTCCTTGGGCAGCGCGGGCCGCTTGGGTGACCCGGCACGTCCACGGGGGCCTTCTGCGTCGCCGCCGGGGTAGGGCGAGTCCAGGTCCAGCTCGGCGAGGGTGTCACGGAGCACTTCAAGGCTGGTTACCAGGGCCAGCCGGGTGCGGAGTTCCCCGCCCACAACGTAGCCCTTGAAGTACCAGGCGATGTGCTTGCGGATCTCCCGCAGCGCCTTGCCCTCGTCGCCGAAGGTTTCCACCATCAGTTCGGCGTGCCGGTAGACGCCCTCGGCCACCTGGCGCAGGTTGGGGCGGTGGCGGACGTCGCTGCCTTCGAACGCTGCCTGGAGGTCGCCGAAGAGCCACGGCCGGCCCTGGCAGCCGCGGCCCACCACCACGCCGTCCACGCCGGTTTCGCGGACCATGCGCACCGCGTCTTCGGCGGACCAGATGTCGCCGTTGCCCAGCACCGGGATGTCCGGCAGGGCCTCGCGGAGGCGGGCGATGGCCGACCAGTCCGCCTGGCCGGAGTAGAACTGTGCCGCGGTGCGGCCGTGGAGCGCGACGGCGGCAACACCGGAATCGCGGGCGATCCGGCCGGCGTCGAGGTACGTGAGGTGGTCATCGTCGATGCCCTTGCGCATCTTGATGGTCAGGGGGATGTTGCCCTTGGACGCTTCCCGCACGGCGGTCTGCACGATCGCGGTGAAGAGGTCGATCTTCCACGGCAGGGCGGAACCGCCTCCGCGGCGGGTGACCTTCGGGACGGGGCAGCCGAAGTTCAGGTCGATGTGGTCCGCGCGGTTTTCTTCCACCAGCATCCGGACGGCCGCGCCCACTGTGCCGGGATCCACCCCGTAGAGCTGGACGGACCGGACTTTCTCGTCGTCGTCGTGCGAAATGATCCGGAGGGACTCGGGAGTCCGCTCCACCAGCGCGCGGGACGTGACCATTTCCGCCACGTACATGCCGCCGCCGTATTCGCGGCACAAACGGCGGAAAGCGGAATTGGTGATCCCCGCCATGGGGGCCAGGATTACCGGCGTGTCCACGGTGAGGGGACCCAGCTTCAGGGGCGGGAGTTCCAGCCGGGCGGTGGATGGGGTTGCTGCAACAGTCACTGTTCCATTGTTGCAAATCCGGCCAAATCGGGTGCCCGCACCAGTGCCGATCGGTCCTGTTGCCGGACTGCCCGCGGTGTTAACGTGGCCCCGATCGGGTCCGCCCGGGCCCGGCTGACCAGGAGGAGTAACGATGCTCTCAGACACCTCACTGCCGGTGGTCAAGGCGACGCTGCCCGTCGTCGGGGAGAACATCCGGGAGATCGCGTCACGCTTTTACACCCACATGTTCCAGGAGCATCCGGAGCTGCTGGACGGCCTGTTCAACCGCGGGAACCAGGCGGACGGGCGGCAGCAGCAGGCACTGGCCGGTTCCGTGGCCGCTTTCGCCGGGTTCCTGGTGAACGACCCCACGCACCTGCCGGACCATCTGCTGTCCCGGATCTCGCACAAGCACGTCTCGCTCGGGCTGGCTCCGGACCAGTACCAGGTGGTGCATGACAACCTGATGTGGGCCATCGTGGATGTCCTGGGCGACGCCGTCACGTCCGAGGTGGCGGCGGCCTGGGACGAGGTGTACTGGCTGATGGCCAACATGCTGATCAACAAGGAGCGAGGGCTGTACGACGCGGTCCGGCTGGGCCCGGAGACCATCTGGCGCACCTGGCGGGTGGCCGAGAAGATTCAGGAGACCGACGACGTGGTCAGTTTCGTCGTGGAACGCACTGACGAACGCGCGGTGAAGCCCTCGCTGCCGGGCCAGTACGTCACCATCCGGATGGAGATGCCCGACGGCGTCCTCCAGCCCCGCCAGTACAGCCTCACCCAGGCCGACGACGGCCAGCACCGGCGGTTCGCGGTCAAGCGCGTCCGCGGCGACGGAACAGCCGCCGGGACACCCGACGGCGAGATGTCCACCCTCCTGCACGACCACGTCAACGTGGGCGACGAGGTGACCCTGTCTGCCCCGTTCGGCGACGTGGTGCTGGAGTACACGGACCGGCCGGTGGTGCTGGCGAGCGCCGGCATCGGCATCACCCCCATGGCCGGAATGCTGTCCCATCTGGTGAAGGCCGGCTCGCAGCGGAAGGTGGCGTTCCTGCACGCCGACGACTCCCCCGGGTCCTTTGCGCTGCGGAACCAGGTCACGGCGGACATCGCCGCCCTGCCGGATGCGTCCCTTAACGCGTGGTTCCTCAACGGGGACGGCGGCGGGGACGATGCAAACGTGCACACGGGTTTCATGAACGTCCGCGACGTGAAACTGCCTGCCGACGCCGAGTACTACCTGTGCGGTCCGGTGGCCTTCATGCAATCGGTCCGCAGCGCCCTGGTGGGCCTGGGCGTTCCGGCCAGGGACATCCAGTACGAAGTGTTCGGCCCGGACCTCTGGCTGGCCGACTACCAGTAGGAGCCGTCAGCCGCGGTCGGCCCTGCGGCCCCGGCGGGTGGGAAGAGTGGCATCACCGGAGCCGTCGGCGTCGGCGCCTGATACGGGGGTGCTCGCCGGGTGTTCCGTAGCCCTGCGGGACCGTGCTTCGAGCGCCGCTGCGGCCAGCGCCCCCGTGTCCTCGACGCCCTCTGAAGGCAACCGGCCGCCGTCGTCCGTCCACTCCTTTGCTTCGCGCTGCCGGAATCCGGATGGCGCTGTCCGCGACGTGCCCGGCGCAGCGTTGGCGCCGGCAGCGGTTACGACGGCGGGAGGCGCCTGCCGGATACCGGTGGCCTTGACCACCAGCACGGCGATGAGGGTGGTCACCGGGATGGCCAGCACCAGGCCGATCGAACCGACGAGGGTCCGGATGACCTCCTCGGAGAGTTCGGCGCTGGTGAGGGTCTCCCCCAGCGGCCGGTCGTACAGCATGACGATGATGAGGATGGGCAGGGCCGCTCCGGCGTAGGCGAACGCGATGGTGTACACGGTGGAGGCGATGTGGTCGCGGCCGATCCGCATGGCCGACGTAAACAGCTTGCGTGCGCTGCTGTTGGGCGCCAGTTCGTAGAGTTCCCAGACGGCTGAGGACTGGGTGATGGTCACATCGTTGAGGACGCCCAGCCCGGAGATAATCAGTCCGCACAGGATCACCCCCGAAATGGAGATGTTCGCCGAGGTGTTGATCAGGGTGGTGGCGTCGTGGTTGCCCACCCCGGCGAGGTTCGCTGCGCTGGTGGCCCACCAGGCCAGGAGGGCCGTGATCGCCAGCCCGAACATCGTGCCGAGCAATGCGGTGGAGGTCCGGGCGGAGAAACCGTGGGCGAAGTACAGCACCCCGATCATGATCACCGTGGATCCCACCAGTGCCAGCAGCAGCGGCGGCTTGCCCTCCACCAGTCCGGGCAGCATGAAGCTGGCCAGCACGAAGTAGGCGCCCACCAGGCCGATGAGGGCCCGGAGTCCGCGCCAGCGGGCGACGGCGATGACCACGAAGGCGTACAGGATGGCCAGCAGGACAATGGGCAGGGTCCGGACGAAGTCCACGAAAATGTACGCCGGCGAGCCCTGTGTGGAAGCCGCGCCCTGGGCATTGGAGAGGTTGAGGTAGCGGATCCGGTCGCCGGGCTTGACGCCGTGCGATGTGGCAACGTCAGGGTTGATTACTACCTTGACGGGGCTGCCGCCCTTGTCCGGTTCGGTGAACGCGAAAGTGCAGTTGGACCCCTGGGGCTGCTGGCCCGATCCCTGCTGGGGCCGGCCGCCCTGCCCCTGCTCCTGGGTGGCCACGCCCTGCATGCAGTTTTCCGTTGCCACATTCTTGATGGTCCCGGTATCGAAGGTCACTCCGGGAGCCGTCGAGTAAGGGTTGGCCAGCGAGATCCCGTCCTTGCTTCCGGACGGCCAGAGCATGGCCATCCCGGCGAGGGTGAGCAGTGTGATGGGGATCAGGATGGCGGCGAGGATACGGTTGGCCTTCCTGCGGGCAGCCATCGCCTGGGCCGTCGGCTCCGAATGATCTGTGGAAGCGTGGGAGTGTCCTGCGCCCATCAGCAGTTGAACCTCATACGTTGAACTCTACGTGGGGCACCGTAGGGTTGATAAATGGACCATTCGGACTTGGAGGTACCGGCGTGGGCAACCGTGGCATGAAGGATAACGGCGGGGTGCAGACCGGGCAGCGGCCTGTGGTTCCCCTGCACCGGCCTGTACTGAACGTCCTGGCAGCGTCCGGACCAACGAGGGCCGTGGCTTTGGTGCTGCATGGCGGCAAGGCCCACAGCCGGGAACCCGTGGAGGCCCGCCACCTGAGTCCCGCCAGGATGGTTCCCTTTGCCCGGCACCTGCACCGCGCGGGCCGCAAGCACGGGCTGGCCGTCTGGTCCCTCCGTAACAGCGTCCGCGGGTGGAACGGCAACGACATGTCGCCGCTGCAGGATGCGAAGTGGGCGCTGCAGCAGATCGGGGAAAGCCACCCCGGGGTTCCGGTCTTCCTGGTGGGGCACTCCATGGGCGGCCTGACCGCCGTCTGCGCCGCGGACCACCCGCAGGTGGAAGCAGTAGTGGCGCTGGCCCCATGGCTGAGCCCGGAAACGCCGGCGGAGCGCGTTGCCGGCGTCAAGGTCCTGATCGTGCACGGGACCACGGACCACATGACCAGCCACCGGCAGTCATTGGCGTTTGCACGCCGCGCCAGCGCGGACGCGGACAGTATGCAGTACGTCTCGCTCAAGGGCGTTGGCCATTTCATGCTTCGCAAGGTCAGGATCTGGCACATCCTGGCCACCGGATTCGTCATCCGGGCTTTTGCCGAGAGCACCGGCGCCCCGGTGCGGCCGGCCCGCGCCTTCGGCCAGCTGCTGCCCGAAGGGTCAGTGCACGTAACCCTGTGAGCCGCAGCAACGTCAACGGGACCGGAGGGCGGGGCCTCCCTGCCATCAGTCGCGTGCCCCCGGAAGGAGGCAGCCATGCCCTGGCGACCGGCGCCCCATGACCGTTTCTACCGGCTGATCGTGCGCACCGGGCTGTTCCTCCGGTGGGCTTTCCGGGTAAGGGTCATCAGTACCGGAACCGGCCACCTGCCTCCCGCGGGGCTGCGCAGCGGGGTGTCCCGCGCTGTGGTCCCCGGCACCGGAGCGGTTTTTGCCGTCACGCACTTCGGATACCTGGACTTCGCCGTCGCTGAACTGCTGGTTTGGAAGCATGCGCGGGCGCAGCTGCGGTTCCTGATCCACCAGGGTGCGGCCGACCATTGGTTCGCGGGCCCGGCGGTCAGCGCCAGCGGCCATGTGGTGGTGGGGTACACCGGCCGGGCCGGCGCCTACGACGAGGCCGTCGCGAAGCTGCGTGCCGGCGAGTACCTCGCCGTCTTTCCGGAAGCTGGCGTGAGCCGCAGCTTCACAGTGCGCGGCTGCAGGACCGGTGCGGTCCGGATGGCGGCCGAAGCCGGAGTGCCGGTGATTCCCGTGTCCGTCTGGGGTGCGCACCGCCTGTTGACCCGCGGCCACGGATTCTCCCTGCGCCGGGCCTGGCGCGCACCGGTGCGGATCCATGTGGGCAGCGCGGTGACCTTTGCGCCGGATGTGGATGCCGGGGCGGCCACGGCGTCCCTGCGGGACATGCTCCAGGACGGGATCGACCGGTGCATCGCCGACTTTCCGCTGCAGCCGGAGCCCCGGGCCTGGTGGATGCCGGCGCGCCTGGGCGGGGGCGCCCCCACCGAGGCCGAACGGAAAATCCTGGACAGAGACGACGAAGCCCGCGGCCGCCGTCGTGGTCCCCCCAACTAGGTCGCAGCAAATGTCGGAATGGAGCCGCATAACGACATCTGCTGCGACCTAGTTGGGCTGCGGGCCGGGATTGCCTAGTCGGAGACCACCAGGGTCTCCGCCGCGGCCAGCCGGGCCTTCCCGCTGTCCAGCAGGGGTTCGACGGCGGCGCGCAGGGCGGCCATCGAATCGTCGAGTTCCAGCATGACCGGGTGCTGGTACGCAGTGAGGGACAGCATGTCCCGGACGGCCTCGGCAGCGTCGTCGGCTGCCAGGGCAGGGTCATGGCCCACGAACACGTCCGTGGGTGCTCCCGGAGCGGCAGCATCCTGGCCCCCGAGCCCCTCACCGGCGTCCGCCGCGTCCGGGGTTGCCGGGGCGGCGTAGCTCACGGCGAACGCCCGGATGCGGCCCTTCTTGCTGGGGGCCACCCCCTGGCCGAACGCCGATTCGGGCTGCGCCCGGAGGACGATGGCGCCGTGGGCTCCGGTGAGTTCGTCCAGGAACAGCTTCTGCACCTGGCCAACGGACAGCACTCCGGGCGAATCCCAGTCATGGATGGCGGTGTAGTAACGGCCCACCACGTCGGTCAGTTCAACCGATCCGGTGGCCAGGTCCATCACCACATCGGATCCGGCGTTCTCGCCGCTGACCGGCCGGCCGCCATGGTCCGTGTCCGGGAAGACCGGCAGCTTCAGCGCGCCCGGCTGCACAACCACCAGGCGCGAGCGCTGGATGGGCGCGAGGCCGGCGGCCCCGGCAAAGGCGGCACCCGGGGTGGCGGGCTCCACCTTGGCACGGAGCTTGGCCACGCCCGACGGCGCGTTGGCGGCTTCGCGGCGCAGCATGGCCAGGAGCGTGGCACCGATGCCGGCACGCCGGTGGTCCCGGGCCACCTCGATGTAGCTCCACAGGCGTTCCGGGTGCAGCGCCGCTTCATAGACGACGCCGGCGGCCACGGGGATGCCGACGCCGTCGATCACGTCTTCGGCAACGATGCAGCGCCGCCACGGCAATCCGCCGGTCCCGTTCGAGGACGGTGCAAGGGCGCTGCGGAACTGCCGGGCCTGCGCGGTTTCCGGGCCGCCCCAGATCTCCAGGAGGGCGAGGTCGTCACCGTCGCGCCATTCGCGGTATTCGATGGCCATGGCTAGGCGCCGATCAGGCGTGCGGCCAGGTAGCCCTCCACCTTGTCCAGGGAGACCCGTTCCTGGCTCATGGTGTCGCGTTCGCGGATGGTCACGGCCTGGTCCTCGAGCGTATCGAAGTCCACGGTGATGCAGAACGGGGTGCCGATCTCATCCTGGCGGCGGTAACGGCGGCCAATGGCACCGGCGTCGTCAAAGTCGATGTTCCAGTTCTTGCGGAGCTGGGCAGCGAGGTCCTTGGCCTTCGGAGACAGGGCCTCGTTGCGGCTCAGCGGCAGCACGGCAGCCTTCACCGGAGCCAGGCGCGGGTCCAGCTTGAGCACGGTGCGGACGTCGACGCCGCCCTTGGCGTTGGGTGCCTCATCCTCGGTGTACGCGTCGATCAGGAACGCCATGAAGGAGCGGGTCAGGCCGGCGGCAGGTTCGATCACGTACGGGGTGTAGCGCTCGTTGGTGGCCTGGTTGAAGTAGCTCAGGTCCGTGCCGGAGGCCTTGGCGTGGGTGGAGAGGTCGAAGTCCGTGCGGTTGGCCACGCCTTCCAGCTCGCCCCATTCGGAGCCTTGGAACCCGAAGCGGTACTCGATGTCCGTGGTGCCCTTCGAGTAGTGGCTGAGCTTCTCCAGCGGGTGCTCGAAGAACCGCAGGTTCTCCTCACGGATGCCCAGGCCGGTGTACCAGGCCATGCGCTCCTTCATCCAGTACTGGTGCCACTCTTCGTCGGTTCCGGGCTCGACGAAGAACTCCATTTCCATCTGTTCGAACTCGCGGGTGCGGAAGATGAAGTTGCCCGGCGTGATCTCGTTGCGGAAGGACTTGCCGATCTGGCCGATGCCGAACGGCGGCTTCTTCCGCGAGGTGGTGAGGACGTTGTTGAAGTTCACGAAGATGCCCTGCGCGGTTTCCGGGCGCAGGTAGTGCAGCCCCTCCTCGCTGGCAACCGGGCCCAGGTAGGTCTTGAGCAGGCCGGAGAATTCCTGCGGTTCGGTCCATTCGCCGCGGGTGCCGCAGTTGGCGCAGGCGATGTCCTTCAGGCCGTTTTCCGCCGGGCGGCCCTTCTTTTCCTCGTACTCTTCTTCGAGGTGGTCCGCGCGGTACCGCTTGTGGCAGGACAGGCACTCCACCAGGGGGTCGGAGAAGACATCAACGTGGCCGGACGCTTCCCAGACCTGCTTGGGGAGGATGACCGAGGAGTCCAGGCCCACCACGTCTTCGCGGCCGCGGACCATGGACTGCCACCACTGGCGCTTGATGTTTTCCTTCAGTTCGGCGCCGAGGGGCCCGTAGTCCCAGGCTGAACGCGAACCTCCGTAGATCTCACCGGCCTGGAACACGAAGCCCCTCCGCTTGGAGAGGGAAATGACCTGGTCGAGGACGGATTTTGCTGCCATGGGGGTAACTCCAATTTCTACAGGGCCGCTGGGTGCGGTCCGCGGTTTTCAGGCCACGCACGGCACCGGATGTGGGACACGACCGGTGCCCTGGCGGGCGGATGAAGGGATGCGTGAAAGCTGCGTTTCCTAGCCTACCGGCCGCCGTCCACGGAGCGCGCCCCGCGGCCACGGCAGTGTTGCCAGGATGATGGCTGCCAGGGTCAGGATGGTGCCCAGGACGGTGGGAAGGGCCACCACGCTGCCCGGGGCCGGCACGAAGACGTCCAGGGCCAGCGAACCCATCAGCTGCCCCGCAATCATGCCCAGGCCGGTGACCAGGACGCCGAGGGTCCGGACCAGGAGGGCACCCAGGCCGATGAACACACAGCCCATGGGACCGCCCAGGTAGTACCACCACTCCGCCGGCAGCGGGTTTCCGGTGCCAGCCACCACCACTTTGATGCCCAGCACCGTCCAAAGGACCAGGCAGCCGGCGATGAAGTTGACCAGGGTGGCGGCAATCGGGGTGCCGTAGTGAACGGTTGCGGTGCCGTTCATCGCCTGCTGGAAACTCATCAGGAAGCCCGCCGCCACGGGCAGCAGGAGGGGCAACAGCAGGGCGGCAGCCCCGCCGTCGGATTCCGCACCGGAGCCGGATGTGGCGAATCGCGGGGACACGGCCCAGGCGACAGCGGCGATGGTGAGGATGCAGCCGACAATGCGGATGCCGGTGACGGATTTCTTGCCCGCGGGGCCCAGGCCCAGCCGGTCCACCAGCAGGCCGCTGACCGTCTGGCCCGTGACGGTGGCCACCGTAAAGAGCGCCACGCCCAGGATGCCGACAGTGAATGTCTGGGCAAACACGAACAGTGCGCCGATTCCGCCGGCCAGGACATAGGCGGGCGGGAAAGCCCTGCTGCGGACGGCGGGAATGATCCGGGCAAGGCCGGCCCGGCCACGCGGCAGCAGCAGCGAGATGAGGATCATGACCAGCAGTCCTGTGCTGAAGCTCACCACCGCGGCGCTGATGCCGTCGTCCAGCCGGGCACCCAGGGCGCCGTTAATCCGGCCCTGGACGGGAATGGCAAGGCCTGCGCCCACCGCCAGCGGCAGGCCTGCAAGCACGGGCAGACGGGAGGTGGAGGTCATTGGATCCACCTTACGTCAGGCATTATTGCTCTATGAGCATCCCCGTTGACGACGTCCCCATCCGCGACAGCATGATCCGGCTGGGCCAGCTGCTGAAGCTTGCCAACCTCGTGGAGGACGGCGTGGAAGCGGCTGAGCTGATCAAGAACGGGCTGGTGAAGGTCAACGGCGAGATCGACGACCGCCGCGGCCGGCAGCTACACAACGGCGACACCGTCACCGTGAACGGCCAGACCGTGCGGGTGGTCGCGCCGGAGGCCTGACCACCCCCGGCACCCCGCCTGCTGCACCTTCCCCGCTGCGCCCTGCCTGCTGCCCCCTGCGGCAACCGGGCTTGGCGCCCGGGCCGCCGCCCGTCGTCGTTCGCCCTATTTCTTCAGGACCTCGTGGGTGAGGAATTCGCCAACGTGGCCGATCTCCTGCTGGTTGATGCCGTGCCACATTCCCGTGTAGAGCACCTTGGTGAGCTTGACGTGCTTGCGCACCCAGCCCATGGTGAAGTCGATCTTGTCCTCCGTGATCACCGGATCCTGCTGGTCCCTGCCCCAGAACATGGGCACGGTGCCGTCCAGTTCGGCGTCCTTGAAGGTGGGGTCGTCGCCGGCGTCCACCACGAATCCTGAAAGTCCGACGACGGCTGCGAAGTCCGCGGGCCGCTGCCGCAGGAGGGTGGTGGCCATGGCCATGCCCATGGAGAAGCCGAGCAGGGAGACGGAGGGGTGCCCTTCCTTGATGGTGTCGATCCAGTCCAGGACGTACGCCGAGGCCTTCTTGACCCGTTCCAGCGAATAGTCGATCGAGGCCGTCAGCGGGAACCAGGTAAAGCCCGGGCCCATGGCGATCGGGGCACGGACGGAGGCGACGGCGAACCCTCCGGGCAGGAGGTCCGCGAGGCTGAGCAGGTCCTGCTCGTTGGCGCCGTACCCGTGCAGGAGCACCAGCAGGGGTTTACCGTCCCGCTCGCCTTCAGGGTGCGACCACAGGACGACGGGGGCAGGAAATACTTCGGCTTCAGTCATGGTTTCCATTCTTACAGTTACCCGAAAGTAACAACCTACGTTCGCGTAGGCAGCGAGGCGGAAGGCAGGATAGGACCCGTGACTGACGCAAGCCCCCTCCAAAGCCCCATCACGGACACCGGATCCCACCCCTGGACCCGGTACGTGGCCATGGGCGACTCCTTCACCGAGGGCATCGGCGACCCCGAACCCTCAAGCCCCGGCGGCTACCGCGGCTGGGCGGACCGCGTGGCCGAAGAGCTGGGCCGTACGCTGCCCGACTTCGCCTACGCCAACCTTGCCGTCCGCGGCCGGTTGCTCCAGCAGATCGTCGACCAGCAGCTCGCTCCCGCCCTGGAGCTCAAGCCCGACCTGGTGACGCTGTCCGCAGGCGGCAACGACCTGATCCGCCCCGGCGGAGACCCCGACGCCCTGGCCGAAAAGCTGGACTCCGTAGTGCAGATCCTGTCCATGGGCGGAGCCACGGTGGTGCTGTTCAACGGGCCGGACACCGGCTCTTCGGTGCTGGGCAGGATCCGCAGCAAGGTGGCCATCTACAACGAGAACCTGCGGACCGTCGCAGCGCGGCACGACGCCGTGATTGCGGACATGTGGTCCCTCCGGCAGCTCAGCGACCCCCAGATGTGGGACCAGGACCGCCTCCACTTCTCTCCGCTGGGCCACCACACCATCGCAGCCATGGTGCTTGAGTCCCTGAACGTGGATCATGGCCTGGAACCTCTCCTGCCCAAGGACCTGCCCCCTCGCACCTGGCGCCAGGCACGCAGCGGTGACCTCGTGTGGGCGCGCGAATATTTCGTGCCGTGGGTGCTGCGCCGCCTGCGCAACCAGTCGTCCGGCGACGGCGTCACTGCCAAGCGTCCGACGCCTGGCCCCGCCTTTGGGCCGGGCGTTCCCCTGGGTTCGGGGGAAGGTCCGCTGGGAACCGCCGACGCAGCGCGGCGCTGAGCTGTTCTGTTCTGCTCTGCTCTGCTCTGCTCTGCGGCAGCTTGCTGGTGGCCGCCGGAACGGCATGCGGTCCGTGACCGTTAAGCTGGAAAGACCCACTCGAGAGGCGCAGCACCGTGAGTAACCTGTTTTTCTGGATCATCATCCTGTCATTCGTGATCCCGATGGCCATGCGCATGTACCGGAAATCGGTGGCCAAGCGGAACCATGACCAGAGCTTTTCCGGTCGGTACCCCGAGCAGTTCCCAGGCGCCGGCCAGTATCCCGGCAGCCAGGACCCGGGCGGCCAGTTCCCCGGTTCGGCCGGGCCGCAGAGCAGGCAGCCGCGTGATGGCTACACCCAGCAGGACTACTACTCGGGCGGGTTCCGTCAGATTGGGCAGCAGGCGCCGAACGTTCCGCAGCCCGGACCCTACCAGTACGGCCAGCCGCCGGTTCCCGGCCAGGCCGGGCAGCCCTTTGGACAGCCGCCGTACGGGGAGCAGCAGTTCAACCAGCCTCCCTACAGCCAGCCACAGCCCGGCCAGCAGCAGCCCGGGTACTCCGCGCCGGAACAGCCGGCAGCGCCCGCCACTCCCCCGCCGCCGTCGGCTCCGCAGGGATTCCGGGCGCGGAAGCTCGCGGAACTGGACCAGAAGTACAGCGACGGCGAAATGTCCATGGAGGACTACATGGCCCGCCGCAGCGAAATCATGAACGGCTAGCCTGGGCCGCAGAAGCCCTTTGAGCGTCCCCCGGGCGTCATCAAGTCCCCCGGACCCATCAATCAGGGGCCTGTCCGCACAACCCGGTCCTTGAGGGTTCGGATCTGCGGACAAGCCTCTGATTCATGTGCAAGCCGTGCTGCTAGGCCAGGAAGTCCGACCGGAGCTGGGCGCCCAGCTGGCCGATTTCGGTCAGGAAGCCGTCGTGGCCGATGGGCGCCTGGATGAGGTGGACGCCAACGTCGCCGGGCAGGGCGTGGGCCAGCTCGTGCGACTGGGACGGGAAGTAGAGCCGGTCCGATTCCACGGCCGCCACGAAGAACCGGGCGCTGGTCCGGGCGAGGGTATCGGCCAGGCTTCCCCGGCCACGGCAGACGTCGTGGCTCATGAGCGCCTCGGTGAGGGCGATGTAGCTGTTCGCGTCGAAGCGCCGGACGAGCTTGTTGCCCTGGTGGTCCAGGTAGCTCTCCACCTGGTACCGGCCCCTGCCGGCAAGGACCCCGCCCTGCAGCGGCGACTCCGAAGCCTGGGCTTCACGGCCGAAGCGGTGCTCCAGCTCGGCCGCGGACCGGTACGTTATGTGGGCAATGCGGCGGGCGAGCGCCAGGCCGTCCTCGGGGCAGGGACCGCCGTAGTAGTCGCCGTCGTTGAAGTTCGGGTCCTGGCGGATGGCCAGGGTCTGGGCCTGGGCGAACGCGATCTGTTCGGCCGTGCTGGCGGCTCCCACTGCGATGACGGCGCAGCGCTTTACCCGTTCGGGGAACGTGACGGCCCATTCCAGGGCCCGGGCGCCTCCCATGGAACCGCCCAGCACCGCGTACCAGCTGCCGATGCCCAGCTGGTCCGCCAGGCGTGCTTCAGCTTCCGTGCTGTCCCGGAGCGTCACCAGGGGGAACCTGGAGCCCCAGGGCTTTCCGTCGGGGCCGGGCGAGGACGGCCCGGTGGAGCCGTAACAGCCGCCGACGATGTTGATGGAGACCACGAAGAAGCGGTCCGTATCGACGGGTGCGCCGGGCCCGGCCAGGTGCTCCCACCAGCCTTCCTCATCAGTGTCCCCGCGGGTCACGTGCGTGCTGCCGGTCAGGGCGTGCTCCACCAGGATGGCGTTGCTGCCATCCGCGTTCAGCGTCCCCCACGTTTCGTACGCCAGGGTGACGTCCGGCAGGTATCCGCCACCTTCGAGTTGCAGCCCGCCAATGGAGGCATAGCGGACAATTCCGTGTTCGGGTGCGGTTGTACGGGCGACGGTAACCGTCATGGCAAGACCTCTTCTACGCGCTTGCCCGCCGTCGTTTACCGGCAGGCCAGGTCTTCACCCGGGGCACCCCGCCGCGGAAGGAGGGTTGCCGGCCAGCAAGCCGGGGCTGTCACTGGCACTCATGACCTGGTTCGAGTGTACGAAACACCCCCCGCTGATGGCCAAGCATGTGACTGGTTGTGACTTGCCGGCCCGCGATGCTTTTCCCGGACGGCAGCCCCGCGGAGGGGAGGCCGGCCGCCTGGCCGGCCTCCCGCCGTCGTACGTCTTCGGCCTAGCCGAGCGCGCCCTTGGCGGCCCGGAAGCCCGCTTCAAGGTCTGCCAGGATGTCATCGATGTGTTCGATGCCCACGGACAGCCGCACCAGGCCGGGCGTCACGCCCGCTATTGCCTGCTGTTCCGGGGTCAGCTGGCTGTGGGTGGTGGAGGCCGGGTGGATCACCAGGGAACGGACATCGCCGATGTTGGCGACGTGGGAGTGCAGTTCAAGGGCGTCGACGAACCTCTGCCCCGCTTCGGCTCCCCCGGCAAGGTTGAAGGCGACGACGGCGCCCGTCCCCTTCGGCCCGTACTTGCGGCCGCGCCCGTACCACGGGCTGGACGGCAGGCCTGCATAGGCGACGGATTCGACGTCGTCCCGTCCTTCCAGCCAGCGGGCGACTTCGGTGGCATTGGCCACGTGGCGTTCCACGCGCAGGCTCAGCGTTTCCAGGCCCTGGGCGATCAGGAAGGCGTTGAACGGCGAGACCGCCGAGCCGAGGTCCCGCAGGAGCTGGACGCGCGCCTTGAGGATGTAGGACAGGTTTGCACCGAGGATCCCGTTTTCCCCGAGGTCCCTGCCGTAGACCAGGCCGTTGTAGGTGGGATCCGGGGTGTTGAAGCCCGGGAACCGTTCGGGGTCCTTGCTGAAGTCGAACTTGCCCGAGTCGACGATGACGCCGGCGATTGCCGCTCCGTGCCCGCCGAGGTACTTCGTGGCCGAGTGGACCACGATGTCGGCCCCCCATTCCAGGGGACGGATCAGGTAGGGCGTGGAGAGGGTGTTGTCCACAATGAGGGGCACGCCGGCCTGGTGTGCCACCGCGGAGATGCCTTCGATGTCCAGGACGTCCTGGCGCGGGTTGGAGACCACCTCGCCGAAGAACAGCTTGGTGTTGGGCTGCACGGCGTCCCGCCACTGGTCCAGGTTGTCCGGGTCCGCCACGAACGTCACGGTGATGCCGAACTTCTTCAGCGTGTGGGCGAACAGGTTGTAGGTTCCGCCGTACAGGCTGGGGCTGGCCACGATGTGGTCGCCCGCCTCGGCGACGTTCAGGATGGCGAAGGTCTCCGCGGCCTGGCCGGAGCTGAGCAGCAGGGCGCCGAGTCCCCCTTCGAGGCTGGCGATCCGCTGCTCCACGGCCTCCTGGGTGGGGTTGCCGATGCGGGTGTAGATGGGGGCCAGTTCCGCCAGGGCGAACCGGTTGGCCGCGCTTTCGGCGCTGGGGAACACAAACGAGGTGGTCTGGTAGATAGGCAGTGCCCGGGCGCCGGTGGCGCCGTCGGGCTCCTGGCCGGCATGGATCTGGCGGGTTTCGAAGGACCATCCGTTGGACATTCAAGGCTCCTTTGACGTGGGCCCGGCATGCTGTGAGCACCACGGGCCGCGCTTGCCGCCCGGCCGTTGCCGGACAACCAGGTCCTCACCCGGGGCACCCCACCGCGGATGGAGGGTTGCCGGCCAGCGAGCCGGGGCTTGGCGCTGGCACTCATGACCTGCGCCCAGTGTAGGAACACCTTGGCGGCGGCGGACAGGATTGTGACGAACATGGTCTCCGCGACCGCCTGCAGGACGGAAAACTGACACCCAAGAAAATGAAAATTTCGAGTAAGGCAAGCCTAAGCTGAGAGCCCGATCACAAAGTGCCAAGATGTTGGCATGCGCATGGATCACGTCTCTTACGCCTGTGAACACGATGGCCTCGCGGCCACGACCGAACGAATTGCATCTGCCCTCGGCGTTGAGGCAGTGAAAGGCGGGGTACATCCCCGGTTCGGGACCCGGAATATGATCATCCCGCTCGCGGGCCACAAGTACCTCGAAGTGGTGGAGGTCCTGGACCACCCCGCGTCGGACAAGGCCCCCTTCGGACAGGCCGTACGGGCCCGTTCAGCAGCGGGCGGCGGCTGGATGGGCTGGTGCGTCGAAGTGGACGACCTCGCCCCGTTCGAAGAGCGCCTCGGGCGCTCGGCCGTCAACGGCAACCGCAAGTTCCCGGACGGCCGGGAACTGGTGTGGAAGCAGATCGGCATCCTCGGGCTCATCGCCGATCCCCAGGTTCCGTACATGCTCAAGTGGGAGGGCGACCCCTCACTGCACCCGTCCAACGCCTATGACAGCAGCCTCAAGATGAGCTGCCTGACCATCGCCGGTTCCGCTTCGCGGGTCACCGAATGGCTGGGCGAGCCGGTGGAGAAGCCGCTGGAGGACGTGGCTGTCGAATGGGTGGCCCCGCACGGCACCCCCGGCATCCTGTCCGTCACCTTCGAAACCGCCAATGGAGCAGTCACCCTCTGACCCTCCACCTGTGGTCCGGTTTCACACCGGACCACAGACGCGGGCGCCTGCCCGCGCCAGCTTCGGCCGCCATGGGGTGGTGACAACGGCGTCACCACCCCATGGCGGCCGAATCCATTTCCCGGCCTGCCGGCCTGCCTGGCCTATCCCAGGCCGACGGCCTTTCCGAAGAGGCTGAAGCCCACGAACGCCACGATGTCCAGCAGCGCGTGCGCGATGACCAGCGGCATCACGCGTTTGGTCCGGGTGTAGATCCAGGCAAAGACAATGCCCATCACCACGTTCCCGATGAAGGGACCGAAGCCCTGGTACAGGTGGTAGCTGCCGCGCAGCACCGAACTGACGGCAATCGACAGCGGCACGCTCCACCCGAACCTGCCGAAGCGGTCCAGGAGGTAGCCCACCACGATGACTTCCTCCACGATGCCGTGCCGGATGGCGGAGAGGATCAGCACCGGCACGGTCCACCAGTAGGCGTCCAGGGCGCTGGGGATGATGGCGGTGGTGATCCCCAGGGCACGGCCCGCAGCGTAAAGGCCCAACGACGGGATGCCGATGAGTGCGGCCAGCCCCACCCCCTGCAGCAGGTCCTTGCCCGGACGGGCGAAAGTGAAGCCCAGTCTCGTGAAAGCTGACCCAGACTGCGGTCCGAGGTCCCCGGAGGACGCCTGCCGGGAGCCCGTGAGGAAGTACAGCACCAGCAGGACCGGGACGAGGGCGAAGATGATGTCCAGGAGCTGATAGGTCAGGTCGAAGTATTCGCGGGTGCTCTGGGACCGGTTGAGCGTCGAGGTTCCCTCGGCCAGCGGCGCCCGGGTCATCTTGTCCAGGAGCTGCACTACCGAGTACACGGCGGACTGCCCCAGGGACAGGCCCAGGACAATCCAGACTTCGAACGCCAGGCGGCGGCGGGAGGGAACCAGCATGTACCCATCTTGCCCGCAGTTTCTGGGCCGGGGCTGATGGCCCCGCCGTGTCAGGGCACGGGGGCGACGATGACCTCGGTGCCCTTGGCCTCAAAGGCGGCCTTGTCCCGCGGCGAGATGCCGGCGTCCGTGATCAGCCGTGTGAAGTCATAACCGTCCATGGTGGCGAAAGCACGCACCCCCACCTTGGAGGAATCGGCAATGACATAGGACACCCGTGCCCGGCTGGCCAGGAGTGCGTTGACCGATGCCTCACCCTCCCCCGTGTTGGTGGGACCCACCTCGGGGTCGATGCCATTCACGCCGATGAAGGCGATGTCCAGGACCACCTTTTGCATGATGATGTCCGTATACGGGCCTACCAGCTCGTAGGACCGCGGGTTGAGGATGCCCCCGGTCACCATCACCTTGATGTTGGGCCGCACCGCCAGTTGCCCGGCAATGTTGATGGCATTGGTAACAACCGTCAGCGTTGACTGGTTGGAGGGGGCATTCAGGTCCTCACGGGTGGCCAGGATCTGGGCCAGTGCCGTGCTGGTGGTCCCGCCGCACAGGCCGATGACGGCACCGGGCCGTATCAGGGCGGACGCCGCCCGGGCGATCTGCTCCTTCGCCTCGGCATGGTCGTCCCGGTTGTAGCGGCCGGGCAAATCGTAGGCGAGGGCGCCGGTGGTGGCACCGCCGCGGGTGCGGGTCAGCAGCCGCCGCTTGGCCAGGCTGTCCAGGTCCCGGCGCGCTGTGGCGGGCGAAACCCCGAGGGTGTTAACAATCTCGTCCACTTCCACCTGGCCGGCCCTGGCAAGCAAGTCGAGGATGGCGGTCAGGCGGTCAGTGCGGGTCATGCGGGCCTCTCAGTACAACGGCCACCACTCCGGATGACGTTTCATGATCATAACAGACCTCAAACAATCATCTAACGTCAAAATGTGGAGGGCGGGTCCGCTGTTTACCGTTCCCGGACACCGGCCCGCCACACAGCGTACGTTAACGGCATGCCCGGGCGGTAGGCGAGATGGGTGGCGGACGGTGCGTTCAGCAGGTGCAGGTCGGCCCGGTGTCCGACGGCGATGGAACCGACGGCACGTTGGCCGTCGGCATCGGTGCCGCGTTCCTTGTGCAGCGCCAGCGCGCCGCCATAAGTGGCCGCACGGACCGCCTCGTGCACGCTGAGCCGCATCTGCAGTACGGCCGTGGCCACGCAGTACGCCATCGAACTGGTGTAGGAAGTACCCGGATTGCAGTTGGAGGCGAGGGCCACCTGGATGCCCGCATCCAGGAGGGCACGGGCCGGGGCCAGCGGCTGGCGGGTGGACAGGTCGCACGCCGGCAGGCAGGTGGCCACAGTCCCGCGCACCCCCGACCCGGACGCCGGGTCCCAGCCGGACCAGGTTCCGGCCAGGGCGTCAATGTCGGCGCCCGCGAGGTAGTTGACGTGGTCCACGCTGGCGGCTGCCATGTCCACTGCCAGCCGGACGCCCGGACCCTCGCCCAGCTGGTTGCCGTGCACCCGCAGCCCCAGCCCGGCATCCCTGCAGGCCTGCAGGACGCGGCGGGACTGGTCCTCGGTGAAGGCGCCCTTCTCGCAGAAGACGTCCGCCCACTGCACATACGGCCTGACCGCCGAGAGCATCGGCCCGCACACCAGGTCTGTATAGGCGTCAGCGTCCTTGCCGGCGGGAACCAGGTGGGCACCAAGGTACGTGGCCTGGTCCGCGGCGGTGGAGGCAATCCGGGCGCTGCGCGCTTCCTGCTCCACATCGAGGCCGTAGCCGGTCTTTGTCTCCAGGTACGTGGTGCCCTGCGAAACGGCCTCGGCCACCCTGCCCAGGGCCAGCCGCGTGAGATCGAAGTCGGGGGTGGCCCGGGTAGCGTCCACTGTCACCGCGATCCCGCCGGCCGAGTACGATTCCCCGGCCATCCGCGCCTCGAATTCCGCTGTCCGGTCACCCGCGAACAACAGGTGCGTGTGGGAGTCCACCCACCCGGGCAGCAGCGCGCGCCGCCCCGCGTCGACGGCGTCGTCAGCAGCGGGAGCGTTGGCCGCCGGCCCGATCCAGGCGACGCGTTCGCCCTCAATCACCACCGCCGCATCCTTCAGGACCCGGTGCTCCAGGTCCTGGGTCATCAACTCGGCGATATTGGTGATCAGGATGCTCATGCTTTTATTCTTCAGCGCCGGATGGACCAGCGCGTGGCCGCCAGCGCCTGCGCTGTCCGGGATTCCGGACTCGGGCCTGCCGGGATGCCCTGCATACTGCCCAGGATCTGCCTCGCGGCCAGTTCGGCAATGGCGGCCGACGTCTGGAAGCCGTAGCCGCCCTGCCCCGCCAGCCAGTAGAAGCCAGGCGCCTCCGCGTCGAATCCTGCTACGGGAACGCCGTCGGCCGCCTCGGTACGCAGCCCTGTCCAAGCCTTGCGGACGCCCGAGATACCCAGGGTGGTCAGCTCATTAAGCCGGTCCACCAGCCGCTCCACGTCCCCTGGCCGTGGCCGGGCGTCCTCAGGTCCGCTGGGCACGTGTTCGGACGGGGAGATGAGCACGCCGTCGCCTTCGCGCCGGAAGTAGAAGGAATTGTCCGCTGCCGCCACCATGGGGCTGCCCTCCGGGAGGGGGTGTTCGACGGCGGCAATCGCCGCGGTGCGCCGGTACGGCTGGAGGCCTAGCTTCTCCACGCCGCTGATAACGGCGAGTTCGTCGGCCCAGGCTCCCGCCGCGTTCACCAGCACCCCGGCTTCGAACCCCTCGGCACCGGCACCCACCTGCCAGCCCGAGCCGAGGTGCTGGGCGGAATGCACCCTTGCTCCGGTGATGATGTCCGCGCCGGCCTCTACGGCCCGCCTGCGGTGATCCTCCAGCAGCAGCGGCGCATTGCTGCCAAAGGATCCTTTGTCCAGCCCCGCCGCGGCAAAGGATTCGGGGACCAGCGCCGGGCACAGCTGCAGCGCTTCGGCGTGGGAGATGGGCTGCATGGAGCCGCTGGCCTCCGCCGTCACCTCTTCCTCAGTGCCGATGAGCAGGAAGCTGCGCGGGGTCAGGACGGGCTCGGGGAGTTCGGCATCGCGGGCGGCCATCAGCTCCAGGGTCCGGGCGGTCAGCTCCTGCACCACTGGCGGACCATAGCTGGGGATGAGCTGGCGGGCGGAGCGGGAGGACGTGTGGTACGCCAGTTCCTGCTCCGCCTCCACCAGGGCCACGGTACAGTTCCCTGCCAGCGCCGAAGCGAGGGACAGGCCCGCAATGCCGCCGCCGACGATCAGGACATCGTAATGAGCTGCCATGCCATCATCCTTGCAGAGATCTCGCCGTCCGGCGCCCGGAAGAAGCAGGCGCCCTCAGGCGGCTGTCTCCGCACGGCTGGCGACGAACGCACCGACGCACGTTTCGACGTCGTCCGCCGAATGTGCGGCCGAGAGCTGAACCCTGATCCGCGCGGCGCCGCGCGGCACCACCGGGAAGCTGAAGGCGGTGACGAAGACGCCGTGGTGCAGCATCCGGTCGGCCACCTTGGCGGCCACGACGGCGTCGCCGAACATGACCGGGACAATGGCGTGCTCGCCCGGCAGGAGGTCGAAGCCTTCCTCGGTCATCCGGCGGCGGAAGAGCGCTGCGTTCTCGAAGAGCCGGCTCCGGAGGTCCGCCGAGTTTTCCACCAGGTCCAGTGCCTTGATGGTGGCGGCGACGATGGCCGGTGCAAGGGAGTTGGAGAACAGGTAGGGGCGGGCCTTCTGCCGGAGCATGGCCACGATTTCGGAACGGCCGGAAACGTAGCCGCCGGACGCGCCGCCCAACGCCTTGCCGAACGTACCGGTGTAGATGTCCACCCGGTGGGAGACGCCGGCGTGCTCAGGGGTTCCGGCGCCGGTGCCGCCCATGAAGCCCACGGCATGGGAATCGTCCACCATCACCAGCGCGCCGTACTTTTCGGCGAGGTCGCAGATGGCTTCCAGCGGGGCGAGGAAGCCGTCCATGGAGAACACGCCGTCGGTGACGATGATGCGGCGGCGGGCGTCGGAGGCCTCCTGCAGCCGCGCCTCAAGTTCGGCCATGTCCTGGTTGGCGTACCGGTAGCGGCGCGCCTTGCAGAGGCGGATGCCGTCGATGATGGATGCGTGGTTCAGGGCGTCGGAGATGATGGCGTCCTCGGGGCCGAAGAGGGACTCGAACACCCCGCCGTTGGCGTCGAAGCAGCTGGAGAACAGGATGGTGTCCTCGGTGCCCAGAAACCGCGAGACCCGGGATTCGAGCTCGAGGTGCAGGTCCTGGGTGCCGCAGATGAAGCGCACGCTTGCCATGCCGAAGCCGCGTTCATCCATGGCCTGCTTGGCGGCGCCGATGATGTCCGGGTGGTCCGCCAGGCCGAGGTAGTTGTTGGCGCAGAAGTTCAGGACGTCGGCGCCGGGGGCGCCGATCCTGCCTGCGGTGATGTGGCTGGACTGGGGCGAGCTGATGCTGCGCTCGTTCTTGAAGAGCCCGGCGGTGCGGATGTCTTCCAGTTCGTCGCGGAGCTGGTCCTTGATGGAGGTGTACATGGGGTTCCTTAGAGTCGGGTCCAGTCGAGGACAACTTTGCCGCCGCTGCCGCTGCGGGCAATCTCGAAGCCCTTTTCCCAGTCTGTGGCAGGGAGGGTGTCCGTGACCACGGCGGAGATGCCGGCGTGCAGGGCGGGGTTGGAGGAGAGCATGGCGCTCATGGCATACCAGGTCTCGTACATCTCCCGGCCGTAGATGCCCTTGAGCGTGAGCATGTGGGTGACCACCTTGCCCCAGTCGATGGTGATGTCCTGGCTGGGCAGGCCCAGCATGGCGATCCGGCCGCCGTGGTTCATGTTGTCGATCATTTCGGGCAGGGCCGAAGGGTGGCCGGACATTTCCATTCCGATGTCGAACCCCTCGCGCATTCCCAGTTGGCGCTGGGCGTCCCGGACGCGGGTGGCGGAGACGTCGATGGTGAGGTCCGCACCCAGCTTGGCGGCAAGTTCCAGGCGGGGCCCGGAGACATCGGTGATGGCAATCTTGCGGGCTCCGGCGTGGCGGGCGACGGCGATGGCCATCAGGCCGATGGGCCCGGCACCGGTGATGAGGACGTCCTCGCCCACCAGCGGAAAGCTCAACGCGGTGTGCACGGCGTTGCCGAAGGGGTCGAAGATGGCGCCAAGTTCCGGGGTGACCGAGGGATCGTGGTGGACCCAGACGTTGGTTTCGGGAAGGACGACGTACTCAGCGAAGGCACCGTCCCGCTGCACGCCGACGCTCACGGTGTGGATGCACATCTGGCGGCGGCCGGCCCGGCAGTTCCGGCAGATGCCGCAGACGATGTGCCCCTCGCCGGAGACCCTGTCCCCCACCCTGACGTCGCGGACGTCAGCGCCCACCTCCACCACTTCACCGTAGAACTCGTGCCCGGCGATAAGCGGGGCTTCAATCATGCCCTGTGCCCAGGCGTCCCAGGACTGGATGTGGAGATCGGTCCCGCAGATCCCTGTGGTCATCACCCGGATCTTCACATCGGCCGGGCCGGCTTCGGGTTCCGGGCGGTCAACCAGTTCGAAGCCGGCCTGCGGACCCGCCTTGTACAGAGCCTTCATCGGCTTCCTCGCTTCTTCGTCACGTGCTCGGCAGGATCCTGCCTTCCCCCATTACAGCGCCGGCAAAGCTTTAGCACAATGGGAATCTTCTCAATCGACGATGTAGCAATAACTAATGCGTAAACTGATCGGATGGAGATCCACCAGCTTGAAATCCTGCGCGAACTCGGAGCCCTCGGCAGCGTCAAGGCAGTGGCCGATACCCTCATGGTCACCCCCTCCGCTGTTTCCCAGCACTTGGCCCTCCTGCAGCGGTCCGTGGATGTTCCGCTCACGCGCAAGGAGGGGCGGAACCTGGTGCTGACGGACGCAGGCCAGGTGCTCGCGGACGCCGGGGCCGCCGTCGTCAGCGCCATGGCGGACGCCCGGGCGGCGATCGGCAGCTACCACGGCTCGAGCGGCGGCCGCGTCACCGTCAGCGGCTTCCACAGCGCCGGCCAGGCCGTGTTCGCCACTTTGGCCCGGATCCTGGAGGGCCCGGGGCAACCCCGGCTCGAGCTGTCCGATGAGGACGTGGCGCAGCAGGACTTTCCCGCGCTCACCGCCCGGTATGACCTCGTGCTGGCCCACCGGATGGACCACAGTCCGGGCTGGCCAACGGAACGGGTGACGGTGGTGCCGCTGCTGCACGAACCCCTGGACGTGGCCCTGCCCGCCGCGCATCCGCTCGCCGGGAAGGCAGCGGTCACAGCGGACGACGTCGGAGGCGAGGCCTGGGTGACCAGCCACGCCGGATACTCCCCCGCCGACGTCCTGTCCGCCGTCGCGGCCGTGTCCAGCCGGGAACCGACCATCGTGCACCGCATCAACGACTACTCCACCGTCGCCGCACTGGTGGCAGCCGGCGGCGTGATCGGGCTGCTCCCCCGGTACACCGCCGGCCCCGTCCTGCACCCGGACATCGTGCTGCGGCCGCTGAAGGGAATCAGCACCCGGCGGCGGATAGATCTGCTGGCGCGCCCGGAAAACCTGAAGCGCCGATCGGTGATGACGGTCTGCGAGGCGCTGCAGGACATCATGGCAGGGCTGGTGAAGCAGGGCTGACAGGTACAGGGCTGACAGCGGCAGGGGCGCGGATCAGGCGCCGGAGCCTGATGGGTTTGCCTGGCCCTGCCCGTGCGCCTTGCCGTTTCCATTTCCGTTTCCGTTCCCATTCCCACCGTGCCCGCGTCCGTGGCCGCGGCCCAGGCCCGGACCCGGGTGGTCTCCGCCGCCCCCGGTGATCCGCTGGGCAGTTGCGGTGCCGCCGTCCCGGACGCCCGCAACCCGGACCACGTCACCGGTGGCGATGTCCGCGATGGTGCCGTTCCTGGTGACCCTGGTGTCCGAGTTGACCGTGTAGGCCTGGGTGAAGCCGTCCCCGCTCCTGACGGTGATCGACGTGCTGCTGACGGCCTCCACCGTGCCGCGCTGCCCAAGCACTGTCTGGAAGGTCCCGTCCGCCTTTTTTACGACGCTCTCGCCGTGCTGGAACTGGGGGCGCTGGGACGTGTCCGGTGTGGCTCCGCGGCCTTCGTGGCCCGGCGTTGACGGTGAGGCGGACGGGGAAGGAGACGGCGTGGCTGAGGGCGGCCCTGCGGACCAGGCCAGCGCTGCGCCGGCCCCGCTGAGCGCCACCACAACGGCCCCCGCCAGGAGTGCCTTCCGAGTCCTCAGGGTCTTCGGTCCCATGTCCGCCACTTCCTTCAGCCGGCCTGCCGCCCGGCAGGCCCCGACGGCTCCAGTGTAGGACCGTGGCGCGACAGTGGGTACGGGTATTTTCCAACGGCCCCGAGTGGGTCCTTAAAGCCCAACTGGGTCGCAGTAGATGTCGTTCTGACGGTTCAAAACGACATTAACTGCGACCCAGTTGGGGGGTGGGAGCTACTGCGCGGTGACGCCCAGTTTCTCCAGGATGAGCTCGCGGACACGGCCGGCGTCGGCCTGGCCGCGGGTGGCCTTCATGACGCCGCCAACGATCGCGCCGATGGCCTGCACCTTGCCGCCGCGGATCTTGTCCGCGACGTCGGGCTGCGCGGCGAGTGCAGCGTCGATGGCTTCCAGGAGGGGTCCGTCGTCGGACACGACGGCGAGGCCGCGCTTCTCGACGATCTCCGCCGGGGTGCCTTCGCCGGCGAGGACGCCGTCCAGCACCTGGGCTGCCATCTTGTTGTTGATCTTGCCGGCTTCCACCATCTGCGCGAGTTCCACGATGGTGGCGGGCTGGACGCCGAGCTGGCCGGGGTCGACGTCGGCTGCCTTGGCACGGCCCACGATCTCACCCATCCACCATTTGCGGGCCACAGAGGCGCTGGCACCGGCAGCGATGGTCTCCTCGATCTCGTCCAGGACCCCGGCGTTCACCACGTCGCGGAATTCGAGGTCCGAGTAGCCCCAGTCGGCCTTCAGGCGCTTGCGGCGCTCCGCCGGCGGCTCGGGCAGGGTGGCGCGCAGCTCCTCCACCCATTCGCGGGAGGCCACCATGGGAACCAGGTCCGGCTCGGGGAAGTAGCGGTAGTCGTCAGCGTCGGACTTGGCACGGCCGGAGGTGGTGGTGCGCGTGTCCTCGTGCCAGTGGCGGGTCTCCTGGATGACCGGTTCGCCCGAGTCAAGGACGGCTGCGTGGCGCTGGATCTCGTAGCGGACGGCGTGTTCGACGGCGCGCAGCGAGTTCACGTTCTTGGTTTCGGAGCGGATGCCGAACCGTTCGCGGCCGTGCGGGCGGAGCGAGACGTTGGCGTCGCAGCGGACGTTGCCGCGTTCCATCTTGGCGTCGGAGACCCCGAGGTTCTTGACGATCTCGCGGACGGCCGCCACGTAGGCCTTGGCCAGTTCCGGCGCACGGGATCCGGCGCCCTCGATCGGCTTGGTGACGATTTCCACCAGCGGAACACCGGCACGGTTGTAGTCCACCAGGGAGAAGTCTGCGCCCTGGATCCTGCCGGTGGCGCCGCCCATGTGGGTCAGCTTGCCGGCGTCCTCTTCCATGTGGGCGCGTTCGATTTCCACGCGGAACACGGTGCCGTCCTCGAGTTCGACGTCAAGGTACCCGTCGTAGGCGATGGGCTCGTCGTACTGCGAGGTCTGGAAGTTCTTGGGGGTGTCCGGGTAGAAGTACTGCTTCCTGGCGAAGCGGCAGGTCTCGGCGATCTTGCAGTTCAGCGCCAGGCCGATCTTGATCGACGATTCGATGGCCGTCTTGTTGACCACCGGCAGGACGCCGGGCATGCCCAGGTCCACCTCGTTGACGTTGGTGTTGGGCTCATCGCCGAAGACATTGGGCGCGGAGGAGAACATCTTGGTCTTGGTGTTGAGTTCAACGTGGACCTCAAACCCCAGGACGGGATCGTACTTCTCCATGGCTTCTTCGAAGCTCAGGATGGTGTCGGTGCTCATTATTTAGCCTCCTGGGTTTCGAGGGTGCCGGACGTGGCGAGTTCGGGGGCCTGCGCGAGCAGCGGTCCGCCCCACTTTTCCTCTAGCAGAGCTTCCAGCACGGCGCCCACGCGGTAAAGCCGGGCGTCTTCCCGTGCGGGGGCGAGCAACTGGATACCGACGGGCAGCCCGTCCTCGTCCGCGAGGCCGCCCGGGAGGGACAGGCCGGGGACGCCGGCGAGGTTGGCCGGGATGGTGGCGACGTCGTTGAGGTACATGGCCAGCGGATCGTCCAGCTTTTCACCGAGCCGGAAGGCGGTGGTGGGTGCCGTGGGCGAGATGAGGACATCGGCCTTGGCGAAGGCGGCGTCGAAGTCGCGCTGCACGAGGGTGCGGACTTTCTGCGCGGAGCCGTAGTACGCGTCATAGTAGCCCGCGGACAGGGCGTAGGTGCCCAGGATGATGCGGCGCTTCACTTCGTCGCCGAAGCCTGCGGCGCGGGTGGCACCCATAACGCGTTCGATCGTCATGGGCCCCTCTTCGGGGAGCACGCGCAGGCCGTAGCGGACGCCGTCGAACTTGGCCAGGTTGGAGGAGGCCTCGGACGGCATGATCAGGTAGTAGGCACCGAGCGCGTACTGGAAGTTGGGGCAGGAGACCTCGACGATTTCCGCGCCGGCTTCCTTGAGCAGCTCCAGGGATTCGTTGAAGCGGTTTTCGACGCCGGCCTGGTAGCCCTCGCCGTGCAGCTCCTTGATGATGCCGATCCGCAGGCCTTCGACGTTGCCGGTCTTGGCGGCGGCGACGAGATCGGCCAGCGGCTCGGGCAGCGAGGTGGAGTCGCGGGGATCATGGCCGCCGATGACCTGGTGCAGGAGTGCGGAGTCCAGCACGGTCCGGGTGACCGGCCCGATCTGGTCCAGCGAGGAGGCCATGGCGATGGCGCCGTAGCGGGAGACGCTGCCGTAGGTGGGCTTGACGCCCACGGTGCCGGTGACGGCGCCGGGCTGGCGGATGGACCCGCCGGTGTCGGTGCCCAGGGCCAGCGGGGCTTCGAAGGCGGCGACGGCGGCCGCGGAACCGCCGCCGGAGCCGCCGGGGATCCGGTCCAGGTCCCAGGGGTTGCGGGTGGGTCCGTAGGCCGAGTGCTCGGTGGAGGACCCCATGGCGAACTCGTCAAGGTTGGTCTTGCCCAGGATGGGCATCTTCGCGGCACGCAGCCGTTCCACGACGGTGGCGTCGTAGGGGCTGTGCCAGCCCTCAAGGATTTTCGAGCCGGCCGTGGTGGGCTGGCCGACCGTGACGATCAGGTCCTTGACGGCAATGGGGACGCCGGCCAGGTAGTGCAGCGCCTCGGCTTCCGCACCGCCGGCGGCGCGGATGGCGTCAACTTCGGCGGCGACGGCGAGCGCTTCCTCCGCGTTGACGTGCAGGAAGGCGTTGACGCCGCGTTCCCCGCCGTCCACTGTGGCGATCCGGTCCAGGTGGGCCTGGGTGGCTTCGACGGCGGTGACCTCACCGGCGCGGAGCTTCTCGGCGAGAGCTGCTGCGGACAGGCGGATCAGGCCCGCGGCAGTGGTGTTCTGTTCAGTCATGGTTTATGCCTCATCCAGGATTGCCGGGACCTTGAATCGGTTGTCGTCCGAGTCCGGAGCCCCGGACAGTGCCTGCTTGGCGCTGAACGTGTGCCCCACTACGTCCTCGCGGAAGACGTTGGTCAGTGGAATGGGGTGCGAGGTGGCCGGGACGTCGTCTCCGGCGGCTTCACTGACGGACTTGACCGAATCAACGATGACGGCGAGTTCTCCGGCCATCCTGTCCAGCTCTTGGGCACTCATCTCGATGTGAGCGAGCCGCGCGAGGTGCGCAACATCGTCACGGTTGATCGCAGCCATGGATCTCCCCTGCAAAGTTCGGATTGGTTTCCGATCCATTCTAGTGGGGAAACGCAGATGCCCGTCTGACGGCCCCCAGCGGGCGTCAGACGGGCACCGTTCGCTGCCGTTGGCCGGCCCCGGAGGGCGAGCCGCAGGCAGCAACAGACTAACCGATCCCGATGGCTCCGGTCAGCATGCCGATTCCCAGCATGACCAGGGACACCACGGCGGCGCGCCACAGGACCTTCTTGTGGTGGTCACCGAGGTCCACCTTGGCGAGGGACACCAGCAGCAGGATGGCCGGGACCAGCGGGCTCTGCATGTGGAACGGCTGGCCGGTGATGGAGGCCCGGGCCATCTCGGCGGCGCCGATGCCGTAGTGCGCGGCTGTCTCGCTCAGGACCGGCAGGACGCCGAAGTAGAAGGCGTCGTTGCTCATGAAGAACGTCATGGGGATGCTGAGCAGGCCGGTGATGACTGCCATGAGCGGGCCCATGCTGGACGGGATGATCTGGACGAGCCAGGCGGACATGGCTTCCACCATGCCGGTGCCGGTCAGCACGCCGGTGAGGACGGACGCTGCCATGACCATGCTGACCACGGCCACGATCGAGGAGGAGTGTGCCACGAGCTGGGCGCCCTGGTCCTTGACCTTCGGGAAGTTGACCAGCAGGGCAATGGCGGAGCCCACCATGAAGACGTAGGGCAGCGGCACGAGGTCGGCGATCAGCATGGCCATGACGGCCACGGTCAGGCCCAGGTTGAACCAGAACAGCTTGGGGCGCAGCGTGCTGCGGTTGGGGTCCAGTGCGGTGTCCGCCATGGCGGCGTCGTGGTCGTCCACGGGCGTCTCGGTGCGTTCGAGCACGGCCACGGAACCGCCTGCGGGGGCTGCTCCGCCGGGGGTGTTGCCGTTGTGCCCACGGCCTGCGCCGGAACCGGCGGCCGGGCCGGCGGGAGCACCGCCGTCGAACTCTGCTGCGGTATCGGGCACGCCCCAGATTTCGGGTTGGGTGCTGCGGAGGCGGTTGCGCTCCTGCAGGCCAAGGATCCAGGCGAAGACGAGGACCACAACGATGCCGCCGATCAGCGACGGAATCATGGGCACGAAGACATCGTTGACGTCGATCTTCAGTGCGGTGGCGGCGCGGGCCGTGGGACCGCCCCAGGGGACGATGTTCATGGTGCCGTTGGCGAGGCCGGCGACGCAGGTGAGGACCACGGGGCTCATCTTCAGGCGCAGGTAGATCGGCAGCATGGCCGCGGTAGTGAGGATGAAGGTGGTGGAACCGTCACCGTCCAGGGAGACAGCGGCAGCGAGCAGGGCGGTGCCCAGGACCACCTTGGCGGGGTCGTTGCCCAGTTTGCGGAGGATGAACTTCACCAGCGGGTCGAACAGTCCGACGTCGATCATCAGGCCGAAGTAGATGATGGCGAACATCAGCAGGGCTGCGGTGGACGTCATGGACTTCATCGAGTCCAGGACCATGTCTCCGATGCCCAGGCCGGCACCTGCGAAAAGGCCAAAAACGGTGGGGACGATGATCAGCGCCAGCACTGGCGTCAACTTCTTCGTCATGATCAGCACCATGAACACCGCGATCATGGCGAATCCAAGTATTACCAGCACAGCCGGCTCCTTCTTGTGAACGGCACCACAGCGTTGTGATGCGTGCTACAGACTGTAGGGTGGCGGACGTCACGGCCGTGCCTTTGGCTCAATTGATTGGCATACTGCTTATTGGGAGCATTTTGCTCATTGTGCTCACGCGGTATCCGCACTAACGACGCCGCGCAGATGACGCCGTACCCAGGAAGCCGTCCGGCCCATGCCAGTCAAGGAGGATCATGCAGCGCTCCGTGCCGCGCCCGCCGCTGCGGTTCTCCACCCAGACGCTCCTGTTGCAGCTGGGCGTAGTGCTTTTGGTGGTTCTGCTCAGCGCCGCCGTCCATACCTGGCTCACCTATGACCGGGTGGGCAGCGAAGCGGAAAACCAGGCCCTGACGCTGGCACGCACAGTCGCGTCGGACCCCGAGGTGCGTGCCGACGTGCTGGCCATCAGCGGTGAAGAAGGGACTCCCCCGGCGTCTGAGCTGGCGTCCGGTCCCCTGCAGGTTTCCGCCGAAGCGGCGCGCACCCGGACCGGGGCGTTGTTCGTGGTGATCACCGACGAAGAGGGCATCCGCCTGGCCCACCCGGACCCCCAGCGGCTCGGCGAAAAAGTCAGCACCGATCCGTCCGAGGCACTGTCGGGGCAGGAAGTCACCACCCGCAACACCGGAACGCTGGGAGCATCGGCGGGAGCGAAGGTCCCGGTCTATGCCGCGGACAACTCCACCGTGGTGGGCGAGGTCAGCGTCGGCTACTCGATGGAGACGGTGGCCCAGAGCGTGGCCCGGGACATCGGCCCCGTGGCGCTGACCGCCGCCGGCGCCCTGCTGGCCGGAATCCTGGGCTCGTTCCTGCTGCGCCGCCGGCTGCAGCGGCTCACGCTGGGGCTGGAACCGGAAGAGATCAGCACGCTGGTCCACGATCAGGTGGCAGTGCTCCAGGGCGTGGACGACGGGGTCATCGGCGTCTCGGCCGACGGCCGGGTGAGCGTCTTCAACGCCGCGGCGCAGCGCATGCTCGGGTTGCCGGACCTGGCCGGCACGCGCTGGGAGGACGCCCCGGTGCCGGACCAGCTGACTTCCCTGACCAGCCCGGACCGGCCGGCCGCCGATGCCGTGGAGCTGGTGGCCGGCGGGCGGGTGCTGGTGGCCAATGCCCGCAAGGCCCTGCACGGGCGGGAGGACCTTGGCTGGGTGGTGATGCTCAGGGACCGCACCGAACTGCAGGAACTCACCCGGCAGCTGGACGCCGTGGGCACCATGTCCACCGCGCTCCGCGCCCAGCGCCACGAATTCGCCAACCAGCTCCACACGCTGGCGGGGTTCATGAGCATCGGGCAGCACCGGCAAGCACGGGACTACCTCGCCACCCTGGCCGCCACCGGGCCGCTGAAGTTCCCCGTGGAGCAGGCCGAGCTGCTCCAGGACCCCTACCTGCAGGCCTTCGTGGGCGCCAAGGGCGTGGAGGCCGACGAACGGGGCGTGTCGCTGCGGATCGGTCCGGAAACCCTGGTCCGGGGCCAGGTGACCGAGGCCCAGGACGTCACCACCGTGCTGGGCAACCTGATCGACAACGCGGTAAACGCCGCCGTGGCCGGTGCCGCAGCGGAAAAATGGGTGGAGCTTGAGGTGCTGGACGAACCGGGCGACGACGGCGGCACGCTGCACGTCGTGGTCGCGGACTCAGGTGACGGGCTGGCCGGGGGAACGGACACTGAGGCGGTGTTCGCCGAAGGATTCACCACCGCCACGGGCGCGCTGAACAGAAACAACCGTAACGGCGGCGGGCAGGGCTTCGGGCTGGCCCTCGCCCGGCAACTGGCGCGCCGCCGCGGCGGGGACGTCACGGTGCTGGACCGCGGCAGCAGCGGCGGGCCAGGCGCGGTGTTCATGGCCACCCTGCCGCACACCACCGCGGGCGCCGCCGCCCAGACTTCCGATGAAGGAAAGGACCAGAATGGCTGACGACTTCCGGGTGCTGATCGTGGATGATGACTTCCACGTCGCCAAACTGCATGCCGCCTACGTGGACTCGGTGGCCGGGTTCCTGGCGCTGGCCCCCGTTGGGTCGGCGTCGCTGGCATTGCAGGCCATCCACAGCCTCCGGCCAGACCTGGTGTTGCTGGATGTCTACCTGCCGGATGCTTCCGGGCTGGACCTGCTGCAGCAACTGGACGTGGACACCGTGATGCTCAGCGCAGCGTCAGACACCGCATCCGTCCGGGTGGCCTTCCGCCGCGGCGCCCTGGGTTACCTGCTGAAGCCGTTCACGGCAGATGCGTTGTCACAGCAGCTCCGGTCCTACGCCAGGTACCGGCGGCTAATGGCCCAGCCGGGGGCCCTGGACCAGGAGTCCCTGGAACGGGCCAAGAGATCGCTCATCCCCGGGGACGTCACGCCGTCGGCCAAACCACGCTCCGCCACCGAGGCTGCGGTGCTGGATTCGCTGGAACCGGGCCAGCAGTACTCCGCCGCGGAGGTCGCGGCGCGGGTGGGCGTTTCGCGGGCCACGGCGCAACGGTATCTGTCATCGCTGGCGGACGATGGCGCCGTCGACATCCAGCTCCGGTACGGGACCACCGGCAGGCCGGAGCACCGCTACGGCCTGCCGGTGGCCTAGCTGGACCGGGAAACACTTGCCGCCGGTCCGGCAACAAAGGCAGCTTAGGCGCTCTTCTGGGCCACCAGTTCGATTTCGACCAGCATCTTGGGGTCGAGGAACGGCAGCACGTGCACCAGGGACAGGGTGGGGCGGATTTCGCCGAAGACCTCGCCGTGGGCACGGCCGGCGTCCTCCCACTGGCTGATGTCCGTCAGGTAGAGCTTTGACTGGACCACGTCCCCGTAGCCGAACCCGGCGTCCGCGAGGACATCGCCCAGTTTCTGCAGGATGAACTGCGTCTGGGTGTAGAAGTCTTCGCCCACGATCCCGTTCTCGCCGCTTGCCGCGGTGGCCGAGATGTACAGGGTGTTGTCCACCTGGACGGCGCGGGAGTAGCCGAGGGACTGTTCCCAGACGGAACCGGTGCCGTAGGTTTTGCGCATAGCGGGGCCTTTCAACAATGGAATGCGGGTCGGCACCACTGTAGGGCGGCTACAGGTCCAGCCGGTAAACCAGCAGCTTTATGTCGGTTCCGGGCACGAGCCAGTCGCGTTCGGGGACCCGGCGGAAGCCCGTGGTGCGGTAGAGGCCGTGGGCGCTTTCCCAGGTCTGGCCAGTGGTGAGGGCTACGGCGTTGATGCCGGGAAGGGACCGGGCGTGCTCGATGATGGCCTCCACCATGGCCCGGCCGGCGCCGCTGCGCTGCACGGCAGGGTCCACCACCAGCATCCGGAATTCGAGCTCATCCTGCAGTGCGATGTCCGCATACGGCTCGCCGGCCAGCGCCAGGGTTACCGATCCCACCACCGCTCCCCCGCGTTCGGCGACCCAGATGGTGGCCTGGCCGGCGCGGTCCGCCACGTCCTGGACCTTGACCATGTAGGGGTGCGCGGCGTCCTCGAAGTAGCCGGCGGCCAGGTAGGAATCGCGGGTGATGCGGGCAACGGCGTCGTAATCCGATTCGACGGCGGTGCGGATGGTTATCTGCGGATGCACCCGTCAATGGTAGTGCTGCCGGGCGCGCCGGCGGACGGAAACAGCGTTTTCCGTGATTGAACTATCACTCTTCGGTTGCGCCGGAACCGGGCGTCCTGGTCAGAGCGGGAACCTGCCCGATAGCTCCAGCCCGGCAGCACAGGTCCAGGCGTCCAGCCGTTCCTGGTCTGAAGGGCCGCCGTCCAGCGGACTGGTGAGCCGCGGACGCCGCACCCAGCACCCGGCTTCCTCGGCGATGAGGGCGCCGGCCGAGAAGTCGTGCTCGTTCAGGCCCCGTTCGCCATAAGCGTCGTGCGTCCCGTCGGCCACCATGCACAGGTCCAGCGCCGCCGAGCCGAGCCGGCGGACGTCGGCGAAGCCGTCGGCCAGTTCGGCGAACTGGGCGGCCTGCTGGGACCGGACCGCGGGGTCGTAGCTGAAGCCTGTGGCCAGGATCTGACCCGTCCGGCCCGGCACCGGACCGTCCAGCCGGGTGGTCCGGCCGCCTTCCTCCAGCCAGGCGCCGGCGCCGCGGGCAGCGTAGTAGACGCGGCCCAGGGCGGGGGCGTTGACGACGCCGGCCAGCCAGGCGCCGTCGGCATCAGCCACTGCCACGGAGGTGGCGTAGTAGACGATGTTCCGGATGAAGTTGGTGGTGCCGTCCAGCGGGTCGATGGACCAGCGGTAGCCGGTGGGGTTCGCGGGGCGCGTGGTCCCGTGCTCTTCACCGGTGATGCTGTCCCCCGGGCGGGCGGCCGTGATGACCTCCCGCACGGCGTTCTCCGCCGCCAGGTCGAAGGCGGTGACCCAGTCGCCGGCTGCCCCCTTGTTGCTGACGCCCAGCGCTTCGCCGTTCCGTCCCGAGAGGACCCGGGCACCGGCCCGGGCTGCCTCCTTCGCGACGTCCAGGAATTCCTCCGGCCCGGTCATGCCTTCTCCTCCACTGCTGCTGCCTTCTCTTCTTCCAACGCGGCGCTCTCCTCCGAGGTGTCTTCGACGTCCGTTTCCGCGGCGTCCCCCACCGCGGCCGGGCCGCCGTCGAGCAGCAGCCGGAATCCGTCCTCGTCCAGCACGCGGATCCCCAGCTGTTCCGCTTTGTCCAGCTTGGTGCCGGCGCTTTCGCCGGCCACCACGTAACTCGTGTTCTTTGAGACGGACCCGGAGGCTTTGCCGCCGCGGACCAGGATGGCTTCCTTGGCTTCGTCCCGGCTGAAGTTGGGCAGCGAGCCGGTCACCACCACGGTGAGCCCTTCCAGGGTGCGCGGCGTAGACTCGTCCCGCTCATCCTCCATCCGGACGCCTGCGGCAGCCCACCGGTCCACGATCTCGCGGTGCCAGTCCTCGGTGAACCATTCCTTCAACGCGGCAGCGATAGTGGGCCCCACCCCGTCGACGTGGGCCAGTTCCTCCTCGGAAGCTGCCCGGATCCCGTCCATGGTGCCGAAGGCCTGGGCGAGTGCACGCGAGGCGCGGGGACCCACGTGCCGGATGGACAACGCCACCAGCACCCGCCACAGCGGTTGGCTCTTGGCCTTGTCCAGTTCCTTAAACAGCTTCTCCGTGCTGGCAGTGGGTTTCGACGGGGACTTTGCCGTGCCCTTGCTGTAGAAGTAGGGCACCAGCTCGTACTCGCCGGTGGGAATCCCCTTGGACCGCTTCTCGCGCCGGATCTTCACGTCGGCGAGGTCTTCCCGAGTGAGGTCAAACAGTGCGGCCTCCGATGTCAGCGGCGGCACGTCCGGCTCGGCGGGCTGCGTCAGCGCAATCGCGGCTTCCCAGCCCAGCGCCTCAATGTCGAACCCGCCCCGTCCGGCGAGGTGGAAGACCCGCTCGCGGAGCTGGGACGGGCAGGACTTCCCGTTGGGGCAGCGGATGTCCACGTCCCCTTCCTTGGCCGGTGCCAGCGGCGTGCCGCAGGCCGGGCACTCGGTGGGCATCACGAAGTCGCGTACGGGCGGATCCTGCTGGTCGCGCAGGGCCAGGACCGGCCCCACGATTTCGGGGATGACGTCGCCTGCCTTGCGGAGGACCACGATGTCGCCGATCTTCACGCCCTTGGCCTTGACCACGTCCTGGTTGTGCAGGGTGGCCATTTCCACCGTGGAGCCGGCCACCTTGACCGGTTCCATCATGCCGAAGGGGGTCACCCTGCCGGTGCGGCCCACGTTGACCTGGATGTCGAGGAGCTTGGTGTGCACTTCCTCCGGCGGGTATTTGTAGGCCACCGCCCAGCGCGGCACCCGGGTGGTGTAGCCCAGGGCACGCTGGGTGGCGAAGTCGTCCACCTTGATGACTATGCCGTCGATTTCGTGGAGGAGTTTGTGGCGCTGCTCACCGTACTTGCTGATGAACCCCAGCACGTCGGCGCGGGCCTCCAGTACTTCGAAGTAGGGGCTGACAGGCAGGCCCCATTCCTTGAGCAGGGCGTAGGTCCCGGACTGGCTGCGGGCCTCAAGTCCTTCACGGGCGCCGATGCCGTGGACGAACATCTTCAGCGGCCGCTTGGCGGTTTCCGCCGGGTCCTTCTGCCGGAGCGAGCCTGCCGCGGCGTTACGTGGGTTGGCCAGCGGGGCCTTGCCCGCTTCGATCAGTGCCTCGTTGAATTCTGCAAACGCCTTGGAGGGGATGAACACCTCGCCGCGGACTTCCACTTCGGCCGGATAGCCTTCCCCGCGCAGCTGCTGCGGGATTTCCTTGATGGTGAGGACGTTGTGGGTGATGTCCTCACCCGTGGTGCCGTCGCCGCGGGTGGCAGCGCGGACCAGTTTCCCGTCGCGGTAGAGCAGGTTGACTGCGAGCCCGTCGATCTTGAGTTCGGTCAGCCAGGCGGCCCTGGCGGTGCCGTCCCCCAGCTTGGCGATGCTGGCTTCGGCCCGGTTGAGCCAGGCCTCAAGCTCCTCGATCGAGAAGACGTCCTCGAGGCTGTACATCCGCTGCAGGTGTTCGACGGCGGCAAAGGCCGCGGAGGCTTCCCCGCCCACTTCCTGGGTGGGCGAGTCGTTGGCCACCAGCTCCGGATGCAGCGCCTCGATCTCTTCCAGGCGGCGGAACAGGGTGTCGAACTCGGCGTCGGACACCAGGGGTGCGTCGTCCTGGTAGTACGCGAACCGGTACTTCCTGATGAGGTCCGACAGCTTCTCGTATTCCTCCCGGATGGCATCGGACGGGGTGCTTTCACGTCCGTTCTGCGCGGCGGTCCCGGTGGCGGTCTGTTCTGCGGTGCCTTCTCCTGTGCTCACAGACCTATCTTGCCCTACCGGTACGACAGCCAGCCGTGTCAGTGCATGCGCGGGCGGTTCCTGATCCACCAGGCGAACGCACCGCCGCCGGTGCCCACCAGCAGGACGCCCGCGGCCACCGCGGGAAGGTCGGGGCCGCCGCGGCCGGACATCTCCGCACGGGACACGGCAGCGGCCTGGGTTGCCCTGGCGGAGGTGGTCACCGGCGTGTCCCAGCCGGAGTCCGACGACGGCGCCGCGGTTGTGGGGGCGGCGCCGCCCGGGCTGGGGGCTGCCACGGACGGGTCTGGCGATGTTTCCGGGTTCGTGCCGTGGGTTGCCGGGCCAACTGTTGCGGTGGGGCTGCTGGTTGCCGGCGGCACAGCGGGACCTGTGGACGTGGGGGCAGCCGACGTCGGCAGGACCGGCTGCGGCGCGGGAGAGGACGGTGTTGGTGGGCCCGGCCGGTCGGCCGGCTTCGTCCTGGTGGGCCTGACGGGCTCGGTGGCAGGGCTGGTTGGTTCCAGGCTGCATTCGTCCCCGCAGCCGGGTGCGGTGGTGGCAGTCGCCGATCCTGTGGGTTCAGGCGGGTCGGCCACGGGGGCGCCTCCGGCGGGGAGGCTTATCGAGGCGGCCAGGACAGCTGCGGACGCCGTGGCGAGGACAGCGCGGTGCGCCGGAGAAGAGGGGGGCATTGTTACCTTTCAGGGCCCGCAGTCCCCCGCTGCGGCTATCTGGTGCCTTTCCAGTCTTCTATAACGCGCCGAAGGGCCGCAAATCCATCGATTGTGCGGCCCTCCCGTGGTATGGGCTTCAGTCCCGGTTTTCCGGCGGCAGAGCCACCTGGATTTTCCGGGCCTTTCCGCGGCCCACAATGTACCCGCGGCCGGGGATGAATTCGGGGCTGACCCGCCCCAGCGACGTGTTCAGCAGGCTGTCGCCCTCAATGTCACCGGGGTTGAGCAGCAGGCCCCGGCGGCCGGACTTGAACGGCTGGGCGAGCTGCCAGGCCGAGGACCAGGTGGACGACTCGGACTCGCCGACCACCCACTGATCAGCCTTGATGGAGGCCGTGACCAGCTGCGCCATGCCGGATTCGGCCATGGTGTCGGTGAACTCCGTCAGGCCCTCGATGAAGATGGCCAGCCGTCCCGGGTTGCCGGAGGAATGCTCCACGAGGTCCTCCACCATTTCGGCGAGGTCGTCCGGACCCACCACCGAGCGGTTCCACAGCGGCAGTGAAGCAACCGCGGAACGGCGGGCGCCGATGTAGATCAGTTCCACCTGCGGGTTGGAGCGGCGGAGGGCGTAGGCAAGGGTGACCAACGCCACCGTCCGGCCGGCGCCCGGAGGGCCGCCCACCAGCAGCGGTCCGCGGGCCATGATCTCGGCGGGCTGGAGTGTTTCGTCATCGACGCCGATGACCGGCAGTTCCGGGCTGCCGGCGGGAAGGACGTCCAGGTCCACCTGGTCCGGGAGCTGCTCAATGCCGGGGGCAGTGTCCAGCCCCTGGCGGAGCATCGCTTCGCTGAGCTTGTGGACTTCGCGCGCCTGCAGCGCCAGGTTTGAGTTCCCGCCCAGCACGGCAAGCTGGACTTCCAGCCCGTCCAGCAGCCCGCGCCCCGGCGGAGACGTGGCGCCGAGGACGTCCCGGGGAACGTCCATCGAGATGTAATCGTCCTCGGAGGACATGCGCAGCACCAGGCGCCGCTGGATGGAGGCAAGCAGCGATGCCGGGACGGCGTTGGGACGGTCGCCGGAGACCACCAGGTGGATTCCGAGGGTGCGGCCGTCGGTGGCCAGCTGGAGGAAGATGTCCCACAGCCCGGACAGGCGGCTGTGTTCGTAGGCTTCGCGGAACGCGGACATGCCGTCCACCAGGACGAAGATCCGCTTTTCGTCCGGCCGGTTGGCCAGCCTGCGGTACTCGACAATGGTGGACGCCCGGACCTCGGCGAAGCGGGCGGAACGCTGTTCGGCGATGTCCCGCAGCAGGCGCAAAAGCCGCCCCACGCGTTCGACGTCGTCGCCGTTGATGACTTCACCCACGTGCGGCAGCTCTTCGAGCATCCGCAGGCCTGACGAGCCGCAGTCGATGCCGTACACGTGCACAGGGCCGCCGCGGGGCGTCACCGCCGCGGCGATGGCAATACCGCGCAGCGCGGCGGACTTGCCCGAGCCGCCCGTGCCGTAGATGGCCATGTTGCCGTCCCGGTCCGGTTCGTAGAACACGGTGGGCTGGTCCTGCCGGACGGGGTCGTCGGCCACACCAAGGAGCAGTTGCTCGTCCGCACGGGGGTTGGGCAGCTTGGAGAAATCGTAGGTCTTGGCAAGCTCGTCCAGCCACGGCTTGCGGGGCGGGTCGATGGCAAGGACGTCCGCCGCCCGCACAATGTTGGCTGTCATCCGGGCAATGTCGTTGGGCCCTGCGGGTTCGGCCGCTGCAGGCTTTTCCGGCGCGGGCGCCTCCCAGCTTGAGCCCGAGCCGAAGGCCATCTCCACAATGTCGATCTGCGGCCGCTGCGGTTTCTCCGTGGTCCAGCCGCCGGCGTAACCGGTCTGGAAACCCTGGATCCTGCCCGGGCCGGTCTTCGCGGCTCCGCGGCCCGGAATCCCCGGATCGAAATACGCCGCGTCCGGGACGCCCAGGATATCCGTGGCGTCATCCTCGTCTGCCATGCGCAGCGCCACGCGCAGGTTGGTATTGGCGCGCAGGCTGTCCTTGATGACGCCGGCCGGGCGCTGGGTGGCCAGGATGAGGTGCAGGCCCAGCGACCGTCCGCGGGCAGCCACATCCACCACGCCGTCCACGAACTCGGGAACTTCGTTGGCGAGCGCCGCGAATTCGTCCACGATGATGATGAGGTAGGGCGGCGCGTCGGGATCGGCTTCGCGCTGCAGGGCCAGCAGGTCCTTCGCTTTTTTCCGGTTCAGCAGCTGCTCGCGGTAGTGGAGTTCCGCGCGCAGCGATGTCAGTGCCCGCCGCACCAGGTGCGGGGACAGGTCGGTGACCAGGCCGACGGTGTGCGGCAGGTTGATGCAGTCGGCGAACGCAGCACCGCCCTTGTAGTCCACGAACAGGAAGCTGACCCGGTCCGGGCTGTAGGCGGATGCCATGCCCATCACCCAGGACTGCAGGAACTCTGACTTGCCGGCACCGGTGGTACCGCCCACCAGGGCGTGCGGCCCTTCGTTCTTCAGGTCCAGGTACAGCGGTTCGATGCCCTTGGACCCCACCAGCGCCCGGAGCGTGCCGTTGTCCTTGCGGTTGGCCACTGCAGAGGAGTGTACGGAGTTGTTCTCCGACCATCGCTCGGCCACGGCCTGCGGGTTGTCCAGGAAGTCTTTGCCGATCAGCGTGGCGTAGGAAACGGCGCGCGGCAGGTCGGAGTCATCGTTGACGGGCTTGCCCACGTCGACCACCGGCGCGAGCATGCGGGCCAGCTGGCCGGCCAGCTCGGCGTCGACGCTTTCGCAGCTCACCGGGTAGGTGTGCCGGCCCAGGCGGACCTGGCCGGTGGTGGTGCCGTGGTCGCCGTCCACCACCATGAAGTCCCGGCAGGCAGCCGGGAGTGCCTGGATGTCGGTGGCCACCCACATGACGTGTACGCCCGAGTCCGGTCCCCGTTCGGCGAGCCGGGTGAGGCGCCCGCGGTCCACCGGCGCGTCGTCCTCCACGATCAGCAGCACCGTGGGCAGCACGGGTGCTTCGAGTTCGTGCTTGGCGGGGTCCATCTCCTGGCGCAGCTCGGGTGCCTGCCGCTTTACTGCGGCCTCCCGCGCGTCGAGCAGGTCTTCAAGCCGGGCCAGCAGCGATGAGCCGCCGGCGGACCCTGCGGCGAGATGGTCTCCGGACAGTGGGCTGTGGCCGGAGCCGACGTGCGGCAGCCACTGCAGCCAGTCCCAGCGCTCCCGGGACTGTGCCGAGGTGATGGCCGTGAGGACCACTTCGGCGGGCGAGTGGAGGCCTACCAGCTGCAGGACGATTCCGCGGGCCACGTCATCCACCAGGCCGCGGGCGCCGGCGATGCCCAGGGACCCGGAGGTGCGCAGCTGCGAGACGATGGGGACGCCTTCGATCTCCCGGAACTGTTTCAGGCAGTCCTGGATTTCGCGGGCGTACTGCACCTCGGTGTCGTTGTTGGACGGTTCTTCGAGCCGGACCCGGGACGGTGCGGTGCCCAGCCCGAACCGCAGCCCCAGGAAGGTTTTGTGTTCGGGGCGGTGCGTCCACAGCAGCGGGCCGAGCTTATAGATCGCGTCCACGGTGTCGCTGACGGACGGTGCTTCCTGCAGCCGGACGGCACGCTCTACCTTCTGCAGTTCGGTGATGTCCTCCCGGAAGGCGGCCATCGACGCGCGGAAGTGCTTGTGGCCCTCCTTCTGCTGCTTCCTGTTGCGCATCTTCTGGTCCACGTAGTGGCCGATGATGAACAGCGGCATCATCATCATGAAGATCACCGAAAGCGGGTTGCGGGTGACCGCGAAGATGACCCCGCCCATCATCAGGGGCGCAATCAGCATGATGTAGGGGAACGGGTGGTCCTCCGGCCGCTTGGGCCCGGACGGGACCACGCGCTTGGGTTCCTCGAACCGCGGAACCACCCGGGGCGAACGGTTGAAGTCCACAAGGGGCGACGTCGGTGCTGCCGCCCGGTTGTGGCCCAGCGGCACCACCGTGACGGTGGTGTCGCCCAGGGTGACGGTGTCGGACGAGTTGAGCCGGGCCCGGGTCACCGGCAGGCCATCCATGAGCAGGCCGTTGGCGGAGTTGGTGTCAACGATTTCGATGCCCTCGGCCACCGTGATGCGGGCATGCCGCTTGGAGGTCAGGGGGTCGGTGAGCCGGATGTCCACGTCGCGGTCCCGGCCGATGTAGCTGGTGCCGGTGGGCAGCGAAAATTCCTTGCCGACGTCGGGCCCGGACAGCACGCGCAGGGTGGCGGCGGCGGGACCGCGTCCGGCGCCGGCCTCGTGGAACTGGTCGCTGACCTGGGCCAGCGAGACCACCGAGCCTGGCCGCAGGCCGGACTCCAGGAGGTTGTCTTCGCGTGCCAGGACGTTGCCGCTGATGCCGCCGCCAACGAAGGCTTCGTCGATGCGCAGGGACAGGTTGTCCGGTGCGGGGCGTCCCTTTCGGTCCGGGTCCGCAGCCCACAGGACGGTGGCAATGTCCGCCACGGTGGCCAGGCCGTCCACGGTGACTGCCAGGTCCTTGGTTTCCGCCGGGTCCCGGCGGAGTGTCAGCCGGATCCTCATCCTTCGTCCACGCCCCTCATCTTTTCCAGCAGGTACAGGTCATCCGGGGTCACCAGGTGGGAGGTAACGGCGTGCTCCACGAGGCGGGCGCGCCGGTTGGTGGCGAGCTTGCCGCCACCGCCGCGCAGGCCCACCACGCCCACGCGGTCGAGTTTGTCGCAGACGTTGTCGAGTTTGCGGTTGAACCTGGTCAACGCCCAGCCAAGGGTCTTCGCGGCGGCAGCCGACGACGGGATGGCGCTGAAGCCGGTTCCCTCGCGCCGCAGCATGGGCTCCGCCAGTGCCACGATCAGTGCTTTCTGGGAGTCGGTGAACACCACCGGGCCGATGGTGGTGTCGCCGCTGCTGTCACCGTCCCTGGCTTCCTGCCGGAAGGACGGGGTCTTCAGGTGGACGGCGAACTCGTAGGTGGTGGGCCCGGCCGTAAAAATGATGTTGGTGTGGCTGAAGACCAGCGGGATCCGGGCACCCGGCGCCAGCCAGGCCTGCATCCCGCCGGACGCGTCAGCGACCGTGGCGGACAGCATGCCGCCCACGTTGCTGAGCCACCAGATGCCGTCGTAGCGGGCAACCTGCAGGAACTGCCGGTGCAGGTACGGATTGTCGTCCACTTCAAGATCGCCCTCGCGGCCGATGTTGAAGACGTCCTCATCCGAGGGCTCGTACCATTCACCACAGAAATCTATTGCTAGATCCCCCATATTCTGTGCCTCCTCAAGAGCGAAAGTGTTAATGCGGCCGGCGTGCTTGCCGGCACAACGGACTGGCAGGCACGCGTGCCTGCCAGTCATGAGCCGGTGCAGGCGATGGAACCCTGTTCCAGCGGGGAGAACGCGCCGTCGGTGCGGACGATCATTACCTGGACGCAGGTCTGCCCCGAGGGGTTTGCCTTGACCTGGACCGGCGGCTGCGCCACTGACTGGAACTCGCCGCCGCCGCCGATGGTGTAGACGCGCCATTTGTAGCTGTCGCCGTCCTTGGGCTGCGGGTTCTTCCAGGTGAACGCCACGTTGCCGTCACTGCCGGCGGCCCCGGCCAGCCCTTCGACGTCGGGGACGGTTCCGTTATCCAGGGCGTCCGCGGGCGGCTTGGATACCTGCTGGGTTTCCACCGCCTTGGGCGTCCCGCCGCCGGCGTTGGCCGCCACGATGCCCACCACCGCAGCAAGGGCCAGGATGGTGCCGCCGGCGATGGCGAGCCACAGGTTCCGCTTGCCGTGGTCCTGCTCCGGCGCTTCCTCTGGCCCTTCGGCCGGCCGGTCACTTGCCGCGGGCCGGTGGACGGTGGCGTCGGCGGAGCTGGTGTGTGCGCCCTCGGCGCCGTGGACCGTCGCCCCGTAGTTGGGCCGGGTGCCGCCGCTGCCGCGCAGGACGGTGGACTGGGACCATTCGTGCGGGCCGTCGCCGTCCGTTGCCTCCTTGCCGAAGATGCTCCCGGGAACGCGGGCCTGCGTCGCCGCGTTGCGTCCTTCCGCCGTGGCGGGCGGCCAGGTTCCGGCGGCGGGGGCGGTAAAGCGCGACGGCGGCGCGCCGGTTTGGCTGCCCGGCCCCGCCGTGGTGTTTCCGGTGCCGGTGGTCGAGGCGCCTCCTGCCCCGGAGCCCGGAGCCTGGGGCCACGTGCGCGCCGGGAAGGTGGGGGCGCTGCCGGTCCGTTCCGGGTCGATCGACGCGATGCTCCGGACCCGGGTCTCCTCGGTGCCCTCGTCCGGGTGGTTCTCTTCCTGCTGCGGTTCCTCGAGGACCTCGAAGGGGGTGACGGAGAGGTTCAGTTCCGCCTGGATGCGCTGCAGGGCAAGGGCGAACGCGTGCGCGGAGGAATACCGTGACTGGGGCGACTTGGCCATGGCGGTGGCCAGGGCAAGCTCCAGGGATTCGGGCACATCCGCACGGCCCAGGCGCGGCAGCGCGGTGTTGCTGATGCGGTTGATCAGTTCGCGCTGGGAGTTGTCCGCACCAGGCATCACGAACGGCGAGCGGCCGGCCAGGAGTGTGTAGAGCGTGGCACCGAGAGCCCAGACGTCCACCATGATGCCGTCCACGCTTCCGTCGCGGAACTGTTCGGGCGGGGACCACGGGATGGACATGCCGGAGTCGTCGTCGCTGTCACCGGCGAGGGTGCCGGAAATGCCGAAGTCGGTCAGCGCCGGGCGGTTGTAGTCCGTCACCAGGATGTTGGCGGGCTTGATGTCGCGGTGGGCAATGCCTGCCCGGTGGGCCGTTTCGACGGCGGAGGCCACCTGGATGCCGACTGCGAGCACCTCGTCCACGCTGAACCGCTGGCGGCGGTAGCGCACGTCCAGGCTGGGCCGGGAGCAGTACTCCATCGCCAGGTACGAGTGCCCGTCATCCGTCACCTCCGCTTCGAAGATGGTGACGATGTAGGGGTGGGAGGACAGCTGGGCCATCAGGTTGGCCTCGGACTCGAAGCGGCGGCGGGCGCCCTCGGTCTTCAGGTCCGAGAGCAGCACCTTGACGGCCACTTTGCGGCGCGGCCTGTCCTGCTCGTAGAGGTAGACGTCCGAGAACCCGCCGGAACCGAGCAGGCTGATGTAAGTGAACCCCGGGATGCGGGGCGGCGGCGCTACGGGCCGTTTGGAACTCAAGGAATCTCCTCAAAACGCAGCGAGATGTTGTCGCCCAACTCGGCGATGTCACCGTCCAGGAGGATGGCCATCTCGTTCTGGGCCAGGCGCCGCGGGGGCTGCCCCTGCCGCACCAGGACTGTGCCGTTGGTTGCCTTGAGGTCGCACAGCATGACGTGCCAGCCTTCCAGCCGGACCTCCACGTGGGACCTCGAGATGTCGCCGCCGGGGCTGGGCACCTGGACCAGGCGCGGCATGCCGCCGCCCTGGACCCGGGAGACTGATGGCTGCCGGCCGATCACCAGGGACTGGTCAAGGTCCAGCAGTTCTCCGGTGGACAGGCGCATCCGGCCCAGGCGGGGGCGGCCCACCTGCACGGCGTCCTGGGGCAGGGACGCCCCGCACTCTGTGCAGGCCGAGCGGATGGGCGGGTTGGCATGGCCCTGCGGGCACACCCGGGCCAACACCAGCGGACCGCTGGCCGGAGCTGAGCCGTCCGTGTCCGGGCCGCCTGAAGGGGCAGGTGCCGGCTGCGCGGTGGGGAGGCTGCTTTTCATGACTGTCTGGCCGTCATGGTCATCGTCGAAGTCGGTGGCCGACGGCCCTGCCCCGGGTGCCGCCGGGTAGCTGTTCGGTTGTGCTGTTCCCACCTGCGGTGCCGGCGTGGGCGCTCCGAAAGCCGGTGGTTCTGCCGGCGGCGTCCCGTTCGAAACCGGTGCCGCGGTGAATGGCTCCGGGGCAGGTGCTTGCGCGTTCCCCGCTCCCCCGGTCCGCCAGGGCACTGACTCGATGAGCAGGCCGGAGGCTGGCTTGGGTGCCGCGGCTGGAGGAGGACCTGCTGCCTCCTGGCCTGCCGGTGCCTCGACTCCGTTGTGCGGCAGCGGAGGCTCCGGGGCCCGCTGGTCAGCAGCGTCCGCGTCGGCTTCGATGGCAGCCTGCGGGGCCTCGGCTTCGATGGCCGGCACGGACCCGTGGTCCTCTTCGGCCGGTTCCTCGCGGACCGCAGCGTCTTCGATGTTCCGCATGACCGTCCGCTCCCACAGGTGGTCATAGGAACTGGTCAGGTCGATGGCCGCAGGCAGGTCAGCTGCCCCGGGAACTGCCGCTTCGGCATCACGGTCCGCGCCGTCCATGTCCAGCCCGGTGGCTTCGGGTTCCGGGCCGCCGGTTTCACCGGAGGCGTTGTCCGCTGCGCCCTCTTCGACGGAGCCATTCGCGCCAGAATCGATGTCTGCGGGATCCTTTTCGGCAGGATCATTGTCAGCGGCACCGGCTTCGCCCGTACCGGCATGCTGCGCGCCACCGTGATCGGCGAATTCGCCGTCCTCGTCAAGGACGGCGTACACGGTCTCGACGGAAACCTCCGGGAGGACTTCAGCGGTCCCGGACGAATCGACGGCAACAGCTTCCGCCGGAGTGTCCGCAACGGCAGAATCGGCGGCAGTGTCCGCGTCGGTCTCAGGCGCCTGGACCGTTGCAGCACCGTCAGCACCAGCGGCGGGGACGCCTCCACCGTCCAGAAGGGCAGCGGCACTCGGAGCTTCCAACGCGCCCTGCCCGGCATCAGCGCCCAGGCGGATGGCCTGCAGCAGCACCATGCCCTCCCCCAGCCGGAGCTCTGGCTGGCCGGTTTCGCCTGCGCCCGGGATCATCAGGGTGCAGGCGCCCGGAACGGCAAAACTGCGCTCGCTCCAGGTGGTGACGTCGCGGCCGTTCAGCTCCGCAGGTCCGTCCGGTGTTTCGACAGAGAGTTCCAGGCCGCCCCGAAGGAACACCCGCAGCGGTCCGGTGAAGTCCAGGATGGCGAAGGGCGGAATGCGGGACAGGTTTCCGCCGGCGCTGCCGGTGATGGCCTGCAGGACTTCATAGACTTCGGTTTTCCCGGCAATGAGGTTCCACACGGAATCGGCGAGGGCCGGCGGCGTATCTGGTCCGAGGATGACCGCCGTGTGGGAGCGGACGATGCCCAGCCAGGTGCCGGGGATGTAGCTGGTGCCGGTCATCGCGGGACCTCCGTACCGTCGTCGGGATCCTGGCCTGCAGCGTGTTCCTGCCCCGCAGGGTCTTGCTGTGCTGCGTTGCCCTCCTGTTGGGGAAGAGGCTGGGTTGTGGCCTGCACGGCTTGTCCGCGGGGCAGCGTTACCTCGTCTTCAGCGGACGGATCACGCCGCGGAGCGGTGGTGGCTGCGCCGGCGTCGTTCAGGACGTTGCGGGCGTCCACCACTATCACGGTGATGTTGTCCCGGCCGCCGCTGCGCAGCGCGGCCTGGATCAGGGCGTCGACGGCGTCCTGGGGGTGGCCGGCAGTGCTGAGGATGCGGTGGATGTGCTCGTCGGTGAGTTCGGAGGTGAGGCCGTCAGAGCAGACCATCACCCGGTCCCCTTCCTCCACCGGAAGCAGCCAGTAGTCCGCCTCGGTTTCGTCCCCGGTGCCCAGCGCCCTGGTGACCACATGGCGGCGGGGATGCACCGTGGCCTGCTGGGGCGTGATTTCGCCGGCGTCCACGAGTTCCTGGACTTCCGAGTGGTCCACGCTGATCTGTTCGAACCGGCCCTGGCTGAGGCGGTAGGTACGGGAGTCGCCGATGTTCATGACCAGCCAGTACGGCATGCCCATCTGCTCCACCACCACCGCACCGGTCAGCGTGGTTCCCGCCCGGGCACCCGTGGCTTCCCTGATGGAGTTGTCGGCGCGCAGGAGGTACTGCTGCAGGACCGCGGCCGTGACGCTCCGGTCCCCCGTGGACAGCTGCGGAATCGCTGCCAGGGTCCTGACGCAGATGCCGCTGGCAATCTCGCCGGCCTCGTGGCCGCCCATGCCGTCGGCAACGGCGAAGACCGGATCCGACGCGATGAAGGAATCCTCATTCAGCTCGCGGCGGAGTCCCCGGTCCGTTCCGTAGCCGCAGTTGAGGCTCAGGCCCGGGCCCGGCTGCGTGGTGGAGGGAACACTGGCGGGCTGTTGGTTCATGCCTGTCCTAGGTAAAAGGTCCGGTCGCCAAAGTGGACGCTGGAACCGGGGGAAACGAAAGTCGGGACACCTGCTGCAAGAGGCGTACGGAGTCCGTCGGGCGTGGTCACGGCGCTGCCGTTGGTGGAGTTCCGGTCGGTCACCCAGATGCCCGCACCGTCAGTCAGGACGTGCAGGTGGGTCTTCGAGATGGACCGTCCGGGGTCGTCGACGGCGAGGAGCTGGGCATGCTGTTCGCCTGCGGAGCCCACGGGGTTGCGGCCCACCAGGACGCTGCGGTCAAGCTGGAAGTCGCGGCCGTCGTCGAGCCTGATCCGCAGCACGGCGACGGGCGCCGGGCCGGCAGTGCCGGGACGCACCTGGGTGCGTTCGACGTCGTCGTCCACGTGCGTCTGCCCCGGAGGCTGCTGGCCGGCGAACTGCTGTCCCGTGCCCTGCTGCCCGGCCCGCCATGCTGCCGATGGTGCAGGAGCGGCGTCCGGCGCCGGACTGCCCGGCGGTGCAAAGGACGCGGGCGAGGTGTAGGACACGGTCGGTGCGGGGACGGTCCGGCCGGCGGGCTGGATTGCCGGTGCCGGATGGGGCTGGACCGGCGCTGGGGCGACGGCAGGTGCTGCAGCCGGTGTTTGGGGGGCGATGACCTGGGGCGCGCGGGCCCCCGCGACGGGCGAGAGCACCTGCTGGACGGGCGGCAGGTCCAGCGGCGCGAAGCTGTACGGGCCCTGGATGCCGCCCGTGGTGATCGGATCACGGCCCGCCTTGACGTCGAAAACGAGCGTCTTGGCGGCATCGTCATGCCAGCCGCGCAGGCGCCCGCCTTTGTCCCAGGTATTGGAAACCACTACCAAAACGGCCCAAAAGGCCGCCACCAGGAGCAGCGGCCCCAGGATGAAGAAGGCGGCGTCGAACCATTTGAAGACCACCACCAGGACGGCTCCAATGAGTGTCAGCAGGACGCCGGCACCGGTCAGCAGGCCGCGCACGAACACCCCGCCGGCGCCAGGCGCGTAGCCGTCATTGTCGGTGCTGCGGATCCCCATCAGGAGGTTGCCGGGCGTTTTGCCCGTCCGCGCTTCCAGGCCTGTCAGCACGGCTGAGTAAACCAGGGTGATGCCCAGTCCAATGCCGCCGAACAGCACCAGGGACGCGGTGTCGTAAATAATGAAGCCGCCGCTGCGGGTGCGGGTGATCCCTGCGAAGCCAATGGCGAACGTCACCACCAAGACCGCCAGCGGGAACAGCCAGTCCACTACGGCAGCCCCGAGCCGCTTGCCCGCAGTTGCCGGGACAAGCTGAAGGTTTCCTGCCATTCCTGTTCCTCCCCCTGGCGCAGCGGCCGCCCCTGCCGGACCCGTCCTGCTCCCCTGTACCGCTGCCGCGTTCGCGATGCCCGCGGCAGAAAGTGCCTGGGGCATTTGTACTACCGGGATAGTACCGGGAATCGGCGGCCGGTGCGCGGCAACTGGCGCCGCCCGGACGTCTGTCCCCTGGTACGGCGCGGTGCCGGCGCCGGTCTGGGAGGCGGGGTTGGGGCCGGCGCCGGGTACGGGAGACTGCTCCTGGTTGCGGAGGCTCCGTGCCGACCGGTTGGGCAGCGGCGCCCCGCATGAGGTGCAGAAAGCGGCGCCCGTGCGGATGTTTTGCTGGCAGCGCGGGCATCGCTCGGCGTTGGGGGTCACTGCGGTTTGGGTCCTTGCGTTGGGGGTTCTTCAGGGGCAGGTGCGCTGGTGCCGGCTGATGGCGTGCCGGGTCCGTCCGTGGGCGGACCGGCAGGCGGACGACGGCGGCCCGCGGCTTTCCCGAACGGCAGTGCCGGAAGTTTGAACCGGCGTCCGCCGCTGCCGGCGCTGTCCTTCGTGTTCAGGGCGGTGCGTGCGTCGGACAGGAGCGACCGCGGTGAGAACCGGGCCTGCTGGCGGCGCCAGAAACCCACCGTGGCTGTCATTTCCTTCAGCGACCCGTCCACGATGGTCCAGTACTCACGCACCTCATCCTCGCTGGGTTGCCCGGCGCCGAAGATCGAGGCGTCGGCGCGCCGCGCCAAAGTCGTGGTGGCGGACTGGCTTCCCGGGAACGCCTCGGCCAGGACCGCGGCGCTCTCCCGGCGCGTGGCCCGCGTGTCGACGGCGGCACCCATGTCGGTGGCCAGGCTGACCACTTCACTCCATCCCCCGCCCACGCGCTGGGCAGGGTCACCCGCGCTGAAACGCGACTTCCGGCGTCGTGATTTCAACAACGCAACCAGCAGCAGCGGCAACGCGAGGATGGCCAGCGGGATCAGCGCCACACCGAGGGCGCTGAGCAGCGCACCCCAGAACAGCCAGGGGTTGTCCTTCTTCTGGTCAGCGTCCAGCGCATCCGGTGAGGAGTCCGGCGGAAGGTCCGCCGGCTCCTGCGGCGGGGGCGGCGGCTGCAGCACCTGCGGCTTGGGCTTGGACTTGTTCTCCGGGTCCGGCGGGATGGGAACATTGTCCTTGGGCGGGGTGGGATCGAAGCTGACCCAGCCAACGCGTTCAAACGCGACTTCCACCCAGGCGTGGACGTTCTTGCCGGTGATCCTGACCTCGCCGGCACCATTCTCGGGGCTCGTGGGGTCGGGGTAGAAGCCCATGACCACCCTGGACGGGATGCCCAGGTGGCGCAGCATCAGGGACATCGCCACGGCGTACTGTTCGTCGTCACCCAGCATCTGCTTGGCCGTCAGCAGGTTGCGGATGCGTGCCGAGCCGTGGCCGGAGACGCTGGGGAGCTGCCCTTCGCTGACCAGGCCGTTGCTGAACGCGCCGGTCTTCTGGAAGTGCGCCTCGATCTGGCGGACCCGATCGATGGCCGTCGGAGCGTCGGCGGACAGGTCGTTGGCCTGCGAACCGACCACCGGCGGAACTTCCAGCGGGTCGGGAAGCGAAACCTGCGCAAAGTCGTACTGCGTTAACTGCCCGTGCTCCAGTTTCACGGGATCTGACACCTGCACGCTGTAGGAGTCGCCCCGGTTCAGTCCGTTGGTGGTGACGGCGGTGTCTGTGCCGGAGTTGAAGTACAGGCCGGATGCCGCCGGGGAGCCGCCCTGGTCGAAGCTGATGCCGGTGGTCTTCCGGCCGCCGGGGACGAAGTATCCCTGGTAGTCCTCGATGCTGATGTCGATGGCGTAGTCGTTCGTGGGGACCACGCTTGAGGTGTCCGCCAAGGTGTTGATGGACTCGGCGTCGCCCACCTTGCTGAAGTTGCCCGAGCCGTTGGGGTCCATGTTGTAGTTGGTCCCGTTGAAGGCGTCCAGGGCTCCCAGCCTTACCCTGCCGTCACGGGGAAGCCCCTTGACGACGAACAGCGTGTCGTCTTTCTTGTCCTTGACGTAGGTGCGGAAGCTGGCCAGCGGGGTGACGTAGTCCTTGGGATCGAACGGCGGAACCACCACGTTGCGGAGGACCTTGCGTTCGTTTCCGGCAGTCACCAGCGGCGCGGACAGGGCGGTGACGCCCACGCTGACGGCGATCACGCCGGCGGCCATGCCCAGGCGGCGCAGCGATGCTTTCCGGGCCGTGGCGGTATCAGCCTGCGGATTGTTAACGGAGACCCGCCGGGTGGAGGACCTGCGGAGGGCGTCGCGGCGGAAGGTTGCCCAGGCGATGCCCAGCACCGTCAGGCCAATGCCGCGTTCAACCGTGAGGAAGGCGGCATTGGTGCTGAACGCGATGCCCGTGACGAAGAGGAGCAGGACCGGGATCAGCGGCAGGTAGGGGCTCCGCACGCGCCAGGTCAGCACGGCTGCCACGATGGCCATGATCATCGAGCTCAGGAACGGGACGATCAGCACGCCGTTGGCGGAGCCTACCGGCACGCCCACTGTGAGCATGTCCTTCCAGGCGAACACCACCCCCAGCAGGAGAGTGCGGAGCGAGTCCAGGGTGGGCACAAACCCGGCGATGGCGGCGTCCGGAACTGCCAGCAGGGTGCCGAACACAAGGTAGGCGCCCAGGGTGATGGCCGTGGTGACGAGCAGTCCGAGGCGCAGGTGCGCGTTGAGCACGCCGATGCCCAGGCCCAGGATGATGCCGCCGAAGCCGGACAGCAGGTAGTAGGGGTCGCCGCCGAAGCTCAGCCCGAAACCGAGCAGTCCCAGCCCCAGGAGGACGGTGAGGGCACCGGCGTCGAGGGCGAAATGCCAGGCCGGCTGCCCGTTGCCGAACGGGCTGCCTTGGCTGCTGAATGGTTTCCGGGCAGATCCGCTTCTGGGGCGGAGGCCAGGTGCGGAGGTCATGCTGCCGCCTTTCGGAGGACGATGCCGAGGTCGGCGAGGTCGCCAACAGTCAGCACGGTGAGGTCTGCGATGTTTGCCCTGCTGGATGCGGCCCCGGCCTCGATCCGTACGGCGAGGCTGCGGACGCCCGGCGGAACGGAGGCCGCGGAGGAGCGCAACTGGGTGGCTGTCACGTTGCTGCCCACCACGAAGAACACCACGGAGGCGTTGGGGACGGTGTCCGCCAAAGTGCGGGCGAGGTCGACGGCGGTGCGGCGCATCGGGGCGCCGACGATCCGGGTCATGTCATCGAGCATGTTGCGGCCCGTTTCGCAGCGCAGCGGCCCCTTTTGCGTCAGGACGTCCAGCTCGCGCTGCTCGCGGATGGCCTGGCGGCCGATCGAGGCGGCCGCCGAGATGGCCATCTCGAATTCGTCTTCGGAGGCGTATTCCTCGGTGTTGATGGACAGCGCGATGGCAAGGTGTGCCCGGCGGGTTTCCTCGAACTGGCGGACCATCAGCTTGTTGGTCCGCGCCGTGGTCTTCCAGTGGATGTGCCGCCGGTCATCGCCGGGGACGTAGTCGCGGAGGGCGTGGAAGGAGACGTCGGCACTGGACAGTTCGGTGGTGGGCATGCCTTCGAGGTCGCGGATGAACCCTGCGGCGGAACCTGCCAGGGGCACCGTGCGCGGGTGGACGAAGAGGTCCTCGGGCTCGGTCCACATGACCTGGCGGCGCAGCAGGTGCAGCGGGTCTGCCCGGACGGAACGGACAGGTCCCACCACGATCACGGCACGTCGGGCGGTGGGGATGGTGAAGAGGTCTTCGTGGACCTGCTGGGGCTTCATGCGGGGCAAGTGGAAGACGGCGGTGACACCGCCAACGGGCAGTTCGACCGATGCCGGCAGCAGCGGGCGGTTGGATGTGTTGGTGACGGCGATGCTTCCCACCGCGCTGTCCCCCACCGCCACGCGGGTCCGGGCCAGGTCCAGGACAACCCCGTAGGTGGAGCGGCCCAGGATGAAGCCAACGGCGATGAGGAACATAACGAAGGCCGCCACGGCGGCGGCCTTCGCTTCCTGCCAGCCATAGGCCGATCCCGCCCACCAGAGCAGGATGGTGGCTGCAAGGACGGACCACCCCAGCACGCTGACCACGGAAAGCACCGGCCAGACGTGGGTGAGCCACGCCTTCCGGACGGTGCGCCAGGCCGGTTCCAGGGCGAGGCCTGCGGTGGAGCTTGCCTCGGCCCATACCGCCGACGGGTGCAGGCGGGTGGGCCTGCCGTCCCGGTGGAAGGGTTGCTTGAGACGCTCCGTGAGCCGGGTCAGCGGGGTGCCGGTGGACATATGTGTGCCTTCGTTGTTGCTGGAAGTGGAGGACGTGCCGGGCCTGCGGGTCAGGCGTTGGTGCGCTGCTGCGGGGCGGCCACGTCGGCGAGGATCCGCGCGAGCACGGCCTCGGGCGTCGCTCCGGAGAACTCGGCTTCGGGGTCCATCACGAAGCGGTGGGTCCACACCACCGGGGCGAGTTCCTTGATGTCGTCCGGCAGGACGAAGTTGCGGCCCTGCGAAGCTGCCCAGACCTTCGCGGCGCGTACCATGGCGAGGGCGCCTCGGACCGAGACGCCCAGCCGGGTTTCCGGGGCGCTGCGGGTTTCCTCGCACAGCCGGGAGATGTACTCAAGCACTGCGGTGTCCACGTGTCCGGTGGCGGCAAGGTCGGCCATGTCCGCCACGGCCTGCGTGGTGATGACGGCGGAAAGATCCTGGGAACGGTCCTTGAGGTTGGAGCCGCCCAGCAGCCGGACCGTGGAGGCGTGGTCCGGGTAGCCGATGGACGTCTTGATCAGGAAGCGGTCAAGCTGTGCTTCCGGGAGGCGGTAGGTGCCGGCCTGTTCGATCGGGTTCTGCGTAGCCATGACCATGAACGGGCGGCCCGCCGAGTAGGTGACGCCGTCCACGGTGACCCTGGATTCTTCCATGACCTCGAGGAGCGCGGACTGGGTCTTCGGCGACGCACGGTTGATTTCGTCGGCGAGGACGATGTTGTTGAAGATTGGCCCCTTGTGGAACTCGAACTTCTGCGTCTTCTGGTCGTAGATGGTCACGCCGGTGACATCCGAGGGCAGGAGGTCCGGGGTGAACTGGATGCGGTTGTTGGAGCCCTGCACGGTGGCAGCCAGGGCGCGGGCCAGGGAGGTCTTACCCGTTCCGGGGGCGTCCTCGAACAGCACATGGCCCTCGGCCAGCATCGCGGTAAAGGTCAGCCGGATGACGTGTTCCTTGCCCAGCACCGCCTGCCCCACATTGGCAACGAGCTTTTCGAACGTATCGGCAAACCACGCGGCCTGCTCGCTGGTCATCGTCATGGGGTGGTTCTTCCTTCTTCTTGGTTCCACGGGTGGGTTTCAGTCTGTGGCGGGACCCGGATGTCCGGGTCCCGCCTGATGGGTTTTGCCGTTGGGCTAGCCGTTGGGCATCCCGGCGGGCGGGTTGCAGCCGCGGCTGGACGTATCGCAGCGGATCCAGTTTCCGGCGGCCATGCCGCTGGTGAGGTGATACCAGATGCCGCTCGGGTTGTTGGACGTCTTGTACCAGACCTGGTACCTGTCCGTGTCCGCCGGCGCGCCGGCGTCGAGCCATTTGCCTGCCCCGTTGCACTGCGACGGATTGCCGGCTACAAAGCTGTCCGTTCCCTTGCGCGGCTCGGTGCAGCTGCGGGTCGGGGTGGCCGTGATGCTCCACGAAGTGGGCACGGGGGGTGGCGGCTCCGCGCCGCTGCGTGACGTATCACTGCCGATCCGGCCCGGCTGGCCGCCGCTGATGGCCCGCACGCGAAGGGTGTGGGTTTCGCTGAAGCCGACAGTCTTCGAGAAGGAGCGCTGGTTGGTGTCCTGCCAGCCGCCGCCATCCAGGCTGTACTGGTATCCCGTGACAGCGCGGCCGTTGCCGTCCGGCTGGTTCCAGGTCCAGGACACCGTCTTGTCACCCTCGCCGCTGCTCTTGCTGCCGTTCACGTTCGGGGCAAAGGCCAGGCCGTAAGGATTCACCTGGTTGGACGGAGCGCTGGCGTCACCTGCGGTGGAACTGCGGGACGAGACCGCCCAGACCACCACCGAGGTAGGCGTGCCATTTGCGGCGGCAACTGTCCCTCCGCCGGCAGCGATGCTGCCGCTGCCGCCGCCTGAAGTCAGGCTGTACCTGTAGGTGATTTCCTGCGGGGTGGACCCGTTGCGCTGGGCATCGCCCAGCACAGGGAACCTCACGTCGATCTTGCCGCCGTTGCCGCCGGTGTCCACCAGCGTCGCCGTCGGAGTCCCAACGATGCCGGGCTTACCCACCGCCCGGATGGCCGCCGACTGTCCGCTGGTGGCGCTGGTTCCGGCCTTGTTGGTGGCGGAGACAGTGAAGGTGTAGTTGGCCTCGGAGTTGTCCACTGTCACGTTTTGCGACGTGCCGGCCACCTGCTGGGTGGCCACCACCGCACCGCCCCGGAGGGTGGTGAGCGTGTAGGCAGAGACGGCGTCACCGTTGTTGTTCGGCGCGGCCCAGCTGACCTTCAGCTGGCTCTGCGACCCCAGGGACGCCGCCTGGGCGGCCGTGGGTGCTGCCGGGGTGGCCGGCACGCCAGCCGGCACTTCAGCCGCGGAGTACGGGCTCCACTCGGACGGTTCCTTGGCGTCGTTCCGGGCCAGGACCCGTACCTTGTAGGACACGCCGTTCTGCAGGCCCTTCCAGACATAGCTGACAGCGGTCAGATTCTGGATCTGGGCGTTCTGCCCAGCGGGCGGCGGCGAGATCTCCAGGTCGTAGGACTTTACCGGCGAACCCTTGCTGGCCGGCGCAGTCCAGTTGATGGACAGTTCCTTGTCGCCAAACTTCAGCGATGGCGCCAGCGGGGTGTCCGGCTTGACGTCCGGCCGGACCTCGGCCGAAGCCGGCGAACGGTCCGAATCGCCGAACTCGTTGGTGGCGGTGACCTGGAAGTGGTACTTCGTGTTGTTGACCAGCCCGTTCAGCGTGCACGTGTTGGCCGGGCAGTCCTGCTTGAACCCGCCCTCGCCGTACACGGTGTACCTGGTGATGGGTGAACCGCGGTCCGCGGGAGCGGCCCAGGTCAGCAGCGCCGTCTGGTCCCCCACGCTTTGCGCCTGCGGCGTAGTGGGGGCCGCCGGCTTGTCCTTCACCGTAAGCCGGACGCGTGCCGTGGCGTGCCGCGATGCGTCCTGGGTCTTGTCTTCCACCGTGTAGGTGACCACCATGGTGCCGGTGAAGCCGGGGGCGGGTGTGACCGTCACCGAATCGCCGTTCACTTCAACGTTGCCGCTGCCGGTCTCGGTGGCGGCGGCAATGATCTTCAGCGCCGTCTCGGGGAACGGGTTGGCGTCGTTGGCCAGAACGTTGATGGTGACGGGCTTGCCGGCGGCGGCGTTGGGTTCAACGTCGTCGTTGGCTACCGGTTTGGGCCGGTTGGATGCCGTCACGGACAGCTGGAACGTGGCCGTGGCTTCCAGGCCGCGCGGGTCCTTGGCCTTGACCTGAACGGCACCGGCGGTGCCGGCCCGGCTGGAGTCCGCCGCGGAGACTTTGAGGTTCCTGCCGTCGACGCTCACGTTGAATCCGGCCGGCGTACCGTCCAGGAGTTCGTATTTCATCTTGTCGACGTCGTCCCCGTCGGGGTCCGAGGTCAGCCTTCCCAGGTCGATGCTCGCCGAGTCGCCCATGGGCACCTCGACATTCGCGCCCAGGAGTTCAGGCGGGTTGTTCTTGTTGGGGTCCGGAAGGACCTTGGTGCGGATGCTGAGCGTCGACTTCAGGCCGGCGGGATCGTCCGGTCCGGACCCGTCGGTGACTTCGAAGGTCAGCGAGCCCGGGCCAACGTAGTCAGTGCCTGCGGTGTACTTCAGCCCCGTGCCGTCACCGGTGACGGGGTCGCCGCCGTCGGCTCCGATGAGCTTGATCCGGTCCGCCTGCGTCAGCCGCGGCGAGCGGCCCTCACGGACCTTGACCCATTCGTCCAGGTCCACGTTGACGGACTGGCCGGCCACCACCTCCAGGACCTCGTCCTTTGCCAGAGTGGGAACCTGCTGGCCGAGGCCCGGCACCCAGATGATGGCGGTGGACTTCTGGCCGTCAACGTCCTCCACGGTGTACGGGATGAGCTGCGGCTGCTCGGTGAGGTCAACGATCATGTTGCCTTCGGTGCCGGGCCGGGCCGTGGTCGCCTCGGTGCTGATCTTCAGGTTCTCGCCAACGCCGTCGGGGTCTTCATCGTTTTTCAGGACAGGAACGTCCACGGCGGTCTTGCCCATGGTCTGGGCGGACGTGACCCGGTCGTCACGGGCGATGGGTGCCTGAAGCGGAACCTCCGGGTCAACCACCACGCGGATGGTGGCCTGGGCCCGGGCGTCCCGGTCATCGGCCACGGTATACCGGACGTTGACCGTCCCGGCCTCGTTGGGAGCGGTCAGGATGACCCGTCCGCTGGTCTTGCTGACGGTGGCCTGGAGGGCAGGATCAGCCTCGATGCCGTCGGTAAGGATGCGGATCTGGTCGCCGTCGGGATCTGTGTCGTTGCCGGTGGCGTCAACGGCGATCTGGCGGCCGGGGCGGACCCTCACCTCGTCATCCACTGGAGTGGGCTTCTGGTTGATTTCACCGCGCGGCGCAATGCCCACGGTGACGGTGCCGGTATTGACGGCACCCTGCCGGTCCACCACCTTGTACCGGAAGGTATCGGTCCCGGCGCCGTCTCCGGCAGCCGTGAAGTCGATGAAGTTGCTGCCCACCGTGGCCGTACCCATGGCGGGAGTGCTGTCGATGCCGGTGAGCTGGACCGAGTCGCCGTCAGGATCGATGCCGTCCAGCGGTACCGGAATGCGGACGGTGCCGGCTGCCACCACGCGGGCTGTGAGGTTGCGCGGCTGCGGGCGGGAATTCTCCGCGCCTTCCAGCGGCAGGATGTGGATGGTAACGGCGGCGGCGCTCTTTTGGCCCTGTGGGTCCACCGCGTTGTAGATGGCGCGGACCGTCTTTGGCTGGCTGCCGGCGATGAACCGGACGGTGTTCTCCGAGACGAAACTCTTGCCGTCAACCGGGTCCACGCCCTGCGGCAGGACCGGGTCTACGGTCAGTTCCTGGCCCTGCGGGTGCGTGTCGTTGTCCAGGACGGGAATGGTGACGACGTCGTTGACGCGGACGTTGACCTCGTCCGGCTTGGGCTGCGGTGCTTCCACGACGGCCGGTGCCGGGACGGGTACCACGGAGACGGAACCGGTGGCCGACTTCTTGCCGTTGGACATGGTGTATTCGAAGAGGATGGGGTCCTTGGTACCGAGGATGTCCGTGATGCGCAGGACGCTGTGGTTGATCACGCTGACTGAGACGGTGGCGTTTTCCGGAAGCTTCACGGATTGCAGCACCAGGACGCCGCCGGAGGGGTCGGAGTCGTTGGCCAGCGGGTCCAGCAGGACGCTGCCGCCGGTGGGCATCAGGGCGACATCGTGGACAGCGACGGGGTCGCCGGGGTCGTCACCGGATTCGACGTCCACGCGGATCAGGCCCTGGCTGCTCTGCGGGCCATTGCTGGCGATGTATGTGAGGTAGACGGGGCCGGGGGTGGTACTGCGGAACGTGAAGGTTCCGCCGTCGGTCACGGGGCCGAGATCCGCGGGCCCGTTCGCTTCCACCTGGGCGAGGCGGAGCGCGCCGCCGTTGGGGTCCACGTCATTCTTCAGCGGCGAGATCACCAGGTCCTGGCCCACTACGGCTGTGACATGGTCAGCGTTGACTACCGGTGCGAGGGCACCCGGCGGCTGCACGTTGATGACCACCTTGCCGGTGACGGTGTCGCGGCCATCCCAGATGGTCACCTCAACGTTCTTTTTGCCGGAGGTGGCGCCGGAGTCCTGGAAAGTGAGCAGGCCGTCACGGCGGACCTTCACCTGGTCCTGCTCGTTGTCGGCCTTGGCGTCGAGGAGCACCAGGTCATCGCCGTCGGGGTCCACCCAGTCCGTCAGGATGTTCTGGCTCACGGTCTTGCCCTGTTCCACCAGCATGGTGGTGTTCTCGCCGCGTTTGAACTGCGGTGGCTTGTTCTGGTCCGGGCCCACCACGTTGAGGGTGACCTGTCCGGTGGCGGAGAGGCCGCGGCCGTCGGACGCCGAGTAGCTGAAGGTCTCCGTGCCGGGCCTGGCGTCGGCCGGCACGGAAATCTGGAAGGCGGTGCCGCCGTAGATGTTCTCCAGCGTCCCTGCCTTCGGCGGGTTGCCCTGGAGCCCGGCGGTGAGGACGTCGCCGTCGGGATCGGAATCATTGTCCAGGACGCTCAGGATGGTGGTGCGGCCCGGACGGACGCCGACGACGTCGGGCTTGGTTTCCGGCGGACGGTTCGGTTTGGTGCGGTCCGGCAACACGTTGATGGTGTTGATATCCGCGGACTCCTGGTCCTGCTCGTCGGATTCGTTCTTCGGTGGAACAACGTCGTCCCAGTTGTTGACCAGCTGCATGTTCTGGTTCACCAGCCACACATTCCCGGAATTCACATCATTGAGGACCACCAGGTCCCGGTTCACCCGAAACACATACGACGGCGACGCACTCGCCTTCGGCACATCCACATTCTTATCATCAGCATCATTCACACAATCACGGACATACTTATTCGCCCCCGACCACGCAGCATGCACACACCCACCCAACTGCACCGGAGCCGCAGGAACACCCTCACCACCAAACGACACCGTCTTCGCCGTCCCACCATCCAACGGCTGCTTCAACAACGCCTTCTGCGTCGCAATCGCCACAAAATCACTGCCCGGACCACCCTGCTGCAACTTCGCATCCCGCGCATCAGCCAACTGCAACCGCTTACCACCAGGCAAAAACAAATTCCCCGCCGCAGCGTCCAACACCACCGGCCGGTCCCCCACCACCGTAATCTGCAGGTCCCCCGCACCCTTCAACTCAGACCACGACTCAGCATCCGAAGACACCACCACACCATTGGCATCAACACCGGTCACCGTCACCGTCCCGGCCTTCGGATCCGCCGAATAAATACGATCATCAGCACCCACCGCCGACACCGTACCCTCAGACCCCACCAACACCGGCTCCGACGCTTCCTCATCAAAACCATTCACCGTCGACGGCGACACCGCCCACACCTTGCCCGACGCCGCATCCGTCACCGACAACACCGACGACCCAAAACTCACATCCGCAGCCCCCGGCAACTGCTTATCCCCACCCAAACGCATATTCGCCGGCGACACCTGATTCAACGTCGAACCAGACTCATCATCAACAAACACCTCACCGGCATCCTGCAAAATATCAAACGTCGACGACGCCGGAGTCACCGCCCCATCCAACACACGCGACGGATAATTCAACCGCCCCACCGCATTCTTGGACTTCGACACCACCCACACACCACCGTCATTCAACTCCACCTCAGTGGTCTTAAACCCCGGATAGAGCACGGCGCCGGTAGCCACGACGGCCACGGCAGCGGCGAAGGCTGTACCGGTGACGATCTTCTTGTGGCGCCGTTTGAGCCCAAGTTTCCCCAGCAGACTTGTCACAGCGATTTGTTTCCCTCAGTTGTGCGGCGGCCCCCCGGCCGAAATCCCCAAAAACCCGGTACCGGGCTCTCTGTTCCCCGCGTTAGCCTACCCAACGGTGCAAGGGTCCGCGATGGGTAGAGGTGCCCCCGGCGCTGACCTGCGGCTTCATGATTTTGGCGGGTCAGCATGGGGGCGCTCCGAGCCCTGCGGGGTCCGGAAGGGTGGTGTGTCCGGCGATGACGTAGCGGCCCACGTTGCGTGCCGAACCGGATTCAACCCGCCACCAGCGAAGGATGCCGTTACCGGACCAATTGTCGTCCTGGTCGATGTAGCAGGCCACCATGATGCGGTCCTGGCTGGACTTGTAGAACCACGGCGGATTGTTGCCGCTGACCCCATCGCAGGTGAAGTAGGGATTGGGCCGGTAATTCGAGCCGCCCCTGGTGTAGGTGCAAGTCCGCTCGAAGTCGGGGTCCGAAGTCTTGATCCGGGTCTCCCACAATCCCTGCTTACCGGACGTCGCCCTGGCTGAGGCGATACCGCTTCCGGTCCCTACGGAGTTCAGGGTCTGGACCTCGATGGTGCGGCTCTGCTGCCACCCACCGGTATTGATAGTCCGGCTCCCTGAAGGGGCCACGTTCTCCCAGCCGCCGCCGTTGATCCTGATCCTGGTGCTCGCGACGTCGTTCGTTGCCGTGGATGGCGAGGACCAGCGAAGCGTAACGGACTGGTCGTTGACGCCGCCGTCCTGTCCTGACGCGGACGGTGTGCCCGGGGACCCGTACGGCGTTGCCGACGCCGGGGCGCTGGCATTGGAGCTCGGGGCCACAGAGGAATTGGCAATGACAGTGATGCTCACCTGGGCGCCGTTGGCGAAGCCGCCGATGGTCTGGCCCGGGCTGATGGGGCCGCTGGCACCATTGCTGGCGTTGTAACTGTAGCTGACCTCGTTCTCGGCTGAGCCGTTACGTTCAGCCGCCGTCAGCCGCCGGAAGTCGACCGTGACGGACCGGCCGGCACCGCCGGTGTTGGCCGGAGTGGCGTTGACGCCGGAAACCTGCCCAAGCTTTCCGGTGGCACGGCGGGGAGCTGACGGCGGGCTGACTGCGCCCTTGCCCGCTTTGTTCTCGGCCTGCACGGTGAAGGTGTACGCCGCTTCGGAGTTGTCCGCCGTGAAGTTTGCGGAGCGGACCGTTCCTGGGATGGTCTGCATCTGGTCCGCCCTGCCGCCGCCGGACATCGTGACGTAGTAGGCGCTGATGGCGTCACCGTTGGTGTTGGGTTCAGCCCAGTTCACCCGCAGCTGGTTCTGGGTTCCCACTGACGATGCCACGGAGGAGGTGGGGGCGGCGGGGGCCGCCGGTACGCCGGCCGGGTTGTCTTCGGCGGAATATGTACCCCAGTCGGAGGGGCCTAGTTCGTTGACGGCCTGCGCGCGCACCTTGTACTTCACGCCGTTGGTCAGCCCGGTCCACGTGTAGTTGAGGCCTGCCACCTCGTTCTTGACGGCAACACCGTTGGCGGGCGGAGGCGAGATCTCCAGGTTGTAGTGCTTGACCGGGGAGCCTTCCGTCCGCGCAGCGGGCCAGTTGATGACCATGTTCTTGTCGCCGGCTTTGACACTGGGTGCTTCCGGTGGCGAGGGCTTCTCGTCGGGCCGGATTTCGTTCGACTGCGGTGACGGCTGCGACTCCCCCACCTCGTTGGTTGCCTTGACGGTGAAGACGTACTTCACGTTGTTGCTCAGGCCGGAGAGGGTGCAGGTGGTGGTGGGGCACTTCTGCTGGAATCCATTGTTGGATTCCACCGTGTATTCGGTGATAGGTGCTCCATTATCCGACGGCGGCGCCCATTTGAGCACGGCAGTGCGGCTGCGGACGTCGGTCGCCGAGGGGGCGGACGGCGCATCGGGTTCACTGCGCACCGTGAGGCGGACCCGGCCGTCCACCTGGCGGGAAAGGTCACCGGTCTTGTCGGCGATGGTGTAGCGGACCACCATGACGCCCTTGAATCCGTCTGCAGGGGTGATGGTGATCGAGTCGCCGTCAATAGTGGGCTGGCCCTGGGCCGAACCTGTTTCGACGCTGGTGCCCACGATCTTCAGCGGGGTATCGCTGAAGGGGTTGACGTCGTTGGCCAGGACGTTGACCGTCTCGGCACGGCCAGCGTTGGCTTTCTCCACCACGTCGTCATTGGCGACCGGCATGGGCCGGTTGGAGGCCACATGCCGCACCTGGATGGTGGCCGTCACCGCGGGCGAGCGTCCGTCGGTCACGGTGGCCTGGATATTGCCCGTCACGCCGACTCCCACGGAGTTTTCCGCGCTGACGCTGAGTACCGTGCCGTCGAGCTTCGCGCTGAAGCCCGGGGGCGGCGAGCCCTCGAGGGCAAACGTGAGGTTACCCTGGTCCCGCTCGTCCACGTCGGCCGCGAGGGGACCAAGGTCCACGGTGGCAGTTTCCGTCTTGGGAATGTCAAGGGATGCGCCGCGGAACGTGGGCGGAGTGTTGGCCTCGTCAGGGTCCGGGATCACGTTGGTCATGATGACCAGGGTCGATTTCAGCCCGTCGGGATCGTCGGGCCCCGAGCCGTCGGTGACTTCGAAGGTGATGGAGCCCGGCCCCGCGTAGCCGGGCCGCGCCGCGTAGCGGAGGCCTTCGCCCTCTCCGACGATCACGTTGTCCGGGGCGGCGCCCAGGACCTTGACGGAGTCGGCGACGCTGATCTTGGGCCGGCGGCCGTCCCGCACCCTGACGTAGTCGTCAAGGTCCAGGGTGATTTCCTTGCCGGCCATGACCTCCACCGTTTCGGTATTGGACAGCGTGGGGTACTGCGCTCCCTGGCCCGGTACCCAGATCACGGCCGTTGCGGTGAGGCCATCGGTGTCGGTCACCGTATACGGGATGAGCTGGTCTTCGGGCGTGAGGTTGACTACCACGTTCCCTGAGCCGCCCACGCGGGCATTGGGGTTGCCGTCCGGAAGGCTGATCTGCAGCTCGGAGGCCACCCCGTCGGGGTCGGAGTCGTTCTTCAGGACCGGTACGTCGATGGCCGTCTTACCCAGGGTTTCGGCCAGGGTGACCCTGTCGTCCTTGGCAATGGGACGCTTCAGTTCCGCGTCCGCGCTGACCCGGACCCGGATGACGGCGCTGGCCTGCGCCTTCTTGTCGTCCTGGATGCGGTACCGGATGCTCTCGTTGCCTTCCACCGAGGGCGCGGTGAAGAGTACTTTGGCGCCGTCAGCCACTTCGACGTTCAGCTCGGGCCGGGCTTCGAAACCGTCGGTCAGCAGGGAGATGGGATCGCCGTCGGGGTCCGAATCATTGGCCAGGGCATCAACGGCGACGTTCCTGCCCGGCCTGACGTCCACGGCGTCGTCCACGGCAATCGGGTTCTGGTTGATGGCTTCCGGCGGTGCAACGCCCACAATCACGGTGCCGGTGTTTTCGGCGCCAATCCGGTCGCGGACGCGATACGAAAAGGTGTCGGTCCCGGCGGCGTCGCCCGCGGCGGTGTACTCGAGGTAACCGTCGCGGACGGTTGCCGTGCCCATGCCCGCCGCCTTGTCGATTCCCATCAGCTGCACCGAGTCGCCGTCGGCGTCGATGCCGTCCAAGGGGACGGGGATCTTGACGGTCATGCCCGCCACCACGCGGCCGGTGAGGTTGCGCGGTTCGGGGCGGCTGTTCCGCTCGTCGTCGCGCGCCAGGATGCGGATGGTCACCTGTTGGGAGTCCACCTGGCCGGACTCGTTGCGGACTTTGTAGATTGCGTAGACGGTTTTGGCCTCGGAGCCGGCGATGAACCGCAGCTGGTCCCCGGCCACGAAGGTCCGTCCGTCGGCTTCGTCCGGGACCTGGGCCAGCTCGGGCACCAGGGTCAGCTTGCCGCCGTTGGGATCGGTGTCGTTATCGAGCACTGGGATGGAGACCACGTCACCGGCCCGGACGGTTGCTTCGTCGGGCTTGGCCTGGGGTGCCTGCAGTTTTGTCGGCGCCGGGACCACCACGACGGCGATCTCGCCTGTCGCTGAAGACCGGCCGTTGGAGATGGTGTACTTCAGCGTCAGCTGGCCTTCGGCACGGAGGTCGGTGATCCGGACCACCGAGTGGTCCAGGACGGACACGCTGACCGGAAGGGAGCCGTCGGCGGTTACCGACTGGACCACCAGGACACCGCCGGAGGGGTCGGAGTCGTTGCCGAGCACATCGACAAGGACGCTGCCGCCCGTGGGCAGCAAAGCAATGTCGCGGACAGCGACGGGGGCTCCGGCGTCGTTGCCGGCCACCACGTCGACGCGGACCAGTTGAACTGCACTGGCGGGCCCGTTGGTCACCAGGTACTCCACGTAGTGCGGTCCAGGCACGTCGGACGTGAAGCTGAAGGTCTGCTGGTCGGCGCCGATGACCGCCCTGGACTGCTCGTCAGCGGTCACCTGGGCGAGGCGGAGCGCGCCGCCCTGGGGGTCGATGTCGTTCTTCAGTGGTGCGATCACCGTCGGAGCACCGGCCACTGCCACCACATGGTCTGCGTTGGCGATGGGCGGGAGGGCTCCTGCGGGGCGGACGTCGACAGTGATCCGGCCTTCGGTGGTGGCCTGGCCATCGGAGATGCCCACGGTGAGGACCTTGCGGCCCGGCGAGGTGCCGCTGTCCTGGAAGGAGAGCTGCCCGTCGGGGCGGATGCGGACCTGGTCAAGGGGGTCGGGACTGGAGACCGAGGTGGCGTAGAGGTCATCGCCGTCGGGGTCGATCCAGTCCGTAAGGATGTTCCGGGTGACCGATTTGCCCTGCTGGACCACCATGGTGGTGTCACGGTTCGGCTTTTGCGCCGGTGCCGTGTTTTCCGTCAGCGGGACAACGCGCAGCGAGACTTCGGCGGTGGCGGAGAGCCCACGGCCGTCGTCCACCGTGTATTTGAAGGTTTCCGTGCCGGTCTTGTCGGCGGGAACGGCCACTTGGAAGCCCGTGCTGCCGTAGATCGTCGATAAGGTGCCGAGGCGGATGGTGTCGGGCTGGCGCACTGTCAGGATGTCGCCGTCGGGGTCCGTGTCATTGTCCAGGACCGGGAGGATGGTGGTCTTGCCGGCGCGGACGCCGTAGCTGTCCGGCTGGGCGACGGGCGGGCTGTTGGGTTTGGTACGGTCCGGGAGGACTGTCTGCTGGACTTCGTCGGCGGAGTCCTTATCGGCGTCGTCCGAGGTTTCCTTGGGCGGGATGACGTCGTCCCAGTTGTTGACCAGCTGCATGTTCTGGTTCACCAGCCACACATTCCCGGAATTCACATCATTGAGGACCACCAGGTCCCGGTTCACCCGAAACACATACGACGGCGACGCACTCGCCTTCGGCACATCCACATTCTTATCATCAGCATCATTCACACAATCACGGACATACTTATTCGCCCCCGACCACGCAGCATGCACACACCCACCCAACTGCACCGGAGCCGCAGGAACACCCTCACCACCAAACGACACCGTCTTCGCCGTCCCACCATCCAACGGCTGCTTCAACAACGCCTTCTGCGTCGCAATCGCCACAAAATCACTGCCCGGACCACCCTGCTGCAACTTCGCATCCCGCGCATCAGCCAACTGCAACCGCTTACCACCAGGCAAAAACAAATTCCCCGCCGCAGCGTCCAACACCACCGGCCGGTCCCCCACCACCGTAATCTGCAGGTCCCCCGCACCCTTCAACTCAGACCACGACTCAGCATCCGAAGACACCACCACACCATTGGCATCAACACCGGTCACCGTCACCGTCCCGGCCTTCGGATCCGCCGAATAAATACGATCATCAGCACCCACCGCCGACACCGTACCCTCAGACCCCACCAACACCGGCTCCGACGCTTCCTCATCAAAACCATTCACCGTCGACGGCGACACCGCCCACACCTTGCCCGACGCCGCATCCGTCACCGACAACACCGACGACCCAAAACTCACATCCGCAGCCCCCGGCAACTGCTTATCCCCACCCAAACGCATATTCGCCGGCGACACCTGATTCAACGTCGAACCAGACTCATCATCAACAAACACCTCACCGGCATCCTGCAAAATATCAAACGTCGACGACGCCGGAGTCACCGCCCCATCCAACACACGCGACGGATAATTCAACCGCCCCACCGCATTCTTGGACTTCGACACCACCCACACACCACCGTCATTCAACTCCACCTCAGTGGTCTTAAACCCCGGATAGACGACGGCGCCAACAACGAGGGCGGCGAGGGCAAGCCCCATGGCGGAGGTGCTGAAGAGGGGGGACTGGACAAAGGGCCGGCGCCGGGGCGCAGCAGCAGCTTTTGCGCGCGCTCGTCCGCGAAACTTCATGGAACGGTTCCCCCCGCTAAGTCGGCGATGGCCGGAGTCCGGCCTCCAGCAGCCGGGCACAACAAATATAGCCCGTCTAGCTATCAAATGGACAAACCCTTTCCTGCCGACGGGGGCAGGTGAAAATGGATCAGTCGACGATCAGGCCCTTGCCCAGGCCCCGCGTCAGGCGGACCGGCCTGATTTCGCCAAAACCGCGGACGTTTTCCGGCGGTTGGGGAACCATGACGAACCGTTCGTCATGTTCGAGTGCTGACGCGGTCATGGAGTCCACCAGCACCGTTCCTGGGTCGGCCAGGGTGGTGAGCCGCGCGGCGAGGTTGACGGTGGGGCCGTAGATATCGCCAAGCCGGGACAGGATTCTGCCCCAGACCATGGCCACCCGGGCTTCCGGCAGGATCTCGTCTTCCGTGAAGGCCTGTGCCAAGGCCAGCGAGATCTCGGCGCCGGCCGCCGGGGTCTCGGCAATGTAGAGGACTTCGTCGCCCACGGTCTTGACCAGGCGGCCGCCGCCAACGGAAATAATCTCGGCGCATTTGTTCTCGAACCGCTGCACCAGGCGGGCCAGCGTCTTCTCGTTCATCCGGCGCGAAAGGCTGGTGTAGGACACCAGGTCGGCGAAGCCCACAGCCCGTGCCAGGGGCAACGGTGCATCGTCTTCGTCGCCTTCGCGGCCTTCTTCGCTGGCCTGGAGTCCGGCTTCGGCCCGGACGGCCAGCCGCTGGATGCCGGCATTGAGCTGGCGCCGCCACGAATAGACCAGTACTTCCTCGAGGGCATCCACCAGGGCCGGGAGTTCGTTGACCAGCCGCTTGCGGGCCACCGCATCGGTGACCCCCTGTTCGTGGACGAGGTCCTCCACCAGGGCTTCGATCTGCCACACCACCATCCGGTCCGTCATCTGGCCGATGGCGCGGGTGACGGAAATGGCCGCTTCCTCGGTCAGCTTTCCGCCGCGGACGAGGTCCACCACGGTTGACAGTGCCGCCTGGTCGCGTTCGGTGAAGGCAACGTCCTCGTCACCAAAGTTCGGGAACCCGAGCGCGCGCCAAAGTTTGCGCGCGGACAGCAGGGACAGGCCTGCGCCCGCCGCCACCTCGCGACGGCGGAGCTTGCGTTCGCCGCCGAGCAGCCGCGCTTCAAGGGCTTTCATGGCCAGGCGCTCAGCGGACATCGCTCCGGTGGGAGGGTGCGGGTCAGTGGCAGGGGACGGCGTGACGGGATCCACGAGCTCCTGCTGGTCCTCATCGTTCATTCCGTCCACCTTCTCTCATTTCCGTCGGCACTGCCCCGGAAGGGTAATCCCCTGCATCTCCGGGCGGGAGGCGCTCATCGGGCAGTTCCCCGATGGCGTCAAGGATGAAATCCCTGAACCTGGCGGCCTCCGGCACGTCCCGGAATGTCGTCACGCCCTCATACCCGGTTTCCAAGGATATATTCCCGGAGCGCAGGAGGCGTTGAAGCACGCCCTCGTGGACTGTGAGGTTGCGGACGGAGAGGAGGTTGACCTGCTCTTCGCGCCGCCTGACGATGCCGGACCTGGCCACCATCCGCCGGCTCGTGAGGGTATAGCGTGTCGCGTGCCAGCGCATCAGCCGCGGAAGGCAGTAGCCCAGCCACACCCACGCCGCAGCCAGCACGCAGGCCGTCACCAGCCAGGGGGTCCAGCGGGCCTCCAGAGCGGGAACCAGGCGCCGGGCTTCCCCGCGCACGATCCAGGCGGACGCGAAGGCCGCCACCGCGGGGGCGATGATGAAAGCAGCGGCGGGGCCGGCCAATTTCCTGGGTTGCGGGCGGGTGGTGACGATGACCTGTTCGCCGGGAACGAGGTCCTTACGCATAACCGCCTTGGCCGGCGTCTTCCGGTGCGGTCCAGGGCCGCAGGTGCACTACGTCCCCTGCGGTGACCACATGCTCGCGTGAATCCTTGTCCACCACCAGCAGTGAGCCATATTCGTCCAGGCGGGATGCATGGCCAATAATCTCGTGGTCGCCCGGCAGTTGTGCCCGTACCTGCCGGCCCAGCGTCACCATGACGGCCTCGACACGCTTATGCAGGGACGGGCCACCCGCCATGCCTGCCGTGGGGTCGCCGTCGGCGTTGCAGAAACTCCGGTAGAGCACCGCAAAGTGGGACAAATAGCTCTTCAGCAGCTGGGTCCTGTCGGTGGTCTGCGCCCCCTCGAGGAACACCGAGGTGGCCGTGGGGACCGGCAGTTCGTCCTCGTGGAGGGTGACGTTCAGGCCGGTGCCCAGCACCACCGGCGGGACGGTGCCGTCCGTCATGGGTCCCATCTGGGCCAGGATGCCGGCAATCTTCCGGCCGCGGACCAGGACGTCGTTGGGCCATTTGAGTTCGCCCGGGATGCCTGCCGTTTCCAGCAGGGTTTCGCGGAGCGCCAGGGCCGCGATGAGCGAGAGCCACGAGTAGCTCTGCGTGGGCAGCGGCCGGCCCTCGGCGTTCACGGGCCGCAGTACAACGGAAACGGCGACCGAACTGAGCGGCGGAGCTTCCCAGTGCCTTTCCAGGCGTCCCCGGGCAGCGGTCTGGTATTCGGCTGTCAGCACGGAAAGATCCGGCCAGGACGCGGGCTCCACGGTTACTGCACGGAGCAGGTCGGCGTTGGTGGAGCCAGTGGAGTCCACCACGTCGAGCCGGGAGATGCCGGCGGCAGACAGGAAGCGCTGATCGCCCAGCTCCGACCTGTCCAACGGGATACCGGGGATATGCGCTTCAGCCATAGCTAAATCCTACCGAGCCGGGGAATGTGGCCGCACCGGCGGCCTTCCCCTTGCGGCTACAGGAAGATGTCCGGAACCAGCCGGTCCTCCGGGGCTCCCAGGCTGTAGGGGCGGAAATCGATAACCCCTGCTGCCGCCAGCACCTGCTCGTCAGTGTAGAAATTGCCGGTTGCCTGCCCTCCTGCGGGCAGGTTGCTGCCGGTCAGGATGGCATGGGCGGCGTCGGCCATGATCTGTGGTCCGCGTGCGGCCTGGACGATGGCCTCACCCTGCGGCATGTTCCTGATCGCCGCGGTGTCGATCAGCGTGCAGGGCCACAGCGAGTTGACGCTGATCCGGTCGTCCTTCAGCTCCTCGGCGAGGCCAAGTGTAGTCAGGCTCATCCCGTATTTGGCCATGGTGTAGGCCAGGTGCCGGCCGGCCCAGTGTGGATCCAGGTTCAGGGGCGGCGACAGCGTGAGGATGTGCGCATTGCCGGACGCGCGCAGCGCCGGCAGCGCGAGCTTGGAGAGCAGGAAAGTCCCGCGGACATTGATGTCCTGCATGAGGTCGTACTTTTTCATGTCCACGGCATCGGTGGTGGAGAGGTCAATTGCGGAGGCGTTGTTCACTACGACGTCGATGCCGCCGAAGCGGTCCACGGCCTCGGCCACGGCGCGGGCCACGTCCTGGTCGTTGCGGACGTCCCCCACCAGCGGCAGCGCACCGCCGCCCGCCTCGGTCAGTTCCTGCGCGGCGGTGAACACCGTGCCGGCGAGTTTGGGGTGGGGTTCGCCGGTTTTGGCCATCAGGACGATATTGGCGCCGTCCGCCGCCGCCCGCCGCGCGATCGCGAGGCCGATGCCGCGGCTGCCCCCTGACATCAGGATGGTCCTCCCGCGAAGCGAACCGGAGGCCCGGTAGGGGCTGGCGGCAGCGGTCAAAGCGTCGTTGCTCGAAGTCATGGAAACACTGTAACCCAGATAAGTTACTGGCGAGTAACATGGTTGTCCGGGTGAGGTCATGGCAGAAAATTGTAGGTTCCCTACAGCTGCGGGCACTCAAACCGTCATTAGACTTGCCAGCAGGGTTCGTTTTTTGTGTGGAAGCTACTTAAGCGCCTCCAGAGCACAGCCCGTCAACAGACTCAGCGACACTGAACCAATCTGAACAGAGCCGGAGATACTTGATGAGCCACGATCTGACAACGACAGCGGGAAAGATTGCCGATTTCCGCGACCGCCAGGCACGTGCCGAACAGCCCTCCGGCCCCGAGGCCGTCGAAAAGCAGCATGCGCGCGGCAAGAACACCGCACGCGAGCGCATTGCCCTGTTGCTGGATGAGGACTCATTCGTTGAGTTCGACGCCCTCGCAGTGCACCGCTCCACCGCCTTCGGCATGGAAAAGAAGAAACCCCTCGGCGACGGCCTGGTCTCCGGCTACGGCACCGTGGATGGCCGTCCTGTAGCGGTCTATAGCCAGGACTTCAGCGTGTACGGCGGTTCGTTGAGCCAGGTCAACGGCGAGAAGATCGTCAAGGTGCAGGAATTCGCCCTGCGGAACGGCTGCCCGGTGGTTGGCATCCTCGACGGCGGCGGCGCCCGCATCCAGGAAGGCGTCGCCTCGCTGGCCATGTTCGCCGATATCTTCCGCAACAACGTGCACGCGTCCGGCGTCGTGCCCCAGATCTCCCTCATCATGGGCCCCTCCGCCGGCGGCGCAGCCTACTCCCCCGCCCTCACCGACTATGTGGTGATGGTGGACAAGACGTCCCACATGTTCATTACCGGCCCCGACGTCATCAAGACCGTCACGGGCGAGGACGTGGACATGGAAACGCTCGGCGGAGCGCGCCAGCACAACGCCACCACGGGCACGTCCACGTACCTCGCCTCGGATGAAGGGGACGCGATCGAGTTCGTCCGCGAACTCCTGGACTTCCTGCCCTCCAACAACCTGTCCGAGGCTCCGGTCCTGGAGCACGCCCAGGAAAACGCGGTCAACGACGACGACCTCGCGCTCGACACTCTGATCCCCGATTCGGCCAACCAGCCCTACGACATGCGCGCAGTCGTCGAGCAGATCGTCGACGACGGGCACTTCCTGGAAATGCAGGCCCTTTACGCACCGAACGTCATGATCGGCTACGGCCGGGTGGAAGGCCACACCGTGGGAATCGTGGCCAACCAGCCGCTGCAGTTCGCCGGAACCCTGGACATTGCCGCCTCCGAAAAAGCAGCCCGCTTCGTCCGGAACTGCGATGCCTTCAACATCCCCATCATCACCCTGGTGGACGTACCGGGCTTCCTGCCGGGCAAGGACCAGGAATTCCAGGGCATCATCCGCCGCGGCGCCAAGCTGCTGTACGCGTATGCCGAGGCCACCGTTCCGAAGCTGACGGTCATCACCCGCAAGGCCTACGGCGGCGCGTACATCGTGATGGGCTCCAAGAAGCTCGGGGCTGACCTCAACCTGGCATGGCCCACCGCACAGATCGGCGTGATGGGCGCACAGGGCGCCGTCAACATCCTCTACCGCCGGGACCTCGCGGCCGTGGCCGAAGAGGGCGGCGACGTCGAAGCCCGCCGCGCCGAGGTCATCCGGCAGTACGAGGAAGAACTCCTGAACCCCTACCAGGCAGCCGAGCTCGGTTACGTCGACGCCGTGATCGCACCGTCGGACACCCGGCTGCAGATAGTCCGGGGCCTGCGCGCCCTCCGCGACAAGCGCGCCAGCCTTCCGGCCAAGAAGCACGGGAACATCCCGCTGTGAGCGCCACCGGAACACCGGGCCCGGCCGAAGCCCCCGCGGCTCCCCTGCTCTCTGTGATCAAGGGGCAGCCGAACGCCGAGGAACTCGCTGCGCTCACCGCCGTCGTACTCTCCCTCGGCGGCCCCGAAGCGGCCAGGCCCGCCGCGCCGTCCGCACGGCATTGGGCGCGCCGGCAACGGCTGGGCCTGGCACCAACGCCCGGGCCGGGCGCCTGGAAGCGCAGCAAAGGCTGACCGTACGACGGAGGGGGCGCGCACCGGCGCGTTCCTCGCCCGGCGAGCGGGGCCGGGCTAGTCTCGGATAGTGACTACCGACACTTCGCCCGCCGCACGCCCGCACACCCGCATCGACGCCGTCGCGGACGACTACACCGATACCCTCGTCCGCCTGAATCCGTCCCTTGCCACCACCTTGGGACTGCCCGGCCGCGAAATCGAGTACCAGGATTTCTCCCCCGCAGGCATCGCCGAATTCGCGGAGGTGGCCCGCAAGGCCCTGGCCGACCTTGAAGGCCTCGAGCCCGAGGACGACGTGGACGCCGTCACGCTGGACGCCATGCGCGAACGGCTGGGCCTGCAGCTGCTGATCCACGCCTCCGGGTGGGAGTACGCGGACCTGAACAACATCGCCTCCCCCGCACAGGACATCCGTGCGATCTTCGACCTCATGCCCACCGCCACGGAACAGGACTGGGAACACATCGCAGGCCGCGCGCAAAACGTACCCGCCGCCGTCGAAGGCTACATCGAGTCCCTTCGCCTGGCCCGCGACGCCAGCCGGGTGGCCGCGGCCCGCCAGGTGAACATCGTCATCGAACAGGCCACAAAATACGCCGCCGCAGACGGATTCTTCGCCAAGCTCGCAGCCGGCGCCGCCACCGAAGCCGGACCGCTGGGCACGGCGCTGCAGGAAAAGCTCGACGCCGGTGCTGCCGCCGCCCGCCGCGCCTACACCGGGCTTGCCGACTTCCTCCGCACCGACCTGCTGCCCGCCGCCCCGGAGAAAGACGCGGTGGGTAAAGCCCGCTATGCACTGGCATCACGGTCCTTCCTCGGCGCCACCGTGGACCTGGAGGAAACCTACGCCTGGGGCGTCCAGGAACTCGACCGCCTGATCGCTGAACAGGAGGTGGTGGCCGGCACCATCAAGGCCGGCGCCTCCATCGCCGAAGCCAAGGAAATCCTGAACAACGATCCTGCCCGGCAGATCAAAGGCACCGACGCCCTCAAGGCCTGGATGCAGGAACTCTCCGACAAAGCCGTCGCGGAGCTGGCCGGGGTCCATTTCGATATTCCCGACGTCATGAAGAAACTGGAATGCCTCATCGCGCCCACCGATGAAGGCGGCATCTACTACACCGGCCCCTCCGACGACTTCACCCGGCCCGGACGCATGTGGTGGTCCGTGCCCGCCGGCGAGGACACCTTCACCACCTGGGCCGAAACCACCACCGTGTACCACGAAGGCGTTCCCGGCCACCATCTCCAGGTGGCCACCGCCACCTACCGGCGCGAACTGCTCAACAAGTGGCGGCGCAACATCTGCTGGACCTCCGGACATGGCGAAGGCTGGGCCCTCTACGCGGAAAAGCTCATGCAGGAACTGGGATACCTCGACGACGCGGGCGACCACATGGGCATGCTGGACATGCAAAGGATGCGCGCAGCCCGGGTGGTCTTCGACATCGGCGTCCACCTGGAATTGGAGGTGCCTGCACGCTGGGGCACTGGCACCTGGACCCCGGACAAGGGATACGACTTCCTCAAGGCCAACCTGCCCATCAGCGAAGGACAACTCAACTTCGAGTTCACCCGCTATCTGGGCTGGCCCGGCCAGGCACCCTCCTACAAAGTCGGCCAGCGCCTCTGGGAACAGATCCGCGCCGAACTCGAGACACGGCCAGGGTTCGACCTCAAGGAGTTCCACACCAAGGCCCTGAACATCGGCTCGGTTGGACTCGATACCCTGCGCCGGGCGCTGCTTTCATAGCCAGCCCCTGCGGCGGCAGGCGAGATGTTAAGCACACCGCCGCCGGGAATAAGTAACAAAACCCGCTGTCCGCCGCGGGTTTCTGGGCTTTTCTGTTTCTTCCGGCAACAGGGCGTGCGTAATATTTCTCAATGTTGTTTCGACGTGATAAGAGCTGCGGACCTAGCGTATTCGGGTGAGCACTCAGACAAGCACCCCCTCCCCCGCAGGGAAGACGGGCTTCCAGCTTCCCAAGTGGGCTGGATCGTTCGGCTTCCAAATCATCGCCGCACTCATCGTGGGCCTTGCCCTCGGCCTGCTGGCCAAGTACACCGGCAGCACCAAGACCAACCCCAACGGCCTGGGCGCAACGCTGCAGACCATCGGCTCCAGCTATGTGTCGCTGCTGCAGACCGCCGTCGTGCCCCTCATCTTCACGGCTGTGGTGAGCTCCATCTCCAACCTCCGCCAGGTATCCAACGCCGCCCGGCTGGCCTGGAACACGCTGCTGTGGTTCGCCATCACGTCCCTGATTGCGGTGCTGATCGGCATCGGCCTGGGCGTCCTGCTGCAGCCCGGCGCCAACACCGGCATCACCGACGAAGCGAAGTACTCCGGTAAGTCGGGCGACTGGTGGTCCTTCCTGATCGGCCTCTTCCCGAAGAACTTCCTCGGCCTGGGCGCCAGCTCGACGGTTGCCGAATCCGGCGCCGTGACCACTTCCGTCAGCTTCAACGTGCTGCAGATCCTGGTGATCGCCATCGCCGTCGGCGTTGCCGCCCTCAAGGTGGGCAAGGCGGCCGAGCCCTTCCTGAACCTCAACGCCTCCGCCCTCGCCGTGATCCAGAAGGTCCTGTGGTGGATCATCCGCATCGCACCGCTGGGCACCGTGGGCCTGATTGGTAACGCGGTCGCCGTCTACGGCTGGGACACCATCGGCTCCCTGGGCAAGTTCACGGTTGCCATCTACGCCGGTTTGGCCCTGGTGCTGTTTGTTGTGTACCCCATCCTGGTCCGCACCCACGGCCTGTCCGTGAAGCAGTACTTCTCCGGTGTCTGGCCGGCCGTCCAGCTGGCCTTCGTGTCCCGCTCCTCCGTGGGAACCCTGCCGCTCACCCAGCGCGTCACCGAGCGCAGCCTGGGCGTCCCCCGCGGCTACGCCTCCTTCGCCGTCCCGCTGGGCGCCACCACCAAGATGGACGGCTGCGCCGCGATCTACCCGGCCATCTCCGCGATCTTCGTGGCCCAGTTCTTCGGCATCCAGCTCGACTTCAGCCAGTACCTGCTGATCGCCCTGGTTTCCGTCCTGGGATCCGCTGCGACGGCCGGCACCACCGGCGCCGTCGTGATGCTGACGCTGACGCTCTCCACGCTGGGACTGCCGCTCGCCGGCGTCGGACTGCTCCTTGCCATCGATCCGATCCTGGACATGGGCCGTACCGCCGTCAACGTGGCAGGCCAGGCCCTGGTCCCCACCATCGTGGCCAAGCGCCAGGGCATCCTGGACGAAGCGCTGTACAACGCGCCCCGCAACGGCACCCCCTTCGTTGATGACGACGACGCCGCCGCCGCCGAGAACGGTGCAGCTACGGACGGCACTTCGGCCGCCACCGCTCCCCGCGAACTGCAGGACGCTAAGGCATAGTCAACACCGGTGCCGCCAGGCGCCTCGAATGTGCAATCACAGGAAGTCCCCGGGAATCCTCCCGGGGACTTCCTGTTGTCCCGCGCTGTTGCCCTGGGACGCTATCCCGGGCCTGCCGGGACCCTTGGCGCGCGGTCAGTGTCCGCCGCCGCCGATCACCCCGTTCTGGACCGCCTTGGTTGCGGCGTCCGCCTCCGCCTGGGTCAGCTTTCCATCCGTGACGGCCTGGTCCAGGCGGGTCTTGAGCGCTGCCGCCCGGTCTGCCTGTGCCGCGGTGCGGAGCTCGTCGAGCGCCGCCGTCACCTTGGCCTCGTCAATTCCGAGCGATGCTGCCAGGGACTTGGCCAGCGCAGCTTCGCGGGCGGCCATGTCAGGCTTCTCGCCCTCGGCCGGCGGTCCACTGGGCTTGTTGGCCTCGCGGAAAGCCTTCAATGCGTCAGTGACTTTTGCCTCGTCCACACCAAGCTTCTGCGCCAGTGCTGACGCCTGGACGCCGCCGCGTTCACCTCCGCGTCCGCCGTGGCGGCCCATGCCGTCATGGCCGGAGCCTGTGCCCGTGCCGGCATCGGCAGAGGCGCTGGAACTGGCGCTTGGCGAGGGGGTCGGCGTCGTCGTAGCTGAAGCCACTCCCGCCACTCCAATGCCGGCACCCACGGCGAGCGCCGCGGCCGACAGGCCGAGCGCCATCTTCTTCCTGCGTGACATTCTCTTCTCCTGCTCCGCCGTCACCAGACGGCTGCTGTGGCTTGACCCTTTCCGGGTCCTACCAAGCATCCGTGCGCAGGTTCGGTAAAGGCTGTTGGGAGCCTTTCATTCTCCTGTGAATATAACTTGCCCACTGTGCAAACTTGCACGTAGTGTAAGAGCGTGAATTCACCCTCGTCCCCGCCTGACGCGCCCCCGGCTCCCTCACGCCGCGAACTGAACAAGGCGGCCACCCGGCAGGCCATTACGGACGCCGCGCTGGCGCTGCTCCGGTCCAAGGGGCCCGGCGGCTTCACGGCCGAGGACATCGCCGAGGCTGCCGGCATCTCCCGGCGCACCTTCTTCAACTACTTCAACAGCACCGACGCTGCACTGGCGTCCGTGACCCACGGCTTCCTGGATATCGTCATCAGGCAACTGCAGCTGCGGCCCGCGGAGGAACCACTGCTGGAGGCGGCGCAGGCTGCCCTCATGGCCCTGGCTGACCCCAGGACGGTGGAGCCCCTGGCCGAGCTGTTCGCCCTGACGCAGCACAGCCAGCTGATGGCCCACACCGAACTCGAAGCTTGGGACCACTGCCGCGCCCAAGTCTTCACCGTGGCAAGGGACCGGGTGGCAGCAACACCGGACGGTTCGGACGACCTGTACGTCCACGCTCTGGCCGGCTCCGTCATCTCCTGCGGCAAGGCCGCCATGGAAGTCTGGTTCAGCCGCCGTGGACCCGACCTCTCGCCCGCCTCGCTCGCCGAACTCCGGCAGCTCCTTATCGACGCCATGGCCCTCCTGGGCTCCGGCTTCACCCCGCCGGCTGGCGCCGGCAAATCCACCGCGCCGGCCACCCCGGCCCGCACTACAGCCCCTTCAGCCGCCCACTCCTCCTGACCAGATCGGTTTCCCTCATGGCACTGCTGCTCTACCGCCTTGGCAAGTTCTCCTACCGCCGGCGCTGGCTGGTCCTTTCGTTGTGGCTCGTGGCGCTGGTTGCCGTCGGCGGTTCCGCCGCGGCTTTCCACGGCACCCTGTCCAACAACTTCCAAATCCCCGGAACGGAAACGCAACGGATTGCGGACAAGCTGAAGGAAGACCTCCCATCCGCGTCCGGCGGAACTGCGACGATCGTTTTCGAGGCACCCGACGGCGGCTTCACCGACGCCAGCCGGGCGGCGGTCACTGACGCCCTGAAGAAGCTCGAAACGCTGCCGGACGTCCGCGGCACCGTGGACCCGTTCGCCACCCAGGCCCAGGTGGACCAGGCCGGGCAGGCCATCACCGACGGTGAGCAGCAGCTGGCTGCCGGGCAGGCCACGCTGGATGCCTCCAAGGCGCAACTGGATGCCGGAAAGGCACAGCTGGAGGCTGCAGAACAGCAAATGGTGGCTGCCGGTGCTCCCGCAGCGGCCATCGAGGCGCAACTGGGCCAGCAGAAGGCCGCAGCGGCCGAAGGCCAGGCCAAATTCGACGCCGGAGCGAAGGAACTTGAGGCCAGCAAGGCCAAGCTGGAACTGGGCAAGCGGCAGGCCGAAGCATCCTCGGCCATCCGCTTCGTCTCCGAAGATGGCAAGGCTGCCGTAGCCCAGGTGCAGTTCAACGGCTCCATTAACGGGCTGAGCCCCGAAGTCCGCCAGCAGGTCCAGGACATCGCGCACGGGACCTCCTCCGCCGGCGTCACAGCCCTGGCCAGCAAGGAAATCACCGAGGACATCTCCGAGCTGTTCGGTATCGCGGAAATCATCGGCATCGCCGTCGCAGCCCTGGTGCTGATCATCATGCTCGGCACCCTGGTGGCGGCCGGCCTCCCGCTCCTGATGGCTGTCATGGGCGTCGGTGTGGGCGTGGGCATCACCTTCGCGCTCTCCGGCCTCTTCGACATGAGCTCCATCTCCCCCATGCTGGCGCTCATGCTGGGCCTCGCCGTCGGCATTGACTACTCACTGTTCATCGTCAACCGGCACCGCACCCAACTCCTGGCAGGCATGGATACCGAGGAATCCGTGGCCCGTGCCACTGGAACGTCCGGCAACGCTGTGGTGTTCGCCGGCCTGACGGTCATCATCGCCCTCGCCGCCCTGGTTGTTCCCGGCCTGCCGTTCCTGGCCGTGATGGGCCTGGCAGCCGCCGGCACGGTGGCCGTGGCGGTCCTCGTCGCCATCACCCTCACCCCGGCCATGCTGTCCCTCATCGGCCGCCGCATCATCTCCAAGCGGGCATGGGCCAAGGCCAACGCACACAACGCAGAGCCCGGCCACGAAGCGGAAGACGACGCCAAGGACCGTGAACGGAGCACCCATGGCTGGGGCGGCCTGGTCACCCGGCACCCCGTGCTTGCCATGGTGGCCGGCGTTATCCTGCTGGGCGTACTCGCCCTCCCAGCCACCCAGCTGCAGCTCGCCCTGCCCGACGGCGGCTCCGAACCGGTGGATTCCGAGGCCTACCAGGCTTACGACATCACTGCCCGCAGCTTCGGCGAAGGCGTCACCGGCCCCATCGTTGCCGTGGGCGAGTTCCCCGCCGGCCTGGACGAGGCAGCCGCCAGCACCTTGCAGTACGACATCGCGGACAAGCTCCGGTCAGTGGACAACGTAGTGGCAGCTGTTCCAGTGGCCATCAGCGAGGACCGCCGCACCGCTGTCTTCCAGGTCATTCCAGAGGAAGGCCCTGCCAGCGCCAGCACGGTCAAGGTCGTCTCGGAACTCCGCGGCCTGAACGGCGAAATCAAGGCCGACTACGACGTAGCCATGGGCCTGACCGGGCAGACCGCCGGCAATATCGACGTCTCCACCAAACTCGGCGACGCCCTGCCGCCCTACCTGGCCATCGTCGTCGGGCTCTCCCTGATCCTGCTGCTGCTGGTGTTCCGCTCCATCGTGGTGCCGCTGCTGGCCACCGGCGGCTTCCTCCTGTCACTGGCGGCCGCGTTCGGCGCCGTGGTGGCCGTCTACCAGTGGGGCTGGCTGGGCAACGTGTTCGACGTCGCCAACCCCGGCGCAGTCCTGAGCTTCCTGCCGATCATCCTGATCGGCGTGCTGTTCGGCCTCGCCATGGACTACCAGGTGTTCATCGCCTCCGGCATGCGCGAGGCGTACATGCACGGATCCACCGCGAAGGAGGCCGTGCGGGTGGGCTTCCGGCACGCCGCCGCCGTGGTGACCGCCGCCGCCATCATCATGGTCAGCGTGTTCGCGGGCTTCATCTTCAGCCACCTCACCATGGTCCGGCCGCTGGGCTTCGCGATGGCGTTCGGTGTGCTGCTGGATGCGTTCGTGGTCCGGATGACCATTGTCCCCGCCGTGATGTACCTGCTGGGCGAGAAGTCCTGGTGGCTCCCGCGCTGGCTGGACCGCATCCTGCCGGACGTGGACGTGGAAGGCGCCAAGCTCAGCCGGCCGGAGAACGCCAAGGCGTCCGCTGAGCTGGTCCACTAGGCTGATTCCGTGGTCCGCCTGATACTTGCCTCCCAGTCCCCCGCCCGCACCAAACTCCTGGCCGAAGCCGGCATCCGGCACACCGTGCTGGTCTCCGACGTGGACGAGGACGCCGTGCAGGCGCGCTACGGCGTGACCGATCCGCACGACACCGCCCTCCTGCTGGCCCGGGCCAAGGCCGAGGCCGTGGCGGCGCTGCCGGACTCCGAGGGCGCCCTGGTGCTGGGCTGCGACTCGGTGTTCGAGTTCGACGGCGAAGCACACGGCAAGCCCTACACGGCGGACGTCGCGCGGGAGCGGATGCTCCGGATGAGCGGCAGCTCAGGGGTGCTGCACACAGGGCATTGGCTGGTGGACTGCCGGGATACGGACACGGACGACGACGGCCGTGACGGTGCCGGATCGGGGGCCACCCTTGGCGCCGTTGCCTCAGCCGAGGTCGCCTTCCTGGACATGGACGCGGACGAAATCGACGCGTACATCGCCACCGGCGAGCCGCTGCACTGCGCCGGGTCTTTCACCATTGACGGCCTGGGCGGGGCCTTCATCCGGAAGGTCGACGGCGACCCGCATGCCGTCGTCGGCCTGTCCGTATCCACCCTCCGGGGACTGCTGGCCGCCGCAAACGTGCGCATCACCGATCTCTGGCCGCCGCGCTGAAAGGCGCCAATTGCCCCGGACTTGTAGCTTCCCTACAAAGCATTGCTGGTTTACACGCGGATTCCGCAAGTAATATCGGCGGAACCTCCAAAACCGCGCTAGGCTCCCTGAAGGAAAGAAGGAGACGCGTTGTCAGCAAATATGGAGCAGTCCGCCGGTACCACGCAGCAGAGCCTCACCAAGGTGCTGATCGCAAACCGCGGTGAAATCGCGGTGCGCATCATCCGCGCCGCCCGCGACGAGGGCATCGCCTCCGTAGCGATCTACGCCGACCCGGACCGCGACGCCCTGCACGTCCGGCTTGCTGACGAAGCCTATGCCCTGGGCGGCAACACCGCCGCCGAGTCGTACCTGGTGATGGACAAGATCATCGACGCCGCCCGGCAGTCGGGTGCGGATGCCATCCACCCCGGATACGGCTTCCTGGCCGAAAATGCAGAGTTTGCGGCCAAGGTCATCGCCGCCGGCATCACCTGGATCGGCCCGTCCCCCGAAGCAATTTCCGCCTTGGGCGACAAGGTCCAGGCCCGGCACATCGCCGAAAAGGTGGGTGCACCCCAGGTCCCCGGCACCGCCGATCCCGTACAGTCTGCCGAGGAAATCCTCGAGTTCGTGGACAAGTTCGGCCTGCCCGTGGCCATCAAGGCTGCTTTCGGCGGCGGCGGACGCGGCATCAAGGTGGCCCGCACCCGCGAAGAAATCCCCGAACTGTTCGAGTCCGCCGTCCGTGAGGCCACTGCGGCCTTCGGACGCGGCGAATGCTTCATCGAACGCTTCCTGGACGCTCCGCGGCACGTTGAAACCCAGTGCCTCGCTGACGCCCACGGCAACGTCGTGGTGGTCTCCACCCGCGACTGCTCGCTGCAGCGCCGCAACCAGAAGCTCGTCGAAGAAGCACCGGCCCCGTTCCTTACCCCCGAGCAGAACCAGCGGCTGTACGAATCCTCCAAGGCCATCCTGAAGGAAGCCGGCTACCTCGGTGCCGGTACCTGTGAATTCCTGGTGGGCCAGGACGGCACCATTTCCTTCCTTGAGGTCAATACCCGCCTGCAGGTGGAGCACTGCGTGTCCGAGGAAGTCACCGGCATCGACCTGGTCCGCGAACAGTTCCGCCTGGCCCGCGGCGAGGAACTGGGCTACGGCGACCCCGAGGTCCGTGGCCACTCCATCGAGTTCCGCATTACCGGTGAAGATCCCGGCCGGAACTTTATGCCTGCCCCCGGCACCATTGCCACGCTGAAGAACCCGACTGGCCCCGGCATCCGGATTGATTCCGGCGTGGAGCAGGGCGATGTGATCAGCGGCAACTTCGACTCCATGCTGTCCAAGCTGGTGGTCACCGGGGCTACCCGCACCCAGGCCCTGCAGCGCTCGCGCCGTGCCTTGGAGGAGATGGTGGTGGAAGGCATTCCCACCGTCATCCCGTTCGACCTCGCCGTGGTCAGCAACCCCGATTTCGCTCCGGCGGAGGGCCCTTTCAAGGTCCACACGCGGTGGATCGAAACAGAGTTCACCAACGACCTGCCAGCCTGGAACCCCCACGGCGCAGCCGAAACCGAGGACGTCGAAGAACGCCAGCGCGTGGTTGTCGAGGTAGGCGGCAAACGCCTCGAAGTGGTGCTCCCGGCATCCCTGGGTTCCCTGGGCGCAGGCGCCGCTCCTGCAGCGAAGTCCGGCAAGTCGAAGAAGCGCGCACGGTCCGGCGGCCCCGCTGCCGCCACCGGGAACGCCCTCACCTCCCCCATGCAGGGCACCATCGTGAAGGTGGCTGTGGCTGAAGGCGACGTTGTCGCCGAGGGTGACCTGGTAGTGGTGCTGGAGGCCATGAAGATGGAGCAGCCCCTCACGGCGCACCGTTCCGGAACCATCACGGGCCTGAAGGCTGTTGCAGGCGAGACTGTGTCCGCGGGCGCCGTGATCGCCACGATCGAAGACTGACGGACCGGAGGCACCCATGCTGGCACCCAGTTTCCAGGAAGAAGTGGCCCGCTACCACGAGGCGGTTCCGGAGATCACCCGGGGCAATACGGGTCCTGTCAAGGACCTCTACTCCCGGCTCGAGGACGTGACGCTGGCCAACCCCTTCGGCGGCATCGCCCGGGGCTGGGCCCAGGTTGAAGCCCGGCTGGACCAGGCCGCCCGGCAATTCCAGGACGGGCAGATGCTCGGCTTCGACACCATCACGTCGTACACGGCGCGCGACACCGCCTACCTGGTGGAAACCGAGCACTTCCGTGCCCGGCTGGACGGTGCCGCGGCCACCGAAGAGTTCGCCCTCCGGGTAACCAGCATTTTCCGCCGCGAGGAAGGCTACTGGAAGCTAGTGCACCGCCATGCCGATCCGGCTGCGCGGCCCCAGTCCCGTAGGTCGCTGGTCCAGGCAGCGGCCGGCTGAACCAGCCTGTCGCCCGCCGCCTCCTGGCTAAGCGGTCCTGCCCGACCAAGCAGTACTACAAGTTCAGCCGTCCACACTACCCAGCAGTCCGGAGCCATCGGCTTCGGGCTGCTGGCGTATAGCGGGCAAGTGCAGGCACACTTAGCAGGTGTTGCCTTTCCTGCTCCTGGCTTCCCGAGCCGAGGACGCCGCCGCCGATGATGAATTCGCCGCGTACCTGAGGTACGGCGGCCTGGAGGAGCGGGAGCTGCGACGGATCCGGCTTGAGTCGGCTCCCCTGCCAGAGCTGGACCTCTCCGAATACTCTGGCGTGATCGTGGGCGGCAGTCCATTCACCTCCAGCGATCCGCCGGAAGACAAGAGCCTGGTCCAGCACAGGGTGGAACAGGAACTGTCGGGCCTGCTGGACCAGCTGGTGGCCCGCGATTTCCCGTTCCTGGGGGCGTGTTACGGGGTCGGGACGCTGGGCAGGCACCAAGGCGCCGTGATCGACCGAACGTTCGGCGAACCCCTCGCGGCCGTGGAGATCGGCCTTACCGATGCCGGCCTCCGGGACCCATTGCTCCAAGGAATGCCACAGGCGTTCACCGCGTTTGCCGGCCACAAGGAAGCCTGCAGTTCGCTGCCCGCCCATGCGGTTCTGCTGGCAGGGTCCGCGGCCTGCCCCGTGCAGATGTTCCGGGTCCGGTCAAACCTCTACGCCACCCAGTTCCATCCCGAACTCGATGCGGAGGGCCTGGTAACGCGCATCGACATCTACCGCAACGCCGGCTACTTTCCTCCGGAGTCCGCCGAGGACCTGATGGCTGACGCCCGGAAGTTCACCGTGACGGAGCCGATGAAGATCCTGCGAAACTTCGTGACGAGTTACGCCGCCTGAGCTGCCGGGCAGCCGGGCAGCCGGGCTGCCGGGCTGCCGGGCTGCCGGGCTGCCGGGCTGCCGGGAGCGACCATTGGGGCAGGGGCGGACCACCGGCAATCGCATCCCATTCATATGGCTTGTTCAAACTCCTGCTGCCACCTGGGCTCTTGTGACGACATCCCTGGCTCGCCCTGGAAATTCAGTCAGTGTGTTCCTGTGTCAGGGAACGCCGGTTTGGATGACGCGGCCGAGGACTTGGACGGATGGTTGTGGGGGTGGCTGGTTGGCGGGTGCCCGCGTGGGGGCTCGTGCTGGCCCTGCGCGTTTGCCTGGGCTGCTGGCGTGGGTGAAGGGCGTCCCGGGGAGTGGTGGTGCGGTGGAGTGGTACGTGTGGCCGGTGGGGGTTCGGAGTTTTACGGTGTGGCGCGTGACGTGCCTGACCCGGGGTGGTCCGTCAGGGAAGCATGTGGGGTCCGGCAGCGGCAACGTTGAGGGTACTGGGACGGGTGTTGAACTCCAGCCGGGGCTTTCTTTGGTGTGGTTGCAGGCTTCGCAGAGTCCTTGGCCGTTGGAGGCTGTGGTGCCGCCGCCGTGGTGCCAGGGGGTGATGTGGTCGTGGTGGCGGATGGGTGCGTCGCAGTACGGGGTGCGGCAGGTGTCGTCGCGGATCTGGAGGAAGCGTTTGAGTCCTGCCGGGAAGAGCCTGGCCTTGGCGTCCAAGCCGACGAGCTCCCCGCTGCCGGGGGCGGTGTAGAGCCGCCGGACCCAGACCTGCATCCCGGACCCTGGCTGGTCTGCGGTGATCAGTTCGCGGGCCCATTGGGCGGGGACGATGCCGTAGCCGGTAAGTCTGGCGGGTTCGGTGTCGGCCTGGAGGAGGGTGCGGTCGGTCATGATGAGCTGGACCTGAATCCCGTTGATCCCGCCGGGGGTCCCGGTGGCCCGTTCGACGAGGGTGTCGGCGATGATGTGGCCCTTCGACCGGCCATCCCCGGAGGAGCGGAGGGTGTCGGCTTCTTTGGTGAGGCCGGCGTAGACGGCGACGCCCTGGGCGACGGGCAGCAGCGCGGTGAGGCGGGCCATGGTGTCCGGCGCCGGGCGCAGGCTGACCGTCCTTGCCCCCACGGCTGTGGCGGCCCGCTTGGCCACGGACGCAGGATCGCGCCGGTACGCGGCGGCCTTGACCGCGGAGATGATGGTCCGGTCCCCGGCACCATCGAAGACGCCGGTATCGGGTGCGAGTTCCGCATCCACCCCCGCCCGGTCCTCGGGTGAGAGGCAGATGGTTTCCTTCACGACCAGGGTGGTGCGCCACTCACTCAACCGCCCGGACCGGAACGCGGCGAAGGTGTGGGGCATCCCGGTCAGGGTTTTCGCCAGTCCCAGCAGCCGCCCGCCCCGGGCCGGGGATTCCCGCCGCGCCAGCGCCACCTGCGCCCCGACCCCGGCACCCTGCTCCCCGGCCGGGACAACGGCAGCAGCCTGCTCCCGCCGCTGCGAAGCATCAAAAGCCACGGTGATCTCGGCCTGCCTCGCCGCCGCAACAGCCTTCACATCCTCCAACTGCCGGAGCTGATCGATCATCCCCGCACCATCAACAGCAACCGGCACCACCGCCAACATCCTCAACACATCAGCAACACTCGGGGCACCACCACCCCCGGGACCGGCAAGGGAAGGACCACGGGCAATCGGGGCATGCGCGGCAGCCGCGCGGGGCCCCGCGGGCGAAGGAGCATGGGCAGCCGCGTTCCCCGTCTCCACTTCCGCCGAGCCAACCGTCTCCATGACCAAAGTCTTCCAGCACCCACCGACATTTCCGACGGCCCCAAAGCCCTATGTGGAAACCTCCCGACGATCTCAAGGCAGGCACGTGCAGCAGGGAAAGGGGCGGCTGATGACGAGGGCCAAGTACCTCCGCCACAGCAGAACGGCGGCGCCCAAGGAGGCGCCGCCGTCGTACGTCCATGTCCATGTCCATGTCCATGTCCATGTCCATGTCCAAAGGCGAGTCAACCTCGGAGCGGCGAATCGCCAGCGGAGAATACCCTGCTTAAAAGAGAATGCCCGGACAGTCCAGGGGACTGTCCGGGCATTCCTGCAAGGCTGGCGGGTCAGGCTACGTTGTTCTCGTAGTCAAGGTCGCGGGTTTCCTTGCTGACGAATAGGGCGATGAGGGTCAGCACGGCCATGGACGTCAGGTAGACACCCACGAGCACCGGGCTGCCGTCCGCCAGTTCCCACAGCGCCACGGCGATGAACGGCGCAACTGCAGCGCCCAGGATGCTGGAGAAGTTGTAGCTGATGGCCGATCCCGTGTAGCGGACGTTCGTGGGGAACAGCTCCGGCAAGAGCGCGCCCATCGGCCCGAAGGTCAGGCCCATGAGTGAAAAGCCCAGGATCAGCAGCGCCATGGTGCCCACGAACCCGCCGCTGAACAGTGGCACGAAGAGCAGGCCGAAGGCGAAGATCCCGGCGGTGACGCCGATCAGCATTTTCCGGCGGCCGTACTTCTCAGCAAGCGGACCGGAGACCAGCGTGAAGATGCCGAAGAACACGACGCCGGCAATCAGCATCCAGAGGAAATCGTTGCGGGTGTAGCCCAGGCCCGGGACGAACGCAGCTGCAGCGGCTTCGGTCATCGGCTTGCCGGCCTTCTCGGCGGCCGCCCTGGCCGCGTCGAGGCTGGAGGCCCGGGTGCCGTAGGTGAGAGTGAACGTGGTCATCAGGTAGAAGAGCACGTAGGTGGCGAGCATGATGAAGGTACCCAGGATCAGCTGGCGCCAGCTGGTCTTGAAGACGCGGCCCAGGGGCAGCTTGGCAACCTCGTTGGACTCGATCACCTTGGTGAATGCCGGGGTTTCGATCAGCTTCAGCCGCACGTAGAGGCCGATGATCACCATGACTGCGCTGAGCAGGAACGGAACACGCCAGCCCCAGGCCTGGAAGGCAGCGGGTGTAAGCGTGTAGCTGGCCACCAGGAAGATGACGTTGGCGATGATGAAGCCGATGGGAGCGCCGAGCTGCGGGAACGTGCCGTAGATGGCGCGCTTGTTGGCCGGTGCGTTCTCGGTGGCCAGCAGGGCCGCCCCGCTCCATTCGCCGCCAAGGGCCAGGCCCTGTGCAAAGCGCATGACTACCAGCAGCGCCGGTGCCCAGAATTCCCAGCCCGGTACCAGCGCAGTGGGCAGGCAGCCGATGAGGAAGGTGGCGATTCCCATGGTGAGCAGCGAGGCCACCAGGGTGCCCTTGCGGCCGAACTTGTCGCCGAAGTGCCCGAAGACGATGGACCCCAGCGGGCGGGCGACGAAAGCCACGCCGAAAACCGCGAAGGAGCTCAGGAGCTGGGTGGTCTCGTTCTGGCCGGGGAAGAACAGCTGCGGGAAGACGAGGACCGCCGCAGTTGCGTAGACATAGAAATCATAGAACTCGACCGTGGTGCCGATCAGGCTGGCGACGATCACACGGCCGCGGGAGTTCACCGGCTGGGGTGAACCGGGCACCGTGGAGGTGTCGGTGGAAGACATGTGTAAACGCTTTCGTGAGAAACCGGCCGGATACAACGGGTTGCCCCGGCGCGAAATAGTTAGAGTTCAATATTAGTTCCGCTGGTCCAGTCAATGGACGAAAGGTCCAGTATTTGGACCTGTGCTGTGCGTCTCACTTTTTGGGCACCTTCGCATCCTAACGGCGTCCGGCGGGCACAGATAGGCAAATGTCACAGCCCGTTAACATCCGGCGTCGGTCCGTGAAACGCGCCGTCCCTACCTTTGAGGAACAACATCCCCCAAAGGAGGTAACCCGTGACTGTTGACCGCACCGCAGATGCCGGCACCGGCAATTCCGTTGATCTTGATGACGCGTCGTCCCCGGAATCAGCCGCAGCATCCGCCAGCGCACAGCCCGGCACTACCCGCACCGCAACCGCTCCAGCCCTTGAATTCCGCCCCGGCCGTTGGATCGCCAACTGGGACGCCGAGAACAAGGAACAGTGGGAAACTGCCGGCCGCTCCATCGCCCGCCGCAACCTGAACTGGTCCATCTTCGCCGAGTTCCTCGGCTTCGTCGTCTGGCAGCTGTGGTCCATCGTGGTGGTCCAGCTCCCGGCCGCAGGATTCACCTTCACCACGTCCGAGATCTTCTGGCTGATCTCAATGCCCAGCCTGGTGGGCGCCACCCTTCGCATTCCCTACACCTTCATGGTTCCCCGTTTCGGCGGCCGGAACTGGACCATCGTCTCGGCCCTGCTGCTCCTGATCCCCTCCATCGGGCTCGCGCTGTGCGTTTCAAACCCGGAAACGCCGTTCGGTGGGATGCTCCTGGTGGCAGCCCTGGCCGGCTTCGGCGGCGGTAACTTCGCCAGCTCCATGGCCAACATCACCTTCTTCTACCCGGCACGCGAAAAGGGCTGGGCCCTGGGCCTGAACGCCGCGGGCGGAAACCTCGGTGCCGCCGTCGCGCAGCTCGCCGTCCCCATTGTGATCACCCTTCTGGCTGCGGGCACCGTCAACCTGCCCATGGCCGGCCTGATGTGGGTCCCGTTCATCCTGCTGGCCGCATTCGGTGCCTACAAGTACATGAACAACCTCACCAGCGCCAAGGGCGACGTGGCAGGATCCGTTGCCGCGCTGAAGGAACCGCACCTGTGGGTCATGGCGTTCCTGTACATCGGCACCTTTGGCTCGTTCATCGGCTTCGCCGGTGTGTTCCCCAAGCTGATCAAGGACTACTTCCCCGAGTTCTCCACCATCGGCGTGGGAACCGTAGCCCTCTCACTCGCCTTCCTGGGCCCCCTGGTGGGCTCGCTCGCCCGGCCTTACGGCGGACGCATGGCGGACCGCATGGGCGGCGCCCGGATGACCGTTTCAGCCTTCGCTTCCATGGCCGTGATCACCCTGACGATGATCTGGACGCTGCCGCTGAAGAACTTCTGGCTCTTCCTGGTCCTGTTCCTGATGCTCTTCACCGCCAGCGGCTTTGGCAACGGTGCAACCTACCGGATGATTCCGGTCATCTTCGCCACCAACAGCCGGGCAGCACGCAGCGGGGCCAGCTCCGTGGCTACACAGCGGCTGGCTTCCTCGGCCCTCGGCCTGATCTCCGCAATCGGTGCCTACGGCGGGTTCCTCATCCCGCAGGTACTGAACGCGTCCAACACCGCCAGCGGCTCCTACACCCCGGCCTTCTACGGCTTCGTGGGGGCCTACGCCCTGATGCTGGTGGTCTGCTGGGCCTGCTACATCCGCAACGCCAACCGAAACGCGATGGGACACGTCTAACCATGACCACAAGCGCCGACACGCACTGCCCCTACTGCGCCCTGCAGTGCGCCATGACGCTCACGTCCTCCACAGGACCGGCCCCGGCTGCACAGCCGGGGCCGGTCCCCGTGGCCCTCACCACGGCACCTGCTGCACCGCTCGAGGTCCAGGGGCGCGACTTCCCCACCAACCGTGGCGGCCTGTGCCGCAAGGGCTGGACCTCCGCAAACCTCCTGAACCATCCCGGACGCATCACCGAGCCCCTGCTCAAGGGCCCGGACGGCGTCCACCGGCCCATCTCCTGGGACCGGGCCCTGGACCTCGCCGCGGCAGCGGTGAAGGACGCCCGCGCCCGCTACGGTCCAGACGCCGTCGGCGTCTTTGGCGGCGGCGGCCTCACCAACGAAAAGGCGTACCAGCTGGGCAAGTTCGCCAGGCTGGCCCTGGGCACCTCGCGGATCGACTACAACGGCCGTTTCTGCATGTCCTCCGCGGCCGCCGCCGGAATGCGCGCCTTCGGCGTGGACCGCGGCCTGCCCTTCCCGCTCGAAGCGCTGGACACGGCCAGCACCATCCTGATGCTGGGATCCAACGTGGCGGAAACCATGCCGCCCTTCGTCCAGCACCTCAAGGGTGCCCGCGACGCCGGCGGCCTGATCGTGGTGGATCCGCGCCGTTCCGCCACAGCAGATTTCACGGCCGACGGTGGCGGCCTCCACCTCCAGCCCCTCCCGGGCACGGACCTCACCCTGCTGCTGGGCCTCTCCCACGTGGTCATCCACGAAAACCTGGCGGACACCGCCTATATCCGCGAGCGCACCTCGGGCTACAGCGCCGTAGCCCGCAGCGTCGCCTCCTTCTGGCCCGAACGGGTCCAATCCCTCACCGGTGTGCCGGCGGACCTCATCCGGGAAACAGCCCGCAGGCTTGCCGCCGGGGCCGGCAAGGGCGGCAGCTACATCCTCACCGGCCGCGGCGTGGAGCAGCACGTCGACGGCACCGACACCGCCACCGCCGCCATCAACCTCAGCCTCTTGCTCGGCCTGCCGGGTTCGGCCCGCAGCGGCTACGGCACCCTGACCGGCCAGGGCAACGGCCAGGGCGGCCGGGAACACGGGCAGAAAGCCGACCAGCTGCCCGGTTACCGCAAGATCACCGACCCCGCCGCCCGCGCCCACGTGGCCGGCGTCTGGGGCGTTCCCGAGGAGCTCATCCCCGGCCCGGGCCTTCCCGCGGTGCAACTGCTGAAGTCGCTGGGAAAGGCCGACGGCGTCCGTTGCCTCTTCGTCCACGCCTCCAACATTGCGGTCGCCTCGCCGGACGCCAACGCCGTTATCGAGGGTATCCGCAGCCTGGACTTCCTGATGGTCTGCGACTTCTTCATGTCCGAGACGGCAGCCATGGCAGACCTGGTCCTCCCCGTCCTCCAGTGGGCGGAGGAGGACGGTACGCTGACCAACCTCGAGGGCCGGGTCCTCCGCCGCCGCCGGGCCCTCACACCGCCTGCAGGAGCACGCAGCGAGCTGTGGATCATGGCCAGGCTCGCCGAACGGCTCGAAGCACCGTCCACGTACAGCGAGGACCCCGAAACCGTCTTCGAGGAACTGCGGCTGGCCTCCGCCGGCGGCCTGGCCGACTACTCCGGGATTGACTACGCCATGCTGGACCGCGGGGAAGCCGCCTACTGGCCCTACCCCGCCGGCAGCACCGGAACCCCCCGGCTCTTCCAAGAGCGCTTCGCCCACGCCGACGGCAAAGCCGTGATGACCCCGGTGCTGCCGCGCCGCCGTCGTACGCCTGCTGGCAACCCCCTTGCGGAAACTGGGAACGCTGCAGATGCCAAGCCCTTCACCCTCATCACCGGCCGCCTCCTGGAGCACTACCAGTCCGGCGCCCAGACGCGGCGGGTCGCGGCGCTCCTGGCCGCGCAGCCTGAGGCGAGGATGCAGATCCACCCGGCCGCGGCAGCCGCAATGGGTGTCACCGAAGGATCATTCGTGTCCGTGGCCAATGAACGCGGCGAGGTGGTGTGCCGGGCCGAACTCAGCACCGCCATCCGCAGCGAGACGGTCTTCCTGCCGTTCCACTTCCCCGAACTGGAAAGCGCCAACCGCCTCACCGAGGCGGCCACCGACCCCATCTCCGGGATGCCCGAATTCAAATTCAACAAGGTGTGGGTCCGGCCGGTGGCCGCGCCCGTATCCAGCAAAGTGCTTCAGACGATGGAGGCCTCATGAGCGAGCAGATTGTCATTGTGGGATTCGGGCCGGTGGCCGCCCGGCTGGTTGATGAGCTGCTGCCCGCCGTACGCGCAGGCCAGGTGGCACTGACCGTGGTGGGTGAAGAGACCGAAGCTGCCTACAACCGCGTCCTGGTGGCCGACCTCGGGGTTGGCCGCACCACTGCCGATGCCCTGGCTCTTTCGGACGCCGGCGCCCTCGCTGCCGACGGTGTGGAGGTACGGCTGGGCACCCGCGTCCGGCGCGTGGACCGCGCCCGCCAGCAGGTCCTGCTCTCGGACGGCACGCCCGTCCACTACGACCGGCTGGTGTTCGCCACCGGTTCCCGGCCCGTGATCCCCAACCTCACCGGAATCAATCCCGACCCCGCCTCACCGGTCCTGCCCGCCGGCGTCACCGCGCTGCGGGACCTCCGCGACGCCGGCGTCCTGCGGCAGGCCGTGGACGGCGGCAAGCGGGTTGTAGTCCTCGGCGGTGGCGTCCTGGGCCTGGAAACGGCGCTCGCAGCAGCTGAGGAAGGCGCCACCGTGACCGTGGTCCACAACGGATCGCACCCACTGGGCCGCACCATCGACCAGGGCGGCGGCGCGGTCCTGGCGGCAGGCCTGAGGCGGTGCGGCGTGCGGATGGCCGGCAACGCGCGCTCCACCGGCGTGGAACACAACGCGCCCGACGGCGGTTTTTCGGCTTTGCTGCTCGATGACGGTTCTGCGATCGACGGCGACCTCCTGGTCATCTCGTGCGGCGTGCGTCCCCGCACCGAGCTGGCGGAGGGGTGCGGCCTCTCCACGGCCACGGGCATCCTGGTGGACCACCGGCTGCGCGCCCACCACGAACCGCACATCTTCGCGATCGGCGACTGCGCCGAGGTGCGCTGCCCGGACCCCGGCTGCGCTGCCTGCCGCACCGCTTCTGGCCCGTCAGGGCTGGTGGGGCCGGGCTGGCGCCAGGCCGAGTGGCTGGCCGAATACCTGACGCTCCTGGCAGCGGGCCTGATCGAGGACGCCGAACTCCTGCCGGAACTGCCGGCCGAACAGCCGGGCATCATCGTGCTCAAGGCGCGGGGCCTGAACATGGCCGTTGCCGGGGACAACGGCGCCGACCCCTGGGACGAGGAAGCGCTCACCGCCGGTGCCGTCAACGGCCGGCCCCGCCTGCAGATCGCCCAGTGGGCGGATCCCGAGCATGGCCGCTACGTGAAGATGACCACGCGCGGCGGCGTGCTGGAAGGACTCGTGGCGGTGGGCATGCCCCGCACCGCGGCAGAGCTGGTGGGGCTCTTCGAACGGAATGCGGAACTGCCGGCGGACCGGTCGCTGCTGCTGCGGCTGGACGGCCCGGACCAGCTGCCGGGCAGCGGCCCAGCGGATCCTGCCGGAACCGTGTGCCGCTGCGCCGGGGTCAGCGGAGCGGTCATCCAGGGCGCCGTAGCTGAAGGCTGCGCCACGGTGGCCGAGGTGTCCAAGGCAACCCGCGCGGGGACCGGCTGCGGCGGCTGCCACGAGGACATCAAGGGCCTGATCGAGCAGCACTTCTCCCCAGCCTTGCCCTGACCTACATGTGGACGTGCAGGCGCCGGGCGGCTTCGGAAATGGAGCCGGTCAGCGACGGGTACACCGTGAAGGTGCTGGCAACGTCGTCGACGTGGAGCTTTTGCTTCACGGCGATGGCGATGGGGAAGATCAGCTCCGAAGCGTTCGGGCCAACCACTACGCCGCCGATGACAGTCCCGGATCCCTTGCGCGCGAAGATCTTCACGAAACCATCACGGGCGCTGCGCATCTTGGCGCGGGCGTTGCTGCGCATTGAGAGCTTCACGACGTCGCCCTGGTACTTTCCGGAGTCGATGTCGGCTTCCGAAACACCCACGTTGGCGATTTCCGGCGAAGTGAAGATGTTGGAGGCCACCTGGTGCAGCTTCAGCGGAGTCACGACGTCGCCCATGAAGTGGGCAACGGCGATCCGGCCCTGCATGGCCGCCACGGACGCCAGTGGCAGGACGCCGGTGCAGTCGCCGGCGGCGTAGATGTTCGGGGCGCTGGTGCGGGAGACACCGTCCACCTTGATGTGGCCGCTTTCGCTGACGGCGACGCCGGCTTCCTCGAGGCCGATGCCGTCGGTGTTGGGGATGGAACCAAGGCACAGGAGGCAGTGGCTGCCGGTGACCTTGGTGCCGTCACTGAGGGTGACCACCACGCCGTCGTCCGTCCGCTCCACTGATTCAGCGCGTGAGCGGGACAGCACGCGGACACCGCGGCGTTCGAAGACCTCCTCCAGGACCACGGCGGCGTCAACGTCCGAGCCCGGGAGCACCCTGTCGCGGCTGGATACCAGCGTCACCTTGGAGCCCAGTCCGTTGTAGGCGGAGGCGAACTCGGCACCGGTGACGCCGGAGCCCACCACGATCAGTTCCTCGGGCAGTTCATCAAGGTTGTACAGCTGGGTCCAGTTGAGGATGCGTTCGCCGTCGGGACGGGCTGTGGCCAGTTCGCGCGGATGGGCGCCGACGGCCAGCAGGATGGTGTCCGCCTCGATGGTTTCGGTGCCTTCCGCGGTCAGGACCTCGATGGTGTGGTTGTCCAGGAGCCGGCCGGAGCCTGCGAGGATCCTGACGTTCTGGCTGGCCAGGGCGTCGTGGATGTCCTTGGACTGGCTGCGGGCCAGGTTGAGCAGGCGGTCGTTGATGTGCTTGAGGTCGGCCCTCATCACGGGGACGAAGTCGCCGCCGTCGACGTCGAACTTCACGCCAAGCTCCCCCGCTTCGGCAACGCGGGTCATCAGGTCGGCCGTGGCGATGAGGGTCTTGGAGGGGACGACGTCGGTCAGGACCGCGGATCCGCCCAGGCCTGCGCGCTCGATGATGGTGACCTGCGCCCCCAGCGAGGCGGCCACGATAGCGGCTTCGTATCCGCCTGGACCACCTCCCAGGATCGCGATCCGGGGTGAACTGAAATCTGGGTGCGTAGTCACAAACGATTATTCTCCCGCATCCTCGCCTGACCACCAAAGAAACCGGTCTCTCGGGGGTGCGGACCAGAGGGTGGGCGGAGCGGGACCGGCAGGATACCTTGTACCAGTGAGTACAACTGACTTCCTGAACACGGACCCTTTCGCCGCCGCGCGCGCTGCTGCCGACTACATTGCCGAGGAAGCCGGGGTGGACTCCCACGACGTCGCCCTGGTGCTCGGTTCCGGCTGGGGCGGGGCCGCTGACCTGATCGGGGAAACCACTGCCACCCTGTCGGCCGAAGAGGTGCCCGGGTTCCATGCACCCGCCGTCGAAGGGCACGTGGGAACCATCCGGTCGATCCTGACCACCGAAGGCAAGCGTGCACTGGTCCTCGGCGCCCGGACGCACTACTACGAAGGCAAGGGCGTGCGGGCCGTGGTTCACGGGATCCGCACCGCGGCCGCCGCCGGCTGCAGTACCCTGGTCCTCACGAACGGCTGCGGCGGCCTCAACGAGGACTGGGCACCGGGCACCCCCGTGCTCATCAAGGATCACATCAACCTCACCGCCGCTTCGCCGCTGGAAGGCGCCACGTTCGTGGACCTGACAGATCTTTACTCCGCACGGATCCGCGGGCTGGCCCGCGAGGTGGATTCCAGCCTCGACGAAGGTGTCTACGCGCAGTTCCCCGGCCCGCACTACGAGACTCCCGCGGAAGTCCAGTACGCAAAGCGCATCGGTGCCGACCTGATCGGCATGTCCACCGCGCTGGAGGCCATCGCCGGGCGCCACGCCGGCATGGAAGTGTTCGGCATTTCGCTCGTCACCAACCTGGCCGCCGGGATTAGCCCCCAGCCGCTCAGCCACCAGGAAGTGCTGGAATCCGGCCAGGCGGCGGGTCCGAGGATTTCGGCCCTGCTTGCCGGAATCATCGCCAAACTCTGATCCAGGGGGCGCGGCACCGGGGCTGCGGTGCCGCACGGGCAGCGCCAATGACGATAGCGTTAGGCCCATGACGTCTTCCGATGCCGATGCTCGCCTGCTCAACGATGCCCGCGAGTGGGCAGCCCAAGACCCGGATCCGGCAACGTCGGCTGCGCTCCTGGAACTCATCCGGGCATCGGTAGAAGGAGACCCCGCGGCCCGGCAGGAACTCCAGGACAGCTTCCGCGGCACGCTGCAGTTCGGCACCGCCGGGCTCCGGGCCGCCCTCGGTCCCGGGCCCAACCGGATGAACCGCGTGGTGGTGCGCCGTGCGGCCGCCGGCCTGGCGGACTTCCTCACCGACGCGGTGGCGAAAGCATCCACGGGAACCCGGCCACGCGCCGTCGTCGGCTATGACGCCCGCCATAACTCGGATGTGTTCGCAGCGGAAACCGCGGCCATCTTCACCGCGGCGGGGATCGAAACCTTCCTGATGCCGGCGGCGTTGCCCACTCCCCTGCTCGCCTACGCCGTCCGCGCCTTGGAATGCGACGGCGGCGTCATGGTCACAGCAAGCCACAACCCGCCCCAGGACAACGGCTACAAGGTGTACTTGGGACGCCACGCCGTGGCGGAAAACGGCAACGGTGCCCAGATCGTGGCACCGTACGACGCCGAAATCGCTGACCGGATCAGCGCCGTGGGCGCCTTGAACACCATCAAGCTGGCCGCGGACGGCTGGACGGTGCTGGATGGATCGCTCGCGGCCGGGTACCGGTCCGAGACGGCGGGACTCGCCCTTCCGGACCTCTTCCCGGCGAGGGACCTGCGGATCGTGCTGACCCCTATGCACGGCGTTGGCGGGGAGACCGCGCTCGCGGTGCTGAACGCCGCAGGTTTCGGGGATGTCACCCTGGTCAAGGAGCAGGCCGAACCGGACCCGGAATTCCCCACCGTGAGTTTCCCGAACCCCGAGGAACCCGGCGCGCTGGACCTGGCCCTCGAAACGGCCGATCGCCTCGAGGCGGACATCGTCCTGGCCAACGACCCGGATGCCGACCGTGCGGCCGTGGCCGCCAAGGACCCGGACACCGGTACGTGGCGGATGCTCCGCGGCGATGAGGTGGGCGCCCTCCTGGGTGCGCACGTCGCCGCACGGCATGCTGCCGCGGGCGCGGAAACCCCTGACGGGGAAAATCCAGGGGTGTTCGCCAACTCGATTGTGTCCTCGCGGCTGCTCTCCCGCATCGCCGCGGCGTCAGGATTCGCCCACGAGGAAACCCTGACGGGCTTCAAGTGGATTTCCCGCGTGCCCGGCCTGGTCTACGGGTACGAGGAGGCCCTGGGCTATTGTGTGGCACCGGACCTGGTCAAGGACAAGGACGGCATTTCCGCTGCAGTCCTCATCGCCGAACTGGCCGCCACCGCCAAAGCCGACGGCAAGACCATCTTCGATACGCTCGATGAGCTCTACCTGCAGCACGGCCTGCACGCCAGTGACCAGCTGAGCATCAGGGTGGCGGACCTTGGCCTGCTGGACGCCATGATGAACCGGCTCCGGGTTTCCCCGCCGGAGTCCTTTGGCCCGTCGGCAGTTGAGGTCTCCACCGACCTCTCCGTCGGCTCCGACCACCTGCCGCCCACCGACGGCCTGCTGTACGTCACGCGCAACCTCACCCGCGTCATCATCCGGCCCAGCGGCACTGAACCCAAGCTCAAGTGCTACCTCGAGGTGATCCACCAGGTGGGATCCGCCGCGGAACTTCCCGAAGCCCGCCAGGCAGCACGGGCAGCGCTGGACGAGGTCCTCCGCGACGTCAGCGAGGCGCTGGGGCTTTAACGCCCTGAAGGGGCGCCCTTTGGGGCACCCCTTGTGGGTGATACGCGTGTCCTCCCGGTTTACAGCTCAACCTCGACGAAGCCGTCAACGATCCGGGTGCCAAAAGCCTCGATCCGCAACCCGGGGGCGCTGAAGCACTCTCCGGTTTCCAGGTCGTAGACCTCTTTGTGCAGCGGTGAGGCAATGGTGGGGCGGGAGCCCTTGGATCCGAGGATTCCGCGGGCCATCACGTGCGAACCCGTGGCCGGGTCCTGCTGTGCCACTGCGAAAACGCCGCCAGCCAAGGTGCGGAAAAGTGCCACCTGCCGGCCGCCTACCAGGGCTGCTTCTCCCCATGCCGGTTCGAGGTCCTCAAGGCGGCAGACACGGTGCCAGCCTGCCGCGGTGTCCGCTGCTTCGGCGTCGAGTGTCCCGAGTTCCAGTGTTGCCGTCATGTCCGGCTCCTCTCCCTGCGCTGCTTGTCCTGATCTCACGTGGTGGCAGCCTGAGCGGCCGTGTTCCACGCTAGGCGCCGGGTGTTTCAGCGGCATGCGCCAAATGTGTCCGGGGCGTAAAAGAGACCTAACCCGGCCGGAAATGCGTTCGTGATGCAGAAGTTAAGTTGACGAAACAATTGGGAAACTGAAGCGAAACTGCCCCTCCCTAGTCTGGTTGGACTGCTCGACAGAGAAAGCCGCGGAGCACCGTCTGCGGCCCATGCGAAAGGCCCACAGTGACCGAACAGACTTCAAGCACCGAGACTCCGCGCCGCATCGTCGTCGCCGGCGGCGGCCCCGCGGCCCACCGTTTTGCGGACGCCATGCATGCCCGCGGCCTCGATGACTGGCATGTCACGGTCCTTACCGAGGAAGCCCACCTCCCCTACGACCGGGTGGCACTGTCCAAGGCCCTTACCGACGGCGGGGTCGACCTGACGCTGGGTACCGCGTCAATGTGGGACCACGGCTCCCTGGACCTGAGGACCGGCGAGCGCGTGGTGCGTATTAACGCAGAAGCCAAGTCGGTGGAAACCGCCGCCGGCAGCGTTTTCGAGTACGACGAACTGGTGGTGGCCACCGGCTCCAACGCCGCACGGCTTCCCATTCCCGGCAACGAACTCACCCACGTTTACCGGACCCTTGAAGATGTCTGGGCCATCAACAAGTCCATCGCGGAACTCACCGTAAAGCTGGGCCGCAAGGTCAACGCCGTCACCATCGGCGGCGGCCTCCTGGGCCTGGAATCCGCTGCCGGGACCGAGCAGCTGGGCGCGACCCCCATCGTCATCGACGGATCGCAGTGGCTGATGGCCACCCAGCTGGACGAAGGCGCTGGCCAGGCCATGGGCCGGCTCATCAAAGCCAAGGGCTTTGAAGTCCACGGCGGCGTCTATCCTTCCGAGGTACTCTCCGATGGGGACGGCCAGGTCACCGGCGTCCTCATGGCCGACGGCCGGATCGTCGACGCCGACATCGTCATCGTCGCCATCGGCGTCCGTCCCCGTGATGAACTCTTCCGCGCCGCCGAGGGAGAAGAACAGGTCTTCAGCCTGGGCCCCCGCGGCGGCGTGGTCATCAACGACTACTGTGCCACCGAAATCCCGGGCATCTGGGCCATCGGCGAAGTAGCCAACTACGGCGGCATGTGCCTGGGCCTGGTGGCCCCCGCCAACACGATGGCCGAGATCGTGGCGGACCGGCTGCATGGCGGCGACGCCACCTTCCCCGGTTTCGACACCGCCACCAAGCTCAAGCTGTCCGGGGTGGATGTGGCCAGCTTCGGCGACGCCTTCGCGAAGACCGAGCACGCCCTGGAAATCGTCTACGCCGACCCCGCCCGCGGCGTGTACCAGAAGATCGTTACCACCGATGACGCCAAGACCCTGCTGGGCGGCATCTTCGTGGGCGACGCCTCACCGTACATGAGCCTGCGCCCGCTCCTGGGCCGCGAACTCCCCGCCGAGCCGGGCGCGTTCCTCAGTGCAGCCGGCGGCGGTGACGCCCCGGAAACCGAACTTCCGGACGACGCCACCCTGTGCTCCTGCAACAACGTCACGGCCGGGACCATCCGGGACACCATCAACGGCTGCGGCGCCTGCGAGGGCAACGCGCCCGTCCAGGAACTCGGCGAGCTGAAGGGCTGCACCCGGGCCGGCACCCAGTGCGGTTCCTGTGTACCGATGCTGAAGAAGCTGCTGGAAACCGAGCTGACCAAGTCCGGCGTCGAGGTTTCCAAGGCCCTCTGCGAACACATCGAACTGTCCCGCCAGGAACTCTTCGATGCCATCCGTGTCCTGGAACTGACCTCTTTCGAAGAGATCATGGCCAAGTACGGCACCGGCGAAGGCTGCGACATCTGCAAGCCCACCATCGCCAACATCCTCGCCAGCCAGAACAGCGCCTACGTCCTCGACGCCGGCCGCGGCACCCTGCAGGACACCAACGACCGCGCCCTGGCCAACATGCAGAAGGACGGCACCTACTCGGTGGTGCCCCGCATCGCCGGCGGTGAGATCACCCCCAAGAAGCTGGGCGTGATCGCCGCCGTGGCGGAGAAGTACAACCTGTACACCAAAATCACCGGCGGCCAGCGGATCGACATGTTCGGCGCCCGGCTGGAGGAGCTGCCGGAAATCTGGAAGGAACTGGTGGACGCCGGCTTCGAATCCGGGCAGGCGTACGGCAAGAGCCTGCGGACGGTGAAATCCTGCGTCGGTTCCACCTGGTGCCGTTTCGGCGTCCAGGACTCCGTGGCCATGGCCATCCAGCTGGAGCTGCGGTACCGCGGACTCCGCAGCCCGCACAAGCTCAAGATGGGCGTCTCCGGTTGCGCCCGCGAATGCGCTGAGGCCCGCGGCAAGGACGTGGGCGTCATCGCCACGGCGGACGGCTGGAACCTCTACGTCGGCGGCAACGGCGGTGCCACCCCGGCGCACGCCCAGCTGCTGGCCAAGGACCTCGACGACGAAACCCTGATCAAGTACATCGACCGCTACTTCATGTACTACATCCGAACCGCCGACCGCCTGCAGCGCACCGCGCGCTGGCAGGAGGAACTCGACGGCGGCATCAAGCACGTCGAGGACGTGGTGGTCAAGGACACCCTGGGCATCGCCGAGGATCTTGAGGCGGCCATGGCCAAGCACGTTGACACCTACGTCGACGAGTGGGCCGACACCCTGAAGGACCCGGAGCGCCTGCGCCGGTTCCGCTCCTTCGTCAACGCACCGGACCAGAAGGACGACTCGATCACTTTCGTCCCCGATGAGCGTGGCCAGATGCGCCCCGCCACGGCCGAAGAGAAGGCAGCAGCTGCCCAGCAGCCCGTCCTCCTCGGAGCCTCCATCGCTGTCCGTCCCGGCACGCCCGCACCCGTCGGAAACGAGGCATAGCCATGCAGCTCAGCATCGACCTCACGGACCGCGAGGTCCTGGTGACCGGAACGGACTCCGCCGCGCGGCAGGCCGTACGGCGCTACGAAGCCGCGGGCGCCGTCGTCCGCCGCCTGGCCGGCCCGCACGGCACCGCCCTGCTCCCGCAGAAGCCGTTCCTGGTGGCCGCGGTCGACGACGGACAGCCGGGCTGGGAGCCCCTGCTCCAGCAGTACCGCGCTGCCGGCGTCCCGGTCGCCACGGAACCTGCGGCAGGCGCCGCCGGGCATGTGACCCTGGTGGGCGGCGGACCCGGCACCACCGAGCTCCTGACCGTTGCCGCCGTCAAGGCGCTGCGCGACGCGGACGTGGTGTTCTACGACCGGCTGGCGCCCTGCCAGGACCTGCCCGCCCTGACCAGCGCCGAGCTGGTGGATGTGGGAAAGAAGCCCGGGCACCACAAGGTGGGCCAGTCCGACATCGAAAAGCTCATGGTGGACAGCGCCCTGGCCGGCAACAACGTGGTCCGCCTCAAAGGCGGAGATCCGTACGTGTTCGGCCGCGGCGGCGAGGAAGTTGCCGCCTGCGTGGCTGCCGGGCTGAAGGTCCAGGTGGTATCCGGTGTCACCAGCGCCATCTCCGTGCCTGCCGCGGCGGGTATTCCCGTCACGCACCGCAACGTGAGCCACATGTTCACAGTAGTGTCCGGGCACGCCCCGCTCACCGAGAAGGAGCATCATCACCTTGCCGGCCTGGGCGGCACCATCGTGGTGCTGATGGGCATCGGAACGCTGCACCACCTGGCTGCAGGACTCCGCCGGGCAGGCATGCGAGCCGATATGCCCATGGCGGTGGTGGAACGGGGTTACCGTCCCGGCCAGCGGACTACCATCGCCGACCTCGGCACCATCGCCTCGGCTGCTGCAGGCTGCAGCAACCCGGCAGTCCTGGTGATCGGCGAGGTGGTGCGGGTGGCGGAAGCCAACCGCGGGCACGCTGAGGCCGCAGCCGACCTGGACCGGCTGGCGGCCTCGCTGCTCGGTTCGTGAAAGGATTGACCCCCATGAATGCACTTGCACCGGCCGAAACGGCAGACGCCACCGGGGCGGCCGACGCCGCAGAGGCCCAGGCGGCCGAATCACCGTTGGAGGGCTTCCGCATCGGTGTGACCTCGCACCGGCGCTCCCAGGACCTGATCGACGCCCTTGAGCGCCGCGGCGCCGAGGTGATCCACGCCCCGGCCCTGAAGATCGCCCCGGTGCAGGAGGACCTCCGCCTGATCGAAGACACCCGCACCATCATCGCGGCCAAACCGGATCTGTGCATCGCCACCACCGCCTACGGCATGCGCCGCTGGTGCGAAGCGGCGGACACGTTCGGCATCGGCGACCAGCTGCTTGAAACCCTGGGCGCCTGCCGGATGTTCGTCCGCGGCCCCAAGGCCCGTGGCGCGGTCCGCGCGGCCGGCCTCGCCGACGTCGGAATCAGCAGCGACGAAACCACGGCAACGCTGGTGGACATGCTGCTGGCGGAGGGGGTTCGCGGCAAGACCGTTGCAGTCCAGCTGCACGGCTACACGGACGTCCGCCAGCTGGAACGGCTGCGCATGTCAGGTGCCACCGTCCTGACCGTCACCCCTTACCGCTGGGTCAAGCCGGACGGTGCCGACCGGCTCCCCCGCCTCATCGAGGCCGCCTGCAGCGGAAACCTCGATGTCCTCACGTTCACCAGCGCACCCGCCGTCGATGCCATGTGGAGCACCGCCCACGAAATGGGCGTCTACAAGCAGCTCATCGAGAGCCTGAAGACCAACGTGACCACCGCCGTGGTGGGCCCTGTCACCGCCCAGCCGCTGCTGGACGCCGGGGTAAAGCCGCTGATCCCGGAGCGTTTCCGGATGGGCGCGCTGATCCGGCTGGTCTGCGAGCACCTGGCGCTGAACCATGTGCGCCGGCTGGACACCCGGTCCGGGAACATCGAGCTCCGCGGCCGCAGCCTTCGCATCGACGGCCAGGCCGTGGAACTGGCGCCCGCTCCCCTGCTGCTGCTCCGCGCCCTGCTCGGCGCCGGCGGGGCGGTCCTCTCCCGCGAAGCGTTGTCCGACCTGTTGGAACTTCGCGGCTCGGTGCACGCACTGGACATGACCGTCAGCCGGCTCCGGTCCTCGCTGCCCGACGGCAAGCTCATCGAAACCGTGGTCAAGCGGGGCTACCGGATCCGGGTCTAGCAGTCACTGCCTTCGGGGGCCGGCGTGCGTGTAACGGCGGCGAACGGCCCGAATGTGTCCAAGTCGGGCGCAATGAGATGCACGTCACCGGTTCTGTTACCGGCCGGTAAATACTGGCGAACACCGGGGTCCTGAACGGCAACTGGCGGGAAACACGCCGGAAAAGGCGCAGGCCTACGCTGGGTTCCATCATGAACTTCCGGCCGTTTCCCGGCCGCCAGCGAAAGGGCCAGCACATGTCCGCTCCGGCACCCACCACGTCCACCTCCGCCGCCACCCGCATCGTCATCGCCGGAGCAGGTCCGGCTGCCCGCGCCCTGGTCCGGCAGCTGGACCAGGGCCGGTTCGACGGCAGCATCACCGTCCTGAGCAACCGCGACGACGCCCCCGAGGAGCTGCTGGAGCTTGCCCTGCTGCCGCAGGTCTCAGTCCGCTTCGGACAGCCGGCCAGCCACATCGATGCCGATAACCGCACCGTGGCCACGGCTGACGGCATGGAGTTCGCCTACGACCAGCTGGTCATCGCCACCGGTTCGGCACCCGTGGCCGCACCCGTCGAAGGCGCCGCACAGTGCCTGAGCTACTCCACCATCGACGACGCCACACGCATTGCGGAACGAGTGCAGGAAGTCACCCGGGAACTGGGGCGCCGTCCGCTCGGGATCCTGGTGGGCACCGGGGCGGCCGCAGGCCAGGCGGAGGCCGTCCTGCGTGCCAAGGGCGTCCGCCCGGTCCGTACCACTGCCCGGCCGGCCGCCGTCGTGCCCGGGACCTCAACCTTTGGCCTGGCCGCCTCCGCCGTGGTCTTCGAGGACGGCAGCAGCATGTCCGGCGACCTGGTGGTCCTGGCCGAGGACCGCGTGTCCTGCGATGGCCTGGCCGCCAGCGCGGGCCTGCGGACGGCCGCCACCGGAGGCATCGTCATCAGCCAGGACTTCCGGACCTCGGTTCCCGGCATCTGGGCCATCGGGGACGCGGCAGCGTTCGACGGCGTACGGCTGGGGCTGCTGGTGGCGGCGGCTTCCGCTGCGGGGGCCTGCGCCACGCAGCTGCTCACGGCGGCCTCGGCAGCCGCGCACTCGCCAGAGGCATCAAGGGAAACAGCAGCTGCAGTGCCGTCACTGGTACCGTCCCTCCAGGCAGCCGCCTGAGCCCCGGCTAAGGGCGGGTTGCACCGTGTGCACCTGTGACAAGATGGTTCCCGAAACGCGAGTCAAGGACGCGCCGGGCCCACGACGCCCGGGCATGCCCCGAGAGGACCATCATGAGCAACGAAGCCACCCCTTCCGTTCAACCCGCTGCCGCTGCGGCCGGGAACATTGCTTCCTACATCGACCACACGCTGCTGAAGCCGGAAGCCTCCGAGGCTGACGTCCTCAAGGTCTGCGCCGAAGCCGCCGAGTACGGTTTCAAGTCCGTCTGCGTCAACCCGGTCTGGGTCAAGACCGTCAAGAAGGCGCTGAAGGGCTCCGGCGTCCTGACCTGCTCCGTGGTGGGCTTCCCGTTGGGTGCCACTCCCACCGACGTGAAGACCTTCGAAGCCCGCGGCGCGGTGCTGGACGGGGCCGACGAAGTGGATATGGTCATCAATATTGCGGCCGCCCGCGCGGAGGACAAGGGCGCCCTGGCCGAGGACATCGCCTCCGTGGCGGAGGCAGTGCACGCCAGCGGCGCCATCCTGAAGGTGATCATCGAGACCGCCCTTCTGTCCGACAACCAGAAGGTCCTCGCCTGCGAGGCAGCCGTGACGGCCGGTGCCGATTTCGTCAAGACCTCCACCGGTTTCAACGGAGGGGGCGCCACGGCCGAGGATGTGGCACTCATGCGCAGGACCGTGGGTCCCGAGCTGGGCGTCAAGGCCTCGGGCGGAGTGCGGTCGCTGGCAGACGCTCAGGCTATGATTGCTGCAGGTGCAACACGTATCGGCGCCAGCTCCGGAATTGCCATCGTCAAGGGTGAACAGGGTTCGTCCGCGTACTGACGGCCGCCGGGCGCGCCACAATCAAGCCCCGCGGGGCCGAGGAGGAACGAATGTCCAGCAAGATCAACGCGTCCAACGAGGGCACAGCGAACACGGGCACTGTCCGCACTCCCCAGAACGAAAACAAGCTTGCCGGCACCATCGTCGTGTTCGTGATCATGATGGCCCTGTTCCTCGGCGCCGTGTACTCTCTGTCCTTTTTGACGCTTGGAAACCCGTGGCCCATGGCCGTCTGCCTGGGCCTGTTCGCCCTGGCCTTCTGGATTCCGCAGACCATCCTCGGCCGCTCGGACTCCGCCGGCGAACACTAAGCCTGCCCACGCACAAAGACCTCCGGACGCCGTCCGGGGGTCTTTTGCTGTTCCAGGCCGGTGAGAACGCCCTCAGGAAAACCAGGGGGCGATCCAGGCGGTGGCAGCTGCCACCACCCGCGGCCAATGGTTCTGGGCAATCGCCCACCCCGCCACCGTCAGTCCCACCATGGCGTAGGCGCTGACGGGGATCAGCACCAGCCACTCGCGCTTGGACCCCGCCCGGCCCAGCAGGGGCAGTGACAGCGCCCCGTTGGGCCGCCAGACGTTCCGCAGCAGCGGCACCTTCCGCAGCAGTTTCGGCGGCCGGATCACCAGCGGCCACAGCAGCGGCACTCCCCCGGTGGTGATGAGGTCTCCCACGATGTGGACCACCACGCCGATGAGCATGGACATGGGCAGCCAGGTCCACTGGTGCGGCGCATACACAGTGACCAGCCCGGCCATCACCAGGGCGAAGATCCAGTTGGAGATGAACCCGCTCTTCGGAAACAGCTTCAGGGCCTTGGCCGCGATGTTGATCAGGAACATGCACAGCAGTCCTGCTCCCACGGACAGCAACCCCCAGGGGGTTTCCATCTGCACCTGGGCGGCCACACCCGCGAGGAGCACAAACCCGGCGGCGCCCAGGACCGAGTGGGTGCCCTGCCGGTGGCCCCCGCTGGCGGTTTCGATGCCCCTGGCTATGGCATTGGACAACGGCGGCAGCGAGTGGGCCACGGTGCTGGACCGGTGGTCCCAGTCGCAGACCAGCGCGGTGCCGGCCGTGGCCATGCCGCCGATGAGGATCCCGGTGGGGTCCAGCGGGTACCAGCCCAGCGTGTACGGGCCGGTGGACGCAACAGCTACCCACGCCGCGGCTCCAGACGCGGCGTGGTGACCTCCCATCATGGCCTAGCCCGCTGACGGGGCGACAGAAAGCGGCTGGTCGGAGAAGATGTTGCGGATGACTCCGTTGGCCCACTCCAGGATTTCGGCGTCCTGGAGGTCCCGGCCACCGATCCGGGCTGTCTTCGGCTTGGGGATGAGGATGGCGTCAAGTGCCGGTTTGGACTGGGACCCCGGGTACATCCGGGTCAGCCGCATCACCTTGGACTCGGGCAGCGATGCCGGCGCGAACTTGATGAAGTTACCCTGCAGCGCGACGTCGGACAGCCCTGCTTCCCGGGCCCCCACCCGGAAGCGCGCCACCTCCACCAGGTTCTGTGCGGGCAGCGGCAGCTCGCCGTAACGGTCCACCAACTCGGCCATGACCTCGTCAATGGCCTCGTTGGTGAGGGCTGCGGCCAGCTTGCGGTATGCCTCCAGCCGGAGCCGCTCACCGGGCACGTAGTCGTGCGGCAGGTGCGCGTTGACCGGCAGCTCGATCTTCATCTCGGCGGCCTTTTCCTCGGCCTCGCCGCGGAAGTCTGCCACGGCCTCGCCCACCAGCCGGATGTACAGGTCGAAGCCCACCCCCTGGATGTGGCCCGATTGCTCACCGCCCAGCAGGTTTCCGGCGCCACGGATCTCCAGGTCCTTCATGGCCAGCTGCATGCCGGCGCCCAGTTCGTTGTGCGCCGCCACGGCCTTGAGCCGTTCCAGCGCCACCTCGCCCAGCGGTTTCTCCGACGGGTACAGGAAGTACGCGTAGGCGCGCTCACGGCCACGGCCCACGCGGCCGCGGAGCTGGTGCAGCTGGGACAGCCCGTACTTGTCCGCGCCGTCCACGATCAGGGTGTTGGCGTTGGAGATGTCCAGGCCGGTTTCAATGATGGTGGTGCACACCAGGACGTCGAACCGGCGTTCCCAGAAGTCCACGATGATCTGTTCCAGGCGGCTCTCGGACATCTTGCCGTGCGCCACTTCCACCCGGGCCTCGGGCACCAGTTCACGGATCTTGGCCGCGGTCCGCTCGATGGTGGACACCCGGTTGTGGACCAGGAACACCTGGCCTTCGCGCATCAGCTCGCGGCGGATGGCGGCAGAGGTCTGCTTGTCCGTGTACGGGCCGACGTAGGTCAGCACGGGGTGTCGCTCCTCCGGCGGAGTGGCCAGGGTGGACGTCTCCCGGATGCCGGTCAGGGACATCTCCAGGGTACGGGGAATGGGGGTGGCGCTCATGGCCAGGACGTCGACGTTGGTGCGCATTTTCTTCAGCGCTTCCTTGTGCTCCACACCGAACCGCTGTTCCTCATCCACGATCACCAGGCCGAGGTCCTTGAATTCAAAGTCCTTGGACAGCAGCCGGTGCGTGCCGATCACCACGTCCACCGCGCCGCTCTTCACGCCCTCGGCGGTCTCCTTGGACTCCTTGGCGGACTGGAAGCGGGACAGCGGTTTGACCCGCAGGGGGAAGCCGGAGAAACGCTCGGTGAACGTCTCGTAGTGCTGCTGGGCCAGCAGCGTGGTGGGCACCAGGACGGCCACCTGCTTGCCGTCCTGCACCGCCTTGAACGCAGCACGGACGGCGATCTCGGTCTTGCCGTAGCCAACGTCGCCGGACACCAGGCGGTCCATGGGGATTTCCCGCTCCATGTCCGCTTTGACCTCGTTGATGGTGGTCAGCTGGTCCGGCGTCTCCACGTACGGGAAGGCTTCCTCGAGCTCGCGCTGCCAGGGGGTGTCAGGGCCGAAGGCGTGGCCGCGGGAGGCCATCCGGGCCGAGTACAGCCGGATCAGCTCACCGGCGATCTCCTTGACGGCCTTGCGTGCCTTGGACTTGGTGCTGGCCCAGTCCGCGCCGCCCATCTTGCTCAGGACAGGAGTGTCGCCGCCCACGTAGCGGGTCACCTGGTCCAGCTGGTCCGTGGGAACGAACAGCCGGTCACCCGGCGCACCGCGCTTGGACGGCGCATATTCAAGGACCAGGTATTCACGGACGCCGTCGCTGCCGCCGGCCACCTTGCGCTGCAGAAGTTCCACGAACCGGCCGATGCCGTGCTGTTCGTGGACCACGTGGTCCCCCGCCACGAGCTGCAACGGGTCAACGGCGTTGCGCCGCTTGGAGGGCATGCGCCGCATGTCCTTGGTGGACCCTGCGGAGGTGCGGCCCAGCAGGTCGGCTTCGGTGAGCAGGCCCAGTTTCAGCCCGTCCAGGACGAAGCCGCGGCCGACGGCGGCAGTGGTCACCTCGATGATGCCCGCCTGGGGCTCGTGGTCGAGGCTGTCCACGCGGGCACAGGGGATGTCATTTTCGTGGAAGAGTTCCGCCAGGCGCTGGGCCGGGCCGGGGCCTTCCGTGGCCACCACGATCCGCCACTGGTCGCGGACATGCGAGCCGATGAAGGCCATCATCTCCGCGACGTCGCCCTGGTAGCCGCGCGGTTCACGCGCGTGCAGGTTCAGGACGTCGATCTCGGGAAGGAGTTCCGCGTCCTGCGCCAGCGACGTGATGGACCACCAGGAAACGCCGTGCCCCAGCGCTGACCCGCGGGTCTCCGCGAGCGAACGGAAGCTCGCCGAATGCAGCGCGGCGGATGCCTGCGAGCTGAGATCCAAAGGCGCGGCACCGCCGTCGGACGCCGTGGACCACGCTGCCTCAAGGAATTCCTCGTTAGTGGCCGAAAGGTCGTGGGCCCGGGTGCGCACCTTCTCGGGTTCGATGACTACGGCGATGGACTCCGCCGGCAGCTGGTCCACGAAGGGCACCATGGCGTCCACCAGCACCGGCGCCAGGGATTCCATGCCTTCGACGGCGATACCGCCGGCGATCTTCTCCAGCATGTCCGCGGCGGCGGGCAGTTCAGCCTTCAACTTCGCGGCCCGGGACATCACTGACGCGGTGATGAGGATTTCCCTGCAGGGCGGTGCATGCAGTTCCGTGGGGTGGTGGATGCCGGGGGCGGACAGCGAGCGCTGGTCCGCCACGGCGAACCAGCGCATCTGGTCTACCTCGTCACCGAAGAACTCCACGCGGATGGGGTGGTCCTCAGTGGGCGGGAAGACGTCGATGATGCCGCCGCGGACCGCGAACTCACCGCGGTGGGTCACCATGTCCACGCGGGCGTACGCGGCATCGGCAAGGCTCCGCACCACGTCGGTGAAGGGAACATCCTGGCCCACCTTCAACGTGACCGGGGCCAGGTCTCCCAGCCCGGCCACCACGGGCTGGACCACCGCGCGGACGGGAGCCACCACCACGCGCAGCCGCTCCGCCGTCGAACTTTCCGGATGGGCCAGCCGGCGCAGGACCGAGAGCCGGCGGCCCACCGTATCCGATCGGGGCGAGAGTCGCTCATGCGGGAGGGTTTCCCAGCTGGGGAACTCGGCCACCGAGTCCGCGGGGAGGTAGGCACGCAACGCCGCCGCCAGGTCCTCGGCCTCACGGCCGGTGGCGGTGACCGCAAGCACCACGCCGGGATCGGCCGCGCCGTCCTGCCCTGCCGCAGCGGCCGCCAGGCCATCCGCCATCTCCGCGAGCAGCACGGGCCGCAAACCCGCGGGCGCGCTGATCTGGTAGTCCTGTCCCCTGACGGCGAACCCGCGTCCGGCCTCAGCCCGGACGCGGGCGAAAGACTGGTCCGGGGCCAATGCACGGCGCAGCCCATCGAGCGTGGGGCCGTGCGTGGCGGTAACGGGAAGGCTCATGACAGCTGCTCCTGGGGTATTCACGGAAGATCGCAGGCAACGCGAAAACCCGAAATTCGCTGCGAATCCCGGGTAACCCCAGCCTACCGCGCACCGGTGACATTCCGGTTTGGACGGATTTTCCCGGGCAGGCGCTGACGCAGGCGCCCGGACTCCGGCAGGGCTACGCTGGCAGGACCGGACCTTTTTCCGGGAGCAGCCGTCCATAACGGCGGCGGCTCCGAACTGGTAGGGCAGAACACCGCTGAGGACGACGAGGAGCCAGCATGACCGGAGACAGCACCACAGATTCGCCTGCAACAGGGCACGAGGGCACAACCGCGCCCCGAACGGTCCTGGTCACCGGGGCCACCGGCTACATCGGGGGCCGCCTGGTGCCCAAGCTCCTCGAAGCCGGCCACACCGTCAAGGTGCTGGTGCGCTCCCCGGACAAGATCGCCGGTGTGCCCTGGCGGAACCAGGTGGAGGTAGTGCAAAGCAGCCTGGACGACGGCGACGCGCTGCGCCGGGCGCTGGCCGGCGTCGACGTCTTCTACTACCTGGTCCATTCGATGGCGGCCGGGGCGGGGTTTGAATCCAAGGAACAGACCATGGCCCGGACGGCCGCCGAAGCCGCGGTGGCCGCCGGCGTCGGCAGGATTGTCTACCTGGGCGGGCTGCACCCCAAGGGCGTGGAACTGTCCACGCATATGCGGTCCCGGGAAGCGGTGGGCCAGGTATTCCTCGACAGCGCGGTGGACGCCATTGTGTTCCAGGCCGGCGTGGTGATCGGATCAGGCTCAGCGTCCTTTGAAATGATCCGGCATCTCTCCGAAACCCTTCCGCTCATGCCCGCGCCCAGCTGGGTCCGGAACAGGATCGAAGCCATCGCCGTGCGCGACGTCCTGTACTACCTGGTGTCCGCGGCCTCCCTCACCAGCCCCATCAACCGCACGTTCGATATCGGCTGCCGCCAGGTGCTGACCTATGCCGGGATGATGAAAGAGTACGCGGCCGAAGCAGGGCTGCCCTACCGGGTGGTACTGGCGCTGCCCGTTCCCGCCCCCAAACTGGCGGGCCTGTGGGTGGCCCTGACCACGCCCATTCCGCTGTCCATGGCCGTACCGCTGGTGCAGTCGCTGCAGCACGACGCCGTTTCCGACGAACACGACATCGACGCCTACGTTCCGCAACCCGACGGCGGACTGACCCCGTACCGGACGGCCGTAGCCCTGGCCCTCGGGAAGGAACGGGACGGCCAGGTGGAAACCACCTGGGCCAACGCCGGAGCGTCCTCCGATCCCCTGCCCAGCGACCCCGACTGGGCCGGGCACAAGGTCTACATCGACGAACGGACATTCCATGGAAGCGTGGACCCGGGCCGCGTCTGGCAGGTCATCGAAGGAATCGGCGGTCGCAACGGCTGGTACTCCCTGCCCCTGGCATGGCAGGTCCGCGGCTGGCTGGACAAGCTGACGGGCGGAGCCGGGCTGCTGCGCGGACGCCGCCACCCGCACACCCTGCACGCGGGCGAGGTTGTGGACTGGTGGCGGGTGGAACGCATCGACAGGGGCAAGCTGCTGCGCCTTCGTGCCGAGATGCGGGCACCGGGACGGGCCTGGCTGGAGCTCTCAGTGGAACCCGAGGGTGACGGAAGCCGTTACCGTCAACGGGCCATTTTCTTCCCGAAAGGCCTCAGCGGCAGGCTGTACTGGCTGGCCGTGCTCCCCTTCCACAGCTTCATCTTCCCGGCGATGGCACGGAACATTACGGCCGCTGCCCAGGAGCTGGCCAATGCGGAACGGCCGGCTGCAACCCCGTAGGATGTTTGGAGCCTCATCCGATCGCGACGTCCCAGGAGGACCCATGGCCCTGAGCGCCACCACCACCGTTCCGCACCCCGTTGACAGCGTTGCCGCTGTCCTGGTGAACGAGGATTTCCAGCGCCACGTCAGCCAGCTGGTAGGCGGAAACCTGGAATCGTTCACCATTGACGGTGACATTGCCGGCGCCTTCAGCGCCACGTTGGTGCGGACGCTGCCCACCACCCGCCTTCCCGAGATCGCCCGGAAGTTCGTCGGTGAGCACCTGAAGGTGACCCAGGTGGAGACCTGGGACGCTCCGGCCGCCGATGGCTCCCGCAAGAGCAACATCTCCCTCAAGGTTGCCGGTGCGCCCGTTGACGTGACCGCTGTCCAGCGCCTGGTGGCCGAAGCCAGCGGAACACGGGTGGAGCTGGAAGGCGAGGTTAAGTCCTCGGTGCCGTTCCTGGGCGGCAAGATCGCCGACGCCGCCGAGCCCATGGTGGCGAAGGCGCTGAACCTGCAGGCCACCCAGGCGCAGGCCTGGCTCGAAAGCCACTAGTTCATGCAGCTCCCTGTCTTCGCCGCGCTGGTCCTGATCATCGCCGGTGTTTGGTCGCTCGCCGTGTGGCCGCAGTTCCTGCGCCGGGTCATGAAGGACCCCCGCGCTCGCGATGCCGCCGGAAAGGCCACTAAATTCCTGACGGTGCACGTGGTGCTGGTCAGCATCTCGATGGTGCTGGGAGCGGCGACTGCCGTCATCGGCGTACTGGGGCTGTTGGGTTAATAACCCGCTCCCGTTTTAACCCAGGAGGTCCACTTCCCAGCGGGAAGGGGACCTCTTGGCAGTTGCGGGCAGTCATGACGTTGCGCCCGGCCCGTTCAGGACGCCTGGTTCAGGGCATCCTCCGCGGCTACCCAGGAAATCATGGCGCATTTCACGCGGGCCGCGTACCGCGCAACGCCCTCAAACGCGGCGGCATCCCCCAGCAGTTCAGGATCGGCCGGGATCTTGCCCCGCGACCTGAGTACCTCGCGGAAACTGTCGATCACTTCGTGCAGCTCCGCCACGGTCATGCCCTCGGCGAGGTCGCTGAAGACCGAGGCCGAGGCCATGGAGATGGAGCAGCCGGCGCCGTCCCAGGAAACCTGGGCCACTTTGCCGTCGGCAACGGCGAGCCGCAGGGTCACCTCGTCGCCGCAGACCGGGTTCAGCTGGTGGGACTGCCCGGTGGAAGCACCGTTCGGCGCTGGTGTTTCGGCCAGGCCGCTGCCGTGCCGGGCCTTGGAGTGGTCAAGGATAATCTGCTGGTACAGCTGGTCAAGGCTCATTGCATACCTTCGGTTCTGGCGGCTAAGCGCGGAAGTAGGCCCGCACGCCGGCCACGGCGTCCAGGAACTGGTCTACGTCGTCGGTGGTGTTGTACAGGTAGGCGCTGGCGCGGGTGGTGGCGGTCAGCCCCAGCCGGCGGTGCAGCGGCTGGGCGCAGTGGTGGCCTACCCGGACCGCGATGCCCATCGAGTCCAGGAACTGTCCGACGTCGTGCGCGTGGACGCCTTCGACGTCGAAGGCGGCCAGCCCGATGCGCTCCTCCCCCGCTGCCGGGCCCAGTACCCGGATCCCGGGAAGCGCCTCAAGGCCTGCCACCATGCGCTGGCCAAGGTCCATTTCCCACCGGTGGATCCGGTCCAGGCCGGTCTCCGTGAGGTAGTTGGCGGCGGCGGCCAGTGCGACTGCCTGCGAAATGCGCTGCGTTCCTGCCTCGAAACGCTGCGGAGCGGGGAGGTATTCGGCCCGTTCCATGGTGACCGTGGTGATCATGGAGCCGCCGGTGAGGAACGGTGGAAGGATATCCAGGAGCTCCTGCCTGCCGTACAGCACGCCGATGCCTGTGGGTGCGAGCATCTTGTGGCCGGAGAAAACGGCGAAGTCCACGTCCAGCTCTTTGACGTCCAGGGGCATGTGCGGCGCGGACTGGCAGGCGTCCAGGACCACCAACGCACTGGAAGCGCGGGCCAGGGCCACCAGTTCACGGACCGGGTTGATGGTTCCGAGGACGTTGGAGGCGTGCGTGAAGGCCAGCACCCTGGTACGGCTCCCGATGATCCCTGCAGCCTGCTCCAGGCTGAGCCGGCCGGCATCGTCGATGGGCAGGTAGCGGAGCGTCGCCCCGGTGCGGAACGCCAGTTCCTGCCACGGGATGAGGTTGGCGTGGTGCTCCATTTCGGTGACCACTATTTCGTCGCCCGGTTTCAGCGCAAGGCCCTTCAGTGCCGAGTCCCCCCGGCCCTGGGCAGCCCAGAGCGCGGCGTTGGACAGCGCGTAGGCAATGAGGTTGAGGCCTTCTGTGGCGTTGGAGGTCCATACGGTTTCGGAATAGTCTGCCCCGATGAGGTCCGCTACGGTCTGCCGCGCGTCCTCGAAGGCCTCGGTGGCTTCGACCGCAAGGTGGTGGGCACCCCGGTGCACTGCCGCGTTGCGTTGCTCGTAGAACTCCTGCTCGGCTTCGATCACGCTGAGCGGGTTCTGGGAAGTTGCCCCGGAATCCAGGTAAACCAGAGGCTTGCCGTTGACCATCTGGTTGAGGACCGGGAAGTCGTTGCGGATGCGGAGCACCTCGGCGTTATCCATGACCGGAACGGACCGCTCCAGGGTGGCGGGCGTTGATACTACGGCCAAGACGTGCTCCTTGAGATGCCAGCGGTTGACACTCAATTGTCCCACAGCACGGCTGTGGCGGCCGCCCGGAGGGGTCAGCCGCCACAGTCGCTCCGGGCTTCAGCCCGCGGAGCGGAGGGCCGGCGACGGCTGGGGGGAGAGTCTCGGTCTCAGAAGACTCTGACGTCGCCGGCCCCGTCTCGGTCCGGCCGCGTGGGCCGGAAGTTCAATGAGGCCTTGATGTGTTTCGGCATCCCGTTCGGCTCTTTGCTGCCGTGTGCTTTGCCTCCTTAAGTAAATCCCGCGGGGCCGGTGCGCACACGAGTAGGGTGTACTCGAATTCCGGCAGGTGCCACTACGGGGACACTGAGTGTCGATACCCGCCGGGCCGCCGGTGCCCTGCGGTGTGCGGTGTTACGGCAGGACCGCGGGTGGCAGCGGAGCCGGCAGGGGCCTGCAGAGTCAGCAGGAGGGCGCGCGGAGTTACGCCGCCCACCACGGTGAATGACGGGGCGGGCAGTGCCTTCAGGGAAGACATGTGGTGCGACGGCGGCAGTTACCGGGGCAGGGCGGTTTCCAGTTCGTCGCGGCTCCGGACGCCCAGCTTCACGTAGGTGCGGTACAGGTGGCCTTCAACCGTGCGGACGGAGACCATGAGGCGCTGGGCTATCTCGCGGTCCGTGAGGCCCTGGACGGCCAGTTCCACGATGTCCTGCTCGCGTCTCGTGAGGTGCACGGTGGGAGCCGCCGCGATGAACCGGCCTTCGCGGAACCGCTCCCCCAGCTCGTGGTCGCACTTTTCGCGCTGCGCCACAGCCTGGCGGGACCGGCGGCGTTCCCCCGCCTGGTCAAGAACGGCACTGGCTCGGGCGTAGGCCTCGCGGGCAAGGTTGACGAAGCCGGATTCCTCCAGCGACGCGGCTGTCACCATCAGGGCGTCGCCATCGGCGGCTTCCCATCCGGTGGCAAGGGTCAGCATCGCCTCGGCCCAGCGCCCCTGCAGGCCGCCTGCTGCTTCCTGCACCATGGGAACGACGGAGGGATCCCCCAGATCCCAGCACATGGCGAGGAGTTCGAGCAGCTGCCCGGCCCGGCCGGAGGCTTCGGTAGTGGTCATCAGCGTGTGCAGCGACGCCAGGCCCTTGCCGTCGTGTGCAAGGTACTCTCCGGCGGCCATAGCGTAGCCCCGGGCCAGGAGGTCGGCGGGACCACCGGTCATGGCGTCTGCATAGTCCTGTTCCAGCCGCTTGGCCTGCGCGGCATCCCCCAGCCGGGCAGCAACGTAGTACCCCAGTGCGGAACCGAAGCCGAACAGCTGCAGGGGGTCATTAAGGCGCAGCGCCTCCACGGCCGGGAGCAACACCTGGTAGGCCCGCTCCATCCGCCCCTGGCGCAGCAGTGAGTACCCGCGCAGCACCTGCAGGCTGCCGCTGAACGTGGCCACTCCTGCAGCATGGGCGGCGGCGTAGCTGTTGAGTTCCCGCTCCGCGGACTCCCATTCGCCCATGGCCAGGTAACAGCTCACCAGCCGGCCGAGGACGACTTCCGGAAAGAAGTACAGGCTGTCCTCAAGCGGGGACAGCTCGGACGCGGCCCGGAGTGCGGCGTCAAGGCCGTCGCCGGGGCGACCTGCCGCGGCGAGTGCGTGCGCCAGCAATGCTTCCCCCAGCGCGGCCATCGGTTCCGCTTTGGTCTCGGAGAGGCCCGGGACCCTGATGCCCGCCACCTCGTCCGCCAGTGCCTGCCAGTCCGCTTCGGCCCCCGACTGGAGCAGGCGCAGCAGCTGCACTGGAAAGGCGGGACCTGCATCCCCGGCCTGGGAAACCTGGCTGAGCACGTCGTCGGCCACGGCTGCCAGGGACTGCCCGGCTGCCTGGTGGGCCGATACCCGCAACAGGAGGACAGCCGGCCCCTGGGGATCATCAGCGAGTGGTGCCCAGCACTCATCAAGGAGGGCCGCGGCGTCAGCGTAGGCGCCCTCGTTGTAAAGCGCCCGGGCCTGGATGGCCTGGGCGAGCGGCAGCGCGCCCGGGTCCTGGATCCGGGCCGCGATGGACCTGGCGCTGCCATTCCGGAAACGCAGGAGTGCTTCGCGGGCGGACTCCAGCATGTCCTCATCGGAGACCTTGACCCCGCATTCGATGGCCCACTCCACGGACCGCAGCCGCCCCTCACCGCTAAGCACCGTGCCGTTCTGCCGGCCACGGACCTTCTCCTGCAGCTGGAGGCTGCGGGAGACCGAGATGGTGTTCCTGATGGCGTCGGAAAAGAGTCCGTTCCACAGGGAAAGCTCGGCAGGCACGCCTGACGTTTCCACGGCCACCTGCTGGTCAAGGAGCGAACGGACCACCGGAGCGCCGCAAATTTCTTCGATGACCTTGCGGCCCACAGGGCCGGCCAGGGCGATGAGCTTCAGTGCTTCCTGCTCCTCGGGGTTGCGCCGCAGGTGGTCTTTGGCCACCACGGCTGTCAGCCGCGGTCCGTCCGCGGGCAGCGCTCCCAGCAGGATCCAGATCCCGTTGCGTTTGGAGAGGATTCCCGCTTCGGCGGCATCGTGCAGCAGCGCATCGAGGAGGCGGGGGTTCCCGCCGGACGCTGCCCAGACAGCCTCGATGGTGGCGGCGGGAACAGTTCCGTCCAGCAGGTGGGCGAGTACTTCTTCGATCTGTTCCCTGTTCAGCGGGCGCAGGTCCACGCGCTCGGCGAGCCCGTCGTACCAGAGCTGGTCCAGCGGCTGGGGCAAGCCCGGACGCGGCCTTGCCGCCGCCACAACCGTGGCCCAGCCGGCCGAGATGAGTTCGGCGACCACGCCGGCGGACGCATCGTCCAAGTAGTGGGCGTCGTCCAGCACCATCAGCACGGGCGCGCTGTTCCCGGCCCGCAGCTTTTCGAAATAGCTCCACATGGACCGCAGCACCGCCACCGGGGAGACGGATTCCTCGGCCGTCAGGTCGCCGGTATAGGGCGTCAGGACACCGAACGGAACCGCCGAGAGGGCGGAGCTGCCATGGATCCGCAGGATGTTCAGCTCGCCCGCGAGCCGTTCCGAAATGGCTTCGGCCAGGGACGATTTTCCAATCCCGGGACCGGCCATGAGAAACACCGCCTGGCTGATGCGGTTCCGGACGATGTTGCAGATCCTGTCCAGCGGCTCGCGGCGTCCGGTGAGGACCCTGCTTGCTGCTGCCTTGTGGCCGTTAGACGAGTCCAGTCAGATCACCCCTGGAGGTTACGCCGAGCTTGGTGAACACCTGGTACAGATGGCCCTCAACAGTCCGGACTGACACGCCCATTTCCAGGGCAATGTCGCGGTTGGATGCACCCCGGCCCGCAAGCCGCGCTATTTGCCGTTCCCTGCTGGTCAGCAATGGGCTGCCGCTGCTGGGCACGATGGGGAGGTTCGCAACCGTGGTGGCCAGGATGTCTAGGCGGGCCTGGGCCGTCCGGGCTGAAATCGAGTCCCCGTCCTGGCGCGCGAAGTCCACCGCGAGGGCCATGCACCGGGCCTCGACAGCGTCCAGCTCCAGGGTGGCGGCCAACTCGCCGCCGGCCAGGAGGGTCTTGGCATCCTTGGTACGGCTGCCCAGGGCAATGAGCCGGGAGACCTCGGCCAGCGGACCCTGACGGCGGCCGGCAATGTCTTCGAGCAACCGGAAGTCGGCATCGCTGCCGTTGACCGTGGCCGCGAGCAGTTCGACGCCTGCAAGGGTGTAAAGGCCGGCGGCGAGGTTCCGCCGGGCAGATTCCTTGAGCCGGGCCACGGAGTCGGCGTCGTTCAGCCAACGGCCGGCCGTCAGTGCGCAGAAGCGGATGATGCTGTCGTCGGCGAAGCCGGAGGCTGCACGGATCCGTTGCAGCTTGCCCAGGTACTTGCGGGCCTGGGGAGCGTTTCCTGTCTGCGCGTAGGCCAGGGCGGTGGCTGCATAGGTGTAACGGAGCGCGGTCTGGACGGGTTGGAGTTCCAGCTGCGCGCCGGCGGAGATCAGCAGGTCCAGGGCTGCGGCGCCACGGCCTGAGAAGACGTAGGCTATCCCGGCGCCCAGCTCGCTGGAAGCTGTCCCATAGGGCAGCCGGTACGGTTCGTCCGTGCTCTGGGGGCCCAGGAAGTCCAGGCAGCGCCGCCACTGCCCCGCCAGCAGAAGGACCATATAGGACTCCTTGGTGTACTGCTCCCGCAGCCCCACCACGTGGGAGGCGTCGCTGATCTGACCGCCGAGTTGGCGCATCAGTCCCAGCGCGTCCATCTCACGACCGGTGAGCACCAGCGCGGTCATCAGCAGGATCGCGGCGTGCATGCGGTAGCCGGTGTCCAGGTTCAGGGCGGGATCGGCGGCGGCTTCAAGATCGGGAATCAGTTCGGCGTAATCGCCCATGAAGGCCCGGTACTCGAACGCGCTCAGTGCCACCCGGTTGGCTGCGATGGCTGCCGGTTCGGGCCAGGATGGCCGCTCAGCCCCCATGCCGGCCAGCAGGCGCTCCCGGGCTTCGTCGAGCATTGACGGCACATTGTCCGCGTGCTCGGGCAGGCCCATCATCACTTTTGCCCTGGCCGCGACCACCTGTGCATATTCTTCGACGTCGAGGGCGTCCAGCTCCGGCTGCGAAATGTCCCCAAGGGCGGCAAGGGCCTGGTCCGGCATGTCCAGCTGAAGGTAGGCGGCCGCCCGCTGCCGCTGGGCAGGAACCCATTCCCGGTCTCCGCGGCGAAGCAGTTCGCCGTAGGTCAGCGCGAACCGCGGGTCAAACAGCTGGACGGCGGCTTCGGCTGCCGCAAGGGCCAGCGCGGGGCTCAGTTCTGCCTCGCACTCGTGGGTCCAGGCGGCAAAGGCCATCAGCTCCTCGACGGTCATGCCCGCCGGGTCCGGCTCTACACCGCCCAGGAGCACGGCACGCAATTCGCGGCGCCGGGCGATGCTCAGCCAGGTCCGCACGACGTCGCCGATGTATTTCTCGCGCAGTGATACCCAGCGGTGGTCGGAATCGTCGATTTCGAGGAGCCCGCCGTCCTCCATGTCCGCCACAACGTCGGCGCCGTAGATCGAGGTCAGCCGGGACAGCTCCACGCTCCGGGCGCAGGACAGCATTTCTATGACTTCGCGGGTTTCCTGGGTTTCCCGCGACCACCGGGAACGGACGATGTCGTCGAGGCTGGCCGCGCCGTCGAGGACTACTTTGTCGCGCAGGGTCCAGACGGAGTCGGACAGCACCAGGTTGCCGGACAATTGCTGCTCGGTGACCAGGGCCTTGAGCAGCAGCGGATTGCCTCCCACCATCTGGTGGTACGTGGTGACCAGGGAGGCGGACACACGGTGGCCCAGCAGTGAAAGGAGGACCTGCCGCGTCTGGAGCTCATTGAGGTTGCTGAGCCGGACCTCGGTGAGACGCCGGTCCGTGAGGAGCCAATGGAAGTCCGCGGGGAGGTCGCTGATCTTGGGTGCCACGGCGATGATTTTGGCGGTACCGGTCAGGAGCACGTTCAGGAGCACGCCGGCGCTGAGGTCATCGATGGTGCCGGAGGTGTCCAGCGTGACCACGCAGGGCCGGCCGGCAGCGTCACTGCGGATCAGGGACGTAATGCCACGCAGGATGGCGGTGGGCGAACCCATGTAGGCCTGCGGGAGGCGGGCAAGCAGGAAGGACAGGCACCCGTACGGTGTGGTGGAGCCGGCGGGTCCGCTGCGGAGCTGCAGCGACCAGACGTCCGGACCAAGGTCCGTGATGGCGGCACGTGCGAGGGATGATTTACCGACCCCCCGGCCGCCGGTGATAACGACGCCCAGCGAGTTATCTGCGGTCAGTGCTGAGCGGACAGATTCAAGGTTGCCGCTGCGGGCGGGCGCCGACCATTGCGGCCCGGGAATACCTTGGGCCGGAGTACGCAAACCAGTGTCGTGGGGTGCTGACCCACGCCCCCAGCTAAGTGGCTCGATTGACATGAACGTTCCCCTACATCCAGCTATAGCGGGATGTAGCCCCATTGCTCCCCCGCATAGCAAGAAGAGTACCTTGCCCGGCGGACAACGAGACAGGTCAAAGCCACTTTAAGTTTTGTGGCGCCCGGCGCGGCCAGCTATCCGGCGGTCTTGGCCGGATGGAACTTCTGCTGCGCCGCCGTGAGGCCATCCCGCAGGAGCAGCTCGACGGCGTCGGCCGCCTCGTCCAGCAGGAACGGCAGTTCCTTCAGCTCGGCAGTACCGAAATCACGTAGCACGTAGTCGGCAGTGTCCATACGGCCGGGCGGACGGCCTACCCCCACCCTGACGCGAACGTAATCCTTGGTGGCAAGGGCCTTGGAGATGTCGCGCAGGCCGTTGTGACCCCCCTCGCCGCCACCGATCTTCAGTTTCACAGTATTAAAGGGGATGTCGATCTCATCGTGGACCGCCACCACGTGGTCGGGTGTGATTCCGTAGAAGTTTGTTAGCGAGGACACAGGTCCGCCGGAGACGTTCATGTACGTCATGGGTTTGGCCAGCACCACGCGCGGACCGCCGATGCCCAGCCGCCCTTCGACCACTTGGGCGCGTGCCTTGTGGCTCTTGAACCCGGCACCTATCCGCCCCGCCAGTTCGTCCAGGACCATCTGGCCGATGTTGTGCCTGTTCCCTTGATACTGGGCTCCCGGGTTTCCAAGGCCTACGATCAGCCAGGTATCAGTCATGGGTTAATCCTAAGGTGGGTGTGGCGGTGCAATGGTGGGGAATGGCAATGGCCGGACCCCGTGCGGGATCCGGCCATTGCCACAGCGTGCGAGTTGGCTACTCGGCGGCTGCTGCTTCGGTGGCTGCAGCTTCGCCGGCGGAAGCCTCGGCCTGCTCGCCCTCTTCCTCGGCGATTTCGACTTCCTCAGAGATGTTCACAACCAGTGCCTCGGCGTCGGTCAGCAGGACAACGCCCTTGGGCAGCACGAGGTCGGATGCGTGGATGTGCTCGCCGGCGGCGCGGCCTTCGATGCTGACCTCGACGGCGGTGGGAACGTGGGTTGCCTCGGCTTCGAGGGACACGCTGGTCAGCTCGAGGTTGTGGACGGTGCCGGGCGCGGACTCGCCTGCAACGTGAACGGCGACGTCAACCGTGACCTTCTCGCCCTGGCGGACGGTCAGGAGGTCGATGTGCTCGATGATCTGCTTGATGGGGTCGCGCTGGATGTCCTTGACCAGGGCCAGGTGGCCTTCGCCGTTGATGTCCAGGGACAGCAGGGCGTTGGCGGTGCGGACGGCCAGGGTGGTGGCCTTGGCGGGAAGGGTGATGTGGATGGGCTCTGCGCCGTGGCCGTAGATGACGGCGGGGATCAGGTTGGCCATCCGTGCACGGCGGGCGTAGCCCTTGCCGAATTCGGTGCGCAGTTCTGCTGCGAGCTTCTGCTCAGACATGGAATCTCCTTGAAGGCTAAACGGTGTTCAGCGAGGGCGGAGGTCTGGGATGACCTTCAACGCCGGGCGGCCGGGGCGGCCCAATCCAAGAAGGCTGTTCTTCATCTGAAGGACAGGTCAGACCCAGTCGATCACGGAGATCTGCGGGCCGTCGAAACGGCCGCACTCCCTCGCCAAGGTTTCGGGCTACAGCCTACCAGTGCCGGCACCGTTTACTGAAAACGGTACCGGCACTGGCACTCAGGCGGGTGCTAGGCGTTGCCGTCGAACAGGCTGGTGACCGAACCGTCGTCGAACACTTCACGGACGGCGCGGGCGATGAGCGGCGCGATGGAAAGCACCGTCAGCTGCGGGAAGCGCTGCGACGGGTTCAGCGGCAGGGTGTTGGTGACCACCACTTCACGCGCACCGGACTCGGACAGGCGCTGTGCCGCCGGTTCGGAGAAGACGGCGTGCGTGGCGGCGATGATGACGTCCTTGGCACCGGCGTTCTTCAGCACCTGGACGGCGCCGGAGATGGTTCCGCCCGTATCGATCATGTCGTCGATCAGGACGCAGGTGCGTCCCTCGATCTGGCCCACCACGGTCTTGGACACGGCTTGGTTGGGGACGGTCAGGTCGCGGCTCTTGTGAACGAAGGCCAGGGGTGCGCCACCCAGGCGCTCGGCCCACTGTTCGGCAACGCGGACCCGGCCGGTATCCGGGGAAACCACGGTGATGTTCTCGGCATCAACGCGGGTGCGGATGTAATCGGCCAACAGCGGGATGGCCATCAGGTGGTCAACGGGGCCGTCGAAGAAGCCCTGGATCTGGGAGGTGTGCAGGTCCACGCTCATGATGCGGTCCGCACCGGCGGTTTTGTAGAGATCGGCCACCAGGCGGGCGGAGATGGGTTCGCGGCCGCGGCCCTTCTTGTCCTGCCGGGCATACGGGTAGAACGGCGACACCACGGTGATCCGCTTGGCGGAGGCACGCTTCAGCGAATCAATCATGATCAGCTGTTCCATGAGGTGGTTGTTCAGCGGGGCGGGGTGGGCCTGGATCACGAAGGCATCCGTGCCGCGGACGCTTTCACCGGCGCGGACGTAGATCTCACCGTTGGCGAAGTCATAGGCGTCCACCGGGAGGAGGTCGGTGCCGAGCTCCTTGGCGATCTCCCGGGCCAGCTCCGGATGTGCCCGCCCGGTGGCGAGCACCAGCTTCTTCTCGCCGTGCGCCGTAATTTCGCTCATTGTTACTTGCCCTCTTCTGTAGATGCCGGGGTACTTGAGGAGTTGTTGATGGCCGCCTGGGCCAATTCGGCGGATCGGCTGCCGGGACGGTTGGCCGGGACCCACCCTTCGGTGTTGCGCTGGGCGGCGATGCTCAGCGCAAGCGCACCTGCCGGGACGTCCTTGCGGATCACCGCGCCGGCGCCGCTATAGGCGCCGTCCCCCACGGTGACCGGCGCAACGAAGACCGTATTCGAACCTGTCCTGACGCCTGAGCCGATGACGGTGCGGTGCTTCTTCTCGCCGTCGTAATTGGCGGTGATGTTGCCGCAGCCGATGTTGGTGTCCTCGCCGATTTCAGCGTCGCCGGCGTAGCCCAGGTGGGACAGCTTGGAGCCGCGTCCGATGGTGACGTTCTTGGTTTCGTAGAAGGCGCCGATTTTGCCCTTTTCGCCAAGCACGGTGCCCGGGCGCAGGTAGGTGAAGGGTCCGACAGCGGCGCGCGGGCCGATCACTGAACCGGAACCGTGGGTGCGGATCACCGTTGCGCCCTCGCCCACCTCAACGTCGGTGAGGGTGGTGTCCGGCCCAACCACGGCGTCCCGCGCCACCGAGGTGGTGCCGTGCAGTTGCGTGTTGGGCAGCAGGCGGACGTCCTCGTCCAGGGTGACGGAGGAATCGATCCAGGTGGTGGAAGGGTCCACCACTGTTACGCCGGCGCGCATCCAGGCCTCCACGGTGCGCCGGTTCAGCTCCGCACCGAGGGCGGCCAGCTGGACGCGGTCGTTGGCGCCCTCCACCTGCCAGCGGTCAGCGGTGACGACGGCGGCAACGCGGCCGCCTGCCTCGCGGGCCAGCCCCAGCACGTCGGTGAGGTACTTCTCGCCCTGGGCGTTGTCGGTGGTGACCTTGCCAAGTGCTTCGCGCAGCACGGCGGCGTCGAAGGCGTAGATCCCGGAGTTGACCTCGCGGATCAGGCGCTCGGCGACGGTAGAGTCCTTGTGTTCGCGGATGCCGGTCACGGTGCCGTCCTCTCCGCGGAGGATCCGGCCGTAGCCTGTGGCGTCTTCCAGGACTGCGGTGAGCACGGTGACCGCGTTGGCTTCCCGTTCGTGGGTGGCAACGAGTTCGGCCAGCAGGCCGCCCGAAAGCAGCGGGACGTCACCGTAGGTCACCACCACGGTGCCGGTGAGCTCTTCCTTGGTGTCCAGCGCCTGCAGCGCGACCTCCACGGCACGGCCGGTGCCGGGAACCTCGTCCTGGTCCACGATGGCCGCGGACGGGTCGAGTTCTGCCACGTGCCCTGCCACAAGGTCGCGTTCGTGGCGGACCACGATGGCGAGCTGGCGGGGTTCAATGCTGCGGGCGGCCAGGAGTGCGTGGCCCACCATCGAGCGTCCACCGATTTCGTGGAGGATCTTGGGGGTACGTGACTTCATCCGGGTACCGGCACCTGCTGCCAATACGATGACTGCGGCCGGACCGGTGTTTTCAGGGATCACGTACGGATTCTCCTCGCTTTGTTGCGCTGGCGCTTCATGGTGTCCGGCCAACCTCCGCCGGCCCGGCACCGGGAGTTACCTGCTGAACTCCCCGCACAGCAGTTCCGCCCATAGGATTCGAACCTATACTCCACGGCTCCAAAGGCCGGGGTGCTGCCGTTACACCAGGGCGGACCATGCCTCCGGCACAAGGCCCGGGCACAAGTCCCTATTTTGCCACGGGTTCGGGGCAGCGCGCGACACAGCCCCTGCCAGCCGGGAGCCGGCGCCTTCCGGAAGCGGGAAAACGGGCCCGCCGGGGTAGGGCATGATGGAAATGTGAGCAACAACCCCCCGCGGACACGGATGACCGGCCTTCAGCGGCGGAACCAGCTGATCGACGTGGGGCGTGGCCTGTTCGCAGTCCGCGGACTGGACGGCACCACCATCGAAGAAATCGCCGCCTGCGCCGGCGTCTCGAAACCGGTGATCTACGAGCACTTCGGCTCCAAGGAAGGCCTCTACACCCAGGTGGTGGACTTCGAGTTCCACATCCTCCTGGACGCCATCAACACCGCACTGGCCGACGAAGCCAAGCCGCGCGTCCTGGTTGAACGCGCCGCCCTCGCCCTGCTCACGTACATCGAGGACCGCACTGAGGGCTTCCGGATCCTCATGCGCGACGCTCCCCCGTCCCAGCCCGAAGGCGCCTTCTCCACCCTGCTGTCCCACGTCACCGCCAGGGTGGAGCACATCCTGTCCGACGAGTTCTCCCGGCGCGGCTTCAGCGGCCAGGACGGTGCCATGTACGCGCAGATGCTGGTGGGCATGGTGGCCATGACCGGCCAGTGGTGGCAGGACAGCCGCCAACCCGACAAGAACACCGTTGCGGCGCACCTGGTCAACCTCGCCTGGAACGGCCTCACCGGCCTTAAGAAGGACCCGGAGCTGCAGTCGGAGCTCTAGGCGCTGGTCACCTTCGCGAGCGCGGCACCTGTCCCCTGCGTGCTGCTCCTTCGCATTGACGCGCGCTGCCGGGCAGCGTGCCCACGTCGGCGACGCCGGAGGCGGCCCTTCGGAAAGTCGCGCATCGCGGCGCATCGGGTGCCGGAGGTCGCTCAGCGACCGCAGGTGCCCTATGCGTCGTGTCTAAGCGACGGCGAAAGGCGGCCTCCGGCACCCAAGGTGACCTAGTCGCCGAGGAGTTCTGAGGCCTCGAGCCACTCGAGCTCCAGGGTGTCCTTTTCGTCGGCCAGGTTCTTCAGTTCGCTGTTCTGTTTGGCAAGGGCGTCGAAGTCCGACTTCTCGGTGCTCTTCACCATGTCGTCGTGCAGTTTCTTTTCCTGCTGGTCGAGCTTCTTGATCTGCCGCTCGATCCGGTTGAGGGCCTTGCGGGCCTCACGCTTTTCGGCTTCGGAGGGTCCTGTCCCGGTTGCCGAAGACGCGGCGCCGGCGCTGGTGACGGGGTTTCCTCCGCCGGTCACGGTGGATCCGGCCAGCGCGGCCTCGCGGAGTTCAAGGTACTGGTCCACGCCGCCGGGCAGGCCGCGGAGCTTGCCGTCGCCAAGGAGCGCCATCTGGTGGTCGGTGACGCGTTCGAGCAGGTAGCGGTCGTGGCTGACCACCACCAGGGTTCCGGGCCAGCCGTCCAGGACGTCCTCGACGGCGGCGAGGGTGTCGGTGTCGAGGTCGTTGGTGGGCTCGTCGAGCATCAGCACGTTGGGTTCGCCCACCAGCAGCCTCAGCAGCTGCAGGCGGCGACGCTCACCACCGGAGAGGTCCCGGACCGGTGTCCACTGCTTCTGGTTGGTGAACCCGAGCTGCTCCACCAGCTGGCCGGCGGTGAATTCCTTGCCGCCCACGTTGAAGGAACGCTTCTCGCGCTCAATGACCTCGATCACGCGCAGGTCAGCGACGTCGTCGAGCTCCTTGACTTCCTGGGTGAGCACCGCGGTGACCACCGTCTTGCCGCGCTTCAGCTTCCCGGCATCGGGGGCGATCTCGCCGTTCAGGAGCTTCAGGAGCGTGGTCTTGCCGGCGCCGTTGACGCCCACCAGTCCCAGCCGCTCACCCGGGGCCAGGCGGAGGGTGATGTTGTCGAAGAGCTTCTTCCCGGCGTCGTCGCCCTGGAAGTTCAGCGAGACGTGTTCCAGGTCCAGGACATCCTTGCCCTGGCGCGCGGTGGCCATCTTGCTCAACGCCATGGAATCCCGCGGCGCGGGAACATCGGCGATGAGCGCGTTGGCCGCCTCGATCCGGAACTTCGGCTTGGCGGTACGGGCAGGGGCTCCACGGCGCAGCCAGGCCAGCTCCTTCTTGACCAGCTGCTGGCGCTTGCCTTCCACCACGGAGGCCATCCGGTCCCGCTCGGCGCGGGCAAGCACGTATGCAGCGTAGCCGCCCTCGAAGGGGTCCACGATGCCGTCGTGCACCTCCCACGTCTTCGTGCAGATTTCGTCGAGGAACCAGCGGTCGTGGGTGACCACCAGGAAGGCGCCCTGGTTGGCGCGCCAGCGCGATTTCAAGTGGCGGGCCAGCCAGGCAACACCTTCGACGTCAAGGTGGTTGGTGGGCTCGTCGAGCATGATGACGTCGTGGTCCTCGATCAGCAGCTTGGCCAGGGCCACCCGCCGCTTCTGCCCGCCGGACAGCGCATGGACGTTGGCGTGCCAGTCAACGTCGGACACCAGGCCGCCCATGACTTCACGGATTTGCGGGTTGCGCGCCCACTCGTAGTCGGCCTGGTCGCCGACGATCGCGACGCCCACTGTCAGGTCGCCGTCGAGCACGTCGCTTTGGTCCAGGTAGCCGACGTTGACGTCGCCGCGCTTGGTAACGCGGCCGGAATCCGGGGTGGAGCGCAGGGCGAGCAGCCGCATCAGGGTGGACTTGCCGTCGCCGTTCCGGCCCACCATGCCGATGCGGTCGCCCTCCTCCAGTCCGAGCGTGACGCCGTCCAGGACTGTGCGGGTCGCGAAGGAGACCGTGAGGTTTTCGCCGCCAAGAAGGTGTGCCAAAAAGAACTGCTTTCTGCTGCCCGGATGGGCATTGCGCTGCTAGAGAAGGGTGTCGGAGATGATGCGGGCACCGGGAACGGGACCGTGGACGGCAAGGGCGGACAGGCCTTGGTGCTGCAGATCTTCCGCCAGTGCTTCCGCTGCCACGGAGTCATCCGCGAGCAGGGCCACGGTGGGCCCGGAGCCGGACACGATGCCGGCGATGGCGCCGTGCGATTCGCCGATGCCCAGCGTATCGCGCAGTGACGGGGCCAGTTCAATGGAGGCCCGCTGGAGGTCGTTGACCAGGATGCGGCTGAGGGCGTCTGCGTCGCCGCCGCGCAGGGCGGCCAGGATGTGCGGGTCGACGCCGGTGGGCTCGTCCGCGTGCACACCCTCCGCTTCCCGCAGCCTGTCCAAAGTCCGGAAGACTTCCGGGGTGGACAGCCCGAAATCGGCCGTAACCAGGACCCAGTGGGTCTTTGCCTTGGCGAGTGCCGGTGACAGCTGGTCACCAACCCCGAGCCCTACCGCCGTTCCGCCGAGCAGGGAGAACGGAACGTCGGCTCCGAGTTCGGCAGCAAGGTGCGCGAGTTCCTCCCGTGAGAGGCCGCTGTTCCACAAGGCATCGCAGGCCAGGAGCGTAGCGGCGGCGTCAGCCGATCCCCCGCCCATCCCGCCGGCCACGGGCACCCGCTTGGTGATTTCCAGGTGGACCCCTGTGGCGTGCTCGGAAACGTCGGCCATGATGGCGGCGGCCCTGTAGGCCAGGTTGCTGGCGTCGAGGGGAATGTCGACGGCGTCAAGGTCAAGGGTGCTGCCCGGGCTCAGGCTCACCGTGATGCCGGGCGTTTCCGTGCTGGTGGCGGCGACTTCTTCATAGAGGGAGACGGCCAGGTAGACGCTGGCCACGGAATGGTAGCCATCCGGCCGGAGCGGGCCGACGTCCAGCGAGACGTTGATCTTCCCAGGCGCCTTGACCCGGACCGTCCGCGCGGCGAACCGGACGGCGGGCGTGTTCACGCGCCCGCTTCCTTGGCTTCGGCGATCCTGGCGAATGCGGCGATGTCGATGACCTCACCGCGTGCGGTGGGGTCGACGCCGGCCGCCAGCAGGCAGCGTTCGGCTTCCGCCCCTCCCCCGGCCCAGCCGCTGAGCGCTGCACGCAAGGTCTTCCGCCGTTGGGCGAAGGCTGCGTCAATCACGGCAAAGACCTGTTGGCGGGTGGCGCTGGTGGCAGGCGGCTCGCGTCGGGTGAAGGCGACCAGTCCGCTGTGGATCTTGGGCGCGGGCCAGAACACGTTCATGCCGATCACTCCGGCTTTGCGCATCTGGCTGTACCAGGCCGCCTTGACCGACGGAACGCCATAGGTCTTCGAGCCCGGACCGGCGGCCAGCCGGTCGGCTACCTCGTCCTGGACCATGACCAGGCCATGCTGCAGGCTCGGGAAATGCTCCAGGAGGTGCAGAACCACAGGGACCGCCACGTTGTAGGGCAGGTTGGCTACCAGCGATGTTGGTTCGACGGGAAGGTCCGTGACCTTCATGGCGTCAGCCTCGACGAGGTGGAAATTCCCGACGGCGGCCGGCCGCCATTCAGCCACAGTGGCCGGAAGCTTGGCGGCGAGGACGGGATCGATCTCCACTGCCACGACGGCCGCGGCGGCGTCCAGCAGGCCCAGCGTCAGTGAGCCGAGGCCTGGGCCGACTTCCAGGACCGTCTCATTGGCCGCGATTCCTGCTGCGGACACGATCCTGCGGATGGTGTTGCCGTCAATGACGAAGTTCTGGCCGAGGGTCTTCGTGGGCCTGACACCGATCTCCCCTGCCAGCCGGCGAATGTCGGAGGCACCGAAAAGCGGTGCGGGCGCGGCGGGGTTGGGTTCAGTCACCTAGGTATCCTATCCCGCGCGGCCGGGCCGTTTCCGCCGGGCAGGCCGTGTTAACGGCCGAAGCCGGGCCCGGAAAATACCGGGCCCGGCTTCGGCGCGTGGACCATGCCAGTACGGGCTGGCAGCGGATCAGCTAGCTGCTGGCTGCCCAGCCGCAGCCCCACGGCTGCAGGCCGCGCTGCGCGTACACGCGGTTCGCGATGTCGATCTGCTGTGCCTTGGTGGCCAGGCTGGCGTTGGGGGCGTAGGCCCCGCCGCCGGCGCCGATCCACGTCCGGATGTCGAACTGCAGGCCGCCGTAGTAGCCGTTGCCGCTGTTGATGCTCCAGTTTCCGGTGGACTCGCACTGGGCGATCTTGTCCCACATGGCTTCGTTCATCATGGCCGGAGCAGCAGCGCCGGTGTTGCTGCCGGCGGCCGGGGCCGCAGCGGCCTGGGCGACGGGCTTTGCCTTGGTGCCGACCGTGACCTTCTCAGCGACAGGCTGGACGGCTACGGCTTCAGAGACGAGGGTGCGGGAGGCTTCACGGCCGTCCACGAGGACCAGCTTGAAGGTCTTCTCCAGCTTGCCCGCAGCGCCTGCCTGGGTGACTTCCTTTTCGCCCTTGAGCATCTCGGCGTCTTCGGTGGTCACGGTCTCGAAGGGGACGTCCTCGGTGGTTTTCGCCGTCTGGCCGTTATCAACGCGGGACACTTTGATCACCATGTTGTTGACGACGTGCGCGTTGGCGGGCTGGGAGGTCCTGTCGTTGGCGCCGATGGTCAGCCCGGCGCCCTGGAGCACGTCGCCTACAGTGGCCGCGGTGGTGGTGGTGGTGTTCACCTTGCCATCGGCGACGATGCTGACGGACTTGGGGGTGGAGATGGACACGAAGGAGCCGGCAAGTGCGAGCTGCGCGTCCTTGGGAACGGACAGCGATGAGGTGCTGGCCACGCCGAGTTCGGTGACCAGGCCTGCGACGTCCTGCGCGGTGGTACTGACCGTTTTTTCTGCTCCGTCGAGGCTGACCTTGACTTCCTTGGCCTGGTTGACGTTGATGACGGTTCCGTTGTGGACCGAGGCGTCGATGGCTGGGGAAACCCTGTCTGCGGGCTTCAGTTCGATGTTGGCGCCCTTGACGACCTGGCCTACGGTGCCGCCGAAGGTCTGGACGGAAGAGACCTTGCCATCAACGTTGAGCGTGACGGTTTTGTTATTGCCGACGAAGGCTACGAGCCCCGCTACCAGGGTGCACAGCACCAGCAGCTGGGCTCCAACCTTGAAAAAGCTGATCTTGCCATCCGATGTGAAGAACTTGACCACGATTGCCCGTAACTTTAGGTCCATCCGGGCACGGGGATTTGCGCAGTAAAATGCCCGGCACCGCCTTTGAGCAGCAGTCCGGGCACCTTTGCGCCGCCTGCTTCCCGACAGCGGCCATGTCGGAACGGGGTCCCGGCATGTGATGCTGAAAAGGAAGCGAAATTACCCGTTGGCCTTCCCCGACCCCGGCTAATAGTTTTCCACTGTAACCGTAGCGTTATAAACGGACCAACAAATTTGCATACCACGTATGCCTTAAAGGTTCCTCAATGTGACTCTTCTCAGCCCCAGGATCCGTATGCCCGCACCGTATTAGAGCTGATCCGGGTGCACAGTTCCGCGAGGTCCGTGCCTGTCAATTCGGCCATGGCCCGGACGGTGTAAGGCACCATATAGCTGGCGTTGGGCCGGCCCCGGTGCGGATGCGGGGTCAGGAACGGGGCATCCGTTTCCACCAGGACAAGTTCCGGGTATGCGACCGCGAGCGCGGACCGCAGGTTGGCCGCGTTCCGGAAGGTCAGTGTTCCGGCGAACGACATATACCAGCCCTCGCGGTTGCAGATGGCGGCAAGCTCCTCATCGCCGGAAAAGCAATGGAATACCACCCGGTCCGGAGCGCCCTCTTCCGCCAGAACCTGCACCACGTCGGCATGTGCGTCCCGGTCATGGATCTGGAGGGTGAGGTCCAGCCGTTTGGCGATGTCAATGTGCCGCCGGAACGAGTACCGCTGGTGGGCCAGCCCCTCGCCTTCCGTGCGGAAGAAGTCGAGGCCTGTCTCGCCAATGGCACGGATCCGCGGGTGGGCTGCCAACTGCTCTATCTCGGCGAGGGCGTCTTCGAGTTCGCCGCGGGCGGCATATTCCGGAGCATCATTGGGGTGCAGCGCCACAGCGCCCAGCAACCGGTCATCCTGCTGCACCGCCTGAAGGGTGAACCGCGACGATTCCAGGTCGCAGCCCACCTGGACTGCCCCCTGGACACCGACGGCGGCAGCGGCATCCAGGGCCGCGGTTATTCCCACCGGCCCTTTCCCATCAGGAAAATCCAGGTGCGTGTGGTTATCCATCACGGGTACCGGCAGCGGTTCGGGCGCTGGCGGATATTCGCGTTTGGGGGATGCCGCGGCACTCTGGGAACCGCCCGTTGAGGGTTCGCGGTAGGCATCGGGGGTCTGCGGACTGCACATCACTCCAGCCTAACGGCGGATGGCACCACGATTTCGCCGGAACTCTATGCCAGGCCAGGCAGTTGTGTTAGTAGTCTGGTGGGAGCACATGAGAACGCCCACCGACGGGCGAAGGCAGGCTTGCTGTCCCGTCCAGGTGAAACCCGGGCTGAAAGGTTGCCGATGGAATCCTACCGACGCACTGCCAACGATGTGAGCGCTGCGAACCGCAACCTGGCGGGCGTTTCCGATCCCGTCAGCCACCTGAACGGGCACCGTGCCGCCGCCATGGCTGCGGACTCGTTCCACGACGCCAGCCAGCGGATCCTCAGTACTGTCAACACGGTGATCGACGGGAAGTCCGACGCCGCGGAGCTTGCGTTGACCGTCCTGCTCGCCCAGGGCCACCTGCTGCTGGAAGACGTTCCAGGCGTCGGCAAAACCCTGTTGGCCAAAACGCTTGCCAAAACCATTGACTGCACCGTCAGCCGTATCCAGTTCACGCCGGACCTGCTCCCTTCCGACGTGACCGGCGTGTCCATCTACAACCAGTCATCCCGGCTCTTCGAGTTCCGTCCGGGTGCGGTTTTTGCCAATATCGTCATCGGCGACGAGATCAACCGGGCGTCAGCGAAAACCCAGTCCGCCCTCCTCGAATGCATGGAAGAGCACCAGGTGACGGTGGACGGCACTTCCTACCGGCTCGACGAACCGTTCATGGTGGTTGCCACCCAGAACCCCATCGAGATGGAAGGCACATACCCGCTGCCCGAGGCCCAGCGGGACAGGTTCATGGCAAGGATCTCCATGGGCTACCCGGACAAGGACGCCGAAATCGAGATGCTCGAAACCCATCAGGCGGCCTCCCCGCTGGCCAAGGTCTCGGCCGTGGTCACCGCTGCGGAGGTAGCGGCCATGATCACCACCGTCCAGCAGGTGTACGTCTCGCAGGCCGTGAAGGAATACACCGTGTCCGTCGGCAGGGCCACCAGGGAAAGCCCACTCCTGCGGTTGGGGGCCAGTCCGCGATCCATGCTGCAGTTGCTTCGCGCGGCGAAGGCAACCGCCGCCCTGGACGCCCGCGACTTCGTCCTCCCCGACGACGTGGTCCAGGTGGCCGAGGCTGTCCTGGCGCACCGGATCATCCTGGACCGCAAGGCGGCCGGGGCCGGCGAAACGGCACACACCGTGCTGCAGGGCATCCTGTCGCGGCTCCCGGTCCCGCAGGCACCCGCAGGCGCCGGCAACACGGCGGGTGCGGGCACAGCCGCCGGAACACGGAGCCAGGCCGCCCGGAATGCCGCGTCCGTGGCAGGTTCGGGCAGGAACCGCTAAGCGGTACGCCATGGCCCTCATGGACAGACTGCCCCAGCACCTCTTCACCGCGCGGGGGTGGGGCATGCTTGCTGCCGGGGGCTTCACCCTGGCCGCCGCCCAGATCATGGGACGCAGGGACCTCCTGACCCTCAGCATCCTGCTGCTGGTCCTCCCCTTGGTTTCGCTGGCCGGTATCCGGTTAGTGAAGCCCCGCTTCCGGGTGTACCGGGAGTTCCATCCTTCGCCGGTGGAGACGTCCTCCCCCACCACCGTGCGCCTTGCCGTGGCGCGGTCCGGTGCAGGCAGCGGCCGGGCCAGCATGGAGGAACGCCTGCCGCCGCGGTTCGGTTCTTCGCCCGCGTTCCGGTTTCCCTCGCGTACGGCCTCCGGCGGTACCAGCCGGTACGAATACCACCTGCGTTCGGAGCAGCGCGGCCAATTCCGCATTGGGCCGGTCACCGCCGAGTTCACGGACCCCTTCGGGCTGTCGCTTCACCGCCAGTCCATCGACGACGGCGACACGCTCACCGTGACGCCTGCCGCCGTCGTGCTCCCCGCTACCGGCCTGGCCGGCGCGCGCGGGAACGACGGCGTGACGGCGACCAGGACCCGCGCCAACCCCAGCGACGACGACGTCATGACGCGCGAATACCGTCACGGCGACCCCATGCGTAGGGTCCACTGGGCGGCCACCGCCCGGCATGGCTCGCTGATGGTCCGCCAGGAAGAATCCGTCACGACTCCGGAGGCCACGATTATCCTGGACCACCGGTACGGAGCATTCTCCAGCGGTTCCACCGCAGCCGCCGGCCAGGCCGGCCAAGCCAGCCAGGACGGGCACACCATGATGACCAGCCGGACGTTCGAATGGTCGGTGGTGGCGGCCATGTCCATCAGCGCACACCTCGCCGAGCGGAACTACGGCCTGCGCTTCCTGGACGTCCGCGGCGAGCCCGCCTTCCTGCATTCGCCCTCGGCGCCGGAACCGGAGTCAGAGGAATACGGCGGCGCGTCAGGGCTCCAGTCCATCGCAGAGAGCCTCGCTGCCATCCAGCTCACGGGGCCGCACCACGCTCGGACCAGTGGCAGGTTCCGGCCGTCCTCCGGCCCGGGTTCCGCTGCAGCGCTGCTGCGCCCCCGCAGCCGCAATGGCCAGGATGCGGGACCGGCGGCATTCGACGACCGGCTCATGGACAAGCTGGCCGCACACCGCATGCGCGGGCCGCTGATTGCGGTCCTGGGCCGCATCTCGCCCGAGGAGGCAACCGCCCTGGCACCCGCAGCCAGTTACGGAACCAACGCCTTTGCCGTCATCGTGGCTGAGAAACCCGAAGACTTCTCGCCCGCGCTGGAGACCCTGCGACAGGGCGGATGGCGCGCCGTGGCCGTCCCGGCATCCGTGGGCACCGCTGCCGCCTGGGGATCGTTCGACCAGGACGTGCCGTTGCCCGCGCCCTCCAGCGACGCCAGTCGCGGGGCGGGGGTGGTCCGGTGACCATGGCGCCGGCCCGGACCCCGGGAACGGGTACCCAGGGCCCACCGACTGACGGGGCAAGGCCCGCCCGCGTGGGCGCCTACCCCTGGGCCATGGCCGCAGCCATCGTGCTGGCAGTCTGCGGGGCTGCCCTGTCCCTGAATGGGGTCCTGCGCGGCTGGGCCTGGTATTGGCCGGCGGCAACCACCGTGGGCGCGGTGGGCTTTACCCTCGCCGGGCTTCGGGCACTGCGCGCAGCACCGCTGCTGGTCACCGCGGGCGGCTTCCTCTCGCTGGGGGCCATCCTCACCCTGACGTTCTTCCGCGGGTCAAGCATTCTGGGCGTGATTCCCAGCGCCGCAACGTTTTCCGACGTCAGCCAGCTGATCCGCCGTGCCAGCGAAACCGTCCTGTCAGAGACGGCCCCCGTTGCACCCAACGTGGGCATCGTCATGGTGATCTGCGCCGTCCTTGGACTGGCAGTGATCCTGGTGGATGCCCTGGCCGTCCCGCTCGGAATGCCGGCGGCCACCGGCGTGGGGCTGCTGGCCATCCTGGTGGTGCCGGCAATGATCAAGCCGCAAAGCGTCGGCTTCTGGGGATTCGTTGCAACGGTGGCCGGATACCTGATGATCCTGGCCTGCAGCCAATGGTTTGCCCCCGACTTCCGCAGCCAGGGCGGGGCTGCACGGAACCCGGGGCAGCTTCGCCGGGCCGTTCTCACCGGAGCCGTGGCGCTGGCCGCCACCCTGGTGGTACCGCTGGCTGTCCCCGGCTTCGACCAGGGCACCTTCCCGCAAGGCTCCCGGCTCAATCCGTGGGGAACCGGAACCGGCCTGAATCCCATGATCACCCTGGGAAACAGCCTGAGGACACCGGACGGCAGCGGCCGGATCACCTACGCCACCAGCGCCACCGCTCCCCTGTACCTGAGGTCCGTCACGGTGGACCATTTCGACGGCGAATCATGGGGCCCGGACGATCGCACCGCATCGCGGCTGCCGCTGGGCGGACCGATCGATCCCGGCTATGCGGTCCTCGCCGACGAACAGCAGCAGGTTACGGCCATTGACACCGGCACGTTCAGCAGCCCGTACCTTCCGGCCCCGTACGCCCCGGAAACCGTCCGCGGCCTCAACGGCCGGTGGACCTGGGACCCCGCGACACTGAGCATCAAAGGCTCCGACGCCACAGCCTCCCGGCGCCAGGAGTACGTGGTGACATCGTCGGTGCCCAACCTGACGGCCGCGTTGCTGGAGCAGTCTTCCGCTCCAGTGCGGGACGTTCCGGACGACTTCACGCGGATCCCCGGGAACGTGCCGGAAATCGTCCGGACCACCGCCGGGCGCGTGGCCGGTGCGGGCGCCACGCCATATGAGAAAGCCATGGCCATCCAGCGCTACCTGCGCTCATCGGAGTTCACGTATTCCCTGCAGTCGCCCGTGCAGGGCGGCTATGACGGCAACGGCCTGTCAGTCCTGTCCGACTTTTTGGAGCAGAAGAGCGGATACTGCATCCACTACGCCTCAGCTATGGCGGTAATGGCGCGGTTGGAGGGGATCCCCAGCCGGATCGCGGTGGGGTATGCGCCGGGGAGGCTGACCGGTGCCACGGTAACTGTGGCCGGCCAGGGCGAGCTTTCGGAGTACGAGGTGGACGCGCGGGACGCGCACGCCTGGCCGGAGCTGTACTTCCAGGGGCTGGGCTGGGTGCCGTTCGAGCCCACGCCGTCCCGTGGCGTGGTGCCGGACTACGCCAGCGAAACGGCGTCCCCTGCCGCGCCGGGCTCTGTTGAGAACAATGATGACCTCGTGCCCGATCCCGCCCCGGCTCCGACCCCGGCTCCCAGTGCCACCCCGGTACCGGCCCCCGGCGTTGGCGGCGGAAGCACTGATGCCGGCGCGCAGGTGCTGCCATGGCTGCTGGGAACGGGTGGCGTGCTGGGCGTGCTCCTGCTCGCGGCGTCACCGCGGCTGGTGCGCACCGGAATCCGTGCGCGGCGCCTCCGGCCAAGAAACGCCGCTGATGCAGTTCCGCTGGCATGGAGCGAGATGCTGGACCTTGGCCGGGACTACGGGCTCCCGGCCGGCACCAGTGAATCACCGCGCGCCTACGCGTCGCGCCTGCGGACTTCGCTGCTGGGCGAGCCGGACGGCATGGATGAGGCGGCGCACCGTGCGGTTGCCGCCGTCACGGCGGCCTTCGAACGGCGCAGGTACGGCCGGCCGCCGGAGCAGGATGACGGTCCTGCCGAACCCGACGCCGGTTCGTCCGGTCCCGGGCGCGTTGCGGATTCGCATGGCGCCGCCACAGCGCCTGGACAGTTGGGGCCGCTCGAGGATTCACTGCGGGCCAACGCAACACTGCTGCAGCGGTGGCGGGCCAGGTGGCTGCCGCCCTCCGTCCTGGGCCGCCTGGGCAGGCTCGCCACCGCTCCATTCAGGCTCGCTGGCCGCGCGTGGACGCGGCGCGCAGAGACCAGCGCAGAAGCCGCCGTGCGCGCCCGCCCGGCCGGGCCGGGCCGGACTGCGCACGGCGGCTTCCACGAGCAGGAAGGCAACTGACTAAGGCGATCCCACCACGTTCGCCGGCCCTCCTGCCGGCGCAGAGATCAGCCCGCGTAGGGGTCGGCGATGCCGATGTACTGGGTGTAGAGGTACTCCTCAATGCCTTCGAGCCCGCCTTCACGTCCCAGGCCGGACTGCTTGACGCCGCCGAACGGTGCCGCGGCGTTGGAAATCACCCCGGCGTTCAGGCCGAGCATGCCGGTTTCGAGGCGTTCACCCATCCGGATACCCCGGTTGAGGTCCTTGGTGAAGACGTACGCCACCAGGCCATATTCGGTGTTGTTGGCCAGGCGGACGGCGTCGTCCTCGCTGGAGAACGTGATGATGGGGGCCACCGGGCCGAAGATCTCCTCCGACAGGATCCGGGTGCCTTCGCTGACTCCCGAGAGGATGGTCGGCTGGTAAAAGTAGCCCGGGCCGTCCACCGGCGCGCCGCCCAGTACAGCCTTCGCGCCGGAGGCAACGGCGTCGGAAACCAGTTCGTGGACCTTGTCCCGGCTCTTGGCATCGATCAGCGGGCCCACCTTGGACTCGGGCTCGGTGCCGCGGGCGGTGGTCATCTCCTTCATCTTCGCGGCGAACTTCTCCGCAAATTCGGTGGCGACGGACTCGTGCACGATGAACCGGTTGGCAGCGGTGCAGGCCTCACCCATGTTGCGCAGCTTGGCCAGCATTGCACCGGCGACGGCCGCGTCCAGGTCAGCATCCTCGAAGACGACGAACGGGGCGTTGCCGCCGAGTTCCATCGAGGTCCGGAGCACGGTTTCAGACGCATCGGCAAGCAACCGGCGGCCCACTTCGGTGGACCCGGTGAAGGAAAGCTTCCGCAGCCGGGAGTCTTTGATCAGCGGACCGGTCGTGGCGCCGGCCGTGGACGTGGGAATGACGTTCAGGACACCGGCGGGCAGTCCGGCTTCCTGCATCACGGCGGCGAACAGCTGCGAAGTCAGCGGCGTCAGGTTGGCCGATTTCAGGACCATGGTGCAGCCGGCGGCGACGGCCGGTGCGATCTTGCGGGTGGCCATGGCCAGCGGGAAGTTCCACGGCGTGATCAGCAGGCACGGGCCAACGGGCTTCTTGGTCACCAGCAGGCGGGACTTGCCGTCCGGGGCAACGGAGTAGCGGCCGAACGCGCGGACAGCTTCCTCGGAGAACCAGCGCAGGAACTCTGCACCGTAGGTGACCTCGCCGCGGGCCTCGGCCAGGGGCTTGCCCATCTCCATGGTCATCAGCAGCGCGAAGTCCTCGGCACGCTCAGTCACAAGCTCGAAAGCCCGGCGCAGGATCTCCCCACGCTCGCGCGGCGGAACCTTTGCCCAGGACTCCTGTGCAGCCACCGCTGCGTCCAAGGCCGCGGCACTGTCTTCGGCGCCGGCGTCGGCAATGCTCAGCAGCACCTTGCCGGTGGCGGGATCCTCGACGTCGAACGTCTTGCCGGAAGCGGCATCACGCCACTCGCCATTGATCAGCAAACCGGTGGGAACGGAGGCCAGAAGCCGGCTTTCACGGTCGGCGGTAACAGCGGCCTGTGCAGTAACAGTCACGATGACTCCCTCGTCAGTAGGGTTGTGGCGGCCGTGGTGTCCTGCCTTAGCGGCGGAGCGTCGGAGGCCGATTAACTGTCACACTACTGCGGGCACGGAGAGGGGTCTACGCTCCGGCGCACTGCCCCATCACGGGTTTACTGTGCAGCTGCACAGCACTTTCCTCCACGGGCCGGACGGGTTCGAGCTGGACTCAGCGGGCGGCAAGGACGGCCGAATACAGCTCACGTTTACTGACCCTGACGTCCTCTGCGACGGCGGCCACGGCTTCCTTGAGCCTGATGCCCTGGGCCACCAGTTCGTTCACTGCCGCCACGTGGTCCTCCGGCGTTCCGGCAGCCTGCTCCGGCGCGCCACCGAGGACCACGGCAATCTCGCCGCGGACCTCGTTGTTTTCGGCCCAGTGCAGCAGCTCGTCGAGGGACCCCCGGATCACTTCCTCATATGTCTTGGTCAGCTCCCGGCACACAGCGACGGGCCGCTCCGGCCCGAAACGCTCCCGCAGCGCGCGGAGCATCACCTCAAGCCGGTGCGGCGCTTCGAAAAACACCATGGTCCGGCGCTCACCGGCGAGGTCTGCCAGCCGGCCGGCACGTTCACCGGCTTTCCGCGGCAGGAAACCCTCAAAGCAGAACCGGTCAGTCGGCAGGCCGGACAGCGCCAGGGCGGTCAGGACAGCGGACGGGCCGGGGACGGCGGTGACCGTCAGCCCGGCGGCAACGGCACCTTCCACCAGCCGGAAACCAGGATCGGAGACCGACGGCATCCCTGCATCCGTCACCATCACCAGGGTGCTGCCCGTCCGTACCTGGTCAAGGAGTTCCGCGGTCCGGGTCGCTTCGTTGTGCTCGTGGTAGCTGATGATCCTTCCGGCCACAGTGACGCCGAGGCTCTGGACCAGGCGGTGCAAGCGGCGGGTGTCCTCCGCGGCAACAATGTCCGCTGTCCCCAGGAGCTCAACCAGGCGCGCGGAGGCGTCGCCGACATTTCCGATGGGCGTGGCAGCAAGGACGATGCGCCCGGGGGTCGCAGGGCCGGCGGCTGGTGAGGTGTTGGGGGAAGAATCCACGCCACCAGCCTACTGCTGGGAAGGACTGCCAGCTGCAAAAGGTAGCATGGGGCTCGTGACGCAGACCTCGACGCGGCGGCCGGGAGCCGGACAACCCGCTCCCGCGGCGTCTGCAGGCACCCTTCCTGGGCTTGGTGAACAAGGTCCGCTCCGGTCCGTACGCGGCAGGTCCCGGCCGTGGGTGGTCCGGCCGGCGGAAGCCTTCAGCGCTGACGGACTCCGGACGCGGCTGCTGGGCAACGTCCGGTCATGGCGGGAGTACCCGCCCTCGCTGCGGATCTGGTTCGTCCTGGTGCCCGTCTTCACGGCGGTGGTGGCGGGAATCCTCCGCTTCTTCCGCCTGGATGCACCGCACAAGCTGGTCTTCGACGAGACGTACTACGTCAAGGACGCGTACTCCTACCTCATCAGCGGCTACGAGCGCAGCTGGCCGGACAAGGCGAACGACTCCTTTAACGCCGGTAATCCGGATGTCCTGCTGAACGCCCCCGAATACGTTGTCCATCCGCCGGTAGGCAAGTGGATGATCGCCGCGGGTATGGCGCTCTTCGGCTCCGACAATCCCTTCGGCTGGCGCTTCGCAGCGGCCCTGACCGGAACCCTCTCGGTCCTGCTGGTCTCCCTTATCGCCCTCAAGCTCTTCAGGTCGCTTCCGCTGGCCGGAGCCGCCGGCCTGCTGCTGGTAGTGGACGGCCACCACCTGGTCATGTCACGCACGTCGCTGCTGGACATCTTCCTGATGTTCTGGATCCTGGCGGCATTCGGGGCGCTCCTGATGGACCGGGAAGATGGCCGGAGGAGGCTCGCTGCCCGGCTGGCCGCTGCTGCGGCACGCAATGGCGGACGTCCGCCGGTGGCAGAACTGCTGTCCGGCCCGTGGCTTGGCGTCCGCTGGTGGCGCATCGCGGCCGGTGTCTGCCTTGGACTGGCTGTCGGCACCAAGTGGTCCGGCCTGTTCTTCCTGGCGGGGTTCGGGCTGCTCACCGTCTTCTGGGACCTGAATGCGCGGCGGGTGGCGGGCATCCGGGGCTGGGTCAGCGGCGGAATCATCAAGGACGGCCTTCCCGCCTTCTTCAGCACGGTTCCGGTGGCCGCCGTCGTTTATTCGCTGACGTGGATCGGCTGGTTCCGGTCCGACAATGCCTACTTCCGCCACTGGGCAGAAACCAACCCCTCCGCAACGTGGGGCTGGTTGCCGGACGCCGTGCGGTCACTCGCCCACTACCACCAGGAGGCCTACACCTTCCACCAGGGCCTGAGTTCCGAGCACCCTTACGAGGCCAGCGCCTGGAGCTGGCTGGTACTGGGCCGGCCGACGTCGTTCTTCTATGAATCCCCCCAGCAGGGCACCCCCGGCTGCGACGTCGCCAAATGCACGTCGGCCATCCTCTCCGTGGGCAACCCCCTGATCTGGTGGGCTGCGGCCATCTCCCTGGTTGTCCTGCTTTTCTGGTGGGCGGGACGGCGCGACTGGCGCGCCGGTGCCATACTGGCCGGCGTTGCCGCGGGATACCTGCCGTGGTTCATGTACCCGGACCGGACCATGTTCTATTTCTACGCGGTGTCCTTCGAGCCCTTCCTGGTGCTGGCCCTCGCCTACTGCCTGGGCCTGGTCCTCGGCAGGGCATCCGATCCGCCATGGCGGCGCCGCTCGGGGCTGTACCTGGTGGTCCTGTTCGTGGCGGCAGCCATCATGCTGTCGGCCTTCTTCTACCCCGTGTGGGCAGCGGAGGTCATCCCCTACGACGCATGGAAGGTCCGCATGTGGATGCCGTCATGGATCTAGGGCAGGATGGCATCAGACCCCAATGGACGCCGCTGCCGCGGCCTGGCTGCGGAACGGAGACCTGTCGTGAGAGAAGCAAGCACTGAACTGTTGGTCGGGCTGGACGCCGCCAGCAACGTAACGGACCTGTTGCTGGAACGGAACGCCGCCAATCCCGCGCATGCTTTGTACCGGCGCAAAGGGCCGAACGGGTGGGTGGATGTACCGGCCGGGAAGTTCCTGCAGGACGTCAGCGCACTGGCCAAGGGGCTGATCGCCGGCGGGCTCGAACCCGGCGACACTGTAGCCGTCATGTCGGCCACCTCCTACGAGTGGACCCTGGTGGACTTCGCCATCTGGTTCGCCGGCGGAGTGACAGTCCCCATCTACGAAACATCCTCAGCAAGCCAGGTGGACTGGATCCTCCACGATGCCGGAGCGCGCCGCGTCTTTGTCCAGGACCACGCTACGGCGGAGCTTGTCAGCGGCGTGGTGGCCGGCTCTGCCACGCTCCGGGACCGCCTGGTCAACGTCATACGGATGGATTACGACGGCGAAGCACCGCACCTCGCCAGCTTGTCGGCTGCGGGCGCGGGAGTCAGCGACGCCGAACTTGAACGGCAGCGGAGCACGGCGGGCCTCGACGACGTCGCGTCCCTGGTTTACACATCGGGCACCACCGGCAGCCCCAAAGGGTGCGAAATCACCCACGGCAACTTTGCTTTGGTGGCCCGGAACATTGTGGCGTTCCTGCCGGAGCTCCTGGTCCAGGACCAGTCCCGGACCCTGATGTTCCTGCCGCTGGCCCACGTCCTTGCCCGGGCCGTGCAGGTGGTCTGCCTCTCCGCCGGGGCCACCCTGGGACACACCCCCGGCGCCGCGCAGCTGCTGGAGGACCTGGGAACGTTCCGGCCCACCTTCCTGCTGGTGGTCCCCCGGATCTTCGAAAAGGTCCGGGCCACCGCCGCACACAAGGCAGTACTGGCCGGGAAAGGCCGGCTCTTCCAGGCGTCCGCAGCAGCAGCGATCTCCTACTCCACCGAACAGGACCGGCAAAGCCGAGGGGAGGGGTCCGGGCCCGGGTTCGTCCTGCGGGTCCGGCACGGCATATTCGACCGGCTGCTCTATCCCCGGCTGCGCCAGGCACTGGGCGGCCAGGTGGGCTACACCGTGTCCGGAGCCAGCCACCTTTCCCTGGAGGACGCACACTTCTTCCGCGGTGCAGGCATCCCGGTGCTGGAGGGGTACGGCCTCACCGAAACCACGGCGCCGTGTACGGCCAACACCCCCACCCGGACTCGCGTTGGCTCCGTGGGCATTCCCATTCCGGGCACCACCATCCGGGTGGCCCAGGACGGCGAAATCCTGGTCAAAGGCATCGGCGTGTTCAGGGGCTACCACAATAACCCGGAGGCAAATGCCGACGCGTTCGTGGATGGCTTCTTCCGCACCGGAGACCTCGGGGTACTGGACCCGGACGGCTTCCTGACAGTCACGGGCCGGAAGAAGGACATCCTGGTAACGGCCGGCGGAAAGAACGTGGCCCCCGGGCCCCTCGAAGACATCATCAGGGCGCACCAGCTGGTGGGCCACGCCGTGGTGGTGGGTGACGGCCAAAAGTTCGTGTCAGCGCTGATCACCCTTGACCCGGATGGACTGGCTGACTGGAGGTCGGAGCGCGGGCTGCAGCCGCTGGAGCGCCAGGCCGCCGTCACTGACGCCGAGGTCCTCGCGGCCGTCCAGGAAGCGGTGGACCATGCCAACCTTTCGGTCTCAAAGGCCGAATCCATCCGCCGGTTCACGCTCCTGGACACGGAGTTCACGGTGGAATCCGGCCACCTGACGCCGTCGCTGAAACTGAAGCGGTCCGCCGTCGTCAGCGATTTCAACGCCGAGGTGGCCAAGCTTTACGCCTGAGCGGGCTCCGTGGTCTCTTCCGCCGCCCGAGCCACGCCGCGCCGGCGGCGCGTGGGCCAGGTGAGGATCAGGGTCACCAGCGAGACGAGGAGCACCAGGCCCCCGATCACGATGCCGGCGTCCATCCAGAACTGGCCGGGGAACAGCCGGATCAGGGTGTCATCAAGGCTGAAGGTCCAGGATCCGTCCGCAAAGAAGATCCGGTGGAACTCGGTGAAGAACTGCTGCCAGCCCAGGAACGCCAGCGTGCCGAGTCCCACGATGAGGACCAGCGTGACAATGGAACCGGCGAAGAGGCCCCGCCGGACTCCCCCCGCGCTGCGCTTGCGCAAATACAGGACGGCAATGACGCCCAGGACCAGCAGCAGGATGCCCGCTCCGAAGGTGGAAAGGATCACGGTCTTGACGTCGGCCATGTGGCTGACTTCGCCGTCCTTGAACAGTTTGTCGCCGCTGCGGTGCACCAGGTCGCCGAGGTAGCGCGGACCTGCCCAGTTACTCAGGTAGTCGACGGCGTAGGAGCCGTAGGTCATCCTGTCGTCCGTACTGAACCCGTAACCGTCGCCGGGAAAGCTGGGGCGGTTGTATTCGATCCACAGGAACAGCGGGCTGGTGACTGCGCGGACCGCGAGCACCAGCAGGACCACCGGGAAGAAGATGGCAAGAAGGACCTGCATGACCCTCGGTGCTACAGGTTTGGCGTTGGCCGCACTCTCACGCTCGGCATTGCGCCGCTCCACTTCCTCCTCGGGTGGGCGGACCGAAAGCGCGGACGTGGGGAGCGGTTCGCGGAACACCCCGCCGTCGCCCTTCCCGGAAGGCTTGCCGGTGGCGGATGGTGCTGCAGCAGAGGATCCCGCAGCGGACGTCCCGGCTGCAGGGGCCTGCACAGTGGCAGATTTTTGGGCGGCTGGTTCGTCGGCGGGTTCCGCGGCGCGGCGGCCAGACCTGCTGTCCGGCTGCTGGTCCAGGGGTACAGCCGCGCCTTCCGTGACGGTCCCATCCCCGGTGCGTACCGGAATCGGGGTCTCCTTTCCGGAGCCGTCCGCAGTGCGCGCCGGTGCCGGGGATTCCTTTCCGGTGCCGTCATTGAGGGACCGGTCCCGGGGGGTGGTGTCCTTGCCGGTGTCGCGGTCGGCCGAGTCAGCCGCCATCCAGGAGAAGGCGGGCTCGTCCGAGTCCCCTGACGTATCCAGGAAAGGTTCAGGCTGCGGCTTGGCGTTTTTGGCGCGGGCCGGTGTCTCGTCTTTCACAACAGCGTCACTTCCGTTGGGGTGTCCGCGCCGCGCTGGGATAGGCTGGCGCGCTTCATCTGTTGTTGAGCCTACCGCCCGCTCCTTGACGCGGGCGAGGAACCACCCCGGAGCAATTACAACGATTCAGGCAGCGATTTCCGTGTAGCCTGCATCCTCGCGGCGCAGGTCGCCCCGCTCCCCCGCCTGGTAGGCGCGGCGGCCCCATACCAGGGTGTATGTCCAGTAACAGGCCAGCACGGCGGCGCCGATGGCAATCTTCGCCCAGGCTGGAAGCGGGCTGGGCGTGATGAAACCTTCCACGAGGCCGGACACGAAGAGCACCAGGACCAGGCCCAGCGCCACGGTGACCAACGAACGGCCCTCCTCCGCCACAGCCCGCAGCCTGGTTCTTGGCCCCGGCGACACCATGGCCCAGAAGATCCGAAGGCCAGCGGCGCAGGCAATGAAGACGGCGGTGAGTTCCATGAGGCCGTGCGGAAGGATGTAGCTGAAAAAGACGTCCGACTTGCCGGCGGCGGCAAAGATGCCAGCTGCCACGCCTACACCTTGGGCATTGGTGAAAAGGATGATGGGCACCCATACACCGGTGATGCCCAGGGCAACAGCCTGGGCGCTGATCCAGGCGTTGTTGGTCCACACCGCGCCGGCGAAGGAAGCAGCCGGGTTCTCCGAGTAGTAGTCAATGAAGTCTTCTTCGACGTACTGCTTGGCCGCAGCCTCCGATGCCACCGCGCGCAGGGCCTCGGGCGATGATCCGATCCAGACCGCGTAGGCGGCGCCAATGACGAGGAAGGCAGCCCCACAGGCAAGCGTGAGCCACGCCAGGCGGTAGAACGCTGCCGGCAGCGCGAGGACGAAGAACCGCTCCAGGTCTGCCATGGGGTTGGACCGTGCACCGGTGAACCGTGTCCGTGCCTGCGCCAGGGTGGCTGAGAGGGACGCGGACAGTCCGCTTTCCGGGGCAACTGAACGGACGAGGGACAGGTGGGCGGACGTGGCCTGGTACAAGGCAAGCAACTCATCGGCCTCCAGCCCGCTGAGCTTGCCCTTGTGGGAAAGCTCGTGCAGCCGCGACCACTTGTCCGCGTTGACGGCGGAAAAGGCGTCCATATCCACGGCACCAGCCTAGCGGCACCGCACTAGACTTTGACCGACTGCACCATCGGCCGCAAGGAAACGGATACGCACGTGGGTTCGATCATCACCGGTGAGGCCGTGGTCCTGGAGCTGCGCCCCGCCTCCTTCGCAGCGCGCGCCCTGGGACTGTTCCTCGACGTCCTCTTCAACATGGTCCTGCTGGTGGTCATCCTGATCGGCCTCGCCACCGCCGGCGGGGACCTGGACGAGGCCGCCATGCGCGCGCTGGTCCTGTGCAGCGTGGTCTTCTGCCTGGTGGTTGTCCCGGTGGGGCTGGAAACACTGAGCCGGGGCCTGTCCCTGGGCAAGCTTGCCGCAGGCCTCCGGGTGGTGCGGGACGACGGCGGGGCCATCCGCTTCCGGCACGCCCTCATCCGTGGGCTGGCCGGCTTCCTGGAGGTCTACCTGACCTTCGGCGGCCTGGCCATTGCCGTGGCACTCTTCAACGATAAGTCACGGCGGCTCGGCGACCTGATGGCGGGAACTTACGCAGTCCGCACCCGGGTCGCTGCCGAGCGGCCGGTTCCGGTCTCCATCCCGCCAGGCCTCCACGCCTGGGCCCGGACGGCGGATATTGGCCGCGTCCCTGATGCCACCGCACGCCGGGCGTCCCAGTTCATCCGGCAGGCCGGCAGGATGGCGCCGCTTTCCCGGGCAGGCATGGCCGCGTCTATCGCCACCGAACTCGCGGCCCACGTGGCGCCCGGGCCGCCGCCCGGCACCGGCCCGGACGACTACCTTGCCGCCGTCGTGGCCGAGCGGCGGAACCGGGAACTCTCCAAACTGGTCAGGCAGCGCCAACGCAACACGGAGGTCGGCGAGCGGCTGCAGCGGCTGCCTTTCGGCAGCTGACGTCAGTTGTCGTACTCAGCCCAGGGGATGTTCCAGTCGCCGTATCCGTCATCGTGGGCGGCGTAGTCACCCTCGGTGTTAATAATGTTCACCACGTCGCCGGTGCCCATGTTGTCGAAGACCCAGGCGGCGCCGTCGGGGGCGAACCCGATGCAGCCGTGCGAGACGTTCGTGTTGCCGATGTACGGGAAGGCGGATTCAAGCGCCTGGTGGATGTAGGCCCCGCTGAGCGTCAGCCTGATGGTGTACTCCACATCCACGTCACCGTAATAGGCCGGGTCGCCGGGTTTCAGCCCGATGCTGGAGGCGCGGAAGTGGTCGAACCGGTTCTTTTCCATGAGGACGCCAAAGCCGCGGGCTGACGGGAACCGTTTGTCCCCCATGCTGACGGGCAGCGTCTTCACCGGCTGGTCGTTGACGCTGAGGGTGAAGGTGTGTGCAGCGGCATCCGCCACGGCCACCTTCTTATCCCCGATATTGACCTTCACTTTTTTGTCGAAATTGGCGATCTGGCCGTTGCCCAGGTCCACGCCGAACATCTGCATGTCCATGGTGACGGTGGAATTTGCGGCCCAGAAGTTTTCCGCCCGGTACCGCACCATCTTGTCGCTGTACCAGTGGAAGGCGCCCACCTGCCCGGCGCTGCTGGTAATCTTGATGGCCTTCTCCACGGCGTCCCGGTTGAGTACGGGTTCGCTGAAGATGATCTGCAGCGGCTGGCCCACGCCCACCTTCATGCCGTCCAGCGGGTACACTGCGGCGTCAGCCTCGTGCGAACTCGAGACGGTGCTGAACTGCTGGGTGGTGCTCGTTTCGCGTCCCGCACCGTCCTTCACCACGAACGTGTAGCTGTAGTCCGTGTTGAACTTCAGTGGCGCCGTGGCGGTCCATCCGGTGCCGGCAGGGTCGATGCTGCCATCCACTTTTTCGCCGGCAGTGCTGGTCAGCGTCACGCGCTCGATGGTGCCGTTGCTGACCTTCAACGACACGGGAGCCGCGGGGTTGACCTGCTTGGCGCCGTTGACCGGGGAAGCCTCGGACTTCACCGCAGCCACCACCGGTGACGCGATGCCGGGAGAGGTCCGGGTAGCGGATCCGGCTTCGGATTCCAGATCCACGCCGGCGAGGCCGGGGGCGACGGCGGCGAACACACCGCCGGCAGCCGCGAGGATGCACACCACAGCGATGATGAGCATCTTCTTGAGGGACCGGGGGCGGCGGGGCTGGACTTCAGGCTCCATGATCAGATCCTAGGCGCTGGAAGTAACGGCCCGGGCGCGGAGGGCGCCCGGGCACCTTACTTCTTGGTAACGGCTTGTTGGCGGCGGCTTCTAGTACCGGTAGTGCTCGGGCTTGTACGGGCCGGCGGCGTCGATGTCCAGGTACTCGGCCTGGTCCTTGGTCAGCTCGGTCAGTTCCACGCCAAGGGCATCCAGGTGCAGGCGGGCCACCTTCTCGTCCAGGACCTTGGGCAAGACGTAGACCTGGTTCCCGTACTCGCGCTCGTCGGCGGGCTGGTCCTTCTTGGTCCACAGCTCAATCTGGGCGATGGTCTGGTTCGCGAAGGAGTTGCTCATTACGAAGGAGGGGTGGCCGGTGGCGTTGCCCAGGTTCAGCAGGCGCCCCTCGGACAGGACGATGATGGAACGCTCGGAGCCGGTGCCCTGGTCAAAGACCCATTCGTGTACCTGCGGCTTGATCTCGACTTTGTTGACGCCGGGGACCTTGGCCAGTCCGGCGATGTCGATCTCGTTGTCGAAGTGGCCGATGTTGCCAACAATCGCCTTGTTCTTCATGCCCACCATGTGCTCGGCCATGATGACGTCCTTGTTGCCCGTGGTGGTGATGAAGATGTCGCCCTGGGCGAGCACGGATTCAAGCTTGGCCACCTGGTAGCCGTCCATGGCCGCCTGGAGTGCGCAGATGGGGTCGATTTCGGTAACGATCACGCGCGAGCCCTGGCCGCGGAGGGCTTCCGCCGCGCCCTTTCCGACGTCGCCGTAGCCGCAGACGACGGCGACCTTGCCGCCCATGAGGACGTCCGTTGCCCGGTTGATGCCGTCCGGAAGCGAGTGGCGGATGCCGTACTTGTTGTCGAACTTGCTCTTGGTGACGGAGTCGTTGACGTTGATGGCCGGGAAGAGCAGCTGGCCCTGTTCGGCGAGCTGGTACAGGCGGTGGACGCCGGTGGTGGTTTCCTCGCTGACGCCCTTGATGGTGGCGGCGGTCCGGGTCCACTTCTGCGGATCGGCGGCCAGCGAACGGCGCAGGACGTCGAGGAAGATGCCGTATTCCTCGGAGTCGGTGGGGTCTGCCGACGGAACGTTGCCGACTGCTTCGAACTCCACGCCCTTGTGCACCAGCATGGTGGCGTCGCCGCCGTCGTCGAGGATCATGTTGGGGCCCAGCTCAGGGTTGGCCTCGGCACCCGGCCAGGTGAGGATCTGTTCGGCCGTCCACCAGTATTCCTCAAGCGTTTCGCCCTTCCAGGCGAAGACGGGGACGCCCTGGGGGTCCTCCACCGTTCCCTTGCCCACGACGACGGCTGCGGCAGCCTCGTCCTGGGTGGAGAAAATGTTGCAGGACGCCCACCGGACGTCGGCGCCGAGCGCGGTGAGGGTCTCGATCAGCACAGCGGTCTGTACCGTCATGTGCAGGGAGCCCGCGATCCGGGCGCCCTTCAGCGGCTGGCTGGCGCCGAATTCCTCGCGGAGGGACATCAGGCCGGGCATCTCGTGCTCCGCCAGGCGGATCTGGTGCCTGCCGGCCTCTGCCAGGGAGATATCGGCAATTTTGTAATCGAAGGTCATAAATGGTCCTTTGCTGTGTCCGGGAAATCATGAACAGGCCGCATCAGCGTTTCCGGAGGGCCTGGAAATGGCAGTTGTTTGGTGTTCCGCAGGGGGCTCCGGGAGTCATGCACCGGGGCCGGGCGGGGTTAGCGGACGGCGCCTTCGGCGGGGTCCGAGTCGTGCTGGTCGGACCCGGCGGCCGTCGCGGCTGCCAGGAGTTCCGGGGGCAGGAGGAGGGGAATGCCGTCCTCGATGGCGTAGCGGGGCTTCACGCCGCCAGCCCCCGCGGCCGTGGCCACCAGTTCCTCGCCCTCCTGCACCAGGGGCGAGCCCGTGACGGGACAACGCAGGACAGACAACAGTTCGGAACTGATTTTTGGCATATGCTTCAGGCTCCCTGGCGGGCGCGCTCGCGCCGGTAGCGGAAATGGTGTGCAGGTTCCAGCGTACCGCCAGAAAGGGCTTAGGACGGCTCGCGCAAAATGCGCAGGTGTCCCCTTCGGGTCCCTTCGGCCCCGGCGGGCGCCTCCAAGGCGGAATGCTGGCTGCGCTGCGCGGGTTGCTGCGGCGCCTGGGCGGGCACTGCTGCCGCGTCCCGCACCGCGTTGGCCAGCGCGAGGAGATCGTCCGGGCCGTGCTGCTGCGGAGTTGAGGGCATGGCCAGCCGCAACACCTCCCAGCCACGGGGAACGGTCAGCGAGTCGGCGTGTTGCTCACAGAGGTCATAGCAATGCGGTTCTGCGTATGTGGCAAGCGGACCCAGGACAGCGGTGGAGTCCGCGTACACATAGGTCAGGGTTGCCACCGCCGACTGGCGGCAGGCAGATCTTGAACACTGACGGATAGCTCCCACGACATCCCAGACTACTCTGCACCCACGCCAAAACGCCGCATTGGGGCCCCTGCCCGGACGCGCCTTCGCTGCGGGGCGAATCTGTCGCGGAATCCCCGGTCCGGGTTTAAAGTCAATGTATGCAGTCATCGAACCAGAATTCAGGCCTGACGGTCCGGTTGGCTGACCCGGATGTCGAGTCCACCACCGGGGCGTCCGCCGCCGGCCGGAGCTTCATGCGGCGCCATCGGAACCGTCACGGCCGGGGCCTGCGCGGGGAAGTCATGCTGCCCACGCACCCCGGCTACCGAACGCGCGGCGACCGCTTCGATGACATGGTGCTGGACTCGGCCCAGCGGCTGCACGATATCTGGGGCAAGACCCTGGACGGCGTCAGGTTCGGCGTTGATGAAATCCCACCCGAGCTGGAACTCCTGGCCGCCACCGGCGCACCCGCACCCATGGGCGCCTACACGCCGGCAGCCGGGGATGACGGGCCGCTGATCACCGTCTACCGGCGCGTAGTGGAACAGGCCTGCCCGGGCGTGGAGGAACTCCAGGACATGGTTCACGACGTCGTCGTTGAGCACACTGCCGAGATGCTGGGCGTGGCGCCCGAAACCCTGGACCCGGTGTACCGGCGCCGCTACTGAACGCGCAGGCGGGTCAGTAGCCCAGGGCTACAGGGACCGTTTCCTGCCCGGCGGCTGCAGGCTGGAACGGCAGCGACGAGACGTCGCTCCGGCCATCCTGTCCCACCAGGACCGCACCGTAGGCGGCATCGCCGGATGCTGACACCACGTAGCCCACAACCCCGGCACCGTCTGCCTCATTGGGGACGGTGATGGAGGCCGTCGTTCCGCCGGCGATATCGGCGGTGGCCGGTGCCTTTACCTTGCCGTCGGCGGTGATCGCGGCGTAGGTGATGGTGGCCCTGGCATCGAGGGCGCCAAATACCAGCTGGCGGGTTCCGCCCTTGGGCACGGCCACCACGTGCTGGCTGCCCAGCCGGATTCCGGATGCCGCCCAGGCGAGGTCCGAGGGTTGGTTCGCCTGCAGCCCGCGGGTGATGCGCGTTGCCGCCACAAACGAAACGTCGGACGACGCCGCTACCGTGTAGTTCCCGGCCGGCACCCCTGCCAGGGATACTTCGGTGATGGAATTGGCTTTGGCTGTGATCACGCCGCCGGACGGGAGTGCCTTTTGGCCGTCCCGTCCATAGAGCTTGACCTCGACCACGGCGTCGGACGGCCCCGGGACGGTGATCTCCAGCGCGGGCGCGGCGTCTGCGTATCCTGGCTTAGAGGTCAGCGCAGCGATGCCGGCAGCGTCCTGGATGTCAACGCCGGTCATCACCTGGCGGACAGCGGGCGCAGTGCCCGGCGTAATGAAGTCCACTCCCCCGGGTGTCAGGCCGCGCAGGACACTCTGCTGGATGGCCGCCGCAATGGGACCGCCAGTGCTGCGGACACGGACACTCAGCTGTTCCTCGCCCGGCGCCAGCCCGGCCAGCACCACTGAACGCGTGGTTCCCGGCGCCACCAGCAGGCCGCGGCTTCCCGGCGCCTGGATCTGCCCCTTCCCGCCGAACAGCTCGAGGCTGACGGTGGCCGGGCTGCTGGATGCATTGCTTAGGACCAACACCGATGTCCGGCCCACGGTGGTACTGGCTCCGGCAAGCCATTGGTCGTTGGAGGGCTGCAGGCAGTTGGCCGCGGCCGAACCCTGCAGGTCACCGTCGGTTGCCCTGAAGATCATGGCCCCCGCCGCGGAGGCCTTCTGGTTTGCCACGGCGTCGGCGCTGAGGACAGTGACCGAGTCCACCCCACGGCCTGACACCGTACCGGCCAGCAGTTCCTGCCGCGGACCTTCGGATGCCGGTGCGCCCGGAGCCTTGGCGATCTCGACGGCGGTAGCCCCTTCCAGCCGCGACAGCCGGCTTCCGGGTACTACACCCGCAGTCCCCAATACCGCGCCGGTCACGATGGTGGCGGCGGTGTCCGACTCCGGGCTGAACTGCGGATCGGTACCTGCTTCGGTACCCTCCAGCAGGCGCGCCGGGCCCGGGCACACACCCACGCTGGTTCCGGCGGGAACAGAGGCAGCAGCAGGCTGGACGCTTCGGCTGGAGGCGGCGTTGGGCAGCAGCGAGCCTGCGGCAACGACACCTCCGGTGCAGGCCAGGACAAGGATGGCTGTGGCGGCCCCTGCAAGGGCCGTCGTCCGCCGCTTCCCTCCGGCGGGGACGTCAGCCGCGCCGGAGTCCTTCCGGCCTTGAAGTCCGTTCCGGTCCTGCCCGGATGCGGCATCGGCTGCGGCGGGACGGGTGGGGTGCTCATGCATTCTGCTTTTCCTTACGCAGGGCGCCTTCGTCGCGTGACAGACCGGTCCTGGGCCTGTTGACCGGCATGGGGACGGCGAGCATGACCGTCAGGCCGATGATGGTGAACTGGGCTGCTCCTACCCACCAGGACCAGGGGTTCTCGTAGCGTACTGTCAGTTGTCCGCCGGACGCCGGCAGCGTGAACGCCTGCGCCCATCCTGACGTGGTGGATGTGAGCTTCCGGCCATCGAGCCAGGCGGTCCAGCCAGGATCGGCGCGTTCGGCCAGGACAACCAGGCGGCCTTCCGGGCCACCGGCAACGGATGCGTCGACATCGTTCAGGCCCGATGGCACCATGGCCAGCGTGGTGCCGTTGCTGTCCGTAATCCTGACGCGGTGGGCAACTTCCGCTGCCTGTGTGGCGGACTGGTTCCGGGACGTAATGCGCCAGAGCCAGCCGACGTCGGTCTGTCCCACAGCCACAAGCCCCGGGACGGCGTCCATCCGGCTTGCGGTCAGTTGAGCCGCGGTATCTGCCGAGCGCAGGACCACGAATCCGGCGCCGAGCTTCTCAAGGTCTTCGCGCGGGTCAACGCCCTGCCCGGCAACCAGTGTGGCCACTACCCTGCGGACGGACGCTGTGACGTCGTCGTCGCCGCGCACAGTCTCGGCTCCCGCAGCACCAGTGATGCTCCGGGCCGAGGCAATAGCGGACAGGCTGTCCAGGGTGGTTCCCGCACCACGCATCAGGGAAGCGTCGTAGGTGCCGTCCTCGCGGGTACCGATCAGCAGTGTCCGTGTCTGCTCAGCACCGGTTCCGCGGTCGATTGCGGTGGCTGGAAGGGTGCGGGTGCCGGCAGCCTCTATGAGCCTGGCGGTACCGAGCCCGGGTGTCCCGGACTCTTCGGGAACGGCGGGCGCCGCAGTCGCTGGGGCGGTCCGCAGCAGGTTATGGGCAGACCATGCGGCCATGCTGGCCAGCGGGCCCACAAGAAGGACCGCCATGCCCACTGCTACCGCCGCATTGGCCACCGTGGCACGGCGCGGCTCTTTGGCGGCTGCCCGGCCAGCCGCGTTCAGGAGCCGTTCCGCTCCGAGCAGTCCGGCACCCAGAAGGGCAAACGCAGCGGCGGAAACGGCCGGTCCGGTGAACGGGGTAACGAGACTGTCCGCAGTGGCACCGGTGGCCACCTGGGTGGCCAGCCATCCGCAGGCCAGCGCCACAGTGGCCGCTGCCCACAGCGTCCGCACCGTCCCGGACCCGCGTCCCGGGGCGAAAAGCGCCGAGACGGCAAGGATCAGTACCGGTGCTGCCAGGAGGACCGCCAGCACCAGGGCCCACGGCAGCGCGCCGTCTTCGAAGAGCGGCAGCCCCACCAGCCCCTTTACGGGGTCGAACGCCAGCGGCTGGCCCAGGAGCTGCTGCCAGAGCGGGGCAGCCTCGAAGGGCAGGGGCATGCCGGGGTCGGCAAGCAGGGCACGCGGCCTGTCGAGCACCGAAATGCCGAACGGAATGAACAACGCAGCGCTCGGCAGGAGGGCCCACCACACGGTCCGGCCGCGCCGGCCCATCCGAAGGCCACAGATAATGATGACCAGGGCTGCCGGGACCAGGAGGGAGGGTGCGGCAGCAACTGCGACGGCCAGGGCGAGGCCCGCCGCGGCCGCGGCAGTCCAGGAAGGCGTTCCGTTGATTCCCGGCCGGACGGCCGGTTTCTCGGCTGCGCGCTGACCCGATTGCTGTAACGCGTGCCGGCCGTGGCCCACAGCGGAACCCGTAGCCCGCAGCAGGGCCAGGACAACCAATGGAACCATCAGGTGCGCCACCAGGGCTCCGGCCCGCCCTTGGTTCAGGGCAACCTGCAGTGCTGGCGCAGCCGACCAGAACAGTGCGGCGGCCAGGCGAAGTCTCCGCCGGGTGGTCAGCCCGCCTGCGGCGAACCACGCCGTCAGTCCGGACAGTGGCGTGCCAAGGATGATAAGCCAGGCCATGGCCGCGTTCGCGTTGCCGCCGCCCAGTACCCCCAGGACCCACAGCACGTAATCGAAGGGGTCTCCGTGGCCGGGAAGTCCCGCCCCAAGATTGATCCACCAGCCGGAGGCGTTCTGCCAGATGTCCCCCAGGCCAGTGGAGATGGGGATGAGGCCACCGCCGGCCACAGCCTCCGCACGGAGAAGGCCCGCCAGGCCCAACAGCGAGGCAAGGGAAGCGATGATGAAGGCGGCCAGGGCGCCGTTGCCCACCCAGCCGCGTTTCCGGGTCGCCAGCGCGGCGAAATCGTCTGCGGAGTCACCGGTGGGCTGGTGCGCCAGGGGGTCCTGTTCAAGCTCGTCCGCGGGGTTGTCATCCGCGCCAATGGCTTCCATGAGGGAACGCCGGTGGCTCCAGACTTCCCGTCGCGGGGTCTGGAGCTTGCGGATCACGGACCGGCGGATGCGCCGGGTCTGCCGGGCCGACTTCCTGGCGCGGGCAAGGGCACGTGGCCGTGCCAGGGCGGCGAACGTGGCAGCGAGTTGCGTGATTCCATGGGCCGGGTCCTTCACCACGACGCTCAGGACCAGCCTGAAGAGGCTTCCGAGCAGGGCACCTAGGGCATGCACCGGAACCATCCACAGCGGCGAGTGTTTCAGCCGCAGGTGCACCTGGGCCTTCCTGGCTGCTGCCGGGTTTCCCAAGCCATGCGGCCTGTGCGCCACATGGAACATTCGGGCCGCCGGCACTACGACAACACGGTGCCCTGCCAGCCGGTTGCGCCAGCAAAAGTCGACGTCGTCTCCGGTGCCCGGAAGCCCGGGGTCGAATCCGCCCAGCTGATCCCACACGTCCCGCCGCACAAGCATTCCCGCCGAGTTGACGGCGAAAGTGTCGCTGCGGCCGTCGTACTGTCCCTGGTCGAGCTCGTCGGCGTCGATGAGCGTCAGCCGTTCCGCCCACCTGCTGGTGGACAGCCCGACGTCGATGAGCTTCCGTTCCTCGTGCCAGTCCAATTGCTTGCAGCCGGCAACGGTCACCGAGGGCGCACGTTCCACGGCGCCGAGCAATTCGGCCAGGGCCTCCGGGGCCGGGGCGGCGTCGTCGTGGAGCAGCCAGATCCACTCCGGCTTGCCGTCAGGCCTGGCTGCCCCGCCCGGGGCCAGTTCCGAAAGGGCTGCGGACACAGCGGCGCCCATGCCGCCCTTCCCGTGATCATGGGAGACGACATGGGCTCGGCCCAATGTGTTTTCGAGCAGGGTCCGGGAGTCGTCGCCGGACCCTGTATCGACGCCTAGTGCATAGTCGACCGGTCGGGTCTGGTCCGCTAAGCCTGCAAGCGTTCTGGGGAGATAGGCACTGCCGTTGTGGGCAACCACAACGGCAGTGACATGGACATCCTGGTGAATCAGACCGCTCGCTTCCTCAGTCGTCGGCGCTCACGCTCGGAAAGGCCTCCCCAGATGCCGAACCGTTCGTCATTGGCCAACGCGTACTCCAGGCACTGTGAGCGGACATTGCACGCACCGCAGACCTTCTTGGCATCACGGGTGGAACCGCCCTTTTCCGGAAAGAAAGCTTCAGGATCGGTTTGGGCGCACAGGGCGTCGGTCTGCCAGCCCAGTTCCCCTTCGTCGTCGAAGTCCTGCTGGAGCGGCAGGCCGATCCACACCGGCTGCACCGTTCCCGGAGCTGCCAGTTCCATGGGCGGGTCAAGTTCGTCTTCGGGTTCCGCGCCGCCATCGAGAAGGGCTTCGTGGGCTGCCAGGAATGCGGTGGCCTGGTCTTCAAGAGCAGTGCCGGTGTTGCTGTTGTAGCGGTCCGCGGCGGCAGGATCGGCGGGATCCACGTACCAATCGCTGGGCACCCCCCGGGCACGGTACCTTGCCGTAGCCTGTCCGGCCACGACGGCATCTTCCTGGATACGCTCTGCTTGCCCCACGGCGACCCTCCTGGTGTTGCAGCCACTGCCTGGATACGTGGACACTCGGTTGTGTGCCGGTATTTACGCAGTTGCCTCTAGACATCTAATTACACGTGTGTAACTAAGGCGAGTCAAGCCGCAGCCGGGATAATAATCAGTGACCTCGGCGAACCACGTGCACGCCACGCCCGGGAATTTTTACCCACTGGAGCCGCTTCCCCCTCTCCCGCCGGCCAAAAGGACGGAAAACGGACCGGAAACGCTGTCCCCGCGCGAAAGTAACGCCCTTCGCGGTAAATAGCAAGCCCGCTTACTACTTCATGTGATAAAGATCTCATGCGGCGCCGATCGCCTCTGCTGCCGCCACACCCGGGCCGGATGACCGGCACGGGTGCCAGTGGCAGGATGGAGGCATGACTACTCCGGCAATCCAGCTGATGAACAGCCTCCGCTCAGGCAACTCCACCGCACCGCGGCTGACGTGGTACGGGCCGGAGGGCGAGCGGGTGGAACTTTCCGGCCGGGTCCTGGACAACTGGGTAGCAAAGACCAGCAACCTGCTGCAGGATGAGCTCGATGCCGGGCCCGGCATGAAGATCAGGCTGGCCCTTCCCGCGCACTGGAAAACAATGGTGTGGGCACTTGCCGCCTGGCAGCTGGGCCTCGAGACCGTCCTGGATGGTGGGGGCGCCAACTTCCTCGTCACTGCCGACCCCGACCGGCTGAACGGCGGGACACCCGGGCAGGAACCGGCAGACGGAACCTACGACGCCGTGATCGCCGTCGCGCTTCCTGCCCTGGCGATGCGATGGCCGGGTGAGCTCGCCGGCGGCTGCCTCGACTACGCGGCCGAAGTGCGCCTGCATGGAGATGTTTTCCTGGCGCATGCCGATCCCGATCCCCTGGCGCGGGCCATCTCAGGATCGGATGGCCGTGAGCACCTCCAGCAGGACCTGCTGGAGGGATTCGCCGTCAGCCATGACGACGGCGTTCGGCTGCACATTCCGGCCGGGGATGGCCTGGAGGCGGCACTTGCCAATGCCCTCGGGGCATGGAAGCAGGACGGGTCCGTGGTGATCACCCACCCGGACGTCCAGCTGACCGACAGGCTGCTGGCCGCCGAACGCATCCACGGCAACTAGCACCGTCAGGCACCGCCCGGTACCCCTGCCATTCCGGAAGGGGGCGGTAACGTCCCCCTAGGACTTCGCCGGACCGTCCGCGGACGGCTGGCGCTCGTTGTCTGCCGCCACCGGCGCACCGTGGTGGTGCACTTCGATGAGCTCGTGGTCATGCGAGAACTCCGGCTCTTCGTCCAGTTCCTTGTTGAACACGAGGAAGCGGTAGGCGAAGAAGCGCACCACGGTGGCCACCAGGATGCCGACCACACCGGCCAGGAACAGCAGGTTCTTATCAGTGACGCCGAGCCCGTACTTGGCCAGCGCCGTGAATCCGGTGGAGATGCCGATGCCAATGCCGTTGATGAGGACGAACATGACGAACTCGCGCAGGACATTGTCCTGGCGGCGGTGGCGGAAGGTCCAGAAACGGTTGGCGATCCACGAGAAGACGGTGGCCACCGTGGCGCCAACGAACCGCGCCTTTGCTTCGCTGTCCGTCATGGGACCGTGCATCAGGTAGTACGTCAGGCCGTTGTCAATGACGAAGGCCACACCGCCCACCGCCCCAAATTTGGCAACCTCGCGCCAAAACAGCGACGCCAGGCCCCGGATGCGGTCTGCAAGTGCGGAAATCATGACCCTCCAAGGCCGTATAACGTGTGGGCCTTTTGGCCAGAGATCCATTTTAGCGCCTCGAACCTTGGAGCAGCCTCCCAATAATCCCCGCTGGAGGGGCCGCGTTACCTCGAATATCGCTTCCCGCCACAGCCGGAAGCCGGGTTATCGGGCGGTTTTCGGTAGGCTGGCAGATGTGACTTTTCCAGTAATAGGTGTTGTTGGCGGCGGCCAGCTTGCCCGAATGATGGCCCCAGCCGCGACTGCCCTCGGCTTCGAACTCCGAGTCCTGGCGGAAGGTGAGGACGTCTCTGCCGTCTCCGCGGTGTCCACATCCCCGGTGGGGGACTACAAGGACCTGCAGACGCTCCTGGACTTTGCCAAGGACCTCGACGTCATGACGTTCGACCATGAGCACGTCCCGGCTGCCCACCTCCGGGCACTCCAGGAGGCCGGGGTCAACATCCAGCCAGGCCCCGACGCCCTCATCCACGCCCAGGACAAACTGGTGATGCGGGCAGCCATTGACCGGCTGGAACTGCCCAACCCGGTGTGGGCCTCCGTTGACGACGTTGATGCGCTGGTGCGCTTCGGCGATGACACCGGCTGGCCCGTGGTCCTGAAGACTCCGCGCGGCGGCTACGACGGCAAGGGCGTCAGGATCGTCGGGTCGGCGGACGAGGCGGCCGGAACAGCCGACTGGTTCGCCGCAATGAGCCCGCTCTTGGCGGAGGCCAAGGTGGAGTTCACCCGGGAGCTTTCAGCGCTGGTGGCACGGACCCCGGACGGTGAGGCCCGCGCCTGGCCCGTTGTCCACACCATCCAGGTGGACGGTGTGTGCGACGAAGTCATCGCCCCCGCCCAGGACATCCCCGTGGAGGTTGCGGCAGCAGCCGAGGACGCCGCGCTGCGGATCGCCGCAGAACTTGGTGTGACCGGTGTGCTGGCGGTGGAACTCTTTGAAACTCCCGGGGCCGGGGCGGGCTTCCTGATCAATGAATTGGCGATGCGCCCGCACAACACCGGGCACTGGACCCAGGACGGCGCCGTGACCAGCCAGTTTGAGCAGCACCTGCGTGCGGTCCTGAACCTTCCGCTGGGCGCTACCGACGCGCTGGCTCCGGTAACAGTCATGAAGAACTTCCTGGGCGGCGACAACCAGGACCTGTATGCGGCATTCCCGCAGGCCCTGGCCAGCGAACCTGCGGCCAAGGTGCACTGCTACGGCAAGTCGGTGCGGCCCGGACGCAAGATCGGCCACGTCAATCTGGTGGGCGCCTCCACCACGGAAGTAGAGTCAGTGCGGCGCCGGGCCGGGATTGTGGCTGGCATCATCCGTGACGGGCGGGCACCGGCAGAAGAGCCGCCCATGACATTCGAGGAGAACGCATGAGCGCCCCCATCACCCCGGCCAACGGATCCGCGGCAAGCCCCCTGGTGGGGCTGGTTATGGGCTCCGATTCGGATTGGCCCGTCATGGAAGCGGCGGCGGAAGCACTGGCAGAGTTCGGCATCCCGTTCGAGGCCGATGTGGTGTCAGCGCACCGGATGCCCACGGAGATGATCCGGTATGGCCAGACCGCCCACGAGCGCGGGCTTCGCGTCATCATCGCCGGCGCCGGCGGCGCGGCACACCTGCCCGGCATGTTGGCCAGCGTCACTCCCCTGCCGGTCATCGGGGTGCCTGTTCCGCTGAAGACGCTGGACGGCATGGACTCCCTGCTGTCCATCGTCCAGATGCCCGCCGGCGTGCCCGTAGCCACGGTATCCATTGCCGGAGCCCGCAACGCAGGCCTGCTGGCCGTGCGCATGCTGGCTTCCGGGACCGACGAACTCGCCGCGTCCCTCCGCGCGGACCTGCTCGAGTTCGCCGCGGACCTCAACGCCGTGGCGTCCCGCAAGGGTGCCAACCTCCGGCAGAAGGTCAGCGAGGTCTTTGCCGGGGGCAGCGGAACACTGCGGGGCAACCGTTAGGACCGCCGGAATGTCCAGCAGCAAGGTCCCCCAGTCCGGGTCTGACACGTCCCTGATAGACCCCGTCCGCTACCCGGTGAGCGCGTCGCCGCCGGTGCGGACCAAGCGCGCGTTCGTCCTGATCCTGCTGACACTGTTCGTTCCGGGCAGCGCACAGCTCGTGGCGGGCGACCGTAAACTTGGGCGGACGGCGCTGCGCGTGACGCTCTGCGCCTGGGCGGCAATCGTCCTTGCACTCCTGCTGCTGCTCTTCAACCGGCCCCTGCTCATCAACGTCATCACCAACCAGTTCGCCTCGCTGGTGATCATCCTCGTCCTGGTGGCCCTCGCCGTCGGCTGGGCTGTCCTGTTCATCAATACCCTGCGCCTCATCCGGCCTGTGCTGCTGGTTCCCGGCGCGCGGCCGGGCGTCGGCATCGCCCTTGTCCTGGCACTGGTGATCAGCAGCGGATCCCTGGGCTACGCGGCCTATCTGCTCAACGTGGGGCGCAACGCCATTGGCAGCATCTTCTCCTCCGGTCCGGCCATCGATCCCGTGGACGGACGCTACAACTTCCTCATGATGGGCGGCGACGCCGGTGATGACCGCACCGGCCGTCGGCCGGACAGCCTGTCGGTGCTCAGCGTCGATGCCAAGACCGGGCAGACGGCCATCATCTCCATTCCCCGCAACTTCCAGAACGCCCAATTCAGTGAGGGCTCGCCCATGCGTTCGGTCTACCCGGACGGCTACAACTGCGGCGACGAATGCCTGATCAACGCCATCAACACCGAAGTCACCAACCAGTACGCGGACCTTTACCCGGGAGTGGCCGACCCCGGCGCCCAGGCCACCATGGAAGCGGTGTCTGGAACGCTGGGGATGCCCATCCAGGCATACGTCCTGGTGGACATGGAAGGCTTCTCCACGCTCATTGACGCCATGGGCGGGATCAGGATCAAGGCAGGCGGCTGGGTTCCCATGAGCGGATACTTCGACGAAGCCACCAAGACGCACGGCATGCCGCTCGGCTGGATCCCGGCCGGCGAGCAGACCCTGAATGGCGACCAGGCACTGTGGTACGGACGGTCCCGCGAATACGTGGACGACTACGCCCGGATCCAGCGCCAGCAGTGCGTGCAGCAGGCCATGCTCAAGCAGCTCGATCCGGCCACCCTCCTCGCCAAGTTCGAGGATATTGCCAAGGCCGGAACCAAGGTGGTGGACTCCAACATCTCCTCCTCGCAGCTGGGCAGCTTCGTGGACCTCGCCATGAAAGCCAAGGGCAAGGAGGCCAAGCGCCTCACCCTCGGCCCGCCGGACTTTGACGCGTCGTTCTCCACCGTGCCTGACTTCGACCAGATCCACGAGCGGGTGGACCAGTTGCTGGCCTCCGCATCCGGTGCCCAGTCGGCAGGAACGGCCGACGACGTCATGGCAGTACCAGCCGCAGGCGGCGGGCACGTCCAGGCATCCGGCAGCCGCTCCCCCGGAGTGCTGCAGGCCGGCGGGAGCACGGCGCAGCAGGCCACCCCTGCGCCGGCGGACTTCACCCCGGTGACCACCACGCCCGAGGGCGAACCGATCACTGCGGAGATGCTGAACCAGCTCAAGAGCGAAGGCAATGAGGAAGCCATCCGGCAGCTCGTGGCAACGAACGGCCAGTGCGCGCCGCTTTAGCGCGCGTGCCCGGAAACGTCCTGACAGCCCTACCCAAGAAACGGAACGGTTTTGTACGAGATTGACAACGTCCTCCGGGACTACGCGTGGGGATCCACCACAGCCATCGCAGCCCTCCTTGGCCGGCCGGAGTCCGGTGCCCCCGAAGCTGAACTCTGGATCGGCGCCCATCCTGACTCGCCGTCCACCGCCCATGTCCCGGAGGACCGGAGCACAACGCCGCTGGATGCGCTGATCACCTCGGACCCGGAGCATTTCCTGGGGGCGGAGTCCGTGGCACGTTTCGGGCCGCGCCTGCCGTTCCTGGCGAAGATCCTTGCCGCTGCCCAGCCGCTGTCCCTCCAGGTCCACCCCAGCCTGCAGCAGGCACAGGACGGGTTCGCCCGTGAAAACGCTGAGGGCGTGGCCCCGGACGCCCCGCACCGGAATTACCGCGACGACAACCACAAACCGGAAATGATCCTGGCGCTGACGCCGTTCGAGGCCCTCTGCGGCTTCCGGTCCTTAGCGGCCACCCGTGAGGTCCTGCAGCATGTTGCGGACGCGGTTACCCGTGAAGCGGGGTCCTCCGGGGATTCCGGGCGTGAGGGCGCTGCCCTGGTGGCGGCCCTGCTTTCGGATCTCGACGACGGAGCCCACAGTGGTGATGAAGGCGCCGGCCTGCGCAGGGCCTTCGAACGGCTCATCACCGGCGGGGAGACCGTCGCCACGGCCACGTCCCAGGTGGTTGCCGCACTGATCGGCGGCAGCCTTGCGCCTTATGAGGCCGAACTCGGCACAGTCATCAGCCTGAACGAGAAGTACCCGGGCGACCCGGGCGTGCTGATTTCCCTGCTGCTGAACCGCCTCTCGCTGCAGCCGGGCGAGGCCGTATACCTCCCCGCGGGCAACGTGCATGCCTACCTGCACGGCCTGGGGGTGGAGGTGATGGCGTCCTCAGACAACGTGCTGCGCGGTGGCCTCACGCCGAAGTACGTTGATGTTCCCGAACTGCTGCGCACCATCGACTTCAGCCCGGTGGCGGTCCCCATGCTGGGCGCCGAACGGTCGGAGCTGGGCCAGGAACTCTTCCGGCCGCCCTTCGCGGAGTTCCAGCTCCAGCGGATTGAGCTCTCCCCCGGAGACGGCCCGGTGCCGCTGGCACAGTCCGGCGCAGCAGTGGTGATCGTGGTGGCCGGAGGAATCTACCTGGACTCACCGAAGGGCGACCTGCGCCTGGACCGCGGTGCCAGCGCCTTCCTCGCCGCTGCCGAGGCTCCGGTGAACGTGCACCTGGCCTCAGACAGCGCCGAGGCGGCCCTGGCGTTCGCTGTGACGACCGGCCTTTAGCCCCGGCGCAGCAGCGTCCGTGCCCGTCCGGCGGCGGCTTTTGCCAGCCGCCGGGCCGTCTGGAGCCCGCGGCGGGCCAGCGGCATCGCTTTTGAGTAGGCCGGGTAGAACGGTGAGAGCGGTTTTTCCCACGTTCCCAGCAGCATGTTTTCGTGCTTCGCGAACTGCTTCTTGAAATCGGAGATGCCGTCGTTGAGCAGGCCGTTGAAGTCGTACCGGGAGCATCCGTCCTCCCGCATCGACTGCAGGGCGGCCCATTTGACGCCGTAGTTCACGCGCTGCTTCTGCCCTTCGGCCGAGACGCCGCCGTAGAGTTCGAACGCTGTGGTGCCGCTGCGGGCGAGCCAGACGAAGGCCAGCAGCTGCTCGCCGTCGAACGCTCCAATGACGGGTGAGCCGTCACCGAGGTTCCGGAAGATGTCGCGGTAGTACTGGTCCTCGTGGATGCCAAACCCGGCGCGCTCGGCTGTCTCGTGGTAGATGGCCAGGACCTGTTCGAGCTCGGACTCGTTCTTGATCTTGCGGAATTCGACTTCGCTGCGCATCGCCTTCCGGATGTTCGCCCGGGTCGATTTGGACATTTCGGCCATGAGCTCGTCATCGGTCCGGGTGAGGTCCAGGATCAGGGTCCTGGGAATGAGCACGGTGTTGGTGGTTTCCCGGAAGCCTGCCCCGGCCACGGCCCCGGCGTAAGCCGAGTCCCTGTCCCAGTCGGGTTCGATGCTCAGGGCCACGCCGCGGTGCCGGATGGCGGCATGGTCAGCGAGGCTGTTGAGGACGGCCTGGGTGTCCTCAACAGAGCACATCGGGCCCCTGGGGAGGTAGACCAGTGCCCGGAAAGGCAGCGGCAGCGGGCGGACCAGCAGCTGGGCGGCTCCGACAGTGGTCTCGCCGTCCTTCAGCAGCACCCGGTCCACCGACCAGCCATGCATGGCCTTGGTCTCTCCCCAGCCCCACAACTGCTGCGGATGCCCGTTGAACGTGTCGACGGATTCGTCCCAGAGGGCGCGGTCAGTACAGGGCACAACAGCAGGAATCATGGCTTAAACCCTATACCAGCCTTGAACGCCGAAGCCCCGGAGCGCCGTTGGGCACTCCGGGGCTTCCCGGGAACTGCGGTCAGCTCTTGCGGGCGTAGCCTTCCCACTTGCTGGCCTGGTGCTCGCCGTCCACGAAGCGGATGGTGCCGGACTTGGAACGCATCACGATGGACTGGGTCAGGACCTTGTCCTTGGAGTAACGCACGCCGCGCAGCAGGTCGCCGTCGGTGATGCCGGTTGCCGCAAAGTAGCAGTTGTCGCTGGAGACGAGGTCGTTGGTGGAGAGGACCCGCTCAAGGTCGTGGCCGGCGTCGATCGCCTTCTGCTTCTCTTCGTCGCTCGTGGGCCACAGGCGGCCCTGGATCACGCCGCCGAGGGACTTGATGGCGCAGGCAGCGACGATGCCTTCAGGGGTGCCGCCGATGCCCATCAGGGCGTCAACACCGGTGCCGGAACGGGCTGCGGCGATGGCGCCGGCGACGTCGCCGTCCATGATGAACTTGGTGCGGGCGCCGGCTTCGCGGATCTCCTCGACCAGCGGGCGGTGGCGGTCGCGGTCCAGGATCATCACGTTGAGCTGGTTGACCTTCACGCCCTTGGCCTTGGCGATCAGGTGCAGGTTCTGCTTTACCGGCAGGCGCAGGTCCACCATGTCGGCAGCCTCCGGCCCGGTGACGAGCTTTTCCATGTAGAAGACGGCGGAGGGGTCGAACATGGAACCGCGTTCCGCCACGGCGAGGACGGCCAGGGCGTTGTTGATGCCCAGGGCGGTCAGCCGGGTCCCGTCGATCGGGTCAACGGCAACGTCGCACTCGGGGCCGGTGCCGTCGCCGACACGTTCACCGTTGAACAGCATGGGGGCTTCGTCTTTTTCGCCTTCGCCGATGACCACTACGCCGTTGAAGTGGACGGTCTGCAGGAAGGAGCGCATGGCGTCGACGGCTGCACCGTCGGCGGTGTTCTTGTCGCCGAAGCCCACCCAGTGTCCGCCGGCGATGGCTGCTGCCTCGGTGACGCGGACGAGCTCGAGGGCAAGGTTGCGGTCCGGCTCATCGTTGCCCACAGCAAGGGACGGTGAGATCGTGGAGTACTTCTGGGTCATGGACGCTGGTGACACGTTAACCTCTTCTTCGAGTGGCGATCATTGAACCCGTCCCGCCGGAGCAGCTGGACGGTGATTCCTCTGCTTTCGATCATAGTCGCGGGAGGCCGTGCCGGACGGCGGATGACGCACACCCGCAATGTGCACGCAGTGTGCAGGACTCCCTCCGGCAGCCGCCGAATGGAAGTCCCATGCCGGCATGGGCGACTATGGAGGGGTGAATGAGATGCAGGAGAAGACCAGCCCCACCCCTGACCCGGCAGGAACCGGAGGCAGCGGCGGGGCCGGCGCCGGGGACGCAGGCGCCCCCGTAAAGCCTGTCATTCCGGCAGCAGCGGCCAAGCGGGCGAACGCTTCGGTCATCGGCATGGTCATCGCCCTGGCGGTGAGCATCGCCGCGTTCCTTCCCGTCATCCTCATGAACCCGCTGCCCAAGAGTGACGGATACCGCCCGGACATCGACGTCGCAGGCATCTCCCAGCGGGCTGCCGATGTGGCGGGATTCACACCCGCGGCGCCGGATACCGGTAACGCGTTCCGCCCCAACTATGCGCGGTGGGAGGCAGGGACGGGCAGCGGCGTTCCCACGTGGGAGGTGGGCTTCCTGACCCCCAAGGAGTCCTTCATCGCCCTGGTGCAGACGAACAAGGCCAACCCCACCTGGCTCCTGCAGCAGACAAAGAACGCCCCGGTGACCGGGACCCGCAACGCGGGCGGCCAGGAATGGGAGCTCCGGGACACCGGCAAGGGCGAGAAGTCGATGGTGCTGGATTACCGCGGCACCACCGTGATCCTCTCCGGCGCGGCGCAGCTGGACGAGTTCGGCACCTTGGCCGACGCCGTCGTTAAATCCATGGACAGCAACCCGGCCGTCACAGTTTCACCGTCGGCGCCTGCCGCACCTTAATGTAGTAAGCGTGGCTACTAATCTGACTCCTGCACTGGCCTGGCGCCGCCTGCGCGAAGGCAATGAACGATTCGTCAACGGCGAGTCCTCGCATCCGAACCAAAACGCCGACCACCGGTCGTCCCTGGTGGAGACCCAGCACCCGTTCGCTGTCATCTTTGGCTGCTCCGACTCCCGGCTCGCCGCGGAAATCATCTTCGACGTGGGCCTTGGCGACGTTTTCGTGGTGCGCACCGCCGGCCAGGTCATCGACGACGCCGTGCTGGGCTCGCTCGAGTACAGCGTCGGTGTGCTCGGGGTGCCGCTGATCGTGATCCTTGGCCACGACAGCTGCGGAGCGGTCACAGCCACCAAGTCGGCTGTCGAGACCGGCGAGATGCCCACCGGCTTCATCCGCGACCTCGTGGAGCGCATCACGCCGTCTGTCCTGACCTCGCTGCGCAACGGCCAGCCGGAGGTCAACGACATGGTGGTGGAGCACGTCAAGCAGACGTCCCAGCGCCTTGTGGACAGCTCGCGTGTGATTTCCGACGCAATCGAGGAAGGCCGCACTGCGGTCATCGGCCTTTCGTACCGGCTGGCCGAGGGCCGCGCCGACCTTGTTTCCGGAATCGGCGAGCTCTAGCAACCATTGGCGGACCCGTGAGGCGGGTCCCGGGACGGCCGGGCAGGCCGCTCCGGGGCCCGCTTCACGGTTTTCGATGGGGCGGCCGGGAGCCATAAGCTAGCCCCATGACTTCCACTGAAGAGTTCCGCATTGAACATGACACGATGGGCGAAGTCCGCGTCCCCGTGAACGCACTGTACCGCGCGCAGACGCAGCGGGCAGTAGAGAATTTCCCCATCTCCGGCAAGACCCTGGAGCGCACCCACATCGAGGCGCTGGCACAGGTCAAGAAGGCAGCTGCCCAGGCCAACGCAGAACTGGGCGTGCTCGACGGCGAGCTCGCCAAGGCGATTGCCGACGCTGCTGATGAGGTGGCAGCCGGCAAGTACGACGGCGACTTCCCCATCGACGTCTTCCAGACCGGTTCCGGCACCTCCTCGAACATGAACACCAACGAGGTCCTGGCAGAGCTGGCCACGCGCGCACTGAAGGCCGCCGGCAGTGACAAGGTGGTCCACCCCAACGACCACGTCAACGCTTCACAGTCCTCCAACGACGTGTTCCCCACGTCCGTGCACGTGGCCGCCACGTCGGCGCTGATCAACGACCTCATCCCCGCCCTCGGCTACCTGGCCGAGTCGCTGGAGCGAAAGGCCGTTGAGTTCAAGGACGTCGTCAAGTCCGGCCGCACGCACCTGATGGACGCCACCCCGGTGACCCTGGGCCAGGAGTTCGGCGGCTACGCCGCACAGGTCCGCTACGGCATCGAACGCATCAACGCCGCACTCCCCCGCGTCGCAGAGGTTCCGCTGGGCGGCACCGCTGTGGGCACCGGCATCAACACCCCCGCCGGCTTCCCGGAACGGGTTATCGAGCTGCTCGCCACGGACACCGGCCTGCCTCTGACAGAGGCCCGCGACCACTTTGAAGCACAAGCCAACCGCGACGGCCTGATCGAGGCGTCCAGCCAGCTGCGCAACATCGCGATCTCGTTCATGAAGATCAACAACGACCTCCGCTGGATGGGTTCGGGCCCCAACACCGGCCTCGGCGAAATCGCCATCCCGGACCTGCAGCCCGGCTCCTCCATCATGCCCGGCAAGGTCAACCCGGTCATCTGCGAGGCATCCATCATGGTGGCGGCCCAGGTCATCGGCAACGACACCGCCATCGCCTGGTCCGGCACCAACGGCGCTTTCGAGCTAAACGTCGGCATCCCGGTGATGGCCGCCAACCTGCTCGAGTCCATCCGCCTGCTGGCCAACACAAGCCGCGTGATGGCGGACAAGATGATTGACGGCATCACGGCCAACGTGGAGCGTGCCCGCTTCCTGGCCGAGGCCTCCCCCTCGATCGTCACGCCGCTGAACAAGTACATCGGTTACGAGAACGCAGCCAAGATCGCCAAGATCGCGGTCAAGGAGGGCCTGACCATCCGCCAGGCCACCGAGAAGCTCGGCTTCGTCGGCGAAGGCGAAGGCAAGGTCTCCGAGGCCGACCTCGACAAGGCATTGGACGTCACTACCATGACGGCTCCGGCGCACAAGGCCTAAAGAACTTAACGCCCGACGGCGGCCGCCCACCTTCCCAGCGAAGGCGGGCGGCCGCCGTCGTACTTTAAGGCCTTCCCGCCCAACCGCAGCAAAAATTTGCACCATTGCCAAATTAGTGCAAAACTTTACTCTGTGATTGATGGTGCAAATTCAGATCCGGGCCTGCGCGAACGCAAACGGGCCGCCACCCGGACCGCCATCACCGCCGCCGCCAGGGCCCTGACCTCGGCGAGGGGCCTCAATGGCTACACCGTGGAGGAAGTCTGCGAGGCGGCCGGCATTTCACGCCGGACCTTCTTCAACTATTTCCCCACCAAGGAAGACGCCATCATCGGCCACGCCGAGGACGATGTTCCGGCGGACGTCATCGAAGAATTCGTCGCCGGCGCCGAGGGCTCTCCCGCGGGCAGCATCTCCCCCACGCTGTTCCAGGACCTGGTGAGACTGTCCCTGCGGCTGGCCGAAGGCATGTCGGCCTCCGAAGAGGAAACCCGTCAACTGATCGCCGTGGTCAAGAAGGAGCCCCAACTCATCGTGCGGATCATCGGGGTGACAGAACAGCGCGAGGCGCAGTTCGCCCGCGACGTCGCACGGCGTGAAGGAGTGGCTCCGGACCACCCCGTGGTGCAGATGGCCGTTGTGCTGCTGGGCACCATCGCCCGCAAAAGCAGCATGGCCTACTTCTCCGACGGCAACACCCGCAGCTACCCGGAGCTGCTGCTGGAAAACATTTCGGCAGCGAGCCTCCTCTTCTCCCAACCATTCGACAGCACGGCCACCGCCGCAGCAGAAGGAAACGCATGAGTACCGCAACCGCCACACCGCCGGCAGGGCCCCTGCTGCTGACCCAAAAACGCATCTGGATCATCTTCTCGGCCCTGATCGCCGGGATGCTGCTGTCCAGCCTTGACCAGACCATCGTCTCCACTGCGATGCCCACCATCGTCGGCAAGCTCGGCGGTGTGGAACACCAGGCCTGGATCACCACCGCCTACCTGCTGGCCACCACCATCGTGATGCCCATCTACGGAAAATTCGGTGACATTCTGGGCCGGCGCAACCTGTTCCTTGTGGCCATCGCCCTGTTCACCCTGGCCTCCCTTGGCTGCGCCCTGGCCACGGACTTCTGGGGCTTCGTCATCTTCCGCGCCATCCAGGGGCTGGGCGGCGGCGGACTCATGATCCTCTCCCAGGCCATCATCGCCGACATCGTGCCGGCCAAGGACCGCGGCAAGTACATGGGCCCGCTGGGCGCCATCTTCGGCCTGTCCGCCGTGGCCGGTCCGCTGCTGGGCGGCTTCTTCGTGGACCACCTCACCTGGGAATGGGCCTTCTACATCAACATCCCCGTTGGCCTGGCCGCCTTCGCCATCGCCTGGTTCGCCCTGACGCTGCCGAACAAGAAGGCCGAGAAGCGGATCGATGTCCTGGGCGTTGTACTGCTCTCCGTCGCCACCACCTGCCTGATCTTCTTCACCGACTTCGGCGGCAAGAAGGATGAGGGCTGGGATTCGCCCCTCACCTGGGCCTTCGGCGCCGGCCTGCTGGTATCCGCCGCCGCGTTTGTCTTCGTGGAGCGCCGCGCGGAAGACCCCATCATCCCGCTCAGCCTGTTCCGCAACCGCATCTTCATCAACGCCACCGCCATCGGCTTCACCCTGGGCCTCGGCATGTTCTCCGCCATCGCGTTCGTTCCCACGTTCCTGCAGATGTCCTCCGGCACCTCCGCCGCCGAGTCCGGGCTGCTCATGCTCCCCATGATGGCCGGCCTGATGGGTACCTCCATCTACTCGGGCATCCGGATTTCCAAGACGGGCAAGTACAAGATGTTCCCCATCCTGGGCGCTGCGCTCACGATGGCCGCCATGCTCTGGATGACCACCCTGGCCGCGAGCACACCCATCTGGGTGATCTGCGTGCAGCTGTTCGTGTTCGGCGCCGGCCTGGGCCTGATCATGCAGGTAGTGGTCCTCGTGGTGCAGAACTCCGTCCCTGCCGAGCAGATCGGCACCGCCACCAGCACCAACAACTACTTCCGCGAGGTGGGCGCCGCCATGGGCGTGGCGATCTTCGGATCCCTGTTCACCACCCGCCTGTCCGAGTCGCTGACCAGCGCCTTCACCGGTGCGGGCGCATCGGCCGAGCAGGCATCGCAGTCCACCAGCACCCTGGACCCCCAGGCCATGAACCAGCTTCCGGAACAGCTGCGGGATGCCATCGTCAACGCCTACGCTGATTCGCTGGCCCCGGTGTTCTGGTACCTGGTGCCGTTTATCGCCATTGCCCTGCTGTTGGCCATCACGCTCAAACAGATCCCGCTGTCCGATACGGCCGGCATGGTGGCCCGCGGCGAAGCCGTCGGCGGCGAAGAAGCCGAGCGGCTGGCCGCCGGCCTGCCCGGCGTTTCCGCAGGGCAGCATGCTCCCGCCGGGGAAGCCGTGGACGCTGGCGACACGGCCATGGCGCGGGACGACGACGGCGAGCTGGTCCCGCAGGGCCGCTGACCGCCGTCGTACGCACCGCTGCCGCGCCTGGTCCGGGTGCCGCGGATGAACAACAGGGACGCCGCAATCTTTGGGGGTTGCGGCGTCCCTGTTCCTGTCGGCGGCCTGTCTGGGGTTTGCGGCCCGCGGCTCAGGGCTCGTAGTGGACGGCGTCATGGGGCGCCAGCGCCCGTTCGATGCTCTCCCGGTCCCTCGGCCGGATATCCGGCAGGCCGTCGAGGGGGAACCAGCCCACGGCAAGGGATTCGTCATCGTTGACCCGGGGCTCACCGGACACATGGCGGCACCGGAACACGATGTCCAGGAAGTCGCACACGTCCCCGTTGGGGAAGGTGACCGGGCCGGAGACACCAACAGAAACCATGCGCTCGGTCTCTGCCACCACCGCGGTCTCTTCAAAGATCTCCCGCACCAACCCGGGGCCCGGGTGCTCCCCCGGATCCAGCAGGCCGGAAATCAGGGCCCACCGGCCGTTGTCAGATCGCTGCCCCAGCAGGATGTGCCCGTCGTCATTGACCACCACTCCCCGCACTGCAGGAATCCACAGGGGATCGTGGCCGATTTTTTCACGGAGTTTAAGGATGAATTCGGGCGCTGCCATGGCTTCAGCCTAGCCGCCGCACGGCGTGGCCAGACCCTTCGGTGGCGTCAGGCGGCAGGCAGCAGGAGCATCGCGGCGGCGGATCCGGCCAGCATGAACGGGCCGAACGGAATGGCGGATTTGAGGCTGCCGCGCCGGGTGGCGAGCAGTCCGAGGCTCCACACGCCGCCCAGGAGGAAGGCTGCGAACGTTCCGGCGAACACGTGCCCCCAGCCAAGGTAGCCCAGGTACATGCCCAGCACACCGGCCAGCTTCACGTCACCGAAACCCATGCCGGGCGGATACACCAGGCGGAGGAGGAAGTAGAACAGCCACAGCACCGCTCCCCCGGCGAGGATACGGCCGCCGGGCAGGCCGAAAAGCCTGGCACCGCCGTCGGGTACGGCCGCAGAGTCCGCCCCTGCCACCAGGACCGTAGCCACCGCAGCGAGCAGGAGCACCCCGGCCACCCCATAGGAGGGGAAAACGATCCGGTTGGGCAGCAGGTGGTGGCGGACGTCGATCACCGTGAGGCGGACTGCCATCACCGCAAAATAGAGGCATGCCGCCAGCACCAGCCAGAACGCGAGGGGGGTGTCCAGCCACAGGTCGCCGAGTCGTCCGATCACCCTTCGGATGCTACTGGAATTCCCCTGCCCGCCCCACCGGGTCCGCGTAAACTGTGGATATGTCAGCCTGGGATTCCCGGCGGCGCCCGGACCCCGCCGGCGGCGCCTCCCCTTCAGATCCCCCCGCCATGTTCCGCAGCCTGTGCCGGTCCTCTCCGTGGAAGTGGCAGTCACTTCGCTTTGAGTACTGGGATGAGCCATTCGACGCAGCACCGGCTCCGGGGGCTTCCCTGGTCCGGGCGTGGCTGCGCCGGCCCGGTGCGCTGCGGCTGGAGAGCCCCGAAGGACTGGTCCTCCACAGCACCACGGGAATCAACGATTCCCGTGACGGCCTCTACGTCAGTTCCACCCGCAAGTCCTGGCTCCTCCCGCCCCACCTTGTCTCACCGGTGTACGGCGCGGCCGGACTGGTGAAACGGCGTCCGGAGGCAGCGTACGGCGAGCCCGGGTTCGGCAACGGACGGTTCTCCGCTGCACTGGACCCGGTGGAGCTTGCCGGCAGCGCCCCTGCGCCGCTGGAGTTTCCGGGCAGCAATCCGGTACTGGTGGAGGACGTGCGCACCCTGGACCACGAGGGCAGGCCTGCCGTGGAGGCCGTGGTGGTTCCCACCCCCGCATACCAACCCTGGGATCCGGCGGCTCCCCTGTGCCTTGCGGGCCGCACCCTGATACGGGTGGACCTTGGCACGGGCGTCTGTGTGGCCAGCCGTTCGCTGGAGCACGACACCGGGGGCTACGGACACTGGCTGCGGATCCTCGGCGTTGACGAATACATGCTGGACGACCTCTTCCTCGCCGAGTCGATGAACCTCACCGATGTCCGACGCCACATCAGCTGGGATGTGCCCGCCTGACGTGACAGGCAACGGTGAACGCCATCGGCTAGGCTTCGCGGATGATTAGCATGAGCTCCATCTGGCCGCTGTACGACCTGAAGCTGACCACTCCACGGCTGGAGCTGCGGCCCGTCACTGAACAGGACATCCCGGCAGCCGTCGACGCCGCCCGCAGCGGCATCCACGAACCCGGCCGGAACCCCTTCAGCACGGCATGGGCAGAGGCTCCGCTGGCGGAAATGGGGCCGCGGATGGCCCAGTGGCAGTGGCGTCTCCGCGCCGAATGCACCCCGGAGTCCTGGACTCTGCTCCTGGGTATCTGGCACGAGGGGCAGTTCATCGGCTGCCAGGACGTGGGCGCCAAGGACTTCGCACTGTTGAAGACCGTCTCCACCGGATCATGGCTCAAGCAGTCCGTGCAGGGCCGGGGCCTGGGCGCAGAGATGCGTGCCGCCGTCGTGCTCTGGTCCTTCGACTGGCTGGGCGCCGACGTGGCCGAATCCGAAGCCGCGGACTGGAACGCGGCTTCCCTCGGCGTCTCCCGCGCCCTCGGCTACAAGCCCAACGGAACCACCCGGAAGGCGTGGGGCACGCAAGTGGAGACGGTCCAGAAAGTCCGGGTCACGCCCGAAACCTTCAAGCGCCCCGACTGGACCCTCCAGGTAGAAGGCCACGAAGCAGCGGCCAAGTTCCTGCACGTCACCTGAGTGCAGGCCAGTGGTTCGGCTCGTCCGCCCCGAGTCCTTCGCCGTCGCTTAGACACCTCCCGACGCGCTGCTTCGGTCGCTGGGCGACCTGCACACCGCTCTAGTCGGCGATGCGCTCCTACACGAAGGACTCGAACCGGACGTGTGCGCGGGTGCGCCTTCCGGCAGCGTGCGTCAGAGGCGAGGAACGAGCCAGCACGCAGGGGAAGGGGCACCCGCGCACACCCAGCTACCCCTCTAGGAGTTCCGTTACCAGGGCTGCGATCGGGGACCTTTCCGAGCGGGTGAGCGTGATGTGGCCGAAGAGCGGGTGGCCTTTCAGGGTTTCGACGACGGCGGCGACTCCGTCGTGGCGGCCGACGCGGAGGTTATCCCGCTGGGCGACGTCGTGGGTGAGCACGATCTTCGAGTTCTGGCCGATGCGGCTCATGACTGTCAGCAGGACGTTCTTTTCGAGGGACTGGGCCTCGTCCACGATGACGAATGCGTCGTGCAGGGAACGGCCGCGGATGTGGGTGAGGGGCATGACCTCGAGCATTCCGCGGTCCATGACTTCCTCCACCACTTCCTGGCTGACGAGCGCGCCCAGCGTATCGAAGACGGCCTGGGCCCAGGGGTTCATCTTTTCGGACTCGGAGCCGGGCAGGTAGCCGAGTTCCTGGCCACCCACGGCGTAGAGGGGACGGAATACGATCACCTTGCGGTGCTCGCGGCGTTCCAGAACTGCTTCGAGGCCCGCACACAGGGCCAGGGCCGACTTGCCGGTGCCGGCCCGCCCGCCGATGGAGACGATGCCGACGGAAGGGTCCATCAGCATGTCGATGGCCAGCCGCTGCTCGGCGGACCTGCCATGAAGTCCAAACACGTCCCGGTCGCCCTTGACAAGGCGCACCTGCTTGTCGGCACCCACCCTGCCCAGGGCGGAGCCCCGGTTGGACAGCAGGACCAGCCCGGTGTTGACCGGCAGTTCCGCGGCCGCGGGAATGAACACCGGTTCGTGGCCGTAGAGGGTGGAAATCTCCTCCTCGTTGGCCTCGACTTCGGCAACCCCGGTCCAGCCGGAGTCCTTGACCAGCTCGTTGCGGTACTCATCCGCTGTCAACCCCATCGCTGAGGCCTTGACGCGCATCGGCAGGTCCTTGGACACCACGGTGACGTTCTTGCCTTCGTTGGCGAGGTTCTTCGCAACGGCGAGGATGCGGCTGTCGTTGTCGCCGCTGCGGAACCCGAGCGGAAGCACCTCGGCGGAGATATGGTTGAGCTCCACAGTGAGGGTCCCGCCGTCGTCCCCGATGGGGATGGGCTGGTTCAGGCCGCCGTGCTTGACCCGCAGGTCGTCGAGGAGCCGCAGGGCCGTGCGGGCGAAGTAGCCCAGTTCGGGGTCGTGGCGCTTTGCTTCGAGCTCAGTGATGACCACGATGGGGACGATGACTTCGTGTTCTGCGAACCGCAGCAGCGCCCGGGGGTCCGAGAGGAGGACGGAGGTGTCGATCACGAAGGTGTGGATCAGGGAATCCCTTCCGGAGACGGCAAAACCGGCCGCAGCATCAGTTGCTGCGCCGGTTTTTTCAGTGGCTCGCACAGTGCGAGAGGTAGCTGTTCCTGCCTGGCCTGAAAGGACCTCATGCAGTTTTTCAGAAGTAGCCACATCGACTCCAGCCCCGGGCCCCAGCCCGGCCTTGTTATTGGTGAGGCGGCTCGGCCATGAGGCCGGGTCCGGCCTCCCATACAACCGGTGCGATGTTCCGCTCCATGTACTGGCCTCCCCGATCAGCCGGCGGTTTGCCTGCTGATGGATATAACGTAAATCCACCCCCCGGCATTTCCGCAACCATTACGCGGCGATTCCTGTTGCGGTGTTGTGAACACCGGGTGAACCGGGAGTGTCAGGAGCCGAAGCGCCGTTGCCGGCCCGCGTAATCCCGCAGTGCCCGCAGGAAGTCGACCTTGCGGAACGCCGGCCAGAGGGCCTCGCAGAAATAGAACTCGCTGTAGGCGCTCTGCCACATGAGGAACCCGGAGAGCCGCTGCTCGCCGGAGGTGCGGATGACCAGGTCAGGGTCAGGCTGGCCGCGGGTATAGAGGTACCGCGAGATGTCATCAACGCTGAGTTCATCGGCAAGCTGGTTGATGTCGGCACGCTTGGCCACGGCGTCATGCAGCAGTTCACGGACTGCATCCACGATCTCCCGGCGACCGCCGTATCCCACGGCCACGTTGACATGGATCTTTTCGTGGACGGGCGTCCGTGCCGTCAGTTTGTTCAGGCGCTCGGCAAGGTAGCCGGGAAGCAGCTCCGGCGCACCCATGGCGTGAACGGAAATGTTCTCGTCCTCGTCCAGCCGGTCCAGGGTGTTGGCGATGATGCCCATGAGGAGGTCCAGTTCCTCACTGGACCTGTTCATGTTGTCCGTGGACAGCATGTACAGCGTCACCACTTTGACGCCGAGCTCCTGGCACCAGCCCAGGAACTCATGGATCTTATCCGCGCCCGCCTGATGGCCCTGGCTTGTGGGTGCATTGAACTGCTTGGCCCAGCGACGGTTCCCGTCCACCATCACACCGATGTGCCGCGGGATGCGGTCCCGGGAAAGGTCCTTGAGCAGCCGCCGCTCGTAATAGCCGTAGAGGAACCCGGGCAACTCCACGCGTCCACTCACCTGACTTCCTCGCTGTTCGTACTTGCACATCCTAGGCTACCGCCCGGGCGGCGCATGCCGGCCGAAGGGGCCCCGCGGGGGGCTGCAAGCGCAGTTACCGATGAGTAACTTACCGGAACGTAGGTTATTCTGGACTCATGAACAGCGACTCTTCCGAGGCTCCGCGCACGCCGCAACCGGAGGATGAAAAGCCCGCTCCGCCGGAAAACACTCCGATGGACGATGCCGCCGTCCGGCTGGCCGAGCTGCTGATGATCAAACCGAAGTGGCGCGGCTGGATCCACACCGTAGCGGCCCCGTTTGCCCTGGCCGCGGGTATCGTCCTGGTGATCCTGGCCCCCACCGCCGACCGAAAAATCACATCGGCCATCTACGCCGCCACTGGCGTGCTGCTGTTCGGCGTCAGCGCCGTGTATCACCGCGGCAACTGGTCACCGGTGGTGAAGCGGGTCCTGAAGCGGCTCGACCACACCAACATCATGCTGGTCATCGCCGGCAGCTACACTCCCCTGGCTTGGACCCTGTTGGAACGGCAGCAGGCCGTCCTCCTGCTCTGGATCATCTGGTCCGGCGCCATCCTGGGGGTATTGTTCCGGCTGCTGTGGACTGATGCGCCGCGCTGGCTGTACGTGCCCATCTACATTGCGCTGGGATGCGGCGCGCTGTTCTACTTGCCGCAGTTTTTCCAGGCGAGCGTTCCAGCAGCCATCCTCATCTGCGTGGGCGGCGCGCTCTACATCACGGGGGCTGTGTTCTACGCCCTGAAAAAGCCGAACTTCAGTTACAACCACTTCGGCTTCCACGAGCTTTTCCACGCCTTCACGGTCTTTGCCTTCGCCGCCCATTTCACGGCCATCGCCATAGCCGTACTGGGCTGACCGTTACGCCCCGCCAGGGTCCGTGGGGAAGCGCCTAATCCCGTGGCAGGGAGTTGCCCTGGGTGGAGCCGTTTCCATTGGTGTCCCGGGATGCCTGCGGAGCCGTGGGTTCTTCGCGGGCTTCCTCAGCCTCGATGTCCGCTTCGGCAGCAGCAGCGATGCGCTCCTCCTCCACCTGCGCCCGGTACCGGACGCGCCGGATCCGCCGGACCATGTCCACGATGAGCAGCGCCGTGGCCACAACGAAAAAGGCAGTCATGATGAAGCCCAGCAAGCCGGGCGTCACCTGGTCCTCCGTGATCCCGTCGCGCAGGGTTGGAGTGGGCATCGGCGTGGGGGTTGTGGCCAGTCTGAGGAGCAAGTTTTGCACGTGTAATACCTTCAAAGGATCGGGTTGCAGCCGGACATATGTCACGCCCGAAGCGCTGGAGGCTCACTTCTACGCGGCATAGAAATCGCTGCCGTTTCTATCTTAGCCCGGCAAACAGGTCCGTCTCGGGCAGTTCGGAGGAGACCCGCGACTTGATCAGGGAGTAGTCCTCCCATGGCCAGGTCCGCCGCTGCATGTCTGCTGACACGGCGAAGAAGAACCCCAGGGGGTCCACCTGCGTGCGGTGGGCGCGGAGGGCGTCGTCGCGCACCTCGAAAAAGTCTCCGCAATCCACCTGCGTGGTGGTGGCATGTGCTGCGGGCGGCGGAGTGTGCCCCTCCGCATCGGACTCCAGCCACGCTGCGAGGCGTTCCGCATACGGTGACTGCAGCCCGGCTTCCTCGAGCGCGAAATGTAACGCACGGAAGCGTTCCGGGCTGAACGCGCGGTCGTAGTACAGCTTTCCGGGCTCCCAGGGCTCCCCCGCTTCGGGGTACCTGCCGGCATCGCCGGCGGCATCGAACGCTTCCACTGCCACTTTGTGCGCCATGATGTGGTCCGGGTGGGGGTAGCCGCCGTTCTCATCATAGGAGAGGATGACGTGCGGCTTAAAGGACCGGACCAGCCGCACCAGAGGTGCCGCGGCATGGTGCAGCGGCAGCGTGGCGAAGGAGCCTGCCGGAAGGGGCGGAAGCGGATCGCCTTCGGGCAGGCCAGAGTCCACGAACCCCAGCCAGCGCTGCCGGATGCCAAGGATCTTTGCCGCCCGGTCCATCTCCAGGCGCCGCGTGCCCGCCATGTCCCGCTTGGGGTGCGGCTCGCCTTCCACGGCAGGGTTCTGGATGTCGCCGCGCGATCCGTCGGTGCAGGTGGCCACCATGACCTCTACGCCGGCGGCAGCGTACATGGCCATCGTGGCAGCGCCCTTGCTGGACTCGTCATCCGGATGGGCATGCACTGCGAGCAGCCGAAGCGGTGCCGGGGATGTGCTGGACGCTGTCATGGAAGGACGGCTCCTCATTCTTCGTGGTGTGTGGCGGTGCAGGGTTGTGGCGGTATGCGGGCGGACGGACAGCGCCGTCATGGCCGGTGCAATTGGCCACCACAGGATGGGCACTAAACTGGTCTGGTGACTTCCCCGGACCAGCCGGCCCCATCCGCGCCCGCAGACTCTAGCCTAGCCAATCGATATGGTGGCCAAAAGCGCAGCCTGACGCCCGGCGTCAAGCGCGCCATCGCGGGCGGGGCCCTCGCCGTCGGTATTGGTTTCCTGGCATGGGTCTCCACGTCGAATTCACTGTCGGCGGTCAGCTTCAAGGACGTCGGTTACAGCACACCTGATGCCACCGTGGCCGAGGTGGACTTCCAGGTGACACGCGAGCCCGGCACTCCCGTCAAGTGCGCCGTGAAGGCCCTCGATTCCAGGTACGCGGTAGTTGGCTGGAAGGTGGTGGACATTCCCGCCGATGCTCCTGAGGGAACACAGGGAACGGCCGACGGCGGCAGGACGGTTTCCCAGCGGGTCACGGTCCGCACGGAGTCGCTGTCCGTGTCCGGCGTTGTGGACAGCTGCTGGGCCACGAACGGATCCGGCCAGAAGGTGTGATGTGGGCCGCTTGCTTGTTGGGATAAATCCGGGGGTTTGACTACAATGGATCAATACCTTCACCCCGCTGAGCTGGTTGCTGTTCCACAAGTGGCCACCGTGGCGGGGTCTTTTGCATGTAGGACCACTAGAGGAGAAGTCCGTGTCTACCACCAACAGCGCAGCTGCAGCCTGGCTCACCCAGGAAGCTTTTGACCGCCTGAAGGCAGAGCTGGACCACCTTTCCGGCCCCGGCCGGGCGGATATTGTCCAGAAGATCGACGCTGCCCGCCAGGAGGGTGACCTCAAGGAAAACGGCGGCTACCACGCTGCCAAGGAAGAGCAGGGCAAGATCGAGGCCCGCATCCGCCAGCTGACTGTGCTGCTTCGGGACGCCCACGTGGGTGAATCTCCCGCCGATGACGGCATCGTTGAGCCCGGCATGATCGTAGTGGCCCGGATTGCCGGGGACGAAGAGACCTTCCTGCTCGGATCCCGTGAGATTGCCGGCGATTCGGATTTGGACGTCTTCAGCGAGAAGTCCCCCCTGGGTTCTGCCATCCTTGGCCACAAGGAAGGCGAGACGCTGAGTTACGTTGCGCCCAACGGCAAGGACATCAAGGTGGAAATCCTGTCCGCAAAGCCTTACGCAGCCTAGTTTTTCCTGAGCTGCCAAAGCGCCTGCCGCCCTTGGGGCGGCAGGCGCTTTTCTGTTTTCGCTGATCGGGCGGCAGCTACAGGGGAATTGCGCGGTCCCGCTGCCTGTCGGCGCCCGAACGCGGGCGGAGGATCAGTGCGGCAACCACTCCCCCGGCGGCTCCGCCAAGGTGGGCCTGCCAGGAAACGAGGCCGGACACGATGGGCAGCAGGCCGAACAGGATGCTGCCATAGCCCATGAACAGGACCACGGCCAGGAGGATCTGTTTCCAGCTGCGGTTGAAGAAGCCGCGGACCAGGAGGAAGGCAAAGAGTCCGAAGACAAGGCCTGAGGAGCCTACGGTGATTCCGCCGTCGCCGATCAGCCAGACGGTGATTCCCGATCCCAGCCAGCTGAGCGCGAGGGCAGTCAGGAAAACCCGGAGACCGGAGAGGAACACCAGGAAGCCAAAGATGATGAGCGGCAGGCTGTTGGACAGCAGGTGGTTCAGGTTGGCATGCAGCAGTGGAAACGTGAAGATGTCGAGGAGCCCGTCCGCGCTCCGGGGCCGCAGTCCGAACGTGCGCGTCAGCGACCCCAGCGTCAGCGTGTTGAACAGCTCAATGACAAAGAGGAGTGCCACGAACCCGCCCAGGACGAGCAGCCCGCCCTTGGCGCGCGCCGCCGTCGTCTGCCGCTCCCGGAAGTCCCCGCTCCGCATCAGGCCAGCCACGCGTACTCCTAGTGCACCACGATGGGCTGGAATCCTTCGGCACGGAGCGCGCTGAGGACTTGCTCACCGTGCTGGTGGCCCTTGGTCTCGAGGTTCACGGTGATGGAGACGTCGCCCATGCTGATGGAGCCACCCACGCGGGTGTGGTCCAGGCCGGTGACGTTGGCATCGTTTTCGGCGATGATCCTGGCGATGGTTGCCAGCGAGCCGGGACGGTCATCCAGCATCATGCGGACGGTCATGTATCGCCCGGCTGCGGAAAGGCCGCGCTGGATGACCTTGAGCATCAGCATGGGGTCGATATTGCCGCCGGACAGTACGACGGCGGTGGTCCCCGGGTTTTCGATCTTGCCGTCCATCAGGGCTGCTACGCCGACAGCACCGGCGGGCTCCACGACCATTTTGGCGCGTTCCAGCAGGAAGATCAGCGCACGGGCCAGCGAATCCTCGCTGACCGTCACAACGTCGTCCACGAGTTCGCGGATGATGCTGAACGGCAGCTGCCCTGGCCGGCCCACGGCGATGCCGTCAGCCATGGTGGACACCTTCTTCAGCGGAACCAGGGCGTCGGCGGCCAGGGAGGGAGGGTAGGCCGCGGCGTTTTCCGCCTGCACCCCGATGATGCGGATGTCCCGGCCGAGTTCCTTGGCCCGGGCTTTGATGGCGACGGCGACCCCGGCCAGGAGACCGCCGCCGCCAACGCCCATCAGGACGGTGTCCACGGTGGGGATCTGCTCGAGGATCTCCAGGCCAACAGTGCCCTGGCCGGCCACCACATCAACGTTGTCGAAGGGGTGGACGAAGACTGTCCCCGTTTCGTTGCTGTACCGCTGGGCCTCGGCCAGCGCCTCGTCCACGTTGTGGCCGTGCAGGATCACTTCGGCACCGTGGCTGCGGGTGGCTGCGAGCTTCGGCAGCGCAACACCGAGGGGCATGTAAATGCGGGCCTTGATCCCCAGGCTTTTCGCTGCCACGGCAACGCCCTGGGCGTGGTTACCTGCGGACGCCGCCACGACGCCGCGTTTCTTCTCTTCGGGCGACAGGCGGGCCATGCGGACGTAGGCGCCGCGGACCTTGAAGGACCCTGCGCGCTGGAGGTTCTCGCATTTGAAGTAGACCTCGCCGCCCACCTGCGCGCCCAGCGCACGGGACGATTCCACTGGAGTGCGCGCAATAATCCCGTCAAGCAGCTTCTGCGCCTCAAGGACATCGTCCAGCGTGACGGGAAGGGTTTGCAGGATGTTCACGTACTACTCTCCTCTTGGTTCGTCCCCGGCGCCCCGATGGGATGCGGAGTGGGCACCGCGGTGTTCAGCTGTGGTGCCGGCAGACGTGCCGCCTTCGCCGCCAAAGTCCTTGGGCGGTTCAACGTCTTCAATGGTGTTGTCCTCGCCAGCCGGAGCTGTCAGGGGCCTCCCGGCAATCACCGGCACCTGTTCATGTTCCCATGTTCTGGCTGCGATGTAGCGAATGGCCGAGTTTGCTACGGCCAGGATGGGTACGGAAAACAGTGCACCCGGGATGCCGGCAAGGTACGAACCGGCGGCAACGCTGAGGATAACGGCTACCGGGTGGAGCGAAACGGCCTTGCCCATGACCAGCGGCTGCAGGATGTGGCCTTCCAGCTGCTGGACCGCAAGGACGATGGCGAGCATGATCAGCGCATTCACGGGGCCGTTGGCAACCAGCGCCAGCAGGACGGCAATCACACCGGTCACCAGGGCACCCACCACCGGGATGAATGAACCCAGGAACACCAGCACGCCCAGGGGAAGAGCCAGCGGGACACCGATGATCGCGGCGCCCACGCCGATGCCGATCGCATCCACAGCGGCAACGAACATCTGGATACGTGCATAGCTGACCATGGAGGCCCAGCCCTTGCGTCCGGCGCCGAAGGTGGCGGCCCGCGCCCGCCGCGGAAGCAGCCGCACCAGGAACGCCCAGATCCGGTCTCCCTCGAGCAGGAAGAAAATGAGGATAAACAGGGCCAGGAGCAATCCGGCGGCGAAGTGTCCGGCGGTACTGCCAAAGGAGAGGGCGCCACTGAGGATGCTGCTGCTGTTGTTCTGCAGTGCGTCGCTGGCTTCCTTGACGTACTGGTCGATCTGGGCCGCCGTCAGGTGCAGCGGCCCGTCGGAGAGCCACGTCTGGACCTGCCGCACGCCTTCGAGCGCCTGCTGCCACAATTCACCGAAGCCGATGACCAACTGCCGGCCGACGAGGGCCAGCGCACCGGAGATCACGGCGATAAAGCTTAGGACCGTGACGGCGACGGCAAGGCCGGCGGGCAGTCCGCGCCGCTTCAACCAGACCGTGACCGGGCTCAGCAGCCCCGCGAGGAGCGCCGCCACCATCACCGGGATGATCAGGAAGGTGATGTGGCTCAGGAGCCAGATCAGCGTGCCGGCCATCAGGAGGATGAGGCCCAGGCGCCAGGACCAGGATGCGGCAATCCGCACACCGTACGGGATGTCCCGGTCCAGCTCACGGTCCGTCAGGACGCGGAGGGGTGCCGCCGCGGCGGGGGCTGGAGATGGCCTGGACTGGGTGGCGTCGTCCTCATTGGGCGTCATAAGGAAACTCTAACCGCCCGTGGCGGCGTGGTAGTCGATTCCCCACTCCATGGCGAAGGACTCCCCGGGTTCGAGCCAGCGCAGGCCGTCACCGGAGTTGAAGGCGTTGGCCGGACCGGTCATCGGCTCTACGGCGAGCGCCCGGCTGCGGCCGGGGTAGACCGTGCTGACGAAGACGTGGACGTACTGGCAGGATTCGTCCTGCCAGAGGCTGACGCTGCGTCCGTCCGGACCGGCCAGCACGTGGCGGGCCTTGCCATCCTCATACCCGAGGCCGGTGAGTGCGACGTCGACGCTGAGGCCGCCGATGGTGCGGCCGGCGCGGAAGTCGGTGTCGCCGTCCACGGGTGCGGAACTGCGGGGTATCAACCGCTCATCGGCGATGAGCTGGGTGTCGGCCTGGACGGTCAGTACCAGTTCCTCGGCCGGTGCGTCTCCCAGCCGCAGGTAGGGGTGCGCGCCGAGGACGAACGGCGCAGCTGCTGCGGCATGGTTGGTCAGGCTCTGGCGGACTGCGAGTCCCAGGTCTGCGGTCAGCTCGTACCGCACGAGGTGCCGCACCAGGAACGGGTACCCGTGCTGCGGAAAGACCGTGGCTTCCAGGGAAACGGAGTATGGCGATTCGTCCACCAGGGTGTAACCGACATTTCTGAGCAGGCCGTGGCTGGCGTTGTTCCGGGATACCTCAGTGATGTCCAGCTGCTGCTTCTTGCCGTCCAGGACCCAGGCGCCGTCCTCCACCCTGTTGGCCCAGGGCGCCAGGGTGATTCCTGCGCCCCCGGGCGGGATGACGTCATCGCCGTAGGTCTCGGTCAGGAGCACGCCGCCCCGGCTGTAGGAGCGGAGTCCGGCGGCGAGCTCGGTGATGACGGCAACGGCGTCGCCGCGGCGAAGTTCGTATTGGCGACCTGAGGCAAAGGCGCGCAACTGCGGACTGGTGGTGGCGTCCTGGGACGAAGACTGGGTCATGTGCCTTACCGTACCGCGCGCCACCAGTCGCGCCGAACGGTCAATGTTGCTTTTTGTTCTTAACTATTCTTTTTTGGTTGAACATGCGAAAATATTTCCCATGACAGCGATCACCAGCACCAGACTCTCCGACGGCCGGGAGCTGATCTATTTTGATGACCCGGGCACCAATGCGGCGAGGGCCACGGGGCCCACCGACCAGCGCGGCCTGCCACCCCGGGGCGAGCCCGGTGAGGTCCGCTTCGATGCCCTTACGGACGAATGGGTGGCAGTGGCGGCGCACCGCCAGACCCGTACCCACCTTCCGCCTGCGGACCAGTGCCCCATCTGCCCCACCACGCCTAACAACCCGTCCGAGATTCCTGCGGCCGACTACGACGTTGTGGTCTTCGAGAACCGTTTCCCGTCCCTCGGCCCCGCACTCGGTCCGGTTCCGGAAAACGCTGCCTGGGGAACCAAGGGCCCGGCCTATGGCCGCTGCGAAGTAGTGTCATTCACGCCCGAGCACACGGGCTCCTTCAGCACCCTCAGCGAAACCCGCTCCCGGACGGTGATTGAGGCCTGGGCCCAGCGCACGGAAGCGCTCAGCTCACTGGCGGGCATCAAGCAGGTGTTTCCTTTCGAGAACCGCGGCGCAGATATTGGCGTCACCCTCCACCACCCGCACGGCCAGATCTACGCCTACCCCTATGTCACTCCCCGGGCGGGCGTGCTGGGTTCAGCCGCCCTGCGCCATTACGGGAAGCACGATGGCCGCGAAACCCTGACCGGTTCCCTCCTCAAAGCAGAACGGCAGGACGGCAGCCGGATGGTCATGGAAGGCGAGAACTTCAGCGCCTACGTCCCCTTCGCCGCCCGCTGGCCGCTTGAAATCCACCTGGTCCCCCACCGCCACGTTCCGGACCTGGCGGCCCTGAGCGGGGAGGAGAAGGACGAGCTTGCCCAGGTCTACCTGGACCTGCTGAAGCGCGTGGATGCCCTGTACCCCACGCCCACCCCGTACATCTCCGCCTGGCACCAGGCTCCGCTGGAGCCCGAACTCCGCGCCTCCGGATACCTCCACCTTCAGCTGACCTCACCCCGGCGCGCTGCGGATAAGCTGAAATACCTTGCCGGATCCGAGGCAGCCATGGGCGCCTTCATCAACGACACCACACCGGAAAGCGTGGCCGAGCGGCTGCGCGCAACGGTTCCGGCACCTGCCACTGCGGCCGCCGAGGCCGCTCCGTCCCAAGGAGTTCCCGCTTGAGCGCCGCACCCCACCCCACCGCCGATTCAGCCGCCCCAGGTACACAGGACCTGGCTGCCCGCTTTGCCCGGGAGTTCGGCGCCTCCCCGGCAGGCATCTGGCAGGCACCGGGCAGGGTCAACCTGATCGGTGAGCACACTGACTACAACGAGGGCTTCGTGCTGCCGTTCGCCATCGACCGGACTGCCCGGGTAGCGGTGGGCATCCGCCCGGACTCCACCGTGCGGCTGCTGTCAACGTACGGTGACCAGGGCATGGTTTCCACCACGCTCAACGCCCTGGAGCCGGGCTCGGCCAAGGGCTGGACCAAGTATCCCCTCGGCGTGATGTGGGCCCTCCGCGAGCGCGGCATTGACGTTCCCGGAATCGACCTGCTGCTGGACTCGGATGTTCCGCTCGGCGCAGGCCTGTCCTCGTCGCACGCGATCGAGTGCGCGGTGGTCACCGCCCTCAACGAGCTCACCGGCGCAGGCCTGGCAGCGGAAGACATGGTCCTGGCCACGCAGCGGGCCGAAAACGACTTCGTGGGGGCTCCCACCGGCATCATGGACCAGTCCGCGTCCCTTCGGGGCGCCAAGGGCCACGCGGTCTTCCTGGATTGCCGTGACCAAAACGCCACCCTGGTGCCGTTCGAAACGGAACCTGCGGGGCTGGTCCTGCTGGTCATCGACACCAAGGTCTCGCACTCTCACGCCGACGGCGGGTACGCCTCGCGCCGCGCATCCTGCGAACTCGGCGCCGAGGTCATGGGGGTCAAGGCGCTGCGCGACGTCCAGGTCGGTGACCTTGAGGAAGCCAGCGGGCTGCTGGACGAGGTGACGTTCCGGCGCGTGCGCCACGTAGTCACGGAGAACGACCGCGTACTGCAGACGGTCGAGCGCCTGGCCGCCGAGGGGCCCGCCGCTATCGGCACCCTGCTGGATGCCAGCCACGCATCCATGCGGGATGACTTTGAAATCTCCTGTCCGGAGTTGGACCTCGCCGTGGACACCTCGCGCGCCAACGGGGCCATCGGGGCGCGGATGACCGGGGGCGGTTTCGGGGGTGCGGCGATCGCACTGACACCCGTCGCTTCCGAAGAAAAGGTGCGTGCCGCCGTCGTCCGCGCTTTCGCCGGGGCAGGCTATGCCGCACCGGACATCTTCACTGTCTCCCCTGCAGCGGGCGCCATGCGCGTCGCCTGACAACCTGACCGGCCGGCCGGCCAACGGTTAGTCCTTTAAACAGAACAGGCCCACCGCAAGGTGGGCCTGTTCTGTTTAAAGGATCGGACGACGGCGGCCGCCGCCTTCGGTGCTAGTCGTCTCCGCGGAGGATGGCCAGCAGGCGGATGATCTCCACGTAGAGCCAGACCAGCGTGACCGTCAGGCCGAAGGCCGCGGTCCAGGAGAAGCGCTGCGGGGCGCCGCTGCGGACGCCGGCTTCAATGCTGGTGAAGTCCATGATCAGCGAGAAAGCGGCGAGGCCAATGGCAAGCAGGCCGATAACAACGCCAATCACTCCGCTGCGCAGGCCGAACGGCTCCTGAGTGACGCCGGTCAGCATCATGACCAGGTTGACCACCGAGAACAGGGCGTAACCGCCAAGGGCGATCATGAAGAAACGCATGGCCTTGGGGGTCGCACGGACCTTGCCGCTCTTGAACAGCAGCAGGGTGACGGCAAACACGGAGAGCGTGCCCACCACTGCCTGCAGGCCAACGCCCGGGTACTGGGTATCAAGGATGCGGGTCAGGCCGCCAAGGAAAAGTCCCTCAAGGCCGGCGTACGCAAGGATCAACGCAGGGGAAGGCTGCTTCTTGAACGTGTTGACGAGGGCAAGGACGAAGCCGCCGAGGGCGCCGACGATCATGAGCATCGACGCGAGCCCCAAACCGACGGTCAGGGTGACTGCCGCGCCGAGGATGACAACGCCGAGGCATGCCGCCGTCTTGACGATCACGTCATCGAAGGTCATCCGCCCGGTATCCGCCGGGCCCGCCGACGGCTGGTTGTACATGTCCTGGAGCTGGTTGTCCGTCATGCCCTGCGGCTGGGTGTTCCAGGACTGCTGGCCATAGGGTGCCTGGGCGTACGGCTGCTGGCCGTAAGCCTGCTGGCCGTAAGCCTGCTGGCCGTAAGGGGCGCCGCCGTAGGCCTGCGGGGCAGGCGGTGCCTGGGTGGCTCCACGGAAGCTCTTTCCGTTGAAGATCGGGTTTCCGCCAAGTGCCATTGCGGGATTCCTCCATGCTGGGTGTGTGATGGATCTTAAGGTTTACGCTACCAATTCCCACGTAGCCGGCTCCCCTAAAGTTCCCGCCGCCCCTCCTTGCAATACAACCGTGACCTGCGGGTGGACAGGCTGCGTGCCTGGAGACACCGCTACTCAACAAAGGTTGTTTCCCACGATCCGCGCCACATCGCAGCCGCAGGCCCCGCAGTTGTTATCCGATCGCTACCAATATGGCCTGGACCACGGCATTCACCGGTTCTGATGCGCTGTAGCATAAGCCAAGCAGGGTGACGGAACTCACACTCGTGGGTGTCGGGCGTCATGGCATTTTTCCCCGCCCTGCGACCGTTCGCAGCGGCTGCAATGGCGCGGCCTAGACCGCCCCCAAGTGGAGGTTATCAATTTGAGAAGTACACCCCAAGGCCAGCGGGCCGGAAGGCGCCTCGGTTTGCTGAGACTGTTGGGAGCCATTGGCGCTTCCATCTTCGCAATCCTCCTGGTGGCCGGACCGGCGAGTCAGGCCGCTTCCCCGTCACCGACACCATCCCCGTCGAATCAGACCTTCCAGAACAACATCAGCGGGTTCCTCCGTGACGACTCCCGCGCACCCCTGGCGGATGTGACCATCACGGCAAAGAAGGGTGATTTCACCGGCACTGCCAAGTCATCGGCCAACGGTGCCTGGAACATCGGCGTGCCGGAGCAAGGCACCTACACGGTGGAACTGGATGAATCCACGCTTCCCGAGGGCATCAAGCTGGCCGACGGCCAGGATAATCCCCGCGACGTGACGTTCAGCCAGACCTCCAACCTCTCGGTGATCTTCGCCTTCGGCAAAGGCATCGTGGTGCAGCAGCAGGACTTCGGCCAGAACCTCCTCAACCGGCTGGTGGCGGGCCTGAGCTTTGGCCTGCTCCTCGCCCTGGCATCGGTTGGCCTGTCCCTGATCTTCGGCACCACCGGCCTCACCAACTTCGCCCACGGCGAGATGGTGACCCTTGGCGCGGTCCTCGTTTTCGGCTTCAACGCCATCGGGCTTCCCTTCTGGCTATCCCTGATCCTGTCGCTGGTGGGCGGCGGCCTGTTCGGTTATGCCCAGGACCGCGGGCTTTGGCGGCCACTGCGCCGCCGCGGCACGGGCCTGGTCCCCATGATGATCGTCAGCATCGGCCTGGCCCTCGCGGTCCGCTACGTGATCCAGTTCTACTTCGGCGGCGCCACCCAGCAGCTGCCTTACGCCCAAAGCCCCGAGGTTCAGATCGGCCCGGTTTCCATTTCGCCGAACAACCTGTGGTCCCTGGGCATCAGCGCGGTGGTCATTGCCCTGATCGGCATCGTGCTGCTGAAAACCAGGCTTGGCAAGGCCACCCGCGCAGTGGCGGACAACCCCGCGCTGGCTGCCGCGTCAGGCATTGACGTGGACGCTGTCATCCGGCTGGTGTGGATCACCGGCGGCATGCTCGCTTCCCTTGGCGGCATCCTCTGGGCCTACTACCGGCCGGGCGTCACTTTCGACATGGGCTCGGCCATCCTGCTGCTCATCTTCGCCGGTGTGACCCTCGGCGGCCTGGGAACCGTCTTCGGCGCCCTGATCGGTTCCATCATCGTCGGCATTTTCGTGGAGCTGACCACCGTGTTCGGCCTCGCCGCCGACCTCAAATACGTGGGAGCTTTGTTCATCATGATCGTTGTCCTCTTGTTCCGGCCACAGGGCATCCTGGGCCGCCGCGAGCGCGTGGGTTAGGAAACAGACATGGATTTTGGCTTCATTCTTTCCAGCGCCGCCGGCGAGATCTTCAGCCCCACCACGGCCGCCTACGCCATGGCTGCCCTCGGGCTCGCCGTCCACTTCGGCTATTCGGGCCTGCTGAACTTCGGCCAGGCCGGCTTCATGGCCGTGGGCGCATACGGGTTCGCGATCTCCACCCTGACCTTCGGGGTCCCGTTCTTCGTGGGACTGCTCATCGCCATTGCCGCCTCCGCGGTCTTTGCACTGCTGCTCGGTATCCCCACCCTCCGTCTCCGGGCCGACTACCTGGCCATCGTGACCATCGCCGCCGCGGAAATCGTGCGCTACATCGTCACCACCAACCAGCTCACTGCGGTCACCGGCTCGGCCAACGGCCTGGCGGCGTTTGAAGGCAGCTTCTACGCCATGAACCCGTTCCCTGAGGGCTCGTACTTCGGCATGAACAACCGCGACTTCTTCATCCGCGTGGTGGGCTGGGCCCTGGTGGCCATCTGCTGCACCCTCGTGTGGCTGCTGATGCGCAGCCCCTGGGGCCGGGTGCTGAAGGGCATCCGCGAGGACGAGAACGCCGTCCGGTCCCTGGGCAAGAACGTCTACGCCTACAAGATGCAGGCCCTCGTCATCGGAGGCATCCTCGGTGCCTTGGCGGGCATGATCTTCACGCTGCCCCGCGGTGCCGTGCAGCCTGCCAACTACGGCACGGAACTGACGTTCTTCCTCTACACCTGCCTCCTGCTGGGCGGCCTGGGCACGGTCCTTGGCCCGGTCATCGGGGCCATGATCTTCTGGGTTGTCCTCTCCCTGACACAGGGCATCCTCTACGGCCTCATTGAGTCCGGTGCCGTTACGTGGCTGAACACCGTCCAGGCCGGGCAGCTGCGCTACATCCTGGTGGGCGTGGCCCTGATGCTGTTGATGATCTTCAGGCCGCAGGGCGTCTTCGGAAACAAGAAGGAGCTGGCGTTCGCGTGAGCATGCACAATGAAATCCCTGAAACGTCCGGTGCCGCGGCGCCGGACTACATGACCGACAGCCGCCCCATCGCAGCGGGTGAAACCGGGCCGGGCTGCAAGAAGCGGGATCCGATAGTGGTGGCGGAGAACGTCACCCGCAGCTTCGGCGGCATCAACGCCGTGGATGTGGACTACCTGGAGATCCCGCGGCACAAGATCACCGCCCTGATCGGCCCGAATGGTGCCGGCAAGACCACCCTCTTCAACCTGTTGACCGGCTTTGATACCCCCAACACCGGGAAGTGGCAGTTTGAAGGCCACAGCCTCGCGGGGGTATCGCCCTACAAAGTGGCCCGCATGGGCATGGTCCGCACGTTCCAGCTCACCAAGGTAATGGGCAAACTGACAGTCATGGAAAACATGCGTCTGGGAGCGTCCAACCAGCCCGGCGAAAGCCTCGCCAAAGCCCTGTTCAAGGGCATCTGGGGCGGCCGCGAAAAGGAGATCACGGCCCAGGCGGACGTCCTGCTGGAGAAGTTCAAACTCGACGCCAAGAAGGACGACTACGCCGCGTCGCTCTCCGGCGGACAGCGCAAGCTCCTGGAGATGGCACGGTCCCTCATGGTGCGGCCCAAGCTGGTGATGCTCGACGAACCGATGGCCGGCGTCAATCCGGCACTGACGCAGTCCCTGCTGGACCACATCAAGAACCTGAAGGCCGACGGCATGACCGTCCTGTTCGTTGAACACGACATGCACATGGTCCGGCACATCGCGGACTGGGTGGTGGTCATGGCGGAGGGCAAGGTTGTCGCCGAAGGCCCGCCCGGCGACGTCATGAAAAATCCCGCCGTCATCGACGCCTACCTCGGCGCCCACCATGACGTGGACCTCGGTGACGCCGAGGGCATCAAGGAGCTCGCTGCCGAACTCGTGGCCGACGACGAGTCCATTGTTGGAACCGAAAACGCCGGGATCATCTCCCTGGACGTTGTCGGGGACGAGGCCGGCACCGCCAGCCCGGAGGAACCGTCCCCCGGTGACGGACAACGCGGCAGGCGCGCGCACAGGGACGCCGAAACCGATGGGAACGACCACACAGACAGGGACACCCAATGAGCAGCACCAGCGCGGCACCGGCCGCCCAGCCCGTGGACGACGGCGAAGCAGTCGTCAAGGTCACCGACCTCGTGGCCGGATACATTCCGGGCGTCAACATCCTGAACGGCTGCAGCATTGAAGCCCGGAAGGGCGAGCTGATCGGCATCATCGGGCCCAACGGCGCCGGCAAGTCGACCCTCCTCAAAGCCATGTTTGGCCTGGTGAAGGTCCACTCCGGCACCGTGGTGGTCCGCGGCCAGGACATTACCGGGCTGAAGGCCAACAAGCTGGTGACCCGCGGCGTCGGCTTCGTTCCGCAGACCAACAATGTCTTTGCGGCCCTCACCATCGAAGAGAACCTCCAGATGGGCATGTTCCAGCGGCCCAAGGACTTTGCCGAGCGGTTCGGCTTTGTCACCGGGCTTTTTCCGGAACTCGGCAAGCGCCGCTCCCAGCGGGCCGGTTCCCTCTCCGGCGGCGAGCGCCAGATGGTGGCCATGGGCCGCGCGCTGATGATGGATCCCGCAGTCCTGCTGCTGGACGAGCCCTCAGCCGGGCTCTCCCCCGTCAAGCAGGATGAGACCTTCCTCCGCGTTCATGAAATCAACCGTGCCGGCGTTTCCGTGATCATGGTGGAACAGAACGCCCGCCGCTGCCTGCAGATCTGCGACCGCGGCTATGTGCTGGACCAGGGCCGGGACGCGTACACCGGTACCGGCCGGGAGCTGATGAAGGACCCCAAGGTGATCCAGCTGTACCTGGGCACCCTGGCGGACACCGTCGAGTAGTTCGAAGCACAGGCACAAAGAAGCCCCCGTCCGGATGGACGGGGGCTTCTTTGTGCCTGCGAAAGGTTAGAGCTTGCCGAACTCTTCCTTGACTGCCGTGTACTTGTTGTCGTCCTGGTACTCGTAGATACCGATGTACGCCTCGGTGGGGTCACCGGCGTCGGAGAAGGTCACCGGACCGGACTGGCCGTCGTAGTCGATGTCCTTGCCCTCGCGGAGCAGGGTGACGCAGGCGGCGTAGGACGTGCACTTCTCGCCGCCCTCCGAAACTTCCTTCAGCTTCGCGGCGATGTCCGTCCCCTTGGTGCTCCTGGCAGCTTCAGCGGCCAGGGAGATCAGGTTGACGGCGTCGTAGGACTCACCGGCGTAGCTGTAGTCCTTCAGTGCCGGATCAATGGCGAGGAGCTTCTTCTTGAAGGCGTCCTGCGCGAACGTGCCGGGGATGGTGCCCCGGGCGCCCTTCAGGGTGCCGGCCTGGAAGTCCTTGCTGTAGTCGGAGGTGTTGCCGTCCACCAGGAACATCTGGGTGGGCTTGACTCCCTTGCCGGTCATCAGCGGAACGATGCTCTTGGCCTGGTCGAAGGTGATCAGGGCGATGGCGTCCGGCTTGGCGGCAAGTACCTTGTCCACCTGGCTGCTGAACTGGCTGTCACCTTCATTGAAGAGCTCCTCGGCAACAACCTGGCCGCCGGCCGCCTCGAAGGATTCCTTGATGTTCTTGGCCAGGCCGGTGCCGTAGGCATCGTTCAGGACCACCATGCCGACGGTCTGGGCGCCACACGTTGCCATGTAGTTGCCCAGGACCTTGCCTTGGAGGACATCGGACGGTGCGGTGCGCCAGTACAGGCCCTTGTCATCCCAGGTGGTGAAGTCCGGGGAAGTGTTGGCCGGCGAGAACTGGATAACGCCTGCACCGGTGATCTGGTTGATGACCGTCTTGGATACGCCCGACGATGCGGCGCCAATGACGGCGCTGACACCCTGGCCGAGCAATGCGGAGGTGGACTGGGTGGCGATGTCCGTCTTGGTGTCACCGGAGTCGCGGTGAATCACTTCCACCGGCTTGCCCAGCACGCCGCCGGCGTCATTGACTTCCTTGATGCCGAGGTTCACACCGGCGATTTCGGGCGGGCCGAGGAAGGCCAGGGATCCGGTGGTGGGCAGCAGCGAGCCGATCTTGAGCGGAGTCTCCGTGCTGCCGGTGGACGGCGGAACAGCTGCCGGCGCCGCGCTCTGCGTGGCTGCGGCACCCCCTCCGGTTTCCGGTGCGGGGCACGCGATGCCTCCGGCTGATGCGGAGGAAGCGGACTCGGACGTCGTGGGTGTGGACGAACCGCCGCACGCTGTCACCATGAAGGCGACGCCGATGCCAAGCGCTGTCAGCTTGGCAGCGCGGGTTCCCGCCTGGGGGAATAAAGTCATTTACGAGCTCCTCGATCTAAAGGTGCGAACGGCCTTTGACGCGAAAAATCAGGTGTTCCTGATTTAGCTTCAAGCTAATGCAAATCGCAGGCGAAGATAAGTGACTGAGGTCACATCCTTATAACAGTCGTTGCATATGCGAAATTAAACAAAGGAAGCCGCCCGCAGTGCGGGCGGCTTCCTTCGATTCGGTGCCGCTTGGAGGGCATCCTCTGCCCCGTACCCCAGGTGGGACTCGAACCCACAACACGCGGATTTTAAGTCCGATGCCTCTGCCAATTGGGCTACTGGGGCGCCGGATCAATGGTATCCCGTCAGAAGCGCTCGAACGGTTCGGCGTACCGGAACGTCCCGTGCACGCCGCCCGGCCACAGCGCCAGCGGCAGGAGCTGGAAGTGCCCGCCCCACGCCTCATCCGGCGGCAGCACACCGAGGGACGCCGCCGGCACGAATCCGAACCTGGGGTAGTACTCGGTGCTGCCGAGGAGCGCGATGCCGCTCTCCCCCGCAACGTTGGCCCTGGCGATGCTCTCCGTCATCAAGGCTGACCCGATGCCCTGGCGCTGGAGCCTGGGCGTCACGCTGATCGGGCCCAGTCCGAGCAGTTCATGGCTGCCCACCCAGCCCCGGGTGCTGATGACGTGGCCCACCACTTCGTCGCCCAGCACAGCCACCACGCTGAGTTCCGGAAGGTATTCATCAGCGTCGAACAGCGCCCGCAGGATCTTCACTTCGACGGGCTCCCCTACTGCAGGAAGTCCGGTTGCCGGGGAGACGGCAAATGCCTCGGCGGTCAGCGCCAGGATGGCGTCCCGGTCCGCGGGGGTTTCGGTGCGCAGCCGCAGGCCGGGCCGCGGCGCCTCCCGGCTTTCGGCGGAAAGATCGGCCAGCACCTGCAGGGCCCGCTGCGCGTCTGCCGCTGGGACCAGGAGATGGTCGTGATGGAACCCGGCCAGGACATTGCAGCTGATGCCGGCGTCCGTCAGGGCCCTTGCCACTGCGGCGGTGAGGCCTACGGCTTCCAGTGCCGAGTGGATTTCCAGCGTGATCCACGCTGCCACGAAGTCGTAGGGAAGGCCCAGCCGGTCCGCCTCCGCGCGGGGCAGGACCACAGTCAGCCCTTCGGCCTCGCGGACGGCCGCCTCAATAAGGCCCTCAAGGGGCCTGCCGTGGGGCCAGAGGACGTAGACGTACTCGCCGTCCCGCTGTACGGGGCGCATCCCCGCCAACAGGGACTGGAGGTTCTTTTCGGCTGTCATGAGGCCAGTCTAGGAGGCGGGTCCGGCCGCGCAGCACAAACGCAAACGGCGGCTGCCCCCGTTGGGGGGCAGCCGCCGTTTGCGTTTGTGGTGCGAAGCCGGTTACTTGGCCTGGGCCGCGACCGGTTCCTTCGGTTCCACCACGGAGGAGCCGGCGGCCGGGGCCGCAGGAGCAGGAGCCGCAGCGGGCTTGGGTGCCGGGGTGGCGGCAGCAACGAAGGCGCCACGCGGGTTGTCCAGGTCCAGCAGCTGCGTGGTGTCGCGGCCGGCGAAGAAGGCGATGATCCAGTTCAGGACCACGCGGAATTTGCGCTCGAACGTGGGCATGGCCATGCCGTGGTAACCGCGGTGTGCCAGCCAGGCCAGCGGGCCCTTCAGGCCGATGCGGCCCAGCAGGTTGATGTTGGCGACGCCCTTCCATTCGCCGAAGCCGGCCACAGCACCAAGGTTCTTGTGCTTGTAGTCCTTCAGCGGCTTGTCCCAGCGGGAGGCCCACAGGTTCTTCGCGAGGCGCTTGGCCTGGCGGAGTGCATGCTGGGCGTTGGGGACGCAGGTGCCGTCAGGCAGGCCCTTGCCGGTGAGGTCCGGAACGGCCGAGATGTCGCCGGCAGCCCAGGCATTCTCGACGATGCCTTCGTCGCCGCCGATGCGCAGGTCCGGGAGGACGCGGACGCGCCCGCGGGGTTCCAGCGGGAAGTCGGTGGAGCGGACCATGGGGTTGGCCTGGACGCCGGCGGTCCACACGAGGGTATCGGCTTCGAATTCCTGCGCCGGGCTCTTGTCCGGGAGGTTGATGAGCTTCAGGGCGCCTTCAGCGCTGTCCAGCGAGGTGTTGAGCAGGACCTCGATGCCGCGGCTGCGGAGGTGCTCCACAACCCACTCTGCCTGCGGGGCCGTGACCTCGGGCATGATGCGGCCCATGGCCTCAACCAGGACGAAGCGGACTTCCTCCTGCTTCACCCGGGGGTTGTTGCGGACAGCGGCGCGGGCCATGTCCTCCATCTCGGTGATGCATTCGATGCCTGCGAAACCGCCGCCGACAACGACGAAGGTGAGTGCCTTGGCCCGGGCCGCAGGATCGGTCATGGTGGAGCCGAGCTCAATGCGCTCGAGGACCTTGTTGCGCAGTGCAACGGCTTCCTCGATGGTCTTCAGGCCGATGCCCTTGTCCGCGAGGCCCTTAATGGGGAACGTGCGGGTGATGGCGCCGGCAGCCAGGACGACGTCGAAGTAGGGAACCTCGAAGGTCTCACCACCGTCGGACGGAGCCACCACGGCCGTGCGGTTGGCGTGGTCGATCGCGGTGACGCGGCCCTGGATCAGTTCGGACTGCTTGAGGTGCTTGCGGTGGGACACCACGGCATGGCGGGCCTCGATGTTGCCGCCTGCCACCTCGGGAAGGAACGGCTGGTAAGTCATGTAGGGCAGCGGATCAACGACGGTGACGATGCCACCTGCATTCGCGATCTTCTTCTGCAGTTTGAGTGCTACGTACAGGCCGACGTACCCGCCGCCGACGACGAGCACCCTGGGACGGTCCTGGAGCTGTGGGGTGGTTGCCATGCCTTCAAGGATAGCCCAGTTTGTGAAAATCTTCACTAACTGCGTCAGCCACCCGTAACGCTACGGCTTCCGTTCGGAATCCACCCTGTCCAGGACCCCCGTTTCGGTATCGTCACGCGCCAATGCGGGGTTCTTGGCCGCCCTGGTCAACTGGACGGCGGCCGCGGCGATGATCGCGAGGAATAGAACCCCGAAACCGATCACGACGGCGGCGCTGATCGCACTGTCCCGCTGCGAGGGCGCCTCGGCCGCGGGCACCGTCGCTTCGGGAAGCGTGGGCACCGCGCTGGGCACGTCCGCGGTGGGCAGCGGCGCAGGGGTGGCCAGGTTGCCGCGGCGGTGGACGCGGATCCATTCGGCCACCGAACCCAGCGGGTTGCTGGACGCCTGGGGCACGTCGTCCTTGAGCGCGGCCTCGGCGTTGAGGATCCCGTAGCCGTACAGCGGGTCTTTCCCCGGAACGCCGGCGTCCTTGGCGGTGGTGACAATGCGGTTGATGACCTGCTCGGCGCTCATGGACGGCCATTTGGACCGGATCAGCGCTGCCACGCCCGAGACGATGGGCGTGGAACCGGACGTTCCTGCCCATTCCGCGTAGCCGCCCCCCGGAAGCCCGCCCAACAGGTCCTCGGCGGGGGCTGCGACGCCGATGCTGATGCCCTGGGATGACGCGTCCACGCTGGCCGTGTTCTTGCGGTCCAGCCCGGCAACCGTCAGGACACCGGGAATGGTGGCGGGCGCGCCCACCTGGATGTTGCCGCCCACGCGGTTGCCGGCAGCCGCCACGATGACCACGTCTTTCTGTTCGGCGTAGAGGAAGGCGGCGTCCCAGCTCTGCGGCCACTGCGGGGTGGTGCTGCCGAGGGAAATGTTGATGACCTTGGCTCCGTTGTCCACGGCCCAGCGGACAGCCTCCGGGATCTGGTCCTGGTCGCTCTTGCCCGAGGGGTTGGTTGACCCCAGCCAGGTGGAGACGGAGAGGATCTCAGCCTCCGGGGCCACACCCACGATGCCGTCCGGCCCCTGGGTGCCAGCACCGGGCGACGGTTTGGGGCTGGCGGTGGCAGGCTGGTGGCCGCGTCCGGCCAGCATAGTGGCTACAAGGGTGCCGTGTTCCGGCTTGGAGCCGACGCTCTTCTGCCCGTCGGGCTGGCCGGCGCCGGAGGCGTCATAGCCTCCCACCACGGCGCCTTTGAGGTCCGGGTGCTGGGCGTCCACGCCGCTGTCGATGACGGCCACCTTGACGCCGGCTCCCTTGGACACCTCCCATGCCTTGGTGACGCCGGACTCGGCAAGCCAGTATTGCTTGTCGCGCCAGTCGTCGGCGTGGGCGGCCGGAGCGGCCACGAGGCCGGCGAAGAGGCAGCAGGCCACCAGGACAAGGGCCAGCACCGCCGACCCCGACCTCCGGAGTACGGATACAGGTGAGGAAACCATGGAATCAGCCGATGCTCAGGGCAATGCCGTCGAGGATGTCGTGTTCACTCGCCGTTGCGGTGGTGACCCGGCCGCCTGAGAGCCCGTTCACCTGTTCCAGGATGCGGCGCCACACCAGTCCCCCGGCGCCGATGACGTCCACCCGCCCGGGATGCATGTACGGCAGCGCTGCACGGTCCGCGCGGACCATGCCCAGAAGGTCCGACGACGCGTCCCGCACCTTGTCGATGGGCAGTTCGGCGCCGTGGATGGCGTCCGGCGAGTACTCGGTCAGCCCGAGCGCGTGCGCCGTGATGGTGGTGATGGAGCCTGCAACGCCGACGACGGCGGTGGCGCGTTCCAGCGGCACCTCGCGGCCGGCGAGGGCAATGGCTTCGTCCACGTCGGCTTCCGCAGCGGCTATTTGTTCGGGGGTTGGCGGATCGTCCCGCAGGTGCCGCTCGGTCAGGCGGACGCAGCCGATATCCACGGACCGGGCCGCGGTGACGCCGGCTGCGGTACCCAGCACAAACTCGGTGCTTCCACCGCCGAGGTCAACTACCAGCACCTCATGGCCGTCCAGGATGGGCAGGACGCTGCTGGCCCCGGCGAAGGACAGCGCGGCCTCCTCGTTTCCGGAGATCACCTCGGGGGCCACGCCCAGCAGGTCTCGGATGCCGTCCACGAAGACGTCCCGGTTCCGGGCGTCCCGGCTGGCGGACGTCGCCACGAACCGGATTGTCCCGGCGCCGTGCCGGCGGATGAGCGCCGCATAGTCAGCGGTGGCCGCGAAGGTGCGTTCCAGTGCGCCCTGGGTGAACTCTCCAGTAGCGTCCACGCCTTCCCCGAGCCGGACCACGCGCATTTCCCGGACGACGTCCGTGAGGCGGGGGGTGCCGGTGCTCCGGTCAATGTCGGCGATGAGCAGGCGGATGGAGTTGGTGCCGCAGTCGATGGCGGCCACACGGGTCATTCCGGGGCCTCCGCGGCTGTGGCGGATTTCCGCACCGGCGCCGGCCGGCCCACGATGCCGGGCAGGCCCTGAGGTCCATGCCGGCTGAGGTCCTTCGACGGAGCCTCCCCCGTGGAGTCCCAGGCGCCGTCGCAGTAGCAGCGGTCCGCGGTCCACCATTCCTGGATGCGGACCAGCGCCTCGTCACCGAGGGGGTTGACGCCGGGTCCTGCGGCCAGGGAGTGGCCCACCAGGACGTGGAGGCACTTGACGCGGGTGGGCATACCGCCGGCGGAGACGCCGTCGATTTCGGGGACGGCGCCGATCCCGGACCGCTCCCCGATGGCATCGCGGGCGGCCAGGTAGGCCTCATGGGCGGAACGGTAGGCGGCAGCAAGCTGGTCGTCGCTGGCCAGTTCGCCGTTCATCTCGTTCATGACGCCGGCCGCCTCAAGCCGCGAGACCGCGGACGTGATGACGGGGTGCGTCAGGTAGAACGTGGTGGGGAACGGGGTGCCGTTGCCCAGCCGAGGGGCGGTGGCCGCCACCAGCGGATTGCCGCAGACGCAGCGGGCAGGGATTTCCACCACATCGCGGACGGGTCGTCCCAGCTGCCGGCTCAATACGTCCAGGTCATGTGCGGATGGTTGGCGGGAGTTCTCCCGGGCGGCTGCCGTGCTGTTTTCCACTGTCGCGGGCCGTCCTTCCTGTTGCGTTTATTCAGTCGCCGCGCGCGTAATGGACTCCCACAGGGAATCCACCCACGGCAGGTCTGCGGGGTCTTGGGCGGCTGCGGCACCGGGCTGGCCGCCGGTTTCGTCGGCCGGCAAATCGCTGCCGAATACCCAGTAGCCGGTTTCGCCCGGCATAACCATGTTAATGCGGTCGCGGGCCTGCTGCTTCACGTAATTGGGGTCCTGCCACCGCGACACCTGCTGGCGGAGGGAGTCCCCGGCGGCCTGGCGTGCGGCGATGTCCGCGTTGAGGGCGTCGATTTCGGCTTTCTTGTCGAAGAAAACCTTAACCGTGGGCGCCAGCATGATGGTGATGGCAATCATGACCACGGCCAGGGCCAGCATCCGTCCCGAGAATGCCTTGGCCGGGACGGGCTGCTGGTCCGCTTCCGAGGACGGGGTGCCGCCCTTTGGGCCGGTCCTTCCGGCAGCTGCGCCGTTCCGTGCGGTGCCCGCCGCGGGGGTCTTGGCCGCCGCCGGTCCACTTCCGGTTCCACTGTGGGTTCCAGCCGGGCTGCCGGAGTTCCTGCCTGATAGCGGAGAGCCCGTGGCGCCGCCCGGAGCGTGCCCGGCGCCGTCCTTGCCGGAACCGAAGTGCGCCCTGATGACGTCGGCACCCTGTGCGTGCCCGGCGTCGGACGTGTCCTTGGCTGGGCGGTTGGGGGCGACCTTGGGAACTTTGGGACGGCGGGTGGCCATGACACTCCTGAAACGCGGCCTGCCTGCGGCCGCCACTGTCTGTGATGATCCTTTGTTGCCACAGCGCGGTTGATCAACAACATGCGCCGGGCAACAACCGGGCGGACGGGCTGCTGCAGAAACAGCAGCGGTGGCTATGGTCTTTCAACCATAGCCACCGCCCGTTGGATTACGCGGCTACTAGCCCTTGAAACGCGGGAACGCGCTGCGGCCGGCGTAGCGTGCGGCGTCATCGAGTTCCTCTTCGATGCGCAGCAGCTGGTTGTACTTGGCGACCCGCTCGGAGCGGGCCGGGGCGCCGGTCTTGATCTGGCCGGCGTTGGTGGCCACCGAGATGTCGGCGATGGTGGTGTCCTCGGTCTCGCCGGAGCGGTGCGAGGTGATGGTGGTGTAGCCGGCGCGCTGGGCCAGGCTGACGGCGTCCAGGGTCTCAGTCAGCGAGCCGATCTGGTTCACCTTGACCAGCAGGGAGTTTGCCGTCCGGGTGTCGATGCCGCGCTGCAGAATGGCGGGGTTGGTGACGAAAAGGTCGTCACCCACCAGCTGGACCTTGTCGCCGATGGCATCGGTAAGGGTCTTCCAGCCCTCCCAGTCGTTCTCGTCCAGCGGATCCTCGATGGAAACCAGCGGGTAGTCCGCAACGAGCTCTGCGTAGTAGGCGCTCATTTCGCTGGCGGACAAAGCCTTGCCTTCGAACTGGTAGGCGCCGTCCTTGTAGAACTCGGAAGAGGCAACGTCCAGGGCCAGGGCGATGTCCTTGCCCGGGGTGTAGCCGGCGTTCTTGATGGCTTCCTGGATCAGGTCCAGCGCAGCGCGGTTGGACGGCAGGTTGGGCGCGAAGCCGCCTTCGTCGCCAAGGCCGGTGGACAGGCCCTGCTCCTTCAGCACGGACTTGAGGTTGTGGTAGACCTCAACGCCCCAGCGCAGGCCCTCTGAGAAGGTCTCGGCGCCGATAGGGGCGATCATGAATTCCTGGATGTCGACGTCGGAATCGGCGTGCGAACCACCGTTGAGGATGTTCATCAGCGGCACGGGCAGGACGTGGGCGTTGGGGCCGCCCAGGTACTTGTAGAGCGGCAGGTCAGCAGAAGCTGCGGCAGCGTTGGCGACGGCCAGGGAAACACCCAGGATGGCGTTGGCGCCCAGCTTGCCCTTGTTCGGGGTGCCGTCCAGGTCCAGCATGGCCTGGTCGATGCTGCGCTGGTCGGTTGCGTCGAAACCGGTGAGGGCGGGAGCGATCTGGTCGATCACGGCGTCAACGGCCTTCTGGACGCCCTTGCCGAGGTAGCGGCCCTTGTCGCCGTCGCGGAGTTCGACTGCCTCGTGCTCGCCGGTGGATGCGCCGGACGGAACTGCTGCGCGGCCGATCTGGCCGTCAGAAAGCAGGACCTCAACTTCGACGGTCGGGTTGCCGCGGGAATCGAGGATCTCGCGGGCGTGGATGGCATCGATAAGCGCCATGAATTTGCTCCTTATGGGCGATTAACGGGGGGATGTTGCAGAAAAACTCGACGTCCTCGTCAGGAAACAGCGTAGTCGAGAGTGGTGGAGGTTACGGAAACCTCACCACCGGCGGACGTCATGATGGTGCAGGGTACGGCCCTTCCGGGTTCCGGCTGGCCTGCTGCTGGTACTGCCGCACGGCCCCGCGAAGGGCGCGTTCGGCGTCGAATCCGCCGGCGTGGGCGGAACGGACGACGGCGAGGAGCTGGTTTCCGAGCTCCTCCTCCGTCGCAAAGGGGCCGGCTTCGATTGCGGTGGGCCCGGCTACGCCGGCCCGCGCAGCCCGGTCGAGCGACTTCTGTGCCCTGGCGAGGGCAGGCAGAGCCTGCGGAATGCCTTCGAAGGGGTTCTTCCGCCCAGGCTTTTCGGCCCGCTTGACCGCGTCCCACTTCTGCACGATCTGGTCTATCGTGGCGGGAAAACTGTCCTGCAGGGTGCCGTCCGGGCGGAAGACATGCGGGTTGCGGCGGACCATCTTGGCACCCAGGCCGCGCGCGACGTCGTCGAACGTGAATGCGCCCCGTTCCTCCGCCAGCCGGGCGTGGAGGACCACCTGGAGCAGGACGTCGCCCAGCTCGCCAAGCAGCTCACTGTCCGGATGCCCTTCTTCAATGGTCTCGGCCACCTCGTACGCCTCCTCGAGGAGGTATTCCACAAGCGAGGCATGGGTCAGGGCGCCCATCCACGGGCAGTGCTCCCGCAGCTGGGCTATGACCCCCAGCAGCTCCCCCAGCTCCCCGGCTGGGGAGCCGTCGGGTCCGGGATGCTGATCAGCCAAGGTTGGCGTAGGCGTCGTTGATGTACTCCACCAGTGCTTCCTTTTCCTCAAGCGGCAGGAAGGCGGCTTCGGCCGCGTTCAGGGTGAGCTCCAACAGGTCGTCAAGGTCGTAGTCGAACGTCTCCACGAGCAGCTCGAACTCATCCGTCAGGGTGACCCCGCTCATGAGGCGGTTATCGGTGTTGATGGTGACGTTGAAGCCCAGCTGGTACAGCATGTCCAGGGGGTGGCTGTCGATGCCCTCGCCGAAAGCGGCGATCGCTCCGGTCTGGAGGTTGGATGAAGGGCAGATTTCCAGGGCGATGCCGCGGTCCCGGATCCAGCTGGACAGATCGCCCAGCGTAACCAGGCCCACTGTGTCCTCGGATTCGGATTCGGAGTCTTCGTCGAATTCCACCGTGACGTCCTCGGCAATCCGGACGCCGTGGCCCAGGCGGAGCGCGCGGCCGTCCACGAGGGCGGACTGGATGCTGTCCAGCCCCGCCGCTTCGCCGGCGTGGACGGTGGCCGGGAAGTTCTGCTGCGCCAGGTAGGTGAAGGCGTCCCGGAAGCGGGAAGGCAGGAAACCGTCCTCGGCCCCGGCGATGTCGAAACCGACCGCGCCCTTGTTGCGGTGGCGGACGGCCAGTTCGGCGATCTCCTGGCCGCGGTCGGCATGGCGCATCGCTGTGATGAGCTGCCCCACCTGGATTTCGCGGCCGCTGTCGCTGACTGCCTCGACGCCGGCTTCGAGGCCCTCCTGCACCGCTTCGACCGCCTCGTCGAGGGTGAGGCCCTTCTGCAGGTGCTGCTCCGGCGCCCAGCGCACCTCGCCGTACACCACGCCGTCGTCCGCCAAATCCTCGACGAACTCCTTCGCTACCCGGACCAGGCCTTCGTGCGTCTGCATCACGGCCACCGTGTGGTCGAAGGTTTCGAGGTAGCGGACCAGGGACCCGGAGTCCGCGGACTCGCGGAACCATTCGCCCAGGGCCACGGGATCGGTGGACGGGAGCTGGTGGCCCACGGCCTCCGCCAGTTCGATGATGGTGGCCGGACGGAGTCCGCCGTCCAGATGGTCGTGCAGCGACACCTTCGGCAGGCTCTTCAGGTCGAAATCGATGGCAGGGGCTTCGTCAACAATAGGCTCAGTCACGTTCCCACCTTAGGGTGGGTGCCGGTTCAATGCCAGCCGCTAGGCGGCGGTGGGTCCGCCGTCCTTGGCTGCCGGTGCGAGGAATGCCGGGCCGCCGGTTGAGCTGTCCCGGGCGCCGGAGGGGCCGCCGTCCAGCCACTCGTCCACTTCCTTGGCGTCCTTGCGGGCCAGGTGCTTGTGCCACCAGCGCAGCATGTGGTCCAGGAGGACGCCCAGGACGATGGCGAACACCACGGCGATGCCGGCGCTGAGCAGCGGGTTGTGGTGCAGCCAGGGGAACGAGCTGGCCAGCAGGCCGATGCCGATGGAGTAACCCACCCAGGTGAGGCAGGCGACGGCGTCAAGGACGAAGAAGCGGCGGTGGCCGAACCCGGTGCTGCCGGCTACATAGTTGACCGCCACCCTGCCCCAGGGAATGTAGCGTGCCGTGAAGATCAGTACCGCGCCGCGCTTATCCAGTTCGTAGCGCGCCCAGCTGAAGACCTTCCGGACCCTGGGCCTGCGCATCCACTTCCACCGGTCCAGGCCGATTTTGCGGCCGAGCATGAATGCCATGTTGTCCCCGGCGATGGCGCCGATCAGCGCGGTGGCGCCAAGGATCCACAGGTTGGGTTCTCCGCTGTGCCGGGAGAAGGCCGCCAGGGCGACGATGAGGGTCTCACTGGGGACCACCATCGCGAAGCCATCCACGAAAAAGAACATCAAGAGGACCGGGTAGATCCACCACTGGCCCGCTGCATGGAGCACGGCCTCATTAATAAACTCCACGCAGTCTTGCTCCTAGACAAAAATGCCGCTGCCATAGCGACGCAGCCAAAGCGGAAATCGTTCCTAAGTGTCCCACGGCAGAGGCGTCGTTCGCTACGCCCCCGCCCCGGGAACACCACTGCAACGCTATCCCGGCTATGCGTGCGCCGGCGTCGTCCCAGCGGCTGATCTTGGCGCCGTCCGGGCCTCCTCCCCCGGGTGGAGGCGGGGGTGCCGCGGGACGGGTTTCCGCCGCCTGGATCAGGCTTCGGGTTCGCGAATCCGGTCCACGACGTTGGGCTTGCCCCGGAGCTTGTTGATCATCAGGTCGACGATGATGCCCAGCGCCACGGCACAGACGACGGCGATGGCGGCGCCCAGGAGGTGGTTCTCCTCGAACCACTGCCCGAAAAACAGCCCGATACCCACCGAGTAGGCCGCCCACAGGACGGCGGACAGGCAGGTAAGGCCAACAAAGCGCAGGTGGTGGTAGTGGGTCGCCCCGGCCGTCAGGTTGACGGCGACGCGGCCAATGGGGACAAACCTCGCCACGAGGATCAGCGAGGCAGGCCGCTTGCGCAGTTCCGCGCCGGCCCACCGGAACGCTCCCTGCATGCGCTGGCCACGCATCCAGGCCCATCGGGTGGTGCCGACCTTCCGGCCGATCAGGTAGGCGATGTTATCCCCGGCGAACGCGCCCAGCGCAGCAACGGCCATCAGGATGTAGGGGTTGGGCACGTCCGCCGTGGCGGCCACGGCCGCGAGGCCCACCACGACGGATTCGCTGGGGATGGGAGGGAAGAAGCCGTCAATGACGCAGCAGGCCAGGACGAGGAACAGTACCCAGGGTTGTCCGGCTGCCGCGAGGATGAAGTCATTGATGGCCTGCATAGCTTTCTATGCTATTCGGTCAATGATCAACTGCTGTGCCGGCCGCGACCCCTCCGGTGCGATCACCACTGCGTGCTCCAGCGCCTCCTTTGCCCGGTCGAAACGTTCAGGGGTGTCCGTGAGCAGGGTCATCAGCGGTTCGCCGGCCCGGACCACCGCACCCGGCTTGGCATGCATGCGCACCCCTGCGCCGGCCTGAACGGCATCCTCCTTGCGGGCACGCCCGGCGCCCAGGCGCCAAGCCGCAACGCCCACGGAGAGGGCATCCAGTTCCACCAGGACGCCATCGGCGGGAGCGTAGACCACCTCCGACTCCCGGGCCACCGGCAGCTTCGCGGCGGGGTCCCCGCCCTGGGCCCGGATCATGCTGTTCCAGACGTCCATGGCGCGCCCGTCCTTGAGCGCTGCGGCCGGATCGGCGTCGCGCACTCCTGCGCAGGCGAGCATTTCCTCGGCGAACCTGACCGTCAGTTCGACGACGTCGGCCGGGCCGCCGCCCGCCAGCACCTCCACCGATTCCTCAACTTCAATCGCGTTCCCGGCGGTCAGGCCGAGCGGGGTGCCCATGTTGGTGAGCAGTGCCACCGTGTTCACGCCGGCGTCCTGGCCGAGGGCCACCATTGTTTCCGCCAGCTCGCGGGCCTTCGCCTCGTCCTTCATGAAGGCGCCGCTGCCCACCTTCACATCGAGCACGAGGGAACCGGTGCCCTCGGCGATTTTCTTGCTCATGATGGACGAGGCAATCAGCGGGATGGCCTCCACCGTGCCGGTCACGTCACGCAGCGCGTACAGCTTCTTGTCTGCCGGGGCCAGGCCTGCCCCGGCGGCGCAGATGACGGCACCCACGTCCTGGAGCTGGGCGAGTATTTCGTCGTTACTCAGGGACGCCCGCCAGCCGGGGATCGATTCCAGCTTGTCCAGGGTGCCGCCGGTATGCCCCAGGCCGCGGCCGGACAGCTGCGGGACAGCGACGCCGAACACCGCCACCAGCGGGGCCAGCGGCAGGGTGATCTTGTCTCCCACGCCACCGGTGGAGTGCTTGTCCGACGTGTATTTCAGGCCGCCGTCGGGGCGGCGAAGGCTGGAGAAGTCCATCCGTTCGCCGGATGCAATCATCGCGGCCGTCCAGCGCGCAATCTCGGTGCGGTCCATGCCGTTGAGCAGGATGGCCATGTTCAGCGCGGCCATCTGCTCATCCGCGATGACGCCGCGGGTGTAGGCATCGATGGTCCAGTCGATCTGCTCCGGGCTCAGCGTGCCTTTGTCCCGCTTGACGCGGATGATGTCGACGGCGTCAAAGGCTTCGGCAATTTTGTCCGCTGCGCGGGTCTCTGTCATCGGGTTTCCTCCAGGTGTTCGGGACCGAAGGCGTCAGGAAGGACCTGGTCCATGGTCTTGATTCCTTGGGTGGTCATGAGCTCCATGTCCGGAGCACGGAATTCGTACAGCAATTGCCGGCAACGCCCGCACGGCATCAGCACGTTGCCGGTACCGTCCACGCAATAGAAGGCACGGAGGCTGCCACCTCCGGTCATCTGGAGGTTGCCCACCAGGGCGCACTCGGCGCAGAGCGTCAGGCCGTAGCTGGCGTTCTCCACGTTGCAGCCACTGACGATCCGGCCGTCCCCGGTGAGGGCCGCAGCCCCCACCGGGAATTTGGAATAGGGCGCGTAGGCCTTGCGCATGGCGTCGACGGCGGCCGCCTCCAGCGCAGGCCAGTCAACAGTGTTCCCCACGCCGGTCAGCCCTTGACGTACGGTATGCCGCTGGCCGCCGGCCCCCGGGACCTGCCCACCAGGCCGGCAACGGCCAGGACAGTCACCAGGTACGGAAGCATGGCCATGAACTGGCTGGGAACCGGGGTGCCAATGATGGTGACGATGCTCTGCAGGTTGTCGGCGAAGCCGAACAGCAGGGCTGCGAAGAACGCTCCGATGGGGTTCCACCTGCCGAAGATGAGTGCAGCCAGGGCGATGAACCCGCGGCCGCCGGAGATCTCCTTGGTGAAGCTGTCGATGGCCACCAGGGTGAAGAACGATCCTCCGATTCCGGCTACGGCACCGCCCAGCGTGACGTTCCAGAACCGGGTGGCGTTGACGTTGATGCCCAGGGTGTCGGCGGCCTGGGGATGCTCGCCCACTGCGCGGACCCGCAGCCCCCAGCGCGTCTTGAACAGGCCCACCCAGACCACCAGGACGGCCACGTACATCAGGTACCCCACCAGCGACTGGCGGAACAGGATGGGTCCGATGATGGGAACCTCGGACAGGATGGGGATCTCGATGATGTCCAGCCCCGGCGGCGAGTTGAACCGGGCTTTGTCCTCCTGCATCACGGTGCTGAAGAGGAAGCCGGTGACGCCGGAGACGAGGACGTTCAGGACCACGCCGACGATGATCTGGTTGACCAGGTACTTGATGCTGAACAGGGCCAGCACCATGGACACCACGGCGCCGGCAACAGCCGCGGCTGCCAGGCCGATGAAGGGGTTCTGCGTCATGGTGGCAACGATGGCGGCGGTGAAGGCGCCACCGAGCAACTGGCCTTCGATGGCGATGTTGACCACGCCTACGCGTTCGCAAAGGACGCCGGAGAGCGAACCGAACACCAGCGGGACGGCCAGGGTGACCGAGCCGGCGATCAGGCCTGCCAGCGAGATGCTGGGGGTGCGGGCGCCGCCCACCACCCAGATCAGGAACGCGGCCACGAACAGGACGATGAAGGTGACGGTGAGCCAGCCGGGGGCGGGGCGTCCCTTGGTCTTGAGGTAGACGGCGTAGGCGGCGAGGGCCAGGAGCAGCACCGACAGCACGATGCCGCCGCCGAAGGCGTTGACCTCCAGGGCGGGCAACTGGAAGAAGTCGCTTCCGGTGGAGATGCCGAAGCTGGCCGTCTTGTTGGGGCCGAGGAGTCCAAAGAACACGAGGGCGATCAGCCCGAAGGCGGCCAGCAGGACGGGGGTCTTCCAGCTCACAGGCTTGGCTGAGGTGGCTGCCGCTCCGCTGTCCGCCGCGGCGTTGTCCGGCTGCGGGTTGCCCGGCCGGGATGAAACTGTTGTGCTCATGCTGCACCTCCGGTAGTGGCTGCCTTCGTGGACTTCGCGGCGCGGGCGGGCTTCTTCCGCCGCGGGTTGAGCCCGAAGACGGCGCGCACCAGCGGCGGCGCAGCGATGAAGAGGACGATGAGCGACTGGACAACCAGGACGATGTCGATGGGCGTGCCGGTCTGGATCTGCATCTGGACGGCTCCGGCGCGGAAGGCGCCGAACAGCAGCCCGGCTGCGAAGGTGCCCCACGGCGTCGAGCGTCCCAGGAGGGCGACGGTGATGGCATCGAAGCCGTAGGTGGCTGCCACGCCGTCCGTGAGGACTTTTTCGGTGCCGGCCACCTGGGCCACGCCGGACATGCCGGCCAGCCCGCCGGCGATGGCCATCACCAGGATGGTGGAGCGGGACACGTTGATGCCGGCCGTCTGGGCAGCCTTGGGGTTGGCACCCACGGCGCGGAACTCGAAGCCGACCGTGGACCGGTTCAGGAGCCACCAGACCAGGACGGTGGCACCGATGGCGAGGACGAAGCCAAGGTGGAGCCGGTACTGGCTGCCGAAAATCTGCGGGTACACGGCGGACGGATCGAGGATGGGTGAGATGGGGTTCGACTCCCCCGGCCGCTGGAAGGCCGGAGTGTTCAGCAGGTACCGCAGGAAGTAGAGGGCGATGTAGTTGAACATAATTGTGAGGATGACCTCATGGGCGCCCGTGCGGGCCTTCAGCACGCCGACGAGGCCGCCCCAGAGCGCGCCGCCGACGATGCCCGCCACCAGGACCAGCAGCAGGTGCAGGCCCAGCGGGAGGTGCAGTGCGAAGCCAACCCAGGCTGCAAGGATGCCGGCCACAATGATTTGGCCCTGGGCGCCGATGTTGAAGAGCCCTGCCCGGAAGGCAAGCGCCACTCCCAGGCCGGCGGTGATCAGCGGCGTGGCGATGGTGAGGGTCTCCATGAACGGAGCGAACTGGGCCGCCACACTGTTGCCGCGGGGGTTGAACACGGCCCCTTGGAACAGGGCGATATAGGAGCGGGTGGCGGCGTTCCAGACGGCGGTCAGGAAGTCGGCGGGGCGGGCGAAGAAGTAGCCGGCTGTGGAGGCCACCCGCGTGTCGGTGCTGGCAATGAGCAGGCCGCCGATGACGAGGGCCAGGAACACCGCCAGGACCGACACCATGCCGCTGCCGGTGAAGATCTTGCGGAGCAGCGTGTCAGGGCCGCCGGGCAGCTGCCCGCTTTGGGCGCTGGCAGGGACGGCCGAGGGCCCCATGGCGCCGCCGGCTGTGTCCACGGAGACGACGGCGGCGGTTTCCTCGGCGGCAAGGCTGGCCTGGTGCGGTTTGGCAGGCTGGGTGTCACCCTGCCCTTCGCCGGCAGTTCGTTTGGGGGGATGCTGCTCAGACATGGTCGCCTCCCTCGGCGTCGGAGGTGGGGGCCGGACGGCTGGCGGCCGGCTGGGGTTGGGCCTGTTCATCCGGGTGGATTCCGGCCATCATCAGGCCAAGGACGTCGCGGCCGGTGCCGGCGGGAACGATGCCCACCAGCTTGCCCTTGTACAGCACGGCGATGCGGTCAGCGAGTTCCATGACCTCATCGAGTTCAGTACTGATGATCATCACCGGGGTGCCCTGGTCGCGTTCGGCGACGATGCGCCGGTGCAGGAATTCGATGGAGCCGACGTCCACGCCGCGGGTGGGCTGGGAAGCGATGAACAGGCGCAGCGGGCGGGAAAGCTCCCGGGCCATCACCACCTTTTGCTGGTTGCCGCCGGACAGTGTCCCGGCGGCCGCGGCTGCGGAGGGCGTGCGGACATCGAATTCATCGATGCGGGCTTTGGCGTTTTCGAGGATCCTGGCCGGGCTCATGCTGATGCCCTTGGCGTAGGGAGGTTTGTCGTAAAGGTCCAGGACCAGGTTTTCGGCGACGGAGAAGGTTCCCACCAGGCCGTCCACCTTGCGGTCTTCGGGGACGAATCCGACGCCGGCCTTCAGGACGTCCTTGACCGACCGGCCCAGAAGTTCCTTGCCGTCGAGGGTGACGGAGCCGGACACCCGGTCCTGGAGTCCCAGGATGGCTTCGGTGAGTTCGGTCTGGCCGTTGCCCTGGACGCCGGCGACGGCCAGGATTTCACCCCGGGCGATGTCGAAGCTGAGTCCGTCCACCACGTGCTGGCCGTTGTGGGCGATAACTGTCAGGTCCCGGACCTCGAAGGTCTTCTCCTGCGGCTTGGCGGGGGCCTTTTCGAGGGTGAGGCTGACGGCGCGGCCTACCATCATCGAGGCCAGGTCCGTGGTGGAAGCCGTTGGCTCCGCGGAGCCGACGACTTTGCCGCGCCGGATCACGGTAATGGTGTCCGAGACTTCCTTGACCTCACGCAATTTGTGGGAAATGAAGACGATGGAGGTGCCGCCGGCCTTGAGCTGCCGCATGATGTCCAGGAGTTCGTCGGTTTCCTGGGGGGTGAGGACGGCGGTGGGTTCGTCAAGGATGAGGACCTTGGCATTGCGGACCAGGGCCTTAATGATCTCCACCCGCTGCTGGACGCCGACGGGGAGGTCTTCCACCAGGGCATCTGGATCGACGTCGAAGCCGTACTGGTCCGAGATTTCCCGGATCCGGCGCCTGGTTTCGTCCAGGTTGAGGAAGCCCGCCGCTTTGGTGGGTTCGGCACCCAGGGCGACGTTTTCGGCGACGGTGAATACCGGGACAAGCATGAAGTGCTGGTGCACCATGCCGATGCCGGCCGCCATGGCGTCACCTGGCCCGCGGAAGGAGACGGGTTTGCCGTCGATGAGGATTTCGCCGTCGGACGGCTCGTACAGCCCGTAGAGCACGTTCATCAGGGTGGATTTACCGGCCCCGTTTTCGCCCAGCAGGCAGTGGATCTGGCCGGACTCAACCACCACGTCGATGTGGTCGTTGGCGAGCAGGGTCCCAAAGCGTTTGGTGATGCCTCTGAGTTCAAGTTTCAAAACTCTGACCAATCTCGAAGCGTCCGGTGATCGACCGGACGGGATATGTGGCTGCAGCTCCAGCCTAGTGGGTGCAGCCGTCGGAGAGCCGGGCGGTGGCCCGAAAAAGGGATGCCAGCAAAAAGCGCCACTGCCGGCCAGTCAGGGACGGGCCGGCAGTGGCGCAATGTGCGGGATCAGGCCTTGGGGCTCGCGGCGGATTCGACCTTCAGTTTGCCGTCCACGATGTCCTTCTTGATCTGGTCCAGTTCAGACTTCAGGTCCGCGGGAACCTGGGAATCGAAGTCGTGGAACGGTGCCAGCTGCACGCCGTCGTTGGCGAGGGTGCCAACGTAGGGGGTGTTGCTGAACTTGCCGTCCTTGTCTTCCTTCACCACGGTTTCCACGGCCTCGCCCATCTGCTTCATGACCGAGGAGAGCATGATCTCCTTGTAGTCCGGGGCAGTGAGGAAGCCGTCGGAGTCAACCCAGATCAGCTTGACGTCCTTGCCGGCATTCTTGGCTTCCTGCAGGGCAGCGCCTGCACCCTTGCCCACGGGCCCGGCCACCGGCATGACGATGTCGGCGCCCTGGTCCAGGAAGTTCCGGGTGAGCTGCTTTCCGACGTCCTGCTTTTCGAAGTCGCCGGTGAAACTGCCGTCCTGGGCGTCCTTGTTCCAGCCAAGGAGCTTGACGTCCTTGCCCTTCTTTTCGTTGTAGTACTTCACGCCGTCCGCGTAGCCGTCCATGAAGATGGTGACGGTGGGGATCTTGATGCCGCCGAAGGTGGCCACGGTCCCCGTCTTGGTGGTGCCCGCGGCGAGGTATCCGGCCATGAACGCCGCCTGCGCGGTGTCGTAGATGATCGGCTTGACGTTGCTGATGGGCGTCTCGTAGCCGAAGTCGATGATGGCGAAGTGGCTGTCCGGGTTGGCCGCGGCCTGCGCCTTGGTGGCATCGCCGAGCAGGAAGCCGACGGTCACGGTGAGGTCGCAGCCGGCGGTCACCATGGCACGGAGGTTGGGTTCGAAGTCGTTGTTGGTCTTGGATTCGACCTGGTTCACCTTGATGCCCAGGTCCTTCTCCGCCTTCTTCAGGCCCTCGTAGGAGGACTGGTTAAAGGACTGGTCATCGAACCCGCCGGAGTCGGAGACGATGCAGCCGGTGTAGTCACTGGCACCGGCGGACGAGGTGCTTCCCGGTTCCGGGGCCGCGCCGCAGGCTGTCAAAAGAAGGGCCGAGGCGCTGACGGTAGCCAGGCCGGCAATTGAACCGCGCTTCAGGCGTGCACGCAGTGATGTCATCAAGATTCCTCCAGGATGCGAGAGTGGCGCTACGGCACGAATTCAATGAGTGTCCGTTTCTGCACTGAAATTCTGTTGTCACTGATGCCCGCAGCATGCGCCGGAGCGCACTGATGCCATCACTTTAGTGGCCTGCGCCACGTGCCCCTAGCACGCTGGCACCAGTTCCCGGAGATTGTTTACAAGTTGTTACCAAGCAGTAGGGGTGCCGCGGATCCGCGGCACCCCTACTGCTGGGTGAGGTTGGGGCTTCGGCCCTACAGGCGGACCAGCATCTTGCCCGTGTTGGCTCCATCCAGGAGGTCCATGAAGGCCTGCGGTGCGTTTTCCAGCCCGTCCACCACTGTCTCGTCGTAGCGGACTGTCCCATCAGAGAGCCAGCCGGCCATCTTCTCGGCGAACTCTGCAGAGTGCTGCCGCTGGCCGCCCACCAGGAAACCACGGAGGGTGAGCTGCTTGCCGATGGCCTGCATGAGGTTGTGCGGCGCGGGGGTGGGCTCGGTGGAGTTGTACTGCGCGATGGCTCCGCACATGGCCACCCGGCCGCCGACGTTCAGGACCGACAAGGCTGCTTCGAGGTGCTCGCCGCCCACGTTGTCGAAGTAGACGTCGATGCCCTGGGCTCCGGCGGCCTTTTCGAGCTGCTCGCGCACGGGGCCGTCGTGGTAGTCAAAGGCGGCATCGAAACCGAGTTCGAGGAGCCTGGCCACCTTGGCGGGTGAGCCTGCGGAGCCGATGACGCGGGAGGCGCCCATGGCCTTGGCAATCTGGCCCACCAGCGAACCGACGGCGCCGGCGGCGCCGGAAACGAAGACGGCGTCCCCTTCCTTGAATTCGGCCACTTTGAGGAGGCCTGCGTAAGCGGTAAGGCCGGTCATGCCCAACGCGCCCAGGAACGCCGATGCGGGCGCCAGGTCGGTCCGGGCCGGGGAGGCCGTGCTGCCTTCCACTACGGCGTATTCGCGCCAGCCGAGGGAATGCACCACGACGTCGCCTTCCTTGTGGGCGCCGGAACGGGACGCGATGACCTCACCCACGGCGCCGCCGTCGAGCGCTTTGTCCAGCGCGAAGGGCGCCGAGTAGGACTTGACGTCGTTCATGCGTCCGCGCATGTAGGGATCCACGGAGATGAACAGGTTCCGGACCAGGATCTGGCCGTCGGCCAGCTCCTGAAGCGGCGATTCGGCCAGCCGGAAGTTCTCCGGGACGGGCCGGCCCACGGGGCGGGACGCGAGCTGGATTTCACGGGTTGCTGCGGGAACGGTGGTGGTGCTCATGCTGCGTACTCCAAAACTTTGAGTTCGACGGTGATGTTGCCGCGGGTGGCGTTCGAGTAAGGGCAGACCTGGTGGGCCTTGGCCACCAGGGCCTCGGCCGTTGCGAGGTCGAGCGCGGGAAGGGCGATTTCCAGTTCGGCGGCCAGGCCGAATCCTGCCCCATCGTCCAGCTGGCCCAGGTGGACCTTCGCGGCGACGGCGGAGTCGGTCAGGTCGGCGCGCTCCTTGCGGCCCACCAGGCGGAGCGCCGAATGGAAGCATGCGGCGTAGCCCGCAGCGAAAAGCTGCTCAGGGTTGGTGCCCTGGCCGCTTCCGCCGAGTTCCACCGGGCTGGCGAGGCCCACTTCGAGCTTGCCGTCATTGGACCGGGCGCTGCCGTCCCGGCCCTCGCCGGAGGCAAGTGCTTCTGCTGTGTAAAGGGTCTTCACGTGGATGACCGCCCTTTCATGGTTGGTGTCTGGGTAAATTTTTGAGGCTCGCGGGAGCGTTGTGACGGGGGCGCTTCAGACCGCGCCGTGGAGGGCGGCGGTGAGTTTAGCGAGGGTTCCGCGTAACTGCTCAAGCTCTCCGGCCGTGAGTCCGGCGGCGTCGGCCAGGCGCTGGGGAATGGCTCCGGCCTTGCTGCTCAGGTCCTTCCCGGCGGGCGTCAGATGGACGGCCACGCGGCGCTCGTCATCTCCGGAGCGGCGCCGTTCCACCAGGCCCAGGGCTTCGAGCCGCTTCAGCAGCGGGGACAGCGTCCCCGAGTCGAGGCCGAGCTCGTGGCCGAGGTCCTTGACCCCGCGCGGCTCGTTTTCCCACAGAACCAGCATGACTAGGTATTGGGGGTAGGTCAGCCCCAGTTCCTCCAGCACGGGCCGGTACACGGCCGTGGCGGCACGGGATGCCGAATAGAGGGCGAAACACACTTGCCGGTCAAGGCGGGGAGCATCAGTCACAAACACAACGTTAGTCCACAATTCAATTGTGCACAACTTACATGCGCTTGCAGCTCCCCCGGTCCGCTCAAAAAGGCGCGACACCGGCACACTTTGTAAGTGCCGGTGTCGCCTTCTCGTGTGTGTGCAGGCCGAACGGTGCGGCCGGGGCTTCCCCTGCCGCTCAGCCGGGAACGGAGCCTACAGGTCGCGGATGGTGCGCAGGGCCGCACCCGTCAGCACCTGGATCCCGAGACCCAGCGCCCGTTCGTCCAGGATGTAGTCCCCTCGGTGCAGGTCGTATTCCTCGCCGCCCGGCGTCTTGGTTCCCAGGCGCATCATGGCGCCGGGAAGTTCGGCCAGGAACCAGGCGAAGTCTTCGCCGCCCATGGACTGCGGGGTGAGCACCACGGCGCTCTCGCCGATTTCAGCGCGGGCGGACGCTTCGATGAGGGCGGTCTCATGCTCGGAGTTCACCACCGGCGGCACTCCCCTGGTGTGTTCAAGCCGGACGTCCACACCGTACGGCGCCGCCACCTGGTGGACCACCTCATCGAGCAGTTCACCGGCGGCGTGCCAGGCTTCACGGTCCAGGCAGCGCATGGTGCCGGCCATGTAGCCCACCCCGGGGATGGCGTTGGGTGCGGAGCCGGCGGAAATCTGGCCCCAGACCACGGAGACGCCACTGCGGACATCAACCCGGCGGGACAGCACGGCGGGCACATTCACGGCGATCTGGGCCAGGGCAAAGACGAGGTCTTCGGTGAGGTGCGGCCGGGAGGTGTGGCCGCCGCGGCCGGACAGTTCGATCCGGATGGTGTCCGAAGCCGACGTGATGGCCCCGATGCGGGTTCCGATCTTGCCCACTTCGATCCGGGGGTCGCAGTGCAGGGCCAGGATCCGGGGAACACCGTCCAGCACGCCCTGCTCGATGCACGCGTGGGCACCGCCGGGCATCGTTTCCTCGGCCGGCTGGAAGATGATGCGGATGCTGCCGCCCAGGGGCGCTTCCTGGTGCATGCGGTGCAGGACCAGGGCGATCCCCAGCATGGTGGTGGTGTGGACGTCGTGGCCGCAGGCGTGCGTGACACCGTGGTTCCTCGACGCGAACGGCAGGCCGGTTTCTTCGATGATCGGCAAGGCGTCGATGTCCCCGCGGAGGGCCGTGGCGATGGGGCCCTCACCAACGTCCACGGTGAGCCCCGTGCCCTCCAGGCGGCGCGGCGCCAGGCCTGCAGCCTCCAGCCGCTCGGCCAGTTTGTCAGTGGTGCGGTACTCCTTGAACGAAAGCTCCGGATGCGCGTGCAGGTCCCGGCGGAATTCGATCAGTTCCGGCAGGAGCGGCTCCAGCCACGGAGCCACCAAAGCGGTGGGTTCGGCTTCAGTAGTGTAATTGCGCACTGCTTCACTCTAGCGATCGTGGCCGCAATAGCGTCCATCACGGTCGCCGCGTTACATCCCGGGCACGGCTGGTGCCCGGGATGGGGACGGCGGCGTCCTAGAGGACGTCGGTGTCGCCGCTGGCCTTGAGGGCGTCGACGGCGGCCTTGACCCGCTGGGAGTTGGCCATGGTGGTGACCAGGAGGGCATCGGGCGTATCCACGATCACCACGTCTTCAATGCCGATCAGGGCAATGACGCGCTTGGTGTCGGTGACCACCACGCCGCTGGAGTTCTCCGTGAAGACGCGGGCGCCCTCACCCAGCACCGTCACGTCATCCACTTCCTTGGCGGAGTTAAGCCGGCCCACGGAGGCAAAGTCTCCGACGTCGTCCCACCGGAAGGTCCCGGGCACGACGGCGACGTCCCCGGCTTCAGCGGCGGGTTCAGCCACGGCATAGTCGATGGCGATCTTCGGCAGCGTGGGCCATACCCGCGCCGTGACCTCATCGCGCTCCGGGGTATCCCAGGCGCGGGCGATCTCCTGCAGCCCCTGGAACAGTTCGGGCTGGTTGGCTTCCAGGTGCTTGAGCAGCAGAGCGACGGGAGCCACGAACATGCCGGCATTCCAGACATAGTTGCCGCTGTCGACGTACTGCTGGGCCACCGTTTCGTCCGGTTTTTCCACGAACTCCACCACGTCCTGGGCGCTGGGCGCTCCTTCAACATGGAGCACCTGGCCCGAACGGATGTAACCGAAGCCTGTGGACGGGTGCGTGGGCTTGATGCCGATGGTGACGATTTTCCCGGCAGCTGCGGTGTAGATGGCCTCGCGGACCGCTTCCTGGAAGAGCTGGTCCGGGCTGATCACCTGGTCCGCCGCGAAGGATCCCATGATGGTGTCGGGATCGCGTTCGTGCAGGATGGCGGCGGCGAGTCCGATCGCGGCACCGGAGTCCTTGGGCTCTGATTCAAGCACCAGGTCGGCGTCCTGGATCTCGGGAAGCTGCCTGCACACGGCATCGCGGTGTGCCTTTCCGGTGACCACCAGCATCCGGTCCCCCGCGAGCGGGTGGAGCCGGTCATAGGTGGCGCGCAGCAAGGTGCTGCCCGAACCGGTGAGGTCGTGAAGGAACTTGGGAGCTGCGGCTCGTGACAGGGGCCAGAGGCGGGTCCCCACTCCGCCGGCCGGAATCACCGCGTAAAAGCGGTCCAAAGGTGATACCGGGCTTGTCACTTTGTCTGTACTCATCAAGGCCTACTTTAGCCGAACGGGCGCGGTTGCCCGCGTAGACGGACCTGCGCCGGGGGGCCTGCCCGGAAGCAGGAGAGCCGCTTTCCGAGCAAGGCTTTGTGGCGTTTGTCTCAAAAATTCAGGAAAACCGCGCCACTGCTGGGCAGCAAGATGCTCCTAAATTGAATAAGCTGTGAGCGAAGCCTAGATTTAGGCCTGAGCTACGAGTGCTCTCGCAGCAGGCGTTCCCCCCGCGTGGATCTCATGCCAGCGCCGCTGTGTTGCAGGGAGGTTTATCAGTGCCGACAAAACCAGCTGGCACCTTGTACCGCGGCCGTGAAGGCATGTGGTCTTGGGTAGGACACCGGATTACCGGTGTAGTGATCTTTTTCTTCTTGTTGGTCCACGTCCTGGACACAAGCCTGGTGCGTGTGTCCCCGGAGGCGTACACCGCCGTCATCGGCGCCTACAAGAATCCGCTGATGGCACTGGGTGAGACGGGCCTTGTCGCTGCGATCGTGTTCCACGCCTTCAACGGCCTGCGCATCATCGCAGTGGACTTCTGGAAGAAGGGCGCCAAGTACCAGCGCCAGATGCTTTGGGTAGTCCTGGGCCTCTGGGTTGTCACCATGGTCGCCTTCTCCATCCGCCACCTGTCCCTCGCCCTCGGAGGTCACTAAGCCATGACTGCAACCATCGAGAGCCCCCGCAGCGGGCGGATCGCACCCCAGTACCGCCGCAACGGCGGAAGCCGGGGCAACTTCGAGATGATCGCCTGGCTGTTCATGCGCCTCTCCGGCGTGGTGCTGGTGGTCCTTATCTTCGGGCACCTGTTCGTCAACCTCCTGGTGGGCGAGGGCATCCACGCCATCGACTTCGGCTTCGTGGCCGGCAAGTGGGCAGATCCGTTCTGGCAGTTCTGGGACCTGGCCATGCTGTGGCTGGCCATGCTGCACGGGACCAACGGCGTGCGAACCATCATCAACGACTACGCCGAGAAGGACTCAACCCGCCGCTGGCTGAAGACGGTCCTCTACTCGGCCACCGTCGTCATCATCGTCCTGGGCACCCTGGTGATCTTCACCTTCGATCCGTGCCCCGTGGTGGACGGCGTTCCGCTGCCTGGCGGTTTCTGCCCTGCCTAGCACCAGCATCATCCCGGGCCCGCGGGCATAAACCGCGGGCCCTGTTGTGCGGGGACAGCAGCACGCCCCCGTTTGTTTTATTGCGAATTTTGAGAGAAAGAGCGTCTGGTATGCAGGTCCATAAGTACGACGTCGTCATCGTCGGTGCCGGTGGCGCTGGCATGCGCGCCGCGATCGAATCCGGTCAGCGCGCGCGCACAGCAGTACTGACCAAGCTCTACCCCACCCGCTCGCACACAGGTGCGGCGCAGGGTGGCATGTGTGCAGCCCTTGCCAATGTCGAGGAAGACAACTGGGAGTGGCACACGTTCGACACCGTCAAGGGCGGTGACTACCTGGTGGACCAGGACGCCGCCGAGGTCATGGCCAAAGAAGCCATCGACGCCGTGCTCGACCTGGAAAAGATGGGCCTGCCGTTCAACCGCACGCCCGAAGGCAGGATCGACCAGCGCCGTTTCGGCGGCCACACCCGCGACCACGGCAAGGCACCCGTCCGCCGTGCGTGCTACGCAGCGGACCGTACCGGCCACATGATCCTGCAGACCCTGTACCAAAACTGCGTCAAGCACAACGTTGAGTTCTACAACGAGTACTACGTCCTGGATCTGCTGACTGTCGAAGAGGATGCGGTCCGCGAAGACGGCACCGCCTACAAGCAGAAGCGCGTTGCCGGTGTGGTTTCCTACGACCTCGCCACCGGCGAACTGCACGTATTCCAGGCCAAGTCCGTGGTGTTCGCTTCCGGCGGCGCCGGCAAGGTCTTCAAGACCACCTCCAACGCCCACACCCTGACCGGTGACGGCATGGGTATTGCGTTCCGCCGCGGCATCCCCCTGGAGGACATGGAGTTCTTCCAGTTCCACCCGACAGGCCTTGCGGGCCTGGGCATCCTCCTGTCCGAGGCCGCCCGCGGTGAGGGCGCCATCCTGCGCAACTCGGAGGGGGAACGCTTCATGGAGCGGTACGCCCCCACCATCAAGGATCTGGCACCCCGCGACATCGTGGCCCGTTCCATGGCCAACGAAGTCCGTGAAGGCCGCGGCTGCGGCCCGAACAAGGACTACGTCCTTCTGGACCTGACCCACCTGGAACCGGCGCACATCGACGCCAAGCTCCCGGACATTACCGAGTTCGCCCGCACCTACCTCGGCGTGGAACCCTACACCGAGCCGGTGCCGGTGTTCCCCACCGCGCACTACGCCATGGGCGGCATCCCCACGAACATCGAAACCGAAGTCCTCCAGGACAACGACACCGTGATCCCGGGCCTGTACGCCGCCGGTGAGGTGGCCTGTGTGTCCGTCCACGGCTCCAACCGCCTCGGCACCAACTCCCTGCTGGACATCAACGTGTTCGGCAAGCGTGCCGGCGTCGCCGCTGCGGAATACGCCAAGACTGCCCAGTTCGTGGAGCTGCCGGAGAACCCGCTGGACTACACCACGGACCTGCTGGACATCGCCCGCAACGGCACCGGCGACGAGAAGGTGGCGCAGATCCGAAAGGAGCTGCAGGACACCATGGACGCCAACATGCAGGTGTTCCGCACCGCGGACACCCTGAACCAGGTCCTGCGCGACATCGCCTCCTTCGAGGAGCGCTACAAGCACATCAACGTGCAGGACAAGGGCAAGCGCTTCAACCTTGACCTCCTCGAAGCCGTGGAACTGGGCTTCCTGCTGGAACTGGCCAAGGTCATGACTGTTGCTGCCCTGCACCGCGAGGAATCCCGCGGCGGACACTTCCGCGAGGACTTCCCGGACCGTGACGACGAGAAATTCATGAAGCACTCCATGGCGTACAAGGATGACCACGCGCCGGCTGACGGATCGGCGGAAGCAATCGCCGGGATCCGGCTGGCCACCAAGCCGGTCGTCTTTACCCGCTACGAGCCGATGGTGAGGAAGTACTAAGATGACCGCTGAAATCGCTGAGCCAGCCTCAAAGATTGAACTGCCTGCCGGCGTCGGCGGGGGCGGCGAAATCCCCACGTTCGATGTCCACATGCGGGTCCGCCGGTACAACCCGGAGGTCTCGGAAGAGGCCACCTGGGATGACTACCACCTCACCATGTACGGTACGGACCGCGTCCTGGACGCCCTGCACAAGGTCAAATGGGAGATGGACGGCAGCCTGTCGTTCCGCCGTTCCTGCGCCCACGGCGTGTGCGGCTCCGATGCCATGCGCATCAACGGCCGCAACCGCCTCGCCTGCAAGACCCTCCTGAAGGACCTGGACACGTCCAAGCCCATCACGGTGGAACCCATCAAGGGCCTGCCGGTGGAGAAGGACCTCATCGTGGACATGGAGCCGTTCTTCCAGTCCTACCGCGAGGTTATGCCGTTCCTGATCAACAAGGGCCACGAGCCCACCAAGGAACGCCTCCAGTCCGCTGAGGACCGTGAGCGCTTCGACGACACCACCAAGTGCATCCTTTGCGCTGCGTGCACGTCTTCCTGCCCGGTCTTCTGGACCGACGGCCAGTACTTCGGCCCGGCGGCCATCGTGAACGCACACCGCTTCATCTTCGATTCCCGTGATGACGCCGGCGACATGCGCCTTGAGATCCTCAACGACAAGGAAGGCGTGTGGCGCTGCCGCACCACCTTCAACTGCTCCGAGGCATGCCCCCGCGGCATCCAGGTGACGCAGGCGATCGCCGAGGTCAAGCAGGCGATCCTGTCCCGCAAGATCTAAGGATCACCAGCGGACGACGGCGTCACTCACCCCACGTGGTGAGTGGCGCCGTCGAACGTTAAACCCCACGCCGTTCGACAGGAAGGGGACACCGTGTCCCGCTCAGAAAAGGTCACATTCGCCGCTTCCACCGGGGAGATGCTGTCCGGGATCATCGATATTCCGGAAGTCCCCGTCAAGGGCTGGGGTGTGTTCTCGCACGGATTTACCCTGGGCAAGGACAGCCCGTCCGCGTCCCGGATGTGCAAGGCCCTTGCGGACAGCGGCGTGGGCATGCTGCGGTTCGACAACCTGGGCCTGGGCGGCTCGGCCGGCGAGTGGTCTGCCGGTTCCTTCAGCCACAAGGTTGCCGACACGGTCAAGGCCGCGGAGTTCATGCGCAGCGAGGGCAAGGAAATTTCGCTGCTGGTGGGCCACTCCTTCGGCGGCGCGGCAGTCCTGGCCGCGGCCCGTGAGATCCCGGAGCTCGACGCCGTCGCAACAGTCGGCGCCCCCTTCTCGCCCAAGCATGTGGCCCACGTCTTCGACGCCGCCCTGGACCGGATCCTGAACGAAGGCAGCGCGGAAGTGGACCTGGGCGGCAAGCGGGTGGAGATCCGCAGGCACTTCGTGGAGGACCTGGAAAACGCCGACCTCACGGACTGCATCCGGCAGCTGCACAAGCCGCTGATGGTGCTCCACTCCCCCACCGACAACACCGTAGGGATCGAGAACGCCAGCACGATCTTCCAGACCGCCCGGCACCCACGGAACTTTGTCTCCCTGGAAGGCAGCGACCACCTCCTGACCGGCAAGGGCCAGGCCGCCCGGGCTGCCAGGATCATCGCGGCCTGGGCCGACCAGTACCTCGACGCCGCGCACTGACCGGCTCGAGGCTGGCCTGGCCGGCCATCTGTGCGCTGCCTACTTGCCGATGGCGGCCTTGCTCTCGCTGATCCATTGCTCGGCCGCCTTCTCAGGCGTCAGGCGTTTGAACAGCACGTCGGTGTTGATCCGCGCCGTGATCTCGGAGACCGCAGTAGAACCCGTGGGTCCGATGTAGGTGGGCGCAAAGTCCATCTTGCCGATCTCGCCGATGTAGGCGGCCTCCACTTTCCCTTGCGGCGTCAGGAGGTCCTGGATGGCCGTGCGCATTTCGGGGTTGCTCGGGACACCGCGGTCGCTTTGGATGATTTTCGCGGCGGACTGGTTGTTCACCAGGAAGTTCACCAGTTTGGCCGCGGCTTCGGTGTGCTTGCTTCGGGCGGAAATGGTGTAGAACTGCGACGACTGGAGCCAGATGCCGGGTGTGGGCTTCTCGCCGGGGAGCTTGAGGAGTTTCAGTTCGGCGCCGGAGGCCTTGCTGAGCGCTGTCAGGGAGTTGCTCCAGGTGAGCATCATGCCGGCCTGGCCCATGCCCATGAGCGTCTGTTCGGTGCTGACGCTGAGCTTTTCCACTGTCTCGGAGGCGTTGGGTGCGGCGCCGGACTCACTGAGCTTGAGGGAGAAGTCGAAGTAGTCCTGGACTGTCTCCTTGGTGAGGCCAAGCTGGCCGTCCTGGGTATAGAGGGACTCCCCCCGCTGCCGGGCGAACGCGTCCAGGGAGTCGTGGGTGAGGACCGTTGCCGTCCCGTAGGTGCCCTTGGGGCTCTTAGCCGTCACGCTCGCCGCAGTTTCGGCGAAGTCCTCCCAGCTCCAGGTGGTGTCGTCCGGGAGGGGAATGCCGGCCGCCGCAAAAACAGCGGGGTTCACCACGATGGCGAGGGCGTTGGCACCGGTGGAGATGCCGTACTGCTTGCCCTGGACCTGGCCGTTGTCCAGCGCCCCCTGGTCCAGCTTGGCAAGGTCGAGCTGACCTGAGACTTTGGAGAGATCCAGCAGCGCTCCACGGTTGGCGTATTCCGCCGGGTAGGCGCCGCCCATGGTGATGACGTCCGGTGCATCGTTAGCGGCAACCTGAGTGGCGAGTTTGTCGAAATAGCCACCGATGTCGCCGAACTCGGGCTTCACCTTAATGTCCGGGTTGGCGGCTTCGAATTCTGCAATGGCTTTGTTGGTGAGCTCTGCACGTCCCGCATTTCCCCACCAGGCGAACCGGATCTCCACCGGGCCGTCGCCGGCTCCGCCCGACGGTGCGGAGCATGCCGCGGTCAGTCCTAGCAGGCATGCTGCACTAAGCATTGCGACGGATGTGCGGAGGCCGTGGGTACTGAGGCGCATCATCGGGTCAGCTTCTTCCCTCGTCAGAAAACGGTTTCGTGAAACGTATCACAACGCGGTTGGCCGCCAACAGGCCCTGCTGGTTTCCGGGGATGCCGGGCGCGGGTTACTCAGGTTTGGGGAATGGTGTGGCGGGCGCCGAGGATCGATTTGCGCGGCTTGTCCCCCGCTGCGAGATCGGCTTCGCGGACCGCCGACCAGCCTGCCGATACGAGGTACACCTGGCTGACGAAGTTGAACCAGATGAGCAGCCCAATGATGATGGCAAACGGCGCCAGGATGGGATTGCGGCCGGCACCGCCCAACAGTTCGGTGCTGAAGATCTGCAGCACCGTGGTGCCGATGGCTGCCAGGATGGTGCCTTCCAGAAGGGCGCGGCGGGAGAGCTTGAGCCCGCCTGCCAGCCGGAACATGATGAGGGCTGTCACCCAGCTCAGGACCAGCGGAACGGCGATTTTAATGAGTGTCGTCAGTGGGCCGGCCACAGCATCGTCCAGGTTCAGGAAATCAGATACCCAGCCTGCTGCCGTCCCGAAAATAAGCGACGCGCCGGCGCTGATGACGAGGGCTACCCCGAGGAGGAGCAGGGTGCCCGCGTCCCGCAGCTTGAGGACCACCGGGTTGACCACCAGGGGCGGCAGTTCCATGACGCCCCGAAGCCCGTCCCTGAGCCCGTTAATCCAGCCCAGGGAGGTGATGATGGTGACGATGGCGGCGATGATGGCAGTGAGTCCCAGGCCCTGCGGGTTCAGGAGGTCCTGGGGGTCCACCAGGCCCGTTCCGCCGTCCACCTTCAACAGGCCCGGGGCACTTGAGGCCACGCTACTGACTATGCTGTCCAGCAGTGCAGGCTGTCCGCGAAGGACCAGCCCCGCAACGGAGAACCCGGTGGCCAGCAGGCCGGTAATGGAGAAGAACATGTTGAAGCCGATGCCGGCGCTCATCAGCGGACCGTGCTGAAGGCTGTAATGCCGGAAGGCGCGCATGGGACGGAAGGCGTTCAGCCGGGCAAGCAGCCATTGGACCATGGCCAGGAGGGATTTGATGCCCCCGCCGCCGGACCGCCGCGCCTTGCTCCAGTCCATCCGCTTCTGGCTGACGGCCAGCTGCAACTTGGCGCGCTCAGTGGGAAGAGGCTGCCCCGCCGGTTCGGGATGCCGCTTCCGCAGCACCGTCCGCGAATCGGGTGCCGGCGTCGTTGTCAGTTTCGGTCCCAAAGTCCAGCTCTTCCCGTAGCTGCCAGATGCCGTCTGCATCATGCTCGTAGAGTCCCATGCTAACCACGGGGAAGGTGGCCTTGTAGCTTTTCAACACCGTTTCCGCCTCATCGAGGCTTTCGGGGCTAACATCGTGGGCAATAGTGACGTGCGGATGGAAAGCGAAGGGCAGGTCACGCTGCAACGGACCCTGCTGGAGCTTTTCGTGCAGCTCGACGCACTGGTCGAAACCGTCCTCGACCTTGATGAACACCACTGGTGATACGGGGCGGAAGGACCCGGTCCCGGAGATGGTGACCATGAAGGGGCTCTGCCGGCGGGCCACGTCCCGGACGTGGGCCAGGGTTGCCTCCCAATCATGGGTTGGCGTGGTGGTCACCAGCGTGATGTGCGCAGGCACCACACCGGCCAGCGGATCGCCGAAGGACGCACGCCATTGCTGGAGCTCTGCTGCGATGTCAGGCGGGAACCCGAGGATGACGCCGACGCTGGAAGACATGGTGCTAGCGGACTCCTGCGAGGCTGTGGGACGGCAGGAAGCCCATGCGCTCGTACACCTGGGCCATCGTCACAGAGGCAATCTCCCGCGCCCGCTCTGCGCCAAGGGCCAGCAGCCGGTCCAGCTCGGCAGGATCGGCCATCAGTTCATTGGTCCGGTTACGCAGCGGGGTGACGAAGTCCACCACCACTTCAGCGAGGTCCACCTTGAGGTGGCCGTACATCTTGCCCTCGTACTCGGACTCAAGATCAGCCACCGGCTTCCCCGTCAGGGATGAGTAGATGGTGAGCAGGTTGGAAACGCCGGGCTTCTCCTCGGGGTCGAACCTGATCTCCGTGCCGGCATCGGTCACGGCGGACTTGATGCGCTTGGCGGCAATCTTCGGGTCCTCCAGGAGCTGGATGGCTCCGTTGGGCGACTCGCCGGTTTTGGACATCTTGGCGCTGGGGTTCTGAAGATCGTAGATCTTCGCGCTTTCCTTGAGGATGGTGGCCTCAGGGACGGTGAAGGTGTCGCCGAACTTCGTGTTGAACCGCTGGGCGAGGTTGCGGGTGAGCTCGAGGTGCTGCCGCTGGTCCTCGCCTACGGGCACCAGGTCCGTCTGGTACAGCAGGATGTCCGCCGCCATCAGCGTGGGGTAGGCAAAAAGCCCGAGGGTAGCGGTGTCCGCGCCGGACTTCTGGGTCTTGTCCTTGAACTGTGTCATCCGGGAGGCCTCGCCGAAACCGGTGATGCAGTTCAGCGCCCAGGCCAGCTGAGCGTGCTCAGGCACGTGGGACTGGACGAAAAAGATGCTCTTGTCCGGGTCGATCCCGGCCGCGATGTACTGGGCAGCCACGATCCGCGTGCGCTTGGCAAGCTCCGAGGGGTCGAAGTCCACGGTGATGGCATGCAGGTCAGGGATGAAGAACACGGCGTCGTACTCGGCCTGCATGTCCACCCAGTTGCGGACGGCTCCGATGTAGTTGCCCAGGTGCAGGGAATCGGCGGTGGGCTTGGCACCTGAGAGGATGCGCTTCTTGGCGGCCGGGGTGGGCTGGAGTGTCATGCGTAAGACTTTCGGGGCTTAGAGCTGGTAGTCCACTACCAGCGGGGCGTGGTCGGAGAAGCGGGTGTCGTACGTGGCCGCGCGGTCCACGACGGCGGAGGTTGCCGAGACTGCCAGCGCCGGCGTCGCCAGGTGGTAGTCGATGCGCCAGCCGGCGTCGTTGTCAAAGGCTTTGCCCCGCCAGGACCACCAGGTGTACGGCCCATCCATCTCCCCGGACATGGTCCGGTGGACGTCGTGCCAGCCGATTTCCTCGCCCAGGAACCGGTCAAAGTAGGCGCGTTCTTCCGGCAGGAATCCGGCCTTCTTGAGGTTTCCCTTCCAGTTCCGGATGTCCAGGGGCGTGTGGGCCACGTTGAGGTCACCCACCACCAGGGCATGGTCGCTGTGCTTGGACAGCTCCGGAAGCCTGGTGCTCATGGCGTCCAGGAAACGGTACTTGTCGTCCTGCTTGGGGGTGTCCACCTCGCCGGAGTGCACGTAGGCGCTGGCCACGGTGAGCTGCACGCGCTCCCCCGAGGCATCGGTGACGCGGAAGTCGGCTTCGACCCACCGGCCGGCGGTGGCAAAGTAGTCATCGCCGATCCCGTTGCGCGTGGCGATGGGCTCTTCGCGGGAGGCGATGGCAACGCCGGCGCGGCCCCTGGCCTCGGCTTCGGCGTGGAGGATGTGCCAGCCTTCGCCCAGCAGCTGCCGGACAATGGCGTCGGGCGCACGGACTTCCTGGAGGCAGAGGATGTCCACGTCGCGCGGCTCCAGCCAGGCGGCCATGCCGTTCTTGTAGGCAGCCCGCAAACCGTTCACGTTAACGGATGCGATGCGGAGGTGGTCCTTCTTCAATGCCGAGCTCACCCGTTCCACTCTAGTCGATGATGGTTCCGGCCACGGGCTCGCCGTTGCCGGAGGACCTGATCATGTCCCGGGCGTTGGTGGCCGTGATTTCAATCGTTTCCAGGGCCCGGTTGATGGTGTCCTGGTTGGCGGCTGCACCCTTGGCGCGCTCCTCCTCCACAACGCGGATCTGCACCTGGACGATCTTGAAGGAGTGATCCAGCTTCAGGTCGCGGACCTCATCGGCCTGGCTGCGTTCGGACACCACGGTGGTTCCGCCATGGTCTGCCGCTGACTGCATCGGACCCCGGCCGGCTGCCGTGGTGAAGGCATTCTGGGCCTCACTGAGCTTCGCCCCGGCCTTCTTGGCCGCCCTCTGGATGCTGAAGACCACGAAGCAGGCGAGCGCCAGCCAGAAGAAGGCGATGACGGCCACAACCCAGCCCACGACGTCGTTCTGGTTTGCCGCGAAGATCACGGCAACGATGAACGCGGTCACCAGGACCATCAGTCCGGGGCCGCTGATGCGGAACATCGAGAAACCGCCCTTGGCGGCGTGGGGAGCTGAATTGGGGTTGCCCAGAGATTGCATGCACCTATTCTCTCAAACGGCGCGGCATGCTCAGGCCTCCTTCCACCCCCGGCGAACACCCAGGCAGGTAGCAGCAGATGTCCCTTAGACCCCTCTAAACGACATCTGCTGCTACTTGGTTGGGAGCTACTTCAGGAACAGGGCCCGCAGGCGGAGGGTGGTCAGGAGCATGCCCGCGGCGGTCATAGCCAGGTAGTAGCCGATATGCACCGCAGTGGCCGCGGAGAAGGCACCGACACTGATCTGGCGCAGCAGTTCCACGCCGTGCCACAAGGGCATGGCCTGGATGAACCACTGGATGGGTTCCGGGTAGACGCTCAGCGGGTAGAACGTCGCGCTGAACAGGAACATCGGCAGCAGGATGAAATTGATCCAGTCCATCTGCTGGAAGGTTTTCAGGAAGCTGGTGATTCCCATGCCCAGGCTCGCGAAGCCAAAGGCGATGAGCACCGAGGCCGGGACCATCAGCAGGGCCCAGGGCGAGGTGATCAGCCCCATCATTCCCATCACGGCCGTAAAGCCGGTGGCGTAGAGCATGCCGCGCAGGAGGGCCAGGAAAATCTCTCCGAGGGCAACGTCCAGCGGCCCCAGCGATGTGTACAGCATGCCCTGGTACAGCTTGGCGAAGTTCATTTTGAAGAACACGTTCCACGTGGAGTCGTACACCGCCCCGTTCATCGCGGAGACTGCCAGCAGTGCCGGGGCAATGTAGGCCGCGTAGCTGATGGCGGTGCCATCGGGACCTTCAACCGCTCCGACGATGGCTCCCAGCCCCACCCCCATGGAGACCAGGAAGAGCACCGGTTCGAAGAACCCGGACAGCATGACCAGCCAGTTGGTGCTCCTGGTGGCCATCAGCCCGCGGGCGATAACTGCCCTGGCGTTGCGGGAATACAGCGGGCCGAAGGTCCGGTCCCGGGCTGCCGCAGCCGCCGTGCCAGCCGGGCTTCCATGGTCCATGCGGGTGCTCACTGTCCCATCCTCAGGGCGAAGCGGCGGCGGGTCAGTGTCCAGCCGAGCGCCGCCAGGCCAACGAGGACGGCGAGGTGCAGGAGCGTCAGCAGCGGCGGTTCCTGGTAGCCGTAGCTGAGGACCCGTCCCAGTTCGGTACCGTGCCAGATGGGCGATATCCAGCCGATCCAGCGCACGGCCAGCGGAAGGGTGTCCAAGGGAAAGAAGGGTTCCCGAGAACAGGAACAGCGGCATCACGATGAACCGCATCACCAGGGCGAACTGGCCTTTGTCCTCGGTGATGGAGGCGGAGTAGGCCATCAGCGGCAAACCGAATGAAAGTCCTGTCAGGGTGGCCACCAGGATGGCTGCCCAGCCCCAGCCTGACGGCGAAGCGCCGAATAGTGCCACGGCGAGGAAGTAGATGGCGGACTGGAGCAGCAGGCGCAGCGTGACGGCCATGATGTGGCCGGCCGCGATCTGCCCGGGGGTCAGCGGCGACGCGTGCGGGCCATAGTAGGTGCGGCGCCACTTGAATCCGTCCATTACCGGGAAGGTGAATTCGTTGGCTGCGGTCATCACACCGGCTGACACCAGTAGCGCGGGGGCGATGAACGCAAGGTAGCTGACTCCTCCGAAGGCTGCGCCGCCCTGCCCGTCCACCAGCGTGGCCAGTCCCACCCCCATGGCGAACAGGTAGGCCACGGGCTGGCCCACGCTGTACATTACGATGGACCAGCTGTAGCCCTTCATCACGCGCAGCACCTGCTCCGCGTAGTAGAAGGCTCCCCAGCGCCGCGCCCTGGCGGCGGCGGCTTCGGGTCCGTGGGCCTGCAGGGCACGCGGTCGTACACCGCGTGCGTCAGTCAACGAGGCTCCGTCCGGTCAGCCGGAGGAACACGTCCTCCAGCGAGGACCGCCGGACCAGCGAGGTCAGCGGCCGCAGGCCGCGGTAAGCGACCTGCTCAAGGGCTGATTCGCCGTCGTCCGCGTAAATCAGTACCCGGTCCGGCAGCACCTCAAGGCGTTCGCCGATGCCGTCCAGCTCCGCCGCGATGGTGGTGTTCCGTTCGGAGCCGAAGCGCAGCTCCACCACTTCCCGGGTGGAATTCTCACGGATCAGCCGCGCCGGCGACCCTTCAGCCATGATCCGCCCCTTGTCCACCACGATCAGCCTGTCGCACAGCTGCTCGGCCTCGTCCATGTAGTGGGTGGTGAGGATCAGCGTGACGCCCTGTTCCTTGAGCCGGAACAGCCGGTCCCACAGGATGTGCCGTGCCTGCGGATCCAGCCCGGTGGTGGGCTCGTCCAGGAGCAGGATGCGGGGTTCGTTGATGAGGGACCGGGCGATGGTCAGGCGCCGCTTCATGCCGCCGGACAGGGCGTCCACCTTGGATCTGGCTTTGTCGGTCAGCTGCGCGAATTCGAGCAACTCATCGGCCTTGGGTTTCAGGTAGCTCATGGGCAGGCCGAAGTAGCGGCCGTAGACCAGGAGGTTGTCCCGGACCCTCAGTTCCTCGTCCAGGTTGTCCTGCTGGGGCACCACGCCCAGGTGCGCGCGAACCTCCGGGCCGTGCGTGTCCGGGTCCAGGCCCATGATGTCCAGCGTGCCCGAGGTGCGCCGGGTGACCCCGCCGATCATCTTCATCGCGGTCGATTTTCCGGCGCCGTTGGGGCCCAGGAGCCCGAAGGACTCCCCCGCGGGTACCGAGAAGGAAATACCGTTGACGGCCGCGAGGTCGCCGTACTTCTTGGTCAGGTTGTCGGCTGCGATGACGATGGGGCGCGACGGCGGGCTGCCGGACCGGGTGCCGGACGGCAGGAAGGCTTCGTTGTGCACCCTCCGCACACTAGTTGAGGTGCCGGGGATGTGGAAGGGCACTCGCAGTTTGGAGTTAACGGCCGACGGCGGCGCGGAACCTTTCGCTCAAAAGGTTCCGCGCCGCCGTCGTGCGCGTTTCCCGTGGCTAGCCGGCCGATTCGACCGAGCGTTCCGCGGCTTCGACCACGTTGGTCATCAGCAGCGCAACCGTCATGGGACCCACGCCGCCGGGGTTCGGCGAGATCCAGCCGGCCACCTCTGCGGCGGTGGGCTCGATGTCGCCGTGGACGCGGCTCTTGCCGGTCTCCGGATCGGTTTCCCGGGTAACGCCGACGTCCAGCAGGGCAGCGCCCGGCTTTACGTCCGCGGCCTTGACGATGTGCTTGACGCCGGCGGCGCCCACAATGACGTCCGCCTGCTTGAGCAGCTCCGACAGGTTCTTGGTGCCCGTGTGCGTCAGCGTCACCGTGGCGTTGACAGCCCGCCTGGTGAGCAGCAGTCCGATGGACCGGCCGATCGTGACGCCGCGGCCGACCACCACCACGTGCTTGCCGGAAAGGCTGTAACCGTTGCGTTCCAAGAGCTCGATGACGCCGCGGGGTGTGCACGGCAGCGGAGTGGTGATCTCTCCGCTGACGTTGAGCACCAGGCGGCCGAGGTTTGTCGGGTGGAGCCCGTCGGCGTCCTTGGCGGGGTCGATCCGCTCGAGGATGGCGTCGGTGTCCAGGTGCTTGGGCAACGGCAGCTGCACGATGTACCCGTGGCAGGCGGGGTCCGCATTGAGTTCATCAATGAGGGCCTCAACGTCGGCCTGGGTGGCGTCAGCAGGCAGCTCGCGCTGGATCGAGTTCATCCCGATCTGCACGGACTGCTTGTGCTTCATGGAGACGTACAGCTGCGAGGCGGGGTCGGCGCCCACAAGCACAGTTGCGATGCCGGGGGTAACGCCCTTGGCCTTGAGTGCGGCCACGCGTTCGGTCAGCTCGTCCTTGATGGCAGCGGCGGTGGCCTTGCCGTCCAGGATCTGTGCGGTGGTGGTTTCAGTCATTGGTTACCACTGCTCGTGCTGGGGGTAGAGCGGGAAGTCGGCGGCGAGCTTGTCGACGCGGGACTGCAAGGCTTCAACGTCGGTGCCGGTGCCTGCCTTGAGGGCGGTGGCGATAATCTCGGCGACCTCCGTGAACTCGGCGGCACCGAAGCCACGGGTAGCCAGCGCAGGCGTACCGATGCGGAGGCCGGAGGTGACCATCGGCGGGCGGGGATCGAACGGTACCGCGTTGCGGTTGACGGTGATGCCCACGGAGTGCAGGAGGTCCTCGGCCTGCTGGCCGTCCAGCTGGGAGTTGCGCAGGTCAACGAGGACCAGGTGCACATCGGTACCGCCGGTGAGGACGGAGACGCCGGCTTCCCGGCGACGTCGGACTGGTTCAGGCGGTCGGCGATGATCTTGGCGCCTTCAAGGACGCGCTCCTGGCGCTCCTTGAATTCCTGGGTACCGGCAATCTTGAAGGCCACGGCCTTCGCTGCGATGACGTGCATGAGCGGGCCGCCCTGCTGGCCCGGGAAGACGTTGGAGTTGAGCTTCTTGGCCCACTGTTCCTTGGCCAGGATCACACCCGAGCGGGGACCGGCGAGGGTCTTGTGCACGGTGGAGGTCACGACGTCGGAGTGCGGCACCGGGCTGGGGTGCAGGCCTGCTGCCACCAGGCCGGCAAAATGTGCCATGTCCGTCCAGAGCAGCGCGCCCACTTCATCGGCGATGGAGCGGAACGCTGCGAAGTCGAGGTGGCGCGGGTAGGCGGACCAACCGGCGATGATGACCTGGGGCTTCTCGGCGATGGCCTGCTCGCGGAGCTTGTCCATGTCAACGCGGAAGCTGTCTTCCTCCACCTGGTAGGCAGCCACGTTGTACAGCTTGCCGGAGAAGTTCAGCTTCATGCCGTGCGTGAGGTGGCCGCCGTGGGCCAGGGACAGGCCCAGGATCTTGTCACCCGGGGTGATCATGGCGGACAGTGCGGCGGCGTTGGCCTGCGCACCGGAGTGGGGCTGGACGTTGGCGTACTCGGCGCCGAACAGGGCCTTGACCCGGTCGATGGCCAGCTGCTCTGCGACGTCCACGTATTCGCAGCCGCCGTAGTAGCGGCGGCCCGGGTAGCCCTCGGCGTACTTGTTGGTCAGGACGGATCCCTGGGCCTCCATGACGGCGCGCGGGGCAAAGTTCTCGGAGGCAATCATTTCCAGGGTGCCGCGCTGGCGGCCAAGCTCCTGGTCCAGGACTGCCGCGATCTCGGGGTCGAGCTCGGCCAGCGGCTGGTTGCTCACTGCTGTGGTTGAGGTGGCTGTAGTAGTCACGAAAAACTCCTGGCTAGGGAAACGGGCACTGCTAAGGTCAGGCTACCGGCTGGCGCGCTCCCGCACCGCCTCGATGACAGGGCGTGAAAGCGCCCGGCATGGTGCTGCTGCGCTGGCGCAGGGCAGCCCAATTCCGGCAAAACATGACCCTCGGCCCAGGCGTACGATCCGTGGTCTTCGTGATTGCCGCTCCCTGGTGGTTAGCCACCCAACGCCAGTTGCGACGCTCCCAGCCTACCAAAACCGGCACCTGCCGCGCGGGTAGGCTATTACGCGTGAATGAAGACCAGCTGAACCAAGCCTATGTACTGACCCTGTCCTGCCCGGACCGCCCCGGAATCGTCCACGCAGTGGCCGGCGCCCTGCTGGTGGCGGGAAGCAACATCATGGATTCGCAGCAGTACGGCAGCCCGGCCACCGGCAACTTCTTCATGCGGGTGGAGGTCACCACCGCGGCTCCTGCGTCCGAACTGCGGGCAGCCCTGGAACCGGTGGCGGCGGCCTTCTCCATGCAGTGGAGCCTCAACACCGTGGGCGACAAGGTCCGGACCCTGATCATGGCCAGCACGTCAGCCCACTGCCTCAACGACCTGCTGTTCCAGCAGCGCTCCGGCACGCTGCCCATCGAGATTCCCGCCATCGTCTCCAACCACCGGGACCTGGCCGGGCTTGCCGAGTTCTACGGCATCCCGTTCCACTACATACCAGTGACGAAGGACACGAAGGAACAGGCCGAGGACAAGCTGCGCGCCCTGATTGCGGAGCACGACATCGAGCTGACCGTCCTGGCCCGCTACATGCAGATCCTCTCTGATGAGCTCTGCACCGACCTCACCGGCAAGGCCATCAACATCCACCACTCGTTCCTGCCGTCCTTCAAGGGTGCCAAGCCCTACCACCAGGCCCACGCCCGCGGCGTGAAACTGATCGGCGCCACCGCCCATTACGTCACCGCCGCCCTGGATGAGGGCCCCATCATCGAACAGGAAGTCATCCGGGTGGACCACGCCCGGACTCCCGAGCAGTTCGTGCAGATGGGCCGTGACGTCGAGGGCCGCACCCTGGTCCAGGCCGTGCAGTGGCACGCCGAGCACCGGGTCCTGCTGGACGGCAACCGGACAGTGGTCTTCAACTAAGTAGCAGCAGATGTCGTTTTGGGGCCTCAAAACGACATCTGCTGCTACCCAGTTGGGTGCAGTGGTGGCTTAGGGTGAACCCATGGCTCCCCTATACCCTTTCGGCGGTCACTCCCCCGCCGTTCACGAATCAGCGTTCATTGCCCCGTCGGCGTCCATCATCGGCAACGCAACCCTGGGCGCGGACTCCAGCGCGTTCTACGGCGTCTCGGTCCGCGCAGATACTGCCGCCATCACCGTCGGTGCCGGCAGCAATCTGCAGGACAACGTCGTGCTGCACGCCGACCCCGGCTTCCCGTGCACGGTGGGCGAACGGGTCAGCGTGGGGCATGCCGCCGTCGTCCACGGCTGCACCGTGGAGGACGACTGCCTCATCGGGATGGGCGCCACCGTCTTGAACGGCGCCGTGATCGGCGCCGGTTCGCTGGTGGCTGCCGGCGCCGTGGTGCTGGAAGGAACAGTGGTTCCGCCCCGTTCGCTGGTGGCCGGGGTGCCCGGCAAGGTGCGCCGGGAACTAACGGAGGAAGAGTTCGACGGCGTCCGCGCCAACGCGTCACGGTACGTGGAGCTCGCGGCGAAGCACCGCGAATTGCACAGTTAGTCGAGGCTAATCGGGCCGAGCTCGTCCAGCAGGTCGCCCGGGCCCGGGTTGCCGTTTGCAGAACCGCCACCCAGGTGGTTGATGACACCCCATACCGCGTTCAGGCCGGTGGTCACGGCACCTTCGGCCCAGCCCGCGGTGAAGGAGACGTCGTCGCCCGCCAGGAAGATGCCGCGCTGGGACTCGGGCAATGAGTCCTGCTTGAAGTGCGTGAAGAGCCGCTGCTGGTACCGGTACTGGCCCGGCAGGTTTGCCTTGAAGGCGCCCATGAAGTTGGGGTCGGCCTCCCAGGAGACGGTGATGGGCTGGCCCACGATGTGGCCCGCGATGTCCACACCGGGGTAGATCTGTTCCAGCGAATGCAGCATCAGCTCCACCCGCTCATCCGCGTCGAGGGCAAGCCACTTCAGCGCGTCGTCGTTCCAGGTGTACGACAGCAGGATGACGGCAGGCTGGTCCGGGCCGTTGTCCAGCAGGTACGTGGCACGGTTCAGCCGGTCCGTCAGCGTCATGGACAGGACCTCGTTCCCGGTTTCCGGATCGATGTCCTTCCAGAACGGCCGGTCCACCATGACGAAGGTCTTGGAGGACTGCATGTAATGGGAGCGTTCGATGGCCGTCCACAGCTCCGCCGGGAACAGCGCCTCCTCGGTGTGGATCCGGGTGGACAGCAGCCACGACTGGCACGTGGTCACCACTGCCGGGTAGCTGGCCTCCCGGCCCCACCGTTCGCGGACCCGCAGGTTCCCGTCCGGGTCCCGGCTGATCTTTCCCACGGCGCCGCGGGGCGAGCCGGAGTGCAGCGACGCCAAGGACGTGCCGGCGGGCCAGTGCACCAGGTCCGACGGCGCGTGCTGCCACAGTGCCTCGGGCAGACGTTGCGCTCCCCCGCGGATGAAGCGGTGCTGGTCGTCTGCGTCCGTGTAGACCACTCGCAGGATTTCCAGGATGGAGTTGGGGAAGTCGGTGTCCCAGCCGCCGGTGCCGAACCCCACCTGCCCGAAAGCCTCCCGGTGTGCGAAGCCTGCCGCCTTGAAGGAGTCACTGGCCGCGATAAAGCCGTAGAACGTCTGTTCGTCCATCAGCGGGAGCAGTGCGTTCCAGAGTTCCTTGATCCTGGCAGTGTCACGCCGGCGGATGGCATCCTGCATCTCACCGAACTTCGCACCGTCGTTGACGGCTGCCTTCCAGGCGTCTGCGACCTCGCGGAAAAACGGCGGCAGGTCGCCCGGCTTTTCCGCGTAGTGCTTCTTGCCGGCGAGTTCGATCACAGTGCTGGACGTTGCGTCGGCCAGCGGATTGGGGAAGTCCTGGGTTTCCAGCCCCAGCAGGTCCACGTAGTGGTAGAAGGCCTTGCCCGAGACGGGGAAGCGCATGCCACCCAAATCCGCCACGACGCCCGGCGCGGCGGGGAAGGCCGCGGTGCGCAGCCTGCCGCCGATTTGGTCCGCTTCGTAGACCACCGGCCGCAGCCCCAGCTTCATCAGCTCGTAGGCGGTAACCAGGCCGGAAAGCCCGGCCCCGATGACGGCGACTTCGGTGCCCAGCAGTTCATCCGGAACCGAGCCCAGCCCGCCGGGGTGGGCCAGGTAATGGTCGTAGCTGAACGGGAAGTCCGGGTTGAGCATGGTGATGGGTGCCGCTTGCTCCTCCGGATGCCGGGGAGTGTTCTCCGTCAGCGTTGATGTGCTTGACGGATCGGAGGCGGGAAGCTCGGTAGCGGTGGTCATTGGATATCTGCCTTCAGGGTTTGCTGCGTGCTGGTTTGAATGAGTCCGGGATTGTCGCCGGGGAGCCGTGGCTCAGGACTGGCGGCTGGCCGCTGGCACGTCCAGGTGTTCGCCGCCGCGGAGGGCCGCCACTTTGGAGTTCCGGCGGCCATAGCCGAAGTAGGCAGCCACCCCCACGAGCATCCAGACCCCAAAGGTGATCCACGTGTCGGCGCCGAGGTTGGCCATCAGGTAGATGCACATGATGGCGCCAAGGATCGGGGTCACGGGGAAGAACGGCACCCGGAAGGTACGTTCGAGCTCGGGCCGGGCACGGCGGAGGTAGATGACCGCCACATTTACAAGGGCGAAGGCGAACAGTGTGCCGATGCTGGTGGCGTCGGCCAGGGCGCCAAGGGGCACCAGGCCGGCAGTGAGCGCGACGGCGGTGCCGACAATCAGGGTCCCGGCAGCGGGGGTCCCGGTCCGGCGGGAGACGCGGCTGAAGACCTGTGGCACCAGGCCGTCGCGTGACATCGAGAGCAGGATCCGGGTCTGTCCGTAGAGGACCGTCAGGACGATGCTGGCGATGGCCAGCACGGCTCCTACGGCGAAGACCAGGGCGATCCACGGCTGCCCGGTAGTTTCTTCGAGGATCTTCACCAGCGCAGCCTCCGTGCCGTCGAACCATCCCCACGGCCGGGCGCCGATGGCTGCCACGGCAACCAGGACATAGATGGAGGTGACGATGAGCATGGAGAGCATGATGGCCCGGGGCAGGTCACGCTTGGGATTGCGCGCTTCCTCGCCGGCGGTGGAAGCGGCGTCAAAGCCTATGTAGGAGAAGAACACCCGGGAAGCTGCCGCGGAGACGCCCGCGGCACCCATGGGCAGGAGGGGATCGAAGTTGCCGGCGTTGAAGGCGGTGAAGGCCACGGCGCAGAAGAACAGCAGGATGCCAACTTTGACCGCCACGATGGCGGTGTTGATCCAGGCGCTTTCCTTTGCGCCGCGGACCAGCAGGACCGTGGCGAGGAGAACGATCACCACAGCCGGAACGTTAACCATGCCGCCGTCGCCCGGGGGCTGTGAGAGCGCGTCCGGAAGGACGGACCCGAAGACTGCCAGGGCCTCGTTGACGTACTGTCCGGCGCCCACAGCGACGGCGGCCACCGAGACCGCATATTCGAGTACCAGGCACCATCCGCAGATCCACGCCATGCCTTCGCCCATGGTGGCGTAGGTGTACGAGTAGCTGGAGCCTGCAACCGGCACCAGCCCTGCCATTTCCGCATAGGAGACGGCGGACAGCAACGCGGCGAGGCCCGCAATCGCAAACGAGATCCAGATTGCCGGGCCGGCCAGGGGAACGGACTCGCCCAGGATCACCAGGATGCCGGTGCCGAGGGTGGCGCCGACGGAGATCATGGTCAGTTGCAGCACGCCGAAGCTCCGCACCAGCCGGGGTCCGCCGGTGCCGGCGTCCGCTTCAGCCGCCATAAGTGCGAGGGGCTTGCGGCGGAGCAGCTGCGCGCCGAGCGAGGGGCGGCCGTCAGTGCGGTCGGTCGCCTGGCCTGGAAGTGTGGGCACAGTCATCGTTGACGTCCGTTCATGGTCGGTGGATGGTTGGATTCCCCACCCCAGCGTAGGGGTGTGAGCGGCATCTCAATGGGGTGCAAAGTGACCTATAGTGAAAGCCCATGAGACATATTGCACCAATTTCCGGCGAGACGCCCGACGCCGTTCCAGAGCAGGACGCGGTAACACTGGGCCGATTCCTCGGAAATCTGCCCGCCGGTGTCACGGTGCTCCACGATGCCGGCAACGGCGGTGCACCCCTCCGCTGGGTGGAGCCAAGTGAGCTCGGGGATCCCACCCCGTACCTCCTGGACGGCGAGTTCGTCCTCACAGCGGGGTTGCCCTTCCTTCAGGCGGGGACGGGAAGCGGGCACGGCGGCCAGGGGCGCGAGGACGCCGCCCGCACGCGGGGGCCAGGAACGGTGGATCCGGCGTTGGCTGATGACTACGTTGCCCGGTTGGTGGCTGCGGGTGTGGCCGCCCTCGGATTCGGATTGGAGCCGTACTACGATACCGTACCCGGCGAGGTGGCAGCCGCGTGCCGGCGCCGCGGCCTGACGCTGGTGGAAGTCCCGGCCAGCATCCCCTTTGCTGCGCTTGGACTGGAATTTTCCAAGCTGCTGGAATCGGGCAACGCCCAGGCGTTCCGCCAGCTGGCCGAAACGAACCGCCACCTCATGAGGGCCGTCCTCTCGGCCCGCCCGGAGCACGAACTGCTGGCGGCCCTCACGCAAAAGGTCCCCGTATGGGCAGCCCTTTTCGGGCCGGACGGAAAGGTCCGCGCCAAGGCAGGAGCCGTCGTCGAACTTTCCACTGTGCAGCCCCTGGTCAGGAAGCTTCTTGCCGGCAGCGGACCGCGGGTGGAAACCGAGGCGCTGCCCGGGAATGGCCAGGTGCTGGCCGTGGGCCACCCCCTGCGCAGCAGCAAAGACGCTACCCTCGGCGGGCTGGTCCTGGGCACCGCCACACCGCTTACGCCTGCTCAAAACAGCGTGGTCTCCTCCGTGGTGGGGCTGCTGGAGCTTCTTGTCCGGCAGCGGACCAGCGGTTCGCTGGCGCCCAGCCAGCTGGCCACGGCGGTGTTGCTGCACCCGGAGAGCCTCGCCGGCGGCAGCACCCGGCAACTGAACAGCGTCCGGGACCTTCTGGCCCAAAGCGTCTCAGGTACCCGGACGGGCCCCCTCAGGGTGGTCCAGGGTGTCCGGCTGGAGGGCGCGGTGGCGGACGGGCCGGTCCGGGAGCTGCTCCAGTGGCGGAGGCTTTTCGACACGAAGCTGGTGGAACTTACCGATTTCGGGTTCGCTGCCATCACCCGGTTGAAGGTGGATGACCAGCTGGTAGCCGAGGTGGAGCGCCTGGGCTGGGGCCTGGTGGTTGGCGGAACAGCCGAGCTCCCCAGCCTCCCTTCCGCGTACCGTAACGCAAGTGCCCTGCGCCCCCGCGTCATAGCCACCGGGCGGACGGTACGGGAAGAGGAGCAGGCATGGACGGTGGCCGGGCTGCTCGGCGGCGGAGCCGGCAGCATGCTTGCCCGCCGGCTGCTGGCACCGGTCATGGCGCTGGATCCGGAACGCAGGGACAGCCAGCTGGGGCTGCTGCGCTCCTGGCTGGGAGCGAACGGCAACTGGGACGCAACCGCCAAGGACCTGGGCCTGCACCGTAACAGTGTCCGGCGCCAGGTCAACGCCCTGGCCGCGCTGCTGGACACGGATTTCAGCCAGGCCTCTGTCCGGGCCGAGCTATGGATTGCACTTCAGTTCGTGGACTCCGTAAGCCCGCCTGGCACCTGACTGCCGCGGCAGGCCGGTGACCGGTCAGGAGCCCCAGCTGCGGTACACATCGGGGCGGCGCTCTGCCAGATAGGGCACCCCGGCCCGCTCACGGCGGGGAGCGTCCGCGTCCAGTTCGGCGTACAGCAGCACCGGCGCCTCCCCCGCCGCGGCCAGCAGTTTTCCGTCCGGGCCGGCGATGACGCTCCCGCCGAGGAAACGGCAGCCGTCTTCCACTCCGGAATGGTTCGCGTAGGCGATGGCCAGCTGGCTTTCCAGCGCACGGGCCCTGACCAAAATCTGCGGAACGTCGTCGAACCCATGCGCCAGGGCGGTTGGCACCAGGAGGAGTTCAGCGCCACCGGCGGCGGCCGCGCGCACGGCTTCGGGGAACTCCACGTCGTAGCAGATCACCATGGAGGTGGGGATCCCCTGGAAATTTACGACGCCGGGCCGTTCCGCGGCAGGAGCAAAAGCGGCACGTTCGTCCGCGCCAAAGAGATGGACCTTGCCGTAGCCAAGCAGCGTGCTGCCGTCCGTGTCCAGCAGGGTTGCACTGATCTGCCATTCCCCCTGCTGCGTGATCCGCGGCAAGCTGTAAACGAGCCCGATGCCGTGGCTGCGGGCGATGCCGGCGAGCCGCCGGTGGAGGCCAGGCAGTTCCGCGGGATCCAGGGCAGCCCGGACCCGGCGGGGGGCGTAGCCCACCGGAAAGAGCTCAGGGGTCACCAGGACTGCCGCGCCCGCAGCCGCCGCGTCCCGCGCCGCACTGTCAATCACCGCGCAGTTCGCGTCAATATCAAGAACATCGGCATTTGCCTGCAGGAGTGCCAGCAGCACTGTTTCCACCTTCTCTACTCCGGACGGGCCCACCATGGAAACCCTGATCCCAGCGTAGCCACGGCACTGGGCCGTCCTGCGGGACCATCTGCACCGCCGCTGTGGTTTGACGGGCTAATTGACCCACCGACTCCGGCCCAGGCACCAGATGACTCATGCGTTAACTTCTTGACTACAAGAGTGCAGATAGGGCAATGTTCTTAGCATGTCCGCCACCCCGCGCTCAACGAAGAGCAAGCCCAAGAACCCCGGCTCGCAATCCGCGCTGCGCCAACTGAACCAGCAGCGGATCATCGAAAGCCTCATGGGCGGACCGTCCACCCAGGCCGAACTCGCCAGGCAGACCGGACTCTCCACTGCCACCGTGTCCAACATCGTCAAAATCATGCTGGATTCGGGGCTGGCATCCACCGAACCCATTACCAGCTCCGGCCGCCGGGCCCTTAACGTCCGGCTCAACAGCAACGGTGCGGTGGCCGTAGGCATTGACTTCGGCCGGCGGCACCTGCGGGTGGTGCTGGCATCCCTGAGCTACCACGTCATTGCCGAGGAATCGGTCATGCTGCCGCTGGGCCACCAGGCCGAGGAAGGCATCCGGGCGGCGGTTGCCCTCCTCGCCAAACTCCTCGAGGAAAGCGGAACGGAACGCTCCTCGGTGGTGGGCGCCGGCGTCGGGATCCCCGGCCCCATCGACCGCCGCACCGGCACAGTGGCACAAGGCGCCATCCTGCCGGAATGGGTGGGGATCAACATCCTCCAGCACTTGGAAGACACACTGAAAATCCCCGTCTTCATTGATAACGACGCCAATCTGGGGGCATGGTCCGAGGTCACCTGGGGCCAGCACACCGGCGTCAGCAACCTCATGTTCCTGAAGATCGGATCAGGCATCGGCGCCGGGCTTATCCTCAATGGCGCACCCTATTACGGGAACGTCGGCATCACCGGCGAAATCGGCCACGCCACCATCCACGAACAGGGCCTGGTATGCCGCTGCGGCAACCGGGGCTGCCTGGAAACCATTGCGTCCACCACCACCATGATCGAACTCCTGAGCCGGGGTGAGGACCGCCCGCTGAACCCTGCGGACATCGTCCGTAAGGCGCTTAACCGCGACCCCGCCACCCTTCGCGTGGTGGATGACGCCGGACTGTCCGTGGGCCGCGCCCTGGGCAATGTGGCCAACCTGATCAACCCGGAAGTCATTGTGGTGGGAGGGCCCCTGGCAGGCCTTGGAGACCTGCTGCTGGACCCCATCAGGCGGGGCCTCGTCCGGCACGCCGTGCCCGTCATTGGCGAAACCACCACCCTCACCATGTCATCCCTGGGCGACCGGGCAGAGGCCCTCGGTGCAGCAGCACTGGTCTTCCAGCACGCGGGCATCCGGAAAATGTAGACCGTTTCGTTATCCGGTAATTGCGTTCAAGACTTGACGACAATAGCTGTGATCCAGTTTACTTTTGGATCAGACGGCCCTGCGCTTTGCCGGCCGGACAAAGAAGTCATTGCATTGGAGGGTTAGGGCCACATGACGTCCCAGACCACGCAAGCGGAGCCGATCATCCTTGAGATGCGGTCCATCACCAAAGAATTCCCCGGCGTTAAAGCCTTGGCCAACGTGAACCTGCGGGTAAAGGCAGGGGAAATCCACGCCATCTGCGGCGAAAATGGGGCCGGCAAGTCCACCCTGATGAAAGTCCTTTCGGGCGTCTACCCCTACGGCAGCTACGACGGCGACATCGTCTACCAGGGCCAGGTGCAGCAGTTCCGGGACATCCGGGCCAGCGAGCACGCCGGCATCGTGATCATCCACCAGGAACTGGCGCTGATTCCCGAGCTGTCCATCATGGAAAACATCTTCCTGGGCAACGAACCCACCAAGCGCGGCGTTATCAACTGGGCCGAAGCCCGGCTCCGGTCCCTGGACCTGCTGGCCCGCGTAGGCCTGCGCGAGGATCCGGACACGCCCATCAAGGAAATCGGCGTCGGCAAGCAGCAGCTCGTCGAAATCGCCAAGGCGCTGAACAAGTCCGTGAAGATCCTCATCCTGGACGAACCCACGGCGGCCCTGAACGAGTCCGATTCCCAGCACCTGCTGGACCTGATGAAGGGCCTGAAGGCCAAGGGCATCACCTCCATCATCATTTCCCACAAGCTCAACGAGATTGAGCAGATCGCCGATTCGATCACCATCATCCGCGACGGCAAGTCCATCGAGACGCTGAACGTGAAAGCGGACGGCGTGGACGAGGACCGGATCATCAAAGGCATGGTGGGCCGCACCCTGGAGTCCAGGTTCCCGGACCACACCCCCAAGATCGGTGAGGTCTTCTTCGAGGTGAAGGACTGGACCGTGGGCCACCCTCAGGTCCAGGACAGGCTGGTGTGCAAGAACTCCAGCTTCTTTGTCCGCCGGGGCGAGATCGTCGGTTTCGCCGGGCTGATGGGCGCGGGCCGCACCGAACTGGCCAGGTCCGTCTTCGGCCGGTCGTACGGGCGGTTCATCGACGGGCACGTCTATAAGGAGGGCAAGGAAGTCACGCTCAAGTCCGTGCGCCAGGCCATCGATGCCGGCCTGGGCTATGTGACGGAGGACCGCAAATCCCTGGGCCTGAACCTGCTGGATGACATCAAGACCACAACGGTGGCCGCCAACCTTCGCAAAATCAGCCGCCACTCCGTGGTGGATGCGAACCAGGAATTCACCGTTGCTGAGCAGTACCGCAAGTCCCTGCGCACCAAGACTCCGTCGGTGGAAGAAGGCGTGGCCAAGCTCTCCGGCGGCAACCAGCAGAAGGTGGTCCTGGCCAAATGGATGTTCACGGACCCCGACCTGCTGATCCTGGATGAACCCACCCGCGGCATCGACGTCGGTGCCAAGTACGAGATCTACGGCATCATCCAGCAACTGGCGAACCAGGGCAAGGGAGTGATTGTCATTTCCTCCGAACTCCCCGAGCTCCTGGGCCTGTCCGACCGCATCTACACCATCTTCGAAGGCACCGTCACCGGTGTCCTGGACAAAGACGAGGCCAGCCAGGAAAACCTGATGAAACTGATGACCTCCAACCCCAACCGCAAAGCCGCCTGATCCCCTGGATCACCCCAGAAACTTCCGGACCCAAGGACTGACCATGAACGCCCTCAAAAAGCTGTTTGGCGGCAACACCCGCCAATTCGGCATGATCTTTGCCCTGGTGGCCTTGATCGTCTTCTTCCAGATCTTCACCGAAGGCCGGACCCTGACGCCCGGCAACGTCATCAACCTCTTCAACGGCAACTCCTACATCCTGATCCTTGCCATCGGCATGGTCCTGGTGATCATCGCCGGCCACATCGACCTTTCCGTCGGTTCGGTTGCGGCGTTCGTGGGTGTCACCGTTGCCCTGGCCATCCGCGACTGGGGCATCCCCTGGTGGGCGGGCGTGCTGCTCGGCCTCGTACTCGGCGCCGCCATCGGTGCCTGGCAAGGATGGTGGACGGCCTATGTGGGGATCCCCGCCTTCATCGTCACGTTGGCCGGCATGCTCCTGTTCCGCGGCTTCAACCAGTTCGTCGGCAAGTCCAACACCATCCCCGTCCCCAATGACTTCCAGTACCTGGGCTCCGGCTACCTGCCGGAAGTAGGCCCTAACACCGGGTTCAACAACCTCACCCTGCTCCTCGGCATCGCCGCCGCGGCGTTCGTGGTCTGGGGAGAACTGCGCTCCAGGTCCCGCGCCAAGGCCCTGGGTGCCGAGGTCCCGGAAATGTGGGTCACGGCCCTGAAGCTGGTCCTGGTCTGCGGTGCCATCCTGTACGCCACATACCTGTTCGCCACCGGCCGGCCCGGAACGTCGTTCCCCATCCCCGGCCTCATCCTGGCTGTCCTGGTACTGCTCTACGGCTTCATCTCCTCCCGTACCATCCTGGGCCGGCACGTATACGCAGTGGGCGGGAACCGGCACGCGGCCGAGCTCTCCGGTGTGCAGTCCAAGAAGGTCAACTTCCTGGTGATGATGAACATGTCCATCCTGGCCGGCCTGGCCGGCATGATTTTCGTTGGCCGGTCCACGGCATCAGGCCCGTTCGACGGCGTGGGCTGGGAACTGGACGCCATCGCTGCAGTCTTTATCGGCGGCGCCGCGGTGACCGGCGGCGTGGGCACCGTGGTCGGGTCCATCATCGGTGGCCTGGTCATGGCGGTACTGAACAACGGCCTCCAGCTGCTCGGCGTCGGCGCCGACCTTACCCAGATCATCAAGGGCCTGGTGCTGCTGATCGCCGTCGCCTTCGACGTCTACAACAAGAGCCAGGGCAAGACGTCCATCATCGGCCTGCTGACCAGGAACATGGGCCGGTCCGGCGGTGGCCCCAGCAGCCCCACCCAACCCGACGAAACCACCTCCACCAAGGAAGCGATTGCCAGGGAAGCCTGAGCTTTGCAACCGAATAGCGGTAATCCATCACAAAGAAAGAGAAAACCAACTATGCGAATGTTTGGTAAAGCAGGAAAGGCCGCAGCGGTAGCTGCCATCGCAGCACTGGCGCTGACGGGCTGCGGCCGCTCGGAAACCCCATCGGGCGGAGCGAGTGGCGGCGCCGGCGGATTCGAACAGAACTCCTCCATCGGCGTCGCGCTTCCCCAGAAGACCAGTGAGAACTGGGTCCTGGCCGAGAAGCTGTTCAATGACGGCCTCAACGGAGCGGGCTTCAAGGCTGACGTCCAGTTCGCCAACGGCGGCGTGTCGGAGCAGCAGAACCAGATCAGCGCGATGGTCACCAAGGGTGCCAAGGTCATCATCGTGGGCGCCATCGACGGCTCCCAGCTGGGCACCCAGCTCAAGCAGGCCAAGGACGCCGGCGCCACCATCATTGCCTATGACCGGCTGCTGCTGAACACCGAGAACGTGGACTACTACGTGGCCTACGACAACTTCAAGGTTGGCGAACTGCAGGGCCAGGCCCTGCTGGACGGACTCAAGGCCAAGAAGCCCAATGGCCCGTACAACGTCGAACTGTTCGCCGGCTCCCCTGATGATGCCAACGCCAAGGTCTTCTTCGACGGCGCCATGAGCGTCCTGAAGCCGAAGATCGACGACGGCACGCTCAAGGTGCTGTCCGGCCAGACGAACTTCGAACAGGCTGTCACCCAGGGCTGGAAGGCCGAGAACGCCCAGCGCCGCGCTGACACACTGCTGACCGGCAGCTACACCAGTGCTTCCCTGGACGGCGTCCTCTCCCCGAACGACACCCTGGCCCGCGCAGTCCTGACCTCCGTCAAGGCAGCCGGCAAGCCGCTCCCCGTGGTAACCGGCCAGGACTCCGAGGTCGAGTCGGTCAAGTCCATCATGGCCGGAGAGCAGTACTCAACCATCAACAAGGACACCCGCAAGCTCGTTGAGCACGCCATCACCATGGTGAAGGACCTCCAGGCCGGCAAGGACCTGGAAATCAACGACAAGGACTCCTACAACAACGGCGTGAAGACCGTTCCGGCCTACCTGCTGGAGCCGGTCATCGTGACCGCCGCCAACGTGAAGACCGCCTACGCCGACGATCCGGTACTGGGCCCGATCACCAAGTAGCACTTCATTCCGGAACAGCCCGGCTCCCTTGTGGGGGCCGGGCTGTTTCCGTTCCCGCCTGCTGTTGGGGCGGCCTGTTCTACGGCTTAACCTTGAGTACTCCGGGGCCTGTGAAGTTCAGCGCGTGGTTCTTCACTGCCTGCGGGGTGCTGAAGGCTTTGTAACTGTAGACATCGGCGGGGTCCCAGCCCACGTCGGTGGTGAAGTCCCAGCCCGTCCAGTCCGGAGCCGGGACGCCGCCGGCTTCTGCCTCGGCCAGTGCTTCCGCGCGGTTCTGCTCAAACGAGGCTTTGGCGATGGCGTTGAGGTCCGTGGGCTGCCCGTTGTACCAGGAGCCGGTGTCGCTGAACCGGTGGCCATTGTAGCTGCTGACCATGATCGACGGGTCAGCGCCGGGACCCGTGAATTCGAAGGCGTTGCGTTCGGAGAAGATCCGCGACTCGTAGCCGGCGCCGAGGAAATAGCTGCTGCCGCCCTGGGCCTCGCTCACCAACGGGTAGTGCGGATCGTCGGTGCTGCCGGCGAAGTAGTTATTAACCACATGGACCTGGCCAAACCGGACACGGGGTGCACGCTGCTGGAGGTTCTCGAAGTAGTTGCCGATGTAGCTGACGCGCAGCTTGCCGCCGTCCTTGTCAACGTGCTCGTCACCGGACCCCAGGAGCATGGTCTTGTCATGATTGGAGAGCCTGCTGTTGGAAATGGTCACGAAGTCGGTGCCGTCCTTCAGGTCTAGGAGGCCGTCGTGCCGGTTAGCCGGTTTGCCGTTAGGGCCTTTCGGAGCTTCGCTGTCCGGGAACCGACCGTCGGAGAGGCTGACATGGTCAATCCACAGGTGATCCGATGTCACCGAGGATACGGCGTCGAACCGCGCGTTCCAGGCGCCGTTACCGTCATCCGGTGACCAGGTGCTGAAGAAGTCCACCGGCGCTTCCACGCTGAGGTTCCGCATCACCACATTAGTGGCACTCAGGATCACGATGTTGGCACCAACGAATCCTGAGTCCTCGCCGAGGCCAACCAGTGTGGTGTTGCTGGGCAAGCTGACTTCGATCTGCCGCTTCATGTTGTTGCTGCCGGTCTGGCGAAGCTGGCGCTGCTTCTTGCAGTACTCGAAAGTCTGGTCGCTCCAGACCTTGCCGCCAGGTCCAAAGCAGGAGATGTACTGGTTGATGTCATAGCCCGGTGCGTAGTCCTGCTCACCAAGGATCCGCCCGTCCGGGGTTTGGTTGCCGTCGATGGTGCCGTTCACATAGACGATCTTGGGAGCGGTGGGATGGCCGTTGTTGGCCAGCGCGGCCTTCAGTTCCGCGAGGCTATTTACCTCGTACCGACTTTCAGCAGGTGCGCCGGCCCCGCCGTCCGTGGCACGTCCGACGGCGGCCCAACCAGTCGGTGCCGCGTCGTCGGGTTTGATGACGCCTCCACCGGTGGGTGCGGGCCCGGCCACCGCGGGGGCGGTCCCTGCCAGGCCGGCGGCGAGCGCGATGGCGGATGCCCCGGCGATCAGGGCAGATCTTCTGCGCAGTCGTTTAGGAAGGAGTTTCTTACTGCTGGGATTGGACGTCATCGGCCTGTTTTCCGGCATGCCACAGAAACCACATGCCTTGAGAGGTGCGGATAGAGGGGTGGGAAGTCATTGCTGAGAAAGCGGTTTCTGAGCAATAGCTTAATTCTTACGCGCGTCATGACAAGACTGTCAAGGGGTCTTCACAGGGCAAACACAGGTTCAGCCGGATTCCTGCACAGCATGCCCGGCGAGGGTGGATCCGACGCCGGCCTCCCGGGCCGGCACCTGAACCATAGGAGAAACGTGAGCGTCCTTGCCCGGAGCGTAGGCAACGCCTTCAGAAACAAAGTCAGGACCGCGGCCGTGGTTGCGGTCCTGGCTGTCGCCATCGGACTGGCCCTGGCCATGCTGGTGGCCAACCAGGCCGTGGGAGCAAAAGTCCAGGAGCTCAATGCCTCTGTGGGCACCGTCCTGACCGTCAACCCCGCAGGCGGCCAAGGCTTCGAAGGTGGCGGCGAGCCCCTCACCACCGGACTGGCAGCCACCGCCGCGGCCGTGCCCAACGTCAGCGCCGTCGTCGGGACCTCGTCGTTGCGCCTCCGCAACGCCACCGAGGGCGCGGCACAGACCGGAACCGGAGGCCAGGGCCCCGGCGGGCAGGGTGGACCCGGCGGGCAGGCCGCAGCAACGCTGACCACCAGCCTCACCGCTGCAGTGGACGCGGGAACGCTGGGCAACCGCAACCAGCAGTCAAATGGAACCACGGGGTCCACCGGATCCACAACCACCCAGCCCATGCGGTCGCTGCCCATAACGGCTACGGGCATCGGCGCCGAGGTGGACACCACGGGCAAGGCGCTCACCATCACCGAAGGCGCAGGGCTGGGCGACTACACCGCCGAGTCCACGAATGCCCTCCTGGGCACCACCCTGGCGGAAAAGAACAACCTCACCGTCGGCTCCACGTTCACCATCAACGACCAGACGTACACCGTTTCCGGCCTCTTCGATGCCGGAACCACTTTCGGCAACAACGCCGTTTACCTCACGCTTCCTGCCGCCCAGGCGCTTGCCGGGCTCCCTGATGAACTGTCCAGCATGATCGTCACGGTGAATTCGCTGGACAATGTCGCATCCGCCAAGACCGCCCTGCAGGACGCGCTCGGCACGGACAAGGCGGACGTCACGCAGGGACAAAACCTGGAGACAGCCGTCAGCTCCCTCGGCAGCGTCAAGAACATCTCGTTCATCGCCTTCGTCGCTGCACTCGGCACCGCCGGGCTGATCATCCTGTTGATTATGGTCATGCTGGTCCGCGAGCGCCGACGGGAAATCGGCGTCCTGAAGGCCATCGGTGCGCCCAACCGCACCATCGGCCTGCAGTTCGTCCTCGAGGCCCTGGTCCTGGCGGCGCTGGGCAGCACAGCGGGCGCCATCATCGCGGCTTTTGCCAGCAGCGGCATCGCCTCCGCGCTGATCAGCACCAACAGCACGGGAACGACGACGGCAACCACTGCCGGGCGTGGCATGCCCGGCGGAGTTCCCGGGGGCGGAGCAGGCTTTCCGGGCGGCGGCGCTGGTTTCCCGGGCGGGAATCCGTTCGGTGGCGCCTCCCAGTTGCTCACCTCCGTCACTGCCAGCGCCTCCCCCGGCGTCATCGCCGCCGGCATTGCGGCGGTGTTCGGCGTCGCGATCATTGGCGCGCTGGTTCCCGCGCTACTCACGGCACGCATCCGTCCCATCGAAGTCCTGCGAGGAGAATAGCCATGATTGAAGTCAAGAACCTGGTCCGCACCTTCAACTCGGGCGACCGCACCATCAAGCCGGTCAATGACGTCAGCTTCGTCCTCGAACAGGGCACCCTCGCCTCGATCGTCGGAAAGAGCGGAAGCGGGAAAAGCACACTGCTTTCCCTCCTTGGTGCGCTGGACAAGCCCACCAGCGGCGACGTCGCGGTCAACGGCGTGAGCCTGGCGGGGATGCCGGATGCCAAACTGACCGAATACCGCCGGCGGGACATCGGCTTCGTCTTCCAGCAGTTCAACCTGATCCCCAACCTCTCTGCAGTGGACAACGTGATGCTGCCCATGGAGTTCGCGGGAATGCGCAAGGCCGCCCGCCGGCAGCGCGCCAAGGATCTGTTGGAGCAGGTCCAGCTGGTCCAGGACAAACACGCCAGGCGCACCAACCGGCTTTCCGGCGGCGAGCAGCAGCGCGTCGCCATCGCCCGCGCCCTGGCCAACGAGCCGAAGCTGATCCTGGCCGATGAACCCACGGGCAACCTGGACGAGCAGACCGGGGACCACATCATCTCGCTCCTCAGCGCCCTCAGCCGCGACCACAACACCACCATCCTGGTGGTTACCCACGACCGTGCGCTGGCCAATAAGACCGACCGCAGGTTCCGGCTGCAGCAGGGAAAGCTGACGGAGGACCAGGCGCACCACCGGACCCCGCTCCCGGTGACGGCCTAGCAGGAATGGGGAGGGCCGGCGTCGTGCCCTCCCCATCACCCCCCGCACCCACGGGGACCAATCCCCAACGCTCCTTCAGTCCTGTGGCAGGATGACTGAATGAGTGCCCCCATCGCCACACCATGGTTGTCCAGCCAGGCCGACACGGACCCGCGTTCGGCCACCGGCGCGCCCCTCCGCTGGGGAATCATCGCCACCGGTGGAATCGCCAAATCCGTGGCGCAGGACCTGACCCTGCTGGCAGATGCCGAACTGTACGCCGTCAGTTCCCGGGGGCAGGCGACGGCGGACTCTTTCGCTGCCGCCTATGGCGTCGGCAAAGCGTACGGGGACCACGACGGCGTACACGGCTACCAGCGGTTGCTCGCCGATGATGCGGTGGACGTCGTCTACGTTGCCACCCCGCATGCGCAGCACCACCAGATCGTCTTGGCCGCACTTCAGGCGGGCAAGCACGTCCTGTGCGAAAAAGCCTTCACCATCAACGCCCGGGAAGCGGCTGAACTGATTGATGCTGCCCGCAGCCGCAACCTCTTCCTGATGGAGGCCGTCTGGAGCCGCTTCCTGCCCGGCATGCAGCGCGCTTTCGACATCGCTGCGTCCGGTGAGCTGGGAGAGATCCACTGGGTCACCGCCGATTTGGGTTTCCCCGCACCATACTCCCCCACCGCCCGGCTGTGGGCACGGCAAGATGGCGGCGGGGCGCTGCTCGATCTCACCGTCTACCCCCTGCTCTGGGCGCTGGGAACGCTCGGGTTCCCCCAAACCGTGAGCGCCACAGGGCATGTCAACGACGACGGCGTCGATACCCAGAACGCACTGACGCTCGGCTACCACCACGGCGCGCAGGTCCAACTGACCTCATCGCTTTTGGCACATGGACCGCGCACCGCGACCGTTGCCGGAAGCCTCGGCTTCCTCCAGAGTGCCGGGTCGATCAATAACCCCCGCGAACTGATCGTGGCCACGGGGTGGGACGAGCGGCGGACCGAAACGTTCGACGTCGTGGGCAAGGGCTACACCTACGAACTACGCGAAGTGACCCGCTGCATCCAGCAGGGCATTGCGGAAAGTCCGGTAATGCCGCTGGAAGATTCGCTGAATACGATGCGCCTCTTTGACGGGGTACGGGCCCAGCTGGGCGTCAGCTATCCGAATGACGGGCACCGTTGAAGCTTCGGCGGCCCGCGAAATAAACCGTCAATGACATGACAATGTCGGCCGGAAATTCTGGGGCTTATTAGCGGGCGGCAACAGTTTCCGTCACATTCTTTTATTGACCCCTGGACTTTCAACGATAAGCAGTCCTAGGATTTGGCCATCGTCGTTTTCTAACGGTACTGGGGGTGGTACTCATGGCTGATGCACATTCGCCGTGGCGTGCCATGCGTCCCGTGTTGCTTGCCGGGGCCGCGGCCATCGGCTGGTTGACGATGTCATCCACGGCTGCGTCCGCCGATACCCTTTCTGAGGCTTCTTCCCTCCTGGGCGGTGTCACCAGCTCCGTAACGTCGTCCGTTTCCGCGGTGACAGGCAAGGTTGCCGGAACTGTTCCCTTGGATTCGCAGACGTCGACTACCGTTCCGACGCCAGCCCCCGCTCCTGTACCCGCCCGGCCGACAGGGCTGCCGCAGCCGGTTGCCAGCGAGGTTTCGGCTGTGGCGGACAACTTGATCTCCTCAGTGCGCGTGGTGAACCGAGTGGTTTCAACGGGCACAGTTTCTGCCGTTGCAACGCCCATCGTTGACGTCGCGGACGGGACCACTGCGGCCCTTGTTGAGGCCGTGGTTCCACCGGTCGCCGAGGCCACCCCCGCGCTTGAACCGGTGTTGGTCCCGGTATCCGATCTTGTGACCGGCTCAGACCCGCTTCCGCTTCCCGATCTCTCCGAAACCTTGCCGCTGGAAGAACTGCCGGCCTCCGTACCGGTTCCCGCGGCCGGCACCAATGTCGTTGAGCCCATGCAGAATGCCGCCGATGCGGTACCGGCCGAGTCGTTCGGCGCGGCTGAACCGGCCCCGGCAGCCGAAGTGAACGTTGCGGCGCCGGCCCTTACCGTTTTCCCGGGCTACGGTGCGGCATTCCTTGCTGAAACCTCCGGCATCGAGCCTGCTGTGCACCCCTCGGGTGGCGGCGACGACGGCCGGGCGGCCACTGACGATCCCGCGTACCAGCCGGCTCAGTCCCCTGCCCTTCCGGGCACCGGCACTGGCAGTGGTGGGTCTGCTTCCGCCGCCTCCGGTTCCGCTGCCTGGCTAAGCGCCTACCACTTTGATCATTTCCTCTCCCGCGCCGTCCTGGCCCGGGACGACCGTGAACACACCCCTGCACCGGTGTCCTTCGACCCCGGTTCTTCGCCTGACTAGTTGAGTCCCAGCTGCCCCTTGCGGCAGCACGCGGCCATATGGGCAGCTGCATCAGCGCCCTTCATCAACTTCTTCAGGAGAAACCATCATGAGTTCCAACCTTCGCAGGGGGCTGCTTGGCACCCTCTTCGCCGGTGGACTGCTGGCATTCGGCTGCACAGCAGCGAGCGCGGCGGACACCACCAACACCACCGGATCGGATCTTTCCGCATCCGCCCTGATCTCGGCGGCGGCGTCCGCTGATACGGCGTCGTTGGGCCTGCTGGGTGGCCCAACGCCGTCAGACTCAACGGGCGTCGCCGCCGTAGTGGACGTCGCGCTGAACGCCGGAGACAGCACCGCCGGAGCCGGCAGCGGGCTTGCTGCGGCCGCCGTAGTTGGCCTGGGCCTCGGGGGCGGCAGCACTGCTCCCGAGGCAGCGACGGCCGACGTGGACGTCCAGGCAGATGTGAACGTCGGCCTGGGTACCGGTTCAGCCATGGCGGAACCGGTCCCCGCGGCCAACGCGGCCGATGTAGCTCTCGCCGCAGATGCAATCGTGGACCTCGGCGGCGTCACCGGCTCCAACGAAGGCACCAACGACGGCCTCACCGCCGTCGTCGACGCAGCCATTGACCTCGGTCTCGGCGACGCCGGAACCGACGGCACCAACGCTGACGTTGTCGTAGATGCCGATGCAGTCGTGGACCTGGGCGGGGTCACCGGCTCCAACGAAGGCACCAACGACGGCCTCACCGCCGTTGTCGACGCAGCCATTGACCTCGGTCTCGGCGGCGCCGGAAACAACGGCGGAGTGGATGCCGGAATTGACCTGGGAGTAGACCTTGGCATCGGCGGCATCGGCACGGAGACCCCGGGCACTGAAAACCCCGGCACCGGTACGCCCGGCACTGAGAACCCGGGCGACGGCGACACCGGCGGCGTTGGCACCGTGGATCCCGGAACAGGCGCATCGGGCACCGATACCCCGGGGACTGAAAACCCCGGCAGCGGCAACGGCGCAGGGTCCGGTAACGGTACGGGCACCGGCACCCCAGGCGCAGGCACAACCGGAACCAACGGCATCTCCGTAGCACCCGCCGGTTCAACAGCAGTCAGTGGGGTCATCGCCGCAGACACCACACCGCGAAGCGCTCCTGCCCAGGGCGGTGCGGCCGCACTGGCCAACACCGGCCTGGACGGCTCCCTCGTCCCGCTGGCCCTGTTGCTCCTGGCCGCCGGGATCCTGGTGCTTCGCCGGCGCAGGACTTCCTGATACACGCTCCTGCGTTGCATTCCCCCTGAACGAAGTGGGAAGGCGCCCGTGAATCGCGCCTGAAGCGGCAGCACTCCACGGGCCGCGGGGAAGGAGGACCAGGACACAGAACCGGAAAAGCACGCAAACATGTCATCAGCACGCATGTCCTTGTGGCCGATGGTTCGGCGGCGGATGCTGGAGTTCCGCCGCCGGACCCTCGGCGTGTGCGCCGCGAGACCCAAGGTCAATCGCCGGGTCTCCCCTCCGCCGGTATGATTTGAGTACGACAGTGCCGCATCGCACCGGGAGGGACGGGACATGGTGGCGGAATCGCCCAGCTCCACCACGAACGAGATTGTCGGCGGTCGCTACCGGTTGAATGAGGTCATCGGCCGCGGGGGAATGTCTTCGGTGTACAGCGCCCGGGACGAGAACCTGGGCCGTGATGTGGCCCTTAAGCTCTTCGCCCCGCAGGCCCCGGACACCGAAGAACTGAAACGCCAGGAAGCGGAAATCCAGCTGCTGGCCACGTTGAACCATCCCGGCCTCGTCACGCTTTTCGACGCCGGCATCGATACCCGGATCCCGGACGAGCCACGTCCGTTCCTCACCATGGAACTCGTGGAGGGCCAGGACCTCCGCGGCCGCATCCGCCACAGCCGTGTCCCACTGGAAGAACTGGCCGTCATCGGCGCCGGAATCGCTGACGCCCTGGCCTACGTCCATGGGCTGGGCGTAATCCACCGAGACATCAAACCTGCCAATATCCTGCTGGTCCAGATCCGGCCCGGCGAACCCCTGCGCCCCAAGCTCACCGATTTCGGCATTGCGCGAATCGCGGACTCCACCCGTCTCACCGCCACCGGAACCATGGTGGGCACTGCCGCGTACCTCAGCCCGGAACAGGCACTTGGCCAGCCGCTCTCCGCCGCCACGGACATCTATTCGTTCGGCCTCGCGCTGATTGAATGCATTAAGGGAACCGTCGAGTACCCCGGTGGCGCCGTGGAGTCCGCGGTGGCCAGGCTGCACCGGGCGCCCGAAATCCCAGAGGACCTCCCTGCAGAGTGGGCGCAGCTCCTCCGCTCGATGACTGCCATCGAACCGTTGGAACGCCCGTCCGCCGCGGACATCGAGACCGTCCTGCGCCAAGCCCTCATTTCACCCGCTTCCACACCCGGCGAACTCGCACCCGAAAGCACCAGGGTGCTGCCGGCCATGCCGTTCCACCCGCCGTCGATCACCGCGGAAGAGTCCGTGGACGAGCTGCGGGAAGCGGCTGCTTCGCCCCAGATTAACAAACCTGAGGACAGGGACCTCCATCCGAGGGCCCGCACCAAGCGATTCTGGATCGCGGTGGTCCTTACGCTCATAGTGGTAGCGGCTGTGGTTGCCGCGGTGATCATGACCCTCTCCACGCAGTCTCCCGCCGACGTCGTGCCGTATCCAACGGTCACCGGGGAACTCGGCGATCACCTGAAGGAATTGCAGAAGAGTGTTGAACCGTGACGCTTGGACAGCACGGGGCGCTGACCGTCCGCTGGTCCGCGACGCTGCTGGCCGCCGGATTGCTCGCCGGCTGCGGGACCGGCGAAACGGGGCTCCAGCGCGATGCCGCCAGGCAGTTGCAGGCACGGGTGCTTGAGGTAACGCAGGCGACGTCGCAGAACGATCCCGCCACCGCACTCAGGGCGTTGGAAGGCCTCGAAGCCGAACTCGAAGACGCTCAGTCGAGGGGCGGCATCTCGGACGAACGCCGCCGCAGCATCACCACCATTGCCGCCGCCGTCCGGGCCGACCTGACCGACGCCATGGCCAAGACCGAACAGGCCAAAGCCCGCGCCGAAGAGGAAGCCCGCCAGGCGGCCGAACAAGCAGCCGCGCAAACCCCGCCCGCCCAGGAAGCCCCCGCGCCGTCCACGGTGCAGCCCTCCGGCGAGGACAAAGGCAAGAAGGACAACCAGGGCAAGGGCAAAGACAGCGGATAACGGCCCACCGATGCAGCGTACGACGCCGGAAGGGACGTGGGCGCTGATCTCCACCTTGCAGACGGCACAAGAAAGAGGCGGCACCCCGGAACAGATCCGGGGCACCGCCTCTTTGGTGAAACTGCAGCAGCAGCCTGCCGCTAGCTCAGGCTGGCGATGACCTTGTTCAGGGTGGCGGACGGCCGCATGACTGCAGAGGCCTTGGCGTCCTCGGGGTGGTAGTAGCCTCCGACGTCCACGGGCGAGCCCTGGACCGCAGCCAACTCACCAACGATGGCCTCCTCCTGGGAGGAGAGTTCCTTGGCGACGGCGCTGAATGCGGCGGCAAGGTCGGCGTCGTCCGTCTGCTTGGCCAGTTCCTCGGCCCAGTAGCGGGCCAGGAAGTAGTGGCTGCCGCGGTTGTCCAGTTCGCCGGCGCGGCGGCTCGGCGACTTGTTCTCCAGCAGGAACGTGCCGGTGGCGCGGTCCAGCGTGTCAGCCAGGACCTGGGCGCGGGCGTTGCCGGTGGTGGTGGCCAGGTGCTCGAAGCTGACGGCCAGGGCCAGGAATTCGCCGAGGCTGTCCCAGCGAAGGTGGTTTTCCTTCAGCAGCTGCTGGACGTGCTTGGGCGCGGATCCGCCGGCACCGGTCTCGAAGAGTCCGCCGCCGTTCATCAGCGGCACCACGGAGAGCATCTTGGCGCTGGTGCCCAGTTCCAGGATGGGGAAGAGGTCCGTGAGGTAGTCGCGGAGGACGTTGCCAGTGACGGAGATGGTGTCTTCGCCCTTGCGGATCCGGTCCAGGGTGAACGCGGTGGCCTTGACGGGCGACAGGATCTGGAGATCCAGGCCCTCGGTGTCGTGGTCCTTCAGGTACTCGTTGACCTTGGCGATGAGGTTGGCGTCGTGGGCGCGCTCCTCGTCCAGCCAGAACACGGCCGGCGTCTGGGAGGCGCGGGCACGGGTGACGGCCAGTTTGACCCAGTCGCGGATGGGGGCGTCCTTGGTCTGGCAGGCGCGCCAGATATCGCCGACGGACACTTCGTGCTCGAGCAGGACGTTGCCGGATCCATCCACAACCTGGACGGTGCCGGCTTCCTGGATCTCAAAGGTCTTGTCGTGGCTGCCGTATTCTTCGGCTGCCTGTGCCATGAGGCCCACATTGGGAACGGTGCCCATGGTGGTGGGGTCGTAGGCTCCGTTGGCGCGGCAGTCGTCAAGGACCACCTGGTAGATGCCGGCGTAGGAGCTGTCCGGCAGGACGGCCAGGGTGTCGGCTTCCTTGCCGTCCGGGCCCCACATGTGGCCGGAGCTGCGGATCATTGCAGGCATGGACGCGTCCACGATGACGTCGGAGGGGACGTTCAGGGTGGTGATGCCCTTGTCCGAATCCACCATGGCCAGTGCCGGGCCGTCTTCGAGGCCCTTCTTAATGAGGTTCTGGACGCCGTCGCGGACATCCGCCGGCAGGTCCTCGAGACCGCTGACGATGGCAGCGAGGCCGTTGTTGGGGCTCAGGCCGGCGGCGGCCAGCTGCTTTCCGTAGGTGTCGAACAGCTCGGAGAAGTAAGCCTTGACCACGTGGCCGAAGATGATGGGGTCCGAAACCTTCATCATGGTGGCCTTGAGGTGTGCGGAGAACAGCACGCCCTCTTCCTTGGCGCGGGCAACCTGGGCCTTCAGGAACTCGTCCAGGGCCGCGGCACGCATGACAGTTCCGTCGATGACCTCGCCGGCCAGGACCGGGAAGGCCTTCTTGAGGACCTTGACCGAGCCGTCTTCACGGACCAGCTGGATGGCGATGGTGCCGTCCGATTCGATGACAACGGACTTCTCGTTGGACCGGAAGTCGTTCTGGCCCATGGTGGCCACGTTGGTCTTGGAGTCAGCGGTCCAGGCACCCATGGAGTGCGGGTTCTGGCGGGCGTAGTTCTTGACGGACAGCGGCGCGCGGCGGTCCGAGTTGCCTTCGCGGAGGACCGGGTTCACTGCCGAGCCCTTGATCTTGTCGTAGCGCGAGCGGACGGCCGTCTCTTCATCCGAGGAAGGGTTGTCCGGGTAGTCCGGCAGTGCGTAGCCCTGGCCCTGCAGCTCAGAGATGGCGGCCTTCAGCTGCGGAATGGAGGCGCTGATGTTGGGCAGCTTGATGATGTTGGCTTCCGGCGTCTTCGCCAGTTCACCCAGTTCAGCAAGGGCGTCACCGGTCTGCTGCTCCGGAGTGAGGTAATCGCCGAACACAGCGATGATGCGGCCGGCGAGCGAGATGTCGCGGGTCTCCACCTCCACACCTGCAGTCGAAGCAAACGCCTCGATGATCGGCAGGAACGAATAGGTAGCCAGCATCGGCGCTTCGTCGGTGTGGGTGTAGATAATCTTGGACATGCGCGGGCGTCTCCCTGAAGGTCGGCTTGGTTGTGAAACCTTTGTCTATTTCACCAAGTACAACTTACCCGAGGACACGGGTTTGAACCCTACCGGGAACGCTGGATGACCCCGCCGTGAGCAGGATTACAGCGATGGAGAAGCGTACGACGGCGGCGCCCGCCCAGGTGCCCCACCCCGCCCCGCGTCCTGCTCCTGACCTGCGGCTCCACAGCCCCCTTTCCGCTGCAGGGTAAGTCGATCCTGTTTACTTATATGTGACGCGCGCGATAAATTCTTGAAGTCGATCCGTGCCCTCTCCCCCGGGGCATTTTCCGTTCAGACAGGACAACAATGACACGCACCCGGTCCCTGGCTTCCGGCATACTGAGCTTCTCCGCCGCAGCCGTTCTGGCTCTGACCACCGCCGGCGGCGCCTCCGCCGCACCGGCCTCCCCATCGCCCTCCGAAGACTCCCTGCTCCCCTCAGTCGCCCGCCTTGCCGTTAATAGCACTGGTGCCGCGGACTACTGGACCGCGGACCGGATGGAGGGTGCCCGCCCCGGTGATGTCCTGGCCGGGAAAGCCCTGGCAACGAGCCCCCGTTCCAATCCCGCAACAGTGGCCAAAGGAAAGAACACCAAAGTTCGCGCCAGCAAGGCCAAGGCAGCAACAACCGGTTCAGTGACCCACATTGGCAAGGTTTTCTTCACCATGGGCGGCGCCAACTACGTCTGCTCCGGCAACGCCGTGACGTCCAGGAACAAGAGCACCGTATCTACAGCCGGCCACTGCGTCTTTGGCGGCCCGGGCCAGGAGGCCACGAACTTCGTCTTCGTTCCCGCCTACGAGAACGGCCAAGCGCCATATGGAAAGTGGACCGCCAGCGACCTCTACACCACCAGCGAATGGACCGCCTCCGGCGACATCTCCTACGACACGGCGTTCGCCGTGATGGACCGCCTCGACGGCGACCTGCTGACCGACGTGGTGGGCGGCTCCGGAGTGGCGTTCAACGAGGACCGCGGACTGTCCTACACGTCTTACGGCTACCCTGCAGACAAGCAGTACAACGGCGAGACCCTGAAGAGCTGTGCGGGCACTGCCACAAACGACACCGTCAACCCGGCTTTCACCACCCAGGGCATCCCATGCGACATGACCAGCGGTTCCTCCGGCGGCCCGTGGTTCATCGGCTCCGGCCCGGATGGACTGCAGAACTCGATCAACAGCTACGGCTACAGCGGCTCCAAGGTCATGTACGGCCCGTACTGGGGTGACTCGATTGAAAAGACCTACCGCGTTGCGTCACGGTCCTAGCGAAGAGCCCGATGACGGCGTGGCCCACATCGAGGTAACCCAGACGCACGAGGAAATCCTCGAGTACTGGACCGATGAACGGATGGCGGAGGCCAAGCCCCGGGAGCTTGTGCTGCGGCCAAAACCTGAAGAGCAGCACCCGGCCGACGAGGACTAAGCCAACAAAATAACGACGGCGCCTGCCCCCCTGCGAAGGGGACGGGCGCCGTCGTCAATTAAAGTCCATCCATTGCTCCGTAGATGCCCTTTTGGTGTCTCAAAACGGCATCTACGGAGCAGCCGATCAGTCGGCTCAGTGGAAGAAGTGTCGCGCTCCGGTGAAGTACATGGAGATTCCGGCGGCGTTGGCCGCAGCGATGACTTCCTCGTCGCGGACGGATCCGCCCGGCTGGACAACGGCGCGGACCCCGGCATCGATCAGGATCTGCAGGCCGTCAGCGAACGGGAAGAAGGCATCCGAAGCTGCCACCGCGCCCTGGGCACGCCGGGGTGCGCCGGCACCCGTGGCGTTGGAGGCACCGCCGGCGCCGTCGACGTCGGAATCCACCTGCAGGCCCAGCGTGTTGGCGCGTTCCACGGCCAGCTTGCAGGAGTCGAGGCGGTTGACCTGGCCCATGCCGATGCCGACTGCTGCGCCGTTGTCCGCGAGGAGGATGGCGTTGGACTTTGCTGCACGGCAGGCGGTCCAGGCGAAGGCGAGGTCCGCGAGGGTCTTCTCATCGGCGGCTTCGCCCGCGGCGAGCGTCCAGTTGGCGGGGTTGTCGCCGTCGGCGTCCACCTTGTCGCTGACCTGGACCAGCATGCCGCCGGAAACCTGGCGGAACTCCGTGGGGTAGCGGCCGTAGCCCTCGGGCAGGGCGAGCAGCCGGATGTTCTTCTTCTTGGAGAGGATCTCCACGGCCTCGGCCTCGAAACCGGGCGCGATGACAACCTCGGTGAAGATGTCCTTCACGGTGTTGGCCATGGCCGCCGTGACCGGGCGGTTGGCTGCGATGACGCCGCCGAACGCGGACACGGGGTCGCAGGCGTGGGCCTTGGCGTGGGCGTCGGCGATGGGGTCCGCGGCGTCTGCCGAACCGACGGCAACGCCGCACGGGTTGGCGTGCTTGATGATGGCCACGGCCGGCTCGCTGAAATCGAAGGCGGCGCGCAGGGCGGCGTCGGCGTCAACAAAGTTGTTGTAGCTCATGGCCTTGCCGTGCAGCTGGTCGGCCTGGGCGATGCCCACCGGGGCAGCCTTGTCCACGTAGAGCGCAGCCTGCTGGTGCGGATTCTCGCCGTAACGCAGCACCTCGGAACGTTCCAGGGACATTCCGGCGTAGGCGGGCCAGTCGATGATGCCGTCGCCGTCTTCATCAAGGAACTGGCTGGCAGTCCAGGTGGCCACGGCGTTGTCGTAGGACGCCGTGTGCGCGAAGGCCTTGGCGGCGAGGCGGCGCCGGGTCTTCAGGTCGAAACCGCCCGCGGCGGCAGCAGCCACCACCTGGCCGTAGAAGGACGGATCCACCACGATGGCGACGGCGGCATGGTTCTTCGCGGCCGAGCGCACCATGGCGGGGCCTCCGATGTCGATCTGCTCGACGACGTCGTCCTGCGCGGCACCGGACTTGACGGTCTCCACGAACGGGTAGAGGTTTACCACCACCAGGTCGAAGGCCTCGATATCCATGCTTTCGAGCGTCTCCATGTGGGCGGGGACGCGGCGGTCTGCCAGGATGCCGCCGTGGACGCGGGGGTGCAGCGTCTTGACGCGGCCGTCCAGCATTTCCGGGGAACCGGTGACTTCCTCAACCTCCTGCACGGGGATGCCCGCAGCAGCGATCTTCTTCGCGGTGGAACCGGTGGAGACCAGCTTCACACCCGCTGCGTGCAGGCCTGTGGCGAGCTCCTCCAGGCCGGTCTTGTCGTAAACCGAGATCAGGGCCCGGCGGATGGGTACACGGTCAATGGATACGCGCTCATGCTGCGTGAAGCTCACAAATGTCTCCGTCTTATCTCGCGGTTCAGTGCCGCGGTTGGTGGGGATAGGGCCAGTTTATCGCGTAGCGCACGTTGCCCCGAGTGTCCGCCGGAGTGTGAACGCCGGTGGGCGGGGCTAAAGTTTCAGAAGGAGGCGGCAATGAACACTTACACCACTGTGCCCAGCGGCGAACAGGTGGTCCAGGAACTGCCCTGGCGATGGAAAGTCCAGGGGCGGATCTTCCTGATCGGCGGCCTCGGATTCATGTTTGACGCGTGGGATGTGACGCTCAACGGCATTCTGATTCCCCTGCTGTCGAAGCATTGGGCACTGCCCCCCGGTGAGGTGGCGTGGGTGGGGACGTCGAACCTGATTGGCATGGCCTTGGGGGCCTTCATCTGGGGCACCATCGCGGACACCATCGGCCGGAAGAAGGCGTTTACCGCCACGCTGCTGCTGTTCGCCGTCTTCACCGTGGCCGGCGCCTTCGCCCCGGACTTCATCTGGTTTTGTGTCTTCAGGTTCCTGGCCGGCTTTGGCCTGGGCGGCTGCATTCCGGTGGACTATGCACTGGTGGGTGAGTTCACTCCCCGGAAGCAGCGCGGCAAAGTACTCACCGCCATGGATGGCTGGTGGCCGGTGGGCGCTGCCCTGGCGGGTTTCGTTTCCGCTGGCCTGGTGGCTCTCTACGGTGACTGGCGGCTGACCATGCTGGTCATGGTCCTGCCTGCGCTGCTGGTGTTCTGGGTCCGGCGAAGCGTGCCGGAGTCACCGCTGTTCCTCATCCGCAAGGGCCGGCGGGACGAGGCTGCAAAGGTCATCGACGGGCTGGTGGCAGCCACGGGCGCCGAAGCCCGGGCCTACAGCCTGCCGGATGCGAAGGACGTACCCCGGCTCTCCGCCGGCAGCGCCTGGACCCAGCTGCGGTCGGTGTGGCAGTTCAACTGGAAGATCACCACCGCCGCGTGGGCCCTGTTCTTCAGCATCCTGCTGGTCTACTACCTGTCGCTGACGTGGATGCCGCGGATCCTCATTGGCGCAGGCTTCGCCGAATACAAGGCGTTCGTCACCACGGCGTCGATGGCCGCCGTCGGGCTCCTGGGCGTCATCGTTGCCGCCCTGCTGGTGGAACGCGTGGGCCGCAAATGGATCCTGGCGATCACCGGACCGCTGTCCGCACTGACGCTGGTGATCGTGGCGTTCGTGGTGGACATCCCGTCTGCAGCGGTGTTCTGGCTGCTGGTGTTCGGGTTCGTGGTGCAGGTGGCCATCCCGGTGCTGTACGCCTACGTGTCGGAGCTCTACCCCACCGAGCTGCGCGGCACCGGCTTTGGCTGGGCATCCACGTTCTCGCGTCTGGGCGCCGGTTTCGGTCCGCTGATTTTCGCCAACTACTTCTGGCCTGAGCTGGGCCTGGCTACGTCCTTCGCCCTGGCCGGCGGCCTGGTGCTGCTGGCAGTGCTGTGGATGGCCTTCTTCTCCCCCGAAACCCGCCAGCGCCGCCTCGACTGACCCGCCGTCGACACTCACCTCCGCCGACCCTCACCCTCAAAATCGACAGGGTTATTCGCTGTCGCACCAGCTATCTCCGGGGCGCCATCGAATGTGCGAGTCGAATACGGCTTTGCGAGTCGGGGAGGCGTCAGCCAGCGGCGAGGCTGGCCAGGGTGGACACCAGCAGCCGGCGCTCCACCACCTTGATGCGCTCGTGCAGGGTCTCCTCGGTGTCGGCGTCCTCGATGGCCACCGCCTCCTGGGCGATGATGGGTCCGGTGTCCACGCCGGCGTCAGCCCAGTGCACCGTGCAGCCCGTGACCTTGACCCCGTAGGCCATCGCGTCACGGACACCGTGGGCACCGGGGAACGCCGGAAGCAGGGCCGGGTGGGTGTTGAGGTACTTGCCGCCGAAAGCGTCGATGAATTCCGGGCTGACGATCCGCATGAAGCCGGAGGACACCACCACGTCCGGTTGGAATGCGGCCACCTCTCTGGTCAATGCGGCGTTCCACTGGGCCCGGTCCGGGTACTCCTTGAAGTCCACCACGAAGGTGGGTATCCCGGCCGCGGCCGAACGCTCCACGCCGTAGGTGCCGGGCCGGTCCGCCCCGACGGCGGCGATGTCCACGTCCAGCTCCCCCGCTTTGACCGCGTCAATGACAGCCTGGAGGTTGGAGCCGGTACCGGAAACGAGGACTACGATGCGCATGCGTCTAGCTTATGGGCAGGCTCGCGTAGGCTGGAAAACATGAACTCCACACCGGAACCGGCCGGGCCCCAGCGGACAAAACCGCCGCTCAGCGAGGCTGCAAAAGCCTCAAGGGCCAAGACCCACACCCTGTTCCGGATGTTCATCGTGTCCGTGCTGGGGTCATTCTTCGTCTACCAGCTGGATGTCCGCTATCTCTGGCTGACGGGAATCCTGACAGCAGCCGCATTGGCCCTCGGTATCGTCCTGTTGATCAGGTGGTTCCGTTCAAGAGAGTCCCGGCTGATTCTGTTCGCCACCATCTGCGGCCTGATGGTGACCGCCGGCATGGTGCTGCTGACCCTGGCCTCGGCACTGTTCTTCAACCAGGCAGCGGAGTACCAGGCCTGCGTGAACCGGGCGCTCACAGACCAGGCACAACGGACCTGCCAGGTGCAGCTGGAGGGATCACTCCCCCGCCAGGCGCCGTAGCAGCGCCTTTGCTGACAGGTTAGGGACCTAAGGGTCCCGGCTTTCGAAGCTAGTGGACCAGTTCCGCGTCGTCATCCGCCACGGCCCGTTCACGTTCCAGCCACGGCCCGGCAGCGTAACCGATCACGACGCCGGCACCCACCTCCGCGGCCAGCCAGACACCCGTCCACAGAGGGTCCGGTCCGATGTCGGTCAGCCGGCCGATGCCGGCCGAGCCGCGGGCTAGCCAGGCCAGCCCCATGGCCAGCAGTCCCGCCGCGGCCCCGGCCAATACTCCCAGGACCAGGGTGGACGCCGTGGCAGTGAACCAGCGGGCGTGGACCTTGATGGAGAGCCACTCGTCAAAGTGGTTCTCGCCTTCCCGGAGGAACCACCATCCGGCCAGCACGCCGGCGATGACCGGCACCAGGAGGGCCACGAAGGCGTAGTCCAGGGCTCCGGCAGGAATGGCGGCCAGAACCGGGATGGATGGCAGGGGCCCAACGGCGGTACCCAGCGGGCCCACTTGGGAACCGACTCCCATGGCGAAGCCGGAACCCGAGGTCCACGCGAGGGCGAAGACCACCAGGTTGGGAAGGTAGCCGAGCTGGGCGACGGTGAGGGCCGCACCGCCGGCGGCACCGGCGTCGAGCGCTTCATAGACGGCCAGCACCAGGTTCCAGTGGACGAACAGGTCCACGGCCAGCAGCACGGCGGCCAATGCCAGGGCAGCGGCAACAGCCACAAACCCGGCCTTCACCACCGAAGCGAGGTAGGACCCCGCCCACCGTGAATGCTGGCTGGTCCGCGAAATCCAGTCGACGGCGTCCACACCGATCAGCCGGCTCCACGATCCGGCTTCGCGGCGGGCGCCGATGACCATGCCCAGGGCGAATGGAATCAGGGGCACCACCATGGCGTAACCGAGGTTGATGCCGACGTCCGGGGTGCGGCAGACGAAACCGGTGGCCACACCGAACGCCGAGTAGACCACCCATGATCCCAGCAGCGCCTGCCACAGCTGGTCCGTGTAGGAGGCCCGCGCCAGGCGCCGCCCGGCCCGCCAGGCGAGCAGGAACGGGATCAGTGTCAGGCCGAGGGGCACCAGCGTCAGCAGGCCTGAGCCGGTGTGGGACGCGGCGGTGGATCCGGCCGTTGCCAGTTCCAGCGGTACACCGTGCACCAGGAGCCACGACTGGCCGGCAAGCCGGGCCAGCGTCTCAAACCCGTCGTCCTGGAAGCCGGCCGTTGCCCAGACGGCAATGATGGGAACCAGCACGGCCAGCGCGGAAATGATCGCCGCCTGGGCTGTTTCAATAGCTCCCTGCAGCCACAAGGGCATGGGAAGGCCACGGTCTCCGGTCTGGTCAGCGCGCAGTTTCATCGTGATCCATGGTGTCACGCCGGGCCCCTGCCGCCCGCCAGCGACAGGCCCCGGGAGGTACGGACACACGAATGCCGGGAGCCCCCGAAGGGACTCCCGGCATCCGCAGTATCCGCACACCCACCCCCGGAGCCACCCGGCGGGGAGGCGTTCGATGCCGCTACGTGGCTCCGGTGGTGTGCGCTATATCAGAGACGCTTGTCGTCGCCGGTGCGGCGTTCGCCGTCCAGGCCGTCCGCGTCAATGTGCTCCTTGCGGACTTCCTCGCTCACGGTGACGTCGTCCTGGACCACTTCCTTGTCGAGCCTGACTCGCTCCACCGGGACGGTTTCCTTCTCAACCACGGGGCGCTCCTCGTGGAGGATCACCTCGTGCTCCTCCTCGCTGATATCCGGTCCGGAAAGTGCGGCGCCGCGGTTTTCGTCCGTAATCGGCTCGCGCTCCAACCGGACCTCCTCGCGCTGGACGGGCACGGTCTTTGTGACGTTCTCCGTGGTGACGTACTTCCGCAGGCGGACGCGGCCGGCTGCTTCGCGTTCGGTGCCGACGTTAAGCCGTTCCTCGGATCGCGTCATCGCGTCGTCAGTATTCGGGCCGGAGGTGTCCTGCCCAACGCCGCGGCCGCCGTCGTAGTCCCTGTCGCGGCCGGAGTCGCGGTCGCCGGTGACACCGGCGTTGGGGGTGCCGGCGTTCAGGTCGGCGTCGCCCTGCAAGTCGACGTCCCGCTGCACATCGTCCTGCGAGTCGGAGTACGTCCTGGCCCCACGGTCATAGTGCGTGTAGAGCCGGTCCTCTTCCTCGGGGGTGAGGTGGCCGTCGACGTCGACACGCGGAGCGTCCTTGACGTGGTCCTTGGTGTAAGGAACCACCAAGTCGTCGTCCTGGGTGCGCGCACCCTCTACGGGGATGAAGGACTGCGAAGTGCCGAAGAGGCCCGTCTTGACGGTAACCCAGGTGGGCTCACCCGTGTCGTCATCTGCGTACAGCTGGCCAATCGAGCCGATCTTGTCGCCGTCGGCTCCGATGACGTTGCCGCCCTTGTGGAGCAGGGTCTCAATGTTCTCCCGGTTGAGCATGACTTCTCCTTGGATAATCGTTGCACTAGGCATGCGCCAGCATCGGATTTTCCGGCACGGGATTTCCCCGGTCTTCGGCTCCCGCCCCGTTGCTTGAGGCCTGCGCTGACTGCCCTACTACAGTAAGCATGCTTAGCATCAAATGGGAAGTCTGCTTAGTATTTTTTTCATTGACCCGGGCTGATGCTCCCCGCTGTTCACCGAACCTTTCCCCCCGGGCCATGCCTTCATCCCCGCCGCGTCAGGGCCGGCACCCACCGTGGAGGGGTGAGGATCGCAATTGTTGCTGAATCATTCCTGCCGCTGATGAACGGGGTCACGCACTCCATCCTGCGGGTGCTGGACTATCTGCAGGAGCGGGGTGACGATGTCCTGGTCATCGCGCCGTCAGCGCACGACGGCGGTGCGGAGGACCATGTCAAGGGCGCCGAGATCCACCGGCTTCCGGCCGTCCCGCTTGCGGGGTACGCGAATGTCCGGGTGGCGATGGGCGGTGTGTACCGGGTCAAGCGAATCCTTGCCGACTACGCACCGGACGTCGTCCACCTGGCCTCGCCGTTCGTCCTCGGCTGGCGGGCAGCCCAGGCGGCCGCCCAGCTTGGCATCCCCGCCGTCGCGGTTTACCAGACAGAGGTTCCCGGCTACGCGGCCCGGTACGGCGTCCCGTTCCTGGAGAACTGGGCCTGGAACCGCGTGGAGAATATCCACCTGCTTGCTTCCAGGACCCTGGTGCCTTCCACGTTCGCGCTGAACCAGTTGCGCGGACGCGGCATTCCCCGGGTGCGGATGTGGCGCCGCGGGGTGGACACGGCCAGGTTCTCGCCGGACAAGCGCGACGACGGGTGGCGGGCATCGGTGGCCCCGGCGGGCCACCGGATCATCGGCTACGTGGGCAGGCTGGCCGTGGAAAAACAGGTGGAGGACCTCGCAGCCCTGGCCGGAATGCCGGACACCACCCTGGTGATCGTAGGTGACGGACCGCAGCGGGCAGCCCTGCAGGAAACCCTCCCGGGAGCCGTCTTTACCGGGTTCCTGGGCGGCGATGACCTGGCCCGCGCGGTGGCGTCCTTTGACCTCTTCGTCCATCCGGGCGAGTTCGAAACCTTCTGCCAGACCATCCAGGAAGCCATGGCATCGGGGGTGCCGGTGGTGGCCACGGGACGCGGCGGACCGCTGGACCTGGTGGAGAACTCCCGGACCGGCTGGCTCTACGAGCCCGGTGACCTGTCCGCCATGCGAGGCCACGTCCTGGACCTGATGGGCGACGACGCCAAGCGCCGGGCGTTCGCCGCCGCGGCTCACGCCTCGGTACAGGCCCGCACATGGCCGGCCCTGTGCTCGGAACTGATCTGCCACTACACCGATGTCATCGCAGAACAGCCGGTTTTGTCCGGTTCGTACAAAGCCAAGGGAGCAGCTCTATGAAAATTTCGGTGATCGGCTGCGGCTACCTGGGCGCCGTGCACGCGGCCACCCTTGCCTCGATGGGCCACTCAGTTGTTGGCATCGACGTGGACCACGCGAAAGTGGAACAGCTGGCCCGCGGTGCAGCCCCCTTCCACGAACCGGGCCTTGACGAGCTGCTGCAGGACGGCAGCGCCACCGGACGGCTCCGGTTCTCCACCGACATCGCGGATGCCGCCGGCGCCCAGGTGCACTTCCTGTGCGTGGGCACCCCGCAGGACAAGGCCTCCGACGCCGCCGACCTGTCCTACCTGGTCTCCGCCACCCGGGCCCTGCTGTCGCACCTGGCCGCGGGCGCCGTCGTCGTGGGTAAATCCACGGTGCCGGTGGGCACCGTGGACATGCTGCGCGGGGTGCTGGGGCGGCGTCCCGATGTCCTGCTGGGCTGGAACCCGGAGTTCCTCCGCCAGGGCACAGCCGTCAAGGACTCGCTGGTGCCGGACCGCCTGGTGTACGGCGTGGACGGCGGGAAAGCCGCGGCGTTCAACCGGTCCACCGGCGCGCCCGTGGGGGTGGCGGCAGCCCTGGATGCGGTCTACGAGCCGCTGCTGCGGGCAGGCATTCCCCGGCAGGTCTGCAGTTGCGCCACGGCAGAACTCATCAAGTCCGCGGCCAACGCGTACCTGGCCACCAAGATCAGCTTCATCAACGCGGTGTCGGAGCTGTGCGATGCGTCCGGCGCGGACGTGGCGGAACTCAGTGAGGCAATGGGGCTGGATCCGCGGATCGGCAACCGTTACCTGCATGCCGGGCTGGGCTTCGGCGGCGGCTGCCTGCCCAAGGACATCCGCAGTTTCCGGGCACAGGCCACAAGCCACGGCGTGGATGCCGTGGCGGACTGGATGCAGCTGGTGGACTCGGTCAATCTTGGCCAGCGGCAGCGCACGGTGGACCTGGCGGCGGACCTCTGCGGCGGTACCGTGGCCGGCCGGACCATCACCGTGCTGGGCGCCTCCTTCAAACCGGACACGGACGACATCCGCGACTCCCCCGCCCTGGACGTGGCAGACCGCCTCGCGGCGGCCGGAGCTCATGTGACCGTCACGGACCCCAAGGCCGTGAACAACGCGTGGCGGCGTTACCCCCGGCTGCGGTTCGAGGCCAACGCAACCCGGGCCCTGGAAGAAGCAGAACTGGTGCTGCTACTCACCGAGTGGGATGAGTACCGCCGGCTGTCCCCGGCCGTTGCAGGCAGCCTGGTACGACGGCGTGTGCTGCTGGATGCGCGCAACGCACTGGACGCCGCGGCATGGCTGGCGGAAGGCTGGGTGGTGCGCGGCCTTGGCACGTGCCCGGCTTCATCAAGTGATGCGGGTGGGGTTGCTGCCGAAGTCGCAACCGCAGCCCGCCGCTGACCGGACGGCGTTCAGTCCAGGAGGCCAGTCAGTCCAGGAGGCCCAGGCCGGCGAAGGCGAGCGCCACGCCGTTGCCGGCCGGGCCGGGTGTGAGCCGGTCGGCGACGGCAAGCACGCCTGGATGTCCGTCCTCCACCGCGATGCCCACCCCGGCGTACTCGAGCATCTCGATGTCGTTGGCGCTGTCGCCGATGGCCACGATGTCCTCCCGGTGCAGGCCCAGGCGTTCCTCCACCACCCGGATGCCCACGGCCTTGTGGGTTCCGGCCATGAAGATCTCCCCGGCTGAGTCGCCAAGGGCGGACAGGGAACTGGGGATGAGCCCCACCTGCGGGCCGAGGCCACCCATGAGGCGGGTCAGCGGTACCGGGGAATCGAAGCAGGAAATCTTGGCGAAGGACGCCCCGCGAAGGTCGTCGCTGTACTGGACCGGCCCCAGGATGTCGTCCACGGGATCCACGTCGGTACTGAGGACGCCGTCGTGCCGGGAACGGCCGGCAAAGACGGGAGTGAGGACCCGCCGGAGCCGCTCACCCACTCCGGTGCGGCCGCGCAAGGCTTCGGGAGCCTCCAGGATGTAGGCGACGTCGTTGGCGTCCAGGGTGTCCACGATGAGGGCCGCCACGCCGGGTTCGAACCGGGTGTCCTTGAGTACCTCCCCGTTCATTTCCACCCGGGCACCCGCGCCGGTGATCACGCCGTCGAACCCTGCCTCCAGGATGTGGGCCGGCACCATGGACAGCGGACGCCCGGTGCACACGAACACCAGGTGGCCGCGGCGGCGCACTTCCTGCACCGCCTCCACGTGGGCTGCCGGGGCCAGGCCGTGGTCCGCATATGTTCCGTCAATGTCGAGGAAGATGGCGCGCGGACGGTCTGTTTGCTGGCTGGCCATGCCGGGCTCCTAGGGAAGTGCTAACCGGGACAATTCATCCTATCGAAGGCCCGTAATATGGCGCCCCGCCAGGCCAAGAGGGCTGGTCAGGCGGGTGTTTGCCGGAAAAACTGATAGTCATCCTGTGATATTGAAAGCCTTGCAGCGAAGTAAGCACGCTGATTGAATTAGGGAACCGGAGATGGGGGCACGGCACAACTTACTAATAAGGAGTGACAGCATGGGCATTCTCGGATTTCTCATCTTGGGCCTGATTGCGGGCGCCATTGCAAAGGCGATCCTGCCGGGCCGTCAGGGCGGAGGCTGGCTGGTGACCATGGTCCTCGGCGTAGTCGGCGCAATCCTCGGCGGTTGGATCGGGTCGCTGATCTTCGGCGGCGGCCTGGCCGAGTTCTTCGATATCCGCACCTGGCTGCTTGCCATCCTCGGATCCATCGTGGTCCTGCTGATCTACGGCGCAGTCATGAACCGCAGCGGGCACCGGGCCTAACACCCCCTCCATCCACAAGCGCAGAGACGCCGTCCCGGCAGCGGGGCGGCGTTTCTGCGTTCCGGTTCTGTACCGGTATTCGTGCCCAATCCGTAGTGAACCTGGCCCCCATTACCGGCAGTTCGCACCTTATGATGTGCGAGGGGGTGGTGGTATGGCTGAATCCGGCCACGAAAGCACAATGGCAGTCCGGACGTTCGAGGCGATGCTTGACGCCAGCCCGGATGCCTTCCTGGCCCTCGCGGCGGATGGCACCATCACCCTGGCCAACGGGGCAGCAACAAAGCTCTTTGGACTGGACCGCAGGTTCCTCACCGGCCTGGATTACCGGACCCTCCTGGCTGACCGCTCCCACCCCGAGGTCGAAAGGCTCTTCCGGCAGATCCTGGCCCGGTCCACCGCGCACCCGCGGGAAGTGGCCTGGGTCCATGCCGACGGCACCAGCTTCTCCGCGGAAGTGGCCGGGTCCCTCTTTCCCCCCGGGCCCGGGCAGCTGCCCTGGAACGCAGCGGCCGGCGCCGCCGATGCCACGGACACCGCGCCCGACGGCGGCGTCCCGGCCGGGGCGCAGGTCCTCCTCTCGGTCCGGGGTACTTCGCACCGGCAGGCCACGAATGCGGACCTTCGCGATGCGATGTCCCTGCTGGCGTCCACCCTGGAGTCCACGGCGGACGGCATCCTGGTGATGGGCTCCAACGGCACCGTGGCCGGGTACAACGACCAGTTCCTCACCATGTGGGACATTCCCCGCAAACTCATGGAAGGTGAAAGCGGGGACCCGGTAATGCAGCGCATTACCGGCCAGCTCACCGACCCCGGCGCGTTCCTGGCCAGGCTCATGGAAGTCCAGGGCAACACCACCGCCGAGAGCTACGACGTTCTGGACTTCAAGGACGGCCGCACCTTCGAACGCTATTCGCGCCCCCACAAGGTGGGCGAGGATGTTGTGGGCCGGGTGTGGAGCTTCCGGGATGTCACTCCCCGCCGCAAGGCCCAGGAACAAGCGCACCAGGCCATGCTTGACCTGGCGGAGCAGGCGGAAAAGCTGCGCGTCATGGCCTTCCAGGACCCGCTGACCGGCCTGGCCAACAGGGCCGTGTTCAAGGACGCCCTGGCCGGGTCTCTGCAGGAACCCCGGCTCAAGTCCGTTGATGTGCTGCTTCTGGACCTGGACGATTTCAAGGAGGTCAATGACCTCCTTGGCCACCAGGCCGGGGATGACATGCTGATCGAGGTCTCCCGCAGGCTGCGCGGCTGCCTTCCGGCCGCGGACGTGGTGGCACGGCTGGGCGGCGACGAGTTCGTGGTGCTCCTGACGGCCTGCCCCAACGTGGATGAAATCGCGGCGTGCATTGTCCGCTGCCTGCACGTCCCCGTCACCATCAGCGGCCGCGCGCTTCGCCCCAGCCTGAGCCTCGGAGTGGCATCGCGGGGGCGGGACGAGGTTGGCCCGTCCGAGCTGCTGCGCCAGGCGGACATCGCCATGTACGCGGCGAAGGCCGCCGGGAAGAACCGCTTCCTGCGGTTCCATCCGGACATGATGGCTGCCCTGGTGCAACGGACGGACATGGAAAGCGGACTGCAGTTCGCCCTGCAGGGCGGCGAGATCTCAGTGGATTTCCAGCCCATCGTGTCGCACCGCAGCGGGCAGGTGGTCCAGTTCGAGGCCCTCGCCCGGTGGGACCGCGGCGCCGGGCGGGTGCCGCCGTCGGACTTCATTCCCCTGGCCGAACGCACGGGGCTGATCCGGGACATCGGCCTGGAAGTGATGGCCCAGGGCATGGCGCAGCTGGCGGACTGGTTGGGCGGGGACCCGGCGAGGTCGCTGGCGGTGAACGTGTCAGGCGTGCAGCTGCAGGAACACGACTTTGCCGCGAAGGTGCTGGGCCTCGCGGAGGCCAGCGGCGTGGCCGCCCGCCAGCTGGTGCTGGAGGTCACCGAAAGCGTATTCTTCCATGCCGACTGCGACCTGATCAGGCAGCTCAGCACGCTGCGGGATGCGGGCGCCCGGGTTGCCCTGGACGACTTCGGCACCGGCTATTCCTCGTTGGGGCGGTTGCAGGACCTGCCGGTGGACGCCGTGAAGATCGACAAGACCTTTGTGTCCATGGTGCGTACCGGCAGCGAACGCCTGCCCATCCTCAGCTCCATGATCAACATGGCGCACAGCCTGGGGCTGACCGTCACCGCGGAGGGAATCGAGACGGTTTCACAGGCGGACTACCTTACGGCGCTCGACTGCGATGCGCTGCAGGGCTACCTGTTCTCGCTGCCGGAGCCGGCCGCGCGTCTTGGGGACGCGCTGCGCCAGGCCAAAGAGGTGCTCGGCGCGCTGCACCAACGCTAGCTCGCGGCTGCGCAAGTACGACGCCGGGCCGTCCGGCTGCTAGGCGGCCTGCCTGCCGCCGGGCTGCCTGGGCTTCTTTCCCGAGCCGAGGGGTTGGCCTGGGGGCCGCGGCGGAGCAGCCGGGCCCTGCTGCCCGCGCGCTTCGGGTGCGGTGGACTGGGCGTGGTCGTACGGTGCAGGGTCCTGGGCGGATGACCCGGCAGCCGGTTCCGCGGCGCTGGATTCCACGGCAACAGCCTGAGTGGCAGTCCGCTCGACCCGGGCCGGCCCAGCTGATTCCTCGTCAAGGGCATACTCGATGACGCCGTACTCGTCGACAGCGTTTTCAGCCGGGACGAACGCATCAGCGGGGTTTGCCATTGCGGCGCGGTTGCGGCGCCAGCGGCGGATAAGGTCCACGGCGGCCAGCAGGCCCGCGAGCGGTGTGAGTACCGCAGCGGTGTACACGAAGAGCATCCAGGTGAGGGTGGTCAGCGGCGGCTGGTTGTTGTGCAGGAGGGACAGCCCGCCAAGGATTCCCACGAGCCAGAAGAGGATGACCGCCGCGAGGACTGCTCCGGCGGGAAAGTACTGGTTCCGCACAATCTTCTTCAGGGTTTCCAATGCACTTCCTCCTTGCCTGGCCGGGGCTGCGGAAAGTGGCCGCATCACCCTAAGTATGGGGCCACTTTCCGCCGAATCCCGGCAAGACGCCACGGCGAGTGATGAACGTAACTGGAGTGTTGCCGTCGCCCCCGTTTTTGGCGGCAATCAGCCGCGCCTTGGCGGTATTTGGTCTTCCGCCGGAACGGCCCGGCGCATAGGTTGTTCCTTGACCCAACGAACCCTGGAGGACCCGCATGCGCAAAGTAACGGCCGGACTGTTCCACTCCATTGACGGAGTGGTTTCGGATCCGTTCAAGTTCCAGTTCGACAGCTTCGACGCTGAGCTCGGCGAGGGGCTGACCAGCATGATGAACACCGTGGACACGGTGGTGCTGGGCCGGAAGAGCTACGAGGAGTGGGCGTCCTACTGGCCCAACGCGTCAGCGGACCAGGACTTCGCCGCGTTCATCAACCCGGTGCAAAAGTATGTGGCGTCCCGGACGTTGAGCGAGCCCCTGGAGTGGCAGAACTCCCGTCTGATGGACGCACCGCTGGAGGAGTTCGTGGCGAAGCTCAAGGAGACCGACGGCGGTGAGATTGCCGTGTGCGGCAGCATCTCCGTGACGCGGCAGCTGCTGTTCGCAGGGCTGCTGGATTCGCTGCAGCTTATGACCCACCCCGTGGTGGCGGGCAGCGGCAGGCGGCTGTTCGAAGACGGCGATCCCCTCACCCGGCTGGTCCTGCTGGACGAGAAACGCACCAGCAAGGGCAACGTGCTCAGCACCTACGGGCTCCGCGGAGACTAGGCTGCCTGCGCCAATGGGCCCCATGCCGGGGCACATTGACCCGGACACGCCGGGGATGGCGGGCATTCGCCCCGGACTTAGCGCTGGATGTGCCCCGCGACGGCGGAGATGTCAGTAGGCGTTGTCCTGCAGCAGCCGCCGATGATCCGGGCGCCGAGGGCCTGCCAGGCAGGCACGCCGTCAGCCAGCGCTGCAGGGGCTGTGGCCGCAGCGGGCGCTGCGTCCCATGTCTTGGTGCCCGCATCGTAGGTCTCCCCGGAATTCGGATAGGCCACCAGCGGTTTGTTGGTGCCACCGCGGAGGGCCGTGAGCGCCGGGGCAACCAGCGCCAGCGGCACGCAGTTGACCCCGACGGCGGCCACGTGGGACTCAGCGTCCAGCAGTTCCGCGACGGCGGCCAGGGGTGTGCCGTCACTGATGTGTCCGGCGTCGCGGAGGGAGAAGGAGAACCAGGATTCGACGCCGAGGTCCCTGGTCAGTTCCGCAAGGGCCTGGGCTTCGGCGAAGGATGGCAGGGTTTCGCAGGCCAGGACGTCCGCTCCGGCACCGGCCAGCGCTTCGAGGCGGGGACGGTGGAAGGTCCGGAATTCGGCGGGCGTCAGGGCGTAGTCGCCGCGGTACTCCGAGCCGTCCGCGAGGTAGGCACCGTAGGGCCCCACGGATCCGCCGATGAACAGGGGCCCGGCCTCCGGGTGGTTGGCCAGGTGGTCACGCCGCGCCTCGCCCGCCAGCTGGACGGACAGGGCCACGAGATCGAGGGCCTCCTGCTCCGTCATTCCGCGGCCGGCGAATCCCTGGGGTGTTGCCTGGTAACTCGCGGTGGTGGCAATCCTTGCCCCTGCTGCGAAGTAGTCCCGGTGCACGTCCCGGATCAGGCCCGGCTGTTCCAGCAGGACCTTGGCTGACCACAGCGGATCGTCCAGGTTGCAGCCGCGCACCTCAAGTTCCGTGGCCAGTGCGCCGTCGGAGGTCAGGGATTCCCCGGCGTCGAGCAGGGCGGACAAGGTGAGGATGGCAGGCATGTTGGTCACTATACGCATCCAGATATGCCGATGCCGGGTATTACGTTCCCGGGACCGCGACGGCACTGCAGCCCAACTACACTCGGAGCCATGTCGAAATCCTCCAGTATGGGCCGCGGAATCATGGCCCTGCTGGCTGTGGGATCCCGCCACGCGGCCGAACATCCGGGCGGGACCGTGGCTGAGATTGCCGCCGGCCTGGGCAAGGACCGCAGCCAGGTCTCACGGTACCTGCGCAGTGCGGAGCAGGAGGGCTTCCTGGCCCGCACCGTCCACCGTACGTATGCGCTGGACTGGGAGGTCTTCACCGACGCCCAGCAACTGACGGCCCGCCGGCTGGAATCCGACGGTGCCACTGCCCTGGACACCCTGGCCGGCGAAACTGATGAAGCCTGCTTCCTGGGCATCCTGCACGGAAACAGCACCGTGACGATCGGCGAAAGTGTTCCGGCCAGCAGCAACCTGGTGGGCTCCTGGCTGGGCCGGCCCTACCCCGCGTACTGCAGCGACGCCGGGCAGGCAATGCTCTGGGAGGCCTCCGAAGCGGAGATCCGCACCGTTTTCGCGGCCGTCGACTTTGTCCGGCACGGGCCCAACACTCCGCGCAGCGTGGAAGACTTCCTGGCCCGGCTGGAAGCGGCGCGCCGGCGGGGCTATTCAATAGTGGACCAGGAGGCAGAACCGGGGCTGTACTCCCTGGCCGTCCCCGTGCGCGATTACAAGGGCGAGGTGGTGGCAGCCCTGCAGGTCGTGGGGATCAGGGACCGGCTGGAACCCCGCCGGGAGGCCTGCGCCGCAGCGCTGCTCCAGCAGGGGCTGCGGCTCGAAGCGGGATTGGGGTACCGGCCGTGGGACTAGTGGGGCACGGCCGCAGCGCCGGGCCCTCCCGCCGCTCCGAGCCTTTCCGCGGCGGCGGCCAGGGCGTCCGCCGCGTCACGCCGCTCCACCAGGCCGGGACCGCCGAGCACACTCAGCGAGGCCCGCACTTCTCCTGACCCGTCCCGCACGGGCACGGCGAGCTCAACAACGTCATGCTCGAATTCCTCGACGGCGGCAACCGCCCCTGCAGGGCGGTCCCGGACCATGAGCTCCCAGACATCGTCGATGGTGTGGGCCGCGCCCGGACCGCCGATGCCAATGAAGTTCACGTCCTGCAGCAGCCTCTCGAGGGCCGGCCGGTCCAGGTCCCACAGCAGGGCGCGGCCGGCACCCGTGCACCACACCGGACTGACCATGCCGGGGTGGACGAAGCTGCCGGGTACGGAGTCGTTGCTGGAGTTCCGGAGCAGGATGGACCGGTAGCCGTCGCGGACAGAGAGCCTTGCACGCAGGCCCAGGGCGGAAACCAGGGATTCGAGTTCGGCCCGGGCGGCCAGCACCCAGCCGGTATTGAGGGCCGCGGCCAGGCTGAAGTATTCCGGCCCGGCACGGAACGGACCACGCTCCGGGCGTTCGAGCAGTCCAAGGTCGCAGAGTTCCTGGGCCAGCCGCGAAACCCTGCTCTGGTCCATCGACAACGCCGCGGCGAGCTGGGATACACCCAGGAGTGGGCGCCCGGATTTCTCCCGGTCCACCACCAGCCGGACAATCCGGAGCCCCTGCGCCATGGACGACGCCTCAGCGGATGAATCCACGCTTTCCCTGCCCCTCCCGCCGGTCACGCGCCCCATTCTTCCACGGCCTTGGCGGCGTCGCCCCGCGTAGCCCCCATGGTCACTGCAGGCGGCCACGGCACCCAGGCCGCGGACGACGCCGGCGCGCGCCGGCGAAGGTGCCGGGCGCCCCTGCCGTACAGCCGTCGTCGTCCGTGCCCGGCTTAGCCCCGCGCCTGAACGGTCTTGCGGCCGTGCCGAAGGTGGAAGTAGAGGTAGCAGCCGGCCACGAACGGAACACCGAAGTACAGGGCGGGTGCCTGGGCGGGATCCAGGGCGATGCCGATCAGCGAAACGACGCACAGGGTGAACGCCAGGATGGGGACCAGCGGGAACAGCGGTGCCTTGTAGGCGAGGGTGGAGGTATCGCCGCCGCCCCGGATGAAGGCGCGGCGGTGGAAAAAGTGCGAGGCCGTGATGGACATCCAGACGCCCACCACCGCGAAGCCGGCCACAGACACGAGGACCAGGTAGACCGTCTCCGGTGCCACCACGCTGCTGATCAGGGATGCCAGGCCACCCACCATGCTCAGCGAGAGCGCAGCCAGGGGGATGCCGCGGCGGGTCAGCTTCTTGAGGGCACGCGGTGCATGGCCTTCGTCGGCGAGCGAGTAAAGCATGCGGGCGCAGGAGAACAGGCCGCTGTTGCCGGCGGACAGGAGGGCGGTGATGATGACGAAGTTCATGATGTCGGCCGCGAACGGGATGCCGATGGCGGAGAAGACGGTGACGAACGGGCTCTCATCGAGCCCCACCTCGGTGTACGGGATGGTGGCCGCGATGACGGCAATGGCGCCGACGAAGAAGATGAGCAGGCGGATGACCGTGGTGCGCATGGCCTTGGGGATGGCCGTGGCCGGGTCTTTGGTTTCGCCGGCGGCAACGCCGATCAGCTCGGAGCCGGAGAAGGCGTAGAAGACGGCAAGCACGGTGACCAGGACGCCGGTGAAGCCGTTGGGGAACAGGCCGGACTCGGTGGCGAAGTTTTCGAACAGGAACGGGTGCCCGTCCCCGCCGCCGCCGAGCGGACGGAAGCCGAACAGGGCCGCGCCGCCCAGGACAATGAGTCCGATAATGGCGGCTACCTTGATGATGGCAAACCAGAATTCGGACTCGCCGAAGAACCGGGCGGACACCGCGTTGAAGCCAAAGAGGATGGCCGCGAACACCAGGCACCAGACCCACACCTCCACGTCCGGGAACCACCGCTGCATGAGCAGGCCGGACGCCGTGAATTCGGAGCCGATGGCCACGGCCCAGCAGAGCCAGTAGAGCCAGGCGGTGGCAAAACCGGTGGCGGGTCCGATGGAGCGGGCCGCGTAAATATGGAACGCCCCGGACACGGGGTAGGCGATGGCCAGTTCGCCCAGGCAGGCCATCACCAGGTACACCACGAACGCCCCGATGAGGTATGCGATCACCGCGCCCAGCGGGCCTGCCTGGGAGATGGTGTAGCCGGAGCTGAGGAACAGCCCCGAGCCGATGACGCCGCCCATGGCGATCATCACCAGGTGCCGCGGCCCCATGGAGCGGCGGAGTCCGGAGGTGACCGGCTGCGCCGGGTCCGGCCTGGTGTCGAGCGTAGGCAATGAGGGTTCCACGGGTTTCTCCAGGTGCGGGTGATCGGTGCAGATAGTGGCGGCGGCCAGGGTTTACGTGCCTCGCAGGTGCGCTTCACATGAACACGGGGAACCGAAGAAGTGAACGCCGACAGAGCCGAAAGTAGCACGGTTGCCGAATTTAGGGTCATTAAAGGCATGGCATCTTGCTTATATTGCACGCTATTACGAGGGTGCCGGCAACGGCGGCACCCCCCAGGTACCGGCGTCGGGCGCCCCCAAAGGCAGCAGGTAAAATTGGAGGGCCATGCGCTGTTCCTACTTTGATGCCGCCCGCTGCCGCTCCTGCACCCTCATGGGCACGCCCTACGGCGAACAGCTGGCCGGCAAGCAGGCCCACTGCCAGACGCTCCTCTCCGGCCACGCCTCGCTGGAGTGGCTGGAGCCCGTGGCCAGCCAGGAATCAGCGTTCCGCAACAAGGCCAAAATGGTGGTCAGCGGGACGGCCCAGAACCCCACCATCGGCATCCTGGACGCCGACGGCCACGGCATCGACCTGCGCAAATGCGGCGTCTGCTCCCCTCGGCTCCGCGCAGTCTTTCCCGTGGTGGCCGCCTTCATCCGCAGCAACCGCCTGACGCCCTATGACGTGCCCAACCGGAGCGGCGAACTCAAGCACCTGATCGTCACCGAGTCCCCGGACGGCGAGATCATGCTGCGCCTGGTCCTCCGTTCAGAGCAGCTGGTGCCGCGCATCCGGAAGCACCTTCCGGAGCTGCTGGACGCCCTGCCCCAGGTGAAGGTGGTGTCCATCAACTTGCACCCCGAGCACAAGGCGGTACTGGAGGGCGACCGGGAGATCCTGCTGACGGAGCAGTCCACGCTGAACATGCGGGTGAACGACATCAACCTGCACCTGCGCCCGCAGAGCTTCTTCCAGACCAACAGCGCGATGGCCGCCGCGCTGTACCGGCAGGGGCGCGAATGGGTCAGCGACCTGGCGCCGGCGTCAGTGTGGGACCTGTACTGCGGCGTGGGCGGGTTCGCCCTGCACGTGGCCGATCCGTCCCGCACGGTGACCGGCATCGAAACCAGCAGCGAGGCCATCGTCTCGGCCCGGCTCAGCAGCGACGAAGCAGGGCTGCAGGGCATGGAGTTCGAGGCCGGGGACGCCACCGCCTTCGCTCTTGCCGCCCCGCAAGCGCCGGAGCTGGTCATCGTAAACCCGCCGCGCCGGGGCATCGGCAAGGAGCTGTGCGGCTGGCTGGAATCCTCCGACGTCCGGCACGTGGTCTACTCCAGCTGCAATGCCCAGTCCCTGGCCCGCGACCTGGCCGCCCTCCCCTCGTTCACGGCACTGCGGGCCCGGGTCCTGGACATGTTCCCGCAGACCACGCACTACGAAGTGATGGTCCTGCTGGAGCGGGCCGCCTAGCTTTCCGGAGTTCGCTGGGCCAGGACGCGTTCGACGGCGGCCGCGCTGGCTTCCTGCCCGCTGGACCGCAGCCCGGCCACCACACCGGCGGCGTCGGCGGCAGACCGGTTCTGGCTCAGTTTCTCCTTCGCCTCGATCCGGGTGATCAGCAGCTCGATGCCCACGATGGCGCGCAGCTGCCCGGCGATGAACTTTTCAGGGGCGTCCCCGACGCTCCACGGATGCTCACGTTCCCCCTCGTGCCGGTCCGTCAGGCGGCGGACGTGCCGTGCCAGCCAGCCGGCGTCGTCATGGACAACCAGCTGGCCGTACACGTGCGCGGTGCTGTAGTTCCAGGTGGGCACCACCCGCCCGTGCTCGGCTTTGGACGCGTACCAGGACGGCGAAATGTAGGCGTCGGGGCCCTGGATGATCGCCAGCGCCTCACCGGCAACAGCCGCGGAGGCCTGCGGGTTGTTCCGGGCGACGTGCGCGTGCAGGGCACCGTGCTCACCCACGTTCGGCTCGTAGACAAAGGGCAGCAGCGTAGCCAGCAGCCCGCCGTCGGTCATGGTGATGAGGTTGCCCGCTCCGGGGGTGGCGAGCAGGTGCCGGACGGCGTCGGGGCCGGCGGCGAAGTGGGCGGGAATGTACATGGGGATGTCCTTTCGGGTTGTAGGAGGCAGGTCAGGCTTTGGGCTTGAGCCGGACGCGGACGGCGGCGCCGGCGCAGAGGATGACGGCCAGGCCGCCGATCACGGTGGTCCAGGTAATGGCTTCGCCCAGCAGGAGCGCCGCCCAGCAGATGCTCAGCACGGGCTGGAGGAGCTGGATCTGGCTGACCTGCGCCATGGGGCCGATGGCCAGGCCGCGGTACCAGGCGAAGAAGCCGAGGAACATGCTGACCACCGCAAGGTAAGCGAACGCTGCCCACTGGGCGGGCGTGGCCGACGGCGGCTGGCGGGCGAGGTCGAACACGGCGAGTGCCAGCATGGGCGGGAATGCGAGGACCAGCGCCCAGGCGATGGTCTGCCAGGAGCCCAGTTCGCGGGCCAGCAGGCCACCCTCGGCATACCCCACGGCGGCGCACACCACGGCGCCGAGCAGCAGGAGGTCCGCCCAGTGCAGGTGGCCGATCCCGCCCGATTGCAGGAACGCGAAGGCGAGGGCGGCCAGCGACCCGAGCGCCATGACTGCCCAGAAGGCTGCCCGGGGACGCTCCCGGGTCCGCAGGATGGCGGCCGTAGCCGTGGCGGCCGGGAGGAGGGCGATCACCACGGCACCGTGCCCGGCCGGAACGGCGGTGAGCGCGTAGGACGTCAGCAACGGGAAGCCGACGACGACGCCCCCGGCCACCAGCGCCAGCCTCGCCCAGGTGCGTGGCTGCGGAAGCCTCTGCCGCGTGAGTGCCAGGGCTGCGGCTGCGAGGACTCCGGCGACGACTGCACGGCCGGATCCGATGAACAGCGGGGACAGGCCCGCCACCGCCATCCGGGTTAACGGGACCGTGAAGGAGAAGGCCGCGACGCCAAGGAGTCCCCACCAGATGCCGGTGGACGTCCTGCTCGCGGCGGTCCCGTTGTGCCGGACGGGCAGTATCACTGGCTCCGGCAGGACAGTAGCGCTACTATGTTCTCTCATGAACAACGATAGCAGTTCGCGCATCGTCCTGGCACTCAGGACGTGGATCACCGCCGCCGCGCCAGGCGCGAAACTGCCGTCCACGCGCTCGCTGGTAGCGGAGTACCAGGCCAGCCCGGTGACGGTGCAGAAGGCGCTGCAGGCGTTGACGGCGCAGGGGCTGATCGAAAGCCGTCCCGGCGTGGGAACCTTCGTGCGGGCAGTCCGGACGGCGCGACCCGCGGACTACGGCTGGCAGACCGCGGCGCTGGGCTCGCCGTCGGCCGCGCTGCCGTCGTCGTCCACCATGCGCACGGCTCCCAACGACGCCATCTGGTTCCACTCGGGCTACCCGGACCGTGAACTGCTGCCGGAACGCCTGGTGCGTGCTGCGCTGGCCCGGGCAGCCCGCGGTGACGCCGCGTTGTCCCGCCCGCCGGCCGCCGGGATGCCGGAGCTGCAGCAGTGGTTTGCCCATGAGCTCGGGGCGGCGACGCCGGTGGGCATCACTCCCCCAACGCCGAGCGACGTGATCGTGCTGCCGGGAAGCCAGAGCGGTCTGAGCTCGATCTTCCGGGCGCTGGTGGGGGCCGGGCAGCCGCTGCTGATGGAGTCGCCCACGTATTGGGGTGCCATCCTGGCTGCCGCCCAGACGGGCGTGCGGGTGGTGCCGGTACCCAGCGGACCGGACGGGCCGGACCCGGTGGGACTGGCCAGGGCATTCGAGGAGACCGGGGCGCGGGCGTTCTACGCTCAGCCCAACTACGCTAACCCCAGCGGTGCACAGTGGGCACCCCCGCGGGGCGGCGAAGTCCTGGAGGTGGTGCGCGCACACGGGGCGTTCGTCATCGAGGACGACTGGGCCCATGACTTCGGCATCACCTCAACACCGGTGCCGCTGGCGACGCAGGACGATTCCGGGCATGTCATCTACATCCGGTCGCTGACCAAGAGCGTGTCCACGTCGGTGCGGATTGCCGCGGTTGTTGCGCGGGGTCCGGCCCGGGAGCGGATCTTGGCGCACCGGGCGGCGGAGTCGATGTACGTCAGCGGGCTGCTGCAGGCCGCGGCGCTGGATGTGGTGACCCAGCCGGGCTGGCAGACCCACCTGCGGAACCTGCGCCAGCAGCTGCAGTCCCGCCGGGACCTGCTGGTGACCAGCATCCGCCAGCACGTGCCGGACGCCCACATCGAGCTGCTGCCCAAGGGCGGGCTGAACCTCTGGCTGCGGATGCCCGACGGCACGGACCTGCCCCGGCTCACGCGCGACTGCGAGGACAACGGCGTCATCATCGCCGCCGGAACGGATTGGTTCCCGGCGGAGCCCGCTGGCCCGTTCGTCCGGCTCAACTATTCCGGCCCGAACCCGGCGGCGTATCCCCAAGGTGCCAAGGTGATCGGCGAGGCGCTGGCGCGGCAGGGTTGAGCGCCACCGAAACGGTGTTTAGGCGGGCTTGACCAGCTCTTCGCTCTTGTCCCACAGTTCGCGGGCCAGCACGGCGTCGTAGGCCTGCTTGTTGGCCTTGGCCAGCGCACGCTTGGCGTAGTAGGCGCCGGAGATCCAGTCGGTGCCGGCGGTGCCGTTGATGAGCCACAGCATGGTGTCGGCGCCCTGGTCCGGGGTGAGCATGAACCGGTTCAGGATGGTCTTGTACGCGTGCCGCATCGGACTTGCCGACTCCGCCGCGAAGTTGGTGCGGACCACGCCCGGGTGGAAGGCCGCCGTCGTAATTCCGCGCTCGTGGAAGCGGCGGTGCAGCTCGGACGTGAAGAGGATGTTGGCGAGCTTGCCGGTGCCGTAAGCGCGGTTGACGGAGTAGCTGTGCTCGGAGGTGAGGTCGAAGAGGTCCAGCTTGCCGAAGCCGTTGGCGGCGCTGGAGGTATTGATGACCTTGGCGTTGCTGGCCGACAGGGTGTCCAGCAGCAGTGTGGTGAGCAGGAACGGTGCCAGGTGGTTGATCTGGAACGTGGCTTCGTTGCCGTCCACGGTCAGGGTGCGCTTGCCCATGATGCCGCCGGCGTTGTTGGCCAGGACGTCGATGCGCGGGTAGTCGGACTTCAGCTGCGCCGCGAGGGTGCGGACCTGTGCGAGGTCGGCGAAGTCGGTAACGAAGTAGTCGGCGTCGATCTCCTTGGCCAGCGCCCGGGTCTTCTCGGCGGAACGCCCCACGACCACCACCCGGTCGCCGCCCTTGGCCAGGGTCCGGGCGGCTGCTGCGCCGATGCCGTCGCTGGCGCCGGTGATCACAATGGTGCGTTGGGTCAAGGGGTGTCCTTTGCTCGAAGCGGCAGCGCCCTGTCCTTTGTGGATCGAACAAGCGCACATAGGAGGAACAACGACGGCGGGGCGGCCGGTGTTCCCACCAGCCGCCCAGCCGCCGCGGAAGTTGGGCGTACGCTAGCCCGCCAGCCCGGCCACCAGGAAGATGGCCGCGGCGATGGCGAAGCCCATGACACCGATCAGGGTTTCCATCACGGTCCAGGTCTTCAGCGTGGTTTTGACGTCCATGCCGAAGAAACGGCCCACCAGCCAGAAGCCGGAGTCGTTCACGTGCGAGACCACCACTGAACCGGCGGCCACGGCAATGACCATGGCGGCCACCTGCATGCCGTTCAGCCCGCCGGCGGCCACGGCCGGAGCAATCAGGCCCGCCGTGGTGGTGAGTGCCACGGTGGCGGAACCCTGCGCGATGCGGAGGATGGCGGAGATCAGGAAGCCGGCCAGGATGAGCGGGATGCCCAAGCCGCCCAGGACATCGGCCAGGGCCTTGCCAATGCCGGAGGTGCGCAGCACGCCGCCGAACATACCGCCGGCACCGGTGATCAGGATGACGGAGCAGAACGGGCCCGAGCGAGGACTCCAGCAGCTTCTCCAGTGCACCGGCGTCCTTGCCGCGGCGGGCGCCGAGGACGAACAGGGCCACGAGCACGGCGATCAACAGGGCCACCGGGGTTTCACCGAGGGTGCGCAGGACCTGGAACCACTGCTGGTCCTTGGTGCCCTCGGCCAGTACGCCGGAGGAGGCCAGGGTGTTCAGGCCGGTGTTGACGAAGATCAGGACCAGCGGCAGGAGCAGCAGGCCGATAATGGTGCGGAAGCGCGGCGGGTGGGACTCTGCTTCAGCGGAGGCGTGGCCCAGGATTTCCGGCACCGGCAGGACCAGCTTCTTGCCGGTGTACAGGCCGTAGAGGTAGGTGGTGACGTACCAGGTGGGGATGGCGACGATCAGGCCGGCGATGGTCACCAGTCCGATGTTGGCTTCGAAGAACGCGGCAGCGGAAACCGGGCCCGGGTGCGGCGGCAGGAAGATGTGCATCACGGAGAACGCACCGGCGGCAGGCAGGCCGTAGCGGAGTACGCCGCCGCCCAGGCGGTGGGCCACAGCGAAGACCACAGGCAGCATGACCACGAGGCCGGCGTCGAAGAAGATGGGGAAGCCGAAGATCAGGGAGGCGAGGCCCAGCGCGAAGGGGGCGCGCTTTTCGCCGAAGATGCCGATCAAGTAGTCGGCCAGGACCTTGGCGCCGCCGCTGGTTTCGACGATGCGTCCCAGCATGGCGCCGAGACCCACCAGAAGCGCTACCGTACCCAGCGTGGTGCCAAACCCGTCAATGAGGACCGGCACCACCTTGTTGGCGGGGATGCCGGTGGCGAACGCCGTGGCCAGGCTGACGAGGATCAGGGCGATCAGGGCGTGCACGCGCAGCTTGATGATCAGGAACAGCAGGACGAGGATCGCGGCTGCGGCGATGAGCAGCAGGGGGCCTGCTCCCAGCGTCTGGGTCCATCCTTCGATGGTCATGGTTCTCCTTTGAAACAGTACTTCTGGTTGGGGATTCGGGGGTGCTTAGGAAGCGCGGGGCGCCTGGTCCGCGTCGAGGCCAAGAGCTTGGACGACGTCGGCGACGAGTTCCTCCGGTGAGCGCGAGATGTCGAGGCGGAGGCTGCCGGCGTCGAGCTCTTCCTGGCTCAGTGGCTCCAGCGTGGCCAGCTGGCTGGGCAGCAAGGTCGGCGGCATGAAGTGGCCTTCGCGGCCCTGCATGCGCTGGCCGATCAGGTCTGCTCCGCCGTCGAGGTGCAGGAAGACCACGCGGCCCCCGGCTTCGGACAGGAGCCGGCGGTAGCTCTGCTTCAGGGCGGAGCAGGTGAGGACGGTGCTCAGGCCGTCCCGGGACTTGCCGGTCATCCAGTCCCGGATCTCGCCAAGCCAGGGCCAGCGGTCGTCGTCCTGGAGGGGAATGCCCTGGCTCATCTTGGCGATGTTGGCGGCCGGGTGGAACTCGTCCGCCTCGGCGCAGGCCCATCCCAGCGTGCGGGAGAGGGCTGCGGCGAGGGTGGATTTGCCGGACCCGGCAACGCCCATCACCACGAGGTGCGTGGGTGGATACTGCATGTTTGTACCTCCGGAGAAGACGTCGTTGGCTTTCGAAGAAGCTCCCTGCGGTGCCCAGTTGGCGTGGGCTACGCCATAAGGTATCACCTTTCAGAGCTATAAATACTATCTTTCAGTGTCACAAGTCATACCTTTGCGCGTTTCACCGGTACTCTGGAGGTGCGCTGCGGCGCGGAGAGAGGCGGCAGGAATGTCAACGGCGACAGTTGAAGAGACGGATGACGCGCACGACGGCGGCGCGTCTGTAGCAATGCATGAGCGCGTCCTCGAGGCGGTGGGCATAGCCATAGCGTCCGCCAAGCTTCCGCCGGGCAGCCGGCTCACCCTGGAAGGGCTGCAGCAGGAGTACAGGATTTCGCGGACCGTTGCCCGGGACACCATGAAGGTGCTCGAGTCCATGAACCTGGTGTACTCGCGGCGCCGGGTGGGGATCGTGGTGCAGGAGCGTCAGTACTGGAATGTCTTCGACCCCAAACTGGTCCGGTGGCGACTCGCCTCGGACCGCCGCGAGGTCCAGTACAGCAGCCTGACGGAGCTGCGCATCGCCGTCGAGCCCATAGCCGCCGCCGGGGCAGCGCGGCGGGCCAGTGCCGACGAACGCGCCCAACTACTGGCCCTTGCCGGCGACCTCCGGCGCCTGGGTGAGGCCGGCGACCTGCAGAATTTCCTGGCGGCGGACATCGAATTCCACCAGCTCCTGCTGCGCAGCTGCGGCAACGAAATGTTCCGGGCACTCGAAGGCATGGTGGCGGAGGTCCTGACCAGCCGCACCCAGCAGGGGCTCATGCCGTTCAAGCCCCGCAACGAGGCACTGCAGGCGCATGAGGATGTGGCAGCTGCCGTGGCGGGCGGCGATACCGCTACCGCTGAGCGCGCCATGCACCACATCCTCGATGAGGTCCGCGAGGCCATGGGGCTACGCTGAGACCCATGAAAACGGGTTGGGGGATCCTGGGGACACTCGCTGCCGCCATGGCGGGGGCACTCCCCCTGGCCGGCTGCATGACGTATTCATGCTCCGCCATTGGCTACAGCAATACCGTCACCGTGGCCCTTGAGGGGAACGTTGCCGGCGTCGGCGAGGTTCGGCTGTGCGACGAACGCACGTGCTCCCGGCTTGCACCGGAATTGGGCGCCCCGGCCCCGGCGCGCACCATCGAGCCCACGTTTTCGCCCGACACGGAGCCACCCACCCCTGTCACCTCTGCGCCGTACTTCGCCACAAAAACCGACAATGCGGTTTGGGAGGTCAACGTGGCCATGCACACTCCCCGGAACGCCACGGTCAGTGCCCTGACGGCAGACGGAACGGTGTTGGCCTCGCAGAACGTCGACCTGGCGTGGACACGGGTGGGCGGTTCGGAGCAGTGCGGCGGGCCGATGAGCGCATCGCCCATTCAACTCCGCGTTCCCTGACTCCGGACCAGCGACGGCGGGGCCCGGCAACCAAGCCGGGCCCCGCCGTCGTACGTCCTGTCAGTGAGCCCTAATGACGTGAGCGTCGCCTACATCCGGAAGGATGCGTAGGGCTCGCTGGGGAGGTTTCCCGCCGACCATGGCGATCCCGAGCGGATGTCAGGGGTGTGTCCACGGCCGTCAGAAAGGATGGTGCAGATGGTTGCGATGAGGACCCAAAGAACGAAAAGCAGGAGGCCGAGCAGTTCCATGGTTGGTGCTTTCTGGTGAGTGTGCGGATGGGGCGATTTCAGTGTGTTCGGCTGGCGTGTGAGCAACCGTGTGACGGCCGCTGACGCCGCCAATCCCGCGGCGTACCATGAGCCCTATGGCCGAGAACTGGATTCGGCTCCTCGGTCCGCCCACGATCGAGTCCCCGGGCACCACTCCCCCGCAACCCCGGGGCCGCAAGGCGTGGGCGTTGCTGGCATACCTTGCGCTGCAGGCTGATGGCACCGGCCGGTCCCGCACTGCTGCCCTGCTGTTTCCGGATGCGGCGGACCCGCTGGGCGCGTTGCGCTGGAACCTGTCGGAGCTCCGGCGGGCCCTTGACGGCGTCACCGTGGCGGGCGATCCCCTGCGGATGGACCTGCTGCCGCCGTGGCGCTGCGATGCGCTGGACGCGATGGACCCGGCCACCGGTCCGGGCACCGACCCGCGCCGCTTCACCGGGCAGTTGCTGGAGGGCTTGGCCTTCACGGATTCCCCGGTGTTCGATTCCTGGCTGGCGGACCAGCGCTACCGCCTGGACAACGTGGTCCAGTCGCTGCTGTACGAGGCTGCCCTGGCGGCGCTGGCATCGGGCGCCGCGGGCGAGGCTGCCGAACTGGCAACCCTGGCCCTGGAGCGGGATCCCTTCCATGCAGACTGCAACGCCGTCCTGGTGAAGGCGCTCATTGCCGCTGGCGAGTACCGCAAGGCCCGTGCGCACGCCGTCCACTGCGGCGACCTGTACCGGCAGGAGCTCGGACTGCCGCTGCCGGCGGAGGTCCGCCGTGCGCTGTTCGACGCGGATCCGGAGCCCGATCCCGGCACCCCGGCCACTGCGGCAACCGTGCGGTCCTACCTGGATGCGGGCGGGGCATCGCTGTGGGCCGGATCCGTGGACCGGGGGCTGGAGCAGCTGAGGCTTGCGGTCAGCCTGGCGCAGCATACGGGCAACAGCCATTTGGTGGCCGAGTCGCTGGTGACGCTGTCCGGTGCGCTGATCCACCAGGCGGGCGGCCGCGGCGCCGAGGTGGCGGACCTCCTGCACCGGGCCCTTCAGGCGGAGGGGCCCGACGGCGCCTCCCGGACCGCCGCTGCGGCCTACCGCGAGCTGGGCTACCTGTCCGTTCAGCGGGGTGTGCCGGACCGGGCCGCCGGGTGGCTGGAGAAGGCGATGCAGGCGGCGGACGGCTTTCCCGAGGAACAGGCGCGGATCCTGGCCATCCAGGGGATGCTGGCCTCAGACACTGCCCGTTACGGGGCAGCCGCAGCGGCCCTCACGGAGTCCGGGAAACTCGCCGAAGCGCTCGGCAACCGACGGCAGCAGGCGTTCAGTGCCGCCCTCCTGGGACGGGTCCACCTGCTCCGCGGCGAACTGGACCTTGCGGGGGCTGTCCTGGACCAGGCACTGGCCTGGATCGCGGAGGAGCACTGGACGGCGTTCGAGCCGTTCGTCACGGGGGTCCGCGGCGAAACGTACCTTGCTGCCGGAGAGCTGGAACAAGCGGCAGCGTTCATCGACCGGTCCTGGGTGATGGCGGAACTGGCTGGAGACCACTGCTACATGGCGCTGGCTGCCGGAGCCGAGGCACGGCTGTTCGCAAAGCACGGCGACCTCGCAGCTGCTGAACACTGGATCGACCGCGGCCTGGAGCCAAAACCCTGGTACCTCTGGTATTCGGCAAGGCTGCTGGACACGGCCGCGGAAGTCGCCATTGCCATCCGGTCACCTCGCGCCGCCGGCTTCGTGGACCGGCTTGGCGAGCTGGCCAGCCGCAGCGGGATGCGGGAATTCGTGGTCCGCGGCCAGTCCCACCGTGCCGTGCTCGGGGACGCAGCCGCTGCGGAGGCCGCCCCCTGGCTGGCTAGGGAAATCGACAACCCTGCGCTGGCGGCTTTCCTGGCGGAGCGGCACCCGGGCTGACGCTGACGTGGCACACCCGGGTTAAGCAAAAGCAGGGCCTGCCCGAAGGCAAGCCCTGCTTTGAGAAACCTAACGGTCCCGGAACTCTAGGAAATTAGAGAGCCTGGATGTTGGTGGCCTGGGGACCCTTGGGGCCCTGCTCGGTGTCGAAGGAAACCTTCTGGTTCTCTTCGAGGGAGCGGAAGCCGTTGGAGTTGATCGCGGAGTAGTGCGCGAAAACGTCCTGTGAGGAGTCGTCCGGGGAGATGAAGCCGAAGCCCTTTTCAGCGTTAAACCATTTGACGGTGCCAGTAGCCATTATTTTTGTCCTTCGTGAAGGTGGAGGGAACGTCCCGACTTTCGGGCCCTCCGGCGTGGGGTGTTCAAAAACCGCTACTTCAGAAGAACACGGACTTTCGACCGCGCGTACTGCCTGAACTACCAACTGCATAAACACAACAACATGACTAACTGTACAGGAAATTGCGGCCCGTCCGAGCCACCCCCCGGCCGGACGTCATCCTCCAGCCGGCGCCTTCAGCCGGACCAGCCTCTCGACCCGTTCCGGGAACGGGCATATCCTGCCTTCACACGTAGCTCCCGGGAGATGACATCCATGGACATGCCCAAGGCGTCCGAGCAGGACAAGGAACGGTTTCGGCGTGTGGTGCCGGACCATCCCGATGTGGTGGTGAAGCCGATGTTCGGCAACCTGGGGGCGTTCATCAACGGCAACATGTTCGCGGGCCTGTTCGGGTCCACCATCGGCGTGAAACTCTCCGACGCGGACCGGGCCATCCTGGAATCCTCCGAGCGGACCGTACCGTTTGGCCCCGCGGAACGGCCGATGGGCGGGTACACCGGCCTGCCGGAGGTCTGGAACGAAGAGGGCGACGGCGACGACACCCGCGCCAGGGCCTGGGCCGAAAAAGCCCTGGGCTACATCGCCACGCTGCCGCCCAAGGAGCCGAAGGAGCCGAAGGAGCCGAAGGAGCCGAAGGAGCCGAAGGCCAGGGCGCCACGATCAGGCACCCCGCGGGCAGCCGCGAAGTAGCCATGTCCTCCCCCGCAGCCTCCCGGCAGGAAACCAACACAGTCATAGTGGGTGCCGGGCAGGCCGGCCTGGCCACCAGTTACTGGCTCAGCCAGCACGGGGTGGAGCACCGGCTGCTGGAGCGGCGGCCGGCGCTGGGCGGGGCATGGCAGGACCGGTGGGATTCCTTCTACCTGAACACCCCCAGCTTCTCCCTTGACCTGCCCGGCAAGGCCTATTCCGGGTCCGAGCCAGACGGGTTCCAGCCGCGGGACGCCACCATCGGCTGGTTCCGGGGCTACGCGGAGGACATCGCGGCGCCGGTGGAGCTGGATACCGCTGTCACCCGGATCTCCCCCGCGGATGGCGGGTTCACGGTGGAAACAGACCGTGGCGCGTGGGCTGCCCGCAACGTGGTCCTGGCCAGCGGCGCGTTCCAGCGGCCGCGGATCCCGCCAGCCGCCGTCGGAATCTCCGCGGACGTGCTGCAGCTGCACAGCCACGACTACCGCAATCCCGCCCAGCTGCCGGACGGTGCGGTGCTGGTGGTGGGGACCGGGCAGTCGGGCGGGCAGATCACCGAGGACCTGCTGGACGCCGGCCGCACGGTGCACCTGTCCGTCTCGTCCTGCCCGGAGGCGCCCAGGCGGTACCGCGGCAAGGACGTCTTCCACTGGATTATGCAGGTGAACGTGCACGGGCCGGAGTACGGCATCAACGCCCTGCAGGTGGACCAGCTCCCGTCCCCCGCGGGCCGGTTCATGTGCAATCCGCTGCTGTCCGGCAACGGCGGCGGCCGCAGCATCCGCCTGCGCTCCCTGGGCCGCAGGGGCGTCCGCCTGCACGGCCGCTTCGAGGGAATGCACGACGGCGGTCCCGTCTTCACGGACGATCTCGCCGAGCGCCTCACGCTGGTGGAGGCCGGGTTCGGCCAGCGGCTGGGCCGCCTGTCAGACGCGTACATCAAAGCTGCCGGCATCGACGCCCCGCCAGCCGAAATCCCGGATCCGGATGATTGGCTGCCGTCTGAGTCCGGCGCCCGGCTGGACCTGGCGGCGGAGGGCATCACGTCAGTGGTCTGGTGCACCGGCTATGGGTTGGATTTCAGCATGCTGGATCCGTCCCTTGCCCTCCTGGATGAGTGGAACTACCCCCGCCACCTGCGGGGCGTGACGGAGCACCCGGGCCTGTACGCCGTCGGCCTCCCCTGGCTGACCAAGCACATCTCGGCGACCCTGCCCGGCGTGGGCCCCGACGCCGAATACGTGGCGGAACACCTGGCGTCGCGTTCCAACTAGCCGGGTTTGCCTCGCGGCCCGGTCAGCCCGCTTGGCGGCTAGCTGGGGCCGTGGACCTTGCTGTGCTTGCCGGTCCGGGCCAGGAACGCGTACACCACCAGCGCAGTCCCGGCCGCGATCATCACGGCAGGAACGGCAAAGTCCAGAGGGATCAGGAGCTCCGAAGACCGGATGGCCATGATCACGCCGAGTACCGCGAGGACCCCCACCGGGATCAGCGGCCATCTGAGGTGGCCACCCCCTGAAGTGCCCGTGCCGGTGCCATCGGCGGGGCGGACCGGAACCAGGGCCAGCACGCCGAAGGTGGCCGCCAGGCCCAGGAACAGGACGGCGGCAACAGGTGTGCCCTGGAACGCCGGCGGCAGGGCCACAATCACGGCCAGGGTCAGCATCACACCGGCCGGGATGATGGCCCACCAGTTGGCCGGGACGCGGACGTAGACGGCGGCGAAGCCGGCACCCATGAAGAGGAACAGGAAACCCGCGGACGCGCCGCTGCCCGTCAGCTCGGCGGAGGTGATCACCGCGGCGAGGCCAAGGAAGACGGAACCGGGGATGGCCGCCCACCAGTGTTCCCGGCGCCGGACGAAGACCGACAGGAACAGGGCACCGGCAGCGGCGAACACCAGCGGCGCAACGATCGCACCGCTTTCGAGGACGCCAACCCGGTCCAGCATCAGCAGGACACCGAGCATCATCAGGACGATGCCGGCGATGATGCTCGCGTTGGCCGATTTCACCGTGGGCCTCCCGGGTGCTGGCAGGCGGCGGAGTGCCGCTGCTGCCCTCAGGCTAGGCTGCGGCCTGGAGCCGCAGGTAGGGCACAAAGCCCCGGCGCACGGTGGTTGAGCCTGTCGAAACCCCCAGGCCCCCTACTTCAGGCTCAGCACCTCGTCGATGGGGCGGCCGTTGACGAACACCTGCGCGCTGGTGGCCCCGGAGGCGGCCATTGCCGTGTATTCCAGCTGGGCCTTGGCGCGGGGGATGTCGCACACGCCGCCCAGCATGAACTGCCCGGTCAGCCAGATGGTGATGGTGCTGCCGGTCAGTTCACCGGCCACATACGTCAGGTTCGACTGGTACAGGGCGTTCACGTAACCCGATTCGCCGAGTGTGTAGTTCTTGTTGGCGAGCAATGCCTCGATGCTCGGCTGCACCTGGTCCGTGAACCGGACAGGTGCAGTGGTGATGGGGACCACGCTGTCGCCGCACCCAGTCGTGGGGCCGGGACCGCCGTATCCGGCGCCGATGTAGTACACCGTCAGCGGTCCCGTTTGTTCCGGCAGCCCGGTGGTTTGCGGTTCCTCCGTCGCAGGAGGGCTGGCAGGGGCAGACGACGGCGGCGCGGCGGCGCCGGTGGTGGGCGCGGCTGAGGTGCCGGCCGGCGCAGTGGTGGTGGGCGCAGTGGTGGGCGTCGCCGTCGTGCTTGGACCCGTGGTGCCGGAAGCACTCGCGGTGGGGGCGGGGGCGGTGGAACTGCCCGTGGGCGTCGGGGCGGGAGGGCCGAAGCAGCCTGTGAGCACCAGCAGGCCGCTGAGCCCGAGAATGCCAAGAACCGGATGCCTGGGCCTGCTCATGATGCCCCCTTGAATGTGGGCCCGCGGGCGCGGGACCCACATTCAAGCTACGCCGGAGGGTTACTCCACAACAGGGACTAAAGTCCGGCGGCATGCTCCACTAAGGGTGCACCAGCACCTTTACCGCCGTGTCCTTGTGGTTGATGAGGGTGTCGAAGCCCTGTTCCACCAGGTCCTCCAGCGCGATCCGGCCAGTGATGAACGGCTTGAGGTCCACCTTGCCCTCCTGCACCATTTTGATGACGGCCGGGTGGTCCCGGACGTAGGCGATGGTGCCGCGGAGGTCGATCTCCTTGAGCACCAGCTTCTGCATATCGATAGTGGCGGGCGCGCCCCAGATGGACACATTGACCACCACCGCGCCGGGCCGGACGGCGTCGAGCATGGTGTCCAGCACCGCGTTCACGCCCGCGCATTCGAACGCTACATCAGCCCCGGTCCCCCCGGTGAGTTCCCGCACCCGGGCTGGCACGTCCTCCTTGCTGGGGTCCAGCACATGGTCAGCCACCCCGCTGGAAGTGGCCTTCTCCTTGCGGGCCTGGGTGAGTTCGCTGATGATCGTGGTCACGCCCATGCCTTTGAGGACGGCCGCCGTCAGCAGGCCGATGGGACCGGACCCGCCCACCAGCGCAACATCGCCTTCCTTCACTCCGCTGCGCGCCACCGCATGGTGGGCCACGGACAGCGGCTCGATCAGCGCCGCCTCGTCCAGCGGAATGTCACCGATGGGGTGCACCCACCGCTGGTCCACCACGATTTTCTCGCTCAGCCCGCCACCGCCGCCGGACAGCCCGATGAAGCCCATCTGGCGGCACAGGTGGTAGCTGCCCGCCTGGCACATGTCGCAGTCACCGTCCACGAAATAGGGTTCGACGACGACGTTGTCACCCACTGCCAGCCCCTCCACGCCTTCGCCGACGTCGGAGACAGTCCCGGAGAATTCGTGCCCCAGGGTCACCGGGGATTCCTCGTGGGACAGCGGGTGCGGGTGGCCCGGTGCCGGGCAGAAGATGGGCCCTTCGAGGTACTCGTGCAGGTCGGTGCCGCAGATGCCGCACCACGCGACGTCGATCTTCACCGCTCCTGCCCGGAGTTCCGGCTCCGGGACGTCCTCGATGCGGATGTCCTTGCGGGCGTGGAAACGTGCTGCCTTCATGATGGTCCTTTCATGGGTTTCGGCGGGTTCAACCGACGGCTCAGCGGGTGTGGTGGCTGGGCTGCAGTTCGTAGACGGGCGTGTCCAGTCCTTCCATGCGGGCCTTCAGCTGCAGCGCCAGGTAGGCGGAGTAGTGCCGGCTCTGGTGCAGGTTGCCGCCGTGGATCCAGAGCTGCGGGACGTTGGTTGGCTTCCACATATTGCGCAGCTCCCCCTCCCACGGACCAGGGTCTTTTGGCGTGTCCGAGCCGTATCCCCAGCATTTTCCTACCTGGTCCGCGATTTCGGGCGAGACCAGGTCCGCCAGCCAGCCGTTCATGGAGCCGTAGCCCGTGGCGTAGACAATCAGGTCGGCTTCCAGCTCGGCGCCGTCGTCCATCACCACCGCGTTGCCGGTGATCTTGGTGACCTGCCCGGTCTTCAGCTTCACCCTGCCGTCGATGATCAGCTGGGAGGCGCCGACGTCGATGTAGTAGCCGGAACCGCGCCGCAGGTACTTCACGAACAGGCCGGACCCGTCCACGCCGAAGTCCAGGTCGAACCCGGCGGCCTCCAGCTGCGAGTAGAACTCCGCATCCCGGGATGCCATTTCCTGGTACACCGGTACCTGCGCCTCCGGCAGGATCCGCATGGGCAGCGAAGCAAAGAGCAGGTCGGCCTTCTCCGTGGTCACCCCGTTCGCCAAAGCCCGCTCCGAGTACAGGTCCCCCAAAGCCAGGTCCATCAGGGACTCGCTGCGGGCGATGTGCGTGGAGGACCGCTGCACCATGGTGACGTCGGCGCCGTGCTCCCACAGGTCTGCGCAGATGTCGTGAGCGGAGTTGTTGGAGCCGATCACCACGGCCTTCTTGCCTGTCCAGTCCCCGCCTCCGGGGTGCTGGGAGGAGTGGCGCTGCTCGCCCAGGAAACTCTCGGCGCCGTCGAACGTCGGGATGTTCGGGTAGCCGGACACGCCCAAGGCAAAGATCAGCTGCTTGGGCCGGAGCGTTACTGGTTCGCCGTTGCGAAGGACGCTGACCTTCCATTCCTGCGTGCCGTCGTCGTACGCTGCCCCCACGCACTCGGTGCCGGACCAGTAGTTCAGCTCCATGATGCGGGTGTAGTGCTCCAGCCAGTCGCCGATCTTGTCCTTGGCGGCGAAGACGGGCCAGTCGTCCGGGAATTTCAGGTAGGGCAGGTGGTCATACCAGACGGGGTCGTGCAGGTGCAGGGACTTGTAGCGGTTCCGCCAGGAGTCGCCCGGGTTCTGGTTCTTTTCGATGATGATGGTGGGCACGCCCAGGCGCTTCAGCCTGGCGGCGAGGCCGATCCCGCCCTGGCCGCCGCCGATAATCACGCAGTAGGGCTGCTCCTCGTAGCCGAGCCGGGCTTCCTGTTCTTCCTTGAGTTCCTTCCAGGACCGCCGGCCGCGGACAATCTCGTGGGCCACGCCCTGCTCACGCCGCGGACCCTTCTTTTCCTCGAAGCCCTTCAGCTCCTGCATGGTGGTCAGCAGCGTCCAGCATTTGCCGTTCCGGAGCCGGAGGTGGCCGTAGCCGCGGGCGTCACCGGTTTCGAACGTGATCCAGGCCTCCGCGGTGTCCGCGTCGCCGGTGGCGTCCTCGGCGAGCGCCCAGTTAGTGGGCTGCACGCGGTCCAGCGTGGACTCCAGCATGCGCCGGATGTCCGCCTTTCCCTCGAGGGTTTTGAGGTTCCAGGTGAATGCCACGAAGTCCCGCCAGTAGCTGTCATCCTCGAAGAGCCCAAGTGCTGCGTCCACGTCGCGCCGCTGCAGCGCCTCATCCAGGCCGGCGAGCCAGGCCTTGGCGGCAGCCGTGGGTGTTTCGGTCATCTCCACTCCTTTGTGTTGGTGCACTCTGGCCGCCCCGTCCCGCCGGGGTGCCTGCGATATGCTGAGGCGGGCGTGAGCTGCATCACTAGTGGAACGCGGCGGGGGTAACAGGTGCGTTACACGCCTACCGGACTGGCAAGGACGCCGGCGGCGAGGAGGACACGGTGGACTACGGTCAGAGGTTTTCGGACCCGGCACGGTATGCGCGGACGCTGCGGCGCGCGCATGAGCTGGTCATCTCCGGTGTGCCGCGCCCCGAAATCCCTGCCAGCCTGGTGGACTCCTGGCACCGGTCCATGGCGCTGGGCATCAGCCCGGACCAGCACAGCCCGCGGCACCTGCACGATGTGTCCGAGGTGCTGGAACTGCGGCGCGCGCACCGGCTGCAGCGGGTGATGCCGGCGCTGCACGAGCTCCTGGCGGACGACTCACGGGACGGGCGCCACCTCCTGGTCCTCACCGACGCCGGCGGTGAGATCCTGTGGCGGGTGGGCAGCCCTGCGGTCCTGCGGCGCGCCGACCACCTGGAGTTCCTGGAGGGAGCGGACTGGTCGGAGGCCGGTATCGGCACAAATGCCATCAGCGAGGCACTGGTGACCGGCGGCGCCGTGCAGCTGTTTTCCGCCGAGCACCTGGTGCGCACCCACCACGAGTGGGCCTGCACGGCCGCGCCCATCACGGACCCTGCCACGGGTGAGGTGCTGGGCGTCCTGGATGTCTCCGGCCCCCTGGACACGATCAGCGCGGATACGCTGCGGATGGTGCGGTGCGCGGTCCGGGTGGCGGAATCGCTTTTGGGAACCCCCGACGGCGGGGCCTCGCCGGGCGGGTCGGCTCCCGCCCGCGCGGCCCGGCGGTCAGCGCTTCCTGATGCCCGGCCGGCCGCCGTCGTGGCATCCCTTGAACTGCTGGGAGACAAAGCTGCGGCGGTGTTCGACGATGGGAGCCGAACCTCCCTCACCCTCCGCCGGGCCGAAATCCTCGCGCTGCTGGACTCCCGGTCGCAGGGCTGGTCCGCGGAGGAACTGGCCTACGAACTGCACGGGGACGCCGGCACCCCGCAGGCTGTCCGGACAGAAATGTTCCGGGTCCGGTCACTGCTGGGCGGCGCCGTGGAATCCACCCCCTACCGGCTGGCGTCAGGCCTGGCCGGGCGCTCCGACTCGGGGCGGGTGCTGCGGCTGCTGCGTGGTGGCCGGGTGGCCGAAGCGCTGGAGGCGTACACCGCTCCCCTGCTCAGCCGGTCCGGCACCCTGGCCGTGCAGCTGTTGCGGGACCAGCTGGACCTCGCCGTGGGATCGGCCGTGCGGGCCAGCGGGGATGCCTCCTTGCTGGTGCGTTGGCTTTCCACGGACATGGGGGCATCTGATCCGCTGGCTGTCGAGGCGCTGGGCAGGATCGTGGGACGTAGCGACCCCGGGTACCTTGCCTTCCTTGCGGCCACCGGATCGCCCGTTCAGTAGGCAGGTCGACTGATCTTGTCACGCAGTTAACCCGCCATTCACATCCCCCACGGAACCTGTCCAACCGGCCTCCCTAGGTTCGATGGCATGGACAATATCTCCCGCAGAACCCTGATCTCCGCCGGCCTGGGCGCAGGCATCGTCGCTGCCCTGCCGGGTGCCGCCGTCGCGGTTTCCACCGCTGACGACGCCGGCCTCCGCACCAACCCCTTCCTGCTCGGCATCGCCTCGGGCGAGCCGTGGCCGGACGGCTTCGTCCTCTGGACCCGCCTGGCGCTGAACCCCGTGGCCGAGGACGGCCTGGGCGGCATGCCCGCCCGCAACGTTGCGGTGCAGTGGGAAGTGGCCGAGGACGAAGGCATGCGCCGGGTAGTAGCCCGCGGCGTCGAGCACGCCCGGATTGAAACCGCGCACTCGGTGCACGTGGAGCTGCGCGGCCTGAAAGCCGGCCGCGAATACTTCTACCGGTTCCGTACCGGCCGGCACCTGAGCCCGGTGGGCCGCACCCTCACCGCCCCCGCGCTGCATGAGACGCCCTCCGCGCTCGCCATGGCATTCGCCAGCTGCGCGCAGTACGAGCACGGCTACTTCACTGCCTACAGGCGGCTCGCCGAGGACCACCCGGACCTGGTGCTGCACCTGGGCGATTACCTCTACGAGTACAAGAAGGGCAGCTACGTGATCGGCGGCGGCAACCCGCGCGACCATGAAGGCCCCGAGACCGTCGCGCTGGAGACGTACCGGCAGCGCCACGCGCAGTACAAGGCCGACGCCGACCTGCAGGCCGCGCACGCCATCGCACCGTGGGCAGTGGTCTGGGATGACCACGAAGTGGACAACAACTGGGCCGACGAGGTGCCGGAGAACAGCGACGCCGGCCAGCTCAACGACACCACCGAGCACTTCCGGCAGCGCCGCGCGGCCGCGTTCCAGGCGTACTACGAGAACATGCCGCTGCGCCCCTCCTCCCTGCCGGCCGGGCCGGACATGAAGATCTACCGCAGGATCCAGTGGGGACAGCTGGCCAACTTCCACATGATGGACACCCGCCAGTACCGCGATGACCAGCTGGCCGGCGACGGGTGGAAGAAGAACGTGGCCGAGCGCCTGGCGGAGGACCGCACCATCACCGGCGCCGAGCAGGAGAAGTGGCTGCTGGACGGCTTCACGAACTCCACCCAGCGCTGGGACGTCCTGGGTCAGCAGGTCTTCTTCGCCGAGCGCGACAGGGCCCAGGCCCTGGACGTGGACGATGTATCCATGGACGGCTGGGACGGCTATGTGTCCTCCCGGCGCCGCATCACCCAGGGCTGGGTGGACGCGAACGTCCGCAACGCCGTGGTCCTCACCGGCGATGTGCACCGCAACTGGGCCAACGACCTCAAGGTGGACTACAAAGATCCGGCCTCCCCGGTGGTGGGCTCCGAGCTGGTGTGCACGTCCATCACCTCCACGGGCAACGGCACCGGCTCCACCACCGATCCCACCATGGCCTGGAACCCGCACCTGAAGTTCTACAACGACAACCGCGGCTACGTGAACACCCGCATCACCAAGGAATCGATGACCGCGGACTTCCAGGTGCTGGACCACGTCACCACGCCGGGCGCACCGGTTTCGACGAAGGCCTCCTTCGAGATCCGCGACGGCGTGCCGGGGCTTCAGGCGCGGGGCTGACCTTCTGCGGGTAGGCCGCGGGGCATCAGCGCGGCCTACCTGCAGGCATAGTCATAGTCGAGTCCGGCCGCTACGTACTGGGTCACGGTGACGGAACTTCCGGGAGTCAGGCCGGGCAATGAGCAATTCGATTTCGCTCCCCGCAAGGTCTTGGCACCTGCAAGCCAACTGTGCAGGCCGGCCAAGGGGCTGCCTGGCTGCACCGTCCCGGCAATGGTTCCCCACTGGCTGCCGGTGGAGTAGATTCCCACCCCGGCGGTCTTGCCTGCGGAGTCCGTCTTGCCTGCAGTGATGCCTTTGAAGTAGGTGGCCATGCCTTCGAGCGTGGCGCGGTTCAGGGCCGTGGAGTCCGGTCCGCCGGTCTGCCAGCTGTTGCCGGTCTCCACATCCAGCCACCAGAAATAGGTGCCGGGGTTGGTGACGCCCCTGATGGTGGCATCGTCATAGGCCTTGGCGTAGCCGTACATATAGGAGCAGGGAAGGTCCACCGGCCCTGGTGCCCCGCCGCCGGAACCACACGTTCCGTACGGGTTGGAGACGCTGACGTTGGCGTAGGTGTTGGACGATGGCCACCAGGAGCCCGCGTGTCCCGGGTTGGCGGTATTCACGTACAAGGCAACCTTGGGCTGGCTGGATCCCCCGGTTGAGGATTTGCCCGCCCACGCGAGTTGCTCGGCCAGGCAGGGATTCGTGTTGTTGGCCAGCCCGCCGGTCACCCCTACAATCGCAAAAGCCGGGGATACCGGGAGGGTTTTGCCGCATTGTGGCCAGGACACGTCATTGCCCACCGGGTCAGTACTTCCTGATGGCGGAGGTGCCGCCACCGCCGCCGTTCCCGTGGCAAACAGCCCCAGGAGGACCAGGAACACACCTGTCAGCTTCTTTGTCATAGGGGCTATCTTGCGCCCGCGCAGGCAGGCTGGGTAGGGGAAGCGGCCCCTCACTTAGGCGGGAACGACGACGGCGGCGCGTCCCGCCGTCGTACGCCCTGCTTTGCTGCCGCGCACGCCGCCTCGCATCATTCCGCAAGCCATTGTTCAGGGCCCGGTGCGGGGATACGATGCTCGCGGGGAGAGGCCTGGTCTCGCGACGAGTAGGGGCCCTCCCGTGACCGACTTCTTCACCATGCAGCCCGGTGAGACCGCCGCTCCCCTGCCGCCCGGGCCGGTCCTGTGTACCGGGACCGCGGCCATGCGGCGCATCCACCGCTTCTTCCTGTGGGCCTATGCGGAGGCGCCCGGCCTGGTCCGCTCCGTGCCGGCGGGCGATACTGGGCGTGCCGCGTACGTGGGGGAAGTGCTGGGGAACTTCGACATGGTCCTCCACGTGCACCACGAGGGTGAGGACCTGCTCATGTACCCGCCGCTGGAGCAGCGCGCTCCCGGCTGTGTCCTGCACATCGCCCAGATGCTGGAGCACCACCGTCAGGTGACGCAGCGGCTGGAACGGATTGAGCCGGTGCGGCTGCGCTGGATGGGGACGGCGGACCAGCAGGACGCCTCGGAACTCGCCGCGCTGTATGAGGACCTGAAAGCGGTGCTGGACGTGCACCTGCGCCGCGAGGTCACGGAGGTCATGCCGGTGGTGGACCGGGTGATGACCGAGAAGGAAGCCGCTGCGGTGGGGCAGCACGGGATCGACAGGTTCGACAAGAAATTCATGGTGGCCTACCTCGGCATGGTGCTGGCCACGAACCCTCCGGCCGACAGGGTTGAGCTGTTTCGGGAAATCCCGGCGCCGGTCCGGCTGGCGTACAAGCTGGTGGGGCGCCGGATGTACCGGAAGCAGTACGCCACGCTCTTCCCGGGCCGGCCCGTTCCGGAGACCTTATAGGGACGCAGACGGACCGGCGCGGGGCCGCAGGGGTTGAGGTTCCGGCTGGATAGCCCCATTGCGCGGTTCCGGTGCGGGCGTACAGTTCTTCCATGGAACCGATTCGGGTCATCCTGTTGCCCGGCGCAGTACTCCCCGCGGACCTGGCCTACGCCCGCCTGATCGAATCGCTGGGACCGGACGTGAATGCCGTTGCCAAGGAACTTGAGCTGTACCGGGAGGACCAGCCACCCGCCGGATGGACCCTGGACACAGAGGTGGACGGCGTCCTGCGTGAGGCCGATGCCCGGGGCTGGCAGACCTTCCACCTGGTGGGCTATTCGGGCGGCGGTGCGGTGGCGCTGGCGTTCGCCGCTAAGCATCCAGGCCGGCTGCAGAGCCTTGCCGTGCTGGAGCCGGCGTGGGCAGGAAGCTGGGACTGGAGCCACTCCTACACGGAGCACCATGCGAAGTTCGCGGAGCTCGAAGCTCTTCCGCCGGACGAGTTCATGGCCGCGTTCATGCGGCTCCAGGTGAGGCCCGACGTCGTCCTGCCGCCCGCGGAGGCCGGTCCCCCGCCGCCGTGGATGGCCAAGCGGCCCGCCGGGATCCGTGCATTCCTGCGCACCTTAAGGGACTATGACCTGGACCGGTCGCGGCTCGCCGCCTTCAGCAAACCCGTCTACTATGCCGTGGGCGGGCTCAGCCATCCCGATGACCAGGGCGATGTCGCTGCCCGGCTGGCCCGGGTCTTCTTCCCGGACTTCCACCTCGAGGTGTTTCCCCGGCGCCACCACTTCGACCCACCGCACCGGATCGAACCGGAGCGGCTGGCGGAGTCCCTGCACCGGCACTGGGCTGTGGCGGAGGGCCGCCCCGCCGGGCAGCATGGGGCCCTGGAGTCCCGGGCTTCCTGACCGGGGTGTCCCCAGCAGCCCGGATTTCGTGCGCCTCTCAAGCGCCGAGAACGCTGGAATGGTGCGGGGACGCTGCAGCGGTGCAGCGTCCCCGCTCCGTTTCAGCGTCCTGGGCGGGTGGCCGGCACACAGCCAGCCACCCGCCGTCGTACGTTCTTCTTTACTGAGGCGTCCGCGCTAGAGGCAGACCGGCTGGAACGCTGGGTCCGCGGGACCGGACGCGCGGCCCAGGGCGTTGCCCACCCACTGGTGCACCACGGGATCGTTGGGCGTCTGGTCGTGCTCGAAGACGTCGGCCGGGCACTTGTCCTGGATGGTGAGGTTGGTGACCTGGCGCGCGCTCCCGTTCAGGTACTGGCTGTTATAGGGGATCACTACCTCGTCGTACTTCGTGGAGATGACGGTGTAGGACGGTCCGGCCACGGTGTCGGCGATCGAGTTGAGCTGCTGCATGAACGCCGAACCGGCCTGCTGGTCCGCACAGGCTGCACATCCGGCAAGGGTGTAGTCAGGCGTGGGCAGCATGTCCGGTGGCGGGACGATCAGGCCCTTGGTGCCGTGGTTGGACGGCGCGATACCCACCAGATGGTGGACATACTTGGCGCCGCCCAGGAAGCCCCACGTAGTACCGGGGCATCATGCCGCCCTGGCTGTGGCCCACCAGGTCCACCTGCTTGGCGCCGGTGGCGGCCCGGACGGAATCCACGAACGGGGCAAGCTGCTTGGCGGACTCGGCCACGGGGGCGGTGGCGTACACGCCGTTGGTGGCGCCGTAGTTGAGGGCGAACACGCAGTACCCCTGGCTCTTGAGGTAGGGCGACAGGGTGGACCAGTTCTTCGCCATGCTTTCGAACGTGCCCGGCACCAAGATGACTGGGTAGGGGTGCTCTGCTGACGGCTTGCAGGACCAGTCGTTGGCCCCTGGCGGGGAAACGTCGACGGCCTGGGCAGGGACCGCCATCAGGGACGTGGCAAGAAGCGCGGCTGCGGCAACGGACAGGGCCCGGGATAGGAAGGACATGGAAACCTCTTTGTTTGTCTGTCTTCGGAGGAAGCCCGGCGCCTGCTGTTGGGGGTCATCAGGCGCCGGGCCGGTTTCCATGCTGGCAGCGCTGTGGCCTTTGCGGAGCGGAAGTGCACGAATGTGCGGGTTATCCGGTGGTGTGGCGGCACCTCGCCGGGGCGGGCCCGGCTGAGCGTTGTTACTGGTGGGTAGGTATTTTCCGTGGCGCTCACGCGTGGACGCCCGCCCGACGACGCTTGCACAAACGTGCACGGAGCCCCCGCCGGGGCGCTGGAACGGTGCGGGGACGCTGGAACGGTTCAGCGTCCCCGCACCGTTCCAGTGTCCTGGGCGACTGCAGTCGGGAGCACCCAGGGCTAGCCACCACGAGAGAGAACGCGTTCGGGAGAAAGCCACCACAAGTGAGCACGCGTTCGGGATGAAGCCACCACGAGAGAGCACGCGTCCCTTGGAAAGCCACCACGAGAGAGCGCGCGTTGACGGTGAAGCCACCACAAGTGAGCGGGCGTCAGAGGGAGGCGCCGCCGCAGATCACGTAGTTCTGGCCGGTGATGGACTTCCCGTGCGGGCCCAGGAGGAACGCGGCCAGGGCGGCGACGTCCTCCGGGTCCACCAGTGCACCGAGCGCGGGCAGCTTCACCGGGGTGGCGGCGCGGCCGGGGTCGTTCAGCATCGGGGTGTCGGTGGGTCCCGGGGAGAGGACGTTCACCGTGATCCCCCGCGGCGCCAGCTCCTGCGCCCACGTCCGGCCCAGCCCCATCAGGGCAGCCTTCGTGGCGGCGTAGTGGCTCTTGCCCGGCATCCCCGTGGAGGTGCGGCTGCCCAGCAAAACGATCCGGCCGCCGTCGGGCATGGCCGGCACCAGCGCGTTGGCCAGCACCGACGCCGCCGCCACGTGGACGGTGAACATCCCCGCCAGCGCGGCCGGGTCAAGGGAGCCCAGATGAGCCGTCCGCTGGAACCCGGCGGCGTGCACCAAGGCGTGGGCCGGCCGGAGCCCGGCCACCGCGTCAGCCAGGGACTCCGGATCGGAGAGGTCCGCCTGCAGCCACTCGAACTTCCCGTCCAGGGACGTCTCGGTGCGGCTCAGCCCGGTGACCGACCAGCCGTCGGCCAGCAGCCGCTTGGTGATGGCCTGACCGATGCCCGAACTGCACCCGGTCACCACCGCATGCTGCTCAGTCATTGATGGAGCCGTCCTCCAGGCCGCCCGGCGTCTGCGTGCCGTCGTAGGCCCACTGCGGGTCCACCCGGACAAACTTGATGGCCTGGCGGAAGTACGTGTACGCGATGTTCAGCGCACCGTCCGGGCCCTGGTGGATGGAAGGGTAGGAGTATTCGCGGTTGAGCCCGTCGCGGGAGTTGTTGGACAGGCAGTACCCGTCCCCCACGTCCAGGTTCCGGCGGATTGGCCAGCTGCGGCCGGAGTCCTCGGAGATGGCCAGGGTCATCGGCGAGCGCGGCGTGCCCCAGAAGGCGCGCTTGACGCCGTCGTCCTCGGAGAAAGCGGAGGCGTCCGGCTCGGCCACCTGCCCCTGTTCCTCAGCCAGGCCGTCGTCGTCAATTTCGTCGTACAGCGAGAGGCGCCGTTCGGTGCCCTCCCCCGCCCGGCTGTGGTTGTAGACCAGCGCGAGGCGGCCGTCGGCGAGGGCAACGAACTGGATGGACGAGTTGTTGTTGGGCAGCTCGGTGGGGACGGGTTCGCTCCAGGTGGAGCCGTCGTCGGTGGAACGGGATTCGTAGATGGAGTCGGCCCAGCGGCTGCGGAACAGGGCCAGCAGCGAGCCGTCGGCCACGGGCTGGATGTTCATGTGGACGCAGCCCAGGCTGCAGGGCAGGACGGATTCGGTCCAGGTGGCGCCGGCGTCGTCGGAGATCATCACGGCGCTGTCGTCGCTGTTGCCCACCCATTTCTCGCCCGGCGTGGTGATGCAGCGGAAGATGGGGATGATCAGCCGGCCGGACGGGAGCACCACGGGCAGCTGGCGGACGAACACGCCGCCGGTCTCGTTCGCGGCGAAGAGCGTCTCCACGTCGCCCCAGGTGCGGCCGCTGTCCAGGGAAATACGACGCCGGACCTCGGCCGTGTCCTGGTTGCCCGCCTTCTGCGCGGTGTACAGGAGCCAGAGGGCGCCGTCAGTGTTCGTGAACAGGATGGGGTTCTGCTCGGACCGGGTGGAGTCGTCCGAGAGCTGTTCCGGTGCGGACCACTGGGTGCTGCCCGGTTCCAGGGCGGAGAACCAGATGGAGATGTCCGGCACGCCTTCCTGGGTGCCACCGAACCAGACGCAACCCAGCCGGCCGTCCGGGAGGGTGAGCAGGTTGGCGGCGTGGCTCTGCACGGTGGGTGCGGGCAGGTAGGCGAAGTCGGCGCCGTCGGCCGTTTTTACAACGCCGTCCGGGGTGATGGTGCTGTACGCGTCGGTGGTGGTGTTCGTCATGGTTACTTGCCTTCCTGGGTTCCGACGGCGGAGCGGGCGGCGTCGAGGTGGGACTTGGCGATCTGTTCCAGGTGCGTCAGGTCCGAGGCAATGGTGGTGAACGTGTAGCCCTGCTGCAGGCGCTGGTTGGCCACGGTGCCGGCGGGCGTGTGGATGCCGGCGGCGATGCCTGCGGACGCCGCAGCCTCGGCGATGGTCTCCAGCGCGGCGTTGAATTCTGCCTCGACGGCGGGATCCCCGGGGAGGGCCCCGCCCACCGCGATCGCGAGGTCGGACGGGCCCACGTAGATGCCGTCCAGGCCGGGGGTGGCGCAGATTTCCTTGACGTTGGCCAGGCCCTCGGGCGTTTCGATCATGGCGAAGACCATGGTGGTGGCGTTGGCTTCAGCCGGCACGGGACCGATCCGCAGCGCCGAGCGCATGGGGCCGTAGGAGCGGCCGCCCAGCGGCGGGTACTTTGCTGCCGCCACGGCCGCGGCGGCGTCTTCGGCGTTGTTGATGAGCGGAACGATGACCCCCACGGCGCCGGCGTCCAGGGCCTTGCCGATGGCGGTGAAGTCGTTGGCCTCCACGCGGACCATGCCGACGGCGGTGTGCCCGGCGTCGATGGCCATCAGCCCGTTGAGCACGCCGGAGTAGCCGAGCAGGCCGTGCTGGGCGTCCAGGGCGACGTAGTCGTAGCCGAGGCGGCCGATGCGTTCGGTGGCCACGGGTGCGTCCAGCACCGCCCAGTAGCCCACCGCCTGCTCACGGGCGCGGATCTTGCGGGCGAATTCGAGGGCCAGTTCGGAGGTCATCAGTGTCCTTCAGTCAGTTCGGTTCAGTCAGTGCGAAGAGTCAGGAAAGCGTCAGCGGTTGTAGGCGGGCATCGGGCCGCGCAGCGAGGTGCCCACGGCGTCGCAGGCTTCCACGACGTCGGCCGGCAGGGGTCCGTTGGCTACGGCGGCGATGTTGGCGCGCAGCTGCTCCACCCTGGACCCACCCAGCAGCAGGGACCCGACGCCGTCACGGTAGGCGAGCCAGCGCAGCGACAGTTCCGCGAGGGTCATGTCAGCGTCGGCGGCGATCCGGGACAGCTCGCCGATCGCGTCGAACAGCTGCTTGTCCCAGTACCGCTGCGTGTACATGGCGGCGAGCTTGGAGTCACCGTAGCGGCCCTCGGTGGGCTTGGCGTCGAAGCTGTGCTTGCCGGTGAGCAGGCCGCCGCCCAGCGGGTTGTAGACCATGGTGTGCACGTTGTGGGTGGAGGCGAACTCGAGGTACTCCTCCTCCAGCCGGCGGGCCACCAGGTTGTAGAGCTGCTGCGCGACGACGGGCTGCGGCGCTCCCACTTCCCGCGCCGTGTGGATCAGGTCGGCGATCTGCCAGGCGGCGAAGTTGGACACGCCCAGCGCGCCGATCTTCCCTTCGGACACCAGCTCGGCAACAGTCGAAAGGGTCGAGGTTAGAGGCGTGGCCCGGTCCGGCTGGTGCAGGTAGAACAGGTCGATGCTGTCCACGTTCAGGCGGCGCAGGCTGTTCTCCACGCTGGCGCGCAGCCCGGCCGGCGACAGCGGCGAGTTGGAGCCGTGGTCCGCGTGCGGCATGCCGGCCTTGGAAGCCAGGATGACGCCGTCGCGCTTTCCCTTCAGGAGGCGCGCAAGCATCTCCTCCGTCACCCCGCCGACGTACGCGTTGGCGGTGTCGATGGTGGTGATGCCGGCGTCGAGCGCCTCGGACACCATCCGGCCGGCGGTGGCTTCGTCAACGGTGTCGCCGAACGTCATGGTTCCCAGGACCAGCCGGGAGATGGGGAGTTTCAGGCCGTCCACCTGGGCGCCTTCGGGCTGCGTGCTCATGCGTTGATTCCTCGTGGTTGCGGATGCGGGAAGTGGACTTAGTTGCTCTGGTTGGACAGGGCCAGGGAGCGGACAATGTGCCTGGGCTTCAGGCCCGTCATGGTGGAGGGGTCCAGGGCCGCGCGGCGGAGCTTGCGGGTGTAGTCCTCCTTGGGGGCGGTCAGGACGGACGCGGTGCTGCCGTGTTCCACGAGCTTGCCGCGCTGCATCACCATGACGCTATCGCTGATCTCCTGCACCACGCCAAGGTTGTGTGAGATGAACACGTAGGTGATGCCGGTTTCGTCCTGGATGGATTTGAGCAGCCGCAGCACCTGCGCCTGCACGGAGACGTCCAGGGCGCTGGTGGCTTCGTCGCACACCAGCAGTTCGGGCTTGGAGGCGAGCGCCCGGGCGATGCCGATGCGCTGGCGCTGGCCGCCGGAGAACTCGCCGGGGTGCTTGTCCAGGGACCGGACGGGCAGGCCCACCTGGTCGATCAGCTTGGCGGCGGCCTTGTGCCGTTCGGCCTTGGAGCGGATGCCCTGCAGCTTCAGCGGCTCGGCCACGATTTCCTGGGCGGTCATGTGCGGGTCCAGCGATCCGTACGGGTCCTGGAACACCATCTGGAACTTGGAGCGCAGGGGCCGCAGCTTCGCTTCGCTCATGGCTGCGATGTCCGTGCCGTCCAGGGTGATGCTGCCGCTGGTGGGGGTCACCAGCCGCATGAGCGCCTTGGCGATGGTGGATTTGCCGCAGCCGGATTCACCTACGACGGCGATCGTCTTGCCTTTGTCCACGGCGAACGAGACGTCATCCACGGCCCGGAACGTGCCGCCGGGGACGTGGTAGTCCACCACCAGGTTGTCGACGGCGAGGAACGGCTTAGTCATTGCGTGCTCCGGTCTGGGTGAGGGCTGGGCTGGTGGTGGCAGCTGAGCGGCGGCCGGTGGCGGCGGGCGTTTCGTCCCACTCCCCCAGCACGGGGACGGCGGCCAGCAGGGTCTGGGTGTATTCGGTGGCGGGGTGGTCCACGATCTGCTGCACCTCGCCGGATTCGACGAAGGCGCCGTTCTTCATCACGTGGATGCGGTCCGAGATGAGCCGGGCCACGCCGAGATCGTGCGTGATCATCAGGATCCCGATGCCGCGCTGTTCCTGCAGTTCCAGGAGCAGGTCCAGGATGCCGGCCTGCACGGTGACGTCCAGGGCCGACGTGGGCTCGTCCGCCACCAGCAGCTGTGGCTCGGAAGCCAGCGCGATGGCGATCAGCACACGCTGCAGCATGCCGCCGGAGAGCTGGTGCGGGTATTTCTTCAGCTGCTTCTCCGGGGTGGGGATGTGCACCTGTTCCAGGAGCCGCACGGCCCGGGCCTGCAGGGCGGCCTTGTCCCTGGCTGATGCGGCGCCGGCGATGCTGATGGCTTCGAACAGCTGGCTGCCGATCGAGTGGACCGGGCTCAGCGCCGTCATGGGGTCCTGCGGGATCAGGGCGAGGGTTTTGCCGCGCACCTTGTTGATGGCCTTGGGGTCTGCGGAGATGTCGACGCCGTCAATCACCACGGTGCCGGACAGCACCGCCAGGTCCTCGGGCAGCAGGCGGAGGATGCCCATCGCCGTCGTCGACTTTCCGGAACCGGACTCGCCGATGATGGTGACCGTTTCGCCGCGGTGGATGCTGAAGCTGACGGCGTCCACGGCGCGGATGATGGCGGTGTCCGTGATCAGTTCCACCTGGAAGTCGCGGACCTCCAGGAGGGGCTGTTCGGTGAACTTCGGCTGTTCGGTGGCCTCCGCCTGTGCGGTGGCCTTTGCGGCCGGGGTCTCGGATGAGGCGGTCATGTCAGGCACCCTTCTTCTTGCGGCGGGGGCGGTCGCGGAGGCCGTCGCCCAGCAGGTTGACGCCCACCACCATGAGTACGATCACCAGGCCGGGCAGGGTGACCATCCACCAGGAGGTGGTGATGTAGTCCTGGCCGTCGGAGATGATGCGGCCCCAGGTGGCGAAGGGCCGCTGGGGGCCGGCGCCCAGGAAGGACAGCGCGGATTCGAGCAGCACGGCCTGGGCCAGCAGGAGCAGCACCACCAGGGTTGCCTGCTTGATGACGTTGGGGATGATGTGCTGGATGAGGATCTGGATGCGGTGCAGGCCCAGGATCCTGGCGGCGGAGACGTATGGCTTTTCACGTTCCACCAGCACCATGGAGCGGGTGAGGCGGGCAACTTCGGGCCATTGGGCGATGGCGATCACGAATGTGATGACGGGGATGGACGGGCCGAAGAGGGCCACCACCAGCAGCAGCATCATGAGCAGCGGCAGGGACATCTGGGCTTCGAGGATGCGGGAGATGATGGTGTCCACCCAGCCGCCGAAGTAGCCGGCGGCGGAGCCGAGGATCACGCCGATGGCGCCGGAGACCAGCACCGCCAGCACGCCGATGGTCAGCGAGACCTGGCCGCCGTGGAGGACGCGGGAGAGCAGGTCGCGGCCCAGCTGGTCGGTGCCGAACAGGTGCCCGTCCGTCAGCGGCGGCAGGCGCCGGGCGGCGAGGTCCTGGAAGTTGGCGTCCGGCAGCGGCAGCACGTTGGCCAGGATGATGGGGATGATCACCAGCAGGGTGCAGATGGTGCCCACCACCAGTTTCCACTGGGCGGATTTACGACGCCGGGTGGCGCCTGCCTTGGCGATGTCCGCCTTGGTGACGGCGCTGGGGCTGGGCTGCTTGGCCGGTGCGCCGGGCGCACCCGGCGTGGGAGTTGCCGTATCGATGCTCATGCTGTGGCCGCCTTTCCAAGACGAACGCGGGGATCAAGGAGCGGGTAGGCGAGGTCGATGAGCAGCTGCACGCCCACCGCCAGGAGTGCGGTGATGAGGACCGTGGCCTGGATGAGGGGGTAGTCGCGGGTTTCGAGGGCCCGGACAATCAGGGAGCCGACGCCGGGCCAGGCGAACACGACTTCCACCACCACCACGCCGTTGAGCATCGCGGCGAACCGGGTGCCCAGGGCGGTGAAGACGGGGATGGCGGAGTTGCCCATGGCGTAGCGCCAGGTGAGCAGGGAGCTGCGGACGCCGCGGGAGCGGGCCACCGTGAGGTACGGGGCGGCGAAGTTGGCGGTCATTTCGCGGCGGACCATGCGGGAGATCAGGGCGATCTGCAGGATGGCGATGGTGATGGTGGGGAGCACCAGCCCGCCCCAGGTGGCGAAGCCGGAGGCCGGGAAGATGGGGACCAGCACGGCGAAGCCGGTGAGGAGCATGATGCCGGTCCAGAAGTCCGGCATGGACTGCCCGGCGATGGTGAGGACGTTAACGCCGAACTCGCGGCCGGTGTCCGGGCGGCGGGACATCCACACGCCCAGCGGGATGGCGACGACGGCGGTCAGCAGGATCGCGGACGTGGCCAGGGTAAGGGTGTAGGGCATGCGTTCGAAGACCACCTGCATGGCGGGTGCCTGGAACGAGTAGGACTGGCCCAGGTTGCCGATGACCAGCTGCTGGATGAAGATCCAGTACTGCTCCAGCAGGGGCTTGTCCAGGCCGAACTGTTCGCGGACGGCGGCGAGCTGGTCGCTGGTGGCCAGGGGGCCGGCGTAGGAGACAGCGGGGTCTCCCGGGGCCATGCGGATGAGGATGAACACGGTGGACACCGTGAGGAACACGGTGAGCAGGCCCTGTCCCAGGCGTTTGAGGATGTAGTTCGTCATGGCTTAGGCCTCCAGCCGGACATCAACGAGGGGGTAGGAGTTGGTGGGGGCCAGGTTGATCCCGGAGACCCGCTCCCGGTGGGCGAGGACGGACTTGGGGACGAAGGCCCAGGCGCAGGGCCAGGTGTCCCAGACCGCCTGCTGGGCTTCGTTGAGCAGTTCGGTCCTGCGGGCCGGGTCCGCTTCGGCGGAGGCTGCCTGGATCTTGGCGGTGGCCTCGGGGATCACGTAGCCCTGGTAGGTGTCGCGGGTGGCTTCCTTTTCGGGGGTGCCGGTGTACATGCCCTGGAGCATGGTGATGGCCAGGCCGGTGGGGCTGGGGTAGCCGTTGCCCAGGAGGTCCCAGTCGCCCTGCTTGCCCTGGCGCCACGCGAGGATGTTGCCGCCGGGTTCGAACTGCTGCAGCTCGGCCTTGACGCCGATCTTGCCGAACATTTCCACCAGGGCTTCCATCACGGAGGTGTCGGAGGCGAACTCGCCGGTTTCCCAGATGATCTTCAGGGTGAGGTCCTTGACGCCGAGTTCGGCGAGCCGGGCCTTGGCCTGCTCGGGGTCGTAGACGTATTCGCCGGTCTTGTAGTAGCCGGTGAGGCTGGAGGGGGTGACGCCTTCGGCCTGGGTGACGGAGTCCACCAGGACGTCCTTCACCAGGGACTGGCCGTCAATGGCCATGCTGAGGGCCTGCCGCACGCGGGGATCGGCCAGGGGGTGGCCGGCGGGCTTGCGGAAGTTGAAGAAGATCTGGTTCAGGCGGAGGCTGGAGGATTCCTGCAGCGTGACGCCGGGCAGGCCGCCCAGCTGTTCGCGGGAGTCCGGGGTGATGGAGTCGATCACGTCCACCTCGCCGCTGCGGAGGGCGATGACGCGGCTGGATTCCTCGGGGAGGAAACGGACTTCCACGTTGTCCACCTGCGGGGCGGGTCCCCAGTAGTTCTGGTTGCGTTCCAGGCTGTAGGTGCCGGCGCCGCGGTTGAACTTGGTGACCACGTAGGGGCCGGTGCCCAGGCCTTCCTGCAGTTCTTCAGGCTTGTTCTGCGCGGCGGGGGTTATCAGGATCATGCTCATGAGCGAGTCCAGGATGGGGACGGGCTTCTTGGACACCATCTTGAAGGTGCGCTCGTCCACGGGGACAACCTCGGGGAATTCGGGGAAGAAGCCGGCCACGAAGGAGCCCTGCACCTGCTTGTACATCTTCAGGGCGGTGGCGACGTCCTCCACGGTGACCGGGCTGTTGTCCGAGTAGCGGATGCCTTCGCGGAGGGTAACGGTCCATTCGGTGGGGCCGGTCATCTCGAACCGTTCGGCCAGGACCAGGATGGGCTTGGTTTCGGGGCCGATGGCGGTGAGGCCCTGGCGGACCGCGCGCTGCACGGTGACGGCGGCGTCGAACTGGTTGAGCTTGTTGTCCAGGCTGACCAGGGAGCGGTTGAGTGCCAGGGTCAGGGTGCTGGGACCCGGGAGGCCGGTGGGGCCTGCGCAGCCGGCGAGGCTGCCAGTACCCAGCAGAAACCCTGCAGCCGCGCCGAACTGCAGCAGGCGGCGGCGGGAAATCTCACTTCCTTGAGGAAGAACGGTCATCGTTGACCTCTCGGTAGGTTGGGGGTTCGGCGGGCGCCGGGGTGGCGGCGCCGAATGTTGTGTCCATCACTTTGCCACTCCTGCGCAGTTTGCGCAACCCCTCTAGCGTGTTTCGCGCAACCGTGTCATGATGATGGAAAGCTTCCCGCAGTCAGCGGGTTCCAGCCCACTACCGATTTCGAGAGGAGCGCCGTGGCTTCCGTATTTGTGCAGGCTGACGACTTCTCCGGAGCCGCCGAGGTTGGCTGCTGCTTTGTGGAGCACGGCCTGTCCGCGCAGGTTTCCCTGGGCACGGGCACGGTTTCCGGAACGTACGACGGCGTCGCTTCCGCGGGTGCGCCGGTCACCGACGTGGTGCTCATCGACACGCACTCCCGCGGGCTGTCCGGCACACTTGCACAAGGCTTGGTGAAAGAGGCCTTCTCCGCACCCGCCGCGTCCGGTGCGCAGGTGATGTTCAAGAAAGTGGACTCCCTGTGGCGCGGCAACATCAGCGCCGAGACCGCGGCGCTGGCGGGCCTCGGCCATCACGTTGTGGTTGCGGGGGCACTCCCCCAGCTGCAGCGCACAGTGCGCGCCGGCCGCCCGTTGGTTGCCGGTTCTCCCCTGGCGGAGACGGACCTGTGGCAGGCGGAGGCTTCGGCCCCGCCGGTGGACATTCCGTCACTCCTCCGCCCGGAAGAACCGGCATCGGTGCAGTCCCTGGATTTGGAGGCGGTGCAGTCAAGCAGCGTGCCGTCCCGCCTGGCCGGGCTGCTGGACGGCCGGCCCGCGCTGGTGGTGGCTGACGGTGAAACCGTGCAGGACCTGGAGCATGTGGTGGATGCCCTGCTGGAGCTGGGCTTCCAGTCCGGCGGACGCCGCATCGTGCTGGTGGGAACCGGCGGAGCGGCCGATGTCCTCGCACGGCGACTGGCCACCCAAGCTGCGCGGAATGCGCACAGTGCGTCAGCGGCGGACGAAACCGCCGCGGAACCGCAGGACGTGGACCGGCCGGTGCTCGCCGTCGTCGGCTCCGCCTCACAGACCGCGCAGGCCCAGCTGGCCCAGCTCGAAGGCCAAGGTTTCACCGTGGTCCGGCTGCACCCGCAGTACGCCGGCGCCACCGGCGCCTACGGACCACAGCTCGAGGAGACCAAGCAGGCGCTTCGGAACGGCAGCAACGTGGCCGTCACCCTGGCGGCCGGCAAGGTGGACCCGGCGCGCGCGGCGGGCATCGTGCAGGCACTGTCTGCGTTCGCGGCCCAGGCTGCGAAGGCCACCGCTGCTGACCTGATCCTTACCGGCGGTGAGACGGCCCGGGAAGTCCTGGACGCCGTCGGCCGCTCCAGCCTGGTGCCGCTCGCGGCGGTGCAGCACGGGGCCGTGCTGAGCCGCGCCGACGACGGGACGCTGGTGGGCACCAAGCCCGGCAGCTTCGGCGATGACCTGGCCCTCCTGCAGCTGTATGACGAAATCCGGGAGCGCCGCGGCCAGTCCGCGGGTGCTCCCGCCAACACCCTTCCCCGCAAGACTTCCGAACAATCTGGAGCAACAATGACTGACGCAGCAAACCCCAACCAGCTTCCCTTCGTGGCCGTGACCATGGGCGACGGCGCCGGCGTGGGCCCCGAGGTGGTGGTGGCCGCCGCGTTGGATCCGCAGAGCAACGCCGAGTGCCGTCCCGTGGTGATCGGCGACGCGCTGCGGCTGCGCCAGGCCGCCGAGGTGCTGGGCATCGAGGCGGACATCCAGGTGATCGAGGATGTGGAGGACGCGGTGTTCACGCCGGGCCGGGTGAACGTGATCGACCTGAACCTGCTGCCGGAGGACCTGCCGTGGGGCAAGCTCTCCCCCGTGGCCGGCCACGCCGCGTACGAGTACATCCGGGTGGCCAGCGAGCTGGCGATGGCCGGGAAGGTGCAGGCCATCTGCACCGCGCCGCTGAACAAGGAGGCGCTGCACGCCGCGGGGCACATCTTCCCCGGGCACACCGAGCTGCTGGCGCACCTGACGGGCACGGAGGAAGTGTCCATGATGCTCTCCACGCCCAAGATCCGGGTGATCCACGTGACCACGCACATCGGGCTGATGGATGCCGTCCGGAAGATCAATCCGGACCTGGTGGAGCGCACCATCCGCCGCGGCCACGAGGCGCTGGTGCGGGCGGGCATCCCGAACCCGAAGATCGGCGTGTGCGCCATCAACCCGCACGCGGGCGAGAACGGCCTGTTCGGCCAGGGTGAGGAAGCGGAGAAGATCGAGCCGGGCGTGAAGGCGGCGCAGGCGGCCGGGATCAACGCGGTGGGCCCGCTGCCGGCGGACACGCTGTTCTTCCTGGCCGGCCGGGGCGATTACGACCTGGTGGTGGCCATGTACCACGACCAGGGGCACGGGCCGGTAAAGGTGCTGGGCATCGAGGCCGGCGTGAACATCACGGTGGGCCTGCCGGTGATCCGGACCTCGGTGGACCACGGCACCGCGTTCGACATCGCCGGCAAGAACATCGCCGATTCCCGGTCCATGGTGGAGGCGCTGCACCAGGCGGCGGAGATGGCCACCCGGCCGGCCGTGGCCGTGTAGCTTCCTGGGTTTGATGGGGGCCGGAACTAGCATGGGTAGCACTGCCACCGCCATGCCCACGGGAAGGAGACCGGGAATGCTCAGCGCAAACGCGCGGCGCGAGGAGATCTACCACCTTGCCGTGACCACCGGGCTGGCCTCCGTGGAGGAGCTTTCGGCCCGGTTCGAGGTGACGGCGTCCACCATCCGCCGGGACCTAGCGCTGCTGAACGGGCAGGGCCGGCTGGCCCGCACCTACGGCGGGGCGATGGCGCTGGGCGCACACCCGGAGGCGTCGCTAAGGCAGCGCACCGGGGAGGCGTTCGAGCAGAAGCATGCGATCGCCCGGTGGGCGGCTTCGGTGATCCAGCCGGGTGAGAATATCCTGCTCGACGCCGGCTCCACCGCGGGTGCCCTGGCGCATGAGCTGCGCGGGTCCGGTCCGTTGTCCGTGACGACGCCGGGCATCAGCACTTTGCAGGAGCTGGCCGACTGCGAGGGCATCGAGGTGGACTGCCTGGGCGGCCGGCTCCGGGGGGTATCCCAGAGTTTCGTGGGGCCGCTGGCCGAGGCGGCGCTGGAGCGGATGAGCTTTGACCGCGTGTTCCTGGGCGCCGACGCCGTCACCGCCGAGGACGGCATCTGCGAAGCCGACCACGCGCAGACCCGGCTCAAGGAACTCATGGCCCGGCGGGGGCGGTCCGTTTACGTTTTGGCCGACTCCTCCAAACTCGGGCTGCGCCCGTTCCACGCGTGGGCACGTTTGGCTTTGCCCTGGACCTTGGTGACGGACGACGGCGCGGACCCGGCCCAGGTGCAGAAGTTCCGGGATGCTGGGGTCACGGTTGAGGTGGCTGCGGTCTAACGGTTGTGAGGCCCGCAGGTTCTTCCCAGCGCGGCATCACGGCGGTCAGGGTCTGTTCCATCGGCTCTTCCTGATGGGCTGCGACTGCGTGTAGGACTCTGGAAGCTTCGTTTTTGCACTCATGATTTTGAGCGGATCGGGTGATCCCCGGCGGAGGCGCGCTTTTCGAGCGCGGTAGACCACCACCGATTCCCAAATTAGGTACGCCGCGCCGAGCGCGAACAGCACGGCAGCGCATATGGTTGCCCCTAGTTGTGTGGCTGTTCCCGGATCCGTAATTATGACGAACGTGGTGAGGCCAAGAACCGTCAACAGAACCAACAATCCAGGCAGGTTCTGCCACCAGCGAGTGCTTCCGTTCGGCGGGCCTCCCAATTCCGTTTTGGTGTAGCTGTGAAGCATCCCGTCTTTGGTCAAATACAGGACCCGCTGTTCACCGCGGGCGAGGGCCGCTTGATGCTCGGTATGAACCGCGTCATCGTGTTCCTGGTGGCTGCTGACCGACATGATTCCCCCATTTGGTGTTCTTTGTCCCTGCAACGCAAAGTCTAGGGGTGTGTAGCCTGCTTCTATCGACGGAACAACGAAAGGGAGCCACGCATGCACGCCGTGCTCGAATACACCTACGCGGACGACTATATAGAATCCCGCGAGCAATTCCGCAGACTCCACCTCAAGGCCGCGTGGGAGGCAGTCGAACGCGGAGAGCTTCTGCTGGGTGGGGCCATTGGTGACGGCCCCTTCACCGGGCTGCTGATCTTTACCGGCGAGAACCCTCTCGAGGCCGCCAAAGCCTTTGCGGCCGCCGACCCCTATGTCACTGGCGGCGTTGTGACGTCGTGGACCGCCCGTCCGTGGACAACGGTGGTCGGCATCGAGGCGGCCACACCCGTTCGTCCGTAAGCCTGGAGGTCAAGGCAGCACGGCACAGTTTTTCGGAGAGTGCGCTACCGACTGGGAAAAGTACGCGGGTAATCCCTAACTTCGAAATGTGAGTATCAATTACTGGTGATGGCAATAGAAGTGGCTTCATAAACTCCAAGTCCTTGCAGTCAGGGACTTGTCCCGTTTTTGGGGGATTTATTCAGAAGCTATAGCGGAGTGCTCCAATGAAAAACTGGCTAACTCGCTTTGCCATACCCATCACAGGCGCCGCCTCACTCGCTGGGCTGGCCGCTCCGGCCACCGCCGCACCACCCGTGTCAGCGGACCAGACCCTACCGGATTTCGGCGCGGGTGAGCTATGCGCGTTTCCGGTACGCATCGAGATCACAGGCAAGACCAAGCTCATAGGCGACTGGCTCGAGGACCATAAAACCACCTCACCTGGGTTCAAGGTGACAACCACAAACCTCGCCTCTGGCAAGACCGTGAAGTACACAGCAACGGGCAGTTCGCGCTATACCGTAGCCACCGATAAAGCGGGTAATAAGTACTTCGAAGTAGTATCCACCGGCCAGAATCTCCTCTTCTCCCCGGAACTTGGAGGCCTCTTCTTCGTCCGCGGCAACGTGAACTACGCCGTAACCCTCGATTTGCCCGAGAACCAGCAAGAAGTGAGGCCCTTTGTGCCCTCAATCGAGCGCCTAAATGAGGCCAACGCGGTGAACATCTGCGGCCCGCTGAGCTAATCGGCGGCCGCTGTGGGAAACGCCCACCATGCAGGTTTTCAAACTTGCAAGGTGGGCTTTTCTTGCGTAGACCTGACGCCAAGTCCTCCGGGCCTGGAACTAGCGCACCAGTCCACGCAGCGCCGGTCATCCATGGCCACCCCCGGGACGGAGCTCAGCGGCATCTATTCTGCGAAGGCGAATTCCACGGCGATATCGGGGTCGATGTTAGCGATGAGCCCTGAGTAGAAGACCTTCGCCTGTTCCTTCAGTGCTGCTTCGTTTTGGGATATGTACTTCTGCTTGTTCTCGTCACTGAGGATGTTGTTGATCATGCGGGTTTGAACGGCTGGCGTTGCCATCCAGCTAAGCGCGTTGCTCATCTCCAGGGGATCCTCGAACACTGGTTCGTCGAAGCCGATGCCAATGAACTGAGGGATAGTTACCCGAAAAGAATCTGGGCCATTGGGCTCGATGGTCACCTGTGCCCCATCAATGCCCAATTTCGCGTCGAACTTGTACTGGATCAGGGTCGTTTTCTCGCTCGCGGGCACGGCCACACCGAATATTTCTCCATTGCTCTCGTGCTTCGAAATACCCTCGATGTGCAGGCTGAGCAACGCGACCTCTTGCAAGCGAGTAACAGACTGAACCACCTGCGAATCGCGTTCGTGCGAGCTGCTGGTGAACAGCGACCTCAGTGCCGTCGCGTTAAGTGCTCCGGATGCGAATGCGGCGAACGATCCCGTAACAACCAGCGCGGCGATCAGCAGAACAGGCCAAAGCCGGAACCGTGCCTTCAATAGCTTTACGAGCATTAGGTCTCCATTTTCATTTGACGTCGAAAACGCCCTCAGGTGGTCACGGTAAGAATCGGGGTCCGTAACAGATCGCCGGCACGGGCCGTCAAACGATTTTTAGCATTACGAATCTGGGCGGTTTAGCGCGCCAACTGACCCTGGACATTTGGCTGCGCGTGCAACCCGTGTACTACCAATTGAGGTCAAGAGTACGGCTAGCTAAGTGGTGACGGCTGGTGCGCAGCAGCAGCGTCATGGCTCTCCGCCCAGTCCCCCGCAGCCTTCTCCGGATATTCAACCAGCTTGGGTTCAAGGCCATTCTCGGACAAGTACTTCATTGCTCTTCCGATTGTCTCGAGCTTCTTCTTCAGCTCTTTGAGTGCCTGAGAGGATTCGTCGGAGAACTCATCCAGCCGTTCGTATTCGCGGCGGACTGTTATCTCATTTGAAGCTAAGATGCTCCACAACGTGTAATCGGGTTCAAGCATTTGCCGCTGGCGCAGAATCGCGGCCGCCAAGCGGCGCTGGATCACTGCTTCTACGGTTTCGGCTGTAGTACCGGGGCTGGCGAGGCTGAAGGCGATGCCACCACCACCCGCACCCACCAGCGTTCCCGCAGTTAGAAGTCCACCAATCATTCCTCCAGGACCGAATCCGGCTAGGGCACTAGTGATGACTGCGGCCCCGACTACCCCAGGCGCCGCAGCTAGGGCCAAGCCGCCGGTAGCAACGACCAGTGCAACGGCACCCGCTCCGAGTGCTCCCCATTTCTTCCAATCAATTACGAGCGCTCCACTGAGCACATCTTGAGCCTCCTTGGCAGCCTCAAAAACGTGAGTACCGTACTGGCTACCCAACCCCATCTCCGAGGTGAGCTCCCGCATTGCGCCGAGCCACTTAGCGCGGTCTACATTGATATCAAAAGGCCGGATCACATTTTCCGATGCCAGAACGGTCAGCAGCGTTACCGCGTCCTCTTTAGTGAGATGACGGCTCGGCAGGGGCTCGGGGACCTTCGCATTCGAGTCTGATGCGTCGAAGGCCAGCCTTGCAACTTGAGAGGGCAGCGGCCTCCCCGCTTCCTTATTCCTTTGTCGAATTTCGTCGACGACAGTGGCCTGCACTTGCCGCAACGCTCCAGCAAATCGAATACGCTGTTCGCCGTCTAGCCGTTCCTTGAGCAGATGGGCATAACGTAGTGCCGCCAAGGCAGTCAGTTCAGACGCATCCAGTGGAATATCGAGACCTCGCTCAGCGAGGACGATTTCCTTGGACTTGGATCCGAAGAGCCCAAACCCCACGGCTTCGGCGACCGCATCGTGGGAAAGGTACGTTTCGGCGTCGTGTACGTGGTGGTTAAATCCAGTTCCAATTCGGAAGTCAAGCATCCAGTTGTACACCGAAGACAGGCCCCTGTGCGCCGCTACAGGGTCCAGCACGTTCCAGAAATTTGCCCACCAAGCCAAGTTAGTGGGTGGCTCCTGCATATTTTCGCGCAGTTTGTCGACATTGAACCTGCCGCTCGCCAGTGGGCTGCCGATGGTGACCAAGCCGACCACCTCAAGCTCTTTTGGTAACCGCTGAATTAGGTCTGCAGCAATTACCGACCCTAGGCTATGACCAACAATTACTATCCGGCCGGCTGCTGGCAGTTTGCTAAGGATGAGCCGCAAAACCTGTGCCCTGACGTCAGCGTCACCGAGGTACTTTCGGACTTGCGCGAAACCGGGAAGGCTCGCCGCCCCGTTAACCACCAGTTCGGCGCCACCCCAGCCGGTTCCGTGGTCATGTCTTCCTAGCCGAAACTCCAGCGCAGCTGTCCGTCGCTCAAAATCCCGGCGATTCTGGCGAACCTTGTCCCTCGCAGGCTGCTTGACGTTGATCTTCGGAAGCGGGAAGGATTCATCACTGTCCCTGAGTGCGTGAGCATACCTGGGTGCAAGTATGCGTTCAGGGGTTATGCCCGGATACCCCAGGCGCGATAACGCCGCCTCAAGGCCAGTCAGCCACGCACGGTCTCTGTTTCCGTCTCCGACGCCGTGCAGAAAGAGCAGCGTGGGTTCTTGGGTCATGGGAAACTCCGATCAAAATTTGAATCAATTTGTTCAGGGTGCGGGCACCAGCTAGCTAACGGCATCTGCAGGCCCGCTTGCTATGCCTTCTGGGAAGAATCAATGATTGCCTAAGTGCCCTATTTGCCTAGCTAGCCAGCTGCACGAATGCACCTCGAAGCTCAAGCCTCTTCGTGTCAACGCCATACTGCAGTCCTTCGTTCAGGCGGGCTGTAACGCCTGCCGTCAAACGCTTGCCCCCGAAAGTCCTGATGGTTTCTCGGTGGAGCTCGTCCACTGCAATGCCACCGGAGAGCCGCACAATGTCGACCATCGCGTTCCGAATTTCGACAACGCTGATGTGCTCAGGCTTCCTAGTGATGTCAGCGCTGTTCGGTCGGAACTGCTCCCACATTTCTCGGTCAACCGAGGCGTCCCAGATGAACCCGTCGGCGTCGCAGTAGTGGAGTGATTCGTCCAAAACATCGAGTACGGAATTTGCCCTTTGCGAGTTCACCTTGTTGAGTTCAAAAGCCGCGCAGACGAGCTTGGCGAGCCGCTCCTGGTGGATTGGTCCTTCTGCTGCGATCACATCTTGGATAGCTTCGCGTACGGCTGTTACGGAGCGGCGGGAGTGAAGCGTGTCCAGTACTTCAAGGCCGCCGAAGCGCCGCACAATCCAAGGCTCGTAGCTGGCCTGGGCGGATGCGGTAACAACCGTGGCTGGCCTAGGGTTCGCTTGAACGGCCTCCAGGAGGGTTCCCTGGCCAAGCGGGGAAGTGTCCTTGCCGGCGACCAGAACGAACTCCTGCTCAGGTACGGCCGCCTCTGCCGCCCGTCGTCCGGAACGCGTCACCGCGGGAGTTCCGCCAGTCAACGCATCCTGAGGTTCTGAAGCAGGAGCTGCCGCCCCGTACGCTTCCTCCAGAGCAGCTTCAAGCTTGTCCAGCACCGCGTTCCGGTCGGCAAGCCACGCCGGCAACCAGACGCGCTCCACTGAAGGCCATCGCATCATCCGCGTCAGAACATCCCTGGGCAGCCCGTCCCGGTCGCCCGCCGTCCGGCGGGCAGCCCACGCGGGGCTGTCCAGAAGGACGGCCATCAACGGGCGGCTCGGGTTGTCGGGAACGGCAACGCTGATATCAACTTTGAAATCGGACAATCCTACATCCGACGAAACAACAAAGCCGCGGTCCCGCAGCGCGTCGGCAATCTCCTCCCGGTGCAGGTCAATGCTGGCGGCACGGCGCCCGTCGTAAGGAAGAGCAGCGGTGCCCTGCTCGGCCAGATCAAGATAGGACCGCAGGTGCTTGATGCCAACGGAGCTGGTTTCCTCGGAGCGCAGATCGGTTGGGTTGAAGCTGGAGAAGACAATAACTTGCCGGCGTGCACGGGTGACAGCAACGTTGAGGCGCCGTTCCCCACCAGACCGGTTCAAGGGGCCAAAGTTCAGCGGCAGGTAGCCCTTGTCATTCTTGCTGAACCCCGTGGAGAACAGGATGACGTCCCGCTCATCACCCTGCACGTTCTCAAGGTTCTTGACGAACAGCCCTTCTGCATCCTCATCAAGGGCAGCGACGATACGGGGGTCCTCCGTGTCACGCAGCAGGCCTTCGATCAATGCGCGTTGCTGCAGGTTGAATGTCACCACACCCACGGAGGGAGTTCCCGCGGGATCAGTATCAAACCTGCGGCGGATTTCGGCCACCACCGCAGCAGCCTCCTCGGGATTGGTCCGAAGGACCTTGGACGGTCCCGAACGGTGGAACTGGCCATCAACCCGGACGAAGTTCACGCCGTGCCCGCGGACACCGGCATTCGCTGCGCCGTGGGACGGGCCCGGGAACGAGGAAAGCTTGCTGTCGTAGTACTGCTGGTTACTGAAAGCAATCAGCGATTCGTCCTGGCTCCGGTAGTGCCAGGACAGCCACTGCCGCGGCACCCGCGCTTCCACGCATTCGGAAAGGATCGACTCCATGTCCTCCACCACGGAGATCTCGGCGTCACCGTCGCTGCCGGCGTCGGAGGAAATCTCCGCGAACGACGTGGGCGGCATCTGCTTGCTGTCACCCACCACTACCACTGAAGCACCACGACCCATGGCACCTACCGCGTCGGCAACCCGGATCTGTGAGGCCTCATCAAACACAACGATGTCGAACAGACCGGCCTTGGCAGGGAAGAACCGCGCCACCGAATCCGGGCTGACCAGCGTGCAGGGCATAATCCCCGTGATGAGATCTGCGTAGTGTTCCATCAGTTTCCGGACGGACAAGCCACCCCGCTGCCGGGTCAGTTGCCGTTGCAGCTCGCCCATGCGCCCCGAGGTCGACGACGACGAGACTGTCCGGGAGCGCAGGACCCCGGCGGCAAGGTTGGTTTTGAGCAGCTCACGTACGGTTTCGGCGCGCGAGGTGAACCGCTCAATGGTGCGCTCGTGCACCGTAGCATCAAAGTCGGCCAACCCTGTAGCGATGCGGCGTTCGGCCAGCGACCCGTCAGCTAGGCCGCGTTCAAAGGCTGCTGCTGCATCATCTGCTTCCAGCTCGCCGTCCAGGATGGCAATACGGGCGTCGATCAATCCCGCGGCACGCAGCGGTTCGACATGACGGATCAGCTCGAGCCACCGCGTCAGCGGGACCGACACCGCCGCGTCCAATCGCCGCGGCACCGACGTTTCCCACCATCGGGCTAGAAAACCTCGCTCACCGGTCCACGCACGCAGGTCATCGCTACCCACACCTTGGATCTTCAGGAATTCTTCCCAGGCATGGGAAAGCTCGCGCAGCCAGCCGACAACGTTCTGGTGGACGTCGGGGGCATCTTTCAGGAAGGTACGAAGCTCGGTCTGGAAGCTCACCGCGTCAGGCTTCGGGGACGGCTGCACCGCCTGCGCGGCCCAGCGAAGCCAGGAAATTCGGTGTCTCAGGTCGGCCTGTGCGTCCGGCGTCAGCGGGTTCCATCGCTGATCCGCAGGAAGCCCAGGCAAGGACCCCCGCGTTGCCCGCAGGCCGGAGACCTCCTGCTGGACGGCCACCAGTTTCTCCAGCAGCGGCACAAGCTCCTTGTGGCGGATCTCAGCTCCGGATACAAGCACGGGAGACAGTTCGGCGGCCACTGCCAGCAGCCGCTTCTTGCGTCCCCAAAACCCGGATGCTGCCGCCTGCTGCGCACGGCCGAGGATTTCCGGCAGCGGAAGATCCATAGCCCCCGGCGCTACCTGCTCAAGGCCCGGATGCTGAACGGACGCAAAGGCCGTAACCAGCTTCTCCAGCTGTTCAGCGTTAACCGACCAGTCCCCGGAGCGGACCACATCCAGTGTTCCCAGGGGGACGTTCCGGTCCTGCAGCAGCGTGGCAAGAGTTCCGACGTCGGCCGGCGTTTGCGCTGCGTCCAGAACCGACGAAAGCCCAGGCGTCGGCCGGAGGGCGTTCAGCGCCTCATTAAGGCGGCGTCCCACAGCCAGCAGCTGCTGCTCCTGCTGGTCGTCCGACGCAGCAGAGACGAAGCGCCATGGGTGGTCAGATCCAGGGCGGACGGGGTCGCTGAATTCCGGAAGTTCCCGGAACACCTGCCGAACCGAGCTCAGGGTTGAGTCGTTCAAGGACGCTGTCAGTTCCGGGCTGAGCGGAACCGTCGCATGGTCAGGTTCATAGGTCAGCGCCTTGGTCCGCGCGCTGTAGAGGGACAGCTGTGCACCATTCTCCTCATGGACGTTCTTGGCGTAGCGGATCAGTCCACGCCGGGCTGAGGCAAGATCGGTGGAGGCAGTCTCAAGCTGCTGCTTATTCGCAGACAGGCTCAGCTCCAGGGCATGTTTGATCTGCGCCCGCACCACCGCCGGCTTGCTGCCCTTGTCGTGCAGGTCAAGGGAGAACGGTCCCATTCCTACGTCGTCGAGCCGCTTCTGGACGACGTCGAGTGCTGCCCGCTTCTCGGCGACGAACAGGACCCGTTTGCCGTCGACAATGGCGCGGGTCAGGAGGTTGGTGATGGTCTGGGACTTGCCGGTGCCCGGAGGGCCTTCCAGGACGAACGTCTGGCCGGCGACCGCAGACGCGACTGCCTCCAGCTGCGACGAGTCCGCTGGTATTGGACACTGGGCAGCCAAGGCGTCCAGGTCGCCGTCGGGCGTGACGGCAACGCTGTCTGAATAGAGTTCCGTGGGGGTGCTGATCAGGTGTTTGACCAGGCTGTTGGCGGTGAATTCCTTCCAGTTCTCGTCAAGGTCCTTCCACAGGCGGAATTTGGCGAACTGCAACATGGACAGGTCCACGGTGTTTTCCACTCGGAAAGCCAGGCCCTTGGCCGAAACGGCGGCCCGCACAGCAGCGAACGCGGCGTCCAGATCGATTCCGGACCCATCTTCCTCCGGCTCCGCGAGGCCCGGAATGCGCAGGTCATGGGACTGCGCCAGCTTCTCGAGGAGGCAATAGTTCGGCGTGGACTGGCCGGTCTCATCGAGTGACACGCGGTACAGGCCGTTTTTCCCTGCAGAAGTCAGTTTGACCGGGACCAGAACCAGCGGGGACCGAAGCGCCCGGCCGTCCAGCTCCCACATCAGGCTGCCAATGGCCAGATAGAGGTTGTTGGCTCCCGTTTCCTCCAGCTGGGTCTTCGCCTTGTAGGCGAGCCCGCGCATCTTGGCGTTGTAGCCGTCTTCGCTGACCTCGGCGAACACTGCCTTTTTGGAGCTGAGCAGCTCCGCGAGTTCGTCCTGGGGAAGGTCTTTGCCGAAGCGGATGCCCCGCTCCTGGTGGATGGCACTGATCTGGTTGGAAGGTAGCAGGCTGACGGACGTGCCCTTGCTGATGAGGTCCTCGAAGGCCCCCATCCACGCTGTGGGCACTGCGAGTGGGAACCGGGCGGTGTCAGTGAAGTTGATGAGCCTGTTCCGCAGGCTCAGGTCCAGCAGGGCGTTCTTCCATTGGACCACCCGGGGTGGAACATCGGATGTGGTCCTGGCCGGTCCCCCGCTTGAGGCTGCTTTCTTCGGCAGCGCCGGCGCAGTCTTGGTCTCCGGGACGTAGTTGACCACGGTGTAGGTTCCGGCGTCGGACGTGGTCCGGGCCGGCAGCGGGTAGATGCCATCGAGGCGGGCGCGCCTGATGTCAGTCACCGCGTTGATCTCGTCATTGCCGCTTTCCACATAACGGTTCAGCGGGCTGCTGCGGAGTGCAGCCGCCGAGATCGGCTGACTGCCGGTGAGGAGCGTGGTTTCCACTAGGCCGATGAAGCCCCGCTGTACGAGGCTGACCAGCTCGGGCACTTCGTCGGAGGCCGCAGTGCTGAGGCTGCCTTCCTCGCGCCAGTAGCCGAGGAAGGCGTGGCCGTCCACCAGCCAGAGCAGAGGCCTGATGCCGCAGAATTCCAAAGCGGCGGCTAGGACCAGCGTGGTGTCCAGGCACGTGCCCAAACGGTTGTCAAGGACCTGCGCCGGCGTGCGTACCTGCTGGCCTTCCAGTCCCCAGCTGGCGGGTGGCATGCTGTAGCGGATGTCACGGGCGCTCATGGCCTGGGCGATGGCGAACACGATCTGGTCAACCCGGTCCCCGTCTTCCAGGTACCCGTCGAAGCTGCCGCTGCCCGTTGTTTGGGTGAGGATGTCGGCGGCCTCGGACATGAGCTGGGCGATGCTGGGGTGGTGCGGCTGCACGTACGCGGCCAGGAACTCATAGGAGACGAGTCCCCGTCCGGCGATCCACAATTGTGCGGGCAGGAGCGTCAGGTCTGTCTCTGCGCGGCCCAGCTCCCCCACGGCGGCATCGGCGCCCGCGGCGTGGACGGTCACCAGGACCTTCCCCATCTGGCGGTCAGCCAGTTCGTACATGGTGGCGGCCTGAACCGGGACGTTGAGGTCATCGAGCGTGATGGTTTGGCCTGCAGCAAGGTCCACATACTGCTGAAAGTCACCGGAGATCCGGCCTGACTGCGCGGAGGCCTCCACCTGGACCACTGCACCACGGATTTCCGCCCCCATGTTGGTGATCTTGACCTTCCTGACAAAGCGGAAGCCGTTGTGCGCCATCGCGTAGCTCAGAGCATCTGCTGTGGTCACCTCAACTAAAACGTGGGCAGCGGATGCAGCCGGTCCAGGGACCGAGGGCTCACCCGGAAGGCTCTCCTCCGGGTGGTCGGACTGCGCGACAGCGGCCGGCAGAGCCTGCTGGTCTTCTTCCGGTTGTTCCCGGTTCGGAGAGGACCGGTTCTGGTACTCGGTGAGAAGCACGACCAACTTGCTGTGAGTGTGGTCCAGCCCGAGCACTTTGGCCAGCCGACCTGCGGTGTCCAGGGCACGGAAGGTATCGGCGTCGTCGAAGCTCTCATTGTGGGCCCAGCGGTTCCGCGCCTGGCGCAGCTCGGAGGTGTGGCTGCGTGCCTCATGCGGGAGGTTGAAGGGGTAGCCAAGTGAGCCCATGGACTCAGTCATGATGCGCAGCTGCAGGCTGAGATCTGTGGGTGCGTAGGATTGCGCAGCGCGGCCGGCGTTCTCATCCTTGTGCTGAATGATCTTGGTCCAAGCCACGCCGGGGGCTACCTCAGAGAGCACTGCTGCGATGTAGGGCTCAAGGCCAACCGCCAGGGCCTCAAGGGCCCGGCCCACGTACTCGCGGTTGGACAGACTCATCACATTCCCCCATCTACGGCACCGCCATCAGTACCGTCATTCAATCAATGCAAACCAATCATGGCATCCGGCACTGACAATCCTGCTTGTTTGCTGGTTCTGGCGCCGCTCAGCGGTCCGGAAGACCGGTAGGTTACGGCCCGGACCAGTGGGTTTCCGGTTTATCGTGCGATCCGGCCTTCAAGTTCTTCGTCGATCCTTCGATTGCGTGCGGCGATGAAGGCGTTGCTGAGCCGCAGATACTCGAGGTATTCGTCACGGTCCTTCGGAACAGCTGGTGTGCTGAAGTCGGCGAACGAGTGGAAGAACCGGATGGTCTGTCCGTCGTCCTCCACGAGGTCTTCCAATAGAAAGAATCTGACGTACCCGGCGAAATCCCCGAACAGCGCGAAGAATTCCGCGTACCGGAGCAGGACTTCGGCGAGGGGGCTCGGCCCACCAAAATAGTGGCGGCGGATGCATTCCAGGGTCAGGTCGAAGCGGTCGGCGATCCTGGGGTGCAGTCCGCGAGCACCATTGACTGTCGGCCTTCTGCCGATCCTGTTGCCTGGAAACACGAGCGTGCTTCCGGCCGTGTAGCCGATGTACTTGGGTAGGTCGTCTTCCGGTATGTCACGGATGACGTTCCGAGCTTTCTTTCGCAGCCTGGTGGTGATCGTGTCGCTGGCGAGGAAGAAAACACCTGACGAGGAGCGGTGCACGAGGTACCTGCGGGGTTCCATAGCCAGGTGGAAGTGCTGGCCGGTGGGCAACTCTTTGCTCCACAGCAGCTGGTGGTACTTCCGCAAGGTGGGGCTGAAGGAGTCAGGGTCCTTGCCGGCCGGAGTATCGGAGTGGAAGTCGAAGCTCATCAGTGTCCCTGGAGTTTGATGCGGATTCCACGGCTGTGACTTTCACAAGTCTGAGCGTGCTGTGGTTGCGAGGCGCGCCTGGTGGCCACTTCAGTAGGCGCTATAAGAGCAGGCGCCAGCAATAATCTTTTATACTTCACTGTTGGAGACCCCCAAGTCGTGCGTTCTGCGCGTAGTGCGTGGATCGTCTCATGCGAACCCACTGGCAAAACCGGTCTTGATCCAATGCTTCCGCGTTCCTGCGCGAATGCTGAGAAGTGACCGGGCCCGTTTAATCTCTGACTCATTTCCCCGCAGGCAGACACGGAACGCGCGACGGCGGCACTCGCGTCCCGCCGTCGTCCTTCCTGACGCACGGACGCCAGAACCTACGGGTGCAGCGGAACCTTCACCGCCGTGTCCTTTTGATTGATGAGGGTGTCGAAGCCGTGCTCCATCAGGCCCTCCAACACGATGCAGCCGGTGATGGGTATCCGCCGCGATCTTCTCCGCTTAGCCCTCCCCACCGCCTGCCAGGTCACCCAGTCGGCGGCCCTGTTGTCAGGGCACTCCGGCTGCTGCTTCCGCCGCCGCCAGGGCCCGGGAAAACCGGTCCACCGCGAGCTTATACTCGGCCGGGTTACCTGCGGTTCTCTCGTGGTCGGCGGCGCGCATGGCCCTGAGCATGGCCGAAGTGGCCGGACGGGAAGTATCTGACATCGCGGGATAATCGAACTGCAGCTGCGGGTCCATCTCGTAGGTGAGCCACCGCCGCTTCAGCAGATCATGGCGGTTCGCGGTCCTTCCGTATTCCTTCAGGTCCGCCAGGGAAAAATCCGCTAGCAACACAGGGTCCACACCTGAGGCTTGGGACGCTGTTCGGACCGCCTCACGCTGGCGCCCCAGGGCGTCCTCGGTCCCCAGAGCCAAAGGCGTAACGCCCTTTTGGGCGAATTCTGCGTTGAATTGGTAGGCCCGGATCTCGGCCGGGGTCATGAAGTCCAGATCGGTCGGGGATTTCCTGGCAAACTCCCTGGCGCCGTAGGGGCTCGCGACACTGCTGCGGGGCACCGGGTAGAAGTACTTTCCGCCGAAAAACCCTGCCACCGTTGCAATCCAGAAAACAAGGTCGGGAGCATCGACCGACACTGCCCCGACCGCTGCGCCCATCGTGCAGGCGGCGTGGCCGGTCGTGAAGAGAATTTTGGACCGTCCCAGCCGGTGTACACGGCGGGGACGGTCTAGTTGTTTCTCATGGATTTTCTTGAGCCCCAATGCCCAATCACTGGCATTGCCCACCAGTCACGCTCCTCAGTAATTCCGGACGGCGCCTCCACCGTCAACTCGGACACCGGCAACGTGCTGCTGTGCGGCCTGCCGCGGTCAACCCGATCACCGGTGTAGGACTTGACCGTGTACGGTCCCCTCGCCAACAATACCTTCGTGGGCTGCCTCGGCTCGCGTGCGCCCAGATACAGAGCGAGGGTGACAGTCCGCGCGTGCCCTGCGCCGTGCGAACGAACTGGTCATCTCCGGTGTCCCGCGCGCGGAGATCCCGTGCCGCTGGTGGAGTCGTGGCGGCGGTCCATGGTGCTGGGCATCAGTCCGGACCAGCACAGCCCGCGGCACCTGCACGATCCGTCCGGGGTGGCGCAACTGCGGCGCGAGCACCGGCTGCAGAAGGTGATGCCGGCGCTGCAGGACCTGCTGGCGGACGATTCCAGTTCCGGCCGGCACCTGCTCGTTCTTACCGACGCCGGCGGCGAGGCCCTCTGACGGGTGGGCAGCCGCGAGGTGCTGCGCCGGGCGGATCGGGTGGAGTTCTCCGAGGGCGCCGACTGGTCCGAGGCGGGGATCGGCTCCAACGCCATCAGCGGGGCCCTGGTCACCGGCGGCTCGGTGCAGCTGTTCTCCGCCGAGCACCTGGTCCGAACCCACCACGACTGGGCCAGCACCGCGGCGCCAATCACGGCCCCGGCCACCGGCCGGCTGCTGGGCGTGCTGGATGTGTCGGGGCCGCTGGACACGATCAGGGCGGACACGCCAGGGATGGTGCGGTGCACGGTTCGGGTGGCCGAGTCGCTGCTGGGAACGTCCAACGGCGGTGCCTCCTTGGGTGGTTCGTCTTCTGGGCGTGCGGCGCGGCAGGGCGTGCGTGAGCATGGTGTTGCGGTTTCGTCGCCGGAGCTGCTCGATGACCGGCCCGCAGCGGTGTTTGCCGACGGGAGCCGGGTGCCGCTGACGCTGCGCCGCGCGGTGATCTTGGCACTGCTGGACTCCCGGTCGCAGGGGTGGAGCGCCGAGGAACTGGCGTACGAGCTGCACGGCGACGCGGCACCCCGCAGGCCATCCGGACGGAGATGTTCCGCGTGCGGTCGATGCTGGGCGACGCAGTGGAGTCGAACCCGTACCGGCTGGCTGCCGGCCTGACCGGGCGTTGGGATTCGGGGCGGGTGCTGCGGCTGTGGCGGGACGGGCGCGTGCCCGAGGCACTGGAGGCCTCCACCGCTCCCCTGCTCAGCCGCTCCGGAATCCTGGCCGTGCAGTCGCTGCGGGACCAGCTGGACCTCGCCGTCGGGTCAGCCGTCCGCGCCACCCGCGCTGTGTCGCTCCTGCTGCGCTGGCTCACCAGGCTATTGGGTCCGCGGATGCCGCGGCCGTCGAGGCGCTGGGCGTGCTTGTTGGTCCCGGCGACCCGCGGTACCTGGCTCAACGGGCCCGGCTGGTGGCGGCGGGGCGCTACGGAGTGATCCGGCCGAAGGGCCAGCGAAGCGGGCCCTTCGGCAAAGGCGCACCGCGTCTCGGCGACGCTGGCTGGCATGGACATTGAAGGCAGGCAGGTCTTGCATTCATGCGATACGCCTCCATGCGTTATCCCTGCCCACCTACGTCCTGACCTGAATGCCGAGAACGGCAAGGACATGACGGACCGCGGCCGCCAGGGCAAAGGCTCACACAAGCCGGCATCCAAAATGACCGAGGACCAAGTTCGCGGCGTCAAAGCTGCCATCCAGCTCGGCTGGCGGCACAAAGACATCGCGGCCAAGCTCGGCGTCTCTCGTTCGTGCATTACGATGATCGCGGTCGGCCGAACATGGAAGCACGTTACACATCCGGCGCCCCCTGTCGTCGCCCAGATGGCCGAGAATCTTCTCGAAACATGAGTAGTGGCTATCCCTTGGCTTCGACCGATTGTTCGAACGCTTCGTCTTCCCTGCCGAACATCCCGGCGAAAAGAACAAACAAGTGAACAAGGATCAGAAGCGTGCTAACGATTACAACCCAAGTTGTGAAGTCGCTCGGCGTCTTCGTCAGGACAACCCAGATGCAAAGGGAAAGCGAGAAGACTCCAGCAACGACCGACGCCTCGCGGGATTGGCGAAGCCATACGCGCCATCGTCTCGACGCAATCTTCTGTGGATTTAAGCGGTCCTCAAGTGCCACCAAAATGGCTCTTCGCGGTTGGTGGGGAAATGAGTTCGTGTCGTTGAAGACAAGGGGGCCCGTGGCCCTGTTGGGATGAGTGTGTCTAAGCATTCAACCTGGAACAGGACCACGAGCCTTGAACGAGCCTACCGGGGCCGCAGCCGATGCTGCCACCATCCTTTTCAACCTGCCCGACTACCGTGTCATCTCCACGACCATGTCCGCTGGCCGACGTCAGGTCATCGTCGAAACTGAGGCGCTACCGGGCTGCCCGAGCTGTGGGGTCATCGCCTCCCGGCGGAAGGAACGCCGGCTTCAACGACTCCGCGATATTCCCGTTGCCGGGCCGGTGGAGGTGCTCTGGTCCAAGTACCGCTGGTATTGCGAAGAAGCGGCGTGCGACCGGCTCTCGTTCTTCGAATCGACACCGCAAGTGCCGCGCCGTGCCCGCTCGACGAGTCGGTTGCGGGACCAGCTCGTGGACGCGGTCATCCGCTCCGGCCGGGCCGTGTCGGAGACCGCCGCCGGGTTCGCGGTGTCCTGGTGGATGGTCAGGGCGGCACTGAATGAGGCCTGTCTGCTGCAGCTGCCTGACGTGGACAAGCTCAGCCCGCGGATGCTGGGCATTGATGAACACCGGTTCCGGTCCGTGCGCTACTTCCAAGACCCGACCACGAAGACGTGGACACGCTTCGAGCCGTGGATGACAACCATCGTGGACTTGGACACCGGGCAGGTCCTTGGCGTGGTTGACGGCCGTGACCACAAGGGTGTCGGGGACTGGCTGTTCGCCCGGCCCCTGCAGTGGCGCCTGGCCGTGCAGGTCGTCGCAATCGACCCCTCCGCGGCGTTCCGCAAAGCCTTGCGGATGTGGCTGCCCCGCACCGCGGTCGCCGTCGATCACTTCCACCTCATCTCGCTTGCCAACCAGGCCATGACCGAGACCCGGCAGAACCTCTCTCAGCAGGTCAAGGGTCGCCGCGGCCGGGCCATCGACAAGGCCTGGGCGCACCGCATGCTCTTGCTGCGCGGCGGCGACACCCTCACCTGCCGGGCCGCCCTCCGACTCGAGGAAGTGTTCGCGCTGGACGATCCAACTGGCACGCTCCAGGCCGTCTGGAAGGTCAAGGAACAGCTCCGGGCCCTGTTGCGCACCGGCTCTTTGGAAGACGCCGCAGCAGCGAAGGAGATACTCGTGGAACTGGTGAAGGCAGCCGCACGGCCGGAGACGAACAGGCTCTACCGCACCGTCTGCAGGTGGTGGAAAGAGATCGAAGTGCTGATCATCACCGGCGCCACAACCGGAAAAGTCGAGGCAAACAACACGGCAATCAAGAACATCAAGCGAACCGCCCGCGGGTACCGCAACGCCGCCAATTACAAATCGGTTATTCTCTTGAGAAGTGCCGTCCGGACGGCGGCATGACGCTCATTCCAGGGATCCATTTCCCCACGAACCGCGAAGAGCCACCAAAATCAGCAAGGCTGGAATCACCTGCGCCAAAAGGCCAGCGGCATTTACATCAACTTCATATGCATGGTCAGGACCGACTACGGGGTGGACGGGCGGTCGGTAACTTTGGCAACCACAAAACCGACCATCGCGACAATTGTTGCGGCAATGACCTTCCAATACTCGGTCGGTTCGAAGCTTTCGACGCCAAGGATTGCAAGCTGGGCGCCAAATACAGTTGCCATAAGCAGGGGAATTATGAGCACCAAGATAGGAATCCACCACCACCCCCGCACGCGTCGCTTTTGCAACCCCGCTCCTAAGATTCCGATGACCGCTATGACAGCGAATAAGAAGGGGTGGGCCCCATTCAGCCCCTCAATAGCAAGCTCCGCAGCAAGGCCAACTAGGACCAATGCAACCGAGATCAATGGCGTCCACTCCGATAGGTTGGCTGGCCGTAAGCGTACAGGTGCAGGCGCGCTGGAATTATGAGACATGGGACCCCCAAATGTTGAATAGAGTGCGGCGCAAAATCCGCTTGTGCTTTCGCATCATATGTCAGCCCGCGCCATGTCATTTGCCGTGAAGAAACGTTCGCCGAAGCCGGAGCATCCCGCACATGACCTCGTGGCCTGCATGGCCGAGACACTGCAAGCTGCGTGACGGCCCGCAGCGCCTACTTAGCCTGAGGAGTTTGTACTTTGCCGTCCACCATGATCTCGAAACGCTCGACATCAGTAACTAGGTGCCGGTGCGCCTGCTTTATGGATGCCAATGCGTCAGATCTGTGGCCAAGTCTGGTCGACGAGAACTTAGGTAAGGCGATCATTGCGATAGTGCTCAGGTCACTGATACTTCGCAGGATGTCACTCGCGTACGGCTCTTCCCTTTTGACAGCAGTCTGGTAGCTGGCGATCAAGCGCCCCAGCTTTATTGGCCAAGTCAAGATAATCTCGCCGACAACCTCAGCGTCGCGACTGGACATCCAATATCTTGTGATGGCTGCCCTCATGGGAACCAGGTATGGGCGGGGGTCGAAAGGCTTGCCCGGTTGAACGTGAACGTAAACGACCCACTCCAGTTCCTCGATAGCGGCAACGATGTCGGAGACCGCCGCAATTTCGACAGTTCGTTCGACTCCTCGCCGCTGCTGTGCGTTCGTGAGTCGAACCACGATAAGAGCGACTCCGCCACCGATTACAGCCGCGACGAACGCGCCAACGGCTCCATTCCAGAAGGCGATCCAGGTACCGCAAGAGATACCCAGCGCGTCACCACAAACGATATTCATCCCCGGATCATATATGCGGGCAGGTCGCGGCCTGCCCGCGAAAGGACACACTCCATGGCGTGGTTCAACGCCGACGACAAGATGCACTCCCACACGAAGTCACGCTTGGCCGGGCTCGACGCCATGGGGCTCTGGCTGCTCGTCGGAACCTACTGCACGGACTACCTCACGTATGGCGCTGTGCCGCTCTGATTCGTGGAGTCCTGGCCGCGAGGCAAGCAACTGCTTATCAAGGCGGGGTTCTGGGAGGCCGGCGGGCGAAGGCTTCCAGTTCCTCTCCTGGTCGGAATACCAGCGCACAAAAGCGCAGGTGCTTGCGGACAAGAAGAAGGCCAGACTAGGGGTGCCGTCCATTGCGAGGCAAGAAAGCGTCATCTGTCGTCGTTATCCGGAATTAGGGTCGTGGCCTCCTCTCTCGCAGCTGTGATACGCCGTAGCGCCCATTCGTGAGTTTCGATGTTGTCCTGCTGAAACCAGGCAGCAACTGCTCCATTGACCGTTCCGGTCACTCTCTCCAATTTCAGGCGAATGTTCGCATCGGCAAGTATCTCTTCGGTTGTATCGTCGAACTCCGCGATGAAATCCAGAAGCGCTGCGGCAAGGCGCTTGTGTTCTGACTCCAGATAAAGACCATTGATGCCAACCAGGATTGAATCGACCTGATTCTTGAACTTCGATAAGGAGTCTTCAGCGCCGCGGTTCATGAGCCAAAGTCCGGACATGACAGCGGCGGCGGCTGCACTGGCTCGCTGCCGGGCTGCCTCGGCTTTCTGCGCCGCCAGCTGGCCGTAATGAAGCTGTTGGGAATGGTCCAGTTGGCGTTGATGGGTCGCTTCTTGATGTTCCAACGTGCGGCCCAGGACCCAGACAGCTACAGCACCGCCGGCCAACGAGCCGAAGAGTCCTGATAGCAACACGCCCCATTGGTGAGGTGTTACACCAAAGAAGTTTCCGAGAGCGCCAGAGTCGACCCTGAATCCCATATATCCAATAACGGTTCCCAGGCCTAGAACAAAGACTGATGCCGCTAGAAGCGCGAACCACCGCCCAGCATTGTTTTTGTTGTGAATCACCCCCAAATCTCACCACATGCTAGGACTCGAGGAGGCTCTCGATGGATGTTCCGGCTGGACTTGGTGAGCGTGGCGTTGCGTTATGGTGGTCGGTGTCCGGCCATGACGTCGCTCGTAATGCTCTCGTGCTTGAGGCGGCACGCCGCGCGGATCGCAGGAGGAAGCTAGCCGCCTATTATTACGGCCATACAATTCTGCGACACGCTCAAGTACCTCCGATTGGGATGACGCCGGGCCTATGGTAATCACGGGGGTTGGATAGGCCCTCAAGGGGCAATCACGAACTTGTGGTTCTACTGGTAACTACGCAGGAGTCCAACTGTGGCAAAAGATCGCAATCTTTCCGCTGACCCAGTCACGTTGCAGGATCGTCTAAAGGATGACGTGCAGCTGCTGTGTCCGCTTTTTCAACGGAAGTACGTCTGGAAGAAGCCCGAAATCGACCAGCTTTGGGACGATATCGATACAATTCTCGATGGCTCATCCGACCGCCGATTCCTTGGTGCTCTCGTCTTCGCCGATGTTGAAAACTCCTCTGCTACTAGCGCTGGTAAGTACCTGGTCATCGATGGCCAGCAACGAATGACAACATTGATCCTCTCGGTCATTGCGCTGGCTGAGCGCGCAGCAGGGCAGGGCCCTGCTGGCCTGGAGCTTGCAAAGGACCTTTACGAAACCTATGTGGTAAGTCGTAAAGCGAACACAAAGAATCAGCCCAAACTTGCCCCAACATTGGTCGATACGCGCCAATTCAACGAGATTCTGCGTAGTGCTTTCGGCTCCATCTTCTCTCTTGACGTGGACGGAACAAAGGAAGTCGGACCGGATCAGGGCACGATGACTAAGGCGTATTCCCTGATAAAGCAGAAGATTTCGAGCCGCACCCAGCCTGAGGACGATGTTGAGGATAAGAAGGCATCAGTCGTCCAAGGCTTAATACACCTAATGGAAACGATCCTCGATCGACTGGAATTCGTGGAAATTCTGCTTGGAGACGAGCACGACCCCAATGAAGTCTTCGATCGGCTGAACAAGGAGGGTGTCCGGCTTGGGATCGTAGATCTGGTGAGAAACGAAGTCCTGAAGCGTCTCAGCGATGATCCAAAGCAGGCCCTCCAACTGCACACTCAGGAGTGGTTGCCATTCGAGCAAGCATTTGGAGAATCTAGCGATGCTCTCAGCGGATATTTCTATCCGTTCGCATTGACGGTGGACAGCAAAGTTACCAAAGCTGCTACGTTCACCATGCTCACCCGACAGTGGAACAAGAGCTTCAAAGATCTTGACTTGTCCCCGGAGCAGCAGCTGAAGAAGATCATGGAGGAGCTGAAAAAACATGTCGTTTCCTACAACGCCATTGCATCAGGCCAGCTTGAAAAGATTGATCCTGAAGTATCCCCCTACGTAGCCCGGCTCGTACAACTGAATTGCCCCACCTCCGTATACCCGTATGTCATGCAGTTGCTGACGGCCCAGTCCGTCGAACAAGTGGACATTAGCGACGCGCAGATTTGCCTGAGGATAATTGAATCATTCTTGGTCCGACGAGGCTTCAGGGGCATCGAACCCACTGGTCTCCACGCCATATTCAAAGGCATGTGGGAATCCGCTGGTGCGGACCCGGTTAAGGTCCGGAAGGAAATTACGTCCCGAACAGTTGTCTTTCCAACGGATGAGGAACTCGAGGAAGCAATCACGACGTGGCCGGTGTACTCCCGCAAGGTTCTTCCGTACGCGATGCGCGAGTATGAACGCGCAGTTTCCACAGTGGAAGTAATGGACGTGCTCCCCCCGATTACCGTCGATCATCTGATGCCGCAGTCCCATAAGGGTGAATGGATAAACGCAGTATCGGTGGAAGATCATCAGCGTTTACTGGATACCTGGGGGAATTTGGTGCCGCTTTCCGGACCAGCCAATTCAGCGAAGAACTCCAAGAGTTGGAGCGAGGCTCGTCAACTTCTGCAGTCTGAGACAGTCTTTTCCTCGACGAAGCAGGTGTACATGCACCACGAGGTGTGGGATGCTTCCGCAATCGAGGCTCGCTCGGCAGCCCTCGCGGCATGGGCCGTCAACCGGTGGCCATCGTTTAGCGAATTGACCACCGAGAAGGCTCGGTCGGCTCTCGTTGCTGAACAAATGGAGCTCGTCGAGGCGGGCGAACTGAGCTCTTGAGCGCGCCACACGCTTGATGTCAACGTAATCGCTGCCCCATGGCAGAAAGAGTCGGTGCCGACCTCGAGCTGCTCTCCGAAAGTTGGGCTAAAAAATCAGCTCACACTCGGGGAGCAGTTCATTTCCAGCTGCGGCTCTTTCATTGCATACTCAGGCGCAGATGATGCGCTCCGGGGTCCAGATACGGCCGCACCGGTCTCAGCGGGCGGGTATTCATTGGAAGAGCAGTGGAACGTCCCGTTCACCGCAAGGGTTTATTTACAATCATCCGGGTTCTCAGGGACGGCTGCGGCTCAGGCCGCACCCCACCCCGAGCCGCCTACCCGCGGCACGTAACGGTATCCTCATCGTTGTGAATGACGTACTTTTCAACCTCGGCCCGGACGACGAACCGACTCAAAGCTTGACTCCGCCGGAGCTTCCCATTCGAGACGACCAGGTTCTCGCCATCCGCCAGGCATTCACCACCGCCGGGATCGATAGCCAGGAACGTCGCCAAGAAATTGCTCAAAGTTGCGTCGTGAGGCCGTTGGCTTCGCTTCGCGAACTGACAGCCGCCGAAGCCCATCGCGTTCTGAAGCGTATTAAGGAAAATGCGGCAGCGAAACCGCGGCCTGAAGGAGCGTCAGCCTGGGACCTCCGAGAAGAAGACACCTGGATCGACAAGCTCTAGCTCAAGTCAAGGAAGCCCCGAGAAGCGACTGCCTCTGCAGCCTCGTAGTCGGTCATGCGCTCTGCAACTGTTCGCATAGCGAGCTCCGGAGGCAGCATTTCGAAGAACTTAAGCTGTCTGACGGCTCGCTCATCAACACTCGGTACCACTCCGCGGAAGTCCGCTCCGAATTCGGCTTTGGCCGCGCTCACTGCGGATGCCACAGCACCCGCCGTTGCGTCACCCCGCAGGGCAATCTGCCAGTTATCGTAGGCGGTGGTCGTTTCGAAGAGCTCGGGGCGGACGGAAGAAAGCGCGGCCGTTAGAACTGCGTTACCTCTTGCACCAGCCCATGTCCACCATCGAACTCGGCTTCCTCCGCCGGCTCCAACGACAGTCCGGTTCTGGTCCACCCTGTTTGAGTACTCATCCCGGAGTTCCGACGTCATGTTCTCGGCCCTCTTCGTTGTTCGGACTCCTTGGGGATCCGCGCCCAGGAGCACGCGCCTGATCGCGTCGGAGAGCGCAAACGAGTACGGCTGCGGCATACTGGCCCATTTGACCACCCCTCCCTGACTCGAGGGCTCAACGTAGGCCCGTCGGCGCTTCCAATCGACGTATGTCACTTCCCAGGGCCTGCCGCCTAAAGTAATGAGTCTCGGCCCGTCCACCTTCCGTTGAAGCAACATAGGGTCCACGGCCCCGACCTCTTGCCTGCCATGAAGAATTGCGACCTGAGGATCCGCAGTAAAGACAGCCATCAGGTCCCTGTAATGAATGCGGCCGTATCGTTTTTCGGCTTCAGGCCCTGCAAATAGCATTCCGCCGTCCGAATCAAGGTGGCCTTGGTCGAGCAGCCACTCCTGGATCGACTGCCACTCCCCTGGCGTCGCCAGTTCGAGTCCTCCGAACCAGGACGGCCACGTGCGCTCACCAACGCGCCGTTCTTGGAGAGTGACGCCGAGTATTTGCTGTGCGGCGACGTGCCGAGGCGACAACGGCGGCACGACAGGCTCGACGTAGCCCTCAGACCAAAGCAACAGCAACCCGGAAGCTCGTAGGAACTCGGACTCTTCTGTTGCGAGGAACAACATATTTCGCGTCGTATCAGCGCGTCGGCCGGTTCTACCGAGCCTCTGCAGTAAGGAAGCCACCGTTCGAGGAGAGCCGAGCTGGATAACCCGGTCCAGGTCCCCTACGTCAATACCTAGCTCAAGCGTTGAGGTGGAGACGATGACGCAGTCACGCCCGACGGCGAAGGCCGCCTCCGAGCGACGCCGGGTGTCCACCGACAGCGAAGAATGGGAGACATGAGTCTCGACTCCATTGTCGTGCAGTCCCAATGCCAACTCTTCGACTACTCGGCGAGAGTCGGCAAAAACTAAGCGCTTCTCACCGCGGTGAAGTCCAGCGACAATCTTCGCCGCGTTCGAGGTGCTTCCCACGAAATCCAGGTCCATCTGCGGGGCAGCTGCCGCGCTGGTATCTGGAGACACCACTATCGCCGGTCTTCCTACCCCGCCTCCCTGCAACCAGTGAAGCAATTCGGGCGCGTTGCCAACCGTCGCGGAGAGACCAATTCGCTGGAGCGGCTGGCCCGACAATTTGGTTAGTCGTTCGAGAACACCAAGAAGGTGCCAGCCCCGGTCATCGCCGGCGAATGCGTGGACCTCGTCCACGACGACGGCGCGGAGATCAGCAAAGAATCGTTTTGGATCGCTGCTGGTGGAAACCAGCATGGACTCGAGCGACTCCGGGGTGGTTAGCAAGATATCTGGCGATTCCAAAAGCTGGCGTCGCCTCACGCCTGCCGTCGTGTCTCCATGTCTCACCGAAGCCGTGCGGCCCAGCCATGACGCGTAAGTGGCAATCCTGGGTTCCAAATTGTTCAGCAGCGCCCGCAGCGGACAAATGTAAAGGACCGATGTGCCGCGCCACTCCTCAACGGACATGCGAGATAGCAGTGGGAACATTGCTGCCTCGGTCTTGCCGCCGGCTGTGGGAGCGAGCAGCAGCGAGTCATCACCCCTTAGCAGAGGTTCTACAGCTTCATCCTGCAGCGGGCGAAGGGCCGGCCAGCCCAGGGAATTAACAATGTGATGCTGCACTGCAGGACTCAGCCGATCGAATCCGCTCATACCAGCTTAGAGTTCCAGCTCTATATCACCGGCTGAGAGATTGCCCGCGTTCTGCTCTACGTCACTCATGTCCTCGCGGGACAACGTCAATGAGTAGTGCTGGCGCGGGTCGAAGTCAGCAAACTGGTCGACGCGATCCAGTACGTCACCCACCAGCTTCTTCAAGAAAAGCCTGGGGGCAATGCCGACCCTTCCGCCCAGCCCGCCGGCGACTGCAGAAGCCAGATCCTTGAGGTAGGCGTCGTCCACCAGAGCCCCGATGCGGTCGCCAGAGGAACTTCCTGTCGCGTATAAATTTCTCGCGCGTTTGCCCAGGTCGACCAAGGAATCATGGTTGAAGCCGGTAAGCCTGATCTGGACGGCACGAGGGTTGTCGAAGCGACCGTCCGTAGCAAAGTCCGTGGCTAGCCGCTGTGCCAGCGGGGGCAGACGCGGTACGCCGGAGGGCCCGTCGAAGAAGGCAGGGGTGCCGGTCATGACAAGGTACAAGCCGGGGAACCTTCCAGAATCCACTTCATCCATGAGCTGGCGCAGGGCATTTAGCGCTTTGTCCCGCACGTCGCCCCGGACCCGCTGCAGGGTCTCGACCTCGTCCAAAACGACCAGCAGACCTGGATGCCCGGCATCCCTCAGGACAAGCAACAAGCCCTGAAGGAACCCAAGTGCACCGAAATGATCGAGGTCACCGCGGACTCCCGCGATACGTTTTGCTGCTGAGGAGACGTGGGGTTGGCCGCCAAGCCATGCGGCAAGCCCGTCGGCGGCTGGGGCATCCCCCGTGGCGACAGCGGAACGGTAACCGCGCAACGCCTGCGCGAATGCAGGCGTCTTGGCACTTACCGAGGCCAGCCGATCGTCCAACAGCCGGGCCGTCGCCGCTTCGAGCGCGGCCGCACCGGCGTCAGCGAGGCCTGGCTCCGCCGCCAAAGCGTCATCTTCCAGTGTGAACAACCAGGCATCCAGGACGGAACGGAATGCACTGGGGGCAACCGATGCAGTCCGAAGCGATTCTGTAATCCGTCTATAGACAGTTTCGAGCTTGTGGAGAGGTGTCTCCGTTTCCGAGATTTGCACTTCAGCCGTGGCGAAGCCGTTCTTCAATGCCAGCTCGGACAGGTATCGGGCGAAAAACGTCTTGCCTGTGCCATATTCGCCTCGTACTGCCTTGACCGTGGCGCCTCCGGATGCCACTGAGCTGAGCTCGTCGCTCAGTGCAACGTGGAATCGGTCCAGGCCTACGGCCAGCAGGTCCAGGCCGTTGGCAGGTACGGTACCGCGGCGGAGCGCGTCAATTACCTCCCTGCGGCGACGAGGCGAAACGTCGGCCGTCACGTCCCGACCTCAAATTGCTCGCGGAGCAGTGGTTCGTCGATGACAAGTGAATTCCCGTCAAGCCGCAGAACTGGGTAGCCTTCCACATTGAGCAGCTTCTGCAACTGTGCAACAGCACCAGAGATGCGCTGAATCGGAACGCCAATGGCGACCGCAGCAGCGTGAAGGGGCAACCGTGAACCTGCTGCAGTAACCGCAGCGTCGACGAAGGCTTCGATCTGTCCATCGAGGAGCGTCACGCGCCCAGCAATTTTTCTTTGGGACTTATAGCCCGAGGTGGCCACGACGCGAGCCCCCAAGTTGGCGGGCTTGTTTCCGGCTGTAGGCGCGTTCTCAGAGCCTTCCAGCTCCGAAAAGAGGTCCGGGCCTTCGTCACGGGCCTTCTTGCTTTTGGGCGGAAGCGGCGCGGGCCGGGGTTGAGTGGCGCCCGACGAAAGCGACCACCAAAGCGGTTCCTGGGGTGGCGCCAGTTCCCACCCGTCTGGCACCACTCCATCCGGAACGACGACGGCCAGCGGTACGACGACTTCAGCCGGTGATCCACCCCCATGGTATCCAGCCTTGAGAGGCCCGTACCTGAGTCCTTCGTCGACCGCCAGGATAGCCTTTCCTCCGTGGTCCAGAACTCGTGGCCCGCTCACGGCGATTTCGTCTGCACCAGGGGTTCCGAATGCTGCGCGGGACCGGGCGCTTGAGATTTCGTCATAGTTCCGCTGCGTCCCGGCGCGACGCTCCACCACGTGTCCGTGGTCGGCGGTCAGTACCACCGTTCGGCCGGCCGCGAGGGCGGCGGACAGGAGGGGTCGTAGGTGACGAACTGCGTCGTCGGTCCAGGAAGTGCCGGCGGGATCGCTGCGATCCAAGGCGTCGTCGATAGTATTCAGCACGGACCCGACGAGGGGAAGCCCCTGCGTGTCGGCGATGGCCGATGCCACATCGGCAGAGAGTAGGTGTCCGGGACGGGAGGAATCGAGCGGCTTCTTGTGAAAGAGCACCGAGCCCTTCAGGCCGGCTGATTTTGCGACGGCGGCGAACCCTGCCCGTTCCTCCGACTGGCCGCCCGAGAGTAGTCTTCCTGTCAAGAGGGACGTGCGGCTGTGCTCGGTAATCGTCGGGAGCACTGCCAGTCCGCAGGCTCGCCTGCTGGTCCCCTTAGCGACTATCTCGGCCCATCCGTCCGGACGAGCTAAGACGCTGGCCATCACCTGAGTCGCGACGCCTGTGCTCATGCCGTCGAGGACAAGCAGCAGGGTCGGGCTTTGCCTCGCGAGCTTGGCGACCATTTTGGGCAGGATATCTTCGATCAGCCAGACGGGCTCAAGCCTGGATGCGCCCTCGATGCGGCTCTCAGCAGAAGTGGCGATGGCCAGCTTCTGCGCGAATTCCCGGTCATGCAGGGTTCTGCGCTGCTGGGCTCTGAAAACCGTTGATTCGATAGAGCGCGCCAGCTCCGGTTCGTCGATCCCTTGTGCAGCTGTGTTGATCGCAGCATCAACCCAAGCGTCCGTATGGCTTTGCCGCCGGGCCAAGGAGGCCAGATCATTGCCGTTGGCAATATCCTCGGCCAGCCATCGCTCAAGCCGCACCGCGGCCTGGAACGGCTGCCGCCTGGAGTCCTGTGCGTCCTCGAGCCCCACGGCGCTCAGCGGGTGTTTGGTGACGAGTTCCCAGACAGCTTCTACCGACTGGATAGTCCCGCCGAGGGCGCAGCTAAGATCACGGTATGCCTGGTTAAGGGAGGACGGCAGCAGATAAGACTCGTTTGCGAATGGCTGGGCGTTGACGTCCTTCAACACGCGGTCAGCCGCCGCAAGTGCCGTCTGACCTGTGCGCCAGCTCTCCGGACGCGCCAGCATGTCCCTAACCACGCCGATGCACATGGCTCCGAAGGCCTGGAGTTCAGCGCCGGTGATGGACTCGCCTGCCCAACGGTGTTCCAGTCGCGCCAGGGCGAGTTCTGCCTGTGTCCGTCGCTCGCCCGCTCCGGTTGCCTTCGCAGACGTCAACACATGGAGGACGACACCGAGCGGCAACACGTGGTCTGGTTGTCCGCTTGTCAATAGGCGCAACATGGGGCGTTCGCCGTCGCCGAGCCGCGCAGCGAGCCAGTGGAGGACCGCATCGGCCAAGGCATCGCCCGCATCACGACGAAGGTCGCCGATCGTTGCCGCCGCCCCAAAGCCGGACGTCCAGGAGAGCACCGCAAAGGCATCGATCCCGTGAAACGGCAGACCAAGCTGCCTACTCGCCACAGAGCCGAGCGCGTGGTCGCGGGAAAGTACGCCGGCCGGCGCAGGCGGCCATCCGTCCTCGGGTGCCGTCCTAAGAAGCCCGTAGGCAATCTCCCCACGATTCCCTTCACGAAGCAGTGCGCGGTCCAGTGAAACGGCTGCGAACCTCTGCCGTACCGCATCCCAGGGATCGGGGTTGCGTAGCTGCTGCCAGACGAAATGCGAAAGGATTCCTGGACCGAGATCGGACTCGGTCCGGTCGGTGAGAATCACCAACCACTCTGCGTCACGTTGCTGATGCAATGCGTCCCGAACCGCCAGTGAGGAAACGCACGGCACCACGTCGATTCGCTGCCCCTTGTCCGCGAGCGTCGCGGCAGCGTCCGGATCAGGAAGCGCACGAATGCCAATGATGCCGCCCTTGCGTCGCCCATCCGTCCCCCTGGCCTTAGCAACCATCGCTTGAATTGCGGCCGGGGTAACGGAAACAGGCGCGGGCGCCAGTCCAATCATTCGATCACTCTCCACTGAACCTCAACGGACTTGACGCCGGACGAGAGAATTTTCTCTAGTTCAACCTCCAACAGGCTCAAAGCATCACCAGGCTCGAGAACTGTCTGCCGCCACTGGCCAGCTCCGCCGCCCGTCCCTCCGTTCGAGCTTCCCGTACCGCCCGCACCTGGACCTGGTGGTCTCACTGCTCCTGCTACCCAAGCAAAACCTTCTCTGTCAGCCTTCTCAAGTGCGGCAGTAGCCCGGTCCGACTGTTCGTTCGCCTGCAATGCCCCGCGAAGGTCGTCGAGGATGAGGCGCGCCCGAGCTGACCGCTGGTCCACACCTACGCTGCCCTGTCTCACCGGCCCGAGTCGCTCCCATTGGAAGTCCCGGAGTCCTTGGGCAACAAGACTTGCCGATGACAGGGATTTGGCGGCCTCTTCGTCTTGACCTGGCAGCTCGAGGCCAGCCAGGTGACTGATAAGGACGACGCCGCTTTGGTCTCGCAGCACGCCGACCAGTACGGAGGTGCGGCGTGCCATCTCGAGGCGGTCTCCGTTTGAGATTCCGAGCCTGGAGTAGGCGTCCTCGAGTCCTGAGACCAACGTCTGTGAGGGTTCGTACAGTGCCTTAGCGCGTTCCTGGACGTCGCCGGACAGAGCAGCAACCGCCGACGGCGTCAGGTAGGGACGGTCGGCAACACCAAAGATCGTGGCCGCACGCTTTCGCGCCTTGTTCCACTCCTCAGCCGTCGGCATCGGCTGAGGTCGCAGCTCCATCCCCGGCTGCAGTGTTCCAGGCACCGGCAGCCCGGCCTGTGGTGCGCCGAAGTTGAACCAGGCACGCTGGCGGAGTAGCCCCCACCCCAGAATCACCAGGTCAGCAACTTCCGGTCGCAGTCCTTGGGATGGTTCCACGGCATCGATGACGGCGCGCAGCTGCGCCACAGTTACGGGGCCGTCTTCATCCACGCCGTTGCGGGACAGACCGCGTACCAGCGTCGGGCCCCAGTCGCCGAAACGGTCATCGCCGAACAGGAAATGGGTCTCAGTGGCTTCGCCGACGCGGAGCGCGTTGGCCACGCGTCGGATACTCCGCGCGTCGCCTTCGAGCTGGACGCGATGCTCAGGGTCACCTGCAGCACGTTCGAGATGTGCGACAACGGCCTTCAGCTCAGGTTGGCGGACTTCGGCGTCGGCCGGTTCGAACTTGGGGTGCCCTGGATAGGTCGCATCGAAGGCCTTCGCTACGAACTGTTGAAAAGCGGATGCCAAGCTCGCGCCCACCGGCGGAGCAGGATCGAAGCCAGGGTCAAGGGACCACAGAACCTGGCCCGTGCCGCCGTCGTCCAGCAATGCCCCTGGCTCCGCAGACGCTGCACCGTACGCCTGCTGGATGACTCGAAGCAGGCTGTCACGTAGCGAGCTATGCTGCGCTTCCAGAATATTGCGTGCCTGGGCGCGGTCCACCTCTCCCAGGTGGTCCGCGTGGCTAGCCCACCGGTCACCGCTGCCACCGAGCAGCCAGTCAAGGATGACCAGTCGGCGCAAATCCTTCATACGGTCTCCGGAGAGGAAGCGTGGCAACCACAGCACCGTCCGCGAGGTGAAATTTCGGGACCGGAGCGAATCGATGCGCTGGATGTCCTCCGCCAACGAGTGCCCGGATTCATCAAACGGGTGGTCGATGACGAAGCGCCAAGCGCCTGCGCCTGCCTGAAGCCGGTCCTCCGTGATGTCCCCCGCATCACGGACATTCCCGAAGACGATTTCAATCTCGCGCTTGGAGCCACGCCAGATGACGCTGTGACGGTTTGCGCCGCTGATATCCGGTGAACCAAGATCAATTCCCAGGCTCTCCGTGACCAAGGCACGCAGCAGCTCGCGCTGCCTGCCCGCGTTATCTTCTCCCTTGGCACGCTCCACGATGGATTCGTAGTCCACATCCGAAAGTTGGACCCGAATGACTGGATTGCGAGGATCCGCATCCACGTGGATTTCAGGAATGTGGCGTGCCCAGTCGCGAACCTTGGACAACACAACTCCTGCCTCACCGCCCCGGAGTGGGGAGACGATTGAACCGTGATTCAACGACGCTAGGCGTGCAGCAGTGAGTCCTTTCAGCGCCGGGACCTTGGGCGCAACGGCGGAAAGCAACAGAGTCTTGGCCAGCCGGTCGTCGGCAAGATAGCCGCTGGTGATGCGGTCCGGTTGATCCAGATCCGTCTGCGCCAAGCCATGAACCCGCAGGATGAGGGGACGGAGCTTCTCCTGATAGAGCTGCGTCGCCGAACGGAACAGGGCGGCAGCCTGCGGGTCGAGGACAGCGTCACCTTTGCCCTGGACAATGTAATCGAAGGCGTCACCCACCGGGATAACGTCATCAATGGTCAGCGCATCGCGACGGTCAACCAGCATCTGCTGCATGACTTTCAACGCGGTCCTGTCCCTTTGCATGACGCTGGACAGGGAGCGCAGGGTGGAGACCAGCGCGGGGGAGAACGGGTAGGTCATCCGGAAGGCGGCCTCGTCAGATCCGCGGTGTTGATCATCAGCATTGACCCCGTCCAGAAGCACATCCCAGACGGCAGGCGCACGATCAAGTCCGGAGAACGCGTCCTCGATGGCGTGGCGTGCTGCATCGTTCTTCGGCTTGAGAAGTCGTCTGCTGGCTACATACGGCAGGTTGTCGTCACCCAGGACGATGGACGAAAATCGCCCTTCCTGGTGGCGGAAGGCTCGGTCCAGCGCTTCCTGTTCGCTACCGCTGGCACCCGAGTCCGCAAACCACCGGCGGAGGTCCATTTGGCGTGCAACGACGGAAATGAGTGGTGCCGCAAGCCTTTCATATTCACCTTCGACGAGTTTCGTTAGTTTCTGCGATTCACGGCGGAAGAACTCGGGGGTCTGCATTGCGAAGGCGAGCCAGAGAACGAGTTCGTCGAGGAACAGGACGACGGCGTCGTATCCCAGCGACTTGGCGTGGTTGGACATCGCCTCAAGTCCGGTATCCAGGTCCACGTACTCGGCATGGCGTGCGTAGGACTTGAAGTAACTGTCCACGAGTGCGCTCACTAGTTCCTGGCGCTCCGCGCTCTGGGGTGCCGCTGCCCGGGCTCCGTCATAGCGGCCACGGTCCCAGGAGCTGGACCCAAGGAGTCCTGCCCACTCATCGTCGCCGGCTTCGGACCCAAGGCCAGCAAAGAACGCGTCATCTCCCAGCCGCTCTCTCAGGCCCTCGGCGTCGCGCAAGAGAGCATCTGAAGGGAAGAAGGCAGGGAGGGGTGCCTCCGGGTGGAGAACCTTGATCTGTTTGATGTAGCTATCAAAGAGCTCCTGCTCCATCGAATCCGCGTCAAGGAAGTGGAATGCCAGCGGCAGAATCTTCTTGTTCTCCAGCGTCGGATCATGACGCGCGACGACGGATTGCAGCTCAGGGAGCGAGCGTGCATTCGGATTGTGCTGGAGGAGTGCGTGGAGGACGGCCATGAAGTGCGACTTACCGGAACCAAAAGACCCTGCAAGAAATGCGCCCCGGTTGAATCCCGTGCTGAGCGCGTTAGAGACGAGTCCGAGCGCGGCATCGAAGGCGTCAGCAATCGCGGGGGTGACCACGTAGTCTTCGACAGCATGTTTGGCACCTTCGCCGGAAACGCTGTCGGTCAGCCGAAGGACGTAGTCTTCGCTTCCGGCGCGCTCGGAAATCTCAAAGACATCCCTCAACAACTCAGGCATTCTGCCTTCCTCTTTTCCGGCTCTCGTTCTTGTCGTTCGCGAAGCTCATTGTGTCACCTTAGTTCTTCGTCCGCGGGCGGTCGTTGTGGGACGCCACGAATTGAGCTCGTCGTGGGATCGGTCGATCTGGGCTGCCCGTTCTTCGAACTGCTGGACGCAGAAGTCGCCCATGCTCACGCCGTAAGCGGGGTCGATGTCAGCGTGCCAGTGTTTCACCCACGGAAGTATTTCGCCCAGACCCGCCACCAGCGGAATTAGTTGTTCGTCCGGCGCGCCGTCTGCCACCAGCTGATCCATGATGGTGGCCAGCGCCAGGAACTGCTCGACATGGTTCCAGCCGGCCCAGCCAAGCAGGAGTGTCTGGTCGGTAGAACGACCTGCGTCCGGGTAGAGAATGAACCGTTCCTTGGGTACATCCAGCTTGCCGCGGGCCTGCCACCACGATGCCCTGTGGAAGTCCGCTGAAGTATATTTCGGTGGGACCGGAATGGAGCCCACATCTTCGCCGGCGTCCTCGCGGCGCTGCAAATCCCACGTCTGCTCCCACGCTTCGAATTTTCGGAGACCCGAGTCGTTGAGTCGTTGCGCCGCGAGATACGGTACAGCCTCGTCGGTCAGGAGCTGAGTGAGTGCCCTGACGACGTCGACATCTCGGCTGCCGTCCCACAAGGACAGAACAGACAAGAAGTCGCTGTCACGGGAGAGGGTATCAGCGAGCTGGCTCACGCTCCGGGCCGACGGTCGGCCCTGCCGGTCGAACCACAGCGAGCGGTCCTCCAGGCGGTCCAACAACCAGCGGCGCAGGGCGCGATCCTGCTGCTTTTCCCACGGCTCAAACGCCCAACGACGCTTGTACTCCGGACGCTCCAGGAAACGGATCGACGGATTCGACTCAATCAATTCCAGACGACGCTGCACGAGGTGACGGTAGTCCTCCGGCCAATGCGACGGGATCTCTGTAAGCGGCGTCGATCCATGCCGATCGAACCATGAAGTGTCTGCCTCACCGACACGGGCCCTTCGCGCTAACGCGATCTCAAATGCACGCTCGCCAAGGCCAACCTCGGGCAGATCCGTGCCCATGTAGGTCACGTCCTCATCGATCAAGCCGTAAAGTCGGTAAACTTCCCAGTCCAGCTCCTCCTGCTGCGCAACAATACTTCGTCCGATCAACTCGAACTCAAGCTTCGACTTTATGAAGAGGTCTGTACTTGGGACGGTCATATCAACAAGCCTGCTGGGTGCCTTCTCCGCTTGTAATGTGGCAAGCCGATCCACGTTTCGCGCCCGCTCGACTGGCAGTGAAGCCGGGAGCGGCAAGTCTTGAAGGGTCGTCCCAGTGAATTCGAATGTCCGAGCCCACGCTAGATCCGCAGCGCCGCCCTTGGGCTGAGACTTCTCTTTCATCCAGAAGCACGCGGTCGACGAGTTCAAGACACCGAGCAGTGCGAAATGATCGTCTTCTGTGGCGTCCTCGGGCAATTTGATAATTGGTGCGGACCTATTGAATACTCTGCCGCCCCGGTCCAGTACGAAATGATTGTGAGTCGCAATAAATGCGAAAGCGATCGACAATGAAGTTGCAAATCGTTTAGCGAAGAACATGGAGTATTCAAACCATTGCAGTCGCCGTTCGATCTGAGTAGACCCGTAAGCTACACGCGACTCGAGCTGAGCGCGGTAAGGCCACAAAAGTCTCACAATAGCTTCGTTCTGCTCTGCCTTTAGCGATGCAGAGTTATATGGCCAGAGCGCAACAATTGGATCATTGATAGTCCAGTCCCTAGTTACTTCCCCTTCAACCATTGGTCGCTGGTGAGAGACGGACACGCCGCTCCTTCGCAGTTTTCCGCGTCCCAAAAGGTACGCAGAGTCTTCGCGTGTAACTGCGCCAAAACCGATCTCCGAAGTCGCATTCTTCAACAACATCTCCGAGGAAGATTCGATCTGCTGCTGCAGCCGAGGGGCGCCCCCTCCTGTCAAACTCCACGGATGGTGCGCCAAGGATTCACGTGGCAAATCGGCGATGCTCACCCATTGGTTCTCAAATCCGGCGTTCGACAAGTTGTTGATCAGGGACGTCCAGTAGGGCCCGGTACCGTTGTTTGCAGTCGATCGTGGTTCCCTTAGCCCCATGCTTAACACGCAGCGTACGGTCCCTCCTACAGGCGGCTGGTTCCGCCCGATCACGATTACCGTCGGAGTCCCATCCGTGTTGTGACCCGGAATCCAAGCCCCCTCGGAATCGATGACATGTGTGACGTCCTTCTTGGGAAGGAAGTTCTCGATGAGTTTGGTTCCAGATTCCCGCTTCATGAATGAGTTGGATGTGATCTGGCCGGTCCAACCCGCAGGCTGGACAGCTGTGCAGTGTTTGGCCAAGCCGAAGAATCGCTCCATAAACGGCACGGTCAGCATCAGCTGTCCACCTATGGACTTATAGCGCTTGCGATAGGCCTTATTGAGAGTCTTGTCCTTGACCGTAATGTATGGCGGGTTGCCGACGACAACGTCATACTGGCCGGGCCTGAGAATGCGCTTGAGCTCTTCAAGATCCTCGGTTGCATATGAGAATCCTGAGAGCTTCGAATCCGCGTCGAAGCCGTCGAACTGGAACTCACGCTGGATGTGCCCGTGAAGCAGCGAGTCGCCCGCGGCGAGGTGGAGGTTGAACGCTGGCGCTAACTCCAGAGACTTCTCATCACAGGCCCTCAGAGCGGCGACGGTGAGCCGGAAGCGGGCGATGGCCACAGCGAACGGGTTCAGGTCCACGCCGTGGACTGCGTCCAAGGCCTTCTGCACCCGGGCACGCACGTCCAGGCCAGGCGCGTTGCGGGCCCACGCATCAGTTAGCCTCGCAAACGCTCCGAGCAGGAAGTGCCCGGACCCGCAGGTCGGGTCAATCAGCTTGAACCCCTCCAGTGGCCGCTCCGCCAACGCCGGGGTAAGGGTCTGGTCGAGAATGAACTCCTCCACAAACTCCGGGGTCTGCAGGAGCGCAAACGTCTTCTTTGCGTAGTCAGACAGGTCCTGATAGAGGTCCCCCAGAAAGCGGGTAGACAACTCCGCATCTGCCAGACCGAAGGACGGCCGCCCCGCGTCGTCCGTCTGCCGCCAGAAATCAAGAATTGCGGTGGCCATCCGGCCCGAAGGCTGGACCTGCCACAACGCCGAATGTTCCCCCACCAGATCAGCAGTGGCGGGCAGGTTCTTCAGATATGCCACCGACTCGAGCAGCCACTCCCGGTCTGTGAGTTCCGGGTGGGCACGGAAGAACACAATCTGCGCGTCCAGCGCCTCCTGACGCCGCGCCCCAGGGCCGGAAATCCACACCGGCCGAACCAGCGCGTTATCCTCAGCGAACCGGACGAACACCGTCGTCAGAATCCATGCAACCGCGGCCTGGGTGATCTTATCGTCCCGCCACGCCTGCCACGCCGACGACGTCCGCTGCGCATCCAGCGCACCCTGGTGCTCAGCCCTCCAGCGCGACAAGTTCTCATCGTCCTGCGCCAACCGTTCACGCAAATCGTCCTCCAACCGCAGAACAAGCTTGCGGAGTTCAGCGGTCAACTCAGACGAAACAATCATTCAGAAACTCCTTCAACCGGTACAAATTTGGAAACCTGCCGGGCAGCAACTAATTTCGTACTTTCGCATTGGACCTTCGTCGGCGGCCCGTCATGGTGGGGCGCCAGGCTTTGAGCTGTTCTTGAGACCGATCAATCTGGGCCGCCCGATCTTCGAGCTGCTGGATACAGAAGTCCGCCATGCTTACGCCGTAAGCGGGGTCGGTGTCGGCGTGCCACTGTTTTACCCACGGGAGTATTTCCCCCATACCTGCGACGAGCGGAATCAGTTGTTCGTCTGGTGCGCCGTCCGCGACCAGCTGATCCATGACGGCCGCCAGCGCCAGGAACTGCTCCACATGGTTCCAGCCGGCCCATCCAAGAAGCAGAGTCTGGTCGGTGGAGCGGCCCGCGTCCGGGTAGAGGATGAACCGTTCCTTGGGAACGTCGAGCTTGCCGCGGGCCTGCCACCACGACGCCTTCCGGAAATCCGCGGAAGTGTATTTAGGTGGAACCGGAATTGAACCGACGTCTTCGCCGACGTCCTCGCGACGCTGCAGATCCCACGTCTCTTCCCACGCTTCGAATTTTCGGAGGCCCGAATCTTTGAGCCGTTGGGCTGCGAGGTACGGGACAGTCTCATTCACCAGCAGCGCGGTGAGGGTCTGGACGACGTCCACATCCCGCGTCCCGTCCCACAATGATAGGACCGAGAGGAAATCCTCATCGCGAGAGACGATGTCGGCCACCTGGCCGATACTCCGTGCCGCCGGTCGGCCCTGGCGATCGAACCACAGCGACCGATCCTCCAACCGGTCCAGCAGCCATCCGCGAAGGGCGCGTTCCTGCTGCTTCTCCCACGACTCCAAAGCCCACCTACGTTTGTACTCGGGGCGCTCCAGCAGACGGATCGTTTGATTCGACTCGATCAAATCCAAGCGACGCTGGACAAGGTCTTGATAGGAGGCCGGCCAGCGGGACGGTATCTCGGTAGTTTGCATGGAATGATGACGGTCGAACCATCCAATGTCCGCTTGCCCCGCCACGGCTCGACGCGCCAAAGCTATCTCGAATGCTCGCTCTCCCAAGGCGACCTCTACGTCGTCGCCACCTGCGTACGCTAAGTCTTCTTCGATTAAACCGAACGCTCGGTACACCGCCCAGTCCAGATCCTCCTGCTGGGCAATAGAGCGTTGCAGGAGCGACTCGCACCGACTCCGGGTTTCAGCCAATTTCTCTGCAGTGGGAACCCGGCCCGAGGCTTGAGCTTCTGCGACCAGCAGACTTCGACTCCTTACGAGTGCATCAATCGCGCGAGCGTACCCGATCGGCAATGACGCCGGAAGAGGAAGGTCTTTAATGTTCGTGGCGTTGAGCTGGTAAAAATCCTCCCACGGAGACTGGGTCTGTCGAGCTCCCTGAGTATCCACAGTGCTGCCCTTGTTATGACACTTTTGCTTCAGCCAGAAGCAAGCGACAGATGAGTTGAGTACCCCTAATAATGAAAGGTGATCGTCCTCGGTCGCGTTCTGAGGCAGCTTGATAACCGGAGCTGTGCGGTTAAAAACCTTCGCCTCAGTCTCCAGGACAAAATGATTGTGTGTGGCCACCTCTGCGAAGCCGATTGTCAGCGCGCTTGCAAATTCGTCGCGCGGAAGCTGATGCCATTCGAGCCAGGATCTTTTCGCTTCTTTGTATGTCAATCCGCCAAAGACGTTTCGGCCCCATAGAACCGAGCGGAAAGGCCAGAAGTGCTTTAGAGTGCTTCCGACTGCTGCGTCGACTCGCAGCTTTCCGTCCTTGTCGTACGGGCGGAAGGCCCTCTCGGAAAAATTAGCGGCCCAGTCCCGCACTCCGTCACCTCGGGTCGCATCTGGCGCGTACTCCAGAGAGAGGCCAATGCGGCTGGCGAAATGGCGGGGGAGAAAAAATATCTCATCCGCGTGCGAGTCTCCATAGAACCCGATTCGGAGGGTCTTGTCCTTGAGCGTTCCACGCGCGTTGGCCTCGATCTGTGTCAAGACCGCATTCGCCCCGCCTCCGGATAGGCTCCAAGGATGCCTGGCCAAGCTCTCACGCGCGAGATCGACAATACTGATCCATTCACTGTCATGACCGGGGTTGTCAATATTTTCCGCGAGGGCGCGCCATACGAGTCCGCGCGCAGGATCGCTTGGTCGCACTGGTTCTCCCCGAACACCTAGCGCTGCGCGCACCATGGCAACGGTTGGGCGTTGACGACGTCCAGCAATGATCACAGTTGGGGTACCGTGCCCCGGGATGTAGGCCCCGGAGGTGTCAACAACTAGCCGAACATCCTGCCGGGACAGGAACTCTTCGATGAGTTTGGAGCCGAACTCGCGCTTCATGAAGGAGTTAGAGGTGATTTGACCAGTCCATCCGGCTGGCTGAAACCCGGTGCCCTGCTTCGCCAGACCGAAAAATCTCTCCATAAACGGAACCGTCAGTGCGTAGGTACCCTTACAGGTGGTGTACCTCTTGCGATAGGCCTCGTTGAGGGTCTTGTCCTTTACGGTGATATAGGGCGGATTGCCCACTACCACGTCGTACTGGCCCGGTTTTAGGATACGACGCAGCTGTTCGAGGTCCTCCGTGGCATACGCGAATCCAGAGAGTTCGGCGTCGGCGTCGAATCCCTCGAACTGGAACTCGCGCTGGACCTGACCGTGCAGCAGCGAATCGCCTGCAGCAAGATGAAAGTCGAACGCCGGTGCCAGCTCTAAGGAAGTCTCGCCACAGCCTTTCAACGCGGCGATAGTTAGTCGGAAGCGAGCAATGGCGACTGCAAAAGGGTTCAAGTCCACGCCGTGGACCGCGTCCAATGCTTTCTGCACTCGGGCACGTACATCCATCCCAGGCGCTTGGGTCGCCCACGCAGCCGCGAACCTCTCGAACGCGCCGAGCAGGAAATGACCTGACCCACACGTCGGGTCAATCAGCTTGAACCCGTCCAGCGGACGCTCAGCCAACGCCGGGGTAAGCGTCTGGTCAAGGATGAATTCTTCTACGAACTCCGGGGTCTGCAGGAGCGCGAACGTCTTCTTCGCGTAGTCGGACAGGTCCTGATACAGATCACCCAGAAAGCGGGTCGACAGCTCGGTGTCTGCCAAATCGAAGGTCGGCCGTCCGGCCGCGTCCGTCTGACGCCAGAACTCCAGGATCTCCGTGGCCATTCGTCCCGACGGCTGAACCTGCCATAACGCCGAATGCTCCCCCACCAGATCAGCAGTGGCCGCCAGCTTCTTCAGATACTCCACCGGCTCGAGCAGCCACTCCCGGTCCGTCAGTTCCGGATGTGCACGGAAGAACACAATCTGCGCGTCCAACGCCTCCTGCCGCCGGGTTCCAGGGCCGGAAATCCACACCGGCCGAACCAAAGCGTTATCCTCAGCAAACCGGACGAACACCGTCGTCAGAATCCATGCAACCGCGGCCTGGGTGATCTTATCGTCCCGCCACGCCTGCCACGCCGACGACGTCCGCTGCGCATCCAGCGCACCCTGGTGCTCTACCTTCCAACGCGACAAGTTCTCATCGTCCTGCGCCAACCGTTCACGCAAATCGTCCTCCAACCGCAGAACAAGCTTGCGGAGTTCAGCGGTCAACTGAGACGAAACAATCATTCAGAAACTCCAATAGCAGGCGTGGTTTTGAGGATGGCGTTTGCCTTTGTGTCGACCCATATGTGATCGAACCGGACAAATTGATTCGGCGAAGTTTGCACGGGAACGCCATCGAGCAGCGGACCTTGATTGGCGGCCAGTTGAGGTACCACCAGCCAGACGGCTTGTCCCCTGGCCACGGCCAAGTCGCTCAGCCGTCGCAGAACGTGGGCGTGTCCGTATCTGGCCAGTGGAGCGGCTTCGGTGAGCAGAACCGGACGCGGAGTGCCGCCGTCGTCCTCTTGCGTCAGCGCCTCTGAAATGGCGAGCTCGACGGCTGGCAGGGCCCGTTTCACCACGGCGGCGAGGCCCTGCCCGGCGCGGCTCTCCCCCGGCTGAGCGTCGGCTGCCACGAGAACGTCCCACGGCGGCACCTCGCGCTCGTTGGCAAGACGCTTCATCTCGTCCATGAGAATGCCCGTGAGATCAAGAATTTGCGCGTTGAATTCGTGTTCGAGGACGTTGACCAGCTTATCAATTCGATCCGCCGGACATCCGAGGGTGAGGAAAGAGCGTCGAGCCGAGCTTTCCTCGAGGCGCCGGGCCACTGACCCCCCATCGATATCGTCAGTCTGGGACGCCACCACAGTAGGCATATACGAATGAAGTCCTGTGGTGTCGCCGCCCTCGGTGGGACTGTAGTACCACTGAGACCCCTCATCGAACTTCAGGCCCAACCCGGCCCGATCCAGGAGCTCATCGAGAGACGGCCGGCGCGGCAGATCAGGCAGCGCGGGGAAACGAGCGTGGACCCGGTCCTGAATTTCTTTGGGGCTGAGCCTTTCCCCGGTGCTGATTCCCTGGAAAGTCAGTGCCACGGCCTTCGCCTGGTCCAGATCGCGCCGGTACAGCTCGGCTGCACCAGTGAAGGCGGCGGTCCGCGACATTTCCGCCGCCAGCCGGACCAGTCTTGTACCCTCGAGAAGTCGTGGATTTTCCGCGGCGACCGATCGTGCCGTGGGCAAAAGTCTCACCCGGGCACGATCCGCGGGGATGAGCTCCTCGCCGAATGAACCGCCAATTAGGAGCGCGTCTGCATCTCTGCCCAGCGACTCGGCAATGTCCAGGAGACCCGGCTCCCGAGCGATGGCGAGAGCCCGGCCATCGCGGCGCCGCAACTCCATGGCACCGAGTTCTTCTTCCGCACGGAGCTGTGCACGCCGTCGATCAACAACGATGCGAAGAAGTCCTAGGGAGGAGCGGCGGGCAATGTCGTCCCGGGTGCGGGCGCCCGCGCTGGATCGAAGAATCTCTGAAGCCAGCTCATTGATGCTGGCCACGCTACCGAGCGCATCCAGCCGTTCATCCACAATGCCTTCGAGGCTGCGAAGAAGCCCCAACGCCTCTGCATCTTCGGCCCACGCCTTATGGAGCGCCTCGAGAACCTGATTAGCGCGGCCAGAGGTCACTGGAGTGGGCAGCGCAGCCGCCAGCTGAGCTTGGGTGGCAAATGCTTCTGTGTGCCCTTCATTGCCCAGAATCAGAGCCACCATCTGCCCACGGCCGGGGGACCGAGTGGAGAACACGCTGGCGGTTAGGATTTTGGCGATGTCCTCCACCGCGGGCAGGACGCCGGTGTCCGTTCCACGGTCTCCTGCACCGAACCGCTCTCGCCATTGTTTGGCACGGCTCTTGACTTCCTTGCGCGTCGGCTCCGCGACGCCCGACAGTCTGTTGAGGCGCACAGCGTCCACCGCCGCCAGGTCCCCTACCGTGCGCACACCAAAAGGTTCCAAAGCAGACAAGGCCCGGGCGGATAGGCCAGCTGCCTCGAGCTCGGTCTCGACTGTTGCTTTGGCGGCCAGCTCGTCAGCATCCTCCGGCGCTGTGGTCGTTCCGTGGGTAAAGGCGCCGCGCCACACCGCGAGCATTTCCGCCGCCGTGTCGTGACGCTTGCCTGCATCGCGGGCAAGCGCGCGGCGAAAGAATTCAGCCAGGGAAGCTGCTACCGATGGGTCAAAGGACTTGGGCTCAACGGTAGCTTCGTCCGGAACAGCTGCTGGGTTTGCCAGTGGGTCGCCGTAGTAAGGACGGTGCCCGGTTGCCATTTCGAACAGCACGACGGCCGCCGCGTAACGTTCGGCAGCGGAGTCGAAGCGGGGACGTCCTCCGCCAAGAAAAGGGTCAAGGTACGGCGGCGTGCCTGCATCGAGGGCGGCAGCCGGCGCCCGCGACAGCGAGAAGTCAAAGAGAACAAGGTGCTTCGCCTTGCGGCTGTCTTCCCGGACGCCGAGGTTGCTGGGCTTGATATCCCTATGATCGATGCCAGCTTTATCCAGGGCCACGACAGCTTCAAGGAGGTCTGCGCCGAAGCGTTCCAAGAGGTCGATGGAGAGTCTGCCCCCACGATCACGAATCAGTTCGTCGAGGGTCTGGGAGCCTGCACTCTCCAGCAGCAGTACTGTACGGCCGTTGAGGTTGAACGGTCCTTCGACGAGAGTGGCCAGGCGGGGTCCGCGGAGCCGTCGGATAACTTCGGCTTCGGCCGTCAGCCGGTCCGAAGCCTTGTCATTGAGTGCGACCTTCAGCACCCGTTCAGTTTCGGTGCCGTCGGGGCGTGTGTCCTTGACCATCAGCCCCTGGGCTGTTGATCCCTTGCCAAGCCTGCGGAGGACAGTGAACCGTCCATCTCCCAGAAGAGTTCCTGGCACCGCATCGAGCGGATCGGTATCTGGCTCGCTGCCCCTCGGTCCGGGCGCACTGCTGTCTAAGGCATTGAGAAAATCCTGCACTGTGCGCAGCCGCTCGCGCGGGACTGGGCGGGTAGCGTCCAGTACCGCTTTGCGCAAAGCCTCGCCGACTTGGGGAAGAACCGGGGCAATGTCCAGGCCACCTTGCTCCCGCAACCGCTCAGCAAGTGCCAGTGAAGAAGCCGCAGGCCGAACCATGGTGACGATGTAGTACGCCAGTGCGCCGAGCCCAAAAACGTCCAACCCCACGCGGTCGGTGGCAGCAGCACTCCACCGTCCCTCAGGCGCACGAAACGCCTCAGTTAGCCAGGCGTCATCTCCCGCTGCGGACGCGACGGACGTCTGGTCCGCGCCGAAAAGCCGTGTGACGCCGTCGTCTCCTGAAAGTCCGGTTGCCACCGCGGCCGCTGCTCCCGCCGTTTGCCAGTCACTGACTTGCACGCGAAGGCGATTGTTGGAGCGTGCAACCCATACAACCTTTGGCGACAGCCCGCGGTGCACAACTGCGTTGCGGTGCGCGTAGTCGATAACTTCTGCAACCTGCCGAATGATGCTGAGTTGGTCCGCCAGGCTGACGCCGTTTCCCTGCTCAGCAATCCACAGATCAAGCCGCTGCATGGACTCGTCGAACGGATAGACCAGCCCCACCCCGAGGTCGGACTCGACCATGTCCCGGGGTTTGAGCAGCCCGTCGTGGGACAGCCGGTTCATGACCCGGTATTCGTGTTCGGCAATCTTTCGCGCTCGGATCCGCTCAGCATCACCTGCCCCGGGATCTGCCACCTGGAAGCGGATACGGGCGGTGTCCTGCTTGACCACCTGGTGATAAGCGCGCCAGTCCTGCCACCCTTCACCCTCGTCCAGAGCTCCGTCTTCGATGATCCAAGAGCCTGCGGTTCGTTCGCGGCGCTGGACAAGGCCGATCCTAGCCATCAGCTCGGCGAGGATGACTTCCTGGTTTTGACCGATGGCGCGATCAGCACGGGGCTCCTCTAGAAGGAGTTCGCTGATTCCTGGGAGATTGGACTCGTTTTCGCGCTCGTCGAGACCGTACAGGTGCGAAGCAGCCGTGCCGCTCATTTCGCTGACCATGCCCGGGTGGTGCAGAAACACCGATTCCTGGACGAACGGAATAATCTTGCGCTCGTCCCCAATATCGACTTGCTTCTCGCGAGCCCAGGACCGCAGCTCATCCTTGAGCTTGGAGCTGAAACGCTGAGCCTTGCGCCTTGCCAGGAGGAGCGGTGATTCCTCGGCCCGGCGGCCGTCACGCAACCACTGGGTGTCGTTTCCGTGCAGTCGGCCGGAGTAGTACTTCAGTTCGATCAGGTGAAGGCGGCCGCGCGCAAGCACCAGGGCGTCGACCTCATGCCACCGCCCCTGGCTGTCCAGGAACTCGAAGTTAGTCCAGGCACGGAAGGGCGTGGTGCTAGGCAGCTTCGACTTGAGATAGCGCAGTCCCTCGATCTCATGAGGAAACTGCGACGGGCTGACTTCAACCCAACGCTCTTCAGTCAATGCTCCCCCTGTGAAATTCGCCAGCCGGCACCTACGTTGGCGCTCCAAGCCGTGACACCCTAGCCTTCCGATACTACTGGGTGATGCGACAATCCCTGAAGCTGACTCTCACGTGACTTTCACTTCGGTCCGCGGTGGGTTGCACAGCGGCGATACCCACCGACCGATATGTTTTGGGAAGAGATCTCTACCGCATGCGATCCCCTTCAACTAGGAGACTTGTGCCTGGACAACTGGAAAGCACCTTCGACGTCGACGAGGCCGCCGAAGCCGCAGCGCGAGTGTTTCATCATGAGCCTGGAACACCGTTTCTCGATCCGAAAGAACCGAAAAACGAGGCGGCCGCGGCGGCAGCTGTTCGCAAGCTGGGTGAACTATTCGCGGAGCTCCCTGCTTCGATTCGCCAAGCCCTGCGTGGTGCGGAAACGAATGCGGGTCATTTGAGCGATGACCGGCTACAAGGGCTTTCCGAGCTAATCCAAAATGCCGACGACGTCGGTGCAACCCGGGTCGCGTTCGCGATCGAGTCAGGGCCGACGGGAAGCGCCATCCTGTGCAGTCACAATGGCAGCTCGTTGCGCCTAATGGATGTCATGGGCCTCGCTACGCCTTGGTTGAGCCTCAAGTCCGCTGACTCCAAAAGTCTCGGGCGGTTCGGGATCGGGCTCATGACTCTCAGGTCACTGTCGGATTCCCTAGAGGTTTACTGCGGCCCTTTCCATCTCGCCCTAGCGTCGCAACTACTGACGCCCTTGGATTCCCGCGGTTTCCCCGACGGCATCGGAGGTGAAGGAACAACCGTTTTTCGGATACCCATAAGGGGCGATGCCGTAAGGGCGGACGAGATTGCATCCTGGCTGAATTCGTGGGGAGACGCGGGGCTTATCTTCCTAAGTAGCGTGCGATCCGTGGAAGTTCTCGGTCGTGATGGCGCTCCCGTTTCAAGTGCAGCCCTTTCGCGGGGAGAACCAATCCAGCTCAACATTCCCGGCGGAAATATGGTGTCGCGCGTCGTGAACGCCAGCGACGGTCGTCAATGGCTCGTGTACTCACAGGACGCGCCGACACCTTCGCACCTAAGCCGTTCCCTGAAGGCTCAAGCTGCTACAACGCTAGTCTCCATTGCTTTCCCTGCCGGCCATCATGATCCCGGACATCTTCACGTCGGGCTCCCCGTGCGCCCAGTTGGATTTCCCTTCCGCGTCTCAGCACAGTTTGATCCGCTCGCCAGTCGCCGCGATATTGCAGACAACGACTGGAACATCGGATTAATCTCTGCAATCAGTCAGCTGTGGCTAGATGCAAGCCTTGACGTGTTCAAACGGTCACCTGAACTGGGATGGGCCACGATACCGCTCGTCCATGAGCTGAGCCAGGACGTGCGAACGCAGGGCAGACTACGCGAGGCAATCGACAGCCAACTGATGACGGATGCCCGAACCAGGCTCGCCAAAACGCTGACGTTTTACCTTCCGAACCACGGTCGTCTCTCGTTGGATGAGTTGGCATTCGAACACCCCGACCTCACTGCCATCCTGCATCCCGAAGATACTGCAAGACTGGCCGGACGATCAGCGACCCTCCCATTCGAATCGAGGGATGCGGAAGAGCTGTGGCGAATCGTGATGAAAGATTTGGCCGAGTCCGGGGCTTCTACGCCCGAAGAAGTGGATGTTGCCAGCGCCGTCTCCATGCTTGAAGAGAACAGCCGTACAGTTGCCTTCGTTAGCGATCTGACATCCGTCGCTATTGCCCATGACCTTGGCACAAGACTTTTCAGCGTTCCTTGTCTGGTCCTGGATGACGAGTCGAGAGTCTCGCCGGACGATGTAACAGCTACAGCGGCCATCGTCGACGATGATGCTGCGCCACTTTGGCGCCATTTAGGAATGGGCCTACGACTTCACCCCGGTTACATCTCGCGTCACGGCTGGCATCAGGTCCGGGCATGGCTTGTCGAGCATGAGCGTTTTCTCGCCGGAGCAACACCAGGACAGGCCCTTGCACGGATTGCACGCTGCGGCAGAAGCGGGGAAGAACTTCCCGGCCCTCTGAGTGACGCCCAGGCGGAGGAGCTCCGCGCGGCGCTCGAGGCGTCCAATGAGGCGGACCGAGCCAGCTGGGGACCAGGCATTGGCATGGCCATCCGATTAGATGCCACAACGTATGGACCGAAGGGACAACGCATCTCCGTTAAGGCCCGACCCTGCGAGGCCTACATAATCGAGCGCGAAGCGGGCACGTGGCAAGCAGCCGCGGGGAAGACGGCCGGACTGATTTGGCTTCACCGTCGCTATGGAACAGCCTTGCGTGCTGAGACTGGTAGGACTGGCATCGGAGCGCAGCGGCTCTTCCGACTTCTTGGGGCAGAGACTGCACCGCGATTGATTGCTCATCCCAAAGCGAGACAGCGGTTTGCGTATGGGAAACCGGGCGTACCCCGAGACCTTCCAGAACTACCGAATCGGAGAGAAGCCCTTCTGCAGAAGCGCGCCACGTTCACAATTGACGACTTCATCTCACCTGATTTGGATGCTGTACTTCGCAGCATCGCGGCCGAGAAGAGCGCCTTAGAGCGCAGACGGCGCGCCAACGCAGTGCTGTCAACCCTGGCCAAAGCTTGGGAGAGGATAGGCCCGCACGCCGAAGCATCAGCAGTGGAGCCACACCACGTATGGCAGGACCGCGGCGTTGTTCCCGCCTGTTGGCTTTTCAGCGCGGCGTCGATTGCCTGGCTGTCCGACGGCAACCGGAGGGCCGCTCGACCCCTCCAGCTTGAACCTCCGCAGCGCCGGGAATGTAGCCCTTCACGGCCCAGACCCAGGCAATTTCCTCCATTCAGAGCATGACAACCCTGCTTGGCATTCCGTCCTTGAGAAGCTCGAAGTGCACGGCGACCCAAGAGCAAGTGAGCTGATCCGGGCACTCGAAGACGTACGGACCGCCTATGAAGATGACGCGACTGCAGCTGAAGAGGCCGCCGTCCCGCTTTATCAGGCCTTAGCACAACAGATCCCGTCCAGCACGGGTGCCGAGAGGGTCCTCGGCGATTTGTCGAGGGCCGATGCGATGGCTGCGTTCGGGCGAGGGCAGGGTCTCATCGCCACAAAGAGCGGCTGGCGGCGTCCGAGCTTGGTCTTGAGCGGCCCCCCTATTTTCGGAACTTATCGCACCTTCGTCCCGGCAGTTTCCGGTACGGAACGCCTGTGGCGCCTCGTTGGTGTTCGGGCACCCTCGTTTGATGACGCTCGCGATGTCATCCGCGAAGTGGCCAAGAACGAGGTGCTGAATCCGGGTCAACGGCTCGTAATGCTCGAGTCACTACGGCTCATGTCCAAAGGCGCAGATAGTGCGTCCGGACTTCGCAGAAGAAATTTGAGTCGGACACCTGTATGGACGAGTCAAGGATGGAAAACGCAACGACCGGTACTCGCCGTCATAAACATCCAGCTCGCAGAAGCATTGGCAGAGACCGCGGCAGTCTGGAAACCGGGGGGCGACGTTGGCCAGTTCGAGAACTTGATCGCACCCTTCGCTCTGACGAGACTCGCTGAGAGCGACGTGCGCGTTGTGGCTGGGGAGAACGCATTTGAGGATGACTGGCTTACCGAAGTCTTCCCGCGAGCCGTGCGAAACCTCCAAGCCGATTTGTCGATGAACGACGAAGGGGCGGAGCAGGCCCTGACCGTACCCTGGGATGAACTCGTTGGATACAAAATTAGAGTTCTCCCCGGACTCAGCCTGCGCATGAACCACTCCCAGCTCAAAGACAGATCAACTCTCAGAGTGGGTGCATGGATCGACCTGTCAGCAAGGACTTTCTATCTTGAGAGTGCCGCTGAGGGTGGTCGGGCAGCCACCGGAGGCAACGCACTTGCCTCCCTATTCAGCATCGAGGCCCGTCGGATCGCTCAAGCATGGATGGTAGCTTGGTCCGATGGAGTGGATGGGCACCGGGCCGAGACCGTCACTCTCGCCTCACGCCTAGCAGCCGATGAGGCTGCCAGACGCGAAACCGCAAGTGGGAATCGGCTTGACAACCTCCGGCATCAGGCCAGAGCGAAGCGCGGAAGCGGTCGCGGGCCTACATCGAAGTTCCCGACCGTTGCCGGCTCGCGGGCGGAGCAACATGACAGGCCTGCTCTACCTGCCCGCATATTGGTCGACCCCAGTACCTTGATAATTCTCAACCCCGATGGAACCATTCGTGATGGTCGAGAGACTGCTACCGATTCATCACGTCGCACGGAGAAAACCGCGGCACTGAAGTCGCCAGATCCCCGCAATCCGAAGCAAAAGTCAGTGGGGCGTGGCCCGGTCAACTACACTCCCGAAGAACGAGAATCAGTAGGTATGGCTCTCGTCCGCCATGTTCTCGGCGGTGAGGAAGCAGGAATGGTAGACATCAGAAACCAACACAATGTTGGCGCCGATGCCATCGATGATCTGCAGCGGTTTTTCGAGCTGAAGGTTTACCAAGGCGCAATACCTAACGTCGTTCGTCTTACGGACTCCGAAGTTCAGCGAGCATTGAATACCGAGGACTTCTTCTTGGTGCTGGTTGGAAACGTGGAGCAAGGCACTGATCAACCTGAAGTGCGCATCCTGACGGACCCCCTGACTCAACTTTCCGTGGAACCGACGGGAACGATTTATCTCAGTGGCGTCTACACCGCGCGAGCCTTGGTTTACTCGTTCAGCACGCCGCAGCGATCCGCCGACAAAGGTCAAGCTCCAGACGCAGAGTCCATCAGTTGATGGGCACAGAAGACGGCGCGCCCGACCTTTGACCGCGCAGACACTTTGTCGCCGTCATATTAGTGACTCCTTACCGATCAACGGCTGAGCATCGGACAAGTTACAAAATACCGGTGACGCGCGGCCAAGCTGGCCAGGGCGTCCTGCTGGGCCTGTTGTTCACGGATGGCACTCCCTCAAGCTGATGGACTTTGCGGCCATGTTTTGGGTCGTCTTCGACCGAAGCTCATAGCACGTCTGTCTCCTCACCCAGCAACACGGCCAGCCTTCTGATAAGAACCAGAACACTTGGACCTACAATCAATTTAACTTTGCCGCGCGCCCCGCCGTCGCGCCGCATCATCGACATGGGGGTGTTTCCTTGAACTGCAGTAGGACCAATGCGGCCACGAACAAAAGGCCTTCTTATGGCTACTGACAATACGTGCGGATACCAGCCTCAGTTTTCCGATCTCGGCGCTCTTGATGACGGCAAGATCGGCAGAATCCTGCTCGTCGCTCCACAGCCAAAAGACCTGAACGTCACTCATGAGTATCGAGTGCTGCACAGCTCGAATCACGACATCCCGCTCCGCCCTGGCATCTACTGGGCGAAGGTAAACGGCGAGCTGGAAGCTCTCGTCATCGATGGACAAGCTGTCCCCGGCCGAGCACCGTTGCCCGCCGAACAGGTCGCACTAGCCGAAGCAGACGAAGCTTCCCTTGGCGTAGTAGGGATGGAGTGGCTCGAGTCCTGGTGGGATGAGGGCACACACATACAGGCGCCCAAGTTCCCAACATCCGGCGGTGCAATTTCCCGCAGTACCGGCCGTGACGTCGTCATTATGCGCCGGCAGCTCACCGGCCCACGCTGGTCCTACGTCATCCGCCAAGATGGGCGAACAGTGACGGTTTCCGAATCGGACCTGGAGCCGATCCCGGAGATAAACGCCGCTGAATCCTGGCTGTACGAGGAGCCTGCCTCTCCTGAGGCGTTCTCAGCCATGGTTACAAGAGCCAAGCTGAACCGGGGCGTCACCGACGCCATCTTTTCGTACGGTGTTACGAAAACCATCATCAATCCATTCCAGTTTAAGCCAGTCCTGAAGTACCTGGACTCGGCGATGGAAAGGATGTTGATCGCCGACGAGGTTGGTCTCGGCAAGACCATTGAAGCGGGCCTTCTCTGGACCGAGATGGCGGCACGCGGCCAGGCAAATCGGGTCATGGTGGTCTGCCCCGCGGCACTCGTATCAAAATGGCAGCGTGAAATGAGCGAACGCTTCGGCTTTGAGCTGGAGCACTACAAAACGGCAGATCTTCGCCGGATGGTCGAGAGGCTGGAAGCAGGGACTCTTGCCCAGAACTTTGCCGCTGTGGTCTCCATTCAAACGTTTCGGGGGTTTGACCGTCTCCAGCAGATGGAGGAGCTCAACTTCGCGCTGGATCTCTGCGTCGTCGATGAAGCCCACCAGATGCGAAATCAGGGCACCGCAAGCTCTCGGCTTGGGCTTTTCCTCCGCGATGTCTCTGGCTCGTTGGTGCTGCTCAGTGCTACCCCGCTTAATCTCGGGAATGACGACCTCTTATCTATGATGCGCCTCATCATGCCTGGTGAAGTTGAGACGAAGGCGGACCTCGAACTGCGTATCGACCATCACGACGCACTCCAGGCCCTGCGTAAGAGCGCAACAAATCCCAAGATCTCCAACCGGCAACGCCGGGAATGGCTGGGCCAGATTGCACGTGCCCGCATGGGACGTGCGCTTCGCGAGCGGGCAGCTTACAAGAGGCTTGAAGAATTACTCGCTGATGACAACTATTCTGTCGCCTCGGCACCGGTCATCCGTGATGCCTGCAACCAGCTTCACGGCCTATCTTCGGCCATTACGCGGACTCGAAAAACAGAGGTCCACGCAGTCCGCTCGGTTCGGGAAGCAATAAACGCAGCCGTCGATTGGACGGACGGTGAGAAGGCCTTCTATGACGCGTACGTGGACTGGCTGAGGCAGATTGCGATCGAGCGGAACATGCCCCCCGGTTTCGCGCTCCAGATGCCTTTGCGACTTGCCAGTTCTTGTCTTCCTGCAGCTGCACGACAGGTCCTCCGTCTTGAGTCTGAAGAAGCCGGTGACGGCGATGCGCTGCCACCCGCAAGCAGCGGAAGTAAGCTGCTTGCTGCCGAGGTCCCGCCCGCCAACGTCCAAACGCTTGCCCGCCAAATCCAGCGGGTCGACACAAAGTTTGATGCCTTCCTCAAAGCCCTCGCAAGCTCGGAGATGGCTGGTCGTTCCGCCCTGGTCTTCACCTTCTCAAGGAACACCCTCAGTTACCTCCACAGCAGGCTGTCCCCGACCCATCGCGTGGCGGTGCTTCACGGAGGAGTAGCTCCGGAGGACCGCGAATCGATCATGCGGCGCTTTCGGGCGGGAGAGTTCGACATCGTGATCGCCACCCGCGTTGCTAGTGAAGGTCTCGACTTCGAATTCTGTTCACTCATCGTCAACTACGACCTTCCCTGGAACCCCATGGAAGTCGAACAGCGCATCGGACGTCTAGATCGCATCGGCCAGAAGTCGGACAAGATCCTCATCCTGAACTTCTCAACACCGGGAACGATCGAATCTCGCATCCTTGATCGCCTCATGGCCCGTGTCGGCGTGTTTGAACACTCCATTGGAGAACTCGAGCCAATCCTCGCGGAGAAGTTCGATAGTCTCGCCGAGCTTGTAGTGGATTTTCGGCTGACCAACAATGAGCGGGACCGCAGGATCAATGAGGCCATCGCGGCGGTCGAACAAGGCAAGGCCGACGAAGCGCAGCTGGAGGAATCTTCTTCCAAACTCCAGGCAGAAGATCAGTTCGGCATCAAATCAGTTGAGGAGCGGATTAGCCGTGGCCGATATCTCGGTCAGGTCGAACTTGCCCATCTGATCGGAGACTGGGCACGCCTCCGCGGCGGTTCCGTCAAGGTGGACACAAAGGCCAAAAAGCTACGGGTTGACCTTAGCCAAGAGATGCTGATCAAGGTCGTGGAATGGCGGAGGAAGGAAGGCCTGACGTCCGCCGAAGTTTCTCGTGTAGAAAGAGCCGGACGAGCCAGGACTCCAATGATCATGTGCCTGGACTCTGAAGAGGCCCGCGTCGAAGGCGGTTCGCTCCTGAACGGCCACCACCCGTTGGTCCGGGTAGCTGCCCACGACTTTGCGCTACACAATGTTCCACGGTTTTCTGTCCTGCGTGCAACAACTGATGAGACGTGCCGGCCAGGTACCTACCTGCTGGCCCTGGCTGCAGCAGGATGGTCCGGACTGCGTCCGACAAGCGAGCTTTGGGTAGAGGCGGTCAACTTGGAGACCGGCGAAAGCGCTGGCGCGGAAGCCGGAGCCTTGCTCATGACGAGAGTGGCCGCAGGTGCACTTTCGGAAGGCTCCAGCGCCACTAGGCATCCAAATGCAGATCTCTACTGTGAGCAGCTACTTACCGATCTTGAAGTACGACGCCATACAGAGCAAGAACTTCGCAAGGCGGAGAACGACGCGCTCATCCTCGAGCGAAGGATCCGCGCGGAAGAGGTTTATAGGAACCATGAGAGGTCGATTCGCGATCGAATGGCCTACATAACCGGACCCACCATGCGAATGTTCGAAGGCCAGCTGCGGCGAGCCGAGGAACGACGCAATGACGCTCTCGCGCGCATTAGCCAAAGTGCTCACTCCAGCCTCGATCTGGAAACCCTTGCGCTGCTGCAGTTGGAAGTGATCTGAGCCGTTGAATACCAAACAGCAGGTTCTCGCGTTTGAGAACTCGATGAACGACCTCTACTTGGAACAGGTAGATAAGCAGTCGAAGCCGCTTGTTGCCGGCATACGCCAGCGCAAAAAGACGGACTTCAGTCCACTCACGGGGCGTATCTCCCTTGAGGGCGACAAACCAGGCCAGGTGGAGAACTACTACATCGGGCCCATGCACATCGATCAGGATGATCTCTACGTCATCAGTTGGACGGCGCCCGCGGCGGCGGTCTTCTTTCGAAACCTGAAGTCATGGCAATCCAGAAACGTCCGGGTACAGCGGCGTTTTATACAAAAGGTACGCACGCTGACGAATTACGCCGATGTGTGGGTAGGACGCCCCAATGGTGAAGCTTTCCCCACCAATCGGCCTGAGGAGAAGCCTCCGACTCCGAAGTCAGGCGGCAAATCGAGGTGGCTGGCCGGCGTGAAAGCCAAGGTGGGACCACAGCCAAAGGAGGCCGCCCCGGCGAGCTCTGCCCCGGCACCGTCGGCACCAACGCGGACCGACATGCCGCTGACGACGATGGAGGATCTGCTTCGCGAGACACTCTCAGCCCCTCGCTCGCTTGGCCTCTCATCCGTTCTGGCAACTCTTCAACCGGAGCAGTACGACTTGGTCACGTATGCAGCTGACAAGTCGGTTGTGGTCCAAGGACACGCTGGAACGGGCAAGACGATCATCGCGACGCACCGCGCTGCCTGGCTTGTACACCAGGACCGTCAGGACGCCTTGGAACACATCCTGCTTCTTGGGCCGACGCCGGCGTGGGAAGCGCACGTTTCCACCGCCGTTGGTGATTTCGGAACCCCGGGGAGAAAGATTCTTGTGGGCTCTGTACACGGCCTGATCCTTGAGGTGTTGGGGTTTGAGCCTAGCGCTGTGCGTCCGCGACCTGTTGATGCAGCTAGGGTTCCAAATGGAGCCGACGCCCTCGTCAGGAGTGCCGCCCTGAGGGCGCGCAGTAGCCACAGTAAGGGGCTGGACGCTCTTGGACACTTTTACGAGGACTTTGTCACGCGGTCGCATCTAGACGGTGAAACTCCCGCTGTGAAGGAATGGGCCAGAGGGCTGCCTGCAACGTTCAAAGGAGCACGAAAGGACCCCCTTATGTGGCCGCTGCTGGCCTACATGCGCATCCTTCTCGAGCCCGGGGACGTCTTTGAACACGTAATCGTCGATGAGGCTCAGGACCTCAGCCTCTTCGAATGGCGCGTTCTAGAGGAAATGAACGCCGGCAGCTGGACCTTGGTGGGTGATATGCAGCAGCGCCACTCGATGCAAGTGAAGACCTGGTCAGACATCACTTCCCGACTTTCTGCTGCTCGGTGGGACGAACGTGTAATCAATGACGGTTATCGCACGTCTCAGGCAATCGCGGATTTCGCCGCGGCGCTTCTTCCAAAGTCCGCTGGCCTTCGCCGGGCCTCTCCCCTCGGTCGGGGCATTCCACCGAGAATTGTCAATGCCCAGGCAATCCAGCGAACCGTCGAGTCCATCGCCCTGGAACAATGCCAGAGGCTCGCCACCGACCGTCCTGAGGGGACGGTTGCGGTGATTACTCCTGACGTTGACAGGGTCCTTCAGGAAGCCCGCATATCAGGATGGTCGGCACAAGACAGATGGACCTGGGCTGACAGGGATCTTAATAGGTACTCCTTCCTCACCCCGGAAGAAGCCCGCGGTCTGGAGTTTGACTCAGTCGTCGTCGTCGAGCCCGCTACCTTCCGCGCCAACTCTGGGTCAGATGGAAGGTTGTACACCTCGTTGACCAGAGCCAACCTGGAGCTCGTTGTAGTTCACAGCCGTCCCCTTCCCACAGCTCTGGCGCGGGAGGCCCAGCGACTGACACTGGAGAATCCCTTCGCCCCATAACAGCTCGGGCACGGGGCGAAGGGGCCTGGTCATGGGACCTGGGACCCCACAACTAGTTCCATCTCACGCTGGCGCAACTCATTGGGCTACCGCTGCCGCGGTAGCCAACACATCCGCCGGCATCGACCGGTGCAGCTTCCAGGTGATCGCGATCGGCTTCTCCCCCGAATGCTGCACATAGTCCACCTGTCCTAGGCAGGTGTAAGGAACCGTCAGCCCGGTCTCGTCGTCGGCTGTGTCCCTCGTGAAGATGAGAACCCTCGAACCATGCGAGGCCGGGTCCAGATAGCGGCGTCCCGTCGGGCTCGTTGGCGACGTCGCATTCTGCGACTCCCAGTGGAACAGCTCCGGGCTGATGGCGTAGTCCTTGTACATCGTGGTCGCTGAATGCTTCTTGTCATCCTTATTCAGGGTGACAAAGAAGGCATCTGTGGAAGTCACCGGGCACCAAGCAACGCCCTCGCGGTGCTGCACGTTCTTGCCCTGTTCGAGTGAGCCGTACTGCAACGCTGCCAGAACTTCCTCGCGCCGGTAGGTGGCATGCGACAGCAGCGGGATGTGCTGCAGCCCAGCTCCGAGGCTCTTCGCTGCGTGTTTGGACGCCGCCACTCCCAGCTTAACAACCTGGCGAATCTCGCGGCACACAAACTGGTAGCCGCGCAGGTGGTCCAGTCCGTCGTCGTACGTTGTAAACCCGCCGCCGTCATCCCACAGCGTGTAAAAAAGCATTCGCGCGAAAGCTTGCTCGCGCATGCCAAGATCTGCGTAGCGGGGTGCGTCGGGAGCAACCAGCATGGAATAGGCTGCGGCGCGTTCCGGATCGTCCACGTGAATCAGCGCGGCCATGCGGCCCAGCAGCTTCTTCTCTTCCGTGTCCGACAGTTCCTCGATCTTTCCGCGCAGCACAGTCTCGAGTGGTGAGAATCCTTCGATTAGTCGTGCTTGGCGGAGGTAGCCGGTCCAAGAGTCCCTGGTGGACCGGTAGATCGTCTTCACCTCGTTCCCCGACCGCTCCAGGTAGGCCTCCAGCTCGGTCTCGGCGTACGAGGCAATGTCCCTGGCCAGCTGTGCCCGGTTGAACCGGAGCTGTGCCTTGATGTTGTCCATCACCACCTTCTGCGCCACCCGGTCCAGGATGATCTGCGAGCCGGAGGGCAGGTACGGGAACTCGTCCTCGACCGCCTTCTCCAGCTCCTTGCGCCCGTAGCCGGTCAGCGCCCGGTAGCGCAGATCAAAGCGGAACTCACGGCGCTGCTGGCCGATGAAGTCCAGGACCGTCAGCACGGCCTTGCCCTCGGCACGGCGCAGCCCGCGTCCCAGCTGCTGGAGGAAAATCGTGGCACTCTGCGTGGGCCGGAGCAGCAGGATGGTGTCCACTTGCGGCAGGTCCAGGCCTTCGTTGAAAAGGTCGACAGCGAAGATGCAGTTGATCTCCCGCTTGCCCAGGCGCTTGAGGGCTTCCTCGCGGTCAGCATTGTCAGTGGTGCCGTCGACAGCTACCGAGGCGATGCCGGCACGGTTAAAGACGTCAGCCATATAGTGGGCATGCTGCACGGAGACACAGAAGCCGATGGCCCGCATCCGTTCAGTGCTAGTGACCTTGTCGCGGAGTTCGCGGATTACCTTGGCGGCGCGGGCGTCGTTTCCGGTGTAGAGGGCGCTTAGCTGAGTGGTGTCGTAGTTGCCGCGTTTCCACTCCAACTGGCTCAGGTCGACGTCGTCTGAGACGCCGAAGTAGTGGAACGGCACCAGCAGGTCAGCGTCCAGGGCGTCCCAGAGCCGCAATTCGCTGGCGGTCCGGCCGTCGAAGAACTGTTTGGCGACGTCGACGCCGTCGCCGCGTTCCGGAGTCGCCGTAAGTCCAAGGAGCTGCTGCGGTTTCAGATAGTCGAGCAGGCGGCGGTAGGTGGGTGCCATGGCGTGGTGAAACTCATCGATTACGACGACGCCGAAGAAGTCCGGCTCCAGCTGCTCGATGCCGAGTGAGGACAGCGATTGGACGGAGGCGAAGACGTGCTTCCACTCTTGCGGCTTATTCTCCCCCACGTAGAGTTCACCGAAGGCGCCGTCCTGCATGACGTCGCGATAGGTGCGCATGGCTTGTTTGAGGATCTCCTGCCGGTGGGCGACGAAGAGTAGCTTCAGATCTCTGCCGGCAGCCTCGACTAGGCGTTTGTAGTCGATAGCTGCGATCACAGTTTTGCCGGTTCCGGTGGCGGCGACCAGGAGGTTGTGGTTGAAGCCCTTGATGCGCTCCGCTTCCAGGTCCTCCAGCATCTCCTCCTGGTGGAGGAACGGCTGAACCTCAAGCCCGGTCGCAGCATCTGGCGCCGCGGTACGCCGGCCGCCGTTGCGTTCCAGCGCAGCATCCAGCTTTTCGCCGTCGCGCTCTGGGTCGTAGCTTTGGAAGGCCCGCTGTTCCCAGTAGCTGTCGAAGGTGACCTCGAACTTCTGCAAGAGGGCGGGCGTTGCGACGGAACTGATGCGGACGTTCCATTCCAGACCGTCAAGGAGCGCAGCCTGGCTCAGGTTGGAGCTGCCCACGTAGGCGGTGTCGAAGCCCGTGTTGCGGCGGAACAGCCAGGCTTTGGCGTGCAGCCTTGTGGCCTGGGTTTCGTAGCTGATCTTGACTTCGGCCCCGTACCTCTTTACGAGTTCGTCAATGGCGCGGCGCTCAGTGGCACCCATATATGTTGTGGTGATGACCCGGAGCTTGGCGCCTCGTTCTTTGAGCTGCTCTAAGGCAGGCTGTAGGAGGCGCAGGCCGGTCCAGCGGACGAAGGCGCAGAGGAGGTCGACAGTGTTGGCTGATTCCATCTCGGCCCGAAGTTCGGCGGCGAGGTTCGGATCGTCCTTGCTGTTGGTGAGCAAAGCCGAATCCGACAGCTTGGTGGTCGGTCTGCGGAGTTCGCGGCGCTTGAGAGTGTCTGGGCGGTGGAGAGACTGGAGCTGAGTAGGGCCATCGGCGATACGGTCACGGTGTTGCAGCTCTTGGAGGAGCCGGTTGGCGAGGCCAACTCGATCATGCGGCTTCGCTGTAAACAGAGCCTTCCGGACGGCATCGGCCACATGACGGGAAAGAACATCCGGGGTGTCATCGTCCTCGACGTCTACTAGGAGCGGCTGCAGTCCTGGCGTGTTGCCAAGCAGGTTGCCGAGAACATCCGTGTTGAGTAGTTCGTACAAACCTTCGGGCAGCTCTGCCGCCGCCCCTCCCCCAATGGCATTAGTCACTTCGCCAGGTTATTTGTTATGTGGCTGAACCCCTAACCTAAACACCGGAAAGAATGAGCCGCTATGCTCTCTCCATGCCTGTGGGAGACTGTGAGAACGCTTTTATGGAGGCCGCCCGCCGTGAGGGTGTGGAACTCGTTCGGTATAAGAAGCCATGGATCAATCAAAGAGGGCATTTCGGTCTGCCCGATCGAGCCTTCGGCGTGACCGGTCCGCTGAATTCCATCTTCTTGTCCCTTGGCGGTAACTCCACTGAACAGGCGGCCAAGCGAACTACAGCCTTGCCCGGGGACTTTATGCACCCGCCAACCGGAACGATTATTGAGGTCGACGAATTGCAGCACTTCACCAGCTTTCGGTTGCAGTCGTTCGAGTATTATCCAACCGGCTCTCGGCTGGGATTCGAACCCGACGAGTACCAAGAACTCTGTCGCAAGTTCGCGCCGGAAGCCGACAAGTATAGACAATCGAAGACGGCTGTAGCTTTTGGCCCTGGTGGTCGCCAGAGGCAGCGCGCGTATTATGACGCCCTGCGGGATCTGGCGGTGCCAGCGATGGGGCTTCCTCCTGTAATCCGGATACCTGCAGCCGACGGCAATGGTAGAACTGCGTTCGAGCGAAATCGCGAGCGAATACTGCACGCCCTCTCTTAGCCCGCGGACTAACTTGCCCGCGGCTCTCGGCCTATTCTGATAAACAGTTCCAATGACCCAACCGCATGTTTTCGTAGCCATGGCCGACATCTTGAATGTCCGGTGTGATGCGTGGTTGCTGCCCACGGACTCCACTGTCAAAATCGAGAAGCATTGGCTGCGGGCACATCCAGAGCTACGCAGCATGGCAGCGGCGTCTGCGTCGGCGGAATTCCGTGACGGAAGCGCGCTCGCCGAACCCATCCGCTCCTGGGAGTCCGTGTTACCCCTGCCCATCATGACGGCAGTGCCGGACGACGGTACATGGGGGTCCGCCGTCGTCGCCGAACGTCTTGAAGCGTTCGTCTGTGCCGCGCTCATGACGATGCCAGTGCCGCCCGACCGCCGACCTTATCGACTCCTTGCCTTACCCTTCTTCGGAACCGCCGGTGGAGGCGCCGGGAATCATCTCGGTGCTGCTCTGCGTGCCATCCTCGATGCCTCCGCGGAATTGGCCAGTCGCTACGACGTCGACATTGTGCTCGTGCTGAGAGACCGAGCCGCGTTTTCACTGGCTCAGAAGCTGCGCCGAGAGGCGTCCGACGGCTCGCCCTGGCCTTCCCTAAAACCCCACCTGCATGCCAAGGCGAAATCCCTCGGGCAGACTGCAGGCGCCGGTCACCTGGTCCCGTTCCTGGGCGCAGGAGTCAGCGTCAGCGCTGGCGCTCCCAGCTGGGGCCAACTCCTCGACACGTTGCGGACCGGCGTCCGCCTGAAAGAAGCAGAGGTGGAGGCGTTTAAGGGGCTGGGACCGCTGGACCAAGCCGGCGTACTTGAGCAACTCTATGCCGATCAACACGGATCCAAGGCGGCCTTCGGCCGAGCCGTTGCTGCGGCGGTCGACCTGCCGAGATACGGGCTTGCCCCCGCGCTTCTCGCCGCGCTGCCCTCTGCCGGAGCGATCACTTTGAACTATGACCGGCTTTTCGAAATGGCCTGCGGAGATGCCCAACGGCCGCGAACGGTCATGCCCGAGAACATTCCTGCAGTTGGCAATGACTGGCTGCTAAAACTTCATGGCTCGGTCAGTGCGCCGGAGAGCATTGTGCTGACCCGTGACGACTACCTCGGGTACAACAGCAACCGTGAAGCGCTGTCCGCTCTAGTCAAGGCACACCTGCTGACCCACCACTTGTTGTTTGTGGGGTTCGGGCTCGCGGATGACCATTTCCATGAGATCGTCCACGATGTCAGGCGGGCGCTTCCGGCAACGGGCTCCAAGGAGCACCAGATGGGGACCGTACTCTCGCTCTTCCATGAACCGCTGCAGAGCCTTGTCTGGTCTGGAAATCTGGACATCCTTCCCATGTCCGACGCACCAGCGCAGAACGCGGGCGAAGAAGAAGTGCACACGGCCCTCGCGGCAGCAGGAAGGGAGCTTGAAATATTCCTCGACATGATGGCCTCGTACGCAACCGACAACCACTCGTATCTGCTGGCCCCGGCCTATGACGCCGGACTGAATGAGGCCGAGTCCAGGCTACGCGCCCAACTGATGGAGCTGGCTGCGCAACCGCGTTCTCCAGAAACGGAGGAAGTCTGGGCACTACTGGACAAGACACTCGAGCGGCTGGGCCGCAGCCTTTCCCATCAAGGACGGACAAACTATGAAGGTTGAGAAAAAGGTCCTGGAGCAGGTTGCCGAGTATCTGGGGAACTACGTCTACCTGCTGATAGACCCCCGAACGGGGATTCCGTTCTACGTTGGCAAGGGCACCAGAACGCGGGTACTCGACCACGGGCTGGAGGCCGATGCTCTAACGGCGCCGGCGGAGGAACCCCAAGGCGAGCACTCTCGAAAGATCGCTGCTATCCATGGCATCCGCCAGGACGGCCTCGAACCGGAAATCTGGATACTGCGGCACGGCATGGGGTCCGAATACACCCAAGTTGAGGCGGCAGCCATTGATTTGGTCAGTTCCTTCCTACTGATGCCGAGCCATGCTCCCCACCCGCTCGCGCACTTGGATCAGCTCACGAATGCCCGACGTGAATCGTCGCATGGACACGGAATTGAGACCTTGGGGAACATCGTGTCGGAGTTCGCAGCGCCGGACCTTGGCATTGATACGCCGCCACTGTTGCTGGTCACCCTTAAGTCGTGGGTTGCTGCGGAGGAAGTAGCGCCCGGTGGCTCTGTGCGCGCTGGTTACGGCTTCAAGTCCGACTGGCTCAACGCCAGAGATAGAGCGCAGTATGCTTCCGAGCTCGGCGACTCCGTTCGCTGCTGGTGGAAGTTGAGCCAGTCCCGCATTGAAAGGGACGGGATCGAACACGTTGTGGCTGTACACCGCGGCGTGACGAGGGGCCTGTTCAGGATTCGTGCGGACGCCTGGGAGCAGGACCCTATTACGGGCAGGCGCGGCTTTCAGGTCAGCCCGGTGTTTGAAGGTCCGGTGTTCGACAAGGTGATTGGCCAGTACGGTTTCCGGACGCCCGCCAAGAAACGAGGCGCCGTCACGCCGCTGACTTACTGGCCAAGGATGACGGACTAGGGCTTTCTCCGCGAAGATATCCTGACTGCGGCGGACGACCTCAGGCTTAATTGCCCTCTAGGTCCCCCCGCACCCATAACCGCGACGGCCTCCCCCTCGCCCCGTCGGACATCTGCCCCGTCCCGGTCAGTTTCGGCTCCATAAACCGCCGGAACGTGTCCCTCATCAGCGGGGCGCCGGCCACCGCCTCGTGCAGTTCCCGCAGATCCTTCAGCGTGAACGGCTCGTCCAGCAGCGCCCCAGGGTCCGGCGCTTCGGCATAAACGGCCCGCAGCCACTCCACCGCCTTGGCCACAATATCGGCATGTCCATAGGGCAACGCGGCGATCAGCTCTGGTTCCCCGGTCACGGAAGCCAGCCGGACGCCGTCGGACTCCAATGCATCCTCCAGAGCAGCCAGCGGCACCACATCCACGTGCGCCACCGACAGCACCCACCCGCGGTCATCACGGCCCGGCTCGTCGAACACCTGCAGCTGGCGCGGCACCCGCCCGGAAATCCCAGCCTTCTCCCGCAAGCACCGCAGCACCGCGTCCGCCAGGGTCTCGCGTTCGCGCAGGAACGTTCCCGGCAGGGCCCATTTTCCGTGCTGGCGGTCCTCCGCGCGGCGCACGAGCAGCACGCAGACGCTCCCGTCGGCCACGGTCAGCACGGAGGTGTCCACCGCCACCGATGGCCGCGGGTAGTCGAGCAGGGACGGCCCGGGGCTGTGCTTGGATTCCTTCACACCTCCATTTATCGCAGTCTTGCGCTAAAGAAGCAACGCGTGCATACTGAAACCAATTAGCGCAGAAATGCGATAAATCAACTGGAGGTCATCATGAAAGTCCCGCAGCTTCACGTGGGCGCCGGCAGCAGCCTCGGCCCGCTCAGCATCTTCCCCGTCTGGACCTCCGCTCCCGGAGGCCTCGGCATCAGCACCGGGACCCATGCAAACGTCGCCGTTACCGAACTCGACGGCGGCGCCCAGGTGTCCCGCCTCACGGTCACCAACAACGGCCCGCACCCGGCACTGCTGCTCGAAGGCGAGCTGCTCGAAGGCGGGCAGCAGCACCGGACCTGCGCCCGCGACGTCGTCCTCGGCCCGGGCGAAAGCCGCGGCATCGACACCTTCTGCGTCGAGGCGGGCCGCTGGGAAGCCGGAGAGAGCAGCCACCGGCGCCAGGCCCGCCGCGCTCCCCTAAACGTCTGGTCCGAGCTCGCCAACGGCCTGAACGGGCAGCGGGGAGGAAACCAGCAGGACCGCATCTGGGAACGGGTCCGCCGCTTCGACGCCGCCCGGGGCGCCTCCGCCACCAGCTCCCTCCTCCAGCACATGGACTGGTTCAAGGACGACAAGGAACAACGGAACAGGTTCAACGCCGCAGACGCGCCCGCCCCTCTGGAGGGCCAGCGCGGCGTGGTGATCGGCCTGGCCCGGCAGCCGCTGCTCCTGGAGGTCTTCGGCACCAACACCCTGTTCCGCCGCCACTACCGGCAGCTGGTCGAGTCTGCGCTGCTGGACCTCGAGCTCTTGCCGCCCCAGGCGCTGGCCTCCGGGCCGATGCCCGGCCAGCGCGCCCGCGACTTTGCTGCGCAGGTGCAGGCGATGGACTTCGGAACATTCGACGGCGGAGCCGCCGCTGTGGAGGTACGGAACCACGGCTCACTCCGGAGCCGGAACGTCTCCGGCGCCGCCGGAGCGGTCACTACCGCCGGCATCGCCGTCGCACTCCCCCAGCGCCGCCCGCAACTGGCCCACCTCACCGGCTGGAACACCCAACACCCCCTGATGGAGATGGCATGAAACTGAACCCATTGCAGAATGACCGCGCGGCCGGCGTCCTCGTGGCCCTGGCCGCCGGCGACGCTCTCGGAGCTGGCTACGAGTTCGGCGCCCCGCTGCCGGACGGCGCCGAAGTAACCATGAAGGGCGGCGGCCCGTTCGGGTTCGCGCCCGCCGAGTGGACCGACGACACCTCCACGGCCATCCCGATCGCCGAGGCGCTGCTGGAGTTCGGGTCCGACGGCGGCGCCTCCTCCCCTGCGGGGCTCACGATGGTGGTTAGGGCGTGGTCCTCGTGGGCGGCCGAAGCGAAAGAGGTTGGAGCGCAGACGAGCGCCGTCACCGCTACTGCACGGAGGCTGGCTGTCGCTGCTGGTCGCGAGGTTGAGGCCGCGGACTTCACTGCCGCGGCCGCTGACTTCCACGCCCGGACCGGACGGAGCGCCGGCAACGGTTCGCTGATGCGCACTGCTCCCCTCGCGCTTGCATACCTGGACCGGGAGCCCTCTGAACTGATGGCTGCCGCGGGTGAGCTGAGCGCGCTGACGCATGCCGATCCTGATGCGCGGGAGGCATGCGAGCTGTGGTGTGTTGCCATCCGTCACGCCGTTCTTACCGGGTTGCTCGATGTCCGGGTGGGCCTCCGGCTGCTGCCCGCCGAGCGGGCTTCGCTGTGGCTTGAGCGGATTGAAACGGCTGAGCGGTCCCGGCCCCGCGACTTCAGCCGGAACGGCTGGGTGGTTGAGGCTTTCCAGGGGGCATGGAGCGCCATCCATTATGCGGGCCTTTCGGCTGCCGGTCCGGCCCATCTTCGGGCCTCCTTGGAGGAGGCGGTACGCGGCGGGCGCGACACCGACACGGTGGCAGCCATCGCCGGCGGCCTCCTGGGAGCTGCCTACGGCTACACCGCGGTGCCCTTCGCATGGCGGCAGCGGCTCCACGGGTGGCCGGGCCTGCGTGCCCGCGATCTGATGGGGCTGGGCATGGAGCTGGGCCGAGGCGAAGGCCACCGGTCCACGTCCTGGCCGCGCGCTGAACGGCACGACTACAGCATGTGGAGCCGCACCGACGCGCTGGTCCGGCACCCGCACGACGACGGTGTGTGGCTCGGTGGGGTCGGCTCACTCGAGCGCGTGACTGAGTTGGGGATCGACGCCGTGGTGTCGCTTTGCCGGCTGGGCCCGCTGGATGCGCCGGGCGTCGCGCCGGAGGACCACGCCACTTTCTGGGTGGTCGACTCCGCTGTTGAAGGCGACAACGCTCACACAGCCTTTGTCCTCGGGGAGGCGGCGGCCGCCGTCGAACGCTACCGGGCGGAGGGCAAGACGGTGCTGCTGCACTGTGTCCGAGCGGAATCCCGGACACCCACAGTGGCTGCCGTGTATGGCGCCCGCGTTTCTCAAATTTCTCCACTGGAGGCGCTGGAGGACGTGCGGCGGGCACTGCCTAGTGCGCGGCCAAATCCTCTCTTCATGCAGGTGCTGGCAGAAGCCGAAACCACCACCGATTCGGCGGCCGGCGGTGCCACGCGCGCAGGTGCCCGATAATGTCCGAGGCTGCTGATAGGAATATGACCATGACAACAACTCCTGAACTCAGCCGGGAGCAGCGCGACGCTGCGATGGTCGAGCGCTACGCCGATGGTGAGACGCTGGACGCCATCGGCCAGAGCTTTGGCATCACCCGTGAGCGGGTCCGGCAGATCATCGCCAAGGTGGGCGGAACGAACGCCGAGGAATCCCGCAGGAACCGGATCGCGGCACGTGAAGCGGCCACCAAGGCGGCGCATGAAACCTTCCTCGCTGAGTACGGGGACCTCACCCGCCAGATGGCCAAGCGCGGCGTGACCCGGCCTGATGCCGTGCTGAAGCTTCAGGCGCTGTACCCGGCGATCGACGTTGATCTGGCCGAAGAAGCCCTAAAGGGATCGTCCGTTCTTTTCTCCAAGGCGCAGGTCGATGACATCTTCTCCCAAGAGGCGCTGGCTGCCGGGATCTGGTTCCTGCTGGGATCCGACAGGAATCTTGCGCCCGACCGTGAGTGGGCGGCAGTGAACCTGGACCTGTCCCTCATGAGCGAGCTACGGGCCGCCCTGGAATCGGCAGAAGCGTCCCCCGATGACGTGGCAACCATCCTGGGAGTTATTGGCGCCGCCCAGAAACACGTCTCGAAGGATCCGACCACCAGCATCACCGGTGCCCGTTACCAGGAGCTCCGCGACGAACTTGTTGTGGCCTTCGGCCTAGTGTCTCGGCAAGGAGCTTTCCCGTGGCCGCCTACCCGGCAGACAGTGATGAAGCGCTTCGGGGGCTGGAACGAGGCCTTGGAAGCAATGGGAATCGGGACCACAAAGCAGGGCCGATCAAAGGGACTGCTGAAGTTCACCCGTGAAGAGTATGACGACGCGGTGAGTGACTTCTGCTTCCAAGCGGCGGCTGCCGAATCGAATGCGACGTACGCAGCCTACGACGACTGGGTGAAGCAGGAACTAGCAGCTGGCCGGTCCCGGCCCTCCGGCGCATCGGTCAGAAACATCTACGGCACTTGGGCGGACGCCCTGCGTTCGGTGAAGGGGTAGGCGAGAAGCATTGGGGGCATTTGCCGGCAAGGAACAGCACCAGGTGGGCATTCGTGTGCCGTCAGACTGGATGATCGAGTCTGACTTTATGGACTCGTACAGGAAGGGTGATCCGCTCCGTGCAATCGCCAGGGCGACGGAGCGCGACCTTGAAGAGGTTTGCCTCCTGATCATGGGGGAGCAGCCCAAGCGATGAATTGGAGCGCTCACGCGCTGTTCGGCGGCGCGCATCGGCAACCAACGAGGTGCTGCTCGCCAATGAGGAAATGGTTGAGCGGCTCCACGCCTCGGGAATTGATCGCGATGAAATACCCAAAGTTTTAAAAGCACTGGGTATTTCAATCGACATCCCCACCGCCGCGGAGCTGCTGCAAATCCCTGGTATTCCCGGGGGTCAAACGGTCGAGGACACCCCGACACGGCGGATCGGTGACAAGCTAAGCCTGCTGTATGTCGCGGGAGTCCACCATGAAATAGAACCGGACTACCAATTGGCCTTGGGAAAGATGTCACTGCCCGCAGTAGCAGAGCTCCGGGGCCTGCTGAATCAGCGCTTGCCGTATCGGCGCATGGCCGAGATTCTGGCCGTCATCGAAACGACAGCTCTGGCCATCCGAGCTAGAACAATCACGACCATTTCTCACGAGGACTACGAGAGCGCTAGGCAGGCAGTGTCGAGGCGCGTTGGTTCAATTGCGAACGACCCGGATGATCCCTGGCCCGTTCCGGGACGAACCTTGCGTGCACGCTACGGTCACGGGTCCTGGGAAAGTTTGCTGAACTCGGTGGGTATGCGACTTCTGTCCAGTGACCACCGCTTCACCGAGCTGGACTACTTGGACGTGCTCGACCGTTCCACCGAGGAATGCATGCAATTCGGGAATCCCATGGACATAGAGTTTTACGACCAGTGGATCATCGCGGCCGCCGCCGTGAGAGAAGAACATCCTTCAGCCGTAGAGCTGATCCGTCGTTACGGTAGCTGGGAAGCCGCCATCGAAGTCATACTCTCCCAAGAGGAAGAAGTCGACGAAGAGCCGGACACCCACGAGTTTTACTGGGGCTTTCCATTTGGATTTGAGGATGAAAGCTTGGCCATCAATGAAGCGAAAGCCAAACGTGAGGCTGAGGAGTGGCGTCAAGCAGGCGAACTCATCGGTCAACTCTTGGCAAAGATGCCGTGGAACAGCTTTCTGCGCGTCGAATACGACGGGAATGAGGAGGTCACAACTCGGCCCTACGCGCAGGCCACGCCGAGCGCCGACGGCGTGTGGTGCGAAATCGTGTCTGAGCAATACCTGTCGGCAGCTGAGTGGCCCATCAACAGGCGCTATTTTGCGAACAATGACTGGGCAGCGCCGGATGACGAGGTGCCCAATTGGTGGAAGACAGGTGTGCCCCTGGCCGATGCGGGTCACCAGATTGTGCGTGGGCTCAGACAAGGCCGGGGTTGCCAAGACGCTAATAAGCTGCGCTGGAGTACGGGCGAGTTCCCGGCCGGACCTGGCCCGGATGGCGGCGTCACGATAGAGCGAGCGCTGGGAGGCGAAGTCCAGACGTTGCGGAATGCGAGCTGACTCAAACGGAAATTGACGCTACCGTCAGGCTCTCTTGCTACAACTCGCCTTACCGAGTTTGACGGCTGGAAGTCCAGGCGCAGCAAGGTACGACGCCGCGTCATCGGAGCGGGCCTCGGGAATGGGTGGAGATAGCTGCAGCTGGGCTGCGCTGTTCCAGAGCGAGTCGTAACCAGCCAAGTCCGCCAGTCCACTGGCGGAAGTGCCAATCACCAGCGTGACGTTTGTTTGATTAGCGGTGTTGGCAAGGAACTTGATTAGGGTTTCCACAGCCTCAGCTGCGTCCACAACGTCAGTCTGGTTTGCTCTGCCTTTTATCAGGCCATCAAGATCATCAATAAATATTGCGATGGGCCGTGCCAACTCGGCAGAAATCCGAAAGTCTCTTACGTCTTTGGTTCCTAGTCTTCGGCACGCATCGATGCGCGGAAGAACCCGATCGAAAACGAGCCGCAGGAGTTCTCTTGTCTGCACGACTCCCGTGGACATAGTCCCCTGATGGTGGCGCCAGTTGGCGCTCACTGCGGACTCAGGGGCTGACGTGGCGACCCAAGTGAGCGCTCCAGAGTCTTGGGCAGCCATTGCCATGTCCGCGATCAGCCGCGACCGAGCCGAACGTGAACTGCCCTTAACCACAAGGTTCGGTGCCCACGCGGTCGAGAAGTTTGCCCTTTCAATTCCTGTCGGCAGCTCTAAAAACGCGTCTCCCACGGAGTTACCATCGGGGCCAACAAGAGGGCTAAAAAACGTTGATGGGGACCCGACAGGCCCTTCAAAAATGGCAGCCCCCGCAGGAATAACGGCATCCCGCAGGTCACCGTGCAAATACTGAGCGCCCTGCAACCCTTCACAGTTGCTGAGCTGGATGCGATGGGCTCCGTTCAAGCCGCCCACCAGAAGCTCGGAAACGTCCAAGTCGCGGCCCGCCAGTATTAAGGACACGCCTCCTTCAGGCGGGGAAGCGATGAGATGGTTGAGCTTCTCGGCAAGTAGGGATGAGTATTCATGGGCATCGGTCTGGAGTGACTCAGCTCCGTTGACAATGACAGGTGTACCGCGCGGATCCTCATGCATTCCTCCAAAGATCTCGCCGATACTCATGCAAGCATGCCCCATTGATGGGGAGAGTGTCCTCATCCCTTCCAACATCCAGCCATACTCACCGCCGACGAGGTCGATGACATGTGTTGCACGCATGCGGCAAGACTGACTGATGATCTCGTCGAGGTACGTTTTCCCCCTCTTAACTGACCCATCACCTCGAATCAGTAGGAGCCCACCGCTGGCTGGCCAATCTTCAGCCAAATCACCTAGGCGGACGACGGCCGTCAGGCAGCGTCCCGAGCATTATCAGGCGGTCATCCATGGGTAAGTCTCCGATCGCGGGTGAGTGCTGGAAGAAAGTGTATTGCCAGGCGCCGACACTGCCTCACAACAAATGTCGGACCTCGTATTCATAATGCTCTCAACGCCTCGCAACGATGCTTGGACTATGTTCTGGAGGGACGTTATTGGTGACGGATACGAAATATTTGATAGTGGGCACAACAAGCGCATTTCGCGACACCAACTGCTGAATGCGACGCAAATAGAACAGGTCATGATTGCGCTTCGTTCGCTCCGCTTGAATGGCGTCGAGGAGGCACGGATGGTGCTTTTGAAAGGGTCAGGCCGCCGCATCGCTCTAGTCACGGAATTGTATGACATAAAACTTCACAAGGTTCTGTCCTACATTGCCCGAGAAAAGCACCGTCGACTACTTGCAGGGCGCTAACCTCATCGGTCGAACAAAGCCCCTGTTCGTGTCGCCTCGACCAGACGGACAGCGAGTCGCCCGCCGCGCTCGTGCGCCAGGCCATCGAAAACGAAGACGGAGGCGCTTTCCCACTGACCCCGGCATTCCTCGAATGCATCGTCCGCAAGCTGATCGGAAACCTTGACAACGCCGTTGTACCTTCCACCACCTCCCACGAGGACGCAGCAGCCCAGGACTACCTCACTCAGCGCCTGTCCGTCCTGCGCAGGCAACCCGCTCACTCCACCGAATCCGCTTCACCGATGGGGTATCCGCTTAGGGTGCCCGAACCCTTTTAGACGTAGGATCCGTAATCCCGGGATGTTTCTCCGGCCTCCAGGAGAGCACCAATTCAGGACACTGCTGGAGCCGCGATCCGTCAAAGCAAATAATGTCGGGCAGTGCTGATACAAATATGATCTGAAACATCTTCTGAACTCAGCGCGGAGCAACACCACGCTGCGGTGTCCAGAGCTTAGGAACCGTGCGCGATCAAATGCGCAGCAGTGGAAAGATTGATACCCCGTGATGGAAATGCTCAGCGGAGCCAGCGTAGGCACGTTCAAGAACCTTGTGTGGATCATCGCTGTGGTGATCGGCCTGCTATTCCTCGTTGGAAGCCGCGTTTCCGCTCCGTTGAAAATTGCAGCGCGGGTGGTCACTGCCCTGACGGCAGGCACAGCGGCTTTTGCCGCAGCCAACCTCGCGGTGGTCTTTTACATCCTTGCCCACCTTATGGATCCGCGCTGGTCCGTTGGGAGGGACGCAACGGTTGAGAGCCCTGAACTGTCTGCGGGACCGTTCTTCCAGCCAATAACCGACACGCTGAATGACATCTTGGACGGCCTGACCGGCAGCGTTAACAACGTCATCGCACTGAAGAACGCGTTCCTCACCATGCCGGACTTTATTGTCGCCGCGGGCTGGGCGTCCTTGCTGCTGGTGGGTTTCGCCATCACGAACCGCATCCTTTCCTCGATTATCGAAAAGGACCAAATGAAGCAGATCGACCGGAATACGCGGGATCTAGCTGACATCCGTGCCCAGTTCGGGCTGGCCCCCTTCCAGGACACCAAAGTCGGGGCACGATGAGGTGCGTTCCGGAGGACCCGGAATTTGGCGAAGGTTTTCACGCCGAGAAGGCAGTCTGGGAGGCGCTGAAGAGTAGCCTTCCCGATGACTGCGTCCTGGCCCACTCGGTCCATGTCCGCGACGGCCGGAACGAATACGAGATTGACCTGCTCGTTCTTTGGCCCAACGTTGGCATGGCCGCCATTGAGGTCAAGGGCGGCCAGGTTTCCATCGACAACGGCCAGTGGTACCAGTCAGACCGCGCGGGGAAGCACAAAATCAAGAGCCCCCTGGCGCAGTCCCAAAGCTCACTCCACGCCCTCAAGAACTGGCTGGAGATCCAGCTCGGCTCCCGCATGAGCAGCCGCTGCGTCTACATGGTCAGCCTCCCCTACACAGAGGTGCCGGGAGACTGGACAATCGCAGGCTGCCCCCGGTCGCTCATCCTCGACCAGACCGGCAGCAAGTCCCCCGCCGACCTCGTCCGCCAAGCCATCGAAAACGAAGGCGGCGGAGCCTCCCCACTGGCGCCGGCCTTCCTGGAACGTATCGTCCGCAGGCTTGGCGGAAACCTGGACACCGCCGTCGTACCTTCCACCACCGCGCTGGAGGATGAAGCAGCGCAGGACCACCTCACCGAGCGCCAGTCCGTACTGCTCCAGGCAACCCGCTCACTCCCCCGGATCCGCTTCACGGGCGGCGCGGGCAGCGGAAAAACGTGGCTCGCCGTCGAGAGGGCCAAGCTGCTGAGCAAGCAGGGCAAGCGCGTAGGTCTCTTCTGCTACAACAAGGGCTTGGGGCAATACCTTCAGGACCGCGTCGCACCCTGGCGCCAGGCCAAGCCGGTGTTCACGGGCGAGTTCCACGAATACGTGCGCGGGCTGGGAGTCCCGGACGGCTCGGGGCAGGACTATTTCGACGTCGAAATGCCCCGCCTCTTGAAGGAGCTGGCAGCCGGACTGGAGCCGCACGAGCGGCTGGACGCCGTCGTCGTCGACGAAGCGCAGGACTTCGCACCCCTATGGTGGGACGCACTTCTCGCGTGCACCAGCGACCCGGACGCGGGTGAGGTATACGCGTTCATGGACGACCGTCAGGATGTCTACCAGCGCTGGGGAGGCGCGACGGCGGACCTCACCAGCGGCCCGATGGCTACCTTCGTTCCCATCCACATTGACGACAACCTCCGCAACACCCGCAAGATCGCCGAAACGTTCAAGCCCTTCGCGGGCGAATATTTCACGCCCCGGGGCAGCACCGGCCTCCCGGTACGGTTCGTGGACTGTCCGACCGAGGACGCGCTCGAGGTCGCCGGAGATTGCGTGGACGCGCTGATCGAGGAAGGCTGGGCGAACAACCAGATAGCGCTCCTCACCACCAAGGACCGCCACCCCATCCACCTGGATTACTTCAAGCGCGGCGCCACGGAAGAGTACTGGCGGGACTTCCACGCCAACGACGGTGAGTTCTACGGCCATGTGCTGGGCTTCAAGGGCTTGGAACGGTCCGTTGTTGTCCTTTGCGTCAACGGATTCAAGGACATGGGCAGGGCCCGGGAACAGCTATATGTCGGGTTGTCGCGGGCCCGGAGCCTGCTGGTGGTTGTAGGTGAGTCCGGGCTGCTGGAGGAGGCAGGCGGCCGCGAACTCAAGCTCGCGCTGTCGCGGAGCCAGACGTGGAAACCCGTGCTGGAAGACGGTTAGTGGCGCTGCTCACCTAAATTGTCGGTGCCCCGCAATACTCTTCAGGCACCAGATCAGAACCGTCCAATGGGGGATGAAATGCCAGAACTAGCCGACGCCGGGTCCCACCCGGTCGCGACGCTTCCGCGGGTGCCCGTCCAGGCTCCGCCCGCGTCGGTGCCTGCCTCCTACGACTACGCCTTCCTGTATCCGTGGCAGCAGGAGGCACTGAAGGCCTGGCACTCGAATGCGCGCCGCGGCGTGGTGGAGGCCGTGACCGGTTCCGGCAAGACGCGCGTTGGGATCGCCGCCGCTTTCGAAGCAGTGCGGCAGGGCATCAAAGTCCTGATCCTGGTGCCAACGGCCGAGCTGCAGCGCCAATGGCTGGTGTCCCTGCGCCGGGACCTGCCCGCCGCTCGGCGTGGTGCCCTTGGCGACGGCCGGGCCGATTCCCTCGACGACGTCGATATCCTCGTGGCCATCGTTCACTCCGCGTCCAACCGGGAGACGCTCCGCTCGCACAAGGCCGGACTGATCATCGCTGACGAGTGCCACCGCTATGCGGCACCCATGTTCACCGGCGCCCTCCAGGAAGGGTACGCCTGGCGGCTTGGGCTCACCGCCACGTTCGAAAGGGCGGACGGTGAGCACGAGAACCTCCTGACGCCCTACTTCGGCGGCGTCATCTACAACCTCTGGTACGACCGGGCGCTGAAGGACCAGGTCATTGCGCCGTTCGACATCGCTTTGGTTGGCGTTGATTTGACGCCTTCCGAGCAGGCGGACTACGACGAGTTTTCCGCCACGATGGTAGAGGCGGCCCGGAACCTGGAGACGTGCGCCGGCATCCCGCGGCGGCCCTTCCCCCAGTTCATCACTGCCGTGGCCGCGCTGGCCGCTTCGGATTCGCCCGGCCGGGAAGCAACCATCGCGCGCAGGTACATGCGGGCAATGTCCTCGCGGCTCACCCTGCTGGCGGAAGCCAAGACGAAGTACCTGGCACTTGCAGCACTGAAGGAAACGGTTGATGAGTCCCGCGGGACCTTGGTTTTTACACAGACCCAGGAGTCAGCCCGGCGGGCGCAGGAGCTGTATACGTCCCTCGGTTCGACGGCGTCGGCGGTTTTCAGCGGAATGGCCAGGGATGACCGCCGGCAGGGCCTGGAGGATTTCCGAACTGGCGCATCGCAGATTCTGGCCGCGCCGAGGCTCCTCGATGAAGGTATCGATGTCCCGGAGGCCGACCTCGGGATCATCGTTGCTGCCAACCGCAGCCAGCGGCAGATGGTGCAGCGGCTTGGCCGTGTCATTCGCAAGAAGGCCGATGGACGGCCCGGCCGTCTGGTTGTCCTCTACTCCAAGGGCACGGTAGAGGATCCAGACGTCCAAGGCGAGGAGTTCCTAGGCAAGGTGCTGCCGTTCGCCCGCAACGTTGAGTTCTTCGACATCAAGACGGACTTGGACGGGTTGCAGGAGTTCCTCTGCCCGGCCGAGCCTGAAGAGGTCACAGAGCCCGAGGCTGGCGGGACAACAGCGGGCACACCCGGGAACGGCGCTGGCCCGGAGGGCGGCAGTGCGCTCGAACCGGTGGTGGAGCCTTCTGTGGAGGAGGAGAGCGCACCGACGTCGTTTGATCTTGACGGCTCGGGCTGGCTGGAGGAACTCCAGGGGCTCGAGGGCTTTAGTGACGACGGGGTTTCGGACTACCTGCAGCGGGCCGGCCGCGCGGATCTGCTGACCGCCGAGCAGGAAGTGGAGCTCGCCAAGGACATCGAGGCCGGCCTTTACGCTGCGCAGCTGTTGGCAGACGGCACCGCACGTGGCCGCAAAGAATCCCGGGAACTCCGCACTATTGCCTTGCTCGGCGAACGCGCCGCGGACGTCCTGCTCGAGGCGAACCTCCGGCTGGTCATTTCCATCGCCAAGAAGTACATGTATCAGGGCATGGACCTGCTGGACCTGATCCAGGAGGGAAACATCGGCCTCCACCGGGCAGTCTGCAAGTTCGACTACACCTTGGGTAACAAGTTCTCAACGTACGCCACTTGGTGGATCCGACAGGCTGTCACCCGAGCCCTCGCCGACCAGGCCCGGGTCATTCGACTCCCGGTCCATATGGTGGAGCAGATCAATAAGGTGAAGACCATCCAACGCGATGCGTTCCGGAAGGGCCTCGAACACAGCCTTGAGGAACTCGGCAAGCTCACTGATCAGTCGGCTGAAAAAGTGGAGCACCTTCTGTCACTGGACCAACCCGTGCGTTCGCTGGACTACCTTGTGCCGGACGGCAGGGGCGGCCTGGAGCCGTTGGCGGACCAGCTCCTCGATCCCTGGCACGTTGATGTTCTCGACCAAATCGCCAAGGAACAGCTCAAGGCCCAAGTACACGCCGTTTTGGACACGCTGACGGAACGGGAAGCCGGCGTTATCGCGATGCGCTTCGGTATCGACGACGGCGAGGAGAAGACGCTGGATGCCATCGGCAAGGTCTACGGTGTCACCCGTGAGCGCATCCGCCAGATCGAATCGAAGACAATGGCGCTGCTCCGCGAACCCGAACGATGCCAGTCCCTCCAGGAGTGGAACTTCGCCTGCGGCAACAGGGCCAGCAGCACCGAGGAAGCCTGATGCCGGAGCCAAGAAAATCGCCATGGCCGGCCAAAAGTGCGCCGCCAGTTGATAACTACGAGGAGTTCATTAGCCGTCTCGATGCCGCGAGCGCCAAACTCATCGTGCGGCGCGACTCGCTGAACAAGACCATTGAGATCCTGACGCTGCTGTTAACGCAGAACAACACCGGTCTCCAGCTCTGGAAACAGCGGCTTCACGTATGCGAGGAGCTGCTGGCAAACGCCGCCGAAAAGCCTGCACGGAGAGCCGCCCTGACAGAGCTCCACGAGGTTGCGCTCAAGATGGAGCCCCTGTTCAGGAACCGGGCACAACGGATCACTGTGCGATTAGCCGCCGTCCAGACGCGCTGCGAGGAAATCAACAGCTCCCTCAAAGGGCTGGAGAAAAGCAGGATCAAGCTCACGTCGTCCCGGATGCTCTCGAAGGAGCGCGAGAACCTCAGCAGGGCGATCGGCGAACTGAGCGGGACTGCGGACGCAACTGCCGTGGTAAACCCGGACCCGGGCCTGCGCAGCGATATCCAGGACGCCCGGCACGCCATCATCCTGGCGGAGGCCCTACTCGAAGCGAAACGAGAGAAATGATGCCAAATCACCATCTGGAGCGGCGCGTCATCAGCAGCTTTACCTCCAAACAGTGGAGTGGCCAGCCAGCTGAGGACTACGGAAACCTGTTCGTTGGGTTGGCCGTGATCGGCGCCGTGCTGTGTCTGGTCCTGATGATTTTCGTGCCGGGCCTCAGGAATGGCGGAGCATTCACTCTCTTTACCGCTGCCTTTTCCATCGTCTTCACGGTGGTCTTAATCAGGGGGAAAACTGCTGCCGAACGCAAATTCCTGGAAGACCTGACGGCAAAGGTCAACGACATAATCGCGGGACTGACAGGAAATATTGCCCAAGGGTTGTCGGCCCAGCAATTCAGGGCTCTGATCGAAAACGGCGAGCCCATCCCTCTGCTAGTCAACGGTGTTCCCGGGCTCGAGCTAAGCGTAGTCAGGGAGCAACCGCCGGCGCAGGTGCGGGATCCCGCGGTGAAACGTGTGGACAACGTCGTCAGGACAACACGCGTCGTCATCACAGTGACCCCGCCCGACTATGGAATAACGAGTTTTGACCATTTGCTTGCCGCCGTAGAGGCTGGCGGGGACAGCGATGATGAAGTTCCGTAGCAGTTTTGTCAGTGCCGGTTGCTATGTTTTGTGGGATGTCAGAATGAGGGGGACAGCATGACCAGCACTATTTATGCTTCGGTGGGCGATGCTCTGGCCGAACTTGCAATAATAATCAGTCGCATTCAGGCCAAGGATCCGCTCGCTCCTGTCACCGTCCTGGTCCCGTCCCACGCTTCCGGGAGGGACGTGGCCCATTTCCTAGGCAGGACCCTCAACGCTGGTGCTGGAAGTGCGGGCATCAAAGCACTCACGCTGAAAGACCTGGCCGGCGACCTCATCGCCGACGAGCCCGCCATCAACGGGAGACGTCCACTTCTGCCGGTACTCCGGCTGGGAGCAGTAACAAGGGTCCTGACCGACGATCCCGGGCTCTTCAAGGATGTCGCTGACCAGCCCGCCACCGCCCGCGCCATAGCCAAGACAGCCGAACTCCTGGACGCCGTACCGAACACGGCCGGTCCCGCGGTCCCCGGCCTCATGCAAGAGGTGCTTCGAATCCATGATGCGGCCAAGCAGTCGCTCGGATCAAAGTGGTACACCGATCATGAGGCCTTTGCCCTCGCGGGCGGCAAGCTTGGAACCAGTACGGTGATGCGGCGCCTCGGCACCGTCATCGGTTTTATGCTGGGCACCGAAAACCGACCCGCAGAGGCCGCCTTCAGAGGGCGCCTCGAAGAGACGGGGATGCAGCACATCAGGGCGTCCGGGTCCCTGGAGGGCGGCACCACCATTAGGACGGCTTCCGATGCCGATGACGAAGTCCGGGCCGTCGTCCGGCTCGCCGTCGAGAAGCTGGCAGGAGGCACTCCGGGCCACCGCATCGGGATATTCCACTCCGCCGCCCAGCCGTACGCCGCCCTGTTGACGCAGCGGCTTAGCCAAGCCGGAGTCACCTTCGTCGGTCCGGCATCCCACCGGCTCACGGACTCTCCGCTCGCCCGTGGCCTGCTTCAGCTACTGAAACTTGACCCGCAGCTTCCGGACACGCGAGCCATCCTGAACATCCATGCCGAAGGCACCTTGTTCTGGCAGGAACAGAAACTGCCTAGCAGCGCCGTGTGCGAAAGGCTTTACGCCAATCCACCGGCCGAAGAGGACACCAGGGTGAAAGACTCCGCCAGGCATGCCTTTCACCTTGAAGACTTCGGGATACTCCGCTCCTTTGTCGCAGCCCTTGCCTTGCGGATTGGTCGAATCCATACGGCAGCAACGTGGAGAGAGGTGTCAGAGGAGCTTGTCCTGCTTCTCGACGGCTTTATGGGCCCGAGAACAGCCACCGAACGGCCGGAAAAGACCGCTGCCCGGGAAGCCTTGACCGTCGCCGCCTCGGAGCTCAGGCACCTGGACCTCGTCGGTCCGGCACCCCGCCCCTCGCTCATCCAAAGTGCCATGGAGGACGCCATCACCGCAATAGGCGGCTGGACCGGGAAAAGCGGCACCGGCGTCGTCATCGGCAGCTATGCCGACGCCGTGGCAAGGGACCTGGACGTCCTGTTCCTTCTCGGCGCGGCGGAAGGCCTGGCGCCGGCAAGAATCCGGGAGGACCCGCTCCTTCCGGACAGCGTGCGGACCTTGATGGGTGGCGGACTCCCGAGTGTGGAGCAGCGTGCGGAAGCCACCAAAGAACAGTTCTTTGCTGCCCTCGCTGCCGGGTCCGAGCGGACCATCACATCCCCGCGTGGCGATTTGCGCGGATCCGGCAGTTACCAGATGTCCCGGTGGATCACCGCCAGGCCCAGGCACGAGAACGAACTGCAGTCATTTGCCCACGGCATCGAGAACAGCGCCCCCACCGTGGCTGCGCTTCCTCCGACAGCCCAGGAATGGCGGCTGCGCCGCATCCTCACTGCCGAGGAGCGCACGGCGGCGCTTCGCGACGATACTGCGCTGCAGCGCGCATTGGCTGCTGCCCGTGACCGGCGCGATGGCATCTTCTCCAGGTTCAACGGCAACCTCGGCGCCCATGCCGGGGCCATCGTTGACCCCGAAAAAGCGCTGTCCCCCACGCGCCTCGAAGACTGGGTGACCAGCCCGTTCAGCTACTTCCTGAAGCACGTCCTGAAGGTGAACATCCTGGAGGACGCCGCACTGGAGGTGCAGATTTCGCCGCAGGAGCGGGGCACCCTTGTCCATCAGATATTGGAGGACTATGTCCGCAGCATCACCAAGGACGGCCTTCCGCCGTCGTCGGACCGCCTCATGGAGCTGGCAGAGGCGGCCTTTGCGCAATTCGCCAACCCGGCCTGGCTCAGCCACGTCTGGGAGCGCAACCAGGCCATGATCCGCCAGGATCTGGCGCGGGTGCTGGAAGATGACAACGAGCGGTTCGCGGACGGCTGGAGCTACCTCGCGGAAGAGGCAAGCTTCGGTCCGGAGGACACGGACAGCTATCCGCCGGTTGAGCTGGCCCTTGAGGACGGCACCGTGATCCGGTTCCGGGGGAAGGTGGACCGGATCGACGGCCATAACGACGGCAGGGTCCGGGTCATCGACTACAAGACCGGCAAGGTAAACGACAAATACAAGGCCCTGGGGAAACATCCAACCGCGGAAGGCACCCGCTACCAGCTGCCCGTCTACGGCCTGTTCGCGCAAAGCCTCCGAACCTCTGCCTCCCCTGTAGCAGCGGAATACTGGTTCATCTCGAAGGCCGGCAACTTCGAGAAGATCGGCTACACCGTGACGGACGAAGTCATGGAACGACTCCGCACGGACGCGGCCCTCATCATTTCGGCACTGCGGAACGGGGTCTTCCCCCCACGGCCCGAGTCCGATCGCTATGTCAACTTCACCACGATGATGGGAGCCCCGGAGCTCGGCCAGCAGTGGCTGAAGCTTCAAAACGCACCCGAAATTCAGCCCTATGCCCAGCTCCTGAAGGCGGAGAAATGACATCCGAAGTCCTGGACCTTGCAGACCAGATTGACCGCACGCTCATCGAGAAGGACCTCCAAGCAAACATCTTCGTCGAAGCCGGCGCCGGCAGCGGCAAGACGCATGAACTCGTCGAGCGCATCTGCGCCATGGTCGACGCCGGCGTGGAACTAAGGAGCGTGGCAGCCATCACCTTTACGGAAAAGGCGGCGGGTGAGCTCCGGGAACGGGTCCGGGAGCAGCTGGAGGACGCCAGCCCTAAAGACCTGCGCCGGCGGGCCCTCGACCAGCTGGACACCGCGCCCATCGGCACCATCCACTCCTTCGCTGCCCGCATCATCAGCGAACATCCCATCGAGGCCGGCGTCCCTCCCCTAATCACCGTGGTGGATGAGCTGCGGTCCCGGATCGCCTTTACCCGCCGCTGGGAGGCTGCGCGGCAAAAACTCTTCACCGACCCGTCCATCGACGACGCCCTCCGCATCCTCCTCGCGGTGGGCGTTTCCCTGGACCACCTCCAGAACGTGGCGTCTGACCTGGACTCGAACTGGGACCGGCTGGAAAGCCACCCTCCGCAGCGGCGCCACATCCCGGCCGTGCAGCTGGGCCCGCTTCTGCGCCAGACCTCCGAGGTCCTCGCGCATGCTGAACACTGCACAGATCCGGCAGACAAGCTGCTCACCGCCTTCGAACACATCAAGAGCTGGCACGGCCGGCTCGCCGAGGCCGAAACCGGCGAACTGGGCCTGGTCCTGGAGCTACTGCATGCTGTCCCCACGAAGGGCTTCGGCGGCGGCCAAAAGGGCAACTGGTCCGTCAACGTCGCGGACGTGCGGAGCTCCTGCAAGGATCTGGCTGATCAAGCCACCGCCCTGCGCAACAGCTTCGTCCAGCCCGCCGTCGAGACCGTCACGGCCGCCATGGCTGAGGTTCTTCTAGAGGCTGCACGTGAACGGCAGCACAGCGGCGAGCTTGAGTATCACGACCTCCTGATCCATGCCCGGGACCTCCTGGTCGGCGAGAACAATCATGCCGTCCATGCGGCCCTCCACAATCGTTACCGCTGCATCATGCTGGACGAGTTCCAGGACACCGACCCCGTCCAGGCGGAACTTGCCAGCCGGATTGCGGCGGACGAGGTCTGTGGGCCCGAGGGCTGGGAACAGCTGAGCGTCCCGCCGGGCCGGCTGTTCACCGTCGGGGACCCGAAGCAGTCCATCTACCGCTTCCGCCGGGCCGACATCGCCACCTACCTCGCGGCCCAGCAGCGCTTCTCTAACGATTCCTCTTCGAGCATCGCCTCGCTCCAGACCAACTTTCGCTCAACCGGAATGCTCCTCGACTGGATCAACGGCACCTTCGGCCACCTGATCGTGCCGAGCGGCACCATCCAGCCCGAATACCGCCCGCTGACACCCGATCCCCAGCGCCCTGACTGGAACAACGAACACGGCCCCGCTGTGGCGGTCATTGGCCGGGCCGGCGCCCAGGCCGGCGAATCGGGAAAGGTCACAGCTGACGCCATGCGCCGGCAGGAAGCGGCCGACGTCGCGGCAGCTATCAGGATCGCAACCGGCACGGCAGGGCTGCCGGGCTGGCAAAAGCAAAGCAAACGGAAAGGGGAATTCCGGCTTTCACCCATCGAACTGAAGGACATCTGTATCCTGATCCCCACCCGGACGGCCCTTGCCGCCCTCGAAGACGCGCTGGACGACGCCGACATCGAGTACCGGGCCGAGGCGTCATCGCTGGTCTACTCCACCCAGGAAGTCACCGATCTGCTGCTCGCTATGCGCGCAATCTCCAACACAGCGGATGAAGCCGCGCTGGTGCTGTCCCTGCGGTCGGCGATGTTCGGCTGCGGCGACGATGAACTGTTCGAGTGGAAGCAGGCGGGAGGCCGTTGGAACATCTTCTCGAAGGTGCCGGAGACGCTCAAGGACTCCCCCGTGGCCCACTCCCTGCAGTACCTTGCGGCCTTGTGCCGCGACATCGACGTGCTGACGCCGGCCGAGATCATGGAACGCATTGTCACCGACCGGCGAATGCTGGAGGCAGCTATTGACGCCCCTCGCTACCGGGACGTATGGCGCCGGCTCCGCTTCGTCGTCGACCAGGCCCGTGCCTGGACCGAGGCCACCCACGGCAGCCTGCGGGACTACCTCGTCTGGGCTGCCGCGCAGCAGGAGGAGAACTCCCGGGTCAAGGAAGCCGTAGTGCCGGAGACCGATGTCCAGGCTGTGCGGATCATGACCATCCATGCTTCTAAGGGCCTGGAATTCCCCATGGTGATCCTGGCAGGCACGGGCTCCGGCCCGAACAACCAAAAAGCTGCAGCCCTCTGGGACCAGGATTCCCAAGTGCAGGTGCACTTCATCCGCGACATCCGGTCGGCGGGTTACGGTGCCGCGGAGGAAGTGGAGGACCTGTTCGGCGAGGCAGAGCGGATCCGGCTGCTTTACGTTGCGTGCACACGCGCGGAAAGCCACCTCGTCGTATCGCACTACGTAAACGCCAGAAACAGCCTCGGCCAGTTCCTGAGAGACGCAGACACTGCCTCGGTGCCGGACCTCGACATTCCGGAGGACATGCCGGTACAGGCGAGAGCGCCCCATGAGGTCCTGCCCGTCGAAGCGTTCGACGCGTGGCAGCAGCGCCGCACGGCGTGGCAGACGAACTCCGCCATCCCATCCTCCACGTCCGTAACCGCGACAGCCAAGGGAACCGCGGACCTGGCCAGCCTTGAATCCGATGGTGCGCCGCGCTTTGTGAATATCGACGAAGACGGCGCACTGCCGCCCTTCGCAGCCCCGGGCGGAGAACACGGCCCGGAGTTCGGAACAGCACTGCACCGGCTGCTGGAGGTCAGCGACCTGCGGGAAGCCGCGGACTTTGATGAGCTGGCAGAAAGGATCGCCGATGCAGCAGGCCTCGGGGATCCGGCGGGCCTCGCGGAAAGGGCCCGTTCTGCCCTCAGGAGCGCGCCCGTCCGGCGCGCCGCGGAACGGGACCACTGGCTCGAGCTGCCGGTCGTCACATCTACGGACGGCGTGACCCTCGAGGGCATCATCGACCTGATGTACCGCGAGGACAATGGCACGCTGGTCATCGCCGACTTCAAAACCGACATCAGTGTTCCACAGGAGCGGTTGGGCTCATACTGGCGGCAGCTCAGCACATACGCCGGAATGGTGGAACGCATCACCGGCCAGACGGTCAGTGAGCTCGTCCTGATCTTCTGCCGGGCCGGAGACGCCGAAATCCGCCGTCAGGTACCGCACAGCAAGGCGGTTGCCGGGTCATAGAGTGTGGACGCCCATTACCCCCAACGGTGCCGGCACTCGGGATTCTGGCATGCCCACTTCGGCACACCCATTTCGGCTTTGCCGGTGTCGGGATAGATCCTGAGTTCCTCCATCATGACGCAGCCGGCGAACTCTGCCTTTGGAAACTGCTCCCGGGTGTCGGGCATGATCATGCCGTACATGACGCGCCAGGCTTCATGCCCGCACACGGGGCACTTCCTTGTCGCAGTTTTTCGTTTGGGGTTTCCGTTCTCTGCCATCTGAGAAACGTAGCCTCGGCGGCAGACATTATGCCGACTTACAAAAAGTTCTAGGGCCCGACATCGCCACAAAGGAAACAGGAGCAGCAACTCACGTGACCACCCCTGAACCGCGAATAGCGGTGTTACCAGACGCGCCTGAAACGAGGCTACTGGTAGCACTAACCAGTCATGCCTCCGACCTTTCGGAAGCCGCGCATACCCTGAGTAATGCTTTCGAGGCCGGTGAAGGTTCCGAGCTATGGCTCCCGCTGACTTCGCACGCGGTCACGGCTTACATCCGCCCGTTCATCGATTCGAACGTTCGCACACGCCTCGACGAGATGCCGGAGATCCCGGCGTTGCCGCCTACCCTAGCTGGGGTGCACGAGACGATACGGAAGTATCGAAACACCACCGTCGCGCACTCACAGTCAGAATTGACCCTGCCGCTACCCGTTGCCTTCCTCGACGCCGAGGGACGCGGAGTCAAGGTCAGGGGAATTTCGATCATTCATCCGATGCCTTTGGCAATTGCCGAGAGCTTCTCGGACCTGATCTCAGTAATGCAGGACATCGTGGACGATGCGACACAGCCAGTCCTGGAAAGCCTACGCGTCTGGTTGAAGGGCCAGGCCCCGGAAGCCATCAAAGGTTGGGACCATCCGACGTTTATCCACGCAACCGACTCGGACTTCAGCGCTGCCACTAGAAGAACGCCGGCGCCTCGGTTTACCGCTTATTGGCACGTGGAGCCCTGACCAACGACGGCACACAACCAGCCGTTTAGGCCGTCAGCCGCTCCGTTGCGTACTTGTTGAGGGGCATCCCGTGATTGGCAGCCTCGATAGCCAGCTTGCGGTGAAGCTCTGGGGGTACTCGAAGGTTGAGCCTGCCACTAAAGGTTTGGCCTGCAATTGGCTGGGGCACTGGCTCGCCTGAGCGGGTAAGTTCGTCGATAACGTCGGACACCAGGCGTTCAATGCCCCGGAGCGCTTCGAACTGGTCCTCATCCAGCCAGGAGAGGGACGGGAACTCTAGAACTGTGGCCACAAATTCTTGGTCCTCCGGCGACCACTGGACCGAGTAGCGGTAGTGCGCCACCTGGGACGGCGCGGCAGCTGCTTTACGGGTTGACATCTACTTCTCCTTGCTCCGATCGATGGCGGCAATGGCTTGCTTCACCTGGTACGGCTTCGCCTTGCCATTCTTGTTCTGCAGATTGATCCTCGGATCCCCCGCCCAAGGCATCTTGAATATTGCGTTGTGACTTCCGGAACCTGACCTCGGTTCGCCGAAGTAGTGTGTACAAAGTTTGAGCATTTCACCGTAGGAGACGTTCTCAGGTGAGTTTCTAGCTTGCTTTTCGATCTCATCGAGGCTCGCCATATGAACCATGGTGCCAGTTTTGGCACCATTTCTCAAGACAGCAGGGCCCCTTGCACCCTCGGGACACTGCTCCGGCACATATGGCAAAGGCGCGCCCAGCAAAAGCCGGACGCGCCCTCCTATGCAACGAACCAATAAGGTAGTTCACAACGCCAAATTCAGTCGATGAGCGCCGGCTGCTTGGCATCCTCGGAAGCTTCAACAACCGGCGAAACGTTCCGGTTCCGGTGATGCATCCAGTTCGCCACCGCCAGGAGCGCCACGAGCCCGAACGTGCTCAGCAACTGCGGACGGGAATCCTCGCCGATGAAGCCCACCGTGAAGATCGCCGCGAGGATAAGCAGGCCAAAGCACGTGAGCCACGGGAAGCCGGGCATCCGCAGGGGAAGCTCCGTTCCCTCGCGGTCGGCGCGGAGGCGCAGGGCAAGCTGGGCCAGGAGCGCGGACGTCCAGACCAGCAGGCAGGTCGAACCCACGATGTTCAGCAGGACCGGAAGCACCTTCTCGGGGAAGGCCAGCTCCAGCACCACCGTGAAGACGCCGAAGGCCACGCTGGCCAGAACGGCCACCACCGGGACCCGCGCCTTGGAAACCGCAGCGAGCCACCGCGGAGCCTCACCGCGCTCGGCCAGGGAGAATGCCATCCGGGAAGCACCGTAAAGGTTGGCGTTGAGCGCGGACAGCAGTGCGGCGACGGCCACCAACGTGATGGCGGTGGCCGCACCGGGCATGCCGGCGGCGTCCAGCACCGCGGCGAACGGGCTCTTGAGCCCCGCCGAACCGACGGGAACCACGGCGGCGATGACGAAGATCGCGCCGATGTAGAACACCAGGATGCGCCACAGCACCGTGCGGACTGCCTTCTTCACACTGCGGGCCGGCTCGGCGGTCTCGGCTGCCGCGACGGACACGATCTCGGTGCCGCCGAACGCGAACGCCACCACAAACAGCGCCGTCGCAATCCCGCCGAACCCATTGACCGCGAAGCCCTCCCCCGTGAAGTTGGAGAGGCCCGGTGACTGCACGCCCGGAATCAGGCCAAACAGCAAGGCGAAGCCCACCAGCAGGAACCCGACGATCGCCGCCACCTTGAGGAGGGCGAACCAGAACTCGAACTCACCGAAGTTCTTCACGCTGGTCAGGTTCACGGCGGTCAGCACCACAATGAACACGAAGGCCATCAGCCACACCGGGAGGGCCGGGAAGATGGTGGCCAGCAGGCCCGCCGCACCCAGCGCTTCCGCGGCGATGACCACCACCAGCTGGATCCACCACAGCCAGCCGACGGTGGCGCCGGCCACCGGCCCGTAGGCCTTGGCGGTATAGACGGAGAAGGCGCCGCTGTCCGGGTTGGCCGCGGCCATCTCGCCGAGTGCCCACATCACCAGGATGATCAGGGTGCCGGCCACGAGGTAGGAGATCAGCACCGCCGGGCCGGCGGCCTGGATGCCGGCACCGGAGCCGATGAACAGGCCCGCGCCGATGGCGCTGCCCAGTCCCATCATGGTGAGCTGCCGGGGTTTGAGGGCTGCGCCGAGTGGGCGGGCAGACGTCTTTGTCTGTTGTTCCATGGGATTCCTCTTAGTTGTAGGTGGAACTGTCGGGGATAAAGCTTCAGGCCGTGTGGGTTGCCAGGAGCCGGAGCACGCGGTTGTTGGAGGCGGGGTCGGCAACGGTGATCCGCACGCCGTCGCCCTGGTACGCCCGGACCATAATGCCGGCGGTATTGAACGCGTCCACCAGCGTCGCCAGCAGCTGCTCGTTGGCGCGGATCCACAGGAAGTTGCCCTGGCTTGGCTGGAGCGTCCAACCGTGGGCCTCCAGCTCCGCGGCTATCCGGGCGCGCTCCAGCTTCACCGCCGCAACCCGCGCTGCCATCTCCTCCCCCGCGTCCAGCGACGCGATGGCCGCCTTCTGGGCCAACGCGCTGACGGCGAAGGGCAGGGCGGTGCGGTGCAGTCCTTCGGCGATTGCCTGCGTCGCAATTGCATAACCCACGCGAAGGCCGGCGAGCCCGTAGGCCTTGGAGAAGGTGCGCAGGATGCAGACGTTCGGGTACCGGCGGTAGAGGGCCAGGGAATCGGGGCCGCTGCCGGCGTCGGCGTATTCCACGTAGGCCTCGTCGATCACCACCAGGACGCTGGACGGCACGGCCTGCAGGAAGGCCTCGATGCGTTCGTGGCCGATCGGGACGCCGGTGGGATTGTTGGGTGTGCACAGCAGGATCACCTTGGTGCGGTCGGTGACGGCGGCGGCCATGGCGTCGAGGTCGTGGCCCTCAGCATCGTCCAGCGGGAGGGGGACCGGCCTGGCGCCTGCCAGCTCCACCAGGATGGGGTACGCCTCGAAGGAGCGCCACGCGAAGATCACCTCGTCCCCGGCGTCGCACAGCCCGGTAATGATCTGCTGCAGGACGCCCACGCTGCCGGGCCCCACCGCGATCTCGCCCGCGGTGACGCCCAGGTGCCGGGCGATCCGTTCGCGGAGTTCGACGGCGGCGCTGTCCGGGTAGCGGTTCATGGTGCCGGCCGCGTGGGCCACGGCAGCCACCGCTGCGGGCAGGGGCTCGTAATGGCTTTCGTTGCTGGCGAGGGCGGCGATGTCCGCGCCGGCGCTGCGCCGGCCGGGGACGTAGGACGGAAGGCCGGTCACCGCGCCGCGAAGGGTGGGGAGCGCAGTTTCGGGCACGGCCACAAGCTGATCACTGGTCATGAGGTCCGATCATGGAAGTGACCCGGACCACAATGCAAGATACCCTCAACCCATTGGGACTTCTGCTCAACTTCTAGTACCTCTGGTGAAAATATGACCATCACAAATGCCCGCACCCTCGATACCCTGGACGGCCGGATCATCCTCGCCCTGGACAAGGACCCCGAAGCCAGCGCCCTGGCACTCTCCCGGACCCTCGGCGTCGCGCGCAACACCGTCCACGCCCGGCTGGCACGGCTGGAGCGCAGCGGCGCGCTCCGCTCCTTCAGCCGCAGGTTGGACCCCGCGGCCCTGGGCTACGAACTGATGGCCTTCCTGTCGCTCTCGATCAGCCAGACCCGCACCGGATCGGTGGAGAACGGGCTCGAGGCCATCCCCGAAGTCATCGAGGTGCACGCCACCACCGGCGACGCGGACCTCATGGCCAAGGTGGTGGCCCGGTCCACCGCCGACCTCTACCGCATCACCAACGAGATCCTGGAGATCGACGGGATCCAGCGGACCAGCACGGCCATCTCCATCCTGGAACTCATGCCGCCCCGCTACGACGGCCTCATCAGCCGGCTGTCGGAGCAGGAAGCGCGCCCGTCGGAGTAGCCACAGGTGACGGGTGCCACAGTGGGCAAATTGTCACTAGTCGCTTCTTCTGCTGCCAAAATGCCCAGCTGCATCGAGCGGTATTGCAAAGCTGAGATGCAGGACACACGATGCCTGCATGACTACTCTCACCGTCTCCGGCCGCGTGGCACAGGTTCTCAGCCGCTATGCCAGCGACGTCTTCGGCGTCATGGGCAACGGCAACGTCTACTTCCTGGACGCCGCGGAGCAGCAGGGCCTGCGCTTCACGCCCGTCCGGCACGAGGGCGGCGCCATCGCCGCGGCCGACGCCTACTACCGGGCCTCCGGACGGCTCGCAGTAGGCACCACCACCTATGGGCCCGGCTACACCAACGCGCTCACCGCCCTGGCCGAGGCCGTCCAAGCGCAGATCCCTGTCGTGCTGGTCACCGGGGATGCCCCCACCAGCGGCGCCCGGCCTTGGGACGTGAACCAGGCTGCTATTGCTACGGGCCTCGGCGCGGCCACCTTCACCGTCACCCGCGATGCCGCCGGCGCCGTCACCCGGCAGGCGGTGGAGTACGCACTCACCCGGCGCACCGCCGTCGTGCTTGCCATCCCCTACGACCTCGCGTCCCTCGAAGCCGGAGACGAGGAGCTTCCGGAGCCGCACGCACCGAAAGTGACGGACGACGTCGACGGCGGCCTTGCGCAGGTGGCCCGCCTGCTCGCCGGTGCCAGGCGACCGCTGATCCTGGCCGGCCGGGGTGCGCACCTCGCCGGAGCCGGGCCTGAGCTCCGCGAACTCGCCGACCGGCTCGGCGCACTGACCGCCGGAACCGCCCTGGCGCTCAACCTCCTCAATGGCGAGGGGTACCTGGGCGTTGCCGGCGGTTTCGGCACCGACACCGCGGCCGGGCTCATGGGCGAGGCCGACGTGGTCCTGGTGGCCGGGGCGAGCCTGAGCCCTTTCACCATGCGGTTCGGGCACCTGCTGGGCCCGGACGCCACGGTCATTCAGATCGATACTGCCGTGGAGCCGACGAACCCGCGGGTGGATGTGTTTGTCTCCGCGGACGTGAAGGCTGCAGCTTTGCGGCTGTTGTCACTGCTGGACGGCGAGGCTGCCGTGGCTGGCTGGCGGGCGGAAGCTTCCAAGCGTCTGGATGCGGGACCGGGGCATGAGGCTGGCTCGGTGGAAACCCTCGACGGCCGGCTGGACCCGCGTGCCCTTGCCACGGCGTTGGATGCCGTGCTGCCGGAGCGCCGCACGGTAGTCCAGGACGGCGGTCACTTCATCGGCTGGGCGCCCATGTACTGGAACATCCCGCGGCCGCAGGACCTGGTGATGGTGGGCACCGCGTTCCAGTCGATCGGGCTGGGTCTGGCGAGTGCCGTCGGGGCAGCCCGTGCGGTGGAGGACGGCCGCACCCTGGTGCTAGCCTCCGGCGACGGCGGTTTCCTGATGGGCTTGGCCGACCTCGAATCGCTGATCGGTGCCGCCCGCAGCGCCATCGTGGTGATCTACAACGACGCCGCGTACGGGGCTGAGGTCCACCAGTACGGCTCACAGGGCCTGACCGAGAAACCGATGCTGATCCCCGAGGTGGACTTCAGCGGGGTCGCGCAGGCGCTGGGTGCGGAATCTGCTGTGATCCGGTCACTGTCCGACCTTTCCGCGCTGCAGGACTGGATCGACGCCGGTGCCAACGGAACCTTCGTGGCCGACTGCCGCATCACCTCAAGCGTCCGTGCGCCATGGCTGACCGAGTGGATGAACGCCACCCGGGCAGCGAAGGCTGCGGTGGCGGGGTAGCTGGCGACGACACTCCTCCATTTCAAAGAGCGAGGTCAGGAACACCCCAATAGCCCAGCCGGACAAGGACTGAGAGGCAATTAGGTAGGGTTCCCCTAAATTGCTTAAAAGGGTAGAGAAAATTGGATGCGAATCTTTAGCGACGACAGTGGACCTGCTAATGTGAGCGGCCCGGACTCCTTTTGTGCCGAAGAATTGGCCGCTCGGTTAAGAGCTGCGGTGAGGGCTTAGCCCGTGCCTTGAGACGTTCCTGATTGCCCCGGACAGCTTTCAGTTCACGTCCATGAAATAGCAAAACCCAGTACGCATGACTCTGATTCGATGGAGAACGCAGATGATTCGCAATGCCACTCGTCGGTTGGCACCGCCCACTTTACTCGCCGCTCTGATGCTCATCGTGCCGCAAGCAGCCTCCGCAGCCGATCCCGTCTTCTACCCTGCTTGTCCTGGCTTCGATGTCGCGGTCAGCGGCGTCAGAGGCAACCAAGACGTAAAAGTGACGAGGGAGAAAAACGGTCTTGTGACCACGAAGGCGGGAGGTGATGGATTCATTTTGACCCTCACCAGCAGCAAGGGCACGTCAATAACTGTTCCAACGAACGGCTCCAACACAACTACGACGAAGTTCCCCGGAGGAGCACGAAAAGATGTCCTCACAGGGCAGAATGTGTTTCTCTATTTTTCGGGTGACAACGCCGGTGGCACGACGTCCACGCCGGCAACGGTCTTGTACACGGGAAGGGTAGTTATCACTACTAGCGCCACGGGCGTCAGCACTCTCGAAAGCGCATCTGGTAAACAACAGAACCTCTGCAATTTGTTGTAAGCCTAAGAATATAACCAGATCGCAGTAGCGAATCCTTTGGCTGGGTTGACCTGCCGAAGGATTCGCTGATTTAACAGCCCGACGGACCCTATTTCCGGGGCTTGCTGTGCTTGCAAGGAACTGCTCATCGCGGACGGCGGATTGGCAGGCACGACGAGCGTGGACAAAGGGATCGAGGAGCGCACCAACAACCCCGGACCTAATTACATGGGCGCCCAGGCCCAACCGCTAATTCGCTACGATGTGCTGATGCCCGTCGATGAGCTCCCGGACGATGTCCAGGTGGCCGGCGTGGACGGACGTCTCAGCGAGCACGCGGACCAGGACCTCACGCCCAGTTGCCATCGGTGGTGCGTCGAACACGCTGGCTGGGGGGCCACCAGCGGGGAGGGGCATCCAGATCGACCGCCGCAAGGACCTCGTCACTTCGAGCGATTTCAAGCTTGTAGATGGCAACGGCTTCCGTACCGGTCATCGGTTCGGACGCCCACCCGTCATGCAGTCCGGCAATGGCCCGGTCATCACCGCCGAGAACAGCCGATATCCAGAACATCTCGTCGTCGAATGCCAAGTGGTTGAGCAACTGCGTCATCGTCCAGCCGGACGGGACTAAGGAACGGCGCATCTGGTGGTCCTCGAGGCCGTCGACTGTCCGTAGAACATGCCTGCGCTCACTTCCCAGCTGGGCAAGCAATGGGGCGTCGCTCATGCCGCGTGCTCATATCCGATAGGCCACTGGAGCCCATGGCGGTCAACCACCTGGCCAGCGGACCCAGCCCGCGGCTTTGGCGAAAGTGGATCGAGCACCGACCCGTCAACGGAAAGTCTGTCGAACCACTCATGGAGGAGCGCCGGCTCGGCGATTCCCAGCAGCGAGAGCATCACAGGGCGGAGCTGTCTTTGACCCGGTCGATGGTGGCAGCCCACCCCTCCCGGGCACCGCCCAGCATGAGCTTTTGTACCTCCTCGATGTCCAGATCCTCGGAGAACCGGACCGTGAGGACGAGCTCCGTATCCCTGCCCAGGTCGTTCAACTGCACCGTGACAACAGGGGCAGTCATGTCGTTCCCGCCTCCGAGTTCGGGCCATCCACCCACCGCACCCCAGCGGAAAACGAGCCGTTCGTCAGGAACGATCTCCAGGTAGATTCCACCGGTGGGATAGCTCAGTTCCTCGTTGACGATCATCTGCTGCCTCCACGTCCCCCCAACCCGAAGATCCACTTCAATGGGCTCGGCCGGCATGGGCATGTCAGGGTTATGGAACCATCCAAGGTGCTCAGGATCGGTCCACGCGGTGAACACCGCCTGCCGCGATGCAGATAAAATACGGGTCAGGGTGAAGCTTCGATCTGTTGGGGAGTGGGTCGTCATCTGTCCTCCAGTTCAGTGAGCTTATTGGGTCGAGCGGGATCCATGGCGAGCTGAGCCTCAAGGCGGTCCAGCCGTGGGCCCAGGAAATCGCGGTACGGGCGCATCCATTCCTCCACCTGCTGCAACGGAGCAGTTTCAAGCCGGCAGTTCCTCCATTGGGCAGACCGGGACTTGGTGATCAGCCCCGCCTGCTCGAGCACCTTCAGGTGGCGCGACACGGAGGGCACACTGATGGTGTGCGGAGCGGCCAGTTCGGTCACCGTCGCTTCACCCCACTGCAGTTGCGCCAGCAAGGCACGGCGTGTGGGATCCGCCAGCGCAAGGAAAATCGCACTCAGATTGTCCATTTGCGCTCGAGCCTAATTACGCATCAGCGTAAATACAAGACTTCGATGTCTGGTGGTTCCCGATCTGCTATCTGCGCCACATGTCGGCCGGATCCGGAATACCGGTGCCGGGCCCATTGGTTGTCGCAAACATGAAGGCAATCACTTACAGCGAATACGGCAACCCCGACGTCCTCGAATACGGCGAACAGCCAATGCCGAAGGTGGGGCCCGGCATGGTCCTGGTCAAAGTCAAGGCGGCGGCCGTGAACCCGGTGGACTGGAAAATCATGGCCGGCGGTCTGGACGCCGTGATGGACCTGCAGTTCCCGGCCATCCCCGGCTGGGACGTGGCCGGTGTTGTAGAATCGGTGGGCATCGATTCCCGGCAGTTCCAGCCCGGCGACGAAGTAGTTTCCTACGGACGGAAGGACTACGTCCACGGCGGCAGCTTCGCCGAATACATCGCCCTGCCGGAGCGGCTCCTGGCCCGCAAGCCCGCTTCGCTCGGCTGGAACGAATCGGCCGGCCTGCCGCTGGCTGGCCTCACCGCTTTCCAGGTGCTCCGCCGGCTGGGCCTGAAGGCGGGCGAAACGGTCCTGATCCACGGCGGCTCCGGCGGCGTCGGATCCCTCGGCATCCAGATCGCCGTGGCCCTGGGTGCCAGCGTCATTGCCACCGCGTCGGAGAAGAACCACGACTACCTCCGTTCCCTGGGCGCTGAACCTGTTGCCTACGGGGAAGGGCTTGCAGACCGCGTGCGCGCGCTTCGCCCCGTCGGCGTGGACGTCGTAGCCGACTTCGTGGGCGGAAACCTTGAGGCCACCCTGGCGGTGCTGGCCGACGGCGGCCGGCACGCCTCCATCGCCGACAACGAAGTTGAGCAGCACGGCGGGGACTGGATGTGGGTCAACCCGGTGGGCGCCGACCTGCAGGAACTCGCCGACCTGGTGGACAGCCGGAAGTTCCGGGTGGAGGTCGCCGAGGTCTTCCCGTTGGAGAACGCCGCGGATGCCTTCCGCTCCAACATGGGAGGCCACACGCGCGGCAAGATCGTGGTAGCCGTGGACCAAAAGTCCTAATCCTCCAAAAGACCAGCGAAGGCTCCGCCCCATAGGACGGAGCCTTCGCTGTGTAGAAGCCCTGCCGCCCGCGCGCACACCGCAACCGCCGGCACCCAAGCCAAGCGCCGCCGTCGTACGTCCTTCCCTACATGACCGTGGGCTTCCGGTTGTGCGACGCCCGCGCGGCCGCGAAGCTCTCCTCGAACGGCAGCGAGTCCAGGTCCAGCAGCGGGTTATTGTCCTGCGTCTCCACCAGCGTCCGCGCCTCCTCCTGCGAGTCCACGCTGGGCATGGACCCGGGCAGGTGCCGGCCGGCCGATTCGGGCAGAAAGTAGATGGCCACTGCGGCGATCACGGCCACACCCATGAGGTAGTAGGCGATCGCCATGTCGTCGGCCGTCAGCTCAATGAGGGACGCGATGATGAACGGGGCCGTCCCGCCGAAGATGGCCACCGCCAAGTTGTAGGCGATGCCCATGGCGGAGTAGCGGTGCTCGGTGGGGAACAGCGCCGGCAGCGCCGAGGCGAGGTTGGGCACCGAGAACGCCACCGGGAAGGCAATCAGCGCCAGGCCCAGCAGCGTCATGGGGATGCTGCCCGCCGCGATGGCCAGGAACGCGGGAACCGCGAACACCACGGTGCTGCCGGCCCCGATCCACAGCACCGGACGCCGGCCGATCCTGTCCGAAAGCCGCCCGGTGAACGGAATGCACAGCGCCATGGCCACCAGCACGGGGATGGTCAGCAGCGTGCCCTGGACCTCGTCGTACCCCTTGTTGCTGGTCAGGTAGGTGGGCATGTAGGACGTGAGCGCGTAGGCCACCGTGTTGGCGGCGGCCGCCAGGATCATGGCCAGCAGGATGGGCCGCCAGTGCGCCTTCAGGATCCCCAGCGGGCCCACCGCACGAAGTTCCTCCCCCGTTTCCGGGTGCGTGGCCGCCACCGCTTCGGCCTCCATGGTGGCCTTGAACGCGGCCGATTCCTCGATCTTCATCCGGAAGTAGACGGCCACAGCGCCCAGCGGGCCGGCCACCAGGAACGGCAGCCGCCAGCCCCACGCCTCCATCTGCTCCTGCCCCAGCACCAGCTGCAGGACGGACACCACCAGCCCGCCCACCGCGAACCCGAGGTAGCTGCCCATGTCCAGGAAGCTGACGTAGAAGCCACGCCGCCGGTCCGGGGCGTGCTCGCACACGAACGTGGTGGCCCCCGAGTATTCGCCGCCGGTGGAGAAGCCCTGCACCAGTTTGAGCACCACCAGCAGCACCGCCGCCCAGATGCCCAGCACCGTATAGCCGGGCAGCAGGCCGACGGCGAACGTGGCGGCGGCCATGAGCATCAGCGTCATGGCCAGCACCTTTTGCCGGCCGATCTTGTCCCCCAGCCAGCCGAAGAAGATCCCGCCCACAGGCCGGGCGATGAACGTGGCGCCGAAGGTTCCCAGCAGGAACAGGTTCTGCACCGCCCGGTCCGCCTCGGGCAGGAACACCGGCCCCATGGTGGTGATGAGGTAGCCGAACACGCCCACGTCGTACCACTCCATCGTGTTGCCCACGATGGTGCCGCCGAGCGCTTTCTTGAGCGTGCGCTGGTTCACCACGTTGACGTCGGAAACCTTCAACCGCAGCTGCTGCCCGTTGTGCTCTGCCATCGCCCGCTCACCGCCGCATCGCTCGCCAGCTGGGCACGCGCCGGGCGTTCGTCCGGCTCATCCGTCCCCCAGCAGCCCAACTCCCCCGATCATCCCGCCGCGGGGCGTCGTGTGGCAACCACGAAAATTCTCGTCATCCGGCCGGCGCAACACACCGCACCCGAACCTCGGTGCAGGGCCGGGCCATGCGCGTTTGCCGGGGATGCAAAAAGGAGGCCGACGGCAATACCCAGTATCGCCGTCGGCCTCCTTTTCGCGCCGCATGGTGCCCTGCACCAAAGGCGCTGGAACCCTAGGCCGCCGCAGGAAGCGTGACGTAGCTACCCTCGATGGTTCCGGCGGGAACCGTGGGAGTGCCGCCCACCGTGACATAGCTGCCACGGGTGACGGGACGCAGGAATCGGCTGCCGGCGGCGGTGACGTAGGTGCCCGCCACGGGGGCCGCGGCGCTGCCGGCGGGAAGGGTGACGTAGCTGCCGCCGCGGGGTGCGGTGTCAGCGACGCGATCAGCGGTGGTGCGGGTGGGTTCGGTGGTTGCGGGGCGTTCAGCCAGCAAAGTCATGGGTTCTCCTTGGAGGATCAGGATGGTGGGCCATTCCGGTTCCAAGTACTGCTCAAGCGGGAGGACGCGTTGCGGATTATGGCGATTGCCCTGCCGGCCCGGGAATGTTCACCGGTGCGGTACTCGAGGGCTTCGGTGGCCTATACCCAAGTCTACGGTCTTATTTTGAGCTGCTCAAAATAAAGTGTGGAGACTCACGCCAAGCATCCAGGCACCCAGCGGCGGGCCGCCGTCCTCCATCACGACGGCGGCCGGCGGCCTTGGTGGGTAACCCGCCTACTGCCCGGGCGCCCGGTAGGACGGCGTCTTCTTGGCGGCCTCGTCGAGGTCCTCCACTGTGAGCAGCGGCTTAAGGCGGACGTTGACGTTTCCTGACGAATTGATGAGCAGCGACAACGCTGCGGCACTGGCATCGTCCGGCACTTCGAAAACGCCCAGGACGTCGTAGTAGCCGAACGCGTAGTAGAAGCTTTCCAGTGTTCCGCCCACGGACTTCAGGGCCTTCGTCAGCGCATCGCGCCGGGCGGTCCCGCCCTCCTGCATGAGCCCCTTGATGCCTTGGCCCATATACGTCGCTTCAAAAAGATACTTCGGCATGGTTCTTTCCTTCCTTCGTTGTGTTTCATCTGGCGCTCTTTGACGTAGCGGTGGCAGCGTGCCGGCGTCGGGAATTACCGCCCGCGCCTGGTGAAGGTTCCCAGCCCGGTCCTGTCGTAGAAGTCCAGGGTGACCTGCGGCGACGAGCCCCGGCGCGGCTCCGCAAAGAGTGCGCCGGCCAGGCCGTTGCCGTTCTCGCCGATGCTCTCGAAGCTGAAGGTGTCGCCGTCGAAGTGGGTGAGGGCGAACGTCGTCTGCCTGTCCTCCGGCCCTATCCTCATGGCGAGCCCGCCGCCCTCTTCGAAGACCACCAATGGGCCGTAATACGGATTGTCATACGTGCCGGTGTACCGGCGGGTGGGTCCGGCCGGGGCGGGGTTGGCCGGGACTTTGGTGTAATCGACCTCTGGTTTGTCCGCCTCCTCCTGCTGCCGGAAAATACCGGCGATGAAGGGCAGCCAGTCCACCGTGGGCGTGCCGTTTTGCGCGGTGTCCATGAAGTCCGCGTTGATGGCCTCCGGGATCCCCTGCGGGCGGCCGTTGGTCAGGCACACGATGGCCAGTTGTTCGCCCGGCAGCATGGACACGGCGGTGGCCGCGCCCAGGTTGAAGGCCCCCGAGTGGCCCAGCTGGACGCGGCCCTCATCGTCGTAGGAGACATTCCAGCCCAGCCCGTAAAACCGTGACCGGGCCGCGGGCGCGGACGCCGGCCCGGAGACCGAGTGCGGAACATGGGTGGTTTGCAGGGCAGCAGCGTCGATCACTGGTTCGCCGCCGTAGGTGCCGTTGCCCAGCTGCAGCCGGAGCCACTGGGCCAGGTCCCGCACAGAGGAGCTGGCGCCGCCGGCCGGGGCTTCGGCGTCGGGATCGCGGCGGTACTTCGCCGCCCACTGCCGGTCCCCCACCGGCACATGGAGGACGGCCCGGTCAGCGGCCTTCTCGTAGTCAGCCAGGCGGTAGCTGGACGACGCCATGCCCAGTTTGCGGAACAGTATCCGGTCAGCCAGGTCTTCCCAGGTACTGCCCATGGCCTGGGCCGCCGCCTGCCCGCCCTCGGTGTAGCCGAAATTGCTGTAGTGGTAGCTGGACCGGAACGCGTCCAGGGGCTGCTGGTGGAGGTGGGACAGGATGTAGTCCCGGTCGAAACCGAGGTCCTCCAGCAGGTCACCGGCGCCGGTTTGGAGGCCACTGCGGTGCGAGAGCAGGTCGGCGAAGGTGGCATTGCCGGTCACATAGCCGTCGTTGAGCGCAAAGTTCCTGTTGTACCGGACCACGGGGTCCGTCCAGGCAATGGCCTGCTGCCCCACCACCCCGGCAATCACCGTCGAGGCCAGGGGTTTGGATACCGATGCCACCTGGAACACCGTGTCCGGGGGTTACGCCTCCTGGCTTGCCCACCTCGCGCACGCCGAAGCCCTTCGAGTACAGCACCTCGTCCTGATAGACGACGGCGACAGCCAGCCCCGGAAGCCCTGTCCGGTCCAGCGCGTCCCCGGCAAATCCGTCCAGCCGGGCCAGGGCACGGTCCACCTTGGCCCGGTCCAGCAACGGCGGGACGAAAGCGGGCGGCGCGGGCAGCAGCGCGGACGGCACCGCCGATGCCGGCTGCCGCGGCGGACGTCCGGCGGCCAGGAGCGGCATCCCGGCAACGCCAACCCCGGCTGTCCTCAGGAGCGTGCGGCGGGTGGGAAAAACAGAACCACTGGTCATGGCGAATCCTTGATCCTCAGGCGGTGAGCACTTTCAGAAGGCCCCAGCCGTCCCGCGCCTTAATCGTGGACCCGGTGCCCGGGCCCTGCAAAGGGGTCACCGGCGTCTCGGTGCCCGTTTCCTGCCTATCGCCAACCGGAACCTGGTGCAGTACGTTGGGCGTATACCGTGCGAACCGGGTGCTGCTGGGCGCCGCTCTTCCGGTAACCCAACGCCTGAAGTCCGCCCGCAGCAACGGCGAACAAGCAAAGGCACAGCCCAGCCACAGGGAAGCCGCCCCATGAACCTCGCCACCATTACCCGCACCCGCCGCCCGCACTCCCGGACCCGGTGGCTGGTCCCCGCCGCCCTGATCCTGCTCAGCCTGGTCCCCGTCCTGGCCGGGTCACTCCGCCTGGCCGAACTCTCGGCCGGCCAGGTCACCCCGGGCAACGCCCGGTTCTTCGATTCGCCGGTCCCCGTCCTGATCCACATCCCCGCCGTCACCGTGTACCTGGTGCTCGGCGCGTTCCAGTTCGTTGCGCCGCTCCGGCGGGGCAGGCCGGGCAGGGCCAGCTGGCACAAGATCGCCGGCCGCATCCTCGCCCCCCTGGGCCTGCTGGCCGCGCTGTCCGGGTTGTGGATGGCCGTCTTCTATGACCTGCCGCCCCTGGATGGGACCCTGCTGCTGGCCCTCCGGCTGGTGTTCGGGTCCGCGATGGTGGCGTTCATTGTCCTGGGGTTCATTGCAGTGCGGCGCCGGAACTACGTCCGGCACTCGGAGTGGATGTCCCGGGCGTACGCCATCGGCATTGCCCAGGGCACCATCGTTGTGGTCACCCTCCCCTGGATTGCCCTGGTGGGGCCGGTGACCGAGCTCTCGCGTGCCCTCCTGATCGGCGCGTCCTGGATCCTCAGCCTGGCCGTGGCGGAATACTTCATCCACCGGCGGGCGCAGAAAACGGCGGGAAAGCCCCGCGCTGCCGTCCAGCCGGCCTAGCCGGACTCTCGCCGGAACGAACCCGGCACACGACGCCTTCGCAGCCCCACCAGGCCCACCCGTTGCGGAAGGCTTACCCTGCCGCGTCAAATTGGGCGCATAGTTAGAGGATGACAGGCCCATATACCCGCGGTGACTCTTACAGCAGCGAGGCTTCCCGGAAACAAATCAGGTTGGCGCTGGAAAAGTACGGTGCAACAGACATCACCTTCGGACAGCGGGGAACCATGGGCGCGCTCGCTTTCAAGGGTGACGGCAGGCAGTTCCGGATCGTCATGCCCTTGCTGCAGTCCGAAGGGCCCATGGCGGTCCGCGGTGACATCGCGGACAGCCGGCTCCACGAAGCGAACGCGAAAGTCCTGGAACGGCTCAACCGTAAATCCTGGCACGCGCTGGCTTCGGCGATCGACGCAAAGCTCGGAGCGGCGTCCGCGGGCATCGCATCCCTTGAATCGGAATTCCTGGCCCATGTGGTCCTTCCCGGAAACCAGACGGTCCTTGACGAGCTCGAACCCTTGATCGACTCTGCCTACCGCTCCGGCCAGCGCCCGTCGTTCGGCTACCCGGCCCTGCCGTAGCATCGCCGTAGCCCATTAGCCGCCGGCCCGGACGGCGTGCCGGACCCACCGCTCTGCAACCACAGGACTTCACCCATGCCTCTGACGCTCCGCAACGTCCGCCCCTGGGGCGGAACCGCTTCCGACGTGACGCTCGACGGCGGCGCGATCACCGCCGTCGTCCCCGCCGCCCAGGAGGGGGCTGCTTCGGCGGACGCGGTCGCTGCGCCAGGAGCCGGCGCGCTGGACGGGCGCGGCCGCATTTTGCTGCCTTCCTTCTCCGACGTGCACGTCCATCTGGACTCCACCCGGCTGGGACTGCCGTTCCGCCCGCACACCGGCTCCCCGGGCGTCTGGAACATGATGCTCAACGACCGGAACAACTGGCGGGACGCGGAAGCCTCCATCACCGAACGGGCCACGCACGCCCTGGGAGCGATGATCGAACGCGGCACCACGCGGGTGCGCAGCTACGCGCAGGTGGACGCCGACGCCGGACTGGAGCGTTTCGAGGCCGTCCTCGCCGCGCGTGAAACCCACCGGGGCCGGGCGGACGTTGCGGTGATCGCCTTCCCGCAGGCTGGCCTGCTGCGGGAGGCCGGCAGCGCCGAGGTGCTCGAGGAAGCCCTCCGGCTCGGCGCCGACGTGGTGGGCGGGATCGATCCCTGCGCCCTGGACCGGGACCCCGTGAAGCACCTGGATATCGTGTTCGGCCTCGCCGAAAAGTACAGCGTGCCGGTGGACATCCACCTGCACGAACCCGGCCAGCTGGGGCGCTTCAGCATCGAACTGATTTTGGAGCGCACCCGGGCGCTGGGCATGCAGGGGCTGGTGACCGTCTCGCACGCCTTCGCCCTCGCGGATCTGCCCGACGGCCAGCTGGATGGGCTCCTGGCGGAGATGGCGGAGCTGGATGTTTCCGTGGCCACCGTTGCCCCGGCAACACCGCTGCCGCTGGAAAAGCTCACCGCCGCCGGCATCCGCGTGGGCCTGGGCGAGGATGGCCAGCGCGACTACTGGTCCCCCTATGGCAACGCGGACATGCTGGACCGCACCTGGCAGCTGGCCTTCACCAACAGGTTCCGGGCGGACGAACTGATCGAGCATTGCGTAGCCGTGGCGACCATGGGCGGCGCCAGCGTGATCGATCCTGCGGCGCCGCGGCTTTCGTCGGTGGCGGACCGGCCCGGGCTGGCGGTGGGCGACCCCGCCGACTTGGTCCTCGTGGAGGGCGACACCGTGGCGGCAGCAGTGATGGACAAGCTTCCCGGCCGCACCGTGATTCACCGCGGCGAGGTGGTGGCGGACGGGCTGGAGCTGGTCTGAGCTGGGGTCGATCTGGCTGGAAGCGTCGGGCTCCGCCGGTCAGGGCTGGATGGCGGGCACCAACCTGTAGGCGTACCTACCCTCAACTCCCTCGAGCGGGCTCATGCTGAAGTCCGCTCCCGGGGTGGACAGCTGCAGGGGCATCCTGACGGCCTGCCCGTCGCAGGGGACGCGGACCGGTGCGAGCACTTCCGCCCCGGCCGCTGTGGTGACGGACAGCTCGGCAAAGTTCGGTCCGGCGCAGAGGAAGTCCAGGTGGTACAGGCCCGGGTCTGCCATCAATGTCGTTCCGGTGCGCGCGTTTCCGCTGCTGGCCCCGCGCAGCTCCCCGGGCACCGGCGGCTGCAACTGCTCCCCAGACCAATCCGAAAAGTCCTCGAGTGCCGACGCCCTGGGATCCTGGTTGCGCTGGACAGAGACGCCCGTCGCTGCCGGTTTGCCTTCCGGTGGAACCGCACTGATGGTGAGGGGTCCGCCGTCGTGCCTGAAGAATTTGTCCAGCGTGTCCTTGCATTCGAAGTACGCCGCCTCCGGCACGCCATCCTCCCGGATGACGGTGAGCTTCGCCCCGTACACGCCGGCACAGGCTCCGGTGATGGTGTAGTCCCCCGGGCCCAGGGCGAGGACCAGCTTTCCGGCGGGCTCAGCGTCCGATGGCATCCCGGCGTCGGTGGGGGCAGCCTTGAGCTTCCTGGCGACTTCTTCCACGTTCTGCTCGAAGGATGCGGGTGGTGGGGTCTCAAGCCGGGTCGCCGCCGGCGAGGAGGCTGCCGCGGCCGGCTCCTCCGGGCCCGTGTATTCGCAGCCGGCGAGTACCACCGCCGCAAAGGCTGCTAGAAACATTAACCCCGTTCGCCGGGCCGGCATCCCCCCAGAAGCTGACATGGTCCGAGTCTAGGGCCTCCCCCAACGCGGACGGCGGCACCCAGGCCGGGTGCCGCCGTCGTACGCTCTGCCGGAGAGCTCCTAGCCGGCCGGAAGCGCCGCGGGCGCGGGCGACACGTCCGTGAACGAGTTGCCGGTGGAGTACCGGTCGAACCGCCAGGGGTTGGCGTTGTTCCGGACGCTCTGGAACGTCACGCCGTCGAACACCGAATTGGTGAGGCCCTTGATGTTGGCGGGGTTGACGTTCCGGAACACCACGTCCTGGAAGGTGAAGTTGCTGAGCGTGGCAGTGCCTTCGCCGAGGGCGGGTCCGGCCTGGATGTCGATGACCGGTTTGCTGTCGGAGACGGCCATGCCGCAGCTGGGCGAATTGTTGCCGTCCACTGACACGTTGCGGACCGCCACGTCCTGGAAGGTGGCCGAATCCGCGGCGACGTACCCGCTGGGTGACTGGTTGTAGCTGAGGGTCATGATGAACGCGCTGCTGCCCATGCAGGCCATGGCGGTGTCCCGGAAGAGGAAGTTCCGCCCGCCGCCGGCCATGTCCGAGGTGCTCTTCATCCGCAGCCCGCCGGTCTCCACCTTGTACATGACGTTGTCCTCGGCCAGTACGCGCTGCACCCAGGCCGCCGTGTTGGAGCCCACCGCGATGCCGCCGTGGCCCATCCGCATGTAGTTGTTGAAGATCCAGACGTCCTCGCTCGGCCGGCCTTGGGCGCCGTATTTGCCCTGGCCGGCGGCGAAGTTGACCTGATCGTCCCCGGTGTCGAAGAAGTTGTTGAGCACGATCCCGTTGCTGGTGCCGCCGAACTCCAGCCCGTCACCGTTGTTGGTGTCGTAGGTGGTGTGCCGCATGCCGTTGACCGTGGTGTTTTCGCTGTCCAGGATCATCACGCCGTGGAACGCGGGATTGTCCGCCGTGACGCCCTCCAGGTACAGGTTTTCGACGCCCATGAAGGTCATCAGGCTGGAACGGTACTGGCCGTACAGCACGGAATCCTCGAACGTGTCCGGCCTGTTGACGATGCCGGTCAGGGCGTCCGGGTTGGCCTTGGCGTTGCGGAACTGGTTGGCCGCGAGCAGCCCGTCATCCAGTACCTTGCCGGCGCTGCTGGCCACGTACTGCGGCAGCTCGTTGCCCGCCTCATCTGTTACTGTTCCGGTGCTGGTGCGCTTCCAGCCGTTGCCGTCCACCACGCCCTTGCCGGTGATCCGGACGTTGCTGGCCACCGCGCCGGGTTCGCGGCCTTCCTTGGACCGGCCGCTGTCCTCGGGGAGGACGTTAAGGAGCGACGGCGGCCGCAGGTAGTTCCGGTATTCGGCCTCCGCGGGCAGCGGCTCCGGCACGGGATAGAGGTAGTAGCCCTTCTCCAGCGGGTAGTCTTCCGGCCGGTCCGAGCCCAGCAGCCGGGCGCCCTCCTGCAGTTCCAGCGTCATGTTGGAGTGCAGGAACAGCGCGCCCGTCCGGAAGGTGCCCTTGGGTACGACGACGGTGCAGCCGGGGGTGCGGCAGGTATCGATCGCTTTTTGGATGGCAGCCGTGTCCAGGGTGGTGCCGTCGCCTTTGGCTTTGTAGGCGGGTGCGGTGACCACGTTGGTGTGCCGCTTGGGAGTGGTGGTCACCGTGATGGTGTCACTCGCCGGGGTTTCGCTGCCGTCCGCCCGGATCCCGGTCACGCTGAAGGTGTGCTTGGTGCGCGGGGACAGGCCTGTGACTGTGAAGTTGTGGGCCACGGTTTTGGCGTGGAAGCCGTCCGTATCCCTGGCCCGGAAAGCATCCACATATTCCTGCGCCGGCGAGAACTGCCGGGCATTCTCCTCCGCCGTGCCGATCGGTGCGCCGTTCTGGTAGACCCGGTAATCCACCACGTCGCCGTACACGTCCGGCTTGTTCCAGACCAGCAGGGTGCTGGTGTCATCCGTGGCGGCGGCCGGGACGCAGAGGTTCTGGGGTGCCTGGGCGGTGCCCGCCTCGAGGCGGGTGCTGGAGCTGGAGCACGCCGGGGAATCCTGGCTTCCCGGCGGTGCCGCCGATGCCGGGGCGGCGACGGCGGTGAGGGATGTGAGACCGATCAGGACTGTGGCGGCGGCGCCTGCAAGGCGGTGATTACGCTTCCGTGGGGTTCTGGCAACCTGCATGTCATCCTTTCCGGGGCACGACAATGAGCCCCGAAGTGAGTAGAGGTATTCGGTGAGACCTTCGCAAAATGGGCACTGCGCCGGTGCCTGAGAAAACGCTTTCTGAGATCGAGCATATGTTGCTGTCCGCGGCCCGGTCAAGGGTGGCAATGGCAGAGGTTGCCGCGCTGCCGCGGCCGTGCCGAAACTGCTGCGCGCAATTGAGCGTAGACTGCAAATACGTCGGGACGTCGTGACTGGACATCCGATTCTCCGATCAATGAGCCCAACTCTCCTGCAGCCCCATCGCTGCTCACCAACCCGGTCCAGCATCATCCGGACACCGGCACGGCGGCGAATTGGGACAACGAGGACGGCCACGTTCAATCACCGGGCCTGTTTCCCTCCCCGCAGCGGCCCGGTTCCGGGCCCTGCCCTCCAGTCACAGCCGTTCCACGTACCCACGGGTCCGACGGTGCATTCCAGGAACGAAGGCCAAGCGCCATGACCACCACCATCCACACCTCTCCCGTGCGCGCTGATGCAGCACTCACGCTCAGCGGGGTTCTCGCATCCGCACTCCCGCACGACCTGCACACCGCACAGGGCCCAACCCGCTACACGGTCCCGGCAGTGTTCTCCCGGCGGCCCCAGCCACGGGAAATCGACCTCCTGCGCGGAAGCGGTGTGCGGCAGGAGCTCGCGGACGCGGGCTACAGCCACATTGACCTCTCCGTCTCCGACCGCCGGCTCCTGATCGGCAACACCAACCTTGCGGAGCTCAAATCGGGCCTGGCTCATTTGGTGGGAAACATCCTGGCCGGTGTGTCCGCCCAAGCCTCCAAGGAACGCCAGGACCGGACCGAGGAGTTGGATGCCCTGGGCATGGTCGAGGAACAGCGCCTCGAGTTCCTCCGCCAGGCTGCCGCCGAAATCCACTTCGACTGAATTTTCTCCCCAGGCATCCAACCCGAAAGGCACTCCATGACAGATTCGCCCCTCCGAGACCAGTGGCACCGGCTTCCCTCGACAGTGACCGACTGGCTGTTCGACAACCCAGGCTGCGTGATCATTCCACGGACTCTGTCCGCGGAGATAAGCGCGGCCCTGGATCAACCACTCACCTGGGACGTCCACGGGGAAACCAGCCTCAGCGAGGAAGACGTGGAGTTCATCCGCATGAAGGCACACGAACACCGCGACGGGAAACCGGACACCAGTTACACGTTCTTCGACTCGGTGCAGCCCTGACATTATGAAAGGCAGCCGGCGCCTCGGCGTCGGCTGCCCGGGCACCTGGTGCCCTTGGCACAACAACGGAGTTGGGCGCTCAAATGGTGGCGAGGGCTCCATGGGCGCTCTCCACCAGGACATGCGTTCCTGCCTGGACGTGCACCACTTCACCGTCAATCTGGCACGGCGCAGCGTCCCGCATGGTGAACGCATACGTGCTGACACTCGGCTGCCGCCCCAGTCCCAGCGTGACCGCGCGGAGTGTCATCAGCGCCATCTTCCAGCGCCCGGCGTGTGGCAGCGTCACCACTTCGAAACGCCCGTCATCCGGCTGGTCGGACTCACTGACCGTTCCGTACTTCGCCATCCGGGAAATGTTGGCCAGGATCAGGCTGTCGAACCGGGCGGTGGCCCCGTCCGCGCGGACCAGTTCAAAAGGCATGAGCTTGGACAACGTCCGCGCCACGGAGACGAGTTCCAGGACCTTCCCCTTTCCGCCCTTTTCGATCCCCACCGCCATCAGCGGCGTGAGCCCGAACCCGACGTAGGAGTGGGCGTACCGGACCTCCTCGCGGTCTCCGTCCCGGAACGTGATGCGGAGCAGATCGATGCGGCGGACGCTCGACTCCCGGATCGCCTGCGTAAGCGACTGATCCGGCAGGCTTCGGTGATGATCGTTGGCGTTACCCGCCGGCTGCACGGCACACACCGCTTTGCTGCCGGCGACGTCCATGACGCCGTTCACCACCTCGTTGTACCCACCGTCACCGCTGACGGACACCATCAGCGGCGTGCCCCACCCTGCTTCGGTCCGGGCGAGCTCGCGGGCGTGCCCGGCATGGGTGGTGGGCAGTGCACTGATGGGAAGCGACGGAAACTCCCGGTTGAGACTGCTTTGAAGGGTTTCGATCCTGGCGCCCATGCCGGGCTTCCCGGGATTGAAGATGAGGACCACGCGGTCAAAAGCCACGGCAGGCGCCGGATCCTCAGTCATAGCGTGACCAGCCCTTCCGTCGTTGTTCACATGTGGCTCCAGCCTATTTGGCCGTTCGCCCTGTGGGGTTTGTGGTGGTGGTTAAAGTGGTAGGGCCCTGACGTTGTGTCAGGGCCCTACTCAAATGATGTCCGGCGGTGTCCTACTCTCCCACACCCTCCCGGGTGCAGTACCATCGGCGCTGTGGGTCTTAGCTTCCGGGTTCGGAATGGGACCGGGCGTTTCCCCCACGCTATGACCGCCGTAACCCTTCTACCCGTCACCAACCCCTTTTAGGGGGTGGTGTGGGAAATCTGGTGGTTACAACATGTGGTGTTGTATTCAGTTGTGTTGGTTCCGGCCAGCAACGTGTTGGGTTGTTGGTTGGGAACCACATAGTGGACGCAAGCAGAGTTATGTATTTTTCTGTGTGGTGTAAGTTGTTGGCCTATTAGTACCGGTCAGCTTCACGAGTCGTTAGTCCTCGCTTCCACATCCGGCCTATCAACCCAGTGGTCTGGCTGGGGGCCTCTCACACATAAAGTGTATGGAAATCTCATCTCGAAGCGAGCTTCCCGCTTAGATGCTTTCAGCGGTTATCCCATCCGAACGTAGCTAATCAGCGGTGCACTTGGCAGTACAACTGACACACCAGAGGTTCGTCCGTCCCGGTCCTCTCGTACTAAGGACAGCCCTTCTCAAATTTCCTGCGCGCGCAGCGGATAGGGACCGAACTGTCTCACGACGTTCTAAACCCAGCTCGCGTACCGCTTTAATGGGCGAACAGCCCAACCCTTGGGACCTACTCCAGCCCCAGGATGCGACGAGCCGACATCGAGGTGCCAAACCATGCCGTCGATATGGACTCTTGGGCAAGATCAGCCTGTTATCCCCGAGGTACCTTTTATCCGTTGAGCGACGGCCATTCCACAATGTACCGCCGGATCACTAGTCCCGACTTTCGTCCCTGCTCGAGATGTCTCTCTCACAGTCAAGCTCCCTTGTGCACTTACACTCGACACCTGATTGCCAACCAGGCTGAGGGAACCTTTGGGCGCCTCCGTTACTTTTTAGGAGGCAACCGCCCCAGTTAAACTACCCATCAGGCACTGTCCCTGACCCGGATTACGGGCCGAAGTTAGATGTCCAAAGTGACCAGAGTGGTATTTCAACGATGACTCCACCCGAACTGGCGTCCGGGCTTCAACGTCTCCCACCTATCCTACACAAGCCACTCCGAACACCAATACCAAACTATAGTAAAGGTCTCGGGGTCTTTCCGTCCTGCTGCGCGTAACGAGCATCTTTACTCGTACTGCAATTTCGCCGAGTTTATGGTTGAGACAGCGGGGAAGTCGTTACTCCATTCGTGCAGGTCGGAACTTACCCGACAAGGAATTTCGCTACCTTAGGATGGTTATAGTTACCACCGCCGTTTACTGGGGCTTAAATTCTCAGCTTCGCCCTTACAGGCTAACCGGTCCTCTTAACCTTCCAGCACCGGGCAGGAGTCAGTCCGTATACATCGTCTTGCGACTTCGCACGGACCTGTGTTTTTAGTAAACAGTCGCTTCCCCCTGGTCTCTGCGGCCCCGATCCCCTCCGGACAGCAAGTGTCCATCAAGGTTGGGGCCCCCCTTCTCCCGAAGTTACGGGGGCATTTTGCCGAGTTCCTTAACCATAATTCTCTCGATCGCCTTAGTATTCTCTACCTGATCACCTGTGTCGGTTTGGGGTACGGGCGGCTAAAACCTCGCGTCGATGCTTTTCTCGGCAGCATAGGATCACCAAATCCCCCCAAACGGGGGTCCCATCAGATCTCAGGCATCATGAGTGGCGGATTTGCCTACCACTCGCCCTACATCCTTAGACCGGGACAACCATCGCCCGGCTCGGCTACCTTCCTGCGTCACACCTGTTAATACGCTTGCCTCCCAGGATCAGGTCCTGCGCTCCACCAAAACCCTCACACCACAAGGGTGATCGGGCAGGTCTCGGGCAGTTAGTATCCCCTGTTCAACATGGGCGGTTTTTCGCCGGTACGGGAATATCAACCCGTTGTCCATCGACTACGCCTGTCGGCCTCGCCTTAGGTCCCGACTTACCCAGGGCAGATTAGCTTGACCCTGGAACCCTTGATCATTCGGCGGACGGGTTTCTCACCCGTCTTTCGCTACTCATGCCTGCATTCTCACTCGTGTAGGCTCCACCGCTGGTTTCCACCGCGACTTCACTGCCCACACGACGCTCCCCTACCCATCCAAACGCCTGAACCACAAGGGCTTAGCTAATATTTGAATGCCACAACTTCGGCGGTGTACTTGAGCCCCGCTACATTGTCGGCGCGGAATCACTTGACCAGTGAGCTATTACGCACTCTTTTAAGGATGGCTGCTTCTAAGCCAACCTCCTGGTTGTCTTCGCAACTCCACATCCTTTCCCACTTAGCACACGCTTAGGGGCCTTAGTTGGTGGTCTGGGCTGTTTCCCTCTCGACTATGAAGCTTATCCCCCACAGTCTCACTGCTACGCTCTCACTTACCGGCATTCGGAGTTTGGCTGACGTCAGTAACCTTGTAGGGCCCATTAGCCATCCAGTAGCTCTACCTCCGATAAGAAACACGCAACGCTGCACCTAAATGCATTTCGGGGAGAACCAGCTATCACGAAGTTTGATTGGCCTTTCACCCCTACCCACAGCTCATCCCCTCCATTTTCAACTGAAGTGGGTTCGGTCCTCCACGACGTCTTACCGTCGCTTCAACCTGGCCATGGGTAGATCACTTCGCTTCGGGTCTAGATCACGCCACTCAAACGCCCTATTCAGACTCGCTTTCGCTACGGCTGCCCCACACGGGTTAACCTCGCGACGTAACACTAACTCGCAGGCTCATTCTTCAAAAGGCACGCCGTCACAACTACAAGGTTGCTCCGACGGATTGTAAGCACACGGTTTCAGGTACTGTTTCACTCCCCTCCCGGGGTACTTTTCACCTTTCCCTCACGGTACTGGTCCGCTATCGGTCATTAGGGAGTATTTAGGCTTATCAGGTGGTCCTGACAGATTCGCACGGGATTTCTCGGGCCCCGTACTACTTGGGATACATCAACAAGGCGGTGCAACGCATTACAGTTACGGGACTAACACCCTCTCTGGCCGGCCTTTCAAGACCGTTCACCTATACGCACACCCACACCCCGTCAGCCCGGCAGAACTGACACGTAATGTCCCACAACCCCGACCATGCAACGCCCGCCGGCTATCACACATGGAACGGTTTAGCCTGATCCGCGTTCGCTCGCCACTACTAACGGAATCACTATTGTTTTCTCTTCCTGCGGGTACTGAGATGTTTCACTTCCCCGCGTTCCCTCCACGCACCCTATGTGTTCAGATGCGGGTCACCAGGTAACTCGCGCTCCTGGCGGGGTTTCCCCATTCGGACACCCTGGGATCACAGTCCGGTTATCGACTCCCCCAGGCTTATCGCAGATTCCTACGTCCTTCTTCGGCTCCTAATGCCAAGGCATCCACCGTGTGCTCTTAAAAACTTGACCACAAAGATCAAAAACATTTTCGAGAGAACCACAGAAACCGACCCGCACACCCAAAGGCGCACGAACCAGATCCAGGTTCATATTCTTGGAAATTGCTTCTTATACAAGATGCTCGCGTCCACTATGTAGTTCTCAAACAACAACCCCACACCACACACCCCACACACAACCCCCCAAAAGGGATCACCATGCATGATCGGTGCAGCAGGGAAACCAGAAACAAAGTACCGACAAGAACCCCAAGGGCCCTCCCCGGTCCTGTTGCCTCAGGACCCAACAGTGTGCCAAACACTACCCAGCAGACCAGACCACCGAACGTTCCAGGACCAACTCCGAAGAGATCAGTCCGTACTAGCAAACGGTCCGTGCCACCAGGCACCTATTTGTTGATATTCCACCCTTGAGCACCCGCCACGAAACATTCGTCCGTGCAACGGGCATTACTCCTGACAACCCCCACCACCGGACATACATCCAGGACAGAAAGCTGTAGGTGCTCCTTAGAAAGGAGGTGATCCAGCCGCACCTTCCGGTACGGCTACCTTGTTACGACTTAGTCCCAATCGCCAGTCCCACCTTCGACGGCTCCCCCCCACAAGGGGTTAGGCCACCGGCTTCGGGTGTTACCAACTTTCGTGACTTGACGGGCGGTGTGTACAAGGCCCGGGAACGTATTCACCGCAGCGTTGCTGATCTGCGATTACTAGCGACTCCGACTTCATGGGGTCGAGTTGCAGACCCCAATCCGAACTGAGACCGGCTTTTTGGGATTAGCTCCACCTCACAGTATCGCAACCCTTTGTACCGGCCATTGTAGCATGCGTGAAGCCCAAGACATAAGGGGCATGATGATTTGACGTCGTCCCCACCTTCCTCCGAGTTGACCCCGGCAGTCTCCTATGAGTCCCCACCATCACGTGCTGGCAACATAGAACGAGGGTTGCGCTCGTTGCGGGACTTAACCCAACATCTCACGACACGAGCTGACGACAACCATGCACCACCTGTAAACCGACCACAAGTGGGGCACCTGTTTCCAGGCGTTTCCGGTTCATGTCAAGCCTTGGTAAGGTTCTTCGCGTTGCATCGAATTAATCCGCATGCTCCGCCGCTTGTGCGGGCCCCCGTCAATTCCTTTGAGTTTTAGCCTTGCGGCCGTACTCCCCAGGCGGGGCACTTAATGCGTTAGCTACGGCGCGGAAAACGTGGAATGTCCCCCACACCTAGTGCCCAACGTTTACGGCATGGACTACCAGGGTATCTAATCCTGTTCGCTCCCCATGCTTTCGCTCCTCAGCGTCAGTTAATGCCCAGAGACCTGCCTTCGCCATCGGTGTTCCTCCTGATATCTGCGCATTTCACCGCTACACCAGGAATTCCAGTCTCCCCTACATCACTCTAGTCTGCCCGTACCCACCGCAGATCCGGAGTTGAGCCCCGGACTTTCACGGCAGACGCGACAAACCGCCTACGAGCTCTTTACGCCCAATAATTCCGGATAACGCTTGCGCCCTACGTATTACCGCGGCTGCTGGCACGTAGTTAGCCGGCGCTTCTTCTGCAGGTACCGTCACTTACGCTTCTTCCCTACTGAAAGAGGTTTACAACCCGAAGGCCGTCATCCCTCACGCGGCGTCGCTGCATCAGGCTTGCGCCCATTGTGCAATATTCCCCACTGCTGCCTCCCGTAGGAGTCTGGGCCGTGTCTCAGTCCCAGTGTGGCCGGTCACCCTCTCAGGCCGGCTACCCGTCGTCGCCTTGGTAGGCCATTACCCCACCAACAAGCTGATAGGCCGCGAGTCCATCCAAAACCGCAAAAGCTTTCCACCAACCACCATGCGATGATCAGTCATATCCGGTATTAGACCCAGTTTCCCAGGCTTATCCCAGAGTCAAGGGCAGGTTACTCACGTGTTACTCACCCGTTCGCCACTAATCCCCCCACAAGTGAGGTTCATCGTTCGACTTGCATGTGTTAAGCACGCCGCCAGCGTTCATCCTGAGCCAGGATCAAACTCTCCGTTGAAAACAAACAGACACACCCACCAACCCCGGAAATAACGGGACAAAATGGATGCACAAAATTTGAAACCAGCCAAAAACACCATGCACACCACGGGGTGGCGGCACAGCAAATTCAACCAATTCAATACAATAAATTGGTATCAACAAACTTGGCACACTATTGAGTTCTCAAACAACAGACACACCCGGCACCACCCAAACATTCCGTTCAGGATCGCTCCGGAGCAACTTTCCAAAGTTACCCGACCACCCGGTCCGATGCAAATCCGTGTTTCAGGACTTGAAGCGGAAGATGACCGCTCCCACCAGTTTTCAGCGCCCTGAAGAGCAACTAAATCTTGGTCTTGGTTTTTGGGAGTTTGGCCGCCCGCGGTTACCAGCTCTTCGCTGTCTCCCTCGCGGCGACTTAGAAAACAATACACGCCCACCAACCCCACCGCAAATCCACCCCCACCCACAAGGAATGGCCCCCGGAAACCCTTGCAAATACAGGGATTCCGGGGGCCGTTGATGCTCTCCAGCCGGTCTAGCGGCCAGAACTGCCCGATATGCAGTGGGTCACAGTGGCTACTTGGGCGCCCCCGCGGTGGGGCTCAGGTCGTCGTCGGACTGCTGATCCGTTTCCCGCTGGTCCTTGGAGGCAGCAGTAACAGTGCCGCCTTCCACCGTATGGCGGTCGTTCTTGTCGCCATCACCCCTTGTCTTCATCAGGCTGGCCACTGTGGCCACAGCAATGGTGGCGCCAATGAACACCAGCGAGAACCAGATGGGAATCTCGGGGACCCACAGGAGCGGCTGGCCGCCGTTGATGAAGGACAGCTCGTTGACATGCAGGGCGTGGAAGACCAGCTTCACACCGATGAAGGCGAGAATGACCGCCAGGCCCTGGGCCAGGTAGACCAGGCGTTCCAGCAGACCGCCGATCAGGAAGAACAGCTGGCGCAGGCCCATCAGGGCGAACGCGTTGGCGGTGAAGACGATGTACGCCTCGCTGGTCAACCCGTATATGGCGGGGATGGAGTCGACGGCGAAGATCAGGTCCACGAACCCGATGGCGATGATGGTCAGCATCATGGGGGTGAAGAAGCGGGTGCCGCCCTTCTTCACGGTGAGCTTATCGCCGTGGTACTCGTCAGTGACGGGCAGGACGCGGCGGACCAGCTGCATGAACTTGCCGTCGGCGGGGTTGGAGTCGTGGCTGCCGAACGCCTGCTTGTAGGCCAGGAACAGCAGCAGCGCGCCGAAGATGTAGAAGATCCAGGAGAAGTTCTCGATGAGGCCGGCGCCGATGGCGATGAAGCCACCACGCAGGATCAGCGCAATGACGATGCCGATCATCAGCACCTTCTGCTGGTACTTCTTCGGGACCGCGAATCCGCTCATCACGATGAGGAAGACGAACAGGTTGTCGATCGAGAGGGCCTTCTCGGTGAGGTAGCCGGCGAAGTATTCACCGCTGAAGTTCCAGCCGGAGACCATGCCGATCCCGACGCCGAACAGCAGCGCCAGTCCGATGTAGAACGCGGACCAGCGCGCCGATTCACCGATGGACGGCTCGTGGGGTTTGCGCACATGCGCGAAGAATTCGTAAACGAAGAACAGGACGGTCACAGCAAGGGTGATGATCCAGATCAGTGGTGTTACCTGCATTTGGGTACTCCAAGGGGTTGGCGCTGACAGATACGCCAAGGTCTCCTCCGCCCGGTTGAACCGGAGCCGATGGCCCGGAATGCTTCGCTGCATCCGTATTGACGGGCCTATCACAGACGGGAGTACTCCCCTTGATGAGTGAATTCTAACTCATCGAGGGGATTACTTTTCAAGTGCCGCCGTCGACCGGGTAACCGGAGGGAAAACCTACTTCAGCTTCGGCACCAGGACGGGGGTGTTCTTCTTGTATTCCTCGTAGTCGGCTTGCCCGCCCCATTTCTTGTCCGCTTTCTTCTCCAGGGGCGGCACGCCGCTGCCCTTGGTCAGTAGCAGGGCAACAAACACCGGGGAGATCAGCGCCGCCCACTGCCAGCCCTGGAGCACGGGCAGGGCGATGATCGCCACGCCCACCCACAGCGTGATCTCGCCGAAGTAGTTCGGGTGGCGGGACTTGGACCACAGCCCGGTGCTGATAAAGCGGCCCTTGTTGGCGGGGTCATCCTTGAACCGGTTCTTTTGGACGTCTGCGGCGGTCTCGATGGACATGCCCGCGAGCCACACCAGCAGGCCCACCCAGAAAAACCAGTCCAGGCCTACCTTTTTGTCAGACGTGATGGCCACCCACGCGAGCGCCGCGGTAAGTACCACCCACAGGCCTTGGATGGTCCACGTGTTCAGGAAACGGAAGAAGTCGGGCTTGAGCTCGTCGAAGCGGTCATCCTTGCCGTGCTTGCTGATCCGCAGGAAGAGGAAGCTGCCAAGCCGCCCGGCCCACAGCACCACCATGGCCGCCAGCAGCATGCCGCGGGCGTCCACGCCGGGGGACGCCAGCACCAGGAACACCGTGATGGAGATGTATGTCAAGGCCCCGGTGAGATCGTAGAACTTCTCCGTCTGCGCCTTGTAGGACGGGATGAACACCAGCCACTGGATCACGAAGGCAATGGCAACCCCCAGGCCGAACACCGGGAACCCGCCGATCGTGGACCCGCCTTGGCTGCCGGCAAGGGCGATGAGCGCCGCCACCACCACGGCAATAATTGTGCTGATGAGGGCCTTGCGGCTCTTTTCGTTCACGGACAGATTCCTTTCCCCTGGTCCACCGCGCGCTTCTGCGCGGCCGGTCCCAACCACTCCTGCTAGTCTTTCATGTATTCAAATTAATTTGATCACTAGATAACCATAAATACTATCAGCGCAGCGGAGGAGGAACCGTGAACCTGCCGTATCACCCCGCCGCCGTAGCGCTGCAGGCGCTGTTCGACCTCGCTACCCAGACCGAGCGGGAGGTGGCCCGCCGGCTGGAACTGAACCTCACCGATTACCGCGCCCTCTCGGCGCTCAGCCATTCCGGGCCGGTCACCGTGGGCAAGCTTGCCGAAACCCTGGGGGCCACGGCTGCCACCACCACTGCAATCGTCAGCCGGCTGGAAGCGCACGGCTACGCCGAACGGCTCCGGTCGGAAGAGGACCGTCGCCACGTGCATGTCAGCGCCACCCCCGCCGCCACCAAGGACGTCATGGACCTCATGCGGCCTCTGATGGCGTCCACCAACCAGCACATCGAGGCCCTGCCCCGCATGCGACAGGACGCCGTCAGCGACTTCCTCAGTGTCGCGATGCACCTCATGCAGGACCATCTGCACTACCTTTCCGAGAAAGAAACCCCATGAAAGAGTTCACCTCGCCGCCGCTGGCCGACCTGTCCGAACATCGGAACGCCACTGACCTGCTGATGCACCGCTTCCGTACCTCCCCGGACCACGTCGCCTTCGAGGTCCGCGCCAGCGGCGCTCCTGTGAGCGATTCCTGGCAGCAGGTGACCACCGGGCAGTTCGTCAAGGAAGTCCGGGCGCTGGCCAAGGGGCTGATCGCCGCCGGACTGCGGCCCGGCGACGCGATGGCCATCATGTCCCCCACCCGCTATGAGTGGGCGGTGGCGGACATGGCAGCCTGGTTCGCCGCCGCCGTCGTGGTCCCCATCTACGAAACGTCCGCCCAGCCTCAAGTGACCGCCGTCTTGGAGGACGCCGCCGTCCGTCTGGCCATCGCCGGCACCGCCGCACACGCCGCCCTGCTGGACCACGGCTTCGCCGAAAGCGGCTCGGCACACTTGGGTGTTTGGACCATGGACGCCCGTCCGGGCGCCGATCTGGCAGCCCTTGTCCAGCGCGGCTCGGACGTGCCGGACAGCGACGTGGAGGAACGACGGCTGCTGCATGACCTCGACTCCGTGGCCACCATCGTCTACACCTCCGGCACCACCGCGGCCCCCAAAGGCGCCCTGATCACGCACCGCAACTTCGTGGGCCAGATCCTCAACGTCGGTGCCGCCTACACCAGCGTGGTCCGTGAGGGCGGCAACACCATCATCTTCCTGCCCATGGCGCACGTCCTGGCCCGCGGCCTGCAACTGATCTGCCTGGCCAACGGCATGCGCATCGCACATCTCTCCGACCCCCGCGATGTGGTCCCCGCTCTCGGTGCGCTCAAGCCAACGTTCCTGGTGGTGGTCCCCCGCGTCCTGCAGAAAATCCAGGCTTCCGCTGCTGCGGCCGCGGCGCAGAAGCACCTGGGCGGGGTGTGGGCCATGGCACAGGGCACCGCAGTGGAGTGGGGCAGGTTCATGGAAGCACACGACGCCGACGCTTCCCTCCGTGCCCCGCTTGGGCTGCGTGCGCGGCGGGGTCTGTTCGACCGGCTTTTCTACGCCCGCCTTCGCGCGCTGGTGGGCGGACGGCTGGACTGCCTGCTCTCCGGCGCCGGCGCACTGGACGCGGACCTGTCCCTCTTCTTCCGCGGCCTGGGCCTGCCGGTCATCGAAGGCTACGGGCTGACGGAGACCACCGCCCCGCTGACCGGCAACCTGCCCGGCGCAATCCGCTCCGGGTCCGTGGGTGTGCCGATGCCCGGTACCACCGTGCGGATCTCGGACGAGGGCGAAGTGCTGGCCCGCGGCATAGGTGTCTTCTCCGGGTACCGACGGTCAGCCGACAGTGCCGACGCCTTCGTTGACGGATTCTTCCGGACCGGTGACTTGGGCGAGCTGGACACCCAGGGCCGGCTCACACTCAGGGGCAGGATCAAGGATGTGATTGTCACCGCCGGCGGCAAGACCGTGACGCCTTCCATTTGGGAGGGCTACGTCGAGGGCGATCCCCTGGTGGCCCATGCCGTGATGGTGGGAGAGGGTAAGCCATACCTCGGCGGGCTGGTTCTCCTGGACCCCGAAACCGTGGCGGCCTGGGCCGAACGGGAGGGCATATCCGACATCGCCGGGCTGCGCATTCCCGACGACGGCGGCGCCGTCGAAATTGACGACGCCCGGCTGCTCACCGCGGTGGAGAAAGTGGTCAGCGCCGCAAACGCCCGGCTCGCTCGGTCAGAACAGGTGCGCAGGTTCGTGCTGCTGCTCGCTGACCTGAACGAGAACCACGGCATGGTCACCCCCACCATGAAACTCAAACGATCCGTCTTCACCGAACGCGCCCGCCACTTCGTGGAAAACCTTTACACCGACACAAGGAGTCCAGCATGAACCACCGCACCAAAAACTGGCTGACCGCCTACATCGTCGCAGCCCTCATCTTCGCGGTGCTGGACGTGGTGTGGATCCTGGGGGTGGCGAATCCGCTGTACCAGTCGGCCATCGGCGGAATCCTCGCGGACAAGACCAACTTCGTGGCTGCCGTCCTGTTCTACGTCATCTTCGTGGCCGGGATGGTCCACTATGGGGTCCGGCCCAACAGCCCCGACGCGACCATCCGGCAGCGGGTCACCGGGGCGGCGCTGTTCGGGTTCTTCACCTACGCCACCTGGGCGCTCACCGGGCTCGCCGTCCTCAAGGACTTCACAGCACTGGTGGCCGTGACGGACATCCTCTGGGGTGCCGCGGCCTGCAGCCTCGTCACGTGGCTGACCTCGGTGATCCTACGACGGCGGCTGGCGAAGCGGGCTGCCTGACCCCGCCTTCACTGCCGCGCACCTTCGTCCGGGGCCGGCGTCACGCACGGCATACTTTTGGCCTCCCGCAGACGGCGGAACCAGGAAATACCAAGGCTCCGCCGTCGTGCGTCATCTCAAAGCATGCTCTGCGTGACACCGGCGCATACTGGAAACCTCCCGTGTCCCCGGACCAGCGAAAGGCGACCGCATGCCCGCACGCTTCTTCCCCGCCGAACCGTCCCGGCTGCACCTGGTGCTCATGCTGATGCTGACGTTTTCCACGGGGGTGATCGATGCGGTGGGCTATCTGGGCCTGGACCGCGTCTTCACCGCGAACATGACCGGCAACGTGGTGATCCTGGGCATGGCGCTGATGGGCGGCGACAACCTGCCCGTGCTTGGGCCGGTGGTGGCGCTGGCCGGTTTCATGGCGGGGGCGTTGGTTTCCGGCCGCACCCTTCGCCTCACCACATCCGGCTGGTCGCACCGCACCAGCGCGCTGCTGGTAGGCGTCGGAACGGTGATGGCCGCCGTGGCCGTAGCCTTGCTCAGCGGTGTGACGCCGCGGAACAACGAGCCGCTGACGGTCGCGATCACCGGCGTCCTGGCAGTGTCCATGGGGGTTCAGGCCGCCACCGCACGGCACCTCAACGTCAAGGACGTGTCCACAGTGGTGGTCACCTCCACCATCACCGGACTGGCCGCCGATTCACGGCTCGGCGCCGGCACCCACCCGTTCTGGGGCCGCCGGCTCGCCGCCGTGGGGCTCATCATGGCCGGCGCAGCACTGGGCACCGGGCTCCTGCAGGTCCACATGGGCCTCGGTGTGCTGATGACCGCGCTGCTCACGCTGTTCGTGGCGCTGGTGGGCCGGTCCTCCCTGACCCGCCGGGATGCGGCAGCGCCGGCACCGGACCCGGGTGCCGGCGTCGTCAGCGGTTGATCATGCGTCACGCGCAGCACGCTTTCAGCCCGACGGCGGCGACCAAACCCCGGAAACCCAGGGCCCGCCGTCGTTGGTGCCCTAAAAGCATGCTATGCGTGACGAAGTCGCGGGCCGCCGTCGAACGCGGACGACTCAGCCGAACAGGGCCGCCACCCGCGTGAGGGTTTCGTAGACGCCGTAAGCCAGCGGCACCCCCACCAGGGCCCAGCCCAAGGCGAGCTTGCCGGTGGCGGTGTTGACGGCCACTGTGTTGTCCGGTGCCGAGGGATTGTTGTTGGGCACGTTGCTCATCTCAGGCCTCCATGGCGGGTTCGTGCGGGCGGTCCCGGTCCGGGCGGGGTTCGTGGAATCGTGCACTGACGGGTTTGACCAGCAGGTTCGCCACAAACCCGACCACCAGCAGCGCCCCCATGGTTAGCAACGCGGGCTGGTATGACGCCGCGGTCAGCTGGCCGGGCTTGCCCTGGGCATCAAGGAAGGCGTTGACGATCAGCGGGCCCGCGACGCCGGCGGCGGACCAGGCGGTCAGCAGCCGCCCGTGGATGGCGCCCACCTGGAAGGTGCCGAAAAGGTCGCGCAGGTAGGCGGGCACGGTGGCGAAACCGCCGCCGTAGAACGAGATGATGAGGAACGCCAGCGCCACGTACAGGATGGTGGTGCTGGATCCGGCCAGCGCCAACACCGTGTACAGCAGTGCCCCGACGCCCAGGTACAGCATGTAGATGCGCTTGCGGCCGGTGATGTCCGAGGTGGCACTCCAGGCGAACCGGCCCGCCATGTTGCCGATGGACAGCAGCCCCACGAAGCCCGCGGCGACGGCGGCACTGACCAGGGACGCGCCGTCTGGCCCCCTGAAGAAGTCCTGGATCATGGGTGCCGCCTGTTCCAGGATGCCGATGCCGGCCGTGACGTTGCAGAACAGTGCCACCCACACCAGCCAGAACTGCGGGGTTTTCACGGCGTTCTTGGCGGAGACGTTCTCGGTGGTCACCAGCTTGGCGGCCTCGACCTTGGCGGGGTCGAAGCCGGCGGGCCGCCAGCCGTCCGCGGGGACCTTGATGGTGAAGGCGCCGAACAGCATGTACACGAGGTAGACGACGGCGAGGGTCAGGAAGAGCTTGCCCACGGCATCGCCGCTGGCCACCCAGCCCTGCGTGCCGGAGTTGGGATCGTACGCCTTGAGCAGCGCTGTGGATACCGGGCTGGCGATGAGCGCGCCGCCGCCGAAGCCCATGATGGCCATGCCGGTGGCCAGGCCGGGCCGGTCAGGGAACCACTTGATCAGCGTGGACACCGGCGAGATGTACCCGATGCCCAGGCCGATACCGCCCACCACGCCGTAGCCCAGGTAGACGAGCCACAGGTGGTGCGTGAAGATGCCCAGCGAGCCGATGAGGAAGCCGCCCACCCAGAACATGGACGACGTGAACATCGCCTTCCGCGGGCCGTTCCGGTCCACCCATGTACCCATGATCGCGGCGGACAGGCCCAGCATCACGATGGCGATGGAGAAGATCAGGCCGATCTCGGTGAGGCTGGCGCCGAAATGCTTGACCAGCGCCGTCTTGTACACGCTGGTGGCGTACGCCTGGCCGATGCAGAGGTGGACGGCGAGCGCCGCCGGCGGCACCAGCCAGCGGTTGAAACCCGCCGGCGCGATGGTTCTTTCACGGTCCAGGAAGCCCATGGATGATTTCCCCTGCTCAAGTAGACGTCAGTGTCCGGCAGTCCAGAGGCTCATGGCCCTGCCCTCGGACCTTTTGGCACCTCGATACGCCTCCGGCCATCCTGCGCCAAATGATCAGTAAACGTATGATTCCTGCGGTGAGTGGTGGGAGATTCACGGTGAGCGGCGCTCCCCCGCCTTTCCGCTAACGGGCACCGGGGGTGCCCGCGCCGCCTTCCCGGGTGCCGCGGGCCAGGTCGATCCAGTACCGCCTGAAGTGCCCGCCGTCGTCATCCGGCCGGACGTCCTCCAACTTGCCCCCGCACCGCTCGATGGTCCGTGCCGAGGCAGCATTGCCGTCGTCGCAGGTCAGCAGGACCCGGTCCGGCTCGCCGCGTTCAGCCAGGCGGGTGCACAGTTCGCGCAGCGCCCAGGTTGCAGCACCCTCGCCGCGGCGGGCCGGGCGGACGCCGTAGCCGATGTGCCCGCCCGAGTTCAGCAGCGCCGGCGTGAGGTAGTGGCGGAAAGCGATGGACCCCACATACCGGGAGTCCTCGGTGATCCACCAGTAGGTGCACGGGACAATACCGCCCGTCCCGTCCGCCTGTTCGGCATTCGCCAGCTTGTTCACCCAGGCCTCGAACCCGGCCGGGCTGCTGACGTCATCCCCCGCGAACAGCCCGGCACCGTCCTGGTGGGCGCCGGCCCATTCGCGGTGCGACTCGAGGAAGGAACGGTAGAAGGAAACATCCGGGGAGGCCAGTTCAAACATGTCCACGACCCTATCCCGCCGCTGCTGTAGGTTGATGCTGGACTCTCACTTATCTCTCAACCAGGGCGGATATTCGGATGGACGCTGACGTCATCATCATCGGCGGCGGGCTGGCAGGGCTGGTGGCGGCCAACGAGCTGGTGCGGGCCGGCGAGCGGGTGGCCATCGTGGACCAGGAGAACGCGGCGAACCTGGGCGGCCAGGCTTTCTGGTCCCTCGGCGGCCTGTTCCTGGTGGACACCCCCATGCAGCGCCGCCTGGGCGTCCGGGACTCCTTCGACCTGGCCTGGCAGGACTGGCAGGGCTCGGCGCAGTGGGACCGGCTGGACGGACCGCTCGCCGAGGACCGGTGGGCGCAGCAGTGGGGCCGCGCCTACGTCGAGTTTGCCGCGGGCGAGAAACGTTCCTGGCTGCATCAGCAGGGCATCCGGTTCACGCCGCTGGTGGGCTGGGCCGAGCGCGGCGACGGCCGTGCGGGCGGGCACGGCAACTCGGTGCCCCGCTTCCACGTCCCGTGGGGCACCGGTACCGGCGTCTCCGAACCTTTCGCGGACAAGGCGCGGGCGGCGGCGTCAGCGGGGAGCGTCCGCTTCCATTTCCGGCACCGGGTGGACGGTTTAACGTACGACGGCGGTACTGTCACCGGGGTGCGCGGCTCGGTCCTGGCACCCGATTGTTCGCCGCGCGGCGTTTCCTCGAACCGGGACGTTGTGGGCGAATTCGAGCTGCGGGCCCAGGCGGTGGTGATCGCCAGCGGCGGCATTGGCGGCAACCACAGCCTGGTGCGGCGCTGGTGGCCGGAACGGCTGGGAAGGCCGCCGGAGAAAATGGTGACCGGTGTGCCGGAACACGTGGACGGGCGCATGCTGGACATCGCGGAGGGGTCCGGGGTACGGCTGGTCAACCGCGACCGCATGTGGCACTACACCGAGGGCATCCAGAACTGGAACCCCATCTGGCCGGACCACGCCATCCGGATCCTGCCAGGGCCGTCGTCGCTTTGGTTCGATGCCTTGGGCCGCCGCCTGCCCGCGCCCGGGCTCCCCGGGTACGACACGCTTGGCACCCTCCGTTTGTTGCGGACCACCCCGGACCTCCAGCAGCACAGCCATTCCTGGTTCATCCTCAACCAGCGGATCATCGAGAAGGAGTTCGCCCTCTCCGGGTCGGAACAGAACCCTGACCTCACCGGCCGTGACGTCAGGCTCCTGCTCCGCAGCCGTCTGGGCAAGGGCGCACCGGGTCCCATCGAGGCCTTCAAGGAGCACGGCGCCGATTTCGTGGTCGCTGACAACCTGGCGGACCTGGTCCGCGGCATGAACGGGCTCACTGCCGAGGCTTTGCTGGACTACGGGCACCTTCGGCGGCAGATCGAAGAACGCGACGCCGAAGTGCGGAACCCCTACTCCAAGGACGCGCAGGTGGCGGGCATCCGCAACAGCCGCCGCTTCCTGGGCGACCGGCTCTTCCGCACCGTCAAGCCGCACCGGATCCTCGATCCTGCCGCGGGGCCGCTCATCGCGGTGCGCCTGCACGTGGTGACCCGCAAGAGCCTCGGCGGGATCCAGACCAACCTTGCCGGCCAGGCTCTCGGGCAGGACGGCTCCCCTGTACCGGGACTCTACGCCGCCGGGGAAGCTGCCGGGTTCGGCGGCGGAGGCGCCCACGGCTACAACGCGTTGGAGGGGACGTTCCTGGGCGGCTGCCTCTTCACCGGCCTGACCGTAGGACGGGAGCTGGTCCGGTCGCTGTAGATCCTGTCTCCGGAGGTGCGGTCCGCTTTAGGGGACATTGGCACTGTGCCCCAGCGTGGCCTGCCCTAGGATCGGCATAAGGCAAACGACCCCGGCTCCACGACGACGTGGCGGCCGGCACCTGGGAATGGGGGCATTGTGGAATCCAAAGCCATCGTGGTGGGCTATGACGGTTCGGAACCGGCCGCACGGGCGGTGCGGTGGGCGGCGCAACAGGCGACACTGCGCAACGTCCAGCTGCATCTGGTGCACTGCACGCTCTGGCCCTTGCTGACGAAGAACCTTGGCCCGGTCCCCGGCATTGCGGACAGCGGTTTGCAGCGGGCTGCGGAAGTCACGCTCGAAGAGGGTGTTGGGCACGCGAAACAGGCCTCCCCCGGCGTCGACGTCCGTACCAGCCTGGTGTCCGGCAGCCCTGCCGTGCATCTTCCCAAAATCGCGGTGGACCAGGAACTCCTGGTGGTGGGAAGCCGCGGGCTGGGAGGGTTCATGGGGCTGCTGGTCGGTTCCGTGAGCCTGGAACTGGCAGCTACGGCGCCGTGTCCCGTTGCCGTGATCCGGCAAGGTGGCAACCCTGACGGACCCGTGCTGGTGGCCGTTGACGACTCGGGTTCGCAGGCGGCACTCGAGGATGCCTGCACTGCAGCCACTGCAGCGGGAACCCGGCTCACCGTCACCCACGTCCGGACGGTGCCCGCAGGCTACCGGCTGGTCCGCGAGCCCGTGGATCCCGGCGCCGCAGCGGAGGCACTCCTCGACGCCGCCGTCGCGAGGGCCCGGGACCTTGCCCCGGGACTCACTGTGGAAAAGCAACTCCTCACCGACACGTCGGTACCCCGCGCCGTCCTGCACGCTTCCGAGGGAGCCCGCCTGACCGTCGTCGGAACCAAAGGGCACGGAGTCATCAAGGGCAGCATCGGCTCCACTGCCCATGCCATCCTCCACCATGCCAAGGGTCCGGTGCTCGTCTCCCGGCGCCAGCCCGCAGCCAAGGGAGAGCACGAGGCGTAATCCGGGCGCGGAGGCAGGTGTGCGGAGGCAGGTGTGCGGAGGGCGGGGCTGAGTTTGGGTGATTAGACCTGCTGTTCAGCCGTCCTGTTCACCCGCATGCATTGCCTTCGCTTCGATCGTGTCCAGGTCGCGGACCGCGAACCTGTGGTGTTCCCACTCCTCGTGCAGGATGACGTGCAGGCAGTCGAGTGTGGTGACGGTGAAGCGCGGTTCGTCCGGTGCCGGGTGCGTCGCCTGTAGCTGCTCGGCGGTGGTACCGGCGATGAAGTCCCGCACCATGGCCACCCGCCCGGCCCGGACCTCGAGCACCTCGTCATAGGACGGCTTGGTTTTCTGGAAGACGGACATGTCCAGTCCGTCCGTCCCGTACTCGGCGTTCGGTTCGCCGGCCGGGTGGTACGGCTTGTCGATGCCCAGGACCGCCCCGCGCAGCCATTTATCCGTGGCCATCACCAAATGCCGCAGCGTCTGCGCGAAGGTCCACTCGCCGTCGACCGATATGTCCTCGGTACCGGGTGGCATCCGGGCCACCCGCTGCATGGTGGCAGCCCACGCCTCCTGCAGCCGGTCCCAGGCGTCGCGGAGGCCGGCAGGATCCGCGGCGTGCCGGAGCTCCCGGCCGGGGAAACGCCGGTTGAGCTCGGCATCGATCAGCGGAGCCACGTTCACGCCGTTCACGTACAGGGACCCGTCATCTTCCAGCAGCCACGGCGAATCGATGTCCGCGCCGTCAATCTCCACGCCGCGCATCACGACGCCGGACAGGCTGCTCCGGACGAACCGCGCCACTCGGAGGCTGACGTCGGAGAATTCGGCACCGCGCAGGTCATCGGATCCGGTGAAGGTAGCCATGCGCGCCATCATTCCGCGTGACGCGCCGCACATCAAGGAGGGTTCGCGGAGCTAGACTGGCCGGATCAGGACGGATTGGGGGATCCACAGTGGCGTGCCGCTGTTCCGCTGGTCAGTCGCAGCCAGCGGAACCCCAGGAGCACAGTGACTTTCTTTCAGGACTTTCCCGTTCCACCCCGGCCGCCCCAGCCCAGGGCAACGCGCTACATTCCGCCGCCGTGGGCGGGCGCACCGGCCCACGAATTGCCGGTGGTTGTGAACCTGGGCCGGTTCCTGCACTTGACGCCAACTGTGGTTCTGACCCTCAAAAGCGCTGACGTGTATTCCACCGGATGCCTGTTCACCATTGGCTGGCTCTTCCGCCGCGGCGACCAGGACGAGAACGCCTGGTCCGACCTGCACCACGCCTTCTTCCAGCCCGGAATGGGCCACCGCCACGGCGGGGCCCAACAGAACAACCTCATGTTCGGAGTGGAATTCCCGGACGGTTCGAAGGCGAGCACGGCTCACCAGCCGGTTCCGGGGTTCATGGAACCCGCCGTGGAACCGACCCCTCCTGTCCTCGCCCTCCACGGCGGCGGAGGCAGCGGTGGTGACGACGAACTCTCCGGTTCAGGCACGCTGTGGCTGGGGCCGCTGCCCCCGGTAGGCGACCTCCGGCTGGTGGCGCAGTGGACCCAGTTCGACGTGGCGGAAACATCCGTGATGCTCGACGGCGGGGCGTTGCGGGACGCCGCGGCCGGAGTCCAGCGCTTCTTTCCGGAGGAGGACACACCGGAGCGCTAAGGCGCCGGTGCCGCGGGGCACCTGCTCAGGCGCCGTCGTCGGACATGTCCGACTCTTTCGGCTCGGAGGAAACGATGCTGCCATAGCCCTGCAGGAACATCCGGCGCCCCTGGCCCTCGTCCGTCCACACCCAGACGATCGCGTAGTCGGAGGTGACGGCGTCCACGGTGCCCGTGCCGGTGGTGGTCCCTTCGGCAAAGTGGACCCGCTCCCCCACTGAGAGGCGGGGGTGGCGAACTTTCTTCCGCCTCGGCTGCGGCGGGGCCACGGGCGCTACCATTGCAGCGTCTCGGGGCGGGCGGTGTCCTGGTCCTGGTGCATCAGCTTCCTCGGCTCGCGGGCGGGTCGGTCAGCTCATTACAACCCTGCCCGCTGCTCCCAGGTCACGCGATGCCGCGTGGTGAAGCCAGACTAGCGCGCCCGGCAGCGTCCGCCACCGGTTCGCGGCACGGAACCGAATGTGACTGTCGGGGCGGGGGCGGCGGCCGTTAGGTAGCCCTAAGCGTTGACACCGATTCCGCATTATCGGGGACAAACATGGGGCTCGGCCGAGTGTCCGGCTGAGCCCCACGTAAGACGAGCTAAGAATTGATCGGCTTAGGCGCTTTGCCAGCGCAGACGTCCATCTTTCGCTGGGGCACAAACCATGGCCTTCCCGGTCTTGCTCACGCCCGCCCCGCCACTGCAAAACGCTCCGGGTGTGACGTAGTTCGGGACTGCGGGTGCCGCGGGCACCACGGGCGCCTGCTGCGCCTGTTGTGCAGCCTGCTGCGCCGCCTGCTGCGCCGCCTGCGCTGCAGCATCCCGGGCGGCCTGGTCGGCGGCCGCCTTGTCACGCGCGGCCTGATCAGCTGCGGCCTGCGCAGCAGCTGCCTGGGCTGCCTGCTCGGCGGCGGCTTTGTCAGCAGCAGCCTTCGCGGCCGCGGCAGCTTCGGCAGCAGCCTTATCGGCGGCTGCCTTCTCCGCTGCAGACTTTTCCTCCGCAATCTTCTCGAGGGACTTCACCCCAAGACGGACCGTGGAACCCTTTGCCGCCTGGCGCCGCCGGCAGGGTCCTGGGTCAGCACGTGCCAGTTCTTATCCACCAGGATCTTCCTGCCGTCAACGCTGTCCACGGTTTCGACCTTGAACCCGAGGTCCTCGAGCTGCTTCTTTGCCTTGTCCAGGGTCATCCCCACCACGCCCGGAACGGCCACGGCGGCTTCGGCAGTTGCGCTCGCGGCAGGAGTGGCAGCCGAGGCCGGCTCCACTGCCGCCTGCTTGCCGCCGCAGCCGGTCAGCAGGAGCCCTGCCAGCACGGCCATGGCCAGCGATTTCTTCAGCTGCCCCGCGTTCGGGCGGGCAGCAGCGTACAGGTTGTTCATGATTCCCCCTAGGAATGCGATGTGTTGGTGATGCGGATGAAAGTCGAAAACCGGGAAGCGAAAGGGGACTATTCGCAGGCGATGCCATCAGAGTCACGGTCCAGGGCTGAGCGGTATCCGGCCTGCCCGGCGTATAGCGGCGCAGCTCCGGCGGCCCGCGCGGCAGCACAGTTCGGGTAGTAGGCAGCAGCCGGGGCAGGTGCAACGGGCGCAGGTGCAACAGGAGCGGGCGCGACGGGAGCCGGGGCTACCGGGGCCGGGGCCGGGGCGACGGGAGCGGCCGGTGCAGCAGGAGCGGGTGCAACGGGTGCAGGCTGCACGGCAGCTGGTGCGGGCGCAGCCGGCGCAGGTTCAGCCACAACAGGCGCCTTCTGGTCGGTAGGTGCCAGCTGCCCGGTGCAGTCCGCCAGGATCCGGGCCATTGCGTCATGCTCGGCCTGGGTCACCCACAGCGAGTAGGTAGCCTTCACCGAAATCTGGCGGGCAACGTATTCGCACCGGAAACCCTTGTTCGGCGGGAGCCAGGTGGCGGCGTCGCTGTCGCCCTTCCTGATATTCGTGGGACCGTCCGTCGCCTGCAGGTTCAGTGGATCGTTGGCGAACGCCGTGCGCTGTTCGGTGCTCAACTGCTGGGCACCTTTCTGCCAGGCATCGCTGAGCGCCACCACGTGGTCGATCTGCACGGCAGTGCTGGTGGTGGAGCCGCGGACAAAGTTGATGTTCGAGCCCGTGTAGGGATCGGCCAGCATCCCGGACTTCACCTTGCACGGGACGCTGTTGACATACGCGACGCCCGTCAGGTCCCGCTTGAGGATGTCGTTCCGGGTATCGCAGCCGTTGCGGTCCACATCCGCCCATGCCTGCCCGAACAGCGCGCGGTCGTATCCCGTTTTTGGCGCCCGGCCCTTGATGGGGAGCGTGGCCAGCAGGTCGAGTGCCGTGGTGGCGTAGGCCGGCTGGGCGTTCGGCGCCGCGGCTGTAACTCCGGACGCCAGGGCGAAAGCCGTGTCCGGGTCTAGGGGTTCGCCGCTGGCCTGCGCCGTAGCCGACGGAGTGGGAACGGACGACGGCGACGCTGCCGCCGAAGGTGCGGCGGCCGCCGTCGGGGGCGTTTCCTTCGCCGTGCCCGCCGCGGCGGCCGCCTCAAGGTCCGCCGAGGTGGAACGCGGCAGGGCGAGACCGCCGGCAACCAGGAGGGCGAATGCTGTGCCGAGCGCAACGGCGCCGGCCCTGCGTCGTGCAGGCAGCCAGGCCCAAGAGCGCCGACCGGTGACCAGGACGTAAAGGCCCGTGAGCGCCACGGAAATGGCCAGGAAAATCAGCGCACCGCCCACGCCGCCGCTCAAAGCGCCAAGCAGCATAAACAATGCGGTAATGGCGCCAACGATGAACGTTGATGCGCGCGGTTTCTGCGGCGGCTTCGGTGCCGGCGCAGACGGAAATGACCCCAGAAGGGTCGGATAATCGGACATTTTCCCCCATTTGTGAGGGCCCAAATAAATTGCGGCCCCGCACCTGCCGGGCCTGCTGCTAAGCCCGACAAATTCCTCGTCGTTGAGCCTATTCCGGGGGCGGAACGAATTCCGGCCTGCCAGCCAATGCTCGGGCAATATTGCGCCAGCCTTGATTCGATCTTGAGGAAAGTCCGTCGCACCTGAATGGGCAGCCTTAACATTTGCAAGTTTCCGGGCGCAGCCTTCATGAAATTCCCCCGCAAAAGCACTGTCGCGAAGGTAGAGTGGCGCGCATGGAAATGCGCCTTGAAGTTGTCCAGGTTCCCGTGTCCGACGTCGACCGGGCCAAAGAGTTTTACACCGAAAAGCTGGGCTTCGTGCTGGACCACGATGTGGAGCACTTCCCGGGGATGCGGGTGGTGCAGCTGACTCCCCCGGGCTCACCCACGTCAGTAGTCATCGGCACGGGGATGACCGCCATGGAGCCCGGCAGCCTGGAAGGACTGCAACTGGTGGCGCCGGACCTCCCCGCCCTTCGCGCCGAACTGGTGGGCCGGGGCGCAGACATCAGCGAGGTCCAGGACATGGGCGGCGTGCTGTTTGCCCACTTTGCCGATCCGGACGGCAACCGCTGGGTGCTCCAGGGTGCGACTCCGCCCGCCGTCAGGGACGCGCACACAGCATAGGCACCCACGGCCGCGGAGGTTTGACCGAGGGCTGAGCATCCCACTAAGTTATCGAATATCGTTATTAACGATATTCGATAACTCTTGGGGGAAGAATGAAGCTGGCCAAGCACACCGGACGTCCGTCGGAGAACAGGAAGCGCCAGGTGGTGTCCAGGACGGATGCCCTGGTGCTCATGGTCGGCGCGGCCGTGATCGCCGCCGGATCAAGCGTCATGTCCGTCATGGGCATCGTGGACATCTTTTCCGGGCCCGTCACGCTGACGCTGCCCGTTGATCCAACCCGGAAAGTGGCCGGCCTGGAACTCGGCACCGAGGCCCGCTTTTCCGCCGTCGACGCCACCATCCCCACCCTTCCCGGCGCCGAAGCCGGGCAGTTGGCGTGGGCAGCCGCACTGACCCAGGTTGGCGTCCTTGCCGTGCTGGCCCTGCTGTTCCTGCTGGCGTTCCGGCTGCGGGGCGACACGCTGTTCACCCGGGGGTCGGTGTGGATCATCGGCGCCTGCGGGGCGGCCCTGGCACTGGCCGGCACGGCGGGCCAGGTGCTGGACCAACTGGCCCGGACCCGGCTCGCGGATGCCATCGGGCTGAACGCGGACCGCACCCCCGGCAGCGTCATCTTCGAAGGCAACATCAGCCTCCTGCCAATCGTGGCCGGCATCGCGCTGGTCCTCATCGCCGGCGTCTTCCAGTTCGGCGGCCGGCTGCAGAAAGACACCGAGGGCCTGGTCTGATGCCCGCGGAGGAAACCACCGGCATCCACTGCAGGCTTGATGAACTATTGGAGCAGCGCGGCATGACGCTCACCGAGCTCAGCAAGCGGGTGGGCGTCAGCCTGGTGAACCTCTCGGTCCTGAAGAACGGCCGCGCCAAGGCCATCAGGTTTTCCACCCTCGCCGCAGTCTGCAGTGCGCTGGACTGCGAGGTGGGAGACCTGCTGGTGACTGGCCCCGCCGGTTAAGCGTTCCCCGGCCGGTCCCGGACCATCCGCAGCTCCGGCACGCCCTCCCACTCGGGCGGCAGGTGGCCGCGTCCGCCGTCGAACGCAAAACCCTGGCGGCGGTAGAAAGCCTGTGCCTTCTTGTTGTCCTCAAGCACCCACAGATATGCCGGAGCGTCGCCGAGGGCGGCGGCCAGCAGCGCTGTTCCCAGCCCTGTCCCCTGCGCCCTGGCCAGGACGAATATGGAGTAGAGCTCCAGGGGAAACGGGGCGTCCTCATGGCGCGGGGGCCCGGCATCGGCCAAGCCGACAATCTCCCCGTTGGCGTCCTCGGCAAGGATCCGCGGGTGCGGAACGTCAAGATACGGCCGACGGCGGGCCACGCGTTCGGGGACGGACCGTCGCCGCTCCGCGAAGAAGCCGGGCGACAGCAGGTGCCCGTAGCTTTCCTCGTGCGCGGCCGTATGCATCAGCACGACGTTCTCGGCGTCATCCGGGGCGGCCTGGCGAAGCACGTAATCCATGGCCCCAGCCTAGTCAGTGCCGGACGCGCGCTCCTAGGCCTCGCGCACGTCCTGAACCACTTCGTTACGCCGCAGGAACCACGGCTTGAAAGGCGGATCGAAGCGGGCGAAGCGGGGTGCCCCCAGGGGCGTGAGTCCAGCGAGGCTGAGCGCGGCCTGGAGCCCGTTGTTACGGCGCTCGAAGTTTGCCTCGGAGCCGCGGCCGGAAAACCGCAGTACCGCGGCCAGGGAGCCCGGCACCGCACGGATCTTCACGGTGGGGTCGGTGGGGACCGGAGCCGTGTCAGCCGTCAGCCCGGCCGGCAGGACGAAAGCCACAACGAATTCCGCAGATCCACCGCCTCCGGTGAGCGGGCCGGCCTGGATGACCGGCGCGGTCATCGCGAGTTTTTGGGACTGCCCGGCTTCCTGGACAACGGGCGCCGTCATGGCCAGCTTGGCACCGCCCTTGTTGTTCCCGCTGATGTAGTTGAAGAGCCGGCGGAAGGCCACGTTCCCTGCACGGTCAAAGTCCGCCGCCACCGCCACCTCCGCGACGACGTAGTCCGGGTAGCGGCGCAGCTCGAAGTGCGGATAGCGGCGGACTGATTCATATGGCTGCTGCTCGGTCATGGTGGAGCAGAGCCTACGCCGGTCCTGCAAGTCCTGCCAGACCCGGCTGCGGACCGGGCCAACCACCTCTACTCAGAAGACAGGGCATCCTTGCCCCTCTGCGAGCGCCCCTTGAGGTAGGCGCCCAGCATCAGCAGGACGACGACGAGTCCCAGGCTTGCGAAGATGAAGGTCAGGACCATGCCCACGCCACGGACCCAGACGCCGTCGCTCTCGTAGCCCGGAACGATGGCCCTGCCCGGATCGTGCTCCGCGTAAATGACAGGGGTGGCGTCACCCACGATCGGGTACTGGTCGTGGTCCACGGTGGCCCACGTCGCGTGGCTGGCGCCGTCGCCGGATGTGAACTCCACTTTCATCCTGCGCTCCGAGGCCTTGGTGACGTCGTCGAAATGCACGATGGTGCCTGCTGCCTGGACGCCGCTCCGCGCCAGGTCCTCGTCAGCGCCGATCATGAAGCTGCCCAGGCCGATCATGACCGGTCCCAGCAGGAGAACCAGCACAGTCACCGCCAGGTTCAGCTTCCCCTTCCAGGTCAGCCCGGAGTTGCGGTTCTTATCAGTTCTGCGCCCAGTCACGCCGTCCATTGTGCCAAGGACCGCGCCGCGGGCTGGACGTTAGCGGAACCACACCAAAAAAGGTTGCCGCCAGCAACAAGAAGGAGGATGATAGTTAGCAGAACTAATTAGCAGTGCTAAGCAAATGATGAGCCGATTGTTCCAGGAGGCGCACCCGCCCATATGGCCCCCACCGAGACCAAGACCAAAGAAACTCCGCAGATCACCCCGGACACCCTCGCCATCGACCTCCGCACGGCCGTGATGCGCACCTCGCGCCGGCTCCGCGTCGAGGCCACCGGCGAGGTCATCACCCCCGGCCAGTACACCGTCCTCGCCGTCCTGAACGGTGACGGCGCCCGGACCCTCCGCGAACTCGCCGACCGCGAGCATGTGCAGGCCCCGTCCATGACCCGCATCGTCAACGCCCTCGCCGACCAGGGCTTCGTCACCAGGAACCAGCATCCCGACGACGGCCGGCAGGTCCGGATCGACATCACCGAGGCCGGCAGGGCCGTCCTCGCGGAGGCAAGGGAACAGCGCACCGCCTGGCTGGCACAGCGCGTGGCAGGCCTGAGCGCGGAAGACCGTGACATCCTCAGCCGCGCCGCACGCATCATGCAGGAAATGAGCGGCAAGTGAGCCAGATGTTCCGCGCCCTCGAAAACCGCAACTACCGGATCTGGGCCGGCGGTGCCCTGGTCTCCAACGTGGGTACCTGGATGCAGCGCATCGCCCAGGACTGGCTGGTGCTCACAGTCCTGACCAACCACGACGGCGCTGCCGTCGGCATCACCACCGGCCTGCAGTTCCTGCCAATGCTGCTGCTTGGCCCCTACGGCGGAGTCCTGGCAGACCGCTACCGCAAACGCGTCATCCTGCTGTGGACCCAGCTGGCCATGGGCATCACCGGCCTGGCCATCGGTTTGCTGGTAGTCACCGGCACGGCCCAGCTGTGGCATGCCTACCTCGCCGCCTTGTGCCTGGGCATTGCCAGCGCCATCGATGCCCCGGCGCGGCAGTCCTTTGTCTCGGAACTGGTGGGCCAGGACAACATCTCCAATGCAGTGGCCCTGAACTCGGCATCCTTCAACACCGCCCGCCTCACGGGTCCGGCCGTCGCCGGCGTCCTGATCGCCTGGGTGGGCACCGGGCCGGTGTTCCTGCTCAACGCCGCCAGCTACGCGGCGGTGATCTGGTCCCTGTTCTTCATCCGCACCTCTGAGCTTGTGCCCACCGTGCGGGCAGAGCGCGGCAAACACCAGGTTACTGAGGGCATGCGGTACGTGAAGCGGCGGCCGGACCTCGTCCTGATCATGGTCCTGGTGGGGACCCTCGGGGCTTTCGGCATGAATTTCCCCATCACGAACGCCCTCATGGCCACCACCGAATTCCACGCGGGGCCGGGCGAGTTCGGCCTGTTGGGCTCCATCATGGCCGTCGGCACCCTGGCCGGCGCACTGCTGGCCGCCCGGCGCGCTCGGCCGCGGCTGCGGTTCCTGCTGGGCGGCGCCCTGGGCCTGGGGATCTTCACGCTGGTAGCCAGCGTGGCGCCGTCGTTCTGGCTCTACACTGCCGTGCTGATTCCGGTGGGCCTGGCGTCCATCACGTTCCTGAACAGCTGCAACACCAGCATCCAGCTCTCCGTGGAGCCGCAGTTCCGCGGCCGGGTGCTGGCCCTCTACCTGGCCATCCTGCAGGGCGGCACGGCCGTGGGTTCGCCGCTGATCGGCTGGGTGGGCAGCGAATTCGGCGCCCGCTGGTCCGTGGCGGTGGGCGGCCTGGTGGTCCTGCTGACCGGGCTGGCCGCCGTGATTGTGGTCAGTCGCCGGAGCAAGCTCAGCCTCCGCCGGGCGGTCCGCATCGCGTTCAGCGGCAAGCGCGAAGCCGCAGTCTGACCACCCGGTCACGCCTTGCGCACGATGCCCACGGAGATCTCCACCGCCGGCACCGTCCCCCGGTTTCCAACCATCGGCTTTCCTTTCCGAACGTACCCGGGCCCGCATGGGGCGTGGCATACTGCAGCCATGCCTGCAGTCTCCTCCCTGACGCCAGACGACGTCATCAGCCAGCCCGCCCGTGCCCAGTTCGAGGCGTTCCTGGACCAGCACCGCGCCATGTTGGAAGCCTGCCTGGATGGCCTGACGGAGGAGCAGGCCCGCCGGTCCCTGGTGCGGTCCAGGACCACCCTGCTGGGGCTGGTCAAGCACGCGGCATTCGTCGAAAAGGTCTGGTTCGACGAAGCCATCACGGAGCGGTCCCGGGCCGAGATCGGCATTCCGGCCACCCCGGACGAATCCTTCATCCTCGACGGGCAGGACACCATCGCCAGCATCCGGAATGCCTACCGCCAGGCGTGCGAGGCATCCCGGCAGGCGGCATCCGGGCTTGACCTCGACGACGAGGTCCGGGGCAACCGCCGCGGCCCGTTGCCCCTTCGCTGGGTGTACCTGCACATGATCCGGGAGATCGCGCAGCACTGCGGCCACGCGGACATCCTGCGCGAACAGATCCTCAACGGCTGACCCGCAGGAAAAGATCGGCCGGAAGAAGTCGAACGACGGCGGCGCCGGCCTTCCGCCCGCCCGGCACCCCGGGTGCGGATGCCGCGGGAGGCGGCGGCCGGCGTCGTCGGTTGCTGTGCGGCGAACCGGTGGCTACATCGGCATTGACGAGATGTTGAGGATGTTGCCCTCGCTGTCGAGGAACCAGGCCCCCTGGCCCATGCCTTCCATGGTGGCGATGCCGTTCTCGGTCTTGAGCCCGGGCATGTCGTAGTCCTCGAAGACCACGCCGCGGCCGCGCAGTTCCTCCACTTCCTTTTCGACGTCCGCCACCCCCCATCCCATCTGGGTATTCTTCGCCGTGCCGGCATTATCAGTCTGGTAGAGCAGGAACGCTGTGCCGTTGCCGCACTGGTAGATGAGGTTATCCCCTTCAATGGTCTGGCTGGGCTCGAGTCCCAGCTTGTCGCGGTAGAACTCCTTTGCCCGGTCGATGTCCTTGGCGGGCAGTACTGCCATGACCTGCGAATCCTTGAGCATGACAAATCTCCTTGGTGCAATCTTGCGATGGCGGTGCTCTCCCCCTGTAACGGTCCGCGAGGTCCCTGCCGGAGATCTGGCGGGCCGCGTGACCGCCCGTTGCGCCGACACCGGGGCGGCCACCTGGGACTCTCCTGCGCCCCGGCCATCACAGGTCGCATTGGCGGGGAGGGTCCCCGAAGCCTATGAGGCCATTATGGAACTGCGTTGGCCGGAGCGATATAGGGGAATATTCCGTGCGCGGATGCCATGGAACGCGCGACGCCGGCACGCGGCCAGGCGGGCCGCAGAAGGGTACGACGGCGGGCTGCGGCACTACTTCCGTGCCGCGGCAATGGCGCGTCGCAGCGCGGTCCCGGCCACGGCGACCAGCGGCACCAGGCATGCGAGCAGGGCGAGGGTGTTGGGCCGGAAGACCGTCCGGCCATCGACGGTGGTGTAGATCCCCACCGGCATCACCATTCCTCCGCCGCCACCGCCGGACGCGCCATCGCCTGGCTCGCTGCCGCCGCCGAAACCGAAGGAAACCAGCGCCACCGGCACGATCTCCTGGCCTCCCACGCTCACCGGCGTGCCGTAGGCCTTGGCGACTCCCACATTCTTGAACGTGTCCACGAGGGACGCAAAAGTATCAGCCATGGGGCCAGCCTAGGCGCCCCGCAGCGCCACGGTAAGGGCTTTCGGGGGATGAACAACTGAGGACCAGTTGAGCGGGTTCAGGGACGGATCTCAGCCATCCGGCGTCGGACGATCTCTTCAACTACCTCGTCCGGAGGTGGCTGCTCGGCGGTGAAACGGATGGTGCCCTTGGACAGCGAGTAACCGTCCAGGCGGCCGGCCACAGCCTCCACCACCGCCGGCGAGAACGGGACGATGGACAGATGCCTGGCGGCGGCCACCACCCCCACCAGCGGCTTGCCGTCGAGCTTGAGCGCGGGCATGCCGTAGCTCACGCCGTCGATGGCCTCCGGCGCCACGGAGCGGGCCACCGCCACGATGTGCTGGAGGCAGCTCCGGCCGGGCTCGGGCAGTTCCGCGAGCGCGTCGTCCACGGTGCCCACGGGTGGCCTTAGCTTTTTTTCTTTGCCGCCACGGCCGACGCGAGCGAGGTGAGGCCGCGTTCAAAGTCCGAGCCCACCATCTTGTCCATGTTGATGAAGAGGGCGAAGATCTTCGCGGCGCCCTTGTTTTCGCCGGTCATCTTCCACGTGACCTCGGTGCCGCCGGGGACGGGCGTGAACGTGAAGGCGGTGGGGTTCAGGGCCTTGAACGGCTTGGTGAACTGGAGGCGGATGCCGATGTTGCTGGAGGGCACCGACTCGACGATCTCCATGGTGCCGCTGCCTGCCTTCCGGTTGCCGCTCCACTCATACCCCGCTCCCGTACCCGATGCCGGGCCGTAGTAGCGGCGGCTCATGCCGGGGTCCACTTTCTCCCACGGGGACCACGCTCCCCACTCACGAAAGCTGTTGACCAGGGGGAAGATCTCTTCCGGGGCGGCAGGGATGACCGAGCTGCGGCGGACCTCATACGTAGACATGGACACAGCATAGGAGTCCGGAAGCAGCCCTGAACAGGCCGCCACGATGCCACGGGGGGTAGCCGCAGTGGCATCGCCGCCACCTAGCCGCTGGCCGGTCCACCCAGCACCACGTTGACCGGGTCCTTGCCCTCGAGGAGGAGGCCGATCTGCTGGCGCACCAGCTTGACCATTCGAGGGAACATCGCCGAGCTTGCGCCGCCCACGTGCGGGGTGATGAGCACGCCGGGGGTGGTCCACAACGGATGGCCTGCCGGCAGCGGTTCCGGGTCCGTGACATCCAGCGCGGCGCGGAGCCTGCCTGAGGCAGTCTCGGCCAGGAGCGCTTCGGTATCCGCAACCTGTCCGCGGGCCACATTCACCAGCAGGGCACCATCCGGCATCGCAGCCAGGAACTTCGCGTCCACCAGCTGGCGGGTGTCCTCACTCAGCGGCACGCTCACCACAACAATGTCGTGGAGCGGCAGCTGGCCGAACAGGGCATCGATGCCGTGGATGGTTCCCGCGGCATCCCGGCGGGCACGGCTGGCCAGGCGTGTCACCTCGGTTTCGAACGGCAGCAGCCGTGCCTCGATGGCTTTGCCTACGCCGCCGTAGCCCACCAGCAGCACCCGCCGGTCGGCCAGGCTGGGACGCTGGCCCCGGTCCCAATAGCCCGTGGCCTGGTGGCGGGCGAACTCCGGGATCCCGCGCTGCGCGGCGATCATCATGCCCAAAGCGAGCTCCGCCGTCGACGTCTCGTGGACTCCCGCGGCATTGGCGAAGGCGACGCCGGCGGGCAGCACGTCCGCGACGCCGTCGTACCCGATGGACTGGCTCTGCACCAGGCCCACGTCCGCGCCCTCCAGCGCTGCCAGCGCACCGGCGCTGCCCATGTAGGGAGGCACCAGCAGGTCCAGCCGGCCTTCGGGAGCGGGGCCGGTGAGGTCCCAAAGGACAATCTCGACGCCGTTGGCCGGTTCAAGTGCCTCCATCAGTTCCCGGCTGGGCAGGCTCACCCGCAACCGGGAGCTCATGCCCCGTCCGCCAGTTCTACACGCAGAGCCGGGCGAACCGTTCCACAAATGCTCATGTTGCCTTCCCTCGAATCACGGTCTGCGGTCCACGTCGCGCCGCTGACCTGCAGTCCTATCAACGTACTGTCTGGCCACCCTTGGGCAGCTGCCGTGACCACCCTTCGGACGCCCCGCCGCAGCCGTCACCATGTCGATTTCAGGACCCCGGATCCTGTAAATTTAAGGCAGGAATTGTCCGGCCAGCGAGCCGCGTTCCAACCCTCCCCCTTGAATGGATCCGCTCCCCCATGTCCTCCGCGACTTCCGCGCCCGCCCCTGCCCGTTTTCCCTACGCCGCCCTCCTGGTCCTGGCAACCATTGCCTTCACCGCCATCACCACGGAACTCCTCCCCTCGGGCCTGCTGCCGCAGATCAGCGCCGGCCTGAACGTGACCGAACCCGTTGCCGGGTACCTCGCCGCAGCCTATGCCGCCGTCATCGTGGTGACAGTGGTTCCGGTCGCCCGGCTGCTGGCGCGGATTCCCCGGCACACCCTGCTGGTGGGGCTGGTCCTGACGTTCGCGGCCAGCAACGCCTGGGTGGGGCTTTCCCCGGATTTCACCACAGCGATGATCGCCCGGATGGTGGGCGGGCTGGCGCACGGGCTGCTCTGGACCACGATGGCGCCGTTCGTAACCAGGGTGGTTCCGGCGAACCAGGTGGGCAAGGCGCTGGCCATCGTCTTCAGCGGCAACAGCCTGGGCCTGGCCATTGGTGCGCCGGTGGGTACGGCCCTGGGCGGACTGCTCGGCTGGCGGGCGGCGTTCCTGGTCCTTGCAGGATTCGGCCTGCTCCTGACCGCCCTGGCGTTCTTCATGCTGCCGCGGGTGCAGCGGATTTCCGATACCGTCCGGCCGTCCATCCGGCGCGCCATCGCCGAACCCGGCGTCAAGGCGGTGGCCACGGCCTGGCCGCTGCTGGTCCTGGCCCACTTCGCGCTGTTCACCTACATTGCCCCGTTCATCCGTGAAGCCGCCCTGCCGGAGTACGCCACCAGCCTGGCGCTCACCGTTCTCGGCGCCTCAGGCCTGCTGGGTATCTGGGTTGCGGGACTCACCGTGGACTCGCGGCCGCGGCGATCACTGATGATCACGACGGCGGCGATCGCCGTCTCGATGGCACTGCTGCCTTTGGCGGTGGGCAACCTTCCGCTGGCCCTGGTCCTGATGACCGTCTGGGGAGCCGGCCTGGGGGCCATCGGCATCTACAACCAGTCCGCCATCCTCCGCGCCGGCGGCGAGTACAGCGAAGCGGCCAATGGCCTTACTGTGCTGACCATCCAGCTGGGCATCACCGTTGGCGCCCTGTACGGTTCCGGCGCGCTGGTGGCCGGCGGCCCCATGCTGGTGCCCGTGGCTGCCGCGCTGCCTGTGCTGGCCGCACTGGTGATCACCATCGCGGGCAAGAAGCACGCCTATCCGCCGGGACCCCGGGAACGCACCTGGCTGGAGCCGCGCCCGGTCCGCCAGATCCACCCGTCCCCGGCCGGCGACTCCCGGAACACCACCGTGGAGCCAGCGCCCGACAAGGTGGAGGATCCTGCCTAACCCCTCAGCCGCGGTACTTGGCCACCGTGAACAGGAACGCCGAGTCCTCCTCCGCCTCCAGGCTGTGCAGGCCCGGCGGGACGATCAGCAGGTCCCCCGCCTTGCCCTGCCAGGAATCCCCTCCGGCCACCAGCCGGACGCAGCCGCGGATCACGAACACCGTGGCGTCGCCGGGGTTCTGGTGTTCGCTGAGCCGCGTTCCGGCCTTCAGCGCCATCACGGACTGGCGAAGGGTCTTTTCGTGCCCGCCGTAGACGGTGTCCGCGGCGCGGCCGTTGGAAGATGCGAGTGCCGCTTCGAGCTGCTGGCGGGCCAGGGCTTCCACCGATATCTTCTGCATGGGCCAAGGCTACCCAGTGGCCGTCAACCTGGCGACAAGTTCCCCGCGGCTGTTCACACCCACTTTGTCGAAGATGGACTTCAGGTGGTCGTGGACCGTGTGCGGTGAGATGAACAGATGCTTGGCAATGTCGGCGCCGGCGCTGCCCGCCATGAGTTCCAGGCAGACTTCCTGTTCCCGCGGAGTGAGCCCGTACGCGGACAGGAGCAGGGCCAGCAGCTGGCGGGTGGTGGCCGGTTCCACGGTGACCACCATCTGTTGGGGATCGTCGCCCGTGATGAGCCGGCTGGCCTGCAGGATCACCCAACCGGAATCGACGTCGCGCATCCTGGTCCTGGCCGTCCCGCCCGGTGCGGCCCTCGCCTGCGCCACCAGCGCATACAGCACCATGCTGAACTGGCCCGGGGCGGCTTCCTCCAATGCCTGAAGCCAGGCTGCCGCGGCCGGGGTGGCGGCGCGCAGCTCACCGCGTTCGCCGGCCAGGACGATCACCGGCCCGTCAGGCTGGTGCCACAGACGGTGCTGCGAGCGGGCAGCAATGCGGGTGGCGGCCGCGAGCGCAGCCGTCACCGCCGCAAGGAACTCCACCTCCCTGTCGCTGAAATCCCCGGCACCTTCCCGGAAGAGGCTGCCCACACCCCAGCACGACTGGTCCACGCGGAATGCGCCGCGCAGTTCGTGGACCAGCCCCAGCGGACGGAGCAGCTCGTTGATCCGGATGCTGGCTGCCACCTCGCTGCGCGGCGCATCCGAGATCCGTGCCACCGGGTGCGGCCGGAGCATGAGCTGCGCGAAGGTGTTCGGTTCGGTCCCCTGGTATTCGGACTGGGCGAACCTGGCTGCGTACTCATCGGTGACTGGCCACGGCCGCCAGTTGGTGACCGCGTTCATCACCATCGTTTCGGGGTCGACGCCGGCCCAGCAGGCTTGGTCGAACGGCACCGCTTTACGCACCAGCACCAGGGCGGCGGTGTAGAGGGCGGCCAGGTCCCGTCCGTCCGTGGCCAGGGTGGCGATGTCCCGCCTGGCACGCTCTGCGCGCTCCTCCCACATACGTCCAGTATCGGGCCCGCCGGTGCAGCACGGTATCCCCTGTTTCGGGGATGGCCTGCGGCTTCCGGGCGGGCCTACCCTTCCGGCATGAACATCATGTCCCAGGTTTTCGCGGTGCTGGCGGTGGTCATCTACGTGGGAGTCTTTCCGGTGGAGAGCTTCCTGCTCCGGCGGAGCAGATGGGCGCAGAAGTTCCTGAGCACACCGCCGGAGAACGTGGCCGCCGTGATGATGTGGGCCATCCCCACCGGGTACAGGAACCTGGTGATCGCCCTGGGCGTTGCAGCCGGGCTGGTGGCCGTGAACATCGGCGAACCCGTGGTGGGCTACACCCTGGTGGTGTACTGCTGCCTCAACATGGCACTCACGGCACCCGCGATGCTGCTGGCCGACCTGCAGGGCCACTACCCGCAGCGCTGGGACAGCGTCCCCGGCACCCTGGCCGCCACGGTCCCGGCGGTGCTGGCGCTGCTTTTCCTGCCGCTGGGCCCCTAACGCGTGCTGAGTCTGCGCCCGGTTCTACGTGGATCTCTCAAATCCTTGATAGGTGACTATATGGTCACCTATCATTGTGTGTATGGACGACGTGTTCAAAGCACTCTCCGACCCCACCCGCAGGGACCTGCTCGATGAGCTGTTCCGCGAGGACGGCCAGAGCCTCAGTGCGCTTGAGGCGAGGTTCAGCATGACCCGGTTCGGGATCGCCAAGCACCTCCGCATCCTCGAGGACGCAGGCCTGGTGGCCACCCGTCGTCGCGGGCGGGAAAAGCTGCATTTCCTGAACCCCGTTCCCATCCGCCTGGTCCACGACCGATGGGTCAGCAAGTACGCAGAACCATGGGCCGCTGCCCTCAGCGACCTCAAATCCAGATTGGAAAGTCCCATGGAAAAGATCTTCGAGATTTACATCAAGACCACCCCGGAGAAGCTCTGGGAAGCCATTACCGACAGCGACATCCGCAGCAAGTACCAGTTCGGCAACACCCTGGAGTCTGACTGGACTCCCGGCGGCCGCTTCGAGATGGGCAATCCCAAGGCCGGCCAGATCCTGGGCGAAGGCGAAAACCTGGAGGTGGATCCGCCCCGCCGGCTGGTGCAGACCATGCGCGCGCTGTGGGGCGACGACGTCAAGGCCGAGGGGACCTCCAAGGTCACCTGGGAGATCGAGCCGGTGGGCGATTCCTGCCACCTCACCGTCACGCACAGCGATCTCCGCGAAGGCGCCAACGACCAGCTCTACGGCGGCTGGCCGATGATCCTCTCCGGCCTGAAGACCTGGCTGGAGACCGGCGAGAAGCTCACCACGCCGGGCTCGCTCATGTACACGTAACCAACGGCTAGTGCGTACGACGGCGGCGTGCGACGCCGGTGCGGAGCCGTCGTCGTCCGCGCAGCCCGGCGACCAGTCGCGGGGCGGGTTCATCACGGCCTGGCTGTAGCGGCACCTCCCCTCGTCCCCCAACATCCGATCATGGAAGGCGGCCCCGCTGTGAGCCTTGCCCACCCCGAAAGCCCGTCAGCGCAGTGGTGGCAGTCCGCCGTCATCTACCAGGTGTACCCGCGCTCCTTCGCGGACGGGAACGGCGACGGCGTCGGTGACCTCCCCGGGCTGCTCGGCAAGCTGCCGTACATTGCCGCGCTGGGCGTGGACGGGATCTGGCTGACCCCGTTCCAGCCGTCCCCGCAGGTGGACCAGGGCTACGACGTCAGCGACTACTGCGGCGTGGACCCGCTGTTCGGCTCGATGGCGGACTTCGATGCACTGCTCGATCAGGCCCACGCCCTGGGCCTGAAAGTGTTGCTCGACGTGGTCCCCAACCACTGCTCCTCCGAGCACCCGCTGTTCCAGCAGGCCCTCGCCGCCGGGCCGGGAAGCCGGGAGCGGGAGATGTTCCACTTCGTCGAGGGCCGCAGCTCGTCCCTGGATTCGCCCAGCGACCTGCCGCCCAACAACTGGCAGAGCGTCTTCGGCGGCCGGGCATGGACCCGGGCCAACCCGGGCTCCGGAACCGACACCGAGTGGTACCTGCACCTGTTCTCGGCCGGCCAGCCGGACTGGAACTGGCGGAACCCGGCGGTGGGCGACTACTTCGAAAACGTCCTGCGTTTCTGGTTCGACAAGGGCGTGGACGGCCTCCGGATCGACGTCGCGCACGGACTCTTCAAGGCCGATGGCCTGCCGGACGCCCCCTCCGCGCATGCTGTGGTGGACGGGCTGCGCGCCAACCCGTTGGTCTCGGACCAGGAGGATGTGCACGAGGTGTACCGACGGTGGCGGCGGCTGGCGGAAAAGTACCAGCCGCGCCGCCTGCTGGTGGGCGAGGTGAACCTCGAGCCTGCCCGCGCAGCCCGGTACACGCGCAGCGACGAAATGCACCAGGCCTTCGCTTTCGCGTTCGTGAAGCTGGGCTGGGACCCCGGCGGTGTGGGCGGCCGCGGGCAACAAACTGGAGGACGCCCGGAAGCTGCACGGTGCGGCCCCCACCTGGGCCCTTGAAAACCACGACATCGTCCGTTCGGCCACCCGCTTCGGCGGCAGTGAATTAGGGGGACGCCGGGCACGCGCGGCGTTGGTGGCGCTGCTCGGCCTGCCGGGTTCGGCCTACCTGTACCAGGGCCAGGAACTCGGGCTCCCCGAGGTGGACGTCCCCGCTGAAGCCCGCGTTGACCCGATGTGGGCGCGCGGCGGCATCACCCGCGACGGCACCCGGGTCCCCCTCCCCTGGACCACGGACCCGGCGCGTGCCCACGGCTTTTCGCTGCCGTCCCGAGATCCGCAGCGTCCCGCAGACCCCTGGCTTCCCGTTCCGGAGGACTGGGGACGCCACGCCATCGAGCTGCAGCAGCGGGACCCGGACTCGATGCTCGCGCTGGCCACGCGGGCGATCGCTGTGCGCCGCCAGCTATGGGAGGACGGCACCTTCACAGCGGACGACGGCGGCACCTGGCACGTGCGGGACGGGAACCTCCTGCTCTGCGAACGCAGCCCCGGCTTCCTTGTGGCCGTCGCGATGGGGAGCAGCCCGGTGAAGCTGCCCGCCGGTCTCGTACTCTTCAGCGCCTTCCCGCTGGCGGAGGCCGGCTGGCTGCAGCCGGACAACGCGGTGTGGCTCCGCCGCGACTGAGGGCGCCGCAACTGAAACGGCGCAACTCAAACGGCCGGGGAACCCCTACTGATTAAGGCTCTGCTCCAGGAACGCCAGGGTGCGTTTCCAGGAGTCGGTGGCGGCATCGGCGTCGTACCGGATAGGGGTGCTGTCGTTGAAGAAAGCATGGCCCGTCCCCGGGTACACCACCGCTTCGAAGTCCACCCCGGCACCGAACATCCTGGCCTTGACCAGCGGCAGCTTGTCCACCAGTGCCTTGTCTTCCTCGCCGTAGAAGGCCAGGACGGGGCAATTGATCCGGCCGAGTTCCTCCTCGCTGAAGTCACACGTGCCGTAGAAGGGCACGGCGGCACGCAGGCGCGGCTCCTTGGCGGCGAGGGTGAAGCTGTAGGTTCCGCCGAAACAGAAGCCTGCCACCGCCACCCGTCCGGCCAGTACGGGCACCCCCTCGAGGTGGTCGAAGCAGGCCCGGAGGGCCGCCACCGCCTTGTCCGCGAACTCTGGCGAGTGCAGCGGGGAGGTGATCTCGCGGAGCCTCGGCTGGACCTTGCTGCGTTGCTCCGGATCCGGATCGGCGAGGCCGGTGAGGACTTCCGCGGCCACGTCCGGCGTCATGCCGATGTCCGTCAGCAGGTCAGGGGCCAGCACCAGGTAGCCCTCCGCGGCGAACCTGTCCGCCACGTCCTTGATGTGGTCCACCATGCCCCAGATTTCGGAGATCAGCAGCAGCCCACCCTTCGGCTTTTCGTGGAAACGGCCCGCGGCCGGCTCGCTGACGTAGGCCTGGACGGAGGTTTCGGCGTTCCCGATGGTCATCATGTGTCCCATCAGGACAGGCTATGCGCTCCGCTGCCGCCAGAACAGGCTCACGCCGAAGGTGGCGGCGCACAGCACCAGCATGGCCACCACCATCCGCGCCCAGCTGTCCTGGTGCACCCCTCCTGAGGCGAAGACGCCGATCATCACCGTGGCGGTAATCGCGCCCACGTACCTGCAGGTCTGGTAGATGCCGGCTGCCACACCACGGTCCTGCGGCCGGGTGGAAACGAACATGCCCTGGTTGGTGGCGATGCTGACGGTGCCGTACGGGATGCCCATCAGAGCGGTCATCACCACCACCAGCGGGATGGCCAGGGTTCCGGTCAGCAGCCACATCAGGGCAGCCGCCACGGTCAGGAGCAGGACGCCGGCCAGCAGCACCCGCCGGACGCCAAACCGACCCATGGCCTTCACGGCCCACGGGGTTGCCACCACTGACATGGCGGCCAGCGGGAGCATCAGCAGGCCCACCACGCCGGGATCGTACCCGCCGGATTCCTGCAGCAGCTGGGGCAGGCCAAAGAAGACGAAGTAATAGACGCTGCTGAACACGGCGAAGGCCAGGTAGACCAGCAGCAGCGGCCTGTTGCGGCCCAGCAGCCGCAGGTCCAGGAACGGCCGGGCAAACCGCAGTTCCCGCCACGCGAACAGGGCAGCAATGCCGGTGCCGGCCGCCAGCATCCACCAGCGGTAGCCGGGTGCCACGTTCAGGGCGGCCATCATCACCAGCAGCAGGGCACCGACGAACGCCAGGATGCCGGGGATGTCCGAGTCGCGGAGAAGTTCGGCCAGGCTGCCACGTTCCCGGGCCTCGTCCGGCGGGGCCGCCTGTTTCACGATCAGCAGTGCAGCCAACGCCAGCGGCACGTTGATCAGGAACAGCGCCTCCCAGCCCACCAGGCTCACCAGCAGGCCGCCGATGACGGGACCCACGGCCGCGGCGGACGTGTTCGCCATCTGCAGCCGGCCCAGCGGGCGGGCTGACTCCACCTTCGCCCGGTGCGCGATGGCCCCCACCATCACCACGGCGCTCGGATAGGCGGCGGCGGTACCGAGCGCCATCACGGCCCGGGCCACGCACAGCAGCGCGAAGTTGGGTGCCAGCGGCGCCACCGCACAGGTGACCGCCACCAGGGCCATGCCCAGCATGAACATCCGGCGCGGGCCGAACCGGTCGGCCAGCCTGCCCATGACCGGTTGACCCGCGGCGGAGGCGAGGTAGAAGGATGTGACCACCCAGGTGACGGCGGCGACGTCCAATCCGAAGTCGGCCCGCAGCACCACCAGCGCCACGGCGATCATCGAGGAGTTCAGCGGGTTCAATGCCGTGCCCAGGCTGAGGCCTGCCACGGCCAGGGCGGTCCGGGGGTTGTTGCTCACGGTAACAGTCTGCTGCAACGGAGGGGGCCCGTGCGATTCGCAGCACTCCCGACACGCAAAACCGTCCCCGAGGCGCATGTTCGCAGGCGCACCGCAGATACACGGTGCGTCAACGAATCAGCGCCTCGAGGACAGCGTTCTGCGTCGAAAACAGGGGGGGCGGACCGTCAGCCCCGGGTCCGGGCGGACAGGGCGCTGTCCAGGAATTCCAGGTGGGCCGGAGCAACAGCAACGGCGCTGCCGACGTATTCCGGGTGCTTGCCGATGAACTTTTTGATGAACGGGCACACCGGAACGATGCCGATCCCTGCGTCGGCCGTCTCATCCAGCGCCACCGTGGCGAGCCTGCCGGCAAGGCCCTGGCCACCGTATTCCTCGTTGATCACGGTGTGGTAGAAAATCCGCTGCGGCGAGGCCCCGCCGTCGTACTCCTTGTACACGGCCTTGCCGATGACGTGGCCGGCCACGAGGATTTCGAAGCGTTCGCGCTCGGGGTTGTGGCGGACGGTGATGTCGCTCAAGGGAAATCTCCTTCATTGCAGTTCAAGACCTGTGAAGCGTAACCCGCAAAAGCCAGGCCTTATTTCCGCACGCGGCGGGAGGCCGGCCCGTAAGCCGGCCTCCCGCCGTTCGGGAAACTCCTTCCTAGCTGAGGTAGCCGTTCGGGTTCAGGACGTACTTGGTGGCCGCGCCGGCGTCGAACTCCGCGTAGCCCTTGGGTGCCTCTTCCAGCGGGATGGCCTTGGCGTTGACGTTCTTGGCGATGCTCACCCTGTCGTGCAGGATGGCCATCATCAGCTGCCGGTTGTACTTCATGACCGGACACTGCCCGGTGGTGAAGCTCAGCGATTTGGCCCAGCCGGTACCAAGGCTCAGGCTCAGTGCGCCCTTCTTGGCGGCCTCATCGATGCCGCCCGGGTCACCGGTGACATAGAGCCCCGGGATGCCCAGGGCGCCGCCGGCAGCGGTGATCTCCATCAGCGAATTCAGCACGGTGGCCGGCGCTTCCGAGGCGTTGCTGCCGTGCCCGCGCGCCTCGAAGCCCACAGCGTCCACGCCGCAGTCCACCTCCGGGACACCCAGGATCTGTTCGATCTGCTCGGCCGGACCGCCTTTGCTCAGGTCCACCGTCTCGCAGCCGAAGCTCCTGGCCTGGGCCAGGCGGTCGGCGTTCATGTCGCCCACAATCACGACGGCGGCGCCCAGCAGGTGCGCGCTGGTTGCCGCTGCGAGGCCAACAGGCCCTGCGCCCGCCACGTACACCGTGGAGCCCACGCCCACCCCGGCTGTCACGGCGCCGTGGAATCCCGTGGGGAAGATGTCCGAAAGCATGGTCAGGTCCAGCATCTTCTCCAGGGCCTGGTCCCGATCCGGGAACTTGAGCAGGTTCCAGTCCGCGTAGGGCACCAGGACGTAGTTCGCCTGGCCGCCCACCCAGCCGCCCATGTCCACGTAGCCGTAGGCACTGCCGGGGCGGTCCGGGTTCACATTCAGGCAAATGCCGGTCTTCCGCTCCTTGCAGTTCCGGCACCGTCCGCAGGCGATGTTGAACGGCACCGAGCAGATATCGCCCACCTTGATGAACTCGACGTCGCGGCCCACCTCCACCACTTCACCGGTGATTTCGTGGCCCAGCACCAGGTCCGGCGGTGCTGTGGTGCGGCCGCGCACCATGTGCTGGTCCGAGCCGCAGATGTTGGTGGCCACGGTCTTGAGGATCACCCCGTGATTGACCGCGCGGCCCACGTTGGCCGGGTTGACGCCCGGGCCGTCCTTCAGTTCAAAGGTGGGATAGTCAACATCGATTACCTCGACCTTGCCGGGTTCCTTGTAGGCAACGGCTTTGTTCCCTGTCATCTGTTCTCCTGTTGTCAGGCCTGCCGGGTACGGCGGCTGATGGTTGGATAGGTGATGCGCCCCGCAAGCGGGACCCGGCGGACCGAAATCGTGCGCTCCCGGATGGTATTGGCCGTGCCGGAACGTTCGTGCCGGACGTTCTTTGCCTGCCGGAAGTGCCAGTCGCTGCGGGTTCCTGGGTGGGGGTCCGCTCAGTCTAGGCAGGCCCGCTGGACTGGTCTAGGGGCCGACCCCATGTTTAGGCCGGCACTATTCAGGGGACTTGCCAGTGGGGCGTACGCTGCACCCAAGGGCTTTTGCACCCACGTCATGGTGGGTGCTGGGCACGTTCTACCGCTGAGGAGAACCGAATGAAGACCCGTACCGTCGGATCATTGAGCGTCTCTGCCTTGGGCCTTGGCTGCATGGGCATGAGCGAGTTTTACGGCCAGGGTGACGAGCAGGAGTCCGTCGCCACCATCCACGAATTCCTGGACGCCGGCGGCACCTTGCTGGACACCGCGGACATGTACGGCCCCTTCACCAACGAACGCCTGGTGGGCCGGGCCATCGCCGGCCGGCGTGATGCCGTGGTGATTGCCACCAAGTTCGGCAACGAACGCCGCGACGACGGTTCCTGGGTTGGCATCAACGGCCACCCGGACTACGTGCGGCGTGCCTGCGATGCCAGCCTGGAGCGGCTGGGCGTGGACCACATCGACCTCTACTACCAGCACCGGGTGGACAAGATGGTCCCTATCGAGGAGACCGTGGGTGCCATGGCGGAGCTGGTGCAGGCCGGTAAAGTACTCCACTTGGGCCTGTCGGAAGCCTCCGCCGGCACCATCCGCAAGGCCCACGCCGTGCACCCGATCACGGCCCTGCAAACCGAGTACTCCCTGTGGGAACGCGAGCCGGAAACCAAGGTGTTCCCCGTCCTCGAGGAGCTGGGGATCGGCTTCGTTCCCTACAGCCCGCTGGGCCGCGGCTTCCTCACGGGGCAGATCCGCAGCGAGGAGGATTTCGCAGCGGACGATTTCCGCAGGCACTCCCCGCGGTTCCAGGGCGAAAACTTCACCAAGAACCTTGAGCTGGTGGACCGCGTCCGGGAACTCGCCGCGGGCAAACAGTGCACACCCGGGCAGCTGGCCCTCGCCTGGCTGCTCGCGCAGGGTGAGCACATTGTGCCGATTCCCGGAACGAAGAAACGCGAGCGGCTGCGCGAGAACCTGGGCGCCGTCGACGTCGAGCTCAGCCGGGAGGACCTCGACCTGCTGGACCGGCTGGCACCGGCAGGCTCCACGGCGGGCGCCCGCTACCCCAACATGTCCACCATCGATAACTGACGCAAGGAGAACCATGGCAGTCAACGACGACGAGGCTCAGGTCCTGGACCAGTGGAGCCACCGGCTGGCACAGGCACTGCAGATCCTCGACCTCAAGGTTGACCAGGAGCTGCTCCTGGACCTGGCCCGGAAATCCGCTGATTCGGTGATCCATGCCGCCGCGCCGGTCACCACATTCATGGTGGGCTACGCCGCCGGGCTGCATGCCGGCACCGGCAGCGCGGGCAACAAGGAGGCAGCGGCAGCGGCCGTTGATAAGGCCGCAAGGGTGGCGTTCCAGCTGTGCGAGGACGGGCACGACGGCGGCCCGGCCAGCAAGGGCTGGGCCGACACAGCCCAGTAGCCGCAGAACCGGGACCGGCCCGCACAACAGGTGTTGGCCCGCACCGCTTGTGCGGGCCGGGGCCGGGGCCGTCAGTGCGGGCCGGGGCCGGTTATGCACCGGACGGCACGTCAGCCCCCGGCGGTGGGTTCCTCTTCCAGCACCGCCACCGGCTCAAGGCGCACGATGACGGCCTTTGATGCCGGCGTCTGGCTGCCCTCTGCCACGCTGTCCAGCGGCACCAGGACGTTGGCCTCCGGGTAGTAGGCGGCTGCGCAGCCCCTGGCGGAGGGGTAGGAGACAATCCGGTAGTTCCGGAGTACCCGCTCCACGTTGTCCGTGTACACACCGTGGATGTCCACCCGCTGGCCGTCCACGAACCCCAGCTCGGCAAGATCCACGGGGTTCACGAACACCACTTCGCGGCCTTTCTTGATGCCCCGGTAGCGGTCGTTGTTGCCGTAGATGGTGGTGTTGAACTGGTCGTGCGAGCGCATGCTCTGCAGGATCAGCGTGCCCTCGGGCCGGTCCACGTGTTCGAGTTCGTTGACCGTGAGCATGGCCTTGCCGGTGGGGGTGTTGAAGGTCCGGGAATCGCGCGGGCCGTTGGGCAGGATGAAGCCGCCGTCCTGCCGGATTTTGCGGTTGTAGTCCTCGCAGCCGTTGACCACACGGGAGATGTGGTCGCGGATGAGGTCGTAGTTCTTCTCGAACCCTGCCCAGTCCGCGGAGCTGCGGTCCTGCACCACGGCGGCGGCCAGGCGGCAGATGATCGCCACCTCGGACAGCAGGCCGGGGGCCACCGGTTCCACGGTGCCGTGGGAGGCGTGCACAGCGCAGACCGTATCCTCCACCGAGACGAACTGCGGCCCGGTTTCTTGCCGGTCGATTTCGGTCCGGCCCATCGTGGGCAGGATCAGCGCCTCGGCGCCGGTGACCGCGTGGGAGTGGTTGAGCTTGGTGGAGATCTGGACCGAAAGCTCGGTCTTCTCCATGGCTTCCTCGGCCACCGCGGTGTCCGAAATGGCTCCCACGAAGTTGCCGCCGAGGCCCACGAAAACCTTGATCCCGCCGTCGCGCATTCCACGGACGGTCTGGACGGCGTCCAGGCCGTGCTCGCGCGGCGGCTCGAACGCGAACTCCTGGCCCAGCGCGTCAAGGAACGCGGGCGGCATCTGCTCCCAGATGCCCATGGTGCGGTCGCCCTGGACGTTGCTGTGGCCGCGGATGGGGGACGCTCCGGCGCCCGGTTTGCCGATGTTGCCGCGCAGCAGGAGCAGGTTGATGATCTCCTTGATAGTGGCCACGCCCTTCTTCTGCTGCGTGATGCCCATGGCCCAGGTGATGATCACGCGGTCCGCTGCGAGGTAGCGGGCGGCGAGTTCGTCGATCTCCTCGGTGCGGAGGCCGGTGGCCGCCAGGACGGCACCGTCGTCCAGCTGCGCCAGGTGCGCCCGGAGCTCCTCGAGCCCTTCGCAGTGCCCCTCAAGGAATGCGTGGTCCAGGACCTTGCCCGGGTTGGCGGCCTCGGCGTCGAGCACCCGTTTGGAGACCGCCTGCAGCAGCGCCATGTCCCCGCCGATCCGCACCTGCAGGAACTGGTCCGCCAGGTCCGTGCCGTGGCCGATGATGCCCTTCACCTTTTGCGGGTTCTTGTACCGCATCAGGCCTGCTTCGGGCAGTGGATTGACGGCCACGATCTTGCAGCCGGCCTCCTTGGCCTCCTCCAGCGCGGTGAGCATGCGCGGATGGTTGGTCCCCGGATTCTGGCCCATGATGATGATCAGGTCGGCTTTTTCGAAGTCGTTGTAGGAGACCGTTGCCTTGCCCACGCCGATGGTCTGGCCCATGCCCCAGCCCGAGGACTCGTGGCACATGTTGGAACAGTCGGGAAGGTTGTTGGTGCCGTAAGCCCTGATGAAGAGCTGGTACAGGAAGGCGGCCTCGTTGGAGGTCCGGCCGCTGGTGTAGAAGGTGGCCTGGTTGGGATCGGGCAGTGACTTCAGCTTGTCCGCCAGGATCCCGAACGCCTGCTCCCAGCTGACCGGGCGGTAGTGGTCCTCCCCCGCCGGTTTGTACACCGGCTCGGTCAGGCGGCCCTGCATTCCCAGCCAGTACTCGGACCGCTGCCGCAGCTCGCTCACGGGGTGCTCGGCCCAGAAACCGCTGCCAACCACCACCGGGGTAGCTTCCCAGGTGACGGCCTTGGCCCCGTTTTCGCAAAACTCGAACATCTTGCGGTGGCCCGGGTCCGGCCAGGCGCAGCTCATGCAGTCGAACCCGTCCTTCTGGTTCAGCGCCAGCAGCGTCTTCCGGGACCGGTCCACACCCATGTGCTCCAGCGCCGGCTTCATCGAGTGGTAAACACCCGGAACACCGGCAGCCCACGCCTTGGGATGCCCGGTGACCTCGATCTGGGATTCGTCGGGCTCTTCAACCTTGGGGTTCTCGCGCACCACGATGCGTTCTCCTTGCGTCCTCGCCGGGTCCGGGAAACCACCGGTTGCTTCGGCACTTCCCGCTCTTTCCACAGTTGTTCAGCCATCCGCGGAAGTCAAGGGCACGGCCAGCGGCAGCACCGGGCCGGCGTTAAGGTGGGTTGTACGGCTGAAGCAAGCGGCCTGGCACCTCAACGCGGAGACGTACCATGCCGGACCACCTCGCCCTCGCCGCCCTCGCGGCATCCACATTTTCCCTCCCGGAGCTTCGGGACGGCCAGCTTGCCGGAATGACCGCGCTCGTTGACGGTCGCGATGTCCTGGCCGTCATGCCCACCGGCTACGGCAAATCCGCTGTCTACCAGGTGGCGGCCCAGTACCTGCACAGCGCAACGGGACGTCCCGCCGTCGTGGTCTCACCGCTGATCGCCCTGCAGGAGGACCAGTTGGACGCCTGGCCGCCGACCTCGGCCCGGATGCCGCCGTCGCCATCAACTCCTCCCACAGCGACGCCGAAGTGGAGGCCGCCTGGCAGGCCGCCGAGTCCGGGACGGCAGCATTCCTCTACCTGGCGCCGGAGCAACTCGCCAAGGACACGACGGTGGAGCGCCTGGCCCGCCTGGGGGTCTCGCTGTTCGTGGTGGACGAGGCCCACTGTGTCTCCTCCTGGGGCCACGACTTCCGGCCCGACTACCTGGGCCTGGGCGCCGTCCGCGAACGGCTGGGCAACCCGCCAGCGGCTGCACTGACCGCCACCGCTTCTCCCCCGGTGCGTGACGAAATCGTGGAGCGGCTCGGCATGAAGGACCCGCTGGTGCTGGTCCACGGCTTTGACCGGCCCAACATCAACCTTGACGTGGTCCGCCATCATGGGGACAAGGACAAGCGCAGCGCCGTCCTTCACCAGGTGGCAGGGCTGGCCCGCGACGGGCAGGGCCTGGTGTACACCGCCACCCGCAAGGACACCGAAAAGTACGCCGCCAAGCTCGCCGCCGAAAGCCTCCGGGCGGAGGCCTATCACGCCGGTTTGGCCGCCGCGGAACGGGAGCGCATCCACGAACTCTTCCTGGCGGACGGGCTGGACGTGGTGGTGGCCACCACCGCTTTCGGCATGGGCATCGACAAACCCACCGTCCGTTTCGTGGTGCACGCCGACATCCCGGAGTCCCTGGACGCGTACTACCAGGAGATCGGCCGTGGCGGCCGGGACGGTAAACCTGCCACCGCGGTGCTGCACTACCGTTCCGAGGATCTGGGCCTGCGGAAGTTCTTCAGCACCAGCACCCCGGATCCGGAGAAGCTGCTCAAGGTGCTGAGGGTCCTCAAGGATGCCGGCGGGCCTGTGCCCAAGTCGTCGCTGGCGGAGCTGAGCGGGTTCCCGGCCCGCCGGGTCACGGGTTTGGTGAACCAGCTCGAGGAGGCGGGTTCGGTCACCACGGGCAAGCGCGGGATACGCCTCGCCGCCAAAGCCAAGCTGCCTGCGTTGGCGGCGGCCGCCGTCGAACGTGCCGAGGCCCGGCAGCGCGTGGAGCAGTCCCGCCTGACCATGATGCGCGCCTACGCCGAAACGGACGGATGCCGGCGCCAGTTCCTGCTGAACTATTTCGGCGAAGACCTGGCGACGCCCTGCAACAACTGCGACGCCTGCGCCGAGGCCGCACGCCACCCCGGCAAGCCAGCCGGGCCCGGCTCCGGAAACGAGGGCGGCAGGAAGGGGAAAAAGGAGTACGACGGCGGCGGGCCGGGTCCCGCGGCGGCCGACGATCCGTTCCCGCTCCAGTCCGCAGTGGTCCATAAGGAGTGGGGCCCCGGCCTGGTGATGCGGCACGAGGACGACGTGATCACCGTGCTGTTCGAGCAGGAGGGCTACAAAACCCTGTCGCGTTCGGCCGTGCTGGAGCATAAACTCCTGAAGCCTGCTTAGTAAGCTTCAGGGACACGTTCCAACGAAAGGCCGCCGCGTGGAAGTTCCTTTTTATGTCTGGACCCTGACCATCGCGGGAATCGTGGGGCTGCTGGCCTTCGATTTCTTCTTCCACGTCCGCAAGGCGCATACCCCCACGCTGAAGGAATCGTCCATCTGGTCGGCGATTTACGTGGGCATCGCACTGCTGTTCGGGCTGGGGGTGCTGCTCTTCGGCGGACCCACCATGGGTACCGAGTACTTCGCCGGCTACGTCACGGAAAAGGCCCTGTCCGTGGACAACCTCTTCGTGTTCCTGATCGTCATGTCCAGCTTCAAGGTGCCCCGCGCGGACCAGCAGAAGGTGCTGCTGTTCGGCATCGTCTTCTCCCTGATTGCCCGCACGGCCTTCATCTTCCTGGGCGCAGCACTGATCAACAGCTTCGCGTGGGTCTTCTATATCTTCGGGCTGATCCTGCTGATCACCGCCGGCAACCTGCTCAAGCCTGACGACCACGACGACGACTCCGAAGGTTTCGTGGTCCGGCTCGCCAAAAAGTTCCTGCCGGCGTCGGAGCATTACGACGGCGACAAGCTCTTCACCATGGAGAACGGCAAGAGGGTGCTGACCCCCATGCTGCTGGTGATGGTAGCCATCGGCGGCACGGACATCCTGTTCGCCCTGGACTCCATCCCGGCGATCTTCGGCCTGACCCAGAACGTGTTCATCGTCTTCACCGCCACCGCGTTCTCGCTGATGGGCCTGCGGCAGCTGTTCTTCCTCATTGATGGCCTGCTGGACCGGCTGATCTTCCTGTCCTACGGCCTGGCAGTGATCCTGGGCTTCATCGGCGTCAAGCTCATCCTGCACGCCCTGCACGAAAACACCCTGCCGTTCATCAACGACGGCGAGCACGTCAACGTGGTGGAGGTCAGCACCGGGTTGTCGCTCAGCGTGATCCTCGGCGTGCTGGTGCTTACCATCCTGGCCTCGATCTTCAGCCCCAAGGGCAAGGCCAAGAACGCCGTTTCCGGAGCCCGGCGGCATGCCACTGAGTACGTGGACCTGAACTACGAAACGGATATGGCGGAGCGGGACAAGATCTTCGCCAAGATGGTCCGCGAGGAGGACCAGATCCGCAAGCTCCCGGAGAAGTACAAGCGCCTGGTCCGGAACGAAACCGAGTTCCTGGCCCTGATCCGCAAGGCCCACGACGAGCACGACAAAGCCCAGGTACGGGCGGACGCCAACGGCTGACGCGCTGCCCAACTAGGTAGCAGTTGATGTCGTTTTGAGGGCTCAAAACGACATCAACTGCTACCTAGTTTGAGGATAAGCGCTGCAGGGCTGCTGCTCCCGCCCTGGTTGTCGGCCCCTCTTGCTACGTTTGACGCAGCTGTTAACCAGGGCCAGGGGAACCATCCCCGGCCCGGCTGTCCAATGGGGAGGCCCCGTGTTCCTGCTCGAAGCCGATGCCAGTGCCGGTCCCGGTGCTGCGCCGGACCTCGTGTTCTCCGCGAGCGACCTCGTGGCGGCCAGCGAATGTGAATACCGCACGCTCCGCGTCCTGGACGAGAAACTGGGCCGGTCCCCCAAGGCCGCATTCCCTCCGGACGAGATGCGGGTCCGGGCCGGCGAGCTGGGCGACCGGCACGAGCAGACCGTCCTGGCCAGCCTCGTGGCCAAATACGGAACATGGGATGCCAGCCGCGGGGCGGGCGTCTACTCACTGGAACGCGGCAACACCGTCCGCGGGGAACTCCAGGCAAAGCACGCCGAAACCGAGCTCGCGCTGCGCTCCGGAGCCGACGTCGTCTTCCAGGCCACCTTCTTCGATGGCGAGTTCCTCGGCTATGCGGACTTCCTGGTCAACGAGGCCGCCGGAACAGGGTTGCCGGGCCGGTATGAGGTCTGGGACACCAAGCTCGCCCGGCACGCCAAGGTGGGCGCCCTGCTGCAGCTGGCGGCCTACGGTGACCAGCTCCTCGGGATGGGGCTGGACCCCTCCCCCGTCGTCACCCTCGTGCTGGGCACGCGCGTGGGCGAAGACTGGTTGCGCAGCAGCCACTCCCTGCCGGACCTGCTCCCCGTGTTCCGCGAACGGCGCCGGCGCTTCCGCCAGCTCACCGCCGAACACCGGGAGGGCAGCGGGGCGGTCCGGTGGCAGCAGCCAGGCATAGTCCACTGCGGCCGGTGCGACTACTGCGCAGAACAGGTCAGCCTGCACCGCGACCTCCTCATGGTCGCGGGAATGTCGGTGGTCCAGCGCAGGAAACTCCACGCGGCCGGCATCACCAGCATCGACGAACTCGCTGCCATGCCGGCTGCTGCAGCGAAAAACTCAGTGGCCCGTCTGCGTGCCCAAGCCAGGATGCAGCTGGGGCTCGATGCTGCCGCCGGGTCCCGGACGTTCAATAAAGACGGCGAGCCACACACTGTTTCCTACAGCGTCCTGCCGGAACACACCATCGGCACGTTGCCGGCCCCGAGTGCCGGGGATATCTTCTTCGACTTTGAGGGCGATCCGCTCTGGCAGGACCCGGCAACAGGAGTCTGGGGCATCGAGTACCTGTTCGGCGTGATCGAGGCACCCGTCGCCGACGCTGGAGGCGATCCGGTGTTCCGGCCCTTCTGGGCCCATTCCCGGTCCGGGGAACGGAAAGCCTTCCTGGATTTCCTCGAGTACGTGGAGAACCGCCGCAGGCAGTATCCGGACATGCACGTCTACCACTACGCCACCTACGAAAAGACGGCGCTGCGTAACCTGTCCCTGGCCCACCAGGCCGGCGAAGACACCGTGGACGACTGGTTGCGGAAGGGGCTCCTGGTGGACCTCTACGCCACGGTGAAGCACTCGCTGCGCATCTCCGAGGCGTCCTACTCCATCAAAAAGCTCGAGCCGCTGTACATGGGCGACAACCTGCGCTCCGGGGACGTCAAGGATGCCGGGGCGTCCGTGGTGGCCTACGCGGCCTACTGCGCCGCCCGCGACGCCGGGCACCAGGCCGAGGCAGACGCCGTCCTTGCCTCCATTTCCGATTACAACCAGTACGACTGCCTGTCCACGCTGCGCCTGCGTGACTGGCTGCTGGACATCCAGCCCCAAGCTGGTTCCGGACTTCCGGCGGAAGCACGGGAGGGCACCGGATCCGGAGTCCCTGGATCCGGCGATGCCACCACGGGACGCAGGGACGCGCGGGGCGAATCCCCTGAGGAGGGCCGGCTTCACGAGTACCTTGCCGGCCTCCCGGACAACCGCCCCTGGACGGACGATGAACGGGCCATCGCCATGGTGGCGGCGGCCACCGGATACCACCGCCGTGAACGCAAACAGTTCTGGTGGCAGCACTTTGACCGGGTGGAGGCTCCCCTGGAGAGCTGGTCCGATCAGCGCAATGTCTTCGTGGTGGAGTCCGCCGAGGTGTCCTCCGACTGGGCACTGGCGAAGCCGCGGGAGCGGATGCGGACCCGTGTGCTGAAATTACGCGGCACTATGACCGAAGGTTCCGACTTCCGAACGGATTCCACCTGGTGCCGTCTCTATGACGCCCCGCCGCCGGAGGGCATGGCGGCGCCGGATGCAGCGCCGGGAGCCCGGGCGTACAACTTCGGGACGCGTATCAGCGACCTGCAGGCTGCACCGGATAACCCGGTCTACACCCTCATTACCATCGCCGAACGCGAGTCCGCCAAGGTGGCGGCGTACCCGCATTTCCCGATGGCCCTGACCGAGGACCAGCCGCTGGCGACGGTGAGTATTGAGGCCGCGCTGGCGGAACTTGCGAAGGCCGTAGGGTCCGCTGTTCCCTCACTGCCCTCCCAACCGGGCCTGGACATCCTTCGCAAACTGCCGCCGCGGTTCCGCACGCTGCCCGGCCCGGCCGAGGTTCAGCACGGGGGCGATGGCGCTGCCGATTATGCAGGCGCCATCGCTGTTTCGCTGCGGGACCTGGACCGTTCCTACCTGGCCGTCCAGGGGCCGCCCGGCACGGGCAAAACCTACGTTGGCGCGCACGTGATCGGCCAGCTCGTCGGCGAAGGCTGGAAGGTGGGCGTGGTGGCCCAATCGCATAACGTGGTGGAGAACCTGCTTTGCCGGGCCATCGATAAGGGCGGGGTGGACCCCTCGCTGGTGGCGAAGAAGCTCTCTGCGCCCCACGAGGTGCCGTGGAAAGCTACGGCCGACGGCGATGTCGCACGGCTGCTGGAGTCTGCCGGCGGCTGCCTGGTAGGGGGAACGGCCTGGACCATGACCGGCAAGGAAGTCCCGGCCGGTTCCCTGGACCTGCTGGTGATCGATGAGGCCGGACAGTTCTCCCTGGCCAACACGCTGGCCGTTTCCCGGGCAGCGAAGCGGCTCCTCCTGCTGGGGGATCCCCAGCAACTCCCCCAGGTGACGCAGGGTGCCCATCCGGAGCCGGTGGATGAATCCGCCCTCGGCTGGCTGGCCGCCGGTCACGCCACCCTGCCGGCACGGCTGGGATATTTCCTGGCTGACAGCTGGCGGATGCATCCGGCACTGTGCGCTGCGGTGTCGAGGCTCAGCTACGAAAGTAGGCTCCAGTCAGCACCGGCCGGGTCCCTGCGTGAGCTGGAAACCATGCCGCCGGGCGTGGAGACCGTGGTCGTGCAGCACACCGGCAATTCGACAAGCTCGGCAGAGGAAGCGGCGGAGGTGGTTCGGCAGGCACACCGGCACCTGGGTCTGAAATGGACGGCCGGGCCGGAATTAGCAGCCCGGCCGCTTGAGCAGCAGGACCTGCTGGTGGTGGCCGCGTATAACGCCCAGGTCCACCTGATCCGCAAGGAATTGGCCGACGCCGGCCTGCCGGACGTCCGTGTGGGAACGGTGGATAAGTTCCAAGGCCAGGAAGCACCGGTGGTGCTGGTATCGATGGCCTGCTCTGCGGTGGCGGAAGCTCCACGGGGCGCCGAATTCCTCCTGAACCGGAACCGGATCAACGTGGCCGTGTCACGTGGCCAGTGGCGGGCGGTCATCGTCCGCACCCCTGAGCTCACGAACTACATGCCGCACAAGCCGGCGGCCCTGGAGGAACTGGGGGCCTTTATCGGGCTCAGCGTGCCCGGAAATCCCTAAATGATCCCTGGGCGTCGGACATGGAGTGGTCCACCCGCTCCACCCGGCCGGGGGCGCGGTCCGAGTTCAGCCAGTCCAGGAGCTTCCCCACCTGGTCGCCGGCGCCTTCGGCAACCAGGGCCACCGAACCGTCGTCGAGGTTTTTCACCTCACCGGTCAGGCCCAGCTCCTCAGCCTCACCCATGGTCCGGTACCGGAAGCCGACACCCTGCACCACCCCGAACACCCGGGCGCTCAACCGAACCTGGTGAGCCGACGGCCCGTCAGCGGTTGGTTCTGCGTGGCGTGCCATGGGTAGGCCTCCTCGGCATCCGCCCTCCCAACTGGGAGCAGTTGATGTCGTTTTGAGGGCTCAAAACGGCATCTGCTGCTACCCAGTTGGGGAGGATGGGCGCTTTAGTTGATGGTGATGTCGCGCGTGGAGTGGTTGTAGCGGATGGTTACGGTGCCGCCGGAGTGGTGCAGCTCGTGGTTGGGGCCATCGAACGTCCCGAATGCGCCGTAGTTTTCGGTCCACGAGCGGTTGAGCGCGATCTTGAAGGTGTAGTGGCCGGCCGGCAGTTCGGCGCTTTTCTTCCACAGCTGGTCCAGGAAGTCGAACTCCATCTGGGCCTCGTCATACTGCGGCGCCCAGTTCTCGGGGGCACCCAGGATGGTGTTGAAGTCGCCGGCAACAGCCACGGCCTCGGGCTGCGGGTGCGTCTCCACGTCCGGACCTTCGAACGGCTCGGCTGCCGCGGGTGTGGCGGCTTCGGCTTTCGCCGGTGCCTTCTTGCGCACGGCCTTAACCACGGGCTCGACGGCGTCTTCGATCGCCTTGGCGGCCTTCTCCACAACAGCGGCAGCCTTTTTGGCCGGCGCCTTCTTCGCGGGAGACTTCTTGGTGGCGGTCTTGGCGTCGTCCTTGGCAGGCACCTCAAGGGTGGCGGCAGCGGCGGACACCGGACGGACGAATCCGGCGGGCGCTGCCGGAACCGGGGTGTCGGCCGGAACGGGAGTGCCGGCGTCGAGCGCGGAAGCGAAGGAGACAGCATCCGGGTAGGCGACAGTGGCGCGCATGCCGTCCTCGGTGATGGTCCAGCCGGAGCGGCCCTTGACCAGCCAGCCGGCCTTGACCAGCTTGGCGGTGGCCGAGGTGAGGGTCTTGTGTCCGCGGGGAATTCCGCCGCTGAGCAGCTCGGCCTCGTGCTCGTTGAACGGCACGCGTGCCGTGGATTCCGCCAGGACCTGGCCCGCATTCAGCGCATCACCGGACCACACGCCTTCGGTCAGGACATCCAGCACGGTCTTGAGTCGAAGGAAGGTGTTTTCTGCGGTGGACTTGGCCATGATTCCCCTAGTGTGTGAGCGATCCGATGAGAGCATCTTGCCAAGTGCCCGTTAAATCGCGCGACTTTAATTGGTTAACTCTGCGTGTCGTGACCGACTATGAAGCGCAGGTCACAACAACTGAGGCGGCGGTCTCGGGTAAGGCCGGCTGCTCGACCATTTCTTGCGCTGGTGCGGGATTTCTCCTGCACGTCCCTGACCCGCCTGCGGGACCAAGTTTAGCCGGAGATTGGGCGGCCGGGACGCGCAAGGCTCGGGTCAGTGTGCCAGTTCCCCGCTGTTCAGTTCCTCCAGCAGCTCTGCCTTGCGTTCTTCGGACGCAAACGACGAGTGGATGGAGTTTGCCGCGAGCCTTGCTTTGTCGAATTCAGACAGCTCGAACACGGCCTCCAGCTGGGCAAAGTTGTCATCCACGTAGCCGCCGAAGTAGGCGGGGTCGTCAGAGTTCACGGACACATTGAGTCCGGCGGCCAGCATGGCCGGCAGCGGGTGGTCAGCCAAGGTGTCCACGGTGCGGAGCCGGACGTTGGACAGGGGGCAGACCGTGAGCGGGATCCGCTCGTCCACCAGGCGCTCCACCAGGTCGGTGTCGTCCATGCAGCGGATGCCGTGGTCGATGCGTTCCACGCCCAGGACGTCCAGGGCTTCCACAACATACGACGCCGGCCCTTCCTCGCCTGCGTGGGCCGTCAGCCGCAGGCCTGCTTCGCGGGCCTTGGCATAGAGGCGCTCGAATTTTGCGGGCGGGTTGCCCACCTCCGCGGAGTCCAGGCCGATGGCACCGATCGGTGCGTCCATAGCCAGCAGGGCGTCCAGGACTTCGAGGGCCGACTCTTCGGGGAGGTCGCGCAGGAAGGCGGCGATCAGGATGGTGGACATCCCAAAGTCCTCCATCGAGGTGGCCAGCACGGACGCCACGCCGTTGACGCAGGTCTCCAGGGAGATGCCACGGGACAGGTGGGCCTGCGGGTCGAGCATGATCTCGGCATGCCGGACGCCGGCGGCCGCCGCGCGTTCCAGGTAGGCGTGGGTCATGGCCGCGAAGTCCTCTTCGGTCTGCAGCACGGCCATGTTGGCGTAGTACAGGTCCAGGAAGGACTGGAGGTCGGTGAATTCGTACCGCTGGCGCAGTTCGTCAAGGTCTGCGTACGGGAGGGTGATGCCGTTGCGTTCCGCGAGGGCAAAGATCAATTCAGGCTGCAGGGTGCCTTCGATGTGCAGGTGCAGTTCAGCTACCGGCAGGAGCCGGGCCGGGACAGCGTCGTTGGATTCTGACACTTCGGTTTCGGGCGCAGCGGGCTCACCCTCAAAGTTTTCCATCCGGTCAGGATAATCCCCCACGAGGATTCCCGCCTGCCCGGGCCACGGAGCCGTGGCCCTGGGCGGAGGCCGCCGTCGCCGTCGGTGGCCCCTTCAACTGCCCTTGCCCGCACTGCGAAGTGCAGCACCTATCTCGATTTGATAACGCCGAGTCTATGTTTTAGCGTGAAATGCATGCCCGTCCGGCGGGCGCATGAATGCCAGGTGCTGCCTTCACCAGAACTGCCCAGCGGCAGCCACCGACGTTGACCTCTATTTGTCAGGGGCGGGCAGTAGCGCGACGATCTTCGGGGACGGAGCCAGCGCGGGTGGCCTTCAGGAGCATCACCACCATGAATAAATCTTCTTTCCGTACTGTTGCGCGCCGTGGAGCCACCGTGGCGGCCATCTCCGTGGCGGGCATTGCCCTGTCCACCGGCGCCGCCAACGCGGCCGCCCCCACCTCAACGTGGGACTCGCTGGCCCAGTGTGAGAGCGGCGGCAACTGGTCCACCAACACGGGCAACGGCTTCTCCGGCGGCCTCCAGTTCACCTCCAGCACCTGGCAGGCCTACGGCGGTTCCGGTTCGCCGGCAGACGCCAGCCGCGAACAGCAGATCGCCGTGGCCGAGCGCGTCCAGGCCTCCCAGGGCTGGGGCGCTTGGCCTTCCTGCTCATCCCAGCTCGGCCTGAACGGTGGCGGGGGCGCCCCGGTGCAGCAGGCACCCGTGCAGCAGGCGCCGGTCCAGGCGGCACCCGTCCAGGCCGCGGCCGTCGAAGCCGCTCCCGTGGCAGCTGCGCCCGCCGCCCAGGCACCCGCCCGGCACGCTACCTCCGTAGCCCTCAGCGGGGAGACCTACACCCTCGAAGCCGGCGACACCCTGAGCATCGTCGCCGATAAGCTTGGCGTTGCAGGCGGTTGGCAGCACCTTGCCGACGCCAACCTGGACACCATCTCGGACCCCAACCTGGTGTTCGAAGGACAGGTCCTCCAGCTCCCCGCCTAGCGGGCTCCAAAACCGGTCGGCGATAGACAAATTCCGTTGACCATAGAACGACGCCGGCACGCCCCCACAAGGGATGTGCCGGCGTCGTTCTCTTTAATTTTGTGCCTCGGATGCCAAGTCCGGGTGCTGCAGCTTCAGCTGGCGGGAATCTCCCGGACGATGCGCACCTTCCAGGCCGAGTCGTCAGAGGTGTCCAGCAGGGCCACAGTGCCGTGGGCCAGGTTCAGCGCAACGCGCTTGACGGCGAGCAGTTCCAGGTAGAGCTGCTCGTTCATGCGTGCCGGGGTGTCGACAACGTACTTCACGGCGTCGCGCACCTTGCGGTAATTGGCGCTGCGTTCCCGGTGCAGGTGGAGTTCCAGTGCGGAGCGCTGCTTCAGGCGCGGCTCGTGGCGGTTCAACAGCGTCACTGCCGTGTGCACCCCGATGACGAGGGCCAGCGAGACGGCGTAGATCCACCATCCGCTCGAGAGCAGGAACAGCGGGAGGTTGCCGATGGCCACGAGGGCGATCACCAAGCGAAGGGCCGCAATGCGGCGCATGGTCCTGGCAACGGTCGCCATGCCGGCCCGGAAACCGTGCTGTTCGTAGCGGGCAGCGGCGGGGTCGATGGTGAACTCATCGAGGACCAGAATGCCGTTGGCTTCGGGACCGAGCATCAGTCCGTACCGGGGCTGCGCGGGGCGGGAGGCGGGGTTTTCAGCTGTAAATGTCATGAGGTAGCTTCCAAAACGCGGGATGGGTTGCGGTGATCTTAGTGGTTCGACCTTCCGCCAGTATGCAACCGTCCACTATCTGGACATCCGGCAGGCCTTCCTGTGGCGCCCGGCACTGCAATTGGCACATCAGCAACCTGCCGTCAGACTGAATGGATGCAAACCTTCCTCCCGTACCCTGATTTCCGGCAGAGCGCCGCTGCACTGGACACCGCCCGGCTGGGCAAGCAGAGGGTGGAGGCCCTGCAGACACTCCGTGCGCTGGTCCTTCCCGGATACGGGTGGCAGACCCACCCCGCGATCCGGATGTGGATGGGCTACGTCCCGGCCCTCACCATGTACGGCCTGGCCATGGTGGACGAGTGGATGGAACGCGGCCACCCGGACAACACGCGCGCCAACATCGCCGAGTTCGCCCCGCAGGCCGCCCACCCGGACTACGCGTCGAAGATCCTGCTGCCGCCGTGGCTCGGCGATCCGGATTTCCACCTCAGCCACCGGTCCAAGCTGGTCCACAAGGACTCCAAGTTTTACAGTCCCCTCTTCTCCGATGCGATTCCGGAGATGGACTACATCTGGCCCGAACCCCGGCATGAGTTCCTCCCGCAGGAGCCCGAGGGGGACATCCTGTGGATCCTCCGGGACCCGCATGCCGACGTCGATCCCCAGACGCTGGACACGGTGGCGCTGCCGCCCGTGGGAAGGGGCAACGCTGCCGCGGCGGGCGCACCGGGCTCGGACGACGACTACAGCCCCGTGTACCTCGAGGAGAAGTCCCGGCGGCCCTCAAAGCAGTCGCGGAAGGCCGCACCCAAGCCGCAGGCCAAGAAGCCCACCCGCAAGCGGCTCGCGCAGGAGGAAGCCTTCTCCACCCTGCCGGGAAAGACGCCGGTTGCCGTTCCGTTCGAGAAGGGCGCCAAGTTCGCCGTGGGCCAGGTGACAGGCCGGCCCATCACCCTGGACGACGGCCGGTTCGGCAGGCATTTCACTGTCAACGAGATCATCGACCGCTCCGCGTTCGCCTACCCGGCCCTCCTGCAGGACCCGCGCGTCTTCTTCCCGGTGGAGGCACCGTAACCCATGACGATCCTTCTGGCAGGCTGCGGCGACCTGGGCACCGAGGCCGGGCTTCGGTTCGCCGGCCTGGGCCACCGGGTTGTCGGCTGGCGCCGCTCCCCTTCCAAACTTCCGGCGGCCATCGAAGGCGTGGCGGCTGACCTGAGCTCCGCCCAGCTGCCGCCGGTCCCGGCGGACACGTCCGCCGTCGTGATTGCCGTGGCGGCGGATGCACCCAGGGAAGACGCGTACCGCGCCGCCTATGTGGACGGCGTGGCCCACGTGCTGGATGCTTTGGAGCGCGACGGCGTGATCCCCCGCCGGGTGCTTTTTGTCTCGTCCACCGCCGTGTACGGCGACGCCGGCGGCGGCTGGGTGGACGAAGGGACGCCGCCGGAACCGGGCAGTTTCTCCGGCCGGGTTTTGGTGGAGGCTGAGGACCTGCTGCAATCCAGGCTTGCGGGTTCCGGTACCTCGGCGGTGTCCCTGCGGCTTGGCGGTATCTACGGGCCCGGCCGGACGAGGCTGATCGACCAGGTGCGGACCGGCTCAGCGGTGGTCCCGCAGGATGTCCGGTACACGAACCGCATCCACCGCGACGACGCCGCGGCCGCACTGGTGCATCTCGCCACGATGGAAAGCACCCCCGCGCCCGTCTATATCGGAGTGGACAACGAGGCCGCGGACCTGGGCTCGGTGCTCCGGTTCCTGGCCGCGGAAATGAAGCTGCCCGAACCAGCCGTGGGTGACGCCGGACCGGCACGCGGCGGCAACAAGCGGTGCTCCAACAAGCTTCTCCGCAGTACCGGCTTCACCTTTGCGCTTCCCAGCTTCCGGGAAGGATACCGGGATGTTTTAGCCGGGAACGGGGTACGGCACCCCTAAGCGGCTGGGTGGAGACCGGTGCGGAGTTCGAGTCGGCGGTGTTCTGTGCCCCTGCGCAGTTTAGGCTTCAGCCATGACTGTTCCACCTCCGGGCGGTGGTCCGCTTACAGTGCGGCCTGCGGATGACCAGTGGCCCAACCCGCCGGGGCTGCCCGCCCCGGTGCTCTCCTCCCAGCGCTGGCTGGACGCCGTTTTCCTGCACTGGCGCATCGATGTGTCCGTGGCGGCGCGGTTCATGCCGGCGGGCGTCCGGCCGGACGTCTTTGACGGCAGTTCCTGGGTGGGGCTGATCGGATTCCGGATGGAACATGCCGGGCTGGGGCGCGGGCCCGGCATCCCGTACCTGGGGAGCTTCAACGAGGTCAACGTCCGACTCTATTCACGTGCGCCCGACGGGACGCGCGGCGTGGTGTTCCTGAGCCTGGACGCCAACCGACTGCCGGTGGTGATGGCCACCCGGGCAGTGGGCATTCCTTACGTCTGGTCAAGGATCCGGCGCTGGCCAACCTTCCCATTGGGGGTTGGTGGGCTGCAGAAGACCTGGTCGGCGGCCGGAACCACGGTATCGGACGGCGGGGCCGCCCCGGTGGGCTACTCGGTACGCCGCTTCGGCGGCACAGGGGCCGGCAGCGATTTTACGGTTGTTCCCCGCCTCGGCGCGGCGGCGGCAGACCCGTTGTCCGTCTTCCTGACGGCGCGGTTCGGCATGCATGGCCGCTTCTTCGGCCGGACCGCCTTCATTCCCAATACGCACAGCCCCTGGCCCCTTTTTGAGGCAGATGTCCATACGCTCGCGGACAGCCTGGTTGAGTCTGCGGGGATCACGGCCGAAGGACCGCCGGAGTCCGTCCTCTACTCACCCGGGGTGCAGACAAGGTTCGGCAAGCCGCGCCTGCTGGGGAGCCGGCGTCCGGGATGAACCGCTAGAACGTGCTCCCCTGCGGATCCTCCCCGGGGGTGTCCTGCCAGCCCTTGCTGTCGGTGAAGGTGGCAACGAGCGTGCCAACGCCAGTCCCGAGCGACTCAGAGGGATCAAAGTACAGGGCGGCTTCCGAGGCGCGGCTGTGCGAGATCAGTTGCTCAGCCTCAAGTTTCGCCTCGGGGACCGTGGCTCCCACGATGCTGGTGCGTGCGGGAAGTTCCGAGGAATGGACCACCCCGGCGCCGGTCTGGGCCAGCGGAATAGTGGTGCCGGAATTGATCTCATCGTGGGGAAACTCAAACTCGGCGTCGCTGGATGCGGCAGGGATCGTGTACTCCAGGAAAAAGGTCATGGCCCCACCCTTGCAGAAAGCTGCCCCGCCCGAAACCCCACCGTTCCACCGGCCCGGTCCAGCAGCCCCGTGAGGCCCCCTACTTCCCCAGCCCTGCCCGGCGCAGCGCCTCGGCCATGGCAGTGTTCGCGGGCGCAGCCTGCGGAGCAGCACCGCGTCCGGCGGAGCGGCCGCCGGTGGCACCCGGGGTTCGACCTTCCGCGTTCTTGCCACCCTGGCCTCCGCGGGCATTCCGTTCACCTTGCGGAGCGGCACCCGGACCGCCCCTGCGGGAATCCCGCGCTTTGCCGCCGCCTGCAGACGAACCCGCGGGGCGCTGCACGCCGGTCCCCGTACCGCGGGGAGCCTGTCCGCGCGGGCCGGGTTCGTCGTCGAGCCTCAGCGTCAGGGAAATCCTCTTTCGGTCCGGATCCGCTTCCAGCACCTTGACGCGCACCACCTGGCCGGACTTCACCACTTCGCGGGGATCGGACACGAAGCGGTTGGACAGGGCAGATACATGGACCAGGCCGTCCTGGTGCACGCCCACATCCACAAACGCCCCAAAGGCGGCCACGTTGGTGACCGTACCCTCGAGGACCATGCCGGGCTTCAGGTCGGAAATCTTTTCAATGCCTTCGGAGAACGTGGCAGTGGTGAATGCCGGGCGCGGGTCGCGGCCCGGCTTGTCGAGTTCAGCAAGGATGTCCGTCACGGTGGGCAGGCCGAACGTGTCGTCCACAAAGTCGCGCGGATCCAGCGACGACGCGGGCGCCGCGCCTGCCGCCACCAGGATCTTTCGGGCCACCGCGTAGGACTCCGGGTGGACGCTGGAAGCGTCCAGCGGCTCCGCTCCCCCGGTGATCCGGAGGAAGCCGGCGCACTGCTCAAAGGCCTTGGCACCCAGCCGCGGCACTTTCTTGAGGTCCGAACGCTTGCCGAATGGCCCGTTCTGGTTCCGGTACGCCACGATGTTCTCGCTGAGCAGTGCTCCGACGCCGGCCACGCGGCTAAGGAGCGCCGGCGAGGCGGTGTTGACGTCTACGCCGACGGCATTCACGCAGTCCTCCACCACCGCGTCCAGGCTCCTGTCCAGCTTTGATGCGGTGACGTCGTGCTGGTACTGGCCCACGCCGATGGACTTGGGATCGATCTTCACGAGCTCCGCGAGGGGGTCCTGCAAACGCCGGGCAATAGACACGGCGCCACGCAGTGAAACATCCATGCCGGGAAGTTCGGCGGCGGCGAGTGCGGAGGCCGAGTAGACGGACGCTCCGGCTTCGGAAACCACCAGCTTCCGCGGCTTGCGGTCCACGTCCGGGAGGAGCTTGATCAGCTCGGCGGCGAGCTTGTCCGTCTCCCTGGATGCGGTTCCGTTGCCGATGGCCACGAGTTCGACGGCGTGCTGCCGCGCCAGTTTCACCAGCGATGCCAAGGCTTCGTCCCACTTCCGAGCCGGAGCGTGCGGGTACACAGTGTCTGTGGCAACGACCTTGCCGGTACCGTCCACCACCGCCACCTTCACGCCGGTGCGCAGGCCGGGGTCCAAGCCCAGGGTGGGGCGGTTGCCTGCCGGCGCAGCCAGGAGGACATCCCGGAGGTTCGCGGCGAACACCCGGACTGCTTCGTCCTCAGCGGCCGCGAACATCCGGCCGCGCAGATCTGCAGTGAGCCTGGCCAGCACCCGGGACTTCCAGGCGACCTGGGCGGTCTGCATCAGCCACGCATCGGCGGGCCGGCCGCGGTGGGCGACCCCGAGGAACTTTGCCACCGCGGACTCGTAGCGGGCCCGTGAGGCGGCCAGGGCGTCGTCGTCCGCGGGATCCGCCTCGGCGAGGTCGAGTTCAAGGACGCCGTCCTTCTCCCCCCGCAGCAGCGCGAGCACACGATGGGACGGCATTCCTGCGGGCGCCTGGGTGAAGTCGAAGTAGTCAGCGAATTTCTGGCCGTCCACCTCTTTGCCTTTCTTCATGCGGGACACCATGCGGCCCTGTGTCCAGAGTCGCTCGCGGAGCGTGGCCGCGAGATCGGGGTCCTGGGCAACGCGCTCCACGAGGATGGCGCGGGCGCCGGCGAGGGCTCCGGCCGCGTCACCGATGGCGTGCTCAGGGTTGAGGTACTTGGCGGCCTCGCGCTCCGGATCGAGCTCGGGACGCTTTACGAGTGCGTCGGCGAGCGGCTCAAGCCCTGCTTCGCGCGCTATCTGTGCCTTGGTGCGGCGCTTGGACTTGAAGGGCAGGTAGATGTCCTCCAGCCTGGACTTGGTGTCCGCTGCCAGGATGGCCTTCTTCAGTTCTGGTGTCAGCTGTCCCTGGGCCTCGATGGCTTCCAGGACCGCACGACGGCGGTCGGCAAGTTCCCGGAGGTAGCGCAGCCGCTCTTCCAGGTCGCGGAGCTGGCCGTCATCCAGCGTTCCGGTGGCTTCCTTGCGGTACCGGGCAATGAACGGGACCGTTGACCCGCCGTCCAGCAGATCGACGGCAGCTTTCACCTGCCACGGCTTGACGCCCAGTTCCACGGCAATCTGTGTGTAGATGGCGTCGTCCGGCTGGTGTGCTGCGGGCTTGGAAGGGGCTTGCGGCTGTTGGGTCACCAGAACATCTTGCCTTACCCGCCAGTTGCGCTCCACCGGCGGCAGGAGCCAGCGCGCTTCCTCAGATTGCGCGTCCGGGGGCATGCGCCGGGCCGCGCGGCCGGTAAGGGTATTCCACTCCCGTCTGCGAAGTGCTGTAGTTGATATGCCGTCTTAGGCCATCAATGCTCGAGGAAGAGGCCGCCATGAAAGAACTGCTGATTGTGTTTCAGGAAGGGTTCGAGGAGGCCAACATCACCCTGACGGTCAACGGCAAACAGGTGTGGCGTGACGTGGATGTATCCACCAATCCCATCCTCGGCATTGCCTCTGAGGTCTCCGTGGAGCTGCCGGCGAAGGGATCCCAAGTCGGCGTCGAAGTGACCAACCGCGGGCTGAAAGCGATCACGAAGGTGAGCGGAAAGCCTAAAAGCGTGCTTGTCTCCATCCAGGACGACAGGCTCGTAATGACGGAAGGAACGGGCCGCGAGGCTCTTCTGTAGCCCGGGAAGCTGCACTTGTTTCGAGGCCGAAGAAGGTCTGGTAAAAGTCAAATCGTTGGAGTAGCATCTGATCACCGCCGGCTTCCACAGGGGTCCGGCGGGCCAAAAATCCGAGTAGGCCGGGGGTCGTCGGATGGCTTCCGGTTTTTCGCTGCCGGGACAGCACACCGTGCAGCAGCAGAAGAGGGCGGCACCCAATTGTGGGTGCCGCCCTCATCGCATGTGGCCGTTCTGCTGCTACGAGTTGCTGTCCTGGTACACGGGGTAGTCCGTGTAGCCTTCTGCACCAGTGCTGTAGAACGTGCTGGCGTCCGGCTCGTTGAGCGGCAGGCTTTCCTTCCAGCGCCGCGCGAGGTCCGGGTTGGCGATGGCGGGCCGTCCCACCACCACTGCGTCTGCATGGCCGTCGGCCACGAGGCTTACCGCCTCTTCCCGCGTGGTCACCACGCCGAAACCGGTGTTCACCAGGAAGGGGCCGCCGAATCGTGCACGGAGGTCCTGGACCAGCTGGCCGGTGGGCTCGTGGTGGAGGACGCTGAGGTAGGCGAGGTTGAGCGGGGCGATGCTGTCCACGAGCACTTCGTAGGTGGCGCGGACATCTGCCGCGTCGGTCTCGGCAATGCCCTGGACGTTGTGCTCGGGCGAAATGCGGATGCCCACGCGGTTGGCACCGACCGCTGCCACAACGGCGTTCACCGTCTCGATGACGAAGCGGGCGCGGTTTTCGGGTGAACCGCCGTAGCTGTCAGTGCGGACGTTGGAGTTCGGGGCAAGGAACTCGTGCAGGAGGTAGCCGTTGGCGGAGTGCAGCTCAACGCCGTCGAATCCGGCCTCAATGGCGTTGAGGGATGCGTTGACGAATTCCTGGATGACCATAGGCAGTTCGTCAGTGTCCAGGGCACGTGGCACCGGGTACGGCTGCTTGCCTGCCGGCGTGTGGACAGTTCCTTCCACGGCAACGGCGCTCGGCGCTACGATTTCCGCCCCACCCGTGATGTCCTGGTGCGAGACGCGCCCGCCGTGCATGATCTGGGCGAACATCCGGCCGCCCTCGGCGTGAACTGCGTCCGTGACTTTCTTCCAGCCTGCGACCTGCTCGGGGGTGAAGATCCCGGGCTGACCGGCGTACGAGCGTGCACCGGCGCTCGGGTGGGTTCCTTCGCTGACGATCAGGCCGAGCGAGGCGCGCTGGCGGTAATGCTCGACGACGAGCGGCCCGGGGACACCTGCCTCGCCGGAGCGGACGCGCGTCAGTGGCGCCATGACCAGACGGTTGGGGAGCTCAAGTTCACCGAGGGTGAGGGTGGAAAACAGCATGCGCGTTCCTTTCGGGGGCTGAAGGCTTACTACCTCTGCCAACTAAGAAGCGCATGCAACTATTCCGGATGCGAGGTGAATCACAGGACAACTGTCCCCCGCCGCTGCGGAACGGGGCGATTTCGGCACTGCCTGGACTGTGCTCAGCGGGCCGTGCCGGGGCAGCCTTGGCCTTGTGGGTTGGTGTTGCAGTCGTCCGCGTAGTTCCGGGTGAGGGACCGCCATACGCTGATGGTCTGCGGCGGGGCGCTGAACTGGCCTTGGCCGGGAATCGGCAGGGCGGGGCCGTTATTGACTGAGTAAGTTCCCTGGAACGACGTGGTCAGCACTACCTGGAAATCACCGGTGGCCCCGTAGGCGTGGCTGGTCCGCGTCTTTTCACCCCACCGGTCCTGCGGCAGCGGTCCGCCCATTGAGGGTTGCGGGCCGAACACAGTGCCGTCGCCGTAGTTCCACGTGTATTGCACCGGGGTGGCGACCACGTGGACTTGCTGGCCGAACATCGTGATGTCGAACTGCTGCTCCACGGACTCCGCGTAGAAGTTGGTTTCAGCCCCGCGGAGGGTGTGGGGACTGGGCTGGGCGGTGACCGATCCGGCGCTCACTGGCAGGTTCTGGAACTCCCGCTGGATGTCCGCCGCGATCCGGGGCAGCAGGTCCTCAGGCCTGGCGTCGTAAAGGCAGGTGGGGCCGGAATGTGGCGCCCACACGGCTCCCGGAACGCCACGGGGACGGGAAAGCCACATGACAGGGATGCCTTCTTCGCCGTCCGGGCCGTTCTTGCATTCCAATTGGCGGGCCAGGCACGGGGTGTCGAAATCTCCCCCGCCGAGGTGGCACTGAAGTTCGTATTTGTACTCGTTGGGATCAGTAACGACAGCACCGGGCTCGGCGCGACCCAATTCGCCCGTATCTGGGTTGATTACCCAAGTATCAGCCCCCATCGTTATGCCACTGTCAACGAAACCTCCGCCGATCTTCGGCTTAGTTTCTTGCTCGTCGTCGGCGTACGCAGGCAGATAGGACGACGTCAGGAACGCCAGACAACAGGCGAGGATGAGGATGGCCTTGCCCATGCAACGCATGGCTAGCGAATCAGACCTAGGTCACTGACTACCCATCCGGTGCCGGCAAAGTCGACCATGGCCACACTTCCCGCATTCGTTGCGGCGGTTTTCTCCTGGTACGGGCTTCCATCTTGATTATGAATGGTCAGTTCCTTTTGGAGCACTTGCAAGACCACCTGCATCGAGGCACCGCTGGCCGGTTTTGCAGTGGCCGCGGGAATTTCTATTTGGCCCCCGGAAATCCATTTGTCTTCGGCCCAGGCAGCTTCAATGTCTGTAACTAGGCCCTGACAGAAATTACACTCAGGCTTCGATAAACCCGAGAGTTCAACGGTATCCCCGGTTTCGTATGCGTAGCTGAGAACACTAAACCAGTATTTTGTGAAAGCTTCTGCACCTTCCTTCGTCTCCGTTTTCGCCACTTCCGGCAGCACCGGAACAGGGACGTTCTGGGCGGGCCCGGATGCGTCGGCGGGCTTGTAGACGGCGCTGGGAGTGGGAGTGGGCGGGACGCTGGGAGACGCCGACTGGGAGGGCGTTGGCGAACCGGTCCCCGGATCGGCAGGGGCTCCGCCGGAGCAGCCAGCCATCAGAAGCGTTCCGGCAACCGCAAGAACAGCCGCGCCGGACCGAGGGCCAAAGGACGTACGAACGTTGCGCGAGGTCATGGGCCGCTGTTCCCCCAGTAGTTTCAAGACGGCTTGCTCCGGACAGTGATTCAAGGGTAGCCCAGGTCACATCTTGGCGATAAGAGTTATCCACAGGCTTCCGACTCCGGTTTTACCACCGCTCCGGGCCGCGCGGAAGTCACATGGGAAAAGCCGGCGCCCCCAGGCACCGGCTTCCCCCACTGCAACAGCTCCAGCCACAGAGCTCCAGAACGGCTACTTCTGCGCCGGAAGCACCAACTCCCCGGTCTTGTCCGTGGACAAGGCGAGCGAGGAAACGTACTGCGGGCCGCCGTCGGGCGCGTCCTGTGCCGAACGCACCATGTCCGGACGCTCGAACTCCAGCCCCGTCACGTGGCAGGTGAGTTTCGCGTCGCTGGGGTTGCCGTCGGCGTCGAACATGGGCAGGTCGATGCCGTCGTCCGTGCGGCGGAGGTAGTACCGGCCGCGGGTCAGGACCGCGAGCGCCGGCGGCAGCACCAGCGCCAGGCCGACAGCGAAGATCGGCGAATACGGCTGGATGCCGGACCCAAATGCACCGAAGAACACAGCGATGGAAACGCCCGCGGACACCAGCATCGACACAAACCCCACCGGGTTCACGGCGTAGAGCATGCCGCGGCGGAACTCGGGCACCTTCGGGGAGATCTTGAGCAGGTACTTGTTGATGGCGATATCGGAGGCAACCGTGACCACCCACGCCATGGCGCAGTTGGCGTAGAACCCGAGGATGGTGTTGAGGAAGTCGAACATGTTCGCTTCCATGAGAACCAGGGCGATGAGCAGGTTCACCACCACGAACACCATCCGGCCCGGGTAGGTCTTGGTGATGCGGGTAAAGCTGTTGGTCCACGCCAGCGAGCCGGAGTACGCGTTGGTGACGTTGATCTTGATCTGCGAAATGACCACCAGCACCACGGCAAGCGTCATGGCCAGCCACGCGGGCATCATCTCCTGGTACACGCCCAGGAACTGGTGCACGGGCTCGTTGGCCGTGGCAGACGCCGCGGGGTCCAGCGTGGCGATCAGGTAGATGGCGATGAACAGGCCCACGATCTGTTTGATGGCCCCGAAAATGACCCAGCCGGGTCCGGCCAGGATCACGGCCCGCCACCAGGCCCCACGGTTGGCATCGGTGCGCGGCGGCATGAACCGGAGGTAGTCGATCTGCTCGGCGATCTGCGCCATCAGGGACAGGCACACGCCGGCGGCCAGCATCACGGAGGCCAGGTTCGGACCGCCGTCGCCGGACTCGCCGGTGTATGCAAAGAAGCTGTCGATGCTCTCCGGATGCGAAACCAGCAGGTACCCCACCGGAACCACCATCAGGAGCAGCCAGAGCGGGGTGGTCCACACCTGCAGCTTGGCCAGGGTGTTCATCCCGTAGATCACCAGCGGAATGATGATCACGGTGGACGCCGCGTACCCCAGCCACTGCGGAATCCCCAGGCCCAGCTCCAGCCCCTGGGCCATGATGGAGCCCTCCAGCGCGAAGAAGATGAACGTGAACGTGGCAAAGATGACGTTGGTGACCACGGATCCGTAGTAGCCGAAGCCGGAGCCGCGGGTGATCAGGTCCAGGTCGATGTTGTAGCGGGCCGCGTAATAGGCCAGCGGGAAGCCGGTGGCGAAGATGATGACGGCGGCCACCAGGATGCCGAAGATCGCGTTCACGGTGCCATAGGAAATCCCGATGTTCGCGCCGATGGAGAAGTCCGCCAGGTAGGCGATGCCGCCCAGCGCGCTCGTGGCCACTACGCCTGCGCTCCACTTGCGGTAGGACCGCGGGGCGAACCGCAGCGTGTAGTCCTCCAGGCTTTCCTTGGTGGCGTTCAGCGCGGCGGCGTTTCCTGCCGTCGGAGTCGCCGTGGATCCGCCGACGACGGCGGCGCCGGGCGGTGCGGCAGGCTCCAGCAGTTGCGTGGATTCTGAGTCGTGGCTCATGGGCGTGTGTCGCTTTCGTTCGGAGTTCGAGGTCTGCGAGAGACGCTATCCACCCGAAAAGACAGTCCCATCACGTTCCTGTTTCCGCGGTGTAAAGCCTTGACTTCAGCAGTCAACAATGGGCGGCCCGGCTACTTGTTGCCACCCCACAAAAACGGCCGGCGCCCCTGGAACTAGCGTCGGAAAGGTACGTTCCGCGAGACAAAGGACCACCCATGACTGCCACCGTCCACAATTGGCCCATCCTGGAGACGGCCCGCGCCCAGGTCCTGGAGCAGGGCATCGGCCTCAGCGAAGACCAGCTGGTGGAGGTCCTCACCCTCCCGGACGAAGCACTCCCCCAGGCTTTGGAGCTGGCGCACCGGGTCCGCCTCCGGCATTGCGGCGAGGACGTGGAGGTTGAAGGCATCGTCTCCATTAAGACGGGCGGCTGCCCCGAAGACTGCCACTTCTGCAGCCAGTCCGGACTCTTTGACAGCCCCGTCCGCGGCGTCTGGCTGGACATCCCGGAACTGGTCAAAGCCGCCAAGGAAACTGCGGCCACCGGTGCTACGGAGTTCTGCATTGTGGCAGCCGTGCGTGGCCCGGACATCAAGCTGATGAACCAGGTCAAGTTCGCCATCGACCGGATCAAAGAGGAAGTGGACATCAACATTGCGTGTTCCCTTGGCATGCTCACCCAACGGCAGGTGGACCAGCTCGCCGGCTGGGGCGTCCACCGCTACAACCACAACCTCGAAACCGCCCGCAGCTTCTTCCCGCAGGTGGTAACGACGCACACCTATGAGGAACGGCTCGGGACGTGCGCCATGGTGAAGGCTGCCGGCATGGAACTGTGCTGCGGGGCGCTCCTGGGAATGGGCGAATCACTCGGGCAGCGGGCAGAACTCGCCGCCCAGCTTGCTGCGCTGGAACCGCACGAAGTGCCGCTGAACTTCCTCAACCCCCGGCCGGGAACACCGCTCGAAAACCAGGGCATCATGGACGGCAAGGATGCCCTCCGGGCCATCGCCGCCTTCCGTCTGGCCTTGCCCAAAACGGTCCTCCGCTACGCCGGCGGACGCGAGCTCACGCTTGGCGACCTCGGCACCCGCGAAGGGCTCCTGGGCGGCATCAACGCGGTCATCGTGGGCAACTACCTCACCACCCTGGGCCGCCCCGCCACCGCCGACCTCAACCTCCTGGTGGACCTCAACATGCCCATCCGGGAACTGCAGAAGACCCTGTGAGCCCGTTCCCGGCCGGTGCCTCCCCCAATGCTGCGGGCCCGTACTGCGGCCACTGCGGCCAGCCCCGCGAAGAGAACGCCCGCGAAGGCAGCCCGGGCGACGCCAGCCACCGCAGAAAGGACACGGACGACGGCGGGTCGCTTCCGCCGTCGTCCGCCCACCTGCGGTGCGCGTCGAGGCTGCACCTGGAACCGCCGCGGTTCTGCGGCCATTGCGCGCGCCGCCTGAAGGTCCAGGTCACCCCGCTGGGCTGGTGGGCTGCCTGCTCGCGGCATGGGGTCACCACCTACCCTGCCAGTGAGCCGTGAAAATTCAGCCACCACCCCCTAGCGCTTTTCTACAAGCAGTAGAAGAATGGCTGCATGATGTTTGAACACGCAGATGGGCAACCCGTTCTCGAACTCACCGACGAGCAGTCCTGGGAACTCCTGGAGGGCACCAAGCACGGCAGGCTGGTGGTTTCCGTTGGGGGTGAACCGGACATTTTCCCGGTCAACTACGTCACTGCGGACCGGAAGATCTTCCTGAGGACCGCCCCGGGCAATAAACTGGCGCAGCTGACCATCAACTCCAAAGTGCTCTTCGAAACGGACGGCATCCTCTCGGACCAGGCGTGGTCCGTGGTCCTTCGCGGCAGTGCACGCGTGCTGAGCAACTCGGCGGAGCTGGAACCGGTTGAGGCGCTGGGACTGAAGACGTGGGTTCCCACGCTCAAGGACTTCTATGTGGAGATCGATCCCAGCTCCGTCAGCGGCCGGCACTTTAACTTCGGAGAGCAGCCCGAACGGGAGATCTAGGCGCTCCTAGACTGGAAGCATGGCGGACAGGCTCACTCCCGAGCAACGCAGCTGGAACATGTCCCGCATCCGGGGCAAGAACACCAAGCCCGAACTCCTGGTGCGCAGGCTCCTGCACGCGAAGGGCTACCGTTACCGGCTCCATGGCGCCGCACGCGGGGGCAAGCTGCCAGGCAACCCGGACCTTGTGTTCGCCGGCCGCCACAAAGTTATCTTCGTCAACGGCTGTTTCTGGCACTTCCACCACTGCCGCGTTGGCCAGCATGCCCCCAAGGCCAACGCGGGCTTCTGGGCCGAGAAGCGCACCCGCACCAGGGAACGCGACGCCGCGCAGCGCCGCAAGCTCGAGGACGCCGGCTGGGAGGTCCTCACCATCTGGGAGTGCGAACTCAAGGACAGCTCCGCACTCGAATCACAGCTGGTGCGGTTCCTTGAAACCCAGCAGCGGACCTGAGTCAATCTCTAAAACCGGAGGAAAGTGTTACTGGCCGGTGGTCGCGGCCTTGAATCCGGTACCGGCCACTGTCACTGCGGGGCCCGGCGCGGACGCCAGACTGAACGCAATGTGTGCTGCCGGGCGGCCACGGCGGCGGGGTATGAGTGCGGTAAGCACTGGCTCACGTACTGGGTGTGGAAGCGGCAGCGTCATCAAGAAACCCACAATTCTTCCCCGAAACGGTGCCGCCTCCGGGCCCCGGTCCTAACCTGAAACTGCACGCCCGCCCCAACCCGATGATGCGCTGCCGGACTGGAACGTCAGCTGAAAGGAACCCCGTGAGCCCCTCGGATGACGCCCCCCTGCCGCTGGTGGACCAGTCAGTGCTGGACCGTCTCCGGGAAGAACTTGAAGAAGACGAGGGGTACAGCAAGGTGTTTGTGGGGAACTTCATCGAGTGCCTGCCCCGGCGGCTCAGCAAGCTCCGGCTGGCCCTGACCACAGGCGACCTGGACGGTTCCGTGGACGCTGTCCTGAGCCTGAAAACCTCCAGCCAGATGGTGGGCGCGGAACGGCTTGCGGGATTGGCCACGAATCTGGAAAGCGAAATCCGCGCCGGGGTGCACGCCACGGACGCCGCCGTCGTACTTCCCCAACTGGCCGTCGCGTTCCTTCGCAACATCAACCAGTGCGGCCGCCAGACCACGCACCGGCTGCAGGCTCAGTGCGCGATGGGCGCCAGCCTGTAACCCACGCCGCGGACGGTCTGCAGCCAGCGCGGCTGCTGCGGCGAGTCGCCCAGCTTTTTCCGCAGGTTGCCCATGTGCACCTCGACGGACCGCTCGTCCGCCTCGCTGATGTAACTCCCGACGTCGTAGTCTTCGTCCCGCAGCCGGCGCACCAGGTCCGACTTGGTCCGGACAGTCCGCCCGGCTTCCAGGAGCGCGTGCAGGAGTTCGAATTCCGTACGGGTCAGATTCATTTCCGTGCCGTCCACCAGCACGGTCCGGGAGGCGTAGCTGAGCTCGAGCCCGTTGTGGCTGTAGTTGCCCCGCTCCGGGTGGCCGCCGGCCTCTGCCGGGATCTCGGCGGGAGTGTCTGCGGGTTCGGAGGCGGATCGAGGGCGCCGCATCATGGCCGCCACCCGGGCCCGGAGCTCGCGCGGCCGGAAAGGCTTGGTGAGGTAGTCGTCCGCGCCGGATTCCAGCCCGATGAGGGTGTCCAGTTCTTCCGTGCGCGCCGTGAGCATCACGATGTAGGCATCGGAAAATTCGCGGATCTGCCGGGAAACCTCGAATCCGTCGATGTCCGGCAAGCCCAGGTCCAGGGTGATGACATCAGGGCTGATGGTTTTGGCCACCAGGACGCCTTCTGCGCCACTGCTGGCTACTGTTACATCAAATCCGGCTTGGGTCAGCACCGTGCGAACCAGTTCCCGGATGTCCTGGTCATCCTCGATGACAAGTCCCACACGTGCATCACTCATAGAGCCCCCTCAGCAGCCAACGTCAGAAGTATAGCTGGCTGCGGATATCCTGCTGGTATGGTCTCGCACGCGCCCGCCCGAATGTCCCAGGTCAATGGCTAACCCGGTGGCATGGTCGTCGGGAGGGCTGCGCTTTTTCCGGCGCCAGTTCCACGAGTACAGACTGCGGGATCGGGTGGCCATGAGCCAGATGCCGCTGTTCATCACCACGCTGCTGACGATGTTCCTGGTGTGGGCCTTCTTCCCCGGAACAATGGGCAATCCGCTCTTCGCTTCGTTCGTCATTTCACAGCTCGTCCTGATGGGTCTGTGCTACGTCGTTCCGTGGGAGCGGCTTCCCTTCACGAGCTTCCTGATCATTCCCCTGCTGGACTTCGTGTCCATCGCGGTGGGCCGGGAGGGCGGGCAGGACAGTCTCACCGGCATCAGCCTGCTGGCTGTCTTCCCGGTCATCTGGCTGTGTGCCTCCGGGTACTATCCCAAGGCCGCCCTGTGGTTGTCCTTCCTGGCACCGCTGGCCATCATCTGGGTTCCGCTGCTCCTGAAGGGGAACGTCACGGCCCAGGACCTCACCCGGTCCCTGCTGCTGCCGGTCATGATGCTCGGCATCGGGATCTCGGTCAGCGTCCTCACGCTCAGCATGATGCGCCAGCAACGCGAACTCGAGGAAAAGGATGCCCAGCTCCAGGCCAACCTCCGGACCAGCCAGCGGCAGGAGTCCCTGCTGAACACCGTCCTGGATACCGTCCATCTGGGCGTGCTGGCGGTGGACGCGGACGGTCACGATGTCCTGATGAACAAGAAGCAGCGGGCCAACCACCTGCTGGCCAGCCCCAAGGACAACCCGGACCCCAACGAGTCCCAGCTGCTGGTGTTCGGTCCGGACAGGAAGACCCTCATCCCGGTGGAGGACCGCCCCGTCCGCCGCGCCGTGCTGGGCGAAACCTTCACGGACTACCTGGTGTGGCTGGGCGACGGCAGAGACCAGCGCGCCTTCGTCACCACTGCCAGGGCCATGAAGGACAGCGACGGGCAGTTCGCCGGCTCGGTCATCGCCTTCAGCGACGTGACGGACCTGGTGAACGCCCTGGCTGCGAAGGACGACTTCGTCTCCAGCGTTTCCCACGAGTTCCGCACACCGCTGACGTCCATCCTCGGGTATGTGGAAATCCTGCTGGCCGACGAGCCCGAGGAATCCCAGGCGGAGATGCTCGAAATCATCCGCCGCAACTCCGAGCGCCTGCTGACCCTGGTGTCAGACCTGCTCTCCAGCCGCAACGGGCAGCTCATCGTCACCCCGCACACCGTGGACGTTGCAGAACTGGTGCGGGCCAGCGTGTCCTCCGCCGTGCCGAGGGCCACGGCCTCGGGCGTGGTGCTGGCGGCTGAGACGCCGGATCAGCTCGAGGCGCACGTGGACGGAGCCAGGATTTCCCAGGTCCTGGACAACCTGGTGTCCAACGCCATCAAGTACTCCCCCGACGGCGGCAACGTCCTGGTCAGCCTGGCCCGGGACGACGGCCATCTCGAATGCCGCGTCACAGACACCGGTATGGGGATGACCCCCGAAGACGCCTCCGAAGTATTCGCCAAGTTCTTCCGCACCAGCAGCGTCCGCCGGACCGCCATCCCGGGCGTGGGGCTGGGCCTGCCCATCAGCAAGGCCATCGTCGAAGCCCACGGCGGCAGCATCGCGGTGGACAGCACGCTGGGCAAGGGCACCACGTTCACGTTCCGCGTGCCAGTCTAGGGCCCGCCGGCACGCGCCTGCCGGACCACTTCGCCCCAGGACTGCCGGGCCAGGTCCTGGACCGCGGCCAGGATCTCTGCGGGCGGCAGGGAGAGGTCCAGCGGGAACTCCACGATGTCGATATCCGTGTTCAGGATCCTGCGGAGCTTGATGTCACCGGAGCCGGCGTAGACCAGCCATGCTGTTGGCACCGCCAACGCCGTGCAGTGGGCCAGCATCTGGAAGTGGTCGGCAGTGAGGGAGGCGCCGGAGTCGGTCGCGGCCCTGTACTTGGCGTTGTAGGCCACCACGGGACGGCCGCCGAGCATGTGCACGGCGTCCGGCTGCTCGGTGAGGCGGTCGGAGTCCCGTACGGCTTCACTCAGCAGCGCGTTGTACCGGAGCCGCAGTTCCCCGGGGTACGTGGCCATCGCCTCCCGCAGGGCGGTGCCCACGAAGTCCTCGAAAACCCTTGCCATGTCCACCACGAACGCGGCCGTCTGCTGCCGTCCCGGCCCCGCCTCTGCCGACGCGTTGCGCAGGATGAGCTCGGCCAGCCGAAGCACCGCGTGGTACCGGAGGTTCATCCTGCTGGGCTTCCACGGCGGCAGCGGCGCGCCCGACGGGAGCCGGGTGACGCCGTCGAGCTTTCCCTTCAGCAGGCGCAGCCGGCTCAGCACCTCGGGCCGGACCCGCGGCACCTGGCCCATGCGTTCCAGGGCCGCCCTCAGGATCCGGTTCTCGGCAATGTCCTCGGTGAATTCGTCGTAGGAGACCTCCAGCGGGACCAGCATGCCCGGCCGGCGGGAAATCTGGTCAGAGATGCGGATGCGTCCCTTGACCGTGCGGAGGGATTCGTCCACGGTGCGGTAGCCCTGCAGGACGCCACGTCCCAGCGCCCGTTCGGCCAGCTGCGCCAAGGACTCGGCAAGCGCACTCCACAGCTCCCGCTCCTCGAAGGCGGCCACCGAGTCCGGCCGGAAGCCCTGCTCCCCCGCGTAACTCAGGAGGAACAGCAACCGGCCAAGGCCCAACCGGTCCTTGGGCCTGACGTCCAGCTGGACCGAGGCCGTGCGCACCGAGCCCACTTTGCCCACCGGCTCGATGCGGTACAGCCCCATCCCCATGGGCGAAGCCTTGGCCAAGCCGCTCGAATTCAGGAATGAGGCACTGGCAGGATCCAGCCGCTCCACAATCCCGCGGGACAGCTCGTCCAACACAAGGTGCCGCGCTGCACTTCCGGGGCCGCGCGCGCCGGCGATGCCCCCCGGGGTAAAGGCCCTGGCGGGGTCAGCGGAGCGCAAGGCGTCCCAGCAGTTGCTCCAGCCCGAACCGTTCCTCCAGCTGCGCGCGGGTCAGCTGGCCGTGATAGTGCTCCTCCAGCAGCGGCATGAGTTCGTACTTCCAGATCCGCCGCAGCCCGGCCGGTGTCTGTGCCGCGGGCTTCATGAAGTAGGACGGGCCGATCATCAGGTCCCGGTCCCATTCGTCGATGGCATCGTTGAGTGCATCCAGCAGCAGCGCCGGCGTGGTGTCCAGCCCGCGGGCCTCCAGGAAGCGCAGCAGCGAGCCCTTGACCGGCTCGGTTTGCGGATGCAGCTCGATGAACGAGAAGCGCCGGCGGATGGCCGCATCCATCATGGCGATGGACCGGTCCGCAGTGTTCATGGTGCCGATGATGTACAGGTTGTCCGGCAGCGTGAACGGCTCGTTGGGGCTGTACTGCAGGTAGATCCGGTCGTCGCGGTATTCGAGCAGGAAGTAGAGCTCCCCGAACACCTTGGCCAGGTTGGCGCGGTTCATTTCGTCGATGATCAGGAAGTACGGCTTTTTCTCGTTGCCGGGCTTGGCGGCTTCCTCGGCGAGGCGTCGCAGCGGACCGGCAACAAGCTTGAAGGAGACCTGGCCTTCGTCCGTCTTGTCCGGCCGGTACCCCTCAAAAAAGTCCTCGTAGGCGTAGGAAGGGTGGAACTGGACCAGCTTGACGCGTTCGTCAGTGGTGTCGTCCGCCAGCTCCGCGGCGAGGTGCTTGGCCAGATAGGTCTTGCCGGTGCCGGGCGGGCCGTACAGGACCAGCTGGCGGTTCTCCTCCAGCAGGTCCGCTATTTCCTGCAGGGGTTCGAGGTCCATGTGCAGGGACCCTGCGAACTCCGGCGTCAGCGGGCGGAAGCCCTCCTGCGCAGGTTCCACGACGGCGGCGGCTTCCGTTTCGGCGTCGGGCTCCGCCTCCGCTTCGGCCGGCAGGAGGGCCTGAAGCGCCTGCACCACGCGGGTTGCGTCCACCACGATGCCGGGGGTGGCCAGCTGCCGCTGGACGTGCCGGGGCAGGCTGGTGGTGGCGTGGCCCTCGTCGAACCAGCGCACCTTCCGGCGCAGCCGCCGGTTGTCATCGTCGTACTCGGGTTCGCCCAGCACGCCGCCCAGCCGGACCGTGCCGGCGTGCTGGTACAGGACCAGGTCGCCGGGCTTCATGACGGTGAGGAAGGCAAAGACGGCGGTCTTGGTGTCCTCGCGCTCCACGTAGCCAAGGTGCTTGTAGTCCTCGTCGACGGCGTGCTGGACCAGTCCGGCGGTGACGCCGGGTTCCAGCAGGCGGAGGTGTTCGACGTCGAGCGTCACCTTTTCCTCGCCCCGCCAGGCGGTGAGCAGCTCCGCGTTGTCGTGATGGGTCCGGAGCAGCCACGCGCGGCGGCCGGGGTCGCCCACCTTGCGCCACTGGCTGACGAGCTGGCGGGCGTACCAGTCGATACGCTGGCCGGCCTGCTCATCGAGGTGCAGGCGGATGCGGTGGATGTCCGCGGTGATGTCGTCTTCCGAATCCCCCTTGGCGCCGCCCACCAGTGAGGCGAAGGCATCCCGGATTTCCTGCCGCTCCACGTCCGCCACCACGGGTTCGAAGTAGCTGGGCCACGCCAGAAACTCGATGCTGCGGCGGATGGCGGGCTGGTCCCCCGGCGTGCCGGCGGCCAGGGCGTGGAACTTCAACGGGTCCAGCAGGGCCGCCGTGATGGTGGTGGGCGGTTGCTCGTCCACATGCTGCACGAAGCGGCACAGCCACCGGAGGTGGTCCCAGATAGTCCAGTTGAACTCGGCCGTGCGGTCCCGGATCACGCCGTGGTCCGTCATGCCCTGGTACAGCTCTTCAGGCAGTTCCAGCGGCGGCTCAAGCCAGGAGGCGGCCTCTGCGACGCGGGCCCGCTTGACCTTGAGCGACTTCACCTCATGCGCAAGCGGCAGGGACTGCAGGAACAGGAGCTCGGCGGCCAGCTGCTTGGCTTCGCGGGACGCGCCGTCGAGGTTCTGGCGGAGATTGGTCATCATGGGCGCTTTGGGATCCGGCGTGCCCCGTTCCAGGCGCTCCAGCAGTTCCGCTGCGGCCTCGGAGGTCCAGGTCAGTGTCCGCCCGTCCAGGGCCGATGGTTTGCCCTGCAGCCCCGGGCCCAGGACAAACCATGCCGCGTCCTCGATCTCCTTCGAGATGCCGAGGGCGCGGGTCATGGCAGCAGTGGAGGCGGGGGTCATAACTTCAAATTTACAGGGTCTAACTGGACGCCTGCTCAAAGCCGCTTGGCCGCCCGGTTGGGAGCCGTCCGGCTTTCGCCGGACGGCTCTTGACCGTTAGACCGGAAAACTTACGTGCGCGGAGCGGAGCGCTTTCGCCCGAAGATGAAGTAGCCCATGGGTCCGACGAAGTTGATGAAGGATGCCGCGCGCCAGGCGCCCTTTGGTCCGTTGATCAGTGCCGCCGGCCGCTTCGAGATATCCCGCTGCGCCGCAACCAGTAACGAGAGCTGGACGATGGCCACGATGATTGTGCCGGCCTTGGAGGACGGCGACATCTCCTTCCAGGTCTTTTTCTTCCTGGCGACGCGGGTCTTGTTCTTGCCCATCTGGCTTCCTTTCGCTGTGGTGTGGTGTGGTGTGGTGTGGTTCCAGTCCAGTGTGCCCCGTGCGGTCCCGCCCAGAGGCTTAGTGCCTGTACGGCGCCATGCGTGCCTTCTGTTCCGGCGTGAGCCGCTGCACCCGGCCGGTGGCCTCGTCCACGAAAGCAAGGTGGCTGCTCGCCTTGACGCAGTCCTCCCCTGTGACGGGATCCTGGACCAGGTAATGGATGTCGAAGCTGGCACCCTTGACGGCACCGATCCATACCTGCACCACGGCCGGGACGTTGCGGTATTCCAGGGTCCTGACGTAGCGGATCTTGTGGTCCACCACCAGCGCCATGATGCCGTCCGGGACATCGTTGAACAGCGAAACCTGCGGCTCAACGCCGGGCAGGCCAGCGCCCCGCGGCGGACCGAAGGCGCCGATCCGGGCTTCCTCGAGCATGCGGACGATCTGTACGTTGTTGATGTGTCCGTAGGCGTCCATGTCGCCCCAGCGCATGGGAACGGGGACCTCGATCCGCTGCCCGCCGTTCCCGTCGTGCCCGCTCAGCTGTGCACCGCCGTCGAGTCGTCCACTGGCACGTCACCGGCGTCGGCCCCGGCGAACTGGGACATGTACAGGCGGTGGTAGGCGCCTCCGGCCGCAAGCAGGACCTTGTGGTTTCCCTGTTCCACGATCTTGCCGTTCTCCATCACCAGGATGGTGTCGGCGTCGCGGATGGTGGAGAGCCGGTGCGCAATCACGAAGCTGGTGCGGTCTGACCGGAGCGCGGCCATGGCTTTCTGCACCAGCAGCTCAGTGCGGGTGTCCACCGAGCTGGTTGCTTCGTCGAGGATCAGCAGCGACGGGTTGGCTACAAAAGCCCGGGCAATGGTGATCAGCTGCTTTTCACCGGCGCTGACGTTGTTGCCTTCCTCGTCGATCACCGTGTTGTAGCCCTCGGGCAGGGCGCGGACAAAGCGGTCCACGAAGGTGGCCTTGGCGGCGGCCATGACCTGCTCTTCGGTGGCGTCCAGGTTGCCGTAACGGATGTTGTCGTAGATGGATCCGCCGAACAGCCACGCGTCCTGCAGCACCATGCCCACCTTGGAGCGGAGTTCAGACCGGCTGAGGTGCGTCACGTCAACGCCGTCCAGGGTGATGGAGCCGGAGTTGAGCTCGTAGAAGCGCATCACCAGGTTCACCAGCGTGGTCTTTCCGGCGCCGGTTGGCCCCACGATGGCCACGGTGTTCCCCGGCTCTGCCGTGAAGGACAGATTTTCGATGAGCTGCCGGTCTTCGGTGTAGCTGAAGGTGACATCCCGGAATTCCACGTGGCCGTCGGTCCTGGCCGGCAGGTGCTCCGTAGCGGTCTCCGGGTCCTGCTCGTCGGCGTCGAGGAACTCGAAGACCCGCTCGGCTGAGGCCACGCCTGACTGGAGCATGTTGGCCATGCCCGCCATCTGGCCCAGCGGCTGGGTGAATTCGCGGGAGTACTGGATGAAGGCCGTGGCGTCACCAAGCGACATGGAACCGGAGGCGACGCGCAGGCCGCCCACGACGGCGATGCCCACGTAGCTGAGGTAGGACACGAACTGCATCACCGGGAAGATGATGCCGGAGACGAACTGCGCGCCGAAGCTGGCCTTGTACAGGGCTTCGTTGCGCTCGTCGAACCGCTCAAGCATGTCCGCCTCGCGGCCGAAGACCCGGACGAGGTCATGGCCGGAGAAGGATTCCTCGATCTGCCCGTTCAGCGTGCCGGTGTTCTTCCACTGCGCCGCAAAGAGCTTCTGGCTCCGCACGCCGATAAGGCCTGCGGCGACGCCCGAAAGTGGCAGGGCCACCAGGGCGATCAAGGCCAGCTGCCAGGAGACGATGAACATCATGATGACGATGCCCACCACTGTCAGCAGGGAGTTGATCAGCTGCGCGAAAGCCTGCTGGAGCGCCTGCTGGATGTTGTCGACGTCGTTGGTCACCCTGGAGAGCACGTCGCCGCGCTGGCGGGTGTCGAAGTAGTTCAGCGGGAGGCGGTTGAGCTTCTTTTCGGTGTCGTCACGGAGCTTGCGGATCACCTTCATCACGATGCGGTTCAGGACGTAGCCCTGCAGCCACAGGAAGATGTTGGACACAAAGTACATCAGCAGGACCACGGCGATGAGCATGGTCAGCTTGTTGAAGTCGATGCCGGTACCGGGCACCAGTTCCATCCGGGAGACCATGTCCGCGAAGTTGTCCTGGCCCTGTTGGCGCAGCCCCTCCACGAACTGGTCCTTGCTTACGCCGGCCGGCAGTTGCTTGCCCACCACACCGCCGAAAATAACGTCCATGGCCTGGCCGAGGATTTTGGGCGCGATGACATTCAGCACCACGGCCACCACTACCATGGCCACCACCACGCAGATGCCCAGGGTTTCGGGCTTCAGCAGGCCCATCAGCCGTTTGGCTGACGGCCAGAAGTGCTGGGCCTTCTTGGCGGGCATGCCGCCGAACATGTCGCCGTCGGCTTCGGAGGGCGTGAACTCCTCCTCGTAGAAGTCGTCGTCCTCCACCACAGCGGTTTCAGCGGAACTGCCGGCGTCCTGTGCGGGCGCCCCGGCGTCTTGCCCGGTGTTCGCCGGGTCCTTCTTGCGGGGGCTCATGCCATTTCCTCCACGCTCAGCTGCGATTCAACAATTTCCTGGTAAGTGGGTGAGGTTTCCAGGAGTTCCTCGTGCGTTCCGCGGTCCACGATCCGGCCGTTGTCCAGCACCAGGATCTGGTCCGCCTCGGTGATGGTGGAAACGCGCTGGGCCACGATGATGACCGTCGCGTTGGCGGTCGTGTCCTTGAGGGCCGCACGGAGGCGGGCATCGGTGGCAACGTCCAGCGCCGAGAACGAGTCGTCGAACAGGTAGACACGGGGTTTGGTCACCAGGGCCCTGGCGATGCAGAGCCGCTGGCGCTGCCCGCCGGAGACGTTCGTGCCGCCCTGGGAGATCCGGGATTCGAGCGCCTTGGACTTGTCCCGGACGAACGATTCTCCCTGCGCCACCCGCAGCGCTTCCCACAGTTCCTGGTCCGTGGCATCGGTCTTGCCGAACCGCAGGTTGTGCTCGATGGTGCCGGAGAAGAGGTAGGGACGTTGGGGCACCAGCGCAACGCGCTTGGTGATCTCGGCGTGGTCAAGGCTGTTAACGGGGACACCGTCCAGGAGGACTTCGCCCTCCGCGGCGTCGTAGAGCCGTGGCAGCAGCGAGAGCAGGCTGGTCTTGCCCGCGCCGGTGGAACCGATGATGGCGACGGTCTGGCCCGGCCGTGCGGTGAAGCTGATGTTGCTCAACACCGGGGACTCGGCGCCCGGATAGGCGAAAGTGACGTTGCGGTATTCCACCACGCCGCTGAGCTCCGAGGGGGCCACCGGGCGTTCGGGATCGTGGATGGAGGGTTCGACGTCGAGCACCTCACCGATGCGGTCCGCACAGACGGAGGCGCGCGGGATCATCATGGCCATGAACGTGCCCATCATGACGGCCACCAGGATCTGGAGCAGGTACTGGAGGAACGCCGTCAGGGCGCCCACCTGCATGTCGCCCGAGTCGACCCGCTGGCCGCCGAACCACAGCACCGCGGCCGTGGACAGGTGCAGGATCATGCTGATGGCGGGGAACATGAGGACGAACAGGGCACCGATCTTCAGCGAAACATCGGTGAGCTCCTTGTTGGCTTCGCCGAAACGGCCGGTCTCGTACGGTTCCCGGACGAACGCCCGGACCACCCTGATGCCAATGATCTGTTCGCGGAGCACCGCGTTGATGCGGTCGATCTTCTTCTGCATCGACCTGAACAGCGGCATGAGCCGGACCACCAGGTACCCCACCACCACGGTCAGCAGCGGCACGGAAACCCAGACCAGCCAGGACAGGTTGATGTCCTCACGCAACGCCATGACGATGCCGCCGATGCACATGATGGGCGTGGCCACCATGAAGTTCAGGCCCATCAGCACCAGCATCTGCACTTGCTGGACATCATTGGTGCCGCGGGTGATCAGCGTAGGCGCGCCGAATGCGTTGACATCCTTGGCGGAGAAGCTGGTGACTTTCCGGAACACGGCCCGGCGAAGGTCACGGCCCAGGGCCATGGCCGTCTTCGAACCGAAGTAGACGCCGGCGATGGCGGCGGCCACCTGGGCAAAGGCTACGAGCAGCATCACGGCACCGGTGCGCCAGATGAAGTCCGTGTCTCCCCTGGTCACGCCTTCGTCGATGATCCGGGCGTTCAGGCTGGGCAGGTAAAGGGCCGCAATGGTGGATGCGAGCTGGAAGATGATGACGGCGGCGATGTAGGGAGAATACGGTTTGGAGTAGCGCCGTATGAGCGTAAGGAGCATGGTTTCAACTCTAGTGTTGCCCGCTGACATTGGAGTCCCATTTATTCCACCTTTTCGATCCGGTTAACGCTGCGGCACCACCGGCGGTCCCCTGTGAAAAAGGGCCGCCGCCCGGACCCGGAATGCGATCCGGATGCGGGCGGCGGCCCTGTTGTTCACGCGTGGCTCGCCACGCGCAGCGCCTTACTGGTTCCGAGGGGTCCCGGCAGGTGCTGCGGACGACGGGTTGGCGGCACTGTGCTTGCCGCGTCCGGCCAGATAGAGGGCTGCAGCAGCCTGCAGCTTGCGTTCCTTGAGGAGCTTGCGCTGTACCCTGCGGAGTTCAGCTGCCGTCGCTTCCTGCTGGGCGGCGAGATCCCGCTGGGACCGCAACTGCTCCTGGATATCCAGGACCAGTCCGCCCAGCTCGGCCTGCTGCCGGGCCAGCAGGTGCTGGGTGTCCTGCAGCTTCCGGAGGGTGTCGGCGGCACTGGCGACAGCGTCGGCCGCCTTTTCGACAGAGTCGGCGGACCGGAGGTCCAACCCTTCGCTGCCGAACGTCCGGGCAAAAGCCGCTTCGAAGTCCTCCGTAGCTACTGACCTGGACGCGGCTGCGGCCGCGGCCTTGCCGCCGTCGTACGTCTTTGCCGGCGCGGCGCCTGTCCCCGGGCCGGCGTGAATTCCCGTCGGCCGGACAGCGGGCGCTGTGCCGTGTCCGGTGTCCGGGTCGCGGGGAACGATGGAGGAGACAACGGGCAGTTGCCCGGTCATGGCGGTCATTCCGGCTTCGCCGGCGGCGTTGGCCTGGAGCGATGTTTCGGGGGTGATGTCCACGGTCTTGCGCAGCGGCACCTCCTTGATGAAGATGACGGCGATTAGGGCAACCACGGCAACGACGGCGGAGATCATGAAGATCCCGGCAGTGGCGTCACCGTAGGCAGCACGCATGACGTCGGCGATCGGTGCGGGCAGATCCTTGAGGTCCAGCGTCGCACCGCTGTTGCCGGTGGACTCGATGCCGAGCTTCGCCAATCCGTCCGTGGCCAGGTCCTTCACGTGGTTGGCCATGACAGCGCCGAGCACGGAGACGCCGATGGCACCGCCGACGGAGCGGAAGAAGGCAACGGAAGCGCTGGCGGAACCGATGTCCTTGGCCTGGACGGTGTTCTGCACGGCGAGGACCAGGTTCTGCATGAGCATGCCGAGGCCGATGCCGAAGATGCCCGTGTAGATGCCGGTCAGCCAGAGTTCGGTGGTGTGGTCCATGGTTCCGGCCATCGCCAGCCCACCGATCAGCAGGACGGTACCGCCGACCAGGAAGCCCTTCCACTTGCCGTAGCGGCTGATCAGCTGGCCCGAGACCACCGAACCGGCAAGGTTGCCGGCGATCATGGGCAAGGTCAGCAGGCCGGCCTCGGTGGGCGTGGCGCCGCGGGCCACCTGGTAGTACTGGCCCAGGAAGGTTGAAGAACCGAACATGGCCACGCCAACAGCAACGGAGGCCACGATGGCCAAAGCGGTGGTGCGGTCGGAGATGATCTTCAGCGGAATGATGGGTGCGGACACTTTGGACTCCACTAGCACCAGCAGGGCCAGCAGGAGGACGCCGCCGCCCACCATCAGAGCCGACTGCCAGGACCACCAGTCGTAGTAGTCGGCCTTGCCGGCGAAGGACACCCAGATCAGCAGGAGGCTGACGCCGGAGGTCAGCAGGATGGCACCGAGCCAGTCAATCTTGGCAGGGCGCTTGACGTGCGGAATCTTCAGCGTGACCTGGAGCAGGATCAGGGCGACCACGGCCAGCGGCACGCAGACGAAGAAGGTCCAGCGCCAGCCCAGCGAGCTGTCCACGATGAAGCCGCCCAGCAGCGGGCCGCCGGCGGTACCGACAGCCATGACGGCGCCCATGTAGCCGGAGTACTTGCCGCGTTCGCGGGGCGGGATGATGGAGCCGATGATCGCCTGGGCCAGGGCCGTGAGGCCACCCATGGCGATGCCCTGGATCACGCGGGCTGTGAGCAGGAACGGGATGTTTTCCGAGAACCCTGCCATGACCGAGCCGGCCACGAAGATCACGATGCTCAGCTGGACCAGGACCTTCTTGTCGAAGAGGTCCGCGAGCTTGCCCCAGATGGGGGTGGTGGCCGCGTTGGCGAGCAGTGCCGCCGTGATGACCCACGCGAAGTCCGTCTGGGTGCCCTTGAGCTCGGACATGATGGTGGGCAGCGCGTTGGCCACGATGGTGCTGCTGAGGATGGCGGTGAAGAAGGCAGCGAGCAGGCCGGTGAGGGCCTCCATGATCTGCCGGTGGTTCATGGGTGCGCCGGGTTCGTGGCGCTTGGATTGCCGCGATTCCTGTTTGGCAGAGCGTTCGCGGTGGCGCTCCTCCAGGTCCGCGGCGGCGGTGACGTTAGCCATTGAGGGACTCCTGCATGGTCTGGTGTTCGGTGGTGGTTCCGGCCGCCCTTGCCCGGATGGAATTCTTCAGTGAAGCTGTCAGTTTGTTGAGCATCGCGGCTGTTGCGATGGCATCGTCTTCGTTCCAGTCGGAGAGGTAGCCCTGCAGCGTCTCGGCCCGGTGCCGGATGAGCTCGGCAAGTTTCTCCTTGCCCCGCGGTGACAGGGCCAGCAGCTGGGCCCTGCCATCGTCCGGATCCGGGGTTCTGACCACCAGGCCGGCGTCGGCGAGCTCCGCGATGTGCCGGCTGAGCACCGGAGGGCTGACGCCCAGGCGTTCTGCCAGATGCGCCGCGCGGGTTTCCCCTTCGCCGATGAACTTGAGCACGCCCTGGAGGGCTATGCCGGTGTCCTGGCCTTTGACGTTGATCATGGTGACGCAGCGCAGTGCGCGCTGGAGGTCAAAGATATGGCCGACGAGATCGGCGGCGGTGGCCGGTGCGACAGACATGACCCTCCCTAAAGAATTAGTTGCTGCAAGCAACTGTATCAGGAAAAGGTTGCTTAGGGAAACGAATTGTCCCGCCGCCGTCGAACGCCCGCCGTCCTTAAACGACCAACGCCCCCGCACCGCTGCCAAGGCAGGGGTGCGGGAGCGTCGCTGCGACAATGCGCGGCTAGTCGCCCAGGTGCGTGGGCCCGAACATCTTCAGGAGCGTTTCAACCACGACGACGTTGGGACCCTCCGCGGCGAAACCTGCCTTGAGCGCGTCCCCCACATCCCCGGGGGCAACCTTGACGGCGGGCACGCCAAACGCTTCGGCGAGCTTGACGAAGTCCGGGCGTGCGAGCTCTGTGGCGGTGGCTTTGCCGAAGGCGCCCACCATGTATTCGCGCAGGATGCCGTAGCCGCCGTCGTCCACGATCAGCCAGGTGACCGGGACGTTGTGCTGCCTTGCCGTGGCCAGTTCCGAAATGGAGTACATGGACGAACCGTCGCCGGAAACAGCCAGCACCCGGGCAGAACCAGCGGGCTTCCCCACTGTTTCCAGGCCTACGGCAGCCCCGATGGCAGCCGGGAAGCCGTAGCCCAGGCCGCCGGCGCCCTGGGCCGAGTGGAACTGTCCCTCGCGGGAGTCCCAGCAGGACCAGCCCCAGTAGGAGGCGATGGTCATGTCCCAAAAGGTCTGCATGTCCGCCGGGACGGCCTCGCGGATATCGGCCATGAATGCCAGTTCCTTGGCGAGGTCCTGGGACTCCAGCCGGGCTTTCACCTTGGCGAGGGATTCCCTGACCAGCTCTTCCGGGGCGGAGCCGTGCCAGTCAGCCGCGGCTTCTGCGGGCGCCAGCGCTTCATCGAGGGCTGCGAGCGCCTGGCCGGCGTCCGCGCGGATGCCCAGGCCTGGCCGGTTGGATTCCAGGACGCGCGGTTCGGCGTCGATCTGGATGATCCGGCCGCGGGGTTCGAACGTGAAGTAGTTGGACGTAACCTCCCCCAGGGACGAGCCGATGACAACCAGTACGTCCGCGTCCTCAAGGACATCGGTCATGTACCGGTCTTCGATCCATGACTGCAGCGACAGTTCGTGGTTCCAGGGGAAGGCGCCGTTGCCGCCCGGGGTGCAGATGACGGGCGCACGGAGTTTCTCGGCAATGGACAGCAGAGACTTCTCCGCCTTGCCGCGGCGAGTGCCGCCGCCGGCGATGATCGCCGGACGCCTGGCCTCCTGGAGCCATTTCACGGCTTCGCGGACCAGTTCGATGCGCGGCGGGTTATCCGCAGCCTCGGCCAGCGCGTCCTCCACCGGCGGGACCATGATGGGATCCAGCAGGACGTTCTGCGGAATCTCGATCCACACCGGCCCCTGGGGCGAGGAGATGGCTTCCGTCCAGGCGTCCTGGATGGCGGACGGGATACCTGAGGCATGCTGGATCAGCCGCTGGCTCTTGGTGACGTTCGCGGCAGAGGCCTTCTGGTCATCGAGCTGGTGGAGCATGCCCTTGCGCCGGGCCCCCAGCCCTTCCAGCGGGATCTGGCTGGCCACCACCACCATGGGCACGCCGGTGGCGTAGGCCTCCTGCAGCCCGGCCAGTGAGGTCAGTGCGCCGGGGCCGGTGGACAGGAACAGCACGCCCACTTCACCGGTGGCACGGGAATACCCGTCCGCGGCGAAGGCCGAGTTGTTCTCCACCCGGGACGAGACAAACTGCAGGTTTCCGCGGCCCATCGCGTCAAAGAGGCCCAGCGCGTGCTGGCCGGGAATGCCGAAGACGGTCTTCGCGCCCAGGGCCTCGAGGGTCTCGACGACGAGGTCCCCACCGTTGCGTGCGCCCGTGCCAGGCTTAGCACTGGCGCCCGGCACCGCCGCGCCCGGATCGAAATCGATCATGGCCGCCTACTCCTTGCCCGCTGCAGCGAACCCTGCCGGCCGGCGGACTTCCTGCCCGAGGGCCTGGTTGGCATAGCCGGTGGCTGCGCCGAAGCGGTCGCCGGGCACGGCGTTGTCCGCCATCAGCGTCACCAGCTCGTAGGCCACGTGGCTTCCGGCGACGCCGGTGATTTCCGCATGGTCGTAGGCCGGGGCCACTTCCACGACGTCGGCGCCCACCAGGTTCATGCCGCGGAAGCCCCTGATGATCTCGAGGAGTTCGCGGCTGGTGATGCCGCCCGCTTCGGGGGTTCCCGTTCCAGGTGCGTGCGCCGGGTCGAGGACGTCGATATCCACCGAGATGTAGAGCGGGCGGTTGCCGATCCGGTCGCGGACCTTGGCCACGGTTTCAAGGACGCCCTGGTAGTAGACATCCGCGGAGGTGACGATGCCGAACCCGAAGCGGTGGTCGTCGTCGAGGTCCTTCTTTCCGTAGAGCGGGCCGCGGGTGCCGATGTGGCTGATGGCTTCGGTATCGAGGATGCCTTCCTCCACCGCGCGGCGGAACGGGGTGCCGTGGGTGTATTCAGCGCCGAAGTAGGTGTCCCAGGTGTCCAGGTGCGCGTCGAAGTGCAGCATTGCGATCGGACCGCCGGCGCGTTCGGCGGCAGCGCGAAGCAGGGGCAGGGCGATGGTGTGGTCACCGCCGAGCGTCACCAGCTTGCTGCCTCCGGCAGTGAGGTCCAGGGCGTTCTGCTGGATGGTTTCGATGGCCTCGTTGATGTTGAAGGGGTTCACTGCCATGTCGCCGGCGTCGGCCACCTGGACGTTCTCGAAGGGGCTCACGTCCCAGGCCGGGTTGTACGGGCGCAGCAGCCGGCTTGCCTCGCGGACATGGTTCGCCCCGAACCTGGCGCCCGGCCGGTAGGAGACGCCTGAGTCGAAGGGGACGCCCACCAGCGTGACGTCAGCCTTGGCCACCTGGTCCAGCCGCGGAAGGCGCGCAAACGTGGCCGCTCCGGCGTAACGCGGAATCCGGGATGAGTCGATGGGTCCAAGGTTGCCGTTGGCTTCGATGCGCAGCTCTTCCATGCGGGTTTCTCCTTTTGAAGAGTGAGGGGCTGATGTGACTGCCATCATACACCTCGGTTTTCTAATGCGCATCAAGTGTTTACCTACTCGGGTAGGGGCCTTGTGCGGTCCTGCCCACTTACCGCCGCCCCAGGGACACATCCGTGCAGGCGAACCGCGCAATCCCGGCACCGCACAACCAGCGGACCGCAGGCAACCGGGAAAGGAGGCACTGACACCGGGTCCGCGATTGCCCACATTGGTACGAACACGGGTTCCGCGCTCCCTGAGCAGACCTTCCAATGGCCTCATGGACATCCTCGAATACCTTCGACAGTCAGGCGGCGTGGCCCGCTCCGGCCAGCTCCGGGACGCAGGATTCCCGCGACGGGACCTCCAACGGCTCACGGGGCTGGGAGCGAACCAACCCCGGCGCGGCGTTTTCGTCCTGCCGGGATGCGACCAAGCACTCCCCGCCGGTGAGCGTGCAGTCCAGCCCAGTTGCCGCCGCACCAGAGGGGTCTGTTCGAGCGCATCCTCCGGAAACATGCGGCTCAGGCCGAACGCGGCCAACAGCAACTGGGCAGGAAGGCGCGCGGACAGGGGGGAAGGTTAGCGGCTGGCGGCGGGCACCAGTACCCAGAGCACTTCCACCGGCTTGTCGGTGGGGTTGATCCAGGTGTGTGGCTCACGGCCGGGGAAGGTGACGGTATCCCCCGCACTGAGGTCGTATTCCTCATTGGTAAGAATCAGCCTGATGCTGCCCTTGGTGACGTGCAGGACGTCGACGTCGCAGTCCACGGCGTAGAGCTCGGACTCGCCACGGCCATGCGGCTCGATGACAGCCTGGATGATCTGGATGCGCCGCTCGGACCGGGCCGTCAGCAGGCGTTCCACAATCCCCTGCCCGCCGAGGGAGATCCGCGGGCCTTCATTGCGCTTGGTCAGGTGGGTCTCCGGCGCCACAAAAAGGTCGCCGATGGAAATGGACAGAACCTGGCAGAGCGTCACCAGCGAAGCGACGGACGGGGAGGTGAGGTCACGCTCCACCCTGCTGAGGAAGCCCTTGGTCAGCCCGGTGGCATCCGCCACCTGTTCGATGGTGAGCCGCTGGGACTGCCGCGCCGCGCGTATCCGGGAGCCGATGGCAACCGGAACATTGCTGGGCTCAACTGGCAGTGCCTTCATTCACGAACCTTTCATAGCCGGCAGTCCGGCCCCGCTCTGCAGCAATACTAATGGCCGCCACCATGTGTGACGCCTCCATGGCGCGCGGGCCCGGACCTTCAACTTCCCCTTGACTGTTACTGCGGTCACAGCCTAATCTTTGGAAACACCTGTTGCCTATAAGGCAATTATCGGGAGCCTCCTCCCCTTTTCCATCTTCCGCAGTTCGGCCCGGACCCCCGCCGGGCACGTCGGCTGCCAATCAGCTCCAAGGAACCCAACATGGATGCAAGTGTCATCAACATCGCCATCGTGGTGGTGTACCTCATAGCAATGCTGGCGTTCGGCTGGTGGGGCAAGTCCCGCACCCGCAACAACAGCGACTTCCTGGTGGCCGGCCGCCGCCTGGGCCCCTTCCTCTACACGGGCACCATGGCCGCCGTCGTCCTGGGTGGCGCCTCCACCGTCGGCGGCGTCGGCCTGGGCTACAAGTTCGGCATCTCCGGCATGTGGCTGGTGGTCGCCATCGGCTCCGGCGTCCTGCTCCTCAGCCTCGCCTTCGCCGGCACCATCCAGAAGCTGAAGATCTACACCGTCTCCCAGATGCTGTCACTGCGATACGGCAGCCAGGCCACCCGCACCTCCGGGATCATCATGCTCGCGTACACCCTGATGCTGTGCGCCACGTCCACCGGCGCCTACGCCACCATCTTCGTGGTGCTGTTCGGCTGGGACCGGGCCCTGGCCATCGCGGTGGGCGGCGCCATCGTGCTGGTGTACTCCACCATCGGCGGCATGTGGTCCATCACCCTGGCCGACCAGGTCCAGTTCGTGATCAAGACCGTGGGAATCTTCTTCCTCATGCTGCCCTTCACGCTCAACGCCGCCGGCGGCCTGGACGGCATCCGCAGCCGCGTGGAAGCCAGCTTCTTCCAGATCGACGGCATCGGCGTCGAAACCATCATCACCTACTTCGTTGTCTACACCCTGGGCCTGCTGATCGGCCAGGACATCTGGCAGCGCGTGTTCACCGCCAAGACGCCGCGGGTAGCCCGCTGGGGCGGCGCCACCGCCGGCATCTACTGCATCCTCTACGGCGCTGCCGGCGCCCTCATCGGCCTCGGTGCACGCGTGGCCCTCCCCAGCATCGACGTCGCCACCGAAGGCAAGGACGTTGTCTATGCCGAAGTGGCCCAGAACCTGCTCCCCATCGGCATCGGCGGCCTGGTCCTCGCCGCAGCCGTTGCCGCCATGATGTCCACCGCGTCCGGCGCCCTCATCGCTGCCGCCACAGTGGCCCGTGCCGACGTGCTGCCGTTCGTTGCCGGCTGGTTCGGCAAGACCGTCAACACAGACGATTCCGACAACCCCGAGCACGACGTCAAGGCCAACCGCCTGTGGGTCCTGGGGCTGGGCATCGTGGCCATCCTGATCGCCATTGTCACCAAGGACGTGGTGGCGGCACTCACCATCGCCTACGACATCCTGGTGGGCGGCCTCCTCGTGGCCATCCTCGGCGGGCTCATCTGGAAGCGCGGCACCGGCATTGCCGCAGCAGCCTCCATGGCCGTGGGTTCCGTGGCGACACTGGGCACCATGATCATCCTGGAGGTCAACGCCGAGGAGCCACTGGCAGGCGTTTTCGCCAATGAACCGATCTATTACGGCCTGATCAGCTCCGCGGTGGTGTACGTCGCCGTCTCCCTGCTCACCCGCCCCACCGAGGCGCACGTCATGCGCAACTGGCAGCGGCGCGTAGCAGGGCAGGACTCGCAGGAAAAGTCCGCTGAGCGGATTGCCGCCAACTGACCGGACCTGAAGAAACCGAAGGGTTTCCGGCACGCAACAGATCCGGGCAACGCACGACGGCGGCGCCTCCTTTCGCGAACAGCGGGAGGAGGCGCCGCCGTCGTCCGTCCTACGCCCCTTGGCGCGGCTTACCCGTCTTCACGGACCTCGTCCGGATCGAGCGGGACCACACGGTCCTCGGCGTCGACCACCACCGGGGCTGCATGGACCACCGGCTCCTCCTGGTCCAGGAATTCGTCCTCGGTGTCCCAGTCCTCGCTGGTGACCGGTGTGTCTTCGGCATAGTCATATGCGGGGTCCGCCTCCACGGCGTCCAGGTGCGGCATGTCCGGGTGCTGTCCGGTGGTGCCCATGATTCAACCTCCGTGTGTTCGCCTGACGTGCTCTTGTGAGTGGCGGCCTGGCCGCGCCGCACTTTCATCACAACACCGCGGCTGGGCCGGGTCAAGAGTCCAACGGCCGGCTGTGGACAGTGCGCGGAGAGCCTCCCGGGGAACGCCGGGAGCGCCGCCGGATTAAGGCATACCGAAACCCGGAAGCGAGGAATGCCAGCCGAAAAACCGCGGAAATTCGCAGTAGGCTGGCTCTGCAACGGGGCCGAATATCATGTCCCACCAGCCCAGGAGTCTTCGTGTCGCAGCACGCCCAGTCCACGCCAAACCATTCCACCCCGCACCATTCCAGCCCGGAGTTCGCCCCGCGTACCGGCGCAGCGGGCCACCATCCTGCACCGTCGTCCGCGGACCTCAAGCGGTGGCGCCAGTACCTGGCCGATGAACGGGCCGAGGCCGCCGTCTACCGCGATCTGGCCCAGAATCGTGAGGGCGAGGAACGCGAGATCCTCCTGGCCCTCGCCGAAGCCGAGGGCCGCCACGAAGCCCACTGGCTGGGACTGCTCGGCGATCAGGCCGGGAAACCGCGCCCGGCCTCGGCCCGCAGCCGGATGCTCGGATTCCTGGCCCGCCACTTCGGGTCGGTCTTCGTGCTCGCGCTGGCCCAGCGCGCCGAAGGGCGCTCGCCCTACGCCAAGGACCCCAACGCCACCGAGGCCATGGCCGCGGACGAACAGATCCATGAGGAAGTTGTCCGTGGGCTGGCCACGCGGGGCCGCAACCGGCTGGCTGGAACCTTCCGTGCCGCGGTCTTCGGCGCCAATGACGGCCTGGTCAGCAACCTGTCGCTCGTGATGGGCATGGCGGCCTCCGGCGTTGCCAGCAGCGTGGTGCTGCTCAGCGGCATCGCTGGCCTCCTGGCCGGCGCCATGTCCATGGGTGCCGGTGAGTTCATCTCCGTCAGGTCCCAGCGGGAACTCCTGGCCGCCACCCGCCCCACGCAGGTCACACTGGCTGCCGCTCCCAAGCTGGACCTGGAACACAACGAGCTCCTGCTGGTGTACCTGGCCCGGGGCATGTCCCACGAAGCAGCCGAACACCGGGTGGCCGAACGCATGGGCATCCTCTCCTGCGACTGCGATCCCAGCCTGTCCCTCCAGCCCGAACTGCCGGAGGAGGAAGACCAGCACGAGGCCGTGGGCACCGCCTGGGGAGCCGCGTTGTCCAGCTTCTGCTTCTTCGCGTCCGGCGCCATCATCCCTATCCTGCCTTTCCTGTTCGGCCTGACCGGGGTTTCCGCCCTGGTGGTAGCCGGCGTCCTGGTAGGCGTGGCGCTGCTGGCAACCGGCGGCATCGTCGGCCTGTTGTCCGGCACGTCCCCCCTCACCCGAGGCCTGCGCCAGCTGGGCATCGGCCTGGGCGCTGCCGCCGTCACCTACCTGCTGGGGCTCGTCTTCGGCACCGTCGTCGGCTAGCTGCGGCCCCTGCCGTGAAAGCCCTTTAGTGGAGGAATTCCCGCCCCGGCACGCCGTCAGCCGCCCCGCACGGAAGCACGGTCCGGGCTACCGGGCCGTGCTCGTCGTCGCTCTCTGCACGGCTGCCGTGCTGGGCGGCGCCCTGGCCCTGGGCGATCCGCGGATCAGCCAACTGCTGGCCCAAGGTCAGGGGCCAAGTCAGGTCCCCGGGCACTCGCAGGAACAACCCGACGCAGGCCGGGCGGAACCCCTCCCCGGCCTCGCCGGCGAACCATCCGCGGCCAGCACGGACGCGCCCCCTCCGGGCTACGAGGAGGAGCCGGTTCCGCTGGCCGAGCCGGAGGTTCCGGCAGCGGGCAGCGACTCCTACCGCTTCCTGGCGGTCAACGGTGACGGCACCCCGGTGGGCTACTCGCCCTGTCGCCCCCTCCACTACGTGGTCAATGACAAGCTGGCCCCTGCCGGTTCGGAACGGCTCGTCCCGGATGCCATCAGGATCATTTCGGCCGCCACCGGCATCACCTTCGTCTATGACGGCACCACCGGCGAACAGCCCTCGTCGCAGCGCGCCGCGTACCAGCCGTCAGCCTATGGCGAGCGCTGGGCGCCGCTGCTGATCGCCTGGACCACGCCGGACACCTCCCCGGAACTTGCTGGCAAGGTGATCGGCACGGGCGGCAGCACGCACTTCAGTTTCGACGGCGGTCCCAAGACGTTTGTCACCGGCAGCCTGGATTTGGATGCCCCGCAGATTACCGATGAGCTGCGCCAGCCGGACGGGAGGTTGTACGCCGCGGCGGTCATCCTGCACGAGCTGGGCCACGTGATGGGACTGGACCATGTGGCGGACCCCGCCCAGCTGATGTATCCGGAAATCGGCGGTTCGGTTGGCGCCTCCGGGAGCCTCGCAGACGGGGACCGCAACGGCCTGTATGAGCTGAGCAAGGCGCAGTGCCGGAAAGACCTCTAGGCCTGCACGTGCCGTGACCCGCCAGGGGCGGTTCCCCTGTCAGTCCTGCAGCACCGCCACGGCCTGGTCTACGGTGTCCACCAGGAAGATCCGGTCCTCCATGGCGCGGCCCGCCGCGAGCTGCCGGAGCAGGGGCCAGGCGGGGTAGTCGCGGGTCCAGTACTGCGTGCCCACCAGGACCATGGGCGTTACCTTTTCCCGTGCGCCGTAATAGTTCTCGCAGGCGTCCTGGAAGATTTCCTGGACGGTCCCCGCGGCGCCGGGGAGGAAGATAATGCCGCCCCGGCAGACGTCCAGCAGGACGGCCTCGCGGATGGAGTTGGCGAAGTACTTGGCGATGTGGGTGGCGAAGTAGTTGGGCGGCTCGTGCCCGTAGAACCAGGTGGGTATGCCCAGCGAGGGTGTCCCGCCAGGGTAGCGGTCGACGACGGCTGCCGCGGCGCGTGCCCACGCGGACACGGAAGGGCGGAAGCCGGGGACGGCAGCCAGGAGGCTGAGCGCGGCCTGCAGGCCGCCGTCGTCGTACCCGCCCAGATAGGCGCCCAGGTTGGCGGCTTCCATGGCACCCGGCCCGCCGCCCGTGGCCAGCGCATGTCCGCCGCTGACCAACAGCCGCCCCAGCCGCGCGGCCTCCGCGTAGTCAGCGCTCCCCCGTTTCGCGGCGTGCCCTCCCATGACGCCCACCATGCGTTTCCCGGACCACGGGCCGGCCCGGAGCACCTCGTCCAGCGCATCGCCGATCGCGTGGTCGTGCAGGGAAGATGCCAGCGTTGATTCCACGCGGTGTTCCCGGCCGGGCTGGATGCTCCAGTGGTAGATCCGCGCATCCGGCAGTTCCTCGTAGGGGGCCCCGGCCAGCCCTTCGTAGAGTTCGGCGGGCGAGTACAGGGCGGAGCGGTAGGGATCGAAGGGGACACCCTGCAGCCGCGGGAAAATCAGGGCTCCCCTGGCGCGGAGCCTGCTTTCCATCCCGTCGTCGAACGTGCAGCCCAGGAACAGGGCGCCTTCCACGTCCAGGCCGTTGAGCGCCGCCGACCTGCCCCGCAGGTCCAGGGACTGCGCATGCCATCCGTGGGCCCGGACCGCCCCCGCGGCGACCAGCCGGTCGAAGCTCTCCAGGTCCTCGACTTCGAGGCTGCGGGGCGTTGGCCCCAGCTTTCCGGTATGGCTCATGGCTGCCGTCGTCGTCCGCCGCTGGTCATGGGTTCAGCCTAGGCCAGCCAACGCAAACGCGGGGCCGGGCCCTGCCCGCCCGGCTGGTACCGGAAGGGCTGGTCCCGACCCCGCGATGCTTGGCAGTCGGATATCAGGGTGCGGCGGTCTCCGCCGGAGGGCTAGGCGGAAACCTTTGCAGGCACCGCACCGTCACGGAAGTGTGCTTCAAGGTCCTCGAGCGAGTGGCCTTTCGTTTCCGGGACGAATTTCGCCACGAAGGCCAGCGACGCGACGTTGACCAGGACGAAAAGTCCGAAGGTTCCGGTGGAGCCGAGGGCGTTGACCACGATGGGGAACAGGAAGGAGATGGCGGCGTTGACGGTCCACAGGGCGAAGACCGCGATTCCCATGGCAAAGCCGCGGATGGCCAGCGGGAACATCTCCGAGAGCAGGAGCCAGACGCAGGTGCCGATGAAGCACTGGACGAAAGCCACAAACAGCATCATGGCGGCCAGGATGGTGTAGCTGGCAAGGTCGGACTGGGGCAGGAGGAAGACGATGGCCAGCAGCGCCTGCGAGCCCACCACGCCGGAGAAGCCGATCACCAGCATTTTGCGGCGGCCCACGAAGCCCAGCAGCCAGATGCCCAGGATGGTCATCAGCACCGAGGTGACGCCGACGCCGATGGTGGCTACGAGTGAGGCGCTGACCCCAAGCCCGCTCTTTTCGAGGATGGTGGGTGCGTAGTAGTTGACGGTGTTGATGCCGGTTGCCTGCTGGACGATGGCCAGGCCGATGCCGATCCACAGCAGCCGGCGCATCCAGGGGTTGTTCTTAAGGTCGCGCCAGGCGTGGCCGCGTTCTTCCTTGGCGGTGCGGGCGGTCCGGGCGATTTCCTCGAATTCGACCGCGGCCTGTTCCGGCGTGCGGCTCATGGCCAGGACGCGGCGGCTGTCTTCGAGCCGCCCGCGGATGGCGTACCAGCGGGGTGATTCGGGGAGCATGAGCATCCCGGCAAGGAGCGCCAGCGCCGGGAGGGAGGCGATGCCCAGCATGGTGCGCCACACTTCGGTGTCGTGGATCAGGGCGTCCAGCAGGGCGTTGATGGCGAAGGCCAGCATCTGGCCGGTCACGATCATGAGTTCGTTGATGGTGACCATCCGCCCGCGAAGGTGGGCCGGGGCCATTTCGGCGAGGTACAGCGGACAGGTGACGGCAGCTGCGCCGACGCCCAGGCCCAGGATGATGCGGGCAGCGACCATGAAGGTGACGTTGGGTGCGATGGCACAGCCGATCGCGCCCAGCAGGAACAGCAGCGCGCAGACCAGCAGCGATCCGCGGCGGCCCAGTTTGTCCGCCATCCGCCCACCGGCCAGGGCTCCGACGGCGGCGCCGGGGAAGAGCAGGGCGCTGACAACGGTGGCTTCTTCGACGGCGGTCATGTTCAGGGAGTCATTCATGTACAGCAGGGCGCCGGAAATCACGCCGGTGTCGTAGCCGAACAGCAGGCCGCCGAGGGTGGAGATGACGGTCAGGCGGGCCAGGTAGCCCCGTCGCGTGGACCCGGGGGCACTAGGGGAAGGTTTCTGCAACAGCATTGTTGCCTCTCAGATTCTTTAGGGACCGAACGGTCCGGAATGTGATGCGTCCCACTAGATTAGAGCGCTCTAATTCGCGGCGTCAAGAGAAAGTCTTAATGTCAGAACAAGTCGATTTGACGCCATGCTGCCCAACCGGCGCGCAGTCAGCCTTGACCCAAGAACCCCGCCTGCTACGATCGAACCAGAAAGTATGTCCTATCAAGAGAACATATGGCGGCAAAGCGGCTGCGCCCCATCCGGGCGGAACCGGACGCTGCGACCGAGAACAGGAATACACCGTGGCGAACAACCTGGGCCTCAGCATCGACCGCAGCTCCCCCGTGCCGCTCTACCACCAAGTAGTCCAGGGCATCGAGGCGGCCATCCACAGCGGAGTCCTGGAACCGGGCAGCCGATTGGACAATGAGATCGACCTCGCGGCGCAGCTGAACCTCTCCCGGCCCACCATGCGCAAGGCCATGGACGAACTGGTGCGCTCCGGGTTGCTGGTGCGCAAGCGCGGCGTGGGAACCCAGGTGGTTTCCAGCCAGGTCCGCCGCCCCCTGGAACTCTCCAGCCTCTACGACGACCTCACCAACAACGGCAAGAAGCCCACCACCGAGGTGCTCAGCTTCTCCCACATTGAGGCCGACGACGCCACCCTGGCCATCCTCCAACTGCCTGCCGGATCCAAGGTGTACCACTTCACCCGGTTGCGGAAAGTGGGCGGGAAGCCGCTGGCACTGATGGAGAACTGGGTGCGCGACGACATCGCTTCCATGGACGAAGCGATGCTGTCAGCCGAAGGCCTCTACTCGATCCTCCGCCGCGGCGGCGTCAACTTCCGGCTGGCCACGCAGCGGATCGGGGCCGTGACGGCCAACGAGTACCAGGCCTCCATGCTGGACGCCGCCGAAGGTTCGGCCCTGGTCACCATGGAGCGCACCGCGGTGGACGACACCGGCCGGCACATCGAAACCGGACACCACGTCTACCGCGCCGATTCCTACAGCTTTGAAATGACACTCGTACAACGCTAAACCGCAAGGAACACACACCATGACCAACTGGGTCTACCCCCTGGGCACCGCCGCCGACGGCATCTGGGATGTCTCTCTCGGGACGTCCGATTCCTCCCTCACTGTTGATGGGTGGGCACACACCGGCCTGAAGGTGGCCACCCTGGCCGCGGGCGCCGCCGTCGAACTTCCCGCCGCGGACGAAGAACGCATTGTGGTGCCCCTCAACGGGTCCTTCACCGCCACTGTGGACGGCACGGACTACCCTCTCGCCGGCCGCGCGTCCGTGTTCGCCGGCCCCAGCGACGTTCTCTATACCGGGACTGGGCGCGCCGTCACTGTCAGCTCGGCCGACGGCGGCCGGGTCGCCATCGCGACGGCACCCGCCAAGGCCTCGTACCCCACCCGGCTGGTACCGGCTGCGGACACCCCCGTGGAACTTCGCGGGGCGGGCAACTGCTCACGCCAGGTCCACAACTTCGGCACACCCGCCGCGCTGGAAGCGGACCGGTTCATCGTCTGCGAGGTCCTTACTCCCGCCGGAAACTGGTCCTCCTACCCGCCCCACAAGCACGACGAAGAAAAGGACGGCGAGACCCACCTCGAAGAGATCTACTACTTCGAGACGCAGGTGGCCGACGGATCCGGAGCGCCGTCCGACGCTGACGCCATCGGCTACCAGCGCGTCTATGCCTCGGATGAACGCCCCATCGACGTCTCCGCCGAGGTCCGCACCGGCGATGTCGTCCTGGTGCCCTACGGCTGGCACGGCCCCTCCATGGCAGCGCCCGGCTACGACCTGTACTACCTCAACGTCATGGCGGGCCCGGGTCCCGTCCGGGAATGGCTGATCAGCGACGACCCGCACCACGGCTGGGTACGCCAAACTTGGGACACCCAGAACATCGACCCGCGGCTGCCCTTCGGAGCCTAAGGCCGGGCCGCCTGCTGGCATAGTGGAGTCTTGTGAAACAGACTTCCCCTTCGCCACGGTCAGTGACCATGGAGGACGTGGCACGCGAGGCCGGAGTCAGCCGCGCGCTGGTGTCCCTGGTGATGCGCGAGTCCCCCAAGGTCTCCCCCGCCAAGCGGACGGCGGTGCTGGAAAGCGCCGCCGCCCTGGGCTACTCCCCTAACCGGCTGGCGAGCCGGTTGGCGAGCCACCGGACCAACGCCGTAGGAGTCCTCTTCCTCGACCTGCACAACCCGGTCTTCGCCGACATCTATGACGGCCTCAGTGCAGGGTTGGCGGGCAGCGGCAACCAGGTGATGGTCGCCGTCGGCTCCGCGGATCCCCGCACCGAGATAGAAGCGGTGGGCTCCTTCGTGGACTTGCGCGTGGACGGGGTGATCCTGGCCGGCTACACCGGCACCTCCGAGGACCTTGCGGCCGCCCTGCGCGGGACCCCCGCGGTGGTGATCACCCGTGAGTTGGAGGCCGACGGCGTCGATTCAGTTTTGACGGACGACTTCCGTTCCGGCGTACTCGCCGTGGAGCACCTCTACGGCCTGGGGCACCGGCGGATTGCGCATGTGGACATCTCCGACTGGCTCCCCTACACCGCCCGCCGCGAGGGCTACCTGCACGCCATGAAGGAGCACGGCCTCGCGCCCCAACTGGTGCACAGCGACATGACCGAACGCGGCGGACGCGCGGTGATGGAGCAGTTCCTCGACTCGGACGGGCAGCTCCCCACGGCGATCTTCGCGCACAATGACCTCACGGCCATCGGCGTCATGGAGGCCCTCACCGCCCGGGGACTGTCCATCCCTGGCGACGTGGCCATTGTTGGCTGCGACAACATTGAGTTCGCGGCTTCCCCGTTGATTGGCCTGACGTCCATTGACCAGCACGCCAGGGAGCTGGGCCAGGTGGCTGCGAGGGCCATGCTGGACCGGATCGCCGGGACCGCCGGGCCGGCAGCGACCCGCAAGCTGGAACCGGCCCTGATGGTCCGCCGCTCCTCGGACCCGACAGCCTGATCCCCTGGCTCCCCCGACGCTTCTATGTCTGTGAAGCGTCGGAGGGGAGCAGGAGCATCTGCTACGGCAAGGAGTGGTCGAGTCTCCTCGCCGTCGTGACTCTGATACCCCGTTATTGCGGTGATGGCTATCCGTCGCCGAAGTAAGCTTTCGCCACGGCACAGGTGGGGCGCAGCGCATGCTCGGCGATGAGGGAAATGGACCCTAAACAGGGGCGCCGCTCAAACTTCAGATGGTGCGCCTTTTAAGCTCGCGGTATACCGTCGTCCGTGACACGCTGAACAACTCGGCCAGCTCGGCCTGTGTGTGCTCTCCGGCATCGTGCAGTGTCAAAAGGTGCTTCCGCTGCGTCTTGGACAATTTCGGCTGCTTGCCTTTCAGCCGCCCCTTGGCCTTTGCAACGGCCATGCCCTCGCGGGTGCGCATCCGGATCAGATCCGCCTCAAACTCGGCCACCATTCCCAGGACGTTGAACAGCAGCCGGCCTACCGGGTCAGTCGGATCATGGGTGCTGCCGCCCAGACTGAGGGCTACTCCCTTGGCTGTCAGCTCGTCGGCTATATCTCGCGCATCCGAAAGGGAGCGCGCCAGCCGGTCGAGCTTTGTGACCACGAGGGTATCGCCGGCCCGGCACGCAGCCATTGCTTCGCGAAGCCCCGGCCGCACACGGTTTGCTCCCGTTAGGCCGTGATCGACAAAGATCTGCTTCTCATCAACACCAAGGGCAAGGAGGGCGTTTCGTTGGGCCGTCAGGTCTTGGTCGTTCGTCGAGACCCGGGCGTAACCGATCTTAATTCCAGTCATGACGACTATGGTTGCAGTAATCCCCCCATCACCGCGCACTTCATCGTGCGGGTCCTACGTACATGTCAGGGGTCAGCATCCGCGCGGAACGTGGCAGCGGGCTTCTGAGCACGATGATCGACCGGCTAACGGGCGGGTAGCGCAGTTCGTTCTCACAGCTTCCGCCCCGCGGATCGGCGGCAACGTGGCCACGTCTGCTGAGTAGGACATCGTTACTTGCGCGCGCGCCGACGTTGGCCCAGTGAGTGAACCTAAATACATTTGAGCCATGACATTGCCCTTTGTCGGAGATGACACAGTCCATCTCGATTCCGGTACCTCTATGTGGGTCCAGTTGACGCATTTCCTCATTGACCCGGCCCAGGACGACCAAGCCATTCTGGAGCGCTTAATCGAGAGCCCCGGCTACCAGCACGACTATGCTTCTCCATTTCCCTCGGCGGCGGAAGTCCGCCCATGGGGAATTCACGGGCGGTGGAGGATTGATGCCATCCACCCAGGTCTGTTCCAGGCATCGACGGCCGAAGCGGCGAAAGCCGAGATCGACGCCTGGGCAAAGGACCAAGACTGGACGGACCCGGGATACTCCCAACCCGCCGATGCCATTCAACGGCTGGAAACCATCTATTCAGTCTTGGGATCAGGCACTGTACTGAAACTACGGAATCCCCCACCGGAAGCCGAACATGACTACGGCTTCGTCACCGGCAGCCTGGGTTTCTACGAGTACATCGTGATTGATCGGACTCTCCGCACGCTTCACGTCATAGTCGCTTCCGATGACTGAATTACACCACCCAGATGTCATCGCTCCCTGAGCCGAACTTGGATTCGACGATGGCACGCAGCACGCTGAAGGATCCCCTGTGGGGCGGGAGTTTTCGCACTCGTCCAAAGTCAAAGAGAATTGGAGAAACGATTGATAGAAGACGACTTCATCTCAGCCCTGGCATCCGAGTTTCCAGATCATGTGAGCGTCGAAGAGTCAGCTGTTCTAATCGGTATCGAGATAGTTTTTGATGCTCTGGACAGGGCCCAGCAGCTCGGGTTGAGGCTTGCTGGCCTGGATGGTTTTAGATCCGATCCTGACGGCTTATATCCGATGCTGGACTTCATCGTTGATCTCTCTCCCCTCATAGAACAGCGAGCTCCCCTTTCAGAGCAGTACGACAGTGCCCGGAAAATACTTAGGAACTGGGGCGAAGGACCGGACCTGGTCGAGCTTGTCTTACTCGAACCTTAGACGGCTGAAAAACGAAGAACGTCGCGGCGGGCTTCCGCGGTGCGAGATGATCGACTGGATTACGGGCAGTCAAAATGGCAATCGGTGCTTGGTGCAGCAGCAAGCGCCAAAGCCATGCACTTTCGATTTTCAGGCACCAGCTCGAGGCAGGATCCTTTCGCGACCGGGAAGCGAACTAGTCACACCCGCTGAAGGATCGGCCTACGGGCGCCTGACTGCCGTGGATATTCGGGAAGTCCTTGGCAGTAATTTCTAGATTCATGACAGCACTAGGACCCGGACTGGCAGCGTGGGGTGTTGAACTGGAACGAGTCACCCTACGGTTAGATTTATTGCGTGAGTTCTCTTGTTGAAGAAGCCCTGAAGGTGCTTTATGCGGCCAAGGTTCCTTTGGCTCCGGGCTTATCGCCACGGCAGCTCGAGGATGTTGAAGAGCAGTTCTCGTTCGGGTTCAGTCCTGATCATGCGCGGTTCTTGAGTCTGGCGATGCCGATAGGCCCTGGCTGGGTTGATTGGCTGCGACCCCGTCGGAATTCAGAAGAGGCTCGACTGGCCGCGCGATGGCGTGTTGTTTGATGTTGGGGAGAATGGTTTCTGGCCTGAGGAATGGGGCGAGCGGCCCACCCAAGTTGAGGAAGTCCTCCCAGCGGCACGAGAGCGATTGCGCACCGTGCCTGTCCTCATCCCGATCTATTCGCACCGTTTCATGCCCGCAGCTCCTGCACCCGCCGGCAGCCCGGTTTTTTCCGTGTATCAAACTGATGTGATCTACTACGGCAGCGATCTCGCCTCCTACTTCCAAAGCGAGTTCTTCAACAATCCTGACCGAAAATCATCCACACATCGCATCGAGTTCTGGTCTGATCTGGCAGAGGGCCGGTGGATCTAAAGGCTTCTGCTGCGAGGAGCGTCGGGTGGGCAAAACTTGATCGCGGACTTCATCGAAGCCCGGAAAACATTACACAACGAGGCAGTAGGAAGGTGCATCGTGAAGGATCCCTCAACGGGCGCGCAATTGCCGCCTGGGCACGGCCAAGTGATCCCTGTAACTGGCCCGATGCTCGACCTCACACCGTGTGCTCGGGAAGCGCAGGTCGACGCCAGTCGGTAAGATCCGGATCGAATTGGGCTAGCAGGTCCTCTAGGACTGACCAGCCATGCGTGCTGACGAGAGCGGCTTCAGCGGGAAAGAGCGGCACAAGCCACGAGATAACGATGGGCCCATTGTGGTCCTCGCAGGTCGCGAACCCTTCTGGCTGATAGACCGGAATACTGAAGTAGAAGGCCTCCAGGCCGGTGTCTGGATCCAGCGGCCCCCTGGGACCAATGACTTCACCTCGCAGGGGAGCCGTCCCCTGATGGACCACTTCATGCACGAGTTGCTGCATGATTGACGGAACGTAGCGCTCAAAGTGGCCGCTTCGGACCATCATCAGGAACTCCATCCGAACGGGCGCTCTGCCCGGCAACATCAGTGCATGTCGGCTCAGTCCCAAGGTCGAGTACGCGGTCACTCCTTCGAGGGGGCCGTTAGCGAACCTGACCACCTGCGCGTGCATTGGGTTGCCTTCGGCCTCCTTGGACCATCCCTCGGTGATGGTGCCCAAGTAGCGCTCAAGGTGCTCGACAAGGTGTGTCATGAAACCACCCTACCGACGGGCTTAGTGCTCGATCCTTCGCCGGTCTTGTGTATCGCTGGACGCCAACTGTGTTCCCGCCCGGTGAGGGATCCTCGAGTGGACGGCTTTTTAGCCTGGACACTTAGCTATCGAGTACGCGACGTTTGGCTGCCGAAAATTCTTCTGCGCTAAGGGCGCCCCTCGAATAGAGGTCTGCTAGAAGGGCAAGTTCCGCTGCAACCGAATCCCGTCCGGTGTTTCCATTCTTCACATGGCGCTTGCCAGAGAGGCCGGAAGCAGCAGCCACAGCCCTCGTTCGACTCTTTGTCATTGCGTGCAAGACGAGCATGATGGCACCGAGAACTGCTACTGCAATCCCAAGCGGCATGGATAAGTAGGAATGGATGACGTTCCCTATGATCGCGATTGCTACTCCCGCGCAAACCAAAGCGACACCAGATACCCAGCGGGCCGTCTCACGAAGGGGGCGTTTTCCCTTGAACTCAAACAAGTACCCGCCGGCAGGATTGGGAACCGCGTGCTCGTTCATGTGCTGAAGCGTAGCCCCAACCTAGATTATTGAACATCCCAGTTTTCCTGGGAGTCCCACAGCCGTGCGGTGAAGGATCCTCTACCGGACGAGGTCCCAGCTTTCTTGGATCAGTTTCCGGTTGCTGCTTCAGTTCTCTTTGCTTTAGGGTCGCGGCCGGGTGTGCCGGATTCCATCGCCTGCAAGGCGTCTGGGAGTGCAAAGACGGTGCTGATGAAGCTGAGCTCGATGTCCAAGTCTGGCCGCGCCTGGCGCCCTTCCAGCCCCCAGACCCGAGTTCCGTTGCGCCGAATCCACGACATGCTGCGATTGACCCATCTTTCATAGTCCTTGGAAACTTCCGCCATCGAATCTGCTTGTGAGCCCAGCGAACTGGGAAAGATCGCTTCTGCATGCAGACGAGCAGGAGACCACAAGATGGTGGGCGAAGCGTTCGAATCCATCAGGGCTTCATTCTCTGCGGGAGCTAACTTCTCCCAGTTCAATCTGTTGAATACGGCGTGGACAGAGCCGCCTTGCATCGCTGCATCACCGGGACGGACTGGAACGGGTGAGCCGAGCTGGTGATTCATTACCATCACGCGTGATTGTTCAAGCGCTTCTTCCCGGCTCAATGCCGTCAGTGGCGTTTTGATGAGTGGCCATGGATGCAAGGTCACCTTAGCGGGCTCACCCAAGTAATCGAGCAACAGCATCTGATCTTCAAGAGTCGCGAAGTAATGAACAGCGGTCACCATAACTGGAGTCTTTCATGCCCGATCGCAGTTCAAAGAAGCGCCCGTATGCCGATCCCTCACTGGGACAGTCAATCAGGTTTGTTGTTGCGTTTAGGGAGCCGCTGCCGACATTCGCGGTTGGGTAATAATCAGACAGTGATGCAACTAGAGTTTTGGCCGGACTATGGGCCGGGTCCACTGTGGGAGCAAGGAAAACCTGCTGATCTGCGATCTCTGGGGCTGCCGTATGAGCTCGCCGAGCGGCTCATCTCTTGGAACTCTCGATTCGAGGAGGACAAGGTTCCGCTCGAAGGCCCGGGCGACGTCGGCTGGGTCGCAGAAGGGGTACATCTTCTGCGCCAGGTTCGCCTTGCCCTGGGAGCTGGGTACAACGTCGTGGTCACTGAGCCCTGGTGGGGAGAGACTCCAAGTTGAGCGTGAGACTGCGGAAGAAACGTGTCTCAAGCCGTGCGGTTACACTCCACACCCTCTGCTCCCAGTACATACTGTCCGATGAGCGATCACTTACCGGTCCTTGCGGGGAAGACATGCCCTGCGGAGCAGTCTCATCCCTGTTTTCCTTGGGTAGTCTCAGCTCGTGACTGATTACCGGCAACACCCCAGCATCGTGGCACACTGGCGCGACGCTTCGCTCCAGCCCCTTCCGGAAGCTCAGGAAGCGCGAGAGACCATATGGTTTGCGGCGCCCCCTGAACCTGACACGGAGCAGATGTGGGAGGGACTTCGGGGTCGCCTGGAAACGGACGGCACAGCGACTGTTCTGGGAGTCCCCGCGTATCTTTACGACGTCAACTTTGGCGACCGCGTAAGCGTGATGCGATCCGCTGAGAACGCGCTCGTTGCCACTGGCGTGGAGTGCGACGCGCTCAACTTCACCTTCAGAGTCCAACTGACTGCTGATGACCCGAACGCATGGCGCCCCCTGGCCGAGGAACTTGCCGAGAAGGGCTGCCTCCTCGATCTCATCTCTCCGCGGTTCTTCGCCATATCCTGCGGTCAGCCTCAAGCACAGGAAGTCGCCGACAGGCTGTCCACGTTGGAACGCAACGGCGTCCTTCATTATGAGTCTGGTCGAACACAACAGTTGGGCTAGACACCCGATAGAGCCAGCGCGCCGTGGAGGATCCCTCACCGAGCAATGCTCTCGGTTCCTAAGCTCGTCGTTTCGAGCCAGATGACAGGGGCCATACGTCTCAGGGGAAAGGAAGGTTTGAGCCTTGCGGGAAAGGCAGGACTCCTTGTGCTGGGGTGATCGTGAACCACTCGCTGCCCTGTTTGGACGCAAAAATGATGACTCTCTCAGCGGTATCGAGCGGATCGCCGTCGGGGTAGGACTCTCCTGCGGTGCAGGTCGGCGGCGTGGAGGTGATGTGCAAGTTCCCTTCTCCTGGATCGCCTTTGAGTATCTGTTCGACTTCTACAAGGTGAGTCGTCGCCCTGTGACCGTAGATGCTGGTTTCGCCTGCTTGGCTTACCGACTTCCCGATGAGCACCAAAGCAGCGTTGTCGTATTGATTCTGGGGTGTTTCGAACCGGACCCAGTCAACGCACGCAAGGGGGCCGCCGCTTTGTACGGGGCTGCTGGGAGAACTAAGGATGGTGCTCGTGGCAGTTGTCTTGGGTTCCGTGACTTCTGTGGGTCCAGCTCCGCCCGTTCCCTCGTTGCCGCAAGACGTCAGCAACACGCTAAGGAGCAGGGTCGGAACCAGGCATCGCCAAATCTGGATGCTTTTCATCGTGCTTCCTCAAAGGTTGTCGCGGACAGGTAGAAGGCTGGCATGCCGCTTTCGGATGCAGCAATCGGAGCAGATCGAGAACCGCAGATAGCAGCGAGTGAACGTTTCATCCTGGCGGGGCGCTTGGTGTGGGGTAGGAGGGTGAACCTCCGCCGGAGCCGGAGGCCATGAAGACGCCTATCTGGGTTTCTCCGTCGCTTTGGAAGACTGGGATTTCGCGGTCCGGGCGGGGGGTGCTGAAGTTCTTGACGGCATCTTCCGGGCTGGTGGGCATGGGCCCGCCGTTCAGGTCCTTGGAGTAGGCGTAACCGGTTTGCCCGTTGGTGGCCATCACAGCGATCAGGTCGGGGGTTCCGTTCTCCTGGCTTTCGACGCCGTAGGTTTCACCCTTGGCATTGACCCCCAGGGGTGTTCGTTCCTGCTTCACGTACTTCGCGGTGAGCTGCCAGCGCGCCTCGGGGGCGGCCGTGATGGTGACGCTGTCCTGGCCCGGGGCGAGGGGAATGGTGTAGCCGCTCCAGCCCAGTCTGTCGCTGGCCGCGTCCTGCGCGGAGCAGCTGCTGGACGCACCGTCGGGAAATGTAAACCAGCCGGGCGTCAGGCACGTGAGTTCCATTTGAATCCCTGTGGCACCCTCGGGTGGGGAGCCCAACTCAACGGTTGCTGTGCCGGCGTAGGTTGTGGTCACGGGGGAGGCCAGGGGTGTCACTTTTTCGCTTCCGGGGATGACGAAAAGCCCTGCCGCTGCCGCTCCGACGCCAAGCAGTCCGGCCCCGGCCAGCAGCCCGGAGCCAAGCCACACCTTCGTGCGCCTCCGTTTTGCCACCGGTGATTCCTGAGCGACTTGGGAGACGAGTTCTGCCCGGAGGGCATCATTGAACAGTTTGTCGACGTGGAGTTGGTTCATGGCCGTTCTCCTTCCAGAACCGGTGTTGAAGCGGTGGGCGGGTTGGTTCGTACGTCACCGTCGAGAGCGGTTCTCAGGCGATGGCGGGCCCTGTGCATCCGTGACTTTGCTGCCGCAGGGGTGAGGCCCAGTGCGGCGGCGGCCGCTGCGATGGTGTGATCCTCGAACACAATCAGGCTCACCAGGTGCAGGTCTTCGGTGCTCAGTGTTCCGAGCGCTGTCGCAAGGTCCTGATCGAGCTGGTCTTGGTATCTGCGGTAGGGATCGGCAGCCGAATTGTCGGCGTCCTGGCCACGGGGAAGCGAGTTCAGCAGACGCTGGTAGCGGCGGGCCGTGCGGGCGCTGTTGCGCGCCATGTTCGTAGTCGTGACCAGCAGCCACGGAAGGATCGATCCTTCCACAACCCTGACCTGCTTCCGCCGCCTCCAGAGTTCCAGGAAGGAGGCGGCCATGATGTCTTCAGCATCGTGGTGATCCCCGCAGAGCCGGTATGCGTGGCGAAAGACCCGGTCCCGATGTCGGTCGTACAAGGCACCAAACGCATCACCCTGTCCCAGAAGGCTTTGGCGCCACAACCCCTCTTCGGTGTCTCCCTGATTCCCCATGCCTTTTAGTGTCCGGCAAAGCCCAAATGGTTTCGCCTGAACTGGAAGACTTTCCGAAACACGTCCAAAGCGCCCGCTGAAGGATCCTTCACCGGACGCTGCGCGCATCTCAGCCGTCTTGCATGAAATGTTTGTGCGATTCGAGCCCTTGGTGGGCCTGCCCGGTCGCCGCGCTTTGGCAAGATGGTTCAATGAGCAGCATTGCATCCCACGAAATTGTTGAGTCGTTCTTTCGGCTGACCTCTCGGTGTCTAGATGCTCTTCTCATGCAATACGGCGGAACCGAGCACCCGACCGTGTGGACCGGATTGTGGCTGGTGCCCCGCGACGGCAGCGATCCAGTACGATCCGGGCGGTTAGAGGAATGGGCTTCGTTTCACCTACACGGCCGCGGCTGTCGCTTCGAACTGGACACAGGCGAGGACCTGGACGTGGACTGGGATGATGACGGACGCGCCGTTTTTAATTCCTGGCGGATCCTCATGTTTGCCCTGTCGATAGGCAACGAGACAGTCAGTAAAGAATCATTGCTGATCGCGGCGATGCAGTCGCCTTCAATTCTGCAGATCGCCCCCGATCAGTTCTCATGGCCAGACCGACGTTACGACCTCACCTGGGGACCTGCTGTCTGAGCCGTTAGGACCCGTTCAGTAGGGACGCGCAGGCATGCTGGCGTTCCACCAGGGGATCCTCGATGGGGGGGAGTTTTCGCACTCGTCCAAGGTCAAAGAGAATTGGAGAAACGATTGATAGAAGACGACTTCATCGCAGCCCTGGCATCCGAGTTTCCAGATCAAGTGAGCGTCGAAGAGTCAGCTGTTCTAATCGGTATCGAGATAGTTTTTGATGCGCTGGACAGGGCCCAGCAGCTCGGGTTGAGGCTTGCTGGCCTGGATGGTTTTAGATCGGATCCTGACGGTTTGTATCCGATGCTGGACTTCGTCATTGATCTCTCTCCCCTCATAGAACAGCGAGCTCCCCTTTCAGAGCAGTACGACAGTGCCCGGAAAGTACTTAGGAACTGGGGCGAAGGACCGGACCTGGTCGAGCTTGTCTTACTCGAACCTTAGACCGCTGAAAACGACGAACGTCGCGGCGGGCTTCCGCGGTGCGAGATCGATCGACTGGCTTACGGGCAGTCAAAATGGTAATTGGTGCTTGGGGCAGCAGCAGGCACCAAAACCATGCACTCTCGATTTTCAGGCACCAATTCGAGGCAGGATCTTTTCGCGATAGAGCAGCGAACTAGTCACGCCCGCTAAAGGATCACTCAGCGAATGAGTTGCTGCTTGTAGCCGCTTGCTCCGCGCAGGTCGACGGTTAGAGCGCGGGAATCGTTTAGCTGCCCTACGGCCTCAGGCTTGCCCGGAACCTGACCCCAAGGGCGGACGAGGCTGTCTCCCTGATATCGAGAAACAAGGTGAATATGCAGGTGAAACACGTCCTGCCACGCCGCCTCACCGCTGCTCTGAATCAGGGTCAGTCCTAGGGGATTCAGCTCTCGTTTGAGGATCCTTCACCGGACGCCAGCACCGTTGCAGGCGTGAGGCTAGGGATTTAGGACGAAGCGGGTGACGAGAGATCAACAGATTTGGCGGGCATTGACTTAAGAGAAGGTATCTTCCTATTCTTTCAGCATGCCGCGACGAAAAGCAGGGACGCTACTTCCTTTGGAACTTCGCGTCCTGGAAATCGCTAAGAAAGCCGAGTTAGACCGCAAACCCATGTACGGATTTGCGCTTGCGAGTGCTCTGTCTGGAGATGGTGGAAAGTCCCTGACGGGCCATGGCACCCTCTACAAGGCACTGGCGCGTATGGCCGACGCCGGCCTACTGGAAACCGAGTGGGAAGATCCTGAGATTGCAGAGACTGAACGTCGGCCGCGCCGGCGCCACTACCGCATTTCATCCAAGGGAGTCGCCGCTCTCCACGCGTCCCACCCCGCTCCGGCCACGGCACCGCGCCCGATAACTACCCTGCGCCCGGTTCAGCCATGACCGCTCTATACGACATCCCGACTTCGAGAACCATGTCGGCAGTCCTCCTGTGGGTCGACTTCTACACAAGCTTCGTTCCGGCGAACGTGGCGCAAGAAAGACGTCAAGAACTCCTCTCTGATATCTACGAGCAGCTGGCGGACGGACAGCAACGGGAACTCTCGCAAGGAGCAATTAACCGGGCAATAGCTAGTCGTGCGCTCCGCGGCCTGTCCGCCGACCTCATCTGGAGCAGCAAGCACCAACGAAAGGGCAAGAAGATGAACGCATCACCGGCTACACCCCAACCCTCCAACGCGCTCGTGACTATCCGTCTCAGCAGCCTTGTCTGGGTAGCCCTCGCACTTCTGGCGCTGCTCGGCGTCGCTACCTCAATCACCGAGTTTGTTGAATATGGCGGTAACCGCTTCGGCTACGTCCCCTGGCCAGGGGCCGGGAACATCAACACCACCGTCGTCCAGATAGTTTGCAGCACAGTACTTCTAATCCCCGCCACATTCATCACAGTCAAAAGGCTGATCCACCACAACGCCCGCCAAGCCTAAAGGGCTTCTATCCGCCCGCATAGCGCTGATGTCAGCTGGGATGTCGCTGCCGCGCGTCCGGTAGAGGATTCTCTACCGGACACGATGCTGCATCCGCCTAGATGGTCGCCACAAGTTCCAGCTCGAATCCATCAGAATTTACGAGATAGGCAGCGTAGTGCTCGGACCCGCCAGCGAACGGGTATTTTTCTTGGAACAGCTGTACCCAGCCGTGATGGCGGCTTTCTTCGACAAACAGATCGAGATCTTCTTTATTGCCGGCATGGAGCGCTAGGTGGTTAAGCCCTGGACGTGTGCGCTCGTGTTCCGAGCTGCTCATGCCCGGTGATTGCTCAGCAACGATGTATGTCAGACCGAGCCGCCAGCTGATCCCTGCGCTCCAGCTCTGATGGATCGAGTACCCCAGGTTCGTTAATGCCCAGCCCCATTCCTGCTTGGCCCGACCCAGGTCAGGGACCCAGAGTTCGATATGGTGCAAAGTCCCTTTGGAATCGTTGTTCACGAGGGTGAGTCTTCCATACGCCAGGTCACCGCCAGCCGTTTCGCGGCAGCGGCCAGTGCCCGCCAAAGGATCCTCCCGCGGACATTACAGCTAACCTCTGGAGCGATGGCCGGGGACGTTCACAGAACTAGTCCATATGTGGGTTGTCGAAAAGTATCTCCGCCTCTGACTCGGGAAGCCGGCGCCGCGCAGAAGAATCGACCTTGAAGCTGTCTAGTTCAAAGATCTCGTCCTCTTTGTCCAGAAGCATTGCGACGACGCAGGGGTACCCGTCTTCATCCTTAAACCAACCCTCGGACAGAGTACGGCCGAACCTTCGGTCTGATTTGGTGCTTTCGAATGAGAGGCTGCCCATTCCTCCGTCGTTCATATCGGTAACGCGGAAGGATGCGAAGTCGACTGCTTTCCACTTCGGCTCGTAAGCGTGATCAAGCAAAGAACGCATGATCAATACTTCACCAGGCAGCAGGCTTCTAGGACTCATTTAGGGATCCTAATACTCGAGGGAGCAGTTGATGTGGCTTTCCTGCCTGGAGGATCTGCAGGAAGGCCCGTGAAGGGATCCATCTTCGGGGGATTTTGTACTGGGCCGCCCTGAGGGACTGACAATGGGAGCCATGAATGGATTCACAGCCGAGGACAATGAGTCGCTCGATCAGGCAGGTCGGATACTCCGAGAACATGGCTGGAAGAAAGCTTTCACCCTCGATGAGATGATGACAGCCTGGGAGCAGCTCGTGGCCGAGGTCGAACTGGGTTACAGCGACATGGTGGACGAATACACGAACGACTTGGCCTGCCGTGACTGGTTGGCGGCCGTGTGGCCATTGATTGCAGAGCACGTGCGAACAGTCCGGGAACCGGAACTGAACGCCCTGGACTTGCGGTTTCTGGCCGCAACAACCGAGGACAATGCCGAAGAGTTAAGGCGCTTCTACAGTACCGACGCTAAAGATGCATGGTGGTGGCGACGCCTACCCCTCCGTCGCTTTGGAGAATTTGCCGCTGACCTGAAGTCGCTCTAGTGTCCAACAGCCCTTGGCGAGCCCCGTCAGGCGGTTTTCAAGCACTCCGTTTTCGAGATCGATGGAGGATCCTCTATCGAATGCTCTGGTGTTCTGCTCTGAGGCCTGGGCGTTAGGTCCGCCGCAGCCTGAGGGCAACGGCCACCTCATCAGCGGGACCACAAATCTCGGGCGTGGACAGCTGGAAGAGTGCATCCGCCAAGAAATCGCGATCCTCGGGATTCAGTGCAATATCTTCTCGGCCCTGCACTTCCTCAGCCCATGCGCAAAGATCATCTGCACTAATCTTCCCGGCCCAAAATTCATCAAGTGCATGGTCGATATCCCGAGCAAAGGCAGTGGCGAGCTCTTCCTGCGATGGCCATTTATAAGGCGACAGTCGAGCCAAGGCCTCCTGCAACGGGTACCGCAACTGGATGAGGTCATAGACCGCCTCTCGTCTTTGTTCCTGCGACACCACGTACGTTCCTCCTTCAGTCCACCAATCGCGGAAACTAATTCGAACTGACTGCAAATCATTCACGCTACCCGGCGTCCGCTTGAGGATCCATCAACGTGCCACTCGTAGCGACCTTGAAGAGTCCGCTACTTGAATGGAGCTACCAAATCCGGTGCCAGGCGTTCTTGTTTCCCTGATCGAATTAGGAACAAGATACCCGTTGGAAGTAGAACAGTGCCTGATCCCAGCATTACTGCATGAACAGGCGTCGACGGGCAGCCGGCGGAACTATCGTCTTCAGCGCATGTGACTCCAGGCTGAAGGAAGCCCACTGCGATCAGGGCTAAAGCCATACATAATGTAGCTACTCCTGTTACGCCCCAAACCCAGTTCTTCATCCGTCCATCAGACCATGCTTAGCGCCTCCATGAGACGGACAATACTCGGAGTCGTCCGTTTGGGGATCGACTTACGGACACATAGAGGCCTGCTCATGAATGCGGGCCGAAACCCAGTTCCCATTTACAGGCACCCTCGTGTGGTTCATATTCGAGGTATGCGAGTGGCCGGAATTCTCCCCTCAGACGCTCCTGACCCGCGGGCCGGATGGGCCGAGCGCCTGAAGCTGATGCCCATTCCGGTGATGGGGCTCGCGCCTCAACCATCGTTGGAGGACACCGACAGCGTTGGTGTGACCTATGGCCAAGATGATCGTGGGTACAACGAGATGACGGCGAGCATCACCTATACGCTCTGGCGAAACCCGGATGACCGCTCAGACCCGGTAAACCTCGCGGACCTCAACGAGAAGACACGCAGATCGATCGAGGAAGTTCCGCCATGGCCGCGGCCCCCTTGGCTGATCGAGTACGTGGAGCGCCTGCGTTACCCGCAACTTGAGGATGCCGTGCGAACCACCTGGCACCGCGATCCATCCGAGCGTTCTTCGGTTCGAAGCCTGTTGGTTGACCATGTCAACCACATCCTCATGAACCAGTATCGGCAAGAGCTCTGGCCGGGCAGCAACCCGTGGGACCAGCACGCCCCCACAGTTACCGGCCGGATGGTCAACAGCCAGGCCAGGAGCGTCATCAACGGAGTCGATATGCCCGGTGCAGAGGTCGATACGGACCCGTTCGTCTACGGTATCGGAGCCCAACTGGCAGGCGGCGGCGTGGTGACCGCGGTGCTTCCCCGCACTGAGCTCAAGCACATCCAAGTCCAATTCACGCCCCGGACCTAACGCTTCCATTCCAAACACAGCAACACCAAGCTTGACGTCGCCCCCTAGGGGAACCTCGTCCGTAAGCCGATCCCTCTACGAGCTGCCCCAAAGGGCCAGCTCACCTCCGGGCGTGGACACGATCAGTAATCCGTCTGGACCAGTGACGTTCCACGCTTCGTACGCCGACTCGGATTCCGGCACCACGCTCAGCCGGAAGCCGTCCTGGATGACAATTTCAAGCCGCCCGTCGTCGAAGGCTCTTGCCTCAGCAACCACCTTGGAGCGCGAGAGCGGCAGAACGGGACTGAGCTGGTCGAAGCCGCCGCCCGGTTTGACTACATGTGAAGTGCCATCGGGGTGCTCAAGAACGAAGCTCTCCTCGATGGTGATTCTGAAATGTTCGAGAACCAGAGTTACTTGGAAATCCAGGACGAGTTGCAGGATGAGTTGCCCACTCACCTCGAGAAGCCAGTAACCCTCGGATCTTTGAGCCCCGCTCATGGACGCCGGAACATATGCCACAACGGCCCCCTTCCTACTAAGCTCCACCCTAGCCCTGCCCATGGCCCGGCAGCCCAAAAACGAAGAGCGTCTCTCACGGCGTCGCGGTAGTCCAAAGGAGCGTCCGTAAGCCGATCCCAAGCGGGCGCCTAAAGCGTCCTGTGAACCACCGGCCTACGGGCGCTCTGCAAGGTGAGCGGCGATCGAATCGGTCAGCAATAGTAGGGTGCGGGGTGAACCAGACGGGCAGGCTTGTAGTCGAAGGGGGAACCGTGATCGCAGCGCTCAATCAACTCGTCGATTTCATCGACGGCCACCTCACTGAGGAGATCCCCATTGATGACTTGGTGGTCAGTCTCGGCATGACGGAGTACCACCTCCGCCGAATGTTCTCAGCTCTGGCCGGCATGCCGCTCTCCGAGTACGTCCGCAGGCGCCGCATGACGGTGGCTGCAGCAGACGTTCTCGGAACGGGCGAGCTGCTGGCAATCGCGGTGCGGTATGGCTACGGCTCGACCGAGGCTTTCAGCCGGGCATTCCGATCAGTGCACGGCGTCGGTCCGGGCGACGTGCGCCGGGACGGCGGGCCCCTTCGCACGCAACCACAGCTCAGGTTCCGCCTGACCGTAGAAGGGAACACCACGATGGACACCCGCATCGCAGATCGGCCGGCATTCCGACTCATCGGCCGTTCGACCCGTGTACCGCTTATCCACCACGGCCCGAACCCGTACATCCAGGCGCACATCGCCTCACTGCCAGCAGCAGAGCACGCCCGGCTCAAGGAATTGAGCAACACCGACCCCATGGGCCTGCTCCAGGTGAGCGCCGACGTCGACCCGGACTACACGGAGGGCAGCGAACTGACCTACCTCCATGGCGTGGCCGTCACCGAAACGACCCCGGCTCCCGAGGAGCTCGACGCGATCGAGGTCCCCGCAGGCACTTGGGCGGTGTTCCACGCCGAAGGGGCGTACCCGGAAGTTCTGCAATCCACCTGGGCCGCCACTGCCACCGATTGGTTCCCGTCCAACCCGTGGCAGCTGCGCCCGGGCCCCTCGATTGTGGCAGTCCTAGACCGCGCCGCCGACTTCAGCACAGCGAGCTGCGAATTGTGGCTCCCAGTAGAACGCGCGTGACAGACCGCCCGCCGGAAGGACAATGCCGGCGGGCGCACGGCTTACTTTCCTGCGGGGTTCGGGTGCCCGGCGAAGGATCCTCCTACGCGACAGTCGACTCTCTGCGCCACAAACGCTGGGCCTCAAATCCCTAGAGTTAGTAGACGCCCAGGGCGAGATTTGCTGGGCATACCGCCGCGGTCCTTCGGCTTATATCTCCTATCCGGGGAGCGCTCCGCCTGCAATCAGGATTCCTTCCGCCATGATCCACTGGCCCCAGGCTAAGCCAATAGCCACAGCCGGTATGAGGATGTAGGTCGCAATGCGTGAACCTTTGCCCATCTGATATGCATCGGGTTTCCTTCCCGAACGCAGGAATCCGACAAGCATAGCCGGAGCGGGAAACATCGCAACCTGCATGGGGAGCCCCTTGCCGCTCCTGTCGTACTTTCCGTCGTACGGCATCCTGGTTTCCCAGGGAACACTCGTGAATGTGTAAATGGCAATGCCGATGCAGACTGCCAGGGCGATCCATTTGACGACTTCGACCCGCCGGCAAGCTACCTTGCCCAGCCTGAGGTCCTCTTCCGTCAACCCCTCCGGAATGGCTGTTTGCTCTGCATCTGAGTTAGCGCCATCCTTCATGGTGTATTCACCGTCTTTTGGCGCAACACCCAGTGGCCGAGCTGTTCATAATTCTTCGCCCCCATGGCTCCAACCCTACCGATCGTTACAGCTGTGCGCCCGTAAGCCGATCCTCGACCGGCACTCATTCGACTGTTTCAACCGTGCTGTCAGCCTACTCGGCGCTAGGCTCAAAGTGATTAGCGCGGGGGTTCGAGACGGTATCGTCCGTGCTAATGAGCGGAGGACCGCTGATAATAGATCTGCAGACAGGACCCCGCTGGCGCCGAGACTCGCTAAACAGATAAAGCCCTCGCCGAATCTTTTTATCTTGCTCGACGAGTGGATCGCAATGCCCGGTCGGTGACAATAACAACGGCCGCCACCAGCACTCCGATGAGGAAAGCAGTTGTTGGGCCATAGATAGGCCAAAAAATGGCGAACGGGACAAATCCAGCAAGGAAAACGAGAAGCCAGCGTCCCATACGTCTGGTCCGTGGAGTCACTTGCATAAGTGGACGCTACCACGGACTTGGCGCACCATAGCGTCCCCAAATGCCAATTTCAATTACAGTCAGCCGACGCACCCTCCTGCGTCCGATAGGGGATCCCCTTCCGGGACCCACGGTGCGTCAATTAGCGTTGTGAAAGTTCCACCATCCAACGCAGATGTTCATTGTTTGTCGGGGGCAGATTGTTTGTACCGCCGTCGGAGGACCAAAGAAACTGCAATGGCGGCTAAGCAGCTAGCTAGCAGAGCGGTCCAGAAGACATATGATTCGGCTGAGAGCGGCTGCGCTAGCGAAGCCCCCAACGTTAATACGCAGAGCACCCCGACGAGGAAGCCGCCACTCATCAGGACGACGCCGGCCAACATCTGTAGATGACGCAAGCGCTCGTTAGATGGGGTCATGGCAGTCCTTATGTTTCACAGACTTAATCTAGCAACGCTGTGAAGGCTCTGTCGCCAGCAGTGTCCCTCACCAGTCGCAATGTCCGGTGAGGGATCGTCTTGGGGCACGGTGCGCCGGTGGCCCACTGGGACGACCGCGACCATAAGGGTTAGTCGGTTCGTGAGTGTTCCATAAGAAAGTCCAGGGTAGTTTGGCCGGCGAGTACAGCCGAGACATGCGCTTCACCCAAGCCGGCGTCAGCCGCGATCGCGACTGGAGATACGCCTGAGTCTTTAATGGCTCGCAGGGCCTCATCTAGTTTGCGGGCATGGTCTTGCGCGGCTAGCAGGAGGGCCTGCAGAGTAACCGCGTTTTCTCTAGCAACCGCAATCAATTCAATGTCAGGAGCCTTCCATGCTGGGTCGGCTGAAGAAACCTCGGACTCGAAAGGCTGATCACTCATGAAATCATTGTCTCTGTCGCCAGGATCGACTTTGAGGATTCGGCTTACTGTTCCGGCGAGGGTGGCCCGGTAAGGGATCGTCTTACGGAGACCCACGGTGCAGTGCCGTTATTAGTGGTGCATCACTAGCTGCCACTCCGCCGTCAGTTGCTTAGAACCAGTTCCAGACGTCTCTCATAAGCCAAACAAGTCCGTAGGCCACGAGAAATGGGGGGATGAGATAAAGGATCCACGTGCCGTGCATTCTTCGTTTAGCCATGCCAAATCCTCTCTGTAGAAAATCGCCTGCGCCGATAAGTGCGCAGAACCGGGACATCGGGGACGTTCTTCCTTAAGATCCTATCGGCGGTCTGGTGGGCGGCGTAGGTGTTCCACGGGTCACCCATCAATTGCTTGCTTGGCTCTACGGCCGCCTCAGCCCGATGATGCATGAAGCCGAGAAGAATGACCGAACACTCGGACCGATGGCCATTAGACCGGCCAGGCGTCCGGTTGGCGATCTTCATCTGCACATGTCGCCAGGGCCCACGCGGATCCCGAAGTAGGTCAATCGAAGCTGTGGAGGTACCTCTCCACATCGCCCCAAATCTCAGCATCGGTCCTGGGTGGGTAGTAGGTGCTGCCGAGCGCGTCCCACAGGTACCAAAGTTCCCAGGCTTCCTCGGCGTCCCGGTCTTCATATTCGACTTCTTGAAGGTATTTAACGGCGTCTCGGAGAACTTGGCCTTTGGTTCGCTCGCCAGCTTTCCACGTGGACAGTTCGTATGCCCAGATCAGAGGCCAGCGGTTTTCAAGTGGTACGGGCTGGAATGCGAGGTCGTTTAGGGTTGCTGTCCATAAGTCGCGTATGTCGTTAGGATCCTGGTTGTCGGCGCCAGCAAGCATGGGAAGGTTCTCCGAATCCATGCCATCTACCAGCCACTGGGCAGCAATGTCGGGAAAGGCCTTGACGTCTAGCAGTCCCGAGGCCAACAGGGCCATGGCCTGGGCAGGGGTCGGCTGCAGCTTCATCTGATCAGCTTTACATAGGTCTCGCGCGATATGAGCACGTCATGCGCCCGGCAGGGATCCCTCAGCGGGCCGCTGCAAACAAACCCACCTGCTGCTGAGCATAGGCTGGGGTCTATGCCTATGCAGTGGCTTACCCGGGAAGTGTTTGCAGGAAGTCTCTCTGTCAGGGAAGAAGAGAAGAGGGATCAGCAGTGGAGGGATGCTCGTCAGTTAGTCCGAACTCGGCTTCACTCCGGTGCAGAGCAACTTATCGAGATCAACGTCCATGACGGAGTCATCGAAAGACTTCACCAGGTCGACACTGAGACGGTCGAACTCCGCGCACTGATCGGTGACAACGAATCCGGGTACGAGTGGCTTCATGTCCGCTATCGGGGCGCCACACTGACAATCATCGAATCGGGCTTTGCAGAAATGGCCGGCCCCTTCGAACTGCTGAGAGATGAACTAACTGCCGCCGCCGATGGTAGCTTCCTGCACAGCATGATCACCGATCCCTGCGGAGAGTTCGACATCGTCTTCACCTCCGTGCAAGTGACTCGCACCCCAACAAGCCCTGACGAGCGAATGGCTCTCATGGCCAGAGCGATGCCGCTCAAATCACCGAACTGACAGCACGCGAGCTAGCGCCCGGTGCGGGATCCCTCATCGTGCGAGGAGCGCCGGGTGCCGTCCTCAGTGGATACCCTAAGAGGGCCAAAAGGAGTCCATAGCCCGTTAGTTCTTGCATTGCGGTAGGTTCCCGGGCGGCCAGCGCTTCCTGACATGGAAGGTCCTACGTTTCGACTCTTCCCCCGTCGCACTTTTGCTGATGCGGGACGGCCTCTGAATATTCTTTCGGGACCAGACCACCTAAAGTCCCGGGAAAGCGGGCCTCCATCGGGTACCTGGCGGATGGTTCAGACGCGGACCGCGCCGGCGGCCTCCGCCGACGCCCCGCCCGGGGCTTCGGCTGGCGTACCAGTGCGGGTTTCGCTCCGCTTGGCAGCCGCCGCAGCGAAGGCCATGACGGCCACGCCCGCGAGGGTGATGACAGCTCCGGCCCAAATGGGCGATGTGTACCCGAAGCCTGCCGTAATGGTGACGCCTCCCAGCCAGGCGCCCAGGGCGTTTCCCACATTGAACGCGCCGATGTTGGCGCCGGAGGCCAAGGTAGGCGCACCCGGAGCGTACTTCATGACGCGCATCTGCAGTCCGGGAACGGTGGCGAAACCGAATCCTCCCATCAGCACCAGGGAGACCACGGTCAGCACGGGGTTGGCTGCCACAAGGGCGAATGCCACCAGGACCACAGCCAGGACGGCGAGCACCACCAGCAGGGTGCGGTCCACGTTCCGGTCTGCCGCTTTGCCGCCAAGGGTGTTGCCGGCGAACAGCCCCACGCCAAACACGATCAGGAGCCACGGGACGGTTGAGGCGGCGAATCCCGACACTTCTGTGAGGGTGTAAGCAATGTACGTGAACGCGCCGAACATGCCGCCGAAACCCAGGACCGTCACCACGATGGACAGCCACACCTGGCCGGAGCGGAACGCGCCAAGCTCTGAACGCAGGCTTCCGCCGGCTTCAGCTGCACCGGCCTGCCGGGGCACCAGCGCCAGGATGCCGGCGAGCGCCGCCACGCCGATCACGGTGATGGCCCAGAAGGTGGCCCGCCAACCAGCGGCCTGGCCCAGCAGCGTGCCGAACGGTACACCCAGGACGTTGGCGGCGGTGAGCCCGGTGAACATCAGGGCGATGGCACCTGCCTTCTTGCTGGGCGGCACCATGCCTGCTGCTACCACCGCCCCGATGCCGAAGAAGGCACCATGCGCGAGTGCGGCGATGACCCGCCCCAGCATCATGGGCCAGTAGTCAGCAGCCGTTGCGGACAGCAGGTTCCCGGCAATGAACAGCACCAGCAGGCCGGCCAGGACGGGTTTGCGCTCCAGTCTGGTCACGGCCGCCGTCAATCCCAGGGCGCCCACCACCACGGCGAGCGCGTAGCCCGAGATGAACCATCCGGCGGACGCCTCGCTCACCCCGAAGTCGGCGGCAACGTCAGGCAGGAGGCCCGCGATAACGAATTCGGTAAGTCCAATGCCAAACCCTCCAAGGGCGAGGGCGATCAGGCCAACAGGCATGGTGATGCTCCTTTGAGCTGTTCTGGTTGTTCTGAGGGGAAATGGCGCCTAAAATAGTTGCAGGCGCGGTATTTATTGTTGCACATGCAAATATACCGCGCAAGCAACTATTTCTATATCGCTGGCAGCGGTCCTCCGCAGCGGCTTAACGGAAGGAGTATCCATGGGCATCAAGGACGACGCCGTCGAGGTCCGCGCGCAGGGCTGGCGCACCCTGGCGGCCCTGCATGGCCTGATCGAGGGCGAGCTGGAACGGTCCCTTCAGGCGGAGTCCCAACTGTCCGTGGTGGAGTACACCGTCCTGGACGCCTTGAACCGCCAGGACGGCTGGCACATGCGCATGCAGCAGCTGGCCCGCGCCACGGCCCTCAGCCCCAGTGCCACCACCCGCCTGGTGAACCGGCTCGAGGACCGGGGCCTGCTGACCAGGATCCTCTGCGACGACGACCGGAGGGGCATCTACACCGAGCTCACCCCCAGCGGAAACACGCTGCTTGCCGAAGCCCGCCCGGTCCACGACGCCACGCTGGAACGTGCGCTTGAACAGGCGCAGGCGCTGCCGGAACTTGCACCCCTGGTGGGTGCGCTGCCCACGCTTCACGTTCCGGCGTAGTCACGGCCCAACCTTCCAGCACCAACAGAAGATGCCCCTCCGGGAATCACCGGAGGGGCATCACCTGTTGTGGGGCAACGATAGGCGGCCGGGCTAGTTCGCCTTGCCGGCGGCGGCCCCGGGCTTCTGCCCGGCTACGTTCTTGAAGTAGTGCTCCAGGTCCTCGAGGCTCTTGTCCTTGGTCTCCGGGACGTACTTCGCGGCAAATGCGATGGCACCCACACCCAGTACGGCGAAAACAAAGAACGTGTTGGACAGCCCGATGGCCGCAAGGAGCTGCGGGAAGCCAAAGCCCACCAGGAAGTTGACGATCCACAGCAGGAACGCAGACGCGCCCATGCCCAGGCCGCGGATCTTCAGCGGGAAGATCTCGGACAGCATCAGCCAGGTGACCGGTGAGATGGCGCCCTGTTGGAAGGCCAGGAACGTCACGGTAAGCGCCAGGATGACGAAACCCCGGACGGAGCCCTCCGGCAGGATCAGTGAGAAGAACCCGATCAGCAGCAGCGCCGTCGTGGTGCCTGCCTGTCCGGTGATCAGCATCCTGCGGCGCCCCACTTTGCCCAGCAGCCAGATGCCTACGAAAGTGGCCAGCACCGAGATGACGCCGTTGGCAATGTTGGCGGTCAGTGCCGCTTCGCGGCCGAAGCCCGACTCCGACAGGATCTGGGTGCCGTAGTACATGATCGAGTTGACGCCGGTGATCTGCTGGATCACCGCCAGGCCCAGCCCCACGAAGAAAATCCGGCGGAGCCACGGAATGCCGAGGTCCTTCCAGGTGCCCATCTTGGACTTGTAGTCCTCCACGGCCATGGCTTTGACTTCCTCGAACTCCTTCCGGGCCTCCTCCTGGGACCGGATCCGCTGCAGCACGCTGAGTGTTTCGCCGAAGCTGCCCATCGAAGCGAGCCAGCGGGGGCTCTCGGGCATGAAGTTCATCCCGATCCACAGCGCGATGGCAGGAAGGGTGGCGATCACCAGCATCCAGCGCCAGATGCCGCCGGCCTCGCCGAAGGTGTTGCCGAGGTAGGCATTGAAGATAAAGGCCAGCAGCTGGCCGGTGACGATCATCAGCTCGTTCTGCGTGACGATCCGCCCGCGCCGGTCGCTCGGTGACACTTCCGCAAGGTACACCGGAACCGTCACGGAGGCACCGCCCACGGCCAGGCCCAGTACGAACCTCGCAGCGATCATCACTTCAGTGGTCGGCGAAAAGGTGCAGGCGAGCGTGCCGGCGAGGAAGATGACGGCCAGGACCATGATCATCTTGCGGCGGCCGTTGCGGTCGGCCAGCCGGCCGCCGAACAGTGCACCGAAGGCCGCACCGAACAGCAGCGAGGATGTCACCAGGCCCTCTGTGAGCGGCGTCAGGCCGAGGTCCTCCTGCATGTACGGCAGCGCGCCGTTGATCACGCCGGTGTCGTAGCCGAACAGCAGGCCGCCGAACGTAGAGATGATGGTGACTGTCCGGAGCGCCTTCTTGTGGTTCCCGGGCTTGGTTTCCGTATGCGCAGGCACACTCATACGCTGACCTTCTGGACGTACTGCTGGATGGTGTCCAGTTGGTACCGGGACACCTCGTCTGCGTTGTCGTCCTCGGCGAAGACGCTGGAAACCATCACGGTGTCCTCGCGGTCCAGGAAGCCGATTTCCTTCAGTCCGCCGAAGAACTCGTCCCAGTTCACGTCGCCGTCGCCAACCTTCAGGTGCTGGTGGACGCGGACCGGGTTGCCCGGCGGGTTGGTGATGTAGCGCAGGCCGTGCGAGGCGTGGTGGTCCATGGTGTCGGCCACGTGGACCAGGCGCAGCTTGTCCCCCGCCGCGCGCATGATCTCAAGCGGCTGGTTCTTCATGTGGAAGCTGTGCGAGGCCACGTAGACCATGCCCACGTTCTTCGAGTTCACGCCCCGGATCACGCGGATGGCCGCCAGGCCCTCTTCCACGAAGTCGTCGGGGTGGGGGTCGATCAGCAGGTCGATGCCCTCACGTTCGATGATGGGCAGCAGTTCCTCCATGGACCGGTAGAAAGCCCGCTCGGATTCCTCGGCCTTTTCGGGCCGGCCGCTGAACTCCGTGTTCATGGTGCTGACGCCCAGGTCCACAGCAATCTGGATGGCTCGCTTCCAGTACCGGACCGCCGCTTCACGGGCGTCCTCGTCCGGTCCGGACCAGCGGAGCACCGGGAGAATGGACGCGATTTCGATCCCGGCGTCCTTGCAGGCCTTGCCCAGCTGGCCAACGAGCTCATCGTCGGCCTTGGGGTGGTTGTAGAACGGGATGAAGTCCGCGTGCGGGGTCATCTGCATGTACTTGTAGCCAAGGTCCGCCACCACCCGCGGAAACTCCAGGAGGCTGTGCGAGTGGTGGTACGGGGTGGGGTCAAGTGCGATTTTCACGTAAACACTCCATTGTGGATCAGGAAGGCCGGAAAGGTGGAACTAGCTGTAGAGGTCCGGCTTGGCGGCCAGCTTCACTGCCACCTTCTCGCCGTTCTTCTGCGCTTCGACGCCGGCTTCGCAGCACGCTGCGGTGGCGTACCCGTCCCAGGCGGAGGGGCCGCCGATTTCGCCCCTAAGTGCCGCGTCCACCCAAGACTGGATTTCGACGTCGTACGCCGCACCGAAGCGCTCCTCGAACCCGGGCGTGACGTTGCCGCCCCAGCGGCCGGCGCTGCGGGTGTAGGGGCCCTTGTCACCGCCGATGCTGACGACGCCCTCCTCGAAGGACGCCTGGGTAGCCACTTCGTAGCCGTACTTTGCGTTGACGTAGATTTCGACGTCGGCCAGGACACCGGACTCCGTTTCGATCAGGACGTGCTGGGGGTCGTGCTGGCCGGCCGGGGCGTTCTTCGTGGCCTTGCCGAGGCGGACCTGGATAGAGGTGATTTCCTCGCCGGTGAAGAACCGGATGGCGTCAAACTCGTGGACCACGGAGTCATTGATCAGCATCTCGTTGGTGAAGCCTGCCGGGGTGGTGGGGTTGCGGTGCTGATGGTGGAGCATCAGCAGTTCGCCGAGTTCCTGGTTCCGGATGATGGAGCCAAGGGCGGCGTACTCGGCGTCGAAGCGGCGCATGAAGCCCACCTGGATGCGCTTGCGGCCCAAGGCCACCTCAGCCTCGACGATTTTCAGCGAGGACTCTGCATCCGGGGTCAGCGGCTTTTCGCAGAGGATGGGGATGTCCTTGGCGATGGCCTTGAAAAGGATGTCCTCGTGCAGGAAGCCGGGGGTGGCGATGAGGACGGCGTTGACGTCGCCGTTGTTGAGCGCTTCCTCGGCGTCAGCGAGGGCCACAGCGCCCGGGATGCCTTCGATGGCGGCCTCGGCACGGGCGAGGTCAACGTCGACGACGGCGGCCACTTCGGCGCCGTGGATTCGCTGGTGGAGCCGCTGGATGTGGTCGGCGCCCATGCGCCCGGCACCGATGACGGCGACGCGGAGGGTTTCAGTCATTATTCTGTCCTTTGGGATCTGGAGGGAGTGGGCTGTGCTGGTCCGTCAGCTGACGGCGGTGCGGGAACCGCAGGACAGCAGGTAGTTACGGGTGCGCTTGGCGATCGGCATGGGGACGTCGAAGGCCACCGGGTACATGTCCTGCTCCACGATCCCGAAGATGGGGCGGTTCAGTGCCTCCACTGCTTCGATGACGGCGCGCAGGTCGGGCAGCCCGTTTGGCGGCTCGGTCATCACGCCGGCGAGGTTGGCTGCGGCCCAGGTCATGTTTTCCTCGTTGACCTTCTTGAGGATGTCCGGGTTGATCTGCTTCAGGTGCAGGTAGCCGATGCGGTCCGGGTAGTTCTTGATCAGTTCCAAGCTGGAAGCACCGCAGTATTCGGCGTGGCCGGTGTCCAGGCACAGGTTCAGGTACTTCGAATCCGTTGCGGCGAGCAAGGTTTCGATGTCCGCTTGTGCGCCCACGTGCGAGTCTGCGTGCGAGTGGAACTGCTGCTGCAGGCCAAAGTCCTCCAACAGGGTCTTGCCCAGCCGGTTGTGCCCTGCGAACAAGTCGCTCCAGGCCTTCTCTGTGAGCTGGCCGCTTTCCACGGCTTCGCCGGTGACGTCGTCCCGCCACATGGCCGGAATGACCACGATGTGCTCGCCACCCATTGCGGCGGTGAGTTCGGCCACCTTGCGGGCCGGTTCCCAGGCGGTCTCCCACTGGTCAAGGCCGCGGTGGAAGGCCGTGAATACGGTACCGGCGGTGACTTTGAGGTCGCGCTGCTTCAGTTCCTCGGCCAGGCGGGCGGGATCGTTGGGCAGGTAGCCATAGGGGCCCAGTTCGATCCATTTGTAGCCGGACTCGGCCACCTCGTCGAGGAAGCGCTCCCACGGGGTCTGCTGGGGGTCGTCGGCGAACCAGACGCCCCAGGAGTCCGGTGCGGTGCCGATGATCAGCTTGTTCTCAGTCATGACAGCGTTGTCTCTCTCTTGTGTCAGTTGGAGGGGAAGTTGTAGGAGGCGCCGGAGGCGTGATGGGTTTCGGGCCAGCGGGAGGTGATGACCTTGCCGCGGGTGTAGAAGGATACGCCTTCGGGGCCGTAGATGTGCTTGTCGCCGAAGAGGGAAGCCTTCCAGCCGCCGAAGGAGTGGTAAGCCACCGGGACGGGCAGGGGCACGTTGATGCCGATCATGCCCACCGTGACGGAGCGCTGGAACTTGCGGGCGGCGGCGCCGGAGGAGGTGAAGATGGCGGTGCCGTTGCCGTAGGGGTTGGCGTTGATCAGGGCGATGCCGTCTTCGAGGGTGTCGACGCGGACCACGACGAGGACGGGGCCGAAGATTTCCTCCTGGTAGGCGGTCATTTCGGTTTTGACGTGATCCAGGACGGTGGGGCCCACCCAGAAGCCGTCTTCGTGGCCGGGGACCACGAGGTCGCGGCCGTCAACCACCATGGCGGCGCCGGCAGTCTCGGCTTCGGTGACGATCCGCAGGATGCGTTCCTTGGAGGCGGGCGTGATCACCGGGCCCATTTCGGCGTCGGGTTCTGTGCCGTTGTTGACCTTGACGGCTTCGGCACGTTCCTGGACCTTGGCGACGAGGGCATCGGCGGCGTCCCCGACGGCGACAGCGACGGAGATGGCCATGCAGCGTTCGCCGGCGGAACCGAAGGCGGCGGCGGCCAGGTGGTCGGCGGCGTTGTCGAGGTCGGCGTCGGGCAGGATGATGGCGTGGTTCTTCGCCCCGCCCAGGGCCTGGACGCGCTTGCCGTGCTTGGTGGCGGTTTCGTGGACATACTGGGCGATCGGCGTCGAACCAACAAAGCTGATGCCGTCCACGTCCGGGTGGGTCAGCAGCCCGTCCACGGTTTCCTTGTCACCGTGCAGGACCTGGAACACACCGTCCGGGAGGCCGGCTTCCTTCCAGAGTTTGGCGAGCAGCAGGGAAGCGGAGGGGTCGCGTTCGGAGGGCTTGAGGATGAACGCGTTGCCGGTGGCGATGGCCATCGGCGCCATCCACAGCGGCACCATGACGGGGAAGTTGAACGGAGTAATGCCGGCCACCACGCCGAGGGGTTCGCGGAAGGAGAACACATCGATGCCGGTGGAGACCTGGTCCGAGTAGTCGCCCTTGAGGAGGGTGGGGACGCCGCAGGCGTATTCGATAACTTCGAGGCCGCGGCCGATTTCGCCCTTGGCGTCGGAGAGGACCTTGCCGTGCTCGGCGGTGATCAGCTCGGCAAGGTCGTCCACATGGGCGGCGACGAGTTCACGGAACTTGAACAGAACAGCCGTGCGCTTGGCCAGGGAAATATCGCCCCAGGTATCGGCAGCGGCGCGTGCGGCCGCGACGGTGGCGTCCAGGTCGGCGCGGTTGGCCAGGCGCAGCTCAGCGGAGACCTGGCCGGTGGCCGGGTTGTAGACCGGGGTGGTGCGGTCCCCCTCGCCGGCGGTTTCAGCGCCGTTGATGAAGTGGTTGATGACGGTGGTTTCAGTGGTGGTGGCAGTCATGGGACTCTTCCTTGAGTGGTTCGAAGGGGATGGAGGTACAGGGTCAGCCGAGCAGTTTGCGCTGACGGGACTTGTGGTCGGTGTAGGTCTGGAAGGCCTGCTGGGTGGAATCCAGTTCGGACACCTGGGAGACGGGGACATCCCACCACGATTCCGACGACGGCGCGTCCAGCAGGGGGTCGGATTCGACGTGGATCAGGATGGGCCCGGTTCCTTCCGGGGCAGCCTTCGCGTCCCGGACGGCCTGTTCGAGTTCGGCGATGACCTTCTCGCCCGGTTCGATCCGGATGACCTTCACACCAAGGGACTCGGCGTTAAGGGCCAGGTCCACGGGCAGGGTCTCCCCCGCGTCGAAGCTGTGCTGTTCTTCGTTCAGTGCCCGGTACTGGGTGCCGAAGCGCTGCGAGCCGAGCGATTCGGAGAGCGAGCCGATCGATGCGTAGCCGTGGTTCTGGATCAGCACCACGATCAGTTTGATGCGTTCGGCGACGGCGGTGACCAGTTCGGTGTGCATCATCAGGTAGGAACCGTCGCCCACCATCACGACGACGTCGCGCACCTCAGCCGCGCCGGTCCCGGCGGGGCCGCCTGCCGCCGTCGTGCTCGCCGCTTCGGCGAGGGCTGCGCGCTTGACTCCGAGGCCGCCGGGGATTTCGTAGCCCATGCAGGAGTAGGCGTATTCGACGTGGTAGCCGAACGGATCGCGGACGCGCCACATCTTGTGCAGGTCACCGGGCAGGGACCCGGCAGCGCAAATCACGACGTCGCGGGCGTCCATGGCTTTGTTGGTGGCGCCGATGATCGCGTTCTGGCTCACCAGCGGCGCGTAGTCCTGGGCGAAGGCCTCGTCGACCGTGGCGTCCCAGCGCTTCTTCTCGGAGGCAATCTGCTGTTCGAGGTCGGCGCCGATCCGGTATCCGCCCAGGGCCGCGTTGAGCTTGACCAGTGCCTTGCGGGCGTCGGCGACGATCGGCAGCGTAGTGCCGTGCTTGTACGCGTCGATCGGGGCGACGTTGATGTTGACGAAGCGCACGTCCGGGTTCTGGAAAGCTGTCCGGGACGCGGTGGTGAAGTCCTCGTAGCGGGTGCCGATACCGATGATCAGGTCCGCCTCGGCTGCGATGGCGTTCGCCGCCGTCGTGCCGGTGGAACCGATCGCGCCGAGGGACTGGGCGTGGTCCCAGGGCAGGACGCCGACGCCGGCCTGCGTGTTGCCCACCGGAATGCCGGTGAGCTCGGCGAACTTCGCCAGTTCGTCGTTGGCGTAGGCGTAGAGGACGCCGCCGCCGGCAATGATCAGCGGACGTTTCGCGGAGCGGATCGCTGCGACGGCGCGGGCGATGTCTTCAGCATCAGCGTCGGGGCGGCGGACCCGCCACTCCCGTTCGGCCAGGAACTCCCCGGGGACATCGAAGGCCTCAGCCTGGACGTCCTGCGGCAGGGAAATGGTCACCGCGCCGGTCTCGGCCGGGTCGGTGAGGACGCGCAGGCCGTGGTGGAAGGCGGAGAACAGCTGCTCGGGCCGGTTGACCCGGTCGAAGAACTTCGACAACGGCCGGAACGCATCATTGACCGTGATGTCGTACGCGTAGGGCTGCTCCAGCTGCTGGAGGACCGGGTCAGCGGCCCGCATGGCGAACGTGTCACTGGGCAGCAACAGCACGGGCAGGCGGTTGGTGGTGGCCAACGCGGCACCGGTCAGCAGGTTCGAGGAACCGGGGCCGATGGAGGTGCTGATCGCATAGGTCTGGCGGCGGCGGGTGTGCCGGGCGTAGCCGACGGCCTGGTGGACCTGGGCCTGTTCGTTCCGGCCCTGGTAGTACGGCATGACGGCCGGGTCCAGCTGCTGGTACTGCTTCAGCGCCTGGCCCACACCGGCCACGTTGCCGTGCCCGAAGATCCCGAACGTGCCCGGGATGAGCCGCTCGCGGTACTCCACCCCGTTGATGGAGTCAACGGTGTACTGCTTGGAAAGGTATTCGACGACGGCCTGGGCCACCGTCATCCTGCGCGTAGTTGTGCCCATGGCGGTTTACTCCGGAATTTCTGTGGTGTGGTGCAGGAGCGAGGCTGCGCTGGCGACTGCGCCGGCAACGTCACCGTCCGCGGGGTAGAGCAGGGTCCGGCCTACGGTGAGGCCTTGGACGCCTGGCAGGGACAGGGCAGCTCCCCAGGTGGCGAAGACTTCGTCCTGGGACCCTGCCGGATCCCCGCCCAAGAGGACGGTGGGCATGGTGGTGGCAGCCATGACGCGTTCCATGTCCGCAACGACCGGCAACTTCATCCAGGTGTAGGCGCTGGTGGAGCCGAGGCCTTCTGCGATGCCAATGGACTTGATCACCGCGTTGGTGGACAGGTCGTTGCGGACCTTGCCGTTTTCACGGACGGACAGGAAGGGCTCCACCATGGCGATCAGCTTCCGCTCCGCCAGCGAATCAATGGCTTTGGCGGTGGCTTCGAGGGTGGCGACGGTGTCCGGGTCGCCCAAGCAGATGCGGGTCAGCATCTTGCCGCCGTCGGCACCGAGTACTTCGAGGGCGGCGGCGGTGTGGCCGGTGAACCGGTCATCGAACTCATTGACCAGGCCGGCCAGGCCGCCGCGGTTCATTGACCCGAAGACCAGCTTGCCGTCGAGGGCACCCAGCAGGAGCAGGTCATCCATGATGTCCGGGGAGGCCAGGACACCGTCAACGGCCGGGTTGGCCAGCGCGATCTGCAGCCGGTCCAGCAGCTGGCGGCGGTCCGCCATGGCCACGGGGTCCGATCCGACGGCCAGCGCGCCCCGGGCGGGGTGGTCCGCGGCAACAATGAAGTTCTGCCGGCCGGCCTTGAGGCCCGGATGGCGGCGGCGGGACTTCGCTGCGCGGGCAACAGCCCCGGGGTCTTCCAGCCGGGTGGTGCTCAGGTGCTCATACCGGCGGGGATCATCGTCGACGGCAGGGCCGGTGGTTACGGGGGTGAGGGTCACAGTCCTGCTCCTTCGGGGATGGCGGCGCCGGAAACGGCGCCCGGCACAGTGCGGCCGCGTTCGGCCAGGAGCGAGGTGACTTCCTCCGGCGTCGGCATCGCGTCGGCGCAGGACAGGCGGGAGGCGACGATGGCACCGGCGGCATTGGCGTAGTCCAGAACCTGTTCGAGCGGCCAGCCGGAGAGCAGGCCGTGGCAGAAGGCACCGCCGAACGAATCCCCGGCGCCGAGTCCATTCAGGGTTTCCACCGGGACTGGTGGGGAGACGACGCGCTCGGTGCGGGTCTTGGCCATGACGCCCTCGGCGCCCAGCTTGACGACGGCGATCTCCACGCCGGCGGCCAGCAGGCGGTCCGCCTGCTCGTCCGGGGTTCCCTCCCCCACTGCGACGGCGCATTCCTTGTCGTTGCCGATGGCGACGGTGACGTGCGGCAGGACCTTGGCGACCTCGGCCCGGGCTTCTTCCTCGGAGGCCCAGAACATCGGCCGGTAATCCAGGTCCAGGATGGTGAACTGCCCCTCGGCGAGCCCGGTACGGGGGCGGGCCTCGTGCGCGGCGATGTGGGCACTGCGGCTGGGCTCCTGGCAGAGGCCCGTGACAGTGGACCAGAAGATCCCTGCATCGCGGATCGCGTCCAGATCCAGCTCTTCGGCTTTGATCTGCAGGTCCGGTGCCGTGGGGAAGCGCCCGTAGAAATAGAGCGGGAATTCGTCCGTGGCGGGCCTGATGGCGCAGAAGGTCACAGCGGTGGGCCAGTCCTGAACCGGCGTCACGAAGGTGTCATCGACGTTGAACTTGTGCAGTTCGCGGTGCAGGTAGGTGCCGAACGCGTCATCCCCGGTGCGGGTGATAACGCCGGTCCGGCGGCCGTGCCGGGCGGCGGCAACGGCAACGTTCGAGGGCGAACCACCCAGGTACTTGCCGAAGGAGTTAACGTCCTCCAGGCCAACCCCGATGTCGTTCGGGTAGATATCAACGCTGATGCGCCCGATCGTAAGAAGCTCATGGGTCACGGTGATCGTGGACCTTTCTGGTGTGGAACGTGGCACCTTCGGAAGGCTGGTGGTCCGGGCCGTAAAGGCCGTGGTGTGGGCCACAGGCACTACTTTGCCCTAGTTCGAATGTCCTGTCAAAGGTTTGTACTGACATACTTACAACATAGTTAGAGCGCACTAATTGTCCGCGCCGTTATTTCTTGGGAACAGCCAGCTCACCCGTGATGTACTGGGCACGTCCGTAGCCGAAGGACCAGTCGCCGGCCGTATTTTCCACATAGCCGATGAAGACATCCTCACCGGCAACGCCCGCTTCGGAGAGCTTCCCTGCGACGGCAGCAAACAGCTTCTGCTTGGCCTCCTGGGAGCGGCCCGCCTGCGTAAAGATCTGGATCATGACCACTCCACCCGTGCGCTCGAATCCCAGGCCGGCATCCTGGGCGAAGATCTGGCCCTTGGGGTGCTCGGTGAGGATGTGGAAGTAGTCGCGCTCCGGGATGCCATACTCGGCGAGAATGGCGTCGTGGATGCCGCGGCTCAGGCGCTGCAGCTCATCCGGGGTGCGGCCTTCATTGACGTCAATGCGAACCAATGGCATTCGAGTTCTCCTTCAAAAAGTTTGTACTGACATACTAACAAACTACGAATTTGGAAAACAAGACCCCTTCCCTTGCATCCGGCGATTCGCAGGCCTATCCTTAATCAACCGAAAGGTTGATCAATGAAAAGGTTGATCACCAAGCAACCCAGATAAGCAAGGACTCCCGATGATCTCCGACAGCACGGCACTGGACTCGGCCTTCCTGGCCCTGGCCGACCCCGTCCGGCGGAGCATCATCGCCAGGCTGAGCCGTGGCCCGGCCACGGTAAATGAACTGGCGGAACCATTCGAGATCTCCAAGCAGGCGGTCTCGAAGCACATCCAGGTACTCGAGCAGGCGCAATTGGTGACCCGCACCCGGGACGCCCAGCGCAGGCCCGTCCACCTGAACCCTGCACGGCTTGAGGCGCTCACAGCGTGGATCGACCAGTACCGGCTGGTCCGCGAGGGTCAGTTCCGCAGCCTCGATGCCATGCTTCAATCCAGCGCCGGGCAACGCGGCGCCAAGGCAAAGGAACAATGATGAGCAATTCCCTGAAGCTTTCCGTCCCCGAAGGCCTGCCCTTCATCGACTACGAGCGCGAGTTCGACTTCCCTGTGGCGGATGTCTTCCGCGCCCACAAGGAACCGGACCTGATCACCCAGTGGCTGGGCCCGCGCGGCATGAGGATGGAAATGGACCACTATGATTTCCGCAGCGGCGGCACCTACCGTTACGTCCACACGGGGCCGGAGGGGGTCCCCTACGAGTTCCGCGGGATCTTCCATACGGTCCGCGAAAATGAGTTCGCGCTGCAGACCTTCGAGTTCGGCGGCTACCCGGACGTGGTCAGCCTGGAGTTCATGACCTTCGAGGATCTCGGCGGCGGCCGGTGCAGGCTCCGCGGCCACTCCGTCTACCCCAGCCTGGAAGCCCGGGACGGCATGGCGCAGTCCGGCATGGAGGGCGGCATGACCGAAGGTTATGAGCGGCTGGACGAGCTGCTGAGCGCCGCCAAGGTCTGACGGGCACCGACGAACGGGCGCGACGGCGGGCCCGCACCTTCGGGCCGCCAACGTTGCCACCCGTCGTCGTCCTTAAACAAAAAAGCGGCGCCGCCTGCCATCCCGGAGGACAGCAGGCGGCGCCGCTTTTGCGTACTGGTGCAGCCTAGAGGGTTGCGAAGACCTCGCGCAGCAGCTTGGCGGTCTCGGACGGCGTCTTGCCAACCTTCACGCCTGCAGCTTCGAGGGCTTCCTTCTTGGCCTGTGCGGTGCCCGCGGAGCCGGAGACGATGGCGCCTGCGTGGCCCATGGTCTTGCCCTCGGGGGCGGTGAAGCCTGCAACGTAGCCAACAACCGGCTTGGTGACGTTGGCCTTGATGAAGTCGGCTGCGCGCTCTTCAGCGTCACCGCCGATTTCACCGATCATGACGATGGCCTTGGTCTCGGGGTCGGCCTCGAACGCGGCCAGGGCGTCGATGTGGGTGGTGCCGATGACGGGGTCGCCGCCGATGCCGATGGCGGTGGAGAAGCCGAGGTCACGCAGTTCGTACATCATCTGGTAGGTCAGGGTGCCTGACTTGGAGACGAGGCCGATGGGGCCCTTGCCGGTGATGTTGGCGGGGGTGATGCCCACCAGTGCTTCGCCGGGGGTGATGATGCCGGGGCAGTTCGGTCCGATGATGCGGGTGACCTGGTTGCCGTCAGCGTCAACCGTGGCCTGGGCCAGGGCCCAGAATTCGGCGGAGTCCTGGACCGGCACGCCTTCGGTGATGACGACGACCAGGCCGATGCCTGCTTCGATGGCTTCAACGACGGCAGCCTTGGTGAATGCCGGCGGCACGAAGACGATCGAGACGTCAGCGCCGGTCTCCGCAATGGCTTCCTTGACGGTGCCGAAAACGGTGATTTCCTTCTCGCCGTGCAGCACAGTGGTGCCGGCCTTGCGGGCGTTGACGCCACCGACGATGTTGGTGCCGGCCTTGAGCATCAGGGCGGTGTGCTTGGTGCCTTCGCCGCCGGTGATGCCCTGGACGATGACCTTGGAGTCCTTGTTTGAGGTAGATAGACATGGTGCGTCCCTTTACTTAGCTGCGTTGGCGAGCTCGGCGGCCTTGTCGGCGCCCTCGTCCATGGTGGCGGCCAGGGTAACCAGCGGGTGGTTGGCCTCGTTGAGGATGCGGCGGCCTTCCTCGACGTTGTTGCCGTCGAGGCGGACTACCAGCGGCTTGTTGGCGGTGTGGCCCAGTTCGGCCAGCGCACCCACGATGCCCTTGGCGACGGCGTCGCAGGCGGTGATGCCGCCGAAGACGTTGACGAACACGGACTTGACCTGCTCGTCGCCCAGGATGACGTCCAGGCCTGCGGCCATGACCTCGGCCGAGGCGCCGCCGCCGATGTCCAGGAAGTTGGCGGGCTTGACGTTGCCGTGGTTTTCACCGGCGTAGGCAACGACGTCCAGGGTGGACATGACCAGGCCTGCACCGTTGCCGATGATGCCCACTTCGCCATCGAGCTTGACGTAGTTGAGGTCCTGCGCCTTTGCCTTGGCCTCGAGGGGATCAGCGGCGTCCTTGTCCTCCAGCTGCGCGTGCTTGGCGTGGCGGAACTCGGCGTTCTCATCCAGGGAGACCTTACCGTCCAGGGCGACGATGTCACCGGCACCGGTCTTGACCAGCGGGTTGACCTCCACCAGGGTGGCGTCTTCCTTCTTGAAGACATCCCAGAGCTTGAGGATGACATCGGCGACCTTGCCGCGCAGTTCCTCAGCAAAGCCTGCGGCTGCGACGATTTCGTCAGCCTTGGCCTGGTCGATGCCGACGGCGGGGTCGATGGCGATCTTCGCCAGGGCCTCGGGGCGTTCGACGGCGAGCTGTTCGATTTCCATGCCGCCTTCAACCGAGCACATGGCCAGGTAGTTGCGGTTGGCCCGGTCCAGCAAGACGGAGAAGTAGTATTCCTCAGCAATGTCCGCACCCTGGGCGATCATCACCTTGTTGACGGTGTGGCCCTTGATGTCCATGCCCAGGATGTTGGTGGAGTGCTCAAGTGCTTCGTCTGCGGACTTTGCAACCTTGACGCCGCCGGCCTTGCCGCGGCCGCCAACCTTGACCTGTGCCTTGACGACGGTTACGCCGCCAATCTTTTCGGCAGCTGCTTTTGCTTCTTCAGGGGTGTACGCCACGATGCCGGCCAGCACGGGTACACCGTGCGCCTCGAACATATCGCGCGCCTGGTATTCAAACAGGTCCACGGTTTAGTGTCCTTCTACGTCGAAGTAGTTTCTATACAGCCGGACACCATCGAAAGACGATGACCGGGCTGCGGAATGCACGCACGGGCGGCCTGTTGGAAACGAGCCACGCGGCGTTGTTGCTCCATGGGGAACTCTAGTCCTTTGGAAGGACGGAGCCGTCCCAGAGTACCGCTTATGTGAGTAACGACACTATTCTATGGGGCGTAGAAAAACCGCGGAATTACGGGGTTTTTGGGGCATCGGCGGGCGCCGTTGCGGTGCCGGGCGCGGGGGCGGAAATCAATTCATACTTCTGCGGGGAGACGAAGAAACCCACCCCGGCCGAGACGTTTCCGCATGCCACGCCACCGTTGTAGGCCGAGCAGCGCAGGCCGTTGCGTTCCAGGTTCTGCCCGTTGGCCAAAGCGCGTACCTGGAGCAGGGGCCCGTCCTTGCTGCCGCCCGGCCCGTAAGTGGCTTCGGTCTGTGTGACGCCGGAACGGCATTCCCCGTAGCGGGCAGCGTCCGGCGTCAGCAGTGCCACGCCGCCCAGGTAGCCGAGGTTGGTTCCCGCGCAGTCATCCTTGACGTCCCCGCGGGCTGGCTCGGCGTAGGTGGCGAGCTCGCATTGGGCCACGGGGACAGTTGCGAGTTTATTGTTGGCGGTGTCGCTGAAGCTGTTTTCTTCGTAGGGAAGATTGACGTGCTCCCCCCGCGCCGAGGTGAGCGAGCAGACGATACTCCGGTCTTCAGTGGCAAAGGACAGGACGTCCTCCCCACCGCCGGAAAAGTCCTCGGGGTTGGCCAGCGGGGCCTGTTCGAGCTGCGCCATGGGTGCCAGCGGCGCCGGCGGGACGTAGTCAGGATCCTCAGTGGTGACGCTGCACGCCGTGGCGGTGAGCAGGAGTGTCACAAGGGGCAGGGCGGCGAGCATCCCCAAAGCAGTCCGTCGCATGGGCTCCATTATGCTCCATGGCGGAATCAGGCGGACGACGGCGGGAGCACACCTTCCTCGACGTCGGCGGCAGCCGCTGCGGGGGTCGGCGGACATCGCCCGGGCTACTGGACCTCGACCTTGGTCAGCGGAGCGTAACGCAGCAGCAGGCGTTTCTCGCCGACGTCGAACTTCACCTTCGCCACGGTCTTGTCACCGGCACCCTCAAGCGCCAGGACGGTTCCATTGCCGAAGCTGGTGTGGTTGACCTTGTCCCCCACGTTGACGGCGATAATTTCCTTCTGCGGCTGGACCCTGTTCCGGGCGATGGCCGCGGGAACGTCGGCGTTGAATCCTGCCGAAGGATCGGCGGCGGCGCCGCGGGAAGTGCCCGCACCCCAGAAGGAGCCGCTGTAGCGGCCGGAACTGATCGATCCCCCGCCCCAGGCAGCCTGCCGGCTGGTACCCTCGCGCTTCCACTCCAGCAGTTCCGATGGGATTTCCTCAAGGAACTGGCTTGCCGGGTTGTATTGGCTCTGGCCCCACATGTTGCGGACTTCGGAGCGCGTTACGTAGAGGCGTTTGCGGGCCCGGGTCAGTCCCACGTAGGCCAGCCGGCGTTCTTCGGCCAGTTCCTTCGGATCAGTGGCGGACCGCTGGTGCGGGAACAGGCCGTGCTCCATGCCGGTCAGGAACACCACGGGGAACTCAAGGCCCTTGGCAGTGTGCAGCGTCATGAGGGTCACCACGCCCAGCCGCTTGGCTTCCGCGACGGCGGCGTCAATGTCGGCGCCGGGGGCATCGGGGATCTGGTCGGCATCAGCCACCAGCGACACCTGCTCCAGGAACGCTCCCAACGATCCTTCAGGGTTCTCCTGTTCGTACTCGCGGACCACGGCCACGAGTTCGGCGAGGTTCTCCACCCTGGACTCGTCCTGGGGGTCGGTGCTGGAACGCAGGCCGGCGAGGTAGCCGGTCTGTTCCAGGACTGCTTCGAGGGCGGCGGCAGCACCGGAACCGGCCGCTACCTCGGCGAGGTCGTCCAGGAGCTTCACGAAGCCCAGGACCGCGTTGACGGAGCGGGTGGCCATGGCGGGAGCCTGCTCGGCGCGGCGGGCAGCGGCCATGAAGGAAATCCGCTCACGGCTGGCGAGCGCCGCGACTGCCCCTTCGGCGCGGTCGCCGATGCCGCGCTTTGGTTCGTTGAGCACCCGCCGGAGGTTGACGTCGTCGTCCGGGTTGACCAGGACGCGCAGGTAGGCGAGGGCGTCCTTGATTTCCTTGCGCTCGTAGAAGCGGGTGCCGCCCACCACCTTGTACGGCAACCCCACGCGCACCAGGACATCCTCAATGGAGCGTGACTGGGCGTTGGTGCGGTAGAAAATGGCAACGTCACCGGGGCGGAGGTTGTCCTCGTCCTGGAGCCGGTCGATTTCCTTCGCGATGAACTGGGCTTCATCGTGTTCGTTTTCACCCACGTAGCCGATGATCTTGTGGCCTTCGCCCTCGGCCGTCCACAACCGCTTTTCAGGGCGGTTGGGGTTGCGGGAGATCACCGAGTTGGCGGCGCTGAGGATGTTTTGCGTGGAGCGGTAGTTCTGCTCCAGCTTGATGGTGCGCGCCTCGGGGTAGTCCTTTTCGAACTCCACGATGTTGCGGATGTCTGCCCCGCGGAAGGCATAGATGGACTGGTCCGAGTCGCCCACTACGGTCAGTTCCGAGGCGCCGGGGCCCTCCCCCACGATTTCGCGGACCAGTGCGTACTGGGCGTGGTTGGTGTCCTGGTATTCGTCCACCAGGACGTGGCGGAACCTCCGCCGGTAGGACTCCGCGAGCGCCGGGAAGGCCCGGAACATGTAAACGGTCTCGGCGATGAGGTCGTCAAAGTCCATGGCGTTGGCCTGGCGCAGCCGCTGGGTGTACCCCTTGTAGACCTCGGCGACGGCCTGCTCGAACGGGTCGTTGTAGTTCGCGTCCGAGGCGTAGGAATCGGCGTCGATGAGCTCGTTCTTCAACGCCGAAATCTTGTGCTGGATGGCTTTGGGCGCAAACTTCTTGGGGTCCAGGTCCAGGGCCTTGGACACCTGGGTGACCAGGCGCAGCGAGTCCGCCGCATCGTAGATGGAGAAGTTGGATTTCAGGCCCACGTTGGCGGCCTCCTGGCGGAGGATGCGGACGCAGGAGGAGTGGAACGTGGAGATCCACATGATCTTGGCGCGGCCGCCCACCAGCGCTTCGATGCGTTCCCGCATCTCCGCGGCGGCCTTGTTGGTGAAGGTGATCGCGAGGATTTCACCGTGGTGGGCGCGCCCGGTGGCGATGAGGTAGGCGATCCGGTTACTGAGCACACGGGTCTTGCCCGAGCCTGCACCGGCAACGATCAGCAGTGCCGTTCCGGCGTGCTTGACCGCTTCCTCCTGCTGGGGATTCAGGCCCTCCGTCAGCTTGGCGGGATCCAGGCGCCTGCCGTGATGCTGCCCGGACTGGTGCTGCCCTGCGTGCTCGTCAGCGGCATGGCCGCCGGACGCCGAACCACCGGGCCCGGCCGCGGTGGCCACCCCGTCGGAACGGGTCCTTGTGTGGGTGGCAGATGCGGGGGCGGCCTTGAACGGTCCGTCAGAGTACGGGTCAAACAACATATCCATGGTGCCTACAAGTCTAGGCGGTGGGACCGACACCCACTCCCGGCCTGTGGATGAGGTGCCCCGGAGAGCCTGGAACGGCTTACGCTACCGAGCCTGATTCGAGCGCGGCACGCAACTCGCGCACCGCCGTCGTGCCCCCGGCCATGAACCACTCCAGGCCGTTGACCTGCACGGTGTCAACGGCTCCGCCGGCGGCGCGGACAATTGCCTTGCCGGGCAGCCAGTCCCATTCGGGGCAGCTGTGCTGGAACCAGCAGCCGAGCTGCCCGTCCGCCACCCTGCCCAGGTCGCAGGAGCCGGATCCGAGCATGCGCAGCGCCGCGGCGGAGGTTGCCGCTGCGTGCCAGGGCATGGCGCAGAGCGGGTCCATCAGCCAATTGGGGTGGATGTACGTGGCGGCGCCCAGTTGGGCGGCCGGGGTGGCGTTGCGTTCCCCGTGGTTGTCGCCGTACACGGTGATGGTGTCGACGTTCAGCGTGGTCTGCCGGTCGCTGCCGCCCAGCCACAACTTGTCCTCCTCAGGCTGGAAGATGGCCCCCAACTGGACGTCATGCTCATCCTTGAGCGCAATGGCCGAGCACCAGTACGTGGAGCCGTGCAGGAAGTTGTAGGTGCCGTCCACGGGGTCGATGACCCAGGTGCGGCCGCTGCTGCCCTGCACGGAGGCGCCTTCTTCGCCCAGGATGCCGTCCCCGGGCCGGCACCGCTGCAGCTGGGAGAGGACGTATTCCTCCGCAGCGTGGTCCGCGGCCGTCACTACGTCGGAAACGGAAGTCTTCTGCCGGGACTGCAGTCCTGCCATCCGCATGAGGAGCGCCAGTTGCCCGGCTTCGCGGACCAGTGCCGCAGCCAGTTGGTAGTCGTCCAGTGCAGGGTCAAGTACAGCTGCGCTGTGTCGGCCAATGGTCATGGCTTCAGTCTATGGGGCGGAATAATGGAGCCATGGCCAAAACCCCTGCCCAGCGGATCAAGAAGCACGGTGCAAAGGCTGCCGTGCCGCAGCACCATCTCCCGCCGGTGGTGAACCCCACTACCGCGCGCACGCCCGAGAAAGCGCAGAACAACAGCAACCTCATCCTGATCGCCGGTGTGGTGGCCAGCCTGTTCCTGTTCTGGTACCTGCACCTGCTGACCATGGACCAGCTCACCCAGCTCTCTGTCGACAAACCCATGCCTGACTCCCTGGTGGGCGGCTTCGATCCGGCGTACATCGAGGATCTGCGCGGCGCCATGAATGACGACGCGCGCGGCCAGCTCAACTACGTCCATAAGACCGCCGGCATCCTGTTCCCGCTGATCTTCGGCTTCACCTGGCTGCTGCTCATCGGCACCAATGTGGCCAAGAAGACTCTGCGCTGGGTGCTGTGGGCCCTGCCGATGCTGTTCGTCGTGGTCCGGCTGTGGGCCAACGTGGCGATTGACGCTCTGATGGGGCCGGATGCTCCCGACGCCGGCCAGGTGGCCCTCGCGTCCGGCCTCACGGTGGCGGGCTGGGTGCTGCTGGTCCTGAGCCTCCTGGCCGGCGCTGCCGCGGTGGTTATCGGGACGCGGAAGCGGAAGGCAGCGACGGCCGCCTGAGCCCATCCGTTGCTCCGTAGCTGCCCTTTTGGACACCCGAAACGGCAGTTACGGAGCAATCGATGAAGCCCGCAGGCTTTTCCGGTGCCTGTGGACCCGCCGTGCAATGACGATGCCCGCGGTTGCCATGCCCACCGTGACCGGATAGCCCATCAGCCGTTCCAGGGTCCCTGGTTCGGGAATATCCATTCCGGTCAGGCCGCCGGTTGCCAGCGCCGCCAGGGAGACGGCCCCGCAGGCCAGGAGGAACCAGGCCATGCGGGCCTTCCGCAGCCACAGGACGCCCAGCACCAGCAGCGCCGCGGCGCCGGTGAGGAAGTACGTGACGGCACCGACGAAGTGCCAACCGGAGCCGGCGTCCTCCGGGACGAGCCCCACCACCACGGTTCCCGCCCCTGCCGCTGCCGTCAGCACCCGCACCGCGGCCGCCGCGAACCATGGCCTGCGCCGGACCGGCTCAACCCGGGCTCCGGAACGGGCGGCGACGCACAGCAGCCCGGACGTCAGCAGCACCGCGCCCAGCAGCATCCCCAGCCCCTGCACCACGAACGAGGCATTCATCAGCCAGTTCAACGGCGAACACACCTGGCGGCCATCGTAGATACCGCAGTTCAGCGCGCCAAGGTCGCTGATGTAGCCGGTGCGCAGGTCGTAGGGGCGCGGACCGGCCCAGGCCATGACCACGGCGGCCTCCGCCGCGAAGTACTGGAGAACGCTCAGGACGGACCACGCGCCGATGTACTGCCGGGTGGACGCTGTGTCCGGTATGAAGGTGGCAGCCGGAGCGGCCGACGGGGCAGGACTCATGCCTTGAGCGTAGTACGGCTCTGTACCTTGTATGCTGGTATGCGTGTCCGTCCGGACCGGCGCCGCCGATCCTCAGGATGCCTGCCCTCGTAGCTCAGTGGATAGAGCACGGCTCTCCTAAAGCCGGTGTCGTTGGTTCGATTCCAATCGAGGGCACTTGAATTTCGCGTCCCCGGCGTTCGACCTTCGCGCCTACCTGCTCGGCCCCGCCGGTGCACCGGACGGGACAGTGGGACCGGGACGCCCCGGCCGCTGGACCGTCGAACGGGACCTGTTGGACCGGGCGGCCGGCACCCGCGGAACCTTTTCCGGCGTCGTACTTTTCACGCCAACGCCCGACGCCGGCCTGGACCTTCGCGAGGAAGGCACCATGCGATGGCCCACCTTCACCGGCCCCGCCACCCGCGACTACATGCTCAGGCCCAGCGGCCGGCCGGACGCCCTGGACGTCTTTTTCCCGGACGGGCGGCCGTTCCACCGCATGAGCTTCGCTCCGGAGGCCAACCTGGACAACCACTGGTGCGATCCTGATACCTACCGCGTGGCTTACACGTTCGAGGGCCCGCACCGGTTCAGCTACAGCTGGGACGTGGCCGGGCCTCACAAGGACCTGCTCCTGACCTCGCACCTGACCCGGAATGGGGACTCATGAAGCACCGGATCGTGGTGTCCGCCGTCTGCGTTTTTGACGACGCCGGCCGCCTCCTCACCGTCCGCAAACGCGGCACCACCATGTTCATGCACCCTGGCGGCAAACCGGAGCCCGGGGAGACGGCCGTGCAGGCGGCGGCCCGCGAGCTGGAGGAAGAAGTGGGCATCGTCATCGATCCTCGCCAACTCCGGCTGATGGGCGTATGGATTGCCGATGCCGCCAACGAAGCCGACACGGATATTGAGGCCACGGTGTTCATGGCGCCCGGGACGTGGCAGGCCCATCCTTCAGCCGAGATTGCGGAGATCCGCTGGCTGGACCTTGCCGGCCGGGACGGAGCCGTTTCGGAAGCCGTTGGTTCGGAAGCTTCCGGGCTGGGTGCCGGCGCTCCGCTTCCGGGCGACCTCGCACCGTTGCTGACGGACCACATCCTGCCTGCGCTGGCCGCTCCCGGTGCCACCCCGCCGAGCCCTTAATCCCGGACGGGCTGCTAGGGCTCGGGGACGGCTTCTGCGGCAACGGCGGTGGCCTCGGCGAACTGCGTCCGGTACAGCTCCGCGTAGCGGCCCCCGGCGGCCAGGAGCTCGGTGTGCGTCCCGCGTTCCACGATTTGGCCGCCCTCCACCACCAGGATGGCGTCGGCCGCTCGGACGGTGGACAGCCGGTGCGCAATAACCACGGCGGTCCTCCCCTCCAGGGCGGCGCCAAGGGCTGCTTGCACAGCGGCTTCGCTCGTGGAGTCCAGTGCGGCGGTGGCTTCGTCCAGGATCACCACCCGGGGCTGGGCGATAAGGAGCCGGGCGATGGTCAGCCTCTGGCGTTCACCGCCGGAAAGCCTGTAGCCGCGCTCCCCCACCACCGTTTCCAGCCCGTCCGGCAGCGACCTGATCATCGTCTCCAGGCGTGCTTGCCGAAGGACGTCCCACATGTCATCGTCCGTCGCGTCCGGGCGCGCAAGCCGAAGGTTCGAGGCGATGGTTTCGTGGAACAGGTGGCCGTCCTGGGTGACCATTCCCAGCGTGTCGCGGAGGGAATCGAACGTGGCGTCCCGGACATCCATCCCGGTTCCCGGCAGGGTGCCGCCCAGCCGCACCGCGCCCGAGTCGACGTCGTACAGCCGCGACAGCAGCTGGGCGATAGTGGACTTGCCGGCGCCGGATGAACCCACCAGCGCCACCGTCTGGCCCGGCTCCACCCGGAAGCTGACACCGTGCAGCACTTCCTCGCCGCCCCTGGTGTCCAGGGTGGCGACTTCTTCGAGCGAGGCCAGGGAGACCTTGTCCGCCGACGGGTACGCGAAGCGGACGTTGTCGAACTCAACGGACACCGGCCCGGCCGGAACCGGGAGAGCGTCCGGCTTCTGCTGGATGAGCGGCTTCAGGTCCAGGATTTCAAACACCCGTTCGAAGCTGACCAGCGCGCTCATGACTTCCACCCGGGCGTTGGACAGCGCCGTGAGCGGGGCGTAAAGCCGGGTCAGGAGCAGCGCCAGGACCACCACGTCGCCGGGGGCCAACTGGCCGCCCAGAGCAAGCCAGCCGCCCAGTCCGTACACCAGCGCCAGCGCGAGCGCGGAGACCAGCGTCAAGGCCGTGACGAAGGTGAACTGCAGCATGGCCATGCGGACGCCGATGTCACGGACCCTGCCTGCGCGGGCAGCAAACTCGCGGGATTCCTCATCCGGGCGGCCGAACAGCTTGACCAGTGTGGCACCCGGCGCGGAGAACCGCTCCGTCATCTGGGTGCCCATGGCGGCGTTGTGTGCGGCGGCTTCCCGGCGCAGGTCTGCCAGCTTGGAACCCATGCGCCGGGCCGGGATAAGGAAGATCGGCAGCAGCACCATGGCGAGCACGGTCACCAGCCACGACGTATTGAGCATTACGGCCAGCGTCAGGACCAGTGCCACAGAGTTGCTCACTACGCCGGAGAGGGTGCCGGCGAAGGCGGACTGCGCCCCGATAACGTCATTGTTGAGCCGGCTGACCAGCGCTCCCGTCCGGGTGCGCGTAAAGAAGGCAATGGGCATGCGCTGCACGTGGTCGAACACCCGGGTGCGCAGGTCCACGATGACGCCTTCGCCGATTGTCGACGACAACCAGCGGGTCAGCAGCCCCACGCCGGCCTCCCCCACAGCCACGATGGCGATCAGCACGGCAAGCCAGATCACGGTCCCGGTGGCTGACTTGGCAATGATGGCGTCAACCACCTGGCCGGCGAGCACCGGGGTGGCCACGGCCAGGAAAGCCGCCGCAATGGAAGCGAGCACGAAGGCGATGAGCTTGCCCTTATGCGGGGCGGCGAAGGCCAGCACCCGCTTCAGGGTTTCCTTGGAGAACGGCTTGGAGCCGCTCTTTGCGGTGCTGATGTTGTAAAGCGAGCTCCAGGCCACGCGGTCCATACTCATGCTTATTTCTCCTGGCCTGCAGTGTGGTGGAGCTCCCGGACCGTGCCGTTTTCGAGGTGCCACCGGTAGTCGAGTCGGACGTTTTCCAACAGCCGCCGGTCGTGGGTGACCAGCAGCAGGGCTCCGTCGTAGCTTTCAAGGGCCTCTTCCAGCTGCTCAATGGCCGGAAGGTCGAGGTGGTTGGTCGGTTCGTCCAACACCAGCAGGTTCACACCGCGCGCCTGGAGCAGTGCCAGGGCCGCCCGGGTCCGCTCCCCCGGAGACAAGGAATCCACGGTCCGTGAGGTGTGGTCCGCCTTCAGGCCGAACTTTGCCAGGAGCGTCCGGACGTCTGCGCTGTTCCAGTCGGCCAGGACCGCTTCCACGGCGTCGCCCAGCGGCGAGCCGCCGTCCAGCAGCCCGCGGGCCTGGTCAATCTCGCCGACGGCGACAGTGGCACCCATGGACGCGTCGCCGTCGTCCGGTGCCTGGGTTCCCAGCAGGAGGCGCAGGAGGGTGGATTTCCCGGCACCGTTGGGCCCGGTGATCCCGATGCGCTCGCCGCCGTTGAGCTGGAGGCTGACCGGTCCCAGCGTGAAGCTGCCCTGGCGTGCCACTGCGTTGCGCAGGGTGGCCACGACGGCGCTGGAGCGGGGAGCCTGGCCGATGCTGAACTGGAGCTGCCACTCCTTCCGCGGTTCTTCCACCGCGTCCAGCCTGGCAATGCGGGACTCCATCTGGCGGACCTTCTGGGCCTGCTTTTCTGAGGACTCCACGCTCGCGGCCCGGCGGATCTTGTCGTTGTCCGGGCTCTTCTTCATGGCGTTCCGCACGCCCTGGGAGCTCCACTCACGCTGGGTCCGCGCACGGGAAACCAGGTCCGCCTTCGTGGCAGCGAATTCGTCGTATTTCTCGCGGGCGTGCCGGCGAGCCACGGCGCGCTCTTCGAGGAAGGCGTCGTACCCGCCGTCGTAGACCGCCACGGCGTTCTGGGCCAGATCCAGTTCCACAATGGTGGTGACGCAGCGGGCCAGGAACTCGCGGTCATGGCTGACCAGCACCACACCGCCGCGCAGGCCGGTGACAAAGTCTTCCAGTTTGGCCAACCCGGCAAGGTCGAGGTCATTGGTGGGCTCGTCCAGCAGCACAACGTCGAACCGGCTCAGCAGCAGCGCGGCCAGGGCAACCCTGGCGGCCTGGCCACCGGACAGTCCGGTCATCAGGGCGTCGGCGCCCGTTGCCAGGCCGAGGTCGGCGAGGACAGACGGGATGCGTTCGTCCAGGTCTGCGGCGCCCGACGCCATCCACCTGTCGAAGGCCCGTGCGTAGGCGTCGTCCGAGCCGGGAGCTCCCGCACCCAGGGCTTCTGCGGCGGATTCCATTTCAGCGGTTGCCTGTGTGCAGCCGGTGCGGCGGCCGATGTAGGCTGCCACGGTTTCGCCGGACACGCGCTCGTGTTCCTGCGGCAACCACCCCACAAAGGCATCGGCGGGGGCCAGGCTGACGGAGCCGCCCTGGGGCTGGTCGACGCCGGCGAGGAGGCGCAGCAGCGTGGATTTCCCGGCACCGTTGGCGCCCACCACGCCCACCACGTCTCCCGGGGCCACAGTGAAGGAAAGATTTTCGAAAAGCCTGCGGTGGCCGTGGCCGCCGGAGAGGTCCTTGGCAACAAGGGTTGCAGTCATTGATGCGTCCTTTCGCCCGGGTGCATGCGCAGCCGGTCCCATGCCGGAACGGGCCGGCGATGCCGTACGGACAGTCCCGGGAAAGGCACTCCGGGCCGCGGGCATGAAAGAACCCGCTGGTCCGGACTTGGGGGGTGTACGGACCAACGGGCTCGACCATCAAGCATAGTCGAAACACCTCCCGGGGTAAAATCGGCTGTCCTGCGGCACGGTAAAATCGACTCACCATCCGTCCTGCAGAGAGCACTTCATGACCCTTCCCGCCAAGGCGTTCCAGCGCTGGCTGCACGGCATCGCCCCTGACGCCAGCACGGCAGACGTCTGCCGGGTCTCCGGGATCAAGCGGACCACGCTGGCCCAGCAACTGGTACGCGGCAAGGTTTCCGTCTCCACGGTGGTGAGCATCAGCCGTGCGTACAACATCAATCCGGTGGCCGCCCTTGCGGGCTTTGACAGTTATCGCATCCTTGCCGGGCCGCCGCAGCCACCCACCCGGTGTGAGCTGGTCAGCCAGATTTCGACGGCGGACTTGCTGCGCGCGGCGCTGGCACGCCCGGCCATGGACCCTGTGGGCCGCCGGGGCGCTGCGCCACCTGCCCTGAGCCCGGTCCCGCATGCCTCCTCCGTGAAGAACTGGGTGGATGCGATCGACGACGGCGAGGTCCGGCACCGGGTGTCAGCCGCCACCGGGATCGCACCGCAGAATTACTCCGCCCAGCTGACGGCCAACAGGCTGTCGCCGGAACTGGCGGTGGCCACGTCAGTGGCGGCCGGGGTGGGTCCTGCCGGCGGACTGGTAGCCACCGGCCTGGTCACGGAAGAGGAAGCCGGGTGGGCGCCCGGAGCGCGCCAGGAGGCGCTGGACAGCATGTCCGACGGCGACCTCACCGCCCTGGTGGGCGACAGGATGCAGGCATTGGGCAAGGTATTGCGCCGCCAGGAGCAGGACCAGGCACAGACGGAAAAAATTTGGGAGAACCTGGGATGATCACGATCCTTCAATGGACCACTTTGGCGATCTGCGGACTGGTCGCGCTGGCCCGCATCCCCAGTGCGGTGCGGGGTGAAAACAGGTCGCTGTTCTATATTTTCGCCCTGATGACCCTCGCCATCCTGCTCAGCATCGAGGCTCCCTACGTTGCCATCGACCATGCGCTGGGTGGTGTCAACCTGACCAACCTGTTGCTGCGGTTCGTCATCTTCGGTGCCATCTACTTTGTGGGGGTCCGCATCACCAAGGGCTTCGGTGCCGCGAATGCATACCGGCTGATCACGGGTCGGACAGGCATGCTGGCGCTGGCTGCCCTCTCGGCACTGGTAGTGGTGGTGTACCTCCTGATGGACACGGCCGGATCCTCGGCGGGACTGGTGACCGTCTCCGGCAAGGACCCACGCAACGGTTTGTTGGTGGAGTACTACGGGGCCGCGGGGCGGGCCTACCCCGCCTTCGTTTCACTCGTACTGTTCCCGGCGATGGTCCGCGCGGCGCGCAGCCGCCTGCCCCTGCTGGTCCGCATTGCCGCCGGACTCCTGGCGGTGGGCGGCCTGTCGATCGCGCTGACGCTGTTCTTCCCGGTGGTCCCCCCGGAACTGGGGTCGCTGGAGTTCATGGTCAACTACACGGCCGTACTGTGCTTCGTCATTGGCCTGGCACTGATCTGGGCCGCGCGCATCCGCCAGGACAAACGGGCCGGCAGCGGAACGTCATTTACCGAAAAGTAACCAAACTGCCTTTCACAAAATCATTAGAATGTGAAACAATCATGAATGTGTGAAGGTGAGGCACGGCGCGTTTTTGAACGGGGATAAATTCTTGGACGAAGCCCTGCATCGGGGGCCTTCACACGCATTGGGGGGATGAGTGGTGGCGGCCGTTGGGGACCGCCCCCACTCAGCCTATTTAAGGGCCCTTTTCGCAATGCAGGCGCCTCTGCGCCGCGGGCTTCTGTCCAGGCCAGCGGGCTGGCAGGCCACTGAACCTGCAGACCTGGACAATGACCTCCGGGGCATTACCGCACGAAGCGCAGGGTCACCAGCTGGAACGGCCGGAGCTGCAGTTCCGCACCGCCGTCAGCCGCGGACACGCCGGGAGCCTCGGTGGGCCGCTCCAGCAGGTCCGTCACCACAACGTCACGCACGGGGAAATTCGCCGTGATGCGCCCGGCAGTGCGCTGCCCCAGCGACTCATACAGGCGGACCACGACGTCGCCCGAGCCGTCTTCCGCAAGCTTGACCGCTTCAACAACCAGGCCCGGCGTGCCCACCGAGACCAGTGGCTCAACCGGATCGGCCCCCGTGACCAACCGGGGCACAAGGTTGGTCCGGTACCCCTCCTCCACCGCGGCCCCGATATCTGCACCGGGTCGGACGGTAACGGTCAGCTCGTGCCGGCCGCGGTCGGCCGTAGGGTCCGGGAACTTGGGCGCCCGCAACAGCGAGAGGCGCACAGTGGTGGTGGTGCCGCCGTCGGCCTCCCTGATGTTCCTGGCGACGTCGTGGCCGTAGGTGGACGAGTTGGAAACTGCGACACCGTAGCCGGGCTCCCCCACGTGGATCCAGCGGTGCGCGCAGATCTCAAACTTCGCAGCTTCCCAGGACGTGTTCGTGTGGGTAGGCCGGAAGACATGTCCAAACTGGGTTTCCGACGCCGACCGGTCGGCACGGACATCCAGGGCAAACCCGAGCTTGAGCAGTTTCTCCCGTTCCTGCCAGTCCACCGATGTGGTGATGGCCAGGGACGGACTGCCCGGAGCGAGGGTGATGCGCTGGGTGACCGGCGAGGTTCCGGCCAGGCGTTCCACCACAACAGTGGCGCCATCAGGCCCCTCCTCCAGCCGGATCGATTCCGCGCCGGTCAAGGCAGTGACGTTGCGCCGGTAGAACTCATCAATATCCCAGGCGTCCCACTCGTTGGGGGTATCCCGGTGCAGCTCCAGCAGGTTGCCGCGCTGTCCCGGTGCTATGGCTTCGCGGCCGGAGGCATAGTCCTGCAGGGATGCCACCAGGCCGTCCGCGTCCAGGACCGCCCGGATCACGCCGTTGTCCAGGACGAATCCGCCATCCCCGCTGCTGGCCCGGACTGTTCCGCCCCGGTCCGACGGCTCGGCGGCGGCCATCGCCGGAACTCCGTTCCGGGCATGCGGGGCGGCGTTGAGCAGGAATGTCCGTTCCCCTGTTCCCAGCGCTGCCGCGGCGGCCTGGCTGATGATGCCTTCCAGGGCGGCCTCGATGGCCTGGTAATTGCGCTCGGCGTCCTGGTGTACCCAGGCAATGGAGCTGCCAGGAAGGATGTCATGGAACTGCTGCAGCAGGACCAGCTGCCAAAGCCGCTTCAGCTCAGCTGCCGGGTACTCGAAGGCGCCGTCGGTGCGGACGGCGGCAGTGGCACACCACAGCTCGGCTTCCCGGAGCAGGTGCTCGCTGCGCCGGTTGCCCTTCTTCGTGCGCGCCTGGCTGGTGTAGGTGCCGCGGTGCAGCTCGAGGTACATCTCCCCCACCCACACAGGCAAGGCCGCATATTCCTCTTCGGCCTGCCGGAAGAAACTCTCAGCGGATCCGATCCTAACCTTGGGTGAGCCTTCCAGATCTGCGGTGCGGGCGGCGGCACTGAGCATTTCCCGGGTGGGTCCGCCGCCGCCGTCGCCGTAACCGAACGGCACCAGGGACACGGTGCCCCGACCGTGATCCCTGTAGTTGCGTTCCGCGTGCGCAAGCTCGCGGCCGCTGAGCTCGGCGTTGTAGGTGTCCACCGGGGGGAAGTGCGTAAACAGCCGGGTACCGTCGATGCCTTCCCAGTTGAAGGTGTGGTGCGGCATCCGGTTGGTCTGGTTCCAGGAGATCTTCTGTGTCAGGAACCAGCGGCTTCCCGCGGACTTCACGATCTGCGGCAGGGCGGCGGAATAACCGAATGAGTCCGGCAGCCACGCCTCCCGGCACTCGACGCCGAACTCGGACAGGAAGAACGATTTTCCCTCAATGAACTGCCGCGCCATCGCTTCGCCGCCGGGCATGTTGGTGTCAGACTCCACCCACATGCCGCCCACCGGAACGAACTGCCCGGCGCGGACCTTCTCCCGGATCCTGCTGAACAGTTCCGGATATGACTCCTTGATCCAGGAGAGCTGCTGGGCGGAGGAACACGAAAACACGAAGTCCGGGTTCTCGTCCATCAGGGCCACCACGTTGGAGAAGGTCCTGGCGCACTTCCGGACGGATTCGCGTACCGGCCACAGCCAGGCCGAGTCGATGTGCGCGTGGCCGGTGGCCACCAGCTGGTGGGCGGAAGCGTAGGCGGGCTGGGCCAGCACCCCGGCCAGAGCCTCCCGGCCGGCCGCCGCGGTCCCGGCGACATCGTCCGGATCCATGACGTCCATCATCCGTTCCAGGGCCCGGAGGATTTCGTGCCGCCGCGGGAGTTCCAGGGGCAGCTGTTCCATCAGGCCCGACAGCGTCCAGACGTCCTGCTGCAGTTCCCAGACGGTCTGGTTGAGTTCGGCGATGGCGATAGTTCCCAGCCGGTAATGCGGGGCCGTTCCGGCAGTGGACTTGTCACCGTAGGGAGTGGCCGCAAAGGTCCAGTCCTGCGCGAGGTCCGGGTTGGCCGCTGCCTCCACGTAGAAGTCCACCGTCATGCCGGTGCCCAGGAGCTTGAGCGGGATGTACCGGTTACGGGGCGAGACGGCCTTGATGATGGTGCCGTCCGGCCGCCAGGCAATACCCTCGCATTGGAAACCGGGGGTTTGGACGGTGAAGCCGAGGTCAACCACCACTTCGACCGTCGTGTCCGGGCCGGTGCCCCACGACTCGGGTACGTCCCCCTGCAGCCGGAGCCACTTGGTGCTCCACGGTTTGCCCCATGCCGTCCCGTGCTCGAGGGGCTGGAACTGCTGCCGCATCGCCTCGAGGGCGGCTACGGGCTCATCCGGTACGTCCCAGCTGCCCAGGGTCAGGGGCACGGTCCGGCTGTAGACCGCAGGGTCGATACGCTCACGCACAAACCTGGTGAGTCGGACTTCCGTGATCCTGCGGTCGTCATGCAATGTGGGCCCTCTTTAGCGCTTGAAAAAATTGGATCATCGTGTCCATTCGATGGACAAATCTACCCGCTGGTAGCCCTCAAACCAACCCCCTCGCGGCAGGCGCCGAAGGGAGTTGGTGGAGCGTCAGGCGGGCGCGGAGGCAACTGCCGGACTGCTGATCCTGGCGTCCCCGGCGTAGACATTAAGGCTGGTCCCCCGGCTGAAACCGGCAAGCGTCAGGCCGCTGGCCTCCGCGAGTTCCACGGCCAGGCTGGACGGAGCGCTGACGGCAGCCAACACGGGGATCCCCGCCTGGGCCGCCTTCTGAACCAGCTCGAATGATGCCCGGCCGGACACCTGGAGGACGGTGCCGCGCAGTGGCAGGAGTCCTTCGCGCAGGGCCCAGCCCACCACCTTGTCCACCGCGTTGTGCCGTCCCACGTCCTCGCGAAGGCACAGCAACTGCACGCCGCCGTCGTCCTCAATCCGGAACAGCCCGGCAGCGTGCACCCCGCCGGTATCGTCGAAGAGGCGCTGCGACTTCCGGAGCAGGGCGGGCAGGGATGCCAGCACGTGCGCGTCGATTGTGAGGGGGTCCGCCGCGGGGCTGTGGTGCGAGGACTTCCGGACAGCTTCGATGGAGTCCGTCCCGCAGATGCCGCAGGAGCTGGACGTGTAGACGTTCCGTCCCGTCTCCGGCAGGGGGACGTCCGGGCGCAGCTGGGCCTCCACCACGTTGAACGTCTGGACACCGTTTTCGTCCTCGCCGGCGCAGAAGCGAAGGGATACCAGCTGGTCCGGGGTCCAGATCACACCCTCGGATACCAGGAAGCCGGCTACCAGGTCGAAGTCGTCGCCAGGGGTCCGCATGGTGACTGAATAGGAGAGGCTGCCCAGCCGGATTTCCAGCGGTTCCTCCACTGCCAGGACATCCTCGCGGTAGCGGACCGGAAACTCCAGCGCCTTCGGCGAGCCGTCCAGGACATACTTATGCACCTTGCGGCGCTGCGTCACGCGTCCCATTGACCGTCCTGCCTGTTCATGTCTCCATCATCGCACTGCAGTGTGCCTGCCCGGCCAGCCCCCGGCTCAGCCGAGAAGGGCGCTCCAGTCCACTGGCCCGGCGGGGCCGGCCTTCGCCGCCGTCCGGGATGTCCTGCTGCTGCGCGGTTTGGCCTTGGCAGGATCCGCCGGGGCTGGAATGGGCGGGCCCCACGGCAGCGCGAACGCCGGTACCGGCTCTCCCAACTGCACGCCGTGCGGCGGAACCACCATGACGCCGTCGGCCGCGGCAAGCCCGCGCATCATGCCCGGGCCGGTGTGCTGGGCCGGCGACGCCATCCCGTACAGAAGCCGGAACGGCATGAGGCGCGTGCGTCCCGGATCCGGGTCTATGAGGGTACCGGAGGCCACCTCCTGCACCTCCGGCAAGCTTCCGTGCCCCAGGGCGGCCAACAGGGGCGCGCCCACGGTAAAGAGCGCCATCATGGCGGCGAGCGGATTGCCGGGCAGGCCCAGGACGAACCGGCCGTCGGGGAGTTCGGCCAGCACCACCGGGTGCCCGGGCCGCATGGCCACTCCGTCAACCACCAGGCGGCCGCCCAGTTCGGCAACGGCGCGGCGGAGATGATCCGTGCCGGAGCGGCCCGTTCCCCCGGTGGTAATGACGACGTCGGCGGGGAGCCCGGGTGCGCCAGGGCCGTCCGGGACCACGTCCTCAAGGGCCGCGAGCCATTCCCCGTAGGAGTCGCCGATGCGCTGCTGCCCGCCCGCTATACCGCCGAGCATGCCGACGACGGCCGGCAACTGATGACCGAATGTGTCCCGGACCTTCCCCGGGGCAGGCAGGCCTTGCACCACCACCTCGGACCCGGTCAGCAGCAGGCGTACGAGGGGTTTGCCCTGGACCTGAAGCTCGTCGTATCCGGCAAGTGCGGCGAGTGCCAGGTGCGCCGGGTTCAGGGTCACCCCCGCCGGGACAAGGGTGTCCCCTTCATGTGCTTCTTCGCCGGCTTTTCGCACGTGCTGGCCGTTTCGCGGTTCACCGGGACGGGCGGTTCCACCCGCTTCAAGGACGGGAAGCCCGTCCTCGTCCTCGGCGAGGACGGCACTTTCGCTGCGAAGGATCCCCTTGCCACCTGGCGGGATGAGTCCGCCGGTAACGATCGGGCTGGCCTGGTGCGGCGCCAGCCGGGCTCCGGCTTCCACGGGGATCCATGGCCCGGACCCGTTGACTGCCCAGCCGTCCATGGCCGAGGAAGCGTAGTGCGGCATGTCCTGGAGCGCAATGATGTCCTGCTCCAACCTGCGGGCCTGGGCCTGGTCCAGCGGCACCGGACCGGGCGGGATGGGCGTTGCGGCGTCAAAGGCGGCCTGGCGTGCTTCCGCCCATGTGTGAGCCAGGTGATGGTGGCCGTGGCCCTGTTCCTGGCCGGTTCCGGCCTGGCCTTCGTCGTTCTGCTCCTGCGGTTGTTCCTGCAGTTGTTCCCGCGGGTTTCCGTGGCCGTGGTCGTGGCTGTGGTCGTGCCCTGCGGGGGATGCTGCTTCCTGCCCGGGTGCTTCTGTCATTCGCCGGGAGCCCCGGCGGCTTCAGCGTCATAGTCGGCAGCCAGCGTGCGGGCGACGGCGAGGGCCTTTTCCATGGCCGCGGCATCCGTCGAACTGCCGGAGTGCGAGGCCAGGCCCGCGGCGAATCCGGCGATGAAGGTGGTCAGCGGGGCGGCGGGACGGACCACTGAATGCGCCGCCACACCGGCAAGGGAAAGGATGGCATTGATGTCCACCTGGACATCTTCAAGCTCGTAGGCCTGGAGCAGCGACCTGCACCACTCCTCCAGTGTTTCGTCCTGGCTCTTCACCACGTGCCTCCAAAGTTAACTGCGGCCGCGCCCGGCCCCGTCCACGTCCTCCACGTCCGGGCTGCCGGCGGCAATCCCCAATGCGGCGGCATCGTCCCACGTGTCCACATCTGCCGTGTAAGCGGCCGGAACGGCGACAAGCTGCACGTCCAGACTAGCAAGGAGTGAGCGGACTGATCCGTTGACCAACCGGCCTGTGGCAGCCATCCCGCGGGCGGACTTTTTTAGCATGTCCGTGCTATAAATTCCGGCCAGCGGCTGCATCCGCCCCACACCGTTTTCATCCGCGGCAAAGGCCACATAAGACCCCGCCCCAAGCCCCGTGGACAACTCATGCAGGAGGGTCCGCACAGCCCCGGAAACCAGGGGCATGTCACAGGCCAGGACGAGGGTGTGCGGAGCGCCGGCCCCCGCCCGGTCCAGGACATCCAGGCCCGTGGCGATGGCCGCTGCGGGGCCGGCGAACTCCGGCTCTTCACGGCACGTGAGCACTCCGGGAGGCAAAGGTCCGGGATCCGGGCCGACAATCACGGTGGCCCGGGCTCCCTCAGCCGCAGCCAGGGCCCGGCCAAGGAGGGTGGTGCCGCGAAACAGCAGCCCCTGTTTCGGGACGCCGCCCAGCCGCGAGGATCGGCCTCCCGCCAGGATGAGGGCATCAAAGGCCGGCACGTCGTCTTGCATGGTCCAAGCGTAGCCAGTGCCGGACGCCCTTCGGACAGTCCAGGCACTCGGCAGGTCAGGCGGTCAGGCGGTCAGGCCAGGCGGCCAGCGCAGGCAACACGTCAGGACCGGCCAGACAAACAGCGCACCTTACGCGGCCCGCTCCGGCAGGAGGAACGGGTCCCACGCCGGCGTGGGCTTTTCCAGTTCCTTGATCTGCCAGATGGTGCCGTGCGGCGGTGCCGGCTCGAATCGCAGCTTCCAGCCCATTTCAGCGGGCGTGTGGTCGCCCTTAACGTTGTTGCAGCGCAGGCAGGCTGCCACCAGGTTCTCCCAGGAGTCCGCCCCTCCCCGTGACTTGGGGTGCACATGGTCGATCGTGTGCGCCGCTTTTCCGCAGTAAGCGCACTTGTGCCCATCGCGTCTCAGGACGCCGCGCCGGCTGACGGCGGTGGCATGGTTGTATCTGGGCCGGATGTAGCGGTTGAGGAGAATCACGGAGGGGCGGCCCAGGATTTCCTGCGGACCCACAACGGGATCCTCGCCCTCGGCAACCACGCTTGCCTTGCCCGTGAGCACAAGCACCAGCGCCCGGCGGAAAGTAATAACCGCCAGCGGTTCATATCCAGCATTCAGAACGAGAGTGCGCATGCACGTACCTCTTCACGGCCGCACCCGTCAGGGGCACGAGGGCCGGCTGCCCTCGGCATGTCCGGGCTATGGATCGACACCACAAGAGTAAACAAAGAAATGCAGGATCAGCTAATCACGGCACACCCTACCGTCAGGAACGGCCGCCGGGGCGCACCGCCCGTGAACGGCAAAGGACCCCGGCCGCGTGGGCAGGGGTCCTTTCACTCCGAGGGGCGGCCGTACCGGCCAGCCCTCGCGGGGGGATCAGTTGACGCGGATGAAGACCGGTCCGGAACCGACGTTGGCGCTGAAGACCACGGTCTGGTTGCCGTTGTAGCCGCCGTGCACAGCCTGGCCGTTGCCGGCGTAGACAGCGATGTGGGCCATGCCGGCGCCGCCGTCGGCGTAGTAGATCAGGTCGCCGGGCTGGGCCTCGGCAGCGCTGACGGTGCGGCCAAGGGAAAGGTAACCGGCGGGCCAGTCGTGGAAGTTGATGCCCACGGCAGCCAGTGAGTTGGTGACGAGCATCGTGCAGTCCTGGTTGACGCCGAGCTGGGCGTAGGCTGCGGAAAGGATTGCTGCGCCCTTGCCGCTGGCAGACGCCTGGGGTGCAGACGCTGGCTGCGCCGTGACTGTAGCGGTGACCTTCGGCACTGCAGCCGTCTGGGCGGTGGCGGCCTCGGCAGCCGGAGCCGGAGCGGCTTCCTGGACCTCAACCTCGGGCTCTGCCTCAACCACCGGAGCCGGGCTGGTGCTGACGGCCGGCTTCTCGAAGGAGATGTTGATGGTGGACGCCGCGGAGATCGGGGCTTCAACGGCTGATCCAACTTCAAAGGCGGATGCAGGAGCGGAGTCGCGCTGGATGTTGGTGTCAGCTGCGTTTGCGGCGATGCCGCTGGTCAGGACCAAGCCCGAGGCTGCGGCGATAACCGCTGCCTGGCGCCCAACGCCGCCGGCGTTGCCGCCGACAGCCTTGGCGATGATGGCGATTGAGTTGGTCTTGGTGACTTCGGCGCGATGCCGTGCGGTAGCACGAGTCGTCATCAGTTCTCTCTTTCGTTGTCCCCGGGCCTGTAGGCAACACGGGGGTTATGGACGCGCCGGCATCTTGGGGGTACGCCGGCACGTCCCGAACGGGGATGTGTGATTTAGCGAAAAGCGGGGGCAAAGAAAAAGTTCCTGGGGCCTGTGGCCCCGGGAACTAGTTCATGGTGTAGAACGAGGAGGTTCCGGTAGCGGCAACCGCGTGCAGGAGGGTGCCCTGGGACGGGTTGAGCGCGCTGACCATCATGCCGTTGCCGACGTAGATGCCAACGTGTGCGCCGCCGTTCTGCATGACGAGGTCGCCAGGCTGGGGAGTGGAGGTGGGCTTCATGGCGTTCCAGGCGTTGACGCGCGGGATGCTGATGCCGGCCTGGGCGTAGACCCACTGGGTGAATCCGGAGCAGTCCCAGCCATTGGGGGTGGTGCCGCCCCACACGTACGGGTGGCCAATGCCGGTGTACGCGATAGCTGCGATGCCCGAAGTGGCAGCGGAGGAAACAGTCTCCGCGAGCTTCTCGGAAGCAGCTTCGGTTGAGTCAGCGGCTGCGGTGACGGCGTTGCCGGCATCCCGTGCTGCTGAAGCTGTGGACTGGGTGCGTACCGGCTCCGGCTTCGGAGCGGCGGTGGTCTTGATGACCGGGCGCTCGAAGGAAACAGTGGCGGTAGGTGCCGCGGTGACGGCAAGGGCGGTCTGGGCCGAACCCGACTCGGTGGATGCCGAGACGCCCGCGGTGGTATCCGCGACGGCCGGCAGGCCCATACCCAGGACGAGGCCGGAAGCGGCTGCAACTACAGCAGCCTGGCGACCCACTGTCCCGGCATTGGCACTAACAGCCTTGGACACGGCGCCCAAAGGGTTGGTACGAACCGTTTGCGCACGGTGGCGCGCAGCATTATGGCGTGAAGACACGAAGGTAGCCTCTCCCAATGCCTGCGAGGTGAGCTGTCGGATTCGGATGGGAGTCACCCGGCCACACGGCTTCCAAGGAAGCTTTCGTGACTTAACCCCAAGGCCTTCGAAACAAGAAGGCCAAAATTGGTTCCCCCGCCCCTGCCAGACGATGAAATGCGAACGGACCTTGAGCGGTGGCAGAGTTAGGCAATCCACTCAAGAGCGTCAACTTCGGAAAAGTTGACGCGAGTTAGACGGTACAGCAGTTTTGTTTGAATGTCACATTCAGGTCACGGCGGGTCACAGCCATTCGAGAGTCCACCATCATTTGGCTAGAGCCAACCGGTGGGGTCGACGACCTCGCCGTTGACCTGGACTTCGAAGTGGAGGTGGCAGCCCGTGGAAGCGCCGGTGGTCCCGCTGAGGGCAATGACGTCGCCCCGTGAGACGGTTTGGCCCTCGGTCACGTTGAACGACGACAGGTGGTTGTAGGTGGTCTCCAGGCCGTTGCCATGGTCCACCACCACCCTGTTGCCGCCGCCGTACTGGTGCCAGCCCACAAAGGTCACGGTTCCGGTGGCGGCAGCCATCACGGAGGTACCGCACTGGGCAACATAGTCCTGCCCGCGATGGAAGTCGCCGGTTCCGCCGGTGATGGGGCTGACGCGGTAGCCGAACGGCGATGCCGTCGCCATGGTGGCCAGCGGAGCCCCGAGGCTACCGGCGGACGCAGCACGGGAGACCGACGCTGCGGACTGGGCGCTGAGCAGTTGCTTGAGCTTGCCGTCAGGGTCCGCCTGGGTTACGACGGCGGAGCGGCTGAAGTCGATCTGGGCGCCTGCTTCCGCGGAAATCTCGGGCTGCGGCGTGACCGACGAGGCGGCCACCGCACCGGTTCCGCTGGCGTCAGTGGCCATGACGGGACTGGTGACGGGAACGGTCACGGTGAGCACCAGGCCGGTGGCGGCTAGCGCGATGCCGGCCTTCTGGCCGATGCCGCTGGCCGAGGCGAATTCCGTTATCTGGCGGAATGGACCCCGACGGCGGCGCGCATCACGGTGGAGATCGCGGGGGCGCGAGGTCTCGGCAGCCTGGACGGTTTCGACAGCACGCGGCGTAGCAGCGGGGCCGGCCGCGCGTCGGCGGCCCCGGGGGGTCTGCATGGTCAAGAAGGGTTCCTCTCTGGATAGCCTGCGAAGTTAGCTGTCGGATTCGGGTCAGAGAGTTCACAGACCCGGTCCGCCGTAAGCAAGCTGCGGCACAGAGAAATCCCCGGAAGGTTCCTTCACTGGAAGAGGCTTGCTGCTGACGGACTTCACCCCAAGGCAGTCCCCCGCTGCCAGTTGTGGTTCCCCCGCCTCTGCCAGTTATGACTTGGTGCTCCTGATCCGCTGGCAGAGCTCGGCTCCAGATCAGGTAACGCTTAAGTATCAACGCTTTCGTTCAACTATAGGGGCTTAAGTCCCTTAGTAACAATTCCGTTATGTTTGCGTGATCCAGCTCCCACGGGGTAAAAGCAGGGCTTTAACGGTGTCAGTTGACGGCTACGAACACGTGGGCAGCCACTTCAGGAGGCAGTTCCAGGGCGCCTTCAATGCCCGGAACACGGACGGAAATGTAGTCCCCTACACGCTCCAGCGATACCGCTGCTCCGGGGCGGATGCCGCCTTCGTCGAGCTGGGACAGGAGCTCGGGTTCCACCTGGATGGGCTCGGCCAGCCGGCTGATGGTCACGGCAGAGGCGGGGCCGTACGTCTTCATGGCCTCAAGGAGGCTGATCGCTCCATCGGCCAAGGACAGCTCCGGGTGCCCGCCCAGTGCGGCCAGTCCGGGAATCGGGTTTCCGTAGGGAGATTCGGTGGGGTGGTTGAGCAGTTCGTAGATCCGGCGCTCAACGCGCTCGCTCATCACGTGCTCCCAGCGGCACGCTTCGTCGTGGACGTAGGCCCAGTCCAGGCCGATGACGTCAGCCAGGAGCCGTTCGGCAAGGCGGTGCTTGCGCATGACCTCTGTGGCACGTTTGCGGCCGGCCTCGGTGAGCTCCAGGTGGCGGTCGCCGGACACCACCACCAGGCCGTCACGCTCCATCCGGCCGATGGTCTGGGACACCGTGGGGCCAGAGTGGCGCAACCGCTCGGCAATACGGGCCCTCAGGGCAACGATGTTTTCTTCCTCCAGCTCCAGGATGGTCCGAAGGTACATCTCCGTAGTGTCGATCAGATCCGTCATCCAGCTCAGCTCCTCGAGCGCAATACCCTGCGTTGTTCCGCGTTGTCCTACCGCGTTGTCCTACACAGTCCGCCGCCATGCGGCGCGACATAGTCCGGAGGCAAGCTTAGCCTATTTTGACTTAGTCCGAATAGTTGCCGGCCCACGTACCAGTGTCTCAATGTTTGGACTTTAGCGGCTCCGACTCCCGCGCCTACGGCGGTTCAGGCAGAATGGGTAAGGCCTGTATGGCAGTCACTGCCGACTGTCGGGCGGCGTTGTCCGCCCGACCGGCTAAAGCCACCTCCCCGCCGACATTGGAGCACCCGTGAGCGAAACCAGCATCACTATTCCTGCCGACCTCCTGCCCCGGGACGGACGGTTCGGAGCCGGGCCATCCAAGGTCAGGCAGGAACAGATCGATGCGCTCTCCGCGGCGTCGAAGACCATCCTGGGCACGTCCCACCGGCAGGCCCCCGTCAAGAACCTCGTGGGCTCGGTCCGCGAAGGCCTCAGCCGGTTTTTCCGGGCGCCCGAGGGCTACGAGGTTGTCCTCGGCGTCGGCGGTTCCACCGCTTTCTGGGATGTTGCCTCCTTCGGCCTCGTGGAGAAGAAGGCCCAGCACCTGTCCTTTGGTGAGTTCGGGTCGAAGTTCGCCGCCGCCACCAACAAGGCACCTTTCCTGGATGCGTCCTCCATCATCACGTCCGAACCGGGTACCCGCCCGGCTGCCCGGGCCGAGGCCGGCGTCGACGTATACGCCTGGCCGCAGAACGAAACCTCCACCGGCGTCTCCGCTCCGGTAAAGCGCGTAGCAAATGCCGATGAGGGCGCACTGGTCCTGGTCGATGCAACCTCGGCCGCGGGCGGCCTGGACGTCGATGTTGCCGAGAGCGATGTCTACTACTTCGCCCCGCAGAAGAACTTTGCCTCCGACGGCGGCCTGTGGCTTGGCCTGTTCTCCCCCGCCGCACTGGAACGCGCCGCACGGATCAAAGCCAGCGGCCGCTGGATCCCGGATTTCCTGGACCTGCAGACCGCCATCGACAACTCGAAGCTGAACCAGACCTACAACACCCCGTCGCTGTCCACCCTGGTAACGCTGGACGCCCAGGTGCAGTGGCTGAACTCCAACGGCGGCCTGGACTTCGCGGCGGGACGCACCTCCGACTCCGCCGGCCGCATCTACACGTGGGCCGAAGCATCTGAATACGCGACGCCGTTCGTCATCAACCCGGATGAGCGCTCGAACGTCATTGCCACCATCGACTTCGACGACTCCGTGGATGCCGCCGCGGTGGCCAAGGTCCTGCGCGCCAACGGCATTGTGGACACGGAGCCTTACCGCAAGCTGGGCCGCAACCAGCTCCGTATCGCCACCTTCGTTGCCATCGACCCCGAGGACGTTTCGGCCCTGCTGGCCAGCATCGACTTTGTGGTGGGCGAGCTGCGCAAGTAGCTTTCCGCCGTCGGCAAGGCCCCGGCGAATGAACATACGACGGCGCCGCCCGGGTTTACCCCGGACGGCGCCGTTTGCTGTTGGTTGGGTCGACGGACCCGCCGCAAGGGGGCTGGCTAGCCCTCTGGGTCGTCTGCCTGGCCAGCGTCCGAGGACCCGGCCTGCAGCGCAGGCTCTGCCTCTTCTGGATCCTGTTCCGCTTCGGGTTCCCCGGAACCCGCATCAGCGGGTTCCCCTGCAGCCTGGGCGTCAGGGACCGCGCGCTCCTGCTCGTGCTCCTCTTCCCGGGCGTCCTCGGGCCGCACCCGCTCAGCCCACGGCACCCATTCCGGGGACAGGATCGAATCCTCCGAGGGCAACAGGCCCAGTTCGTTGACCGTCACCAGCTTGGAGCGGGAGTTGCGGGTGATAACGGCGTACCACTGCCAGCCCGAGTAGCCAGGCAACCTGGATTCGAAGAGGTGCGTCACCAGGCGGTCGCCTTCGCTCTTGGCAGCCAGGTGTGGACCGATGTCCGACGCTGAGGTGATTCCCTCCAGGGCAGTCCTGGCAACGTCGACGGCGGCGGCCAGGAATGCATCCGGCTTCCCTGTCCGCCACACCGGCACGCCCGCCTTGCGTTGGGGAGCCGCCTTCACGGCCGTGGCGGAGCCGGAGACGGCCGTGCGCTCCGAGGCAGCTGCCTGGGGCACACCGGCTGTCTCCTGTTCCGAGGCCTGCATTCCTGCGTCGGGCTGTTCAGCTTCCGGATTCATTGCTGCCTAAACGTCCAGCTCGTCGGCAACCTTACGCAGGGCGGCGGCAATGGCCTTGCCCTTGTTGCCGTCCGGGTACTTGCCGTTGGACAGGGTGCCCGAGAGATTGTCGAGGACAGTCACCAGGTCCTGGACCAGGGGCGCAAGGTCGCGGGCGCTGGGCCGCTTCGCCTTGGCGATGGATGGAGTCTTGTCGAGGACGCGCAGGCCCAAAGCCTGGGCACCCTTGCGGCCGTCGGCCACGCCGAACTCCACGCGGGTGCCGGCCTTAAGTTCCGTCACGCCCTCGGGCAGCGACGATTTGGGCAGGAAGACCTCCTGGCCGTCCTCACCCGCGAGGAACCCGAAGCCTTTGTCCTTGTCATACCACTTGACCTTGCCGGTAGGCATTGAATCAACCTTCTTCGTTCTGCTGTTGTGATGCACGGCCGGCCGCCACCGCATCCGCGCCGGTTGTGCGGGTTTAAGGTATGGCAGCTGCGTACCGTGTTGGTCTGTATCCTTCAAGGTTATCCTGCCCCGCGCCCGAATCCCGCTTCATGCCGCCCCCGACGCCGGGTTCACGCGCGCTGCCGGAGGGGCGGTAGCGTTACGTCCATGACACCCTCGCGCTACCGGCGGCCCATCATGATTGCCGCCGCCGTCATTGCCGTGCTCTCGCTCGCCGCCGTGGCGGCGGTCATGGCCCTTGCCTTTGCCGGGTCCGTGGCTCCCGCGTGGGTCACCTACACGGCGCTGTACGGCCTGCCCGCGGCGTTCGTCCTCATGCTCTTCCTGGTTCTCGACAGCGTTGCAGGGCGGCGCCGGGCAGGAAAACCTGACCAGCGGTAACGTTGGACTGATGTCCCTCATTCGCGCGCTCAGCAAGGACCTGGCGGCCCGCAGCGACGACTCGCTGCGGGAACTGTTCGCCGCGCGTCCGGACCTGCTGTCCCCCGCCGTGCCGGACTTCCCTGCCCTGGCGGCGCGGGCCAGCTCGCGGGTCAGCGTGCAGCGTGCCCTGGAGCGTCTCAACAGGCCACAAATGCAGGTCCTTGAAACCCTCCATCTGTGCACCAACACCGATACCGGGCACAGCGCCAGCGCACCCGCGCTGCGCAAAATGGTCGCAGGCTCCTCAGTGCCCATCCTGGAACGGATCCTGGACCGACTGCAGGAACTTGCACTGGTGCACCGGGCCGATCCACCACACGGCACCCCCTCCGGCAACCGCCAGCGCTTCTACCTCCCCGTAGGCTGCCTCAAGGACGTAGTAGGCATTTATCCCGCGGGACTGGGCCGCAGCTACACCGAACTTGTCCGGCTCCAGCCTGCGTTCGCCCAACGGGCGGTACAGCTTGTGTCCGAACTGCACGGGAGCGGCGTCGAGATCCAGGATGCCACCACCCCGATGGAGGCGGCACTCGCCCTGCAGCACTGGACGTCCTCGCCGGAAGCCGTGCAGGACATCCTCGCCCACGCACCGGAGCGGACGACGGCGCTGCTCGCCAGGTTCCGGAACTGGGCCATGGGTGCCGTCCCCCAGGCGCAACGCAAGGCGTCAGTCGCCACCGAGGGCGCCGACGTCGGGCCCATCGACTGGCTGCTGGCCCGGGGGCTGCTGGTTCCGCTCGACGCCGCCCACGTTGAGCTGCCCCACAGCGTAGGGCTGTCCCTGCGGGGCGGCGCCATCATCAACGACTTCACGCTGACGCCGCCGGTGCCGGAGCTCGGCACCACCACCGCGGCCCTCCGCCGGAATGCTGCCCTGAGCGCCATCTCGGACACCCTGCGGCTGGTGGGCGAACTGCTGCACACCGTGCAGCGCCAGCCCTTGGCCACGCTGCGCAGCGGTGGCGTTGGGGTACGGGAAACGCGGCGGCTCGGTGAGCTGCTGCGGATCAGCCAACCGCAGGTGGGACTGCTGCTGGAGCTCTGCGGCCTTGCTGGACTCATCCGCCTGGACGTTGACTCGTCGTCCTGGGTGCAGCCACCGCAGCTTGAGTGGCTGGCGCTGCCCCGGCAGGAGCAATGGCAGTGGCTGGTCAACGCCTGGCTGTCCAGCGAACGCGTACCGTCGCTGGTGGGCCAGCCGGTCAACGGAACCTCCGGGGTTCCGGCTGCGCACCGGTCGGGTGCCGGCGGGGCCATTGTCCCGTTGTCTGCGGAAGCGCAGCGGCCCGACGCCCCCGTCATCCGCAAACGCATCCTGGAAATACTGCTGGAGCTGACCACCGAGGCGGCGTCCGGTGACGGCGCCGCGCCGGTACTGGACGCGGCGGCGGTCCTCCAGCGCGCCGAGTGGGCGCAGCCCCGGATGGCGCGGCGCTTCAGCTCCCTGATCCGCGGCGTCCTCGCCGAGGCCGAGATGCTCGGCCTGGTGGGCTCCGGGGCCCTGACCCAGCTGGGAGCCGCCTTCGCCGGTGACAACCCCGACGAGGCAATGACGCTACTGGGCCAGCACCTGCCAGCCGCCCTGAACCATGTACTGCTCCAGGCCGACCTGACAGCAGTGGCTCCTGGTTACCTGGCATTCGATTTGGCGGAAAAGCTCGTGGACATGGCCGACGCCGAAGGCCAGGGACCAGCCACGATCTACCGGTTCTCCGAGGCCTCCGTCCGGCGCGCACTGGACGCCGGCTATGACGCCGGCCGCCTGCTGCAGTTCCTGCGCGACCACTCCGCCACCGCGGTGCCGCAGCCGCTGGAATACCTCATCCAGGACACCGCCGCCCGTCATGGGCAGCTCCGGGTGGGGACCGCCGCCAGCTTCATCCAGGGCGATGACGAGGAAGCGCTGCAGGAACTCCTGTCCGGGCCACGGGCAGCCGCGCTCGGCCTGGTCCGGCTCGCTCCCACCGTCCTGGCGTCCTCTTTGCCGCCACGCGAAACAGTGCAGATCCTGCGCGGCCTCGGACTCTCGCCGTCGGTGGATGGCGTGGAGGACTCCGCAGTCCGGCTCCGGCGCGGACCGGTCCCGCAGGAAAGCCCGCGGCCCGTGTACACGGCGCCCCGCCTTGCACCGGCCGCCGACGATGTGGACGCCCAGCTTGCCGTACTGCGCCAGGCGGACGGCGCTCCTGGCCGCCACGGCGCGGCCGGCCATGAGGCGGAAGCGGCAACCCAGCTGGGGTTGGAGGCGCTGCAGCGCGCCATCCGGCTCAAGCAACGGATCAGCATGAACGTCGTGGACAGCATGGGGAATGCCACCCTCGAAACCGTTGTTCCGCTTTCAGTAAGCGGCGGACGCGTCCGTGTCTTCGACCCCGCCAGGGACACGGAACGGGTCCTGTCCATCCACCGGATCATCGATATCGAGGCTGCAGAGGAACTGCACCAGTAAAGGACTGTCCTGCGTGAACGACGGACCCCTCATTGTCCAGAGCGACAAAACCATCCTGCTTGAAGTGGACCACGAGCTCGCCACCGAGGCCCGGCATGCCATCGCGCCGTTCGCGGAGTTGGAGCGGGCACCCGAGCACATGCACAGCTACCGGCTCACGCCGCTGGGGCTGTGGAATGCGCGCGCCGCCGGGCTGGACGCCGAACGGGTCCTGGACACGCTGCTGAAGTATTCACGCTTTCCCGTACCGCATTCGCTCCTGGTTGATATCGAGGAGACGATGTCGCGGTACGGGCGGCTGCGCCTGGAGAAGGATCCCCAGCACGGGCTGGTGATGCGCACCGACGACTATCCGGTGCTGGAGGAAGTCATCCGGGCCAACAAGATCCAGCCGCTCCTTGGGCCTCGGATCGACGGCGAGACAGTGGTGGTCCACGCATCGCAGCGCGGCCAGGTGAAGCAGCTCCTGCTCAAGATCGGCTGGCCGGCTGAGGACCTTGCCGGCTACGTTGACGGCACCCCGCACCTCATCGCACTGAACGAGGACGGTTGGCAGCTGCGCCCCTACCAGCGGCTGGCCAGCGAAAACTTCTGGTCCGGCGGCAGCGGCGTGGTGGTGCTCCCCTGCGGAGCCGGTAAGACGCTGGTGGGCGCCGCGGCCATGGCCACCGGGTCCACCACCACGCTGATCCTGGTCACCAACACCGTGGCCGCGCGGCAGTGGAAGGACGAGCTACTGAAGCGCACGTCCCTGACCGAGGACGAAATAGGCGAATACTCGGGCGCGCTGAAGGAAGTGCGCCCCGTGACCATTGCCACGTACCAGGTCCTGACCACCAAACGCGGTGGCCTGTATCCCCACCTGGAACTGGTGGATGGCCACGACTGGGGCCTGATCATCTATGACGAGGTACACCTGTTGCCCGCTCCGATCTTCCGGATGACCGCCGACCTTCAGGCGCGGCGCCGCCTGGGCCTGACAGCCACACTGGTCCGTGAGGACGGGCGTGAGGGCGAGGTCTTCAGCCTGATCGGGCCGAAACGGTACGACGCACCGTGGAAGGACATCGAGTCCCAGGGCTACATCGCACCGGCAGACTGTGTCGAGGTGCGGGTGGACCTGCCGAAGGACGAGCGGGTTGCCTACGCCATGGCCGACGACGCGGACAAATACCGACTGTGTTCTACCTCCGAGTCCAAATCCCTGGTGGTGGAACAGCTGGTGGCACGGCACGCCGGCGAGCAGCTGCTGGTGATTGGCCAGTACATCGACCAGCTCGACGACCTCGGCGAGCGCCTGCAGGCACCTGTCATCAAGGGAGACACCTCGGTCAAGGTGCGGCAGCGGCTCTTTGATGCGTTCCGTGCCGGGGAGATCCAGACGCTTGTGGTGTCCAAGGTGGCCAACTTTTCCATCGACCTGCCGGAGGCTTCGGTGGCCATCCAGGTGTCCGGTTCGTTCGGGTCCCGCCAAGAAGAGGCCCAGCGGCTCGGCAGGCTGCTCCGGCCAAAGAAGGATGGGCGGGCGGCCCGCTTCTATTCGCTGGTGGCCCGCGACACGCTGGACCAGGACTTCGCCGCCAAGCGGCAGCGGTTCCTGGCCGAACAGGGGTATGCCTACCGGATCATGGACGCCAAGGATGCCGACTCAGCGGAATAGCAAGCCTCGATTACCTCCTCACCACACGCCTTCGGAGCTGTCCCGTTCGATGGTTCCGGTCCGAGGGTCCAGCTGGGGGCGTTCATAAGCCAGTTCCCCGCCGCTGCGGCCACCATAGGGGCGGCCGTGGTCAGCGAATTCCTCCCGGAAGAATGCAAGGCACCACTGCCCCATCTGGATCCTCGCACCGGTCCGCAAAATGGAGGGTCCTGAAAGGACCACGCTGCCGCTGACCGGCCCGTGCGGCACCAGGACATACTCGTCCTGATCGTCGTGCCTGATTTCCGCGTGCAGTGCCTCCAGGCCTTCGAGCTGGAGGCCGGAGCCCGGGATGCTTCCGATAGTAGTGACATCTTCCGTCAGGGCCACCTCCCTCGGGATTTGGCCGTTCCAGGTGGCAGCGTCCTGCACGAATATCAGCCTTGGACGGCCCCCGCCCCTTGCGTAGTGGGTAGTGGTGACGCGGCGGACAATCTTTCGCTGCACGGTGGGAAAAAGCGGCATGGGTGTGAACGGTGGCAGCAGCGGCATGCCTTTGGGCCGGCGCCTGCCTTGGCGGACCAGTGGCAGCAGGGACCCCAGTTTGCCCAGCTTGATGTGGGGCGAGCGGGTTATGAGCCGCTGCGAGGCCCGGCTGTCCACCTTGCCCAGGCTAAGGATGGGCCCGTCCGGGCCGGCGACGGTGACTGTTAACCCCTTGCGGGCCAGGAACTCCGCCAAAGGTTTGATGACTTCCACCGAAGGTAATCCGCCGCCGCTTAACGGGGCCAGCTCCTCGAGGGATACCGTAACCTCTGTGCCGGCGGCTCGGGCTTTACCTGTTGTGACCGCTCCGGACTCGTCCGTGAATGAAATGTCCAGATCCATGTCCAGACGGTTATCCGGCATCTCCGTCAGCCGCGGTCCGCGTCCGGCCCGGCTGTATCCCGGTCGCTGGTGGTGACTCTCAGGGCACCGTTGAGCTTCCACGTGGCACGCGGCGCATCGGGGCCGATGTCCCGGGGAACCTCTACGGTCATGTCGATGAACTCATAATTGATGGCTGCGCCCTTGCCCGTGAGATACGACCACATCTCCTCGGCAAGGTCAGCCCAGTCCCGGATGGTGCGTTCGTCGGCGGTTGTGTTTTCGGTGGCGCTCAGGTCAGTCATGATGGTCTATCCCCTTCGATGGCCAGGAACTATCGGGTACTACCGGTGGAAGGGGCCACCGGCAGCGCTTGGAACAGCACGCGGTGGTCCGTTGAACAGTTCGTGCCAGGCCCATGCCCGGCAAGCATCACTGTATTCCCGCATCCGTTGCTGGGGAAGATACCGCAAGCCGAACGTTCTTGCCGCATTTTGGGTTCCCGAGTGCGTCAGCGTCCGCCGGGACGCACACTGGACACATGAGGCAACGAATCACTCCGGCAGTGCCGGGACCGGGTCAGGAGTCGGTGTGGGACTATCCACGGCCGCCGCGGGTCGAGCCAGGCTCCGGGCGGATCCGGATCTTCCTGGGCGGAGAACTGATCCTTGACACCACAGACTGGCTTAGGGTGCTGGAAACCAGCCATCCGCCCGTCTACTACCTACCTCGCGCCGCATTCCTTCCCGGCGCTTTGGAGTCCGCCCAGGGATCCAGCTGGTGCGAGTTCAAGGGCCAGGCCGAATACTTCACCGTTCGCGGCGGCGGCCGGTCGGCAGAGCGGGCCGCATGGTCCTACCCGCAGCCGCTTCCCGGCTACGCGGAACTGGCGGGCCGGGTGGCCGTCTATGCGGGGCCGATGGACCGGTGCGAGGTGAACGGCGAAGTTGCCCGCCCCCAGGCCGGGGGCTTTTACGGCGGCTGGGTTACCGACCAGGTGGTGGGGCCGTTCAAGGGTGAGCCCGGCACGCTTGGATGGTGAGTCCTGCTGCCCTGGCAGGTGCGCCTACATGCCCAGCGCGTCCAGCCGTCCCAGGATGAACCGGACCATGTCCAGCCGCCCGGCCACCACGTCCTCCAGCCCGGGGCGCGGCGCCGCCAGCTGGTCCAGCGGCAGTGCGGACAGGCCGGTGAATACGGCCATGGCGGCTGCGTGGCCGCGGGCGACGGATGACGCATCGGGTTCGGTCCCGGCCTCGGCCATCCCATTGCAGTAGGCGTCCACGCACAGCGGCGCCAACCGGACAAGGTCGCTGCCTGGCATGTCGCCGTCGTTGACCCGCCCGGCCAGGAGCTGCGCCAGGTCGAAACCGGCCGGGCCCCTCCCAAAGTTTCCCCAGTCAATGAGGATGAACGCTTCGTCCCCACCGTTGGCTGCCCCGGCCAGCAGGTTCTGGGGGCTGGCGTCGCCGTGCATGGGGAACTGGGGCAGGGCCACAAGCACGTCCACCAGGTCCCGGGCCCTTCCTGCCAGGCCCCTCAGCCCGCTGATGACCGCGGGGTCCGCTGCGCCGGCCACCACCGGGTGTTGCCACACGTCGTCGCCCATGATCGCCGGGATGAGCAACTGCATTCCGACACCCTCGAGGAAGAACTCCAGGCGCCGCGATGTCGTGGCATCCGGCACTGCCGTGACAAGTGCATCCACGTCCGGGCTGCCCGCGAGGCCGCCCAGGACAAAGGCGGCGTCCGCAAACTGCTCATCGCTCCACCCGTGGGCACCGCCGTCGTCCACGTCCTCCATCCAGATGAGGATCCGTTGCGCATCCAGCTCGGTGATCCGGAAAGCCTCAGGCATCCGGGCGTTGAAGGGCAATGCTGTGCTGACCCCGGCGGCGTACGCCTGCGCTTCAGTGCGCCACGGGTAGCGCTCTGCCAGCTGCTCGCGGAACTCCGGGGGTACAGCCTGGATGCCCGGCCACAACAATGGCGACTGGGTGAGCTTGGCAATGACGCTGAAGGGCGCAGGTTCCGCTTCGTTGCCTGATCCTGCCTGTGCCATTCCCTGGATCCGCCAAAGCCCGCCAGTGGTCATGTTGGCCCCCGGAGGGATGATGCTCTCCGTTTTGGCCCGGGTGACCACCATGCCGCGCCGGCGCAGGGCAACGTCCACCACTGCCGGCAGGTCCGCGCGCAGCAGGCTGGGGACGGGCAGCTCCAGCTCGCCAATCACCGGCTAGGAGCCGGCCGGGGGAACCACGACGGCGGGTGAGCCCTCGTTGAGCGGGTTGGCTGTGGCCGAGGGAGCCACCACGCCAAACTCATACCCTTGGGCGCGCAGTGCGTCGATGGTGGTGGCCAGGTATGTCCACTGTGAAGCCGGGCAGGACAGGACATCTTCGGCATCATGGAGCAGGATGATCGCCCCTGGCGCCGCCTCATCCATGACGAACTTCTGCACGCCGGCCGCCCCGGGGCACTCAAAGTCGCCGGGCTGGCCAATGTGCCAACGCCACAGAATGCCGCCGCTCATGCCGATGGTCCGCAGGTAGTTCACTGCGTACGGGGTGCCGTTGCCAAACGGGAAGCGCATGAGCCGTGGCGTCTCGCCAGTCACGGCCCTGATGGCGTCGTTTGTGCTGTCAATCTGTTGCTTCTGCTCTGCCTGGCTGGTCTGAAGGAAGTCCGGGTGGTTCCATGAGTGGTTGCCGATGACGTGCCCCTCGGCCTTGATCCGGCGCACGAGGTCGGGGTAGAGCTGTGCGTTGGCCCCCTGCAGGAAGAACGTTGCCTTGACGTTCTTTGCCTTCAGGACGTCCAGGACGTAAGCCGTGCGCTGTGGCGACGGCCCGTCGTCGAATGTCAGTCCAATCAGCGGTTCGTCGGCTGCGTGAGCGGCCTGCGTGGGGCCGCCCGCCAGTAAGGCGATGACAAGGGCTCCTGCTCCCAAAGCCATGGCGGCAAATTTGCTCTTCATTGTGCCGGCCCTCCCTTGCCCACGTCTGCCCGTAAGCTCTAGGTAAGCACCGTACGGCGGCGCTTAAGGCGCTGTAAACGGACAATGCACAGTGGTGGGGAACGCCCGCGCAAACCGGGTAGGAGCAGCGGGAGTAACGGCCAAATAGGGGGAAACCGGCGGCCGGGAGGGGGTACCGCACCCTTGCGGGCCCGCTTGGCAGGTGGGTTGGCAGTGCCTCTTTCGGGCACGGCATGTCTCGGCCTGCGGCCGTGCCGAGGATACGCAACGTTCTTCCATGGAACATCCAGACAACTCCCAGAGACTGGGAGCATGATGGGAACATGAACAAGAACGGCCCTGAAGCGAAGCTCCTCGTTGTTGACGATGAACCCAACATCCGCGAGCTGCTGTCCACGTCACTGAGGTTCGCCGGCTTCGAGGTGGTGTCCGCGGCCAACGGCCGTGATGCCCTGGCCGCCGCCGATGCCCACTCGCCTGACTTGGCTGTCCTCGACGTCATGCTTCCGGACATGGACGGGTTTACCGTCACCCGCCGGCTGCGTGCCTCCGGCAAACACTTCCCGGTTCTGTTCCTCACCGCCAAGGACGACACCGAAGACAAAGTCACCGGGCTCACCGTTGGCGGGGACGACTACGTGACCAAGCCGTTCAGCCTCGATGAGGTAGTGGCGCGCATCCGCGCCGTGCTCCGCCGCACGCAGCCGCTCCTCGACGACGACGCCGTCATCCGGGTGGGCGACCTGGAACTCGACGACGACGCCCACGAAGTGCGCCGCGGCGGCACCGTCATTGAGCTCTCCCCCACCGAGTTCAAGCTGCTCCGCTACCTGATGCTGAATCCCAACCGCGTGCTGTCCAAGTCGCAAATCCTGGACCACGTCTGGGAGTACGACTTCAACGGCGACGCCTCGATTGTGGAGTCCTACATTTCCTACCTGCGCCGCAAGGTGGACATCGATCCCGAGGCCCCTGCCCTGATCCAGACCAAACGCGGCGTGGGCTACGTGCTCCGGACGGCCGAAAAGCGCTGACCTTGCTGAAACGGTGGAAGTCCTCGTCCCTGAGGACACAGCTGGTCGCCATGATCATGGCCCTGCTCATTATTGCCCTGACGGTGACCGGGGCCGGGACCCTGGCGCTGCTGCACAGCTACCTCCAGGGGCAGGTTGATGACAAGCTCAATGCCGCCGTGGGGCTTGCCGTCAAGCAGCAGTCATTCTCGCAACTTCAGGCCACCAGCCCCGAGGTCCCCACCGATTACTCCCTGCTTCTCTTCCGCCAGGACCAGGAGCCGCTCAGGCTCGGCGGCGACCCGGACAACCATCCGGCCGTCAGTTTCATCAGCCCGGAGCAAGCACGAGCCCGCGACAGCGTGCCCTTCCAGGTTGGTGGCACGGACGGAGAGAACTGGCGGGTTGTGGCCGTGCCCGTCCTGTCCAATAACCAGCCGGCGGTAGTGCTCATCGGCCTGCCGCTCGAGGGCGTGGATGACGTCCTCAAGCACGCCACCCTGGTGGTCACAGGCGTCGGCCTGCTGACGCTCCTGCTCGCCTCACTGATTGCCAGCTGGACTGTTTCGCGATCTTTCCGGCCATTGGCAAGGGTGGAAAAGACCGCCGCCGCCATCGCAGCCGGAGACTTGTCCCGCCGCGTGGACGTCGAAAACCCGGCCACCGAGCTGGGCCGGCTCAGCAGCTCCCTGAACGCGATGCTGGCGCATATCGAGACGGCTTTCGCGGCCCGCACTGCGTCTGAGGCACGGATGCGGCGCTTCGCCGCGGATGCGTCGCACGAGCTGAGGACCCCGCTGGTGACCATCCGCGGCTTCTCCGAGCTGTACCGCCACGGAGCCCTGACCACGGACGAGGACGTTGCCACCGCCATGGGGCGGATCGAAAGCGAAGCCAAGCGCATGGGCTCCATGGTGGAGGACCTGCTCCTCCTTGCCCGCCTGGACGAGCAGCGCCCGCTGCAGCAAAAGCCCGTTGACCTCCAGCTCATTGCACATGATGCAGTGGTGGACACGCAGGCCAGCGACCGCTCCCGGGTGATCACGCTGGCCGGGCTCGACAACGGACCGGCCAAGCCCGCACCGGTACTCGGCGATGAGGCTAAAATCCGGCAGGTGCTGGGAAACCTGGTGGGCAACGCCCTGCGCTACACTCCCGAAGGCAGCCCCATCGAGCTGGCTGTCGGCGTGCGTACGGTGGATGCACAGCCGCGCTCCGTGGTTGAGGTACGGGACCATGGCCCGGGCATCTCCGAGGAGGACGCGTCGAAGGTCTTTGAACGTTTCTACCGTGCAGATACCTCGCGGACACGCGACACGGGCGGCAGTGGCCTGGGCCTGGCCATTGTTGCGGCAATTGTTGGTTCACACGGCGGTTCGGTCCGCGTACAGGAGACCGACGGCGGGGGCGCCACGATGGTGGTCAGCCTGCCGTACCGGGACGAGGCCGCGGCGGACAGCGAGGACGAGGTCAGCGACGGCAAGGTTATCCACATATAGCTCTGTGGCCGTGGCCCACTGTCCTGCCCGTCCCTAGGCTCGTTTCAGCGGCCCGGACCAGCCGGGCCAGGGCAGCCTGCGCTGTCCCGCCGCGAGCGAAAGGCACAGCCATGAGCATCATCTCCGTCGATACCGAACTGCTGCAACTGAAGTCGGCCAGCGTCCAGGCCACGGTGGACAGGATCAGCACCGACGTCCAGTCCATGAAGCGCGGCCTCGACGAACTCCAGGGGTCCTGGCGGGGCTCCGCGGCCACGAACTTCCAGGCCTTGATCACCGAGTGGACCATCACGCAGGGCAGGGTAGAGGCCTCGCTGGCCTCCATCAATACAGCGCTGGCCTCCGCAGCGGCCACCTACGCCCAGGCGGAGCAGGGAAACACGCAGCGTTTCAGCTAGGCCCTTTATGCCTCCGGCGTGCCCTGGTGGAACCGCAGCCGCCAGCGGCCGCCGTCGAGCACCCACAGTGAGCTTCTCAGCGTGGTGCCGGAGCGGGCGAAGCTTCGGTAGGTCAGCAGGACAGCGCTGTTGCCGACGCGGTCGGTCCCCAGGATCTCGATATCGGTCCGCTCCCCCGGGTCTTCTTCGAGGGCCATCATCATGGCATCCCGGGTCCAGACCCGGCCCGAACTGCCGATCTCCATAAAGTCGGGGTGCAGCAGGACGGCCGTGCGGCCCATGTCGCCGCGGACGAGGGGGCCCAGGAGTTCACGTTCGAGTTCCTCCACCTGCGCTTCCGCGGATGGCTCTGCCGTGCCGGGTTCGGTCTCGAAGGCTTCGCTTCCCAGCTCACTGAAAAGGTCCGGTTCGCTGAAAAGCTTTGGGTCGCCAAAGAGCCCGGGGTCAGTGAACAGATCCGGCTCCGGCTTGGCGGCAGGCCGTGCGGCAGCTGGTGGCATCGCCGAACGCTGCGATGCTGCAGGCTGATCGGTGGAAGGCTGCTCTGCGGCAACCCGTGTGGTGGCAGGCGCGCCAGCCTGCGCTGTTCCGCGGCCTCCGGATTCGTGCTGGTGGCCCTGGAATCCCGGTCCGGAACGGGCAGCAACCCCCTGCTGGTAAGCCGTGGCTGCCGCCCTGGCCCGTTCGTCGGCGGCCTCGTTGAGGTCATGGCCAGCATGGCCTTTCACCCACTCGAAGGTGTATTTGCGCCCGGCAAGCTCACGGTCGAGTTCCTTGAGGAGCTCAACATTAAGGACCGGCTTGCCGTCTGCCTTGCGCCAGCCCTTCCGCTTCCAGCCGGGCATCCACTTGGTGATCGAATTGATGACGTACTGGCTGTCGCACAGGATGTGGAGGTCCTCCTGCCGGACGTGCGCGGTTGCGCGCAGCAGGTCCAGCACTGCCATCAGCTCGCCCTGGTTGTTGGTTCCGTGGGGCCACCCGCCGGCACGCCAGCACTTGTCATTCACGTACCAGGCCCATCCGGCGGGGCCGGGGTTTCCCAAGGCCGAACCGTCAGCCGCTGCAGTAATCGTCACCGGTCCATCCTGCCAGACCGGCCCGACAATGCCTGAACGCTGCCGGGCGCAGCCGGGACCGCGCAGAAGCGGAAAGTCTTGCAGGATGAAAAAACCATTTCGGGAAAACGTTTACCCAAAAGTATTGACTGCCCCTGACCAACAAGGACACAATCACTGTATCGAATGAGAAAACGCTTTCTCACTGGGGCGAAACGGCACGGATGCCGGCGCAACGCCCGGGAAAGCGCCTAAAGATTTCAGGAAGGCAGATCGATGACGATTCCAACCGTAAGCCGCCGAAGGTTCCAGCTGGGAGCTGCAGCTTTGGCAATTACGCTGCTGGCAACAGGCTGCGGCGCCTCGGGCAGTTCGGGCAGCGGCGACCAGGTCACCCTGCGGTTTGCCTGGTGGGGCAACGAATACCTCAACGCCCAGACAGAGAAGGTCATTGACGCGTTCGAAGCCAGCCACCCCAACATCAAGATCGAGTCCGAGCCCGGCGAATGGGGCGGCTACTGGGACAAGCTGGCCACCAAGACCGCCGCCAACGATGCCCCGGACGTTATCCAGATGGACCAGAAGTACATCGCGGAGTACGGCGGGCGGGGCGCACTCCTTGACCTGTCGAAGCAGGAGGGAGTCGATACTTCAAAGCTGGACAAGGAGGCCCTCGCCTCCGGACAGTACGATGGCGCCCAGTACGGCCTGAGCACCGGGCAGAACGCCTACGTCATCATGGCGAACACCAAAGTCTTTGAAGCGGCCAACGTCCCGGTCCCGGACGATACGAAGTGGACCTGGGACGAGTTCCTGGACATTGCAGCCAAGATCAGCGCCTCCGGTGACGGGAAGACGTATGGCGCGGCCTATGGCAGCAATGAGGCGGACCTCATCATCTGGCTGCGGCAGCACGGCCAGGACCTGTACTCGCAGGACGGGCAGCTGGACTTCGACACCGCCACCGCAGCATCGTTCTGGGAGCGGCTGAAGGAGCAGCGGGATTCAAAGGCCAGCCCGCCGGCCACGGTAGCAACTGAAGACTCCGGCGCGGGCCTTGAAGAAAGCCTCTTCGGCACCAACCGCGTGGGCATGGCCTGGTGGTGGACCAACCAGCTCGGCTCCCTCGAGTCGACCACGGCCAGCCCCATCAAGATGCTGCGTGCGCCCAGCCAGGACGGCGCGTCAGCGAAGAACGGTATGTACTACAAGCCCACCATGTTCTGGTCCGCTTCGTCCCGCTCCAAGCACCCCAAGGAAGCGGCCGCCTTCATCGATTACCTCACCAACAGCCCCGAAGCGGGGGCCATCCTGATGACGGACCGCGGCGTGCCCACCAACGCTGCGATCGTGGACAGCATCACGCCCAGCCTGAAGCCGGCAGACACCACCGTGGTGTCCTTCCTCAAGGACATCGCTCCGGACATCAAGGACGCACCCCCTGTCCCGCCAGTGGGTGCCGGCAGCGTGCAGAACGTGATCAAGCGCTACACCGACGAAGTGCTGTATGACCGGCTGACTCCGCAGGCCGCCGCCGACGCCTTCAAGAAGGAAGTCGAAGGAATGCTCGCCAGCGCGAAGAAGTAGACCCGGCAGCACGGAAAACGAAGAATGCGGCCCCCTCCAAAGAGGGGGCCGCATTCTTGTATCAGCGGGACAGGTCCCGGACGGAAGGGCTAGAAGCCGCCCATTCCGCCCATGCCACCCATGTCGTCGCCGCCGGCAGGAGCAGCGTTCTTCTCGGGCTTGTCAGCAACAACTGCCTCGGTGGTGAGGAACAGGCCGGCAATGGAAGCCGCGTTCTGCAGGGCAGAGCGGGTCACCTTGACGGGGTCGTTGACGCCGGCTGCCAGCAGGTCGACGTACTCGCCGGTGGCTGCGTTGAGGCCGTGGCCGGCGGGCAGGCCGCGGACCTTGTCGACGACGACGCCGGGCTCGAGGCCGGCGTTGAACGCGATCTGCTTCAGCGGGGCGTCGATGGCAACGCGGACGATGTTCGCACCGGTTGCTTCGTCGCCGGACAGCTGCAGGTTGGCGAACGCCTTGGCGCCGGCCTGGATGAGGGCCACGCCGCCACCGGCTACGATGCCTTCCTCGACGGCAGCCTTGGCGTTGCGCACGGCGTCTTCGATGCGGTGCTTGCGCTCCTTGAGCTCAACCTCCGTGGCGGCACCGGCCTTGATGACTGCAACGCCGCCGGCCAGCTTGGCCAGGCGCTCCTGCAGCTTCTCGCGGTCGTAGTCGGAGTCGGAGTTCTCGATCTCGGCGCGGATCTGGGAAACCCGGCCGGCGATCTGGTCGGCGTCGCCTGCACCCTCGACGATGGTGGTCTCGTCCTTGGTCACAACAACCTTGCGTGCCTGGCCCAGGAGTTCGAGTCCAGCCGTTTCCAGCTTCAGGCCGACTTCTTCGGAGATGACCTGGCCGCCGGTGAGCACGGCAATGTCGGCGAGCTGTGCCTTGCGGCGGTCACCGAAGCCCGGAGCCTTGACGGCGACGGACTTGAAGGTGCCACGGATCTTGTTGACGATCAGGGTGGCCAGGGCCTCACCCTCGATGTCTTCGGCGATGATCAGCAGCGGCTTGTTGGACTGCATGACCTTTTCCAGGACAGCAACCAGTTCCTTGACGTTGGAGATCTTGGAGTTGACGATCAGGATGTACGGATCCTCAAGGACCGTTTCCTGGCGCTCAGCGTCGGTGACGAAGTAGGCGGAGATGTAACCCTTGTCGAAGCGCATGCCTTCGGTGAGTTCCAGTTCCAGGCCGAAGGTGTTGGACTCCTCGACCGTGATGACGCCTTCCTTGCCCACCTTGTCCAGGGCTTCGGCGATGAGGGCACCGATCTCGTCGTCACCGGCGGAGATGGAGGCGGTGGCCGCGATCTCTTCCTTGGTTTCGATTTCCTTGGCGGAGTTCAGCAGCTCGGCGGTGACGGCCTCAACGGCCTTTTCGATGCCGCGCTTGAGGGACAGCGGGTCGGCGCCGGCGGCAACGTTGCGCAGGCCTTCCTTGACCAGGGCCTGGGCCAGCACGGTAGCCGTGGTGGTGCCGTCGCCTGCGACGTCGTCAGTCTTCTTGGCAACTTCCTTGACCAGCTCGGCGCCGATCTTCTCGTAGGGATCGTCCAGCTCGATCTCCTTGGCGATGGAAACACCATCGTTGGTGATCGTGGGGGCGCCCCACTTCTTTTCGAGGACGACGTTGCGTCCACGCGGGCCGAGGGTGACCTTAACGGCGTCGGCGAGGATGTTCAGGCCCCGCTCAAGGCCGCGGCGTGCCTCTTCATCAAATGCAATGATCTTGGCCATAACGGCAATAGTCCTTTCGGGACAGTCGTTAAGAATGAACCTCAGCTGCAGTGCCCGCGACGGACGGTTCCTGAACGGCAGCCTCTGTATGCCTCCGCGTGGGAACCTCACTCCAGTAAGGTGTTTCTTCGCTCCTCGGCCGCTGCCGGGCGCCGCCGGCTTAACCGGGCGTTGCCTTTAGCAGTCGGTACGTCAGAGTGCTAACTCAATAATTAGCACTCCCCCGGTGAGAGTGCAAGCGAAAGTGACCACCGGGCCCGCGTTTATGGCCCGTATTCGCCGAGGGCGATCAGCTGCCGCCGCGGCCGGCGGTTTCGCGGCCGGTTGCCGTTGGGATGTTGTCGCTGCCATAGGTAAACACCGTGAAGGCAGCGGAGGTGATATCCCCGTTGGTGTCGAAGGCGATGGGACCTGATTCGCCGTCGTAATTGATGCCGGCCCCTGAGGCGAGGGCGGGCAGGCAGTCCTTGTAGGTGGTGCAGGGCGCCGCGGCAGTGGCTTGGGATTCGGCGGCGGTCCCACCGGAGACGGCCACGAGGTTGGCAGCAATGGAGGGGCCGGCGTCATCCTGCGCTCGCGCCGCCGCCAGGGCAGCGAGGGTTACCGCATCGAACGTTTCCGCAGCATACGAAACATCTTTCAGTCCCTCGTCCACGCCCAACAGGCGGGCCTGGAAGGCGGCGCTGGGAAGCTGACCGGACACTACGGCCCTGGCGCCGTCCAGCGCCTTGGTCCCGAGTTTCGATCCGTAGCGCGCGAACGCTCCATCGCTGAGCAGCAGGCTGGCCCCGGAGAGCCCCGCGTTGTTGAGTTCCGCCAGTGCCCCCTGCGACCCTTCGCGGGCAACCACGACGACGGCATCCGGCTTCGCGGCCCCGGCTTTCCGGGCGGCGTCCCCGGCCTCGCCGGCGGCAAACCCGGCGTTGTCCAGGACCTGCAGCCCGGCCCCTGCGGCGGCGTCGGCAACTGCGGCAGCAACTTCCTTGCCGTAGGTACCCTCCTGGTGGAGGATGGCGATGGTCTTGGCGCCCCCGTCCTTGGCGAGCTTGGCCAGGACGGGTCCCTGCGCAACGTCCGCGGCCGTGGTCCGGAAGTAGTAACCGCCCGATTCGGCGCTGCTGAGGCCTGCGGCGGTGTTGGCGGGCGATATCAGTGGGGTCCGCGCCCGGGACAGGACATCGATAGCCTCGGTGGCGTGGCTTGAATCGGTGGGACCGATCACCACGTCCGCCTTGTCGGAGACCAGCGCGTGGGCCTGCGCGGCGGTATCCCCGCCGGCCTGGACGGGAAGGAGTTCCACGGGCCTGCCCTTATGGCCGCCGGCGGCATTGATTTCGCGGACGGCAAGCTGGGCCGCGGCGAGCTGGGAGGTATTGAGGAAGCTGCTGTCCCCGGTGTTGTCCAGGATCAGCCCTACACGGAGGACTCCGTCGCCGGATGCTTCCACGGTGTCCACACGGGCATTGCCGGTAACTCCGGAGCAGGCACTGAGGGCCAGGACGGCAGCAAGGGATGCGGCAAACACCGGTCGACGGCGGTCCGCTGCGCGGGGAGGATGCATCACCCGGCGGGCCGGACGCTTTCGGCCTGCGGGCCTTTTTCGCCTTCCCCGACTTCAAGTTCCACCCGCTGGCCCTCATCGAGCGCCCGGTAGCCTTCACCCTGCATTGCCGACCAATGCACGAAGACATCCTCCCCGGAACCGTCCACGGTGATGAAACCGTAGCCCTTTTCGGCGTTGAACCATTTGACGGTTCCCAGTGCCATGATGACCCACTCTTTCCGTTGAGACCGGAGGACCCCTGCTGCGGTGCCGAGTCATTGACGTGCATTGCGGGGACCGGGCAGGCGCCTGGATTTCACTCTAGCCAAAGGCTGCCCCGTCCTGCAGGCGGCCGGCAGCGGGTGCGGTAAACGTTATTCAGGCGTGACCGCCGGAATTTTGTCCGGGGTTAGCGGTAGCCGGGCCCCAGGACGACCACCAGCGGCACCTGGAATTCGGTGCTCGCCACTACGGTGGGCACGCCCAGCAGGTTGGCCAGCTCGCGCGCATTGGCTGCTTGGTCCGCCCCGGCGTAGTACACCGTGGAGCCCTGCTGCGGGGCGCCGGCCCAGTTGCCCACCTGCCCCAGCGTCCAGCCTGCCGCCTTCACCGTTCCGCCCACCCGGCTGGCGAGTCCGGATGTTCCGGCAGCGTTGTAAACGGCCACCGGCTGGGTCTTGTCCAGTTCCGGCCCCACCGACGCCGTGGCGCTGGGCTCGGGTTCCGGCTCGGCGGTGCTTTCGGCACTGGGGTCCGTGGATGGCTCGGCCGAAGCCGACGGTTCGGATGCCTTGTCCGCAGCGGCGGAAGGCGTGGCGCCTGTGTCAGCCAGCGGCGCCTCGGACACGACCGCCGAGGCCTGGCTTTCGGTCCCGCCAAGGCCCAGCTTGGGCAGGATCAGGAAGGACACCAGGCCGATGGCCAGGGCCGCAATGCCAACGGCAAGGATGGGCCACAGCCGCACGCGGGACGGTGCGGTCGCCGTCCGGTGGACACCTTGTCGCGATGCTGTCTCCGGGACCTTGTCGAATTCATCGCGGGCGTATTTGGTCATGGTGGGATGGATCCTTGCTGGTGGCTGCTGAAAAGGCGGGCGTCCTAGGCGTCGGATCCCAGTCGCCGCGCAGTGCGTGCACGGTGGCGCGACGTACGTAGTCTACGCAATCGCTTAACCAGCATGGGATCGTGGGCCAGCGCATCTTCCCTGTCGATCAGGGCATTCAACACCTGGTAGTAGTGCGTTGCGGAGAGGTCGAAGAGTTCCCTGACGGCCTGCTCCTTGGCTCCGGCGTACTTCCACCACTGCCGCTCCAGGGCAAGGATCTGCTGCTCACGCTCGGTCAGCGGCGAATCCTTGAGGGTGAAGTCTGCCAACAGTGAGTTGGCCTCGCCGTCTCCCCCGCCGCCCTCCGGCAGGTAACCGGTCAGTTGTTCCCGGGCCGGTTCAGCCACGGCGCACTCCTTCACTGGTTACGGAAAATGTCTCACCCCCATGCTACGGACGAATAACAGCGTTGTCATTTGGCATCCCACTCCGCCCCTGGGCCCGTTCCGCACTTCCGGTGCCCTGCAAGAATGGGACGGTGGCTGAATCAGATGCGTTGTTCGAACTGGAACCGGAGCCCCTGCCCGGCGGTGGATTCGCTGAACTTGCCGGGCTGCCGCTGGAGAGGCTCGTTGCCCCCGACTGGGCAGCCGCCCTTTCCGGCGTGGAAGCCGAACTCCGGAAGGTGCTGGCCTTCCTGGCTGCGGAGGAGTCCGCCGGGCGCCATGTCCTCCCGGCGCCGTCGAACGTCCTGCGCGCCTTCGGCCAACCGCTGGCGGACGTCAAAGTACTGATCGTGGGACAGGACCCCTACCCCACGCCGGGACACGCCGTCGGCCTCTCCTTTGCCGTGGACGGGCAGGTGCGGCCCATCCCCCGCAGCCTTGCCAACATCTACCGGGAACTGGAATCCGACCTGGGCCTGCCGCCGCGGATCCATGGCGACCTCTCCGCCTGGGCCGGCCAGGGCGTGCTGCTCCTGAACCGGGTCATGAGTGTCCGCGCCGGGGCGGCCGGGTCGCACCGGGGCAAGGGATGGGAGAAGGTTACGACGGCGGCAGTCACCGCCCTCGCGGCCCGCACCTCTGCGGACGGGTCACCCCTGCCGCTGGTTGCGGTGCTGTGGGGCAAGGACGCCGAGTCGGTGCGCCCGTTGCTGGCCGGCCGGCCGGCCGTGTCCAGCGCCCACCCCAGCCCGCTGTCGGCATCGAGGGGCTTCTTCGGTTCCCGGCCCTTCAGCGGGGTGAACCGGCTGCTGCAGGAGCAGGGTGCCGAGGCCGTAACCTGGGAACTCCCGCCTTTGCCCTAGCTTAGGCTTGCCTTATGAGCACTGTTCCCGCCGCCGCCGGCGCCCCGAAAAAGAGCCGCCCCCAGGTCACCCTCACGGTACTGAGGAGGGAGTCGTTGTCCCCCCATATGGTGCGGATTGTGGCCGGTGGTGACGGCTTCGGGGATTTCGTGAACAACAGCTTCGCTGACCGGTACGTCAAGATCATCTTCCCGCAGCCCGGCGTGGAATACCCCGCTTCCTTTGACCTGGCCACCATCCGCGAAACCATGCCGCGGGAGCAGTGGCCCACCACCCGCACCTACACCATCCGTCGGGTCGATCCTGAGGCACGCGAGCTTGCCATCGACTTCGTGGTCCACGGGGACGAAGGGCTGGCCGGCCCGTGGGCGGCTGCTGCGGAACCTGGCGACACCCTGACGTTCACTGGCCCCGGGGGCGCGTACAACCCCAACCCCGACGCCGACTGGTACCTGTTCGCCGGTGACGAGGCCGCATTGCCGGCCATCGCAGCGAGCCTGGAGGCACTGCCTGCGGGGGCCACGGGGCTGGCGTTCCTTGAAGTGGATACCGAGGCCGACATCCAGCCCGTTTCTGCCCCGGCCGGAGTGCGGGTCCAGTGGCTGACCCGCAACGGGGAACCGGCCGGTGCCAGCCGCTTGCTCGTGGACGCCGTGGCCGGTGCGGAATGGCTTTCCGGGACGGTGGACGTCTTTGCCCATGGAGAGCGCAGCTACATGAAGGCGCTGCGGGATGTCTTCTTCGCCCAGCGGGGACTTGAGCGCAGCCAGGTATCGCTGTCCGGCTACTGGGCCCAGGGCCGGGTCGAGGATGTCTTCCAGGCGGAGAAGAAGCTCCCCGTCGGTAAAATCTAGCGGCACATCCCGGCGCGAACCGAGCAACAAAAGCGCGCCCCGGGCAGGAGCCCGGGGCGCGCTTTTGTTGGACCTTCCGGAGCCTAGCGGCGCCGGGCTCGCCGGCGTTCGTTGCTGGCCAGGCTGCGGGTGAACGGGCGGGCAAGGGTGTCGCCCAGAACGATGCCGCCCGCGGTGCCCAGGACGATGGCCCCGGCGCTGAGCATCCCGCCGGCACCGAGCAGGATTTCCGATTCCTCGATGGTGAGCACGTACATGGACCGGAAGATCGTCAGGCCCGGCAACAGGATCAGTGCTGCGGGGACTGCCACCACCAGCTGCGGGGCTCCCATGCGCAGTGCCAGCACCCGGGCCAGCAGGCCGATCACCACGGCCGCCAGTGCAGGCGCGAACCGGTCGCCGATGCCCAGCAGTCCGCCGCCCAGCAGCACCAGGTAGCCGATGACTCCCACAGCTGCGGTGGGCAGCAGCAGCTGCCAGCTGGTCTGCTCGGTGATGCCAATGGCCATCACGGCCACCGCCACGAAGATGATGAGGACCCACAGGTCGTAGGCGGGCGGGAACGTTTCGGTGACGTCGATCCGCTGCGCACCGGTCAGCTCGCCCACTACGAAGGCGACGGCGATGCCTGCCACGATGGCGCCGAACGTCAGGAGCGTTGAGAGGAACCGTCCGGCGGCCGTGACGGGGAAGCCGTTGATGGCATCCTGCACCGAGGAGACCAGGCGGCCGGTGGGCAGCAGCAGGAGGATGCCGCCCACCACCACGATGGCCGGCGAGGTGGTAAGGCCGAACTGCCAGAGCAGCAGGGCCAGCTGGGTGACCACGAAGGAACAGCTCGCCGTGATGAAGAAGTCAGGGACGCGCCAGCGTCCCAGCTGGCGGGCCAGGAGGCTGATGCCGATGTTGGCTGCGAAGGCGATGGCGGAGGATACCGGCCCGCCGCCGAGCACGCCCACGAACACAGCGGCGAAGACACCGAAGGCCGAGGTAACCATCCAGCGCGGGAAGGGCTTGGGGCTGGTGATGATTTCGTTGAGGCGCCTGATGGCCTCGTCGCGGCCCACTCCCCCGGCCACGATGTCGGTGACCAGCTGGTGCACCCTGGCCAGGCCGGCGTAGTTGTTGGTCCAGGACCGCACCACGCGCAGCAGTGCGATGGGCGGCTGGTCCTTGGGGGCGTAGTTGATGCCGACGGACTGGTTGGTGATGTCCACTTCGACGTATTTCAGCCCCAGTGCGGCCGTGACGGCGATAATGCTGGTCTCCACTTCGAGGGCGCCGGCGCCGTAGCGGAACATGGTTTCAGCGAGGTGGAGGACAAAGTCCAGGGTCTTGCGGGCCGACGCGTCCACGCCGCTCACCTGGATGGTGGGGTTGGCGTAGGGGCTGCCGGTCAGCCTGTCCACGATGCTCAGCGGCGCGGTGGGAGGGTTCTCGCCCTGCACGAGCCGGCGCAGCATCTTCTTCGCCGCAGCGTTCTGGCGGACCTGGGCGGCCGTCAGCGGTTCGGTTTTGGGCAGGGCTTCGGTGCGGGGCAGCGCCCGTGCCGGCCCGGTGGGCGGGCGGTCCTTGGCGCCGGTTGGTTGAGCTTTGGGATGATCGCGCCGGTCGGCCATGATCTCCTCCTCCCTGATGCGCTGGTGTGGTGCGCTGGTGCGGATGTGTGGGTCAGGCGCGCTTGATCGGAAGCTTGCCCAGCAGGGTGCGGGCCGCCGCCGCGGCGGACCTGGCCAGCCTGTTGGCGTGGAAGGCTGCGGGACGGACCGGCATCACAAAGTCGCCCACGAGTTGGACCACTTCGCCGCCGAAGCCCTTCTTGAATTCGTACCCGCCGTGGCCCTCTTGGTCCTGCCCGGAGATGCCGAAGGTTCCGTAGAAGTTGTACCTCGGGTACCCCTTCTCAAGGGCGTGCAGCATCATGCCCCAATACAGCGAGGTGGCGCCATTGAAATAGATGTAGTCCTGCACGGTGCCGCCGATCACGCACACCACCTCGTCGCCGTAGCAGACGAAGTGGATGGCGGCCACGGTGGCCACGCCCGCGGAGTCTGGAAAGCGTTCGATGTCCTTGAGGCTGCGCTCGTAGCTGTCCACCAGGTCCTGGACCACTTTGAGCCGGTTGGCTTTCTTCTTGCTGCCTGTTTCCTCGACGTCGCGCCGAAGCTCGGCGGCCGTGGCCGATTCGGCTTCGAGCCGTTCGGTGATGGACCGGCGGTAGGCCGGGATGTCGATCTTGGCCATCATGAGCTTGGTGAATTCCGGCGACGTGGTGCGGAGCAGGTTCTCGTAGTACTCCCGTTCCCGGTAGACGAAGCCCTTCTCGTCGCCGGCCCGGCTCAGCGCGCCGTAAAAGTCGTCCAGGGTTTCCAGCGTGGCCTGCTCCAGGAACACACCGTTCTTTTCGGCCTTGCGGATGGCTTTTCGGGTGCGGTAGCTGGTGCCCATGATCAGCTCTTCCGGGTCCGCGATGCCCTGGAGGTTCTTGACGAACATCCAGTTAACGTTCACGAAGTTCATCTCCAGGCCCTGGTGCCGGAATCCCAGGCCGCCGAGCCGCGCCACCAGCGGCCGGTTGTCAGTGGTTTCCGGGTGCTCGGCCCCGTCCTCGTCGCGGGCAATGTACTTCAGGTTCGGTGAGATCCGCAGTTCGGCAGCCTTGCGCTCGGCCGCGCGCTTGCGGAGAAGTACGACGACGTCACGCACCAGGGCAGGGTCCGTGTAGTCCATCAGGGGTCCCTTGGCGCATTCGCACACGGTGTACCCGAGGCGCGCGGTGGTGAAGTTCAGTTTCCCGGCGGCCACGAGTTCTCCGTTGCGGCGGATACCGAACAGTTCCACCTGCTGTCCGCGGGCGCGCTGGAAGCGGGTGAAATCGGCCGACTGCAGGAAACTGTTTTGCGGATGCTTGAGGGCGAACGCCTCAAACTCGTCGTCATTGAGGACCGTGTATTCGGGAGCGGTGGTGGAAACCTGGTTCAAGGGATTACCTTTTCTGGAACTTGTCGCGGGCCTGCCTGGCAGGTGCTGGGGCGGGAGCGTCGTCTTCCGTGCTGTGGGGTACCGGGCAGCGGACCGGGGGGTACTGGTCAGTAGAACTGCTGGCCGGTGCGCGCCGTTTCAATCCGGCGGAACACCCGCTCACCGCCCTTGACCCACAGCCGGTGCCGGAGGGGAGAAAGAACGTAGTCGTGGCACCCCACAAAGTCGGTGACGGTCTTGGTGAAGCTGGTCTTGAACATCCCCATGCCGTACAGGTTGTGGCTCTTGTCCTTGATCCGTGATGCCGGTGGCGTGCCGCAGAAGTCGTACTCGGTGCAGCCCAGTTCCTGCATCCTCCGGATGGCGGACCACTGGACCAGGTGCGAGTCGCCGTACTGTTTGCGGTTTTGCGTGGAGCCGCCGTCCTTGTAGGTTGCCTTGGCACCATAGTTGATGACGAACGCACCGACGCTGGGCTTTCCGTCTTCGTAGGTGAAGAAGAAGTTGCCCTGGCCGCGGTTGCAGAATTCGTCCCAGAACTGCGCGTAGTACTCGTAACTGCGCAAGGGCATCGATCCCTTGGCCTTTACGGTGTCGGCCATGAGGTCGTAGAGGGCACGGTAGGTTTCGGGCCCGGGTTCCCGGCGAACTACCTCGCAGCCTTCCCTTTCGGCGCGCCGGACGGCGTTGCGGGCGCGGGAGGAGATGGCCTTGAGGACTTCCTCGTCCGTACCGGAGATGTCCAGCAGCGCCGTGGAGTCGTTGGACTGGATGTTGGGGGCCTTGGCCAGGCCGGCGTCAGCCAGCGTGGCGCGGGCGGCAGCGGAATCCACGATGTCCGGCTCGATCTTGATAGTGAACACGTTGAGCCTGCGCTCCCGGACCAGGGCGGCACAAGACTCCAACGCCGTTTTGAGATGCCCGGCGTCGGCGAGGTCCGGGCCCTTGATGAGGTACCAGAGCCGTCCCAGCGGCGGAACGGCCTTCTCCAGGACCAGGTTGTAGCTGGCGGTCCCGCCGCCTTCCAGCACCAGGAAGCGGACCTTCCAGCCGCTGCCGTTCTTCACGGACGCGTAGGCCGCCGACTGCAGCATGTTGCCGCCGTTGGGGTTGGCCGTGACGTGCTTGTCCCAGTTTTCAATTTCCTCGGCTGTGGCAAAACGTGCGGTGAATTCTGGCAAGGGGGCCGTGTCCAATCGGGGTTGATGCTCGGTGCTGTTCTCGGTGCTGCTGTTGCCGTTCCTGCGCGGACATGCAGCCTCAAGTCTAAAGCCTGCGGCGGTCCGGGCCGCGCCCGGGGAACTTGGCGGACGGCCGTCCGGCGGGCCCTGGACCCCTCCGCGCGCCTGCCTTGACTCGCGCACCACGATTCGCAAGGGTGGTGAGATGGAGCCGAACACGGGACAGTCCACCTTGCCGTCGGAGCGAAAGTCCCGCACGTACCGGCCGGCGGTCCAGGCGGCCGGGCTGGCGGGTTTCCTGGTGGCGTCCTTCCTCGTGGCCGGCCTTGGCGGACTCGCTTCCACCAGCAACGTCGACGGCTGGTACGCCACGGCGGAGAAGGCGCCCTGGACACCGCCGAACTTTGTGTTCGGCCCCGTGTGGACGCTGTTGTACACGGCCATGGCCGTGGCCGCCTGGCTGGTGTGGCGCAAGCGCACCAGGCGCACGCGTCCTGCCCTGATTGCCTACGCCGTCCAACTGGTCCTGAACCTCGCCTGGACCCCGATGTTTTTCGGTCTCTACCCAACGCTGGGAACGCCGGCACTGTGGCTGGCCCTGGTGATCATCCTGGCGTTGATCGTTGCCGTCGTCGTCACCATCCTGTATTTCGGCCCCATCAGCCGCACAGCGGGGTTGCTGCTGCTGCCCTATGTGGCGTGGCTGGTGTACGCCTCAACGCTGAACGTGTGGGCGGCCATCAACAATTAGCGTCCGGGCGAAGCAGACCAGGAGCCTCCCATGACCGACCGGGTTCCCGTGGTCAGCATTCGACGACGTTGACGGCGAGGCCGCCCATCGCGGTTTCCTTGTATTTGGAGGACATGTCCTTGCCGGTTTCGCGCATGGTGATGATGACTTCGTCGAGGGAGACCCGGTGGGTCCCGTCGCCCCAGAGCGCCATTTTTGCCGCGTTGATGGCCTTGGCCGCGGCGATCGCGTTCCGCTCGATGCACGGAACCTGCACCAGCCCGCCGATCGGATCACAGGTCAGGCCCAGGTTGTGTTCCATCGCGATTTCCGCGGCGTTCTCCACCTGCGCCGGGGTGCCGCCCATGACCTCGGCGAGTCCCGCCGCCGCCATGGACGACGCCGATCCCACCTCGCCCTGGCAGCCCACCTCGGCACCCGAAATGGACGCCTGTTCCTTGTAGAGCACCCCCACGGCGCCGGCGGCGAGCAGGAACCTGGCCACCACGCCGTCGCGGTCTTCCTGCGTTGCCTGGTCCATGCCCGGGGCGAAATGCAGCGCGTAGTACAGGACCGCGGGGATGATCCCGGCCGCCCCGTTCGTCGGGGCGGTAACCACCCTCCCGCCGGAGGCGTTCTCCTCGTTCACGGCCAGGGCCACCAGGTTCACCCACTCCTGCCAGTACCTGGGGTCATGGAAGTCCCAGTCCGTGAACTCCAGGTCCTGGCTGTCCTCGCCGGGGCGGGCGCATTCCTTTTTCAGCCGGTCGAACCAGTCCGGGGCGCGGCGGCGGACCTTCAACCCGCCCGGCAGCACCCCGTCACGCTTCAACGACGTCGCCACGCACGCCTCCATCACGGACCAGATATGCAGCAGCCCCGCCCGGATCTCCTCCTCGGAACGGGAAGACTTCTCATTGACCAGCATCACGTCGCCGATCCCCAACCCGGTGTCCGCGCAATGCCCCAGGAGCTCCGCAGCGGTCCGGAACGGCAACGGCAGCTCCTTCTTGGACTCATCCAACTCCTGCTGCGCGGCATCCTCCTCACCCTCACGGACAATGAACCCGCCGCCCACGGAGAAGAACGTGGCCCGGTGGAGTTCCCCGCCGTTGCCGTCCGAGACGGTGAACGTCATCCCGTTCGTGTGCCGCGGCAACACCGTCAACGGCCGCAACACCATGTCCTTCACCCCGTACGGCAACGCCACGCCTGCCCCGCCGCCGGCACCCGCCAGCTGCAGCGTCCCGGTCTCGGCGATCACAGCCAACCGCTCCTCCACCTCCGCCGGGAGGATCCTTTCGGGGTGGAACCCCTCCAGGCCCAGCAAGATGGCCGTCATCGTCCCGTGCCCATGCCCCGTCGCAGCCAACGACCCATACAGATCCACCCGCAGCCCTGCCACCCGGGACAACACCCCGCTGCTCTTCAACTCCTCGGCAAACACCGCAGCAGCCCGCATCGGCCCCACAGTATGAGAAGACGAAGGCCCAATACCAACAGAAAACAGATCAAAAACACCAACAGCCATGACGTCCTACTTGGTGCGCTTGTAGAATGGCAGCTCGACGACTTCGAACGGTTCGGCCTTGCCACGGAGGTCCACGTCGAGGGCTGTTCCGGGGGCGGCGTGTTGGACGTCGACGTAAGCCAGCGCCACCGGGTAGCCGAGGGTGGGTGAGGGCTGTCCGGAGGTGACCTCACCAACCACTGCCCCGTCCTTGAGGACCGGATAGTGGGCACGGCCGGCACGGCGGCCCAGGCCTTTCAGGCCCACCAGGCGACGGCCGGTGGTTGATCCCGCGCCGGCTTCCTTCTTTGCTGCCAGCGCAGCTTTGCCCACGAAGTCGCCCTCTTTGGACAGCGCGACGACGGGACCCAGTCCAGCTGAGTAAGGATCGCCCTGCAGGGAGAGTTCGTTGCCATACAGGGGCATCCCGGCTTCCAGTCGGAGCGAATCCCGGGATGCGAGGCCCGCCGGAGTGAGCTCCCCGTCGTCGGCCAACGCGAGGAGTGCCTGCCAAAGCCCCACGGCGTCATCGTTGGGCACGAAGATCTCAAAGCCGTCTTCGCCGGTGTAGCCCGTGCGGGCCAGCAGGAGGGCGAGTCCGGCTCCGTTGACCAGGAACGGGACTTCCACCGCGGCGTAGTACTTCAGCCCGGTGACGTCTGCGTGCTGGGCCGCGGGAACCAGCCGGAGCAGGAGGTCCTGCGCCTTGGGCCCCTGGACGGCGATCAGCGAAGTTTCCGCCGAGGCGTCCTGCACGGTGACGTCGAAGCCGGCAGCGCGGTCCTGCAGGGCCCCGGCTACTACCTTGGCGTTGCCTGCGTTCGGGACCACCAGGTACTTGGCTGTTCCGTCCGCAGCCGCGGGGAGGCGGTACGTGATCAGGTCGTCGATGATGCCGCCGTCGGTGTCACAGATCAGCGAGTACTTGGCCTTGCCCACCGCGATGGCTGACGGCTTTCCTGCCAGGGCGTAGTCGAGGAATGCTGCGGCGTCCGGGCCGGTGACCCAGACTTCACCCATGTGGGAGAGGTCGAACAGGCCGGCCGCGTTGCGCACGGCGTGGTGTTCGGCGAGCTCGGAGCTGTACTTGAGGGGCATCTGCCAGCCACCGAAATCGGTGAAGGAGGCGCCCAGCTTCTGGTGCTCGCCGTAAAGGGCGGTGTAGTTCTCAGTCATGGGAAGTCCTTAGGGAGCAGCTGTTAGGCCTGTCGAATGTGGTGATTGGGCTTGTCGACATCAAGGTTTCGGCAAGCCCAACCACCGAGCAACCTAGTTTTCGAAGGAGGTATCTTCCTCGAACGCCTCGAGGGGCGGGCAGGAGCAGACCAGGTTGCGGTCGCCGGCTGCGCCGTCGATGCGGCCCACGGGCGGGAAGTACTTGTCCTGCTTGTGGTGTGCCGGGAATGCGGCCTGCTCGCGCGGGTAGGCGCGGTCCCAGTCGGAGCTGACGACGGCTGACGCCGTGTGCGGTGCACGCCGCAGCGGGGAATCTGCGACGGCGAAGTCGCCGTTGGCCACCTGGTCGATTTCCTTGTGAATGGTGATCATGGCGTCGATGAAGCGGTCGATCTCGGCGAGGTCCTCGGACTCGGTGGGCTCCACCATCAGGGTCCCGGCCACCGGGAAGGCCAGGGTGGGCGCGTGGAAGCCGAAGTCGATCAGGCGCTTGGCCACGTCCTCGGCGGTCACTCCGGTACGGGCGGTGAGTTCGCGCAGGTCCAGGATGCACTCGTGCGCCACGAGCCCGCCCTCACCCGTGTAGAGCACCGGGTAGAACTCGTTCAACCGGGCAGCAACATAGTTCGCGGCCAGCAGCGCGGACTTAGTGGCCTCGGTCAGGCCCGTACCGCCCATCAGCTTCACGTACGCCCAGGAAATCGGCAGCACCCCGGCGGACCCGAACCGGGACGCGGAAATCGCCACGCCGTGGCCCTCCTCATGCGCGGCTTTATTCGCATCGCCGGGCATAAACGGGGCCAGGTGCGCCTTCGCAGCGACCGGTCCGACGCCGGGCCCGCCGCCGCCGTGCGGGATGCAGAACGTCTTGTGCAGGTTCAGGTGCGAGACGTCGCCGCCGAACTTGCCCGGCTGCGCCAGGCCCACGAGGGCGTTCAGGTTCGCGCCGTCCACATACACCTGTCCCCCTGCGGCGTGGACCGCGTCGCAGATCTCGGTCACGTCGCCGTCGTAGACGCCGTGGGTGGACGGGTAGGTGATCATGATGCAGGACAGGACATCCCGGTTCGCCTCGATCTTCGCCGTCAGGTCATCGTGGTTGATGGTGCCGTCCGCGGCCGTGGCGACAACAACCACCTTCATGCCCGCCAGCACGGCGGAGGCGGCGTTGGTGCCGTGCGCGGAGGCAGGGATCAGGCACACGGTGCGCTGCTCATCACCGCGGGAGCGGTGGTAGCCCCGGATCGCCAGAAGGCCGGCGAGTTCACCCTGGGAACCGGCGTTGGGCTGGATGGAGACCTGGTCGTACCCGGTGATCTCGGTCAGGTCAGCCTCGAGCCCGGTGATCAGTTCACGCCAGCCCTCGGTCTGGGAATCCGGAGCGAACGGGTGGATGGAGGCGAACTCCGGCCAGGAAATCGCTTCCATCTCGGCGGTAGCGTTCAGCTTCATGGTGCAGGAACCCAGCGGGATCATGGTCCGGTCCAGGGCCAGGTCCCGGTCGGACAGGCGGCGGATGTAACGCAACAGCTGCGTCTCTGACCGGTGCGTGTTGAACACCGGGTGCTCCAGATAGCCGGAGGACCGCTCCACCCCGGCATCCAGTGCGAAGCTCCCGCCCCCGGCGACCTTGGCGCCAAAGATGTCCACGACGTCGGCGACGACGGCCGTCGTCGTGGTTTCATCCAGGGAGATGCCTACGGTATCTGCATCGATGGAGCGCAGGTTGATGCCGCGTGCCTCAGCATCGGCAATAATGCCGGCGGCGCGGCCGGGAACCCGAACGGTGATGGTGTCGAAGAAGCTCTTGTGCAGGACTTCCACGCCGGCGGCCGCGAGGGAGGCCGCCAGGGTGCGGGCGTGGGCGTGCGTCGTTTCCGCGATCGCTTTCAGCCCGTCCGGGCCGTGGTAAACGGCGTACATGGAAGACACGATGGCCAGCAGTGCCTGCGCGGTGCAGATGTTGGACGTGGCCTTCTCGCGGCGGATGTGCTGCTCGCGGGTCTGCAGGGCCAGGCGGTAGGCAGGGACGCCGGCGTCGTCCTTCGAGACGCCCACCAGGCGGCCCGGCAGCGAGCGTTCCAGCCCCTTGCGGACGGCCATGTAGGCGGCGTGCGGGCCGCCGAAGAACAGCGGAACGCCGAAACGCTGGGTGGAGCCGACGGCGATGTCCGCACCCTGCTCACCCGGAGGAGTGATCAGGGTCAGCGCCAGCAGATCAGCAGCAACGGTGACCAGCGCGCCGCGCTCCTTGGCGGCGGAGATGGCATCTGCCTGGTTGAAGACACGGCCCGAGGCGCCGGGCTGCTGGAGCACGATGCCGTTGATGTCGCCCTCGGGCAGGCCCTTAGAGAGGTCGGCGACCTCCACCTTGAAGCCGAGCGCTTCGGCGCGGCCCTTGACGATGGCGATGGTCTGCGGCAACACGTCGATGTCCAGGACCGTTTTACCGTCAGCGGCAGGCTTGGCCTTGTTGGCGCGGCGCATCAGCAGGACTGCCTCGGCCACCGCCGTCGCTTCGTCCAGCAGGGATGCGTTGGCAATCGGCAGGCCCACCAGGTCCTGGACCATGGTCTGGAAGTTCAGCAGCGCCTCCAGCCGGCCCTGCGAGATCTCGGGCTGGTACGGCGTGTAGGCGGTGTACCAAGCCGGCGCCTCAAGGATGTTGCGGCGGATCACGGCCGGGGTGATGGTGCCGTAGTAGCCCTGGCCGATCAGCTGCACGGCGGTCTTGTTCTTCGCAGCAAGGCGTCGCAGCTCGGTTAGGACCTCAACCTCGCTGAGGGCGTCCTGCAGTTTCAGGGCCGTCTCCTGGCGGATGACCTGGGGAACGGCGGTATCGACCAGGGAGTCGACGGTGTCGTAGCCCACGGCCTTGAGCATGGTGTCGACGTGGTCCTGGCGCCGGGCACCGATATGGCGGTCGACGAAAGTGGTGGAGGCTGAACTAACCGTCACGGGGGAACTCCAGATACTCAGGCGGCGCAGGGTACGCCACAGCGATTCGGGTCCCTCCCCGCTCTGTATTGGACCTGAGAGTTTCCGCGGCGCCTGCATGGACAGGACCCGCTTGCACCGTCGGTGAGCACAACGGTCCGGCATCCGGTAACGGGGTGCCTGGACGGCCTGCTGCTTTCCAGAGGTGCCTCGCCGCGGCGGTACAGGGGCCTGCGAGATTCCTGGGGAGGATTTGCTCCTACGGCGCCTGCCGAACGTTGTGGCAGGACTCTCCCGCCGCAGATCAAAGGCTATTCAATTGGATGTGTACGCGGGGCCGTCCGGTGACGACTCCCACAACGCTTAATTCTCCTACGCCACGGCCCCCGGGGCAAATGTCCTGCTAGCGCCGGAGCCGCACCAGTGCTGCCAGCAATTCGTCGACGTCCGCGGCCGCGCCGCCTTCGGGGACGGGGCCAACGGAGAGCATGGCGTTGAAGTAGAGGCCGTCCCCCATGTACAGCACGGCCTTGGCCAGGGCCGGCCCCACGTCGGCGGCGATTTCGTCGAGCCACCGCCGCTGGATCGCAGCGAATCGGCGGCGGGTTTCTTCATGCGCCACCTCCGCCAGCCTGGTGGCGGCGACGATGGCCCGGTCCAAGGGGGTGTCTCCCCACACCGAGGACCGGATGAAGTAGGCCGCTGCGCCCTCCGATGCGGCGGCCATGGCATCGGCGTCTTCTCCCGCGAGCGTGTCCAACTGGTCCAGGAGCGCCTGGATCAGGGCTTCCTTGTTCGGAAAGTGGTAGAGGAGCCCGCCCTTGGAGACGCCGGCCTTTCGGGCCACGGCGTCCAGGGTGGCGGCTCGCTCCCCCACCTCAATCAACAGGGTGGCGAAGGCGTCAAGGACGGCTTCGCGGGCGACTGGCTTTCGGGGCATGCCATCCATCATGCCTTCCCGGGATGTCAGGGGCTCAACTCAGCCATCACTCCAAACTGTACCGTCTGGACGGTATAGTTAATTCCATGACCATCTCGACGCACCGTGATGCACCCCTGCTCCAGGGACCCGCCACGCCACGGGCCCCGTGGCGCGACTGGCTGGCCCTTGCGCTGCTGATGTTTCCCGTACTGCTGGTGGCCGTGGACAACACGGCCCTGACCTTCGCCCTGCCCGCGATCGCCCAGTCCCTGAACCCTTCCGGGGTGCAGCTGCTCTGGATCGTGGATGCCTACCCCCTGGTCTTGGCGGGGCTGCTGGTGTGCATGGGCAGCCTCGGCGACAGGATCGGCCGGCGGCGGCTGCTCCTCACCGGCAGCCTGGGCTTTGCCGCACTCTCGGCCGCCACGGCGTTCGCGCCAACGGCGGAATGGCTGATCGCAGGACGCGCCGCCCTGGGCTTCTTCGGGGCCATGTTGATGCCCTCTACCCTCTCGCTCATCCGCAACATCTTTGCGGAGCCCAACCGCCGCCGGCTGGCGGTGGCCATCTGGGCCGCCGGCTTCTCCGGCGGGGCCGCCCTGGGGCCGATTTTCGGCGGCTGGTTGGTGGAGCACTACTGGTGGGGCGCAGTCTTCCTGGTCGCAGTGCCGCTCATGCTGCCACTGATCGCCCTGGGTCCGGTGCTGATTCCGGAATCGAAGAATCCGGAACCGGGGAAGGTGGATTTTCCCAGCATCGTGCTGTCCCTGCTGGTGATGGTGCCACTGGTGTACGGCATCAAGGAAGTGGCTACGGAAGGAGTGTCCGGCACCGGCCTTGGCGCCATGGCTTTCGGCCTGGCCATGGCAGTCGTTTTTGTCCGGCGACAGCTCCGGCTGCCGCATCCCCTGCTGGACATGTCGCTTTTCCGCAACCGGGTGTTCAGCATGGCCATCACCGCAAACGTCCTGGCCCTGTTTTCCTTCAACGGCTTCATCCTCTTCCTGGCCCAGCACCTGCAGCTGCTCGAGGGCATGACGCCGTCCGCCGCAGGCGTCGCCATGATCCCGGCCCTTGTTGCCACTGTGGTGGCAGGCCTGGTGGTGGTGCCACTGGTCCGGAAGGTTAGGCCCGGCTTCGTGGTGGGCACGGGCTTGGCGTTCAGCGCTACGGGGTACAGCCTGGTGACGTTCGGGAACCACGACGGCGGGCCCACACTGCTGCTGGCAGCCTTGCTGATCCTGGCGCTGGGCGTGGGGACGGCTGAAACCATCTCCAACGACCTCATCCTCGGTGCGGCTCCGGCGCACAAGTCAGGTGCAGCGGCCGCCATCTCGGAGACCGGATACGAGGTGGGGGCGCTGCTGGGGACGGCCGTACTGGGCTCCATCCTCACGGCCTCCTACCAGCACAACCTGCACCTCCCGGCCGCTGTGGACGGCACCGCCACGGAAGCAGCCCGCCACAGTGCCGGCGAAACACTGGCCGGCGCCATGGACCTCGCAGCCGGGCTTCCGGCCCCGCTGGCCGATGCCGTCCGCCAGGCCGCAGCCGCCGCCTTCGACTCCGGCGTGCACGTCACCGCGGCGATTGGGCTGGTCCTGATGGCCACCGCGGCAGTCTGCGCCGCCGTCGTTCTTCGCAAAGTGCCCAAGGCCGCGTAACAGCACCACGGCACATGGCAGCGCGTAGGCCTTAACGGCAAAGGCGCCCTGCGCCGGAGATCAGCCTCCGGCGCAGGGCGCCTTATTCCTGCCGTGGCGGCAGCCCGCTGCTACTTTTCGTCAGGAGCGGTGACGCTGGCGGTTGGCTTGAGCGTCTCGGCGTTCACCATCCAGGCGAACTGCTCCAGCTTGGCGATGAACTCGTGCAGCAGGTCTGCGCTGGTGGGATCTTCCTCATCCACCTCGTCATGAACCTTGCGCATGGTGCCCACGGCGGCCTCCATGGCTGCAACGATCCGCTCGATGGCGTCCTTGGTGCTGATCAGCCCCTCGGGAAATTCCGCCAGGGCAGTCGACTTCGACACGGTGGAGCTGCGGCCGTCAGGCAGTGCATGGAGGGCCCTCATGCGTTCGGCGGTGTCATCGGCGAACTGGCGGGCGGCATCAACGATCTCATCCAGCTGCAGATGGAGGTCCCGGAAGTTGGTGCCCACAATGTTCCAGTGCGCCTGCTTGCCCTGGATGTGCAGCTCGATCAGGTCGGCGAGTACGGCCTGCAGATTGTTGGTCAGGGTCGGTGAAGCTTTCATGGGAGTCCTCCTCGATTGGTCCAGTAACTTCGAAACTATCAGCGCCCGGGCCACCCGGCATGGGCCTGGGCGGATATTTCTCAGTGAGCTTACTAATTTTGCCGCACAGTCATAAACGAACGTGATTCATATTCCCTCTTGCGCGACCGCCGTCACACCTCCATACTAAATGAACGCCATTCATATAGTGACCCCGGTCATAAGCTTTCAGAAAGCGGTGCCATGACAGAAGCACTCCGCACCAGCTCCATCGCCGCGCGGGGCGAGGAATTGCCCGGCAGCGGCGACATTACCGCCAAGGGACTAAAGGGCGGGCAGCTGGGGCTCCTCGCCGTCGTCGTCCTGGGAATTTCCACGATCGCCCCCGCCTACACCCTGACCAGCGCACTGGGCCCCACCGTCAATGAAGCCGGGCTCCAGCTGCCCGTGATTTTCCTGATCGGCTTCATCCCCATGATCCTGGTCTCGCTGGCCTACCGGGAACTCAACGCCGATTCACCGGACAGCGGCACCACCTTCACCTGGGTCAGCAAAGCGTTCGGCCCCTGGGTCGGCTGGATGGGTGGTTGGGGCCTCCTGGCGGCCAACATCATCGTGCTGTCCAACCTCGCCGGCGTGGCCGTCGATTTCTTCTACCTCTTCCTGTCCCAGCTCACCGGTTCACCGGAATTGGCGGAACTGGCCGATAACAAGGCCCTGAACGTCCTGACCTGCCTGGTTTTCGTCGCCCTGGCTGTCTGGGTCAGCTACCGCGGACTGCACACCACCAAAGTGGTGCAGTACGGCCTGGTGGGATTCCAGCTGCTGGTGCTCGGCCTGTTCGTCGGCATGGCCTTCGTCAACTGGTCCACCTCGGAGACCGCCATCCCCTTCAGCTGGGAGTGGTTCGACGTCACCAGGATCGAGACCTTCGGCCAGGTGGCCGCAGGAATTTCACTGTCCATCTTCGTCTACTGGGGCTGGGACGTCTGCCTCACAGTGAACGAGGAGACAGCCAACGGCAAGAAGACGGCCGGCGTGGCGGGCACCCTGACGGCCGTCATTGTCCTGGCCATCTACCTGCTGGTGAGCATCGCCACCATGATGTTCGCCGGCGTCGGCGATACCGGCAACGGGCTGAACAACGCGGAGAACCACGAGAACATCTTCACAGCGCTGGCCTCCCCCATCATGGGCCCGTTCGCCATCCTGATGTCCCTCGCAGTGCTCTCCAGCTCGGCCGCGTCCCTGCAGTCCACGTTCATGTCCCCGTCCCGCAGCCTCCTGGCGATGGCCCACTATGGGGCCCTGCCTGAACCCTTCAGCCGCGTCAGCCGGAAGTTCGCTACGCCGGGCTTCGCCACCATCGCTGCCGGCATCATGTCCGCGGGGTTCTACGCCGTGATGCATGTGGTCAGCGAGAACGTCCTCAATGACACCATCCTGGCCCTGGGCCTGATGATCTGCTTCTACTACGGCCTGACGGCACTGGCCTGCGCCTGGTACTTCCGGCACAGCCTCTTCACCAGCGTCCGCCATTTCGTGTTGCGGCTGCTGTGCCCCGTGCTGGGCGGCGTGGGCCTGTTCGTCGTGTTCTTCCAGACCGCCGTGGACAGCCTGGCGCCCGAGTTCGGCAGCGGCTCCGAAATCTTCGGCGTGGGACTGGTGTTCATCCTCGGCGTCGGCATCCTGGCGCTCGGCGCGGTCTTCATGCTGATCATGGCCCGGGTACGCCCCGGTTTCTTCCGTGGCGAAACGCTGCGGAAAGACACCCCGGCCCTGGTGGTCCCTGAGTAAGGGCGCCTGCACACGACAGGAAAGGTGCCGTTCCCGCCAACGCGGGGACGGCACCTTTCCTGTTTGACGACGGCGGCTGTCACCAGAAGTGCGCCACATCCACCACCAGCCGGGAGCCTGAACCCGGCCCGTCCAGCGTGAAGACACGGAACGGAAGACGGGCGCGGACGCCCACGCCGAGAGTGCTCTGGCCCTCAAAGCTTCCTGCCCAGACCACCTGGCGGAAGGTCTGGTAACCGGAGACGTTGGCGAGCTCAACCTGGTCGGCGGATTTGTACGTGGCGTCGCCGTTCCCGTCATAGGCAGGTGCCCGGACAACCACCTGCAGGCGGGCGCCACCCCGGACCTCGACCGGTTTGCCGGAACCGTCCTGAGTGATTTGCCCAACGTAACGGACGGAGTAGCCGGGGGCCGGGCCGCTGCCCAGGTCAACCACCAGCCGGTCGAAGCAATAGTGCTGTCCGGTGCGGACATTAGTGACGGGCGCGCCGCTCATGGAGTCGTCCGTCTTCATTAGCGAGCCCCATGTGAGCCCGCAATACGAGGTGGTTGCCGAGGCGGGCCCCGGAACCAGCAATCCCAGTCCGACGGCCACAAGGATGGCCGTGAACCAGATGGAGAGTTTTTTCATTGTGGTGCCACCCAAGGAAGGAGCGATTGGATAGCTCCAGATTAGGACGGCGGGAACGGTGAAACGAGGCCTGTGGCCGCTTCGGGGCGGAACCGTTAGCCTGCCGTCCGCAGCATTAAGGCTGCATAAAACAGGGGCCGTTTCCGGGGCCTTCTTAACCCGTTCGGCACCGTTCCTGCACCTGCCCGTTACCACCCATAACGGTTGCCCGGGGGATACGGGAAAGCGCCAGCCACCCCACTGGGGTGGCCGGCGCTGAAACCTGGTGGAAGCTCAGCCTTCGCAGTCGCGGCAGTACTTGAGGCCGTTCTTTTCGAGGGCAACCTGCGACCGGTGGCGGACCAGGAAGCACGAGGAGCACGTGAATTCGTCGGACTGCTCCGGAACGACAACAACTGTCAGTTCCTCGTTGGAGAGGTCGGCGCCGGGCAGGTCAATGCCTTCAGCGGTGTCGTTCTCTTCGAGATCGATGACGGCGGTCTGCGCGTTGCCGCCGCGGGACGCCTGGAGTGCCTCAAGCGAGTCAGCGGGAGACTCTTCTTCCTGCTTGCGTGGAGCATCGTAATCGGTAGCCATAGCGTGTTCACTTTCGTTGCTGCACAGCGCCATTTCAGGCACCTCAGTGCAGCAGTTTAGGGCATGACCCCGTTACAGGCGCAATAGTGTGCTCAACCAGCCAGTCAGCCTACGCCGGCGGTCGATTCGTCGTGCCGTGCGCGGGCATGGTCGGCCCCCACTGCCACGCCGCTCAGGGCCGGAAGCCAGCCCCAGCGGGATGCCTCAGCCATGGCGTCAGCGGCCTGTTCCGGGGATGTGAAGGCGAAGGCGGTGAACCACTGGCGGAACCTGCCGGGAATGTTCTCTGTCATTCCTGAAACTTAGGCGCCGGATGTTGTGTGCGCGTTTCCCCGGTATCTCTGCCTGGTTAAATCCGGAAGTGCCCAGGGCTGAGGGCGCGCCCTCAGCCGGGTGGCGCCGTACTGCTGCGCAGGACAAGTTCCGGTTCCACCACCAGCGTCCGGGGACCCGGCGTGCCGCCGAGCTCCGCGAGCATCATGTCCATGCACCGCCGGCCGAGTTCTTCAAAGTCCTGCCGGACCACCGTCAGCGGCGGACAAAAGTAGCCCGCCTCAGGCTGGTCGTCAAAGCCCACCACGGATACGTCCTGCGGTACCCTGATGTCCGCCTCGTTCAGCGCCCGCAGGACCCCGAGGGCCATCTGGTCGTTGCCCACAAAGAGCGCCGTGGCACGGGGGTTGGCCGCCAGTTGCCGGCCAATTCCGTAGCCGCTGCCCGCGCTCCAGTCACCCTCGATAACCAGGTCTGCGGCGAGTCCGGCGGCTTCAAGGGCGGCACGCCAACCGTCGGCGCGGGCCACGGCGTCTATCCAGTCCTGCGGCCCCGCGATGTGCCCGATCCGCACATGCCCCTGCCCAATGAGGTGTTCCACCGCCAGTTCGGCGCCGCGGCGCTGGTCCACCTTGACCCCGCCAACTGTGTCATTTCCGTTGGACCCAACGGCCACGACCGGCACTCCGATGGGCAGTTCTGCCAGTGCGGCCAATGTCTCCAGGTGCGGAACAATCACCACGATTCCGTCCACGGACTGGTCCAGGAAGTGCCGGACGGCGTCCAGGATCGCGTCCCGGCTGACCTCCCGCAGCGCAGCCACACTGACGAAATATCCTGCGTCCCGGGCCGCGCGCTCCACCCCCAACATGGTGTTGGCAGGGCCGTACTGCGAGAGCTCACTGCCCAAGACACCGATGGTCTGTGAACGCCGGGTGACCAGGCTCCGTGCGGCGGTGTTGCGGCGGTAGCCGAGTGTGGCGATCGCCGCTTCCACCTTTCCACGGGTCCCGGGGCTGACGCTCGGATGGTTGTTGACCACCCGTGACACGGTTTGGTGCGAGACCCCGGCGAGTTCCGCCACGTCCTCGAGCCTGGGCAGCCGGCGTGGCCTGCTGTCCGTCACGGGGTCCGTGTCCGCGGCAGCCACCGGGGCCGGCACCTTAGCCGTGCCATCGGATCAGATCCCGCCCGCAAGTTTGTAGTAGGCGGCGTTCCAGTTCAGGTCCTTCTTGAACTGGCGGATGGTGGTGCCTTCGTCGATGGTGAGCAGTTCGGTTTTCGCAATCTCGGCGAAGTCCTCGAACACGTCCATACCCACCTGGGTTGAAAGCACCGTGTGGTGCGCGGCGCCTGCGGTAAGCCAGGCGGCGGCGGACGTGGCGAAGTCCGGTTTGGGCTCCCACAGGGCGCGGGCCACCGGCAGGTTGGGCAGCGGCTGGTCCAGCGGGACGACGTCCACGGCGTTGGCCACCAGGCGGAAACGGTCCCGCATGTCGGACAGGGCGACGACGACGCCCGGGGAGGCATCGGCGTCGAACACCAGCCGCACGGGGTCTTCCTTGCCGCCGATGCCGAGCGGGTGGATTTCCAGCCGCGGCTTCGCGGCCGTCAGGGAGGGGCAGACCTCGAGCATGTGGGCGCCGAGGATCTTCTCCGCCCCGGGTTCCAGGTGGTAGGTGTAGTCCTCCATCAGGGACGCGCCCCCGGGCAGGCCGGCACCCATGACCTTCGCGGCACGGACCAGGATGGCGGTCTTCCAGTCACCCTCGGCACCGAAGCCGTACCCGGCGGCCATCAGCCGCTGCACGGCCAGGCCGGGAAGCTGGCGGAGGGCGCCAAGGTCCTCGAACGAGGTGGTGAACGCGGCCGACCCGTTGGCCTCGAGGAAGCTGCGCAGCCCGAGTTCGATCCGGGCGCCGTACCGCAGCGAGTCGTGCCGGGCCGCGCCCGTGCGGAGCTCCGGCACCACCTCGTAGAGGTCCTCATATTCGGCCACCAGGGCGTCGACGTCGGACTCCGGAGCGCCGTGCACGGCGTCCGCCAGCTCGTTCACGGACCAGGTGTTGACGGCGACGCCGAAGCGCAGCTCCGCCTCCGTCTTGTCGCCTTCGGTGACGGCAACGTTCCGCATGTTGTCGCCGAAGCGGGTCAGCTTCAATGTCCGGACAGCGGCCCAGCCCGCTGCGGCACGCTGCCACGAACCCACCTGCCGCGCCACCTCGGGGTTGGAGACGTGCCCGACGACGGTCTTCCGGGCGATGCCCAGGCGGGACTGGATGTACCCGAACTCGCGGTCGCCGTGCGCGGCCTGGTTCAGGTTCATGAAGTCAAAGTCGATGTCCGCCCACGGCAGGTCACGGTTGGCCTGGGTGTGCAGGTGCAACAACGGCTTCCGCAACAGGTCCAGGCCCTGGATCCACATCTTGGCCGGGCTGAAAGTGTGCATCCAGGCGGTGACGCCGATGACGGAATCATCCGAGTTGGCCTCAAGGGCGGTGCGGCGAATGGCGTCGGAATCGGTCAGGACAGGCTTCCAGACGATTTTGACCGGGACGGCGGAGGAGGCGTTGAGCTGGTTGGCGATCTCCTGGGACTGGGCGGCCACCTGCTTGAGGACTTCCTCCCCGTACAGGTGCTGGCTGCCGGTAAGGAACCAGACCTCATAGCCGTCAAGGGAAGTGGATGCTGCTGTACTCATGGGTTCTCCTGGAAAGTTCCTGGTGTCCACAGGCGTTATTGGCCGTAGACGTTCTGGTAGCGGGCGTAGAGGGAGTCGATGTGGCCCTGGTCGATGGGCAGCGGGTCACCGAGCTGCCGGGCGATGTGCACCGTGCGGGCCACTTCCTCGCACATCACGGCAGCCTTCACCGCAGACTTGGCGTCCTTGCCGATGGTGAACGGGCCGTGGTTCTGCATGAGAACTGCCGGCGAATTGGAATTTTTCAGCGTCTCCACAATGCCGTGGCCGATCGAGTCGTCACCGATCAGGGCGAACGGTCCCACCGGGATGGATCCGCCGAATTCGTCACCCATCATGGTCAAAACGCACGGAATGGCCTCACCCCGTGCAGCCCAGGCGGTGGCGTACGTGGAGTGCGTGTGCACCACGCCGCCCACTTCACGCATGTGCCGGTACACGTAGGCGTGCGCTGCCGTGTCCGACGAGGGCGACAGCGGCGGATTGCCCCAATCGACGGTGCCTCCAGCACCGACATTGGTTCCCCGGACGGGGGTGCCGTGCAGGTCAGTGACGATCATCTGCTCCGGGGTCAGGTCCTGGTAGGAGACGCCGGAGGGCTTGATGACCATAAGGTCCGTTCCGGGCACGCGGGCCGAGACGTTGCCGGCGGTCCACACCACCAGTTCATAGCGGGTCAGTTCGGCATGCAGCGCGCACACTTCCTGCCGGACCCGGGCAATGGTCTCCAGGATTCCTGCTGCGACGCTCATGCGGACACCTCCGTGGGAGCCTCTGACGCAGCGGCCGACTGCGTGATCCCCGGGGTTGTGCGCCGGATACCGGAGGGCGTCCCGTCATGAACACCGATGACGGGATGGCCGAGGCCTGGCCCGGGGATGGAAGGGAACAACGAATCTGGCATGTGGTGCCTCCGTCCGGGAGGCAGCGGCCTCATTACCGGGTTCTGTAGGGATCGGGTAGTGCTAAGTGCTGCAGTAAGTGTGAACGCTAACAAAGTAGAAGTCAATGAAGCGGAAAGGTTCTTGAAATTCAAACCCCGGCCTCTTGTTAGCGTTCACAAATGGGTCTATATTGAACCGACACATCAACAATGTGGCCAGGATCGGCAGCACGGGTGCTGCCTGATCCAACAACACTTCGTGGCAGTGCTGCCGCGGAAGGAGATTATGGTGAGAATCAAAAAACTGATGGGCGCGGTGGCCCTTGTCCTCGCCCTGACGGTGGGCGCCACCGGTTGCGGCTCCCGCGGCGGAACGAGCGAATCCAGCGGTGCTGCCGCCAACCCCAGTGATTCACTGGTTGGCATCTCGATGCCTACGCAGACCTCCGAACGCTGGATTGCAGATGGCGCCAACGTCGAAAAGTCCCTGAAGGACCTCGGCTACAAGACGGACCTCCAGTTCGCCAATGACGACATCCCCACCCAGGTGTCGCAGATCGAAAACATGCTGACCAAGGGCGCCAAGGCCCTGATCATTGCCGCCATTGACGGCACTACCCTGACCGACGTCCTGGCCAAGGCCAAGGAGCAGAACGTTAAGGTCATCGCTTACGACCGCCTTATCAACGGCACGCCCAACGTGGACTACTACACCACGTTCGACAACTACACCGTTGGTGTCCAGCAGGCTACCTCGCTGCTGACCGGCCTGGGCCTCGTCGATGCCAGCGGCAAGAAGGTGGACGGCAAGGGCCCCTTCAATGTCGAGCTTTTCGCGGGCAGCCCGGACGACAACAACGCCAACTTCTTCTGGACCGGGGCCATGGACACCCTCAAGCCCTACCTGGACGCCGGCACCCTCAAGGTCCCCAGCGGCCAGACCAAGTTTGAGCAGGCGGCGATCCTCCGTTGGCAGGCGCCTGTTGCCCAGAAGCGCATGGAAGACATCATCACCTCCGCCTACAGCTCCGGTACCAAGCTGAACGGCGTGCTGTCCCCGTACGACGGCCTGTCCATCGGCATCATCTCGGCCCTTACCAGCACCGGCGGCTACGCCAAGGGAAGCCTGCCCGTCGTCACCGGCCAGGACGCCGAAAAGGGTTCTGTGAAGTCGATCGTTGCCGGCGAGCAGTACTCCACGATCTTCAAGGACACGCGGCAGCTCGGCGCCCAGGCCGTCAAGATGGTCGACGCCGTCCTCAAGGGCCAGGAGCCGGAAACCAATGACACCAAGACCTACGACAACAAGGTCAAGGTGGTCCCTGCCTTCCTGCTGAAGTCCGTCATCATCACCAAGGACAACTACAAGAAGGAACTGATCGACTCGGGTTACTACACCGACGCTGACGTCAAGTAGTCAGCGTCCGGCAGCTGTGGCCGGACCCGGGGTCCGGCCACAGCTTCCTCCCGCAGCCTTCTGCAGCAGCAGGACGGCCAACCTTTCGACCAGTCAGTGGGAATTGACGATGAACACACCCATTCTTCAAATGCGAGGAATCACCAAGACGTTCCCGGGCGTGAAAGCGCTGCAGGACGTCACCCTGGACGTGAACCGTGGCGAGGTCCACGCCATCTGCGGTGAAAACGGAGCCGGGAAGTCAACGCTCATGAAAGTGTTGTCCGGCGTCTATCCTCACAACACATTCGACGGGGAGATCCTCTTCGAAAACGAACCCTGCAACTTCTCCAGCATCTCGGACAGCGAGAAGCGGGGAATTGTCATCATCCACCAGGAACTGGCCTTGAGCCCGTTCCTGTCCATAGCCGAGAACATCTACCTGGGCAACGAACAGGCCACCAACGGCTGGGTGGACTGGCGCAAGACCAACCTCGAGGCAGCAAGGCTGCTGGCGCGCGTTGGCCTGGATGAAAATCCGGTCACCCCCGTGCAGCACATCAGCGTCGGCAAGCAGCAACTGGTCGAAATCGCCAAGGCCCTCTCCAAGGAAGTGAAGCTGCTGATCCTTGACGAGCCCACCGCCGCTCTTAACGACGAGGATTCCGGCCATCTGCTGGACTTGATCCTCCACTTGAAGGGCCAGGGTGTCACCAGCATCATCATCAGCCACAAACTCAACGAGATCCGGAAAGTGGCTGACGCGGTCACCATCATCCGGGACGGTAAGACCATCGAAACCCTGCGGCTCGATGAAGGCCAGATCACCCAGGAACGGATTATCCGCGGCATGGTGGGCCGTGACCTGGAGAGCCTGTATCCGGAGCGTGAGCCCAACATCGGCGACGAGGTCCTGAGGATCGAGGACTGGTCCGTTCGCCACCCGCAGGATCACAGCCGCATGGTGGTCCGCAACGCAAACCTGCACGTCAGGAAGGGTGAAGTGGTAGGGCTGGCAGGCCTCATGGGCGCCGGCCGCACCGAACTTGCCATGAGCGTCTTCGGCCGGACCTATGGGACCACCGTCTCCGGCAAGGTCTACAAGTACGGCGAGGAAATCAACACCTCCACAGTGTCTGACGCCATCGGGCACGGCATCGCGTACGCCACCGAGGACCGGAAGCATTACGGCCTGAACCTCATCGAGGACATCAGGCGGAACATCTCCCTGGCTGCATTGCGCAAGCTCGCCAAGCGCGGCTTCGTGGACAAGAACCAGGAGACCGTGGTGGCCAACGGCTACCGCAAGAGCATGAACATCAAGGCGCCCTCCGTGGCCGCCATCACCGGCAAGCTGTCCGGTGGAAACCAGCAGAAGGTAGTGCTGAGCAAATGGATGTTCTCCGACCCCGACGTGCTCATCCTTGATGAACCCACCCGCGGGATAGACGTCGGCGCCAAGTTCGAGATCTACACGATCATTGCCAAACTCGCAGCCGAAGGAAAAGCAGTCATTGTGATTTCCTCGGAACTTCCCGAACTGCTGGGCATCTGCGACCGCATTTATACCCTCGCAGCCGGCCACATCACCGGTGAAGTGCCCATCGCAGAAGCGACCCAGGAAACCCTGATGCACTACATGACCAAAGAGAAGGAATAGCGAAATGTCCGCCCTACGAGAATCGCTCGGATTCCTCACCAGCCGCCTCCGCCAGGTTGGCATTTTCGTTGCCCTGATCCTGATCGTTCTGCTCTTCCAGGGGCTCACCGGTGGGATCCTGCTGCAACCCCAGAACGTCACCAACCTGGTGGTCCAGAACAGCTACATCCTGATCCTTGCCATCGGCATGGTGATGGTAATCATCGCCGGACACATCGACCTTTCCGTCGGCTCGGTAGCCGGGTTCATCGGCGCCGTCGCGGGCGTCATGATCGTGCACTGGGGCTGGCCGTGGTGGGCCGCCATCCCCGCCTGCCTCCTGGTTGGCGCCTTGGTGGGCGCCTGGCAGGGCTACTGGATCGCCTATGTGGGGATTCCGGCCTTCATCGTCACGCTGGCGGGCATGCTGATTTTCCGGGGGCTGACCCTCATCACCCTGAGGAACCAGCAGATCACCCCCTTTCCCGCGGAGCTGCGGGCCCTCGGCGGAGGCTTCCTTCCGGACATCTCCGGAGGCACCTCCGTGCTGGAATGGCTCACCGTCATCCTGGGCGTCGGCGCCACCGCTGCCCTGCTGATCCAGGCCTTCAAAGAGCGCAGGATCCGCCGGAAGTTCGATCTTGAAAGCGAACCCCTGGTCTGGTTCATCATCAAGACCGCGTTCACTTCGCTGCTCATGCTCATCATCACCTTCCTGCTGGCGTCCTACCGGGGCACGCCGATCGTCCTGGTGGTCCTGGCCGCACTGGTGATCGCCTACACCGCCCTCATGAACAACAGTGTCTTCGGGCGGCACACCTACGCCATTGGCGGGAACCTCCACGCGGCTGAGCTTTCCGGCATCAAGACCAAGGCCGTCACGTTCCGCCTGTTCGTGAACATGGGTGTTCTTGCCGCACTGGCCGGCCTCGTCTTCACTGCCCGCCTCAACTCGGCACAGCCGGCCGGCGGAACCGGCTTCGAACTCGACTCCATCGCCGCAGCATTCATTGGCGGCGCCGCTGTCACCGGCGGCATCGGAACCGTGGCCGGAGCAATGATCGGTGGCCTGATCATGGGCGTCCTCAACAACGGCATGTCCATCCTGGGCCTTGGCACCGACTACCAGCAGCTCATCAAGGGCCTGGTGCTCCTTGTCGCCGTCGGGTTCGACATCTTCAACAAGAACCGCAGCGGTGGCGGCGGCGGGATTGGAAAGCGCTTCAAACTGAAGACCAGTCCGCCGCCCGCAGAGGAGAAGCCCGCTCCGGTTTCCAACGAAACGGTGGAGGCAGGCCGCAAGTAGTACTTTCTGCAACCCGTACGAAACGAAGGCCCCCGTTGACATGGACCACGTCCAGGCAGCGGGGGCCTTTGCGTGCGGCACCGGTTCACCCCGTCAATTCCTCGGGGGCAGCCAGCGCCGTGGCAGTGTCCGCCGGCGAGCGCTGGCGCCGGCTCATCAGGATGAAGGGTGCGGCCAGCAGTTGCACGGCCGCGCTGACGGCAAGGGAGGCCGGGTAGCCGTAAAGGTCCGCGGCCCGTCCCAGCAATGGCTGTACCACCACTCCACCGCTGGAACCCATGAGGGAGTCGAAGCTGAGCACCGTTGCCCGCTGCTTGGAGGGGATCATGTCATTCAGGTACGCCTGGCGGACCGGGACGCCTGCCGAACCCACCATCCCCCACACCATGAGCAGCACCAGGGCCAGCCAGAACGTGGTGGTAAACAGGAGCGCCACAAGGATCAGTGCGCTGGCCACGTTGCTGACGATCAGCACCGTGGTCCGCCGGTGGACCAGTTTCCTGACCCGCGGCGCCATCCATCCGCCCACCACGTCGGCCCCGGCCACGATGGCGGCGGCAAGGCCGGCCACTGCGTAGGCACGGGGATCCCCGAAGAGCTGCAGGAGGTAGGGCTGCAGGGCGTAGAAGACGTAAATGCCCACGCCCTGCGTGAACGGGGCGGCCAGCATGATGTACCGGACGGGCGGATGCCGGAGCCCGCCGTCCACGGAGGCCTTGAGGACGGCGCGGGTGGCGGCGAGCGGGCGGGCCGAACGCTCGGGGGTGAATCCGACGTCGTGCATGAGCAGGAAGGCGACAACGAACATGGCCATCAACACTGCCACCCGCAGCAGGAAGGGAACGCCCAGGTTGGTGGCCTGCGCGATGACGCCGCCGGCAACGGATCCCGCCAGCATGGCGATGCCGGACACCATCTGGCCCCTGCCCAGCACGGTTTCGAGGGTGCCGTCGTAGCCGGAGTACTGCAGGGCATCCACCAGCCAGGCTTCCACCGCGCCGGAGAAGAAGGTGAATCCAAGGCCGAGCAGCACGGAGACCGCGGCCCACCACCAGAAGGGCGCCGAGTACTGCCACAGCAGGTAATAGAGGAAGGTGGAGCCGGCGAGGGTCACGGTTCCCAGGAGGAACGAAGCGCGGCGGCCCCAGCTGTCCGCCACCACCCCGGTGGGGACCTCGAACAGCACCATTCCCGCGGTGAAGAAGGCGTTGGCGGCGAAGGCTTCCAGGTTGCTCAGGCCGGCGTCGAGCAGGAACAGCGTGTTGATCCCCCAGATGAAGGACGCTGCAAGGGTGTTGCCGAGCGTCAGCACCAGGTAGACGTTCTGGATCTTGCGGGCGGCCGGATTCATCAGGGCCCGGTTCAGGTGGGGCTGAAGCCGGGCGGCACGGGGTCGTGGCGCAGGTAGCTGCGGCTGAAACGGCCCGTACCGGCTGTGAGGGCGCGGAGTTCGACGGCGTAGCGCAGCAGTTCCTGGTCCGGCACCTCGGCGCTGATGTCCGTGAGTCCCCCGCCCGACGACGTCGTGCCGGTCAGCCGGCCCCGGCGGCCCGAGAGGTCGCTCATGACGGGTCCCACGTGCTCGTCCGCAACGGTGATGCTGACTGCTGAGACCGGCTCAAGGAGCTGGATCCGTCCGGCAGCAGCCGCCTCCCGCAGGGCCAGGGCGCCGGCAGCCTGGAAGGCGGCGTCGGACGAATCGACGCTGTGGGCCTTGCCGCCCACCAGCCGCACGCGGACGTCCACCACGGGGAACCCGGCGGATACTCCTTTCTCCATCTGTGTACGGACCCCCTTCTCCACGGAAGGGATGAACGTCCCCGGGATGACCCCGCCCACCGTCTTGTCCACGAATTCGAAGCCGCCGCCCCGGTCCAGCGGCTCCACTTCGATGTCGCACACGGCGTACTGCCCGTGCCCCCCGGATTGTTTGACGTGGCGTCCGTGCCCGGTGGCCGGGCCCGCGAAGGTTTCCCGCAGCGGTGTCACCACGTCCACGGCGTGCAGCTTCACGCCCTGCTCACGGAGCCTGTCCATCACGACGTCGGCATGCGCCTCCCCCATGCACCACAGGACCAGCTGGTGCGTTTCAGAGTTCCGTTCCACGCGCATGGTTGGGTCGCCGGCGGCGATTTTCCCCAGGCTCCGGGCCAGGACCTCCTCGTCGCTGCGGGAATCAGCTTCCACGGCCACGGGAAGGAGCGGCTCGGGCATCTCCCACGTGGCGAGCATGAGCGGATCCTCCCGGGACGAGATGGTGTCACCGGTTTCGGCGCTTCCCAGCTTGGCCAGGGCGCACAGGTCCCCCGCCACGCAGTAGGGCACAGGCCGCAGGGTGGCTCCCAACGGCGAGTACAGGTGCGTGACGCGTTCGTCGGTGTCGTGGTCCTGGTGCCCCCGGTCCGCCAGGCCGTGCCCGCCAACGTGCACCGGCGAGTCCTCGCGCAGGGTTCCCGAGAACACGCGGACCAGGCAGATCCGGCCCAGGAAGGGATCGTTGGAGGTTCTCACCACTTCCGCGGCCAACGGCCCCGACGGGTCGCAGCCCAGGGACCGGCCGTGCCGGCCCTCCAGGTCCGTCGCCTCCGGAACGCCCGCCTCCGTGGGCGGTGGGAACGCGCGCACCAGCATGTCCAGCAGTTCTGATGTTCCCAGGCCGGTGACCGCGGACGTGGGGATGACCGGATGGAACGAACCACGGGCTACGGCGGTCTCCAGATCTTCGATCAGGACGCCGGTATCGATTTCCTCACCGGACAGATAACGCTCCATCAGGGTTTCGTCTTCGCTTTCGGCGATGATCCCCTCGATGAGCTCTCCGCGGGCCCCGGCCGCAGCCGCCGCGTCGTTGGCTGCGGCGTCCCGGGTGGCAGGGCTTTCCCCCGGGGTGTAATCCGTGACCGTTCCGGACAGCAGTCCCAGCAATCCGGTGCGTCCGCCGCCGGAGCCGACCGGGACGTAGAGCGGGAGGACGCCGTCGCCGAACGCCTTCCGGCACTCCGCGAGGACGCCGTCGTAATCCGCCCTCGGGTGGTCCAGCCGGGTGATCACCACTGCGCGCGGGAGCCGCCGGTGCGCGCACTCCGCCCACAACGCGGTGGTGGTGGCATCAATTCCGTCGACGGCGGAAACAACAAAAAGGGCGGCGTCCGCTGCGCGGAGGCCGGCCCGCATTTCCCCGATGAAGTCGGGATAACCGGGTGTGTCCAGCAGGTTAACCTTGGTTTCGTCCAGCATGAGGGGCACCAGGGAAAGAGTGACGGACCGTTGCTGGTGGATCGCAGCGGGATCGGAATCGCCTACAGTGGTCCCCTCAGCTATGGATCCTTTGCGGGTGATCATTCCGTTGGCAGCCAGAAGTGCTTCAATCAGCAGGGTCTTGCCGGCTCCGGAGTGTCCGATCAGCGCGATGTTCCGGATGCTGGCCGGTTCCAGTGCCGCGATGCGGGCGGCAGAATCGGCCCGGCGTGGTTCGGCCCCATTCCGGCCACTTGCAGCCCTGGCCGTGTCTTTGGCACTCTTCACCGACATGGGAACCTCCTGGCATCTTTGCCGTGCAACCCGTCCTAGCGTGTCCTCAAATTCGACACCCTGGGAGGCGTTAGGGCAAGGGCCAGGACGGCGCTGCGGCCAGGGACGCCGTCCGCTTTCCCTCGCGTGCCGGAGGGACTAGGACCTGGCCTTGCGCGTGGCGGCGTCGTTGGCTTTCTGCACTGCCTGGACAAGCTGATTCTTGTCCATCCTGGAGCGGCCCTTGACGTCCAGTTTCCGGGCCAGTTCGTAGAGATGTTCCTTCGAGGCATTGGCGTCCACGCCTCCCGCCGTGGGCGTGGATGAACCGGGGCCCTTCTCTTCCGCCCGCTTGTCCGACGGCCCCTTTTTGTCCTTGGCTTCCCAGTGGTCGCCCACCTTCTCGTAGCTGTGCTTCAGGGATGCGTAGGCGGTCCGCGCTGCCCGGCGTTCGTCGTCGTAGGACTCGATGGCGGAGTCGTACGTCTTGGCGAAGGTGTCCTGGGCCTTTTGGTCGGAACGCTGCAGGGTCGAGGGAAGTTCGTCCTTGCGGGCATGGTCGTTCTTGCCGGTCTTGGGCATGGCAGCCATCCTCCATTCATCAGCAGGCTGATCATTCGGATGGCACCAGCTTAACCCTGGAACGGCGGCGCGGGGAATGACGAAACGGACGGGTACCGGCATCCCGGGCATGAGTGGAGCCCCCTGTCGGATTCGAACCGACGACCCCCGCTTTACAAGAGCGGTGCTCTGGCCAACTGAGCTAAGGAGGCGTGCCCATACGGGCGGCGCCTGACGGCGCCAGATAAGCGTAGCCCAAGTGCTGCCGGTGGTAAAAACGGCAGGCTCGCGGGTTGGGGACCTTGGCCCACGGCCGGGAAGGAAGCCGGACTCCGGCCCTTAACGCAGTCAGCCCGCTCCCGGAAGTTCCGGAAACGGGCCGCCTGGAGGCTAAAGGGGTCTTAGCCCTTCGCTGCAATGGCCGCCTGGATCTCGGCGTTGAGGTCGGAGCTGCCGTCCCACTGCTTGCCATCCACGAAGATGGTGGGCGTACCGGTAATACCGATGTTGGATGCGAGCTGGGTGGAGTACTTGACGTACGGGCGGAACGTTTTATCGTCAACGCAGCTGTTGATGTCTGCACCGATATCGCCGGCCAATGACTTGAGCTTGTCATCGGAGAGGCCGGCGCTGCCTTCAGCGGGCTGGTTGGCGAAGAGTGTGTCGACATATTCGGCGTACTTCTCCGGCGCCTTGTCTGCTACACACGCTGCCGCGTTGGCTGCGCGGGACGAGTAGTTGGTGCTTGACTGGCGGTCAAGGAAGCCCAGCGGCCGGTATTCCAGGCTGATCTTTCCTTCGTTGCGCAGGCCGGTGAGGGCCTCGTTGTAGGTGCTCTCGAACCGCTTGCAGACCGGGCAGATGAAGTCGATGTACGCCACAACCTTCACGGGCTGGCCGGCCTCGGCTTCCGCGCCCGGGGCAACAACGGGGTTCGGCTGCGTGTCCGGCTTGGCCGGCACCTTGGCCATGTCCACCGTCGCGGAGTCCGTTGATTTCACACCGGTGTTGGCGACCAGCGTCACGCCGCCGTTGGCGTTACCGTTCGCGGGGACGGGTCCCTGGTCCGCGATGGGGGTGTTCTGCTTGATGCTGGTGGTGACCACCAGCCCCACGACCACCAGGATGGCGACGACAGCCGCCACAATGCCCCAGCCGATCAGAAGCTTGTTGCGCTTGTCCTTCTTCAGCTGGGCCTCACGGATCTGGCGCGCTTTTTCCCGCGCCTCCGCGGTTCGCTCAGCTTTCGACTTACGTACTTCGTTTCCGGGGCTCATGTGTTCCTTGGGTCGGTCGACGTGGAGGGACCACTTCGTGGCACTTCCACCATTTTAGGGGAGAAACCTGAGAGCTTGCTTCTTCAACTATCCACCCGGGTTGACCAACGGACGAATAGCACGGATGATTCCGCACGGCTAGGGTGGCTTAGAGGCACAAGCAACCCCAGGGGGCCGCAATGCAAACACCCGTCCAGGAAAAACCCGCCACAGCAAAGCCGTCAGGAAAGGCCGCATCCGGCCACGGCCAGGCCACGAAGTACGACTTCATGGTGGTCTCCAACAGGCTGCCGGTCGACCGGGTCGCCCCCGGCGACAGCGGGGACGACGGGTCCGGCTGGCGCCGCTCCCCGGGCGGCCTGGTGACCGCACTTGCTCCGATGATGACCAAGACCGACGGCGCCTGGGTGGGCTGGCACGGCGCTCCCGACGAGACGGTAAAGCCGTTCAGCCACGGCGGCATGGACCTGGTTCCGGTCCAGCTCAGCACAGACGACGTCGAGCTGTACTACGAAGGCTTCTCGAACGCGACGCTGTGGCCGCTGTACCACGACGTCATCGCACCGCCCGAGTTCCACCGCACCTGGTGGGATTCCTACCGCAAGGTCAACCAAAGGTTCGCGGACGCCGTCGTGCACCATGCGGACCACGGCGCCACCGTCTGGGTCCAGGACTACCAGTTGCAGCTTGTTCCGCGCATGCTCCGCCAGGCACGGCCGGACCTCCGCATCGGGTTCTTCAACCACATCCCGTTTCCCCCGCCGGAGATCTTCGCCCAGCTGCCCTGGCGGCACGCCATCATCGACGGACTGCTTGGCGCCGACCTGGTGGGCTTCCAGCGGGTCAGCGACGCCGGCAACTTCATGCGCTCGGCCCGGCGCTTCCTTGGCGCCAGCGTCAAGCAGCAACAGGTGCACGTCAAGGGCCACGACGGCCAGATCACCCATATCGCCCGTGCGCAGGCGTTTCCCATCTCCATCGACGTTAAGCAGATCACCGAACTTGCGGCCAGGCCGGACATCATCGAGCGGGCCCGGCAGATCCGCCAGGACCTGGGGCAACCCGAAAACCATCCTCCTGGGCGTGGACCGGCTGGATTACACCAAGGGCATCCGGCACCGGCTGAAGGCCTTCGAGGAACTCCTGGCGGACGGCCGGCTGTCCGTGGGAGATGCGACGCTGATCCAGGTGGCCTCCCCCAGCCGGGAAAGGGTTGAACAGTACCGCCTGCTCCGCGAGGAAGTGGAAGGCACCGTGGGCCACATCAACGGCACCTACGACACCATCCAGAACACCGCCGTCCGCTACCTGCACCACAGCTACCCGGTGGAGGAAATGGTGGCCCTATACCTGGCGGCAGACGTCATGCTGGTCACGGCCCTCAGGGACGGCATGAACCTGGTGGCCAAGGAGTACGTCACCGCGCGCAACAATAACGACGGCGCCCTGGTCCTCAGCGAATTCGCCGGCGCGGCTGACCAGCTCAAGCAGGCCCTGCTGATCAACCCGCACGACATCGCCGGCCTGAAGAACACCATCATGAATGCCGTTGAGATGGCTCCGCGCGAGGCCGGGCGCCGCATGCGGTCCATGCGCAAGCAGATCCTGGAACACGACGTGGATCTTTGGTCCGCCGACTTCCTGCGGGCGCTGAACGAGAAGGTGGTCCGCGATGACTCCTGAACCAGGTATGGCAGCGCCGCTCGCCCTGACACCGGAACTGAGGGAAGCCGTCCGGACCATCGCCAGCACTGACCAGTTGCTGGTGGCGATGGACTTCGATGGCACCATGGCACCGATCGTTCCGCATGCGGACGATGCCCGGCCGCTCCCTCGCGCGGCCGCCGCCTTTGCCGGGCTGGCGGCGCTTCCACGCACGACGACGGCGCTCATCTCAGGACGCGCCCTCGCCTCGCTGCGCGGCGTGGCCTCGCCGCCGGCCGAGTCGCTGCTCATCGGCAGCCACGGCGCGGAAGCCTGGCTGGGCCCGGGGTCGGCAGGGCTCGAGCTGGACGAAGACCAGCGGACGCTGCTGGCCGAGGTCAGGGGCGTCCTCGCCGAGATCGCCGGGGAAGCCCCTGGAACAATGCTCGAGGACAAGCCGGCAGGCGTGGTGCTGCACACCCGGCAGGCTGCGGACGATGTCGCCGAGGACGCCGTCGCCGCCGCGCGCTCACTGCTGGAAGACCGCAAGGGCGTGTTTCTGAAGAACGGCAAGCGGGTTCTGGAAACCTCCGTGGTGCACGCCTCCAAGGGCGAGGCAGTCGCGTTCCTTCGCCAGGCAGCGGGAGCTACCGCCGTGCTGTTCGCGGGGGATGACACCACCGACGAAGATGCTTTCGCCCGCCTTGTGCCGGGGGATATCGGGGTCAAGGTAGGCCTGGACTTCACCCAGGCGCAGTACCGGGTGGAAGCTCCGGTCCACGTGGCAGAGCTGCTTGAAGCGCTGCTTGCGGCGCGGAGCTCTGCCGTGGGCGGACGGGACGGGACGCCTGCCGGCTAAACGGCCCCGCAACGCCCCCGGTGTGACGTTCGTAACATTTGCGATAAAAAGCGAAGGTTCTGCCATACTCTTTCTTGTGATGTGGCGCACAAGAACCGTGCGGCGTCACTCGATGCGCTCCGGCCCTGCCGGAACGCATATGCAACACAAAACTGAACAAACATGAACCATTCACAACGGATCGTCCGGCACGTACCTGCCGGTGAAGGGATTGATAACTGTGGCTACAGTTACTTTTGATAACGCTACGCGTCTGTACCCGGGCACAGATAAGCCCGCCGTCGATAAGCTCAACATCGACATCGCCGATGGCGAATTCCTGGTCCTCGTTGGACCCTCCGGTTGCGGTAAGTCCACCTCCCTGCGCATGCTCGCAGGCCTCGAGGACGTCAACGCAGGCCGCATCCTGATCGGTGACCGCGACGTCACCGACGTCCCCCCGAAGGACCGCGACATCGCAATGGTCTTCCAGAACTACGCCCTGTACCCGCACATGACTGTGGCGGACAACATGGGCTTCGCACTGAAGATCGCCGGCATCTCCAAGGAGGAGCGCGCAGAGCGTGTCCGCGAAGCCGCCAAGCTCCTTGACCTCGAGCAGTACCTGGACCGCAAGCCGAAGGCACTTTCCGGCGGCCAGCGCCAGCGTGTTGCCATGGGCCGCGCCATCGTGCGTAACCCGCAGGTCTTCCTCATGGATGAGCCGCTGTCCAACCTTGACGCCAAGCTCCGCGTCCAGACCCGCACGCAGATCGCCTCCCTGACCCGACGCCTGGGCGTTACCACGGTTTACGTGACCCACGACCAGGTCGAGGCCATGACCATGGGTGACCGCGTTGCAGTCCTCAAGGACGGCCTGCTGCAGCAGGTGGACACCCCGCGCAACCTGTACGACCGCCCGAAGAACGTCTTCGTTGCCGGCTTCATTGGCTCCCCCGCCATGAACCTGCTGGAACTTCCCGTGGTCGACGGCGGCGTACAGTTCGGTGGCACCGTCTACCCCGTGCCGCGCGACGTCCTCGAGGAAGCACACGGCTCCACGGTCACCGTCGGAAGCCGCCCTGAGGACCTGGAGAACGCTCCCCACGGTGAGGGCCTTAAGGTCGAGGTCGATGTCGTCGAAGAGCTCGGTGCCGACGCCTACGTCTACGGCCACACCACCCTCGACGGCAAGGACCACGACATCGTGGCACGCGTCGACGGCCGCCGTCCTCCGATGAAGGGCGAATCCATCTACGTCCGTCCGCAGTCGGGCCACGTGCACCTGTTCGACACCAAGACCGGCCTGCGCCTGGGCGACTAGTCCCCACCGGCGCCGTGGGCCCACCACCGGCGCCCTAACTAACAGACGGCGGCCCGCACCACTTCGCAATGGTGCGGGCCGCCGTCGGCCGTTAACCGTCCCGCGGAAGAATTAGCCGGGCACGCCCTTGTACGGAAGAATTGAGTCCATGACCGAGGAACACAGCGCCCAGTGGCACGACGAACCCACCGACTACGGGCAGATCGGAAAACTACCGCGGTTCACCGCCGCCAGCGCCGATGACAACAAGGCCGCCTCGGTCTCAAGCTCGCTGAACATTACCGCGGCGGCCGCCGATCCCGAACTGCTGGACCTGCCGTGGCACATCGCACTGGAGGACTGGCCGGCAGAGAACCTTGCCGCCCTCCCCCGCGGCATTTCCCGCCACATCGTGCGCTTTGCACACCTGGGCGGATCGGTGATTGCCATCAAGGAAACCTCCGAGCACGTTGCGCGCCACGAGTACCACATGCTGCGGAAGCTGGCCCGGCTGGATGTGCCCTGCGTTGAGCCCGTTGCGGTCATCACTGGCCGGACCACCCTGGACGGTCGTCCGCTTAACCCTGTGCTGGTCACCCGGCACCTGAAGTTTTCGATGCCGTACCGTGCACTGTTCTCACAGATGCTGCGCAAGGACACGCTGACGCGCCTCATTGATGCCCAGGCGCTGCTGCTGGTCAGGCTGCACCTCATCGGCTTCTACTGGGGCGACGTTTCACTGTCCAACACCCTGTTCCGGCGCGACGCGGGAGCCTTTGCCGCTTACCTGGTCGACGCCGAGACCGGCGAACTGTACCCGGACCTGTCCCTCGGGCAGCGGGAATACGATCTCGAAATTGCCCGGGTCAACATCGCCGGCGAACTCATGGACCTGCTGGACGGCGGCCTGATCGAGGAGAAGGTGGACCCCGTGGCCACCAGCGAACTGATCATGGACAGTTACCGGCGGTTGTGGGCAGAGCTGACCGAAAAGGAATCCTTCGAACTCGGGGAACGCTGGCGGGTGGGCGCGCGCATCCGCAGGCTCAACGAACTCGGCTTCGACGTCGAAGAATATGCCATCAAGACCACGCAGAACGGTTCCACCATCCAGCTGCAGCCCAAGGTGGTGGACGCGGGGCACCATCAGCGCAGGCTCCTGCGGCTGACCGGCCTGGATGCCCAGGAAAACCAGGCCCGCCGCCTCCTGAACGACATGGATTCGTTCCGGGCGGACAACAACCCGGAGATGGATGAGGAGTACAGCGCACACCTCTGGGTGAGCCAGATCTTCGAACCGATCGTCCGGTCCATCCCGCGCGACCTGTCCGGGAAGCTGGAACCGGCAGAAGCCGTGCATGAAGTACTGGAGCACCGCTGGTACATGTCAGAGAAGCAGGAACGCCATATCCCCCTGGCCGAGGCCGTCCAGTCGTACATCGACTCGATCCTCCGGCACCGCCGTGACGAGGCAGCCATCATGCTGAACCCGGACACCGAGCTCCTGAAGATCCTTGAGGTGGAAACCGAAGAATCCCGTTACGGCAGCGACGAGACCGCTGACGAGTACCCGGATTCGGACGACTAGCCCCTAGATTGCCTTCCCGGGGTTCAGGATCCCGGCCGGGTCGAAGAGGTCCTTGATCCGGCGCTGAAGCTCCCGGACAGGTTCCGGCTGTTCCTGGCCGAGCCACCGCAGTTTGTACTGGCCCACCCCGTGCTCGCCGGTGATGGTGCCACCCATGGAAAGTGCCACGGTGATGGAGTCATCCAGGGCGCGCTGGAGCCGTTCCATGGCCGCCGGGTCAACGCCGGTACCTTGGCGGTCGATCCAGAAGGTGGGGTGGAGGTTGCCGTCCCCGGCGTGGGCCACCACCTTCAGCTTGACATGATGTTCGGCTGCCATGGCCTCCAGCGCGGCAACATAATCGACCAGGCGCGAGCGGGGTACGGCCACGTCCTCGCCCACCCGGTACTCATCATCAACTTCGGCGCCCCGGCTGTGCCGGCGCAGCTCCACCAGCCGCTCCGCCTCGGCGCTGGCTTCCGTCGTGACGGTGGCTCCGCCGGCACGGAGCAAGCCGCGCACCACCTCCGCTTCCGCGGCGGCACCAAAGCCATCAGTCTGCACCAGGAGGAGCGAGCGTCCCCTGGCAGTAAGGTCGGAGCCGTGCAGCTCGTCCAGCTGCGCCAGCGTCCCGCCGTCAAGCAGTTCCATGATGGCCGGCTGGACCCTGGCCCTGCCCACCGCCAGGACGCCCGCAGCGGCTGCGCGGAAGCCGGGGTAGAACGCGGCGATGGTATGAACGTCGCGGGGAAGGTATTTCAACCGTACGGTGATGCCTACAACGATGCCCAGGGTGCCTTCGGAACCGACGAACAGCCCGGTGAGGTCATAGCCCGCAACACCCTTGAAGGTCTGGTGGCCCGTGTGGATCAGGGATCCGTCAGCGAGCACCACGTCCAGGGCGAGGACCGAGTCCCTGGTGACCCCGTACTTGGCGCAGCGCAGGCCACCCGCATTGGTGGCTACATTGCCGCCTATGGTTGAGCTGCGGAAACTGGCGGGATCGGGGGCGTACATGAGTCCGTGCACGGCGACGGCGTCATTTAGGTCTGCGTTCACCACCCCGGGTTCCACGACGGCCGTCTCATCGTCGGGATTGACGGACAGGATGCGGTCCATGCGTTCGAGGGAGAGGACAACGCTGTTCCGGGTGGCATGGGCACCTCCGGAGACTCCGGTCCCGGCACCACGCGGCACCACCGTAATGCCGGCAGCGGCACAGGCTCGCATCACCGACTGTACTTCGGCCACAGACTCGGGGAACACCACCGCCAGCGGCAGTTGGAAGTCGGTAACCGGTGCCTGGTCCACTGCGTACCGGTGGAGATCCGCGTCGGCCGTGACAACTTGCCCGGCTCCGACGCTTTCCGTCAGTGCGTCCAGTACGTTTACCATCAAACCTCCAGCTGTCGCCGCCTATTGCTTCTCCAGTCTAGGGGCGCTGCAACACGCGGTTATTCCGCCCCCATGAAGCGGGCAAAGCGCGCGAGGATGCGGGGCCAGTCAGAGGCGTACTGGGCACGGGCGCCGGCAGGACCCTCGGCGCCCTCCCACCCGTCGTGGAGAACGCGTACCTCGGTGCCCGCATCAACCGGCTGGAACACCACGCGGAGTTCCGTGGACCAGAGTGCCGTCGTACCCGGGTGCCACGTGGCGTGGAAGGAGAACGGGGGCTGCCAGTCGTCGAGAGTCCCCCAGATGCTCGTCCGGCCGTCATCCGCCGTTTCAAGGATCAGGTTCTCTTCGAACTCCACATAGGAGCCGGCGCCGTAGATACCGTGCTCCTCAAGTGGCCACCACAGGTGCGTGTGGTCGGTAAAGCCGGCGAAGGCATGGGCCACGCCACCGGGAACCACAACCGAACTGACCACTGCATCGAGTACCTCAGAAGCGGTTACCCGGCTGTTCCCGGACGGTTTCTGGCTGTGGCTGAAGAGGCTGCTCATGCTGATCAACTTTACGCTGAACAGCGGCCCGCTTCCCCAACGGCCGTTCCCCTCCGCCTGTGACGTTCGCTCAGGTGTGGGGGTTCCCCGGGCCTGGTTGCTGTATCAGGTGGGGTTCCCCACGCCGGTGGGTGCCGCCGCGGGTGAGCGCGGGTTCGGGTGGGACCCGCCATAAGTGAGCGGGCGTCCGGGTGGGAACCGCCATGAGTGAGCGGGGATCCGGGGCTGCGGGTTTGTGGTGGTGGTTAAAGTGGTAGGGCCCTGACAGTTGTGTCAGGGCCCTACTCAAATGATGTCCGGCGGTGTCCTACTCTCCCACACCCTCCCGGGTGCAGTACCATCGGCGCTGTGGGTCTTAGCTTCCGGGTTCGGAATGGGACCGGGCGTTTCCCCCACGCTATGACCGCCGTAACCCTTCTACCCGTCACCAACCCCTTTCAGGGGGTGGTGTGGGAAATCTGGTGGTTACAACATGTGGTGTTGTATTCAGTTGTTGTGGTTCCGGCCAGCAACGTGTTGGGTTGTTGGTTGGGAACCACATAGTGGACGCAAGCACAGTTATGTATTTTCTGTGTGGTGTAAGTTGTTGGCCTATTAGTACCGGTCAGCTTCACGAGTCGTTAGTCCTCGCTTCCACATCCGGCCTATCAACCCAGTGGTCTGGCTGGGGGCCTCTCACACAATAAAGTGTATGGAAATCTCATCTCGAAGCGAGCTTCCCGCTTAGATGCTTTCAGCGGTTATCCCATCCGAACGTAGCTAATCAGCGGTGCACTTGGCAGTACAACTGACACACCAGAGGTTCGTCCGTCCCGGTCCTCTCGTACTAAGGACAGCCCTTCTCAAATTTCCTGCGCGCGCAGCGGATAGGGACCGAACTGTCTCACGACGTTCTAAACCCAGCTCGCGTACCGCTTTAATGGGCGAACAGCCCAACCCTTGGGACCTACTCCAGCCCCAGGATGCGACGAGCCGACATCGAGGTGCCAAACCATGCCGTCGATATGGACTCTTGGGCAAGATCAGCCTGTTATCCCCGAGGTACCTTTTATCCGTTGAGCGACGGCCATTCCACAATGTACCGCCGGATCACTAGTCCCGACTTTCGTCCCTGCTCGAGATGTCTCTCTCACAGTCAAGCTCCCTTGTGCACTTACACTCGACACCTGATTGCCAACCAGGCTGAGGGAACCTTTGGGCGCCTCCGTTACTTTTTAGGAGGCAACCGCCCCAGTTAAACTACCCATCAGGCACTGTCCCTGACCCGGATTACGGGCCGAAGTTAGATGTCCAAAGTGACCAGAGTGGTATTTCAACGATGACTCCACCCGAACTGGCGTCCGGGCTTCAACGTCTCCCACCTATCCTACACAAGCCACTCCGAACACCAATACCAAACTATAGTAAAGGTCTCGGGGTCTTTCCGTCCTGCTGCGCGTAACGAGCATCTTTACTCGTACTGCAATTTCGCCGAGTTTATGGTTGAGACAGCGGGGAAGTCGTTACTCCATTCGTGCAGGTCGGAACTTACCCGACAAGGAATTTCGCTACCTTAGGATGGTTATAGTTACCACCGCCGTTTACTGGGGCTTAAATTCTCAGCTTCGCCCTTACAGGCTAACCGGTCCTCTTAACCTTCCAGCACCGGGCAGGAGTCAGTCCGTATACATCGTCTTGCGACTTCGCACGGACCTGTGTTTTTAGTAAACAGTCGCTTCCCCCTGGTCTCTGCGGCCCCGATCCCCTCCGGACAGCAAGTGTCCATCAAGGTTGGGGCCCCCCTTCTCCCGAAGTTACGGGGGCATTTTGCCGAGTTCCTTAACCATAATTCTCTCGATCGCCTTAGTATTCTCTACCTGATCACCTGTGTCGGTTTGGGGTACGGGCGGCTAAAACCTCGCGTCGATGCTTTTCTCGGCAGCATAGGATCACCAAATCCCCCCAAACGGGGGTCCCATCAGATCTCAGGCATCATGAGTGGCGGATTTGCCTACCACTCGCCCTACATCCTTAGACCGGGACAACCATCGCCCGGCTCGGCTACCTTCCTGCGTCACACCTGTTAATACGCTTGCCTCCCAGGATCAGGTCCTGCGCTCCACCAAAACCCTCACACCACAAGGGTGATCGGGCAGGTCTCGGGCAGTTAGTATCCCCTGTTCAACATGGGCGGTTTTTCGCCGGTACGGGAATATCAACCCGTTGTCCATCGACTACGCCTGTCGGCCTCGCCTTAGGTCCCGACTTACCCAGGGCAGATTAGCTTGACCCTGGAACCCTTGATCATTCGGCGGACGGGTTTCTCACCCGTCTTTCGCTACTCATGCCTGCATTCTCACTCGTGTAGGCTCCACCGCTGGTTTCCACCGCGACTTCACTGCCCACACGACGCTCCCCTACCCATCCAAACGCCTGAACCACAAGGGCTTAGCTAATATTTGAATGCCACAACTTCGGCGGTGTACTTGAGCCCCGCTACATTGTCGGCGCGGAATCACTTGACCAGTGAGCTATTACGCACTCTTTTAAGGATGGCTGCTTCTAAGCCAACCTCCTGGTTGTCTTCGCAACTCCACATCCTTTCCCACTTAGCACACGCTTAGGGGCCTTAGTTGGTGGTCTGGGCTGTTTCCCTCTCGACTATGAAGCTTATCCCCCACAGTCTCACTGCTACGCTCTCACTTACCGGCATTCGGAGTTTGGCTGACGTCAGTAACCTTGTAGGGCCCATTAGCCATCCAGTAGCTCTACCTCCGATAAGAAACACGCAACGCTGCACCTAAATGCATTTCGGGGAGAACCAGCTATCACGAAGTTTGATTGGCCTTTCACCCCTACCCACAGCTCATCCCCTCCATTTTCAACTGAAGTGGGTTCGGTCCTCCACGACGTCTTACCGTCGCTTCAACCTGGCCATGGGTAGATCACTTCGCTTCGGGTCTAGATCACGCCACTCAAACGCCCTATTCAGACTCGCTTTCGCTACGGCTGCCCCACACGGGTTAACCTCGCGACGTAACACTAACTCGCAGGCTCATTCTTCAAAAGGCACGCCGTCACAACTACAAGGTTGCTCCGACGGATTGTAAGCACACGGTTTCAGGTACTGTTTCACTCCCCTCCCGGGGTACTTTTCACCTTTCCCTCACGGTACTGGTCCGCTATCGGTCATTAGGGAGTATTTAGGCTTATCAGGTGGTCCTGACAGATTCGCACGGGATTTCTCGGGCCCCGTACTACTTGGGATACATCAACAAGGCGGTGCAACGCATTACAGTTACGGGACTAACACCCTCTCTGGCCGGCCTTTCAAGACCGTTCACCTATACGCACACCCACACCCCGTCAGCCCGGCAGAACTGACACGTAATGTCCCACAACCCCGACCATGCAACGCCCGCCGGCTATCACACATGGAACGGTTTAGCCTGATCCGCGTTCGCTCGCCACTACTAACGGAATCACTATTGTTTTCTCTTCCTGCGGGTACTGAGATGTTTCACTTCCCCGCGTTCCCTCCACGCACCCTATGTGTTCAGATGCGGGTCACCAGGTAACTCGCGCTCCTGGCGGGGTTTCCCCATTCGGACACCCTGGGATCACAGTCCGGTTATCGACTCCCCCAGGCTTATCGCAGATTCCTACGTCCTTCTTCGGCTCCTAATGCCAAGGCATCCACCGTGTGCTCTTAAAAACTTGACCACAAAGATCAAAAACATTTTCGAGAGAACCACAGAAACCGACCCGCACACCCAAAGGCGCACGAACCAGATCCAGGTTCATATTCTTGGAAATTGCTTCTTATACAAGATGCTCGCGTCCACTATGTAGTTCTCAAACAACAACCCCACACCACACACCACACACACTCAGCGCATGATCGGTGCAGCAGGGAAACCAGAAACAAACAAACCCGGACAAGACCCCCGAAAGGGCCTCCCCGGTCCTGTTGCCTCAGGACCCAACAGTGTGCCAAACACTAAACCACCCACCCCCTCACCCACCGTTCCAGAACCACCACCAGGTGGGGTTCGTACTAGACAAGGCAAAGAAACACGCGGCCGCTATTTGTTGATATTCCACCCTTGAGCACCCGCCACGAAACATTCGTCCGTGCAACGGGCATTCTCCTGACAACCCCCACCACCGGACATACATCCAGGACAGAAAGCTGTAGGTGCTCCTTAGAAAGGAGGTGATCCAGCCGCACCTTCCGGTACGGCTACCTTGTTACGACTTAGTCCCAATCGCCAGTCCCACCTTCGACGGCTCCCCCCCCACAAGGGGTTAGGCCACCGGCTTCGGGTGTTACCAACTTTCGTGACTTGACGGGCGGTGTGTACAAGGCCCGGGAACGTATTCACCGCAGCGTTGCTGATCTGCGATTACTAGCGACTCCGACTTCATGGGGTCGAGTTGCAGACCCCAATCCGAACTGAGACCGGCTTTTTGGGATTAGCTCCACCTCACAGTATCGCAACCCTTTGTACCGGCCATTGTAGCATGCGTGAAGCCCAAGACATAAGGGGCATGATGATTTGACGTCGTCCCCACCTTCCTCCGAGTTGACCCCGGCAGTCTCCTATGAGTCCCCACCATCACGTGCTGGCAACATAGAACGAGGGTTGCGCTCGTTGCGGGACTTAACCCAACATCTCACGACACGAGCTGACGACAACCATGCACCACCTGTAAACCGACCACAAGTGGGGCACCTGTTTCCAGGCGTTTCCGGTTCATGTCAAGCCTTGGTAAGGTTCTTCGCGTTGCATCGAATTAATCCGCATGCTCCGCCGCTTGTGCGGGCCCCCGTCAATTCCTTTGAGTTTTAGCCTTGCGGCCGTACTCCCCAGGCGGGGCACTTAATGCGTTAGCTACGGCGCGGAAAACGTGGAATGTCCCCCACACCTAGTGCCCAACGTTTACGGCATGGACTACCAGGGTATCTAATCCTGTTCGCTCCCCATGCTTTCGCTCCTCAGCGTCAGTTAATGCCCAGAGACCTGCCTTCGCCATCGGTGTTCCTCCTGATATCTGCGCATTTCACCGCTACACCAGGAATTCCAGTCTCCCCTACATCACTCTAGTCTGCCCGTACCCACCGCAGATCCGGAGTTGAGCCCCGGACTTTCACGGCAGACGCGACAAACCGCCTACGAGCTCTTTACGCCCAATAATTCCGGATAACGCTTGCGCCCTACGTATTACCGCGGCTGCTGGCACGTAGTTAGCCGGCGCTTCTTCTGCAGGTACCGTCACTTACGCTTCTTCCCTACTGAAAGAGGTTTACAACCCGAAGGCCGTCATCCCTCACGCGGCGTCGCTGCATCAGGCTTCCGCCCATTGTGCAATATTCCCCACTGCTGCCTCCCGTAGGAGTCTGGGCCGTGTCTCAGTCCCAGTGTGGCCGGTCACCCTCTCAGGCCGGCTACCCGTCGTCGCCTTGGTAGGCCATTACCCCACCAACAAGCTGATAGGCCGCGAGTCCATCCAAAACCGCAAAAGCTTTCCACCAACCACCATGCGATGATCAGTCATATCCGGTATTAGACCCAGTTTCCCAGGCTTATCCCAGAGTCAAGGGCAGGTTACTCACGTGTTACTCACCCGTTCGCCACTAATCCCCCCACAAGTGAGGTTCATCGTTCGACTTGCATGTGTTAAGCACGCCGCCAGCGTTCATCCTGAGCCAGGATCAAACTCTCCGTTGAAGAAAAACAGACACACCCACCAACCCCGGAAATAACGGGACAAAATGGATGCACAAAATTTGAAACCAGCCAAAAACACCATGCCAACCACGGGGTGGCGGCACAGCAAATTCAACCAATTCAACACAATAAATTGGTATCAACAAACTTGGCACACTATTGAGTTCTCAAACAACAGACACACCCGGCACCACCCAAACATTCCATTCAGGATCGCTCCGGAGCAACTTTCCAAACTTACCCGGCTGCTTCGTTCTTGTCAAACCGGCGTTCCCCGACCTTCATCGCCGTAAGGCTTGGTGGTCGGTTTTCCGTCTGACTCCGTGGAGCAGCGCGGAAATAAACTCTACCACCCCTTTACCGGGAAGGCCAACCCGGCTTCCTTGGGGTCCCCTTCACGCAGCCTGCAGACGACAAAAGGCCCGGAATCACAGGGATTCCGGGCCTCCTGCCCTGCGCCGAACAGTAGTGGGCTGTTCAACCATGACTCTTACTTAGCGGCAGGCGCTTCCGGAGTAAAGAAGGATGCACCCAACGGAGGAAGGGTAACGGTCAGCGTTGCCGGCTGCCCGTCCTGTCCTTCATCCGTAGCCTTCAGGTCTCCGGTATTCAGTACGCCAGAGCCTCCGTACTTGGTGTGGTCCGTATTGAGCACTTCGGCCCAGGCACCTGCTTGGGGAACGCCCAGGGTGTAGCCGGCGTGGGGCGCTCCGGAGAAGTTGATGGCACACACTACCGGGTTGCCGTCCGCATCACGGCGGATGAAGGAGAGGACGTTCCTGTCAGCGTCGCCGCCGTTGATCCACTGGAACCCGGCCGGTTCGTTGTCGCGGGCGTACAGGGATGGAGTGGACGTGTAGAGCTCGTTCAGGTCCTTGGTCAGCAGTTGGATCCCCTTGTGGGCGGGGATCTCCGCGAGCCACCAGTCCAGCCCGTGCTGCTCTGACCACTCCGCTTCCTGGCCAAACTCGGTCCCCATGAAGATGAGCTGTTTTCCGGGGTGTGCCCACTGGTACGCGAGGAAAGCGCGGAGGTTCGCCAGCTGCTGCCAACGGTCCCCCGGCATTTTGCGAAGCATCGAGCCCTTGCCGTGCACGACTTCGTCGTGGCTGATGGGCAGGAGGAAGTTTTCCGTGAAGGCATAAACCAGCGAGAAGGTCAGGCCGCCGTGGTGCCATTTTCGGTTGACCGGGTCCTCGGACGCGTACTTCAGGGAATCGTGCATCCAGCCCATGTTCCATTTCAGGCCGAATCCCAGTCCGCCGTGGCTGGTGGGAGCGGTCACGCCGGGGAACGCCGTGGACTCCTCGGCAATCATGACAGCACCGGGGTGGCTCTTATAGACGGTGGCATTGACTTCCTGGAGGAAGGAGATCGCTTCGAGGTTCTCCCGGCCGCCGAACCGGTTGGGGCGCCACTGCCCCTCTTCGCGGGAGTAGTCCAGATACAGCATGGACGCTACGGCATCCACCCGCAGCCCGTCGATGTGGAACTCGTCCAGCCAGTACAGTGCGTTCGCCACCAGGAAGTTGCGCACCTCGGTACGGCCGAAGTCGAAGATCAGCGTTCCCCAGTCGGGGTGTTCGCCCAGGGTGGGGTCGGCGTGCTCGTACAGGGGCTGGCCGTCGAACTGTGCCAGCGCCCAGGAATCCTTGGGGAAGTGGGCAGGGACCCAGTCCAGCAGGACACCGATGCCCGCCTGGTGCAGGGTGTCCACCAGGTAGCGGAACTCGTCGGGGTGGCCGAACCGGGATGTCGGGGCAAAGTAGGAGGTGACCTGGTAGCCCCAGGAACCACCGAACGGGTGCTCGGCAACCGGCATGAACTCCACGTGCGTGAAGCCCAGCCACTTGACGTAGTCCACGAGTTCCTTGGCCAGCTCGCGGTATCCAAGCCCCAGGCGCCAGGAGCCGAGGTGGACCTCGTAGACGCTCATGGCAGAGTTGTGCGGATCGCGCTCGGCGCGGGCCTGCATCCACTCGTCGTCCTTGAAGGCGTAGGACGGCTCCACCACGCGGGATGCCGTGAGCGGCGGGACCTCGGTTCCGAAAGCCATCGGGTCCGCTTTTTCCACCCAGTAGCCAGCCTTGGTGCGGATTTCGAACTTGTAGCACGCCCCTGCTACAACCCCGGGGATGAAGAGTTCCCAAACACCGGAGGAGCCCAGTGAGCGGAGCGAATGTTCGCGGCCGTCCCAGCCGTTGAAATCGCCCTTTACGCGGACGGCCTGGGCGTTGGGGGCCCACACGGCGAAGGAAACACCGTCCACATCCCCCAGCGAAGACTTGTAGTGCTGGACGTGTGCGCCCAGGACCTGCCAGAGCTTTTCGTGGCGGCCTTCCCCGATGAGGTGGAGGTCGACCTCGCCGACTGTCGGCAGGTACCGGTAGGGCTCGTCCACCGTGACGGGGTCAGCCCCGGGGTACGTGACGGACAGGCGATAGTCCGGGACGTGCCCGTGCTCGCTCGGCTCAAGTACAGCCACCCAGGCCCCATGGGCCTCGTGCTGCATCGGCACTTCACCTGCAGCGGTGATGACGCTGACGGCTTCCGCCAGGTGCTTGACCGTGCGGACGGTGACGTGACCGTAGTCATCCAGGTGCGCCCCCAGTACGGAGTGCGGCGCGTGGTGTTCACCGTTGGCAATCTTGCCCAGGGTGCCGTCGTCCACCGGGAGCGGAGCCCCCGGCCGTCCTGTTCGTGCTGTGCCTGTCATTTCGTTACCTTCCGATGCTGCGCCGGCGGTGTCGCCGGCGCCGTTACCGCCCAGGAGCCGTCTGGAGGCGCTTACTGGAATCGCCAGCCAATCGGGCCTGTTACGCATTTCATAAACAACTTCGTACAGCGCCTTGTCCAGCCACAATGCCACAAACAGCGGCGAGGTCCGGTCCACCGTGCCGGGGGTGACGTGCGCGTAGCCTGCGAGGAACGCATCGGCGCAGTCGTCAACCCAGGACGCGGGCACTTGGGCGCCTTCCTGCTCGCGCTGGGCGGCTCCGGCCGCGTAGTCGAAGGAGCGCAGCATGCCGGCGACGTCCCGCAGGGGCACATCGGGGCCGTTCCGCTCATCGATGGGGCGCAGCGGTTCGCCCTCAAAATCGAGGATGGCCCAGCGGGGCTCCGATTCAGTGGCGGCCAGCGGTTCCGTTCGGCCTGCTGCAGGGGGCACCTGCAGGATCTGGCCGAGGTGCAGGTCACCATGGATCCGCTGCAGCGGACCCGCGCTGGCGCCGTCGAGCCCGTCAAGAAGGGCTCCGAGGGCTTCGTCATAGGGGCCGACGGCGGGACCGGCCTCGGCCCAGGCCGCGCGGATACGCCGGGCTACTCCTGCCGCGACGTCCTGGCCGGACCCGGCAGCTTCTGAACGGCCGAGCGTTTCGGCGAGCCGGCGGTGGACGGTGGCCGTGGCCGCGCCGAGTGCCCGCGCCTCGGCGGTGAAGTCCCTGCCAGCCCGTGCTGCATCAACGGCGAGCCGCCAGGCATCCAGTCCCCCGGCAAGGAATTCGTGCGCCACAGCAAGCTCACCCTGCACCGGGCGGGTGCCCCTCGCCGTCCCGCCTGCTTTGGTGCCGTCTTCCAGCCATTCTCCCCGGACCCAGCCCAGCGTGGCGGGGACCTCCGAGGTGCCGGCGGCGGTGAGGGCCGCGCCCACTTCGACTTCGGGGTTGGTTCCGGCGGACAGTGTCCGGAAGAACTTCACGATGGCCGCGGACTCGCCGTCGTCAACAATCACCGAGGTGTTGGACTGTTCGCCGGACAGTACCTTGACCACTCCGTGGGCGGTGGGGAGCCGGTAGTTTCCGGATGCCTTGAAGCCCGCGGCCACGCCGGTGCGTGCCGTGGCTTCGTGCCGGATGAGTTCCAGCCAGCCGCCGATGAAGTCGGGGTCGTGGAGGGCGTCGTAAACCCAGGTCCTGGACGGGTCCGTCCCGGCCGCCTGTCCCACCAACGCCCGTTCCATGCCGGCCGCCGGTGCCGCCCGGAAGCTCAACGGAACCTGCACCACCAAGGTGCGGCCGCCGCCGTCGGACGGGCCGGTGGTGATGTTCAGCAGAAATACCGCAAGCCCCGCGTGCCCCGACGGGTCCTCGATTCCCAGGCTGCCTGCCTGGGACATCTCGAAGTCGGGGCTATTGACGGGGAACCATCGCTGCTTCGGAAGCCATTCCTTGAGGAGCGCGGTCAGGGCGGGAGTAAGTATTGGCTGGTTCATATCAATTCTCTATCGACAGGATGGGCAGTGCCTGCGTGTAGGGCGACGACGGATTGGACGTCGCCGACCGGAGCCGGAGCCAGAAGAAATCGTGGCTTCCGAGGGTCAGCGTCAACGTCCCGTCGTCGTTGATCCCCGGGAAGACCTGGCCGCCGAAGACATCACGCAGTCCCCGGCCGGCGTATTCGGGCACACGCAGCGTGGCGGCCACGGGATGCTGCGAGAGATTAAAGGCGCAGAGGACCGTTTCGCCGTTCAATCCTGCGGAATTACCCTCCGGCAGTTCCCGGAGGTACGCCAGGACGGCGTCGTGGTCGGCTTCGACGTGCTTGAAGGCGCCGAGGCCGAAAGCCGGGTGGTTCCTGCGGACGCTGAGGATCTGGCGGGTCCAGCGAAGCAGCGATCCCGAGTGCGCGGCCTCGGCCTCCACGTTGGCCATGCTGTAGTTGTAGACCAGCGACTGGATGGGCGGCAGGTAGAGCTTTCCCGGGTCCGCGTGCGAGAATCCCGCGTTGCGGTCGGGGTTCCACTGCATCGGTGTGCGGACGGCGTCACGGTCCTCAAGCCAGATGTTGTCGCCCATGCCGATCTCGTCCCCGTAATACAGGAACGGGCTGCCCGGCAGTGAAAGCAGCAGGGCGTTGATCAGCTCAATCTCAGCCCGCGAGTTGTCCAGCAAGGGGGCCAGCCGCCGGCGGATACCGATGTTGGCGCGCATGCGCGGGTCCGGTGCGTACCAGCCGAGCATTGCAGCGCGTTCGTCAGCGGTGACCATTTCGAGCGTCAGTTCATCGTGGTTGCGCAGGAAGGTGCCCCACTGGGCTCCGTCCGGGATATCCGGAGTGTCGCGCATGGTCTCGATGATGGGCGCGGCCTTCTGGTCCCGGAGCGCGTAGTAGAGCCGGGGCATGATGGGGAAGTGGAAGGCCATGTGGCACTCCGGCTCCGCCTCCGTCCCGAAATACTCCACTACCTCGTTGGGCGGCTGGTTGGCCTCCGCGATGATGACGCGGCCGGGGTAGCTTTCGTCCACCATGGCGCGCAGTTTCCGGAGGAAGTCATGGGTAGCCGGAAGGTTTTCGCAGTTGGTCCCTTCCTCTTCGAAAAGGTACGGGATGGCGTCCGCGCGGAACCCGTCAATGCCCTGGTCCAACCAGAACCGCACGACGTCGAAGAGCGCCTCGATGACCTTGGGATTTTCGAAGTTCAGGTCCGGCTGGTGGCTGAAGAACCGGTGCCAAAAGAACTGCCGGCGGATGGGATCGAAGGTCCAGTTTGATTCCTCGGTGTCAACGAAGATGATGCGGGCGTCCTGGTACTTTTCGTCGGTGTCGCTCCACACGTAGAAATCGCCGTACGGACCTTCGGGATCCTTGCGGGATTCCTGGAACCACGGGTGCTGGTCCGAGGTGTGGTTCAGCGGCAGGTCGATGATCACCCGCACTCCCCTGGCATGAGCCTCTGCCACCAGCCGCTTGAAGTCGCTGATGGTCCCGAACTCGTCCAGTACGGAGTTGTAGTCCGAGATGTCGTAGCCGCCGTCCCGCAGGGGTGACTGGAAGAACGGCGGCAGCCACAGGCAATCCACGCCAAGCCACTGAAGATAGTCCAGCCTGTCGATGAGGCCGGAGAAATCTCCGGATCCGTCACCGTTGGCATCCGCAAAGGCCCGTACCAGCACCTCATAGAAAACGGCTTTCCGGTACCACAGCGGATCATGCTGGAGGCCCGGAGCATTCAGCTCAAACGTGCTTTTGGGCGTGAAGTGCTGGCCGGAACTTTGCGGATTGAAATTCACTGATGCATTCTCCTGACGCTCAGGATGTGTGCCGGCTCTACGTGCGGGTCAAGGCGGACGTAGTTGAACTCGCCCCATTCCCAGCTTTCGCCGGAGATGAGGTCGTCAACGTAGAAGCCGCCGCCCGCGGTGATGTCCTGCGGGTCCAGTTCCAGGGCAGCCAGGTCCAGGGCTACGCTGCATTCCTTGGTGACGTGCGGGTCCACGTTGACCACCACAATGAGCGTGTCCTTCGAACCGTCCGCCAGCGTCTTGTGCTTGGAGTAGACCACCGTGGAGTCGTCGGTGCTCTGGTGGACCGTGAGGTTCTGCAGGTCCTGGAGCGCCGGATGGTCGCGGCGAAGGTGGTTCAGCCGTGTGATGAACGGTGCCAGGGTCCGGCCGGACTCTGCGGCAGCGTCCCAGTCGCGGGCCTTGTATTCGAACTTCTCGTTGTCGATGTACTCCTCCGCGCCGGGGCGGGCCACATGTTCGTACAGTTCGTAACCGGCGTACACGCCCCACAGCGGACTGGCCGTAGAAGCGAGGACAGCCTTGATCTTGAAGGCGGCCGGGCCACCGTACTGGAGGTACTCGGTGAGGATGTCCGGGGTGTTGACGAAGAAATTGGGCCGGAAGTACGCCGGGGAATCGTGGCTGACCTCGTGGAAGTACTCCTCGATCTCCTTCTTGGTGTTGCGCCACGTGAAGTACGTGTAGGACTGCTGGAAGCCTGCCCTGCCCAGCGCGTGCATCATCGCGGGGCGGGTAAACGCCTCAGCCAGGAAAACCACGCCGGGAACCGTTTTGTTAACTTCGGCAATGAGCCATTCCCAGAACCACACGGGTTTGGTGTGTGGGTTATCCACGCGGAAAATCTTTACCCCGTGGCTGACCCACAACAACACAATCCGCAGAATTTCGTTCGAAAGCCCCTCGGGGTCATTGTCGAAATTAAGCGGGTAAATGTCCTGGTACTTCTTGGGCGGATTTTCGGCATAGGCAATGCTGCCGTCAACACGGGTGGTGAACCATTCGGGGTGCGCGGCCACCCAGGGGTGGTCCGGCGCCGCCTGCAGCGCCAGGTCCAGCGCCACTTCCAGCCCCAGCTCGTTGGCACGGGCCACGAAGGCGTCAAAGTCCTCGAAGGAGCCAAGGTCCGGATGGATGGCGTCGTGTCCGCCCTCGGCGGCGCCGATGGCCCATGGGGAGCCGGGATCGTGCGGGCCGGCCACAAGGGTGTTGTTGGGGCCCTTCCGGTGCTGCACGCCGATCGGGTGGATGGGCGGCATGTAGATGACGTCGAAACCCATGCCCGCGACGGCGTCCAGCCGGCGGGCGGCGGTACGGAAGTTGCCGGACGTCCAGGCGCCGGTGTTGTGGTCCTTGACGGCGCCCTCGGACCGCGGGAAGAACTCGTACCAGGAGCCGCGGCCTGCGCGGTCACGCTCCACCAGGAGGGGGTACTTCTCGGAAACGGTGACCAGTTCCCGGATGGGCTGGTGTGCCACAACCCCGGCCACATCGTGGCCGAACCCGGCGCCGAGGCGTTCCTCGGTGCTGAGGGACTGGTCAGCCAGCCTGCCGGCGGCGTCGCGCAGGACGCCCTTATCCCATTCGCTGCGGAAGTCCTCGCCGGACGCTTCCCGCAGCAGGGCGGCACCTTCAGCAAGCATGAGCTCGACGTCGATGCCGGCAGCGATCTTCACTTCAGCGTTGTGGTGCCAGGTGCCGTAGCGGTCATGCCACGCCTCAATAACGAATGACCAGTTGCCCGGTTCCGAAGGCGTGAGGATGCCTTCCCATCGGTCGGTTCCCATGCCCCGTTCCCCGCGTGGAGCCGTCAGCCGAACGCGCTGGCGCTCGGCACCGGACGGATCCAGCAGCACGGCGCTGACGCCAAGCTGGTCATGGCCTTCACGGAACGAGGTGGCACCCACGACGATTCCTTCGCCGGGCAGCGCCTTGGCGGGAAACTTCCCGCCCTCGACGACTGGCTGAACGGCAGTGATCGGAAAACGTCCGAACCGGAGTCCGTCGGTGATCTGTCCCTTGGGCATTTTCTTTGATGCGGCACTGGTTACTGAGTTAGTCGTCACAAGCTCGACGTTAGCGAGAAATGCCGAAGATTGCTAAGCCTGCGCACTGTATTTTGTTGCGCCGCGCTTCATGTGCTCCGCCTCCCCTGTCATTTACGCAAAAGAAACCTAAAGCTGGTTCCAGCCGCGGGGGTTGTCCGTTAGTGTGACGCAGGTGAAGGCAATCCGCAGGTTTACGGTCCGTACAGTCCTCCCCGAACCCATCCGGCCACTGGCCCGGCTGGCCAGCAACTTGCGCTGGTCTTGGCACCGCCCCACCCGGGAACTTTTCGCGGGCCTCAACCCCGCACTGTGGCAGGAAAGCGGCCAGGACCCGGTGGGCTTCCTGGGCATGGTCAGCCGCGAGGAGTTCCAGCAACTGGCCACCAACCAGGCAGTGGTGGAGAAGGTGCGGGCAGCCGAGGCGGACCTCAACCGCTACCTTGACGAGCCCCGCTGGTACCAGGGCCTGGGACCGGACGCTCCTGCCTCCATCGCCTATTTTTCGCCCGAGTTCGGCATCACCGAAGTCCTGCCCCAGTACTCCGGCGGCCTCGGCATCCTTGCCGGCGACCACCTGAAGGCGGCCTCGGACCTGGGCGTTCCGCTGATCGGCGTGGGCCTGCTGTACCAGGCCGGCTACTTCAAGCAGTCCCTCTCCCGGGACGCCTGGCAGCAGGAAACCTACCCCGTGCTGGACCCTGACGGACTGCCCCTGACACTGCTCCGAGAGCCCTCCCCGGACGGCAACGGCAAGCCAGTGCAGGTCTCCCTGCCCCTCCCCAACGGCCGGCGCCTGCTCGCTCACATCTGGCGGGCCGACGTCGGGCGCGTCCCCCTCCTGCTCCTTGACTCCAACGTCCCGGGCAACGACGACGCCGCCCGCAGCATCACAGACCGGCTCTACGGCGGCGGCGGTGACCACCGGCTCCAGCAGGAACTGCTGCTGGGCATGGGCGGCGTGAAAGCGCTGCGGGCGTTCCAAAAGCTGACCGGCACGGCGGCTCCGGAAGTGTTCCACACCAACGAAGGCCACGCGGGCTTCCTGGGCATCGAACGTATCCAGGAACTCATGTCCGGTGAGCAGGCACTGACGTTCGATGAAGCCCTCACCGCGGGGCGAGCCTCCACCGTTTTCACCACGCACACCCCCGTGCCCGCAGGCATCGACAGGTTCGAGATCGCCCAGATCAGCCACTTCTTCCAGGCCGGGCTGGCGCCCGACGTGCCGGTGGACCGCATCCTCGAACTGGGCCGCGAGAACTACGCGGACGGCAACCCGTCCGTCTTCAACATGGCAGTGATGGGCCTGCGCCTGGCACAACGGGCCAATGGTGTGGCCAAGCTCCACGGCGAGGTCTCCCGCGGCATGTTCTCGGCATTGTGGCCCGGATTCGACCACTCCGAGGTGCCCATCACCTCGGTGACCAACGGCGTGCACGTGCCCACCTGGGTGGACAGCCGGATCTCCCAGCTGGCCCGGGACCAGTTCGGCAGCGAAGCGGAGGCCAACGGCCGCTGGGACCTGGCGTACAACGTCAGCGACGCCGACGTCTGGGCGCTTCGGCGTGAGCTGCGTTCGGCGCTGGTGGACGACGTCCGCCGCCGCCTGCGCGCCGCGTGGAAGAAGCGTGGGGCCGCCGATGCCGAGCTGGGCTGGACCGAACACGTCCTGGACCCGGACGTACTCACCATCGGCTTTGCCCGCCGCGTTCCTACGTACAAGCGCCTGACCCTGATGCTGCGCGAACCGGAGCGGCTGAAGGCACTGCTGCTGCACAAGGAGCACCCCATCCAGCTGGTCATTGCCGGCAAGTCCCACCCGGCCGATGACGCCGGCAAGAAGATGATCCAGGACCTGGTCCGGTTCACGGACGATCCCGAGGTCCGCCACCGGATCGCATTCCTGCCGAACTATGACATCGCCATGGCGCGGACCCTGTTCCCTGGCTGCGACGTCTGGCTGAACAACCCGCTCCGGCCCTTGGAGGCCTGCGGCACGTCAGGCATGAAGGCCGCCCTGAACGGCTCGCTGAACCTGTCCGTCCTGGATGGCTGGTGGGACGAGATGTACGACGGCGAAAACGGCTGGGCCATTCCGACGGCCAACAACGGCGCATCCCCCGAAGAGCGCGACGATATCGAGGCCGCCGCACTGTACGAGCTGCTCGAAAGCCAGGTGGCGCCGAGGTTCTATGGCAGCACGGTGTCCGCAGCCGCGGGGGCTGCGGGACCGTCGACGTCGGCGGCAGAGCGGGTGCCCACGCACTGGGTATCCATGATCAAGCACACCCTGTCCCACCTGGGGCCGGCGGTTTCGGCAGAGCGCATGCTCCGCGACTACGTCAACATCCTGTACCGCCCCGCAGCCGAGGCCGGCCGCAGCGCCAGTGCCACCGGCTACGCCCAGGCCCGGTCGTTGGCATCGTGGACCGCGAGGGTGCGCTCGGCCTGGCCGCAGGTGCACGTGGAGCATGTGGACTCGGTGGGCGTCTCCGAGGATCCGCAGATCGGCGACACCCTCCAGGTCAACGCGTATGTGGCCCTCAGCGGCCTCACCCCCGAGGACGTGTACGTGGAGGTGGCTTACGGCAGGGCTGAGGAAAGCGACACCCTGACGGACATCACCATCATGGAACTGCAGGTGAAGGAGGACCTGGGCAACGGCCGCCACCTCTTCAGCGGTTCGCTGGTGATCGACAGGTCAGGGCCGTTCGGCTACACCGTCCGTGTCCTGCCGCAGCACGAGGGACTCGCGTCCAAGGCCGAGCTGGGGCTCATCGTGAATGCGTAACCCCGTCTCCTGACAGGAGGGCCTCCTGCCGGGTACGTCACCACGCAGGAGGAACGACCGGGCTCCTGATGTGTGTCAGAGCAGGACGGCCGTCACCGCCAGGTCCTTTCCGGCGTACCGCTCGGCGTCCTGGAGGATTTCGCAGAGGATGCCGAACGACCTGTCGGAGCGGAACGGTGCCGCCACCTGCCAGAGGACAGTGACAGGCGGGTTGCCGTTGTCCGAAATGCTGTCCGCAAAGTCATGCAGCGAATCGTTCAGCGCATCGAGGTTGACCCCGTAGTGCTCCGGGAAATTCAGGACCTCACCGAAGGTTTCCAGGACCTCCCGCTTGCTGTCCGCCGGGGGGATAACCAAGCTGCGGCGGCCGGCGTCCGCCACCTGGTCCTGCAGTTCCTCGAGGGTCCAGGTGTCGCCGGAGTAGATCTTCATGGTGCTGCTAACTGCCTTCCGTAATGAACGAGAATGATTCGTAGTGGTCGCCGGTGTAGTACTTTTCGCCGTCCGCACCGGCAACGATCCTGCGTGCGCCACGGTCTGACTCCCCCGGAGTGGGCACCGTGTATTCGCGGTAGTAACCGCGGTCGCGGCGGGGCAGGATCCCTTCAAAGTTGCCGAAGGCCTGGTCATCCTGGCTGTAGCGGTAAGGGCCGCCTGCGCGGATCAGTGCCAGGACCCGGCGCCCTTCGGCCGGCAGCTGGGATTCCCTGATGGCCGGCAGGCCGGAGGGGTTCTTCTGTGCGGGCGCCGGCGCCGCCTGGGCCGGGCGCGACGGCGCCGGGGACGCGGACGCGGATGCCGCCGCCGCGCCGGTGGTGGGTGCCGTCGTCGTGCCCTCCGTCAACTGGCCCAGGACGCCCTGGCCGCCGAAGGCAAGCACTGCCACCACCACGAGGGCGGCAAGCAGCAGGGGCAGGATCTTGCGGTTGCGCATGGTCGGTTCGTCCCGGGCTAGGCGTTACGGTAAATACTGATGGAGTTGGCCTCCACCAGGTCCTTTTCACCCGAAGCCACCAGGCCGCCCTGCCGCAGCTCGTGAAGCGGGGAGGTAGTGAGCCGCAGTTCGAACATGCGGGGGCCAGTGCCTTCGGCAGCCAGCGGCGGAAGCGTGATGGTGACATCCGAGCCGGTTCCGTTCACCACCACCAGGCCAGCCAGCTCACCGTCGTCGGAGCCGAGAAGGAGCTGCATCACGCGGTGCTGCGGATCGTTCCAGCGTTCCATGGACATCGGTTGGCCGTTGTGGTCGTACCAGTACAGGTAAGACTGCTCGTCCCGGACCGGGAAGTGGTGCGGCTGCGCGGCCAGGAACTCCTTGCGGAGCCGGATGTACCGCTTGGTGCTGCGGAGCATCTCATGCGATTCCGGGGTACGCGTCCAGTCCACCCAGGTCAGGGCGTTGTCCTGGCAGTAGGCGTTGTTGTTCCCTTGTTGGGTGCGTGCCAGTTCATCCCCGGCGGTAATCATGGGAACGCCGAGGGAGATCATCAGCGACGCCATCATGTTGCGCCGCGACTGGGCGCGCCTGGCCAGGATCTCGCCGTCCTCGGTGGGGCCTTCCACGCCATGGTTGTAGCTTCGGTTGTCGCCGTGCCCGTCGCGGTTCTGTTCGCCGTTGGCTTCGTTGTGTTTCCTGTCGTAGGACACAAGGTCGTTCAGCGTGAAGCCGTCGTGGGCCGTCACGTAATTCACTGACGCGAGGCGGGAGCGGCCGGAGCCTTCGAACAGCGCAGCGGAACCGGACAGCGCGTCGGCCAGTTTTGCCACCGAGCCGCCCTGTCCGCCGGATTCCAGTGCTGCCCGGTCGGCGAGCCAGAAGGACCGCACGGAATCGCGGAAGTGGTCGTTCCAGTCAACCCAGCCCATGGGGAAGCGGCCCGTCTGCCATCCGCCGTAGCCAACATCCCACGGTTCGGCGATGAGCTTGGTGTCGGACAGGACAGGGTCAGCAGCGACGGCCACGAGGAACGGGTGCCGGGGGTCGAACTCGTTATCGCCGTTGCGGCACAGGGTCACGGCCAGGTCGAAGCGGAAACCATCGATGTGGAATTCGTCCACCCAGTACCGCAGCGAGTCCAGGACCAGCTGGATAACCCGGGGCTCGGCGAAGTTGAGGCTGTTTCCGCACCCGGTGGTGTCCAGGTACTTCCCGTGGCCGTCCGTCCGGTAGTAGCGGTTCTCCCCCAGGCCACGGAAGCTGATGGTCTGCCCGTCCGCGCCGCCCTCCGCGGTGTGGTTGTAGACCACATCCAGGATGACTTCCAGTCCTGCCTCGTGGAAGGCCTTGACCATGGCCTTGAACTCGTTCTGGACTGCCTGCGGACCGGCATCCTGGGCCGCGCCCGTGGCGTAGGCGGGATGCAGGGCGAAGAAGGCCGCCGTGTTGTAGCCCCAGTAATTCGTCAGGCCCAGATCCTGCAGGTGCGGTTCGTCCAGGTGGAAATGGACCGGCAGCAGCTGCACAGACGTGATGCCCAGTCCTTTGAGGTGCTCAAGGACTGCCGGGTGCGCCATCCCCGCGTAGGTCCCGCGGAGTTCTTCGGGGACATCGGGGTGGAGCATGGTCTGTCCGCGGACGTGTGCCTCGTAGATGATGGTGTTCCGCCACGGCAGCCTCAGGCGGCTGTCCGTTCCCCAGTCAAAGTCGCCGGCCGTGCGTGCGCTGGTGAGGAGGCCGTCGCGCAGATCCACGGCCCGGCCATACGGATCGAGCAGCGGGCGGCTGCCGTCCTCGTCCAGGCCGTTGGCCGGTACCGCCACAGGCAGCGACTGCTCGCCGGAGGCAGGGCGGAAGCCGTAGCGGGAGCCCGGAGGCAGGTCCTCGACGATGCCGTGGTGGACGCCGTGGGTAACGTTCGGCAGCGGCTGGACGCGCCATTCACCACCCGGGGGCTGGTACACGATTTCCAGGCTGGGCACACCGGGGGCATAGCAGGCAACGTTGGCCCGGCCCCTGTCACCCTGGCCGGAGCCGTCTGAATCCGCGCGCGGGACGCTGACACCGAGGGGAACAGCCGTAGAGGCGTCCATGGTGGAGGCGGTGTCGAAGAGCGGCATGACCATTAGCTAAATAGTAGCCGCCGGCGGCTACTGGCCTGCGCCAGCGTCACACATGACGCCCGGGCCGGGGCCACGGCGTCGTCCCGCCGGACGGGACGACCCCGTCCGGCGGGACCCCGGACTGATTACTTGGCTGCGCGCTGGCGGGAAACCTCGTACAGCGTGATGCCCACGGCCATGGACGCGTTGAGCGATTCCATGGCGGAGTCGATGGGAATGGAGACGATCTGGTCGCAGTTTTCGCGGACCAGCCGGCTCAGGCCCTTGCCTTCGGAACCCACCACGATGCACACCGGTTCGGTGGCGAGGCTCAGGTCCGGCAGCGACACGTCGCCGTCGCCGTCCAGGCCCAGGACGAAGATGCCCATGTTCTTGAACTGCTTGAGGGCGCTGTTGAGGTTTGATGCCCGGGCCACCGGCACACGGACCGCCGCGCCGGCGCTCGTCTTCCACGCCGAGGCGGTAACGCCGACGGAGCGGCGCTCCGGAACAATCACGCCGTGGCCGCTAAACGCGGAGACGGAGCGGATAATGGCGCCGAGGTTGCGGGGATCGGTGATGCCGTCCAAAGCAACGAACAGGGGGGCGTTGCTGACGTGCCCCTTCTTCCACTTCTCCACGGTTTCTTCGGCGAGCTCATAGGCGTCGGCGTAATCGTAGGGCGGGATCTGCAGGACGAGGCCCTGGTGGACGGCGTCGTCGGTCATCCGGTCCAACTCGGGCTTGCCGGTTTCCAGCAGCGGGATGCCGCGCTCGGCCGCCAGCTTGAGGGACTCCTTGACCCGGTCATCCATTTCAATCCGGATGGCAACGTGCAGCGCCTTCGCGGGGATGCCGGCGCGGAGTGCTTCCACTACCGAGTTGCGCCCGGTAACGACCTCCTCGGTGGCGCGGCCCTTGGGGCCGGACTTGCCGGCTCCGGCGCTGCGGGCACCGGGGTTGCGCTTGGCGGCCGAGCGCTCCGCGAGCTGCTTGGACTTGTGCGCCTTGTGGTACGGACGGTCCTCCGCCTTGGGCGTTGGGCCCTTGCCTTCCAGGGCCTTGCGGCCATGGCCACCGGTCCCGATGGTTGGGCCCTTCTTCGCTTTAACCGATCGGCGACCATTGTTGGCCATGATGTTCCACCCTTGATTGTGTTGACTGAGTCCGGCTACCAGTCTACTGACCGAAGAAAAATCGGGTTCCCGGGCTTTGGGTCCCGGCGCTCAATCCCGTTTCAGGCTCCACGTGGCACCGTCCGGGCCGTCCTCCACCACCACGCCGGCCTCGTTGAGTGTGTCGCGGATGGCATCGGATGCTGCCCAGTCCTTCCCGGCGCGGGCTGTGGCGCGGGCGGCAAGCTGCGCCTCCACCAGGACAGCCAGTGCTTCGGCTTCGCGGGTGCTGGCTTTTTCCGAGCAGGCGACGGCGTTGAGCCCCAGCACGTCGGTCATGATGACGACGGCGTACATCGCCTTCCGGGCGGAGTCGTCATCCTTGTCGGCGAGGGCAGTGTTTCCTGCCCGCACCGTCTCATGCAGTGCGGCCAGGGCGCGCGGGACGTTCAGGTCGTCGTCCATGGCGGCATAAAAGGCCTCAACGCTGCCCGTTGAGGGTCCGTAGTCCCCTGCCACGAAGCTGAAATCTGTACCGAAGCGCGCCACGGCCTTTGCCAGGAACCCATCGATTCGTTCGACGGCGGCAGCGGCCTCCTGCAGGGATGTGGGGCGGTAGTCCAGGATCGACCGGTAGTGGGCCTGGCCGAGGTAGTACCGCACCACCCGGGGCGAGGCGAGTTTCAGCATTTCGGTGGGGCTGATGGTGTTGCCGATGGACTTGGACATTTTTTCACCCTCGTAGGTGACCATGCCGTTGTGCATCCAGAAGTTGGCGAACCCGTGCCCGGCGGCCTGTGACTGCGCCATCTCGTTTTCGTGGTGCGGGAACCGCAGGTCCAGGCCGCCGCCGTGGATGTCGAATTCGGTGCCAAGGTACTTGGTCACCATCGCCGAGCATTCCAGGTGCCAGCCGGGGCGGCCGGCCCCCCATGGGGACGCCCAGCTGGCGGTGGCAGGTTCGCCCCCTTTGGAACCCTTCCACAGCGCGAAGTCGCGGGGGTCCCGCTTACCCCGGGGGTCGGCGTCGGCTGCCGCCTGCATGTCATCAATGTTCTGCCGCGTCAGGGCACCGTACTTGCTCCACGAGCGCACGTCGAAGTACACATCGCCGGAATCATCCAGCGCCGGATAGGCGTGTCCGCGGTCGATCAATTGCTGGATCAGGGCGTGCATTTCCGGGATGTGGCCGGTGGCCCTGGGTTCGTAGGTGGGGCGGGAGACACCCAGCGCGTCGTAGGCCTTGAGGAATTCCTGTTCGTAGCGGTAGGCCAACGCCCACCATTCCTCGCCCGGAACCTCGCCCGGTTCCGGCTGGAAACCGGAGGCGAAGGACGCCTCTGACTTGGCGAGGATCTTGTCGTCAATGTCCGTGACGTTGCGGACCACCGTGACCCGCAGCCCGCGGTGGGTCAGCCAGCGGGTCAACTGGTCGAACGCGATGGCGGAACGGATGTGGCCGACGTGGGGCATGCCCTGCACGGTCGCCCCGCAGTAGTAGAGGCTGGCCCTTCCGGCTACGAGGGGGACGAAGTTCCGGACTTCGGCGGAGGCAGTGTCATAGAAGCGCAGGGTCACCGCTCCAGATTAGCCGATGCAGATTAGCCGGCTGATTCGGTAAGGCGCGGGTACACCAAGGCGGTGGCCACAGCGGAGATCCCTTCGCCGCGGCCCGTGAATCCGAGGCCGTCGCTGGTGGTGGCAGTGACGCTGACCGGGGCGCCGGCGGCGTCGGACAGGACCTGCTGCGATTCCTCCCGGCGGGGTCCGAATTTGGGGCGGTTCGCCACGAACTGCACCGCGATGTTGCCGATTTCAAAGCCGGCCGCCCGGACAATCCGCGCAGCCTCAGCCAGCAGGGTTACTCCTGACGCGCCGGCGAACTCAGGCCGGTCAGTGCCGAAGTGGGTGCCGAGGTCACCGATGCCGGCGGCAGAGAACAGCGCATCGGCAGCAGCGTGGGCTACCGGGTCGCCGTCAGAGTGTCCGGCAAGGCCACGCTCGCCCGGCCAGAAGAGCCCGCCCACCCAGAGTTGGCGTGCTTCCCCCTCCGCGGCGAAAGCGTGGACGTCCAGGCCAATTCCTGTACGGGGAATGATCATGCCCTCCGCGCTCATCCCTCCACCCACCGGGCTCCGAGGGGACCTTCCAGGAGCCCTTCGGCGAAGATCAGGTCCAGGGGTGTGGTGATCTTCAGGGACTGGGTGGAACCGCGCACCACGTAGACGTCGGTACCGGCCATCTCGACGAGCATCGCATCATCAGTGACGGCGGCTGCCTCCGCCGGTTCCAGCGCCTGCGCTGCCTCGTGGGCGCGGCGCAGGGTCTCCGCACGGAAGCCCTGCGGCGTCTGCACGGCGCGGAGGTTCTCGCGTGCGGGGGTCCCGGCCACCATTTCGGGTGCGACGGCGTTGTCCCCGGCGGGAGTGGGCGTCACGGTCTTGACGGTGTCCACCACGGGAACGGCAGGGATCACAGCTTCGGCCCCGGCCGCGAGTGCGTCTACCACCCGGTGGAAGACCCCTTCCGGGGTTAGCGCCCTGGCGGCATCGTGCACCAGGACAGCGTCGATTCCGTCCATCAGGGCACCAATGCCCTGCCGGACCGAGTCCGCGCGGGTGGGACCGCCGTCGACGACGGTTAGGAGCGGGCCGCCGTCGGCCAGTTCTTCCCGGAAGCTGTCGCAAAGGGAGCGCAGGCCGTCGTCGCCTTCGGGCAGGACCACGCAGACCTGGGTGGACACCCCGGATGCGACGATGCCCCGGAGGGCATGCATCAGGATGGTTTCGCCGCCCAGGGGCACGGCTGCTTTGGGCATGCCGTAGCCCAGCCGCTGCCCCGAACCTGCAGCCACCAGGATCACCGCGGTGACCGGGCGGGATGGTGTTTCGCTCATGCGGACTAGCCTACGTCCCGCGTGCCCGATGCGTCCCGACGCAGTCGCCGGAGGCACGCCGGGGGTGTTTTCGGGCAAAAAGAAACCCCGGCCGCACTTCCGTGCTGCCGGGGCTCAATTCTTAGGAAGCCAGGACCTCGTCGAGAACGCTTGCAGCCTTCTCCTCGTCGGTCTTTTCAGCCAGCGCCAGTTCTGAGATCAGAATCTGCCGGGCCTTGGCCAGCATTCGCTTTTCGCCTGCGGAAAGGCCCCGGTCGTGATCCCGGCGCCAAAGATCGCGAACGACCTCTGCCACCTTGATGACGTCACCGGAAGCAAGCTTCTCCAGATTTGCCTTGTACCTGCGCGACCAGTTGGTGGGCTCTTCGGTGAACTCGGCGCGGAGCACATCAAATACGTGCTCCAGGCCTTCCTTGCCCACTACGTCCCGGACCCCAACAAGGTCAACGTTTTCTGCTGGAACTTCAATGGTCAGATCACCCTGAGCCACCTTGAGCTTGAGATACATTTTCTCTTCGCCCTTGATGGTGCGCATCTTGATTTCTTCAATCTTCGCAGCACCGTGGTGAGGGTAAACTACTGTCTCGCCGACCTCAAATACCATGTGGACATTTCCCCTTTCCCGCAGACCAGTTTATCACGATTCAGGCATATGACCGGCCGCGGAAAGGGTCCTCAACCGCAGAAATACGCGGAAAATCGGCCCAATCGACCCCCTCCACCCCCTTGACGAACGCAGATAATAGTGCATCGCGCATGCGCTGCCAAGGATGATATGACGCTCCCGAATCCGCGTTTGAGCCCCTTTGCGGATAGGCTATGGGCTGAATAATGTTTCAAGACTCTCGAGGAGTACGTGACGTGCGTTTCACTGCGATGAACCGGGCCCGGCGGGGCAAGATGGCACTGACGGCCGCCGTTGTAGGCGTGGGCCTGCTGACCGCGGGCTGCGGCTACATCACGCCCCAGCAGACAAACCATCAGTACTCCGCTTCGGACGGCATCCGTGCCGACCTCGGCCCGCTGAAGCTCCGGAACATCCTCATCGTCTCCGCGGGTGAGGACCAGCCCGGCCGCGTCATCGGTGCTGTCTACAACTCCTCGTCCAAGGACGTGAAGCTGACCATGAAGGGCGCAGAGGGATCGCAGACCGAAGTTGCCGTCAAGGCGAACTCGTACACCCTGCTCAACGACACCACTGACGAAGCCATCCTCAGCACCACCGGCGGCAAGGCCGGTTCACTGGTTGATGTCCAGGTCAGCGAAGACGGCACCAACGTGAACAGCACCGTGCGCGTGCCCGTCCTGGACACCACCCTGCCCGAGTACAAGGAATACCTTCCGGCCGGCAGCACGCCTTCGCCGAGCACCTCGGCCACGCCTTCTCCGTCCGCTTCGGAGAGCGCCGCAGGCCACTAGCACCCGGCTGAAGCACTTCAGCAGAACAGCAAAAAGGGAGGGGCCGTCCGGTCCCTCCCTTTTTGCTGCCCTGGTGCCAGGGGCTACCCGCTTGTCCCGGAGCCGCTTATAACCGGCGGGACAGGATGCGCAAAGGCCTACGGCTCGAACTTGTAGCCCAGGCCGCGCACGGTCACCAGGAACCGGGGCGCCGAGGGGTCGGGCTCGATCTTCCCGCGCAGCCGCTTGACGTGGACGTCCAGGGTCTTGGTGTCCCCCACGTAGTCGGAACCCCAGACCCGGTCGATCAGCTGGCCACGGGTCAGCACCCGGCCCGAGTTGCGCAGCAGCATCTCCAGGAGCTCGAACTCCTTCAGCGGCAGCAGCACCTGCTCGCCTTCCACGCTCACCACGTGGCGTTCAATGTCCATCCTGACCGGTCCGGCCTGGACCGTGGAGGAAATCAGTTCCTCGGGCTCGCCCTGGCGGCGCAGCACCGCCCGGACGCGGGCAACCAGTTCGCGCGAGGAATACGGCTTGGTGACGTAGTCATCCGCGCCGAGCTCCAGGCCCACCACCTTGTCGATCTCGGAGTCCTTGGCCGTCAGCATGATCACCGGGACGGTTGATCGATGCCGGAGCTGCCTGCAGACCTCGGTGCCGGACAGCCCGGGAAGCTGCAGGTCCAGCAGCACGAGGTCGGCGCCGTTGCGGTCAAACTCGGTGATGGCATCGAGGCCGTTGTCCACGACCTCCACCTCAAACCCTTCCTTGCCCAGCAAATAGGACAAAGGATCGCTGAACGACTCCTCGTCCTCCACAATCAGAATCCTGCTCAAGCGCTAGCTCCTCGTTCTTTAGCGCCGGCGGCGCGGGGTATTGGGGTGACAGCGGCCTGTTCGGCGGCTTGTCCGGCCGGCCCCGTTGCCGGGACAGTTGCGGACGGAAGGTCGGTGTCGCCGTCGGGCCCTGCCTCGGGCCCTTCCATCTCGGGAAGCCGGAGCGTGAAGGTGGAACCCTGGCCCGGCTGGGACCACAGCGTCACCTCGCCACCGTGGTTGGAGGCGACGTGCTTGACGATGCTCAGGCCGAGGCCGGTGCCGCCGGTGTGGCGGGACCGGGCCGAGTCCACGCGGTAGAACCGTTCGAAGACCCGTTCCTGGTCCTCGGCGCTGAGGCCCTCGCCCTGGTCCGTCACCGAAATGGAAACCAGTCCTTCCTTGGAACGGACGCCAATGCCCACACGGGTGTTTGGCGGTGAGTACCGGATGGCGTTGTCGATCAGGTTGCGCAGCGCCGTGACCAGGAGGTCCTGGTCACCGAAGACCTTCTCCTCGGTGCGGCCACCCACCACGATGGTGATGTTCTTGCTTTCGGCCGGCAGCTGGGACCGGTCCACGGCCTCGGCGATCACGGCATTGACGTCAACGGGACCGCCCTGCTGCACCACGCTGGCGCCCTGCAGGCGGGAGAGTTCGATGATGTCCTGCACCAGTGCGGCCAGGCGGCCGGACTCCTTATGCATGCGCTTGGCGAAGCGGCGGACTGCCAGTTCGTCGTCGGCTGAGGATTCCAGTGCCTCAGCGAGCAGGGAGATGGCGCCCACAGGCGTCTTCAGTTCGTGGGAAACGTTGGCCACGAAGTCGTTGCGGATTTCCTCGGTCCTGGTGATCTCCGTGCGGTCATCGGCCAGCAGGAGGATATATTCCTCACCCAGCATGGCTGCCCGGACCTGGACGATGATGGTCCCCTGCCCCAGCGGCCCCCGCGGCAGCTCAAGCTTCTTTTCGAGGATCACGCCGTCGCGCCGTACACCCGCCGTCATGTCCAGCAGTTCTTTGTGGACCACCGTGTGGCCGCGGACCAGGCCGTAGGCGTACGCGGCAGGACTTGCCCGGACCACGCCGTCCACCGCGTCCACCACCACAAAAGCGCGTCCGACGACGGCCAGCACCTCGGCGGCACCGTCCGGCAGTCCCGGCTCGTCCCCGTCCATGTCCAGCAGCTGGCGCTGCTTTTCGCTGACCCGGTAGGCGAGCACACCGAACGTGCCCAGCGCCAGGCCGACGAGGCCCGCGATCAGGCCGATGAACATTGGATCCACAGGTCCACCTTATGCTCTTGCCGGTGGCCCAACGGCGCGTCCGGGCCCCCTGCGCCCACGGTTCAACTAACGTTCACCTGCAAGGGATCAACCGTTCACCGGATGCTGGCAGAGTATCCAGTTGGACTGCCGAATGGCGACAAGATTCCTGCTGCCCTCGTGCGGGCGTGCGGGAGTTCCAAGGAAAGGACGCCGACGTGCGTAAGGTTTTTCAGGAAGAACTCACCCAGGTCGGTGACCAGCTGGTGGAGATCTCCCGGCTGGTCAGCGAAGCGATAGCCAAGGCCACCACATCATTCGAGGTGGCGGACGTCGACCTCGCCCAGGACGTCATTGCCGCCGATGCGCGGATCGACTTCCTGCAGAACAGCCTCGACGAGCGGGCCATCGACATCCTCGCCCTCCAGGGCCCGGTGGCCAGCGACCTGCGGATGATCGTTGGATCACTGCGGATGAGCGCCTCCCTCGAGCGGATGGGTGACCTCGCCCGGCACATTGCGCAGCTGGCGCGCCTCCGTTTCCCGTCCACCGTGATCCCGGCTTCGATGACCGGGACGTTCAAGCAGATGGCGGAACTGGACCAGGTCATCGCCGACAAGCTGGCCGTCCTCCTGGAGACCCGTGACCTGGAAGTGGCCCGGGACATCATGAAGGCCAACACCGCCATCAACGACCTGCACCTCAGCGTGTTCAAGGCCATCGCCGCACCCGAGTGGGCCGAATCCCCCGCCACTACCGTGGATGTGGCACTGGCCAGCCGCTACTTCGAGCGTTTCGCCGACCACGGTGTCTCCGTCGCCCAGAAGGTCAGCTACCTGGTGACCGGCGCCTGGCAGCCGAACGCCACCGAACACAGCTGAGCCCCGGCTCCCCCACGTACATACGACGGCGGGCTGGTCACCTGAGGTGACCAGCCCGCCGTCGTACGTTCTGCTGCCTTACTTCTTGCCCTGGTTGGCTACGGCCAGGATGGCCTGCTCGGCGGCCTCGGGGTCGAGGTAGGTGCCACCCGGCTTGACCGGCTGGAAGTCGTCATCCAGGTCGTAGACCAGCGGGATGCCGGTGGGGATGTTGAGGCCGGCGATGGCTTCGTCGCTGATGCCGTCAAGGTGCTTGACCAGCGCGCGCAGGGAGTTGCCGTGGGCCGTGACCAGGACGGTCTTGCCCGCCTTCAGGTCAGCCTTGATGTCAGATTCCCAGTACGGCAGGATGCGGACCAGGACGTCCTTCAGGCACTCGGTGCGCGGCAGGGCATCACCAAGGTCCGCATAGCGCGGATCATGTGCCTGGCTGAATTCGCTGTCGTCATCCAGGGGCGGCGGCGGGGTGTCGTAGGAGCGGCGCCATTCCATGAACTGCTCTTCACCGTATTCGGCCAGCGTCTGGGCTTTGTCCTTGCCCTGCAGCGCACCGTAGTGGCGTTCGTTCAGGCGCCAGTCGCGCTTGACCGGGATCCAACCGCGGTCGGCCTTGTCCAGGGCGATGTTGGCGGTGTTGATGGCCCGCTTCAGCAGGGACGTGTACAGAACGTCGGGGAGGATGTTGTTCTCCACCAGCAGCTCGCCACCGCGTGCTGCTTCCCCGCGGCCCTGGTCGTTCAGGTCAACGTCCACCCAGCCGGTGAACAGGTTCTTGGCGTTCCATTCGCTGTGGCCGTGGCGCAGCAGAATCAGCTTGTAAGTCATGATTTTCATCCTAGCCGAGCAGTGTTGCCACCCGCCCAGCGTTACAGGGCCAGGGATGGTCATCGTCACACGGCAGCCCGTACCCCGGCTGGCGGCATCCCCGCGGCCGCGGGGATACAGTGGGGCGGTGGTGCAAAAGGCTGAACGGGTGAGTGGCCCCGAGATCACCGGCAGGAGGTTGTCCGGCCGGCACGGCCGGCCGGTAGGCAACGTCACCCGCGGCACCACCAATCCCAACCGGATGCGCCGGGTGGACCGCTGGTTGGCCGGTCCCCAGGCCTGGCGGCTCCTCCGGGCCACAGAACCGCTGGTGGTGGACCTGGGCTACGGCGCGACGCCGGCCACCGCCGTTGAACTCTTTGAGCGGCTCGCCGCAATCCGTCCGGATGTCCGGTTCTGCGGGATCGAGATCGAGCCGGAACGGGTGCGTGCTGCCCTCCCCCTGCAGCGGCCCGGCCTCAGCTTCCACGTGGGCGGTTTTGAGCTCCCCGTCCCCGGACGCCCCGTCCTGGTCCGGGCCTTCAATGTGCTCCGGCAGTATGAGGAGGCCGACGTCGCCGGGATCTGGCGCCTGGTGCAGGGCAGGCTGGCCCCTGACGGGCTTTTCATTGACGGCACCTGCGACGAGATCGGACGCCGTGCGACGTGGGTGGCCCTGGACGCGGAGCGCCCGCTGTCGCTGAGCATGTCGGTCCGGTTCGGCAGCTTTGAACTGCCCTCCGACGTTGCCGAACGCCTTCCCAAAGCCCTCATCCATCGCAACGTTCCCGGCGAACCGGTCCATGCGCTGATGCAGGCCATGGACAAGGCGTGGCTGGAGTGCGCCCCGCTGGCGTCCTTTGGAAACCGGCAGCGCTGGCAGGGTATGTGCAGGGCGTTACGCGACGCCGGCTGGCCGGTTCAGGACGGGCCCGCCCGGTGGCGGCTGGGCGAACTGACGGTGGACTGGGAAGCAGTTGCACCTCTGCCGTAAGCGTGATTCACGAATCGGCAGACAGCGGGTACCAGGTGTCCCCGTTGAACAGCTTGGGTGCGCCGGGGTTTACCAGGGGCCGTAGGGCCCCATGTTGCGGCTGCCGCCCCGGCCTGCGTCCTTGACCGCAGGGCGGACGTCGGCCAGGTAGACCGATGCGGCAACCACGGCGGCGAGGCCGAACAGTCCGAGCGTGCCGAAGATGCCGCCGCTGGCGAAGAGGGAGATGACACCTATCAGCGCGGCGCCGCCGGTCAGGGCGAGCCAGAAGGCCTTGGTCCGCTTGCCGGTCGCCTCAAAGGCGTTGGCCTTGTGGCGCGCGCAGTCTGCCAGGGCCCACAACTCCAGCCCCAGGGCAACCAGGGCAAGGATAAAGAACACTGCCTGTTCCACAGGCCGAATAATCAGTTCACCGTCCACAAGCCCAGCCTAGCCGTCCAGCGTGTCCAGCGCCTGCTCCAGGTCGGTCCAGAGGTCTTCCACGTTCTCAATGCCGACACTGAGGCGGATCAGGTTCCCGGGGACGCTGGCCGGCTCCGCGGTGTGCCGCCGCCTGCGTTCGATCAGCGATTCCACGCCGCCCAGCGATGTGGCGGGCAGCCACAGGCTGACTGCCTCAACGACCTTGTCGGCCGCCGCTGCGCCGTCGAGTCCGCCGTCGGGCGCCACCTGGATGCAGATGATGGAGCCAAAGCCCTTCATCTGTGCCGTGGCCCGTTCGTGCCCGGGATCGTCCGGGAGGCCCGGGAAGCGGACCGATTCAACCCTGGGGTGGGCGCTCAGCCGGTCCGCCAGGACCCTGGCAGACTCCTGGGACTTTTCCACCCGCAATGCCAGGGTGCGCAGGCCGCGCAGCGCAAGCCACGCCTCGAAGGGCCCGGCGATCGCGCCATGGATGGTCCGGTGGTGCAGGAGTGCGGAGCGGATGTCCGGGTTGGAGGTCACCAGGGCGCCCAGGACGACGTCGGAGTGGCCCGCCAAGTATTTGGTCACCGAGTGGAGTACGACGTCGGAGCCCAGGGCGAGCGGCTGCTGCACCAGCGGCGTCGAGAAAGTATTGTCCGTCACCACGATGGCGCCCGAAGCGTGCGCGGCTTGTGTCAGCACAGGAATGTCGGCGATTCCCAGCATGGGATTGGTGGGGCTTTCAAGCCACAGCATGGCGGCGGCCTTGGCATCCGGGCCGCCCGGGGCGAGGGCCGCTTCAACGGCTCCGGTATCCGCGATGTCCACGGTCCGCAGCTCGATGAACCCCTTCTGGGCCAGTTCCGCGGCCATGACAAGGGTTCCGGAGTAGCTGTGGTTGGGCATCACCAACACTCCGCCGGAGGGGATCAGCGACAACGCTGAGCTGACGGCAGCAAGCCCGGACGCATAGAGCAGACCGGGCAGGTCCGCTCCCTCAAGCTGGCCGAGGGCCTCCTCGAACGGGTCCCAGGTGGGGTTTGAGTACCGGCCGTAACCACGGTCTCCGGGGCCGAGCGGGCCTGTTCCGTAATACGTCGAGGACAGGACCAGGGGCGGATTCACCGGCTGGTCCCGTTCCCGCGGCGGACGGCCCGCGGCCACCACCATGGTTTCGGCGGACAGGCCCCCGGTCTGCTGTTCGGAAAGACTCATGGGGACAGCGTACTGTTCCACCGCGGACCGCCGGAAAAGCCCGCACGCAGCGTGGGACGCCGTGAAACTGTCCACAAAGCCCATGGCCGGGACCGTGTTTGCCCCGGCCGATCGGTAGGCTTGAACAGTGAACAAACAGAGTGCCGGACTTTTCATCGCGTTCGAAGGCGGCGACGGCGCCGGCAAGTCCACCCAGGCGGCTAGGCTCGCCGAAGCACTCGAAAGCCGCGGCCTTACGGTCCTCCGGACCCGTGAACCGGGCGGCACTCCCATCGGCGAGAAGCTCCGGTCCCTGGTCCTGGATCACGGCCATGGCCATATAGACGCCCACACGGAAGCGCTGATCTTCGCGGCATCCCGGGCGGCCCACGCCGGCCAGGTGATCCGCCCCGCGCTGGAGCGGGGCGACATTGTGCTGACCGACCGGTACATCGACTCCTCCGTCGCGTACCAGGGAGCCGGCAGGGACCTCGGCATGGACGCGGTCCGCTCGCTGAACGAGTGGGCCACTTCCGGCCTTCAGCCGCACCTCACCGTCCTGCTCGATGTGGAACCGGAAGTCGGAAGAAGCCGGCGCACAGCGGGAGACGCCACTGAGGACCGCCTGGAATCCGAAGCTGACGAATTCCATGCCCGCATCCGGGACGCGTTCCTTGACCTGGCCGCGGCCCGGCCGGCGTCCTACCTGGTGCTGCCTGCCCGGCTACCGGTGAACGACCTTGCCGCGATGATCCTCGATCGCGTGGCCGGCCTGCTGGAAGCACCGGGGAACGAACCGGCAGGTGCCGCACCCGCTGCCGGCGCGCACGGCGAGGGCACCCCATGACCGTGTGGGATGACCTCCAGGGCCAGCCCGCCGTCGTCGACCAATTGCGCCAGGCTTCCAGCGGCGAAGGCCTGACGCACGCATGGCTGTTCACCGGTCCGCCAGGGTCTGGGCGCTCCAACGCCGCCAAAGCCTTCGCAGCCGCCCTGAACTGCGACCAGGAAGACGTGAACCTGCGCGGCTGCGGCCATTGCCACGCCTGCCTGACCATTCTGGGTGAAACGCATTCGGACGTGACGTTTGTCCGGACGGAAAAGGTCACCATCACCATCGACGAAGCCCGCGACCTGGTGGCCACCGCCGGCAACAGGCCGTCCGCCGGACGCTGGCGCATCATCGTGGTCGAGGATGCGGACCGGATGGCCGAGCGAACCACCAACGTCCTGCTCAAGGCCATCGAGGAACCGACGCCGCGGACTGTATGGATGCTGTGTGCCCCCTCACCGGCCGATGTGCTGGTCACCATCCGGTCGCGCTGCCGCAGCGTGGCGCTGCGGCTGCCGCCCGCGGCCGACGTCGCGGAACTCCTGGTGAAGCGCGACGGCGTCGATCCCGCAGTCGCTGAACGGGCCGCCCGGGCAGCCCAAAGCCATGTGGGGATCGCCCGCCGGCTGGCGCGGGACCCTGCTGCGCGCGAACGCCGGCTCGAAACTGTCCGGTTTCCGCTGGGCCTGCGGGGAGTCACCGCAGCTGTCATGATGGCGGACAAGCTCGTGAAAATTGCCACCGCCGAGGCGAACAGCTCCAACGAAGAACGCGACGCCGCCGAGAAAGCCGCCTTGCTCGCCACCCTCGGCGCACCTGAATCCGGCACCCTTCCACCTGCCATGCGGGCGCAGGTCAAACAGCTGGAGGACGACCAGAAGCGGCGGGCCAAGCGGTCCATTACCGATTCCTTGGACCGTACCCTCACTGACCTGATGTCCTTCTACCGGGACGTCCTGATCATCCAGATGGGGAATGCTGTTGAGCTGGTAAACGTTGAGTTGAGGGGTGAACTGGAGGAATTTGCCTCCCGTTCCACCCCGGAAGTCACGCTCGCCCGGATGGACGCCATCAACAAAGCCCGCGAACGCATCACCACCACGAACGTTGCCCCGCTGCTGGCCATTGAGTCCATGGCAGCCAGCCTGATCCAGCCTTCCAAGGAGACCCGATGACTGCCCGCCCCCTGCCGGTACGCCGCAGACCCCTGGTGTTCGCGGCCCGTGCCGCCGGAGCCATGGCGCTTGCCCTGGTGCTGGCGTCCTGCAGCCTCATCAACGGGGGCGACCGCCAACAGGAAACCGCCACAGCCAAGGCAGATCCCTCCATCGTGGCGTCTGCGCCCGCGGGGCTTGAGAAGTTCTACTCGCAGGAAATCGTGTGGGAGCCATGCGAAGGCCAGTTCCAATGCGCCAAGGTCACAGTGCCCATGGACTATGCGGCTCCCGACGGCGAAACCATCCAGATTGCCGCGCTGCGGGCTTCAAGTACTGGCAATAAGACCGGAAGCCTGCTGGTCAACCCGGGCGGGCCCGGCGCATCCGGCTATGACTTCGTGAAGGACGCGGCAGCCACCCACTTCTCCCAGCCCGTCCGTGACGCCTACGACCTCGTCGGCTTCGATCCCCGCGGCGTTAAGCGGTCCGCGCCGGTGACCTGCATGACGGACGCGGAACGTGATGCGGCAAGGGCCAAGATCTACGACCTGGAGACCGACGCCGGCCTCGCGGCGGCCCGGGCGGACAACAAGGCCATCGCCGAACAGTGTGCTGAGCAGACCGGCCCCTCAATGGCCCACATCGATACCCAGAGCGCAGCCAGGGACCTGGACGTCCTCCGGGCCGTGGTCAACGACACGAAGCTGAACTACCTGGGCTACTCCTACGGCACGTTCCTCGGCTCGACCTACGCACAGCTGTTCCCGAAGAACGTGGGCCGCATGGTGCTCGACGGCGCGCTGGATCCCTCGATCAGCAATGAAGAACTGACCAGCGGCCAGGCCGTGGCCTTCGAAAAGGCGATCCGCACCTACGTGGCCAACTGCCAGCAGCAGAAGGAATGCCCCCTCACCGGCGGAGTGGATGGCGGCGTCCAGCAGATCCGCGACCTGATAAACGCCGTGGAGCAACAGCCCCGCACCGCCAAGGACGGCCGGCTGGTCAACGCCAACATGTTTGTCAGCGGCCTCATCACACCGCTGTACAACGACCAGAGCTGGCCCGCCCTCACCCAGGCCCTGGAGGCGGCGATGACGGGAGACGTGAGCCTCATGCTTCGCCTGTCCGACCTCGGCGCCGACCGTTCCACCAACGGAAGCTACACCTCGAATTCGACGTTCGCCTTCAACGCCATCAACTGCCTGGACTACCCCATGGACTCCGATCCTGCGTCCATGCGGGCAGAGCAGCAGCGGCTGATGCAACAGTCCCCCACCCTTGGCTACTTCTTCGCCTACGGCGGCATCAACTGCGCCGACTGGCCGTACAAGAACGTGCGTACGCCTGCATCCGTCCAGTACACGGGTGAGTCGCCGATCGTGGTCATCGGCACCACCGGTGATCCGGCCACCCCTGTGGAATGGGCATCATCGCTGCGGAAACAGCTCGGCAACTCCTCGCTGCTGACGTGGAAAGGCGAGGGCCACACGGCCTACGGCCGGGCCAACAGCTGCCTTGAGGACAAGGTGGACAGCTACCTGGTCAGCGGACAGGTTCCGGCCGACAACACGGTGTGCTGAAGGCCTCACCCGCGGCAGCGCCCGCCATTTTGACCCGGGCGCGGAGACTCCATTACAGTTGACTCTTGCATGAAGCGCCCGGATTCTTCCGGTCATTTTGTGCGGTGCTTCCTTAGCTCAGTCGGTAGAGCGTTTCACTCGTAATGAAAAGGTCATCAGTTCGATTCTGATAGGAAGCTCGGGATAAACCCCCTATCGCCCCTCGTTACAGGGCTTTGGGGGGTTTTTCGCTGGTTAAGCAGGTTTTTCGCTGGTTAAGCATGGACGGGAAACTCTGGCCGAGTACGGTGCAGAATCCCCCTGCTGTCTCTTTCCCTGCCCGTGAGCAGAAACGGGATCGACAGCCCGGAGGTCCACGGCTTCTTTGACTGACTCCTGCCGGTGCGCCACCCAGCGTTAGGGCAGGTATCCCCATGGCTGCGCAGCCCGGGAAGAGTACAGAATAGAGCAGGCGTCGGTCCTGGACGCCCGACCACCGTGAAAAATGACTGGGGAACTTCATGAAACTCGCGATGCACAAAACAGCTACAGCCGGAGCCGTCTTCGCTTTGAGCGCCAGCGCAGTACTGGCGGGCGCACCCGCTGCCAACGCGTCAGGAACAGGAACCGCGTGCCCGACATCACGGGTGTGCTTCTACTTCAACTCCGACTTCCAGGGCGCACGCGCCGACTACGCCAACAGCGACGCCACCATGGGCAACGAACTGTTCACAGACGGCCCGGCTGGCCGGAACGGATGGGGCGTCCAGGTCAACAACAACGCAGCATCCCTGATTAACAACACCTACGCGTACATCACGATCTACGACAACCCCGGCTGCGAAGGCTACGCCTGGTACATCCAACCGGGCGAACGCCTCAACCTGGGCGCGATGAAAAACAGGGTCAGCTCAATCCACGTGGCTTATAACGGCGGGGCATGCCTCGACCGGGACCAGTCCTGGGCCTAGCCCTCCACACTGCCCGCCGGGGTATCTCCCCGACCGCCTGGCGCCATATCGAAAAAATGGCACGGCGGTTGGCCTGTTCACAAGTAGGTAGCCATAGCAACGAGTGAATGGCCGGCACCCCACTGTTGTGGGTGCCGGCCTTTGACTGACTGAGTGAAACCCTACGGGCATCTAGTGGCGAACGGCCACCATCTTGGTCCCGCAGACCAGCTGCGGCCCGCCAGCGGTTTCCAGCCGACAGCCCCGGTCTTTAACCCGCGGCCACCCGGAGATTTCCGAGGCGTCGCGAACGCGCTTGTAGTGGAACCCGTCGTGCTGCCCATAGATGGCGACGCTGTCACCGTCGAAACCGTCTTGGGTTACGAGGACTGACTGCCCGTCGACTGCGGTGATTTTCACGGTGTCCCCGACCCCGAAAGCGCCCAGGGCCGCGAAGACAAACACCACGCCGAGGTACGGCACCGCGGCCGCGGCGGCTACCCCGGCGCTCCACCCGACGATCCGCCGCGGCACCTTCCGGGGAATTCGGCGTATCAGCGCTGGGAGCAGGAGCATCAGCCCCGCAGGCCCGGACAGGAAGGCCACAATCAGAAACCAGGAGGCAATGGAATCTGCAGGGATGCCCATGTAGAGGAGCAGGCCCTCTCGTGTGGCGGCCCGGTACGCTTCGCTGAGGACGTGGTGTACCCAGGTGCAGACGGCCGCTGCGGCCAGGAGAACGCTCCCCCATATTTCCCGGAGCTTCATGGGACATTAGCCGGATCGGGACGCTGGCATGCCGTCTTTGCCCGGGCAACCTCTATCGTCTGTGTCACCGCAACGCGAATAACCTCCAGCAGCGCGAGAGCCAGCAGCACCATTGTGGTCTCCAGTGCGAGTAAAAACTCAACGACTCCCCCAAGGGAATTGTTCTTCCATTCCGGTGGGACGGATTTGTCCACCTGGAAGCCAATGAGGAAGAACACCACGGCCGTCGCCGAGAGTCCTCCGAAGAGAAGGCGACCGCTGTATCGATAGGCACGGTGTCCCGTGGCGCCCAGGATCACGTGGGCCAGCCAGAGGATGCCGGCCACGAGCGGCATAGCGATGAAGGGGCTCACTTGGCGGCCAATTTGTTGCTGCGGAAGGTTCGGGCGATATACGGTTTGCGGCCGTATCCGATGGAGCCGTAGCGGAAAAGATGGACGGCGTCCCCCGAGGTCATGATCTCAGCCTATCTGTGGCAGGTGGGTCCGCTACAGACAGGCTTGCATATAGGGCCCGCCCTACCGGGTCAGATGTCTCTTCAATGGCCTACCCCGCGGCATGGTCCTCCGGCCGGGTCGGAGCCCCGAGGGGTCAGCACACGTAGCGGGGTTCGCCAAAACACGTACCTGTTACTCAGGCGCCGCGGCTGCTGAGGCCATAGCGTGGTGACCGGAGCCGGCGGCGATGGTGCTTGATGGAGACCAGCACCTCCCCCAGCCGTCGCCGGCCCGCACCAACTTTCGTGACCGTCTGCACCCAACGTGCCTCGCAGCAGCGTTGCGGAAAGATGCAGTTTCCGCCCGGGTTTCGTTCAGGTCGCGCACCTAGCGTGATGCATGGAGCCGGCGGCGATGGCACTGTCCGCGAGTGCGGTGCTTCCTCCAGCCGCCGCCGGCTCCCACCCCCTTTCCCTGGTCCAAGATCAGCCGGTCCATTTGTGTGGCCGTGTGGTTGAATGTCGCTGTGCCACGGCGCCAGCCGATGCCGGCCCGACGAAGGGAGAACTGCATTGTCTGGAATCAACTCGAAGTTCGATAAGGAATACATCGACAAGGGCATCGAGGAACTGGCCAAGGCGCCGGTCGAGGCGCTGAAAGGCCTTTCAGAGGCCGACGCCCAGAAGCTCAAGGAAGCCTTCAACATCAAGACCGTCAAGGACCTGGGCACCAACAAGTTCTTCCTGTGGCGCACGCCGTCTCGAAACTCGCGGAATAGCCTCTCAAAGCTCCGGGCTACGGGGCCCAGGCAGCTGCCGGGGCCCATTGTTTTCGCTGACAAGCGGGGTCCCGCGCCTCCATGCAGCCTGGCAACCAGGCGCGCGGCCCGCCGGAACTAGTCCGGCCGGCCCACCACAACCTGGGACGGACTGTGCGTCACGTACCCCACCGCCCAGGAGAAGAGTGCGCGGACTTTCTGTTGGACGCCGGGCAGCAGGGCAAGGTGGACGCCCAGCCAGGAGAGGAACGCCAGCGGACCCTGCAGCTGGATGCGCTGGGGGCCCAGCTCTGCCACCGCCGCGCCCCGGCCCACCATGGCCATGTACCCCTTATCGAGGTAGCGGAAGGGCTGCCGCGTACCGCCGGTGAGGTCAGCGTGAATGTTTCTTGCGGCCCATTTCCCTGATTGCTGGGCCACGGACCCCAGTTGCGGGAGCCTGGCCCCCGCGGCGTCGGTGATGTTGGCAGAGTCTCCAAGGACGTAGACGCCCTCCACTCCCGGAGCGGTCAGGTCCGGACGGACATCGATACGCCCGCCCTTCCCCTGCGTGAGCCCCGACTCGGCGATGATCTTGCCTGCCTGCAGGCCGCCGGCCCAGACGACGACGGGGGCAGGCAGCACAGTACCGTCCGCCAGCGTCACGCCGTCGGGGCGGACCTCCGTGACGCTCTGGCCCATGTGCAGCTGGACGCCCAGCTTCACCAGCCGGTCCCGGGTGTAGGCCTGCGATTTCGCCGAGAAAGCCATGAGAACGCTGGGCACCATGTCCACAAGGTGGACATGGCAGCGGGCGGCAAGCTCGGAAGAGAAGTACTTCGGCACGATGTATTTGACGTTCTCGGCGAGGGCGCCGGCCGTCTCCACCCCGGTGGGGCCGCCTCCGACAACTACGACGTCGACGCTCCCGCCGGCTCCCCGGTCCGCCTCGTCGAGGACTTCCGTCAGGGCTGCGCTGAGCCGAGTGGCGTCGGCAACGGAGTAGAGCGGGTAGGCGTGTTTGTCGGCGCCAGGGGTATTAAAGAAGTTCGGGACAGCGCCCGTGGCGAGGACGAGGATCTGCGCCTGGAACCGCCCGCCGTCGGCAGTGGTGACGGTGCGGGCCGCAGCGTCCACCGCTGTGACTTCTGCCGTGAGGACCCGGACCCCCTTGATGTTTCGGAAGACCGCACGGAGCGGGCGGGCCACTGCGGAGACGCCGATTTGCGAGGATGCCACCTGGTACAGGAGGGGCTGGAACTGGTGATAGTTGTTGGTATCAATCAGCAGCACCCGGGTGCCCTTGCGGCCGAGTTCCTGGGCGGCGGCCTTCCCCGCGAAACCGCCGCCAACCACGATGACCTGATATGTATCGTCCATTCGAGCAACATACCGTGCACGGGGCCGGAGCAACAGGGCTCACTGGCCCCGCCAGCTGCCCGGTCCCGGCAGCGCCCGCCCGGCGCTCCATGCCCGTCCCAGCCCTCCCGCCTATGATGGCGGACATGGATGAAGAGGCCCTGGCCGGGATCGCGAACGGGCTGTACGCCTGTCCCCTGGACGACTTCGTGGCGGCCCGTACTGCCGCGGCCAAGGCGGCTGCCGGCCAGGATAAGGGCCTGGGGGCGGCAGTCCGTGGACTTGCCAAACCGTCGGTGGGCGCCTGGGCTGTAAACATGCTCGTCCTGCACCGGCCGGATGTCCTCGACGAACTCGCGGATCTGGGCTCACGCATGCGTGCGGCGCAGGCGTCCCTTGATGCCCCCGCCCTTCGCGACCTGGGGCGTGAGCGGCGCACCTTGCTGGCGTCCGCCGTCGACGCCGCCCGCGCGGTTGTCCGCGGTCAAGGCCGGCAACTCAGCGACACAATTGCCGGGGATGTTGAGGAGACACTGCGTGCCCTGACCGCCGATGAAGGGGCCGAGGCCGCCGTCCGCAGCGGCAGGCTCGTGAAGACCCTGTCCGCCGACGGGGTCAGCGCCGCAGACCTGGACGGTGTGGTGGCCGTACCCGGCGCCCTTCCCGCAACACCGGCCGTTGCTCCCCCGGTCCTTGCATCGGTGCCCACGCCCGGGAAGCCGGATTCCAAAAAGCCACAGCCAGGGAAGAAGCAGCGTACGACGCCGGAGGCCGGGTCCCAGCCCCGGCCCACCAGGCCGCGCCTTGAGGCCGTCCGGCAGACGCCACGGCCGGCGTCGCCGCCTCTGTTGGAAAGGGCCCGGGCGGCACTCGCCGCGGCCGAAGAAGAAGCATCGGAAGCTGCCGGGCATGCCGTGGACCTTCAGGCGGAGGCAGAGCAGACGGCCGGGGACGTTGCCGCGCTGCAGGAGGAAACTGCAGACCTGCGGGCCCGCCTGAAAACGGCAGAGGCTGAGCTGGACTACTCGAAGAAGCGTCTCGCTGCCATCTCCGCGGAGGCCAAACAGGCAACGCGGGCGTCGGATAAGGCGGCCAGGGCAGCCGTCCTGGCCCAGGAACGGGTCCTTCGGCTGGACCGCCGCGAGGCAGGGACCTGACGACGGGACTCCCCCCTCCCGGCTGGCACCCAGCCAGTTCCATAAGTACCTACGAACAAGCAGTCCCGTAGGGCCTGTCCCTCAGGCGGCTACAGCGGCGAGGGACCGGCGGATACCCACGATCCTGATGGCTACGCCCACCAGGACCAGGCCAATGCCAAGCCCCATCAGCATCCAAATGGGTACGGCGGCGGAGTCGATGCTCCGGTAGCACTCGGACGCCAGGCCCGTGGTAAGCAATTGAGCATCGGACAGTTCAGCTGCCCCGCTGTGCGGGATCATCGGGCTGCCGCACAGCGGCGCCACGGATTTGAGTCCCAGCACCACACTGAGAATCTGCAGGGCGAACCCGACGGCCACCGTTAACATCCAGCCGCGCCGCCGTGCCAGTTCACGATTAATGTGCCTGGTGGCGTTGTCCCGGTCCGGAGAATCTCTAACCTCCATGGTGAAAGCCTAGCTGGAGTTCCGGGGCCGGGCAGCGGGGGCGACAACGCACCGTGATGCGTGCTGGGGTCACGTCACACGGCAACACGCGGGGCTGATTCCGTGGAATGTCAGACCCCGGTTGCACACTGGATTTATGGAAAACACCGTTCAGGAATTTCACGTCACGTACTTCGACGCCGACTGCGGCCGTGCACGCTCGGAGTCCTTCGACACCATGGTGGAGGCGCAGCGTTTCGCCGACCGGCAGTGCTCCGGCGAGGACGGCTGGGCAGTGATCGATGCGGTCAGCGTCGAACCTGTCCGCATTGCCGCCTGACCCCACAGATTGAGGCCGGGCCGGCTATTCAACAGGCCCGTGCAAAAGAAGAACCCGCACCGCCTGGGCCAGCCAGGCGGTGCGGGTTCGACGTCCCGGTTGAGCGGGACCGCCGGCTAAGGCGGGGCACTCACTGCGGACAGGTTGACTTACGCGAAGTCGGAGACTGCCGGGTCGGGGCCGATCCTGCCTTCGCCGCTGGCGGTCCGGTCGAGGGCGTTGATGGCCTCGACGTCCCCGGCATCCAGCGTGACGTCGAGTGCCGCGTAGTTCTCCCGGATCCGGGATTCGGTGACCGACTTCGGGATCACCACGTTGCCAATGGCAAGGTGCCAGGCGATGACAACCTGTGCCGGCGTGGCCTGGTGCTTGGCGGCGATGGCGGCGACGGCTGGGTCTTCCAGGAGCTCGCCGCCCTGGCCCAGCGGTGACCAGGCCTGGGTGAGGATGCCCTTGGAAGCACCGAATTCGCGCAGCTCAGGCTGGCTGAAGTAGGGGTGGAGCTCGATCTGGTGGATGGCCGGGACCACACCGGTTTCGTCGATGAGCCGCTGCAGCCCGTCGACGGTGAAGTTGGAGACGCCGATGGACTTGACCCGGCCGCGCTTCTGGAGCTCGATCAGCGCCTTCCAGGTATCGACGTACTTGTCCTGCTTGGGCTGCATCCAGTGGATCAGGTACAGGTCGAGGGTTTCCAGGCCGAGGCGGTCCATGGATTCCTCGAAGGCAGCCAGCGTCGACTCATAGCCCTGATCGGCATTCCACAGCTTGGTGGTGATGAAGATCTGCTCGGGGGTGAGGCCGGAGCTGGCGATGGCGCGCCCCACGCCCGCTTCGTTGCCATAGATCTTGGCTGTATCGATGTGGCGGAAGCCAGCTTCGAATGCCTGCCGCACCACCTTCTCAGCCACGCCGTCTTCGACCTGCCACACGCCATAGCCGAGCTGGGGGATCGTGTTTCCGTCGTTGAAAGTGAGTGTAGGTGAAAGAGTCATGACTTCATCCTGCCAAACGACGGGCGTTGAGAAGACCAAACCCGCGGTCTGTCAGCCAGGCGCGTAACGTGGAAAGTCACCCGAAGCAGCGGGAATAAATTGCGGCTAGGAGGTTTCCCCCGCAAGGTGCCGCTCGGCGTCGGCAACCTGCTCGAAGACGGCTTCCGCGCGCCGGCGCACGGACGCCGCGCCCACTGGAACGGGCCCGACGGCGAGCCGCAGCATGGCGGCAGCTTCGGCGGTGGTGGCCAGCGAATTCCCGGCCTTGGACAGGGCGCGGTGCACGCCGGACAGGGCGACGGGAATGTCCAGGCCGTCACTGGGTGAGCGGCGCTGGGCTTCGACGCAGACAGCCCGGACACGGTCCAGCAGGGCGGCGAGTTCGTTGGCGATCTCTACCAGCTCGCCGTACAACTGGTCGTCCTCCACACCCTCGAGCACCTGGTGGAAGCGGTCCAGTCCCCGGTGGAAGCGGTCGTGCGCGCGGCGCCACAACCCCTTGCCAAGTTCCGCATCGTCCTTGCGCCCCTGCCTGGCGGCGCTGAAAAAACCCAACCGGAGCCTACAGGTACTGTCCGGGACCGTGGTCCGGATCGTCGCGCTTGCCGGCATTGGCCGGCGCCCCCGGCCGGGCCGCCCCCGCGGGGGCGCGCTCCGGTTCACCGTTTTCCCCGATCACCACACCCGGGGCGATGACTGTCCCCGGGGGCAGCTGGCGGAGCTGCATCTGGGCGGCCGCGTGCTCCCGGGCAGCATGCTGGGCCGCAATGGCGGTCTGGATGCCGTGGAACAATCCTTCGAGCCAGCCCACGAGCTGTGCGTGCGCGATCCGGAGCTCGGCGTCGGAAGGGGTGCCTTCATCTGAGAACGGGAGGCTGATGCGGTGCAGTTCCGCCACGAGCTCGGGCGACAGGCCGTCCTCCAGTTCCTGGATGGAGCGGGCGTGGATTTCAGCCAGGCGTTCCCGGGCGGCCTGGTCCAGCGGGGCGGACTTCACTTCCTCCAGGAGCTGCCGGATCATGGTGCCGATCCGCATCACCTTTGCCGGTTCGTCCACCAGGTCCTGCACGCTGCTGCCCTTGGGCTTGCGGCCGTCGCGGGCGCCGGCCGGGGACTCGGCCTGAGCAGGGGCGGCGGGCTCGCTGTCGTCAAGGGTGGTGCCTTCGACGGGGACGTCCTCAGCTGACGTGGTGTCTTTCGGATCGCTCATGCGTTCATACTCTCATGAGCGATCCGAAGGCACTTCACTCCGTGAACCCGCCCGACGCGGCGTCCGCTGACGGCTAAATCAACAGCATCGCCCCTGCGGGTTGGCGTCCTGCCGGTCCGTCCTGTCGCGCCAGAACTCCCGCTCCGTGAGCGGCGGGCCGCTGTGGCCCGAAGCCCGGTGGTGTTCCAGGTACTTGGCGTACGCATCCGCGCCCAACACCCCGCTGAGGTACCGTGCGAAACCACGGAACCCGCTGGAGAGTACTGCCAGTCCTGCGCTCATCAGTGGTGGCCTGCCCGTTCGAACCGCAGGTTGGCCGGGACCTTCTCCCATTCGGCCATCAGTTCGCGCTCGGCAGCCGTGGGGATGAGGCCCGCAGGTGCAAATACGCGGGACGGCAAGGCCGGGTCCTCGTTATCCTTCTCCGTGCCCGTCCCCCGGTTCCGGAAGGCCTTCACGGTGGCGAGGACCGCCGTCGCGATCACAATGATGCTCAGCACCACGAAGATCACGGACAGCCAGCCCTGGATGGCGGTGTTGCGGACCACGGCTTCCATGGCGGCAACGGTCTTGGCGGTGCCGAACTCCGTCTTGCCGTCCGCCAGGGCCTTGCTGAATGCGGCGTTGTTGGCGAAGTACCCCACCGCGGGCGTGGGCGAGAAGATCTTCTGGTAGCTGGCCGTGATGGTGACCACCGCCGCGAAGGCCAGCGGCAGGGCGACGATCCACAGGTACTTGAAGGTGCCGCGCTTGGCCACGATGGCCAGGCAGACGGAGAGGGCGATGGCGGCCAGCAGCTGGTTGGCGATGCCGAACAGCGGGAACAGGGTGTTGATGCCGCCCAGCGGATCGGTGACGCCCATCAGCAGGACCGCACCCCACGCACCCACCATGATGGCCGTGCAGAGCCAGGCACCGGGGCGCCAGGAGGCTTCCTTGAACTTGGGGACGAAGTTGCCGATCGAGTCCTGCAGCATGAAGCGGGCCACCCGGGTGCCGGCGTCCACGGCGGTAAGGATGAACAGGGCTTCAAACATGATGGCGAAGTGGTACCAGAAGGACATCAGGGCCGTACCGCCGATGAACTGCTGCATGATGTGGGCCAGGCCGACGGCCAGGGTGGGGGCGCCGCCGGTGCGGGAAACGACGCTCTGTTCGCCCACATTCCGTGCCGTCTCAGCGAGCAGCTCGGGGGTGATGTTGACGCCGGCCAGGCCCAGGCTGTTGACCCAGGTGGCGGCCGTTTCGACGCTTCCGCCGGTGAGCGCGGCAGGAGCGTTCATGGCGAAGTAGAGGCCGCGGTCGATCGAGATGGCCGCCACCAGCGCCATGATGGCGACGAAGGATTCCATGAGCATGCCGCCGTAACCGATGAACCGGGTCTGCCGTTCCTTCTCAATCAGCTTGGGAGTGGTGCCGGACGAAATCAGGGCATGGAATCCGGACAGCGCACCGCAGGCGATTGTCACGAACAGGAACGGGAACAGCGCGCCCGGGAACACGGGGCCGTTCTCCCGGCTGGCGAACTCGCTGAAGGCCGGGACGTTGATCTCCGGCCGGACCACGATGATGGCCAGTGCGAGCATGACGATCACGCCGATCTTCATGAACGTGGACAGGTAGTCACGGGGTGCCAGCAGCAGCCAGACAGGAAGGATGGCGGCGATGAAGCCGTAGACGATGAGGCCCCAGGCGATGGTCACCTTGTCCAGGGTGAAGATATCTGCACCCCACGGGGTTTCCGCGACGATGCCGCCGCCGATGATCGCCGCCATGAGCAGCACGAACCCGATGATCGATACTTCCATGACCTTGCCCGGCCGAAGGTAGCGCAGGTAGACGCCCATGAAGAGCGCGATGGGGATGGTCATGCCGACGGAGAAGACGCCCCACGGGCTTTCGCCCAGGGCATTGACGACGACGAGCGCCAGGATGGCGACAATGATCACCATGATCAGCAGGGTGGCAACCAGGGCGGCGGTGCCGCCGATGACGCCGAGTTCCTCGCGGGCCATCTGGCCCAGTGAACGCCCGCCGCGGCGCATGGAGAAGAACATGACCAGGTAGTCCTGCACGGCGCCGGCCAGGACCACGCCGACGATGATCCAGATGGTGCCGGGGAGGTAGCCCATCTGGGCCGCGATGACCGGGCCGACGAGGGGGCCGGCGCCGGCGATGGCCGCGAAGTGGTGGCCGAACAGGACGTTCCGGTCCGTCCGGACGTAGTCCTTGCCGTCGGCCTTGTATTCGGCGGGGGTTGCCCGCCGGTCATCGGGCTTGGTGATGAACCGTTCAATGACCTTGGAGTAGAACCGGTAACCGATCAGGTAGGTGCACACCGAGGCGAAGACGAACCAGATGGCGTTGACGGTTTCGCCCCGGACGATGGCGAGCATGAACCATGCCACGCCGCCCAGCAGGGAGATCGCCGCCCAGAGCGCGATCTTTCCCGGGGTCCATTTGCTGTCTTCGGATTCGCGGACGGCCTCGTCCACTGCTGTGGGTGGGAGCGCCGGGTCGGTATCCACCGCGCCCTCCCGCCCCGATGAACCGGACCTGTTCTCTGGCGCTGTGGCCATGTCTCCTCCTCGAGATTCGTGCGGATCTGCTCTGAGGCACCCTACCGAACCCGGGGGTGCGGGCGGCGACGGTTCTGCCGGGTGCCCGGGGTTATGCGGCAGACGGCAGGCAATCGGCGACGAACGACGGCGGACGGGCGGCCTGTGAATTCCACGTTAGGCTTCCTTGGCCCCGGCCAAAAGAGGCGCGCCATGGGAATCGGTCGCGGCCACGCCTTGCGGAGGGCACTCCCCCGGGAACCGGATCAGCCGCCGAGCGCCCTCCGGGTCATCGGCAGCGCAGACCTGGTGAAGGCCCAGGCCAGGGCAGATCCGGTCAGCGGGACGGCCACCACCATGGCCGCAAGGGGAAGCCACGGTACCTCCAGCGAGGCCCGCATCTCCGTGGAAGCGACGATGAGGACGGCGGGAACCGTACCGGCCACCGCCCCCAGCACAGCGCCCAGGCCTGAGGTAAAGAGCGCCTGGGACGCCGCCAGGGCCTTCCTCAGCCGCGGGGCCGCCCCCACTCCTGCCAGCGTGGCGTGGTCCGTCCGGGCATCGGCAAGGGCAAGGCCGGTGGTGATTCCGGCTGCGCTGAACGTGATCAGGGCACTGATGGCCACGATCAGCCAGCCCATCCACGCCTGGTCTTTGGGGATTCCCGGTTCCGCCCAGAACCCCAGGCCCGACTGGCCGACGACGCCCGCCACCGCACCGGTCACCGCGTCAACTTCGGCCGCCGAAGGAGACCGGCTGAGCTGGATGGCCAGCCCGGCGGCTTCCGGGGCAAGGCCCAGGCGCCCGGCCGTGGCCGGCGAGACGATGCCGTAATACGGCACGGCCACCGCCGGTTCGAGGATGACGGCCTCCAGGACGGTACTGGTGACAGCTTCATGGACGACGGACCCGTCCGACGGCGATGGCTGCTGGGTGCGCACGTCCAGGCCCTGCAGCTCCGTTTTTCCGTCGCGGACAAAGGCCGGGTTGGTCACCACCATGGCCCCGGCGTCCAGCGCGGCGATGGTGTCCGCCCCGGCGTCGCGCCCGAACATGGCGCGGATATCGTCGGCGCCGCCCACCAGGATGGACCGGTCCGATGCCTGCTCCGATGCCATGGAGCCGCGGCACCGCCAGTCGTCCGGGTCCACGACGCGACGCTGGGGCGTCACCGGACACTCCTGGCCGCTTGGCCTGGCCAGAGCGTAGAGGAGGCAGTTGGACGTTTCTGTCGATACGGGCCCGGCGGGACCTGCGCCTTCCCCGAAGCCACAGTTTTCCACCGGCGCAGGGGTGGTGACTGCCCTGGTCCAGGAGACGCTGTCCAGGGCGCCTGAAACGGCAGCCGAAAGCCGCTGCGGGTCGACGGTCACGGCCGGCACGGCAGTGCCGTCGGCCAGCGGTGGCTGCGCAAGGCTGAGCGGCAGGTACGCCTGGTTCTCCAGTGCGCTCCAGGAATGCGACAGGCGCTGCCCTGCCAGCTGGCTGGATGACAACACCAGGGCCGCGCTTGCCAGGGTGGCGGCGGCAAGTACGGCCGCCACCGCCGGGACGGTCCGGCTCCGGTTCCTGGCGGAGTCCCGGGCCGCCATGCGCAGCGCCAGCGGCATGGCCCGGGTGCGTGATGTCAGGGCGGCGGTCAGCCATCCGGTCAGGAGCACCTGGGCCACCACCGCCAGCACCGCTCCCCCGGCCAGCATCGCGGAAACTGCGGCGGCCTGCTGTGCCCGCTGGTCGGGATCCTTGGCCGAGCTGCCCAGGGCCCAGCCTGCGGCAAGCAGCCCGGTGGCCACCAGCAGTACGGCCGCCCCCACGATCGTGCTCCGCCGTCCGCCGGCTGCCGGCGCCCGTCCGGATTTGAGAGCACCCCGGAGTGCCTGCCGGGCAACGAGGTTGGCCGGCGCCAGGGCAGCAAGGATGCAGGCCGCCAGGCCCATCAGCATGGCTATGGAGGTGAGAAGCGGGTCCGGGTGGACGCCCGCCAGGCGGGCGGAACCGATGAAACGGACCCACCAGACCACGCCGGCCGCAACTGCTATGCCGGCGGCGGCACCGGCCGTGACGGCCAGGCCGCCGAGCCACAGGCCGCTCGCGGTGACCACCGAACGGATGGTGGGTGCTTCGGCTCCGGACGCCGCAAGAAGGGCGAGTTCGCGCACCTGGTGCTTGGCCCCGACGGCGAACGCGGCCCCAGCCAGGAGTCCGACTTCCAGCAGGGCAAGGGCACCCACCACAGCGAATGTGGCGTAGGTGGCTACAGTCTGCGAGGAGACTCCGGCCGGCATGGCCCCTGGTACGGTCAGTTCGCCCGGCGGCGGCGGATCCAGCACCACGCTGCGTGAGAGCACTCCCACGCCCTTGCTGTTGGCCTCCCTGACCTGCTGCCAGGTCACCGGTTCCGGGCCTGTCACGTAGTAGGAAACAGCCTGCGCGGAAGCGGGCCCCGGGGCAAAGCCTGCGGGAACCTGCCCGGACTGCAGGTACAGCGTGCTGTTGTTATCCGAAGCGTCCGAGTCGCGGATGGTGCCCACCGGGACGAAGGTCCCCGCCGACGTCGTAAACTGCTCGCCAAGTTCCACGTCGAACCGCTCGAGCAGCCCGCGGGAGGCCAGAACCTCTTCACCGTTTGCCGGTGCCCGGCCATCCAGGAGGGCGAATTTTCCCTCGAAAGCCTCGTGGAGCGCGTCCACCTGCACGCCGTTCAGCGGGACCATCGCCTCCCCCACGGAGGTGGTCAGCTGCAGTTGGCGCAGCGGCAATACCCCGTAGCCGGACGGGAGCAGGTCCTTCGGGTCTGTGGGAACGAAATCACCATCCAGCTCTCCGGTGCTGGAGAGCACGTAGGCGTCATTCATCGGATCCTGGATGGAGTCCCCATTGGGCGTCGACAAAGCGACGAAGCGTGCCTGGGTGTTGCCCAGTTCGTACCGCACAATTTCCTGCGGTGTCCGCAGCGAGCTTTGGTACAGGGTGCCCGCCGCTGTCATCCCGGCTACCGGCAGCATGATCAGCAGGACGATCAGGAAGGACCGGCCCCTGTGCCGGGCAATATCCCGCCGGGCCATCCGTACCGCGATGCGGAAGCTGCTGCGGCGCGCTCCACGAGCCGCTGCCAGCTCCAGTGGCGGGCGCCGGTGGGACATCAGAGGCCGGCCTGCGTCAGGAGGAACGTGGGATCGTGCATGGCCGCCGCCTGGTCCACGATGCGCCCGTCGCGCAGGAACACCACCCGGTCAGCCCAGGCTGCGTGCCGCGCCTCGTGGGTGACGAGCATGACGGCGGAACCTGTGTCCGCCCTGGAGCGGAGGACCTCCATGACGCCATGCCCGGTGGTGGAGTCCAGCGCGCCGGTGGGTTCGTCCGCCAGGATCAGCCGCCGCTGGCCGACAATTGCCCGTGCAATGGCGACGCGCTGCTGCTGGCCGCCGGACATCTGGTCCATGAACCGGTCCGCGAGTTCCGGGATGCCCACCTGGCGGAGGGCGTCCAGCGCCTGCCGTCCCGCTTTCCTGGCAGCTGCCCCGTCCAGTTCCAGCGGAAGCGCCACATTCTCGGCCGCGGTCAGTGTGGGAACCAGGTTAAAGTCCTGGAACACGTAGCCCACCGCACGCCGCCGCAACCTGGCAAGCTCGTTCAGGCCAAGTCCTGCGAGCGGCGTCGACTCCACGAAGACACCGCCCGACGTCGGCCGGTCCAGTCCGCCGGCCAGCGCCAGCAGGGAGGATTTTCCCGAGCCGGACGGGCCCATGACGGCCACGAACTCGCCCGCTGCGATGGTGAGGTCCACGTCCCTCAGCGCCGCGACCGCCGTCGCGCCTTCTCCAAAAGTCCTGCTCACCCTGGCCAGTTCAAGGACCTGCTGCGGCCCCCGGACGCTCACCGGCGGTTGTCCGCGTTGAGCGGGGCAGCGTCTTCCGTGACCCCGTTGGACGTTTTGCGGGCGGCACCCTGGCCGGCCGATTGTGCCTGCTGGACCATCCTGGCTTCGCAGAGATCCAGCCAGCGGACCTCGGCCTCGGTCTGGAAGATCAGGGAATCGAGAACCAGCAGCCAGGCGGTGTCTGCGGTGCGCTGGTTTGCGGCGGTGTCGCGTCGGGCCTTGGTGTAGTCCTGCAGTGCCCGGATGGACGCCACCCGCTGGGCCTGGATGATGGCCTGGACATCCACGCCGGGAAGGGTGACGGCGAGCGCCAGCTTGATGGCGAGTTCATTCCTGGGCGGGTTGTTCCGCTCCACCGGCGCTGCAAACCAGCCCTGCACTTCCGCGGCGCCCTCGGCGGTGATGCTGTACACCACGTGGCCGCCGCCGTCGTCGCCTTCCCTGGCCACGAGGCCGTCGCGCTCCAGCCGGTCCAGGGTGGTGTAGACCTGCCCGATGTTCAGGGGCCAGGTGGCTCCCGTGCGGTTTTCGAACTCGACCCGCAGCTGGTAGCCGTAGCGCGGCTGGTCCTGCAGCAGGGCGAGGAGGCTGTGGCGTATGGACATGGTGCTCCCCCGGGCTTAGTCACTAACCGGTATGCACAGGCCCCCAAGACCTGTGCATACCGCGTATAGCCGAGCCTAGCCCGCGGATGCCGAACAAGCAATACTCAGTATCTATCTGGCGGTCACATCACCAGCAGGACCTTGCCCACATGGTCGCCGCTGTCGAAGTATTCATGGGCCGCGTTCACCTGGTCCAGCGGGAACGTCTTGGCCACCAAGGGCTGGATCCTGCCGTCCGCCACCATCGGCCAGACGTGGTCCCTGACCTCGTTCAGGATGGCACCCTTTTCGGCTACCGGCCGGGGGCGAAGCGCGGTAGCCACCACCGCGGCCCGCTTCCGGAGCAGTTCACCAAGGTCCAGTTCCCCCTTGGTGCCGCCCTGCAGGCCAATGACCACCAGGCGACCGTATTCGGCGAGCGCTTCGACGTTTTGCTTCAGGTACTTGGCGCCCACCACATCGAGGATCACGTCTGCACCCTTGCCGCCGTTCTGCCGGCGCAGGCTTTCCGGGAAGTCCTCTTCGGCGTAGTTGATGGCGATGTCCGCACCCAGGAAGGCCTTGGCGGTGCTGACCTTCTCATCGGTGCCGGCCGTGGTGGCTACCTTCGCGCCGTAGGCTTTGGCCAGCTGGATGGCCATGGTGCCGATTCCGCCGGTGGCGCCATGGATGAGGACTGTTTCCCCGGCCTGCAGCTGGGCCGTCATGATGAGGTTCGAATAGACCGTGGCAGCCACTTCCGGCAGGGATGCCGCCGTCACCAGGTCGACGCCGTCGGGCAGCCGCAGGACCTGTTCCGCGGGAACGGCAACCTGCTGTGCGTAGCCGCCGCCGGCGAGCAGCGCCACCACCTTGTCGCCCAAGGAGAACGGCTTGGACACACCCGTGCCAAACCCCGCGATGCGGCCGGAAACTTCCAGCCCCGGGATCTCCGATGCGCCGGGCGGCGGGGGGTAGAACCCGCGGCGCTGCTGCACGTCCGCACGGTTCAGGCCGGCGGCCACGACGTCGATCAGCACCTCGCCGGGACCGGGCACCGGAGCCTCGACCTCGCGTACCTCGAGTACTTCCGGTCCCCCCGGTTCCGAAATGTAGACGGCTTTCATGGACCACTCCCTGTTCCTGACTCAATACCCGTCCAACCAGTGTGCACCGGGTATGCACTGCGGGCCTGTTTTGTTGCAGGCAAGTGCCTATGAAACACTACTCGTTGAGGAAGGTTGTCCGAGCGGCCGAAGGAGCTGGTCTTGAAAACCAGTGTGCGGTAACCCCGTACCAAGAGTTCGAATCTCTTACCTTCCGCGATCAGGACCCCCGCCCGCCGGCAAAACCGGCAGGCGGGGGTCCTTCGTTTTAAGTCAGGACTTCGTTCCCGTGACCAGGCCGGGATGCGTTGGCGGCCCCCTGCGCGTTGGCCTCTTGATCGCTGTCTGTGCCTGCACATAGGGTCAGGGTGACCGACTTCCCCCACTTCCGCGCACCTTTCCTCCAGCCTTCCGCACACCGCAACAGGAGACCGTTATGCCGAGCCCAATGTCCACCCCCGGCGCCCCTTGCTGGATCGACCTCGTGACTTCCGATGTTGCCGCCGCCCGCACGTTCTACGGAGAGCTCTTCGGATGGGAGTTCGAAACAGGCGACCAGGAGAAGTACGGCGGTTACGCCACTGCCAGGAAGAACGGCAAGACAGTTGCCGGCATCATGCAGAAGGACGCCGGCATGGCGGCCATGCCCGACGTCTGGTCCACCTACCTGCGGACCGAGGACGCCGCGGCCACCGCCGAAGCCGTCAGCAGCCACGGCGGGCAGATCTACATGCCTCCCATGGATGTTCCGGAGCAGGGGTTCATGGCGATCTTCGGGGATGCGTCCGGTGCCTCCATCGGCGTCTGGCAGCCCCGGGAGATGAAGGGCTACGAGCTGGTGGCCGAGCCCGGTTCCGCCGCCTGGCATGAATTGCACGCCAAGGACTACGACGCCGCCGTGCAGTTCTACCAGGAAGTCTTCGGCTGGGACACCGAAGTTATGAGTGACTCGGCGGAATTCCGCTACACCACACTGGGATCGGGCATGTCCGCGCAGGCCGGGATCCTGGACGCCTCCGGATACCTGCCGGCCGAAGTGCCCTCGCACTGGCAGGTCTACTTTGCCGTGGCGGACACGGACGCCAGCATCGCCCAGGCCACCGCCATGGGCGCCACCGTTCTGGACGGTCCGGAGGACAGCAGCTTCGGCCGCGTGGCCATGCTCGCCGACCCCACCGGTGCCACCTTCAAAATCATCGCCAGCCAGGCACCGCAGGGCGGCTAGGACCCCGGTTCCGGCGGCGCCGGACGGGAACAACACCCATCACATCAGACCGATACCGGCCGGGGCTTCTTGCTACCGGCCGGTATTGTTTGTGATGGCCGGCACATCCAGGTATCAGGTGCCGGCCACCGCAATGGCATCACCCGCACGGGGCCAACGTCGCTCCGGGATGGTGGACGGGCCGCTCCGCTGGGGAACGATCCGCCGAATGCACGCACTGGCCACTTTGCGTTCATTCAGTGCTGTTGGGATATGCCGGACAACCACTTGACCAGGAGCAGGGTCCGGCCCCAGTCCGATCGGTACAACCCGGACATACTCCAATGGGTCCCCCACCGGGGACAATCTCATGAAAGTAAGAGCGGATGCATCAAACACCTTGGAAATTAGCGCTGGGCACAGCGTTGTCGGCGGGGCTCATCGCAGCCCCGTTGACGGCGCTGCCTGCGGTAGCGGACAGCACGGCCGCGGAGGTCTCAGCCGCGGCAGGCACATCGCCCGTTGTCATCAACGAGGCCTACCTGAGCGGCGGCAGCAGCGGCGCCGCCTACAAGAACAAGTTCGTGGAGCTCTACAACACCTCGGACACCCCCGTGTCACTGGACGGCTGGTCGGTCCAGTACCGCGCCGCCGGCGGGACGGGAGCGCCATCCGGCGTTTCGGCGCTGTCCGGTTCCATTCCGGCCAAGGGGTATTACCTGGTCCAGGGCGGGAGTAACGGTACGAACGGCGCTGACCTCCCTGCGCCCGACCTGGTAGCCGGCGGACTGAACCCCAGCGGCACTTCCGGGACCATCGTGCTCGCCAAGCAGCCCTCCGCCGTCGTACTTCCCACCGGTTCCGTGGTGGAATCCGCCGGCGTGGCCGACCTCCTGGGCTACGGGACGTCCAACACGTTCGAGACCCGGGCCGCAGCGGCGCCCACGGGCAACACGGACGTGCGGAGCCTCAACCGGGCCGGCGGGACGGACAGCAACAGCAACGCCGCCGATTTCAGCCTGAGCGCGGCCATCACCCCGGTCTCCTCCGGCGGAACCGCGCCAGACCCTGATCCGACGCCCACCCCCTCGCCCGATCCCGTGGCTAAAACCATCTCCGGGATCCAGGGCACCGGCACCGCCAGCCCGCTGGCCGGCACCACGGTGACCACCCGGGGCAAGGTCACCGCAGCATTTCCCACCGGCGGCCTTAACGGCTACTACATCCAGACCCCTGGCACCGGCGGCGACCTGGCGGGCACCAACCACGCGGCCTCCGACGGTATCTTCGTCTACTCGCCCGCCACCGTGGGATCGGTCAAGACGGGCGACTACGTCCAGGTGACCGGTGCCGTGGCCGAGTACTACGGCATGACCCAGGTCAACGTCACGGCAGCAGCCGGGCTCACCCAGCTCACGGAGCCGGCGCCCGAGGTCAAGCCCACCATCTTCACCCTGCCCGCCACGGAGGCCTTCCGCGAGTCGCTGGAAGGCATGCTCCTGGCTCCGGACGGGCCCCTGACGGTGACGGACAACTACAGCCTGAACCAGTACGGCGAGATCGGGCTGGCCGGGGGTACCACTCCGCTGGTACAGCCCACCGCCGTCGCACCCTATGGCTCAGCCGAATACAACGCCGCTGTTGCTGACAATGCCGCCCGCGGCATCAAGCTCGACGACGGCGCCAGCACCAATTTCCTCAAGGACGCCGCCACCAAGGCCGAGGTGCTGCCCTACCTCACCGCCACGGACCCGGTCCGCGTCGGATCCCCCGCCAGGTTCACCACCAACGTGGTGCTCGGGTACGCCAACGATTCCTGGAAACTGCAGCCGCTGACCCACCTGACCGAAGCCAACAAGGCAACGGTCCAGCCGGCCAGCTTCGGAGCCACCCGCACCGAAGCACCCGCTGCCGTGGGAGGCAACGTCAAGATCGCCTCGTTCAACGTGCTGAACTACTTCCCCACCACCGGGGACACCCTCTCCGGCTGCACCTATTACGGGGACCGCGCCGGAAACCCGATCACCGTCCGCGGCGGCTGCGACGCCCGCGGTGCCGCCAACGCGGAGAACTTCCAGCGGCAGCAGGACAAGATCGTCTCCGCCATCACGAAGACCGGCGCCGATGTTGTCACCCTCATGGAGATCGAAAACTCCGCGCAGTTCGGCAAGGACCGGGATGACGCCCTCGCCAAGCTGGTCGCGTCACTGAACATCCCCACACCCGGCATCTGGGACTACGTCCGCTCACCCGCGAACGCACCCCCGCTGGCCGACGAGGACATGATCCGCACCGCATTCATCTACAAGAAGGCCGTTGCAGAACCCGTGGGTGAGTCCGTCATCCACAACGACACCACCGCCTTCGCCAGCGCCCGCAAGCCGCTGGCCCAGGTATTCAAGCCCGTGGGCGGCGGCGCAGGCACCGAATTCATCGCCATCGCCAACCACTTCAAGTCCAAGGGCTCCGCCGCAACACCGGACGACACCGACAAGGGCCAGGGCGCCTCAAACCTCGCCCGCACCGCGCAGGCCAAGTCCCTGCTGGACTTCGCTACCTCGCTGCAACAGTCGAAGGGCACCGACAAGGTCTTCCTGATCGGTGACTTCAACTCCTACGGCAAGGAAGACCCCATCAACGTCCTGACGGCCGCCGGCTATGTCAACCAGGACGACAAGGCAAAGAACGCCGACGGTTCCGCCAAGCACTCGTACCTCTTCGGCGGCCTGGTGGGGTCCCTGGACCACATCCTGGCTTCCCCTGCGGCCAACGGCGTGGTGACCGGTGCGGACATCTGGAACATCAACTCCGTTGAATCAGTGGCCCTGGAATACAGCCGCTACAACAACAACGTCACCAACTACTACGCACCGGACCAGTTTCGCGCCAGCGACCACGACCCCGTGGTGGTGGGCCTGGACCTGAAGTCCGCACCCGCCAGCGTTGACCTGAACTTCCTGGGCATCAACGATTTCCACGGCCGGATCGACACCAACACCGTCCAGTTCGCCGGAACCATCGAGAAGCTGCGTGCGGCTGCCGCCCCCGGAGCAACAGCATTCCTCTCCGCCGGCGACAACATCGGCGCGTCCCTGTTTGCCTCCGCCGTGGCCAAAGACCAGCCCACCATTGATGTGCTGAACGCCCTTGAGCTGAAGGCCTCGGCAGTGGGCAACCACGAGTTCGACGGCGGCTGGGCAGACCTGCGCGACCGCGTCATCGCGGACGGCAGCAACGCCAAATTCCCGTACCTCGGCGCGAACGTGTACCGGAAGGGCACCACGGAGCCGGTCCTGCCGGAGTACACGGTGCTGGACATGAACGGCATCAAGGTGGCCGTCATCGGCACAGTCACCCAGGAAGTCCCCTCCCTGGTGACACCCGCCGGCATCGCCGACCTCGACTTCGGTGACCCGGTGGAGGCCATCAACCGGGCCGCGGCGAAGATCAAGGCAGGCAACCTCGCAGACGTCATCATCGTGGAAAACCACGACGGCGCCGGGTCCGGGGTGGTGGAAGGGTCCACCCTGGAGCAGGAAGTGGCAGCAGGCGGCCCGTTCGCGAAGCTCGTCACCGAAACCTCCGCGGACGTTGACGCCATCTTCACCGGCCACACGCACAAGGAATATGCCTGGGACGCCCCCGTCCCCGGTGTGCAGGGCAAGACCCGCCCCATCGTGCAGACCGGCAACTACGGCGAGAACGTGGGCCAGATCCAGCTGACGGTGGATACCGCCACCAAGGAGGTCACCGGTTACAAGGCCGGCAACGTCAAGCGGACCACGGACCCGGCGGCGGACCTGATCTCGGCCTACCCGCGCGTGGCAGCGGTGGACGGCATCGTGCAGAAGGCCCTGGCAGCCGCAGCCGAGGTGGGCAACCAGCCCGTCGGCTCGGTCACCAAGGACATCACCACCGCCTTCAGCACCGATGCCACCGGCACCGCGAAGCGCGACGACCGCGGCAGCGAGTCCACCCTGGGCAACCTGGTGGCCGACTCACTGCTCGACTCGCTGAAGCCGGCCGAACTGGGCGGTGCCGAAATCGGCGTCGTGAACCCCGGCGGCCTCCGCAACGAGCTGTACTACGCTCCGGACGGAACCATCACCTACGCCGAAGCGAACGCCGTGCTGCCGTTCGTGAACAACCTCTGGACCACGTCCCTGACCGGAGCGCAGTTCAAGACCCTGCTGGAGCAGCAGTGGCAGACCAACGCGGACGGCACGGTTCCCAGCCGCGCCTACCTGCAGCTGGGCCTGTCCAAGAACGTGAACTACACCTACGACGCCGCGCGCACCGCCGGTGACAGGGTCACGTCGGTTCGGGTCAACGGTGAGGTGCTGGATCCTGCCAAGTCCTACCGGGTGGGCACGTTCAGCTTCCTGGCCACCGGCGGCGACAACTTCCGGGTCTTCACCCAGGGAGCCAATACACGGGACTCCGGCCTCGTGGACCGGGACGCGTGGATCGGCTACCTGCAGAAGAGCAGCCCGGTGGCCCCGGACTTTGCCCGGCGTTCCGTGGCAGTCACCAACACCACCGCGGCCACGGTCAAGCCCGGCGAACCGGTCAACCTGGCGGTCTCCAAGCTGGACCTGACCTCGCTGGGCAGCCCGGTGAACACGGCGCTTACCGCCGTTTTCACCGATTCGGACGGCAAGGCCACGCAGTTGGGAACCGTGCCGGTCTCTGCAGGGTCCGCCACCGTCAGCCTTGCCGTTCCGGCAGGTGCTGCCGCCGGCGCGGCAACGCTGGTGCTCACCGCGGCGGAGTCCGGAACGAAGGTGACCGTAGCGGTTCAGGTGGCAGCCACCACGCCGCTGCCGCCCGCGTGCACGGCACCCACCAAGCCGGCAAAGTGGTACGACGTCCTGGGCTGGATCCGCTACGGCATTGCCTGGCTCCAGTACCAGCAGTGCCTGCGCGGCTGACACTGCGCCGGTAAGTCATAGAACGCAAAAGGGTCTCCCTCCCGGCCATGCGGCCGGGAGGGACACCCTTTCCAGTGCGCGTAGTTTTGGGCAGATTACGGGACTTCCTTGCCGCCCGGCCCGTGGTGCATGCCCGAAAGCTCAGGGCACGACGACGGTTTCCGAGTAGGTGGAATCCGGGCCGAATATTTCCCGGACGGAAGACGCGCTGTTACGCGGCGCCCAGGATGGCCTGTGCGATTTCGTCGGCGTCCCGGAGGGTGCGCTGGCCGCTGCGGTAGGCAGGGGCGCCCGGCTGGTGCGCCTCGGCGGCGATGGCGGTTCCCCACTGGGCGGAGGAAAGCTGCAGGCCCAGCACGTACATCCCCTCGGTGACCGACCCGTTGGCGGCGAGGGGCCGGTAGGGGTGCGGTTCCACGTCCAGGCCGGTGGACTGCACCGGTGCCCCCTCGGCAGTCATCATGTGCCTGGACCGGACCAGCCCGTCCTTGAGCAGTTGCTGCAGGAGCGGAGAGTCGTTGGCCGAGACCCGGTTGCCGGGCGCGAGGGCCTCAACCATGGTCCGGGCGGCGGCCGGCGGGCCTTCAACCCAGGGTGAGGCAGCGGTGAAGGTCCCGGCTTTGCGGTCCACGCCGAATTTCGGATCCGGGCCCACAAAGCTGACGACGCCGGCCCGCGCCAGCGCGGCCAGCTGCTCCGAGCGCAGCGCAGGCGGTCCGCTGGCCAGCCCCTCCACGAACGACTCGAACCAGCCCCGCAGTCCGGCGACCCAGGATTCGTCGGTGATGCCGCCGTCGGCCACCGCCGTTTTAAGGACGGCGCGGCCGTGGTGCAGGGCACCGATGGCCATCTTCACGGGATCGTCCTCGCCGAGCGCGGAGCGGCGGGCGTCGTCGAGGAGGAATTCGACGACGGCGGCATCCTGCTCGGCGCGCGACGCGAAAGTGCGTCCCGCCAGGGGCGCGGCGAGCCCTGGAAGGTTCAGCCGGTGCCGCGGCCCCACGTGGATGGCCAGCACGCTGTCCACGGCGTCTTCCCAGTTGGCGGCGCTGTGCGCGTGCGGGTGCAGGGCTTCCTCAAGGGCGGCCAGGAACGCTGCACCGTCCGGGACCGCGCCGGGCTGCGCGCGCACCAGCGTTGAGTAGTAGGCCCAGAGGGTGTCGCGGTGCAGCAGGGGCCAGAGGTCGTGGTCGAACCCCGGACGGATACCGGCAGCCTCGAACCGGTCCAGCGCCGCTTCCGTGAGGTAGCGGAGGGTGACCGAGGAGGCGTAATAGCCTTCCAGCGCCGCTTTGGCCCGGTAGGGGGTTCCCCGGCGGGAGGCTGCGATGATGAACGGTTCCTGTCCGGAGGGCTCATACTCCAGCCGCCCGGCCGGGCCGCCGGCAGTGAATTTGCCGCCGCGGCCCTCGGTCAGCTGGACCATCGTGTCGAAGAAGTTCAACCCCATGCCGCGCACCAGGACCGGTTCGCCGGCGGGAATGGCGGCCCAGTCAACGTCCGCCGGAACGGCCGGCGGCAGGTACCGCAGTCCCAGCTGCCCCGCGGAGGCCTGCAGTTCGCGCTGTTCGGGATTGAGCCTGGACGGGATGTGCCCGAGGGCCAGCACCACGGAATCCGCGCGGATCGCCGCCCCGGTGGCCAGGCCGACGTCGAACGTTCCGTCTCCCACCGGGTGAACCGACAGGGCGGACGTTTCGTGGAATTCGATGGTGACGCCGTCGGGTGCCTCCGCGAGCAGGTCCTCCAGCGTGGAGCGCAGGTACCGGCCGTAGAGCGCACGGCTGGGGAAGTCGTTGGACCCGAGCACTGCGAGTTCGGCGCGTTCATCCGTGGTGAGGGACGGGAGCGGATCCTGCTGTTGCCGTTCACGCCAGCGGTCGAAGGTGGTCCCGGCGACGGCGGCGGGCAGCGCCGGGTCCTCCGGAATCAGCGTGGGGTAGAAGGACTGGGTGTTCATCAGGAACAGCCGTGACTGCCCCGGCTGCCAGACGTGCCCCGGCCCCGCGGGGTAGGGGTCGATGACGTCGATGTGGAGCCGGACGGCAGCCCCGCCTTCCTGGTGCTCGGCCCGGTGGCTGGAGTGGGCGAGCAGGCGTTCCAGGACGCTGGTGCCCCTGGGGCCGGCACCGATGATGGCGGTCCGGGTGCTCTGCGTATTTTCCACGCCTTCCAGAGTACGGGCTTGTGTTGAAGAGGGAGGGCTGGCCGCTTGACTTGCCAGCCTCGAGCGGATGTTGTTTGGATGGGGCGCATGACCACCACTGCAGCTGATTCAGCGTCCGGCCCCGGCAATACCACCACGGACGGCACGCCTGCGGGCACCGGGCCCGGCGGCGTCGGCGGCCCCGCGCCGGAGCCGACCGACGAAAACGTGTGGCTCGAGGAGATCTACGGCGAAGAGCAGCTCGCTTGGGTCAAGGCGCAGAACTCACGCACGGAGGACCTCCTGGAGGACGCTGACTACGCAGAGCTCGAGGGCAGCATCCTGGAGGTGCTGGACTCCACTGACCGGATCGCCATGGTGGGCAAGCGGGGTGACTGGTACTACAACTTCTGGAAGGACCGGGACAACCCCAAGGGCCTGTGGCGCCGCACCACGTGGGAAAGCTACTGCACGGATTCCCCCGAATGGGACGTCTTGCTGGACGTGGACGCCCTGGCCGCCGCCGAGGGCGAGGAATGGGTGTTCCACGGCGCCACGTTCCTCCGGCCCGCCGCGGGTGGGCCTTACCGGCACGCGCTGCTGGCGCTCTCCCCCGACGGCGGCGATGCGAACCGGTACCGGGAGTTCGACGTCGAGTCCCGCACCTTTGTTGACCCGGCTGTGGGCGGTTTTGACCTGCCGACGGCGAAGGGCAACGTGTCCTGGCTGGACGCGGACACACTCCTGGTCTCCTCCACGGCGGACGGGCTGCCCAGGACGGCCTCCTCCTACGCCAGGACCGGCGTCACCCTGAAACGCGGCGAAACCCTGGCCAGCGCACCCCGGCTGTTCGAGGTACCCGAACAGCACATGATGGCCGTGGTGGCGTACGACTCCACCCCCGGCTTCGAGCGCACCTTCGCAGTGGACTACATCGACTTCTTCAACCGGACCAACCTGGTGCTGCGCGACGGTTCATGGGTGGCCATCGACGTTCCCACGGACGTCAACGTCAGTGCGCACCGTGAGTGGCTGCTGTTCCGCCCGCAGCGGGACTGGGCCCTGGATGGCACCACCTATCCGGCCGGCGCCCTGTTGGCCGCCAATTTCGAGGACTACCTCGCCGGCGGCCGGGACCTCGTGGTGCTGTTCACGCCGGACGCCCACACGTCCCTGCAGTCGTGGAGCTGGACGCGGAACTTCCTGCTCCTCAACCTCCTGAGGGACGTGTCCTCGGAAATCCGGGTGCTGGACCCCTCCCGCCCGGCGGACGCTGCCGACGGGTCCTTCGGAGACGGCTCCGCCTGGGCCTCCACACTCCTGGACGCCTGCCCGCCCCTGCATGACGTCAACGCCTATGCCGTGGACGATGAGGATGAAGCAGCGGCCGACGGCGGTGCGGGCGACGATTTCTGGCTGATCGCCACCGGATTCACCACTCCCAGCACGCTGATGCGCGGCACGCTGGAACGCGGCGCACCCGAATCCAGCCACGACGATGCGGGGGCGCCCGGTGTGGTGAGCCGGCACACGGAAGTGAAATCCTCGCCGTCGTTCTTCTCCGATGCCGAGTACGAGGTCCAGCAGCACTTCGCGGTTTCCGATGACGGCACGCGGGTTCCCTACTTCCAGGTCTCCTCCCACAACCTGCCCCTCGACGGCCAGAACCCCACCCAGCTCTCCGGCTATGGCGGCTTCGAGGTGTCCCGGACGCCCGCCTACAGCGGAACGGTGGGGCGTGCCTGGCTGGAACGGCGGACCACCGGGCTGCCGGCCGACGGCGGGGAGGCACCGCATTCGCGCGGCGGCGTCTACGTGGTGGCGAACATCCGCGGCGGCGGCGAATTCGGGCCGGCCTGGCACCGCGCCGCCCTGCAGGAAAACCGGCACAAGGCCTACGAGGACTTCGCCGCCGTGGCACGGGACCTGATCTCCCGAGGCGTCACCTCCCGCGAGCGCCTGGGCTGCGTGGGCGGCTCGAACGGCGGCCTGCTGGTGGGCAACATGCTGACCCGCTACCCCGACCTGTTCCGGGCCGTCTCCTGTGGCGTGCCGCTGCTGGACATGCGCCGGTACACCAAGCTGTCCGCCGGGCACTCCTGGATCGCCGAATACGGGGACCCGGACGTCGCGGAGCAGTGGGACTACATCCGGACCTTCTCCCCTTACCACCTGCTCAAGGACGGCATCGAATACCCGGAAACGTTCATCTGGACGGCCACCTCGGACGACCGCGTGGGCCCGGTGCAGGCACGGAAGATGGCTGCCCGCATGCTCGCCATGGGCATACCCAACGTCTGGTTCCACGAAGCACTGGAGGGCGGCCACGCGGGAGCATCGGACAACCGGCAGGCGGCAGCGTTGCAGGCCCGCAGCCAGCACTTCCTGTGGAAGGCGCTGGCGGGCGGAACATCGTGACAGCGGCATCCGCGCCGGGTGTATCTGGTTCGGGGGTGTCCGGGTCTGGGGTGCCTGGGCCTGCGGTGCCTCGGCCTGCGTTCTCGGTCCGCAGGGCTGTTGCCACGGATGTGGAGCGGCTCGCGGACGTGCACATTCAATGCTGGCAGGAAACCTACCGCGAGATGCTGTCCGACGCCTTTCTGGCGGCTGCCGACCGGGAGGGCCGCCTGGTGCTGTGGCGGCACCTGCTGGACCGCCCGGACCCCGCCGAAGCGTGGGTGGCGTGCGACGGCGACACGGTAGTGGGCTTTGCCGGTATCCGTTCAGTCCCCGCACCGGAGTCCCCGGAAGGTGACCCGCAGCCGGAGTCCGGCCCGCTGGAACTGTGGGGGCTGTACCTGTTGGCATCCCATCAGGGCCTGGGCCTGGGAGGGCAGCTGCTGGGCACTGCCCTTGGCACCCAGGCTGCGAGTCTCTGGGTGGCCGCGGGCAACAGCCGGGCCATCGGCTTCTACCGTCGGTTTGGCTTCGAACCGGACGGGGCGGAGGACACCCTGGCGGACTGGGAGGACCTGCCCGAGATCAGGATGGTGCGCCCGGTCCAGCCCGCTGCCTAGGCTGGCCGGCCCCGGCCAGCCTTCCGCATCGGGGGGCCGCAGCCGTTTTGCACTGCATGGCCGGATCTGCGTATCCTTGGTGGGCTAGGAATAGCAATTGGAGACGTGCCAGAGCGGCCGAATGGGCTTCACTGCTAATGAAGTGTGGGGCACAACTCCACCGGGGGTTCAAATCCCCCCGTCTCCGCGTTCGGCCCCGGTCCCTGGACCGGGGCCTTTTGCGTACCCGGTGGGGGTTGCTGGCGCCGTCCGGGGATCGGACGCACTCTGCTGGCACAGGCTGCCTGGTGGCAGGATAAGCGGATGGCAGTAAGAGATCGGGCCCGCGCGCAGGGGGATGCCGCGCAGGTATGGAGCCCACGGTTGGCCCTCCTGGTGGCAGCAACCTTCTTCATGGAGTTCCTCGACGGGACCATCCTCACCACTGCCATCCCTAACATCTCAGCCGACTTCAGTGTTCCAGCGGCAGACGTGAATATCACCATGACGGCGTACCTGCTCACCGTCGCCGTCGGCATTCCCATCAGCGGGTGGCTGGCCGAACGCTTCGGGGCGCGAAGGATCTTCTGCCTCGCCGTTGCCATCTTCACCGTTTCTTCACTGGCCTGTGCCCTCAGCCAGGACCTCACCGCCCTGACGCTGAGCCGTATCGCCCAGGGAGCCGGGGGCGCCATGATGGTTCCCGTGGGAACGCTGGTAGTGCTGCGCGGCACGCCGAAATCGGAGCTTTTGCGGGCTACCGCGTTCCTCGTCTGGCCCGGCCTGCTGGCGCCGGTCCTCGCACCCCTGGTGGGCGGTGCACTCACTACCTACCTGTCCTGGCACTGGATCTTCCTGATCAACCTCCCACTGGGTCTGGCTGCCTTCCTTGCGGCCCTGCGCCTCGTCCCGTCCTCCGCTGGAGACAAGGGGCGGCGGCTGGACTGGCCCGGGCTGTTCCTCACCACGCTGGGCGTCGGTGCCCTGGTGGTTGGCCTCGAGCTGGCCAGCTCCCACCCTGACGGCCCCTGGGCGGGCATCAGCGCGGCGGCAGGTGCAGCATCCCTGCTCGCGGCCGTGTTCTGGATGCGCCGGGCCAGCAACCCCCTGTTCAACCTGGATGTGTTCCGGACCCGCACCTTCCGTGCGATGGCCACCGGCGGATTCGTTTACCGGCTGACCATCAGCTCGGTTCCCTTCCTGCTGCCCCTGATGTTCCAGGCCGGCTTCGGCTGGACCCCCATCCACGCGGGCATCATGGTGGCCGCTGTCTTCATTGGCAATATCGGCATCAAACCGGCCACCACTCCCCTGATCCGCCGGTTCGGATTCAAGGCCATGCTGGTGTTCGCATCCCTCGCCTCAGCAGGCACTTTTGCACTGTGCGCCCTGCTGACCCCGGAGACTCCACAGGTACTGACGTTTGCCCTGCTGGTATGCAGCGGGGCGTTCCGCTCCATCGGCTTCTCGTCCTACGCGTCGGTGCAGTACGCCGATATCGTCCCCGCGCAGTTGACGTCGGCCAACACCGTTTCGGCAACCCTGGTGCAGCTCGCTACGGGTTCCGGGATCGCAGTGGCTGCCCTGCTGATCCGCATCTTCGACGGGCTTGGCTCGTTTCCCCAGGACGACGCCGGTCCGTACCGCGGAGCTTTCCTGGCCATGGCAGTCCTGATGCTGGCCAGCACCGTGGACAGTGTCCTGCTCCCGCGGCACTCGGGAGCAGCGGTCAGCCGGCCTGCGCCAGAACCAGCGGAAGCACAGCCCCGGCCCCGGCCTGCCGAAGGGCACGCCCCGCGACAGTAAGGGTCCACCGGCTGTCCGCCAGGTCATCAATCAGCATCACACTCTGACCCTGGATGGAATTCAACGCAGCTTCGAGCTCGGGGCCAACAACCACCCGGTCCCAGACCCCGGCCAACCGGTATGCGCTGTTGCCGCCCCTGCTTCCTGTGGGGCCACCGTGGGCCAACTGCAGGGCGCCGAGGTAAGGGATGCGGCCGATGTCCGAAATCCCCCGGGCCAGGGAATCCACCAGCTGCGGTTTGCTGCGCGACGGGATGCTCACAATCGCTGCCGGCCGGCCACCACCACTCCAGCCCGCCGTCCTGGAGTCACCTGTTCCCCACTCCCGCAGGACCTGGACGCAGGCCTGCAGCATGGCAGGGTCCACCGGACGGTCTTCCGCGCCGGCGGCGAAGATCGTGCGCAGGGCACCGCCCCAGCCAAGGTCGGTCAGCCGGGCCAGGACACGGCCCTCTGACAGCGCCTCCGGCGGCTTGATCTTTCCCTTAACCGGAACGCCCAGCCGGTCCATCCCGCTGGGCCACTGCAGCCGCGGCTCAAGGACGCCGCCGGCCCGGCTGAGCGTCTGCCCGGCCGCGTTCGTGGCATCGGCTGCGACGTCGGCGGGGAACCACTGCCCGGCGCAGTTGTCGCAACGGCCACAGGCGTGGGCAGTCTCATCATCAAGGACGGACGTGATGTACTCCATCCGGCACCCTGCAGTGTCCTGGTAGATGATCATGGAGTCCTGCTCATCTACGCGGGCCTCGGCAATGCGCTGGTACCGCTCCGCGTCATAGACCCACGGCCGCCCGGTGGAGCGCCAGCCGCCGCCTACCCGCTCCACGGCCCCATCCACCGAAAGGACCTTGAGCAGCAACTCCAGCGGGGTCCGGCGCAGGTCCACCCGTGCTTCCAGCGCCACGGTGGACACGGCACTTCCCGCCTCGGCAAGGGCCGTCAGGACTGCGGCAGCTTTCTCCTCCGACGGCATGGACGCGGTGGCGAAGTACTGCCAGATGTCCCGGTCCTCGGAGCCCGGCAACAGCAGGACATCGGCGTTGGCGGCTCCACGGCCTGCACGGCCCACCTGCTGGTAGTAGGCAACCGGCGACGACGGCGCCCCGAGGTGGACCACGAACCCAAGGTCCGGCTTGTCGAAGCCCATGCCCAGTGCGGACGTGGCAACCAGGGCCTTAACCTGGTTGTCCTTGAGCAGCTGCTCGGCGCGTTCCCGGTCTGCGGGGTCGGTGCGGCCGGTGTAGGACAGCACTTCGTGGCCCGCCTCCGCCAGCAAGCGGGCGGTGTCCTCGGCGGCGGAAACGGTCAGGGTGTAGATGATGCCGCTGCCGGGCAGGTCCGAGAGATGGGTCAGCAGCCACCCGAGGCGCTGGCGGGCGTCAGGGAGCGTCAGGACGCCGAGCCGCAGCGAATCGCGGCCCAGGGCACCGCGGATGGTCAGGACGCCGGCGCCGAGTTGCTCTTCGATGTCATGGACCACGCGGGAGTTGGCGGTGGCCGTGGTGGCCAGCACCGGCACCGAATCCGGCAACTGCTCAATGAGGTCTGCGATCCGGCGGTAATCGGGACGGAAGTCGTGGCCCCAGTCCGAGATGCAGTGTGCCTCGTCGATGACCAGCAGCCCGGTGCGCCGGATCAGTTCCGGCAGCTGGTTTTCCCGGAAGGAGGGGTTGGTCAAACGTTCCGGTGAGACCAGGAGAACGTCAACCTGGTCCGCCGCAAGCTGTTCGCGGACGGTGTCCCACTCCAGCTGGTTCGCCGAGTTAATGGCCACGGCCCGGACACCGGCCCTGGCGGCAGCCGCCACCTGGTCACGCATCAGGGCCAGCAACGGCGACACGATCAGGGTGGGGCCGGCGCCCCGGCGGCGCAGCAGGAGCGACGCCACGAAATAGACAGCCGACTTGCCCCACCCGGTGCGCTGGACCACCAAAGTCCGCCGGCCGCCGTCGACGAGCGCCTCAATGGCCTCGTACTGGCCGTCGTGGAAATCTGCCCCGGCGTTTCCCACCAGCTCGCGCAGCACCGCCAGCGCCTGGCTGTGGGTGGCGGTACCGGATCCGCCCGGAGGGGATGGCTGCGCCGAGGAAGCGTCAGCCCCAAAATCAGCGTCTGAATCAATATCGGTGTGGGAAAGGGTGGCGTTCCGGTTATCAACCATTGATTCAGTATCCCAGCCGCCCCCGACAACTGGCCTCCGGCCAACTGTTATGTGGAAAGGCCCACAGTTCCCTTGCGTCACAATCGCCAGCCCCGTCTCCCCCTCCACAGGCACCGCACGGGTCCACGTAAGATAAAGCCCGTGACTAGCGAACAGACAACGACTTTTGACCTTTCGGCATCCTTCAAGGCCTACGACGTCCGCGGCATTGTGGGCGAATCGATCACCGCCGAAATCGTCGAAGCCGTGGGGGCCGCTTTCGTAGACGTCCTGCAGCTCGAAGGGCAGACCATCCTGGTGGGCGGCGACATGCGCCCCTCCTCGCCCGAGTTCAGCAAGGCCTTCGCCGACGGTGCTGCCACCCGAGGCGCCAATGTGGAATTGCTGGACCTGATCTCCACCGATGAGCTCTACTTCGCCTGCGGCCTCCTCAACCGGGCAGGGGCCACCTTCACCGCGAGCCACAACCCCGCCGGCTACAACGGCATCAAGATGTCCAAGGCTGGGGCAGTCCCCATTTCCTCCGAAACCGGCCTGAAGGACATCCAGTCCCTTGCCGAGCACTACCTCAGCACGGGGACCATCCCGGCTGCCGGCCAGCGCGGCCAGATTGGTGTGCGTGACGTCCTGAAGGAGTACTCCGAGTACCTCCGCAAGCTGGTGGACCTCTCGGGTTCCCGCCGCCTGAAGGTTGTCGTGGATGCCGGAAACGGCATGGCCGGGCTGACCACGCCCGCAGTTCTGGGTGACGCCCTGCTGCCCAAGCTGCCGTTCGACATCATTCCGCTGTACTTCGAACTGGACGGTTCCTTCCCGAACCACCCCGCCAACCCGCTGGAGCCGGAAAACCTCCGGGACCTGCAGGCCGCCGTCGTCGAACACGGTGCTGACATTGGGCTGGCCTTCGACGGCGACGCCGACCGCTGCTTCGTGGTGGACGAAAAGGGCGAGCCCGTCTCGCCGTCGGCCGTTACCGGCATGGTGGCCCGGCGCGAAATTGCCCGTGCGAAGGCCCAGGGCGAAGCCACCCCCACGATCATCCACAACCTCCTCACGTCCCGCGCTGTGGCCGAGTTGGTGGAGCACGACGGCGGCCGGGCCGTCCGTACGCGCGTGGGCCACTCCTTCATCAAGGCAGTCATGGCCGAGGAAGGCGCGGTGTTCGGCGGCGAGCACTCGGCACACTTCTACTTCCGCGACTTCTGGAACGCGGACACCGGCATGCTGGCGGCCATGCACGTCCTGGCCGCACTGGGTGAGCAGGAAGGCCCGCTGTCCGAGCTCGGCCGCGAGTATGAGCCCTATGTCAGCTCCGGGGAGATCAACTCCGAGGTGGACGACAAGCCGGCGGCCGTCGAGCGCGTGCGCGCAGACTTCGCCGCCGAGGACATCACCATCGACACGCTGGACGGCAGCACCTTCACGGCCAACGACGGCAGCTACTGGTTCAACCTGCGGCCGTCCAACACCGAACCTTTCCTGCGGCTCAACGCCGAAGCGACAGACCAGGCCACGATGGAACGGGTCCGGGACCGGGTCCTGGCCCTCGTACGGGCCTAACCCGTGGCTGACCATACCGGACCCGCCACGGCGGGGCAGGAAAGCTGGCGGGACTCTGTCCCCGAAGCCACGGCGACCGACCTTGAAAATCTCCTCGGAACCGGCGTCAGCGCCGCCCAGGAGCAGCTTCAGCGCGCCGGCGGCTTCCTCCCGTTCGCCCTCACGGTGCAGAACGACGGCGAGGTGCGGCTGGTGGCGGTTTCCCCGGCGGATGCCGGGGACGGAAGCGAAGCCGAGTTCGATGCCGACGCCATGATCAGTGATTTGAACGCGTTGTTGCGGCAGAACCGGGACGATTTCCGCGCCGCTGCCCTGGTGTGCGACATCCTGCTGGTGGAGGAGGACTCCGATGCCATCCACGTGGCCGCAGAGCACCGGGACGGTTCGGTCTTCGCCGCCGTGCTTCCCTACGCGGCCAACGCCGCCACCCAGGCCTGGGAGTTCGGCCAACTGGAGGCCGATACCAACGAGCCCGCCATCTGGGTGGACTAGACCAGGCGCCGCGCCATGAAGATCAACGCGTTTGCCGATGTCAGCCTGCGGGCGCTGATGGTGCTGGCGGCCGTTCCGGGCGGCCAGCTCCTGACCACGCAGAACATTGCGGACGCCGTGGGGACCCCATACAACCATGTCAGCAAAGCCATGGCCAGGCTCCGCACCATGGGCCTGATTGACGTGGAGCGGGGCCGCACCGGGGGTTCCCGGCTGAGCAGCGCCGGCAGGACGGCCACCGTGGGACAGATCCTCCGGGAACTCGATACGCGCACGGACCCGGCCGACTGCATGGCCGCCACGGGCAATTGCCCGCTGATCAATGAGTGCAAGCTGCGCGCAGCCCTTGCCCGGGCACGCGAGGCGTTCTACCGTGAGCTTGATCCGGTAGTCATTGCCGATCTTCCGGGATCCCGCCAAATGGCTCCCGTATTCGAGATGATTGGCCTCCGCCCAGGACTGTTGGAACCGCTCCGTCCGAGCGTGCAGCCGAGGCAGTAACCGGCGCGAAACCGCCCATAGCCGGGAGCTTTCTCCCAGTTTGATTTCAAACTTCTACAAGGTGTAGAACTGAGGCAGAAATACTTGTATTTCATATGCAAGCATTTCGCCAAGGCCGGACAAAGGCCCCGGTCCCAACCTCAGGAGTCCGCAATGCTCTCGGATAAATCCCGCCCCGTCATCGAAGCCACACTGCCGCTGGTGGGGTCACGGATCGGCGACATTACCCCCAAGTTCTACGCCCGCCTGTTCGCCGCACACCCGGAACTCCTCGACGGCCTCTTCAGCCGATCAAACCAGCGCAACGGCAGCCAGCAGCAGGCCCTGGCCGGAAGCATCGCCGCCTTCGCCACCCACCTGGTCAACAACCCGGGCACCCTGCCGGAAACCGTGCTGACCCGCATCGCCCATCGCCACGCCTCCCTTGGCATCACCGAACCGCAGTACAAGGTGGTCTACGAGCACCTGTTCGCCGCGATCGCCGAGGACCTTGCCGAAGTGATCACCCCGGAGATCGCAGAAGCCTGGACCGAGGTCTACTGGCTCATGGCGGACGCGCTCATCAAGCTGGAAAAGGGCCTGTACGCGGCCCAGGCCAACGGCAGGATGTGGGCGCCGTGGCGCGTGTCCGCCAAGACGCCGGCCGGCGTCGGATCCATGACGTTCACCCTGGAACCTGCCGACGACACCCCCGTCACCGAAGCACTTCCCGGCCAGTACGTCAGCGTCAAGGTCCAGCTTCCGGACGGCCTGCGCCAGGTGCGCCAGTACTCCCTGTCAGGCGAAGCCGGCACCAGCCGCAGCTTCACCACCAAGAAGGACGACGGCGGTGAGGTCTCCCCCGTCCTGCACAACACCGTCCAGGCGGGCGACATCCTGGAAATTTCAAACCCCTACGGCGAAATCACGCTCAAGGAAGGCGACGGCCCGGTGGTCCTGGCCTCCGCCGGCATCGGCTGCACCCCCACGGCCTCCATCCTGCGCTCACTCGCCGACACCGGCACCGACCGGCAGGTCCTGGTGCTGCACGCCGAGAGCACCCTGGACAGCTGGGCACTGCGCGGCCAGATGACGGACGACGTCGAGCGCCTGGACGGAGCCGAGCTGCAGCTGTGGCTGGAGCAGCCGGTGGACGGTGCGAGGGAGGGATTCATGTCCCTGCGCGAGGTGGACCTTCCCGCCGATGCCTCCCTCTACCTGTGCGGTCCGCTGCCGTTCATGAAGAACATCCGCAATGAGGCCATCAACGCCGGCATTCCGGCAACCCGCATCCACTACGAAGTCTTCGGCCCGGACATCTGGCAGGCTTCTTAAAAGCAAAAGTACGACGGCGGCCCCGCACCTTTTCGCGAAAGGTGCGGGGCCGCCGTCGTACTCAGCGAAGAACTCCTACGCGAGGCGGGACTTCAGGCCGTTCAGCTCGGACTGCAGCGCCTGCGGGAGGGAGCCGCCGAAGTTGTCGAACCATTCCTCGATGGAGGCCAGCTCGGTGGCCCACTCTGCGGGGTCAACCCTGACTGCTTCCTCCACCTGGGCGGGGGTCATGTCCAGGCCTTCGAGGTCGATGGCCTCGCCGGTAGGAACGAATCCGATGGGGGTTTCGACGGCGTCGGCCTTGCCCTCAAGGCGCTCGATGGCCCACTTGAGGACGCGGGCGTTGTCGCCGAACCCGGGCCAGGCGAAGCCGCCTTCGGAGTTCCGGCGGAACCAGTTGACCAGGAAGATCTTGGGCAGCCGTTCCGGGTTGGCCTTGGCGGACAGGTTGACCCAGTGGTTCAGGTAGTCGCCTGCGTCGTAGCCGATGAAGGGCAGCATGGCCATGGGGTCGCGGCGGACCACGCCCACCGCACCGGCTGCAGCTGCAGTGGTTTCGGAGGACAGGGTGGAGCCCATGAAGATACCGTTGGACCAGCTGCGGGCCTCGGTCACCAGCGGGATGGTGGTCTTGCGGCGGCCGCCGAACAGGATCGCGGACAGCTCCACGCCCTCGGGGTTGTTGTATTCCTCGGCGAGCATGTCGATCTGGTCGATCGGGGTGCAGAAGCGGGAGTTCGGGTGCGCAGCGGGCTTGTCCGAGTCGGGCGTCCAGGAGTTGCCCTGCCAGTCAGTCAGGTGCGCAGGGGTTTCCTCGGTCATCCCCTCCCACCACACGCCGCCGTCGTCGGTCATCGCAACGTTGGTGAAGATGCTGTTGCCCTTGGCGATGGCGCGCATGGCGTTGGGGTTGGTGCCCCAGCCGGTACCGGGAGCCACACCGAACAGGCCGGCTTCGGGGTTGACCGCGCGGAGCTCGCCTTCCTTGCCGAAGCGCATCCAGGTGATGTCATCGCCGAGGGTTTCGACCTTCCAGCCGCTGATGGTGGGATCAAGCAGCGCGAGGTTGGTCTTGCCGCAGGCGGACGGGAAGGCTGCGGAAACGTAGTACGTCTTCTGCTCGGGCGAGGTGAGCTTGAGAATCAGCATGTGCTCGGCCAGCCAGCCCTCGTCGCGGGCCATCACGGAAGCGATGCGCAGGGCGTAGCACTTCTTGCCCAGCAGGGCGTTGCCGCCGTAGCCGGAGCCGAACGACCAGATGGAGCGCTCCTCCGGGAAGTGGACAATCCACTTGTCCGGGTTGCACGGCCAGGGCACGTCGGCCTGGCCCTGTTCCAGCGGCGCACCCAGGGAGTGCAGGGCCGGAACGAAGAAGGCGTTGGTCTCGGTGATGCGGTTCAGGACATCGGTGCCGATGCGGGCCATGATGCGCATCGAGGCCACAACGTAGGCACTGTCCGTGATTTCGACGCCGAACTTCGGGTCCTCCGCGTCAAGGTGGCCCATGACGAAGGGGATGACGTACATGGTGCGGCCGCGCATGGAGCCGGCGAACAGGCCGCGCAGCTTCTCCTTCATCTCCGCCGGAGCCATCCAGTTGTTGGTGAATCCGGCGTCGCGCTTGTTCTCGGAGCAGATGAAGGTCTGTTCCTCGACCCGGGCAACATCGGCCGGATCGGAGAAGGCTGCGAAGGAGTTGGGGAACAGGTCCTGGTTGAGCCTGGTCAGCGTGCCGGCGGCAACGAGTTCATCGGTGAGGCGCGTGTTCTCCTCTTCGGACCCGTCAACCCAGTAGATGCGGTCCGGCTGCGTCAGCTCAGCAACTTCTTCGACCCATGCCAGCAGCCCGGCATGTGTGGTGGGTGCTTCGTCAAGCAGCGGCTTCTGTGCCAGATCGCCCATTGCGGTTCCCTTCCTCGGGTTCATCGGTGTGTCCTAAATGCTATGGTCCGGACCAGTGCCGGATTTCGGCAGGTTGCTTGCTACAAGATGGCTCAAAATGCGGATTCCGCGAGATTTCAAGGAATATTTGTGGAAAAGTCTACGATTAAGTGAGGAAGGTCACCTAGACCGGTCTAGTAGCGCAGATAACAGCTCTCTCGATTTGGCACTCCGTCAAGACTCGCGTAAAGTAATTCGAGTTCCAAGGAGAGCGGTTCTTCTCCGGGAACACGAGATGCGCCCATAGCTCAGCTGGATAGAGCGTCTGTCTACGGAACAGAAGGTCAGGGGTTCGAATCCCTTTGGGCGCACAAACAAGGTCCGCACCGGTTCGCCGGTGCGGACCTTTTGCTTTAACGCCTGCCGGCGTTCCCCGATCCACGGCATGCCTCCTTCGCTGCCGCCACTCACGCCTTCACTGCTTGTCCACACGTTTCGCCCGGCCGTCCGGCGTAGGCTGTCCCCATGATTCCTGAGCCTGCTGGGCGCGAGTATGACGTAGTAGTAATCGGTGCCGGCGCTGCCGGCGAAAACGTGGCGGACCGTGTGGTCAAGGGCGGGCTTACCGCGGTACTCATCGAAGCTGAACTGGTGGGCGGTGAATGCTCATACTGGGCCTGCATGCCATCCAAGGCCCTGCTCCGGCCGGGCACCGCACTGCACGGTGCGCAGACGACGCCCGGCGCCAAGGAAGCCGTAACCCGGACGCTGGACGCCAAAGCCGTCCTGTCCCGCAGGAACTACTTCACGTCCAAACTGGCAGGACGACGGACAAGTGGAATGGGTCAAGGACTCCGGCATTGAGCTGGTCCGCGGCCACGCCTTCCTCACCGGGCCCCGGACTGTTGAGGTGGCAGGGCTGGACGGAACAGACCACCGCCTCAACGCCCGGCACGCCGTGGTCCTGGCCACCGGATCGGTGCCCACCCAGCCGCCCATTGAGGGGCTGGCGGACGTGCAGGTCTGGAGCAATCGGGAAGCGACCTCCGCCAGCGAGGTGCCGGCCCGGTTGGCCGTGCTGGGCGGCGGCGTGGCAGGAACTGAACTGGCCCAGGCCTTTGCCCGGCTGGGCTCGGCAGTGACGCTCGTTGCGCGCAGCGGCCTGCTGGGAAGCTTCCCGGAAGAAGCCGCCGCGCTTGTTGCCTCCGGCCTGCGGGCTGACGGCGTTGACCTTCGCCTCCACACAGCCACGCAGCGGATCGGCTTGAACGACGACGGCACCTTCAGTATCGAGCTTGGCGACGGTTCCAGCGTCACGGCGGATAAGGTCCTGGTATCGACGGGCCGGCACCCCGCCCTTGAGGGACTTGGCCTGGAAAGCGTCGGTTTCGCTCCAGATGCGGACGGGCGCTTGCTCCTTGAAACGGACAACACCGGGCTGGTCCATGCCGCGCAGGGTGACGGCAGCTGGCTGTATGCGGTGGGCGACGCCGCGGGGCGGAACCTCTACACGCACCAGGGCAAATACGAGGCCCGCGCCACCGGGGACGCCATTGCGGCGCGCGCCAGGGGAGAACTGGACGGCAGTCCGGCGGACTGGAGCCGCTTCGCCCAGACAGCCAACGATCACGCCGTCCCCGGGGTGGTCTTCACTGATCCGGAACTCGCAACAGTGGGCCGCAGTCTCCAGCGGGCCCGCAAGGACGGCTACAACGTGTCATCAGTGGAGCTTCCCATCCAGGTTGCGGGGTCCTCCCTGCACTCCGAGAACTACGAGGGCTGGGCGCAGCTGGTCATCGACGAGGACCGGAAAGTCCTTTTGGGCGCCACTTTCGCCGGCCCGGACGTGGCGGAGCTCCTGCACGCGGCGACCATCGCCGTCGTGGGTGAAGTTCCGCTCCACCGGCTATGGCATGCGGTCCCCGCGTACCCCACCATCAGCGAGGTGTGGCTGCGCTTGCTGGAGAAGTATGGATTGTAGGGTTCGTATTTGAACTGACCGGTCAGTTTGGTTAGTCTTGTAGCAGACACTTTCTGTGAAAGGCTCCCCTTGCTCTCAGCACGCCAGCTTTCTGTCAAAGGCCGCCGCGATCCCCTGCTCCCTCCCACCGCGCTTGCCGTGGAGCGGGGACAGCTCCTGCTGGTGGCCGGTGACCGCCAGGACCAACGCACGGCCCTTGCCCTTGCCCTCAGTGGGCGGATGAAGTCCACCGGCGGCTCGGTTGCCTGGGACGGGCAGCAGCGCACCCGGCAGCTGCGGCTGGCCAGTGCCCTGGTGGACTCCCCCGGCGTGAACGAGCCGGAGGAGCACCTGAGCGTGCGCGACCTCGTGACAGAGGACCTTGCCCTGGTGCCGCGCCGCTACCGGGGCGCGCTGCTCAGCGGCCCGTGGCTCAAAGTGAACCGCTTCGAGGACATCGCCGGCCTCTGGACCGAACAGCTGGACCCCGCCCGGCGGCTGGAGCTGCTGACCGCGCTGGCGCTGGCCAACCCGCACACCGACCTCCTCGTGGTGGACTCTCCGGACAGGCACAGCGCGGACAACGCCGCCTGGCTGCCCCGCCTGCAGGAATTGGCGTCCGACGCCGGAAGGCCGCTCGCGGTCGTCGCCACCGTGCGCGCCCTCCCGCCGTCGTGGAACGGCCCGTCCGCCGTCGTGGGCAACGATGCTGTGGCAGATGTGGGCAACGATGCCGTGACAGATGGGCCCGTGACGGAAACTGACGAGGCGAGCGACGGCCGGCAGACTGGCCGCCACGAAGCTGCGATCCGCGACGACGGGCTGCCGGAGCGTCCGGATGAAGACGATGCCCTCAACGAGGGTACCCATGGCCACGAAAGCCGGGCCACCCCTGCACACACCGGGCAGCACGTCCGGACCGATGAACTCGAAACCGAGGTTGCCAAGTGACAGTCATCCGGCTGGCCCGCTCCGAACTCAAGCGCATGACCGGCGGGCTGCTGCCCAAGCTGACCATCCTCGCGCTGACCATGGTCCCCCTCTTGTACGGGGCCGTCTATTTGTACGCCAACTGGAATCCTTACGGCCACCTGAACAACCTTGATGCCGCGCTGGTGGTCGAGGATACGGGGGCCGGAAGCAGCGACGGTACCCGTTTGGAGGCCGGGGCGAAGGTGGCGGACAGCCTGGTGGAGGGGAACGTCTTCCACTGGATTCCGGTGGAAAGCTCCGCAGCAGCGGATGAGGGCGTCAGCAGCGGCGAGTACGCCTTTGCCCTTAAGATCCCGAAAGACTTCTCCGCCAACCTGGCTTCGCCGGGTAGCTTCGACTCCGCGAGCCAGGCGATGCTCAATGTCACCACCAACGACGCGAACAACTATCTCCTCAGCACCATCGTGGACAAGCTGACCACTGCTGTTCACACCACGGTGGCCACCGAGGTGGGCGAGGAAACCGCGAACCAGCTGCTCACCGGCTTTGGAACCATCCACACCCAGATGGTGAAAGCCGCCGACGGTGCGGGGCAGCTGGCGGACGGCGTCGCCACCCTCCGCGACGGCACCGTGACGCTGCATCAGGGAACCACAGACCTCAGCAGCGGAGCCTCCCAGCTCGAGGCCGGGCAGCTGAAGCTCCGCGACGGAGCCAATCAGCTCACCGACGGCGCCGGCCAGTTAAGCAGCGGCCTGTCGGTATTGAAGGACAAGACCGGGTCGCTCCCCACCGACTCGCAGACGCTTGCGTCCGGGGCTGCGCAGGTGGCCGCCGGGAATGCCCAGCTCAACACCAAGGTCCAGGATGTGGCAACGCAGCTGGAGGCTGCGGACAAGGGGCTGCGGGCACGGGTGGTGGAGTCCAACAGCCGGCTGGTGGCTTCGGGCGTACTGACGCAGGAGCAGGCCAACGCCATTCTTGCCGACTTCGATGCCGCAGCCACGTCCAACCCGGTAGCCGCCGCCAAGGCGAAGCTGCAGTCGGATGCGGCCCAGATCCAGCAGCTCGCCGACGGCTCCGAGGCCGTCAGTGTGGGCGCCGCGCAACTGGCCGCCGCCACCCCAGCACTGAAGGACGCCATCGGGCAGGCCTCAAGCGGCGCCGACAAACTCCATACCGGTGCCGCCACCCTCGCCACCGGTGAGCAGGCCGCATTGGACGGCACCTCCAGCCTGGCTGCGGGGGCGCAGAAGCTCGATTCCGGCGCTGCCCAGCTGGCCGACGGTGCCGGCACGGCCGCGGACGGTTCACGCACGCTGGCCGATGAGATCGGCAAGGGTGCCGGGCAGGTTCCCAACCCCGACGATGCCCAGAAGGACAACCTGTCCAGGGTCATGGCGGATCCGGTTGCGGTCAGCAACGTTTCCCAGGCCAAGGCCAACTCCTACGGCGCCGGGCTGGCACCGTTCTTCCTCACGCTGGCCCTGTGGATCGGCATCTTCATGCTGGTGCAGGCCATGCGTCCCATCACCCAGCGGGCGCTGGCGTCCAACGCCCCGTCCTGGAAGATCGCCCTGGGCGGCTGGCTCCCTTTCCTGGCTGTATCCGTTGTGCAGGCGTCCCTGCTGACCCTGGTGGTGAACGTCGCCCTGGGCCTGAACCCCGCGCATCCGGTGATGATGTGGCTGTTCATGCTGGCGGCGGCCATGGCGTTCAGTGCACTGATCCAGGGGATCGTTGCGCTACTGGGCTCCCCCGGCAAGCTGGTGGTGCTCATCCTGCTGGTGCTCCAGCTCGTGTCCTCGGGAGGTACCTTCCCGTGGCAGACCACACCGCAGCCCCTGCATGTGGTGCACGAGATCCTTCCCATGGGGTACGTGGTGACCGGAATGCGGCACCTGATCTACGGGGCGGACCTGTCCATGATCCTGCCCACCGTGGCCGGCCTCCTGGGGTACACCCTGCTGGGTACCGTGATGTCCACGCTGGCAGTGCGCAAGAACAAGTACTGGACTTTGAAGACGCTTAAGCCGGAGATTGCCGTATGAGCAAGGACCCGGAGGATACGGGCGCTGCCTTGGCAGACGGGGCAGCGGCAGCTTCGGTCCTGGAAACGGCGGAAATGGGCACACATCCCTTAGACACTACGAAAGGGCGGCGGCCGGCCCGGACCACGGCCACCCGGCAGAAGCTGTTCGATGCCTCCATGGCACTGATCGGCGAGCGCGGGGCCGCAAACGTGACGGTGGACGAAATCGCCGCGGCCGCCGGCGTATCGAAGGGAACTGTCTACTACAACTTCGGCAGTAAGTCCGAACTGATCGCCCAGCTGCTGAGGCATGGTGTGGACATCCTGAAGGCCAGGCTGCTGGGAGCCGCCGACGCAGGGCAGCCACGTACCGGACGCCCGCGCAAGGCCAATAAGACCGGCGGTGCCGAAGCCGGGAGTTCCACTGATTCGGACGGGGATCCCTCCGTTTCGGCCGGGGATCCCCTGGTGGCCATGGAGTCGATGATCGGGCAGGCCATGGATTTCATGGCCGAGTACCCGTCCTTCGCCCGGCTGTGGGTGAGCGAGAACTGGCGCATCCCCAGCGAGTGGCAGGGCACCTTCGCGGTGCTTCGCGGGGAGCTGTTGGAGGTGGTGGGTCAGGCCGTGGACAACGTGGCGAAGGCCTACCCGGTGGACGAGTCCGTACCCCGCGGGAGCCTTGAAACGGCCATCTTCGGCGCCTGCTTCGTTGTGGGCCTGGACCGGCAGACCTATAACCCCGAGCGGACCCGTGACCAAAGCGTTGCAGCAATCATGGCCATCATGCGCGGCTACGTCCTGAAGGATGCGCACCCTCGGAGATGATGGAGCACATGCGTCACATGGGCAACAGCGGAAAGTTTGCGGTCATTTGCGGCATCGTCGCGGCCGGGCTGCTGGTCCTGACGGGGATGACGCTGGCGGAGCCTGTGTTCCTGGCGTTCCTAGGCGTCCTGGCGCTGGCCTATGTGGCCGCGGTCGGGGAGCTGCTCGTCCGTCGGCGTCGCCTGGCCCTCGTAGCGACAGGTGCGGGTACCAGCATCACCATCGCGTGCTCGCTCGCATTCCTGAGCACCTGGGAGCTGGCGTTCGACGGCGAGTCATCCTTCATCGGCACCCCGTTGCCCACGAACGATCCGGACAACTACTTCATGGTGGCCGCTGCCGCCGCTGCGGGGACCCTGGCGGTCCTTTTCCTGGGCGCTGCATGGCCGTCCCGGCGTCGTGCTGGCAGCGCGCGCAGGCCCGCCACGGCGGGACGCAGGCCCGCAGCCGCGAGCCGTCCCTCCGGCCGGGGAACGGCACAGAACCCCGCGCGGCGCCCGGGTGCGCAGCGGGCGGGAGAACAACGTACGGCTGCGCCCAGGCCAGGTGCGCCGCGCGCGGCTGAACAGGGTTCCGGGACGCAGCGTTCCGCGACAAGGGCCTCCGGCGGCCAACGTTCCGGCGCCCAGGGACCAGGTGCCCAGGGTTCGGCGGCTCAGCGTGCCCCGGGGACCCGGCCGCCGGCCAGGTTGCCGTCCACACCTGCCCGCCGCCCGTCCCCGAAGTCCGGCAACGGCTCAACCACGGGCCGCTGAGGCGGCCTCCGGCTGAAGTTCACCACCGCCGTCGCCACGCCTGCAAGGAGCAGCAGCCCGCCCGCAATTTCCGTTGGCGTGGGAATTTCCGCCAGGACCAGCCAGGCCGTGCCCATTCCCACCACCGGGACCAGCAGGGTGAACGGAACAACGGCGGACGACGGGTGGCTGGCCAGCAGCCGGTTCCAGATTCCGTAGCCCACCAGCGAGGCGAACACGGCCGTGTACAGTGCGCTCAGCAGCGTGGGCGCCTGCAGGTGCCCGAGCGTCCCCAGCACTGCGCCGGGGCCATCCACCACCAGCGACAGGCAGAAAAGGGGCAGCGGCACCACGGCGCCGGACCACACCACCAGGCCCAGTCCCGAGGCTGCCCGCGCTTTCCGGGCAATGACGTTCCCTGCGGCCCAGGACAGTGCGGCCGCGAGGACGATGAGGAAGGGCAGCAATGGCGCGACAGCGCTGCGGCCCGCCGCGACGACGGCCAGCCCCGCCACGCCCAGGACCACCCCGGCAAGCTGGCGGGGTCCGGGCCGTTCACCGAGGAAAACGGTGGCAAGCAGGACCGTCAGGAGCACCTGCGCCTGCAACACCAGGGAAGCGAGCCCTGCCGGCATTCCCAGCGCCATGGCCAGGTAAAGGAGCCCGAACTGCCCGGCACTCATGAAGAGGCCGACGCCGATGATCGCCTTCCAGCTGACATCCGGCTTGCGGATGAAGAAGATCCACGGGACCACCACCAGGACGAAGCGCATCGGCACGAACAGGAGCGGCGGGACGTCCCCTCCCCCGGGGTGCAGCCCGATGTCGATGGCAACGAAATTCAGGCCCCACAGGATGGCAACCAGGACGGCGAGGAGGGAGTTGCGGAGATTCACCCCATCAGAGTGGCAGAAGCAGCAATGAAGCACCAGCGTTTATTTGCACCGTAAATCGTGTACTTTTGCTTCATGATTGATATCGGGTCGCTCCGGGCCCTGGCCGCGATTGAACAGTACCGGTCCGTCATTGCAGCCTCCGAAGCTATGGGCTTCAGCCCTTCGGCCGTCTCCCAGCAGGTGAAGAAGTTGGAGAGGGAAGCCGGCTTTGCCGTGCTGGAACGCCGGGGACGGGGCGTACTGCTCACCGAAAGGGGCGTGGCACTCGCCGCCTATGGGCGGCGCATCCTTGCCGAACTCGAAGAACTCCAGTCAACCCTGCTGGCCGATCCGGCCAAGCCCAGCGGGCAGCTGCGGGTGGTGGCATTCTCCACCGCATGCCGCGGACTGGTGGGGCCACTGCTGGGCAAACTGGCCGCGACCGAAAGCGACCTGGACGTCAGCGTCCTTGCCGAAGACCCACGTGAGGCCGTGGCCCGCGTGGCCAACGGCGAGGCGGACCTGGGCCTGGTGCACAACTGGAATTCCGTTCCGCTGGTGATTCCCGAGCATCTGTCGCTGGAGTGGCTGTGCGAGGACATCGCCGATGTCCTCGTGCACAGCAGCCACAAGCTGGCAGGGCGCTCCGGGGTCACACCGGCGGACCTGGTGGATGAGCAATGGATCAGCACCCCGCACGGGGCCATCTGCAACGAAGCCCTGCTGAGGATCTTCGCCGATCTTGGCCGGGTTCCCGACATCAAGGTCTACGACCCCGATTTCGCCACCCACATCGCCCTCGTGGAGCAGGCCGCAGTGGTGGCCCTGGTTCCGCGGCTGGGCCGCCCGGTGCTGCCGCGGGACGTGGTTGCGGTGCCCGTCACGGACCCCGTCCAGGCGCGGCAGGTGGGCATTGTCCACCGCAGGACCATGACGGCCAGCCCGGGCATCCGGTACGTGTCCGAACTGCTGCGGAAGATCGCTGCTAGTGGGCCCGGGGAACCTTGAACCTGGTGATGCGGGCGTCCTGCCCGTCCAGCTCGGCCCACGACTTTTCGGTTTCCAGAACTGTCAGCGCGCTGGTGGGATACCGGGTGGCAGCGTCCATATAAGCATCATGGTCGGAGTCCCGGGAGGCCAGGTGCATCGCCAGGTCCTGGACGCCCGGCAGGTGCGAGATCAGCATCAGGGTGGTCACGGTATCCGGAACGTGGTTGACCACGGCAAGCATGCGCAGGGCCGAGGCGGCATACAGCCCGTCTTCAAGCTTGGGCGTGGGCGCCTTGTCCCCCAGCTCCGAGCACACCCAGGTGCAGGTCTGGCGGGTACGCAGGGCACTCGAGCACAGGATGAAGTCAGGGACGATGTTGTGCTTAAGCAGCCACTTCCCAGCCAGCGGCGCCTCCCGGTGACCGCGTTCCTCCAGGGGCCGCTCATGGTCGGCAATCCCGCCGGGCCAGTCGGCCTTGGAATGCCGCATGATCACAAGCCGGCGAAGATGGTGCTCACTCATGGCCCAAGCCTATCCAAACCACTTAGCCGTGGAGGTCAATGCTTGGCTGGGCAACACGAACGCAAGAAGGCGGCACATCCCGAAAGCGCCGTTGTTGCGTGAGGAACGAGCGCAGGCGCAGAGGGATCGTGCCGCCTTCTGGCGGTGATGAGCGTTTCTAGATCGAGTATTCCGGAGCGGCCCAGACGACTACCTCGGGGTGCTCGTAGAACCTGTAGCCCTGGCCGCGGACCGTGCGGACGGTGTTGGCCAGCCGGCCGAGCTTGGAGCGGAGGCGGCGGATGTGGACGTCGATGGTGCGCTCGTTGGGGACCTCTTCGGCGTTGCGCCACAGGCCTTCAAGCAGTTCGTCGCGGCCCACCGTGCGGGTGCCGTTTTCCACCAGGTAGTTCAGGAGTTCGAACTCCTTGAAGGTCAGGTTGAGGGACTCGCCATCGAGGTGGACTTCGCGGCGGGCGAGGTCGATCAGGACGCCGGAGGGGCGGGGCTCCTGCGGCTGCTGGGGCCGGGGTGCCTCGGTGCGCTGCCGGGCGTTGACGGTGGGGTCGCCGAAGGTGGAACGGACGACGTCGAGCGCGGAACCGGGGGTGCCGGCAGGGGCAACGGCCACGGCGGCGTAGCTTTCGGCGCCGGTCACCAGCGACTGGGCGTAGGCCCGGATTTCCTGGGCAAGCTTGGCAATGGAGGTGCCGGCAGCTGCAGCGGTTTCCTCATCAATGCCCATGTACAGCACAAACCCGCGGGCCACATTCTCGTTGGGAACCGGCCGGACGGCGTTAGGCCCGGCCACCACGGGGGTGGGGGCGGTGATGGGCGCCGCGGTCTCCGTGGGCTGCACCGCGCGGAGCTGGCCGTAGGAGTTGGGGTTGTAGCCCTGCGGTGAGTAGCCCTGCGCCGGGAAGCTGTTTCCGGACGTCGGAGCAAGCGAGGGGCGGGGGCCGAAACCGGGGCGGAGGCCGGACGGCTGGCCGGCCTTGGCGGCGTTACGGACGGAGATGTGGACGTATCCGGATGCAACTGACATGGAATGCTTACCTCAATGTGAATGGCCGCCATAGCGGCACTCGAATGCTGGGTTTCCCCGCACTGCGAATGGGGAGGGGCGCCCGACGCTGGGCTGGGGGCGAATGCCTAAGAACTTCGAAGGGTGTAGAAGGTCAGGCGTGCATTCGACAACAGCGCATGTCGGCAGCAGCTGATGTGCTGGGCCAATATTCTGCGGCTGCAGGTGCTGTTGAGTTCTTGTTCACATTGGAAGTGTGCAGCGTAACAATGGCAACTTGCAAGTAACAATGGGCGGGATCGTCCGCATCGTGAGACAAAGCGGCGGAATGTGCGACAGATCACGATTCTGGGAAGGTCAAATAATAACACTCGTTATCCGAGAATGATCCCTCGGAGAGTTATTTGATTGAACTATCTTCGATGGATACGCAATCTATCGAATCACGCTGAATTTCAATCGCTTGACATAGAATCGACCCACCGGAGGGTCCTCACTGTCCAATTCATTGCCGGCTGCTAGCCGTCTTTTTGGCCCCCGGCTACCTGAACGAAGCCACCGCGGCGGCGTCTCACATTGCGACGGCCGGTCAGTTGGTGGTTGTCCCCGCACCCGGAGCTGCTGCCGTACCGGACGCCGTCGCAAGCAGTACGGTCTTGGCTGTGTAGCTGTCCGACGACTTGAGCGCGGTAACGCGGACGGTTGACCCGGACGTGTCTTCCGAGATGCCCAGTGTGCCACCCGTGCTGCCGCTGCCCCGTTGCCGGATGCCCTCTGATACCTGCACATCCGCTCCGACGGCGTAGGTGCGCGAAAACCCGTCCTCGCTCTTGACGGTCAGCCAGTCAGACAAAACGTCCGTGACGGTGCCCGTCTGGGAAGCCATGGTCACGTAGGAAGAATCCTGCAGGATCACATATTCGGAGTGTATGGCGGCGTTCAGCCCTGCCAGCCCTATGCCGAGACCGCCGGGGCCGCCCATGGCTCCGCCGTTCATGCCGCCAATGCCGTCCGGGGCTGTCATTCCGGACTGGCCGCCGGGCGCGAACTGGCCGCCGGGGTCCGCCTGCCCGTTGGTCCCGCTGGCGCCGCCGGCATCCTGGGTATTGTCCGCGGCTGCCACGGAGCTGTTTCCGGCGGCATAGGCCCCCGCACCAGCTGCTGCGGCCACCGCCACCACGACTCCGCCAATGATCAGCCCCTTCCTGGCTGCCCTGCCCCGGTTATCCAAAGTCCGGCCGTCCAAAGCCCGGGGCCGCCCCTCTGCCGGGTACGGCTGCGGTGCGCCCCACCCTGCCGGCTGTTCCTGCCGCTGGTCCGTGTCCGCCGTCGTACTCCCCCATCCAGCAGGCTGGCCGCTCCCGGGAGCGGCCCAATCCTGGGACGGCCTGCTCTCCGCGATGCGGGGAGGTGCCCAACCGGAAGGTGCCTGCGGGCTGTCGGGGTTGCCGGCAAAGACTTCCCACTGGCTTTGCGGGCGGGCCTGCCCCTCGGCTGCGGCGCCGGCCTGATGCGGCTGTCCACCCTGGGCCGGTTCGTCCGGGACGGCACGGTTGTTCTGCTGGTCCATTGACTGCTCCAAGGGAACGTGGCGGTCGCCTCTGCTGATGTTCCATCAGCGTCAGCCGCGTTCCTGTACCCGGGCTGTGCAGCGGGGCAGTGCTGACTGTGACATTTGGACCTTGGCGCCGACGCTGCCTCACCCGCTGCGACGCCCAGCTGGCTAGGCTGGGATTCACAGCTGGGGCACAGGTAGCCCAAAGCCCGCCTATATCGAAGGATCGGAGAGTTGTCCCATGGCCACCTCGCACTCCATGACCAACAACCTCCCCAAGCTCTCCCATCCGGACGGCTCCCCCATCCGCGCCCTGGTGGTGGATGACGAACCCAGCCTTTCCGAGCTGATGAGCATGGGCCTGCGGATGGCCGGGTGGTCCGTGGCAGTGGCAGCGGACGGGCCCGAGGCGGTGAAGCTGGCCAAGGACTTCCGCCCCGACGTCCTGGTGCTGGACGTAATGCTGCCAGGGTTCGACGGCGTGGAGCTGCTGGGCAGGATCCGCGCCTTCGCGCCGGAGGTGCCCGCCCTCTTCCTGACCGCGAAGGACGCAGTCCAGGACCGCATCGTCGGCCTGGCCGCCGGCGGTGACGACTATGTCACCAAACCGTTCAGCATGGAGGAAGTCATCCTCCGCCTGCACCGGCTGGTTCAGCGCTCAGGCGTCGCAGCCATGGACACTGCCGAATTGGTGGTGGGCGACCTGGTGCTCAACGTCGACACCCGGGAAGTCACCCGCGCCGGGGATGATGTGCAGCTGACGGCCACCCAGTTCGAGCTGCTCCGCTACCTCATGGAAAACCCCAAGCGTGTCATCAGCAAGGCCCAGATCCTTGACCGGGTGTGGGACTACGATTTCGGCGGCCAGGCCAACATTGTGGAGCTCTACATCTCCTACCTCCGCAAAAAGATCGACGCCGTCCATCCGCCCATGATCCACACCGTCCGCGGGGCCGGCTACGTCATCAAGCCGGCGGAGTAGCACGCCATGGCCACTTCAGAAGCTCCCTACGCCCGGAGTTGGCTCAGGCCGGCAACCTGGCACCTGCGCACCCGCCTGATTGCCCTGGCCATGGCCCTGCTTATCGCCATCTGCGGTGCCGTTGGCATCGTGAGCTACGCATCGATGGACGCCTTCCTGACCCGGCAGCTTGATGACCAGCTCAGCCAAGCCGCAAACCTTGCCGACAACCCCGGCCGCCCGCCGTTTGGCGGCTTCAACGGACGGGACCCCCTGGACGCCCGGGGCCAGAGAATCGGCACCGTGAACGCGAGCATCCGCAACGGCCAGGTGAGTTCCGGCGGCTTCCTCGCCTCTGACACCACCCGCCAGCCCTTGTCCACGGAGGACAAGGAGACGCTCCTTGCGCTCGACGCCAACTCCCGGCCCGTGGACCGTTCGATGTCCAGCGGTGATTACCGGCTGATCGCGGTCCAGACAAACTCCGGCGATGTCCTGGTCACAGGACTCCCCCTGGCTACCAAGGAAAGTACCCTCAGGTCCCTGGTGTGGACCTTCGTGTTCGTGTCGTTGGGCGGCCTGCTGCTGATCGGCCTCGTGGGGACCGTACTGATCCGCCGCACAATGAAACCCTTGGAACAGCTCTCCGAAGTTGCCACCAGGGTGTCTGAACTGCCCCTGGACGCCGGTGAGGTGGCGCTCGCCGTGCGGGTGCCGCCGTCGAACTCCAACCCCGGCACGGAGGTGGGCAGTGTGGGGCATGCACTGAACCTCATGCTGGACAACGTAGCCAGCGCCCTGGAAGCCCGGCAGAAGAGCGAAACCAAGGTGCGCCAGTTCGTGGCGGACGCCTCGCACGAGCTCCGCACCCCGCTGACCGCCATCCGCGGCTACACCGAGCTGATGCGGATGACGGAGGACTTCACTCCCGATGGGCAGAAATCGCTGGCCCGGGTCCAAAGCCAGTCCGAGCGGATGACGGCACTGGTGGAGGACCTGCTGCTCCTGGCGCGGCTGGATGAGGGCCAGCCGCTCAAGCTGGCCGAGGTGGACCTGACGCAGCTGGTGGTGGAAAGCGTCAGCGACGAAAAAGTCATGGCCCCGAGCCACACCTGGCGGCTGGATCTTCCTGCGGAGCCGGTGCTGGTCAACGGGGACGGCGCGCAGCTGCGGCAGGTACTCATGAACCTGCTGTCCAACGCCCGGAAACACACCCCTGCCGGAACCACCGTGGTGGCCGGCGTCGGTACGGCACCCGACGGCGCCGCCGTCGTGACGGTCACGGACGACGGCGGAGGCATTCCGGCTGACTTCGTGGACCACGTCTTTTCGCGCTTCGCCCGCGCAGACGCGGCCCGCAAGGGCAGCGGCGACCAGGCCGGCGCGGCCGTTGCCGAGGGCACCAGCGGGCTGGGCCTGTCCATTGTCCAGTCCATCGTGGAAGCCCACGGAGGGCGGGTAACGGTCACATCACGGCCGGGGATGACGGAGTTTGCGCTTCGCCTGCCGACCGTGGCCTGAATTCGCCAAGGCGACGCGCCGTCGTCGTGACGTCTGTTACCTAAATGTGACTTAAGCGCCGCTCTCCTGTACCGTCGATAGAGTGCGGTTCCCGTTCGGGCCGCATATCCGGATGACGCCAAGCTCTGCCACTTCCCGGATTTCGCTTGAACTGAGGCAGAGGCGGGGGACCCACGTCCCGGGCAACGCAGTACTGCCCTTGGGGTTAAGCCAGCACGTGTATTTGCCGTGCGGCCGGATGCCCTCATCCGAACCCGACAGCTAACTCCGCAGGTGTGAGAGGCGAAACAAACATGTCTAAATTCACGGTAAAACCGCGCCCAAAATCGGCCCCGAGCCACAGCGCGCAGCCTGAAACCCGCAAGAAGTCTTCCTTCGGCAAGCGCGCCGCGGTCCTCGCAGTCTCCGCAGCCATGCTGGTGGGCGTAGGCGCCGCAGGCCAGGCCACGGACGGCTTTTCCGGCGTGGCAGCTACCGGCTCCGAGTCCCCCGCTGCCACCGATTCCCAGATGAGCATCGAGAAGAGCGAAATCCGGTCTAACCCTGCGGCCTCGGCGCCCGCCGAACTCAAGGTGCAGCCCCAGGAGGCGGCACCGGCGCCCGCACCCGCTGCGGAACCTGCCCCGGCCGCAGCGCCCGCCCCGGCTCCTGCACCGGAACCGGCACCTGCTCCCGCACCGGAGCCTGCTCCCGCTCCCGCTCCCGCTCCCGAGCCTGCTCCCGTCGTCGCCGTCAACGATCCTGCCGGCGCACAGGCCTACGCGTCCGGCCAGCTGGCCAGCTACGGATGGGCGCAGGACCAGATGCAGTGCCTGGTCACCCTGTGGACTAAGGAATCCGACTGGACCACCACCGCCACCAACGCCAGCAGCGGCGCTTACGGCATCGTGCAGTCCCTCCCCGCCGAAAAAATGGCGAGCGCCGGCCCCGACTACCTGACCAACTACCGCACTCAGATCAACTGGGGCCTGAACTACATCAAGGAGCGTTACCAGTCCCCGTGTGGCGCCCTGAACTTCCACCTGGGCAACAACTGGTACTAAAAACCTTCACACGTTGAGGCCCTTTCGACCGGCCGCCGCCGAACCCTACCGGTTCAGCGGCGGCCGTCGTCGTATCTGCAGCCCTTCCTGCGAGGCACCAATTACCCCGTGCGTTAGGTAGCCATTTTTGGGATTGGCGCTAACGGCCACCGAGCGGTTTGGGGCTGGGACGTGCCGTTACCGTCCCGGAATGTACTGGACGGCCCAGCGGTTGCCGTCCGGGTCCGCGAAGTACACGAAGTGCCCCCAGTCCTGAACGTCCACATCGCTGACCGCCACCCCATTGTTCTTCAGGTGGTCGTGGGCGGCCTGGATGTCGCTGACCACCAGCTGCAGGTTGGAGCCGGTGCCCGGAGGAGCGTCAGTGAGGCCTTCCCCGATGCAGATGGAACACGCTGAACCGGGCGGGGTCAGCTGCACGAAGCGGATGGATTCCGACGGGCGTTCGTCGAAGTCGGCGTTGAAACCCACTTTATTAACGTAGAAATCCTTGGCGCGGTCCACATCGGACACGGGGACAAACACGAGTTCAAGTTTCCAGTCCATTGCCACAGGCTACGGCCGGGGACTTGTGCGCGGAAGGCTTGAACCTCAGCCGGCGATGCCGTACAGCCGGTCTCCCGCATCTCCAAGGCCGGGCACGATGTAGGACTTTTCGTTCAGCTTCTCGTCAATCGACGCAAGGACGATGTGCACGTTTGCCTCGCCCAGTTCCTCCTCCAGCTTGGCCAGGCCCTCCGGGGCCGCCAGCAGGCAGATGCACGTGACGTCCGACGCCCCGCGCTTGAACAGGAACTTGATGGCCTCGCGCAGGGTTCCGCCGGTGGCCAGCATGGGATCCAGAACGAAGACCTGCCGGCCGGTAAGGTCCTCAGGCAGGCGCTCGGCGTAGGTGATGATGTCCAGGGTTTCCTCGTCCCGGGCCATGCCCAGGAAACCCACTTCTGCAGTGGGGACCAGCTTGGTCATGCCCTCCAGCATGCCGAGGCCGGCGCGCAGGATGGGGACCACCAGAGGGGTGGGCTTGGTGAAGGCCGTGCCCACCGTGGTGCTGACCGGAGTCTCGATAGTGACCGGTTCGGTGCGAACCTCGCGCGTGGCCTCGTACGCCAGCAGTGTCACTAGCTCTTCGGTCAGCTGCCGGAACACGGGCGAAGGGGTGTTCTTATCCCGGAGGACAGTGAGCTTATGGGCGACCAGCGGGTGGTCCACAACGAGAGTGCGCATTGCTCAAAGCTATCATCCGGCGCTGTCCCTGCCGGAGTCCCCTACTCCGGGCTCCTGATGCCTGACGCGGCTGCCTGGATGCGCGCCTGGGTGAGTCCCGCCGCCGTGGTCCGTTCCGCCTAAGTGAGTCCCGCCGTCGTGGTCCGTTCCGCGGCCATGCGTTGCGCTGTCGTGGTGCATGGCGTCTGCGACGACATCGCGCACCACGGGACGCTCAAACGATGGCGCGGGCCCCGCGTGCTCCCGCCGCCGGATCAGATGGAACATCCGATGGGCCAGGATGACGAATCCGACCCAGGCCAGGCCCAGCGTCCAGCCGGCAATAACATCGGTCAACCAGTGGTGGCCCAGGAAAACCCTGCTCAGGCCCATGGACACAATGAAGACGGTACCCGCGGTGATGGCCGTGATGCGCGCGCTGAGGACCTGGAACTGCAGACAGATGATATACACCAGCACGCCGATCACCACCGTGGTGTTGAGGGTGTGCCCGCTGGGAAACGACGGTGAGTCTTCGTAGGGCGGAACAGCTTCGGAGTGGTCCGGCCGGGTCCGGCCCACCAGCCGCTTGCCCAGGGTGGTGGCCGCGGTGGAAACCGCAGCTGCACCGCCTACAAGGAGGAGCGGGCGCCACGACCTGCTGAGGAAGGTCAGCCACGCGGTGAGGAGCGTGGCGAGGATGGGCATGCCAATGCCGCCGCCAATGTTGGTGAAACCCGTGACGAACGCATCCAATCCGGGATTGCGCAGTGACTGGGCGTAGTCCAGGGCGGGGATATCAAGGCTCGCAAGGCCTTCATCATCCACCACGTCCGAATACACTTCGGCACCCAGGAGGGCCATGGCGACAATCAGGGTTCCGCCCACCGCCATGGTCAGCCACAAGGCGGCATACGGTTTGATCCAACGGTCCACGCGGTCCCGAACGGTACTCACGGCGCCTCCCCGGCATTCAGTACGCAGGCTTACTATCCCCCGAAACTATCATTGAGCCATGGTCTCCGCATCGAACAGTTACGACGAGTGGATGGGCCTCGCCCTGGCGGAGGCCCGCGCGGCGCTCGCTACCGGCGATGTCCCCATTGGCGCCGTGGTGCTGGGGCCCGACGGCGAGGTGCTGGGTTCCGGACGGAACCAGCGGGAAGAGCTTGGGGACCCCACCGCCCATGCCGAGGTTGTGGCCCTCCGCCAGGCTGCTGAGCGGCTGCGGGAACTGGCACGGCTCGCCGGCGGCCCGGACGACGGGTGGCGGTTGTCCGACTGCACGCTGGTGGTCACGCTGGAACCGTGCGCGATGTGCGCCGGCGCGATCGTCCTGGCCCGGATTCCCCGGGTGGTGTTCGGCGCCTGGGACGAGAAGGCGGGCGCCGCGGGGTCCGTGTTCGACATTCTCCGCGAGCGGCGGCTCAACCACTGGGTGGAGGTCTACCCGGGCATCCGGGAAGGCGAGAGCTCCGTGCTGCTGCGCGACTTCTTCGCGGATCACCGGACACGGTTGTAGCCGCACCGCTTCGGCTGGTGACCAGAGGCTTCCTTGGCCTTGCCCTGTTCGCGCTTTACTCGACGCCCGTCAGCGCACGCACGACGTTCCCGGCCGTCTCCTCCCACCCGGGCAGGAGGCCGCATGCTTCCAGGGCCCGGCTGCGCCATTCCTGCTGCAAAGCATGGTCCTCCAGCCATCGCCGAAGGGCCGTGCCGAGAACGGCTGCGTCCGCTTCGCCCCCGTGGGGCAGCGCAAGCGCCGCCCCCGGAAGGCGCGTGCCGGCGTCGGCATCCTTCAGCCCGGCCAGGTCCAGCGCTTCGACCGCACCGGTCCCCTGCCGGACCACCCCGGGAACGCCGCGGGCCAGCGACTCAGTGACCACCATGCCAAACGCTTCTTCGCGGGAGACAAGGAGGCTCAGGTCTGCACGGTTCCATTCCGCCTCAAGCGCATCCCCCGCCAGCTCCCCCGTTAGCTGCACTCTTCCTGCCAGCCCGCTGCGGGCGATGGCTTCCTTCACCAGCCTGGCGTAGGCCGGATCTGCCTGCTCCGATCCGACCAGCGAGGCCGTCCACTCCAAATCCTGGATGCCTTCGAGTGCTGCCACGGTGAGGAGTTGGTCCTTGTTGGGCAGCAGCGCCGCCACGGCGAGGAGGTGTGGAGGCCGGGAGCCTGTGGCGGGCGGGGCCGGATCGGCTCCCGGAAGGGCGACCCGGGCGTTGGGAAGGCCGCGCTCCTTCAGGATGGCGGCCGCACTGCTGCTGGTGCAGATGACACCCGACGCCGCACGGAGTGCCCTTGCTTCTTTCTGCAACGCTTCCCGGCCGGAAGTTTCCGGGACGGGCATATGCACCAGGACGAAGGTTCGCCGGCCCGCCTTGGCCGCGACTTCGAGCTCGTCCGGGGCGCCGACGGCGACGAGCCCGTCCACCAGCACCACGGCTGACTGTTGCTCTTGCCCTGATTCCCATGCGCCAAGAATGCTGCCGAACCGGCGTCGTTCCTTGGCGGAAGCGTGGGGCCAGTTCCCTTCGACCGGGAGCACGCATACTTCCCAGCCCAGGCTCTGCATTCCCTCTGCCAGCCTGGCGTTGTAGACGTTACCGCCGGAGCTGTGGCGAATGTTGGCGGGGACCAGCAACCGCACCACGGGCATGGGTCAGGCTTTGAGGTCCAGCGAGAACGTTGCCCAGGCATCCGGATTCTCGCGGAGGGTGACGTCGATCCCGTCCAGGTGGCGGCCGTCGTCGTCATCGCTGATTTTCTCCGCCACGGCCTGGGCAATGTACTGGGCGAGGGCCTCGGTGGTGCTGAGCTTGCCCTCGAAGTCCGGGTGCTCGTCCAGGTTCTTGTAGTTCAGTCCGTCAAGGACCTCCTCGATGACAGTTCCGGCGGCGCCGATATCCAGGACGATCGCGTTGTCATTCAGGGCACGACGGCGGAACGCCACCTCCGCGACGAACGTTGCGCCGTGCAGGCCCTGGGCAGGTCCGAACGCCTCACGCGGCAGGCTGTGGGCAATCATGAAGTGGCGGCGGACGGTCAGGCTGAACATGGATTACCTCTGGCTCTGTTTGGTGAAGTCGGTCTGGTGTGGTTAATCAGTGGGCGTGGCGTGTACCGGCTGCCGGGTTGTTCAGGCCGGTCTTCCGGGCTGGCGGGCAACGTCCTGCGGGTATTCGATGACGTGGCAGAGGGCTTCAAGGCTTCCATCGGACAGGCCCTGGACCACCTCCGGGAGGTCCTCGAAGGCCGACTGTCCGGTGAGGAACGCGTCGAAGACAGGGTCGGCGAGCAGCGAGACGGCCAGGTCGAGGCGGTCGGCGTTGGTCCGGCGGTGCCGGCGGGACCGGGCCACCATGCCCACCTGGCTTGCCCTGATCGAGAGCCTCCGGGCGTGGAAGTCCTCCCCCAGGGGCACGGTGACCTTCCGGTCGGCATACCAGGACATTTCGATGACGTCCCCGTCGTCGCCCACAAGCTGGAGGCTGCGTTCGAGGCCTGCCTGGGAAGCGGAGCAATGGATCACGATGTCGCAATCGTCAAGGGCGTCCTCGGGGCTCGTGAACCCGACGCCGATGGTGTCTGCCAGCTTCTTCCGTCCCGGATCCACGTCAACGAGTTGAAGACGCTGAAGCGGGAAGGTGCGCAGCAGGGTGGCCACCATCCCGCCCACCAGGCCCGCCCCGACGACGGCGACGCGGTCCCCCAGCTTCGGTTCGGCCTCCCACAGGGCATTGATGGCCGTTTCCACCGTTCCGGTGAGCACGGCTCGCTGTGACGGGACGCCGTCCGGAATTCTCGTGAGGGCGGCCACCGGAACAACGTACCGGTCCTGGTGCGGGCTGAGGCAGAAAACGCGCTGTCCCTTCCACTCGGCCGGGCCTTCCTCCACGACGCCGACCGACAGGTAACCGAACTTCACCGGGCCGGGGAAATCGCCCTCCTGGTGCGGGGCGCGCATCTCATCGGCAACCCTGGGCGGCACCGCGCCCCGGTGGACCACCATCTCGGTGCCCCTGCTGATACCGGAGTACAGTGCGCGGACCACGGCCTCGCCCGGCTTTGGAGCCGGCAAGTCCTCGGACCGGAGTTCGCCCTGTTCCTTCGCGGTGGTCCAGTAGGCGGTGGCGCGGTGCGGCAATTCTGAATTAGTCATCTTGCTGTCGAATCTATCGGGACGGGCGTTCGGGAGGAAGGTCCGACGGCGGGTGTCGCCATTTCAGCGGGTCCACGTCTGCGGGTTACGGGCAACCGGGAGAGGTCTGCTGGCGCTATTTCAACGTGCTGGCTTAGACGTCGGCACGGAAGCGTGCGCAGCATCAGATTTCTTACAGCTTTCAGCCCTGGCGGTCATGTGAGCGAGAGATCGTGTAGCCGGTGTTCCTGTTGCGGATCAGTGGGCAGCTCGAAGGGAGCCGCGTAGAAGACTTCCCAGAGCGGATCATCCGGGGAGAGATTGTCGGAGGCTACACGGTCTCCCCAAGCGAATTCTTCGTCCAGCAATTCGTCATCCGGTGGATCGGCAAGGAGGTATTCGGGGCAGACCGCAACGCCGGCAAGGATCCTTTGTTCCAGAGAGCCTGTCATGTGCAACGCGTCAGGGAGTCCGGGTGGCCAGTGTGGTTGTTGTGGGTCGGGGTGTTGGGCTGGGTAGTGGCGGCCGGTGGGGGAGGTCCAGCCGGGTGGTTCAGTCCCGGTTGCTGGTGTGGGGGTCCAGCCGCTGTTGTGTTTGAGGCGGTGATGTTTGGGGCAGAGTTGTGCCAGGTTGCTGACCCCGGTTGTCCCGTGGTGCTGCCAGGCGGTGAGGTGGTCGGTGTCGTTGTCTGTGCTGGGGTTGGTGCAGCCGGGGAAGGTGCAGTGCCCGTCGCGCATCCTGATCCAGCGTTTCATCGCCATCGTCAGCCGGTAACTGGTCCGGCCGATCTCCAGCGGTGCGCCGTCGCGGGGGTCGACGAGGACCCGGTAGAACGATGTGGCCCCGTCGGCGACGAGTTTCCGTGCCATGGCCGCCGAGATGGGCCCGTACCCGTCGAGGTCTGCCGGTTCTTCAGTGCTGCCCAACATTGTAAATATCGGAATGGTGACCAGCACGTCGGCTTTCGGCGCGGGGATCTTGCTGAGGTCAACGAAGTATGGGTCGGTCCCGTTGCCACTGGCACCGGGAAGACTATCGGCCCCGGATGCGCTGCCAGATCCTTCGCCACCGTCCAACCCGCCTGTGGCAGCGGCCCCGGTGTGGGCGCTCAAGAGGAGCGCTGCTGCGGTGTCCGGCCGCAACTGGGTGAGGGTGCGGGTCTCGCCGGGACCTCGGAGACCGCGGGCGATCGCAGTGGTCTTGTTCCAGATGGCGCAGGCGGTGTCCCCCGGCAGGATCAGGGTAATCGATGCCATCCCGTCGGCGTCGGGGCGGTATTCCATCCGCCGGTCCGCCACACACCTCGCATGCCGGGCTGCGAGGGAGGCGGGGTAGGTGCGTTCGCGCCAGGTCCTGACCTTCCGGCGGAACAGGTGCGCCACGAGATCACCGGGTGCCAACCCGCGGGCACGGTTAGGGGCGTCGGGGTCGAAGAAGTGCGCCACCAGCGCCTCAGCACTCTCGGTGGCGAGGCAGTCCGCTTCGTCGGCCACAATCACCGCATGCCGCCACGACATCAACCCAGAAGCCAGCGCACCCGCGACCGCCGGCATCGCACAGACTTTGCGTGACTGGCTGATGAACGCTGCCGCCGCGCCCGGGCTGAGCGTCAGGACCCCGGCGACCTCCGCCGTCGTGGACATCTCCACGAACGCCCGCTCCGCCCCTGTGGCGTCAGGCGGTGTCATCGCCTCCTGAAACTCCGCGAAATCCGTGGCGTCCGCTGCCATTCCGGCCGCGGCCTGGGCCGCCAACTGCTTCCAGAACGCCAGCCGCTGCAGCCGAAGCTCCGACTTCCGCTCCAACACATCAACCACTGAAGCTTCGCCTTCGGCGTCAGGATCTTGAGCGCAATCCACCTGCGCGTCCCTCAGGAAGAGCGCGTCGAGGCTGGCGACAGATGCCCGAAGACCATCCATCACCGCTGCCCCAACCACTGCGTTTCCCATAAAGGCATCATCGCGCGAGGGTCTGACATTCACAGTGAACCCGTTGGACCGTCGACGGCCCTTCTCCGAGCGTGCGCCAAGGCGTCGTTTTGGGGATGTGCGTCTTGCTCCGGTACCCTATTGAGGTTGGTGACGTGTCCGAGCGGCCGAAGGTGCAACACTCGAAATGTTGTTTGGTGTAAAAGCCAACGTGGGTTCAAATCCCACCGTCACCGCCATTTAGAAGGCCCCCGTTCCTCTCGAGGAACGGGGGCCTTCTGCGTTTCTGGAGTCACCGCGGCCCCCAATTTGTCGGCCCGAACATAGCCCACCGCGGGGCCCACCTGGCTGCCCAGCGGACACAAAACAAAGCGCCGGACGCAGGGGATCTCCCCGCGCCCGGCGCCCTGAGCCCGGCGGCTGTTACAGCCGGGTGTCGAAGGAATCGCAGAAAACGTTCTCGTTGAACGTGCCCTGGAATTCAGACTTGCCCTGGATCTTCGCCACGGCAGCCCGGATGGCCTCACGCGAGCCGGCGTGCGCGTGGATGGCGGTCTTCACCATCGGCACGTCAATCAGGTGGTTCGGCTGGTTCAGCGAGACAAACACCGTGGGGACCTCCGTGGCGTACCACGGAATCTCGGCCGCCATCGGTGAGGACCACTTGATCCGGATGGCTGCCTCCTGCGCGAAGCCCTTGACGTTGGCGAACACAAATGCGGCGTCGTACCTGTCTGCATAGTCCGCGGTGGCCTCTTCAGCCAGGACGGACATGAAGTTCACGCCGGTCTCCCCCGCGGCCTCGCGCTGCTCCGCGGTCCGGAACAGATCCACCTCGAAGCCCGCCGCAACAAGCTCTTCCTTCACCGTTTCCAGGTACGCCAGCGGATCGGCGCGGGTGAAATCGGCCCCGCCGGAGATGCCGTAGAGCCGAATCCGCGGATGCGTTTCGGGCGTGATGGGCAGGTTCCCGGCGGTGTCCTTAACCAAGGTGACGGTCTTGTCTGCCACCTCGGCCGCGATGGCACGGTGCGCGTCCGATCCGATCACGGAAAGAGCTGCGGCCGGCGGGACCAGTTCGTCCAGGGACTTCCGGTGCAGCCCCAGCGACGCCTTCAGCCCGAGGATCCGCCGCAGGGCATCGTGCAGCCGCTGTTCGGTGATGACGCCGGATTTGTAGCCGTCCAGCATGAACTGGAAGTCCTCGGCGGGGTTGCGGAAGAACAGGAACATGTCGCAGCCGGCCGCGATGGTTGCCGGCACCAGTTCCTTGCGCTTCTGCGCCTGCGTCAGGCCCACCATCTGGGAAGCATCGGTGAGCACCAGGCCGTTGAAGCCCAGCTCGCCGCGCAGCAGGTCCTGCAGCAGTTCCGGCGCCAGCGTCGCAGGCAGGATATCGGCGTCGGACAGCCCCGGACGGAAGTGCCGCGACACCTCCGGCGCCCCAATGTGGCCCACCATGATTGACTGCACGCCATGCCCGATCATCTCGCGGTACACATGCCCGTACGTCCGGTCCCATTCCTCGTAGGAGAAGGTGTTGTAGGACGTGACCACGTGCTGGTCGCGTTCGTCCACGCCGTCGCCCGGGAAGTGCTTCATGGCGCAGACTGTGGGCGATTCGCTGATGCCGTCGAAGTATTCCTTGGCGCGCTCCACCACGACCTCGGGCGTGTTGCCGAACGAGCGCGTGGAGATGACGGTGTTCCGCCAGTTGTAGTGGATGTCCACGATCGGCGCGAACGCCCAGTTGCAGCCGAGCGCCGCAGTCTCGACGCCGGCCACCTGGCCCATCTGGCGGGCAATGTCCTTGTCCGGGTGGGAGCCGGCCTGGAGGTGCGTAGAGACGAACGTGCCGTCGTCGCAACTTCCGGCCCCGCCCATTTCCGGGTTGGAGGCGATCAGCAGCGGCACCCGGGACTTCGACTGCGCGTAGCGGATGTGCTCCTGCACGGCGGCGGACGGACCGGGCCGGTAGCGCATTCCGCCTACGTGGTAGTTCTCCAGCACGCCGTCGAGGTATTCGGGCGAGTAGCCGTTGTTGTGGTTGATGAACAGCTGCCCGATCTTTTCCTCGAGCGTCATGGAGCTGATGGTTTCTTCCACCCAGGCCAGCGCACCGTCGTCGAGATTGAACGGCGCGGCGGAAAGGTCGACGTCGAACTGCCGCGGCCGCGTGCCCTCGCCACCCGCCGCAGGAGGTACGACGGCGGCAATATTGGCCAGTGCCGACGCCACCACTTCGTCCACGGGCGCAGCGATGTCGACGACGAACCCGGCTTCGTCCGCTCCGAGCGGTTCCAGCGTGGCGAGCTGGGAGTCCAGGAGTGCGGGCGGCATGAAATGCCCCGTCCGCCCTTCGGTGCGGGCCTTCAGGACATCCTTGCTGCCGTGCAGGTGCAGGAAGACCGTGTCCGGCGCCTGCTTGCGGACGGCGTCGCGGTAGCTGCGGCGCAGTGCGGAGCAGGCCAGGACCAGTCCCCCGTCGCCGGCGTTGGCCAGCTCGGCGCCGACTGTGGCGAGCCAGGGCCAGCGGTCCTCGTCCGTCAGCGGAGTTCCCGCAGCCATTTTGGCCACGTTCTCCACCGGATGGAGCGAGTCGCCGTCGAGGAACGGGACGCCGAGCTCGCGGGCCACGAGGTCGCCGATGGTGGTCTTTCCGCAGCCGGAAACACCCATGACAATGATGCTGTGCTTAGTCATTTCTGCTGCCTTACCGGTGGTGCCCGCGCTCACCAGTCATGCACCGTGCCGTCAACCAGGCGGTTGTACGGCAGGTAGGCCTGCTGGTACGGGAACGCCGCGGCGGCTTCCTCGTTGAATTCGACGCCGATGCCCGGCTCATCGCCCGGGTGCAGGTAGCCGTCCTTGAAGGTCATGGACTGGTGGAAGACCTCATTGGTCTTGTCCGAGTGCTGCATGTACTCCTGGATGCCGTAGTTGTGGATGGCGAGGCCCACGTGCAGCTGCGCGGCGAAGCCCACGGGAGAGATATCGGTGGGGCCGTGGAAGCCGGACTTGATCTGGTACTGGGCGGCGAAGTCCATGACCTTCTTCAGCGGGGAGATACCGCCGAAGTGGGGTGGATGCTGCACGGACGTAGTCGATCAGCTGTTCTTTGATGATGGTCTGGTAGTCGTACACGGTGTTGAAGATTTCACCGATGGCCAGCGGCGTGGTGGTGTGCTGGCGGACCAGGCGCAGGGCCTCCTGGTTCTCGGCAGGCGTGCAGTCCTCGAGCCAGAACAGGTCGTACGGTTCCAGCGCCTTGCCGAGCTTGGCGGCCTGGATGGGCGTCATCCGGTGGTGGCCGTCGTGCAGCAGCGGGATCTCCGGGCCGAACTCGTTGCGGACCGCCTCGAACACGCTGGGCAGGTGGCGCAGGTACGCGCGGGTGTCCCAGTCCTCCTCCACCGGGAACGCGCCGCGGCCGGCAGGCTCGTAGTCGTACCGTTCACCCGAGGCCTGTGCCTGGGCAGCCACGCCGTAGACGGCCTTGATGCCCGGGACAGCGGTCTGGATGCGGATGGACTTGTAGCCCAGTTCCAGGTGCTCACGAACAGAGTCAAACAGTGACGGAATGTCCGCACCCGAGGCGTGGCCGTAGGCACGCAGGCCGTTGCGGGACGCACCACCCAGGAGCTGGTAGACCGGCATCCCGGCCACCTTGCCCTTGATGTCCCACAAGGCCATGTCGACGGCGGCAATGGCCGCCATGGTGACGGGGCCCCGGCGCCAGTAGGAGGACCGGTACAGGAACTGCCAGGTGTCCTCGATCCGGTGCGGGTCCTTGCCGATCAGCAGCTGGGCAACGTGCTCCTTCAGGTACGCGGCGACGGCGAGTTCACGGCCGTTGAGGGTGGCATCACCAATGCCGGTCACACCGTCCTCGGTGGTGATCCGGAGCGTGACGAAGTTACGCGACGGGCTGGTGACGAACACTTCGGCGGCAATGATTTTCACAGCTGGTCCTTTCGAGCGGGGCGGGCCTGGAAGGCCGGGGTTGATGGGCCGGGTTTGGCGAACTGGTACTGGTGGGCTGCTGCCCCTATGGCGGGGCTAACTCTTGTGCGCTGCGGGTGACGGTGCGGCGGGGGCCGCAGACTGTTGGACGGAGCCGGCATCAGATGTGCCTTCAGGCTCCGCACGGCGTGCCGTGATGTCCCGGAGGATGCCTGCATGCATGTCGTCGGTGAGCGTGTAGCGGGACATCACCAGCACGGCCAGGAGGGTGAGGACGGCAGGGATTGCGCCTGCGGCCACCTGGATTCCGAACGCGGCCTCGGCGGTTTGCGCAGCCCCGGATTTGTAGCCGCCCAGGGCCAGGGCGTAGGCCGCCAGGGCACCGCCTACCGCCTGTCCGGTCTTGCGGGTGAAGGAGAAGAGCGCGTAGGTGATGCCCTCGGTGCGGACACCGGTCTTCCATTCGCCGTATTCCACGGTGTCCGCTTCAAGGGCCCACACCACGATGTTGACGGCCATGACGCCCACCAGGCTGACCACGAGCCCGCCAAAGCCGATCCAGGTCTGGCTGGCAGGTGCGAGGAAGATGATGATTCCGCCAACAATGGTGACAACCGAGGCGTAGATGTAGACATTCTTCTTGCCGATGGTGCGGACCAGCCGCGGCATGATGGCCGCCAGCACGAAGGTGAGAACCAGCTGCACGATGGAAAGGACGGGGTACAGGTCCAGCCGGCCCAGCACGTCCCGCAGGTAGTACAGCTGGACCGAGGTCAGGGCCAGGTAGCCGGAGAGGAACAGGAAGGAGCTCAGGCACAGCATCAACAGCGGCTTGTTGCCCTTCAGGGTGTCCACGCTCTGCTTGAAGGACACGTTCGGCACCGAACGGTGGACCCGCTCCTTGGCCGTGAAAACGGTGAAGAAGTACAGGGCGGCACCAATCACCACGAACGCGAGGGTGATGCCGGTAAAGGTCGCCTGCAGGTTGGCTCCGGGCTTGATCAGCGGGGCTACGAAGATGCCCAGGGACGAGCCCACCAGTGCAGCGCCGATCATGCGGGCGGAACCGAGCTTGGCCCGCTCCCCCGGATCCTGCGTCATGGCACCGGCCAACGAACCGTACGGGATGTTCACCAGGCTGTAGGCCAGGCCCAAAGCGGCGTAGGTGACGTAGGCGTAGAGGAGGGTGCCGGTTTCGCCGATCTGGGGCACGGAGAACGTAGCAACGCTGAGCAGGAGCAGCGGGATGGAACCGAACATGATGAACGGACGGAACTTGCCGAACCGCTTACTGAAGGTCCTGTCGACAATCCGTCCGGCGAAGACGTCCGCGAAGGCATCGAAGATCCTGACGGCCAACAGGAGCGTTCCTGCGGCTGCCGCCGAAATCCCTGCAACATCCGTGTAGTAGACCAGCAGGAACATGGTGGCAGTGGTGAATGCCAGGTTATTGGCGGCATCGCCGGCGCCATAGCCGACGATGCTGAGCCTGTTCAGCTTCTTCACGAGGGGCTCCTTTACCCACTGCCGCGAGGCAGCACATTGATTAAGTCTGGTTGTAATCCTAGTCACTTGGCAAGACAATGGCAAGCGGTTGCCATGGGCTTTTGCACCGCAGAATTATGTTGCGCACGGCGGGGGCAGGACCCAGTGCGCATCACGGAAACGACGCCGGCCCGCGCACGCAAAACTGCCCGGACGCACGGGGGCGTCCGGGCAGTTCCGTAGGGCAGGCGGCGCGGCCGCCGGGCCAACGGGCAAGCCGAAGGAGACCTACTCCCCTTGGCGGGCGAAGGTTCCCGCGAGTCCGGCCACGAGTTCCACCACGGCGCCATCATGCGAGAGCGGGACGCTCAGCAGTGCCAGCAGTGCTTGTACCCGGTCCACTCCAGCCAACGCACAGGCGGCTGCGATGTCATCTGACAGCGGGTCCTGTACAGTCCGGCCGTCGCCGGTTGCATCGACGCAGAAAGCAACCCACGCCGCGATCATGGCGGCCGCGCCCTCACCGGACCTCCCGCCGTCGCGCTCAGCCATCAGGACGGGAACGGCGCGCATCCGCAGCTTGGTGCTGCCGTCCATGGCGATCTGGGTGAGGTGGTGCGCAATCCGCGCATTGCGGAACCGCGCCAGGAGCTGCTCCCGGTAGGCCGGAATCTGGAGGTCGGCACCGTGGGCTGCCGCGCCCGAGAGGTTGGCCTCCGCTTCGTTCCAGAAACGTTCGACGGCGGCCAGGCACACCGGGTCTGCCAGGGCTTCGGCAACCGTTGCGTGCCCGCGGAGCTGGCCGGCGTAGGCCAGCAGCGAATGGGCGCCGTTCAGCAGCCAGAGCTTGCGGTTCTCGTACGGTTCGATCTCGTCGACGAAGACGGCCCCGGCGTCCTCCCAGCGCGGGCGTCCCGCCGGGAAGTCACCGCTGAGGACCCAGTTGCGGAACGGCTCGGCCACCACCGGCGAGTTATCGATGTAGCCGCAGGCGGCTGTGACGGATTCGACGTCGGCATCGGTGGTCCGGGGGGTAATGCGGTCCACGGAGGTGCTGACGAAGCTGATGTTTTCCACGATCCAGGCAGCGAGCTGCGGATCCCAGGCCTCCGCCATGCCCACTACCGCGGTGCGGGCCACGGTGCCGTTGTTGGAGAGGTTGTCGCAGCAGACGACGGCGAGCGGTCCGGCGCCGCCAGCCTTGCGGGCGGCGAGTGCCCGGACCAGGCGGCCCACCGGAGTGGCCGGCCGGCCGGCGGGCCCGGCTGCGAGTTCCTGGAGGTCTGCGGCGACGCCCGGGGCTTTCCGGTCCAGCTGGCCGTCGGCACCGAGTCCATAGGCGGCCTCGGTGATGGTCAGCGTGACGACGGCGGTGCCGGCGGCGGCGATCAGCGCCGTGAGGCGGCCGGCGTCGGCCCCGTTCACCGCTTCGACGATGCTGCCAACGACTTCGAAGGTGTCGCCGGCGTCCCCGCGCTCAACCACCGTGTACAGGCCATCCTGCTGTGACAGGGCCTCCGCTGCGTCCGGGCGGCGTCCGGTGAACGCTGCGATCCCCCACTCGGCGGCATCCCCGGCGTGCTGCGTGTACCAGGCCTGGTGCGAACGGTGGAAAGCGCCAAGGCCCAGATGGACGATCCTGGCGGGCGCCTTGGGCGCGGGCCGCAGGGTCCGGCTGAGCTGCGCGACGGAAGGTGACGCGGCCCCGCGATGGGCAGCGGCGGCCCCGGACGGTCCGGCGGCAATCTTTTCGATGGTCACAGCTTGAAGACCCTTCGCGGGGAGCCGTCAACGATGTCGACGATGAGCTCATGGGCGCGCTCCTCGGTTACCCGGTGCTCGGCCACCAGGCGGGCCAGGAAGGAGGCCTCGATCCGGCGCGAGGCGTCATGCCGGGCGGGAATGGAGCAGAAGGCGCGCGTGTCATCGATGAAGCCGGACGAGCGGGAGAAGCCGGCCGTCTCGGTCACGGCAGAGCGGAAGCGGAGCATGGCGTCCGGGGCATCGAGGAACCACCACGGTGCACCGAGGAACACTGACGGATAGAACCCGGCCAGCGGCGCCAGTTCCCGGGAGAAGACCGTCTCGTCCATGGTGAACAGCACCAGGTGGAAGTCCTTGGCGGTGCCGAAATCCTGCAGCAGCGGCCGAACCGCTTCGGTGTAGTCGATGGCGAAGGGAATGTCGTGGCCGCTGTCCGCGCCGTAAGCATTGAAGGTGGGTTCGTGGTGGTTGCGGAAGGAGCCGGGGTGGATGGTCATCACCAGCCCGTCCTCGACGGACATCCGGGCCATCTGGTACATCATGTGCGCTTCAAAGTCCTCGCGGTCCTGCGCCGTGGCCTTGCCGGAGCGGGCAACGTCGAACAGGCGGGACGCTTCGGAGTCGCTGAGCTTGAGGGTTCGCGGCGTGCGGACGCCGTGGTCCGCGGAGACGGCGCCGTTGTCCACGAAGTAGCGGCGGCGGTTCTCGAGGGCGGTGAGGTAAGCGCCGTAGCCCGTGCCGCCGTCACCCGCTGCGGCAATGAGCCGCTCCACGTTGTCCTGCCACTGCGGGTGCGCGATGTTCAGGTACTGGTCCGGCCGGAACGTGGGCAGGACGCGGCCGTGGAAGGACGGATCCGCGGCGATTGCCTGGTGGCTGGACAAGGTGTCCAGCGGGTCATCGGTGGTGGCGAGCACCTCGATGTTGAAGTCCTTGAAAAGCTCGCGGGGCCGGAAGCCGGGTTCCTGGAGGCGGGCGGAGATGGCGTCGTAGCTGGCATCGGGGTCCGCGGCGTCCGGCTCTTCCCGGAGGCCGAAGACGCTCTGGAACTGGGTACGCAGCCAGTAGCCGGAGGCAGTGCCCTCGAACAGCGGCCAGGCCTTGCAGAACTCGCGCCACACGGTGCGGGCATCCGGAACCGCGCTGGGGTCGCCCTGGGCACCCGACTGGGGCCGCAACAGGCCCTGGTCAACACCGCTGGCGTGGATCAGGCGCGTGACGTAGTGATCCGGGCTGACCAGCAGCGCTGCCGGGTCAGGAAAGGCGGTGTTGTGCTCGATGACGGCGGCGTCAACGTGGCCGTGGGGGGAAATGATGGGCAGGTCCTGGACGCGTTCCAGCAGGCCGCGGGCGATGCTCCGCGTTCCGGGGTCAGCGGGCAGGAGCCGGTCGGGGTGGGAAGCAATGGACTGTGACATAGATCAATGATCGTTTTGGCAACCGGCGTTTGTCAACCGGTTGCCAAAAATTGCCATTTAGGTGGCGCAGGATCTCAGGCGGGGTGGCCCGATGCCAGGAGCCTGCCGCTGGAACCACGCAGCACCAGCTCGGTTTCCACCTGCAGCGCCGGGGACACTTCCTCCGCGCCGTGCAACACCTCCAGCAGCAAGGTTGCCGCCTCGGTGCCGCAGGCCGTCATCGGCGACCTGATGGTGGTCAGCGCCGGGGTGGTGAAGTCAGCGCCGAAAATATCGTCGAAGCCCACAATGCTGATCCGGTCCGGAACCTGCACGCCCGCGGCCTGCAGCTCCTGCATCAGGCCAATGGCCAGGAGGTCGTTGTACGTCATCACTGCCGTGGCACCGCTGGCGACGACGTCGCGCGCAACCTGCCTGCCGCCGTCGACCGTTGGCTTGGAGGAAGGAAGCTGGACGCACTCCAGGTGGGACCACTCGCACGCAGCCTTAACGCCTTCCCAGCGGCGGGTGGTCATCCAGGACTGCGGCGGCCCGGCCACGTAGGCAACCTTCCGGTGGCCGTTGGCGGCAAGGTTCCGCACGGCTTCGCCAATGCCCTTGTTCACATCCGGAACCACCGAGGGGACGCCGTCCACCTGGCGGTTGATCACCACCACGGGCTTCTCCCGGGCCAGTTCGCGGATGCGGGCATCGTCCATGCGGGGGCTGGCCAGGATGAGGCCGTCCACCGTGGTCAGCATGCGTCGCGCCGCCGTCAGTTCGGTGTCCGCGGATTCGGCCGACTCGGCGAGCATCAGGGTGTAGTCGCGGGCAGTGGCCGTGGATTCAGCGCCGCGGATGATGCCGAAGAACGTGGGGTTGGTGATGTCGGCGACGATGAGGGCCAGGGTGTTGGTGCGGCCGGTGGGCAGGGCGCGGGCGAAGGGGTTGACCCGGTACTCGAGCTGGGCTGCCGCGTCCTCGATCAGCTTCTGGGTCTTGGCGCTGACCCGGCCAGGCTTGCTGAGGGCACGGGAAACCGTGGAGGGGTTCACGCCCGCCAGCTTGGCAATGTCGTAGATGGTGGCGCTCGATTTTCCGCTGCGGACCGGTTTCCGGGCTTCGGCGGATGAGTCGGAAAGGTCCTGCGTCCTGGATTCGCTCACTGCCCCATCCTAACGAGGGAAGGACCGGAAATGGCCAGCGGTTGCCCTGCTGTTGCAGGGTGCAACCACTGGCCATCCCGGCCGGTCAGCTCCGCTCGGGGAACTGGCCTTCGGCGGCGATCCGCTTGTTCAGCTCGGCAAGGAACACGTCCTCGTCGAAGTCCAGGCCCACTTCGGTGCCGGTCCAGCTGGAGAGGTGGATGGCGTTGGCAAGGCGGACACCGTTGATGCCGTCCGAACCGGGGGCCAGCAGCGGCGTGCCGTCCAGGATGTTGGCGGCGAAGTTTTCCAGGACGCCGGCGTGCTGGCCGCCCCAGACGGATTCGAACTCGATGACCTCGGTGGTGTAATACTCCTCGGGCTTCAGCTGGCCCATGAAGAGCTTGCGGACATCATCCATGCCCATGCCGTCGCTGAGTTCACGCTCGGGCTTGTCCAGGCGCGTGACAGTGGCAGTCTTGGAGCCTTCGACCACGATCTTGCCCTGGTCGCCCAGGATCTCGAAGCGGTCGGTGCCGGTGAGGTCGTGCGTGGCGGTGACGAACACGCCGGTGGCGCCGTCGCCGTAGTCAACCACCGCGGTGACCTCGTCCTCGACGGCGATGTCCCGGCGGAAGCCGTAGGCCACCTTGGCGTAGACGGACTTGGGCACACCGCAGATCCACTGCCACAGGTCCAGCTGGTGGGGAGCCTGGTTGACCAGGACGCCGCCGCCCTCGCCGCCCCAGGTGGCCCGCCAGGCGCTGGAGTTGTAGTACCCCTGCGGACGCCACCAGGTGGTGATGATCCAGTTGGTCCGGCGGATGGCACCGATCTCGCCGTTGTCCACGATCTCCTTGATCTTGCGGTACAGCGGGTTGTTGCGCTGGTTGAACATGATGGCGAAGGAGAGTTCCGGCTTGGACGCCGCGAATTCGTTCAGTTCCTTGACCTGCTTGGTGTAAACGCCGGCGGGCTTTTCCACCAGGGCGTGGATGTTGCGCTGCAGCGCTGCGATGCCCATTTCGGGGTGGAGGTAGTGCGGGACGCAGGTAACGACGGCGTCCACGTCACCGCTGTCGAGCATGGCGATGTAGTCATCGTGGAAGGGGACGCCCGGGTAGGTTGACGCGGCGAGTTCCTTTTTGGCGGGGTCCGTGTCGCAAATTGCCGCGATTTCCATATTCGGCACCAGTCCGTCGGTGATGAACTTGGCGTAGGCGCCGCCCTGCTGGCCCAGGCCGATGATGCCGAGGCGTACTTTCTTGCTCATGTGGTTGTACTCCGTTTGTTCGTTCGAAAATTAGAAGAGGTCCGCGTGGCCCATGGCGGCAAGGTTGTCGTAGGAGGTCTGGAGGGCGTCCCACACGGTGCGGCCGTACAGCTCGTCCTGTTCCACCAGCAGGTACTGGGCACCGGCTTCGACGGCGGCGGGAACGATGGAGGGGAAGTCCAGGTTGCCCTCGCCCACCTCGGCGAACTGGACCACGTTCTTGAATTCCGCCATGAAGCCGGGGAAATCACCCTTCTCCAGCAGCCCGAACGATGATTCCGGCATCTGTCCGATCCGGTAGTCCTTCAAGTGCACCATGGCCGTGCGTCCGGCGTACTTTTCCAGCGTGCGGACGGGGTCGAGGCCGCCGCGCTGGACCCAGTGGACGTCGATTTCCATGCCCATGGCCGGGGAGTTGTCCGCGATGATGTCCAGCATGTACTTGCCGTCAAACTTCGCAAACTCGATGTGGTGGTTGTGGTAATACAGGCTGATGCCGTGTTCCTGGAGCCGTTCCGCATACCCATTGGCTTGCTTGGCAAAGTCCACCACGGCGTCCAGTGACTTCATGGCGGGAAAGGGCAGCATGCCGATCCGCAGCAGTGAGGTGTCCAGCCGTTTGGCGTCGTCCACGATCTTGTCGAAATTCTCCGCCAGCGACTCCACCGGCATGCCCTTCCGGCCTTCAACATTGACGGACAGTGCTGCGATGTCCATGCCGAGTTCGCTGCGGGACCGGTCCAGTTCTGCCACGTTCTCCGGTGTCATGGGGATCTGCGAGATCTCCACCGCGTTGTAGCCGATCGCACTGACCTTGCGCAGCGTCTCGAACGCCCCGATGTCCGCGAAGCTGTCCTTGAGCATCATGGCTTGTACGCCTATTTTGGCCACGTCATTCCTCCGTTGTTCTTCTGGGTACGCCTGCAACCGAATCCCCGCTCAGGCGAGGACGGCCGCCTGTTCGTTCTGCTGCCGCTGCTGTTCGAGCAGGCGGTGCCTGTCGGCGCGGCGCTGCTCCTGGCGGTCCGGGTCCGGGACCGGGGACGCGAGCAGCAGCCGCTGGGTGTAGGGGTGCTCCGGGGCCCGGGTGACGACGTCGGCGGGGCCCTGCTCCACGATCCCGCCGCGGTACATCACGGCTACGCGGTGGCTGATGTGCCGGACCACGTCCAGGTCGTGCGACACGAAAAGGTAGGAGACGCCGGTATCACGCTGGATTTGCAGGAACAGGTCCAGCACCACCGCCTGGGTGGACAGGTCCAGGGCACTGACCGGTTCATCGCAGACGATCAGCTTGGGTGAGAGGGCGAGTGCGCGGGCGATGGCCACGCGCTGGCGCTGGCCGCCGCTGAACTCGCGGGGCAGGCGGCTGATGGCGTCGGCGGGGAGCCCCACCTGGTCCAGGAGTTCGCGGACCCGCTTCTTTGCCTCCGCCGGTGGCTTGCCCTGCACGCTGAGCGGTTCGGCCAGGATGTCGCCGATCTCCAGGGCGGGGTTCAGGGACGTGTAGGGGTCCTGGAAGACCACCTGCAGGTCCCGGCTGAGCTTCCGCCGCTCCTTGCGGGTGGCCTGGCTGATGTCGTTGCCCTCGAAGATGACCTTCCCGCCGGTGACGGGCGCCAGGCCGAGGACTGCGCGGCCCAGCGTGGTCTTGCCCGAGCCGGACTCCCCCACCAGGCCAAGGGTTTCACCCTGGCCGATGCTGATGTTGATGTCCGACAGGGCACGGAACGACTTGGCGCGGAACCCCTTCCCGGGGTACTCCACAGCGAGGTCTTCCACCCGCAGCAAATCCTTGAATTCGGCATCGGTGCTGGTCATTTGACGTCCTCCTTGGCGGATGCGGAGACGAGCATGGTCATGGGTTCCTTGCCTTCGAGCATGGAAGAGAGCAGCATCTGCGTGTACGGGTCTTTCGGTTCGCGCAGGATGGTCCGGACGGGACCTTCCTCCACGAGGCGGCCGTTCTGCATGACCACCACGCGGTCGCAGAGGTCCGAGACGACGCCGAAGTTGTGCGTCACCAGGATGACCCCCCACGTTGAGGCGGCGCTGCAGGTCCCGGATGAGGTCCAGGACGTCCGCCTGGACGGTGACGTCGAGGGCGGTGGTGGGTTCGTCGGCGATGATCAGGTCCGGTTCGCAGCTGATGGCCCCGGCGATCAGGACGCGCTGGGCCATGCCGCCGGAGACTTCGTGCGGGTAGGCCTGGAAGGTGCGCTCCGGGTTGGCGATACCGACGTCGGAGAGCAGCTTCATGGCGCGCTTGGTGGCCTCGGCTTTGGAAATGCCGAGCACGCGCACCATGGGCGTTACCAGCTGGTAGCCGATGGTGAAGGCGGGATCCAGGTTGGACATGGGCTCCTGCGGAATGTAGGAAATCCGCTTGCCGCGCAGTTTGGTGAGCCGCTCCTGGCTGACTTTTTCGTCCCCAGGGGCAACCGTGTAGTTACCGTCGAACTGGATGGAGCCGCCCACGATCCGGGCGGTGCCGGGCAGCAGCCCCAGGATGGAAAAGGCGGTCTGGGACTTGCCGGAGCCGGATTCGCCCACGATGCCGAGGATTTCGCCGCGGTCCACATGGAAGGAGACGTCGTCCACCACCTTCTTGATGGAACCGTCCGCCTGCGGGTAGCCCACGCCGAGGTTGGTGACCTTGACCAGGTGGTGTTCGGTGCCGCTTTCGACGGCGGCCACGGCGCCGCGTGCCTGGCGCACCTTGGCGGGTGCCGGCGTCGTGCGTTCCATGGCAGAAGCCGATTCTGCGGCCTTGCGCTTCCGCTGCTTGACCTTCTCGCCGTCCTCCAGTGCGTCGCGCACCGCGTTGCCCAGCAGGACCAGGGCGCCGACGGCGAGGCCGATGGCCACCGCCGGCCAGAGCAGGAGCGTGGGGGTCAGGTAGACGTTCTTGAAGCCCTCGCTGAGCATGACACCCCAGGTGGCAACGGTGGGGTCGCCGAGGCCCAGGAATTCGAGGCCGGACTGGACGCTGATGGCCACGCCGCAGACCATGGCGGTCTGGATGATGATGGGGGCGCGGACCACGGAGAAGATGTGGCGGCTGATGATGCTGCGGTCGCTGAGGCCGGCAACGCGGGCGGCGTCGACGTACAGTTCGTTGCGCACCGATTGGACGGAGGTCCGGGTGAGCCGGAAGTAGCCGGGGCTGAGGAGGATGCCAAAGGCGATCATCGAGATCCAGACGGAGGGACCGAAGGCGGCCCGCACGGTCAGCAGGACGATGATTCCGGGCAGGCTCATCAGGATGTTGACGAACCAGCCGGCGATGCCGTCGAATTTTCCGCCGTAGTAGCCGGCCACCAGGCCGGCGGGGAGGCCGATGCCGATGGCGACGGCGGCGCAGAGCAGTGCCGAGAGCAGCGTGGTGCGGGCACCGAAGACGAGGCGGCTCCAGACGTCGCGGCCCACGCTGTCAGTGCCCAGCAGGTGGTTGGCGTCCGGGGCGGCGAGGGTGGAGGCGATATCCGCGAAGTTTTCGTCGAACGGCGCCAGGACATCCGCCAGGACGGCCATGGTGACGAGGACCGCCAGGATGGCCAGCGCAATCATGCCCATGGGGTTGCGGAGGACTTTGTGGATGACGTGGGACCGGACAACAACGCCGGTCTGGCCGCTGAGCTCGACAGCCTGGCTCATGAGACACGCACCTTGGGGTTCAGCCAGCCGTTGATGAGGTCCACCAGCAGGTTGACGATAATGACGATGACGACGGTATAGAGGACGACGCCCATGACCAGGGGGATATCGCCCATGGTGGTGGACTGCACGGCGAGGTTGCCGATGCCGGGCAGGGCGAAGATCTGCTCGATGATCACCACGCCGCCCAGCATGCCGATGAACTGCAGGCTGAGGACTGTCAGCCCGGTGGGGGCGGCGCTGCGGAGGACGTGCTTGAAGAGGATTTCGCGTTCCGGGATGCCCCGGCTGCGCAGCGTGCGCACATAGTCCCGCTCGAGCTGCTTGATGACGGCGCTGCGGACCTGCTGGGCGCCGCCGGTGACGCCGTTGATGACCAGCGCGATGGCCGGAAGCGTCAGGGAAGCGGCCCATGTGGAAGCTCCGGCGTCCGGGGCGATGCTGGAGGTTGCCGGGAAGAGCTTGAGCTGGATGGCGAACAGCGTGACCAGGATGATGGCCAGGACGAACCCGGGAATGGCGTCGCCGACGATGGCACCCGTCTGGACCACCTTGTCGATCCAGCCGCGCTTGACGGCTGCGGCCATGCCGAGAACTGTGGCGAGGACGGCGATGAGCAGGATGGCGGCGACCACCAGGGTGAGGGTGATGGGGAGCCGGGTGGCGATGGCGGTGGCCACGGGTTCGCCGGTGAACCATGAGCGGCCGAAGTCGCCGGTGATGGAGTGTCCGGCCCAGTCCAGGAACCGTGCGGGCAGCGGCTGGTCCAGGCCCAGCTCCGTTTCCTTCTGAGCCACCTGCTCCTGGCTTGCATACTCCCCCAGGATGTTGCGGGCAATGTTGCTGCTGGAGAAATACAGCAGGAAGTAGGTCAGGAAGGAAATCGTACACAGGACGACAAGTCCCGCAGCAATCTTCCGGATGATGAACTTAACCATAATGCGCTCCGTTGGGCGTTGGCCGTTGTGGTGATTAAGTCTCTGGTGGTGTGGGGCCGGCGGACCGGCCCCACACCGGGTTTGCTACTTCGCCGGAGCGTAGTTGTAGATGGACGGGACAGCCTGCTGCAGCTGCGGTTCCACGGTGATCTTCTTGCTGGTGTAGTACATCTGGTTCAGCCGGAACAGCGGTGCGAACCAGGCGTTCTCGGTGACGTAGGTGTTCACCTTCTTGGCCAGTTCGGAGCTGTTTTCACCGCCAACATGGACCTCTTCCACCAACGCGGCGATCTCCGGGTTGGTGGACTTGAACGGGTTGTACAGGGCCGAGGTGGAGATCATCTGGTTGATGGCGACCCACGGCTCGCCCTGGTAGAGCTGGAAGGTGGCAGCGGCGAACTTGCCGGCAGCCATGTCGCCCACGTAGTTGGCCTGCGGGACCGACTCGAGCTGGACCTTGATGCCGATATCGGACAGTTGCTGGGAGTAAACGGCGTTCAGGGCCTCAAAGCCAGCCATCGTGGGGATCTTCAGCGTGAAGCCGTCGGGGTAGCCTGCTTCCGCCAGAAGCTGCTTGGCCTTGGCGGGATCGTAGGAGTACCTGTTGTCCAGGTCCGCCACGAACGCACCGCTGTCCGGGCCGAAGACCTGGCTGGTGGGGGTGCCCTGGCCGAGGAACTGCTGGTCCAGGATGGTCTTGCGGTCAAAGGCGTAGTTGATGGCCTGGCGGACCTTCACGTTGGCCATTTCCGGGTTGATCTTGCCGTCACGGTCGTAGAGCAGGATGCCGTGCCAGTCCACTTCACTCTTGGTGAGAACCAGGCCTGCGCCCTCGGCCTGCTTGCCCGTCTTCGGGTCCAGGAGGGCGCCGTCGATCTGGCCGGAGACCAGGGCGTTGGTGCGGGCGGTGATGTCCGGCAGTGACTTGATGGTGACCTTTTCGAACTTCTGCAGGTCCTTGTTCCAGTAGTCCGGGTTCTTGGTGTAGACGTACTGCGAGCCCTTGACGCTGCTTGCCGTGTCCAGCTTGTAGGGGCCGCTGCCCACGGGATCGGTCTTGATGCCCGGGGTGCCGATGGCCTTGGGGCTGGCGACAAAGCCGGCGGCCTGGGTGAGGTAGTACTCGAAGGCCGGGTCCGGGGTGCTGAGCGTGATGGCAACCGTGCTGGGGTCAACCACGGCAACCGACGCCATGGAGGCCACCTGGTAGACGTCGCGGCCTTTGGCCTGCTGGAAGTGGTCAAGGTTGGCCTTGACGGCGGCGGCGTCCACGGGGGTGCCGTCCGTGAATTTTGCATCGGTGCGAAGCTTCAGCGTCAGGACGGTGTTATCCGCGTTCCAGGACTTCTCCGCCGCCAGCATGGGGCTGATGGTGCCGTCCGCTTCGCGGATCAGCAGAGTGTCGTATACGGCCTGGTAGTACGGCATGGTGTGGCCGATGTGGGCGTCTACCGGGTCGAATGACGGCAGGTCTCCGAGTTCGGCGATGGTCAGCGACGTGGTGGCTGCGCCGCCGTTCCCGGAGCCGGTGGCGGAACCGCCGCCACCGCAACCGGTCAGCGCGAGTGCTGCGCTGAGGAAAATAGCGGCGCCTGCCGCCTTGGGACCGAACTTCATCGTTGGCTCCTTGGATGAGTGGAGTGGTGCTCTTGGTGAAAGCGTGTGGCCTGCGCCACATCGTTTGTGGAACCCACAGTCGTATCGTTGCCATTACTGGCAACCGGTTGTAAGAAAAGTTGCACTTTTGTTTTGCAGCCGTTTGTCAGGAAACGGTTTCAGCCGCGTCCGGGTAGCTCTGGCGGTAGATGTCCTTGATGATCCGCAGCGATTTCTCAGCTTCGGCAGGGCTGATCCAGAACGGTTCCGCGTCACCGAGGCGGGCGTAGAAATCGGCGATCAGCAGCTCGTGGGACACACCCCAGTAGTCACGCCCGCCGGAGGCGCTCCTGCGTTCGGGCACAACCTCCACGCGACCGTCGGCATACGTCACCGTCAGGTCGCCACGGAGGTTCAGGACGGCTTTTTCGGTGACGACATCCAGGGTCACCGGCGCGTTGTACGGGTTGGCCAGGGTGGCATAGAAGGCGCTGCGGGCACCGTTGGCATGCTCGGCCACGAATTCCGCAGTGTCCTCCACCTCGATGTCGCCGCCCAGGAAGCGGGTGGACGCATTGCCGCTGACCGCAGTGATGTCCCCCGCCAGCCATTGGAGCAGGTCCAGGGTGTGGATGGCCTGGTTCATCAGGAGGCCACCGCCGCCGCCTTCCCAGGTTCCGCGCCAGGGCCGGTTGCGGTAATAATCCGCGTTCCGCTGCCACATGACTGTGGCGGACGCACCTACCACCGCCCCGAGGTCGCCGGTTGCCAGAAGCTGGTGCATCGCCTGGGACGTGGCGTTGTACCGGTTCTGGAAGCAGACGGCGATCTTTGCGCGGTTCGCTTCGGCCGCTGCCACCAGCCGCCGGCCCTCAGCCAGCGTGTGGGCCAGCGGCTTCTCCACAATGACGTTCACGCCCCGCTCCAGGCAGTCCGCTGCAATGGAGGCATGCTCACTGTGCGGCGTGCAGATGTGCACCACATCAGGCCGGACCTCCTCGATCAGCCTGAGGTGGTCACTGAAGCCCGGAACGCCAAAAACCTCCACGGCTGCGGTGAGCCGCTGGGTGTCGGGGTCGCAAACCCCGGCCAGCACGGCGTCGTCGAGCTTGGCAATGGCCTCGAAGTGGACGGAGGAAACGTCGCCGCACCCGATGACGGCCGCCCGGGCCGTCACGAGAACGAAACCCCGTGCTTGCCGGCGAGAACGGCGAAGGCGCGGGCAGCGATGCCGAACGCCACCGGGCCGGAGAAGCCGCCCAGTTCGTGGGCGCTGGCGAGGTGCGGCTCAAGGGAAGCGAAACCGCTGAAGCCGTCCGCTTTCAGGGCGGCCACCGTGGCGTCCAGTTCGCCGTCGCCGTGGCCCGAAGGGACTACTTCGCCGGTGCTGAACAGCGCGTCCTTGACCTGAAAGTATTCGAGGTAGGGCCGGAGCATGGCGTAGCCCGCGGTGAACGGCTTAACGCCCACCTGGACAAAGTTGGCGTTGTCCCACGCGACGCGGAGCGCCGGGGAGGCAACCGTTTCCATGATGTCCAGGACGCGCTCCGGGGTGTCGCCGTAGATGTCCTTTTCGTTTTCGTGCAGGAGCACGACGCTGGCCGCCTCGGCTTCCGCTGCCAGTGCGGCCATGCGGACCAGGACGTCGTCGCGGATGTCCTCGGCGCTTTGGGCCTCAGCGCGGTAGAAGGAGAAGATCCGCACATAGCCGGTGTCGAGGCCCTTGGCAACGGAAATGATCTGGCGCAGGCGTTCCACCTCATGCTCCACGGGCAGGCTGACGTCCACCTTGCCGATGGGGCTGGCGACGGCCGAAACCTTCAGTCCACGCCCGTCCAGGATGCCCTTGAGTTCGCGCACCTGCTCCGCCGTGAGTTCGGAGACGTTCGTCCCCCACGCGCTCCGGACCTCGATGTGGCTGGCGCCCAGGGCCAGCAGCACGGCGGCCTGCACGTGCGGATCGGGATCGATTTCGTCGCCGAATCCGGACAGGGGCCAGGTTGCAGTCTCGCTCACGGTTTCTCCTTGGTGCGGGCATGCCGGTGCGTCATTGGCCGGCGGCATGCCGTGGCTGGTGTCACATCTCCCCTGCAACATTAGCCGCGTTGCAATTCACTGACAACCGGTTGCCACAGTGTGCGATCCGTGACATCCTAGGGCTTTCAGCGCAGTGCCTCCGGTCACAACCGCGCTCACGCCAGTCCGTTCAGAGAGGAACGCCATGGCACTGCCGCCAGCTTCCGTGGGCCGCCCCGCGACCATCCACGACATCGCTGCCGTGTGCGGCGTAGCCCCGTCCACGGTGTCCCGGGCATTGTCCACGCCGGAACGGGTGAATATCCGCACCCGCGAGCGGATCCAGGCCGCCGCCGTCGAACTCAACTACACACCGAACTCGCAGGCCAAGGCCCTCAGCTCGGGAAAGACCGGCGCCGTGGGCGTCCTGGTCCCGGACATCACCAATCCCTTCTACTTCGACCTCATCCGCGGAACCCAGCTCCAGCTCAAAGCTGCCGGATACACGCAGCTCCTGGTTGACACCGAAGAATCTGACGAGGTGGAGGCCAGTGCCATCCAGCAGCTCCGCAAGAGTGCGGACGGCCTGATTGTGGGTGCTTCCCGCTTGACGGACGAGGCCCTGCTGGCAGCGTCCGAGGCCATGCCGCTGGTGGCCATTAACCGGGATGTACCGGGAGTTCCCGCGGTCATCATCGACACCCCCGCAGCCACCGGCCAGGCCCTGGACCACCTGATCTCGCTGGGCCACACCAGGGTGGCGTACATCTCCGGCCCTGTCTCATCCCAGTCGAACGCCCGCCGATGGGATGCCCTGGCAGAGGCCGGCAAGGAGCGCGGCATCGAAGTGGTCAAGCTGGGTCCGTTCGCCCCAAAGACCCAGTCCGGCGCCGCAGCAGCGGATACCGCGGTCCACAGCGGTGCCACAGCCTGCATTGTATTCAATGACCTGATCGCCATCGGAATGCTGCAGCGGCTGCGCGAACGGGGCGTCCGGGTCCCCGAGGACATGAGCATCGTGGGCTGCGATGACATCTTCGGCGCCGATTTCTGCAACCCTCCCCTGACCACCATGTCCTCCCCCATCGAGCAGGCCGGCAGGGTGGCGGTGACCATGCTGCTGGCACAGCTGGATCCCCTCCGCGGCGGCGGCACGCGCACCCGCTCGGTGATGCCCACACACCTGACGGTGCGTGCCTCCACCACGGCAGCACCATCATCGATTGCCCCTGCCGGCTCCCGGCCGTCGTAAGCCCAGGCCGGGCCTCTCTCCGGCGGGGGGACCGCCACGGGCTCCCCTGTCAGCCGCGTAAATGTTCTACAGGTGCACGGCCGGCGCGTCGGAAGTGCTTGCGCCGCTGAAGGTTTTCCTGCTGATGGTGATCAGCAGAAGGGCAACAGGCGTTATCAGGATGGCGACGCCGGCGGCCCACGAGAAGACCGTTGCGTATCCGCTGGAGAGTGCCTCCATCGGGGAGCCGCCTGCGGCCGCGGCGCCGGCGGCCGCGACCGTACTGAACAAGGCGATGCCGAGTGAGCCGCCAACCTGCTGCGAGGCGTTGACCAGCGCACTGGCCACCCCGGCGTCGTCCTTGTCCACCCCGAAGAGCGCCAGGTTCTGCATGGGGACGAACACCATTCCCAACCCGATGCCCAGGAGGATCAGCGCAGGCAGCATGTTCACCAAATAGGAGCCGTCCGCCCTGACCTGGGTGAGCCACAGCATCGCCGCGGCCATGAAGAGCGGACCCACCGCGGTCGGAATCCTGGCGCCCAGCGCCGGCAAGTTCTTGGCAACAATGCCCGCTGTGGCGATCAGCACCACCGTCATGGGCAGCGAGGCCACTCCGGCGATGAAGGGCGCGAAACCCAGCACGATCTGGATGTAGAAGTTAATGAAGAGGATGCCGCCGATCAGGACCGCGCCGGCCAGGAAGGATGCGAGGAAGGCGGCCGCACGGTTGCGTTCAGTGGCAACGCGAAGTGGAAGCAAGGGGTGCTTGACGCGCTGTTCGACGACGACGAAGAGCACCATCAGCACGGCACCGGCGAGGATGAAGCCCCAGGCTTCCGGCGAGGCCCAGCCATGTTCGGCGTTCGTGAAGCCGAAGACGAGGGCTCCGAGCCCCAGTGCCGCCAGAACCACTCCGGGCCAGTCGTACTTCGCGGATCCTTCAGCCTTGCTTTCCCGCACGCTCTTCCACACGCCCGCCAGGGCGATCGCGGCGATGGGCACGTTGACGAAGAAGCACCACCGCCAGGAAACGTAGTCCGTGAGGAAGCCACCCAGCAGGACGCCGGCCGCGGCCCCCACCCCGCTGATGGAGCCGAAGACAGCGAAGGCCGTCCCCCGCTCTTTGCCTCCCGGGAAGGAGACGGTGAGCAGCGCCAATGCGGCGGGCGCCAGCAGGGCCGCGAACAGTCCCTGGAGGGCGCGTGCTCCGATGAGCTCCCACGGCGCTTGGGCGAGCCCGCCGGCGAGCGAGGCGACGGCGAATCCGATGGAGGCGGTCATGAAGGCGCGTTTCCGGCCCCAGAAGTCAGCGATGCGCCCGCCAAGGAGCAGGAATGCGCCGAGTGCCAGGGCATATGCGGTGACCACCCATGCGCGGGTGGAGTCGCTGATGCCCATCTGGGCCTGCAAGCGGGGAAGGGCCAGGTTCACGATGGTGCCGTCCAGGACCACCATGAATTGTGCCAGGGCCAGGAAGACCAGCGCCCACCACTTTCCGCGGGCGGGGGTGGTCCGATTGAGTGCTGCGGGCGGCGCGGTTTGTGTGGCCACAAGGTTCTCCAACTCTAGGTACTAATACTTACATAAGTATAAGTAGTAGTTGTTCTGAGTTCAAAGCAGCTTCCGGTAAACCCTTAGTCCCGGCCCGGCTCCGCCAGGACCGCAGCCAGGCGTTCCAGCGCTGGCAGCGCGGCGGCCAGGCGGTCACGGTCCCCTTCTTCCAACCGGTCGCCGGCCGTAGCCAGCGCGGCCGCCCACGCTTCTTCAAGAAGGGTCTTGATGCGCACCGACTCGGACGTCGGATGCAGGGCGACGTACCTCTTATCCGAGGCGTCGCGCTCGCGGGTCACCAGGCCCAGCGCCACAAGTTCCCGCAGCTGCGAACTGACGTTGCTCAGCTGACGTCCCAGGCGGGCCGCCACTTCCGCCACCGTGATGCCTGGGTGCCGCTCGATAACGCGGATGACGTCGAGCACTCCACTGGAGAGCGGAAGGACTCCCGTCCCCTCATGGGTCTTCCGCCGTACCTCGAACGAGATATCCAGGATGGCGACGGCGAGGGGCCGGGAGTCGAGGGGCTTCCCATCACGGTGAGGGGGCGTGGAACGGTCCATGCCCCCAGCATATGAGAGGCCCGCACGGTTGCTTTCCACTCCTACTCCGCAGGACTGCCGCCCTTGGTGAAGGGCAACACGAGCCGGGACCGGTGGTGCGCGTCCCGGTAGATCGTGCGTCACCGGCCGCCCCACGACGCAGGCTGAGCACCCCCGTTCAAAAGAGCTGCAGCGCCTCGCGCAGCATGCGGTGACCCTGGTCTTCGAAGGCTGCGTCCCCCACCTGGAATGCCCAGACGGCCGTGCCGACTGCCTCCCGGAGCAGGTCGATGCGCCAGGACGGCGCCGAACGCGGGTCCCGGCCGTAGCCGTCCAGGAACGCCTGCTCAAGCTCCGGCCGTCCCCGCCATTGCTGCACTGCCATCCGGCACAGGTCCGTGGCGGCCGGGCGGAAATCAAACCGGCCGAAGTCGATGACCCGGACTTCGCCGGAGTGGATGAGCCAGTTCCTCGGCTGCCAGTCGCCGTGGGTGGGAACCACCGTGGCCGGCTGTGGCCGGTACTCCGCCAGGCGCCGCCTGGCTTCCCGCTCGACGGCGGGATCAATCCGGTGGGCACGGTCCAGCCACGCCAGTGACGTCGCCGTGGCCCGGAGTTCATAACGGTCATCGATGCGGAACTCCTGGCGGTGGAACAGCTTCAGCAACTCACCGGCCTGGGCATATATGGGCGGGGCCAGTTCGGCTTCCACGCCCTGAACCAGGTGGCCCTCAAGGTACTCCATGACCAGCAGGTTGGCGCCGGGATCGGCGTGGAGCAGGCGGCCTGCCCGTCCGCACTCCACCAGCGGGCGGGTATGGGCCCGATGGGCTGCGATCTCGCGGCCGAGGTGGTGGTTATCCGGTCCCCCGGCCTTGATGATGAACTGCCCGGCGGGCGCCTGAACGTGGAGAACCTTCGTGTCCGCGAGCCCCCAGGACAGATCGGCAACGAGCTTCGGTGAGCCCAGCCACGATGCGACCAGGGCCGACTGTTCGGTGCCCAGCAGTCCGCCGTCCCAGTGACCGTTACCATGTCCTGCCCGCAGCCCTTGCCCCATCCGAGGAGCCTAGCAATCAGTGCCTACGCCTCCGATCCGGCCCCGTACCTTCAGGCCGCCACTGATGTGGTCCTGCTTTCGCAGGGCTGAGGCCGCGAACAGCAAACAATGAAGCCATGGCTGACCCCGGGAGCAAAATCGTAACCACATGCCACCGCAACCCGCGCCGACGCTCCGGGACCGCGGGGCCCGGTGGCGTCAGGCCGGGTTGCCGGGCGGCCGGTAGGAAATCTCCGCGGCCACTTTGAGGGCTTCCATGGTTTCCTCGACCGTGAGCAGCACCGTGGTTTCGAAGGAGCTCAGCGCGCCTCCTCCGCTGATGGCCAGTGCTACCGCGGCCATGGAAACGTTATCCGGGGCCTCCCACAGGTTGTAGCCGTCATGGGCGCCGAAGCCGTACCAAAAACCATGGAGCTTGCCGCCCACGGATTCGATGTAGGCCTGGGCTGCTTTCCGGCGGTCTTCCGGATTCCGCGTCAACCGTGACCACGTCTCCGGGGTGTAACTGAATTTTGAGAGATAAAGGGGCATGGCCCGTTCCTATCGCCCGCTGCTGAACTGTGGCCGGTCGGTGGCTCCGGCTGGCCGGAGCCACCGACCGCAAGCACGGCTACAGCTTGTCGGTGCGGTCCTCGCCGCCCCTGTGGCCGCCGCCGCGGAGGTTCTCCTGGACTTTGCCGAAGAGGTCCTTGATGGTGGATTCCGCGTTGCTGATGACATCCACCGGCACATACACGTCATGCGTGGCCGGGAGGTCGTACTCGTCCTTCAGGTGCGTGCCGTTTCCGACTCCCTGCAGTGACAGGTAAACCATCGCTTCCGTCCGCGCGATCCCGGCAAGTTTTCCAAACACCACGGTGAACTCATTGGGCTGGAAGGTGATGGTCTGGCCGATGTGGCTGCGGCCAAGTTCACCAGCCGGAACAACCTTTTCTGACTGGCTTCCGGTGTAGTCCATGAACTTCTCCTTAGATCGCCTGCACTGATGAAATGCAGTCTATCGCCGGGCGGCGCGGACGTGGCCGGCACTTTTCTTCACACGAACGCAGCGGGACCGGGCCGGGACTTGGGAGCGCAGCCCGGCCCTGCAAGACTGGTCAAAGCAGCCGCAAGCCACCGGATCCGCCAGGAGAATGCCATGCCCCAGCAGGACCACGCCGCTTCACGCCGCAGCAGGCTCACGGACGAACTCGGCATTGACGTACCGGTGGTGCTCGGCCCCTTCGGCGGCGTGTCTTCCGTGGCGCTTACCGCGGCGGTGTCCGCCGGCGGCGGGCTGGGTTCGTACGGCCTGTACGGGTACGACGGCGCCGCGATCCTCAAGACGGCGGCGCAGCTTCGCGCCGCCACGGCCAAGCCGTTCGCCCTTAATCTGTGGGTGCCCACCGGCAGCGAAACGACGGAGCTGCCCCGGACAGAGTTCGACAGCTATGTCCGGGCGCTCCAGCCCTATTTCGAGGAGCTTGGCCTCGAATTACCGGAGATGCCGGCGCGCTTCATGGCCGACTACGGCGAGCAGGTGGAGGCGACGCTGGAAGCCGCCCCCGCCGTCGTCAGCTTCGTGTTTGGCGTCCCCGCGCCGGAAATAGTGGATGAAGCGCACCGGCGCGGCATCAAAGTGGCCGGCACCGCCACTACCGTGGAGGAGGCCCTGGCACTTGAGGCGGGCGGCGTGGATGCCGTGGTGGCCAGCGGCATGGAGTCCGGCGGCCACCGCGTGTCCTTCCTGCGCCCAGCCGAGGAATCCCTGGTGGGCACGTTCTCCCTGGTCCCGCAGGTGGCCGATGCCGTCAGCATCCCTGTCATCGCCGCGGGCGGCATCGCCGACCGCCGCGGGTTCGCCGCGGCCCTGGCGCTGGGTGCCGACGGTGTCCAGGTTGGCACGGCCTTCCTGGCCACCAGTGAATCGGCCGCCGCGCCGCCCTACCGGGAGCTGCTGCACAGCCCGGCCGCAGGAAACACTGTCCTGACCCGCGCGCTGAGCGGCCGGCTGGCACGCGGAATCCCCAACCGGGTTACCTCGGAACTGGCGCCACCGGCCATCGCTCCGTTCCCCGTCCAGAACTGGCTGACCGGCAGGTTCCGTCCGACAGCCGCCGCTGCCGGAAACACGGACCTCATGTCCCTGTGGGCGGGGCAGTCTGCGCGGCTCGTCCGGCACCAGGGCGCTGCGGATGTCCTGGCGGAGCTGCTGGCCGGGGCCTGACACGCTTGCCCCTCACAGCTGTCCGCTGCGGGTGTCCACATACCGTCAGGCCGGCACCATAACGTCCCCGGTTCCCCGGTAGAATCGCACGGGCAGGAACAGCCGCTGTTTCCTGCCGTTGTCCGCACCACCGCACGGGGAGGGGAGAGTCAGTGCCGGCACACCGCACACCCTTCCACCTCCTCCGCGCCTCGGCCCTTGCAACCGGCATCCTGACCCTCGCCGCCGGCGCCCACGTGGCCGGCGGCGGTCAGCTTCCCGCTCCGGGGATCCTCCTCGCCATCCTGGCGCTTACGGGTCTCGCCAGCACCGCCGCCACCAGGCTCAAGCTCTCCTTCCCGGCCATGGCCGGTCTGATGGGCGGCGGGCAACTGGCGCTGCACGAACTGTTCGCCACGTTCAGCGTGCCCTCACAGCCTTCCGTTCCCGTGGCAGCCTATGCAGGCCACCAGCACGGCGTGCCGGCGCTCCCGCCGGAGCTGCTGGCCATGGCCGGGCATGTGGGCGGCCCCGCAGACCCGTCGTCGGGTTCCCTCATGCTGGCCGCGCACGCGCTGGCAACCCTCGGATGTGCCCTTCTGCTGGCCAAGGGCGAAGCAGCGCTCTGGGCCCTGGCCGGCTGGCTGAGGCCCCTCGCCGGCCTTCCCGTACCCCTGGCGTTCAACGACGCCGGGCCAGTTCCCGCAGCACTTCCCCCAACCGCCGCTCCGCTCCGCCCCTGGCGGAACCTGCGGCAGGACAGCCGACGCGGCCCGCCTTCCGCCGTCGCGCTTTCCTCCTGACCCGCACCGGCACCGCACACCGGCCCGGGCATTCCCAGAAACTTTTGCACGCCACGTGTGGCGTGCGCCAGAAAGGCAACCCATGAATTCCTCAACACTTCGCCGTACCCTGACCACAGCCGCAGCCGCAGGCGGCACCGCCGCGTTGATCCTGGCAGGCGCCGGAGCCGCGTCCGCCCATGTGGGCGTGACGCCGGACAAGACCTCAGCCAACTCCTACGCGCTGCTGACCTTCGCCATCCCCCACGGCTGCGAGGAATCCGCCACCACCAAGGTGGCCATTACCCTGCCGGCAGAGCTCAACGATGCCCAGCCCACCGTGAATCCCAACTGGACAGCGGAGAAGGTGACCGAACAGCTCGCCGAGCCGAAAAAGCTCGCCGACGGCAGTTCCATCACGAAGCGGACCAGCCAGATTGTCTACACGGCCAAGACGCCCCTGGCGCACGAACTCCGTGACACGCTGGTCCTGTCCGTCAAGCTTCCCGATGCCGCCGGCACCACCCTGAATTTCCCCACGCTGCAGACGTGCGAGGCCGGCCAGACGGACTGGTCTGAAATCGCCAAGGACGGCCAGGACCCGCACTCACTGAAGGCGCCGGCCCCGTCCATCACCATCACCGAGGCCGCCGCGTCCGACGGGCACGGTGCCACCGCGGCCGCGGCAACCCACACGGAACAGGCAGCGTCCGTGACGGACAGCGGCGCCGATGCCCGCAGTTGGGCCGGCCTCGGGGCCGGCGTGGCCGGGCTGGTACTCGGCGGGCTCGCGCTGCTTCGGAGCGGCGCACGCCGGAAGGCGGCCGACACCACCAAGTAGCCCCGGTTTGATGCCCGGATCATCACGATCCGGGCATCAAATTGCCTTGGGACCACGTGGCATCGTTGACGCCGCCCCGGACTGCCGCGAAGGTGGTGGCATGAGGTCTCAGAAAACACTCCAGGGGATAACCTTGTCGACGGCCGGCGTGGCGGCTGTCCTGCTGCTTGCATCATGCGGTCTCGGCCAGCCGCAGAGCCAAACGACCACCACCCCGGCCGGGCCGGGGACGGGCTCCGCCAGCCCCTCGCAGTCCGCACCCCCGGCTACAACGGCCGCGCCGCCGTCGTCCGCAGTCCCTGCCACCACCACGCCGGCAGGGCCCGGACTGTGCAAGGCGGCCGGGCTGTCCGCGGCCACCGACGCCACCGGAGGGGGCGCCGCGGGAAGCGTCTACATGAAGCTCAACCTCACCAATACCGGCAGCGAACCCTGCATCCTCAGGGGCTTCCCCGGCGTGTCCCTCGCAGCGGACGCGGCAGGCGGCCCCATCGGCGCGGCGGCCGACCGGGACGAGTCCGTTCCTGTCACGGATGTCCTGCTGGAACCGGGCCAAACCGGCTGGGCCCAGCTGCGTTACACGCAGGCAGGCAATTACACGGATTGCTCACCGGTTGAGGCGGCTGGCTACCGGATCTACCCGCCGGAGGACACCGAGTCCCTTTTCCTGGCCCAGCCCACCACTGCCTGCAACAACGCAGAGATCAAACTGCTGACCATCGGCGCTTTCCAGCCCGCCTGAGGCAACTGCTCCACGCCACGCAAAAGCAGGCGGCCCCGGCATCTGCCGGACCGCCTGCTTTTGTCTCTGGTGGTACTCAGGCCGTGGTGCGCCCGGTCCGTGCTGTCCCGCGGGAAAGGGCCACACCCAGGCCGATCATGGCAACGCCAAGGACGAAGTGCAGCCAGTTGTCAGCGGTGTTGACCGGAACAAAGTTGGCTGCCGAATCCTGGCCGATCAGCAGGCCATAGAGCCACAGGACCAGGTAAATGGCGCCGCCGCCGATCAGGTAGTTCCTCGACTGCGCGGCGCTGCCGGCCATGGCGATTCCCGCGACGCCGAAGAGCAGGTGCACGATGTTGTGCAGGATGGACACCTGGAAGATGCCCAGTAGCAACGCCTCGGAACCGTGCCCGGCAAAGCCGAGGCTCTCGTAGTTGGACGTGATGCCCGGGATGAAGCCCAGAACCCCCACCAGGAGGAAGACGGCGCCAACTGCCAGGGTTGCTTTTTGGATGTTGGTCCGGCCTGCGGTGCGACCGGTGGAACTCATGCTGGTCATGATCTGTCCTGCTTTCAGTCGTATACGTGCACGTCATCGCGGGGATGTGCGTGAACTCCAGACTCAACCCCCGATACGATAAGTATACTTATCAAGTTGTTTCCGGATAGGCGGGGGCCCATAACGGACCCATCACAGATCGGCCTGCGGGCCGCGGATGAGGCAGGGCGCCGCCGCCACCGCGGGACGGTTCGTGGTATCTGCGCGACGCCGGGCATTCAAGAGCCTCTCCCCGGACGCCGGCCGTTCTGTCGGTGGGGTGGGGCATGATGGAGGAATGAACCAGGAAGAGCCTTCCACGGACGGCCGGGGCGCCGTGGCCACAGCGCCAATGGGCCAATTTACCCGGCCCACCCGCGACTGGTTCATGGGCGCCTTCACCGAACCCACCCCCGCCCAGGACGGCGCCTGGAACGCCATCTCATCGGGCTCGCATGCCCTGGTGGTGGCACCCACCGGGTCCGGCAAAACCCTTGCCGCATTCCTGTGGGCACTTGACCGGCTCCTTTCGGCAGTGCCCGCGACAGAAACGGAAATCCCTGCGGAAGCTGCCGAACCCGCCGCTGTGGCCGGCGCCAAAGGAACCAAAACCCCGGCGAAAGCCCGCAAGCCCCGTGCGCCCAAGCGTAAAACCAAGGTGCTGTACATTTCGCCGCTGAAGGCACTGGGCGTGGACGTGGAACGGAACCTGCGTTCCCCGCTGATCGGCATCACGCAGACAGCCAAGCGGCTGGGACTGCCCGCCCCGCTGATCACCGTGGGCGTCCGGTCCGGAGACACCACCACGGCGGACCGGCGGGCACTGCTGAGCAACCCGCCGGACATCCTCATCACCACGCCCGAGTCTCTCTTCCTCATGCTCACATCCCGGGCCAGGGAGACACTCACCGAGGTGGACACCATCATCATCGATGAAGTCCACGCCGTTGCCGGCACTAAGCGCGGAGCCCACCTGGCTGTTTCACTGGAGCGCCTGGACGCGCTGCTGCCCAAACCCGCACAGCGGATCGGACTTTCCGCCACCGTGGAGCCCAAGGAACTCGTGGCCCAGTTCCTTGCCGGCACCGCTCCCGTCGAAATCGTGGCCCCGCCGTCCAAGAAGAACTGGGACCTTACGGTGTCGGTACCGGTGGAGGACATGTCCGATCTCCAAGGTGCAGCGGGAGCGTTCGACTCCGGCCCCGCCTCCGGGCTGCAGCCGCAGGCGTCCATCTGGCCCCATGTGGAGGAAAAAATCGTTGACCTGGTGCTGGCCAACCAGTCCACCATCGTCTTTGCCAACTCCCGCCGGCTGTCTGAACGGCTGACGGCGCGCCTCAACGAAATCTATGCCGAACGCCAGCTCATGGCCGCAGGCGCTGGCTGGGACGGCCCCCTGCCGGACGGCGCGGAGGCGTTCGGCGCGCCTTCCCGTGGCTCCGCGCCGGGCGTTCCTGCCTCCACTGCCACTCCCGCCCACATGATGGCACAGGCCGGGAGCTCCGCGGGGGCCGACCCGGTGCTGGCCCGCGCACACCATGGCTCGGTGTCCAAGGACCAGCGCGCGCTCATCGAGGACGACCTCAAATCCGGACGGCTGCGGTGCGTGGTTGCCACATCCTCGCTGGAACTCGGCATCGACATGGGCGCGGTGGACCTGGTGGTCCAGGTGGAGTCACCGCCTTCGGTGGCCAGCGGTCTCCAGCGCGTGGGGCGCGCCGGGCACCAGGTGGGCGAAATCTCGCAGGGCGTCCTGTTTCCCAAGCACCGGGCGGACCTGGTGCACACGGCCATCACCGTGGAACGCATGCTGGACGGCAAAATCGAACGGCTCAGCATCCCCGCAAATCCCCTGGACATCCTGGCACAGCAGACGGTGGCCGCCACCGCCCTGGGCAGCATCGACGTCGAGGAATGGTTCGCAACAGTCCGCCGGTCCGCCCCTTTCGCTTCGCTCCCCCGCTCCGCGTTCGAGGCCACCCTGGACCTGCTGGCCGGCCGCTACCCGTCCGACGAATTCGCCGAACTGCGGCCACGGATCATCTGGGACCGCAATGAAGGCACCATCGAAGGCCGGCCCGGTGCCCAGCGGCTGGCCGTGACCTCCGGCGGAACCATCCCGGACCGCGGCCTGTTCGGCGTCTACATCGTCGGCACTGAGACGGAAGGCTCGGCCTCCCCCTCGGAGGATGGCAAGCCGGCTCCGGCCCCCAAAGGTGGCCGGCGCGTTGGCGAACTGGACGAGGAAATGGTGTACGAATCCCGCGTGGGCGATGTCTTCGCGCTCGGTGCCACCAGCTGGAAGATCGAGGACATCACGCACGACCGTGTGCTGGTTTCCCCGGCTTTTGGGCAGCCCGGCAAGCTGCCTTTCTGGAAGGGTGATTCACTGGGCCGGCCAGTGGACCTGGGCCGCGCCCTTGGCGCCTTCGTGCGTGAGCTGTCAGCCTCCGACGCCGGACCAGCCGCCGAACGCTGCCAAGCCAGCGGGCTGGACGCCTTCGCCGCCAACAACCTCATCCAGTACCTCTCCGAACAGAAACAGGCCACCGAGGTGGTCCCCAGTGACACCACACTGGTGGTGGAACGGTTCCACGACGAACTCGGCGACTGGCGCGTGATCCTGCACAGCCCCTTCGGCATGCCGGTCCATGCACCGTGGGCCCTGGCCGTGGGCCAGCGGCTCCACCAGCGGTACGGCCTGGACGGCTCGGCCATGGCCGCCGACGACGGCATTGTGCTGCGGGTGCCGATGATGGAGGATGAGCCCCCGGGCGCCGAGCTGTTCCTTTTCGACCCCGAGGAACTGGAGCAGATCGTCACGGCCGAGGTGGGCGGCAGTGCCCTGTTCGCTTCACGGTTCCGCGAGTGCGCGGCCCGTGCCCTGTTGCTGCCGCGGCAGACCCCCGGCAAGCGCCAACCCCTGTGGCAGCAGCGGCAGCGGTCCGCCCAGCTGCTGGATGTGGCACGGAAATACCCCACGTTCCCCATCGTTCTGGAGACAGTCCGCGAATGCCTCCAGGACGTCTACGACCTTCCGGCGCTGAAGGACATTGCGGCCGCCGTCGAACGCCGCGAACTGCGGGTGGTGCAGACCACTACACAGCAGCCGTCACCGTTCGCCAAGTCCCTGCTCTTCGGCTACGTTGCCCAGTTCCTGTACGAGGGCGATTCCCCGCTGGCGGAACGGCGCGCCGCTGCACTTGCTTTGGACTCCACCCTCCTGAACGAGCTTTTGGGCCGGGTGGAGCTGCGCGAGCTCCTGGATGCCAAGGTCATCGATGCCACCGAACGCGAACTCCAGCGGCTGGTGCCGGACCGCAGGGTGCGGGGACTTGAGGGTGTGGCCGACCTCCTGCGGCTCCTTGGCCCGCTGGACCCGGACGAAGCCGCCGCCCGGTTGGAGCCGGCAGCAGGGATTGAGACTGCAACGGCCGGGGAGCCCGGCGAAACCCCGGTGGTTGGGGCTGCCGGGACCCCGGCCGCCCAGGCCGACACCGACTTTGCCGACGACCCCGTCCTTGAGCCTGCTGAAACCGCGCCGCTCCACACCGCCTCAGCCACTGTTGAGGAGGCCACCGCCCACCTCGTGGCGCTGCAGCGGGCCAACCGCGCCATCAAGGTCAACATCGGCGGGGCGGAACGCTTCGCTGCCGTGGAGGACGCGGCCCGCCTTCGTGATGCCATCGGCGTTCCTTTGCCCATGGGCGTGCCGCTGGCGTTCATCGAGCCCGTGGCGGACCCGCTGGGCGACCTCGTGTCCCGCTATGCCCGCACCCACGGGCCCTTCACTGCTGCTGAAGCCGCCGCCCGGCTGGGATTGGGCGTCGCCGTGGTGGGCACCGCCCTCAAACGCCTTGCCGACGACGGCCGCGTGGTGGAAGGCGAATTCCGGCCCCACGCAACGCCCGCCGCAGCCGGACCGGAGTCCGCGCCAACCGGCGGGGAGGACGGCGGGCAGCCGGACGGGGACGGACGGCAGGGAGAGATCCTGCGCGAAACCGTGCATGCGGCCGTCAGCGAATGGTGTGACGCCGAGGTGCTGCGGAAGCTCCGGCGGCGGTCCCTGGCCGCGCTGCGCGCCGAAGTGGAACCCGTGGACGCCGCCGCTTACGGACGATTCCTCCCGGCCTGGCAAAACGTCCGGATCCCGGGCGGCGGGCGGGGGCAGCCGGCGCTGCGGGGACTGGACGGCATCGTCACCGCAATCGACCAGCTGTCCGGCGTCCCCATCCCGGCGTCGGCCTGGGAACCCCTGATCCTGGCCGGCAGGGTGTCCAACTACCAGCCCGCCATGCTGGACGAGCTCATGGCGGCCGGCGAAGTCCTCTGGTCCGGAGCCGGTGCATTACCGGGAAATGACGGCTGGATCAGCCTGCACCTGGCCGACTCAGCGGAGCTGACGCTGAACCCTGCACCGGACTACGAACCGGGTGATGCCGGCCTGCGGCTCCTCGACCATCTCCGGAACAACGGCGGCGGATACTTCTTCCGCCAGCTCACGGAGGTTGCGGGAGGCATGGACTCGATGCTCAGCGACCAGGAACTGGTGTCCGCCCTCTGGGATCTCGCCTGGGCGGGACGGATCACCGGTGACACCTTCGCACCCGTCCGGTCGCTGATCGCGGGCGGCCATACGGCCCACCGGCAGGTGGCGAAGGCTCCCCGGTCCAGGGCTCCACGGCTGAACAGGCTGGGCCGCTCCCACGGTACCGGGCTGATGGGCTCGGCGGGCCTGGCCGGCGGGCGGTACGGTTCCCAGGGTGCAGCCGCTACTCCCCCAACCGCTGCCGGCCGCTGGTCCGCCCTTCCGCAGCCGGAACTGGATGCCACCATCCATGCCCGGGCTACGGCCGAGCTCCTGCTCGACAGGTATGGGGTGGTGACCCGGGGTTCGGTCATGGCAGAGCAGATCCTGGGCGGCTTCGGCCTGATGTACAAGGTCCTGGCCAGGCTCGAGGAAGCCGGACGTTGCCGCCGCGGGTACTTCATTGAACACCTCGGTGCGGCGCAGTTTGCTGTCCCCGCAACGGTGGACCGGCTGCGCTCCTACGCCGAGGATACGCAGATCGCCAAACCCGAGCCCGTGGCCCTTGCCCTGGCCGCCACGGATCCTGCGAATCCCTACGGCGCGGCGCTGCCCTGGCCGGCCCTGCGGGACGATGCCGGCACCGGCCACAGGCCGGGCCGCAAAGCCGGTGCCCTGGTGGTGCTGGTGGACGGCGCCCTGGTTCTCTACGTGGAACGGGGCGGCAAGACACTGTTGGCGTTCTCCGACGACCCCGCCATCCTTGACGCCGCCGGCGCCGCACTGGTGGGAGTGGTCACCCGCGGAGCCGTGGACAAGCTGATCATGGAAAAAGTGAACGGCCAGGGGATCCTCGACACCCCCATTGCCGCTGCCCTCAGCGCTGCCGGCGCCTATTCCACCCCCAAAGGTCTGAGGATCCGTGCCTGAGGGAGATTCCGTGTGGCGGGCCGCCCGGCAGTTGCACGAGGCGCTGGCCGGCCAGACACTGACCGCATCGGACTTCCGGGTACCGCGGTTCGCCACGCTGAACCTCTCAGGATGGACGGTGACCGAGGTTGTACCGCGGGGCAAGCACCTGCTCATGCGGGTGAAGGGGCCAGGGGACAAGGCCCTCACCATTCACTCCCACCTGAAGATGGAAGGCACGTGGCAGGTCTACCCGCCAGGCGGCAGGTGGCGGAAACCCGGCTTCACAGCGCGGTGCGTGCTGCGAACTGCTGCCGCGGACGCCGTCGGCTTCTCACTGGGCATCCTGGAAGTGGTGGCGACAGCGAACGAGGACTCCATCGTCGGGTTCCTTGGGCCGGACCTCCTGGGCCCGGACTGGGACCTGGACGAGGCCGAACGCCGGCTCCGGGCACGGCCGGACGTTCCCATCGGCGTGGCCATCCTGGACCAGAGCAACCTTGCCGGCATCGGGAACATCTACCGCTGCGAGGCCTGCTTCCTTTCCGGAGTGCATCCGGCCACCCCCGTGTCGGCGGTGGCGGACCTGCGCACCCTGATGACGGACGCCAAGCAGCTCCTGGAAGCAAACCTGGGCCCCGGCCGCCGCGTCACCATCCTCAACGCCCGCGGCATGCCGGTGGGCAGGATGGCCGGGAGGCCCGGCTACTGGGTGTACCGCCGGGACCAGCACCCGTGCCTCAAGTGCGGTACACCGGTGCGGCGTGGACTGCTGGGAAAACTGAACGGTGAAGAGGAACGAGACATCTACTTTTGCCCGAAGTGCCAGCCCGTCCCGGAATAGCTGGGCTCACCCGCGGCTTCCGGGCCGCCGTGGGGCTTCCCGTCCGAACGCGCCGCCCGGGCCACATTCGGAGCCCCGGCCGGAATCATGAACCAGGGCAGCAGCAGCTGTACCAGCGGCCCGATCGCAAGCGCATAGAGCACCGTTCCCATGCCAACTGACCCGCCCAGCAGCCAGCCTGCCGCGAGGACTGCCACCTCGATGAGGGTGCGGGACAACCGCACGGACCACCCTGTGCGGCGCGCGAGTCCGGTCATCAGGCCGTCACGGGCCCCCGGGCCGAACCTGGCCCCGATGTAGCAGGCCGAGGCGATGCCGTTCAGGAGGATGGCGCCCGCCAGCATGCCCACCTGTCCGGCGAGGTTGGACAGGGAGGGAATCAGCGCCAGGCCGACGTCGGCGAAGACACCCACCAGGATGGCGTTGCAGAGGGTGCCGAAGCCGGGCCGCTGGCGCAGCGGAATCCACAGCAGGAGCACCAGGAAACTGACAATGATGACCACGGCGCCGATACTCAAACCGGTCCGGTTTGCCACGCCCTGGTGGAACACGTCCCAGGGGTCCAGGCCCAGCCCGGCGCGGATGAAGAGGGCCAGGGAAATGCCGTACATGGCAAGGCCGGTGAAAAGCTGAACGATTCTGCGGAGCATCATTGGTCCACCCTCCCATCTAACTGGCATTGATTTACATAGCCAGTTTGAGATACTGGCTACATGGCTCCCTCCCTTGGCGCAGCAGCGCTCGGCCGCACGCTCGGCACCTGGCACCACGGCGGCGCCCCCGCCTACAGGGAACTGGCCGACGTACTCCGGCTCCTGATCCTGGACGGCCGCGTCCCGCTCGACACAGCACTCCCCAGTGAGCGCGCCCTGTGTACCGCGCTGGGCGTCAGCCGGACCACTGTCACCGCCGCCTACGCGGCACTGCGTGAACAGGGGTTCCTCAGCAGCGGACAGGGCAGCCGGGGCAGGACACGCATCCCGGAGCGGACCGCCTTCGGCCCGGCCCTCTACAGCCCGCAAACGTCCGCCACGCCGGCACTGACGGCTCCCGGCCTGGCCGCGCCCGAAGGCCTCATCGACCTGGCCTATTCGGCATTGCCGGCCAGCGGCGAGGTGGTGCACCGGGCCTTCGCGGCGGCGATGACGGAACTGCCGGCGCTGCTGCCGGGATTCGGGTACGACGCCGTGGGCCTCCTGCCGCTTCGCCAGGCCATTGCCGACAGGTATACGGCGGCTGGCGTTCCCACCGGCCCCGGGCAGATCATGGTGACGTCCGGGGCGCAGCACGCGCTGACCATCATCATCCGCACTCTGGCCGACCGCCAGGACAAGGTCCTGGTGGAACACCCCAGCTACCCCAACGCGCTGGACGCCATCCGTGCCGCCCGCTGCAGGCCCGTGCCGGTCGGGTTCGCGGAGTCCGGCTGGGACCTGCCGGCACTGGAAGCCGCCCTGGCGCAGCAGCGTCCCAAGATCGCCTACCTCGTTCCCGATTTCCACAACCCCACAGGCATGATGATGCCCGATGCCCAGCGCCGCCGGCTGGTAGCGGCCGCTGCCACAGCGGGGACCATACTGATCGCGGACGAAACACTGCGGGAGTTGAACCTCGACGGCATCCAGTCCACTCCCCTGGCCGGCTTCAGCAGTGCTGTGGTTTCCGTGGGATCGCTCAGCAAGTCCCACTGGGGCGGCCTGCGCACGGGCTGGATCCGCGCTTCCGAACCGATGATCCAGCGGTTCACTGCGGCCCGGAGCGTCCTGGACCTGGGCGGACCGGTCATGGAACAGCTGGCCGCAGCGCACCTGGTGCGGGCCCTGGAAGAGCCGTTGCCGGCCCTGCTGGAAACCCTTCGGGGCAACCGCGCCGCGCTGCTGGCATTGTTGCGGGAGCATCTGCCGGCCTGGCAAACAGCGTCACCTTCCGGCGGCCTGTCAGTATGGTGCAGGCTGCCGGCCCCCGTCAGTACGGCACTGACCGTGATCGCCCCGGAGCACGGGATCAGGCTGGCCGCCGGGCCCCGGTTTGGGATCGGCGGCGCCTTCGAGCGGTACCTTCGGCTCCCCTTCACCCTCCCGCCCGGCAAACTCGAGGCCGCCGTGCTGGCCCTGCGGGCCGCCCAGGACAGGCTCGACGCCGCACCCCAGCTGCGGCGCTCACTGACGCAGGCCCCAGCCGTCGCCATCGCCTGACGGCAGCCGCCGAAATCGCGGGGCCGCCACGCGAGTTAGCGGGAGCGGCCCGCATTCGCTGTGGCGAAACAGCTAATGCAGGCCGCTCCCGCTAAACGGGCATTCTTGTGGCCGCGCACCGGCAGGGCCCACGGGAGGGTGGTGGGCCAGCCGGGCTAGGCGTAGACGCGCTCCAGGAACCCGCTCCAGGCCTTGGCCGTGGTCTCCGAATCGCCGGCGCCACTGAAATCGTGCACCGTCATGCCCACGGGGGCACCCCAGGCGTTGCGGCCGAAGAACCGGTAGAGGGCATCCGCCGTGCGAAGGCCGAGGAAGTGCTCGTTGGAGAAGTCCACCTCGCCCGCAAGCCGGCCCACGCCGTCGAGCTCGACGTCCACGGGGCTGCCCTGCACCGCCGACTCAACGCCCAGCGCCCGGCGGAGCCGTGCAAAGCCGTCCGCCACTTGGGAGCCGGCGGGCCCCTGGATGTCGGTGAACACCACAGGTTTGCCGTCGAAGTGCTGGAGGTACTGGCCCAGGGTGTGCAGGTAGAACTCGGTGTGGCGGCTGGCGCCGTCGTACTGCTCGTCCCAGTTGTCCGCGAAGATCCCGCTGTGGACGTAGTGCAGGCGCGCCCGGCCGCCGTCCAGCGGTTCCAGGATGTGCTCGAGCTGGTTGAACCAGCCGTCCGGCCCATCCATCCGGGACACCAGGTGCGCGGGGTACTCCTCCACCGTTTTCACGGCAGGCCACTGGTCCGTGGGGAACATCCAGGCGGGAGTCCCTGCGGTGACAGCCTCCCAGACCCGCTCCGGCGTACCGGGAAGCTCGGTGTCGTAGACGATTTCAAAGTTGCGGTTGTCAGTCATGGCCTTGCTCCTTGGGTGCGGGTTCGCGTGAACTTTCGGGGGACGGTTTGAGGACGGGATGCAGTGCCACCACCAGGCGGTGGCGCCGTCCGCGGGAGGAGGTACCGGCGTCATGGTACTTATCCACCAGCTGCGTGACGGCGACGCCCAGCTCCTCGGCGAAGGCGGCACGCTCCGCCGCTGTGCGGAAGGTGATCTCGCCGTCGATGGCAAAGGTGGCAAGCTTTTGCCGGGCCGTCGCGGCTCCGGCGATCAGCTTCCCCACCTCCTGGACCATCCGGCCCGCGAGCGCCAGGAGCCAGAACGCCGAGAACCTGTCGGCAAAGCGCCGCGGATCAGGCGACACGGAAGCCAGGGCCGCGGGTGAGATCAGGTAGGAGGCCGCCGTGGCCTGGAGGACACGCTCGGTGACGTTGCCCTTGCGCCGTTCCTCCACCAGTTCCACCAAACCGTGCCGCTCCAGCGATTTGAGGTGGTAGTTCACCTTCTGCCGCGGCAGCCCCACCCGGACCGCCAGCTGGGTGGCGGAGGCGGGCTCCGCCAGTTCGCGGAGGATGGTGGAGCGGATGGGGTCCAGCGAGGCTTCGGCCGCCGCGGGGTCCTCGATTACTGCAATGTCCAACATGGATTAAGTGTGCCAACCGACGACTTTTTTTGTCAAGAACTTTTTTATCGTCGGTAGCACACGCGGTCCGCCGAAAGTGCCCCGGTAGAATGGACCGGTGATGCAATCCCCCCTGCCCGTGCGCGACGGCGTCAACGCCACCCGTTTGCGGCTCCCCGAAGAGGGCCCGTGGGACACCGCCATGGACTACATGATGCACCGCTGGGGCCACATCGATCCGCAGGGCATCGAGGACAGGTTCGACGCCGGCGAGATCGTGGGCGAGGGCGGCGTACCCCTGAGCCGGAACACCAGGCTCGAAGACCACACCTTCATCTGGTACTACCGCACGCTTCCCCCGGAAACCCGGATTCCCGTGGACCTGAGCATCCTGCACCAGGACGAACACCTGCTGGTGGTCGACAAGCCACACTTCCTGCCCACCACCCCCGGCGGTACCTACATCCAGGAATCAGCCCTGGTGCGGCTGCGGAACCAGCTGGACCTGCCGGACCTGATCCCCATGCACCGGCTGGACCGCATGACCGCCGGCGTCCTGCTGTTCTCCACCAACCCGCAGACGCGCGGCAAGTACCAGGTGCTGTTCGAGAAGCGCCAGGTGCAGAAGGAGTACGAGTGCGTTTCGGCCGCTCACCCCGCGCCGGGCCACCCCGCCGTCGACTTCCCCGTGGTGGTCCGCAATCGCATGACCAAGTCCCGCAGCTACCTGCTCGCCGAAGTGGTGGAGGGCGAGCCGAACGCGGAGACGCGGATTGAGCAGCTGGAAACGTTCGACGGCGGCGCCTCCGCGGGTGCCGGCGGCAGCATGGCCGCGGCGCCAGGCAGCGCCACCCGCCTCGCCAGGTACCGCCTGGAACCGCACACGGGCAAGACCCACCAGCTGCGGGTCCACATGGCCTCACTGGGACTCGGAATCGTCAACGACGCCTTCTATCCCGAGCTCCTTGACAAGGCCCCGGATGACTACGGCAAGCCCCTGCAGCTGCTGGCCCGCGGCATCCGGTTCGTGGATCCGATCTCGGGCAGTCCGGTGGAATACCGGAGCAGCCTTGAGCTCAGCGAAACCGTCCGCCCGCGTTCGCGGACGGCGCCGGAAAACTTCGGGAATTCTGGGGCCTGACCCCGGCAGCCCGGCCGCGAAAGTGCGGTACCTTGTGGCAATGGACTTCGGGAGCGCTGACAGCTGGGGGGAGGCGATCTATTTCTGGATCATCCCCGTGGTGCTTGGCGACGCCATCTTTCCGCCCATTCCGTCCGAAATGGTGGTCATCACCGGCGGCGCCCTGTCCGCTGACGGCAGGGCCAACATCTTCCTGGTGCTCGCCCTCGCCGCCGTTGCATCGTGGACAGGCGACATTGTGGTGTTCCAGCTGTTCCGCCGCCGCCTCAGCCATGTCCTGGACCGCTGGAAATGGGGCCGGCGGGTGCATCAGGGCATCCACGTCGCCCTTGCGAAGGCCGGCAGGTCCTCCACCTACGGGGCCATCATCGGCGCCAGGTTCATTCCGGGCGGGCGGCTTGCCACCTCCGCCGCCGCCGGCATTGCCAATGTTTCGGTCCGGGGCTTCAGCCTGTGCGCGGGCCTCGGGGCGGTGCTGTGGGCCTGCTGGTTAGTGGGGCTCGGCTACTTCACGGGCTCGGCAACGAAGCTGCCGTTCTGGGCGAGTTCCCTCATTGGCGTGGTGCTCGGCCTGGTGGTGGGCGCCGTCGTCGGCATCATCGTGACCCGCCGCCGCGGCAACCGCTCCCCTGTGGAGGAGCCCGGCCCGCTGGGCTGAACCGGGGCTGGCATTCTGCCGGTCCAGCCGCACAGCTTCAGACGGGCAGCCACTTGCCCCGGCTGCGCCGCAGCACGCTCAGGGAACCTGTCAGCGCAACGCGTTCGACGGCGTCGCGCATCATGGCTGCCGATTCCACCGCCTGCCGGTTCTCGCCGCTGTATTCGGTCGCCTCCACCAGGAAGCGCAGGTTGAGCAGCGGCACCCCGCCGGCAATCTGCAGCTGGTGCGACTCGACGTGGTGGCGGGTTCCCAATGCCTCGACGGCGGCGTCCATCACGGATTCGGGGGCGTTGCCCGGCCGGAGCCCGGTGATCTTCAAGCGGGTCTGGAACGAAGGCATGCCTTCAACCTTATCGAAACGCGCGCTCATATCCCGGCCTTAAAACCCAAACCCCCGCTCACTCTTCTGAAGAGAGTGAGCGGGGGTTCCGGAGATAGGCACCACAAGTGAGCGCGCGTGTGGGTTAGCCGGTGTTGCGGAGCCCGGCTGCCACACCGTTCACGGTGATGAGCATGGCCCGCTGGAGGCGTTCGTCGATCTCGCCGTTGCTCATGCCCTCGCCGGCTTCCGCACGGACACGGCGGAGCAGTTCCACCTGGAGGTAGCTGATGGGATCCAGGTACTGGTCGCGGACCTCGAGGGAGCGCTTGAGCGTGGGCTGGGCGTCCAGGAGCACGTGCTCGCCGGTAAGGTTCTGCACCTCGGCCACCGTGAGTTCGTATTCTTCACGGATGGCACGGAAAATGTGGTGCAGCTCTTTGGGGACCAGGGTGTCCACGTAGTAGCCGGCGATATCCAGGTCCGTCTTGGCGAGCGTCATCTCCACGTTGGAGAGCACGGAGCGGAAGAAGTGCCAGTGCCCGATCATCTCCACCAGCTGCTCCGAGTTGCCGGCTTCGCGGGCGGCTTTGAGGCCTGACCCCACGCCGAACCAGCCCGGGACGATCTGCCGGGACTGGGTCCAGCCGAAGACCCACGGGATGGCGCGCAGCCCGCCAAGGCCCGCACCGGAATCGGGGCGCTTGGACGGTCGGGAGCCGATGTTCAGCGAGCCGAGCTGCTCCACCGGGGTGGACGCCATGAAGTACGCCGGCAGGTCCGGGTGGTCGATCAGGCTGCGGTACCGCTCGAAGGCGGCGTCGGAAATGGTTTCCATGACGTGCGCGTAGCGTTCGCGCTGGTCGTCGGAGGTCCGGGGGTCGCGGTGCAGCGCCGAGCCCTGGAGCACGGCGGCCAGCGAAAGCTCCAGGTTTTCGCGGGCAAGCTCAGGCAGCGAGTACTTGTCGGAGATGACCTCGCCCTGCTCGGTGAACTTGATTTCGCCTTCCAGGACGCCGTTGGGCTGGGCCAGGATGGCATCGTAGGTGGGCCCGCCGCCGCGCCCCACGGATCCGCCGCGGCCGTGGAACAGGCGGACGCGGACGCCGTGCTTTGCGGCGATGTCACGCAGCTTGCGCTGGGTCTTGTGGATTTCCCACTGGCTGGTCATCACGCCGGATTCCTTGTTGGAGTCCGAGTAGCCCAACATCACTTCCTGGACGTCCCCGCGCAGCCGCACCAGTTCGCGGTAGGAGGGATCGGAGAGGAGCTGGTCGATGATCTCGGCGGAGGCTCGGAGTTCCTCCACGGTTTCCAGCAGCGGAGCGAAGCCCAGCTTGGCGTAGGGCTTCTCGCCGAAGAGGTTGACCAGGCCGGCCTCGCGGGCAATGACGGCGGCGGCCAGGACGTCATCCGCGCCGCGGGTCATGGAGATGATGTAGGTCTCGATGACGTCCGGGCCGTACATGCGCAGGGCCCGGCGGATCTCCCGGAAGACGTCGTACGTGCCGTCAGCGGCGCCGTCGAGCTTGATCGGGTGGCCGGACAGCGGGCGGCGGGAAGCGAGCTCGGAACCCAGCACCTCGAAGCGTTCCTTGCGGCTCAGTTCGGCGTAGTGCAGCCCGGGGCCGCCGATGCGGTCCATGAGCTGCCCGACGGCATCGTGGTGGTGGTCAGCGTGCTCACGGATGTCGAGGGTGGCCAGGTGCAGGCCGAAGGACGCGATGGCGCGGCGGACCCGGGCCAGGGCGCCGTCTGCAGCCAGCGACGCCGAGTGGTTGCGGAGCGACAGCTCCAGCAGGTCGAGGTCTGCCAGGAGCTCGTCCGTGCTGCTGTAGTCGCGGCCGTGCTCGTGGTTCGAGTTCGCTACGACGCGCTTGCCGGTGTTGATCAGCTTGGCCTTGATGCAGGTCAGCTTCAGCCGGTAGGGCTCCTGGGCATTCAGTTCCAGGACACGCTTGTCCAGGCCGGGCAGCTTCTTCAGGTCGGCGTCAATGGAGTCCAGCAGCACCTGGTCCGCGCCGGCGAGCGCCGTGGAATTGGAGAGGATGGAGATCAGCTCATCGATCATGCCGATGCTGATGCGGATGGCGTTCTGGTTCTGGATCTGGAGGATCTCGCGGGTTACAGCTGCCGTCACGTTGGGGTTGCCGTCACGGTCACCGCCGATCCAGGAGCCGAACTTTACCGGCGCGTCCTGCGCGGCCAGGGTGACGCCGTGCTCGCTGAGGAGTTCGGACAGCTCGGACAGCATTTCGGGCATGGCGTCGGTGAGGATGCCGCCCAGGTAGTAGATGGCGTTCCGGGCCTCGTCCACCGGTGTGGGCCGGACCTGCCGGAGTTCGTCGGTCTGCCACATCTGGTCGATGATTTCGGCCAGCTGGCGGTCCTGGCGGCGGCGCGCAGTGGTGCCCTCGGTGGTGGGCTGGGCCAGGACGTCGGAGAGCTTGCGGATCTTGTCCAGCACCGAGCGGCGGGAGGCCTCGGTGGGGTGCGCCGTGAAGATGGGGCGGACGTCGAGTCCGTTGACCACTTCCTGCAGCACCTCGGATCCGGCCTGGCCGGCGATCTCGGCTACCGTCTTGGCGAGCCAGCCATCCTTCTCTGCGCGGGTGCGAAGGCCGCGGACACGGTGGACCTGTTCGGCGGCGTTGGCCAGGTGGAAATAGAACGCAAAGGCGCGCACCAGGTCCGTTGCCTGCTCAATCGGCAGGGAGCCCAGCAGTTCGCGGACCTGGGCGACGACGTCGTGCGCGCTCCACGGGCCCGTGGCGTCTGCGCCGCCGCGGGCAGCCTCCTTGGATTCCTTGGTTAGGAGGCGGACCTGCTCCACGAGGTCAAGGAGTTCGGGCCCGTGCTGGCGGACCAGGGATTCTCCCAGCAGGGTGGAGACCCGGCGGACATCTGCCCTCAGTTCGGAGGCAAGATCGGATTCGGGGTGTGCTGCAGTGTGAGCCATGGAAGCAATCTTTCGAGGGTTTCGGACTTGGCTCGTACACTGCGCTGGATACTGTGAGCCACGTTACTAGCAGAAGATGCTACCCCTTTGGCACGGCGAAGGCAGAATGTGTCTCAGACTGTGTCACCCGCCCCGCACCACCTTGAAGTTGAAATCCGGGGTGCCCAGGGCCCCGAAGAGGCGCAGCCACAGCGGAAGCACCATCTCCGCCCCGCGGGCGGACGTGATATCGCCAAGGTCGATGATGTCCCGGTGGCCCAGCGCCTGCAGCAGCCCTGTAACTTGGGCTTTGGCCTGGCTGTCATCGCCTGAGACGAACACGGAATGGTCGCCGTCCGCCAGCCGTCCCGGGTCAACCATCAGTCCTGCGTTCATGGTGTTGAGGGTCTTGACCACCCTCGCGTCCGGGAAGGCCCGCTGGATCCGTTCCCCCAGGCTTTCGGTGTTGACCGGGTTCAGGACCGGCGGCATTCCCTGCGAGAAGTCGAGCGGGTTGGACACGTCCAGCAGGACCTTCCCGGCCAGGTTGGCACCCCCGGCGGCAGCAAGGGCAGCGAGCGACGCAGCACCATTGGTGGCATTGACCACCATTTCGCCTTCTTCCGCTGCTGCGCCGAACGTCTCCAGCCGGATACTTTGGTGCGCCGCCTGCCACTCGTTGAATGGCTGCCCGCCCATGGGGCCAGGCTCAGTACGGCGGGCAGTCTCCGCAGGATCCCTGGTTCCCATCACCACTTCATGCCCCAGGGAGCTGAAGGCTGCGGCGAGCGTCCGGCCCACAGTGCCGGTTCCAAAGACTGCGATCTTCATGATTTCTCCTGCTCGCCGGATCCGTGCCTCTTGATTCACGAGCGTACCTTCGCTGGCTGGCGCCGCAAGGGCAGGCAGCCGCTGCGGATGCCCCGGAATGAACCGGGGCAGGTGCCGGTTGTAGCGGGCAGACGAGATTGGAAGGAATCATGAGCACCACCACACCCGCAGGGACCACCGCGCCAGCCGCCAAACTCGAGCGCTGGCAGCGTTTCCGCGCCAACCGGGACAAGGCCCTGGCGGCCGGCCACGGCTGGCTCACGCTCACCTCCTTTCAATGGCTGGAGGACTCCCCTGCCGCCGTCGAACTCGTTCCCGGTATGTGGTCCACGCGGGGTAACGGGTCCGCGGAAGGCGCCGGCACAAGGGAACGCACGACGGCGGTACTCACCGCAGTGCCTTCCGACGGGCTAACGCTGGTGGAGACGGGCGAAACGGTGGACGGCACCATCACCGCGGTCCTCGCCGATGAGGAATCCCTGATGTGGGTGCAGTTCGGCGGCCCCGCCGGTGACCGGACGGTGGTGGAACTGGCCATGCGCGGAGGGCGGTATGCGATCCGCACCCGGGACGCTGAGTCGCCGGTGTTCACCGAATTCGACGGCGTGCCCACCTACCCCTACAACCCGGAGTGGGAAGTGACGGCCCGCTTCGAGCCGTACCCTGCCCCGGTTGATGTCCCAATCAGCACCGCCAACCCCCTGGTGGACGGCGTGCACCGGACCGTGGGCGAGGTGGTGTTCCGGCTTCCCGGCAGTCCCCACGAGTTCCGGCTGCAGGCCGAGGAGGAGAAGCTCGGGGCATTGACGGTCACGTTCCATGACGAGACGAACGGCTATACGACAGATGAGTGGCGGAAGGTCTCGGCGCCCCGGCCCCGGCCGAATCCGGACGGCAGCTTCACGGTGGTCCTCGATTTCAACCGGGCCATCAACTATCCCAGCGCCTTCACGCCCTACGGCACCTGCCCCATGCCGGTCCGGAATAACAGCCTGGACATCCGGGTGGAAGCGGGCGAGAAGGAGCCGTACCCGGCGTAGGGTTTCGCCAGGGTCAACCACAGGGCCCACCCTCGCCACCACCCGGGGCCGGGCTCAGGCGATCGCTGAGATCCCGGTGATGGCCCGCCCCACAATGAGGGTGTTGATCTCGTAGGACCCTTCATAGGTGTAGATGGCCTCGGCGTCGGCGAAGATCTTGGCCATCCGGTATTCGGTAACAATGCCGTTCCCGCCCAGGATGGAGCGGCCCAGCGCCACGGTTTCCCGCATCCGGGCGCTGGCGTAGGACTTGGCCAGCGCCACCTGGGCCATGTCCGCCGAGCCTTCCTCCTGCAGTCTGGCCAGCTGGACCAGCATCCCCATGCTGGCCACGGCGTTGCCCAGCATGGTCACCAGCTGCTGCTGGATCAGCTGGAAGTGGGCCAGCGGCCGGCCGAACTGCCGGCGCTCCACGGCGTACTGCCGTGCGACGTCGAACGCCGCCAGCTGCTGCCCCACGGCCTGCCAGGCCACCATGATCCGTGAACTGCGCAGGAGCTCCTTGGTGTCGTCGAAGCTGCTGACCGGCGTGAACCGGTCGGCCTCGGCCACCCTGACGTCCTTGAAAACGATGTCCGCGTTCTGCACCGTGCGCAGCGCGATCTTGTTCTCGATCCGGCTGCGGGTGATGCCCGGCAGTGTGGCGTCCACGATGAAACCCCGCACCGACCCGGCAGGGTTGTCCGACCCGGCCGTTTCGTCGCGCGCCCACACGAGCATGTAGTCACAGAACGTCCCGTTGCCGATCCACCGCTTGGCTCCATTAAGCACCCAGGCGTCACCGCCGTCGTCGTCCTCCCCTGTGGCGGAGGAGATCCGCCGCGCCGTTGTTTCCATGCCGCCGGCTACGTCGGAGCCATGCAGCGGCTCTGTGAGGGCGAACGCGCCGGTGATGCGGAGGTCTGAGGCGTCGGCAAGGAGCCGTTCCTTCTGGGCCGCCGATCCGAAGGCGTGCAGGGACTGGACGAACAGGTCATGGTGGACCAGGAAGAACGTGGCGATCGAGGTGTCCACCCGGGTCATTTCGGCAATCACCAGCCCCGCGAACAGGTGGCTGTAGCCGCGCTGGGAGGGGGTGCTCAGCTCCAGGGCGGCGAGCTTGGGCAGGATATGGGCGGGGAACTCGGCACTGTTCCACCAGTCCCCGGCGTGCGGGGCGATCTCGGCCGCGAGGAAGTCCCGGAGTTCGGCGAGCTTGTTCCGTTCCGCCTGGCTGAGCAGGGATTCGACGGCGAAGAAGTCTGCGTCCGGAAGCCCTGCGGCGGCCGAACGCCCGGTGGCGCTCATTTGGGTCCCATCCGGATGGCGCCGTCAAGGCGGATGGTTTCGCCGTTCAGCATGGCGTTGTCCACGATGTGCAGCACCAGGTTGGCGTACTCGCCGGGCCTGCCCAGCCTGGACGGGTGCGGTACCTGCGCTCCCAGCGAGTCCTGGGCTTCCTGCGGCAGGCCCGCCATCATGGGCGTTTCAAAGATGCCGGGCGCGATGGTGACCACCCGGACCAGCGAGCGCGCCAGTTCACGGGCGACGGGCAGCGTCATGGCCGCTACCGCACCCTTCGACGCGGCATAGGCGGGTTGCCCGATCTGCCCTTCGAAGGCGGCCACGGAGGCGGTGTTGATGATGACGCCCCGCTCGGGACCGCCCAGCTCCGTGCTGGCCGGCTCCGTGGCCACCATTGCCTCGGCGGCCAGGCGCAGCACATTGAAGGTCCCGATCAGGTTCACCTGGACCACCCGGTTGAACGCTTCGAGCGGCAGCACGCCGTCGCGGCCCAAAACCTTGCCGGGGGTGGCGATGCCCGCACAGTTCACCACGATCCGCAGCGGCCCCAGCCCGGCGGCGGTCGCGACGGCGGCGCGCACCTCAGCCTCGCTGGTCACATCCGCGGGGGCGAAGACTGCGGACTGGCCGGATGCGTGCGTTTCCGCTGACGCGTTCAGTTCCTGCGCCAGCTCCGCGCCGGCCGAGGACGGGAGGTCCACCAGCACCACCGACGCTCCGGCCTGGAACAGCGCCCGGGCCGTGGCAGCCCCCAGGCCCGACGCACCTCCGGTGATCAGTGCTGCACTGCCTCTGACATCCATGCATCCTCCTTGATGTGGCCCCCGAAAGCGCAGGCGGACCGCGACGTATCAGTTAGTCAATGTTAACTGAAATGCCGCCGCACTGCACGCTCCGGACTTCCCGGGTCCGGACAATCAGCGCAGGGACCGGCAGCATGGCTAGGCTGGGCCCATGACGTCCAGTGATGCCTCCACGCCCGACTGGCAGCAGCGCGCCAACCATGCAGCACAGTCCGTCACCGCACTGTTCGGCCGCAGGCTGCTCTTCCTGCCGAATACGCACCTGGCGGCAGTGACCTGGCAGGGCGGCCGGCAGGCGCACGGCTGGCGCGGGAAGCTGCGCACCCTCGCCGAAGGTACGGCGCTGCTCAACCCCTGGCACTACTGGTGGCAGGCACACTACGTCGACTGCCTGGTGGACACCGGCCGGCGGGAACTGGGAAGCGGCGCCACCCCGGCGGCCCGGTTCAACGGGCCCGCCAGTCCAAGCGCCGGTCACCTGGCATCCCGGCTGGTGACGGGCATCCGGCTGCGGAACGCCTTCACCGTGGTCAACAACTACTATGACGACATGGCGTGGCTGGCCCTTGCCACCCACCGTCTCGACCGTCTCGCCGAAGAGACCCGGCGGCCGGGACGCGGCCGCAACGCGCGCGTCCGCCGCTCCCTGACCCTGCAGTTTGATGCCGCCGGAACCGACGACCTGGGCGGCGGCGTGTTCTGGAGCAAGAAGCGGGACTTCAAGAACACGCCTGCCAACGGCCCTGTGGCGCTGTACTACGCCCGCACCGGCGAGCCCGCCAAGGCGCAGGCGCTGATCGACTGGCTGGACGCCACACTGTTCGACGCGGATCAGCACCTGTACCTCGATGGCGCGCGCGCCGGCACGGCAGGGGAAGTGCTGGTGGAGCGCACCGTATACACCTACAACCAGGGGCCGGTCCTGGGCGCGCTGCTCGAACTGGGCGGAGACGCAAACCTCGCCAGGGCGGCCTCGGTGGTGGACGGGGTGGAGCGGATGCTGACCGTCACCGCCCCCACGGCAGGACAGGGCAGCGTGCTCCGCTGCGAAGGAACAGGCGACGGCGGCCTTTTCACCGGCATCCTGTGCCGGTACCTGGCGCTGGCCGCAAGGGACACCCGGCTCCCCGTAGGGACCCGACGCGCCGCAGCCCGGCTTGTCACCGACACGGCACAGGCATTCTGGAACGGCCGCCGCGCCGTGGAGAGTGGCGAACCATCCCGGGCGGTGCCGGATGCAAGCGTCTTTTCCCTGCACGCCAACACGCCCGCCGCCCACACCTACCCGGCGGGCGCCGCCGTCGAACTTTCCACCCAGCTGCAGGCCTGGATGGCTATCGAGGCCGCTGCGCTGCTCACCGCGCCCTAGAATTAAGTCACGCCACACTTCCGTAATTATTGTGATGCTGGTCACCTTAAGCGCTTTCCCTGTAGCTGCTTAGGATTGCCTACCCTACAGTTTTGCGGGGGCCCTTCCCCAAGGCCCACACGGACCGGCACCACCGGTCCCCCTGACATTTCCCAGAAAGCAGCTCCTCAATGAAGATCCGCAACCGCGCCCTGGCCGGCATCTCCCTTGCCGCGTCCGCTGTCCTCGGCCTGACTGCCTGTGGCGGCAGCACCACTCCTGCAGCTACGTCCTCCGCATCCGGCAGCGCCGCCGGGGCATCAGGCGAAATCACCGTGTACAACGCCCAGCACGAAAGCCTCACCAAGGAATGGGTTGACGCCTTCACGGCTGAGACCGGCATCAAGGTGACCATGCGCCAGGGGTCGGACACCGAGCTGTCCAACCAGATCATCCAGGAGGGACAGGCCTCCCCCGCCGATGTCTTCCTCACGGAGAACTCCCCGGCCATGACGCAGGTGGAAAACGCCGACCTGTTCGCCGATGTGGACAAGACCACCCTGGAGCAGGTCCCCACGGAATTCCAGCCCTCCACGGGCAAGTGGACCGGCATCGCGGCCCGCTCCACCGTCCTGGTCTACGACAAGGCCAAGATCTCCGAGGACCAGCTCCCCAAATCGATGCTTGACCTGGCCAAGCCGGAATGGAAGGGCAAGTGGGCCGCTTCCCCCACCGGCGCGGACTTCCAGGCCATCGTCTCGGCACTGCTGGAACTCAAGGGCGAGGACGCCACCGAGGAATGGCTGCAGGGCATGAAGGAGAACTTCAAGGCCTACAAGGGCAACAGCACCGCCATGAAGGCCGTCAACGCCGGCGAAGTGGAGGCCGCCCTGATCTACCACTACTACTACTACGGCGACCAAGCGAAGACCGGCGAGAACTCCAAGAACGTCACGCCGTACTACTTCAAGAACCAGGACCCTGGCGCGTTCCTGTCCGTTTCCGGCGGCGGCGTGCTGAAGTCGTCCAAGAACGCTGCGGCTGCGCAGGAGTTCCTGAAGTTCGTCACCGGGAAGAAGGGCCAGGAGGTCCTGAAGAACGGCACGTCCTTCGAGTACGCCATCGCCTCCGACGTTCCCGCCAACGACAAGCTGGTCCCCATCAAGGACCTGCAGGCCCCCGCGGTGGACGCCGCGAAGCTCAACTCCGAGAAGGTCACCGACCTGATGACCAAGGCAGGACTCCTCTAATTCCGTGACCACCGATCTATCGGCTCCCCCTTCGGGCGGGAGCACGACGACGGCGGGCCGGGGCAAGCGCCCCCGCCCGCCTTTCGGCGTTTCAGCAGTGTCCATCGTGGCGGTGCTGATCGCCCTGTTCTCCCTCGTTCCCCTGGGGTACGTGGCCTACATGACGGTGGCAACCGGATGGGACACCGCCGTCGGGCTGATCTTCCGGCCGCGCGTGATGGAGCTGCTGCTGAACACGCTGTTGCTGACCATCATCACGGTTCCTCTGTGCCTGCTGCTGGGGGTGGCCGGCGCCTGGCTCGTGGAGCGCACCAGCCTTCGCGGCCACCGGATCTGGGCGGTGCTCCTGGCAGCACCGCTGGCCATCCCGGCGTTCGTCAACAGCTACGCCTGGGTCTCGGCGGTGCCCTCGATGGGCGGGCTGTGGTCCGGCGTCCTGATCGCCACGCTCTCCTATTTCCCCCTGGTCTACATTCCGGCAGCGGCGTCCCTGAGCCGGCTGGACCCGGCCATCGAACAGTCCGCCGCCGCCCTGGGCCTGGGGAACTGGGCCACCTTCTTCCGGGTGGTGCTCCCCCAGCTCCGCATCGCGATGACCGGCGGCGCGCTGCTGGTTTCACTGCACCTGCTGGCCGAATACGGCGCCTTCGCGATGATCCGGTTCGATACCTTCACCACCGCGATCATGGTGCAGTACCAGTCCACCTTCAACGGCGCCGCCGGAAACATGCTGGCCAGTGTCCTGGTGTTCTTCTGCCTGCTCCTGCTCGTGGCCGAAGTCCGGAGCCGCGGCACCGCCCGGTACGCCCGGATCGGGCCGGGCGCCCAGGCCCGGGCACTGCGGCTGCCCCTGCACGTTTACCAGCTGCCGTCCCAGCTGTTCCTCCTGGCCCTGACGGCACTGGCTTTGGGACTTCCGCTGTTCTTCGTCCTGCGCTGGACCGCACTCGGCGGGGCCCCGGCGTGGGCTGCCGACGAGTTCCTCCCCGCCCTCCTGGCCACCCTGGGCTACGGCCTGGCCGGCGCGGCCGCCACCATCGTGGTCGCCTTCCCCATGGCCTACCTTGCGGTCCGGCATCCCGGTTGGTTCAGCAAGTCCCTTGAGCTGTCCAACTACATCACCAGCTCCCTGCCTGGCATCGTGGTGGGCCTGGCCTTCGTGACCGTCAGCATCCGGCTGGTTCCGGGCGTGTACCAGACCGCCGGCGTGCTGGTGGCCGCCTACGTGCTGCTGTTCCTGCCGCGCGCCCTGGTCAGCCTCCGCGCAGGCCTGGCCCAGGCGCCCAAGGAACTGGACGAGGCCGCGCAGTCCCTGGGCAAGCCGCCGCTGGCGTCGTTCATCCGGGTAACCCTCCGGCTCACGGCACCCGCGGCCGCCGGCGGTGCAGCCCTGGTGTTCCTGGCCATCGCCAATGAGCTGACGGCCACGCTGCTCCTGTCACCCAACGGCACCCGCACCCTCGCCACCGAATTCTGGAGCAAGAGCAGCGAGATCGACTACGCCGGCGCCGCCCCCTACGCGCTGCTGATGATCCTGCTCTCCGCACCGATGACCTACCTCCTCTTCCAACAGTCCAAGAAAGTAGCCGGACAGTGACAGCACCATCCACATCGAGGTTGCCGGAGCCCCGGGTCTCCCCGTCGGTGGCGGCCAGCACCAACCCGCACCTGCAGATCACCGGTGTCACCAAGAACTTCGGCCCGCAGGAGGTCCTGAAGGGCGTCAACCTGGCGGTGTCCAAGGGCGGCACCACCGCCATTGTGGGCCCCTCCGGATCCGGCAAGACCACGCTGCTGCGGCTCATTGCCGGGTTTGAGCACCCGCTGGCCGGCCGCATCGCCCTGAACGGCAACACCGTGGCCGGCGACGGCGTCTGGGTCCCGGCCCACAAGCGCCACATCGGCTACGTGGCGCAGGACGGCGCCCTCTTCCCGCACCTCACGGTAGGGCAGAACATAGCCTTTGGACTGGACACCGCCAAACTGTCCGGCGGCCGCCGCGCCGTGGCGGGCCGCGTCAGCGACCTCCTGGAGATGGTGTCGCTGGATCCGGCCATGGCCAAGCGCCGGCCCCACCAGCTCTCCGGCGGCCAGCAGCAGCGCGTCGCCCTGGCCCGGGCGCTGGCCCGCGAACCGGAACTGATGCTGCTGGACGAACCGTTCTCCGCGCTCGACGCCGGTCTGCGCGTCGCCACCCGCCGGGCGGTGGCAAAGGTCCTGGCCGAGGCCGGGGTCACCACCATCCTGGTCACGCACGACCAGGCCGAAGCACTGTCCTTCGCGGACCAGGTGGCCGTCATGCGCGGCGGAAAGCTGGCCCAGATCGGCAACCCGTTCGTGGTGTACACCCGCCCTGCGGACCGGGCCACCGCGGAGTTCCTGGGGGATGCCGTCATCCTGGACGCCTGGATGGAGGGTTCGCTGGCCACGTGCTCGCTGGGCGGCATCCCCGTCCGCCGGCCCCCGGCCCAGGGCCCTGTCCAGCTCATGCTCCGGCCTGAGCAGATCCGGATCGCCGAGGACGGCGACATCCGCGGCGTGGTGGTGGACACGGACTACTTCGGCCCGGAAACCACCGTCCGGCTGAAGCTGGCCGTGCCGCCCGAACTGGCCGGGCGCCCCGACCACCGCTATCCCGGCGGCGGCGAAATCATCACCATCCGCCACTGGAATGCCTCCATCGCCCGGCCGGGCATGGAACTCTGCCTCCGCGTCGTGGGCGAAGGCGTGGCGTTTCCCGCCGAGCAGGGCCCGGCAGCAGGCGGCGCTGCCCCCGTGACGTCCTAGCGGATCGAGGCCAGCGGCGTGACGGCGCCCTTCCGCAGGGTCACGTCGCCGCCGTCCGCCGCGAGCCGGACCTCTTTGGCGCCAGCCGGCGGGAACACCAGGGACGTCAGCGTCTGCCGGCCCCTGTCCGCAAAAACCTCTACAGATGACCGGTCCACGTACACGGCCAGGCGCACCGTGTCACCGCCTGAGCCCGCCGCGGACGCAGCCCCTGGCGAACCGCCGCCTGCGGTCCGGACCTGGCTGTACGCCCCGTCCACCCCGGTGTCGGCGGTGGCGAGAGCATCCCCGTCGCGGGCCACGAACGCCTGGCCTGCCCTGAAGTCGTAGCCCACGGTGGCGTAGGTCTTGCCGGCGCTTTGCAGGAGGATCCGGGCTTCCCCCGCTCCGTTGGCGGGCCTTTCCAGCTCAATGTCCACCTTGAAGGCACCGCTCTCCGGTACCGGCAGTGCCTTCCCGCCGGCCAGGTTCCCTGCCGGCACCTCGCTGGCCTCCCCCTCCAGCGACCGCAGCGCGGGGGTGGGTGCCGAGACCAATGCCGGGCGGCCGCCGTCGGAATTCAAACGGATGTCCCGCACCACGGACGCCGCACCGAACCAGCCGTCAGTGGGCAGGTTCCGGGCGTAGGCCCAGTTGTTCATCCAGCCGATGGCATGCCGGGAGGCCTTGCGCTGGCCGTCCGTCAGGCGGGGATCGTCCCAGGTGACGGCGGCGTAGAAGTCCGCGCCGTCGTCGAGCCACTGGTGGCCCCCCTCCGGCGTGAAGGCCTCACCGTCAAAGCTGCCGGTCCAGTACGCCAGGCCGGTGGTGCGGCCTTCCTCTGCCCCGTTGGCGCCGGCGGCGAGGACCCAGGTGCGTTTGGCGGGGTCGCCGTCCACGTCCATCTGGAAGAAATCCGGGCATTCCAGGATGCCCATCCCGTCCTGCTCGAACGCGGAAACGTACGTCCACTTCTTCAGGTCCAGCGAGGTGTAGAAGCCGATCTTGTGGCCCTCGGCGAGCAGCATGAGCCACTGGCTGTTCGCGTCGTCCCAGACGATCCGCGGGTCGCGCCAGTGCTCGGCGCCGGGGTTGTCCATGACGGGATTGCCGTCGTAGCTCTTGAAGCTGTAACCGTTGTCCGTTGAGTAGAACAGCGACTGGCGCTGCACGCCGGCATCCTGCTGCGTGAGGACGGCGATTACGGCGCCCCGGCCGAACCCTGCGGTCCCCTCTGCGTCCACCACCGCGGAGCCTGTCTCGATGTCGCCCAGTCCGTTGCGGAACTTCCCGATGGCCACGCCCTCGTTCTTCCAGTGCACCAGGTCGGTGCTGGTGGCGTGGAACCACTCGGTGCCGTTCCCTTCCGGGTAGTCGGCGTTGTAGAGGTAGTAGTAGTGCCAGAGCCCGTCCTTGAGGAACGGCCGCTGGGGGTCATTCATCCAGCGCTGGTCCGGGGTGAGGTGGTAGGCGGGCCGGTAGCCGGGATCCTTCGCCGGGGCCGCCAGCGCGGCGGCGGCCGGCGCCGGGAAAGCCCTGCCGTTGCCCAGGTCCGCGAGGAGGGCATCGCGGGCCTCCGTGCTGATGCAGTCCGGCAGCGGGACACCGCCGGCATCTCCGGACACCGTGTCCGACGCACTGCTCCGCAGGTAGACCTGGCCCTCCACCCGTGCCGCGGCCAGCCAGCCCGTCCCGCACTCGATGCTCCGGACATCCTCGGCGCCGTCCGCCGGGACCTCCTCCCCCCGCTCGAACAGCGTCCGGTCATTGCCCTTGAGCCACAGCGAGGCGTACCTGCCGGACCGGTCTTTTGACGCTTCCTGGGCGGCCGCCACCCCGCCCAGGACCCGCCCGGCCGTAGCCTCCGGACCGGTCCGCGCCTGCCCGGCCAGGACCAGGGAAAGAACCACCACGACGACGGTCGCCACCGCCACCGCGGCCCACAGGAAGGGGCGGCGCTTCAGCGCCGTGGCGAGCGCAGTGAGGGTGGTGCGGGGGGATTTTGGGGGCATGGCTTCAATCCGTCGCTGAACGCGCAAGTGCCGCCCCCCGGGGTCGGGGAACGGCACCAGCGCAAGTTAGCCATCAAATTTACCGGTTCGCTGCCCAGAACCCAACTGCGCAGCCATCGCCGCACGTCAGTGGCGTAACGTTTTGGCACCAGCGCCGCCAAGGACATGGATCTGCGGCCCGCTTAGGGCTGCGGAGCGTCGCCGGGGCGCTTCTTCTGCGGGTACGGTGCCTCGCCGCGGGCCAGCATGTCGACGAAACCCGCGATCTTCCGCTCGCGGGTGGCGGCCTGCTTCACCGAGTTGGTCCGGTAGATCAGGGCAAAACGGTTCGTCCTGGTCAGGACATCGAACATCGCCTGCGCCGCCGGAACCGCGGCAATGGCGGCGGCCAGGTCCTCGGGAACTTCAGCCGTGGCCTGCCCGCCGTAGGCCTTGTCCCAGCGGCCATCCGCTTTGGCAGACTCCACAGCCTCCCTGCCGGCCTCGGTCATCCTGCCCGCTTCCTCCAACCGGGCAATGTGGCCAACATTCCGCGCCGACCAGGGGCTCCGCGGACCCCGCCGGGTCATGCGCTGGAAGGAAGTTTCGTCGTCGCGCCGCCTTCCCTGCCCGTCGATCCAGCCAAAGCACAGGGCCTCGTCCAGCGCCGCGGCGTAGTCGAGTTCCGTCACCGTGCCGCCCTTCTTATGCAGCACCAGCCAGACCCCCGGACTGCTCCGGTGATTCTCCTCAAGCCAGGCGCGCCAAGCAGCCGCATCAGGCACCAGCAGTTCGTCGAGTTCAACAGCCATGGCCCTATTGTGCCCCTGCCCTCCGACATCACAAGGCCGGGACCACCACGGATGCACCAGCCCAACAGTCACGTCCGCCGGCACGGCCCAGGCGGCCCTGTGCCATCATGGGCGTATAGCCCCGATTCCGAGCTTAAGGACTCCCAATGCTCCGCGTCCGCCCCCTGCACTTCACCTCCCGCATCGACGACTGGGAACGGTTCCTCACCGCGTTGGGACTGGTCCTGACCGAAGGGGACGGCGGCTTCCGCGTCTTCGACTCCGTGGCCGGGCGGCTGGCCGTACACAGCGTCCCGGAGGGAGATCCGCTGGACGGCACCACCACCCTTGCGGTGGAAGTGGGCGATCTTGCGGAATTCGCACGGCGCACCAACGAGTCCGCAGCGGAGGACGGGGCGGACGGCAGCACCCCCGCCGAGCTTGTCACCGCGGACCACGGTGACGCCTGCCGGATCACCGGGCCGGACGGTTTCAGCTTCCTCGCGGACCTTGCCGGGAACGGAGCCCCGGGCGCCGACGCCGATCAGGCGCTGGCCGTCGTCGCAGTGTGGTTCACCCAGGACGCCGACGGCGCCGCCCGGACGTTGCGCCACGTCGGCGCCCGCCCGCGGCCCGTGCCGGATGACGACGAAACCGCAGACTTCACCGCCAAGAACGGCGGAGTCCTGATGGTCCGGCCGGCCTCCGGCCCATCCCGCTCAGGGCTGGGTTTCGAGTACGACGGCGGCCTGGAACCGGTGCGGGAACGGCTCGCCTCCGCAGGGTTCCAGGTGAGCGTGACGGAGGAAGCGTTCGGCAGCACACTGCACGTGGCCAACCCGGACGCCACCGTGTTCGCCGCCAGCGTGCCCGCCACGGTGTGGATCTCCGAGCGCCGCCCCATGGGGTAGAACTTAACCATGAACGTGCGCACCCCTGACCCGAATCCCGGCTGGCTCTCCGAAGAAGACCTTTTTGAGGCGCGGGGCCGGCTGCCCATGGTTTATGTGGAAGCGGTCCCGGTCAGGCTGGACCCGCTGGGTTACGTCAACGAAGTGGGCACGCTGCTGCAGGCCGACGATGACGGCACCATGGTCCGGTCCCTGGTGTCCGGCCGGGTGATCTACCGTGAAACCATCCGCGCCGCACTGCTGCGGCACATGGAAAAGGACCTGGGCCCCCTGGCGTTCCCGCAGCTGCCCATCAGCCCGGTGCCGTTCACCGTGGCCGAATACTTCCCGGCGCCGTCCCAGACCGGTTTCACCGATGAGCGGCAACACGCCGTGTCCCTGGCCTACGTCATCCCGGTCACCGGCGAATGCGAACCCCGCCAGGACGCCCTGGAACTGACCTGGATGACCCCTGACGAAGTCCTCAGCCCGGGTGTCCAGCTCGAGTTCAGCGGCGGCCGCGGCGGCCTCATCCGTCAGGCACTGGCTTTCGCGGGCGTCGGCTCCTGACATCCCGCGGGGACGTGGGGGTCCCCGGTTTCAGGCACCCGGCTTTGTAGACTGTAGGGCGGACCGCAAGAGAACTTAAGGACTCCCATGACCGAAACACCGGCCCGGCAACATCGCGGGCAGCCGGCTGGATCACTGACCACCGGCAGCCACATCCTCCTGCCCGACGGTGAACGGACGGCGGAAATCCACCAGCTGGAGCTGCAACGGGATGACTTTGGCGTGCCTGCCCTGGTCCTCGCCAGCCTGACCGGCGGGGGAACCCTCCGCATCGCCGCCGGCAGCACTGTCACCCTCGTTAACGCAGCGGACGACGCCGTCACGCACCTTCCGCGGGCACTCGCCCCGGAGGGGACAGCACCAGTGTCGGAGGCCACGCGCCCAGCCGATGCCGCGGCAGGCACGGAACCCCGGCAGGAGCAGCCCGGCGGTGAGTCCGCAGCCAACGCCCAGGTGCCCGCCGTCGTCGTGCCTCCCCTGCCGGCGGCTCCGCCCGCAGCCAACGGGCCCGGCGAAGAGGAGCTTGCGCTGATCCCCACGCCGGACGGCACCCCCGAATCCGTCGTGGAAGCCGCAGCTGAAGCGCACCCTGATGCCGTGGGCGTCCTGCTGCTGACGGACCGCCTCTCCAAGGGCGTGAACTTCAAGTCCGGCAGCTGCCTGAAGGACCTCACAGACCTCGCGCACGAACTGTTCGTCACGCTGAAGGACGCGGAGGGCGCGCTGTCCATCGCAGACCTCCTCACGGTCCTGCCCTACGACGGAAACCCCGGGCGCTGGGCGTCCGTGGAGGCATCCCTGGCGCTGGCCAGCTACATCTGCCGGCAGGACGGCCAGGACGAACGCGCGGCGGTGTACGAGAAACTCATCCGCACCCCGGAAAGCCAGGAAACGGATCCGTTCAAGGCCCGGATGGCGGCCAAGGTACGGCAGCGCTCGCTCAACGAGCCCAACCTGTACGACAAGGAAATCTTCCGTTCCATCGACAATTCCAACCATGATGCCGAGCGTGAGTGGCGGCTGCTGCGGCTGGAGTCACTGCTGTTCCTGCGGGCGCACGGCGGGTCGGAAACCATCGGCATGTCCGAGCTGGAGCGCCGGATCGGCAACGAACTTGAGGCCGTCCGCGCCTGAACAAATTAGCCCTACCCGGGCACAGGACAGAGTTGTAGATTCGGGGCTATGACGAACAATCTCAGCGTAGTGATCAACGCCGATGCGCCGCAGGTCTGGAACATGCTGCGTGAACCGTCCCGGGTGGCCCAGTGGCATGGCTGGCAGGCCGACGACCTTGACGCCGAAATCAAGGAAATCTACTTTGCCGACAATGTGCAGGAAGCAGCGGACCACACCAGCCTGACCGTGCACGGCGGCGACACGTTCGAGCTGCATCCCGTGGCCGGCGGGACCCGGGTCAACGTCACCCGCGGGGCGCTGGACCACAACTCCGAATGGGCTGCCTGGGACGAGGACATCACCCAGGGGTGGCTCACGTTCCTGCAGCAGCTCCGCTTCGCGCTGGAGCGCCACCCCAATGGCACGCGGCACACGCTGTTCCTGCAGCTTCCGGGCGGCCCGGGCTCCGCGATTGAAAAGCTCGGGCTCACCGACGTCCCGGCTCCGGGTGAGGACTACAGCCTCACGTTGGGCACGGGCGAGGAGATCTCCGGAAAGGTCTGGTACCGCAGCAACCACCAGGTGGGGCTCACCGTCCACCACTACGCCGCGCACGGCGAGGGGCTCCTGGTGGTGACGGACCAGCCGGTTATCGAAGAGCTGCGGCCCGACGGAGGGTCCATGGTGATTGCCTCCACGTACGATCTGGGAGCGGCGAAGGTGGACGCCATCCGGTCCTCCTGGGATTCGTGGCGGCAGGCCCAGTATCCCGGGTCGGAGCCGGTCAGCTGACAGGGCGCTAGCTGACTCTCTGGTTGACGGGGATAGGCGTTCGGGCGCCGGGGCGATTACCGGTGATAGGCGTTCGGCTGACCGCGCGGTTGCCGGCGGGGCCCGCTTTGTTGGTGCCGGCCGGTTTGCTGGCACACTGGTACGGTGCCAGCCAACCCCGCCCCCGCAACAACGTCTGATCCCGCGCTTCCCGCGGAGCAGTCCGCATTCTCGTTCACGGTGGGGACCCGCCTGGGTGAATCCTGCCCGCCGTCGGCCGCCCAGGTCTCGGAGAACGGCGGGGAATTCCTGGGCCGCACCGGCACCATCACCACCCCGCACGGAGAGATCCGCACTCCGGCGTTCATCGCCGTCGGGACCAAGGCCACCGTCAAAGCCGTCCTGCCTGAGTCCATGGCCGATCTTGGCGCGCAGGCTCTTTTGGCCAACGCCTACCACCTCTACCTGCAGCCGGGCGCGGACATCCTGGACGAGGCGGGCGGGCTGGGCGCCTTCATGAACTGGGCCGGCCCCACCTTCACCGATTCCGGCGGGTTCCAGGTGATGAGCCTGGGTTCGGGGTTCAAGAAGGTCATCGACATGAAATCCGTTGATGCCTCCGGCCCGGACGATGCTGTGGCCCCCGGCAAGGAACGCCTCGCACATATTGATGATGACGGCGTCTGGTTCAAGTCCCACCTGAACGGGGACCGGCACCGCTTCTCCCCCGAGATTTCCATGCAGGTCCAGCACCAGATCGGCGCGGACATCATGTTTGCCTTCGACGAGCTGACCACACTGCAGAACTCCCGCGGCTACCAGGAGGAGTCGCTGGAGCGCACCCGGCTGTGGGCCGAGCGGTGCATCGCCGAACACTTCCGGCTGACCGGCGAGCGGGTGGGCAAGCCGTACCAGGCGCTGTTCGGCGTGATCCAGGGAGCCCAGTACGAAGATCTGCGCCGGAAGGCCTGCCGCGACCTCGGCGCCATGCCGTTTGACGGGTTTGGGATCGGCGGGGCGCTGGAGAAGGAAAACCTGGGCACCATCGTTCGGTGGTGCAACGAGGAACTTCCCGAGGACAAGCCACGCCACCTGCTGGGCATCTCGGAGCCGGATGACATCTTTACGGCCATCGAGAACGGCGCGGACACCTTCGACTGCGTCTCCCCCACCCGCGTTGCCCGCAACTCCGCGTTCTACCACCCCACCGGCCGGTACAACCTCTCCGGCGCCAAGTACAAGCGCGATTTCGGCCCGCTGCAGGACGGCTGTGACTGCTACACCTGCCAGAACTACTCGCGGGCGTACATCCACCACCTGTTCAAGGCCAAGGAAATGGTGTCGGCGACACTGATCTCCATCCACAATGAGCGGTTCGTGGTGAAGATGGTGGACGACGCCCGCCTGGCCATCGAGTCCGGCACCTTCTTCGACTTCAAGGCCGAAACCCTGGCGAACTACTACTCCTGAGGGCAGTGAGGCGGCCTCCCGCCGTCGAAATCGCTGGAAGGGTCCGGGGACGCCGCTCCGGCCCTGTGTGTCAGGCGGCTGGGGTCCGGCGGGGCCTAGCCGTAACTCGGTTCGCGCTTCTTGACCCAACCGATAACGAGGGTGGTGACAGGGACGAAGAGGAACTCCACCAGGGTCTTGTAGAGGAATCCCGCCACCACGTAGTTCAGGAACATGCCAGCATCGGTGATGCCGATGACGGACGCGGCAATGCTGCAGAAGATCAGTGTGTCCACGAACTCGCCGGCCCCGGAGGACCCCATCAGCCGGGCCCACAGCGACTTCTCGCCCGTACGTGTCTTCATCTTCACCAGGATCCACGAGTTGATGGTCTGGCCGGCGAGGAATGCCAGGAGCGAGGCCAGCACGATCTGTGGCACGGGGCCCAGTGCCCCCTCCAGTGCGGACTGCTTGGCGATGCCGTACTCGTCGTCGAACCCGGGCAGGGCGATGATCACCCAGTAGCAGAGGGACGCGAAGACGGACAGTGCGAAGGTGGTGAAGATGGCCTTGCGCGCCACCTTGAAGCCGTACACCTCGCTGATGACGTCACCCAGGATGTAGGCGAGCGGGAACAGGAAGAAGCCGCCGTCCGTCACGATGGGGCCGATCGCCACACCCTTCGATGCGCCGATGTTTGACAGGATGAGCACCACCGCCATAACGGCCAGCATGATGCCGAAATACGGCGAACCGATCGAGGCGAATTTCGCAGGAGATTCCGGCGAGGTGGTTCGGGGCGCGGCGTTGTGTCCTGGGGCAGCAGGCATGGAGGAGATCCGTTCGGAGTGGTTCGCTCGGCGGCCGCGGAACCGGGCCGCCGGCTGTATTAGCACTGGGGTCAGTCCATTCTCCCACCGCCCCGTCCAAGGACGTGCGAGGGGGCACAGCAGAAACTGAACACGTTCAAAAGATGTGCCATACTTGTTCTTGAACACGTTCAAATTTGGGGGAATCAGTTGGCTGCGAAGAGTGAGCAGACCCGGCAGAAGCTGGCAGAAGTGGCCTTGCGGATGTTCCGGGAAATCGGCTTCGAGAAGACCACCATGCGTGCCATCGCGGCCGAGGCCGGCGTCTCTGCAGGCAATGCCTACTACTACTTCGAATCCAAGGACAGCCTGGTACACGAGCTCTACGTCCAGGTCCAGGCGGAGCACGCCGAGCGCGCGGCCGGAGCGCTGGCCACCGCGGGCGGACTGGCAGAGCGGCTCAAAGCCGTCCTGCACGCAGGCCTGGACGTCATGGCCCCCTACCACCGGTTCGGCGCGGACTTCGTGGCCACGGCCATCCGCCCTACCTCCCCCCTCAACCCCTTCTCTACGGCATCAACCCCCGCCCGGGAAGCCTCGCTGGAGATTTTCCGGCAGGCGGTGGACGGTGCCCGGCCAGCGGTCCCCAAAAAGCTGCGCAGCGATCTGCCCGAACTGCTGTGGCTCTGCTACATGGGGGTCACGCTGTTTTGGGTCTACGACACTTCTGAAGGGCAGCAGCGCACCAGGCGGCTGGTCGATGGAGCCGCGCCGCTGATCGCCCGGGGACTGGGGCTGGCCCGCGTTCCCGGCGTAGGCAAGGTCCTGGACGACGTCCTCAACCTCAGCCGCAGCGTCCGCAGTTAGGCAGGCGGCAACACATCGTGGAAAACCAACAAGGGGGAAAAATGCGCAGCACCAAGACGGTGGTACTCGCCGGCGCTTCGGGTTTCATCGGCAGATACGTCCGGTCGCGTTTCGAGCAGGACGGCTGGGCCGTGCGGACCATCGGACGCAAGGGAGCGGGGAGTTCCTCGGCAAGCTGGAACGACGACGACGCCCTCACCAGGGTGCTCAACGGCGCCGACCTCGTGGTCAACCTCGCCGGACGCTCGGTGTCCTGCCGGTACAGCGCCCGTAACCGTACCTCGATTCTTGAGTCACGGGTCCGGACCACCGAGGCACTGGGCCGCGCCATCGCCCGGTGCCAGGAACCGCCGTCGACGTGGCTGAACGCCAGCACCGGGACTATCTACCGGGACGCCCGGGACCGGCCGCAATCAGAGAACGACGGCGAGCCGGGCACTGGATTCTCCGTGGACGTGGCCCGCGCCTGGGAGACTGCCCTGGATGCTGCGGCCACGCCGGAAACCCGGAAGATTCCGCTGCGGATCTCTATTGTCCTCGGCCCGGGCGGCGGGGCGCTGCGGCCGTTCGCCAACCTCGCCAGGCTGGGCCTGGGCGGGCACATGGGCGACGGCAACCAGAAATTCAGCTGGATCCACGTGGAGGACCTGTACCGGTGCATGCGGTTCCTGCATGCCCGGACGGACATCACCGGCCCGGTCAACGTGGCCTCGCCGGACGTGGTGAGCAACCACGAGCTGATGCGGCTGGTCCGCCGCGCCTACGGGAAGCGCTTTGGCGTGCCCACTCCTGCCTGGCTCCTGCGCGCGGGCGCCGTGCTGATCCGCACCGAAACGGAACTGGTGCTCAAGAGCAGGTGGGTCCTGCCGCAGAAGCTCCTGTCCGCCGGGTTCATCTACCGCCAGCCGGAACTCGGCGGGGCCCTCCAGCAGGTTGCCAAGGGACGGGTGTGAGCAGGCCGCGCCACGTGGTCCTGGGTACATCGTCCTTGGCCGCAGGCGCGCTGGTGAGCCTACTCTGCCTGGCCATCGCCCTCGCTTTCACGAGCGGCAGGGACTGGTTCCTGCCCATGTTCCTGGCGACGCTCGTCTGGGGAGCCGTACCGGCGGCGGTCCTCGCATTCTGCGCGGGGGCGCCGCTGGGAATCCTGCTCCAGCCTGTACGGAACCAGTGGCTGCATGTTGCCGCGTTTGGCGGCCTTGGCGCACTCATTGGCACGGGTCTCGCCGCGTTGAGACCATGGTCCGGTTTCAGCGCCGGCTTCATGCTGTCCACGGCATTGATGATGGGCGGCGCCGTGGCCATCGGCCGCCTGGCTGTTTGGCGGTTGGTCCGCGTGGATCCCGAGGAGCACCAGGCGCCCTTGTCGGCCTGAACACGGAAGCCGCGGGTCGCCTGTTCAGCAACACAAGGCAACGCACGACGCCGGATGGCAGGATGGTGGGATGACTTCCGTTTCCACCGGCGCATCGCCGTCCGCCACCACTCCGGCCGTCGTCCTCACCATCGCAGGGTCCGAAGCCACCGGTGGTGCCGGGGCACAGGCCGACCTGAAGACCTTCCAGGAACTGGGCGTCTTCGGCATCGCCAACCTGACCTGCATCGTGTCCTTCGACCCGAAGGACAACTGGAACCATCGCTTCGTCCCGGTGGACCAGCAGGTGATTGCCGACCAGCTGGAGGCGACGGCGGCGGCGTACGGACCGGCGTCGGGCGCCCCCTCCGTGCTGGACACCGTGAAAATCGGCATGCTCGGCAGCCCGGCAACCATCAGCACGGTGGCCGGTTCCCTGAAGGCTAACGGCTTCGGCAACGTGGTGCTGGACCCGGTGCTGATCTGCAAGGGCCAGGAGCCCGGCCACGCCCTGGACACGGACCAGGCCCTGAAGGCCGAAATCCTGCCGCTGGCCACCTTCGTGACCCCCAACCACTTCGAGGCAGAATCCCTGAGCGGCCTGGAGATCACCGACGTCGAGTCCCTCAAGGCTGCCGCTGTCCGCATCCACGAACTCAGCGGCGCGGCGGTCCTGGCCAAGGGCGGGGTACGGCTGGAAGGCCCTGACGCCGTCGACGTCTTCTTTGACGGCGAAACCCTCGAGGTCCTCAGCGCCCCGAAGGTGGGCGAGGTGGCCGTATCCGGCGCGGGCTGCTCACTCGCGGCCGCCGTGACCGCCGAACTGGCCAAGGGCGCCTCCCCGCTGGAGGCGGCGCGCACAGCCAAGGCCTTCGTGACCGAGGGCATCCGCAACCGCGTGGCCTCCGGGGCACCATTCGATGCCCTGTGGCAGGGCGGCGCCCGCTAGCCAGGCTCAACACACCGCCGAAACGCCTGAACGCTCCTGTACCGGTTGCAGGAGCGTTCAGGCGTTAAGCCCCTCATCTGGTGGGGCGTCCGGATAGGGTCAGCGCCGGGGGATGTTCCGCAGGTTGCTGCGGGCCATGCTGACGGCCTCGCCCGCTCCCCTGTTCAGGACCACCTTGGACATGGCCGTGGCAAACCCGATGACCTGCGACCCGGAGATCTTGGGCGGAATGGACAGCGCCTTGGGATCGGTGATGAGCTCCACCAGCGACGGCCCCGGGTGCGCGAACGCCTCGCGGTATGCTGCCTCGATCTGCGCGGGGTCCGTGACGCGGACTGCATGGAAGCCCAGCGCCTGGGCTACGGCGGCGTAGTTGGCGTCCGGCACATCCACCCCGAAATCCGGGAGCCCGTCCACCAGCATTTCAAGCTTGACCATGCCCAGGGTGGAGTTGTTGAACACCACCACGTTGACGGGCAGCTTGTAGGCGGCCGCGGTGATCAGCTCGCCGAGCAGCATTGACAGCCCGCCGTCACCGGACACGGAGATGACCTGCCGGCCGGGGTACGCCAGCTGCGCACCGATGGCGTGCGGCAGGGCGTTGGCCATGGAGCCGTGCAGGAAGGACCCGATCAGCCGCCGCGTGCCCAGCGGGTTGATGTACCGCGCCGTCCAGACGTTGCACATGCCCGTATCCGCGGTGAAGATCGCATCCTCTGCAGCTATCTGGTCCAGCAGGGAGGCCGCGTATTCCGGGTGGATGGGCTGCTTCTTCTCCACCTTGCGGGTGTAGGCGCCCACGGCCTTGTTCATCAGCCGGTCGTGCTTCTTGAGCATCTGGTCCAGGAACCGGCGGCTCTTCTTTGCCTTCACCAGGGGCAGCAGGGCGTGCAGGGTTGGCAGCACGTCGCCGTGGACTGCGACGTCGACGTCGGTCCGCCGCCCCAGCCGGTGCGCCACCCGGTCCACCTGTGCAGTCCGGGTGTCCGGCAGGAACTGGTCGTACGGAAAGTCGGTGCCGAGGAGGACCAGGAGGTCGGCGTCCTCGATGCCCTCGGCGGCGGCGCCGTAGCCCAGCAGCCCGGTCATGCCGATATCGAAGGGGTTGTCGTACTGGACAAAGTCCTTGCCGCGGAGGGAGTGGCCGATGGGCGCCTTCGCGAGTTCCGCGAGTGCCATGAGTTCACTGTGCGCACCTTCGACGCCGGCGCCCGCGAAAATGGCGACCTTGCCGGCGTCGTTGATGGCGTCCGCCAGGGCCTGGACGCTGGCCGGGTCCGGTACGAGGCTGGCGGGGCGGAAAGTGGCGGGCAGAGGCGTGGGCGTGGTGGCTTCGAGCCCCGCAATGTCGCCGGGAAGGGTCACGACGGCCACTCCGCCCAGCCCCAGCGCATGCTGTATGGCGCTGTGCATGACGCGCGGTGCCTGCTCGGCGGTGCTGACCAGCTCCGAGTAGACCGAGCATTCGTTGAAGAGCCGGTCCGGGTGGGTTTCCTGGAAGAAGCTGCTGCCGATCTGCTTGCTGGGGATGTGGGAGGCGATGGCCAGCACCGGGGCGCCGCTGCGGTTGGCATCGTACAGCCCGTTGATCAGGTGCAGGTTGCCCGGGCCGCAGGAACCGGCGCACACGGCGAGGCGGCCCGTAAGCTGAGCCTCCGCGGCGGCTGCAAACGCGGCGGCCTCCTCGTGCCGGACGTGGACCCAGTCGATGCCGCCCTTGGCCGAACCGCCGGTTTGCCGGACGGCGTCCACTATGGGGTTGAGGCTGTCCCCCACAATCCCATAGATCCGCTGCACGCCGGCAGCCTGGAGTTGTTCGACGAGTTGGGTGGCAAGTTCCTTGGCCATGGATGCAGACTCCCGCGGTGGTGGTGGTGTGCTGACACGCCCCAATATAGTCCGCACGGCTCCACAGTCCCTGTTAAGTGGCGCCGCCCACCCGTGCAGCTGGCACGGGTGGGCGGCGAGCCTGCTGCTCCGGAGGTATCAGCCGATCAGCGCTGTGGCTGCCGAGTAGCGCACCAGGGCGGTGTATGCCGTCTTGGCGCCGGTGACCCGGACCTTGATGGTGGTTCCCTTGTCAGCGGCCACCAGTTTGTAGGTCTGGGCTGTGGCTCCGGCGATGGCGGTGCTGCCGCGGTACCACTGGTAGGCCAGCGTCACAGGAGCAGGCCCCCAGGTGCCTGGGCTTGCCGTCAGGGTGCTGCCGACGGTCTTGGTGCCGGTGACCGTCGGGGTGGGTCCGGTGAGGGTACCGGCAACCACTGCGGCCGTGGCCGCGGAGGTCTTCGCCGCCGTCGTAAACCCGGACTTGGTGCCGGTCACCCGGACCGTCAACGCCTTGCCCAGGTCAGCCGCAACGGCCGGATACGTTGCCGCCGTGGCGCCGGTGATGGCAACCCCGCTGCGGAACCACTGGTACGCCAGCGTCACCGGAGCAGGACCCCACGTTCCCGGGTTCGCGGTCAGCGTGGCACCCACCTTGGCGGTGCCGGTGATGGTGGGAACCGGCGCCGTCAGCGACCCGGCAACCACGGCGGCCGTGGCCGCGGAGGTCTTCGCCGCCGTCGTAAACCCGGACTTGGTACCGGTGACCCGGACCGTCAACGCCTTGCCCAGGTCAGCAGCAACGGCCGGATACGTTGCCGCCGTGGCGCCGGTGATGGCAACCCCGCTGCGGAACCACTGGTAGGCCAGCGTCACCGGAGCCGGCCCCCACGTGCCCGGGGTCGCGGTCAGCGTGGCGCCCACCTTGGCGGTGCCGGTGATGGTGGGAACCGGCGCCGTCAGAGCGCCGGCTGCAACGGTGACCGAGGCCTGGCCGTAGTACGGCTGGAGCGGCCAGGCGTGCACGCTGAGGCGGGCGGTGACTTTCTTGCCGGTGTCCGCCGTGGTCAGGGCGAAGGTCTTGGTGTTGGAGCGGTAGTCCGGGGCGCCGTTGACGAACCAGTCGTAGTAGGGCCCGAACTCGGGGGTGGGCGTCAGCGTTCCGTGGTCGACGGTGAGGGTGTTGCCGGCGCTGGGGGTTCCGATGATGGTGAACGGCTTGGACGCGGTGGTGGCGTCGGCACCTGCCTGCCCGGCGTGGACAGTGTCCGTGTGGGAGGCGTAGCCGGCCTTGCTTCCGGTGACTTTGGCGAAGATGTCATAGCCGGCATCTGCGGCCGTGACGGTGTAGGTGGCGGCGGTGGCACCGGCGATGTCAGTTGTCTCCGTACCCTTGATGCGCTGCCATTGGTAGGCGAGGGTTACGGGCGCCGGACCCCAGACGCCCGGATCAACTGCCAAGGTCTGGCCTGCCTGGACTGAACCGTAGGCGAAAATCCGGCCGGGAGACAGTGAGAGGCCGTCAACTTCCAGCTGCATGCTTGCCTGCACGCGCTGCCCCTGGGTGGTGGCGGTGAGTACGGCAGCGGTGTCGATGGTGGGTGCGTTGTTGTAGCACTCGGACTTGTAGCGGTACTGCCGGGGTTCACCGTAGTAGGTGTCGAAGACGCAGATCTTGTACTTCTTGCCCACCGTCATGCGCCAGTAGATCTTGCCGTTGGCATCTGAGGTCAGCGGGCCCATTTGGGGGCCGTCCCAGGCGCCGGTGGCGTCGTTGAAGACGTAGGGGACGTAGCCCACTTCTGCGATGGGTGCGCCCGCGGGGTCCGTGACGGTGGCTTCCAGGACTGTTTCGTTCTTGAGGACGAAGTTCGCGTTGGTCCACTTGACGCCCGGCGGGACGGTGGCCGCGGTATAGGTCTCAACGCCCTGCGTCCCGTTCCAGTACTGCTCCGTGTAAAGGCGCTGGCCCGAATCGTCCCGCACGCTGATGTAGGCCTGGTTCGGCGGCACCTTGGCCAGCGTGTAGTACCCGTTGGCGTCCGGCCGCACCGTGCTGTACTGCCCACCGTTTGCTGGTGAAGCAGAGATCTCGGCGGCCGTGACGGGCTGCCCTGCGCTGTTGGTGATGCGGCCGCTCATGGTGCCGTAGGCCTCAAGCTGCGGGTTGAGCGTGGTAGTGGGTGCGGCGTCGGAGACGGCCACCGGGGTGGAGTTGTAGGCGCCGGAGGAATTGCCGTTCCATTCGTCCGCGTACGTGTCAGCGCAGGGGTTGTTTCCGCAGGTGATCCAGATCTTGTAGCTGCCCGCGGCGGGCACGGTGAAGCTGTAGGAGCCGTCCGCGGCAGACCACGCGCCGGCCACGTAAGAGGCGCTTGAATCGTTGGTGTACGCACCCACCCAGGCGTTCCCCAGGGCCGCGGGAGTGGCGGTGGCGGTCAGTTTTCCCTTCACCACACCTTTGAACGTGTAGGTTGCGGCGTGCGCAGGGACGGCTCCGGCGAAGAGTCCGGCGGCAAGGAGTACGGCTGCGGCGAGGACGGCCCGGGCCCGGACCCACGCCCCCCGCCTTGGATTTTGATGAAGCTGTGACAGGGCAGGGCGCGGTAACGGCATGGGATGAGTCCTTTTCCCCCAGAAAGTGACAGTGTGAACCGAGCGGTTCACAGTCATCCTAGGCGCCGGTCAAGGCCGGGGCCATGGGGAGTTCTGCCCGCCTCAGTCCGCCGCTGCCGCCACCGCCGGCACGCCGGAGTGCTTTGCTGCCGCGTCCTCCAGCAGGGCGCCGGCCATCAGCGTTGCGGTCCGCACGATGAACGCCCGACGGCGGGCGGCCCGGTCCGTGCCGCTGCCCGCCAGGAGCGCGTCGATCTGGGGAAGGACCGGCCACCCGTCGCAGAGGGTGACCACGGTGATCAGCAGGTCTGCTGCGTCTTCGCGGGCCACACCGGGAAGCACCTCAACCACCTGCCCCACCTTGATGGCGCAGTGGTCCGTGCGGGTGGCCCTGCTGACGGTTTCCCTGCCCCGCTCCAGCCCTTCCCAGAACACCAGCCGCGGCAGCACGCCGTCGGTGGTGTGCCGGTCGAAGAGCCGGCCGGCGTAGTCGCCGAAGGCTTCAGGACCCTGGCCCTGGATGGGGACCTCGGTCATGACGCGGATCATTTCGGCGGCAAGGACGGCGTCGAACAGCTCATCCTTCTTGCCGAAGTACTGGTAGATGCGCTCCTTGTTGACCCCGGCTGCGGCGGCAATGCGGTCCACCCGCGCGCCGGCCAGCCCGTTCGCACTGAATTCCTCGGTGGCAGCTGCCAGCAGCAGTTCCTTGGTGCGTTCGGTGTTCCAGGCCATGACCCCATTCTACGCAATTCCAACCAAGTAGTTGCAATTTTGGTCCGCCGCACATATTCTCGGTTCACAGCAAAAGCAACTAACTAGTTGGAGATTTTTCATGGAGACCGCTCCCGGCCCCGCCGTCCTGACCCCCGCACCGCCGGCACTGGCCTCGCCGCCGGCCGTACCGTCCGTCCACGTCCGGGCCGTCATTACCTGGCTGGCAATCTTCCCGCTGGTAGCCCTCGGCATGATGGCCTCCGCTTCGCTGACCGAGGGGTGGCACCCGGTATTCAAGGCCCTGACGCTCACGCTCGTGGTGGTTCCTACCGCCGTCTACCTGGTGGTTCCCCGCATGATGCGGGCGCACGCTTCCTTGGCCGGGCGCCGCAGCGGGCGCAGCTAGGCGCACCCGGCAGCACCGGCCAGCGCACGACGACGGCCCCCACCCCGGGCAGCCCACGGCACCTGAGCCTGCCGGCCCGGGGGCGCGGCCGCACGGACGCTTTAACTACCACGGCGCCCGTCCCCCTGAGCGGGGAACGGGCGCCGGTGCGTGCTGCGGAAGCTCAGCGCTTGGCGGCAGCCAGGCGATCGTCGTCGTCCGCGCCGGAAGCCGTGCCGGCGTCCCAGGCGTGGCCCTGTTCCTGGTCCAGGTGCGTCGACTTCTTGTTCTTGAGCGCGAAGATGTAGACCAGCAGCGATACCCCGATGGCCACCGTGACATAGGTGAAGAGCAGTTCCACCTGTCCGGCCTTCTGCAGGGCTGCGCCGATCAGCGGGACGGTGCCGCCGAACATCGAGTTGGCAAGCGCGTAGCCCAGCCCCACGCCGAGGGCCCGGATCGAGGCGGGGAACAGCTCGGCCTTCACCAGGGCGTTGATGGAGGTGTAGCCGCCCACGATCAGCAGGCCGCCCATCATCAGCAGGAACGCGACCATCGGGTCCTTGGTGCCGGCGAGCGCGGACATCAGCGGCCAGGTGAACAGCACGCCCGTGATGCCGAACCAGAGCAGCAGCGGCTTGCGGCCGATCTTGTCCGAGATAATGCCGTAGACGGGCTGCAGCAGCATAAAGATAAACAGGGCCCAGAAGTTGATGACCGAGGTGGTTTCCTTGGGAATGCCGCTGGTGTTGTTCATGAAGCTGAGGATGAAGTTGGTGTACGTGTAGAACGCCACGGTGCCACCCAGGGTGACGCCGATGCAGATCAGCAGCGCCCTCCAGTGCTTGGTGAAGAGCAGCTTGAGCGTGCCGGGCTGCGCCTCGCCGGATGCCTTGGCGTTTGCGGCCGCTTCCACCTGGCTGGCGGAGACGGTTTCCTCCATGGAGCGCCTCAGCCACAGGACCACCAGTGCAGCCACGCCGCCGATGGCGAACGGAATGCGCCAGCCCCACTCGGTCAGGGCGTCCTTGCCCAGGGCGTTCTGCAGGACCACCAGGACCAGCAGGGCCAGCATCTGGCCGCCGATCAGGGTGACGTACTGGAAGCTGGAGAAGAAGCCGCGGCGCTTGGCGGTGGCGGCCTCGGACATGTAGGTGGCACTGGTGCCGTATTCGCCGCCCACGGAGAAGCCCTGCACCAGGCGCGCCAGGACCAGCAGGACCAGGGCCCAAACGCCGATAACGTCCTTGGTGGGGAGGATGGCGATGAAGAAGGAACCGGCGGACATCATGGTCACGCTCAGCGTCAGGGCGGCTTTCCGGCCCCGGCGGTCGGCGAAACGGCCGAAGAACCAGCTGCCGATGGGCCGCATGAGGAAGGTAACGGCGAAGACGGCCATGCCTTCGAGGGCGCCCTGCAGCGGGTCCTTGGAATTGAAGAAGTGCGGCTGGAAGTAGGCCAGGAACGCCGTGTAGATGTAGACGTCGTACCACTCCACCAGGTTTCCGGCGGAGCCCTTGAGGATGTTGCCCACGGCCCGGCGGGTCTGTGCCGCCTCGGACTGGGCCGCCCCCGTCAGCGGCGCTGCTTGTTCGGTGCTCATCATGAACCTTCCTTGGTGTGACGGTCTCCCGAAAGCGCGGAGGACCTCCACCAAACTATGGGTGATCCACGGCACAGCCAACGCGGAAGCGGGTTTCCTAACACTTCCTTAGGAATAGGCATTTCCCTGTTCCCAAGCGCCGGTTCCCCGTGAGGCGGTAATCTCCAAAGGCAGACTAGTCCCCGCACCCGACCCCCGCCCCAACCCCCAAGGACAAGGAACACGGCCATGGAAGTGCTCATCGTCGAGGACGACGACGCCATGGCTGGTGCGCTGGCGGCGGGTGTTGCGACGGCGGGCCACCGGACCACGAGGGTGGCGCGCGGAGCTGACGCCCTGCTGGTCCACCGGGACTTCGAGGTGATCCTCCTGGACCTCGGGCTGCCGGACATGGACGGCCTGGACGTCCTCCGCAAGCTCCGCCAGATCACCGACTGCCCCATCCTCATCCTCACCGCCCGCGACGACGAACGCAGCGTGGTGCTGGGACTTCGCTCCGGCGCCGACGACTACCTGGTCAAACCCGTGAAACTCGTGGAACTGCTGGCACGGATCGAGGCCGTCACCAGGCGGGCCGGACGCCGCACCGGAAGCGTGCCGGACACCATCGTCCTGGGCGATCTCGACATTGACCTGGGCCGCCGCATCGCATCCAGGGACGGCGCGGTCCTCCCGCTGACGGCCACGGAATTCGAACTCCTGTCCCTCCTGGCCCGGCACGCCGGCTCCGTAGTGACCCGGGAGCAGATCCTTGATGCCCTGTGGGGTGATGCTTTCCTCGCTTCGTCCCGGTCCCTGGATGTGCACCTGACCGGGTTGCGGGCCAAACTGCAGAAACCCGGTTTCATCATCAACGTCCGGGGCGTGGGCTATCGGGTGGAGGCAGATCCCGCATGAGGTTGCGGGTCCTTGGCGTCCTCAGCGTGCTGTGCCTGGTGGTGGTGTTCCTGGTGTCCGGGACCATCCTGTCCTCGGCGGCGCGGGAGCTGACGCAGGAGGTCCAGATCAACCGGGTGGCATCCCTGAACCGGCTGGCGCAGGTGGCCTTCGATGCGGCCGCCGACGGCGATACCGCACGGCTGCAGCGCGAGATGGACACGTACTCCGCCCTCTATGCCGAGGGCATCGTGGTCCGGCTGCAGCAGGAGACGCTCAGCTCGGGAGGGCTCAGTGAAGCACGTGCCGACGTGCAGGATGCGCTGTCCCTGGCCCGGCTGAACGTCAACGGCACCGCACTGGCACCGCTGGAGCCGCTCGGTTCCGGCCCCCAGGTGATCTTCCGCCCCTTCGGCAGCGCCAACCAGGTGCTGGGCGGCGTGGCCATGGACGTCAACCTCGATGCCGCAAGGGCGAAGCTGCAGCAGCGCTGGCTTGTGGTGGGGGCGGCCGCCGTCGCCCTCGCCGCGGTCCTGCTGCTTGCCGCCGCCCGTGTCACCGGGTGGGTGCTGCGTCCCGTCCTGCGGCTGAATTCCGCGGTGACCGAGCTGGGCCGCACGGGCCGGGCCGGACGGCTGCCGGAGGACGGTCCGCCGGAGCTGCGCGAACTGAGCCGGTCCTTCAGCGCCATGGCGCGGACGGTCAGCGACAGCATCGAGTCGCAGCGCCAGCTGATCGCCGATACGTCGCACCAGCTGCGGAACCCCATCGGCGCGCTGCGGCTGCGGCTGGACGTACTCCAGCTTGAACTGAAGACCGAACGGGAACACGACGCCGCCGCCAGCGCGGTGGCCGAGCTGGAGCGGGTGGAGGAGATCCTGGACGACGTGTTGAAGCTGGCCGCCGCCGAGCACCGGGCCAGTGAAGACGCCGTCAGGGCCTTCAACAGCCCGGAGGCCAGGCCCGTTGCTGCGCCGATCGACCCCTACCCCGTCCTGCAGGAGGAAATGGAACGGGCTGCCCCCGCCGCGGGCCGCGCCGGTATGCGGCTGGTCCTCGCTCCCCCGCCGCCGGCCCCCGTCCTGGTGGCGTGCGAGCCGGCCGAGCTCGCCCAGATGGTGGGCGAACTCGTGGGCAACGCGGTCAAGTACGCCCCGGGAGCCACCGTCACTGCCGGAGTCAGGACGGAGCGGTCCACGGCAACGGTTGAAATTTACGACGACGGCCCGGGACTTTCCGAACAGGACCTCGCCCGGGCCTCCACAAGGTTCTGGCGGGCGCCCCAGCACGCCTCGGTCCGGGGAACAGGCCTGGGCATGACGATCGTGGGTGAACTGGCGGCGGCCAACGGTGGCCGCCTGGTCCTGGGAACGGCGGCACCGCACGGCCTGTCGGCCCGGCTTGAATTTCCTGTTCCGCTGCTGGACGACGCCTCCGAAGGCGGGGATGGACGTGACTGAGGTCAGGGCGTCCGGCCATACCGGGGCCGTCCTGCCCAGGCGGTCCCTCCTGAAAGCCGGGGCAGGCCTGGCAGCAACGGCCCTCCTCCCGTCCGTGCTGTCCGCCTGCAGCGGGAACCGGCCCGGGCTGCTGACCGTGGCGGGCGGAGAGGCAGGTGGCTTCTACCTTGAGTTCTCCACTCTGCTGGCCGCTTCCCTGGAACGCCATGACATAGCCGGAAAGGCTCTAGCCGTTGCCACCGGCGGCAGCCTGGACAATCTGGCGCAGTTGCGGGATGGAAGGGCCACGCTTGCCGTGTCCCTGGCCGATGCGGTTGCCGGCCCTGCTGTGGGGCCGGGAACCGCAGCTGCCGAGGGCGCCGCGCCGCTGGCCGCGCTGGGGAAGGTCTACGAAAACTACGTCCACTGCGTGGTGCGGAAAGGCAGCGGCATCACTTCACTGTCACAGCTGTCCGGGCGGACCGTGGCAGTGGGCCAGCCGGGGTCGGGGACGTCGCTCACCACACCGCGGCTGCTCGCGGCAGCGGGCCTTGGCACCTCGGCGGAGGCCGGGCCGGCGGCGCAAGGCAGCGTCGCCGTCGTAAGCCTGGGCCTGAACGACGGCCTCGCGGCCCTGAAGGCCGGTACCGTGGACGCCTTGTTCTGGTCCGGCGGCGTGCCCACGGCCGCCATCTCCGCCGCGCAGCGGGAGGTGCCGCTGTCGCTGCTGGACCTCTCGTCCCTGTTGCCGGAGCTGCGCGCCCGGCACGGTGCCCAGTACGACCGCGTGTTCATCCCCGCGGAAAGCTACCCGGGTGTGCCCGCCGTCTGGACCGTGGGGACAGCCAACCTGTTGCTGTGCCGCGCCGACCTGGACGCCGGCACCGTCGAGCGGACCGTGCAACTGCTGGTCAACCACGCCGGCGAACTGATTCCACAGTCCAGCCTGGGAGTGCAGTTCCTCAGCCCGGAAACGCTGATCAACACCGCCGGCATCCCCCTGCACCCGGCCGCCGCCGCGGCGTACCGCGCCCTCCACGGCTAGCAACGCCCGCTCACTTACGGCGGCTCTCCCACCGACGCGCGCTCACTCGTGGCGGCTCTCCCACCGACGCGCGCTCACACGTGGCGGCTCCCACCCAAACGCCCGCTCACTCGTGGCGGCTCCCACCCAAACGCCCGCTCACACGTGGCGGCTCCCACCCAAACGCCCGCTCACACGTGGCGGCTCCCACCCAAACGCCCGCTCACACGTGGCGGCTCCCACCCAAACGCCCGCTCACTCTTCTCAGGAAAGTGAGCAAGGGTCGCGGGGAAACCCACCACTGCTGAGCGGGCGTTGGATCAGGGTTCCGTGTCTTATCCACATACGCGCTTCCGGTGATAGCAGGCCGGACCGCGTCCTTCCTACTGTTTGGGTTCACCCGAGCAGTAAGCAAAGCGAGGATCAACGTGGACAGGAACCAGCGCCGAGGGGCGGCCCGAACGAATCATTCGCGGAACCAACCTGGAGACCCGTTCAAAGCCGCCATCCCCCGAGTGGCCATCCCGTCGACCGGAAACATCCAGGAGTTGGAATCCCTGAGTCCGGACTTCATCTCCTGGTATGCCCAGCACCGATTCAGCGTTGACATCGAGGAGGTGCTGGAGAGCCTAACGCTCTTCTTCCGCTTCTATCCCAGTTTCGAAGGAGGTCGTTCCATCACTGCCCTGAAATCAGCGGAAATGTCTGCAAAGCTGTCGTCGCTCATCACGCATACCCTCTTCGAAGGCGTCATGGCCGCCTACTCTCTGATGCGCTTCGTCGAGTTCCTCCATGCTGCCGGCCGCTGGTCCGGCAGCCAGGAGTCGTTCACGGCCGTGCACGGCATCCTGGAGGACATCTCCAACGCTAGGGTGCGCATAGCGATTAGCTACGAGCACATCGCAGAACATGTCGCGACCGGAACCGCAGACTGGCTGTAGCTCAACTCCCCGAGTGGGCCTGCAGAAAGCTGTACACCTCGGTTTCGTCGACGCCCGGGAAGGCGCCGGGCGGCATGGCCGCCAGCAGGTGCGAATGGGCGCGCGCGGAGGGCCAGGCGTTACCGGCCCACTCCGAGGTCAGGGCGGCCGGCGGGCGCTTACAGCAGTTCGGGTCAGGGCAGTTTGAAGTGGCCCGGGCCGTCGTCTCACGCCCGCGGAACCATTTCACATGCTGGTAGGGCACCCCGATGCTGAGCGAAAACTCACCAGTGGCCGACCGCTCGGTACGCGCGGTGCACCAGTACGTGCCCGAGGGCGTGTCCGTGTACTGGCTATAGGCGCTGAACTTGTCCGGGACGTCGAACACGGCACGGGATGTCCAGGCCTTGCACGACGGCTGGCCTTCGATGGCGCCGGTGTGGTCCTGGGGGAAGTTCACGCCATCGTTCTCGTAGGCCTTGTAGATGATCCCGCTCTGGTGCGTCTTCTGGAAATGCGTGGTGATGCCCAGGTGCTTGGTGGCCAGGTTGGTGAACCGGTGGGCAGCCGTCTCGTAGGAAACAGCGAATGCATCCCGGATGTCCTCCACAGCGATTTCCTTGGCTGCTTTGGCTTTTTGCAGGAATTCCACGGTGGCCTGCTCCGGGAGCAGCAGTGCCGCGGCGAAATAGTTGGTCGCCACCCGCTGGGCCAGGAAGTCGCCGTAGTTGCGGGGCGTTTCGTGGCCCAGAACGTAGTGTCCCAGAGCCTGGAGCAGCACGGAACGGGGGTCGTGGTCCTGCCGCTGGCTCTGCGTCAGGTAAATTCTGCGGTTCTTCAGATCGGTCACGGACCGCGTGGAGTGGGGTAAATCGCCCACGTGGTACAGGGCGAATCCCAAGTGTGCGGCAATGTCTGCGATGACGTGCTGGCTCAGCGGACCGGCGGTGTAGCCCACCTCTCTGAGGACCTTCTGCGCTTCGGCCTCGTACTCCGGGAAGTAGTTTCCGCGCTCACGCATCATGGCACGCAGCTCACCGTTGGCGCGCCGGGCTTCTTCCGGTGTGGCCACCTGCTCGTTCATCTTCCGCTCCAGCTCGTGCAGGAGCCCCACCTGGGCCTCGAGCACATCCAGCGGAAGCCGCGAACTGATGCGGATTTTCGGCAGGTTGAGGGACTCGTAAAGCGGTCCGCGCTGGTACCGTTCCAGCTCGATCTCCAGCGCCGCGCGCCTGCTGGGCGGTTCGGCGCCCAGCAGCTGGTCGATGCTGACGTTCAACGCCGCGGCCAGGTGCTGCAGAAGGGTCAGCTTGGGTTCGCGCTTGCCGTTTTCGATCAGGCTGAGCTGACTGGGGGCGGTCCCGACGGCGGCGCTCAGGCCATCGAGCGTGAGCCCGGCTTGTTTACGCAGATGGCGGACGCGGCGGCCCAGCGCAATGACGTCAAGTCCCGCGGCGGCGGCTGACGGCGGCTGGGAAACGTCCCTGTTCCAACTTGAAGGCGACATTTATGAAGAATACGTGAAGAAGTGCATTTCTTTCCATAGGTTTTATCTAGAAAGGGGGTTGAAAGTGCTGAAAAGTAGTTCACACGGAAAGAAACACCGCACCGGAAAGCCGGTGGGAACCTCAACGACGCGGTTCCCACCTACCCCATCCGGAGCTCAATCAAGGAGATCAACGATGACTGCAGCATTTGAGCCCACCTCGCAGACGCCCGAACAGCAGGCCGCCGCCCTGGAGCTCGAGTGGGCCGCCAACCCCCGCTGGGAAGGTGTGACCCGGGACTACTCAGCCTCCGACGTCGTCCGCCTCCGCGGCCGCGTCACCGAAGAGCAGACGCTGGCCCGCCGCGGTGCGGAGAAGCTGTGGAAGCAGCTCACCGAAGAGCACAAGACCGGCGGCTACACCAACGCATTGGGCGCCCTCACCGGCAACCAGGCAGTGCAGCAGGTCAAGGCCGGCCTGCGCGCCATCTACCTCTCCGGCTGGCAGGTGGCGGCCGACGCCAACAACTCCGGCCACACCTACCCGGACCAGTCCCTCTACCCGGCCAACTCCGTACCCACTGTGGTCCGCCGCATCAACAACGCCCTGCTCCGCGCAGACCAGATTGAATTCTCCGAGGGCATCCAGACCGTTGAGGACTGGCTGGTCCCGATCGTTGCCGACGCAGAAGCCGGCTTCGGCGGCCCGCTGAACGCCTACGAGCTGATGAAATCCATGATCCAGGCCGGCGCCTCCGGCGTTCACTGGGAAGACCAACTCGCCTCCGAGAAGAAGTGCGGCCACCTCGGCGGCAAGGTACTCATCCCCACCCAGCAGCACGTCCGCACCCTCAACGCGGCCCGCCTGGCGGCCGACGTCGCCGGTACCCCCACCGTCGTCATTGCCCGCACTGATGCTGAGGCAGCCACCTTGATCACCTCGGACGTGGACGAGCGGGACCAGGAGTTCATCACCGGGGAGCGCACCGCCGAGGGCTTCTACAAGGTCCGCAACGGCATCGAACCCTGCATCGCCCGGGCCAAGGCCTACGCCCCGTACTCCGACCTCATCTGGATGGAGACGGGCACCCCGGACCTGGAACTGGCCCGCAAGTTCGCCGAGTCCGTCAAGGCCGAGTTCCCGGACCAGATGCTCTCCTACAACTGCTCGCCGTCCTTCAACTGGCGCAAGCACCTGGACGACGCCACCATCGCAAAGTTCCAGCGCGAACTCGGCGCCATGGGCTTCACGTTCCAGTTCATCACCCTGGCCGGATTCCACGCCCTGAACTACTCGATGTTCGATCTCGCCCACGGCTACGCCCGGGAAGGCATGAGCGCCTACGTCGAACTCCAGGAGAAGGAATTCGCCTCCGAATCCCGCGGCTACACCGCAACCAAGCACCAGCGCGAAGTCGGCACCGGCTACTTCGACACCCTCTCCACCGCGCTCAACCCGAACGCGTCCACCCTGGCCCTGGTGGGATCCACCGAAGAAGGCCAGTTCCACTAACTTCCGCCCAAGGTGAGCCGTTCGCTTCGCTCACCGAAAAGGCACGACGGCGGCACTCACCTAAGCGTGACCGCTGACGGGCCGGGAGGGGGAATCCGGAAGCGTGCGTAAAGGGGCCCTGTCCCCGGCGTCGACCGAGCTTTGCGAGGTCCTACGCCGGGGATGGGGATAGCACGCGGAGGATTTCCCTTTCCGGCCCCACCCAGGCAAGTCCAGCCGTCGAACTTCCCTTTCGTCTTTAAGGAGACTGAGATGAACAGCTTCACCGATAGCTTCACCATCAACGGCATCACCATGACTGCCCAGCCCATATGCCGGCAAGATGAAGTGCTTACGCCGGACGCACTGGCTTTCATCGCCAAGCTGCACCGGGCCACCGCGGAACGCCGGCAGGAACTGCTTCAGGCACGAAGGACCCGCCGCGCCAACATCGCCGCCGGCCAGGATCCGAGGTTCCTGCGGGAGACCGAGCACATCCGCAACGACGCGTCCTGGCGGGTGGCTCCCCCGGCCCCGGGCCTGGAGGACCGCCGGGTGGAAATCACCGGCCCGGTGGACAAGAAGATGACCATCAACGCCCTGAACTCCGGCGCCAAGGTCTGGCTGGCGGACATGGAAGACTCCTCCACCCCCACATGGCGGAACGTCATCAAAGGCCAGCTGAACCTCACCGACGCCCTGGAACGCCGCATCGACTTCACCAGCGAGGAAGGCAAGGAGTACAAGCTCCGCCCGGCCGGCGACCTGCCCACCATCGTGGTCCGCCCCCGCGGCTGGCACCTGCCCGAAAAGCACATGCTCATCGACGGCACGCCCATCGCCGGCGGAATCGTGGACTTCGGCCTGTTTTTCTTCCACAACGCCCGCCGCCTGCTGGCCCAGGGCAAGGGCCCGTACTTCTACCTGCCCAAGATCGAAAACCACCTCGAAGCCCGGCTCTGGAACGACATCTTCATCCTGGCCCAGGACCTGCTCGGCATCCCGCAGGGCACCATCCGCGCCACGGTACTGATCGAAACCATCACCGCAGCCTTCGAAATGGAGGAGATCCTCTACGAACTGCGGGACCACGCCTCGGGCCTGAACGCCGGCCGCTGGGACTACATCTTCTCCATCATCAAGAACTTCCGCACCCGCGGCCCCCGCTTCGTCCTCCCGGACCGCGGCCAGGTGACCATGACCGCCCCGTTCATGCGCTCCTACACCGAGCAGCTGGTCCGGGCCTGCCACAAGCGCGGCGCCATGGCCATCGGCGGCATGGCCGCGGCCGTTCCCAACCGCAAGGACCCCGAAGCCAACGCCAACGCCTTCGAGAAGGTCCGGGCGGACAAGACCCGCGAGGCCGGGGACGGCTTCGACGGCTCCTGGGTGGCCCACCCCGATCTGGTGCCCATCTGCCGTGAAGTGTTCGACGCCGTCCTCGGCGAGCGACCCAACCAGCTCGGCAAGCTCCGCGGGGACGTCACCCCGGACGACCGCGCCCTCATCGATGTCGCCTCCCTGCACGGCACCATCACGGAGCAGGGCATCCGCAACAACATCGAAGTGGGCATCCGCTACATCGAGTCCTGGCTCCGCGGCAACGGCGCCGTGGCCATCCACAACCTGATGGAGGACGCCGCCACCGCGGAGATCTCCCGCTCCCAGCTCTGGCAGTGGATCTACGCCCGGGCCATCACCGACCACGGCGAGATCATCACGCACGAATGGGTGGAGGATCTGCTGGACGGCGAATTCGCCCGGCTGGAGCGCTTCGACGGCGACCGCTTCGAGGACGCCCGGGACATCTTCGAGGAAGTCACCCTCGCCACGGAGTTCCCGTCCTTCCTCACCCTCCCGGCCTACGCCCGCTACCTCACCGAAGCCCGCGAGAAGGCCACCGTGGAGGAGCTCGCAGCGGCCTGACCCGCAGCTGCACAGACTTCCGTCCGCCGGGCCGGCACGCCCTTCGCAACAGGCCCCCCGAAATCCGGGGCGCCGGCCCGGCAACGGAACCCCTTTACACGCCCGCTCACTTGTTGGGTCATAACGCCGGACGCGCGCTCACTTCCCTCAGAAGAGTGAGCGCGCGTCCTTCGGTTAACCCATCAGGTGAGCGCGCGTCCCTGGGTGCTGACGGGATGTCCGACGGCGGCCTGCGCCTTAGCGGCCCCGCGGCACCTTGCGGACGGAGAGGGTGGTACTGACAAAGAAGGTCAGCACCGAGCCGAGGATGACCAGCAGCGCCGGCGTCCACGACTCCGAGGCGTCGTGGACAAAGCCCACCAGCGGCGGGGCAACCGCAGCGAGGCAGTAGCCCAGGCCCTGCACGGTGGCGGACATCCTGCCGGCCATGGCCTGGTTCCGGGCCAGCCGGATGATGGCGATGAAGATGATGGTGATGCCGCCGCCCTGGGCGATCCCGCCGCAGGTCGACCACAACCACCACAGCTGCGGCATCAGCAGCAGCCCGGCCGGGACTGCCGTCCACAACACACCCAAGGTGACCGCCACCGCCGTCGTACTCATGTATTTGGCGGCGAACGGCACGCCGAGCCCGCCCACGATGGCGAGGATCTGGAAGATCGAGGACGCCGCACCGGCTTCCGCGGCAGACATGCCCAGCTCATCGTGCAGGTAGCTGGGCAGCCAGGCGGTGACGCCGTAGTAGGAGAAGGCCTGGCCGCCGAAGCCCGCCGTGAGGCCGAAGGTGATCCAGCCGGTGCCGGCCACCGGCGGGAGCTTGGCTTCGCCGGCGTCCTCGGCAGCGGAGACGATGAACGCGGTCCGCGGCCCCACTGCCAGCGTCCACACAACGATGGCGGCCACGGCCAGGAGGGCCACCGATGCCAGGGCGGCACGCCAGCCGGTCCACTCGGCCAGGGGCGCCATGGCCACGGATGTCAGGAACGAGCCGATGTTCAGGGCAGCGGTGTAGATGCCCATGGCGGTCCCCTGCCGCGAGGGCGAGAAGTCGCGGCGGATGATCAGCGGCACGGCAATGTTGCCCACCGTGATGGCCAGGCCAATGATCACGGTCCCTGCCACTACCAGGGCGGGTCCGCCGGCGGACCGCACCAGGACTCCCGCCAGGACGCCCAGGATGGTGAGGCTGACGGCAAACTCGGCGCCGAACTTCCTCGCGGCCAGGGACGCCAGCGGCGAAGCGAGCGAGAAGCAGAGCACGGGAATGCTGGTCAGCAGTCCCAGCACCACCGGCGAGAAATGCAGTTCTGCCTGCATGGGACCCACCACCGGCGCGACGGCCACGAACGGCCCGCGCAGGTTCAGGGCCAGCAGGCCAATGCAGGCGAGCAGGATCCAGCTGCCGGGAATTCGGGAAAGCAGCCGGCCGGTCACGCGACGGAAAAGGGGAAAAGGAAGTCACTCATCACCTTCATTGCTATCACGCCGCGCAGGCCCACAAACTGTGCAAGGCACCGCGTGACGCCCAGGCTTAGGATGAACCTGCCCCCACAAGGACACCGTGAAGGACAGGACACCGCCATGCCGCACCGCCTTGCCATCCTCGACGACTACCAGGACGTGGCCCATGGCTACGCCGACTGGGCGGCCCTGGAAGCAGAGGGGGTCAAAGTTTCCACGTTCCGCGAACCCTTCGCCTCGCAGGATGCGCTGGTCTCGGCGCTCGCCGGCTCCACCATCGTGATCGCCATGCGGGAACGGACCGCCTTCCCGCGCGAAGTGTTCGAGAAACTGCCCGCCCTCGAACTGCTGGTGACCACGGGGATGGCCAACGCGTCCATCGACGTCGCCGCAGCCGCGGACCACGGCGTCACGGTCTGCGGAACACCCGGTTCGCCCGCGGCAGCCCCGGAGCTGACTTGGGCGCTGCTGCTGGCCATCGCACGGCACCTGCCGGCCGAGGAAGCCTCGCTGCGGGCCGGCTCCTGGCAGAAAACCGTAGGGGTGGAGCTGGCAGGCAAGACCCTGGGCGTGGTGGGGCTGGGCAAGATCGGGCGCCGGATTGCCGGCTACGGCCAAGCCTTCGGCATGGACGTGGTGGCGTGGAGCCAGAACCTCACAGCCGACGCCGCGGCGGAGGCCGGGGTGCGGCGGGTATCGAAGGAGGAGCTGTTCCGCGCGTCCGACATCGCCACCCTCCACCTGCGGCTCTCCCCTCGCTCGGAGAACACCGTGGGTGAGCAGGAGCTGCGGCTGCTGGGCCCCGAAGGCATCCTGGTCAACACCGCCCGCGGCCCCCTCGTGGACCAGGAAGCGCTGGTCCGGGCACTGAACGAAGGCTGGATCCGCGGCGCCGCCCTGGACGTTTTCGACCAGGAACCGTTGCAGGCCGGCCACCCGCTGCTGGCGGCCCCCAACACCGTCCTGTCACCGCACCTCGGCTACGTCACGCAGGAGAGCTACCGGCAGTTCTACGGCGGCGCCTTCGAGGACGTCACCGCCTGGCTGGCAGGCTCCCCCATCCGCACCATCACCCCCTGACCCCGGAGTAACCCATGAGCCACACCATCCGCCGCGCCACCATGGCCGACGCCGGCGCGCTGGCTGAGCTGGCGGCCGTCACCTTTCCGCTGGCCTGCCCGCCGTCGTCGTCGCCGGAGGATATCGCGGCGCACCTGGCAAACACGCTCAGTGAAGACCACTTCCGGGGCTACCTCGCCGATCCGGACATCACCATCCTGGTGCTGGACAGCGGCGACCGGCTTAACGGGTACAGCCTGCTGGTGGACCGGCCGGCGTCGGACCCGGACGTTGCCTCGGCCCTGATACTCACGCCGTCGGTGGAGCTCAGCAAGTGCTATGTGCATCCCGAACACCACGGACTGGGTGCCGCCGCCGAACTGATGCATGCCAGTGTGCAGGCCGCCGGTGCGGCTGGCCGGGCCGGGATCTGGCTGGGCGTCAACAGCCAGAATGCCCGCGCCATCCGCTTCTACGGGAAGTCCGGGTTCCGGAAGGTGGGCACCAAGTCTTTCCGGCTGGGCAGCACCGTGGAACACGACTTCGTCCTCGAACGCGCCTTGCCGTAGCTGCTTACGTGCCGGGCTGGTTCAGGCCGGCATGGTCTGAGGCGGCCTCCGGGCTTCCGGGCGGATACGCCAGCGGCGGGCGCGGCTGGGCCAGGAGCTTCAGGCCCGGGGGAAGTCCGTCAATGGTGCCGCTGGTGCCGGTGGCGGTGATGGTGACCCGGGAAGAGTCCAGCAGGACGTTTTCGGCCCGGAAGGTGCCCACGGTGTCCGGGAGGATCGGTGCCAGGTGCACTACTCCGCGGGTAAAGACAGGGTCGAAGCGGAGGAGGATCCGCGCCAGCTGGACAGGCGCCGCGGCAGCCCACGCCTGCGGCGAACATGCGGTGGGGTACGGCACGGGGCCGGGGAACTCACCGCGGTCGAAGCCACAAAAGAGTTCGGGCAGCCGGTTGTCGAAGTGTTCGGCTGCTTCGAAGACCCCCAGGGCCACCCGTCTTGCCTCGTCCACGAACCCGTAGCGCATCAGGCCTGTGGCCACCATGGCCGTATCGTGCGGCCAGACGGACCCGTTGTGGTAGCTGACCGGGTTGTAGGCGCCCATGTCCGAGGCGAGCGTGCGGATGCCCCACCCAGTGAACATTTGCGGGGACATCAGGTGCTCCATGACGGACTGCGCCTTGTCCCGGTCCACGATGCCTGAGAAGAGGCAGTGGCCGATGTTGGAGGTCAGGGCGTCCACCGGGCGCTTGTCCTTGTCCAGCGCGACGGCGAAATAGCCTTTGTCCGGCAGCCAGAACTTTTTGTTGAACTCCTCTTTGAAGGCCGCTGCCTTTTCAGCCCAGTGGTGTTCCAGTTCCGGGTCCCCGTCCCAGTGCGCCAGCAGGGAGCGGCCCAGATAGGCCGAGTAGACGTAGGCCTGCACTTCGCAGAGGGCGATGGGCGGTTCGGCGATGGTCCCGTCGGCGAAGTTGATGCCGTCCCACGAATCTTTCCAGCCCTGGTTGACGAGCCCGTGGTTGTTGGGGCGCAGGTATTCCACGAAACCGTCACCGTCGCGGTCGCCGTACTTCTCAATCCATTCCAGGGCCCGGTCCGCGTGGCTGAGCAGTGGCTGGATCACGTCCTTGGACAGTCCCCATCGGCTCAGTTCTCCGAGGACGGCCACGAACAGCGGGGTGGCGTCGGCGGTGCCGTAGTAGGCCGTGCCGCCGAGGGACAATCCGGCGGTGACCCCCAGCCGGACTTCGTGCGGGATGCGGCCGGGTTCCTCCTCGGAGTCGTTGTCCACCCTCTTGCCCTGGATGCCGGCCAAGGTTTGCAGTGTGCCAAGGGCAAGGTTGGGGTTGACCATCAGGCTCATGTAGGAGGTCAGCAGCGAGTCCCTGCCGAACAGCGCCATGAACCAGGGCGCCCCGGCGGCGACGGCCGCCCGGTCCGGATGGTGGGGGTCGAAGATGCGCAGTGCACCCAAGTCGCTTTGGCTGCGGTTGAGCAGGTCCTGGAGGCTGGCGTCTTCGATCCTGATCCGCGGTACGCCTTCTTCCCAGTCCAGGTGCCGGCGCACGCCTTCGCGGTGGTGCGGCAGTTGCCCCTCGCGGAAGGGCTGGTCCGGTGCTTCGCCGTTGACCAGGGGCACCACGATGATGCTGGTGGCCCACTTTCCCCGCGCCGGGACGGTGATGCGGAAGCGCAGGCCTTCGGTGCTGACCTCGGCATCCCTGGCGCCAACGGCGGTTCCGCGCTGCTGGCCGTGCCGCAAGGCCTCGATGATGAGCTTGCCGTCCCTGACGGTCCGGGTGGTGTCGTCGTTCCCCGTGGCGCGGCTGCCCTTGACCTCGAACAGGTCTGCCTGGTCCGCCTCCACCAACAGCTCAATTTCGCAGTCCACCGGCTCGGATGCATAGTTTTCCAGCGTGATGTCGTCCTGCATGCCGGGACCGATGTGCCGCACCTGGCGGACCACCAGCGGGCTGTCGAACCTGCCGCCGGGCCATTTGGCCCGGCCCACGAACGTCGCTTTGAAGGGCTGCGGCCGCTGGGCCGTCAGGGGCTCACGCAGCGCCCCATTGACGCGGAGCATCCACCGCGAAACGATGCGGGTGTCCTGGAAGAACGCACCGTTCGTGCCGCCGTCGGAGGGGATGTCCCCGCTTCCGGACGAGATGCAGAAGGAGGATCCTTCCAGGACGGTGACCGATCCGGAATCGGACACGGATGCTTCGTTATCGGCGTTCCAGGCGGTCATCAGGGACTCCCCTCTCAAGCGACGAGGTGCTGCCCGAAAATCCTGGAAGCACCGTTGCCCTATCGATTCTGGTCCACCGGGACGGCATGCGGAACCCCCGCCGGAGGCCGCCTTTCAATCAGTTCGGCATATAGGCGCAGGTGGTCCGCCACCATCCGCTCTGCACTGAAGCGCCCCTGCACCGCGCTGCGGCACACCGCCCTGTCCAGGCCTGCGGCGGCCGGAATGAAGTCCGCCAACTGTTCGGTGGCGCCCAGGAAGCCCGTTCGCCCGTGCTCCACAATCTCCTCCGCGGCTCCCACAGCGGTTCCAACCACCGGCGTTCCGGTGGCGAGGGCCTCGATCATGACCAGGCCGAAGGGCTCGGCCCATTGGATGGGGTTAAGGAATGCCACCGCTTCCCCCATCAGGCGGTATTTGGTCGCGTCATCCACCTCCCCCATAAAGTCCTCGTTGGAGCCCAGCATGGGTTCAACCACATCCCGGAAATAGCGCACCTCCTCCGGTTCCCGCATCTTCACCGCGATCTTCAGGCGCATCCCCACCTCACGGGCGATGCTGATGGCTTCCAGCAGGCCCTTGTCCGGGCAGGACCGGCCCACGAAGCACAGGTAACCGCCTCCTCCCGTTCCCACCGGAACCGCCGCGAGGTCCATACCGTGGTGAATCACCCGGGTGACGGGTACGCCGGGAGCATGCGAGGCCTGGTCCCGGGAGATGGCGATCACCGCCCCTGCCCGGGCTATGGCGCGATAGATGTCGGCCGCCCTGGCATGCAGGGGTCCGTGGATGGTGGTCACCACCGGAATCCCTCCGGGCCGGTGCATGTAGAGGGGGCCGGCAAGGGTGTGGTCATGGATGATGTCCACGTCCGCCAGCCCCTCATAGGCCCTGACCACGTGGCTAAGCTCCGACAGGCTGGTGCCCATGCCCGTATAGTCCGCCGGGCGCATGCCAGGGACAAGGGGCACCGGGCAGGTACTTTCAGTGGGTGCGGCCAGGAGTACCTCGTGGCCGCGTGCGGCGAAGCCCCGGGCAAGGGTGTCCACCACCCGTTCCGTCCCGCCGTACGTTGCCGGTGGAACAGGAATCCATGGTCCTGATACCAAGCCAATCCGCATCCTGACCTCCCAGGTGAGACGGGCCGGGCTCCCCAGCGGGCCGGGCGCCACCCCGCCGCGGTACGCAATGCCGCAGTGGAATGTTTGGGTTTCCGCGGTCCATTACTGGGCCTCTGTTCAGACTATTGCGCAGGATGCGGCGGCCCACAAGACCTACCGTGGGGTATCTCACACCCGGGCCCGGAATGGCGGCAGAACCGCACCGGTTATGCAGTCCATGAAGATTGAGATCTGGTCCGACGTTGCCTGCCCGTGGTGTTTCATCGGCAAGCGCCGCTTCGAGGCCGCCCTGGCTGACTTCCCGCACCGCGACGCGGTTGAGGTGCAGTGGCGCAGCTACCAGCTCGATCCCGGCCTCCCCGAGCACTACGACGGCACCGAACTTGAGTACCTCAGCACCCGCAAGGGCATGGCACCGCAGCAGGTCTCCCAGATGTTCAACCATGTGGCGGAGCAGGCCAGGGGTGAGGGCCTGGAGTACCGGTTCGACAACGTGGTGGTGGCCAACAGCTTCACTGCGCACCGCCTGATCCACCTGGCCGCCGCGCACGGCCAGCAGGACGCCGCCAAGGAGCGCCTGCTCAGCGACCACTTCGAGCATGGCAAGGACATCGGCAGCCGGGACTACCTGGCCGCGCTGGGCAGCGACCTCGAAATTCCGGACGCCGAGGTGGAAGCGCTTTTCACCACCGACAAGTACGCCGACGACGTCCGCAACGATGTCGAGGAAGGCCGTGCCCTGGGCATCAGCGGGGTGCCGTTCTTTGTCATCGACCGGAAGTTCGGCCTCTCCGGAGCGCAGCCCACCGAAACCTTCACCGCTGCCCTCAACCAGGCATGGCAGGACGCCAACCCCCTGGTTCTGGTCAACTCCGGCGACGGCGAAGCCTGCGGCCCGGATGGTTGCAGCGTCTGACTCGGCTGCAGGCGGGGCACTCACCGTTTAGTGACACATCGCGGTAAAGTGTCTGTATGCCCAGGATTTCAGCGGCCACCAACGCAGCGCAACGCGCCGACACCCAACGCCGCATCCTGACGGCCTTCGGCGAACTGCTCTTCTCGCACGGCCTGCCCGGGCTGACCATGACCGACGTCGCGCGGCACGCCGGCGTGGGGCGCACGGCCGTGTACAACTACTACGCGGACATCGAAGAGCTGCTGATTTCCTATGCCCTGGAGGAGACGGAAAAGTTCCTCGCGGAGCTGCGGGAGGCGCTCGGCCGGCTCGACAATCCGGTGGAGCGGCTGGCCCTGTACGTGCGCGCGCAGGTGGAGGACCTCACCCGGCGCCACCTGCCGCCCGGACCTGCCATGGGCGCGGTGCTCTCGCCGTCGTCCTTTGCCAAACTCGCCGACCATGTAGGCGAGCTGAGCGTGCTCCTGCAGGGCATTCTGCGTGACGGCATGGACCAGGGCTACCTGCCTGCCGCGGACGTGGGCCAGCAGTCGCAGCTGATCCTGGGAACCCTGTCCTCGAGCGCGGCCAGGGGCAGCGACGAGCCCGCGGAACTGGAAGCGCGGGTGGCGCGGACCGTGCGGTTCATCCAACTGGGCGCCGGGGCAAGGTTCGACGACGGCGGCCGGCCCGTCCGGTTGGCACCGCTTCGCGCCGTGGCCGGCTGAGTTGCCCCATCACTTCAGGTCCCCAAAAGCCCGGGTTTAGCAGCCCGGGCTGATAGAGCAGCGGGCGTCAGGAGGCGGGGGCTGCCGAGGGCATCACGGGCCACATGTCATCGTCCGCCACCCGCCGGCTTTCCCTGGGGCAGCTCAGCGTGCCGGGAGTCTGGTCCACCAGTTCCGGCGGCGCAAGTGCCCGGTAATCCTGCGACAGGATGACGTCCACGGTGCCGTCCGTCCGGCTGTCCTGGAAATAGTCCGATCCCGGCAGGTTCCGCTGGACACTGAAGGCTGCGGACTGCCCGGCCGCTCCGGAGATCACTGCGGCAACCCCGCGGTAGCTGGGCTCGGTGTTGCCGACCGCGGCCACCACGAATTTACGCGCGAGGAAATCATCCGCCACGGATTTCGCCAGCCCTGGCCTGCTGGTGGAGTTGTACACGTTGAGGTTGACCTGTTCGTTCGGCGTGTAGTCGAACGTTGCGGCCGGGCAGGCACTGACGGTCTTCGCGGCCGGCTCCGCAGAGGGGATGCTGAACCGCCCGTTGATGATGGCAAGAGCCGTGATAATGCCCGCTGCGATCAGTCCGATCAGGAGCACCAGGACCACGCCGTGCAGCACCCGGCGCCGTACGCGGGCCGTGTCGTCGGCGTTCCGGCCGGCGTCGAACGTGGCCCGCAGCTCCTGCCCGCTGACCACATGGTGTCCGTGCAGGACGCTGACGTCCTGCGGCTTCCTCTTCCTAGCCATCTATCACCAGGACCCGGGCGTGGATCGCGGTGCGCTGGTGCAGGGCAGTCCGGACCGCGCGGTGCAGCCCGTCCTCCAGGTACAGGGTTCCCTGGTATTGCACCACGTGCGGGAACAGGTCGCCGAAGAATGTGGAGTCCTCCGCCAGCAGCGCTTCCAGGTCCAGGGTGCGCTTGGTGGTTACCAGTTCGTCCAGCCGGACCGGCCGCGGCGGCAGCGAGGCCCAGTCCTTGGGCGTGCTGTAACCATGGTCGGGGTAAGGGCGGCCCTCGCCCACAGCTTTGAATATCACCATGCCACCCTAGGCATCCTGCCGACGGCAGCGGAAGTACCCGGCCGTGCCGCCTTAAGGTTGTAGCCAAACGGTGACCATGTCACACGCGGTGACCTTTGCACAGCCGGAGCGGGGAGTTGACCACCCAACTGAGACAATGGATCCATGACAGCATCCGAAGCCCCCGCCATGTCCGTGACCGGAACCCGCCTGCCGTCAACCCCGCCGCTGGCCCTCCTGCTGGATGTGGACGGGCCGATAGCCAGCCCGGTCACGCGGAACGTCAGGCCGGCCATCATCGGGGACCTTGTGGCCCTTGCCGCCGCCGGCATCCCCGTCATTTTCAACACCGGCCGTTCGGATGCCTTCATCCGCGAGCAGGTCATGGAGCCGATGCTCGCTGCGGGCATCCCGGACGGCACCGTCATCCATGCGGTCTGCGAGAAGGGCGCGGTGTGGTTCAGCTATACCGCCGCGGGCCCCGGCCCGGTCCACGTTGACCGCGAGCTGGCCGTCCCTGCCGCGTACGGCGACGACATCCGCCGCCTGGTGGCCGAGGACTACAGCGCACACATGTTCTTCGACGAAACAAAGCGTGCCATGGTGTCCGTGGAGCAGCACATCGAGGTGCCCAGCGCTGACTACCTTGCCGAACAGAAACTCTTTGACGCGGACGCCATGGAGCTGATGGCCCGCCACGGCCTGGGCGTGGTGCGCCTGGACCACCACGCGCCGAATTCCGACGACGACGTGGACTACCGCGTGGACCCCACCATTATCTCCACCGACATTGAGTCGGTGCGGCTGGGCAAGGACCTGGGGGCGAGCCGGGCGGTTGAACTGCTGGCCGCCCAAGGGATCACGCCTGACGCCTGGCGGACGGTGGGTGATTCCCGGACCGATTACGCCATGGCTGACTGGCTGCACCACAACGACCATCCGGTCAAACATGTGGACGTCCGGCCCGCTGATGGCGTCCCGGAGAAACCGTACGATATCCTGACGGCCACGGACCTGGGACTCTCAGATTCGGTCATCCACGACGACGCCGGCGGCGCCTTCCTGCGCAGCTGGCGGGAGGCGCTGGGCGCCTGACGCCGGATCCTTCCCCGCGGCACCCGGTCCCGGGCGGCCCGCCACATCCCGCTTGGCGCGGGCATGCCGACGCAAGCGAAACAAGCTGTTTCCCCCGCGCGGCTATCATGCAGGTAGAAAGGCTTACTTTGACCAGCACGGAGACAACCATCACAGAAGCACCGGTCCAGGACGAGGTTTACTACGCCGGACAGCCCTCGAGCGAGGAACAGTTCCATTCCGAGGTGACCTCGGCTGAGGCTGAACAGCGGTTCAGGCTCCGCCCTGACGTGATCCGGCACAAGGGCCGCTACGCCGTCGTCAACGACAACAGGACGCCCTACCAGGCCATGGTGGAGGACCTGCTGTTCCTGCGCAACGTGCTGGCCAACGCCGGGCTGGCCTACCTTCTGGTGCGCGGCAACAACGACAGGCCCGTCATCGCGCTGGGCTGGCGGGACCGGAAGAAGCTCCGGGCCGCCCTGGTGGAGGCCTGCCGGGACGAACCTTTCTACTCCATGACCGTGGATGCCAAGAAGAAGACGTCCGTCCTGGTTGCGGACGGCGAACTCTCCTCCAACCGGCAGGCGCGCATCTTCCGCCTGTACCGGCCCCGTGTGGAACCGGTGGGCGGCTTTGAGTTCGGCGCATCCGCCGGTGTGCAGATCGAGCTGTGGTCCTTCGAGGGCGAGCAGATCATCCTGCCCATCGAAAACTCGCTGACGCGCCGCACGCTCCTGCGCCAGGACGCGGTCCGCGGAACAGTGGAACGCTACGGCCACGCCTGGCCCACCATCGAGAACATGTTCGCCGACCATGCCAGCGACATCAGCTTCGACGTCGACCTGGTGTTCTCATGGGTGGACGGCAGCTCGCCCGAGTACATTGCCGCCCGGCGTGCCCAGCAGAAGGACGCCGTCCTGGGCGAAGGCGACGACCACGAGGCCCGGTTCCGGCAGATCGACGAGCTCAAGTACGCGCTGCGGTCTGTCTACATGTTCGCACCGTGGATCCGCCGCATCTTCATCGCCACGGACTCCCCCGCCCCGGCCTGGCTGGCGGAGCACCCCTCGGTGACCATCGTGCGGAGCGAGGAGTTCTTCGCCGATCCCTCGGTGCTGCCCACCCACAACTCCCAGGCCGTCGAGTGCCAGCTGCACCACATCGACGGACTCTCGGAGCACTTCCTGTACTCCAACGACGACATGTTCTTCGGCCGGCCCGTCAGCCCGGACCTGTTCTTCACCCCCGGCGGCATCACGAAGTTCATTGAGGCGGAAACCAGGATCGGCCTGGGCGACAACGCTGCGGAACGCAGCGGGTTCGAGAACGCGGCACGGGTCAACCGCAAGTTGCTGTGGAACAGGTTCGGCCGGATCACCACCCGTCACCTGGAGCACACTGCCGCGCCGCTTCGCCGGAGCCTCATCAAGCAGATGGAGGAGGAGTTTCCGGAGGAGTTCCGGAAGACCGCCGCCAGCAGGTTCCGGGCGGCCGACAACATTTCGGTGACTAACTCGTTCTACCACTACTACGCGCTGCTGACCGGACGTGCCGTCACGCAGACCGCGGCCAAGGTGCGATACGTGGACACCACCATGCGGGCCGGGCTGAACTACCTGCCCAAGCTGCTGTCCAAGCGGAACATGGACTTCTTCTGCCTCAACGACGGCAGTTTCCCGGAAGTCGCAGCCGATGAACGCGCCGAACTGGTCACGGATTTCCTGGAGAAGTACTACCCCATCAAGGCGCCCTGGGAGAAGTAGCACTGCAGTGCCACAGCCCGCGCTGTGGCACTGCCGCGCGGAAAGTCAACGCAGGTCAGCGCCTGGTGTTGGCGCCCGTCCTCGACATGGTGCGCTGCTTCGCGGTCTCGGGGATGCGTACCCCGGCGGCCTCGAGGCGCCGCGCAGTCTCGTCTGCCGTCACGTACTCGCCCACCGTCGTCGCGCTTCCCATGGGGACCACCGAGTGGACAATCGTGTGCTCGTAAACGTGCACCAGGTTGAATGCCTGACCGCTGTCCTGGCCACGAGTGCCGCCGACCGGAACGTTGAGGTCCTGGGTGTAGCAGCTGGCGGAGGCCACCGACACCGGGATCCCGGCGAAGGTGGCAGTGGTGGAATAGTGAAGGTGCCCCGCCAGGATGGTCCGTACATCTGAATTCCGGACCACCGCAGCCAGCGACCCCTGGTCACGCAGTTCCACCAGCACCGACAAGTCCAGGACCGACGGAACGGGCGGATGGTGCAGCGCAAGGATGGTGCCGTCCGGCGCGGGCGTCTCAAGTTCCCTCGCCAGCCACTCCAGCTGGGACTCGCTCAGCTCCCCGTGGTGGTACCCCGGAACAGTGGTGTCCATGGTGATCACGCGCAGGCCGTTGATGAAGTAGCTGTTGTCCACCGGAGCGTCATCGCGGGGCTGGTCCAGCAGGCCCTCACGGAAGTTGGCACGGTTGTCATGGTTTCCCATGGCCCAGATGACCTCGGCACCGAGTTCATCGCAGGCGGGATCGACAATCGCGCGAAGCTTGGCATAAGCGCCAGGCTCGCCCTTATCGGCAAGATCGCCGGTAAAAATGACGGCCTCCGGCCTCGCCCCGGACGCCTTGACCTCTTCAAAGAGCTGAGTAAGGCGGGCTTCGCTGTCAACGACGCCGTACAGGGGTTCCGGACCTCCCAACAAATGGGGATCGCTCAGGTGGAGTAGGAAGTGGCGTGGCCGGGGATGTTCGGCCTCGATGTGCTCCATTGCTACCTCTGTGGTCGGTGGGAAACGGCGCTTCCCTTGTACCCCTCAGTAATATTTATCCAATCAGACATTTGGCAAACTTTGGGCAAATCGCCGGAGCTGATGTGGAAAAAGCTAAAAGAACTGCGCTTTCTGCAGGGCAAATTCGGGAAACAGCCTACATTTCAGCCGAGTGCTTTTTCAATCGCGTCGATGACCTCCGCCGAATCCGGCTCCACGGTGGGTGCGAAGCGCGCCACCACATCGCCGTCGCGGTTCACCAGGAACTTCTCGAAGTTCCACTTCACCAGTCCCGGAAGGATCCCCGTCTTGAACTTGGTCAGCTCGGCGTAAAGCGGGTGCTGGTTCTTGCCGCGCACATCGGCCTTGGTGGTCAGCGGGAAGGAGACACCGAAGTTGCGCTCGCAGAACTCTGCGATCTCGCTGTCACTGCCCGGTTCCTGGCCTGCGAACTGATTGCAGGGGACGCCGAGGATCTCGAATCCCCGGTCGCGGAATTTGCCGTACAGGGCCTCCAGGCCCGCGTACTGCGGTGTGAAACCACAGTTCGAGGCAACGTTGACTACAAGAACCACGTTCCCCTTGAACCGGGCGAACTCGGTGCTGGTGCCATCATTCAGGGTCAGGTGAATTGGGTACAGGGGTGCCACGCGTTGCGTCCTCAGGTAGTTGTCCATGCCGGTGCTTCGTTGCCAACTGCCCACGGTACTGGTCGCGGCTGCGTGTTTCCTGTACGTCCGGGGCTATTGGTCCGGTCCATGCCCCGAGGAGGCCCGGGCTAGGGCGCCGTTGCAGGCAATTTGGCGGAGGGCAGCGGCGTTGGGGTCGGCGCGACAGTGGGGGTCACAGTGGCGGGTGGAGGTCGGCACCGGGCTGGGCGTCGCGGACGACGGCGGAGGCGCAGTCGGCGTCAGGGCAGACGACGTCGGTGTGGGAGTAGGAGTGGGCGCCAGTGTGGGGACCGGCGCCGGGGGCGGTGTGGGACTTGGCACGGGCGTAGCAGTGGGCGTCGGGCTCGGCGACGGAGCGGGTGAAGGCGTGGGCGTTGCCGTTGGTGTTGGCGTAGGTGTTGGCGTAGGCGTCGGAGTGGGCCTGGGCGTTTGCGTCGGGCCAGGTGAGGGCGAAGGTGTCGGCGTTGGGCTGGGCGTTTGCGTCGGGCCAGGTGAGGGCGAAGGTGTCGGCGTTGGGCTGGGCGTTTGCGTCGGGCCAGGTGAGGGCGAAGGTGTCGGCGTCGGGCTGGGAGTCGCTGCCGGCGACGTCGGACTCGGCGACGGCGACGGCGACGGCGTAGGTGTAGGTGTAGGCGACGGTACCTGAGGCGCCCCCGGGGGCGGCAGGACTGTCCCTGCGGGTCCTGGCGTTACCGACGGGAAAGGAGACGGAGGCGCCGTGGTGGGAGGCGTCGTCGTCGTCGCCGCGGTTTCCTCCTGGCCGGCCGACGGATCCGCTCCCACCCCCAAAGGTATGGTCCACACCGTGGCCCCCGACGAAGTTCCGGTGCCAGGGGCATAGGACACCGGTTCGGGGGTGGGTCCTCCCAGTGCGCGGAGCGTCATCAGGCTCCAGCCCCGGGGGCTGATGTAGCGGCCGTCCATGATCGTTTCGAAGTGCAGGTGGCACCCGGTGGACCACCCGGTGGTGCCCACCCGTGCGATGGCCTGGCCAACCTGCACCTTGTCTCCCGCCCGTGCTGCAATCGACTCGAGGTGGTTGTACGTGGTGATGAGGCCGTTGCCGTGGTCGATTTCCACCCGGTTGCCACCGCCCCAAGGATGCCAGCCGGCAGCCCGAACCACGCCGGAATCGGCTGCGTAAACGGTGGTGCCGCACGGCGCCGCGTAGTCCTGGCCAAGGTGGAAATCCCCTGCCGTCCCCGTCAGCGGACTGGTACGGAACCCGAAAGGAGAGCTGGCATTCAGGAGGGCCAGCGGTGCCATCAGGAAACCTGCCGGCGGCCTGCCGATACCGGACAGTTCCATGGACACCGTGGATTGTGAGCCAGCTCCCGGGCTGCCCACTTGGGGACGCGGAAAAGCTACGGCGGCCCCGGGATCCGTAAGGATTGCCGGGGACAGCAGGCCGGGACTAACCCGGCCGGACGCCTGGGCTCCCTGGGCAGGTGCAGCGGGAATCCGGAAGCCGTTCTCCGCACCCGTTAACGACTTATCCGCCCCGGGTGCAGCGGCGGTCCGGACGGCCTCGGCTGAACCTGGCCACAGGCCGGTGGACGAAGCACGGAGGTTGACCAGACCGAAGGCCACCGCCAAAGCACCGGTGGCCACCAGCGTTCGCGCGGCCGGATGGCTGAAGCGCCGGGCATATCCGCCCATACCGGTTCCCCAATGCTTGCCAATTGACTGGCTCCAGAAGGTAGCCACCCGCGCTTTCTTGACGGTACATCTCATGGGACCATACGGGCGGACCGGTGTGAACCCCTTACAACACATTGCGGGGATCATGTGGAAAACCACAGGCTGGACTGGCGTGGTGCAACCAAGCCCTGGTCCCCGATGTGCCGTACATGGCAAAGTTCCTCCCACCGACCCGCAAACCGGGCAACAATGGGATATGCGGAGCTTACTTCGGAAGTGGCAAGGCGAAATCAGGAAGACGTTCACCGGAAGGTCGGACGCCCCTCCGGACTGGGCCGTTCGGCTTGAGGAGGGGAACGATGCCGGATACCACCACCCCGGTTCAGCCGTGTGGGCAGTCCACGGCTCCATGTCCCCTATCGTGGCGGGAATCCGGACACTCCTGATGCAGTCCCTCCACCCGGGGGCACTGGCGGGTGTCCACGAGCACTCGAACTTCCGGGAGGATCCGCTGGGACGCCTTGCCCACACGATCCGCTGGATCTTCACGGTCACGTATGGTTCACGGGAAGCCGCCGAAGATGCCTCGGGCAGGGTCCGCCGCCTGCATGCACCCGTGCACGGGATCTATGACGGCAACGACGGCCAAGCCCACAACTACAGTGCAAACGATCCCCACCTGGCCGGCTGGATCCACATCGCCTTTACTGACGCGTTCCTGGCCTCCCACAAAATTTGGGGTGGGCCTGTCCCGGGAGGCCCAGACGCTTACGTCCGTGAGTGGGCCCAGGCCGGCAGGCTGATGGGCGTCGACCGGCCGCCGTTGACGGAGGCTGACATGCGGGCCGAACTGGACCGCTGGTATGAAAGCGGCCAGCTGCGAGCGGACCATCGGGTCGCCGAGACGGTGGAGTTCATCCGAAAGGCTCCCCTGCACCCGATGCTGCGGCCTGGCTATCGTGTTCTCTTCGCCGGCGCCGTGTACAGCCTCGAGCCCCGGTACCGGGCAATGCTGGGGCTCTCTGTCCCGCGGCTGGGCCCCTTCCCGCTGCCGGTGCGGCTCGCGACCAAAGCAGTCCTCGGCGTCGTACGCCTCACGCTTGGTCCCCGTGGACCGAGTGAGATTGCGGCGCGGGCACGTTTGCTCCGGCTGGGGATGGCAGCACCGGACGCCTGAACACGGCGCCCTCCAGGGTGCCCGCATTCTGGCCAGAACATGCAGAAACCCGGCCCCACACTGTGGGACCGGGTTCCTGGCTGGCGGAGAATGGGGGATTTGAACCCCCGAGGGCGTTAACCCAACACGCGTTCCAGGCGTGCGCCATAGGCCGCTAGGCGAATTCTCCAGCTGCTCTTGAATCAAAAGCAGATACTAGATTACCTGAAGATTCGCGCATCGCCCAATTGGGCCGTTTTCAGCGTTACGCCGGCGCTTGGGCGGCCGCTCCGCGGAGGCCTGTGCAGGGTTCCATGCGCCCGGCTGCCCAGCCACCCAAAAGAGCCAGCAACAGAAATGGGCGCCCCCAACGCGCCCATTCCACCGGACACCGTTGAGCTGCCGGGTCCGGCCCGTTCAGCCAGGCCACGCAGCTCACAACCTTGAGATTGCCCCAATCGGTGTACATACCAATGATCGCGGCTGCCGGCGGGATTAGCAATGAAAATGCGTCCCCTTTGTGCCCGCTGTTTCATCATTGGACAGGCGGGCCGGACGGAAGATGCCACGGACCGCCGCCGATTCGAGTCGGGCCCGATGTTCGGGTAAAGTATCTGACGGCCCCTCATGTGGCGTCATCCTGTTGAACTCCCCCAGGACCGGAAGGTAGCAAGGGTAGACGGGCTCTGGCGGGTGCATGGGGGGTCTTTACTATTCCCCCACAGGGCGGCAGGATGTCGGCCCGGATTGGTAGGGTTTTTCCTGTGACAGTTACTACCGCTCTCTACCGCAGATACCGTCCCGATTCCTTCGCAGACGTTATCGGGCAGGAGCATGTCACCGGACCACTGATGACGGCTTTGCGCAAAAACCGCGTCAACCATGCCTACCTGTTTTCCGGCCCAAGAGGCTGCGGCAAAACCACCTCCGCCCGCATCCTGGCCCGCTGCCTGAACTGTGCCGAGGGGCCCACCGACACCCCCTGCGGCGTGTGCCCCAGCTGTGTTGAACTGGCCCGCGGCGGCTCCGGCTCCCTCGATGTCATCGAGATTGATGCCGCCAGCCATGGCGGTGTGGATGATGCACGCGATCTCCGGGAACGCGCCACCTACGCCCCGGTCCGCGACCGCTACAAGATCTTCATCATCGACGAAGCGCACATGGTCACCTCGGCGGGCTTCAACGCCTTGCTGAAAATCGTCGAAGAGCCGCCGGAACATATCAAGTTCATCTTCGCCACCACGGAACCGGACAAGGTCATTGGCACCATCCGCTCCCGCACGCACCACTACCCTTTCCGGCTGGTTCCGCCCGAGCCGCTGATGGCCTACCTGGAGCTGCTGTGCAACCAGGAGAACGTCCCGGTGGCACCCGGTGTCCTGTCCCTGGTCATCCGCGCCGGCGGCGGGTCCGTCCGTGACTCCCTGTCCGTCCTGGACCAGCTCATGGCAGGCGCAGGGCCGAACGGGCTCGACTACGAGCTCGCCGTTGCGCTGCTCGGCTACACGCACGCCTCGCTTCTGGACGATGTGGTGGAGGCCGTTGCTGCCTCGGACGCAGCCACCGTTTTCCGCGCGGTGGACCGCGTCATCCAAACCGGGCACGACCCGCGGCGCTTCGTTGAGGACCTGCTGGAGCGTTTCCGCGACCTGATCATCGTCCAGGCGATGCCGGAGAGCGCCCAGGTCATCCTGCGCGGAATGCCGGCGGACCAAATCGCCCGGCTGCAGAACCAGGCCCACAACCTTGGCGCCGCGGAGTTGTCCCGTGCTGCCGATGTCACCAACACGGCGCTGACCGAGATGACAGGTGCCACGTCTCCGCGGCTGCACCTGGAATTGCTCTGCGCCCGGATCCTGCTGCCAAGTTCGGAACAGAATGAACGCGGCATTGCTGCGCGCATCGACCGCGTCGAGCGGCGTCTGAACTACTCCGGGAACGACGCCGGTGCTGCCGCAGGCCAGGGTGCCAGCGCCACGCTGGGTGCCGGATCGGCGCCACCAGCCCCGGCGGCTGCCCCGATTCCGGTGGCACCACAAACTGCAACTGCCGGCGCCACCGGTGGTCAGGCTCCCGAGTTACACGCTGCCGCCGCCCAGTCCCCTGCAGCCCAGTCCCCCTCTTCCCAGGGCGCAGCTGGCCGTGCTCCCGCTGAGCAGGCTCCTACGGCACCCATCCCGTCGGCCCAGCTGCAGGCTGGTCCGGATGTGCCTTCCCTCCCTGCAACAGGGGAATCTTCGCCCCGGACAACTCAAGGTGCTCCTGGTGCAGGGACCGCTGACGGCCGCCCGCCGCTGACGGCCCCGCGCGTGAGCACAAACGACTGGCCCGTGGACCAGCCTGGCAACGAGCGCCAAGCGGGCGGCAGCACCTCTCCGGTCCAGCCCGCTGCGGGCCGACCGGCGCCCGCGTCCGGACCTGCCGCTGCGGTGCAGGGTCCACAGGGCGCTCCGGAGCAGGCTCGGCCCGCTTCGTCGTCTCCAACGCAGGACGCATCCGCCCCGGCAGGTTCAGCACACACGTCGCACGGTCGCGGTGACGCCACTGCCGGCGCCGCCAGCGCTGGCAGTGCCGGACAGAACGCGCCACGCGATACTGCGGCCCCTGGCGGCCCCGCAGGCATGGGCGACGTTGAAGTCCTTCGCCGTGCGTGGCCAGACGTGCTGCAGACCCTGTCCAAAATCAAGCGCAGCACCTGGGCGCTTGTAGAACCGAACGCCCAGGTCAGCGCCTTCGATGGCAGCGTCCTCACGCTGGCTTTCGCAACCTCCGGTCTCGCCGGTGCCTTCGGGCGGGCGGATCACTCAGACAACCTCCGCCAGGCGATCCACAAAACGGTGGGCATCGACTGCCAGATCAATGCAGTGGCGGCCGGCGCAGGCCAAGCGAGCGCTGAACCAAACCCAAAAGCACCCGCCAGCCAGGTAGCTACGGCCAACCAGGTGGCTCCGGCCAGTCAGGTGACTACGGCCAGCTCAGCTGACGTTGCCTGGGGCCTGGCCCCGGCGCCCACTCCAGCACCGGCCCCGGCACCTGCATCTGCCGATGCCGGCGGACGTCCCGGCCACAACGCGCCATCGCCACAGCCAACCCGCACCGGTTCCTCCGCCGTGGCCGCAGGGACCGGCGCAGCGCAGGCGGCCGAACATGCGGAAGACCCCAAGCCGCCGGCGTCGCAGGACCAGGCACAGGGTGCGCGGGCCGATGTCCCGGCGCCCGGCAGCCATGCTCCTGGCAGCCACGCCCTTGGCAACTCCGGCGCTGCCGGCAACGCCAGCGGGCCCCCACCGTCCGGTGCCGGCACATCCGGCAGCGCCCCGGCGCGTTCTGCCGTCAACAGTCCCGACGGCTCCGGCGCGCCTTCGGGTAGCAGCGCTGCCGCCGGAGGGGACCCCTACGCGGCCCTTGCCGGCGACTACTCCTACTCAGACGACGATTGGGGACCGCCGAGGGACGAGGACGCTCCCCCGCTGGAGGAAGAACCTCCCATGGACTGGGCTCCCTCGCCCGCGAAGGGAAGCAAACAGGCGGCAGCGCCGGCCCCAGTGTCCGCCGAGACACCCGGGCCCTCACCGGCGCCCGCGTCCTCACCGGCATCAGCTCCGTCTCCCATTGGGGAAGCCCCGCAGCGGCCTTCGGGCACAGAAGACGGCGCCCACGACCCCTGGACCCGGGCTGTGGAACAGGCCCCCGGCGTCTGGGTTGTGGGGACGGAAAGCAACGTGGGAGCCGGTTCCGTGGCCGGCGGAGCCAGCGCGGAACCCGACAACCCGTCCCGGCCAGCAGGTGTCACGGCTGTGACCAGCACCCCGCACTACGAGCCCGCCACCGCCCAGGTCCCGCCGTCCCTCCCTGTTACTCCGGCGGCCGGCCCCGCCCGCACCACCATGCCACCGGCGGCACCAGCGGGGGCGGCAGTACCGCCGGCGGCACCAGCGGGGGCGGCACCACCGGCAGCAGCACCGCCGGCAACGGCACCGCCAGCACCGGCCAGCCCGCAACCGCAACAGGCTCGCGAGTACGCCATGGCGTCTTCCGCACCGGCATCAGCACCTTCGCCAGCCCTTGCAACCGCCCCGGCCACTGCCACGGCCGCGGCGACACGGCAAAGCCTCTACCAAAGGCTGTCCAACAGCCCGGAAGCCGAAGCCGGACGGGCCAAGGCTCCCGCACGGGCGGCAGCGGCGGCGGCCACTTATGTGCAGGACATTCCCAGCGCGGACGACGAAACCATCGAGGAGTCCGGCGTCTTCGGACGCGCCGCGGTGGAGCGTATTCTGGGCGGAAAGCTGATCGAAGAACGCTCGCCGGACGGCAGCCCCATAGCCCCGCGCTACTGACGGCCGCCGGTCCGTCACGGGGGCGGCTGCGCCATGACCTGCAAAACAACCAAACCAAGCTAAAGAGGGAATTGTGTACGAAGGTGCGGTCCAGGAGCTTATCGACGAGCTCGGACGCCTTCCGGGAGTCGGTCCCAAGTCGGCGCAGCGGCTGGCTTTCCACATCCTTGAAGCAGATCCACAGGATATGAAGCGGCTGGTGGAAGCCATCACCACGGTCAAGGACCGGGTCAAGTTCTGCACGGTCTGCGGCAACGTCACGGAACAGGAGCTCTGCAACATCTGCCGGGACCCGCGCCGCGATCCTGCCATCATCTGCGTGGTGGAGGAGTCCAAGGATGTCCTCGCGGTGGAGCGTACGCGCTCGTTCCGCGGGCGGTATCACGTGCTGGGCGGAGCCATCAATCCGATTGCCGGCGTCGGCCCGGAACAGCTGCGCATCCGTGAGCTGCTCACCAGGCTGAACGACGGCGCCATCCAGGAAGTCATCATCGCCACCGACCCCAACCTGGAGGGCGAGGCTACGGCCACCTACCTGGCGCGGATGCTCAAGACCATCGGGATTGCTGTCACCAGGTTGGCCTCCGGGCTGCCCGTAGGCGGCGACCTGGAGTATGCGGACGAGGTCACGCTGGGCCGCGCGTTCGAAGGCCGGCGGAACGCTCTGAGCTGACCCCGGCATCAGGGCCGGAACCCCGGGTTCCAGCCGGCGCAGAGCGCCAGTCCCTGTCAGGCAGGCGGACGACGGCGGGACGCCGCCACGTGCGCGCCACCCAGCAGGGCACCGGTCAAGCCAGCCTGCAGCAGGAGGCCAGCCGCTGCGAGGGGCGTCCGCGGCGAATCCATGCTCCTCGGTTCCCCGTTGACGCACGGAACCCTGGGGCCGTCGGCCGCGGCCTGCAGTTCCGCCGAAAGCCAGCCGGGCAGCTCCTGCCCTGCCCCCGGTGCACCGGCCAGCATCGTCAACACCACAATGGGGCTCACAGCCGGCAGCCACATGATCCGCTCCGTGTGGTAAATCTCAACAGTTCCGGCCGGGACCTGCGAGCACTCGTAGGCAACGGGAGTCCCGTCTGCTGCCCGGTGCACGTTCAGGGCCACCGTAACCGGTTCTTCGGAGCGGACGGCAGGCACCAGCAGGGCACCGGCAACCAGGGTCCCCGCCACAATGAACAGGCCCAGCGCCCAACCCGCCACCCTCGCCAGGCCAGGGCGACCCAGCAGGGCGGACACCGCAACACCCATGGCACCGAACAGGGACCCTTCCACCGCCGCCAGTCCTGACGCGGTGACGGCAACGGATCCTGGACCACCGGCAGCCGCTGCCTGGATGAGAAGACTGACCAGCACCAACACTGCGAACACCAGGCCCTGCAGGGCCGTGACAAGCACGGCGGGAAGAAACCCCCATAAGGCTCCCCGGTCGAGGCTCGCCGCAGCTGGCAAGCCATGCCCCAGTGCATCCCCACCAGCGCCGCCGCAGCCGGAAGCAGCGAGGACGCAAGAACGTAGATCAGCAACGCAGCAGGAACCGAGCCGGACTGTTCGCCTTCCGCGGCGGCCGACACCCACACCAGGCCTGCGGCGACGGCCCACGTCGCACACGCCGCGCCCACCGCAACGGCCCAAAAGCGAAGCGAAGCAACACTCACCCGCCACGCCACGACTGCCCCTGGCACCGTCGCCCGGAACCCCGGACCGGCCGTACGCCCGCCGTCGTCGGCGTCATCGGCATTATCCCGTGCACCTGGGGATCCGGCAGGATCCGTGCCCGGCTGGCCAGCGTCCCGGCCGATCGGCTCAAAGAATGGCTCCGGCGCGGGATTTCCGGAAGGTTGCCGCTGATCGGGCATGTCGGGTCCGCCTTCCCTGGACAGGCCCCAGCCCCGGAAGCGACCGGCGGTTGCCGGCCAATTGAGTTTGCGCTGGTTCAATCGTGGGATACCGGCTCCGGGCTGTCCAGATCCCGACGGGCCGAACCTCGAAACGTCCCTCCCAGCGGGGTCAGGTTCAGCCCCGCCGGCATGCTCAGGCGATGCGGGTCCCGCGGGGCAGCTTGCGGACGGGTGTCCGGAGCGAACGCCAGCCGAGCCACATCAGGAGCCCGGACAGCACGAGCTGGAGACCGAGGCCCAGCGGCCACAGCGGGGTCTTTTGTCCCAAATATGTGGGCTGGACCTTGCCGTTGGCGCACGGCGTGGTCCCCTCCGGCCCGGCCATGGCCTGGCGGGCTGCCTGGCTGATGCCTTCGATCGCACCGATGGACGTGAAGTCCTGCCGCGCCGTCCTGTCCGGATACGGAATAGCGTCCGCCACCACTACGAAGGGATTCATGGCAAGCGTCCAGGCCACCCGCTCGGTATGCATGGCGGACTGTTCCCGAAGGGGTCCGGCACAGGTGTAGCCGGCGTCCATGGGCTCTGACTGCAGCGGCGCGTAGGCACGGTACTGCGGGTTGTTGGCCAGCACCGTGCCCTGGGTCAGCCCGGTGCCCAGCCCAAAGGAGATCAGGGTGCCCACCACCAGGCCGGCCACCGCCAGGTAGGTCACCACAATGGAAAACAGCGGGCGCCCGGCCAGTGCGGAAATCCCGACGCCAATGGCGCACACAATGCCCACCTCAACGGCCAGCATCACCAGCGATACCAGTATGTACGCGGGAGTCAGGCCGCCCAGGGCCACGCCAATTACCAGGAAAGGGGTACTGGCCACCAGGAACGCCAGGGCAGCAGCCCAGGCCGCGACAAACTTACCCCAAAGGATCTGGCCCGGTTCCAGCAGCGTGACTTGGAGGATAGCCAAGGTACCGCCCGCCCGGTCACCGTTCACCGCGTTGGCAGACAGTGCCGGCGCCACCAGCAGCGCGAACAGCAGGACGAACGCCAGCACCACTTCAAAAATCAGAGACCCCGGGCCGGTGGATCCTGCTCCGGATACGTCACCGAAGTCGCGCTGGAAGGCATTCGAGGCGCTCCAGCTTGCCCACGTCAACCAGGTCACCAGTCCGGTCAGGGCGAACCAGATGGCCAGCATGATGTACCAGCCGCGGGACCGGAGCCGCTGTTTCAGCTCCAGGGCCACCACATGCCCGATCCCCGCCATGTAGGGGCCGGGCGCTCCGCGGTGGGCAGATCCTTCCCGGTTTTCCGTCATGCTGCTCATCGCCGTTCCCCCTCGAGGTTCATGTAGGTCTCCTCCAACGCGCCGACGGCCGGGGCAAAGGAACGGATTCCGACGCCGGCGAGCACCAGGTCGCGCAGGAGCCGCTCCGCCCCGACCTCGTTGTGCAGAACGAGGCTGACGCCCGGCCGGCGGCCTTCCTCCCGGCGGAATTCGAGCCCCAGCCGCGCCAGTTCCGCGGCGAGCGCAGCTGTATCGGCCGCCGTAATCGCATAACGGCGGCCAGCGGCGGCCGCCTCCTCGGTGGTTTGCTGCCGGACGGTGCGTCCGTTGTTGACGAACACCGCACCGTCCGCGATCTCATCCAGTTCGCTGAGGACGTGCGAGGACACCACAACGGCTTTTCCTTCGGCGGCGAGTTGCCGGAGCGTGGTCCGCAGCTCAACGCGGGAACCCGGGTCCAGGCCTGAAGCTGGCTCGTCCAGGAGCAGCACCGATGGATCGTGGATGAGCGCGCGCGCAAGGCTCAGCCGCTGCTGCTGCCCCCGGGACAGGACCCGGGCGGGCTGGTCGGCGAGGCCTGTCAGCCGGACACGCTCCAGCATCTCCGTGACCCGCGGAGCGATCCCGGACGCGGGTAGCCGGTAGAACCTGGCCATCTGGGTCAGGATCTCCCGGGCAGTCAGCGATTCCCACACTCCCAGGGTGTCCGGCATCCAGCCCAGCCGGCTCCGGACCTCCGCGCGGTTCCGGACGGGGTCCAGGCCGCCAACAGTGATGGTGCCCTGGTCCGGGGCCAGCAGCGAGGCAAGCATGAGCAGCAGGGTGGTCTTTCCTGCACCATTGGGGCCGATGAGTGCCGTAACCTTGCCCGCCGGGGCGTGGAAGTCCATATGGTCCACCGCGCGGACAGTGCCGAAGCTGCGGCTCACCCCCTGGGCCGTGATTCCGCCGTCGGGAACCTGCTGCCCGCCGGGCTGTTCCGAAATTATTGCCATCGTGTGCGCACCTGTCCCCCACAGTATTGCTGCGTGCTGATCCTCCGAGCGTACGCCAGCGGATATGGCCGGGATGTCGTCCTCCGTGCTGAGATTCGGTCACAATTCAGCGGCGCGGTACGGGCGGCGATAAACTGTCGGAGGATGCCGGGCCGCCCCGCTGCCTGGCTTCCGAAAATCCCATTGATCCGATGAAGGTATGCGCCATGAGTACGCCCACTACCGAAGTGCACAACGCGACGCAGCCGCAGGGCCTGCAGGCCGGCGGTGCGGTAACCAAACAACTCATCGTGCAGAAGTTCGGCGGGTCCTCAGTGGCGGACGCTGACGGCATTAAGCGTGTGGCCGCCAGGGTGGTAAACGCCCAGCAGGCCGGCAACGAGGTTGTTGTGGTGGTCTCCGCCATGGGCGACACCACCGACGAACTCCTGGACCTCGCCGCCCAGGTCACCGATTCCGCCCCTGCCCGCGAAATGGACATGCTGCTCTCCGCCGGCGAACGTATCTCAATGGCCCTGCTGGCCATGGCCATCAACAAACTCGGCGCGTCCGCGCAGTCCTTTACCGGGTCGCAGGCCGGCATGATCACCGATGGCATCCACGGCAAGGCCCGCATCATCGACGTGGACCCCCACCGCATCCGCACCGCGCTGGACAAGGAAAACATCGCCATTGTGGCCGGTTTCCAGGGCATGAGCCGGAGCACCAACGAAATCACCACCCTGGGCCGGGGCGGGTCGGACACCACCGCGGTGGCCCTGGCTGCTGCACTGGAAGCTGACGTCTGCGAGATCTACACGGATGTGGACGGCATCTACACGGCCGATCCCCGGGTTGTCCCGTCTGCCCAGAAGATCGACACCATTTCCAGCGAGGAGATGCTGGAGCTTGCAGCGTCCGGCGCCAAGATCCTGCATCTCCGGTGCGTCGAGTATGCCCGCCGATTCGGCGTGCCCCTTCACGTTCGTTCCTCATTCAGCCAGCACGAAGGCACCTGGGTCATCCCCAGCGCCGAAGACAAGATCACCACTCAAGAGGGAGTTGCCTTGGAGCAGCCAATCATCTCCGGCGTTGCGCACGACCGCTCGGAAGCCAAGGTCACCGTTGTGGGCGTTCCGGACATCCCGGGCAAGGCCGCCGCTATTTTCCAGGTCATCGCCGATGCCCATTCCAACATCGACATGATCGTCCAGAACGTGTCTACCCACGGAACCGGCAAGACCGACATTTCGTTCACGCTTCCCATCGTTGAGGGCGCCGATGCCCTTGCGGCCCTGCACGCCGCGCAGGACAAGATCGGCTTCGAAACCATCGAATACAACGAGCAGATCGGCAAGCTCTCCCTGATCGGCGCCGGCATGCGGTCCCACCCGGGCGTCTCGGCCACCTTCTTCAAGGCGCTGTCCGACGCCGGCATCAACATCAACATGATTTCCACATCGGAAATCAGGATCTCCGTAGTCACCCATGCAGACCTGCTGGACGAGGCTGTGCGCGTCATCCACAATGCGTTCGAGCTGGACAGCGACAACGAAGCCACCGTGTATGGCGGCACCGGCCGCTGACAGCCGCAGGCAGACAAAAAGCCGGGCCGCTTTCCATGATTCATGGAAAGCGGCCCGGTTTTTTCATGCTGTGCGGCTTGGGACCTGAATGCCGGAAGGGTTCAGCTTTCCCGTTCCAGGTCTTCCCGCCGGACGGCGTAGTGGTGGCCTGTTGAGTCGGTTTCCACCACGAAGTGCGCAAGGTCCTCCTCGGAGGCCTGCTCGAAATCGTCGTGCCTGTGGATCACCGGAGTATCGGCATCAAGCCGGGTCGCTGGACCGAAGAAGAAGCGGAGCCGGTCCGTCATGCTCATGAATCCGCTGAGTACGTGTGCCACTGTTTTCCACCCCCTTCCCCGGTGCGAGGAAATGAGCCATTGGCTCCACCCGGGAGCCGGTGCCCCTCATTTTACGCCGGGGACGGGCAAAAAGCTCCGGGATACCGGCGTTCCGGCGGGAAGCAGCGGCCGGTCAGTTGGACGGGGGCCGCGGGCCGATCAGCGCAGGGATTTGTCGCCCGGGTCCTTCGGCACCACGTAGGTGCTTCCGTCCGGCCGGGTGATGGTCTCCCATTGCTGGCTTTCGGCCTGGCGCTGTTCAAGGAGCCGGCGGTTTTCCTCGGTCATGGCGTGTCCGAGGGCGGAACGGTTGGCCGGCCCGAAGACTGCCCGCAATTTGCCGGTGGCCCGCATGAACCGCTGGGAAGCATTGCCCCTGTCTTCAGTGTTGCGCCTGGCCATGAACTTTCCTTCCATCTGACATCCTGCCTACCGAAAGTGTACGCTAATTATTAGTGCACTAATAGTTGGAGGACCGATGACCACCGCAGCCGCCCCGGACGCCCGCGAAGACGACCTGCTCCTGGAGCACCAGTTGTGTTTCGCCCTGACCGTGGCTTCCCGCAGCGTCGTGGGCGCCTACAAGCCAGTACTGGAAAGACTGAACCTGACCCACCCGCAGTACCTCGTCATGCTCGCTTTGTGGGAAACCAGTCCCCGCACCGTCAGGAACATCAGCGAAGCCCTCGCCCAGGAACCGGCCACCATTTCGCCGCTGCTGCGCCGTCTTGAAGCGGCCGGATTCATCACCCGGCACCGGGCCGACGGGAACGAACGTGCCCTGTCGGTGGAGCTCACGCCAAAAGGTGCCGCCCTCCGGCAAGAGGCGCTCAAGGTTCCCGGCACCATGATGGACAGGCTGGGGCTGACACGCGGGCAGGTCACCGAGCTGCACGCCAGCATGATGGCACTCATCGCCGCCACGTCCGGCAGCGGGGAGTCATAGGCAGCGCAGCCCACTCCCCTCCAGCGCACCGGGCCGGTTCAGCGGAGCACCCAGCACAACCAGGGGACGTTAGAATCGAGGCATGAATGAGGCGTCGGACCATGCGTAACGTGAGGCTTCACCTGGCGGCCCTTGCCGTCATTGCGGGCCTGCTCTCCGCCTGCACCGGAGGCCCGGACGGCGGCAACCCACCCTCATCCACACCCCCGGCTCAGTCGCCAACCTCCTCCGCCCCGTCGTCGGCAACCGCCCCTCCGTCAACAGCCACTCCATCCCCGGACACCGAAACGTCCGTTCCGGCCCCGCCACCTGCATCCCCGTCCGCGCTGCCTGCCGGGCCCGGCCAGGGCAATGCCGAACTTGCCATCACAGTCATTCCGGCGGAAGGCCAAGCCGCCGTCAACTACACGCTCGTGTGCGAATCCGGAGTTCCGGCAGGCGAAAGCAGCCACCCCACGGCTGATGCCGCCTGTGCGGCCCTCAAACGGAATGCTGCCCTGCTGAACCAGGCGCCCCGCACGGCCCAGGCCTGCACCCAGCAATATGGCGGACCGGAAAAGGCGACCGTGACCGGGGTGGTTGACGGAACCGCCGTCGAGGCATCCTTCGCCCGCACGGACGGTTGCGAAATCAGCGACTGGGACGCCGCGAAAGACATTCTTGGAGGCGCCGGTGGAGCAACTTAGGCTCCTGGCGGCGGACGAGTGGCGGACGCGGGAAGAGGCCCATCAACTGCGCGTGGGCCGCTACGCCGATCCATATTTGGAGCGGAGGTCCGCCGGGCGGAAACACCCGGTGGAGGACTTCCTTTTCACCTACTACACGCAAAAGCCGGGCCAGCTTCGCCGCTGGCACCCCGGCGCTGGAACCGTTCTGGTAGGCAGCGCGGGCGAGGCCCGGCGCGGATGGAAGCACTACCGGGAGCTCGACGACGGCGAAGTGGCTGTGCTGGGCCTGCCAACAGGAAGCACTGCGGTCGCCTTCGACCGGGCCGCCTTCCTGGCCGACCGGGCGGACGCGGTGGCCTTCGCGGAAATCATCCTGCGCGGAACCGCGGCCAGGCCTGCCCAGTTCGGCTGCTTCGGCCTTCATGAATGGGCCATGGTGTACCGCCAGGACAAATTCGACCTGCGCCACGAATACCTGAAACTGCGCCTTGGCTCCGAGGGAACGGACCAGGTGGTGGAGGATAACCGCATCCGCTGCACACACTTTGATGCGTTCCGCTTCTATTCTCCTGATGCGTTGCCGCTTAATGAGCACCTGCCTACCCGGGACTCCCAACGGCACATGGAGCAGCCCGGCTGCCTGCATGCCAACATGGACCTCTACAAGTGGGCCTACAAGCTGCTTCCCGCCCTTCCAAGCGAGCTGGTCATGGACTGCTTCGAGCTCTCGTGGCGGATCCGCGCCATGGATATGCAGGCATCCCCCTACGACCTCGCCGGCTGGGGCTACCCGCCCATCCGTATTGAGACCGCCGATGGAAAAGCCGACTACGTTGCCCGGCAGCGTGGGTTTGCCCAGGAAGCCGCAACACTTCGGGGCAGGCTGGCAGCGGCTTTGGCGACGGCCACAGGCCTACCCACCACGTCCGCAAAAGGAGAAGTCCATGGCGAACAAGGCGCAGCCTGATCCCGGATCCGTTCACCTGGTGATCAACCTCAGCGAAACACCGGACGGCCCGCACCATAACTTCACCCTGCAGGCGAGCAACGGCAAGGTATCCCCCGGCTCGACCGTACCGGACCCGCAGGCCGCGCTCGACGCCGTCCTCAAACACGGACCCGCGATTTTCTTTCCCGAACCCGGGCCGCCACGGCTCTGTACCCAGCAGTACGGCGGGCCGCAGCAGGCTGTCGTTACGGGGACGTTCCACGGCAGGCGCGTCCACACCACGCTGACACTGACCGATGGCTGCGAGATTTCCCGGTGGCGGGCCCTTGCTCCACTGCTGGGCGGAACTGCCGGAGCCGCCGGCACTACTTAGGCGGACGGATACCCGCCCCAAACACTGATGGCCGGCGGATCGCAGTCGATCCGCCGGCCATCAGTTATACGGTTATCCAGGCTCCGGGCCTCCTGGGAGGCTTGCGCCTAGATTCCCAGGTTGGAGCTCCCCGATTCGTCCTGGAACTCCTTCTTCTTCTTTTCCTTCTTGACCTTGTCCTTCTTGTCCTTCTTGCCCGGGTCCGTCTGCTCGTCATCCGGGACCACTGCGCCGGCCCCCGGGGTCACTACCACCGAGACAAAGGTGGGCGTGGCACCGCCGGAGTAGTTGACCCGGCCGATGTAGGAGCCAGGCTGGAGGTTCTGCCACGACAACGTCACGTCACCGGCAGTGCCGTTCGCCAACCGAAGCGGGTTCGGGCTGACCGAGGCATTGCCCACGTTTGCACCCAGGACTGCAGCATCCAACGAGGCCTTGGTGGGCTGGCCGTTAGGGCTTGCGTAGAGGTTGGCAAACATCGTGTAGACGCCGGCCTTGGGATTGGCGACGGACACTGATTCGCTGGCGGACACCGTCTGGGAGGCGAGCTGCTTGCCATCCGGGGTGAACACCAGGAGATCGAAGTCAGCATTCTCGTCCGAGGAGAAGACGGAGAACTTGGCCAGCGGCGAACCCGCAGCCACCGTCACCTGCTTCATGGCGTTGGAGGTGTTGTTCGCCAGCGCCAGCGGCCCGGGGACCAGTTCCACGGCAGTTGAATCCGCCTTGGACAGGCCGTCCACCGTCATGCTGACCGGTGCGTTGGTTCCGGACACCACGGGAATCTTCCCCTGCCCGGTACCGCCCACTGAGCTGAAGGCGGCATTCGCCGGCGCCACCACGGACTGCGGACGGACCGCTACCGGCGAAGCGACGTTCTTGCCGGCACCCTGCCAGACCAGGCTGCCCATGGCGAACTGGCCTGTGGGGGCGGAGGCATTTTCAAACTTGACCTTGAAAGTCCGCTTTTCGCCCACCGCACTGAAGTTCAGGATCGAGGGGGTCACCGTGACTTTGACGCCCGGCACATTCACCTGGGCGCGGTACAGGCCGGGGGTCAGGGCCGTCACCGTGCGGGTCACTTCGGTCCTGCCCGTCAGTGCGCCGAGTGCAAACGAGGCCACATTCATGTCCCGCGGCGCCGTAGTCCCCAGATCCGGGATGCCCAGGTCCAGTCCGGTTCCCTGGATGAACTTCAGGTAATCGGTTTCGTTGGCGTCGTACACCAGTCCCGGGTCCAGGACCTTGGCAACCGACACCTGGCCGGCGCCGGTGGCGAAGACATCCGTGTTTCGGCTGCCGTCCGCGTTCTTGACGTCCGTAGCGGTGGTCATCATGGCTGATTTGACCGTGGCGGGCGACCAGGTGGGGTTCTTGCCCAGGACCAGCGCACCGAAGCCTGCCACGTGCGGGGCGGCCATCGATGTGCCGGACATCATGCCGAACTGGGCGCCGGCTTCACCGATGGGTGAAACACCGGCCAGAACGGCGACGCCGGGAGCGGCGACGTCCGGTTTCAGCAGGTCGGAGTCGGTGGCCAGCAGCGGGCCGCGTGAGGAGAATCCGGCGATCTGCGGCTGGGGCTCCTGCGGCAGGCCGGTGGTGTCCTTGTTTACCAGCGCGGCTTTGATGGCGGGGTTGGCTGCCAGCTTGTCCTTGATCTGTTGGGTTGCCGGCGGATTCACGTGGACAGTGGGAACGGCGTGCTGGTCCACGTCCTCGGAGGACGGGGTGACGTTGACGAGGATCATGCCGACGCCGCCGGTGCGCTTGACCTCGGCGCTCTTGGCCACACGGTCAACTACTCCCCTGTCGCAGACGACAATCTTGCCGGCCACCTTGGCGGGGTCCAGTGTGTTCGGTCCGCAGAGCTCGGGGCTTGCGGCTCCTGCTGCGGCAGCAGATGCGGCGAGGACCAGCGGACTGGCCGGGACATTGTTGGCCATCAGGCTGGCACCGCGGTACTTGCTGCCGTCCTCGAATTCAACAGTTCCCTGTAGCTCTGTGGAGAAGGACGAGGCAGCGACAGTAGTGAGCCAGGGTGCGCCGTGGTTTACGGTGCTGGCCGTGGGGCCGCTGTTGCCTGCGGATGCGGAAACGAAGACTCCAGCTGAGGCGGCGGAGAGGAAGGCCAGGGCAACCGGGTCCGTGGTGGTGGAGGTGCTGCCCGAAATGGAGTAGTTCAGGACATCCACGCCGTCCAGGATCGCCTGATTGATGGCGGCCACCGATGCGGAGCTGTAGCAGCCGCCGGTGTTGGGGTCGGTGTCTTCCCAGCAGACCTTGTAGATGGAGAGTTTGGCCGCCGGAGCGACGCCGCCGGTGATGCCCATGTCACGGGCGCCCAGGTTGGCCCGGACGTTCGCGTTTCCGGCTGCGGTGCTGGCGGTGTGGGTACCGTGGCTTCCGACATCAACGGGAGAAAGGACTTCCTCGGGGGCTCGGTTGGCCTCCGGGACGTACTTCTTGAAGTCGTCGGCGAAGTAGCGGGCACTGAGGACCTTGGAGTTGCAGGCGCTGCCGTCGAAGGCGGCCCCGGTGCCTTCGCCCTTTTGGCATTCGCCCACGAACGTGTCGCCGTCGGACTTCAGCATCGCGATCTTGCCGTCTGCTGTCCGGTAGGGCACGCCCACTTCGGGGTTTCCGGCCAGCGGCTTGACGTCGGTTCCGGCGAAAAAGGGGCTGGAGGGGGTGTAGCCGGAGTCGATGACTCCCACCACAACACCCTTGCCGGCGTTCTCCGTGCCACCGAAGGATGTGTTCCAGATGCCCTGCGGGCCGGAGAGCTGGAGGAAATCGGTGGTGGAGTAGTCCGGCGCGTTCTCGGTATCCGGCGCCACCATGAGGACCTTCGGGTCCTTGGCCAGTTTCAGCGCCTGGTCGGCGGAGAGATCCGCGGCGAAGCCATTGATGGCGGCGGTGAAGTTGCGTTTGATCTGGACACTTTCATCCTTGGCAATCTCGCGCTGCTGCGTTTCGAGATGCTGCTGGTAGCGCTGCACCTCTGGCCGCCCGGCGTCGAGCTTCTTTCCGCTTTCAGGCTTCGTAGCGCTCAGGTCGCCGGTGCCGCCTGCATAGGTGGCTGCGGGCTTCTCAGCCAGTACCACGATGTACCTGCCGGCCTGGTAGTCCTTGGGATCAAGGTCTTTCTGCTGGACCGACGGAACCTGCCCCGTGGCGGGGGCTGCCGTGGCCGGCACGGCTGCCACTGAACCAAGAAGCAGCGGAATCCCGACGGAGAACGCTGCAGCCCTCCGGAACCCGCCGCCCCTTGCAGGGCTCTTTCCTGTTAATTTCACGTGCACCCTTTCACGATGAACCGGCCTGTCAGGATTAGAGGGCCGGAAACGACAGGCGTGGTACAGGGAATTACAGGTTTTGTAATTCGATAAGACCAGCCGGTTCACAGAGTACAGACTGATAGCCGAATATGACATAGGGCACAAACGGCAAATTTTCGCCAGTCATAAGCATTGCTGGCGGGGGTCTCACCGGGCACCCCGGGAAGACCTGCCTACGCAAGGCAGGGCGCAGGAATCCGCAGCAGAACGCTACTGCCGCGGGGTCCGGACCACGTCGCTGATCCATTGCCGGGTCTTCTCGTCCACAGGACCGGCGGTGCGGTTTTCCCGGGCACGGCGGTCGGCTTTGATCTTCTGGAAGACCATCCGGCCCAGGCCGGCAAATACGGCTGCGGCCATCACTGGCAAAAGGACGGACTTCGAATTCTCTGCCATCCCGTCATCCTAGTGAAGGGTCCCTTTCAACTCCATAGCGGGATCGCACGGATGTGCCGGATTGCCCTTGCGCGGGCCTCGCCGTGACGTGGATCTACCGAATACAGGGTGGGGCCGCCGGGCCGGTAGAATGATAGGGCAAGCTCGCGGAGCGCCCGTCCACAAAGTCTGGAACACTGCCTTACAGTGTGCCCCCAACACCGGTACGGCGTGAGACGGCATCACTCCGCTGCGCCCTTACCCAAGCTCACGCACAGGAGTTGCCGGATGCCCCGGATCGTTGTTGACGTCATGCCCAAGCCCGAGATTCTTGACCCCCAGGGAAAGGCGATCGTCGGCGCTCTTCCCCGCCTCGGCTTCACCAGCTTCAGCTCTGTCCGCCAGGGCAAGCGCTTCGAACTGACCGTGGACGGCGAGGTGACGGAGGAGATCCTGGCCCAGGCCCGCGACGCCGCCGAAACCCTCCTGTCCAACCCCGTCATCGAGGACGTCGTCAACGTCGAGGTCGTCGAGGCCTGACATGACTGAACTTCCCCTGATCGGCGAGGCTGTCGCCGTCGCCGCCAACCCGCGCCTTGCGGGCGCGAAGATCGGCGTCGTCACCTTCCCCGGAACCCTGGATGACCGCGACGCTGCCCGCGCCGTGCGCCTGGCCGGCGGCACCGCCGTCGAACTCTGGCACGGCGATACGGAAATTGGCGACGTGGACGCCGTGGTCATCCCCGGCGGCTTCTCCTACGGCGACTACCTCCGCGCCGGCGCCATTGCCCGTTTCGCGCCGCTGATGTCCAAGATCATCGACGCCGCAAACAGTGACGCCAAGCTGCCCGTCCTGGGCATCTGCAACGGCTTCCAGATCCTCACGGAATCGCACCTGCTGCCGGGTTCGATGATCAAGAACGATCACCTGAAGTTCCTGTGCCGCGACCAGATCCTGCGCGTCGAGAACAGCAACACTGCCTGGACCCTGGACTACGAGGCGGGCCAGGAGATCACCATCCCGCTGAAGAACCAGGATGGCCAGTACATCGCCGACGACAAGACCCTGGACGCCCTTGAGGCCGAAGGCCGCGTCGTCTTCCGTTACGTGGGCTTTAACCCGAACGGTTCGCGCCGCGACATCGCCGGCATCTCCAACGCAGCCGGCAACGTGGTGGGCCTCATGCCGCACCCCGAGCACGCTGTGGAGCAGGGCTTTGGCCCCGAAACTGTTTTGTCCGGCTCCGCCGGCGTCGGCGGGACCGATACCGACGGCCTCGGATTCTTCACCTCCGTACTGACCAAGATTGTGGGAGGCGACAAGTGACCACCGAAACCACCAAGAAGTTCAACATCGACACGGTGGAGAACGCCGGCAAGACTCCGAAGACGGACCTGCCGTGGGCCGAGCTTGGCCTGAAGCGGAACGAGTTCGACGAAATCGTCAAGGTCCTGGGCCGCCGCCCCACCGGCGCCGAACTGGCGATGTACTCCGTAATGTGGAGCGAGCACTGCTCCTACAAATCCTCCAAGAACCACCTGCGCCAGTTCGGCGAAAAGGTCACCGAGGAAATGAAGAAGGACATGCTGGTGGGCATCGGCGAAAACGCCGGCGTCACCAACCTGGGGGACGGCTGGGCCGTGACCTTCAAGATCGAATCGCACAACTCGCCGTCGTTCGTTGAGCCCTACCAGGGCGCGGCCACCGGCATCGGCGGCATCGTCCGCGACATCATCTCCATGGGCGCACGCCCCGTTGCCGTCATGGACCCGCTGCGCTTCGGCGCCATCGACCACCCGGACACAGCCCGCGTGATGCACGGTGCCGTTGCCGGCATCGGCGGCTACGGCAACTCCCTGGGCCTGCCCAACATCGGCGGCGAAATGGTGTTCGACTCCGTTTACCAGGGCAACCCGCTGGTCAACGCCCTGGCTGTGGGCGTCATGCGCCACGAGGACATCCGCCTTGCCAACGCTTCGGGCAAGGGCAACAAGGTGGTCCTGTTCGGTGCGCGCACCGGCGGCGACGGAATCGGCGGCGCTTCCGTGCTGGCCTCCGAATCCTTTGATGACACCAAGCCGTCCAAGCGTCCCGCCGTCCAGGTGGGCGACCCGTTCGCCGAGAAGGTGCTCATCGAGTGCTGCCTTGAGCTGTTCAAGGGCTCCCTGGTGGAAGGCATCCAGGACCTCGGCGCGGCAGGTATCTCCTGCGCCACGTCCGAGCTCGCTTCCAACGGCGACGGCGGCATGCAGGTTGAGCTGACCTCCGTCCTGCTGCGCGACCCCACGCTGACCCCGGGCGAGATCCTGATGTCCGAGTCGCAGGAACGCATGATGGCCGTTGTGACGCCGGAGAACGTGGAAGCGTTCGAGGCCGTCATGGACAAGTGGGCCGTGGAGTACTCCTGGTTGGGCGAGGTCACCGACACGGGCCGCCTGATCATCACCTGGGAAGGCGACGTGATTGTCGACGTCGATCCCCGCACCGTGGCGCACGACGGCCCGGTCTACGACCGCCCGTTTGCCCGCCCCGAGTGGCAGGATTCCGTCCAGGCAGACACCTTTACCGGCTCCGTGCAGGATGCCGGCCGCCCGGCCGGACCCGCCGAGCTGGCCAAGGCTGTGACGGAACTCGTGGCATCGCCGAACATGTGCTCGAAGTCCTGGATTACCAACCAGTACGACCGGTACGTGGGCGGCAACACCTCCATGGCGTTCCCGGACGACGCCGGCGTGGTCCGCGTTGACGAGGAAACCGGCCTGGGCGTTGCCCTGGCCACCGACGCCAACGGCCGCTACACCTACCTCGACCCGTACCACGGTGCACAGCTGGCCCTGGCCGAGGCGTACCGGAACGTTGCCACCGCAGGTGCCATCCCCATGGCCGTCAGCGACTGCCTGAACTTCGGCTCCCCCGAGGACCCGGATGTCATGTGGCAGCTGGCCGAAGCTATCCGCGGCCTGTCCGACGCCTGCCAGGTGCTCGGCATCCCCGTGACCGGCGGCAACGTCTCGCTGTACAACCAGACGGGCACCACCCCCATCCACCCCTCCCCCGTGGTGGCGGTCCTGGGCAAGCTCGACGACGTCGCCCGCCGCACGCCGTCGGGCTGGCGTGAGGATGGCCAGGCGATCTACCTGCTGGGCACCACCGCTGCCGAACTGGACGGCTCTGAGTGGGCCAACATGCGCGGCCACCTGGGCGGCCAGCCGCCGAAGGTTGACCTCGAGACCGAGCGCGCACTGGGTGAGATCCTTATCAATGCCTCCCGCGACGGCATGATCGACGCCGCACACGACCTCTCCGAGGGTGGCCTGGCCGCCGTGCTGGTGGAGTCCTCGCTGCGCTATGGCGTCGGCGCGCGGATTGCGCTGCAGGATGTCATGGACCGCGATGGCGTGGACCTGTTCACGGCACTGTTCTCCGAATCCCAGGGACGCGCCGTCGTGGGCGTTCCCCGCTCGGAGGAAGTGCGCTTCACGGATATGTGCACCGCCCGCGGCTTCGCGCACACCCGCATCGGCGTGGTGGACGCTGCCAGCGGCGCCCTGGAAATCAACGGCGTGGAGAGCCTGTCCCTCGACGCCCTCCGCGAAGCCCACGAAGGGACGCTGCCGAAGTACTTCGGCTAAGCTCCCCCATCGATTGCTCCGTAACGGCCCTTTTGAACCCTCAAAACGGCAGTTACGGAGCAATCGTTTTTAATCTCCCCTTAATCCTCGCTGTGCAGGTCCCGGCGGCGGGCGCTGAGCAGCTCGATTTCCGGGCGGCCCGCCACGAAGCGTTCGACGGCGTCAAGCACCTCCACGAGGTGCGCACGGTCGGCTGCCACCAGGCCGGAGCCCACCCTGGTGCGGCGGTACTGGTCGTGGTCGCCCACCTCGGCGGCCGAGACGTCGAAGCGGCGTTTTAATTCGGCAACGAGTGGCCTGACAACGGACCGTTTTTCCTTCAGGCTCTGGACGTCACCCAAGAGGATGTCGAACTCAATCCAGCCGACCCACATGGCTGCGGTCCTTCCCTAGCCGATGGTGAGCTCACCCATGCGGTCCCAGCCGTCGCCGTCGAGCTGGCGGCTGACGATGCGGGGAGTTTCGGCGAGGGCCTGCGGCATGTCCGCCATGGCCTTCTTGAAGTGTTCGCTGTTCACATGGTCGCCCGCGGCGTCGTCCTTGAACGCTTCGACAAGGACGTACTCGTTGGGGTCGTCCAGGCTGCGCGACCAGTCGAACCAAAGGTTTCCGGGCTCCTGCCGGGTTGCCTCGGTGAAGTCTGCCACCAGCTCCGGCCAGCGCTCCGACCATTCCGGCTTAACCTTGAACTTAACGACGATAAAGATCACTGGGACGTTCCTTCCGCGGCGAGTGTGCGTGCCCCTTCAATGTACCGGGAAGTAACGTACCGCTGGGCCGCCCGCGTCACCAGTCCGCCGGTGGCGTAGAACCAGTTGGCTGGTTTGCTGAAGGCACGGATCCGGAGGTAGACCACACCCGAGGCGTCGATGACCGCCTCAAAGGATTCTTCGCCGCGGGCGGGATGTCCCGGAAGCGTCCCGTAGCCAAAACCTGCTGCCTGCGGCATGCCGTCCGTGGAAGGTTCCAGGACCCACACCACCTCGCACGGCGCGTTCAACCGGAACGGGCCGACGCCGAAGCCGCTGACCACCCGCACGCCCGGCCTTGCCTGTGGGGACTCCGCCCGGACACGGAGCCCTGCGCGCCGCTGCAGATCCCACCCAAGGATGCCGTCCGCCACACGACGGAACAGCGGCAGCCCCGACCCCAAGCGCACCTCCTCCAGGACGCTGGCGTACCCCGCCGGCGTCGTTCCCTGCCTTGTACTTCCAATACCCGGGTAATTCAGGCTGCCGCGGGCCGGCCGTGCCTCATTCACCCGAACGTCCCAGGCGTGCCCAGCCAAGCTGTTCCTGCTGCTTGCGGCTCAGGCCGGCAACCACCAGGTCATAGGAGTCCTCCACCATGTCCCGCACCATGCTCTCCGGGAGGGAACCGTCCAGGCGGACACCGTTCCAGTGCGTCTTGTTCATGTGCCAGGCTCCGTCGATGGCCGGGTGCGCGGCCCGCAACTGAACCGCCAGGGACGGATCGCATTTGAGGTTCACGTAGAAATCGCCGGGGTCCATGGAGGACAGCGCAAACAGCTTCGCCTCATGCCGGGTTCCACCGGCGATGTGGGCACGGACCTTGAAGACGGAAGTCTCCGGCCCGAACGGGTAGTCCTCGAAGGCGCCGGGGAATGAGAGGCAGATCTTGCGCAGCAGGTCGGGGTCCATGAATGAAGCCTATAAAGCGCGTCCTTACGGTGCTAGTCTGCGAGGATGTCACACGATCAGGGAGCCATACCTGTTCTGGATTTGAGCACCGCACGGCAGCCCTACGGGACTTTCAGTCCGGAATTCATCGAGCAGTTGCGGCATGCCACCCATGACGTGGGCTTTTTCCAGATCACCGGTTACGGGGGTTCGCCAGGGCAGGCGGACCAGCTCCTCGACGCAGTCCGGCGGTTCTTCAAACTTCCCCTCGAAGAACGGATGAAGCTCGACAACCGGCTTTCCCCGCACTTCCGCGGCTACACCAGGATGGGAACCGAAGTGACCCAGGGGCGGGCGGATGCGCGCGAGCAGATCGACTACTCCCCCGAGCGCCCGCCCGTTGACAGCTATCCGCCGGACCAGCCGTACTGGCTGCTGCAGGGACCCAACCAGTGGCCGGACGAGGCGTTCCCGGAACTAAAGCCGGCAGCCATGGCCTGGGCCGAACTGATGTCCGGAGTGGGGATGGAGCTGCTGCGAGCCATTGCCGTGTCGCTGCAGCAGCCCGAGGACTATTTTGACGAACCGTTCCGGGAAGCGCCGGCATGGATGGGAAAATTGGTCCATTATGTTGGCGGCGTCGTCAAAGAGGCCGGTGACCAGGGCGTAGGTTCCCACGCGGACTACGGGTTCGTGACGCTCCTGCTGCAGGACGACGTTGGAGGCCTGGAAGTAAAACCGCCGGGGACCTCGGAATGGCTTCCGGTGGAGCCCCTCCCGGGGGCGTTGGTGGTGAACCTCGGCGAAATGCTCGAAGTAGCCACCGAGGGGTACCTTGCGGCCACGATCCATCGAGTGCAGGCACCGCCCCCGGGCGTGGACCGTTACTCGGTGCCGTTCTTCTGGTCACCCCGCCTGGACTCGGTCATCCAGCCCGTACCGCTGGCCCCGGAGTTGAAGGCAGCCGCACGCGGCATCACGGACGACCCCCGCAACCCGCTGCTCGCCTCCTTTGGCCTCAACATGCTCAAGGGCAGGATGCGGGCACACCCGGACGTCACCGAGCGGCATTACCCGGACCTCCTGAAGCGGGGCTAACCTCCCCACGGGCTCAGATTTTGAACTTCCAGGCCTGCTGGGCCGGGCAGGAGTTCATCACAACATCCAGGCCCGCGGCCTTGGCACGTTCCGCGGCGGCTTCATCGATGACACCCAGCTGAAGCCAGACGGCCTTGGCGCCAATGGCGATCGCCTCATCCACTACCTCGCCGACTTTCTCAGAGTTCACAAAGCAATCCACGACGTCGATGGGCTGTTTTTCCGCCGGAATTTCCGCCAGTGTCCGGTACCCCGGTTCGCCGTGCACGGTATCGCCGGCAAGATTGACGGGTATGATGTCCATGCCCAACTGGTCCCGGATGAACAAGGATACGTCGTAGGCGGAGCGCCACTCGTTGGTGGTCAGGCCGACGACGGCCCACCGCCCCTTGGTCCGCATGAGGCGTTCAATAACTGCAGGATCGTTCGTGTGGCCCATGCCATCAGCCTAACCCGGGGCCACGGACTACCGCCCGATGGACAGCTATTTGCCGCCGGGAGTGGTGTCGCCGCCATTTGCCGAACCCGCCCCTTGCCCGGAGTTTGCCGCGCCGGGCTTTTCCGGTGCGGGCTTTCCCGGTCCACTGTCAGCAACTTGTTGTGGTCCCGCCGTCCCCCGCCAATCCCTGTTCCCGGGTGCATGTCCGGGGGTCCCGGGATCGGCTTGGTCCGGGGCGGGAATGGCGCGGCCGGGCATGTTTTCGTCCGATACCGGTTTCCTGTCCGCTTTCCCGTGCGCAGCCGTGTCCGCCGTCGCTTCCCCGCCGGCACGGTTGCGGGGCCCGTCCGGCCGTCCTGGCGGTCCGGCTGCAGGCGGGCAGATGCCCGTAGGAGTTGCCTGGGCTTGTTCCCGGCTTCCGCAGTCGGGTTCACCAGCGACGCCACCGTCGTCCGGCAGCAGTCCTTTGCCCTGGGGAGTGCCGGCGGAATCCGAGCCGGAAATGGCTGCGGGCACTGATTCCGGGGTTTGTTCTGCAGGGACTGCCACTCCACGGTGTCCGGGAGTCGGTGCTGCCGTTGCGCCGTGGGTGATCGCCCAATCCGGCGACCAGTCCGCGAGCAAGTGCTGCACTGACGCTGCACTGCTGCCGGGGGCACTGCCGGCCGTTGCGGCTACGCCTCCAATCCCCAGCCCCATTCCTGCAATTACTGCAAGTCCCACCACAGTGGGACGGTGACGGCCGGAGCGACGGCGGCGGGCCAGTTCGTCCCCGCCGCCGGCCAACAGCCGGGCAAGCTCTCCGGAGGGTTCGGGAACGGGAAGCGACGCGAGCGAGCCGATCGATTCGAGTGCATTTCGAAGTGCGGCGTCGTCCGCGTGGCCTGCGTCCGCGAGGACTTCATCAACCAACTCGCGCAGCCTGCTTTCCGGTGTGGTCATGGCCGCAGATACTCCTTCACTGCCGCACCTTCGCGCAGTTTCAGGATGCCGCGCCGTTGCAGCTGCTTCACTGCTCCCGCGCTCTTCCCTATGGTTTCCGCTGTTTGCTCGACGGTGAGCCCGGCGACGAGCCGCAGCGACAGCACTTCCCGCTGTTCTTGCTGCAGTGATTCCAACAACCCTACGATTTCTCCCGGCGCAATCCGTTCCAGCGCTTCCTCTTCAGCGGACGGGTCCTCCCGCGCGTCCAGCTCCGGTTCGAACGGGAGCTTGGCCGGCGTGCGGCTCTGCCGTCGGTGGTCATCGACCATACGGGCGTGCGCCACCGAGAAGATGAAGGTGCGCAGGCCTGCGCTGCCGCCGGTCACTGAGTTCAACCGTGGCAGCACGGAAAGGAAGACCTCCTGCATCGCTGCCTCCGGATCCTCGGCTCCACGGGCCTTGAAATAGCCCAATACCTGTGACGCATATGTCCGGTAGACGACGCCGAAGGCCGAGGAACCAGAATCTGGATCTCGCAGGGACTCGCCTGTCAGTGCATCGGTCACGGACGTGGTGCCTTTGGTCGGTGCGGGGTTGGCCGGGCAGGAAGGCCCGTCGCCGGAATGCCTTTGCCCGCCTACTTTACCCCGCGGTAACCACCGCGCTCCGGACCGCCACGTGCACTGCCGGTGCCGGCCGTGCGCAGCTGTCCCTGCTGCCGGAGAGTTTAAAGAGCCGGCCTGGAACGTGATGGGGGACAAGTTCCAGGCCGGCGCTACATAAGGGTAATCGTCCCGGGTCCGCGAAAGGTTACGCCTCTTTCAAAAAAGTTTTCCCGTAAGCTGCTGACGCCCCGGAAGTGCACGTCCGCAACCGTCAGTTGGCCAGTTCTGCCCGGCTATGGCGCCAGTCCCAGTGTGCGGGGGCGGCGTGGCGGCGCATGCCCTTGGCCGCGGCAATGGCATGAAGCCTGGCCGCTGCCCGGTCATCGAGGGTGGAGTCGGCGGCGGGAGCTGACGCGGCAACGGTCACTGCCGTCGTTTGCGCACCGGCAGAGCACAGGTCCGTCACCAAGCCGGTCCCGGCGCACTCCCGGACCGCGGCAATCCCCGCTACGATAGCCGCTTTGTCGTTGAAGGCCTGCGAGACCGCCATCACCGCCCCGTCCGGGCCCACGAGCCTGAACCTGAACTTCGACTGGGGATCAAGGAAAACTTCGAATTTGCCCGCCATGGCGCACTTCCTTCCGGTTCTGAGCGGTTTTCCGGACGGCATCTCCGCCAAAAGTCCGGCTGGCGCGTGGCTGCGCCTGTCCCGCAAAGTGGGGACGTGCTTGCCAGGCAGTCCTCGAATGCTGTCCCAAAAGTCTGGCTGTCCGGGCTGTACGCCCACAAGGCAGCGCAGGTAAACCCTGTGTAAATTGAGCTGCCCCGCGCCTGGCAGGAAAACGAACAAGCGGCGGCCCACCCGTAAAGGTGGCCCGCCGCCGTCATAATTCCCTTTGAAACGTCAGTCGTTGATGAGGTCGTTCACCACGATGGTCTGGTCCCGGTCCGGTCCCACGCCAATGGCGGAGAAACGCGTCCCGGACAGCTTCTCCAGCGCGAGGACGTAATTGCGCGCATTCTCCGGCAGGTCTGCCAGGGTGCGGGCGCCCGTGATGTCCTCGGTCCAGCCGTCGAAGTACTCGAAGATGGGCTTGGCGTGGTGGAACTCGGTCTGCGTCATCGGCATCTCGTCGTGCCGGACGCCGTCAACGTCGTAGGCCACGCACACCGGGATCTGTTCGATGCCGGTGAGCACGTCCAGTTTGGTGACGAAGTAGTCCGTGAAACCGTTGACGCGGGACGCGTGGCGGGCAAGAACGGCGTCGTACCAGCCGCAACGGCGGGGGCGCCCCGTGTTGACGCCGAACTCGCCGCCGGTCTTCTGCAGGTAAACGCCCATCTCATCAAACAGTTCGGTGGGGAACGGGCCTGCACCCACGCGGGTGGTGTAGGCCTTGATGATGCCGATTGAGCGGGAGATTCGGGTGGGGCCGATGCCCGAGCCCACGGATGCGCCGCCCGCGGTGGGGTTGGAGGAGGTGACGAACGGGTACGTGCCGTGGTCGACGTCGAGGAACGTTGCCTGGCCGCCTTCCATGAGCACTACCTTGCCCTCGTCCAGGGCAGTGTTCAGCACCAGGGTGCTGTCGATGACCAGCGGGCGGAGCCGCTCGGCGAAGGACAGGAAGTACTCCACGATCTCATCGACCACAACGCTGCGGCGGTTGTAGATCTTGACCAGGACCTCGTTCTTCTGGTGCAGCGAGCCCTCCACCTTCTGGCGAAGGATGGACTCGTCGAAGACGTCCTGGACGCGGATGCCCAGGCGGGCCACCTTGTCCATGTAGGCCGGGCCGATGCCGCGCCCGGTGGTGCCGATGGCGCGCTTGCCGAGGAAGCGTTCAGTGACTTTGTCCAGGACCTGGTGGTAGGGCGCCACGAGGTGGGCGTTTGCGGAAACGCGCAGCTTGGACGTATCGGCACCGCGTGCCTGCAGGCCTTCGATCTCCTGGAAGAGGGCCTCAAGGTTGACCACGCAGCCGTTGCCAATGATGGGGACGGCGTTGGGGCTGAGAATGCCTGCCGGAAGCAGCTTGAGTTCGTACTTTTCACCGCCTACGACGACGGTGTGCCCGGCGTTGTTGCCGCCGTTGGGCTTGACGACGTAGTCAACACGGCCGCCCAGCAGGTCGGTGGCCTTGCCTTTTCCTTCGTCGCCCCACTGGGCTCCTACGATCACAATTGCTGGCATGGGATCCTCCCCCATTCGTTCGGGCCGGCCGGGCGCCACAGCGTGGCGGTCCTGGTTCAGCGCCGTTCATGAGAATGCCCCGAGTGGACCGGCTTCCGCCGTTCCGCAGGCGGATTGGCGAACGCGTTGGCCCCGGGGCCCTTACCACCCAAGTTTAGCCGATAGTGCACTTTGTCCACTCGCTGGGACGTCCCGGTTCTTTACGCGCGGTAAAGAACCGGGACGTCCTGTCCTGCGGCGGTTATTCGTCGTCGGCCTCGCCCGCCGGGCGGGAGGTCTGCTCGGCGAGGGTGTCCCAGAAGGAGGTGTCGGCGTCGGCAATTGAACCGTCCGCGATGGCGGCGGCGGTTGACGTCAGCGTGGTAACCGTCTGCTTGATCAGGTAGCCGTTGCTGCGCTGTCCCAGCGCGTAGCCGTCGAGGTAATGGTCCGACATGCCGCGCATCTCGAAGAGCAGGGTGGCGATGCCGTATTCCACTGAGATGCCGTTGCGGCTGATGGTCTCGGCGCTGCCGCCCTGGTACTTGCCAAGGTGGCCCCATCCGGTGGAGTCAACATTGTCGAAGACCACGGCGCCGAGCTGCTTGGACCGTTCGACGACGGCGGGATCGGCGTTGGGGGTGGTGGGGTACAGGATGGAGCCGGACACCAGTTTGCCGTCCCTCTCTGCCCGGGTGCCCTGGTGGTGCAGGTCGATCATGTAGTCGACCCGGTATTTGCGCATCACGTTGTTGTGCAGGGCCTGGGTTTCCGGCTGGATCTTGGCCACGTGGTCCCGGTTCAGGTCCACGCCCTCGGCGTTGAAGCGGGTCATGTTGCGGTCACCCTTGGCGATGTAGTCCTCCAGGGAGAAGTTGACGTCACCCATGGCGCCGTCCGCGTTGAGCATCGGAACCACCAGGATGTTGACGCCTTTGAGGATGTCCGCCGATTTTCCGGTGCCGAGGTGCTTGACGAACTCCATGGCTCCCTCGGTAGTGAGCTGTTCGTTGCCGTGCTGCTGGGTCAAGTAGAGGATGGTGGGCTTGGCCGGGTCCGAGATGTACTTGACCAGGTGAATGTCGCGGCCCTTCACCGTTTTGCCGATGACCTCCAGTTCCATGGCAGGCTGCTTGGCGTCCTGGTCCTTCAGGAAAGAAACCATCTGGTCATAGGTGGCCAGCTTCGACGTGGTGATCTGGCCGTTGCCTCCGTAGTTGGGCCCCTCCCCCACAGCGATGGCTGGAGCAGGAGCGGCGACAACCGCCAGTGCAAGGGCCCCTGAAACGGCAAGGGTCCTAAAAGTAGCCAGGGATTTCTTCACGTGCGTTACCTCTTTCGAGTGCATTGAGTGCGTCCAGCCGCCATGTCCCCCATTGCGGGCTGTGACAACAGCCAACCAAGCTGATTGAAACCTGTCAATGGACTCAACGAATCCTGGTAAGCCTATGACTGCGCTCTCCCAGTAGCAGCCACGCCACATCGTGAAACCGATTTGCCCCGCTTCCGGCCGGTGGGCTTGAGTGGAACTGACCCATCCGGAGCGGCTGAGAGACCTGGCTCAGTGACGCCGCAGCAACCCGTACAGCAGGGAGTCCCCCTGCCCCGAAGGTGCTACTGCCAGGACCGATGGAAAGGAACTCCACCGTGCCCCAGAACACTGACCACATCCGCGCCACCCACGCAGGCTCATTGCCGAGGACGCCTGAACTCATTGCTGCGAACGCCGCCAAGGAAGCCGACGGAATTACGCCCGAATTCCTGGAACTCCTCGAAGCCTCCGTGGTTGACGTCGTCCAGCGCCAGAAGGACCTCGGCATCGACATTCCCAACGACGGTGAATACGGGCACACCATGGCCAACTCTGTTGACTACGGGGCGTGGTGGAACTACTCCTTCGCCCGGCTCGGCGGACTGGAGCCGACCGACGTGGACCGCTGGGCAGACTCCGAGGTCCGGCGATCGTCGCCCGGAAACGTCGTCCTCACATCATTCCCCGACCGGCGGGACCGCCAGCAGTTCAGCGAGGCCTACAACGACCCGTCGTCGGGAATCCTGGCCCACCGCAAGAGCGTCACCCAGCCAAAGATCGCAGGCCCCCTCACTTACACCGGGCAGGACCTGGTGGCCTCGGATGCCAACAACCTCAAGACGGGCTTGGCCGCCGCAGGGCTGACGGATGGCTTCGTAGCGTCTCTCTCCCCCGGCTCATGCGCCCGGGTGGCAAACGAGTATTACAAAACGGACGAGGAACTCGTCTACGCCTGTGCCGACGCCATGCGTGAGGAATACAAGGCCATTATCGACGCCGGCCTGACCGTCCAGCTCGATGACCCGTCCCTTGCCGAAAGCTGGGACCAGATCAACCCCGAACCGGCGCTGGAGGACTACCTGAAGTTCATCCAGCTGCGCGTGGAGGCCACCAACTGGGCGCTGCGGGACCTCCCGCAGGAACAGATCCGGCTGCACGTGTGCTGGGGCTCCTGGCACGGCCCGCACACCACTGACATCCCCTTCGCAGACATCCTCGGTTCCGTCCTGCAGGTCAACGCCGGCGCCTACTCCTTCGAGGCGGCAAACGTCCGCCACGAACATGAATGGCGGGTCTGGGAAGACACGAAACTCCCCGATGGCAAGCTGATCATTCCGGGCGTCGTCTCCCACGCCACCAATGTGGTGGAGCACCCGGACCTGGTGGCGGACAGGATTGTGCGATTCGCCGACGTAGTCGGCCGGGAAAATGTCATCGCCTCCACCGACTGCGGCCTGGGCGGGCGCGTCCACCCGCAGATCGCCTACGCGAAACTGGAAGCTCTGGGCGAAGGTGCACGCCGGGCCACGAAACGGCTCTGGTAGCCCGCCGCCGTGGAATCACGGGAAGGACGAAACCCCGGCTGTGCATCCGGTCACCGGAATACGCGCTACCGGCGTTTCGCTTCCCGCGGCTTGCTAAACTGGGGAAGGCCGGGTTGACCGGCCCACCCCAACACACCGCCGATGTCGAGTTGCGCCTTCACGCGCCCTCGTCCGCAGGCGGAAGCACCGCCAATCCCCGCAGGAGACCCAGCACCATATGACCGCCCTTGCACCAGAATCCCTCCACGAACAGCTCCTGAACCGCCGCTACGAGCCCAGCGTTGCCGCCGTCAACGAGCTGTGCGATTCCCTGCAAGACACCAGGCCGGGCACGGTGGTGCCTTACGTCGACCCCATTCACGACGTCGACGAATGCCGGATCATCAGCCTGTTCTCCAACATCGGCGAGGCGGACGGCTCCGGCTTCATCACTGCCGGAGACCAGGACGCTGCCACCCGCATGCTCGGCATCCAGTGGAAGCTGGGGCTGCGGCCCGAGTATGTCATGCCGTGGAACGTCCACCCCTGGCACGTCCCGGGCGAACCGAACGGCAAGTTCACCCCGGACCAGATCCAGGCCGGCCTCAAGCCGCTGCTCAAGTTCCTCGCCCTTGTCCCGCGCGCATCAGTCATCGTGGCGCACGGCACCGAAGCCAACCGCCTGGCCAACGCGCTCCTCAAGACCGAGGTCCCGCTGCTGTGGCGCCGCGGCCTGAAGACCTACAAGGTACGCTCCCTCAGCGGCCGCGCCTTCGCCGGTTCCCCTGCGCGCCAGGAAGAGTACCTCCAGGACATGCGCGTGGCCTACGCGGACGCCATGGCCCGTACGGGGCTGCAGAAGGCGGTCTGATCCCCTAAGGAGTACGACGGCGGGCGGTCACCTTTCCCAAAGAAAGGTGACCGCCCGCCGTCGTCATATGAAGGGGCCTCCGCCGCCTAGGGTTCCCTGGCTGAGCAAAGCGAAGCCAGGGAGGCGGCGGGGACCTACTTGCCCTCGATCGCGGCCTTGGCCCCGGGGTCGGAATCGTTGAGGAACTTTTCGATCCGCTCGGGTTCGTCAGCTTCACCGATGGCCGAAGAGGCCCGTCCCAGCGAGTAGAGCGCACGCAGGAAACCGCGGTTGGGCTCGTGCTCCCACGGGATGGGGCCCACGCCGCGCCAGCCGTTGCGGCGCAACGAGTCCAGCCCGCGGTGGTAGCCAACGCGCGCGTAGGCGTAGGAGTCGATGGTTCGTCCCTCCGCCCAAGCCTCCTCGGCAAGGATGGCCCACAGCAGCGACGACGTGGGGTTCTTCGCCACAAGGTCGACGGCCTCCTGGCCGAGCGCCAGGTGCTGGTAGATCTCAGATTCTGCCGGCAGGAGCGTGGGCTCAGGCCCCATCAGGTTCTTGCGGAACTCATCCGACATTTAGAAGGTCTTTCCGGCTGAACCGAGCTGCTTGGTGGCTTCCACAACGCGGGCGGCGAGGCCGGCTTCGGCGGAGGCGCCCCAGACGCGGGGGTCGTAGGTCTTCTTGTTGCCCACTTCGCCGTCCACCTTCAGGACGCCGTCGTAGTTGCGGAACATGTGGTCCGCCACCGGGCGCGTGTAGGCGTACTGGGTGTCCGTGTCGATGTTCATCTTGATGGTGCCGTAGGACACGGCGTCGGCGATTTCCTGGTCCGAGGAGCCTGAGCCGCCGTGGAACACGAGGTCGAACGGGCTGTCCTTGCCGATCTTCGCGCCAACCTGCGCCTGGATGTCCTTGAGGATTTCCGGGCGGAGCTTAACGCCACCGGGCTTGTAAACACCGTGGACGTTGCCGAAGGTCAGGGCGGTGATGTAGCGGCCGTTCTCGCCGGAACCCAGGGCTTCAATGGTGGCCAGGGCGTCTTCGACGGTGGTGTACAGCTTCTCGTTGATCTCGTTCTCGACGCCGTCTTCCTCGCCACCCACGGTGCCGATTTCAACTTCGAGGATCATCTTGGCAGCGGCCGTGCGGGCAAGCAGCTCGCGGGCGATGCGCAGGTTGTCCTGCAGGGTTTCGGCGGAGCCGTCCCACATGTGGGAGTTGAAGATCGGGTTGCGGCCGGCCTTGACCTCGGCCTCGGAGGCTGCGAGCAGCGGCAGGACGAAGCCGTCCAGCTTGTCCTTGGGGCAGTGGTCCGTGTGGAGGGCGATGTTGACGCCGTAGTTCTTGGCCACTTCACGGGCGAAGGCCGCGAAGCCCAGGGAACCGGCCACCATGTCCTTGGTGGAGGCACCGGACCAGTAGGCCGCACCGCCGGTGGAGACCTGGACGATGCCGTCGGACTCAGCCTCGGCGAAGCCGCGAAGGGCCGCGTTGAGCGTCTGAGAGGACGTGACGTTCACTGCCGGGAAAGCGAATCCGCCCGCCTTCGCACGGTCGATCATCTCGGAGTAAATCTCTGGGGTTGCAATGGGCATGCTGACTCCTCTGCTGAGTTTCGTCTGTGGGTGGAAGACCCTCAAGTAGACCGCTTACGGCTAGGCACCATCCTAGCGATATCCGCCACACCGCCGAGTTTCTGGTCGGCAGTTGGTAACACTCCCTGGTTGCGTCCGCGCGGGCGTCCTACACGTGCTGGTTGAAGACGTGCCGGCGGACCCACGCGTGCATGGCGATCGCTGCGGCGGAGGCAGCGTTAATGGAACGGGTGGAACCAAACTGTTCGATGGACAGAGTGGCTTCGGCTGCTTCATGGACCTCAGGCGTCAGGCCCGGCCCCTCCTGGCCGAACACCAGCACGCAGTTGCGGGGCAACTCATAGGTTTCCAGCGGCACGGAATCCGGGAAGATGTCGATGCCGATGATCGCCAGCTCCTCCCCCTGCGCCCACTGGACGAAATCCTCCACCGTGGGGTGGTGGCGGACGTGCTGGTAGCGGTCGGTGACCATGGCTCCGCGCCGGTTCCACCGCCGTCGTCCGATGATGTGCACCTCCTTGGCGAGGAAGGCGTTGGCGGTGCGCACCACTGTGCCGATGTTGAGGTCGTGCTGCCAGTTTTCGATGGCCACGTGGAAGTTGTGCCGCCGTGAATCGAGCTCCGCCACGATCGCCTCGTGCTTCCAGTAGCGGTACTTGTCCAGCACGTTGCGCCGGTCGCCGTCGGCCAGCAGGTCAGGATCCCAGTGGTCGCCCTCGGGCAACTCGCCTTCCCAGGGCCCGACGCCGACCTCCGCCCTGGTTGCCCCGGCTTCCGTTGCGTCGGCTTCTTCGAGCGAGTGGTGGGGCGCGTCTGCCATCCCGGGCGTTTGGTTCACCCCTCAACACTAGACTGGACCTTTCGGGCAATCACCACGGCCCGTTCATCACGGGCGTCGACAGTCGGAGGCAGGCATGGCAGAAGCGGACAAGGTTGAGGGCGCGCCGGCGGTATACCGCAGCGGCCAGGACATTGAGTGCTGGCTGACGGACATGGACGGTGTCCTGGTCCACGAAAACCAGGCCGTGCCGGGCGCCGCCGAACTCATCCAGCGGTGGGTGGATACGTCCAAGCGTTTCCTGGTCCTGACCAACAATTCGATCTTCACGCCCCGCGACCTCGCAGCCCGGCTGCGTGCATCCGGCCTGGAGATCCCCGAAGAGAACATCTGGACGTCGGCCCTGGCCACGGCCCAGTTCCTGAAGGACCAGGTGCAGGGCTCAGGGTCCGGCAACCGCGCGTACACGATCGGCGAAGCAGGACTGACGACGGCGCTGCACGAGGCCGGCTTCATCCTCACCGACCAGGATCCGGACTTCGTTGTGCTGGGCGAGACACGCACCTACTCCTTCGAGGCGATCACCATGGCCATCCGCCTCATCCTCGCCGGTGCCCGCTTCATCGCGACCAACCCCGACGCCACAGGCCCGTCCAAGGACGGTCCGATGCCGGCCACCGGTGCCATCGCGGCGCTGATCACCAAAGCCACGGGACGGGAACCGTACATTGTGGGCAAGCCCAACCCGATGATGTTCCGCTCCGCCATGAACCAGATCGACGCCCATTCCGAAACCACGGCAATGATCGGTGACCGGATGGACACGGACATCATCGCCGGCATGGAAGCCGGGCTGCACACGGTCCTGGTGCTGACCGGGATCACGCAGCGGGACGAGATCGCCTCCTACCCCTTCCGGCCCAACCAGGTCCTGAACTCCGTGGCGGACCTGAAGAACCAGCTCTAGAACACCGTCACCCGGGAGCCGCCGGCCGGCAGCGGGAAATGCTCATCAAGCAGACCGTCCAGCAGCGGCCGGTAGATGTGCGGGTTCCATTGCGGGCTGGCGTGCGCGGGTGCGGCCCCGGTGGTCTGGAGTCCGGTGGAGACCATGTTGTCCTTGAACGCCACTGCCCACGCTTCCAGTGCTGATTCGTAGCGCACGGTGCGGTCCTTGGGACTTCCCAGGTAGGCCATCTTGGCGGTCCCGATCTTCCCTGCGAACCGGGTGCCGTCGAAGTGGTAGATATAGGCGGACTCCGTCTGGATCAGTACGCTTGACGGCGCGATGGGCGAGAGCTGCTCCAGGGTCTGGTCGAGGATCTGGCGCCAGCTGCGCTCGTCCTTGTGGATGACCCGCTCGCCCAGCTCGTAGCCGCCGCGGAGGGTGGACGGGAATCGGAATCCGCGCTCGTAAAGGAACACCACGCCGTCGAACCAGCTCTGGTCCAGGACGTCGTGCTTGCTGTATGGGCTGGAGTCCAGCACCACGAACTGGACCTGCACGCCGTGGATTTCCAGGAGCCGGGCCGCTACCTGGGTGGCCACCATTCCGCCGAAACTGTGTCCGTAGAAGAACAGTTTTTGGATCTTCTGCTCACGGACGTACTCGATGACGGCGATCACGATGTCGTCGATGTCCAGGCCCTGGTTGGAATACCCGACGGCGGCGAGCCGGGCCCGCTTGTTCAACGAACCACGGAGGGAGTTCAGGATCCACTGGGCCTCCTCCCAGCTGGTCTTGTATCCCGGGAACAGGAACCAGCTGGCGTCCGGGTAGTAGGCATCGGCAAAGTCGTCCGGAACGGGCAGGATCCTGTCCGTTCGCCGCTGCGACTGCACCTCGCGGGTCAGCAGCATGTCCGCTGCAAGTACCCCTGAAGCACCAGTAGCGGTAAAGAAGCTGCGCCGTGAAAAGCGCTTGAGGGCAGCGGCTTGTGACAGCAGCCGGGCTGCGGTTGCCCCGCCCCGGCCCTGCGGATCAACCTTCCCCTCATACGGCACGCCTCTACCGTAGGCACAACTGAAGAGTCCGCCGCAAGGAGCCTTGGATAACCATTCGGTGACTGCCCGGCAGCGGGCCGGCCGTCAGCTGGCGGCCTGGCCCTCCGCTGCCGGGAACGGAGCCTCCGGGTCCTGTTGGCGGCGGCCAAGCTCGCGTCCGATGTCGTTGTAGCGCCCCAGGAGGTCGGAACCCGGGAAAGCCCCCGGGTGGTCCAGCAGCGCAAAGAGGGTGTCGCTTGCCGCGAGGAGTTCCTGTTCGGAGTACTCCACCAACGGCCGCCCGAACAGTTCCTCAAGCGCGGCGTCCGGCGCCACCTGGTACCCCTCGCCGAAGGGCCTGCCGTGGTGGGGGTGGCTGGCGTCGTCATCGACGATGTGCAGTGGCTGCACCTGCTGGGCAGGCCCGGCACCGGCCAGGTGTGCCCCAGCCAATCGCTCGTGTGAACCCGTGAGGTGAAGCGACACACCAGAGCCGTAGATGCCGGGAAGGCTGTTGGCGTCCATGGTGTTCAGGTCGCTGCGAAGACCTGCCAGGGCACTGGATTCCACCAGTGCAGCCTGCGAGAGGTCAACGCGGATGTGGGCACGGATGCCCATGCGCCGGACGCGTCGGATGATGTGGACAAGGTCCGGACGGGAATCGTGGGTGAGGCTTCCGCGGACGTCGATCCTGACTATGTCAGCGGGGACGTCGAGGTTAACGAGCGCATTAAGAGAGCGGTCCATAGGTACTCCAAAAGAGGTTCTATGGCCGACGGCTCAACCACGGCCAGCGTATCCCCGATGGTGTGCGGGCACAACCTGTGCTCCAGGGACTGCTTCAGCGCCCGTTCAGGCGTCCCGTCGGGCGGCCTGCCCACCGGGCGGCCTGGCTAGGCTGACTGTTCAGGCCTGCGGCTGCCGGGTTCCTGGTAAAACGTACGCGTGCCGGTGCCGCCGACCGAATCAACCAATGACTTGGCGATGTCCCGCAACTTTGTATTGCTGTTACTGGAAGCCTCGGTGAGGATCCTGATGGCCGCTTCCTGGCTGCACCTGTTCTGCGCCATCACAATCCCGATGGCGATGTCGATGATGGTGCGCGATTCCAGGGTTGCTCTGAGGTTCGCCGCGCTGTCCGAATGGAGGGAGAAGCGCACGGCCAGCCGCAGGGCCTGGGAAATTTCCCTCGTGAAGCCTCGGGCCTTCGCGGTGGCCCGCTCGTCGAATTTGTGCGGGACATCCGAGTACAGGTTGAGCGCCGCCTTGGCGTCCCCCTGCAGGTTGAACGGCAGCGACAACACCGAACGCAGGCCGTAAGAAGCCACAGCGGAGGCGTACTCCGGGCCCCACCGGTCTTCATCAAACAGGTCCGGGACGTGGATCTCACGTTCTTCCTGGGCGGCGGTCAGGCAGGGACCTTGTGAAAGCGAATACTGGATTTCATCCACTTCGCGGGCGGAGTCGCTGCTCCAGCCGATAGTGGCAGCCTTCCTGTCACGAAGCAGCGTGATGCCGCAGAGGGCATCATCGCCCAGACCTGCAACCTGGTGGGCCGAGAAACGTGCGAGCTCATTGAGGAACTCTTCAAAATCCGAGCTGTCCAGGATCAGGTCCTGGACCGTCTCAGTGGCGCTCAACGGCTGGTCCGCGGTGGGCATGGGCAGGTTCTCCAAGGGAAACTTAAGGGGCTAAGGAGAATATTAGGCCAGCGGCCGGTCCGGACCAAGTGCGCTGGCCGGATCACTTCGGCGCCAACCCCCTGCCAAGCCACCCGGCCTGACTGCCGGCCCGGGTGCAGCAGTTGCTGGCCGGCCGGCGATGGGGACCTAGTCGAGGCCCAGTTCGTCCTTGCCGAACGCGAAGTGGTAGGGCACGCCGGTTTCGGCTTCGATCTTTTCCTTGGCGCCGGTATCACGGTCCACGATCACTGCCACGGCCACAACGTTGCCGCCTGCCTTGCGGACGCCCTCGACGGCGGTCAGTGCGGATCCGCCGGTGGTTGACGTGTCTTCGAGGACCAGGACGTTCCGCCCCTCCACTGAGGGGCCTTCCACCTGGCGCCCCATGCCGTAGGACTTCTGGGCCTTGCGGACCACGAAAGCGTCCACGGTGCGGCCGGCGTCCACCGCAGCGTGCATGACGGCGGTGCCCACGGGGTCGGCCCCCATGGTCAGGCCACCGGCGCACTCAAAGCCGATGCCGGCGTCGTCCGCCATCTTCAGCATGACCTGGCCTACCAGCTTGGACGCCTCGTGGTGCAGGGTGATGCGGCGAAGGTCGATGTAGTAATCCGCCTCCGCGCCGCTGGAGAGGATGACCTTGCCGCGGACCACGGCAAGTTCCTTGATGAGTTCGAGCAGTCGGGCGCGGGCGGCTGCAGAGTCCACTGCAGTCTCACTGGGGGAAGTCATGGGTTCCAGTTTAGTGGGACCGGGCCGGTGCGGTTGCTTGAGCAGGGTTGCCGGCGCTGGCTAGTGTGGACCACATGCGCGAACTCCAGGCCACCATCATTGAAGAAATGGGCGTGCAGCCCCGGATCGATCCCGCGGGGGAGGTGCGCAAACGCGTCACATTCCTCAAGGAGTACCTCAAAGCCACCGGCACCAAGGGCTTTGTCCTGGGAATCTCCGGAGGGCTCGATTCCTCGCTGGCCGGAAAACTGGCCCAGCAGGCGGTCGAGGAGCTCGAGGCGGAAGGCCTGGAAGCAAACTTCGTAGCAGTCCGCCTGCCCTACGGCGTGCAGCACGATGAGGAGGACGCGCAGGCCGCCCTGGACTTCATCAAGGCCAAAACCGAGTGGACCTTCAACATCTCCGCGGCCGTGGACGGCTTCGAGGACGAGTTCCAAAAGACCGCCGGCTCGGAGATCTCCGACTTCCACAAGGGCAACACCAAGGCCCGCACCCGGATGATCGCGCAGTATGCTCTGGCCGGGGAATTCAACTACCTGGTGATCGGCACGGACCACGGAGCGGAATCCGTCACCGGTTTCTTCACCAAGTTCGGCGACGGTGGCGCGGACATCCTGCCCCTGTTCGGTTTGAACAAGCGGCAGAACCGGGCCCTGCTTGCCGAACTCGGCGCCCCGGCGCGCATCTGGGAGAAGGTCCCCACTGCCGATCTTTTGGACGACCGCCCCGGACGCACCGACGAGGACGAACTGGGCCTCAGTTACGACCAGATCGATGACTACCTCGAGGGCCGCGAGGTTCCCGAGGCCGTCGCTGAGTCAATCGAGCAGAAGTACCTGCGCACGCGGCACAAGCGCACGGTCCCCGTGACCGTCTTCGATACGTGGTGGAAGGCCGAAGGCCCGGAAGAGCCCCGCGCGGGACTTTAGCCCGGCACGCCACCGCTGATATGCCCCTGCTTGGGGGATCACGACGGCGCGTCTCCCCATCCGGGGGTCCAGGGGTTGTCGTACGTGGGCACTGCCGTGGAGACTCAGCGGGCCGGGGCACCTTCTCCCCCGCCCAGCTGCTGGGTGATCCGGTGGGCCTCCGCCATGAGGAGGCCGCCCAGCTCGTCCTGCCGTTCCGGTTTGAAGCGCGGCTCAATGCCTGTCAGGGACAGCGCCCAGGCCGGCTTGCCGGACCTGTCGAATACTGCGGCACCCATCCCCCAGCTGCCTTCAAGGACGAGCCCGGGGTTCACGGAGTACCCAGCCAGCCTGGTGCGTTCAAGGTTCTCCCGGACGATGCCGGCGGTGTGCCCGGCTGCGAAGGTTCCAGCGTGGGCCTCCCAGTCCTGCAGGATCCCTTCCCGTTCCCCCTCGGGAAGGAAGGCCATGATGGCGGTTCCCGCGGACGCCACCCCCAAGGGAAACCGCACGCCCTCATGCAGCACGAAGGAACGGACCGGGAAGCTGCCTTCCTCCCGCAGAAGGCAGACCGTTTCCATGCCGCGGCGGATGGAGAAGAAGGCGCTCTCGCCCGTGGCTTCGGCCAGCCGCCGCAGGCTGGGCCGGGCGATGTCCTCCATGGGGAACCGGGCGGAGGCCACCGAGCCCAGCAGCAGCATCTCGGGGCCCAGCACCCAGTTGCCGTTGACGGGATCGTGGTCCAGCAGGCCCTCGGCGGCCATGGAAGACAGGAGCCTGTGCACGGTAGGCCGGGTGAGGCCGGATTCGCGCACAACAGCGGCCAGCGGCATGCCCCCGGCGCTGCGGCCGACCAGCCGGAGCAGGCTTGCGAGGCGGCTGACCACTTGGGCGCCCTGCACGGGAAAATTGCTCATCAGTGCCTCATTCGTCCATATTGTGGATACTTTTTTGCCCTACGTCCACAGTATAGAACGCGGCTGGATCAGGTGATTATCATCCTTGACGGGCATGAGACGCGGACCGTAGTCTCCATACTCAGAAGCCGAGTCCACAAAGTGGACTGACCATCTCGATGAGGAGACACACCCATGAGCAAAATCCAGGACTCCGCGGCAGCCGCCCTGGAAGGCGCCCTGCAGGACGGCATCACCCTCGCTGTCGGCGGCTTCGGGCTCAGCGGCATTCCGGCAGACCTCATTGAAGCTGTCCGTGACTCCGGCGTGCAGAACCTCACCGTGGTCTCGAACAACATGGGCGTGGACGGCAAGGGACTGGGCATCCTCATCGAAGCGGGGCAGGTCCGCAAGGTGATCGCCTCCTACGTTGGGGAAAACAAGCTCTTCGCCGAGCAGTACCTCGCCGGAAAGCTGGAGGTTGAATTCACGCCCCAGGGCACCCTGGCGGAGCGGCTCCGGGCGGGTGGGGCGGGCATCCCGGCGTTCTATACGAAGACCGGCGTGGGCACGCTGGTGGCCGAGGGAAAGCCGCTGGAAGTATTCGACGGCGAAACGTATGTCCGCGAGCGCGCCATCATTGCCGACGTGGCACTTGTCCACGCCCACACTGCCGATACGGACGGCAACCTCGTCTACCGCTACACAGCCCGGAATTTCAATCCCGTAGTGGCCACGGCCGGCAGGCTGACCATTGCCGAGGCCGAAGTGATCGTGCAGCCCGGAGAAGTGGATCCCAACCACGTGGTCACTCCGGGTGTTTTCGTCCAGCGCCTGGTGCAGGCAACCAATCGCGTGAAGGACATTGAGCAGCGGACGGTGCGGCCGCGCACCGATCTTGTGTCCGCCTGACCGGCGCCGACACCCGCAGCAACCGCCCGCAACTCAATGGAGAGCACACAACAATGAACACCGCGCAGATTCAAGATGAGGATGTCCGCCAGAAGGGCTTGGCCCGGATGGCGGAAAGCCTCGCCGGATGGACGCAGAAGTGGTTCCCGGACGCCTACATTTTCGCGCTCGCCGGCGTCGTCCTCGTTGCCATTGCCGCACTGGCCACTGGGGCTTCCCCCAAGGCCGTGGTGGACTCCTTCGGCAACGGGTTCTGGGACCTCACCGCCTTCACCCTGCAGATGGCCATGGTGGTGCTCACCGGCTATGTGGTGGCCACGTCCCCGCCCGTTGCGCGGCTGATCAACCGCCTGGCAGTCATTCCGGGGTCCGCCCGAACGGCGGTGAGCTTCGTGGCCGTCATGTCCATGTCCGTCTCGTTCATCAACTGGGGCTTGAGCCTGATCTTCGGCGGACTCCTGGCCCGGGCCATCGCGCGGCGTTCCGACCTCACGGTCGACTACCGCGCCCTCGGTGCGGCCGCTTTCATGGGGCTCGGTGCAGTGTGGGCCCTGGGGCTGTCCTCCTCGGCCGCGCAGCTGCAGGCAACGAAGGCGTCGATTCCGCCGGCACTGCTGCAGATTACCGGGGTCCTGGACTTCGGCACCACCATCTTCACGTGGCAGTCGCTGCTGACGCTGGTGATCCTCATGCTCCTCACCACCGTGATTGCCCACTTCTCGGCTCCCACGGGAAAGGCCATCCGGACAGCCGAGGACATGGGCGTGGACCTGGACGACGAACCCGAAGCTCCCGCCGAAAAGTCGCGACCGGGTGAGTGGCTTGAGTACAGCCGGATCCTGCCCATCATTGCCGGTGTCCTGACCCTGGGCTGGCTAGTCTCCCAACTGCTCACGCTGCCCATCCTTACGGTGGTCAGTTCCCTGAACGGCTATCTCCTGGTGTTCCTGATGCTCGGCCTGGTGCTGCATGGTACTCCCCGGAAGTTCCTGCAGGCGGTCACCAAGGCCGTGCCCGCCACCGCCGGCATCCTGGTCCAGTTCCCGCTCTACGCAGCCATGGCAGCCATCCTCACGAAGGCCGCCGGGGCTGACGGGCTCACCGTCTCTGAGCACCTGGCCCACTTCTTCACCAGCATCGGCAGCAACGGCGCCTTTGCGGTGGTCATCGCCCTCTACACGGCCTTCTTGGGCATGTTCGTCCCCTCGGGCGGAGGCAAGTGGCTGGTGGAGGCGCCCTACGTGATGCAGTCCGCCACGGACGTCAACATGAACCTGGGCTGGACCGTGCAGATCTACAACATGGCCGAGGCCCTGCCCAACCTGATCAACCCCTTCTTCATGCTGCCCCTGCTGGCCGTGCTGGGGCTGCGCGCCCGGGACCTGGTGGGCTTCACCTTCCAGCAATTCCTGTTCCACCTTCCGGTGGTCCTGCTGCTGGCCTGGCTGCTGGGAATGACCTTCGAGTTTGTTTCGCCGGTCATTCCCAAATAGCCATCCCTTCGCGGCACCCCGAAACAACCGACAAGACACTGAGAATCGAGGAACCCATGGCCTGGACCAGGGATGAAATGGCTGCGATCGCAGCTGAAGAACTGAACGACGGCGACTACGTCAACCTGGGCATCGGCATCCCCACGCTGGTGGCCAACAACCTGCCCGACGGTGTGCGGGTGGTCCTGCAGAGCGAAAACGGACTCCTCGGCATGGGTCCGTTCCCCTACGAGGGCGAGGAGGACGCGGACCTCATCAACGCCGGAAAGCAGACCGTCACGGTGCTTCCCGGCGGCAGCATCTTCGACTCCGCCACGTCATTTGGCATGATCCGCGGCGGCCACGTGAAGGTGGCCATCCTCGGTGCCATGCAGGTCTCCGGCAACGGCGACCTCGCCAACTGGACCATCCCCGGCAAGATGGTCAAGGGCATGGGCGGGGCCATGGACCTGGTGGCAGGCACACCCCGGGTGGTGGTCCTCACCGAGCACAACGCCAAGGACGGCACGGCGAAGATCGTCCGGGAATGCTCCCTCCCCCTGACCGGCCTCAGCTGCGTGGACCGGATCATCAGCGACCTCGCCGTCTTTGACCTTTACAAAACGGACGACGGCGGGCGGCAGCTCACGCTGACCCGGCTGGCGCCGGGGGTCACCGTGGAGGACATCCGGAATAAGACGGAAGCGGATTTTGAAGTCCGCCTTGAAAACGAGGAAGTGGCGGCATGAGCCTGAAGGAACAGTTCGGCAAGGATGTCCTGATCACCGGATGGGGGCACAGCAAGTTCGGCAAACTCGCCGACGACACCCTGGAATCCCTGATCGTGCAGGTGGCCACGGACGCGATCAGCGCCGCAGGCATCGAGCCCGGGCAGATCGACGAAGTCTACGTGGGCCAGTTCAACTCCGGCATGATGCCGCTGGCGTTCCCCTCGTCGCTGGCTTTGCAGGTTTCCCCGGACCTGGCCAATGTCCCGTCCACCCGCGTGGAAAACGCGTGCGCCTCGGGTTCGGCAGCGTTCCAGCAGGGCACCAGGTCGCTGCTGGCGGGCACCGCCAAAACCGTCCTGGTGATCGGCGCCGAAAAGATGACCCACGCAGGGGCTGACGTTGTGGGCGCAGGCCTGCTGGGTGCCGATTACGACATGGCCGGCAGGCCCTCCACTACCGGCTTTACCGGGCTGTTCGCCGAAGTGGCCAAGCACTACGCCAAGCGCTACGACCCGGCCGGGAACCTTGGAGACGTGCTGGGCAGCATCGCCGCCAAGAACCACCGCAACGGCGTGGACAACCCCTACGCGCAGCTCCGGAAGGACCTCGGCGAAGAATTCTGCCGGACGGTGTCGGACAAGAACCCCATGGTCGCCGATCCCCTGCGCCGTACCGACTGCTCCCCCGTCTCGGACGGTGCTGCCGCCGTCGTGCTCTCTACCTCCCCCACGGCAGGCGCCAACCCCGCCGTGAGGCTCGCCGGGTTCGGCCAGGCCAACGACTTCTTCCCGGCCGCACGCCGCGACCCCACGGCCTTCGAAGCCACCAGGGTCTCGTGGCAGCGTGCCCTGGCGATGGCAGGCGTCGGGATCGAAGACCTGGACCTCGCCGAAGTCCATGACTGCTTCACCATCGCCGAACTGCTCATGTACGAGGCCATGGGACTGACTGAACCCGGGCAGGGTGCCCGCGCGCTCGAGGAAGGGTGGGTGTTCAAGGACGGGAAGCTGCCGGTCAACGTCTCCGGCGGCCTCAAGTCAAAGGGCCATCCCGTGGGTGCCACCGGCGTCTCGCAGCACGTGCTCGCCGCCATGCAGCTGACGGGAACCGCCGGCGACATGCAGCTCACGGCACCGCGCCGGGCCGCGGTCCAGAACATGGGCGGCGTGGGCATCGCCAACTACGTCAGCATCCTCGAGGCCGTCTGACCCTCTAAGCAGAGCCCCCGTCGTGGGGCACTTTGAGGCGCTTCGCCGCCGCCGGATGGAATTGCGACGGCGTGTCCGCGTCAAAGTGCCCCGCGATCGCGCAGGTTAGCCGTAGCTCCGGATCAGGGCGGCGATCTCCGCAAAGCCCAGCCGCTCGGCGTTCTGCAGCGCAGTCCGGCCTTCCGGATCGCGGATACCCGGATCCGCGCCGGCCTCCAGCAGCAGCCGCACCACTTCCTGCTGCCGCGGACCGCCATTGTTCAGGAGGATGGCTTCCTGCATGGCCGTCCAGCCCAGGTTGTTCACGTGGTTGACGGGTACGCCGGCGGCAACCAGGATCTTCACCGTTTCCACATGCCCATGCTCGCTGGCCGGAATCAGGGCAGTCCCGCCGTACCGGTTGATGCTGGAAACGTCCGCGCCGGCGAGCAGGGTCAGCTGCAGTACCTCATTGAAGCCTTCAGCGCCGGCGTAGAGGAAGGCCGAGTCCTGGATGGAATCCTTGGCGTTGACGTTGCCGCCCCGGCCCACCAGTTCGCGGGCCAGCGCCGCATTGTTGGCCTTGGCGGCAGCAATGAGTTCCTGGTCCAGCGCCGCCTGGACCTCGGCGGGGAGTGCCGTCGGGGTTGCCGCCGGCCCTGCAGCAGGAGGGCCGGTTTCGGCGTCGACGGTTCCGCTGGGGCCTGCCCCGCCAGGCGTGCTGGATGAGGGGACGGCCGACGCCGGTCCGCCGGATGGTGCCGGTGCAGGGCTTTGGCACGCCGTGAGGATGAGGGCCAGGGCGCAGGCGGCCAGCAAGCCCCGGGCACCTAAGCCACTGCGCCTCATACGGGCAGCCTACTTTCCGGCGGGGGCGCCCGCGATGGCTGCGGCTCCGGCGGTGGCGCAGGCCTCGTCCAGAGCACCGTCCGGTGCGCCGCCAACCCCGACGCCGGCCACTGACACACCATTGACCTTGAGCGGGACGCCGCCTGCCAGGAACAGGGTGCCGGGAAGGTCTGCAATGGACGGACCGTTGCCGTTGATCCGTTTGGCCAACTCGCTGGTGGGCGTACCGAATGCGGCGGCGGTGTAGGCCTTCTGCTTGGCGGCCTCGATGGTGTGCTCCGCCGCATTGTCTCCGCGGAGCAGTGCCTGAACTGTGCCGAACCGGTCCACCACGGCAACGGTGACGAACGGGAGCTTGTCCGCCTGGCACTTGGCAAGGGCGGCGTTCACGGCGGTGGCGGAGGCCCCCACGGAGATGCGGTTCTGCTGGACGACGGTTTCCGGCGCAGGCTGGACGTCCACGGCGGGAACGGCTGCGGGCGCAGGGGCTGTTCCTGCGTTGGCCGCGGCCGTGACTCCGGCGGTGAGGACCAGGGCACCGGCTGCGGCGGCGGCAAGGGCTGTGCGGGACTTCTTCATGGTGGCTCCTTGGGTTTGGCAGGCGATCGCTGCGGACACTTCAATCCTTCCGGCCACCGCCCTGCCTGCCATCGGGCCTTTGCATGGTCCCTGCTGCGACCAAAGGACAGCCGTATCAGCCAAACGGATGAGAGACCCGCCCGTGCCGCTGGCAATAGCATGGAAAGGCAGTGTTCCCCCACCAGACCGGAAATTCCATGACAGCCCCAGGCCCTGACCAGTCCGCGAGTCCTGCCGGGCTGCCCCGGCTGGGCAGCATCGACACGGCGGTCCATGCGGGATTCGCCGTCCTCCTGGTGGCGTCGACCGCCCGGTACGTCATGCGCCACCCGCCCGCGGACAATGTGCTGGTCCTGTGCCTCGCCGCTGCAGCCTCCCTGCTGTACGCGGGCGTTGCGGTGCTTGCCAGGCGCGGTTTGCCTGGACTGGCGTGGATGTCCGCCCTGGTGGCCGTCTGGGCGGTGCTGGTCATCGCGGCACCCAGCTTTGCCTGGTGCTCCTTCGCCCTCTTCTTCCTCTGCCGTGCCGCAATCAGCGGTGCTGCGGCCTATGTTGCCGCGGGCATCATCGCCGTCGCCACGGCGGCAGGATTGTTCAGGCTCAGCGGGGGCACGGACCTGGCAATGCTGCTTGGCCCCCTGGCCGTGGGTGTGATGCTGACCCTCATCCATGACCGGATCCGCAACGATGCCGAGGAACAGCGGCGGCTGCACGGCGAGGTGTCCACCGCGCAGGGGAAGCTGGCTGCCAGCGAACGGCGTGCAGGCACCATTGCCGAGCGGGAGCGGGTTTCCCGCGAAATCCACGACACCGTGACCCAGGGCCTGGCCAGCAGCCTGCTGTTGCTCGAGGCTGCCGGGCGCACCTGGCCCGCGACCTCCGCCCACGCGGACCTGCGGCGGGCCACTTCCCTGCTGCGGGACAACCTGGCCGAAACCCGTAGCCTGGTCCATGACCTTGCCTCCCCCGGACTCGAAGGGTCGCCGCTGCCGGAAGCCCTGCTGACGGCGGCCCTCCGATACCTTCCCGACGCCCAGCTCCTGGTCACCGGCGAACCCCGGCCGGTGGCGGCAGACATCCGGCACACCTTGCTGCGAGTGGTCCAAAGTGCGGCGTCCAACGTTCGGCTCCATGCCTCCGCAACCACCGCCACCGTGACCCTCGGATTCCTTCCGGATGCCGTCACCCTGGATGTTTACGACGACGGCGCCGGCTTTGATCCGGCGGCGGCAGCCCCGCCGTCGGACGCCGGAGGCTACGGCCTGCGGGCCATGCGGCAGCGCGTGGAACAGCTTGGCGGGACGTTCTCGGTGGAAAGCGCCCCGGGCGAGGGCACCATCGTGGCGGCGCAACTCCCCGCTGGCCTTTCAGCGGCCTCAACGGACGGAAGCCAGGCATGAGTGCCATTACCGTGCTCCTGGTCGATGACCACCGGGTGGTCCGGAGCGGGCTGCGCGCCCTGTTGGGAACCCAGCCGGACATCGCGGTGGTGGCCGACGCCGCGTCCGGGGAGGAAGCCCTGGAGCTGGTGCGGGAGCATTCGCCCGGCGTCGTGGTCATGGACCTCGCCATGGGTGAGGGCATGGACGGCATCGAGGCCATCCGGCGCATCCGCGGGCTCAACAGCAGGCAGGCCATCCTGGTGTTCACTACCTACGATTCGGACGCGGACATTGTGCGTGCCGTGGATGCCGGAGCCATGGGTTACCTGCTGAAGGACGCCGCCCCTGAGGAGATATTTGCGGCTGTCCGCGGCGCGGTGCAGGGCAGGAGCGTGATGAGCCCGCCGGTGGCTTCGCGGCTCTTCCAGCAACTCCGCAACCCGGAGGAGATCCTCACTCCGCGCGAGGCGGAGCTGCTGAGCCTGCTCACCCAGGGGCTTAGCAACCGCGAACTCGGCCAGCGGCTTTTCATTTCGGAAGCCACTGTCAAAACCCACCTGGCGCACATCTATTCGAAGCTGGGAGTGGAAACCCGGGCCGCCGCGATTGCCACCGCCATCCGCCGTGAGGGCATGCGCTGACGCGGGTTTGTGGCGTTTACCCTTGCAACAGGGCGTTTAGCCCCGTACTTTGGGATTGCGGGGGACGTTCTTCGCACACCCCGGGCTGAAATCCGGGGAGAGAATCAGAGTCACATGAAGGAATGCAGCCATGGCAACAGGCACAGTTAAATGGTTCAACGCCGAAAAGGGTTTTGGCTTCATTGCCCCCGATGACGGGTCCGCTGACGTTTTCGCCCACTACTCGGCAATCGCCAGCAGCGGTTACCGCTCACTGGACGAAAACCAGAAGGTCGAATTCGACGTGACCCAGGGCCCCAAGGGCCCGCAGGCAGAGAACATCCGCCCGCTCTAAGTCTTACGGCCGGCCCGGTTACCCGGGCCAACCCCCGGCAGCGGCCCCGCCAACCTCGTGTTGGCGGGGCCGCTGTTTTAGTTGTGCCTGCCGGCGGCCCCTCCCACGACGTTCGGTGCTTTTGGGATAATTGACCCATGACCGGCAAGGAAGAGGACAGGGATCCCTGGGAAGAGTTCGACAGGCTCGGTCCCGGAATGCCGGACCGTGTCCCCGGCCAGCCCGGTGGCGAACCCCACGGATTCGGTTTCCGCACCGGCGTGCGCAGCGCCCGCGTCGCCGTCGGCTTTGCTGTCTACGCCCTGGCCCTGGGCACCATCCTGGTCCTGACCGGCTGCGTCTTCTTCGTAGCCCGCCAGCAATGGCTGCTGGCCGGACTCATGGTCCTGGTCGAGGCCGTCTTCGTCTTTTCATTCACCCGGCTGGTGGCCCAGGCGCGCCACCGCCGCACCCGCTGACCGCCGGCAAAAACGTTAACGGATTCCCTTCACGTTTCCCCTTGACCTTGACGCTGCGTCAACCCCTACGCTCGAAGCATGGAAGCAACCGGAGAGGACAGGGCCAGCGGCTGGCCCATCCAGGACGTGGCCAGGATGGCGGGAACCACCAGCCGTACCCTCCGCCACTACGATGACATCGGCCTGCTGAAGCCCACCAGGGTGGGCAGCAACGGCTACCGCTACTACGACGGCGGAGCCCTCCTACAGCTGCAGCGGATCCTGCTCCTTCGGGAGCTGGGCCTGGGCCTGCCGGCCATCGCCGAAGTCTTCCAGCACCAGACGGACCCCGTCCGGGCGCTGACCCGGCACCTTGAATGGCTGGGCCAGGAACAGGAACGCCTGGCCCGGCAAGTCCGGTCCGTCCGCCGAACAATCGAAACAGTGCAACAAGGAGGAGAGCTCGTGGCAGAGAAGATGTTTGATGGCTTCGACCACACGCAGTACAAAGACGAAGTGGAAGAGCGGTGGGGAAAGGACGCCTACGCGAAAAGCGACTCGTGGTGGCGGAGCATGGACGAGGCCGAAAAGCGGGAGTGGAAGTCCCGCTCGGAAGGACTGGGCCGGGACTGGCTGGCAACGGCAGGCTCCGGGGCGGTCCCCGGTGGCGACGCAGCCCAGGACCTTGCCGCCCGGCACGTGGCGTGGCTCCGCTCCATCCCGGGAACGCCCGCTGCCGAGGCCGGCGGGGACATCAAAGGCTACGTCACTGGCCTGGCGGACATGTACGTGGCAGACCCACGGTTCGCCGCCAACTACGGGGGCGAGGCCGGAGCCACTTTTGTTCGGGACGCTCTGCGGACCTACGCGGACCGGAACCTGTAACAGTCCGCCTGGCGTCCTAGGTGAACGCCTGGATTCCTGTAACGGCCCTTCCAACCAGCAGCGAGTTGATCTCGTAACTCCCCTCGTACGTATACAGGATCTCGGCGTCTGCGAAAAGCTTTGCCATCTCGTGGTCGCTGGTAATGCCGTTGCCGCCCAGCAGCGAGCGCCCCATCGCCACCGAGGCCCTGGCAAGCCTGGTGGTGGTGGCCTTGGCCATGGCCGCCTGTGCCATTTCCAGCAGCCCGTCTTCCTGGAGCCGGGCCAGCTGGACCATCAGGGCCAGTGAAGCGGCGGCGTTCCCGAGGATATCCGCGAGCTGCTGCTGGACCAGCTGGAACCCCGCGAGTTCCCTGCCGAACTGGCGGCGGTTCAGCGTGTAGCTGCGGGCCACATCGAAGGCAGCGAACTGGATGCCGGCGGCCTGCCAGCCCACCCAGGCCCGGGAGTCCCGAAGCAACAAGCTGGCCGAGGCGAAGCTTGACGCCCCGGGCAGGAGGTTGGCCGCCGGTATGCGTACATCCTCCAGCCTGATATCGGCATTCTGCATGATCCGCAGGCCGATCTTGTGTTCAATCCTGGCGGCGGAGTAGCCTGGGCGGTCCGTTTCCACGAGAAAGCATTTGAGGTGCCCGTCAGCCGTGTCCCGGGCCCAGACCAGGGCGACATCGGCAACGGTCCCGCTGCCGATCCAGCGTTTGGTGCCGTTGAGGACCCACTCGCCGCCGTCCCGCCGGGCGGTTGTTTCGAGCCCGCGGGAGATGTCGGAGCCATGGCCGGGCTCCGTCAGGGCGAAAGCTCCCAGCTGCGCAAAGGTCCTCAGACCGGGGAGCCACCTGCGCTTCTGCTCATCGGACCCCAGGTGGTGGATGGTGCCCACGATGAGTTCGTTGTGGATCCCGGCCAGGGCGGAGAGCGAGACGTCGGCCCTGGCCACTTCCACGTACATGAGGCCTTTGAACAGGGCGGAACTGCCGTCCAGCTGCAATTCCCCCAGCCCGCGGGCGCCCATCCCGGCCACTACATCGCGCGGGAACTCTTCCCGGTTCCAGTAGCCGATGGAGGCCGGCCTGACGGCGGACTGCAGGTAGTTCCGGATCTCCGCGTACCTGGCCTGTTCCGTGGGCGGAAGCAGCCGCACGATGTGCAGGAGATCCGCGTCCGGATAGGGAATCTCCGCCGGTCCGTCGTGGGAGTGTCCGGGCATAACGCCTCCCTTCCAAACGGTTGGATGTCCTAGTATATTCACAGGATTTTCGGAAAGGGGCTGGCTATGGGCACACCGTTATCCCGGGATCCGATTGCCGAAGCCCGGCGGAACTGGGAGGACCGCGGCTGGTCAGATGTCGCAGCGCCCATGGCCGCCATTACGGCAATTATGCGGACCCAGCAGATCCTTCTGGCCAGGATCGAATCCGCCCTCAAACCGTTTGGCCTGACCTTCGCCCGGTACGAACTGCTGGCGCTCTTGAGTTTCGCCCGGAAGGGTGCCCTGCCAATGAACAAGGCGAGCGCCCTGCTTCAGGTTCACCCGACGTCGGTCACCAACGCCGTGGACCGTTTGGAACGCGCGGGCCTGGTGGCCCGCTCGCCGCACCCCACCGACGGCCGCACCACCCTGGTGGGGCTCACGGCGGAGGGCCGTACTGTCGCTCAGCGTTCGACGGCGGCCCTCAACAGCCAGGTCTTCAGCGAGACGGGATTTCCGCCGGAGGATGTTGATGCGCTGATCCGGATCCTGGGCGACTTCCGCAGGGGTTCGGGTGATTTCGAGGACAGTCCCTGACTGCTGTCAGCGGTTTACCTTCGCCCGCTTCACCCGGCGGACCACCAGCCAGGCCAGGGTGATGGCGAGGGCGGCGTAGACGGCGTAGTTCAGGTACTTCGAGTAGCCCTCAATCAGGTGGTACTGCGTTCCCAGCAGGTACCCGAACCCGATCAGCGCTCCGTTCCACAGGGCGCTGCCGGCCAGGGTAAAGACGGAAAAGGTCAGGAGCGGCATCGCCGCCGCCCCGGCGGGAAGCGAGATCAGGCTGCGGACGCCGGGCAGGAGCCGGCCAAAGAAGATCGAGGACTTACCGTGCCGGGTGAACCAGCCTGCGGCCTTTTCGAAGTCCTCACGGTCTACCAGCGGCAGCTTCGACAGGCCGCGGATCGACCGCTCCAGCCCAAGTTTGGCACCGAGCCAGTACAGCAGGAGTGCGCCGAGGTAGGCGCCCAGCGTACTGGTGACGAAGATGAGCCCCAGGTTCAGGGAGCCCTGTTTGGCGAGGTATCCGGCCAGCGGCAGGATCACTTCGCTGGGAATGGGCGGGACCACGGTTTCGGCGAGGGTGAAGGCGCCAACGCCCCATTCACCGAGGTTTTCGATCACCTGGGCCGCGGCACCCACCAGCCCGCCCAGGCCCTCCGCCGCACCCGTTCCATCTGCCGCTGTTGCCCACATAGGCTGCTCCCCCGATTTCCACTGCGTTCCGCGACTGTACCCCTGCAGGTCCTGTCTACCGCACGGACCTGAACGCCCGCTGGCAGCGCGGAGCGCGGTTAGGCCCCCGGGGCTCTTCCGGCCGCCGGGTGGGCCCGGATGTGCATGCGCTCACCCTGGGAGCCGAACAGGCTGAGGAACTCCACGGCCTTCCCGTCGGCCCGGCCGAACCAGTGCGGCACCCGGGTATCGAATTCCGCTGCTTCGCCCGCCCCCAGGACCAGGTCCCGGGCCCCCAGGACCATCCGCAGTTTGCCGTTCAGCACGTAGAGCCATTCGTAGCCCTCGTGGACCTGTGGGTTGGGTTCCTCCACCGGCCCGGCAGGAACGATGTGCTTGTAGGCCTGGATACCGCCGGGCTTGCGGGTGAGCGGAATGATGGTCATGCCGTGGGCGGTGATGGGACGCAGGTGGATGCGGGGGTCCCCCGTGGCCGGAGCGCCGACCAGCTCGTCGAGGGGTACCTGGTGGGCCTGCGCAAGAGGAAGCAGGAGTTCGAGGTTGGGCCGCCGCTGGCCCGATTCGAGCCTGGAGAGCGTGCTGACGGAAATGCCCGTGGCGGCTGCGAGCGCGGTCAGCGTGACGTCCCTGCGCAGGCGTAAAGCCTTCAGTCGCGGGCCAACGGCGGAGAGGACGTCGTCGAGCTTTTCATCCATCCGGCAATTTTGCCATATCGGCAAATTACTTTGCCAGAACTTGGGGCGGGGAACACGATGAATGCATGACTGAACAGAACTCCTTTTACGACGTACTGGTAGTAGGCGGTGGGGCCGCCGGCCTGAGCGCCGCGCTGATGCTGGGCCGGAGCCGGCGGCGGGTGGCGGTGGTGGACGGCGGTGAGCCCCGCAATGCCCCGGCGCACGGCGTGCACGGATTCCTTTCACGCGACGGAATCAGCCCGGCAGAACTCCTCGCCACTGGCCGCGACCAGGCGCAGCACTATGGCGCGGACATCATCAACGGCACGGTAGTGGCTGCCGGAGGCGGCGCGGAGCAGGGCTTCGAGGTAACGCTCGACGACGGCCGGCGGCTTCATGGGCGGCGGCTCCTGATCACCACGGGCCTGGTGGACGAGCTGCCGGACATCCCGGGCCTGCGCGAGCGCTGGGGCCGGGACGTACTGCACTGCCCGTTCTGCCATGGATGGGAGGTCCGGGACCAGGCCATCGGCGTTCTGGGCACCGGTCCGTGGTCTGTGCACCAGGCCCTGCTGTTCCGGCAATGGAGCAGCAACATCACCCTGTTCCTCAATGACGTGGTGGAGCCCTCCGGAGACGAACCCGAGCAATTGGCTGCCCGGGGTGTGAAGGTGGTTCCCGGCCCCGTCGAGACCGTGCGGGTCCACGGCGATGCGCTCAAGGCTGTGGTGCTGGCTGGCGGCCCGGAGGTGGCGGTGGACGCCGTCGTCGTGGGTAGCCGGGTGCACGCCCGCCTTGACCCGTTCAGCGGCCTCGGCCTGGCGGCGGTTCCGCATCCAATGGGAATCGGGGATTACCTGGAAACCGATGCGGAAGGCGCCACGTCAGTGCCCGGCGTCTGGGCCGCCGGCAATGTCACGGATATGAGGGCGCAGGTCCTGGCATCCGCTGCGGCCGCGTCGTGGACCGCCGTGATGATCAATAACTCCCTGATGGCCGAGGAGATGGACCGCGACCTCGCGGCCTACCGGGAGTCGCTGGCTGTTACCGGTGCCTGAACTCCGGTTCGCGCTTTTCCGTGAACGCCGCCATGCCTTCCTTCTGGTCCTCGGTGGCGAACAGGGAGTGGAAGAGCCGGCGCTCAAACATGACACCCTGGGCCAGCCCGGTTTCGAAGGCGGCGTTCACGGCTTCCTTGGCAACCATCGCCACCGGCTTTGATTTGCCGGCAATTACTTCGGCGGCTTTGAGGGCTTCGGCCACCACGTCCTCTGCGGGTACCACGCGGGACACCAGGCCGGACCGCTCGGCTTCCTCGGCTCCGATGAACCGCCCGGTAAGGATCAGGTCCATGGCCTTGGCCTTGCCCACGGCCCGGGTGAGCCGCTGCGAGCCGCCCATGCCGGGAAGGACGCCGAGGTTGATTTCGGGCTGGCCGAACTTGGCATTGTCCCCGGCGATGAGGAGATCGCACATCATGGCCAGTTCGCAGCCGCCGCCCAGGGCAAACCCGGATACAGCAGCAACGGTGGGGATACGGAGCCGGGTGAAGTCCTCCCAGCCGCGGAACCAGTCCGCGGCGTACATGTCCATGTAGCCCTGGGCGGCCATTTCCTTGATGTCGGCGCCGGCCGCAAAGGCTTTCCCTGAGCCGGTGATCACCACGGCGCCGGTTCCGGGGTCAGCGTCCATGGCGCTGACGGCGTGCACCAGTTCCTCCATGGTGGCTTTGTTCAGTGCATTCAGGGCCTGGGGCCGGTTAAGGGTCACCAGCCCCACCCTGCCGCGCTGTTCCACCAGGATGTTGGCGTACTCCGTCATTCAGGACTCCCGTCGTCGTGCGCTGTTGCGGTCTTGTGCGGCGCGGTGCCGGACTTTTCGCGGATGTCGTTGATGATCGCGGAGAAGTCCTGGCCGGCGCCGCCTTCCGCCGCAAACGTATCGTAGATTTCTGCGGCAAGCGTCCCCATCCGGCCGGCCACCCCGGTGCTGTGCAGGGCGTTGAGGGCAAGGTTAAGGTCCTTGGCCATCAGCGCGCCGGCGAATCCCGGCTGGTAGCCGCGGTTGGCCGGACTGGTGGGAACCGGGCCGGGCACCGGGCAGTTGGTGGTCAGGGCCCAGCATTGCCCGGATGCGGCGGAGGCGACGTCGAACAGCGCCTGGTGGCTCAGCCCCAGCTTCTCGCCGAGGACAAAGGCCTCGCTGACGGCGATCATCGAGACGCCCAGGATCAGGTTGTTGCATACCTTCGCCGCCTGGCCGGCCCCGTGGGCTCCGCAATGAACGATGCGCTTGCCCATGACATCGAGGAGCGGCCTGACGGCGTCGAAGTCGTCCTCTTCACCGCCCACCATGAAGGTGAGCGTTCCGGCCTCCGCGCCCACCACGCCGCCGGACACGGGAGCATCCACGGACCGGTGCCCGGCGCCGAGCGCCAGCTGCGCCGCTTCCCTGGCTTCGTCGACGTTGATGGTGGAACAGTCCAGGAACATGGTTCCTGGCGCGGCAAGCTCCAGCAGTCCCGGCTGGTCCCCGCTACCGCGGTAGGCGTCCAGGACATGCCGGCCGCTGGGAAACATGGTGAGTACCACGTCCGCGTCCGGCACGGCCCCGGCAACACTTCCAACCACCGGGACGCCGGCGGAGCGGGCCGCGTCCAAGGCGGCCGGCACGACGTCGTACCCGGCCACCCGGTGCCCGGCCCTGACCAGGTTCACGGCCATCGGTCCGCCCATGTGGCCGAGCCCCAGGAACGCTACGGTGTAAGTGTCAGGCACTGTCCGCCTCCTCTTGTTGTGCCGCCTCCGGCTCCTGCTCCGGACTGGCCCGAGGTCCAGTTCCCTGCTGCCGAGCGATCCAAAAAAGCGTTCAACCTGCTCCGGCGATACCTCTGCCAGAGTGGGCGGCCTCCAGTGCGGGGTGCGGTCCTTGTCCACCACCTGCGCCCGGATGCCTTCGCGGAAATCGGGGGCCGCCAGGAACCGCAGGCCCACCCGGTACTCCTGCGCCAGCGCCCGGTCCAGGGGCATCCCCGCCACCCGCCGCAGCGACGCCAGGGTGACCTTGACGGAGGTGGGGGACTTCGCCTCGATGGTGTCTGCAGCCTGGGACGCTTCGGCGCTGCCGTCCCCGGCCCAGGCCCGCAGCCGCCCCACGATTTCTTCCGCGTCTGCAGAGTCGTAGCAGCTGTCGATCCACTGCCGCTGCCCGGCAAGTCCGGACGGCGGCGGGTCCACGGCCAAGCGTCCGACGGCGTCTTCCGGGGTTTCGTTTTCCAGCGCTGCCGTGAGTTCGTCGAGCCTGCCGGACGGAACGTAGTGGTCTGCCAGGCCGAGGAACAGCGCGTCCGCACCATCGAGGTGGGCACCGGTGAGGGCTGCATGGGTTCCCGCCTCCCCTGGTGCGCCGGCCAGCAAAAGCGTCCCGCCGACGTCGGGCGCAAACCCAATGGTGGTCTCCGGCATGCCGGTCCTGGTCCGCTCGGTGACCACGCGGACCGAGCCGTGCGCCGAGATTCCCACGCCGCCGCCCAATACCAACCCGTCCATCAGCGCGACGTAGGGCTTCGGGTACCGGGAGATCAGGTAATTCAGCCGGTACTCGGCCTGCCAGAAGTCCGCCGTATCGTCTCCTCCCCGGAGGATGTCGCGGTAAATCGCCACGATGTCTCCCCCGGCGCACAAACCCCGGCCGCCGGCGCCCTGCACCAGGACCGTGCTGACGCTGGCGTCCTCCGCCCATTCGGTGAGCTGCCGCAGCAGTGCCTCCACCATCCCGGCGGTGAGTGCGTTGACGGCCTTGGGCCGGTTGAGCGTTGCCACCGCCAGCCGGCCCCGCCGGGTGAAGAGCACTTCCGCGTCAGGCGTGGCGGCCGTGTCCGTCATCAGCTTCCTTCCGGCATCACGAAGCTGGCGCCGTGGCGTATTCCTGAGGGCCACCGCGTGGTGACCGTTTTGGTCTTGGTATAGAAGCGGAAGGCGTCCGCCCCGTGCTGGTTCAGGTCCCCGAACCCCGAGGCCTTCCAGCCGCCGAACGTGTAGTAGGCCAGCGGCACCGGAATAGGGACGTTGACCCCCACCATGCCCACATCCACCCTGGTGGCGAAGTCCCGGGCGGAGTCGCCGTCGCGCGTGAAGATGGCCACGCCGTTGCCGAACGGGTTATTGGTACAAAGCCGGAGGGCTTCGTCGTAGGTGGCGGCGCGGACCACACCCAGTACCGGCCCGAAGATTTCATTGCGGTAGATGGCCATGTCCGGGGTGACGTGGTCGAAGAGCGTCGGACCCACCCAGAAACCGCCGGGGTAGCCGCTGACCGTGAGGCCGCGTCCATCGGCGAGGAGGGTGGCGCCGTCGTCCACGCCTGAACTGATGAGTCCCTCGATACGGTCCCTCGCGGCCGCGGACACCACTGGCCCGAAGTCCGAGTCGCGGTCGAGGCTGTGGCCTACCGTAAGTTTCCGGACGCGTTCCTCCAGCCGGGCCACCAGCCTGTTGGCGGTGTCCTCACCTACCGGCACGGCCACGGAAATCGCCATGCAGCGCTCTCCTCCCGAGCCGTAGCCTGAACCGATAAGGGCATCCGCCGCCTGGTCCAGGTCCGCATCCGGCATCACCACCATGTGGTTCTTGGCCCCGCCGAAGCACTGGGCCCGCTTTCCGTGGGCGGCCGCCTTGGCGTAGATGTACTGGGCAATGGGTGTGGAACCCACGAAACCGACCGCTTTCACGCGGGGATCCTCAAGGAGGGCGTCCACGGCTTCCTTGTCCCCGTTCACCACGCTGAAGACACCGTCAGGAACACCCGCTTCGCTGAACAATTCCGCGAGCCGCAGCGGCACGGACGGGTCCCGTTCCGAAGGTTTGAGCACGAAGGCGTTACCGGCGGCGAGGGCGGGGCCGGCCTTCCAAAGCGGGATCATGGCGGGAAAGTTGAAGGGGGTGATGCCGGCGACGACGCCCAGGGGTTGCCGCAGCGAGTGGATGTCGATGCCCTGGCCGGCGTCGCTGGAGAACTCGCCCTTGAGCAGGTGCGGCGCGCCGGCAGCAAACTCCACCACCTCCAGTCCGCGTTGAATGTCACCGATGGAGTCGGCCAGGGTCTTGCCGTGTTCAGACGACAGCAGCCTGGCCAGCTCGTCCATGTTCCGGTTCACCAGGTCTACGAACTTCAGCAGGATCCGGCCCCGCCGCTGCGGGTTCAACGCCGCCCATTCCGGCTGGTCCTGCGCGGCGGCAGCCACCGCGGACTGCACTTCGTCCCGGCCCGCGAGCGGCACGCGCGCCTGCACTTCGCCGGTGCACGGGTCAAAAACGTCACCAAACCGTCCGGAGGTTCCGCCGGCGTGGCTGCCGCCAATGTAATGGGAAAGCTCGCGCACCATGGCTGGATGCCCCTTTGCATGTGATCCGGCTTTTAGTGACCCAGGTCATTCTGGTTGCGAATATACTCGGACTTCCTACTAAATTCCATCGCGTCGTCCGCGGCCGCTTCGGCCCGCTCCGCCGGGCCTGGGGGCCGCCGCGCGGGCTTTACCGGCTGCTTTACCTGCGGTGCGGCAGCCACGGTAAGTTAGGAGGCGTGAAGATAGCTACCTGGAATGTGAACTCGCTCCGTGCCCGCGCCGACCGTGTTGAAGCCTGGCTCCAGCGCAGCGACTGCGACGTCCTGGCCATCCAGGAAACGAAGTGCAAGGACGACAACTTTCCCTGGGAGCTCTTCGAACGCATGGGCTACGAGGTGGCCCACTTCGGCGTGAACCAGTGGAACGGCGTGGCCATCGCCTCCCGTGTGGGGCTGGAGGACGTGGAGCGCACGTTCCTGGACCAGCCGGCCTTCGGCAAGGCGGGCAAGGACCCGGTGCAGGAAGCCCGCGCCATGGCCGCCACCTGCGGCGGCGTCCGGATCTGGAGCCTGTACATCCCCAACGGCCGCTCCCTGGATGACGAACACATGCCCTACAAGCTCAAGTGGCTCGAGAGCCTGAAGACCCATGCCCAGGGCCTGGTGACAGAAAATCCCGAGGCCCAGGTGGCACTGATGGGTGACTGGAACATCGCCCCCTTCGACGACGACGTCTGGGACATCGACCTCTTCGTCAACAACCGGTACACCCACGTCAGCCCGCCGGAGCGCGCCGCCTTCCATGCCTTCGAGACTGCAGGTTTCACCGACGTCGTCCGGCCGTACACTCCCGGCCCCGGCGTCTACACCTACTGGGACTACACCCAGCTGCGGTTCCCCAAGAAGGAAGGCATGCGCATCGACTTCGTCCTGGCCTCGAAGGCTCTGGCCGCCCGGGTCACCGGCGCCTCCATCGACCGGGAAGAGCGCAAAGGCAAGGGCGCATCGGACCACGCCCCCGTCCTGGTGGAACTGGCGGACTGATGACAACGTCCTGGACCCAGCCAAGGAGACCGCAGTGACGGGCAACCTCTACCGGGGCCAGGCAGGCCTGCCGTTTTCCTCCACCCTCCGCGTCTACGAACCCCTTGACGCCTTCCCGCAGGAACAGCGGAAAGCCATCCAGGCGGCCGGGGCGCACACTGCCTCACGTGCCGCCGTCGAGAACGCCGAACTCCTCGCCTCGCTGGGACGGATCACCCGCCCCGGCGGTGATCCGTTCCCTACCGGCCGCACCGATCTGGTGCGGGTCACCGCCGCCCCGGCAGCCCAGCCCGGGGAGACCACTGACGGCGACGGCGGCCCGGAGGCCGAGCCGGAACTCCTGTACTGCCCCAGCCAGCTGGTGCTCCGTGCCGGGCTGGCCGCGAATGCACTGATGGAAGGAATCCACGGCCCGCTCGCGGAACTGCTGATCCCCGAAGAACAGCGGGACAGGCACCAGGAACGCATCGACCTGGTCAAGGCGCGGGACGGTTCCACGCGGGTACACACCAGGGCGTCCACGTGGGGCATCCCCTTCAGCTGGTTTTCGCTGTTCATGGAGTCGGACCACAAGGACGTCGTGGAGGCCGCCGGCCGTATCGTCACGGTCCGGGTGTGGGCGTCAATTACGGATGCGCTGGAACGTGCCCGCTACGCCGTTGCCAACCTTGCACTGGCCGCCCCGGACCTCGACATGCTGGACGATCTTGCCCAGCTGACCGAATGGCTGGAGCAGTTCCATGTGGAGTCGATGATTGAACTGGACTACGGATCCGTAGCGGACAAGGTCTACCCGGACGACTCCCCCACGGACATCAGGCTCGGCATCGAATGCCTGGCAGAGGGCGACATGACCGGTGCGGCTGCGGCCTACCGGCGGCTGGCCTCGCGCTGGATCCCCATCCGGCAGTTGGCCCGCGCCTCCTGAGGTCCGGCGCCCTTCCCCGTCCGGGCATTTCCGCCCAGGGACCGGTCAGTGCAGGGGTGGCGCCGTGGTCCTTCGGACCATCAGTTCGTGCGGCGCGACGGCGGACTGCACCGCCCCTTCCTGTCCGTCCAGTTCGTCGAGAAGCATCTTGGTGGCCAGCTCCGCCTGCTCGTCCGGCCGCTGCCCCACTGTAGTCAGGCCCATGGCTTCGGCAAAGTCGTGGTTGTCGATGCCCACCACTGACAGGTCCGCAGGTACGTTGACGCCGATGCGGGCGGCCTCGAAGATGACGCCCATGGCCATCTCGTCCGAGGCACAGAAGATTGCGGTGGGCTTGGCCTCGGACCCGGACCACAGCCGCCGGAATGCTTCCTGCCCGCTGCGGACCGTAAAGTCTCCCCATTGGTCCCATTCGGGGCGGATCTTCAGGCCGGCGGCCGTCATCACGTCCCTGAAGGCCAGGATGCGGACCCGGGGAACATCGAAATTCAGGTCCGTTTCGTCGTCGCCGTGGAGCAGGGCGATGTCCCGGTGGCCGAGGTCGATCAGGTGCCGGACAGCGGTGGAAGCGGCCGCGTAATCATCGATGCCGATGTAGGCGCACTCCTCGACATGCCCGCCCACCACCACCAGGGGGATGTCGATTTTTTGCAGGTGGTCCAGCTCTTCGGGGGTCAGCGCCATACAAAGGACCAGCAGGGCGTCGATCTGCTTGTAGACCATGGTCTTGCTGAAGAGCCGTTCCCGGTTGCTGCCGTGCCCGCCCAGGTTGAACAGCGAGAGGTTGTACTGCCGGGCATGGAGTTCCCGGTCGGCCCCCTCGATGGCCTTGGAAAAGAACCAGCGGCTAACAAACGGGGCCAGCACGCCGATGGTTTTGGTTCTCCCCGTGGCCAGCCCCGAGGCCGAGGAGGATGCCACGTAACCGAGGTTTCCTGCGACCTCCAGGATCTTCTCGCGGGTGGCCGGCGAAACCCTGGGCAGGCCCCGTACGGCCCGGGACACCGTGGCGGTTGATACACCGGCGGCGGCGGCAACGTCCTCGATACTGACTCCGTTATGGCCGCCCCGCTGGGATCTCTCTGTTGTGCGTGCCACGGTGTCCCCTCAATTACTCCTTGCAGCGTAAGGCTGTCCGCCCTGCGTTACCCCCAAGAATTCGTATTTTCGCATTCTGCGTGGATGCGGTGTTAACCGCGCAGGACGTAACCCGTTCTGTGACGGCTACCTCCGGTCCGGAAGTTTGCGGCGGAGCCGGATCATGCCGTAGAGCGCCAGGAGGGTTGCCAGCAACCCCAAGGCCCAGCCCAGGGCCGGTTGCGCGGTCACTTCCATCCAGACGGTCACCACCAGCAGGACCAGGGCCCAGAAGCCGAGGAACCCGATGATGATGTCAAAGTCTTCGCCCGAACGGACGCGTCGGCGTGTGCTTCCCGCTCCCGGAGCCCGGGAGCGGGAAGCGTCGCCTGTCACTTGACTGCACCTGCCGTCAGGCCGGCAACAATCTTGCGCTGGAAGACCAGCACCAGGATCACCAGCGGAATGGTGACGATGGTTCCCGCGGCCATGATGGCCGTATACGGGATCTGATTGGGCTGCGCACCAGCGAAGCTGGCAATGGCAACCGTCACCGGCTGGGTTCGTTCATTCGACAGCTGGCTGGCAATCAGGAATTCATTCCATGAGGAGATGAATGCCAGGATGGCCGTCGTGAAGATGGCCGGAGCCGCCAGCGGCATGATCACCTTGCGAAACGCCTGACCCTGCGTGCAACCGTCAACGCGGGCTGATTCCTCCAACTCCCAGGGCATTTCCCGGAAGAAGGACGTCAGTGTGTAGACGGTCAGCGGCAGGACGAACGAGATGTTCGGAATGATCAGCGCCTGATAGGTGCCCATCCAGCCAATGTTCGTGAAGAGCTGGAACAGCGGCGTGATCAGGGCAACACCCGGGAACATCGAGGCGCCCAAGATGAAGCCCAATACCAGGTACTTGAACCGGAAGTTAAGCCGGGCCAGCGCGTACGCGGCAAAGACGCCGATGACGAGCGAGACTACCGTGACTGTCACGCCGATGATGATGCTGTTCAGCAGCGCCTGGCCGAACTTGTTGCCAAACGATGTGTCGAAGGCAGTGAGGAAGTTGTCCAGCGTGACGTGGGTTGGCCACGGCGTGGTGTCGTAAGTGAAGCCCACCTCGCGGAACGCCGTCACCACCATCCAGTAGGCTGGCGCCAGGCACCAGATCAGGATGACCGCGGCGCTGATGTACGTCCTGGCGCTGGCCCATTTCTCCTTGTTCTGGGCTGCCTTGCGTCCCTTGTCCTGCTGCGCCCGGAGAGACGCTGGGGCAGTTGCCGCGGTCATTTCTTCCCCTTACCGCTGGCGCCGCTCTGCTCCACCACGTTCGCTCCGAGGAACCTGACGAAAATGAAGGCGACCAGGAAAATGATGATGAATGTGATGGTTGACAGCGCCGCCGCCGAGTTGAATCCCTGTCTGATTTGATTGATCACCAGGATGGACAGCGTAGTGGTGTTGTTGGCACCGCCGGTGAGGATATACGGCAGATCGAACATCCTCAGCGCGTCAAGGGTACGGAACAGGATGGCGACCATCAGGGCGGGCTTGACCAGCGGCAGGGTAATCAGTCGGAAGCGCTGCCAGGCACTGGCCCCGTCCACCTTTGATGCCTCGTAGACCTCGGCAGGAATCATCTGCAGGCCGGCCAGAATCAGCAGGGCCATGAAGGGCGTGGTCTTCCACGTGTCGGCGATGATGACCGCCCACTTGGCGGGCCACTCACTGCCGGTCCACAGGATGGAGACATTGAACAGCTTGTTGATGATGCCGTTGAAGTCGAACATGAACAGCCACAGCTGCGCGGTGACGGCGGTGGGAATAGCCCACGGCACCAGGACGGCAGCCCGGACCAGGCTGCGGCCCTTGAAGCTCCGTGCCATGATCATGGCCATCCAAAAGCCCAGGACGGTTTCAAACCCGACTGTCACCACTGTGAAGAAGAAGGTGGTGGCCGTTGCGGTCCAGAACTGCCCGCCGAGGGTGCCCGGCGGACAAGCCACGGTTCCGCCGCCTTGGGCAGCACACTGCTGCCCAAGCCAGTTCACGTAGTTCTGGATGCCGGCCGCGCCGCCGTCGGTGAAGAGTCCGGTGACGGGATCGAGCCCGGCATCCTTCTGGAAGGACATCACGATAGCGCTGATGATCGGGTACACGATCACAATGGCCAGCGCGACGATTGTCGGAGCCAGCAACCAGGAAGCCCACCGGCCCTGGCTGGCAATCCTGTTGTCTTCGCCTACCCCTTTTGGTCCGTGATGGACCGGGGCGGCGCCCGACGCCGGCTGCTTTACCGGCGTCGGGCCCAATTCGGTAGCCATGGCAGTTTACGATCCTGCGCCGGCGGTCTCGATGGACTTCTGCATGTCGGAGAGGGCATCCTTGGCGGGCTTTTCACCCTTCAGCGCCGCGTAGGCGTTGTCCTGGATGGCCTTGGTGACTGCAGGGTAGAACGGGGTTACCGGCCGGGGAACAGCATTCTCGATGGAAGTCTTGAGCACCGGCAGGTAAGGCAGTTTGGCAACCAGTTCCTGGTCCTGGTAAAGGTCACCGAGAACCGGGGCCAGCGAACCCTGGGTTGCGAAGAACTTCTGCTGTTCTTCCTCGACCAGGAACTTCACGAAGTCCAGGGACGTGGCCTTGTGGTCGGAGTAGACGCTGACGGCTGCGCTGTGGCCGCCGAGGGAGGAGGCCCCGGGGGCCGTCCTTGCCCGGAAGAGCAGCCATGCCCAAAACATCCTTGACCTTGGAGGATCCTTCAGTGGTGGCCAGGTTGTAGACGTACGGCCAGTTGCGGAGGAACAGGAGCTTGCCGTCCTGGAAGGCCCGGCGGCTTTCCTCTTCCTGGTAGGTGATGGCTTCAGCCGGGATGTTGCCGTTCTTGAAGGCCTCTACCAGGTTGTTCAGGCCTGCTTCGGCCTCGGGGGTGTTCAGGTTCGGCTTGCCGTCATCATTCAGGACAGATCCACCGGCCGAGTTGATGGCTTCGGAAGCGTTGACGGTAAGGCCCTCATACTGCTTGAACTGCCCGGCGTAGCAGCCGATGTTGTTCTGCTTGGCGATGGAGCACATGCCCATCATCTCGTCCCACGTCTTGGGGGCCTCGGGAACCAGGTCCTTGCGGTAGTAGAGGATGCCGCCATCGGAGGAAACCGGAGCCGCATAGAGGGTGCCCTTGTAAGAGCCTGCCTCGATGGTGGGCTCCAGCATGCCCTTGGTGTCGATAGCCATCTTGTCCTTGAGCGGCTGGAGCCATCCCTTGGCGGCGAACTCGGCCGTCCAGACGACGTCCACGCTGGCGACGTCGTAGTCGGCGTTCTTGGCCTGGAAGTTCTGCACCAAGTCATCGTGCTGCTGGTCGGCGTTGTCGGTCTGCTCCTTGAAGGTGACCTTTTCGTCCGGGTGCGCGGCGTTCCACTTCTCGATCAGCGGACGGACGACGTTGCTGTTGTCCTTGCCCTGCACGTACGTAATGGGGCCCCGGCTGTCGAGGTTGGCTTCAGCGTCGCTGCCGCCGCCCGAGGTTCCGCCACCTCCTCCGCCGGCACAGGCGGACAGGGAAAGGGCCAGAACACCGGCCGTGGCAACCGGCAGAAGGAATCTAGGGGTTTTCATTGGCTTGAAGCTCCTCGCTGAGAGACAAGTAAGTCGACACTGCGGTTGTTGGTGAGGTTGATGTGGTGCCTGTCACACTAGTAAGGTTGCTGCGGTTCATGCAAGCGTTTACATCAAAAAGTTATCTAAGGGGAACCAAATGTCCAACCCGTCCGTTCCAGGCCCCCGGAGCAGCAGCCGCGAATGGTGGGCCGATGCTGTGGTCTACCAGGTGTATCCCCGCTCCTTCGCGGACGCTAACGGTGACGGAATGGGTGATCTTCGTGGCGTGACCACCCACCTGCCGTACTTGGAGCGGCTGGGCGTGGACGCTGTCTGGCTCTCCCCTTTCTATAGATCACCCCAGGCGGACGGCGGCTACGACGTGGCCGACTACCGCCAGGTGGACCCCCTGTTCGGATCCCTGGCCGACTTCGACAGCATGTTGCAGGATGCTCACGGGCGGGGACTGAAGGTCATCGTTGACCTGGTTCCCAACCACACCTCGGATGAGCACCTGTGGTTCCGTGAAGCGCTGGCGGCGCCGCCGGGGTCCGCCGAGAGGGACAGGTACATCTTCCGGCCAGGCAAGGATTCTGAGCCGGGGTCCGGGGACGGCAACAGGCCACCCAACAACTGGAAGTCGATCTTCGGCGGCCCCGCCTGGACCCGGGTCACCGACGCCGGCGGCCAGGACGGAGAGTGGTACCTCCACCTCTTCGACACCAGGCAGCCGGACCTGAACTGGGACAACGGCGAGGTCCAGGACGAGATGCGGTCCGTCCTTCGGTTCTGGCTGGACCGGGGTGTGGACGGCTTCCGGGTGGACGTGGCCCACGGACTCGTCAAGGAGGCCGGATTGCCCGACTGGGACGGCGTGGCCGCCATGGTGGAGGGCACTCCCCCGCGCCGGGACCCCCTGCTCCCCGGCGATGCCCCCGCCGCCCACACCGACGCCGAAGAACCGCACCGTGCAGTATCGCCGGTATATCCGCCGTCGCCCTTCTTCGACCAGGAAGGTGTCCACGCGATCTACCGCGACTGGCACAAGGTGCTCTCCGGGTACGGTCCCGACCGCATGCTCGTGGCCGAAGCCTGGGTTGAACCGGCGGAACGGCTGGCCCGCTACGTCCGCCAGGACGAGATGCAGCAGGCGTTCAACTTCGACTTCCTGCTGGCAGGCTGGGACGCGGAACGGATGGCCGCGGCCATCGACACCTCCCTGGCCGCTGCGGCCACCGTGGGTGCACCGTGTACCTGGGTGCTCAGCAACCATGACACAGTCCGGCACACCACCCGCTTTGGCCTGCCCGATCCCACGTCCTTTCCCAAGGGCATTGGCCCGGACGACGAACAGCCGGACGCCTCACTGGGACTGGCGCGGGCCCGTGCCGCCACCCTGGTGTCGCTGGCGCTTCCCGGCTCGGCCTACCTGTACCAGGGCGAGGAACTCGGCCTGCCGGAGCACACCACGCTTCCCGCCGGGGCACGGCAGGATCCCACGTTCTTCCGCACCCGGGGCGCCGAAATAGGCAGGGACGGCTGCCGGGTGCCGTTGCCATGGACTGCCGGGGCTTCGGGCTTCGGATTCTCGGACCCTGCTCAGAACGCCGCAGAACCCTGGCTGCCGCAGCCGGAGAGCTTCGGCCCGCACGCAGCGGACCTGCAGGACGGTACGGAGGGGTCCACGCTGGAGCTGTATCGCGCCGCACTGGCCTTCCGGGCGGCGGAAAAATTGGGTGTGGGCAGCATCGAATGGGCAGAAGCCCATTCACCTGGGAGCGGCGTGCTGGCCTTCACCAACGGGGACGTGCTGGTCATTGCCAACATGGGATTCGCCAGCGCCCCGGTGCCTGGCGGCTACGCTGTGGCGGTATCCAGCGGACCGGAACCGCGGGCAGAGTGGGCAGGCATGCAGGAGGTTCCCGTGGACTGCACCGTGTACCTGCAGAAGAAAACCACTCCTCATCCAGGGGACGCCCAGCGCCAGCAGGATTAGGCCTTAGCCACGCCCACGCGGGAACGCACCGGTGTCAGCGGACGCGCTCGGCCCTACCGAAGCGGGTCCGGGCCCCGGCGCCGATGTGGATCAGGACTGGCGTCTTCCTGCCCACCACTGCGTCAAGGGCATCAACCAGCCCGGAGACTTCGGCGGCCAGAAGATGCGGCGCCACCCCCTGGCGGGGCAGCAGCCGGATCCTCAGTGTCGGGGTGCCTTTGACGTCGTAGGTGGTCACGCTGGACGAGGCAAGATCCGGTCGGCCGGCGAGCGCCTGCTTGAGTGCCTGTTCAGCCACTCCCGCGCCGATCCGGACATCGCCCGGGACTTCCCCGGGACCGTACTCGGACGCTAAAAGGTTCGACCGGCCCTTACCTTGCTGGGCCACCCAGGCAACCATCAGTCCGATCAGGACCAGGAGGGCGAATGCCACCACCATCCAGAGCCAGCTTTCCGTCCGGCCAGGGAACCGGGTGGCGTTGAAGGCATCGTTGGCGGTGCTCCAGGCTGCCGCGGACCAGGGGTGCCACCACGCTGCGACGGCGGGAACGGTGGCCAGCAGGACCAGCAGGAGGCCCACCGCCAGCAGTTTCAGGCCGAGCAGGGTGAGGAGGATCCGGTTCAGGACGGTTGGTGTGCTGTTCATGCCCCCACCACCCCGGACGGTGCGACATTAATACGGACTTCCGGTGCTGGATCGAGCGCCATCTGATCCATTTCCTCCCGGACGGCGTCCAGCACCGCGTCACCATCGACTGGCACGCCCGACGTGGGCCGGAGGTTGACCATGACCTGGCGCTGCGAGACCACCACCATCACTTGCTCCGGTGTGACGTTTGCTGCCAGGCGCGCCCGGCGGGCCAGCGACGAAGCGATCACTTCGTCGTCAATGACGACGGCGGGACGCCCGGATTCGAGCCAGCCGCCAGCGAGCGTGTGCCGGGCGCGGCGCCCCGGTCCCACGCCGTTGAGGAAGAAGACCAGGCCCACCATGGCAAGCACGGCACCGATGGCGCCCAGGAGGAGGGGTGAAATCCCGGCGGGAAGCGCCGTCAGCCGCTCGGCGGCGACCTGCGGTTCGATCAGCCAGGGCGGCTGGCCAATGGCGTGCACCGCAGCCTCCAGCAATCCGTACCCGGCCAGCGCCATGACCACCACTGCGGCAACGATGGCAGCACCGGCACGCGTCGAACGTGTTTCCCGGCGCACGATCCTGGCCATGTCCGGGCTCCGGCCAGTGTGGCGTCCGCCCTTGCCGGCGCGGACATCACTGTCCCGCATCTCCACGCTGCTGCTCACTGAACCCGGCCTCCTTCGCTGATCCTTGCCCCGCTGATCCTGATGTCCACCCGGCTCAGGCTTGCTCCGCTGAGCTCGGTCACGGTTGCCAGAATGCGGGCCTTGGCCTGCACCGTACGCTGCCAGATGGAACCGCCCACCAAGTCAATCCGTCCCGGCTCCATCGCCGCCTGCAACGGGGGGATCCTGATAGGCGTGACAAGCGACAAAGCCAGCAGCCCGTCGTCGTCCGCCCAGTCGGCACGGACGTCCTGGGCGTCAACGCCGAACTCGCTCGCCGCCGCTGCCTTGGCGAGGCTGGTCAGCGCCTGCGTGCTGATCCGGTTATGGCCGTTGAGCACCTGCCCCGGCACTGCCGGCGCCGGCGCGCTCATGACGATGAACGCCGGCCCGTGATGGCGTCAAGGACGCCGCGCAGGTCCAGCTTTCCTTCGGCGGCGCGGCCCAGGAGCGCTCCGATGGCCATGAAGAGCAAGGAAACGAGGAAGCCCCAGAGTCCGAACTGCAGGGACATGAAAGCAACAAAGGCACCCATCGCGATGCCTGCCAGGGTGAGGTTCACAGCAATGCCTCCCTTTCCGGAGAGCCGGCCGCTGGCGGCTTGACGGGCGGCGGCACGTAGACGTCGGTAACCTCCACGTTCACCTCAATCACCTGCAGCCCTACGAGTTCCTCCACGGCCCGGTAGACCGCGGCGCGGACCTGGTTGGCCAACGAATGCAGGGGCGTGCCGTAACTGGCAACCAGGCTGATGTCCACAGCCACCTGCGTTTCGCCGACTTCCGCCCGGACTCCCGTGGCATGGTCGGTGCTGCCCACGGCGTCCCGGATGGCACCCAGCGCCCGGGACGGGCCCGAGCCAAGGGAGTAGACGCCGGGGACCGCCCTCGCGGCAATACCGGCAACCTTGGCCACGGCGGTTTCGGAAATGACGGTGCGGCCCGGCCCGGGCACCGCAGCGGGAACCGGCACGGCCCCGCGGTGGACACCCGGTGTGGGTTGTGGGTTCTGGTATTCCATCAGGCACTTCCCCCTATCTTTTGTTTCCAACCCTATCCCCAGCCTGCGGTGATGTGCTGGAATCGCTCGGCGACAGGTGCAGCCGAATCGCCCCGGACAGCGGTGCGGGGCATGACAACAGTTGAGCGGGACAGTTAAAAGGCCCAGGCGGGGAGGCCCCCAAGGACATCCCCGCCTGAGCGGTGCCGCCCGTTCGGGCGGCGGAAGCGGCAGGTGCCGCGGTCTTGCTACTTGTAGAGGCCTTCGCCGCCAATGCGCTTGTTGGTGGGCAGGTAGCCGAGCGGGCCGAGGCCGTTCTGGCCGAAGCCGCGGTCCACCTGGGTCACGCCGTTCTTGAAGTTGATCTTGACGGTCGGGGACAGGGAGCCGCCGCGGACGCCGTTGACGTTGTCGATGAACGACTGCACCAGGCCATTGGGCTGGACGTAGTGCGAGTAGGCCTGGAACTGGCGGCCGTTCTGCTGGCCCGAGATGGTTCCGCTCGGGTTGTTGGCCGGAAGGTTCAGGTCGGTGGGTGAGCCGAGCGCCAGGCCGCTGTTGTTGACCGGCTGGTAGTCGGAGCGGATGCCGTCGCCCACGAAGCCGTAGACGCCGTCGGGACCGCGCATGCCGTCCGCATAGGTGAACTGGTGGCTGATCGTGTAGAGGTAGTACTTGTTCTTGCCGTCTTCATTCTGGATGAAGATCTGCGGACGCTCAGTCTGGTCGTTGACGCAGTTGGCGGACAGGATCGGCGGAAGGAAGGACCACTTGGTGAGGTCCTTGTTGTCGGCGACGGCCAGGCCCACGTTTGCGGTCTGGTAGTTGGCGCCGGTGTTCTGGACATCGGTCAGCTTCTCAGCGTGCGGATCGCCCGGCTGGTAGCCCAGGTCCTCGCCCTTGCACTGGTAGTCGCCGCGGTTTCCGGCGGTGTTGCCTTCAAAGACCATGTAGGTCTTGCCCGGGTGGGCCGGGTCAGCGAACGTGTACGGGTCGCGGAAGGCAAAACCCGGGTTCTGGGCTTTGTTCTGGTACAGCTTGCCGTCCGGCTCCAGCAGCTTGGTGTGCTGGAAGCCGTCGAACGTCACGCCGTTCCTGTCGGCATGGATCTTGCCCAGTGCCTTGGCGATGGCTGCGTCGGGAGCGATTCCGCCGCCACCGGCGTTGCGCTCTGCCACATCGTGGAACGTGGTGGCCGTGTAGAAGACGTTGACCTGGTTGCCCTGCATCAGGCGGGTGGAGCCGGACCATTCGGTGTTGCCGATGGACGTGTTGTCCAGGAACAGGTGTCCGCCGTAGTTCCACTTGTCCTTCGCCGGATCGGCGTTGGTCTTGCGGAAGAAGTATCCGATGCGGGCGTTCCAGTGGCGCTGGTCGAAGCCGTAGCCGGCATGGCGGTCGGCCACCAGGGAGAAGATGACGTCGTAGCCCTTGTAGCTGATCTGGTTGGCGTTTTCATCCGTCAGGGACCAGGTGTCCCAAACCCAAACGTCGTCATTCATGGCCGGAAAGTCCTCAGGGATTTCCGGCATGGTGACGTCGGGGCTCATGGAGTTCTGGCCCGGCGCAACGGAAGGGTTGCTCTGCGCCATGATCTGCTTGGCGTCCGCACGGGTCCACTTCGAGGTGAAGTCCGACGCCGGGTCAAGAGCCTGCTGGGTGTGCTTGGTGGGGAGGGGGAAGCCGGGCGTGGGCGACGGGAGCTGCTGGGCGGCCGGCGGGTCAGCGGGTTCGTTGGCCTGTGCCGAGGGGACGGCCAGGAAGGCCGAGGCCGCAACGGAGGCCGCCAGGGCTGCGGCGGCGGTCCGCCACCGCAGCTTCCGGGGTGATTGGGGGTGCTTGTGCATTTTTGCTCTTCTCGCGGAGTTCAAACTGTTCGTGGAAGACGGGCGGATGCCCTGGTTCCCCGCACTCCGGCGGATCCCCCAGCGACACGGCAGGCGTCGTCAGGGACGCCTTTGTAACGGGGGGGCGGGACCTGGGTGGAGTCCCGAAGCGGGCCCTGGCGACATCGGGGCGATGTCCGGGCCGGTTTCAACGCTAGGCAGGACGGGGAGCACATTTCAAACGTGTGTCGGCCCTCCGAAAACCTAGTTCGACTCATTTATGCAAGCGCTTACGCAACTCAAGGCGCGCGCGTGCCACAACGATTTTTCACAGTCAAATGTTTCAGATGTCTGACAAATCTTTTGACGGCCCCCCCCCCTGTCGCAGCGGACACGGCAGCAACGCGCGGGACTGGGGCAGCACGAGGGTCAATAGAGTGGTTCGGGGGCAAAGACAGGTAGCCATCACTCATGCCGCATTAACCCAACGAATATATTTTGGGATCAGTCGGCCAGCCAGAGGCTGGGATGGCAGACAACAAACGCCCGTTCCGGTTTCGATCGGGCCATTCCGGGTAGGGGGTGGGCCGGCAAGCCGCTGTTCTGAATCGAGTTAATCGCATGGAACGATCAATGCAGCGCGCCCCGAAAGGCCAGGCCCTGCAAAAAGCCCCTCCACCGGCCAAAGGCCGCTGGTGCATCCCCACGTTTGCTGGCCGCCAGCTCCGTGAAAAATTCAAGACCGGCCGGACCGCTGCCACCGCGGCAGGAACAGCGTTGCTGGTCCTGTCGACTTTTGTCAGCACTGTAGCCCTCGCCCCGGCCGCCCATGCGGCCGATCCCGTGGTGGTCTCCCTGACCTTCGATGACGCGCATGCGGACCAACTCGGTGCCGCGGCGTATATGAATGCCAAGGGCCTGAAGGGCACGTTCTATGTTCCCTCGGGCTTCCTCAATGCTGATGCCGCCTACATGTCAACGGCCCAGGCCCTTGCCCTGCAGTCAGCCGGTAACGAGATCGGCGGCCACAGCGTCACCCACGCCGACCTGGCATTCGCCGATACCGGTGAAGTCACCCGGCAAATCTGCAATGACCGCATCAGCCTGAGGAACCTGGGCTTCCGCATCACCAGCTTCGCCTATCCGTACGCCTCGTCGACTCCGGCCATTGAAGGCATCGCCAACACATGCGGCTACAACAGCGCCCGTGGCCTGGGCGACATCGCAAGCCACATCGCGGGAACCGAAACGTTCCCGCTGGCCGAGACCATGCCTCCGGCGGACCCGTTCCTCACGAAGGCGCCGGACCAGATTGACAACACGTGGACCCTCCAGAACCTGGAAGACCTGACCCTCAAGGCCCAACCGGGCGGAGGCTGGATGCAGTACACGTTCCACCACATCGGTGTGGACGCTGAGCCGCTCAGTGTCACCACGGCGAACTTCAACGCCTTGATTGACTTCCTGGCCGCCGAACAAAGCGCCGGCCGGATCGTCGTCAAGACCGTGGACCAGGTGATCGGCGGAGCTGTCAAAAACAATGCCGCCGGACCGCAGCCACCAGCGCCCCTGACGTCCGGCAACCTCATCCGGAACCCGGGCTTCGAAACAGCAGGCCCCATTGCCGGGGATGCGCCATACTGCTGGGTTCCCGGCGGGTTTGGGACCAACGCATACACCTACAGCACGGTAGCGGCAGCCCACACAGGCGCGGCCGCCCAACAGGTGGTCGTGTCCTCCTACCAGAGCGGGAACGCCAAGATCCTGCCCCCGCAGGATACGGGTCAGTGCACGCCGACCGTGACTCCGGGGCAGCGATACTCAATGTCTGCCTGGTACACGTCAACGGCCAACACCCAGTTCGAGCTCTACTACAGGACCGGCACGGGTAGCTGGCACTACTGGACTTCGAGCCCCTACTTCGGGCCGACGTCGACGTTTACCCAAGCCACGTGGACTTCGCCGGCGGTCCCGGCAGGCGCCACCGCAATGACCATGTCCTTAACGATGTTCAGCGCCGGAACACTTGTGACAGACGACTACAGCCTGACCAAGGCAGCCGTTGACCCGGGGGCATTCCAACCCATGACGCCGGTGCGCCTACTCGACACACGGGCCAGCAGCGGTCCCGTTGCTCCCAAGGGGACCGTCTCGTTCCAGGTGGGCGGTGTCAGCGGTATCCCAGCAAATGTTGCAGCCGTCACCTTCAACCTGACCGTTACGAATCCAACGTCCAATGGCTTCGTCTCGGCGTATGCTTCCGGCACCACGCGGCCCACTGCTTCCAACCTGAACTATGACACCGGGCAGACCGTCCCGAACAGCGTCACGGTTCCGGTGGGCGCCGACGGCAAGGTGACTCTCTACAGTGAGTCGGCCGGCACCGCCAACCTGATTGCCGATGTCTCCGGCTACTACGCAGCAGGAACAGCTGTTGCAGGTGGAGCCTTCCGGGCAGTCGCGCCGGCCAGGTTCCTGGATACCCGGAACACAGGGACCCCGGTAGCGCCTAAGGGAACCGTTTCCTTCCAAGTGGGCGGCAACAGCGGCATTCCAGCCGGCGTTTCGGCAGTGACCTTCAACCTGACGGTCGCCAACTCGACGTCCAACGGCTTCGTCACGGCGTTTGCCTCGGGAACCACTGTCCCCACGGCATCGAACCTCAACTACGACAGGGGCCAGATTGTCCCCAACAGGGTCACGGTTCCTGTGGGAACAGACGGCAGGGTCTCGCTGTACAACGAGTCCACCGGCACCGCCCACCTGATCGCCGACGTTTCCGGGTACTACATGTCAGGAGAAGTAACGCTGCCAGGCATGTTCAAGGCGATTGCTCCCACCCGGTTCCTGGACACCAGGTCAGGCAACCCGGTGGCTGCCAACGGAACCATCTCGGTCCAGATCGGAAGCGTCAGCGGGATTCCGGCAACGGCCTCCGCCACGATCTTCAACCTGACCGTCGCCAACCCGACGCGGAACGGTTTCGTCACGGCCTACCCGTCAGGTGCAACCTTGCCGAACGCCTCCAACGTCAATTATGCAACCGGGCAGATTGTCCCGAACAGCGTCACGGTTCCGTTGGGCGGAGACGGAAAGGTCAACCTCTTCAACAGCTCAACCGGCTCCACGCATCTGATCGCAGACGTCTCGGGATATTTCCTCTGACAGAAGCAGCCACGCGGCAACATCAGAAATAAGGACTGCTCCCCGGCAGAAGACCTGGTCTCCAGGTTCAACTGCCGGGGAGCAGTCATGTGGAGGGAATTCCCCGCCCGACGACTCGCAGATCAGGGGCTTGTTCGCCAATCCGGACGTTGAAGGCTCTGATGTGCGATCAAGGCCGGTACCGGCTTCCAAAAACTCCAAAAGTCCAGTTCCAAAAGTGTGGCCCAATAGTGCGGTCCAAAAGTGTGGTTAAAGAAGAAAAGCACCAGTTCCGCAGAACTGATGCTTCCCAGTGGTGGCTCCGACCGGCGTCGATCCGGTGACCTTTCGATTTTCAGTCGAACGCTCTACCAACTGAGCTACAGAGCCTAGGTGACACGTCACCATGACCGCCGAAATCTCTTCCGGCAACCAGAGCGACCCTGACGGGACTTGAACCCGCGACCTCCGCCGTGACAGGGCGGCGCGCTAACCAACTGCGCTACAGGGCCTTGCTTTTCTTGCTTCACAGTATCGCTACTGCTTTTTTCAAGGCTTCCAGCCTACCAGACATTTTTTGCCTGTTTGACCAGTTCCTTGCGTACCCCCAACGGGATTCGAACCCGTGCCGCCGCCGTGAAAGGGCGGTGTCCTAGGCCGCTAGACGATGGGGGCCAGAACCCGTTCGGAACAAAATAAAAGGCGTAAAGCGAGGCTTTGCGTCTTTGTCCTTTGCGTTTCTCCGAACTGGACTCAACAACTATAGGGCCTACTCTGCGATTATCCAAAATCGGCCAAAAACCCGTGCCTGAACAGGAAGAACGGGCGAAGATGGACGGATGGATGCCGTCGCAGCGCTCAACGAGATCGCCTTCTGGCTGGAGCGCGGACGCGCTGCCACCTTCAAGGTCCAGGCGTTCCGTAAGGCCGCCGCCGCCATCAGCGCCCTGCCACCGGACGAAGTGGCCGCGCGGGCGCGGAACGGCCGGCTGAAGTCGATGAAGGGCATCGGCGACCGGACTTTCCAGGTGATCCAGCAGGCGGTGGACGGATCCGTTCCGGACTACCTCGCTGACCTCCGCGATAAAGGCGCGCAGCCACTCGCCGCCGGCGGAGCCGCCATCCGTAAGGCCTTGCGCGGCGACCTGCACAGCCACAGCGAATGGTCCGACGGCGGCTCCCCCATTGAAGTGATGGTTGCCGCCGCGGAGGTTCTGGGCCGGGAGTACCTGGCCCTGACCGACCACTCCCCCAACCTGACCATCGCCAACGGCCTCTCCGCCGAACGCCTGGCGAAGCAGCTCGACGTGGTGGCCGCCATCAACAACGGCAGCAAGGACGGCGGCCCGCACGACGGCACCGTCCGGCTGCTGGCGGGCATCGAAGTGGACATCCTGGAATCCGGTGAGCTGGACCAGGACCCGGAACTGCTGGACCGGCTGGACATCGTGGTGGCCAGCGTCCACTCGAAGCTCCGGGCAGACCGTAAAACCATGACCGCGCGGATGCTCGGCGGCATCCTGGCACCGCATACCAACGTCCTGGGCCACTGCACGGGCCGGCTGGTGGAAGGCTCGCGCGGAACCCGGCCGCAGTCCGAATTCGATGCCAAGGAAATATTCGCCGCCTGCACCGAGAACAACGTTGCCGTCGAGATCAATTCCCGGCCAGAGCGGCAGGACCCGCCGGATGACCTGATCAAGCTCGCCTTGGAGGCAGGCTGCCTGTTCTCCATCGACAGCGACGCCCACGCGCCCGGGCAGCTGGATTTCCTCCAGTACGGGGCCGAGCGGGCTGAACGTAATGACGTGCCGCTGGAGCGGATCATTACCACCTGGCCGGTGGACAAGCTCCTTAACTGGGCGGCCGCATAGTCCCCGGCCAGTCAGCGTTACGTTGCCGGCACCGGCGTGATGCCTTTATTTGACGGCGTCGGCGAGTTTCTGCCGGAAGTCGGCTTTGGTGGTAAGCGTCAGCTTCTCCCCGTTGAGGAAGAAGGTGGGCGTCCCCTGGACGCCCAACGCCTCGCCGTCGGCAATGTCTGCCAAGACACGCTCCTCGGTTGCCTGGTCAGCCACAGCTGCATCGAACTGCGCCAGGTCCAATCCGAGTTCCTCGGCGTACGTGCGGAAAAAGGGCGCCTGGGACTGTTGCTGCCCGGCCCACTGCGGCTGGGTGTCGAATAACCTGTTGGCCATTTCCTGGTATTTGCCCTGCTGGTTTGCCGCCTCGGCAGCGAGCGCCGCCTGGCCGGAGTTGGCGTGGGCCGCCAGCGGAAAATGCCTGTTCACGAAAGTAATCCTGTCGCCAAACTCGGCTTTGAGCTCCTCCACCACGGGATGGATGGAGCCGCAAGCGGGACATTCGAAATCCAGGAACTCCACCAGCTGTGCCTTCTCCACCGCCGGCGTGGTGAGGCGGTAGCTGTTCTCCCTGACGAGCTGTTCGGACCCCGGCGCCGGCGGAGCAGCATTTTGCTCCTTGTTGGCGGCAAACAGGGCGTACCAGGCCACTCCACCGATGACGGCGGCTGCCAGCACAATCCAGATCACGGTCCTGACGAGGTGTGCGGTATCACGGGGTGGGGCAGGGCTTGAGACCATGTTTCGCATCCTAGCCGAGGCAAGGAGCGGCCCCGTCCCACGGCCACCTCCACTTTGGCAGGAAGTTGGCCAGACGTGGCCGATTTCCGCCAGCCCGGGCACGGCCTGCGCGACTAGATTGGGCTCATGCCTTCCACTAGCCCCGTCAGCAGTCCCGCTTCGGCGTCATCGGCGGCCGCCCCGGTCAAGACATTGGGGATCGCAGCCATGGCGGTCACCGTGGTCCTGTGGGCTTCGGCGTTCGTGGGGATCCGCGCCATCGGACCGCACTTCTCCCCCGGCTCCCTGACGCTGGGCAGGCTGGCGATTGCCGCCGTCGTACTCGCCGTCGTGGCGCTGCCGAAAATACTGAAGACGCGTCTCATGCCGCGGGGCCGCGAGTGGTGGCCCATCCTGGCATACGGAGTGATGTGGTTCGGTGGTTACAACGTTGCGCTGAATGCCGCCGAGCATGTCCTTGATGCAGGTACCAGCGCCTTGCTCATCAACGTCAACCCCATCCTGGTGGCCATCATGGCCGGCATCTTCCTCAAGGAGGGCTTTCCGCGCTGGTTGCTCATCGGCAGCACCATCGCCTTTGCGGGCGTCGCCCTCATCGCGCTGGGGTCCGGCGCGCCCGGCCAGCCAGGGGAAAGCGCGACGACGGACATGGCCGGCGTGCTGCTCTGCCTCCTTGCCGCGGTGCTCGCCGCAGTCAGCGTCATCGTCCAGAAGCCGGTGCTGCGGAAGTTTCCAGCGGCCCAAGCCACGTGGTTCGGCATCCTGGTAGGCGCGGCATGTTGCCTCCCCTTTGCCGGGCAGCTGGTGTCCGAGGTGCAGGCAGCACCTCCCGCGGCCACCGCAGGGCTGGTTTACCTGGGGATCTTTCCCACGGCAATCGCCTTCACCACGTGGGCCTATGCGCTGTCGCTGGTGGATGCCGGAAAGCTGGCGGCCACCACCTACCTGGTCCCCGGAACTACGGTGCTGATTTCATGGCTCCTGCTGGGTGAGATCCCCACAGCCTGGGGCCTGGTAGGCGGGCTGGTGTGCCTGGTAGGCGTCAGCCTGACGCGCCGCCGGACCCGCACCCGCCGTGGCGCTGCCGGCGGCGCTGCCAGGGGCGTTCCCGCGCGGAACCCGGCCGTCCCGGGGGCTAATCAGGACTAAAGTCGAGGTATGCCTGCAAGCCTTCCGCCCGGCCTCCCCATCATCCCGGAGGGCCCGCATGAACCGCGGGGTTTCACCATGTCCCCGGACGAGTTCGAGGCCGCCGTCTCCGATGCCCTGGACAGCATTCCAACGAAGCTGGCGCGGGCCATGGACAATGTGGCTGTCTTCATTGACGACGACTACGAACCGCGCCCGGGAGACGACCCGGACACCGTACTGCTGGGCCTGTACGAGGGCGTCCCCCTGACGGAACGGGATTCCTGGTGGGACGCCGGATCGCTGCCCGACCGGATCACGATATTCCGTGAACCCATCCTCGACATCTGTGATTCGCGGGAGGACGTCATCCACGAGGTGGCAGTGACTGTGGTCCACGAGATTGCGCACCATTTTGGCATTTCGGACGACCGGCTGCACGAGCTCGGCTGGGGCTAGCCTTGTAGGCATGGGACACGACCACAGCCACACGCACGGAATTACCGCCACCGGGCGGCACCGCAAACGGCTGGTGGCCGTCCTGGCGATCACGCTGAGCGTGGTGTTGGTACAGGTGGTGGGCGCCATCCTGTCCGGGTCGCTGGCCCTGCTGGCGGACGCCGGCCACATGCTGTCCGATGCCGCGGGCGTCACGATCGCCCTCCTGGCCGCCTGGATAGCCGGCAGGCCCGCCAGCGACCAGCGGACCTACGGATACCAGCGCGCCGAGGTCCTGGCCGCCCTGGCCAACGCGCTGATCCTGATCGTCATCTCCGTGGTGATCTTCACCGAGGCCATCCGGAGGATCGGATCCGTGCCTGAAGTCCACACCGACATCATGCTCTTCGCCGCCATCCTCGGCGCCGTGGCCAACCTGGTCTCGCTGCTGATTCTCCGCGGCGCCCACCAGGAAAGCCTCAACGTTCGCGGCGCCTACCTGGAAGTCCTGGGGGACTTGCTGGGCTCCTTCGCGGTGATCATTGCGGCCGTGGTCATCATGTTCACCGGCTACCAGGCGGCGGATACGATCGCCTCGGTCATCATCGCCCTGATGATCCTGCCGCGGGCCTGGAGCCTGCTGCGGGACGTGGTGGACGTGCTGCTGGAGGCCAGCCCCAAGGGCGTGGAAGTGCAGATGATCCGCGAACACATCCTTTCCGTGGACGGCGTCACTGACGTGCACGACATCCACATTTGGACCATCACCTCCGGAGTGCCGGTCTTTTCGGCCCATGTGGTGGTGGAGGACGGCGTCCTCAATGCCCGGGGCGCAGACCAGCTGCTGGACAAGCTTGTCACCTGCCTGGGATCACACTTTGACACCGACCATTGCACCTTCCAGCTTGAGCCGGCCAGCCACTCCGAACACGAGGAACGCCAGCACGCCTGACAACACGCCGCACAGCCTGCTGTTGTAATGACACTGCTGTGATTATTGTTATTGATGTGACAGCTGTTGCGTCTGTGCAACGGGTGACGTAACCTCGGACTGCTGGCGAGCAGCCGAGGCGTACCTCCGTGTCACCACCAGGACCTCACTCCCAGCCCAACCGCTGCGAGGTCCCAGTCCATGTCGAGGTTTCTGCCTACATCGCTTCTGCCCGGGCTTCGGGCTGCATCCGGCCGGAAAGCGGCAGTGCTGTGCGCCGCCGTCGTACTTCTCGGATCCGGAGGGCTGCCCGCAGTGGCGGCCCCCGGCCCGCACCTTCCCGCCACGCCGGCTCCGGCGGCGCCCGCCCTTCCCTCCCCTGGGGACATTGCGGCGGCGAAGGCCAGCGAAGCGGCAACAGCTGACCAGGTCGCCGCGATCGAACGCATCCTTGGGGACGCCTCGGACGCCCAGCAGGCGGCTTTCGCCGTGGCAATGCAGGCAAACAACTCCTACAGCGAAGCCCTGGTGGAGCTGCGGCAGCGGTCGGAGGCCGCGTCCTTGGCCGCCGCCCGGGCAACGGCCGCGCAGGCGGATCAGGACAAGACCCGCAAGCAGGTGGGACAGCTGGCCGGTGACCTCTACCGGAACGGCGGCCTGAACCCAACGCTCGGGACCCTGGTCAGCGGCACCGGCGAAAGCCTGCAGCAGGCCGCAACGCTCCAGGCGCTGTCCGCCGGCCGCAGCCGCGCATTCGAGGCCGCCGACGCTGCCGCCACTGCATCGCAAACCCTCACGGCCGCAGCAGGAGACGCCACAAAGGCAGCGGATGAGGCAGCCCGGACCGCCGAGGCAAGGAAAACCGGCGCCGAGCAGGCCAACGCCGCCCAGGCCGCGGCCGTGGCGGATGCCCGTGCCCGGCGGACCGTCCTGGTTGACCAGCTCGCGCAGCTGCGCAACACGACAGTGGAGCTCGAATCAGCCCGGGTGGACGGGCTCGAACGGCAGCGCGAGGAAGCGCGCCTGGCTGCCGTGACGGCCGCGGCCAACGCAGCGGTGGCCACAACCAATCCCCAGGGCACCGAAGCAAGGGGTGAACCCGGAGCCAACCAGGGCGGATCACCGGCCGCGCCCGCAGCCGTGGCTCCAGCTGCCCCGGCACCCGCACCTGTCCCTGCAGCTCCGGCTCCTGCGGCACCGGCACCCGCCCCCGCTCCGGCACCCGCCCCAGCGCCCGCTCCGGCACCCGCCCCAGCGCCCGCTCCCGCTCCCGCTCCCGCGCCCGCTCCGGCTCCCGCTCCCCCAACTTCCGGCGGCGCCACCCTCGAAACGGCCATTTCCGTGGCCCTCAGCAAGGTGGGTTCGCCGTACTTCTACCAGTGGGGCGGCACGGGGCCCACCGGCTTCGATTGCTCGGGGCTCGTGCAGACGGCCTTCGCAGCCGCCGGGAAGTACCTGCCCCGGACCGCCGGCCAGCAGTACGCGGCTGCTCCCGTCCATGTGCCACTCTCGCAGGCCCGCCGCGGCGACCTCCTGGTGTGGGGCTCCGGACCGGATTTCTACCATGTGGCCATCTACCTGGGGAACGGCCAGGTGGTGCAGGCACTCAACCCGCAGGAGGGCATCGGCGTCACCCAGCTCAGTTCCATGGCCGGGATGCAGCTGCACTCCTACGCGGCGAGGTACTGAGCCACGGCAAACATGCAGAGCATCACCCGGTCAGCTGAGGACGTCCTTGGTGGTGAACCGGGCGTAGGCGGACGCACCGAACACGGCTATGTAGCCAGCCTGCAGCAGCGCGTTGCTGGCGAATGAATCCCAGAGGACCGGCTGCCGGAGCATGTCGCCGAAGCCCAGCCAGTAGTGGCTGAACAGCCACGGGTGCAGCCATTCCAGCTGCGGCAACTGGTCCGCTATCTGCGACACCACGGAAACCACCACCGTGGCCGCCATGGCCCCTACCGGAACCACCGTCAGCGTGGACAGGAACAGGCCAATGGCCGACAACCCGGCCAGGGACACCGCCATGTACGCCGCGATCAGCAGCATCCGCATCGCTGCCTCCGGCGGCTGGATCACATCACCGGACAGCAGGGTGACAGGCCCCACCGGAAACAGCGCAGCCCCGATCGCGGCGCCGGCCAGCGCCACGGTCAGGGGCGCCACGATGCAGAACGCCAGCGCCGCCGCGTACTTGACCAGCAGCAGCCGCACGCGTCCGGCGGGAGCTACCAGCAGGTACCGCAGCGTGCCCATGTTCGCCTCGCCGGCAATGGTGTCGCCCGCCACGACGCCAACGGTAAGCGGCAGGAACAGCGGCACGGACACCAGCATGGCGGTGAAGGCGACGAACAGCCCGTTTTGCGTGATGCGGTCCAGGAAGGCCGGGCCGCGGCCGGCAGGGACGCCGGAGGAGAGCCGCACGGCCACCGCGATCAGGATGGGAATCGCTGCCAGGGCCAGGAGGAGGGCCCACGTGCGCCGGCGGCCAAACAGGACCTTCAGTTCGGACTGCATCAATGAGAGCCCGGACCAGCGCGGCACGGCCACTTTCTCTGTTCGGGCCGAACCGGGGATGTCCGCCGGGACACTACTGGACAACGTCGAACCCCTCCCCTGTCAGTGCGACAAACCGGTCTTCCAGGCTTTCGCGTTCGACGGCGAAACCCCGGACCCGGACCCCGGCCGCCACAAGGCGCGCCACGATGTCCTCCGCAAGGATTTCTCCGGACCCGGCCTGCGGGGACGCGTCAGTCCGTGTTGAGGGAGCACCGGATGCAGGCGTCAGGGCAGCCAGCAGGGTCTCCCCTCCGGCCTGGGCATCGCCGGCCTCGCAGTCCAGCCCCAGGCCCGCCAGCACGGTCCGCGCCTGTCCCCCGTCCGGCGTGAGGAGGCGGACCCTGGCGCTGCCGGTCCGGCGGAGGTCGGCGAGGGAGCCCTGGGCCACCAGCTTCCCGTTGCTCATGACGGCGGCATGCGTGCACATCTGGTCCACCTCGGCCAGCAGGTGGCTCGAGACGAAGACGGTGGTGCCGTTGTGCGCCAGGGAGCGGACCAGGTGCCGGACCTCCCGGGTGCCCTGCGGGTCCAGCCCGTTGGTGGGCTCGTCCAGCACCAGCAGGTCCCGGTGCGACAACAGCGCGTTCGCAATGCCCAGGCGCTGCTTCATGCCCAGCGAATAGGCGTGCACCCGTTTGTTGGCGGCATGGGCAAGCCCCACCTGGTCGAGCGCCCGCTCCACCCGCGCCCGGCGCGTTGCCGGCACCGTGTGGCGCGTGGCAGCGTCCAGCCGGTGCAGGTTCGCAGCGCCGGACAGGAACGGATAGAACGCCGGGCCCTCCACGAGTGCACCCACGCGCGGCAGCACCTCGTGGAACCGGCCCGGCATCTCCATCCCCAGCAGGTTCACCGTCCCGGATGAGGCCGACGCCAGGCCCAGCAGCATGCGGATGGTGGTGGTCTTCCCGGATCCGTTGGGCCCCAGGAAGCCGAACACGGAGCCGGGCGGCACCGCAAGGTCCACGCCGTCCACGGCCACTTGGTGGCCGAACTTCTTGGTCAGGCCATGGGTCTCAATGGTCAGCCCGTAGCGTTTTTCCGGGTCCGGAGAGCCCGGGTTCATGGGGCCGACGAAGAGGCGGCCTGCAGCCTGTCCGGCGGAACCATGCCCGCGAAAATGCGGCCGTCATCGGTGATGAGCACGTTGAGCAGCGCCGTGGACACCAGCCGCCCGCCGGGAACGACGACGGCGGCCTGGGCCAGCAACGGATCCTCCATGAAGGAATTGGCGGCCGGTACGCCCGCTGCCGCGGCAGGCAGCCGCAGGATGGTTTCCCAGCCCTGCCCGGTGACGGACGGATGTCCAGAGCCCTTGCCGGCGCCGGCATGGTCACCGAAGTTGTTGGCGCCGGGGGTGTGATCGCCGGCGATGTGACCTTCGTAGGTCCTCCGCCCGGAGTCAGGCACCTGCAGTTCCTTCACAGTGCTGCCCGGAGGCGGGGAGAACGTGAACAGGGAATCGTCCGGTGTGTCCAGGGACAGGGCGGTGAATCCGAGGCGGAAGGCGGGCGTTCCGGCGCCACGCGCTGTGACCTGGACGGCGAGGGGCATTCCGGTTTCGCCGTCCACGGCGATGGCCACCTGGCCTACCAGGGTGGCTTCGGACCGGGGTTCAAGCAGCAGGTTGTAGGCCGCCCGGCCAGCTACTTCCACATCGGCTCCCACTGTCACGGCCGTGGTGGGGTCCACTTTCTCCAGCAGGTGCCGGGCGAGCTCCTCCGGCGTCGGCATCATGGATTCCGCCGGTGAAGCGGTCGGTGCGGGAGCGGCGGGATCTGCACCCTGGGCCTGCGGCGCGCCGAGCGGCAGGTCGGAGGCGTGGGCCGGCAGGGTCAGATGGGCGGCTGAGTTGTCCTTGGAGGAGTAGAACCACACGTCGCTGTCCCGGCGGATGACGTCACGTTCGGCAAGCCTGTCCACCACCTGGATGCGGGCTTTGGTGGTGCCGTCCATGTAGACGCGGGCGGTGTGCTGTCCGGAAAGGAATTCGACCACGGACGCGGCACCGCCTGCGGACGCGGGGTCGGATGACGGACCTGTGGAGGGCAGGGCGGGCAGCCCCAGGTCCGAGGACTGCTCAATGGTTCCGGAGAAGGCCAGCGTGTGGTGCGTCGCCGCCAGGGCCAGCACCTCCGCGGGCGTCTTCTGCGGGAGCGGGTCACCGGCGTTTGCGGGCAGGGTCCCGGCGAGCGCGGCGGCGGCGATCACCACCGGCGCTGCGAGGGCAGGCAACCAGCGCGGCCAGTTGCGGCCGCTGCGGCGGTTGCCGTGCTGCTGGAACGTTGAGTCGGTGCCCGTGGTCTCGGAGCCCATAGCTCAAGGTTACGCCTGTCCGCGTCCCGCCACACGGGCTATCCGGGCCGGCTCCGGGAACGGAGCCCACCGGAGCTGTACCGCGACGGAACCGGGCGGGAAGACTACGCGGGAATGATTGTTCCTGCGCCGCCCTCGACCGTGATCTCCTGCCCGGTCGAAATCCTGCCGGTGGCATCGGGCACCCCCACTACCGCCGGGATCCCGTATTCGCGGGCCACCACGGCACCGTGCGAATTTGCGCCACCCATCTCCATCACCAGCCCGCCTGCGGTGAGGAACAGCGGGGTCCACCCGGGATCGGTGGACGGCGCCACCAGGATCTCGCCCGGTTCGAGGTGCGCCCCCACAGGGTCCAGGATGACCCTGGCAACTCCGGTGACTGTTCCGGCGGAGGCGGGGCTGCCGGTCAAGGCGCCTTCGGCGATGCCGCCGGCAGCCGCCTGCGCCGCCTCCGGCTCGGTCCCGTCGGAGAGCAGCACCCGGGGAATGTGCCGCCGCCCAAGCTCCCTGTGATAGTCAGCCCGGCGCTCCGCCACCAGTGGGCGCAGCCGTTCACCGGTCTGGCCAGGGCCGTTGGGGCCAGGTCCGGCAGCCATGTCCAGGGCCTCGCTTACCTCAGCGAAGTCGAGGAAGAAGATGTCCTCGGCCTGGTCAAGGGTGCCTGCCGCCTCGAGGTCCGCCCCCACATGCTGCAGCTGCCGGCGTACCTCTGCCAGTCCGAGTACCAGTTGGTATTTGGGCAGTTCCCGGAGACCTGCGAAAAGCCGGGCCCTGCGGAGCGCGGCGCGGACCAGGGCTCCCCGGAGCCGTCCCCGCGCGCCTGCTTCGGCAGCCAGCCGTTCCACCTGGGCTTCGGCGGCCTCGGCGGCGTTGCTGAACTGGACGTCGGGTGCGAGGTCCGGGTCCTCCAGCCGGAGGTAGTTCGCCAGGACCCCCAGGATATGGGCGGGGTCGTCGGACCAGCGGGGCATGCCGACGTCGATCTCGGCGACGGCGCGGTGCCCGTACCTGTCGAGGAATCTGCTGAGCCCGGCCTCCAGCCGGGGCGGAAGGCCGCCGTCCCGGTGCGCTGCTGCCAGCCCGGCCGTGTCCTTCCCGGCCAGGAACGCACGCGACCCTGGATCGTCCCGGATGGCTGCAGCCAGCCGCCACAGCTCCAGGTCCATATCCGTGGTGACGTTGTTGGGCAGCCCGCGGAGCACACCCTGGAGGTCCTCCCACCGGTTTCCGCCGAGCAGCTTTCCCGCCACTGCCAGCAGGCCGAACCCCAGGGCAGCCAGGGGCAGGATGGCAGGAACGATGGTGAACAGCCGCCGCTGCAGGAGTCCCTCGGCGTGCGCCAACCGGTCCCTGGCTGAGGGCACGCCTGCTGCTTGGGCCGTGGCCCCCAGGTCGAGTTCGAGGGCGGCTTCGAAGTCCCGGGTGAACCGGTCCAGGCGCCGGAGCGCGGCCTGCGGGCGGAAGATCCCGCGGAGGACTGCTTCGGGCACGCCGGCACGGGCTGCGGCGGGGAGGATGCGGCGGAGCAGCGGCAGGGGCGTCCGCAGCGTGATGGCGAACGAGGGGTCGTCGAAGAGCCGGCGCATCACCGTTGCGGAGCGGGCTTCCATGACGTCGAACACCCGGGGAAGGATTGCCCGGCCCACGGTGCTGCGGATGGGGGTGGTGAAGTCGATGAAGATCCGCTGCCCGGCATCGGCGTACGCCGGCGGTCCCTCGCGGGGGTCTGCGACGGGAATTTTCGCTGTCCGCGCCACGGACGAAGCGATCTGCCGGATGGCGGCCCGGCCCATCGGGGTGATGGGACGGGTCAGGCCCTGGGCGAGGCTGAAGCACAGGAACGCCCGGGTCCCTGGGGCACCGTCCCGGCGGCGGAGCACGGGGTACAGGGTGGTGATGGGCCGGGACTGTGTAAGCCACAGCGCGCCGCCGCGGCTGATGGCCCATTCGAGGTCCTGCGGCGCTCCGAAATGCTGCTCCGCCTTCAGGCCAAGCCGGGCCAGATCGGCGGCTTGCCGGTCGGTGAGGCAGAAGCCGGCGTGGTCCGCGGCGGCCACGGTGTGGGTGCCGCCGCCGGGCACGGCAAGGACGGCGATCTTCTTGTCGCCTTGCCGCCGCTCAACGACGCGACCGGCAGCGGGGTCCACCACAAAGTGGTCCGGATTCACCGCACCGGACACTACGGCTTCCCCCAGGCCAGGGCTGGCATCGATGACTGCCTCGTTCCTGCGGCCCGATACAGGGTTGGCTGTGAAAAGGACCCCGGCCGTCTCCACATCCACCATCCGCTGCACCACCACCGCCAGGGCAACCTCGGCGGGATCGATGCCCAGGCTTGCCCGGTAGGTGGTTGCCCGGTCGGTCCACAGCGACGCCCAGCAGTTCCGGACGGCTTCCAGCACCGCCACGGCCCCAACGACATTCAGGTAGGTGTCCTGCTGCCCGGCGAAACTGGCAAAAGGCAGGTCTTCAGCGGTGGCTGACGAGCGGACGGCCACCGGCACGTCCGGCCCCATCTGCCCGTAGGCGCGTTCGACGGCGGCGCTCACCTCCGGCGGCAGCGGGGCGGACACGACGGCGGCACGGGCCTTCGCGGCCAGGGCGGGAATATCCAGGGCGGGAATATCCGGGGCTGGGATCCCGAGGGCGGTGGCTTCCGGGGCTGCGCTGTCCGGTTGGCCGGGCCCGCCCTGCGCCATCCGCAGGGCCGCCTGGACGGCTGCCAGCTCCGGATTTACTGCGTCCGGAATCCCGGTCACCAGTCGGTAAGCCTCCGTGGTGAGGCAGAAGCCTTCCGGCACAGGAAGCCCGGCGGACAACAGTTCGCCCAGGTTGGCGGCCTTGCCCCCCACTTCGGCGAGCATTCCGGCGCGGAGGCGGCGCAGGTCCACCACCAGGTCCGCGCCGGACGCGGCAGCGCTCCCGCCGCCCTGGGAGGATTCCGGGTGCTGCATGATCGCGCCTCCACGTGTCAGTAGCTGACGGGCCCGGCCGCGGCGGGATCAGGCGGCGTCGGCGTCGCCCAGGATGGGTCCGAATCCGGGCCTGTCGGCCAGGCGGGGATCCGCGTGGTCCGGGACCACCATGACCGGCCCCTTGGCGTGGTGCAGCACGCCGTCGGAGGTGGAGCCCAGGAGCATGCCGGTAAACCCGCCGCGTCCCCGGGTGCCGAGGACCACCAGTTCAACATGCCGGCTCTCCCCCACCAGGACGTCCACGGGCGAGCCGTCCTTCAGTTCGGATTCGGCGTCAAGGCCGGGATAGTGGCTGCGGAGCCACGCCATGCCGGCGTCCAGCGTGACCTGGATTTCGGCAAACAGCGCCTTGCGGTCCATGGGCGCGGGCACCCAGGCCAGTGAACCGCTGTACTGGGGAACGGCGCACACCACCCGCAGCTTTGCGCCGAGGCGTTCCGCCTGGTCCGCGGCGTCCAGGACTGCGACCCGGGCCTGCTCGGAACCGTCCACGCCCACCACCACCACGTTCTCCACGAGCTGGTGCCCGGACTTGGCCTGCTCGGCCAGGACGCGCCTGTCCTCGGTGGTTTCACCCAGCCGGTCCGAGCAGATAAGGGGCACGGTGACGGTGGGGCATTTCGCGTGCGCGGGCAGGGCGCTGCTCACGGATCCCAGCAGCCGGCCCACAAAGCCGCCGCGGCCGCGGGTCCCGAAGACCAGGAGTTCGGCGGTTTCCGACATTTCCAGCAGTACGCCCGAGGCATCGCCGTTCTCCACTGAGGCGCTGACGTCGATGCCGTAGCCCGCAACCTTGTCCATGGCCTGCTTCACGATGGCCTCCGCACCCTCCCGGATGACGGAATCGTCCACCGTGGCGTATCCGCCGTCCAGGCCGGAGGCAGCGAAGATGGGCACCGAGTACGCGGTCACGATGTGCAGCGGACGACGGCGGCGGCGGGCCTCGCGTGCGGCCCATACGAGGGCGCACTGGCCATGGTCGGAGCCGTCCACGCCCACGACGATTCCTTCGGGTGCGGCGGACGGGCCACCACCATCCCGCGCCGGGTCCGGATGCAACTCTTGTGCGCCCATGGGGCCGCCTCCTTGCGCTACTGCCTGATGTTCCGGCCATTCTGCCAGAAAGTGGAACCCTCCCCGTGCACCCCCGGCCGCTGCCGGAACTGTGCGGGCGAGAACCGCTTCCAGTTCTCACTATTCCGCGTCCGAAGGACCATAGCAAGCCTGCTCAGGTGCGGAATCCACAGGTTATCCACAGTTTTTCCACACCTGCTGGGAAAGCGTGTTCAGCGCCCGAAGAATGTTTACGTTTTGGGCTATCCACGGCCGGATTTGTTCTGTAGTCTTCTGGACATTGTTGGTCCGGGACGCCGACAGTAACTTCCGTTCGACGGCTGCCCGGGACCACTGTGCGGCCTTGCATTTGGGGCAACGGGACCGCACCCGCCAGCGATGACGCCGGCACCTGCAGAAATGTCGAAGGAGGGAAACAGCAGTGTCAAACATGCCTGGAAATGCCGGGACCGAACAGACCACCACGGTGATCATTGGCACCGGGCTGTCCGGACTCGCTGTGGCGGCCGAGCTGCGCCGCAGGGGCATCGACTCCATCGTGGTTGACGGCCTGGACACCTTCGGGGCCACGCCACCCGCAGTCACCACCTCACTCCAGCGCATCGACACGGCAGATTCCGCGACGCTCCAGGAGCGCAACGAGATCCTGCGGCACCTCCGCAACTACGCCGCCAGCCACGACGTCGATATCCGCAGCACCCGGGCCCTGCAGCTGACCCAGGTGGACGGCACCCCGGAAAGCGCAGCAAGCCCGCAGTGGCAAGTGCATACCCCCACCGGCGTGCTGGTGGCGGACCATATTGTCCTCACCCGCTGCGCGCAGAGCCAGCTGCGGCGCATGCTCAATGACTTCGGCATCGCTGTTGGCCGGAACCTCGCCACAGCCATGCGTGCCATCGGCATCTACCTGGTGGGCGTGGGAGAGCTGATCACGCCGTCGCCCAAGGAGGTGCTGCGCCAGGCAAAGACCGTGGGCCAGGCCATCTCCGCCAAGGTCAACCCGGACAGCACGGCCTTCCCGGCGACGGGAAGCCTGGCCATGCTGCCCTGCTAGCGGCCTGCCGAACGCACCGGGAGGCAGCAGCCCCCGGCGGCCGGGCTCCTACTCGCTGTCCGGTTCCTCATCGGCGCCGCCGGAAAGGCGGCGCCTGGCCAGCACTGCAAGTGCAACCAGCAGGCCTACTGCCACCACCGCAAAGATGACAATGCTCCACTGGAACGGCTGCCCCGAGCTTGCCGGTTCGGCAGGCGCTGTGACTCCGGGCTGGGCGGTCCCCGCCCCCGGGACGGCACCGCCCGTCGTCGTACCGGCACCGCCTGTGGCTGTTCCGCCGGCCCCTTCGGCCGCCGCGGCAGCCGTGAACTTAAACGTCCCCTCGATGGGGTGCGAATCGGAGCTGACCACCCGCCAGGCCACCGTGTACCCACCGGCCGGGCCGCCCGGGCGCAGCTTCTGCGACGCAACGTTGTCCACGATCTCCACCGCACCGTCAGCCCATTCGGCGCCGGCGGCATCCTTGACCGAGATTGACGCGCCGATGCCCAGCGGCTTGTTGTTGAAGGTCACCGAAACCTTCCCGGGCGGCACGGGGACTGACGCGCCCTGGGCCGGGCTGCTGGATTCTGCGGCGTCGTGGGCGGCTGCCGGACCAGCCAGGCCCAGCGAGGCGGCCAGGACGGCGGCTCCCAGCAGAAGGGCGCGGAAATGGCGGAAGGGACGCATGGTGTACTGCTCCTTGTGTTGGCTTCCTTACAGACTAGGTGAAATTGGCGGCCGTCCCGCCGCCTCCCCAATAGGATGCAGGTATCCCCACATCATTCCCCGGAGGACTAATGCTTAAGCAAGGCTCTGCCCTGGACCGGTATTTCAAGATCACCGAACGCGGCTCCAACCTCTCCCGTGAGATCCGCGGCGGGTTCGCCACCTTCTTCGCCATGAGCTACATCGTGGTGCTGAACCCGCTCATCCTTTCCGGGGCGGACTCCAGCGGCAACACCCTCGGGTTCACCGCCGTGGCCGCGGTCACGGCCTTCGTGGCCGGCATCCTGACCATCCTGATGGGGGCATGGGCCAAGCACCCGTTCGCCTTGGCAACCGGCCTGGGCGTCAACGCGTTCGTGGCGGTCACCGTCGCCACCAACCCCGGGCTGACGTGGCCGGACATGATGGGCCTGGTGGTGCTCTCAGGCGTGACCATGCTCATCCTGGTCCTCACGGGCTTCCGCACCGCCGTCTTCAAAGCCGTTCCGGACGGGCTCAAGACGGCGATCGTGGTGGGCATCGGACTCTTCATCGCCTTGATCGGCCTGGTCAACGCGGGATTCGTCCGCCGCATCCCCGACGTTGCCGGCACCACCGTCCCCGTGGGCCTCGGCTTCGACGGCAAGCTGCTGGGCTGGCCCACTGCGGTGTTCGTGCTCGGCCTGGTGCTCACCATCGCCCTGGTGGTCCGCAAGGTCAAGGGCGCCATCCTGATCGGTATCATCACCTCCACCGTGCTGGCCGTCATCCTGGAAATGACCCTGCACATCGGCCCCAGCGTGCAGCCTGACAAGCCGTTCAACCCGCAGGGCTGGTCCTTGGTTTCCCCCGCGTTCTCCGAGTGGGCCGCGCCGGACCTCTCCCTGATCGGCAAGGCCAACCCGTTCGGCGCCTTCGAGCACCTGGGCTTCGTGGCCGCCACACTCCTGGCTTTCGTCATCCTGCTCAGCATCTTCTTCGACGCCATGGGCACCATGGTGGGCCTGGCGAACGAGGCCGGCACGGTGGACGAGCACGGCAACATTCCCGACGTCGACCGCGTCCTGCAGGTGGATGCCCTCGGCGCCATCATTGGCGGCGGCGCGTCCGTGTCCTCCAACCAGATCTACGTTGAAGCCGGCGCGGGCATCGGCGAAGGCGCCCGGACGGGCCTCGCCTCGATCGTCACCGGCCTGCTCTTTCTGGTGGCCATGTTCTTCACCCCGCTCATCAACCTTGTTCCGTTCGAGGCAGTTGCCCCCGCCCTGGTGGTGGTGGGCTTCATGATGGTGTCCCAGGTGGGCAAGATCGACTGGCAGGACTGGGGCATCGCCATCCCGGCGTTCCTGACCTTCACGCTGATGCCGTTCACCTACTCGATCGCCAACGGCCTGGGTGCCGGCTTCATCAGCTTCGTGCTGATCCGGACCGTTCAGGGCAAGGCCAAGGAAATCCACCCCCTCATGTGGGCCGTGGCTGCAGCGTTCCTGCTGTTCTTCGCCATCGGTCCCATCGAGGCCGCCCTGGGCATGTAACGCCGCCTGACGTGCTCAGCAACCCCTGGGTCAGACAGGGGTGTTGGGCGCCAGGCCCTCGTCGCCGGACACCTGCCGGGCTTTCTTTTCCCGCAGCCGGTCAAGCCGGTTCATCAGGGGAGACGTGGTGGCGCCATGGATCACGATGGACAGTGCCACCACCAGGCCAACGAAGCCCCACAGCCATTCCGCCTGCCCGGCAAAGCTGCCCTTGCCCAGCGCGTATGACAGGTAGTAAAGCGAGCCGATCCCGCGGATGCCAAAGAAGGAGAGGGCGATCCTTTCCCGCGGGCCGGTCTTCCCGCGCAGCAGGCTCAGCCAGCCTGCCAGCGGGCGGACCAGCAGCAGGAACGCCAATGCCACGAGCACCTCGGCCATGCCCATCCCGGACAGGAGCCCGCGGGCTATGGCCCCACCCAGCAGGACCAGTATGACCACGGTCATGAGCCGTTCCAGCTGCTCCACATAGGAGTGCAGGACGCGGTGATAGCCGTGTGTCCGTTCGGCGGTCCGGATGGTCACAGCGCAGACGAAGACGGCGATGAAACCGTAGCCCTCCACCATCTCGGTCAGGCCGTACGCCAGGAAGGTGGCCGCCAGGGCAACGAATCCCTCCGAATGGTTGGACAGCCGCAGGCTTTCCGTCCGGGCCGAGAAGAAGAGGCGCGCCAGCAGCTTTCCGGTCAGGAATCCCGCCAGAAGGCCGACGGCCAGCCGCCACAGGACATCCAAACCGAACCATTCGGGAAACCAGGCCGCCGGGTCCGAGCCGGCGATGCTGATGGCGATGGCCAGGTACACGAAAGGAAAGGCGAGCCCGTCATTGAGTCCCGCTTCGGACGTGAGGCCGAACCGTACCTCGTCTTCCCTGTCCGTACCCTCGTCGTCGTCTGCCGGCTCCCCCACTTGCACTTCCGATGCCAGAACCGGATCCGTGGGAGCGAGGCCGGACGCCACGAGCAGCGCTGCGCCCAGGCCGAGGCCCAGGAACCACAGCCCCAGCAGCGTGAGCAGCAGGATGCACAGCGGCATGGCAATTCCCAGGAGCCGCCACGTAGTTGACCAGCCCCTGCGCCCCAGTGGCCGGTCCAGTGCCAGCCCGGCGCCCATCAGGGAAACGATCACGCAGATTTCGGCGAGATGCAGGACAAAGTCACCGTGCGCCAGGGGATCCGGATCGGGAAGCGTCGGGATCAGGGCGAACGCCGCCATCCCGGACCCGAGGAAGACCATCGGCATGGAAAACGGCATGTTCCGCAGCAATTTAGGGAGCACGGCGGCAACGAAAACTGCCACGCCTGCCACGGCGAAAAGGATGTTGGGGGCTTCAAACACGCGCTGTTCTCCAGCCGGTCAAGGCGCCGGGAAGGCGCAGTCAACGTGATGCGTCCCGGGAGGGATTGCTCCACCTTAACCCCTTCCCTCCACCGTTCAGCCCCGTAGACTGCGGGCTTCCCCGGTCTCGGACCTCGCGTGGGTGGAACCATCCCTTCCCCGGTTCTTGGATTCCAGACAGGACGACGGCGGTCCTGCTCGCTTTCGCGGCGGCCATGCGGTGAGCTTGAAGCATGGCTTCCTTAACCCCCGACGTCGACACCCCGCCCAACGCCTGGACCGGCAGGTTCGATGGCGACGGGCCGGAGCACCGGCGCTGGTGGCAGGCGGTGGAATCCTGCGCGGACGGGGCGGCACGAGGCCACGACGACCCTCCGGGCGCCTTGGCTGAGGGCCGGCCGGCGGTCCTGCTGGGGTTCTGCAGCGACGAAGGAGTCCGCCGGAACAAGGGCCGCCCGGGTGCGGCTGCCGCCCCCGCCGCAATCCGCAAGGCACTGGGACCGCTGGCTTTCCACCTGGACCGGGCAGTGCACGACGCCGGCGACGTCACGGTGCAGGGCGCCGACCTGGAAGGCGGCCAGGCCCGGCTGGGCAGCGCTGTGACCGCCCTGCTCGACGCCAACCGCCTAACAGTGGTGCTGGGCGGCGGCCACGAGACCGCCTACGCCAGCTACCTCGGCGTCAGCGGGTCCGGTGCCGTCCGGAACGGCAGCCGGCTGGGTGTCCTGAACCTCGACGCCCATTTTGACCTGCGCGACGAACCCGTTCCCAGCTCCGGGACCCCGTTTCTCCAGATGGCCCGCGCGGAGGCCGGCGCCGGCCGGGAATTCCGGTACGCCGTCGTGGGGATTTCCGAGGCGAACAACACCCGGGCCCTGTTCGACGCCGCGGACCGCCTGGGGGTCCGCTACCTGCTGGACGAGGACTGCGAAGCGGGCCGGGTCGGGGAATTCGTGGCGTCCTTCCTCGACGGCATCGATGTCCTGTACCTGACCATCGACCTGGACGTGCTTCCGGCGTCGGTGGCACCCGGCGTCAGCGCACCCGCAGCCTACGGCGTTCCGCTGCCGGTCATCAGCGCGGTGTGCCGGCAGGTTGCCCGGAGCGGGAAGCTCCTGCACTGCGATGTGGCGGAACTGAACCCGGAGTTCGACCTTGACCACCGCACCGCCCGCGTGGCGGCGCGACTGGTGGACACGCTGCTCCGCTGACCGGCCGTCCCTCCAGGCAGCATTCCGGAGTGCCGGACGGCCTCAGGGCTTGGGGAGGTACCTGCGTTCCGGCCGCCCCACCCCGTATTTCAGCCGGACCTCCAGCAGCCCTTCGTCATGCAGGTACTCCAGGTAGCGGCGCGCGCTGACCCTTGACGTGCCCAACTGTTCGGCAACCTCGGCAGCCGACAGGTCGCCGTCGGCCCTTTTCAAGGCGCCTTCAACCAACCGCAAAGTCTCTACGCTGCACCCCTTGGGCAGCGGCCGCTGGGCCGTGGCATTGTCCAGGCCGAAAACCCTGTTGACGTCCGACTGCTCGGCCACGTCCTTGGACGAATCGAGGCCGTGGTAGGCGCTGCGATAGTGGTCCAGCCGCTCCTGCAGGTCAGCCTGGGAGAAGGGTTTGATGAGGTAGTGCACGATCCCGCCGCGCAGCGCTTTGCGCACCGTTTCGACCTCGCGGGCGGCGCTGATCACCAGCACATCGAGCTCCGGCGCCACCTCCCGCAACCGGTGCATCAGGTCCAGGCCGTTGATGTCCGGAAGGTGGATGTCCAGCAGCACCAGGTCCGGCTGGAGGCGTTGTGTCTCAACGACGGCCTGGGCACCGGTGTGCGCGGCGCCCACCACGGTGAAGCCCGCGGTGCGCTGGATGAAGCCGGCGTGGACTTTGGCCACCATGAAGTCGTCATCGACTATCAGGACCTTGATCATGCGTGTGCACCTTTGTTGAAGCGGGCGGTGAAGACTGCCCCGTTGTCGTTGGCCACCGCCAGGTCGCCGCCGGACCTGCGGCACACCACGCGGGAGAGGGCCAGCCCGAAGCCGCGGCCGCCTTCCCGCCGGGCATCCTTGGTGGTGAAGCCCTGCCGGAAGATGTGGTCCGCTGCGTCGGCGGGAACCCCGTGGCCATTGTCCCGGACCGTCACCACCACCTGTCCCTCACCATCTTCCACCAGGACCCGGACCGCTGCCTGCGGGAGCCCGGAGACGGCGTCGAACGCGTTGTCCACCAGGTTCCCCGCCACTGTCACAAGGTCCCGCGACAGTTCCTCATCCACAGGCCGCAGGGACGACGCCGGATCGAGCTGGAGGGCGACGCCCCGTTCGGTGGCGAGACTGGACTTGGCGATGAGCAGCGCGGCCAGGGCCGGATCCTTGATCCTGCCCGTCACCTCGTCGCTGAGCCGGGTCCGTTCCACGGTCGCCCCGTTAACGAACTGGACCACGGAATCATAGTCTCCGATCTGGATCAGCCCCGAGATGACGTGCAGCTGGTTGGCGAACTCGTGCGCCTGGGCGCGGAGGGTGTCGGTGGCGGTCCGGGTGGCGCCCAGTTCCCGCTCAAGCGAGGACAGCTCCGTCCGGTCCCGCAGGGTGGTCACCGATCCGATCCCGCGGCCCCGAGACTGGATGGGGACCCGGTTCAGGACCACCAGCCGCTCCCCCACCAGCACCAGCTGGTCCGGGTCCGGCTGGTCGCGGGTGAGCACAATTTTCAGTGCCGGGTCTACCGGAAGGGACGCCAGTTTCCTGCCCACACAGTCCGCGGGCAGGCCGAGCAATTCCCTGGCGCTGTCGTTGGCCACGGTGATCCGCTCGTGCGGGTCGAGCGCCACCACGCCCTCCTTCAGCCCGTGCAGCATGGCCTCGCGGTTCTCCACCAAGCCCGTGATCTCACTCGGTTCCATACCCAGCGTCTGGCGTTTGACCCTGCGGGACAGCAACAGTGAACCAGCGACGCCGAGGACGCTTGCCACGCCCACATAGGTCAGCAGGTTGGGTACGGCATCGCCCAGCCGCTCCAACGTGGTGGGATAGTTGCGGCTGATGGACGCGATGCCGATCATCTTGCCGCTATCGTCCAGGACCGGAACGTGCGCGGACAGCACTGCTGTTCCGTTGGTGGTCAGCACCCCGGTCCAGGCCCGGCCTTCCATGACCCGGCTTTCGCCGAGCGCCAGCTGCTGTCCCAGCAGGCTGGGATCCGACGCGGTCACCACGGTCCGGTCCTTCCGGGCAAGCGCCACCTGGGAGGATCCTGAGACGATCCGCACGGACTCGGCCACTGCCGGGAGTGCTGCACCGCCCCGCGGGGCGGCCGCCGGAAGCAGCTCGCGGACGGCAGGGTTGGCGCCGAGGGCTTCGGCCGCGGACAACGCCCGGCGGCCTTCCACACGTTCGAAGGCTGCGGCGGACTGCGCCAGCGAGATGGCCACCACCGCCACCAGCACGGCCAACACGATGAGCAACTGCAGCACCAGGTATTGCCCCGCGAGGGACATGCCTCTTCGTCGAGTCACTGTGGCTGGTCCTTTATTGGCTTCATGCGGCCACCGGTCCCGGCCGTAATACGTGGGAACTATATCCCACCTGCGGCGCCACCGGGGCGCGGAAGAATGCGGGGTGGGACTTCGGAAACGTGAACGCAATGTACTTAACTTTCTCTGCGTACATAAGAGTGACCGGCATCACGGCCGGCCATAGCATCGGTTGCACCAGTCAGTCTTGCTGATCGTTTTTCATGAGAAGAGGAACCCCATGCGCCAGATCCGCGCATTGCGAATTGCCGCCGTCGCTGCCGGCATCGCCCTGATGGCCACCGGCTGCGGTGCCACCGGCAAAAGCTCCACAGGTGCCGAGAGCTCCGGCGCCGCCGCCAAGCCCGTCACCGGACTCCAGATCATGGTCCCCAACACCCCGGGCGGCGGCTACGACACCACCGCCCGCGCCGCCGCGAAGGTCCTCGACGACGAGAAGATCTCCACCAACACCGAAGTCTTCAACCTTGCCGGCGCAGGCGGCACCGTGGGCCTGGCCCGCGTTGTCAACGAAAAGGGCAACGGCGACCTGACCATGCTGATGGGCCTGGGCGTGGTGGGTGCCAGCTACACCAACAAGTCCGAGTCGAAGCTGACCGAGACCACTCCGCTGGCAAGGCTTATCGAAGAGCCCGGCGCCATCATGGTCAGCAAGGACTCCCCGTACAAGACCATCGACGACCTCGTGAAGGCGTGGAAGGCAGATCCGGGTTCCATCGCGGTCGGCGGCGGCTCCTCCCCGGGCGGCCCGGACCACCTGCTGCCCATGCAGCTGGCAGGTGCCGTGGGCATCGACGCCACCAAGGTCAACTTCGTTTCCTACGACGGCGGCGGCGACCTTCTCCCCGCGATCCTCGGCAACAAGCTGGGCTTCGCGGCCTCCGGCGCCGGCGAGTACCTGAAGCAGATCGAATCCGGCGAGGTCCGCGTCCTGGCCACGAGCGGCGAGAAGCGGCTCGACGGCGTCGACGCCCCCACGCTGAAGGAATCCAACATCGACCTCGTCTTCACCAACTGGCGCGGCATCGTGGCCCCTCCCGGCATCAGCGACGAGGACAAGTCCTCCCTGATCGCGGCACTGGAGAAGATGCACGGCACCGAAGGCTGGAAGGAAGCACTGAAAACCCACGGCTGGACCGATGCGTTCATCACCGGTGACGAGTTCAAGAGCTTCCTCACCGAGCAGGACAAGCGGGTGGCAGACGTCCTCACCAAGCTTGGGTTGGCGTGACATCCCTGACCACAGGCCTTAAAGGCCGCGCCGAGCTGGGAGTCTCACTCCTGCTCGGCGCGGCCGGCGTCCTGGTCTTCCTGGACGCCAACGGCCTGGTAACCCCTTATTCGAAGTCTGACCCGGTAGGGCCCAAGACCGTTCCGTTTATCGTGGCCGGAATGCTGGTGGTCTGCGCCGTACTGCTGGCCATCAACGTCCTGCGCGGCGGCAAGGGAGAGGCCGAAGGCGGCGAGGACGTCGACCTGGAGCACCCCGCCGACTGGAAGACCATCCTGCCACTGGCGGGGGCCTTCATCCTGAACATCCTGCTCGTCGACTGGGCCGGCTGGGTCATTTCCGGCACGGTCCTGTTTTGGGGCAGCGTCCTGGCCCTTGGGAGCCGCCATTACGTACGGGACGGATTGATTTCCGTGGCATTGTCCCTGCTGACCTTCTACGGCTTCTACCTCGGCCTGGGCATCGCACTGCCGGCCGGCCTCCTGGAAGGAATCCTCTAAATGGACGTCTGGTCCTCCCTCATGGACGGCTTTGCCACCGCCCTGACTCCCATGAATTTCATGTATGCCGTCATCGGCGTCATCCTGGGCACCGCCGTCGGCGTGCTTCCCGGCCTGGGCCCGGCCATGACCGTCGCCCTGCTGCTCCCGGTCACCTACGCCCTGGAGCCCACCAGCGCCTTCATCATGTTCGCCGGCATCTACTACGGCGGAATGTACGGCGGCTCCACCACCTCGATCCTGCTCAACACCCCCGGTGAATCGTCCTCCGTGGTGACCGCCATCGAGGGCAACAAGATGGCCAAAGCCGGCCGGGCCGCGCAGGCGCTTGCGACGGCGGCCATCGGCTCGTTCGTCGCCGGCACCATCGGCACGGCGCTGCTCGCCGTTTGCGCACCGATCGTAGTGAAGTTCGCCGTGAGCCTCGGCGCTCCCAGCTACTTCGCCATCATGGTGCTTGCCCTGCTGGCCGTTACGGCGGTGCTCGGTTCATCGCGGCTGCGCGGTTTCGCTTCCCTGGGCCTCGGCCTGGCCATCGGCCTGGTGGGAATGGACTCCGTCACCGGCCAGCGCCGGCTGACGTTCGGCCAGCCGCTCCTGGCGGACGGCCTGGACATCGTGGTGGTGGCGGTAGCCATCTTCGCCGTGGGCGAGGCACTGTGGGTAGCGGCGCACCTGCGCCGGACACCGCTGCATGCGATCCCCGTGGGTCAGCCCTGGATGGGCAAGTCCGACTGGAAGCGTTCCTGGAAGCCGTGGCTGCGGGGCACCGCCTTCGGTTTCCCCTTTGGTGCGCTCCCTGCCGGTGGGGCCGAAATTCCCACCTTCCTCTCCTATGTCACGGAAAAGCGCCTCAGCAAGCACCCTGAAGAGTTCGGCAAGGGCGCCATTGAAGGTGTCGCCGGCCCGGAAGCGGCCAACAACGCCGCCGCTGCCGGGACCCTGACCCCCATGCTGGCCCTGGGCCTGCCCACCAACGCCACGGCAGCCGTGATGCTCGCCGCCTTCACGTCCTACGGCATCCAGCCGGGCCCGCAGCTCTTCACCAGCCAAGGACCCCTGGTCTGGGCGCTGATCGCCAGCCTCTTCATCGGCAACTTCCTGTTGCTGATCATCAACCTGCCGCTGGCACCAATGTGGGCCAAGCTGCTGCAGCTCCCCCGCCCGTACCTGTACGCAGGCATCCTGTTCTTCGCCACGCTGGGCGCCTACTCGGTGAACCTGCAGGCCTTCGACCTGGTGATCCTGCTTGTGCTCGGCGCACTCGGGTTCATGATGCGGCGCTTCGGCCTTCCCGTGCTGCCGCTGATCCTCGGCGTGATTCTGGGTCCGCGCATTGAGGGGCAGCTGCGCAAGACCCTGCAGCTGAGTGCAGGCGACCCCGCCGGCCTGTGGAGCGAGCCGATCGCCGTCGGGATCTACGTCATCATCGGCCTGATCCTGCTGTGGCCGTTTGCCTACAAGCTGATCCGCCGCAACCGTCCGAAGAACAGCCCGCTGCTTCCGGCGAACTCCGGCGCAGCAGACTACAGCGACTGAACCGCCGAGCGCGGACCACGAAACCAAAGGAGACACCATGACCATCGTGGTGGGATACGTCCCAACACCCGAAGGCGAAGCCGCCCTCACCCAGGCGATCGCCGAGGCCCGCAGGAGCAGCACCACCCTGCTGGTCATCAACTCCTCCAGGGGTGACGCCCTGGTGGACAACCGCTACGCCCAGGAGCAGGAGATCCAAAGCATCGAGGACCGTCTTGCCACCCAGGGCATCGACCACGTGATCAAGCAGCCGGTCCGTGGCCACGATGCCGCAGCGGAAGTCCTCGACGCGGCCGAGGAGCACAACGCCGAGCTGATCGTGATCGGCCTGCGCCGCCGGACCCCGGTGGGCAAGCTGATCATGGGCAGCGTCTCCCAGCGGATCCTGCTGGAAGCCGACTGCCCCGTCCTGGCCGTCAAAGCGGGTTAGCGAACCGGCGCCTAAGCACCCGCGCGGTAAAGCTCCTGGCGCTGGCGGCCCAGCCCTTCCACCTCCACCTCCACCACATCCCCCGGCTGGAGGTAGGGGAAGCGGCCGCTCAGCGCCACCCCCTCCGGAGTCCCGGTGATGATCACATCACCGGGCTCCAGCCGCATGTACTGGCTGCAGTGGTGGACGAGCGTTGGCGGGCTGAAGATCAGTCCCCCCGTGTTCGAGTCCTGGCGCACGTCCCCGTTGACCCAACTGCCCAGGGCCAGGTTTCCGGCGTCCACATCCCCTGCCGGAACCAGCCACGGGCCCAGCGGCGTGGACCCGGGAAGCGACTTGCCTTTGGTCCACTGGCCCGCCGCCCCCGGGATCTGGTATTCGCGTTCGGAAAGGTCGTTGGCCGTGACGTATCCGGCGATGCACTCCCGGGCTTCCTCTTCGGACGCGAGGTAGCTGGCCTCCTTGCCGATCACGATGCCGAGTTCCACTTCCCAGTCGTACTTACGGGAGTGCGGCGGGATGGGGGCAGGATCGCAGGGTCCCGTGACAGTGTTGGCTGGCTTGAGGAACACCACGGGGATTTCCGGGGGTGCGGCACCGGATTCGGCCGCGTGGGCCGCGTAATTCATGCCGATGCCCACCACCGAGCCCGGCCGGGCCAGCGGAGCGCCAATACGGAGGTTCCCGGCATTCTCAAGGAGTGGCAGTTCCCCTGCCGCCAGGGCTTCCCGCACCCGGTCCAGGCCGCCGGCGGCAAGGAATCCGCCGTCCACATCCGTGGTGAGGGGCAGCAGGCTGAAGTACCTGTCGGTGCCGTCCGCTCCGGGAACCAGTACTGCCGGCTGCTCCTCGCCGGCGTTGCCCAGGCGCATGATTTTCATGGCGGATCTCCTTTGATGGCGGGTTGCGGGCCGGGTGCTCCGTGCCCCCACTCCATCGTCGCGGATTGCTGCCGTGCACCGTGAACCGGCGGTTTATGACCGGCGATAAGAGAACAGACATCTGACATCTGGCCCGCCAGCCGGTAAACTGTTGTAGCTTCAGGCAAAAATACAGAAAGTTCAGCACATGAGTACAGCTACCTTGGAACGCCGTCCCGCCGCCTTCGGCCTTGCCGAAGCGCCCGCGCACCGGTCCATCGACCTGGAATTCTCCAGTGCCAGCGAAGTCCACGCCGGACTGGAAGGCGCGGTTGCCGAGCTGATCAGCGTGGCAGCACAGGATGCTTCGTGCGGGATTTTGGTGACCCGCCACTACCCCGGGCGCTACACGGTTGCCCTGGACGAGTCGGTGCCGTTCGGCCAGACGTTCGAGGCCATCGCGGCCTGACAGCGCCACTGCCGCCACATAACTCATAAACGCGAAAATCCCCGCCCTGCCGTGAGGCTGTGCGGGGATTTTCGTTTGGTCCGTTCCGTAGTGCGGGCCGTAATGCTAGCTGCGGCGCACCTGCACGCCGTCGGACTTGAGGAAGAGCTGCTTCTCCGCCGGCCCAGCCGGTACAAGCCAGAGAACGTTTCCGCTCTGGGATACTTCTTCCACCTCCCCGGCGGCTACCACATGCGCATGCTTCATGATCTCGACGTGGTCGCCAACCTGGAGTGATTTCCAGTCGGATACCGCGGCGGAATGGGCATGGCGCCTCGACAGGACTGCCCCACGTGCTTTCATTTGAACTACTACCCCTTTGTATGCGTTCTGCCGTCACAGCGTCTTCGGTGTGACTTTCACTACACCTTCAGTTCTACTACACTCCGCGTGCCACCGGCCGCCGTGTCGGACAAAATTCCAACTGATGGACGCGGAGTGCGCAGACGCTGAAGATTCTTCGGTGTCAGGCGAGCGTTCCGACGGCGGATTCGGCTGCCCTGAGCACGTCGCCCGAGGAAACGAGGCGGTCAGCCGCTTCGAGTTCCGGCGAGAGGAAGCGGTCCTTTCCCGGACCGTCCACGACGGTTCGCAACGCGGCCACGACGGCGGTTCCCGCCGGTCCCGGTGTGAGGGCGCCGCCGGACAGTTGCGTGCGCATGTCCAGCGCCCGGGCCGAGGCCACCAGCTCGATGGCCAGGACACGGCGGAGGTTCTCCACAGATTTGCGGAGCTTCCGGGCAGCATGCCAGCCCATGGACACGTGGTCCTCCTGCATGGCGGAGCTGGGGATGGAGTCAACGGACGCGGGCACTGCCAGCCGCTTGTTGTCCGAAACCAGGCCGGCCTGGGTGTACTGGGCGATCATCAGGCCGGAATCCACGCCGGGGTCCGCGGCAAGGAATGCCGGCAGGCCGTGCGAACGCGCCGGGTCCAGCATCCGGTCCGTGCGGCGCTCGGCGATGGAGCTGAGGTCGGCCACGGCGATGGCCAGGTAGTCCAGGACGTAGGCCACCGGGGCGCCGTGGAAGTTGCCGTTGGAGCTGACGCGCCCGTCCGGCAGGACCACGGGGTTGTCGATTGCCGCGGCGAGCTCGCGGGATGCCACCAGCTCGGCGTGGTCCACGGTGTCGCGGACGGCCCCGGCCACCTGGGGTGCGCAGCGCAGCGAGTACGCGTCCTGGACCTTGGAGTCCCCCACCCGGTGGGACGCGACGATCGGGGAGTTGGAAAGGACCCGCAGCATGTTGTCCGCGCTGGCCGCCTGGCCCGGGTGCGGCCGCAGGGCGGCATGCAGTTCAGGCAGGAACACCTGGTCGGTGCCCAGCAGTGCCTCGACACTGAGCGCGGCGGTGATGTCCGCCGTCGTCAGGAGTTTGCGGAGGTCGGCGATGGCCATCAGCAGCATGCCCAGCATGCCCTCGGTGCCGTTGACCAGCGCCAGGCCTTCTTTCTCGGCGAGGACGACGGGCTCGATGCCGTGGTCTGCAAGCAGCCCGGCGACAGGTTCCTCACCGCGCCCACCGTAGCGGACGCCGTCGGGCCCTTCCGCCTCGCCTTCGCCCATCAGCACCAGGGCGCAGTGCGAGAGGGGTGCGAGGTCGCCGGAGCAGCCCAGCGAGCCGAACTCGCGGACCACCGGTGTGATGCCGGCGTTGAGGACGTCCACCATGGTCTGCAGGACCACCGGGCGGACGCCGGTGCGGCCGGATGCCAGGGTCTTGGCGCGCAGGAACATGATGCCGCGCACCACCTCCCGCTCAACGGCCGGCCCCATCCCTGCGGCGTGGCTGCGGATCAGCGACTTCTGCAGCTGGGTTCGCAGATCGTTGGGGATGTGCCGGTTGGCCAACGCCCCGAAGCCGGTGGAGATGCCGTAGGCCGGGGTGTCGCTGGCCGCGAGGCCGTCAATGTGGGCGCGGACCCTGGCAACGGTGTCCAGGGCGTCCTGCGAGATGGTCACCTTGGCGTTGTGGCGCGCGACGGCGAGCACATCCTCAGGCGTAACGCCGGCGGATCCGAGGGTGACGGTCAGCGGTTCGTGAGTGGTGAGAGTCATGATTCCTACTTCGGTGGTTACTCCCAACCAGGTAGCAGCAGATGTCGTTATGAGCCTTCAAAACGACATCTGCTGCGACTCAGTTGGGTCAGCGGCATGATGTGGTTAGCGGGTCTCGTTCATGGGGATGCGGACGCCGCGTTCCTTGGCGACCTCGGCGGCCCGGTCGTAGCCGGCGTCGACGTGCCGGATGACGCCCATGCCGGGATCGTTGGTGAGGAGGCGTTCGAGCTTTTCGGCGGCGAGGTCGGTGCCGTCGGCCACGGAGACCTGGCCGGCGTGGATGGAGCGGCCGATGCCGACGCCTCCACCGTGGTGGATGGACACCCACGTGGCGCCCGAGGAGGTGTTGAGCAGGGCGTTCAGCAGCGGCCAGTCGGCGATGGCGTCCGAGCCGTCGGCCATGGCTTCGGTTTCCCGGTACGGGGACGCGACGGAGCCGGAGTCCAGGTGGTCACGGCCGATCACGATCGGAGCCTTGACCTTGCCTTCCTTGACCAGGCGGTTGAACAACAGCCCGGCCTTGGCGCGCTCGCCGTATCCCAGCCAGCAGATGCGGGCGGGCAGGCCTTCGAACTCGACGCGCTCCTGGGCGGCGTCGATCCACTTGTGCAGGTGCTTGTTCTCGGGGAAGAGCTCCTTGATGGCTTCGTCGGTGACGCGGATGTCCTCCGGATCACCGGACAATGCCACCCAGCGGAACGGGCCGAGACCCTCGCAGAACAAGGGGCGGATGTAGGCGGGGACGAAGCCGGGGAATTCGAACGCCCGGGTGTAGCCGCCCTTGCGGGCTTCGTCGCGGATGGAGTTTCCGTAGTCGAACACCTCGGCGCCGGCGTCCTGGAACTCCACCATCGCCTGGACCTGGCGGGCCATGGAAGCCTGCGCCTTCTTGGTGAATCCCTCGGGATCGGCTGCCGCCTCGGTGTGCCATTCCTCCACGGTGATGCCCTCGGGAAGGTAGGACAGGGGGTCGTGGGCGCTGGTCTGGTCCGTGAGAACGTCGATGGCCAGCTCGCCGGCCTGGTGGCGGCGGAGCAGTTCCGGGAACACTTCGGCGGCGTTGCCCACATAGCCCACCGACCAGCCGCGGCGCTCTTCCTTGGCCTTGAGCACCTTGGCGATGGCGGCGTCGAGGTCTGTTTCAACCTCGTCCAGGTAGCGCTTGCCGGCGCGGCGGCGCAGGCGGGTTTCGTCGACGTCGACGATCAGGCAGGCGCCGTCGTTGAGGGTGACGGCGAGCGGCTGGGCGCCGCCCATGCCGCCGCAGCCGCCGGTCAGGGTCAGGGTTCCGGCGAGGGGTCCTTCGGCGGACCCTTCGGCGGCCGGAGCAGGGCGGCCTGCGGTGTCCTGCCGGGCGTCCGCGAGTTTGCGTCCGACGGCGGCGAAGGTTTCGTAGGTGCCCTGCAGGATGCCCTGCGTGCCAATGTAGATCCAGGAGCCGGCCGTCATCTGGCCGTACATCAGCAGGCCTTCGGCTTCGAGGCGGCGGAACTCGGGCCAGGTTGCCCAGTCGCCCACCAGGTTGGAGTTGGCCAGCAGGACCCGCGGCGCCCATTCGTGGGTGCGGAACACGCCCACCGGCTTGCCGGACTGGACCAGGAGGGTCTCGTCCTTTTCCATGGTTTCGAGGGTGCGGGTAATGGCGTCGAACGCTGCCCAGGACCGGACGGCGCGGCCGGTGCCGCCGTAGACCACAAGATCGTCCGGGCGTTCTGCCACCTCGGGGTCCAGGTTGTTCATCAGCATGCGCAGCGGCGCTTCGGTCTGCCACGACTTGGCGGTGAGCTCAGTGCCGCGGGCTGCTTTGACCGGGCGGGCACCGGTGGTGAAATCGGCGGGTGCCATGGTGGCTCCTTTTCATTGTGTGTCTGGTTCTGCGGAAGTCCGGGACGGGAAAGTTCTTCTGTATCTACTAAAGCCCTTTGGTAACGGGCCTTACAGGGGTTTTGCGGCGGTGCTGTCCGGGATTCCAGACATGCCCGCCTCCCCGCGGTGCCCTATCACTTCGAGTCCCTAACAGGGGGTTTTAGGGACACGATGTGATGGCGCAAGTGGGGCTATTTGGCGGGCCGTCCGTGGATGCGGACGGACAGTTCGTTGGCCACTTTTTGCACCCGGGCGGCCAGGACGGGCCAGGAGTCCGCGGCAACCTTTTCCTCCAGGAAGGTGACGGCCACCGCGGCGGTGGGCCAGCCAAGGTGGTCGGTCACGGCTGCGGCGATGGAGCCAAAACCGGGGGTCACCTCGCCGTGTTCCGTGGCGTAACCGCGCTGCCGCACCTGGTCCAGGTGCGAGGAGAGCGCCGAGTACTTCATGATGGGTGATTCGGTTTCGTGCCTTGCAGTGAACGCGGCGGCATTGGGGTACAGCGCGCGGACCTGCGATTTCGGGAGGGCCGCAAGGATGGCCCGGCCGCTCGCGGTGAGGTGGCTGGGAAGCCGGACGCCGACGTCGGTCACCAGCGACGGGCGGTTCTTGGCCCGCTCCTCCACGATGTACAGCACGTCCCGGCCGTGGAGGACAGCCAGGTGGGCGCTCTCCCCCAGCGCGTCCACCAGCGACGCCAGCAGGGGCCGGCCCAGCCGGGAAAGTGGTTCCTGCCGGGAGTACGCCGAGCTCAGCTCGAAGGCGCTGATCCCCAGGCCGTAGCGCTGCTCCTCATGCAGGTGCAGGACAAATCCGTTCGCCTCCATCACCCCCAGCAGGTGGTAGACACTGGAGCGCGGCAGGCCCAGCGACGAGGCGATCTGCGAGGCGGCCATCGGGCCGCGGCGGGAGGCCAGCAGCTTGAGGATCCGGAGCGTGTTCTCGGCAGCAGGGACCTTCGACGCCGGCCTGGCATCTTGCGCCGGCTGTTCCGCTGCCCTCGGCATCGTCTCCATGGCAACCATCCGCACTCCCTTCACCGGGATCCGGCCGTGTCCGGGATCCCATACTCCAGCATGCACCTTCATCAGGGCTTCAAAGTTGCTGTTGAGCCTGGGTCTGTCTGGGATTCCGGACAAGTGGAACATGCAGATCCGGCATTCCGTGGCCTAGGCTGGCCTGCATGACCGACTACGACCCGCGCCTCGTAGATGTGTATGACCAGGACAATCCGGACGGGCCCGACCATGATTTCTACCGCGGCCTCGCCGGCGAAGCGTCTGCCCGGAGCGTGGTGGATTTGGGGTGCGGCACAGGCATCCTCACTGTCACTCTTGCCTCAGTGGAACGCTCGGTGGTGGGAGTTGACCCGTCAGCATCGATGATCGGTTTCGCCCGCAACAGGCCGGGCGCCGCACAGGTTGACTGGGTGGTGGGCGACAGCACGAGCATCCCCGGGACCGGCTACGACTTCGCCGTCATGACCGGCAATGTTGTCCAGGCGATTCCGGGCGCCGCATGGTCCAGGACACTTCGGGACCTCCGGCTGGCAATGGGGAACGGCGGAACGCTGGCCTTCGAAAGCCGGAATCCGGCAGTGCGCGCCTGGGACAACTGGGCATTCGAGGACAAACGACGGGACAGCCTGCACGGGCCGTTGATCGAGCGTAGGACTGTCTCCGCACCGGCACCGGGAGTCGTGGAGCTTCAGACGTCCACCACGTTTGCCGCCACAGGTGAATGCGTCGACGAAACGCAGCAGCTGGCATTCCGCGACCGCAACACCATCACCCGGGATGTGCGCGCGGCGGGTTTCGCCCTGGAGGCGACCTACGGCGACTGGATCCGTACACCCTTTGCCGATCACGCGCCCATCATGGTTTTTGTCTGCCGCGCCGTGTGATGGGGCGTTGACGGTTTACCGGCAGGGACCGGATGTCCAGCCATTCGTGGATAGGCTGCGCTTCATGGATGAGAAAGAGACACTGCACCGCTACCTCCGGGTCCGGCGGGACGATTTGGTGGTCAAGCTCGATGGGCTGGGCGAGTACGACGCACGCCGCCCACTGACACCCACCGGCACCAACCTCCTGGGCCTGGTCAAGCATGTGGCCAGCGTGGAGCTCGACTACTTTGGGGTGGTCTTCGGCCGGCCCAGCGGGCGGCGCCTGCCGTGGCTGGACGCCGACGCCCTCCCCGATGCGGACATGTGGGCCTCCGCTGATGAATCCCTCGCGGACATCCTCGAGCTGCATCGGTTCGCCGGCGAGCACAGCGATGCCACCATCGAAGCCCTGCCGCTGGATGCAGTGGGGTCGGTGCCATGGTGGCCGGAGGAGCGACGCCAAGTCACCCTGCACCAGGTCCTGGTGCACATGGTGGCCGAACGGGCGCACCACCTGGGCCACGCGGACATCCTCCGGGAACTGATCGACGGGACGGCAGGCCAGCGCCCCGGCGACCCCAACCTGACGTCACGGTCACCGGAGGAATGGGCCAGCCACCGGGCTGACATCGAAAGTGCAGCGCGGGCCGCGGCAGCTGAAGAGCGGGAGTAGCCGACCCACCGCAGGCGCCGTGCTCACTGACCAGGGCCGCCCGGTCAGTCTGAGATCAAAGACACCAAGCCTGCGTGAGGCTCATCACGGCGTCCCCGGAAGTGGTCTGCTGGTTAGCGGCTCCCCTCCCAAAGACGAGAAGGTAAGTGTATGCAACAAGCACCATCCCCAACCCGGAACGAAAGCCGCACCGGACAGCAGACGCGGGCAGCCGCCGTCGGAAGCGTCCTGAACCGCGGGCTGAACGTCCGCCACATCCGGTTCATGGCGCTGGGCTCGGCCATCGGCACCGGCCTCTTTTACGGCTCCGCTTCCGCCATCCAGAAGGCGGGCCCCGCCGTCCTGCTGGCCTACATCATCGGCGGCGCCGCAGTCTTCATGGTGATGCGGGCACTGGGCGAGATGGCCGTGCGGCACCCGGTATCCGGCTCCTTCGGCCAGTACGCCAGCCGCTACCTCGGCCCGCTGGCCGGCTTCGTGACCGGCTGGACCTACGTGTTCGAGATGGCGATCGTGGCCATCGCCGACGTCACGGCTTTCAGTATCTACATGGGCTTCTGGTTTCCGCAGGTAGACCGCTGGATCTGGATCCTGGCCATCATCTGCTTCCTGGCCGCCCTGAACCTCCTCAGCGTCAAGGTCTTCGGCGAGCTCGAGTTCTGGTTCTCGCTGATCAAGGTGGCAGCCATCGTTGCGATGATCGCCGGCGGAGCAGCAATCATCGCCTTCGGTTTCCAGGCCGGCGGCTCCAGCGTGGCACCGGGCCTGGGTAACCTGGTTGAGCACGGCGGCCTGTTCCCCAACGGGTTCGGCGGGCTCCTGGCATCCTTTGCCGTGGTGATGTTCGCCTTCGGCGGCATCGAAACCCTCGGCATCACCGCGGGCGAAGCGGCCGAGCCCAAGAAGGTCATCCCCAAGGCCGTCAACACCGTTCCGGTCCGCGTGCTGCTGTTCTACGTCCTCACCCTCGGCGTCCTCATGAGCCTCTTCCCCTGGAACGAGGTGGGAAGCAACGGCAGCCCGTTCGTCCAGATCTTCAGCGGGCTGGGCATCCCGGCCGCGCCCCACATCCTGAACGCCGTGGTCATCACGGCAGCGCTTTCGGCCATCAACAGCGACATCTTCGGTGCCGGACGCATCCTCTTCGGACTCTCCCGGCAGGGCCATGCACCCGCCGCCTTCGGCAAGGTCTCCCGGCACGGAGTTCCGTGGATGACGGTGGTCATGATGACCGCGATCCTCCTGGTGGGCGTGGTCCTGAACGCCGTCATTCCCGAGGACGTCTTCCTGGTCATCGCCTCGATCGCCACCTTCGCCACCGTGTGGGTGTGGGTCATGATCCTCGCTTCCCATGTGGCAATGAAGCGGGAAATCAAGCACAGCGGACTCCCGGCGTCGGAGTTCCCCTCGCCATGGTGGCCCGCGGCATCGGTGCTGACCATCGCATTCATGGCACTGGTCATCGTTGTACTCGGCGCCTTCGAGGACACCCGGATCGCCCTCTACGTCGGCGCAGCATGGCTGGGACTCCTGGTCCTCGGCTACCGCCTGTGGGTCAAGGGTGACGGACGACGGCGGGCCCACCTTGAAGACGAAACCTCGCCGCTACCGGTGGTCGGGGCTGCCCGGGGCACCCGGGCGGACTGAGCGCGGCAAGACAGCGCCAGGCGGCTCCTCCCGGGGCTAAGATCAGGCATGGTTCATGCCTCCAGCCTCCTGGCGTTCGCGCTGGCCTCGGTGGTGCTGATTGCTGTCCCCGGCCCCAGCGTCCTGTTCGTCATCGGGCGGTCCCTGGCCCTGGGCTGGAAAGGTGGCGTCCTGACAGTGCTGGGCAATGCCTGCGGCCAGCTTCTGCAGGTGGCTGCTGTCGCGCTGGGGGTTGGCGTGCTGGTGGCGCAGTCGGTACTGCTCTTCAGCGCAGTGAAATTCGCCGGGGCCGCCTACCTGGTCTACCTGGGCGTCCAGGCCATCAGGCACCGGAAAGTCCCCGCCGGTTCCGAAGGCCGTGCAACCGCCACCCGGCCGCGGCGGCTGGTGGCAGAAGGGGCGGTGGTGGGTGCCACGAACCCGAAGTCCGTGGTGTTCTTCGTGGCTGTGCTCCCGCAGTTCGTCGACTATCCGTCGGGGTCGATTCCCCTGCAGCTGGGGGTCCTCGGCGCGGTGTTCCTCTTCATTGCAGTGGTTTCCGACAGCCTGTGGGCCGTGGCCGCCGGAACCGCCCGGGAATGGTTTGCCCGGTCGCCGCGCCGGGTTTCCACCGTCAAGGCCACCGGCGGCACACTGATGATCGGCCTCGGCGGGACACTGGCCCTGACGGGCAGCAAATCCTAGGAAACACCCACACCCCGGCATGAAGCGTAGCCACCGGACCGGCCGGCCCAGACGGGAAGCACAGCAACACAGCTGACCGGAGACGCAACGGTGCCCGGCCCCTTCGTAAGGGACCGGGCACCGTTTGCGCCTGCTAGGCCGAAGCCGCGGCGGACCGGACCGCCTCGGCGAGGGACGTCGTCGGGCGTCCGATCAGCTTCCGCAGATCGCCGGTGCTGACCAGGAGATCGCCCCGGGCGATGCCCAGGTCCGAGTCTGCCAGGATCTCCGCAAACGCCTGCGGAACACCCACCTGGGCCAGGAGGCCTGCGTAATCGCCGCTGGGCATGTTGTTGTAGCTGATGTCCGTGCCCGTGGCCGCGGTGATTTCCGCGGCAAGGTCGGCCATGCTGAAGGCGTGGTCGCCGCCAAGCTCGTACACCTTGCCGGCCTGGCCGTCGGCCACCAGCACTGCCGCGGCCGCCTGGGCGTAATCCTGCCGCGACGCGCCGCTGACCTTGCCGTCGCCTGCGCTGCCGGCGATGGCACCCTGCGCGAGGGTCCCGGGCAGCTGCTCCGTGTAGTTCTCCAGGTACCAGCCGTTACGCAGCAGGGCGAACGGTACGCCTGATTCACGCAGCAGTTCCTCCGTTGCCTTGTGCTCGTCCGCCAGCTTCATGCCGGTGGTGTCCGCGTTGGCGATGCTGGTGTAGGCGAGGAGTTCCACGCCGCCCTCGGCCTTGGCGGCCTCGATGACGGTGCGGTGCTGCTCCACCCGCTGGCCCACTTCACTGCCGGAGATCAGCAGGACGCGGGTGGCACCCCTGAGGGCAGCTGCCACGGAGTCCGGGTCGGAGTAATCGACGGACACGACACGGACGCCCTTGGCGGCGAAATCCGCCAGCTTGTCCACGGAGCGCCCGGCGGCCACGATGTCACCGGCAGGAACGTCGCGCTCCAGCAGTGCTTCGAGGACGTGGCGGCCCAGGTGTCCGGTGGCTCCGGTAACGACGATGCTCATGGGTGGGTCCTTTCGGGGTGTTTACTCTGTCGAAGGGCACAACCATGCCCCTGTGTGGTTACTTCCCGAAAGAGAGTACGCACTTTGAAGTAAGGTACTCACCCCGCCGTAAGGTACTGACCCGGCGGTAAGCTGATGCCATGGACGCAACCCTGCAGCCCGCTCCCCTTCCGCTCAGCTTTTCCGGCGGCGTGTTCCCGGCCGGCTGCCCCAGCCGGACGCTCCTGGACCACGTCACCAGCAAATGGGGCGTCCTGATCCTCATTGCACTGTCCGAGGGGTCGCAGCGCTGGAGCGAACTGCGGCGAAGGGCGGAGGGCATCAGCGAGAAGATGCTGGCCCAGACTCTGAAAACGCTGGAACGGGACGGGCTGGTGAGCAGGGACGCACAGCCTGTCATCCCGCCGCGGGTGGACTACAGCCTGACGGAAAAAGGCTACGAACTCAGCGCACTGCTGGTTCCGCTGGTGGCGTGGACCTTCGACAATGCCGAGGAGATCATCAACGGCAGGGCATGAGATAGGGCGCCGCACAGGCTGGTCCGCGTCCCCTGCAGCCCGGTCCCACAGGGCCGCCTGCTCCGTGACCTTCCCGTGTCCTCCTCCGGGTAGTGCTGCATTTAAACCTGAGTACCTGTTACTGGTGTGACTGGTGTGATTAGCGCCTAGCTTTGGCGTAAGGTGCACGCCGGGATTAGGAGGACCATCCTCTGCTGGGGAGCGTTCCGGCACCAGGCACCGCGACTGAGCGGCAAGCTGCCGCCTGGGAGTTGGTACGCATGGATACGAATAATGTCCAGGACCTGTCCGGCATGGGCCGCCCCATCAGCCTTGGCTCAGCGGTGGCGCTGGGATGGGGCAGGGCGGTTGAGGCACTGCGCCCCCGCAGCCCCTACCGGATCGGGGATGCCGTGCTGGGGGACGATCCCTTCAACGGCAGGCACGAGGGGACTGTGGTGACGCAGGAGGGAACCACTGTTGGCGTCAAAACCGTCCGCGGGCTCTTCTTCTACGACCACCGGCAACTGCGAAGGCTGGACTGACCGCCGAAGCGGCCAGCCCAGCCTGGCATTTACTGCTTCGCCCACCGGTTGGCGAGCAACGGAAGTCCTACTTGGCCGACCAGCCGCCGTCCATGGTGTAGCTGGCGCCGGTCACCATGCCGGCGTGGTCCGAGGCCAGCCATGCCACCAGGGACGCCACTTCCTCCGGCTCAACCAGGCGTTTGACGGCCGCCTCCGTGAGCATCACCTTGGCCAGCACTTCGGATTCGGGGATGCCGTGAACAGCCGCCTGGTCCGCGATCTGCTTTTCCACCAGCGGTGTACGGACGTAGCCGGGGTTGACGCAGTTGGACGTGACGCCGTGCTCCCCGCCCTCAAGGGCTGTCACCTTGCTCAGCCCCTCCAGGCCGTGCTTGGCGGATACGTAGGCGCTCTTGAACGGGGAGGCGCGGAGCCCGTGCACCGAGGACAGGTTGATGATGCGGCCGAACTTGTTGGCGTACATGTGCGGCAGGGCGGCACGGACCAGGAGGAACGGCGCCTCCAGCATCAGGGCCAGGATCCGGCGGAACTGCACCGGATCGAACTCCTCGATGGGGCTGATCCGTTGGATCCCGGCGTTGTTGACCAGGATGTCGCAGTCCAAGCTCAAGGTGGCGAGCGAGTCCACGTCCAGCAGATCCACGGCCCAGGACGTGCCGCCCACTTCGTCGGCGAGGGCGGCAGCCGCTGCCGCGTCGACGTCGGCCACCACCACTTTCGCCCCGCGGGCGGCCAGTTCCCGGACGCAGGCCGCGCCGATGCCGCCGGCACCGCCGGTGACCAGGGCCTTCCGGCCATTCAGTTCGTGTTCCATCTCAAAATCCCTTCGTACGCGCGGACTGTCGTGGTGCCGTGGCGGCTCAGCGCGCGGAGGCCTTGAGCAGACCCTCGCGGGCGGCGTCGGCCCTGTCCACGTCCTGCAGCGCAATCCCCTTGGTCTCGCGCAGGCTCAGCACGGCGAACGCGGTAATGGCACAGGCAACCACCAGGTAGATGGCGGTGGGGAGCCAGGAACCGGTGTCCTTGAGCCACTGGGTGGCCAGCAGCGGCGCCAGCGAACCGGCGAAGATGGACGTCACCTGGGATCCGAGCGAGACGCCGGCGTACCGCATCCGGGTGGGGAACAGCTCGGCCATGATGGCGGGCTGGCCGGCATACATGAAGGCGTGCAGGCACAGGCCGATGGTTACGGCGAGCACAATGATCACCGCGTTGCGGGTATCGAACATCGGGAAGGCGAAGAACGGCCAGGTGGCGCCGGTGATTGCACCCACCAGGTAGACAGGCTTGCGGCCCCAGCGGTCCACCAGGCGGCCCACCTGCGGGATCACCAGGAAGTGGATGACGTGGGCAATCAGCAGCGCCAGCAGCAGGGAGGAGGTGTCGTACTTGTGGACGCTCTTCAGGTACACGATGGCGAAGCTGACCACCAGGTAGTACATGATGTTCTCGGCGAAACGGAGGCCCATGGCCTGCAGGATGCCCTTGGGGTACTTCCGGATGACCTCGCCCACGCCGTAGCTGACAGCTTTCTCCTTCTCCACGAGCTCCTTGGCTTCGAGGAAGATGGGGGCTTCGGAGACGTGCCGGCGGATGTAGTAGCCCACGAACACGATCACGGCGGAGAGCCAGAACGCTACGCGCCAGCCCCAGCCGAGGAAGGCCTCGCTGCTGAGGGTGGAGGACATGATGTAAAGGACCAGCGTGGCCAGCAGGTTCCCCACCGGCACCGCGGCCTGCGGCCAGCTCGACCAGAAGGCACGGGTCTTGTTGGGGCTGTGTTCGGCCACGAGCAGGACGGCGCCGCCCCATTCACCACCGAGGGCAAAGCCCTGGATGAAGCGCAGGAACACCAGCAGGGCCGGTGCCAGGTAGCCGATGTCGGCGAAGCCGGGGAGGCAGCCCATCAGGAACGTCGAGACGCCGATGATCACGATGGTCAGCTGCAGGGTGGGCTTGCGGCCCAGCCGGTCGCCGATCTGGCCAAAGACAATGCCGCCCAGCGGACGGGCTACGAAGCCCACCGCGTAAGTGATGAAGGCCTGGATGATGCCGTCCAGCTCGTTGCCGGTGGAGGGGAAGAAGTACTTGCCAAAGACCAGGGTGGCGGCGGTGGCATAGAGGAAAAACTCATACCATTCCACCACGGTGCCCACCATGGAGGCGGCCACGATCTTCTTTAGTCCTCCACCCTTTGTGGGGGTTCCGGCGCCCTGGTTGGCCGGGCGTTCTCCTACGCTCACTGGTTTTCTCCTTAGTGTCCACGTTGACACGTGCTGTGATCTCCAGCACAAATGACTACCCTGAGTATTCCTGCACAAACTTGCGCCTTCAATGGCCAAACCAGCACCCGCTGTGTGCACAATTGCAGATATGAATGCCAACCCCGATGATCTTTTGGTCCTCCTTGAGGTGTCACGTTCGGCGAAATTCACGACGGCGGCACAGGCTTTGGGCTTGAACCACACCACCGTTTCACGCAGGATCGCGTCGTTGGAGAAGTCGCTCGGCGGGCGCGTCCTGGCGCGGGCGGCGGGCGGCTGGGAGCTGACCGAGCTGGGCGGGCGGGCGGTGCGCGTGGCCGAGCAGGTGGAGGAGGTCCTGGCCACGCTGGGACCCGGCGGCCGCGCACCCGACCCCATTACCGGCGTCGTACGCATGACGGCGACGGACGGTTTCAGTGCGTACATTGCCGCGCCCGCGGTGGCCCGGCTGCGGCGCGCGCACCCCGGGCTGAGCGTGGAGGTGGTCACCATGACCCGGCGTGCGCTGCAGCAGCGCTCCGGCCTGGACATCGAAGTGGTGGTGGGTGAGCCGCAGGTGCACCGCGCGGAGGCGGTCCGGCTGGGCGAGTACATGCTGGGGATGTATGCATCCCGCGCGTACCTGGCGGAGCATGGCACACCCGCCACCGTGGCTGACCTCAACGGGCATCCGCTGGTCTACTTCGTGGATTCCATGCTGCAGGTGGACCTCCTGGACGCCCCGCGGCGCCTGGTTCCGGCAATGCGGGACGGGCTCACGTCCACCAACGTCTTCGTCCACGTTGAAGCGACCCGCGCCGGCGCCGGCATCGGCTTCCTTCCATGTTTCATGGGCGACCTGCACGATGACCTGGTCCGGCTGCTCCCGGACCGGATCGCCGAGCTGCTCCCCTATTGGATGGTGCTGCGGCCTGATTCGATGCGCCGCCCGGCCGTTGCCGCCGTCGTCCAGGCCCTGCGCGAACAGGTGACGATGCACCGGGAGAAGCTCCTGGGAAGGGGCTAATCCTCCGGAGGTGCCGGAGGGTCGTGGCGCACCGGGATGCCGGCAGCGAAGGCGCGGACCTGGGCGTCGTCCCAGATGTGCGCCGGTACTGCCCCGCCCAGCAGCCTGCGGGCCAGCTTGGGGTCGTCACCGAAGGGGACGTCGCTGCCGGCCATCACCATGTTTCCGTAGCGCCGCCCCTTGAGCATGGCGGGATCGGCGATGATCAGGGTGTGTTTGAAGGAAGCGGCGATGGTGGCGGCGTCCTCGCGGGCATTCTTCAGGTCCGGGGCGTCCCCGGAGTTCACCACGTACATGCCGCCCGGGGCAAGGACCCGGCGGACATGCTGGTTAAACTCGGCGGTGGTCAGCGGCCGCGGAGTGAAAGCGCCGGCGAAGACGTCCCGGATGATGAAGTCGCGGGTGTCCGCGGTGAGGGTTTCGGTCACCTCCCGGGCCTCCCCCACCCGGATCCGGAGCAGCGGCGCCTTGGGCAGGTCGAACCAGCCGCGGACGTACCCGGCGAGCTTGCCGTCGAGTTCCACCACCACCTGCCGCGCGTCCGGGTAGGCTGCGGCGAAGTACCGCGCGAGGGAGCAGGCTCCGCCGCCGAGGTGGAGCCCCCGCAACTTGCCCGGGTTATCGGCGGCCCCGCCCCGGGCGGACGAAACGTCCGACGGCGGCCAGCGGGACTCTATGAGCGCCGCAATCCAGCGCATGTATTCGAAGTCGAGGAACAGCGGGTCCGCGAGGTCGATATGCGAGCTCATGACCCCGTTGATTTTCAGGAGCCAGCCGCTGGAGTTGTCCTGGTCCGCGATCAGCTCGCAGTCACCGGTATCAACGTAGTAGACGCCTTCCACCGGCCCTTTGGAACCGGGGCCCGGACCTTCCACGACGCCGGCCGCAGCACGTCCCCGGCCGCCCGGCTTTCCGCGCTTCGCCATTACCCGTGCCCCGCCTCAGTCATGGATCCAACCCTAGTGGAACTGCGGCGGGCCTACTCGCCCGAGCCCTGCAGCGCCGTGGCGGCTCCCTGCCCGCCGCGGATGCGGTTGACCACGGCGGTAGTGGAACGCTCGGCCACGTAGTCCAGGATGGCCACCCGGCCGCCCGACTCCTCAACTGCAGGTGTCTCCGCCAACATTTCCGGCGTGTAGTCGCCGCCCTTGGCGTAGACGTCGGGGCGGAGCTGCCGGATCAGCGGTTCGGCGGTGGGGGTGTCGAAAACAGTCACGTAGTCCACGCAGCTCAGGGCCGCCACCACTGCCGCCCGGTCCGCGACGGCGTTGATGGGCCGCCCCGGCCCCTTGAGGCGGCTGACGGAGTCGTCGCTGTTCAGCGCCACCACCAGGACGTCACCCAGCTGTTTGGCCTGGTTCAGGTAGCGGGTGTGGCCGCTGTGCAGGACGTCGAAGCACCCGTTGGTCAGCACGATGCGCTGCCCCTCGGACCGGTGCAGGTCCAGTTGCTGCTTGAGCTCGTCAGCGCCCAGGGCAGTGTCCGCGAAGGCTGCCAGATACCGGCTGAGCTGGCTGGTGCTGCACACCGAGGTTCCGGGCTGGTGCACCACGACGTCCGCGGCAGACTGGGCGAGGTCCAGGCTCGCCGTCAGCGGCAACCCGGCGGAGCGCGCCAGGGTCAGCGCCGCCACGAAGGTATCGCCCGCCCCGGAGGCCTGCTTCTCGGCAGCCGGACGTGCCCACGTGCGGTGGGTGGCGCCGTCGGGCCTGATGAGCACGGTGCCGTCCCGGTCCAGGGTGACCACCACCGCTGCGGCGCCGGTGGCTGCCAGTAGCGCCGGCGCCTGCCCGGTGACCGTGTCCGCCCGGTCCGGCCCTTCGGGGAGCCGGACATCGAGCAGCCGTGCGGCCTCCTGCGCATTGGGCGTGACCAGGTCCGGCCGCAGCGGCGCCCAGGGCCGTGGGTCATGGGAATCCACCACCACCAGCGGGCGGCGGTTCCCGGCAGCCCCGGCAGTGGCCAGGGCTGCCACCAGGCTTTCCTGCACGGGGTCCGCGAGCACGCCGTTGCCGTAGTCGCACACCAGCACGGCATCCCGGCGTTCGACGGCGGCGCTCACCGAGGAGGCCAGCTCGGCGAGCGCTTCGGCGGGAACGGTCCGGGCGGCGTCATCGATGCGGAGCATCACCTGGCCGCCGCTGCTGATCCGGATCTTGGTGGTGGTCACCATGTCCGGGTGGGAGTGCAGGTGCCGGACGTCGATGCCGGCCGCCTCGAGCTGGCGGCGCAGGTCCGCGCCGGCGTCGTCCCTGCCGATGATGCCGGCAACGGAGACCCGCGCACCCAGGGCGGCCAGGTTCATGGCGGTGTTTGCCGCGCCGCCGGGAAAGGAGTCCCGGACGGCGATGTCCACCACCGGCGCCGGAGCCTCCCTGCAGAGCCGCTCGATGGTGCCGCTCCACCAGCCGTCCAGCATGAGGTCACCGATCACCAGGACGCTCGGCTGCTCTGCCGCGAGCCGCCCGGGCAGCCATTCGGCGAGCGCCCGCTGGGTGGAAAGGTCGGCTGTTTCCGGGTTCAGGCCCATGGCTGGCCCTGTTCGGCGGAGGGCGCCGGCGGCGCGGCGATGTGGACCACCTTGACCTGGCTGAACTCGTCCAGCAGTTCGGGCCCGTAGCCGAACCCGGCTCCGCTGTCGCCGCGGGGCTGGGCTGCGCCGCCCGGAGCGCCGCCGAACACCGCATTGACCTTGACCGTTCCCACCGGCAGGGCCGCCACGGCCTGCTGGATGTGGGCGATGTTGCTGCTCAGGACGGTGGCCGCGAGGCCGTACTTGCCGCTGCACGCGAGCCGCAGGCCGTCGTCGAACGAGTCCACCACCTGCACCGGGGCAACCGGGCCGAAGGTTTCCTCCGTCATCACCTGCATCTGTCCGGTGCAATCAACCAGCACGGTGGCCGGGAAGAAGGATCCCGGGCCGTCCGGCAGGTCGCCTCCCTCCACTGCGGTGGCGCCGGCCCCGAGGGCGTCGGTGACCTGCGCGTGGACCTCGTCGCGCATCCGCCGGTCCACCAGCGGGGCCACGGATCCGTTGCTGTTGCGCCGCGCAGCCTCAGCCCGGAGCGCCGCGGTGAATGGTTCCGCGATGTCCCGGTGGACGTAGATCCGCTCCACAGCCGTGCAGATCTGGCCGCTGTTGCTGAAGGCGCCGATGGCGGCCTGCTCCGCTGCCCAGGCGGGGTCGACGTCGCGGTCCACCAGGAGCGGATCGTTGCCGCCGTTCTCGCGGAGCACGTGTGCACCGGTAAGGGCGCCCGCACGGGCAATCCGGGCGCCTGATGCGCTTGAGCCCACGTGCGCCAGTACGTCCACCTCGGACTGGGACAGCAGTGCGCCAACGGCGGCCCCGCCGGAAACGGTAAGGAACACTCCGGGCGGGAAGGCCGGCGCCAGGACCTCGCCAAGCGCCTCGCCCAGCCGCGGGCAGCGTTCGCTCGGCTTGTGGATGACGGTGTTGCCCGTGGCCAGGGCGGCACCGATCAGGCCGCAGGCCACGGCCACGGGATCGTTCCACGGCGTCAGGAGCACCGCGACACCGCGCGGCTCAGCCACGGTGTAGTCGGCGGCGAGCCGGTTGCCCCGGAGGCTGTGGCCCCGGTGCACCGGCGCAAGCTCGGCGTACTGCTCAAGGGTGGAAACAGCCGCGCCGATGCCGGCCAGCGCTTCCTCCACGGGCCGCCCGGTTTCGCTGGCATTGAGCCCTGCCAGCTCCTGCGCGGCGGCATCCAGCGCCCGGGCCGCAGCCTTGAGCGCTGCCCCGCGGTCCGCCGGAGCGGTGGCGGCCCATTCCGGCGCTGCCCTGCGGGCCACCTCCACGGCATGGTTCACCGCTTCCGGGCCCGCTTCGGGGACTGTCCAAAGGACCTCGCCGGTGCGCGGGTCCGTGATGGTGATGCCGCCGGATTCGGCCGTGTCCCGGCCTGCTGGTGTGTCGATCGCTGTGGTGGGCATGGGGTTCCTCCCGTCGTGTGCGGACGTGGCCTGTGGCCGGGTTAGGGCTGGGTTTACGGCCAGGACCCTTCTTCCTCGTGGCAGATCAGCATTTCGCGGACCTCGCAGCCCCGGGGCTGGTTCAACGCGAACAGGATGGCCTGGGCGGTGTTGGCGGGATCGTTGAGGCGCGAATCGTCCTGCGGCTTGTACTGTTCGGTGCGGTCATCGAAGAACCGGGTCTTCATGCCACCGGGGATGATGGTGGTCACGCCGATCTCTCCTCCGGTTTCCGCCGCGAGGGCGTGGCTGAAACCCACCACACCGAACTTGGAGGCGCAGTAGGCGGTGGCGTCGGCCACGGCGCGTTTGCCCAGAGTGGAGGCGACGGTAATGACTCGGCCGTGGGTGGCCTTCAGGTAGGGCAGCGCGGCGCGCACTACGGAGACGGTGCCCATCAGGTTCACCCCGATGACCTTCTCCCACTCCGTGGCCTCCACGTCGGCGAGCTTGCCGCAGCGGTCGATGCCGGCTGCGGTGACCACGCCGTCCAGGCCGCCCACCGTCCCAGCCGCCTCACGGACCGCCGCTTCCACGGCCAGCCGGTCCGCAACGTCCACTTCGAACGCCTTCACGCCGGCCACGCTGCTGATATCGCGGTCCAGCACCACGGGCGTTCCGCCTGCCTTCAGGACGGCTTCGACGACGGCCGCCCCCAGCCCGGAGGCACCTCCGGTAACCAGTACGCGTCCGGGGTTGTTGGCATCTGCAGTCATGGTGTTCCTTTCAACGGGGAATCAAATCTTCGGGTGTTGTGTGTTGTGCGGAGTGGTGGGCGGATAGGGGAAATCAGCCCACCTTGGCGAGCGCATCGGCCAGTCCGGTGGTGGACCGCGCCGGATGGTAGGGAACAGTCACGCACCGGCCGCCCCAGCTCTCCACGAGCTCCGCTTCGGGCAACCGGGAACCTTTGTAGTCACCGCCCTTGACCCAGATGTCAGGGCGAAGCCGGTCCAGGGCAGCTTCCGGGGTGTCCTCGTCGAACACCATCACGGCGTCCACGCACTCCATGGCCAACAGGAGTTCGGCCCTGTCCTGCTGGCCGATGATGGGGCGCTCCTGGCCCTTGAGCCGCCGGACCGAGCTGTCCGAGTTCAGGCAGACGATGAGGCAGTCGCCGAGTTCACGGGCGGCGGCCAGCGAGCGCACGTGGCCGGCGTGCAGCAGGTCGAAGCAGCCGCCAGTGGCCACCACCGTTCCACCGTTGCCGCGGACGGCGCGGGCCAGCAGCAGCGGCTCGGTGGGGCGCCGGAGCGGTGCCGGCCCATCCGCCGGCCGTTCCACCGACGTACCGGTTGATGCCGATGCATCCCCGCCGCCGTCCCGGGGCCCGCCGTGGTCCGTGCTCCGGTCAGGCAAGGCAGAGACACCACCGGCGCCCAGGAAGTCGGCGGCATCGTTGACGGCCAGTTCCGCTGCCTCGGGCAGGGCGCTGCCGGCCAGGAGGTGGACTGCCAGGCCTGCAACGAGGCGGTCGCCGGCCCCGCAGGGATCCCCGGCTTCCACCCGCGGCGCCGGAACATCCAGTGGGGCCACGCTGTCCCGCTGCAGCAGCACGGCCCCTTCCGAACCCTTGGTCACCAGGACCGCGGTGCTCTGCCAGCGTTCAAGCAGGATGCGTCCGACGACGGCGGCCGGGTCGCCGGGCACACCGTCACCTGGGGCGGTGCTTGCGTAAGCGGCGGCGGCTTTGGTGGCCTCCGCCAGGTTGGGTGTTACGACGGCGACTCCCGGCACCGGTTCCGGCCCCGACGGATGCGGGTCCCAGATGACGGGCACTTCCGCGGTGCGCCTGTTAAGCAGGCGGCGCAGCTCCGGGCTGGCCGCCACTCCCCTGCCGTAGTCGGCCACGATGATGGCACCGGCTTCCTCCACGGCGCGAAGCATGGCAGGCGACATCGCCGGTACCGGTGGCCTGCCGCACCCCTGGTCGAAGCGGACCACGGCATGGGAACCGGCCCGGACCCGGGTTTTCACCGGCGTGGGGTGGCCGCTGGGGCCGGACACCAGCCGCACGCCGGCGAGGTGGCCGCGGAGTTGCCGCCCGGCGTCGTCATCGCCGAACACCGTCACCAGGGTGACGGGCCAGCCTTCCCCGGCCAGCATCCGCGCCACCAGGCCGGCGCCGCCGGCGCGGCTGCGGATTTCGGAAACGTCCACCACCGGGACGGGTGCATCCGGGCTCAACCGGGTCGCCTCGCCGGAGAGGTCCACATCCAGCATCACGTCGCCCACCACCACGATCCTCATGGCCGGCCTCCCTGCTGCAGGACGGCCGGGCTGTGGCGGGCCACCTCGAGGTCGAAGGCCCGGCAGACGGCGTGCAGAGCGATCAGGTGGCCCTCCTGGGCATTGGCATTGAGGGCATCGATCATCACGGCTTCATCGCAGGCGCCGGCCAGGGGGTTTGGCCCTGCACCAGTCAGCGCCCAGGTGGTGATGTTCAGGCGGGACGCTGCCTCCGCTGCGCGCAGCAGATTGGGGCTTTTGCCGCTGGTGGACAGCAGGACCAGCACATCCCCGGAGCGGCCGTGGGCGCGCACCTGGCGGGCGAAGACGTCGTCGTACCCGTAGTCGTTGGCGATGGCCGTCATGGCGGATGTTTCCGCGTGCAGGGAGATGGCGGAGAACGGGACCCGCTCACCGTCGAACCGTCCCACCAGTTCAGCGGTGAGATGCTGGGCTTCGGCGGCGGAGCCGCCGTTTCCGGCCGCCAGCAGCCGCTGCCCGCGGAGCATCCGGTGGGCCAGCTCCACACCCCAGGCGGCGAGCCGGCCTGACTGGCTGCGCAGGGATTCCAGGGCGGGAACCACGTTGTCGAGGTGCAGCCTGACGACGTCGGCGCTGGCGGAATCCACGTACGCGGCGCCGGGCAGCACCGCGGGGAGGGCCGGCGCCATGGCCAGGTGCGCCAGGTCGATGTCGCGGAGGGATGATTCAGCAGTCACAGTGCCGCTCCTTCCATGGGGATGGCTGCCGGGTGGGCGGCGGCACCCGCCACCGCCAGCTTGTAGGCCTTTTCGGATTCCGCAGCCACCCGGTCCCACGAATAGCGGGCACGGGCGCGGCGCTGGCCGGCATCGCCGAGTTCGGACCGCAACGAGGGGTTGCCCAGCAGCAGGGCCAGGGCCGAAGCGATGGCTTCCGGGTCGCGGGGCGGGACGTGCAGGCCGGTGGCGGAGTCCACCACGGTGTCCCGCAGCCCGCCCACGGCTGCGGCCACCACCGGCACGCCGCACGCCATGGCTTCGAGGGGAACGATGCCGAACGGCTCGTACCAGGGGGCGCACACCACTGCATCGGCACTGCGGAAGATGCCGGGCATGTCCCCGCGGGGCACCTGGCCTTCCAGCACCACCTGGTCCCGGACGCCGAGTGCTGCGGCGAGGTCCAGCAGCCGTCGCACCTCGGGGTCTGAATGAAGGGCACCCGAGTCCCCGCCGCCGCCAACGATGAGGAGTTCGACGTCGGCGAAGCCCGCTGCGCGCAGGTGCGGCAGGGCGCTGATCACCAGGTCCACGCCCTTGCGCGGCACCAGCCGGCCCACCGACAGGATGCGGTGGGACCGGGGCTTGGCGTCCACCGGACCATCCGGCCCGAAGACGTCCAGGTCCACGCCGCAGGGTGCGATGGAAATCTTTCCGGTGTCGATGCCCATGGCTTTGAGCTCGAAGACCTCGTCCGAGCAGGTGGCGATGATCCGGTCCGCGGAGCGCCCGACGCCGGGTTCAAGCCAGCGGCGTTCCTGCGGGCTGGTGTCCTCGGCACCCTGGTGCCGCCGCTTGACCGTGCCCAGTGCGTGGAAGGTCTGGATGACGGGGACCCGGCAGCCCGAGCCGGCCCGGCGGGCGGCGTCCAGGGCGGCCAGGCCGGACATCCAGAAGTGTCCGTGGACCACGTCCGGGGGCCGCTGGTCCCAATCCCGGGCCACGCCGTCGGCCAGTTCACCCATGAACGGCAGCAGCTCGTCCTTGGGAACGTGCCGCGGCGGGCCGGCGTCCACATGGACCACTTCAAAACCGGGTCCAACCTTTACGCGGGCGGGAAGCTCCGTCGCGTCCCTGCGGGTATACACGGTGACCTGGTGTCCGCGCCTGGCCAGCGCTTCGGACAGTGCGGCCACGTGGACATTCTGCCCGCCGGCGTCCACGCCGCCCAGGGCTGCCAGCGGGCTGGCGTGTTCGGAAATCATCGCGATCTTCATGCGGTCTTCCTTTCTTGCGCCGTAACAAGGATCTTCCCGTCCGGCCGGTGGCGGGCCGAGGGGCTGCGCGCGAGATCCGCCAGGAGCCCGTCCCAGCTGTCCTGGAATTTACCCAGCCCGTAGCGGGCCAGAGCGGCCTCGCGCGCGGCCACGCCCCGCCGTCGTGCTTCATCCGGGTTGGCGACCAGCCTGCGCGCGCACCGGAGCAGCTCGTCGATGTCCGAGGACACCACCCCGGCTTCCGGCGGGACTGCCCGGGGAGCTTCGGTGGCGGCCAGCACCACCACGGGCATGCCCAGGTGCATGGCCTCCAGCAGGGACAGGCCCAGGGAAGTCCAGCGCATGGGGTGCAGGTAGACGCGGCAGCGTGCCAGCTCCCGGTGGAGTTCCTGCGTTTTCAGGTCACCGCGCGGGGTGAGCCGGCCGGTCCCGATGCCGGCGGCAGCTGCCAGCCCCTCGGTCTTCATTCCGAACACCTGCAGCGGCGCCACCGCGGCGAAGGCGGGCAGCAGGTCGGTACCCGTCACCCGGCCGCGGCGCACGGGCTCGTTGACCACCACGCCCAGGTCCGGCAGCTCCCCCGTATAGAGCTGCCCGGGGTCGGGGATGCCGTGCTCGATGACTTTGGACAGGGCTGATCCGTTGTCCCAGGCGAGCCGGTTGAAGTGGGTGACGTGCACCAGGGGGATGGTGTTCTGGTCCGCCAGCGGGTGCCGGGTGAAGGGGAAATCACCCTTGGGTGTGTTGTGCTCCACGAAGACCGCGGGCAGGTCCACCCCGGGGGTCCGGCCGAGGACCCGGGAGACTTCGCTGAGTTCTTCCGGCCGTTGAAGCACGACGGCGTCAACGGAGCCTGCGTCCAGCGTCGCCAAGTCCACCTCCCGCACCGAGTCCGGCCAGTTGCGGCCGGCGCGGCCCAGGCCCCACGGGCCGCCTTCGGGCAGGACGGGGAGCAGGTACTCGTGCCTGCCGCGGACGAAGGCGTCCGTCCAGGATCCGTGGACATGCCAGAGCAGGATTCTCATCTGTTGCGGGCCTTTCTACGGGTGCTGACGTGGGTGCTGAAGGAGCTCACGCCGCCGATCAGGCGTTCAACGGCTGCCACCACTTCTTCGGGGGATACGGAGTCCAGGCAGGGGTGGCCGGGGACGGGACAGATGCGGGCACGGGTCAGCCGGCAGGCCGCGTTCTGGTCTCCCAGCAGCTCCAGCGGCACCCCGTACGGTGCCCAGCGGATGGCCGGGACCACGGGGGAAAAGAGGCAGGCCACCGGTGTGCCCACCGCCGCCGCCAGGTGGGCGGGGCCGGTGTTTCCGGTGACCACCGCATCAGCACCGGCCATGACACCGGCGAGCGTATGCACATCGGTGCGGCCGCCGAGGTCCAGCGCGGAGGGCCCGGCCACGGTTGCCGTCAGCGAGGTTTCCCCGGGGCCCCCGGTCACCACCACGCGGTGGCCTGCGCCTTGGAGGAGTTCGACGGCGGCGGCGTGGTGGAGCGGAGGCCACGCCCTGGCCGGCACGGCGGCGCCCGGGTGGACCACCACATACGGTCCGTCTCCCACGAGGTCATGCACATCCGGGCCGGGAGTGATGTGGAGCTTGCCGTCGTCGCCCTGGGGGAGCCTGAATCCTGCGGCTTCGGCGATGCCCAGGGCACGTTCGGCTTCCGGCTGGTCTTCGGGAAAGTCCTCGCCGGGTTTGAGCCGCACATCGAGCAGGGAGCCCGCAAAGTCCGTCGAGGCGCCCGTGATCCGCTCGACGCCGGCCAGCCGGAGCAGGAGTGCCAGTGGCAGCGGGGACTGGTGGAACGAGGTGAGGATGACGGCTTCGGTAATCCTGGAGTTGCGGACGTACTCGATGAGGCGGTCCGCGTGGGGGCCCGTCATTTTGGGAGCCGGGTTCATGATCCACGGGCTGTCCCAGCTGTAGACCTCGGCGGCGCCGGGCAGGAGTCCCGCAGCGGCCTCGCCTTGCCTGCCGCACAGCATCACCACATGGTTCGCGCCGCTGCCGTCCGGGACGCGGCCATTGGCGACGGCCCGCACTGCGGGTCCGGCCAGGAGGACATCGCCCATGCTGTCCAGCCGGGCCACCAGGACCCGGCCCATTACGGCGCCTCCCGGAGCAGGACGACGGCGCCGGCCAGGTCGTGTGCCACCAGCCGGGCGGCAGCCACTTCCTCGGCCCTGGTCACCGGGGTGGGGACCAGGACTCCGGTGGCCCCGGCAGCCTCGGCGGCCAGGACGTCGGCGCCGATGTCACCGATCATGGCAGCTTCGGATTCGTCGATGCCCAGCTTCCGGCAGGCGCTGTGGACCATTCCCGGCGCCGGTTTACGGCAGGAGCAGTTGTCCTGGTCCGAATGCGGACAGACTTCCCACACGTCGAAGGGGCCCAGGAGCTCTTCCACCCTGGCATTGACGCTGGCAACGTCGTCCTCGCTGATGAGTCCGCGGGCGATGCCGGACTGGTTGCTGACCACGCCCGTGGCGATGCCGTCGGCCCGCAGGCTATCCAGCACTTCCCTCGCACCGGGCATGGGCCGCACCAGGGCCGGGTTCCCGTTGTAGGGGACGTCGACCACCAGGGTTCCGTCCCGGTCGAACAGCACGGCGCGGATCTTGGCAGTTGCGGAGCTTCCCATGTCGGTCCTGTTCCCTCCTGCTGCTGTTCCTAAACAGGCCAACGTTGCACCGGGCGTCGGACAGCGACGTGTCCGGCCCGCTGAACAGGCAAGATAGGAGATCTGTGGTGTGGCGCGGCCCGGGCGGGGCAGGGCCCGAAGTCAGTGCGGTCCAGTCAGTGCGGTCCAGTCACTTCGCCGGCGGCCGGCCTAACCCGCGGCGCCGGGCAGGCTCCCGTTGGGAGTGTCCGGTTCGTTGGGCCTGCGCCCGCCCCCCGGAGGTTGCAGTGCCGGAGCATTCGCCGGACGGCTGGTCGAGCCGGGAGCTGCTTTCGAGGCGGCGCTGGAGTTCCACCAGCACCCGGGCCAGCCGGCGTGAAACCTGCATTTGCGACATGCCCAGGCGCTTGCCCAGTTGCACCTGGGTTTCCTCGCAGTAGTAGCGGCGGTAGAGGAGCTCCCTGTCTGCGGGGTCAAGGTCATGCATGGCGTCGCGCAGGCAGGCCAGTTCCTCCAGCCGTTCAAAGGGTGCGTCCGGGCAGGCGAGCATCTCACCGATGGACGGCGCGTCCGAATGCGGATTGACCGCATCCAGGGAGTCCGGGTGCATGCTGCTGGATGCCGACATGGCTTCCTGCACCGCTGCGGGGTCTGTCTCCAGTTCCCCGGCAAGCTCTTCCACGGTGGGAGTCCTGCCCAGCGCCTGGGTCAGCTCCGGTTCGGCCCTGAACATCCGGGTGCGCAGGTCCTGGATGTTCCGTGGCGGGCGGACCACCCAGGTCCTGTCACGGAGGTACCTCTTCAGCTCCCCGGTGATGGTGGGGGCGGCGTAGGCGGGAAAGCTTTCGCCCTTGGACCTGTCGAAACCACGGGCGGCCTTAACCAGTCCCAGGTAGGCCACCTGGTTCAGGTCCGCCCGTTCGCGGCCGCGGGCTTCGAAGCGCGCGGCCAGTGCTTCGGCGAGGTCCAGGTAGCCCAGGACCAGGTCGTTTTCGAAGGTTTCCCGCAACTGCCCTGATCTGGCGTGCGGATCGTGGCAGGAAGGGTTTTTCTGAGTCGGCGTGGACTGGGGGTCGTGGATGAATGGAGAGTCCACAACCGCTGGAGAGAAGGATTCTGGCATTGACGTTGGTTCCCTCGGGGATGGTTCCGAAAGCCTGCGGCAAGACTTAGAAGCAGCAAATCATAAGCTTGCTTATAAAACAATCTTTTTCGGCGATAGGCTCGTCTGGTACGCATTTCTGTCCACCCTGCGTCAGGAGCACTCTCATGCGGATCGTCATCACCGGGGCCAGTGGAAACGCCGGCACGGCCCTCCTGCGGAATCTGCAGGGCCAGCTCGCCAGGAAACCGGGAAGCCTCCAGCTCGCCGGAATCAGCCGCCGCCTGCCGGATGCCAGCCAGGCCCCGTACGCAGGGGTGGAATGGCACACGCTCGATGTGGGGCTGGAGCAGGACCGCCCAAAGCTGGAAGCAGCGCTGGAAGGAGCTGACGCCGTCGTCCATCTGGCGTGGCAGATCCAGCCCAACCGGGATCTGGAGCAGCTGTACCGGACAAACGTCGATGGGACCAGGCGTGTGCTGGACGCAGCCAGGACCGCGGGTGTGAAGCAAGTGGTCTGCGCGTCCTCAGTGGGCGCTTACAGCAAGTCGTCCAAGGACGGGCGCAGGGACGAATCCTGGCCCGCCCAGGGGATGCAGGGCTCTCACTACAGCCGGCACAAGGCTGAGCAGGAAGCGCTCCTGGACCGGTTCGCTGAGTCCGAGCCCGGCATTGCCGTGGCCAGGCTCCGCCCGGGCCTGATCTTTCAAGGCGACGCCGGCAGCGAGATCGGCCGGTACTTCCTGGGCCCGTTCATTCCGCGGCTGCTGCCCGGCAAACTGCGGATCCCGCTGCTGCCCGCGCCGGACAATCTGGTGTTCCAGGCAGTGCACGCCGATGACGTGGCCGAGGCCTACTGGCGCGTGGTTGACCAGCGGGCCAGCGGTGCCTTCAACATCGCGGCCGAACCAATCCTGGATCCCCAGGAGCTGGGCCGGATCCTTGGCGCCAAGAGGATCCTCCCCGTGCCCATGTGGCTGCTTCACCGGGCCGCGGGGCTGGCGTGGCGGCTGCGGCTTCAACCCACCGATTCGGGGTGGGTGGAGATGGCCGCCGGAGCTCCCGTTATGGACACCCGGCGGGCGCAGCGGATTTTGGGCTGGGAGCCAAAGACCTCGGCTGTGGACGCAGTCCGGGAAGTACTGGAAGGCATGGGAACGGGGAAGGGAGTAGCTCCCTCCCCCGTACTGAAACCGCGAGGCCGCACGCACCCGCGACGGTTCCCCGCGGCCTAGATTCCGTCGCGCGGATTACGCTCCCCATGCTGGATTTCGTCAACGCCGGCGTCGCCCGGCTGCCGGTCACGTTCGTCCAGGCGCGGATCCCGCTCACCGGGGCGCCGCTCATCGCCCAGGGTCCGGCCGTCGGCACCGGCACCGGCGCCGTCCTGCCCGGCCACCGGCCCGCGCCCGTCAGCCTCGCGGCTGTTTCCCGCGTGGTTGCCGTACACCGGGTCACCGAATGCCCGGTCATCGCGTGCACTGTCACGGTGTGACCCGGCGGCCTGGCCGCCGTAGGCCCGGTCCTCCTGCGAAGGGGTGGTGTGTGCGTGGTCGCCCTGCACGCGTTCGTCGTGTGTGTGGCCGGCTGATCCGCCGGCCGCGTCAGACTGGCGCGGACGCTGCTCACCGTCATCGGCCCTGCGTGCCCGCCGGCCGGCGTCGTGCGTGACGTCAGGATCTATTTCGTCAGCCTTGCGCGTGTGATCGGCGACTTCGCTGCGGAGCGAACCTGCCTCGCGGGCCTTCTCGTCGGCTTCCTGGCGAAGGCGCGCGGCGTTGACCTGTGCCTGCTCGGCATCAGCCCGGGCCCGGGCAGCCTTGGCCTCACGCTCACGCGCGTCAAGTTCTTTGTTTTCCGCTTCCCTGCGGATTTCTGCTGCTTTTTCGCGGTGCTCCTGCTCGCGCTTTTGCTGCACGGCCTTCCGGCGCCGCCCGCTCATCAGCAGGACAACAATCAGCAACACCACAACGACGGCAATGATTATCCAAATCCATGGAGCTGTTTCCACGCTACCCACCACTTTCCACTTCAGTTGCGACCGGGCAGGCCCTCGCCGTCCGGCTGACTTTTCGGGTTCGGTTATAACTCGCTTACGAAGGGTACTTACCTTTCATTAGTAATCATGCTTATCATTTTACGGCCAGTATTGCTGGTTCTTGATCAACAACCGGCCTTCTTGGAAAGAGAGATGGAAGATGACAGAGAACCAATGGCCCGAGGACCCCAACGCGGCTCCCACGGCCAATACAGGAATTCCCGGCGAGAGGGCTGCAACAACCTTCCCCGCCGCCACAACTCCACAGACGTCTGTACCCGGGACGGATGACTACCCGTCAGGTGGCTACCAGGCGGGCACTCCGTCAGGCGGTTCGAAGACCGACGCGGCAAAGGCAGAGGCCTCCGATGTGGCTGGACAGGCAACCTCTAAGGCCAAGGATGTGGCGCATACGGCGAAGGAAGAAGCCGCCAACGTCGCCGCCGAGGCAAAGACCAACGCCAAGGACCTGATGAACCAGGCGAAGACCGGCCTGACCAGCGAGGCGGGCGCGCAGCAGCAGAAGGCCGCGCAGGGGATCCGCAACATCTCCGACCAGCTGCACAGCATGGCCACCGCGCCGGAACAGCAGGGTGTGGCGAGTGACCTGATCCGCCAGGCAGCCGAACGCGGCGACTCCGTCGCGTCCTGGCTGGAGAACCGTGAACCGGGCGACCTGCTCGGCGAAGTGCAGCGGTTCGCCCGCAACAAGCCCGGAACGTTCCTGCTGCTTGCGGCAGGTGCAGGCGTTTTGGCTGGCCGGTTGACGCGCAGCCTCACGTCCGGCGCCCCGGAGGCATCCTCCGGCACCGGCACGTCCGGCACCCCGGGCAGGCACTCCGGCGGACTCCAGTTCTCGGGAACCGGATACGGCGACCAGTACAGCGAGTCCTACCCACCGGCCGGCGGTACTGTCCCGCCTCCGCCGGTGCAGCTGCCCGGTCCGGCGACCACCACGGCAGGGTACGACGGCGGCGCTCCCGGCAGCGGATATCCAGAACCTGCGCGGCCGGCCAGTGGGCTGGACAGCCCTCAGTTGGTCGAGGAGCCCTGGTCCGGAAACCAGATCGCCGAAGACCCCGTCTATGACCGCGAGCTCGCGGATGACCCCATGACAAACGATCCCCGCACCCGCGACCGGTCCGCGGACGGCGAGTCCGGCAGGTTCTGATGAGTAGCCAGATTCCTGAGTCGCCCGGCGTGGCGCACCAGAAAGCGGAGACAGCGTCGCTGGGTGACTTGCTCGGGGATGTCACCCGGGACCTGTCCACCCTGATGCGCCAGGAAGTCGACCTCGCCAAAGCCGAACTCAAACAATCCGCCACCCGGGCCGGTAAAGGCGGCGGCATGCTCGCCGGCGCCGGCGTCGCAGGCCACTTCGTCCTGCTCTTCCTGTCCCTGGCCCTGATGTTCGGCCTCGGCGCCCTCATGCCACTGGGCTGGGCCGCCGTCATCGTCGCCGTCATCTGGGCCATCGCAGCCGCGGTCCTGGCCAGCATCGGCCGGAAGAACCTCAAAGAAATCAAAGGCCTGCCCCAAACCGGCGAAACCCTCGCCGAAATCCCCCCGACCCTCAAACCAGGTGAGGTAAACCGATGAGCGAGAACCCCGACGCAATCCGAGCAGACATCGAAGCCACCCGCGCACGCCTCGGCACCAACGTCGACGCCGTCGCGGACAAGGTCACACCGTCCAACATCGTCCACCGCCAAACCGACAAGGTTAAAGATGCGGTATCAGGCGTCAAGGAGAAAATCATGGGAGCAGCAGACCACACCACCAGCCGGGTCCAGGACGCCACCCACACCGGGGCAGGACGCACCTCCAACGCCCTGCACAACACCGGCGACACCCTCCACGACGCCAAAGACAACGTCGCCTCCACCCTCACCGACGCCGGCCACACCGTCGCCGCCGCACCGGACCGGGTCAAAGCCAAAACCCAGGGCAACCCCCTCGCCGCGGGCCTCATCGCCTTCGGCGCAGGCATGCTGATCTCCTCCCTGATCCCCGCCAGCGACAAAGAACGCCAGGCAGCAGACCAGCTCAAAACCGCCGCCGAACCCCTCACCACCGAACTCACCGACGCCGCCAAAGGCATGGTCCAAGACCTCAAAGAACCAGCCCAACACGCCATGGACAACGTCAAAACCACCGCCACCGACGGCATCGACCACGTCAAAACCGACAGCCAAGACGCCGCCACCGACGTCAAAGACCGCGCCACCAACGCCAAAGACACCATCCAAAACACCTAGGCAGGCGCGGCAACAGCACGTCATTCCGTAGGCAACCGCATCACACGACAGGCCGGCCCCGCCCACCCGCGGAGCCGGCCTGTCTGGTTGGCCCCCTGACCGAGAGGACACCCCATGGCAACACATGACGCATCCGAAACCAGCACCGCGAAAGCGGGACAGGCACCGGATCCAAACGACTCCAGGAAACCTGACAGCCCCAAGGAGCTGGACAAGCCGAACTGGAAATACATCGCCAAGAAGACACTGCGCGAGTTCAGCAAGGACCAGTGCCCTGACCTCGCCGCTTCCCTGACCTACTACGCGGTCCTGTCATTGTTCCCGGCCATCCTGGCCCTGGTGTCCCTGATCGGGCTGTTCGGCGATCCACAGAAGACCACCGACGCGCTCCTGCAGATCGTCAGCGGGTTCGTCCCGGGTGAGACTATGGACACCATCGGCGGAGTGGTGAAGGACCTGGCCAACGCCCCGGCCGCCGGATTCACCCTGGTCATCGGCCTGGCCACCGCGCTGTGGTCGGCTTCAGGGTATGTGGGTGCTTTCGGCCGTGCCCTGAACCGCGTATATGAAGTGGACGAGGGACGTCCGTTCGTCAAGCTGCGCGGCACCATGCTGGCCGTGACCCTGCTGGCGATCGTCATCATCGCCATCCTCGCCGGCATGCTGGTCCTGAGCGGCCCCGTGGCGGAAGCCGTCGGCGGCTTCATCGGGCTCAGCGGGGTTTTCCTCGCCGTCTGGAACATTGCCAAGTGGCCCGTGATGGTGGCCCTCATCATTGTCATCATCGCCGTCCTCTACTACGCCACACCCAACGTCAAGCAGCCGAAGTTCAAGTGGATGAGTATGGGGTCGGGCATCGCCTTGGTCGTTTTCCTGCTGGCCTCCCTGGGATTTGGCTTCTATGTGGGCAACTTTGGCAACTACAACAAGACCTATGGCGCCCTGGGCGGCGTGATCGTCATGCTGCTGTGGCTCTGGATCCTGAACATGTCGCTGCTCTTCGGAGCCGAGTTCGACGCCGAGACAGAACGCGGCCGCCAGCTCCAGGCCGGCATCAAGGCAGAGGAAACCATCCAGCTGCCGCCGCGCGACACCAAGAAGAGCGAAAAACTGCAGGCCCAGGAAGAAGAAGACATCAAGCACGGCCGCGAACTGCGGGAGAAATATGCCGCGGAGAACGGGGACAACGGCGACGCACAGGCCACCGGCGCCGGGGACAACGCACCCACTGAACCGCACCGGGAACGGGTCCGGGACAAGGTCCGCGACCGCGCCACGCACGGCACGCCGGACGACGAAGACCGCGGAGGCCAAAGGCACTAGGCAGGACCCCCAAATGGGTGGAAGATTAATCAGGTCCTGAAGAGTTCCCGGGTGCATGAACCCTGGGGTTAGGCGGGGCCGGCGGTGAGATGGCCTCTTCTGAGACCGAGGCCAGTCCCCCCAGTCGCCGTCGGCCCCCTGGACGGATTCCGCCCCGGTGGATGCCCCACGTGACCTGGCCATATTCCGCAGCGGGAAAGCCTCGCATAACTGGACAAAACGCTCCGCGCTGAAATACCTTCATGTTTACCCTGTCGGCCAACTGGTGGCAGGGCCGCTGAAGCAGACACGGCGGAAATCACGGTCAAACCTTGTGAGCGGATATGCCTGCCAACCATTTTGAAGAATTTCTTGCCGATGCAGTTGTTCCGGCCAAAGAACCCGGCCTCGGCCTCGGCCGCGACGAACTCTACGGGCTGTACACCAGCTGGTGCCTGATCCATAAGGTCCAGCTCCAGTCGCCTGAAGAGCTGTGGGAAGCCCTGAAAGTGAAGGGCATCGATCCGGACAGCAACAACCTCTCCATGACCGGCCCCGCGGCAGCTGACTACATTATTGCCAGCGCACCAGACCTGGTCTGACCGCTAACCGAAAGGGCTGCCACGGTTTTCCGTGGCAGCCCTTTCGCGTCTCCTCAGCCCTCCGCTCAGCCCTCTGCCCCGCGGGGGTCCAGGGCAAGGGCAAGGAGGTAACCTGCGAACCCCCGCGGAGCGCGCGCCTCCAACCTGCCCGAGGTGATGACGCGGTTGCTGTCGGTAGCGGTGATCACGGCGCCTCCGCTGCGCAGCTTCCTGACGAGGCTCCGGTCCTCACCGGATTCCGCGGCGGGAAATCCGCCGGCTGCCAGGTAGGCGGATGCGCGGACACCGAGGTTGGCACCGTAGACGTGGTGGTGGTTGTCCTGCAGGCGGTGCCGCGCGTGCCACCGCTGCAGCAGCCCCGTGTCCATCCCGTCGGAGTCCGGCTCCACTGAGCCCAGCACAGCATCCGCGCCGGCATCAGCGAGTTCCAGTTGCCGCGTGAGCCAATGCGCAGGAACGCGGGAGTCGGCATCGGTGTTGGCAATCCAGGTTTCCGGTGCGGGAACACCCAGGGCACCGGCTTCGGCCAGGACCGCCCGGTTCCCTTCCCGCCTGCTCCGCCCAACGCTGCGGAAATCAGCTGCCAGGACGTTGAACTGGGGATCTGCCGCAGTGAAGCGGGCAGCCACAGACTCGGAGAGGTCGGTGCAGGCGTCCAGGACCACCAGCACGCGGACGCCCAGTCCGGGGCGCTGCACCTGCAGGTCGGCGACGGCGGTGCGGACGGCATCAAGTGCGGCACCCAGGTGCCGCTCTTCGTTGTGGGCGGGGACAACCACGCCAAGATGGCTGACGCGATGGCCGGTTGGAGCTGTCACTCCGGGGCCGTCCTTGCCGGAACGGGAGCCACGAGGACCTCCAGGAGGAAATCCCGTTCGCGGTAGATTCCTGCCTGGCGCCAGCTCAGCCGCTCCCTGGCGAGGGCGTGGACGGATTCGCCATCAAGCTCCCAGCCCGCCACCGGGTGCCTCCAATGGCAGAGCACCAGCGTCCCGCCGGGCTGCATGGCCGCCTCCACCCGATCCCACATGCCGGCCAGCTCATCGCGGGCCAGGTAGTAGCCCACCTCGGACACCACGATGAGGTCGAAGGAGCCCTCCGGCCAGGCAGCCGGAAGCACGGCCTGCTCCACCGTGACGTGGTGCGCCCCCGCCAGCCGGCGTCTCGCGTGTTCCACGGCCACCCCGCTCGCGTCCACCCCGAGCAGGCTCCGGCACCGGGGTGCCAAATCCGCCGTCAGGGTGCCGATAGAGCAGCCGATTTCCAGTCCTGCCCCGTAGGAGGCCTCCGGCAAGGCGGCCAGCGTCAGGGCACGCTTGCGCTGTTCGTACCAGCTGGAACCGTAATTCCAGGGGTCCTCGGTGCGCTGGTGCACGCGGTCGAAAATTTCCGTGGCCTCACCGCTGCGATGCGGTGGTTGCGCCGGTTTCCGCGGCGGTGTCCAGGCAAACATCTCGTAGCCCCTGGCGAAGTGCCGCAGGAAGCCCTCGCTGAGCAGCGCTTCGTCACCGGGGGCAGGCGACAGCGGCAGGACCTGCGTGGCATGCGCGGCCATCGCACGGTCCTTGGCTTGCCGGGCGGGCGGGTCCAGGTGGAACCTCATCCAGTCCCGCCAGTCCGAATGGTCCGGGCCGGCCCAGTGCCAGTACCAGATGGGATATTCGAGGAGGCCGTGGCCGCCCTCCGCGGCAACGTCCGCCCCAACTGCACCCAAGGCATCGTGGTCGGCGTGGCCGTCCGCCCGGTACGGCGCCACGACCACCACGTCCCGGCGTTTCCCATCGGCGCCGGCGAGCCTGGCCGCGGCCTGCCGGACCGAATCAGCGATGACATCCGCGTGCAGGCCCAGTCCGCGGTCCGGCAGGCCAAGGAAACGCCACCGGCCCTCCAGCCCCAGCGCCGTGAGGGCTGCCGCGAACTCCTCCAGCCGGGCCGCGGCGAGCCGTTCGGGCGTGTGCGTTACGGATTCCGGGTGGGAGCCCTCGCCGGCCGTGCAGAGCAGCACTTCCACGGATGCCCCCAGCTCGCTTAGGCTCGCTGCCAGCCCTCCTGCGCCCAGGGTTTCGTCGTCGGGGTGGGCGGCGAGGACCACGAAGCCCAGGGCGGCCAACTCGCCGGCGTCCAGGGGCAGCTCAGGGGCGGCGGACAATCCGGCTGCCATCCATGCGTGTTCGGCCGTGCCCAGATCCGCGTGGGAGAAGGTCACCATGGGCAGTCACCTTTGAGGGTCAGCGAGCCCAACTGGGCGTCGTCACGGTGCCCGTGGTGCTGCCGGACATAGAGGGCCAGATCTGCCACCCGCTTGGCGTACGCGGCGTCAAACGCCAGTGGCCCGGGCCCGCGGTTGGCCGTCACCAGTTGGAGGACGCGGTCGACGGCGGAGGCAACAGTTCCGCGGACACGCTGGGCCTCGCTCCAGTCGCTGCTGCTCCCGGCCGCGGTTCCAGCGGCGTCCACCCGTTCGGCGGTCCTGGCCAGGTACTGCAGTGCGGAAACGAGGATCCGGTCCGTTTCGCCCAGCGCAGCGAGCGCCAGCTGGTCCGGCTCGCGGCCCGTTTCGGCGCCTTTCCGCAGGCCGTCCCGGAAGTCGCGGGCAACACCCACCGCTCCCCCGAGCCAGCAGGCGGCAACCCCCATACCGCCCCACGCAAAGCCGGGACGGCTGTGGTACCAGCCGCTGCCGCCTACAGCCGCAGCAGGTACGTGGTCGAAGTGCACCGTGCCGCTGGGGATCTCGCGAAGTCCCCGGGCAATCCATTCCGGTTCCTCGGCCCTAACCCCGGCGTGGTGGAGGTCGACGGCGAACGCCGCCCGGCCGCCGTCGTCCGTGTGCGCGGTGATGACCGCGTGGTCAAGCTGGCCGGCCAGGGAGCACCAGGGCTTTGACCCGTTGAGGACGTACCCGGTGCCGTTGGCCGTGGCCTGGAGCCGAAGCCCCGGGCCTTCAGCCGCGAAGACACCCCAGGAGCCTTCGCCTGCGTCGGCCACTGCCGGAGCCTGCTTCAGGATTGCCGCAGCGTCGAGGTGCGGTTCGAAGACCCGGGCGGCAGCGACGTCCACGGCGGCCACAGATGCGAGCAACTCCCACAGCTGCGCGGTCCGGCCCTCGCCCGGCATCGGCCAGGAGCGTCCGGCCGCGACGGCGAGCTGAAGCAGCGCCGGCACATCCCCCGCTGCGCAGCCCACAGCCGCAAGCCCGGGGCCAAACCGTGCGAGCTGTTCCGCCGTGGAGCTGAGAAGCACGGGCCGGACGGGGCTGCCGCCGGTTTCCGGGTTTCCTTGCAGTATGCCCCGACCGCTGTCCGGGCTGTCCCCCGTTGCCACCTACTTGCTGGCCGGCTCGGTCACCGCGGCGGTGGGCGCCATGGTTTCGGCGTTGACCATCCAGGCCAGCTGCTCCAGCCGTTCGATGATCTTGTGCAGCAGGTCTGCGCTGGTGGGGTCCTCCTCGTCGACGTCGTCGTGGACGTCGCGCGTGGTCTTGACGGTCCGCTCCAGCCGGGCGGTGATGAGCTTGACGGTGTCCTTCGTGGACGTCAGCCCCTCCGGGAATTCAGCCAGGCGGTTGTCCGCTGTGACCGTGCTGCTGCGGCCGTCCGGCAGTGCGTGAAGGGCCCTCATGCGCTCGGCGACCTCATCGGCGAACAGCCGTGCCGCCGTGACGATTTCATCCAGTTGCAAATGCAGGTCCCGGAAGTTGGTGCCCACGAGGTTCCAGTGGGCCTGCTTTCCCTGCAGGTGCAGCTCAATCAGGTCCGTGAGGACCATCTGCAGGTTGCTGGCAAGGGTGGGTGATGCCTTCATCGTTTTCCTCCATTGCGGCCTGTCCGGCTGCCCGCCAGCCGGACGCTTATTCTAAGCATACTTATCAATGGAGGTGCGGCGGGCGCCGGAGGGCGTTGTCAGGTGATGCGGGCGAGGGCGAAGCCGTCCCATCCCTTGGATCCCACGGTCTGGATAACTGTGGCATCCAGGCGGGGATGCTCCCCCAGCATGGTGAGGGCATCGACGATGCCGGGGGCGTTCACGGGATCCATGTCCGGATCCAGGACCGCCCCTTCCCAGATGGTGTTGTCCAGCACCACGGTGGCTCCGCGCCTGCCCAGCCGGACCGCCCAGTCAAGGTAGCGGGTGTTGTTCTCCTTGTCCGCGTCGATGAAGATGAAGTCAAACGGCTCGCGGCCTTCTTCCTCCAGCGCGGCCAGCGTCTCAAGCGCCGGGCCCAGCCGGATTTCCACCTTCTGGCCCAGTCCGGCGAAGTCGATGTTGGCCCACGCCACTTCGGCGTGCTTGGGGAGGAACTCGCAGGTGACCAGCGTGCCGTTGGCGGGCAGTCCGCGGCCCATCCAGATGGTGCTGTAGCCGGCAAGCGTACCGATTTCCAGGATCCGCCGGGCACCGGAGAGCTGCACCAGGAGCATCAGCAGCTTGCCGGCGTTGGGTGCCACCTCAATGGCCGGCATGCCCGCTTCGGCCGCGGACCGGATGGCCTGGTCCAGCGCGGGGTCCGGGTGGACCACCACCCGCGAGAGGAACTCTTCGGTGGCGATCCATTCCGGCCGCGGCTTGTGCTCGAACATGGGCACAGTTTGGCACGCGGCGATCAGCCGGTCCAGAGGCTTCCGGCGGCCGGGAAATCGGCCGCCCCCACAGGGGAGGGTGACTTCAGGAGCCCTCCGCGAGCGCCTCTTCCAACCGGTCCACCTTGGCTGTGAGTTCACCCGTGTAGCCAGGCCGGATGTCGGCCTTGATCACCAGGGAAACGCGGCTGCCGTACCGGCCTACGGCCTCGGTGGCCCGTTTGACGACGTCGAACACCTCATCCCACTCGCCTTCGATGGTGGTGAACATCGAATCGGTTGTGTTGGGCAGGCCAGAGTCGCGGACGATCTTTACTGCGGCTGCAACGGCGTCATGCACGGAGGCATCTCCGGGGCGTGAACCTTCGGCTGGAGTACCTGACGGGGCAACTGAAAAGGCAAGGAGCATGGGGCAAGTCTGCCACTGCACGCCACCGGGCAAAATCCGCCCAAACAGGGCCGGCGTCACAATGAGCTCCTACCCTTCAGTAACGGTGATGGGCTGACCCTCCGTTGCTAACCTCATGGCATGAGCCTCGCAGTCGCCCGCAAGCCCCTCCGCGCCGACGCCGCGCGAAATGTGGACAGGATCATCGCCGCGGCGCGGCAGTGCTTCCGGGAGTTCGGCCCCGAGGTTCCGCTGCAGACCATCGCCACCACCGCCGGCGTTGGACCGGCCACCTTGTTCCGGAATTTCGCCGACAAGGAGGAACTGGTCCTCGCCGCACTGAACCGCCAACTGCGGATCTCGGTGGACCCCGTGGTTGACGGCGCCTTGGCGGACATCGATGCCGCCAACGGGCTGTTCCGGGTGCTGGAGTCCCTGATGGCCGCCGCCAGCGCCGACGCCAACCTGCTCGGCGCGGTGGCCGGGCGCCGCGGGCTCCTGACCGGCATCACAGGTTCCCTCATGGATTCCCTCAGCGTCCTGCTGGTCCGCGGGCAAGGCCAAGGCAGCCTGCGGCAGGACATTTCCATGACGGACATGTTCCGCCTCCTGGCCATGCTGATCTCCGTGGTGGACACCATGGAACCCGGATCGGACGCCTGGCGGCGTCCACTGGCCCTGGTGGAGGACGCCATCAGGTCAACACGTCCCGCGCGTGCGCTTCCCGCGCACGCGCCGGTGCCTGCACCCGCGGCACCGTAGCCGGCGCCACCCGAAGGCCGACGGCCCCGTCAAAGCTAAGACTGGCCCGCCCTGCCTGTATGCCCGCCAACGGGACCGTTGTCCGGCCCCGTCACCTGTCTTAGAATTCAAGAGGGTTACGCAGCCAGCCCACGACCTTCTGTACCGGAGCGACCCATGACACAGTTCTTGTGCATCCAGCGAACAAAGTCCGCAGCCCGATGAAGAATCCACAGCTGATCCAGTATTTGGACGACCCCCGCGAGCCGGATGAGGTCCTGGCCGGACTGCCAGCGGACGAACTGGCTACTTTGCTTGACATCCTGTTCCAAGAGCTGGACACCGAGGACCCGGAATACGGGGCGCACGCGTGGTACGACCTCGCAGTCGAAGAAAGCTGCCGCCGTTCGGTGACGCCGGACGGGGCGGCGCACGGCGTGGCGTAACCGGCCCCCGCCCGTCCGGCCGCTAGGCCCCTTCTGCACCCCGTTGGACTGAACCTGGATCCCCTGCATCTGCGGTGCCTGCATCAGCCGCGCCGGTGTCAGGGGCAGTGCCATCTGCATCGGCAGCAAGGGGTTCGTTGTACTCATTGGGAACGTGGCCCCTGGCCTCGAGGAGATGCTGCTGCAGTTTCTCTTCGGAGTCCCTGCGGCGGCGGGCAGTGTCCCGCATTTCCCTAGTTGATTCCGAGCCGCGGGGTGACTTGTCGTTCATCGCGGGTCCTCCTTCTGGCGGAGCCAGGCGTAGGTTTCGCCGCCGCCGTGTGGCGGGCGGCCTGCTTACAGTTCACCACAGGCGTTATGCTGCCGGCCCGGGAGGCGGCTATCCCGCTGCGGCATCCGCGCGGCGCCGGATCTCCCGGTGAACGGCGGCATGCAGCGCCGGGACGGGCGAGCCGGGTTGCAGGTCCAGTGCGTTCCTTAGGCTGCCTGCCAGTAACTCCAGGTCTGCCGCAGGGACATCGGACAGCCCGGCGAAGCGGGTGATGAAGTGTTTGGCGGGGAGACCGGCCCGGCGCTGGGGGTTCCTGCGGCGGGACCTGCCGGCTCTTTCGCCGGCGTGCTGCTGATTTTCCATGATGGCCGTTTCACACGTAATCCAGCGGCCAACTGCATAGCCGAGATTATGATACCGCCAGCCCCGCCCACTTCCTGTGAGCCAGATCACGTCAGTTCCAGCCGGCCATCCTGAGTAAGGCGGCGGTACCGGCGCCAACAATGACTACCAGCAGGAAGGGCGCACGCAGCGCCAAGGCGATGGCTGCCGCCGCCAGCGCTCCCAGCCGGGCATCCGCGGCGAGCGCCTGCCCGGTGGCCGCGGCGTTCACCACGGTCAGGGAGGCGAGCAGTCCGATGGTCATGGTGCCGGCGATCCGGGACATGCGGGGGTTTTCCAGGAACCGGGCGGGGACGAAGTAGCCCACCAGCTTCCAGGCGTAGGCCAGCACGCAGGACACGAGGATCCAGAACCAGAGATTCATTGGCCGGCCTCCGCAGCGTCGCCGTGCCCCTGCCGGTGGTGGCCGCCGTACGGTTCCACATCAGGTTCGAGGCCCTCATCGCTGCGGCCGTGGCTGAACCAGCCGATCAGGGCCGCCACCAGCGCGGCCACCAGGATGGGCACCCCCGCGGGAACGAACGGCACGGCCAGCACGGTGGCCCCGGCGCAGACGACGGCGATGGCCACCGGCTCGCGGCCCTTCAGGCGTGGCCAGAGCAACGCCAGGAAGGCGGCCACCGCGGCGCCGTCGAGCCCCCATTGCTTGGGGTCGCCGAGTCCGCTGCCAGCCAGCGCGCCTACGGCGGTGAAGAGGTTCCAGAGCACGTAGATGCCAATGCCCGCCGCCCAAAAGCCTCGGCGCTGCTCGGCAGGATCAGCCTGGCCGGTACTCGTGGCCGTGGATTCGTCGATGGTCAGCTGGGCGCCGACGTATTTGCGCCACCCTTCGGGCCGTAAGAGGGCATTGAGTTGCATCCCGTAGATCCCGTTGCGCATGCCCAGCAGGGTGGCCGCACTCATGGCGGCAATGCCGGAACCGCCGCCGCCCACCACGCCGATGAACGCGAACTGTGAGCCGCCGCTGAACAGCAGCAGGCTCAGTGCCATGGTCTGCCAGAAATCCAGGCCGGAGGTGACGGACAGGGCACCGAAGGACACGCCATAAAGACCGGTGGCGATACTGATGGAGATCCCCACCCGCACGGCGGGGGACGCCGCCAGCTTCACCGCCGGCCGTCCGGGCCAGTGTTGCGGAGGCTCCAGGCCCAGGCGATGAGGGGTGCCTGCAGCGGCAGGCGCGCCGTGTGGATCCGCCGCTGGAGCGGCGTCCCTTCCGGGCTGTAGGCCCGCCGGAGCGCGTCAGCGTGGCCGGCGAGGAACGCCGTGAACATCGCGGCCACGGCAGTGGCGGTGACCTTTCGGGTTGCTGGAATGAGGATCCCGACGGCGGCCGCGGCCTCGATCAGGCCGGACGCGGCGATCCATTCCTCACGTGAGAGAACAGCGAATGGGCCGTTGGCGCCGGTGGGCACGGTGCCGGGTGCGGGGTCTTCACGGCAGAGGTAGTCGGGAACCACCTGGCGGTAGAAGCCGGGGCTTCGGAAGTGCTTGCCGGCGCTGGCCAGGAGCAGGGCGCTCATCGCAGCAGCGGACAGGTTTCGTGCAGCCCGGCCGGAGCTGGGGAAAGGCATGGCTCCACTCAATCACAGCGCGGGCAGCGGCAGAAACCAGCGTGCGTCCCCTCGTTGTGGGGCTCCCGTGTTGCGGCGGCACGCGTATGCTCAGTCCCCGCGCGGCACCCATTCCATGGCGGAGCTGCCGTAGGGCGGTGGCGGGCCGGGGTAGTCCAGCGGCTGCCCCTCCACCAGCAGCGGAGGCCGGACGTACCGCAGCTCGCCGTAGGAGCTGGCCAGGGTGCGGTATCCCGGCGCTGGCAGGGCCTGCAGTCTGCGCGGGTTAGGTGGAAGCCCGAAAAGCTCCTCCGCGGTCCGGGCGAGTGACAGGCGCGCCGATCCGCCAGCGCCGCTTTCCCGCCGCCGGGTGAGGAGGGTAACCGCCGCGGCTGCCGCCCCGTACCCTGTTGCATGGTCCAGGGCCTGGACCGGCAGGGCACCCGGCCGCCATCCGGCGTCGTCCGTCATTCCGTACAGGTGGGCGATCCCGCTGGCGGCCTGGACGATGCTGTCGAAGCCGCGCAGCCTGCTCCATGGCCCGTCCGTCCCCCAGCTGTTCAGTGTGACCACCACGAGGTCCGGCCGGGTGGACAGCAGCGACGCCGCGTCGAGGCCGAAGCGGTCCAGGGAGCCGCTGCGGTAGCCGGTGATCACGACGTCGGCCACGGCAACCAGGCGTTCCAGCGCGGCGCGGGTTTCGGGCAGGCCGAGGTCGGCCACGGCGCTGCGTTTGCCGAAGGCGGTGTCCACGAACTGGTCGGAAAGTTCGGGCAGCACCGGCGGGTCGATGCGGAGTACGTCGGCTCCCAGGGCCGCCATGAGCCGCGTGGACACCGGGCCCGCGATCACGCGGGTGAGGTCCAGGACGCGCACTCCCGCCAGCGGCCGGCGCGGATTGCCGCCGGGCTGCGGGATGTCCTGGCGGCCGCTGCCCTGCGTGGCAGCGCCAGCAGCCGGGCCGTCCTGAACCTGCGGGTCAAGGACGATCCACGGCCCGGCGGCTGCTGCCCGGCCCATGTCCGAGGCCTGCCACTCGGCCCGGGTCCGGACGGCGGCTGCCACTGCACCCCGCGCCTGGATGGCGGACTCGGCGTCGAGGGAATCCCTGCTGCGCAGAGCGGCTTCGGCTTCCTCCGCCGTCATGGCATCCAGGGCCTGCAGGAGGCGTTGCCGGTGGTGTGGGTAGTTGGCATGCAGCCGGATCCAGCCGTCCCGGGTAGGGCGGAAACCCGAGAGCGGAGCAAATCCCTGCAAGGGGCGGCCGGCGATCCTCAGGTGCCCCGAGGAGTCGAATGCGGCGGCGGTCAGTTCCGGGCTGGCCGTGTACCTGCCGGCCGCACCCGTGTACCGGTCCAACGCGGCGCCCGCAGCACCCACCGCAGCCAGGGCGAGGCCTTCTACGTCCAGCGGGCCGCCCCACCAGGTGCGCAGGCCCTCTGCATCCGCCCCCGCCACGGCTACCGTCCGCGCGGGGGTGCCGCCTGCAGTTGCGAGAGCACCCGGGCCGGGACGTTCGTGGTGACCTCCTGGATCCCCAGCTCCCGGCACAGCGCCACGTCGTCCGCCGAATCCACGGTCCACACCCGGAATCGCCTTCCGGCCTTGAGCCACTGCCGAATGGTGTCCGGGCGTTCACGGACGTAGTCGATGCCCGGTCCCGCAAGCCCCACCAGGCCGGCGTCAAGGATACGTTCGCCCTCCAGCTGGGTGGCCTTCATGAGGTTGGCGACTGCTCCGCCGGTGATCAGGCCAAGGCCCAGGCCGCCGCGGATTTCATGGACCGTGAGGTCGTCCACCAGTTGGCAGATGTACTGCGCGGACACGGATTGCAGCAGGTGCCGGACCGAATCCGGGCTGAAGCTCATGAAGGTCACCGCCACGTTGTCCACCGTGGAGCTTCCGGGATCCCAGCCTTCGCTGCGCAGGACCTCCAGCACGCGGTCCTCGAGTTTGAGCTGGTAGGGGCTGGGGTGTTTGAGCTCGATGGCCAGCTTCACCGGCCGGCCCGCGCCGCGGAGGACGTCCAGGAGTTCCGGGAGCGTGAGGAGCTGCTCGGACCGGGCGCCGTAGGTTTCCGGGATACGGGCGCCCTTCCAGGAGGAGAAGTCCAGCTGCCGCAGTTCGCGGAGGGTCCGCTCGGCCACCGGGCCGGTGCCGTCCGAGGTGCGGTCCAGGTTGGCATCATGCAGCAGGACGACATGCTGGTCACGGGTCAGATGGACGTCGCACTCCACGCCGTCAGCGCCGTCCGCCAGCGCCTGCAGGTAGGCGGCGCGGGTGTGTTCGGCGAAGGCGCCGCTCGAGCCGCGGTGGGCGAAAACCAGCGGCCGCTGCGCCAGCCGGTCCGGAACGGTTTCGTCAGCTATGGTCCCCTCAGGTGTGGTCCCGTCAGGCGTGAGCTCGTCAGGTGTCATGGAGACACGGTAGCCGACCCGGCCCGGTCAGCGGGGCTAGGCTTGGCACATGCAGGTGAACTCTGAGCCAACTGCCCGGGAATCCCCTCCCCGCACCGCTCCTCCGGTGCCGGAAGGCGCGAAACCGCGGCCCGCCGTCGTCGGCCATCAACTCAGCGCGGGAGACGCCGAAAAGGCGGCAGCGCTGCGGAAGATGAAGATGCTGGCCCTGGGCCTGCTCATCGCCATGGCCGTGGTTTTCGTGTTCGCGTTTGCGCTGCAGGAGGAATATCCGTGGCTGCAGTACGTACGCGCCGCCGCGGAAGGCGGCATGGTGGGTGCGCTGGCTGACTGGTTCGCCGTCACCGCGCTGTTCAAGTACCCCATGGGCATCAAGATTCCGCACACCGCCATCATTCCGCGCCGAAAGGACCAGATCGGCGCGTCCCTGGGCGAGTTCGTTGAGACCAACTTCCTCTCCGAGCAGGTGGTCCAGGACAAGCTGGCCAGCGTGAACATCGCCCGCCGCGCCGGCGAATGGCTCGCCGCGCCAGGCGGCGCGGACCGGGTGGCCAAGGAAGGTGCGGCGGTCATCCGGGGCGCCTTCACGGTCCTGAACGACGACGACGTCCAGGCGGTCATCGAGGGCATGGTCCGCAAGCACCTGCTGACCCCGCCCTGGGGACCGCCGGTGGGCAGGCTCGCGGAGCGGATCTTCCACGATGGGCACCACCACACCCTGGTGGACCTGCTGGTGGACCGCGCCGCCGACTGGGTGGACGAGAACCACGAGACTGTCTCGCGGCTGGTTTCCGACCGCTCCCCCACCTGGGTACCCCAGTTCGTCGATGGCCTGGTGGGCGACAAGGTCTACGTTGAAATCCTGAAATTCGCCCGTGCCGTGCAGTCCGACCCCAACCACCAGGTGCGGCAACAGATCGACAAATACCTCAACGACCTGGCGCAGGACCTGCAGCACGACCCCAAGATGATTGCGCGCGCCGAGGACGTCAAGGCCCAGGTCCTGGGCGATCCCGAGGTCCGGGAGTTGGCCTCGCGGACGTGGGGCACCGTCAAGAACGCCCTGCTCGGAGCCGTGGACGATCCGGACAGCGAACTGACCGTCAAGTTCAAGGCCGCGGTCCGCGACTTCGGTTCGCGGTTGGTCAACGATCCCGAACTCGCCGGCAAGGTCAATACGTGGATCGGCGACGCCGCCGGCTACCTGGTCAAGACGTACCGGTCAGATATTGCCGGGGTCATCACGGATACTGTGGCGCGCTGGGATGCGGAAGAGACCTCCCAGAAGATCGAACTCCAGGTGGGCAAGGACCTGCAGTTCATCCGGATCAACGGCACCGTGGTGGGATCGCTGGCCGGGCTGCTGATCTTCACGGTGGCGCACCTGATCTTCGGCTGACCGCCGGCCACCGGTGTGCACCCGGCCCTGGGTCAGGCGCCAGGAGGCGCCGGGAGGTGCAGAATCAGGCGAAGGACTCCAGGCTGACGCCGGCGGCTTCCAGGCCCGCCCGGACACCGGCTGCCATGTCCACGGCACCCGGGGTGTCTCCGTGGATGCACAGGGAATCGGGCCGGACCTGGACCACGGTGCCGTCGGTGGCCACGACTTCGCCCCTGGTGGCCAGCCGGACGGCCCGCTCAACGATCGCGTCGACGTCGTGCAGCACGGCGCCCTCCTCGGACCGCGGCACCAGCGTTCCGTCAGCCCGGTAGGCGCGGTCCACGAAGGCTTCGACGAACACCGGGTGCCCGGCTTCCTGTGCCTGCTTGAGCAGCTCGGAACCCGGGAGGCCCAGGATCGGGAGCCCGGGGTCGTAGGCGTTGACGGCCGCCACCACGGCGGAGGCCTGCTCAGCGTCGTGCACCAAACGGTTGTAGAGCGCCCCGTGCGGCTTCACGTAGTCCACCGACGCACCTACGGCGTGGGCCACGCCGTCGAGCGCGCCCAGCTGGTACAGAACGTCGCCGAAGAGCTCATCAAAACTCGTGTCCAGGGACCGCCGGCCGAAGCCCGCCAGGTCCCGGTAGCCAACGTGCGCGCCGACGGTGACGTCCAGTTCGTAGGCCGCGCGGCAGCTGTCCAGCATGGTGACGGGATCTCCGGCATGGAAGCCGCAGGCCACGTTGGCGCTGGTGACCAGCTGGAACATCCGGGCGTCATCGCCCATGGTCCACGAGCCGAATGATTCGCCGAGGTCAGCGTTGAGATCCAAAAGTGTTGCCTTCCAGCTGGTTTTCCGTGGTCCCGGCTGCCGTGAGCTCACCGGGCAGGCTGTCCGGCATGGGTCCAAACGCCTCCTTGGCGTTGGCCACCACCGCACGGCCCATCACGAGGTTACCGGCTCCGCCCACCACGGCGCCGATCCCGAACGGCAGTGCCCGGCCCAGGAGCGCAGTTCCCTGGCGTTTGAGGAGGTTCCTGAGGAAGGCCTTCTGGATGCGGTTGCGGATGGTGCTGAAGCCCGGCATCGGCATCGACTTGGAGAGCACGCTGCCCCACTGCTTGGTGGCTCCAGCGCCGTTGCCGGCCATTTGTCCGCTGAGGGTGCCCAGCAGGGCGGTGCCTTCCTCTCCCAGCATGATGGCCATGACCATGGTGCTGGCCTTCTCCGGGTTGGTCAGGCGGATGCCGTGGAGCTCCGCGAGGGAGGTTGCGTACAGGGCGGTTGCCTCAAGGAAGCCCACCGTGGCGGCTGCCGAGAGTCCCAGCGACGCGACGGTCCCCACACCGGGCACGACGGCGGTGGCCCCCACGATTGCGCCGCCGCCGGTGACGGCGCGGAGGTAGTCGCGCTCAAGGAAGCCGGCCAGCTGGGCTGCCGTGGCACGGGGGTGCTTCTTCTGCAGCCGGCGGATGTAGGCCAGCACCAGCGGGCGCTGGATCTCCACGGCTTTCAGGAGCATGTTGTGGACGCCGGGCTTGGGCTTGCCGTCCTTGTCAAAGACTGCGTTGTGGGCAGTTTCCTGGGCGATCCGTACTGCTGGGTTGCTGCGCTTAGCCATGGTCACCTTCGTTTCACGTCGAGCTGCAGCGGGTGGCTGCCGTGCTTCTCCCATCCTAGATGCAGAAACACTAAGCATGCTGAACTTTGACGCCGGCGCCCCTGCACCCTCCTGCTGCAGACAGCACTGCGGCGGGACCCGGTGTGGGTCCCGCCGCAGCGTTGCAGTCAGGAGCTTATTCGCTTATCCGCAACCTGATGGCCTGGATTTGCGAAGAAGCCTAGGAGCGGGAGCCCCTGGATGCTTCCTCCTGGGCGGACCTTTCGCGGTCCTGCCCGCCGGCCGCCGCTTGTTCGTCGGCGCGCAGCTCTGCGCGGAAGACCTCGAAGCGGGCAAGGTGGGCGGGCCGGCGGCGGAGGATGGCCCACGCAACGCCAAGCACGAGGAACCAGATGGGGGTCACCAGCAGCGCTGCAAGCGTGTCCGGCTGGGTGGTCAGGGCCCAGAGGACGAACGCGAAGAACGCGTAAACCACCCACACAACGGGGATGCCGCCAGGCATCTTGAACTTCGACGCCTCGTGCAGGTGCGGGCGGCGCTTGCGGAAGGCAATGTAGCTGGCCAGGATGACCGACCAGACGAAGATGAAGCAGACGGCGGAGACGGTGGTCACCATCTCGAAGGCCTTGCCAACGTCCTGGCCGGCGTACATGAGCACGACGCCGGAGAGCAGCAGTACGCAGGAGAGGAACAGCGCGTTGCTGGGCACCTTCCTCGAGGACAGCCGGCTGAAGATGCCCGGGGCGTCACCCTCCTGCGCGAGACCGAACACCATGCGCGAGGTGGAGTAGATGCCGGAGTTGGCCGAGGACATGGCAGAGGTGAGGACCACCAGGTTGACCACGGTGGCTGCAGCGCCCAGCCCGGCGAGCGAGAACATGCCGATGAAGGGGCTGTGCCCGGCCGCGAACTGGGTCCACGGGGTGACGGCCATGAGGATGATCAGGGCGCCCACGTAGAAGAGCAGTACGCGAACGGGGATGGCATTGATGGCCTTGGGCAGCGTCCGCTCCGGGTTCTTGGCCTCGGCTGCGGTGGTGCCCACCAGTTCGATGCCGACGAAGGCGAACACGGCGATCTGGAAGCCGGCCACGAAGCCCATGAACTCATTGGGGAAGAAGCCGCCGTGGCTCCAGAGGTTCGTGAAGCTCGCGGTTCCGGCGTCGCTCTGGAAGCCGGTGAAGATCATGAAAAGGCCCACAATGATCAGCGCCGCGATGGCAATGATCTTGATGAGGGCGAACCAGAATTCGGTCTCGCCGAAGGCCTTGACCGTGGCGAGGTTCAGCAGCAGCAGGATGGCCACGGTGGCAAGCCCGGGGATCCAGAGCGGCAGTCCGGGCCAGAGTTCCTTGGAGTAGCCGGCGATGGCGATGACGTCTGCGATGCCGGTGATCACCCAGCAGAACCAGTAGGTCCAGCCGGTGAAGAACCCCGCCCACGGCCCCAGGAGGTCGGCTGCGAAGTCGCTGAAGGATTTGTAGTTCAGGTTGCTCAGGAGCAGTTCGCCCATGGCTCGCATGACGAAGAAGAGCATGAACCCGATGATCATGTACACGAAGATCACGGACGGGCCGGCCGCGGAGATGGTCTTGCCGGAGCCCATGAAGAGGCCGGTGCCGATGGCACCGCCGATTGCTATGAGCTGGATGTGCCTGTTGGTGAGCTGCCGCTCCAGGTGGGGAGGCTCGCTGCGGGCGGCGCTGCCCGCAGGAGGGTTGTTGCGGGGTGGCTCGCCGTTGGACGTGGGGGGATGAATCGCCATGGGGAACTCCATCGATAAAGCGGCATTTTGGGTGCCGCAGAAGTTGGGTTCCTCCCCGCTCTGTAGTGAACCTGAGAGTTTCCGCAGCCCAAGCCGCTTGCACCGCCGGTGAGCCGGAACAGGTCCGGCTGCTTTCCAGAGTTGCCTGTCCGCGGCGGTACATGGGCCTGAGAGTTTCCTGGGGAGGGTTTGCTCCTACGGCGCCTGCTAAATGTACCCGGCAGGACTCTCCCGCCGCAGGTCGAAGGCATGTTCAATTAGGTATGCTCAGCGGCCGCACCCTTCCGGGGCAACGTTGGCCCGGGCTGCTCCGATGAGCTGAGCCAGCCGGACACGGTGCTGATCACCGGACCCAGTGTGGTGCGGGTCACGATCGGATGTCAAACCCCCTTTTTCCGCCGCCGCAACAAAGCCGCTGCCGCCCATCGCGTGACAGTCGGATTTGTTTTCCTTTCAACCAACCTGTACGGTGTGAGGCGAATCACCCACAGTTGAATAGCCTTTCGAGCTGTGACGGGAGAGTCCTCCCGGCACCACCGGGCAGGCGCCGTAGGAGCAAATCCTCCCCAGGAATCTCTCAGGCCCCCGTACCGTCACGGCGAGGCAACTCTGGAAAGTAACCCGGCTCCGGCCAGGTTCACCGACGGTGCAAGCGAACCCGCCACGCAGGGTTCCGCGGAATCTCTCAGGTCCAATACAGAGCGGGGAGGAACCCATCCCATGCCGTGCCACCCTGGCCGGCCAGACCTGGAGTTCCTCATGACGATTCAATCCCTTCCAACTTCGTTCGTTGACCGCCATATCGGTGCGCGCCGGCAGGCTGACGTCGACACCATGCTGAAGGCTGTGGGCTACGACAGCGTTGACGGCCTGGTGGACGTGGCTGTTCCGGCATCGATCCGCCAGGAAACGGCATTGAAGCTGCAGGACGCCCTCAGCGAGGTTGAGGTCCTGACCGAGCTGCGCCGGCTGGCGGGCAAGAACAAGACCGCCGTGCAGATGATCGGCCAGGGCTACTACGACACCATCACCCCGGCCGTGATCCGCCGCAACATCCTTGAGGCGCCGGCCTGGTACACCGCCTACACGCCGTACCAGCCCGAGATCTCCCAGGGCCGGCTGGAGGCGCTGCTGAACTTCCAGACCATGGTTCAGGACCTCACCGCCCTCCCGGTGGCCAACGCGTCACTCCTCGATGAAGCCACTGCCGTGGCCGAGGCTGTGCTGCTGATGCGCCGGGCGAACAAAAATAAGGACGCCAAGGACGGCAAGACCGTCCTTGATGCCGACTGCCTCCCGCAGACCATCGCCATCGTGCTGGGCCGCGCCGAAGCGCTCGGCTTCGAGGTGGAGGTTGCTGACCTCTCCGCAGGCCTGCCTGAAGGTGCCATCAACGGCATCGTGCTCCAGCAGCCGGGCGTGTCCGGCCGGGTGTGGGACCAGAGCGCCGTTATCGCCGAGGCCAAGGAGCGCGGTGCGCTGGTCACAGTGGCCGCTGACCTGCTCGCGCTGACGCTGATCACTCCTCCGGGCGAGCAGGGTGCGGACATCGCCGTCGGCTCCACCCAGCGTTTCGGCGTGCCGCTGTTCTTCGGCGGCCCGCATGCCGCTTACATGGCTGTGCAGAAGGGCATGGAACGCACCCTCCCCGGCAGGATCGTGGGTGTCTCCAAGGACAACGCGGGCGCTCCCGCCTACCGCCTGGCCCTGCAGACCCGCGAGCAGCACATCCGCCGTGAGAAGGCCACGTCCAACATCTGCACCGCCCAGGCGCTGCTGGCCATCGTGTCCTCCTTCTACGCCGTCTACCACGGCCCGGACGGACTGAAGGCCATCGCAGAAACCGCCCACCACAACGCCAGGATCCTGGCCACGGCCCTCACCGCCATGGGCCGCGAACTGGTCACCGACTCCTTCTTCGACACCCTCACCGTGCGCGTGCCGGGCAAGGCCGCCAAGGTCATCAACGCCGCCGAGGCGCGCGGCATCAACCTCCGCTTCGTCGACGCGGACACGGTGGGCGTTTCCATCGATGAAACCACGACGGCGGCAACGCTGTCCGCAGTGGCCGTCGCCTTTGGTGCCGGCCCGGTAGGCGACGCCCAGGGTTTCGAGCTGCCCGACTCCGTGCTGCGCACCTCCGGATACCTGGAGCACCCGGTGTTCAACACGCACCGGTCAGAAACGCAGCTGTTGCGTTACATCCGCCGCCTGTCCGACCGGGACCTGGCCCTGGACCGGACCATGATCCCGCTGGGTTCCTGCACCATGAAGCTGAATGCCACCGCCGAGATGGAAGCGATTTCCTGGCCGGAGTTCGCCTCCATCCACCCGTTCGCTCCGGATTCCCAGACCGAGGGCTGGCGTGAGCTGATCACCGGGCTCGAGGCTGACCTGACCGAGATCACCGGGTACGACCAGGTGTCCATCCAGCCCAACGCCGGTTCCCAGGGCGAACTCGCCGGCCTTCTGGCGATCCGGGGCTACCACCACTCCCGGGGTGATCAGCAGCGCACCGTGTGCCTGATCCCCGCCTCGGCGCACGGCACCAACGCCGCCTCCGCCGTGCTGGCCGGCATGAAGGTGGTTGTTGTCGCCACCGCCCCGGACGGCACCATCAACCACGCCGACCTGTCCGCCAAGATCGAGGCGAACCGGGACGCCCTGTCCTGCATCATGATCACCTACCCCTCCACCCACGGCGTCTACGACGGCGACGTCACCGAAGTCTGCGACGCGGTCCACGCCGCCGGCGGCCAGGTGTACGTGGACGGCGCGAACCTCAACGCCCTCGTGGGCCTGGCGCAGCCGGGCAAGTTCGGCGGCGACGTGTCCCACCTGAACCTCCACAAGACGTTCTGCATCCCGCACGGCGGCGGCGGGCCCGGCGTCGGCCCGGTCGCGGCGAAAGCGCACCTGGCCCCGTTTATGCCCGGCGATGCGAATAAAGCCGCGCATGAGGAGGGCCACGGCGTGGCGATTTCCGCGTCCCGGTTCGGCTCTGCCGGTGTGCTGCCGATCTCCTGGGCGTACGTGAAGCTGATGGGCGGTACGGGACTGACCGAGGCCACTAAGTCCGCGCTGCTGGCAGCGAACTATGTTGCTGCCCGGTTGAACGAGTTCTACCCGGTGCTCTACACGGGTGAGGGCGGGCTCGTGGCGCACGAGTGCATCCTGGACCTGCGCGAACTCACCGCCCGCACCGGCGTCACGGCCGAGGACGTGGCCAAGCGCCTGATCGACTTCGGCTTCCACGCCCCCACCCTGGCCTTCCCGGTGGCCGGGACCCTGATGGTGGAGCCCACCGAGTCCGAGGACCTCGCCGAGATCGACCGCTTCATCGACGCCATGATCACCATCCACGCCGAGATCGAGCAGGTAGCAGCCGGCGAGTTCTCCCTGGAGGCATCGCCGGTGCGCAACGCACCGCACACGGCGTCCGCCGTCGTCAGCTCCGACTGGGACCGCGCCTACCCGCGCGAGCAGGCCGCGTTCCCCGTCGCTTCCCTGCGGCAGGACAAGTACTTCCCGCCAGTGGGACGCATCGACGGCGCAGCCGGCGACCGCAACCTGGTCTGCTCCTGCCCGCCGCTTTCCGACTTCGAGAACTAAGGACTTCCCATGACTGAGAACTACACCGCTCTCTACGAGCAGCACAAGAAGGCCGGCGCCTCCTTCACCGACTTCGGCGGCTGGCAGATGCCCCTCAAGTACGATTCCGAACTCGCCGAACACCACGCCGTGCGCAACGCCGCCGGGCTGTTTGACCTCTCCCACATGGGTGAAGTCTGGGTCACCGGCCCGGACGCCGCAGCGTTCCTGGACTACGCCCTGGCAGGCAAGCTGTCAGCCATCGCGGTGGGCAAGGCCAAGTACTCGCTGATCTGCGACACCGACGGCGGCATCATCGATGACCTGATCACGTACCGCCTCCCCGCGGCTGCGGACGGAACAGCCAAGTACCTGGTGGTCCCCAACGCAGGCAACGCCAAGGTAGTGGCCGCGGCCCTGCAGGAACGCGCCGCCGGCTTCGACGTCACCGTGCAGGACGCTTCGGCCGAGACTTCCCTGATCGCCGTCCAGGGTCCCGCCGCCGAGGCCATCCTGCTGGCGCTCGTCCCGGCCAGCCAGCACTCCCTGGTCACGGAGCTGAAGTACTACGCCGCCGTCGAGGTGGGCATCACGGTCAACGGCGCCGTCCGGGACCTGCTGGTGGCCCGCACCGGCTACACCGGCGAGGACGGGTTCGAGATCTATACCGGCAACCTGGAGGCAGCCGCCCTGTGGGAGTCCCTGCTCGCGGCCGGCGAAGGTTCCGGTCTCATCCCGGCAGGCCTCGCGGCCCGCGACTCGCTCCGCCTCGAAGCCGGCATGCCCCTCTACGGCAACGAACTCTCCCGCCGCGTCAACGCCTACGCCGCCGGGCTGGGACCGGTCGTGTCCCTGGCAAAGGAAAGCAACTTCGTGGGCAAGGAGGCCCTGGCAGCCATCAAGGCCGCCGGCGTCGGATCCACCGTGGGCCAGAAGCTCGTGGGCCTCAAGGGCACCGGGCGCCGCGCCGCCCGCGGCCACTACCCGGTCCTCAAGGACGGTTCCCTCATCGGCGAAGTTACCTCCGGCCAGCCCTCCCCCACCCTCGGCTACCCGGTGGCACTGGCCTACGTCGACGTCGAGTTCGCCGAAGCCGGCACCCTCGTCGACGTGGACCTCCGCGGCAAGCCGGAACGCTTCGAAGTAGTGGCACTCCCCTTCTACAAACGCCAAAAGTAGCCCCACTCCGGGACGGACAAGCCCCAGTTTCCACGCGTGCTGCACCCCCCGTCCCCCTAGCCTCGCAAGCTCGGCCAGGGAACCCGGACGGCGTGGGCCCACTTCGTCGCTCTGACGCACGCTTTCGGAAACCGCGGCCAGCCCGCCCTTGGAGGTGGCGGGGCATTCGGAAACGTGCGTCTAAGGAAGCGTCACGTCCGCTCAGCGGGCGTCTACACGACCGAGCACGTGGAGGATGTCCTGCCAACTCCACTCCCGACCACAACTAAGTTTTCAAACGAACAGGAAAATCATGAGCAAAGTTGCAGCTGAACTGAAGTACTCCGCCGAGCATGAGTGGATTGCTGTTGACGGGTCCGGGCCTGCCGGGATCGGTATCTCGGCCGTTGCCGCCGATGCGCTGGGCGACATCGTGTACGTGGACCTGCCCGAGGTTGGCTCCATCGTGACGGCCGGCGAAACCTGCGGCGAGGTGGAATCCACCAAGTCCGTTTCGGACCTCTACTCCCCCGTGACCGGCGAAGTCACCGAGATCAACGACGGCGTGGTGTCCGATCCCGCCCTCATCAACAGCGACCCGTACGGGGCTGGCTGGCTGTTCAAGGTGTCCGTCACCGAAGAAGGCCCGCTGCTGTCCGCCGCAGAATACGCCGCAGCGAACGGCGGCGAGCTGTGAGCGCGGCTGCCGGCGCGGCTGTCACTGAGGCGGTTGCCTTCCGCCAGGTTGAATCCCCCAGCCTGAACGCGGACCTGTCCGTCCTGGACCCGGAGATAGCGGCCAAGATCGACGACGAACTGGGCCGCCAGCGCGACGGCCTGGAAATGATCGCTTCCGAGAACCACACCGCCGCCGCAGTCATGCAGGCGCAGGGCTCGGTGCTGACCAACAAGTACGCCGAAGGCTACCCGGGCAAGCGCTACTACGGCGGCTGCGAACACGTGGACGTCATTGAACAGCTCGCCATCGACCGGCTCAAGGCCCTGTTCGGTGCCGAATTCGCCAACGTGCAGCCGCACTCCGGTGCACAGGCCAACGCCTCGGTGATGCACGCGCTGATCAAGCCCGGCGACACCATCATGGGCCTGAACCTCGCCCACGGCGGACACCTGACTCACGGTATGAAGATCAACTTCTCCGGCAAGCTCTATAACGTGGTGCCATACCAGGTCCGCGAAGACACCCACACCATCGACATGGCAGAGGTGGAGCGCCTGGCGCTGGAGACGAAGCCACAGCTGATCGTTGCCGGCTGGTCCGCATACGCACGCCAGCTGGACTTCGCCGAGTTCCGCCGGATTGCCGACCTGGTAGGCGCCTACCTCATGGTGGACATGGCACATTTCGCCGGCCTCGTCGCCGCAGGCCTGCACCCCAGCCCGGTGCCGCACGCCCACGTCACCACCTCCACCACGCACAAGACCCTCGCCGGTCCGCGCGGCGGCATCATCCTGTCGAACGACGCCGACATCGCCAAGAAGATCAACTCGGCTGTGTTCCCGGGCCAGCAGGGAGGGCCGCTGGAGCACGTCATCGCCGGCAAGGCCGTGGCATTCAAGATCGCCGCCTCGGCTGAGTTCAAGGAACGGCAGGAGCGCGTCCTCGCCGGCTCCCGCATCCTGGCCGAGCGCCTGGTCCAGCCGGACGTCACCGCCAAGGGCATCAACGTCATCTCCGGCGGCACCGACGTCCACCTGGTCCTGGTTGACCTCCGCAACTGCGAACTCAACGGCCAGCAGGCCGAAGACCGCCTGGCCGCGATTGACATCACCGTCAACCGCAACGCCGTGCCCTTCGACCCGCGCCCGCCGATGGTCACCTCAGGCCTGCGCATCGGCACCCCGGCTTTGGCCACCCGCGGATTCGGCGAAGCCGCCTTCCGCGAGGTTGCGGACATCATCGCCGAGGCACTGACGGCCGACGCCGACGCAGACCTTTCCGGCCTGCGTCACCGCGTCGAAGCACTCGCCGCAGCCCACCCGCTGTACCCCGGCGTCGCAAACCTCGCCTAGGTGCACGGCCCTGGTCACCTTCGGGACCAGCGGACCGGACATTTTCACGCCTGCTGCTCGTTCCTCGCTTTGACGCAGGCTTTCGAAAAGTCCGGCTCCGCCGGCCCTTGTGGGCAGGCTACGGGTGAGCGCCGACAACGTGCGTGTTCATCCCTGTTCTTCGCAAAGGTGCGCAGGGGTCGTTGCCCATCCTGTTGTTCGCTTGGGTGACGGGACCTACGGGGGTGAGCCGGATTCCGGAAGCGTGCGTCAGAGCGACGAAGGAGCAGCACGCGGAGGAATCCGGTCACCCACCATCCAACCCAACCACGCACGTTTCTAGTTAGGAATCCCACCATGGCCGTTGGCGTCTTCGACCTTTTTTCTGTTGGTATTGGGCCTTCGTCTTCTCATACGGTGGGGCCGATGCGGGCTGCTGCGGTGTTTGCCGAGGAGTTGAAGAGCAGCGGGGTGCTGGACAGGGTTGCCGGGCTGCGGGTGGATCTGTATGGGTCGTTGGCGGCGACGGGTCATGGGCACGGGACGATGACGGCCATCTTGCTGGGCCTGGAGGGGTTCCACCCCGAAAGGATCCTGCCGGCGGAGGTGGAGGAGCGGTTGGCTGCGATCGCCGAGACCGGGACGCTGCACCTGGCGGGCGCCGGCGAAGGGGCAGGCGTGGCGTTGCCGTACGGGGTGAAGGACATGGTGTTGCGGCCGTTGACGGTGTTGCCGCGGCACACGAACGGGATGACGTTCACCGTCTCGGACGGCAACGGCGGGGAACTCCACCGGGCCACGTTCTTCTCTGTGGGCGGCGGGTTCATTGTCCGTGAGGGTGAGGAGGATGCCGCGCAGCAGGAGTTGGATGAGTCCAAGAAGGAGCTGCCGTTGCCGTTCCGGACCGCTGCGGAGCTCCTGGGGCATTGCGCGGACACCGGGTTGGGGATCGGCGACGTGATGCTGGTCAACGAGAAGTCTTCCCGTTCCGAGGAGGAGATCCGGGCGGGGCTGCTGCATATCTGGTCCGTGATGGAGGCGTGCGTGGCGACGTCGTTGAAGCGTGACGGGGTGCTGCCGGGCGGGTTAAAGGTCCGCCGCCGCGCCCCGGACTGGTTCGACCGGCTGAAAAAGGAATGCGCCCGCCCCGGCGAGGACAGCCAGGACCTGGAGTTCACGGACTGGGACTTCCATGACCCCAGGTACTGGCAGGAGTGGGTGAACCTGGTGGCCCTCGCCGTGAACGAGGAGAACGCCTCCGGCGGGAGGGTGGTTACCGCCCCGACGAACGGGGCGGCCGGGATCATCCCCGCGGTCCTGTACTACGCGCTGCATTTCGCCCCGGGCATGGACCAGGCAACGCAGGAAGACCGCGACGGCGTGGTGGCCAGGTTCCTGCTCGCCGCCGGCGCCGTGGGGGTGCTCTACAAGGAACAGGCGTCCATTTCGGGTGCCGAGGTGGGCTGCCAGGGCGAGGTGGGATCGGCGTCGTCCATGGCGGCGGCGGGACTCGCCGAGGTCATGGGCGGCACCCCGGCGCAGGTGGAGAACGCCGCGGAAATCGCGATGGAACACAACCTGGGCCTGACCTGTGATCCGATCGGCGGGCTGGTGCAGGTTCCGTGCATCGAGCGGAACGCGATCGCCGCGGCGAAAGCCATCAACGCGGCAAAAATGGCGCTCTGGGGCGACGGGACCCACCGGGTCTCCCTCGACGAAGTCATCATCACCATGCGCGAAACCGGCAAGGACATGTCCTCCAAATACAAGGAAACCGCGATGGGCGGCCTCGCCGTCAACGTCGTCGAATGCTGACCCAGGGTTTCGACGGGCTCAACTAACGCCGCCCCGACGGCACACCCAGCACAAACAAAGGAAATCAATCATGACATTGGCACCCGAAGGCCGGAAGTTGCTGCGGATCGAGCAGCGCAACGCGGCTGTCCCGGTGGAACGCAAACCGGAGTGGATCAAGGCCAAAGTCCAGATGGGCCCGGAATTCGTCCAGCTCAAGAACCTGGTCAAAAAAGAAGGCCTGCACACCGTCTGCGAAGAAGCCGGCTGCCCCAACATCTTCGAATGCTGGGAAGACAAGGAAGCCACCTTCCTCATCGGCGGCTCCGAATGCACCCGCCGCTGCGACTTCTGCCAGATCGACACCGGCAAACCCTCCCCCGTGGACCGGTTCGAACCCACCAAAGTGGCCCGCTCCGTCCAATCCATGCAACTGCGCTACGCCACCGTCACCGGCGTGGCCCGCGACGACCTCGAAGACGAAGGCGTCTGGCTCTACGCCGAAACCGTCCGCAAAATCCACGAACTGAACCCCGGCACCGGCGTCGAACTCCTCATCCCCGACTTCTCCGGCAACCCCGGCCACATCGCCGCGATCTGCGACTCCAAACCCGAAGTCTTCGCCCACAACGTCGAAACCGTCCCCCGGATCTTCAAAAGGATCCGCCCGGCATTCCGCTACGAACGCTCCCTCGACGTCATCACCCAAGGCCGGAACCTGGGCATGGTCACCAAATCCAACCTCATCCTCGGCATGGGCGAAACCCGCGAAGAAATCTCCGAAGCCCTCCGCGACCTCCACCAGGCCGGCTGCGACCTGATCACCATCACCCAATACCTCCGCCCCTCCGAACGCCACCTCCCCGTAGACAGGTGGGTCAAACCCCAGGAATTCGTCGACCTCCAGCACGAAGCCGAAGAGATCGGCTTCCTCGGCGTCATGTCCGGCCCCCTGGTCCGCTCCTCCTACCGCGCCGGCCGCCTCTGGGCCACCGCCATGCGCAAAAAAGGCCGCGACATCCCCGCCGAACTCGCCCACATCGCCGACGGCATCCAGGACTCCGGCACCACCCGCCAGGAAGCCACCACCCTCCTGGCCGGATAGATCCGGCCAGGAGGGTCCGGGCAACATCCGGGACCATGCAGGTACCGGCCGGATTCACCACTGGCGGCCGGCCTGATGCTGATTTGGGGGGCATCAGGCCAGCCGCCGTCCGGGCTTAAACTGGGGCTTATGCCCGCCCCCAAAGCCTTGCGTCCTTTTATCCACCGCGAGTACCGGGTCCTGATTGCAGCGCTGGCCATCTCCATTTTCGGTTCCGGTATGTGGGCCGTAGCCATGGTCTACCAGGTGATCCACCTTGGCGGCGGTCCCCTGGAACTTTCGCTGGTGGCCGCCGCCGGAAGCGTGGGACTGGTGGCCTTCGTCCTGGCCGGCGGGATCGCGGCGGACAGGGTCCCGCAGCGGCGCCTGATCATCGCCGTGGAGGGCGCCAACCTGGCAGTCATCGCCGCGATCAGCGGCCTGGCAATGGCCGGCTGGCTGCAACTGTGGCATGTAGCGGCGGGGGCTTTCGTGCTGGGTGTTGGCGCGGCCTTCTTCTTCCCTGCCTACTCCGCGATCCTGCCGCGCATCCTTCCGGCTGAGGACCTGCTGGCCGCCAACGGCATGGAGGGGACCATGCGCCCCGTCCTGCAGCAGGCGGCGGGACCCGCGGTGGCCGGCATCCTGGTGGCAGCCCTCTCGCCGTCGCTTGCGGTGACCGGGGTGGCCGCGTGCCACCTTCTGGCCTTCATTGTCCTGAACTTCCTGGGCCAGCATGCCCTGGCCACACCGCCCGCTGAGGCCGGCCACGAGGATGGACACCGCAAAGCATCCTTCGTCCAGGACCTGCGCGAAGGCGTCAGCTACACCATCAGGACCCCATGGCTGCTCTGGACGCTGATCTGGGCCTGCATTTCCGTGCTGTTCCTGATCGGCCCCATCGAGGTCCTGCTGCCATTCCTGGTGCGGGACCAGCTCGGCGGGGATTCGAGCATGTTCGGTTTCCTGCTGGCGGTCATGGGGGTGGGGGCAGCCCTGGGCTCCCTGGTGACGGCGTCACTCCGCCTGCCCCGCCGCTACCTGACGGTGATGATGGTGTCCTGGGGCGTGGGCAGCCTGCCGATTGCCGCCGTCGGCCTCATGGACAACTTCTGGCTGATCGCCGCAGCTCTGTTCATCTGGGGCGCCACCGGGAGCGTGGGCATGGTCATCTGGGGCACGCTGCTCCAGCGCCGCGTCCCGCCACACCTGCTGGGCCGCATCTCCAGCCTCGACTTTTTCGTATCCCTGGCGCTGATGCCGGTGTCCATGGCGCTGGCCGGGCCAGCGGCTGAGGTGCTGCCCATCTGGCTGATTTTCCTGGTGGCGGGCGTGGTCTGCCCCATCATGGCCGTCATCGCATCCGCCGCCGCCGGGATGCCCCGCGACGAACTGGCCCACCCGCTGGACGCGGCACCCGAAGCCGCCGTGTCCTGACTTAGCGGCACATCAGCTGTTGGCGAGGACCACCGGGATGCTCGCCGTCGGCAGTCCGCTGGGGAACGCTGTGGGTTCCGGTTCCGCGACGGGCTCCAGCTCCACGCTGACGGGATCGGAGCCTACGGCCAGTACCTGGCCCCGCACGTTGACGTCCAGCGGGTCCCCTTCCTGGACGGTGAGGGTGATGGCGCCGGAGGAGAGCCGGACCAGCAGCAGCCGGCCCCTGATCTTGAGGTGGAAAGTCAGCCCGTCCCATTCCTCCGGGAGGCGCGGATCGAAGTACGGCACCGGGCCCTGGTCGCGCAGGCCCGCAAAACCGCACACCAGGGAGCTCCACACCCCGCCGGTGGAGGCAATGTGCACGCCGTCAATGGTGTTGCCGTGGGTGTCGTCCAGGTCGATGAACACCGCGTTGGTGAAGTGCTTCAGGGCCTCCCCGGAGTACCCCACTTCGGCAGCCATGATGCCCTGCACGCATGCAGACAGGGTGGAGTCGCCCGTGGTGATGGGGTCGTAGAAATCGAAGGCCCGCTGTTTCTCACCTGCAGTGAAATCCTGCCATTGCAGGAACATGGCGAGGACGGTGTCAGCCTGCTTGAGCACCTGGTGGCGGTAGATCACCAGCGGGTGGAAATGCAGCAGGAGCGGATATTTGGACCGCGGCGTGGTCCAGTCCCATGGTTCCAGGGTCATGAAGTCGTTGTCCTGGGAGTGGACCTGCATGCGGCTGTCGAACGGCAGGTGCATCAGGTTGGCTGCCGCAGCCCACAGCTGCCGCTCCTCCTGGGCGGCGCCCGGGTGGTCCAGCGCTGCGGCAGCCCGCAGGTTAAACCGGGCCATGACGTTGGTGTAGAGGTTGTCATTTACCACGGCGGTGTACTCGTCAGGGCCGGTGACACCGTGAATGTGGAACAGGCCGTCCTTGCCGAAGAAGCCCAGCGAGATCCACATGCGGGCGGTCTCCATCAGCAGCTCAGCTCCCATGCCCTCCCGGAACGCGGAATCGCCGGTGGCCCAAAGGTAACGGTTGGTGGCGAACGCTATGGCGGCCGCGATGTGGAACTGAGCGGTGCCCGCGGCGTAGTAGGCGCTGGCTTCAAGGCCGTTAATGGTCCGCCACGGGAACAGGGCGCCGTCCACGCTGAGTTCCTTGGCACGGACCTTGGCCTCGGGCAGCATGGCATGCCGGAACTCCAGGACCTGCCGGGCACCGTCCGGGTTCGTATACGTCAGGTACGGCAGCAGGTACACCTCCTGGTCCCAGAAATAGTGGCCCTCGTAGCCGGATCCGGTGACGCCCTTGGCCGGGATGCCCGCCACGTTGGCACGCGCCGTGGCCTGGGCCAGCTGGAACAGGTTCCAGCGGATGGCCTGCTGCAGCTCCGGCTCTCCGCCGTCCACCACGATGTCCGAGGTTGCCCAATAGCCCCGGTAGTGCGCCTCGCTTTCAGCGAAGACGTCCGCGACGGGGCGCAGGCCCGCTTCGGCCAAGGCGGCGGCGTCGACGCCTTCGTCCTGCACGGTCCGGCCGGCGGCGTAGCTGACGCTTTTCTCCAGCCGGAAGGGTTCGCCGGCGCTGACGGCCAGAACGTAGCGGACGCTGCTGTCATCCTGGTCCACCAGGGTTTCGAAAGGCTGGTGGCCGGCGGAGGTCCAGTGGTCCACGGCCAGTCCTACACGCTGCTTGGATTCTGCGGCTTCCCAGGAGAGCCGCAGTGATCCGTCGCCGCCATCCAGCCGCAGCGGCAGCAGGACCCGTCCGGCGTGGCGGCCGGCGCGGCGCGGATCGTGGGCGGAGTGGTCCTCTACCGGCTGGTCCTGCCGGTTGAGCACTGACGAGGTGACGTCGAGCGAAATATCGCGGTCCGCCGAAACTTCGAGGGAAAGGCCCAGGCTGCCCCGGGATTCGTACCCCACCGCACGGCGTTCGGTGGTGGTGACCACGGATCCGGACCGGCACTGCCAAGTGATGCGGCACTCGTAGATGCCGGTGGAGAAGTCAACGCTCCGCCGGTAGTCCAGTACCTCCGATTCGGCAAGGCCCAGGGACTCACCGTCCACTACGACGGTGAAGTTGTTGGCGTCCGGGATGTACAGGATGCGCTGGCCGGTCCGCGCGAATCCGAAGGCGTTCTCGGCGTGCTTAATGTCCCAGGTTTCGTGCAGCCCGTTGATGAAGCTGCCGGGAAGTTCGGCATCCGCCGCTGCCCAATGGGCGCCACGGATTCCGAGGTGGCCGTTGCCCAGGGAAAAGAGCGTTTCAAGCGTCCCTGCGTTTCCAGGCTCGTGGCGGGTTTCCACCAGTTGCCAGGGAGTGTTGGGGAACCGTTCGCGGTCCGCAGAGATGAGAGCCATGGTGTTGGGTCCTTTAGGCATGCTGTGCACCGGCGCAGGTCCGGCATAGGGGATTCGAGGTGAAAGCTTGCCCGGATGGGTGCTGCCCGGGGGTGGCAGCGGGTCTCCGGTGTGGAACGGGGCTCCCGTCAGGGCAGGAGCTCTCCAAGGTCGTTGACCACCAGGGTTGCCCCGGCTTCGAGGAGGGTTTGGCGCCCGGCACCGCGGTCCACGCCGATGACGGAATGGAACGATCCCGCCTGGCCGGCCTGGACTCCGGAGACAGCGTCCTCCACCACTACGCATTCCTCGCTGGGCAGTTCCAGCAGCCGGGCCGCGTAGGCGTACGTCGCCGGGCTGGGTTTGCCGGGAATTCCTTCGCGGGCGGCCACCACACCGTCCACCACAACGGGGAAATGGTGGCTGAGGCCTGCGGCGGCCAGGACCGCGGGGGCGTTGCGGGAGGATGAGACGACGGCGACCTTCAGTCCGCGGGCCAGCGCGGCTTCGAGGAAACGCACCGAGCCTTCGAACGGCGCGACGCCGGTGCTGACGATGTCGTTGAAGATCCGGTTCTTGCGGTTCCCGAGGCCCTGGACGGTGATGTTGGCGGGATCGTCGTCCAGCGGTCCTTCGGGAAGCTCGATGCTGCGTGAGGCGAGGAAGTCCCGTACGCCGTCGAAGCGCGGCTTGCCGTCGATGTGGTCGAAGTAGTCGCTTTCGCGGTAGCCCTGCGCCTCGGGGTGCCCGGCAAGGAAGCCTTCGAAGAGTTCTTTCCAGGCCTGTTCGTGCACGGTGGCCGTGGGGGTCAACACACCGTCAAGGTCGAACAGGATGGCGGATGCGCCCGTCCAGGCGGCGGTGTCAGCTGCAGTTCGTTGTGTCATCGGCAGTGCGGTGTCCTCTCGGTTTACGGACTGCCGGTCCCGTCCGGACAGCCTGAAGGAGGTGCTGCTGCGCCACATGCACACAGCATCGCCTCCTTGTTCCGCCCACTGCAGGACCGATCATGGCCGTAGACGAGTGTAAGCGCTTGCAAATTTGACTTGCAAATGTTTTATCGCCGTTACCTTGACCGCCTGCGGGTCATTTCAGCACGTAATGCCGAAGGAACGCGCCAACGTCCGCCATCTCGGCTTTCGACATGGCGTGCCCCATTCCGGGATACGTCCGGGCAGTCAGCAGCGTGTGCGCCTCAAGCCATTCACCCGTGTAGGCGGTGGCATCCTCGTTGATCACCAGGTCCGCCTTGTCGCGCCCCCAGAAGAACGGCGGCCTGGTATCGAACTCATCGGTGAGGGCCAGGAGGTCGTTGTCCAGCACAAATCCGGAAAGGCCAACGACGGCGGCGTAGTCGCGGGGGTGGAGGCGCAGGAGGGTGCTGGCCATGGCCATGCCCTGTGAGTAGCCCATCAGGCTCACACTGGTGTGCCGGCCGCGGACGGAGTTGATCCAGCCATGCACGGTGCCGGTGACCGAGATGACGTCGGCAAAGTCGTTGGTGAGGAAATAGTCCAGGAGGAACCAGCCATAGTGGTCTCCGATGGGCATCGGCGCCCGGAGGGCGGCGAAGGTGAACTCCGGAGGGAGGTACTCGAACAGCCGGACCATGCGGGATTCATCCGTGCCATAGCCGTGCATCATCACCAGCAGGGGCGTCCCGGCGCGCTGGTCCTCAGGCTTGGACCACACAACTGTTTCCATCGGACCAGACTAGCGAGGCAACGCGGCGCCCACGCCACGACGGCGATAAACCCAGGCGCCCCGGCAATCACACCAGTCACGCAGAATTTTCCCGGCAACGACTCGGCATCATTCATTGAATCGACTGTGGGTGCACTGTAGCGTGACGCCTACTATCAGCATGCTGACCAGTGACTTTACAGAGCAGTGTCAAAAGCAGGGCAGCGACCTACCCGCAATACCGTGCACCGCCCCACAGGAGCCGCAACCCGCGGCCAGCAGAAGGAGCAAGTCATGAGAATCGGCTCGTCAATCTTCCTTATCGCCCTCGGCGCCATCCTGGCCTGGGCAGTGGCCCCGGGACTCATTCCCTTCGTGGACCAGGCCCTGGTTGGTTACATCCTGATCGCCGTGGGCGTCATCGGCCTGATCGTATCCCTGGTCCTGGCCTCGCCCGGCCGGACGCGGCGGGTCAGCGAGACCCGGTCCGTCGTGGACCCGAACACGGGCGAGCGGATCACCCGGAACGAAAGCCGCGACGGAACCATCTAGGCAGGCCGCCCGCGGGTCATCCAGGACCACGAAAGACCATGAACCCGAGAAGCCGGGCCGGACCACAGCGTCCGGCCCGGCTTTCGCGTCCCGGGGCCTCAACCAAACGAGGAGAACCCAAATATTGTTTCGTGTTGGTTTCCATTGACAAACCAACATAAGCAAAGATAAAGTCAAGTAACTCAACATCATGTGATGCCAGTCACGCCAAACAGGGCGCCGGCCACCACAGCACCAGCAAAGCTACGCAACGGAGGGTACGTGTTCGCCGAGGAACGCCAGCAAAAGATTGCCGAGCTTGTCGCCGGCAGCGGCCGGGTCAGCGTGACCCTGCTGGCTGAGCGCTTCCGCATCACTACCGAAACCGTCCGCCGGGACCTCGCCACCCTCGAGAACGCCGGCACCGTACGCCGCGTGCACGGCGGTGCGGTGGCGGCAGACCGCTTCAGCACCACCGAGGAAAGCGTCACCGAACGCGCCATCCGCCGGCCGGACCAGAAGAGCCGCATCGCCGAGGCCGCACTCGCGCTCATCCCCCGCAACTCCCCCGGCAGCGTCCTGATCGACGGCGGAACCACCACCGAAGTCCTGGCCGACATGCTGGCCCGGCGCACCGCCGTAGAACTTTCCGAATCCGGCGCCGCCGGTACCGAGCTGGTGGCCATCACCCACGCCGTTCCCATTGCCGGCAAGCTCTCCAGCGTCCCCGGCATCGCCCTGCACATCCTGGGCGGCAGGGTCCGCGGCATCACCCAGGTGGCCGTCGGCCAGGCAACGGTGGACGCCGCCGCACGGATTCGCCCCGATATCGCCTTCGTGGGGACCAACGGCATCCACCCCACCTTTGGACTCAGCACTCCCGATCCTGAAGAAGCCGCCGTGAAGGCTGCCTTCGTCCACTCGGCACGCCGCATCGTGGTGCTGGCCGATTCCTCCAAGCTGGACGCGGAAACGCTGGTCCAGTTCGCCTCCCTGAAAGACCTGGACACCTTGATTACAGACAGCGAACCCAGCCCCGAACTCGCCGCAGCCCTGGAAGCGGCCGATGTAGACGTGGTGATCGCATGATCGTCACGTTCACGGCCAACCCCAGCCTGGACCGCACCGTCGCCCTGCCCGGACCGCTGGAACGCGGCGAAGTACAGCGCGCTGTGTCCGTCACCCAGGAATCCGGCGGCAAGGGCGTCAACGTGTCCCGGGCGCTGGTGGCCTCCGGCCTCGAATCCCTGGCCGTCCTGCCGGGCGCGGACAGCGATCCTGTGCTGGCCGGCCTGCGCGCCGGCGCCGTGCCCTTCGTGTCGCTGCCCATCGGCGAACCGCTGCGCACCAACGTGGCCCTCACCGAACCCGGCGGGGTCACCACCAAGATCAACGAACCCGGGCCTGTCCTCGATGACAACCAGCAGGAGGCGCTGCTGAAGCTGCTGCTCGAAAGTTCCCGGGGTGCCGGCTGGGTGGTCCTGGCAGGTTCACTGCCGCCGGGCTTCCCGACAGATTTTTACGCGACGGCGGCCCGCCGCCTGCGTTCAGCTGCCGACGGCGGGTCCCCGGGACGTACGCCACTGATCGCCGTCGACTCGTCCGGCCAGCCACTCGCCGCCGCCCTGACCGGCGGCGCGGAGGGCATGCCGGATCTTTTGAAGCCCAACGCCGAGGAACTGGCGGAACTGGCTGCTGCAGCCGGGTTCGCCACGGCCGCCGCGGACGAACTGGAAGCGGACCCGGCGGCTGCCGCCGAGGCCGCGTCCGCCGTCGTGCGTTCCGGTGTGGGTGCTGTGCTGGCAACTCTCGGTTCCAAGGGAGCTGTCCTCGTAACGGCCGACGGCGCGTGGCTGGCCACGCATCCGCCGGTCGCCGCAGTGAGCACGGTGGGTGCGGGAGATTCCGCACTGGCCGGCTACCTGCTCGCCCACGGCCGGGGCGCCGCCCCTGCCGACTGCCTGCGTCAGGCGGTGGCCCATGGAGCCGCCGCCGCCTCCCTGCCCGGTTCAACGGTTCCGGCAGTGCACCAAACCACCCCGGAAGCCGTAACCATCACGGCCCTTCGAAAGGATTGACAGTGACTCAGCTCATCACCACGGAACTGGTCGAGCTCGACCAGAACCTGGGCAACGACCCCGAGGCGGTGATCCGGCACCTGGCAAGCAAGGTTGCTGCCACCGGACGCGCAACAGAGGTTGAAGGCCTCTTTGCCGACGCCTACGCCCGCGAACAGAAGACCGCCACCGGCATTCCGGGCGGCATTGCCATCCCGCACTGCCGCTCGGCTGCGGTCGTCGAGCCCACCCTGGCCATGGCCCGCCTGTCCCCCAAGGTGGACTTCGGCGCCAAGGACGGCCCCGCGGACCTCGTGTTCTTCATTGCCGCTCCGGACGGTGCCGACCAGGCCCACCTGAAGCTGCTCTCCAAGCTGGCCCGGTCCCTGATCAAAAAGGACTTCACGGCCGCCCTCCGCAACGCCTCCTCCGAGGCGGAAATCGTGGAGCTCGTTGACGGCGCCCTGGCAGACAAGCCGGCGGCCCACGCTGCCGCGGCACCTGCTGACGCTGCTCCGGCGGCTGCCACGGCCTCCGCAGGTTCAGGTGCCGGTGCTGCGGCTGCCGGTCCCAAGCGCCTCGTGGCCGTCACCGCGTGCCCCACCGGCATCGCACACACGTACATGGCCGCTGACTCGCTGGTTGCCGCCGCCCAGGAAATGGGCGTGGACCTGCAGGTTGAAACCCAGGGTTCTTCCGGCGCCAAGCCGCTGGACCCCGCCGTCATCGCAGCAGCGGACGCCGTGATCTTCGCCGTTGACGTGGACGTCCGCGGCAAGGAGCGCTTCGCCGGCAAGCCCGTCATCAACGCCCCCGTCAAGCGCGGCATCGACGAGCCCGCCAAGATGGTCCAGGAAGCACTCGCTGCGGCTGAGAATCCGAATGCGCGCCGCGTCCCCCACTTCGGGGCGGAGGAGCAGGCCGAGAACGAGGCCACCGAAAAGGGCGAGCACATCGGCCAGAAGCTGAAGCGGGCACTCCTCACCGGTGTCAGCTACATGATCCCGTTCGTTGCCGGCGGCGGCCTGCTGATCGCCCTCGGGTTCCTGCTGGGCGGCTATGACATCACCGGCGTGGCGGACAAGGTGGTGCTGGAAAACAGCTTCGCCAACCTCCCCGAAGGCGGACTGGCCATTTACCTGGGCGCTGTCTTCTTCAAGATCGGCGCCCTGTCCATGGGCTTCCTGGTTCCTGCGCTGGCCGGCTACATCGCCTACGCGATCGCTGACCGCCCGGGCATCGCACCCGGTTTCGTGGCCGGCGCAGTTTCCGGATTCATGGGCGCCGGGTTCCTCGGCGGCATCGTGGGCGGCCTGCTGGCCGGCTACATCGCGCACCTGATCGGCACCTGGCAGGTGGCCCGCTGGCTGCGTGGCCTCATGCCGGTGGTCATCATCCCGCTGCTGGCTTCCATCGTGGCTTCGGGCCTCATGTTCCTGGTCCTCGGCGGTCCCATCGCGGGCCTCACCACCGCACTCAACACCTGGCTGTCCGGCATGACCGGTGCTTCCGCTGTGGTCCTGGGCATCATCCTGGGCCTCATGATGTGCTTCGACCTGGGCGGCCCGGTCAACAAGGTGGCCTACGCCTTCGCCGTGGCCGGCCTGAGCGCCGGCAGCGCCACCAACCAGGCACCGTGGCAGATCATGGCCACCGTCATGGCAGCGGGTATGGTCCCGCCGCTGGCCATGGCCCTGGCCACCGTCCTGGACAAAAAGCTCTTCAGCCTGGCTGAACGCGAAAACGGCAAGGCAGCCTGGCTGCTGGGCGCTTCGTTCATCTCCGAAGGCGCCATCCCGTTCGCCGCTGCCGATCCGCTGCGCGTCATCCCCGCCAGCATGCTGGGCGGTGCGCTCACCGGTGCCCTCACCATGGCCTTCAACGTCACGTCGCAGGCACCCCACGGCGGTATCTTCGTCTTCTTCGCCATTGGCAACGTGCTGATGTTCATCGTGTCGATCATTGCCGGCACCGTGGTCAGTGCGCTGGCCGTGGTGGCGCTCAAGCGCTGGGCAGTGAAGAAGAGCGTTGATACGGTTGAACCGGTTCCCGTAACCGTCTGATCCGGCCCACCGACACAAACTCACCGGCGCTGAACCGTCAGCTCGCCGAAAGACAAAGGAGCAACAATGCCAGAACGCACCGCAACCGTCGCCAGCCGCGTGGGCCTGCACGCCCGTCCCGCCGCCATCTTTGCCGAGGCAGCCGGCGAGTTCGACCTGGACATCACCATCGCCCGTGAAGGCGAGCCTGCCGACGAGGCCATGGACGCGGCCAGCATCCTGTCCCTCATGAGCCTGGGTGCCTCACACGGCGACAAGGTGGTCCTCCGGGCCGAGGGCACAGGTGCAGACGATGCACTGGAACGCCTGGTGCAGATCCTGGAAACGGACCACGACGCCGAGTAGCAGGCAGGCTGCCCGGCAGCCGGACTAAGCCAAGCGGCCGCCGTCGCGCCTTCCCCTCGTGGGAACGGCACGACGGCGGCCGCTGGCGTTAAGCGTCCGGGTCGCCTCCCCGCGGCCGCGCCCAACTGGGTCGCAGTAGATGTCGTTATGAGCGTCCAAAACGACATCTACTGCTACCTGGTTGGAGGAAGGGGACGGTCAGGGGCGTTCGGCGATCGCTTTCACGTCGGCCACGAGCTTGTCCCACATGCCCTTCGAGTGGTTTGCTGCCTCTTGGCTCGGGTTGTTGTCTTGGGCGAGCGTGAGGTGGGTGCCACCGTCACGGTCCTGCAGCGTCCAGGTCAGGGTGTGGTAGTTTTCCGGCACGTCGTCCTCGCCGCTGAGGGCGCTGAAATGGGTGTGCACCAGTCTCCGGCCGGGATCCACCTCCAGCACCTTGCCCCTGTCCTGGTACGGCTTGCCGTCCCATTCGCCGCTCCAGGTAATGGGGCTTCCCTCCGCCCAGTCCGTTTCCAGTTTGGCCCCGAACATGAACTCCCTGGCGGCTGCTGGGTCCGTGATGACGTTCCAGACGCGGTCCGGCGGGGCGTCGATGGTGGTGCTGGATGTTGCCGTGAAGTCGCCGGGCATGTCAGGCCTTCCTCGCGGTGAACAGCAGGTATTCCCACTCCATCTGGAACGGGGTGTCGCCATGGGCGTCGCCGAAGGAATCGGCGAGCTCCGTCAGCGCCTGGTCCAGTTCCCTGACCTTGTCCGCGTCGGCGCCGATGTACTTGTAGACGGCGATGGTGGGGCCGTAATGGGATTTGAAGTAGCGGACGAAGTCGCCCGGCTGGTGGAAACTCCGTACCGCCAGGGCCTGCTTGCGGACGGTCACGTCGGTGACCCTGTCCCCCAGCAGTTCACGGACGTGCTCCTCGCTCCCCCACAGCGGTGCCGGCTGCGCCCCCGGCGGTGGCGGCGGCGCAAACGGCTTCATGGTGGCGAACATCCGCCCAACGAAGCCCTCCGGGGTCCAGCTGAGCAGTCCGATGTTCCCGCCGGGCTTGCACACGCGGAGGATCTCGTCCGCCGCCGCCTGGTGCCGCGGCGCGAACATGGCACCCAGGCAGGACATCACGACGTCGAACGCGGCGTCGTCGAACGGCAGCGCCTCGGCGTCGGCTTCTTTCCATTCCAGGCTGACGCCACGGTTGCCGGCTTCGCGCCGTCCGGCCTCGAAGAGCTCCGGGGTGAGGTCCGAGGCCACCACCTTGGCGCCCATCATGGCCGCGGGGATGGCTGCGTTCCCTGACCCGGCGGCCACGTCCAGCACCCGGTGGCGGGAGCGGACGCCGCACGCTTCCACCAGGATGGCGCCCAGCTCCAGGAGCATTTCATCCGCCAGCGCGGGGTAATCCCCGGACGCCCACATGGCACGGTGCTTCTGTTTCAGCGCCCGGTCCGCCTCGGCCGCATCGGTCTGCTCAGTCATGGTCCGCGCTCCTCATCGAGCCGTTGGGGTTTCAGCGCGCTGCGGGCACAGCGGCGCTGCGATGCGACTCATTGTGGCCGCGCGGGCACCGGCTGTAAAGGTGGTCCGGCTATTTGCCGGGCCCGCGGCAGGGTCCCCGCCCCGACCTACGCCGGCTTGCGCGCCCTGGTGGTAGCCTTCGCGGCAGGTTTTTCGGTGTTCTTTGACGCGGCCGCCTTGGTCCCGGCGGATTTGCCGGCGGCGGACTTTGCGGCAGCGGACTGTGTGCCCGCGGACTTTGCCGAGGTGCTCCTTGTTGAAGTGCCCTTGGCTGTGGTGCTCTCGGACGCCGTCGATTTGGCAGCCGCGGACCGGGTGCCGGTTTTGGTGTCCGTCGCCTTGGCAGCCGACGTCCTCGAAGCAGCGGCAGTCCCGGTTCCCGACGACCGTGTACCGGAGGACCTCCGCGCGGGCTTGGCCGTCTTGTCCCCCGCGTCCTCCGACCCGCCGTCGGCGGACTCTTCCTCTTCGGAATCCGCCGCGCCCGGGGCCACTGCCGCGCCGCCGCGTTTCCGGTCGAGGCTGCGCTTCAGGGCCTCCATCAGGTCGATGACCTCGCCCTTGCCACCGTCGCCCGCTTCGACGCCGAACGTTTCGTCCGTGTCCAGGGACTCGCCCTGCTCCAGCTTGGCGTCGATAAGCTTCCGCAGCTGCACCTGGTAGTCGTCGGTAAAGGACTCCGGTTCAAAGTCCGCGGCCATCGATTCGACCAGCGCTGCGGACATGTCACGTTCCTGGGCGGAGATTTTGATGGCTGTGTCCAGGGCCGGGAAGTTGGCCTCACGCACCTCGTCCGGCCACAGAAGGGACTGCAGCACCAGGACGTCATCCTTGATCCGCAGCGCCCCCAGCCGGGTCTTCTCGCGCAGGGCGTACTGGACGATGGCCACCCGGTCGGTGTCCTCGAGGGCCCGGCGCAGCAGCACGTAGGCCTTGGGCGACTTGGAGTCCGGTTCCAGGTAATAGCTCTTCTCGAACATCATCGGTTCGAGCTGCTCGGACGGGACGAACTGCACCACTTCGATTTCGTGGCTGTTTTCCGCCGGGATGGCCTTCAGCTCGTCCTTGGACAGCACCACCGTCCGGCCGTCCTCTTCAAAGGCCTTCTCGATGTCCGAGTAGTCGATCACCTGCCCGCAGACCTCGCAACGGCGCTGGTAGCGGATCCTTCCGCCGTCCGCGTTGTGGACCTGGTGCAGACTGATGTCATGATCCTCTGTGGCGCTGTAGACCTTAACGGGCACGTTGACCAGCCCAAACGCGATGGCGCCCTTCCAGATGGCTCTCATCCCTACAGTCAACATCACGCCGGGCCGGAGGTGAAGACCCTTGGCTTCTAAGGAACGTGTCCGCGTGGCCGGGCGGGAGCTGACGCTGACCAACCTGGACAAAATCATCTACCCGGAAACCGGCACCACCAAGGCCGATGTACTGGCCTACTACGCCGCAGTGGCCCATGTCCTCATCCCCGCCGCAGCCAACCGGCCCGCCACCCGGAAACGCTGGGTGAACGGCGTCGGCACCACAGGGAAGCCCGGCGAGGTCTTCTTCCAAAAGAACCTGGAGGACTCCGCCCCCGGGTGGCTTCCACGCGCCGCCATCACCCACAAGGACCGGACCATCCACTACCCCATGGTCAACGATCCCGCCGTGCTCACTTGGTTCGGGCAGATCAACTCGCTCGAAATCCATGTCCCCCAGTGGCGGGTGGATTCCCAGGGCAACCAGCTGAACCCGGACCGGCTGGTCCTGGACCTGGACCCCGGCGAGGGTGCCGGCCTCGCCGAATGCCGTGAAGTGGCGCTGCTGGCCCGCGCCATCCTGCAGGACGTGGGCCTGGACCCGGTCCCCGTCACCAGCGGCAGCAAGGGCATCCACCTGTACGCACCCCTGGACGGCACGCAGACCTCGGACCAGATCTCGGAGTTCGCCCGGGAACTGGCGCGGGCCCTGGAGTCCGACCACCCGGACCTCGCCGTCAGCGACATGAAGAAGACCCTCCGCAAGGGCAAGGTCCTGGTGGACTGGAGCCAGAACAACGCCGCGAAAACCACCATCGTGCCCTACTCCCTGCGCGGCCGGCCCACGCCGATGGTCGCGGCGCCGCGGACGTGGCGGGAGATCAGCTCCCCCACGCTCAAGCACCTCGACTACCGCGAGGTGCTGCGCCGGGTGCAGGAGGGCAAGGACCCGTTCGCCGCCGTCGTCCGCGCAGTTGGAACGCTCGGGGAAGGCGACCCCGGCACCGGGCAGGACGGCGGGAATCCCCGCCTGGTGAAGTACCGTTCGATGCGCGACCCGGAGGCCACACCTGAGCCGTTCAGTGGCGCACCGCGCGGCGGCGACGCGTTCGTGATCCAGGAACACCACGCCAGCCGCCTGCACTGGGACCTCAGGCTGGAGCACGAGGGGGTCCTGGCCTCCTGGGCGCTCCCCAGGGGTGTGCCGGAGTCCGGCGGCAAGAACCACCTGGCCGTCCAGACCGAGGACCACCCCATGGACTACCTCACCTTCCACGGCACCATCCCCAAGGGTGAGTACGGCGCCGGCGAGATGACCATCTGGGATACCGGCACGTATGAGCTGCACAAGTGGATCAACGGCAAGGAGGTAATCGTCACCCTCACCGGCTCCGAGGGCGGCGGGCTGGGCGGCACCAGGAAGGTGGCACTCATCCATACCGGCCGCGGCCAGGGCAGCGACGCCGAAAAGCAGTGGCTGATCCACCTGATGGACAAGGAGGACCAGGGCGGACGACGGCGGAACGCACCTTCGTCCGCGGAGCCTGCGGACCGTGCCAAGCCGGCAGACGGCGCCAAACAGGTGGACAAGGCCGGAAAAGCCGGGAACGCCCCCGGCCAACCGGAGGACTCCCCTGTTCGGGTTTCCTTTGACGATTTCGGCCCCATGATGGCCACTGCGGGAGTCCCCTCAGACCTCGTCGGCAGCGACTGGCAGGTTGAACTCAAATGGGACGGGGTACGTGCCATCCTCGTGGCGGATGAGTCCACCGTCCGCATCTTCAGCCGCAACGGCAACGACGTCACCAAAACCTACCCCGAGCTGACGGACAGGCGGTGCTGGCCGGAGCAGCCGTTCGTGGCCGACGGTGAGATCATCGCCGTCGGGCCCTCCGGCAGGCCGGATTTCGGGCTGCTGCAGGGCAGGATGAAGCTCATCCGCGCCGCCGACGTCGCCAAAGCGCAGAAAGCCATTCCCGTCCGGCTGATGCTCTTCGACCTCCTGTACGACGGCGGCACCGACCTCCGGCGCCTCCCGCTCAGCAAGCGGCGCGCACGGCTTGAACAGTTCTTCCGGCCCTCGGACTGCCCCGTGGAACTGTCCACGGTGCTGGATGACCCCGTGCAACACATCATGGACAGCGCACAGGAGCTGGGGCTCGAGGGCGTGATGGCCAAGCGCACTGACAGCCGCTACGTCAGCGGACAGCGGACGCGCACCTGGATCAAACTCAAGACAGAGCGCACCCAGGAAGTGGTGGTGGGCGGCTGGCGGCCGGGCAAGGGCGGCCGCCAGGAAACGGTGGGGTCCCTGCTGGTGGGCATCCCCGACGGGAACAAACTCCAGTATGTGGGCCGGGTGGGCAGCGGATTCAGTAGCCGTGAGCTGGCCGAACTGCGGCAAACCGTGGAGCAGCTGGCCCGGAAGACCTCACCGTTCCACGAAGTTCCCCGGCCTGACTCCGCGGACGCGCACTGGGTCACGCCGCAGCTCGTGGGTGAGGTGACCTACGGCGAGTGGACGGGCCCGGGGCGGTTGCGGCATCCCCGGTGGCGGGGCTGGCGCCTGGACAAGGACCCGTCAGAGGTGGTCCGGGAGGATTGACGGCCTTGCTGGCGGCAACGAGGCTCAGCAACGAGGCCCCGGCGACGCGCAGGCTCGCCCGTGACGCGGAAATTCCCTGCCGCTCCGCATATAAGGGCGCGCCAGGGAATTTCCGTGTCGGTGATGAATGTGTGGTTCGCCCGTCTTAAGACGAGTGCGGCATCTGCGGCTTCCCGGTCCGGTGGACGGCGGCCACGGAGGCTTCGTGGCCCATCCGCCCGTGGCCGGATCCCCGGTCCTTCGGGTGGCGGCGCTTGCCGTTACCGTCAGGCCAGGAGTTTTGCCGCGGCATGGCGCCAGCAGCGGTGGTGGCCGCTGCCGGCAGGTCCGGGGTGTCCATTGCCGCTGCCAGATGGTCCGCCATCTCCGGATTGAGGTGGGATTTGGGGTTTTCGTCAGCCATTTTTCTTCCTTTCCACGATGAAATGAAGTCTTGAAGAGAGAGGCATCTGGGCCTCCTTATTCGCCGGTCATGCCGGCACATTCGTGAGGTCTGCGCTGTGAGGCTCAGCAGCGCCGGCGTGTCTGGCTCGGTGTCGGGCAGAGGGGATTTCCCGGCCGCACGCGTCTACTATTCGAAAATCAGTGTTCCCATGGCTCAACCATAGGCAACGGCCCGGTGCCTGTGAACCCCCGGCACCGCCTGGAGGCGCCAAAAACGGCGGCGAAAATCCTCCGCGATGGCAGTGTCGGCCGTCACATCCAGCGCCCGATCACGGCCAAAACCGTGCCCCAACGAACGGTTACGGAAAAAGATTCGGTGACGGTGGACACAATCAGCATGCTTCCCAGTATTCATAAGGGAAAACCAGCGAAATCAACCCGCAAAAGTTGGTCTGAAACGTGCGTAAAGGGGTAGACGGTACGGCATCAAACGGGCGAACGCTACAAAATCGGCGTAAAATTGAAGGCCTGCCCGGAGCGGGGCAGCAAGTAGTCGCAAGCAAATGACCTCCACAGGAGCTGACCAAATGCCCACAGACCAAAGCAACACCGACTCTTCAGCAGGCGCCAGGAACGCCCGCGGAACAGAACCAGCAGCAGTGAAAGCCGCCAAAAAGCCCAAGCTCCTTCCGCGGCGCCGGCTCAAGGAATCAGACGTCAACGTGGTTGACCAGCCGATGCTGAAGAAGGCCCTCGGCGGCACCATCGTAGGCAACACCATGGAATGGTACGACGTAGGCGTTTTCGGCTACCTCATCACCACCATGGGTCCGGTCTTCCTGCCGGAATCCGATCCCACGACGCGCAACCTGTTCCTGTTGGGCACGTTCGCTGCAACCTTCATCGCCCGCCCGCTCGGCGGCGTCGTATTCGGCTGGCTGGGCGACAAGGTGGGCCGGCAAAAGATCCTTGCCACCACGCTGATGATCATGGCCGCCAGCACGTTCGCTGTCGGCCTGTTGCCGGGCTACGCGCAAATCGGTTTGTGGGCAGCAGCGCTGCTGGTGCTGCTTAAGGTGATCCAGGGCTTCTCCACCGGCGGTGAGTACGCCGGTGCCACCACGTTCGTCAGCGAATACGCCGCCGACAAGCGCCGCGGCTTCTTTGCCAGCTTCCTTGACCTGGGCAGCTACATGGGCTTTGCCATGGGCGCTGCATTGGTTTCGGTCCTGCAGCTGACCCTGGGCCAGGACACCATGGAGCAGTGGGGCTGGCGCATCCCGTTCCTCTTGGCAGGTCCGCTGGGCCTGATCGCGGTGTACTTCCGGAGCAAGATCGAGGAGTCCCCGCAGTTCCAGGCCACCCTGGACGCCCAGGAGGAAAACGCCAAGAACGCCACCGGAGGCGACACCGCCGCTGCCAAGGGCCCGGTGGGAATCATCAAAGCCTACTGGCGGCCCATCGTCGTTGCCATGGTGGTGGTGGCTGCAGCCAACACCGCCGGCTACGCGCTGACGTCCTATATGCCGACGTACCTCACAACGTCCAAGGGCTACGACGAAGTGCACGGCACGCTGCTGACCATCCCGGTCCTGGTCATCATGAGCCTCTGCATTCCGCTGACCGGCAAATTGTCCGATCGCATCGGCCGCCGTCCCGTGCTGTGGGTTGGCGCGGTGAGCACCATTGTCCTGGCCATCCCGGCCTTCCTGCTGATCGGCGTTGGAGAAGTGTGGTCCACCCTGGCCGGACTGGCCCTGGTCGCTTTCCCCGTGACCTTCTACGTGGCCAACCTGGCGTCCTCCCTGCCGGCACAGTTCCCCACGTCCAGCCGATACGGCGCCATGGGTATTGCCTACAACTTTGCGGTGGCCATCTTCGGCGGCACCACTCCCTTCATCGTCGAACTGCTGATCAAGTCGACCGGCAATGACATGATGCCCGCCTACTACCTGATGGCAACCTCCCTGGTGGGCGCCGTGGCCATCTACTTCCTGAAGGAATCGGCCAACCGCCCGCTTCCGGGATCCATGCCCAGCGTGGACACCGAGGCGGAGGCCCGCGAGCTGGTCAAGACCCAGGACGAGAACCCGCTGATCAACGTTGACGAGCTGCCGTTCGACACCCATCCGCAGGACGGCGGGAAAACGCCGGTCAGCGCCTAACCGGCCAACTGTTCCGCTCCGTTACACGGACCGCCGCACCCATACCGGGTGCGGCGGTCCGGGCGTTTAAGGTTGAAGTCGTGGCTAACCCAGCCACAGGCAAGGAGAGTGGGTACGGCATGGAACGCGTCCTGCTGCATGTGCGTGCCCTCCACCGGCTGGAGCCCGCCAACGCGGACCACCTCGCTGCCCTGCGGGTGGCCCTCAGCGTCGCCGTCCCGTCCCTGCTCCTGCTTGCCGCGGGCCGTACGGACCTCATCATCTACGCCGTCTTCGGCGCCCTCACCGGGATGTACGGCCGGTCCGAACCGCACCAGCTGCGGATCCTCCACCAGTTCCAGGCAGCCCTGGTCCTCCTGGGCGGCGTCTCGGTGGGCGTGTTCCTGTCCGTCAACCACATCCACTCGTGGGCGCTGGTGGCCATCGAAGCTGCGCTGGCGGGCGTGGGTTCGCTCTACTCGGACCGCGTGCGGCTCAAGCCCAACGGCCCGTTCTTCGGCATCCTGGCCCTGGGAGCCTGCGCGTCGGTGCCCATGGCGGTCCCCTGGTATACAGCATTGCTGATTGCCGTGGGGTCGGCGGCGTTCGCCATCCTGGTGGGCTTCGCAGGGTGGGTCCGTCAACGGCGGTGGCAGCGCGGGGCCGTCCGCATTCCCGCCGCGTCGCAGCCGCTGGACCGCCGCGCCATGCTGATCCACGCCGCCCGCTACGTGCTGGCCGTCGGTGCCGCCGGAACCGTCGGCGTCCTCACCGGAAGCGGCCACCCGCACTGGGCCATGGCTGCCGCGGCTGTTCCGCTGGCCGGCGCGGACCTCCCCAGCAGCGTCCGCCGCGGGGTCCACCGCATCGTGGGGACGTTCGTGGGGCTGGCCGTGACCGCCGTCGTGATCCTTCCCGCCCCCTGGACGCTGCCCGGGCTGTTCCCCGGGCAGCAGGCCTTGGTCCTGGCGCTGCTGGTGATCCTGTTCCAGTTCACCACCGAGCTGTTCATGACGCGGCACTACGGCCTGGCCATGGTCTCCTTTACCCCGGTGATCCTGCTGATGACCCAGCTCGCGGCACCGGCCGACCCCGGCGTCCTGATCCTGGAGCGCGCCATCGAGACCCTGGTGGGCGCCCTGGTGGGCATCGCCGTTGTGGTTGCCGTCCGCCGGCGGGGTTCACGCTCCCCCGCCCTCCTCCTGGGGCTTGCGCGGCGGCCCCGCCATTAGCCTTGGCGGAGCGATCCGGGCGAGCGCTGCCACCACCTTGTAGCGCTTGGACGGGATCGAAACGGCTTTTCCCTTGGCGTTGTCCGCCAGCCCCTCCCGCACCACGCGCTCGGCCGCCAGCCAGGTCCACTTCGGTGCCACGGACTTGTCCATCCCCATGCGGTCGTGGAATTCAGTGTGCGTAAAACCCGGGCACACCGCTGTCACTTTGATGCCGCGGGTCCGGTAGGCCAGGTTGGCCCAGCGGCTGAAGCTCAGCAGCCACGCCTTGGCGGCCGAATAGGTTCCGCGCGGGAGGAAAGCGGCGATGCTGGCCACGTTGATGATCCTTCCCTCACCACGGTCCAGCATGCCCTTGAGCGCCGCGTGCGAAAGCACAAGGGCGGTTTCTGCGTGCAGCTTCAGGTGCCGCTTCTCCTCCTCCACCGGGTTGTCCTCGAAATTGTGCAGCAGCCCGATGCCCGCGTTGTTGACCAGGATGCCCACCGGCCGCTGCGGATCGGAGAGGCGTTCGACGACGGCGGCCACGGCGGCGTCGTCCGTCAGGTCGGCCGGGAGCACCTCGGCCGTGGTTCCGTAGCGCCGTTCCAGCTCCGCGGCGGCTTCCTCGAGGCGGTTCCTGTTGCGGGCCACCAGCACCAGGTGGCAGCCCTCGGCGGCGAGCTGGCGGGCAAACTCGGCGCCCAGGCCTGCGCTGGCGCCGGTGACCAGGGCAGTGGTCCGTGAAGTGGTCTGCGTCATGCAGCCAGCCTAGCCACCGCTGCCCCGATTTGGCTCCGTCTTTCCCTCGGCTTCGCCTGTGGTTTCACCGGCGAAGCGCGCCAGTGGGTTGGCCAGGCGGCCGGCCATCTGCAGGCTTCCGGACGGATCCGTGAGGTCCAGCATCTGCTGGTTGTTCCGCAGCTGCAGGCGGTTAAGGCAGGACAGCTCAAAGTCCGCAGCGAACAGGTTGTGCCGGGCGAATTGTCCGGCCAGCCCGGGGTGCTGTGCCTGGTAGTCCCGGACGGCGGCGGCGGCGGTACGCCAGAAGGCTTCCTGCGGAAGCGTTCCGTCGTCGTCGAGCAGCGCCCCGAGGAAGCGGAAGATGCAGTCGAAAATGTCGGTGAAGATGGCCAGCACCTTTTCGCCGTCGGGGATGTCCGCCCGGATCCGCGCGACCTCCTCGGGGAGGTCCAGCCGGTCCCCCATCACCACGATCTCTTCGGCGATGTCCTTCATGACGGCACGCACCGGAACACCGTCCTCGAGGACCAGGATGACGTTCTCGCCATGCGGCATGAAGGCCAGCTCGTAGCTGTAGAGGCAGTGCACCAGCGGCACCAGGTACGCCTCGAAGTAGCGGCGCAGCCAGTCCTCGGGGGCCAGGCCGGACCGCTCGATCAGGGCGGAAACCATGGACTTTCCGGCGGAATCCACGTGCAGCAGCGCGGCCATGGTGGTCAGCTGCTGCCCGTCCTCCAGGAGCGGCAGCGGACTTTCCCGCCACAGGGCAGAGAGCATCTTCCGGTACGGCGAACCGCTGGCGGATGCGGCCTCGTAGGTCCTGTTGTGGTAGCCGATGGCGGCGATTTCGCCGATCATGGTGAACCCGCGCTGTTGCAGTGCGGCGTCGCTCCCGATCAGCTTCCGCAGCCAGTCGTTAATGGCCGGCGTGGCCTTCATGTACTGGGGTGAGAGGCCGCGCATGAAGCCCATGTTCAGCACGGACATGGCGGTCTTCACGTAGTTCCGCGACGGCTGGCTGGTGTTGAAGAACGTCCTGATGGACTGCTGGGCCTGGTAGGAATCGGTACCGGTTCCCAGGTAGACAATGCGCTGCCGGGCGATTTCGGCCGCGAAGGTGACCGTGAGCTTGTTCTCCCACTGCCAGGGGTGGACCGGCATGAAGAAGTACTGGTCCGGGTCCAGGCCCTGCAGCAGCAGCTCGCTGGTGAAACTGCCGGCCAGCGGGCCCAGTTCGGCGTCGAGGTGCGCCGCATAGTCCAGGCCGCTGCTGGTGCTGGCCACGGCGTGGCTGCGGTGCACGGCGATCCATTCCAGCAGCACCGGCGCCCCGGTTTCCGGCGCGAACGCCAGGTAGTCGCTGACGCCGAACCCCAGCCGGCCGTTGTTGGCCACGAAGCAGGGGTGGCCCTCGGTCATGCTCCGCTCGATCGCCTGGAAGTCGGCAGCGACGTCCTGACCGCCGGTCACCCCGGCGGCCAGTTCCACGGCGGTCGGCTGGCCGGCCCACTGCTTGTAGGCATGGCTGGCCAGGGTGCTGCTGACCTCCTCCAGGTAGACAGGGAGCATCTGGAGGTTGACGCCGAGCGTCTCATGGAACACCGTGATGAACTCCAGCACGTCCAGCGGCGCTTCGGTGCCGTCCTTGACATGCCGGATGGAATCGGCGCTGATGGACCAGTGCTCCAGCTCCAGGATCCTGGCGGTGAACCGGTACTCGTGGGAGCCATCGGCGCTGGCCAGGCGGTAGGCGTTGGTTTCCGGAGCGCCAGGCACAGGCTCGGGTGTGAGGATCCGTTCGTGCGAGAACTCGGCGAGCGCCTTGCGCAGCAGGTGCCGGTTGGCGGCATCCCACCGGCCCCCTTCGAGGTGTGGCGCTGCTGCTGCGGCCGTGTTGGTGGTGGATTCGAGCTGGACGGTCATAGTGCTGCGGCTCCCTGCAGGTCTTCGGTGCGGTTGGTTTCCATACGGGCGGAAGTTTCCAAGGTGGGAAGGGTTGCGCGGGCGGCCAGATAGTCGGCCCGGGTGCAGAAGCTGAGCAGCGCATCCTTGTCCGGCAGCCCCACAACTCCCGAGGGCCGGAACCCGAAACGTTCGTTAAGGGCGTGGATTTTCGTGTTTCGGGCGTCGGGCTCCACCACGATGCGCTCCACATCGGGCCCGGCGAACAGCCGGGCCAGGACGGCATCCATGACGGCGGTGGTGAAACCCGGCTCCGGAACGCCCGACGGCGGCGCCACCAGCAGGTGCATCCCCGCGTCGCCGGGAAGGACGGGGTAGGCGGCGGCCAGCGGTGAGGACGCCGGAAGGTACTCCTCCATCAGGAAGGCGGGGACGCCGCCGTCGAGTCCCAGGAGGGCGTGGTGGTGGCCGCTCGCCTGGATCTTCGCGTATTCGTCAATAACGCCGGCCTCGGTGGCGGACAGCATTCCCCAGAACGAGGCGTAGGGCTGGGTCACCCAGCTGTGCAGGAGGGGGGCGTCCGCCACCGGGTCCACGCACCGGAAGGTGAACCTCATGCCGGCACCTCCACGGCCACGTTCCCCGCTGCGGGGGCCGGATGCACTTCCGGGACGGAAGGGGGCGCCCCGAACTGTTGGAAGGCGATGCTGCGTTCCACCGGGTACACCTCCCGGCCGGTCATCTCCCGGAGGATGCAGGAGTTGCGGTAGGCGCCCATGCCGAGGTCCGGGGTGACGAACCCGTGGGTGTGCAGTTCGGCGTTCTGGACGAAGATCTCGCCCGGTTCAACGCCGGTGCTGTAGTTCCGGTCCACGGCGAAGCGGCCGGAACCGTCCCGGGCAATCCGGTCCTGCACCCCGGTGAGGAACGCGGGTTCGCGGTAGCCGTAACCGGTGGCCAGCACCACGGCCTCGCTGTCCAGGGTGTAGGAGGTGCCCTGTTCGCCATGCTCCAGGTGCAGCCGGTGGGTTCCGGCGGCCGCGTCCCATTCGGCGGCTGTCAGCGTGGAGTGGGTGAGCAGCTGGGTGTCCACCATGCCGGACAGGCTCCTGGTGTAGAGGAGGTCGTAGATGGCATCGATCAGGTCCGAATTGATGCCCTTGTAGAGGTTCTTCTGTGTTTTGTTCAGGTGGTCGCGCTGCTCGGGCGGGAGGCCGTGGAAGTAGTCCACGTATTCTGGCGAGGTCATCTCCAGGGTCAGCTTGGTGTACTCCAGCGGGAAGAACCGGCCCGAGCGGGTCACCCAGTTCAGCTGGTACCCGCAGGCGTCGGCTTCCTGCAGCAGCTCGTAATAGATTTCGGCGGCGCTTTGGCCGCTGCCCAGGATGGTGATGCTGCGCTGCCGCTGCAGTTCGGCCTTCCGGGCCAGGTACTCGGCGTTGTGGAAGGCCACTCCCCCGTCCCCGGCAGCCGCGGCGGCAAGGATTCCCCCGGCGGCCGCCGGAACGTACGCGGAGGTGCCGGTGCCCAGCACCAGCCGCCGCGCCGACAGCACCTCCGGCCCGTCCGGACCTGACACGGAGAGCCGGTACACGCCGTCGTCGTACGCCACCTCCTGCACGGCCGTGCCGAAACGCACGGAGGGCAACTGCCCCGCCACCCACTGGCAGTACTGGTTGAACTCGGCGCGCAGCGGGTAGAATTTTTCCCTGATGTAGAAGCGGTAGAGCCGGCCCGTCTGCTTCAGGAAGTTCAGGAACGAATAGGGCGAGGTGGGGTCCGCCATGGTCACCAGGTCAGCCATGAAGGGAACCTGCAGGTGCGCGGGTTCGAGCATCATGCCGGGGTGCCAGTCGAAGGAACCGCGCTGTTCGAGGAAGATGCCGTTGAGGCCCTCCACGGGTTCGGCGAGGGCGGCCAGGCCCAGGTTGAAGGGCCCGACGCCGATCGCAGCGAAGTCGAAGATGGTGCCGTTGGCGGGGGTGCTCATGCGGTGGTTTCCTTCTGCAGGAGTCCGGCGCCGGTGCTGCGCAGGAGGGTGATGATGTCCGTGATGTCTTCAAGGGTGGCCTCGGCGTTGAGGAGCGTGAACTTCAGGTAGTGGCGTCCGCCCACCTTGGTGCCTGCCACCACGGCTTTGCCGGAGGCGAAGACGGCCGCCCGGATGGCGGGGTTGAGGGCATCGGCGTCCTCGTCGGAGAGGCGTGCGCCGGACTCGAGTACGGGGCGGTAACGGAACACCAGGGTGCTCAGTTGTGGTGCTGCGGCAAGCTCGAAATCGTCGTCGGCTTCGAGGACCGAACCTACGCGGGCGGCGAGGTCGATGGCCTCGTCGAAGAGCGCGCCGATGGCATCCGCACCCATGATGCGCAGGGTGAGCCAGAGCTTCAGGGCGTCGAAACGGCGGGTGGTCTGGATGCTTTTGTCCACCTGGTTGGGGATGTCCGCCAGGGCGGCGCTCTCCGGGTTCAGGTAGTCGGCGTAGTAGGTGATGTGGCGCAGCATCGCCGCTTCCCGGACCAGCAGGGCGCTGGAACTGACGGGCTGGAAGAAGGTCTTGTGGAAGTCCACGGTGACCGAGTCCGCGAGGCCTGTGCCGTCCAGCAGGTGCCGGTACCGGCCGGAGACCATCAGGCCGCCGCCGTACGCGGCGTCGATGTGGAACCAGGCACTGTAGGCCCGGGCCAGGGCGGCGAGCTCTGCCAGCGGATCCACGGCTCCGAAGTCCGTTGTCCCGGCGGTAGCCACCACAGCCATGGCGGTCAGGCCGGCGTCGTGCGCTTCCGCCATGGCCGTGGCAAGCGCCGCCGGGTCCATCCGGTGGTCCGCGGAGCACGGGACGGTAATGACGGCGTCGAACCCGAGGCCCAGCATGGAGGCGGACTTCTGGACGCTGAAGTGGCTGTCCTCGGACGTGAAGATGCGCAGGGTATCCAGCAGTGCCGGGAGTCGGAGGGATGCCCGGGCGGGGTCCTGGCGGAGGCCTGCCACGGCGTGGTTCCGTGCGATGAGCAGGGCCTGGAGGTTGGACTGGCTGCCGCCGGAGGTGAAGATTCCGTCCGCAGCGCCGCCGAGGTGCAGCCGTTCGGCGGCCCAGTCGACGAGGCGCCGTTCGATCATGGTGGCGCCGGCGCTCTGGTCCCAGGTGTCCAGCGAGGAGTTCACCGCGGACAGGATGGCCTCACCCACCAGCGCCGGGATCACCACGGGGCAATTGAGGTGGGCGGCGTACTTGGGGTCGTGGAAGTAGACGGCGTCGCGCAGGTACACGTCCTCGAGTTCCTGCAGGGCCGCGGCGGTGTCCGGCAAAGGGGTGTCCAGGTCCACGGCTCCCACGCGGTTCCGCATGTCGGCGGGCCCGACGCCGGTGAACGGCTGGGTGGTCCGCTCCAGCTTGGTTGCCACGGTGGTGACGCCCTGCAGCACCTGCGCAACGTACCGGGGTGAGTTCCGGGCATTGAAAAGATGGTTGGTTGCCCCGAGGGCCAGTTCCACACGCGAGCCGAAATCCTGCCCCGGCGGAACCGTGTTGTCCGGGTCCTGGCGGGGCACGTCGTGGCGGGTGGAGTGGTCCACTTGCGTCTCATCGAGTCGGGGCATCAGCGGCACGGGTCTTCCTTCGGTCAGCAATTTGGGGGCGTTGCGTAGGTAAGCCTTACTTAGGATGACCTTTTAATCAAACTTTTGTGCCCTATTTCTCCTTAGCCGCGGAATGGCGGGGTTTTTGGGCTTGCAGCAGGTCACTGACTGGCGCTGGAACGGGCCCATGGTGCACAATTCACGCCCTTCGGATGATGGACGGGTAGCCCGGGGCGGGAATGTCCGGCTTGTCACACCTTTAGTAAGCATGCTTTGCTTATGGGGATAAATGACCTCCGCAAGCAGTTCGCGGCGGGGCTGGAAGAGCAGCCTCGTGAAGAAGCCCAAGGATGAACATCGCATGACCACCGCAACGGAAGACCGGCTGACCGCGTCCGGGGAACGCACAGAGCCAGCCGGCAGCACAGCCCAGCCACTGGATCTGGGACTCCTGGTCACCCTCAATTCGCGCATGCATTGCCGCACGCCGATGCAGCGGATCGATCCGCAGGACCTGCCGGTCCGGCAGCCTGTTTACGTTGACGGAACCGGTGTGCTGCCCGCCGGTCCGGCCTCGGCCGGAACCGTGGCCACCTACCGCTGCGCCTGCGGCTTCACCCTCGACGATCCCGCCTTCAGCGCCACGGTCAGCGACCAGGCCCTGGCAAGCTGACGCCGGAATGCAGGCAGTGCCGTCATTTAGCTGGACCGGTTCGCCTTAGCTGTAACGCTGCAGCTAACCCGGGCCGCTCCCACTAACGTGGCGCCCGATGGCGGCAGCCGAAGAACTGCCGCGTTATCCCTCCGGCCAGTCGACGAACTGTTCGTACCCTTCGTGCTTGCGGAGGTAGCTGGAGATGAAGGGGCAGTGTGGAATGACCCGCTTGCCGGTAGCCACAACGTCGTCCAGGGCGAAGTGCGCCAGCACCTTGCCAAGGCCCCGCCCTTCGAAGTCCTGGCCCGTCTCGGTGTGGGTGAAGTCGATGTGGCCCGGCAGGTCCCGGAAGAAGGACTGCACGGCGAGCCTGCCGCCCACCAGCAGTTCATACCGGTGCTGCGCGTCGTTGCGCCGCAGCGTGACATCGGGGGCGAACCTATCCTCGGTGGACAACGTGTTCTCGGTCATGGTTCGACACTGGCACTACTTCACCCCGCTGGCAATGCCCTTCCGCCCCCTCCTGTGCCCGGCACGCCTGCGCGTACCAGCGGCGTCCGTTTTGCGTCGAGGGACCGGACTCCGCCAAGGCAACGCGCCGAGGATCAGTTGGGTGAGGGCAAATAAGGCGGCTCCGGTTCCCAGCAGGGCAAGGGTGAGGCCGCCCAGTGCAGCATCCGCCACCGGAAGGAAAACCACCACGACGGCGGCCCCCGCCGCGGCGGGCTTGGCACCGGAGCCCGGACTCGCCGTCGGGGTGTCCTCGAGGCGCCCGAAGGCGGCGATGACGGGAAGCAGCAGGAGCAGCAGCGCCAGCAGGACCACGGCGCGTGCCCACCACCATTCGGGCGTTCCGGACTCCGGTTTCGGAACGGGCGCAAGGAGCAGCAGGCCGGACAGCGCCACCAGCAGGGGCAAGTGCCAGAGATACACCGTAAGGGACCGGGCACCCGCGATCCGCAGCGCCCTGCTGAGCCACGGCCACGAAGCCACCCCCTCCAGGACCGGCCGCGCCGCCTCCATCAGGGCCGCCTGGGACACGCCCAGCAGCAGGAGGCACAGGTTGGGCGGGTTGAGGTTCACCAGCATGTTCCCCGTGTAAAGCCCCAAGCCCGTCACAGCACCCAGGAGGACATTCGCGGCGAGGGCCACCGCTGCCAGCCAGGAGCGTGACAGGCCGGCCAGTTTGCCATCGGCGATGAGGAAGCCCACCTGCTGGACGGCGCACCACAGGAACAACAGGTTGATGTTGGCCAGGAGCGGCAGGGTGCCGCGCAGGCAATCGACGGCCACCACCAGCGCAGTGAGCAGGAGGAAAGTCCGCCAGGGGGCACGGGCGTGGAATGCGTCAAGCAGGGGGATGTTCAGCTGCGCCGCGAGGTATGCGGCCAGGAACCACAGCGGCATCCCTGCCCCTGCTGCCATCAGCCCGATGACCTGGGGGTGCACACCGAGGAGCTGGGCGGCCCCGAGCCCCAGGAACATTGCGTCAAGCAGGGCCGTGGCGGGCCTGACCAGCCGCAGCAGGCGTGCACTGATGAACAGGGCAGCCGTGCCGCCGTTTGCCGCAAGCCGCCGCCAGGAATCCAGGCCCGTCATCCCGCCGGTCACGAAGAACACCGGCATGACCATGAAGATCCAGATGACCGGCTCGAACCAGCGCTGCTCGGCGAGGGTGTTCTGCGTGGTCACCGTACCGTCGGCGTGCAGCACGGGGCTGACCATCATGCAGTGTCCCACCACCACCAGGGCCAGGCAGGCGAACCGGACAAGGTCGATCACCGGATCACGGCCCGCCGTGCCCGTCCGGAGGCTTCCGCTCAGGCCGCCGGCGGTACCCACCGTGCACCCCGGAGCGTCCCGGCGCTGTTCACAGGACTATTGTGCGCCCGCCACCTGGGGCGGAGAAGGGTTGAGCGGCCGGGGCAGGAGTTGAAGTGCCCCGCAGTTAAAGTGACACAGCTATAAGGCCGAGGACGACGGCGAGCAGCGGCGTGGCGCCTTGGGTTGCGGCCGCGCGGAGGTACTTGCGGCCGGACAGGGCCAGGACCAGCGCCGCCAGCAGCATTGAGCCGCAGCTGGCGAAGATGAGGGTCCATCCGGCCACGTCCTGCGCCGAGCCGTCCGCACCGAAAGCCACCAGGCCTACGCCAACAAGGGCGCCAACGGCCAGGAACAGGTTATAGAAGCCCTGGTTGTACGCGAGCGGCTTGGTGATCTCCGCGTTTTCCTGGGATTCGATGCTGAAACGCTTCCACGTTGCCGGTTTGGTCCAGGTCAAAGACTCCATCGTGAAGATGAAGACGTGCAGCGCGGCAGCAAGGAACGCGAAAAAGAGGGAGGCCAGGATCATTGCTCGATCCTAGCCTCCCTCCCCTGTGTTCCTTCGCGTCTGGGGCCTAGCGCGTCAGCGTGGCCAGCGTGGCGCCCGCGAACTCTCCGGCGGACCGGTTCCAGTGGCCCAGGAGCGCCTGCAGGTTTTCACCGTCGGCGCGGTGGGCGGGGAGCTGCTCCTGCAGGGTGGCCAGCACCCCGGTGCGCAGCTCGGTGTTGAAGTTGACCTTGCCAACATTCATGGCCGCGGCCTTCACCAGCTCTTCGGCCGGAATACCGGAGGCGCCGTGCAGGACCAGCGGAACGTGGGTCCGTACGGCGATGTCCTGCAGCACGTCCCAGCGCAGCTGCGGGTCACCCTTGTACTTGCCATGGACATTGCCCACGGCAACGGCAAGAAGCTGGGCGCCGGTACGGGCCACAAAGTCTTCCACCTGCGCGGAGTCGGTCAGCCCTGCCACGGCAACGCCGGACTGGTCTGCAGGTTCGTCGGCCGAGAACGCGCGGTCCTCGTCGCCGGCCAGGCCGCCGAGTTCGGCTTCCAGCACCACATCGGGATACCCGTTGGCTGCCAACAGTTCCCGGGCGGCCACCACCAGGGCGATGTTCTCCTCGTAAGGCAAGGACGAACCGTCGGCGAGTACCGAGTCCGCCCCCGCCGCGACGGCGTCGGCCATCACCGCGAGGTCCGTGGCGTGGTCGAGTTGCACCGCGACCGGCACGGAGGCCGCGTCCGCCAGGCCCCGGAGGGCCGAGATCAGGCGGAGCCCGTTGGGGGTGGCGGCCGTCTTGGGTGCCACGAGCAGGATGACGCCGCGGCCGGATTCCTCGGCCGCGCCCACCACAGCCAGCGCGGTGGTGAAGTCGTAGCAGGTGAACGCGGGAACGGCGGAGCCCTGCTGAAGTGCGGAAGTGACCAGGTGGTCGAGTCGGGTGCGCATCAGACGCCCAGGCCTCCCACCAGGATCCAGGCCACGAAGGTCAGGGCGAAGCCGGCCAGGCCCAGGACCGTGGTCAGCACGGTCCAGGTCTTGAGGCCGTCGGAGACGGTGAGGCCGTAGTAGCGCACCACGGTCCAGAAGCCGGCGTCGGTGACATGGGACAGGCCCAGTGCGCCGAAGCCGATGGCGATCACGATGACGGCGATCTGCGCCGGGCTGTAACCGCCCTCCATAACGGCGGAGGTCAGCAGGCCGGTGGTGGTCACGATGGCAACGGTGGCCGAACCCTGGGCGGCACGCAGTGCCAGCGAGATCACGAAGCCGAGTGCGATGACGGGCAGGCCGAGGTGGTCCAGGGTCTGGGACAGCGCCGCGCCGATGCCGGAGGTCCGGAGGACTTCACCGAACACGCCGCCGGCGGCCACCACCATCAGGATCGACGCGATGGGAGGCAGGGCGCCTTCGAAGATTTCGCCGGTTTCCTTCAGCGACCAGTTGCGGCGGACGGCCAGCAGGAAGAAGGAGAGGGCGACTGCCACCAGGAGGGCGAAGAACGGGTTGCCGACGAAGGCGGCCAGGCCGTACCAGGAGTTGTCCTTGGGGATGGTCAGCGTACCCAGGGTGCCGAGGAGGATCTGCACGATGGGGGCGGCGATGAGGAAGATGATCAGGCCGGGACGGGGCGGAGCGATGGCGGAGGCGCCGGGGCCGTCGTGGCCCACCTTGACCAGCGAGTCGGAGCCGAACTCCTCAACCTGGGCCTTGACCGAGGGAAGGAGTTCGTATTCCTTGCGGTTCATGATGCTGGCCACCCAGTAGGACAGGAAGCCGAGGGGAATACAGATGGCCAGCGAGATCAGCGTGATCAGTCCGATGTCCGCGCCGAAGACGCCGGCGCCGGCAACGATGCCGGGGTGCGGCGGGACGGCAACGTGGATGGAGAGCATGATGCCGGCCATGGGCAGGCCGAACTTGACCGGGTGGACCTTGGCGATCTTGGCGAAGGCGTAGACGATCGGCACCAGGACGATGACGCCCACCTCGAAGAACACGGGGATGGCCACGAGGAAGCCGACGGCGGTGAGGGCCACCGCGACCCGCTTGGCGCCAAGCTTCTCGGTGAAGTGTGCGGCCAGCGACTGCACACCGCCGGAGACCTCGATCATCCGGCCCAGCACTGCGCCGAGGGCAATCAGCAGCGCCACCTTGCCCATGGTGCTGCCCACGCCGTTGGCCACAACGGTGAACACATCCTTGAGCGGGATCTGGGAGGCCACGGCCACCAGGATGCTGACGGTCAGCAGGGCCACGAAGGCCTGGATCTTGAAGCGGATGATCATTACCAGCAGCACGGCGATGCCAAGCGCTGCGATGGTCAGCAGCAGCGGAGTGCCGAGCTCAACTGCGGGTTTGATGGCCGGGGCGTCGGCCGCCCGCACCATCAGCGGGCTAATGAGGTGGTTCACGATGGGTGTCTCCTTTGACGTGCCAGTCTTCCAGAAGACGGGCAATAAGGCGCCGGTTGTTTCTAGGGGGAGTAACGCGAGAGGTACGACGGCGGCGGAGGGGGGACCGCCGCCGTCGTACGTATTGGGGAGGGTGCTGCCGGTTGGTGCTTAGTTCGTGCGCTTGGCGGGGGCTACCACCTTGATGACCGCGGAGTCATCGGCGGCGGCGAGGCCCTGCGCCTGGCCCAGCAGGTAGAGCTGCTCCGCGGCGGCGGCAACCGGGGCTGCCAGGCCGGCGGCGCGGGTGGCCTTGCCCACGATGCCCATGTCCTTGACGAAGATGTCCAGGCGGGAGAGGACCTCGGCGCCTTCCTCGTTATAGGCCTCAAGGATGCGCGGGCCGCGGTTCGAGAGCATGAAGGACCCTGCAGCGCCGGCTTCGAGGGCGGCGAGGGTCTTGGCCTGGTCGAGGCCGAGCGCGTCCGCCAGGGCCAGGGCCTCGGCGGCGGCCGCGATGTGGACGCCGCAGAGGAGCTGGTTGACGGTCTTCAGGGCCTGGCCGTCGCCGGGCTTGTCGCCCACCACGGTCAGGGTGGAGGCCAGCAGTTCCAGCGCGGGAGCCGCCTTTTCGCGTGCTTCGGGGGAAGCGCCGACGACGATCAGCAGGTCGCCTTCGCCGGCACGCTTGGGTCCGCCGGAGAGCGGCGCGTCAACGAGCTCGACGCCGAACGCAGCCAGCTTTTCGACGGTGGCCGGGATGGCTTCGGTTCCGACGGTGCTGCCGAGGATCACGACGGCGCCCGGGTCCAGGACGGAGGCCACGCCGTTCTCGCCGAAGAGGACGTCGTTGAGCTGCTCGCCGTTGCGGACGGCGAGGAGTACCGCGTCGGCACCCTTGGCTGCCTCGCGGGCGGTGCCGAAGGTGGCGATGCCGGCTTCTTCAGCGAGCTTCAGGCGCGGTTCGGCGATGTCGAAGCCGTGCACGGTCAGCTGCGAGGCGAGGCGGGTGGCCATGGGCAGGCCCATGGCGCCAAGGCCCAGGACGGTGACGGTGTAGTTGCTGGTCATGGTGTTTCTCCGTTGAATTTTTGCGGGGCTGGTGGGGAACCGGTGGTGGGCCCACGCCGGCGAGGGCTGGGAGCCGGTGGGTGGGCCCACGCCGGCGAGGGACCCGGCCCGAGCTTGCGAGGGCTGGGAGCCGGTGGGTGGGCCCACGCCGGCGAGGGACCCGGCCCGAGCTTGCGAGGGCTGGGAGCCGGTGGGTGGGCCCACGCCGGCGAGGGACCCGGCCCGAGCTTGCGAGGGCTGGGAGCCGGTGGGTGGGCCCACGCCGGCGAGGGACCCGGCCCGAGCTTGCGAGGGCTGGGAGCCGGTGGGGACTAGAAGGTGTTGCTGAGCTTGCGGGTGACCTGGGCCAGGGAGTCGTCGTCGCCCACGTTGCCGGCGAAGACGATGTACGGGATGCCCTTGGCCGGCCCGTCCACAGGTTCCCAGAGGGAGACGATGCCCGGCAGCATGGGGCCGCGGACAATGCCGTGGCGGATTTCCAGGCCGTGGGCTGCGACGTCCGAGGAGGTGATGCCGCCCTTGGCGATGACGAACCGCGGCGGGAAGGTCTTCAGGGTGCGGTTGACCACGGCGACGACGGCGGCGGACACGGTGCGTGCGATCCGCAGGCTTTCGGCGGCGTCGTCGGTCTTGATTAGGAGCCGGCTGGTGTGCACGATGACGTCACCGCCGCGGAGGGCCTCGACCACGGCGTCCACTGTGGCGTCCAGGTGCGCGGCCGCCTGCGCCGGATCGGCGAGGAGTTTCTCGACGTCGATCTCGATGGTGCTTGCGGAGCTGTGTTCGGCCGTGAGGACGTTCAGTTGGCGGGTGGTGACGCCCACGTGCGAGCCCACCACGATCAGGCCGCCGGCGGTTGAGGGCGTATTGCCTTCGTAAGCTTCCTCAGCGGTCAGGGCGGTGCGGACTTCCTGGCCGATGCGGCCGCGGACGAACGGCGGGCCGACGCGGTAGAGGAGGTTCTTGCCGCGGCGCTCGGCTTCTTCCAGGCCGAGTGCCAGTGCGCGGAAGTCGTTCTCGGTGACGATGTCCGCCACGATCGGGGTGGAGTTGGTGGCCCCCTCGATGGCGTCGGCGATGGCCTTGGCGGAGATGGCGGGGTCCTGGGCGGCGGAGCCGGCGCGGATAATGTCCAGGTCCAGGACGATCACGGAGTCAGCGGTGAACCGGCCCTTGGACTTTTCCTCCACATATTCCGCCATGACGGAGGTGGCGAAGCCGAAGCTGGCGTCCTTGGCGAATTCGGTTTCGGAGACCGGGACCAGTGTGCCGGCGGTTTCGCCCGTGCCGCGCATGTAGTGCACGCCGCCGATGGTGACGCGGCCGGCGTCGGGGAAGGCGGGGACCAGCACGACGCCGTCGGTGGTTTCACCGCTCACCTCGCTGACCGTGGCGGCGATGACGTCCGGCTCCAGCGGGTAGTGGCCGCGGAGGGTGGAGTCGCTGCGGCTGACGAACCCCAGCCGCAGTCCTGCATTTGAGCTGGAACCGGCGGCGGTGAGGGCGTTGCGGACCACTTCCTCGTTACGGGCGGCGGCTTCGGCAGGGTCCAGGCTGCGGGTGTTGGTCAGGACGTAGACCGCCGGCTTGGACTGGCTGAAGGCCCAGGCGAAATCCTCGACGTCCCACTGGGTGAGCACGGGCAGGTCTGCCACGGACTGCGTTCCGGTGGGGTCGTCGTCGAGCACTACCAGGACGCGGGGAGTCTCCGCGTTGGAAGCGGCCAGGGTGCTGGCCACCAGGGCTGCGGGGATGAGGAAGTCCGCGGGATAGGCGGCCAGGACGTCTGCTTCAAGCGTCACAGTGCACTCCGTTGTGTTGCGATCCGGGGGCCGGATCAAGGTGTAAATGAATCTGTAAGATGTCTGACATCTTGCATTTGAATGCTAGTGTGGCACACGACATAAAAGACGCGCAAGTAGACTTGTCAGACATATCCGCCGGGTAGACGCCCACGGCAGGAATCGGGGGAACCATGGCAAGGAAATCGTTGGTTGGCGTTGTGGCCGACGAACTGCTGGACCGCATCATCGACGGCGAATTTCCGCCCGGATCAACCGTCCCCGGCGAGCACGAACTGAGCGCCCGCCACGAGGTCAGCCGGATGACGGTCCGCGAAGCCATGAAGACGCTGCAGGCGCAGCAGATCCTCAGCGTTGAGCGTGGCCGGGGCACCTTTGTGAACCCGCTGAACCGGTGGACCTCACTTGAAGCCGTGCTCCGCGCGGCATCGGAGGGCAAGAACGAAGCCGAAGCTTCCGTACAGCTCATCGAACTCCGGCGCATGCTGGAAACCGGAGCCTGCGAGCTGGCTGCAGGCCGGATCTCCGAGGCGGATACCGAATCCCTGTTCGCCTACATTGCGGCGATGAAGGCCGCCCACGCCGTCAACGACGTCACGTCCTTCGTAGAAGCCGACCTCGCCTTCCACGACGTCATCCTGCGCGCTTCCGGCAACGTGTTCGTCTCCGTATTGTTTGAACCGCTGCACCGCGTCCTGGAAAAGCGCCGGGCCGAAACGTCTGCCGTTCCGGCCATCCAGGAGCACGCCATCGGCCACCACCAGAACATCGCAGAGGCCCTGCAGTCAGGCGACGCCACCCGCTCCCGGCTGGCCATGGACGCCCACATGCAGCAGACGCTGGACGACCTGAAGAACCTGGTGCTCCCCGCCAAATAGCCGTCCCCTCGGGGGGAATGCACGGCCGGGCGAGACTAAATTTCCGCCGGGGCTAGCTTGCCGGCGGGGCCGTAGTTCCACGGACCACCAGTTCGGTGGCCACTTCCAAAGCTGCGGGCACCGCGCCCTGGCTGTCCTGCTGCTCGATGAGCATGCCCACGGCCATGGTGGCCAGCTGGGCCAGCGGCTGCCGGACGGTGGTGAGCGGCGGCGAGGTCAGCGCGGCCTGGGCGATGTCGTCAAACCCCACGATGCTGAGGTCTTCGGGGACCTGCAGCGAGCGCTGCGCGGCGGCATTCATCACGCCCAGTGCCTGCAGGTCGCTGCCGGTGAAGATGGCCGTGGGCCGCTCGGCCAGGTCCAGGAGGTCGGCACCCAGGCGCATGCCGGACTCGATGCTGAAATCGCCGTCCCGGACAAGCTCCGGCAGGACCGGCAGGCCGGCCTCGTGCAGGGCGGCCGCGTATGCCGCGTACCGCGCCCGGCCGTGCCCAGGGCTGTGCTTGCGCCCGGTGATGATCCCGATCCGGCGGTGCCCCTGGGTCAGGAGATGGCCGACGGCGGCGAGCGCCCCGGAGAACGACGCCGGGCTGACGCTGGGGATATCCAGGCCTTCGGTCCCCTCGGGATCGATGGCGACGGCCGGGATCTTCAGCGACCGCACCAGGGTAACCAGGCGTGAGCCGCTGCGCGGCGCCAGCAGCATGACCCCGTCCAGGCGGTTCGCCGAGGGCTCACGCAGCTTCCGCCAACGGTCTGCAGTGACATGTTCGGCCCGGACATACGCCACCGCATATCCCAGCCGGTCGGCCGCGGCCTCCACGCCTTCCATAGTGGCCAGGACCCACGGCGAATCGAAGTTGTTGACCACCAGCTGCAGCATCCCGGGCTGGGCCGCGGCGGCGTTCCGCTTGGAATAGTCCAGCTCATCCAGGGCCTGCTGCACTTTGGCGCGCGTGGCATCCGAGACGTGGGTGCGGCCGTTAAGCACCTTGGAGACGGTGGGTACGGATACCCCTGCGGCGGCCGCAACGTCTGCGATCTTGGGACGCGGGGTGGCGGTCAACGGGGCAGTCCTTGGGGTCATGTGGTTGCGGCGGCGAGCTGCGGGGCAGTAGCCCGGCGAACGGGCGCCGTGTCCACGCGCACGGGTCCCACGATAACACTGCCGCCTTCCTGCGATCCCAGCGGCGAAGTGGCAAAAATCCCCAGTTCCGCGCCGATCCACTTCCCCTGCACGACGCCGAAGTTCCAGCCCTGGACCTCCCACGGCTCCCCGGGGCCAAGGCGCCAGGCAAAGGTGGACCGGGGCGTCCCGTCGGTGCGGATCTGCAGCTCCACCCGGGAAGCCGGGAGGGAGATGCTGCGGCTGGGTGCCTGCTCCGACGGGCCCTCTCCCCCGGTCCCGCTTCCCAGGACGAATCCGTCGGCGGTCCGGACGATGCCGAGCCAGGCGTATTCCTGCCCCAGCACCACTACGCCGGCGCGGGTGCCCACCGGGACATCCTGCAGTTCCAGCGAGGTGGTGAAGGTGGACGGCGTTCCTGGAAGGACCTGCGCCAGGACGTTGGGCAGCTCCCGGAGGTTGACCGGATCGTTGGCCTGCGGCCGGAGGATGAGCCGGCCACCACCGGGCTGGAACGACCAGGAGTGCCGGGGGTTGGCCTGCCAGTGCCATTGCGGGCCCAGCCACGGTGAGGCGAAGTCGTCACTGGCCGGGGGTGCCACGTCCTGCGGCGAAGTACCCCTCGGGTAGGAGTGGCTGGCGACGGGGGTTCCCGGGCCGCCGTCGGGCGCCTGCTTCCCCATCCAGGGCCAGCCGTCCTCGGTCCAACCCATGGGTTGGAGATGGACCACGCGTCCGTAGGGTCCGCGGTCCTGGAAGTGCAGGAACCAGTCCTCCCCCCGCGGCGATGTCACCCAGGCGCCCTGGTGTGGCCCGTTCACCGGACTGTTCCCCTGTTCGAGGACCCGGCGCTCCTCGTAGGGGCCGAACGGCGACCTCGAACGGAAGACGGACTGCCAGCCGGTAGCCACGCCGCCGGCAGGTGCGAAGATCCAGTACCAGCCATCCCGCTTGTAGAACTTGGGCCCCTCCAGCGTGGTGTAGCCGGGCAGGTCGCCTCCGTCGATGACGGTGGTTCCGTGGTCCAGCAACTTTCCGGCGTCGGCGCTCATGCGGTGCACTGTGAGGCGGTTCTTGATCCCGATCCGGCTCTTTGCCCATCCGTGAACCAGGTAGGCCTGGCCGTCGTCGTCCCACAGCGGGCACGGATCGATGAGCCCGCGGCCTGCGTACAGGAGGTGCGGCGCTGTCCACGGCCCCTCAGCTTTTTCGGCGCTCAGCACGAAGATGCCGTGGTCCGGATCCGGGTAGAAAATCCAGAACCGTCCGTCGTGGTACCGCAGCGCGGGCGCCCAGACGCCGCCACCGTGGCGGACCAGGGAGAAGTGGCTGCCCTGCGGAAGCTGCAGCAGGGCGTGGCCGGCATGCTCCCAGTCCACGAGGTTACGGGACTTGAGGATGGGCAACCCGGGAACGCGGTTGAAGCTGGACGCAACCATGTAATAGGTGCCGCGGACCTGGACGGCATCGGGGTCCGGCCAGTCGGCATTGAGGATGGGATTGGCGTACACGGGGACGGAGTTGCGCGAGGTCATGATGTCCTGTCGGGATGGCTGGGCGTGCGTACGGCGGGATGATGCTCAAGAAGGTGGAGCGCCTGGTCCGGTGATGCCACCGGACCGTCGTGGATAACGGCGTGCAGCGACTGCTCCAGCGGATGTGCGGCGTCGGCCACCGCTTTTTTGGACCAGGCGACGGCGGGGCCTACGCCCAGATAGCCCTCCGAGCGGATGAACCAGGGGCGGACGGGATTGTCCTGGGCGAGCACCACCGTGACGGGTGCGCCGCCGGTGACGGTGCTGATGGCAAGCCAGGGCGAGCGGGATCCGTGTGCCGCATCTGCGCCCGCACCGGCAGCGGAAAAGACGCGGGTTCCGGAGCAGTCCGCGGGGAAGCGCCAGAAGATGCCGCCGTATCCGGCGCCGCTGCGGCCCTTGACGGCCGACGACGACACCTCCAGGGCGGGAACGTCGCCTGCCGGGACCATTACCGACGTCAGGGACAGGCTCCAGGTTCCCGGGGCCGGGTGCGCGAAAACCTCCATCGAGCGGCGTTCCTCTGCCAGGAGGGTTCCGTGCCTGGACGTCCACAGCACGGTTCCGGCGGCACGGCCGGCATCATCGCTCCAGCCGTCCAGGGCCTGGTTGCCGTGGTTGGACAGGACCACGGGTCCGCGGTCCTGCGTGTAGGTGGACCCGCCCCAGAAGTTGGTGCCGTTCAGGTCCGAAAAGGCCACAGACAACCCCAGATGGTGGATGTGGTCAACCGGCGCGACTTCCGTCAGCACGGTTCCGGCCAGGGAGCGCACCGGGTGGAAGTAAGGCCTCGGTGCACTGGCCGGCGCAACGCCTGAGCCGGGATCCAAGGTCAAGAGCCGGGCGGGCTCAAGGACGGGGGTGGGCAACGGCGCCTCCTTCCGGTGGGAAATGCATCGCATCCATAGCGATGGAGAACAGCATAGGCAGACAGAAAAGAATCAGCAATAGTCTCGGAAACTTTCTGCTCTCAAATCTGCATCGGTTTTGAAAAAAGTGTTGACAGTCACAACTGCCACTTGCTAGAAATCGTTTACTCACTTCTTTCGTATCCCTGCTCAGGGCTTGATTTAGACTCCTTGGCAGCGAAGTTCGACGGCAGAGGCAGCAGAAAGTTTCTGGAAAATTCAGCACGCTAACGCTCCTACGGGGCAGCCACAGAGAGGCGTCATTCAATGAAGAAGACAGCAACCACCGGGTTCTCCCGCAGGATCTTCCTGGGAGCGGCAGTCACGGCAGCGGGCCTGGGCCTGAGCGGCTGCGCTGGAGGTGGTTCCCCGGCAGCCGGCGGCAACGTTGAACTCAACTTCGTCTACTGGGGTGACGCCAACCGGGCCAAGATGACGGACGCGGCCATCAAGGTCTTTGAAGAGAAGAATCCCGGCATCACTGTCAAGAGCGAGTACCAGGACAGCGGCCCCTACGCGGACAAGCTGGCCACCCGCTTTGCCGGCGGCAACCCGCCGGACGTTCTCAACATGGCCAACAGGACCCTGCTTGAGTATGCCCAGCGCGGCACCTTGGCCGATCTCAAGTCCCTGCCGGAAATCGAACTGGGGGACATTCCCCAGACCATCCAGAGCCGCGGCGAGGTGGACGGCAAGCTGTACGGGCTTGCCACGGGCGTCAACCTGATTGGCATGGTGGTGAACAAGACCATCACGGACCAGGCCGGCGTCACCATCCCTGACGACAAGACCTGGAGCTGGGAAGACTATGCAAAGTTTGCCACCGAGGTGAGCCAGAAGACCGGAGGGAAGGTTTACGGCGCAGGTTACGATGTCTCGACCGAAACCGGCCCCATCCTGTTCGCCCGGCAGCGCGGCGAGGACTTCTATACCGAGGACAACAAGCTCGGCGTCAGCGAGGACACCATCCGCGAGTGGTTCCAGTACAGCGTTGACCTGCGCAACGCCGGCGGGTACCCGCCAGCTGGCTTCTTTGAGCAGATTGGCGGCTCAGCGGCTCAGTCCTATTTGGCGAAAGGGACTGTAGCTTCCCAGATCATCCCCATCAACAACTACAAGGCCTACAACGAAGCCGCCGGCGGCAACGTTGTGCTCTTGAGGATGCCTGGTGAAACCACCGAGAAGCGGCGCGGTTACTCCGCCGATCCCAGCATGCTTTGGTCCATCGCTGCCAAGTCCAAGCACCCCAAGGAAGCGGCCAAGTTCGTAAACTTCCTGATCAACGACGCCGACGGCGCAGCCGAGACGCTCACCCAGCGCGGTGTGCCGATCAACCCAAACGTCACCGAAGCCATCAAAGCAAAGCTCGGGCCGGACGACACGAAATTTGTCCAAATGGTGGCCGACATCCAGAAGGATGACCTTCCGCCTGCCTACGTCTACCCCAAGGGCGCCAGCGTGGTGGCTGACACCCTCAAGCAGCTGGCCACCGAGGTGGAGTTCGGCAGAATCACCCCGGCCGACGCCGCCAAGACCTTCCTCGAGAAGAGCAATGCAGCCATCAACAAGTAGCACCAGCCCACAACAGAAAGGAGCCTGACGCATGTCGGTACTGACCAAACAAGCCCCCGGCGCGGCGGCCTCGCTTGCGGCAGGACCTCCGGGCCGCCGGAAGCAGGGCACCGCGCGGCGAAAGAACCAGCGCTCGGGCTACCTGTTCCTGCTGCCCTGGTTCCTGGGCATGCTTTTCACCATCATTCCGTTCTTCGCCTCCCTGTACCTGGCGTTCACGGACTACAACCTGTTCACCGAACCCAACTTCGTGGGGCTGGCAAACTTCCAGGCGATGACCGAGGACCCCCGGCTGTGGCAGTCGCTGAAGGTCACGTTCATCTACACCTTTGTTTCGGTGCCCATTTCGCTGGCCGTCGCCCTGCTCATCGCCCTGGTGCTCAACCGCGGCCTGCAGGGCCTGAAAATCTACCGGTCCGTGTACTACCTGCCCTCCCTGCTGGGCGGCAGCGTGGCCATCGTGATGCTGTGGCGCTACATCTTCGGCAACGAAGGAATCGTCAACGGTTTCCTTGGTCTTTTCGGGATCGCCGGCCCGGCCTGGGTCACGGATCCCAACTTCTCACTGAGCACCCTGATCGTCCTGAACGTCTGGACCTTCGGCTCACCCATGGTCATCTTCCTGGCCGGACTGCGGCAGGTCCCCACCATGTACTACGAGGCGGCGTCCATCGACGGGGCGTCCCGGTGGCGGCAGTTCCGCAACATCACCATCCCGCTGATCAGCCCCATCATCTTCTTCAACCTCATCATGCAGCTCATCGGGTCCTTCCAGACCTTCACCCAGGGCTACGTCATGAGCGGCGGCACCGGCGGCCCGGCTGATTCGACGCTGTTCTACAACCTCTACCTGTACCAAAAGGGCTTCACCGAATTCGAGATGGGGTACGCCTCGGCGATGGCCTGGCTGCTGCTGATGATCATTGCGATCTTCACCGCCATCAACTTCATCGCATCCAAGTTCTGGGTCTTCTACGACAATTAAGGCAACCCCATGGCACTCCTCGAATCACCTCCCACATCAGCCACCAAACCCGGCAAGCCGTCGAAGCAGCCCAAGCAGGCGGATCCGGAAGACGCCCTCACCGGGACCCGGGGCACCCGGTTTTCCCGGCACCTGATCCTCTGCCTGGTGGGGCTGGTGATGTTGTATCCACTGCTGTGGCTGATCTCCAGCTCCTTCAAGCCCAGCAATGACATCTTCCGGCAGCTGGGGCTATGGCCGGACAACTGGGATTTCAGCAACTACGCCGAGGGCTGGACCGCGCTCAACCAGCCGTTCCACGTTTACCTGATCAACTCGATGATCGTGGTGGTCTTCTCCATCATCGGCAACATCTTCTCCTGTGCCCTGGCGGCGTACGCCTTTGCCCGGATGGAGTTCACGGGCCGGAAGCTGTTTTTCGCCCTGATGCTGGGCACGCTGATGCTCCCGGGGCACGTGCTCCTGGTGCCGCAGTACATCATCTTTTCGCAGCTCGGCTGGCTGGACACCTACCTGCCGCTGATCGTGCCCAACTTCATGGCCACCAACGCGTTCTTCATTTTCCTCATGGTGCAATTCATGAAGGCGCTGCCCAGGGAACTGGACGACGCCGCGCAGATCGATGGCTGCGGACCATTCCGCACGTTCCTGCGGGTCATCCTTCCGCTCTGCGTTCCCGCCATGGCCACCACCGCCATCTTCACGTTCATTTCAACGTGGAACGAGTTCTTCGGACCCCTGCTCTACATCCAGAACCAGGACCTCTACACCGTCCCGCTGGCGCTCCGGGCCTTCATGGACTCCGAGGGCCAGAGCATGTGGGGACCCATGTTCGCCATGTCCGTGGTGTCCATCGCACCCATCATCGGCTTCTTCATTGCCGGCCAGAAGTACCTGATCAACGGCATCGCCACCACGGGCCTGAAGTAGCCCGCGTCTCTCCACGCATCACCCGCTCAACAACACAATGCACGGTGCCCGGGCTGGAGGCTGCCCGGGTGCCGGAACAAAGGAGTTTTGCATGAGTTTGCGTCGGTTCTTAGGTGCGGCAACCGCCGTCGTCCTCCTGTCCAGCCTGGCCAGCGCCCCGGCGACGGCGGCACCGCCGCTGCACGCGTCCGGCACCGCGGCCCCGTCCGTCCAGGCACCTTCAGTCCTGGCACCCGCCGTCCTTATCCCTTCTTCGCTGTCCGAGGGGAATGGGCCGCTGTGGAAGCAGACGCCCGATGGCTTCGCATCACTGCCCGGGAACGGGCTGGCGGGCACCACCGGCGGGCAGGCGGGACGGATTGTCACGGCCACCACCATCGCCCAGCTCCAGGAGTATGCCTCCGCTGCAGAGCCACTGGTGATCTTCATCAGCGGCTCCCTCACGGCTGATCAGTACGTCAAGATGCCTGTCGCTGCCAACAAGAGCTTCATCGGCATGGGCGCTGGGGCCGAGGTGGTCAACGCCGGCTTCAAGCTGATTAATGTCTCCAACGTGATATTCCGAAACTTCACGGTCCGGGATTCCTACATTCCGGGTGATTGGGACGGCAAGCGGCCGGACAACGACCGTGACGGCATCCAGCTCGATACCAGCCACCACGTCTGGGTGGACCACATGAAGTTCGAGCGGATGGGCGACGGCCTGATTGATACCCGCAAGGACTCGGACTACCTGACCTACTCATGGAACGTGTTCGCGGACAACAACAAAGCCCTGGGAGTGGGCTGGACCGCCAACGCCGTCACGAAGATGACCATCCACCACAACTGGATCCGCAACACCACCCAGCGGAACTTCAGCCTGGACAACACCGCCGCCGCACACGTCTACAACAACTACCTGCAGGACGTTGGCCAGTACGGCATGATGGGCCGCAACAACGCCAAAGTGGTGCTGGAAGGAAACTACTTCACCGCCGTCCAGGACCCGATTGTGGCCAAGGACTCCGCCACCCAGGTGGTAAACCGGGACAACATCTTCGACTCCACCCGGGGCCGCAAAGACAACGTGGGAACCGCATTCGACCCCGTCGCGAACTACTCCTACACCGTGGACAGCGCCGCGGCAGTGCCGGGCATTGTCAGCGCCGGCGCCGGACCCCGCGAAAACAATGCAGCGAACAAGGCCGCAAACATCACCGTGGCACTGGACGGGACGGGAGAATTCGGCAGCCTGCAGGCCGCCATCGGCTCCATCCCTGCCGGCAGCACCCAGCCACGGACCATTACCGTGAAGCCCGGCACCTACCGCGAAGTGGTGAACGTCTGGGCGGACCGCCCCAACCTCACCATCCAGGGCGCAACAGCCAACCCGGCCGACGTCGTCATCACTTACGACCTGCCCGCGAACGGTGCGAAGTTCTTCGGCGGAACCTGGGGAGCCGTGGGCAGCGCCACGCTGACCGTGGCAGCCTCGGGCACCACCGTCCGGAACCTGACAGTGGAAAACGCCTACGACGAGGCAGCCAACGGCGGAAGCCAGGCGCTGGCCGTCCGCAGCGTCGCGGACAAGGTGGTGTTTGACGGCACCCGATTCCTGGGCAACCAGGACACCTACCTCGCCGACACCACAGGCCGGGACGCCACCGCCAGGACCTACCTGAAGAACTGCTACATCGAAGGCGACGTGGACTTCCTGTACGGCCGCGGCACGGCGGTCTTTGACGGGTGCACCATCCATTCCCTGGACCGGGGAAGCGATACGAACAACGGCTACATCGTGGCCCCTAGCACCAAGAACTCCAACCCGTACGGCTTCCTGATCGTCAACAGCACGCTCACCTCCGAGGCCGCTCCGGGCACCGTCAGCCTGGGCCGTCCCTGGTTTGCCAGCAGTGATCCGGACGCCTACCCCATGGCGGTCATCCGGGATTCAGTCCTGGGCAGCCACATCGCGGTCCAGGGCTGGGCGGATATGAGCGGCCACGCGTGGACTGAGGGCCGGTTCGCTGAGTACAAGAACACCGGCCCCGGTGCCTACGTGAACGAGTTCCACCCCCAACTGTCCGACGTTGACGCCGCCAGGTTCGCCGCGGAAGCGTTCCTCGGTGACTGGACCCCGGCAGGACGTGGCTGAGCGATGACCTGCAACCACTATTTCGAGGAGAACCACCAATGATGTCCCTGGCTGGATCGGTTGTACTGGCCACCGCTGTTGTCCTCGCCGGGCCACTTCCCGGGCCCGCCCCATACGTCGCGGAGCATGCACCGGCCTCCACCGACCTGGGGCGGCAAGTCCTGGCCGCAGGTGACGGCTGGGCCTCCGCCGAGGGCGGAACCACCGGCGGCTCCAGCGCGGCACCCGGGAACGTGCACGAAGTTTCAACGAGGGATGAACTCGCCGCCGCGGTGGCGGGAAACGAGCCCAAGATCGTGTACGTAAAGCAGGGCTTCAACGCAAACACCGCCTCGGATGGCACCGCCATCACGTGCGAGGATTACGCAACCGGCGGCTACTCACTTGAGGCCTACCTTGCGGCTTTCGACCCTGCGAACTGGACGGGGCCGGCATCCGGCCCCCTCGAAGACGCCCGCAAGGATTCAAGTGCGAAGCAGCGCGAACGGGTCCGGGTCAATGTCGGCGCCAACACCACCATCGTTGGCGTCGGTGACGTCCAGCTCACGGGCTTCACGTTGAACATCGACAATGTGGATAACGTGATTGTCCGCAACCTCCACCTCTCTGACGCCTACGACTGCTTCCCGGGCTGGAACGGGGACACCTGGAAAACCGAATGGGACAACCTCGTGGTCTCCGGCTCCACCCATGTGTGGCTGGACCACCTGACCCTGGACGACGGCAAAACAGCCGATGCCGGCCAGCCCCGGTATTTCGGTGAACGGTTCCTGCGGCATGACGGCCTCCTGGACGTGGTCCGGCAGGCAGACCTGGTCACCATCTCCTGGAGCCGGCTCTCGGGCCACGACAAATCCATGCTGTGGGGCAACGGAGACGGGGCGACGGCGGACCGCGGCAAGCTGCGGGTTACCCTCCACCACAACGAATTCGTGGACCTTGGGCAGCGTGCGCCCCGGGTCCGGTTCGGGCAGGCGCACGTGTACAACAATGTGTACCGCGTGACGGACCGGGCGCAGTACCAGTACTCATGGGGTGCGGGCGTGGAATCCAGCATCATCGCCCGTAACAACACGTTTGAGCTCACGGAAGGCATCCCGGCCGCACAGATTATCCGGAATTTCGGCGGCACGGGAATCGACGAGGCAGGCACCTGGGTCAACGGCCGGAAGGTCAACGTCCTGGACGCCTATAACGCTGCCAACCCGGATGCTGCGCTGGCCCCTGCAGTCAGCGGCACCGCCGGGCCTCACCTGCGAATCGAGCCGGCTCCGGCAGCCCGGGAAAGGGTGGGCCGTGAAGCAGGGTCTGGCCAAGGCTCTTGAAGTCCTACTAGTCTTCAGGAACGGCCCGCAACCGGGAGCAACGATGATCACGAGGAGCGAAGTTGTCCAACCACACGTACAGCATTTCTGAAATTGTCGGTACCTCCACGGAAGGTGTGGACGACGCCGTGCGGAACGGGATCGCCAAGGCCTCCCAAACCCTCCGCAACCTTGACTGGTTCGAAGTCAAGGAAGTCCGGGGCCACCTCGAAGACGGCAGGGTGGCGGACTGGCAGGTGACCATCAAGATCGGTTTCCGCCTCGAAGAACAGTAGGACGCGCCCTTAAACGGATGAAGAAGGCCGTGGCCCCGGAGGTCACGGCCTTCTTCATGCGGCACATCCCTCGTGCCGGTACTGCGGGGGCTTCGCTTTAGTAGGCCTGTCCCAGCGACCGGCGCCGCCATACTGTGGGAACGCCGTCGAACGCGGGAAAAACGTGGCCCTCGAAGAAAGACAACACCGTGTGTGGATCGTGGTCCGGGCTCCACAGTCCGGACACCGGGCAGTGCGAGCCGGTGGACGTCGAGGCGGTGCCGGCGGGAGCGGCCTGGCGTTCTTTCAGCAGCGCGATGCGTTTCATCGTTGAGACCATCCTTGGGAAGAAGTGTGTTCCCCCCAGCCTACGAAACCCCACGGGTCGCCAAAATGGATTCCTGGCCAAACAATGAACCTTTGCTTGGTCAAACGTACAAGGCGTTTAGGACTCTGCGACGCCGGAGGGTGGAACCTCGGTTGCCCGCTCCCGTTCGGACGGCGCCTCGCCCGCGCCCAGGCTGCCCAGCAGGGCCAACGCGTCCGACGACGGCGAGCCCGGTTTGGCTGAATACACCCTCAGCACCTGGTCGGGGTCGTCCGGAAGGGCGAGGCTCTCAAAGTTCAGTTCGAGGTCCCCCACGGTGGGGTGATGCAGGCGCACGATGCCCGCAGACCGGCTGGCCACCCGGTGCCCGGCCCACCACTGACGGAACTGTTCGCTGTTCACCGCAAGCTCCCCCACCAGCTGGTTGGCCTGCGGATCGTTCGGGTGGCGGCCCACATCGAGCCGCAGCGCCCCCGCCGCCTCGGCCGCCAGCGTCTTCCAGTCGCGGAACAGCTCCCGGGCCGCCGGATCGAGGATGAGCCAGCGGGTGAGGTTCCGCTCCGCCGCGGGCAGCGAGGGAAAGTCGGTAAACAGCAGGTACGCCATCCTGTTGCCGGCAAGGACGTCGTTGCGGCGGCCCAGCAGCAGGGCGGGCACATCGCCCACGGCCTCGAGCAGCTGCCGCAGCCCCGGCCGCACTCCCTGGGCAGTCGGACCCGTGGCCCGCGGGTTGGCGGCGCAGTTCTCCAGCAGGTCCATCATGTGCGCATGCTCGCTGCTGTCCAGCCGCAAAGCCCGCGAAACCGCGTCAAGGACCGTCCGGGAAGGATGGATGTTGCGGCCCTGTTCGAGCCGTACGTAGTAATCCGTGCTGACGCCGGCAAGCCGGGCTACTTCCTCGCGCCGCAACCCCGGCACGCGGCGGGCGCCCGTAGTGGGCCCGGCACCGGCATCCTCCGGTGTCAGGCGCGACCGCATGGCTTTGAGGAATTTTCCGAACTCGGCACTTTGACCCATGCTGACCATTCTGCCCGCCCGTCCGGCACTCCTCCTACACCGAAGGTAGGACTGCCGGTCCTAGGAAAAACAGGATCACGGTCACCTGCTGACGCGGCGGGCAAAAGTGCATAGGCTCAATACTGAGCCATCGGAAACCGCTTTCTCCCCTGTCGAGCCAACGGCACCGATCCCAGCACCAGCATTATCCAAGGAGCACCATGTCAGAGCTGACACTGAACAACGGCGTCACCATCCCCCAGCTTGGCCTCGGCGTTTTCCAGGTCCCCCCGGAAGACACCCAGCGGATCGTCGAGGACGCGTTCGAGGCGGGTTACCGGCACATCGACACCGCTGCCGGATACCGCAACGAGGCCGGCGTCGGCGCCGCCATCGCGGCGACGGGCATCGCGCGCGAGGACATCTTCGTCACCACCAAGCTCCGGAACGGCGAGCAAGGCAAGGCCCAGGAAGCGTTCCAGAACAGCCGTAAGGCGCTGGGACTCGACTTCGTCGACCTCTACCTCATCCACTGGCCCGTCCCGTCGCAGGGACTTTTCGTCCAGGCCTGGAAGGAACTGGAACGGCTCTACGACAACAAGCAGATCCGGGCCATCGGCGTCTCCAACTTCCTCTCCGACCACCTGGACACCCTGCTGGAATCGTCCGAAATCGTCCCGGCCGTGAACCAGATCGAACTGCACCCCAGCTACCAGCAGGCAGACCTTGCGGCCAAGTGCCGGGGCCTCGGTATCGAAGTGGAGGCCTACAGCCCGCTCGGGCAGGGCGGCGACCTGAACGGCAACGCCGTCACTGCCATCGCAGACGCCCATGGAGCCACCACGGCACAGGTGGTGCTCGCCTGGCACCTCGCCTCCGGAAACATCGTGATCCCCAAGTCGGTGGACCCCGGCCGGATGCGCGAGAACTTCGCTGCGTCCTCCCTGACGCTTTCCGACGACGAACTGGCCAGCATCACCGCCCTGGAGTCCGGTGCCCGTATCGGCTCCGATCCCGCCGTCGCGTCCTTCACCCAGATGTAGGTTTCGGCCGGCTCAGCCACCGGGGCGCCGGGCCCAGCCACCGCAGCGTCGGACGCGAATCCGCCGGTCCGGCAGCCCCACCCCAATCTCCGAGAGGAACCCAGCAATGCAGTACACCCATCTTGGCCGCTCAGGCCTGCAGGTCTCCCGCCTTTGCCTTGGCACCATGAACTTCGGCCCCCAAACCGAGGAAGCCGACGCGCACAGCATCATGGACTCCGCGCGGGAGAACGGCATCAACTTCTTTGACACCGCCAACGTGTATGGCGGTGCCGGCCACCGCGGCTGGACCGAAGAGATCATCGGACGCTGGTTCGCCAAGGGCGGCGAGCGCCGCGAACACACGGTGCTGGCCACCAAGCTCTACGGCACCATGACGGACCGGCCCAACGAATCCAAGCTCTCCGCGCTGAACATCCGGCGTGCGCTGGATGCCAGCCTCAAGCGGCTGCAGACGGACTACATCGACGTCTATCAGTTCCACCACATCGACAGGAATACACCGTGGGACGAGATCTGGCAGGCCATCGAGGTGGCAGTCCAGCAGGGCAAGATCCTGTATTCCGGCAGCAGCAACTTTGCCGGCTGGCACATTGCCCAGGCCCAGGAGGCAGCGCACCGGCGCAATTACACGGGCCTGGTCAGCGAGCAGTCCATCTACAACCTGTTCCGCCGTGAACTGGAGCTTGAGGTCATCCCGGCAGCGCAGCAGTACGGCCTGGGGCTCATCCCGTGGTCACCGCTGCAGGGCGGCCTCCTGGGCGGCGTGCTGAAGAAGGAACGCGACGGCGTCCGGCGCACCGAGGGACGGGCCCTGGAAACCCTAAAGAAGCACGAGGACCAGATCCGCCAGTACGAGGATCTCGCCGATGACCTGGGGCACGAACCAGGGGACGTCGCACTGGCCTGGCTCCTGCACCAGCCCGCCGTTACGGCACCGATCGTCGGGCCCAGGACGCAGGAACAACTGGATGCCGCCATCCGTGCCCTGGATGTCACCCTCGATGAGGACGCGCTCAAGCGGCTGGACCACATCTTCCCGGGGCACAAGACCGCTCCGGAAGACTACGCGTGGTGACCCCACCGTCAGGTGCCGGGACGTCCTCGGGGACGGTGGCGCCGAGGAGCATCCTCTTCATCGGCGGCACCGGGGTCATCAGCGCGGCGGCGGCTGAGCACGCCGTCGCGCTGGGCCACCGGCTCACCATCCTGAACCGGGGCCGGTCCACCCGGCCGGTTCCGGACGGCGCGGAGGTCCTGCATGCGGACGTCCGGGACCCGGCGTCGGTCAGGGACGTGCTGGGGGCGAGGGAGTTCGACGCCGTTGCGGACTTTATCTCGTACACCCCGGACCAGGCGCAGGCCGGGCTCGAGCTGTTCCGCGGCCGGGCCGGGCAGTACGTGTTCATCAGTTCCGCGTCGGCCTACCAGAAGCCGCCCACCCGGTTGCCCATCCTGGAATCCACGCCGCTGAAGAACCCGTTCTGGCAGTACTCCCGGGACAAGATCGCCTGCGAGGAGCTGCTGTTCCGCGCCTACCGGGACGAGGATTTCCCGCTCACCGTGGTGCGGCCCTCCCACACCTATGACCGGACCAAGATCGCCATGGTGGGCGGCTGGACGGACATCCACCGCATGCGGGCGGGCCTCCCCGTCATGGTCCACGGCGACGGCACCTCGCTGTGGACCCTGACCCACAGCAAGGACTTTGCCAAGGCCTTCGTGGGTCTGCTCGGCAGGTCTCAAGCGGTGGGTGAAAGCTACACGATCACCTCTGACGAGTACCTGCCGTGGAACCAGATCTACCGGCTGTTTGCCCGGGCTGCCGGGGTGGCTGAGCCGGAACTGGTGCATGTGGCCTCGGAGACCATCGCGGCCCACAGCCCGGAGCTCGGGCCCAACCTGCTGGGCGACAGATCGCATTCAGTGGTGTTCGACAACACCAAGATCAAGTCCCTGGTCCCGGAGTACACCGCCACCATTCCGTTCGCCGACGGTGCCCGGGAGATCGTCCAGTGGTACGACGCCAACCCGGAGCTGCAGCAGGTGGACCAGTCCTACATGGACCTCAGCGACACCCTCACCACTTGGGCCGCGGGCGGCGCGCACTAGCGCCTCGCCGGGACAAACAGAAACAAGCAGGACAAAGGACGCCGACGGCGGGGAGGTGGGCTCCCGCCGTCGGCGTCCTTTTTCCTGCAGCGCCCCACGGCGCAGACGGCCTACCGCTTGGGCCAGGTGCCGGCGTCGTCCGCGGCGAACGCATCCAGCGCCGGCAGTGCGTGCCCGGCAAAGTCGAAGACTGCCTGGTTTTCCCAGGCATTGCCCGATGCGGGGTCGGCCGGATCCCAACCGTTGCCGGGTACCGACGTCCAGGCGGGCTCCCAATAGACGGCGCCCAGGCCGCGTCCGCCGGGAGCGGATGCCACCACGTCCTGCACCGCCCGGAAGTTGGCGGCATGGCCGGCCGGTGTTGCCGGGTAGCCCTTGACGAGCTGGGACCCGTTGGCGATCACGTTTTCCCACGGGGCGTTGGGGTTGTCCTCGAGGGTGAACGGGTACGAGGTTTCCACCACCAGCACGTCCTTGCCGTACCGCTGGGACAAGGTGGTCACGGCGTTCTGCAGGTCCGCCAGGGTTCCGTGCCAGTACCCGTAGTAGGACAGGCCAATGATGTCCATGGGCACGCCGCGCTTGGTGGCTTCATCGAACCACCAGGTCAGCCCGCCGATGCCGTTGTTGATGTTGGTCAGGTGGAGCACTGTCCTGGTGTCCGGGCTGACGTCCTTGACGGCACGGGTTCCAGCCTTGAGGAAGGTAGCGAGGTTGTCCCACTGGGCACCGTCCACGCCGTCAGCTGGATCAACGTCCCAGGTCTGGCCCAGCGGCCAGAGCATGCCGGGGTTGATTTCGTTGCCCACCTGCGCGGCGTACGGCGTGATGCCGGCGGACTTCAGCGCAGCCATGACGTCCTTGGTGTGTGCGTAGACGGCGTCGGCCATGGCTGCCGCCGACAGGCCCTTCCAGGCAGCGGGAACGCTCTGCGCCCCGGGATCGGTCCAGCGGTCGGAGTAGTGGAAGTCCACCAGCACCTTCATGCCCTGGGCCTGGGCGCGTTTAGCCATGTCCACCACCTGCTGCCGGGTGTTGTAGCCATCGGCCGGATTGACCCAGACCTTAAGGCGGACCAGGTTGGCGCCGGCATCGGCAAAAGCCTCCACCGGGTCTACCCGGGTACCGTCCGCCGTGGCGTACACGGCGCCGTGGTCCTCGTTCTTGGGAACGCCGGAGAGATCGGCGCCGCGGAAGGTCCGCTCCACCCGGCCTTCGACGAAGGTCACGTTGTCCATGCTGGCCCACGCCCCGGCGCCCGTGGTTGTGAGGGAGAGGGTGCATTTGCCCGCGACGTTGGCGCTGACGGCGAGGGTCAGCCACTGGTCGTCGGTTTCCGTGGAGGGCACGACGGTGGAACCGTCCCTTCCGCATCCTGTGAGGACCAGGCGCGACGAATTCACCGGGCCGCCGGACTTGATCGAGGCGCGGAAGGTCCACCACCCCTTTTTCAGGCCTGTGACGGTCTGGGAGGTGGTCACCGTGTTGTCCGAGGCCAGGTAGTGGGTAAGCCGGTGCGCCGAGTCGGCTCCCCCGGACTCCACCGCGGCCGCGCCGGCCGGGCCGGAAACGGACCAGCCCGCGGTCCCCGCTTCGAAGCCCGGGTTAGATACGGACGCCGGTCCAACCCCGGCCGGCCTGCCCTGGGCCGGGGCAGCAGTGGCAGGGCCGGCAGCCAGCAACGCTCCTGCCAGGGCCAGCGCGGTGACGGCGGCCAGGGTCCGGCCGGATGGCAACGTCCGGCCGGAGAGTCGTAAGCGGCCGGACAGTCGTTTACTCGCAGTGCGCATCGTGCGGGGATTGATCACTGGGGCGTCCTCCTTGACGTTGAGCCGTGGTTGTGGAAACCGGCCAGGGCCTGGGCGGCCCCGGCCGGCGGTCTGTAGGGCTAGCTGGATCCTTCGGGGTGCCGGATGACCCGCACGGTTCCGGCCGGAATGGAGGCGACGCCGTCCACCCTTTCACCGGAAACCATGTCCAGTCCCGAGACTGCGAATGACGCGTCAGCCTCGGTGTGGTTGATCAGGAACGTGAAGCGGTCTGCACCGTTGCTGCGCACGGACACCTCAAGGCCGGACGGGTGCCCGTCTCCTGCGGACAGCCCGGCGTGGGCCAGCGCCTCCGCCAGGATGGCGGCCAGGCCGCCGTCGTCCAGGTCCGTGGAGACGTACCAGGCCGTGCCACGGCCGAAGGCGTTGCGGGTAATGGCCGGTCCCGGCGCGGCCGGACCGTCCTGGTAGCGGGCCACGACGTCCGCGGTGGTGGGGTGGATTTCCTCGGACCAGATGGTGCCGGTCCCCCGTCCGGCACTGAGCTGGACTGCCTGGTGTTCGCGCAGGGGCAGGAATTCGTGGATTTCCAGCCCCAGCAGGTCACGCAGCGGACCGGGCGAAGCTCCCGCGGGAACGGTGTCCGTGGCGTCCACGATGCCCGAGAAGTAGGACACCACCAGGTGCCCGCCGCCCTGGACATAGTTGCGCAGGTTGGCCGCCGCAAGTTCGCCCACGAGGTACAGGGCCGGGGCGAGCACCAGGTCGTAGCCGGATAGATCCGATTCCGGGTGGGCGAAGTCCACGGCAACGCCACGGTTCCACAGCACCGAGTAGTAGGCCTCGATCCGCTCGCGGTGGGTCAGTTCGTTGCTGGGCCGCCACTCCAGGTCCTGGGCCCAGAAGGATTCGACGTCCCACAGGATGGCCACTTTGGCGGTGACAGTGGAGCCCTTCACGGCCGTAAGTTTCTTCAGGTCGTCGCCCAGGTCCAGGACTTCCCGCCAGATCCGGGTGCCCGTACCGGCATGCGGAAGCATGGCCGAGTGGAACTTTTCCGCCCCGAAGCGGGAGGCGCGGAACTGGAAGAACATCACGGCATCGGCACCGCGGGCAACGTGGGCCAGGCTGTTGCGGGCCAGCTCCCCCGGACGCTTGGCGATGTTGCGGCCCTGCCAGTTCACGGCGCTGGTGGAGTGCTCCATCAGCATCCACGGCTTGTTTCCGGCCAGTGAGCGGGTCAGGTCCGCATCCATGGACAGGAGAATGTGGTTGTCCGTCCGCTGCGCCACGAGGTAGTGGTCATTGGCCACGATGTCCACCTCCCGGCTCCAGGCCCAATAGTCCGGGGACAGGCAGTTGGTGGCCATGAAGTTGGTGGTCACCGGGGTGCTGGGGGCGTAGCGGCGGATGACGTCGCGTTCTGCAATGAAGCACTCCAACATGGCGTTGGAGGTGAACCGGGCGAAGTCCAGCCGCTGGCCCTGGTTGCTGACGCTCGCGGAGATCCGCGGGGCATCGATCTCGTCCCAGGCGTTGTATTTCTGTCCCCAGAAGAGGGTGCCCCAGGCCGCGTTAAGCGCGTCGAGGCTGCCGTAGCGGGCCTGCAGCCAGGTCCGGAACGCCGCCACGGAGGCGTCATCGTAGGACTCGCTGACGGGAGCGCCGTACTCGTTGTGGACATGCCAGAGGACGACGCCGGGGTGGGAACCATAGCGCCGCGCCAGCTGTTCGGTGATGTTTACCGCAGCCCGGCGGTAGTCCGGCGAGCTGGGCGCGGCCATTCCGCGGGAGCCGTGGCCAAGAGTGAGCCCGTCCCGCGTCACGGGATGGGCCTGGGGGTACTTCTTCCAGAACCACGCCGGCGGGGCGGCGGTGGGGGTGCCCAGGTCGATGCTGATACCGGCATCGGTGAGCTGGCCGACAAGGTGGTCCAGCCACTCGAAGTCGTACTCCCCTTCCCGCGGTTCCAGCAGGACCCAGGAGAAGATCCCAACGCTGACCAGGTTGATGCCGGCTTCGCGCATCAGGGCGATGTCCTCCACCCACACCTCGCGGGGCCACTGCTCCGGGTTGTAGTCCCCGCCGTAGCAAAGGCCCGCCGGGCGCTGGACCCACGGCGCCGGCGCGAGTCCAGGTGCTGGTGCCTGCAGGACGTCTGTCATCGGGTGATCTCCTTAGAACTGTGTGCGCTCCCAGTAGTATCACAGCTCTTCAATGAAGTGATACAGGCAATATTTTGTTGACATAGATCACAACTGTGTGAATTACTGGAACCGCTCACAGGACTTGGTTGACGCAGTGTGTCCGCTTCCGCCGCAGCACGACGGATCCCGCGCCGGGATCCCACCAGCTTTTACACAGCCAGCTTTTTCGACAAGGAGGACGGAATGCGCAGCTCATTTCGTGCAAGCGCAGCGGCAATGATGGCCGCAGCGGCCCTGCTCACCGCAGGATGTTCCACAGGTTCCGGCACCAGCTCCGTGGAACAGAACACGGATCCAAACCAGAAGGTGGAATTGACCTACTGGGCTTGGGCCCCGAACCTGGACAAGGTGGTGGATCTCTGGAACGAGAAGAACCCCAACATCCACGTCACGGTCAACAAGCAGGACGGCGGCGATCCCGCCATCACCAAACTGCTGACGGCCGTCAACGCCGGTTCCGGCGCGCCGGACCTGATCCAGGCTGAGTATCAGAAGATCCCCACCCTGGTGGCAGCAGATGCGCTGGCAGACCTCTCCGGAACCGACGCCAAGGACACCAAGGACGCATTCCCTGAGGCCGTCTGGGATTCCGTCACCCTTGGTGGTGACGCCCTCTATGCCGTTCCGCAGGACACCGGTCCCATGGCGTTCTACTACCGTGCAGACATCTTCGAACGCCTGGGCCTCGCCGTCCCCACAACCTGGGAAGAATACGCCGCGGCGGCCAAGAAGGTGCACGACGCTGACCCAGAGGCTTACCTGGGCACGTTCTCCTCCAACGACGCCGGCTGGTTCACGGGCATGGCCCAGCAGGCCGGGGCGTCATGGTGGGCCATCGACGGTGACGCGTGGAGCGTCAAGATTGCCGAGGATCCCACAGAGAAGGTGGCCGGCTACTGGGGAGGACTGGTGGAGCAGGGCATCATCGACAACAAGCCCATGTACACCCCCGAATGGAACGCCGCATTGAACAACGGCAAGCAGGTGGGCTGGCTCAGCGCCGCCTGGGCCCCCGGCGTGCTCTCCGGCAATGCCGGCGCAACGGCCGGCAAGTGGAAAGTGGCCCCCATGCCGCAGTGGGATTCCGCCAAGCCCGCCACCGGCAACTGGGGCGGCTCCTCCACCGCTGTGACGTCCCAGTCCAAGAACGTCGCGGCGGCTTCCAGGTTCGCTTCGTGGCTGAATACCGATCCCGAGGCCGTCAAGGCCCTGGTGGACGTGGCCGGCATCTACCCTGCGGACACCGAAGGTGCCAAGACGGCCCTGACCAAGGCGCCGGAGTTCTTCAGCAACCAGCCCGACTTCTACGATGTGGTGGGCAAAGCTGCGCAGAGCGTCACATCGTTCAGCTACGGCCCCAACGTCAACGTTGCCTACAACGCGTACAACGACCAGTTCGCCAAGGCTGCCCAGGCCAAAACCAAGAGTGCGTTCCTGGACGCCGTGGCCGGCATGCAGCAGGTCACCGTTGACGACCTGAGGAAGACCGGCTTCACAGTCAAGTAGTCCCGCCTGCCGGGAGGGTGCCGCGGCGCCCTCCCGGTTCGTTCCCCACCACCCCACCCAAGGAAGTGCACCATGGCAGCGACAGCGACCGCGCCAACCAAGGCGGAAAAGACCGCATCCGCCGGGCCCGGGACTCCCCGGAAGGCCCGGAACTTCAGGCAGCGGGCCATGATCCCGTACGCGATGCTGGCCCCTGGCATTGTCCTGTTCCTGGTGTTCATGGCGGCACCGATCGCCTACACCTTGGTGTTGAGCTTCCAGCAGAAGAAGGTCAGCGGACTGGGGCTGGGCAAGGGCGCACAGAGCACCGTCTTTGCCGGGTTCGACAACTACATCCGCTCCCTGACCGACCCCGAGTTCACCGCCAGCGTCCTCCGTGTCCTCACGTACGGCGCCATCCTGATCCCGCTGATGCTTGGCTTCGCGCTGCTCTTCGCACTCCTCCTGGACTCGCGGCGTACCCGTGCCGGCAACTTCTCCCGCACCGCCATCTTCCTGCCCTACGCCGTGCCGGCCGTGATCAGCTCGCTCCTGTGGGGCTTCCTGTACCTGCCCGGGGTCAGCCCCTTCCACTTCGTGGCGGACAGGCTGGGTATAGCCTTGCCATCGCTGCTGAACCCGGACCTGATCACCTTTGCCATCGCCAACATCGCCCTATGGGGCGGCGTGGGCTTCAACATGATCGTCATGTACACCTCACTCAAGGCCGTGCCCCAGGAAATCTATGAGGCCGCCAAACTGGATGGTGCCTCGGAGATCCAGACCGCGCTGCGCATCAAGATCCCCATCATTGCCCCGTCGGTGGTGATGACGGCGCTGTTCTCCATGATCGCCACGCTGCAGGTCTTCGCCGAACCCACCACGCTCCGCCCGCTGGCAAACAGCCTCTCCACGAGCTGGTCACCGCTGATGCTCGTCTACCGGGACGCCTTCACCCGCAATGACATCTACTCTGCGGCGGCAACCAGCATCATCATCGCCCTCGCCACCTTCGCCATTTCCTTCCTCTTCCTGCGCATTGTGCAGAAGCGGGCCTTCGGACAGGAGAACTGACCATGTCCACTCCCACTGAGATCCGCGAGAAACCGAGCTTCCTTTCCACCGGCATCCTGATCCTCGGGGCGCTGTACTGCCTGTTCCCCGTCATCTGGGTGGTGGCCGCGGCCAGCAAGAGCAGCGACGAGCTCTTCTCCACCTTTACTTTTGCGCCGAGCGTCCACCTGTGGAACAACATCGTGGAGCTGACCGCCTACCGCGACGGCGTGTTCTGGCGCTGGATGCTCAACACCGCCCTCTACGCCGGCGTGGGAGCCCTGCTCTCCACCTGGGTGTCCGCCCTCTCCGGCTACGTCCTGGCCAAATACGACTTTCCCGGTAAGAACGGCGTGTTCAAGGTTCTCCTCATGGGCGTGCTGGTTCCGGGCGTCATCCTCGCCATCCCGCAGTACCTGATGCTGGCCCAGCTGGGCCTGACCAACACGTACTGGTCCGTTCTCCTGCCGCAGATCATCAGCCCCTACGGGATCTACCTGGCCCGCATCTACGCCGCTGCGTCGGTTCCCGGGGATGTGATCGAGGCTGCCCGGACGGAGGGCGCCAAGGACATGTACATCTTCAACCGCATCGCGTTGCCCATGATGCTCCCCGGGCTGGTGACCATCTTCCTGTTCCAGTTCGTAGCCATCTGGAACAACTTCATGCTGCCGTACATCATGCTGGGTGATGACACGCTGTTCCCGTTGACGGTGGGCCTGAACGGACTCCTCAACCAGGGCGCCACCGCCCCGGCGCTGTACACGCTGGTGCTGGCCGGAGCCCTGCTGTCCATCGTTCCGCTGGTCATCATGTTCCTGTTCCTGCAGCGTTACTGGCGCGTTGACCTCGCCGCCGGCGCCGTAAAGGCCTAGGGCTGGATAGGCTCGGATCATGATGCAACCGCAAGGCCGGCCCCGGCCCAAGATTGACGATGTGGCCAGGGAGGCAGGCGTCTCGCGAGGGACAGTTTCGCGGGTGCTCAATGGCGGCCACTGGGTCAGCCCGCCCGCGTTGGCTGCCGTCAACGCCGCCATCAAAAAGACCGGGTACCGCGTCAATCCGCATGCCCGGAACCTTGCCACGAACAAAGCCAACTCGGTGGCGTTCCTGTTGACCGAAACGCACGACCGCCTGTTCGCCGACCCCAACTTCGCCGTCCTGATGCGGGGCGCCGCCGATGCCCTGGCCGTGCACGACATTCCCCTGGTGCTGATCATGGCCGGCACGGAAGACGAGCAGCGCCGGGCCACCGATTTCCTCACCGCCGGCCATGTGGACGGAGTCCTCCTGGTCTCCTCGCATGGCAGCAGGAAGGGCGTCATCGCCGACATCATCGCCGCAGGCGTGCCTGCCATCGCCTGTGGCGTTCCCCTGGGCTTCGAAAAGAAGATGGGCTACGTGGCAGCCGACGACTACCAAGGCGCCTTGGAGCTGCTGGAGTTCCTGGACAACGGCGGCCGGAAGCGGATCGCCACCATCACCGGCCCGCAGGACACGTCCGGCGGCATCCGGCGGCTGGAAGCGTACCGGGCACATCAGGGCGAGGTCTTCGATGAGGCGCTGGTGGCGCCGGGTGACTACAGCCGCGAAAGCGGGGCCAGGGCCATGCGTGAGCTCCTCGCCCGGGTCCCCGACGTGGATGCCGTCTTCGCCGCCAACGACCTTATGGCCCTTGGCGCGCTGGAGGTATTGCACGACGCCGGCCGGCGGGTTCCCGAGGATGTTGCAGTAGTCGGGTTCGACGACATTTCGGCCGCGTCCGCCGCCACGCCGGCCCTGACCACGGTGCGGCAGCCATTCGATCGGATCAGCGAGGAAATGGTGCGGTTGCTGCTGGACGTCATCGCCGGGAAAAACCATGCTGCCATCACCATTCCCACTGAACTGGTGGTACGGGAGTCGGCCTGAAGGGCCAGTATTTCTACAACGTTCTAAATACCCCGCGGCGGGTTCAGAAGACAAGGCTTGTTTTGCCTAACCCCGCAGTCTAGATTGCTGGGGAAGCGTTTTCCCAATTCGAAATTGAAAGGATTCACTGATGAATCCCTCCAAGGCTCCCGCACGCCTCCTGTCGGTCGCCACTCTCGGCCTGGCACTCACCGTAGGCTGCCTCGCAGCCCCTGCTGCCGCCGTCGGGCCTTCCCCCTCCAAGCCCGGCAATCCGGGAATCCAGCTCGACTACCTGGACCGCGGCCTGGTGGCTGCGGGAACGTCCGAAGGTGTGTTCCTCAGCTGGCGCCTGCTCGGCAACGAGGCCACCGGATCCTCAGCAACCGGCCTGACCGGCACGGACTTCAACGTGTACCGGGACGGGCAGAAGGTGGCGACGGTCACGGACAGCACCAACTATCAGGACCCCGCCGGGACCGCCGCGTCGAAGTACCAGGTGCGGGCCGTCGTCGGCGGCGTCGAACTGGACGAAAGCGCCACTGCCACCTCCTGGGGCGGCAACTTCAAGGACATTCCGCTGAAAAAGCCGGCCGACGGCACCACGCCCACCGGCCAGGCCTACACCTACTCGGCCAACGACACCTCCGTGGGCGATGTGGACGGCGACGGCCAGTACGAGTTCATCGTCAAGTGGGACCCGAACAACTCAAAAGACGTCTCCCAGGTGGGCTACACCGGCAACACCTACGTGGACACCTACAAAGCCGACGGCACGCTGCTGCACCGGATCGACCTGGGCGTCAACATCCGCTCCGGGGCCCACTACACCCAGATGCTGGTCAATGATTTCGACGGCGACGGCCGGGCCGAGCTGATGATGAAGACCGCGCCGGGCACCAAGACCACCAACTACAACGCGGACGGCAGCGTGGCCGCGGAATCGTTCATCACCATGCTCCGGTCCGATATCAATGCCGGGTACTCGAACAGCGACGACTACCGGATGAGCGCGGCGGACTACTACCAGCACATGGTGAAGACCTTCCAGGGCTGGACGGAGCACCCCGAGGTGAAGGCCGGAAACTGGCCGGCCACCCTCGAAGAAGCCTTCGGCATCGCGCCGAAGTACAAGTACCCGCTGTCCCAAGCCGATGCCGAGGCGCTGACCGACTACTTCATGGACGTCTACGCCCCCTCGCGCAGCAGCCGGAACAACCTTCGCGCGTTCGAAGGATTCATCGTGTCCGGCCCCGAATACCTGACCGTCTTCGAAGGCGCCACGGGCAAGGAACTCAAGACCGTCGCCTACCAGCCGGGCCGGACCGACGACGGCATGATGTGGGGCGACTACGCCATGGCCCGCATCGAACCGGGCAACCGCGTGGACCGGTTCCTCGCCGGCGTCGCCTACCTGGACGGCAAGAAGCCCGCCGCCGTGTTCGCCCGCGGCTACTACACCCGCACCACCCTGGCCACCTACACCTGGGACGGCGCCAACCTCTCCCCCGTATGGAACGTGGACTCGGGCTGGACTCCCATGACCAACCCGTTCAACGACTCCCCGCACGGCCGGGACGGAACGGACCCGACCCACGGCAAGCTCACCACCCAGGGCTTCCACTCCCTGAGCGCCTCCGACGTTGACGGCGACGGCAAGCAGGAGATCGTCTACGGTTCGGCAACGCTCGACGACGACGGCTCGCTTCTGTACAGCTCGTTCGACACCCTGCCGGCCGGCAGCGCCGCGCCGGGTGAGGAGGCACGCCTGGGCCACGGCGATGCCATGCACGTGGCGGACATCGATCCCAACCGCCCCGGCAAGGAGATCTTCACCGTCCACGAGGGCGGCACGTACGCGCCGTACGGTTACGCCATGCGCGACGCCGCGACGGGTGAGGTGCTGTTCGGCGCCTACTCGGGCAAGGACACGGGACGCGGCATGATCGGCGACGTGGATCCTTCCGTCCCCGGCCTGGAGAACTGGGCGATCGGCATGCAGTCCGCCGACGGCCGCAAGCTTTCCAGCACAAGCCCCGGTACCAACATGAGCATCAGGTGGGCCGCGGACATGACGACGCAGATCGTCAACGGCTCCGGCGACCAGACCCCCACCATCGACGACTGGACGCGGGGCCGCCTGCTGACCGCGGACGGCACGCGCACCAACAACGGCACCAAGGGCACCCCCAGCCTGGTGGCGGACATCCTGGGCGACTGGCGCGAAGAACTGGTGGTCCGCACCGCCGACAGCTCCGCATTGCGGATCTACCTGAGCACCGAGGTGACGGACCACAAGCTCTACACCCTCATGCACGATCCCCAGTACCGTGCTGAGGTGGCCCGGCAGAACACCACATACAACCAGCCGTCCTACACCGACTTCTACCTCGCCTCGGACATGCAGTTCGGCGATGTCCCGCTGCGCGCCGCGTGGCTTCCGGGCAGCGTGAAGGCACTGCAGAATGCGGTGGAGGATTTGGTGGAATCGGGTGAGATCGCGGGCCCGGTGGCCAGCCAGCTCACCGCAGCAGCCCAGCAGGCACAGAAGGCCGTGGAGGACCGGGACGCCGCGAAGGCAGCTCAGGCCATCCAGCGCTTCGTGAAATTCCTGGGCCAGCAGAAAAACCCGGACAAGGTATCCGACACGGCCAGGGCGGTCCTGAACCACAACGCAGGCAACGTCCTCCGCGCATTCGAGAAATAGGGCTTCGCCGCATGAAGCCCATCACGGAAAGGACGGCAGACTGTTAATATGACACTTGCACCTGTTATCGCACTCAACGACGGATACACGATTCCCCAGATCGGTCTCGGCACATGGCCGCTGGACGACGACCAGGCGGCGGCCGCCGTCGTCCAGGCCGTAGAGGCCGGCTACAGGCACATCGATACGGCAGTGAAGTACGGCAACGAACGCGGCGTGGGCAACGGCATTAAGGCCAGTGGCGCTGACCGCGGTGAGCTTTTCATCACCACCAAACTGGATGGCGAGTTCCAAGGGAACGACAGGGCTGTGGAAGGGTTGGAGGGGTCGCTGCAGCGGCTCGGCCTCGACTATGTGGACCTGCTGCTGATCCATTGGCCCTTGCCCGGCAGGGATCAGTTCATCTCCACCTGGAAGACGTTCGAACGCCTCCAGGCAGGGGGAAAGGTGCGGTCCATTGGCGTGTCCAACTTCAAGCCGGCGCACCTGGAGCGGTTGATGGCGGAGACGGATGTTGTTCCAGCCGTCAACCAGATCCAACTGACACCGGCAGTCACCCGGGTGGCGGAACGGGAATTCCATGCAAAACATGGCATTGCCACCGAGTCCTACAGTCCCCTGGGCGGCTCCGGCGCCGGTATCCTGGGCGCGCCGGCCCTGGGTCGGCTGGCGGAAAAACACGGAAAAACGCCGGGCCAGGTGGTGCTGCGTTGGCACGTACAAAACGGATTGGTAACGATTCCGAAGACCGCGAATCCGGACCGGATGCGTGAGAACCTGGATGTCTTCGATTTCGTCCTGGATCCGCAGGATCTCGCGGAATTGACTATCCTCGACGAGGGTCCCGACGCCGGAAACGATTCAGACGTGACAGGGCACTGAGGCAGGCCTGAGCAGCCACTTTCCTCCTCTCCGGGGTTGGCAAATCGATAGTAAGCATGATTACTATTAGGGCAGAGGATGAATTGCCTCCGGAATCCGGGGGCGTCCTTACTTAGGAAGAGGAGCGAAAAATGGGTTTCATTGCATTTCTGATTCTCGGACTTATTGCCGGTGCGATTGCAAAGGCGATCCTTCCGGGACGCCAGGGCGGCGGCTGGATCATCACCCTGGTGCTGGGCGTCGTAGGTGCCCTCCTTGGCGGATGGATCGGCGGCGCGCTGTTCGGCGGCGGACTGCAGGAGTTCTTCTCGCTGCAGACCTGGCTGCTGGCGATCCTCGGATCGCTGATCGTCCTTGCGATCTACGGCATGGTCACTAAGCGCGGTGCGCGCCGCTAACGCAGCGCCCACAGCCAGGAAACCGGCCTGGGGAGGACATCCCCGGGCCGGTTTTCACTTTTCCGGCTACGGCGTTGCAGCCGGGCCGGACCTGGAAACCTTCTTTCGGAGCAGGAGTTCACAATGAAAAACAAGCTTCTTTTGGGTGTTGGAGTTGCCGTCGGCTACGTCCTTGGATCTAGGTCAGGACGCGCTGCCTACGACAAGCTGAAAGCCCGCGCAGCCGGGGTCTGGGACAGCAAGCCCGTACAGGACAAAGTGGCAGTTGCTACCGAGGCCATCAAAGAGAAAGCCCCGGATGTAGCCGACCAGCTGTCAGAGGCAGCCCGGCGTGCCGGAACCGTATTGGGCTCGGCGATGCACCGTGACGACTCCTCCGGGAAGTCCACGCCATCCAGCCACGACACCTCACCAACCACCGGTGTAGCGGGCGGGCTGGGCGGAGACCACATTCCGGCCCACAGCACGCATCCGGAAACCACGAACCTCGGCACCACCAGTGAGGGCAACTCCAAGAGCTAGCCACTCCGCGGGAGCAGGCGCCCCGGGCGAACCCCCGATTGACAAGGGGCTCCCGCCTTCCGTGTGCTACAACTGATTCGCCTTGCCGGCCGTCGCGATCCTTGGGGGACGCGCCGGCCGGCAGCGTGTTTAAGCACCGCCCGCTGCGCCCTGCCCGTACAGCACTGCCTGTTTAGCGCTGCCTGTCTAGCGCTGCCTGTCTGGAACAGCCGTCAGCCGGTCATCGAACCGATCACTCGTGGGCGGCCGACACCTAGGATCCGGCGTCAGGCCATTGGTTGGGGTCATAACCGTTAATCCCCGGCACACGCCGTGCCGGCTGACTATCCATGTTTTCGGCATGCTCAGGGGCAACGGAATCCCCATTCACAGCGGCGTCCTTACCCGACTCCTCAAGGTCCGCCCGGACCGTCTTGCCCCGTTCCTTGCCAGCCATTTGCCACTCCCGGCCCATTGTTGACGAAGGCCCGTCTGCATGACCCACTACGGCAACCCTAGTCCCGGGGGAACGCCGAAATCACTGAATACCATCAAGAAAATGGCAATTTAATTGAGGTTCGGCTGCGCGCCCGCTCCGGCTGCGGGTGACGTGACCAGCCAGGAGACGTGCACGGGCCAGGTTTTCCACATAGGCGTTTGTGGGGGTCCTGATTGTCAGTGCCCTTTGGCAGAGTGGGGTCATGGAAGCCATTGGGGAGAAGCTGACGGAGAGCGAAGACTCTTCGGGCTTCCTGCCGCTGGGCTTCCGCTCCAGCAGTCAGCCTTCCTCCGTGCACGAGACCGGGCCACACGTCCGCGCGACAGCGATCGAGACAGGCCAACAGGTCCGCGCGACAGCGATCGAGACAGGCCAACAGGTCCGCGCAACAGCGCACGACGCCGGGCGGCACGTCCGTGCGACACGGTACCTCCGGCCCGTCCCCGGCTACCCCGTAACGGACCAATCACCGGTGCAACCGCTGGACCCGGCTTTGGACTTGTCTGCTCTGATCGCAGGGGTGGCTGGGGCGGCGGTCGCAGCCCCGGAAGCACTGCATACTTCCTGCTACACCGGGGCGGCCATGTTCGCCGCGGAGGTCGAAGAGCTCGCCCGCTGCGTCGAGTACCTCCAGCTCATTGCCGCCGGGGCCGTGGACCACACCCGCACCCTCGCGATCCACGACGCCGCCGCCCGGGCCACCACCAACCGGAGCGCCCGCCGCACCACCACCGGGGCCAGCACGTGGGACGCCAACGGCACCGAAACCCTCAACGAAACCGACGCCAGCTGGCCCACGCCCACACCCACTGGAGCACCCAACGTGGTGAGGTCCCCGGCCGACGACGGGTGCCGGAACACCGCTGAGTTTCTCCGGCTCCGGCTCCGCATCTCCATCCGCGAAGCCCGCCGCCGCCTCACACTCGCCCAGCAAACCCTGCCCGGCACCACCCTCACCGGCGCACCCACACCGCCACCCCACGAACACCTCGCCACCACCCTCGCACCGGCCGACGCCAGCACCGGCCAGCCCGCCACCACAGCCACACCCCCACACACCATCACCGCACCCGCCGTGTCCTCCCACGCGGCCACCATCATCACCGCCACCCTCCACCGGCTACAACACCAGGCCACCCCCGAAACCCTGCACGGCATCGAACGCCACCTCACCCACGCCGCCACCACCGCAGACCCCGATTTCCTCGCCCGATTGGCCCAACGCCTCACCGAAACCCTCGACGCCGACGGCACCGAACCCACCGAAGAAGCACTCCGCCACACCCAAGGCGCCTTCATCCGCAAACCCCGCCACGGCCTCCACCGCGTAGAAATCTTCGCCACCACCGACCAATACGAACACCTCCTCACCGCCATGAACATCGCCACCAACCCCCGCACCACCACCCCAAACACCAGCAGCAACCGCGGAAACACAGACGGCGCAGTCACCAGTGCCGCAACCACGGTCACCTCACCTAGCGACGGCGCAGTCACCGGAGACGGCAATGCCGTAGAAACCGCCTACCCCGAGGGCACAGACGAAAAGAGCTTCCCGGACCTGGAGCGCCGCACCCGTCCGCAGCAACAACTCGACGGCATCATCACCGCCGTCAAAACCGCCCTCACCACCACCCATTTGCCCACCACCGGCGGCAACAGACCCCAAATCATCGCCACCATCAACCACCACGACCTCTTCCCCGCTGCCGCTCCCGCACCCGCACCCGACACACCCCACACACCGGCCGCGGGAACCTTTGCCTTCACTGGGCCCGTCGCCGCCACCACCCTGCGCAAAATCGCCTGCGACGCCGACATCATCCCCGCACTCCTGGGCACCAACAGCGAGATCCTCGACCTCGGACGCAAAACCAGACTCTTCACCCCAGCTCAACGCGCCTCGCCCTCACGGCACGCGACCAAGGCTGCACCTTCCCCAACTGCACTATCCCCGCCCCCTGGTGCGAAGCACACCACATCACCTACTGGTCACACGGCGGCCGTACCAACACCACCAACGGCACCCTCCTCTGCACCCATCACCACCACCTCATCCACAAAGAACACTGGACCATCACCACCACCGGCGGCATCCCGGCCTTCATCCCCCCACCCCACATCGACCCCACCCAAACGCCCCAACAAAACCACTACTTCAAACCACCACAGTTTTTCCCCCCCAACCGGCAACCAACGGCCCCTGGCCATGACCATGGCAAAGGCATCGGACTAACTCCGAAACATCAGGAGCGCTCGGCCCGCTACCGGTAAAGCGGGTGCAGGGGCCGGTGCAACACGCGACGGTTCGAACGCCAGCCCAATCAAACAAGTCTCTACACAGCCCTTTCCGGCTCCGACGCGACTCCATATGAAAAGTTGGGCGGACGGCCGCCACGACATGACGCATGGCGCTGCCAAAGGCGCCCTAGCTGCGGGCGCTCCCCACCACGACTGTTCCATCGAGTTCCTCTGAATGAACGGTGGTCACAGAGAGCCCTTCGGCGGCCACGAGCGCGGCGGTACCGTCGGCCTGCTGCCCGCTGGTTTCGATGAGAAGATGGCCTTGCGGCGCGAGCCAGTTTTTAACGCCTGCTGCCACACGGCGGTGAAAGTCGAGCCCGTCCGTGCCGCCGTCGAGGGAAATAAGCGGTTCGTGAACGCGCGCCTCCGACGGCATGGTTCTGATGGCATGGGTGGGAACGTACGGTGCGTTGACGGCGAGGACGTCGACCCTTCCTCTAAGACCTCGAGGGAGCGCATCGAACAGATCACCGGCGTGGACGTGGCCTCCAAGAGCCTCGAGATTGCTCCGCGCACACTCCACAGCGACGGGATCAATATCCGCCGCGTGCAGTTCTGCTCGTGTGAATCGTCGTGCAAGGGCCGCACCAACGGCTCCGGAACCGCAACATAAGTCCACCACCACACCACCGAAGAAAGCATTTCCCCGAGGGCCTTGGACCTCTGTGGCGATGCCGGACAAGGAATCACCCGAAACGGCGCCACGTGAAGAACTGCCCTCCCCCGACATCAGCTCAGCGGCAAGCCAAACCAACAGTTCGGTCCGCCGCCGGGGAACGAAAACACCGGGACGGACCGCCATGCGGTGGCCATCGAACTCTGCCCAGCCCAAGATGTACTCCAGCGGAACACCGGCCACCCGGCGCCGCACGCAGTCTGCCAACTCGTCGGGGCTGGCCGCCCGCTCGAGGAGAAGCAGGGCTTCCTCCTCGGCAAACACGCAGCCGGCGGCCCGCAGGGCGTCCGCCACCTCGACGGCCCCCATACGTAACTGTTTCGGACTTCCGGAGGATGGGACAGAATGCAACGTGCTCCCCTTCGGCATGAGTGCGGGCACTAGGGTTGCCCCGCGCCAGGAGACTGGACGGCAAGAGAGGGAACCTGAGACGACAACATCAGCCATCGGATCCACCTCCATCTTCCTGGCTGGAAATTTCATCGTAATTGACGCGACGCCGCCGCGGCAGAGCTGTGTTTATTGGCAGGATGGAGCCATGACATCTGCCTCCGGGACACCTGCCACAGAGGGCCAAGCTCCTCACACCGCCATCATCTGGACTGGCGCTTACACCCCGGACGGCGGCGGACGCGCAGAGGGCATCGGCGCCCTCCGCGCCAACGGGGACGGGAGCCTGGAATGGCTCGGCACGGCAGTGGAGGCCCAGTCGCCGTCATTCGTTGCCGTCCATCCGACCCTTCCCGTGGTGTACGCGGTGGCCGAGCAGCGCAGGATGGTTCAGGCATACCGGCACGTCGGCGGCCACACGCTGGAACCGATGGGCACACCCTGGCCGGCAGGCGAGGCCACCTGCCACGTTGCAGTGGACCCGCAGGGCCGCTTCGTCACCGCGACCTGCTGGGGAGACGGCCAGGTCCTGCTCTATGAACTGGATGCCGACGGCGGGATCACGGAGCGGTTCCCGGCCTCGCCGTCGGTTGATCCGCATGCGGCCCACTCCCCCGATGAACGCCGGCAGAGCAGGGCACATACCAGCCTGACGCTGCAGGACGGGCGGGTCATGACCACAGACCTGGGCCACGACACACTCCGAATCTGGACCTACAAACCCGGAACCGGGCTGGTGGCCGATCATGAAGTCGCCCTGCCTTTCGGCAGCGGCCCCCGGCACCTGGCGCAGCACTCAAGCGGGAACGTGTTCGTCGTCTCCGAATACTCCATCGAGGTCTTTGTTGTCCGGCCGGAAGCCGGAACTTTCGAGCTGGTGTTCCGTGGCCCCGCAACACTGGGAGGTGCCAGGGACGGCGACTCGGCCGCCGAAATCTGCCTCGGCCCAGGCGGCACCTTTGCGTACGCCGGCGTCCGCGGATCCAACCGGATCAGCGTGCTTGAGGTAGGCAGCGACGGCAGCGAACTGCTACCTGTGCAGGACGTGTACAGCGGCGGCGACTGGCCCCGGCACCACCTGGTCCAGGGGCCCTGGCTCCACGTTGCCCACGAGCGCTCCGACAACGTGGCCACTTTCGCCCTTGACCCAGGGACAGGCCTTCCCGGACCGGTGGTCCACAACGTCAAAACTCCTTCGCCCACCGCCCTGGTACCAAACGGCTGACACAGCCGCCGGTTGCCAGGCCAGGCTCGAGACTGCGAAGCCGGTACAAACAGCAGAAGAGAGCTGTCCACTTGGAAGGGAGCACGACGGCGGCCCGGTCACCTTCCGGTACGACCACTCCACCCATGTGATCACCGCCGGATAGCGGCGCTGACCTACCTGTCGGCCGGATGGCCGAGGATGCCGAGCAGCCGCCGGATGGCATCCTCGGCCGTGGGCGGCGGGCCGAACACTGCCCGCTGCCGTGTGGTGTTGGCGACGTAGCGGCCGGTCTGGAACCAGCCCATCATGGACGCCATGTCCGGCACCGTCGGGCTCACCCGTCCCAGCACCACTCCGGCCGTCTTCAGCACCCTCAAGGGCACTGAGCGGACCCGGACCTTCGATCCGCTGAGCCGGCCCATCATGTCCGCCACGTCCTTCATGCGGACCGGCCGGTCCCAGCCGATGTCGATCCGTTCCCCGTCGATTCCCGGAGCATCGACGGCATCTGCCAGGTAACCGGCAAGGTCAGGGGTGAGCACAAAGGTCAGCGGAACGTTGGGCGAACCGAACCACATGAGTTTGCCCTTTGTCACAGGGTCACCGCCGAACCGGGTGACCTGGTCCAGGAAGGCACCCGGCCGCAGCGCAACGAACGGTACGCCGAGGCCCTCGAGCTTGTCCTCCATGAGCTTCTTGTGCCAGAAGTGCGGCACCTGCGGGGTTTCGTCGCAGGTCAGGATGCTGGTGAGGACAAAGCGCCGGACGCCTGCCCGGGCGGCCGCTTCGGCCAGGTTGGCGTTGCCCGTGGTGTCGGTTGCGGGGCTGTCGCCTTTGCGGTGCTTTGTGTAGCCGGCAGCTGAGGTGATCACGGCGTCGATGCCGGCCATGGCCTGGTCCAGTGACCGTGGGTCCATCATGTCGCCCCGGGCAATCTGCACTCCCCGGGATTCCAGCCGCGAGGCATCCGATCCCGGCCGCACCAGGGCGCGGACTTCCTTGCCCCGGTCCAACAGCGCGGTGACCACCTGGCCGCCGAGCATGCCGGTACCGCCAACCACCAGTACTGGTTCGCCGTTCATCGCATTCTCCTCACCGTTGACTAGCCGTGCAGGGCCTCCTCCACCGCCGCGAGCAGCGAGTTGAACCGCGCGTTGGCGGGGAGGTCATCAAGGAACACCGGCTTGCCGTCCGGACCGGCCAGCGGCACCTGCCAATTGGGGTAGAGCTCCTCAGTGGTTCCGGGCTGGTTCTGCACCCTCCGCTCCCCCACCGCATCCACCAGCGCCACGCCCAGCAGCACGGACGGCGTCTGGCTGAGCAGCAGGTGCAGGGCCTCGATGGTCTGCTCCTCCGCGTCTCCGCCGGTGCCGGCTCCGGGCAGGTAGCCGCGTTCGCGGAGCAGCGCGAACATCTTTTCCAGGGACGCGTTGTGCTGGGCACGCTCTTCGGCCTCGGACCGTTCCAGCAGTCCCAGGTGGCTGCGCAACGCCACGTGGTCCCCGGCGAGGTAACCGGCGGTGGGGGGAAGATCGTGGGTGTTGACGCTGGAAAGCGCCTGCGTACGGTACTTTTCCGGCGCAAGGGGGGAATCGCCGTCGTACTCAAACCAAAGAATGGACGTGCCCAGAATGCCGCGTGCGGCAAGGTAGTCCCGCACCCACGGTTCGAACGTGCCCAGGTCCTCGCCGATCACCACGGCCCCCGCCCGGTGGGCTTCCAGGGCCAGGATGCCGATCAGTGCCTCATGGTCGTACTTCACGTAGGCGCCGTCGCCGGGGGCGTTGCCGCTGGGGATCCACCACAGCCGGAACAGGCCCAGGATGTGGTCCACCCGGATGCCGCCGGCATGCCGCAGCACGGTGGCCAGCATGTTCCGGAACGGCTGGTAGCCCGCTTCGGCCAGCTTGGCCGGGTGCCACGGCGGCTGGCCCCAGTCCTGGCCCTGCTGGTTGTACATGTCCGGCGGCGCACCGACACTCGTAGCGGGGGTGAGAACGCCCTTCAGCGTCCAGGCGTCCGCGCTGCTGTGGTCCACGCCGACGGCGAGGTCGTGCACCACGCCCAGCCGCATCCCCGAACGCAGCGCTGCCTGCTGCGCGCTCTCCAGCTGCTCGTCGCAGATCCACTGCAGCCACCGGTGGAATCCAATCCGGTCCGCAAGCCTTTCCCGCAGCGCCTCCGCCTCCCGCGAATCCAAGGAAAACGCCGGGTCGGTCCACATGGGGTCGTCCGGCGCAGCGTCCTCGCGGATGGCTGACCAGAGGGCGAAGTCATCCAGGCCGCTGCCGGAAATACGGCAGAACTCATCGAAGGCGACCTGCCGGGACGGCGACCGGCGCGTGTGGTACAGCAGTTCCAGGGCCTGAAGTTTCGCTGCGTAGACCGCGTCCCGGTCCAGCCGTTCGGCGTCCCTGTTGAGCCCTGCCACTTCGTCGCGGAGCTTCTCCAGCGCGGCACGCTTGCGGGGGCGCAGGTAGGCAAGCTCCGGAATGGCCTCGATCCGGATATAGATCGGGTTGAAGAACCGCCGGGTGGACGGCGAGTACGGTGAGGGCTGCACCGGCGGAACCGGTTCTGCGGCGTGCAGGGGGTTGACGAGCACGTAATCGGCACCGCGGGCTCCACTGAGTGCGGCGAGGTCGGCAAGGTCGGAGAAATCCCCGATTCCCCACGAACGCTTCGAACGCACGGAGTACAGCTGGGTGGCCAGCCCCCAGCCGCGCCGCTCCTCAAGGTCCCGGGCGGTATCCAGCCGGGCGGGCGTCACCACCAGGGTTGAGGTGGCGGTGACGCTCCCGGCTTCCGCGTGCAGCGTATGCCAGCCGAGCGGCAGGTCCTGCGGCAGGGCGAAGGTGGCCCGGCCCATGGCCACGCCGTCCACGTCCCGCTTCTGCACCCACACGTCCTGCTGGGCCGCGTCCACGCTCCCGGCACCGCCTTCAAGGCTGATGCGGAGGCTCACCGGGGCTCCGTCGGGAATATGGACCGGTACCTGCGCCGGCTCACCCTGCTGGATGACGACGGCGGGGGGCAGCGTTTTGCGCCAAGGGGCCAGTTCCGCTTCGGCCAGTCCGGCCCGGATCTGTTCATCAGTGTGGGCCGGCACGCCCAACGCGCCCAGGACCTTCGTCAGGGTCTCGAGGGACACTGCGTGCGGCAATCCGTCCCAACCCTGGAACGACGTGCCCACCCCATGGGCGTCCGCGAGCTGCTGCAGCAGGTGGGCATCCACGGCCGGTGGTTCCGCTGGCGCGTTCCGCCGTAGTAGGTGCTGCTGGTCTGATGCCGTCATGCGTGTCCGCCTCGTCTGGTGTGATGGGCCTGAACTTACGTGCTGCATGTTGCACCGGGCGTTTGCACCCCCGCGCACAACCGTTGGTTCAGATTATTCCAGTGCTGCCGTGGGACGAAACTGCCGACCGAAACCGGCCTGCCCGCCACAAAACGTCACGCCCGCTTCCCTGCGTTACCTCCCGCGTCGAAAAGAGAAGGAACAAGGCGGGATTCTGCCGGGTGGAAGTGAATCTGTGTAGCCTCGTGACGATCGGCGGCACGTAGGCATCACTCGACGATGCGCGGGCACCAGGCAGACAGCAACAGGCATTCACGCATATACGCAACTGGCACGCAGCCAACAGGAGGGAACCGGGGATGAGCCTCAGCGAACTGAGGGTGTTCGGACGTTCGGGCACCCCAATCAGCCAACTCACCCTTGGCACCATGAACTTTGGCGAAGGCGCCGGCGGTCCGCACGGGGCCCCCACCGGCGCGGACGAAAGCATCCGCATCATCCACGCCTCCCTTGACTCGGGCATCACCGCCATCGACACGGCGGACGTCTACTCCCAAGGCGAATCCGAGCAGGTGGTGGGGCGGGCCCTGCGCGGCCGGCGCGACGACGTTTTCCTGGCCACCAAGTTCCACGGCCAGATGAGCGCCAACCCGGCCCATTCCGGCAACTCCCGCCGCTGGATCACGCAGGCAGTGGAGGGTAGCCTCCGCAGGCTGCAGACGGACCGGATCGACCTCTACCAGGCGCACCGGCCGGACTACAACACTGATGTGCTGGAAACCATCACCACCCTCAACGACCTGATCCGGCAGGGCAAGATCCTGTATTACGGCACGTCGGTCTTCACACCCGCCCAGCTGGTGGAGGCCCAGTGGCTGGCCAATACCAACCACCTCATCCCTCCGCTGGGCAACCAGGTGCCGTATTCCATGCTGGTCCGCGGGAATGAACGCGATGTGCTGCCCATCGCCCAGCAGTACGGCCTCGGTGTCCTCGCCTACGGTCCGCTGGCGGGCGGCTGGCTCTCCGGAAGCTTCACCTTCGAGGCCGGCAAGGCCCCCACCCGGGTGCACTCGCTCCCGGGCCGGTACGACATTTCCGGGCCGGCCAGCGAGCGGAAGCTCCTTGCCGCGGATGCGCTGGCCCGGCTGGCGGACAAGCTGGAACTTTCCCTGGTGGACCTGTCCATCGGGTTCGCCCTGACCCACCCGGCCATCAGCAGCGTGATCATCGGGCCCCGCAACGAGGAACACCTGCAGGCCTACCTGCGCGCGGCGGATGTCCGCCTGAGTGAACCGGTCCTGGACGCCATCGACGACCTTGTGCCGCCGGGCACCAACTTCGTTGAGCGGGACGCGGGTGCCATTGTTCCGTCCATCGAGTTCGCGGAATTGCGACGGCGGTAGGCGGCTTTCCGGCGTAGCGTCCGGGGTGCGCCGACCATGGGCGACGCGAGCCCTTGACTCGATGCGGGAAGGCTCTTAGCGTCATAAGCGATACCGCGTCTCATGGAACCCAGGGGCATCCGATGCCAATGTCCGAAGAGGAGCGGAGGCTGCTCAAGGAACTGGAGCTCGGACTGATCGCCGACGATCCCCACCTGGCCATGGAGCTGCTCTCCGGTTACCCGTCCCGCCGTATTCCGCCGGGCCTCGTCCCCGGCTGCCTGGTGTGCCTTCTCGCGTTCGCGATCGTCGCCGCAGGCATCGGCAGCCAGGAGCTTGCCGCCGTGGTGGTGGGCCTTATGCTGCTGGTGCTTGGTAGCTGCCTCCTGCTGAACCGTCCCGCCACCGGGCGCGGTCCGCAGGGTGGCAGGGCTACGGGCTGACTTTCCGCGGCAGGGCTACCGGCTGACGTTCCCGTGGCCGACGCCTGCCTTATGGGGCACCGCGCTCTCCGGCGCTGACCGTGTGCCGTCCGAAGGGCCGGCGGGCTGCGGTGTGCGCTGGGTCCGCGGCGTCAGGATGAACAGGCTGCCCAGGACGACGGCGGCGCCAAGCCAGCCAAGTGCCGGGAGCCGCTCCCCCACCACCAGGACGGCGAGGACAGCTGCCACTACCGTTTCCAGCAGCGAGATGCTGGTGGCCGTGCTGGCCCGGACCCGGGCCAGGCCCCAGCCGAACAGGATGTAGCCGGCAAACATCGGAACCAAAGCCATATAAGCGCCCACGGAGAAGTTGGTCCAGGAGTCGAGCAGCGGTGCACCGGTGGCGGCCAGGACGGGCATCAGCAGCAGCCCGCCCAGCCCGAAGATGCTGCCCATCGCCGCCCGGGACGGGATGCCGCCGCCGATAAGCCGGTGCGCCGCCCACGAGTAAAGGGCATACGTGCCGCCGGCAAGCAGCCCCAGGAAAATTCCAGCCGTGGAACCCCAGGCCCCGGCGGCGTCTGTGCCAGCGCCGGTCGCGGGACTGTGGCCGGCGAACGAGAGGAGCGCCGCTCCGCCCACGCCAAGGAGCGCACCGGTGATCCAACGCCGGGTCAGCGGCTTCCGGTCGGTGAACCGTTCGATCAGTGCTGCCGCAACGGGCGCCGATCCGATGGAAACCACAGTTCCCACGGCCACTCCGGACAGGTGCATGGAACTGTAGAACGCCAGCGGGTATACGGCCACGGCGGCCGCTCCAACTGCCACGAGCTGCCACCGCCGCAGAATGCCGGACCGCTGCCGCCGGATGGCACGGGCCGCGAACAGCGCCTGCAGCATGCCGCCCACCCCCATGGCCACAGCACCGATGGCCAGCGGGCTCACCCCTGGCGCGAAGGTGGCGGCGGTCCCGGTGGTGCCCCAGAGGATGGAAGCCGCGGCGACGAACAGGGCGCCCCAGAGCGGCGCGTTGGCGTGCCCCGCGTGCACAGTGACGCCTGGTGCGGGGATGCCTGTCACAGTCCTGCCAGCATCCGCTGGGCAATGCGTTTAGCTTCCCGGAGGTTGGCGTCGTCGCCTTCCAGGCCGGCCCTCGCCATCGCCCCCTCGAGGAGGAAGGAGAGGTGCTGCGCGAGCCCCGCCGCCCGTTCCGCCGCGTCTGGCGACGCCGCAGCCCCGGGAAGACCGGCCAGAAGGTCAGCCAAATGCGTGGCCAGTAGGTGTTCAACTTCTTCTTTGTGCTGCCGCACCGCCAGCCTCCCGGGATGGCCAACGGGCAGTTCGGCCGCCGCATTCAGCAGGCCGCAGCCGCGGAAGCCGTGTTCGTAGGAGAAGTTGGCGTGGTCCAGGTAGGCGTCGAAGACGGCGAGGACCCGTTCGCCGGGGTTGGCGGCAATTGCCACCCGGGCGCGGTACAGGTCCAGCCATTCCTCGTGGCGTGCCTCGAGGTAGGCGGCCACCAGCTCGGCTTTGGACGCGAAGTTGTTGTAGAGGCTTTTCTTTGCGACGCCGGCCTCGGTGGTGATGGTGTCGATCCCCGTGGCGCCCACGCCCTGGGCATAGAACAGCCGGGCGGCGGCTTCGAGCAGCAGTTGCCGGGCGGGTGCCCGGGCGGGCAGCGTTACGGCAGAAGCAGCATCGGATACGGATGCGGCGGTTGGGGCTGTTGCGTTGGCGGGCACGGCACGACTCCTTGGTAGGTAGACCAGTCTACCTACCAAGGAGTCGTTGTACCAGATCCGGCCATTTATGCCGCAGCAGCGCCCGTCCGTGATCGCAGTTCGAGCACCACGGCTTCCACGAGCGCGCCCGGGTCCAGGGCGATATCGCCGAGGACGTGCGCCTCATCGGGTTCCAGGGTTTTCGAGGGTTGCCAGCTGGGACTCGAGCAGGGTGCGGGGCATGAACCCGTAGGCCCGTGCGTCCATCCGCGCGGCGATCGTTGCCGCAGTGCCGGAGAGGTGCACGAAAACGACGTCCGGCGCGGCAGCCCGCAAAAGGTCCCGGTAGCTGCGCTTAAGCGCGGACAGGCGACGATGGGCGCAACCGGTGTGCCGCCGTCGTAATTTCCCGTGGCCCCGGCGCCATGCCCCGCCGGCACCTCGCCTGCCCACCAGCGGCGGAGCCTTCGTGGTCACTGCCCGCCTGCCGCCTGCGTGGGACCGCCGCCGTTGAAGCTCAGCAGGACCTTGCCGGAGCTGGTGGAGTCCTTGGCAACCTCGAACGCGTGCAGGGCCTCGGACAGCGGGAACTCATGGGTGATGACGGGCTCGATGTGCAGGCTCCCGTCGGCGAGCGCGGCGATGACCTCATCGATCTCGTCGTTGAAGCGGAACGAACCCTTCAAATCCAGCTCCCTGGTGATGGCCAGCGAGATGGGCAGCGGCTGCATGCCGGTTGGCAGCAGCCCCACCATCACCACGGTGCCGCCGCGGACGGCACCGCGGATGGCCGAGGCGAGGCCGTGGTGGTTGCCGGAGGATTCGATCACCACGTCCGCTTCGACAGCGTCAATGGCAGCCGTGTCCGCGGCGTTGATGACCTGATCCGCGCCGGCGGCGGTGGCGATCTCCAGCGGCTTGGGGTGCAGGTCCACCGCGGTGATGTGCGCGGCGCCGGCACGCTTGAGCACCGCGACGGCCAGCGCGCCGATGGGTCCGGAGCCGATCACCAGGGCGGTCTTGCCGCGGACATCACCCGCCCGGGACACAGCGTGCCAGGCGACGCTGGCAGGTTCGATCAGGGCTGCCGTGCGCAGGTCGATACCTTCGGGCAGGGCCCGCAGCATCCGCACAGGAAGGTTGACGTAGCGGCTGAACGCGCCATCCGTGTGCGGGTAGCGGGCCGCACTGCCCAGGTAGGTGCAGCCCGGCGAGAGATTGGGCCGGTCGGCCGGGTACTTCGCCGCACCGGGTCCGGGGGTGGCCGGGTGGACGGCGACGGCGGTCCCCGCCTGCGGCCCCTCACCGTTGGCCGCGGCGCGGACCACCACGCCGGAGATCTCGTGGCCCAGGACCAGCGGGGCCTTCAGGATGGACTCCCCTGCCGCGCCGTGCAGCCAGTAGTGCAGGTCCGAGCCGCAGATGCCGCCGTACAGCACCTCCACGACGGCCTGGTCTTCGGCCGGGTCGGCCAGCGGTACGTCATCGATGCGCAGGTCCCCTGCGGCGTGGGCCACCAGGGCCGGGCCGGAGGCGGGCAGCTTTTCGGGCGCTGTGTTTGCGGGCATCAGACCACCACCGTCATTCCACCGTCGATAAAGATTGTTTGGCCGTTCACGAAGTCGGATCCGCTGGAGGCGAGCCAGACCACCGGTCCCGCGAGGTCCTGCGGGGTGCCCCAGCGGTGGGCCGGCGTCCTTCCCAGGATCCAGGAGTTGAACTGCTCGTCGTCCACCAGGTTCTGCGTCATTTCCGTGTGGATGTAACCGGGGGCGATGCCGTTGATCTGCAGCCCGGAGGCGGCCCACTCGGCCGTCATGGCGCGGGTCAGGTTCCGCAGCCCGCCCTTTGCCGCGACGTACGGGGCGATGGTGGGGCGGGCCAGGTCCGTCTGCACCGAGCAGATGTTGACGATCTTGCCACGGCCGCGGGGAATCATGTGCCGCGCCGCTTCCCGGCCCACCAGGAACGCGCTGGTGAGGTCAGTAGAAATCACCCGTTCCCAATCGGCCACGTCCAGGTCCAGCATGGGCACCCGGTGCTGGATGCCGGCGTTGTTGACCAGGATGTCCAGCGGGCCGACGTTCTCCTCGATCCAGGCGATGCTGCGGGCGGCGGCGTCGCCGTCGGTGACGTCGAAGGCGATGCTGGTGATGCGTCCGGGCGGGAAGTCGGCGGCGAGTACCGTTTCGGCTTCCTTGAGCCGCTCCGCGTTGACGCCGTTGAGCACCACTGTGGCGCCGGCGTCGGCCAGTGCGCGGGCCAGCGATGAGCCGATCCCCCGGCTGGAGCCGGTGACCAGGGCAACGCGGCCGGTCAGGTCGAACAGTGCGCTCATGCGGGCAGTCCCTGCTGGGAAGGGACCTGCTGGAACGGGCCCTGCTGGACCAGGTTTGCCGGGGTCTCGCCGGCGGCGAGCGCTTCGAGCTGGCGCTTCAGGAGCTTGAGGATCCTGGGCTCGAACGCGGAGGCGTTGCCGCCCACGTGCGGGGTGATGAGGGCGTTGCCAGTGGACCACAGGGGGTGGCCCTTCGGCAGCGGCTCGGGGTCCACCACGTCCAGGGCGCACTGCAGCCGGCCGGAAACAACCTCGGCGGTGAGAGCGTCGGTGTCGATGACGGGGCCGCGGCCCACGTTGACAACCAGGGCGCCGTCGGGCAGGGCGGCGAGGACCTCTGAGTTGACCAGGTGGTGGGTGTGGTCGTTCAGCGGGAGGACCGAGACCAGGATGTCGTGGTCCCGGGCGAGGGTTTCCAGGTCAGTGGAGGCATGGACCTGGCCGTGCTGATCGGTGCGGGCCGTGCTGCCCACGCGCGTTACGGTGACCTCGAACGGCTCCAGCCGGCGGGCCAGTTCCTGCCCGATGCCGCCGATGCCCAGCAGCAGGATGCGGCGGTCCGCCAGGGATTGGCGGCGCTGCGGTGCCCAGTTTTCGGTTGCCTGGTCGCGGACGGCCTGGTCGATGCCGCGCAGCTTGGCGAGGATGAGGCCCACCGCCAGCTCGGCGGTGGCGGCGGCGTGCACGCCTGAGGCGTTTGCCACTGCGGCGCCCGGCCCGGCTGCCTCGCGGACGCCGTCGAACCCTGTGGACTGCGTCTGCACGAACTTCAGGTCCTGAACCTTGTCCAGGTTCCCCAGGACCGCCCCGGCGTTGATGTACGGAAGGATGACGCCGTCAATGCTGCCGTGGGCCGCGTCGGGTTCGCCCTGCATGTCCCACACCACGCCGCGGAGTCCTTCGGGGAGCGGGGAAAGGTCAGCCAGGAGCTGGGGTTCGGGGAAACTGACGGTTCGTATCAACTGCATCGGTGCGGCCTATCGGGTTGGCGGTCTGGATATGGGCTGCCCGGGTCCCGGGCAGTGCGGAGTGGCTGTTCGTCAGTCCTCGCGGCGGTCAAAGGTGAGGCCGCCGGGAACCTGGAACGTGGGCATGAGTTCAAGCATGCCAACATTCACGTGGCGCGGGGTTTCGATGGCGTAATCAAGCGCATTAACAATGTCGTCAGTGGTCAGCGACTCGTAACCCTCGTAGTACGTCTTCCAGGCTTCTTCCATGGCCTCGGGGCTGCCGCCCATGTTCCGGCCGAAGATCTCGGTTTCCACGCGGCCCGGGCAGATTTCGGTGACCCGGATGCGCTTGCCCACGGTGTCGTTGCGGAGCTGGCGGGAAATCTGGTGCACGGCAGCCTTGGTGGCGTGGTAGACCGTGTGGCCGTAGAAGTTGTAGAGGCCGGCGATCGAGCTGATGTTGACGATGTGGCCAAGGTCGCGCTCCACCATCCCGGGCAGGACCAGCCTGGTCAGCTGCAGCAGCCCGCGGAGGTTGACGTCCACCAGTTCATCGATGTCCTCTTCGGAGGAGTCCAGGATGTTGCCAGGGCGGGAGACGCCGGCGCAGTTGACCAGGACGTCCACGTTCAGGTCGCGGACGACGGCGGCGAGCGCGGCGGTGTCGGTCAGGTCCACCACGTGCGGGACTGCTCCCGTCCGGTCCGCCAGCTCAGCGAGGCGTTCTTCGTTGCGGGCCACAGCGTGGACGGTGAGTCCGCGCTTGGTGAGGCGCTCGGTGATGGCGGCGCCCATGCCGGTGGAGGCTCCGGTGACGAGGGCGGTGGTGTAGTCAGAAAAAGGCATGTGGTTCTCCAGGTGTGGGGAATGGGAGTGCTCCTGCGCCCGGCGGCGGGGCCGGGCGCAGGAGCCTGTGGGTCAGGGGTGCTTAGGCATCCCGCAGTGGTTCGTGGGCACGGTCCTTGACCGTGCTGACTGCGGCGAGGGTGCCCAGCGCGGTGATGACGGCGTAGAAGGCGGGCATGTAGATGTTGTTGGTTTCCGCAATCAGCCAGGTCATCAGCAGCGGGGCGGTACCGCCGAAGAGTGCCGAGGAGATGTTGTAGCCCACGCCGTAGGCGGAGTAGCGGACACGGGTGGGGAACAGTTCCACGAGCAGGATGTGAATGACTGCAGTGTGGCCGGCGAAGACGACGGCCATGATGCAGGCGCCCAGGATGGCCAGGCCCATCTGGCCGGTGGCGATCAGGGCGTAGGACGGGATGCCCAGGACGGCCATGGCGATAGCCGAACCGGCGATGACCTTCTTGCGGCCCAGGCGGTCGGACAGGGCGCCCATGAACGGGATGGCGATGCAGATGACCACCAGGCTGCAGGCGGTGACCAGCAGCGCCTCACCGATGGTGAAGTTCAGCTGCTTGCCCTTGAGGAACGTGGGCATGTAGGAGAACAGGACGTAGTAGCCGGAGCCGTTCATCAGCGGGATGAACAGTGCCAGGAGCATGGCACGGCGGTGGACCGGGCTGGCCAGGGCTTCCTTGAGCGGGTTCTTGGAAAGGCCGCCCTCTTCCTTCAGCTTCTCGAAGTTGGGGGTGTCGCTGATGGCCTTGCGGATGTACCAGCCGATGATGCCCATGGGGATGGCCACCAGGAACGGAATGCGCCATGCGAAGGAACCGAAGCCGCCGCCGTCGATCGCTGCCTGGGTGAGCCACGGGGACATGGAGAAGGCAACCAGGGTGCCGGTCAGCAGTGCTGCGAAGGAGGCGATCTGGGCGTAGGAGGTAATGACGCCGCGCTTGCCTTCAGGGGCGTGCTCGGCGAGGAAGGTCATGGCGCCGGCAGCTTCGCCGCCCACGGAAAAGCCCTGGACCAGGCGCAGGAGGACCAGCAGGATGGGGGCGGCAATTCCGATGGCCGCGTACGGCGGCAGCAGGCCAATGCCGGCAGTGGCAACGCTGATCAGCATGATGACAAAGACCAGCAGTTTCTGCCTGCCGATCCGGTCACCCAGGTAGCCGCAGACGACTGCGCCGAGGGGCCGGACGAAGAAGGACACCGCGTAGCCCGCGAACACGAACAGCAGGGCGTTGTCCGGGTTGCCCGGGGCCAGGAAGACCAAAGCCAGGGTGCCGGCCATGAAGGCAAAAATGCCGTTGTCGTACAGCTCCACGAAGATGCCCACGCATCCGGCGGTGACAACCTTGCGGGTCTGCTTCGCAGTCAGACGGTCATGCTGCGGTGCTACCGCATTCGTTGATGTTGACATCTTGTTTTCCTTTGTGGGTTTGGGAAAAGCATTCACGGGATTCAGCTTCCTGACGCTGGGCTGAGTTCGTGCCAGCGCTCGCCGGCTCCGATGCCGAGGAGTCCGAAGACCGTTTGGATGGTGCTCCGCAGCCTGTCCAGTTCCAGGCAGGCTGCCCTGTGGGTGGCCGTTGCATCAGCAACGGTTGTCTTTCGGAAGGTGATGGTGTGTCCGGGCCTGGCCTGCGCCAGGACGTCCAGGGAGCGGCTGGTGACCACTGCCAAAACCGGATAGCCTGCCGTCACGCCGCGTCCCCGGTGCAGGACCAGCAGTTCTTCCCGGGACGGGACCTCGATGGCCCCCACCGGAACGCCGCGGGACAGTACTTCGGAGGTGAGTTGGCGTTCGGGCAGTGCGCCGCCGAGCCGGAGGCCGATGTGGTTGCTCCTGGGGCTGACGGTGTACTGCGAGGTGAAAAGCAGGTCTGCGGTGGTGCCGAACTCCGCCACGTCCGGACCATCGGTGACATCGATGACCGGGTGGGTGGTGAAGTCCGGTTTGGTCAGGCCCAGCCGGAACAGGGGCAGGCCGTAATGCGGCTGGGTGATGGGGGCGGTGGTCCTTTGCGTGGCCAGTTCGGTTCCCTCAATGAGCTTGAGGCCAAAGCCCACCACCGTGTCCGGGGCGCAACTGCCCAGCAGGGTGGGTACTGTGAACGATCCGTGGACGGCGATGTAAGCCCGGAGCCCGGTACGGATTCCACGGACCGCCACTGTTTCGCCGGCCCGGACCGAGACCGGCTCCCACTGCGGGCAGTCGCGGCCGCCCACCGTGAGGTCCAGCGGCGCGCCTGTGACGGCGATCAGCAGGTCCGTGGTGGCGCGCATCCGAAAGTCGAGTGCGGTGAGTTCCAGGAGCGGTTCGTTGTCCGCGTTGCCGGCCAGGATGTTGGCGGCCTTGGCCGAGAACTGGTCCAGGGCACCGTTGACCGGGAGGCCGAAGGCGGGGCCCCTGGTGCGGCCGAGGTCGGTGGCCACGGAGTGTCCGGGCTGCAGGATGACGAGCGATCCGGTCATGGCCGCGCCTCCAGGAACCGCCCCGAGAGGCTGTCGAAGTCCGCTTCCGGGATGGCGTGGAAACGCAGTTCGTCGCCCGGAACGTAGGGCACCAGCGGTTCACGCGTGGCATCGAGGACGGTCAGCGGCGTCTGGCCGATGACGCACCAGCCGCCGGGTGCCGTAGCTGGGGCAATCACTGCCTGGCGTCCGGCAACGGAGACCGCCCCGGCGGGGACGGAGAGCCGCGGGTCCTTGAGCCTTGGGACAGGGAACGGGAAGTCCGGTCCGTCCATCATGGGAGAGCCGGCCGGCGCTCCCAGGCAGCGGATGACGTAGGTCTTTTCCGTATGCCGGGCGATGACGTCCGCGGCCTCCATGCCCTGCTCGGCTGCCACGCGGTCCAGGTCCGGTCCGTAGCTGCCGCCGTACACCACGGGCACTTCGAAGCGGCGGGGCTCACGGACGGTGGCGCCGGTGAAGTCCAGCTGGCGCATGGCGAGGAGCACGAATGCCCGGACCTGCCGCGCGGAAGTGAGGTAGGGATCGAATTCCACCAGCACGGAGTCGTAGGTGGGCACGGCGCCGTGGACGCCGTCGACTCCGGCCGTTGCCAGCCAGCCGGCCAGGGAGTGGACGGTGGCCCAGTCGGCTTCGGCATTGCCGGAGGTCGCCACCACCCGGAGGGCGGCGTCACCGGACTCGTGGATCTCCAGTGCCGCGGGGGCGGCGATGGTTGGGGCCGGCATGGTCAGGAAACCTTCTGCTTCGCGGCGAGCACCTGCGCCAGCGGGGCCACGGTGACGCCTGCCGTGATCAGTTCGCTGCGGATCAGGCGGGCCAGTTCGACGGCGCCGGGATTGTCCCCATGCAGCAGGATGGTGTCCGCCTGGATGGCGAGGTCACTGCCGGACGCCGTGGCGATCAGGCCTTCGCAGACCATCCGGACGGTCCGTTCGACAATGGCTGCGGGGTCGTGGATGACGGCGCCGGGCTGGCTGCGGGGAACCAGGGTGCCGTCTTCCTGGTAGGCGCGGTCGGCGATGCCCACGATGGCGACCTGCAAGCCACGGTCAGCTGCGGCGGTGGCCAGTTCACCGTCCTGGGCGAGCACGATCAGGCGGGGGTCCACGCGGGCTGCGGCGTCAGCCACAGCCCCGGCGTAGTCGGCGCGGGTTGCTACGAGGTTGCCGAGGCGCCCGTGCGGGGCCAGGTGGGAGACAGATCCGCCGTGGTAGGCGGCGAAAGCCGTGAGGGCGCCGAGCTGGTACACGACGTCGTTGCGGACTTCGTCCGCGGTGAGGTCCATGGCCCGGCGGCCGAAGCCGCGGAGGTCCGGGAAGCTTGGGTGGGCACCGATGCCCACTCCCTTGCGGACGCATTCTGCAACGGTGGCATTCATGATGTCCGGATCGCCGGCGTGGAATCCGCAGGCGATGTTGGCGCTGGAAACGATATCCAGGAGGGCCTTGTCGTCGCCGATCGAGTAGGCACCAAAACCTTCACCAAGATCCGCTACGAGATCAACTGTGGGCATTGCGGGCCTTCCTCTGCTGCATGTTTGGGGATGTAAAAAAGTGTGGCACCGGAGACTTGACTCACACAAAGACGTAATCGGTGTCACGGGATAGGGGACGGTTATGACCCCTCGTTTGCGGCCTTGTGGCCGACACCTGGAAATGTACTTATGGCTTGTTTCGGAAATGTAAAAACAATGCGGCTAATTGACGCCTCTGCGGTTTATGCAAAATGCATATGCCGTCATCGGAAGCTGCTATGACCGGAGCGGGGATAGAATGTTCTGGTCATTGGGAAGTCATCTGCAATTAACCTATGCCTGAGGCCGGGATCACACAAAGACGTAATGCCTGTCCCGCCATAGCGCCAACGTATGACCCCCGCAGTACTGTGCCGTCCCCGCCGGAAAGAGGAACGCTATGGACACCCGCAAGCTGGCGTACTTCGTGAAGATCGTCGATTCCGGCAGCATCACCAAGGCCGCCGCCGCCCTCCATGTCGCCCAGCCGGCCCTGAGCCAGCAGGTGTCCTCCCTGGAAACCGAGCTGAAGCAGCGGCTCCTGATCCGGAGCAAGCAGGGCGTGGAGCCTACCGCCGCCGGCCACACCCTCTACCGCCACTCGCAGACCATCCTGAGGCTGGTGGAGCAGGCACGGCTGGATGTGGCAGCATCCGGGGCTGCGCCGTCGGGCCGGGTTTCCATCGCCATCGCCCCCTACAGCATGGCGTCCAGCCTGACACCGCGGATCATCAGCGAAGTGAACCGGCGCTACCCGGACATCGTGCTGCACCTGACCGAGATTTACGGCGGTGTGCTGAGCGAGGCGATCAAGAACGGCCGGCTGGACATGGCCCTGATTTACGAGCCCGGGCCCATCCGGGGCGTGCAGTTCACCACCCTGATCGTCGAGGACCTGTACCTGATCGTCAACGCCGCCCGCGAGCTTCCGGTCGGGCCGGAGGCAGACACTATCACCCTGGAGCAGGCAGCCACGCTGGGCCTCTTCCTGCCGGAGCAGATCCACACCCTGCGGCAGGTGGTGCAGGCCGGCATCGAGGGCAAGGGGCTCACGCTCCGGCTGGTGGGTGAGGTGGAGTCGGTTCCATCGCTCACCCGGCTGCTGCGCAGCGACCTGGGGGCCACCATCCTGCCGAAGTCGGCGGCGGACGCCCTGTTCCATGAGGAGGACTTCCGGGTCCTGCGGATCGTGGATCCGGCGCTGCAGTGCAAGATCGCCCTCTGCACCCCGGACCATGAACCACTGTCCGAGGCGGGGTCCGCCGTGCTGCTGGTCCTGAAGGAAATGCTGCAGGAAATGCTCCGCAGCAAATACCCGCCGATTTCCGCGGGAAATCCTGCCGCCTCGAAATAGCCATCATAAGGCAGCCTTATCAGGTCACGCTCCATTAGTCTTATCCATGGAATTACGGGCGTCCTAGGATAAAAGCCATAAGGGTTCGCCAACGGCGTTTACCCGGCACAAATGATTCCTTGGAGCCCAGCCATGAAAAAGATCACCAGCCTGCAATACCGGAAGTCCTCGGACCGAAGGGTCCAGCTCAAGGCAAGCACAGGCTCGCACTGCCCCACGAACGGATTCTGGAGGCCTGAGGACGGGCCGGCGTCGGACCCTGTTTTCGTCTTTGAGGGAAGCATGATGCCGCCGGGCAAGCGCGGCTCCACCATGTGGTACCTGGATGACAGCCAGGTTGGGCCTCCGGCGCGCCCTCCCCGGCATGAACTGACAAGTTCCACCACAGCAGAAGGGCCCGGAGTTCCGAAAGGAACCCCGGGCCCTGCTTTGTGCTTACAGCGCGGGTTCGAGTTCGGCGTCCTCCACCAGCAGGCCCTTGGCCTTGAGGACGTCCGTAAGCTTGCACAGCTCTATGGTGGTGCCGCCTTCCTTGTAGAGGCGGATGAGTTCATCTTCGGCGTCAACGCGTGCCTGGGACAGTGCGATGACTTCCTCGATTTCGTCCTTCCGGACCACCACGACGCCGTCGGCGTCACCCAGCAGGACGTCGCCGGGGTAGACAATTTCGTCGCCGAACACCAGCGGGTGGTTGATGGGGCCGATGGTTTCCTTCACGGTGCCCTTGATGCAGACGCTGCCGGAGAACACCGGCAGGCCGAGCTCGATCAGGTCCTTCGTGTCGCGCACGCCGGAATCGGTCACCATGGCGGCGACGCCCTTGGCCTTCATGGCGTTGCCCAGCACGTCGCCGAAGGTTCCGGCTTCCTCGAATTCACCGGCCGCAACCAGGACAACGTCGCCCTTTTGGGCGTAGTGGATGGCCACCTGCAGCATGAGGTTGTCCCGCGGCGCGCACACCACGGTGACGGCCGGGCCGCAGAATGACATGCTGCGGTCGATCGGCTTGATCTTCGAGCTCAGCGCACCCTTGCGCCCCTGGGCTTCGTGGACCGTGGCTGAGGAGAACTTGGACAGGCGTGCGATGGCGTCCTCGGACGGCTTGTCGAACTTGGTCTTGACGTGGATCACGGGATGGCTCCTGGAGAGGCTGGAAAGGGAGGTGGTTGAGGGGCTGATGCAGGACACGGGGCTCAGGAGAGCGCCAGGACCGCTTTTTCGATGGCAGCGATGGATTCCTCGATCACGGGCAGTCCCGTGGCGTAGGAGATCCGGAAGTAGGGGCCCACACCGTAGGCCGAGCCCTGGATGACGGCCACGGAGGCGGCGTCCAGGAGGTAGAGGGTGAAGTCCTCGTCGTTGGCAATCAGCTTCCCGTCCGGCGTGGTCCTGCCGATGACCCCGCCGCAGTTGACGTACGCGTAGAAGGCGCCTTCCGGCGTCGCGCAGTTGAGGCCTTCGATGGCGTTGAGCCCGGAAACTGCCGCGTCCCGGCGTTCGCGGTACACGGCCACGCTTTCGCGGACGAAGGACTGGTCGCCGGTGAGTGCCGCGGCGGCGGCCGCCTGGCTGACGGACGACGGGCAGGAGGACATCTGGGACTGGAGCTTGTTGATGGCTGCCACCAGGGGCGCCGGTCCGCCGGCGTAGCCCAGCCGCCAGCCGGTCATCGCGTAGGCCTTGGAGACACCGTTGGTGACCAGCACGCGGTCCTTGAGTTCCGGCGCCACGGCAACGAGGCTGGTGATCGGTTCCGAGCCGAAGTGGATTTCGTCGTAAATCTCGTCGGTGAGGACATGGACGGCGGGGTGCTCCTTGAGGACCGCGGCCAGGCCGGCGAGTTCGGCACGGGAGTAGACCGCCCCGGTGGGGTTGGACGGCGTGTTGAGGATGACCCACTTGGTACGGTCCGTGAGGGCCGCTGCCAGCACCTCCGGGGTCAGTTTGAAGCCGGTGTCCTCGGAGCAGGGGACGACCACCGGGGTGCCTTCATTGGCGAGCACCATGTCCGGGTAGGACACCCAGTAGGGGGCGGGAATGACCACCTCGTCACCCGCGTCCAGGGTGGCCATGAAGGCTGTAAAGATGACCTGCTTGCCGCCGCCGCCGATGGTGATCTCGCCGGGCGTGTACCGCTGCCCGGTCTTGCGCTCGAGCGTCTGCAGGATGGCCTGCTGGAGTTCGGGCGTTCCGGTGACCGAGGTGTACTTGGTTTCGCCGCGGCCAATGGCGGCAATGGCGGCGTCCTTGATGTGCTGGGGGGTATCGAAATCCGGTTCGCCCACCGTCAGGTCCAGGATCCGCCGGCCCTCGGCCTTGAGCTCCCGGACGCGGGCCGCTGCGGCCACGCTGGGTGAGGATTTGATTCGGGTGACGCGTGACGCTGGCACGAATTCAGGCATGTTCTCTTCCGGGGCCTTCCACTGCGGACGGAGGGTGACTCATTCGAGCGTAGGGAAGGAACGCCCCGCTTGGATAAGACCTAAAGTGCGTGGACGGATAAGCGGCCCTTATGACGCCGCACCCAGAAGAATCCGCTATAGCACCACGCCAAATAGGTATTCCCTGCCCGGCGGCGGGGCCGCGTAGCGTGGCAGGCTGGACCTCCTTCCCGCGCTCCGCGCCATGGCGCACGACGGCGGCGGCCGGCTTTCCGCCGTCTGCCTGGGGTGGTCCTCCGCTACTTTCGTCCCAGGAGCCTTTTGGCAGCAAGGAGCCGGCCGTGTCCTCCCGCCACGCCTTCCGCCCAACGGCCGCTGCCGCGGCCACGCACACCGGTGGCTCCCCGCGTGGCGCGTACCGGTACCGGGGAACACCGCAGCCGGACCCTGCCGCCGCCAGGATTGGCGAGATCCGGGACCTTTTGGAGCAGCAGCGGCGGATGATTTCCCTCCGGTCCAGCCGGCTGCGGGCCCTGTTCTCCGAGCTCAACGAACGCGTGGCACAGGCCGTCTGCGACGGCGTGAAGGTCACCACCATCGCACGGGCTGCGGGCGTGCCGGTCACCGCGGTCCGCGGCATCGGGCTGGGCCGGGACGGGCTGTACCCCTCGGGCCTGCCGGCCGAGGACCAGCTGCGCACCATTGCCGGGATCGCGGACGAGGTGTCCGCCGTTGAAGCGGCGCGTGCCGCCGTCGAACGCCACCGTGTCCAGGTGCTGGCGGACGCGAGGAAACAGCGCCTGCTGGACGATTACCAGCTCGCCTCCGTGAGCGGCCTGAAGCACGACGAAATCCGCAAGATGACCAGGGGCGTGAACACCCGGCCGGAAGGCTGACCGGCCGCAGGCACGGAAGGGAATATTGTGGCCCCGGCCCGGCGTTGTTGCCCTGTTCGGAAGAATCTGTCCAGAAGAATCAGTCGGGAGGAATCCCGTCGGACAAACCTGCCAGGTGGTTCCGGATTTCACCAGCCAGAGAGGAGAACGCACTAATGGCAGTTGACTACGACGCTCCACGGGTGACGCCGGAAGACGAACCGAACGTTGCCATCGAGGAGCTGAAGGCCGACAAGCCGGGACGCCGGGAGGCGGCTCCCGATGTGGACGAGACTGACCTTGCGGACAGCTTTGAACTCCCCGGAGCCGATCTGTCCCACGAGGAACTGCAGGTCCAGGTTGTCCCGGTCCAGGCGGACGAGTTCACCTGCATGTCCTGCTTCCTGGTCCATCACCGCAGCCAGCTGGCACGGGAAAAGGACGGGAAGAAGTACTGCAGGGAATGCGAGTCCTGAGCGGCCATGCGGAGGCGGCGGACGGCCGCTTCCGCCCGGACCGGTGAGCCCGCCCATGACGGAAAGCCCTTTCCAAGGCTTGCCGGTCCTGATTGAATGAAGCACGCCAACCTTCCTTTAATCAACAGAACGGCTTTCACAGTGCGCATCAATGACAACGGGGCATGGTGCTGGTTCCAGGACGAACGCGCCCTCATCGATCCGGCCAACAACACCCTCCTGGTGGGTTCCGTCGCCGCTCCGGAAGGGCCCGGCGGTGCTGACCGCGGCGGCAACATCGAGGTAGCGGTGCTTGACCCCGCCACGGGGCACAGCCAGGTCCATGTGCTGCACGAACGGCTGGAATCCGATGACCATAACGCCCCGGCACTGCTGATCCGGCCGGACGGCAGATACGTGGCGATGTACGCCAGGCACAAGACGGACAACTACTCCCGCTGGCGCGTATCCGTCCGGCCGCATGACGCCTCCGAATGGGAGCCCGAGCAGGTCTTCGACTGGACCGAGCTGGCGGACGGCCGCGGCGCCACCTACTCCAACCTGCACCGCCTGGACGCCGAATCCCGCGTCTACAACTTTGTCCGCGCCGTCAACGACGATCCCACCATGCTGGCCGACGACGACGGCAGCACCTGGCGCTACGGCGGCAAGCTCTTCACCCGCCCCAAGGTTGGCTACGTCAACGGCTACACCCGCTACTGGGGCAACGGCGTGGACCGGATCGACCTCATCACCACGGACCACCACCCCCGCGACTTCAACAACAGCATCTACCACGGCTTCATCCGGGACGATGCGCTGCACGACGCAGAAGGCCGGGTGGCCAGCAAGCCGCTTCTGGGCTCCGCGGGCGTCAACCAGGACACCCTCACCACCGTCTTCCGGGCCGGTACCGAGATCGACGGCGACGTCCTCACCCACGCCTGGACAGCAGACCTGCGGGGGCAGGGCAACCAGCTGGCGGCCATCATCAGCTGCCGGGCCAACGACGTCAACGGGCCGCTCCAGCGTCAGCAACGGCTCGACGTCGACGACCACCGGCTGCTGTACGCGCGCTTCGACGGAACAGAGTGGGCCCTGCACCCGCTGGCCGTGGCCGGCCCGGGCCTGCTCCCCCATGAGCAGGACTACACCGGACTTGGCGCCGTGGATCCCAACAACCTGGACCAGGTCTACATCTCCACGCCGGTCCACCCCGGCACCGGCGAAGCCACTGACCACTACGAGATCTACCGGGGACAGACGTCCGCTGGCGGCGCCAGCTGGAGCTGGAGCGCAGTGACCGGGGGCTCCCACTCCGACAACCTCCGCCCCCTGGTGGTTCCCGGCGACCCCTCCGTCCACGCCGTGCTGTGGTTCCGCGGCAGCATGGCCTCTTCCCAGGCCTACACCGCCGAGGTAGTGGGACAGGTGAGCCGCCCGGAAGCGGGCGACGGGACCAACCCGCAGCCGCCCAGCTGACCGATTGTGATCGAACCGCCATTAATCGGTTGACCGCACAGAGGGGCCCGCAAAGAATGGTTGAAACGATATTCCTTACAGACCGGGGAGACCCTTGCATTACCTTCCAGAGGGCCGCCCGGTCCTGACCGTTTCCACCCTGGGCGCCCCCGGCGAAGGGCTCGGCACCGTGCTGGGCTGGCTGGCCGGGCAAGGGGTGTCAGGCGTTGAACTGCGGCTTGCCCCGGGCCAGATCGCAGCGCCGGCGATGACCCGGCAGGACCGTGCCCGCCTCCGCTCGGAGGTGGCGGACGCCGGCGTGGCCATCACCGGGCTGGCCAGCTACATCCGGGTGGCGGACCCGGCGCCGGACGAACTCGTGGTGGGCGCCCTTGAGGCCGCGCTGTTCCTGGCCGCGGACCTCGGAGCACCCACGGTCCGGGTCTTTCCCGGTGCCCCCACGGCGCCCGCGGACTACCAGCAGGTTCCCGTGACAACGGCGGCCCGGCACGAAGTCAACGCCCTCGCCGCCCGGCGCCTCACCGCCGTCGGCCGCCTTGCCGAAGAACTGGACGTGTTTCCGGCGCTGGAAACCCACGACTCCCACCCCCGCGGACGGGACATTGCCGAGATCCTGGGCCAGGCGGAGGGAAGGGTGGGTGCCGTGTGGGACCTGATGCACCCCTGGCGTGTGGGCGAAAGCCTCGAGGATACGTGGAACATCCTGGCGCCCTGGCTCACCAACGGCCTGGGCAGCGTCCAGGTCAAGGACGCCGGGCTGCCGGACAGCCGGACCCCGGTGCCGATCGGGGATGGCACCCTGCCCGTGGACGGATTCGCGCAGCTCCTCAAGGACCACGGCTACACCGGACTGCTGTGCCTGGAATGGGAGAAGGCGTGGCACCCCGATGCTGTCCGGCTGGACGCCGCCCTCGCATCCACCAAGGCCTGGTACCTGCGCCACTGGCCGGACCGCCAGCAGCCCGTTTCAGCCCAAGACACCGTTGTGGAGACACCGTGAACGCCCAGCCGGACCTCAGTTTCGACTATTCCCCCTGGACCTTCCGGGCCAATGCGTCCGCCGCTCAGCGTGAGGCGCAGCTGGAACGGCAGCGGGCCCTGGCCGGCAAGGGCGGCATCACTATCGGCGAAGGGGCCTACGTTTCCGCGCTGGCCATGGTGGACCCGGACAGCCTGGCCCTGGGGGACGAATCGCTCATTGCCGCCCACGCGTACCTCACCGGGGATCTTCGGATCGGCAGCAACTGCACGGTGAACGCCTTCACCGTGGTGCGCGGCACCGTCAGCATGGGCGACGGCGTCCGCATCGGCGCGCACACCTCCATTCTGGGATTCAACCACTCCATGGAGCCGTCCGCACCGGTGTTCCGGCAGCCGCTCACCAGCAAGGGCATTGTCTTCGGCGACGACGTCTGGATCGGCTCCAACGCGGTGGTGCTCGACGGCGTCACAGTGGGTTCCCACGCAGTCCTCGCCGCCGGTGCCGTGGTCACCAAGGACGTGCCCGACTGGGCGGTGGTGGGCGGCAATCCCGCACGGTTTATCCGCGACAGGAGGAGTCCGCGCAAACCTGCCGGCAGCGGCGACGGGATCCTGCGGGAACGGCTGGCATCCTTCGCAGCAACGGCCCGGGCCGACGCCACGGAGATCATCGCCCGCTCGTGGCAGCAGGAGGCGTCCGGCGCCGGCGGCTTCGGTGAGGGCCGGTACGTGGACCGTCCGGGTGCAGCGGCAACGGTCCGGGCCCACTGCGACGCGGTCGAAATCGCGGATCTCCTGCTCCGCACCACTCCCCCGCAGCTCAGCAGGGACGCGCACGCGGACCGGCTCCGGTCGCTGCAGGATCCACGGACGGGCCTGGTGCCCGAGTACGGCCCCGACGGGCTGCCGGACGCCGGTGAACCGGCTTTCGGGCGCGGGGAGGCCACGTACCATGTGCTGTCCGTGGGTTACGCCCTCGATCTGCTGGGAAGCGGATTCAAGCACCCCATCCACGCGGTGGCCGGGACCGGGCCTGCGGATCTGGCCGCCCGGCTGAACGCCCTGCCATGGCGGAAGGAAGCCTGGGAATCCGGTGCCTGGGTGGATGCCTGGGGAACTGCGGAGTATTGGAACCTGGCACACGCAGCGGACGCCAACCGCGGGAGCACCGGCACCCTGGAGGCCCTGTTCGGCTGGCTCCTGACCCGGGTCAACAGCGCCGCTGGGACCTGGGGAACCCCTTCCGCCGATACCCGGCTCAAGGTGGTCAACGGCTATTACCGGCTCACCCGCGGCACCTTCGCCCAATTCGGATTGCCGGTCCCCCACCCGGAACAACTGATCGACACCGTCCTGGAGCACGGGGCGGATCCCCGGTACTTCGCGGACAGCCGGCAGAACGCGTGCAACGTGCTCGACGTCGTCCATCCGCTCTGGCTCGCGCGGAAACAGGTGACGCACCGGGAGGCCGATATCAAGGCCTGGGCCGCAACCCAGCTGGACCACGCCCTCAGCCAGTGGCACCCCGGGCAGGGCATGGCCTTCAGCGCGGCACCGGAAAGCGGCCAGCAGAGCCTCCCCGGCCTGCAGGGCACCGAGATGTGGCTCAGCATTATCTGGTACCTGGCGGACCTGCTGGGACACTCGGAGGCCCTGGGCTACCGCCCCCGCGGCGTGCACCGGCCGGAACCGGCTTTCCTGCTCCCCACGCTGTAGCTGCGGGCCGGCAGCGGGTTGTTCATTGAATGAAAAGTCGGACTGACGCGCGGCAGGCAGTCCGTCATGCTGGTGGGGACTCACACTCCGGCCGTGCCGGGCGACCCGAAAGAAGGAACCGATGTCCCTCAGCGTGGAGGAAATGAACAAGCAACTGCCGGTGGCCAATGCGCTGCCGGGTGAGGCCGTCCCGTACTACATGGCCTCCGGCGAGGGCGCACGCTACGAGCTCAACGGGCAGCTGGTCACGGTCATCGCCCGGGCTGCGGACACCGGCGGCATCTTCAGCGCCGCCTACATTTCCGGCGGCATGGGCGCCGAATCCCCGTTCGTCACCCACAGCATCGAGCACAAGACCCTGTACGTTTTCGACGGCATCCTGCACGTCTGGCTGCCCGGCGAGAGCCGCATCCTGACCCCCGGCGATTCGGTGGTCATCCCGCCGAACACGCCGCACGCCTACCGCATGGCCAGCCACTACACCCGGTTCCTGAACTGGATGACGCCCGGCGGCGGCGAGGCCTACTACGAGCGGGTGGGCACGCCCATCGATTCGCACGTCCCGCCGGTCCGCGCCGGCCGGTCCGCGGGCCTGCAGGAGCAGGCCGAGGTGGGTGCCGAGTTCGGCATCAGCTTCCCGGACGTGGAGCGTGTCACCCCCACGTTCAAGCACGACGCCGGCCTCCCCGCCACCCAGAGCCCCTACTTCCTCAGTGCCCACGAGGGTGAGCGCCTGGCCAGCTACCAGACAATGTTCACCTACCTGTCCCGCCCGGCCAACACCGGATCCAACTACTTCGCCGTGCACACCAAGGGCGCCAAGTCGCCCTACATCCCACTGCACTTCCACTCCGAACACACCGAGAACTTCCTCTGCACCGAGGGCCGGATGTGGCTGTACGCCAACGGCCGCGAAATGCTGCTGACCAAGGGCGACTTCGTCCACGCCCCGGCCGGCACCATCCACTCGTTCGCGTTCGACTCGCACAACACGCAGATGGTGGGGTTCCTGACGCCGTCGGTCTTCAATGGCTTCTTTGAGTACTTCAACAAGCCCACCGAGGACTACATGTACACCGAAGGCGGGACGCCCTACATGGACATGGAAGGCTTCGGCCGGGCCCAGGCGGAGATGGACCTGACCGTCGTCGGACCCCCGCCGCAGCGCCGCGCAGCCCTCGACATCCCCTAAATCCAGCCCACCAAAAACCCGAAGGCAGAAGGCCCGGACTTCCGAAAGGAAATCCGGGCCTTCTGCTGTTCACAGACCATCCGCAATGACCGGGTACTGGTCAGGAAGTTGCCTGCCTGGCCAGTTCGCGGCCGTAGTCGTTGCCGTTGGGGGTGCGGACCACGGTGTGCATGTGGAACGGGGCAGGTTCATCGTTGCTGAGGAACACGCCGGTGTGGTGGTCCAGTTCCAGCACCACCACCGGGCTCTGCACGCGGAAGTAGAACGCCTCGTCCCCCTCCCAGCCGCCGATCCAGCTGAAGTACGTCTCGCTGTAGTGCTCCTGGATTTCCCGACGGCGGGCGGCGCGGGGTCCGTCCGGAAGGTAGCCGATGAAGTCGTCCACCACGGCGTCCAGGAGTCCGCGGGCTTCCGCGGGCATGTCCGCCACCAGGATGCCCTCGTACGGGATCACCCGGTTGTCCTGGAAGCAGCCGCCCAGGTGGCGCTCGTCGCCGGGGTGGATGCGGCCCTCAGGCATTGCCGGGTCCACCATGGAGCCGTAGGACACGACGCTGGAACGAACGTCCGCGGGCAGCGCACCCATCAGCTGCCGGGCCAGGGCGATGCGCTCCTTGAAGAGCTTCACGCCCCGGTGCGGGCCGGCGTCGATCATGTCCGGCTCGGCGCCCATGAACACCGGCGAAATCACCAGCTGGGTGCCTGCCACCAGGCAGTTCAGCGCCGCGTGGTGGCCGAACAGCTGCCACCCCCACGGTTCCGTTTCGGACGGCTGCCCGTAGAGGGCAAAGTTGTAGCTGAATTCGTTCATGAGCAGCGGCAGTTCCACCAGGTCGCCCAGGAAGCCGTTGATGCGCATCAGGTTCCGGACCAGCTCAAACCCTTCCCCGGACAGGCTCGCCTCCACAACCCCAAGGATCGCGTCCCGGACCGGCCCGTCCAGCTCGTCCAGGCGCAGCCCGGTGTCGTGCTGCATGAACTCGGGGTTGGCCCAGCTCTGCCACTCGGGTGCGTTCACGGCGTACGAGAGCTTTTCCGCCTGTTCCGGTGTGAGGGTGCCCAGGAGCTTGCGCGCGGCGGCCACCATGACCGCCGTCGGCGCTTCCTCCCCCGGCCGGGCGGGTGCAAGCGGAAACAGGCCTTCCCGTCGGACGCCGTCGTTGGTGACGCCCGTGAACGGCTGCGGGTAGAGCTTCTGCCAGCCCTCGATCATCGGGCCCGCGAAGGAGTCGGTCTTCGCAGCTTCGGCGTATTCGCGGGCGTTCAGGCCGCGGATCTCCGCGACGCGCGGATGGTCCGGGGCAAACAGGTAATCACGGAATGACGGCGTCGACACGGGTGCTCCTCGCTGGAAATTCTGGTGCTGGAAAGTCGGCTGCTGGGATTTCTGTGACCGGCAGGTGTGCCGTCCCACTGGCCGCGGCTTCTTGCGGCAAACCGGGAAGCCGGCCCGCCGCAACGGACAGCGCGGCCGCGGCGGCCGTGGCTGAATTGCCCCGCCACGCCACGTGCTGGTCTGGCCGGACCAGCACGGCGTCGGCGCCCCACAGTTCGGAAAGGCGGGTGCCGTTGCCGGAAGGGCCGACGGCGGCGACGGTCACCGGAATGCCCTGCCGGGCCGCTGCTTCCACTACCGGCGCAAAAGCCTCATCCGCCGGCACCCCGCCCAGCGCACCGGCGTCGGCCAGGAGCGTGAACCCGGGGCCCAGAGCACTGTACAGGGAGAAGGACTCCGCCAGCCAGGCATGCGGCAGCAGTGCCCCCGGGCTGGCGGACGGGACGTAGTGGATGGGGTCCTCGGGCGGTACAGGCAGGCCGTCCGGCACCACCAGGGGCGAGCCGGTGTACGCATAACCCAGCACCAGCCCCAGGGAATCGAACTCGCTCTGCTTCACGGCCAACGCCTCGCGGGCCGTATGCCGCGCGGCGTCGCCGGCGGGCCCGGAGGCCGCCAGTTCCGGATCCGCGAAGTGGTAAGCCAGCGCCTTGCCGTTCCGTGCGGCGTCGCCGATGGTGCGGTCAGCCACCGGCCGGCGCTCCTGGCCGTAGCTGGCCAACAGCGCAGGACCGCCCCACCCGTTGATGGTTGCGGCCAGCTTCCAGGCCAGGTTGGCGGCGTCGCCGATGCAGGTGTTGAAGCCGTGGCCGCCCCACGGCGGGTTGAGGTGCGCGGCGTCGCCCACCAGGAAAATGGTGCCCCGGCTGTAGTGGGGGGCCAGCAGCATGCGGGCGGTCCACGGATCGGTGGCCAGCACCTCGATGTCCACCTCGGCGCCCACGAGCGCGCGGACCATGGCGCCCGCGTCCTCCGTGCTGACGGTAACGGACGGGTCCACGCCCTGTACGATGGCCCACCAGGTGCCGTCCAGGTCCATGGGCCCCACCATGCCGGACGTTCCCGAACCCACCACCCAGTACTGCACGGCCGGGTCCAGCGTGATGGCGGGGGCCAGCGACTCGGAGCGGAAGAGGATGCTGATGTTGGACAGCGCAGCGGAGCCACCCTCCAGGCGGATGCCCAGGCTGCGGCGGACGGCGGAGGACCCGCCATCGGCACCGATCACATATTCCGCGGCGATGGTGCGGGCGGCAGCGGACGTGCCGTTCGAAACAACTGCGGTGTGCGCCGCCCGGGCAGTGTCACCCGCCTCATGGACCTCGGTGACAGACCATCCGGTCACGAGTGTCACCAGCGGATGGCTGTCGACGGCGGCCCGGAGCACCTCCTCGAGGACCGGCTGCGGCACCTGCTGCCCGCCTTCCGGCTGCGGGCCGTAGCGGCCGGGAACCAGCTGGAAGGCGTTGCGGAACCGGCGCAGCTCGTGTGCGGCCGGGCCCGTCAGGCCGGTGCAGAAGATGACGTCCTGGGCGTAGTCCACCGGCAGCGGTGATGCGTCGCGGAGGGCTCCGGCCAGCCCCAGCCGGCGCAGGTGGGTCATGGTGCGGGCGTTGGTGGTCTTGGCCCGGGGCCGGGTGTGGTCCACGCCGGTGCGGGGTTCAACCACCGTGCTGGCCACGCCGCGGGAGGCGAGGTCAAGCGCCAGGAACAGTCCGCTGGGGCCGCCGCCGGCAATGAGGACCTGGACCTCATCGGGGATGTCCGCCGCATCCGTCATGGGAAAAGCGCGTGGGAAGGTGCCCTGCGAGGTGTCCATCAGGCACGGCTCCGCAGGGAAATGTCGCCCACGGGGGTGGTCAGGGTGCCGAGCTTCTCGATCTCCACCACCACTGTGTCACCGGGCTGCAGCAGCCACTGCGGGGTGCGGGCGTAGCCAACGCCTTCCGGGGTGCCGGTGGCGATGACGTCGCCCGGGTGCAGGGTGAAAGTCTGGCTGATGAGCGAGATGATGGCCGGCACGGAGAAGATCATGTCCCGGGTGTTGCCGTTCTGGGCTTCGATGCCGTTCACCAGGGTCCGGACCTGGAGCCCGTCGCGGAGATCGCCCACCTCGTCACGGCTGACCAGGTGGCCCAGGGGCCCGCTGAAGTCGCCGTTCTTGCCCAGCGTCCACTGCGAGGTCAGTTTCTGGGCCTTGCGGGAGGTGATGTCGTTGAAGGTGGAGTAGCCAAAGACGGCGTCCGCCGCGGTGGCCTCGTCCGCCGATTCGACCCGGCGGCCGATGTAGGCAGCCACTTCCCCCTCCCAGTCCAATCCGGCCTCGCCGGCCGGGACGGGAACCGGGACGTTGCCTACGGACAGGGACGCCGTCCAGCGGGCGAACAGGGTGGGGTACGGGGGCAGTTCCTGGTCCTTGAAGCTTCCTTCGGCCACGTGCGCCTTGTAGTTCAGGCCCACGCAGATGACCCGGGCCGCGGCGGGGACGAGCGGCACCTCGGTGACGCTGTCCCGCTCCAGCCAGGCGCCGGCGTCGGACGTTTCCTTACCCTCCGCACCGGCATGGGACGCGGCGGCGGCAACCAGTGTGCTTGCCTTGTCCTGCCATCCCTCCGGGTCGGCCCAGAAGTCGGTGACGGTGGCCAGCGGGAGGACGTGCCGTCCGGCAAGGGCTGCCGCCCAGGGTTCGCCGTTGTGGTTGATGCCGATGAACTGCATGAGGTGGCCTTTCAGGTCTGGCGGCCGGGCAATCGGGCCGCCCGGGCGTGGTGGAAAATCAGTGCTCCGACTGGCGGCGGAGGAAATCAAGGGTTGCGGCGGTAGCCGTTTCGGCGGCCGCACTGCTGCCATCCGGGGTGGACCACATATGGTCCGCGCCGTCCAGCAGGAGAAGTTCGACGGCGGCGCCCGCGTCTTCCAGCGCCCCGGCAAGGGCGGTGGACTGGGCCGCCGGGACGAACCTGTCGTCCGTTCCGTGGATGAGGAGGAAGGCCGGTGCACCCGTATGCACGTAGGTGAGGGGGCTGGCGGCCGTTGCCTTGTCCGGGGCGTCGGCGGGCCGGGCGCCGATGAGCAGGGCTTCCCGGGAACCCGGGTCGTCGGCGCTGGCAACGGCATCGGGCCGGGCCTGGGCACCCATCCGCACCAGGTCGGTGGGCGGATACCAGGCCACCACCGCGGCGACGCCGTCAGCGGTCCCGGTGCCGCCGTCATCGGCAAACGCGGCTGACCCGGCGGTCAGGCCAACCAGGCTGGCGAGGTGTCCGCCCGCGGAGTCGCCCCACGCGTAGATGCGCCCGGGGTCCACGTCGTAATCGGCGGCGTGCGCCCGGACCCAGCGGACCGCTGCCTTGGCGTCATGCAGCTGGGCGGGAAATGTGGCGGTATCCGTGAGCCGGTAGTCGGCGGAGGCCACCACGAAGCCGGCGTCCACCAGCTGTTCAATGGGGCTGAGTCCAAAACTGTCCACGGTGGGCCCCAGCGAGGAACGCTCCCCCGTCCGCCAGCCGCCGCCGTGGAAGTGAACCACCGCGGGGCGCGGGGCGCCCGAAGCGGGGCCCCGGGCGGGATCCGCCGCCGGGAGGTAGAGGTCCAGCAGCAGCGGCGCTCCGCCACCGGGGCGGGCGAACTCAATCCCCCGAAGGATCCGCCCCGCCGTCGTCGTTGACTCCATGTGTACCGCGCCGTTCTGTCCCGTGATGATCCTGTGGTGGCTGCCTGACAAGCCCGGTGTGGGCTGCGTCATGAATCAACTGTGGGGTATCGGGAAGCCGCACGGCGCGGCCGGTTTCACTGAATGAAAAGGCTTGCCGATCCCGGCCGGTAGTGCCTGGCCAGCTTCGCGAGTCCTTCATCCAGCGACACCGCAGGAGTCCAGTCCAGGAGCTCCCGGGTGCGGCGCTGGTCGAACCAGTGGGCGGTGGACAGCTGCTCGGCGAGGAACCTGGTCATCGGCGGCTCTTCCGTGCGTCCGGCCCACAGCCACAGCCTTTCCACCACGGCCCCCACGCTCCGGGCCACGGCTCCGGGAACGGCCCACGACGGCGCCGCGACACCGCCCGCGGCGCAAATGCCGGCCAGGAGTTCACCCACCGGGCGGGGCTCGCCGTTGCTGACCACCACCGCCTGGCCGTGGACGTGCTCCATGCGTTCCAGCGCGGCCACCATGGCGGACGCAGCGTTGTCCACGTAGGTGGTGTCGATCAGGGCCGCTCCGGCGTCCAGCAAGGGCAGGCGGCCGACGGCGGCGCGCGCCAGGACGCGCTCCACCAGTTGGGTGTCGCCCGGGCCCCAGACGATGTGCGGGCGCACAGCGGCCACCCGGAAGCCCGGGGAATCAGCGGCCAGGGCCAGCAGTTCGGCGGCTCCCTTGGTGCGTGCGTAGTCGCCGTGGGCGTGCTCCGGGTCTGCCGGGCCCGCTCCCAGCCCCACGATGGCGGCGCCGGAATTCGCCACGGACGGGGACGAAACGAACACGAAGTCCGGAACGCCCGCCGCCCGGGCGGCGTCCAGGAGCCGGCGGGTGCCCTCGATGTTCACCTCGTCGAACTCCGCCGCGCGTCCGGTGAAGGAGACCTTCGCGGCCAGGTGGATGACGCCGTCCTGGCCCCGGACGGCGTCCTTCAGCACCCCGGCATCGGTGATGGACCCGCAGAGGTCCGTGGCGCCGTCGACCCCCGACGGGCGCCGCTGCAGCGTGGTGACGGTGTGGCCCTCGCGGACCAGGAACCGCGCAACGGCGCCGCCGAGCATGCCGCTGGCGCCGGTGACCAGGACCTTCATGGCTTCCCCGGCCGGCCGCCGGCCAGCACGCGCGTTGCCCAGCGCGAAAGGCGTGTCCTGTCGATTTTGGCGTTATGCCGGATGTCGGTGGGCTGTGCGGGAACGGCCAGCACCGCGGAGATTTCGACGCCGGCCGTGCGGGCTGCTGCACGGACGCTTGCCGCGAGTGCCGGTTCAGCCGGTCCCGCGGTGCGCGTTGGAGGCACGGTCTCGACGACGGCCACCACGGCCTGCGTACCGGACGGACCCACGCCCGTGACGGCGGCCAGCCGGACACCCTCCAGCCGTTCGATGGCCTGCTCGGCACCCACGGGGGTTACTGCGGCGCCGGGTGCGGTCACCACGTGCGCGAGGCGGCCTTCCACCCAGAGCCTCCCGGCGGCGTCGAAATGCCCCACGTCCCCGGTGCGGTGCCAGCCGGGCAGGCCGGCGCTTTCCCGCTGGGTCAGCCAGAGCCTGTCGTACGAGTCCTTGACGTGCGGGGCGCTGACCAGGATTTCACCTGTCACGCCGGTGTCCGTCACCGGGCTGGTTCCGGACGCGGTGCCGTCCGCCGCGAGCGGGATGATGGCCAGGCGTGCTCCGTGGACGGGTTTGCCGACGCACACGCCGTTGCCGCCGCCCTGGAGGTGTCCGGCCGCTGTTTCGGCGTCCGCTTCCCTGATCTGTTCCAGGCTGATGTCCGTGACCGGCAGGGCTTCCGTCATCCCATAAGGGGTGTGCAGCGAGGCGGCGGGGGCCATCTGCTGGACCTCTGCCAGGAGCGGTTCGGGGACGGGGGCTCCAGCGGAGAGCAGCAGCTCAACGCGGGCCAGCGCCTTCAGCCCCGCCTCATCGAGGTCTTCCCGGGTGGCAACGACATTGCGGAGCGCCGCCGGCGAGGCAAACACCACCGTCGCGTTGATGGCCCTGGCAGCGTCGGCCAGCGCGCGGGCTGTCAGCGTTCGGGGCGCCGTCACGTCCATGGCCGGTGTGACGGACACAGCGCCCAGCGCCGGGCCCAGGAGGGCGAAGGGAGCGAAGCCGGCAACCAGGTTGGACCCTGTCCGGATGCCGAAGGTGCTGGCCACGGTGTCCCGCATCGCGGCCAGCTGCCGGTGCGTGTAGAGCACGCCCTTGGCCGGCCCGGTGGAGCCCGAGGTGAACAGCACGGCGGCGGGGGCGTCGGGGTCGGCAGCACCGGCGGGCTGTGCGGCACCGGTTCCGGCGCCGGGCCGGGTCAGTTCCGCGAGGGAGGTGTCGGCGCCGAGGAGGCGGCGGCGCGCCGCCGGGAGGGTGCCCACGCTGATCCGACGGCCGGGCCAGCCAAGGGCGGCGGCCGCTGCCAGGGCCTTGTCGATGCCGATGATGAAGTCCGGGGTGGCGCCTTTCACGGCGCGGCTCAGGCCCTTGGTTCCCAGTCCGGCATCGGCCACCACCACCACGGCGCCAAGGCGCAGGCAGGCGTAGAGGGCCACCGTGAGGTCCACCCCGGGCGGCACCATGAGGCTGATCCTGCTGCCGCGCTCTACTCCGGCTTTCGCCAGCCCGGCAGCGAGGTCCACGATTTTCTGTTCCAGCTGCTGCCAGCTGAGCGACCGGGCTGCCGTGCCGTCCGGGGCCATCTCCACGACGGCGGACCCGGTGCCTGCGGGCCCTGCGGCCTGTTCGCCGAGCAGGGTCCAGAGGGGCCGGAATTCAGCGGTCTCGGGCGCAACCGGGCTGGCTGGTGTGCCCACAACATCAGCTGGGGCGCCCGAAGTGTCAGCGTCGGCGCCAGAATCAGCGGCGGCCGGGACAGCACCTTTCAAGACGGCACCGCCCGGGGCAGCACCCTCCCGGCCGGCAAGCCACTCAAACACCGGCGAGGCAATGTCCCGGTCTTCCGCCACAAGGTGTCCCGCGCCCTCGAAGCGGTGCACCTTGGCGTGCGGAAGCCTGCCGATGAGGTCTTTGAGGTAGCGGTCGGAAAAGATGGGATCGCGGGGTCCCCACAACATCAGGGCCGGGACTGTCAGCCCGCGCAGCCCTTCCGCCACGCCGGCCAGCGCCGCAAAGCTGGGATGGAATTCGTCCACCGGGATGTCGGCCACGAAGTTGCCCACGCCGGCCCGCCGGCTGGCACCCCGGTAGGGGGCCATGTAGGCGGACTTGATGTCCGCGGCAAGCGGTGGGTGGGCCAGCGAATGGGTGACCCGCAGGAAGGCGTCCGAGGTGACCGTTCCCCACTGGTGCACGGCGGGGTGCAGGGCCAGCCGGAGCGCCGGCGGAATTTTGGATGTGTACGGCTGGTGGACGGCCGTGTTGGTCAGGACCACCCCGGCGAGCTGGTCCGGGTGTGCCAGTGCCCAGCCCAGGCTGATGACCCCGCCCCAGTCGTGTCCCACGGTGACCACGGGACCGTCCAGTCCCAGCGCCGTGGTGAGGTCGGCCAGGTCGTTGATGCGGTCGGCGAGGCGCCGGAACGTGCCGGTGCGTTCCGAAAACCCCATGTCCAGCTGGTCCACCGCCACCACGCGCCACGGTTGGGCGGGATTGGACCCGGCGGCAAGCAGCGTGCGCCAAAGATAGGACCAGGTGGGGTTGCCGTGCACGCACAGCAGGGTGCCTGCAGGTGTCAGCCCCCGGGCCTCGAGCTGGGCGCCGTTATCCAGGATGTGCCAGTTGCGGACCGTTCCGGGCTCATCCGCACCGGAGGTGGAGGGCACGGCAAGTTCGCGGGACCACGCGGGGTCCACTCCGGGCCAGGCGGCGGCTACCAAACGATTTCAATCATGGCGGTGTTCAGGCCTGAGCCCACTCCCATGCACAGGACGCGGTCCCCGGCTTCGAGGGACTGGGATTCGGCGGCAAGGGTCATGGGCAGCGAAGCCGGTCCCACGTTGCCCCAGTGCGGGAACGTGATGGGCACCTTGGCCGGGTCCAGGTCGATGGCATCAATGATGGCCTGGGTGTAGGCGTTGCTCACCTGGTGCGTGACGTACCGGTCCATGGCGGCCCAGTCCCACTCCGGCTGCGCCTCGTGCCAGGCGTCCACCACGAGCTGCAGGCCGCCGTCGAGCAGTCCTTTGGTGTCAGTGGACATGCCGTCGATGCCGCCCACGCACAGTTCGTGGTGTTCGGTACCGGCCCGCATCACCCCGCCCACCAGCCGGTGCGCGCCGGGGTGTCCGTCTGCCGGGCCCAGGACGGCCGCGGCAGCGCCGGAGCCCAGGGTGAGGGTGGCAAACTCGCGGTTGAAGTCCTCGCGGGTGGTTTCGGGCCGCTGCAGCCGGGCGAGCGTCGCTTCCTGCGTGGCTTCAGCGTCCTCGGCGTTGACGATCACGGCGTATTTGATCTGGCCGGAGTCGATCATGTTGGCCGCGAGGGTCAGGCCGTTCACGAACCCGAGGCAGGCGTTGGCGAGGTCGAAGTTCATGGCCGACGACGGGAGGCCCAGTCCGTGATGGATCTTCACCGCAACGGACGGCTCCAGGTTGCGGCGGGTCACCGAGGTGTTGATCAGCAGGCCAACCTCGGACGCTTCCACGCCGGCCTCGGCAAGGGCCTTGGCTCCTGCCTCGATGGCGGCGTCATCAAACGATGTGCCGGCCGCCCACCAGCGGCGGTGCGTGATCCCGGCGACGCGCTCCAGGAGCCGGGGCGGGAATTTCAGCCGCTGCAGTGTCGATGCCAGCCGGCGGTCGAAGTCAACGGAACTCACGATCCTTGGAGCTTCGACGCTGCTCACCGAGAGCAGCGCGGTGTTGGTGTGCCGGAAGGTTGCATTACCTGCCAATTCAAGCCCCTGTTCGTTTCTGTCCTGCGGTGTCTATTACCCACCGGCGCAGGAGCTTAACTATGCAGGCAAGTGCCCCGTCGTGCACATTTATTCCCGGTCACTGCGTTGCCGGGGTGTCCTGGAGGGGGCGGCGGGCCAGCCAAGCTGCCACTATGGCGCCTGAGATATTGTGCCACAGCGAGAAAACGGCGGACGGCAGCGCGGCCAGCGGGCTGAAGTGTGCCGTGGCCAAAGTGGCGGCCAGCCCGGAGTTCTGCATGCCGACTTCGAAGGCCAGCGCACGGCGGGCCTTGTCATCCAGGCGGCCCAGTTTTCCGGCGAGGTAGCCCAGTCCCAGGCCGAATCCGTTGTGCAGGACCACGGCCAGGAACACGATGCCGCCGGCGGCCACGATCTTGCTGGCGCTGCCGGCCACCACGATGGCCACGATGAGGGAGATCACAACGGCGGATGCCCACGGCAGTGCCGGCAGCACCTTATCCACGAGCTTCTTGAGGAACAGGCGGGCCAGCAGCCCCGCGACCACCGGGAGGAGGACCGTGTTGAGGATGTCCACCACCATGCTGCCGGCGTCGATGTTCAGGTAGGAACCCGCCAGGAACAGCACGAGCAGCGGGGTGACGATGGGTGCGATCAGGGTGGACACGGAGGCCACCGCCACGGAGAGGGCAACATCACCCTTGGCGAGGAAGGCCATGACATTGGACGCGGTGCCGGACGGGGCACAGCCCACCAGGATCAGGCCGACGGCAAGCTCCGGCTCCAGGTTCAGTGCCTGCGCGATGAGCCAGCCGGCGCCGGGCATGATCACGTAGTGCGCCACGATGCCGAGCGCCACAGCCCAGGGCCGCTTTGCCACAGCGGCGAAGTCGGGCGGGGTCAGGGTGAGGCCCATGCAGAACATGATGATGCCCAGCAGGAAAGGCACGGCGACCCCCATGGGCTTGAAGGTCCCGGGGATCAAGTACCCCGCAATACCTGCGGCCACCACGAGGAGCGGGAAGACCGTCACGGCGACGCGGGCAATCCTGCTTTCCGCTGCCAGTGCCGGATTAAGTGGTTCGCCCTCAGGGGACTTCTGCGATTTGGTTGCCTCAAGCATCTAACAATGCTGTCACCGACTGGTATGGTTCCGCCAATTGATGACCGCCGCCCGTAACCGGCCACCGCCAAACCTTCGGGCCTACCGCTGCGTGGTCCCACCGGCCGTGGCTTCGAGCAGGGCAAGTTCTGCCCGTGTCGGCAGCCCTTCCCAATCCCCTGCCGTGCTCACGGCGAAAGCACCCATCAGGGCGCCGCGGTGCAGGCGGCCAGCCACGTCCCCGCCGTCGAGCAGGGCTGACAGGTAGCCCGCGGTGAACGCGTCACCGGCGCCAACGGTGTCAATGCCAGTCACGGGAACCGCGGCGGCTTCCCGGTTGCCGTCCGCGGTGTGGACGCCGGCACCGGCGGCACCGCGCTTGACCACCACCTCCCGGACGCCCAGGTCCAGGAGCTGCGCTGCCATGGCGGGCTCGGCGGCGGTTCCCGCCGCCGAAGGCGCCGGAATCGCCAGGTCCAGTTCGTCGTCGGACGCGATCAGGATGGTGGCGTGGCGGGCCAGCGGCGCCAGGACGTCACGCGCCTGGTCCCGGGTCCACAGCTTGCTGCGGTAGTTCACGTCCAGCGAGACCACCATCCCCTCCCGGGCACCGCGCGCCGCCGCATGCTCCACGGCCAGCCGCGCATCCGGACTGAGCGCGGGAGTGATGCCGGTCAGGTGGAGGACCTGGGCTCCGGCGTCGAGGGCCTGGTCCACATCGTCACAGGAAATGGTTGATCCGGCCGAACCCGCGCGGTAGTAGAAGGCCCGGCTGACGTCAGCGGTGCGGTGTTCGAGGAACATGACGCCCGTGCTGCGGCCCGGGTGCACGCGGTGGTGCAGGTGGACCCCCTCGCCGCGGAGTTGTTTCAGGATGAACTCGCCGTGGGGGTCTGCGCCCAGTACGCCTGCCCATGCGGTCCGGTGGCCGAGCCGGGCGACGCCGATGGCGACGTTGGATTCCGCTCCCGCCACGTGCATGCCAAGGCTTCCGCCGGAGGCCAGCGGACCCGCAGAGCGCAGCGAGACCATCGACTCCCCGAAGGTCAGGAGGTCCACGGGAGGAAGTCCGACGGCGGGAGTCACCGCAGGATCTCCGCGGACCGGCCGTTGTACTCCCCGGCCAGGGCGAGGAATTTGCGGGCGCGTTCACGCATGCCCTCCAGGTCTCCACCGGAGGCCGCGTCCCCGAACAGGGGGCCGCCGAGGCCCACGGCCACGGCACCCGCATCCCAGTAGCCGGCCGCTTCGCCCAGGCCCACTCCCCCGACGGCGATGAAGGGTATGTCCGGGAAGGGGTCCCGGACGGCCTTGAGGTAGCCGGGGCCGCCGATGGAGGCCGGGAAAAGCTTCACAGCGGTGGCCCCGCGGTTCATGGCCTCCAAGGACTCGCTCGGGGTCAGCGCCCCGGCCAGTACGGGGATGCCGCGGCCGGCGGCTGCTTCGATGGACGGCGCAAGGGAAGGTGTCACGATGAACTGGCCGCCCGCGGCAACGACGTCGTCCACATCCTGCTTGCTCAGGACAGTCCCGGCGCCGACAAACGAGCCGGCGGGAGCAGCCGCACGCACTGAGGTGATCGCCTCCAGGGCGTCCGGCGTGGTCAGCGCGATCTCTACGTACTGGAAGCCTTCCTCCATCGCGGCCATGGCGGCGCGGGCGGCAGCACCGCCGTCGTTCCCGCGGACAATGGCGACGAGCCTGGTCCGCCGGATACCGGCCAGCACGGTGGCCGGCGTGACTCCGGCGTCGGTGGATTCTACGGGTTTCATGTGGTTCACCATTCTGCGAAGGAGCCGTCGGGGTGGCGCCACACGGGTCCGCGCCAGGCGTGACCGCGCTTGTCGGCTGCCCTCACCACCGCCTCATCAATTTCGATGCCCAGGCCGGGCCCGGTCAGCCGCTCGATGTGGCCGTTGACGAACTTGAACGGCGACTTGTCCACCACGTAGTCCAGCACCTCCGCGCCGCGGTTGTAGTGAATGCCGATGCTTTGTTCCTGGATCAGGAAATTGGGGGTCGCAAACCCCACCTGCAGGCACGCGGCCAGCGCCAGCGGCCCCAGCGGGCAGTGCGGGGCAAGCTGGACATCGAACACCTCGGCCAGCGAGGCGATCTTCCGGACCTCGGTAATGCCCCCGGCATGTGAAAGGTCCGGCTGGGCAACGGCGATCCCCGCCTGGAGCGCGGGCAGGAACTCCTGCCTGTTGTACAGCCGTTCGCCGGTGGACACCGGCGTGGTGGTGGAGGAGGTGAACTCCCGCAACAGGTGGGTGTTCTCCGGAACCACCGGTTCTTCGAGGAAGAGCGGCCGGTAGGGTTCCAGCAGCGGCGCCACACGGCGGGCGTTGGCGAGGCTGAAGCGGCCGTGGAAGTCCACGGCAACGTCCCGGTGTTGGCCCAGTACCTCCCGGGCGGCCGCCACACGCTTCACGACGCCGTCGAGCTCGGCAACGGAGGCCACCGGGCTCATCCGTCCGCTGGCGTTCATCTTGACGGCGGTGAGGCCTACGTCCAGCTGGGCGCTGATCTGGTCCGCCACCTCGTTGGGTTCGTCGCCGCCCACCCACCCGTACATGCGGATCCGGTCGCGGACGTGGCCGCCCAGGAGCTGGTGGACAGGGGTGTTGAAGTGCTTGCCGGCAATGTCCCACAGCGCTTGGTCCAGCCCGGAAACCGCACTGGCCAGGATGGGTCCGCCGCGGTAGAACGAGCCCTTGGTCATCACCTGCCAGTGGTCCTCGATGCGCAGGGCATCGTTGCCGATGAGCAGTTCGGAGAGCTGTTCGACGGCGGTGCGCACCGTTTCGCTGCGGCCCTCGCAGGTGGCTTCGCCCCAGCCGACGATGCCGCTGTCCGTCTCCATCCGGACGAAGAGCCACCGTGGGGCGATGAGGAATGTTTCGATCCTGCTGATGAGTGTCATGCAGCCCCTAGCCTTTGGTTGCACCGGCGGTGAGGCCGGAAACGATGTACTTCTGCGTGAAGAGCGCAATGATCATGATGGGGATGGTGACCACGGTGGCGGCCGCCATCAGTCCGCCCCAGTCGATGCTGGCGTAGGACACGAAGTCGAAGATGGCCACGGGGAGTGTCTTGGTTTTCGCGCCGGAGAGCACCAGGGCGAACATGAAGTTGTTCCACGAGAAAATGAACGACAGGATTCCCGCGGTGGCCATGCCCGCCACGGACAACGGCAGCGTGATCCGGCGGAAGGCGCCGATGGGGGTCAGCCCGTCCACCTGCGCTGATTCCTCAAGCTCCAGCGGCAGGGAATCGAAGTAGCTCATCATGATGTAGACGATCAGCGGCAGGGCGACGAACATGTGGCTGAGGATGAGTACCTCGAACTTCCCCACCATCCGGAGGTTGGAGAAGACGTAGTACCAGGGCACCAGCAGCGATACGCCGGGGATGACCCGGGCCATGAGGACCACCAGGGCGGAACGGTGCATGGTGAACCGGCTCATGGCGTAGGCGGCAGGGACGCCCAGGACGATGGACAGCGCCGTGGACACGAAGGCCACCCAGAAGCTGTTGAAGATGAACACGAAGTAGTTGTTGCGCTGCAGCACGTTTGCATAGTTCTCCATGGTGGGAGAGAACAGCAGCGCCTTGCCGGTGTCGTAGATGTCCACGTTCGTTTTCAGGGACGCCAGCAGCATCCATGCCAGCGGCGCCAGGAGGAACAACACCACGAGCACGAGCGCGGCCACCCGGAACACCTTGTAGGCGCGGGTACCCAGCGGCTTCCGGCGGCGGTGGGCAGGCACCGGCGCGGAAGTGGCAGCGCCAGGGGTTTCATCGAGCACGGTCATTTGGTTACCGCCTTCTTGCGCATGGTCAGCAGCCACATGGTGCCGATGATGATCATGAAGAACAGGATCAGCACCGCGGAGGAAACCCCGTACTGGTTGTAGTCGAAGCTCAGGCCGTAGGCGTAGACGTTGAGCGTTTCCACCTCGTGGAACGAACCGCCGCCTTTGCCTTTGGTGGCGTAGAGGATGTCGAAGGTCTTGAGGGCATCGATGCCGCGCAGCAGGATGGCCACGATGACGGTGGGCATCATGAGCGGCAGCGTGATGTAGAAGAAGCGCTGGAAGGCGTTGGCACCGTCCACGCGGGCAGCCTCGTCCGGCTCGTCGGAGAGGGAGGTCAGGCCGGCCAGCAGGATCAGCACCACCATGGGGGTCCACTGCCAGATGTCCATGAAGATGGTGGTGCCCAGTGCCGTGTCCTGGCCGGAGAGCCAGGGCTGGGCGGGGATGCCCACCACGCCCAGGAGCTGGTTGGCGAAGCCGATGTTGGGATCGAAGATCAGACGCCACATCATGCCGACGGCCACCGGGGTGGCCACAAGGGGCAGCAGGATGGCCACCCGGACCCACTTTTCACCGCGGAACGGCCGCCAAAGGAGGAGGGCAATGCCCATTCCCAGCACCACTTCGAAGGCGAGTGCGACGCCGGTGAAGGCCAGGGTGCGGCCCACGGCGGGCCAGAACCGCTCGGTGTCCGTCAGGACGTCGATGTAGTTCTGGAATCCGATGAACTCGGTGGCCGCCCGGACGGAGCCCTGGGAGTCGGTGAGGCTCAGGTACAGGGTCCAGGCCAGGGGAAAGACGATGAGGATGCCGACGAAGAGCATCGCAGGGGCCGCGAAAAGCCACTTGCGGTGGGCATTGGCCCAGTCCGAGAACTTTTCCCGGGGACCGCTGGCACGGCCCGGACGGGCAGCACTGCGGGGAGGAGTCATGACAGACATGGTTCACCTAAGGAGTCGGTGGGTGAAGGGTGGCCCGGCGGGGCGGCAGGCTTGCTGCCTCCCCGCCGGGCCCTGTAAGACAGGGGGCGGCGGACCGCCATCGCTGCCCCGGTTGCGCTGCTACTTCTCGCCGTCCAGGAACTTCTGGAAGGCCTCGTGCGCTGAGTCGGCGGCAGCTGATGCATCGGCGCCGGTGATGCTTGCGACGATGGGTTCACCTACGATTTCGCGCGCCTTGCCGACGGTCACGACCTCGGGACGGTCGTGGCCCACACCGTTTTCCGCACTGGTGGCGATGGCGGCGGCGAGGTCCTTCGGGTAGGTGGAGGTGCCTTCGGAGTTGGCCCAGACAGAGGCCCGCGGGCCCGGTACGCCGGCCTTCTGGGCCGCAAGGGTGCGTTCCTTGCTGGTTGCCCACTGGATGAACTTCCAGGCGTTGTCCTGGTTGCTGGTGTTCTGGTTGACGCCCAGAGCCCATGACGGGATGTTGTAGGGCTTGGAACCGGCAGGGCCCGCAGGAAGCGCGGCGAATCCGACGTTGTCTGCCACCTTGGACTTGGCGGGGTCCGTGGCGTTCTTGTAGAGCGAGTCAGCCTCGGTGTAGAAAGCGGCCTTGCCCTGCGTGAAGATGGCCATGGCCTCGGGCCAGCTCATGTCGGTGCTGACATTGGCGGGGCCGTAGTTCTTGATCAGGCCGCCGTAGAAGGCGTAGGCCTTCTTGGCGGCATCCGAGTTCACTGCCGACTTTCCGCTGGAATCGGTGAAGTCGCCACCGAAGCTGTAGAGGAAGCTGGAGAACTGGGTGACGGCTGCGGACTTTCCGGTACGGGCCACGAAGCCTGCGGTGTCCGGGGAGGACTCCTTGATGGCTTTCGCCGCGGCTTCCAGTTCCTGCATGGTCTTGGGAACCTGCAGCCCGGCGGCCTGCAGGAGGTCCTTACGGTAGTAGAGAACCTCGCGTTCGGTGATGATCGGGACGCCCACCACCTTGCCGTCCACCGTAGTGGCCTTCACGGGGCCTTCCTGGTAGTCCTTCCAGTCCCAGCTGGAATCGGACGAAACGTTGCTGGTCAGGTCCGCCAGGTAGCCGTTCTTGGCGAATGCCTTGCCTTCCTGGAGCGGGCGGTACATCATCACGTCGATCTCGTCGCTGCCTGCATTGAGCTTGACGTTGTACTGGTCTGAGAGCTGGTCCTCGCCCAACTGGGTGAGCTCCACCTTGAGGCCGCTGGACTGCTCGAATTCGGGGATTGCCGCCTTGATTCCCTCGGTCCAGACATGGTTGGCGAGGGTGACCCGGACGGTGCCGGCCTGTTTGGCATCGTCGCTGCCTCCCCCGCCGCCGCTGCAGGCGGTGAGCCCCAGCGACATCGCCGCAGCCACCGCCGCGTACTTCACAATTGAACGTCGCTTCATTACGACTCCCTTGTTTCAGGGCCCGCGTCCGCCGCGGAGCCGATAGCAGACGCGTCTTTACATCTGCTCTAGAAAGGCATCCTAGGCAAATAAGGCAGACATATACAAGGGTTTGGCGGGTCTCAGTATGATCTATTCATGAATACCCCCAAGGCGGCGGCGTCCCCTTTCGACCTGCACAACGCGCTGGTTGAGAAGCTGGGCCTTGCCATCGCGGAGGGAAACCTGGCGGCACATTCCATCCTCCGCCTGGACGAACTCGAGGCGCAGCACAGCGTTTCCCGCTCCGTCATCCGGGAAGCGACCCGGGTACTCTCCTCCAAGGGAATGCTGGAGTCGCGGCGCCGCCTGGGCACAGTGGTCCAACCCGAAGAATCCTGGAATCTGTACGATCCGCAGGTCATCCGCTGGCGCCTTGCCTCGGCGAAACGGCTGGAACAGCTGCAGGCACTGAACGAGCTGCGCGGGGCCATCGAACCGCAGGCCGCGCGGCTGGCCGCGGAGCGTGCCTCCTGGGATGCGGGCTCAGACCTGGTATCGCAGGCTGCACGGCTGTGGGCCGCCGGGCAGCGCGGAGACCAGGAAGAATTCCTTCGGCTCGATATCGAGTTCCATGCGGCTGTGCTCCAAGCCTCCGGCAACCTGATGTTTTCCCAGCTCCACAACCTGGTGGCGGAGGTGCTGACCGGCCGCAGCGCCCACGGGCTCATGCCGAACCTGCCCAACCACGAAGCTTTGCAGCTGCACGTGGATGTGGCGAGCGCCATCCAGCGCGGCGAAACTGCCGCCGCCCACGCTGCCATGAGCAGGATCGTGGAACAGTCCAGCGAGGAGATGCGGCACATCTGGTCCAGCAGCCACGAAACGGACGGCGGCCCGCTGGCCCTGGACGGTGCCCAGCCGGTTTAACCCATCTCCACCCACTGTGACCGCCATTCGGGTGCCGGGAACGCCTCGCTCCATTAGGCCGTCTCCGTGGCGATCCGGCCGTCCCGGAACTCGAAGATGAACACCGTTTCGTAGACGGGGCCGCCGTAGTCCAGGGACGCCACGGCCACCACCAGGTTGCCGCCGCTGGTCAGCCGGTGCACCACCTTCTCGTTGCTGCCCGTCTCATCCATGGCCTGCCCCGCCCTTCCCTGCCGACCGTCCACTTTCGCAGTGAATTGTGCGCACATGCTAGGCCTGTCCGGCCGGCGGGGCAACGGTCCGGCGGACGACGGCGAGGACGCACCGTGGGCGGGTGCGGCTCCTAGGACCCGCCGGCGCCGCAGCCGGTTCCGCCGCCGTATTCCAGCCAGCCCGGCAGGGCGACAGCGAACGGGTCACGGATGGCCGGGGTGCTGGTGACGGTCCAGCAATATGAAAGGCGCGGGCTGGCTACCGCTCCCCCGCGGACCGGAGTTCACGTGCCAGGAAGTCAAGCGCAGCCTTGCCTTCGGGCAGCCCGGCCGTGTGGTTCAGGTGCCCGTGCACGCCGCCCTCGGCGAGGAAGTAGGTGACGGGGACCTTGGCCTGTTCCAGGCTGGCGGCGAAGAGTTCGGCGGAGCCGCGGGCGTCGTCGTACTCGCAGGCCAGCAGCGCCGTTGGCGGGAGCCCTGCAGGGTCGGCATACCCAGGCATCGCGTAGGACGGCGCCATACTGACCGGGCCGCCCACGTAGTTCTCCGCCGTCCGGATGCAGTCCTCCAGGGTGAAGCGCAGGTGCCTGGGCAGCCCGGCCATGACCTCAGGGTCCAGTCCCCCGGCGGGCGGCGGCAGTTCCGCGTGCAGGAAGGGGTAGGCCAGCAGGAGCTTGGCGGGCAGCGGCTTGCCGGCGTCAATCAGATAGAGCGCGGCGCCCACGGCCAGGTTGCCCCCTGCACCGGCACCGCCCAGGCAGAGCAGGTCCGGATCCAGGCCCAGGGATTCGGCGTTCTCCCGGGCCCAGAACCAGCCCGCCAACGCGTCGTCGTGCGGGATGGGGAAGGACACGCCGTCGCGGGCCAGGCGGTAGTCCACGGACAGCACCGGCGTGCCTTGGTGCGCGAGCACCCGGGCAAGGTAATCGGATTCCGGAATATCCACGCTGCCGCTGACGAATCCGCCGCCGTGCAGCCACACCAGGGAAGGACTGTCCGTGCCCGCCGGTTCGCCGTAGATCCGGATGGCCACGGGGCCGTGGCGCCCGTCGGCGGTCACGGTGCGGATGGGGACGTCCGGGCCCGGCGAGCGCACGGCGTCAGGGTTCAGGAACTGCGGCCCTTCCGGGCTGGCCAGGTACTCAGCGAAACCGGCGGCGGTCTCCCCCTCGGGCGTCCGGGCGGGACCGGCGGTCGCCGCGGCTGATTCTGTCCGGGATGTCATGGTGTTCCCAGCTTCCGTGAGAAGTAGTCGACGGCGGTGGCCAGGATGGTGTCCAGCTGGTCCTCGGCGCCGGAGAAGCAGTGGTCGCCGCCCGTGATGGTCACCACGTCATGTTCCACGCCTGCGTTGGCGAGCGCGGCGGCCAGGAGGTCGGTCTGCGAATGCGGGACCAGGCCATCCGAATCGCCGTGGACCAGGAGGAACGGTGCGGCGTCAGCGGTCACGTAGCTGACGGGACTGGCCGCGGCCAGCAGTTCGAGATCATCCGAGCCGCCCACCAGCATGTTCTCCGGCTGCAGTGACCTCCCCGGCGGGACAGCGGCAGTCAGGGCCGGGGGAAAGAGCCCGCCGGGGGTGTTGATGGGGGGAATGTCCTCAAGGGAGGAAACGCCGTAGAAGTCGACGACGGCGCTGACGCTGCTTGCATGCCCCTGCGCACCGAGTCCGCCTTCCAGGTCGCCGCGGTTGCCGGTGAGGCCCAGGAGCGCCACCAGGTGGCCGCCGGCGGATTCGCCCCAGGCGCCGAACCGGTCGGGGTCGATGTTAAGGGCCGCGGCGAACTCACGGAGGTAGCGCAGCGCGGCCTTCAGGTCGTGGAGCTGCGCCGGGAACGGGGCTTCCAGGGAGTGCCGGTAGTCCGCCGTGGCGCAGGCGATGCCGGCCTCGTTGAGCAGCCGGAACACGGAGTCGGGCGCGAAGGTGAACGGGAGTTGCCGGCGGTCGCCCAGCTGGAACGCTCCGCCGTGCACCCAGAGGACCAGCGGGGTCGGGCCGGCAGCCTTGCGGGGCAGCCATATGTCCATCTTCAGCGGCCGGAACCCGATGGCCCGGGCGTAGGTGACTTCACGGTAAACCGAGGAGACGTCTGAGACGTGCTCAGGGGTTCCCGGCGCATCGAAGACGGGGAACGGCGGAACCTTCCTGTCTCCGGGCCTGGACATGTCCCGGGACGGGTCCATTACGTCGGTAGCGTTGTCCACTGTCATAGTGTGCTCCTCATCAGTTCAGGTTGTGCGGTGTCCGCGCCGGTTCCGGCGAGGAAAGTATGGTGCCCGGGCCCGACGACGGCGGCCGGCTCGCCGGGCAGCCGCACCTCCGCGGCGGTGCCGGCGGGGATGGTGGCACGGAGCGTCAGCACGCCGTCGTCCGTCCCCCACTCCACCCCAATCAGGCCGCGCGGGCCCTGGTGCGTTGTGGACGCGGACGTCAGGCCGGCGCCGGGGCGCGGCTCGATGACGATGCGCTCCCAGCCCGCGCTGCCGGTAGCCTGCCGCAGCCCCGCCGTGTAGCGGTGCAGGAAGGAGACCACGGCGCCCTTGCTGTAGTGGTTGAGCGACTGGTGCGCGGTGCCGTTTGCATCGATGCCGTTCCACAGCTCCCACACGGTCGTGGCGCCGCGGTCCACCATGGTGAGCCAGGACGGTTCGGTGTCCTGCATCAGCAGGTCATAAGCGACGCCCAGGTGGCCGTTATCGGCCAGGACCGGGAGCAGGTAGGGGGTGGCCAGGAAGCCGGTGCCCAGGTGGATGCCGGCGTCGCGGATCTGTTCCACCAGCTGTGCGGTGACGGCGGCGCGGTATTCCGGGCCGGCCAGGCTGAAGGCGAGTGCCCGGACGCAGTTGGCCTGGCTGGCGTCGGTGACCCGGCCGGACGCGTCCAGGTATTCCGTGGCCCAGGCCTTCCGGATGGCGTCGGAGAGTTCGGCGAGGTCAGCTGCTTCCTCCGCCAACCCCAGTACCCCGGCGATGCGGGCCATCAGGTCCGTGGTGTGCCGGTAGTAGGCGGTGGCCACGATGCCGTTGTCCGCGGTGCGGGCGGCGAACAGGTCCGGCTCGGGGCCTCCCGGTTCCATCCATTCGCCGAAGTGGAAGCCGGTGTCCCACAGGAACTTCTCGTGGGCGGCGGGGACGGGCGCCTTCGCTGCGCGGGTGGAGTGCCGCTGCGTTTCGGCGGTGGTCCGGACGAAGCCCAGCCACCGGTTCATGGCCTCCCAGTTTTCGGCGAGGATCGAGGCGTCGCCGGTGGCCAGGTAGGTCTCCCAGGGCACCATGACAATCGCGTCGCCCCAGCCGGAGGAACCGTTGGTGAAGCCCATGAACTCCGCCGAAGTGATGGCCGGTCCGGGCGACGGCGAGATGTTGGCGATGACGCCGTTGTCCCACTGGTCGGCGCGGACGTCACGCAGCCACTTGCGGGTGAACCCGGTGACGTCGTACAGGTACGCGGCGGTGGGGACGAACAGTTGCCAGTCCCCGGTCCAGCCCGCTTTTTCGCGCTGCGGGCAGTCGGTGGGGACCTCGCAGGAGTTGCCCAGGAAGCTCCATTCCACCATCCTGTGGAGCTTGTCCAGCCGCTCGTCGCTGCAGTGGAACGTGCCGATGCGTTCCAGGTCGGTCCGGACCAGGCAGGCAGTGATGTCCCCCGGGTGAAGATCCGAGGCGAGGCCCTGGACCGAGACGTACTGGAACCCGTGCGTGGTGTGCCGGGGCTCGAAGACTTCGCCGGCGGCGCCGGAGGCGGTCACGGTGTCCACCTGCCCGGCGTCCCGGAAAGCTCCGGGCGTGCGGAAGTCGTGCGGGCGCAGGTGATCCCGGGTGACGTCGCCGTCCCGGCCGAGTGCTTCGCCGTATTCCAGGGTGACGGTTTCGCCCGGCGCGCCAAGGGCAGCCAGGCGGACCCAGCCGTGGATGTTCTGGCCGAAGTCCACCACCTGGTGTCCGTTGGGCAGCCGGGTGATGGCCGCCGGCGCCAGTTCGGCCGTCACCCGTGTGGGCGCGGCGAGGGGCCCGGTGAGTGCGTCGAAGCTGCGGGAATGAACGACGGCGGCCCGCGGCGGCGCTGGCGGAAGACCTGGTGCGCGCGCATTCTTCCCGCCGTCGCCTGCACGGGGTAACGCACCGTCGTCGGTCGTTCGAAAATCAACCCGCTGCCCCGCCATGAGGTCCGCGCTGATGACTTCCGTGGCGGACACCAGCCACGACGCGTCGGTGCCGATGACCTGCCGTCCGGCCCCGGACCCCAGCTCGAGCTGGGCGAGGAACGCCGTGTGCGTGCCGTACATGTCGGCGTCGCGCGTGTACCCGAAGGTGCCGCGGTACCAGCCGTCGGTGAGGACGGCGCGGATGGTGTTGCGGCCCGCGGTGAGCAGGGCGGTGACGTCGTAGGCCTGGACCTGGAGGGTGGTGTTGTAGCTGGTGGAGCCCGGAGTGAGCTGCTGGTCGCCGACGCGTTGGCCGTTGATGAAGAGTTCGTAGATGCCGTGGGCGGTGGCGTAAGTGCGGGCTTTGTCCGGTGCGGCCGGCAGCATGAAGGTTTTGGTGAGTGCGTATCCCGGGCGCTCGCCTGGCTGGTTTACCTGCTCCTCATCGGCGCCGATCCACTGCGCCGTCCAGTCCGAGGGGTGCAGGAGGCCCAGCTCGACGGGCATGGGGTGGGACCATTCGCTGGCTGTTTCGGTGCCGTGGGCATCGACGTCCCAGCTGCGCACCCGCCACTCGAACCGGCTGCGGGAATGCAGGGCAGGTCCGCTGTAGGTGATGCCGCTGGAGTCCGCGGATGCGATCCGTCCGGTGTCCCAGCCGTTCGAGGCTGTGATCCGGTACGCGGTCTGCCGGGTGGTCCCGGCGGGCGGCGTCCAGCCCAGGCGGGGCTCCCGGACGGCGAGGCCCATGGCTTCGCGCAGGTGTTCGGCCCGGAGCCGGGTGGGGGCGGTCATGCGGCAGGACTCCTGGAGGTGGTGGTGCTGGGAATTCAAGCTTCGTTGGCTGGCGCTAAGCCCTCACATGCGGCTTTCAATGGTTGGAATAGTATTGTGGTTCAGCTCACGGCACCGCTGTGGGCCGTAAGCCCTGCCAACGGCGCTAGGAACCAATGCCATGACACTGTCCCCGGACACAGAAACGCACACGGATACCCCCAACGCCGCCTCGCCGGCCCGCGGCAAACGGCCCAAACAGGGCGAACCCGTCATTGACCGGGCGCTGAGCCTCCTGGCCGTCTTCTCGGACCGCCGCAGGGCGCTGACCCTCTCGGAGCTCGCCCGCCACGCGGACATGCCCGCGCCCACCGCGCTGCGCCTGATCTCCCGGCTGGTGGCCTGGGGTGCCCTGGAGCGGCTCGACGACGGCCGCTACGTCGTGGGCGTCAGGCTCTGGGAGGTGGCATCCCTGTCACCGCGCGGGCACGGAGTGCGCGAGATCGCGCTGCCGTACCTTGAGGACCTTTTCGAAGTGACCCGCCACCACGTCCTGCTGGCCGTGCGGGACAACGAGCAGGCGGTGCTGATCGAGCGGCTCTCGTCCAAGGATGCCACCGAGGTGGCGTACCGGGTGGGCGGCCGGGCGCCGCTGCGGTCCACCGCCGTGGGGCTGGTGCTGCTGGCGGGCGCGGACCAGCAGTTCCAGGAGGCCATCATGGCCAAACCGCCGGAGAAGGAACCGGGTGTGGCGGATATGCCCGAGGGGCAGCTGCGGCGGACCCTGTCCGACGTGCGCCGCACCGGAATTGCCATGATCCGGCGCAGCCACCCGTCCATGACGGTGTCCGTGGCGTCGCCGGTTTTCGATGCGCAGGGTTCCGTGGTGGCGGCCCTGTCCATTGTGGTTCCGGACGGCTCCACGCCACCGAACGTGCTGGCGCCGGCGGTCCGTGCCGCCGCCCGCGCCGTATCCAGGAACCTGGGGCACCAGGCAACGGTCAGCGCGGACGTGCGGACGCACTCGCGGGGGTAGCCGCCTAGCCCGCGGTGGCCGGGGCGTTCCGTGCAAAGGTGCGGGCCGCCCGGGATCCTGCGGCGGCGCTGGTCCCGATGGTGATGAGGGCGCCCAGGATCAGCGCCGAAGCTTCGCCGGGCTCCAGCAGGTTCAGCTGGGTGCCGATGGCGGTGGCGGCAACCGGCACGCCCAGCTGGGATGCCGAGAGTACCGCGAGCGGCAGCGGCTGGCCGAGCAGGCGCAGGCTTCCGTGGACCAGCAGGGTTCCTGCTCCGAGGCAGAGCCCGAGGAGCACCATTCCGGGGGTGCCGGCGAGCGCCCGCAGGTCCAGCGATGCGCCCAGCCAGACGAAGAACACGGGCCCCAGGAAGCCGTCGCTGACAGCGAAGAGCTGATGGGCCAGCCGCCGGGGTTCCCCCACGGCCGCCACCACCAGCCCGAAGGAGAATCCGGCCAGCATCACGGATACGTGCCCTGCGACGGCCAGCCCGGAGAGGGCGAAAAGCAGGGCGAGCTGGATCCGGAGTTCCAGGGCGAACTTCCGGTCCTCGGACACGTCATGCACTCGCCCGCGGGTGCCGGTGAGCTCCAGCCAGCGGAGCACGAAGAACAACGCCACCGAACAGGCCGCGACGGCGGCCGCCCCCGCCGCCGCCCGCGCAGCGTTGGGCGGGTCCACGGCGAGCGGCAGCGCCACGATGCAGGCGATGTCTGCCACGGCAACCTGCGCCGTGGTGGTGAGGACCCTTGGACCGGCCAGCCGCAGGGAATCGATGATCGGCAGGACCAGGGCCGCCGACGACGACGCGAGCAGGACGATGTAGAGCGGAGCGTGGCCGGTGCCGAAGGCGAACGCAATACCGGTTCCGACGGCGGCCGCGAGCGCCGCGGCGATGGCCGCCCGGAGCGCGCCGCCGGCCAGGGCCGGGCGGAGGGCCCGGTCCCGCACCGGCACGTGCGTACCAGCCACGAACATGATGAGGGCGAACCCCACGTCCGCCACGAATGTGAACGTCGGATCGGAGGAATCCACCAGGCCCAGGCCGGTGCGCCCAATGGCGATGCCGGCGAGCAGCTGCCCCAACACCATGGGCAGGTGCCATTTACGCGGGAACGCCAGCAGGGGCCCCAGGAGCGCGACGGCGGCGATCAGCGAGAGCTGGAAGAACGACACACGCCTTCCTCCTTCTGCCGGCGCGCCCGGACCCCCATCCGCTCCGGGTAACCGCTGCGGCCGTGACCCGTGGGATTCGCCAGCGGGGCGGATGGTGCGCTCACAGTACCCACGCCGCTGCAGGCGGTCAACGGCGTGGGTAGCGTGAGCCGGTCAGGAAGCCGAGCGGGTATCGAACCCGGCCGCTGATTCCCGCAGCAGGCGGGCGACGGTATCCAGCGGGGTGCTGGCGGGCCGGCGGCCTGCGAACCGCCGCAGGACGATGCGCCGGGTTCCCAGCCCGGGGACGTCCAGGACTTCCACGCCGTCCTGGACCACGCCTGCCAGTGCCAGGGTGGGCACGATCGCCACCCCTTCGCCCGCAGCGACGAGCGCCAGTGCCGTCAGGGTTTCCTGGTACTGGTGCACCGTTTCGATGTGCGCCCCCGTCGCGTGGCGGAGCCGTCCGATCACGGCGGCGTTGGCTGCTGATTGCTCGACGCCCAGCCACGGGAGCGGGAGCCGGCCAAGGTCCACATTTTCGGTGGTGAGCAGCGCCCCGGTGGGGACCACCAGCTTCCAGGGCTCGTCCAGGAGCGGCTCCTCGATCATTCCGGCTGCAAGCGTCCGTTGCTCTGCCGTGGTCGAATCCAGCTCCACCACCACGGCATCGAGCTGGCGTTGGCGGAGCAGCCGCATCAGGGCGGGATAATCGTCCTCCACGATCCGGACCTGCAGCTGGGGGTACTGGACCCGCCATTCCGGGAGCCGCGGGATGACCACTGTCCGCACGAAGCTGGTGAACCCGCCGATGCGCACCACCCCTTCGATGGTGGCTCCGCTTTCCATCCGCGCACGCGCCACGGTGAGGGCGCGTTCAATCTCTTCGCCCGCCTCTGCCATCGCCAGGCCGGCGGGCGTCAGCACCGAGCCCTTCGGCGTCCGCAGCACCAGTGCCTGCCCCGTTTCGTGCTCCAGTTTGCTCAGTTGCTGGGACACGGCGGAGGGCGTAATCCGCAGCTCATCGGCTGCCGCGAGGACACCGCCCGTCCGGGCAACGGCCAGCAGCACCAGCAAGCGGCGCGGGTCAAGATTCATGTTAAGCCGTTCTAAACAAGGACTTCAGAAGAATGCAATTGAACTACACCTCTTTCGGCCCCGACAATTGCCGTTAGGTAACGATTTCAGAAAGGACACCATGGAACTGCTGTGGGAAATTGCCGGTTGGGCCGGCGCCGTCGCCATCCTCAGCGCATACCTGACGGTATCCATGGGGTGGCTGAAGGCCGGGAAGGCTTTCCAGACCGCGAACCTCGTGGGCGCTTCCGCATTCATCATCAATGGCGCCTTCCACGGTGCGTGGCCGTCCGTGGCCACCAACGTTGCCTGGTGCCTCATTTCCGCCGTGGCTCTTCTTCGGATGCGCGCGGCCGGCGGTTCGGCCGGCATCGACGCTCCCGCGGTGCAGCTGCCCGGCGTCCCGGACACCACCGGCCAGCTCGCCGTCATCGAGCCGCGCGTCACTGGACCGCACCCCATTGAGGCGCGAGCGGTTGAAGCCTATGCAGCGGAGCCCTATGCCACTGAGCCTTACGCGGCCTGCACTGCGTCCGCCGCTGCACCCGCACGGCAGGGCGCCGTCGCCATCTAGCGGTGGCGATCCGGCGCCGTGCCGAGTGGTCAGTCTTCGCCGCGGTAGGACACCCGGCGGACCAGGACCTCACCGTCAACGGCGTAGACGCCGAACGCCCTCCCGGTAAAGGCCTTGGCGGTTTCGAAGGCCCAATGCCGCCCGTCGAGCTCGGCCAGCAGCAACTCCGGGCTCCCGCCAGTCCCGGCGGCGCGGGCGGTCAGGCGGATCCTGTCGCCACCCACGGCACCGGCGCTGAAATCCGACGGCGGCGGGCTCGTGACGATGGCCAACTCCACGTCGCCGGACGGAACCGTCGCCTCCCACGTGCGGTCAAAGCCGGCTACAACGGCACGCGCGGTGATCCTGACGCCGTCGAAATCCTGGCCCTGCCGCTGGCTGGCTTCGATGCCAAACCAGTTGTCCTCGGCGTTCCGCACGGCCACGCCCCCGCTGCCCGTGGCGACGCTGAGAACGGCACGGAATTCCATGCCGAGGTGGCGTTGGCGCTGGGCGAGGAAGCAGGGCCGGGGCGAACCCATGGTGCTCCCGTCGCCGGTGACCAGGAGGCCCTTCGACGTCGGTGCCGTGAATTCCGCGGGCATCCTGCGGACCCCAATCCAGTTGGGGTGGTCAGGGGCTGCGCCGTGGCTGAAGTCGTACTCCACCTGTTCCGGCCGGGTCCCACCCATTACGGGCAGCTGGGCGTGCGGCCAGCCGTCCTTCCACTGCACCCCGGTGAGGAAGGTCTCCCGGCCCAAGGGTGAAAACGCCTGGGTGAGCCCCACCGGACGCACGCCCAGCAGGACCATGGCCGTGCCGCCGTCGGGAAGCTCCACCAGGTCCGCGTGCCCGGTGTTCTGCACCGGCGATCCCGTGCCGGCCGCGGTGAGGACAGGGTTGTGCGGCGCGGACTCGAAAGGCCCGTCCGGGCGGCGTGACCGTGCCACGGTGACGGCGTGGCCCCTGTCTGTCCCGCCCTCCGCAGCGATGAGGTACCACCAGTCGCCGCGGTGGTAGAGGTGCGGCCCTTCCGGTGCATACAGCCCGCTGCCGGACCACAGCGCGCGGGGCTGCCCAAGCGCTTCCCCCGTTGCCAGATCCACCCGCACCTGCTGGATCGCATCCGGGTGGCGGGCGAAGGTGACATAGGCGTTGCCGTCCGCATCCCACGCGAGGTCCGGGTCGATGCCGTCAACTGCCCCGATGGTGGTGCCGTCGCTCCAGGGGCCGGCGGGGTTCGTGGCTGTGAACACCACGCAGCCCCGGCCGCCGAGGAAGACGGACACGATCAGGTAGAAGACACCGTCACGGTAGCGGAGGGTGGGCGCCCAGACGCCTCCGGGTGTGGGGACGTTGGCGAGCCGGACCTGCTCCTCACGCGTGGCCACGTGCCCCACCAGCTCCCAGTCCCCCAGGTCCCTGCTGTGGTAGATCGGCAGGCCCGGAAGGTATTCAAAGGATGAGGTGGCCAGGTAGTAGCCGTCCGGGGTGCTGACGATGCTGGGGTCAGGGTTGAATCCGGACAGGATGGGATTGGTGTGCATCCCGCCATCCTGCTGCCTGCAACCACGTCAGGGCCGGGCCGGTTTCACCCTTTGGAAGGCATTCTGCCCGGCGGGCTGGGCGTCCATTACAAGAAGCTGCCCGCACTGAGCTCATGGTCCGCTCCCCCGGCCAGCTCAACGCTGATTTGTAGCCCGTTCCACACAATGTCCCTCCGCACGGCCTCCGGCGAACGGAGCACGGCACTCCCGAGGACCCCGCCGGCCCACCTGACGTCCACGCCGATGCCGCCCACAGCGCGCAGCCCCCTGGCCGATCCCTCGCCCCATGCGTCGGGCAGTGCCGGGAGGAGCCTGATGGCGGCAGCGTCCGACTGCACCAGCATCTCCGCGATTCCAGCCGTGGTCCCAAAGTTGGCGTCGATCTGAAAGGGCGGGTGCGCGGTGAACAGGTTGGGGTAGACCCCGCCGCGTTCGGCCAGCCCGTCCCCGGCCACGCGCAAGGCGAGGTGCAGGCTCTCCTCCGCTTTGCCGGCGACGCCCAGGTGGGCCCACAGGCCGAGGCGCCAGGCCATGGCCCAGCCCGTCGACTCCGGGCCCCGGAGTTCCAGCGTCCGTACTGCCGCGGCGGCCAGTTCCGGGGTAGCCTCCAGGCTCCATTCCTGCAGCGGGAACAGCCCCGCCAGGTGCGAGGTGTGCCGGTGTTCCGGCTCGTGTTCGGCGGCCGGGAAGGACCATTCGAGGACTTCACCGCGGCCGCCGATGGCTGGCTGCGGAAGCGCGGCCACTTTGCGGGCGAGGTCATCGAGCCACGGCGCCGGGGCACCGAGCGCCGCCGCTGCCTGCCGCGCCGAACCGCACAGCGCCCTGAGCAGGGAAACGTCCATGGTGGCGGACCTGCCCACCGCCGCGGGGCCGCCGTCGTCCGCGACAAAGCGGTTTTCGGGAGAGGTCGACGGCGACGTGTGCGTTCCGCTGTCAGGTTCGCCGATGATCCAGTCCAGTGCGAAGAGGCACGCGCCTTCGACGGCGGGCCAGGACGCTTGAAGGCGGGTGAGGTCACCCGTGAAGGAGTAGTGCCGCCAGGCCGCCTGGACCAGCCATGTTCCGCCCATCGCCCAACTGGCCCACATCGCGTTGCCCTCGCCGGCTCCCACCGCGAAAGGCTGCCCCCAGGGGTCCGTGTTGTGGTGTGCCGCCCAGCCGCGGGCACCGTACCGGCCCGCCGCCGCGGTGCCGGTGCGGGCGAGGGTATCCACCAGCCGGAGCAGTGGTTCGTGGCATTCCGCGAGGTTGGTTGTCAGGGCCGGCCAGTAGTTCATCTGGGTGTTGATGTTGATGGTGTAGTTGCTGCTCCAGGGCGGCGGAAGCTCCTCGTTCCAGATGCCCTGGAGGTTGGCCGGGAAGCCGCCCTCCCGCGAGGAGGCGATCAGCAGGTACCGGCCGTAGTGGAACAGCAGTGCCATCAAGGCAGAGTCGGACTTGTCCGTTTCGAAGGCCCGGATGCGCTCATCGGTTGGCTTCCCTGCCGCGGTCACCGAGCCGGCGCCGAGCTCGAGGGATACGCGGCTGTAGAGCCCGGTGTGGTCGTCGAGGTGGCGCCGCAGGGCCGGCTCGAAGGATTCTTCTTCCAGTACCCCCGCGATCCGTGCGCTGAGGAGCCCTGCCAGCGCCTCGGCGTCGTCCGCGGTGTTGGCGTGGCGGGCAAACGGATGCTTGAGCACCGTGCCCGTCGCCACGACGATCCGGACAAAAGTCGCGCCCCGGATGCCCAGGACACCGTCGGCAAAGCCGGCATCGCCGTCCGTGACAATGCCGGCGTGGACCGCTCCGGCGCGGGAACCGTTGCCGTAGACGATCGGTTCGGCAGCCTGTTCATGGGACGGCGCGACGTCGGCCGGAAGCAGCACGCCCAGCCGGAGCTCCGTTCCCCAGTCCTGTGCGACGGCGTCCAAGGCCCGTGCGGTGATTTTGTCCGGCGCCATTCCGATCCGCAGGTCAGCGGGCGCACCGAACGCGATGTCGTGCACGATGACGGCGTCGGGGTGGGAGGCGAAGGTCCGGTGCCGGGCCTCGGAACCGTCCAGGAGGTAGCGGTGCCCCGCGGTGCCTGTCCGGAGATCGAGCCACCGGGCGGGGCCATCTGCCGGAGCAGCGGTGCCGGCGGCTTCGACTGACAGGACGGCAAAGGGAAGGTACGCCTGCGAATGCGTGCCCTGGAAGGCCAGCAGCAGTTCTTCGGCCCGGCGGACGTCCCCGGCATCGATGGCATGGCGGATGGCCTGGAGCCGGGCTGTCCCCTCTGGCGGGCTTAGGGCCGGTGCGGACCGGTGCGTGGGCCCGGACCAGGCCGAGCCCTCGTTGAGCTGGATGCGCTCGCCGCCGGCCAGGCCGCGCAGCGTGGCACCGGCGAGGCCGTTGCCCACCGGCAGTGACTCGACGAACTGTTCCGCCGGCCGGCGGTACCAAAGCACGTGGCCGGGATCGGCGTCGGGCAGTTCGATGGCCGGCGGATGCCCCGCCGGGGCCCGCCGGCTCAGTACTGTCCCTTGATCACGAAGTAGGAGCCGCGGATGGTGCCTGCGAGCTTGGATTTCTGGCGCGCGAACTTGAAGCTGGACGCCAGTTCCTCCGGCACCTCCATGCCGTCGGAGAGCTTGAATCCGACTGCCCGTTTGGCGCCCTCGCCGATGCCGTACATGACGTTGATGGACAGCCCGGACTCATAGAACACGTAGGCCATCCGCAGCCCGTCCACCTCGAAGGAAGACACTTCAAGCGGTTTCGAGGCAATCACCAGGTCCCGCTCCGTGGCAAGGATGTTGTGGATGTACGCGAGCGTCTGGGGATCGTCTTCGGCGGCGGTGACAGTGAAGTCGTGATCGTATTTGTTCTTGTAGTACCGTGCCTCGTTGGCGCGCAGCCCGGCCAGCGCGTCCGCCACGGGTGACGATTCCAGGCCAACGGTGGACACGTTCTTGAAATCCACTGTGTACGGCATGAGTCCTCCTGGGTTTTGGTCCTGTGGCACATCGTTGCAGATCAGCGGCTGCCGCGCATTCACTCCTGTGGTTTGCGCGCAACCAGCGTGTAGGTGCAGGGGACGAGGTCCCGCTCGGCTTCGGGCCACGCGTAGCCATCCGGCACGTCCACCATGCGGGGCGAGAACTTCCACGGCAGCGTGGTGCCCTCGTCCAGGCGGAGGAGCTGCAGCCCGGCGCCGATGAGGGAGTTAATGATGTCGGACAGCGGATGCGCCCACTGGTAGGTGCGGGAATGGGACACCTTCCCGCCGCCCACATAGGTGGACTCCTCGTCCCGCACCTGGGCACGGCCGCGGTTGAAGTACGGATAGCGGAGTTGCAGCCCCTCGGCATCCTCATCCACCGCGTAGAGGGCAGGATGGCCGTCGCGGATGTAGAAGGTGCCACCGGGTTTGAGGAGCGCTGCCACCTGGGACGCCCACTGCGCCAGGTCCGGAAGCCAGGTGATGGTTCCGATGCTCGTGTAGACGACGTCGAAGTCGCCCGAAACGGCCCGCCGCGCCTGCAGGACATCCGCCTCCACCCACGCCACCTTCAGGCCCAGCTTTTCCGCCAGGCCGGCAGCGGACGCCAGGGCGGACGGCGAGAAGTCCAGGCCGGTGACCCGGGCGCCCGCACGGGCCAGCGATACCGTGTCCGTCCCGATGTGGCACTGCAGGTGGCACACGTCCAGGCCGGCAACCGTCCCCTCCGGAACGAACGGCGCCAGCGCTTCCAGGTCGGTACGCACCACGGGGGTCAGGTAGCCCGGATCATCCAGCGCCCCGAGTCCGTAGGCTTCCTCGTGCAGGTGCACCCGGTCTTCCCAGTTGTCCCGGTTGGTGGCGCGTGCGGTCTCCCAGTCGACCGTAATCCGGCTGTCACTCATTCCGGCAGCCTACAGCGTTGTAGAGCCACCGGCCCTGCGCCATCGTCACAGGATCCTGATGCCGGCCCCACTGATCTCGATTTCCGCCAACGTGACCCGTTCGTCCGGCGTGCTGTTCGGCCAGTGGAAGCTCAGGTAATCGCGGCCGCCGGATGTGCGGAGGACCATGCCATGGCCTCCATCGGCGGACCACAGGGGCTCGGGCCGCTGTGTCCACGGGCCCGCGATGCTTCCACTGGCTGATTCCGCGATGCCCATGGCGTACCCGGCCTCGCCGTGGCTGGACCACAGCATGAGAAGTGTGCCCTCAGCGGCATGGATCAGGAAGGGGCCGTCGGTGAACCGCGGATCCGCGGCCAGGTTCAGTCCCTTGGGAGGTTCCACGCCCTCCGGGAAACGAAGGGGACGGGTCCAGTTGGCCGAGGACGCCGCGAACAGGAGAACCGGCTCATCAACGCCGGAGCGGAGATCCTCGGCCAGCCGCAGCGCGTACATTTCGCCATCCCCGAGGCCTGCCTGGTCCGGCGTCCCCTCCGCCCCGCGGCTGTAGACCAGCCAGCGCGTGCCGTCGCCGTCGATATGGAGGGTTCCGTCCAGGCATGGCTGGGTTGCCGGCGTGACAGGTCCGTCGCTCCAAGGACGGTACGGCCCGGTCGGGCTGTCAGAGACCAGCACTGCAACCCCGCGGGGCCGCGCACCGGTGGACGTGGCAAAGGTGGCGAACAGAAAGAACCGCCCGTCGAGGGCGTAAACCTCCGGCGCCCAAAACTGCGTGTCGGCCCAGAACCCGGCCGGCCGGCGGAACGCTTCGATGGGGCCGTCCCAGTGCTCCAGGTCGCGGCTCGTGTAGCAGTCAAAGCCTGTAGCGGGCCCGCCCCAGACGTTCTCGTCACTGGTCCCGAACAGGACGAACTCACCGGGGGCAGGCTCCAGGATGAACGGGTCCCGCATCCGGATTTCGTCGAGGCGCAGCTGGCGAACAGTCTCCTGTTGACCCGTCATCGGCTTACCTCATAGCCGGGGGCAGGTGCCAGCGCACAGTCGAAGAGGTGTGTTCCGCCCGTGACGCCGTGCCGCGCGCCGTCTGGAAGGACGACGTCGGCCGCCACCCCGTCCGGGACGGTCGCCTCGAGCCGGAACCCGCCGCCGTCGTACTTCCACGCGGTACGGACCTCACCGTGCGGTGTCTTCAGCGACGTGTTCGCCCACTCGATCCCCTCCCCCGGCTGCGGCTGCGGCTGCGGCTGCGGCTGGATGAGCACACGGGCGTACCCGGGCTCCAGCGGGCGGATGCCGCCGATGGCCTTGTGCATCCAGTCCGCCACGGCGCCCAGGGCGTAGTGGTTGAAGCTGGTCATCTCGCCAGGGTTGATGGTGCCGTCCGGGAGCATGGAATCCCAGCGTTCCCAGACCGTGGTGGCGCCCATCGTTACCGGGTACAGCCAGGACGGGCAGCCCTCCTCCAGCAGCAGCCGGTACGCCTCGTCCACATGCCCGGTGTCCGTCAGGGCGTGGGTGATGAACGGCGTCCCCGCGAAGCCGGTGGACACCCGGTAGCCGTTGTCGCGGACCAATTCGGCCAGGCGGTTGCCGGCGAACTCCCGCAGCTCCGGCGTCAGCAGGACGTCGAAGGCGACGGCCAGCGCGTAGACGGTGGTGCAATCGCTGGAGATGGTGCCGTCGGCAGCCACGTAGTGCTCGGCGAAGGCGTTCCGCACCCGGGCGGCGAGCGCGTCGAAGGAGGCTTCGTCGTCGTACTTTCCCAGCAGTCCCGCGGCCTGGGCGGTGAGCCTGGCGGTCCGGTACATGCAGGCGGTGGCTACGACGGCGGTGTCCGCTTTGGCTGCCCACGGCTGGTCCGGCGCGGCGTCGGGATCGAGCCAGTCGCCGAACTGGAAGCCGGAGTCCCACAGCCCGGCGGGTGAGAGCAGGCCTTCCACCCGGCGGGTGTGCGCGGCCATTGATTCGTATTGGTTCTTGAGGACGCTGAGGTCGCCGTAGGCCTCCCACAGGGCCCAGGGCACCCACACTGACGCCTCGCTCCACAGCGCGGAGGACTCCGGCGCGGGGAATTCGGCCGGCTGCGGGCAGTACTTCAGCACATCCGGCACGGTGATGGGGACCAGCCCGTCCTGTGCCTTCTGCTCCGCTGCGAGGTCCAGCAGCCAATCCTGCAGGAAGCCCTTGACGTTGTACAGGTAAGCGGCGGTGGGGGCGAACACCGCGATGTCGCCGGTCCAGCCGAGCCGTTCGTCGCGCTGCGGGCAGTCCGTGGGCAGGTCCAGGAAGTTGCCGCGCAGGCCCCAGACAATGTTGCGGTGCAGCTGGTTCACGAGTTCGTTGGAGCACTCGAAGGTGCCGGTGCGCTCCAGGTCGGAATGGACCACCACAGCTTCGAGATCATCGGCGGTGAGGGTCCCGGGCCAGCCGGTCACCTCGGCGTAGCGGAAGCCATGGAAGGTCTTGGTGGGCTCGAAGGAATCCTGGCCGCCGGAAAGGATGAACGTGTCCGTGGCCTTCGCCGAGCGCAGCGGCCGGACGCCCAGTTCGCCGTCCTCCAGCACTTCGGCATGCCTGATGGTGATGGCGTGGCCCGCTTCGCCCTGCACGGTGAACCGCAGCCAGCCCACCAGGTTCTGGCCGAAGTCCACCAATGTCTTGCCGCTGGGTGAGGTGAAGACCTCGACGGGACGGACCGCGCCGGCACGCACCACGGGCGGGCCCACCGGCTCAGCCAGCCGCCCGGCGTCGAACGCCACCTCGCGCACGCCGGTCCAGCCGGTGCCGGGCACGAAGCCGGGCTCCGCCCAGCCCTGCTGGAGCCTGCGGGCGTCGATGGCCTGGCCGTCGTAGAGGTCATTGAAGGTGGTGGCAGACTGGCCTGCCTGCCAGGAAGTGTCCGAGGCGACGGACTGGACGTGCCCGTCCTCGAACTCGATGTCCAGCTGGCCGAAGAACCCCAGCTCGCTGCCGTAGAGGTTGGACATGCCGTGCCAGGCCAGCCGGCCGCGGTACCAGCCGTTGCCAAGCTCGACGCCGATCACGGTGGTGGGCCGGATGAGGGCGGTGACATCGTAGCTGCGGTGGCGGAGGCGCCACTCGTAGGAGCTCCAGCCCGGGCTCAGCACATCCGGACCCGCAGGGACGCCGTTGATGGATGCCTCGTAGACGCCCAGTGCCGTGGCCCGCAGCGTCGCCTTCACCACCGCGCCGTGGCCATCCTCAAGGGTGAACTCCTTGCGGAGCAGCGGGGCGCCGTCGAAGTCGTTCTCGGGCGTGATCATGGCGGCGAGCCAGGAAGCTGAAGTCATGGAGGGAGTGTTCCGTTCTGGTGGAAGCAGGGTCAAGGGTGGTTCGGTCCGCGAAAACGCAGGCGCCGTCAGGCGTAGTGGCAGGCGACGTCCGCCGTGCCCACGCGGCGCAGCGCCGGGCGTTCGGTGGCGCACAGCTCGGTGGCGAGCGGGCAGCGGAGCCGGAAAGGGCAGCCGCCGGGACCGGGCACCGCGGCAGCGCCGGTGCGGACCCCGAGCGATTCGCGGGCTTCCCGCCGGGCGGCCTGTTCGGCGGGCCGGGGCACAGGTGAGGCGGCCACGAGGGCCTGCGTGAAGGGGTGCTGCGGGTTTTCCGTGACGGCCGCCGCCGGTCCGCTTTCCATGACCTGGCCGCGGTAAAGCACCACCACCCGCTGGGCCAGGAACTGCACCACGGCAATGTCATGGGCGATGAACAGGTAGCTCAGGCCGCGCTCGTCGCGGAGGTCGGCCAGGAGGTTGAGTACCTGCGCCTGGGTGGAGAGGTCCAGGGCGCTGACGGCTTCGTCGCAGACCACCAGCTGGGGATCGCAGATCAGGGCCCGCGCCACGGAGATCCGCTGCCGCTGGCCGCCGGAGAACTGGCTGGGGTAGCGGTCCACGGCCTCGCGCGGGAGCCCGACGCGTTCCAGCATGTCCTCGGCCTTGGCGCGGGCCTCTCCCGCGGACACCCCGCGCAGGCGCAACGGTTCAGCGAGGGACGTACCCACGGTGTTGCGCGGGTTCAGGGAGGAGTTGGGGTCCTGGAAGACGGCCCGCAGTTCGCCGCCGAGTGCCCGGCGCTGGGCGGCGCCGGCGGAGGTGATGTCCGTGCCCTGGTAGCTGATGGACCCGCCGGAGACCTTCTGCAGGCCCAGGATGGCCTTGCCGATGGTGGACTTGCCCGAGCCGGACTCCCCCACCAGGCCTACGGTTTCGCCGGGGGCGATGCTGAAGCTGACACGGTCGACGGCGGCCGGTGCGGCGGCTGCCTTGCGGCCCCGGCCGTAGCGGACCACCAGGTCCTTGACCTCCAGCATGGGGGTGCCGTCGTGGGGAAGCGCAGAATCGGGGCGTTCCGTGACTGAGGTGCTCATGCCAGGTCCTTCTCGATGACGGTGGTGTGTTGGTGGGCGGCGGTGGTGTGCTGGGAGCTAATCGGCAGGAGGCGGGCGGCGGGCACGTCGTTGGCCAGCCAGTCCATGCCCTCGACAGCCAGCTGGTCCGCCTTGACGCAGCGCACCAGGCCCTCTCCCGTGCCTGAGGCCAGCAGCGGAACGGGGTCTTTGCAGGCGGAGCCGGCGAACTGGCACCTTGCAGCGAAGCGGCAGCCTGTGGGCCAGTCCTTGGGCTGGGGTACCTGGCCTTGAATCGTGGCCAGGCGTTCGGGCATGTTGTCCGCGTCGTTGGCGTGCGGGTCCGCGGCCAGGAGGGCCAGGGTGTAAGGGTGGCGCGGGTTGTCCAGGATGGCGGCGGTCTTGCCGTTTTCCACTACCTGGCCGGCGTACATCACGGCCACCTGGTCGCAGATGTCCGCCACTACACCGAGGTCGTGGGTCACCATCACCACTGACATCCCGGTGTCCTTGACCAGGGCCCGGAGCAGGGAGAGGATTTCGGCCTGCACCGTGACGTCCAGGGCGGTGGTGGGTTCGTCCGCCACCAGCAGCCGGGGCTGTCCGGAGAGCGCCAGTGCGATGGCCACACGCTGGGCCATGCCGCCGCTGATCTGGTGCGGATAGGTCTTCAGGATGCGCTGGGCGTCAACGATGCCCACCTTTTCCAGCAGGTTCCGGGCCTCCGTGCGTGCCTCGGCTTTGCCCATGCCGCGGAGCCGGCGGATGGCGGCAGTGAGCTGGTAGCCCACGGTGAACATGGGGTCCAGTGCCCGCATGGGCTCCTGGCTGATCAGCGCGATGTCGCGGCCGCGGATGCCTTCCATATCCTTGTCCGTTGCGGCGGCGAGGTTCCTGCCGTTCCAGAGGATCTGGCCGCCGCTCACGGAGACGCCGGAGGGCAGCAGCCCCAGCAGGGACAGGGCGGTCATGGTCTTGCCGCAGCCGGATTCGCCCACCAGGCCCAGGACGGTACCGGGTGCGACGTCGAAGGAGACGCCCGTGACCAGGCCGACGCCGTTGTCGACGCCGACGGATAGGTTGCGGACGCTGAGGGTTCCGTTCCCGGGGGCCTCCTGTGCATCTGCGTCCTTGGGTGCCGGGGCGGCGGCGATGGCAGCGACCGCCTGGGCCCGATGCCGGCGCGCGGCGGCGGAGGGCAGGTGCGGCGCAGCGGCGTTGGGTGCCTTGCCCAGGGCGTTGCCGATGGCGTTGGCGGAAAGGACTGTCAGCGCCAGGACGGCTCCGGTGGGAACCATCATCCAGGGCGCGTCATAGACGTGCTGCGAGGCGCCCTGGATCATGCCGCCCCAGCTGGGCTGGGGAAGGGGCGGCCCGAATCCGATGAATGCCAGGCCGGCCTGGATCAGCATGCCGACGGCGAAGATCAGCGCTGCCTGCACCACGATGGTGTTGGCCAGGCCGGGCAGGACGTGACGGACGCTGATGCCCACGGGGCTGAGGCCGTCCACCTTGGCGGCGTCAACATAGAGCTGGGACTGCAGGGACTTGGCCTGGCCCAGGACCACCCGGTAGATGCCGGCGGACATCAGGATGCCCAGGATGGCCATGATGAGCGGGATGTTGGTTCCCACCGCGCCGATCACCGCAAGGATGATCACGGTTCCCGGCAGGGACATCATGACTTCGGTGATCCTGCTGATGACGGCCTCGGTGCGCTCGGCACCGGCGGCGGCCATGGCCAGGAGTGTGCCCAGCCCGACGCCGACAATCACCGTGATCAGCGAGGTCCCCAGGGTTCCGGCCGCAGCGGCGAAGATGCGGCTGAGGATGTCCCGGCCCAGTTCGTCGGTGCCCAGCCAGTGGGCGGCGGTGGGGCCGGAAAGGACGGCGGTGAAGTCCTGGTCCTCGGTCTTGAAGGGCAGCCACAGGGGCGCGGTCAGGGATGCAACGACCAACGCCGCGAGCCACAGAAGCCCGGCCACGGCGCCCGGTGAGGCGAACAGCCTGTACCGGGAGGCTTTGGTGAGGCCCGCTTTGCCGGCCCTGCGCCGGGGCGCTGCTGCCGACGTCGTACTTGCTGTCTGGTCCGCGTCTGCGGGGGCCGGGGCGACTGAGGGGATCATGAGGCACGCAACTTCGGGTCGAGGAACTTGGTGGCCAGCTCCAGCACCAGGTTGACGGCAACCACCACCACGGTGGCGATCACCACCACGCCCTGGACTGCTGGGGCGTCATGGGTGCTGACGGAGGTCTGGACGGCCTGGCCCAGGCCGGGCATGGCGAACAGCTGCTCCGCGATGACGGAGCCGCCAAACAGGCCGATGAACTGCAGGGCGATGCCGGCCACGATCGGCAGGCTCGCGTAGCGCAGGGCGTGGATGTAGAGGATTTTCCAGGTGGGGGTGGCCGTGGCGCGCAGGGTGCGGATGTGTTCCTGCTGCAGCGCTTCGAGCATGGAGGCCCTGGTCTGGCGGGCGATGAAGGCCGCTCCGCCGACGGCCAGCGTGATGACCGGCAGTGCCAGGGACAACGCCCAGTCCTGCGGTGAGACCTCGAACGGGACGTAGCCGGTGGCAGGGAAGACCGAGGACTGGACGGCGAGGAGGTAGACCAGGATGATGCCCACCCAAAACGCCGGCAGGGCCACGAGCAGTCCCACGAACCCGCCGATGATTTGGTCCAGGAGGCCGCCGCGGACCGCCGCCGTGACGCCGAGGGCGATGCCGATGATGGCGCTGAGGACCGTGGCTCCGGCGGCGAGGGACGCCGTCACCGGCAGGCGGTCCGCAAGATCGGCACTGACGGAGCGGCCGTCAATCAGCGAAACGCCCAGATTTCCCTGCACCGCGTCGCCCAGCCAGCGGAAGAACTGGGAGAACAGCGGATCGTTCCAGCCGAGCTGCTGGTTCAGCTGGTCGATCGCGTCCTGGGAGGCGCCGGCGCCGAGCGAAACAGCTCCCGGGCTGCCGGGCATCGCGTGCACCAGCAGGAACGCCAGCACCGCAACCACCAGCACCGTGGCGAGCGCCATGAGCAAGCGCTTGGCAACGAACAATGCCATGGGGTGACCTCCGTTGGTCTTGCCCGGCGCCCCGTGTAAGCGGGGCGCCGGGCGGGTTGATCAGTTAGTGGGCTTGTAGGAAGAGAGCAGCGGATAGGCGTTGGTGCCGGCGAACTGGACTTCCTGGACCTTCTTGGTGTTGTAGCCCCAGTTGGACAGCGATTCGAACAGCGGGATCATCCAGCCGGACTCCACCAGGCGGGTGTTCAGCTTGGTCAGTGCCGTCTTCCGGGCGGCGTCGTCCTTGGCTGCGGCGGCTTCGCCGGTGGCGGCGCTCAGCTGATCGTCGGTGGCCTTCTGGACGTTGGTGAAACCGTTGAGGATGGCGCCGTACATCAGGCCGATCGGGTTGTCCCAGCCGAGCGGTGCGTAGCCCAGCGGGGTGGTGGCAACGGCGGCGAAGGCCTCATCGGTGGAGGCGGCCATCTTCACGTTCATGGTGATGCCCACCGCGGCGAGGTCCTTCTGGACAGCCTGCAGGTCGGTCTGGGTCTGGGCGCTGGCGATGATGGTGAAGTCGAAGCCGTTGGCGTAGCCGGCCTCGGCGAGCAGGCTCTTGGCTTTCTCCGGATCGTAGGCGAACGTCTTCTCCAGGTCCGCGGTGAAGCCGGCCGAGTCCTTGGGGAGGGCGTTCCAGGTGGGGATATCGCCCTTGTGCAGCGCGTCCACCAGGGCCTGGCGGTTGATGGCGTGCTGGATGGCCTGGCGGACCTTTTCGCTGGCGAATGCGGGGGCGGTCTTGCCGGTCTTGTCGAAGGAGATCATGGTCTGCACGGTGCCGCCGATGCGGGACACGCCCACGCCCTTGGACTTGGCGAAGTCCACGGTGGGCGAGGTCAGCTGGGCAACGTCGGCCTGGCCGGACACCAGGGCATTGGCGCGGGCCTGGGGGTCCTGAATGACGTTGAAGACGATCTTGCTGTACGAATAGTCCGCCGCGTCTTCGTTCTTCTCGTTCTTGACCATCACGTACTTGTTGCCCTTCACCGTGGACGGGTCAAGGGTGTAGGGGCCGGAGCCGTCCGGCGTGGTGGCGAGGCTGGCGGTGTCGGCGACGCCCGTCTTGCCCACGATCATGCCCATGGTGGAAGTGAGGTTCTTCTCGAAGCCGGGCTGCGGCTTGGCAAAGGTGATGGCTACCTGGGTGGGGCTTACGACGTCGACGCTTGCGATTTCCTGCGCCCCGCCCTTGGCGATGGCTGAGTAGGTGCTGAGGGCGGTGTCGGTGCGGCGGTCGAAGTTCGCCTTGACCAGCGCGGCGTCCAGGGTGGAACCGTCCGTGAAGGTGACGCCGTCCTTGAGGGTAAGGGTGAGGACGGTGCTGTCTGCGTTGTATTCGAATTTGGTGGCCAGGCCGGGGCCGGCAGTTCCGTCGGGCTGGAGGTCCAGGAGGGTGTCGTAGAGGCCCTCCATGAACTGGCGCTGGGCGTCCGCCACGCGGATGGGGTCGTAGCCGAAGGATGCCGAGTCGCTTTCGACGCCGATGGTCAGGGTGGACTTGTCCACGGTGGCAGCCTGCTGGCTGCCACCGCCACAGGCGGCCAGGGAGCCCATCAGCAGGGCGCCGGTCAGGACGGCAGCGCTGCCGCGGGCGGTGGTGGTCAGGAGTTTCATCGGGTGCGCCTTCGCATTCTTCGGTGACTGCAACGGAAAGAAAGGGGGCCGGTGGTGTCCGGCACCTTTCAAGAATCAGCCGGGGCCGTCAGGGCCAGACATGACAATGTCATTGATTGAAAAGGTATTGTGGCGGGGGTCACGCGGCCGGACAGGATGGATGAAGGCAGAGACGCCTGGGTGCCGCCTGGCCGGCCCCATCACGAGAGGAACCACATGACCAACCCGTTTCCGCAGGACTTCCTTTGGGGCGTGGCCACCGCCGGCCACCAGGTGGAAGGCAACAACGTCAACAGCGATACCTGGTTCCTGGAGCAGCTGCCCGGGACGATCTTCGCGGAGCCGTCCGGGGACGCCGTGGACCACTACCACCGCTACCGCGAGGACATTGCCCTGATTGCCGGCCTGGGCTTCAGCAGCTACCGCTTCTCCCTGGAATGGGCGCGGATCGAGCCGGCCGAAGGCCAGTTCTCCGTGGCCGCGCTGGACCACTACAAGCGCGTCCTGGAGGCCTGCGTTGAGCACGGCCTCACCCCTGTGGTGACGTTCCACCACTTCACGTCTCCACTGTGGCTGCTGCAGTCCGGCGGCTGGGAAGGTGCCCGCACGGCTGAGCTGTTCGCCCGGTACTGCGACCGTGCCATGGCACACCTGGGCCACCTCATCGGCGTCGCGTGCACGTTGAACGAACCCAACCTGCCCCTGGCTCCTGGAGTCCTTCGGCATTGGCGGGGAAGCTCCGGCAAACCGCGGCTCCGTACCCATCTGGGCTGCCGCAGCGCAGCGCCTGGGCGTCGACGCAAGCACCGTTGCCCCGTTCCAGTTCTGTTCCACTGAGGCCGGGTTCGCCGTGAAGCTGGCCGCGCACAAGGCCGCCACCGCCGCGATCAAGGCACATCGGCCGGAGCTCCAGGTGGGCTGGACGCTCGCCAACTCCGACATCCAGGCCATCCCCGGCGGCGAAGAAATTGCGGACAAGGTGCGCCGCGACGTCAACGAACGCTTCCTCGAGGCTTCCCGGGGCGACGACTTCGTGGGCATCCAGACATACGGCCGCACGGTCTACGGCCCCGAAGGCCATGCGCCCGCGCCGGACGGCGCGGAAACCAACCAGATGGGTGAGGAAATCTACCCGCAGGCCCTTGAAGCCACCGTCCGTGAAGCCGCCCGCGTTGCCGGCGTTCCGGTGATGGTCACCGAGAACGGCCTGGCCACGGAGGACGACACGCAGCGGGTTGCCTACCTGAAGGCAGCGGTCGACTGCGTTGCCTCCTGCATCGCGGACGGCATCGACGTGCGCGGGTACATTGCGTGGACCGCATTCGACAACTTCGAGTGGATCTTCGGGTACCGGCCCAAGTTCGGACTGATCGCTGTGGACCGCACCACCCAGGAGCGCACCCCCAAGGAGAGTGCCCACTGGCTGGGCAGTTTTGCCCGGGAGCAGGCATCCCAGGTGGCCCAGCCCGCCTGATCACGGCGAATGGCCCGGATTTCCCAAGGAAATCCGGGCTATTCCTTTGCAGCGCAGCTACGCCTGCAGCCGCAGCTTGGCGGCGAAATCGGCCATGATCAGCCTGGTATCCACGGAGGTGTAAGTGCGGCGCACGGGCTGGGTGCCGGCCTCCGTGAACGTGGAGGTGACGTCGTCGAGCCCTGTCACCACCAAGGGTGCGCTGTCCCCCAGGCACCACAGCGGCCCGAACTTCACGAAGTCCGGCACGTCCAGGCCGTGGAAAAGCTCCCACAGCCAGGCGCCGGCGGCTCCGGCGGTGCGGAACAACTGGTCCAGCTCCGCCACCGGGGCAACAATTTGCCGGTACGTTTCGGCCGGGAACTGCCACACGGCAAGGTCCTGCTTGCCCAGCACGAAGTCGGCAGCGGCGGGATCGGTGAAGTAGTTGTATTCGTCGTCGTTGACCTCGGCTCCGCCCACCCACGCAAGCGTGAACGAAGACGCGATGGCCGGCTCCAGCAGGAGTGCATCGGCAACATTCGTCAGGGGACCTGCGCAGACCAGGACCAGCGGAAGGCCTCCCCCGGCCGGTTCGGCAGCAGCGGCGACGATGGCCCGGGCCGCTGCCGATTCCCGCGGTTGTCCCGTGAAGGGGGCATCGGGTCCGGCCTGGACGGTTGACGGTTCCGGCAGCTTGAGGACCCGCAGCAGGTCCGCCGCCACATCCGCCCCGGCAACGGCCCGGCCTTGCGGCGGCCCAAACATGGGATTCGTCAATGACGACGTGACAGCAACGATCCGGTTGGCCGGGGACAGCGCGTGATGCGCCAGCCCCACCAGCCCGTCCGGATCACCTGCCCAGTCATTGTCGATAATGACCCTGCACCGGGGTTCAACCGGAATCATGTCCATCATGGTCCTTTCACTGGGCAGGGCGCCGGTTTTGTCCTGGCGCTGGTGCGGGCGGGCGCCGGCGTGGCCACGCGCCGGTATGCACGCATCCGGGAGCACCGGCGGAGTCCCTGCTCCCGGATCGACGGGTAGTCTCAGGAACAAGTCTTGCCGCCGCATCCCATCCCCGGGCCATGGCTTTCATTCACTGGAAAGCTCCGGGCTCGACTTGCGGGCGGCAAGGCGGAACCTACGGCATTCGCTAAGGATGCCGGGAGAGATTCGGGGGGATCCGTGCCGCGATTGGCTTGGTGGGGCAGGGCGTATTTTGCGCTGCAGGCATTGGCCGGAGCCCTGTGGTGGGCCGCCGTTGCGGTGTCTCCCACCGTACGTACCGCCACCCTCGGCGGCCTCGATCCCGCCCTTGTTGCCGCCTTCGACATCCCGCTTTTCGTGATGGGGTCCGCCGCCGCGGCAGCAGGTGTCCGGGCCGCTGCCGCCGTCGCTGCCGCATGGTCCACCGTCGTCACCATTGCACTCGGCGCCTACGCCACGGTCACAGCCCAGGCGGGTGCAGGAGCCCTCATCATGGCAGCCGCGGCCGCGGGCTCGATCGCTGCCCTCTGCCTGGCCTGGTGGGGACGGATTCCCGTTGAGTGGATTATCCGCGGCCCGTTTGCGTTCCGCCCCGCCCGCCAACGGAGCGCCCGGTTCCATGTGGCTGCCACGTTCGGGCAGATCGTCCTGTTCTGGGGCTTCTTCCTGGGAATCCTTCCCCTGTTCCTGGACTACCTCGAGCAGCGCTGGGGACTGGCTGCTGCTTTTCCCCAAGCGGCCGGCGGCGCCGGTGTGGTGGTCTTAATCCTGGCCAGCGCGCTGGGCATCTGGTCTGCCATTTCGATGTCCACCATGGGAAATGGGACACCGTTGCCCGCCGCCATGGCCACCACGCTGGTAGTTGCCGGCCCGTACCGCTGGATACCCAATCCGATGGCAGTGGCCGGCGTTGTGCAGGGCGCGGCCGTGGGCCTCATGCTCCACTCCTGGTTCGTGGTGGGCTACGCGGTCCTGGGTTCGCTGGTGTGGAACTATGCCGTGCGGCCGCTTGAGGAGGCCGACCTCAAAGCCCGCTTCGGCAGCGGCTTTGAGGCATACCGCGAGGCAGTACCGTGCTGGATCCCCGCCCTTCGCCGGGTGTAGGCATTCAAAAATATTCCAATCTGCACACATCCGCAGGCCACCTGGCTACGAATCCCGGTGGAGATCATCTCCCAAAGCTAGGAGGGGACAATGGATGAGGCGGACCAGCAGGCCCTGACCGGAGCCGTCATCAGGCTGCACAACCTGGACATCGGCGGCCTGTGGCTCGACTACGTGGCCCTTGGCGGCGACGCCTCCGAACAGGACATCCGCGATTACAGCCTGGAATCCGGAGCACTGCCGCAGAAGGAACGCGACGCTTTGTCCCAGGCCGTCAATGAAAGTTGCGCCGAGGCGGACCTCGTGGTCAGGGCGCCGTACAGCAGCTCCCCGCTGACGGTGGTTCCCGTGGAGCCGAAGGATCCTTATTCGTCGAAGTAGGTGAAGGTCTTCGCGCCGCCGGCTACCGAGGACACCACCAGCGACGCGACGTCCCGCAGCTTCATGTTCCTGCTGTTGGACGCTTCCCGCAGCACCTTGAACGCTTCGTCCTGGCTGCAGCGGTTCTGCGCCATAATGGCACCAGTGGCCAGGTCTATGACCGTCCGCGTCTGCATGGCGGCGCTCATGCCGTCCTTGGTGTCCTGGAGCTTCGACATCCGCAACGTCAGGGCCAGGCCCTTGGCAGCCTGTTCGGTGAACGCCTCGGCCATGGCAACGGCATCGGCGCTGAAAGCGTCGGGCTCCCCACTGTACAGGACCAGCACGCCGCGGTCCCCGCCCTCGAGCTGCAGCGGCATGGCCAGCACGGAGTACGCGCCCTGGTGTGTGGCCGCGGCGGCATAGTCCGGCCACCGGGCTTCCTCCCGCAGGTCCTTGACGTGCATGGTGGATGCGCTGCTGACGGCGGCATCTCCGGGCCCCTGGCCGTATTTGAGCTCCAGCTGGTCAAGCAGCCTCGCCTTGGTGTCGCTGGCGGCCGCTGCTGTGGGTTTCTTGGGGCGGCTGACGGAGATGCCGCAGAACAGCTCCCGGCCTACGATGCCCAGCCGGGCTACCGCGTAGAGGGCAAGGCTGTCCAGGAGCCGGACCACATCAGGACTCTGCAGGACAAGGTCCTGCACATGGGCTGCAACATCGACAAAAACCCTGCCACCCGAAACCCCGGTGTCAACCACAAGCATTCCCTCCCGGACACAATTGATAAGCCATGGCACACCATGGCCGCTCACTGCCGAACGGTAGTCCTCAGCGTACCCGTGGACACCCCGTAAGGTGTCAATCATGAAGCTCGCCTCCAGCAACGGCGGAACCTTCCGCGGAGCCACCCTGGCAGTGGACGGCGCCCCCGTGCACCGGTTCCTCGGCATCCCTTACGCCCAGCCGCCATCGGGAGAACTGCGCTTCCGCCCGCCAGTGGCCCTCCCCCAATGGACCGGCGAGGTGGACGCCACCGGGTACGGCCCCGCAGCCCCCCAGAACCCGGACGCCCGCGATACAGACGAAACCCCGCTGGCCTGGAGCGAGGACGGCTGCCTGAACCTGAACATCTGGACGCCGGACACCAGCGGGACGGCCAGGCCGGTGATGGTCTGGATCCACGGCGGCGCCTACCTGATGGGCGCCAACAGTGACGGGATGTACGACGGCGCCCGGCTCGCCGCGGCGGCGGGCACGGTGGTGGTAGCCATCAATTACCGGCTGGGCGCACTCGGTTTCCTCCACCTGGCACACCTGCTCGGCGAGGGATTTGTGGATTCGTCCAACCTCGGCCTGCTGGACCAGATTGAGGCGCTGCGCTGGGTGCGGGACAACATCGCCGGGTTTGGCGGCGACCCGCACAACGTGACCCTGTTCGGCGAATCGGCAGGCGCGGCAGCCATCGGCACCCTGCTGGGCATGCCGGCGTCGGAAGGCCTCTTCCGGCGGGCCATCATGCAAAGCGGCACAGCGGAGCGCTTCCGCACCCCGGAGGGGTCTGCACACGTAACTGCTGACTTCCTGCGGCTTTGCGGCCTGGACGAATCGTCAGCAGGTGAGTTGCGCACCCTTCCGGTGGAACGCCTGCTGGCCGCCCAGCAGCAACTCGAAGAGGGGATCGCCGCCGAAAGCTACGCAGTGCCGCTCCCCTTCCAGCCAACAGTGGGGACCCCGTCACTGCCGGAACCTCCACTGGACGCCGTCCGGAGCGGGATCAACAGTGGCGTGGACCTGCTGGTGGGCACCAACCTCAACGAAGGGTCTTTCGCCGTGGAAATGCGCCCGGACCGGCCGGAAGACCCTGGTTACCCGGACCGGGCCGCCGCGGTCCTGTCCGCAGGGGGCCTGCCGGGAGACTGCGCGCAGGGATACGCGGAAGCACTGGCGGCCGTGCTGGCACACGAGCCCCGCGGGAAGGAACTGCTGGAGGCGGCCATTGCCGATGCGGTGTACCGCCAGCCCAGCAACAACCTGCTTGATGCGAGGCTCCAGTCAGCACGCAGCGCTGCGCACGGCAGGACATTCGCCTACCTGTTCACCTGGCGCAGCCCGGCCATGGGCGGCAAGCTGGGATCCTGCCACACGCTGGAAATTCCCTTCGTGTTCCGGCACTTGGCATCCCCGGACGCCGCCTACCTGACCCGGGGCAAGGGTCCGCAGGCCCTCAGTGACACCATGAGCGGAGCCTGGGCGGCCTTCGCCCGCACCGGGGCCCCGGACCAGCCCGGCCTGGCGTGGCCGGAATACGGGCAGGAGCGCCGCACCATGATGCTCGACGACGCGCCCCGGGTGGAAGCGGACCCACGGCGGGAGGTCCGGCTGTTCTTTGCCGGGATCCAGGTCAGGCAGCAGCCAGTGAGTTAAGCGTGTCCCGGAGGCCCTTCAATGCGGGGTCGCGGAGCTGCATGAACAGCGGCTTCAGGAGCGGCTGGATGATTTTGGCCGGCCCCTTGATGCTGAACTCTGCCGTGTACTTCACCACGGATCCGGTGCCATTGGGGGCGACGTCGATGGAATCGAAGGAGACGACGGTCTTGTTCTCCCCGCGCAGCTTGATGTGGCTGCCCGTCAGCTCGATGACCTCGTAAATCAGCGACTGGCGTTTCCCCCGGAACTCGGCCTCAGCGTGGTACTTGTGTCCCACGGCCACGGGTCCCGGCGTGATCTTGTCCATCACAGGAGTGCCGGGGTCCCACTTGCTGGTGTTTTCGAACTCACTCAGGAAGGCAAAGGCCTTCTCAGCGGACAGTTTGGTTTCCACACTTCCGGCTACTGTGATCATCACCCCAGTCTAGGAGCACCCGGCAGGTGGGCGGCAGCCATTCTGTAGCAAAGATTGCCGTCCAACTTACGGGGGCTGATCCACACCTCGTAGCCGTCAGCGGCGGTGAACAGGGCACGGCCGCCGTTGGCGTCGCCTGCAATCCACACGGCGGAGGAGTCCGGCATGGCGTTGTCCACCACTCCGGACCGCACCATCCGGCGGCCCTTCCGGACCTCCACAGGGACACCGATCAGGCGGGCCCACTCGGAATACGGGTAGGAATCCACGGCATCCCTCCTGCTCAGCGTGTCTGGAAGTCGCTGAGGATCTTGATATTGCCCATCAAGGCGCCGTCGGCGACGTCCGGGCCGGTCAGCCCGGCGAAGGCGTGAATGTCGCAGAAACCCGCAAGGGCTTCCTCGGCGAAGTCCGAAGGGTCATTGACGGTCTTTGTCATGGTGGGTTCTCTGGCATCCGGAAGGAGGTGAAAGGGCTGCGGGGCCCTTAGTGCATGTGGCTTCCGCCGTTAATGTCCACCACGGTTCCGGTTAGGTACGCGGAATCCTCGGAGGACAGGAAAGTGATCACGGAAGCTACTTCCTCGGTGCTGGCGTTACGGCCCAGCGGGATGCCGGCGTTGATGGCGGCTTCCTGTTCTTCGGTGCTGCCCACGCGGATGTTGGTGTCCACCGCGCCCGGGGTGATGGCGTTGACGGTGACGCCGGTGGTGCCGAGTTCACGGGCCAGTGCCTTGGTGAGGCCCAGGATGGCTGCCTTGGCTGCAGAGTAGGGGACCTTGCCGAAGACGCCGCCGCCGCGCTGGGCAGAGACGGAGGACATGTTCACGATGCGGCCCCAGCCGTTCCCGATCATGTCCGGCAGGAATGCCTTGGTCACCAGGTAGGTGCCGGTGGCGTTGACGTCCATGATCTTGTGCCACAGCTCGAGGGTGGTTTCCAGGAACGGGACGGGCGAGGTGATGCCGGCGATGTTGGCCAGTGCGCCGACGGGGGGCAGGTTACCGGCGGCCACCTCGGCGGCGACGGCGGCCTGGGCGGTGGTCACGGAGGCCTCGTTGGCGACATCGATCTCGTGGCCGTAGGCAGGGACGTTGAACTCGTTGCCGATTTCCGCGGCCACCTTGGCGGACTTTTCGCCGTCGAGGTCCAGGATGACGACGCCCCAGCCTTCACGGGCGTAGCGGCGGGCGGTGGTGATGCCGATGCCCCGGTCCGAGGTGGCTCCGGTGAGGACGGCGGTGCGCTGGATGGTGGTCATGGTTTGTGCTCCTTGAAAGTGTTTTTGTGGATCGATTGCTCTGTAGTTGTCGCCGGCCCCTGCCGGGCGGTATTTCGTGCAAAGGAGTAGTGATGCCGACCACAGTAATTGCGTTAACTGTCAACAGTCAACCCATAAAGTTGACTGTTGACAGTGAGCATGATGCGGGTCACACTTAGGGATACCATTTGTTAACAGTCGACAGCGGCGACTTCCTGAGGCCGCTTTTCGAAAGGGAACCCAACATGAGCAAAGATGCTCTGACCATGCGCGGTCCGGTCCACGGAACCAAGGACGCCAGGCGCGTTGCCGTTGGCTCCGGTGTAGGCGCTGTGATCGAGACGTACGACTTCATCGGTTTCGGCACCGCCGCTGCTCTGTACTTCGGAACCGCGTTTTTCCCCGGAACCGATCCGGTCACCGGCACCCTCGCCTCCTTCGCTACGCTGGGCGTCGGCTTCGCGGCCCGTCCCCTGGGCGGCATCATCGGCGGCCACCTCGGCGACAAGGTAGGGCGCAAGCCCGTTTTGGTGGCCTCACTGATCCTGATGGGCCTGGCCACGTTCGCCATCGGACTCCTGCCCACCTACGCCGCAGTGGGGCTCCTCGCCCCTGCACTGCTCGTCTTCGTCCGCATCGTCCAGGGTTTGGCCTTCGGAGCGGAATGGGGCGGCGCCATCCTGATGAGCTACGAGCACGCACCCTGGAAGGCCAAGGGCAAGTACACCGGCATTGTCCAGGCCGGCTTCCCGGTGGGTCTGCTGCTGGCCAACCTGACCTTCCTGTTCAGCGTCAACCTCGGCGGCGAACTGGCCTGGCGCATCCCCTTCCTTGCCAGCATCGTGCTGGTGGCGGTGGGCCTGATCATCCGCTCCAAGGTCCCGGAATCCCCGGTCTTCGATGAGGTCAAGGACAGCGGTGCCATCGTGAAGTCCCCCATCGTGGAGGTCATCAAGACCGACTGGCGCAACATCGTCAAGGGCATCGGCCTCCGCGTGGCCGAGACTGCAGGCTACGCCGTGTCCATCACCTACATGATTTCCTACCTCAACAGCCAGCACCTGGCAGACAAGAGCCAGACCCTCATCGCCCTGTGCATCGCCTCCGCCATCGGCATCTTCGCCACCCAGGCCTGGGCTGCGCTGACCGACCGCATTGGCCGGCGTCCGCTGTATGTCTGGTCCACCCTGTTCGCGGCCCTCTTCGCCATCCCGATGTTCCTGCTGGTCAATACAGGAATGTTCATCGCCATCATCATCACCATCGTCATTTCCTACGCGGTCTGCCAGAACTCGCTCGCCGGCGCCCAAGGCGCCTGGTTCCCGGAGCTCTTCCAGGCCAAGACCCGGGCCTCCGGCGCCAGCCTGGCCTACCAGATCTCGGCCATGGTCTCCGGCTTCACCCCTTTCATCACCACCCTGCTGTTTGTCAGCTTCGGCTGGATGGGCCCGGCGCTGCTCTTCGGCGCCTACGCCCTGATCGGCCTATGGGCTGCGGTGGCCACCCGGGAAACCTGGGGCAAGCGGGAGCGCGAACTGGCCGAAGAAGCCACCAAAAGCACCCCCAACACCATCAACGCCTGAATGACCGCGCACCCAACAACCACGGAGCACGCAATGCCTACAGATACCGTCCAGGACACCCCACAGGGACAAACATTGCAGGAACAGATCCTGCAGACCGCGGTGACCCCGGAACGGGTGGAGAAAATCAGCGCCGCCGCGTACCGGATCCGGCACCACGCCCTCAACATGGGCGAAGTCCAAGGCCAGGGCTACGTGGGCCAGGCCCTCGGGGCTGCCGACATGCTCGCCACCGTGTACGGGGACCAGCTGAACTTCCGCGCCGAGGACCCGCACTGGGAAGCCCGCGACCGGTTCCTGCTGTCCACCGGCCACTACGCGATCGGCCACTACGCAGCCCTTGCCGAAGCCGGCATCGTCCCGGTGGAGGAACTTGAAACCTACGGCTCGGATGACTCCCGGCTGCCGATGTCCGGGATGTCCACGTACACCCCCGGCATGGAGATCTCGGGCGGTTCCCTGGGCCACGGCCTGACCATCGCCGTCGGCATGGCGTTGGGCCTGCGCTACCAGGGCTCGTCCGCCCGGGTGTTCAACTTCCTCTCCGACGGCGAGCTGGACGAAGGCTCCACCTGGGAAGCGGCCATGGGTGCGCACCACCACCAGTTGGGCAACCTCACCGCCATGGTGGACATCAACGCCCTGCAGGCCGACGGCAAGACGGACACCGTACTCCGCACCGAGCCGGTGACGGAGAAGTGGGAATCGTTCGGCTGGTACACCCAGCGGGTTGACGGGAACGACGTCGGTGCGCTGCTCGCAGCGTTCGACAACGCAGCCGCCCAGGCCGCCGCCGTCGGACGTCCTTCCGTGATCCTGTGCGATACGAAAGTGGGCCGCGGCGTCCCGCTGCTGGAGGACCGCGAAAAGGCGCACTTCATGCGCATCGAAGAGAACGAATGGCAGATCTGCCGCGAGCAGCTCACCGCCGGATATGAAGGAAAGGCTTCAGCATGAGCACCACCACGGAGGCCCCGGACACCACGGCGGCCGCTAAGCCCAAGCTCAAGACCTCGGCGATGATCGCATCGTTCGCCGATCCCGGCCAGAAGACGGCGTCGGCGCCGTTCGGGCACGCCCTGGTCAAGGCCGCGCAGGAGAACGACAAGATCGTGGGCCTGACCGCGGACCTGGGCAAGTACACGGACATGCACATCTTCGCCAAGGCTTTCCCGGAGCGGTTCTTCCAGATGGGCATGGCCGAACAACTGCTGTTCGGCGCAGCCGCGGGCCTGGCCGAAACGGGGCTGGTGCCGTTCGCGTCCACCTATTCCGTGTTCGCGGCCCGCCGCGCCTACGATTTCCTGTGCCTGGACGCGGCAGAGCCGAACCTGAACGTCAACATCGTGGGCGGCCTGCCCGGCCTCACCACTGGGTACGGCCCCAGCCACCAGGCCACCGAGGACATGGCGATCTTCCGCGGCATGCCCAACCTCACCATCGTGGACCCCTGCGACAGCATCGACATCGAACAGGCAGTGCCGCAGCTGGCAGCGTCCGAGGGCCCCACATACCTGCGGCTGCTCCGCGGGAATGTGCCCACCGTCCTGGACGAGTACGGCTACACGTTCGAGCTCGGCAAGGCCAAGGTGCTGCGCGGCGGCAACGACGTCGTCTTCATCTCGTCCGGGCTGATGACCATGCGTGCGCTGCAGGCAGCGAAGGCCCTCGCGGCACATAACGTGGACGTCGCCGTCGTGCATACGCCCACCATCAAGCCGTTCGACGCCGAAACCGTCCTCAAGGAGATCAACACGGACAGGCTCGCCGTCACCCTGGAAAACCACTCCGTGGTGGGCGGTCTGTTCGAAACCGTTGCCTCCGCCGTCGTCACCGCGGGCCTGGGCAAGCGTGTCGTTCCCATCGGCCTGCCGGACCAGTTCCTCGATGCCGGGGCCCTTCCCACCCTGCACGACCGGTACGGGCTCGCCACCGACCGTATCGTGGCCAAGGTCCTCGCCGAACTCGGGTAGAGAGTCAACAAACCAGCAGAAAGCGCGGCACCGGTCCAAAGCCGGTGCCGCGCTTTCTGCCGTACCATCGAAACTACGACTGTAAACAGTCGACTTATGACACTGAGGACGGATGCCATGGCCGGACTGACAGCCCCGCTGCTGGGACTGCAAAAGAAAAGCCTGCGCGAGCAGGCCCTCTCGGCGTTGCGGACCGCCATCACCAGCGGCGAGCTGGCACCGGGACGGCACTTGGTGGAAACCGAACTGTCCGAAATGCTGCAGATCAGCCGCGGCACGCTCCGGGAAGCCTTGCGGCAGCTGGAACAGGAGGGCCTCCTCTCCGCCGGACCGCGTGGCCGCCTGTCCGTGCGGCACCTGGACCACAAGGAGATCCGGGACATCTTTGCAGTGCGCGCGGCTCTGGAGTCCCTTGCTGCCCGGACACTCTGCGAATTGGCGGACCGCCAGCACGTCACCGAGTCGTTGCACGCCGCCATCGACGCCATGGCCGCAAATGCCGGGGGCACGCTTGAGGAACGCATCGAGTCGGACCTGGAGTTCCACCGGACCCTCTGCCGGCTGACCGGCAATGAAACGCTCCTGCACTCCTGGGAGTCGCTGGAGGGCTCCATCCGGATGTCCATCATGTTTGCCGGACAGGAAAAAGGCGTCAGCAACATGAGCGTTGACCGCCACCGGGACATCGTGGATGCCATCGATACCGGTGACGCCGGGCTGACGCGGAAGACCATCCTCGAACACATGGACACCGCCGCCGCGAACCTTGTCTCCTAGGGCTCACCATTCCCGGGGCCGCCGGGAATCCCTTCGGGCTGTCAACCGTTAACTTACTGTGCGGTAGGAAACCCGTCCGCTGGTGAGGGATGTGATGAGCGCAAAGTTTGAATCAGTAGAAGACGACGCCGGCAAGGTCACCCGGTATGTCCGGCATGCCAACGGCGGCGGTTTCGTCGCACCGGGCGCCGTGGTGCCTGAGAGCGTCCGGGTCGGCCCGATGACCTACGTGGAGCACGGGGCGGTCATCGGAGCAGGCTGCCGGATCGGCCACGGCAGCTGGATTGACCGGGAAGCGAAGATTGGAGCCAAGACCGTCATCGGCGACGGCGTCCGGGTTGGCCGCGGCACCGTGATCGGCAACCGGGCCAACATCGGCAGCCATTCCCGCATCGGGTCTGGAGCCCTGATCGGGCACGGGGTCCATCTTCATTCGGACAGCACCGTTCCCGATGGCCACCGGCAGCTGCAGAAGCCGCAGGCCCTGGCGCCGGCGAAGGAACGCCCGCACCGGAAGCCCGACCGCGGGATAGCTGCCTGACCTTCGCCCGGCCGCCTCGAGAACCTGCAGCCCGCCGTTGTGGCGGCCTGCCCGTTGTGGTCAGCCCTCGCGCTGCAGCCGGTTCCTGGCGGCCGTAAGGGCCCACACACCAATGAAGGCGGCCACGAGCAGGAGTCCCGCCTCCCCCAGGTCGAGTTCCCCCAGCCAGGTGGTCAGAGGGTCGCCAATGCCAAACGCGGCATTGGTGAATCCGCCAAGCGTGACGGCGGCGATGAACAGCGCTGACAGGGCTGAGATGCCGGTCACCACTGCGTTGAAGCCGAGCCTGCGCTGCGGATTGTGGATGGCGGACCGGTACATACGCATCATGGCCACGCCGTTGACGGTGTCGCAGACGGTCATTGCCGCCGTGAAGGCGAGGGGAAGGGCCATGAGCGCCAGCGGGGACACCCCGGCCAGCGACGCGGCGGTGGTGACCACCAGCAGCCCGATGGTGGTGGCCGTATCGAAACCGAGCCCGAACAGGAAACCGATGACATAGATGTTCCGTGGCCGTTGCACCGCGGAGAGTGGCTTGGACAGGAGCTGGGCAACAAACCCCGTGCTTTCCAGGTCCTCCTCCCGGATCGCCGCGCCGCCTCGCGCACTCCGGTATACCTGCGCGGCACGCACGAACGCCGAACCGTTGAACAGCCCCATGGCCAGCAGGAACAGCCCGGACACGCCACTGCCGATCAGGCCGAGAACGTGGTTGCCGGTGGTTCCGTTTTCCATGAACTGGCCGATCACCGCCGCGCCCGCCACCACCAGCAGCCCGGCCAGGACCACCACGGAACTGTGGCCCAGGCTGAAGGCGAACCCCACGCTGACGGGGTCCTTCCGCTGGGCCACGAACTTACGGGTGGAGTTGTCGATGGCGGCGATATGGTCCCAGTCGTAACTGTGCTTGACGCCGGCCACGTAGGCGGTCAGGACCAGGCCGAGGGCAAGGGGCGCGCCTGCTGTTGCCGACCCGGCGACGAGGAGGACGACGGCGGCAATATGCAGCGCGGCCACGGCACCAAAGGTGGCCAGCAGGCGGGTCCGGAACGGCAGGGTTTCCCGGTCGCGATACAGGGTGGCGATGTTTGCCAGTGCCGTCATCAGTGCTTCCTCAGGTTCAGTGGGCCTTGCCCGTGCCAGCGTTCCCTCAGGAGGTCGGCGCAGGCGGCGAGCAGGCGGTTCAGTTCGCCGGTGCTGTTGGACAGCGAGCGCAGCACCAGGCCGGTGGTTCCGGCAACGGTGCGGGTGAGGGTGATTCCGGTCCGGGCGTCGTAACCTGCCGTGAGGTGGTGCAGGCGGTCTGCGAGTGCCTGGTCCACCCGGGCGTCCACCACCACCAGTGAGCCCAGGTGGCTGAAGCCTTCCATGAACCCCAGGCCGGTGACGTCGCCGAGGGGAGGCCGGATCAGCAGGTTGTCGAGGGCCAGCAGCTGCGTGCCGCCATCCGTTTCGACGTGGATCCCGTTCCGCAGCCGCACTTCCTCGTACCGGAAGGCGGCGCCGTCCGGCGACCAGCCTGGGGTCACCACTTCCGCCATGACAAGGCTCGACGACGGCCGGAGGGTCACGGAGGTCCGTTGCCGGTAGCTGGCCTCCCGGTAGGCGATGAGCTGGTCCGGCATGAGTTCCAGCCGCGCCCCCTCCCCCAGCCGCACATCCATCCGCTGCTCAGCAAACGACCCCGGCGTCCGGTAAACCTTGGTAGCGGACTGGGTAGTCAGCAGCAGGTCAGCGCCATCCCCCACCTCCACATCCAGCAAGAACAAATCCGCCCCAAGATAGGCTCCGCCAGGATTCACCACGACATAACAAACCTGCCCGGAGTCATCGAGATAATGCGGCCGGAGTACCCGGAGGGCCCCCTCATGAAACTGGCGTGAAGCAACTGACCGGCCGCCCCGGAAACTGATACCAAGCTCAAGCCGCCCCATAGGTGACTGTCCGTGGCTGGGTCCGGCGGCTTCGCCGGATTTGGGGCCGTGCCCTTCCCCAGGCGCTCCCAACCGTCGCAAGCTCGGGTCGGGGCCCTCGCGCCAGTGGGCCCCCCACGAGCCCCGCCACGCCGCGGCCCCAAAATCCGGCCTCGCCGCCTCAGCGTGTATGTCACGTTCGGGCAAGTCCACGAGTGCCATGTCTATTGGGCCAAATCGAGCATCAGGACGTCGTGGCGTATCCACTCAATAACCTTGTCCAGCCCTTCGTCGGTTTTCAGGTTGGTGAAGCAGAACGGCTTGTTGCCGCGGAATTCCTTGGAGTCCCTTTCCATGACATTCAGGTCCGCTCCGACGTGGGGGGCGAGGTCAGTTTTGTTGATGATGAAGAGGTCTGACTTGATCATGCCCTGGCCGGCTTTGCGGGGGATTTTTTCGCCCTGGGCCACGTCGATGATGTAGATGGAGAAGTCGACGAGTTCGGGGCTGAAGGTGGCGGAGAGGTTGTCGCCGCCGGATTCGACGAAGATGACCTGGAGGTCGGGGTGCCGGGTTTTTAGTTCTTCGATGGCGGCGGTGTTCATGGAGGTGTCTTCGCGGATGGCGGTGTGGGGGCAGCCGCCGGTTTCGACGCCGATGATCCGGTCCTCGGGGAGGATGCCGTTGGCTGCGAGGATTTTGGCGTCCTCGATGGTGTAGATGTCGTTGGTGATGGCGGCCATGGAGATGTCACCGCTCATGTGCCGGGTGAGCCGTTCCACGAGTTGGGTTTTGCCGGCTCCGACGGGCCCGCCGATGCCGATTTTGATGGGTTCAGTCATGGTGTTCCTCCTGTAAAGCGATAAGCACTGTTAGCTCATGAACATCCGGGCACGCTGGCGTTCGTGCCGCATTTGCGAAATTTCCAGTCCGGGGCTGACGGCGCCGAAGTCGTCCGGCGTGAGGTGCGCGATCGCCTCGATGGCGGCAGCGACGTCGTCGTGCGCTTTCCGCAAGATCCGTTGGCCGGCGTTCTGGCCGAGCGGGATGGCCCGCACCGCGTTTTGGGTGAGGGACGTGACGGTGGCGAAAAGGTAGGCGGCGAGCGCCTCCTTCAGGGGTACGCCCAGGGAGCGGGCGACGACGGCGAACGCCAGCGGTTGGTGCCCTGCGGCGCGGCCGCTGGCCACGGAGTCCCGGTACAGTTCCAGCGCGGGCGAGGGGAAAACCTCAGCCCCAATCTCCAGCAACCGGCCGCCCATCTTCACACTGGCCTCCCGAACCTCCCGGGGCATCAGAGAGGCGGACAACAGGGCATCCAGCTCAACAACATCCCACCCCTCATAAAAAAGCCGAACAGCCAGCCCATCAGAGTAAGCAAGCGACTGCGAGACAAACGCACCAAGCCAGAGTCCAAACGACTCCTCATCAAAAACAAGCTCCCGATCGATGTACGACTCAAACCCGAGTGAGTGCGCAAAAGCCCCAGTAGGAAGCGCAGAGTCAGTGAGCTGCTGAAGAGCAAGCTGATACCCACTCACGAAAGACGCCCCCAAGGCGACGTTCGCGCCCAACTCGGCGTAGGCGGGTGATAGGGGCCGCGGCGTGGCGGGCCTCGTGGGGGGCCCACAGGCGCGAGGGCCCCGATCCGAGCTTGCGAGGATTGGGAGCGTCTGGGGACGGGCACGGCCCCTATCACCCGCCGAAGCCCCCGGGCCCGCGCCCATGAAGGAGCCAAAGGCGAAGAGTCAGTGCGAGTGTTCAGCATGGCGGAAAGGCACAGGCATGACGCGTTCCTGGCGGGCGTAGGGCACGGAGTTGTGGATGAGGTAGTCCTCGACGGTGTGGTCGTAGGCGCACACCATGACGTCGGCCCCGTACTCGCTGGCGGCGTCGAAGAATTGTGCCTGGAGGTGGCGGTTGCCGAGGGAGTGTGCGGTGACGCCCATTTCGTGGATGGTGCGGGGGGCGATGACCAGGACGTCGGTGGGCAGGACGGAGACCACGATCATGTTGGTGTCGGCGACGTGGAGGATGTCGCCGTCGCGGAGGTCGCCGGATCCTGATGCGAGCCTGATGCCGATTTCGTTGCCGTGGTCCGTGGTGGCGCGTTGGATGCGTTTGACCAGTTGGGCGCTGGGCAGCACCACTTTCTCGCGGTGGAGACCGGTGTAGGCGGCGAGGTCGGTTTCGGGCAGGTCGTGGAGGTTGCCGAGGACTTTCTCGATGATCACGTGGTTTCTTTCAGTGATTTGGACTTTGAGGGGTTAGAAGAGGAAGTAGCGCTGGGCCATGGGAAGGACGTCGGCGGGTTCGCAGGTGACGTCTTCACCGTCCACCGTGACCTGGTAGGTTTCCGGGTCCACCTGGATGTCCGGCGTCGCGTCGTTGTATTTGAGGTCGGCTTTGGTGAGGTTCCGGATGCCGGAGACGGGCCGGATGACCTTTTCGAGGCTGAGCTCTGCGGGGACGCCGGCGTCGATCGCGGCCTGGGAGAGGAAGGTGATGGAGGTTTGCTGGACGGCCTTGCCGAACGCACCGAACATGGGCCGCATGGTGCGTGGCTGAGGGGTGGGGATGGACGCGTTCGCGTCCCCCATCAGGGCGTAGGCGATCTGCCCGCCTTTGATGACGAGTTCGGGTTTGACGCCGAAGAAGGCCGGGTCCCAGAGGACCAGGTCGGCAAATTTTCCTTCTTCCACGGAGCCGACCGTGTCCGCGATGCCCTGGGCGAGCGCGGGGTTGATCGTGTATTTGGCCACGTAGCGTTTGAGGCGGAAGTTGTCGCTCCCGGCGCTGCCGTGCCCGGCGGCCGAGCCGTCGGCACCAAGGTCCGTGCCGCCGTCGGCCGCTAAAACTCCGCGCTGCTTTTTCATCTTGTCCGCCACCTGCCAGGTGCGGGTGATCACCTCGCCCACCCGGCCCATGGCCTGGGAGTCGGAGGAGGTGATGGAGAAGATGCCCATGTCCTGCAGGACGTCCTCGGCGGCGATGGTCTCGGCGCGGATGCGGGAGTCGGCGAAGGCCACGTCCTCGGGGATGTCCGGGTTGAGGTGGTGGCAGACCATCAGCATGTCCAGGTGCTCTTCGATGGTGTTGCGCGTGTACGGCAGTGTGGGGTTGGTGGAGGCGGGCAGGACGTTGGGCATCCCGGCGATTTTGATGATGTCCGGAGCGTGGCCGCCGCCGGCGCCTTCGGTGTGGAAGGTGTGGATCACGCGGCCGTTGATGGCGCGGATGGTGTCTTCCACGAAGCCGCACTCGTTGAGGGTGTCGGTGTGGATGGCCACCTGGACGTCGTATTCATCGGCCACGGTCAGGGACATGTCGATCGAGGACGTGGTGGAGCCCCAGTCCTCGTGCACTTTCAGGCCGATGGCACCGGCGCGGATCTGCTCGGCGAGGGGGTTCGACGGCGGACGCGTGGCCCTTGCCGAACAGGCCGATGTTCATGGGGAACGCCTCGGCGGCCTGCAGCATGCGGTGGATGTGCCATTTGCCGGGTGTCACCGTGGTGGCCTTGGTGCCCTCCGCCGGGCCCGTGCCCCCGCCGATCATGGTGGTGACGCCGCTGGTCAGGGCCGTGGCCACCTGGTCCGGGGAGATGAAGTGGATGTGCGTGTCGATGCCGCCGGCGGTGAGGATTTTGCGTTCCCCGGCGATGATCTCGGTGCTGGCGCCGATCACGATGTCCACGCCGTCGGTGATCTGGGGGTTGCCGGCCTTGCCGATTCGGAGGATGTGGCCGTCCCTGAGGGCAACGTCCGCCTTGTAGATTCCGGTGTAGTCCAGAATGACGGCGTTGGTGATGACGGTGTCGGGGATGTCCTCATCACGGGTGGCCTGGCCGTTCTGGCCCATGCCGTCGCGGATCACTTTGCCGCCGCCGAACACCACTTCCTCCCCGTAGACGGTGAGGTCCTTCTCGATTTCGAGGAACAGTTCGGTGTCAGCAAGGCGGATCTTGTCGCCGGTCGTGGGGCCGTACAGGTCGGCGTACTGCCGCCGCGGGATCTCGAAGCTCATGTGGCATCCCTTTCGGTGGCTGACCCGCCCGGGCGGGGGCCGCCGTCGAGCTTTCCGTTGACGGCGTTGCTGAGCCCAAACACTTCGCGGGACCCCGCGAGTTCGATGAGCCGGACGCTGCGGGAGTCTCCGGGTTCAAACCGGGCAGCCGTCCCTGCGGGAATGTCCAGGCGCCGGCCGCGGGCTGCCGCCCGGTCGAAGTCCAGCGCAGCGTTCGCCTCGGCGAAGTGGAAGTGCGAGCCCACCTGCACGGGCCGGTCGCCGGTGTTGGTGACGGACAGCTCGATGGCGTCGCGCCCCGCGTTTGCCGTCACGGGCTCCGGGCGGAGGACGTATTCTCCTGGAATCACTGCGGCTCCTTAGCGGATGGGATCGTGGACGGTGACCAGCTTGGTGCCGTCAGGGAAGGTGGCCTCGATCTGCACGTCGTGGATCATTTCGGGCACCCCCTCCATGACGTCCTCGCGGGTGAGGATGGTGGTGCCGTAGCTCATGAGGTCGGCAACGGTCCGGCCGTCCCGGGCGCCTTCGATCAGTTCGTAGCTGATGATGGCCACCGCTTCGGGGTAGTTGAGCTTGAGGCCGCGGGACTGCCGGCGCCGTGCGAGGTCGGCGGCCACCACGATCATGAGTTTTTCCTGCTCACGTGGCATCAGATGCATGGGTTCCTCTCCAGGGCCTGGCACGGTCTTACGTTTATAGACCGAAGCACCATGCTTAGCCAGCGCTCCCGCTGCATCGCCTCCACTGTGGTCTTTTGTGCCCACACTAGGCGGGTAAGGTTTCCGTCAGATTTCGGAAGGATTGTCCCGTTCCCTGCCAGCCGGTGGAGCCAGGCGGTAGCGTTTGCGCCCGCCCTCGACAACCCCTCCGCAGCAGGCACCGCATGCCTCAAATCCAAACTGATGGCACTTGACTTGACAATTAAGACAATAGCCATATTGACAAGTTCATAAAATAAATTGACAAATTAGTGAACACTACCTGTAACATCATCCTCGCAAGGCTAATTAATACAAAGGGGGATAAAATGGAGAATGAAAGCACAGTCGGCGAAGTCGACTCAATGTTTGAAGTAGTCGTCGAGGAAGCGCCGGTTGTTTCACCTCGCCAAGACGTAGGACACTGACTGGCCGGCGGGTCCCGGGCTACGGCCCGGAACCCGCCTGCTTTTCGTTTAATTATTGGGGGAAAGTGGACCTCTCACACGAACTCGGGGTAGCAATCGACCGTGCCCTGACATCTCAGACTTCAGAGCCCCGCTACAGGGTGTTCAAAGACGGCACCTTGGACTACCGCGCGTGCAACCAGGTTGCCCGCCGGTGGAAAGCCGGCGCTGGAAAGCCTCAGGATCAACTCCGAGAAATCGCTGGAAATGGCGCAGTTCTTGCACTAAACGACGTCGCGGCCTGGAATGACAACATCCGCCGCTGCCTGACCGAAGACTCGAGGCCCCTTCCAGCCACTGTTTCCGGCGACGACGTAGTGACCACCGACGTGTATGCCTTCGTCTCAACAGCAGCCGGATGGACAGCTTTCGGTGCGCATGTCGATTTCGAGCACTCCATAATTCTTGACCTCGACGGAGCAGGGAGGGATGTTGTGACCTGGCCGGAGGGGGCAAGGTATGGCCAACGAATGGATGATGCCAAGGCATTCTTTGGGATCTCTATGGATTGGAAAGAATGGTTGGCGGACTCGACGAGATACAAGCTCGCTCCAGGTGACATCGCTGTTATCCGGGCCAGGCAACCTCATATATTCCACGCAAATGGTCCAGGCATGTTTCTGGGCATAAGTACCGTAGGGCACAACACCAGCAGCCTCGGCTCATCTGTTTCGGAACTTGCAGCAGGCGCCGCTTTGGTCCCCAAACACGACTCAGATCTAGTCTCTCGGATCACGAATGCTGCCGTTCCTCCTCCTGTCAGACTCGTGGATTCCGTTGATTTGGAAGTAAGTCCCGACGGCCTTCGGTCCCATGGCAAGTACGTTGCCCTCAGCAGTACCGAGCGTAATTTGTTCACCGCAAACACAGCCGCCAGCATAGTGGCCGCCTTCGGAGCGGCTTCGCCGCCCGCAATTCGCACTGTGATCGCCAAACTCGTTATGATCGGGGCCGCAATTGTCCACCCAAATACTTGAAAATGATGAGCTACTTGAAGTTTTGGACCAACTGGATCTTGTCCATGATGGAGGCTCCTACGTTTCCCGTCGCAACATACTAAGTGAAGAATCAACTGCTCGCTTGGCAGGCATTTTTTTCAATGCGTTTGGCCAAGTAGGTACGTCCCGCTTTTCAATACGCGTGATTCACGCTGGCAAGGACCTCCATCCAGCCCAATTCCTTACCAGCCGCACCGGAGATGGCTTAATCGACCACGTTACGGTCAAAGACCGCGTGTTGCACCACTATCTCCAACAAGGGGCCACGGTAGTTTTCGACCACGTCAACGATCATGTGCCCGCGGCGCAAGCCATCCAAGAGCGGGTGGAAGCCCTAACGGGGTCCAAATGCTGGGTCCAGTGTTACATTACGCAGGCATCATCATCGGCCTTCGACATGCATCGCGATGATCACGCGTTTGTGATCGTCCAACTTGTTGGCCGAAAGGAGTGGCGTCACGCCGCAGAGACCGTCGGAGCTCCGGAAAGTGCCGTGTACACGCCCGGATCGGTCTCGTTCTACCCCAAGGCAACGCCACATGATGTCCACGGTCTTGGTGAAATGTCCATGCACCTGACCATCGCTTTCGAAGGGTTTGGCGGTAAACCATTCCAGGAACTCGCAGACGACGCGGCCAGGACACAGCTTGTCCGCCGCCGCGGTTCCGGGCTGCCGTTCTCCATCAACACCCGCCTCATAGACGCCGCCACGCCCGCACGCCTTGCAGTGAGCCATGTACCTCGATGTTCGGAGGGCTCGGCGGAACTGCGGGTGTGGTCCGGAGCTGGACAGCTCGCGGTTCCGGCCAGGTTCGAAGACGTTCTTCACCTTTTGGCCAAACGGCCGGCAACGACGCCGGCCCAGGCATCTGAAGCTTGCGGCATTGACGAAACGGAAATGCTTCAATTCTGGGCTTTTGGGTTCGAAAACGGCCTCCTCCACAACCCAGCGCAGTGACGTCAATGAAAGGACTTAGCTTCACCGGACCGTTCGAAATCGCAGGGTTTCCTCGCCTCTTTACCGCGGCCTTGGTATCCGGGCTCGGCGGATCTCTCGTCCCCATCGCCTTCGCGTTGGAAAGTCACAGGCTGGAGCCTTCCGGGTGGGGCCTGACAGTGGTCCTTCTCTCCCTTTGGTCAGGACGATTCATCGGAGTGTTTGCTGTCCAGCGAATTCGCCCGGCCCGGAATCCCGTGCGGGTGATGATATTTTCGGATCTCGTGCGGTTCATTGCCCAAGCCGGACTGCTTGGCTGGATTCTGACACTGGGAACCGACAGTCCGCCGACTGGGGCGATCACTGCATTGTCCATTTCATCGGGTGTCTATGGAATCGCACTGGCCTTTTTCCAACCGGCGCGGTTCACGGTGATTCCCCGGCTGATCCCCTTGGAGCAGCGGGGACGCGTCAATGCGTGGCTTTCAGTGCTCGGAGACGTGTTCGCCATCTCCGGACCACTCCTTGGTTCACTGGTCTTCCTGTCACTTGGCTTCCAAGCCATTCTCCTAATCGATTCAATTGGATTCCTTGTCGGAATCGTTGTCCTGGCCGGCCTTCGGCTGTCGAAGTCGCCAAGCCAAACCACACCTGAGGCGTCTGCCAGCAATGGCAACAAAAGAATCCGCGCCAAACTTCCTCCCGGCATCAACACAGGACTGGCCACCTGGCTGTTCGTCGCGCTCACGATCGGCCTCCTGGGGACGGCGGGCCCTACCCTCGTCATCGAGCAGAACTCTGCCGCAACGTGGGCGGTAACGGCAGCATTTATGGCTGCCGGCTCGCTTGTCGGTTCGGCGTCGTCGCTGTTGGGCTTCCTCAAAAAAGTCCCATGGAAATACCTGCACCTGCTCTGTTGCCTGAGCATCGCAACGCAGCTGCTTTGCTTCCTGCTGGTCCCGGTGCCGGTTCTACTGTGGGCCGTGGGGTTCCTGGGCGCAGCCCTGACAACTGCTTCAGGTATTCAGTGGGACACCCTGGGCCAGTCCATCGGTGACGATGACCAAGTCCACACGTTTGCCGTTCGGGATCAGATCGTTAACACCGTCGGCGTTCCTGCCGGAATGCTGCTTTTTGGGGTGGCGGGTGCCGCCGATGCTACTTTTCTGATCAGTGCAGGCGTTGCCGGCGCCGTAGCCCTTATGGGTGTAGTGATCACATTCGCGCCGCAGCCCACAGCAGAGACTCCCCGGCCGCTCCCCACCCCGGTGAGCTAGTTACCGGCTCTTTCTGCTCATCTTCGTGGCCTGCTTCCATCGTTTACGCTGCTCAGCCATAGCTGCGGGGTCGCGACGCCGCTCCTGGAACGAGAGTTCGCGCTGGACGGCTAACCAGCTGTCAAGCCTGCGCGCGGACAGACGACCGTCGGCGACAGCCGCAGCGACGGCACATCCCGCGGTTCGTTCGTGCAAGCAGTCGCTGAAACGGCAGTGATATGAGAGCTCGGAGATGTCGGCGAAGGTGTCGGAAATGCCCTCCTGGCCCGCCTGGAGCGCCAACGAGCGAATCCCTGGAATGTCCAGCATTACACCGCCCCGGGGCATGGGAAATAACCGCCGGGTAGTAGTGGTGTGGCGGCCCTGACCGTCACGCCTGACCGGAGCGGTTGCTGCATCAGTGCCATGCAATGCGTTCAGTAAAGAGGTTTTGCCTGCGCCAGAGGCCCCAAGCATGGTTGTAGTCAGGTTCTCCACCCGATCGTGCAGGAGGCTGAGCCCTCGTCCGTCAGTGATGCTGGTCACGATGGTCTCAAGACCGCTGCTGACCGGGGCAACGTGTTCAAGCACTTCATCCAGGTCTGAGCATTGGTCCGCCTTGGTCAACACCAGAACCGGTGTAGCCCCCGAGTCCCACGCCATAACCTGCATGCGTTCAATGGCATTGAGGCTGGGGATGGGATCGGCGGCGACAACGACCAAAATGAGATCGATATTCGCGGCCAGAACCTGAGTGCGGTTACCCCCGGGATCGGGCCGGGCCATGGATGTCCGGCGTGGAGCTACCTCAACAATCGTGCCCTGGAGAACGGCCACCCAGTCACCAGCAACGGGAGTTGTATCGAGGGTCGAGCTGAAGAGAACTGTCTCGGTTACATTTTCCGTTCCTGACGCAGACATCACCTCAGCATGCCCGCCGTGAACAATCGCCACCCGGGCGATCTGCGCTTCGGTTTGCTCAAGGAATGATTCCTCGTCATCTGGAGTCCAGCCGAGCATTACGAGGTCTGTACGTTCCGTCATTGTCCACCTCTAGCCCTTGACGGTTCCTTGGCCCGATCATCGGGTCTCGTGTGTTCAGGCACTCGCTGGCCTCCTACGGCGCAGATTCCCGGATCCTCAGCTGAAATTCGGCTTCAACGTGCACTCCGGCGTCGGCGGTCTCGCGGCCGGCGATCCGATCCAGGAGCAGCGCCATGGACCGTTCGGCGATCTCGCCCATCCCGGGCGAAACGGTGGTCAGGGACGGTGAGGCGAAGCGCGCTTCGTCCACGTCGTCGAAGCCGGCAACTGCCACCTCCTGCGGCACCCTGACGCCGCGGATCAGGAGTTCATGAAGCGCTCCGAGCGCCAGAACGTCGTTCAGGCCGAAGACGGCGTCGAACTCCACGCCCGCTTCCAGCAGCCCGGCCACGGCGGCGGCACCGGCGTCGCGGCGCCACTCACCCGGGGCGATCAGCGCCGGGTCAAAGGGAATTCCAGCGTTCTTCAAGGCGGTGCGGTAGCCGTTGAGGCGCAGCCCGGCGGTGCCGGTGGATTCCTCCGGCGTGGCACCAATAACGGCAATACGACGGCGGCCTCCCGCCAGCAGGTGGGAGGTCAGCGCGGCGGCGGCCTCCTCGTTCTTCATGGTGACCAGGTCGAACCGCGGGTCCACGATATGTTCGCCCAGCATCACGAGGGGCTTGGATCCGGCCCGCTCGGCAATGGCGTCGGCGCCGATGGACAGCGGTGTGAAAAGCAGGCCGTCCGTGAGTTGCCGGAACGGGCCCTGGAGGGCGTTCAATTCGGCCGTCCCCTCCGCGGCGGACTGCTCCACCAGGACGCGGTAGCCGTGTTTGGTTGCCGCGTCCATCAGCTTGGAGGCGAGTTCGGCGTAGTAGGGCGCCGAAAGGTCCGAGAGGACGAGGCCCAGCATGGAGGTCTTGCCGGACCGCAGGCTGCGGGCGGTGAGGTTGGCTTCGTAACCCAGCTCCGCGATGGCATCTTCCACCCGCTGCTTGGTGGCGGGGCGGATGAACTCATAGTTGTTCAGGACGTTGGAGACGGTCTTCAGTGAGACACCCGCAGCCTTCGCAACGTCGTTCATGGTTACTGCCATTAACGTTCTTTTCCTGCCTTCGCCGCGGCCTTGGCCGCCTGCTTGCTGGCCCGCACCTTGACCAGGGAGTCCGGGTCCACGATGTCCGCAACGGACAGGTAGGAGCCGTCCTCACCGTAATGGCCTGCAGCTTCCCGCCAGCCCGGCGCCTGGAGGCCGCGCTGTTTGCCCAGCAGGGCCAGGAAGATCTTGGCTTTCTGGTCACCGAACCCGGGCAGGGCCTTCAGCCGCTTCAGCACCTCGGCGCCGCTGGGCTCGCCCTGGGTCCAGATGGCGGTGGCGTCGCCGTTCCAGTCGCTTTGCACGGCTTCGGCGAGCGCCTGGACCCTGCCTGCCATGGAACCGGGGAACCTGTGGACGGCGGGCCGTTCCTTGAACATCTCCACGAAGGCCTGCGGATCATGGCCGGCAATGGCTTCGGGTGAGACGGTTCCGATACGGGTCCTGATCTTTTCCGGCCCCGCGAACGCCGATTCCATGGTCACCTGCTGGTCCAGCAGCATGCCGGTCAGCAGCGCGAAGGCGTCCTCACTCAACAACTTGTCCGCGGCGGGATCCCCCGTGATGTGCAGCTCCATGCCGTCCATCCTCCCACCTGCGGGCCGCCGTCGTCATAAGGGCGCCTCCGCCGTCACCGACCCGGGGTGTTAGCTGCCCACCGCCAGGCGGATCATGGACCAGGACACCGCCGGGAGCTCCGCGGTGAGGCGGCCACCGTCGGCCTTGACCGTGACGTTTTCCGCCGGCTCCACGGACGTAGAATCGTCCGCGCTTGCCTGCCAGTACGGGTCCTTGTTGGCGTAGGTCAGCGCCTCCAGCACGCGGACGTTGCCCAAGCCGGCGACGGCGGCATCCAGGGTGAGTGCGTCCGTTGCCGAGCGGTTGACGGCGAACACCACCGCCTCGCCCTTGCCGGCGTCGAAAGTTGCAACGGCGGACAGTGCGGCGACGCCGGCGGTGGTGCCGCCGCTGACCAGCGGGGATTCGACGGCGAGCTGCAGGACAGTGCCGGCGGCGTGCCGGGAGGTCAGGGCGAAGGGGTGGAAGGTGGTCTGCTTCCAGGCGCGGCCGCCGGGTTCGGTCATGATCGGGGCAATGACGTTGACCAGCTGGGCCAGGCTCGCGGAATGGACCCGGTCCGTGTTCTTGAGCAGGGTGACCAGCAGGTCGCCCACCACCACGGCGTCTGCCACCGTGTAGGTGTCCTCCAGCAGCACGGGGGCTACCGGCCAGTCCTTGCCGGAGGGTGCCTTGGACTCGGCCCGGCTCATGTGCCAGACGTTCCATTCATCGAAGGAGATGTTCACCTGTTTGGTGGACTTCTTCACCGACTTCACGTGGTCGATGTGGCTGACGATGTCCTTGATGAAGGCGTCCATCTTATGCCCGGCAGCCAGGTGTTCCTGGAGGTCGCCGAAGTCCTCGAAGTACTGGTGGGCGGAGATCAGGTCCACCAGCTCATAGGTTTCGGACAGGACCACGCGCTCCCATTCGCCGAACGTGTCCATGGTGGGACCGGAACTGCCGCAGGCTACGAGTTCCAGGTCCGGATCGATCATCCGCATGCCGCGGGCCGTGTCCGCCGCGAGCCGCCCGTATTCGAGGGCGTTCTTGTGGCCGATTTGCCACGGGCCGTCCATCTCGTTGCCCAGGCACCACATGCTGATGCCGTAGCCGTCCTGTGCACCGTTGGCGCGGCGCTGGTCGGAAAGCTCAGTACCGCCGTCGATGTTGCAGTACTCCAGCAGGTCCATCGCCTCCTGGATGCCGCGGGTGCCCAGGTTGACGGCCATCATGGGTTCCACGCCGGCCTTGGCGGACCACGCCGCGAATTCGTCCACGCCCACCAGGTTGGGGTCTGTGGAGTGCCAGGCCAGGTCGAGGCGTACAGGCCGCTGGTCCTTCGGCCCCACGCCGTCCTCCCACCGGTAGCCGGAGACGAAGTTGCCGCCGGGGTACCGCACGGTGGAGACGCCGAGTTCCCGGGTCAGGTCCAGGACATCACGGCGGAAACCGTCCTCATCGGCATCGGGGTGGTCGGGCTCGAAGATGCCGGTGTAGACGCACCGGCCCAGGTGCTCCACGAAGGCGCCGAACGTGCGGCGGCGGACTGGACCAACGGTAAAGGCCGGGTCAAGGGTTACTTTGGCGGTTGCCGGTTCAGGGGTTGCCACGAAAAACATCCTCGTTTTCTTTTGATTTACAACGTTATAGAAATTATTGTTGGCGCTGCGGTGATCTGAGTCAAGGGTGCGGCGCGAAATGGCCGCCGGAGAGAAACTTTTTCGCAGCCCGGCCGGGAGCTGAAGCGGCACCGGGCGTCCCACCTGCGGCTACGCGCAAAGCAAGTAGCGGTTTCGAGTATCCAAGTAATACCTAATCTGAAAGTCGAGTACCGTTACTCATTCTCCGGCCCCGGACAGCCCACTAGGTTTTTCACAGGGACAGGGCGTCTTTCTGCCCCTGCAGGACTTAGCTCACCAGGGGGTGTGAGAGTGGCAATGCACGCACGGCAGGTGAGCCCAAACTTCCCGGGTCAACGCACCCGGGTACTAAGCGGGGCCGGCGACGAGGAGGCCTTTGAGACCAAGGCCTCTCCCCCAGCCGTCGCCGGCCCTCTTCTTTCTTCGCGCCCTCATGGACCGCGTCCTGCCGCCGGGTTGCCGACGGTTGCGCCGCATGGCAGCACGCAGGTTTCCACCGGTCCGGCCTCGAAAACAGCACAGGCTGGCCGGAATGACGGCAGCCAGGCGATATTGCTTGATCTGGTCACCGGGGCAGACTCACTGACCGATTCCCTTGACCGGCTGGCCGCCGCTGCGGTCCGGTCGGTGGCAGGTGCCCAGCAGGCGGGCGCGCTTCAGTCAGCTGGCACGCGGATCGAATGTGCGGTGGTGCTGACCCAGCCCCGCCGGTCTCCCGCCATTACGGGGACATCGCGGGACGCGGAGCGGATGATGGCGTGGGAGCAGCAGGCGGCGGAGGGCCCCACCAGCGAGGTGCTGGCTGGCGGCCATCCCGTGGCGGTTCTTCAACGGCACGGGGATTTCCGCTGGCCGCGCTACTGCAGCGAGCTTCAGATTGCCGGTTTTGGCAGCGTCCTGGGCATAAGGCTCCGGGTTGACGGTTCAGGCGATGCCGGGGGTTCGGGCCCATCCGGTGAAGCACCGGGCGCGGACGCGGAAACCCACGCTGCGTTGGCGTTCTTCGCCCCGGATTCCAAAGCTTTCCCCCTGCAGGTCATCGCCGAGGCCCGCGCCTTCGCAGGGTTGGCATCCCGGAGCCTGCGGATGGCCCTCGACCTGCATACAGCCCGTTCCGTGGCCTCGGACTTGCGCTCGGCATTGGACAGCCGCACCTCCATCAACGTGGCGTGCGGCGTCATCATGGCCCAGAACCGGTGTTCCTACAACGAGGCGTTTTCCATCCTGGCCAAGGCCTCGAGCCACCGGAACATCAAGGTCCGCAGGATTGCGGAGGACATCCTCGAGCGGCTGCCCGAGGGGCCCCCGCAATCCCACTTCGGTCACTAGCCCGGAGGCAGGCCCGCCCGTCGGCCTTGCACTGACACGACGCGGGCCGCGCTATGCGTCGGCGCGGCGGGTGAAGACCATGTGCACCACTCCGGCCGGCGATGTGGTGGATTCGATGTCGAAGCGCTCGTCGAGTCCTTCCAGCCCGTCCCACAGCCGCTCGCCGCGGCCAAGGATGATGGGTACCACGGCGATATGCATGTGGTCGATCAGGCCTGCCTGAAGAAACTGCCGCACCGTGCCGGCACCGCCGCCAATCCGGACGTCGAGGCCGGGGGCCAGTTCGCGGGCCTTTTCGAGCGCCGTTGCGGGGTCGGCGTCAACGAAATGGAAGGTGGTTCCGCCCTCCATTTCGAGGACCGGCCGGGGGTGGTGGGTCAGGACAACGACGGGCGTGTGGAAGACGGGGTTGCTGCCCCACCACCCCTTCCACTCTTCGTCCTCCCAGGGCCCGCGCTGGGGGCCGAACTTGTTGCGCCCCATGATTTCGACGCCGATTCCGGTGCCCCACTGGCTGGCGAAGGCCTCATCGACGCCGAAGGATGCCTGCCCCTCTCCGTGGAGGCCCATGGCGCGGAAGGTACGGGTCCCGAAGGCCCACTCCATGAGCCGTGATCCGGCATGGCCGAACGGGGCCTCGAGTTGCTGGCCCTCACCCGTGCCGAAGCCGTCGAGGGAGACCGAGAAGTTGTGCACGCGGACGAGGGACATGTCATCTCCTGGGGTGTGCTGACCTGGTCAGATCACCTTAGGGGCAATGAACCCGGAAGCTCCAGAGCCTGCGGCCAGGAAGCAGCAGCGCTGGTCCGTGCGAGCCAGTCCATCATCGCCCCAAGTCCGCAGCCGAATACAGCACCCTGCCCCGCAGTCTCTTAACGGCCGCGTGCTCGACGAACAGGGGAACCATCGTCCTCACAGGCCCCGAATTGAACGCCGCATATTCCTCGCACACCACGTCTTCAACTTCAGCGCGGGAGCACGAAGGAAATCTGCCCTCGAGGGCGTTGATCAAAGACACCAGAGCCCGCTGCTCTTCACTGCACTCCACCCTTGACCTCTTCGTCGAAGCTTCAGAATTTTCACTAGCCAGTCAAGCATCTAGTATAACTAGTAAAAGTCCACGCGTTGGCACAAGCAGTCGACGGGAAACAGCGTTCATCAGCAGCAATTCGGGGTACGGTCCACTGGAACTGCCAGCCGGATGGATTGAGGGGAACCTGTGAGCACCACCAGAGCCGAAGCCGGGCGCATACCCGCTGCGGCCCTGGCCTGGCTGCCTGGCCCGATCGCCGCGGGGCTCGGACTGCTGGCGCATGTCCTGGGCGGCGGGGCCTCACCCGCACTACCGATTGTGGTGGCGCTGGCAGCGTTGCTGGGCATGGCGGCCGCCATCGGCAAGCCCGGGCGGCTTCCCGGGTGGGGCCTGCTCCTCACCGCGGGGATCGCCCAGCAGTTGCTGCACTTCGCCTTCGCTGACTTTTCGGTTTCCACGGGATTCGACGCACCGGCCCATGATCACGGGCAATCGCCGGTCCAGGACCCAGGTACGGCAAACCAAGGCCATACCCAAGGAGCCGTGCCGCACGATCTTCACCTGCTCCTGTACCTGCACATGGCCGCGGCGCTGCTGACGGTTTTCGCCACCCGGCAGCTGGACAAAATCCCCGCACGGCGAAGCCAACGAAATCCGATAGCTACGGACGCCGGCGTTCCGGTCAGGAAGTGAGCGTCCCCCGGACGATGCTGACCGATGAGTGGGCCGGATTCCCGTCCACCGGCTCGTCGGAGACATCCACAATCGGATAGTCCGCCAGCTGGAGGCCTGCGGGCACCTCGAAGCTTCCCGAGTCCGAGTTCATGATGCCCAGGCTGACCAGCCGCGACAGGTCCGGGGCAATCAGCCAGACTTCCTGGTAGCCCCGCGCCTCGTCCTTATCCAGCGTGACATCCAGTCGGCGCGAGCCGTCCGCAGCCTCCACCACCTTCGCCGATCCGGTAGCGGAGTACTGGGCAAGCGGCGTCAGCTGGGCCTGCGCCAGCGGAATGGGCTGGGCAGGCCGGGTGGACACCCAGATTCCGCCTGCCGCAACCATCACAACGGCAGCAGCGGCGGCGATCCATGTCCCGGTGCGCTGCCACCACGCCTTCTTCCGCGGGCCGAAGGCGATAACGTTCGACGGCGCCGGCCCAGCAGGTGAGTCCGCAGGCTTGGTAGCGGCTCCACCCAGCGGGTCCTCCTGGACAGCCTCGGCAAGCCCAAGTTCCCGGTGGATTCCGGCCCACACGTGCGGTCCGGGAACGGACAGGCTGGCGGTATCCGGCGTCGTCTTCACCGCGTCAACTGTGCGGCGCAGCGCGGCGTAGTCGGCGGCACATTCGGGGCAGACGCCGAGGTGCTCCCGGCCGTCCGCGTCCTCCCAGCCCTCGTACATAGCAAGGAGGCTCAACTGTTCCGGATCAAGATGCGGCATGGTCTACCTCCAATCGGCTTCTCAAATGCGTCAGGCTGCGGCGGATGTGGCTCTTGACGGTACCAAGCGGCAGGCCCAGTTTCCGTGAGATCTGTTCGTGCGTCAGGTCCTCATAGAAGGCAAGCTTCATGATGGACCCCTGAGGTTCGCCCAGCCTGTCCAGTTCGCCGTCCAACAGCAGCCGGTCGGCCAGGACCTCTGCGGCCTCTGTTCCGGCACCGAATTCTCCGGCGGCCAGTCCGGCCCCGGCCACCGCGTTGGCCTTGCGCACTTCGCGTGCGGTCGCCGAGTGCGCGTCGGTAATGACGTTCCGGGTGATACCCACGATCCAGGCGGGCAGCCGGGCCAACTCCGGCTTGAAGGTGTTCCGTGAGCGCCACACCCGGATGAAGACCTCCTGGGTGACGTCGTCGGCCGCGGACCGGTCCGACAGGGAACGGAGGGCCAGGGTGTGCACCAGCGGGGCGAATTCGCGGTAGGCCGCCGCCAGAGCCCGCTCGTCACCGGCGAGGAAGGACGCGGTCAGTCCGTCATCCCAGCCGCGGGAGGCCTGCGCAGGAGAGGTCACACGCGGCTCCTTCCCGGCATCGGTGACGAGAATCATGGCTTGTCACCGCTTACCCGGGGACCGCGGTGACTATCACATTGTCGCTGTAGTCCATCCGCTCGTCCAGCCACCGTCCGCCGCAGGTGACCACCTTGAGCTCGTGGGGGCCGGTGCGGCGGAAGAGCGAGCCGCCGTCGAACCTGTCCTTGGCCATCAGTTCCACCCTCACCACACGGTAGGTGAGGTCCGGGGCGCCATCACGGCCCACGCGGACGGCGGTCCCCTCGGCCAGCGATTTCAGGGCCGAGAACGGAGCCCTGTCCGAGGCTGTGTCGATGTGGCCGGCGATGACGGCCGCCCCCTCTACCGCGCCCGGGGCCGGTCCGAACCGGTACCAGGCGGCGCGGTCAAAGGCGTCCGGGATTTCCATGGCGCCTTCGCCGGACACTCCCCCGGGAACCACGGACATGTTGATGGCCGTGCCGGCAATGGAGATCGACGTTGGCGCAGGGTCTGCCGGAACAGCGCCCAGGGTGGCCGGATGGACGGGAATGGGCACCGCACCCGGCCGGGCGGCCGCGCCCGGGACAGTGGTGCCCGGGGCAGCGGGAACCGCATCGGTGGCAGCCGCTGCTGCGGAAGCTGCTGTGCTGGCGGGTGCAGTGGACGGTGCTGAGGACTGGCCGGCAGGCGCACAGGCGGTCAGGACCACAATTGACGCGGCGGCGGCGATCCGCACCCCAACTGACGGGCGACGGCGGGACTCCCCTGCCGTCGTCGTGCGTCCGTTCATCTCTGTGGCCTTTCTCGGTCCCGGGCGCCGGGCCCGACGGGGAGTAGTGGTTTTGTGGTGGGTGGCCGCCCGGCGCAGGTGGGCAGGGTACGCCGGGCGGCCGGTCTTTCCGTTCCCGGACGCTACTGCCGGACGCGGCGCGCTGCCACCGCGCGGGCCGTGCCGAAGCCGCCCAGCAGCAGGGCGAGGGCGGCTGCACCGAAGCCCAGAACCAGTCCTGCCGGTGCCGGTGCATCGGCGGATCCGTCGCGGGCGCCGGGGACAGAACCGGGTGCGGAGTGCAGGCCGGGGATGGTCTGCACCGCGAGCTGCAGGTTCTTGTCCGCCAGGCTGCCCCACGCGTACACGATGGTGTGGGTGCCCTCGGCGATGGTGACGTCCGCCGGGCCGATCACGGGGGCAGTGGTGCCGGTGGCGGCAACCGCTGCGGATACCGTTCCGGGAGCCAGGGTGAGGGTTTGCTCGTTGGGGTTGGCCAGGTTGGTGACCACGGCGCTGCCTCCGGTCAGGACGTCGACGGCGGGTGCCGCGGCGGTGTGCCGGACGGTGAGCTTGCCCTTGCCCGCGGCGATCTGGGACACGTCATTGGTGAAGAGGTTGGCTGTGGGTTTGCCCGCGGCGTCAAGGTTGGCCACGGCGGTGTAGTTGCCGTTGGCTGCGAGGTTCACGGTCACCGGGCCGATGACGGCTGCGGAGGCGTCGGCCGCATCCGCTGCGGTGATCGCGATCTGGTAGGCGCCTGCGGGCAATGCCAGCGGCCCTGCCAGGCTGCCCGGGGTGAAATCATCCAGGGTGCGGTCGCCGTTGACCCAGACATCCACGGTCAGTCCGGGGACGCCGTGCAGCACCGATAGTTGGGCGTCGCCTTCGGCAGCGCTGGCTGGACCGGCCAGGGCCATCGCGGCGGCAATGGCTGCGGCACCGATACCTGCTGTGAAAATCCTCTTTCGCATGTCCTTCTCCTTGGTCGGCCCGTCAGCCGGGCGCTTTTACGCTTACACCCCTACTACTGGTGCGGGCGCGGAGTTGGATGCAGAATCATGGAACTTTTTGTGGGCCGCCTATCCGGCCGCGGGCGGGGCGGTGCTGGACCGTGGCACGAGTTCCGGCGTGACCACGGTGGAACTGACCCCGGCGCCTGCCTCGATTTCCTTCAGCATGACGTCCAGGCAGCGGCGGCCCAGCTCCTCGAAGTCCTGCCGGACGGTGGTCAGCGGCGGGCTGAAGTACCCCGATTCCGGCTGGTCGTCGAACCCGACTATGGAGACGTCGTCGGGCACGCTGACGCCGGCCTCTGCGAAGGCCCTCAGGATTCCCAGCGCCATCTGGTCGTTGCCTATGAACAGGGCGGTGGCGCTGCGCCGTGCCGCAAGCCTGCGGCCGATGGCGTAGCCGCTGCCGGCGCTCCAGTCCCCTTCCGCCAGGAGATCGTCCGCCAGCCCGGCGGCGTGGAGTGCTTCGCGCCATCCCTCGGCGCGCTCAGCGGCGTCGGTCCAGCCGGCGGGACCGGAGACGTGGCCGATCCGCCGGTGCCCCTGGGCGATGAGATGTTCGACGGCGAGCCGCGCCCCTGCGCGCTGGTCCACCATGGCACCGCTCACCTGGCTGTTGCCCAGCGATCCCACGGCCATCACCGGCACCGGAATGTTGAGCGCATCGAGCGCCTGGAGGGTCTCGGCGTGCGGCACCAGCACGGCGATGCCGTCCACCGCCTGGTCCAGGAAGTGGCTGACGGCGTCGGCGATGGCCGCTCCGCTGACCTCACGGAGCGCGGCGATGCTGACGAAGTAGCCGGCGTTGCGGGCGGCCTGCTCCACGCCGAGGAGGGTGTTGGCAGGCCCGTACTGGGACAGCTCGCTGGCCAGGACCCCGATGGTGTGGGACCGCCTGGTGACAAGGCTCCGGGCAGCCGTGTTCCGCCGGTACCCCAGTTCCGCGATGGCGGCCTCCACCTTTTCCCGGGTGGCTTTGCTGACATTCGGGTGGTTGTTGATGACGCGGGAGACGGTCTGGTGGGAAACGCCGGCCACATCGGCCACGTCCTCCAGGCGCGGCATCCTGCCCTTGCTGCTTTTAGCCATCTGCCTATTGTCCCCGCTGGAGCGGAAAGCCCGCCCCGGGCCCCGCGCTGCGTGGTGAGCGGGACCCTGCTAGGGATTCCCGTCCGGAAGGAACAGCTCTTCAAGGGTGGTCTCGAAGATCCGGGCGAGCCGGAAGGCCAGGGGAAGTGAGGGGTCAAACCGTCCGCGTTCTATGGAGATGATGGTTTGGCGGGAGACCCCCAGCTGGTCCGCAAGCCGTTGCTGTGACCATCCGAGCCGTGTCCGGCACTCGTTGACGCGGTTTTCCACTTCAGCCCCGGTGGCGCAGCAGCAGGTAGCGGATGCCGAAGGAGGCGAAGCAGACAGCCAGGATTGCCGGCAGGACCAGTTTCAGGTCGGCCGCAAGATCGGCAGGAACGAATGCTGCCACGGCGGCCAGGACTCCCAGGACCAGGACGAGGTCCGTGAACGATCCTGAGGCTGCCTTGTCATACCACTTGCCTTCGACCGACTCCTCGGGCCGGTCAACTGCGCCTTCGACCGAGTTTCTGTCGACCACCAGGACGTACATCAGCGCCATCGCCGGCATTGCCAGGCACGCTGTGAAAACCGCGAAACCGAGGGCGGGGTTTGACCCGGCCAGGCCGGTCCCCACGGCCAGCCAACCGCCGGCAGCCCCGAGGAGTAGGCCGCCGGGAATGGCGATCAGCACCGCGGGAATCCGGCCACCCCCGAATCTTGCCTGCCCCCACCTGGTGCGTGTCTGCTGCCCTGCCATGGTGTCCCCCTCGATATGTATAACAAACTTTACATGTCTAGTCTGCTTTACATTGCCGGGTACTGCAAGGGGCGTCATCCGCCGGACGGTGCAGTCGGATCAGCGGGCCGGCGTGATGGAATGGCGGTATGACCCTGGACCACGGCGCGCCTGGTACGTTGCCGGCTGCGATCAAAGGCGCCCTGGACGTTTCCCTCGACGAGGGCGGAATGTCGGTCAGGCGCCTACCGGCCTGGACGCAGGCCCAGTTCGGCGGCGACGTGCCGCTGGCCAAAGCCAACTCCACCCCCTCCGGGGTGCGGCTGGAATTCCTTACAGACGCGGCCTGGCTCGAACTCGATCTCACGTTCACCCGGGAATCCGCGGCCTGGCGCTGGCGTCCGCTCCAGGCAGCCGTGATCAGCCTGACCACCTCGGATGGCCATGCCGAAAGCAGGGACTTCCACGAGGGGGACGTCCTGGAAACCTTTCCGGACGGGTCCGGCACCCTCGCCCCGGGAGCCCCGTCCACGGCACGATTCGAGATACCGGGGCCGCGGCAGGAGCGCACAGTCACCCTGTGGCTCCCGCACCGGGGAAGCGCCCGGATCCACGGCATCCGTTCCGAAAGGCCAGTGCAGCAAGCGGCGCGCACCGGTCCCCGCTGGGTCCACTACGGAAGCTCCATCAGCCAGTCCTCGCACGCCGAGGCACCGCTCGGGGTGTGGCCCGTCATTGCCGCCCGCAACCTCGGCCTGGACCTTTACAACCTGGGGCTTGCAGGCTCCGCCCACCTTGACCAGTTCGTGGCCCGGACCATCCGCGACCAGCCCGCCCACCTCATCACACTGAAGGTGGGCATCAACATCATCAACAGCGCCAGCCTCCGCCGGCGCACGTTTGCACCGGCCCTCCACGGATTCCTGGACACCGTGCGGGACGGCCACCCTGAAACCCCGCTGGTCCTGATATCGCCCATCTTCTGCCCAGAGCATGAGGACGCCCCCGGCCCCTCACGGCTGGTGGACGGGAAGTTCCTGGCCACCGACGTTCCCCGCAAGCCCGGCGACGGACTGCTGACCCTCCGCGACGCCAGGAGCATCCTGGCGGAGGCCGTCAGCGAACGCTGCACGTCCGATCCGAATCTGCATTACCTGGACGGGCTGCGGCTTTTCGGGTCCGCCGACGCACATCTCCTCCCGGACCGCCTGCATCCGGACGCCGAGGGTTACGGGCTGATCGGCGAACGGTTCACGGCTATTGCGGCAGGCAGCCCGTGGCTTGCCCCGGCAGCCCAGGCGCGCGTCAGAAGCTAGTTCGCAGGACCGTGCCGTGAAGGTTCTGACCGGCGAACAAGCCCGGGACCGGCGCCACAACGGGCAAACAAAAACGGGCCGGAAGCTCCACGCTTCCGGCCCGCTGAATGGGTGGGCCCTGTGGGGCTCGAACCCACGACCCACGGATTAAAAGTCCGATGCTCTACCAACTGAGCTAAAGGCCCCAGCCGGCTGGTCAACGCTGCAGTCTGCCACGTTCGCCATCCCGGCCCATCCATTTCTGGACGTTAATACTCTAACCCATGGTTCCGGCGCCTCCGCACGCAGTCCGGACGCCGCCGTCGGGCGTTCCACGTCGGAACCGGCACCCGCTTTCCTGCCCGGTCCTGCGCCTGCTCCGCATGCTCGATTCAGGCACGGCACAGGAGTAGCGTGGGGGCATGAGCGAGCAAGCAGGATCCAAGCCATACGGCGGCGCGAACCGGCACCACAAGCCCAAGCCTTTCGCCCCCATCGACTTCGAGCCCTTCGCCGGCGGCGCCGACCCCGCCCGGGTGTCCGAGGCCGCGCACCTCGCCGCGCAGGCCCTGGTGCGGCATGGCCGCGACAGCGACGATCCCGTCATCACCGAGCGCCTGGTGCGGCTCGCGGACGAACAGGGCCTCGAAGCCATCGCGGAGATGTGGGCCGAAAGCCCGGCCCGCTCGCTGCCGGGCGCACTCTGGCGGCTCTACGCCCTGCGTGCCGCCACCGTCCAGGACCCCGAGCGCATCTCCGTCTACTTCCGGGCAGGCAAAGACACCGCGCAGGTGTCCAACGTGGTTGCCGGCGTCGCAGAGCCGCCGGGGGCGGATGAAATGCGGACCATGGCGGACGCCGTCCTCTCGGGCGCGTTCGACGGCGAGTTCGACGTCGCGCTGGAACGTTCCGCGGCTTTCTGCCGCGTGGTGGCGCTCGGCCAGGTGACGCTCGCCGACGGCGCCGAGCACGCCAACGAGGCCCATGCCAGCCGACTGACCCGCAACTCGCACCAGCTGGTAAAGACCGCTGAGGACCTGGAACACGCCGCCAACGCGTGGCGCCTGGGTGAACTCGACTGAATCCCCCTGCCCAAGCACTGCCAACTGTCAAGATTGACTTGGGCGAAGCATCGTAGAAGACTGAAATCGGTGCCGAACCGCGAAACCCCCGGGCTTCAACACTCAGCCGCCTAGAGCGGCCTACCGCCGAGAGGCGTATCCGGTTCGGCACCATTTTTCTGCCCGTTTTACCGTCCGCCCATTTCAGGCCCGCAGTGACGGGCCGGTAGAGTTAGCGTCAGTTGCGCGCCCGGGTCAAGTCACGGCGGCAATCCCCCGCCTTGAACTTTTCCCGGAGACCGGTAACCACGTGAAGCAGTTGCGTCTATTTCCCCAGGAGCCCGCCGGGCTGAAACTCCTCTCCCAGATGGCGCAGCAGATTGTCCTGGCCAGCGGCACCCTGGCGGAAATCCTCGGAGTCTCGGCCGCGGACCACGCCAAGCTCGTGGAGGACATGCACAACCATGACGCAAAATCCTCCGAGCTGCACTATGCCCTGCTGACCCACATGCGGACCAGCTTCGTGAACCCGCTCCCCCGCGAGGACATGTACACCCTGTCCCGCTACCTCAACGAAGCCATGGAAAAGATGGACGCCGCGGCCGAACTGGTTGCGCTGTACAAGCTCGAGCGGCTTCCCAAGCGCGCCGCGGACCAGCTGGAGATCATCAGCAGGCAGGCTGAACTGACCGTGGACGCCATGCGCCGGCTGAATAACCTGGACGACCTCGAGGACTACTGGATCGAGATCCTCCGCCTCACCAAACGGGCCGAGCGCACGCACCGGGTGTGGGTGGCGGACATGATCTCGGACATGAAGTGGGCCCAGTACTCCCGCAACCGGGACGTGGCCAACCAGCTGGTGGAGGTCACCAAGGACATGCGGCGCATCGCCACGCAAGGTGGGCAGCATCATCGTCAAGGAATCGTGAGGTGACGGCAGTCTTTTTCGGCGCGGTGGTGCTCCTCACCGCCGCGTTTGCCTTCCTCAACGGCTTCCGGGACGTCTCACTCTCCACGGCCCTGCCCGTCCGCAACCGGGCACTCACGCCCAGCGTGGCGGTCCTGCTGGCCGCCTTCTTCAACTTTGTGGGCGCGCTCCTGAGCGCCACCCTGGCCGTTGCCGTCAGCCAGACATGGATCAGCCTGCCCTCCGGCACCGACGGCCTGACCATCCTCGTTTCCGGCCTTCTCAGCGCCTGCGCCTGGGGCCTGCTGATGTGGTGGCGGGGCATACCCGTCCCGTCGACGCACACCCTGGTGGGCGGCCTGGCCGGCGCCGGTCTGGCCAGCCTCGCGGTCGGCGGAACCGGGGTGGGCGGGGCAGACCAGTCGCTCCTCCTGCAGGTGGTCCTGCCACTGCTGCTCTCCCCCTTGGTGGCGTACAGCGGCGCGTTCCTGCTGGTGTATCCGGCCACGTGGGCCGCCCGCCATACCCAGCCGAGTGTGGTGAACCAGCGCTTCCGCCGCAGCCAGGCCATCGCCGCCGGCGCGGTGGCATTCGGCCACGGCCTGCAGGACGGCCAGCGGGTCAGCGCCGTGCTGTTGCTCGCCCTGCTCGCGGCAGGATATTCCGACGGCGGGAGCATCCCCGTGTGGGTTGTCCTCCTGTCTGCGGTGATGATTACCGCCGGGACCCTGTTTGGCGGCTGGCGGATATCCCACACCATCGGCTACAAGCTCACCCGGGTGGATCCACTGCGCGGTTCAGTGGCCCAGATCTACAGCGCCCTCATGCTGTTTGTGGGGGCACTGGCACTGCACTGGCCCCTGTCCACCACCCACACCGTCACCGCGGCGGTCCTGGGAGCCGGCGAGAACCAGCACTTCTCCGTCACCAACCGGAAGCTGGTGATCCGCATCGTGGGGCTCTGGATCCTCACCCCGGTGGCCACGGCGGCACTCGCCTTCGTGCTGGCGCTGGCCCTGTCCGCGGCAGGCTGAGCGCCCCATTTTCCTGTACAGTCCCCGCGCCGGTGACGTACATTCGAATGACGTCCCCCAGGGCTGGGTGCCGGGGATGCGTCCGGCGCCCCGTGCAACCGCCGGATTAGCGCCGCTGCTGCAACCGGCGGCATGGATGCACATCGCGGAAAAGAGCAGGCATCATGTCTACTTCCAATCCCCGGCGCCCGCTGCCCCAGCCACGGCAGCTCGGCTGCGCGACCTGCGGCACGGAAAACCACGTGACTATCCACGCGATCACGGCCCTGGACCCCGGCGGCGGGGACCTGGTGACGGTGTCCTACACCTGCGATGACTGCAGGCAGTTCCAGGAGCATCTGGCCTGCGCCACGGACGTGGCCGCTGCCCTCCACCAGGTGCGCTCCATGACGCAGGTGATCATGTTCGGCGATGACTACGTCCACTGCGGCTACCCCATGGACGAAGCCGGGTTCGAGATCGAACGGCTGGGCTACCGGAACCGCGTGGCGGGAGGCGGGTTCAACGCCGTCTGCCTTCCCACCAGGGTCCTGCGGTGCCGGTGCGGTTTCCAGCTGGAAGTCCCCGAGTAGGCGGGCCTGGGGAAGCAGCGCCTGCGGTCCCCTTTTCCGAGGCTGCCGGATTTACCCGAAGCGGCCGGAGACGTAATCCTCGGTGGCCTTCTCCACGGGGTTGCTGAAGATGGTGTGGGTGTCGCCAAACTCGATCAGCTTGCCGGGCTTGCCGGTACCGGCGATGTTGAAGAACGCGGTCTTGTCAGAGACGCGCGCGGCCTGCTGCATGTTGTGGGTCACGATCACCACGGTGTACTGGTCCTTGAGCTCGTTGATGAGGTCCTCAATGGCCAGCGTGGAAATGGGATCCAGGGCGGAGCAGGGCTCGTCCATGAGGATGACCTGCGGCTCCACTGCGATGGCACGGGCGATGCAGAGGCGCTGCTGCTGTCCGCCGGAGAGGCCGGAGCCGGGCTTGTCCAGGCGGTCCTTGACCTCGTTCCACAGGTTGGCGCCCTTCAGTGAGCGTTCCACCAGGACATCGGCTTCGCCCTTGGAGATCTTCTTGTTGTTCAGCTTCACGCCGGCCAGCACGTTGTCCCGGATGGACATGGTGGGGAACGGGTTGGGGCGCTGGAACACCATGCCGATCTGTGAGCGGACCGTTACGGGGTCCACTCCGTTGCCGTACAGGTTGTCACCGTCGAGGAGGACCTCGCCCTCCACGCGGGCGCCGGGGATTACCTCGTGCATGCGGTTCAGGGTCCGCAGGAACGTGGACTTACCACAACCGGACGGGCCGATGAACGCGGTGACGGACTTGGCCTCGATGTTGATGCTGACGTCTTCCACGGCGAGGAAGTCGCCGTAGTAAACGTTCAGGTCCTTGACGTCGATGCGCTTAGACATGGTGTTCCTTCACTAACTGGGGATGAATTGAAGTCTGGCATCCGGCCTGCGGGACCGGAAGGGGCTGCGGCTCAGCGGCCCGCTTTGGGGGCGAAGATCCTGGCGATCAGCCGTGCCGCGAGGTTGAGGATCATCACCAGGATGATCAGCACCAGCGCCGCGCCCCAAGCCCGCTCGGACGACGGGTCCGGGTTGGCGGGCGAGGTGGGGTTGAGGATCTGGGTGTAGATAAAGGTGGGCAGCGAGGCCATCCAGCCGCCGAAGACGTTGGAGTTGATGCTGGTGGCAAAGCCTGCGGTGACCAGGATGGGCGCTGTTTCGCCGATCACCCGGGCGATGGCCAGGGTGACGCCGGACGCGATGCCGGAGATCGCCGTCGGGATGACCACCTTGAGGATGGTGCGCCACTTCCGCACACCCAGGGCGTAGGCGGCCTCGCGGAGCTCGTTGGGGACGATCTTCAGCATTTCCTCGCTGGAGCGGACCACCACCGGAATCATGAGGACGGACAGCGCGACGGCGGCCACTGCACCGGTCTTGGTTCCCGGGCCCACCACTGCGAAGAAGAAGGCCGCTGCGAAGAGACCGGCCACGATGGACGGGATGCCGGTCATGACGTCCACGAAGAAGGTGATGGCCCGGGCCAGGCGGCCGTCGTTGCCGTACTCCACGAGGTAGATGGCGGTCAGCAGGCCCACCGGCACGGAGATGACGGTGGCCAGGAGGGTGATCTGCACGGTGCCCAGGAGCGCGTGGTAGATGCCGCCCAGGACGGGGGCACCCTCTTCAACGGCCCGGTTGTCGTAGACGCCGGTGACGCCGTTCATGGAACTGCTGAGGAAGCCGGGGTTCAGGAGCCCGGGCACGCCGTTGACCAGCACGGTCCAGATCACGGAGACGAGCGGAAGCAGCGCCACGAGGAAGGAGCCCACCACCAGGCAGGTGGCCAGCCGGTCCTTGGCCTTGCGGGACCCTTCCACGGCGGCGCTCCAGGATACGAGTCCGACGGCGAACAGCAGCGCCGAGACGAGGCCCCACCCGAAGGCGTTGAAGCCAATGAGCGCCAGGATGGCGGCGCCCACGATCAGGGCGGCGGCCAGGACAATGTACGGGGCGTACTTGGGCAGCTGGCCCTTGGTCAGTGCAGAGCGCTTGCTGCGCACCGGGGTAAGCGTGGAGGTCATTTAGTTGGCTCCCGAGAATTCTTTGTGCCGGGTGATGATCCAGCGAGCAATCATGTTGACGGCCAGGGTGATGACGAACAGGACCAGGCCTGCGGCAATCAGCGTGCTCACCTTCAGCCCGCTGGCCTCCGGGAAGTTCAGGGCGATCTCTGCGGCGATGGTCTGGTTGCCGGACTGGATCAGGCTGGCGGTCAGCGCACCGGAGGACAGCACCAGGGCCACGGCCATGGTTTCGCCGAGCGCACGTCCAAGGCCGAGCATGACGGCGCTGATGATGCCGGGCCGGGCAAAGGGCAGGACCGACATCTTGATCATTTCCCAGCGCGTGGCGCCGAGGGCCAGGGCGGCTTCCTCATGCAGTTTGGGGGTCTGCAGGAAGATTTCGCGGGACAGCGAGGTGATGATGGGCAGCACCATCACGGACAGGACGATGCCCGCCGTCAGGATGGTCTTGCCGGTGGCGGAGGCGGGTCCCTGGAAGATGGGCAGCCAGCCCATGTTGTCCGCCAGCCAGTTGTAGGCCGGGGAGATCTCCCGGGCCAGGAACGTTGCGCCCCAGGCACCGTAGACCACTGACGGGATGGCGGCCAGCAGGTCAACCACGTAACCCAGGCCGGCGGCCAGGCCGCGCGGGGCGAAGTGCGAGATGAACAGTGCAACGCCGATGGCGATGGGCGTGGCGATCACCAGCGCGATGACGGCCGCGATCAGCGTGCCGATCACGATGGGCCAGATGTAGGCGAAGAAGCCTGCCCCGCCCTGGATTTCGGCGGCCGGTGCGGTGAGCGCCGGGATGGCCTGGACCACCAGGAAGAGCGCGACGCCGAACAGGACGGCAAGGATGAGGCAGCCGGCGGCGAGCGCGGCGCCCCGAGAAGATTTTGTCCCCGGTGCGGCCGGCGCCCTGGGTGCTGGTCAGGGAGGTGGCGGTCATTCGACGGCCCTTCGATCGTTAACTGGCACGAAAAAGATTGCTGCGTCCAAGCCGAAGTTCCCCGCTTGCCTCTCGGCAGGCGGGGAACCCGGTTTTGGTGCGGCTGCTAGGACTTGACCTTGATGGAGTCAATGGCCTTCTGGGCCTTCTCCGCGAGGGAGGAGGACAGCGGGGCGGACTTCGCGGAGTCGGCGGCGGCCTGCTGGCCTGCGTCGGAGACTACGTAGTTCTCGAAGGCCTTGACCAGGTCAACGGTCTCCTGCTTGTCGTAGGCGCTGCAGACCACGTGGTAGGAAACCAGAACCACCGGGTAGGCGCCGGCGGCGGTGGTCTTGCGGTCCAGCTTGATGGAAACGTCGTTGGCGGAGCGGCCATCAACGGGCTTGCCGGCTTCAACAGCCTTGGCGGCGGCGTCGGCGGAGATCTTGACGAACTCCTCGCCCACCTTGATGGAGGCGGTGCCGAGCTTGCCGCCCACAGCGGAGTCGTCAGCGTAGGTCACGGCGCCGGGAGTGTCGGTAACGGTCTTGACCACACCGGAAGTGCCCTTGGCGTTCTCGCCCTGGAGGCTGGCGGGCCAGACGCCGGAGGACTTGTCCGTCCAGACCTCGGGGGCAGCGGAGGCCAGGTAGTCGGTGAAGTTCGTGGTGGTGCCGGAGTCGTCAGAGCGGTTCACCGGGGTGACCTTCAGGTCCGGCAGGCTGACGCCCTCGTTCAGGGCGGCGATGGCGGGATCGTTCCAATTGGTGATCTGGCCGCGGAAGATCTTGGCAACCGTGGTGGCGTCCAGCTTCAGCTCGGTGACGTTGGGGATATTGAACGCAACGGCGATGGGCGAGATGTACACCGGGATGTTGATGGCGCCGTCGGGGCCGCATACGGTCTTGGAGCTTTCGAGCTCCTCATCCTTGAGGTATGCGTCGGAGCCGGCAAACTGGGCCGAGCCGTCGATGATGGCCTTGCGTCCCGCGCCGGAACCGTCCGGGGAGTACTGCACGGTGGCGCCCTGGTTGGCGGAGGCGAAGCCTGCCTTCCACGCGTCCATGGCTGCGCCGGTGGAGGAGGCGCCGATGCCGGTGAGGGTGCCCGTGACCTTGGGGCCGGAGGAAGTCTGGTTGCCGGCAGGCGTGGTGCCCGTGGCGTTGTCTGAACCGCAGGCGGTAAGCGCGAGTGCGCCGGCTGCGATAACAGCGATAGCCGCGTGGCGGCCGAAGCGGAGTGCCTTCACTAGGTGTACCCCTTCCAGGGATATTCAGTGCGGGCAGGGACGGGGAACCCTGCTGCGCGATGCGTACGTTCTGTACCTTCAATGAAGTTATGGGCCGCAGGTAACGGGATGGGCTGCCCAAAGTGAACGGGACCTTAACGACGGCGGGACTTTGGTTAACACTTGCCGGGTCACCATTGCGCAGATCACATTCGCCGCCGTAGTGCAGCTGCGCGCGCCGGAACCGGCCCGGGCAGCAAATAGACTTGACGCCATGGCCCCCGCAGCAGGACTTTCAGCAAGCCGGCACTTCCTGCACGGCCGCTTCCGCACCGGGATGATCCGGAGCCGCAATTCCCTGGTTCCGGCCATCCAGATGACGGTCTGCGCGGTGGGTGCCTACGCGTTCGCCGAATATGTGCTGGGCCACTCCGGGCCGCTGTTCGCCGCCACATCGTCGCTGATTGCGCTGGGGTTCTCGCGGGAGCCGCGGCTGCGCCGGGTGCTGGAGGTGGGCCTGGGATGCACCATCGGCATCGCGGTGGGCGACCTGCTCCTGCACTGGCTGGGCAGCGGAATCTGGCAGGCCGCCGTCGTGCTCCTTTTCTCCATCCTGCTGGCCCGTTTCCTGGACAGCGGCAATATCTTCACCACCCAACTGGCTCTGCAATCGCTGCTGGTGGTGCTGCTGCCGGCGCCGTCCGGCGGGCCGTTCACCCGCAGTATTGACGCCGTGGTGGGCGGATTGTGCGCCCTGCTGGTGACCATCCTGATGCCCAAGGATCCCCGACGGGAGCCCCGGAAGGACGTCCAGAACCTGCTCCATGAACTGGCGGAAGTGCTGCGCGAGTGCGCGGAGGCGTTGGCGCACAGCGACTCCACCAAGGCATGGCACGCCCTGGTCCGCGGCCGGAACTGCCAGCCGTTGGTGGACGGGATGCGGCACTCGCTGCGGGCCTCCAATGAGGTGGCCCGCCTGGCGCCCGCCTACCGGCGGCACCGGGACGAACTGGACCGGCTCAAGGAATCCCTCGATTTCATCGACCTGGCTTTGCGCAACAGTCGCGTGTTCGCGCGGCGGCTCACCAGCGCAATCAACCATGCGGCACTCTCCGACGACGCCACCGAGAACATCGCCGAAGTGCTGCAGGAGACCGCTGGCGCGATTGAGGAATTGTCGCTGGGCCTCGCGGAAACGCACGACGGCGTCCGGCGCGCCCACCTGCGCACGGCACGGAACGACCTCAGCGAGATCGCCCTGCGGCTGCACCCGAAGCTGCTCGAGGTGCAGCGGTTGGAGGGCGAAACAGTGGTGATGCTGTTCCGGCCGCTGATGGTGGACCTGCTCGAAGCCACCGGCATGGATGCCCAGGAGGCCCGGGACGTGCTGCCGGCGCTGTAGCTCTGCCGCCCGCAGGCCGGCGGGGGTGGAAGGCCGATGTCGGTGCCCGCCAGTAGGGTTGGAAGCATGGCAACAAAGACTTCCCGGGCTTCCAAGGCGCCCGCGTACAAATGCGCCGAATGCGGCTGGACCACCGTCAAGTGGGTGGGGCGCTGCGGCGAGTGCCAGGCGTGGGGCACCGTTGAGGAAACGGGCACGGCCGTTGCACGTACCACCGCGGCCACCACCGTTGCGGAGCCTGCACGGCGGATTGCCGAGGTGGACGCCACCACGGCGGCTTTCCTGCCCACGGGCGCGGCCGAGCTGGACCGCGTGCTGGGCGGCGGCCTGGTCCCGGGTGCCGTCATCCTGCTGGCCGGCGAACCCGGCGTCGGGAAATCCACCCTGCTGCTGGACGTGGCCGCGAAGTTCGCCCGGACGGCACAGGATGTCCTGTACGTGACCGGAGAGGAATCCGCCGCGCAGGTGAAGCTCCGTGCGGAACGTATCGACGCCGTCGCCGAATCCCTGTACCTGTCCGCGGAAACGGATCTCGGCCAGGCGCTGGGCCAGGTTGAGAAAATTGAACCGCGGCTCCTGATCGTGGACTCCGTCCAGACGCTCAGCAGCGCCGATGTGGACGGCAGCGCCGGTGGCGTCTCCCAGGTCCGGGAGGTGGCAGCCTCCATCATCGCCGCGGCCAAGCGGCGCAACATGACCACCCTCCTGGTGGGCCACGTGACCAAGGACGGGTCCATCGCCGGGCCCCGCCTGCTGGAGCACCTGGTCGACGTCGTCTGCCAGTTCGAGGGCGAGCGGCACTCCCGGCTGCGGCTGCTCCGGGCCGTCAAGAACCGCTACGGGCCCACGGACGACGTCGGCTGTTTCGACCTGAACGAGAACGGTATTGAAGGGCTCACCGATCCCAGCGGGCTGTTCGTCAGCCGCACCAAGGATCCCGTCTCCGGCACCTGCATCACCGTGACCATGGAGGGGCGCCGTCCGCTGCTGGCCGAGGTGCAGTCGCTGCTGGCCGAAAGCCCCAACTCCCAGCCGCGGCGGGCCACCAGCGGCCTGGACAGCTCCCGGGTGTCCATGCTCCTGGCCGTGCTGCAGCAGCGCGCCGGAACGCAACTGCACAAGGATGATTCCTACGTGGCAACGGTGGGCGGCGTGAAGCTCAGCGAGCCCGCTACGGACCTGGCCGTCGCCCTGGCCGTGGCCTCGGCCAAGGCCCGCAAGCCGCTGCCGGTCCGGCTCATCGCCTTCGGCGAGGTGGGCCTGGCCGGTGAGGTCCGGCCGGTGCCCGGCATCAACCAGCGGATCCAGGAAGCCCACCGGCTGGGGTTCACCCATGCGGTGGTCCCTGCCAGCCATACAGGGCCCGGGCCGGTTCCTGCCGGTTTCTCGGTTCGCGAGGTGGAGCACCTGACCGAGGCGCTGAGCCTGCTGATCGGCTGAACGCCCGCCGGCTGAGGGGTGGTGCGGCGCCCAACCGCCGGAAGTCCCGGGTCAGCTGGCCGGAGCTGTGTCCCCGTCAGGGGTGCTGCGGAAGCTGGTCGGGATCGTCCCGGTGGGAGCTGAACAGCCAGCTGGAGACATCGCTTCGCAGCACCAAAAGGGGGCCGCCGGTAGAGCTGACGTTTCCCGTAGGCACGTAGTAGCCCCTGCCGGAGCCAGGCCCGCCCGCCGCACGGTCCAGGGCGTCCTGGAGATGGCGGGGCAGGTGGCCCTGCGGCCCCAGGCGGTGAAGCTCATCAAGTTCTTCCGGCGTGAGCCGTCCCATAACCTCAGCGATGTTGGCCATGATGGTCCCTTCGAGCAGAGTGCCTGAAGGAATAACCTAAAGCAGTGCCGTGAACTGCGGGTTAACGCCGGACGGCAGTTTTCCACTTTTGATTCGACCTTGGAGGGCAGATGCCGGTTCGTAGCGCGGGACTCCTGCTGTACCGGCAGGACACGGACAGCACCGGCTCAAATCCGGGGCTCCACGTGTGGATCGCCCACATGGGCGGACCGTTCTGGGCACGGAAGGACTCCCATGCCTGGTCCATTCCCAAGGGTGAGTACGGTGACGGCGAGGTCCCGCTCGAAGCGGCCCTGCGGGAATTTGCCGAGGAGATGGGTGTAGCCGCTCCCGCCGCCGAGTACAGGCTGCTGGGTGAGTTCCGGCAGTCCAGCGGAAAGGTCATTACCGTGTTCACGGCGGAACAGGATTTTCAGCCCGAAAGTATCGTCAGCAACACGTTTCCGCTCGAATGGCCCAAGGGGTCCGGACGTATCCAGCACTTTCCCGAGATCGACGACGCCCGATGGTTTCCGGTGCCGGCCGCACGGGACAAACTCGTCAAAGGCCAGATTCCCGTGCTGGACGCGCTGCTGAAGGAGCTCGGCGCTGCCGAATGATGGCAGCATGCGAAAAGCCGGTGGTCCGTGAAAGGACCACCGGCTTCTGGGCCGGAAACTGGCGCGGCCAGAACCGTCAGGGGCATCCCGCCTCAGCTGCTTCGTGCTGCGGCGGCCGTGCCGCCTTTGCCCGGGCGACCATTGCAACGCTGACGTCATCACCTGAGCAGACCATGGTCCGGCCGCCGCCGTCGCGGCGGATCATCCAGAACACACTGCGGTCAGGAGCAATCATGTCGATCGTCCCTGCCACGGCGGTTCCACGGGGAGGCAGCACCTCGACGTCGTCTCCCCGGCCCAGCCTGGACCAGTCGGGGACCTGTGCCGGGGCGGCCACGCGGGCGGGCCCGCGCCTGGCGGCGATCCTGCGAAGCGGGCTGCGCTGGTACATTCCGGGTCCCGTTCCTGCTAGAAGTTTCCGCCGTCGGCCTTGACGGCCAGCACGGGACGGTCGGCCTGCATCAGGATCTGCTGCGCGTGGCTGCCCAGGATGAACTTGCCCACCTGGGTGCGGTGCCGCAGTCCGATGACGATGAGCGAGGCATCCACCTCACGCGCAACGTCGAGGAATTCGTCCGCGAGGTCGTGCTGGTACGGCGGCTGGATGACAGTTGCCTTGATGCCCGCGGCCGTAGCCCGGGCAGCTGCCTCCGCCAGCACGTCCTCGGGGGCGACCGACTTGTCCACCAGCGCACCCTGGCGGGCCGAGTTGACGATGAACAGTTCCTGGTTCCGCAGCTGCGCCTCCGCGATGCCTGCGGTGAGGGCAGCCTCCCCGGCAGGCGTGGGGACGAACCCGACGATGATGCTCATACCTTCTCCTTGATGTTGTTGGCGCCGTCGTTGTTGGTGCCGTCACCGGCGGAGGCGGATGCCGCCGTCGTGCCCTTGCGCTTGGCCATTGCGCTGCGGATGCCCGGCATCAGTGCCACCAGGACGAAGACCGCCAGCAGGGTGGCCGAGATGGGCCGGGTGAAGAACCCGGTGGGGTCGCCGTCAAACACCAGGAGCGAACGGCGGAGGGAGCTTTCCAGCAGCTCGCCCAGGACGAAGGCCAGGACCAGCGGGCCGGGTTCGAACCCGAACTTCTTCATCAGGTAGCCCACCACCCCGAAGACCACCACGAGGGTCACATCGAACATGCTGTTGTTGATGGTGTAGGCACCCAGCAGCGTGATCAGCGCGGTGATCGGGGCGAGGATGGCGGCGCGGACGCGCAGGATCCGCACGAAGATCCCCACCAGGGGCAGGCTCATGATCAGGAGCAGGATGTTGCCGATGTACATCGAGTTCACCACGCCCCAGAACAGCTCCGGCTCCTGCTCCACGAGCTGCGGGCCCGGGGTGACGCCCTGGATCAGCAGCGCGCCGAACATCAGGGCCATGGTGGCGTTGGCGGGGATGCCCAGGGTCAGTAGCGGAATGAACGACGACGTGGCTGCCGCGTTGTTCGCCGTTTCAGGGCCGGCCACGCCCTCGGGCGCACCCTTGCCGAAGCGTTCGGGCTGCTTGGCGCGCTTCTTTTCCATGGCGTACGAGGCCATGGAGGCGATGGTGGCACCGCCGCCGGGAAGGATGCCGAGGAAGAACCCGAGCACGGAGCCGCGGCCGATGGCGCCGGAGGCATGCTTCAGTTCGGCCTTCGAGGGCCAGACGTTGGAAACCTTCGACGGCGCTTTGGCGGCGCGGTGCCGCTCCTCCAGGTTGTAAAGGATCTCGCCGAGGCCGAAGATGCCCATGGCGATCGGCACGAAGTCGATGCCGTCCGCCAGCTGGATGCTGCCGAAGGTGAAGCGGCTCTCGCCGGTGAAGATGTCGCGGCCCACGGTGGCCAGCAGGAGGCCCACCGACGCGGCGATCAGCGCCTTGGCTTTGGACCCGCCGCTGATGGTTGCAACGAGCAAGATGCCCAGCATGGCCAGCGCGGAATACTCGGGGGGCCCGAAGTCCAGGGCGAAGCCTGCCACCAGGGGCGCCAGGAAGGTCAGGCCAATGATGGCCGCCGTGCCGCCGATGAACGAACCGATTGCAGCCAGGCCCAAAGCGGTTCCGGCCTTGCCTTGCCGGGCCATCTGGTACCCGTCAAAGACGGTGACAACGGATGATGCTTCGCCGGGGAGCCGCAGCAGCACCGACGTGATGGTGCCGCCGTACTGGGCCCCGTAGAAGATGCCCGCGAGCATGATGATGGCCGTCACCGGCTCAACGCCGTAGGTCAGGGGCAGCAGGATGGCGATGGTGGCGGCCGGTCCCAGGCCCGGGAGCACGCCGATCAGCATGCCGATGACGACGCCGACCAGGCAGTACAGGAGGTTCATCGGTTCCAGGACGACCGAGAAACCGTTAATCACGGGATTAAGGAAATCCACGGTGGTCTCCTAGAAGAGGTGGGGAATGGAGGTGCCCAGGGCCAGGATGAAGATCGCGTAGAACGCAACCACCACCAGGACACTGACCAGGATGGTTGATCGCCAGGTTTCGCCGCCCAGGAACTTCATCCAGATGACGCACAGGACCAGGGCGGGGATTTCGAAGCCGATCAGCGGCATCAGCGCAACCATCGTGGCGAGGGTGGCCAGGCCAATCAGCGGGGCGAAGGACATCCGGGTGAATTTCTCGGCGTCCCGGTTGTGCCGGCCCAGGATCAGCTGGAAGAGCCCGAGGGCCACCATCACGCAGCTGGCCATGAAGGGCCACAGTCCGGGCTGCGGGGCCGACAAGGTGCCCAGGCCCATGGCCACCGAGAGGACCAGGGCGCCGATGCCCACACCGAGCACCACCAGAGAGGACGCAGCGTTGGCCAGCGGCCCGGCAGCGGGAGGTTTTTCCTCTTCCCATTGAGCGGCGAGCTGCTCCGGGGTGAGCGCCTCGGGCAGTTCGTTGGGGGCGTCCCCGCCGGGCGTAACGGCGGTGCTGCCGTCACGCCCGGCGGATACTGCTGGAGTTGTCTCCATGGTTCTTACTTGTTTCCGCCGAGGCTGATGTCGTACTTCTCCACCAGCTCCTTGTACTTCTCGGCGTAGCCCTTCCACTCAGTGACCACTTCCTCGCCGCTGAGCTCCTTGGGCGTCAGCAGGTTCTTCTTGTTGAACTCCTTGTAGGCATCGGTCTTGAAGGTGTCCTGGAAGGATGCCAGGAGTTTGTCCTTTACCTCCTGCGGGGTGCCCTTGGGCGCTGCCACCGCACGGTACTGGGCGACGGGGACGTCGTAGCCGGCCTCCTTGGCTGACGGCACATCGGGCAGGAAGCTGTTGCGCTCTTCGGAGAAGACGAGCAGCGGGGAGACCTTTCCGGCTTCGATCTGCGGCATGGCCTCACCGAGCTGGATGGTGGCCAGTTCCACCTGGTTGCCCAGGACGGCCGTCAGTGCGGGCTTGCCGCTGTCGAAGGGAACGTCGGTGCCCTTCACGCTGGCCTGCTTGAACAGGACAGTCTGGGCCAGCTGGCTGCCGGTGCCCACACCTGTGGTGCCGAACGTGACGTTGCGGCCGGCGTTGGTGACATCCTCGAAGCTCTTGAAGCCTGACTGCTGACTGGCCACGAGGACGTAGTCGTCCTGTGACAGCCCGGCAATGATGTCCAGGTCATCAATGTTCACGGCTTCATCGGCGCTGACAGCCAGCGGGGTGATGGTGATCAGCGATGCGGTGAGCAGCACCAGCTCCTGGCCGTCTGCGGTCTTGCCTGCCACTTCCTTGGTGGCGAGGGCTCCGTTGGCGCCGGGCTTGTTGACCACCGGCATGGGCGAACCGAGTGTCTTGGTAGCCCCTTCAGCCAGGGCGCGGGCGATGAGGTCGGTGCTGCCACCGGCCGCCTGGCCGACGGTGAGCGTGACCGGACCGCTGGGGTATTTGGACGAGTTGCCGGCCGCGGCGCCGCCGCCGACGTTGCCGCCGCATGCCGTCAGGGCCAACAGCGTGACAGCCGACGCGGTGCCGAGGATGGCGCGGCGGGTGGGGAAGTGCTTCATTGGAACTCCTCATTAAGTCTCCGGGTGGGGCCCGGAACAATCTGTGAATCGGGTCACCCCGCTCGCTTTGTCGAGTGTAGGGAGCGGTTATGATGCCTGTCTAAGCCCATATCTGCATCATTTGATACCCGGAAGGCATCATGTTTACTTTCGACCAGCTGGCCGGCTTCATCGCCGTGGCCGAGGAACTCCACTTCGGGCGCGCCGCCGAACGGCTGAACATGACGCAGCCGCCGCTCAGCCGGCAGATCCAGAAGCTGGAAAAGATTGTCGGGGCCGAGCTGCTGGAGCGGGACAACCGGAAAGTCACCCTGACCTCGGCCGGCGAAGCCTTCCTGGACGAGGCCCGGCGGCTGATGGCACTTGCCGAGCGGGCCCCCGTGACGGCCCGGCGGATCGCCTCCGGACGGTCAGGTGTCCTGCGGGTGGGGTTTACGGCAGCCAGCGGCTTCAGCATCCTGGGCCCCCTTCTGGGGGAACTGGCGGCCATCATCCCGGACGTGGACATCGACCTGCAGGAACTGGTGACTGGCGAGCAGCTCAGCGGCCTCCTCACCGGGGAACTCGACCTGGGGCTGGCCCGGCCGCCGTTCGACAGTGGGACCTTCGATTCACACCTGCTCTACCGCGAGTCCATGGTGATAGCGGTACCGGCCGGCCACCCTCTGACGCTGTTGGCACGGGACATCACGGCCGAGGACTTCAAGGACGAGCCCCTGATCATGCACTCCCCCACCCAGGCCCGGTATTTCTACGATCTGGTGGTGCGGATGCTGCCCATCCGCCACGCCAACGTGGCGCACACAGTCAGCCAGATCCTCACCATGGTTTCGCTGGTGGCCGCCGGCCGAGGCCTTGCCTTCGTCCCCCACTCCGCCACCCTGCTGGGCATCAAGGACGTGGAGTTCCTGCCGCTCGAGGCCGGGCGCGGGGAGGAAGTGGAACTACATGCCCTGTGGAACCGCAGGATCACCAACCCCGCTCTGGCCAGGCTGCTGCGCGATCTCGAATTCGCGATGGAGTGATCCTCCGGGGCTGGCCTCCCAGCCCGAGTTGCCACTCCGGCGCATGCGGCATGATGATGCAACAAAGGTATCAATACATATAAAAATACACTTAGACAGGCATCGGCGGCGCTCCTACGCTGGGAGGGACTCATCAGCCTGCCGCCTTCGCGGCGCACACACCCGGAGGACCACACCGTGGCAAAGTACACCCCCCAGGAACTGGCGGACACTCTCAAGGAAGGCCTGCTGTCCTTCCCCGTGACGTCGTTCGACGCCAACCTCCAGTTCGATGAGGAGAACTACCGCAAGCACCTGTCCTGGCAGGCAAGCTTCCCCGTGGCCGGCCTCTTCGCCGCCGGCGGCACCGGCGAAGGCTTCTCCCTGACACCCGCGGAGTCCGAGCGCGTGGTCCGCACCGCCGTCGACGAAGTGGGCAGCCGCGTTCCGGTCCTGGCCTCCGCCGGCGGATCCACCGCCCAGGCCATCGAAAACGCCCAAGCCGCGGAAGCTGCCGGCGCCGACGGCATCCTGCTCCTGCCGCCGTATCTGACCGAAGCCGACCAGGCCGGCCTGGTGGAGCACGTCAGCGCCGTCTGCCGCGCCACGTCCCTCGGCGTGATCATCTACAACCGTGCGAACGCCATCTACAAAGACACCACGGTGGCCACCCTGGCGGACCGCCACGACAACCTCATCGGATTCAAGGACGGTGTGGGCGACCTCGAGCACGATGCCCGCGTCTACGCCAAGCTCGGCGACCGGCTCTTCTACCTCGGTGGCCTTCCCACCGCCGAAACCTTCGCGCTGCCCCTGCTGCAGCTGGGCATGAGCACCTACTCCAGTGCCATGTACAACTTCGTTCCGCAGTTCGCCCTGGACTTCTACCAGGACGTCCGCAACCAGGACCGCGCCGCCGTGAACAAGAAGCTGAACGACTTCGTCATCCCGTACCTGGACATCCGCGACCGCGTGAAGGGCTACTCTGTCTCCATCGTCAAGGGCGGCCTGGACGCCATCGGCCGCTCCGCGGGACCGGTGCGCACGCCGCTGCAGAACCTGGCGCCGCAGGACCTCGCGGACCTTAAAGCCCTCATCGCCACCGTTTCCTAGCCGTCACCGAAGACACAGGAGCAATTCATGACCCTCACCGGACATTCACTCATCGCCGGCCGGACGGTTGCCGGCGAAGGCAAGACCACATTCGGCTTCAACCCCGCCACCAACGAGGCCCTCAATCCCGCCTACACGCTGCTCACCGAAGAACAGCTCGCCACGGCCACCACGGCAGCGAGGAAAGCTTTCCCCTCCTTCAGCACCTTGGACCCGGAAACCCACGCCTCCTTCCTGGAGTCCATCGCCGACAACATCGAAGCCATCGGCGACGAACTGCTGGTCCGTGCCGGCCAGGAAACCGGCCTGCCCGCCGCACGGCTCACCGGCGAGCGTGCCCGCACCACCGGCCAGCTGCGCCTCTTCGCCGCCGTGGTCCGCCAGGGCGACTTCCGCGGCGTCCGCATCGACCCCGCCATCCCGGACCGGGCCCCGCTGCCCCGCGCGGACATCCGCCAGCGGCAGATCCCGCTGGGCCCGGTGGCCGTGTTCGGCGCCAGCAACTTCCCGTTGGCGTTTTCAACGGCGGGCGGCGACACCGCCTCGGCCCTCGCCGCCGGCTGCCCCGTGGTCTTCAAGGCCCACAACGCCCACCCCGGCACCAGCGAACTCGTGGGCCAGGCCATCAGCAAAGCCGTCCAGGACAACGGCCTGCACCCCGGCGTGTTCTCGCTGATTTACGGCCCGGGCTCCAGCATCGGCCAGGCCCTCGTGGCAGACCCCGCCATCAAGGCCGTCGGGTTCACCGGATCGCAGTCCGCCGGCATCGCCCTCATGAAGACCGCTGCCGCGCGCCCGGAACCCATCCCGGTCTACGCCGAAATGTCGTCCCTGAACCCTGTCTTCGTCTTCGACGGCGCCCTCGCCGGCAGTCCCGAAAGCATCGACGCCCTCGCGTCCGCCTACGTCACCGCCGTCACCGGCAGCTCCGGGCAGCTCTGCACCTCCCCCGGCCTGCTTTTCGCCCCCGCAGGCGAGGCTGGCGACAAACTCGCTGCAGCCGTCGGACGCGCCGTGGCAGCCAGCGCCGGGCAGACCATGCTCACCGCCGGCATCGCTGGGTCCTGGAATACCGGCACCGAGGCGCTCGGCGCAGCGGACGGCGTCGAACTCATCGGCCAGGGCACCCCTGGGCCCACCGAAAACGCCCCCGCACCGGCGATCTTCGGCACCGGCGTTGACCAGTTCACCACCAACCACGTCCTGCACCAGGAAATTTTCGGCGCAGCATCCCTGGTGATCCGCTACACCGGCACCGAAGACCTGCTCCGGGCAGCCGCCCGGATCGAGGGCCAGCTCACCGCGTCCCTGCACCTGACCGAAGCTGACTACGCGACGGCGGCGCCGCTGATCCCCGTCCTCGAACAGAAAGTGGGCCGCATCATCGTCAACGGCTGGCCCACCGGCGTCGAAGTTGGCCACGCCATGGTCCACGGCGGCCCCTTCCCCGCCACCTCCGACACCCGCACCACCTCGGTGGGAACCCTCGCCATCAACCGCTTCCTCCGCCCGGTCGCATACCAGAACATCCCTCAGGAACTGCTGCCGGCACCCCTGCAGGACGCCAACCCCTGGCACCTCAACCGCCGCATAGACGGCGACGTCGTGGCAGCACCCGAGAAGGCTGAGGTGGGCGCATGAGCGGCCAGCCCACCATTGCCGGCGTTGAGGTAGTACCTGTCGCGGGGCACGACAGCATGCTGATGAACCTCAGCGGCGCCCACGGCCCGTTCTTCACCCGCAACGTGGTCATCCTGACCGACTCCGATGGGCGCACCGGGCTGGGCGAGGTACCTGGCGGCGAAAAGATCCGCACCACCATCGAAGAGGCCGGTGCACTGCTCAAGGGCAAGCCGGTGGCCCGGTACCGCTCGCTGCTGCGCGACGTTGCGGCGGAGTTCGCGGACCGCGACGCCGGCGGCCGCGGCCTGCAGACCTTCGACCTGCGCACCACCGTCCACGCGGTCACAGCCGTCGAATCGGCCCTGCTGGACCTGCACGGCCAGTTCCTCGGCGTCCCCGTCGCGGAACTGCTCGGGGACGGGCAGCAGCGCACCTCGGTGCCCATGCTCGGATACCTCTTCTTCGTGGGCGACCACCAGCGGACGGACCTGCCCTACCTGGTGGAGGAATCGCCGTCGGACCGCTGGGAGAAGCTGCGCCGGCAGGAGGCCATGACGCCGGAGGCAGTGGTAGCCCTGGCCGAAGCCGCCCAGGAACGCTACGGCTTCAGCGACTTCAAACTCAAGGGCGGCGTCCTTTCCGGCGACGACGAGGTGGACGTGGTCACGGCCCTGGCCAAGCGCTTCCCGGACGCCCGGGTCACGCTCGATCCCAACGGCGGCTGGCTCCTCGACGACGCCATCCGGCTCGGCAAGCGGATGCAGGGAGTGGTGGCATACGCCGAGGATCCGTGCGGCGCCGAGGGACGCTTCTCCGGCCGCGAGGTCATGGCGGAATTCCGCCGGGCCACCGGCCTGAAGACGGCCACCAACATGATCGCCACGGACTGGCGCGAGATGTCCCACGCCATCCGCAGCAACGCCGTGGACATCCCGCTGGCGGACCCGCACTTCTGGACCATGCACGGCTCGGTCCGGGTGGCGCAGCTGTGCAACGAGTTCGGCCTCACCTGGGGCTCGCACTCCAACAACCACTTCGACATTTCGCTGGCCATGTTCACCCACACAGGTGCCGCTGCGCCGGGTGAAATCACCGCCCTGGACACGCACTGGATCTGGCAGGACGGCCAAGGCCTGACCAAAAGCCCGCTGCAGATCAAGGGCGGCGCCATCGAGGTCCCGGCCGCACCCGGGCTGGGCATCGAGCTGGACCGCGAAGCGCTGGACAGGGCGCACCAGCTGTACCGGGAGCACGGACTGGACGCCCGTGACGACAGCATCGGCATGCAGTACTACGTCGACGGCTGGTCCTTCGATCCGAAGCGGCCCTGCCTGGTCAGGTAGGACCGCGGCAGCAGCCCCGGACCGGGAGCGCAGCTGCCACAAATTTGGGGCCCCTTTTGTTCTGCTCGCCGGACACAAAAGGGGCCCTCCCCATGCCTGTCCCCTAAAGTAATTGAGTCGCTGTGGCGCACCCCACATTCCCCAGCCCCACAGCCGGCAGACAGATCTATCCCGAAGGAAATACTCAATGGTGTCTGTGGACAATGCCGTCACGGACGTGGCCTCGGCCACGAAGAAGTTCTTCAAGCGCGTACTGCCCATCATGTTGGTGATGCTGGTCTGCAACCAGCTCAACCGCTCCAATATCGGCTACGCGCAGGACCACTTGCAGGCCGACGTGGGCATCGGCGCCGCGGCCTACGGCTTCGGCGCGGGCCTGTTCTTCATCGCCTACGCCATCTTCGAACTTCCCAGCAACGTGATGATGGAGAAGTACGGCGCCAAGATCTGGCTGACCAGGATCATGATCAGCTGGGGCATCGTCTCCTTCCTGATGGCCTTCGTGCAGAACGAGACCATGTTTTACGTCCTCCGTTTCCTGCTCGGCGCTGCGGAGGCCGGGTTCTTCCCCGCTGTCATCTTCTATTTCGCCCGCTGGGTCCCTGCCGGGCAACGCGGCAAGGCCACCGCCATCTTCATCGCCGGTTCCTCCGTGGCCGCGGCGATCTCCGGTCCCGTTGCCGGTGGCCTCCTGAGCCTGCAGGGTGTCCTTGGCCTCCGCGGCTGGCAGTGGCTGTTCGGTTTCGAGGGCGCGCTGTCCGTCGTGGTGGGCATGGCCGTGTTCTTCGTCCTGGACGCCGGCATCAAGGATGCCAAGTGGCTCTCCCCCGCCGAGAAGGCCGCGCTCACGCAGGCCATCAGTGACGAGGACGCCCAGCACGCCCCCGCCGAAGGCGACGAGACAGGCGACGGCGCTGCCGCCGGCGCTGTCGCCAGCGGCAAGCTAAACCGCTGGAAGATGCTGCTGAACCCGCAGATCCTGCTGCTGTGCGGCATCTACTTCTCCGTGCAGCTCTCCATCTACGCCAACACGTTCTGGCTGCCCAGCATCATAAAGCAGATCCCCGGCACCACGGACCTGGCTGTGGGCTTCCTGTCCTCCATACCCTGGGTCTGCGCCGTGTTCGCGATGTACTTCGCCGCCAAGATGCAGGACAAGGCAAAGTCCAAGAAGCCGCTCCTGGTGGCGGCACTGCTGGTGGCGGCAGTGGGCACCTTCGCGGCCGCCATTGCCTCACCGGTTCTGGCGCTGGTGTTCCTGGCCGTCGCCGCCATGGGCTTCAAGAGCGCCTCGCCCCTGTTCTGGACCATCCCGCAGTCCGGACTGCACCCGTTGGTCCTGGCCCCGGCCATCGCCATCATCAACTCGCTGGGTAACCTCGGCGGCTTCGTGGCGCCCTTCGGCTTCGGCATCATCAAGGAGCAGACCGGCAGCGTGGTCCCAGGCCTGTTCGCGCTGGCCGCCGCGTCCACCATTGCCGCCGGCCTGGTCTACTTCCTGAAGGAGCGCCGCAGCGGAGGGGACGCCGTCGTGGATTCTGCGAACCCTTCAGCAAAGGCAGCGGAGGCAGCCGAAGCGGTTCCCGCCCGCGCCTGACGCTTAGCACAGTCCAAATCGCTGGAACGGTGCGGGAACGCCGAAACAAATCAGCGTCCCCGCACCGTTCCAGCGTCCCCGCGTCCAGTTGGCTCCCCCGGGTACGGCCTACGACGGCGGCAGGCGGCTTAGCTTCCCGCGATCACCAGCGCCACGCTGTGTCCGCCGAAGCCGAACGCATTGACCAGACCGGCCCGGGGAGAGCCGGCAGCCAGTGCAAGGGCGGTGTCGGTGACGACGTTCAGTTCCACCTCGGGGTCCAGCGCCTCCACGTTCAGCGTCCCGGGAAGTTGCCCGGTGCGGAGCGCTTCGAGAACCACGACGGCGGCAAGGGCACCGGCGCCGCCCAGCAGGTGGCCGGTGTGCCCCTTGGTGGAGGTCACGGGCACCTCGGTGCCGAAAATGGCGCTGATGGCCTGGCCCTCGAGCCGGTCCCCCACAGGGGTGGAGGTGGCGTGGGCGTGGACGAAGCCGATGTCCGCCGGTTCCATCCCGGCCGAAGCCAGCGCCTTTTGCATGACGCGGCGCTGCATGGCCGGGTCCGCGGCCACGATGTCGTTCGCGTCGGAGGTCACTGCACCCCCGGCCACTTCGCCGAGGATTGCGGCGCCCCGGGCGCGGGCGTGGCCTTCGCTCTCCAGCACCACCATCCCGGCCCCTTCGGAGAGCACGAAGCCGTCCCGGCCGCCGTCGAACGGCCGTGACGCTTCCGCCGGATCCCCCGGGCGCGTGGACAGCGCGCGGATTTGAGAAAAGCCGCTGATCACGAGGTCGTTGATCGAGGCGTCCACGCCGCCGGCAATCACGACGTCGGCGGCACCGGAGCGGATCATCTCGGCTGCTTGGACAATCGCCTCAGCCCCGGAGGCGCAGGCGCTCACGGGAGTACGTGCGCCGCCGCGGGCACCGAGGTCGATGGACACCCAGGCGGCGGGTCCGTTGACCATCAGCCGGGTCAGGGTGTGCGGCGAGACCTTGCGCGGGCCGGATGCCGCCAGCACCCGGTCCTGCTCGATGGTGGAACCCAGCCCGCCGTACGCGGAACCGATCACCACGGCGAAACGTTCCGGGTCCACTTCAGGGGCGCCTGCCTGGGTCCAGGCTTCGCGGGCGGCGATGAGCGCCAGCTGGCCGCACCGGTCCATGCGCTTGAGTTCCCGGGTGCTGAGGTGCTGGGAGAGGTCCGCGGACACCTGTCCGGCGATCTTGACGGGCAGCTGCCCGGCCCAGTCCCCGGTCAGCGCGGTGATGCCCGATTTCCCGGCGAGCAGCGCCTGCCAGGTATCCGCCACGGAGGCACCCAGCGGGTTGATGGTGCCGGCGCCGGTAACGATGGCGCGCGGCTGGGCCGTGGTGGGTTCCGTCATTGGTGCCCTTACTTTGCGGGGTTGTGCGTGCCGATGGGCACCAGGGTCAGGTCCGGGTGGTTCTTTTCGATCCGGCGCAGGGCCCAGACGTCGTTGAACAAGGCGAGGTATTCGCCGTCGGACCGCAGGAGCACCTCCGCGCCCGGAACGTTGGCCAGCGCGGGCATGGCGTCCGCCGTCGAGATCCTGGCCAGCGAGTAGGGCAGGCGCTCCAGCCGCATGGGGGCGCTGAAGTCGTGCGCCATCCGGTCCTCCACCACCTCGAACTGCATGGGGCCGACGGCGGCGAGCACCGGCGCCTGGTCACCGCGGACGTCGGAGCGGAGCACCTGGATTACGCCTTCGTGCTCAAGCTGTTCGATGCCGCGGCGGAACTGCTTGAACTTGCTGGGGTCCTTGGAGCGGGCCACCTGGAAGTGTTCCGGGGGCGAAGAGCGGGATGGCCGGGTATTCCACGGAGTCTTCGAGGAAGAGGCTGTCTCCCACGCGCAACGAGGAGGCGTTGACCAGTCCCACCACGTCACCGGGGTACGCCTCGTCGATGACTTCACGTTCGCGGCCGAACACCTGCTGGGCGTACTTGGTGGCGAACGACTTGCCGGTGCGGGTCTGGGTGACCACCATGCCGCGTTCGAAGACGCCGGAGCAGACGCGGATGAAGGCCACATGGTCGCGGTGGGCCTTGTTCATACCGGCCTGGACCTTGAACACAAAGCCAGAGAACGGGGATTCGACGGGGCGCGGGCTGCCGTCCACGTCGGGGCGTGGTGCCGCGGGCGGCGCGAAGTCCACCAGCGCGTCCAGCAGCTCCTTGACACCGAAGTTGAGCGCGGCGGAGCTGAACAGGATGGGGGTGGCCTTGCCGGCGTGGAAGGCATCGACGTCGAACTCGAGGTTGGACTCGACCACCAGGCCGGCCTCATCCACGGCGTCTGACCAGTTGCTCCCCTGGCTTTCGGCGGCTTCCTCCGGGGTGAAGTACTCGGTAAGGGCGATCTGGGCGCCGGCGTTGTTGCGCTGGAACCGGGCGAACCGGTCGTTGCGCAGGTCCCAGACCCCGCGGAAGTCACCGGAGATGCCCACGGCCCAGGTCAGCGGCATGGGCTGCAGGCCGGTGCGTTCGGTGATCTCGTCCATCAGCGCCAGGGCGTCCAGGCCGGGCCGGTCCCACTTGTTGATGACGGTGATGATGGGCAGGTTCCGCTGCTTGCAGACCTCGAAAAGCTTCATGGTCTGGGTTTCCAGGCCCTTGGCGGCGTCCACCAGCATCACGGCGCAGTCGACGGCGGCCAGCACGCGGTAGGTGTCCTCGGAGAAGTCGGCGTGGCCGGGGGTGTCCAGGAGGTTGATGACCGTGTCCCGGTAGGAGAACTGCAGGGCAGCGGAGCTGATGGAGATGCCGCGGTCCTTCTCCATCTGCATCCAGTCCGAGACCGTTTCCTTGCGGTTGGCCTTGCCGCTGGAGGCGCCGGCGGTGCCGATCACCTTGGCGTGCAGGGCGAGGGCTTCCGTGAGGGTGGACTTGCCGGCGTCGGGGTGGGAGATGACGGCGAAGGTCCTGCGGCGGCCCGCTTCCTTGTGAATCTCATTGATCCGGGCGGGGGTCAGGACATCTTGGGACACGGTGCTACTTTCGCTGCGGTTGCGGCTGGATGAAGCCAAAGTCCAATTTTATCGCAGGCCCGCAAACCGGCGCAGGTCCGCTTAACGCCCGCGAAACCGGCAGTTCAAGGCAGCGAAACGAGGGCCAGCTACCGTGGCGGCATGATGACGCCGGGCAACCCCTTCCACGATCCCTTCGCCTCCGGCACTGGTCCTGCCAGGATGCAGGAGCACAGTGCAGGCCAAGGAGACGCAACTCCGCAATCAAAGGGCGTCCAGTCGGCGGCCGAGCTGAAGGCACTCCGGGCAGCATCGCTCGCCAGGGTCAGCAAGGACCTTGAGCGGATGCTCCGGGTCAGGGCACGCTGAAGCGGGCCTACCTTCGCTTTCCCTTTGGCTCTTCCTGTCAGGCTTTCAGCTCCGGGGTCTTCCTGTCCGGGACCAAGCGGGTTGCCGCCTGAAAAGGCATGATGGGTGCATGCGCAGCATAGAGCTTGTGTTCGACGACGGCACCGAATCCGCCGTCCGGGCAGACTGGGTGCGGCTCGCCGAGGCGGGGCTTCCCAGCCTTGCCGGCCATACCGGCGCCAGCAACCGGCCACACCTCACGCTCGCGGCCGGGGCGGAACTGTCCGTGCCGCAACTTCACGCGTTCGATGGCGCGCTTCCCATGGAGGCCGTCTTCTCCGGCGTGCAGGTTTTTGCCGCCGGCAGGGATAGGTATGTCCTGGCCCGGTCCGTGGTGCTGACTACCCCGCTCCGCAAAGTGCACCGGCGCCTGCACCGGGAGATCGGGGGTGCCGTTCCGCTCACCCTTCCCGGGGCCTGGACGCCGCACGTCACCCTGGCCCGGCGGGTTACCGGTGAACAGCTGGGCAAGGCCATGGATCTCCTGGACCTCCGGCTCGGCGGGCACATTGTAGGTGCCCGGCTCTGGGACAGCAGCACAAAGTCGGTCACCGGGCTCTGATTTCCTTCCGCGGACGCAGCCGGGCTCCAGCAACCTCCGCCCCGCGGCCAAAGTCCATGCTGCGCACGCTGCGGCGGAGGGCCGGCCCGGGCATTTCCGGCACACCCCCAACGGTGCACTTTGGGGCTTGACCATGCGGAATTTGGGGGTGGTTGCCCCTATCATTGTGCTTGCGGGAAAATGAGTACTTTTGGTCCGGCCGGTGAAACAGGGATGCCGGCGTTCTTGCGGGGAGTTTGCCCGCACCTTTGAAGGGAAATCTTATGGCGCGGAGCCCCGAAGAATCACTCAGGGCGACTCTGGGCAGGGTGGCCCCGGGCACTCCCCTCCGCGACGGCCTCGAACGCATCCTCCGCGGCCGCACCGGTGCACTGATCGTGCTGGGCTCGGACCGCACCGTTGATTCGATCTGCTCCGGCGGCTTTGACATCGGCATTGAGTTTTCGCCGACGCGCCTGCGTGAACTGGCCAAGATGGACGGCGCCATCATCTGCGACAGGGACGCCGGCAACATCCTGCGTGCTGCAGTCCAGCTGGTCCCCGATTCCAGTATCGAAACCCAGGAATCCGGGACCCGCCACCGCACCGCCGAGCGCGTCGCCATCCAAACGGGCGTTCCCGTGGTGTCCGTCAGCCAGTCCATGCAGATCATCGCCCTGTACGTCAACGGCCTGCGGCACGTGCTGGAGGGCTCGGAAAAGGTCCTGGCGCGCGCCAACCAGGCCCTGGCCACGCTGGAACGCTACCGTGCCCGGCTGGACCAGGTCACCAGCTCCCTGTCCGCCCTGGAGATCGAGGCGATGGTCACCGTCCGGGACGTGGCCGTGACGCTGCAGCGGCAGGAGATGGTCCGCCGTATCTCGGAGGAAATCTCGCAGTACGTGCTCGAACTGGGTGAAGACGGCCGGCTCCTCTCGCTCCAGCTCGATGAACTGACCGTGGGCCGTGGGCCGGGCAGCGACGTCATCATCCGCGATTACGCCGGCCCGGACGCCTCGCCCGAGGACGTCGAGAACGCCGTCAGTGCACTGGTCAGCCTTGGCCCCACGGAGCTGATCGACCTCGGAAAGATTTCCGGAATTGTCGGGTTCGCGGGCGGGGAGGCCAACCTCGACGCCGTTGTCCAGCCCCGCGGCTACCGCCTGCTCTCCGGGCTGAAGGCCGTCCCCAAGGCCGTAGCGGACCGGCTGGTGGACCACTTCGGCGGGCTGCAGTTCCTGATGGCCGCCACCATAGATGACCTGATGACCGTTGACGGCATCGGCGACCAGCGTGCACGGACTGTCCGTGAAGGCCTCAGCCGGATGGCCGAAGCCAGCCTGCTGGACCGCTTCCTCTAATCCACGCGCCCCACCGGCACGGCCCCGCAGGCCGGCCGTAAGCGCAGGTCAGCAGGTGGCTCAGTTCAGCTGGAATACCGCTTTCGGGCTCGCTTTGGAGCCGAGTTTCGCAGTGAAGATGTAGTACGCCCCGCCGGTTCCGGGCCTGGCAGCCACCGCCTGGCATCCCTCCACGGTCCGGTTCCGCTGCCACGTGAAGTTGGCGGTTTCGCTGGCACCGGGCGCCAGGGTCTTTTCCAGGTCTTCACTGGCAGCCTGGCAGTCCTTGGACGAAAAGACCCGGTCAGCGCCGCTGGTCACGAGAAACTCCATTTGCGAGGTCCCCAGGTTCACCTCGCATGCCACGGTGCCGCCGTTGGTCACCTTCAGCGTGAGCCGCGGGTTTTCCCCGTCGCCATAGGCCGCTTTGTCCGTAGAGGCCGAGATGGTCACGAGGTTTTGGTTGCAGCCGGGGGTGGCGGACGGCGAGGGCGTCGCCGAAGCGGAGGGACCGGCCGACGGCGGGGCCGAAGCTTCGGGGGAAGCGGCCGGCGCTGCGGTGGTTGGCATCGTGGACGAAGCCTGCTGGGAAGCTCCCCCGAGCACCCCGGAGATGGCAAAACCGGTGATCACCAAAGCAATGACCATCAGCAGCGCGCCACCAACAAACAGCCTGCGGCGCCGGTACACAGCAGCGCTGGGCTTCGGCGCACCGCCGGAGCCTGATGCCGTTGCCTTGCCACGTGCTGGTGAATTGCCTTGCCTGACCATCCTCCTAGGCTAGGGAAAGTCCCCGGTTCTGCGGCACCACCACGCCGCCGGCAGCCCATCGCTCTGGTCACAACGCGGGCCGGGCCCGGTTTTCCGGCGCGGGAAGGGCATCCATTACAGTGTTGGCATCGATACTCAATCCCCTCCCTTAGCCGCTCCGGCCGGAACGCCGCCAATCCCCGGCAAGCCCAACCACGTGGAGTTCCTGCACCGCAGAATCACCGGCTGGTTTGCCAAAACCGCCCGCGACCTGCCGTGGCGGGACCCAGACTGCGGCGCCTGGGGCGTGCTGGTCAGCGAGATCATGCTGCAGCAGACCCCGGTGGTGCGGGTGCTCCCCGTCTGGGAGGAATGGCTGAAACGCTGGCCCACCCCCGCAGGCCTGGCCGCCGAACCAGCCGGCGAGGCAGTCCGGAACTGGGGCAGGCTGGGATATCCGCGGCGGGCCCTCCGGTTGCATGCCGCGGCAACGGCCATCGTTGAAAACCACAACGGCAGGGTGCCGGACACGTATACAGAGCTGCTGGCACTGCCCGGCGTGGGCAGCTACACGGCAGCAGCTGTGGCCGCCTTCGCCTACGGCCGGCGGGAAACGGTCGTCGACACCAATATCCGCCGGGTACACGCCCGGCTGGTGGCCGGCACCGCGCTTCCCGCGCCTGCCCTGACCGCTGCAGAGATGCGCCTTGCCGCCTCGCTGTTGCCGGACGACGCCGCCGCCTCCGTGCGCTGGAACGCTGCGGTCATGGAGCTGGGAGCGCTGGTCTGCACCGCGCGTGCGCCCAAATGCGCCGACTGCCCCGTAAAGAATTACTGTGCGTGGCGCGCTGCCGGTGAGCCGCCGCCGTCGTACGTCCCCAAGGGCCAGGCCTGGCACGGCACCGACCGGCAGGTCCGCGGAGCCGTGATGGCCGTCCTGCGGCTGGCTGATGCCCCGGTGCCAGCGGAGATGTTCCTGCAGCCGCCGGCGGACCTGGGCTTTGCCCCGGAGGGGATCGGTGTCCCGCTCGCGGCGCTGCACCGGCTCAATTCCGCGCCGGAGCAACTGGAGCGTGCCATGTCCGGGCTGCTCGCGGACGGCCTGGCGGAGATCCACGACGGCGGCTACCGGCTTCCCGCGTAAGTGCCGCCGCCGGGGTGGCATACTTTTGGTGACTGGAACCGGGGGAACCTTGAGAATCATTCTTTACATCGTCTGGGCGCTGTTCGTTGTGGCCGCTGCCTTCGCCATGGTCCATGCCATCCGCAAGACCAGGCGCCAGGAGCAGCTGATGGCCAGCTGGCCAAAGGTGCAGGCCACCGTCACCGGCAGTGTGGCCGGCTGGACAAGCGGCGGAGGAGGCTCCAGCCGCAGCCGCCGCTTCTTTCCCACCTACCAGTTCACGGACCCGCGCGGCACCCTGTTCATGGGCAAGTCCGAAATCTCCACGGCGGCAGCGCCGGCCGCCGGGTCCCTGATCGAGGTTGCCTACAATCCGGCCGACCCCAACGATTCACTTCAGGTTTCCTCCGCGCCCCGGACCACCCTGGGCTGCCTGGTGCCTTTCTTTGCCGTGTTCGCCGTCGCCCTGTTCTGGTTCATCAGCGTCTTCCCGCTGGGCTGACCACAGGTTTCCTTTCGGCCGTCAGAACGTCCCCGGCCATAACAATGCCGGCGTCACTTCCCCGGCAGAGGTGCCTTGCGCGCCCGGCGGTCCTACGCTGAAAACATGCGTACACGGGGGCTGCTCTTGGCGCTGCTGACGACGGCGGCACTCACCACAGGCTGCGGGCCCGGGGCGATTGCCTGTCCGGCCATCGCGCAGGCCACTGCTGTGTCCGTGACCATCGCGGCCGATTACGCGCCCCTGGTCGGCGCGCTCCACGTGAAGGCGTGCCAGGACGGCACCTGCAAGGAGGGGCCCGTTGAACTGGCCCCCGGCAGTGCCAGCATTGACCAGGGCTGCACGCCGGACGGCGTCTGCTCCGCAACGGCCTCGCCGGACGGGACCAAGGTGGGGATGCTGATGCTGGATACGCTCACCGAATCGGCCATGACCGTCACAGCCTCCGGGACCGGCGCGGACGGCTCAGCTCTGCCGGTCCGCACCCTCGAGTTCCGGCCCCGGGCGGACTATCCGTTTGGCGAACAGTGCGGCAGGTTCATCTCCGCGTCCGTGACCCTGGATGCGGCCGGCCTCAGCGAAGCACGGGGCTCATAGTGCCGGCTGGCAACAGTGCAGGCCGGAAACAGTGCGGTCAATAAGAGCGCAGGCTAGAACAGAACGGGCTGGCTGAACTGCCCGTCTGCCGGCTGGCCAAGGTCGCCCACATACTGGGGACGCCATTCGAACCCGAGGTCCGCCAGAAGCTCTTCCACCGTGGTCTGCCCGTCCAGCACTTCGATTGCCGGGGAGTTGTCTTCGGGGTGGAGCTGTTCCATGGCATCGAGCTTATTGGCAGGATCAGGCGCGGAGCTGCGGACACACCGGGCTGCGCCGATTGTGGCCAGCTGCACGCCGGTTGCCGGCTCAGGGCTCGCCGAAACCAGCCTGGACCAGACCGCCAACGTAGTTCACGGCCCGTTCCGCATCAGCGCCCCAGGCCTCCACGTGCAGCACCGATCCCTTACCGGCAGCCAGCGTCATCAGCGCCGTCATGGATGCCCCGTCCGCCCCGTTCACCGTGACGTCCGCCGCCAGCGCGGACAGGCCACCGGCGATCTTGGCGGCGGGCCGGGCATGCATGCCCGCCTGGTTGATGATCTCAAAGTCACCCGTGAAATCCGGGCCCTGCCCCGTGACCGATCCTTCCTCCACCACCTGCCGCCCGGCGTCGCCGCCGTGCGCGGGTCCCCGTACCGCCTCGGCGGCGCGCTTGACGGCCTCAACGTCGGCGCCGCCCTGGGCAGCGACGGACGCCGCCACCAGCCCTTCCACCAAGGGGGCATCGGCCAGCAGGAACTTCTCCGGATCATCGACGAACTCCAGCGCGGACTCCGCGGTCATCACCGCGGAACCCAAATCTGCGAGGATCACCGCGCCATCACCGCCGGCGGCCTTGTCCAGGGCGGCCATGACCTTCTCCAGGCTGGTGCCGATCCTGCCGTCCCCGGTGCCGCCGGCTGCCAGGATCACCACGTTGGGCGCCATCTGGGCGGCAAGTTCCACGGCGCCGTCGGCAATCTTTTCGCTATGGGACACCACCACAATGCTGACCGTCACGCGGCAGCCCCCACGGCGGCCCGCAGGATCAGCGCACTGGATGCCGCGCCGGGGTCGCGGTGCCCGGCGCTGCGTTCGCCGAGGTAGCTCGCCCGGCCTTTCCGTGCCACGAGCGGGTCGGTGGCCACCGCCCCGGCCTCGGCAGCCTCTGCGGCGGCCACCAGGACCGCCAGGACATCGGCACTGCCGCCGTCGGCAGCGGCCCGGGCAGCGTCAACTGCCGGGGTCCAGGCATCCACCATGGTCTTGTCCCCGGGTTCGGCCTTGCCGCGGGCCACTATGCCGTCGCGGGCGGCAGCCAACGCCTCTGCCCAGGCCCCGGGATCGATCTCGGCAGAGTCGCCGAGGGAGGCGGCCGCTCGGAGGAAGGCTGTGCCGTAGAGGGGGCCAGCGGCGCCGCCCACTTTGGACATCAGCGTCATGGCCGTGAGCTTCAAGGCTGCTCCGGGCGTCTCCGGCGTCCCCTCGCCCAGCTTGGCCACCACCGCCTGGAACCCGCGGTCCATGTTCTCGCCATGATCGGAATCCCCAATGGCCCGGTCCAGCTCGATCAGTTCCACTCGGTGTTCAGCCATGGCCTCGGCGCACAGGTTCAGCCACTTCACCGCCCATGCGGCATCCAGCACCATGGTCAGGCGCCCCAGCGGAGGGCGGCGGTGTGGACGGGCGCATCCCACAGTTCGGTCAGCTCGTCGTCGAGCCGGAGCACGGAAATGGAGCAGCCCTGCATCTCGAGTGCAGTGATGTAGTTGCCCACCAGGGACCGCTCAACGGTGGCGCCCTTGTCCTTGAGGACCTGGACGGCGCGGCGGTACACAATGTAGAGCTCACTCTGCGGCGTCCCGCCCATCCCGTTGACGAACAGGAGCACCTTGTCCCCGGAGCCAATGTCCAGGTCCGCCAGGACGGGCTCCAGCAACCGGTCCGTGATGCCGTCCGCGTTTTCGAGCGGAATGCGGTGCCGGCCGGGCTCGCCGTGGATCCCGATGCCGATTTCGATTTCATCGTCCGCGAGGTCAAAGCTCGGCTGGCCCGCATGCGGCACGGTGCAGGCGGACAGTGCCACGCCCATGGTCCGGACGTTGGCGTTCACCCGTTCACCGATGGAGGCCACGCCGTCGAGGTCGTCACCGCGCTCCGCGGCCGCACCGGCGATCTTCTCCACCAGCACGGTGCCGCCCACACCCCGCCGGCCCGCCGTGTACAGGGAGTCCTCCACGGCGACGTCGTCGTTGACCAGGACGGTGCGGACGCTGACGCCCTCGGCTTCTGCAAGTTCGGCCGCGGTCTCGAAATTAAGGACGTCGCCGGTGTAGTTCTTGACGATATGGACCACGCCGGCGCCTGAGTTGACGGCGAGGGTGGCCGGAAGGATCTGGTCCGGCGTAGGCGAGGTGAACACCGCCCCCGGCACGGCGGCGTCGAGCATTCCCTTGCCCACGTAACCGGCGTGCAGCGGTTCGTGCCCGCTGCCCCCGCCCGAAACCAGGCCTACCTTGCCGCTCACTGGCGCGTCCTTGCGCGTGATGTACATGGGATCTTCGGTGACGGTGACGAGGTCGGCGTGGGCAAGGCCGAAGCCCTGCACCGATTCCGCTACGACGGACTTGGGATCGTTGATGAGTTTCTTCATGGCGGTGCTCCTGGCTGTGCTTGTGCTTGCTGCGCACATGGAGATTGACAATCCCGACCCTACTACCGGCCGCATGAGCCGCGGTAGGGTCCCATCCGCCGCAGACGCAGAAAAGGGACAGCCCCCAATGACTGTCCCTTTTCGTGGGCCCCCAAACCCGGCCGCCAACAGTTTATCCATCAATTCGAGTAAAAGGAAGTGCAGGTCAGGATGAAGTGAAATGTTTTTCGCTTCGTGCGGGCTGCTCTTTGGGCGGGAGGGAACCGGAGGCCCTGCTAGAGGAAGCGGATCATCCGGGTATTGCCCAGGGTGTTCGGCTTCACGCGGGCCAGGTCAAGGAACTCCGCCACGCCTTCGTCATGGGAGCGCAGCAGCTCCGAGTAGACCACCGGATCCACGGCAGACTGGTCAGCCATGACCTCAAACCCGTGGCGCTTGAAGAAGTCCACCTCGAACGTGAGGCAGAAAACCCGTGCCACCCCAAGCGCGCGGGCCTCCTCCAGCAGCCGTTCCACCAGGACGTGGCCCACACCTTTACCGCGCCAGTCCCCTGACGCTGCGAGCGTGCGGACTTCGGCCAGGTCCTCCCACATGACGTGGAGCGCCCCGCAGCCGATCACCTCGCCGTCGTCGGACTCGGCGATCTTGAATTCCTGGAGGCTTTCGTAATACGCCACCGTCTCCTTCGCCATCAGGATGCGCTCCTCGGCCAGCGGCGCCACCAGTTTCTTGATGGCGGAAACGTCACTGGTGCGGGCAGGGCGGATGTGGAAGGAGTCAGTCACAGGTTCAATCCTACGAGGGGAGGCGGCTGCACTGCAGGTTGGGCGTTCCGGTGCCGGAGCCATTTGCCGCTTGCTGCTCCTCCGTCGCTCTGACGCAAGCTACACAAATGACCCCGGCACCTTCACTTCGCTAAAAGGTGCGCCACCCACACGTGGCGGCGGTCAGGCATTTGTGTAGGCGCCGTCAGAGCGACGAAGGAGCAGGCGCCGGCAAATGCCTCGGCCGACGGCGCGAAGCCAACCAGCCTAGAGACCCAGCTCGGGCGGCAGGTCCAGGTCCTGGCCCAGCACGTTCTTGGAGAGGAAGCTTTCGACGACGCCGTACCAGACCTTGGCGTGCTGCGGCTGAAGGATCCAGTGGTTCTCATCCGGGAAGTACAGGAACCGGTGGGCGGTCTGGCCGTCCTGGTCCGCCGCGAGCTTTGACTTGGACAGCAGCTCATACCAGAGCCGCAGCCCCTCCCCGATGGGGACCCGGTAGTCCTTGTCCCCGTGGATCACCAGCATGGGCGAACTGATCTTCTCGACGTGCAGGTGCGGCGAGTTCTCCAGCGCCATTTCCTCGGTCATTTCCTTCAGCCAGTACTGCGAGGCATCCGTGGTGGGACCAAACTGGTCCAGCGCCCACAGGCTCGCGTGGGTGACCACCGCTTTGAACCGGTCCGTGTTTCCTGCAACCCAGTTGGCCATGTAACCGCCGAACGATCCGCCCATGGCGGCAGTCCGCGTCTCGTCAATGTCCGGCCTGTCCACTGCGGCGTCCGTGACAGCCATCAGGTCCGTGAAAGGCGCCTTGCCCCACGCGCCCCAGCCACGCTGGATATACGCCTGGCCGTAGCCGGTAGACAATGCCGGGTCCGGCAGCAGCACCGCGTATCCCTTGGCAGTCAGGAGCCAGGGGTTCCACCGCCATGTCCAGGCGTTCCACGAACCCAGGGGTCCGCCATGGATCCACAGCAGCAGCGGCGCCGGATCGTCCGCCGACGCACCCTCAGGCAATGCCAGGTAGGCGGGGACCCGCGAACCATCCGGCGCAGTGGCGGCGATCCGCTCCAACCTGCCCGGGTAGGACGGCCGTTCGGCCGGCGCCGGCAGCCGCGTGGTCTCCCCCGTCGCAAGGTCGATCCGCACGGCTTCGGCGGGAAATTCGTAGGAGCTCCGCAGGGCATAGGCGTACCGGCCTTCGGGAGAAACAACGACGTCGGAGTAGGCCGCGGCGTCCTGGGTCACCCGGGCGACGCCCACTTCCGCCGCAGCAGCCGGGACGCTGATCCGGAAAACCGGCGACGCGCCGTCGTCGTCCGCCGTAGCCAGGAGCGCGGAACCGTCCGGCAGCCAGGCGGCAGGCTTGGGCCAGCGGTCCCAATCGTGGGCGAGCGGCTGCAGGCCTGCCCCGTCCGCAGCGGATTCGGCGGCATTGTCAGCACCGCCGGAAACGTCGAGCAGGTGCAGCTTTATTTCAGGGGCCCGCTGCGGGGTGGAATCGCTCTCGCTGACCACCACCAGGGTCCGGCCGTCCGGGCTGACCGGTCCCGGGAAGTAGCTCATGCCTTCGCTGTCGAGCAGCACCTTCAGGCTGCCGGAGGCGGCATCCACCGCCACCAGCACCGAGCGGCTGTCCGCCTTGGCCAACGGCTTGGTGTAACTGGTGTAGACCGTCCTGCCGTCGGGGCTGACCACCGCGTCAGCCTCCCGGAGGCGCGGCCCGGCCTCCGGCGTCAGGTTGCGGAGTGCCAGCAGCGCCGTGGCGTCCACGGTTCCGGGCTTGCCCCCGGCCTGGTCCTCCCCCGGTTCCACAGCGAAGATCCGTGGCTGGCCGGGCCCCAAGTCGGCATCCCAGTAACGCACCGGGTACTCGCTGTGCAGGATGGCTGACACTTTCTTGTCCTTGCGGGACTTGCGGCGCTCAGCGTCGTCTTCCTCATCGGCGGAGCCGGCCAGCACCTCGGCGGCCACGAAGGTTGCGTCCGCGTTCTGCGCCGTCATCACCCGGCTGACGCCGCCCGGCCTGCTGAGCACCACACGCGCCTCGCCGCCATCGGCCGGAAGGAGCCACAGTGCGTTGACGGGTTCTTCCTCGGGGCTCTCCGGATCGGGGCGTGCAGACGTGAAATAGACGTCCCCGTTGGCTGCGAAGGCTGCTCCCGCCTCACCCTTCGCGCTGCGGGTGATGCGCCGGGCATGCTTCTGGCCTGTCGGGTCCAGTTCCCACAGCGCTGTGGCAAACTCGGTGCCCTTGCCGTTGAGGGTGCTGACCGTGGTGACCAGACGGGTTCCGTCGGGGCTCAGGGCCAGGCCGCCAACGCGCGGGATGGACAGGAAGTGGTCAAGGTCGTGGAAGGGGGTCAGTGGTTGCTCGTCCGGGATCGCCGGATTCTGATTAGCCATGCTTCCGATTCAACACGGTTTGTGTCCTGGAGCACAGTAGCCACACGGTGCCCGCAGCATGCCAGAGTGCCTCCCCCGCGCTTGCGTCCGGTACCGGCCATCAGAGATTTGCCGGCGCCTGCTCCTTCGTCGCTTTGACGGCGCCTACACAAATCCCCGATACCCGGTACCTCGTGCGCAGTATCGCCAAGCGCGCTGTAAGGCACCGAGCGAGGGCGCCGGGGGCATTTGTGTAGCTTGCGTCAAAGCGAGGAACGAGCAGCAAGCGGCAAATGGCGCCGGCGCCCCCGCGGACTCAACCACGGAAGGCGGGTTAACCAGGAAAGCCCCGCCGCTCCTTCGCGGAGTGGCGGGGCTTTCGCTGGTGTACTTCTGACCGGTTAGACGCTCGGGGCGATTTCCGGGATGCGCGGCTTGGCGTTGCCGGCGAAGGTGAACTTCGCGTCGTCGCCTTCGCCTTCGACGTCCACTACGACGATGTCGCCGGGGTGGATCTCGCCGAACAGGATCTTCTCGGACAGCTGGTCCTCGATCTCGCGCTGGATGGTGCGGCGCAGCGGCCGGGCACCCATCGCGGGGTCGTAACCGCGGGTGGCCAGGAGTACCTTGGCGGCCGCGGTCAGCTCGATGCCCATGTCCTTGTCCTTGAGCCGCTTCTCGAGGCGGTTCACGAACAGGTCCACGATCTCGATGATCTCGTCCTGCGTCAGCTGCGGGAACACCACGACGTCGTCAACACGGTTCAGGAACTCGGGGCGGAAGTGCTGCTTGAGTTCCTCCGTGACGCGGGCACGCATGCGGTTGTAACCGGTCTGCGTGTCGGTGCCGGACTGGAAGCCGGTGGCGACGCTCTTGGAGATGTCCCGGGTACCGAGGTTGGTGGTCATGATGATCACGGTGTTCTTGAAGTCCACCACGCGGCCCTGGGAGTCGGTCAGGCGGCCGTCTTCCAGGATCTGCAGCAGCGAGTTGAAGAGGTCCGCGTGGGCCTTTTCCACTTCGTCGAACAGCACCACGGAGAACGGACGGCGCCGGACCTTCTCGGTCAGCTGGCCACCCTCTTCGTAGCCCACGTAGCCCGGAGGGGCACCGAAGAGCCGTGAAACGGTGTGCTTCTCGGAGTACTCGGACATGTCCAGGGTGATGAGGGCGTCCTCTTCACCGAACAGGAACTCCGCGAGGGCCTTGGCCAGTTCGGTCTTGCCGACGCCGGTGGGGCCGGCGAAGATGAACGAGCCACCGGGACGCTTGGGGTCCTTGAGCCCTGCACGGGTGCGGCGGATGGCCTGGGACAGTGCCTTGATGGCCTCGTCCTGGCCCACCACGCGCTTGTGCAGTTCGTCTTCCATCTTGAGCAGGCGCGAGGACTCTTCCTCGGTCAGCTTGAAGACGGGGATGCCGGTGGAGTTCGCCAGCACCTCGGCGATGAGATCCTCATCCACCTCGGAGATGTCGTCCATGCCGCCGGACTTCCAGTGGCGCTCCTTCTCCGACCGCTCGGAGATCATCTTTTGCTCCTTGTCGCGGAGCGCTGCGGCGCCTTCGAAGTCCTGGGCGTCGATGGCGGATTCCTTCTCCATCTTCAGCTTGGCGATGCGCTCGTCCATGGCCTTGAGCTCCGGCGGAGCGGTCATGCGGCGGATGCGCAGGCGGGCGCCGGCCTCGTCGATCAGGTCGATGGCCTTGTCCGGCAGGAAGCGGTCCGAAATGTAGCGCTCGGCGAGGCTGGCCGCGGAGGCCAGTGCGCCGTCGGTGATGGTGACGCGGTGGTGTGCCTCGTAGCGGTCACGCAGGCCCTTGAGGATCTCGATGGCGTGTGCCACGGAGGGTTCCTTGACCTGGATCGGCTGGAAGCGGCGCTCCAGGGCGGCGTCCTTCTCGATGTGCTTGCGGTACTCGTCCAGCGTGGTGGCACCGATGGTCTGCAGCTCGCCGCGGGCCAGCATGGGCTTCAGGATCGAGGCCGCATCGATGGCGCCTTCGGCAGCACCGGCACCCACCAGGGTGTGGATCTCATCGATGAACAGGATGATGTCCCCACGGGTGCGGATCTCCTTGAGGACCTTCTTCAGTCGCTCTTCAAAATCACCGCGGTAGCGGGAGCCTGCCACCAGCGAACCGAGGTCCAGGGTGTAAAGCTGCTTGTCCTTGATGGTCTCCGGGACGTCGCCGCGGACAATCGCCTGGGCCAGGCCCTCGACGACGGCCGTCTTACCGACGCCGGGTTCACCAATGAGGACAGGGTTGTTCTTGGTGCGGCGGGAGAGGACCTGCATGACGCGTTCCATCTCCTGCTCGCGCCCGATGACGGGGTCCAGCTTGTTCTCGCGGGCAGCCTGGGTGAGGTTGCGGCCGAACTGGTCCAGGACCACCGAACCTGCAGGGGCGCCTTCGGGCTGGCCGCCGCCGACGCCGGCGCCGGTGGTTTCCTTGCCTTGGTAGCCGGAGAGGAGCTGGATGACCTGCTGGCGGACCCGGTTGAGGTCGGCGCCCAGCTTCACCAGGACCTGGGCGGCTACGCCCTCGCCCTCGCGGATCAGGCCGAGCAGGATGTGCTCGGTGCCGATGTAGTTGTGGCCCAACTGGAGGGCCTCGCGCAGCGAGAGCTCCAGTACCTTCTTGGCGCGGGGGGTGAAGGGGATGTGACCGGAGGGAGCCTGCTGGCCCTGGCCGATGATCTCCTGCACCTGCTCGCGAACGCCGTCGAGCGAAATGCTCAAAGACTCAAGAGCTTTGGCGGCAACGCCTTCACCCTCATGGATTAGACCCAGAAGGATGTGTTCGGTACCGATGTAATTGTGGTTCAGCATGCGTGCCTCTTCTTGGGCAAGCACAACTACGCGACGGGCACGGTCCGTAAATCGCTCAAACATTTCGCCACACTCCTAGCTACGACGTACTTTGATGCTACGTGGCTGGCCCAATCTTGTGGAGCGTGTTCGCCACAGGGGAAACCCACACCCTTTTCAGGGGGTGACCCAAGGTTGGACGCGGAGCATTGGCGGGCGGCCTGGTCTCGGGCGTTCCGGGCTCTGTATTACGTCTTCGGAGGCAACCCGAATGACGGCACGGCCACGCGCCGGATGAATGAAACGATCAGCACCGGCCGAACATAAAGCCAATAAAAACCTGCGCCGGCCCCCGGTTCCCCAGTTTGCCCCGAGTTTCGGTGTTTGCCCCGGCCGCGAAACTCAGTTCCGGGCACCGGCGGTTCCGGAGACTATTCGCAATGGGCAGTGCCGCGGATGGCCCGGTCCCTTGTCGAGGCAAACCCGATGAGTCAAAAGGGGCGGCCGGCTGCTGAATGGATGTTGGAGCATCCCAACCGGGCAGCGTGGCCAATAAACAAAGCCCTGCTCCCCGACAACGGGGAACAGGGCTTAAACCAGGGTCCTGCGGCAGCTAGGAATTGGCCTTTTGGTAGGCTTCCTGGATTTCCGCCTGAATTCGGCCGCGGCTGTTAACGGTGTAGCCGTTATCGCGCGCCCACTGGCGGATTTGTGCCGAATCGTGGCTGCGGCCACTCCCTGAAGGAGCCTTGGCCTTGGCAGCCGTGCGGCCGCCGGAGGACTTGCGTGCAGCGCCAACATAGCGCTCAAGCGAAGACCGGAGTTCGGTGGCGTTGGCCGCCGAAAGATCAATCTCGTAGTTGACCCCATCGAGGCCAAACTTAACATTCTCGTCTGCGGATCCCCCATCCAGATCATCAACGAGGATGATGTTTACTTTCTGTGCCATTTAGAGTCTTCCTTTTGCTGGAAAGTTGGTGTTCAGAAAAGCAGGATGTTTCCCAAAGAAAATTATCGCCCTTTTTATGCCGACGCGTCAAAGTGACAAATGGGTTCCGGGGATAACAGGGGGGGCAGGTTGGGGGTTTATCTATTTCCGCCGGTATCCGGGCTCTCGCCCAGGCCCGCCCGGGCATCGGCTTCTGCCTGTGCCCGGGCTTCAGCCTGGCGCTCCGATTTATCGGCATTAAATACAGCCTTCATGGCAAACCAGAACAACAGGCCTACAACAAGGGACGGAAGCAGGACTGCAACGTACTCCATGGTCAGTGCCCTTCAGGCTTGAGGAGGGGGAAAAGGATCGTTTCCCGGATTCCGGCGCCGGTGAACAGCATCACCAGGCGGTCGATGCCCAGGCCGATGCCGCCCATGGGCGGGGCACCGTATTCGAGGGCGCGGAGGAAGTCCTCGTCCAGCTGCATGGCCTCGTCATCACCTGCGGCGGCGTGGCGAGACTGCTCCGTCAGACGCTCGCGCTGGATCACGGGGTCGATCAGCTCCGAGAACGCGGTGCCGCGTTCCATGCCGCCGATGATGAGGTCCCAGGCTTCGATGAGGCGTCCGTCCTCGCGGTGCGGGCGCGCCAGCGGCTGGGCGGAGGGCGGGTAGTCGTAGACGAAGGTGGGGTTCAGCAGCGTGGGCTCGACAATCTCGCCGAACAGTTCCACCACCGTCTTCTCAGCGTCCCACTTGGGGTCCACCTTCACCTCGTGCTTGGCGGCAATCTCGCGGAGCACCTCAAGCGAAGTCTCCGGCGTGATTTCCTGGCCAACGGCGTCGGACAACCCCGGGTAGACGGCCAACCAAGCCCAGTCGCCGTCGAGGTTGATCTCCCCCGCCTCCGTCTGGACGGCGCGGCCGGCACCCACGGCGTCGGCGGCGTCGAGGATGATCTCCTTGATGCGCTCCGCCATGACGAACTGGTCAGCCCAGGCCTCGTAGCATTCGAGGGTGGTGAATTCGGGGCTGTGCGTGGAGTCGACGCCTTCGTTGCGGAAGACGCGGCCCATGTCGTAGACACGGTCGATGCCGCCCACCACGGCGCGCTTGAGGTACAGCTCGGTGGCGATCCGCAGGGTCATCTTCTGGTCGAAGGCGTTCATGTGCGTCTCGAAGGGCCGCGCCAGTGCGCCACCGTGGACCAACTGGAGGATGGGCGTCTCAACCTCGACGTACTGGTGGCGGAACAGCGTTTCGCGGATGGAGCGGGTGATCGCAGCGCGCGTGTAAACCATTTCGCGGGCTTCGTCGCGAACCATCAGGTCCACGTAGCGCTGGCGGACGCGGGTTTCCTCGTTCAGCTCCGCATGCAGCACGGGCAGCGGGCGAAGGGCCTTGGAAGCCATACCCCACGATTCGGCCATGACGGAGAGCTCGCCGCGGCGGGAAGAGATGACCTCACCCTTGATGAACACATGGTCGCCGAGGTCAACGAGGGCCTTCCAGTCAGCCAGCGCTTCCTCACCCACGTTGGCGAGGCTCAGCATGGCCTGCAGACGGGTTCCCTTGCCGTCCGTGCCGCCTTCCTGGAGGGTGGCGAAGCACAGCTTGCCCGTATTGCGGACGAACACCACGCGCCCGGTGACACCCACGACGTCCCCCGTGGTTTCGTCGGCCTGCAGGTGTGCGTACTTCTCACGGATCTCCGCCAGGGAGTGCGTGCGCTCCACACCCACGGGGTACGCTTCGGCGCCGCGCTCGAGGAGTTTGGCGCGCTTTTCCATACGGATGCGCATCTGCTCGCTGGCGTCGAGCGGCTCGGGGGCGTTCTTGGGAGCGGGGGTGTTTTGGGAAGTCACAATCATCAAGTTTACCGGGCAATGCAAAACCGGGCTTTCAGCTGCCCCGCAGGCACGCACCCTACGATGGGCTGGTGAAAGAACAGGTCCTTCCCACGCACGACGGCGGCCACTTGGCCTTGTACAGCTACGGCACCGAGGACGCGCCCGGGGAGAAGAGGGTGGTGCTGATCGGCGGTGCCTTCCTTACCGCCCTGATCTACCGTCCGTTCTCGATCGCGCTGGCCAACGGCCTGGGTGACGGCTGGGCCGTGGACGTCTATGACCGCCGGGGCCGCGGCAGTTCATCGCCGCAGCCGGCCGGCTACTCGATGGCCACGGAGATCGAGGATGTCCGCACGGTGATGGATGCCACGGGTGCCCGCAACATCCTGGGCCACAGCCTGGGCGGTTCCGTGGCACTGAATGCTGTCCAGGAATTCACCGGAACCGGATACGTCCCCGACAAGCTGGCCGTTTACGACGCCGCGGTGAACATCGACGGCAGCATCGACATCAAGTGGCTGGACGGTTTTGAGAAGGCCGTCAATGACGGCAAGGTGGGGCACGCCCTGGCCCACATGAAGAAGGCCACCAGCCCGGGATCGGCCATGGCGAGGATTCCGGAGCCGGTGTTGGCCGGGCTGATGGCGGTTCTGTCGCGGACCAAGGTCAACAAGGTCTTCCGCCAGGTCATGCCCAGCGGTGTGGGTGAACTGCGGGCCGCATATAACGAAAAGGACCATGCCAGGGACTTCAGTGTGCTGCCCGCAGGTACGCACTTCATGGCGGGCGGGAAGAGCCCGAGCTATTACAAGGTGACGGCGGAGCGCCTGCATGCAGCGGTCCCCGGCAGCACCTTCGAGCTTTCGCCCAAGTGCTTCCACGGCTCCATCCCGGCCGCCGTCAAGGAACTGGTGGCGGACATCTCGGAGTACTTCACGGCCTGAGGCAGACACCCGCGGACTTGCACAGTAGAGTGCCCCGCGGCCGGCGCCCCCCTAACTGCGGCGTTGTGTCCGCGGTCAGGTTGCTCAGATAGGCTCAGATCATGACGCGTGAGAACATCAGGACCCCCGACGGCGGCACTCTGGAGCTCTTTACCACCGGCGCTGACCTTGCTTCCGGCGGCTCAGGGGTGGTGATCGTGCCGCCCTCCATGGTGACGGCGGCGGACTACACCAAGTTCGCCCCAGAAACTCAGTGCGGCACTGGGCCGTCCGGTGCACACGTTCAACCGCCGCGGCCGTGGTTCGTCCTCGCCGCAGCCGGAGGATTACACCCTGGACGTGGACATCCGCGACCTCGACGTGGTCATGAAACACACCTCCAGCACTGACGTTTTCGGCCACAGCTTCGGCGGAGCAGTTGCCCTGCACGCGGCCCGGACGCTGCCGGTGGAGCGGCTGGCCGTTTACGATCCCGCCGTGTCCGTCAACCAGTCCGTCAAGGCCGACTGGATTGGCGAGTACGAGACCGCCATCGCTGCCGGCGACGACGACCGCGCCCTTGCCGTCATCCAGCGTGGGCTGGAGGCGCCGGGTCCGTTGTCGTCCCGCATGCCGCTGTCCATGATGACGCTCGCCAACAAGCTGACCGCCGGGACGTCAGAGGGCAGGCAGCAGCGGGAGCTGATGCGCACCGGCGTCCGCGAAATCAAGGCCATCATCGCCGCGGACATGCCTGCCGAGCCGTTCCTGGAACTGCCCCTTGAAACGCTGATTGTCGTGGGCGAAAAGAGCCCCGCCTACTTTGGCGTGGCCTGCGGCCAGATCCACGACGTCCTGTCCGGCTCCAGCTACACCATCCTCCCCGGATTCGGGCACGACGGCGTCATCAAGGCTCCGGACAAGCTGGTCAAGGAACTGAGCGATTTCTACGCCGGCTGACCCATGTGAGGCCGCTGGTGGTTGAGCGTGTCGAAACCCGGCGGGGTTTCGACACGCTCAACCGCTGAACTACTAGTGCGCGGGGCCGTGACCCGGGCCAGCACCTTCGGTCTTGCGCATCATCGCGGAAAGTACGACGGCGGCGAAGGCGATGACGGTTGCCGTCATGAAGGCGGCACTCATCCCGGCGACGAGTCCCGACGTCGCGCTGACCACGGAGAAGATGGACACCAGCAGTGCTGTGCCGGCGGCGCCGGCAACCTGCTGCGTGGTGCTCATGATCGCCGAGCCGTGCGAGTACAGGTGCGGCGGCAGCGGGTTCAGGCCTGTGGTGAACGCGGGCGTGAACAGCAGTGCGAGGCCGAAACTCAGCCCCACGTGCAAGGTGACGATCCACGCAACCGCCGTGCCGGCGTCGAGCATGGAGAACTGCCACAGCGTCACCACCATCAGGATGGACCCCGTGACGGTCAGCGGCAGCGGCCCCACCTTGTCGAACAGGCGGCCAATGACGGGGCCGAGGAGGCCCATCGCCAGGCCGCCGGGCAACAGCGCCAGGCCGGTTTCCAGCGAGCCAAGTCCGCGGACTTCCTGCAGGTACAGCGGCAGCAGGATCACGCCGCCGAACAGCGCCATCATGGCCACCACCATCAGCAGGACGGAGACCGTGAACATGCGGAAGTTGAACGCACCAAGGTCCAGCAGCGGCGCCGAGGCCTTCTGCAGGCGGACCTGGCGCATTACGAAGACCGCCAGCGCCGCGATGCCGATGACCAACGCGGCGATGGCACCTGCACTGGGACCGGCCTGGCCGCCGTGGCCGCCGCCGATCTGGCTCAGGCCGTAAACCAGCCCACCGAAGGCCGGAACGGTCAGGAAGACGGACAGGAAGTCGAGCTTGGTCTTCTCAGTTTCGCCGATGTTCGTCAGATACTTCGCGCCGATCGCCAGGGCGGCCAGCGCCACCGGCAGGACGAACACGAACATGAAGCGCCAAGTGAAGTGCTCAAGGATCAAACCGGACACCGTTGGGCCCATGGCCGGAGCCACGGAGATGGCGATGCTGACGTTGCCCATCACCGCGCCACGCTTGGCCAGCGGAACCAGGGTGAGGATGGTGGTCATCAGCAGCGGCAGCATGATCGCCGTACCGCCGGCCTGGACGATGCGCGCCAGCAGCAGGATCTCGAATCCGGGAGCGACGGCGGCCAGTGCGGTGCCGCCGGCGAACAGCCCCATGGCCAGCATGAACACGGCGCGGGTGGAGAGGCTCTGCAGGATGAACCCTGTGGTGGGGATGACCACGGCCATGGTGAGCATGAAGCCGGTGGAGAGCCACTGCACGGTGGGGGCATCCACCTGCAGGTCCACCATGAGGCGCTGCAGCGCGACGTTCATGATGGTTTCGTTGAGGATCACCACGAAGGTAGCCACCAGCAAGGTGCTGATGATCGTCACCGATTCGCGGGACATTTTCTCCGGCGCGGCGGGTTTGGTTCCTGCCGCCTGAGCCGGCTGGCCTTTGGCGTTCGGAGATACTTCGGTAGACATGAGTGTTCCCTCAGGGAGAGTGGTGAGTGATGCGCGAACCTGGCCGCTGCAGATGCCAACACTCTACCGGCTGGAGTAATTCCTCCGCACGGAATCTTTTCCCAAACCCTGAGGGAACAACAGGTGTCAGGCGGTCTGGCCCGCGTGCTGCCCTTCCGCGATTTCTTCAACCAGTTTGCTGTTGAAGGCTGGCAGGTCATCGGGGTTGCGGCTGGTCACCAGGCCCTGGTCCACCACCACTTCCTCGTCCGTCCAGTTGGCTCCGGCGTTCTTGAGGTCGGTTTCCAACGTGAAGTAGGACGTGACGTTCCGGCCGCGGATCACGCCGGCGTCAATGAGCACCCACGGTCCGTGGCAGATGGACGCCACCGGCTTGTGCTGCTCGAAGAAGCTGCGAGTGAAGCTCTGCGCGTCCTTGTCCGCCCTCAAGTGGTCTGCGTTGACGACGCCACCGGGAATGACCAGCGCGTCAAAGTCCGAGGCGTTGGCCTCGGCGACGGTGAGGTCGACGTCGAACGTGTCTCCCTTGTCCGTGCCGTTGAAGCCCTGCAGCTTTCCGCTGCTGGGGGCGACGAGGGTGGGTTCGCCACCGGCGTCCTTCACTGCCTGCCACGGGCTGGTCAGCTCAACCTGCTCCACGCCATCCGTGAGCAGGAATGCAACCTTCTTGCCTGCGATGTTGTGTTCTGACATTGTTCCTCCTCGCTTGAAGCCGGCCGCTGCGCTCCGTTGTGAGGGCGCATTGCACTGCTTCGAGAGTTGCTTGCCTGACAGGTTCCAGCCTAGGAAAACAGAAAGTAATAAGCAAGCTGACTATCTTTTGTCCGTGTTCGGGTGGGGTGCGGCCCGTTTCGGAGCCACCTCCCGAAAACACGCTCGTTTTTATGGAACGTACGACGGCGGGCGGTGGCTTCCGCGCGCTGCGTCGCGGGGCGATGGGTTGGGGCTGATAACGGGTCGGTATTGAATTGGAGAGTCCGCGGGCTGGCGATTTTCACGGGCCGGCGGTCTGCGTGACCGTCGACTCGCCCGTGAGAGGCTGTCAAGAAGCACTTCTGGGGGGGGAATCTTGATCTCGATAGTTATTGCCATAGCCTCGTTTGCCATACCCGCACTGGTGGTCGGCACCATCCTCTACTGGATTATCAGGCTAGGCGTGAAGCACGGGCTGCGTTCCTATGACGCCGAAAAGGCTCGGGACTGAGGCCGAACGATCTGAAAACTTAGCCGGGTACGCATTTACCTATTGAACGAACCAGGACTCTCCTGAAATGTCAGACCCTCACGCGAGAATTCTTTTATGGGAAACGCGGCGGCTTCTCCGGTCGAGGAGACAGAGGTGACCGACGTCCTGGTGACCATCCCGATCTTCACCCTGCTGGGCATCACTGATGAACCGGCAGATTTGGACGGGTACGGGCCCATCCCGGCGGCCATGGCACGGAAACTCGTCGCCGACGGGGCTACCCCGTTTTACCGGGTCCTCGTCGATCCCCGCGACGGTGCGCCCTTGGAGATCGGCCGGACCAGTTACCGGCTCACGGAGGCGATGAAACGCTGGATCAGGATGCGCGACGGGCACTGCACCTTCCCCGGCTGCACCAACCCCAGCACAGACAACGAAACGGACCACCTCACCGCCTGGCAACACGACGGGACAACAGGAATCAGCAACCTGGCACAACTCTGCCCGAAACACCACCACCTCAAACACCACAGCCGCTGGACCCCCACACCAGCAACCGAAACTGAACCACCCGGCTGGACCTCCCCCACCGGCCGCCACTACCCAGCCCAACACCCCCACCCACAACCACCACACTGGCCACCCGCACTCCTCAAACTCGAACAGGACAGGGCCCTGACCGGAGACGTCATCGCGCCCGGAGACTCAGCATCGACCGGAGACCTTGCGCCGGGCGGCGACGTTGGCGCGGCCGAGGAATCTGTCGTGACCAGCGTGCCCGGCGCGCCCGGAGGCACCGCAGAGGACAGGCACCTGACAAAGACCCGAAACTTCGTCGCTGCCGGAGACCCTGCATCAGCCACAGATCTTGCATCAGCCGGAGCCGCTGGCACTGCGGGTGGGTCCAGCCCGACCGGAGCATCAGGCGCTCCGGGAAGCAACCAGCCGGACAAACTAAGCCCGCTCGAACGCGCACTCACGGCCTACCTCGCCGCCTGACGGCAGGAGCGCCTAACGGCAGGCGCGAGGGAACTCAGGCGCGTGGGCAGTCAGGCACGTGTGAACTCAGCAGCGCCTAAGAGCTCAAGGGGGCGTTGTCGATCAGCCGCACAGGACCCACCTTCGCAGCAATGAGGGCAAGGGCCTCGCCCCGGAACGGAGTCTCGCGGCAGTTTTCAGCCAGGGGCTCCAACGTGGCAGGGTCCACAACGTCGAAGTAGTCCAGCTTCACCAGCGGCTGCGACTCCACCATCGCGAGCGCAGACTCAAGGTCCAGCGGCTCATGGGCGTTGGCACGCTCCTCCAACAGCCGAAGTGCACGGGAAAGGACCAGTGCTGCATCGCGTTCGTCGTCGGACAGGAACCGGTTACGGCTGGACAGCGCCAGCCCCTCGGCAGAACGGACGGTGGGGACGCCCACGATGTCGACGGGGAAGTTGAGGTCGGCCACCATGCGCCTTACCAGGGCCAGCTGCTGGGCGTCCTTCTGGCCAAAGTAGGCGCGGTAGGCGGGCAGCCCCGTCCCCACAGATGAAGATCCGGGAGCTTTGAGCCCTTCTGATGCAGACCGGGCGGAGCCAAACCCGGCAGACGCAGAACCGGCAGACGCAGAACCGGCAGAACCTGTCGAAGCCCCTCCGGCACGGCCGGCCGCCGGGATGCCATAGTGCAGCAGCTTGGCAACAACCGTAAGCGCACCGTCGAAATGGCCTGGGCGGGATGCGCCCTCCCACTTCTCCCCCAGCCGTCCCGACGTGATCCGCACCAGCGGCTCGCCACCCGGGTAGACCTCTTCGACAGACGGTGCGAACGCGATGTCGACACCCTGGGCGTCGAGCAGTGCAAGGTCGGCGTCCAGGGTCCTCGGGTACCGGTCAAGGTCCACGGCATCACCGAACTGCAGCGGGTTCACGAAGATGCTGGCAACCACCACGTCGTTCTGTTCGACGGCGGTCCTCGCCAGGGCAGCGTGCCCCTCATGGAGCGCGCCCATGGTGGGGACCAATCCCTGCGATGCACCCTGCTTTTCGGACAGCAGCCGCGCACTCTCGGCGTGCAGTCCGGCCACGGTGGTGACAAGTTTGATGGCCACGGTCAGTCCTCCTTGGATCCGAGGGCCTGGTTCAGCCCTTCAAGCTGGTCCGCCTTCAGCAACCCGCGCGCTTCGGCCCGCCGGGCAGTGGCGCGTGCCATGGCAAGGTACGCCGCGAGGACATCGCCATGCCCGCCGCCGTCGTACTCCCGCAGGGCCTGGGCATGCGCCTCCACCGTGCCCACATCACCGCGGGCAACCGGTCCGGTCAGCGCAGACTCTCCGGACGCCAAAGCGTTTTCCAGGGTTGCCCGCAACAGGGGGCCGAGCATGCGTTCGGGCTGCTCCACACCCACCTCACGCAGCAGCTGGGACGACTGGGCCACCAGGGTGACCAGATGGTTGGACCCGTGCGCCAGGGCAGCGTGATAGAGCGTCCGGTCAGCTTCTGCGATGGCTACCGGTTCGGCGCCCATCTCCACCACCAGCGCCTGCGCAATGGGCAGCATGGCGGCATCGGCCGTGACGCCGAACGTGCAGTCGAGCAGGCGTGTCAGGTCCAGGCTCATTCCGGTGAAGGTCATAGCCGGGTGCAGCGCCAGCGGAACGGCCCCGGCAGCGCGCACGGGATGCAGCACGCCAACCCCAAACCGGCCTGATGTGTGGGCCACCAGCTGACCTGGCTGCCAGGCGCCGAGCTTCGCCAGCCCGTCCACCAGGCCGGGGAGGGCGTCGTCAGGCACAGCGAGGAGCACCAGCTCGGCGCGCTCCACGATGTCCTGCACTTCCAGGACGGGCACCCCGGGGAGCAGGGTTTCGGCCCGTTCACGGCTGGCCTCGGACACCGCGGAAACACCCACAACGGCGTGCTCAGCGGCGCGCAGGGCCGCGCCCAGGACGGCACCCACCTTGCCCGCTCCAATGATTCCGACGCCGAGGCGTCCGGGCTTAGCCATGGTGGGGGCCTTCCTGTTGGTGGTGGGCTTCATTTCCGAATGGCCCGGTTCCAGCCGCCGGAGACTCAGGGTCAGCACGCTGAGGCGCCACCTGGCGGAGCCACTGTTCGGTGGTTTGCCGTTTCCGGGCCAGCCGGGCACGGGCCGACTGCTCATCGAAGAGCGCCCGCGCCTCGTCCAGCCCGGCCTGCGTCAGGCGCGGAACCACCGGACCGGCGGTGGTGTGCAGGACCAGGTCGGCCACCCGGAACCGCCGGGCCAGCGGGCCCTGGTGCAGCGCCATGGACTGGGTGCGCTGGTGCGGCACGAGCACCAGGTTCCGCCACCAACGCCCCGAACGGATGAGCAGAGCAGTATCCGTGGCGGCGAAGCCGTTGCGCCGCCACCCAAGCGGGGCCAGCAGCCGGGCGCGGCGCGGGGTGGTGACGAAGCCGCCGTCGGAACCCAGCCCGGTGAGGCCCGCGCCGAAAACCTCGGCAGGGCGGGACGTGCCGGGGTCGGGCAGCACCAAAGCGAGCATGTTCATCGCATCGTCGAGCTTGCCGACGGGCAGGAGGGTGGTCCGGGATGACGCTTCCCCCGCGTTCTCCACCAGCCCATAACCGGCCACATTGACCTGCATCCGGTACCAGCCGAACGGCCGCCACAGCGGCGGCTGGCTGATCTTCAGCGCCTGGATCCGCCCCGGCGGGAGCGTCTGCGCCTGGGTATCCAGCAATCCGTAACGGAGCCGGATACCGTCCGGCGAGATGGCGGCCGTGAAGTTGTATCCCTTGTTGAACAGGTTCCAGTAGCTCGCCGCGAGGCCAAGCGCCGCGGGAATCAGGTAGAAATAAAACGCCCGGTTGTCCGTAACAGCCGAGAGCACCACCGATGCCACACCGCCCACCACCACGAACAGGCTCTGCTCGCTCAGCAGCAGTGAACCGATAAGGCGCGACGGCGGTACGGACAGAACCGGATACTCCGGCGCCTCGGGCGCGGGGGCGCCAGGGTTTTCGGCATCTTCATCGATACCAGCGGCACGGGCCAGGATAGTGGCCCGCAACTGCTGGGCGTCATCGATCTTCAGGTAAGCCAGCCGCACCGCAGATTCACCGGCGTCGGCCACCTCAAACTTGAGTTCGCCCAGCCCGAAGATACGCGCCAGCAGCGGCTGCACGATATCGATGGCCTGCACCCGGTCCAGCCGGGCCTGTCGCTGCTGCCGGAACAGGAAGCCCGTGTTGACGCGAACGTAGCCGCCGGACACCTGGTACTTCGTGAAGTACCAGGTGAGGACAAAGCTGAGGACCGCCACCAGCAGGACGGCGCCGCCGCCTGCCACCAGCCAGGGCACCCGGCCGGCAAATCCGTCTTCGAACATGGGCCTGCCCTGCAGAATCCGTTCAAAGATGTCCCGGCCGAAGAAGAAGCCGATGGCGGCCAGCGCGACCCAGCCGCGTACAAAGGGTGACGCCGGATGGACACGCAACCATCCGTCGTCGGGCGTTGCGATCCCGGGACCCGCACCGTCCGCAGCAGTGGCAGTTGATGCGGCGGGCACCGAGCCTGCGGGCACGGAGCCGCCTGAAACTGAGCTGGCGGACGTTGAGCCGGCGGGCTGTGATCTGGCAGGCGTGGGGTCAGCGGATGCAGCACTGTCTTCCCGCACCCCGTGACGGGGGAACCGCCCGTCAGCGGTCACAGTCCTGCCAGCCTGGCCTCGCCGCGGGCCGCGAGCTGCTCACGGAGCCGCGCTCCCTCTGCCTCCGGCAGCCCGGGGATGTGCGCGTTGGTGCCGGGCGATGCTGTGTGCAGCTTGACCGTGCACAGGCCAAGGCTGCGCTCAACGGGGCCCACGGCGACGTCCACGTACTGCATCCGGCCATAAGGGACAGCCATAGTCCGCTGGAAGAAGATGCCGCTGCGGACCAGGAGGTCGTCGTCACGCTCGGCGTAGCCGATGGCCCGGACCTGGCGCGGGATCAGCACCAGCCGCCAGAGGGCCACAACCAGCGTCACGGCCGGAACGGTGATGGCCAGCCACAGCGGCGGCCACCGCCACCACTCGAGCAGGACAAACACGAGCGGAAGGCTGAGGATTACGACGGCGGCCAGGTTGCCGAGTGCCCACTGCACCAGCCGGACGGTAACGAACTTCGGTGACACCCGGTGCCAGTCGATGCCGGGCGGGTCAATCGCCTCGGTACGCATATTCGCCTTCCCCGGCGGCTTCTCCCCGTGGTGCGCGGCCCGGCTTGCCGTCCACGCCCTTCGTGTCGCCGTCCTCCGGCGGAATCTTGCAGAACCTCTCTACCAGCAGGCCAACGATGATCATCACCAGGCCGCCGCCGGCCATGCCGAGCGCCAGCCAGGCGATGTCCTGGTGGCTGCGGAAGCTCCAGATCCGCAGCTGGTCCAGGAAGATTCCCACATGCCAGCCGAGCAGCACCGTTCCGGCGTAGGCACAGGCCTGGGCCAGGATGAGCGTGCGGGCGGCGAGCAGCGGATCCAGTGCTGTCTTCTTTGCCGTGCTGTTGGGCTTGATGCTGTTCCGCCAGCGCAGGATGCGGATGCCCAGGACCAGGGTGATGGCCACGATCACGCCCATGGTGGCCAGCGCGGTGGCCGGCAGCACCGGAGTGGCCATGCCGTAGCGGCTGGTGAGCACCGTTCCGGCCCAGCCGGCCACGGTCAGGATGACGCCGATCAGCAGCAGCCGCAGCGGGTTGATGGGCTTCAACGGTCCGTCACCGCCCCGGCGGTCGGCATCCCGTCAAAGTCGCCGAAACCATCGAACGGGGCAAGGTCGCCGAAGTCCTCCGCCCGGGCTGCGAGGGCACTGATACGCTCCCCCTCAAGGGTGGCCGCCGGGTCGATCAGGGACCATGGATACAGCACGAAAGCCCGGCTGGCAGCGCGCGGGTGCGGCAGGGTCAACACGGGGTCGTCGCTGCGCACGTTGCCGTAGGTGATGATGTCGACGTCGAGCGTCCGCGGCCCCCAGCGCACCTCGCGGACCCGGAGGTGCTTGTTCTCCACCGCCTGGCAATGCCCCAGCAGTTCATGGGGAGTCAGGCTGGTTTCAACGGTGAGGACCATGTTCAGGAAATCCGGTTGCCCCGGCGGGCCGCCCACGGCTTTGGTCTGGATGATCGGGGACACCGCAAGGAGGCGGACCTCCGGCGGGTCAACGAGGTCAGCCACCGCGCTGGACAGGGTGTCGTTGCGTTCGCCGAGGTTGCTCCCCAGGGCCAGGACCGCCTTGGTGAAGCCTGCGTTCACGGGGTGCCCCCGGAAGCCGGTTCCACCGGGCGGCCGGAAACGGTGGCGGTCCGTTCGCGGTGCACCGAAACGGCCACGTCCCCGAAGGGCACCTCGATGGGCGCCTGAGGTTTGTGTACGGTGATATCCACGGCCTGGAGGCCGAACTCGGACAGCAGGCCGTCGGCGATCCGGACCGCCAGCGCCTCAATAAGGTTCAGCGGCTCTCCGGAAATCCATTCAGTAATACGCTGCGCCACCTCGCCGTAGTGGGCGGTGTCGCTGACGTCGTCGGACTCCGCGGCAGCGGCGAAGTCGAGATACAGGACGGCGTCCACAACAAAAGGCTGGCCCTCGCGGCGCTCAAAATCAAACACACCATGATGGCCGACGGCCGTCACACCAGTCAGCGTAATCCTGTCCATGGGTCCCCCGGCCGCTTACGGTGCTTTGGGTACTGCCGCCATGCGCGCGGCGACCTTGACGGCGTCAAGGCTGGATCCGACGTCGTGCACGCGGACGGCCCAAGCGCCACGGGCGGCGCTGATGGCCGTGATGGCTGCCGTGGCTCCGTCACGCTCTTCCGGGGCTGCGGACTTGCCTGCCACCGTAAGGAGGGTGCCGAGGAACCGCTTGCGGGAGGCGGCCACCAGGACGCGGTGGCCCAGGGCCTCCAGCTTCTCCAGGTTCTGCAGCAACTCCCAGTTCTGGGCGTCGTTCTTCGCAAAGCCCAGGCCGGGGTCGACGATGATCTGCTCAGCGCTGACGCCGGCGGCATACAGCTTGTCCCGCACTCCGGCCAGTTCTGCCACCACTTCGCCGGCCACGTCCGTGTACTCCGCGAGGGAGTTCATGGTGCGGGCATCGCCGCGGCGGTGGGTGAGGATGTACGGCGCCTTGGACGAGGCCACGAGCTCAGCCATTTCGGGTTCGATGGTCAGCCCGGAAACGTCGTTGATGATGGCGGCGCCGGCCTTCAGCGCGGCGGCGGCGGTGGCGGCGTGGGTGGTGTCGATGCTGACCAGGGCACCAGCCTTGACCAGTGCTTCGATGACGGGGAGGACACGCTTCTGCTCTTCGTCCGGGGAGACGTCCTCAGCGCCGGGACGGGTCGATTCCCCGCCGACGTCGATGATGTCCGCGCCGGCGTAAAACATGCGCAGGCCCGCGGCGATGGCGGTGTCCGCCGTGGCGTGCTTGCCGCCGTCGCTGAACGAATCCGGGGTGACATTGAGGATGCCCATGACCAGGGTGCGGTCTGTGGGCAGGTCCTCGAAGCGCGCGGCCGGGCGCGGTTTGCGCAGGATGGGCAGCGGCGAGGTTGCGGGCCCGGTTCCCGGGGCTGCAGCTAGTGAGTCCATGGTCTTGTGTGGTTACCTTCCGAGGATGAGGCTCATGGCCTCGGCACGGGTGGCCGGGTCATGAAGCTGCCCGCGGACCGCACTGGTGACGGTCTTTGCTCCGGGCTTGCGGATACCGCGCATTGACATGCACATGTGCTCGCATTCGACAACGACGATGGCCCCACGCGGCTTGAGGTGGAGGACCAGCGCTTCGACAATCTCCGTGGTGAGCCGCTCCTGCACCTGGGGGCGGCGGGCGTAGATGTCCACGAGCCGGGCCAGCTTGCTCAGTCCGGTGACCTTCCCGTCATGGGAGGGAATATAGCCGACGTGGGCCACACCGTGGAACGGCACCAGGTGGTGCTCGCAGGTGGAGTAGAAGGGGATGTCCTTCACCAGGACCAGTTCTTCATGGTCCAGCTCGAACGTGGTGGACAGGACGTCGGCGGGGTCGTGGTGCAGTCCCGCAAAGACCTCGGCGTACGCCTTCGCCACCCGCTTGGGGGTGTCGATAAGGCCGCCACGGTCCGGGTCCTCGCCGATGGCCAGGAGGATTTCGCGGACAGCCGCTTCAATCCTTGGCCGGTCCACCTTGTGGTGCGGGGCATGGGTGGAACCGTCCTCCACCGGGTAGGCGGAGGCGGAAACGGCGTCGTCGTCGAAGGAAGTCACAGGGAAAGCTTAGCCGCGAAGGGTGTCCGGCCCCGATTCGGGGACGCCTCCCTGGAACGGTGCGTCTTCCGGAACGCCCTGCGGATGCGGCGGCTGGGCGTCCAGCGGCTCGTCCAGGCGGGCCTGCTTGGCTTCCTCCTGGGCCTCCCGTTCGGCCCGCTCCTGGCGGGACTCTACGGGACCGGCCGTCTGGACGGGACGGGATTCCTTCGAAAGCCATACCTCACGGAAATCGCGCTTGCGGATGTCCCGGAAGATGTCGGCGATCTCGGCCTGGTTAAGGGTTTCCCGCTCCAGCAGCTCCAAGGCAAGGCGGTCAAGGACATCACGGTTCTCAGTGAGGATGGCGTAGGCCTCGTCATGGGCCTGGTCGATCAGTCGGCGCACTTCCTCGTCCACCACGTAGGCGATCTGGTCGGAGTAGTTGCGCTCGTGCCCGGCGTCGCGGCCCAGGAACGGCTCGCCGCCGCCCTGGCCCAGGCGCACAGCGCCCACGCGTTCGCTCATGCCGTATTCGGTGACCATCTTGCGGGCGGTCCCGGTGGCCTTCTCAATGTCGTTCGAGGCGCCGGTGGACGGATCGTGGAACACGATTTCCTCGGCCACGCGGCCGCCCATGGCGTACGCCATCTGGTCCAGGAGCTCGTTGCGGGTGACGGAGTACTTGTCGTTGTCCGGCACCACCATGGTGTAGCCCAGGGCACGGCCGCGGGGAAGGATGGTGATCTTGGTGACCGGGGCCGAGTTCCGCAGGGCGGCCGCCACCAGGGCGTGGCCGCCTTCGTGGTAGGCGGTGATCTTGCGTTCGTGTTCCTTCATGACCCGGCTGCGCTTCTGCGGGCCGGCCATCACGCGGTCGATTGCCTCGTCCAGGGCGCGGTCGTCAATGAGGTTGGCGTTGGAACGCGCGGTCAGCAGGGCGGCCTCGTTAAGCACGTTGGCCAGGTCCGCGCCGGTGTAGCCGGGGGTCTTCTTGGCAACGGCCTTGAGGTCGACGCCGGGAGCCATCGGCTTGCCCTTGGCGTGCACCTGCAGGATCTGGTCACGGCCGATCATGTCCGGCGCGTCGACGCCGATCTGCCGGTCGAAACGGCCCGGCCGCAGCAGCGCGGGGTCCAGGACGTCAGGGCGGTTGGTGGCGGCGATGAGGATGACGTTGGTCTTGACGTCGAAGCCGTCCATCTCCACCAGCAGCTGGTTGAGGGTCTGCTCGCGTTCGTCGTTGCCGCCGCCGATGCCGGCGCCGCGGTGGCGGCCGACGGCGTCGATTTCGTCCACGAAAATGATCGCCGGGGAGTTGGCCTTGGCCTGTTCGAAGAGGTCGCGGACGCGGGACGCACCGACACCAACGAACATTTCCACGAAGTCCGAGCCGGAGATCGAGAAGAAGGGGACGCCTGCTTCACCGGCAACGGCGCGGGCCAGCAGGGTCTTACCGGTACCGGGAGGGCCGTACAGCAGCACGCCCTTGGGGATCTTGGCGCCGACGGCCTGGAATTTGGCCGGTTCCTGCAGGAATTCCTTGATCTCCTGGAGCTCTTCGACGGCTTCATCGGAACCGGCGACGTCCGCGAAGGTCACCTGCGGCATGTCCTTGCTGACCATCTTGGCCTTGGACTTGCCGAACTGCATGATCTTGGAGCCGCCGCCCTGCATGCGGGTCATGAGGAACCAGAAGAGGGCGCCCAGCAGGATGACCGGAATGAGGAGGGACAGCAGGCCGGAGAACCAGTTGCTCTCGATGGGCTGGTCTGTGTAGCCCTGCGCCGGCTTGGAATCGGTGACAGCCTTGACCACGTCCGTGGCGCGCGCATCGACGAAGAAGAACTGGACGCTCTTGCCCTTGTTCTGGCCGTCCACCTCCAGGTCATCCTTCAGCGTGAGATCAACGCGGTTCTCACCGTCGAAGATCTTGGCCTGCTCCACATTGTTGCCGGCAAGCAGTTCCAAGCCCTTATCGGTGTCGATCCGCGACGCACCGCCGGGGGCCAGGGTTGCAAAAGCCACCAGGAGCAGACCGACAACGACGACGATCCAGATGCCCGGGCCCTTGAAGAAATTCTTAGCTTTCATCTGTTCGGGGGCTGGCCCCGTCCCTTCCGGTAGTGCTGCACGGCGTCTAATTCGCGCGCGTGATGGTGCTGCGTCAGCTTCTAGCTATACACCGTCCGGAGTACATCACGCATGATGAAAAGCAAAAGTTCCCTGTGGGCGTAGCGGACATCGTTGCAGGCAGGCTAGGGGTTCCGGGGTGCGGCGACGGACGCTCGGGTGACCAGCGGACACTCCAGAACAGTGGTCCCGGCGGAAGCCGAAGAACCGCCCCCTGCCCCTTCGAGCGCATCAATGAGGTGGTTGGCGGCCCAGGCACCCATTCCGTAGTGGGGCAGCGCCACGGTGGTGAGCCCTGGAAAGAGGCTGCCGGCCACCAGTTCCTGATCGTCGAACCCGACGACAGAGAGGTCTCCGGGGATGCTGAGACCCAGTTCCGCGGCTGCCCGGTAGGCTCCCATGGCCATCTGGTCGTTGTAGCAGAACAGGCCCGACGGCGGGTGTTCGCTCCGCAGGATCCTCGCCGCTGCCTCGTACCCGCCCGCAGCGTCAGACGACGACGCCTCCACGGGCGCCAGGCCGCCGTCGAGCCCTGCCGCGGTGAGCGTGTCGCGGAAACCGCGGAGCCGCTCCGAGGTTGATGGCACGTCCTGGACGTTGTTGATGAAGCCGATGCGGGTGTGCCCGGCGTCCAGCAGTGCGTGGACGGCGGTGCGGGCGCCGCCGTATTCGTCCGGGACAACGGAGGGGAAGCGCCCGTCAGCGGTAACGGCATCCACCAGGACGGTGGGCACCTTGCCGAGGTTGGCCGGCGCGTCCAGGACCCGGTGGTACATGGTGGCGTATAGGATCCCGTCCACCTGGCGTTCCAGCACGGCCTCCACATCGACTTCCCGCGATGCGGGCCCGGCGGTGGCGGCGGTGTTGATAAGCATGAGGGTGTAGCCGCGGGCGCGGGCAGCGTCATCGGCGCCCAGGATGATCCGGCCGGCATGCGGCGTGGTGGCCACATCCTCGCTGACCAGCCCCAGCACGCCGGTGCGGCGGTTGCGGAGCGCCTGCGCCACCCGGTTGGGTTCGTAGCCCAGCTGCTCCGCGGCCGCCTTCACCTTCTTGCGGGTTTCGGGGCTGATCCGGGCATACGTGACGTCGTTCAGGACGTGCGACACCGTGGTTGCCGACACCCCTGCGGCCACCGCGACATCCTTGATGCCAATATTCGACCTTGCCAAAATCAGACGTGCTGGTCCAGGTAGACGGGGTTGCCGAGCTTCCGGTAGAACTCCATGGAAGCGGCGAGGTCCTGCACGGCGAGGCCAACCGAGAAACCGCCGAGCTGCATGGCGGCCTACTCGTAGACGTGCGGAGCCAGGGTGCCCACGAAGTCCAGGTTGCGGTACTTCTCCGCGTAGTCCAGGCCGTAGCCCACCACGAACTCGTTGGGAATGTCGTAGCCCACGTATTTGACGTCGATCTGGACCTTGGCGGCGGTGGGCTTGCGGAAGGCGGTGCAGATTTCCACCGATGCGGTGCCGCGGGATTCCAGGTTGGTCTTCAACCAGGACAGGGTAAGGCCGGAATCGATGATGTCCTCGACGATCAGCACGTCCTTGCCCATGAGGTCCGTGTCAAGGTCCTTCAGGATGCGCACCACGCCGGAGGACTGGGTACCGGAGCCGTAGGAGGACACAGCCATCCAGTCCATCGAGACGTGGCTGTGCAGTGCGCGGGCCAGGTCCGCCATGACCATGACCGCGCCCTTGAGCACGCCCACGATCAGCAGTTCGCGGCCTTCGTAGTCCTTGTCGATCTGGGCAGCGAGTTCGGTGATGCGCTGCTGGATCTGTTCCTTGGAGTAAAGAACGTGCTTGAGGTCTGCCTGGACGTCGTTTGAATCCACCAATGGCTCCTGTGTAGATGCGGGGTGCGACTAATGTGTGGCCGGTTTTAGCGGCCGGAATACTAGCTTCCCACAGCGCGCGGGTTCGCGGGGACCGGTCCCGGGGCGGTCTGCGGTCCCGGGCCCTTCGAGTTCGGCCAGCGACAACCGGTAGGCGGCTACCCCGCCGGGCAGCTGCACCGGGCCCGCCGACCCCTGCCGCCGCAGCAGCGCTTCCGCCGCCACGAGGCGCCGATAGCTGGGCTGCTGGCCGCCGACGCCGGCCGCGGCCTTGGCGATCACGCGGAACCTGATGGCCGGGGCCAGGGCGCGCAGGGCGTCTTCCGGAAGGCTTGCTTCGGGGCCGTTCCACTCCACCAGGGACGCGTAGGTGCTTTCCGCCACATCCTCGAGGTAGTCGGCGTCCAGTTGCAGGATCGAGGCCGTGCGCGCCAGTGATTCCGCGACGCCGGGGCCCAGCTTCTCCTCGAGGTGCGGGAGGACCTCCACCCGGGTCCGGGAACGGGCGAACGCGGGGTCCGTGTTGGTGGGATCGTGCCAGGGGTCCAGCTCCTCCACCTCGCAGATCTCCTCCGTGTCGGCCCGGCGGAGCCCCAGGAAGGGACGGAGCAACAAGGCGCTTCCAGCCCCTGAACGGGTGGGCCGCATGCCGGCGAGTGATCGGGTTCCGGAGCCGCGGGCCAGGCCCAGCAGCACCTGCTCGGCCTGGTCATCCAGGGTGTGCCCCAGAAGAATGGCACCGGCGCCCTGGTCGGCCGCTGCCGCTTCGAGCGCTGCGTGGCGGGCCTCGCGGGCGGCGGCCTCGGGGCCCATGCCGGCGCCTGCCACTGTCACGGTGTGGACATCGACCGGGGCGAGGCCCAGTTCCCGAAGGGCACTGGCGGTGTCAGCTGCGACGCGGCCGGAGCCTTCCTGCAACTGGTGGTCCACCACCACTGCCCCGACCGTGACGAAATGGCCGTCAATGCTGCCGCGGCGGGCGAAGTAGGCGGCGACGGCGGCCAGCGCCATTGAGTCCGGCCCGCCGCTGCAGGCCACCAGGACGTGCTCCGGATAGCCTGCCTGCGCCAGGGCGTCACCCAGCATCTTGCGGGCAGTGCCGACTACCGGCGCCAACCGGCCGGGCCGGCGTCGTCCGCTGCGCTGCGGCACGGAATCCTGCGGCGCGGATTCCTGCGGGGCGGGGCCGGAAGGCTGGGTGGGCCCGGACGGCTGTGTGGGCCCGGACGGCTGTGCTTCGGAATGCGTGGGGGAAACGTCAGGCAATTACAGGCCCATCCGCTCAAGCCACAGCTTGGCGTCGTGGATCTCCGGCTCGGTGGGCAGGTGGTCTGCCGACTCCCAGACCCGGTTGAAGCCCTCCATTCCGGCCACGCCAACCACGGCACGGACAAAGCGGGCGCCGTCGGAGTACTGCCGCATCTTGGCGTCCAGGCCCAGCAGGCTGCGGATGAACTTCTCCACCACGCCACGGTCCTTGCCGCGGTCGTTGAACCGCTGCCGGATGGTCTTGACGGAGGGAACGATGCTGCCGTCCACGGCGTCCATCACCACGTTGGCGTGGCCTTCGAGCAGGCTCATCACGGCCGTAAGGTGCGAGATGGCGGCTTTCTCCTCCGGATCCTGCAGCAGGTCCAGGATGGCGCCGCGGCCCGGCGTGTTTCCAGTGGCCGAACGGTCCTTCAGTGAACGCGCAGCGGCCGAGGCCCGGTCCATCAGGGAATCGACATTGCCGAGCAGGTGCCCGCTGAGGTTGTCGATCTGGTCCAGCATGTGGTGGCGCAGCCAGGGTGCGGCGGCGAACTGGACCCGGTGGGTCTGTTCGTGCAGGCAGACCCACAGCCGGAAGTCCTCGGGCGCCACGTTGAGTTCGCGCTCCACGGAGACAATGTTGGGGGCCACCAACAGGAGCCGCCCGGCGGCAGGGGCGGAAGAGTTTTCGGCCAGCGCCGCGAACGGATCGTACTGGCCCAGGACCTTGCTGGACAGGAACGCCAAGACTGCGCCCAACTGGCTGCCGGTGATGGCGCCGCTGACACTGGCTGCGGAAGGGCTCAGCGACCCGCGCCGGCTGTCCAGCATCTTCTGCATGGCCGGCTTCAGCATCACGGCGAAGGACTGCGTGTTTGCCTTGGCCCACGATGCCCGGTCCACCACCAGCACCGAGGAATCCCGGAGGTCCCGGGCTGCTTCCAGGCCGGTGATCTCGTGAACGTGCGGAACGGAGGCGTCGGCGAGCCTGCGGAGGCTGTCCACGGCTTCGTTGATGGCTGCCGGTTTCAGGTCCGGCCCGGCAGGAGCAAGCCGTGCCGCCGAGGAAGCCGCCAGGTCCCAGTTGATCAGGGAAGCGGCATCAGCAGATGAGATGGGGGCGGACTGGGCTGCAGTGGACTCCATAGGTCCCATCAGAACACAGCGGGCCGGGGATCGTCCTTAAGTTCGCTCACCGGCGAAGCGAAGGCACCGGCCGGCCGCCACCCTCACAGCCGAAGCACAGGAAGGCAAAAGGCCAGGCCTAAGCTGCGGCGGCATCGTAGTGGCTACACCGCAACAGCGGCCCTACTGCGTTCCAGAAGCAGAGGCGGCCCTGGCCAGCACCGTTCGTGCGTGCCAGGGCCGCCAAAATCCCCTCAGGAGGACACCATGATCCCGTACCGTCCCATCGCTCCCCTGACCGCCGGCCCGAAGAAGGGCTGGAAGGCCGTGGTTGCCGCCGTCCTGGTGGCAGCACTCCTGGGGACCACTGCCCCCATGGCGGTGGCCGCGGAACCGGCAACCCCGGCCGGCCCTGCCTATGGCGTTACAGATACCAGGGAAGCGCGATGACTTACCGGCAGCCGCAGCCTGCGAGCGCCGTTGCCGCCCGGTCCAGCGCCACCTTATTGCCTGCGGCGCCGGGCGTCAGCCCGTTGCCAATGAAGGAGAACACGAGAAGCCGGCCGTCCGCGTCAACGACGTAGCCGCTGAGCGCCAAGACGGTGTTGAGTGTTCCGGTCTTGGCCCGGACCAGGCCCGCACCCTGGACGGTGGACTCGTCGCCGTACCGGGAATCAAGGGTGCCGGTGAGGCCGGCCACCGGGAAGCCGTCCAGTGCGGCCCGGAGCCTGGCATCGGTGCCGGTGGTGATGGCCCGGACCACCTCGGCGAATTGGCCGGCCGAGACCTGGTTGCCCATCGCCAGGCCGCACACGTCCACCAGCGTCAGGGGGCCCGCCGCAATCCCCGCCTGGGCCAACTGGCTGCTGACGGCCGCCGCGGCGCCGTCGTTGCTGCCCGGACCGCCGTCCGCAAGGGACGCCATCCGCCCCATGACCTCGGCCAGGTAGTTGTCTGATTCCTGCAGCAGCAGGTCCACCTGGTCCGCCACCGTGGCTGACTGTACCTCGGCCAGGACGTCGGGCCGTTCGGTGCCGGCAGCCGGCGCAGCCGAACCCGCTTCCGGTGAGCGGTCGACGCCGGCCGCCACAGTCAGTCCCGCGGCGGCACCTGCGGCACGGAGCCGGGCCGCGAATTCTTCCGCGGCGGACTGCGCCGCGTCCTGCGGGCGTGGACCCGTGGTCACGTCGGGGTCGTAACGCGCCGAATTCATGGCCAGCGGATACACAGGTGCCACTTCGCCGGCCGCGACGTCGCCCTCCTGCCAAGCCGGGTTCAGGGCCGGCCCGGTAAACAGGGAATCGTCCAGCATGACCTTGATTTCCCCCGATGCTCCATTGGCCTGCAGGGATGCCACAGTCCGGGCCGCGAGGGTGGTGAGGCCTGCCCTTCCCATTACCTGGCCCGGCTTCGACTCACCGGGTCCGAGCAGGACGTCGCCGCCGCCCACCAGCACCACCTGGTTGGCGGCCGGCCCCGCCACCACCCGTGTGGCGAACGTATGCTCCGGGCCCAGGGCGCGAAGGGCGGCCACGGAGGTCAGCAGCTTCATGTTCGATGCCGGCACCCGGCGGTCGGCGCCGCCCCGGTCGAAGAGGATCTGGCCCGTCAGCGCATCCTGCACGATGCCCGTAAAAGTACCGCCGCCGTCGGCCTTCAGCAGCGGGTCCACCTGCGCAGAGAGAACGGCGGGGTCCGGGACCGGGGCAGTGGATTGCAGCGGAGCCAGTCCCTGCGGGGACGCCAAGGCAGTCGGTTCGCGCTGCCAGGGCGGGGCCTCGGGCGCAGGCGGGGGAGGCTCGGGGCCGAGGAACCCGGGGGCGACGAGTGCCGCCGCCGGGAGGGCAAGGACCAGCAGGAGCGCCGCGAGCAGGAGGAGGTGCCATGGTTTTCCGGGGCCGGCGGACCTGCCCGGAAGGCCCAGCGCCGCGGCCTTCAGCGCACGGCGGTGCCACGCTTCCGCGCTGGTGGTTTTGGTCATGCCGGTGCCGGTCCTCAAGTCCTGAAATTTCCCCACAAGTTCCTGATTCCAGGGCCTCTCGCTATATCCTCAATAATAGTCGGCGGCACGGACACTCCTTTTTGTGGACCGTCAAGTGTGCCGCGCACCCCCTGTAATCGCTGAGGAGCGTTCCCATGAAGCACGACGTGACCATCGAGATCCCCAAGGGATCGCGTGTCAAGTACGAAGTTGACCACGAGACCGGCCGCGTCCGCCTGGACCGCGTCCTCTTCACCTCCATGCAGTACCCCACGCACTACGGTTTCTTCGAGAACACCCTGGGCGAAGACGGCGATCCGCTGGACGCACTGGTGCTCCTGCAGGACTTCGACCTGCACCCCGGCGTCATCGTTGAATCCCGCCCCATCGGCGTCTTCAACATGACCGACGACGGCGGCGGAGACGCCAAGGTCCTCTGCGTTCCTGTTGATGCGCGCTTCGACCACATCCAGGAAGTCAGCGACGTCAGCGAATTCCTGATCAAGGAAATCGAGCACTTCTTCACCCGTTACAAGGACCTGGAGCCGGGCAAATGGGTCAAGGCCGAGGGCTGGGGCGACCGCGCCGCCGCCGAAGCCGAGCTGGAAGCGTCCATCAAGCGCTACGTCCCCACCGGACACTGATCCCCAGGCTGGGCTTGCCCCAACAACTCCCTTAGGGTCCGACGGCGGGTGGCCGGCTTTTCGAAGCCGGCCACCCGCCGCCGTTGTCCCAGGATGGTGTGGCAAGGTGGGGCTGTGAATTCCGAGCCAGCCGTGACGTCCGAGCTTCTGTTCCATCCACCGTGCGGGCCCGTCAGCGGCTGGCGGGACGGCGAGGTGCTCCGCGCCACGGGCATCCCCTACGCCACGGCGGCCCGCTTCCGGCCTCCTGCTGCGGCGGCGGACTGGACCGAAACCTTCGCCGCCACCTCCTTGGCGCCGGCATGCCCGCAGGGACCCGTCCCGTTCCTCGACGACGTCCTGGGCACCCGGTACGGCGAACTCCCAGGCAGCGAAGACTGCCAGAACCTGTCCATCACCATGCCCGGCGATCTGAAGCCCGGCGAGACGCTGCCCGTGATGGTCTGGATCCATGGCGGCTCCTACACCACCGGGTCCGGGGACCTCGCCATCTTCGACCCCGCCCGGCTTGTGGCCGAGAACCGGGTGATCGTGGTGTCGGTAACCTACCGGCTGGGTTTGTTCGGCTTCCTCGCCACCCGCACCGGCAGGCCGGCGAACCTGGGCCTGCTGGACCAGCTGGAGGCGTTCCGCTGGGTGCAGCGGAACATCGCGGCATTCGGCGGCGATCCCGGCTGCGTCACGGCGTTCGGGCAGTCTGCCGGCGGTGATGCCATCGCCCACCTGATGGCCACCCCCGAAGCGCCGTCGCTGTTCCGGCGTGCCATCATCCAGAGCGCGCCGCTGGGGATTGCCCGCGGCCGGGCACGGATGAACCGCGCCATGGGGATCGCGGCGGAATCGGTGACGGAGGAGACCCCGGCCATGGACGTGGTGGACCGGGAGGCACTGGTGGCGCAGGTGTCGCGGAAGTTCGGGATGCTGGCCGCCATGCCATTCGGTACGCAGTACGGCCACGCCCCGCTCCCGGAGGAGAAGGACATCGCCGCCGCATGGGACCGGTCCGCACCGGGCATCGACATCCTGATCGGCCACACCTCGGAGGAAGCGCGGCTTTTCCTCCCCCGGAGTCCCTTCCTGATGCGCCTGCTCAAGGTGCCGGGAGTGGGAGCCGCCGCGGTGCGCGCCGTCGACTGGGTGGTCACCGAAACCGTCTACGGGTGGGCGTCCCGGAAGTTCGCGCGCCGCCACAAGCGCGCAGGAGGACGGGCCCACCGCTACCTGCTGAGCTGGCATGCGCCGGACAACCTCTTCGGCGCAGCCCACACCATCGACCTGCCGCTGCTCCTGGGCAACCGGGAAACCTGGGACGGCGTGGGGCTGATCGCCGGCGCTCCCTGGGAGCAGGTGGACATGACCGGCCGGGCCGTGCGGGCTCTGTGGGCCGGTTTTGCCCGCGGGGACGATCTGGGCGGGGCCGGCGCTGTGGGCGATGCGCTGCATTACCGGAGGGTCTGAGGCCGGATGAGGACCCTCGGCGTGGATTTGGCGGCAGCCACCAAGAAGACCGCCGCCGCAGTCATCGAATGGGACCTGGATTCCCACGGCCAGGGACGCGCCACGCTCGCCCACCTGGCCCTGGACGTGGACGACCAAACGATTGTGGAGCTGTTCGGCACCAGCGACATGACCGGCGTCGACTGCCCTGTCGGCTGGCCGGACGCGCTGATCCCGTTCCTCACCGGGCACCTGGACAACGTTGCGGGGCCGGTCCTCGAACACGACGGCATCGCCGGCCGGCGGCTCCTGGCCTACCGGGACACGGACCGTTTCTGCACTGCCCGGACAGGGCTGATTCCGCTGAGTGTTTCGGCGGACCGGCTGGCCCACCCTGCCATGCGCTGCGCGGTGATCCAGGCGAAGATCGCCTGCCCTGCATGGCCCCCAGTCCCGGGATGGCTCCGGCCGGCTGGCCGAGGTCTATCCGGCGGCTTCGCTCAAGATCTGGGGCCTCAACGGCCGCGGCTACAAGGGCCGCGGCAGCACGGAAACCGAACGGCTCGGTGTGCTCCTTGAAGCCCTCCGGACGCAAGCGCCGTGGCTGGACCTGGCCGGGCACGAGGCCCAACTGGCAGCCTCGGACGACCTGTTCGACGCCGTCGTCGCCTCGCTGACCGCCCGGGCCGTGGCCCGCCGTCGTACGCTCCTCCCCGATGAGGCGCATGCCCGGGCGGCCCGCAGCGAAGGCTGGATCCATCTGCCCTCGTCCGGGCTCAGCGGCCTCCCCGGCTGACGGGAAGTCAGCCGCCCAACTTCCAGTTCCGGATCTCTTCCGGGTCCTCGCCGTGGGTGCGGGTGTGCCCGCGGGCGCTGTCGCGGCGGTCCTGCAGCTCCTGCCGCAGGATTGAGTGGTTCCCGGCCAGGCCGGGCACCCGGTCGATCGCGTCGATGGCCAGCGTGAAGCGGTCGATCCCGTTGAGCATCGCCATGTCGAACGGGGTGGTGGTGGTCCCCTCCTCCTGATAGCCGTGCACGTGCAGGCCCGCCTGGTTGGTGCGCTTGTACGCCAGGCGGTGGATCAGCGTGGGGTAGCCGTGGTACGCGAAGATGATGGGCCTGTCCGTGGTGAAGATGCCGTCGAAGTCCCTGCCCGGCAGCCCGTGCGGGTGTTCGCTCTCATCCTGCAGGCGCATCAGGTCCACGACGTTAACCACACGGACCTTCAGCCCCGGGACCCCGTTGCGCAGCAGTTCCGCGGCGGCCACGGTCTCCACGGTGGGGACGTCGCCGGCGCAGGCGAGTACGACGTCGGGCTCCTCACCGGGCACCTCGGAGCCGGCGAACGTCCAGATGCCCAGGCCGCGGCGGCAGTGGTTGGCCGCGTCCGCCGGGCCCAGCCAGGTGGGTGAGGGCTGCTTTCCGCTGACCACGATGTTCACGTAGTCGGTAGAGGCCAGGCAGTGCTCCATGACGGAGAGCAGGGTGTTGGCGTCCGGCGGCAGGTACACCCGGATAACCTCCGCCTTCTTGTTCACCGCATGGTCGATGAACCCCGGGTCCTGGTGCGAGAAACCGTTGTGGTCCTGCTGCCAGACATGCGAGGACAGCAGGTAGTTCAGCGACGGCACAGGCTGGCGCCACGGCAGCCGGCGGTGCACCTTCAGCCACTTGGCGTGCTGGTTGAACATCGAATCAACAATGTGGATGAAGGCCTCGTAGCAGTTGAAGACGCCGTGCCTGCCGGTGAGGAGGTAGCCTTCCAGCCAGCCCTGGCACAGGTGCTCACTGAGGACCTCCATCACGCGGCCGGACCGCGCGAGGTGCTCGTCGGCGTCGTCAATCCGGTACTGCCACACCTTGTCGGTGACCTCATAGACATTCTGCAGCCGGTTCGACGCGGTTTCGTCCGGCCCGAAGAGGCGGAAGTTCTCCATGTTCTGCGCAATCACGTCCCGCATCCACGAGCCCAGCGTGACCATGGGGCTCACGCGGTCCGTTCCCGCTGCTGCAACGTCGACGGCGTGGTCACGGTAGGCGGGCAGCTTCAGGGCGCGCCGCAGCACTCCGCCGTTGGCATGCGGGGTGGCGCTCATCCGGAAGTCCCCGGTGGGGGCTGCCTCGGCGACGTCCGCACGGAGCCGCCCGTCGCCGTCGAACAGTTCTCCCGGACGGTAGGACTGCAGCCACTCCTCCAGTTGCTTGAGGTGTTCGCCGTTGGTGCGGACCTCCGACAGCGGGACCTGGTGGGCCCGCCATGTTCCTTCCACCTGCAGCCCGTCCACGGTCCGCGGACCGGTCCAGCCCTTCGGTGAGCGCAGCACGATCATGGGCCAGCGGTGTCCCGGGTGTTCCCCGGAGATATCGTCGTGGTCCGGACCGCTGCCGTTCCCGGCGTTGCGGTGTGCGGCCTGGATAGCGCGGATGTCCGCGAGGCATTGGTCCAGGACGCCGGCGAAGTCCTGGTGTGCCTGCCCGGTATTGCCCGGGTCCTGCACCGTGACGAAGTACGGTTCGTGCCCGTAGCCGCGCAGCAGCTGCTCCAGCTGTTCCTCGGGCATGCGGGCGAGCACCGTGGGATTGGCGATCTTGTAGCCGTTGAGGTGCAGGATGGGCAGCACGGCGCCGTCCGCCGTCGGGTCCAGGAAATTATGCGAGTGCCAGCTGGCCGCCAGCGGCCCGGTTTCGGCCTCGCCGTCGCCGATCACGACGGCGGTCACCAGCTGAGGGTTGTCCAGCACCGAGCCGTAGGCGTGGGCCAGGGAGTAGCCGAGTTCGCCGCCCTCGCTGATGGACCCCGGGGTCTCCGGCGCCGCGTGGCTGGGGATGCCGCCGGGGTAGGAGAACTGGCGGAAGAGTTCCGCGAGCCCGGCTTCGTCGTTGCCCACGTGGGCGTAGATCTCCGAGTACGTTCCTTCCAGCCAGGCATTGGCCACGACGGCGGGGCCGCCATGGCCGGGACCGGCGATGAAGAGCATCTCGGCTGAGTCGCGGCGGATGACGCGGTTCAAATGGGCATACACGAAGTTGAGGCCGGGAGTGGTGCCCCAGTGGCCCAGCAGGCGGGACTTGGTGTCTTCCGGGGTCAGGGGCCGCCGCAGCAGCGGGTTGGAGCGCAGGTAGATCTGGCCGACGGAGAGATAGTTGGCGGCACGCCACCAGCGGTCCACGAGCTCGAGTTCCTGGCGGCCCATGATGCCCTGCGCTGCGGTTGCCTGCCCTGCGTTGCCGTTTCCCTTGACTTCATTCCCAGTGCTGCCGGTCATAACCATCCTCACCTTGGGGTTTGCGCCGTGCCCGGCCGTCCCTCCATCGCAACATCTCAGCGGCGCAGGCACAACCACCAGGCACTCTCCACATGGGCAGATGTCCCCCTCGTTGCCGCTATGGGACAGGGTAGATTGAAGGTGTTTTGGACAGTTCGGATAGTGGGGGAACGGACGTGACCGACGTACACGGCACGGCAGCAACGCAGTCCCGCGCGGAAGCAGCCCTGTGGAAAAGCGCCCGCCAGCGGGTCAGGACACTGAGGAACGGGACCCGGGTGGTCGATTCCTCCATCTGGCGGTCGGTCAAAGCCTGGGCCGTCGATTTTGGCATCGTGGCCATCCTGGCAATCACTGCCGCCGTCCTGGTGGGTACCTCCGTGACCGGGACCGCAGGCAAGGCCGCCGGCGCTGCTGCCGCGACCTGGCTCATCGCGCCCTGGCTGTACGGGTTCTGCTGTGCTGGCGGCCGGTCCCTGGGGTCGCTGGCCTCGCAGACGGAAGTGGTCCGGATCAGCAGTGGCGAAGCACCGGGGGTCTGGCGGGCCGGCTGGGTCATGTTCGCCCGGACCGTCCTGTTCACCGTGATGGTCCTGGTGCTGGTCCTGGGCACCGCGGACGGCTCTTCACCCTCCGGCGCCGAGCCGAAGGGACGGCACCTCACCATCGACCGGCGGTTCCCGAAGCTTCCCGCGGGGGCTCCCGAGATCCCGCCCTACGACCTGCCCGCGGCCGCTTGACCAGCCGTAATACTCCCCCTCGCGCATTTCCTACTTACCGGTAGTGTGTAGCCAGAATGTTCACGCTGACAATCAACCAGACGGACAGCCGGCGCGACGGTGACCGGGTGCCGCAGTTACTCAAGGACCTGCGGCACATTCCCGCGCGCCTGGACTTTGACCGCTCCGTCGAAGACGAAGTCCAGGGCATCGTTGACTGCCCTGAACAGGCGGTGGAAGCGGCCTTGGTCGCCCTGCGCAGCGGCCAGTGGTACGTGGGGATCGGCGTAGGGCCGGTCAACGAGCCGCTGCCGAACCAGATCAAGGACGCTTCCGGCCACGGCTTGGTGTACGCCCGCCGGGCAGTGGACCGGCTGCGGAACAGCAAGGAGCGCGTTCCGGTGGCCGTCGAAGGGCCCCTTGCGGACATTGCGCACGACGCCGAGGCCGTCCTCCGCCTGTTGGGCCACATTGTGCGGGACCGGTCGGGCGCGGAATGGCGGGTGCTCGACCTGCTGACGCCGGGTGTCCGCGGCCAGCAGAAGGCGGTGGCCCAGGAGCTGGGCATCACCACCCAGGCGGTCAGCAAAGCCGTGGCGCGGGCGCAGTGGAACGAGGAACACGCGGCCAGGCCGGCAGTTGCCCGGCTGCTGGCCCTGATCCTTGAGGTGCGGTAGCGGCGCTACTTTGCTGTGGCCGCCATGACGGGCTCGCCGTTGAAGTATTCGAGCTGCCACCCCTCGATGGCGTGGTGGTGCGCCAGGTTCAGTGCGGCGTTGTCCACGCTGGGAAGGGTTTCGCCGATGGCCCGGCTCAGGCTGACGCGAAGGAGCGTGCCGTGCGTGACCACCAGGAGCCGCTTGCCGCTGAACTCCCCGGCGAGCGCTTCCAGAGCCGCGAGGCCGCGGCTGGCAGCTTCGTCCTCGCTCTCGGCGCCCTTGAAGCCGCCCGGGATCCGCAGCGCGTCCAGTTCCGGCCCGGCCTGCATTCCCTCGGCGGGCCCGAAGCTGCGCTCCGTCAGCTCCGGAACGCGCCTGGACACCGTAAGGCCCAGCCCTTCGGCGATGAGGTCAGCTGTTTCCGCGGCACGGCTCAGCGGTGAGGAGACGATCGCATCCCATTCGTAAGGCGAAAGGACGGCGGCGGCGTCACGCGCCTGGCCGCGGCCCACGTCGTTCAGCGGAATGTCGGTGGACCCCTGCAGCCGGCGCTCGGCATTCCAGTCGGTCTGGCCGTGGCGGACGAGGGCAAACGTCGTAAGGGTCATGCCTTCCATTCTGCCTTGTACGCAGCTGGGTTACGGAACCGTGCCGAGGCGGGGGAGACCGCGTGGCCGCAGCGCGGGCTGTGGCGGCCGGAAGCCTAGAGGAGGCTGCGGAGCACGTGCGCTGCGCCGTCGTCGTATACGGAATGGGTGACCTCGTCCGCGATGGCGATGACCTCTTCCGGCGCCTGGCCCATGGCCACTCCCCGGCCGGCCCAGCCGAGCATCTCGATGTCGTTCCTGCCATCGCCCACAGCCACCGTGCGGCTCGGATCGATGCCGAGCTGGAGGCGGAGGTTTTCCAGGGCGCTGGCCTTGGTCACTCCGGCGGCGGCGATGTCCAGCCACGCCGTCCAGCCCACCGAGTACGTGACGCCGGCGAGACCGATGTGGTCGATGGCCTCGTTGAACTCCTCGGGGGTGTTCTCAGTGCTGAACACCACCACGCGCACAGCCGTGGCCTCGAGCATGGTCTGGAAGTCGACGCCAATGGCCTCGACGCCAAAGCTCGCGTCCTGGAACCGCTCGGTGGAGAGGAAATTGCCGTCGGCGTCCTCGAGCGCGTACTTGGCTGAGGGGAGCCGTTCGCGGAGTGCCCGAAGCGCAGGTGCCGGATCGAAGGTGGCCTTGTGGATAATCTCATAGCCGCCGTCGAGTTCGGGGTGCAGCCGCAGCGTCACGCCGCCGTTGCAGCACACCGCGTAGCCGCGTTCCACGCCGATCTTTTCGATGATGGGCAGCGTAGCGTTGAGCGACCGGCCGGTGGCGATCATCACCTCGTGGCCGGCTTCCACCACGGCCTGTGCGGATTCCCGGACGGCCGGGGACATGTGGCCGTCATGGTCCACCAGGGTGCCGTCCACGTCCAGGGCCACCATCAGTTGCCGGCCATTGAGTGCGCTGTTGTTGGGTTCCGTGTCTCGCCGGTCATCGTTGCCGGCGACTGAGGTTTCAGTCAGTGTTGTCATTGTTCCAGTGAAACAGACGCCCCCAAACGCCGCTAGGACGCGCGCCACAGGTTTGTTGAACAGCCGGTAAATACTCACAGGTTGTCCACGCTGTGAGTATTTACCCCGGCAGGTCCTGCACCGCCAGCGTCCGCCGGCCCGGTACCGCCGAGATCAGCTCCCGCGTATACCCGTGTTCGGGCCGCTCCAGCACCGATTCCGTGGTTCCGGCTTCCAGCAGTTCCCCGCCGCGCATCACGGCCACGCGGTCCGAGATCTGCTGCACCACCGCGAGGTCGTGAGAGATGAAGAGGTAGCTCAACCTGTCCTGGACCTGGAGCTCGGCGAGCAGCGCCAGGATCTGCGCCTGCACTGACACATCCAGCGCGGACACTGCTTCATCCAGCACCACCAGTTCCGGACGCAGGGCCAGGGCGCGGGCAATGGCCACCCGTTGGCGCTGCCCGCCGGACAGTTCTGCGGGCTGCCTTCGCCCGTAGTCGGCCGGCAGATGCACCGCGTCCAGCAGCCCGGCCACCCTCGCCCGGCGGTCCGACGGCGTCCCCTCACCAAAGGCGCGCAGCGGTTCGGCCACGCTGTCCGCCACGGTGAAGCGGGGATCCAGCGAAGCGTAAGGGCTCTGGAAAACCACCTGGAAGCGGCGCCGCAGCTGTCGCAGCCGCTCACCCCGCGCGGCGGTGAGGTCCTCGCCGTCGAACGTCACGGAACCGCTGGTTGGCTTATCCAGCCGCAGCAACAGCCTGGCCACTGTACTTTTGCCCGAGCCGCTCTCCCCCACCAGTGCCAGGGTTTCACCGCGCAGGATCTCGAGCGAGACGTCGTTGACCGCGGTGAGGGTGCGCGGCCCCTTGGCCGTCCGCGGCAGGTGGAAGACCTTCCGCAGGTTACGCGCCTGCACCAAGGGACCCTCGGAACCAGTAGGCCCCGGGGCTGCCGCAGCGGCGGTGCCATCCGGCCGGGTTACGCCGGCCACGGTTGGCCGGAGCCGTTGGGGACTCAGTCCGGGTGCAGCGGCGATCAGCTGACGGGTGTAGGCGTGCCGGGGATTGCCCAGGACCTGGGCAGCTGACCCTGCTTCCACGATCTCGCCCCGGCGCATCACGATGATGCGGTCGGCGCGGTCTGCTGCCACGCCAAGATCGTGGGTGATCAGCAGGACGGCGGTCCCCCGCTCCGCCGTGAGCGCCGCGATGTTGTCCAGGATCTGCCGCTGCACGGTGACATCCAGCGCACTGGTGGGTTCGTCCGCGATCACCAGCCGGGGCCGCGCGGCGAGCGCGGAGGCAATCAGGACCCGCTGGCGCATCCCGCCGGAGAACTGGTGCGGGTACTGCCGTGCCCGGGATTCGGCGTCCCGGATGCCGCTCTCGGCCAGCAGCCGGACGGCATCCCGGCGGGCCTCCTTCTTCGGCTGCAGCCGGTGGATGGTGAGGGCCTCGGCCACCTGCGGCCCCACTTTCTGCAGTGGATCCAGCGACGCGGTGGGGTCCTGCGGGATCAGGCCGATGTCCCGGCCCCGGACGCCCTGCCACTCCTTGCGGGTGAGCCGGGACAGGTCCGCACCGGCAAAGACCACTGACCCGGAATCCGGCCGCGCGTTCCCTGGCAGCAGGTTGATGATGGCGTGCGCGGTTGTGGTTTTTCCGGAGCCGGATTCGCCCACGATCGCCACCACTTCCCCGGCGTTGATCTCGAAACTTACTCCGTGCACGGCTTCCCGGGGCGTGCCGTCCACCAGGTAGCTGACGCGCAGCCCCTCGACCTTCAGGAGCGGTTCGCCGGCTCCGGTGGGCGGGCTGTCCTGCGCTGGAGTAGCCGTCATGTCCTGTTCCTTTCGGGGTCCTGGAAAGCGTGCGAGATGCGGTTGGTGGAGAGGACGACGGCGGCGATCACCAGGCCGGGCAGCGTCACCAGCCACCATGCGGCTACCAGGTAGTCGCGGCCGCCGGCCACCAGGGAGCCCCACTCGGCGGCCGGCGGCGGCGCGCCGAAGCCGAGGAAGCTCAGAGAGGAGATGGACAGCACGGCCATCCCGAATTCCAGGGCGGACAGCGCCAGCACCGGCCCGGCGGCATTCGGGAGGACATGCCGGAGCAGGATGCCGTGCCAGCGGACACCGGAGGACCGGGCCGCCTCCACGTAGACTGCCGACCCCACCCGGAGGGATTCGGCGCGCATGATGCGGGCGAAATTGGCCACGCTGGCGATGCCCACCGCGATGGCGATGTTCACCGTACCGAAGCCCAACACCGTGATGAGCGCCAGCGACAGCAGCAGGCTGGGGATGGCGAGCAGGACGTCCATGACGCGCATGATGGCGTCGTCCACCCAACCGCGCAGGAACCCTGCGAGCAAGCCGAGCAGCGAACCTGCCACCAGCCCCACTGCCACCGCAACGGCTGTGGCTGCCAGGGACGTGGCGGAACCGTGCACCACCCGGGAGAACAGGTCCCGGCCCAGGCTGTCCGTCCCGAACCAGTGTTCGGCGGACGGCGGTTTGAGCCGGGCCGACGGAACGCCGGTGTCCGGCGGCCATTGTGTGAACGCCCCCGGAATCACGGCCCAAAGGATCACCACGGCGATGACCAGGACGGCCAGGACCAGTCCGGGGCTCTTAAGCAGGACCCTCGCCCTGCGGGCAAGCCGCGCAATCGCAGGGGGTGCTGCAGGCCCGCGTCCGACGGCGGCGGGTGCGGCTGTCCGCCCGGCGGCGGACAGCGGGTCCCGCACCTCATCCCTCCCGGGGTCTGGTGCGTCCGCTGCCGGTCCCGGGCTGTCCCGGAGAAGTTGCTGCGACATGATGCCTCCTAGGCGGTGGCCCTGGCCGCGGTGTTGATGCGGGGGTCCACAAGCGGGTAGATCAGGTCAACGATCAGGCTGGTGATCACGAAGATGGCAGCGGCCAGCACCACCAGCGTCTGGACCACCGGGATGTCACGGCTGTTGACGGCTGTGACGGTGAGCCGGCCAATTCCTGTGCGGGAGAAAACCGTTTCGCTGACCACGGCCCCGGCCAGCAGGTTTCCGACCAGGATGCCGAGCATGGTCAGGGTGGGAATGGCCGCGTTGCGCAGGGCGTGCCCAAAGTGGATCAGCGCGTCACTGGCGCCCTTGGCCCGGATCTGCTCAATGTACGGTTCACCGAGTGTCTGGTGCAGGCTGCGGATCAGCAGTTGGGCAATGACCGCCGAGGTGGGGATCGCCAGGGTCAGCGCGGGAAGCACCAGGCTCTGGGCGCCGTCGTTCCCCAGCGCAGGGAACAGCCGGAGCCGGAAGGAGAAGAACTGCAGGAGCAGCAGCCCGATCCAGAAGGTAGGCACCGCGATGCCCAGTGGCGGCAGCGACGCAACCAATTGGCGGACCCAGCGGTTGCGGCTGAACGAAGCCGCGATGGCCAGGGCACTGCCCAGCAGTACGGCCAGCGCAAATCCGGCCGCCGCGAGCTTGATGGTTTCGGGCAGGACCTCCGCCACGGCCTGGGTGGCGGCCACACCGTTCTTGATGGACACCCCGAAATCCAGCTGCAGGGCCTTGAACAGCGCTATCACGTACTGCTCGTGCAGCGGCCGGTCCAGCCCGTACTCACTGCGCAGCTTGGCTACCAGCGCCGGGTCCACCGAGTTCTGTTCGTCCCCGCTGGCCATGATGCTCACGGCGTCCCCGGGAAGGAGGTAGAGGATCAGGAAGGACACGGTGTACGCCGCCCAGAGGACGAACGCCCCCTGCAGCAGCCGCCTTCCAACGTAGCGGATCACTGGGACAGCCAGGCGTCGTAGAAGTCCAGGCGGCTGGAGGCTTCGAACGCCAGGCCGTGGACCTTTTCGTTGGCGGAGATGGTGGTGGACAGTTCGTAGATGGGAATGGAGTGGGCGTCCTTGATCAGGGTTTCCTGCCCCTGGTCCACCAATTCCTGGCGGGCGTCCTTGTCCAGTGCTGCGGCCTGCTCGCCCAGGGTGTCGTCCACGGGGAGCTTCTCGCGGAGGTTGCTGCCGCCGCGGGCGGTGGTGGAGGCGAAGACGGTGCGCAGCACGTCCGGGTCGCTGCGGGTCAGGTTGCCGTAGGAGAAGTCGTAATCCTTGGTGGCCTGCGCGGCCGTGACGTCGGCGATGGTGGTGAACTTCAGCTGCAGGTCCACGCCCACGGCCTTAAGCTGCTGCTGGACCAGTTCCAGTACTTCCTTGGGCGACTGCCAGTAGGTGACCTTGAAGGCAAGCTTCTCGCCGTTCTTTTCCCGGACTCCGTCCGCCCCTTCCTTCCAGCCGGCGTCCTCCAAAAGCTTCTTCGCGCCGTCGGGATCATGGGCCAGCAGTCCGCTGAAGTCCTTGAAGTACGGGGTGGTGTGGGACAGCACGCCCTTGGCGGGCTGGTCCTTTTCGGTGAGCAGCGTGGTGGTGATTTCCTCGCGGTTGATGGCCTTGGAGATCGCCTGGCGGACTGCTGTTTCCTTGAGCTTGGGCGTGGACTCGTTCGGGTACAGGTTGTAGACGACGCCGGGGTTGGCCCGGGTTTCGTTCCAGAAGCCGTTGCCGTTGAAGAGGGTGATGTCCGCCGCGGAGATGGCCGCCGTCGCGTCAATCTGCCCGGACTGCAGGCTGCCGGTGCGGTTGCCGGCCTCGGGGATGATCTTGAACGTGACAGTGTCCAGGTAGGCCTCGCCGGTGTTGGTGTTGGTGGCGGCCGGCCAGCTGTAGCCGGTGCGGCGCTCCAGCACCGCTTCCTTGTCCACCGTGTAGCTCTTGACGCTGAACGGGCCGGACCCGGAGAACTTCCCGGCGCAGCGGTCCGCCTCGGACAGGGACGCTGACGACGGCGAAAGCAGGCCCAGCGTGAAGGTGGAGGTGGCCTGCAGGAACTGGGCGTTGGGCTTGCTGAAGTCCACCACAACGGTCTGCGGGTCCTTGACGGTGATGGCGCTGACGTCACTGAGGTAGGTGGAGCCCAGGCTCGCCTTGGCCCCCAGTGCCTTGATCGCTTCGAAGTTGGTCTTCACGGATGCGGCGTCAATGGCCGTGCCGTCCGCGAAGGTGGCGCCGGTGCGGAGCATAAAGGTGAAGCTGGTGGCATCGGCGTTGGATTCGAATTTCTTTGCCAGCCAGGGCACGATTTCGCCGGACTTCGGGTCCTGCGAGGTCAGTGACGCCACGGTCTGCCGGGCGATCGCGATGGCATCGTTATTGCCCACCTGCTGCGGATCAATGCAGCCGCGGTCCACGGACAGGGCAAAGTTCAGGTTCCCGCCGGACACCGGGGTGGCGTCGGCGCTTTGCTGCGTACCGGCGTCGGCCCCGCCGCCGCAGGCCGAGAGCAGCAGCGCTGCGGTTCCAAGGAGGCCGACGACGGCGGCGGGCCGGCGAATGGGTCCGGCGGGCAGGGTGCGGGGCTGGTTGGAGCGGGTCATGCGACGTTTTCGCTTTCGGTCAGGCCGGCGCCGTTACGGCCGGAGTTCAGGGATGCGCGGCGGGTCAGTGGGGCGCGGAGGCCCAGGTTTTCGCGGAGGTTGGTGCCTTCGTATCCGGTGCGGTACACGCCGCGGTCCTGCAGGCGCGGGACCAGTTCGTTGACAATGTCGTCCAGCCCGCCGGGAACGATCCAGGGAGTGATGTTGAAGCCGTCCACAGCTCCGGTGTGGGCGTATTCGGCGAGCTTGTCGGCGATGCCGTCGTAGGAACCCACCAGGCCGCGGCCGTTGAGCCGGGACCGTGCGGCGACGAACTGGCGGATGGACTGGCCCTTCTCCTTGGCCTCGGCGCGCCACTGGGCTGCGAGTTCCTTGGCGCTTGCACCGTGGAAGGCGTTGCCGCGGGTGGGGTTGGTGACGTCCACAATGGGGTCCGTTTCGGGAAGGGGCCCGTCGGGGTCGTACTCGGTGAGGGTCCGGCCCCAGAACTGCTCCAGGTACGCGATGGCGGTCTCCGGGCCAACCTGCTGTTCGCGGACCCATTGGTGCTTCTCCTCGGCCTCGGCCTCAGTGGCGCCGAGGATGAACTCCTGGCCGGGGAAGATCTTCACGTCGTCGGCCGGGCGGCCGGCCTTGAGGGTGCGCGCCACGATGTCCTCGCGGAACCTCTTGGCATCTTCAAGCTCGGCATGCCGGGAGAAGATCACGTCGGCGTTCCGGACGGCGAAGTCCCGCCCGTCCGGAGAGTCGCCGGCCTGGAACAGGACCGGGTGGTGCTGCGAGGAGCGCGGCAGGCGGCCGGTGATCTCGACGTCGAAACTTGCGTCCGTGCGCCGGACCGGAGTGATGCTGCCTTCTTCGAGCCAGCGCCCGGCGTCCCGGGACCCGGCGATTGCGCCGTCGGCCCAGGAATCCCAGATCGCTTTGGCCGTCTGGACGAAGGCCTCGGCCCGGATGTAGCGGTCCTCGTGCTTGAGGAACCCGCCGCGCCGGAAGTTGGCACCGGTCCAGGCGTTGTCCGTGGTGACGATGTTCCAGGCCGCCCGCCCGCCGGAGAGCAGGTCCAGGCTGGCCAGGCGGTGCGCCAGGTCTGCGGGGTCGTTATAGGTGGTGTTCTGGGTGGCTACCAGGCCGATGTTGGTGGTGACGGCGGCCAGGGCCGCGAGGGCTGTCTGGGCATCGGGGCGGCCGGCGACGTCGAGGTCGTGGATGCGTCCCAGGTGCTCACGCAGGCGCAGTCCCTCGCCGAGGAAGAACGCGGTGAAGAGGCCGCGCTCCGCCGTCTGGGCCACCCGGCGGAAGGACTCAAAGTCGGTTTGGGATCCACTCTCCGGGGTCTTCCAGACGGTGGTGTGGTTGACGCCCTGGAAGAAGACGCCGAACTGGATCTGGCCGTTGCCGGCGGTGCGGTGGTGCGTGCTCATGATGCTCTCTTTCAGGCCGCGGCGTAGCGGTTGGCGGGGCGGGGAAGGCCGAAGGATTCGCGCAGGGTGGTTCCGGTGCGCGGCGCGGCCACACCGGCGCGGTGCAGTTCCGGCAGGACCTGTGCGGCCAGCTCGGGCACGTCGATGTCCAGGACGGCGGGGTGGAGCCGGACCCCGTCTGCTGCGCGGAACAGTTCAACCAGCAGCTCGACGAGCCCTGCCGCACTGCCGGCGTACCGGGCGCCGCGCCGCCAGGGTTCGTACGCATCAAGCTCCGCGAGGCGCTCCGCCGCGGACTGGCCGCGGGAGTCGAGGACGACGTCGAGCTCCACCAGGGTGCGCGGGGTTCCGGCCGCTGCCGACGCCGTTGCCGCGGCCGCCAGTCCGTCCACCGAAGCGGCGGCGGCGAGCGCCACGTCGGCTTCGACGGCAGGGATCAGGTCCGCCGGTGCGAAAACCACCAGCTGGCCCTGCAGCGGGCGGGGGATGATGGACGGGCCCTTCACGGAGAATCTGTCACCGTCGAAGTCGGCGTAGTGGAGCTTGTCCCGGTCCAGGTAGCGGCCGGTGGCTGCGTCCCGGATGACAGCGCCGTCTTCCCAAGAATCCCAGAGCCGGCGGCCGGCCTCCACCACGTCTGCTGCCTCGGCCAGGACATCGGCTTCGGCGAGTGCCTGGCGGCCCACGGACCGTGCCTCGGCGGGTTCGTTGGCGGCGCTGACCAGCCAGCCTGCCCGGCCGTGGGAGGAATAGTCCAGGCTGGCCAGCTGCGTGGCCACATGGAACGGCTCGGTGAACAGCGTTCCCGCCTCGGGGACCAGTCCGAGGGACCGGGTCAGCGGGGCCGCGAAGGCCGCACGCTGCACGGCGTCGATCCGGCCGGCGATGCCGGTGCTGCCCGCATCCAGGACGCGGGAATCGCGGAAAGTGGCCAGGTGGAAGCCTGCGATATCCGCGGCCTGGGCGGTTTCCCGGATCCGGCCGCCGCCAAGCAGGGCACCAGGAAGGTGGGACGCGCGGCGCCACGCGGCCGGGTGGGCGCCGTCGCCGTCGAGCTCGAGCGCCACGATTTTGGAGCGCAGTTCAGGTACCGGTGTTGAAGCCATGGTTTCCTTCTTCAGGGCCGCAGCGCGGCCGGGACGACATTCACTTGCCGCGGTGCGGCCAGGTCTGTTTCCGGAGCACCCCGCCACAAAATGCCTGAGGGTTGCCGCAGCACCAGCCGGTCCTTGGCGTGCTGACTCTTGACCTATGGCTTGAATGTAGGAGCCGGTCCAATGCGTTGACAAACGCGGTTGTCGCGCGGCGTCAACGCAGGAAATCCCGCGTCAAACAGCGGCTTTTGGCGTCATCTTTACCCTTCCGCCCACCACCGGAAACGGGCTCCGTGACGGCCTGTTTCCCCCGGTTGAGCCCGGTGACAGGGCCGCTTGGGACAGGGTGGGCCGGCTCGTAGGGTCATGCCATGCCTACCGCTTCCCGCGTCCCCCTGTCAGTACTCGATCTCAGTCCAGTCCCTGCCGGGCAGTCGGCCGGCGACGCGCTGCACAACAGCATTGACCTTGCTGTAGCCGCCGAGGACCTTGGCTACCACCGCTTCTGGCTGGCCGAGCACCACCTGAACCCCGGCGTCGCAGGTTCCGCCCCGCACGTGCTGTCCGCCCTGGTTGCCGCGGCCACCCGGACCATCCGGGTGGGCACCGCAGCCACCATCCTGGGCAACTACCGGCCGCTGCAGGTGGCGGAGAACATCGGCACCCTCGCGGCCGTGTACCCGGACCGGCTGGACCTGGGGTTCGGACGGTCGGGGCAGCCCAGCACGCCGGCCGCGGATTCAACGGATGCTGGACGGACGACGCCGGAGCCCGCCGCCGTCGACGGCTCCGCTGCGGGTGGTACGCATGCGGACGGCGCCGTGCACGCCGCAGGCCCGGGCGGCGCGGTCGCTGCGGCGGAGCCGGACGAGGGAACCCGGGTGGTGGACGGGCTCCTGGTCCCGGCCGCCCGGCGGCTCTTCAACTCCGTCCTCCCGCGGAAATTCCGCCTCCAGGCCGAACTCCTGGGCCGCGAACCCGGCGACGCGGACAACTTCGAAAGCGACGTCCAGGACGTGATCGGGTTCTTCACCGGGGGCTACCGGACCCGGCATGGCGAGGAGATCACAGTAACTCCGGCACGGGGCACCGCGCCCCAGTTCTGGATCCATGGTTCAACCGCCGGCCCCAGCGCCCGCCTGGCCGGGAAACTCGGCCTGCCGTTCGGGGCGAACTACCACGTCTCCCCTGCTACCGTGCTGGACTCGGTGGCCGAATACCGGGCCCATTTCAAGCCCTCGGCCGCGCTGGCGGAGCCATACGTCACCGTCTCCGCGGACGTCCTGGTGGCCGACGACGGGACGTCCGCCCGCGCCCTTGGTGCCGGCTATGCCGCGTGGGTGCACAGCATCCGCACCGGCCACGGGGCCATCCCCTACCCTGCACCCCGTGACGGCGGCCGCCTGGATGCACAGGCAGCCGCACCCGGAACGGGCGCACCGGATCTTGTCCGGGACCGGGTGGAGACACGGTTCGTGGGCGGCCCGGCGCAGGTGGCCGACCAGCTGCGCGCCCTCCAGCACGCCACCGGCGCCCGGGAGCTGCTGATTACCACCATTGCCCACAGCCACAACCACCGCGTGCGCTCCTACGAGCTGCTGGCCGCCGAGTGGGGACTGTCCTGAAGTTTGTCCCATCACCATCCGCACAAGAGAAGGAAGAACCATGACCACTGAAACCGAAACAGACACGCAACTCGTCACGGCCGCAGAAGCCGCCCAACTGATTGCCGGCGGTGCACTGCTGGTTGACGTCCGCAGCGATGCCGGACGCAACAGCACCGGCGCAATCCCCGGAGCGCTGGTGGTGGACCGCGGGCGTGTGGAGGAAGATTTCGGCCCCCAGTCGGAGGAACGCCTGGCGCAGGTTGAAGGCACGGACCAGAACATCGTGGTGTTCTGCGGATCCGTGAACGGCTCCGGCCCGGTTGCACGGAAGCTTGAGCTGCTCGGTTACGCCAACGCGGTGCACGTCGACGGCGGTTTCCCCGCCCTGCGTGACGCCGGTGTGCCCGCCACCGGTCCCGTCGACGCCGCCGGCAACTAAGCGTCCGTCCGTTCCCCGGCTCCCCGGGCCGGGGAACCGGCTCGCCGGACACCGGCCCCTGCCGCGACCGGCGCCGCCGGCCGGGCACCTGGCGCGCCGGACACCGACGCAGCAGGCACCGGGGCGAGGGCCGCCGTCGTACTTTCCTTTCCGGACCGTGCCACGGCGGCCCTCGCCTTTCGTGCGGAAACAGCGATCCGCACGGCGTCCGCCGTTCCGGCCAGCAGGGCGGCGGCCAGCAACGCGCAGCACAGCACGATGCCCTGGTGGAAGGCTTCCCGGGCATTGCCGCCGGAGGCACCCTCGCCGAGGAACATGCCCGCGGCCGCGGCGGAGCAGAGTGCCGCGGAGAAGCGCTGGCTAAGCTGGTAGAACCCCGCAGCCACCCCCGCTGCCCCTTGCGGCGCATGGGCCAGCGTGAGTGCTTGGTTGGGCGCCACCACAAGCCCTGTGGCCACGCCCTGCAGGAGGCCCACCCCTGCGACAATGGCTGCGGCAGCACCGGCGTCGAACCCCTGGACCGCCCAGTCCTTTGCCGGGAGGCAGGCCAACGCCGCGGCGATGGCAGCCACTATTCCGGTCCGGCCGTACCGGCCAACGAACCTCCAGCTGAGGCTGGAGGCCAGCAGCATTCCGGCGGCCTGCGGTGCCAGGATCGCTGCGGCGGCCAGCGGCGGCAGGCCCGTTCCGGACAGGAAGTACAGCGAGGTCACTGCCGCCATGGCCGCTCCGACGCCGAACTGGCACAGCGCCACCACCGTGCCCAGGAGATACCCGGGCGACGTCACCAGCGCCGGGCTGAGCAGCGGGGTGCGGCCGCGCCGGTGATAGGAAAACTCCCATGCCGCGAAAGCCAGCACTGCGGCGGCGCCCACTCCCATCCACACGACGGCCACCGGTGCCGGGCCGTAGATGGTGGGAACCAGCGATGCCACCACTACCGCGCCCAGCAAGGCCGCTCCGGGGACATCCACGGAGGAACGGCGCGGTGCAGCATCGCTTGGGTCGTGGATGCGGCTGGAGCTGGCTGAGCGGGTGGCGTCCGTTCCGTGGGTGCCCGTGCTGCCTGGCCTGGCCTGGCCGGGCTGCGGCGCCGCGCGGGGAAGGTAGACCAGGGCCAGCGGCACCAGGACCAGCACGAGCGGAACGTTGACCAGGAACAGCAGCCGCCAACTAAGTGCGGGATCGCCGGCGGACAGAATAATGCCGCCCACCAGGGGGCCGCAGACCGCAGCCGTGCCACCGGCGGCCGCGTAGTAGCCCAAGGCCTTGGCTCGTCCGGAGCCGGTAAAAATGTCCTGGAGGAGGCCCAGCACCTGGGGGTTCAGCGTGCCGGCGCCCAGTCCCTGCAGCAGGCGGGCGGCGATGACGACGGCGGGATCCGACGCGAGCCCGCCGAGGAGGCTGAAGGCGCCGAAGACGGCAATCCCGGCGATGAACAGTTTCCGGCGGCCCAGCAGGTCGCCCAGCCGTCCGGCCGGGACCAGCGCGACGCCGAAGGCCAGGGAATAGCTGGCCAGGATCCACTGCACCTGCCCGCTGTCCGCATGCAGGCCGGCGGCCATGGCAGGGACGGCAAGAACGAAGACCGATTGATCAAGCAGGGTCACGAACCCGGCGCCGAGGCACAGCCACAGCGCGGCCCGCGGTGACGGCGTGCCCGTTGTGCGCGGTGTGCTTGCCCCAGCGATTCGGCCCATATCGGGACCCTAAGCCCGGGCAGCAGGGCGCTCCGCATCCGGCGTCGGAGCATTAATCCGGGTGAAGTCCGGTTACCTGTGGCTTCCGTGAGGGGTCCTTTTGTGACACTTCCCGTGACGCCGGGCGGGTGGACGGAGCCGCATTTGCACATCGGGGGACATGCTGGGAAACGCGGCTCAAAAAAGTTTGGGACGCACCGGTGCGCAGTCCTACCGTGGCCGCATGACAGCCCTCCGCCGCACGTCCACAGTCCATCCCCGCCCGGTTCCGGACGCGGCGGTGACGGCATGACAGTCTTCGAATCCGTCCTGGACGGCATCGGGGGCACTCCCCTGGTCCGCCTGCGCCGCCTTGGGGCAGGACTCCGCCCACGGATCTACGCCAAGCTGGAATTCCAGAACATCGGCGGCAGCGTCAAGGACCGGGCCGCGCTGTCCATGATCCGTACCGCCGAACGCCAGGGGCTGCTCCGTCCGGGCGGAACTGTGGTGGAAGGAACCAGCGGCAACACCGGCATCGGGATCGCCATGGTGGCGGCGCAGCTGGGGTACCGGGCAGTGATTTTCGCACCAGCGGCAACGGCCGCGGAGAAGATCCGGCTGCTGCGGGCCTACGGCGCCGAGGTGCATCTGGTGGCCGATTTCGTTCCGCGCGATCACCCGGGCCATCTGGCTTCCCGGGCTGCCGCGTTTACCGCAGCTACCCCCGGCGCGTGGCTTGCCCAGCAGTACGACAACCCTGCCAACCCCGCGGCCCACCGGCACACCACGGGCCCTGAAATCTGGGATGACACCGAGGGGTCCGTCACCCATCTGGTGGCGAGTGTGGGAACGGGCGGCACGCTGTCCGGCACCGGCGGTTTCCTGAAGGACGCCAGCGGCGGTTCGGTGCAGGTGTTGGCGGCTGATCCGGAGCATTCCCGGTACGGCGGCGGTGACGGGGCGCTGAAGTACGTGGAAGGCGCCGGCCATGCCCTGCACCCCGAATCCGTGGAGGACATCTGGCCGGAGGCGTTCGACACCGACGTTGTGGACCAGTACATCCGGGTCAGCGACCGTGATGCGATTTTTACCGCCCGGCGGGCAGCCCGCGAGGAAGGGCTGCTGACCGGGGCTACGGGTGGAACGGCGCTCGCTGCCGCGCTGAACCTCGCGGCGGACCTGGACGGGTCCCACACCATCGTGGTGGTCCTTCCCGATTCAGGGCGGAACTACCTTTCCACGTATTTCGACGACGGCTGGCTGGCCTCATTGGGCTTCCTTGAACCGGACAGTCCCCAGGGGACGGTGCGGTCGCTGCTTACTTCCGTTGACGCCGGCGGTCCGGCAGCCGGGGTGCCGCTTCTGCCGTCGGGGCAGTCTGTAGGCGAGTCGATCGCCCACCTGCGCGCACGGGGACAGGGGCCGGCCGATCCTGCCTTCCTTGTCCTGGACCGCGGCGCGCGGCACGGGACGGTCCACCCCAGGGAGGTCCTGGCCGCCGTGACCCTTGAGTCGCTGCAGGCTTTGGATTCGCAGGCCGGGCCATCGGCTGCGGCCCTCCTTGCCGCAGTGCCCTACCGTGCGGTGGGGGCTGGAACGCCGGTGCCCGGCGGTGTAGTCGGAGACAGCGGCGCCGACAGCGGCGTGGCTGACGGCGATGTGCCCGTTGCGGGAAGCACAGGTACCCCATCCCATGAAGTACTGGCGGTAATGGTCGATGGCCGGATCACGGCAGCCGTGCCTGCCGGCTGGCGGACCGGTGGACGGGGTGCGGACGCGGCGGCAGGCTCAGTGACCTTCAGCCGGTAATGGAACACCATGCCGTCCTCGTTCTCGCGGCTCCCTGAGATGCCCGCGACGGCCATCGACGGACCGGCCACGGCCTCGGCCCAGGCGTGGGCTTCGTCCCAAAAGACTTCCTGGGGCCAGCGCGGATAGTCCAGCAGCATGGCCACCGACAATGTCAGCTGCGGTGGGCCGTAGCCGGCGCAGGTGCCGAACCCCAGGATGTCCACCGACGAGCCTTCGGTGAGGAGCGACGGGTGCCGGGGCATCGTTGTCACGGCGCTTTCGAGCCCGTCAGCGTAGACGTCCCGCTGCGCAAGGGAGCAGAGCCGGGCGCGGAAGGCGGCCAGGTCTGCTCCGCAGAGCATGTTGATCCTATGGGTGAGGGTGGCGGGCACACGGTCTCCTGTGGTGGCTGGTGTTGAGGCTGTTGTCTGCGGTCCGGACAGGTGGCGTCACGGCACAGCGGCCCTGCCGGTCAAGGTCCCGGGCGCGGCTGCCATAGGTTCCGGGGTGCGTGGTTCGGGGGTGCCGGCTTTTGAAGTGACGGCTGTTGCAGTGCGCGGTAGTGGTGTGCCTCCTGCTGCCGTCCGGCGTGCAAGGCGGACCCCTTCGAGGTGGCCGAACATCCGGCGTGTGCCGGCGTCGCTCCTGATCCAGATCACGCCGGAATCAGACGTCTTGGCGTCAACGGTTCCGTGGAATGAGAACCCGTCAGGCAGGTGGACGTCAACCAGCTGCCCCGTGTCGAAGCCGTGCCAGTCCTGGCCCTGATCAGCGCTGTCCTCGTGTCCCTGGGCTGCCTTGGCCCCGGAGGATCGGCGTGGCTTGGCGGAGGAACCCCGCCGCCGTCGCGATCCCTGCCGCGCGTTCGCATCGGCACCGGGCCACACCGCATCCTTGCGGTGTTCGTCGCCGACAGTTGCTCCGCCGGCCACCTCATTGCCTGCCGCCGTGGCCGGCGGCCCCGGGATTGTGTCCATTGGTTTCCCCCTGTTGATGCCTGTGCCACCACACAACCACCGGGGTGGGGGCATCACAACACCGGCCGCAATGCGCCGTCGTGCAAGGCAAAACATGTCCCTGTATTGCCCTAAGTGACTGCCCAAGACGCCCTGTTTCCCGCTTCTGGGATGCGGCCCTGCCCCACGGATAGCCTGTCGGTTCAAGGGCCGGTCCAGCGCCGGTCTAAAGCACAGGCTGAAAGCAACGAATAACAAGGCAGGCCGGACCCCACGGCGGAAGGGCAGGAACGTTGACAGTCCCCACACAGGCATTGGAGACCACCGTGATCCGCGCGGCCCGGGAATCTGAATACGAAGCCGTCGGTGAGCTGACCTTCCGTGGTTTCGGGCACCACCTGCCGGGAGCCCGGCAACCCGACGCCGAGCGGCTGGACCTGCTGGTGGACGCGGGTGCCCGGGCAGTTGCCGGCCATCTGCTGGTGGCCGAGGACGCCACCACCGGCGAGCTGCTGGGAACCGTGACGGTGCTGCAGCACGGTTCGGCCCTGGCGCGCCAGGCAGAGCCGGGTGAAGCGGAAGTCCGGCTGCTGGCCGTGCTGCCGGAAGCCCGGCGCCGGGGACTTGGATGGCAGCTGTTGGACCGGGCGTCGGAACTCGCCGTGGCACAGGGCGCAGAGCGGATCGTCCTCGACACCGGCGTGGACAACTATGGGTCCCAGAACCTCTACGAAAAGTACGGCTACGTGCGCCGCCCCGACCGCGAGAAGCCCCGCCCCGCACCCAAGGTCCAGCTCGCCGTCTTCACCCTGGACCTCGCAAGCAGCTGACCCCTCCCCCGGCCGCACGGCCCGCGCAGGGCGGCGTGGCCAGCGTCGGCAACCCGCCGGCAACGGCTGCCGTTTGCCCGCACAGAACAGCACCTTTGACGGACCTGGCCACCGCCGTCGTCGTCCATGCGAAGCGTTCGGAAGGACGCGCCCGCAGGAAGTCCTAAGCCTGTTCGCGGATCAGAACCGTAAAGGTTTGGTTCCGCGAACAAGCCCAGGGAAAAACGCCCGGGAAACGCGCCCGGGACAAGCAGAACCTACAGGACCGGAAGGACCTCAAGGCCGCCCAGGTACTTCTGGAGCGCCTTCGGCACGTTGACCGAACCATCGGCGTTCTGGTGGTGCTCCAGCAGCGCAACGATCCAGCGCGTGGTGGCCAGGGTGCCGTTCAGCGTGGCCACGGCACGGGTTCCCTTGGCGACGCCTTCGGCGTTGACCGCACGCTCGCGGATGTTCAGGCGGCGGGCCTGGAACGTGGTGCAGTTCGACGTGGAGGTCAGTTCGCGGTAGGCACCCTGGGTGGGGACCCAAGCTTCGCAGTCGTACTTGCGTGCCGCGGAATTGCCGAGGTCGCCGGCCGCGGTGTCGATGACCCGGTAGGGCAGCTCGCACTTGGCCAGCATCTCCTCTTCCCACGCCAGCAGCCGCTGGTGCTCGGCGGCGGCCTCTTCAACCGTGGTGTAGATGAACATCTCCACCTTGTTGAACTGGTGTACGCGGATGATGCCGCGGGTGTCCTTGCCGTGCGATCCGGCCTCGCGGCGGTAGCACGAGCTCTGGCCGGCGTAACGGATGGGGCCGGCGGAAAAGTCCAGGATTTCGTCGGCGTGATACCCGGCAAGGGCCACTTCCGAGGTGCCCACCAGGTAAAGGTCGTCTTCGGCGAGGCGGTAGATTTCGGCGTCGTGCTTCACGTCGAAGCCCGTGCCCTGCATGGTCTCGGGGCGCACCAGCGTGGGCGTGATCATGGGGACGAAGCCGGCATCGATGGCCTGTTCCATGGCCATCTGCAGCAGCGCCATCTCCAGCCGGGCGCCGACGCCGCGGAGGAAGTAGAAGCGTGATCCGGAAACTTTGGCGCCGCGTTCCATGTCGATGGCGCCGATCAGCTCACCGATCTCGAGGTGGTCTTTGGGCTCGAAGTCCGGGAACTCGCGCGGGGCGCCGACGGTCTTGACCACCACGTAGTCATCCTCGCCGCCTTCGGGAACGCCGTCCTCAACGAGGTTGGGGACGGTGCGCAGCAGTTCTTCCTGCTTGGTCTGTGCGGCGTCGGCTTCGGCGGATGCGGCCTTCACCGAGTTCGCCAGCTCCTTGACCTCGGCCAGCAGTGCCTGCTTTTCCTCGCCCTTGGCCTGCGCCACCTTCTTGCCGAACGCGTTTTGCTCGGCCCGGAGGTTTTCGAAGCGGATCAGCGCGGCACGGCGGGCGGAGTCCGCGGAGATGATCGCGTCCACCACTGATTCGTCCGCGCCGCGGGCGCGCTGGCTGGCACGGAACTTGTCCGGGTTTTCGCTGAGGTCTTTTACGTCGATCACCAGACAAGGGTATCCAATACAGCGCACGACGGCGGGCGGCCGGGGCGGCTGGGTCCGGCGCGCCTTCCGCCGGGCTACTGTGGAACCACCATGAGCGACTGGATTCTCTACCTGCTGACAGCGGTGGCCCTTGCCTTTGCCATCTCCAGCTGGTGGGGCGTACGCCGGCTGAAGGCCCTGCATATGCGCAGCGCCGTGGCCGGCGAAGCCTATGATCCGGGCCTGGAAAAGCAGCGGGTGGCGGTGATCATCAACCCCATCAAGGCCCGCGCGTCCGAGGCACGGGCGGCCATCCAGCGGGCGTGCCTTACCGCCGGTTGGGATGAGCCCGTCTTTTACGAGACAACGGCCGAGGACCCCGGTTTCACCCAGATGCAGGCGGCCCTGGCCACGAAGCCGGACGTCGTCCTGGTGGGCGGCGGCGACGGCACCGTCCGGGTGGTGGCCGAGGCACTGGCACACACGGAAGTGGCCATGGGGCTGATCCCGCTGGGGACGGGCAACCTGCTGGCACGGAATGTGGACGTTGACGTCACGGACCTGCACGGCTCCGTCCAGACCGCGCTCTTCGGCCGGCAGCGCTCCATCGACACGGCTCGGATGGCCATCGAGAATTCCCGCACGGGAACCTATTCGGAACACGTCTTCCTGGTGATTGCCGGAATCGGCATGGATGCCGAGGTCCTCGCGGATACCAATGACGGTTTGAAAAAGGCTGTGGGCTGGCTTGCCTATACCGAGTCCGGCATGCGGCATCTTCCGGGCAGGCGCAAGAAGGTGTCCATCTCCCTGGATGGCAGCCCCGAACAGGTCCGGAACATCCGCAGCGTTCTTTTCGCCAACTGCGGCCTGGTGCCCGGCGGCATCGACTTCATTCCGCAGGCCATGATCGATGACGGCATGCTGGATGTGGTGGTGATGAGCCCCCGCAGCGCTCTCGGCTGGCTGCTGATGTACGGCAAGATCATGTTCAAGCACAGCGGAAAGCTGCCGATCATGACCGTGTACAGGTCTGGAAAGATCGTCATTAAGTGCCCGGAGCCGATGCCCACGCAGCTGGACGGCGACACGTCAGGCGAGGCAACCAAACTTACGGTGCAAGTGCAGCCTGGGTCCCTGCTGGTACGGGTCCGGGGGATTTCCGGGCCCGACGGCGGGACCGCCTAGCGGATCGGTGGTCCGGGCGGGGCAGCCTCAGTGGTGGTCCGGTTTGGATTCTTTCGCAGCCTCAGCGGCGTGCTTCGCGTGCGCGCGTTCCTCGGACTGCTCCCGGATCATGGCCTGTTCCTCCTCGAAGCGCAGGCGGTCGGCGCGGTCGGCGTCGTCGCCGTCCCAGTCCTGGTTGTCGGCGGAGGGCTTGGGGTTGACGATCATCCCCTGGCCATCGTTCTCGGTGCTGCTGCCGGCTGACATGACCCGCTCCCTTCGCTAGGGGCCACTCTTCCTGTGGATCAGGCAAGCATACGCACAGTGCAGAACCCGGGGAAGTACCCCGGGCGGCATTTACCTACGCTGTGGGCGAAGGCCCGGAACCGCTTTCCACCTGCAATGATTCCGTGTCCAGTATGGATTCCACCCAGTTCCGGGAAGCCGCGAAGGCCCGGTCCGAGGTGTGCGGCTGAACCTCAATGGGCTGCCGGTCTGCCCGCGGGTATGAGCCGAGGAAGCGGGTGGCTGGGCTGATGCGGTGGAGCCCGGCCAGCGCATCAGCCACCCTGGCGTCGCCCACATGCCCATCGGCGTCGATGCTGAAGAAGTAGTGCCCCAGGTACTGGCCGGTGGGCCTGGATTCGATCCGGCTCAGGTTCACGCCGCGGTTGGCGAACTGGTCCAGGATTTCCATTAGGGCGCCGGGACGGTCCTCGGGCAGCGGGACCGCCACAGTGGTCTTGTCTGCGCCCGTTCGTTCCGGAAGCGCCCCGGGGCGGCCCACCAGCACGAAGCGGGTGACTGCGCCCGGGTTGTCGCCAATGTTCTCGGCCAGCACCGGGAGGCCGGGCTGTTCCTGGGCAACCAGGGGCGCGCAGATAGCGGCATCGTAGTGGCAGTCGGTTTCCAGCAGGCCCATTGCGGCGGCAGCCGTCGAGGATCCGGGAACGTATTCCGCGCCTGGAATATGCTGATCCATCCAGAGCCTGCACTGCGCCCATGCGTGGCCATGCGTGGAGACCCGCCGGACGTCGCCGAGGCGGGTGCCGGGCCGTGCCACCAGCACGAAGCTGATGGGCACCAGCACTTCCCGGACGATCCTCAGTTCCTGGCCGCCGGCGATCGCGTCCAGGGTGGCGGTGACTCCACCTTCCACGGAATTCTCGATGGGCACCATGGCGGCATCGGCGGAGCCTTGCCGGACCGCGTCCAGGGCGGCGTTCACGTTGGAGGCCGGCACCCGGACGGCGTCCCCGGCATCCGGCACCTGCATCAGCGCCGCTTCGGTGAAGGTTCCTTCGGGGCCGAGGAACGAGTAGGTGGGCACGGGGCCTGGCACTAAAGCACCATCGGCTTAAGCCCGTTGTCGGAGACCAGGGGCTTGCCCGACTCCAGCCACTGGTCCATGCCCCCGGCCACGTTGATGGCCGTATAGCCCTGCCCCGTCAGCCACTGCGCGGCACGGAACGAACGGCCGCCCGTGCGGCAGATAACGTAGACGTCCGCGTCGGGGTCGAGCTCGTCGAGCCGGGCCGGAATCTGGTCAAGGGGGATGTGGCGGGCACCTTCTGCGTGGCCCGCAACCCATTCATAGTCTTCCCGGACGTCCAGGATGACGGCGTCATCAGGAACATCGTTGACGGGTACGGAATCGAAGTCGCTCATGGGGAATCCCTTCGTGGCAGATCGAAAGTCAGCTTCAAGCCTAGTGCTTACACCCGGCTGAGGGCCTGCGGCCGGGCACGTTACGCTTCTAGGAGACCCCAGGAGGACCAGTGCCCGAAGAGCTCCACAGCCTCTCCGCCGTCGAGTTGCGGGACGCCCTGCGCGGAGGCCAGGTCTCGGCCGTGGAAGCTGCGGAACATTTCCTGGCCCGGATTGGGCAGCTCAATCCGCTGCTGGCGGCCTTCATCACCGTGACGGCGGAACAGGCCATCGAACAGGCCCATGCCGCGGACGCCCGCCACTCCCGCTCCCGCACCGGCGAACTGCCGCTGCTGCACGGGATGCCCCTTGCCTTCAAAGACCTGACCGACGTAGCCGGCGTGGTGACCACCCACGGAAGCGCCGCCCTTGATCACAAGCCCGCCCCCGCGGATGCACCCCTCGTGGCGCACCTCAAGGAAGCCGGCGTTATCTCCCTGGGCAAGACGCAGGTGCCCGAATTCGGGCTGACGGCCTACTCCGAAAACCGGGTTGCACCGCCGTCGCGCAATCCGCATGCCCCCAGCAGGAGCTCGGGCGGCTCCTCCGGCGGCAGCGCTGCCGCCGTGGCCGCAGGCCTGGTCCCCTTCGCCCCCGGGACCGACGGCGGCGGTTCCGTACGCATCCCGGCGGCGGCGTGCGGACTGGTGGGCCTGAAGCCGGGCCGCGGCGTGGTGCCCAGCGGGGAAAGCCAAGGCGATCCGGCCAGGCTTGTGGTCGCGGGACCGCTGGCCAGGACTGCCGCCGACGCCGCCCTGATGATGGACGCGCTGGTTCCGGATGCCCGCTACCTGGCCGCCCTGGAACGGGAGCCTGGGAAGCTGCGCATCGGCGTCACACTGGACAGCCCGTGGTCCGCAACCTTCCCCTTCACGCCTGACCAGGAAGCGCTGGACGCCCTGGCGGCGGGCGAGCGGCTCCTGGAACACGCGGGGCATACCGTTGGTGACGCGGCGATCCGCTACGACAACAGGTACCCCGATGCCTTCACCACGGCCTGGACCGCCGGGGTAGGAAGCGCCCGCATCAGCCCGCACCGCGAAGCGCTGCTCGCGCCGCTGACCCGCACGTTCCGCCGCCGGGCACAGCAGCGGAGCACCGCCAAGCTGTCCGAGGCACTGGGTTTCCTGCGGCAGTTCCAGCACGACACCGTGGCGCAGTACGCCGAATGGGACCTCATGCTGATGCCTGCCCTGGCGCAGACGCCCCGCCCGGTGGGCTGGTTTACCGGGACGGGCCACGGCGGCGAGCGCTGGCCGTCGGCGCAGTGGCCGGGCGACGCCGACGGCGACTACCGGAAGCAGTGCGAATTCGCGCCCTGGTCCTCCATGGTCAATGTGTGCGGACTGCCTGCCATCAGCCTCCCGGTCCATTGGACGGGCGGGGCGCAGGGCCAGGGGTTGCCGATAGGAATCCAGCTGGTGGGGCCCATGGGGTCGGAAGAGCTGCTGCTGCAGGTGGGGCACCAGCTGGGCCTGTAACGGTGCCCGCCCTGTTGATCTGCTCCTAACGCACCCTTAACCCGCGCGTAACCCGGCGGGAGCAGACTGGAAAGGCGTCACGTCCATCCAGCCACCGCTCGACGGGGAGTTGCCCACTATGAACGCCGAATACCCCACCACCACGGACCCCGGCATTTCCAAGCAAGTGGACGAAACCCGGCCCGACCTGAGCAACGCCAACGTCCGTGAGGACCTGGCGCTCACTGGCCGCTGCGCCCTGGTCCATCTGCCCTCTGGCCGGACCTGCCTCCTGCCCCTCCGCCACCCGGGGCCGTGCGATTTCCACGGGCCCGCCGAGGCTGCGGACGTGGTCTCCGCCGGCCACTAGCCTCCCTCCGCAGTGACGCGGCCCGGGCGCCGATTTGTTCCGTCCGGGTGTCGACTCCCGGGCCTTTCCGGAGGACGATTAAAGCGCAGTCACTGGAAGGAGGTCTGTGATGTGCTACGGATACAACAAGGATTTCGGGCGGAGCGACAAGAAGGACACGAGCCGCAAGCCTGAAGCCAAGCAGGAAACTCCGGTAGGAACTCCGGAACCGCGGGTCAAGGCACAGGACTACACGTTCTGGGCCTTCCCGAGTTGGCGCAGGTCGCCAACACCCCGCACCCCGTCCGCAGAGCGGAGCGGGGAGCGGGTCTGACGCCGCAGCATCGGGACGGGCCTCCGCGGCCCGTCCCGCCCCGTTAACCGGAAAGGTGGATTCGACGGGAGTATATGGCCGGTCCGAGGCTCGCAGACGGGCCCGGACGGCGTAACGTCCCCTTGGCCATTCCTGGCTGGTGAAGCAGGTGGGCTGCCGGCAGCGGAACGCATCCACGCCGAGCGCGGTGCGGCATCTGGGCGATACCTGTTGTGCTGCGCCGAACCCCGCAGCTAGGGTTAGGTGCTAAGCATGCTTATCATCAAGAAGGGAATGGCCATGAGTGCCGGACAGACTACGCCAGAATCCAACGGGCGGCAGGAGCCGGGGGCCGAAACACCGTCCCCGGACCTCCCAGGCGGCCCCACCAACACGGGCGGCCCTTACAGCAACGCACCCTCGTACTCTCCGGATACACCCGCTGCCGGCGCCGCCACCGGAACCGGAACCGGCGTAGCAGACCGGCGCCAGGTCACCCGCACTGGCGTCATCTGGGTGGCCGTGGTGGCTGCGCTGGTGCTGCTGATCCTGCTGATCATCTTCATCCTGCAGAACCAGGAGCAGGCCCTGGTGAAGTTCCTGGGGCTGGAGGGCTCCGTCCCGCTGGGCATGGCCCTGTTCATCGCCAGCGTGACCGGCGGAGTCCTGGTGGCGGCGGCCGGCGGCGCCCGGATCCTGCAGCTTCGGGCCAGCGCGCACCGCTCCCGGACGCGGCAACGCCGCTAAGGCAGCAGCCGCCACCCAAGCAGCCCCGGAAACGTTGCGGCGGGCACCGTAAGGTGCCCGCCGTCGTCGGGGCCTAACTGCCGAGGTTCCGGAACTTCCGTGCCCGCGAGGCCACCAGCTGGGATACCGGCACCGCGGCAACCGACGCGAGCTCGTACTCAATGGCATGCGCCATCCGTGCGCAGAATTCGCGCGGTTCGAGGGACGCGTCGTGTCGCTCATCCACAATGTGGTCCACCAGCCCGTTGGCGTACAGGGACGCGACGTTGACGCCCTGAGCCTGCGCCATCGCGGGGGCGAAATCCGTGGTGCGGTGGACAATTGCACTCGCGCCCTCGGGCGGCAGCGGCGACAGCCAACTGTGTTGCGCCGCGATGGTCCGGTCCGCCGGCAGCAGGGCCAGCGCCCCTCCCCCGGCGCCCTGGCCCAGCAGGACCGAGACCGACGGCGATTCGAGCCCGATCAGTTCGTGCAGGGAGCGGGCGATTTCCCCAGCCAGGCCGCCTTCCTCCGCTTCCTGCGAGAGCGCCGCTCCGGCGGTGTCGATAACCGTGAGCAGCGGCAGCCGCAGTTCTTCCGCCAGCTTGGCGCCGCGCCGGGCCTCGCGCAGCGAACCCGGCCCCATCCCGGCGGCGTCCTTCCGCAGCGGGCGGGCGTGGCCCAGCACGATGCAGGACTGGGTGCCGAACCGGGCCAGGGCCAGCAGCAGCCCGGGATCTTTTTCGCCCTGCCCGGTGCCGTTGAGCGGGAGGGCGTCGCTGGCACCGTATTTGAGGAGTTGGCGGAGATCGGGCCGGCGCGGTTGGCGGGAGATTCCGATGGAAGTCCAGGCGTCCGCCTCGGCGGGCCGGACGGCCAGCGTGGCCGGGGCATCCGGCCAGGCAGCGGAGCCGGAAGCCCGCCGGGGCATCAGGATGTCCAGCGCCCTGCCCACCAGCTCGGCGAGCTTGCCGGGTTCCACCACACCGTCGATCAGGCCCTTGCTGAACAGGTTCTCGGCCACCTGGACGTTGTCCGGGAAGGCTTCGCCGTGCAGCGCCTCGTAGACACGCGGGCCCAGGAACCCCAGGAGGGAGCCCGGCTCGGCCACGTTGATGTGCCCCAGGGATCCCCAGGAGGCCATGACGCCACCGGTGGTGGGGTGGCGCAGGTAGACCAGGTACGGGAGGCCCGCCTGCCGGTGCGCCCGGACGGCCGCGGTGATCTTGACCATGGACAGGAACGCGAGGGTTCCCTCCTGCATGCGGGTACCACCCGAGGCGGTGCCGGCCAGCAGCGGCAGGCCTTCCGCCGTGGCGCGTTCCACCGCGGCCACGATCCGTTCGGCGGCGGCGTGGCCGATCGAACCGGCCAGGAAGGAAAATTCGCTCACGATCAACGCCACGCGGCGGCCGCGGATCAGACCGGCGCCGGTCAGCACGGATTCGTCAGTGCCGCTGCGGGCCCGCGCCCTGGCGAGATCGGCCGCGTATTCTCCGGTCAGTGCCGGCTGTTGCGGTTCGGTATCCCAGGAATTGAACGAACCGTCGTCCACCACGGCCTCCAGCAGTTCGGCGGCGCTGAGGTGGCGCACCTTTTCCGACGTCGGCATGCTATTCCGCCCTGACCGGCGCATCAGCGGCGGCGACGGGAACCAGCCCCAGCCACTCCCTGATGGATCCGCCGTCGGCGTCCAGAAGAGGCGGAGCAGCGTGGTCCGTCACGGTCGTCTCCGCGGCGTCGCCCTGGGCGAAGAACCGCAGCGGCGGACCGGGGAGGCTGACTGTGCCGAGCAGCGGATGCTCCACATCCACCACCAGGCCCTGCGAGGCCACCTGATCCCAGGCGTACACCTCGTCCAGCGAGCGGACCTTCCCTGCCGGAATCCCGGCGTCGTTCAGCTTCTCCAGCAGTTCCGCCGCGCCGTACTCCGCGAAGGCGCGTTCGACGGCGGCAATCACCTCCTGGCGGTTCCGCACCCTCTCGGCGTTGCTGGCAAAGCCGGGCGCGGCGGGGTCCAGGCCGAAGGCGGCAGCGAAGGAAGCCCACAGCTTCTCGCTGCCCACGCTGATCTGGACGCTGCCGTCCTTGCAGTTGAACAGGCCGTAGGGCGCGATGGACGGGTGGTGGTTGCCCTGCGCCTGCGGGACTTCACCGGCCACCGTGGCGCGGGTGCCCTGGAAGGCGTGGACCCCGATGAGGGAAGCGAGCAGGGAGGTGCGGACCACCTTGCCCTGGCCGGTGCGCTCACGCTCAACCAGTGCGGCCAGAACGCCGGTGGCGCCATTCATGCCTGCCAGCAAATCGGCAATCGGCACTCCCACGCGCTGCGGATCCTCCGGACCCGACCCCGTGAGGGACATCAGCCCTGCCTCACCCTGGAGGATCTGGTCGTAGCCGCTGCGCCGGGATTCAGGCCCGTCGTGGCCGAAGCCGGTGATGGAGAGGACCACCAGCCGCGGGTTGAGCGCGTGCATGGCGGCGGTGGAAAAGCCCAGCCGGTCCATGACGCCGGGCCGGAAGTTCTCAATTACCACGTCCGCCCGTTCCAGCAGTCCGCGGAGCACTGCCTGCCCGTCGCTGCTCTTCAGGTCCAGGCTGATGGACTCCTTGTTGCGGTTGCAGGACATGAAGTAGGTGGACTGCAGGTCATCCTCGGGGCCCACGAAGGGCGGGCCCCAGCCGCGGGTGTCGTCGCCGGTTCCGGGGTTCTCCACCTTGATGACACGGGCACCGAGGTCGGCGAGCATCATGCCGGCGTGCGGGCCGGCCAGGGCACGGCTCAGGTCGACGACGGTGTGCCCGGCCAGGGGGCCTTGCTGACGGTCAGCTGCATTCATGTGCTGGTTCCTTTACTGAAGTGCGTGGCGCGGAGCGCTGGCGGCGGGTGGGAATTCTGCTAACTACAACCAGCCGGGAACCACCAGCGCCAGCCAGGCGAGGACAGGCCCGGCAGCGATGACGATGCCGCTGTAGCCCAGGATCTGCTTGTAGAACTTGTCCTTGTCCACGCCCTCGGGCGCGTTGGCCAGGACCAGGGCGCCGTTGGTGGAGAAGGGCGAGACGTCCACGATGGTGGCGGCCACGGCCAGTGCGCAGATGACGCCGACGGCGCCGATTTCGCCGGTGGACAGGAAGGGCACGGCAAGCGGGATAAGCGCTGCAAGGATGGCTGTGGAGGATGCGAAGGCCGAAACGATGGCGCCGATGAAGCAAATGAGGAGCGCTGCCACCAGGGGCATGCCCATGCCGGCCACGCCGTTCGAAACGAATTCGATGGTGCCTGCCTCTTCGAGCACCCCAACGAAGGTGAGCATGCCGCAGATCAGCAGCACGGTGGACCAGCTGATCTTGTTGATGGCGCCCTTCTGGGCTGCGGGCGAGACGAGCGCCAGGACGATGGCGATGGTGATGGACACGAAACCGACGTCCATCTTGAAGCCCAGGGCGACGACGGCGAGCACCACCAGGCCGGCGATGGTGACCAGCTGCGGGATCCGCTGGGAGCGTTCCCTGGTGGCGGCAACGCCGTCGCCTGCGGGGTCGCGGGGGCCGTACATGCCGGAGCCGAAGCCTTTGAAGGCGACGTCCGTGCCGGCCTTGGCACCCACGCTGACGGACATCCGCGCCTCGGCCGCCTGCTCCACGAAGTGGCCCACGCGGGAGGACAGCAGCGCCCGGCCGCCCAGGACGGCGAAGAGCACCACGGCGATGACGATGTTGAAGATCAGGCTGCTCAGGAACAGCGCCGTGGGGCTGAAGGCGAGGTCCGTCTTGGCGATAATGCCGTTGACGGTGACGCCGTAGACCGCGATGGGCGAGAACCCGCCGGCCTGGGCGCCGTGGATCACCATCATGCCCATCAGCAGCGGACTGATCTTGTACTTGCCGGCGAAGCTGAGGGCGATAGGGGCAATAATCGCGACCGCGGCCGGGGACAGCGCGCCAACGGCGGTGATGACGGCGGTGATGGCAAACATGACCCAGGGGATGAGGGCAACGCGGCTGCCCACCAGCCTGACGGCGCCACGGACCAGGAGGTCGATGGTGCCGTTGTTCTGCGCGATGGCGAACAGGTAGGTGACGCCGACAATCGTCAGGAAGAGGCCACCGGGGAAGTTGGCCAGGATCTCATTCGTGGACATGCCCAGTACCAGGGCGCCCAGCAGGAAGGCGCCCACGAAGGCGAGGGCACCCATGTTGAGGGGCAGCACGGTGGCTAACAGGAACATCGCCGCCAGGATGATGATCGATAGAACAGGAGCGGACATCGTTGGTCCTCCATTGGGGAAAGAAAAGTGTGACGTGAGTAACTGGCTCACTGGACTAGCCTCTTAGACAGTGAGTCTATCTGTCAATAGCAGCGCGCTGTATTCTTGGGGTAACGACGACGTAGCGAGGGCTTTGTGGAGAAGACAGCACGGCTGGGATTGGAACGGGTTTCGCGGCCACGGCTTTACGAACAGCTGGTGGAGCAGATCCTTGCCTACATCGAATCGGCACAGCTGAAGCCCGGCGACCTCCTGCCGGCGGAACGCGACCTCGCCGAACGGCTGGGGGTTTCGCGCGCCACCCTCGCCCAGGCACTCGTGGCGCTGGAAGTGCTGGGCGTCATCGATGTCCAGCACGGCACAGGAGCCGTGCTTGCCCGGCGGCCCAGCGTGGCGTCCGTGATCAAGGGCCTCCGCGAACACCGCAGCCGGCTGCCGGAAATTGTCGAGGCACGCAGCACGCTGGAAGGAAAACTCGCGGCCCTGGCCGCTGCGAGGCGCACGGACGAGGACCTGAAGGCGATCGACCACGCCCTCGGGGTCATGGCCAAGGAAATCAGCGAGGGCGACCGCGGCACCCAGGGCGACGAACTCTTCCACGAAGCGATCACCGCAGCCGCCCACTCCTCGGTGCTGGCGCAGCTCATGGCATTCATCGCCGAGATGATCCTGGAAACCCGGATGGAATCCCTCGGCCAGCCAGGGCGGCCGGAACAGTCACTGGCCTCGCACCGGCGGATCGCCGACGCCATCCGGGACCAGGACCCGGAGGCCGCCGCCGAGGCGATGCTGGCGCACATCGAGCTGGTGTCCGACGTCGAACTCCTCCGCTGACCCGGCCCAGCCAGAGCTTAAACGGCAGATGCCCCATCAGATGGCGTTCCTAAAACCGGGTTTTAGGAACCGGATCTGATAGGGCACCGGGCGGGGCGGTCAGTACCCGTAACTAGAGGACGAGTACGACGCCAGCCCGATGATAAGCAGCAGCCAGAAGCCGCCATACCCCAGCAGGCAGAGGTAGCCCAGGACCAGTCCGGTGATGGACATTCCCTTGCCCGCAGGCTCGCGCTTGAGGGCCATGTGGCCGGTGATGATGGCGGCAAGCTGCGGAAGCATCAGCCATCCCATGATCACGGACGCGATGCCGCACACCATGCTGGCGATGCTGAGCGTCTTGGGCTCGGCCTGCATGCCGTAGTACGCCGGCTGGCCATACTGGGCCGGCTGCCCGTAGGGGCTCGGCTGGGCGTAGGGGCTGGCGTTGCCGTGCTGGTTGCCGTATTGGTCGTTGCCATACTGCGGGCCGCCGTACTGGTTGCTCCCGTACTGCGCGGAAAGGCCCGGGTACAGCGGCGGCGGGGGAATGTCAGAGCCCGGCGAGCTGGATCCTTGCGGCGGGACGAACGGCGGCGGTTCATACCCGGACGGCGGCGCGGGCGGAGTGCCGTCGCTGCCGGACGGGTTGTGCCACTGGGAGTCAGGGCGCTGGGACGGCTGGTCGGTCATGGTTTTCCCCCTGGAATGTTGCTTCCAGCCTATCGCCTGCGGCGGCTTTCCGGGCGCCGTCAGTGCAGGACCAGCTTGACGGCCAGGCCAAGCATGACGATGCCGATTCCCAGGTCCAGGAACCGCCAGGTGCGCGGGTTGCCGAGCACCCCGGACAGCGCCCTGGCCCCGTACCCCAGCGCGGAGAACCATGCGATGCTGCCGGCAACGGCGCCGCCGGCGAAGACCCACCGGAGGTCCGGGCCCTGTTGGTTGGCCAGGCTGCCCAGGAGTACCACCGTGTCGAGGTAGACGTGCGGGTTCAGGAAGGTCAGCGCCACCGTACTGGCCACCACCGATCCCTTGGACCGGGGTGTGCCCTGCGCAAGGGCGGACGGCCTGAGCGCCGAGATGAAGGAGCGCACCGCGAACCAGGCCAGGTAGGCCGCCCCGCCCCACCGAAGAACTTCGAGTGCTTCGGGGAAGCGCGTCACCAGCGCGCCGATCCCGGCGGTCCCGCCCAGGATCAGGGCAGCGTCACCGGCCATGCACACGGCAACCACCGCGCCGATGTGCTCACGGCGGACGCCCTGGCGGAGCACGAAGGCATTCTGGGCACCGATGGCAACGATCAGCGCCAGCCCCGTCAGCATCCCGGTAAGTCCTGTCATCAACATGCATTCGACGGTACGGACCGCAGAATCTGAAGACAAACGATTGGTTCTTGGGTTCCATTAGAATTTCTTCATGAATCTCGAGCATCTTCGCGCACTGGTGGCCGTCATTGACGAGGGCACCTTTGAGGCCGCGGCCGATCTCCTGCGCGTCACCCCGTCCGCCGTCAGCCAGCGCATCAAGGCGCTGGAGGCTTCCGCAGGGCAGGTCCTGGTGCGCCGGCGGGTCCCGTGTGTTCCCACCGACGCCGGGGCCGTGCTGCTCCGGATGGCCCGCCAGGTGCAGGTCCTCGAGGCGGAAACGTCAACCGCACTGGGAACCGCCACAGCCTCCAGCGCCACCCTGCCGGTGGCCATCAACGCGGATTCGCTGGCCACGTGGTTCGTGCCCGTCCTCGCCGTCGCCGCCACGTGGGCGGACACCACCCTGGACCTTCACGTCGAGGACCAGGGTTTCAGCAGCCAGCTCCTGCGACAGGGTGACGTCATGGGTGCCGTCACCTCCGATCCCGTCCCTGTCAGCGGTTGCCGGGTGGAGTTGCTGGGCCACATGCGGTACGTCCCGGTGGCCGCGGCCGCCCTGCGTCAACGGTTCGCCAAGGGCAATACGGTGGACTGGGCCCGGATGCCGGTCCTGAAATTCAATGCCAAGGACAACCTGCAGCGCGGGCTGCTGGCGGCGAAAGGCGTTGGGCAGGTTCCGCCCACCCACACGGTTCCGTCGTCGGAAGGGTTCCTCGCGGCCATCAAAGCCGGCCTGGGTTGGGGCATGCTCCCTGAACTGCAGCTGGGCAACGAGCTGGCCGACGGCTCGCTGGTCCTCGTCGGGAAGAACGCCCATGAGGATGTTCCGCTCTACTGGCAATCCTGGTCGCTGGACTCGGAGCGGCTCCGCCGGATAGGCGACGCGGTCCGCGACGCCGGCCTTGGCACGCTGCGCACAGCCGCCCCGGAGAATGGCGGCAGCGCAGGCAGCAAACTCAGCGCGTCCAGAACGGCAGGACGTAGACCGCAAAAATAACGAAGGCCGCCAGGAGGGCGAGCCGGCCCGCGCTGGTACCACCCCGCGCCTGCGGTTTCCCGCTTCGGTTCCGGCCGGCAGCAGTTCGGGCCGCTCCGCCGGTGCCTGCAACCGGGATGGCACGCCCCGCGGGATGCCGGGAAACACTGCCGCCCCGGCTCCGGTCAGGACCCGCAGCCCGGGGATTGTCCGCGCCGCGACGGTCCGCGGCGGGATCGCCCGTCCGCGGCCCGGCGTTTCCTGGACCGGCCGGCGGGAGGCCGCCCGCAGGCCGCACCACTGTTCCCGGCCGGACATTCCGGAACGCCGTGATGCCGGGCTCCTGCTCGTGGGTAAGTTCCTCCCCCAGTTGGGCATAAAGTCCCACGACTGTTTGGTGGTCCAGCACCGGCGGCAGCGCCTCGATGGCACCCACCAGGCGCTGGCTGCCCGCGACGGCGACATCGGAGTTCGTCACGCCAAAGAGGTCAGGCTGGGCGGCCATGCAGATCAGCGGCCGGACCAGCCGGCGGTGCGGCGGCGCCAGCACGGACGCGACGGCGGCGCACTGCGCCAGTGCGCCTTCCACTGCCTGGGTCCGCGCATACCGGCCCTGCCAGAGCACTCCCGACGCCACCCGCACCTCACCGGTCCAGTTTTTGGAATCGACCACCACCACGCCGCCAGGCCCCACCAGGACGTGGTCCAGGTTGGCCTTGGGCCGGCCGGGCCAGTGCACGTCGTGCAGCACGTACCAGCCGTGCGGGACCAGTTCGCTGAGCTTCTCCGCCACCACGCGTTCACCCACGGCACCCGCATCCCACGCTTTCGTGGAGCGCTCGGCCGCGTCCAGCCGGCGCTTGAGCCTGGCTACCCGCTCAGCGGCCAGCCTGGACTGTTCGGCTGCCCCGTCTCCTGCCCCCATGGTGCGTCCCTGCTTCCGTGCCGGACGGGCGAAAAGCGGCGGGCCGCCGTCGTCCCCTGCTGTGGTTGTTCGAGCCGGGAGGCGGTGGATAGCCTTCCGGATTTTTCGAAAGTAACAGCGCGCGCAGGGGCGGGTATATAGGTACTTTTCGGGGCATGTACTCAGGTTGGCTACTTGGTTAACGGCTCGTTTTCGATGACGTGCCGCCGTCACAGGGGCCGGAATGTGGCCCTGCCGTTTTGACTCCGGCGAGGTTCTGGCATGCTAGGTCCCATGGCTAGCCGCGCGGGTACAGTTGCCCAACCCCAGGACCTTGTTGACATCACAGCGCTCCTCGATGCGTACTACGACATCTCGCCGGACCTGGGTGACCCAGGCCAGCGCGTGGTGTTCGGCACGTCGGGTCACCGCGGATCGAGCCTGAAGGCCTCGTTCAATGAAAAGCACATCGTGGCCATCACCCAGGCCATCGTCGAATACCGGGCGGCGCAGGGCGTCACCGGCCCCCTGTTCCTTGCCAAGGACACCCACGCCCTGAGCGAGCCGGCACAGAACTCGGCCCTCGAGGTCCTTGCCGCCAACGGCGTCCAGGTCCTGGTCGACGCCCGGCACGGCTACACGCCCACCCCGGCGCTGAGCCACGCGATCCTCACCTACAACCGGAACGCCGGTGCCGGCGCCCCGCAGGCAGACGGCATCGTGGTCACCCCCAGCCACAACCCGCCGCAGGACGGCGGCTTCAAGTACAACCCGCCCCACGGCGGGCCGGCGGACTCCGACGCCACCGGCTGGATCGCCAACCGCGCCAACGAACTGCTCGAAAACGGCCTGCGCGGCGTCAAGCGCATCCCGCTGGCCGACGCCCAGGCGGCCGACACCACAGGCAAGTTCGATTTCCTCTCCAGCTACGTGGACGACCTTCCATCCGTCCTTAACCTGGACGCCATCCGCGACGCAGGAGTCCGGATCGGCGCGGACCCCATGGGTGGCGCCTCCGTGGACTACTGGGGCGAGATCGCCGAGCGCCACCACCTGAACCTCACGGTGGTGAACCCCACCGTGGACCCGCAGTGGGCCTTCATGACCCTGGACTGGGATGAGAAGATCCGCATGGACTGCTCGTCGCCGTCGGCCATGGCCTCGCTGATCCAGCGGATGACCGTTGGCGCGGACGGATCCACCGCGTACGACATCGCCACGGGCAACGATGCGGACGCGGACCGGCACGGCATCGTTACCCCTGACGGCGGGCTGATGAACCCGAACCACTACCTCGCCGTGGCCATCGACTACCTGTACCGCAACCGCAGCGGCTGGAACCCGGCCTCGGTGGTGGGCAAGACCCTGGTGTCCTCCTCGATCATCGACCGCGTGGCCGAAAGCCTGGGCCGCAAACTGGTTGAGGTGCCGGTGGGCTTCAAGTGGTTCGTCCCCGGGCTGCTGTCCGGCGAAGGGGCGTTCGGCGGCGAGGAATCGGCCGGCGCGTCCTTCAACAAGCTGGACGGCAGCGTCTGGACCACGGACAAGGACGGCATCCTGCTGGCCCTGCTCGCATCCGAGATCACCGCCGTGACCGGCAAGTCGCCGTCGCAGCTGTACAAGGGCCTCACGGACCAGTTCGGCGCGCCCGTCTACGCCCGGATCGACGCCGCCGCCACGCGTGAGCAGAAGTCGGCACTCGGCAAGCTCTCGCCGTCGGACGTCACCGCCACCGAACTGGCAGGCGAGGCGATCACTGCCAAGCTCACCGAAGCTCCCGGCAACGGTGCCTCCATCGGTGGCCTGAAGGTGGTCACGGAGAATGCATGGTTCGCCGCACGTCCGTCCGGCACCGAGGATGTCTACAAGATCTACGCCGAGTCCTTCAAGGGCGAGGAGCACCTGAAGCAGGTCCAGGCCGAGGCCAAGGCCCTGGTGGACAGCGTCATCGCCTGATTTAACGCCAGATGCCCTATCACTTGGGGTCCCCCTCCATGCCGGATGGGGACCCTTAGTGATAGGGCATCTTGGGTTAAGCGGGGTTAGACGGTGCGGACGGCCTCGTCGTAGGAGAACTTGGGCTTGGCGGCGCCCCAGGCTTCTTCACCGGGCTGGCCGATGTTGACCACCAGGAAGCTCTTCTGGTCGCCGGCCGGGAAGAAGGCAGCGTCGATGGCGGCGAAGTCAGCGCCGGTCATTGGGCCTGCGGCGAAGCCGAGCGAGCGGACGGCAAGGATGAAATAGCCGGCCTGCAGGTGGGCGTTGTTGTTGCCGGTGCTGGCGGCCAGGGCGGGATCCGCGTCGTACATGGCCTTGGGGGCGTTGTAACCGGGGAGGAAGCTGTCCCACTTGCCGGCCCAGTCCGTCTCGTAGCTGAGGATGGCCACCAGCGGAGCGGAGGCGGTCTTGGCCTGGTTGCCGCGGGACAGGGTGCCCACCAGGGTTGCGCGGGCCTCGTCCGAGCGGACGTAGGTGACGCGAAGCGGCTGGGAGTTGAACGCGGTGGGCCCGAACTTGGTCAGTTCGTAGATGGCCTGGGCCTGCTCCTCGGTGACCTCACCGGTGAAGGAGTTGGCGGTGCGGGCCTGGGCGAAGATGGCGTCAACGGCTGCCGAATCGATAACCGCTTCTTCATGGGCAATGGTCATTCGCGTACCTTTCGCTGCGGCTCCCCCGCCTGCCGGGGTGGGCCTCTGGTTGCTTTCCATAGTTGCAACTTCAACTGCTTGCCGCCTCTTCCCGTGACGGCAGGTGACGTTGGCCACAGCAGATCGCTGGTGCCTGCCGGGCAACTACGAACGGCAGCCGCCCAGCAGGGCTGGCGGTATTCTGGACCAAGTTGATCTTCGCCCCCTCGCGGCACCCCCTGAAAGGCATTCCTTCCCATGAGCATGCTCGGAATCAAATGGAAGCTGCACGGCACCGGAAAATCCATCAAGCCCGGCCAGGTGGTGGCCCCGGATGAGCGATTGGCGTGGCCCCTGACCATTGGCGTGGGCATGCAGCACGTGGTGGCCATGTTCGGCGCCACGTTCCTGGTGCCCATCATCACCGGCATGCCGCCGGCTACCACACTGTTCTTTTCCGGCATCGGTACGCTCCTGTTCCTGGTGGTCACCAAGGGCCGCGTGCCCAGCTACCTCGGCTCAAGCTTCGCGTTCATCGCACCCATCACCGCGTCCCAGGCGCAGTTCGGCATTCCGGGTGCCCTTGGCGGCGTGGTGCTGGCCGGTGCCACCCTCGCCCTGGTGGGTGCGGTGGTGCAGAAGTTCGGCGCCGGATGGATCAACCGGCTGATGCCGCCCATCGTCACCGGCGCCATCGTGGCGCTGATCGGCCTGAACCTTGCGCCCGCCGCAAAGCAGAACTTCGACGCCGCCCCCATCACCGCCGTCATCACCCTGGCAACCATCATCCTGGTCAGCGTGCTGTTCCGCGGGATCCTGGGCCGGCTGAGCATCCTGGTGGGCGTGGTGGTGGGCTACCTCGTGGCCATGCTCCGCGGCGAGGTCAGCTACGACAAGATGGACGCCGCCGCATGGGTGGGGCTGCCGCACTTCCAGACCCCCGAGTTCCACATCGGCGTCCTGGGCCTGTTCGTCCCGGTGGTGCTGGTGCTGGTTGCGGAGAACATCGGCCACGTGAAGTCCGTGGCCGCCATGACAGGCCAGAACCTCGACGGCGTCTCCGGGCGCGCGCTGATGGCCGACGGCGCCGCGACGGTCCTGGCGGGCTTCGGCGGCGGATCCGGCACCACCACATACGCCGAGAACATCGGCGTCATGGCTGCCACCAAGGTCTATTCGACGGCGGCCTACTGGGTGGCGGGCATGTTCGCCATCCTGCTCAGCTTCTCCCCGAAGTTCGGCGAACTCATCGCCACGGTCCCGCCGGGGGTGCTGGGCGGTGCTGCCACCATGCTGTACGGCATGATCGGCATCCTTGGCGTAAAGATCTGGGTGCAAAACAAGGTCAACTTCTCCAACCCCGTCAACCTGACCACGGCCGCCGTAGCACTCATCATCGGCATCGCCGACTACACCTGGACCATCGGGGACCTCACGTTCACCGGCATCGCCCTGGGGTCCGCGGCAGCATTGGTGATCTACCACGGCATGCGGGCCATCGCGAAGGCCCGCGGAACCGTGGCCGAGCCCGAAACCGAGCAGGGCGGACTGCCGCCCTCGGTCAAGTCGGCGCTTAACGCGGCATCGAAGCGCGGCCCCAAGAAACGCTGAACCTAGGCCGCTGCGCTGCGGGCCGGAATGGCTAGGCGGCCTGTCCCTGTGGCGCCGGTCCGCCCTTCAGCCCGGGGTTCACGCCGGTGGCCGGGTGCCCAGCCGGGAAAGGTCCGGGCCTGGCCAAACCAAGGACGGGCCCGGGCAGCGGCCGCTTCGCGGCAAGGGATTCGTCTTCCGGGTGCAGGAGGTGGCGCAGGACCCAGGGGAAAAAGTACTGCCGGGCCCACACCAGGTCCTCTGCCCGCGCCCGCTTCCACCCCTGGGCCGGGAGTGGCTTGGGCCAGAGCGGTTCAAGGGTGTGCGGGACGCCCAGGGCGTTGAGCGTAGCCACGGCAACCGTATGGTGGCCCAGCGGCGAGAGATGCAGCCGGTCCGGGTCCCACATTGCCGCATGCTGGAGTTCGGGCAGGCACCACAGGTCCACCATGACGCAGTGGTGCCCGGCCCCAATGGCGTGGATGTTTTCGTTGTAGACGGCCATCTTGCCCCGAATGGCGCTGAAGACGGGCGTGTTACCCCAGTCCGGCCCGGCATAGAGGAGGACAGTGGCGCCGGTGGCGGCCAGCACGCCAACTGCCGTGTCCATTTTTTCGGCCAGTTTGTCCGGGTTGCCGCGTTTGAACAGGATGTCGTTCCCGCCGCCGGACATTGCGATCAGGTCCGGTTTGAGGGCCAGCGCGGGGGCCAGCTGCCGGTCTACGATCTGGCGCAGCAGCATGCCGCGCACGGCGAGGTTGGCGTAGGCGAAATCCGGCTGCCCGGCGCTGAGTTCCTCGGCCGCCCGGTCCGCCCAGCCCCGCAGTCCGCCCAGGCTGAGCGGCTCGGGGTCGCCGATGCCTTCGGTGTAAGAGTCGCCCAAGGCCACGAACCGGCGCCAGGGGTGCCGTCCGCTGTCGCCGCCCAGCGGCGGCAGCTCCCGTTCCTGGATGGTCATGCCGTTTTCCTTCCCGCAGTATGGCGCGGGCGCCGCTTTCTTGCAGCCCCCACTGGTGCGGCGTCCTGTGGCTTGTGGCCCAGTTCAGCCGCCGGTGCAGGCTGAAGGCCCGCAACGCCGTCGTGCATTTCCTGCGGGGTGACCGCAGGCGCCGGGCCTGGACGGCCCATCCCGGCGCCGGGAACGACGACGTTGAGCGCCGCGTCCCGTAGGTCCAGTTCGTGATGGACAGCCTGCGTCTGCAGGAACCTCAGCGCGCCGTCACGGCTCAGCCCGTACTCGTTCATCAGGCTCCGGACGGCCAGGTCCACCAGCACCAGTGAGCTTTGCACGACGGCGATGCCGACAGTGGCCTCGGCACGCTCACCAACGCGCACCACCACGCTGAGCGCCCTGGCCACTTGCCGGACGTAGGTGCGGCACCGGACGAGGTCGTCGCTGGTGAAGGTGTGGGCGGTTTCCGCGTAAAAGTTGATGGCGGCACTTGTTTCGCCCTCAGCGGCAAGTGGCGCGGACAGGAGGCACTGCACGCCGTGTGCCGCGGCAGCGCTGGAGTAACCGGGCCAGCGCCAGTCCCGGTTGAGATCGGAAAGAAGGACGAACCCGCCGGTCCGTACGGCCTCCATGACAGGGCCGTCCGCGAAGGAACACTGCTCGCGGTCAGCCTCGCGCGCCTGATCGGTACTCGCTGCGATGGTGTGGGCTTTTCCCTGCCTGAAAAGCGTGGCTGCCCAGCTGATGCCGCGCTGTTCACCCCTGATGTCCCGCATTAGCTCATGGGTGACTTCCCGGAGGTAGTTTTCAACATCCTTGCTGTCGAAAACCGGCGCCGGGGGCGTTGGAAGGGGTCCCCAGCCAACCTGCCCCGAAGGTACAGCGGCCATGCTCCACGCCTTGGATTAAAACGGTTCGGCTCACTGCAAAACCTTGTTCTAAGAATACGACTCGAAAGTGCCGCGCGGGGAGGCCGGGCCAACGGGTTTAGGGGAACCCGCAGCCCCTCCGTTTCTTGGCGGGTTCACCGAGGAACGGACGGGGGCACAGGACGGGGGCACAGGACGGGGCGCTGACCGCCACGTCCCTATCCCCGGGCAGCGGCTCCTACCGCACCTCGATCTCCAGCACCTGGAAGTCGTCCGCCGAATGCCGGCCCACCAGGATCCGGAACGTTCCCGGCTCAACCTGCCAGCCGCCGTCGTAATGCGCGAACGAGCGTGCGGGGATCCGCAGCTCCACGCTGTCGGTGCCGCCGGGAGCCAGGTGGGTCCCGGCGTATCCGGCCAGCCAGCGCACGGGCCTTTCCACCGCTGACTCCGGACGCTCAAGGTATACCTGCACCACCTCGCGGCCGGCCCGCGTGCCGGTGTTGCGGACGGGGACGTGCACCACTACGTCCCTGCCGGCGGGCACCGTCCGGGAGGCGTGCGGGGTGCAGAGTTCGAACGTGGTGTAGCCCAGCCCGTAGCCGAACGGCAGCGCCGGGGCAGCCCCACCGGCGGCCTGCTGCTTCAGCCAGGCCCGGTAGCCCACGTGGATGCCCTCGGAATAGACCACCTTGCCGTCCACCGGGACGGTATCCAGCACCGGGACGTCCGCCAGGGCTGCCGGCCAGGTAGTAGGCAGCCGGCCGCCCGGTTCCTCGGCACCGAGCAGGATGTCCGCGATGGCACGGCCGAATTCCTGGCCCCCGAACCAGCCGAGCAACACCGCGCCCACCCGGTCCAGCCACGGCATGAGCACCGGGGAGCCGGAGTTCACCACCACCACGGTGCGCGGATTCGCGGCAGCCACCGCTTCCACCAGCTGGTTCTGGCGGCCAGGGAGGTCGAGGTCCTTGCGGTCGAAGCCTTCGGACTCGATGGCGGCGCTGGTGCCCACCACCACCACGGCAACGTCCGCCGCCCTGGCTGCTTCCACCGCGGCGTCAATCTCCGCCTGCGGGTCCGCCACCACGGTTTCCTCGCCCAGCAGGATGGCGGTGAACGGGATGGCCTGCTCCGCGGGCAGTTCGAAGAGTGCCTCAATCCGGACCCGCCCACCTGCCTCCGCTTGGACCTCGTGGACGGTCTTGGGCGGATCGAAGAGTGCAGCGCCGAGGACGTCGGTATCGTCCTCGATGGTCCCGTTGAAGACCTCGTCACCGTTGAGTGAGAGGCGGATCCTGCCCACGGTACCCATGCCAAGGTGGTGCGTGCCCGCCGAGGGTGCCGTCCAGTCGGTTTCCATCCGGATGGCGGCAGAGCCCTCGGGGATGCCGATCCCGAACCAGATCAGATGGGATGCCAGCCGGTCCTCGCCGGAAAGTTCCGTGCCGTCAGCTGCCAGGAACGTCACGCGCAGGCCGGGGACGTTGGACACCGGGTTGTGGAGCGAGGTCCGCGGGAAGGCCTGCAGGCCCTCGGCCACCTTGGCGCCCCGGTGGTAGGAGACGGTGACGCCGGCGGGCAGGGCCTCACGCAGTCCGTCCAGCGGCGAGATGTTCTGCTTGGGCATGACGGTGGCGCTGCCGCCGCCCTGGGTCCGTGCTTCCTCCGCGTTGTGGCCGCTCACGGCCACACTGCCCAGGACCGCCGGGTCCAGGGGCAGCAGGCCGTCCCGGTTCCGGACCAGGACAGCGCCGCGGACAGCCACTTCGCGGGCGACGGCGGCGGCGTTGAGTGGTGCCGGCAGTTCCCTTACGGCGGGGCTGACGCCGTCGAGCGAACCTACGCGGGCGGCCAGCCGGAGGATGCGGACCACCTTATCCAGGATGGCGGTGCGGCTGACGCGGCCGTCCTCGACGGCGGCAAGCAGCTTGGGTCCCCAGTGACCCACGGGTCCCGGCATTTCCAGGTCCTGGTGGGCGTTGGCGGCGTCAACGGAGCGGACGCCGGTCCAGTCGGACACCACGACGCCGTCGAAGCCCCACTCGGTGGACAGCGGCGTTTCGAGGAGGTCATTTTCGCTGGCGGTGGTGCCGTTGATGGAGTTGTAGGAGCTCATCACCAGCCAGGCCCGGGACTCGGTAACGGCGTCCTCGAAGGCTGCCAGGTAGAGCTCACGCAGGGGCCGCTCGTCCACCACGGAGTCGGCGGTGAAGCGGTCGGTTTCGGCTTCATTGGCAAGGTAGTGCTTGGGGGTGGCCCCAACCCCCATGGACTGCACACCCGCCACGTATCCGGCAGCAATGGTGGCCGTCAGCCGGGGGTCCTCGCTCATGCATTCGAAGTGCCTGCCGCCCAGCGGGGAGCGGTGCAGGTTGATGGTGGGGCCCAGGACTGCGTGGACGCCCTTGCGCCGCGCTTCCTGGCCCAGGACCTGGCCGTAGCGGCGGGCCAGGCCGACGCTCCAGGTGGCGGACAGGGCGGACGACGACGGCAGGGAAACCGAGTCGTGCCGCTCATCGAAGTCCTCGCCGCGAACGCCGGCGGGGCCGTCTGACATCACCACGCGGGACAGCCCGATGGCGGGAAGGGCGTGCGTGGACCAGACGTCCGCGCCGGTGAGCAGCTGGACCTGCTGCTCGAGGGTGAGGCTTTCCGCGAGGTCCCTGATCCGGGCCTCGGCGTCCGGTGAGCCGGCGGCAGGAACAGCGGCGGCTGGAACGGTGGCAGCGGGCAGGGTGGGGTTCACGGGGGGCTCCTTCAGATAGTGGATTGATCGTAACGGCAAAAACCGAGTATGACTAGGCTTTCGCTGGGCGGAGTGAAATACACTGGCTTCCGTGACCCCGAACAAGCCGCGCGGACCGTACGCCAAGGGAGCGGAACGCCGCGAACAGATCATCCAGACCGCCACCGACGTCTTCGCCACCGACGGATTTGAGGGCACCGCCCTCAAGCGGGTGGCCGAGCTGGTGGGCGTCAAAGAGGCCACCCTGTTCCACTACTTCAGCGGCAAGCAGGAGCTGCTGACCGCGGTCCTTGCCGAGCGGGACAGGCGCGGGCTTGCGGACACTCCGGCGAAGGAGGCCGGGCTGGCACTGATGGCGCCAATTGCCGCCAGGAACCGGACACAGCCGGGGCTCACCACGCTCTACGCGGTGGCATCGGCCACGGCCAGCAACCCGGGGCATGATTCCCACGGCTACTTCCAGGAGCGGTTCGCCTCCGTGGTCCGCTCCCTGGAGGACGATATCCGGGAACGGCAGGCGGCCGGCGGGGTCAGGTCCGATGTTTCCGCCACCGACCTGGCGAGGCTGGTGGTGGCGGTGTCCGACGGGCTGCAGCTGCAGTGGCTCTATGACAAGGACGTGGACATGGCGGACGGGCTCGCCACCTTCATCGACGTCCTCCTCAAGCCGCCCGCCTGATCTTCTCCGGCGAGCCGGGTGATCCAGCCAAGTTTTCAAGCCAGTGATCCAGCCGGGCGGCCTAGCCGGCGATGGCGTTGCCCGCGAGGGTGGCTTCGATAACCGCCGGGGAAAGCACGTGCTGGGTGACCATCTGGCTGGCCCCCAGGATCGCCGCCTGGCCGCCGGCCATGGAAATGCCGATGCGCAGGTGCGTGGTGGCCAGCGGCAGGGACCGCCGGTACACCACTTCGCGGATGCCGGCCACCAGGTGCTCGCCGGCCTCCCCCACGCTCCCGCCGATCACGATCATGGACGGATTCAGCAGGTTGACCACTGTGGCCAGCACATCTCCGACGTCCCGGCCGGCCTGGCGCAGCGCCTGGATGGCCTGCAGGTTCCCTTCGGCCACCAGCCGCAGGACGTCGCCGCCGGTTTTGGCTTCCAGCCCGTGGGACCGGAGCTGGTGCGCGACGGCGGGACCTGACGCGAGCGCCTCCAGGCACCCGTAGTTGCCGCAGCGGCACAGGACGTCGTCGCCGCGGGGGACGCGGACGTGGCCAAGGTCGCCGGCGGTGCCGTTGGCGCCGCGCTGCAGCTCGCCGCTGCTGATGATGCCGGCACCGATTCCCGTGGCCACCTTGATGAAGAGGAAGTTCTGGTGCTCGGGCCAGTGCGCGGTGCGTTCACCGAGCGCCATGATGTTCACGTCGTTGTCCACCAGGACGGGGACAGGCAGCTGCCGCTGGACGTACGGGACGACGTCGAACCCGTCCCAGCCGGGCATGATGGGCGGCTTGACGGGGCGTCCGGTGTCATGTTCAACGGGGCCCGGAAGTCCGATGCCGACGCCTGCGAGGTCGCCCGGCTCGCGTCCCGATTCGGCCAGGAGTTCCTTGCCGGCGGAGATCACGCGGCCCAGGACAACAGCCGGGCCGTCCGCCACCTCCTGCGCAAACCGGCGTTCGCCGAGGATGCTGCCACCCAAGTCGGTAACGGCAACTATCACATGGGTAGCGCCGACATCGACCGCCAGCACCACGCGGGCCTCGGGCTTGAAGGCGAAGCGCGACGGCGGCCTGCCGCCGCTGGAATTCGCCTCGCCGGCCGGGCCCACGAGGCCGGAGCCGATGAGGGCATCAATGCGGGACGCCACGGTGGACCTGGCAAGACCGCTGGTAAGGGCCAGCTCGGCACGGGTCCGCGCCTGGCCGTCACGAAGAAGCTGGAAAAGGTCACCAGCGCGCGAAAGGTTGCCGGCGTCGGCATCCCTTGCAGGCAATTTTCCTGAGGCTGGAGTCATGTACAAGTCATAACACGCAGACTTGGCACTGTCACGAATGCAGAAGATTGATTCGCCGCAAACAACTTTTGCTTGACTCTCGTCAAAAGTAGTCCTAGGTTGTGACGAGGAGCACATCGCCCTTGCCGATACGGCAGATCGACGGCATCGATCAACCTCCGCATCCGAGTCCGCCTACAAAGAGGTAACCGACTTGCCAAGCCAGACAACGCCCGCCGGAAAGCCCCTTGGGGTCGGCATCCTGGGCGCCGGTCCTGTCACCCAGGCCATCCACCTACCGGCCCTTGCCCGGCTCCGCGACATCCTCGAAGTACGCCACATCATGGATGTAGATGAGTCTGTGGCCGCATCCGTCGCCGCCCGCGTCGGTGCCACGTCCAGCAGCAGCATGGACGCCCTGCTTGGCGACAACACCGTGGACATCGTTGCCATCTGCAGCCCACACCAGTTCCACGCCGACCAGGTCATCGCCGCCTGCCGCGCCGGCAAGAAAGCCGTGCTGTGCGAAAAGCCGTTCGCCATGAATGCCGGAGAGGCCGCCCGCATCTCCGAAGTCAGCGCCGAAACGGGTGTTCCCATCGTGGTGGGTGCCATGCACACCTTCGATCCGGGCTGGCTCGCAGCAGAAGGGCACTGGGAAGACCTCCCGGAGACGGCGCACACCATCCGCTCCTCCATCGTGCTTCCGCCCAACGCCCGCTTCGAAGACTTCGCCACGGAGATTGTGGCGCGCCCCGCCGCCGGTACACCCGACTACTCGGACGTCGACGTCATCAAATCCATGATGCAGGGCGGGATCATGGGGCTCGCCATCCACGACCTCCCCCTGGTCCGCCGGTTCACCCCAGACTTCAACGACATCCAGGTGCTGCAGGCCCGGCACGTCCGCCCCTTCGGCTACGCCATTTCACTGCGCACTCCCACCCGCACCATCGAACTGCGGGCCGCCATGAACAGCACCTGGCAGCCTGAGTGGAGCTTCGAGGCCATTTCCGACCACAGCGCGCTGCGGATCGATTTCACGCCCTCCTACGTCCAGGCAGGTTCCGCCACCGCCACCTTCAGCCGGGGCACAGAAACCACCACCCTCGGTCCCTACAGCCACAACGGCTACGAGGGCGAATGGCGCGAACTGGCAGAACTTGCGCGCGGGACCAAACAGCCGCCGTCCGCACAGACCCTGATCGATGACCTCACCTTCGCGCTGGCCATCGCGGACGCCACCGTGGACAGCGTCGCCGCCGACCACGCCCGCCGGCCCGGCGGGATTGCCGCAACCGCAGGAGCGTCAGCATGAGCGCCACCTACTCCGTCACGGCAGCCCCCGGCGCCGAGGAGGCGGGCGCCGTCGCCCTGGCCGTGGCGTCACTGCCCGCAACCTTCGGCCCGGCGGCAGGCGGTTCCGCCACCCCGGACGTCGCCGCCATCGCCGGCGGACCGGGCTGGACCGCCGAGGCCCTGCACGCCATCGAAGCCGGCAGCCGCGGGGTGATGGTGGTCAACCCCGTCCCCGAGGACACCGCCCAGTTGTCCGCTGACACCGAAGCCGCGGGCACCGCCGTCGTCCTGGACCTGCGCTGGGCCTCCAACCCGGCACTGGTCTCGCAGGACGGCGGCCCGGATGCCCGGGAGGCATTCCGGAGTGCGCTGGGCACGGCGGCCATGCTGGACAGCGTCGCCACGGGCGCACCCGGCACAGACCCGCAGCGGCTCCTCGGAGAGCACCTCGCCGCGCTCCTGGAAGTGGCCGGAACGCTCGACGCCGTGTCCCTGCTTCAGAGCGGCGCCACCGGTTACACCTTCAGCGGAAGGCTCGCCAACGGCGCCCCGATGTCCGCCCACGGCGTGCTGACCGCGGCCCGTCCCGCCGGCGTCGACATCCGCCTGTACACGGCCGACGGCGGCGTCAGCGTCCGGCTGCCCGAGCCGGCCGCCGCCTGGCCCGCCGAAGTCCGGGTCACCGGGCCGCACGGCGGACTATTGCTGCCCACCCTGTATGAATCGGCCCACCGGACGGCGTGGCGCCGCCTCAAGGAGCACCTCACAGCCGGCACCCGGCCGGACGACCTCACCCGGTTCGCCCGGCTGACCGCCCTCTACGCAACCTTCGCTGACACGTAACCAACCCCTTCGATACGCAACCAACCAGCAGTCCAGTCCCACCTCCACTCTCAACGATGAGCAGGACCGCACCACAACGCAGCGCGCGGCGGTCCCGAAAGGACACACCATGAACGCAAACACCCACCAGAACCGCTCCTTCTCCCGCCGCGGCTTCCTGGGCCTGACAGCCGCGGCCGCATCCGTTCCCCTGCTGGCGGCCTGCGGCGGAGGATCGGCAAGCCAGGGCGGCGGAGGAGGCGCCGCGGGAACCGTCAAGTTCTGGGATATGCCGTGGGCCACCCCCGCGTACAACGACGCCGCCAAGGGGATCGCAGAAGGTTTCTCCGGTGCGAACGGCGGCAAGGCGTCCTACCAGATCATCCAGTGGGCCAACTTCTACCAGACCTTCTCCTCCGCCATCGCCTCCAAGACCGGCCCGGCGGTTTCCACCGGCGGCGGCTTCCAGGCGTTCCAGTTCGAGCAGCAGGGCCAGATTGCCTACGCAGACAAGGTCATCGACAAGCTCAAGTCCAACGGCCAGTTCGACGATTTCCTTCCGGGCGTGCTGGACCCGTTCAAGTCGGACAAGGGCTACGTGGCGGTGCCCTGGCAGCTGGACATGCGCGTCTTCTGGTACCGCAAGTCCCTGTTCGAGAAGGCCAACGTGGCCCTGCCCACGGACTGGCCGTCCCTCCTGGAGGCCGGCAAGGCGCTGAAGAAGGTAGGCGCCTTCGGCTTCACCACGGGTGCCGGCGCCGGCAACAACTACGCCAACCACTCCATGATCATGATGATGGTCAACAACGGCGGCGGCGTGTTCAACAAGGACGGCGAGCTGGACCTGCTCAACGACCGCAACGTCGAGGCCATGGAATTCGTCCTGGAACTGGTCTCCAACGGCATCGTGGACCCGGCAGCGGTCAGCTACACCACGGACAACATGTCCGCCCAATGGAAGGACGGCAAGGCCGGCTACGGCCTCTTCCAGGTCAACGTCCCGCAGCGCGTGGGCGACACCTCCGGCGACCTGCTCGTGGCGGATCCCATCACCGGCCCGCACGGCGACAAGGCCACCATCGTGTTCCCGAACAACATCATGATGTACACCAACACCCCGTCGCAGGACGCGTCCGAGGAATTCCTGGTGTACTACCTTGGCCAGCTCAAGCAGCTGTGGCAGAAGAAGCTCATGTCCGCCCTCCCGGTCTTCAAGTCAATCACCGAGATCCCCGAGTTCGCCGACGATCCCAACAATGTCAAGATCGTCAAGGACTGGCAGCCGATCGCGAAGACCTTCGCCTCGCAGGGCAACACCCTGAACGCCAACCTCGCAGCACTCGACGGCGGGCAGGCACTGAACCAGTTCAGCCAGACCATCATCACCGGCAAGTCCGACGCCAAGTCCGCGCTGCAGGCCTTCCAGTCCGGCCTCGAATCCGTCCTGAAGAAGTAGGACAGGGCCCCTCATGTCCAGTACCACAGCACAGTCCGGCCTGGCCCGGGCCCGCCGGGGACTCGCCCCCGGCGGGTCCGGGACGGTTCCCGGGAAGCGCAAGAGCAAGCTCTCGGCACAGGCCACCAGGACGTTCTTCTGGCTCCTGCTCCCGTCCGTCGTCCTGCTCGTCCTCATTCATGGCTACCCGCTGGTTTACGCGGCCGTCCAGGCCACCCATGACGGAAACCTGCTGCAGACCGGAAACTTCATCGGCGGGGAAAACTTCGCCACTGTCCTGACCTCGCCGGCGTTCTGGAAAGCAGCCCAGTTCACCCTCTGGTTCACCATTGTGGGTGTCTTTGGCTCCTGGCTGGTGGGGTTGGGCCTGGCCCTGCTCCTGCGCACCAAGATCCCCGCCGGCAACACGTTCAAGGTCCTCCTGCTCCTGCCCTGGGTGGTGCCCATCGTGGTCTCCTCCACGGCCTGGAACTGGCTGGTGGCCACCCCTGACAGCCTCATCCCCTCCATGTTCCGCAACCTCGGGCTGGGTACTCCACTGTTCCTGGCCGATCCCACGCTGGCCTCCATTACGGTGATGGTGTTCAAGGTCTGGGTGTCCTTCCCCTTCATGATGATGATGACCTCCGCGGCGCTGGCCTCGGTGGATGAAACCGTCTACGAGGCAGCCAGCATGGACGGTGCCAGCCGCTGGCAGCAGTTCACCCAGATCACCCTGCCGCTGATCGCGCGATCCACCTATATCAGCTGGATCCTGATGACCATCTTCTGCGTCAACGACTTCCCCACGATTTACCTGCTCACCGGCGGCGGACCCGTCAGCGCCACCACCTCACTGGTGGTCCTGGCCTACCGCACCGTCTTCCAGGACTTCGCAACCGGCCCCGGCGTGGCCATCGCCTTCCTCATGACCATGACCCTGGTGGTCATCTCCGTCATCCTGTACCGCCAGATCCGAAAGTCGAGCGTCGAATAATGAGTGCTGTCCTCCACGCCCACCCGGAATCCGGCCCCGCACTCGGAATCGACGAGGGCAAACCACGCAGGGTACTCTCCGAAGCCGGCATGCGCGGCCGCTGGTGGCGGTTCGTCCTGATCCTCGCCATCACCGCCGTTGTGCTGGTTCCCATCCTGGTCACCGTGATCCTGGCGTTCACCCCCGGACCGAACAGCACCGCCACCGGCCTGACCTTCGAAAACCTCAGCAACGTCTTCTCCAAGACCCTGGCTGCCACCTGGCTCAAGAACAGCCTCATCACCACACTGGCAACCGTGCTGGTGTCCGTGGCGGTGGCCGCCCCGGCCGGCTATGTCCTGTCCCGCGGCCGGTCCAAGGCAGTCTCCGGCTACTCGCTGCTCCTGTTCGTCATGCAGTCCCTGCCCATCATCACCTCCGTGGTGCCGCTGTTCATCCTGTTCGCAGGGATGGGCCTGGTGGACAACCTCATGGGCCTGACCATCATCTACGTGGGCTCCACCATGACTGTGGCCACCTGGATGATGGCCGCCTACTTCGATTCGATCCCCATCAGCCTGGAAGAAGCGTCCTGGATCGACGGCTGCTCAGTCTTCGGCTCCTTCACCAAGGTGGTGCTGCGCAACTCCCTCCCGGGCGTGCTCTCTCCACCGCAATCTTTGCCTTCCTCCTGGCCTGGAACGACTACCTGGTAGCCATCGTGTTCCTGCGCTCCAACGAAATCTTCACCCTTCCCATGGGCGTGCAGTCCTTCTTCCAGCAGAACGCCACGGACTGGACTTCCGTGATGGCCCTCGCCGTGGTCATGATGCTCCCGCCCGTCATTGTCTTCGCCACCCTGAACAAGTACTTCAGCGTCGGCGGCATCGGCGGATCCCTCGCCGGCCGCTAGCCTGCCAACAACGTCACCAACCATCCCCGATAGGAATCCCATGTCTTATTCACTCCAGCTCTACACCCTGCGCAACGCCATCGCCGAGGACCTGCCCGGCACCATCAAAAAGGTTGCCGAGATCGGCTTCACCCAGGTCGAGCCTTACAACTTCGTGGCCACGGCCAAGGAACTTGGTGCCGCGCTGAAGGAGAACGGCCTCACCGCACCCTCCGGCCATGCGCCGCTGCTGTCCCAGGACCAGGACGAAATCTTTACGGCGGCGAAGGAACTGGGCATCAGCACCGTCATCGATCCCTTCCTGCCCGCCGAGCACTGGCAGGACGCCGAAACCATCCAGGCCACCGCCGCCAAACTCAACGCCGCAGCGAAGAAGGGCGCCGAATACGGCATCACCGTGGGATATCACAACCACGCCTGGGAACTGCAGTCCAGCATCGAGGGACGGACCGCGCTGGAGTACTTCGAATCCTTGCTGGACCCGGAGCTGGTCCTGGAAGTGGACACCTACTGGGTGGCCGTGGGCGGCCAGGACCCCGTGGATATCCTCACCAAGCTCGGAGACCGGGTGAAGTTCATCCACATCAAGGACGGCAACCTGACCACGGACACCAAGGCCCAGCAGCCCGCCGGGCAGGGCAGGGTCCCCGTCCTGGACGTGATCGCCGCCGCAAAGTCCCTCGAAGTCGGCGTGGTGGAATTCGACGACTACTCCGGCGACATCTTCGACGGCATCACCCAGAGCCTCGCCTTCCTCAACAACAACACCGCCACCGAAGGAGCCAAGGCATGAACTTCACCCCTTCCACCCGCAAAGGGCCGGTTGGCGTTGCAGTTATCGGCGCGGGCAACATCTCCAAGCAGTACCTGGACAACCTCACGGTCTTCCCGGACCTGAAAGTCCTGGTCATCACCGACCTCTTCGAAGACGCCGCCGAGGCCCGTGCCAAGGAATACGGCATCCCCGAATGGGGCGGCCCGGAAAAGGCGCTGAACCACCCCGACGTCGAAATCATCGTCAACCTCACTATCCCCGCCGCCCACGTCGAGGTGGCCACCTCAGCGGTCAACGCCGGCAAGCACGTCTGGACCGAAAAGCCCTTCTCCCTGGACCGCGAATCCGGGCTGGGCCTGCTCAAGGCAGCCGACGCTGCGGGGATCCGGCTCGGCACCGCTCCGGACACGTTCCTGGGCGCCGGGATCCAGAGCGCACTGCGGCTCATCCAGCGCGGCGACATCGGCACCCCACTGACCGCCATGACTACCTTCCAGACCCCCGGCCCGGAATCCTGGCACCCCAACCCGGCGTTCCTCTTCCAGCACGGCGCCGGCCCCTTGTTCGACATGGGACCGTACTACCTCACCACCCTGGTCCAGGCCTTCGGCTCGATCCGCAAAGTGGCCGCCGTCGGGTCCAAGGCCAAGGAAGTCCGCGTCATCGGTTCCGGGCCCAAAGCGGGCGAGGAATTCACCGTAGAGGTCCCCACCCACGTCTCAGCGATGGCGCAGTTCGAATCCGGCGCCTCCTCGCACAGCGTCTTCTCCTTCGAATCCCCCCGGGCCCGGATGGGATTCGTGGAGATCACCGGCACGGAAGCCACCATCTCCCTGCCTGACCCCAACTACTTCACCGGTGACATCAGGCTCTGGCGCGCCGGTGACGAAGACTGGACCACCATTCCCGCCACCGGCCCTGCCAACGGCCGCGGCATGGGTGCCCTGGACATGGCCCGCGCCATCCGCGCCGGCGTGCCGCACCGCGCCACCGGCGACCTCGCCTACCACGTGCTGGACAGCATGGTCTCGATCTCCGAATCCATCGACTCCGGAACCTTCGTGAACGTCGAAAGCTCAGCTCCCGTTTCCACAGCCCTCCCCGAGGACTGGGCCCCGGAAACCGCAACTCTCTAGCTCAGCCAGCAGGAAGCAGCAGGAACACGCCATGACCACTCCCGCACACCCAACCGCAACCCCGGCTCCCCCATCCCTCGGTGTGGCCGCCATCGGCTACGCCTTCATGGGGAAGGCCCATTCGAATGCGTGGCGGAACGTGGCCAGTTTCTTCGACGTCCCGGCCTTCGAGCAGAAAGTGCTCGTGGGCCGGGATGCCACCGCCGTGGCCGAGGCCGCAGCCAAATACGGCTGGGCCGAGTCGGCCACCGACTGGCGTGAAGTCATCCAACGCGACGACATCCACATCGTTGATATCTGCGCCCCCGGCTGGATGCACGCCGAAATCGCCATTGCAGCACTCGAAGCCGGCAAGCACGTGCTGGTCGAAAAACCCCTCGCCAACACCCTTGCCGAAGCCGAACTCATGACCGCCGCCGCCGCCAAAGCCCGCGCCCGGGGCGTCCAGTCCATGATCGGCTTCAACTACCGCCGCGTCCCCGCCCTCGCCCTGGCCAAGGAACTCATCGCCGAAGGCCGGTTAGGCACCGTCCGGCACGTCCGCGCCGCCTACCTCCAGGACTGGCTCGCCGACGACCAATCGCCCATGACCTGGCGGCTCCGCAAGGAAACCGCCGGCTCCGGCGCCCTTGGAGACATCGCCTCCCACGCCATCGACCAGGTCCTCTACCTCCTGGGCGACCAGGTCACGGAGGTCACCGGCCGGCTCCACACGTTCGTTCCGCAGCGCCCCGGCGGCGATGCTGCCGGGGAAGCGCTGGAGGACGTCACGGTCGACGACGCCGCCTGGGCCACGCTGTCCCTCGCCTCCGGGGCCATCGCCTCGGTGGAGGTCTCCAGGGTGGCGACGGGCCAGAAGAACAGCCTCAAACTCGAGATCTACGGCGACCAGGGCACCATCCTGTTCGACCTCGAAAACCTCAACGAACTCGGGTTCCTGGACGCCACCGCCCCGGTGCGGGAGCAGGGATTCCGCCGGATCCTGGTCAACGAACCCGAGCACCCCTACCTCGAAGCGTGGTGGCCGCAGGGCCATATCATCGGCTGGGAACACACCTTCACCCACCAGGTCCGCGACTTCCTCACCGCCATCCAGGACCAAACCCCGCCCTCGCCGTCGTTCGAGGAAGGACTGAACGTGCAGTACATCCTCAACGCCGTGGAGGAATCCGCCGCGGCGAAGAGCGCCCTGATCCAGCTTCCGGGCACCTCCCCGGAGACCAGCCCCACCGAAGGAGCCTGACCATGCCCCGCCCGTTTACCCTGTTTACCGGCCAGTGGGCCGACCTTCCCCTCGAGGAAGTCGCCAGGCTTGCCTCCGGCTGGGGCTACGACGGCCTCGAAATCGCCGTCTCCGGAGACCACCTGGACGCCTGGCGCGTGGACGAACCCGGCTACGTCGAGTCCAAGCTCGAACTCCTGGACAAGTACAACCTCAAAGTCTGGGCCATCTCCAACCACCTCAAGGGCCAGGCCGTCTGCGATGACCCCATCGACTTCCGCCACGAAGCCATCGTCGGCTCGCGCGTCTGGGGCGACGGGGACCCCGAAGGCGTCCGCCAGCGCGCCGCCGAGGAACTCAAGCACACCGCCCGGCTCGCCCGCGCGCTGGGCGTGGACACCGTCGTCGGGTTCACCGGCTCCTCCATCTGGCAGTACGTCGCCATGTTCCCGCCCGTCCCGGAAAAGATCATCGACGCCGGCTACCAGGACTTCGCGGACCGCTGGAACCCCATCCTGGACGTCTTCGACGACAACGGCGTCCGCTTCGCCCACGAAGTCCACCCCTCCGAGATCGCCTACGACTACTGGACCACCGTCCGCACCCTCGAAGCGATCGGCCACCGCGAAGCGTTCGGCCTGAACTGGGACCCCTCCCACATGATGTGGCAGGGCATCGACCCCGTGTCCTTCATCTGGGACTTCAAGGACCGGATCTACCACGTGGACTGCAAGGACACCAAGATCCGCCAGACCGGCCGGAACACCGTCCTCGGTTCCCACCTGGCCTGGGGCGACCCCCGCCGCGGCTGGGACTTCGTCTCCGCCGGCCGCGGCGACGTCCCCTGGGAAGCGTCCTTCCGGGCGCTGGCCGCCATCGGCTACGACGGGCCCATCTCCGTCGAATGGGAAGACGCCGGCATGGACCGCCTCCACGGCGCCCCCGAAGCCCTCGCCGCCCTCAGGAAATACGACTTCCCCGCCTCCCAGACCAGCTTCGACGCCGCCTTCAGCAGCAAGGACTGAGTACCGCCGGACCACCGGCCCGAAAGCAGGCATGTGAACCGCACCCTCCAACCCGGGCAGCGCAGCGAAGTATGGATCGCCTCCGTCACCGGGGAATCAGAGCTGCTGTATTCCACCGGCGAAGTGCTGCTCGAGGCCCCCAACTGGACCCTCGACGGCAGTTCGCTGGTGCTCAACGGGGACGGGAAGCTCTGGACCCTGGAGATCGCCGCGGCAACTCTTGCCCACGTTCCCCTCCGTGGCGCCCGGGACTTGAATAACGACCATGTCCTGGCGCCCGACGGCAGGACCATCTTCTGTTCCGCGAACGACGGCCACATCTACCGGGCCGCGCTCACCGGCGGCACGGCGGAGCAGGTCACCACGGAGGACGGCACCTTCCATTTCCTGCACGGCGTCAGCCCGGACGGAACCGCACTGGCGTACGTAGGCATCGAAGCAGGCGATTTGACGAAGCCCGGCAGGCTGATGACCATGGCGTCCGACGGCGGTGCTGCCGCGGCTTTGAGCGTGGACAGCCACTGCGACGGGCCGGAGTACTCACCGGACGGTTCCTGGCTGTACTTCAACACGGAGGCGTTCACGGGGCGGCCGGGGCACGCCCAGCTCGCACGCATACGTGTTGACGGAACAGGGCTGGAGCAGCTCCTGTAGTCCGGAACGGTGGACTGGTTCCCGCACCTGTCCCCCAACGGCGCCTTCGCGGCGTACCTCCGCTTCCCCGGCGGAACCCAAGGCCACCCCGCGGACCTTCCGGTCGCCGTCGTCCTCGTGTCCACCACTGCATGGGACCGGCCGCTCCATACGTGGCCCCTCTTTGGCGGCCAAGGTACGCTCAACGTCAACAGCTGGTGGCCCGATTCCGGCCGCTTCGCCTACATGGCATACCCCTTCCCTGATTCTGCAAAGGACTGACGCGTGACCAACAGCAACGGAACCTCCGACGGCCGCCTCCGGTGGGGCATCCTGGGGACTGGCTTCATCGCCGGACTGCAGGTCCCGGACCTGCAGGAGAACGGCTTCACCGTCCAGGCCGTGGGCTCCCGCACGGAGGAGTCCAGCAAGGCGTTCGCCGACGGGCACGGCATTTCCACCGCCCACGGGAGCTACGAGGACCTGGTGGCCGATCCGGACGTGGACGTTGTCTACGTCGCCACTCCGCACCCGTTCCACCACGCCAATGCCCTGATGGCGCTCAACGCCGGCAAACACGTGCTGGTGGAGAAGGCCTTCACCATCAACGCCCGCGAGGCGCAGGAGATTGTGGACCTCGCAGCGGCCAAGGGCCTGGTGGTACTGGAGGCCATGTGGACGAGGTTCCTTCCCCACATGGCCCGGATCCGCGAGATCATTGGCCAGGGAACCATCGGCGAAGTCCGCAAGGTGCTGGCGAGCCACAACCAGGACCTGCCCAAGGATCCTGCCCACCGGCTGAACGACCCCGCCCTCGGTGGCGGAGCGCTGCTGGACCTGGGAATCTATCCCATCTCCTTCGCGTTCGACATCCTGGGCGCGCCGCAGCGGATCCTGGCCAGTGCGTCGAAGACTGGCACCGGGGTGGACCGCCAGACGTCGGCGATCTTCGAGTATGCAGGGGGTGCGCAGGCGATCGTTGACTGTGAGCTCGACGCCGCGAGCGCCAACCGGGCCCTGGTGATCGGAACGGAAGGCTGGATCGACATCGAGTCCACCTGGTACAACCCTGTTCCGTTTACGGTGTTCGACGCCGCAGGAAACATGGTGGAACGGTTTGAGCAGCCGGTCAACGGCCGCGGGATGCAATACCAGGCCGCTGAGCTGGAGCGCCTGGCGGGCGCCGGCGCCACCGCCGGGAGCCTTCTTCCCCCCACCGAAACCGTGTCCATCATGGCGGCCATGGATGAGATCCGCCGCCAGATCGGGTTGGAGTACGACGCCGACACCCGGCCCTGACAGGGGACGGCAAGGGCCCCTGCCGCAGCTCCCTTAGGAAGGAGCGGCAGGGGCCCGTGCACCGAAGCGGTGCTGCTAGCCGGCGTTGAACTCTTCGCCGCCGTCGTCCTTGGGCGACTTCTCCTGCGGAAGGTCGTTGCCGCTGCCGTCCGGGACGCCCGCTGCTTCCTGCCCCGGCTCCGAGGAAGTGGGCGCCGACCCCTTGGAGTCGTCGTTGTTCTCGTCGATTTCGGCGGCGCTGGAGGGCAGGTCGACGTCGCGGGCCACCTGCTCCTCTCCGCCGGACTGCGGTTCGTTGGTGGCCGCGCCCTGGCCGCCCTGTGAACCCTGGGGGGCCTGCTGGTCCTGCCCGCCCATTTCCTGCTCAGCGGTTGGAGTGCCGTAGCCGCCCGGGTCGGTCTCGGGTGCAGCGTGCTGGTTGTCCTGCGTCATGGTTCCTCCTGTTTGCGTTGCGGTTGTTTCGGTGTGAAGTGGGCTAGAGGCCCTTGCCCCCGGTTACCGGGAGTACTGCCCCGGAAATGTAGGAGCCGTCCTCGGAGGCGAGCAGCACATAGGCCGCTGCCAGTTCGGCGGGTTGGCCGGCGCGCCCCAAGGGTGTGTCCTGGCCGAAGGACGGCAGCTTGTCCGGCCACTCGGTGGCCGGAATCAGCGGAGTCCAGATGGGGCCGGGCGCAACGGCGTTGACCCGGATCCCCTTGGGCCCCAGTTCCTGGGCCAGCGCCTTGGTGAAGGCCACCTGGGCTGCCTTGGTCATGGCGTAGTCGATCAGGCCAGGCGACGGGTTGAAGGCCTGGATCGATGCCGTGGTGATGATGGAGGCGCCTGCCTTCAGGTGCGGAACGGCCGCCCGCGCCGTCCAGAGCAGCGAATACAGGTTGGTCTTGAACACCCTGTCGAACTCTTCGGTGGGCAGCGACTCGAGGCTGTCCCGGTTCTTTTGGTAGGCCGCGTTCAGCACCACCACATCCAGGCGGCCAAATTCGCTGGCGGACTCATCCGCGATCCGGGTGCTGAATTCCTCTTCGCGCCCGTCGCCGGGGAACAGCAGGGCGCGGCGCCCCGCCTTGCGGATCCATTCCGCGGTGTCCTGGGCATCGTCCTCCTCTTCCGGGAGGTAGGAAATGGCGACGTCGGCCCCCTCGCGGGCGAAGGCGATGGCCACGGCCTTGCCGATTCCGGAGTCACCGCCGGTGATCAGGGCTGCCTTGCCTTCGAGCTTTCCATTGCCCTCATAGGACGCTTCGCCATGGTCCGGCTTGGGATCCATGGGTGCGGTCAGGCCGGGCTGCTTCTGTTCCTGTTCGGGGAACGGCCCCGAATGGTAGCCGCCCCGAGGGTCCTTGGGCTGGTCTGTCTGCTTGCCTGTGTCCTGCTTGTCTGTGCCGCTCATAGTCCGCCTACTCAGTTGTCGGTTTCCGAAGAGCTTCGCCGGAATACCGGCTCTTCGAAGCTATCCCCCACGAAGGAACCAAGTCCACCGTTCAGAACCAATAATCAGTAAACTTATCAAATACTGGTGTTGGCGCAACGTTGCCTTGTTTCTGGGTAGGTAAAGAGCAGGAAGGGAACAGGGCGGCTGGCCGGGATTGGAGGACGCAGCAATGTCAGAGGTGGAGGATTACACCGGCAGGACCGGGCGGAATGAAACCCGCGAGGAACAGCTGGACCGCAACTGGGCCGAGCTGCTGCAGGAGTTGCGTGTGCTGCAGACCGGGGTGCAGATCCTCGCCGGATTCCTGCTGACGCTCCCCTTCCAGTCACGATTCGAGGACCTGGACGATTTCCAGGTCACCCTGTACCTCGCGAACGTGGTGGTCGCCGCCCTGACCACCGCTTTCATCCTTCTCCCCGTCAGCGTCCACCGCCGGCTGTTCCGGAAGCGGCTGAAGGAAACGCTGGTCTCCAGCGCGGACTCCATCACCAAGATCGCGCTTGGCGGGATCGCCCTCCTCAGCGCCGGGACCGCCGCGCTGGTCTTCGACGTCACCGCCGGACGGCAGGCCGGCCTGACCGCCGGAGGGGCGCTGATGGCGGTGATGGTGGTCCTGTTGGTCTATGTCCCCATCCATCTCAACCGGAAGGCCGACGCCGGCAAACTCGACCGGAAGCTGTAGGCGACCGGAAACTCTAGGGAACGGAGTAGGAAATGCGCAAATGGGCTAAAGAGCACGGGCTGCTCCTGGCAAATTTGGCCCTCTTCCTGGTGTTCTTCGGAGGCATGATCCTGTCAGGGGCTTCCTCCTACAGCGAAGACCAACAGGCTCACGGGGAACCGGCCGTAACAGTAGTCCAGTTCCTGGGCAGCGGAGAATTCCTGGAGGCCACCTTCGAAAACTGGGAGTCAGAGTTCCTGCAGATGGCCATGTACGTGGTGCTGACCATCTTCCTGTTCCAGAAGGGTTCCTCGGAGTCGAAACCCCTGGACAAAAAAGCGCCGCAGGACGAAGACCCCCGCCACGCCGCCATCAGGAAGGCAACGCCCTGGCCAGTGAAACGCGGCGGGGTCGCCCTCGGGTTCTATAAGCACTCGCTGTCCATCCTCCTGTTCGTGCTGTTCCTGGCTTCCTTCACCATGCATGGCGTGGGCGGCGCGGAGGCGTACAGCGAGGACCAGCAAAGCCATGGCCAGCCCGCCGTCACCTTCCTGCAATACCTGGGCACCAGCCGCTTCTGGTTCGAGTCCTTCCAGAACTGGCAAAGCGAATTCCTTGCCGTCGCCGTCCTGGTGGGCGCCTCCGTCTACCTGCGGGAGAAGGGCTCCCCGGAGTCCAAGCCTGTAGCTGAACCGCATTACGAGACCGGCGCCTGAGCTCCACCACGCCTTAAACCTGTCCACTACGAGAGGAACACATGAGAACCGCACTGAAATCAGTCCTGCTCGCCCTGCTTCTCCTGGCCGCCCCCGCGCTCTCAGCCGGCGCGGCCTCGGCCACCCCGGCGCCGGCCGCCGCTACCGCGGTGGTTGGATTCAGCCCCGCAGCCGCAATGCCGGCGGGAAACACTCCCACCCCGTCGCCCGGTGACACGTCGTCCACCGGCCCGGCCAACCCCGGAACCGGAGAATCGACGCAGAACGAATCCACGCGCGTGAACTATGCGCCCTGGGTTATCGGCGGCATCGTGGTGGTGGTACTGATCGCGGTGCTGATCTGGAGCCGGCGCCGCAACAAGCCTTTCGTCGGCTGATCCACGCACCCGCCTGCGCTTGGCAGAGGGGGACTAAGCCCCTTCGAGGACCTGGCTGGTTGCCCAGGTGAGGTATTTGCCGGCGTTGGCAATGGCGTCTTCCGGGCTTGAGGCAACGTCCAGCAACTGGGCCGCCGCAACCACGCCGTGCCCGGTGAGGTCCTCGAGGGTCACCAGGATCCGTCCGGCCACCACAATGACGGGGATGCCACGTTCGCGGGCAGCCTCGGCAAGCGCGATGGGCGCCTTGCCGGTCAGCGACTGGGAATCCATGGACCCTTCGCCCGTGATCACCAGGTCTGCGCCGGCCAGCTCGCCTGCCAGGCCGGTCAGGCCGGCCACCAGCGCGAAGCCGCCTTCCAGCGTGGCGTCGGTGTAAGCGAGGAACGACGCCGGGAAGCCGCCGGCGGCGCCGGCGCCGGGGACGTTCACGTCCCGGCCTGTCGCCTCCCGCAGGACTGACGCCCAGTTGCGGAGGCCGGCGTCGAGCAGTTCAACGGCGTCATCGTCCGCGCCCTTCTGCGGTGAGAAGACGTGCGCGGCGCCGGTGGGCCCGTAGAGCGGGTTGCGGACATCCACGGCGATCCGGAAAGTGGTGGCAGGCAGCCGGGGATCGAGTCCGCTGGCGTCGAGCGAGACGACGTCGGCAAGCGAGCCGCCGCCGAGCGGCACCACGTTGCCGGCCGAGTCGAGCGGTTTGAGGCCCAGCGCACGCAGGGCGCCGCTGCCGCCGTCGCTCATGGCCGAGCCGCCCAGGCCGAGCACGATCTCGGTGGCACCTGCCTCCAGCGCTGCCGCGATGAGCTGGCCGCAGCCGTAGCTGTGGGCACGGAGCGCGTTTTCCGGCGTGGGCTCCATCTCCGCCAGGCCGGAGGCCTGTGCCGTCTCGATCACCGCGGTGACCTTGCCGGCGTCGTCCTTGCGGATGGCCCACGCGGCACCCAGCGGAGCGAGGATGGGACCCACCACGGCGTTGAGACGCTCTTCGTAGCCTGCTGCAACGGCCGCCTCCAGGGTTCCCTCGCCCCCGTCGGCAATGGGGAACTGGGTGGCCACGGCGTCCGGGTACACGCGGAGGGCGCCTTCCGCGATAGCCGCGGCCGCCTCAGCCGCGGTGAGTGAACCCTTGAACTTGTCCGGAGCGATCAGAATGCGCATCCGCCCATCATGCCAGCCCCGCGCCGGAAAGCGCTTGCCCAATCCGTCATACGGACAGTGGCGGCACTGCCACCGCGGGAAAGCTCAGCCCTGCCGCCAGTCGTGGCCGGTCAGATGGGACCCCGCCTGCGGCCCCATCTGCAGCATGCCGCCGTCCACCGCCCAGGAGGCACCGTTGACATAGCTGGCAGCAGGCGAGGCAAGGAAAGCGATGACCGCGGCAACCTCGCGGGCATCTCCGGGCCGGCCCAACGGAACTCCCGGCCGGTCCTTCGACGCCGGATCCTCGTTTTCCTGGCCTGTCATGGGGGTGGCAATCTCGCCGGGCGCCACGGAGTTGGCGGTGATGCCATGCTCGGCGAGCTCGAGGGCCAGCGTCTTCATGAGGCCGCCCAGCCCGTGCTTGGAGGCATCGTACGCGGCGGCGCCGACGCGCGGCTGGAATTCGTGCACGCTGGTGACGGCGATGAGGCGGCCACCCCTGCCGGCGCTGACCATGCGCCGGGCGGCCGCCTGCAGGCACACGAATGCTCCGTTGAGGTTGGTGTCCAGTGTCCGCATCCACGTGTCCACGTCCAGGTCAAGGAACTTGGTGCCATCACCGGCGCCGGCGTTGTTCACGAAGACGTCCACGCCGCCAAGCCCGTCAGCCAGTTCATTGACGGCCGCCGCGGCGCCCTGGAAGTCCGAGGTGTCGAGCTGCCGGACCAAGGCCTTTCGGCCCAGGGCACGGACCTCGTCGGCAGTGCCGTCGGCTCCGGCTTTGTCCGAGTGCCAGGTGACGCCGACGTCCAGCCCTGCCTGGGCCAGGGCCACCGCCGTGGCCTTGCCGATTCCGGAATCTGATCCGGTGACGATCGCGGTGGCGGGTATGAACAGGCTGGTGTCCTGCATGCGGCGGCCTTTCGGTGAGGGGTTGGCGGTCCTGCCGGACGGGCGCACTGTCAGGCGGGCCGGCGCAGTTCCTGCGGCGTGTACCCTTCGTCTGAGCGGCCGCCCGGAGCATCGGAGACGTCCGCTGTGTCGGCGTCGTCCCGGGTGTCCGGAACGGCCATCAGGGGGACGGCAAAGGTGACCACGGGGCGCGCTCCGGCGTCGTCAGCGGAGCGGATGGTAAGGCTCCTGGTGCCGGGCGGCACGGAGGGTGTGAAGATCTGGAGGTTCCGCGATCCCAGCGTGGCCGAGTCCTGAAGGGTGTATTCGGTTCCGAAGTGGTCCTGGAGGATGATGCGGGGCTGCGGGCCGCCGTCGGCAGCCATCTGGATGGTGACCACCAGGCCGGTGGCCCAGATCTCGACGGACAGGACGGTGAACGCCGTTGCGTCGGTGATGTGCCGGCCGTACGTGGGCGGCAGGAGCATCCCGAGGAGGGTGCCGGAGGGAATTATTTCTCGCATGGTTTTTTCCTGTGGGTCTTGCGTCCGCTGCCGCCGGATCGGCCCGGAAGGGTATCCCGGTGCTGCCTGTGCAGGGATGCGGGTGCGGCTTGGGCGCTTCCCGGGCCGGGTTTTCCGTCCTGGGAGTGGTTGCCTTTCGCTGCGCGGTTCCTGGTTGATGAAGGTGGGCCTGCCGTTTCGGTGGACTGGAAAGCCCCTCTAGGCAGGAATGGCGAGACTTTGCAATTCCGCCGCTGAAATCAATGCGGAGTGCTCCCGGCAGCCGCCGCGGCGTACTGTCCTGCATCTCCGCCACCTGTTGCGCATCGCGTTCCCCCTGCCATACGTTGGCCGCCCTTTCTTTGGGCCTCAACAGCCCCAGCTGCGTGATAAGTCTACTTACCATCAAGCCTCCGGTGGCTGGCGGCTGTCAAGGGGATGGCGGGGTTTCGGCGGGAACCCACAACTCCGGCGGCACGCACAGCGCTGGCACACCCGCGCGCGGAGGGCTATCTGTTGGCCCCGTCAGTGGCGCGTTTCCCCCGGGTGCTGCCGGGTCTCTCCGGATGGGCGCCGCGGGCGCAGGGCGGCCACATAGCCAGGCACCCGGCTTTGGCTCTCGACGCCGGTGACGGGGTTGATTTCGATGGCGGCGGAGCCCTCCTCCAGCAACTCCCAGGACGCAGGCGGCAGGGCGCGCGAGCGCTCCTTCGGGCCGAAGTGGCCGGGCATCGGCAGCCCGCGGATGGCCCGCTCCAGCGGAGCGGGGATGCTGCGCCGCGTGGCGCCCAGATGGGTCACGTACTCCACGGGGTTCCCCTGGAAATTGGTTTCCGCCAGGAACACCGTCCCCCGGTCCCCTGCCAGGACCCGCAGGTTTTCGGCCAGGGCCACTTGGTCTTCCGGCGACAGGACGTGCAGCACACCGCGGACAAAGACGTTGGCCGGCACGTCCACCAGGCCGGCACCGGCCCCGGGCGCCGTCATGTCGCGGACCTCAAAACGGACGTTGCCCGGGTTGCCGGGCTCCGCTGCAGCGCGGGCGGCCGCGTGCGCCGAAATGTCCACGCCGATGGCCTGCGGAAAATGCGCAGCGAGGGCACGCGTGAAGCTGCCGTGGCCGCATCCCACATCCACCACCGGCAGCCCGGTATCAAGGCGGCGGAGGATGAGGTCCCGGTAGCCACGGAACTCATGGTCGGTTCCGGCGTCCCAGAGCACCTCGCCGCCCGGCCCGGTAGCCGTGATCCCGGCCCAGTAGCGGTCCCAGGCGAGCGGCCGGTCCTTGGGTGCGGAACGGGACAGCCGGATAAGCCTGGGAAGCATCAGGTACTTCCGCCAGCTGGTCTTCACGGATTTTGCGGGGGTAGGCACGTGCCAAATATATGTCCTGAAGCCACTTCAGCCGCCGGACGTGCGGTGTCGGCGCGGCCGCATACCGGGCCGGACGCCGCCCAAGGCAGCGGTATGAGTCAGGCGTCGCGGACCAACCAGGCCATCGCTTCGGTCCGGGACGTGAAGAACCGCGTGGGGCACGGCAGCCTGCTCACGCCCAAGGCGAAGTTGGCCATGACCTTGTCCACGGGCGATGAGCCCAGGAGCGCAATCCGGGACGCCTGGCACGGCCGGCCAAACACGGCCCGGGCGCCGCGGCTGACCTTCTCGGTGGTGGCCATGTCCACCAGCATCGGACGCCGGGTGGACCCGCACATCTCATTGACCCGGCCCATGGCGCTCTCGGCGTCGGCCTCGCTGATCGATGCCCCGCGCGGCCATCGCAGCTGCAGGATCCCGCCCTCATCGAGGCTGAGGTCCCCTTTGACATGCTCCGCCGGCTGATGCGTCACTTTGTCCTCCCCCGCGATCTTTCTGGAGCCCCATGCCCCTCGTCCCCCTACAATGTACTCAACTGGGAGGGAAGGGGTGGTTGTGGCGTCTGACACGCCCGAAGTTTCGAGCGCGCCCCGCACCGTCGTCGTAGCGGACCCCGATGCCGCGAGGCTGGCTCAGAACACTTCGGCCCTCCGGAGTGCCGGCTACGCAGCGCACGCCGCCGGCGATGCCGCGAGCCTGGCCGGGCTTCTGGCGGAAGGCGAGCCGGCAGCCATCATCACGGACGCCACGCTGCTGCCCGGCCTCGAGACCGAGGCGCCCCTGCTGGTCATGGTCGACCTGGACGATCCCCTGCAAACATCCGTGCAGCCGCCGGGTATCCACGACTGCATCACCAAGCCAACCTCACAGCGGGAGCTGGTGCACCGCACCACGGCCCTGATCGACCAGGTGGCACGCCGCCGGGCGTCGAGGCAGGACGCCGAGGCCCTCCGCGAGCAGCTCCGCCTGGTGTCGGCCGCCGTACGCGCCACCAACGATCCCCGGGAAATTGCGCGCTGCGTGGTCGAGGGATTCGGCCGGACCTTCAAGGCGGACCACGTCCGGCTGGAAACCTTCGAGGACAACCGCGTTCCGCGCATCACCGCCGCGTGGGACAGCGACGGGCTGGAGCCATTGTCCGACGACGACCTGCCGGACGAGGATTCCGCGCGGCGGACCGCGGACCTGCTGTGGGCCGGCGCCGAGACCCTGTCCACGGATGCCGGGGACGCTGACGACGCCGAGCCCGCCCGGGTACGCGCCGACGGCGGGCACGCAGCGGACGGCGAGGCCCCGGCGTCGGGCATCTCAAACGCGGCATCAACGCTGGCGGTGCCCATGGGCGAGGGAAGCTCCTCACTGGGCATCATCTGGATTGCGTCGCTGGACAAACCGCGGAAATGGTCGCGTGCCGAACTCGGGCTCATCCAGCACGTTGCGGGCAACGCGGCCCACGGCCTGATCCAGAGCCACCTGATCAGCAGCCAGCAGCAGGTAGTGAAGCAGCTGCAGCAGCTGGACAAGGCGAAGACAGATTTCCTGGCCACCGTGAACCACGAGCTCCGGACACCGCTGACATCCATCATGGCCTACCTGGACATGATCCAGGAGAGCACCGAACAGCCCGGCTCGGCCGAGATCCACCAGATGCTGGACATTGTGGTCCGCAACACCGAGCGGCTGCGCACCCTCATCGAGGACATGCTCAGCGTCTCCCGCAACGGCCTCGACGACACCCTGATGCACCTGACCCCGGTCCGCCTCGGCCAGACCCTGGATTTGGTGGCCTCGGCGCTGCGGCCGCTGGCAAAACTGCAGAACGTGACCATCGCGCTGGATCCGGTTCCGGAGGACCCGGAGATCCTGGCCGACGAAATCCAGCTGCAGCAGGTCTTCACCAACCTGGTCTCCAACGCCATCAAGTTCACCCCCAGCGGCGGGCGCATCGAGGTGGGCAGTGAATCCCACGCAGCTGCGGACGGCAGCCGCTGGGCCACTGTCCGGGTTGCCGATAACGGCATCGGCATTTCCAGTGACGAGATCGACCATGTGTTCACCCGGTTCTACCGGGCGTCCAACGCCATGTCCGGTGCCATCCCGGGGACCGGACTGGGCCTGGCCATCACCAAGGACATCGTGGCCCGCCACGGTGGGACGATTGATGTGGCCTCCACTCTGGGCGCGGGGACCACTGTCACGGTCAGCCTCCCCCTCGATGCAGACCGCACCCAGTCCAACTGAGCAGGGGAAGGAAGAATCCGATGTTCGCGGATAACGATCCCCGGCTCAGCCAACTGCTGGACCACATAGTCCGGATCGCATCGGGTGACCTGGGCTCACGGGTTGAGGTCTCCCCTGCCCGCGATGAGCTGGACGCGATCATCATGGGCACCAATTTGCTGGCGGAAGACCTCCAGATCATTTACGAGGAACTGGAACAGCGCGTGCAGGTCCGCACCCAGATGCTGCACGAGGCACACCTCAAGATGCAGAAGATGGCCATGCAGGACCCGCTGACCGGGCTTGCCAACCGGTCGGCGCTGATCGACGCGCTCCGGGCCGCGCTGGATGCGGACACAGCAGCCGGGGAAGGGCCCGTGATCCTCCTGATGGACCTGGACGCGTTCAAGTCCATCAACGACTCCATGGGGCACACTGCCGGTGACCAGGTGCTCATCACGGTGGGCCAGCGGGTGCGGAACGCTGTGCGGGCCACTGACGTGGTGGCGAGGCTGGGCGGAGATGAATTCGCCATCGTGATGCCCGCCGTCGCCCCTGACCAGGCGGCCATCGTGGGGCACCGGATCCTGGCGGCGCTGGGCGAACCCATCGAACTGCCGGGCAAGAGCGTGCGCTGCGGGGCCAGCATCGGGTTGAGCGTCGGCTCGCCGGGCCAGACTCCGGAAGAGATGCTGATGGAAGCCGACGTGGCCATGTACGCCTCGAAGGCCGAAGGGCAAAACCGGCTGCACCGGTTCGAACCCGGGCTGCTGCTGGTCCGCCGGCTCCGCAGCCAGCTGGTGGAAGACCTGCGGGCGGCCATCAGGAACGATGGCCTGATGCTGTACTACCAGCCGGTGGTGGACCTGGTGTCCCGCCGGTTGGAGGGCGTGGAAGCCCTGGTCCGCTGGAACCACCCCACCCGGGGGTTCATCATGCCGGATGAGTTCATTCCGCTGGCCGAAGAAGCCGGCCTGATTTCGGAGCTGGGCAACTGGGTCCTCCGCACCGCCGTGCAGCAGCTGCGCGCCTGGATCGACGCTGCACTGGTGGACGGCGACTTCTCGGTCCGGATCAACATTTCCGCCACGGACCTGCAAAGCCTGCAGTTCATCGAGGACGTCAGGAACGTCCTCCGGGAGACGGGCGTCAAGCCTGAACAGGTGGTCCTCGAACTGACGGAAGTGGCCATCGTGAAAGGCAACGAGCTGGACCGCTACTCCCTGGCCGGGCTCCGCGGGCTTGGGGTGGGAATCGAGATTGACGATTTCGGCACGGGCTACTCGTCCATCAGCTACCTCCGGCGCCTGCCTGTGGACCGGGTCAAGGTGGACCGGTCGCTGATTTCCGGTTTGGGGACTGATCCGAGCCAGCCGGCACTGGTGGCAGCCGTCCTCCAGCTGGTCCGCGCCTGCGGCCTGGAGGCCGTCTGGGAAGGCGTTGAAACGGCAGAGCAGGCGGACATTCTGCGGGAACTCGGCTGCCTGAGTGCGCAGGGCTACTTCTTCAGCAGGCCCGTTCCGGCGGACGATATCCCCGCATTGCTCGCTGACCAGCAGGAAAGCGCTCACCGGCAGCCGTGAAAGTACTGCCTTTTTCACCCCACCCGATATACGATCATCGTGCGGGGGACGGTTTTCCGGCACCGCGGAAATCCGCCGTTGTCAGCACCAAACGTTAAGGCGTTCTAGAAATTGAACATAAATGGGCCAATGGGTCATTACTTCGTCAACTGGGGGCGTAGCTAATGTCGGTTCGTGTACAGGCATGGGGAATCATCGCCGCGGTCCTGGCGGACACCGATCCGTCCGGAGCCGCGGTCCGCCAGCGCCTCAGCAACAGCCTCGACGAGAATCCGGGCGTACCCGAGCGGGCGCTGCTGGAGTACCTGCTCGAGACCCGTCGCAGTGACGCCAACACCGAAGAGACGCTCGAGAGCGCGCGGCAGATGCGCCTGGCCCCGAACTCCATGCCGCCGAAGTTCGCGGAGCAGTTGGACGCCATCCGCAGCGTGTCCCGGATCAGCGCACTCCTGGAAAACCAGATGCTGATGACGGCGTTCCAGCCCATCTACGGGCTGGCCAACAAGAGCGTGGTGGGAGTGGAGGCGCTCTCGCGGTTCGTCAGCGACGACGGCGCCGCCGCCGAACTCTGGTTCGCGGAGGCAGCCGCAGTAGGCCTCGGCGCAAACCTTGAGTTCTCGGCGCTGGGTTCTGCTGCCGCCGCGGCGAGGGACCTTCCCACGGACCTGTACGTCTCCCTCAACATTTCGCCCACGTCCTGCCTGGACCCCCGGCTGCCGGAGCTGTTCGCGCACATCGACCTCCCCATCGACCGGGTGGTCCTCGAACTGACCGAAACCATCCCGGATGAGGAGTATGCGCAGTTCATCGCCGCCATTAATCCGCTCCGGGACAAGGGACTGCGAATCGCCATCGACGACACGCACTCCGGCGCCGGGGCACTGAGCCGCATGGTGCACCTGCGGCCGGACTTCCTCAAGGTTGGCCGGGACGTCTTCGGCAACGTGGACAATGACGGCCTCCAGCGGGCGCTGACCACCTGCCTGGTGGACTTCACGGACCAGATCGGCACCACCCTGGTGGCGGAGGGCATCGAAACCGTGGGCGAACTGAAGGTCCTGACGGAACTGGGCATCGACGCCGGGCAGGGGTACCTGCTGGGCAGGCCGTCCGTCCGCCCGCAGGACTGGGCGTCCTGGAACACCCGGCAGGACGCTGACGGCCTCAACCGCCAGCTGGCCGAGCCCGCCGGGCGCAGTCCGCAGGAAACCGAGCCCGCCTAGGCCACCTGCCTACTCGGAGTGGCCCTGGTCCCTGCTCATCTGGCCTTCGGCTGGCGGGGTCTCCCCCGGCGGCACTCCACCGCCGGGCTCAAGCCCGGTGATGTTGCCTTCGGCCGGGTCCGGGTTGGGCGAGTCCGCTGCTTCCGTGCTGCGCTGTTTCCCGAGGTCGTCCCGGGCCGCGCCGACGTCATTGGCACGGTCTTTGCCCGGCTTGTCCGGGTTGGCGGGGTCATTCTCCGGATGGTAGGTGCTCACGGTCCTTCGTCCTTCCGTTCGGGCTGCGGTCGGATGCCCCAGCTCTGGACTAATTGTAAGCATGCTGATAATTCTGGAAGGGTAGGGCCGGGCGGCCAGTGAGCGTTCCGGCACACGAAGGCAGAAGGAGCAGTCATGGGCATCGGCGACAGCATCGGCAAGGCAGCAGAGAACGCCATGGAGGATCTGGCCGGAACATCCGACCCCACGGAGAAGATGGACATTCCTGACCCTGCGGACCCCAATGATGACGTGGAGGTCCACTCCTCCCTCAGCGAGGGGTCCAACGCCATGGAAGCGGAAAAGCAGGAGGCGCCCGGCCTGAAGACTGGCGCCGCCCCTGATCCGGTGTCCAGCAGCCCGCTCGGCGGGGATTCCGGCGACACGGACCGCGAGGAGCGGGCTTAGCGGTTCGAGGCCTCGTCGGCGCCGCCCGGGCCGGGCCATTCGCCTCGCTCCACGAGCACCTGGCGCAGCAGGTCCGCCCGGTCGGTGACGATGCCTGCCACGCCGAGCTCCAGGAGCCGGCGCATTTCGGCGGGGTCGTTGATGGTCCAGACGTGGACCAGCAGCCCCAGGGACTCCGCGCGGCGCAGGAAACCGGGCGTAACCACCGGCACCGCGCCGTAGCGCACGGGCACCTGCAGCGCGTGCACGTCCCGCAGGACCCTCCGCATCAGCCAGCGGAACGCCGGACCGGGCAGCACGGGGCCCAGCAGCGCGAACAGGGCGTTGGATACGACGCCAGCGGACGAGGCAACCGGGCGGCTGAGCTGCTTCAGCACGGCCCGCCGCCGCCGGTCCGAAAAGCTGGCGATCAGTACCCGGTCGTGGGCAGCGTGGCGTTCGATGGCCTCGACGGTGCTGCGGACCGAGCCCCAGTCCTTGACGTCCAGGTTCAGCCGCGCGTCCGGCAGGGCCGTGATGAGTTCTTCGAAGGTGGGAATAGGTTCGCGCCCGCCGATCCGGGCACCGGCAACATCCTGGGCGGGAAGGTCGGCTACGCGTCCGCTGCCGTCCGTCACGCGGTCCAGGGTCCCGTCGTGGAAGAGGAGGAGCACGCCGTCGGACGTGGTGTGGACGTCCGTTTCGAGGTAGCGGCAGCCCAGCTCAGCGGCGGCGCGGAACGCCGCCATCGAGTTCTCGAGTCCGTCCACGGAAAAGCCGCGGTGGGCCATGGCGATGGGAAGCGGGGCGCCATCGGCGCCGGCGTGGTCGAAGAACGGCAGGCTCACAGAGTGAGCGTACCGGAGCCGGCCCACCCGCCCATGGCGGTGGCGTCAGTCCCCGTACGGAAGGATTTCCACGCCGTCGCTGCAGTGCAGCAGCGTCCGGCCGCGGCCACCATCGAGGTGGACCCACACGGCCGAATGGTCAGCCGTGATGGCATCCACCACGCCCGCGGCATCGAATCCGGGCGAGAGCTGGACGCGGACGCGGTCCCCCTGCCGGAGCTTCTTCCAGTGCGGCGCGGGCGTTGCCCTGCGCAGCGGTGCTTCAGCGGTCTGGTGTTTTGCGCTTCGTGCCATGTTGTCCCCTTTGCCGGCCGGAGAGGTGCCTGCCCTCCGCGCTTCACGCTACGGAACGAAGGTGAACGGCAAGTGAGCGCAACCTGTGAAAATGGCGGCAGGTGCACCACACGGGAACACCGGCGTCAGGAGTGCTGCACCCCAAGGGAAGCGAGGCGTTCCTCCAGGACCTGGGCCACGCCGTCGTCGTCAAAATGCGGTGCCTGCTGCCCCGCAGCACGGATGGCCTCGGGGTGGCCGCTGGCCATGGCGTAGCCGTGCCCGGCCCAGCGGAGCATCTCGATGTCATTGGGCATGTCGCCGAACGCCACGACGTCTGCCGCGCCGATTCCCAGCGCGGCCGCGTACTCGGCGAGGGTGACGGCCTTGTTGACGCCGGGGAGGGACAGTTCCAGCATGGCGACGCCGGGTGAGGAGTGCGTTGCTGCGGCAAGGTGCTCGACGGCGGGGGCCACCTCGGCGAGGAAGTCGTCGGGGGTGCCGTCGCGGACGATGGCAAGGAACTTGACGACGGCGTCATCCGCCGTGAGCGTCTCGCGCAGCGGCGCCGGGGTGAACTGGGTGAGCAGTTCGCTCGATTCGTTCTCGATGAAGCCGGGCTCAAGGTGGAATCCGCTGAGGGTTTCGGCGGCGAACAGCGCGGCGGGGCGGAGGTCCTTGATGATGCGGCGGATTTCCAGGACCGCGTCGATGGCCAGGGTGCGGGCGGACACCAGGCGGTCGGCTTCCAGGTCCCAGACCACCGCGCCGTTGGAGCAGATCACGCGGCCGGTGTGGCCCAGCTGTTCCTCGAGCGGGTGCAGCCAGCGGGGCGGCCGGCCGGTCACGAAGACGAGCTCCACACCGGCGGTGCGGCAGGCATGGAAGGCGCGGATGGTGCGGGGGCTGATTTTCCCGTCGTGCCCGAGGATCGTTCCGTCAATATCGCTTGCCACCAACCGCATGCTGCCAGTCTACGTGGGTTGACGGGAGGCGCCTGCGCTGGGGTTTGGCCGGGAGTCCCGCGGTTCCCCTACTACCGGCCCGTAGCGTAGCGCGGCGTTCCGGGGCAGGAGCATACTGGAAACGCCGCCCAATGAGAGGACGCTCGGCCTTGCGAGGCCGGTGGAAAATCCAACCGACACAGTGACAGGCTCCGGGGTTGCGCAGCAGGAGTCCGCCATTACCGCGTCGTTGTCCGGGATGCTGGTGGAGCAGACGCCGGTTTCGGGGAGTTCGAGTTCGATCGTGTCCGCGGCCATGCTGTCTCCGGCGAGGGCGGCGGCGATTGAGCGGACCTGTTCATAGCCGGTGGCCATCAGGAAGGTCGGGGCGCGGCCATAGGACTTCATGCCGGCCAGGTAGAAGTCCTTCTCCGGGTGGGTAAGGATCCTGGCACCGTGGGCCGGGACGGTGCCGCAGCTGTGAAAGTCCGGGTCGATCAGCGGGCCTAAGGCTTTGGGTGCGTCGACGGCGGGGTCGAGGTCGAGGCGCAGCTCGGTGAGAATGGACAGATCGGGGCGGAACCCGGTCGCCGGGATCACCCGGTCGGCCTCGACACGGCGGCCGTCAGCAGCGATGACCGTGACCGTGCCACCGTTCATGTCAATGCCGTTGGTGTGGAAGCCTGTGAGGAGTTGGACGGCCCGGGTATCGACGGCGGTGCGCAGCCGCGTGCCGAGCTGGCCGCGGGCGGGAAGCTGGTCAGCGTCTCCGCCGCCGTAGGCGCGGGCAGGGGTGTTGGCGCGGATGGCCCAGAAGACTTCGGTTCCGGGATTGGTCCGGGCGGTTCGGGCGAGGTCCAGGACCATGTTCGCGGCCGAGTGTCCGGAGCCGATGACCAGGGTGCGGCGTCCCGCGAACCCGTCACCGGAGACGTCAGGCAGCGGCCCGGTGATCAGCCCGGCGGCCCGGGCTTCGGCCTCACCGGGCGCGGGCAGCCCCCCTGATCCAAGGGGCGCAGGGGTGGTCCAGGTTCCGGAAGCGTCGATGACGGCGCGGGCCAGGATCTCTGTGGTGTCGCCGCTGGTGTGCCGGATGCGCAGGAGGAACGGAGCCTGGTCGCGGCCGGCGCTACGCCCTTTGTCCATGCCCTGCCGCGTGACGGCAACGACTCTGGCTCCGGTCCGGATCCGGTGTTTAAGTGCGGGGGTGGCGGCCAGGGGCTCGAGGTAACCGGTGACGATCTGGTGTCCGTAGGGCAGTGCGGTTGGACGGGGCGCTTCCCAACCAGTGGCCTCGAGCAGCCGGACGGCGGCGGCGTCGAGGTTGTACTGCCAGGTGGAGAACACCCGGACGTGGCCCCACGCGCGCACTGCGGCTCCGACGGTGGGGCCGGCTTCGAGGACGAGCGGTTCAAGGCCGCGTTCGAGCAGGTGCGCGGCCGCGGCCAGGCCGACGGGTCCGGCACCGATCACGGCGACCGGCAGGGAGTCCTGTGCTGTCATGCTGTCCTCATTTCAATCGTCGGCGCGCACTTACGGTGCCGTTCGGGTGGCGGGTTATGCGGTAGCCGGGGTCAGGGAGGCGATCAGCGCCTCGACCCGGGTCTTGATCTCGTCGCGGATGGGCCGGACGGAGTCGACGCCCTTGCCGGCGGGGTCTTCCAGGACCCAGTCTTCGTAGCGCTTCCCCGGGAAGTAGGGGCACTCGTCACCGCAGCCCATGGTGATGACGACGTCGGAACCTTTCACGGCCTCGGTGGTGAGGATCTTAGGGATCTCGGCGGACATGTCGATACCGACCTCGGCCATCGCCTCGACCGCGGCGGGGTTGACCTTGTCCACGGGCTGGGACCCGGCGGAGCGGACCTCAATCTCACCCTTGCCCAGGGTGGCGAGGAACGCGGCGGCCATCTGGGAACGGCCGGCGTTGTGGACGCAGACGAACAGGACGGAGGGCTTGTGGCTCACGAGAGCACCTTTCGATCAGCCGCGACCGCCGCGGCAGCGGTGGAAGCAGCAAGGGTGGGGTAAAGGAATCGGACCAGGGCGTAGCCGGCTGCCCCGCCTGCCAGCTGGGCGAGGATGAAAGCGGGAGCGGACGACGGGGAGATCCCGGCGAAGGTGTCCGTGATGGTCCGGGCGATCGTGACGGCGGGGTTGGCGAAGCTGGTGGAGGACGTGAACCAGTACGCTGCCGTGATGTAGCCGCCGACGGCGAACGCGACCCGGTCGGTCCTCCCGGAACGGACCGTGCCGAAGATGACCAGCAGCAGCCCGATGGTGGCTATAACCTCGCCGAACCAGAGGCCGGCCCCGGTTCTTTCCCGCGTGGAGAACGTGACGGCGTCCAGGCCGAACATCAGGTTCGCAGCAAGGGCGCCCACCAGGCCGCCCAGGAACTGGGCGCCGATCAGAGCCGCCGATGTTCTGGTGGCAATCATGCCCAAGGCGCGTTCGACCAGGGTGACGACGGGGTTGAACGAGGCGGAGACCGGCTGCAGGGCGACAATGAGCGCGACCAGGGCGGCGCCTGTGGCCACGCTGTTCTGCAGAAGCTGCAGCCCGACGTCGTCCGTGGACAACCGTGACGCCATAATCCCGGAGCCCACGATGGCTATCACGAGGAATGCCGTACCGACGAGCTCGGCACCGGCTCTGCGCGCCAGGACGCTCACTTCGCCTGTCCCCCGATCAGTGTGGCGAGGTTCTGAAGGGCCTCGGTGCGGGCCCGGTAGTAAACCCAGACGCCACGCTTCTCCCGGTCCAGCAGACCGGCCCCGTGCAGGATTTTCAGGTGGTGGCTGATCGTCGGCTGGGACAGCTCGAAGGCGTCGTTCAGGTCGCAGACACACGCCTCACCGCCCTCATGCGAGGCGACCAGGGACATCAGCCGCAACCGGACCGGATCCGCCAGGGCCTTCAACAGTGGCGCGATTCCCTCCGCCTCGGGCAGGGACAAGGGCTCCCGCGCCAGCGGGGAGCAGCAAGCAACCGTTTGGACCGCGGTCAATTCCAAAGACATAGACACACGTATATATTCACATTCATCTATGTCATAGCGCAATGACCCAACGTCGGGCTCATTGTCGGCATCCGGCGCTACACTGAACTTATCGAACAAATATTCGAATAAGGGTGTGTTGTGGGCGTTATTGTCGGGCCTCGCGTGATAGATGCAGGCGCGTCGCTGTTCTCGGTATTGATCTCTCCCGTGGCAGTCGCGGCCGGCTTTCCATCGCCGGCACAGGACTACTTCGACGGGCGGATCGACCTGAACGCACACCTGATCAAGGACATCACCAGCACCTTTGTTGTCAGGGTCACCGGAAACTCCATGGAGGGTGCCGGCATCAGCGACGGGGACGAGCTGATCGTCAACCGCGCGCTGGAACCCAAGGACGGGTCCGTCGTGATTGCCGTGCTGGACGGTGAACTCACCGTTAAGAGGCTGCGCATCACGGCCACCGGAATCGTCCTGCAGGCGGAAAATCCCCGGTACCAGGACATCAAGGTATCGGCGCTTTCCGAACTGACCATCTGGGGAGTCGCCACAAGGTGCCTGCACCATGTCTGAGGCCCGCCGTGGCTAAACCTGCCCTCATGCGCCACATGCCGCAGATCGCCCACGTGGACGTCAACTGTTTCTACGCGTCCGCGGAACGGGCCTTCGACCCCTCGCTGGAGGGCCGCCCACTGGTGGTCCTGTCCAATAACGACGGCTGCGCCGTTACCCGTTCCCCCGAGGCGAAGGCACTCGGCATCACCACCGGCGAACCCTGGTTCAAGCTCGCGCCGCGGGCAAAGGAGTGGGGCCTCGTGGCGAAATCCAGCAACTACGAACTCTACGGCGACATCAGCGCGCGGGTCATGGAGCTGCTCGGCAGGTACTCGGCCTGGTTGGAGGTCTACAGCATCGACGAGGCGTTCCTGGGGGTCAAGGGGGACGCCGGCACCTTGCTACCCCTCGGACGCACCATCAAGAACGCCGTCGGCAGGCATGTGGGCGTTCCCGTATGCGTGGGCATCGCACCCACCAAGACGCTCGCCAAGCTCTGCAACAAGTGGGCCAAGAACAACCCGGCCTTTGACGGGGTCTGTTTATGGGAGGCGGTCCCCCACGATGTCCGGGACAGCCTGCTGGCCCGGCTGCCCGTGGACGAGATCTGGGGCATCGCCGGAAGGCTGACCAAGCGGCTCAACGTCCTGGGGATCTTCACGGTCCAGGACCTGGTCCGCGCCGATGCGGTGATGATCCGGGACAGGTTTTCGGTGGTGCTGATGCGCACCGTCCTCGAGTTGCGGGGCACCCCCTGCATTCCCATGGAGGAGGAGCGAATCGGCCGGGACCAGCTGATCTTCTCGCGATCGTTCGCCACGCCGGTCGCCAGTGCGGACGGCCTGCGGCAGGTGCTGAGCATTTACGGGCAGCAGGCGAGCGCCAGGCTGTCCAAGCACGGCCTGCAGGCGAAAGTGCTCACGGCATTTGCCGCCACGTCACCCTTCCGCCAACAGGAGCAGGCGTACCCGTCCGTATGCGTTTCGCTGCCGATGCCGACGGCGGACCCGCTGCTGCTGACCAGGGCGGCACATGCCCTGCTCCCCCACATCCGGGACGGCCTCAAATATGCCAAGGCGGGGATCATGCTGACCGACCTGCGGCCCAGCGGCAACCAGTCGCCGCTCGAACTGTTCGAGAACCGGCATGAGGAACGCGGCATCGGCCCGCTGCTTGACGATGTGAGCCGGCGCTTCGGGCGCGGGGCCATCGGGCTGGGACATGCCGGCATCAAGTCCGGCCTCGACTGGACCATGAAGCGTGACATGCGCTCGCCCCGGTACACCACCCATTGGGACGAACTTCCGGTGGTCAAAGCCGCATGACCCGGCTGCAGTGACAGAAACATAGTCCAAACTGTTCAGCATGCTAGCCAGCAGACAGTATAGTGAACAGATGACTTCTCCCAAGACTGTGGCCATCGCCGTCCCGCTCGAAGCAGAGCTCGTGGACCAGATCCGTGCCGTCGATCCGTCTATCACCGTCCTGTACGAGCCCGGCCTCCTCCCGCCGGAGCGCTTTCCCGCGGACCACGCCGGCGATCCCGCTTTCGAGCGCACGCCCGGGCAGGAGGAACGCTACTGGGCCATGCTCGGCAGGGCCGAAGTGCTCTACGGCTTCCCCAATGAGAGCCCTGCGGGCCTGGCCCGCATCGCCCGGGACAACCCCGCACTCGAATGGATCCATGCCATGGCGGCGGGGGCAGGCGGAGCGGTCAAGGCATCCGGGCTCGGCCAGGACGTCCTGCAGAAATTCCGGATCACCACCTCCGCCGGAGTACACGCGCTTCCCCTCGCCGAATTTGCGGCGATGGGAATCCTGAACGGCTTCAAACGGAGCGCCGAGCTGGCCCAGGACCAAGCCGCCAAGGCCTGGCCCGACCTGCGGGTACCCACCCGCCTGGTCAACGGCTCAAACCTGGTGATCAGCGGCCTGGGCGAAATCGGGCTGGAAACGGCCCGGATCGCCAGGGCGCTCGGCATGAACGTCAGCGGCACCAAGCGGACCGTTGAGCCCATCGAGGGCATCCACCAGGTGGTGGACAACGCGGGCCTGCCCGGACTCCTCGCCACGGCAGACGCCGTCGTCAACACCCTGCCCGGAACCGAATACACAGAGAAACTCTTCAACCGGGAACTGTTCGCGGCCATGAAACCCGGCACCACCTTCGTCAACGTTGGCCGAGGCACCGTGGTGGATGAGGATGCGCTGCTGGAGGCGCTGGAGAACGGCCAGGTGGGCTACGCCTGCCTGGACGTCTTCGCCGTGGAGCCGCTGCCCCGGGACAGCCCCCTGTGGAGCCACCCCAGGGTTATGGTCTCGCCCCACACGTCAGCCCTCAGCGCCGCCGAAAACCGGCTGATCACCGAGCGGTTCTGCAGCAACCTCCGCACCTTCCTCGACGGCGGCGAGCTTCCCCACCTCGTGGACACCGTCCACTTCTACTAAGCCAGTACCGGGAGAACCAATGCGCATCGCCAGAATCAACACAGCGTCCGGGACCCGGCACGCGGTTGAACGGGCCGGATCATGGCACCACATCGTCGACCCGTTCGAGGCACCGCTCCGCTTCACGGGCGGCACCACCCCCGCAGGTGAGGCGGAGCTCCTCGCTCCCGTGGCCCCGGCGGTAGTGGTAGGCATCGGCCACAACCTGACCCTCAACGACCACCCACTGCCCATCCAGGCATGGCATAAGTCCGTCCACACCGTGGCCGGACCTGGCGACCGGATCGTCGCAGCACGCGGCCGCGGCACAGTAAACGTAGAAGGTGAACTCGCCGTGGTGATCGGCAAGCAGGCAGCTGACCTGACCGCGGAGAACGCCCTGGACCACGTCCTCGGCTACACCTGCGTCAACGACGTCACCAACGTGGATCAGAACGCGGTGGACGAGCGGAACTTCCAGGGCAAGGCCGGCGTCAACTACACGCCCCTCGGACCGTGGATAGAAACCGCCCTCCCGGATCCCGAGCGGGCTGGCATCGACGTCTTCGTCAACGGAGTGGCCAAGGCCAACTCCGGGACGTTCAACCTGCCCTCCTCTGTGGTGGACTGCCTTGTCTACGTCACCTCCTGGCTGACCCTTGAGCCCGGGGATGTCGTCATGACCGGCGCGCCCGGCACCGCGGTGCCCGTGGAGCCGGGCGACCGCGTGGACATCGTGGTGGAGGGCGTCGGAACCCTGACCAGCGCGGTCGGTTGACGGGCCGCTCCCGCATTCTTCGGGACCGCACATCCGCCGGGGCACTTATGATGGATAGCGTTCAGTTGACTGAACGGACACTGCAGTCAGTCCCGGCAACCTAAGGAGAATCATGGCCGATTCCCGCACCCCCGCTTCACCGGACAAGTCGGGAGCCGCCTCGCCGGCGCCGGCAGTCACGCGTGCGGCCGCCGTCCTGGATGCGCTGGCGGCTTCTGCAACGGGGCGGCTGACCCTCAGCGACCTTTCGCGCGAAGTGGGGATTCCCAAGTCCTCCACCTCCAATCTCCTGCTGGCGCTCGAAGAAGCCCGGCTGATCACCCGGCAGGGAGCGGAATTCACCCTGGGCCGCAAGCTGGTGGAACTCGGCGCTGCCTACTTGGGCCGGATGGACGAGGTCCAGGAGTTCTACCGCTACTGCGAACAGGCCTCCGTCCTCTCCGGGGAGACCGTCCGGATCGCCATGCTGGACGGAACCAACGTTATCTACCTCGCCCGCTACGAGGGCCACCCCGCAGTCCGCCTGACCTCCAATATCGGCGACAAGATGCCGGTATCCCTCTGCGCCGTAGGCAAGGCGCTGATCGCCCGGCTCAACGTGCACGACATCGAAGGGATGTTCCCTGATGACGCCGAACTGCCGGTCCTCACGCCCAAGTCGCTGCGCACCGGGGCGGAACTGAAGTCGCAGCTGCGCGAAATCCGCGAGCAGGGCTACGCCTTCGAGGACGAGGAAAGCACCACCGGAGTGGTGTGCCTGGCCGTGTCTGTTCCGACGCGCGGCGCCCACGGTCCCAGCCTGGGCCTGTCCGTCACCGCGCTGAAGGCCACCTACACTCCGGAGCAGGGCTCGCAGATGGTCAAGGAGCTCAAGGAGCTGGCACACTCGCTGGGCAACCCTATGGGCTAAACGCGGCCGCGGACTCCAAGCCGCAGAGGAACGCCACTTCTCAACAAAACAAAAAACTGTTGCCAGTTGTTCAGCTTGCTGTATTGTGTTCAGCATAGTGATCGACACAACAGGTGTTGTCGCTATCCCACCAGGCCAACGGGGGCCTGGAGTGCATTAGAGGGAGTTCTCGTGACAACTCGTACTAAATCACCGCAGACCGATGCGGACGGCGCCGTCGTCGATCCGGAGCAGCTGCGAAGGGCAACTCTTGCCAGCTCCGTGGGTTCGGCCCTGGAGTACTACGACTTCTACATTTACGGCCTCGCATCGGCCCTGATTTTCGGCCCGCTGTTCTTCGCCCCGCTGGGCGAGAGCGGCGCCGTCATCGCCTCCTTCGCCACCTACGGCGTCGGCTTCGCGGCCCGGCCTTTCGGCGGCGTGGTCTTCGGGTACATCGGGGACCGGTTTGGCCGCAAAATGGTGCTGATCCTGACCATCGGCCTGATGGGCATGGCCAGCTTCGCCATCGGGCTCCTCCCCACCTTTGAGCAGGCGGGGATGCTCGGGGCGGTGCTGCTGGTTGCCCTGCGCATCCTCCAGGGCCTGGGCGCCGGAGCCGAGCAGGCAGGCGCCACAACGCTGATCTCCGAGGTGGCCCCGCGCCGCCGTCGCGGTTTCTTCGCCTCACTGCCCTTCGTGGGCATCCAGCTGGGCACGCTCCTGGGCGCCGGCACCTTCGCCCTGATGGCCCTGGCGGACAAGGAAGTCCTGCAGGGCTGGCTCTGGCGCGTACCTTTCCTGGCCAGCGTCATCCTGATCATCATCGCCGTCTTCATTCGGCTCAAGCTCAAGGAAACCCCGGTCTTCCAGGAGCTCGAAAAACACAAGGCCGTGGTCAAGAACCCGGTGGGCCAGATCTGGAAGCACTCCAAGAAGAACGTGCTGGTGGGCATTGGCCTGCGGATGGGTGAGAACGGAAACTCATCGATCTACTCGGCGCTGCTGGTGTCCTTCATCAGCATGCCGGCCGGCGTCTTCGCCGGCGACAAGTTCATCGGCCCCACCGGTCTGCTGATCGCCGCCGGATTCGCGGCGGTCCTGGTGGTCACCTTCGGTGCGCTGTCCGACCGCTTCGGCCGGGTTCCCGTCTACCGCTACGGCGCCCTGTTCCAGGCCGTCATCGCCCTCCCGGCCTTCTACCTGGTCACACTGGGCAACGTCACCCTGGTCTGGGTGGTCATGGTAGTTGGCATCGCCCTGGGCGTCCAGTCCATGCTCGGCCCGCAGTGCGCCCTGCTGCCGGAACTCTTCGGCTCCCAGCACCGCTTCACCGGCGTCGCCCTCAGCCGCGAAATCTCCGCAGTGCTCGCCGGCGGCTTTGCACCGATGATCGGTGTGGCACTGCTCGCAGCTACCGGCCACTCCTGGCTGGTTCCCGCGATCTACTCCCTGGTGCTGGCGTCAATCTCTTTCGCCACCACCTTCTTCACCCCCGAAACGAACGGCCGCGACCTGCTGGTCGTGGAGGACGCCAAGTGACGCACGGCTCCGTCGGCTTCGTGGGGCTCGGCCTCATGGGCGCCCCGATGGCCGCCAACCTGCTCGGCGCCGGGTGGCAGGTCAGGGGTTGGAACCGCTCCCCCGCAGCCGTCCGGGACCTTGAACTCCGGGGCGGGTCCGGCGTCGACACCGTCGCCGACCTGCGCGGCGAGCCCGTCATCATCTTCATGCTCCCCGATCTTCCCTTCATCGAAGAGTCCGCGGCCGGCCTCCTGGCGGCATGGCGGACGGAGCCACCCGCGCCGGGGACGCTGGTGGTGGTCATGAGCAGCGTGTCACCGGTGGGGGTGCAGGCGTTCGGCCTCGCGGTGGCTGAGGCGAGCGCCGGGAACGCCTCCGTGCTCGATGCACCGGTCAGCGGCGGCACGGACGGCGCGCGCCGGGGAACCCTGGCCATCATGGCTGGCGGCTCCGAGACGGACTTCGCACGTGCGCTGCCGGTCCTGGAGGCCATGGGCGCGGCGGTCCGGCGGCTGGGCGGGCTGGGCGCCGGCTCCCTCGCCAAGGCATGCAACCAGCTGGTGGTGGGAACCACGACGGCGGCACTCGCCGAAGCCGCGGAGCTGGCCGAACGCTCGGGCCTGGACGTCCACGCCCTCTTCGAGGTGCTCGCCGGGGGCTTGGCGGGCAGCCGCGTGCTGGACCAGGTGGGACCCCGGCTGGCGGCCAAGGATTACACACCCACAGGGCCGGCCAAGTTCATGCGCAAGGACCTGTCCTTCGTACTGGACAGTGCACGCAGCGCGGGTACCGCCACACCCATGGCGTCCGCCGGAATCGAGCTGTACACGGAGCTGGTGGCGCAGGGCCTGGGAGACCAGGACCTTGCGGTGGTGCGGCAGGCCGTCGCAAACCTCAGCGCCGCCGGCGCCGGAGAGGCCCGGCGATGAGCCAGTTGTTTGACCTGACCGGACGCACCGCCCTGGTCACGGGTTCCAGCCGCGGCATCGGCAACGTACTCGCCCGGGCACTGGCGGAGGCCGGCGCCACGGTGGTCCTGAACGGGATCAATGCGGAGCGGCTCGCAGCGGCTGAGGCGTCGATGGCAGCGGATTTCGCCCCGGGCCCGATCCGCAGCTGCGCGTTCGACGTCACCCGGGACAGCGACGCCGAGCGGGGCGTTGCCTGGGTGGAGGAGAACGTTGGCCCCCTGGACATCCTGGTCAACAACGCCGGCATCCAGCACCGGGTGGCCATGCTGGACCTCGACGTCAGCGATTGGGAGCGGGTCATCAGCACCGACCTCACCAGCGCCTTCCTGGTGGGCCGCGCCGCAGCCCGCGTGATGGTGCCCCGGGGCCGCGGCAAGATCATCAACATCTGCTCCGTCCAGACGGACCTGGCCCGGCCCACCATCGCGCCCTACGTCGCCGCAAAGGGCGGGCTGCGGAACCTGACCCGTGCCATGACGGCTGAGTGGGCGTCATCAGGTCTGCAGATCAACGCCATCGCTCCGGGCTACATCCACACGGAGATGACGCAGAACCTGGTGGACGACGAGCAGTTCAACTCCTGGATCCTGGGAAGGACACCGGCCCGGCGCTGGGGTACCGCCAGCGACCTGGCCGGCCCTGCCGTCTGGCTGGCGTCGGACGGTTCGGCCTTCGTCAACGGGCAAACCATCTTTATCGACGGCGGCATGACGGTGGTGGTTTAACGGGGGACTGCACCCGGATGTCCGGGCGCGGGGAAGACGCCGTGCGACCTTCCGTGACGCTGGACGACGCCGCGTTGCGGCTGCGCGTCGTCCCGTTAACGCCTGCTACGGGAATCATTGTGGCCCTGCTGGGCGCTCCGTAATCTCGTCTCAGCACCCGCCCCAGCAAAGGAATCCCCATGGCAGACCCCCAGGACACGAGTCCGCAGAACCCCGGAAACTCCACCCGCATCGTCGCCGGCCAGGCCGCTCCCAAGCGCCCCTTGGGCCTGAAAATCGGCATCGCCGCCGCCATCCTCGCCCTCGTGGGAGGCGGCGCCGCCGTCGCCTCAGCCGTCAACGCGAACAACACCGCCACCGCACCAGAGGCCGCAGCAGCGCCCGCCGGAAACCCGGCGGCGGAACTGAAACTCGGCTACTTCGGCAACGTCACCCACGCCCCCGCACTGGTGGGCGTCAGCAAAGGCTTCATCAAGGACCAGCTCGGCGACACCAAGCTCAGCACCCAGGTCTTCAACGCCGGCCCCGCCGCCATTGAGGCGCTCAACGCCGGAGCCATCGACGCCACCTACATAGGCCCCAACCCGGCCATCAACTCGTTCGTGAAGAGCCAGGGCGAATCCATCAACATCATTGCCGGTGCCGCCGCCGGCGGAGCGCAGCTCGTGGTGAAGCCGGAGATCACCTCCGCCGCGGACCTCAAGGGCAAGACCCTCGCCTCCCCGCAACTTGGCGGCACCCAGGACGTGGCCCTCCGCGCCTGGCTGACCGCCCAGGGCTACAAGACAAACGTGGACGGCAGCGGCGACGTGGCCATCAACCCCACCGAGAACGCCCAGACCCTGAAACTGTTCCAGGACGGAAAGCTCGACGGCGCGTGGCTGCCCGAACCCTGGGCTTCTCGCCTGGTGCTGACCGCCGGCGCCAAGGTGCTGGTGGACGAGAAAGACCTGTGGGACGGTTCGCTGTCCGGCAAGCCCGGCGAATTCCCCACCACCATCCTGATCGTCAACCAGAAATTCGCCGCAGAACACCCGGACACCGTCAAGGCGCTCCTAAAGGGCCACGCCAAGTCCGTGGAGTGGCTGAACGGTGCCGCCGCGGATGAGAAGGCCACCGTCATCAACGCAGCACTCAAGGAAGCGGCCGGCGCCGAGCTCAAGGCCGATGTCATCGACCGGTCGCTCAAGAACATCGTGTTCACGGTGGATCCGCTGGCCGGAACGTACCAGAAGCTGCTGGCCGATGGCGTCACGGCCGGAACCACCAAGCAGGCCGACATCAACGGCATCTTCGACCTGCGGGCCCTCAACGAGGTCACCGGCGAGAAGACCTCCGCCGCCAACCTCGGCAAAGAATAGCCGCCAACCACCACAGGGCACCCGCCCGGCAGGAACGGCACCAGCGTTCCGGCCGGGCGGGCGCTTTTAACTTGTGGAAATCCTGCACTTAGCCGCCGGAAACGGGCGCCTCGCCGCCCCTAAGCTGAAGAGGATTCATCGGCAGGCGGCACGGGGGATGTTGGGTGGGCGGTTCAGGCAGGGATCAGGGCACATGGCCGGGAGCGCCCGACGGCGGCCCGTTGCCAAGGGTGCGCCGGTCACCGAGCGGAAGGATCCCGCAGTGGGCCATCGACGAGGCGTTCGGCCGGCAGGCACAGCAGGCTCCGTGGCGCGCACCGGAACCGGCGCCCGCAGGACGCCCGGCGTTTGGCGGTTTGCGCCGGCCGTACCGGCCCCGGCAGCGGAAGCGGAAGCGGCGGCTGCTCCCCGCGCTCGGCCTGGCGCTGGTCATCTGCCTGTACTTCACGCCGTCGTTCTTCAACCGCGTTGTCCTTCCCTTCGCGGCACCGTACCTGCCGGGGGCAACGGCTCCGCCGCCCGGGTTCGAGGCCGCGTCCTCGCCCCTGGGGACTCCCCCGGCCAGCACCGGCTCCACGGCTTTCGTCCTGCAGGACTCGCCCGATCCCGGCCAGCGGTTCGCCGCATACGATCCGTGCCGTCCGGTCCACTACGTAGTGCGTCCTGACTTCGCCGTGCCGGGTGGGGACGCGCTGATCCGGGACGCGGTAGCAGCGACCTCCGCGGCCACCGGCCTGCAGTTCATCTACGACGGCACCTCAACCGAAGCGCCGGCAGATGAGCGGGAGGCCTTCCAGCCGGACCGCTACGGCAAGCGCTGGGCCCCGGTGCTGATCGCATGGTCCACCCCGCAGGAGTCACCCGGCCTCGCCGGCGACATCGCGGGCGACGGCGGCAGCACCTTCGTCCAGGCACCCGGCCAGCCGATGGTCCTCGCCGCCGGCCAGATCCGGCTGGATGCGCCCGACCTCGCGGGCATCCTCGCCAGCCGCCCGGACGGAACGGACCAGGTGCGGGCCATCATCATGCACGAACTCGGCCACGTTGTGGGCCTGGACCACGTCAACGATCCGGGCCAGCTGATGCATGCGGCCAACATGGGCGTGGTGGATTTCGCCGCCGGGGACCGCGCCGGGCTGGCCCTCCTGGGCAGCGGCCCGTGCGTTCCCCAGCTCTGACCCCCGGCGCAAGACAGGGCGTGCCCGGGGGCGCGGATAGGGTATGCAAACCTGCGTAGCCGGGGACCGCTGCCGGTGTTTTACTTTCCCCTATGACTGAGTTGCTGAAGCAGCACCCAAACGAGCCGCACGACGACAGCATTGCAGCGCGCCTGAACTGGCTGCGCGCGGGCGTCCTTGGAGCCAATGACGGCATCGTGTCCGTGGCCGCAACGGTGGTGGGAGTCGCCGGTGTGACCAACGATGTCACCCCTATCCTGGTGGCCGGCGCGGCCGCCGTGGTGGGTGGCGCCGTCTCCATGGCGCTGGGCGAGTACGTGTCCGTCAGCAGCCAAAGCGACAGCCAGCGGGCCCTGATCGAGAAGGAACGCCAGGAACTCCGTGACGATCCCGACGGCGAACTGGAGGAGCTAGCCGCCATCTACCAGGCGAAGGGACTCACCGAAGCAACCGCGCGCACGGTGGCCCTCGAGCTCACCGAGCACGATGCGCTGGGCGCGCACCTGGAGGCCGAGCTGAAGATTGATGAGGCCAGCGTCGCCAGCGCCTGGCACGCAGCGTTTGCCTCGGCCATCGCCTTCACCGTCGGTGCGGTACTGCCGCTGCTGGCAATCCTGCTGCCACCGGCCGAAATCCGGATCCCCCTCACCTTCGTGGCGGTTGTCATCGCCTTGGCGATTACCGGCACGGTCAGCGCCAGGATCGGCGGCAGCTCGAAGCGGAAGGCCACCCTGCGCCTGGTCATTGGCGGCGCCCTTGCCATGGCTTTCACCTATGGCGTTGGCCTGCTGCTGGGCACCACGGGGATAGCCTGACTCCAGCACACCTGATCCGGCGTCACTGCCCAGTCCCTAGGAGCTTTGCATGGTGGAAATCGGCGGCCTTCCGGCCCACATCCTCCTGGTCCATGGAGTGGTTGTCCTGGCGCCGCTGGCGGGCCTGAGGGCGGTGGTCTTTGCACTCTGGCGCCGGAGCAGGGCCTACCTGGCCTGGCCCCTCGGCGTCCTGGCCTTTGGCCTGGTGCCGTTGTCCATCCTCACCGCGCAGGCCGGTGAACAGCTGGAGAAGGCCAGGCCTGCCTCGAACCTTATCCGGGAGCACGCCGAGCAGGGCGGCTTCTTCCGGTTCGTGGCGGTGATCTTCCTGGTGGTGGCGGCCGCGCAGATTCTTGCCGCCTTCCCCGCCGCAGTGAACCGCTGGCACGTGCTCCGCGGAGCCGGACGCCTCCTGGCCGCCCGCTGGCTTGTTCCGGCTACGTCAGTTCTCGGCGTCCTGGCGGGGCTGTTCCTGATCTACGAGGCCGTTGTGACCGGCCACTCCGGCTCGGCGTCGGTCTGGAGCGGAACCTAGGGCGCTGCACGGGGAATGGCCCGCTGGAAAGGTGGCTGGGATCATCAATCCCCCGTCACTGGAGTAGACCTTGGAACTGAACCCCGCCGAACTTACGCCCGTCATCAATCGCATGAAGCGCGCCCAGGGCCAACTTGCCGCTGTCACGCGCATGCTCGAGGAAGGCCGCGATTGCAAGGATGTGGTCACGCAGCTGGCGGCGGTATCGAAGGCCCTTGACCGGGCCGGATTCGCCATCATCGCCACCGGGCTGGAGCAGTGCATCGTCCAGAAGGACGAAACCCTGGACCGGAAAGAGCTGGAGAAGCTTTTCCTCTCCCTGGCCTAACAGTCGGGCGGGGCCAATACGCGCCGGACGCCAGGGGCGGACGACGCCGGCATGCGGCTGCGGCGCGTCAGCGAAACACCGGGGCGGGTGGCCGCAGGGCGGCGGCGGGGCAACAGCCCGCCAAAGTGGAGCTAAGTAGCTTGAGCTAGGCCTGCGCCTGCATGCCGAGCGACGGCATGGCCGGGCCGGCCAAACCGGGGACAGCGGCAACATCCATCAGTGCGGGCCGCTGCAGGTAAGCCTCGAGCTCGTCGGTTGTCAGGCCGGCCGTCCGGGCCAGGGCCGGCGCGCTGACACTGAAGGCAGAGGCGCCGCGGAGAGCCGCGCACAGGTCCTCTTCGGCGGCGTCCAGCTCCCACTGCAGCTGCTCCAGTTTGGCGGACGCCAAGGCAACTGCCTTCATCCATCCGCCGGCCTCCGGGGGCGCGTCGGACGCCTCCACGGGATCGGCGTTGAAGCCATAGCTGTCGGGCAGCGGAAGGGCGACGACATCGGCCAGGTGATTCCGGTTCCGGCTCTGTGGTTCTGCTACCGCTGTCATGTCGCCCTCGATCCCTCGTTTACCGAATTGCTAGTTTGCCTAGTATTTAGTACCTCTAGGCAATTGTCCAGCCCGGATTGGCGGATCAGTCCCTCGCCACCTCGTCCATGGCGTTGCGCATGCGGACCAGGAAGCCAAAAACTGTTCCAAGCTCGTCGCGGTCAAGGGATTCTATGAGGTTGGCGATGGGCCGCCGGGCGTCGTCCAGCGCCTGGACTTCCGCGGTCTCGCTCACCCCGGTACTCCGGAGGATGGAAGCCCGGCGGTCCGAGGGGTGGGGCTCCCGCACCACAACGCCGCCTGACACCAGCCGGTCAATCAGGGCAGTAATCGAGGCGGAGCTCAGCCCCAACAGGGCCGATAGTTCCGTGGGGCGCATGCCATCGCCGCGAAGTGTTGCCTCGCGGACGTAGCGCAGGGCGAGGACGTCGGTGGCACCGCGATCCATGATGGGGCGGGTGCGGCGGAGCATGGCTGTCTCCGCGGCACGGTACTCGCTCAGCGCATCAAGGACGTCGGTTGCACCGATCCGGCCAACCGCTTCCCGGGTGTCGACACTTCCCAATCCACCTAAAGGAGTCATGACCCTTCCTCGATAGCCTAGTAACACGCCCGTCAAGCTAAAGATACTAAGGCATTCACCCTGCAGTGTCGATGTGGGGGGCAGCTCCGGGGTCAGTCCTCCGGCAGGGCGTTCATCTCCGCCCGGGTGGGCGGGTTGGCGCCGGGCCGGGAAACGGTGACAGCAGCGGCGCGGGCAGCGTGGGCCAGCAGTTCCGCCAGCGCCTCCGCGGGCAGCTCGCGCAGGTCCTTCCGGTTTTGCGCGCCGTCCAGGCCCCGGTCCACGAGTCCGGAGAGCAGGGCCGCCATGAAGGAGTCGCCGGCACCAACGGTGTCCGCCACCTCGACGCGCGGGGCCGCCACTGCGGCCTCGCCTGCGGCCGTGATGCCCCATGGACCCTCGCCGCCCCGGGTCACCACCACCATCGCCGGCCCCTCGGAGCCTCCCAGTGCCAGCCACTGGCGGGCGGACTCCAGGACGTCCTGCCCCGGATACAGCCAGGCGAGGTCCTCATCCGAGGCCTTCACCACGTCGGCGAGGGAGACGAACTTTTCCGCGTGGCGGCGCGCGTAATCGACGTCGGTGATGATGCTCGGGCGGCAGTTGGGGTCGAAGCTGATGGTGGCATGCGGGTGTGCATATTCGACGGCGGCCAGCACCTCGGTGGCGCCGGGCGCCAACATCGTGGCGATCGATCCGGTGTGCAGCAGCGTGGTGCCCTGGAGCATGAAGCCGAGCCGGTCTGCGATGCCGGGAAGCTCCCAGGCGAGGTCGAACGTGTAGGTGGCGGCGCCGTCGTCGTCAATCAAGGCGGTGGCAACGCTGGTGGGCAACTCATCCGGGCCCAGCGGAAGCATCACCGAGCTGGCGCGGAGGTGCGCGGCCACGGAATCGCCGTAGGCGTCGCGCCCGTAGCGGCCGATGAACTGCACCGGGTGGTCCAGGCGTGCCAGGCCCACCGCAACGTTGAGCGGGCTGCCGCCTACGTGGGCTTCGATTCCCGAAGCGCGCTGGACAACGTCAACAAGGCCTTCGCCGATCACCGTGAGCATGGTCATACTCTGCCAGAGAAGCGGGCGGGGCCGAATTCCATGTCAGCGCAGCAGTTCACACACCAGTTCGCGGCACGCCAGGTAGGCCGGGGCGGTGATGTCGATCAGCGCGAAGTGGTCGCCGGGGACGCTGACGAACCGTGCGGGCACCGCCGATCCCCGGGCCGCGTCCACATAGCCTGTGGACATTTCCGGCGGCACGTCGTCGTCGGCTTCGGCGTGGACGGCGTACACGGGAACGTCCAGCGGCAGCGCCGCCATGGGGCTGGCCAGCCGGTGCCGGGCGGGGAATTCCGACGACGGTCCGCCCAGCAGGTTGGCTACGGCACCGTTGCTGAGGTTGAGGCGTTCAGCGCCGGCCAGGTCCAGGACCCCGGACTGGCTGACCACGCCGGTGAGCCGGACTCCCCGCCGGCCCGGAAGGCTGTCCGCGTTTCCTGTCCCCAGTTCCGGCACCCTGTCCCGCCCGGCGGCCCAGACTGCCAGGTGCCCTCCGGCCGAATGGCCCAGGGCCACCACCTTCCCCAGGTCCAGGGCATGGGGGTCCGCGAGCGCTGCCAGCTGGTCGATGCCCGCCAGGATGTCATCGAACGTGCCGGGCCAGCCGCCTCCGTTTCCGGCGCGCCGGTACTCCAGGTTCCAGGCGGCGATCCCGTGTTCCGCCAGGTCCCTGGCCAGAGGTTCGCCGAGCTCGGCGCCATACTTCGCACGCCAGTACCCGCCATGGATCACCACCACCACGCCCTGGTGCCGGGCGCCTACGGGAAGATCGGGGAGGAACAGTTCGCCCCACTGGCTGGGATCCTCGCCGTACGGGTAGCGGTGGCGTTGAATCATGTGCCGAGACTACATGGGGGACGGGACGGCAGGGACCGGACCCGTTTAGCCGGGCCTGTTCCTGGGCACCCTTCAACCATGGAAGAACGTGACGTGACCACCCGGAGTTCAACCGTTGAGGAGTGGACGCAGGCCCTGTCCGAATCCACCGGCTCACCGGGCGGCGGTGCCGGGACAGGCGTAATGCTGGCCGTTGCTGCGTCGTTGGCCTCGATGGTGGCCGGCTATACCGAACCGGGCGCGGACCATCAGCAAACCGTGGACGATCTGAGGGACCGTGCCCGGAAACTGCGGAGCGAGGCGCTGCACCTGGCCGACGAGGATTCGACGGCGTCCCGGGCCTTCGGCGCCGCCTTCCGGTTGGAGCCCGGCGCTGAACGGGACAACGCCATCCGCGAGGCCTCAGTTGACGCCGCGCACGCCTCCGCCGTGCTCGGCGCCCGGGCGGTGCAGGCCATAGACGATCTCGCTTGGCTGGCGGCGCACGGCAATAAGGCGCTGATCGCCGACGTCGTTGTCGCTTTCGGTGCCCTCCGCGCGGCCGTGGCGGGAGCCCGGACCAACGTCAGCTTCGACCTGGGATCCCTGCGCTCCACCGGGGCTTCCCTTGAAGAGATCCGTGAACAGCAGCCGGAACTGTGGGCTTCCGTGGAGCGCCTCACCGGCGCGCTGGAGCGGATTGACGCACTGACGGACCAAATTGATTCCCGCGCCGCCCCTACGGATAGCATCTGACAGGGCCTCCTGCCAGGGGCCAGCGGCCAACGGCAGCAGTCAAAGGCTCGGGTCAAAGGCTCGGGTCAAAGGCGCCGGTCAAAGGCTCCGCCAGGTACTGCCGCCCTAGGGCGATGAGATTGAGGACAGCGGTGTGGACGGAGTCCTAAAGGGATTTTTTGTGGTGGGCGTGGTCATGTTCGTCGGCTACGTGCTGGGCAAGACGAACGCGCTGGGCCCGCAGGGCACAAAGGTGCTTTCCAGCCTGACGTTCCTGGTGGGACTGCCCAGCCTGATGTTCTCGATGATCGCCACCCGGCACATCTCGGAGGTCCTGAGCGAGACGGGCCTGATCTCCGTGGTCACCGCCGTGGCCATGATGGCGGTGTTCGCCCTAGTGGGTGCGATCGCCCGCTGGGGAGTCCGCCGCACCACCATCGGCGCCCTGGCCACGGGCATCGTGAACTCCACCAACCTCGGCGTTCCGCTGTCGCAATACGTCATGGGGAGTGCCACCTACGTCACACCCATCATGCTGTTCCAGCTCGCCGTCATCACCCCGATCGCGCTGACCATCCTGGACCTGACCAACCCGGACGGGACCAAGCCTTCCCTGCGCCGCATCCTCGCCACCCCCTTCCGCAACCCCGTGACCGTGGCGGCCATCCTGGGCATCATCGTCAGCGCCGTCGGCATCGAAATCCCGCCCCTGGTGTTGGATCCCCTCAAGCTCATTGCGCAGGTGACGGTTCCGCTGATGCTGATCATCTTCGGCATGTCCCTCCATGGCCTCTCACCGCGGGCCAGCAGCAGCGACAGCGCGCCCACGTTCCTGGCCGTCGTCCTGAAATCAGCCATCCAGCCCGCTCTCGCGTGGACCCTGGCCAGATACGTCTTTCACCTGGACGACTTCAACACCTTCGTGGTGACCGCCTGCGCCATCCTGCCCACTGGCCAGAACGTGGTCCTCTACGCGGTGCGGTACCGCGTGGGCCAAAGCCTTGCGCAGACGACGGCGGTCATCACCTCGGCGCTGGCTGTTCCGTTGCTGCTCGGGGCGGCCTGGCTGCTGAACTGAGCTCCCGGGGCAGACTTGGGCGCGGGTATAACTGGGTACCAGGAGCACAAACAACGGAGGTTCTTCCATGGCACGGATTCTGGTGACCGGTTCAACGGACGGGCTGGGCCTGGCAACAGCGGAAACGCTGGCCCGCGAAGGCCACCACGTGTTGGTCCATGCCCGGACCGCCCGGCGAGTGCCCGCGGTACAGCACCTGGTGGACCAGGGCGCGCAGTGCCTCGTGGGAGACCTTGCAGACGACGCCGAGGTCCGCCAACTCGCTGACGAGGCCAACCGCATCGGTGGGATCGACGCCGTGATCCACAACGCCGGAGTCCTGGACGGCGCCGCGCTCCTGCCCGTCAACGTGGTGGCGCCGTACCTGCTCACCGCGCTGATCAGGGGGCCGCGCCGGCTGATCTACCTTAGCAGCGGCATGCACCGCGGCGGCAACACCCGGCTCGACGGCCTGGACTGGTCAGGCCGCTCCGCCACGGCGTCGTATTCCACTACCAAGCTGCACATCACGGCCTTCTCCGCCGCCCTGGCCCGCCTGGTGCCCGGAGTCACCAGCAACGCCGTGGACCCGGGCTGGGTGCCCACCCGGATGGGCGGACGTTCCGCCCCGGACGATCTTGATCTCGGCCACCGCACGCAGGAGTGGCTGGCCACCAGTGATGATCCGGACGCCAACGGCAGTGGCGGCTACTGGTACCACCAGCGCCGGCAGGCGCCGCATCCGGCTGCGGAAGATCGGGATTTCCAGGACGCCCTGCTCGCCCGGCTGGCAGGGCACACCGGCGTCACTCTGGACGCGCCCGGCTAAACGTCGATTGCTCCGTAAGCGCCGTTTTGACGCCTGAAAAGGGCGTTGGGCCCACGCCGGCGGGGTTCCTTGGCCGAGCTTGCGTGGCTAGGGTGCCGGTGGGGGGCAGTCGATGGGGTTAAGACTTGCGCAGGCGCCGTTCGACGTCGGCCGTTTCCGGGTACGCCGCCTGGGTGCCCTTGCGCGTGGTGGCCAGGGCCGCGGCCACGGAGGCGAACGCTGCGGCGTCGGCGAGCGCGTCGCCTAAAGCGAGCCGCACTGCCACGGCACCGGTGAAGGCATCCCCGGCGCCGGTAGTGTCCACCGCATCCACCCTGGTGGGCTCCACGAACACCACGGATCGGCCGGCCGGGGCGTCGGAATCCAGCACTACTGACCCGTGCGCCCCGAGTGTCACCAGCACCTGCCGGATCCCCCGTTCGGCGAAGCGTTCGCGGACGGCGTCCCATTGCGCGGCGTGGGCGTCGGCACCCGGAACAGAGGCCCCGGGGCCGAGGAACAGCGCGGCTTCGTGCGCGTTCACCAGCAGGACGTCCACCAACCCGGCCAGCGCTGCGGGGATGTGGGCGTAGGGCGAGAGGTTCAGCAGGACCTTGGCGCCGGCGTCGTGCCCTGCCTGCGCTGCAGCCAGGACCGTGGGCATGGCAACTTCCAGGCAGAGGCTGACGACGGCGGCGCCGTCCAGGACGTCCGCGGCCTCCGCCACGTCCGCCGGGGACAGTGTGCCGTTGGCACCTGCGGAGATGATGATGTTGTTTTCGCCGCCGGCATCGACGGTGATCACGGCGACGCCGGTGGGCTCACTGGAGGTACGCACCCGCCCTACGTCCACGCCTGCACCGGCTACCGAGGCCAGCAGCATGTGCCCGTTGGGGTCATCCCCCACGGCACCCACCAGGCTGACATGCCCGCCGAGTCGGCCGGCGGCGACGGCCTGGTTGGCGCTCTTGCCGCCGGGATTCACGGCGAAGCCGTTGCCGTGCACCGTTTCCCCGGGCTGCGGGAGCCGTTCACAGTAGATGGTGAGGTCGGCGTTGAGGGAGCCGACGACGACGATCCGGCCAGCGCCCAGGGAGTCAGCGCCCGCGGACCCGGCTGCGGCACTCATTCGGCCACCTCGGCCTCAACCGGCTTGGGGATCAGCAGCGACGCCGCGAACGCGGCCACCGTCAGCGCCAGGCCGACCACCACCACGGTGAGGTAGGAGGCAGTGGCATCGCCAAGGGAGGCGGTCGCCACCAGCACGGCGGGCAGGATGAGGAAGCTCAGGCCCGCACCGAGGTTGAAGGCACCGGCGTTCATGCCGGGCAGGAAGCCGGGGTTGCCGGCGGGCGAGAGGACAACGCCGAGTCCGTTGAGCATGATGTTGACCGTACCGGCGTACATGATGCCCAGCAAGACCGTTCCGGCAATCATCATCGGCAGGCTGTGCAGGCCCAGGAACCCGATGACGGCCAGCGCCGCGATGCTGCCGAGCAGGCCGATGCGCAGCACCTTGGTGTAGCCCAGGACTGGTGCGAGCTTGCCGCTGAGCGGGCCCACCACCCAGCCCAGCAGGGCGTACGGGGTGAGGATGATCAGTGACATCTCGGTGGGGCCCACGCCGAAGCCCGGGCTGGCGGCCTGGACGTAGGCAGGGACGATGCCGTTGATGACGGCGAAGATGCCGGTCATGGTCAGGGTGGTGGTGAGCAGCGGGGCCCAGGTGGCGCGCTGGCGCAGGTGCACGGTTTCCACCATGGGCTGCGCGGCGCGCTGTTCGGTACGCCAGAAGGCGAAGAACGCGACGGCGGACACGGCTACCAGCGCCAGGCTCAGGATGAGCGTGCCGGAGTTGAAGCCGCCCACCAGCTTGGAGCCTTCGTTCAGGGCGGTGAGCAGGGCACCGACGGCCACCACGATGAAGAACACGCCCAGCCAGTCCATCCGGGTACCGGCGGCGGGTTTGCTTTCGGCGGCCAGGAACACGATGAGGGCGGTGGCAGCGACAGCCAGGACCACCATCAGCCAGAAGATGCTGCGGAAGCCGAAGTGCTCGGCGAAGTAGCCGCCGACGAAGGAGTCCACGCCCGCCACTCCACCGTTGACGGCGGTGATCAGGCCCATGAGCGTGCCGTACTTGCGGGGGTTGCTGACGGCCGAGCGCAGCATGATGAGGCACAGCGGCACCGTGGGTCCGCTGACGCCCTGGATGATCCGGCCAACGAAGAGCCAGGTGATGTCCGGGGCGAGGGCGGCGATGACGGAGCCTACGGCCATCATCACCATCATGCCGACCAGGACTTTCTTGCGGCCCACGATGTCGCTCAGGCGCGGCAGGAACAGGGAGAACAGGGCGGCGGCGGTGAAGAACCAGGTCTGTGAGAGCCCGATGACGGCCTGGTCCGCCTTGAGTTCCTCGCCCATGGTCACCAGGGCGGGGCTCAGCATGGAGGCGTTGAGCTGGAACGCCACGCAGGCGGCCAGCAGCGCAGTCATGAGGGCTGCGATGTTGCCGCGGCCGGTCTTCGTTTCAGTCATGGTGGCGGCCATTTACTTGACCCCTCCGGCGGTGAGCTGGGCACCTTCGTTAAGTTCGACGTCGGACGCGTTGCCTTTGTTGTCCATGTCACCGGCGCCCGGCTCACCGATGCGGACCAGCGCGTCGGTGACGAGGTCCCAGAACCGTGCGTGGTCCAGGTCCACGGCCACACTGGTGTGGCAGTCGGCGGGGGCCGGGGCGCGGAAATCGGCCACGGTCATGCCGAGGGTAAGGGTGCCCTGCAGTTCGATGTTGACGGGCACCTTGCGGGTGCTGACGATGCTGGGGTCGATGACGTACGCCACGGCGCAGGGATCGTGGACGGGCGGGTAGTCGAAGCCCTGGGCGTCCTTGTAGGTGTGGGCGAAGAAGTCCATCAGTTCGGTGACGAACTTCGCCGGCCCGGTTCCGATGGCGGCGATCTTCTCCACTACGTCCGGGGTGGCCAGCGCCTGGTGGGTGAGGTCCAGGCCCACCATCACCACGGGCCACTTTTCATTGAAGACGATGTGCGCGGCCTCGGGGTCGATGATGATGTTGAATTCGGCCACGGCGCTCCAGTTCCCCACGTGGTAGCCGCCGCCCATGAGGACCACTTCCTTGACGCGTTCCACGATCCGCGGTTCCTTGCGGGCGGCCATGGCGATGTTGGTCAGGCCGGCGGTGGGAACCAGGGTGACGGTGCCGGGTTCGTGCGCCATGACGGTGTCGATGATGAGGTCGACGGCGTGGCGCGGGTCCAGCTCGATGGCCGACTGGGGCAGGGCGGGGCCGTCCATGCCGGACTCGCCGTGGATGTCCGGCGCGGTTTCGATGCTGCGGACCAGCGGGCGGTCACAGCCGGCAGCGAAGGGGACGCCGGTGATGCCGGCGATGGTGCCCACGGCGAGCGCGTTGCGGGTGACTTTTTCGAGGGTCTGGTTTCCCACCACCGTGGTGACGGCCAGCAGGTCGATGTCCGGGTTTCCGTGTGCGAGCAGCAACGCCACAGCGTCGTCATGCCCGGGGTCGCAGTCCAGGATGATTTTCCTGCGCTCGATGCCTTGGACCGGCTCAGGGTTCTGGAAGGTGGGTTCCATGGTGTTCTCCACGTCATTGGGGCCCGTGCCAGCTGCCTGGCGTCCGGGGAGTTGTAGCGTTCAGGAGTGATCATGGCAGCAGAATGTGGTGCACGTCAAACGCTTAACGTTGACGCAGGTCAAGCGCTTGACGCACGGCGGTTTCTGACGAGGGCCCTCTCTGGCATGTGCGTGCTAAATCCTCTCCCCAACCCGCCGGCCGATGCGCACGAAAGTCGCCAGCGTTCGGTGGGCTCCCCCGCCTACTACGATCAACATATGGAATCCGCGGAACAGAGGCAGCAGCACGCGCGCCCACGGCGGATCACGGCGGCCATGGTCGCCGCCCGGGCAGGAGTTTCGACGGCGACAGTGTCCCTGGTGGCCAACGGCAAGACGGCGGGCCGCGTCTCCGAGGACAACATCGCCCGCGTGCGCGATGCCATTGCCGAGCTCGGCTACGTGGTGGACGGAATCGGCAGCTCGCTGGCCAAAGGCGTAAGCTCCATCGTCATCCTGGTGGCGCCGGATATCTCCAACCCCTTCTTCGCCAAGGTCATCGACGGGGTCCGGGAATCACTCGGCCCGCAGTACCAACTGCTGTTGTCCGTCACTGAAGCGGGCGAGTTTCCGCAGGCCAGCGACGTCCGGCGGCTCATGTCACTGCGCCCGGCCGGGCTTCTGGTGGACGCACCCAACGCGGACTTCCTCGAGGACCTCGCTTCGCCGTCGCCCCTTGTCCTGCTGGACGCGCCCGGGCTGGAATCCTACGCACCGTCCGTCAACCTCGATGTGGCCAGCGGGGCACGCCAGCTGGCAGCACACCTGGCCGCCGCCGGACACACGGAAGCGGCCTATGTGGACAGCGTGACCGGCACCGACACGTTTGCCGTGCGGCGGGCGGCGTTCCTGGAAGAGGCCGCGGCACGCGGCATCTCCGTGAGCCCGGACAGGGTCATCAGCACCACCATCGACGTCGGGACAGCGGCTGCCGCATTCGCCGCCGCCTGGCCGGAATGGCAGCGCGCGGGGGTGACCGCCGTCGTCTGCGGAACCGACACACACGGTTACGGCGTGCTGCAGGAAGCTCGGGTGGCCGGAGTGCGGATCCCGGAGGAACTCGCGGTGGCCGGCTTCGACGACCTCCCCTACTCGGCAACCAGCAATCCGGGCCTGACCAGCGTCCACCTGCCCGCCACGTCCCTGGGCCAGAAAGCGGGCGAGCAGCTGCGCCGGCTGATGGAGGGCAAGTTCCTGAAGCCGGGCGGCGTCACGCTGGAAACGTCGCTGGTGGTTCGCGGCTCCACTAAGGCATAGCCGGGCGGTCGCCCTCCCGCAGCCAGTCATTAAAGAACGCGTCAAGCTGCTGCCCGGAGGCTTCCTCCATCACTGCCTCAAAATCCCCGGTTGTTGCCGAGGAATTGGCGTAGCGGTCCAGCCATTCGGTGGCCCCGGCAAAGAAGGCAGAGTCCCCGATCCTGGCCCGCAGTGCGTGGAGCGTGGCGGCTCCCCGCCGGTACACCTGCTCGGCGAAAAGGTTGTCCCGTCCCGGATTGGAGATGTCCAGCGCCCAGAGGTTCTTGCTGTCCAGTTCAGCCACGGCATCCGTGAACTGCTTTGCCAGCGTCGCCCTGCCCTGGTGCTCGGCCCACAGCCACTCGACATAGGTGGCCCAGCCCTCGTTGAGCCAGATGTCCTTCCAGTCCGCCGGGCTGACGCTGTTACCGAACCACTGGTGACCCAGTTCGTGGACAACGGTGTCCTCATCGGCAACCTCTGAATAGACCGGCCGGGTTTGCGTTTCCAGGGCGTAGTCCACCGAGTCGTCATCCACGATCGCCCCGAATGCCTCGAACGGATACGGCCCGAACAGGTCCGACAAGTAGCGGATCATCTCTGGCTGCAGCGCAAGGGCCGCATTGGTTTTCACCAGCGCGGGCCCGGTCACACCGTTGTCCACCGCATTGATGATCGGCAGGCCGCGGGGTCCCTCTCCGTACGACAGTGTGAAGTCTCCGACGCTTGCCGTGGCGAGGTAGCTGGCCATCGGGTCCGCCGCCTCCCAGGTCCAGGTTGTCCAGCCGGCCTGTGTTTCCGGGTCGTCGCCTGGCAGGCCGTTGGCCACTGCGGTTTTTCCTTCCGGGACGGTGATGCGGAAGGAGTACGCGGCTTTGTCCTCGGGGTCGTCATTCGCCGGAAACCAGGTGGGTGCGCCGTCGGGTTCGTTGACCACAATGGCTCCGTCAGGGGTGGTCACCCATCCGTACAGCGCCCCCGTGGTGTCCTGGGGCCGGCTGGTGGCACCGCCGTAGCTGATGGTGATGGTGGTTGTCCGGCCTTCCTTCAGTTTTGGCCGCAGTCCGACGGTGAGTTCCCACCGGCGGTTCGCATCGTCCTGCACCTGGGTCCATTCCGAGGGGTCCGCGCCGCGGTTGACGTCCCTGCCGTCGACGTCCACGGCCGTGGCGGTGAGTCCGCGCAGGTCGAAGTTGAGGGCGTCCAGGTCCTGGATGGCGCGCAGGGTGATGGTGGCCTCCGCGGTGAGGTTTCCCGCTGCGCCCGGGCCCGATGGCGGCGTGTAGCGGAGGTCGAGGCCGTAGTGCAGGACGTCGTACCCGCCGTTGCCCGCGTACGGGAAGTAGGGATCACCACTTCCCGCCGCACCTGGACCGTAGCGTGGGCCGCCTTGGGGTAGGGCCTGCGCCGGGGTGATCCCGGCGGCGGCCGTCAAGAGTGCTACTGCTGCCGCGGCGATGCGGCGGCCCTTCGTCAGGTTGGTCATGGTTGCAGTCCTGGAATGGTGCCGGGCGCCGGGCGGTTCCGGCCGTGGCAGTTCCGCCCACGCCCGCCGGAGGTAACAAGTTGTGTGCCTTCGCGGCGACGAGACCGGTACCGGCGGCCCGCGGGCCGCTGTTGCCCCACCAGATGAAATGAAAGCTAGGCCAGCCTGCGGGGCGTGTCAACACTTCCGCGCCCCCTTCATTCCCCTCTTCCGCCTCCGGGTCCGGGGCGGGGGCGCGTGTCCGGTGGCGGCCTGTGACTCGCAAAGATCGGCCGCCGCCGTTCTGTCAGGGCCCGGCCGTAAGCTGGGAACATGCCGAGTAACTGGGAGAATTTGGACGAGCCGCTGCGCGAATCCGTGCAGCACAACGTGGAGCTGTACGAGCGCGTCCGCCCTGCCCTGAAGCTGGTTACCCGGGATGTGCTGCTGGTCCTGCGGGACATGCTCAAGGACAGCGAGGTCACCCCGCTGTTTGTCACCGGCCGCACCAAGACGGTGGAGTCGTTCAAGGAGAAGATCTCCCGCACGGAGGAGCCGCTGGAACCGGGCGGGCGGCGGCTGCTGAAGTTCCCGGACCCGTTCCGGACCCTCAATGACATGGTGGGGATCCGGGTCATCACCAAGCTGCCGGCCGAGAATGCGGCGGTGGCCAACATCATCAAGCGGCAGCGCCAGCTGTTCGACTGCCGCGGGGACCGGGAAAAAGACATCGGCTCCATCGAGTCCGGCACCTACGGGTATTCGAGCCGGCACTTGATCCTGCGGACCATCCAGAACGAGGCCGTCAAGGAGTACCAGCAGGTCTTCAATCCGGAGGTCACGCCCAACGGCAGCTACTTCTTCGAGTGCCAGATCCGCACCATCTTTGCGCACGCGTGGAGCGAGATCGAGCACGATATCCGTTTCAAGGCCGAGGATCCCCGGGCCTGGACCCCGCACTTCGACCGGCAGTTCACCGCCACGGCGGCAATGCTGGAAACGGTGGAAACGGCGTTCGCTGACCTGCACGAACGGTACGAGGAAGTGCGCAGCTTCTGGGACACCGACGGGGAGGGCGCGGCACCGCTCACACCCAACCGGGTCAGGGATGTGTGGCGCACGCTGCTGCCGCACGTAGACCGCAAGGTGGATGACGACTGGGGCTGGGCCTCGGAACTGCTCGCAGCGCACGGACTCACCCGGACCATGGAGCTGGCCGGGCTGCTCCGCGCGGAGCAGATCACGGAGGTCCGCAAGGCCCTGGACCACCGCTACTCCCCCGGGCCGGACCGGCTGCTGGATGACCTCCTGCTGTGGCAATTCGGCACCAGGCACATTGACCTCACGGCGGAAGCGGCCGACGCCGTCCCGCACCCGCGGCGCGACAGCCTCCTGCGGCGTCTCCGGCAGATCGAACGGTACCGGGTCACCCAGAAGTAGGTCCCGGCGGTTGGGGAACGTCCCCCGGATGGTGGCCGGGGGTCGGCCCGTGGCGGGGTTCGGCAAATTAACAGCGCGGTGTTTGGCGTCCGGGGATTGTGCCGGGCGTAGGATGTGAAAATCCGCGGGCTGAAGCACAATTCCATCCGAAATGTACCCACAAGGAGAATTCCATGTTGCTTTGGATTGCCATCATCATCGCCGTTCTGTGGCTTCTCGGACTGCTCGCCAATATTGGCGGCGGCCTGATCCACATCCTGCTGGTTGTCGCCGTCGTCGTCCTGATCTTCCACTTCGTCCGCGGCAGGACCCGCGCCTAACGAAGCCCCCGAGTCCGGCATAACAGCCAGGAGGTCCCGGCTGCCCGGGGCCTCCGGCGGTCCGCCGGATAATCCCCCATGCGACAATGTCCGGATGACTTCCGAATCCCCGCTGACTGCCGCCGCATCGACTCCGCAGGCGACTTCTGACACTGCTTTCGAGGCCGCCTACGCGGCGGCCCGGAAAAGCTCCAGCGAAGGCGGCATCCCCATCGGCGCGGCGCTTGCCCGCAACGGGGTGGTCATCGCCAGCGGCCACAACGAGCGGGTCCAGAACGGCGATCCGATAGCGCACGGGGAAATGTCGGCGCTGCGGGCGGCCGGCCGGCAGCGCAGCTACAGGGATGCCACCCTGTACACCACCCTTGCCCCGTGCGCCATGTGCACCGGGACCATCATCCAGTTCAAGATCCCCCGGGTGGTGGTGGGCGAAGCGCGCACCTTCCCGGGCGAGTTCGACCTCCTGCGGTCCCGCGGCGTCGAAGTGATAGTCCTCGATGACCAGCGCTGCGTGGACATGATGCGCGATTTCCAGGACAACAACCCGGAACTCTGGGCAGAGGACATCGCCGAGTAGGCCCCGGACCCGTCGGCACGAAGCTGCCGGCCTACTCGCCGTGCACTGCCGCCAGGTTGTCCTCGGAGCGGTCCAGGTAGGCCAGCAGGAGATCGGCGGCCCGGTCTAGCTCGCCGGCTTCCAGTGCCTCGCAGATTGCTTCGTTGTCCGGCAGGTAGCGCTGGTAGAACAGCGCATCAGCGGTGGCTTTGTGGAAGAACAGGCGCATCTCGGCCAGCACCTGGGCCATGACCGTGTTCAGCCGCGGGCTCCGGGCCATGGCCACGATGGCCCCGTGGAAGTGCTGGTTGGCGGTTCCCCCGGCTTCATCGTCACCGGCTGCCGCAGCGCGCTTGCCTTCCTCCACCGCGGCCCGGACAGCGGCCACATCCTCGGGGCTGCCCCCGCCGCGCATCGCGCTGACCTCGACAAAACGCCGGACCGTGTAGACATCGTGGATGTCCTCAGCCCCCAGGCTTGCCACGAAGACGCCGCGGTTGGGGTGCCGGACCACCAGCCGCTCACTGGCCAGTTCCGCAAAAGCTTCCCGGACTGTGTTCCGTGAGACGCCCAAGTCCTCGGCAATGGTGGATTCGGTGAGCCTGGCCCCCGGGATCAGCGTGCCTTCGGCCAGCTGGCGGCGGAGTTCCTGGGCCACGCGTTCGGCCACGGACGGCACGGCCACCCGGAGGCGGCCTGCGGAAGCGGGAGCGGAATCGATGGTGGCCATACCCGAGAATTTACACGATCGTCACATCGTTGAATCGAAGGATTGTTGAACAATCCGTAGATTTGGTGCATCCTAGATATGACCAACCAATGAGACGGGGATCACAAATGACTTCCATCGACCTCAACAGCGACGTCGGCGAGTCCTTCGGCCGCTGGACCCTCGGCGATGATGCCGCCATGTTCAGCTCGGTGTCTAGCGCCAACGTGGCCTGCGGATTCCACGCCGGGGACCCCAGCGTGATCCGCCGGACCTGCCGAACCGCGGCGGAGGCCGGCGTCGTCATCGGCGCCCACGTGGGCTACCGCGACCTCGCAGGCTTCGGACGCCGCTTCCTGGACATCAGCCCAAGCGAACTGGCCGACGACGTGGTGTACCAGATCGGTGCGCTGCAGGCGTTGGCTGCTGCCGAGGGAACGACAGTCCGGTACGTGAAGCCGCACGGCGGCCTGTACAACGCGATTGTGTCGCACACCGCCCAGGCGCGTGCCGTCGTCGACGCCGTAAAGTCCGTGGACCCCGGCCTGCCCATCATGGGGCTGCCAGGTTCGGAAGTCCTGCGGCTGGCAGAGGAAGCGGGCCTGCGGGCAGTGACCGAAGCCTTCGCGGACCGCGCCTACAACCCGGACGGAACCCTCGTGTCCCGTGCCCAGCAGGGTGCAGTCCTTCACGATCCCGCCGAAGTGGCGGAGCATGTATTAAGGATGGCCACCGAACAGTCCGTCAGGACCATCGACGGGTCGATCCTGAAGATCCGCGCAGAAAGCATCTGCGTGCATGGTGACTCCCCAGGGGCCGTCGCAATGGCCACCGCCGTGAAGTCCGCCCTCGCCGACGCCGGCATCAGCATCGGCGCGTTCGCCTAGCCAGTCCGTCCGGCTACCCCCCCCCGTATCCATGGCCAGCAGGCCCCGCACCGCCCTCACCCACGGAGGAACCCATGACCAGCACCAACAAGGCAGCAAAGACGGCGGCAAGGAAGCCCCCGGCCGGCGCACTGAAGGCCTATGTCGCCAGCCTCACCGGCACCTCGCTCGAGTACTACGATTTCGCCATCTACTCGGTGGCCTCGGCCCTCGTCTTCCCCAAGATCTTCTTCCCCTCGGATGACGAATTCGTGGGACTGCTCCTGTCCTTCTCGGCCTTCGCGGTGGGCTACCTGGCCCGCCCCATCGGCGGCGTGGTGTTCGGCCGGCTCGGCGACAAGGTGGGCCGCAAGTACGTCCTCGTCTTCACCCTGGTGCTGATCGGCGCCGCCACCGTCCTCATCGGCGCCCTGCCCGACTACTCGGTCATCGGCGTCGCCGCCCCCATCATCCTCGTGCTGCTGCGCCTGGCCCAGGGCATCGGTGTCGGCGGCGAATGGGGCGGCGCGGTGCTGCTCTCCAGCGAGTTCGGCGATCCCAACAAGCGCGGTTTCTGGTCCTCCGCCGCACAGATCGGCCCGCCCGCCGGCAACCTGATGGCCAATGGCGTCCTCGCCGTCCTGGCCGCCTCGCTCAGCAACGAAGCATTCCTGTCCTGGGGCTGGCGCGTCGCCTTCCTGGCCTCCGCGCTCCTGGTGGCGTTTGGCCTGCTGATCCGCCTCAAGCTCGAGGAAACCCCGGTCTTCAAAGCCATCCAGGCCCACGGCGACCGCCCCAAGGCACCCATCAAGGAAGTCTTCACCAAGGAGCCCAAGGCCCTCGTTTCGGCAGCCCTGTCCCGCCTGTGCCCTGACGTCCTGTACGCCCTCTTCACCGTGTTCGTGGCCGTCTACGCCACCAAGCAACTCGGCATGACCACCGGCAACGTGCTGGCAGCCATCCTCATCGGCTCCGCGTTCCAGCTCTTCCTCATCCCGGCCGCCGGCGCCCTCACCGATCGGTTCAACCGCCGCTGGGTCTACGGGATCGCCGCCGCCGCAACCGCCATCTACATTCCGCTGTTCTTCCTGATGATCCAGGGCAAGTCCGTGCTGATGCTCACCATCGGCGTGGTGATCGGCCTGGCCCTGCACGCCTTCATGTACGGCCCGCAGGCCGCGTTCATCACCGAGCAATTCCCGGCCCGCCTCCGCTACGCCGGCAGCTCACTGGCCTACACCCTGGCCGGCGTGATCGGCGGCGCCGTGGCTCCGCTGATCTTCACCGCCCTCTACGGTGCAGCCAACGGCGGCTGGTACCTGATTGCCGGGTACATCGCACTGACCGCCATCGTCACCATCGTGGGCATGCGCCTGGGCCGCGATCCGCAGCCTGAGGAAGATGTCCGCCTGCTCAGCAACAGCGCAAAGGAGAGCCACGCCTGAGCGGCGCGGCCCGGCCCCCATGGAAACAGCCAGTAGCCCCGCCACGGCAGCCCGCGTTTTGTCCGTCAAGCCAGTAGGCACGACGGCGGTGCTCGCCGAGCTCTCCGGCCTCCACGACGTCCTCGCCCTGCAGGCCCTCCTGCTGGAGGCACCGCTGCCCGGCCAGGTGGACGTCCTGGCCGCTGCCGAAACCGTGATGGTGAAGGCGGACTCGCCAGCGGCGGCGCGCCGGATGGCTGCCCGTTTGCTGGCCATGGACCTGACGGTCCAGTCCCACGCCGAAGGCGCGCTGGTGACCATCGAAACCGTGTACGACGGCGAGGACCTCGCCGAGGTGGGAAGGCTCACCGGCCTGGGGGCTGACGGAGTGGTGGCCGCCCATACGGGGCAGGTCTGGACGGTGGCCTTCGGTGGCTTCGCCCCCGGGTTCGGCTACATGGTGGGGGAAAACCAGGCCTTGGAGGTCCCCCGCAGGAGTTCACCCCGCACGGCGGTCCCTGCCGGGTCCGTGGCGCTGGCCGGCAACTATTCGGCCGTCTACCCCCGGCAGTCGCCGGGCGGCTGGCAATTGATCGGCCGCACCGCGGCTCCCATGTGGGACCTCAGCAGGGAGCAGCCGGCACTGGCCGCTCCGGGGGACCGCGTGCAGTTCCGCGCCGTACGGGAACTCGTGGAGATCGCCGCTCCTGCGGCGGCCGGAACTTCCGGGCATGCCGGCGTGCAGTCCGGCCTCCGCGTCCTCTCCCCCGGACTCCAGAGCCTGGTCCAGGACCTCGGCCGGCCCGGGCATGCCGGACTCGGGGTGTCCTCAGCCGGTGCGCTGGACCGTGCCTCGGTGCGGCGCGCCAACCGCGTGCTGGGCAACGGCCCCTCCGCCGCCGTGATCGAGAGCGTCGCCGGCGGCCTGCGCGTCCAAGCCGTGGGCGACCAGGTGCTGGCCGTCACCGGGGCGCCGTCGGCACTGACTGTAGTGACGCCGTCGTCCGCTGCCGAAACCGACGCTGACGACGACGGCCGGCCCGACGAGGTGCGCACCGTGCCCATGGCCACCGCCTTCGCCCTGCTGGACGGCGAAACCCTGACCGTGGGCGCCCCGGAACGGGGCTTCCGCACCTACCTGGCCATCCGCGGCGGCGTGGAAGCGGAAACCGTGCTGGGCAGCCGGTCCACGGACACCATGTCCGGAATCGGGCCGGCACCGCTGGCCGCCGGACAGCTGCTCGGCGCCGGGGCCGCCACAACATCCAACGTGGTGGGCAACCCCGAGCTGCAGCCCGACTACCCGGACGCCGGGGTCACGGTGCTGGACATTGTGCCCGGTCCCCGCGACGACTGGTTTGACGCGGCGGCGCTGGAATCGTTGTGCAGCCAGGACTGGGCCGTAACCCCGCGGTCCAACCGGGTAGGCATGCGCCTTGCCGGCGAACCGCTCCGCCGCAGCCGGGACGGCGAACTGCCCAGTGAGGGGACCATGGCCGGCGCCCTGCAGATCCCGCCGGAAGGCCAGCCCGTGCTGTTCCTGGCGGACCACCCCATCACGGGCGGCTACCCGGTGATCGGCGTGGTGGCGGACTATCACCTGGATCTCGCCGCGCAGGTTCCGGTGGGCGGGTCCATCCGGTTCCGCTGGGCAGCCGGGCTGCCTGCTTCCGCTGACACCTCCCGCAACCGTTCCCAAGATTCCCAAGACGAAGTGAGCAACTGATGCGCAAGGTCCTCATCGCCAACCGAGGAGAAATCGCTGTCCGCATCGCCCGGGCCTGCGAGGACGCCGGGCTCGAATCCGTGGCGGTTTACGCGGACGTGGACGCCGATGCCATGCACGTGGATGCCGCCACCGAGGCGTACAGCCTGGGCGGCAACGCGCCGTCGGAGACGTACCTGGACGTCGCCAAACTGCTGGGCGTTGCCGCCGAGTCCGGAGCGGACGCAGTGCACCCCGGCTACGGCTTCCTGTCCGAGAACGCCGGTTTCGCGGAAGCGGTCATCGGCGCCGGGCTGACGTGGATCGGGCCCAGCCCGGAGGCCATCCGGCAGCTGGGCAACAAGATCACGGCGCGCGAGATCGCCGTGCGCGCCGGTGCGCCGCTCGTGGCCGGCAGCGACGGTCCGGTGGACTCGGCCGCTGAAGCCCGTGCCTTCGCCGAGGAACACGGCCTGCCCATCGCCATCAAGGCTGCCTTCGGGGGCGGCGGCCGCGGGCTGAAGGTGGTCCGGGAAATGGGCCAGGTGGAGGAAGCGTTCGACTCCGCAGTCCGCGAGGCCGTGGTGGCATTCGGCCGCGGCGAATGCTTCGTGGAGCGTTACCTGGACCGGCCCCGGCACGTGGAGGCGCAGGTCCTGGCAGACCAGCACGGCAACGTGGTGGTTGTAGGGACCCGGGACTGCTCGCTGCAGCGCCGGCACCAGAAACTCGTGGAAGAGGCCCCCGCCCCGTTCCTCACCGAGGGCCAGACCCGCCAGATTTACGACGCCGCCAAGGCAGTCTGCCGCGAAGCCTCCTATGCGGGGGCCGGGACCGTCGAATTCTTGGTGGCCGCCGACGGCACCGTCGCCTTCCTCGAGGTGAACACCCGCCTGCAGGTGGAGCACCCCATCACCGAGGAAACCACCGGCATCGACCTGGTCCAGGAGCAGTTCCGGATTGCCGCCGGCGAACCGCTCCGCTGGGACGCCGATCCGACCCCGCGGGGACATGCCTTTGAGTTCAGACTGAACGCTGAGGACGTGGGGCGCGGCTTCCTGCCGTCACCCGGGACGGTTACGGCCTTCAGCGGTCCCACCGGCCCGGGAATCCGCCTCGATTCCGGAGTCCGCGCAGGGTCCGTTGTGGCGCCGCAGTTCGATTCGCTGCTGGCCAAACTGATCGTCACCGGCGCGGACCGGCAGCAGGCCCTCCGCCGGGCACGCCGCGCCTTGGGCGAAATGCAGATCAGCGGCGTGGCCACCGTCCTGCCGTTCCACCGCGCCGTCGTGGAGGCGCCCGACTTCACGTCCGAAACGAAGCTCGGCATCCACACACGCTGGATCGAAACGGACTTCGCCGAAACCATCGGCGCGGACCCGGAGTTCGGCACGTCCGTCCCGGACGGTGAGCGGCGCACCATCACCGTTGACGTGGACGGCCGGCGCCTCGCCGTCGGGCTGCCCGCAGCGCTGCTGGACGGCTGGGCGCGTTCCGGCGGCCCGGTTCCCGCGGGCGTCACCCTGGCGGGCGGCCCCATGAGCGGAGAGCACGACGGCGGCACTGCCGCAGGTGCCGCGGCCCCCGGCGAGTTGCGCGCGGACATGGCGGGGACTGTGGTGAAGTGGCTGGTCGAACCGGGTGCCGAAGTGGCAGCCGGGGATCCCGTCGTCGTCCTTGAAGCGATGAAGATGGAAACCCAGGTCACCGCCCACCGCTCCGGCACCCTTGGCGACGTGCGGGTGGACGCCGGAGGCGTGGTTACCGCGGGTGGAGTGCTGGCGCTGATCGCCTGACGTCGCAGGCGGCCGGACGGGTCAGAGGTTGACCATTTTCATGCCGTTCTCGTCGTAGCGGTCCCCGGCGACGCCGAGCCTGCGGGCCAGGCCGTTGAGGTCCGCGACGTCGTCGGCGGAAAGCGCAACGGCGGTGGCGGCCGCGTTTTCGTCGATCCGTTCGCGGCGGCGGGTGCCTGGGATGGGGGCGATGAAGGGGTGCTGCGCCAGCAGCCACGCCAGGGCTACCTGGCCGGCGGTGGCGCCGCACGCATCGGCGAGCGCGCGGACGTGGTCCACGAGTGCCTGGTTCGCGGCGAGGTTGTCACCCTGGAACCGGGGGATGCGGGAGCGGATTTCGTCCGGGGCGAAGGTGCTGCCGGCCGGCACGGTTCCGGTGAGGAAGCCTTTGCCCAGCGGGCTGAACGGCACGAATCCGATTCCCAGCTCGGCCAGCGTGGGGAGGACCTCGGCTTCGGGGTCGCGGGTCCACAGCGAGTACTCGGACTGGACCGCTGTCACGGGGAACTCCGCGTGCGCGCGGCGGATGGTTCCGGCTCCTGCCTCGGAAAGCCCGAAATGCTTGACCTTGCCCTCGGCAACCAACTCACCCACGGCGCCGGCCACTTCCTCGATGGGCACCGCAGGGTCCACGCGGTGCTGGTAGAACAGGTCGATGGATTCGACGCCCAGGCGGCGCAGCGATCCTTCGGCGACCCGCCGGATCTGCTCGGGCCGGGAATCGGTGCCCTGCATCCGCCCGTCCACAATGTTCCAGCCGAACTTCGTGGCTACCTGCACCTTGTCGCGGATCGGCGCGATCGCCTCACCCACGAGTTCCTCGTTGACGTAGGGGCCATAGACCTCGGCGGTGTCGATGAATGTGACGCCCTGGTCCACGGCGTACCGGATCACGTCGATCATGTCGGCGCGGTCTCCCGGGTTGGGGCCGTAGCTCATGGACATCCCCATCGCGCCAAAGCCGATTGCGGATACCTCAAAGCCTTGCCCAAGTGTCCTGGTGTGCATGGTGGGTCCTTTCATTGCAGGTGATGGCTTTACGGCTTCCATGCAACACCGGTTCTTTGCTGGCCGGCAGTGACTGCCGTACAGGGTACTGCCAGTACCTCCCTGGGGTTCACCGGGGCCGGCGTTTGCCGGGGATCAGGCCGGCCAGCGATGACAGGCCAAGGATGGAGCACAGCATCCCTGTAAACCCGGCGAACCCGTCGCCTGCCGACCCCGTCAGAAGAAGGACGCCAAGGGCGAGCCCGGCTGCTCCCCCGCCAAGGCGCCATGCATGGCGTGCCTTGATATTCGGCTCATACCTCGACACCCCGTACGTCCGGGGCGTTCCCCTGAGATTCGCCTGCGGATCCGGGTTGGTGGCTGCTGGCCCCTCAACCACGCGGCCTGCCTCGTCCACCCATTGGCCCGTTCCAATCTCGGGGCAATGGGCGTGCACGCTCTCATCCACTGTGGCGAAGTCTGCCGGATGGCCCCGGTACATCATTGTGGAAAGGTCCACGCCGAAATCCACGTGCCCATCCGCCCAGAAAGCGTCGTAGCGGACCAGGCGCCTGGGGTGGTGCAGCCACCTTGAGGGCCGCAGAAAGGCCGTCGCCCGGACGGCCACCGGGTGTTCTGTGGGTTGGGGCATGGATCGATGGTTGCACAACCGAACCTCACTGTTCGCCATCCCCGCCGTTGCGCGTCATAGCCCTGCAGGCCGCCGTCGTAAGTGTAGAGATTGCGGGCGCGCTACGCGCTCCCAGCCAATCTCAAGGTTTCCCCTGCAGTCTTGATTCCGGAACTTCGGCCAACCGCTATTTGGCCGGAGTTTCGCCAGTTTCCGGACCTGCCGGGCGCTTGCTCCTCCGGCCACCGTGCCGCTTCGACAACCGCCGCTTTGCAAAGTCGCCTATCGTTTAGTTTCTCCAATTGCTGGACAGGCTTCGGTTTAGGTGGTTAGGGTTTTAACCATTGCTTGGCAATGATCTCTGGGGGGAGGCGATCTACGTGCAGTCACGGCATCACATCTGGATGTTTCTCCGCCCCGTCCTCCTCGCCGCAGCCGCGGCCACTTCCTGGATCGTTTTCTCCGCTCTTGGGGCATCTGCCGATCCCGGCTCTTCCCATAGCTCCCCGGCAGGCAAGTCCCTCGTAAGCACTGTCGGTTCCTCGCTTAATGCAGTCACCAGCCATGCCACCGGCCAGGCCAAGGATGTTCTGGCCCCGGTGAAGGCAGCAGTCAACGGCGGGCTGGCCGAATCCCCTTCTTCCTCCGTTGCTTCGCTTGTACCTGCACCGTCCCTGACTCCTGTGGTCCACGAGGTGGCGGGTCTTGCCGATGATGTGGTCCAGAACGTCCCGGTCGTGAAAGAGGTTGTGACCGCCGGCACCGTTGCGGCAGTCACAAATCCTGTTGTCCGCACGATTGACGGGGCCGCGAATTCAGCTGTTGGCACCGTCACCGACGTCGCAGCCACTGTCCTTGAACCACTGGACCCAGTCCTGGCACCGGTCACCGGGACCGTGCCGCTGCCTGTGATAACTCCAGAGCTTCCGCCGCTCCCAGCCGTTCCGGCTGCTGCCCAGCCGGTTGTTGCGGACCCCGCTACTTCGTCACTGCAGCCACCGGCGCTCCCGGCCGTCGACGACGTGTCCCCAGATGCGGAGCCTGTCCAGGACGCGGCCGGGCCGGTACCGGCAACGGCGGGTACACCCGTTGAAGAGTCCGGCTTCCTGGGCGCACCCCGTTACAGCCTTGTCCGTGGCCTGCCCGTGCAGCTGTCCACGCCGTCGGCGGCCAGCCCGGACAGTCCGGCTGGCCCCGCGCCGTTTGAAGCACCGGCTGAACCGCTGCCAGGAGCTCCGGCGACCACCACCGGCGGGGCGAGCGCGTCCAGCGGCAACGGACCGGTCCAGCCAGCCTGGGTTGATGCACACCACTTCTTCCTCCCTGCCCCCGGATCGGCCAGGATTCAGGGCATTCTGCTCCATGCCCCTGCGCCGGTGTCCTTTGACCCCGGATCTTCACCTGATTAGTTGCGGCCATCCCCGCGTCGTTTGACACGGGACACGAGCCAACGTTTTAGGGCCAAGCAGTATGCCCCAACCAACTTTCAGGAGAGAACTCCCATGACACACCGCAACATCCGCAGATGCCTTCTGGGCACCGCATTCGCAGGTGGCCTCTTGGCCTTTGGCGGCGTCGCCGCCAACGCTTCCGACACTACGTCCGGCACCGACGGGCTGCTGTCCGGCACCCAGGTGGTGGCGCCCATCAACATCCCCATCAACCTTGGTGCCACCTCCGTGGGTCTCCTGGGCGATTCGACCGCCAGCACACAAAACGCCGGTACCGGCACGTCAGGCACTACGCCCGCCCAGGCACCCGGCGCTGCAACGAGCGGTGCCGACGGCGTTGCCTCCGGAACCCAGGTCATTGCGCCAATCACCGTCCCGGTGAACGTCGGCGCCACATCCCTCGGGCTGGTGGGCGATTCAGCAGCAACTACCCAGACGGCGGGCGCGCCCGCACCGGCACCCGCGGTGGCGCCGGTTGCTTCGACGGACGGCAGCAACGGCATCGCGTCCGGAACCCAGATCGTCGCGCCGGTGACCATTCCGATCACTATCGGCGCCACTTCCGCGGGCGTCATCGGCGACTCGGCAGCGGGCATCCAAAACCCGGCTGCCGCGGCACCCAGCCCGGCTCCGGCGTCGTCCGCCCCCTCCGAGGTGAGCACAAGCGGCGATGACAGCGTCGCATCCGGGACCCAGGTCGTCGCGCCGGTCACGGCTCCGATCAACCTCGGTGCCACCTCGGCAGGCATCCTGGGCGACTCGGCAGCGGCGGTCGAGGGTCCGGGAGCCACGGGCAGCGCGCCAGCGGGCGGGCAGGCTCCGGCAACCACCAGCGGTGCGGAAGGTGTTCTTTCCGGAACGCAGGTTATTGCCCCGGTCACCGCACCCATCAGCCTGGGGGCCACGTCCTTGGGCCTGGTTGGGGACTCGGCAGCGGCAGTTGAAGGCTCCGGCCCCGCCGGCACCACCACGGCGCCTGCAGCGCCGATCACCACTACCGGAGCTGACGGAATCCTCTCCGGAACCCAGATTGTCACGCCGATCACCCTGCCCATCTCCCTGGGCGCCACCTCCGTTGGCGTGATCGGTGACTCCACTGCCACGGTGGTTACCCCTCCAGTGGTTACCCCGCCGGCGGTGACTCCCCCGGTTGTCACCCCGCCCGTGGTCACGCCGCCGGCAGTGACGCCTCCCGTGGTTACTCCGCCGGTTGTTACGCCGCCGGTGGTTACTCCCCCGGCAGTGACAACTCCGGTGGTGAACCCTCCGGCCACTGCAGGTCAGCCCGCGGCCGTTTCTGCTGAGACCCGAATCCCAGCGGCCGCACCGGCTGCCATGGGCAGCTCCTCCGCCCCGATGGCACTGGCACACACAGGCGCGAACACCGGCCTGCTGGCGACCGGAATACTGCTCCTGGCCTTCGGCGGGCTGGTGATGCTCGGGCTGCGCCGGAAGCGGGCCTGACCCTCAGCCGGTTAGCTGCAGCACCAGGAGTGAATCTCCGCTCCTGGTGCTGCAGCGGCGTGCCACCGACGTGGCTGTCTTACCGTCCGCGGGCGTTCGCAGCCAGGATCAGACCGCGAAAATACCCCACGATGCTGTACAGGCAGCTCCCGGCTCCAGCCGGATGAGGTCCACCCCGCTGTTGAAGGCATCGGGCGGGCAGGTCATGGGTTCCACAGCGAGACCCAGGCGGTTCGGGAACGGCGGCTTTTTGTCCGCAGTGTGAACCTGGAGCCACCGGCACGAACGGTCCCAGGACATTCCCACGCCGGTGCCGGTTGGGTCGTGGACCAGGACGCGGGCCTGTCCGCCGTCGTCGAATTCTATGTCCGTGAACGCGTGGTCGATCTCCGTCGTGCCAATGGCACGGGAGGTGCGGAAATCGAACTCGTGGCCATCCACGCTGAGCACTTCCTTCGGCAGGAGGCGGTCCGGCGTAACGTCCAGGAACGACCCCGCGGGGACCTCCAACGTCCACTCATTGAGCGGTGACGGGCCCGCCAGCAGGTAGGGGTGCGGACAAATCCCATACGGTGCCGTCGTGCTGCCAAGGTTCTCCGCTGAGACCGTGATGTGGAGCCCGTCTTCGCCGAGCCGGTATTCGACGGCGATACGCAGCTCGTGCGGGTATCCCGCCGTCCGCCCCAGCGAGCAGGAGAGTTTTACCGATGCTTCATCGTGCCGCTCCAGCGCCCACTCGAGTGGGAACACCAGTCCGTGCAGGGCACAGCCGCGGTCGGCTTCATTGACCGGCACCTCGTAGTCCGTACCATCAAACGAGTACCGGCCGTCGGCGATCCGGTTGGGCCACGGGGCCGCTATAACGCCGCGGTAATCCGGGATGGGGCCGCCTTCCGGGAACGGGACAATCAAGTCCCGTCCTCCGTGGCGGAGCTCCCGCAGGGCGCCCGCCTGTGCAGTAACTGCGGCGGTGTACTCCCCTGCCCGGATCCTGTACTCGGTCACAGTCTCCCTGCCAGTTTGTAGTCGGCGGCGTTCATCGGGTCGTTCCTTTTAGCGTGAGGCTGTCGATGGCTGCTCGCTGCACTGCCAACCCCGCGCTGTAACGGTCAAGGTAGGCGCTGAACCCGGCTGCGTCGTCGGGACGTGGGTCCGTGGTCTCGAATTCGGCGTCGCCGAAAACGGATGTGCGGAGGAAGTGGTCGAGATCGTCCGATGGGTCGGTGACGAAGGCTGAGAGTACGGCTATCCCCCACGCCCCGCCTTCGGAAGCGGATTCCGCCACCGAAACGGGCGCGTTCAGCGCGCCGGCCAGGAAGCGTTGGGCGATGCCGGCCGTGCGGAACACGCCTCCGTGGGCGAACATCCGGTCGATGGTGACATTTTCGCTGGCGAGAACCCGCATCCCGAGAGCAAGTGTGGCGAACACTCCGTAGACCTGCGCACGCATGAAATTCGCTAGTGTGAAGTCGCTGTCAGGGGTGCGGACAACGAGGGGACGTCCCCCGCTGAGGCCTGCGATGGGTTCGCCCGCAAGGTGGTTGTAAGCAAGAAGTCCGCCGGCATCCGCTTCCCCTTCCAGGGCCTCATGCAGGAGCGCACTGAACGCGGCGTCCGTGTCTACAGGAACACCTGCCGCCGCAGCAAAGCGGGTGAAAAGCTGGACCCACGCCGCGAGTTCACTGGCGCCATTGTTGCAGTGGACCATTGCTACCGGCGCACCCGCAGGTGTGGTGACGAGGTCGAGTTCGTGGTGCAGCCCGGCGAGCGGGCGCTCGAGCACGACCATCGCGAAGATGCTGGTCCCGGCGCTGACATTGCCCGTGCGCGGCGCTACCGAGCAGGTGGCAACCATGCCCGTTCCGGCGTCGCCCTCCGGCGGACAGAACACGGCCCCCGCCTGGAGCGCCCCTGTTGGGTCGAGCAGTGCGGCACCCGCTTCAGTCAGCAGCCCGGCGTTGGTACCCGCAACCAGGGCTTCAGGTAGCAGCCGCGCAACCTCCAGTCCGGGCGCGGTCCGCGCCACGAGCGTGTCGTAGCGTTTCAGCAGTTCCGCGTCATACGTGTTGGTGGCCGAATCGATGGGGAACATGCCCGATGCATCACCGATTCCGAGGACCTTCCGGCCGGTAAGACGCCAATGCACATACCCGGCGAGGGTGGTCATGAAGTCGATCTGGGAGACGTGCGGTTCTTGGTCAATAGCAGCCTGGTGCAGGTGGGCTATGGACCATCGCAGGGGGATGTTTGTCTCGAAAAGGGATGTGAGCTCCTGCGCCGCTGGTCCGGTATTCGTGTTCCGCCACGTCCGGAAAGGCACGAGCAGTTCATCGTCGGCGCCGAAGGCGAGATACCCGTGCATCATCGCAGAGATGCCAATCGATGCCAGGGCCTCGGGCCGCACGCCGTGCCTGCGCTCCGCGTCGTCCAGTAGATCCGCGTAGGCCGCCTGCAGACCGGACCACACCTCCTCGAGGGAGTAGGTCCACAAGCCATCCTCCAGGGCGTTCTCCCAGGTGAAACTTCCCACGGCAAGCACCGTCCGGGGATCATGGCCAATCAGGCAGGCCTTGATGCGGGTTGAGCCGAGCTCGATCCCCAGTCGTCCACGCCCGGAACGGATGACTTCGGCCGCGGTTTCGGCAACGGGAGTGCTCACTGAGGATCCTTCGCTTTGTTAGCGCTAACAGAATATATGCGTCCTAACGTACTCGATTTAGAAATGTACGTCTAGATGTAGTTCCCACGGAGGTTGTGAACAGCGTGGCGTGATGTAAAGAGCGAGAGCCTCCGGTATCGATTTGGGTTACCACACTCATCTCGACACCAGGAGGCTCTCGTGTCTTACGTTACCCATGCCAACGCGGACCTGACGCCCAAGGCCAGAGGAAAACTCGCCCGGCTGGTCATCGAACAGGGTTGGACGCTGCGCCGGGCCGCAGAACGGTTCCAGTGCTCGCCCGCCACCGCGAAGAAATGGACGGACCGGTACCGGGTCTTTGGCGAGGACGGTATGGCTGATATGTCGTCTCGACCGCGCCGGAGCCCCAACCGGACTGCCGTGCGTATCGAGCGGCGGATCATCGCGTTGCGGTTCACCCGCCGCTGGGGACCACACCGGATCGCGGCCCACCTGCATTTGGCGCGCTCGACCGTGGGCAAAGTCCTGGCCAGGTACCAGATGCCCAGGCTGGCGTGCTTGGACCACGGCACCGGACTGCCCGTCCGGAAGCCGGCACCCCGTCGCTATGAGCATGAGAACCCAGGGGACCTCGTCCATGTGGATATCAAGAAGCTCGGCCGCATCCCAGATGGCGGCGGACACCGCACTCTTGGACGAGCAAAGGGCAAGCGCAACCGCCACGCGGGAGTCGGCTACGCCTACCTCCACCACGCAGTCGATGACCACTCAAGGCTGGCCTACTCAGAGATCCTCGACGATGAGAAAAAGGAAACCGCCATAGCCTTCTGGCTCCGGGCAGCTGCCTTCTTCTCCGCGCACGGCATCACCGTCAAGGCCGTACTCACCGATAACGGGCCCTGTTACCGCTCCCGAGCCTTCGCCGCTGCCCTGGGCCTACACATCAAGCACCGCAGGACCCGCCCCTACCGACCTCAGACCAACGGCAAGGTAGAACGCTTCAACCGCACCCTCGCCACCGAATGGGCTTATGCCCGGCCTTATGCCTCAGAAGCCGAACGCGCCGCCACCTACACCGGATGGCTCCACCATTACAATCACCACAGAACCCATACCGGCATCGAAGGCAAAACCCCTATCAGCCGCGTTCAGAACCTCCGTGGGAATTACACCTAGAGGAGGCAGCCCTACTGGGGGCGGTGGCGACTGCCGGCCAACGCTGGCGTGTGGGCTACAGCTTCAGGGTTGCTTTCGCCGGTTCGGGGCAGCTGTTGGGTCTAATGGTGGATCCCAGGGGAATGGGATCCAAGGACTCTTCATAGATTGCAGTCTGGCCACCGTCCTCAAAGACGGCATGCGGGCGGAGGTCCCTTGCAGGCTTCTCGCCAGCCATCTCGAAACGCCGATAACGGGTCTTATGTAAAGCTGTAATGACTCTAAGTGCTATTCCTGCACATCGTGAGGATGTGGGAAACGCCTGCTGTACCTCCCCTAAAGCGGTGCTGACCAGCGATTTTGCCTTGACGGCAGGATTGCCGGGGTTCTGAAGGCGCGTACTGTTCCGTGCTCGTCGCGGATGCCGTATTCGGCATCCGAACTGCGGTTTCGTCGTTGACCGATTGCGTTTCTCGCAAACTGCGTGCGAAAATTGCAAAGGGTTCTTGATGATGCGAGGCGAACCATGGCACGGGATAACGGAAATGTTCTCTATGTTCCTTTCGGCGGTCAGACGCCGGATCCGGACTCGTTCCTAGCGCTCGTCCTGGATGGCTGGGAACGCCAGCAGCGTGCGAAGGATTTCTCGGCAGCGACAATCCGTACCAGGCGCAATGTAGTACTGAGCCTCGTGGACTTCTCGGGCAGGTATCCATGGGAATGGAGCCTCGTCGACGCCGACGATTATTTCTCCCACGCCCGTGCCGTGAGGAACCTGTCCCACGGCACTGTCAGGTCGTATCAGGGTGCGGTGAAACTGTTCTGCGACTACGCCTGCAGTCCGCGCTACGACTGGTGCGAGCAAAGCGCGAAGCTATTCGGCCGGGTCTTTGCCCAGGTCGTGACCGAACTGAACCGGGTCACACATTCGCAGCCGACGGAAGCACGACCGGGGAAGCGACCTTTCAGCCAGCGTGAACTGCAGGAACTCTTCGACCTTGCAGATCTCGAGGTCGAGCGGATCCTGGACTCGGGCCGCAAGGGCGCATTGTCTGCATGGCGTGACGCGATTGCCTTCAAGTCGGCCTACAGTTGGGGTCTGCGCTCCGAGGAATTTCGCCGCTTGCAGGTGTCTGATTTTTCCCGCAACGGCAAGGCACCCTTCCTCGGAAATCACGGCGTGGTCCTCGTGCGCTGGGGAAAGCCTCACAAGGGTTCAGCCAAGAAGGTCCGTTCAGTCCTCACCGTTTGGGAGTGGTCCGCGGAAATGGTGGCCGATTGGATCAAAAACGGGCTCCCCCGCTACGGCTATCCGGTCACTGACCTGTTCCCCACCAGCAGCGGCAAAATCGTGGGCGAGTCGCACCTGAACGGCCGGCTCCATGACTTCCTGGATGAGCTGGGATACCCGCCAGGACTGGACCTGCATTCCTTCCGCCGCTCCTATGCCACGCACCTGACCACAGGCGAAGGGTTTGACCTGACCTTCGTGCAGCTGCAACTCGGCCATGATCACGCCTACACGACGTCGCTATACACGCTGCCCTCCCCCGACTACCAGCGCCTCGCCCTGGAGCGGGTGCATGATCGGACCATCAAAGCGGCCCTGGCGCTGCCCTCAGAAAGGAAGCACCCATGAGCAGACGAGAAATCGCCTACACCTGGCGGGTCCGCGAGATCATGGCCCGACGAGGGGTCCACACGGCCAAGGAGCTCGCTGCCCTCCTGCACGATCGCGGCATCACCCTGACTGCCAACGCAATTTGGCGGATCGTGACCCAGGAACCCGAACGGATCTCCTTCAAGGTTCTCGTCGCGCTTTGTGATGCCTTGGACGTAACACCCAACGACCTCATCACCTACTCAGCCACCGAAGCCAAGACCATCCGGCACCGCAAAGCTGCGGGCGAAGACATCCCTGACCTGCACAACTACCGCCCAGTGCGTGCACGAATCGTGGAGGACGATGGCTAACCCGGGCCGACCTGGCACCGGAGGCAACGGATCCGTGCGGCCGCCCACACTCAACGACCTGCCGATCCCTAGGAAGCGTGGCCGGCCCCGCTCGAGCGGGGATTATCTCTGCAGCCGATGCAACCAGCTGGTGGCCAAAATCAGGGTGCGCTGGCCTGACGGGCCGGTCTGCGGAGCCTGCTTCACAGAGGCCACCCACACCCGCGGCAGATGCCCCCGCTGCCTCGAAACCCGCATGCTCCCCGGACGCTCACCCGACCACCAGCCCATCTGCCGCGACTGCGCAGGCATCACGACCACACTCACCTGCACCCGATGCAACCGGGAAGTCGAAAGGTTCCGGGGCGGCCTATGCATCCGCTGCGCTCTCAAGGACGACCTCACCGCAGCGCTCAAACCTGGTGACAACCTCAGCCTGCACCGCCTCATTGATCTCCTGGCGGAGGCCGGCAGGCCCGAAAGCATCTACACCTACATGCGCCCCGGCACCCAGGCCAGGGAACTCCTGAACGCCATCGGCGACCGAACACTCCCACTCACCCACGAAGCCTTCGACGCGCTCCCCCAGTCCACAGCAGCCGAACACCTGCGCTACCTGCTCATGCACCACCGCATCATGCCCGGACGCGGTAACGAAAGGCTCGTACGCTTCGAGCAATGGCTTGCCACCAAAATCAGCGGCCTCCCCGACGATGGAACAGCCAAGATCATCGAACGCTTCGCAGTATGGCATCACCTCAAACGCGTCCGCGACAGAGCCACGGACCCAACCGTGAACCTTGAAACCGTCACCCACGCGGCCAAACAGGAGATTACCGAAGCCGCCAAACTTCTCATCTGGCTCCGCGGCACCCATGCCATCGGAGCTGACGAACTCAGGCAGGCCCACATCGACGAATATCTCAGTAGCGGGCCCAGCACCCGCAAACACGTCCGCAACTTCGTACGCTGGCTCAACCAGCAAAACCGCAGACCGTACGGGCAGCTCGACGCGCCGTTCCGACCCGCACACTCCGTGCCGATGATCACCCAAAACGAACGTATCGAACTGGTTCGCAACTGCCTCGATTACAACCACGTCACCACGTCAACGCGCCTTGCAGGCCTCATCCTGCTGCTCTGGGCCCACCCCATAAACAAGATCGCCATGCTCACCCATGACGACATCGACAGCAGTCCCGAGGGCATGTTCCTCAAGCTGGGCACTATCCCCGCCGCAATACCCGAAGCCATCACCGAGATGTTTTGGCACCAACGCCAGGGAAGCGAAAACCGGAACACCACGAATACCAACACGAAATGGCTGTTCCCCGGAACCCGAGCAGGCCAGCACATCCACCCTGCGACCCTTTCCGGACGAATCAAAGTCCTCGGCATCGACAGCCAAAGAGCACGAAACGCCACCCTGCGCGATCTCACCCAGGAAGTGGACGCCCGAACACTGATGGATCTACTCGGCTACAGCCCCGCCATCATCGCCCAACACGCCGCGAGATCGGCCACGAGAATGGCTGACTACGTCAGCCTCAAGCAACAGCACACCTGAGCATCCTGACAAAACGGATAACGCATTTCGCCATCAGGAGCTGAGTGGGGCTCCCCTAAGACGTCCTCCGGCACTCTCGGATGGCCCTTCAGGACTACGTCAACCGCACTAATTGACCGTGTGTCCGGGCGGGGCCTCAACTCCGCCGGTCTGCAATTGGCGAAGCTCCAGTCAAATAGCGGTTGACCGGAGCTCCGGTCCATTATGTGCCGGTAAACCTGAGGATTACCTGTGAGTCTGGAGAGACGGAATCTCTATTATCGCCGCTTCGAAAACCGTGGCAGACGGTGGGGATTCGCGGGTCATTAGCGCACGTAAGGCGGGACGGACGCGTCGTTGAAGGGCTCGAACCAGTCCTCAATTTTCATGGGTGCCAAGCCGAGTTGCATGTTCAGCCCGATGTCGCCTTCGAAGCCGTCCATGGCATTTTGGTAGAGCATCTCGCTGTCGGTGTCTTCGAGCATGTTCTCTTCCAGCATGCCCCGCCAGCCGTCCGGAAGGTCCAGGTCGTACAGATCCTGGATGACCTCGACCTGATCAAAAAGGCAGCGGAGCGCCAGTTCCTGGGCGACACAGGACGGGCGGGTCCACCCGCGGCTCAAAGCCCCGGTCATGTCCGCAGCGATGACGAGGAACTGCTGGGTGAACCGGACGTCGTATTTATCGGCCTGCCGGGGTGGAAGTCCGGACAGGACGAAGGTGTTGGCGATGTCCTGTCGGTCGATCCGGTCAAGCTTCAGCAGACCGTCAAGATCCTCGAAGAGCTGGTCGATCAGGACGGCCGAGGCCTCCCAGAGGGCGCCGGCCAGCAGTTTTGCCTGGAACAGGCTCTGGTCGCGCTGCTCAGGCGTGATTGAACTGATCCATTCGAGGTCCTCAGCGTCCAGTCGGTTCCGCTGGTCCTCCGTCAGATCCTCCAGCCGGGGTTCGAAACCCAGCTGCTCCAGGCTGAGGCCGGTCAATTCCTCGCCGACGTGGAGCGCGTGCTCGATGTAGTTCTCTTCCCCGGTCATGGCCCCGATGCTACCGCCTCCCCCGGGCCCGTCTTGCTTCTGCTCGGGAGGCTGGCCTATCGTGGCAGGAGTTTCACCACTTTCACCAGTTTCACCCAGTTTCACCCAGTTGTACCCAGGAGGTGCGGTGCAGAATCCCTTCAAGCCGACGGCGGGAGCCACGCCTCCCGAACTGGTTGGGCGGGCCGGGCTGCTGGACGAGTTCGAGTACGGCCTGCAGCAGGGTTCCGGCGCGCCCGGGCTCTTGACCATCATCACCGGCTCCCGGGGCATCGGCAAGACGGTCATGTTGAGCGAAGCCGAAGGCATTGCCAGGAATCACGGGTGGGCCGTGATCTCCCGGACGGCCACACCAGGGTTCCTTGCCGGGGTCGGCGACGATATGCTCCGCCTCCTTGATGAACTCGGGGACGGGCCTCCATCCCGGAAGATCACCGCCTTTTCAGCAGGAGGGTTCGGACTGACAACCCAACTCCCGCCGGAACGGGCCGTGGACTGGCGCCGGACCGGGAACGAACTGCTGCGCCTGCTCGATTCAAAGGGCACAGGACTCGTTATCACCATCGACGAGATTCATGCCGTCGACAGGACAGAAATCGCCCAGCTGGCCGCCGATGTCCAGCACTTCATCCGCGACGGGCTGCCCATCGGACTGATCTTCGCCGGCCTGCCGTCGGCGGTGTCCGACCTCCTCAACGAAGGCGTTGCCACCTTCCTGCGCCGGGCTGACAGGATCAATCTCCACGAAGCAGCCATCGCCGAAGTCACCGCCTCGTACAGCGAACTCTTCAGCCAGGGAGGCCTCAGCATCTCCCCCGACCTCAATAACAAGGCCGCCGAAGCCACGGAAGGGTATCCCTTCCTGATCCAACTGGTGGGCTACTACCTCTGGCTCGAAGCCGACAAGGCAGGATGGAAACTGGACCAGACCAACGTTCAGCGTGGCATCGCTGCCGCCCAACGACGGAACACCTTAGTGGTCGTCGAGTCAGCACTGTCAGACATCTCGGACAGAGACCGCGAGTTCCTCGACGCCATGGCCACCCAGGACGGACCCTCGGCGGCAGGTCAGATCGGTGCCATCCTTAAAGCCAAGCCCAACGTCGTGTCCAAGTACCGGAACAGGCTCATCGCCGCGGGCCTGATCGAGTCCGCCGGCTACGGCAAAGTCGATTTCGCAATCCCCGGACTCCGCCAATACCTCCGCGAGTAGATTGACAGAAGGTCCATCCGTTCATGACGTATTCCGCGAGGTTGGAACTGCTCAGCCAGCGCCCGGTTCACGGCGGGGATGTCCAGGAAAGCAGGGTCAAAAAGGCGTATCGGAGCAGGTTAGGTCGGCCACCCATGCCGAGTGTTCGGCGTGGTCAGGACGCGACGGGTCAGCTCGCATCGGCCACTCAAGTCACTGGCCAGGATGCCAAACTAGCAGGCAACACGTGGGCCATCGACGCCTCTTACTGGCGCTGGCAGAGCGGACGCGGCGACCAGTGACAGGTCTCGCCCGAACACTGGGACTGGCAGGATAGTGCTGTGACGATACGAGCTGCAGATGAAGAACCCGGGTCGATGTTGCTGCAGCTACGTGTCTCGATCGTGGGCAGCGAGCCGGCCATCTGGCGGTTCCTCGAAATCGACCCCTTCCTGACCCTGGACAGGGTGCACGAGGTCCTCCAAACGGCCGTCGGCTGGCGGGATTCACACCTGCACTCCTTCACGGACACCGACCCCTATGTTCGTCTGCGCCCAGTCAACGGGCACGTTCGCGAACCCCGACGCTGGGTCCCTCTGGATTTGCTGGAAGACAACGACGACGACCTGCCAGAGACGGACTGGACCCTGGGCCAGGTCCTCACGCCGGAATCCGATCCCCTGTTCTACGAATATGACTTCGGCGACGGCTGGATCCACCGCCTCGAACTCACCGGGACCCTCCCCAGGCCAACCAACGCCCCAAGGGCGCGGCTCGTGGACGGCGCACGGCGGGCGCCGCTGGAAGATTCCGGCGGCATCTACGGCTACCACGACCTGCTCGACGCCCTCGCAGACCCGGGCCACGAAAAGCACACCGACCTTCAGGCCTGGGTCGCATGGACAGCCGGCCCATGGCAGGAATTCGACCCGGAACAGCTGGATATCAATGCCGTGAACAAGGAACTGGCCCTGCTGTTCACTGCTCCCACTGCTCCCACTGCCACCGAACACCGCCCCGGAAGCGAATCACTGACCCAGGAACTCACCAACCGGATGCCTCCCGGACTACGACGCGAATTCCGTTCATACCTGCATGCCGCCGGCCTCGACGGCCCCGCAACGGTCGAAGCAGACGTCGCCGCGGCGATGACCGTCCCGTATCTCTGGCTCACCCGCCGCATCGGGTCCGAGGGTCTGTCCCTCACCGCTGCCGGCTGGCTACCGCCGGCCGTGGTCCGCGAGGCCATGACCGAGCTCAACTGGGCCAAGGACTGGATCGGCAAAGCCAACCGCGAGGATCAGACCCTGCCCGTCCTTCAGCTGCGTGAAAGTGCTCAGCGACTCGGTCTGATCCGCAAAGTCAAAGGCAGGCTCGTCCTTACCTCCGCAGCCAAGCAGCTGCTAGATGATCCGGAAGGCCTGTGGCTTTTCCTGGCGCGCGCCGTTGCCCACCGGCACCGTCACGACTCCGAGCGTGACGCGACGCTGTTACTCCTGCTCGAGGTCGCGGCAGGGAAACGAACCAGCTGGGCCGACTACCTTGATGCCGTCTCCTTCGGCCTCGGCGCACTCGGCTGGAGGACCCGCGCCGGAGCCGAACTGGAACCGAACACCGTCCAAGCACTCCTCGTCGACTCCCGAGAAGTCCTGCTGAACCTCGGCATCTTCGACGACCGCTTCGGGCTCGAAGCAAACACCCTCAAGGCGCCAGGGCAAGCCTTCGCCCGCGCAGCTCTTCACGCATAGCCACTCAAGGCCCCCCAATCGCCGACGCCGCAACTTACCCCCATCTTCCCGGGCAGAGCTGAGCAATTGAAGCAGTGGTATCCGCATGTTCCTAATACGCCGTCCTCACCAGCAGTCACCGAACAACACGCTAGACAGGCCTGCCTTGGGAGGTTCTCGGTGAGGCCACAGGCCAGTTGTGTCGTCTCCCGGCGGGACCCTGTGCGCCTGCTGGATGTACTCGAAGTCAGGCTGCAGCAACTTCATGTGGCGTCCTCGGAGTCCAGCCCTTGACCAGTCTCTTGCCCGCCCCACGGCTGCCACATAGGCTCATGATGTGAGTGGCGGGGACGGCAATCCGAAAAGCGGATCCGGCCCGCGACCCGTGAAGGAAACAGGCTCTCCGTGGTTCGTGGTGAGACGGATTCCGTGTCTTGAAAGCTGAAGGGCTCGTAGCCCTGCTGTGATGGATGTTCTCTACGCATTCATCAAGTCAGGAGCTACGAGCCTTGATCGAGCCTACTTCCCCGCGCCCCGATGCTGCCACCGCCATTTTCAACCTGCCCGACTACCGCGTCACCGATACTGATGTCCTCACTTTCGGACAGCGGCGGGTCCGCATCGAAGCCACGGCCGAGGCCGGCTGCCCGTCCTGCGGAGTGATCAGCACCCGGGTGCATTCACGCCGGCCACAACGTCTGCGCGACATCCCTGTGTAATTCCCACGGAGGTTCTGAACGCGGCTGATAGGGGTTTTGCCTTCGATGCCGGTATGGGTTCTGTGGTGATTGTAATGGTGGAGCCATCCGGTGTAGGTGGCGGCGCGTTCGGCTTCTGAGGCATAAGGCCGGGCATAAGCCCATTCGGTGGCGAGGGTGCGGTTGAAGCGTTCTACCTTGCCGTTGGTCTGAGGTCGGTAGGGGCGGGTCCTGCGGTGCTTGATGTGTAGGCCCAGGGCAGCGGCGAAGGCTCGGGAGCGGTAACAGGGCCCGTTATCGGTGAGTACGGCCTTGACGGTGATGCCGTGCGCGGAGAAGAAGGCAGCTGCCCGGAGCCAGAAGGCTATGGCGGTTTCCTTTTTCTCATCGTCGAGGATCTCTGAGTAGGCCAGCCTTGAGTGGTCATCGACTGCGTGGTGGAGGTAGGCGTAGCCGACTCCCGCGTGGCGGTTGCGCTTGCCCTTTGCTCGTCCAAGAGTGCGGTGTCCGCCGCCATCTGGGATGCGGCCGAGCTTCTTGATATCCACATGGACGAGGTCCCCTGGGTTCTCATGCTCATAGCGACGGGGTGCCGGCTTCCGGACGGGCAGTCCGGTGCCCTGGTCCAAGCACGCCAGCCTGGGCATCTGGTACCTGGCCAGGACTTTGCCCACGGTCGAGCGCGCCAAATGCAGGTGGGCCGCGATCCGGTGTGGTCCCCAGCGGCGGGTGAACCGCAACGCGATGATCCGCCGCTCGATACGCACGGCAGTCCGGTTGGGGCTCCGGCGCGGTCGAGACGACATATCAGCCATACCGTCCTCGCCAAAGACCCGGTACCGGTCCGTCCATTTCTTCGCGGTGGCGGGCGAGCACTGGAACCGTTCTGCGGCCCGGCGCAGCGTCCAACCCTGTTCGATGACCAGCCGGGCGAGTTTTCCTCTGGCCTTGGGCGTCAGGTCCGCGTTGGCATGGGTAACGTAAGACACGAGAGCCTCCTGGTGTCGAGATGAGTGTGGTAACCCAAATCGATACCGGAGGCTCTCGCTCTTTACATCACGCCACGCTGTTCACAACCTCCGTGGGAACTACAGCTAGGGGCCGCCGGCAAAGTTGATCACGCAGTCGGACACCTGGCGCTCTGACACTCCCCCAGTGCCGACACCGTTCACTGATAGCCGACGTTATGCAAAGCAGTACTTTGCGCATCCCATCAGATGAATCACTTTGCCCCCGGATACGCAACGCTGGCTGGCGAGGAACTGCCTTCTTCTAAGGGCAATGCCTCTATCGTTCCTACTCTGATGATCTGCGGTATACATGATACGAACCTGCACGCAGACTCGTACTTCGCCTGAACCTCGCTGGGAGTCAACGAAAGAGAATGTGTGGCAAAATCGCCGTGAACGAGTTCGTTTCGTTGACGACCGAGCTGAAGGAAATCTCTCATAGATACTTCCAGCCACTCGAGGATATTCAGCTGTTGTTTAAAATTCTTTGTACAGTCTGGTCCGAAGTAGTTGGTAAAAACGTTCACGTTGTTATCATTCCAGCCAAAGAGCTGGTGATACTGCCTGTGAAGCCCCTTCTTCATTACAAAGGTAGCTGCAGATTCGTGCCGGGTTGTTTCCTTGTAAAATTCCTCTATATGACGTAGAACTTCTTTCTCAAAGCTGCTCGCGGCGGCAACGATCATTACTTTTGGCAAGTCCGTTTGGTAAACGTTGAGAAGTGAGGGCTCAATGACACGCTCCAATAGGGCTGCTATCTCATTGCGCTCATTGAAAAAGACCTTAAGAGTCAAGAGACATCTTCTCCGAACAGATACTTCTTGGCCGTGCGAACCCTAGCAATGACGTTCTTTGTGTCGGTTGTGTGCGTCTCGGTAGCACCTTTGAAGTTTTCATCCGCACTAAGTAGCCGCAAGGTTTCGTCATCTAAACGCGCTGTCTTCGACTCTCGCAACCCTTGGTAGTAGGCGGAATAGATTGCCTCAAACACCGGAACGCTAAACCTGTTAGAGATGAGGAAAGGCGTACGGTCGAGGTTGTCTGTCTGCTTGAGAAACCCCTTGAACGCATCAACACGAAATGACACTTCTTCAACGGCAAGAGAACGGGATGCGTCGGCATAAACGTCTAGGAATCGCACCATAGACGGCTTGTACGTGGCAAAATTGTCGGCCATGGCGAATGCCCGAAGTATCACTTCGATGTCCTTTAGCCGGGGATCCGGGGCGGCGACACCAAAGAGGCGACGCCACTCCCCTTGGTTGTTCATATCCACGATCTCCTCCATAAGCTGGGAGTCAGCCAGGCTTACTCGGATCTCCTGAGCTGTGAGGTTCACGCCGGTGGTGTTGAGGCGGTTGAAAATTTCATACACCGCTCCCCGACCCTCCGGATTTATTTGCTTGATAAGGACATTTCGCAGTGTTCGCATTCCCAACTGGATCTGCTTATCTTCAAGGGTCTCGTACTTCAAGCCGTGAAGAGGGTTCCGCGCCCCTCCCTCGGCACTGGGCAAATGCAGCTTGAAAGGCTCAAACAACGAGTCATCGTGGAGTATTTCACTCGGAATTGCACCTTTAGCCCCCCAGTACTCGCGTAGTTGAGGTTTTGCGGACTTTCGCGGAAACCTACCCACCATGAAGAAGTAGATCGACATGAGCCGCTGCTGGCCGTCAATAATTTGGAAGGAGTTTCTTGCCTCCTCGTACAGGAATACCTGCGGAACAGGCAGTCCCAGAATGAGTGACTCGATGAGCTTGGAGGCCCTGGGCCGATCCCAGACAAACCCGAGGGCTGTCCGTCAACCCGATGGCGTTTGTGACTCTCCGCCCGAGCGACGGCCCTTCCCCCGATCTGCTTCTTCTACAAGCCATGCCCACACGCTCTCAGCTCGAACTTGCGTGCGCAAGGGGTTCGAACATAGCGGTCCGCTCGCCTGCCCCCAATTCAATCCGCAACTCGTCCCAATTCAACACGTCCCGCTGCCAGTTCAAGAACCGTGAGGGAGTGGCTGAAAGAAGGTGCTGCTCCTGCATTTGGCGGCGCTGCCACAACGATCTGGCTACGACCAGCCTGGTCGGAGAGGTCTGATTGAGAGCCCGATAGATCTGACGCGTGATGTATCTCTTTAGGCTTCGGATGATTTCCTTTTTTGGGTCCGTCCTTGGCTTGTTCGTTTGGTGACGTATTCTCCGGTGGCCGGATCCCTGTTTTTTCGGATTAGGGTGATCGCGTAGGAAGGTGGCGTGATGATTATTCGCCAACACCGGGACAACGAGGACTAGGAAAGTTTGTCGAGTACAGTGAGACTGCTCGCGTAGTCAGCTGCGAAAATCGCGTAATGCTCCCCCGGCTACGTTGCCTTCTCGTTGGCACGGCTGACGGTAGCTATGGGCTCAGCACGTGATTGGCGGTGTGGATGGCTTCCCTATAGGCGCTGATCTTCCGTTCCAGGGCAGCGAGGTGCACATGTACTTCCGCGAGTCGGGCAAGAACCGCCTCGTGGTGCTGCTCAAGCAGTACCAGCCGGTCTTCGGCGGACGCACCGGCCTGGTATGCGGCGGCGTACTCGCGTATCTGTTGGATATTCATCCCGGTCCCGCGAAGCATCAGCACCCCGGCAAGCCAGCTCACGGCCGAAGCATCGTATCGGCGCCACCCGCTCGGGCCTCTCCCCGGCGCGGGGGCTATGCCTTCCTTCTCGTAATAGCGAATGGTGTCCACGGTGGTGCCAAGAACATCTGCCGCTTCACTGATAGTGAGGCCGGCATCGGCTCCAGGGGGCGTCATAGCAGGCATGCTCCCAGTCTCCCATTTGACATGGTGCGCACACCAGCACCGACGCTGGAAGCAACCGGACGCTCCGGAACTTGATGTGAAAGGGCAGCATATGAAACAGGTTCCACTGGGCTCGCAAGGCCTCACCAGCTCCGTCATGGGCCTTGGTTGCATGGGTATGAGCGCCTTCTACGGCGGTGCCACCGAGGACGAATCGATTAGTACCATCCGCCGTGCCCTGGACCTCGGGGTCACCATGTTCGACACCGCAGAGGCCTACGGCCCCTTCACCAACGAGCAACTGCTGGGGAAAGCGCTCGGTGGAGACCGTGATCGCGTGAGCATTGCCACGAAGTTCGCGATCGAGTTCGACGACGACGGGACACCGCATGGGCTGAACGGTTCCCCTGAGTACGCACGCCGGGCCCTCGATCGATCCCTTCGCCACTTGGGAACCGACCATATCGATCTCTGGTACCTGCACCGCGTCGACCCGGCAACACCGATCGAGGAAACGATCGGGGCGATGGGACAGGCGGTAGAGTCCGGCAAGGTCCGCTACATCGGCGTCTCCGAAACGTCAGCCCAAACACTGCGGAGAGCTCATGCAACGTTCCCGATCACAGCCATCCAGTCGGAGTACAGCCTGTTCGAGCGGGATGCGGAGCACAACGGAGTCCTTGATGCCGCCCGTGAACTCGGCATCGGGTTTGTTCCGTTCTCACCGCTGGGCCGGGGCTTCCTCAGCGGCACGATCACCAGAAAGGATGATCTGCCGGAAGGTGATGCCCGCAGGAACTTGCCCCGATTCTCCGATTCAGCCATCGAGGCCAACCTCCGGATCCTGGACGTGCTGCGGACGATCGCAAAGCGAAAGGGCATCACACCGGCGCAGCTCGCGCTGGCCTGGGTAATTCACAATGGCACCACCCCCATCCCAGGGACCACCAAGACCCATCGTGTGGAGGAGAACGCGGCCGCAGCCGACGTCGAGTTCACTCCGGATGACATCGCCCAGATCGAGAAAGCGTCACCCCATGGAGCAGCTACCGGCACCCGGAACACGGAAGCCGCTATGGCCCGGGACCGCGGCTAAACGCCGTGGCCGGGGGAAGCATAGGGAGTGGGGCTGGCACAGCGAAACATGGTGACCCAAGGTCCAGCGCAGGGCGGATGGTCCTGATGTATTGGTCCTCGCTGGCGCCGCCGTAGAAGGCGCTCGTTCTCCGACATCCAAGTCCCATGACCGAGCTGGTATGGCCCTGCGAGCCCAGTGCAGCCTGTTTCAGGTGCTGCCCTTGAGAGAAATCCGGAACATCCGCATGCTCCTGCGTCGCACCCGCTGCTATGAACCGTCGCGAGGGCGGCCGCACTCATCCCCGAAGCTGCCCCGTTGATGAGTGCGCCCTTCCCCTGGAGGCTGTTGTCCGCGCGCGTGGCCACGGCCTTAGAGCCTAGCTGTACTAAGTTAGGCGGGCATTATGGTGGGACATGAAGGCCTCTTGGTCGTTGGCTGTGTGTGGTTATCAAAAACTTAAGGGGTCTTCCCCTATTCACCATGCAGCCAACGTCCTGACTCAGTACAGCTGATAAGTAGTTCCGGGTTGTCAAGAGCATGGGGAAGCAGTCCCAGCGTTTGAGCCCCTTGGGACTGCTTCCTTTTGTGTTTCCGGAATGAGCGTGCGTGTTGGTTAGCGTGTCGTTGGCGACGGCACGGTCAGACTGATATGCCTGGTTGGTTACTCAGGACGAAGTGTCCGGCTGGAGGTTACCGCTGGTCGACATATCGGGCGTGGCCCCCTTGGGGGGGTGCCCATAGCTGTATCGCCGGTTTATTGCACGCGCTTCAGGAAAGCCATTCACCCGTTGCGTACCGGCTGTTTCCGTTCCTCTGAATCCAGTGGAAGTCAGTAGGCGCGTGTCGTGTTGCCAGGTTTCCGGTTGCCAGGGACCAGCAACAACCGGAGAGTTCGCGGGCGATGGCAACGATGGCGATGACGGGGTGCTTGCGGTGTCCGAGGTAACTGATCCAGCATTCGTGCAGGCGCCGGTTCCCGGCATGGCCGCGCATCCCTGCCTCCGAGGTAGCTTCTTCCCAGCGAGACAACACCAGCCGGGACGGGTGCTGTATGGTCTGCGGTGATGCCATCTTCCTTCACCGAGAAGCCGGCGGGCATAAACGTTCCCGGTCTCAGTGATGGAACCCTGGGACCGGGACGCGCCCGAGGAATGCTCCGTGGGAACCAGACCCAAATACGCGCCGATGGTTGAAGCGGTAAACCTTTCCCAATCACCAATCTCCACGGCGAGACCGAACGCGGTCAACGTGGACATCTCCCGGAGGCACTGCAGCGACCCGACCACCGGGGTGTATTCAGTCACACAAGCTATGACGGAGATCACCAGATGTGCGGCGGTCGCGGTGGTCAGAGTTCTCATACATCGCCTCCAACGATGACCCATACGTCAGCTGCCGCGCCGGTGCATCAAACCGCCGGCGGGCCAACCACAGTTCATGGGTCCCGGTCCATGCCTGCACCCCGGGGACCACCGAGTTTGAGCAACCGGGCCAGTTGCAGGGCATCCTTCGCATGGGTTTTGTTCACCCGGTCACCGGAAGGGCGCTGAACTTCGCCGGGGCCGCGACCACCGTTTCGATCCCGGCAGATAGCAGGAACCTGATCCAGCCAAAACCAGTCGGACCAGCTTGGTAAACGACTTTCACCGGGGGAGGCAGCGAGATGATCCAAGCAAGAATCTCATCCCGATCCGACGTCAAGGGTGCCGGAGAACTTCCCCGGTCACACCGTCCAATGCGCAGGCTACGACACACTTCGGGCATGGAGATCCAGGCCATCGCTTGTACGCTCGAACATAGCTGGAACTTACAAATTTCAAAGGTGACTCGACCTGTCCGCCAAGGGTGACAGGTCGAGTCAGGTCTTGCTTTGAAAAGGAGGTACCAGGCCACCGGAACACACTTCCAGGGCCCTTCTGATGAAGGCCATCCACACCTGGCAAGGACCCCGGACAGCCCCAGCCGCCACACAACATAACTGACCCAAGTCAAACAGGGCGCACCGGGCCCGGCCAGGTGACAATGGCCTTCAGAAGGGCCCGGACCGGTCCTCACGGCCGGCCAGGCTCCTCCTACCGATATCGTCTAGGGCGTCGCTCTGCTGGCGGCAGGATAACCTACACCCAAGGCCGACATGTGGTGCCTTGGTTGTTCCCCGGAACAACAGGAATGGATCTACTTCTGGAACGCGAAGTCACGTCCGTCCGCCCACAGTCGGGACAATTCTCATAGGTTATCAAGCGCTACTGCTGCCGCGGAGCCACCCCAACGGCTCACAGTTTCCAGCCGTTGATAACCTGATTTGACCCCAGTGGATCAGAGTTGCCATCTGTTTCGGTCGACTGTTCCACATGCCAGGGCCTGTCCGGCCGATGCAGGTTGACGGATTATCTATGTTCGGCTTCTGACAGAGGCAGGAGGGTGCCGGTTGCCAAGCGAGCGCGCGGATACTGTCCGTCTAACTTATGTCAAACTGCCAGTAGGTGAGTTGGTCCTAGGAGCTGATCAGAGTCCTGTCTTCTCTTCGGTCCAGCCATACGCAAAAACTCAAGGCATCTTCTGAAACAACGTTGATCGTGCCAGCCTTCGTGTATTCCATACCGTTGAACGACAATTGGTTGGCCTTGGTTGCGATCGACTCCATTCAGACACGCGCAGAGTGTCAGATATGAGTCCGGGAAGCAGGCACGAAGGTGCTCGCGGGCGGTTTCCCTAAAGGCTTCCGGACGCCTGCGGTACTTCCTCCTTTGTCTTATAGTCCTCGGCAAGCCATGCCTTCAATTGAGTTGCCACCGCCAGACCTTGTCGGCGGCCCGCGGTAGCTGCTGGGCGTCGTTTTGTCTGATCTAACGGGTTGTCGCCTATTGCTTCAATACTTTGATCGTCTGGAACGATGAGGAAGATATCAGTGTCATCCATGACAGACTTCACCTCCTCCTGGACTGTCAGTCCCGTCAAATTTCGAGGTGCGGGTGCTATTACAACGGAACGACTAAAAGCAGATGCCAGGGCCGTATTGGCGGCGGAAACCATCCCCCCGTCAATCCAGGAACGTCCCCCGGCTTCGACTAACGGCCACACACCAGCTATCGCGCCGGAGGCAGCGGTTGCCTCCTCGAGGGTGAGCCCCGATGTATGCCGTAGCTTTACGAGATCCCCTGTGTCCGCGTCAATGGCTGTGATCGATAGCCGCAGGTCGGGCCATTCAGCGTCGGGCCATTCAGCAATACCGAGTCGATCTCTGACGATGGCAAAGCGCATGGCAGGTTCGATGGTCTTAGCTTTTCGTGCGATCTGTCCGAGAAGTCTGCCCGCGAGTTTGGGGTTTCCTGTGGTCGCTTCAAATACGTTCTTGTATTGTTCCGCCAATTCAAGTGAGAAGGAGGCGCTGACCTCGGCGACCGCGTTGGCAAGCTGCAGCTGATAGTTGACGTCCATGGATGAGTGCCCTAGCCATGCAACTGCAGCGAATGCTCCCGCCGAGGTTCCGATGACCTCGCGCGCTTGACGAAGGTCTACTCCTGCCTCTTCGATACCAGTTAGTAGCCCAATTTCCCAAGCAAGTCCGGCGACTCCGCCGCCGCCCAGAATGACTCCCAAGTCATCGGCTGAAGGTATGTTCGTCTGCATGATTCACTCTCTCAATTTTGTAGGTATAGAGGGGGGCGACGCCACCCAGTGCTGGCTCGGTGGCGTCGCCGGGGTTATCCGTGCGAGATGTCCTCCAGACTCCGGCCAGTTGAGCGCGGCCCAAAGATGTGGACAATAACACCCATCAGGACAAACCCCGTGCCCACGATCAGGAAGGTTGGTCCGCTGCCCAGGGATCCCAGCATTGCGGCGACGGTGGCACCGGAGACGACGCCGGCGATGCGACCGATTCCGTTCACCGTTCCAGCGCCAACGCCTCGAATTGCTGTCGGAAATGCCTCCGGCAGGTACGTGTAAATGCTGGTGGTCATGGCGCAGGTCCCGGCGTAGACGATGAACCCGGACACTGCGGCAACAGTGGTATCTGTGGCGAAACCGAACACGATAACGGCGACGGCCGAAATGAGCCCCGAGATTAGCAGAGCCGTTTTGCGCTCGATACGGTCGGCAACGAAGAACAGAAGGGCCGGGCCCAGCAGGCAGCCCAGCGACATTACTCCTACAAGGCCTACGGCCTCACTGCGATCCAAGCCGCGGCTGACGAGCACCGTGGGTACGAAGGCACCGAAACCATAAAGGCAGTAGATCAATAAAGCGAAACTGATGGCGAACGAAATGAAGCGCCTCCGGTACTGTCTGCTGACCAGGTCGCTGAGCCTGCCCGCTTTGGCAGGCGGCGGTTCCGTCTCAATCGGACCGAGAGGACCTTTTCGCAGGGCCTGCAACTCCATCTCGGCAACCAGCCTTTCGGCTCGCTCGGCTTTGCCATGTGTAACAAGCCAGCGGACTGTTTCCGGCATACACAAGGCGACAACCGCGGCCACCACAACACCCACGGCCCCTATAGCGAAAGCAATCCGCCATGATCCGATACCGATGGGTGCCAGTGCCAGTACAAGAATCGAGGTGAGCGGCGCAATAACGTAACCGCCGAACGTCATGATGGTGACGAAGCGGCCTCGGGCAATCCGGGGGAACATCTCGGTGATGTAAACCATAATGACGCCGGTAGCTGCTTGAACGCCGATGCCCGTGAGGACGCGGCCGAGAAAAAGAACTTCAAAATTGGGCGCTAAAGCGGTGAGTAGGGAAGCTGCGGAATAGAAAATCGAGCTGTAGATCAGCACTGGTTTACGGCCCAGGCGATCTGAGAGTTTCCCGCCGACGACAGCCCCGACAAACATGCCAATGAATACTGCAGAAACAACAAACCCAACCTGGCCAACCGTGAGACCCCACTCGGCCATGATCGATGGGGCAACGAAGCTGAAAACTCCATTGTCGAAAGTCTCGATCATGTAGCCGAGCGCGAGGATCAGAATCCAAATCACGTGCTTGCCAAGGATGGGAAGGCGATCAAGGCGGGCGGTCGGTGTCCCTTGTCCTATCGACTCCATTGTCGAAGGTGTATTAGTCATGCTGAACCTTTCATGCCTGGCCGAGGGGGCTTAGGAGTATGGCGTGGATGATGAAGTCCGGCGGTGGTTCGAATCTTCGGCGGAGCTGTTGCTGCTCATAGTGCTCCGATACGACCGCCTGGGTGTAATCGACGGTAGGTCCTCACTGCGCGACAGTCAATATAATATTTTATTAATTTTTTTCGACGCACTTCAGGCGAACATCGCTACTGCGTCATACGAGAAGCCGGTATTAGGCCTTGGCACCCTTGAGGTGGATCTGATGCTTGTCAGACTCAATATATTGTGTATTAATCGTCCAAGCAGTTACTTGCTGGAACCAGAACTTCAAGGAAGAAGGGACTACAACCATGACGAGTGGACGAGTTCGTAGCCGATTTACTACCAACATCGCCCGGCCGGTACTCGACGAGGCCGAACTGCGGGAGAACCTTGCGGCAGCGCAAAGCTGGCTCCTACTCAATTGCGCTGTTCATGCGACTGGAGACACGAGCCTTTTGGATAAGTATGCGGACTCCATTGCGAGTCCGTCCGCGGCGGTCAGTTTATTGACAGTACAGACGGATGAGTGCAGCGAACGCACCGATCAGGAGGAGCGAAGGGAGCTCATAGATCTCCTGGTAGAGTCCTACAAAATCCCCAACGATGCTCCCCTTCTCGGGGTGGGCACAGAGGACGTCATGCAGAGGATGTCCTCGATTGCTGCAGGCTTCCCCGTGCCAGCGGACCAGCTGGAGATGAACCTGAATCAGGGAGGTTTTATACCTGACAGGATTCGTGAGACGAACTTGCCTCCCCAGAACTTGGACATCGCAATCATCGGTGCAGGTATGTCCGGAATTGATGCGGCCGTGAAAGCGCTGGACCGGGGTTTCGCGGTCACGGTCTATGACCTTGAAGACGGCCCCGGGGGTGTCTGGTGGTCTCAGCGGTACCCTGGTGTCGCCGTGGATACTCCGGCAACCTTCTACTCCCTCTCGTATGATGTGCGTGCGGAGTGGGGAAACTATTATCCGGACGGTGCCGATTACCAGCAGTATCTTGCATCCATCATCGAAAAATATGAGTTTACGGATCGGATGCGGTATAGCTCACGCGTCCGAAGTCTCACCTGGCTCGACGACGAGCAACGTTGGCAGATCGAGATTGAGTCGACGATTGACGGAGCGATTCGGTATGAAAGTGCCGGCATCGTGATTTCCGCCGCAGGGTTGCTGAACCGGGCCAAGTGGCCAGCGCTGAAAGGGCTGCACGACTTCCAAGGGGAGTCCATTCATACCGCAGAGTGGAAGGATGTGGACTTGTCTGGCAAGCGCGTCGCAGTGGTTGGCAACGGAGCGGCCGGTGTGCAGGTTATTTCGAGTTTGGCGCCGGTTGTGTCTGCGCTGACGGTTTTCCAGCGGCAGCCCACATATGTGACACCAAACGGTGCTGGGGATGGCGTGGTGGATGAGAAGGAACGCTGGTTGCGCACCAATGTTCCGTACTACCTGCAATGGACACGGCTTTCCTTGCTCGCGCAAACCAACGCCGCTTCAATAGAGGTCAATAAGGTGGACCTGGATTGGATGCACGAGCATGACGGTTTGTCGGTCTCGCATCTCAGCGCGCAGCTTCGCGAGAATGCACTGAAGTATATAAACAGCACCTTTGGAGAGGGATCGGAGCTCGCGAAGAAGCTGACGCCTGATTTCCCTTTTGCTGCCAAGCGCCCGGTCCGGGATCCTAAAGACCTTACCCCAGGTGGCTATTTTTGGGCCTTCCAACAGCCGCACGTTCGACTACTCGCTGAAGCGCCTGCCGAGGTCAGGCCTGAAGGTCTCGTTGCCAACAGCGGTGAAGTAGTGGAAGTGGATGCGATCATTTATGCCACCGGCATGACCCTCGATTATTTGTCAACCATGAAAATCCAGGGACGGGGCGATCTGTTGCTCACCGACATTTGGGGAGAAGACAACCCACGCACGTACCTCGGCGGCATGGTCCCCGGCTTCCCCAACCTGTTCATACAAGATGGTCCAAACAGTGGCGTAGCCAACGGAGGTGGTGGTCACAACTTTATGGCGGAAGTGACTAACAACTTCATCTTCGACGCACTCCAACACCTGATTGAAGAAGGCGGCCGCGCAGTCGAAGTCGACGAGACCGCTTGGTTGGAGCACAACGACGAGATCGATGAGACACTTCGCGGCATGCTTTGGAATCATGTACATCACGCCCACACCTACTACACCAACTCCGTTGGCCGCGCTGTTCTCCCGGGCCCGTTCCCTCCTGAGGAGCTGTTCCGCCGGTCACAAACGATAGACGAATCGAAGCTGTTGCTCGAACACGACGCACGCTTGGGCGCTTCTTCATAACAATTGCTGGGATGGAAAGCGAAACCCGGACCATAGTCATGGCCCGGGTTTCGCTTTCGGACCAAGGCTTCCCAAAACTCAGTCGTAGCGCGACGGATCCTCCCGGACTTTCTCCTGAGAAGATGCCTATAGGCCGCCCTGCGTAGGAATTCGCACGCACCTAGACACCGTCGTCCCATTCCGAGGAGGCCCCGGCCGCCTAAGACGCGGCAGGTTCAGTGAGGAAGTGGCAGATCTCCTGGCCCCCCGTGCGCGCTTCTACTGATCGTCAGGGGGCAATGACGTGGCCCCCTATGGGCAGTTTTTCATGGCCGCCAACACCTTTCCAATGACTAGTCACCTTCCGAGCGCCCTGGTACCAATCGGCTAATCACGTCATCGGCGGGTCGGTTCCGGACCACAACTATGGTTGAGGGGACTGTCCTATTTCCGGTGGATCCACACTTGGCAATTCGTCGAAGGCAATGGCAAAGGCGCTGGGCGCCAGCTTCCACCGTGGGTCCATCGTGCCCTGCCTTTGCCGGTCGGGTCTAATGGCCGGGTGGCGAGGTACAGACATTTCAGGGCCGAACTCGCTCCAGGCCTCTCCCACAGCCGGGTGATCGCCGGGTACTGCTTGCCCAACTTTCCCGAGGACTCGAAAAAGCGCTCTTTCGCCGCTGCCTCGGACGATACCGTGTGGACCGGGCGCAGGTCTCGGGACATCTCATCCCAGTACTGGCGGGCTGCATAACGGAAGGTGTTGCGGGTAAATTTACGCCACAGGTTCCGCCATGACCGAGACCCGGCAGAACCTCTCCCAGCAGGTCAAGGGCCGCTGCGGCCGTGCCATCGACACGGCTCGAGCTCATCGCATGCTCCTGCTGCGCGGCGGAGACAGACTTAGCTGCAGGGCGGCGCTTCGGTTGGAGGAGTTGTTCGCTGTGGATGATCCGCCCGGCCCCTCCAGTCGGTCTGCAAAGTTAAGGAACAGCTCCGGTCTTGCTGCGCACCGGCTCTCTGGACGACGCCGCGGCCGCGAAGAACGAACTCGAGCAACTCGTCAAGAAGGCAGCACTGCCCGAGACCAACAGGCCCTACCGCACTGTCTGCCGGGGGTGGAAAGAGATCGAGGTGCTGATCATTGCCGGCGCCACGACTGGCAAGGTCGAGGCCAACAACACCGCGATCAAGAACATCAAACGTACGGCGCGGCTACCGCAATGCTGCCAACCACAAATCGGTTGTTCTCTCGAGACGTGCCGCCCGGACAGCGGCATGATGCTGATTCCAAGGATCATTCCCCCACGAACCGTGAAGCCCCTTTACCGGCGGGCCTTCACGTTCCTGGTTTCTGGACGCGGCTATCAAAATGATCAGCCAGTAGTTCTCCCGAGTGGACGACATGAGATTCTATCGCCAACCTGGCCCGCTCGCTGTCCCGGGAGCTGAAAGCTTCAAGAATCACCTCGTGCTCTTCGGCAGTCGCTTCGGGCCACCCTTCAATGTCAGAGTAGAAGCCACGGGCTGAATACCGGGCAACAAGTCCAAGGACCCATTCAACTTTCGGAGACCTACCCAGAGAATACAAGAAAATGTGGAAAGCATAGTTTTGTTCTTCAAGACGTTGCATGTCTTTGCGCCGCCACGACGCGAGCATTTCGTGCTGCATTGCGTGAAGCTCAGCTATATCGGCGTCCGTCGCGATTGACGTCCCCCGCGCGACCAACTCGCCGGCAAGAAGGGCATGGACCCGGAACAGGTCGCGAATATCTTTGCCCGTCAACGGAGCGACCGAAAAGCCCTTGCGAGGAATGAGGTCGAGAAAACCTTCGGATCTCAGGGCTTGCAAAGCCTCACGGGCAGGCGTTGCCGAAATACCTAACGCCAGAGCTACGTCATCTGGTTTTACACGTTTGCCAGGTGGCCAAGTTCCAGAGGTGATCTGGTCCCGAATGTATGCCGCTGCCTCGTCACTAAGTTGCTGCCGTTCTCTAAGAAGCTCGGGCACTGCTAACCAACTCTCTCACTACGGCAGACTCATTCAAGAACAGTATATTGAATATTGGATTGAGGCGTTGCGTCAGGGAGTGACAAACGCGTCTGCCCGGGTTGTTGACTCCTTGGCCTTGCGCACTTGCGCGCGTGGAAGGATGTTGCGTATGTCCGGGGATTATGGGGCCAGAATGTATTTATGCGGGACCCGTATTTATGCGGGACCCGTAAGGGTCCGACTCCGCTGGCGAAGGTTGGGCGTGCGGTGGCATGCGTTGAAGCACGCGTTTGGCTGGCGCGGGCGAAGCGGATCACCGGGTCGGTACTGGTTGAAGTCCGGCGGGCGGCTATGGCGGCGATTTGTGCGTCCCGCAAGGAGGCCCGGGCGTCGCTTTCGAGAAATGTGCCGCGCAGAGGGCCGTAAGGGCGTTACGGTTCGCGGTGCGTTAATTAATCGAGGAGGGACCGTGAGGCAAGCAGTATCCTGATCGCAGCCCGGGTTTGTGCAGCGCCGGCTAGGTCACGTGATCGCGCGGTCGTCCCAGGACTGAACGGGCTGCGGCTTCGGCGTCGCTTTTCCTGCCGGTGCGTCGTCGAATCCAGTTGATCGCACGGTCCATGCCCGCAGAGGTGGCCGGGTGCCGCGGTTTCGACCACACGCCTATGGAGGCATAAATGGCAGTGAAAGTGTGTGCGCGGGCGGGGGTGTCGGTTCCGACGGACAAGTCGAACTCTTCGGCAATCATCGCCCATGGCGCGTTCTCCTCTTATTGGAGAAGCTCTACCTCTTTGCGGCGAAGCAGATGCTTGTTCCGAGAGCATCCTCGGGTACTCGATGGACGCCCCAATGAAGCCATCGCTGACTGTTGCTGCGCTGGATAATCCGGGCGTGCTCGCGTCCCGCTGGGACAGCGGTGCGTCCGGATCGAGGGTCCCCGGTTCCGGTCTTTCCAGTTCGTCGAATTGCTCCGCCAGTAAAGCCTCACAGGGTCAGTGGGCAGGGTCGGTGCGTGCGCAGAGGGCGCCGCGATGGAATCGATCTTCTCGCTGCTGCACACACCCGAGTCAACAAAGCCGGGGCAGCCCCGAGCACGGTTGAGTCATCTGATCAACCAGCCCTCATCGCCCGAAGCAGACGCGCAACCAGCACTCAGGCAGTAGTCGGGGCAGGCACGTAACTGACAAGCCACTGCTTCAGCCCAGCCAAGTCAGCCTACGCCCGACGTGAATGCCAGCGGCTTAGTCCGCGCGGGATACAATCTTGCCCCCGGCCGATTCGGTAGGGAGTAGCTGAGACGGAAATTGTGTATCCCACGCGTAGCGGCAGTAGATTGATTTCCCGCTGGCACGTTCGATCATTTCGCGGGGATGGATCCCATCGGCTGAAATCCACAGTATTGACTCATCTGGCATGACTGCGTCAACGAAACCAGTGCGAAGGATCTGCCCGTTGAGACGGATCTCTACATACTGGTGCAACGCCCGACGCCATTGGGTTTGTAGGTGAAGGCCCAAGATGCTCCGTTCTTCGCTAACCATGTGCGGCGACCGTCAGGCGCTCAGCGCGGACGGCATCAGTAGGAGCGGGGCAGGCCCAGGACCTTGGTAGCCACGAAGTTTTTGATCATGTTGTTGTTGACCGGGGCCACCTGGAACATGCGGGTTTCGCGGAACTTGCGTTCGACGTCGTATTCGTCGACGAAGCCGTAGCCGCCGTGGGTGTCGAGGCAGGCGTTGGCGGCGGCCCAGCTGGCTTCGGAGGCGAGGTGCTTGGCCATGTTTGCCTCGGCGCCGCAGGCTTCGCCGGCGTCAAAGAGCCGGGCGGCTTCGTAGCGCATCATGTCTGCGGCGCGGACTTTCATGTAGGCGTCGGTTATGGGGAACTGCACGCCTTGGTTGGTGCCGATTTTGCGGCCGAACACCTCGCGGCTGTTGGCGTAGTCCACGCCGCGCGTGGTGAACCAGTAGCCGTCGCCGATCGCTTCGGAGGCCAGGAGGATGCGTTCGGCGTTCCAGCCGTCGATGACGTACCGGAAGCCGTAGCCCACCTCACCGATCACGGCCGATGCCGGGACGCGCATGCCGTGGTAGTGGATCTGGTTGGTGGCGTAGTTGAACATGGTGCGGACCTTGACCACCTCGAGGGTGTCCGGCTGCTCGGCCCGGACCTGGCGCAGGTCCACCAGGAACAGGGTCAGGCCGTGGGTTTTGTCGGCGCCCCTGCCCTCAGGCTTATCCGAGGTGCGGGCCAGGACGAACAGCAGGTCCGATTCATCGATGCGGCTGGTCCAACTCTTGTGGCCGGTGATAACGAAATCGTCACCGTCGCGCACGGCCGCGGTTTCGATGCTGGTGGTGTCCGAGCCTGCCTTGTCCTCGGTGATGGAGAAGGCCTGCAGCCGCAGCGAGCCGGCGGCGATCTGTGGCAGGTACTCGCTCTTCTGGGCGGAGTTGCCGTGCCGGAGCAGGGCACCCATGGTGTACATCTGCGCGTGGCAGGCCGCCGAGTGGCCACCGGACTTGTTGATTTCCTCCATGATGACGCTGGCCTCAGTCAGGCCCAGGCCCAAGCCGCCGTACTCGGCCGGAATCAGTGCCGAGAGCAGGCCCGCATCAGTCAGCGTGTTCACGAACTCCTGCGGGTAGCGGCGGTTGCGGTCCGTCTCGCGCCAGTACTCGTCCGGGAAGCCTTCACAAAGAACGCGGGTCTGCTCGCGCAACTGGTCCAGTCCGGCAGTGAGAGTGGGCATCGGTGCTCCTTCGAAACGATCACGGCGACCTGCTGTCACCTCCGGGACATGACGATACGTCAATATATTAAGAACTGGCAAGAACGGCCTTGTGCATCATTGGTCAACAGCATCCTTGACATGTAGGGGCTGTGTGGCCAAACTTGTCACGAATGGCAATATATTGGCGAGGAGATCAATGATGACCGACGAAGCAACTCAGTCCGTGACAAGCGAAGGCCGCGTAGTACGGGGCTGGACAGGGCGCCTGTTTGAAGACTTCGCGCCCGGCGACATCTACTATCACCCGTTCGGGAAGACCGTGACGGAGGCGGACAACCAGTCCTTCACGCTCATGACGCAGAACGTGGCCAAGACCCACGTGGACCGCAACTTCGCCAAGGCCACAGAGTTCGGCCTGCCGCTGGTCAACTCCACCTTCACGCTCGCTCTGGTCACCGGCCAGTCCACCATCGACCTGTCCATGAACGTCTTCGCGAACATGGGATGGGACGAGGTCCGGATGCCGAACCCGGTCTATGAGGGCGACACCATCTACTCCCGCTCCAAGGTCCTCTCCGTTCGGGAGTCCAAGTCCCGCCCCAACCTCGGCCTGGTCACCGTCGCCACCGAGGGCTTCAACCAGGACAGCAAAATCGTGATCAGCTACCGCCGAACGTTCATGGTGTACCGGCAGGGCCACCTCCCCGGCGTCGAATCCGCCCGCCCGGATGCGTCCACGCTGCCCTCGGTTGGGGATTTCCAGTGAAGGCTGCCGCGGGAAGTCACACGGTACCCGGCTTAGCCGCCACGGAAATCGTCGCCAATGCCGTCACGGCCTTGTTCGTTCCAGGTGACCGCCGTGAACGGTTCGCCAAGGCCGCCATCGCAGGCGCCGGCGTCGTAATCATCGATCTGGAGGACGCCGTCGCCCCGGATGCAAGGTCCGCAGCGCTTGCTGCCGCGGTTGAGGCTGTGGCCCCGTCCGACGGCGACGCCCCCGTGCGTGCGCTGGTGCGCGTGAACCCGCAGGGCACGCGCCAGTACGACGCCGACACCACCATGCTGCTCTCGGCGGCCCGGACGCCGGGCTCGGGTCTGCTCGGCATCGTGGTGCCGAAGGCGGAAGACGCTGGCGCGCTGCGCCAGCTCCGCGCGGATATGCCAAAGCACCTGGCTCTGGTGCCGCTGGTCGAGTCCGCGCTCGGCGTGGTGAACGCGGTCGAGCTTGCCCGGGTGCCGGGTGTGACGCGGCTGGCGTTCGGCGCCATCGATTTCGCCCTGGACATTGACGCCGACGGCGGGGACCGGTTCCTGGACCATGCCCGGTCCCAGCTCGTCCTGGCCTGCCGGGCCGCCGGCATCGCCGCACCGCTGGATTCGCCCTCCACGGACATCAAAGACACCACCCGCGTGGCTGAGTCCGCCCGGCTGGCCCGGAACTTCGGCTTCGGCGGCAAGCTATGCATCCACCCCGCCCAGCTGGCAACGGTACATGGGGCCTTTACGCCCAGCGGGGCGGACGTCGAGTGGGCGTTGTCCGTGATCGGGGCCGAAGGTGGCGCCGCCCAGGTGGATGGCCATATGATCGACCGCCCCGTCACCGAGCGGGCCAAACGGATCCTTCAGCGCGCGGGAAGGAACAGTAAATGAGCAGGCTACCTTTGGCGGGTATCACCGTCATCTCCCTGGAACAGGCCGTCGCCGCCCCGTTCGCCACCCGGCAGCTCGCCGACCTCGGCGCTCGGGTCATCAAAGTGGAACGGGCCACCGGTGACTTCGCGCGCGGCTACGACACCAAGGTCCATGGCATGGCCAGCTACTTTGTCTGGCTGAACCGGTCCAAGGAAAGCATCGTCCTGGATCTGAAATCCGACGAAGGCATTGCCGTGTTGCGCAAGCTTATCTCCACCGCTGACGTGCTGGTCCAGAACCTCGCACCCGGTGCCATTGAACGTCTGGGCCTGGGGCCGGACGAGGCCCTGGCCCTGAACCCGCGGCTGATTCACACCTCGATCTCCGGGTACGGCCGCGGTGGGTCCTACGAGCAGAAGAAGGCCTACGACCTATTGGTCCAGTGCGAGGCAGGCCTGCTCAGCGTCACGGGCACACCGGATTCTCCCGCAAAGGTGGGCGTTTCCATCGCCGACGTCTCCGCGGGAATGTACGCCTACTCGGGCATCCTGACGTCACTGCTGCAGCGGGCCACCACCGGCCGCGGCGATGTCCTGGAAATCTCCATGCTCGAAGCCCTGGGCGAATGGATGGCGCAACCATACTTCTACGCCGAATACGGGGGAGCCCCTCCGCCACGCGCCGGCGCCCAGCACGCCAGCATCGCCCCCTACGGACCGTTCGCCGCCGTCGACGGTATCGTGTTCTTCGGCATCCAGAACGAGCGCGAATGGTCCAGGTTTTGCGACGACGTACTGCAGCAACCCGACCTTGCCCAGGACGCACAATTCGCCGGCAACGCGCTGCGTGTGGACAACCGCCCGGCACTTCACGAGGCCATCAACGCCGTCCTCGGGAGGCTGTCGGCAGCCGAGGTCCTGGCCCGGCTCGACGCCGCCGGGGTCGCGAATGCCCAGTTGCGGGACATGCACGAGTTCTCCGCGCACCCGCAGCTGGCCGAACGCAACCGCTGGCGGGACGTTGACTCTCCCGTAGGCCCGCTGCGCAGCCTGCTCCCGCCGGTCACGTCCCGGGAAACGCACGTCAGAATGGACCCGGTGCCTGAGGTCGGCGAGCACACCGTGAAAGTCCTGGCGGAACTGGGACTCCGCACGCCCGGCCTGCCCTCGCTCCAAGTTCCCAACTGAATCTCTCCCGGTTTTGCATCAGCCACGGCAGGCCAGTCCCCCGGGCCCGCCGTGGTTTATGCCGTATGTTTGGGTGGGAAATTGAGCAGAAAGAGCCCGCAGACCATGACTAGCCGCAGCCCCCGTAGCAGCGCACGCCCGCAATTGAGTGAGAAGGCCACAGCCCATATCCGCGGCCTCATTATGTCCGGTGAACTGCGGCCCGGGACCCTGGTCCGCCCCGAGATTATCGGCGAGGATCTGAGCATCTCCACTACGCCAGCCCGTGAGGCCCTACAGGCCCTCAGAGTGGAAGGCTTCCTCGAGCTCGTACCACGCTATGGATTCGTGGTGGCACCGCTGACCGGACAGGACATCCGCGACCTGTTCCAGGTCCAGGCCCTCATTAGCGGCGAACTTGCCGCCCGCGCCGCCGCCAACGCCAGCGAGCAGGACGTGGCAGAACTCGAAGCACTGCACCACGAGCTGATCGCTGCCGCGGCCCGGAACGATCATGACCGGCTCGAAGAGAAGAACCACGCCTTCCACCGCGAAATCAACCTGATGGCTGATTCCCGGAAAACCGTCTGGGTCCTGGGCCTAGTCACCCGATACGTTCCCCGGCAGTTCTACTCATCCATCCCCGGCTGGCCCCAGGCCACCATGAACGACCACGCCGAACTACTCAAGGGCATTCAGGCGCATGACCCGGAGGCAACCCGGGCCGCAATGCAACAACACATCGTACACTCCGGCGAGCTCCTGGCTGCCCACTTCGACGCCCGCATAGCGGCCGCAGAGGACGACTTGACTTCGCTTCCCCGGGCATAGGGCAGGGCGCCCGAGGGATCAGAGCAGCCGCACCAGCGATGGAACTTTTGTGTCCCATTCCTCGATCACGGCGTGGGTGTACTTTTGGGCAGCAAGCATAGTGAAGCCGTACATGTCTATCGCCGCGGAAGTGCTTGTAAAGCACTTCCACGGCAAAGAGACCAACGACGGGGACGTTCGCTCGGGGCCCTATGATATCCAATGACAGCTTGAGGCACACCCCAACCTGACGTCCGGCACCCACGGAAAAGACGTCAGATTAGGGCCCAATTCCGCTTTCCGGACGCCTTATCCGAAGGATCCTAGACCCTACTCGGGCACTCACACAGAAGGCAGCAGCTTCACCGCAGCCACTGACAGCCTGGCACTTCTGGTCCTCGGCGGTCTGCGCCACCACGTCCCGGGCGCTCGGCGCAGCAACCTCGGGCTTGGTGCCGGACGTGAAGTCGATGCTCAGGCAAAGCTGCACGCTGTAGCCCCCCGGCTCCGCCTGGACCTTGGACGCCGGGAGGCCGAAGTGTGCCGCCACGTCTGCGGCCACGTCCTCGAAATCCGGCCCGTAGTAGATGGTGGTCTCATCGGCGGGCTGTGCCTCAATCAAGCTGAGGTTGGCGAATCCGCCCTCTGTGAGGATGGGGGTGAGGTCGTGGCTGCGGCCCGGAACGGAGGCACCGGCAATCAGAAGCCACCGCGGCGCGCCTGCCCGAATACCGGCCACCCCGTTACATTTATTGGGTCCCCGAGGGTCGGGGATTTGGTCGCTGGATCCGGTATGACTTTCTTGCCCTGTCTTTGATGATCCGGGGGGTGTTGTCGCCGGGTTCGGAGGCACGCGTTGACTGCTGATAGGGACACGGCCGGCTCCTTCCGATGGGGCCAGGTCTCTTTGTAACGTGGGTGCCAGCATCGGGTGTCGTGACTGCGGCCATAAATGGTGCAAAGGAGCGCCGGATGGACGAACGATACGAGATTTTCTGCGGGCTTGATGTGGGCAAATCCGAGCACCACGCCGCGGCATTGAACGCAGCTGGCGAACGGGTCTTCGACCAGCCCCTGCCTCAGGACGAGGCGCGGCTGCGCGAGCTGTTCACCGGGCTGCAGCAGCACGGCCGCGTGCTCGTGATCGTCGACCAGCCCAACACCATCGGCGCTCTTCCGATAGCCGTGGCCAGGGACTGCGGCTGCACTGTTGCTTACCTGCCCGGCCTGGCGATGCGTAAAGCCGCTGACCTGTATCCGGGAAAGTCCAAGACGGATGCACGTGATGCGTTCATCATCGCCGAGACTGCACGTGCGATGCCGCACACGCTGCGGGCCGTTGACCGCGACAGCGAGGTGCTCGCGGCCCTAAAGGTGCTCTCCGGATTCGACGCGGACCTGACCCATGAGTGCACCAGGGCGATCAACCGGCTGCGGTCGCTGTTGCTGCAGATTTTCCCCGCCCTGGAGCGAGTCTTCCCGGGGACAGTGCTGACCCGGTCCCTGGTCCTGGAGCTGTTCATCAAATATGCCGGACCGACCGGCCTGCGGGCCGCGGGGCGATCCAACGTGTTGCGCTGGGCCAGGAACCACAGCCGCAAGGACCCTGTGAACCTGGTTGACGCCGTTTTCACGGCACTGGGCGAGCAGACGGTCACCGTGATCGGCACCGAAGCCGTCGAATTGGTCATCCCCCGCGTCGCCGCCCAGATCAAGGAACTCAAACACCAGCGAGCCATCGTGGCCGAAGAAGTCGAAAAGCTCCTCGATGACTTCCCTCTTTCCCAGGTCTTGATGTCCATGCCGGGAGTCGGCATCAAGACCGCAGCGACGATACTCCTGACCATCGGCGATGCCGGCACCTTCACCTCTCCCGGGCACCTCGCCGCCTACGCAGGCATCGCCCCTGTCACACGACGCTCCGGCACCTCGATACGCGGTGAATTCCCCGCACGATCAGGGAACAAACAACTCAAGAACGCCCTCTCCAGATCCGCCTGGATCGCCAGCTGCCACCACCCCGCGTCGAAGGCCTACTACCAAAAGAAACGGGCACAGGGGAAGCAGCACAACGCCGCCGTCATCTGCGTGGCCCGCCGGCGCTGCGACGTCATCTACGCAATGCTCAAACACGGCACCTTCTACGAGGAAAAACCCGCCCTGGCCGCTTGACCAAAAGCATAGGGACACCCCCCTCGGTCAGCTACAGGGGTCACCCTTTCCGCTCCGCCCGGTACGCGCTGGGGCTCACCCCATGCACGCGCCGGAACTGGCGGGAGAAGTAGAACTGGTCCTGCAACCCGATCTCGCGGCCCACCTCGGCGATGGGCAGGTCAGTGGTGTCCAGCAGCAGCCGCGCCCGCGCCATCTTCAACGCCGTGTGGTGCGCCAGCACTCCCCCGCCCGTCGCCTCCCGGAACAGCTTGCTCAGGTACGACGACGACACCCCCACCAGCGCCGCAAGATCGGCCAGGCGGACCGAGCCGTCCACCCGGTCCTCCAAATAGTTCATCGCCTGCTGCAGTGGCGTCCCCTTCTCCGGCAGCCGGCGGTCGATGGCCAGGGCGGTCAGCAGCCGCCACGCCATCCCGGCAGTGGCCACCAGCCTGGCCGGCGACTGGTCCTTCTCCAGCACGCTGATGATCTCGTCCAGCATCGCCGTCAGCCGGTCCGCCGCCACCAGCGGAATAACCTGCGCACCCCGCACGCCAGCTCCGTCCAGCAGGTCAGCCACATCGGCACCGCGCACATGGCACCACCAGATAGTCCACGGGTCGCCTTCCGCGGCACCGTACGCGTGGGCCTCACCTGTTCCGCCGGGAAGCACGACGGCGGTGGCCGCACCCACGGCGGTCCGCACCCCGCCGGTTTCCACCCACCCCGTGCCCGCGACGCACAGGATCACAATGGTTTCCGCCGCGCCGTCCGGCCGGTGCCGGCCGTGGTCGGCGGCTGCGGGGAAGACACCGGCGTCGGTGACCACCAGGTGCCGGGTGATGGGACGGCTGAGGGCATCGCGGACCAGCGGCCGGGGTACCACCACCAGCCGCTGGTTCTGGAACCCGGTGGCGCGCGCCAACCCGTCCCCTTCCGTCACGGAATGTCCATGATAGAACGGAAGCCCGGCAGCGGAACGGGACACCGGAGCTCAGCTCACAGGAAAGCCGAGGATCAGATCGTTCATGCGCCGCTGCCACCCGGCGTCAGCCCACATGGGGTGGTGCGGCGCCGCGTTGGAACACAAAACCATCCCCCACACGCCGTGAGCCAGTGCCGTGCGGATGCCGCGCTCGGCCAGCTCCCGCCCCGCAGGCCCTTCCTCGAACCCACCCTGCAGCGGCGTGTAGCCGATCCATCCTTCGCCCACTACCGCGGGCACGTCCTTCCACCGGGCCCACGCGGCGATAGCCACCACCCGCGATTCGATCTCGCGCCGCATCACCTCCCGGTACGGCCGGTATTCCTTGTCCAGCCACGTGTCCCAGGCCGCGGGATCGATCCAGTCGTAGCCGTAGAACATCTGGTCCGTGACCACGGTGGCCCGGTACTTCCAGGACGCCAGCCGCCCGTACTCAGCAAACGAGGGAGCATCGGCCCGCAACAGCGACCGCAGGGCAGCGTTGGGAAACCCGTCGGTCCCCTCGGACCGGATGTCGATCCGCTGCTGCAGGGCATCGAGTACCCCATAGCTGTAGACGTGAAACTGGGCGGCGCCCATGCCCTCGGGAACGGTGTGCATGGCCAGGTGCGGCGGCTTGCCGTAACTGGCCGACACCAGCAGGTCCGGGTGCAGCTTCCGCAGCCGCTGCACCTGCTCCGTGCCGCCGTCGGCAAGCGCCGGGAGGATGGAGAAATCCACCTCGTTGTGCAGTTCCACCATGGCGATCCGCTCCCGGTGCCCGGCCCCGGACACGGCGCGGATCAGCCGGTCCCAGGCATCGGCCAGGACCCGGTACCGGCCGGCCAGCGGGACGGCGTCGATGGCCTCGAACCACTGCGGGGAGGCGGCGAACACCGTGGACTGCTGGTATTCCCAGCTGGCCAGGAGGATCACCAGCCCGTGGCGTTCCGCGGCGTCGAAAAGCGCGATGAGGCGCTCCCGCAGGTTCAGCCGGTACCCGCCGGGGGCGTCGTACCAGCGGGTGCCGCGGCCGTAGATCCCGCCGTCGGGCGCCGTGCCGAGCCCCCCGATCTCCAGGTCCTCCGCGAGCGCGTCCAGGCCGAGCCCGCCGAAAAGCAGCAGCGGCGCCGCACAGATCCGGATGGCGTTGTATCCGAGCTCCGCCGCCCGCGCACACGCAGCGTCGAGGTCCGCGTACGGGCCGCCGTCCTCGGCGCGGGTGTACCAGGAAAAGTCCCAGAGGGTGATGGCCAGCCGGGGCGGAAGGTGCGACGGCGGCGCTCCCGTCAGGGAGCCCGTGTCACCTTCCACGGTTCCAGACCCCAGGTAGCGGGGTTCTTCACTCCCGGATGTTTCAGTCCCCAGGTTTTCGGTCACAGTGCCGCCCCTTCTTTCGTGCCGGCATGCGCGGCCAGCAGGCGCCCCTGACCGGCCAGTTGCCGGAGGTGCGCGGCTGCTGCGCCCCGGGAAGCTGCGGTATCAGTGTTAAAGAGGAGCAGCTCAGGCAGCGATGTCGCGAAATAGTCCGGCGCAGCGGGAGCGGAGTCCAGTTCATCAGCCCGGGCCTCCAGCTGCCGCCAGACGTCCTCGCCGCCGTCCGGCAATCCCAGCCGCACGAAGGCGATGCCCCGCCAGTAATCCGCCGAGCCTGCCGGACGCCGGTCCACCGCCAAGGGTCCGCCCGCCAGAAGGGCACGGTTCCACGCCTCCGCCGCGGCAGCAGCGTCGCCGGCAAGGTCCAGCGCGTCTCCCAAGGCCACGAACCGCTCAGCCATGCTGTCCGCGGGATGCCGGCCCTCGCCCAGGTTCGCCGGGGCCTCGATGCCGTCCCGCAGCAACGCTGCGGCCGCCGTCGGGCCCTCCGCCATCAGGACCCGGGCATGCCGGACCGCGGCCCGGTCGTAGGCCGCAAGCGCCAGGCCCTCACCGCCTTCGAAGGGCTGGAAACTGCGGGACGCCAGGAGCGCCAGCGCGTCCTCCGCCCGCCCGGCATCGGTCAGCAGGTTGGCGTAGAGGATGGCGAGGTCGTCCCGGTCCAGGACGGCGGGCCCGTGCTGCTCTATGGCGGCGATCCGCTCCCCGGCCGGCAACCCGCGGACCTCCGCCAGGACGGCACGCTCGAACACCAGCCGGGCATCGCCCGGGGCCAGTTCCAGGGCGCGGCCGAAGTACCGGTCAGCCGTGCCGGGGTCCCCGCCCGTATTCACCCTGGCAAGGGCGGCATTCCGCCACACCACGGGATCCTGCGAACCGTGCGCCATGGCCTTCTCCAGGTACGCCAAGGCGTCCTCGGTCCTGCCTGCGTCCAGCAGCCAGCACGCCAGCAGCCCGTGGGCCACCCGGTCCTTGGGATCGGCCTCCAGCGCCCGGTGCAGCGCATCGAAATCGTCCAGCCCGTAGGGGAACGCATACGTGGTGTCCGCGCGCCTTGCCCTGGCACGCTCCGCGGCGGCGGCCTCCGGGTCCAGCATTTCCTCGAGCCAGCCGGCCCGCAGGTAATGCCGCAGCGGGCCGGGGTTGCCGAAGGCCGGGCGGGCATCTGCGGGTTCCGCGGCGGTCATGTCAAGGGCACGCTGCCACTGCCCCGCCCGCGCCAGCCAGCAGGCCACCGCCAGGCCGGTCTTGGGATCCGCCACCTGCAGGGTTCCGGCGAGGGCCTGCGCCACCGGATCCAGGGGGTCGGCCGCCAGGATGTCCGCCAGCAGCGCGGTGCTCTCCGTCTGGCGCCCCAGCCGTTCCAGTGCGAGGTAGCTCAGGTGCCCGGCCTCCGGGCTGGTTGCCTCTGTCGCAAGCGCCAAAGCCGCCCGGCGGAGTGCTTCCGCCGCGTCACCGGACCGGAGGGCCAGCCGGGCGAGGGCCAGGTGCGCCGGGTGGGCCCATGCCCTGTCCCAGGCAGCCTTTCCGAAGCGTTCCCGGGCTTCCTCCAGATGCCCGGTCCGCTCCAGGACCAGGCCCAGCCGGTAGCTGGCTTCCCCGCTGGGCGGGTTCAGGTTCCGCCGGGTCAGCCGGGCAAGCGCGTTCTCCAGGAGGTCCCGGGCCTGGGCATAGTGCCCAGTGCGGTACTCCGCGGCCGCGAGCGCGGTGGAGGCGCCGGAGTCCAGCGGATCCCGGCGCAGCATCTCCTCGAAATACGGAAGAGGTGACCGGGTTGGGTGCCGGTTCTGTGCCAGGTGCGTTCCGGTGATGAACAACTCGTCCATGCTGTCCATGTCCTGCGGCTGCGCCGGTTCGGTGGCGGCCCACGGTTCGGGGTTCTCCGCGGGGTGCCGAAGGGTCCACGAGATCAGTTCCGTGGTCCCGTCCACGACCCGCAGCGTCAGGTCGGTGCCGGCGGCGGGCACGGGCAGATGAAGCGTGGCGGTAAACGGATGGGCGGGCGAGAGGACCGCGGCCCAGGTGTGGAGCGTCACGTCCCCGAGCCTGAGCTCAATCCGCGCGTCCCGGCGTGCGGTGGCGGAGACGCCCACGGTGACGGTGCGGCCCGCGTCATCCAGGGAAAGCGCGACGGGGGCGTCCAGGTTCGCCTGCTGCGCCGGGCCCATCTGCCGGATGGGGTACCAGTACTGGCTGAAGGTGCGCGTCTCACCCGGGGCGAGGTAACTGAAATCGGGCTGGTTGTCCGTGAAGACGCCGGCCATCAGCTCCACGTACGGGCCGTCGTCGTCCGTAAGATGCCGGTCCCAGGCGGTGCCCACCGGGCCGGTCCCCCACGTCCACTGCTTCTTGCCCGGGGCAATGCTGCGGTCCGCCCAATGGACGAACCCGGCCCCGGCGGCATGGTCGTACCCGCCGAAGAAGCTGTCCATCGTGTCCGTGACCATGTAGGAGGTGGGGACCGGGATGTTGGCGTAGAAGTCGAGCCGGTCCGCATCGCCGGCGCCTGATGCCGCGAGCGCGGGGTAATCCACGCCGTAGTACGGCCGGTCCGCGCGCGGAAAGGCGGTGACGGCGCGGCGGGCATGGTCCGCCACGTGGGTGACGTCCGTGGGGAAGAAGGACTGGTACTTGTCGTGCACCCGGGCCGCGACGTTGGCCCACCAGAGGAAGGTCTGCGGCTCGTCGGTCCGGTTGTGGAGCCGGGCCTCCACCTCGATGAGCGAACTGCCCGGAATGAGCCGGACGCCGTGGGTGCCGCGCATCCGCTGCAGCGGGTCCAGGTCGCTGTGCCACACGGTGACGCTGCCGTTCCCAAACCGTTCCACGGCGGTGTCCACGGGGAGGAAGGTGGCCGGCCGGTGGTGCTGGGGCCAGTTGAACTCCACCCCGCCAGAGATCCAGGGCCCGGCGAGGCCCACCAGTCCGGGCTTGATCACGTTGTTCCGGTAGAAGAAGTCATACCGGGCGGTCTTGTCATACCCGATGTGGATGCGGCCGCCGATCTCCGGGAGGAGCATCAGGCGGACATACTCGTTCTCCAGGTGGATGGCCTGCCACAGCCGGGGCTCCTTGTCCGCCACGATGCTGTCGATAAACGGCACCGGATAAACCTTGCCGCTGGAGCCCTGGTACACCCGCCGGTCCAGGAACAGCGGGTACCGGTCGGGCTGCCCGGGAGCGTAGGTATCGATCAGCACCGGTTCGCTCCAGCAGGCCACGCCGCCCGCATCCAGGATGTCCTGCTGGTCCTGCGGGGCATCGGGCAGGGCAATCGTGCTCTTTACGTCATTCGTCACCACTACAGGCTATGAAGGGCGGCCACTCATTCCCATGGCTTATTGAGGCGCGAATATGGACGATCGTGCACTCAGTGGTGCAATTCCATCCGCTGCAGGACGGTGGCGGAAATTTCCTCCACGGACATCGAGGCGGAGTTCACGAACGGAATCGAATTCACCCGGTACATGTCCTCGGCGTTGCGCAGCTCGAACGAGCACTGGTTCAGCGAGGCGTAGTTGCTGCCGGGGCGGCGCTCCTGGCGGATCTGGCTCAGCCGGACCGGCAGGGACGTCAGCCCGAAGCACTTCCGCGCGAACGGCAGCAGGGGTTTGGGCAGCGACAGGCTGGCGAAATCCTCCTCCACCAGAGGAAAGTTGGCCGCGAGGATGCCGTGCTGCAGCGCCAGGTACATGGTGGTGGGGGTCTTGCCGCAGCGCGAAGGGGCGATGAGGATCAGCTCGGCGCGTTCCAGCGCACGGAGCGACTGCCCGTCGTCGTGCTCTATGGCGTACTCGACGGCGGCCATGCGCGACTGGTAGCGCACGGCGTCGCCCACGCCGTGGGCCTGGCCGGGCTGGCCGCTGGCGGAGGCGTGCAGGGCCTGCTCCAGCTGGCCAAGATGCGTCCCGATCAGGTCGAAGAAATGCCCGTGGCTGCGGGCCAGGACGGCGCGGACGTCAAGGCTCACCGTGGTGGAAAAGACGAGGGGCCGGGGGCCGGCGGCGGCCATCTGGTCGATGACTGCCACCACCTCCTGCGCCTGCTCCACCGTGGTGATGAACGGGACGGTGCGGCGTTCCAGGTGCTGGGCGGGAAACTGCGTGAGCAGGGTGTTGCCCAGCGTCTCGGCGGTGATGCCGGTGCTGTCCGAAAGGAAGAACACCGTGGGGGCGGACGTGCTGCCCGCCCCCACGACGTCCCGCCATGGGGCGTCAGGCACTTAGACCGCTGTGTGGTTGCTGGTGCGGGCCAGGCGCAGCCAGGTTTCGGTCACGGCGTCCGGGTTCAGCGAAATGGAGCTGATGCCCTGGGCCAGCAGCCACTCGGCGAAGTCCGGGTGGTCGCTGGGACCCTGGCCGCAGATGCCCACGTACCGGCCCTTGGCGCGGCAGGCGGAGATGGCCATCTCCAGGAGCTTGGTGACCGCCGGGTTCCGCTCATCGAAGCCTTCGGCCACGAGGGCCGAATCACGGTCCAGGCCCAGGGTGAGCTGGGTCAGGTCGTTGGAGCCGATGGAGAATCCGTCAAAGTACTCCAGGAACTCGTCGGCGAGCAGGGCGTTGGCCGGGAGCTCGCACATCATCACGATTTCCAGGCCATTCTCGCCCCGGGTCAGCCCGTTGGCGGCGAGCAGTTCGGTCACTCCACGGGCCTCGGCCAGGGTGCGCACGAACGGGACCATGATCTTGATGTTGGTCAGGCCCATCTCGTTGCGGACGAACTTCAGGGCTTCGCATTCCAGCTCGAAAGCCTGGCGGAACGAGTCCGAAAGGTACCGGGACGCGCCGCGGTAGCCGATCATCGGGTTTTCCTCGGACGGCTCGAACGCGGGGCCGCCCAGCAGGTTGGCGTACTCGTTGGACTTGAAGTCCGAGAGCCGGATGATCACCGGTTCCGGAGCGAAGGCCGCGGCGATCGTGGAGATGCCTTCGGCCAGGCGCCGCACGTAGTAGTCCCGCGGGCCGTCGTAGGCTGCGGTCTTTTCACGGATCTGCCGGACGGTGAAGTCCGAGAGCGACGCCGGGCGTTCGATCTCGCCGGCCACGGCCAGCAGGGCGTTGGGGTGGATGCCGATCTGCCGGTTGATGATGAACTCCAGGCGGGCCAGGCCAACACCGTGGTTGGGCAGCTTGGAGAAGCTGAAGGCCTGCTCCGGGGTGCCCACGTTCATCATGATCTTGACCGGGGCCTCCGGCATGGTGTCCAGGCTGGTTTCCTGCAGGGTGTAGTCCAGCAGCCCCTCGTAGACGAAGCCTGCCTCGCCTTCGGCGCAGGACACGGTGACCGGGGTTCCGTCCTTGAGGACCTGGGATGCCTTGCCGGTACCCACGACGGCGGGGATGCCCAGTTCGCGGGCGATAATGGCCGCGTGGCAGGTGCGTCCGCCGCGGTCGGTGACGATGGCGGCAGCCTTCTTCATGATCGGTTCCCAGTCCGGGTCCGTCATGTTCGCCACCAGGACGTCGCCGGCCTGGAAGGAGGCCATCTGGTCGATGGAGGTCAGCACCCGCACCTGGCCGGCGCCGATGCGCTGGCCGATGGCGCGGCCCTCCGCCAGGACGGCGGAACGCTCGCTGAGGGTGTAGCGGGAGATGGTGCCGGAGGCCTTGCGGGACTCCACGGTCTCGGGGCGGGCCTGCAGGATGTACAGTTCACCGTCCACGCCGTCCTTGCCCCATTCGATGTCCATGGGGCGGCCGTAGTGCGCCTCGATGGCCAGGGCGTGGCGGGCCAGTTCCTGGACCTCGTCATCGGTCAGGCTGAAGCGGCGGCGCAGATCCGTCGGCACGGGCACGAAGTCCACGGTCCGGCCCACTTCGTGGGAGTCGGTGTAGATCATCTGGACGGCTTTTTCGCCGAGGCCGCGCTTGAGGACGGCGGGCCGCCCGGCTGCCAGGGCGGGCTTGTGGACGTAGAACTCGTCCGGGTTCACGGCGCCCTGGACCACGGCTTCGCCGAGGCCGTAGGACGAGGTGATGAACACGGCGTCGTTGAAGCCCGATTCGGTGTCCATCGTGAACATCACGCCGGAAGCGCCGACGTCGGAACGGACCATCCGCTGGATGCCCGCCGAGAGCGCCACCTCGGAGTGGGTGAAGCCGTGGTGCACGCGGTAGGCGATGGCGCGGTCGTTGTAGAGCGAGGCGAAGACGTCCTTGATGGCGAGCAGGACGTTGTCCACGCCGCGGATGTTCAGGAAGGTCTCCTGCTGCCCCGCGAATGAGGCGTCAGGCAGGTCCTCGGCCGTGGCGCTGGAGCGGACCGCCCAGGACACGTCGGCGCCGTGGCTGCCGGTGAGGCGCTCATAGGCGGAGCGGATCTGCTCTTCGAAACCGTCAGGGTACGGGGTCTCCCGGATCAGGTCCCGGATCTGCTTCCCGGCCACCGTCAAAGCGGCCACGTCGCCGCTGTCCAGGTCTTCGAGGATGCTTTCTATCCGGGCGTCGAGGCCCGTCCCGGCAAGGAATCTTCTGTAGGCGTCGGCTGTGGTGGCGAAACCGTCCGGTACTTTTACCCCTGCAGAGGCAAGGTTCCGGACCATTTCTCCGAGCGAGGCGTTCTTGCCGCCGACCTGGTCGAGGTCGGACAGGCCGAGGTCTGAAAACCAGAGAACGTCAGTCATAGGTGGTGTCCCTCCATTGGGCACGCGCTGACAAGCGCTGAGAAAAAGATGTGATGCAAGGTTTGTCAGGAGTGCGCCAAAGAAGCAAACGGATGTGACCCATACAACACCGGCGGAACGTAATGAAGGGTCACCCAGGTGTTCGGGCCATAGGCTTTTTAGGCCGCGAGCCGCGCGTCCGCCGCCGTGGGAACGGAAACCACGGGCAGCGCCTCGGTAAGAGCCTCGACTGCCTCGACGACGGCCATCTGGCCGGTCGAATCGGGAACGCCCGGATACTGCACGTGCGCCTCAACCGACTGGGCCGGAGCCTCCACCTCACGCATCCGGACCAGCGCCACTGCCGAGATCAGGAACCAGGCCACGTTGGTGACCACGGACGGCCACGCACCGTGCAGGGTGCCGTTGATGATGAAGGCCACGGAGCCGAAAAGGTTCGCCGTCTGGAAGCCCTTACCCGCCTTCAGCCAGCCCATGGAAACAGCGAGGTAAGCACTGAGAATCGCCACTGCGCCTGCCCAGCCGGCGAGTTCCCACAGCAGTTCCATGACGTCCTTTCGAGGTTCCCCGCGCAGAATCCAGGCAGGGCTGATGAGGGGTAAAACGGGGGTTGGTTTGCCGGCTGCTGGGTTCCTCAAGCCCGGTTCGGGCGAGGACCTCATGCTGGCCGGCGGGATAATCATACCCCGCACCGGAGGGCCAATTTGCCACCGCAGCGGATGCCCGGCTATGGACATCATCCGTGCCGCGTAGCACCATCTGAGAGTGACCTCCACGCCCGCCGATCCGTACCTCCGCGAACTCGCCCGGCTGCGGCGCGTCAAGGACCGGATGGACCGGGAATACGCCCAGCCGCTGGATGTCGAATCGCTCGCCAGGGACGTCCACATGTCCGCCGGCCACTTCAGCCGCCGCTTCAAGCTCGCCTACGGGGAGTCGCCCTACAGCTACCTCATGACCCGGCGCATCGAACGCGCCATGGCGCTGCTCCGCAAAGGCGACCTCAGCGTCACCGAGGTGTGTTTCGCCGTCGGCTGCTCCTCGCTGGGCACCTTCAGCACCCGCTTCAGCGAACTCGTGGGGATGCCGCCCAGCGTCTATAAACAGGAAGCGGAACACTCCACGGCCGGCATCCCTGCGTGCGTGGAAAAACAGGTCACCAGACCGGTCAGGAATCGAGAAGCGCCCGCGGTTGAGGCGTTACTAGCATGACTGGCATGGACATCACCATTTCCTCAACCTTCCTTCCCGCCACCGATCCCGACGCCTCACTGGCCTTCTACCGCGATGCGCTCGGCTTCGAGATCCGCAACGACGTGGGCCGCGGCACCATGCGCTGGATCACCGTGGGCCCCGCCGGCCAAAAGGACGTCTCCATCGTCCTGCACCCGCCGGCCGTGGACCCCGGCATCACGGAGGACGAACGCCGCACCATCGCCGAAATGATGGCCAAGGGCACCTACGCCACCATCGTCCTCTCCTCCCCCGATGTGGACGCCGCGTTCGCCAAGGTGGAGGCCAGCGGGGCGGACGTCGTCCAGGAACCCATCGACCAGCCCTACGGCATCCGGGACTGCGCCTTCCGCGACCCCGCCGGAAACACCGTCCGCATCAACCAGCAGCCGTAGGCTGATACCAACGACGCCGGAGGGAGGCTGCCCGGTGCAGCCTCCCTTCAGCGCCGCCCAACGAGATGGAGGCTCGATGAGCACGGATACCGGCACCGACAACCGGGCGGCAGCGGCGCACGTCGCCGACAGCCACGACACGATCAGCGTGCAGGGCGCACGGGAGAACAACCTCAAGGACGTCAGCCTGGACCTGCCCAAGCGCCGGCTGACGGTGTTCACCGGGGTGTCCGGTTCCGGCAAGAGCTCGCTGGTGTTCGCCACCATCGCCGCCGAATCCCAGCGCATGATCAACGAAACCTACAGCGCGTTCGTCCAGGGCTTCATGCCCAGCCTGGCCCGCCCGGACGTGGACCGGCTTGAGGGGCTGACCACGGCGATCATCGTGGACCAGGAGCGGATGGGCGCCAACCCGCGATCCACCGTGGGCACCGCTACCGACGCCAATGCCATGCTGCGGATCCTGTTCAGCCGCCTGGGCCAGCCGTACGTCGGCCCGCCCACCGCTTTCTCCTTCAACGTGCCCACCCGCAAGGCCAGCGGCGTAATGAGCACCGAGAAAGGCGGCCGGGTGGAAAAGAGCATCGTCCAGCAGGCCACCTACCTGGGCGGCATGTGCCCGCGCTGCGAGGGCATGGGCAACGTCAGCGACATCGACCGGACCGCGCTGTACGACGATTCCAAGACCCTCGCCGAAGGCGCCCTGACCGTTCCGGGCTACTCGATGGACGGCTGGTACGGCCGCCTGTTCGAGGGCATGGGTTTGCCGATGGACAAGCCGATCGCCAAGTTCACAGCCAAGCAGCTGGACACGATGCTGTTTGCCGAGCCCACCAAGATCAAGGTGGAGGGCGTGAACCTCACGTTCGAGGGCATCATCCCCAAGATCCAGAAGTCGATGCTGTCCAAGGATGTGGAGGCCATGCAGCCGCACGTCCGCCGGTTCGTGGAACGCGCGGTCACGTTCGCCGTCTGCCCCGAGTGCAAGGGCACGCGGCTCACGCCGGAGGCCCTGGCATCGAAGATCAAGGGCAAGAGCATCGCGGACCTGTGCACCATGCAGATCAGCGACCTCGCCGGATGGGTGCGGGACCTGGACGAGCCCGCCGTCCGGCCGCTGCTCACCGGGCTCCGGGGCCTGCTGGACTCCTTCACGGAAATCGGCCTGGGTTACCTTTCCCTGGACCGGCCGGCCGGCACGCTCTCCGGCGGCGAGGCGCAGCGCACCAAGATGATCCGCCACCTGGGCTCCTCGCTCACCGACATCACCTACGTCTTCGACGAGCCCACCATCGGCCTGCACCCGCATGACATCGAGCGGATGAACAATCTCCTGCTGCAGTTGCGGGACAAGGGCAACACCGTCCTGGTGGTGGAGCACAAACCGGAGACCATTGCCATAGCGGACCACGTCGTCGACCTCGGTCCGCTGGCCGGCACCGGCGGTGGCGAGATTGTCTTCGAGGGCGACGTCGAGGGGCTGCGTTCCAGCGATACCGTCACCGGCCGGCACATCGGCTACCGCGCCCGGCTCAAAGAATCCGTCCGCAAGGCCGCCGGGGCGCTGGAGATACGCGGTGCCGCCACAAACAACCTCCGCGACGTGAACGTTGACGTGCCGCTGGGCGTGCTGTGCGTGGTGACCGGCGTGGCCGGGTCCGGCAAGAGTTCGCTCATCCACGGCTCCCTGGCCAAGCGGGAGGGCGTGATCGTCATCGACCAGGGCGCCATCAAGGGCTCACGGCGCAGCAACCCCGCCACCTACACCGGCCTCCTTGAGCCGGTGCGCAAGGCGTTCGCCAAGGCCAACGGCGTCAAGCCGGCCCTCTTCAGCGCCAACTCCGAGGGCGCCTGCCCCACCTGCAACGGCGCCGGCGTGATCTTCACCGAGCTCGGCGTCATGGCCACAGTGGAATCCACCTGCGAGGATTGCGAGGGCCGCCGCTTCCAGGCCGCCGTGCTGGAATACACGCTGGGTGGCAGCAGCATCGCGGACGTGTTCGACATGTCCGTGGACGCCGCGCTGCAGTACTTCGCCGAAGGTGAAGCCAAGACCCCGGCCGCGCACAAGGTCCTGGAACGGCTTGCCGACGTGGGCTTGGGCTACATCACCCTCGGCCAGCCGCTCACCACGCTCTCCGGCGGCGAGCGCCAACGGCTGAAGCTGGCCACGCAGATGGCGGAAAAGGGCGACGTGTACATCCTGGACGAGCCCACCACAGGCCTGCACCTCGCCGACGTCGAACAACTCCTGGGCCTGCTGGACCGGCTGGTGAAGTCCGGGAAGTCGGTGATAGTCATCGAGCACCACCAGGCGGTCATGGCGCACGCGGACTGGATCATTGACATCGGGCCCGGGGCAGGGCACGACGGCGGGTCGATCGTCTTTGAGGGCACGCCAGCCGATCTCGTGGCGGCGAAGTCGACGCTGACCGGGCAGCACCTGGCAACGTACGTGGGCGCCTAGAGCTGGCCGCCGGTGGTTGAGCATGGGCCCACGGCCGCAGGATCCCTGGCCGAGCTTGCGAGGTTAGGGAGCGGTTGGGGAGCGAAACCTACTTCCGCTAGAGCTGCCCCAGGAAGTCGACTGTGGCGGCGGCGATCTGTTCCTGCGCGACCTCACGGCTGATGCCGGGGTCGCCGTCGCCGGGCTGCGCGCCGTAGTCGCCGAAGAAGGCGTGCACGCCGCCCTGGACGGCGGCGAACTCGGCGTCGGCGGGCAGCAGCTCCAGGGAGGCATCGATCTTCGCCGGGGTGCTAAGGCCGTCCTTGGTCCCGGACACGGACAGGACCTGCAGCCCTGACCGGCCGCGGAGCGAGTCCAGCGGGTAGGAGGCGTAGAGGACCAGGCCTTTGACGTCGGTGTTGTCCTGGGCAAATGAGGACGCGGCCACCCCACCGAGTGAGTGGCCGCCCACTGCCCAGGTGGTGATGTCCGGGTTGTCCGCCATCGCGCTGCGGGCCTGGTTGACATCCAGCAGGCTGAGACCCAGCGGCTCCTTCAGGATTACCACACGAACCCCTGCGCCGACGGCCGGGGCCAGGATGTCCTGGTAGGCACGCGCATCAACGCGGGCGCCCGGGTAGAACACCAGTCCCTTGGTGGGTGCCCGGCCGCCGTCGGGCGTCATGGTGATGGTGGTGGTCGTTTCGGTGACGATGAGATCGGATTTGGGCCCGGCCTCCGCGGCCGCGCCGGGCTGGTAGGCGAACGGATTGAGCCACGCCAGCGCGGCCACGAGTCCCAGTACGGCGGTCCGCCCCGCCCACGCACCGATGGCCCTCGGCAGCCGGCGGGGACGGGGTCTGTCCCGGCGGTGCCAGAGCAGGACAGCCCAGGCCACCCCGACGACGGCGGCCGCGATCAGCAGGCCCGGCAGCAGCGGGTGCCCGCCCAGGACAGCCGGATTCGCCACCAGCATCCAGGCCGGAACCGCGATGAGGGCGGCAGCGCACACCGCCGAGATCCAGAAGATCACAGTCCGGCCCCTGGCGGGGGCAGCTGTTGCCGCAGGGAAAGAGGAGTCCATGGTTCCTGATCATTCCACCGGCGGCCTGTTTTCGCGGCAGGGCTGGCCTACGCTGGCCGTATGGCCGAAAAATTCCGGTACGACGTCGAGATCCTGCACCTGCTGGTGTCCCCCGCGCACGCCTACTTCGGCCGGGCGCGGGACGGAGCCGCTGACGTGCCCACTGCTGATGCCGAGGTTGCCGAGGTGGTGGCCGGCAAGGGCATCGTGGGTGACAGGTTCTTTGGGAAGGCCGCGCACATGGACGCCGCGGTGACCCTGTTCGCCGTCGAATCGCTGGAGGCCATCGCGGCCGAGCTGGGAGCCGGCCCCTTCAATCCCCTGCTGACGCGCCGGAACGTGATCCTCCGCGGGGTGCAGCTGCCGCCTCTGCTGGGGCAGGACTTCACGCTGGAATCGGGTGGGTCCCGGGTGGATTTCCACGGCGGCCGGCACGCGCAGCCCTGTGCGTGGATGAATGAGGTGCTGGCCCGCGGGGCGCATCCGGCCATGCGGGGACGCGGCGGCATCCGCTGCCGCGCGCTTTCGGACGGACTGCTGCACCGGGGCCCGGCGGTGCTGGTAAGTCCGGTGCCGCTGGACCCGGCCCGAGCCGGGGAAGCAAGCCTGCTGCGGCCCTCGCGGCTGCCGTAATCCCCGCCTAGTAGCCGATCCCCATTTGACTTGCATTGTTTTGTTAAGGGTTTTAGGTTGAACCGGACCTGAGCCCATGACGCCGGGGACAAATATGGTTCGGGTAAAGCCCGATGAATTTGGGGGATTAATTCATGAAGTCTAGAAATATGGTGACAGCTGATCTGGGTTTGATGCTGGTCTGCGGGTTGCACCGCCGCGTGGCAGCGTTCTGGGCCTGATATGAACCGAGATGAAACAACGATGTCGACCAAATCAAAGTACTGGCTAACCCTTAGCGGCCTCCTGGCCGCGGTGGTCATAACCGTGGGGCTGGCGCCGGTCCCGCTGGTTTTTGTCCTCGGCGGAGCACTCGTAATCGGCTTCTTTGCCGCGGGAGTGCTCTATGGCCAATTCCAAAAGGACGCCGTCCGGAGCGGTGCCCTGGCCGCGCCCTTTCCACTGCTCTTAGCAATAGTTGCGTTCAACGTTGCACTCCTGCTTCGAGGCAGCGAACTGTCGCTCTTTCTGGTCCCAGTCCTGGCAGCTGCCCTGTTTGCCATCTGCTATCTGTGGTCCATCAAACATGGACCCTACGCCCCGCCGCGTTCTTCCGGGCCGGGCCTCACAGCCTTCGCTTCCCATCACCGCACGCCGGACGGTGGCTGATCTTTAGCACATCCCCTCCCGCATCCAACAGTGATTACAAATTCGTAGAGTCATTAACTGATTGAAGAATCTTATTTACAAGTTTGTCATACCGAGATAGGTTCTCTCCAGCGAACCACCCAACAGGTCCGCTTCACTTCGAACCTACCGAGGACAGCTATGACATCAACCAGGACTCTGGCCACAAGCCTCATGAGCCTCACCACCGCAGCACTGTTCGCCCTCTGCTCTGCCGGGCAGGCGACGGCAGCCCCCGCATCGCCGGACACCAAGGACGTTGCAGGTGTCAGCAGCGCGGCCGTCACCGACACCACCGGAGCCGACTACTGGACGCCGGAACGCATGCGTTCAGCCGTCCCGGCGGACGTCCTCGCGAAGAAGGCCGTGGACCGGCAGAAGGCCAACCCGGCAGTCCTCCCGGAGCAGGCAAAGGGCCCGGAAACCAAGATCCAGGGCTCCACACCCCAGATCCAGACGAAGACCAACGCCAGCGAAACTCCCGTGTCCCACATCGGCAAGGTGTTCTTCACCCTCGGCGGCACCAACTACGTCTGCTCAGCCAACTCGGTGGTGTCCACCAACCGCAACACCGTATCCACCGCCGGCCACTGCCTCAACGAAGGCCCCGGAGCCTTCGCCACCAAGTTCACGTTCGTTCCCGCCTACCTGAACGGCGCCGCACCCTACGGAAAGTGGACCGCCAAGGCGCTCTACGCCCCCACCCAGTGGAGTTCGTCCGGCAGCATGCAGTACGACACGGGCTTTGCCGTGATGAGCCAGCTCAACGGCCGCAACCTGGCTGACGTCGTCGGGGCCTCCGGCGTGAGCTTCAACGCCGCCCGCGGCCTGGCCTACAAGGCCTTCGGCTACCCGGCAGCCTCACCGTTCAATGGCGAATCACTGAAGAGCTGCTCCGGCACCGCCACCAACGATCCCTACAGCCCCGAGTTCAACACCCAGGGCATCCCCTGCAACATGACCGGCGGCTCCTCAGGCGGACCGTGGTTCATCGGCACCAGCTCCAGCGGCTACCAGAACTCCGTCAACAGCTACGGCTACGGCACCAACTCCACCAAGATGTACGGCCCGTACTGGGGTTCAGTGATCCAGCAGGCGTACAACTCCGCATCCTCAGCCTCCTAAGGGAAAGCGGCGGGTCCCGGCTCTTCCGGGACCCGCCGCTGTGCACTACCGTAGCGACCACGGGCGGGGTTTTCCCGGCCTGGATCCGGCAGCAGCGTGGGCCGGGTAGTCACCGTATGGTTTGTTCAAGCAAAGGATGACAATGGCCGTTTCAATTGAGCTTGGCAAGAAACTCGATAAAGAGTTCGAAAACCTTTCCCTCGAGGAAATCCTGGATGCCCCTCCGTCGGCCCTTGCCGGCCTGACAGAGAAGCACGCCGAACTCCTTGCCGGCATGGGCATCAAGACAATCCGTGACCTGGGCAGCAACAAGTACTTCGCAGTGGCCGGCGTCCTGGTGGCGCTGTCCAACCACACCGGCTAGTCCCGGGCTGCATTCCGCATAGTGCACCGAAAGGTCCGGCCGGTGGTCACCCCCGGCCGGACCCTTTTTGTGCCGACTTCCGGGAACGGACGACGGCGTCACGCGCGGCACGATTTCGGGCCGCCTCAGGTGGGGAAGCCCCGAAAACCCGGGGATCCGCCGTCGTCCGCCACCCAAAAGCATGCCCGGCGTGACAGTCACTGTCGTGGCGGTGCCCCGCGACGGACCCGCAGGTCAGTCCAGTTTGACCCCACGGAGCAGCACCATCGTTCCGCCCACCACCACGGCGGACGCGAGGAACACGCCTGCAGCCCCCAGGCCTGCCGCGACGACGCCGATGGCGCTCGGCAATATCACCTGCCCCACGCGGTTCCCGGCGAGGCGGAGGGCGAGTGCCCGCCCGCGCTGACCCGCCGGCGCCTGCGCCGACAGCCACGACATGGTGAGCGGCTGGCCGATGCCAAGGCCCAGCCCGAGTACAGCCATCACCACAAACAGCAGCCAGGCCGGCATGGGAATGGCCGCTGCAGCCAAGGCGGCAGTGGACAAAGCGAGGCTGGTGACCAGCAGCCGCATGCGCCCGATCTTCCGTGAGACCCGCCCCAGCAGGAGCCTGGACACCATGGAGAACACGGCGCGGACCGTGAGCATCGCACCGACGGTGGCCGCGGTGAGGCCGCGGTCTGTTCCCAGCGCGGGAAGGTAGACCATGGTCAGGTCCACCACGGCGAGGACGGTGGCGCTGGTGGCCAGCGCACGGGCGACGCCGGGGGCTTTGAGGAGTGAGACGGCGCTGCCCTTGGCTGCACTTTCGTCGCCGGCTTTCTTCCGGCCGCCGCTGACCTCGGCCGAGACGACGAAGGTGGTTCCGAAAAGCACCGCGCTCATGCACACGGCGAGCAGGAAGATCATCCGGGTGTCCGGCTGGACCGAGTTGCCGCCCACCAGGGAAATCGCCAGCGGCCCCAGGGCCTGGCCCAGCGAGGCAGCGAACGTCAGGTATCCAAAGGCAGAATCCATCCGGCTTGCCGCGGCGTTGTTGGCCACCACCGCCTGCTGTCCCACCACGCAGGCCAGCTGCCCGGCGCCCAGGAAGGCGGTTCCAATGACCAGGGTGGTGATGGAGGAGCCCCAGAACAGCAGGAACGCGGAGCAGGCGAGCACGACGCCGGACCCGATCGCCATGAGCCGGCGCTCACCCAGGCGGTCCACCAGGCCGCCCGTGGGAACGGCGAGGAGCAGTGGGAAGACGGCGTAGCTGGCCGCCAGGAGTCCAAGGGCGAAGCCTGGAACGTCCAGCTCCAGCGCCCGGTAGGTGGCGGCCGGCCGCACCAGGAACGTAACGGCCTGGATCAGTGCCGAGTGCAGGAGCAGGGCGGTGGCCGAGCGGCGGCCGAGTTCTCCGATCATGAGCCGGAGCCGTTCTTACCGGAAAGCGCCCTGACGGCGGCGTCGCGTGCGCCCATCACATGCTCGAAGGCCACCTTGGCTGCCCGCTCCGGATCACCGGCGGCGATCGCCTCAACCAGTGCCCGGTGCTGCGCCAGCGCCTGGTCCCGCCGCCTTTGGGTGCTGTTGGTGTAATGCCGGTACCGCTCCATCTGGCTGGCGACCTGCTCGTGGAACCGCCCGGCCCAGGAATTGCCGGCGATCAGTGCGATCCGGGCATGCAGGGCCATGCCCTGCTGCATGGCGTCGTCGGCAAACTCCACCAGCGCGGCGTTCCGCGCCAGGATCCCGTGGAGTTCGCCGAGGTCCGCGGGTGTTGCTTTCAGGCAGGCATTCCGCGCCATGAGGGACTCCACGGCCGCCCGGACCTCGTAGAGCTCCGAGATTTCGGCCTCGTCCAGCACCGGGACAACCACGCCCCCGGTGGGTTGCTGCTCCAGGAGGTTCTCCGAAATCAGCCGCCTGATGGCTTCCCGCAGCGGCGTCCGGCTCACCTGCAGGGCGGTGGCCATTGCCGGTTCGTAGATACGCTCACCCGGTTTCAGGTCAAGGCATAGGATGCGCCGCTTCAGTTCGGCGTAGACAACGTGGGCGCCCGTGTTCCGGGCTGGAATAGCTGGCATGGGTGGAACCTCCAACCATCAGCGTACTTGTATACAACTATGCAGGCGTGCTTTTGTGGGCGACACCACGCGGGTGACCGTGCATGCGGAGCGGCAACACGAAAAAAGGAAGGGACAGCACGTGCTGTCCCCTCCTCGTGGCCGTGCTGGCGCGCCGGCAGTCAGACCGCTCAGGCCTTGTGGGCCTCCAAATCCTCCAGCGACTTGCCCTTGGTGTCCGAGGACATGAGGGTGGCCACGGTGGCCACCAGGCAGATGACGAAGGTGGCCAGCCCGATGGTCAGCGGCACGTTGGCGGTGCCCGGAGGGGCGATGGCCGTAAAAATGCTGGGGAAGAAGGACGCGATCATCAGGCCGATGTTCTGCGAGACGGCAAACCCGGTGACGCGGATCCGCATGGGGAACTGCTCCTGGAAGAACGTGGCGAAAGTGGCGTTCCACATCTGGAAGAAGATGCCCTGCACGATCACCACGGAGACGAACACCAGCGGCAGGCTGCCCTGTTCGATCGCCCACAGGTAGCCGCCCACCATCACGCCGCCCAGCAGTCCGCCGCCTGCCATCAGCGTGCGCCGGCCGATCCGGTCGGACAGCGCGCCGAAGAGCGGAATGGTGACAACTGCGGCGATGTTGGCCACCAGCGTGACCCATAGGAACTCACTGCTGGAGAAGCCGTTGCCGTAGCCCTTCTGGGTGGCGTAGGAGACGCCGAAGATCAGGGTGGCCATGCCGATGACATTCGCGAAGGTCATCAGGATGCACCGGACCATGGCGCCGGGGCGGGTGCGCAGGAGCTCCACCAGCGGGAAGCGCTGCTTCTGCGCGGCCTCACCGGATTTCGCAGCGTAGGCGGGCGGTTCCTGGACCCGGCGGCGGATGAAGTAGCCGGCAAGGATCACCACGGCACTCAGCAGGAACGGGATGCGCCAGCCCCAGGACGCGAACTGGTCCGCCGGGAGTGCCGCGGACAGCGGGAGCAGGACGGCGGTGGCCAGGATGGAGCCCACCTGGGTGCCCTGCAGGCTGAAGCTGGCGAAGAAGCCGCGCCTGGCATCCGGCGAGTGCTCCACGATCATCGCACTGGCACCGCCCAGTTCACCGGCCACGGCGAAGCCCTGGATCAGGCGGAGGACCACCAGCAGTGCCGGAGCCAGGAGGCCCACCTGGCCGTAGGTGGGGAGAAGGCCGACGGCGAAGGTTGCGAAACCCATGAGCAGCATCGCGAAGACCAGCACGCTCTTGCGGCCCTTCCGGTCGCCGTAGGCACCAAGGACCACGGCACCGATGGGCCGGGACACGTACCCCACCGCGTAGGTGGCCAGCGAGGCGATGATGCCGACGGTGGGGTTTTCCGACGGGAAGAAGATGGTGGGGAAAACCAGGGTGGCGGCCAGCGAGTACAGCGCGAAGTCGTAGTACTCCAGGGCGCTTCCGATCCAGCCGCTCATCGCGGCCTTCCTGGGATCCCGCGGACCGGCTCCTGCTGCCCCGCCGGTACGGACGGCACCGGGATTGACGGCGCTGCTGTGGGTAGTGCTCATGTGCTTGTCCTTCGACTCCATTGGCAAAGAACCGGGAAACCGGCGCTTTGAATCGATTCACAATCTTAGGACGTGACCCTCGTTACGTCAATGGGCAAGCGCTATCCCGCCACGTAGGCTTCGCGCGCCAGGCGGATGAAATCAGCTACCGCGGGAGAGGGATCATCCCGCCAGGAGGCCAGGAAAACCTCAATCCGCGGAGCGTCCCGGACCGGCCGGTAGGCGATGCCCGGGCGGGGATTCTGTGCGGCTGTTGCCTCGGACGACATCCCCAGCGCCTTTCCCGTGGAAATCAGGGTCAGCCACTCGTCCACGCCCTGGACCAGCCGGAATCCGGCGGGGCGGGAGCCCTCCGGCCAGAGCTCTTCGCTGGTGGTTCCGGTGCGGCGGTCGACGGCGATAGTCCGGCCCGCGAAGTCGGCCAGCCGCAGGAAACGCCTGCGGGAGAGGGGATCGCCGCTGGCCACCGCGGCGAACCGCGCTTCGGTTCCGATCGGCGTCGAGGTGAACCGGGCGTCGGCAACGGAGCGGCGCAGGACGGCGATATCGGCGGAACCGTCGGCGAGGCCGCCGGACGGGGCATTGGACTGGACCCACACCAGGGATACCTCCGGATGGATCTCCTCCCACCGGCGCTGCAGCGCAATGGTGCGGCGGCCCAGCGCGGACCAGGCGTAGCTCACCCGCAGTTCGCTGCCGTGGTCCCGGGCCTCCCGCTCCAGCAGGGCCAGTTCGTCGAGGACACTGCGGGCGTGGGCGATGATCCGCTCGCCCACCGGCGTCGGGGAGAAGCTGCGGGTGGTCCGCTGCAGGATGCGGAGCCCCAGCGCCTGTTCCAGCGCCGCAATGGAACGTGAGACCGCAGCCTGCGAGGTTCCCAGCTCGATGGCGGCGTCCGTGAAAGTTTCGGCGTCCACGACGGCGACCAGAGCGCGGAGATAGCGCAGCTCAACATTCATACGCTCATCGTATAGAAGGCCCGGCGCATGCATTTCCTGCGGCACCCGCCGCAGCCTGACACTGTGGGGATGGACGCTACTTTGCTGCATGGCGCGGGGAAGACCCGCGGTGCGACGGGCACCCCGGGCGGGCCGCCGTCGTCGTTGGTGCGTGGCCTGCTGACCATGACCGGGGCGGGGGTCAGCAACCAGCTCGGCGCCGGAATCGGCGCGCATGCCTTCCCGGCGATCGGGCCGGCAGGGGTGGTGGCCGTGCGCCAACTCGTGGCAGCGGCCGTGCTGCTTCCCGCGGCGCGGCCGCCGTTGCACCGCTTTACCTGGCGGCAGTGGTGGCCGGTCCTCCTGCTGGGCGCGACCACGGCCCTGATGAACATCTGCCTGTACATGGCCATCGACCGGATCGGGCTGGGGCTGGCGGTTACTCTGGAATTCCTGGGTCCGCTGGCGGTGGCGCTGCTGTCCTCGCGAAGCCGCTGGGACCTGCTGTGCGGGATTGGCGCCGGGGTGGGCGTGTACGTCCTGGTGATGCCCGGGCCCGCGAGTGACCTGGTGGGGATCCTCATCGGCCTGGGCGGCGCGGCGGGCTGGGCGGCCTACATCCTGCTGAACCGCGTGGCCGGTCAGCGGCTGCCCGGCCTGCAGGCTCCGGCGGCCGCCAGCCTGGTTTCGCTGGTGCTTTACGTACCGGTGGCCATCCACCTGCTCGCCAATGGCCGCTTCACCGGACCCGCACTGCTGTACGCCGCCGCAGCCGGAATCCTGTGCTCGGTGGTTCCGTATGCCGCCGACCTGATCGCCCTCCGGTTTGTTCCTGCCGGCTTTTTCGGGGTGTTCATGAGCATTAACCCAATCCTCGCGGCACTCTCCGGCATTGTGGTGCTGGGCCAGGTGCTGATGCTCCATGAGTGGCTGGGCATCGCCCTGATTGTCGCGGCGAATGCCGCGGCGATCTGGCTCGCGGGACGGCGGCGGCGGATTCCCGGACGGGCCGGGCAGCTGGTCACTTCACGGCGGAGCTGACGCTCACAGCATAGCCGTGGCGTTGGCCGGCGAGCCTGTTCCGCCGGTGATGTTGAGCGGTTTGATGCTGATGAACGCATCCCAGTGACCGGCGTTGCGCATGTGCCGCGCCAGCGGGCCAAGGCGCCACAGCTCGCCCAGGGGCATGCCCAGCTTCGCGAGGAGTTGTTGGTGCATCATGCCGTGGTCGTTGGGGGCTGAGTCCCGGTACGGGCTCTCCGGAACGGCAGGCAGGCATTCGAGGGCGAAGTTGTCCGCAGCGAGCAGTGCCAGGCGCTGGTCCCAGGCCCACGCCACGAAGTCCTGCGACTGGGCAATGCCCGTAGCCCTCCTGCTGTCGCGCACCTGCTGCTTTTCCGCCGTCGGCAGGTCAAGGAACCATTCGCACCATCCCGTGTGCAGCAGCAGGATGTCCCCTTGGCGGAGGGTGGCATGCTGTGCTGTGAGGGCCGCTTCGATGAGGGCGAGGCCCAGCGGCTCCCCTGCCGCATGGTCAATAGGGACGCCCCGGGCGGCGCGGTAGCCGTCGAGGTCCACCAGCACCGCGCGGCCTACGATCGGTTCATCGGCCCATTCCTGGATGCCCAGGTCCGGGGTCCCCTCCACCACGCGGTCATCGGCCGTGCCGTTGTAGAACCCCACGTCGTCCGCCCGGCGGTGCCGGAGGCCGTCCACCTGGCTGGATCCCTGAAGGTAATAGCCGTCCAGGAAGTCATCGCGGTGTGCCGGGTGGGAGGAGTAGATGGTGTGCTTGGGTGCGCCGCGCTTCAGGGACATTCCGGGGTGGAACGCGTCGGCCGGGTAGTCGAGGCCGAAGACGGTGCCGGTGCGTATGCACTCCCGCGCATTGAGCACCACCTCGGGAGTGATGAACGACGGCGTCCCGCGGGTTGGGTGCGGAAACAGGCCCCAGGAAGTTCCGGCCAGGCAACCCTCCCGCTGCAGCAGCACGTCAAAGCCTGGATATATACCGTCAGTGGAATTCATCGGACTTCAGCCCCTTACGGCTGCTCCAGAGGCTGCCGGCGCTTGTAGCTGAGCAGGAACCCTGCCACGGCGCAGACGGAGGCGGCCATGCAGATGGGAGTCTTGAGGCTGTCATTGAGCGCCGTGAGCCACTGGCCCTGCCCCGCCACCAGGCCGATGGCCTGGCCGAGGACGAAGACGATGCCGCCGGCCAGCAGTACAGCCAGTGTGAGGACGAAGAGGACTTCGATGGCCCTTCGGAACGTGTGCATGGAATGTTCCCTAGATCGGCAGGATGCCGAGGATGATCAGGACCCCGATGCCCAGCAGCGGCACGGCGTAATGGGTCAGGAGGCGGAGGAAGGTCTTGAGCGGATCCACGTCCGCGATGCCGCAGGCCACGTACAGCGGGGCACCGCCGGGCGGGACGGCCGCTTCGCAGGACGAGAACACCAGGACGGCCACGGCCGCGGTGGTGGCCGGGACGCCGGCGGCGACGAGCGATGCCACACCTACCGTTCCCACGGCGGCCATGGTGGCGGTGGCGGACAGCGGTGCCGCCACCGCAATGATAATCAGGCCGATCAGGATGGCCAGCAGCCACAGCGGCAGGTTCATCCCGTTTAAGAGGGTGATCATCTGCTGGGGCAGCCCGGTGGCGGCCAGCGCGTTGGCCCCGGCGAAGGCGAACACCACGGTGACGCCCACAATGCCGAACCGCGGCGCGGACTCCTGCAGCAGCGTCCACCAGCCCCGCCCGCTGCCCGGCAGGTTTTTCCGGCCCAGGAGGAAGCCGGTAATGATCAGGACCACGGGGATCCACACGATGACGCTGACGGATTTGGTGACGTCCCCGCCGGTCCAGTCCGACAGGCCTTTGGCCAGGGCTCCCGTGGTGATCACCAGTGGGATGGCCACCACCACGAACAGCAGCAACGTGCCCCAGCCGCGGCCGAACGCCGAGCGCACCGTCAGCCGGTGCGCGGCATCGAGCGGGGTCATACCGCTCTTGCGGACCAGCAGCCACGTGACCACCAGCCGGTGCAGGAAGCACCAGAGCCCGCCGAAAAGCAGGGGCAGGACCAGCGCATTGATGTCCAGCAGCGGCCCCACCGTGGCGGAACCCACCAGGACGAACATCGAGGCGCTGAACGGGAACGTGATGCCCATGCCGGCATTGCCCGCCACCAGCGTTGCTGCGGACGGCTTGTCCAGCTTGGATTTTTCCATCCACGGAATGGTGACGGAGCCTACCGTGGCGGCAATGGCGGCCTGGTTGTGCACCACTCCGCCGAGACCCGCCGATGCCACCGTGGAAACCCAGGCGGGCCCGCCCTTGACGCCGCCGATGAGCGAGTTCAACAGGTCGATCAGCCGGTCCAGGACGCCGGCCTTGTCCAGCAAGTAGCCCATGAAGACGAACGCCATGGTGGCGTAGACAATCTCGTCGGTGATGGCGTCGTACAGGGCATCCCAGCCAATGGCCGCCGCCGCGGCGCCGGTGAAGGGCAGCACGGCCAGGAAACCGAGGATCATGGCCTCCCCCACGCTGCGCTTGATCAGGGTGGTCCAGAGCAGGATGACGGCAAGGTAGGCGCCGAGTGCCCAGATGCCGATCATGCTGCTGCTCCTGACGGCCGGATGCCGGTTGGTTTGGAAATCGTGTTGCCTGTTCCTGATTGTGCCTGACTGCGCGGTCAGCGCAAGGCCGGTTCCGTGGCCTGCGCCATGCGGGCCAGGGCGGTGGCCGACGCGGTGGTCATCTCGGCGGGGACGCCAAGGTCAGACAGGTAGCTGGCGGTGTCCTGCATTTCCTTCGACCGGCGAACGGCATGCTTGGCGCTGCCGGTAAGGAACCGGTCGATGACGGCCTGGCCGTCGCCGGCCAGCTGCCCGGCGATCTGGCCGCGGATCCAGGCCTCCAGGCCCGCTGCCTTTCCGGCCGTGACGGCTTCCACCACCACGGACGCCAGGCCCTTCATGAGGACGCTGCGCAGCAGTTTGTGGGCCATCGCCGCCCCGGGCTCACCGTCCGCGATTTCCACCTGCACGCCCAGGGGGGCCAGCAGGTCGGCAACGGCCCGGGCACCGGGACCGCTCACCATCAGTGGGGTCTTTTCGCCCAGCGCCGAGACCGGGCCGAGGATGGCGACGTCGGCGAAGCCGGCCTTGCTGGGCAACTGGCCGAGCTCCTGCATCACGCCCGGGGACGAGGACGTGAAGTCCGCGTAGACGCTGCCGGCGTCGAGTACCGGCAGGCATTCCTGAGCCACGCTGCGGGCGGCTGCGGCGCCGGTCATCACCAGGACGATGTCCGCTCCGGTGCATGCTTCGGCTGCGGTCGCGGCCCGGGTGACACCCGGCGGGGTGGTGGGGGCCACCGGGTCGAAGCCGGTGACGGTGTGGCCGGCCGCGGTCAGTGCCGCGGCGTAGGTGGCTCCGGCTTCGCCGAGGCCGATGACGGTGCACGCTGTCATGGTTTGCTCTGTTCCTTCTGGTGGCGTTCTGGTGGTGTTGGTGTTCAGTTGCGGGCTGTGACGATGGCCTGGCGGCGGTTCGTCTCGTCAGCGAAGACCGCTTCGGCAGCCTCGGCGACGGCGGCGGCCTGCTCCCGGGGGATGACCACCACGCCGTCCGAATCGCCCACGATCACGTCGCCCGGGAGAACGGGGACGCCGCCGAAGGCGACGGCGGTGCCCAGCCTGAACGGGCCGTCCTTGTAGGGACCGGCGGGCGAAGTAGCCCTGGCGAAGACGGGCATGCCAATCTCACCCAGCGCCTCGGCGTCGCGCGCTGCTCCGTCCAGGGCGAAGCCCGCCAGGCCGAGGTTGATGGCACGCTCACCGATCAGCTCGCCCAGGAGGGCGCGGGATTCGTCTCCGCCGCCGGCCACCACAATGACGTCTCCGGGACGGGCCTGCTGCAGCGCCTGGTGGATGCCCTTGTTGTCGCCCGGGCGGGTCCATACGGTGAAGGCCGGCCCGGCAAGCTTTGCGCCCGGCCAGACGGCCTGGATGGCCGAATCCGCGACCCCGAGCCGGTCCATGGCATCGCCGATGTTGGCTGCGGGCAGCTTGGCGAGCCGTTCAATGGTGGCCCGGTCGGGGCGGGCAAAGTCCGAGTCGGTGGCCTCAATTGCTGGAGTTGTCATGATGGATCTTTCCGTTCAGGCGGGCGGGGTCAGTCTTTTTTCTGGACCAGCGGCAGGACTTCCTTGAAGTCCTCTTCCTGGCCGGCCCAGAACGTCTTGTAGTCGGCGCCGTTGAGGTAGCTGGTCTGCAGGCCCAGGTCCTGCATCTTCTTCACCACGGCGGGGTCCTCGATGGCCTTCTGGATGGCGGCTTCGAGCTTCGTGGCAACGTCCTCGGGCAGGCCGGCGGGGGCGGAGTAGCCCCGGGCGGTGCCGGCGGTCAGGTCATAGCCGGATTCCTTGAACGTGGGGATGTCCGGCAGCGAGGGTGCACGCTCCGCGGACATGACGCCGAGGACGCGGGCTTTGCCCTGCTTGCTGAGGTCGTTCACGTCGCTGACGTTGGCCACCAGGACATCCACGTGCTTACCGAGGAACGCGGTGGTGGCCTGCGAAGCACCCTCCGAGAAGTGGACCGGAGCGAATTCCGAGCCGGTGGTTTCCTGCAGCTGGGCCAGGGCAAAGTGTTCGCCGGTCTGCAGGCCGGTGGTGCTGGCGGTCATGGACTTCGGGTTGGCCTTCGCGGCGTCCAGCAGGTCCTTGATGGTTTTGTACGGGCTGTCCGGCTGGACGGCGATGACGGTGGGGTCAATGACCTGCCGGCCCAGCGGCTGGAAGCTTTCGCGGGTGTACTTGGCGCCGCGGGACGGGTCCAGGGGTGACACCACTACCGACGGCGATCCCGTGGCGCCGATGGTGTAGCCGTCGGGCTTGGCGCTGGTGAGCTGGGTGTAGCCGATCTGGCCACCGGCGCCGGGTTTGTTGATGACCTCGACGTTGGTGCCGAGTTCCTTTTCGAGGACCGGCTGGATGAGCCGGGCGGCGGTGTCCACGGCGCCACCGGAGCCGAAGGCGACGATGATGTCGATCGATTTGCCCTTCTTCGGGAAGTCGCCGGCCGCACCGGCGGCGCCGGTGGCTCCGGGGTTGGCACCGCAGCCGGTGAGGCCGATCAGGGATGCCGCGGCAAGGGCAGCGGCGAGGCGCATACGGGTCTTCATGGTTCTTCTCCTTTGAAGGTGGGGATTTGGGTGCAAGGGGGAATGCGGCGGGGTTTAGGTTTCGGGGTCTTCGTTCAAGGCCTTGGGCTTGCGGAGCTTGAGCAGCGGGCTGAAGACGATCAGGACGCCCAGACCGATCAGCACCGCGGAGATGGGGCGGCTGGTGAAGATGCTGAAGTCGCCCTGGGAGATTTCGAGGGACTCGCGCAGTGACCGTTCCATCAGCGGGCCGAGGACCAGCGTGAGCACCATGGGTGCCAGCGGGATGTCCAGGTGCCGGAGGGCCAGGCCCAGGAGGCCGAAGCCGATCATCACGAAGACATCGAAGACGCTGAAGTTGATGGTGTAGGCGCCGATCACCATGAACAGCAGGATCAGGGCGGTGAGGATCGACGACGGGACGCGGAGGATGGAGGTCCAGAGCCCCACGAGCGGGACGTTGAGCAGGAGCAGGATCAGGTTCCCGATGAAGAGGCTGGCGATGATGGCCCAGGCGATCTCGGAGTTCTCGGTGAAGAGGGTGGGTCCCGGGGTGAGTCCCTGCTGCAGGAAGGCGCCCATCAGCACCGCGATGGTAGGTGAGGCCGGGATGCCGAGGGTGAACAGCGGGATGAGGGCTGCGTTGGCGTGGGCGTTGTTGGCCGTTTCCGGGCCGGCAACGCCTTCGATGGCGCCCTTGCCGAGTTCGTGGCGGTTGCGGGAGAACTTCTTTTCCGCACCGTAGGACAACAGTGAGGAGACGGAGCCGGTCATGCCGGGGATGAGGCCGAGGCCGAACCCGATGCCGGTGCCGCGGGCCATCGCTGGGGCACTGCGCAGCCATTCCTTTCCGGTGGGCAGCAGCGAGCGCAGGTTGGGTGCGTGCACCGCGGCGGGCTGGTCACCCTTGCGGTAGGACAGGAGTTCGGAGAGGCCGAAGACGCCCACGATCACGGCGACGAAGCTGACGCCGTCCAGGAGCCGGTCCATGCCGAAGGTGAAGCGCGGCGCGCCGGCCACGGGATCGATGCCCACCATGGAGATCAGCAGGCCCAGGGCGCCGGAGATGACGGCCTTGACCATGGATTTGCCGGCCAGGGCCACCAGGAGCGAGATGCCCACCACCATCAGGGCGAAGAATTCCGGCGGCCCCACCAGCAGGCCGAGTTCACCCAGTGGTTTGGCGGCGGCCACCAGGCCGAGGGTGGCTATGGTTCCGCCCACGAAGGACCCGACGGCGGCAATGGTCAGGGCGGCGCCTGCCTTGCCGATCTTGGTCATGGCGTAGCCGTCGATGGTGGTGATGGCGGAGGCTGCTTCCCCGGGGGTGTTCAGCAGCACGCTGGTGATGGTTCCCCCGTAAGCGGTGCCGTAGAAGATGGCACACAGCATGATGATGGCCCCGGTGGCGTCCATGTTCAGCGTGAGCGGGATGAGCAGGGCGACGCCGGCTACCGGGCCGATGCCCGGCAGCACGCCGATGATGGTGCCCAGCAGGCAGCCCAGGAAGGCGAACAGCAGGTTCTGCCAGGTCATGGCGGCCGCGAAGCCGTTGAGGAGTTCGTTGAGGGTATCCACGTCTAGAGTCCGATCGCATTAAGGAAGGGAAGGGCGGACACCGGCAGCGCGACGTTCAGGCCGTAATTGAAGGCGTAGAACGCCCCGAAGCTTCCGGCCACCGCGATGATCAGCGAGGACACCCAGGTCCTGCGCCCGCGAAGTTTCAGGTGGTACAGCAGGAACGCGAACATGCTCAGCTGGAACCCGAGCAGGTCCATGAGGGCCGCGAGGATCACCAGGCTGGCGACGACGGCGATCACGAGCCCGCGGTCAACGCCGGCTGCCGTTTCGCTGGGGTTGCGGAGTTCCTGGAGCAGCCAGAGGAGGGCCATGGCCGCGAGGACGGCGCCCATGGCGAAGGGGAAGAGGCCCGGACCCGGGCCGAGGGATGTCCACAGCCCGAGGCTGATGGAGCTGACGAGGACGTAGACACCGACGGCCGCGAAGGCGCCGATTCCTGCCAGCACGGAAGGGGCCACCCGGGTTGTGTTTTCACGCCCGGGGTTCGTCGTGACTGACTCCGTTGTCATGGGATTCCTTTTCACTGCGCGTCATTGCGTTTCACAGAATGAAACTATATTGCGTACTGAGAAATAGTGACAGGAGACACAGGGACTGTCAAGCGCAAGGAACTTACATAGAATGGAAGAATGACGACGACGACTTCCACCACGGCCGGGCCGGCAGAAGAGGGCCCCAAGTCCTCGAACATGCGCTCCCTTTCCCGGGCCCTGGAGGTCTTTGCGGAACTGCAGCGGGCAGAACGGCCGCAGCGGCTCAGCGACCTGGCAAGGAACTGCGGCATGAGCCTGCCCACCACCCTGCGGATTCTGCGGGTACTGCAGGATTTCGGGATGGTGAGCCAGACGGACAAGTCCTACCGGATCGGCCCCGCCGTCCTGCCGGCCGCCCGCAGCTTCCTGGAAAACGATCCCCTCGTGGTAGCGGCACGCCCCATCCTGCAGCAGGTCGCTTCGCAGACCGGGCTGACGGCGTCGTTGTATTCCCGGCTGGGCTTCGAGCGCATCCTGGTGGCGCGCGTGGACGGCGAGGCGCCGCTGCGCTACGACCTTCCGCTGGGCAAGCGGCTGCCGCTGACGCTCGGTGCCGCAGGGAAAATCCTGCTGGCATCGGCCTCCGACGACGAACTTCAGCAGGTGGTCACGGCGGCGGTGGCGTCCGGCCAGGAAGACGCGGACCTGACGGCAGAGGTCCTGCGCGGACGCCTCCCCGAACCCGGGACCGACTACGCCTATTCGGCGGATGAGCGGGCCACCGGTGTCCTCTCGGTGGCCATGGCCATCCAGAACCGGACCGGCCGGCCCACTGAATCCATCTCGCTGACCAGCCCCGTGGAGGCGGCCAGCGAAGCCACCCTGAAGGCCGGCGTCCCCGAGCTGCGCCGTGCCGCCGGCCGCCTCTCCGAGCTGCTCGAGGGCTCCGTCTACTAAGCAGAGTGACGCCGCCGCAAGAAGTACGACGGCGTCACGCACGGCACGCTTTCGCCTCGCCATCGGAGGGGAAACCCCGGAAACCCGGCCCTCCGCCGTCGGCCGTCCCCCAAAAGCGTGCCCGGCGTGACGCTACCGCGCCGCCGAAGGCCCGAACCAGGTGCGGAGCACCTCAGCGAGGCCGGACGCGGATCCCTCCCCCACCCACGCCACATAGCCGTCCGGACGGACCAGTACGGCCGACGGCGAAGCAACAGTTCCGAGGACCGGCATCACCCACTCGCCCCCGTAGTGCGCGTCCACCAGCTGAACCGCCGGCGGCAGGGGTGTGGAGTCAAAAGCGCCGGCGGTCCCCAGATTCAGCAGGACAGGGTGTGCGGTGTGCAGCAGCGCGTACAGCCTGAGGGGCCCGGCCTGCGTCTCGAGGTCCAGGTCCGGCATCCGGCGGCCGAGCAGCGGGTGGCCTTCGTCCAGGCCGTAGTGCACGTCCAGGCCCGACTGCATCCCGGCGAACCGGCGGCGCGGCTCCTCCATGCCCAGCAGCTCGGCCATCACCTCACCCACGGCGGCGATCCTGGGATCCGGGCGGCGGAGTGCACTCTGGGCCATGGTGTTCCGCAGGACCCGCGCCGCCACGGGATGGCGCTCTTCGCTGTACGTGTCCAGGAGGCTTTCCGGTGAGGTCCCGTGGAGCACCTGCGCCAGCTTCCAGCCCAGGTTCACGGCGTCCTGGACACCGATGTTCAGGCCCTGGCCGCCGTCGGGCGCATGGATGTGCGCCGCATCGCCGGCCAGCAGGATCCGACCCTTCCTATAGGTGGCAGCCTGCCGGGTGGCATCCGTGAACCGGGAGATCCAGGTGGGGCTGTGGGCGCCGTAGTCGGTGCCGCAGACAGCGGTGAGGGCCGCGCTCAGATCGGCCAGGCCCGGTTCACCGGTGCCCACGTGCTCCTCCGTGACCATGACCGCCACCGGGCCGCTGTCCGCGTACACCACCTGGCCGTCCTGGATGGTGTACTCGCGCCGCCCGAAGGAGTGGATGCCGAAGGGGTTCTGGTGGACGCCGAACTCCGGCTGCCCGGTCATCTCCACCTCGGCGATCAGCGCACTGGTGGTGGGATCCCAGCCGGGAAATTCGATGCCCGCAGCATTGCGGACCAGGCTGCGGCCGCCGTCGCACCCCACAACGAAGTCCGCTCGCAGCGTCCGGCCGTCCGCCAGGGAAACCTCGACGCCGGTGCCGTCCTGCGCAACGCCCGTCACCTCAGTGCCGCGGTGGAAAGTCACGGGCAGCCCGCCCACCCAGCCCGCCAGGATCCGCTCAATGTGGTTCTGCCACAGCCCCAGCCCGTACGGGTGGCGGGTGGGAAACCCGGTGAGGTCGAACCGGGTGCCGGCGAAGCCCGCCACCTGGGCAACCTGACCTTCGGCGAGGAACCGCTCCGCAATGCCCCGCTGGTCCAGCACCTCGATGGTGCGGGCGTGGAGGCCACCCGCCCGTGCGCCGGCGAGCTCCTGGCTGGGACGCCGCTCCACCACTGCCACATCGACCCCGGCGAGTGCCAGCTCGCCGGCCAGCATGAGCCCGGTGGGCCCGCTTCCCACAATCACTGCCTGGTGTTTCATCCCCGCGCTCCCCATCCTTCGAGGGACCGCGCTGATGGCACGGCCTCCGGCGAACGATTATCCGGCCCACCCGGGGCCTTGCCGCAAGCCCCACCCCAGGCGATACATTGGAATTACAGGAGCTCGCACGCTGGCCAGTAACCGCCAACGGAGTCGCACGCAAAAAGCGCCTGCCACCCCTTCTGAAAAGGGGCGGCAGGCGCTTTTGTTGCTCTCACTCATGGACGGATCAGAAGCTGGTTCGCAGATCAGAATCCGGAAGGCTGGGTTCCGTGAACCAGCTTCGGACGGGCCGGCCGGGGCGGGCGATTCCTACCAGGCCTGGTGTTCCCGCGTCGTGCCGAAGGGGACGGCGTCGCTGAGGGCCACGGTGAACTTGTCCACTCCGTGGCGGGTTACCAGGATGCCGTGCCGGCTGTCCATGGCATGCTTCCTGGCCACGGAGACGGCGGCGTCCAGTTGGCTGTCCATGCTCTGGCGGTCGGAGACGGTGAAGGTCAGGGGAAAATTCATTGGTAGTGCCTTAGGGGTGGTGTGGATGGGAGTGGAACTCTGCGCTCCCCAAGGCTGCAGTGCCTGGGCTCTATGGTGCATGACGCATCCGCCGCCAGCAACTTTAGAAAAATACCGCAGGTCAGGCAGAGGATTGCGCTTTCCGTGGCTTATTCAATTACGGCCGGTCAATGGCAGTGAATTAGAGTTGAAGCCGGGCGGAAACTGTTCCAGGCCCTTCGATGTTCCTGAACGACGCCGCTGTGCGCCTGCCGTGCGGCAGCGTCCAGCCACCCGCGCAACCACTTACGTGTGCCACGACCTGACAAGGATCCCGCCATTTCCACGGACGCTTTCTTCGGCAATCTCACCCGGATCCGCAACGTCATCATCCCCGGCAGGGCGCGTGCGGTGCTGAATACGCCGCGCGGACTGCTGGGCGGGTTCATCGTGGTGCACCTGGTCTTCCTCATCTTCGCGGCCTCTTTGTCCCTGCGCGGCGAGGCCTTCAGCGATACGTTCATCTACCGCGACTGGGCCATGGCCGGGTTCAACGACGCCAACCTGTCCGGTGGCCCCAGCCCCTGGGTATACCCGATCCTCGCGCTCATCCCCATGGCCATCGCCGGCGCCGCCGGACCCGGACCCTTCTTCTTCCTCTGGGTCCTGATGACCACCCTCCTCAACGGCTGGGCCCTGCTCAAACTGACCGAACGCGGCCGCAACACGGACGCCGTCCCCGCGGGCTGGTGGTGGCTGGCTTTCACCTTCCTGATGGGCTGGCTTGGCTTCGCCCGCGTGGACGGCCTCACCGCCCCCCTGGTCCTGGTGGCCCTGGCCTACGGCGTGGGCCGGCCCTTCATCGCCTCCGTCCTCCTGGCCATCGGCACCTGGGTGAAGGTGTGGCCGGCGGCCATCATGCTGGCCCTGTTCGCCGTGGTCAAGAACCGGCTCGTGGTGGTCCTGGCCGGGCTTGCGACGTCGGCGGCCGTCGTCGCGCTGGCAGCAGCGCTCGGCAGCGTCCCCAAGCTGCTGAACTTCCTCACCCAGCAGGGCGACCGCGGCATGCAGCTCGAAGCCACCTTCACCACCCCGTGGCTCTGGCTGTCCGTCCTGAATGCCGGCGGCTCCCGCATGTACATGAACACGGACATCAACTCCATGCAGGTGGACGGCCCGGGAACCGCCACCATGTCCGTGCTGATGCAGCCGCTGCTGATCCTGGCAGCCCTCCTGGTGGCCGGCATGACCTTCTGGGCACTCCACAACGGCAAGCAGCACAAGGTGGCGGGCGGCGTGGACCGCACCGAGCTGCTCCTGGCCGGCGCCCTCGCCCTCGCCGCAGCATTCGTGGTATTCAACAAGGTGGGCTCCCCGCAGTTCATGGTGTGGCTTGGCCCCGCCGTCGCCGTGGGCCTGGCGCACAGCTGGCGTGAATGGCGCGTCCCCGCGGTGATGCTCATTGCCATCGCCGTGGCCACGTACTTCATCTACCCGCTCTTCTACGACGCCCTCAGCCACAACAACCCGTGGATGGCGCTGGTGCTGACCATCCGCAACGTCCTGCTGGTGGTCCTGTTCCTATGGAGCGTCCGCCGGCTGTACCTGCTGGGCAAGAAAACGCCGGCATCTGCTCCTGCGCTGAAGGAGTCCTGACATTTCCATGACGTTCTTTGACCGCCTGGTCAGTGCCCGCACCCGGCTGCTCCCGGCGAAGGTGGTGGACTGGTTCGCCCGGCCGTCCAGCGTGTGGTGGGGTTTCGCCGTCGTGTACCTGTACTTCCTGGGCTGGATGGCCTCCTTCTTCCTGAACGGCGACACCTTCAGCGACACGGAGCAGTACCGCCAGTGGGCCACGGACGGCTACAACCCGCAGGACCTGGACGGCAAGATCAGCCCCTGGGTCTACCCGGTGCTGGCCCAGCTGCCCATCTTCCTGGCGAACATCGCCGGGCCCAGCCTGTACCTGCTCATGTGGTTCCTGATCATCACGGCCCTCAACGCCGTCGGGATCCTGTACCTGACGCGCGGGCCGCGCAAGGTCAGCGGCATCGCCCCCGCATGGTGGTGGCTTTTCTTCACCATCTTCATGGGCTACCTCAGCTTCGCCCGGGTTGAAGGCATCACCGCCCCGATCGTGCTCATCGCACTGCTGTACGCGGCGGAACGCCCCGTCGTTGCCGGCGTCCTGCTCAGCATCGCCACGTGGATCAAAGTATGGCCCGCGGCCGTCCTGGCGCCCATCGTGATCGCCAGCCACAAGCGCATCCAGGTGGTCCTGGCCGGCGCCGGAGTTACCGCCGTCGTGGCCCTGGGGACGTGGCTGTCCGGCGGCCTGCCGCACATCATGGACTTCCTCCTGAACCAGGGCGAACGCGGCATGCAGCTCGAAGCCACCTTCTCCACACCGTGGGTGTGGCTGAGCGTCTTCAACATCGCCGGGTCCAAAATGGCGGACAACACGGCCATCAACTCCACCGAGGTCTACGGCCCGGGCGCCAGCACCGCGGCGTTCCTGATGCAGCCGCTGCTGATCCTCGCGGCCGCGGTGGCCGCCGTCCTGCTGGTCCGCGCATTGAAACGCGGGGCCGAACGCGAGGAACTGTTCCTCGAGGGGTCCCTGATGATGGTCACCGCCTTCATCGTGTTCAACAAGGTGGGCTCGCCGCAGTTCATCATCTGGCTGGCTCCGGTGATCATCGCCGGCCTCGCGCACGACTGGGACCGCTGGAAGGTCCCGGCGGCGCTGCTGATGGGCATCGCCATGACCACGTTCGTGATCTACCCGCTGTTCTACACTCCACTGATCCACGCCCACCCGGTCATGGCGGCCATCCTGACCACCCGCAACGTTTTGCTGGTAGTGCTGCTGTGGTGGTCGGTGCAGCGGACGGCCGAGCTGGGCCGCAAGAATTCCACCCCGGTAACTGCCGGGGCCTAGCCCCGTCCGGCCTGGTCCAGGGACGACCGGTCCGCGTTGGCGCGGCGGGCCGCCCGGCGCTCCGCCACCCACTGCCAGCCCGTGCGGGCCAGGTCCAGCGGACGCCCTTCGATGAGCAGCTTGCGTGTATGCACGTCGAGGAATAGAAGGTAGAACGTAAAGGCCAGCGCGGTGACGAACGCCAGCGACGACGGCGGGATGGGCAATTCCACGAAGCCCCAGACGGAGAGCTGGTCCTGCGCGCCGAACACCACGAAGAACGTGACGCCCACGTACAGGGACCGGATCTGCCAGTCGTCGCGGATGCCGGTGACGGCCAGGAACGGCAGGAACCACAGGATGTACCAGGGCTGGATGATGGGCGAGAGCATCACGACGGCGGTGAACGCCAACGCCATCCGGCGCACCGCCCGCGAATAGTCGCCGCGGAACATGAGCAGCAGCACCAGCCCGATGGCGGTCCACTTCATGCCGGTCCGAAGCCACGTGGCCAAGGTTCCGCCCGGCAGGCCGAGGACGTTGGCGAGGAACTCCACCTGCTGCCCCAGGAACCCTGAGGGCGAGTAGCCGGTGTAGCCGGGGGTGGTGTCCAGGATGGCCCACGTCCAGCCCATACCAAGGTTGTACGGGATACCGCTCAGCAGCAGGACGGCCAGGCTGATGCCCGCCGTGGCACCCCACATCAGGAACTTCCGGAGCCACGACGCCGACGGCCCGGCCCACATCACACCAATGAACGGCAGCAGGAGCACGGTGATGGGCTTGATGCCGATCGAGGCGGTGACCAGCAGGATGCCGAGCAGGTAGCGCCGGGTGGCCGCGAAGTAGACGCCGGCCACGGCCAGGCCCACCATCAGGGCGTCATTGTGGGCGCTGGCGATGAAGCTGATCAGGAACAGCGGGTTGGCCACCGTGATCCACAGCGCCCGGGCACCGTTGATGCCGTGCAGTTCGGCGAGCTTGGGCACGTAGATGACGCAGAGCAGCACGCCGACGCCGGCAAGCAGGCGGAAGAGGAGGACGGACGCGTCAGGCTGGGCTCCGGTCAGCCCCACCACACCGCGCGCGAGCCAGAGGAAGTACGGTCCGTAGGGTGTCCGGTTTTCCGCCCAGGCGGGATCGGCGCCGAGCGCGAACCAGTTGTTAAGGGTGGAGATTCCCACCTCGTACGGGTTTTGGCCTTCCTGGACCAGCCGTCCCTGGCCTGTGTACGCGTAGACGTCGCGGGAAAACACGGGGACGCAGAAGATCAGCGGCAGCGACCACGCGGACACGGCAATGACCACGGACCGCAGGGATTTGCTGCCCCAGTCCGCGAGCCGTTGCCCCAGCCGCAGCCAGGAGCGCATGAGCAGCATGGCGCCGAGGGTGAGGAGGAAGGTGGAGACCGTGACGCCCCATCCTTCGGTGCGCAGGGCGATGACCACGGGCTGGCGGATCATGGGCGAGCCGTTGGCGATCCACCCAGTGCCGATAGAGCCCACGAACATCATCAGGGAGCCGATGAAGCCTTCGATGGTGGCGAGGTAGGCACGTCCTTTGGCCGGCGCGGACGCCGTTGCCGGTGTGCCCGGCCGGCTGTCCGAAGTCCGGAGGTGTGACCCGCCTGCCGTCATGATTGTGTCTGGTCCCCTACCTGGTTGCGGCGCTGGCTGGACCAGCGAGAATAGGCCGCCCTGCAACCCGGCCATTTTATCAGCCGGCTTTGCTGCTGCTCCGGTCCGCGGCCGGGAGACGCCCCACAGTTTCGTTAAGCCTTACTGCGCGTGGAGTAGCGCCAGGAACTCATCTGCCATGCCGAGTTGTTCCTCCAGCTTGGCACGGCGCCGCGCGGCCTCCTCAATAAAGGTGTTCAGCTCCGCTCTGATGGCGGTGTCATCCTGGCCTGCCTCGGACGCCTCCAGCGCGTCAATGACCCGCAGGAGTCCGGCCATGGCCTCGAGGGTGAATCCCAGTGGCTTCATCCGGCGGATCACCAGCAGGCGGGTGAAGTCGCGTTCGGTGTACAGGCGGAAGCCGCCCTCGGTCCGGCCTGACGGCTTGAGCAGGCCCACCTCGTCGTAGTGCCGGATGGTCCGCAACGACATCTGCGACCGGTCCGCGAGCTCGCCGATGTGCATCGTCGCCACCACTTCTTCGGCGGTCATTTCCTTCACCATCACGTCACCAACCCTGGTCAACCCTCACGTTAGGGTAGTGTTGCACACGCATCCGGACGTTGCCGGTGCATTCCTTCTCCACCCATTGTCTTCCATGACCGGGCTGGACCCGTGCGCAGCGTGGCGCAGAAACGTTCCCCACCGCTCTTCCCCAACAGAGCCGAGTCCCTGGAGCCGCTCCTTGGCCGTCGCCGACCGCCCCCGCCTTCTCCGGCAACCCATCACCGTCATGACCGCCCTCCGCTCTCCGCGGCAACTGTCCCGCGAGGTCCTCGCCGGGATGGTCACAACACTCGCCCTGGTCCCGGAGGTCATCTCCTTCTCGATTGTCGCGGGAGTCGATCCGATGGTGAGCCTTGTCGCCTCCATCGTGCTGGCCTTGGCGATGTCCATCCTTGGCGGCCGGCCGGGAGTGGTCACAGCCGCAGCCGGTTCCGTGGCCCTGGTCATTGCCCCACTGGTGCACGAGCACGGCGTGCAGTACGTCCTGCCGGCGGTGCTCCTCGCCGGCGTCGTCCAGGTGGTCTTTGGCCTGGCCGGCCTCGCCCGCCTGATGCGGTTCATTCCCCGCTCGGTGATGATCGGGTTCGTCAATGCCCTGGGTGTGCTGATCTTCATGGCGCAGGTTCCGCACGTCCTCAACGTCCCGTGGCTCGCCTATGCCCTGTTCGCCCTGACTTTCGCGATTATTTTCATCCTTCCGCGGTTCACGAAGGTGGTCCCGTCGCCGCTGGTGGCGATCGTCGTGGTGACCGCAATCGCGATTATTGCCGGCCTCGCGGTTCCAAACGTCTCTGACGAGGGGCCCCTGACGGGCAAGCTGCCCGGGTTTACGCCGTTCCTCTTCCCGGTGAGTGTTGAGACCTTCCAGCTGATCCTGCCCACCGCGCTGAGCGTGGCCTTCGTGGGGCTCATGGAAACGCTCCTCACTGCAAAACTCGTGGACGACATCACCGACACCCCGTCGCACAAAGGCCGCGAGTCCTGGGCACTGGGCGTCTCGAACATCCTTGCCGGTTTCTATGGCGGCATCGCCGGGTGCGCGATGATCGGGCAGACCGTGCTGAACGTAAAGACCGGGCAGGCCCGCACCCGCATCTCGACGGTGGTGGCCGGGGTGTTCCTGCTCGCACTGGTAACGGGGCTCAGCTCGATCATGGGCCAGATTCCCATGGTGGCCCTGGCCGCGGTGATGATGGTGGTGGCCGTTACCACTGTCGACTGGCACAGCGTCAAGCCGTCCACCCTGAAGCGCATGCCCCTGCCGGAGACGCTCGTCATGGGCGCGACGGTCGCCGTCGTGGTGTTCACCGGGAACCTCGCCTACGGCGTCCTGGTGGGCGTGGTCCTCGCCATGGTGCTGTTCGCACGCCGGGTGGCCCACGTCATCAGCGTGGACCGGAAACTGGCGGATGACGGTCAAAGCGTCCGCTACGACGTGGTGGGGCCGCTCTTCTTCGGCAGCAGCAACGACCTCGTGGAACACTTTGCGTACGCCGACGACCCGGCGTCAGTGACCATCAACCTCAGCCGTGCCCAGATTTGGGACGCCTCCACCGTCGCCGCCCTCGACTCCATCGAAACGAAATACGGCGACCACGGGGCAAAGGTGGCCATTGAGGGCCTCGATGAACGCAGCACCGGATTCCACCGCCGCCTCAGCGGGCATCTCGGTTCCTGACGCTTCCGGTCAGTTGAGGCCGGACCAGCGCGCAGGGTCAGCGCCGGACGAGGATGTTGTCCTGGATCAGGGCATAACCCTGGCCCACCAGGTCCCCGGTATCCCCGCCGTCGGCCACCACGGCCGCCTCGCTTCCGTACCCCAGAAGATTGGTGGTCAGCACCGGCCCGCCGTCCGTTGCGCACGCCGAACCCCACCGGTCCTTGCCTTCGTCCGCAACCTGGATCAGGCAGAATCCCGCCTTCTGGTCGGGGCGGGCAAGGTAGAACCGGAAGCCTCCGTGATCGGCAGCGAGCCTGACAGTGGAGGGGTCAGTGCCCTTGAGGTCCACGAACACGGGGACCTCATCTTCGGCTGAAGCTGCCCGGTCAAGAATTGCCATGCCCGGCTGCTGCGGCTCCGGGCTGCATGACACCATCGCCAGCATCCCCACGGCTGCAACTGCGGACGTCACTACAGAGCCTCGGACCGGCACGATTCCCCCACCTCAAAAGAAAATATCTACTTAGCAACGATATTGCCGGGGAACACGTACCGCAAAAGCGACTTGACTTGATCCATGCAGCAATTCGATGTTATGAAAATCGATGGACCGAACCATTTACCAGCACGCATCGTGGCCGTCAATTCATAAACAAGGGAAATTGCACCGGATATCCCTGCTACGCTCTATCCGCCATCGAAATCGTATGGATTTACAAATGGGGGAAAATGAATATCAGAAAAATTCTTTTGGCAGCCACAATCTCCGCAGGCCTAAGCCTCGGCCTCGCTGGGCCTGCCCACGCATCCGAAACGCCGCCGGCGGCGCCTTCCAGTGACAATGTCCAGGCCGCAGTAGACCACCACTTTGCGAACCTTAATGCGCCTGTCATGCCTTCCAAGGGAGAGATGGCCGGCACGGATGCCGTAGGGGACACCTACCGCGTCACCATCACCGGCCAGCAGTACGGAACCGAATCTCCGGACATTCTGACAAGCTGCAGGAATCCCGGCGCAACCTGCAGCCTGTCCCGTGCAGTGACCATGTCAGCCACAGTGTCGGGTGGGTTCGGATTGTCGGCGGGCGCCGTCAGCGCACAAGCGGGACTCAGCTATTCGGTATCCGTCTCCGATACTGTCTCCTGCACGTCGCCGGTCCTGGGCTATAACCAGCTTTACATCGCACGCCCATCTGGAACATTCGTTTTTTACAATGTTGACCGTTACAACCTTTTCGGTTTTCATACCGGCACCGAGCGTGGGACGGCATTCTTCCCCACTGGAGTTTCGTGCCGTGTGATTTACGGGTAAGGCAGTACGCGAACATGGGCACCCATTACCGGAATTGGCAATGGGTGCCCTTTCGTGCTCCAGGAAATTGAATGACCAAGGGCAGGACTATTCCCCGTGAGGGGCGGCTGTCGATTCCCGGACCACCAGCTTCGTGGCCAGTTCGACCCGTCGGGAATCCGGCACCTCCCCCTGGACCTGGCGCAGGATAATCCGGAGGGCCGCCCGGCCGATGTCCCGCAGCGGCTGCGCCACGGTGGTCAGGGCCGGAACGGATTCCTCTGCCTGCCGGATGCCGTCGAATCCCACCACGCTGAGTTCATTCGGGATCCGGACCTGCTGGCGGAGGGCTTCGGCGATAACGCCCAAGGCGATGGTGTCGCTGGCGGCAACCACTGCTGTGGGCGGGGGATCGAGCAGCAGCAGGTCGCGGAGCCGCCGCGCGCCGTCGTCGGACCTGAACTCCCCGGCCAGGACGTACCGGTCCTCCGCGGCGATTCCCTGCGAGCGCAACGCCGCAAGGTAGCCGTGCAGCCTGGCCTGGCTGCACTCCACCACTTCAGGACCGCCGAGGAAGGCTATGCGCCGATGCCCCAGTGACAGGAGATGCGCCGTGGCGTCCTTGGCGCCGGCCCAGTCGGTGCAGCCGACGCTCACCACCTGCTCCGACGGCGGATTCAGCGGATCGATGACCACCACGGGAACGCCGCGGCGGTGGAAGGCGTCCAGCGGCGCATCGCCGAAGGCCGAGGTCACCACGATCATTCCGCACCGCCCCTGGTCCACGATGCGCTGGGCACGTTGCTCCGGGTTGGGCGCTCCCCCGCGCGAACCCGTGCTGCTCAGCACCACCTCCACGCCGCCAGCCGCGGCCGAATCCATAATTCCGGCCAGCACCTCCGCCGTGTAGCCGGAGTTCAGGGAGTCGACCACCACCTCCACCACCGGGACTGCAGCGAGGGAGCGGCGGTGCTGCACCGGCGACCTGTAACCCGACTCCTCCAGGATGGCGAGGACCCGCTTCCGGGTTTCAGCGGCAACGTCCGGCCGGCCGTTGATCACCTTGGAGACGGTGGGAACCGAGACGCCGGCCTGCCGCGCCACCGCCGAGAGTGTCATCCTGCTGCGATTGGCCATCCGCATTCCCATCCCGTCGTCGAAAGTTTTCGGTGGCTGAAAGTCTTGACGCGGAAACAAAACCCAAACTAGCGTCAAGTCATCCCGAAATAGTACCGAAAACTTTCGAACAGCTGCAAAGAGGCACCTATGGCAAACCCCACCCCGCTGCGCATAGGCATGGCGGGCTACGCCTTCATGGGCGCCGCACATTCGCACGCCTGGCGGACGGCCCCGCGGTTCTTCGACCTCCCGCTGGTTCCGGAACTGACCGCGCTGGCCGGCAGGAACGCGGACGCCGCGGCAGCAGCGGCCGCCAAGCTGGGCTGGAGTTCCACCGAAACGGACTGGCGCCGACTCATCGAGCGGGATGACATCGACCTCATTGACATCTGCACTCCCGGCGACACGCACGCCCAGATTGCCATTGCCGCGCTGGAAGCCGGCAAGCACGTCCTCTGCGAAAAACCCCTGGCCAACACGGTGGAGGAGGCCGAACGCATGGCCGCCGCGGCACGGACCGCCGCCACGCGCGGCGTCTACGCCATGTGCGGCTACAGCTACCGCCGCACCCCGGCCCTGGCGTTGGCCAAGCGGATGGTGGACAGCGGCAGGCTGGGGACCATCCGCCACGTGCGCGCACAGTACCTCCAGGATTGGCTCAGCGACGCAAATGCCCCCATGACCTGGCGCCTGGACAGGTCCAGGTCCGGCTCCGGCGCGCTGGGCGACATCGGCGCCCACATCATCGACGCCGCCCAGTGGATCACCGGCCAGCAGATCTCCGGAGTGTCGGCGCTGATGGAGACGTTCGTCCGGGAACGGCCCCTGGCGGGCGACCTCGTGGGCCTCGGCGGCCATGGAAACCTCGACGCCGGTTCGCCCCGGGGTGCGGTTACGGTCGACGACGCGGCGATTTTCACGGCAAGGTTCGACGGCGGCCCGGTGGGGGTTTTCGAGGCCACGCGCTATGCGCTGGGGCGGCGGAACGCCATGCGGTTGGAGATCAACGGCAGCGAGGGTTCGCTCGCCTTCGACTTCGAGGACAACAATGTCCTGTCCTTCTATGACGCCGCCGACGGGCCCGACGCCGGCTTCCGGAGGATCATCGTCACGGAACCCGAGCACCCCTACGTAGGAAACTGGTGGCCCACCGGCCACGGCCTCGGCTACGAGCACGGCTTCACCCACCAGGTAGTGGATCTGGTGACCGCCCTCGCGGCCGGCCGCCAGCCTGAACCGTCCTTCGCTGACGCACTGCAGGTGCAGCGCGTCCTCGCAGCGGTGGAGACGAGTGCGGGCAATGCCTCCCGCTGGCAAGAGATCCGCCGTCCAGACCCAGCCTCCAGCTCCTATGCACATGAAGGAATTTCCCTATGACCGGCACGAAGAACGCCCTGGTGGTCCGCGGCGGCTGGGACGGGCACCAGCCCGTCGAAGCAACGGACCTGTTCATCCCCTTCCTCAAAGACCACGGCTACGACGTCCGGATCGAGGAGTCCCCCAAGATCTATGCCGATGCGGACTACATGGCGGGCGTGGACCTCATTGTCCAGTGCATGACCATGAGCACCATCGAAAAGGACGAGTTCGCAGGTTTGCGGGCCGCCGTGGAAAGCGGTACCGGCCTGGCCGGCTGGCACGGCGGCATCGCGGATTCGTACCGCAATACCTCCGACTACCTGCACCTGATCGGCGGGCAGTTCGCCTGCCACCCCGGCAAACACCCGGACGGGCGCCGCGGCGAACAGGCGGACAACTACGTTCCCTACACGGTGAACATGCTTCCCGCCGCCGCGGACCACCCCATCACCCGCGGCATTCCCGACTTCGACCTGGTCACCGAGCAGTACTGGGTGCTGGCCGATGACTACATCGACGTCCTGGCCACCACCACCCAGAAAGTAAGGTCCTGGGATCCGTGGCACCGCGAGGTCACGTCACCGGCCATCTGGACCCGCCAGTGGGGCGCGGGAAAGATCTTCGTCTGCACGCCCGGCCACCGCGTGGAAATCCTTCAGGACACCAACGTCCGCACCGTCATCGAGAGGGGGCTGCTGTGGGCCAGCCGCTGACCGCAGGCACCGCCATCACCGTCGGCATCATCGGCTGCGGCGCCATCAGCGCCCAGTACCTGGCCAGCTTCCACCGCCTGCCGAACATCCGGCTCACCGCCGTCGCGGATTTGGACCTGTCCCGCGCGCAGGCTGTCGCGGACTCCTGCGATGGCGTGCGCGCCGTGACGGTGGACGAACTGCTGGCTGATCCCGCCGTCGGCCTCGTCCTGAACCTCACCATTCCTGCCGCCCACGCGGACATCGCGCTCCAGACCATAGCCGCCGGGAAGGCCGTGTACGGCGAAAAGCCGCTGGCGGCGAGCACCAAGGAGGCCCGGGAGGTTCTGGACGCTGCGAAGGCGGCCGGCGTCGCCGTGGGATGCGCTCCGGACACGGTCCTGGGCACTGGAATCCAGACCGCGCGGAAGGCGATCGACGACGGCCTGATCGGCACCCCCATCGCCGCCGCCGCCGTCATGGCCACCCCGGGACACGAGCGCTGGCACCCCAACCCGGACTTCTACTACCAGCCCGGCGGCGGCCCGCTGCTGGACATGGGCCCGTACTACGTCACCGCGCTGGTAACCCTGCTGGGTCCTGTGGTTTCCGTGACCGGCGCCGCCAGCCACACCAGGGATCAGCGCACCATCGGCTCCGGCCCCCGCGCCGGCGAAACCGTACCCGTCCACGTGGACTCGCACGTGACCGGGACACTGACGCATGCCGGCGGCGCCATCTCCACGCTGGTGATGAGCTTCGACTCCGTCCGCACCAAGAGTCCCAACCTGGAGATCCACGGCGAGCGCGGCTCGCTGGTGGTTCCGGACCCCAACAGGTTCGACGGCGACGTGGAGCTATTCATGCCCGGTGCAGCGGACTGGGAGGTGCTTCCCGTTTCGGCCGGCTATGTGGGCGCGGGCCGCGGTTTCGGGATCGCGGACCTGGCGGCCACCGGTCCCGGCAGCGAGCCGCGGGCCGGGGGCGAGCTGGCGTTCCACATCCTGGATGTCATGGAATCGCTGCTGGAGGCTGCACGGACCGGCGCCGCCACAGCGGTGCGGAGCACCGCGGCCAGGCCAGCACCGGTCCCGCTGACTCCCGCCCGGCCTGAGGACAGCCCGGACGGCAGCCTGCCCCGCGCCTAAACGCGCCCGTCGCTGCGGGCGCTCCGGTTCCGGCCCAGGGACTTGGCCGTGTACAAAGCCGTGTCCGCTGCCGCGATGAGATCGTCCACCTGGGAGGTCCCGGCGTCGTACGTGGAAATCCCATAACTTGCCGTGGGCATCTCCACCCCGTCCAGGCGGGCGTCCGCGGCGAGGCGGCGGCTGATCTCGGAGGCCACCAGCTCTGCCCGCTCGGGGCTGGCCCCGGGCATCAGGAGGACGAATTCCTCGCCGCCGTAACGGCCCACCAGGTCGGTGGTCCGCACGGTGGCGGTGCAGGCATCCGCGAACCGGCGCAGTGCCACGTCCCCTGCCGCGTGGCCGTAGGTGTCGTTGACGGATTTGAAGTGGTCCAGGTCAGCCAGGATGAGGGCCCCGGAGGCACCGGTGATGGCCCGGTCCGCCAGCTGCTCGGCGGCCAGGTCCAGGAAGGCTTTCCGGTTCAGGAGCCCGGTGAGGTCATCTCGCGAGGCCACCACGCGCAGTGCCCGCGTCTGCTGCTCGCTGCTGAGGGCCGCCATGCTGAAGGACACCACCACAAGGAGCACCATGGTCACCAGCGTGGTGACGGCGGACCCGAACACTGTGACGAACGTGCGCCCGTCCTGGCCTTCCAGGACGAAGGCCAGCCAGCGGAAGAAATAGTAGACGGCCAGGCCACCGGCGGAGACCGCCATGGGGATACGGACCCGGGAGTACCCCGGCTCCAGGCGCCAGAGTTCGCGTGAGGCCAACCCGATGCTGATGCTCATGGCGGCAAGGAAAACGGTCCCGCCGGACCAGGTGTTGGTGGCCGGGCTGTCCAGGACCGACGCCACCAGGGTGGCCAGGGGAAGGCCCGCGAAGGCCCAGATGCGCGGCCGGACGGTACGCAGGGACCGGGCGCCTGCCCAGACGGCCACGCCACCGTTTACCAGCAGCACGTTGCCCACGGGGTTGGCCCAGATCTGGTGCGGCGTTCCGTCCAGCAGGAAGCAGCCGGAGCCGCCCAGGAAGAAGATCAGGGCCACGCACCACCAGCCGCTGTACGGCGAGCGGGTTACCCGGTACGCCGAGAAGTAGAACAGCACCACCAGGACCAGGGCCATGAGGCCGAAGGCGATCCGAAGGGTCGTCGTATCCAGAACCATGTCTCCGAAAGTCCCCCAAACGCCGAAACCCTAACTGCCCCCAAGTATCGCACCGCCCCGACGGGCCCGCACCCACCCGCAACGCCATGACGAACGTGTTCGGACCGCCTAGGGTGGAAGATGCTGCCGGATCACCGGCATAAGCCACCAGAAAGGCCCGCCATGCTCCTTCTCTTTGGCTTCAAGACGGTCGACAAAGCCCTCCCGGGCAGGCCCGGGACGTGCCAGCACTGCCGCGCCCACGTACACCACGCCCTGGTTGAGCGGGCCACCAAGTTCACGCTGTTCTTCATCCCGGTGTTCACCACGTCCCGGAAATTCCGCATCACCTGCACCAACTGCGGCTACGTCTCGTCCATCTCGGGACGCCAGAAGCGGGCGCTGGAAATGCGTGGATGACGCTGCGGGAACTTCCGGCCGTCCCGTAAAGTTGAATGCATTATGGACGACCCTCCTTCACATATGCCCTGGCCCCTCTGCCTTCTGACCGGATCACCGGCCACCACAGGAGAGGGGCGCCCCAATGTATGAATGGATCATGCTGGGCATCGGCCTGGTCCTGACCGTCGGCACCGGCTTCTTCGTCGCCTCCGAGTTCGCCCTGGTGAACCTTGACCGGCACGACCTCGAAGCCCGCCAGGCCCGCGGCGAGAAACGCCTCGCGCCCACGATCAAAGCGCTCAAGATCACGTCCACCCACCTTTCGGGTGCACAGCTGGGCATCACCCTCACCACGCTCCTCACCGGTTACACGTTCGAGCCGGCCATCAGCCGGATGCTCAACGGCCCGCTGACGTCCGCGGGCCTGCCGGAAACACTGGTGCCGGCCATCGGGTCCGTGACCGGTATTTTCCTGGCCACCATCTTCTCCATGGTGATCGGCGAACTGGTTCCCAAGAACTTCGCCCTGGCCCTGCCGCTGGCCACCGCCAAGGTGGTAGTGCCGTTCCAGGCGCTCTTCACCACGGTCTTCAAGCCCGTGATCCTGCTCTTCAACAACACCGCCAACAAGATTATCCGCGGCTTCGGCATCGAACCCAAGGAAGAACTGTCCGGCGCCCGGAGCGCGGAGGAGCTGAGCTCCCTGGTGCGCCGCTCCGCCGTCGAAGGCGTCCTTGATCTTGACCATGCCACGCTGCTGCACCGGACCCTCCGCTTCACCGAACACAGCGCGGTGGAAGTCATGACGCCGCGCGTCCGGATGACCGCGGTGGCTACCGCGGACACCGCGGAGGACATCGTCAGCCTGGCCAAGTCCACCGGCTACTCCCGCTTCCCGGTGATCGGCCGGGACCGTGATGACGTGGTGGGTGTGCTGCACGTCAAGCAGGCGTTCGCCGTCGCCCTGTCCGACCGCGCCGGCACCACCGCCGGCGATCTCATGATCGAACCTTTGCGCGTTCCCGAATCCATGGGCGTTGACACCCTCCTGAACCTGCTCCGCAAGCAGGGGCTGCAGGTGGCCATCGTCTCCGACGAGCACGGCGGCACCGCCGGGATCGTCACGCTGGAGGACCTGGTGGAAGAGATCGTGGGTGAACTGGAGGACGAGCATGACCGCGCCCGCGTGGGCGTGGTCCGCACCGGGCGCTCCATCACCTTCGACGCCGCGCTGCGCCCGGACGAACTCCTGGACCGCACCGGCATCCGCGTGCCGGACGGCGAGTACGACACCGTTGCCGGCTTCGTGACGGACCAGCTGGACCGGCTGCCCGAGCTCGGAGACGAAGTGGAGGTCGACGGCGGCACGCTCCGTGTGGAGCGCGCGCTGGAGACCCGTGTGGAGCGGCTCCGCTTCACGCCCGCCGAATCCGGTGAAGCACCGCAAAGCCCGCACGACAGGATCGTGGACAACATCACCCGGGAGCTGACCCATGAGTGAATATCTTCCCGGCATCATCTGGCTGGCCGTGCTCCTGGTGGTCAACGGCTTCTTCGTGGGCGCCGAGTTCGCGGTGATCTCGGCCCGCAGGTCGCAGATCGAACCCAAGGCGGAAGCGGGCAGCAAGGCGGCCAAAACCACGCTGTGGGCCATGGAGCACGCAACGCTGATGCTGGCCACCAGCCAGCTGGGCATCACCGTCTGTTCGCTGATCATCCTGAACGTCTCCGAGCCGGCCATCCACCACCTCCTGGAAATCCCGCTGGGCCTGACGTCCCTGTCCTACGAGGCCATCAGCATCATCGCGTTCATCGTGGCGCTGCTGCTGGTGACCTTCCTGCACGTGGTGCTGGGCGAGATGGTGCCCAAGAACATTTCGTTCTCGGTCCCCACACGCGCTGCGCTGATCCTGGCCCCGCCGCTGGTAGTCGTGGCACGGATCTTCAAGCCCGTCATCTGGACGCTGAACGGCATCGCCAACAGCATCCTGCGCCTGTTCAAGGTGGAACCCAAGGATGAGGCCACCAGCGCCTACACCCTGGACGAGGTGGCCAACATCGTGGAGCAGTCCACCCGCGACGGCATGCTGAAGGACACCACCGGCGCCCTGACCAATGCGTTCGAGTTCACCGCCAAGACGGTGGCCGACGTCCAGGTTCCGCTGGCGGACATCGTGCTGCTCCCGGAGACTGCCACCCCGGCCGACATCCAGCAGGCCGTGGCCCGGCACGGGTACTCGCGCTACATCCTCACGGACAGCAACGGCGAACCCGCAGGCTACCTCCACCTCAAGGACGTCATGGACCTCACCTCGCCGGAGAAGTTCGCCCGGCCGGTGCCCGCCAAGCGGATCCGGCGGCTCGCCTCGGCCTTCGCAGGCTCCGAACTTGAGGACGCCCTCGCAGCCATGCGCCGCACGGGCGCCCACGTGGCCCGGGTGTCCGACGCCGAGGGCGCCACCACCGGGATGCTGTTCCTCGAGGACATTATCGAAGAGCTGGTGGGCGAGGTGCAGGACGCCACCAGCGTCTGACCGGCGTTCCAGCACCAGGGTGCGGCCTCCTGCGGGAGGCCGCACCTTTTTTGCGCCGAAACCTAGCCCCCGACGGCGGACGCCGCTAGAGTGGGTCCCGGTTCCGCCCTGCCGTTCCCGGCAGGGACGACGGGAACCTTCGAGGGAATGGAGGTGGTTTTGATGACTGCAGTTGCCGCGCGCCCCGGGCGCCCCGCCCCAATCAACCCAACCCTTTTCCCCGCCTGCACCGCCAGCGCCTGACGCGCGCCGGTGCACCGGGACATTCTCCCGAGGAAACACCTTGAACACTTCTTCAGGCAACGCCCTGGACAGCAACATCATCAACCAACAAACTACTGACGGCCCCTCCGGTTTCGGCTACACGGCCGCCGTCGCCCGATATTTCGAGGACCATCCCTGCCCCGAGGGCACCGGACGAGGGCGGGTGGTCCGCGTGGACCGCAACCTGCTGCTCGTGGCAGTGGCCGACGGACTCCTTCACCTCCCCTATCCACTGAGCGGTGAGGCTGCCGTCACCGGCGACTGGGTCTGGATCGGGCCCAACCGGGCCGGTGACCGGCAGATCCTGGCCGTCCTTCCGCGCCGGTCCGAACTGAGCCGCAAACGCGCCTTCGAGGACTCGTCCGCCGAGCAGGTCCTGGCGGCGAACATGGACACGGTGGGGGTGGTGGTCCCCGTGGACCGGCCCCTCACGCACAACCGGCTTGAGCGGACGCTCGTGGCGGCCTGGGATTCCGGCGCCACTCCCCTGGTGATCATCACCAAGGCGGACCTTGCGCAAATAGCGGACGACGTCGTCGGGAAGGTCATCCTGCAGGCCGCGGGAGTGGAGGTGGTCACCACCTCGGCCGAAAACGGAGACGGGATCGACGAACTGCTGGCACACATCCCGGCCGGCGGCACCATCGTGCTGCTGGGCCCCTCCGGCGCCGGCAAGTCCACGCTCATCAACGCCCTGGTGGGCCGGGAAGTCCAGCACACCGGCGAGGTCCGGTCCGGGGACTTCAAGGGCAAGCACACCACCACCTCCCGGGAGCTGGTGCCGCTGGCCAACGGCACCGTGCTCATGGACACCCCGGGCGTTCGCGGGTTCGGGCTGTTCGACGCCGAGGACGGGCTGGGCGAAATGTTCGGCGACGTGGAAGAGCTGGCCGGGACGTGCCGGTTCAGTGATTGCGGGCACGGCAACGAGCCGGGTTGCGCCGTCCGGGAGGCCATCGACGACGGAGCCCTGCCGGAGCGCCGCTGGAAGTCCTACCTGAAGATGCAGCGGGAACTGGCGGCCCTGGCGCGCCGGTCCGACGTCGCGGCCCAGCGGGCCTACTACCGCGAGTGGCACCAGAAGGTGGTGTCCGTGGGCAAGTCCCAGCGGTGGGCGGAGCGGGAGGTTGCCGAGCAGCGGGAGAAGGCCGGGGGCAAACGCCGCAAAAGCCGGTGAAGGGGCGTCGCTGTCACCCCCAGGGAGTAGGGTGCGGTCATGGACATCATCCTCGTTCCCGGATTCTGGCTGGACGCTTCTTCCTGGGACGCGGTGGTGCCGGCGCTTGAAGCTGCCGGCCACCGCCCCGTTCCCCTTACCCTGCCCGGGCTGGAGTCGAAAGACGCCAACCGCGCAGGGATCGGCCTGCAGGACCACATCGATGCGGTGGTGGCTGCAGTGGATGGGCTCGACGGAAAGGCGGTGCTGGTGGGCCATTCCGGCGGTGGCGCCATCATCCACGGCGTCATCGATGCCCGGCCGGAGCGTGTGGCGCGGGCCATCTACGTGGACAGCGGCCCCCTTGGCGAGGGCGGGGTGATCAATGACGAACTTGAGGCGGACGGCCATGATATTCCGCTTCCGCCCTGGGAAGGATTCGAAGACGCAGACCTGGTGGACCTCGACGATGCGTTGCGGGAACAGTTCCGTGCCCGGGCCGTCCCGCAGCCCAAGGGCGTGGCCTTTGATCCGCAGCATCTCCATGACGAGCGGCGTTACCACGTACCGGCCACCGTCATTGCCTGCGAGTTTCCTTCCGCGATGCTGCGCGAGTGGATCGCGGGAGGGCACCCCTTCGTGGCTGAACTGGGCCGGATGAAGGACGTGGAGTACGTGGACCTGCCCACCGGCCACTGGCCGCAGTTCACCAAGCCGAACGAACTGGGCAGGGCCATCGTGGCCGCCGTGGGCACACCGCGAGGCTGAGTCCGCCAGGCTTCGGCCGGCACCGGCATACCCGGCCGCTGGACGCTTTTCCCAGCAGCCGTCATTTTGGGCAGGACCCCTTGCGCGGCCGGGCTGCACTCCGCATACTAAATGAATGACATTCATTTATGCCTCTCTTGACGGAGCCAGCGCCGCCCCCGTTCAAGCAACCCCGGCTTCCCGGGCCGCCGCCTCCGGTGTCATGCCGCCTGAGTGGGGCGCCCACCAGCAGACGTGGATGGCCTTCCCTCCACCCAACGACACCTTCGGGCCAGCGGGGAGCCCCACCCTGGACCGCGCACGCGCGGCATGGACCAACGTGGCCCGGACCATTGCCCGGTATGAACCCGTCACCGTAGTGGCCGATCCCCGGGATGCCACCGCAGCCCGCGAGTGGCTCGGCGGCGATGTCGCCGTGGTGGAGATTCCGCTGGACGACGCCTGGATCCGGGACAGCGGACCCAGCTTCGTGCACCAACCGGACGGTTCGCTGGCTGCCGTCGACTGGGTTTTCAACGGTTGGGGTGCGCAGGAGTGGGCTGCCTGGGACAAGGACCGGAAAGTCGCCTCCGCGGTGGCAGCACAATCCGGGGTCCCCGTCCGCTCCAGTTCGCTGGTCAACGAGGGCGGCGGCTTCCACGTGGATGGTGAAGGGACGGTACTGCTCACCGAAACAGTCCAGCTGGATCCCGGACGCAACCCCGGAGCTACGAAGGAATCCGTAGAGGCCGAAATCCACGCGGCCCTGGGCACCACCAAGGCCATCTGGCTTCCGCGCGGACTCACCCGCGACTACGGCGAATTCGGCACCCGCGGCCATGTGGACATCGTGGCCGCCTTCGCCGGGCCCGGCACCATCCTGCTGCACCGGCAGGACAACCCGGACCATCCGGACCATGCCGTATACCTTCAGTTGAAGGCTGTCCTGCAGGGCCAACTGGACGCCCAGGGCCGGCCCCTGCGCATCATTGACGTTCCGGCGCCCACCGTCCAATCGGATGAGGAGGGATACGTGGACTGGTCCTACATCAACCACTACGTCGCCAACAACGTGGTGGTGCTGTGCGCGTTCGGCGATCCCAATGACGCCATTGCCCAGGGCATCCTGGAACGCGCCTACCCGGGACGGACGGTTGAACTGGTGGACGCCCGGGACATCTTCGCCTTCGGCGGCGGCATCCACTGCATCACCCAGCAGCAGCCGGCACCCGGGGAAAGCGCCTCATGAGCCCGTTCAATGTAGTCGAAGCCGGCATTAACACGCTCCGTGCGGCCCTCGAGGGGGGCGGAACCACCAGCGAGGACCTGGTCCGGGCATACCTGGCGCGGATCGAGAAGTATGACTCAAATGGAATATGCCTGAACGCCCTGGTGGTGATGAATCCGGATGCGCTGGAAGAGGCCCGGGCATCGGACCGGCGGCGGGCTGACGGATCCCTGCTCGGCCCCCTGGACGGCATCCCCTACACCGCCAAGGACAGCTACCAGGCCCGCGGCCTCACGGTGGCCGCCGGGTCACCGGCATTCAAGGACCTGGTAGCACAGCGGGACGCCTTCACCATCGAGCGGCTCCGCGCCGGCGGTGCCGTGCTTATCGGCCTGACCAACATGCCGCCCATGGCCAACGGAGGTATGCAGCGCGGCGTATACGGCCGTGCCGAGAGCCCCTACAACGCGGACTACCTCACCGCGGCCTTCGCATCGGGTTCCTCCAACGGTTCCGGCACGGCCACGGCTGCAAGCTTCGCTGCATTCGGACTGGCGGAAGAGACCTGGTCTTCAGGCCGCGCCCCGGCATCCAACAACGCACTCTGCGCCTACACGCCCTCCCGCGGCGTCATCTCCGTGCGCGGCAACTGGCCCCTGGTGCCGACCATGGACGTGGTGGTCCCCCACGCCCGCTCCATGGCGGACCTGCTGGAGGTCCTGGACGTGGTGGTGGCTGACGACGCCGAAACCCGGGGTGACTTCTGGCGTGTCCAGCAGTGGATCCCGGTACCCAGGGCATCTGCTGTCCGGCCGCCGTCGTACATGGACCTGGCCGTTCCGGACGGCGCAGCCGCGGCAGGCGTGCTCACCGGCAAACGGTTCGGCGTCCCCAGGATGTACATCAACGCCGACCCGGACGCCGGCACGGCTCCGAACCCGGGAATTGGCGGACCCACCGGCAGGCGCATCGACACCCGCGGCTCCATCATCGACCTGTGGAACGCGGCCCGGCGCGACCTCGAAGCCGCCGGCGCGGAAGTGGTGGAGGTGGACTTCCCCGTGGTTTCCAACTACGAGGGCGACCGCCCCGGCGCCCCCACCATCGCCACCCGCGGCCTGGTGTCCGCTGACTACCTCCGCCGCGAAATCGTCGACCTCTCAGCCTGGGCCTGGAACGACTTCCTGGACGCCAACGGCGATCCCCGGTTGAACCGGCTGGCCGACGTCAAGGGCGCCGACATCTTCCCGGCACCCGACGGTTCCCTGCCGGACAGGTACGACGGTTTCGACGACGACATCAGCAACTATCCGGCGTGGATCCGCGAACACGGCGCCCCGGCCCTGGCGGAGATCCCGCACCTGCGCGCCGGGCTGGAGGGCCTGGAAGGGACCCGCCGCATGGACCTGGAGCAGTGGATGGACCGGCTTGGCCTGGATGCCGTGGTGTTTCCCGCCGCAGCGGACGTGGGCCCCGCGGACGCCGACACAAACAAGGACTCCGCCGATCAGGCCTGGCGCAACGGCGTCTGGGTGTCCAACGGCAACCTGGTCCCGCGCCACCTGGGCATTCCCACCGTCACGGTTCCCATGGGTTTGGCCGCGGACATCGGCATGCCGGTGGGACTGACCATCGCCGGCCGGGCCTACAGTGACACGGAACTGCTGCGCCTCGCGGCAGCCTTCGAAGCCACGGGAAACCGGCGCGTACCCCCGCCGCGCACCACGTCCGCAGGAGATATCGAATAGCCCTGCCTGGACCTGGGTGCAGCAGCTATTCTGGACGCAGTGATTTTCATATCTTGCCTGTGACCCACAGCTTCCGCAGTCTTCACCCGTCACTCCGGCCCCCGGTTACGAACGGGGCGGTGATTCCGCATGCCATGGAGGGGAACCCAGTTTTGGGTTCCCCTCCACCCGGCACCCTTATCGGAAACATCTTCGGGAGACCCCATGAACATCCATCCACACAGCACGCCCCTCCTCACGCAGGACACCCTCCGGCCTGACTGCGCCAACTGCTTCGCGCTCTGCTGTACCGCCTTCGGCTTTACCCGCTCGGCAGACTTCGCCATCGACAAACCGCCCGCTGCCGAATGCCCCAACCTTGCCACCGACTTCTCCTGCACCATCCACAACCGGCTCAGGCCCCGCGGATTCCGTGGCTGCACGGTCTTCGACTGCTTCGGCGCCGGCCAGTCGGTCAGCCAGGGCCTCTTTGGCGGGATCAGCTGGCGGGAGGACCCTGCGTCGCAGCCAGCCATGTTTGGGGCCTTCCGGGTGGTCAAGCAGCTCCACGAGATGCTCTGGCACCTGGCCGAGGCGCACCGGCGGACCTACAGCCCGGATACTGCCGCCGACGTGCAGCACCTTCGGATGACGCTCGAGGAGGCAGCGGCCAGCGGCGCGCAGGCAGTCCTGCAACTCGACGTGGAGGCCCTGCACCACAGCACCGCGCAGCTCCTGCGGACCGTCAGTGAGGAGGTCCGGGCCGGCTACTTTACGGACGACGCCGGACCGGCCACCCGCCTGCACGCCGGCGCGGACCTTGCCGGTGCCGGGTTGCGGGGGTTGCAGCTGTGCGGGGCGGACCTTCGCAACGCACTGCTGATAGGCGCCGACCTCCGCAGCACGGACCTCACAGCCGTGGACCTCCTTGGTGCCGACCTGCGGGATGCAAGGCTCGACGACGCCGACCTGGCCGGCGCGCTCTTCCTCACGCAGGCGCAGGTCACCTCGGCCCGGGGCAACGGGGGCACGCGGCTTCCGCCGGTGCTGGCACGGCCGGGGCACTGGACGGACTGAGACGCGCACCGCGGAGCGTGCGGCGGGCCGGGAGAACGTGTGGAAGCCGGCCCGCTGGCACGCCGTGCCACGCTATGGAAGTGCCTTGACACCCCTATTTGTTAGCGCTGACTGTTGATGAAGCCACGAACCCGACCGGAGAGCCACCTCAATGAAGAACTGGGCAGGAAACCTCGAATACGCATCGTCCGCCGTGCACCGGCCAGGATCGGTGGACGAGCTGGCAGCCCTGGTTGCGGCGGCGCCCCGGGTCAAAGCGCTGGGCTCGCGGCACTCCTTCAACCGGGTGGGCGACACTGAAGGACTGCACATCCTGCTGGACGGCCTGCCGCACAGCATCGAGCCGGACAGCGAACGGCAGACCGTCAGGGTCAGCGGGGGCGTCAGTTACGGCGAACTGTGCCGGGCGCTTGAACAGTCAGGCCTTGCCATCCACAACCTGGCGTCCCTCCCCCACATCTCGGTGGCAGGGGCCATCCAGACCGGGACGCACGGCTCCGGCGTCCACAACCAGTCCCTGGCGGGCGAGGTGCAGTCCATCGAGCTGGTCCGGCCGTCCGGGGAAGTCCGGACCCTGACCCGCGCTGACGGGGACGACTTCCTGGCCAGCGTGGTGGGCCTTGGCGCCCTGGGCGTCGTCACCGCCGTCGAACTCTCCACCCGGCCCAGCTTCCGCATGCGGCAACGCGTCCTCGAAAACCTGCCATGGGACGCCGCACTGGTGAACTTTAACGCCCTAGTGTCCGCCGCCTACAGCGTGAGCCTCTTCACCACCTACGTGGGTGATTCGGTCAGCCAGGTCTGGCTCAAGGCCCTCGACGGCGAACCTCCGCTGGCCGGGCTCTTCGGTGCCACCGCCGCAACCCGTCCGCGGCATCCGCTGCCGGACATGTCCGCCGAGAACTGCACGCAGCAGCTGGACGAGGCCGGTCCGTGGCTGGACAGGCTGCCGCACTTCCGGCACGAGTTCACGCCCAGCAAGGGCGAGGAGCTGCAGAGCGAGTACATCCTGCCGCTGGAACACGCACCGGCCGCCATCGAGGCCGTGCGCACCCTGGCGGACCGGTTGGCTCCGCTGCTGTTCATCTCGGAAATCCGGACTGGAGCAGCCGATGAATTCTGGCTCAGCCCGTTCTACCGGCAGCAAAGCGTGGCCCTGCACTTCACGTGGAAGCCGCTGCAGGCGGACGTCGAAGCGCTCCTCCCGGAACTCGAGGACCTGCTGCGCCCCTTCGGCGCCAGGCCCCACTGGGGGAAGCTCTTTGCGCCGTCGCGGTTCGACTGGGAGCAGCTCTACCCGCGCTTCGCCGGCTTCCGGTCGCTCGCCTCGGCCCATGATCCTGAGGGGAAGTTCCGGAACGTCCTGCTGGACGGCATCCTCGGCGTTCCCGCTGCCAGCGGACGGTGAAACCCCGGAATGCACCAGGCCATGATGGCGGCGGCGGTTAGGCTGGAGGCATGAAACGCCGCTTCGCAGCCCTGTCCGCCGCCCCGCTCCTGCTCCTGCTCGCCGGCTGCGGAGCCGTGGAGGAGGCCGCAACCGATGCGGCCAACAATGCCGCATCCAAGGTTGCCACAGCAGCGGCGGACGAGGTCAACAAGCAGATCTGCGCCGTGGTCCAGGACGGCCTGGTGAGCGTGCAGGATCAGCAGGTGCTGGCCGGGCTGGTTTCTGCTGCACGTACGGCCGGAGTCCCCACGGACATCACGACGCCGTTGGGCGAGATCGCGGAAGCCGGAGACCAGGTGCCGGCAGAGTCGGTACAGGCACTGCAGGACGCCTGCGCAGCCTAGCGGCACACGACGGCACCGAGCCAGGCAGGCCTCGGTCCTGTTATTGCGACTGGTCGAGTCCGTGCAGCCCGCCCGTGGCGGGAGGCCCGTGACCCTTCCGGTCGTGGACCGTCCGGTCCCGTGAGGACCGCTCAGAAGGCTGCGTCCCGTGCGTGGTCCGCTCGTGGCCGGCCCTGTGCTGGGGCGGGGCAAAGGGAACCACATCCGAGTTCCTGCCCGCCGGTGCCGCCCGGATGAACTTGGCCAGTTCTTCGCGCAGCACACTCCAGCCAATATCGGGGTCATCGGGGTAGGCGTCAACTTCCGCCTGCCGCGCTGCCTCCAGCGCCACAATGCCGGCGTCGGTCAGTTCGACCTTCAACTGGCGGCGGTCCGAGGCCTGCCGCGTCCTGGTGATCTGTCCCGCGGCTTCCAGCCGGGTGAGGACCCTGCCCAGCGTCTGGCTTTGCACGCGGATCGCATCAGCGAGCCGCTCCTGGTTCAAGGGTCCGCCGGACAGTCCTTCCAGGGCAATGACTGCGGCTCGGGTCAGCCCCAGCGGAGCCAGTGCTTCATCCTGCCTCCGTTGGACCAGGCGGGCCGCCAGGGTGATCAGTCGATAGCTGTTCCGGGCATCCGGATCAAGATTACTGGTCATCGGGCCGTGGCCTTCCTGTAGGTGGCAAAGCGGGGATCGCCCTTCATCGCTACATACCTACAATAAGCATGCTTAGCATCATCGTTGCAAGTGGGTCCATTGCCCTCCCTTATGAAAGCCCGGGCGAGCGCCCTGGCTGGCGTCTCCGTCAGGCCGTTTTTCAGAAAGTCCACGCCAGCCCCCTTGCGGAACAAAAGACAAGTGTGCTTACTATCTAATTAGTAACCCTGCTTACTAAACAGCCAGCTCTGCTGGTTCTTAATCGCCAGCTGAACTTCAGGAAAGAGAGCCCGATGACAGAGAACCAATGGCCCCAGACTCCCAACCCGGCCGTCACGGATCCTTACGGCGCCGCCACAGTCGAGGATGACTTCACTACCGCCTCGACGGCCGGTCCCGCCGGCGGTTCGAAGACCGACACGGCGAAGGCAGAGGCCTCTGATGTGGCAGGGCAGGCAACGTCTGCGGCCAAGGATGTGGCGCATACGGCGAAGGAAGAAGCCGCCAACGTCGCAGCCGAGGCAAAGACCAACGCCAAGGACCTGATGAACCAGGCGAAGACCGGCCTGACCAGCGAGGCGGGCGCGCAGCAGCAGAAGGCCGCGCAGGGGATCCGCAACATCTCCGACCAGCTGCACAGCATGGCCACCGCACCGGAACAGCAGGGTATGGCGAGTGACCTGATCCGCCAGGCAGCCGAACGCGGCGACTCCGTCGCGTCCTGGCTGGAGAACCGTGAACCGGGCGACCTGCTCGGCGAAGTGCAGCGGTTTGCCCGCAACAAGCCCGGAACGTTCCTGTTGCTTGCCGCCGGTGCCGGCCTGCTGGCCGGCCGCCTGACCCGAAGCCTCACCGCCGGCGCTCCTGAGCAGGCCTCCGGGGCCGCGGGGGCCGGCCAGGCGCAGTCGCCCTCTGCCACCCAGCGGGCGGCGCACTCCGCACCCGTCCAGCCGCTCCATCAGGAGACAGTGTACGCAGCGGGGACCGACGACCTGTTCGCCGAGCCCACAGTTGCAGGCACGCCATCCTCCACCTCAACCCTGCCAGGTGGCACGGCCGAGGACACGCCGCTGCGGTACGAGGATGACCCGTTCCGTGACGAGGACGGCTCCTACCGGTCCGCGGAAGGCGGCTACCGGTCGACTGAAGGACGCCCGTGATGAGTAGCCAGATTCCTGAGTCGCCCGGCGTGGCGCACCAGAAAGCGGAGACAGCGTCGCTGGGTGACTTGCTCGGCGATGTCACCCGGGACCTGTCCACCCTGATGCGCCAGGAAGTCGACCTCGCCAAAGCCGAACTCAAACAATCCGCCACCCGGGCCGGTAAAGGCGGCGGCATGCTCGCCGGCGCCGGCGTCGCAGGCCACTTCGTCCTGCTCTTCCTGTCCCTGGCCCTGATGTTCGGCCTCGGCGCCCTCATGCCACTGGGCTGGGCCGCCGTCATCGTCGCCGTCATCTGGGCCATCGCAGCCGCAGTCCTGGCCAGCATCGGCCGGAAGAACCTCAAAGAAATCAAAGGCCTGCCCCAAACCGGCGAAACCCTCGCCGAAATCCCCCCAACCCTCAAACCAGGTGAGGTAAACCGATGAGCGAGAACCCCGACGCAATCCGAGCAGACATCGAAGCCACCCGCGCACGCCTCGGCACCAACGTCGACGCCGTCGCGGACAAGGTCACACCGTCCAACATCGTCCACCGCCAAACCGACAAGGTTAAAGATGCGGTATCAGGCGTCAAGGAGAAAATCATGGGAGCAGCAGACCACACCACCAGCCGGGTCCAGGACGCCACCCATACCGGGGCCGGACGCACCTCCAACGCCCTGCACAACACCGGCGACACCCTCCACGACGCCAAAGACAACGTCGCCTCCACCCTCACCGACGCCGGCCACACCGTCGCCGCCGCACCGGACCGGGTCAAAGCCAAAACCCAGGGCAACCCCCTCGCCGCCGGCCTCATCGCCTTCGGCGCAGGCATGCTGATCTCCTCCCTGATCCCCGCCAGCGACAAAGAACGCCAGGCAGCAGACCAGCTCAAAACCGCCGCCGAACCCCTCACCACCGAACTCACCGACGCCGCCAAAGGCATGGTCCAAGACCTCAAAGAACCAGCCCAACACGCCATGGACAACGTCAAAACCACCGCCACCGACGGCATCGACCACGTCAAAACCGACAGCCAAGACGCCGCCACCGACGTAAAAGACCGCGCCACCAACGCCAAAGACACCATCCAAAACACCTAGGCAGGCGCAAAACCAGTAACAGAACGCCGGGGCCGTCTTTCCATTTCGGAAGGGCGGCCCTGGCATCTCCATCCGCTACAGCAAAGGAACTGCCATGAAGAAGTTGCTCTTCGCCTTTTTGCCCGCCATCATCGGGCGCATCCTGCGGGCCAGGAAAGCCCGGCAAACGGGCGCCGGCCAGGTCCCGCCGAGGAACCGGTACTGACTACAACAGGCCGTAGGGAAGGGTGCGCCTAGCGCTTGCCCTTCTTGCGGGAGCCCTTGCCCCTGCCCTTGTCCGGGTTGGGGGCATACCTCTGGGCCACCTTGGGTGCGGACTTCTTGGCGCCGGAACCGCCGCGGCGGTCGGGTTTCGGGGCCTTCTTTTCCTTGACTGGCTGCGCGGAGGGCTGCCGTGAACTCTGTGTCGTCCGGCCGCGGACGATGCCGATGAACTCTTCCAGGACCTCGTCGGTGCTGTCCGTGGCCCACACCAGGGCGATTTCAGTGCCGGGTGCATCGGTGGCGCGGCGGGCCACGGTGTCCCTGACGTTGAAGTGGCGGGCCACGGACATGGGAATGATCACCAGGCCGGCGCCGGAGGCCACCACCTGCAGGGCCGGCTCGGGGCCACCCAAAGCCACAACGTCCAGGAAGGATTCCTGGTCCAGATCCGCCAGGGCCACTTCCTCGAACACCGAAATTTCGTGGCCCTTGGGAGCGACCACCACGGCCTGCTCCTCGTACAGGGGAATGACGCTGAGGCCTTCGCGCCCGATCGGGAGCCGAACGAAAGCCATGTCAGCAGAACCACCGCGGACCGCCTCAACCGGCCCGCCGCCGTCGTGCATCTCCGCGTGAAGGGGAATGTGCGGCATGCGCTCTTCCCAGCGGCGGATCCATTTGCCCGGCGTCACGCCCGGAACATACGCGATGCGCAGCTCGCGCGGCGCTTCAGCGGGAATGTCGCCGGCGGAAACGGCGTCGTCTGGGGAGGAGGTTGTGGAGGGCACGTCTTCACAGTACCCGCCGCCCGGATACCCTTGAAGCATGACCTCTGCAAACTCCCAGTCCATGAAGCCGGCCACCGTTGCCAAGAAACTTGGCATCTACCTGCCCGCAACACCGCAGGAGTTCCAGGATTCGACCATCACCCGCGAGGAATTCGCCGAAATCCAGGCGAACCCGCCGGAGTGGCTCGCCGAGCTGCGCCGCAACGGTCCGCACCCCCGCCCCGTGGTGGCGCAGAAGCTGAACGTCTCCATCAGCGGCCTGGCCCGCGGCGGCGTCGAGGATGCGCTGACGACGGCGGAAATCACCGCTCTGCTGCAGGCTCCGCCGCAGTGGCTGGTCACCGAGCGCTCCACCCACGCAGCAGTCCGCGCGGAGGCGCAGCGGGTGAAGGACGAGGCCGCAAAGAAGGAAGCCAAGCGGGCCCGCGCCAACTGACGCCACCGCTCCATGCCAAGCAGAAGCTTGTCCGCAGATCCGAACCCTGAAGGCCGGATCTGCGGACAGGCTTCTGTTGTTTCCGCCTGCTCCCCTTTTTAGGGCGGCTCAGTCCTGGTGCAGCTGGATGTAGTTGCCGCAGCCGTCGTCGAAGACGGCACTGATGCCGGACGGGTCCTCGGCCGGCGGGCTCTTAAAGCTGACGCCCGCGGCCACCAGGCGGTCGTATTCCGCCTGGACATCCGGTACGCCAAAGACGATGGCCGGAAGCCCTGCCTCATGGACCGCGTTCATGTAGTCCGCCCCGATGGGGTTGTCGCTGGGCTCCAGGAGGAGTCCTGCTGAGTTGTCCGAGGCGCCCGGGTCCTTGATGATGTACAGGTTGTACTCCGGCATAGCCATGAGGGTGTCGAAGCCCAGGGTGCCGGTGTAAAAGGCGTGGGCGGTGGCAGGGTCCTTGACGTGGATGCTGCACATTTTGATTCGCATGGACCCCAACTTACCCTCGCCCGGCGCCTAGCTAACAAGGATCTGGGTTGCGGATTCTTTGAGCTTTCCGTTGGCCCATTTCATCTGCCGGAGGTTCTGTGCGTGGCAGCGCTGGGCGACCTCCAGCAGGTCCATGTGTTTGATGCCCTGGGCCGCCTGCGCCACGAGTTCCCAGTCCGCGGAGACGCCGCAGGCCTTGATGTAGGCCTCCCGGAGGTCGCGCAGGAGCAGCAGGCCCGCCTCGGCGTCACGGCCCACCAGTTCGCTGCACTTCTCGCGGATCTTCTCGAGGAGCGTGTTTTCGCCTTTGGGCTCGGGATCCAGTTCCCGGCCGTAGCGGCCAGCGATGGCGGCTATCTCGCGGACGTGCTGCTGGGACCATTTCGCCAGGTCGCGGGCCAGGTGGTAAATCTCGTGGTCCACTTTGTGCCGCTCCGAGACGCGCAAAAGGTGTTGGGCGAGGTCGTCCTCGTCCCTGTGCAGCTGTTCCAGTACCAGCCCGAGCTTCACAGCTATGCCTCCCTTTCGTCTGTGCCACTGCCGCCGTGGCCGTCCGCGGGGCCGTGAGTGCCTTGCCCTGAGATTTCCTCGTCGGCCAGGGCGGACGGAATGCCCCTGGTCCGGGCCTCTGCCGGGAAATCGCCAGCGGGGGCGGAGGCTGTGTTGGTGGGTGCGGGGGCGGGTCCGGCGCCGGACCGCACTTTGGAAATCCGGGCAGCCGCGGTCTTGAAGATGGGCTGCTTGGAGGCGGCGTCCCATTCTGTGATGGTCAGTTCGTTGGCGGCGCGTCCTGCGCCGTCAGGCTCGTGCCGGCCCGGCGTATCCCAGTAGCCGTAGTGGAAGGGCAGGAACACCACGCCGTCCCGGATGCCGCCGATCCGCACCTTCGCCTGCACGGACCCGCGCGGGGTGGCCACCTCCGCAAGGTCCCCTTCGGCAAAGCCGTACGTGCCGGCGTCGTGCGCGGACACCTCAACCCAGACGTCCGGCGCCGCTGCCTGGAGTTCCGGCGCCCGCGCCGTCTTGGTCCGGGTGTGGAAATGGAACAGGGTGCGGCCGGTGATCAGCTGCAGCGGGAACTCCTGGCTGGGGAGCTCGTGCGGCGGCACGTATTCGGCGGCTTTGATGATGGCGCGGCCCTCAGGGTTCAGTGCCTTGTACTCGGTGGGGTCCACGGGGGCGCCGGTGATGAGGTCCCGGCCGTAGGTCTCGCAGTACTCCGGGTGTGCCCAGAACTTCCCGTCAGCGTAAATGCGTTCGGTGCCGTCCGGGTTTTCCTCGTTGCACGGCCACTGGATGCCTGAGCCGCGGCGCAGCTTGCCATAGGTGATGCCGGTGTAGTCGCACGGACGCCCGCGGGTGCACTCCTTCCAGGCCTCGAACGCCGACTCGGGACTGTCCCACTTGATCAGGGGCTCGCCGTCCTTGTCCTTCAGCCCCATCCGGTGGGCGTAGTCGATGAAGATATCCAGGTCCGGGCGGGCCTCCCCCGGTGGGTCCACGGCCTTCTCGGACAGGTGCACGGTGCGGTCCGCATTGGTGAACGTCCCGGTCTTTTCACCCCACGTGGCGGCGGGGAGCACCACGTCGGCCAGTTGGGCCGTCTCCGTCAGGAAGATGTCCTGCACCACCAGGAAGAGCCGGTCCTGCGCCAGGATGGAGCGGATCCGCCGCAGCTCCGGGAGTGACACGGCAGGGTTGGTGCCGCTGACCCACAGCATCCGGATGGAGCCGTCCTCCGCGTAGCGCATCATCTGCATCAGGTGCGTGGGCGGGGAGTAGTGCGGGATGGACATGGGGTCCACGTTCCATACGCGCGCCAGATCCTTGATGTGGGCATCGTTGGACCAGTTGCGGAACGCTGCCAGGTCGCCGTCAGCCCCGCATTCGCGGGTGTTCTCGGCCGTCGGCTGGCCGTTCATCTGCAGGATCCCGCACCCCGGCTTGCCCAGCATGCCGCGGATGATGTTGATGTTGTTTACCTGAACGGCGGCGGCGGTGCCCTGGTTGGACTGGTAGAAGCCCTGCAGCACGGTGGACAGGAGCCGCTCCGCGTGGCCAAGGATCTGCGCCGCTTCCTCGATCTTTCCGGCCGGAACACCCGTAATTTCGGCAGCAAGGGCCGGCGGGTACTTTGCCGCCTCCTTCTCCAGGTCCTGGAAACCCACCGTGTGCGCCTGGATATAGTCCTGGTCCACCCAGCCGTTGGCGATGATGTGGTGGAGGATGGCGTTCATGAGGGCCACGTTGGTGCCGGGCCGGGGGCGCCAGGTGCACCGTTGCGGCCCGGGCAACTTCGGTGAGGCGCGGGTCCACGCAGATGATTATTGGTGGGTTAGGCCCGGCCAGCCGGTCCAGCATCCGGGTCCAGAGGACGGTCTGCGTTTCAGCCACGTTGTGGCCGTAGAGGGCGATGACATCCGCGTGGTCCACGTCCGTGTACGAGCCCGGCTGGCCGTCGCAGCCGAAGGATTCCTTCAGCGCTTCCGCCGCAGTGGCGGTGCAGAGCCGCGTGTTGCCGTCCACATGGTTGGTCCCGATCCCGCCGTGCGCAATAGTCCCCAGGGTGTAGTACTCCTCGGCGAACAGCTGGCCCGTGGTGTAGAAGCCAAGGGCGCTGGGGCCCTGCTCCGCCAGCAGCGCCTTGGACCGGGCCACCACGCGGTCCATGGCGGTTTCCCAGTCCGTCTCCACGAGTTTTCCGCCTTCCCGGATTAGCGGCCAGGTCAGCCTGTCCGGGGACGAGTTCGCCTGCCAGCCGTACAGGTCCTTGGGACCGAGGCGGCCGTGGTTCACGCGGTCGGAGGCGCGCCCTCGTACGCCCACCATCCGGTTGTCCTTGACGGCGATGTCCATGGCGTCGCCGTTCGAATGAAGGATGGAGGCGGTCTGGAGCCAGCAGTCCACGGACTCTGCGTCGACTCCCTCGGCCAGGTGCGTGTCCACCCGCACCGGCCACGTTTCGCCGCTGCCGTACGGAGTCCTGGTACCCCACGGTTCTGCGATCCGGTCAATCCGACCCATCGGTTCATCTCCCGTCCCAAAGCACCCGGCACCCCTGGGCGCGCATCAAGCGTGCGCACCCGTGCCGTGCCCAGGCGCCGCACCTGCAGTACAGGGGAAACGTACCCTTTCGCATGGCGGCAAAACGCCCACACGACGCCGGCATTGACCACGCTGCCGGAACAGGGTGCAATGGAATGACCAGCCCGGGATTCCGCGGCCCGGGCGCACGCGGGAGGTGCCAGGTGGCAGCCGTGACGGAAGGACTTGTGCAGGGACTCGTCGAGGGTGCCTGGGCGCTGGTGCTGTGCGCGCCGGTGCTGGTGGCCAGCGTTGCCGCCACGGTTTTCGTAGTGCGGCGCAGGACCCTCTTGGCGTCCGACGGCGGCGGGCAGCGTTCGGACCAGCTCTTCTGGGACCTTTTCCTTGGCTCGTGCGTGGCCGTTCCCGCGTTGCTAATCCCTACGCTGATTTCCCCATGGACCGGCCTGTTCCTGGCCGGTGCCGCGGTGGCATCGGGCATCGGTGTGTACCGTTGGGCTCCGCGCTACCTGGCCGGGCGCTCACGCCATCGCGATGATCTTGCCCGGGAGGCAGCGCACCAGGCTGCCCGCGCCCGGCACGATGAGCTCATGGCACGGTGGAGCCGGTACGAGCTGGATCCTGCGTGCAGCATCGACTACCCGGCCCTGACCGATGTCCGCCTTCCCGAAACGTCAGCGCTCATCAAGGCCATGCGGGCGGCGGAACAGCTTCGGAGCGGTCCCGGCCACGGCAGCGTCCCCGGCGGAGGAAACGAGTATCCCGACGCCGTCACCAGCCTGGCTGCCTCCCTCGCCGACGCCGAGCGGGCGGCGGGCATTCCCTCCGGCCAGGCCCGGCAGCCAGGTTAAGTGGTATGTCGGGAGCGGTGGAGCGCCCAACGCCGGCGGGGATAGCATCCCAGAATGAAGCCAGAGGAAATACCAGCCCGCGACCAGTACGGCCGGCTGCTGGAGGACCGCGGGGTCTGGCGGCAGGCCACCACCCTTGACGCTGCCGGTGAGCTGACCGCGCGCTGGCTGGAGGGTGGAAGTTCCTACCAGCCCGGGCACTTCGCGGCAGGCTATGACGACGAAACCAACCCGATCGCCGCCGCATTGGCGGAGCTGAACCGGAATGGACTGTTTACCAGGGAATCCCAGCCCGGCATCCTGGACGGCGGCGCAGCGCAACGGCAGTATGTCACCGGGTTCTGCAGTGGTGCCGCGGCCGGCGAACTGCTGGCGCTGTCCACCCGCACGGAGCTTGTGACCGTTGCCCACGCCCCGGGCGAGGCCAGCAGTGCTGCCATACCCGTCACCCTGGACGGGACGGAAGTGGTGACGGTCCTGGGCTCAAGCGAAAACCCGGTAAACGAGGAGCAGATCAAGGCCTGGGCCGACGAAACCAACGATTCCCTGGCCCTGCTGCTGGCAGACTCCTGGTACGTCGAAATCCTGGACCCGGTGTGGGGCCGCAACGACGTCCTCCTGCCAGCGGTGCTGGGTGCACTGACGGGGCAGGACTAGCGGGAGATTCTCCCTGTTTGCGCTCCGCATCCTCGATGCGACGCCTCGATTCCCAGGGTTCGCGACGATTTCATGTTCAGCGTCAGGGCGGGCCGGGCATTCTGCGGGTGGGGCATATGGGGCACCCAAAAAAGGCCGCCATGCAAAACCGCTGTCAGTTTCCGAAGTCGACTCGCAGGGGGCTCCTACCCCCTTAGGCAGAAATATGCCATCCCGAGCACGCCTCGGTAGCCCTCTTCATATGCAGCGCGTTGATCCTCATAGTGCCGGCGGACCTGCTCTGCGGCCGGATGGTCGGCATCATGTGCTTCTAGCCAACGGGTAAACCTGTCGCGATACCCGGCCTCGAAGACGTCCCACTCCTGAAGGCTTGCCTGGTCCTCGTCCACCACCTCGAAACCAACGGCGCGGATCTGCTCGCGTAACGCATCTTCTGTTAAGTACTCGTCATCACGTCCAGCCAGGGGGGCGGTGGCAGCCGGATGGGGTGTTGCGGACCAGATCGCCTCGCCGTAGACGAGTCGGCCGCCGGGAAGCACCAGGACTCGAAGGGCGCGCAGGGCTGCGGCGTAGTCGAGCGGCTGCGCGTCCTCCACCGGTGGCCCCCAAATCTGGCTCACACCAATGCAGATGACAGCGTCCGCGGGGCGATTCTGGGCTTCCAGCCCCAACATCGAAACAAACGTCGCTCTGTCGAGCAGCCCCCGGGTCAATGCTTGTTGCCTCGCTCGGTCGATGGACGCGGAAGCACTGTCCACGCCGCGTCCACGTGCGTGCGGGGCCGACATCAAAACCCGAAGTAGCAGTTCACCCCATCCGCACCCCATGTCCAGAACCTCAGCCGGCGCCGGGTCGGACAGGAACGCCACAAGGCGTGCAGCGCGTTCCTCGGAGAGCGGGGTAAGCCAGGTCAGGGACTCGTAGAGGGGCGGCAGTTCGAGCGAAGTGCTGTCGGTCACTCGTTGATGTTCTCACGGTCCCCAAATGGCGACACATACGAAAGGTGCGGGGCAGCGCCATCCGCTGCCCCGCACCTTAGCCGTACACAGTGGCTCTACAGCTCCACGGTGCCGCTCTCGCCGACGCTCATGCGGCTGTTCGTCACCTTGGACTTGACCCACTGCAGCACGGTAGCAGCGGTGCCGCCGGGGCTGGTCCAGTACTCTGCAGAGTCCGAGTCCACCCGAAGCAGGCATACCTCGGGGGTGTCCGGACCGTCCGGGAACCATGCCTCAACAACCTGGTTCCACATTTCGTGGATCTTGGCACGGTCCGTGACCACCTCTGCGGTCCCGGCGACGGAAACCCACTCAGTGTTCTTGCCGAAGGAGACGTTGACGCGGGAGTCCGCGCGGACGTGCGCAACCTGCGACGTGCCGAGCCCGGTGAAGAACCACATATCGCCGTCGTCCTTGACCTCCTGGACAGCCAGCGGCCGGCTGACGAGGGCGCCTTCTTCGTTGATGGTGGTGACCATTCCGATCTTGGAATCGTTGATGATCTCAGTAACCTTGCTGATGCTCTGGGCGTCAGTCATGCCTCACCTCGTTCGTCTGGAATCGGGGACGCTCCCCACCGCCAGCCTATTAGTAAGCATGCTTATTTGCCAGCGCAGTCAGGCTCCGGCCGGCACGGACACCCGCGCCACTTCCGCGATGCGCTCAGCGGTGCGGCGGCCCATCCGGATGGCACCGTCCACATGCTGGTAGCCTTCGGCGGCAAGGTCGGAGGAGGACCAGTAGATGGGGCCCACCGGGGCGTGCTGGTCCTTCCCGTACCGGTGCAGGCCGCCGAGATCGTAGCTGGCAGCGTAGGCGCCGCGGGTCCACTCCTCGGAGCCCCAGTCGGACTCGTAGTAGACCTCGGGGGTGAGCGCCTCGTCGCCGAGGTAACCGGCGACGGACGCAAGGATCGCTTCCCTGCGCTCTTCGACACTCAGCTCGAAGACGGCGTCGGCCTTCTCATCGGACACGAAGCCCACCAGGGTGCCGCGGGCATCGCCGTGGTTGGTGTTGTCATAGACCTCCTGGACCAGGGCATCGGCACCGAAGCCGGTGCCGGAGAGCCCCTTGTCGCGCCAGAACGGCGTGGCGTATACGGCGTGGACCTTGATGACCAGGCCCAGGGACTGGTGCTGGTGCATCTGGTGCTGGCGGCGCGGCAGCGGCGGGTTGAACGAGACACGGGAGTACAGGTTGGGCGGAACAGCCATGATGACGAAGCGGGCGTTGACGGTGGCGCGGTCTGATTCCACGGTCACGCGGTGCCCGCCCTCGGCGTCCGGCTCCCAGTTGATGGTTCGCACCGGGGTATTGAGCACAACATCGTCGCCCAGGTCCTGCGCCAGCAGCTGCGAGACCCGCTGCATGCCGCCCACCACACGGCGGTCCAGGATGAAGTCCTCGTCCGTGAGGTTGGTGAAGGATCCCGCGGACGCTGCCATGAGGACGGCCTGCAGGGCCGAGAAGGAGTGCGCGGGCTTGGTCAGCATGCCGCCGGCGATGAACAGTCCGATGTTCTTGCAGGCTTCCTCGCTGGCCGAGTTCTGCCGCAGCCAATGGTGGAACGAGATGGTGTCCAGCTCTCGGGCCTTCGGGTGCGCCCAAGGTTCGGCGGGCCCAATCTCGGCCGCGAGCTGGTCCAGGATGGCCACCAGGCGGTCCATTTCGACGGCGGTTTCCGGGTCCACGGGGAACGAGTCGCCGGTGTAACGCACTGGAACGCCGTCGGCACCGATGTAGACGGACTCACCGTCGCGGTAGCGCGGGTAGGTGTCCAGGTTCAGTTCTTGGAGCAGTTCCAGGAGCGCTTCCTGGTCCGGCGAGACCCACTGGCCGCCGATTTCCAGCATGGCGCCGTCCACAGTTCCGGTCCAGGTGCGCCCGCCCACCCGGTCACGGGCCTCGAGGACGGCGACACTGAGGCCGGCCTTCTTCAGTTCGCGGGCGGCCATGAGTCCGGACGGCCCGGCTCCAACAACAACGACGTCGCGGTTCAGGTTCAGCATGATGTCCTCTCTGCGGTCCCGGGTGATGGAAACCACTAAATGAATGGCATTCATTTATTAGAACTATAGCCCGTCCGGCCGGGCAGCGGAAGTACCTGGTGCAATAATGCGGAGGACACCGAGGAAAGGGCAGAAATTGCCGGCAGTACCAGCAGCACAGCAACGTCCGGCTCCCGACGGCGGCGTCCGGAGAAGGCGCGCCGGAAGGCCTTCCTCGGCGGTACTGGACAAGGCGGGCATCACCTCGGCCGCCCTGGAGCTCGTTAGCCGGAAGGGGTACGACGGGCTGACCATGGCTGCCCTGGCCAAACTCCTCGAGGTGGCGCCCTCCGCCCTCTATAACCACGTGTCGTCGAAGCAGGACGTCCTGCTTCTGGTGGAAGACCACCTGATGTCCCTGGTGGATGTGTCCTCTTTTGGCGCCGCGCCCTGGGATGACGCGGTCCGCACGTGGGCCTGGAGCTACCGCAATGTCTTCGCCGAGCACACGCCGCTGATTCCGGTCATCGCCGTCCTGCCGGTCACCGACGCGCCGCAGACACTGGCCATGTACGAGACGGTCAGCAAGGGATTCCTCGACGCCGGCTTCCCCCAGGAGCGCATCATTTCGGCCATCGTGGCGCTCGAGTCGTTTATTTTCGGCTCCGCATACGACGTCACCGCCCCGGAGGACATTTTCGATCCGGGCACCATGGCCGAATCCACGCCGTATTTCACCGCCGCCGTCCGAGGGGCTGCGGGCACCGCGCTGCGCGCCGCCGACGCCGCCTTCATGCTTGGCCTGGATGCCCTGATTGACGGGTTGGGTAGCCTTCGTCGTGAGGCGGACTGACGTTGGCGCAGACCTCGCACTCGGGATCGCAAAACGCTGCTTGTAGTACAAGTTTTAAACTTGTATCCTAAGAGTGTGGGCGAAGGAGCCCAGTCCCGCCCTTAGGAGAATCCATGAGCACCGTCGACCTGATCCGGCACGTCAAACTGTCCACCGCCCGCCTTCCCCTCGCCGTTCCCATCAGCGACGCCAAGGTCTTTACCGGCCGGCAGAAGCCCATGACCGAGGTAGTCTTCCTCTTCGCCGAAATCACCACCGAACTGGGCCACTCCGGCATCGGCTTCAGCTACTCCAAGCGCGCCGGCGGGCCGGCCCAGTACGCCCACGCCAAAGAAGTGGCCGAGGGCATCATCGGCGAGGACCCCAACGACATCGCCAAGATCTACACCAAGCTCCTGTGGGCCGGCGCCTCCGTGGGCCGCTCCGGCGTCGCCACCCAGGCCCTGGCGGCCATCGACATCGCCCTCTACGACCTCAAGGCCAAGCGCGCAGGCCTTTCCCTGGCCAAGTTCCTGGGTTCCCACCGCGACTCCGTGCAGACCTACAACACCTCCGGTGGTTTCCTCAACGCCTCCCTGGACGAGGTCAAGGCACGCGCCTCCCAGTCCATCGAGGAGGGCATTGGCGGCATCAAGATCAAGGTGGGCCTGCCGGACTCCGCAGAGGACCTGCGCCGCGTGGCCGGCATCCGTGAACACATCGGCTGGGACGTTCCGCTGATGGTGGATGCCAACCAGCAGTGGGACCGGGCCACGGCCCTGCGCATGGGCCGCCGCCTTGAGGAGTTCAACCTCATCTGGATCGAAGAGCCGCTGGATGCCTACGACTTCGAGGGCCACGCCCACCTGGCCCAGGTCCTGGACACTCCCATCGCCACCGGTGAAATGCTGGCCTCCGTGGCCGAGCACAAGGGCCTCATCGCCGCCAACGGCTGCGACATCATCCAGCCTGACGCCCCGCGCGTCGGCGGCATCACCCAGTTCCTCCGCCTCGCCGCCCTCGCGGACGAACGCGGCCTGGGCCTTGCACCGCACTTCGCCATGGAAATCCACCTGCACCTCGCAGCGGCCTACCCCCGCGAACCGTGGGTTGAGCACTTCGACTGGCTGGACCCGCTGTTCAACGAGCGCCTCGAAACCAAGGACGGCCGCATGATCGTTCCGGACCGCCCTGGCCTCGGCGTCACGCTTAGCGACCAGGCCCGCGCCTGGACCACCGACTCCGTGGAGTTCGGGGCATAACGCTGAAGCCGTAACCTTGAGCCATGAGCCGGAACCTCACCGCGGACCTCGCCGCCGACCTTCGCAACCGCATTGTTGACGGCATCATCCAACCGGGTGAGAAGCTTCCCAGCGAAAACACCCTGATCAGCGACTTCGGCGTGAGCCGGACCGTGGTCCGGGCCGCGCTGACGAGGCTCCAGGCCGAAGGGCTCGTGGAAACCGAACGCGGGCGCGGCAGCTTCGCCCTCACGCCGCCGTCGGACGGGCCCCAGGCTGTACCCGGGGCCCGGCCGGTGGCCACCACCGAGGACCGGCTGCACCTGCTGGAGTTCCGCATGGGCGTCGAGACGGAAGCCGCCGCCCTGGCCGCGCGCAACCACACCGAGCGGCAGTTGCGTGCGGTGGGCACTGCGCTGGAGGCCTTCACCGAGAGTGCGGGCCACCCGTCCCATGCCATGAAATCGGACTTCGACTTCCACCGGGCGGTGGCGGCGGCCTCCGGCAACCCGTATTACTCCGACTGCCTCGCGGCACTGGGCCAGACGATGATTGCCATGCCGCGCACCCGGCTGATGACCGGCCTCGAGCACTACGCCCGGGACCACTTCGACCAGGTGGTCCAGGAGCACCGGTCCATCCTGGACGCCATCGCTGACGGTGACGAGGCTGCCGCCGCTGCCGCGATGCGCAGCCACCTGGCCAACTCCCGACGCCGATTCAAGGCGTCCGCACGGCCGTCCAGCTAAGCGGACACAGACTCCCCTATCAACTCCAGGAGCCGCAGCACCGCAGGATTGGCCGTTTCCTCGTTCCAGGCCAGTTCCAGGTCCACCCGGTTCAGTTCCTTCATGCCGTGGCGGCCATCGATTTCGTGGAACTCCACTCCGGGCGGGGCGAAGGCCATTGCCGAGGCAGGAACCAGGGTCACTCCAAGCCCGGCCTGGACGAACGCCAGCAGCGCCGGGACCTGGCTGGCGTACTGGGTGATGTTGGCATGGGCGCCCGCGCTGGCGAACAGGCGGAGCACCAGGTCGTGGAAATACCGGGCCTCCTTGGTGGAGTACATCAGCAGGGGGCGCCGGTCCAGGGAGCCCAGCGGCAGCGGCTGGCCGTCGGCAATTCCGGTGTTGCCCAGGATCGGGTTTCCTTCCGGCACCGCCACGACCAGCCTGTCCTGCATCAGCGGCCGGAACACCACCCCTGGCCGGGCAACGATGGGCCGCAGCAGGCCGATGTCCACACTGCCCTTCACCAGCCCGTCCATCTGATCGGTGGACACCAGCTCCCGCAGCACAAAGGACACCCCCGGCATCCCTTCGGCCGCCTTCCGGAGCATCATGGGCAACGCGCTCTGGCCGGCAATCGCGGTGTAGCCCACAGTGATGGTCCCTGCCTGCCCGGAGGAAACCCGGCGGACGTCCATGTCCGTCTTGATGCACATGTCCAGGATCTGCCGGGCCCTGGGCAGCAGTGTGGCGCCGGCTGCTGTCAGTTCCACCTTGCGGCTGGTCCGGCTGAACAGTGTGGTGTTGAGCTTCTTTTCCAGCATCTGGATCTGCCGGCTGAGCGGCGGCTGGGTCATGTTGAGCCGTTCGGCAGCGGCACCGAAATGCAGCTCCTCGGCCACGGCCACGAAGGCCTCTAACTGGGGCAGCGAAAACATCAATACCTTTACTGGATTGTCGAGTGCAGAAATTGGCTTGGACCTGTATCGATCGCTTCCCATATCGTCTGTGAACAGGACCACACAAAGCAACCCCATCAGGAGCCCCGCACCATGAAGAGCACAGCGCTGTGACCCCTACCTTCGACCCCGCCCAGCACCTCGGCCAGGTCCGCATCACCGGCGTGACCATCACGCCCGTGGCGTTCAAGGACCCGCCGCTCCTTAATACTGTCGGCGTCCATGAACCCTTCGCCCTGCGCGCCATCATCGAGGTCCTCACGGACTCGGGTGTATCCGGCTTCGGCGAAACCTACGGCGACGCCGGCCACCTGGCCCGGTTGCAGCTGGCAGCCGCATCGCTGGAAGGCGTGGACGTCTTCAACATCAACACCCTCCGCGGCCGCATCGCGCAGGCCCTCAGTGTGGACACCATCGAGGGCGGCCACGGCATGAGCGGCATGGTCACGGGTTCGAGCACGGCGGACCGCGTCCTGTCCGCCTTCGACGTCGCGGCGCTGGATATCCAGGGACAGCTCCTGGGCCGTCCCGTCAGCGATCTGCTGGGCGGGGCGGTACGGGAGTCCGTGCAGTTCAGTGGCTACCTGTTCTACAAATGGGCCGGGCATCCCGGCCAGGAGGCGGACCGGTGGGGCGCCGCATTGGACCCGGAAGGCATTGTCCGGCAGGCCCGGGCGATGGTGGACGGCTACGGCTTCGGCGCCCTGAAGCTGAAGGCCGGCGTCTTCCCGCCCGAGGAGGAGATCGCCGCCATCCAGGCCCTCCGCGCGGAGTTCCCGGACCTGCCGCTCCGCATCGACCCCAACGCCGCCTGGACCGTGGAGACCTCCATCCGGGTGGGGAAGGAACTGGACGGCGTCCTGGAGTACCTGGAGGACCCCACGCCGGGGATCGGGGGCATGGCAGCAGTGCGCAGGGAAGTGGGCATGCCGCTGGCCACCAACATGTGCGTTGTCAGCTTCGCTGACGTGTCCCCCGCCGTTGCGGCCGGAGCCGTGGACGTCATTCTCTCCGACCACCACTTCTGGGGCGGGCTGCGCCGCAGCCAGTTCCTTGCCGGGATCACCGAAACCTTCGGGCTGGGCCTTTCGATGCACTCCAACTCCCACCTCGGCATCAGCCTGGCCGCCATGGTCCACCTTGCTGCGGCCACCCCCAACCTCGACTACGCCTGCGATACGCACTGGCCGTGGAAGGACCCGGAGGAGGACGTCATCGAGGACGGTGTCCTCCGGTTCACGGACGGCGCGGTGGGGGTCCCCACGGCACCCGGCCTGGGCATCACGGTGGACCGGGACGCCCTGGAGCGCCTGCACCGCCAGTACCTGGACTGCGGGCTGCGGAGCCGTGACGATACCGGTTACATGCAGCGCCTGCACCCCTCCTACCAGCTGCAGAGCCCCCGCTGGTGAGCGCGCCGGCGCAACCGGACAGTAGCCAATCCCTTCGGATCGTGGTCACCGATCCCATCATCAGCCGGTTCGAGGAGGCGTTAAGGTCCGACGGCGGCGCGCACCACTGGGACATGGCTGCGGCGTGGTCTCCGCAACGGCGGGCCGCGGCACTTGCCGCGGCCGACGTCGTCGTCTGTTCCGCCCTTCCCCCGTCTGAAGCGGAAGCCGCGGGCAACGTCCGGCTGGTCCATGTGACCGGGGCCGGCTACGACAAGATCTCTTTCCCGCACCTGTCTCCCGGGGCAACCGTGGCCAACACCTTCCATCACGCCCGGCCCATCGCCGAGCATGTCCTGATGGTCACCCTCATGTTGTCGCGGAACGTCGTCCGGGCGGACCGCGAGGTGCGGAACGGCCAGTGGCGGACCATCGCCACTGCCCCGGACGTTCCGTTCCATCCCGTGCTCAGCGACCTGGTGCTCGGCGTGGTGGGGCTGGGGTCCATTGGCGCGGAGGTGGCCCGGGTTGCCGCTGCCATGGGGATGAAGGTCCGGGCCGTGCGCCGCAATCCAGCCGGGCCGCTGCCCGCCGGGGTCAGGCTGGACTGGGTGGGCGGCAACGCCGATCTTCCGGCCCTCCTGGCGGGTTCCGACGTCGTGGTGGTCACCGTGCCCCTGGCGGAGGACACCCGCGGTATGATCGGCGCTGCGGAGCTGGGAGCGATGAAGTCCTCCGCGATCCTGGTCAACGTGGCGCGCGGCGCCGTGGTGGACCAGGCAGCGCTTTATGCCGCCCTCTCGGAGCGGCGGATTGCCGGGGCGGGCCTGGACGTCTGGTGGGGTACACCTGCCGAGGGCGTGGTGCCGCCGGCGCAATGGCCGTTCACGGACCTGGACAACACGGTCCTCACGCCGCACCACTCGGGCCATGCGCGGGTGACGTTCGAGCGCCGGGCCCAGGACATCGCCGCCAACATCGGGCGGCTGGCCACCGGACTGCCGCTGCACAATGTTGTCAGGACGGGCCCAGTATCAGCTGGGTGACCAGCAGCGCGCTCCCCAGTGCGGACGCGGCAAAGGCGAGCTTCTTCAGCCGGGCCGGGCTGAGGAAACGGTTGACGTAGCGGGACGCCGCATAACCGGCGATCACCGCCGGAACCATCCACAGGGCCAGGACCAGCATGTGCTCGGTGACAGTACCGGCCAGCCACAGCATGGTCATGGAAATGGCCGATCCCACCATGAAGAAGGCACTCATGGTGCCGCGCAGCCTCGGCCCCTCATGTCCCTGCCAGATCAGCGCCATGGGCGGGCCGCCGATGGACGTGGCGGTGCCCATGATGCCGGAAGCGGCCCCCGCCACCACCAGGTTGGTCCGCCGGGGCCGCGGCGCCCAGCCCCGGCCCGCCAGGACCAGGCCGGCGAGGACCACGGCCACCACCACCCAGGCCATCCCTTCCCTGGAGGAGGCCGCTACCAGCCAGGCGCCGGCCAGGCTGCCCGGTATCCTGCCCGCCAGCGCCCAGCCCGTGCCGCGCAGGTCCAGGCTTTGCCGCTCGGTCACCGTCACCATGACGGTGACCAGCAGGGCGAGCAGGATCAGGGTGGCGGGCAGCAGTTCGGGATCGATGATGGCAATCACCGGCGCCGCCAGCATCCCCATGCCGAAGCCACTGGAGGCCTGCAGGCAGGCTGCCAGGAAGATGGCTCCGGCGATGATGGCGTATTCGGCGCCGGTCACAAGGCGTTGGCGGTTGCCGCTGCGGCCGCGGCGCCGGTGAGGCCCTTGATGGTGTCGAGCGGGAAGTGGCATTCGGCCAGGTGCCGCCGGCCGTCCGGGGCTGTCAGGACCTGCGGCTCCGGGGCCACCTCGGCACAAATGTCCTGGGCCTTCCAGCACCGGGTGCGGAATCGGCAGCCCGACGGCGGATCCAGCGGGGAGGGCAGCTCGCCCTGGAGCACAATCCTGTCCCGCTTGGCACCGGTGACGTCGAGCTTGGGCGAAGCGGACATCAGCGCCGCCGTGTAGGGGTGCCGGGGATGGTCGAAGACCTCTTCGGTTTCCCCCGTCTCGATGATCCTGCCCAGGTACATGACGGCCACCCGGTCGGCGACGTGCCGGACCACAGTGAGGTCGTGGGAGATGAAGATATAGGAGACGCCCAGTTCCTTCTGCAGCTCGTTGAGCAGGTTGAGGACCTGGGCCTGGACGGACAGGTCAAGTGCGGATACCGGCTCGTCGAGGATGATCACGTCCGGTTTCAGGGCAAGCGCCCGGGCGATGCCGATGCGCTGGCGCTGCCCGCCGGAGAACTCCTGCGGCGACTTCCGCGCGTCGGACGCCCGCAGCCCCACCATCTGCAGCAGTTCCTGCACCCGTTCGTCCCGCTCCCGGGACGTGGGGTAGAGGCTCCGGTGCGTTGCCCAGGGTTCGGCGATGATGTCGCCCGCGCTCATCCGGGCGTTGAGCGATGCGAAAGGGTCCTGGAAGACCATCTGGACCCGCCGGCGCCATGACAGCAGCTCCTTGCCCTTCAGCCCGAACGGGTTGGTCCCCTCGAAGCTGACCGTCCCTTCATCCGGAGTTTCCAGCATCATCAGCGTGCGCGCCAGGGTGGATTTGCCGCAGCCGGACTCACCCACCAGGCCCAGGGTTTCCCCGCGGCCCACGCTGAGGCTGATGCCGTCCAGGGCCTTGAGCCTGGTGTTCCCGCTGGCACTTTTGGCAACGTGGAACGTCTTGGTCAGGCCCTCAATGCTCAGAAGCGGTTCAGGCATTGGTGATCTCCTCGCTGAAGTGGCACGCGGCCGTGCGCACGGGACGGACTGTTGCGCCGCCGTCGTTGGTTCCTGCGGACGTGGTCTGCTCCGGGTCGGCCGCAGCGGTTGCGGTACCGCTTGGCGTACGACGGCGGACTGCCGGGCGCAGTGCAGGGCGCTCGGCGCGGCAGATGTCCTGCACCATGGGGCAGCGCGACTGGTAGACGCAGCCGGACGGGATGTCGTGGAGCTCCGGCGGGCTGCCCGGGATGGATTTGAGCTGGTCGCCACGTTCCAGGTGCACGGGCACGGATTCCAGCAGGCCCTTGGTGTAGGGGTGGCGGGGATCGGCGAAGACCTCGGCCACCGGCCCGCTCTCCACTACGTTCCCGGCGTACATCACGGCCACCGAATCGGCCTCCTCAACCACCACTGCAAGGTCGTGGGTGATGAGGATGACGGCCATCTGGCCCTCTTCGCGGAGCTTGCGCAGCAACTGCATGATCTGCGCCTGGACTGTGACGTCCAGGGCTGTGGTGGGCTCATCGGCGATCAGCAGCCGCGGATTCAGCGCCACTGCCATGGCGATGAGGATGCGCTGGCGCATGCCGCCGGAGAACTGGTGGGGGTAGGAATTGACCCGCGATTCAGGTTCCGGGATCCCCACGCGCTTCATCAGGTCGATGGCTTCGGCACGGGCCTGCTTGGCGTTCAGGCCCCGGTGGATCCGGAATGCCTCCCCCAGTTGTGTGCCCACTGTATATACGGGGTTCAGGGCGGTCAGTGCGTCCTGGAAGACGATGCCCAGTTCCGGTCCGGCAAACTTCAGCCGCTCCTTCGGGGTCAGCGCGGCCAGGTCGGTCCCGTTCAGGACAATCCGCCCGTCGGCCAGGTCGCAGACCGGGTCCATGATGCCCGCGAGTGCCTTGGCCGTCATGGATTTTCCGCAACCGGATTCACCCAGCAGGGCCAGGGTCTCCCCTGCCCGGGCTTCGAAGCCCACGCTGTTGACGGCCCGGACGGTGCCGCGGTGGGTCCTGATGTCCACGGCGAGGTCGCTGACCTGCAGGACCACGTCATGTGCCTGGGCGCCGGCCGGGCCGGCGGAGCCCTGGGGGTTCTGGCGCGTAGATGGGTCGGCAGCTGTTTTCACGGCTGTGCCTCCTTGGCTGGGATACGGGCGATCAGCCGTTTGCGGGGAAGGGCCAGGCGCCAGCGCTGGGCGGGATCGGTGGCGATCCGGAGCCAGGCTGCCAGCACGTTGGCGGCGATGGTGGTGACCACAATGGCGACGCCCGGGAAGATGGACAGCCACCATGCGGTCTGAAGGTATTGCCGGCCCTGCGACACCATCAGGCCCCAGCTGACATCCGGCGGCTGGATACCGATGCCAAGGAAGCTCAGCGAGGATTCGGCCAGCATGACGTAGCAGAATTCCAGGGTGGCCAGGGTCAGCAGGGTGGGCAGCACCACCGGGATGACGTGCCGGAAGATGATGGCGTTGGGCTTGGCCCCGAAGGTCCGGGCAGCGTCCACAAAGGTGCGGCTTTGCAGTTCGGCCGATTCGGCGCGGGCGGTGCGCAGGTAGATCGGAATACGCGTCAACGCCAGGATCAGCACGATGTTGGCAGCGGAGGGGCTGAAGACGTAGAGGACCACTACGGCGAGCAGCAGTGAGGGGAAGCTCATGATCACATCGGCCACCCGCATGGAGACGTTCTCCCGCCAGCCGCGGTGGTACCCGGCCCAGACGCCCCACAGCGAGCCGATGAGCAGGGCCACGGCGACGGCGGGAAGCGCCACGGACAGGGTTGTCCTGCTGGCCACCACCAGGCGGGCCAGCATGCTGCGGCCCAGCGAATCGCTGCCCAGGAAGTACTCCCAGCCGTGCGTCATGGTGAACGGGGCCTTGTTGGCGAACAGCAGGTTCTGCTTGGTGGCGAGGTCGCCCATGAGCGCGGGCCCCACCAAAGCGGTCAGGCCAACCAGCAGCAGCACAAAAGCGGCGACGGCGGCGAATCGGTCTTTGAGGAGGAGGCGGAACAGGCCCGGCTGGCCGTCCCGGAGGTCCGGTGCGTTCCTGGTGGGCGGCTGTCCGGCCGGCTGCCGCTCTTCCTGCCCCTCTGGGGCGGCGCCGTCAGTCAATGAACTCGTCATGGTTCCTCCTAGGCCTTGACCGTCACGGGACGGACGCGCGCATCCAGCAGCGCGTACCCCATGTCGATAAGGATGTTCAGGGCAAAGATCGCGACGGCGGTCAGCAGCACCGCCGCCTGCAGGACGGCGAAGTCGCGCTGCAGGATCGAATCGATCATCAGCTTGCCGATGCCCGGCCAGCCGAAGATCGTCTCCACCACCACGGCGCCGTTGACGAGGCCCACGGTGAGGTCACCGGCGACAGTAAGGGCCGGCGCGGCAGCGTTCCGCAGGGCGTGGTGGGTGACCACCCGCAGCTCGCCGGCGCCGCGGCTGCGGGCCAGTTTGATGTATGGCTCGGAGAGCGCGGACACCATGGAGCCACGCACAATCTGCACCAGCACACCAAACGGCCGCAGGAGCAGCGTGGCGATGGGCAGCACCCAGGCACTGGCCCCCGACACCCCCGACGTGGGGACCCAGCCCAGGGTGATCGCGAAGATCCAGATCCCCACAATGGCCAGCCAGAAGTCCGGGATTGATGCCGCGGCCATGGAGATGAAGCTTGAGATCCTGTCCGCGACGCCATTCGGCTTCAGGGCAGCCCAGCAGCCCACGATGACCGCCAGCACCACGGCCAGCACCATGGTGGTGGCCGCGAGCTGGAGGGTGGCCGGGAAAGCACGCAGCGCCATGGCGGCCGCGTCCTGCCCGGTGCGCAGGGACTGCCCGAAGTCGAGCCGGAGCACCCCGCCGAAGTAGTCGGCCATCTGCACCAGGAGCGGCTGGTCCAGGCCGTTGCGGGCCGTGAAGTCGTCACGCATCTGCTGGGTGGCATTCAGCGGCAGGTACAGGCTGGCCGGGTTACCGGTCATTCTGGCCAGCGCGAAGACGCCCACCACTACCACCACCAGCGGCAGGGCGCTGGAAATGATGCGCTTTCTCAAGTAGGTCAGCATGGCCGTCCTTTCTGTGGGAGAGGCGGTTAGCTGGCCGGGGTCATCTCGGAGATGCGCAGCTCGTCACCGCTGGACGAGTTGGGCGTGTAGGAGACGGACTTGGCCTTGCCCAGAATGCCGGTCTGGTGCGAGATGTGCGCGAACTGGACCACCTTGTCGTTCTGGTAGGCGAAGATCTCCTCGAAGGCCTTCTGGCGGGCATCGCCGGAGGCAGCGTCCGCCTTCCGGATCATGGCGTCGAATTCCGGGGTTCCGAAGTAGCTCTGGGCTCCGGTGGAGAGCATGTACTGGTCCACCGTGAAGGCGGCGTCACCGGCCTGGTTGCCGTGCTGGGTCATCAGGGCAACGGCGCCTTCATCCTCGGCGAACGGGCGGACCTGATAGGTCAGGTGCTGGCTGGTTTCGAGCATCTTCAGCTTCACGTTCAGGCCTGCCTGGCTGAGCTGCTCCTGGAGTACCTGGGCCAGTTCGGTGATCTTGGGGAACTGGGCGCTGCGGACCACCAGGGAAATCTGCTTGGCGGTGTCCACGCCGTCGGCCTTGGCCTCTGCCACCAGCGACTTTGCCTTCTCAAGGTCGAACGGCCAGCCCTTCAGCTCGGAGTTGTGGCCCACGATGCCTTCGGGGACCAGCTGCGCAGCCACCTGGTGCTTGCCCTGGTAGAGCGAGTTGACGATCCCTTCCTTGTCGATGGCGTAGTTGACCGCCTGGCGGATCCGTATGTCGTTGAGCGGTGCTTCGTTCGCATCCATGCGCAGCGCCACTGTTTCGTTGTTGGGGTAGTCAACGCCGAGGTCGCCGATGTTGTCATCCGGGCTCAGCCCCATGGCAACGTCCGCTTCACCGCTGGTGATCATGGCGGCGCGCACCGAGCTTTCGGAGCGCCACTGGTACTCCGCCTTGGCGTAGGCAGGCTTGTCGCCCCAGTAGCCGTCCCAGCTGCTGAGCGAGATCTTCTGGCCGGCGTCCCAGGAATCGATCTTGTAGGGGCCGGTTCCGATGGGTTCGCGGACCTTCTCGGTGGTGCTGGTGGACGTCGGCACCACTTCGAGGAAGGAGAGCCGCAGCGGAAGGATGGGGTCCGGTTCCGGGGTTGTCACGGTCAGGGTGGTGGCGTCGACGGCCTTGACGTCGAGGTCGGCGTCTCCGAAGACGTAGCCCTCAACGTTGCACCCGAGTTTGGAGTTCACTGCCCGGTCGATGGTGAAGGCTGCCGCCTCGGCGTTGAAGGGTGTTCCGTCCTGGAAGGTGACTCCCTCCCGGAGCTTCAGGGTCCATTCCGTATCGCTGGTGGCCTTCCACTCGGTGGCGAGCTTGGGTTCGAGTTCACCGCTTTGCGGATTGCGTTCGATCAGGGGCTCGGTCACGTTGGAGCGAACCACAACGCCGGTTGAAGTCAGGTTGGACTCACAGGCCTCGAGCGTGGGCGGTTCCTGGCCCAGGACCACACGGACGGTGTCCGCCGCGCCGCCACCGGCGCTGTCCGAGTTGGCCACGCTGCAGGCGCTGAGGCCAAACACCGCGACGGCCGCGAGGGCTGGCCACCTCAGTGCGGTGGCCTGGAAGGGAAGCTTTGAAGAAGACGTCATTGGGTTCCTCCGGTTGGAAAACTTGGCGCGCAGTGCCCCGGCACCGTCAGACGCATCGGCGAAAGGATGCTTGGCGGGGCCGCGCTCGACTCAAGCTAATTGAGCTGATGGGAGCCCACAAGGGATTCGGCACAGTCCTCCGGTGCCGCTTCGGGGGCGTTGGGCCCTTTTGGCAGCTGTGATCCGCACCACTGATGCGCGAGATCCGCGTCATTCCGCCAGACCCGGACCATCAATGCAGTTCGGGCATGGATCCATGCCATTTACATGTTGGACCTGTATGGGTCCGAAACCTAGGGTGCTGGATATGAAGAACATCGCTGTCCTCCAGGTAGGGCCCCTCATGCCAGTCGTCCAGGAAACGATCATCAGCGACTACGGCGCGGTCCGGCTGCCCGATGCTCCGGCAGAACGGGCCGACTTCCTCCGCCAGCACGGCGGCACCTTCGACGTGGCGGTGACGTCGGGCAAGTTCGGGGTGGGGACTGACCTGATGCGCGCCCTGCCCAACCTTCGCGCAGTCATCAATTTCGGCGTCGGCTATGACACCACCGATGTGGCACAGGCGTTCGAGCGCGGCATCATCGTCAGCAACACCCCGGACGTCCTGAATGACTGCGTTGCCGACACTGCCCTTGCCCTCTACGTGGATGTCCTGCGCGGAATCAGTGCCGCAGACCGGTTCGTCCGGCGCGGTGACTGGCTCAGCAAGGGCAACTTCCCGCTCGCCACCAAAGCCAGCGGCCGCAAAGTGGGCATCCTTGGCCTGGGCCGGATCGGCAAAGTAATCGCCCGGCGCCTGGAAGGCTTCGACTGCGAGATCAGCTACCACAGCAGGAACCCGGTAGCAGGAGTCGATTACCGGTACGCGGCCTCACCGCGTGACCTCGCCGCAGGGTGCGAGGTGCTCATCGTGGCCGCGGCCGGCGGCCCGGGTTCAACGGGCCTGGTGGACGCGGGGGTCATTGAGGCGCTGGGCCCCCGCGGCTACCTCATTAACATTGCCCGCGGATCGGTAGTGGACCAGGACGCCCTGGTCGATGCGCTACTGTCCGGCAGGCTGGGCGGAGCGGGCCTGGACGTCTTCGTTGACGAGCCCAAGGTCCCCCAGGACCTGCTCGAGCTGGACAACGTGGTCCTCCTGCCGCACCTGGGAAGCGGCACCCACGAAACCCGGGCAGCGATGGCGGACCTGACCCTGGCCAACCTGCGCTCCTACGCCGAGACCGGTTCCGCGGTAACCCCCGTGCACCCGTAACGGCGGTATCCGCTGGCTCCCGGTTGCCCCATCAGTCAGGCCCCCTAAACCCGGGTTTTGGCGACGAAAACTGATGGGGCATCCGGGGAACCCACGAGCAGTGCTTAAAACAAGAAGAGCCCCGATCCTTAGATCGGGGCTCTTCTCAATTGCGTGCGCGAGGGGGGATTTGAACCCCCACGCCCTTTCGGACACTGGCACCTGAAGCCAGCGCGTCTGCCGTTCCGCCACTCGCGCGCAACTTCTTCCACGCCACTACGGCCGGTTTCCCGATTCGCAGTCTTGTAAAAGCAGCGAGATCAAGCATAACGGACACATGCCGCAAAACACCAATTGAGCAGCGGAGGCCAACCGGACCCGGCCGCAGCAGCCAATTATCGGAGCCCGGGCACCCGCCTTCAGCGCCTTTCCGCCAAGGACCGGAGGGCCCGGGGAACGAACTTTTGGAGGCGGCGGGCCGTTGTGGATTAAGGTCATTCGCAGGCCAGCCCAGTAGTATCGGATGTAGGAGTGGCTGCCGTGCGCAGCCATACCAGCGAGTGTCTACTGAACGCCGGGTGAAGTTCCGGACTGCGAACTGCCCCTCAGCCGGAGGGAAAGGAGGAGAACCATGGGTCTGCTGGACAAAGTGGAGCGCGGCATCGAAAAGGCCGTCCGTGGCGTCTTCTCCACCGGCTCAAAAGCGCAGGTTGAACCCGTAGAAATCGCCAGCAGGCTGCGCCGGGAAGTGGACCACAAGGCCCTCACCGTCGCCGCCGGACGCACCCTCGCCCCCAATGTTTTCGATGTCCAACTCAGCGACGACGACTTCAAGCGGGCCCAGGAATGGGGAACCCCGCTGGCGGAGGAACTCTGCGACGTCGTCATCAACCACGTCCGCAGCCAGGGTTACACGCTGCAGGGATCTGTCCGCATTTCCTTCCGGCGTGATTCCGAGCTCCGGGCCGGGGACTTCGAGATCGCTTCCTCCACAGAAAAGTCCAAGGGCAACGGCAGCACCCAGCCCTCGCGCCCCACGGTGCCGGCCGCTCCCAGCCGCCAGCCCGTCAGGCTGCAGCCGGTCCTGGACATCGACGGGCAGCGCTACTCACTGAACGCCCCCTCCATTGTGCTGGGCCGGTCCTCCGAGGCCGATATCCACGTCGAGGACACCGGAGTTTCCCGCCGGCACCTGGAAATCCGCACTGCCAACGGTGCCACCAGCGCCGTGGACCTGGGCTCCACGAACGGAAGCTACGTCAACGGGCAGCGGGTCTCGGGCAGCATCGAACTTACGGACGGCTCCACCATCACGATGGGACGGACAAAGATCATCTTCCGCCTGCTTCCTGCCAACCCTGGTGGCCACGCATGAGCGACCTGACCATCACCGCGCTGCGGTTCGGCTTCCTGCTGCTCCTGTGGGTGCTCATCTTCAGCATTGTTTCCGCCATGCGCCGGGACCTGATGGTGGGCCGCAAGGCCGCCTCCGGGGCCCCCACCGCCCGTGAGGTCCGCAAAAACCCGGATCTCGCCGAAGCTCCGCCGCAGCCCGTGAAGCAGCATGCCAGGCAACTGGTGGTGGTAGAGGGCCCGCTGAAGGGAACCACCCTTCCGCTGGCCGCCAGCCCGGTCCTGCTGGGCCGTGCCCAGGAAGCCACCCTGGTGCTCGAGGACGACTACGCCTCAGGCCGCCACGCGCGGCTGTTTCCGCAGGGCAGCCGCTGGTTCATCGAAGACCTTGGGTCCACCAACGGCACATACCTAGCGGACCAGCAACTTACCCGTGCCCTGCCCGTTGAGCCAGGCGTACCTGTGAGAATCGGCAAGACGGTCATCGAATTGAGGCCGTAGCTGTGGCCGTTTCCGAAAACTCCGCAACCGGGCCCCAGCCCGCGCCGCGGCCCCTCATCATGCGCTACGCGGCCCGGTCCGACGTCGGCAGGATCCGCTCCAAGAACGACGACTCCGCGTATGCGGGCCGGCACCTGGCCGTCGTAGCGGACGGCATGGGCGGCCATGCCGGCGGCGACGTCGCCTCGGCTGCAACAGTCCTGGACATGATCCACCTGGACCGAGCGGACTATGAGGGCGACGCCGGCACCATCCTCGCCGACGAGATCCAGACAGCCAATTCCCTGCTCTCCGAGCTGGTCCATATCAATCCCAAGCTTGCCGGGATGGGCACTACCGTGACAGCGCTGCTGCTCGCGGAAGGCCAGCTGCACTTCGCCCACATCGGCGATTCGCGCGCCTACCGGCTCCGGGACGGCGAATTCGAACAGATCAGTGTGGACCACACGTTCGTCCAGCGGCTGATCGATGAAGGCCGGCTCAAGCCTGAGGAAGCGGAAACGCATCCGCACAAGAACGTGCTCATGCGCGTGCTCGGTGACGTGGATGCCAGCCCCGAGCTGGACCTGGACACATTGGAGGCCCGGCCGGGCGACCGCTGGCTCCTCTGCTCCGATGGCCTCAACTACGTTGCCGGCCACGCCGTGGAGCGGACAGTCAAGGAAACCCCGAACCTCCGCGAATGCGTGGAAACCCTGGTGGACCTCACCCTGGAGGCCGGCTCCCCGGACAACGTCACGGTCATCATGCTGGAGATCGCGGAGGAAACGCCCGACGACGTCAGCACGGCCGCCGTCGACGTCATTCCCGCCGCCCAGGCCACGCAGTCCGCTGAAGCGCCGGCCGCTGCCGTCGCAGCTGCTGCGGGGACCGCGGATGCCTCCGTTTCCGACGCAATGGATGCCCGGGACCCGGAGGTCAAACCAGTGCCGGCGGACGCCGCTACGCCCAACGGAAGCGAACCGGATGCCGGGCCTTCGGAAGACAAGGCGCCGGACCCGGGATCCACCGACCCCCACCTCGGGGAGCACCTGTCCGCTGAAGTTCTGCGCGAAGAACTGTCCTCGCGTCCCCATGAACTGGTGGGGGCCGCGGCAACCGCCGCAGAGTCCGGTTCCATCCCCACCATCGCCGGACGTACCGTAGCGCGCAGGGCCGCCACAGTTCTCACACACAAGGCTGAACCGGCCGCGGGTGACGACGACGAAACGCTGGTGCCGCTGAAGCCGCGCCGCTGGATTACGTGGTCGGTGGCGGCCGCTGTTGTGGTGGTCCTGGGTGTGGGACTGTGGCTCGGTTATGCCTGGACCCAGACCCGCTATTACGTGGGCGAGTCCGATTCCCGCGTTGCCATCTTCAATGGGGTTTCCCAGCGGCTTGGCCCCATCCAGCTCTCCAGCCTGGAGACCGTGACGGACATCCGGATGGATTCGCTCCCGCAGTTTTCCCAGCAGCGGGTCCGCCAGACTGTCCCCGCCAGCGACCTTTACGACGCACAGCGGATCGTAAAGAACCTCGAACTCACCGGCACCACTTCGCCTGAAGAGGAGTGCCCTGCAGCTACGGCATCGCCGTCGCCCACCCCGGTTCCCACCACGCCGGCTCCGTCCGCGACGGCGTCGGCGGCTGCACCGTCCGCCGCCCCCGCGTCCGGCAGCCCCACTCCTTCGCCGAGCCCCACCGTCAACTGCGAGGGAGCCAAGTGAGCCAGCTCAGCACCGCCGTCAAGCCGCGCCGCAACGTTGAACTTGCGTTGCTGGTCCTCGCCCTTGCCGTTGGCATCGGCGCCAACATGATGGTTGGCGTTGATAAGGAAAAGGCGTTCGACTCCGATTTCTGGTTCCAGTCGAGCCTGCTCGCGGTGGCGGCCTTGGCCTTCCACGGCGTCCTGCGCTTCCGCGCAAAGTATGCCGATCCGGTTATGCTTCCCCTGGTGGTTGCCCTGAACGGACTCGGCCTGGCCATGATCCACCGCCTGGATCCTCCGGGCGCGGACACCGGCAACAACCAGCTCCGCTGGACGCTGATCGCCATGGCAGTGGCCATCGCCGTCATCTGGTTCCTGAAGGACCACCGGATCCTCCGCCGTTTCACATTCATTTCACTGGCCGCCAGCGCCCTACTGCTGGTTCTGCCGCTCGTTCCCGGCATCAGCGCCGGCGAGATTCTGGGTGCCAGGGTGTGGATCCGGCTCGGCCCCATGACGTTCCAGCCGGGCGAGGTCGCCAAGATTACCCTGGCCATATTCTTCGCAGGGTATCTTTCCTCGAACCGGGACCTGATCCTGCTGGCCGGCCGCAAGATCGGCCCCCTGCAGTTCCCCCGCTTCAAGGACATGGGACCCATGATCGCCGCGTGGCTGGTCAGCATTGGCGTGCTGATCTTCCAGCGCGACCTCGGTTCCTCCGTCCTGTTCTTCGGCCTGTTTATCGTCATGATCTACGTGGCCACCAGCCGGATCAGCTGGGTGGTCATTGGCCTGGCCCTGATCCTCGGCGGCGGCTTCGTGGCCTCCCGGGTGTTCTCCCACGTGGAGCAGCGCATCAACGGCTGGCTCAACGCCTTCACACCCGAGGTGTACGAGAACGGCAGCCGGCAGGTGATCCAGGGCCTCTTCGGGATGGCCAACGGCGGCCTGGTGGGTACCGGGCTGGGCCAGGGCCGGCCGGACCTGGTTCCCTTCGCCAACAGCGACATGATCATCGCGTCCCTCGGCGAGGAACTGGGACTCATCGGAATCTTCGCCATCGTCCTCATGTACCTGCTGCTGGTGACCCGCGGTTTCCGTGCGGCGCTTGGCACCCGGGACGCGTTCGGCAAGCTCCTTGCCTGCGGCCTCTCGTTTGCCGTGGCCCTCCAGTGCTTCGTGGTGATCGGCGGCGTTACCCGGCTGATTCCGCTGACCGGTCTCACCACGCCGTTCCTGGCGGCCGGCGGATCCTCCCTTCTGGCCAACTGGATCATCGTGGGGCTGCTGCTGCTGATTTCGCACACAGCCCGCGGCCCGGTGGACACCACTCCGTTGCCGCCGTCCAAGGGCGCAGACACTACTGGCATTGATACTCCAACCGAGGCGGTGAAGCAGGCATGAACCAGGCCATACGACATTCATGGATAGCGGCCGTCGCCATGTTCGCCCTGCTGTTCGGCGCCCTCAGTTTCGTCCAGGTGGTGGGGGCGGATGAACTGAAGGCCAACCCCCTGAACCAGCGCGCCATCCTGCAGAACTATTGCAGCGACCGCGGCGCCATCATCGTCGGCGGAACCCCGGTGGCCGAGTCCGTGGAAACAGGCTCCGAAACCTGCAAATTCCAGCGCACCTACCCGCAGCCGGAACTCTACGCCGGCATGACGGGCTATTTCTCCCAGAACTACGGTGCCACCGGACTGGAGCGGGCCATGGGTGAAGTCCTCACCGGTGACTCCGATCAGCTGTTCCTGGACCGGGTAGGCCAGCTGTTCCTCGGAAACCAGCCCAAGGGTGCCTCCGTTGAGCTGACCATCGATCCCGAGCTCCAGCAGCTCGCCTACAGCCTGATTCCAGACGGCCAGCGCGGTTCCATCGTGGTCACGAACCCCAAAACGGGGGCCATTCTGGCCATGGCATCCAAGCCGTCCTACGATCCCAACAAGGTAGCCGTCCAGGATCCCGAGGCCGAAAGCGCCAGCATCAACGAGTTCCTGAAGGTGCCCGGCATCAACCTGAACCAGAATGTCAGCGGCCCCACGGGTGAACTGCTGGCCCCCGGTTCGGTGTTCAAACTCGTGGACACGGCGGCAGCGCTTTCCTCCGGGAAGTACAACGCGGACAGTGTCCTGCCCAACCCGGCAGAAATGCCCTTCGACGGCATCTCCTACCGGCTTCCCAACTACGCCGGGGGCAACTGCTACACCAGGGACACCGCCAGTTTCGCCTTTGCGTTGCAGCAGTCCTGCAACACCCCCTTCGCGAGCATCGCCCTGGACCTGGGCCGTGACGCCATCGCTTCCCAGGCACAGAAGTTCGGTTTCGGCGAGGATCTGGGAGACCAGCTCAAGCTCGGTTACGCCCGCGGTGACGGCTTCCCGGACGAACTGGACGCACCTGGCCTCGCCCAGTCGGCGATTGGCCAGAAGGATGTCCGCGCCACCCCCCTGCAGGTGAATATGATGACGTCCGCCATAGCCAACGACGGCGTGCAGATGCGGCCAAGCCTTATCAAGACCCTCCGCTCTCCGGATCTGCGGGTCATCGATGAGCCGCAGCCCGAGCAGCTCCGGACCTCCACCACGCCGGAGATCGCCAACCAGATCACCGATTGGATGGTCAGCGCGGTCAGCGAAGGAATTGCGAACCGTGCAGGCGTCCCGGGCGTCCAGGTGGCGGGAAAGACCGGAACCGCGGAGCTGGGCGACGGCACCAACAACTCCTGGTTCACCGGCTTCGCCCCCGCAAACAACCCGCAGGTGAGCGTCACCATCGTCATGGAGGGCGTGGACATCACCACCGGAGCACAGCTGACCAGTCCGAACGCGAAGAAGATTTTTGAGGCGGTGTTGAATAAGTGAGGCCTACAACCGGAATCACCCTCGGCGGCAGATTCCAGCTGACCACGCGGATCGCGATCGGCGGCATGGGCGAAGTCTGGAAAGCAAAGGACCTCGTCCTCGGCCGCATCGTCGCGATCAAGGTGCTGAAGGAGGAGTACACCGGGGACCCCGGCTTCCTGCAGCGGTTCCGCGCGGAGGCCCGCCACACCGCACTCCTGAACCACGTGGGGATCGCCAACGTCTTCGATTACGGCGAGGAGGAGGGGTCCGCCTACCTGGTCATGGAGTTGGTGCCCGGCCAGCCCCTCAGCAGCATCATCGAGCATGAACACGTGCTGTCGCCGGACCGCACCCTGTCCATCATGGCCCAGACGGCCCGGGCGCTTTCTGTTGCGCATGCCCAGGGCCTGGTACACCGCGATATCAAGCCCGGCAACCTCCTGATTACGCCGGACGGACGCGTTAAGGTCACAGACTTCGGCATCGCCCGCCTGGCCGACCAGGTGCCGCTCACCCAGACCGGCCAGGTCATGGGCACCGCCCAGTACCTGGCGCCGGAACAGGCCACCGGACAGACCGCCACGGGATCTTCGGACATCTACTCCCTCGGCGTCATCGGGTACGAGTGCCTGACCGGCCACCGGCCGTTCTCCGGCGAATCCCAGATCGCGATCGCCCTGGCACAGGTCAACGACGCACCGCCGCCCCTGCCGGAGACCCTGCCCACACCGGTCCGCGCGCTCCTGATGTCCATGCTGGCCAAGGACCCCAAGAACCGGCCGGCTAACGCCATCAAACTCGCCGAGGCAGCTGAAGCCATCCGCAACGGAGACGTCGGGGCAGCCCGCGCTGCAGTACCCGGCATGCTGCTCTTCGACGCGCCGGACACCGGCCCCATCACAGCGCCGGTGGATACGGCCACAGCGCCCACCGGTGTGATCGGTGCGCAGCGGGATTCCTCACCGACAGCCACCTCCGCGCTCCCGGTGGTGGGAGCCGCCGCAGCCGGAGCCGCAGCCGGTGCTGCCGCAGCGAACGCTGCTGATGGCGACGCCGCGGACGGCAACGCACCCCAGGGACCGCTGGCCCGCGCCAACGCGCTGGCCGCCGAGCGGAACTGGGACCACGAAGAGACCACGTACGACGACGAACCGGCCGATGAGCCGCAGCGCAAGGGCCGCAGCCCGTGGACGTGGCCCCTGATCGCCTTGATCCTGCTCGTCCTGTTCGCCCTGGTGGGCTTCCTGCTCAACAACATGGGGGTGTTCTCGCCGTCCAACAGCCCAACGTCGGTTGCCACCTCAAGCAGCCCGAAGACCACCAGCGCCACGCCCACCAGGACATCGCAGGCACCCAGCCCGACGCCGACGCCCGATACCCCCACCCCGACGCCCACGCCCACCCAGGAAACCGTGAACGTGATCCCGGATGCGTACCTGGGCAAGGACTACAGGACGGTTCAGTCAGAGCTCTCTGCGTTGGGGCTGGTGGTTAACGGCGTCCAGCAGGAGAGCACCGAAGATCCCGGCACTGTCCTGGACCTGAACCCCACGGGCCCCGTCCCTGCGGGTTCAACCATCACTGTCACGTACGCCATCGCTCCGCCGTCAGCGCCGGCGCCCGCGCCGGCGCCCACCTCAGCTGCTCCCACACCGGTGCCCACAACGCCGTCGGCCGCTGGGCCCACCGCTGAGTCCGCGCTGCCTACCTGTTCCACCGGCCAGGAGCCGGGCATTCCGCCCACCTGCGCACGGTAAACGGACTGAACGTGAACGAGTCATCGCGCGCACCGCTCCACCGGGAGGACAATGTCCCGGTGGACAACAAGCGTGTCCTGAGCGGCCGCTATGAGCTGGGCGGCCTCATTGGACGCGGTGGCATGGCGGACGTATACAGCGGCACGGACGCCAGGCTCGGCCGGACGGTGGCCATCAAGATCCTGCGTCCTGATATGGCCCGGGATCCCCAGTTCCAGGCCCGCTTCAAGCGGGAAGCACAGTCCGTCGCCGCCCTGAACCATTCGTCCATCGTGGCCATCTACGACACCGGTGAACAGCAGGTCCACGACGGTTCGGAGGAATCCGTCCGGCTGCCCTACATCGTGATGGAATTCGTTGACGGCAGGACGCTTCGGGACCTGATCCGGGCCAAGGAAGTCAGCATCGGCCAGGCGATCGACTACTGCCTGGGAGTCCTCGGCGCCCTCGAATACAGCCACCGCGCCGGCATCGTCCACCGGGACATCAAGCCCGCCAACGTTATGTACTGCGAGGCAACCAACTCCATCAAAGTCATGGATTTCGGGATCGCCCGCGCCATGGCGGATTCCTCGGCCACCATGACCCAGACGCAGGCTGTGGTGGGCACGGCGCAGTACCTCTCGCCGGAACAGGCCCGGGGCGAAACCGTTGACGCCCGCAGCGATCTGTACTCGGCTGCCTGCCTGCTCTACGAAATGCTGACCTCGAGGCCTCCATTCATCGGAGACAGCCCCGTTTCCGTGGCATACCAGCACGTCCGGGAAATTCCGGCGCCACCCAGCAGCATCAACCCCGAGGTCTCACCGGCGCTCGACACGGTCATGGCCAAGGCGCTGCAGAAGAACCGTGACGACCGGTTCCAGGATGCGGCAGCTTTCCAACGTGCGCTCCGGGCAGCCCGTTCCGGCGTCGCTGTCCCCGCCTTACCGGCTTCCGAAGCTCCCACTGACCCCAACGACCATGTCCCGGCCCCGGACAGCCCGCCAACGGAGGCTTTCGCCGCCGCCGCGGGCGCCGGGTTCCGGGACCACACTCCCACCGGGCGCCTCGCCGTCACCGGCAGGGACGACGCCGGCGCCCGGACACCGCTGGGCGTGGCGGACGAACCCGGCGACGCTGAGCCGCTGCCGCTTGGCCTGTCCCAGGAACGGGACCCTTCCCCGCGGCAGAAGTCCCGGCGTCGGGCATGGATTGCAACCCTGGTGATCTTCACCGTACTCATCCTTGCCGGCGGCGGCCTGTGGGTCTACAGCGTGGTGAACCGGCCGGCACCGCCCCCGCCGAAGGTGGACATCCCGGTGGTGGCCTCCATGACCGAGTCGGCAGCACTGCAGGAGCTGTACAACGCGAACCTGAAGCCGAAGATTACGCGTTCACAGAACGACGCCGTACCCAAGGGCATCGCGATCGGCACCGACCCGGTGTCCGGCCAGAAACTTGATCCCGGCGCAGAGGTGATCCTGAACATTTCCGAGGGTCCCAGCGCCGTGAAGATCCCGGAGACCATCCCCGGCTCCACAGAGGCCGCGGCACGTGATGTCCTGCGTCAAGTGGGGTTGGTGGGTGCGCCGTCAACCACCACGGCCAACAGTGCCACCGTGCCGGCCGGTATCGTCATCACCACCAGTCCCGCACCGGGGCAAAGCGTAGGGGTGGGTACCACTGTTGAACTGGTGGTTTCCACCGGCAAGGTGGCGGTTCCCGAACTCCGCGGCCGCACCCGCGAGGAGGCCGAAGCTGCGCTCAAAGACCTGGGCCTGGTGCCGAACGTCGTTGAAGCGGAAAACGGCCAGGTTGAGGCGGGCCGGGTGACGGACCAGAGCGACGCCGTCAATGCCGCAGTGGAGCAGGGAAAGACCATCACCTTCGTGGTGGCCAAGGCTCCACCGCCGCCGCCTACCGCCACTCCCAGCCCGACACCAACCCCCACCTCAACCAAGGGCAACAGGGACCGGGACTAACCGGGCCCAACCGGGCCAGTCGAGGATCGGGTGCTCAGTGCTGGATCAGCGGGCTCAGCTTGGCTGCCCGCGCCGCTGCACCGGCCATCCCCAGCGATTCGAGCCAGTTGCCCAACATCTGGTAACCGCCCTCGGTGAGGACCGATTCGGGGTGGAACTGCACTCCGCAGAGCGGGGCCGTGCGGTGCTGCAGCCCCATGACCACGCCGGACGCCGTCTGTGCGGTGACTTCCAGGACGTCCGGGATGGACTCACGGACCGCAGCCAGGGAGTGGTAGCGCGTGGCGGTGATGGGGGAGGGGAGGCCGGCAAACACACTGGTTCCGATGTGTTCCACCTGCGAGGTCTTGCCGTGCATGAGCTCGGGGGCGTGCGTCACGGTCCCGCCGAAGGCCTCCGCCAGCGCCTGGTGGCCCAGGCATACGCCGAACATGGGAACGCTGTTTTCACCGCACCACTTGATCAGTTCAATGCAGATGCCCGCCTCGGCAGGGTTGCCGGGGCCCGGTGACACCAGGACGCCGTCGCGCGTGCCGGCAAGTTCGATCGCTTCGGCGAGGGTGACGTCGTCGTTGCGGACCACAGTGGTCTCGGCGCCGAGCTCCTGGAGGTAGCCCACCAGGGTGTAGACGAAGCTGTCGTAGTTATCCACCACGAGGATCTTGGTTGTGGTCATGGCTGGCTTGCTGCACCAATCGTTGAGTCAGTGAATTGGGTGTACTCGGACATCCAGGGAAACAGGAACTGGACCATCAATACCAGTGCGGCCGCCACCAGCACCACTGATGTGACGATCCGCAGCCAGAGCGGCCCCGGGAGATGGCGGAAAATCCAGCCGTACATGCTCAGCCCTTCCCGATCGCCGCGGCCACCTGCGCGGCGATTTCGGCGGGCGGTCCGGCCGAGCCGGGGCGCCAACTGTCCATCAGGGCGTAGGCGATGATCCGTTCCTCCGCGCCGAACCGCGGGTTGCAGCTGGTCATGGTGAGGAACCTTTCCGTGGGGGCCACGCCCTGCAGGGTGGGCACCGGGGCCAGGACATCGGTACGCGAGGGCATCACGATCTGGTTGTTCCGGAAAACGTACGTATAGTAGCCGTCCTTGGTCTGGACGTAGATCTTGTCGCCCGGCACCAGTGTGTGGATGTTGTCCAGCACAGCACCGTGGGTCTGCCGGTGGCCGGCCACGGCGAAGTTCCCTACGGCCCCTGGCATGGCAGTCGAGTCGTAGTGGCCCAGGCCAAGGGTGTCCAGGACATCCTGGCTGGTTCCCTGAACAATCGGCCGGGTGTAATTCGGGCCAAACCTCGGGATGTACATGATGCCGATGGTTCCGGCGTGGCCTGGGGCAGCACCCACCACGGGTTCACCGAAATCCCCGCCTTCCGCAGGCGGGGCTGTGGGAGCCGGAGCGGGCGCAGCTCCGAGGTCCTGGGCGAATTCCTTGATAACTTCACTCTGTTTGGCGTCGGATTCAACGTTGGTCCACCAAAGTTGCCATGCCACGAACAGCAGGAGGATCAGGCCGGCGGTGATGAGCAGCTCGCCGGCCACCTGTACAGCACCGCGAAGGATTACGACGCCGGCAGTGGGCGGGGCGGCGGGCCTCGCCTTCTCCTGCAATACCACGCGCTCTCCTCGGGGGCGGTTCCGCTGGGCACCGGCGGCCCGGGAACTCCGGCTAGAATTGGCTGCTAGTAAGAATTGACCAAGATCGAGCAGACCGCTGGCAATTTCCTTCTTGCAGGATATCAAGCCCGGGACGCCGCGCTTGACAGCCGCCAAGGAGAGCCAGTGCCCGAGTCAAAGCCCCGTAAGAAGACCGCCAGCACCACAGAAAAGGCCGCGCCGGACGCCTACAAGCCGAATCCGGTCTGGTTTAAGCCGGTCATGTTCGGGCTGATGATCATCGGCCTGTTCTGGATCATCACGTTCTACATCAGCGAGGGCCGCTTTCCCGTCCAGCCGTGGGGCTCCTGGAACATCGTGGCCGGCTTTGGCATCGCCATCGTGGGCTTCATGATGACGACACGCTGGCGCTCCTGAACCATGCCCGTCACGTATCGCTGCAATTGTTCCTGACAAGGGCCGGCCATGTCACCGAGTGCTGACCTCATAGTGGGCGACGACGGCCTGGCACGGCCCGCCTGGGCCTCTACGGATCCGCTGATGCGGACCTACTACGACCAGGAATGGGGCCTGCCCGTCCGGGATGAACATGGGCTGTACGAGCGGATCTGCCTTGAAGGCTTCCAGGCAGGCCTGTCCTGGGCCACGATCCTCCGGAAGCGGCCGGCGTTCCGCGCCGCTTTCGCTGACTTCAACCCCGATGCCGTGGCGTTGTACACGGACCGCGACGTGGACCGTCTCCTGCAGGATTCCGGCATTGTCCGGAACCGGCTGAAGATTGTTGCCACCATCAGGAATGCCCGCGCCACCATCGTGCTGCGGGAAGAGGGCGGCCTGGTGGATTTCGTCTGGGGATTCCAGCCTCCCACCACCCCTCAGCCCCTGGTGCACGGGGACATCCCCACGCAGTCCGTGGAATCGGTGGCACTGTCCAAAGCCCTTCGCCGGAAGGGGTTTGCCTTCGTGGGCCCTACCACCATGTTTGCCCTCATGGAGGCAATCGGCATGGTGGACACACACCTTGTGGACTCTCACCGCCGGGGTTCCTCGGGCGTGTGGCCGCGGCCTTCCTGAGACTGATCCAAAACCCCTGTTGCCTGGGACCGGCAGCGGGGGTTTTTTTCGTGTGTGGCGCCCCGGCCTGTGGGGAAAGTTATCCACAGTGTTGATAACCGTTGATCCGCCCTAGTTCGTCCCCGCTACCCCCGCGGAAGCCGGGCTTTCGCGGAAACCCGCGGCTTGGATGCAGTTATTAACACTGTGGAATACCCTGTGGATAAATGGCTGTTCGCGGAGTTACCCGCCGGTACCCACAGGACCGCGGGGTGCTATCCCCAACTTTGTGCACCGGAACCGGAAACATTGGCCGCCTCTGCGGGTCTTCCGCAGGACCGGAGGCTTTTCCACTTACCAACACTCCGATACCCACAACTTATCCACAACTGTGGATTGCGCAGCCGCGGAATTCCCCCAGTCGCCCCAAACCGCCCTGATTCTGGGGTTTACCACCGTGGACTTACAGGTCTGTGACTTATTAACAGTGTGCAAAAGGCTGTTGAAGGACCGCGTCCGGACGTTTCCAGGTGGCCTGCTGCGGCCTAATCCACCGGAGTTATCCACAGCAGTGTCCATATTCCGCGGTTTTGTCCACTTAAGCACAACCGTATCCCCAGCAGTTATCCACAGATGTGGAGAAAATCCGTCTCTGTACTGCCCCTGCCTTGTGAGCGGGCGGTTACACAGCGTCACGGGCCTGAACTACATGCTTGTAAGTTACCAACAATGTGGATAACGGCTGTGGATAAAGAAAACCCCCAGCCTCCGCAAGGAAGCTGGGGGTTTGGACGTCACGCCTGGGCGGACTACATCAGCTGGAGACGCGCACCCATACTGCTGCTGCGAGGAGCGCCAGAACCGCGAGCAGTCCCACGGCCTGAAGAAGCCCCCGCCGTGGCCCCCGCGGCGTGTACGCGATCACGGCGGCACACAAGGCGCCGGTGACCAGCCCACCGAGATGGGCCTGCCAGGCGATCTGCGGGACCAGGAAACCGATGGCGCCGTTGATGGCGATCAGGATCCACAGCTGGCGCGTATCCCCGCCGCGCTGGCGCTGCACCAGGAGCATGGCACCGAACAAGCCGAAGATGGCACCGGAGGCACCCACCACTCCGTAGAGGGGCTGGCCGGGAACGTAGAGGGGAGTGAGGAGCAGATACCCCACTGAACCGCCCAGGGCGGACAGCAGGTACACCGCAAGGAAACGGACACGGCCCAGGAGTGGCTCCAGTGCCTGCCCAAAGATCCAGAGCATGTACATGTTCAAGGCAATGTGCAGGATGAATCCCTGGGAATGCAGGAATGCTGCCGTGAGCATCCGCCACGGCTCAAACTCGCCATACCGGGGTTCGGCATAGATGTTGGCGAACCCCAGGCTCTGGTAGACAGCGTCGTTGGGGACGAGCCACTGCAGGACGTACAGCACCGCACAGGCGGCGATGATACCGAACGTCACCATGGGCTTGCCCGTGGCAACGGCGCCGCCATAGACGGACCGGACGTCCGGCGTCGTACGCCTCGTTTCGTTGACGCAGTCAACGCATTGGAATCCGACGGCGGCCGCCCGCTGGCAGTCGGGGCATGCCGGACGCCCGCACCGCTGGCAGCGCACGTAGGAGGGCCTGTCAGGGTGCCGGGGGCATACCGGGACCTGGGCGGAGGGCTCGGCCGACGGAATTCCGTAACTCATGGTGCGGGATTACAGCTGTTCGATATCAATGCTGTTGATGGTGACATCCTCCACCGGGCGGTCGCCCATGCCGGTGCGGACGCCCTCGATGGCGTCAACGACCTTCTTGGACTCGTCGTCGGCCACTTCACCGAAGATGCTGTGCTTGCCCTGCAGCCAGTCGGTGGGGATGGTTGTGATGAAGAACTGGGACCCGTTGGTGCCCTTGCCCATCTGGATGCCGGCGTTCGCCATGGCCAGCTTGTAGGGCTGGTTGAAGCTCAGTTCGGGGTGGATCTCGTCATCAAAACGGTAGCCGGGGCCGCCGGTGCCGCGGCCCAGCGGGTCGCCGGCCTGGATCATGAAGTCCTTGATGATGCGGTGGAAGATGGTTCCGTCGTAGAGCGGGGTGCCGGTCTTGGCCTCCCCGGTTTCCGGGTGGGTCCAGTCCTGCTCGCCGGTGGCGAGTCCAACGAAGTTCTTGACGGTCTTGGGCGCGTGGTTGCCGAAGAGGTTTACCACGATGTCGCCGAGGCTGGTGTGGATGGTTGCTTTTGCGGTTGCGATGGCAGTCATACGGCCCATTCTTCCATGGCGGACTATGACGTTGGCGGCCCCTATACCAGTTCCGCGCTGGGTGAAATCGCCCTAAAATCCGCAGAGTGAATAGCTCGTGAAGTCTCAGGCACGTAGGCTAACCACAGAACCGTCACATTAATCGGGAGGTAGTTGTGAAGAAGTCTGATCGTATTGCCCGTGACCTTGAGCAGTCGGTCACCCATGCCGTGGAAAATGCCAAGGACTGGGCAACCCCCCGCGTGGAAGCCGCTGTTGACTGGGCGGTTCCCCGCCTGCAGCACGGCCTGGACACAGCATCACCCAAAATCCAGGAGGGGCTGAAGTCCGCCGCCCACAACCTTGCCGACGGCGTGGCCACCGTGACCCCTCGCCTCCAGGACGGCCTGGCGCAGCTGGCGCCCAGGATCAATGACGTGGTCGAGAATGCATCACCCAAGCTCCACGAGGCGCTGGACAAGGCCACCCCAGTGGTCCTCAATGCCCGCGACCGCGTGGTGGTTGAATACCTGCCCAGGCTCTCGGACCAGATCGGCGTGGCTTCGGGTGCCGTGCACCGCACCCTCGAAGGCGCTCCGGCCCGCGTTGACGCCGTCGCCCAGCGGCTTGGTGACGCCGGAATCGTGCACACCCTCCAGGAGCAGGCGCAGGCCACCGGCACCCAGCTGAAGGCCGCGGCTGCCGAGGCCGGCCGCAGCGTAGGCATCCAGCTGGCCCAGCCGGAGCCGAAGAAGAAGCGCGGCTGGCTGGTGTTCGGCGTTATCGCCGCCGCAGTTGCTGCTGGAGTTGCCGCCTGGAAGGCTTCAAAGCCCGTAGAGGATCCGTGGAAGACGCCCTCCCCCGTGACCCCCACGCCCGCCCCGGTTCCGGCCACCACGGTCAACGAGGTCAAGGAAACCACCGCCGACGCCGCCGAAAAGGCATCGGATGCGGCAGGTTCCTTCGCTGCCGCCGGCGCGGACAAGGTATCCGAGTCCGCTGATGCGGCCAAGGAAAAGGCAGAGGACGCCGCCGACAAGGCCAAGCACGTTGCCGAAGATGCAGGCGACGCCGCTCCCAAGGTAGCCACCGATGCAAAGACGGCCACCCGCAACATCGCCAACAGCATCCACAACGGGGATAAGGGCGCCACACAGGCCTAATCCCGGCCCAGCAGGTCCACGGCAGGGGCCCCGTTCTTCGGAACGGGGCCCCTGCCGCTGTTTCCGGAGGTCCCCAAGCTGTTTGGGGGTTCCGGCCGCTCCCGGTTGGGGAGGGCAGCAATGCTAGATTTGGACTGATGTCAGCCGATCAATCCTCTGGGGATCCCTTGAACGACGCAGCCGAGTTGCCCCGCGTGTCCGTTGTGATCCCGGCCTACAACGAGGAGAGCGTTATCCGGCAGTGCCTCATCGCTGCCATCTACCAGTCCGTACCCGCCCACGAGATCATCGTGGTGGATAACCTCTCCACGGACCGGACCGCCGCCATTGTCCGGCAGATGCAGCTGGAATATCCGGAAAGTCCCATCCTGCTGCTGACCCAGGACAGGGAGCAGGGCCTCATCCCCACCCGGAACTTCGGCCTTGACCATGCCACGGGGGACGTCCTGGGCCGGATTGACGCGGACTCGGTGGTGGAGCCTGATTGGGTGGAGCAGGTCCAGAGGGCATTCCAGGACCACTCAGTGCAGGCGGCCACCGGTCCTGTGGTCTATTACGACATGCCCATGCGGCGCTTCGGGCTGAAGGCCGACGACAAGATGCGCCAGCTCATGCTGAAACTGGCGAAGCACCAGTACCACTTCCTGTTCGGTTCCAACATGGCGCTGCGGTCCACCGCGTGGAACACCATCCGTGCCGAAACGTGCCGGGATGAGAAGGACGAGATGCATGAGGACATCGACTTGTCACTGCATCTCGCCGAACACGACCTGAAGGTCCAATACTGCCCGCAGATGGTGTCCGGGATGTCCGCGCGCCGCCTCGAGGACTCGCCGCGCGACTACCGCTACTACGTCACCCGGTTCGACCGCACATACAAGGCCCACAACGTCAAGAAGATGGCTCTGAAGGCACCCATGGTGGTGTTCTTTTCGGTCTACTTTCCCGCCAAGCTGTTGCGGGCCATCCACACGGTCAACACGGCCCAGCCGGTCCGGCGCGGCGGCCAGTAGCTCCTGCCTTCACAGGCCCCTAGTCCGTACCCAGCTCGGCGATCCGGTCCGACGGCGGTTCGGCGACGGGTGCCTTGCTGCGGAGCCGTGCCCTTCCGGACCTTTGTCCGGCCACCACGACGGCGAGCCCCACCATGATCAGGCCCAGCCCGGCATAGGTACCCGCCGGGAGAGTCTCACTAAGGAACACGGACGCCAGGAGGGCCGCGCCCGGAATCTCCAGGAGGATGATCATCGAGACCAGCAGCGGGCTCATGGTCGCCAGGAGGTGGTTGAAGGCGGTATGCCCCACCAATTGGGCGCACACAGTGATGGCGAGGATCCCCAGCCAGCCTCCGGCGTCGAACCCGGAGAGCGGCTGCCCGGTGGCCAGGGCGAGCACCGCCACCAGGGCGGCACACATGCCGTAGCAGAGCGCTGTGTAGGTGCCGGTGGTCATGGACTGCCGGGCCTTGCCGCCAGCCAGCGTGTACAGACCGGCCAGAGCTCCGCCGGCCAGCGCCAGCATGTCACCGAGCAGCGCCTCAGGCGAGGACCCCATGTCGAATCCAGTGATGGCGACGACCCCACCAAACGCAATCCCCAGCCCTGCCAGCACCTGCCAGCGGTGCCGCGTGCCGCGCAGCAGCTGGAAGATGGCAATCCAGGCCGACTGCAGGCATACGAGCGCCGTAGCAGCGGCCACGGACGTGAGCTGGAGGGAGGTGATGAAGCAGGCGAAGTGCAGGGCGAGGGCGACGGCGGCAAGAAGGGACCAGCGGAACTCGCGTCCGGTGATGCTGCCGAACCTGCGCGGCTCGCGGACCAGGGTGGGACCGGCCATCACCACCGCTGCGATGGCGTTCCGCCAGAAGGCGATGGCCAGGGCACTGACGCTGGTAGCTCCGAGGGTGGCCGCGATCAGCGGCCCGGACGACGCAACGCCCAGGACACCCATGGCTGCAATGAACAGGGTCACCGCACTACCCCCTCACGCTATGGCCACCAACCGGGACAAGGCTCACAAAGCAAAAGTCCCGGTCCGCATTTCCGCGGACCGGGACTTTCTTATGGTGGAGGCACGGGGACTCGAACCCCGAACCCCCTGCTTGCAAAGCAGGTGCGCTACCAATTGCGCCATGCCCCCATAAGAAGCAACCCGTCAATCATACCCTAGAACCTTGGAGCCTTTGACCAGCTCCCGGACCGGGCGTCCGGCCTAGTTCACCGTATCGGTGGACTTGCTCCAGACATCTTTCCGGGCTTCGGATTCCTGTGCTTTCCGGTAAAGCAGGACGCCTGCGATCGCCGCTGCCAGTACAAGCAACTTCTTCACATGCTCCCCGTTCCGGCCTGCTGCAGTATTCCGCAGACAAACCTCAACTTGAACCTGCACAGGTTCCGTGGGCGTACCAGGACTTGAACCTGGGACCTCTTCGTTATCAGCGAAGCGCTCTAACCGCCTGAGCTATACGCCCCGATGCCTCATCGGGCCGAGACATGACTTTACAGCACATCCCGGCCCGATCTCAAATCGGGCGCTTCCACCGGCTTCAGGGCCGGTGGAAGCGGTGTCCTAATCGTCGGTGAGGGTCACGCCGATGCCGCCCACCAGGGTGGCAGAGATGTTGTAGAGAACAGCTGAGAGCATGGACAGCGCGGTCAGCAGGACCACGTTCACCACGGCGATAATTGTGGCGAAGGAGGCCACCTGGCCCAGCGATGCGACCTTCTTCAGTTCGAACCCGCCGCCCTCGGAACCGGCCAGCGTGCCCAGCAGGCTGTCCACCTGATCGAAGATGCCTGTGAGGTCCAGGACGGTCCACAGGACGATGGCCGCCACAACGGTGACGATGCCCAGGGCTACGGAGAGCAGGAACGCCATCTTCAGGACGGACCAGGGATCCACCTTGCTGATGAGGAGGCGGGCACGGCGGGCCTTGGCCTTCGGCGCCGGCTTCACGAGACCCGGGGCGCCCTGCGGGCGGGGTCCGGCAGGGGCGGGGCGTTGTCCCTGCGCCGGACGCTGGCCGGGCTGGCCCTGCTGGCTTCCCTGGCCGGGCTGGGACGGACGCTGTCCGGGAACCGAAGGGCGCTGTCCGGGCGCACCGGCGGGCGCGGAAGGCCGCTGCTGCGGACGGACAGGGGCATTCACCCGGGGCGCCGCCGAGGGGCGGTTTCCATCGGGAACGGTGCTGTTCGGCTTGGGAAATGAGTCGGAATTACTCACTCGGTTACCTCCGTGTTGTCGTCGTTCGGCTCAGCGTCGCCCGAGGCGTCCTCTGACTCAAAGGCCGGTGATTCTTCAGCCAACGTTACGTCATCCTCCGCTGATTCTTCGTCCTCGAGACCGCGTTCGCTGTTGCGGGCAACCTCGATGATGCGGTCGTTCTTGTCCGGCTTGGCAAAGATGACGCCCATGGTGTCGCGTCCCTTTGCAGGGACACCTGCGACCGAAGAACGGACTACCTTGCCGCCCTCCATGACCACCAGGACTTCATCCTCTTCCTGGACAATCAGGGCGCCCACAAGGTGTCCCCGATCCTCCTGGTACTTACCCACCTTGATGCCCAGGCCACCGCGGCCCTGCAGGCGGTATTCCTCCACGGCGGTGCGCTTGGCGTAGCCGCCTTCGGTCACGATAAACACGAAGGACCCGTCAGTGACCACATCGGCGGCCAGCAGTTCATCATCCTCGCGGAACTTCATGCCGGTCACGCCGGATGTGGCACGCCCCATGGGGCGCAGTGCATCGTCGGTGGCGGTGAAGCGGATCGACTGCCCCATGCGGGACACCAGGAACAGGTCGTCGGTTTCGGAGACCAGCTGGGCGGAGACCAGTTCGTCGCCGTCACGCAGGTTGATGGCAATAACGCCGGCGGAACGGTTGGTGTCGTAGTCCTCCAGCCTGGTCTTCTTCACCAGCCCCCGCTTGGTGGCCAGCACCAGGTACGGCGATTGCTGGTAGTCCTTCAGGTCCAGCACCTGGGCAATATGCTCATCGGGCTGGAACGCCAGCAGGTTGGCCACGTGCTGGCCCTTGGCATCGCGTCCGGCTTCCATCAGCTCATAGGCCTTGGCGCGGTAGACGCGGCCCAAATTGGTGAAGAACAGGAGCCAGTGGTGAGTGGTGGTGACGAAGAAGTGTTCCACCACATCGTCACCGCGCAGCTGGGCACCCTTGATGCCCTTGCCGCCACGCTGCTGGGAACGGTAGTTGTCGCTCCGCGTCCGCTTGACGTAGCCGCCGCGGGTGATGGTGACCACCATCTCCTCTTCGGGGATGAGGTCCTCCATGGACATGTCACCGTCAAAGCCCATGAGGATCTTGGTGCGGCGGTCATCGCCGTGCTTGTCCACGATTTCACCCAGCTCGGTGCTGATGATCCCGCGCTGGCGCTCTTCCGAAGCGAGGATCGCGTTGTATTCGGCAATCAGGGCTTCGAGCTCGGAGTGCCTGTCCTGGATCTTCTGGCGTTCGAGTGCTGCCAGGCGGCGCAGCTGCATGTCCAGGATGGCCCGTGCCTGCAGTTCATCGATGTCCAGCAGTTCCATCAGGCCGTCGCGGGCCGCTTCGGTGGTGTTGGATGCGCGGATCAGGGCGATGACCTCATCCAGCATGTCCAAGGCCTTCAGCAGCGCCCGCAGGATGTGCGCTTCTTCTTCCGCCTTGCGCAGGCGGTAGCGGGTCCGGCGTGCAATGACGTCCATCTGGTGGGTGACCCAGTGCCGGATGAAGGCATCCAGGCTCAGGGTGCGCGGAACGCCGTCCACGATGGCCAGCATGTTGGCCGAGAAGTTGCTCTGCAGTTCCGTGTGCTTGTAGAGGTTGTTCAGCACAACCTTCGCCACGGCGTCGCGCTTGAGGACAATGACCAGGCGCTGGCCGGTGCGGCCCGACGTCTCATCGCGGAGGTCGGCAATGCCCTGGATCTTGCCGTCCTTGACCAGTTCGGCGATTTTGATGGCGAGGTTGTCCGGGTTCGCCTGGTACGGCAGTTCGGTGACCACCAGGCAGGTGCGGTTCTGCAGTTCCTCGACATTGACCACGGCGCGCATGGTGACCGAGCCGCGGCCGGTGCGGTACGCATCCTCGATGCCCTTGTGGCCGAGGATGGTGGCGCCGGTGGGGAAATCGGGGCCCTTCACGCGGCGAAGAAGTTCTTCCAGCAGTTCCTCGCGGGTGGCCGCCGGATTGGCCAGGTACCACTGCACGCCGTCCGCCACTTCGCGCAGGTTGTGCGGCGGAATGTTGGTGGCCATGCCGACGGCGATGCCCGAGGATCCGTTGACCAGCAGGTTGGGGAACCGGGCCGGCAGGATGGTGGGCTCCTGGTTCTTGCCGTCGTAGTTGTCCTGGAAGTCGACGGTTTCCTCGTCGATGTCCCGCACCATCTCCATGGCCAGGGGGGCCATCTTGGTTTCGGTGTAACGGGGTGCAGCCGCGCCGTCGTTGCCCGGCGAGCCGAAGTTGCCCTGGCCGAGGGCCAACGGGTACCGCATGGTCCAGTCCTGGATAAGGCGGACCAGGGCGTCGTAAATCGCAGTGTCACCGTGCGGGTGGTACTGGCCCATGACCTCGCCCACCACGCGGGCACACTTGTTGAAGGAACGGTCAGGCCGGTAGCCGCCGTCGAACATCGCATAGAGCACGCGGCGGTGCACAGGCTTGAGCCCGTCGCGGACGTCCGGGAGGGCCCGTCCCACAATGACGGCCATGGCGTAGTCCAGGTAGGAGCGCTGCATTTCCGTCTGCAGGTCCACCTGCTCCACGCGGTCGATCAGCACATCGCCTTCAAGAACGGTTTCCGGATTCCCGGCGTCGGGTGCCGGGTTCTCGGGTGTTTCGTCGCTCATTTTTTATTTTCCGTTTCAGGTATATGTCGGTTGTCGAATGTAGGAACTATGTCCTAGATATCGAGGAACCTGACGTCCTTGGCGTTCTGCTGAATGAAGTTGCGCCGTGATTCCACGTCTTCGCCCATCAGGACCGAGAAGATCTGGTCGGCTGCGAGGGCGTCGTCCATGGTGACCTGGAGCAGGGTGCGGTTGTCCGGGTCCATGGTGGTGTCCCACAGCTCCGTGTAGTCCATTTCACCAAGGCCCTTGTAGCGCTGGATGCCGTTGTCCTTGGGAATGCGGCGGCCTGCTGCCTGGCCGGACACCAGTTTGGCGTCGCGTTCGCGGTCACTGTAGACGTAGTCGTGCGGAGCATTGGACCACTTGATGCGGTACAGCGGGGGCTGCGCGAGGTAGACGTAGCCGTTCTCGATCAACGGCCTCATGTAACGGAACAGCAGCGTCATCAGCAGCGTGGTGATGTGCTGGCCGTCAACATCGGCATCGGCCATCAGCACGATCTTGTGGTACCGCAGCTTGGCGAGGTCGAAGTCTTCGCCAATGCCCGTGCCGAAGGCTGTGATCATGGACTGCACTTCGGCGTTGCCAAGGGCCTTGTCCAGGCGCGCGCGTTCAACGTTGAGGATTTTTCCGCGCAACGGAAGGATGGCCTGGGTTTCGGGGTTGCGGCCGCGCTTGGCGGAACCGCCTGCGGAGTCACCCTCCACGATGTAGACCTCGCACTTTGCCGGGTCCTTGGACGAGCAGTCGGAGAGCTTTCCGGGCATGCCGAAGGATTCCAGCGGGCTCTTCCGGCGGGCGTTGTCGCGGGCCTTCCGTGCTGCCATGCGTGCCTGGGCGGCCGAAATGGCCTTCCGGATGACATCGCGGGCCGGGCCCGGGTTGCGTTCCAGCCAGTCACCCAGGCCGTCCGTGACTACGCGCTGGACGAAGCCCTTGACCTCGGAGTTGCCGAGCTTGGTCTTGGTCTGGCCTTCGAACTGGGGCTCGGAGAGCTTCACGGAAATGACGGCGGTAAGTCCCTCACGGATGTCGTCTCCGGTGAGGTTGTCGTCCTTTTCCTTGATGATGCCCTTTTCCCGGGCGTAGCGGTTGACCAAGGAGGTCATGGCCGCGCGGAAGCCCTCTTCGTGGGTGCCGCCTTCGTGGGTGTTGATGGTATTCGCGTAGGTGTGGACACTCTCGGAGTAGGCATTCGTCCACTGCATCGCCATTTCCAGCGCGATTTTGCGGTCCTTGTCCTCGGTTTCGAAGGCGATGACGTCCTCGTGGACCACATCAACCTTCTTGCCGGAGTTCAGGTGCTTGACGTAGTCCAGCAGGCCTTCGTCGTACTGGTACACCACCGTGCGGTGCTCGGCGCTGATCTCGCCTTCGGTGACCATGCCGTCCAGGTCCGGATCGGCGTCGGCCTCGTCTTCGGTGGCCGCGCGCTCATCGGTAAGGGTGATGCGCAGGCCCTTGTTGAGGAAGGCCATCTGCTGGAAGCGTGCGCGGAGCGTTTCGAAGTCGAACTCGGTGGACTCGAAGATCTCTGCGTCGGGGTAGAAGGTCTGCGTGGTGCCGGTCTGTTCCGTTTCCTCGCCCTGGACCAGGCTGCCCTGAGGCTTGCCGCCGTTGGCAAAGGACATTCGCCAAACATGCCCCTGGCGCCGGACTTCCGTATTTACCCGGCTGGACAGGGCGTTCACCACAGAGATGCCAACGCCGTGGAGGCCGCCGGACACTGCATAACCGCCGCCGCCGAACTTGCCGCCGGCGTGCAGGATGGTCATGACCACTTCAACCGTGGGTTTGTGCTCAGTGGGGTGCATGTCCACGGGAATGCCGCGGCCGTCATCCACTACCTTGACGCCGCCGTCGGGCCTGCAGGACTATCTCGATGTGGGTGCAGTAGCCGGCCAGCGCTTCATCGACCGAGTTGTCCACCACTTCGTACACTAGGTGGTGGAGGCCGCGCGGACCGGTGGAACCGATGTACATGCCGGGGCGTTTTCGCACCGCTTCGAGGCCTTCGAGGACAGTGATGTCACTGGCGCCGTACTCCCGTGGGGTGGCCGCTTCCGCCGTTGCGTCAGGACCGCCGGCGTCACCGGCTGCGGGGTCAACTGCCAGAATATCTGTATTGTCGTTAGCCACAGGCGCTGTCGACTCCTCGTTCTCGATGATGGCCGGCCGGTTCCTCCCTGGGTAAATACAGGAAGTCACCTGCCAACAGGCACAAACTTATGGCGCCGGTGACTTGTTGACGTTGTGGGGAGCCGCAGACCGCGGACCGGAGTGCGCGGAAAACGGACTCAGTCAACGTCTCACCCGCGCCCAGTTATCTGCAACAATTCTACCGCGAAGCGCCCCATATCCCCGCATTCCAGGGGCGTGGACGCGGTGCCGTGTGGCCGTGGCAGGCCGCTGGCCCCGCCTAGGGCGCCCTAACGGAACCGCCTCTTGGTGCCTATACAGGCCGCGGCCCTCGCAGGCGCCTACACGGCCGCAGGCCGATTATCAAGAGATTGGCGACGGACTATCCGTAGGTATCCCGCGGTCCGCGTCCGTTGACACTCCTGCCGCCCTTGCGCCAACTGGGCGCCGAAGGGCCCAGAACCTGGATGCTGGTGACCACGCCGTCTCCCAGTTCCACCCTGAATTTTTCCAGCAGGCTGGCGCTGAGGAGCCGCAGCTGGGTGGCCCAGGCGGTCGAATCGCACCGCACGTGCAGGGTGGTATCGGTAAAACTTTCCGGGGTGCAATGCGCTGAAATTTCCGGACCCACCAGGGTGGCCCATTCCGCCATGACGGAACCGACAGCCACGGGCGACGTCCAGCCCCGCTCGGCCACCAGCCGCCCCACCACCTTGCCGAGCCCCAACGGATCGCGGCCTGTGGCATGGAACTGGCTGAACCCGCGGGTGTCCCGGATGCTGCCCCTGGTCTTTTGTTGTCCGGGCCGTTGCGCCTTGCGGCGGATCTCGCCGCGGGCTGCGGCGGCTTCGCGCATCCGGTTGAGCGCGGCCTGCGGAGCATCGATCTGGTCAGGATCCCGTCCAGGCTGCAGCCCGCCGGCGTCACTCTCCCTGCTCATCAATGCCTCCCGGGACCACTTTCACCCGCCGTCCGGACAGTTCCTCCGGGATATCGGCGTCGACGGCGGCGGTCACCAGGACCTGTTCCGCGCCGGAAACTATAGCGGCCAGTTTACGCCGCCGCTGGACGTCAAGCTCGGCAAAAACGTCGTCAAGGATCAGGATGGGAGCGGAGCCGCCGGTACGCGCATCGTCAAGCATCACGTAGTAGGACGCCAGCCGCAGGGAGAGGCACATGGACCAGGTTTCACCATGGGATGCATAGCCCTTGGCGGGTGCCTGCCCCAGTACCAGTTCAAGATCGTCCCGGTGCGGACCCACCAGCGAGATGCCTCGCTCAAGCTCCTTCTTCCGTGATTCGCCGAACGCGCGGATATAGCGCTGGGTCAGCTCCTCGATGCTGAGGCCGCGCAGGTCTTCGGCAGCGGCCGTGTCCCCCGGCCCCGGCCGGCCTGTGGCACCCAACGATGCGCCGTCGTCGTCCATCTGGTTCTGCAGCGTGGACCGGTAGATCGCATCAGCCGGCTTGGACGCGTCGGTCAGCTCTGAATAGGCGCGGGAAAGGTGGGGCCGGAGAAGTTCCACCAGTTCGAGCCGTGCGCGCAGAAGCTCGGCCCCGGCCTTCGCCATGTGCTGGTCCCACACATCGAGGGTGGCTTGGTGGGCGGCGGTCACCCGCCCGGCACGGGCCGATTTCAGCAGGGCGTTGCGCTGTTTCAGCACGCGGTCGTAGTCGCTGCGGGTTGCGGCATGGTGCGGGACCAGGCTGGCCAGCAGTTCGTCCAGGAACCTGCGGCGGTTGGACGGATCACCCTTGACCAAGGCCAGGTCTTCCGGCGCAAAGAGCACCGTCTGGCAGATGCCCAGCAGGTCCCGCGCCCGGACCGGATTGCTGCGGTTGATGCGGCCGCGGTTGGCCCTGCCGGCATTGATCTCCAGCTCCAGTACGGTGGTCTGGCCGTTGCGCACCAGCCTGGCCCGGACCAGTGCGCGTTCGGTGCCGAACCGCAGGAGCGGGCCGTCCGAACTGACGCGGTGGGAGCTGAGGGTGGCCAGATAGCCGATAGCCTCCATCAGGTTGGTTTTGCCGATACCGTTGTAGCCCACCAGCACCGTGACGCCGGGGCTGAGGGCAAGGTCCACCTGGGCGTAGCTGCGGAAATCGGTCAGGGAGAGGTGTTCCAGATACACGCGGGTTTCGACAATTCTGGGGACAGCGGGGTCCCCGGTGAGTGCTACTTGGCGGGACGGGTGGCGTGCCCGCCAAACTGGTGCCGGAGTGCGGACACCATCTTCATGGCAGGTGAGCTGTCCTCGCGGGACTCAAAACGGGCGAAGAGCGCTGCCGTGATCGCGGGAGCCGGGATGGCGTTGGCGATGGCTTCCTCAACGGTCCAGCGGCCTTCGCCGGAGTCCTCCACGTAGTCATCGATGTTCTGCAGGCCGGGGTCCTCTTCCAAGGCCTTGACCAGGAGGTCGAGCAGCCACGACCGGACCACAGTACCTTTTTGCCAGGCGCGGAAAGTGCCGGGGAGGTCGCTGATGATGTCTTTCGAAGCGAGCAGCTGGTATCCCTCTGCGTATGCCTGCATCAGGCCGTATTCGATGCCGTTGTGGACCATCTTGGCGTAATGGCCCGCGCCGACGCCGCCCACATGGACGAAGCTGTCCGCACGGTCACCTTCCGGACGCAGCGCATCGAAGACCGGCAGGGCCAGTTCCACATCCGCAGCATCGCCGCCGGCCATCAGGCCATAGCCGTTCTGCAGGCCCCAGACGCCGCCGGAAACACCGCAATCCACGAACCGGATGCCTTTTCCGGCGAGGAGTTCACCATGTTTCTGGTCCTCGGTGAAACGGGAGTTTCCACCGTCAATCACCAGATCCCCCTGGTCCAGTTTGTCCGCGAGTTCGGTGATCACTGCATCCGTGACTGCGCCGGCGGGAACCATCACCCAGATCAGTCGCGGTGCGGGAACAGCGGCCAGGAGCTCATCGACAGTAGGCACGTCGGTCACATCGGGGTTCCGGTCGTAACCCGTGACCTCGATGCCGCCACTGCGCAGCCGCTCACGCATGTTGAATCCCATTTTGCCAAGGCCGATCAGTCCAATGTGCATGGTGGAACTCTTTTCTGAGCTAGGAATGGGTTGTCGTTTGGCACCAAGTGTCTGGGCGCACGGCCAGGGCGGTAGTGAGGCTTAGTTAGGGAGTCGGACCGGCATCACCAGGTACCGGTAATCGTCCTGGTCCTCGCCGTCGGCGTCAGCCTGGGCGGTGATCATGGCCGGCTTGGGGGCGGACGTGAATGAGAACCGCACGAACTTGGTTTCAATCACGCTGAGGCCTTCCACCAGGTAGTGGGGGTTGAACGCCACGGTGATGTCGTCTCCGGAGAGCTGCGCTTCGAGTTCCTCGGATGCCTGGGCGTCTTCGCCGGTGCCGGCATCCAGGTTCAGCAGCCCGGCAGTGAACGCCAGGCGAACCGGGGTGTTGCGTTCAGCCACCAGTGACACACGGCGGACGGCTTCCACCAGTTCCTGGGTCTGAACCGTGGCGTGGATGGGCGTGGACTCCGGGAAAAGCGACCGGATCTTGGGGTAATCGCCGTCCACCAGCAGGGATGTGGTGGTGCGTCCACCGCTTTCGAAGCCAATGAGGCGCGTGTCGTCATCGGACAGGGCGAGGCTGATGTCGCCGCTGTTGCCCAGTGTTTTGGCCACTTCATTGAGGGTTTTTGCCTTGACCAGCGCACTGGTGGAAATACCGGGAGTGACGGGCTTCCACGGTACCTCGCGCATGGCCAGGCGGTAGCGGTCCGTAGCCAGCAGGGTGATGAGGTCGTCTTCAATTTCCATGCGCACGCCGGTGAGGATGGGCAGGGTGTCGTCCTTGCTGGCGGCAATGATCACCTGGGAAACAGCCTGTGCAAACGCATCACCCGGAACAGTGCCGCTGATCGCGGGAAGCGCGGGAAGCGGTGGGTATTCGGCCTCCGGCATGGTGGCCAGGTGGAAGCTGCTTCGGCGGCAGGTGAGGGTGACCTTGTTGCCGTCGGTTTCGACGTCGACGGGCGCTGAGGGCAGGCTTCGGCAAATATCCGCAAGGAGGCGGCCCGATACCAGGATGGTGCCTTCGTCACGGATGTCGGCAGCGATCTCAAGGCGCGCAGACGTTTCGTAATCGAAGCTCGAAAGGCTGACTGTGCCGGCTTCTGCCTTGAGGAGCAGGCCGGAAAGAACTGGCACTGGCGGCCGCGGAGACAACGAGCGGGCTGTCCAGGTGACGGCTTCTGCCAGGACGTCCCGATCGACTCTGAACTTCACGGAGGGATGCCGCCTTTCATTGCTGCTGCCAAGTAGGCCGAAACCTCCGCAGGGGTGGTTCCGGAAAGTGATGCACCCGATTCCGGCAGGTGCATGGTCCGCGCTGAACGGAAACCACACAAAACCCGGGGATGGGAGCGCTGCTGACAGCTTAGCCGGAAGATCCGGGATTAACCCATCCCCCAAAACCTCCCCGGCCCCTCCAGGGGCCCGATGGTCCCTGCACGGTACGGGGGAAGGATCTTGTTGTTTGAGGGATTTTCAATTTTTTGGGATTCGTAGTGTTAATAACTGCTGTGGAAACTGTGGATAACCCTGTCTGGCGGCGGAGATCCGCGGTTAAGCCCTGTTCACGGACTGTGAGTTAACTGGGTTTTAAACAGGGTGTGGATGGGGACAACCCAGAAGCCGGTTTTTAACGATCCACAGACGCCTTAAGGGTTTTAAGCCCATTAAGCGCGCTTGTCCCCTTAACTATCCACAGGCTTATCCACATGCACCTGTTAATAAGGTATAGATGCGGGGATCAGGAGTCGCGCTGCTGCTGCTTGATGCGGTTGGTCAGCTCCGTGACCTGGTTGTAGATCACACGCCGCTCGGCCATCAGCTCACGGATTTTCCGGTCTGCATGGATCACCGTGGTGTGATCGCGGCCGCCGAGCTCCTGGCCGATCTTGGGGAGGGACATGTCCGTCAGTTCGCGGCAGAGGTACATGGCGATCTGCCGGGCGGTGACCAGTGTCCGGGTCCGGGACTTGCTGCAGAGCTCTTCCATGCTGAGCTTGAAGTAGTCAGCGGTCTGCTGCAGGATCTGGCCGGATGTGATTTCCTGGGCGCCGTCGTCGGTGATGAGGTCTTTCAGGACCATTTCGGCGAGGGCAACATCCACGGGCTGCCGGTTCAGGCTGGCGAATGCGGTGACGCGGATGAGCGCGCCCTCAAGTTCGCGGATGTTGCTGGAGATCTTGGATGCGATGTATTCCAGCGCGTCGTCCGGTGCGGACAGTCCCTCGCTGAGGGCCTTCTTGCGGAGGATGGCGATGCGGGTTTCAAGCTCGGGGGGCTGGATGTCCGTCAGCAGGCCCCACTCGAAGCGCGACTTCATCCGGTCCTCGAACCCGGCAAGCAGTTTGGGCGGCTGATCCGAAGTGATCACCACTTGCTTGTTGTTGTTGTGCAGCGAGTTGAAGGTGTGGAAGAACTCCTCCAGCGTCCGGTCCTTGCCGGCAAGGAACTGGATGTCGTCAATGAGCAGGACGTCCACGTTCCGGTAGGTGGTCTTGAAGCTGGCGCCCTCGTCATCGCGGATCGAGTTGATGAAGTCGTTGGTGAACTCCTCAGAATTCACATACCGCACCCGGATGCCGCTGTAGAGCCGGCGGGCATAGTGCCCGATCGCGTGCAGCAGGTGCGTCTTGCCCAGGCCGGAGTCGCCGTAGATGAACAGCGGGTTGTAAGCCTTGGCAGGGGCTTCGGCGACGGCGACCGCGGCAGCGTGGGCGAAACGGTTCGACGAACCGATCACGAACGTGTCGAAGACATATTTGGGGTTGAGCCGGCCAAATTCGTGGGAGGTGCTCGGCAGCATGGGCTGCGGCTTCTGCTCGATCAGCTGGTCCTGCGCGTAGGCAGGTTCAACCACGGGTTCAGGCTCTTTGTGGATGGGGACCAGATCGGTGTCGACGTCGATGGCGCACCTGATGTCCTCAGAAAAGACGTTGTGCAGGGCGTCGTCCAGGGCGTCCTTGACCTGCGTCTGCAGCACTTCGCGGGTGAGTTCGTTGGGAACGGCCACCAGGAGGGTGGATCCGATCAGGCCTTGGGCCTGGGCGAGGATGACAAAGCCACGCTGGCGGGGTGTTACCCGGTGGTCCTTCTCCAGCAGGCTGATAACTCGCCGCCAGGAACTTCCGACAGTATTGGCGTGGTTGGCTTCGTCTACTGTCATCAATCGGTTCCCTCAAAACTTGCTTTGCCCTGCATTACCTGCAGCCCCGGACCCGGAACCAAGATGCTGGCCCAGCTTCATCCACAGGGTTATGCACAGTCCGTGGATAATCGGCTACTGAGCCACTCTAGGGGATGAAAAGCCTAGAAGATAGCTGGGAAACTGCTTGTGGATAATTACACCGTTGTGGTTCCCTTTTGGCGGTTGTGAGCCACTTCATCCACAGGCGGGGACGGGTAGTTAGACACAGCTGGGGATAGTGGTGCGGACCCCACCCGGTTTGACTGGAGGGTCCAAATTGCCCTAACGTTGTGAAGTCCTTTGTGTCCGCTTTTTGGCCCCGACTGATTCTCCCAAGTGCACTGCGCCTGGGCAGCAGGGGGAAGCGTACATATACAAAACTTAGCGTCGGCCAGTTCTTCCCCATATTGATCGGGTGGACGCACCTTTGATCCACTGGAGTAACTAACGTGAGCAAGCGGACTTTTCAGCCGAATAACCGCCGTCGAGCCAAGAAGCACGGCTTCCGCCTTCGTATGCGTACCCGTGCCGGCCGCGCCATCCTGGCAGCCCGCCGTGGCAAGGGCCGCACCGAGCTGTCGGCTTAAATAACTGACTTGTCGGTAGATACCTTCCTTGCGAGTTTAAGGTGCTGGCCACCCGCAACCGCCTGAGGACTTCCACCGACTTTTCAACAACCGTACGTTCCGGTGTCCGCAATGGACGCCGGAACGTAGTGTTATATGCGGCAGCCATTGCTGCCGACGAACCCAGCCGGATCGGGTTCATCGTTTCCAAGAGTGTCGGGAACGCTGTGGTCAGGAACCTCGTTAAGAGGAGACTACGGGAAGCAGGTGCTGCCTCGCTGCGCGAACACGGCACCGGTCTCGCCATAGTGGTCAGGGCGCTGCCTGCGTCCGCTTCCGCCAGCTGGGACCAGCTGCTGGATGACTATAACGCTGCACTTGAGTCGACGCTGAACCGGTTGGCCGGCCGCCCCCAAAGGGCTGCCGCCAAGGGTTCGGCTGGTACAACACAGAAGGGGACACCGCGTGCCTAACGCCACCGCCGTCGTCGCCCATCTTCATCCTCTTCCCGCCGCCGTCGTGCTGTTTCTCTGGAACGTGCCCCGGAACATCCTCATTCTCCTGCTGAAGGCCTACCGCAAGGTGGTTTCACCCTTGTACGGCCAGGTCTGCCGGTTTTTTCCTTCATGCTCGGCTTACGCCCTTGAAGCTGTCACCGTCCATGGCGCTGTTAAAGGAACCTGGCTGGCCGTCCGCCGCCTGGGCCGCTGCCACCCATGGAACGCCGGCGGAGTGGACCACGTCCCCGCCGGCAAGCGGGAATGGCCTGAAAACCAGACCCCCACAATTGTTGTGCTGAACAACCCGGACAGGTACCTGGTTGCTCGGACTGATGAAGAAGGCCGCAGTGCGGCCTGACGAATAGGGATAAGTATGGACTTTTTCGGAACAATCATGGCCCCGTTCAAGTGGCTGGTTTCCATCATCATGATTGGATTCCACGATGGGCTGAGCACCATCGGGATGCCCGCGGCGAACGGCTGGACCTGGACGCTGTCCATCATTGGGCTGGTGCTGGTGATCCGTGCCGCCCTGATCCCTGTGTTCGTCAAGCAGATCAAGGCCCAGCGCGGTATGCAGCTGCTGCAGCCTGACCTGAAGAAGCTGCAGGACAAGTACAAGGGCAAGACCGATCAGCTCTCCCGCCAGGCCATGGCGCAGGAGCAGATGGCCATGTACAAGAAGCACGGGACCAACCCGTTCTCGGCCTGCCTTCCCATGCTGATCCAGATGCCCTTCTTCTTTGCACTCTTCCAGGTGCTGTCGGGTATTTCGGGAGCGAAGGAACAGGGCGAAGGCATTGGGGCCATGAGCCACGAGCAGGTTGTCGAGTTCGATGCGTCCAGCATTTTTGGAGCTCCGCTGTCGGCTGCGCTTCTCCACGGAGGCGCCACCAACGTAGCAGTTGTTGTTCTCTCCATTGTGATGATCCTGGCAATGACCGCCTCGCAGTTCATCACGCAGAAGCAGATCATGGCGAAGAACATGTCCGAAGAAGCCATGGCCAGCCCCTTCATGCGCCAGCAGAAGATGATGCTCTACATCCTCCCCATCGTGTTCGGTGTGGGTGGCATCAACTTCCCCATTGGTGTCCTCATCTACTGGACCACCACCAACCTTTGGACCATGGGCCAGCAGTTCTTCGTCATCCGCCGCATGCCCACGCCGGGTTCCCCCGCTGCCAAGGCCCTTGCTGAACGTCGGGCCGCCAAAGGCCTGCCCGCGCTGTCTATCCTGACCGGAAAGAAGGACGACAGCGCCGAGGCCGAAGCCGAGGCTGCGATCGCCGAAGCCAAGGGACAGCGCGTACAGCCACAACGCAAGAACAGGAAGAAGAAGTAGATGTCAGCCGAGAGCACCGAACACGCCCTTTCCGAAGACGTGGTCGAGGACCGCGACGAGTCCGGCACCGCGGACATTTCGTCTGTGAAACCTTCTGCTGCCAGTAGGCTTGAAGAAGAGGGCGACATCGCGGCCGACTACCTCGAGGAACTTCTGGACATCGCTGATATTGATGGCGATATCGACATCGAGGTCCGCAACGGCCGCACGTACATCTCCATCGTCGCCGAAGAGGAGACCGAAGGACTGGAGAGCCTGGTGGGTGATGACGGTGAAGTCCTCGAGGCCCTGCAGGAACTGACGCGTCTTGCAGTCCTGTCTGCCACTGAAAGCCGCTCGCGCCTGGTGCTGGACATCAACGGTTACCGGCAGGAACGTACCGGCCACCTGCAGAAGATTGCCGAAGACGCTGCTGCATTGGTCAAGGAGACCGGCAAGCCCGTCGCCCTCGAGCCCATGAGCGCCTACGAACGCAAGATTGTCCACGACGCCGTTGCCGACCTGGGACTCGTGAGCGAGTCCGAAGGCGAAGGTAACGGCCGCCATATCGTTGTATCCACTGACTAGAGAATTGCTGCCGCTAACCATGGTTGACATCACGGCTGCCGAACTTCGGGCTGCTGAGAAGATTTTCGGCGATCGGCTGGACCTGGCGAAGCGCTACGTTGAGCACTTGGCCACCTCCGGAACTGAACGGGGCCTTATCGGCCCTCGGGAAATCCCACGCCTCTGGAGCCGTCACGTCCTCAACTGTGCCGTCATCGAAAGTGAGATTCCGCTGGGAAGCCACGTGGCGGACGTTGGAAGCGGTGCCGGGCTTCCGGGGCTGTGCCTGGCGATAGCCCGGCCGGATCTTGAACTGACGCTCATTGAACCCCTGGAACGCCGGGTAATTTGGCTGCAGGAAGTGGTTGATGACCTCGGCCTGGACAACGTCACGATCATGCGCAGCCGGGCCGAGCTTGCCGTGGGCCATGTCGAAGCCGACGTCGTAACGGCCCGGGCCGTATCTGCCCTGACGAACCTTGCCGGGCTGACCATTCCCCTGCTTGCCGGCAAGGGCGAAGTGATCGCCATCAAAGGCCGCAGTGCCGGTGAAGAGATCGAGAAAGCCGCCAAAGCCATCCGGAAACTGGGTGGCGTTGAGACATCAGTCCTTACCGTGGGTGACAACCTCCTGGAGGAGCCCACCACGGTAGTACGCATCGTTGTAAGCAAGCCCCAAAAGAAGTCCTAGTAAGGGCCCGGCGACCTCGGTCTGCCGGGTGCAGCGGTTAGGCTAGACAACGGCAGCAAAATTGGCTGAACGAGAGTGAGTGTGCCCCAGTGACAAGTAGTGAAGCCTCCACACAACGGATACCACCGTTTGTGACGCTGGGGTCCGCACGTTCTGTCTCTGGCCCGGTCAGTATTCCCGGACGAGGCGGAAACCATCCGAAACCGGTTGCGAAAAACTCCTCTTCGGTCCTTGTTTCACGTGAAACAACCGCTACGGGTCGATCGAACGTTATCGACGCTATCGACGATTCCAGCCCCATTGCCCGCGAGCTCGCACACGAGACCAAGCGCCGCGAAAAGCTGTTGGGCCGCCGCCTTCCACGTCCCGAAAAGACCCGGATCTTCACTGTGTCGAACCAAAAGGGCGGTGTCGGCAAGACCACCACCACGGTGAATATCGCTGCCGCGTTGGCAGCGGCCGGGCTAAACGTGCTGGTCATCGACATCGACCCGCAGGGCAACGCTTCCACAGCCCTTGGCATCGAGCACCATGCCGACGTGGACAGCATCTACGACGTTCTCATCAATGACGTGGCGCTGGCAGACGTAGTGGCGCAGTGCCCCGACATGGAGAAGCTCATCTGCGCTCCTGCCACCATCCACCTCGCCGGGGCCGAAATCGAACTCGTGTCCCTCGTGGCACGCGAACAGCGGCTGCGCCGGGCCATCGATGTCTATGCCAAGACCCGGGAAAAGAACGGTGAGGAACGCCTCGACTACATCTTCATCGACTGCCCGCCCAGCCTGGGCCTCCTGACGGTCAACGCCTTCTGCGCGGCCAATGAGGTCCTCATCCCCATCCAGTGCGAATACTACGCACTGGAAGGACTGAGCCAGCTGCTCAAGAACATTGAGATGATCCAGAAGCACCTGAACGCCGACCTGGTTGTTTCCACAATCCTGCTCACCATGTATGACGGCCGTACCAACCTGGCTGCCCAGGTTGCGGCCGAGGTGCGGACGCATTTCCCTGATCAGGTGCTCTCCGCAGTCGTCCCCCGCTCCGTACGCATCTCCGAAGCGCCAAGCTACCAGCAGACCGTCATGACCTACGACCCTTCCTCCAGCGGTGCCCTGTCCTACCTGGAAGCCGCTGCTGAAATAGCAGAACGCTAAAATCTTCAATACTGCATCGACCGGAGCCGGGACTACGCCCGGTTCTACCACTGGAGGGATTTACCCATGAGCGAGAAGCGACGGGGCCTTGGCCGCGGTCTTGGCGCGCTGATTCCTAGTTCGGGCGCGTCCAACGGTCAGGGCAACGGTGCCGCTGCATCGCGTCCGGTGGATCTCTTCTTTCCCGAAGGCCGTAAGAAGGCAGAGCCCGCCGCCGCAGAAACCACGGCCAAGCCGGACGCTCCGGCAGCTGCTGTTCCACGTGAATCCACACCGGCCACGAAGAAGGTAGCCGCCGCGAAGGCTCCAGTGCCGAAAAAGTCCTCCGGTGCTGCACGGACCACAGGCAGTACCACGAAGAAGTCCACAGTAGCTGCTGATGTTCCTGCAGGCACCGGTAACGCAACACCTGCTGGGGGTGAAGTTCAGGCCACGCCGACGCCGGCCCTTCCGGCCGATGCTGCCGGTTCCGGAGAAACCCCCTCCTCTCTCTCAACGGACGGTGCTTCGTCCGTTGAGGTGGCCGATGTCCGAGCCTCTGATAACGGTGTGGACTTGGTGGAGGTCCCGGGTGCCCACTTCGCCGAGATTTCCGTCGCGGACATTCATCCCAACCGGAAACAGCCGCGTTCGGTCTTCGATGAAGACGACATGGCGGAGCTGGTTCACTCTGTTCGCGAAATAGGCGTCCTCCAGCCAATTGTTGTCCGTAAATCAACTGAAGACGGTATCGAGCCATATGAGCTCGTCATGGGCGAGCGCAGGTGGCGGGCAGTCCAGGCCGCCGGCCTGGATACTATCCCGGCAATTGTCCGTGAGACGACTGACGATGACCTCCTGCGCGATGCCCTGCTGGAGAACCTGCATCGCAGCCAGCTGAACCCGCTTGAAGAGGCAGCGGCCTACCAGCAGCTGCTGGAGGACTTCGGTACGACGCATGAGCAGCTGGCCGATAGGATTGGCCGTTCGCGACCGCAGGTATCCAACACTCTCCGCCTTCTGAAGCTTCCCCCGCTTGTACAGCGCCGAGTGGCGGCAGGTGTCCTCTCAGCTGGCCACGCGCGGGCACTGTTGGCCCTGCCAGACGCCGCTGCGATGGAGCGCCTGGCCCAGAAGATCGTTGCTGAGGGAATGTCCGTGCGGGCCACGGAAGAGGCTGTAACCCTGTACCAAGACCCGGCCACGCCGACCAAGAACAATGTCCCCCGCCCGGGTGCGCGGCATGAACGCTTGGATTATCTTGCGTCGTCTCTTTCCGACCGACTGGACACCAACGTCAAGATCTCATTGGGCGTCCGTAAAGGTAAAGTCAGCATCGAATTTGCCAGTGTTGAGGACTTGAACCGCATCATGGACGTCTTAGCTCCGGATTCGGCCAACTAGCTGTTGACGATAAACAGGAGGCTCGGTTCTTTTGAACCGGGCCTCTTGTTTTGTCCAATCTTGAGTACCGGGAGAAGGATACGCCCGGGCTGTACTTACCGAGCGCGAATTGCTCTAACGCACGGGCCGTGTGTTTGCGCTGACAATAGGACTGTCACCCTGCGGGTGGAAGCCGTGGCACAGCCTAAACATGGACAGACGGGGTGTCCTTAGCGTCCATCGTCAGTTCCACGAACTTGGCGCCGGTGTGTGCTGGACCTCTTGGAACGCGAGTGTTTCACGTGAAACTTCCCACTTGTCCCTAAACGCTGTGCGGTCACTCGATGCGCAGCTGGCGGCCTCCCATCGACTGCTAAGTGAGTGCTGCGACCTATGGCAGGTGCCGGTCGGGAATCCGCCATGCATTCGGGGAAACGGGCAACCTGACCGCCGGGGTCTTTGGACCATAATCCTGCGTTGTCGATAGGCCTGGTGTGCTCGCGGCCAAAAAGATGCAGGGTGTCGTCTGGCGGCGAACAAGCATAGGGATCCATCCGCACATGCATCTGTTCGCCCAGGAGGGCTGCGAACAATCTTCAAGAATCCCTTGATGGACAGGCGAATACTCCAGCTCCTCCCTCCGCTGCATCACCACCCGGTTCATCGGATGATGAGCTGCCGGTTTCGTAACAAGACTCCATATAGGTTCTGTAGGCGCCATCTTCTTCGAATCCCAGTACAGATCCAGTCCGCCAAAGGCGCGTCAGCCCCCAAAGTCATCCGCTCAGTACAGAGTTGCGTTGCGAGTCATTATGCATAGATCCTGATGCCGCCCCGAGTCTGGAAGCGGCGATAACGTTCTGATGGGTATCCGATTGTTTCAGGGGCTCCCCACAGTCGGTGATGAGCTGAAGATTCGATTCCGTAGACCTGGCTGAGCCAGCCTACTTGTGAATGTGTTGGCGGTCGCCAGGTTGATCAGGTTCGTAGTCTTACTTCTGACTCAAGTTCCCGTTGAGGCAACGTGCGGGTGCGTATGCCGCTAGGAGCGGACTACGTCAACGGGGAGAGCTTTCCGCATCCAGACCTGGTAGTTTCAGGTGTCCGATCAACACCTGCACCCATCCTCTGGCGGCGATCCCAGCCACATCCACGCTTGCTAATAATGTGTACGCGGGGATAGTCGATACAGAAGTCGTATGGAGCACCCCAAAGTGTTTCACGTGGAACATCCCTACCTAGACATGCAATGTATAGGAGTGCGCTAAGGTAACAGGTCAGGCCTGGCTCCGTGCCGGGACCCCCATTAAGCATGAGTTGGGGGCACTGCTGCGGCGACAATGTTTCACGTGAAACGCATAGTCTCAGAACAATTTTCGAGCATCATCACTGACGAGGCGCGTAAGACTCCTCGGCCACACCCCTCCCACCATGGAACCGGCAGTGTGCCTGACTTTCATGACCATGTTTCACGTGAAACGCTGAGCCTAGTGAGTTGGGTTCCAGCCATCGTGAGTGCCGGTAGCGCGGCAAGTCTTGTCGGCGGGGCTGTCCTTTCATGGCGCAGCCGAGGTGCCCAATGCGGTGCCATGTTTCACGTGAAACGCTAACCGAAGACGCAAGGCTGTCTCATGTCCGGTAGCCGGGCGTGGCCTCTCTGTCGATGCACTGATACGTCTACGAAAGTAGCGGACCGTCATGCCCATCGCAGTCTTGCCTCAGCGAATCCGCCAATCAGTGGGTCATAAAGCTCCTATGGTGCGTCGACGCCGGCGGCAGCGGGCGCTGACCAGCAGATGGCAGCAACGCGGCACCAAGTCCAGGGCAGCACCGTGACGGCCCCTACCCTACGCTTTCCCCTCCTGGGAAGCTTTGCCCTCAAGCTGGCCTCAGCGAGCTCCACAGGCCCTCCTAGCCCTTCTGGCAGTATGGCCTGCCGTGCACGGCGCCATGCAGTGAGCCTCGAGGGGTTCCCCGTCTGTCACTCGCTGGTTGATGAGCGAATCCGATGCTTTGCGGTGCTCCGGTTGTACAGGCACTGCCAGCAATAGAGGGACAGGATGCCCATGTTGGACAGCCCAGTAGAGATGGATAAGGTGCCGCCTAAGAATGCATCGAAGTCTAAGCCGAGGTGCTCTCCTGGTGGTCGGCCCATTGTCACTTTCACCACGGCTGTGTTGGGCCTTCCACTCCCCCTGCAGCCCAGCGCGTTCCACGAGCCGCTGGCTCCGGGATGTTGACGCTACGCTCCTGGCCGCGCATCTCACGAGTGCGTGGACCTTCCAAATGGGCGTCCCAGGGTCCTAGGGCTTCATTGAAGAACTAGGGCATGTTCGCGATCAATGCCGGGACCGTGGGCATTCCATTCAGGCAACCTGGCAGCAGGCGCCGGATCTTGGTGGAACCGTCACACGTCCGGCGATTGGGCACGTCGTGCCTCGTCCTCCGGCAGTGATTCGTCGGATGCCAGGGGTCTGCTGTGGCTGAATGCTGCAGCAGTGCAAATCTACTAACTCCCTATCGCGAGGTAGGCAGGAGTGGATAAACCTGTGGATAACAATGTGGATAGTTCTGTGGGCAAGACCAGCCTCCGGCGTCTCGTACGCGCACATGTCGCGAAGGACCGGAACGCTTCTCACGGGTATCCGGCGCCCACTAGCAGACTGTTTCACGTGAAACTGAGTACGGACTTCAGGCAGCCTCCGAAGTGCGGCATGAGACCACGGCTGCGCTGGGAAATAGCGTGAATCTGGCTGATTCACCGGACTCTAGGGCTGGATTGGCCTTCGTAGAGCGGCGGCTCGGGCGCAGTCAGAATCTCCGCTGAACTGCGCCGTTCCCGCTGACACGGCGGTCGGTATTTCGGACACCAGAAATGCCCTGTTTGGCCCAGACCTGCCTGTGGATAACTCTGTGGATAGTGAAGGCGGTGGCTGTGGATAAAGTTGTGGGAAAGAACACACACCCGGCCACGCTTTCCCGCCTTGCTGCACTGGCGTCCGCTCACTGGAGTCGAGGTGGCGGGTTACGCCCACGCGTCCTGGTGCCGGCTACAGTCCCTGGCGGGGGTCCTCGTCGGCTGACCAAGTATCAGTCTTCTACCAGTCGTTCGGGTCTTCTATGGTTCGCCCGGTGGGCGCTGTGCGCGCTTCCCCCTGCTCAATGAGATGTGTCGAGGACCTGCGTGCGCGATGGCCTACGGCATTTGCGCCTGTCTCCCGCGGGCCGCCCCTCCGGGTAGAAGTGGCGAGGTCTGATTTGGTGAACTGCTATTCACGAGGAAACGTGAACCTGCGGAGCCGCGGCGAACAGCCGCATGGCATGGAGTCCCAGCCGGCACCTGGAGAGCCGCCCTGGATCAGGCTAATGATGTCAACGGAGTCGCAGCATGGCCTGTTTCCCTGGACTGCATCACCCCCTATTGGGTCTTTCCTCGGTGGCATTCCTCATGCGGCAGTGTGTCGGCTGGCGGGTGCGGGAAGTCTGCTGAGGCGGTACACAGGAGCGTTCTTTGAGTTCGCGAGCTTGCACAGTACGGCGATTGCACTCCCGTACCCCTGTTCCGGTGATTGCTATATGGCGGGATGCTGGGAAGCAGGGATCGCCGGGTTTCCGACTGTAGTGCGGCAGAGTGGCTGTAAAGTGCATCGCCTAAGTGCTGTCGGTTTGCTCCCTCCCGCATGGAGGTAAAGCCCTGTACCACCGCTACTGGCGTCTTTCAGCTGGTAGGCAGTCTGTTGGAGCCCCTATTCGAAGAACTAGAAGATCGGCCGTCCTAACCTGCCTCATCGCCTTGCGTTGCGGTTCTCTGTGAACTCTGTGAGCGATTCGCCCACGGCGCCGTTGATCGCTTCTTTTGCCCCCAAGCAAGAAGGCTCAGCATGTTTTTGTCGGGTGGGCTTGAGACGATTCTGGTGCCAAGTGTGAATGCTCTCGTCTGTTAGCGTTCGTCCTGTCCGGGCTTTGCCGGCGGCGGAGCCATGTTTCACGTGAAACGAGCGGGTCGCAGGAATATGGAACTGGGATCGTAGGGGCGATGTGGATGGTGCTTCCGTTTCACGTGAAACATCCGACGACCTATCCACGTGCCCCACACGACTGTCGCAGTTGCTGACGACCTTGTGGCTCGAACAGCTTCACCTCTTTTGCACTTGCGAAGCTAGTATTCTGAGCAACTACCAGGAATCCCATTACCGGGGTGTACTGACTCATCACATCCATGCGCAGTAAAAGGTCGCAGTGGGTGGAAGGTACGGCCACAACATTCGTGCCGGCGTTTCACGTGAAACGGTCGCGTCTCAGGAACCCCGTACCGCGATCCTTGTGCTGATGTAGCGAGCTTCATGTCCCATGCGAAACGCACTCGATGGTACGGCTAACGTAGGTGGGAGAGACCAACTCTGGGAACTATGACAACGACTGACGGCAGCACCGTGACTGGTGCTAGCTCTGGTTGTCTTCAACCGCGGGTACGCTTCAACACTGAGAATGTGGGCTGAGTGTCAACGGTCTTGCGATAGCAGGCATCGACGGGTGCCGCCCACTCCTGCCTCACGGATGGTGGCGAAATAGTTGTCTCCGCATTAGTGCCAACTGTAATCGGATAAATGGCCGACCCTGGAAGTGACCATTGATCGGCTTTGATGCCAGCTGTCACATGAGCGGGTGCCTCTAGACGTACACCATCTGACGACTGCGCAGTAGCCAGCTCCGCTTGTTCTGCCAGCACAGCGACTGCCAGGCGGCGACTTATCTGGCAAGCGGCGCCTCTTCGCGTCAGCTCATGCAGAGGCCATACCCCTCCGGAAGTGGACAGATCTCGTGTGCACGCAAAGGATTTTCGTTTTGAGCCTCAGCTCGGGACCGGGCCTATTCACTGGCATGAGACGGCGAACCGCAAGTGTCGTTGTCATTGGTGTTCGTTGCGGGATCCCATTGCATGGGATCTGGACAGCTGGCTGGGAAAGGACGATCCGAGTGGTTCCTGCGAAGATTGTCTTCGATGGGCAGAGTACGGCTGGTGAGCTGATAGGTGTGCCATTGCCAAGAACCCAGAGGGGAAATCCGCTCCAATTTCCGGGTGCGGGGAAGATTATGGTCCAAACTATCCAGGGGTTGTGCAGATGTTTCACGTGAAACTTGACACCGCCACTTGCCGAGGACCTGCAGAGGCAAATCGTGCGGCTGTTCGGAGTTTAGGCAGACTCCTGACGCATATGTCCGCTGCAATTTGAGGTATCCCCGGTCGCGATGATGAACCAAATACGCCGACAGTCGGATTGGAAGCAACAGCCAACTATTCTGGGGTTATTATCGAGCCTACTTTGCTGCTCCAGCAAGGCCGTCGCTCTAGAGGTCGAGAATTTCCCCGTTTGGTATTCGTGCACCACCTCGTGAACCGGGGAGCCGCACTGTCGAACCTGAATCAGTCACGGCGATGTTTCACGTGAAACGCCATCCATCGGACGCGGCTTCTCTAGGTTGCCGGTAGCGCTCTACCCATGAAGACTACTGCGTGATGTAGCGAAGCGCTATTTCCGCTTACGTTGAAGCCGAAATGGGATGATTCGCCAAAAGAGAGTGGCCACCGCCAAAAGGCGATGGCCACTCAAACAGATATCAACTCCCATTAGCAGGGAGGAAACGGCCTAGGAAAGAACGTCAGCAAATTCTTTCTCGAAGAACTGCTTCGGCTTTGCGCCGATGACCGTGTTCTTGACTTCACCGCCCTGGAACAGGTAGACGGCGGGGATGGAGGTGATGCCGTACTCGGCAGCGATGGCGGGGTTGTCATCCACGTTCACCTTGACGACGTCAACCTTCTCGCCGTACTCCACGGAGATCTCATCGAGGATGGGACCCAGCTTGCGGCAGGGACCGCACCACTCTGCCCAGAAGTCCACGATAACCGGCTTCTCCGAAGACAGTACGTCGGTGCCGAAACTTGCGTCAGTTACGTCTTTAGCGTTGCTCATGGCCACTCTTTCTTCTCGGTATGTATTTCGTCGGTGATTAGGCGGGAAGTTCCGCCAGGTAGTGTTCAACGTCAATCGCGGCCACACAGCCCGAACCTGAAGCGGTGATCGCCTGCCGGTAGGTGGGGTCCACGACATCTCCGGCTGCGAAGACGCCAGGGATGCTGGTCTTGGAGCTCCTCCCCTGGACGGCGATGGTGCCTTCCGGGGTGAGGTCCAGGACGTCCTTCACCAGGTCGGTGCGGGGGTCATTGCCAATGGCAACGAAGACACCCGTGACAGCGAGGTCGGTGACGCTGCCGTCCACGAGGTTCTTCAACTTCAGGGAAGTGACTTTCGATTCGCCGATGACGTCTTCAACAGTGCTGTTCCAGATGAAATTGATCTTGTCGTGGGCCAGGGCGCGGTCCGCCATGATCTTCGATGCCTTCAGAGAATTGCGGCGGTGCACCACGGTTACGGACTTGGCGAATTTGGTGAGGAAGAGAGCTTCTTCCATGGCAGAATCACCACCGCCGATGACGGCAATGTCCTGATCCTTGAAAAAGAAACCGTCACAGGTTGCACACCAGCTAACACCGTGGCCTGACAGCCGCTTCTCATTGGGCAGGCCGAGTTCCCTGTAGGCGGAACCAGTGGACAGAATGATGGACCGTGCCTTGAACGTCTCTCCCGTTGCGATGGTGACGGTCTTGACGGCACTCTCGAGATCGAGGGCGGTGACGTCCTCAAACTGGATCTCGGTTCCGAAGCGGGTGGCCTGCTTCTCGAAGTTTTCCATCAGGTCAGGGCCCATGATGCCCTCGGGGAACCCCGGGTAATTTTCCACGTCTGTGGTGTTCATGAGCTCGCCGCCGGCGGTTACTGAGCCTGCGAACAGCAAGGGTTTGAGGTTGGCTCGGGCAGTGTAGACGGCTGCCGTGTACCCCGCCGGGCCCGAGCCGACAATGATGACATCACGTACTTCGGACGCGGTGGTTTCTGCGATGGTCACTGAACGGTGAACCTCTTCCTTGTTCGACGCGCCTCCGTGTGGAGGCCGGCCACATGGCACAACTGCTACTGGATGCTGAATATTCCGGCGTCCGGGCAGAGAAGATCGCAGACAGAAGGAATGGAGCTATCTCGGCAGGACGCTCTTTCCAGATTACAGGGCGTGCGCGGGCTGGCACGCAGAGGTTACCGAGATCTCCTACTGAACCTTGATTTCGGCGAGTCGGAGACCGTAGCCGTACCTGGTCTTCGGTGCTGCGAGCTTGGGAAGCGCATTGATTGCAACGATGACGTACTGGGCCTTGACAGGTTCAGCAAGCGGCATGTTCAGGTCACCGGAGGTGAAGCTGTTGGTTCCCACTGACTTTGCACCGTCAAGGGATGGCCGGTCGTTGGTGTAGACAGTCATGCTTCCGCCCGATCCCCCAAGCTGCGAGAGCGTGATGGAGGAAACGGTGGCCGCACTCTTCAGTTTGACGGCAAGGGTCACGCCATCGGGAGCGAGTCCGCCCCAGTTCTCGGTGGCGAATTCCATATCCGACCAGTAGCTGGCGGCGTTGCCGTCATAGGCCTTGACCAGGTCACCGTCGAAAGTGGCAGCAAAGTCGAAGTTACCCTGGCGGGTCACGCTTTCAATCGCCGGCGGAACTGCCGGTGGGGCGGACGTGGGCGCCTGCGTGGGAGCTGCCGAAGCCTCGGGAGCTCCAGTCGTAGCCGCGGGCGCGGGGCTTCCGGCCTGCGGCTGCGTGAAGAGGCTGCCCAGGTTTGTCACTGCAAAAATCAGTCCGGCGATGAGGACAACTGCCAAGAGTCCCCCAACAAGCCACCGCATGGACCGCGGCTCACGCCCTGCGTCGTCCTGATCGTCGTCGTAGTCATCGCGGTTATCGTCATCGTCGCCGCGACCGGCGAAGGTCGCGCCAGCGGCGGCAGGTGCTGCTGCCCTGGCGAAGAGTGCGCCCTTCTTGTTGGCCGGTGCGCGTTCCTCAACCGGCTCTTCTTCGTACTGGTAGTCGTAGTCGTCCTGGGTGTCCGCCTGGGCGTAGTCGTCGTCGGACCACAGGGAAACCTTCGGGCGCCCGGAGTCGGAGGCCCCGGCATGCCCGCTATCAGTGGTTTCGGGGGCGGATCGGCCTGCAGAGGGCTGAACGGGATGAGCGGCAGTGGCTTCGGGGTCGGCCGGCGCGGAAGCCGGAGCACGGCCAGCAGCGCCCGCACCCACGGCGGCGCCAGCCCCACCCGCAGCAATGCCAGCACCGGCGGCAGCGGCAGCACCGGCAGCACCGGAACCGCTGTTGCGGGCGGCGGCAGGTGCAGCACCCGGTGCCGCGGGGCGCACCGGAGGCTTGGGCGGCACAGCAGGAGCATCGCGGTAGGGATCCACCTGGCTGGGGTGTGTGTCGGAGTAATTGATGTAGCCGGCTTCGACGTTTTCTTCGTCGTCATACGGTTCCGGCTCGTACGAGCGGGCCTGGCCGAAGATCTCGCTGCCCAGCGTGTCGGTGAAGAACGGCTCCACGTAGGGCGGGTTGGAAGCCACCACGAGGTCCAGCAGGTCTGCTGCGGACGTGTGGTTGGTGATGAGGTACGTCGCGGCCTCGGTGACGCCAAGATCCAGCACCTGCACAGTGCCGGGACGTTCGCCCGTGGCTACTTCGCGTGCGCTCTGGGCCACCTGTTCGGTGTTCTGGGGGCCGGCAACCAGGATGCTAACCGGGCGGTTTAGGACCTGGTCCACACCATCCAGCACCAGATCGTGGTCATGCGAGGTCAATACCGTGGCTGTGACCTTGTAGCGGCCGCCCAGTACTGATCCGACATCGATCGGGTTGGACACGTGTTCCTCCTAGATTTTCCGGGATTTCCGGCATGGATGACCCAGCCGTCCGCGGACGGCAGGATGGCGGTCTCCCGGATACAACTTCCCCCTGTACCTCTCCGATCCTAGCCGATTGAGGGTGGGCGGCTGCGGAGAACGAAGGGCCGAAACGGCGTCAACGTCACTTTTTCCGGGGGCGCCGGTGGCTGAAATAGGGGTTCCGGCCTGCCTTGCCCTGGAAAGTGCGCCGGCCCGGCAGCGGAATCTGATCCCGGAGCAATCCGCCGCGCGCGGTGCTGGACTGGTCCTCTCCCGGCAGGTAGCCGCCGTCGTCCGGTCCCGAGGCGTCGTCGTCGTAATGCGCGCTGGAGGTTTCCCGCTCAGGCTCCGGACCTGCCCTGAACGACACGGCATCAAACTCACCCGAAATCCGGGGAATGAGGCCCGTATCCACCGAGGTGGTTGCACGGGCTGGACGTTCCGCTGCCGGCCCGGCTTCCACTGAGGGGGTACCCTCGGGAGCGGACGACGGCGGGACCCCGCCAGCCGCTGCGGGCGCTACCTGGCCGCCACGTCCAAGCCGTCCGAGCAGGGGCCGGAGCATGTCCGTCAGCTCGGAGACGCGGAACAGCCTCAGGAGCAGGAAGTACACAGCAAGCATCACTGGCCCCACGACCGCAAGCGTCACAAGTGCCTGGAGACGGCCGCTCCAAGCGAAACCGTCCGGGCTGTAACTGCCCATCAACCACAGGGCACCGGCGCCCGCGATCGCCGCGCCCAGGGCGGCGTAGCCCATACGGATGTAGGCATTGGCAATCCGCGGACCGTCCAGGTTGCCGAGGAGGCGCCGCAGGAAGAACGCGCTGATCACTACGGAGAGGATATTGCCTACCATGTACAGGACGGCGATCGCGTAGATGATCTGGCCCACCGGCATGAACTGGATGGCAAAGGCGCCCACCACGTACACCACGGCCAACAGCAGCTGGACGTGGAACGGCGTGCGCGCATCCTCGTTGGCGTAGAACACCCGGGACATCATGAAGTTGGCACTCATGAAAGGTGTGCTCAAAGCCAGGATGGTGAGCGTCTGGGCCAGCATCACGCCGTCCTGGCGGTCACCGCCCGAGAAGAACATGCCCAGCGGGCCGGCCAGGGCAAAGAGGGCCAGGGCGCCGAAGACGGTGGCCACGGCCATGGTCCGCAGGCCGTGCGAAAGGGCATCGCGCAGCTCGGCCCGGTTGCCATCCTGCGAAGCCCGGGTCATCCGGTTGAACAGCACCGTGGCCAGGGACAAGGCGATGATCGAGTGCGGGAGCAGGTACAGCTGGCTTGCCACCTCCAGTACGGCGTTGCCGGGCAGCATTTCCGCGGCGGGATCGCCGGCCTCTTTCAGCCGGATGCGTTCGGCGCCCGGAATGGTGGCGATGCGCATGACATAAAGGAAGGCGAGCTGCCCGACGGCGGCCGTCAGCAGGGTCCACACGCTCAGCTTGGCTGCCTGGCCCAGTCCCACGCCCCGCCAGCCGAACCGGGGGCGGAGGCCAAGCTTGAGCCGGAAGACCGGGATCATCAGGATGGCCGTCTGGGCCAGCACCCCAATGGTGGAGAACCCTGCCACGAACAACGTCTGGGTGGACCCCCAGTTGTCCAGGGTGTGCGGGCTCAACTCATTGGTGCCAAAAATCCAGATGAACATCCCCAGGCCGGTAATAGCCACCAGGTTGTTCAGGATAGGTGCCCACATGGCCGGCCCAAAAGCTCCGTTGGCATTGAGGACCTGGGTGAGGAGGGCATACAGGCCGTAGAAGAAGATCTGTGGCAGGCACCAGAACGCGAAGGTGACAGCCAGGGCCTTCTGCTGCGGACTGTATCCCTGCGTGGTGACGTCGATGACCAGCGGCGCAGCCAGCGTCACCAGTGCCGTCAGGCCCAGCAACAGCAGGACTGCAAGGGTCAGGAGGCGGCTGATGTAGTCCGCTCCCCTGTCCGGAGCCTTGCTGGCCTTGATGATCTGTGGCACCAGGACGGCGTTGAAGACACCGCCGGCCACCAGCAGGAAGATCAGGTTGGGCAGGTTGTTGGCGTTGATGAACGTGTCGTTGACCGTGGAGCCGAGGCCGAGGGCCGTTCCGAGCATCCAGGTCTTGCCGAAGCCCAGGAACCGGGACACCAGGGTGCCGGCGGCCATGATGGCGCTGGAGCGGGTTTCGCTGGCTCCTGAAGACGCTGGCGCGGTGGCCGGAGCCGCAGGTTCTTCGGGGAGGCCCTCCGGCGCGGCATCGCCGGTCCGGCCCGCTTTGTCGGAAGGAAAGTTGGTAGCTGACATCGAATTCATCGTCTCACCCGGAGGCGCTTAACACCGCAACGCCGCTGCGGGCTGAGCCGGCCCGGCGTCAGAGATGGCCGGGCAGGACCTCGCGTGCGAGGTCGGCGATGCGCCGCTCATTGGGGAACGAAAGCTTCCTGGCCAGCTCCTGGATGGGGACCCAGGCAACATCCACGGCCTCTTGGTCGGGATCGTTCTCGATGGTCAGTTCACCGCCCGTGGCACGCAGCAGATAGTGGTGCACTGTCTTGTGGACCCGGTGGCCGCTGACGGTAAACCAGTAGTCGATGCTGCCCAGGGGGGCCAGGATGCTGCCTTCGATGCCGGTTTCCTCGGCGATTTCGCGGACCGCTGCCTCTTCGTTGTTCTCTTTGCCCTCCGGGTGTCCCTTGGGCAGGCACCACTCCAGGCGTCCCCCGCGGTTAAGGCGGGCGATAATTGCAACCCGAAGCTCGGCGTCGGACGTGTCAACCACCACGCCGCCGGCGGAAATTTCCTCCACCGTTGGCAGCGACGCCGGCGCCGAGTGCTGGGCAGGGGCAACGTGCGCACCGATTGCCGATGGCAATGGTGCGTTTGTCCTCCTGCCTGGAGCGCTCGGTACTGGATGGGCCATGGAGTCCACTCTAACGACTGTTGCCCGTTCGTGATGACCGGAACATGACGCAAACATGGACGGCATATGACGCAGTTTCTTGGCGGCCCGCGAATCCCACGGATCTTGACGGACTTTTTGGCCTGCCGTGCCCCGGGTTTCTGCCAAGCTTAAGTAACTATGGCGCACGCACATCACAAGACTGATTCCCACACCGTCGATTTCCAGGTGGACCCGGTGGTCCTGGAGCTTGGCCAGCGCTTCGTCGACGCCGGCCACGAACTGTCGCTGGTGGGCGGTCCCGTACGTGACCTCTTCCTGGGCCGGACCTCGCCGGACCTGGACTTCACCACCGACGCCACCCCGGACCAGACGGTTGCCCTTATCAAGAAGTGGGCGGACAACTTCTGGGAAATCGGCCGCGCCTTCGGAACCATCGGCATGCGCAAGGCCGGATTCCAGATCGAGATCACCACCTACCGGGCCGAAGCCTACGATCCGGACTCCCGGAAGCCCGTGGTGGCCTTTGGCTCATCGCTGACTGACGACCTTCTGCGCCGCGACTTCACCATCAACGCCATGGCCCTGAAACTGCCCACCATGGAACTGGTGGACCCCTTCGGCGGGGTCCGCGACCTCCACGCCTCGGTACTCGCGACACCGGGGTCGCCGGAGGCGTCCTTCTCCGACGATCCGCTGCGGATGATGCGGGCCGCCCGGTTTGCATCCCAGCTGGGTGTTTCCGTCCACGACGACGTCCGCAAGGCCATGACCGGCATGGCTGAACGGATCACCATCATCTCGGCCGAGCGGATCCGCGATGAACTGGTCAAGCTGATTTGCGGCGCCCGCCCCCGCGTGGGTGTGGACCTGCTGGTGGACACGGGCCTGGCCGAGTTTGTGCTGCCCGAGGTGTCCGCGCTCCGGCTCGAGTCCGACGAGCACCACCGGCACAAGGACGTGTACCAGCATTCGCTGCAGGTCCTGGAACAGGCGGCGGCCCTTGAAACGGACGCGGAGGGACCCGTGCCCGGCCCCGACTTCGTCCTGCGGTTCGCGGCACTGATGCACGACGTCGGCAAGCCGGCTACGCGCCGCTTCGAACAGGGCGGCGCGGTGAGCTTCCGGCACCACGACATGGTGGGCGCCAAACTCACCACGAAGCGGATGAAGACGTTGCGCTTCGACAACGACACCATCAAGTCCGTGGCGCGCCTGGTGGAGCTGCACATGCGCTTCTACGGCTACGGGGACGCCGGGTGGAGCGATTCCGCCGTCCGCCGCTACGTCACCGATGCCGGGCCCCAGCTGGAGCGGCTGCACCGCCTCACCCGGTCCGACGTCACCACCCGCAACCAGCGCAAGGCAGACAGGCTGTCCTTCGCCTACGACGATCTCGAGGAACGGATCGCTGCGCTGCGTCAACAGGAGTCCCTGGAGGCGGTCCGCCCGGACCTGGACGGGGCGCAGATCATGTCCCTGCTGGGCCTCAAGCCCGGACCTGTGGTGGGAAGGGCCTACAAATTCCTCCTCAACGAGCGGATGGAGCATGGCCCCCTGCCCGCCGACGACGCGGAGGCCAGGCTCCTCCGCTGGTGGGCCGAACAGCCTGAAGCAGTACCTGCCGAACCGGCGGACGGAGAGTCCCCCGCCGGCGTCGAACCTTCCCATGTTGAGGAGTCCAAGTGACCAATCCCGCCCTCGCCCCGCGCCCCCAGCTTTGGATCCTCCGCCACGGGGAGACGGAGTGGTCCAAGAGCGGCCAGTACACCGGGCTCACGGACCTGCCGCTCACCGTTGAAGGTGAACAGCAGGCCGTTGAAGCCCGCAAGGTACTGGACGGCGTGGACTTCGACCTGGTCCTCACGTCCCCTTTGCGCCGTGCGCGCCGGACGGCTGAGCTGGCAGGTTTCCCCGATGCGCAGCACGAACCCCTCGCCGTCGAATGGAATTACGGCGACTACGAGGGCATCAGCTCCGACCTCATCCGCAAGGACAACCCGGACTACCTGATCTGGACCAACGGGGTGCCCAATGGTGAGAGCCTGGACGAGGTGGCGGCCAGGGCGGACAAGATCATCGGCCGCGTCCTCGAATCTGGAATGGACAACGTGCTGGTGGTTGCCCACGGGCATTTCTCCCGCATCCTGACCGCACGCTGGCTGGAATTGCCTCCCGTTGAGGGCCGGCATTTCGTCCTCGGTACAGCAAAAGTGTGCACGCTCGGGTGGGATAAGAAAACGCCCGCAATTGTCCGCTGGGGACTCTAAATAACAGTTCCTTAAGGAATTTCTCTTCTTTCACGCTCAAAGGATGGTCACCGCGTAATTCGTGGTGTACCTTTATTCCTAGCCCCAGGACTTTTCCGCCGGGGCATTGCCCGTGCTGCAGCATCCACACGATGCCGCGAATGAAAGAAAAGGAGGTTGGGAGAATGATGACTTTGACTGGCGAATGGAATGTGGCCGTCAATGCTGCCCCGGCCTCCGCGCACGAGGCTCACTTTCCGCAGGGCCGCACCGGCCACTAGCCCGTGATTCCGCCGCACAGGCGGCGGAATTTCTGATGCCGGGACTGCCGGACGCTTGAGTGCAATTTCGCTGAGTGCCGCCCAGAGCATGCCGCCATTGTCGGCCGGCAGGGTTTGCCTTGGCCTCCCTTGCACCGGTGCCCGTACCTCCCGCACCCACGTCCGGGCCGCCTCCTGCTGACGGTATTCCCGTTTATTCAGGCACGCAATTAATTGTTCGCCTGCCATCATCGAATTTTAGTGCGCCATTTTCCGATGATTCTTTATGCCCAAATCCCTTTTCGGCAACGGCTTTATTGGCCGTGCCCAAAATCTTCTTCACACCTTTCAAAGGGGGTGAGTACCTTGATCCGAATAATCCGCAGGCTCCTGACTCGAGTCCGCAGGCGGCCAGCCCAGGCCGGGTTCAACAGCCGGCTGCTGGAACAGCACCGCGACGACGCCTTCGCCGTGATGCACCAGCAAATGGGAGGCCTGCGCTGATACCCGCCCCCGTGGCTTCGTGCCCGGGGGCGGGCTGTAAGCTCGGGAACATGCAGGACGCCGAGCCCCGGGGGCACCGTGGACGGTCCAGGCTGGTTGTTCCCAGCCGCAGCGACGTGCTGCTCCGGAACTTCACCGAGCTGGTCGGCGGACCGCTGGGGCGCAGATCGGAGCCGGGAGTGGTGTCCCCCGGGCCGTTCACCGTGGACCGTGTGCTGATCCTGCTGACCCTCGCTGCTGCCCTCCTCGGAGTCCTTGTTAAGGGGTATTGCCGGGCGTACGGATGGGAATCCCCCACTCAGTTTTATGCCACCTGCTATTCCGACCTTCCCGAGCTGTTCCGCAACCGGGGCCTTGCCGAGGGCTCCTTCCCCATCGTCAGCAGCCCCTTCGAGTACCCCGTGGCGGTGGGCCTTGTTGCCGGCGTGACCTCACTGCTGGTTCCGGGCCAAGGTACTTCCGAGGCGCGGGTGCTGGCTTTCTTTGATATCAATGCCGTCCTGCTCGCCGTGGCGGCAATGATTGCCGTTCTTGCTACAGCCCGGATTTCTGCGCGCCGTCCATGGGACGCGGCCATGGTGGCCGTGGCGCCCGGCCTGGTCCTGGCGGGCACCATCAACTGGGACCTCTGGGCTGTCTGCCTGCTGGCCGTGGGCATGTACTTTTTTGCCGCCCAGCGTCCCGTCGCCGCCGGAATCCTGACCGGACTGGCGGTGGCAGCCAACGCCTATGCCCTCCTGTTCCCTGTTGCCGTCCTGCTGTTGGCGGTGCGGACCGGAAAATTCCGGCCGCTCCTTGCCACCGCATCCGCCGCGGCGGTCAGCTGGGCAGCGGTCAACCTGCCGTTCGCAGCCGCGAATCCCGGCGGCTGGGCCTATTACTTCGAGTTCAACGCCAGTCGGGACGCCGGATATGGGTCGCCGTGGTTCGCTTACAACCTTGTGGCGGCCAAGCTGCAACGGCCAGTCATCAGCGCGGAGGCAATTGACCTGCTTTCCATCGGGTTCTTCGCCCTGGCGTGCTTCCTGGTTGCCGTTGTTGCCCTGTCTGCTCCGCGCCGGCCGCGCCTGGCGCAGCTGGTGTTCCTGCTGGTGGCCGCTTTCGTCCTGACGGGGAAGGCCTATTCACCCCAGTTCGTGCTCTGGCTCATTCCGCTGCTCGCCTTGGCCCGTCCGAAGTGGCGGGATTTCCTGGTGTGGCAGGGAATCGAGGGCCTGCACTGGGGCGCGGTGTGGATGTACCTTGGACAGGTGACCAGCGCGGGCTCCTCCCAGCACAACCTGGACATGCCCTACTACGTCCTGGCGGTGGCAGCGCACATGCTCGCGGTGGCCTACCTGATGGCGCGGGTTACCTGGGACATCTACGACCCCCGCTACGACCCCATCCGCCGGCACAACCTTGATGATCCGCACGGCGGCCCCTTCAGCAACGCACCCGACCGGCTCCGCCTGGACTTCCGGCGGACGTCCGGGTCGCTGCTGCACTGGAAGGAATCCACCCATGCCTGATGTCAACGTGGTCGGCGCCGGACCCAATGGACTTGCGGCTGCGGCCATCATGGCGCGCGCCGGCCTGTCCGTGGAAGTCTTCGAGGCGGCCGGGTCAATCGGCGGCGGTACCCGCACCACCGAACTCATGCAGCCGGGCCACTTCCACGATGTCTGTTCGGCGGTGCACCCGATGGCACTCGCCTCCCCTTTCTTCCGTGCCTTCGAGCTCGCACGCCGGGTGGACCTGGTCACTCCTGAACTCTCCTACGCCTCACCGCTGGACGGCGGCCGGGCCGCCCTGGCATACCGGTCACTGGACAGGACGGCGTTCGAGCTGGGGAAAGACGGAGCTGCCTACCGGCACCTCATGGCGCCGCTGGTTGCCCGGACCGCGGACATTATGGATTTCACCCAGAACCAGCTGCTGCGGATCCCCAGGAATCCGGTGGCAGCAGGGATTTTCGGAGCGCGGACCGCAGAGCAGGGATCCCTCCTGTGGAACCTCAGGTTCCGGGAAGACAAGGCCCCGGCGCTCCTGAGCGGAGTGGCCGCCCATGCCATCTCCCACCAACCCTCACTGGCGGCCTCCGGCGCAGGCCTGATGCTGGGAGCCCTGGGACACTCGGGCGGCTGGCCCATTCCGGTGGGCGGTTCAGCGGCCATCGCGGCGGCGCTGGCACAGGACATCCGGGACCACGGCGGGCTCATCCACACGGACACCCCGGTGGACCGGCTCACCGACCTTCCCCCCGCGCGGGCAGCCCTGCTCAACGTGTCCCCACGCGGGTTCGCTGGTATGGCAGGCGACGCACTGCCGCATCGCTACCGGTCATCGCTGGAGTCCTTCCGGTACGGAAACGGCTCCTGCAAGGTGGACTTCATCCTGTCCGGTCCGGTTCCCTGGGAGGCTGCCGGGCTGACTGACGCGGGAACCGTGCACGTGGGCGGGACCCGCGAGGAACTGGCGCGCTCGGAAAACGAGGTAACCGCTGGCAGGCATCCGGAGCGCCCGTATGTCCTGGTGGCGCAGCCCTCACGCTTTGACGCCACCCGCGCCCCCGCAGGACGGCACACGCTGTGGACGTACTGCCACGTCCCTGCCGGATCCACCAAGGACATGACCGAGGCCGTGACAGCCCAACTGGAACGGTTCGCTCCCGGATTCCGCGACCTGATCGTCGAATCCAACACCGTCACCGCGGCGGAACTCGCCCGCTACAACCGGAACTACATCGGCGGGGATTTCAGCGTGGGGACCATGGACCTCAGGGGACTCATCCAGCGGCCGGTAGTGTCACCCGTGCCGTGGCGGACCCCGTTGCCCGGGGTGTACCTCTGCTCCTCTGCCACGCCTCCCGGACCCGGAGTTACCGGGATGCCCGGGATGCACGCCGCCAAGTATGCCCTCAAGGACGTGTTCGGCCTCGGGCTGCCGGCGCTCGGCCTGGGCGGTTCATAGCACCAGCAGGCTCCTGTTGTCCGGCCCGTCCGGCCCCTCCGGCCCGTCCGGCCTCGCCGTGGCGCGGGGAAAGCGCATCCAACTCGGTGGATAATGGCGCCATGGGGAAATCAACAAAACTTTCGCTTGCCGTAGCTGCGCTCATTCTCGGAACGTCGCTGGTGGCGTGCGACGACGGACGGGGCGGCGCGGAAGCCGCAGCCCGGCAGCTGGCATCAGCCGTTTCCGGACTGGATGTTGGCGGTGTCGCCTTTGACGGCAAGGACGCTGCGGCAGCAAACGAGCAGCTGAAGAACGTTTTCGCTGCCCTGGACCCGGCCAAGCCCACCGTCGAGGCGGGGGACATCACCCTGGACGGCGAGAATGCTTCCGTGCCGCTGACCTACAGCTGGAAGATCGCCGACAGCGACTGGAAGTACACCACGTCCGCTGCCTTCCGGAAATCCGGGGACAAGTGGCTGACGGTCTGGAACCCGGCCAGCCTGGTGCCGGACCTCAACGATTCGGAGATCCTCACTAAAGGCATCCGGTCGCCCCAGCGTGCCGACATCCTGGGAGCAGGAGACGCCCCGCTGGTCACCTACCGGCCGGTGGTGAACGTGGGGATCGACAAGCCGCAACTGGGCGCCGCGGATCCGGCCGACTCCGCAGCGAAACTTGCGGCCCTCGTGGGGGTGGACCCGGCGGGGTACACCCAGCAGGTGAAGGCCTCGGGTGCGGAAGCGTTCGTCCCCGCCATCACCCTGCGCGAAGAAGGCCGCACCGTCACCAATGAACAGATTGCTGCCATCCCCGGTGCCCGCGCCATTCCGGACTCGGTGCCGCTCGCGCCCAACAGGACCTTCGCCCGCGCCGTGCTCGGGTCAGTCGGCCAGGCAACGGCCGAGCAGATCGAAGCCTCGGAAGGCAAGCTGACCGCCGGAGATGCGACCGGCGTCGGCGGCCTGCAGCAGCAGTACGACGAGCAACTCAGGGGAACTGACGCCGTCGTGATCCGTGCCCAGCGCGCGGACCTGACGCGCGAACAGATCCAGTCCGCTGCGACGGACCCGCGACGGGTCCTCCTCGAAATCGCGCCACAGCCGGGCACTCCGCTCAAGACCACACTGGATCCGCGCCTGCAGACCCTTGCCGAGACCACCCTCCAGGACGTGAAGCCGGCCTCGGCGATCGTGGCGCTCCGTCCATCCAGCGGCGCCGTCCTCGCCGCCGCGTCCGGTCCCGGCAGCAACGGTTACAACACGGCGATGCTGGGTCAGTACGCGCCCGGTTCGACGTTCAAGATGGTTGATTCGCTGGCCATGTTCCGTAACGGACTGACGCCGGACTCGAAGGTGCAGTGCACCCCCACGCTGAATGTTGACGGACGCACGTTCAAGAATGCCGAGGGCTACCCGGAAGGCTCGCTCGGCTCGGTGACCCTGCGGGATGCCTTCGCACATTCCTGCAACACGGCGTTCATCGCCGCCCGGGATTCCGTGTCCCAGGGCCAGCTTGAGGCAGCGGCGATGGCCATGGGACTGGCCGTCGAGGCGCCGTCCCTGGGCGCCGACGCCTTCCTGGGATCCGTCCCCGCGGACGCCGCCGGAACGGAGCACGCCGCCTCCATGATTGGCCAGGGCAAAGTGCTGCTCTCCCCGCTGGCCGCGGCAATGATGGCCGGTGCGGTCGCCAAGGGAGCGCCGGTTTCGCCCCAGCTTGTCCTTAACCCCGACGGCGGTGCTGCCGCCGCCGGGACAGCCAGCGGATCCGCTGCGCCGTCCGCGCAACCCTCCGCGACGGCAAGTGCCGAAGCCCCGTCGTCGGCGTCGGACAAACCGATCACCGCCGCCGAGGCAGCTTCCCTTGCTGACATGATGCGCGCCGTGGTGACATCCGGCCACGCCGGGTTCCTGTCCAGCGTTCCGGGCCAGCCGGTGGGAGCCAAAACCGGAACCGCGGAATTCGGCAACGAAAACCCGCCCAAGACCCACGCCTGGATCGTGGCCGTCCACGGCGACCTCGCCGTGGCAGTCTTCGTGGAGGACGGCGGGCTCGGGGCCACCACCTCCGGCCCGCTGCTGAAGGCATTCCTCACCGCCGCCGGCTAGGGCCCATTGCCCGGACAGGCGCCCCTCCGGGCGGTCAGGCCTGCACATCCGGACAGAAACTCCGGGACGGGGGCGTGGGAAGATGGAGCCCGTGGCTCATATTGACGTTTCCGGCATCGACTACTTCCTCTCCGACGGCACCCAGCTGCTGAACGGGGTGACGTTCAAGGTTCCGGACGGCACCAAGACAGCCCTGATCGGGCCGAACGGCACGGGAAAAACTACACTGTTCCGGATCATCGCCGGCGATCTGGTCCCCGACGAGGGCGTTGTGGGTCGCTCCGGGACCATGGGCATCATGCGCCAGTTCGTGGGCCAGGTCCGCGATGACTCAACCGTCCGTGACCTGCTGGTCTCCGCAGCTCCCCCGGCCCTGGCCGTGGCCGCCCGTGAGGTGGACGAGGCGGAGTTCGCCATGATGGAGAACGACGACGAGCCCACCCAGATGCGGTACGCCCAGGCCATCGTGGACTGGGGCGACGCCGGCGGATACGACGTTGAGACTGTGTGGGACGAGGTGTGCATGGCCGCCCTGGGCCTGCCGTTCGACCGCGCGCAGCACCGCCCGGCGTCGAGCCTTTCCGGCGGCGAACAAAAGCGCCTGGTCCTGGAGGCCCTGTTTGCCGGCCCGGATGACCTGCTGCTGCTCGACGAACCGGACAACTACCTTGACGTGCCCGGAAAGCGCTGGCTTGAAGCCAAGCTCAATGAATCACGGAAGACCGTCTTCTTCATCAGCCACGACCGGGAGCTGCTGAACAACGCCGCCGGGCGCATCGTCACACTGGAACCCGGTATCAGCGGCGCAGGCGCGTGGATCCACGGCGGTGGGTTCGGCTCCTATGTGGAAGCCCGGGCAGACCGCAACGCCCGCTTTGAGGAGCTGCGCAAGCGCTGGGACGAGGAGCACGCGAAGCTCAAGGAACTCGTCAACATGTACAAGAACAAGGCGGCCTTCCGCTCGGATATGGCCAACAGGTACCACGCAGCCCAGACCCGGCTGGCCAAGTTCCTTGAGGCAGGCCCGCCCGAGGCCCTGCCGGTCGAGCAGAACGTGCAGATGAGGCTTAAGGGCGGCAGGACGGCCAAGCGCGCCATTGTGGCCGAGCGGCTGGAACTGACCGGGCTGATGAAGCCCTTCTCCACGGAAGTGTGGTTCGGTGACCGGGTGGGAGTCCTGGGCTCCAACGGGTCCGGCAAATCCCACTTCCTGCGGCTGCTCGCCACGGGCGGCACAGACCCGGAACGCGAACACGTGCCCGTATCCGACGTGGAGATCGCGGAGGTCCCGCATGAAGGGACCGTGAAACTGGGCGCGCGGATCAGGCCTGGCTTCTTCGCCCAGACCCACGTCAGGCCAGACCTCCTGGGCAAGACGCTGCTGGAGATCCTGCACCGGGGAGACGAGCACCGTTCCGGCCTCGGCCGTGAAGCGGCGGCGGGCGCCCTGGACGGGTACGGCCTGGCCGGCCAGTCGGAGCAGAAATACGAATCGCTCTCCGGCGGACAGCAGGCACGGTTCCAGATCCTGCTCCTGCAGCTGTCCGGCGCCACGCTGCTCCTGCTCGATGAGCCCACGGACAACCTGGACCTGCACTCGGCCGAAGCACTGGAACGGGCCATCGACCACTTTGAAGGCACCGTCCTTGCCGTAACGCACGACCGCTGGTTCGCGCGGACCTTTGACCGGTTCCTTGTCTTCGGTTCCGACGGCAAGGTCTACGAATCCGCGGAGCCGGTATGGGATGAAAAGCGCGTTGAACGCGCACGCTGAACCCTTACCGCAGGCAACAGCAGGCAGACGTAACAGCGGACAGATCAACCCGCGCCGCAACTCCGAAGGTATCCAGTGGAAGCAGTGAACGTATGAACACCAATACCGGGACGGCCCGGGAGGCCGGAGTGACGGCTGCCGCTGCTGCCACCTTCGTGGTTTTCGGCATCAACGGACTCGTCTTTGCCAGCTGGGCGGCCCGCATCCCGGCCGTAACGGAGATCCTGCAGATCACTTCGGGCCAGATGGGAACCCTGCTCCTGTGCACCGCAGTGGGATCCTTGCTTGCCCTGCCCACGGCCGGCCTGGTGGTGGGGCGGATCGGAACGGCCAACACCGTGCGCTTCGGCGGGATGCTGGCAGCTGCAGCCGGTGTGGGCATTGCCTTGTCCCTCTCCGCCGCGTCGATTCCGGGAACCGCAATTTCCCTGTTCTTCTTCGGGATCGCCATCGGACTCTGGGATGTCTCGCAGAACATCGAGGGCGCCGACGTCGAACACCGGCTCCGGCGCACCATCATGCCCCAGTTCCACGCGGCCTTCAGCGGCGGAGCCTTCGTGGGTGCGCTGGTGGGCGCCGGGTTGTCCAACACCGGCGTGGGCCTGCCGCTCCACCTGCTGGTCATTGCAGGTGTAGTCCTGCTGGCAACACTGGTTGCGCCGCGCTACTTCCTTCCCCATGTGGCAGCCGCACTTCCCGAGGGCGAAACCAAACCGGCCAAGGGTCCTTCCGCCTGGCGGGACAGCAGGACACTCCTCATCGGCGTGGTGGTACTGGGTGCCACCCTCACCGAGGGCGCCGGCAACGACTGGATTGCCAAAGCCTCCGTGGATGGGCTGGGAACCGCCGATTCAACCGGCGCGCTGATGTTCGCCCTCTTCGTTCTGGCCATGACGGCGATGCGGTTCCTGGGCGGCCGCGTCATCGACGCCTACGGCAGGGTAGCGGTGCTGCGCGCCAGCATGGCCGCGGCAGCTGCAGGCCTGGGCCTGTTCGTCCTCGCTGACACCGTCTGGATAGCAGCAGTGGGCGCAGCCCTCTGGGGCATCGGCGCGGCGCTGGCCTTCCCCATGGGCATGTCCGCCGCAGCTGACGACCCCGCCCGCGCAGCGGCTCGCGTCAGCGTTGTATCCACCTTGGGGTATATATCTTTCCTGGCCGGGCCGCCCCTGCTGGGATACCTCGGCGACGTGGTTGGCATCCATCAGGCACTGCTGGCCATCCTGGCGCCCATCCTCCTCGCCCTGCTGCTGGCCGGAGCCGCGCGGCCGCTCAAGACCGACTAGACGCGCGGGCGGCGGTAGGGTGTGGGAATGCACAGCACATGGCGGGGCAGCCACCGATGGATCAGCCGGATGGACAGGTACCTTGTCCGGCATGTTTCGGACCTGCCGGGTGGCAACCATGACGACTTCTTCCGCCGCCTCTCGGCTTCCGCCAACAACGGAAAACTCTGGATAGCGATCGCCGCCGGGATGGCAGCATTCCCCGGCAAGACCCGCCGGGCTGCCGTCCACGGCCTCCTGGCCCAGGCTGTGGCCTCCTCCGTTACCAACGTCATCTTCAAAACCCTGCTGCCCCGGACGCGGCCGCTGCCGGAACATCTTCCTGTGTTCCGCTTCGTGCATCCGCAACCCACCAGCTCATCAATGCCCTCCGGCCACTCCGCTTCCGCCGTGGCCTTTGCTGTGGGCGTGGGCCTGGTGCGGCCCGCCATCGGCGCCGCCCTCGCCCCGGCTGCGGCGGGGGTGGCGTACTCCCGGGTCCATACCGGGGCCCATTGGCCTTCCGACGTCCTGTTCGGCTCTGCCTTGGGTGCGGGTGCCGCCCTGGTCACCCGCCATTGGTGGCCCGTGCGTCCACCCATCCCCAAGACCCAGCGCACTGCGGCCCCAGCACCGGAGCTACCCGGCGGCAAAGGACTCAGCATTGTGGTGAACGCGCTGGGCGGTTCGTTCACCGATCAAACGGCTGATGCCCTGCGAGAAGTATTCCCTGAGGCACATATTGTGACGGTTCGTCCGGAGGACGACCTGGTGGAACAGATCGGCGCTACGGCGGACAGTCCCGGAACCAAAGCCCTGGGGGTGTGGGGCGGAGACGGCACGGTCGGGGCAGCGGCGGCTGCCGCCATCGAGCGGTCCCTGCCCCTGCTGGTGCTCCCTGGCGGCACCCTCAACCACTTTGCCCGGGATGCCGGAATTGGAAGCCTCCAGCAGGCGGTAACGGCGGCGTCCAACGGTGAGGCGGCGAAGGCGGACATCGGGTTTGTCACGGCAGAGCGCGGCCTCGCCGGATCGCCCGAAGTGTCCGAGCTGATCATGCTGAACACCTCAAGCATCGGCCTCTACCCCAACCTGGTGCGGCGGCGCGAACAGCTGCAGCCGGCGCTCGGAAAGCCACTGGCGGGAGTGGTGGCCATGTTCCGGACGTTCGCCGCCGGAACACCCATAACGCTCACCGTGGACGGAACCCCGCACCGGGTGTGGATAGCGTACGTGGGGCGTGGCCGCTACTACCCCAGGGACCATGCGCCGCTGCTCCGGCCCGTGCTGGACGACGGCGTGCTGGATTTCAGGATCTTCTCGGCGGATGAATCGTTCGCACGGTTGAGGCTTCTATGGGCGGTCCTGACCGGAACTGTGGCCAGCTCCAGCATCACCCACCTCCGTGAAGCAACCGAGGTCACCATTGACGCCAACGGCGCGCCGATGGCGCTGGCAGTGGACGGCGAAGCACTGGCCGGTGTGCGCAAGGTGCACTACCGGGTGGTCCCCAGGGCGCTGGTCTACTACTCGCCGCAGGCCTAGGACCTGTTGCGGCGCACTCGCGTTTGGGCCGGACACCGGATGCCCCGGTGCGGTCATCCGTCGGGACTACCCTGATTCGCCCCTGAATCATCCCTGAGACCGGCGAAAAGCCCTGCAGGCGTGGGTAGCGTAGGGGGTACCACCTCCCTAAACGCATTCCGCAGCCCAGCGCTGCCGATCAAAGGAACACTCCATGATTGAGGCAACAGACCTGGCCAAGGCCTATGGCGGAAAGACCGCCGTGGCCGGGGTCAGTTTCACAGTCCGGGCCGGACAGGTTACGGGCTTCCTGGGACCCAACGGCGCCGGGAAATCCACCACCATGCGCATGATCATGGGACTGGACCGGCCGACGTCGGGCTCCGTCACAGTGAACGGACTGCCTTACGCCCAGCACAAGGCGCCGCTGCACGAGGTGGGCGCCCTCCTCGACGCCAAGGCGGTACACACCAGCCGCAGCGCCTACAACCACCTGTTGGCCATGGCCGCGACGCACGGCATCCCCAAGGCACGGGTCCACGAGGTCATCGAGATGACCGGCCTGGAGGCTGTGGCCAAGAAGAAGGCCGGCGGCTTCTCGCTGGGCATGGGCCAGCGGCTGGGCATCGCCGCCGCGCTGCTGGGGGACCCGCAGACACTGATCCTCGACGAGCCTGTCAACGGCCTGGACCCCGAAGGCGTGCTGTGGGTACGCAACCTGGTCCGCTACCTCGCGAACCAGGGCAAGACGGTGTTCCTGTCCTCGCACCTGATGAGCGAGATGGCCCAGACCGCTGACCACCTGATCGTCATTGGCCGCGGCAGGATCATCGCCGACGCACCCGTGAAGGACATCATTGCCGGAACCCGCCAGGCCAAGACCCTGGTCCGCACCGACGACGCCCAGTTCCTGCAGTCGCTGCTGGCGGGCAACGGAATCACGGTGGATCAGAGCGAGCCTGAAACCCTGACTGTCACCGGCCTGGATCCGCGGCAGATCGCCCAGGTGGCACTGGACAACAGCGTGCTGGTCTACGAACTCACCCCCAAGGTGTCCTCGCTTGAAGATGCCTACTTCGACCTCACCAAGGACGAAGTGGAATACCACTCGCACCTGGCAGGCGGCCCGGCAGGCACCCAGCCGCAGGCGGCCCCGGCTCCGGCGACGGCAGGAAAGTAAGGACCATGAGCACAACAATTCACAACGCCCCCGCGTCACGTTCCGCTGCCGGTGCCCGGCACAGCCTGAGCTTCGGCGGCGTCCTGCGCTCCGAATGGATCAAGCTGTTCTCCCTGCTGTCCACCCGTATCCTGCTGGTGCTGACATTCGCAGCCATCATCGGCGTCGGCGTCCTGACCGCGTTCGTCCGCTACAACATCCTCGATTCCATGGCCGCCAACGCCAGGGCCCAGGGTTTGGAACCGTCCTCCGACATGCTGGAGCAGTCCATGCCGCCTGGCTCCGGCCTGGACCTGTACAACCTGCCCAACGCGGGGCTTCAGATCGGCATCCTGATCTTCGGTGCCTTGGCCGTCCTGTTCATGGCCTCCGAGTACGCCACCGGCATGATCCGCTCCACCATGAGCGCCGTTCCGGCCCGCACCCCGGCCTTCGCGGCCAAGGCCATCATCCTGGCGGTGGTGTCCTACGTCATCACCACGGTGGCCGGTGCCGTCACCTTCCTGCTGTCCGTCCCCATGTTCCAGGGCCTGGGACTTGACCTCTCCTGGTCCACTGACGGCGTGGTCTACAGCGTCTTCACCGGTGGCCTGTACGTGGCGGGCGTGGCCCTCATTGGCCTGTCCCTGGGCACCCTGCTGCGCAATTCAGCCGGGGCCATCACCGTGCTGGTGGGCATCTTCTTCGTCATCCCCATCGCCGCGGGCTTTGCCTCACTCATCCCCGGCGACTTTTGGAAGTACGTACCGCAGTACATCCCGAGCGAAGCGGGCGGCCGTTTCCTGGCCATCGGCGAGATCGACGCCTACATCGACCCCTGGCAGGGCGGCCTGCTCTTCCTGGGTTACGTGCTGCTGTTCCTGGTGCCGGCCATGATCGTGCTCAAGAATCGCGACGTCTGACCCTGCGGACAGCATGAACGAAGCATCAACGGCAAAGGACGCGCTGGTCGCCGGCAACTGGCAGGCCGCCGCGTCCTTTGCCGAGCTTAACGAGAGGCGCCGTGGCAGGATCCGGCGCTACCTCTACGAACACCCGCGCGTCATGGACGCCGTGGTGGCGCTGAGCTACGTCCTCCTGGTGGCTCCCACCGCCGTGGATGCATTTGTCTCCGGCAAGTGGCTGGCCGCTGCGCTGCTGGGTGCTGTGGCCGGCGCCTTGTTCCTGCGGCGTTTCCACCCGGTGGGGCTGGTGGCCTTCGTGGCGGTTATGGAGGTCGCAGTGACGCTGCTGCACCCCTGGGGGTCCAACGTTTCAACGGGCCTGTGGTTCTCGCTGTATTCCGTGGCGGTGGTGCACACCCGGCGCTTCGCGCTCATCACCATGGCGGCAGCCACGGCACCGCTCGCCCTCCTCTACCTGCTGGCCGCCGTCGGGCCCATGGAAAACTCCTTCGTCCAGGACCAGGGCGCCAACCCGGCGGACTTCCACCTGCTCACCAGCATCGCCACCGGTGCCACCATCGCACTGTCCAACGTCATCGCCACGGGCATCGGCATCGGGGTGAAGCAGCGCCGGGAACACGAGCAGCAGGTTGCCGCTTGGGCCGCGCGGACCGCCAGGCTTGCCTCCGTCAACGAACGCAACCGGATCGCCCGGGAAATGCACGACGTCGTTGCCCACTCGCTGACGGTGATGATCAGCCTCTCGGACGGCGCCGGCGTCGTGGTCCGGAAAAGTCCCGAGCGGGCCGGCGAGGTGTTGGGCGAACTGTCGCGGACGGGGCGGACAGCGCTGGCAGACATGCGCCGGGTGCTGGGCGTGCTGCGCGACGACGCCGGAACGGCGGCCCCGAGGACTCCGCTGGCCGCGGGGCAGAGCCTGGCGAAGCTGCTGGAAGGCTTCCGCACCGCCGGGTTGCCGCTGCACTATTCGCATACCGGCCCGGCGCTGCCCAACGATGCCGCGTTCCAGCTCACCGTGTACCGGATCGTCCAGGAATCGCTCACCAACGTGCTCCGCTACGGGCGTTCCCTGGGACGGGTGGACGTGGACATCGCCCGGCAGGCCGCCACGGTGACCATTGACGTGCACGACGACGGCGCCGGCGGGAGTGCCCACCGCACCGATGACGGCGGCGCCCAGGCCGACGCATCGTCGGGATCAGGCCTGCCTTTTGGGACCGGACAGGGGCTCGCCGGCATGGCAGAGCGGGCCCGGATATACTCCGGGACCGTGACCGCCGGGCCGGGCGGGCGCGGCTGGCGCGTCCACGTGGTCCTGACCTGCCCGGCTGATGAACGCCCCGAACCGATCACCGCACCCTCCGAACTCCAAGGCAAGGCATGACTGAACACGCACCGATCACCGTCCTGCTGGTGGATGACCAGCCCCTCCTGCGGATGGGATTCCGCCTGATCCTGGAGGGCGAGGAAGACCTGCACATCGTGGGCGAAGCCTCCGACGGCGCCGAAGCGGTGAAGCTCGTCCGGAACCTCACCCCGGACGTGGTGCTCATGGATGTCCGGATGCCCGTGCTGGACGGCATCGAGGCCACCCGGGCCATCACTGCCGAAGGGTCCCCGGCCCGCATCATCATCCTCACCACCTTCGACGTGGACGAGTACGCCTTCGCCGGCCTCCAGGCAGGGGCGTCCGCTTTCCTGCTCAAGGATGTGGCGCCGTCGGAACTCATCCAGGCCGTGCGCGTGGTGGCCAGCGGGGACGCCGTGGTGGCGCCCAGGGTCACCCAGCGTCTGCTGGAAACGTACGTCCGCGGTGCGGCAGCCCCGGCCCCCGCCGCGCAGGCTCCCGACCCGCTGCTGGGTGACCTGACACCGCGGGAAACCGAGATGCTCGAAGCCATGGCGGAGGGTCTGTCCAACGCCGAGATCGCGCACCGGTACTTCCTGTCCGAGGCCACGGTGAAAACGCATGTGCGCCGGATCCTCACCAAACTGCACCTCCGGGACCGGGTGCAGGCGGTGGTGTACGCGTACGAAACCGGGCTGGTGGTGCCCAGCAACCCGGACTACTGACAGCCGGTTCACAGGAACGCCCTATGCAGGACATAGGGCCAGGCCCTTTGATGGACTCATGACTTCGCTTCCGCCGCATGAATCCGGCCCTGAGGAACAGCAGCCCCACCCGAACCACGACCGGGGGTTGGAGTTCGACCTCTCCACGATGCTGAGCCGGCGGTCGCTGGGACTGTTCCTCGGCGCCGGCGGTGCCGCGGCTGCCCTGGCCGCCTGCACGCCGGGAGGTACTTCCCCGGCCGGCCAGCCGGCGTCGTCCGCTTCCCCGTCTGCGGCGACTTCCGCCAGCGCCACTGCGTCCCCCACGCTGACCCGCGCCATCGCCGAATGCGGCGTAGAGATCCCGCAGGAAACCGCTGGGCCCTTCCCCGGGGACGGTTCCAACGGACCCAACGTCCTTGAAGGGTCCGGAGTGGTCCGCAGGGACATCACCTCCAGCTTCGGCTCGGCCTCCGCCGCCGCCGAAGGCGTCCCGCTGACATTTACCCTGACCCTGCTGGACAACGCCAACGGCTGCACCCCCCTGGCCGGCGCCGCCGTCTACGCGTGGCACTGCGACCGGGACGGAAAATACTCCCTGTACGACTCAAGCCTCACCAACGAGAACTACCTGCGCGGCGTCCAAGAGGCCGATTCGAACGGCCAGGTCACGTTCACGTCCATCTTCCCGGGCGCCTACTCCGGCCGGTGGCCGCACATCCACTTTGAGGTGTTCGAGTCCATGAACAACGCGACGGCGGCGGGCCAGGTGCTGGCCGTTTCGCAGATTGCGCTCACCCAGGCCGCGTGCGACGACGTCTACGCCACGGCCGGGTACGAACGCAGCGTCACCAACATGTTGCGCACCACCCTGCAGTCGGACAACGTGTTCGGTGACGATGGCGGCATCTATCAGCTGGCCATGATGGCAGGTTCGGCGGCTGCGGGCTACACGGCGGGGCTCAACGTCACCATCTAGACTCGGGAGCATGCCTAACCAATCCCCTGCCACAGACCACATCCAGGACCTTGGCGCTTTCGTCAGCGCGTCGCCGTCGAGCTTCCACGCGGCCCACGAGGCCGGACGGCGGCTGGCGGACGCGGGATTCACCCGGCTTGATGAGCTGGAGCCGTGGGACAGCGGGGCCGGCCAGTTCTTCATCATCCGGGACGGCGCACTGATCGCCTGGGTGGTTCCGGAGAACGCCGGTCCCACCACCGGGTTCCACATCCTGGGCGCGCACACGGATTCGCCGTCCTTCAAACTCAAGCCCAAGCCGACCACCGGCGCCTACGGCTGGCTCCAGGCCGGGGTGGAAGTCTACGGCGGCCCGCTGCTGAACTCCTGGCTGGACCGGGAGCTGCGGCTGGCCGGCCGGCTGGTAATGCTGGACGACACCGAACACCTGGCCGCCACCGGACCGCTGCTGCGGTTCCCCCAGCTGGCCATCCACCTGGACCGTGCCGTGAACGACGGGCTGACGCTCGACAAGCAGCGGCACATGAACCCCGTCTGGGGACTGGGTAACCCGGCAGACTTCGACGTCCTCCGGGTCCTGGCTTCGTCCGTGGAAGGCGCCTCCCTTGATCCGGCCCGCATTGGAGGGTACGACGTCGTCATCGCGGACACGCAGGCACCTGCGGTTTTCGGAGGATCAGGTGAGTTCTTCGCGTCAGGGCGGTTGGATAACCTCTCCTCCACTCACGCCGGGCTCGCGGCACTGATAGCCCACGCTTCGTCCGGTTCCGCTGACTCTGCTGCTCCCATTGCTGTACTGGCCGCGTTCGACCACGAGGAGATCGGCTCCAACTCGCGCTCCGGCGCGTGCGGCCCGATCCTTGAGGACGTGCTGGTGCGGATCTCCGACGGCCTTGGCGCCTCGGTGAGCCAGCGGCGGCAGGCCCTGGCGGCGTCGTTCTGTGTTTCCGCCGACGCCGGCCACGCTGTCCACCCGAACTACGCCGAACGGCACGACCCCGCCAACCATCCCGTGCTCAACGGCGGGCCGCTGCTGAAGATCAACGCCAACCAGCGGTACGCCACGGACGCCCCCGGGGCGGCGCTGTGGGCACGGCTGTGCGGTGAAGCGGGCGTGCCCTACCAGGAGTTCGTGTCCAACAACGCCATCCCGTGCGGCTCCACCATCGGCCCGCTGACCGCTACGCGGCTGGGAATCCGGACCGTGGATGTGGGCGTGGCACTGCTGTCCATGCACTCCGCCCGGGAGCTGTGCGGTGTGGAGGATCCGTGGCGGCTGGCCTCCGTGGCCGAGTTGTTCTTCCGCACAGCTTCCTAGCGTTCTCCGTCGCCGCGGGCACCGAACCGCATCCGGTGCCGGTCTATGGTCCGGGCCGGGACGCCGATCCAGGTTTCGCCGTCAGGTACGTTACTGAGGATGGCGGCGCCCATCCCCACGGTGGCGTAGTCCCCCACACTGGTCCGTTCGCGGACGCTGGAGTTCATGCCAAGGTCGGCGGCCCGCCCGATCCTGACCCCGCCACCCAGGGAAACGCCTGCTGAGAACGTGGCGAAATCGGCAACGTCGTCGTCATGGGTGAACGTTACCGACGGCATAGCCACTACGTGCGCCCCCAGCGTGACGCCCGCCGTCAAGGTCACATTCCGGAGGAGGATGCTCCCCCGTCCGATCCGGCAACCGTCCGGGTACGGGACCGTGGGATCAATGGCGGTAGCGTACCTGGACTCCTGGACGCCAACGCTCCGTAACCGGTCCACCACGGACTCGCGCGCCCGTCCGGAGGCGAGGCAAACCAGTAGGAAGGCGTGCTTGAAACTGACGGCATCCTCAACCCGTCCAAGCACCGGGGCTCCATCCACCGTGGTGTCCGCCAACTGCCTGTCGTCATCAAGAAACCCCACGACGTCGTATTGCCCACTGGCCCGGACCATGGCCAGGACCTCCCTGGCCAGGCCGGTCACGGAGACCAGAATCAGCTCGCTCATGTTCAGGGCCGCTCCTAGACGATCGGCAGGACATAGGGTTCGGCGGAGGGGCTGGACTTGCCGGCGGCCAGGGCAGTCAGCTGTGCGCGTGACTCCACGCCCAGCTTCCGGTAGATGGCCGTGAGCCGCACTTCCACCGTGCGTACCGACACGTACAGGGTGCCCGCGATTTCCTTATTCCGCATCCCCCGCGCAACCATCTTGGCAAGTTCGAGTTCATGGCTTGCGAGCAGCAGCAACGCCGGGTTCCCCCGGGGACGTTCCTCGCGATCATCCATGAGCAGCACGTCCACGTGCTGGGCCCATGAAGCGGCACCGGCCTCGTCGAAGAGCACCTTGGCCCGCAGCAGGGCATCCTTGGAGTCCCGAAGCCGGCCGAAAGCGCTCAGGCGCTCCGAATAACACAGCAGCGTCCGGCCTCGCTCCACCAACGGGACGTGCCCCTTCCCGGCTTCAATGGCCTGACTGAAGAGCTGGAGGGCCTGCTCACCGTCGGCCAGCATGGCGTGGCATCGCGCGAGGGCTTCCACAAGCCAGAGGGAGCGCAGACCAGCCGGATGTGCCTCCAGGCGCTGCAGGACTTGGGTCGCCTCCCGATGCCGTCCCAACCGGACCAGGACTTCCACCAAATCGGCTTCACATCTCAGCAGCACAGGGTTGGCGAACGCCTGGCCCAGCTCCGAGGCCCGGGAAAGATACGCGCAGGATTCTGCGAGGTCGCCGCGGAGCAAGGCGAAATGACCCTCCATGGCTGCAAACTGCGCAGCGATGGCCAGGTTGTTTCCCGATGCCGCAAACTGCTGTGCATCCGCCGCATGAACCTTTGCCCGGGCTTCATCTCCCACCGCGTGCGCCCGCCACACCCGGAAGAGGCACCGCTGGCCGCGCTGGTACTTCATCTCCGGGTCGCTGCGCTCGAGGTCGTCTATAAGGCGGATAGCAGCGCCGACGTTGCCGGCACGGATTTCGTTGTCCACGGCCAGGACCAGTGCCGTTTCCCGCCACAGGGTATTGCGGGGCTCAAGATAACCGGCAACGATCGCGAACGCCTGTTGCGCTTGTGGGTACGCTTCGGCGTAGCTGAGTGCCCTGCCCTGCACCAGCAGGCTGACCATGCGGGCCTCTCCGGCAGGTTCGTGCTTGCGGGCAAGGCTGGCGGTATCGCCCCTGATGGCGTCCGTCAGGGTCTGTGCCCGGTCGGTAATGGCACGGCACTCCGCTGACGCCGCGTCCCGGAATGCCGCGCTGCGCCGGAGCACCTCGGCCGCGTCCGCCAGCTCCCACCGTTCCGCATAGTAGAGGGCTGCGCCGGCCAACAGGGCCGCGGTGAACGCGGGGCTGTGCCGGCCGAACTCCTTGGCCAGGCGCAGCACCATGCTGGAGCGCACCGACGCGCCCTGGGCAAACTGGATTTCGAAGGCCAGGCCGGTCAGCCGAAGGATGAGGGGCGGGTTGCGGGTGACCCGGAGTGCCCAGTTCAGATAACGGCGGGCGTACACGAATTCGCCATGGCTGAAGAGGACTTCGGCAATGGCAGCGAGGCGGGCGGCGGTTTCAGCCTCCCACGGGTTGAGGGTCAGCGCGCGCTCAATGTACTCGACGGCGAAGGGCACATCTCCGCCACGGATCAGGTCCACCGCGTGCCGCAGCAGGCTGAACGCCGTTTTGCGCTCCAGCGCCGTGTAGCTCAGGTGCCAGCGCCTGGCGTAGGGGTCGGAAAGCTCCGAGGCATTTGCCAGCGCACGGTGGCTGGCTGTCCTCGCCGCGGGGGCCATGGTGGAAAAGACGTAGCCGCGCAGCAACTGGTCGCGGATCCGCAGGTGGGGCCCTGTTCGGCTGACCAGGCCTTCGGACAGCAGCTCGTCGACGCCGGACCACACGTCTCCGTTGACCTGTTCCAGGGCCCCGATATCGGTCCGGCAGGAAAGCGAGAGGAGGTCGAGGATGCCGCGGGCCGCTGGAGCCAGCTGGCCCACCACCGCCGCAAAATCTGTTTCAAAGCTGCCCCTGCAGGGCAACGGGATGGGCATGGCGTATTTCCCGTCGGCCTGCTGCTCCAGCAGGTGGTGGTACAGCTCGACGGCGGCGAGCGGATTTCCCAGCGTGGCCGAGGCAACTGCGTGGGCGGCCGCCGTCGTGCCCTGGTTGGCGGGGATCGCCTCCAGCATCCGCACCGTCTCGTTGTAGCTCAGCGGATTGAGCTTCAGCGAGTCCAGCCCGGTGAACGGGCCGTCAGGCGGGGAACCACGGACGCTGAGGAACAGCGCGATGTCGGTTCCACTCAGGCGCCGGGCCAGGAAACCGATCACGGCCTGGCTGCCGGGGTCGAGCCGGTCGGCGTCGTCAATGGCAATGACCGTCCGCGTTGACGACCGCTGGAGCAGGCCGGACAGGAGCGTCGCTGACAAAGCGGGGACGTTAGGGGTGTCCGCCGCGTCACGCAGGAGCTCGTCCGCGATCCTGTTCAGGACCGGGTCGTCCATCCTGTTCAGGAGGGCGGTGATTCCGGACAGCGGCCAGCCGGATTCGGACTCGCTGGCGCTGAGGAACACCGTGGGGTATTCGCACAGGGCGGACAGTTCGGCTAGGAGTGCTGATCTTCCCGATCCCCTGCTGCCGGACACCACCAGGGCTGAATCCTTGGGTCCGCGGATCACCGACACGACCCTGTCCAGTTCCTTGCTCCGGCCTACCAAAGACATGAGGTCCCCGTCCTGTGAAGAAAGGAGACCGCATTCTTGCGCATGTGTACCCGGCACGGCAGCCGTACCGCCGGGTACCCCGGAGATCCAGCACGGCTTGTCTCCGCCCCAGTGCGGTTCCCAGCTGTAGAAAGGAATATATAGCGGCCACGGATGGGGGTGCCATCCAAATAGGCGCTGGATTGGCTCAAGATTGGTCGCCGCGTTTCTTGAAGATTTCGGTGTTGCCCGGCATGCATCGTTTGATGCCCTCAGATGTTCGCAGCTGGAGGAAGTTCTGATTTGGGCGGGCCGGGCTTGTGCCGATGCACATAATGCCGTGACCGTTAGCGGGTCTAGGGTGGGAGAAACTTGTGATCCACCGCACTGGACGGGCCCCGGGAAACCTCCGCCGCCGCCAGTAGCCCCAACTCCACGCAATAACCAGAAGGACGGCGCACGCATGCCCGCTGACCAGCAACTGTCCAAGTCGCTCAAACCACGGCACCTTTCCATGATCGCCATCGCCGGCGTCATCGGCGCCGGACTCTTCGTCGGATCCGGTGCCGCCATCCAGCAGGCGGGCCCGGGCATCCTGGTGGCCTACATGGCCGCCGGTATCGTGGTCATCCTGGTGATGCGCATGCTCGGCGAGATGGCCGCGGCCCACCCTGAGACCGGCTCCTTTTCCACCTACGCAGACAAGGCGCTGGGCCGCTGGGCCGGATTCAGCATCGGCTGGCTGTACGCATGGTTCTGGATCATCGTGCTGGGCATCGAAGCCACCGCGGGGGCGGCCATCATGCACCGGTGGATTCCGGGCATCGACCAGTGGGTCTGGGCGCTGATCCTGATGGTCCTCCTGACGCTGACCAACCTCGGTTCGGTCAAGTCCTACGGTGAATTCGAGTTCTGGTTCGCCTCCATCAAGGTCACGGCCATCATCCTGTTCCTCCTCTTCGGCGTGGCAGCCATCCTGGGCCTCGTTCCCGGCGTCCCCGCCCCCGGCCTTGACAACCTGCTGAACAAGGGCGGATTCATGCCCAACGGCCCCGGCGCCGTCCTGGCCGGAATCCTGGTGGTGGTCTTCTCCTTCTTCGGCGCCGAAATTGCCACTATTGCCGCCGGCGAGTCCGAGAACCCGGTTGACGCCGTCAAGAAGGCCGTCAAGTCCACTGTCTGGCGCATCCTCGTTTTCTACATCGGCTCCATCGCCATCGTGGTCACCCTGCTGCCGTGGAACGATGCCAGCGTGGCAAAGAGCCCTTACGTGGCCGTCATTGAGCTCTTCGGAATTCCGGGCGCCGGAACCATCATGGACATCGTGGTGCTGACCTCGGTCCTGTCCTGCCTGAACTCCGGGCTGTACACCGCCAGCCGGATGCTGTTCTCACTGTCCAAGCGCGGAGACGCCCCTGCTTCCTGGACGAAGATTTCCCGGCGCGGCGTGCCGGTTGCTGCCGTGCTCTCCTCCACGGTGGTCGGTTTTGTCACCGTTGGCCTGAACTACATCGCACCGGACACCGTATTCCTTTTCCTGGTCAACACCTCCGGCGCCATTGCGCTGTTCGTCTGGCTGGTCATCGCCTCCTCGCAGCTGATCCTCCGCAAGCGCATGGGCGCCGCCGCCAAGGACCTTGCGCTGAAAATGTGGTTGTTCCCGTATCTGACGTGGCTGTCGATCGGCAGCATCGTTGCCCTGCTCATCGGCATGGTTATCCTGGACTCCACCCGGGAATCCCTGCTGCTGTCCGTGGCGCTGGCCGGAGTCGTGGTGGCCATCGGGGTCCTGCGCTACCGCCGGCGCGGAGCTTCCGCAGGCCAGGCCGGGGACGGACTCGAAGCCGACGACGTCCCGGCCAAGGCGGGACCGGCGTCGTAATCTGCTGCTTTTCCACATAGGAGAGCCCGTGCTGCCATCCCGGCAGCACGGGCTCTAGCCTTGAGTCAAGCGCGAATCGCCTATCCCGTCCAAATGCACTAAGATATTGAAGTCTGTGCTGCGCCTCAGTCACCGTTCCGGTGGCGGGCATGCATGGAATCGCAAATGAACCTCCTGTTACGGAAATGCCGTAACCGCTTAGCCCAAAGGAGGTGGGTTCACATATGCGTCCTTACGAATTGATGGTAATCATCGACCCCGAGGTCGAAGAGCGTACCGTTGAGCCGTCGCTTCAGAAGTTCCTGAACGTCATCACCAACGATGGTGGAACCATCGAAAAGGTTGACATCTGGGGCCGTCGCCGGCTGGCTTACGAGATCAAGAAGAAGTCCGAAGGTATCTACGCCGTGGTGAACTTCACCGCCAAGCCGGAAACCGCCAAGGAACTTGACCGCCAGCTGTCTCTTAACGAGACCATCATGCGCACCAAGATCACCCGCCCCGAAGAGCAGAAGGTTGTTGCCGAGTAATTTCGGTACCACTCTTCATTCTTCACCCCGCAGGACTCGAATCTTCACCCAGGATCGAACAAGGAGGCAGTAGATGGCAGGCGAGACCACCATTACGGTCATCGGTAATCTCACCAATGACCCGGAATTGCGGTTCACACCGTCAGGTTCGGCAGTAGCGAACTTCACCATCGCTTCCACCCCGCGTACCTTTGATCGCCAGTCCAACGAGTGGAAGGACGGGGAAACCCTGTTCCTCCGCGCTGCGGTGTGGCGTGAAGCGGCCGAGAACGTCGCGGAGTCCCTGACAAAGGGCATGCGCGTCATCGTTACCGGCCGCCTGAAGAGCCGTTCCTACGAAACTAAAGAAGGCGAAAAGCGCACCGTTATCGAGCTTGAGGTCGATGAAATCGGCCCCAGCCTGCGCTATGCAAACGCCAAGGTCAACCGCACCCAGCGCTCCGGCGGTCAGGGTGGCGGAGGCTTCGGCGGCGGCAACAGCGGCGGTGGCTTTGGCGGCGGCAACTCTGGTGGAAACCAGGGCGGCAACTCCGGCGGTAACTGGGGTGGCGGCGGGGGCAACCAGCAGGCTGCACAGGACGACCCCTGGGCAACGCCCGGCGTCTCCAACGCAGGTGGCTGGGGCAACGGCCCCGACTCCGAACCGCCCTTCTAAAAAAATCATCTCGGCCCGGCGTCTGGACCGCATCACTGTGCCTGCCGGCACGGTAGCGGTTATCGCCGTCGGACCACCACCATCCCGTGGATCAATATCCACGGGCTCCCTAGAATAGGAGCTCCACGATGGCTAAGGCTGAACTCCGTAAGCCCAAACCAAAGTCCAACCCCTTGAAGGCCGCTGACATCACTGTCATCGACTACAAGGACGTAGCATTGCTGCGCAAGTTCATCTCCGACCGCGGAAAGATCCGCGCCCGTCGCGTCACCGGCGTTACGGTCCAGGAACAGCGCAAGATCGCACAGGCAATCAAGAACGCCCGCGAAGTTGCCCTGCTGCCTTACTCCGGCGCTGGCCGCGGTTAAGGAAGGGATTTACTAACATGGCAAAGCTCATTCTGACCCACGAAGTCACCGGTCTCGGTGCTGCCGGCGATGTTGTCGAGGTCAAGGACGGTTACGCACGTAACTTCCTGCTGCCCCGCAACTTCGCCCTGACCTGGACGAAGGGTGGCGAGAAGCAGGTTGAGTCCATCAAGGCTGCCCGCGCCGCCCGCGAGCACGCTTCCCTGGAAGATGCTCAGAAGCAGGCCGCTGCACTGCAGTCCAAGCCTGTCCAGCTGGTTGTCAAGGCCGGCGAAACCGGACGCCTGTTCGGCACGGTCAAGCAGGCCGACGTCGCCAACGCTGTTGAGGCCGCAGGCCTGGGCAGCATCGACAAGCGCAAGGTTGAACTGCCGGTCCACATCAAGTCGGTTGGTTCCTACCAGGCCAACGTCCGTCTCCACGAGGATGTTGCCGCTGTGATCGAACTCGACGTAGTAGCCGGAAAGTAACTTCTGACTGCACCGAAGACCCCCGCTGCCGGATCACGGCGGCGGGGGTCTTTTGCATCTGCGGTCACGGCCGGTGGAGTTGGGCCATTACGTGGTGGTAGCCGCTTCTGATCATTGCCACCAGAACCTGCCGGTCAACGTCTCCCAGCCTGTTGATGTACAGGCAGGCGGCGCCGGTCTTGTGCTTGCCGAGGGCTTCAAGCTGCGGCCCGGCATCGGGCCCGTACGTCAGCCCGTACAGGGCAAGGTTGGCCTTCCGCGGGGAGAACCCAACGGCGGCTGAGTCGCCTTCCCTGCCGGTGGCATACCTGTAGTGGTAGCTGCCGAAGCCCACGATTGTGGGTCCCCACATCACCGCCTCCTGGCCAGTGATGTCCCGCATGAGCTCCAGCAGTTCGAAACCGTCAGCCCTGCGGACCGGGTGCTCCACTGCTGCCAGGAATTCGTTGACGCCGGCCCCGGTGGGGGCGGTCTTGTTCGCTGCCATGGACGTAGTCTGGCAGACGCCGCCAGGGTACGGCCACACCGGTGATAGCCTGCACCGGTGACCACCCAGAGCATGCGAATCCGCCCGTTCCACCAGGCCGACGTGTTTTCCGCTGAACCGTACCGTGGCAACCCGCTGGCCGTGGTGGTTGATGCCGAAGACCTGTCCGCGGAGCAGATGCAGCACTTCGCGAACTGGACGAATCTCTCCGAAACCACGTTCCTGCTGCCGCCCACAGATCCTGAGGCGGATTACCGGGTGCGTATCTTCACCGGCACTGAGGAGTTTCCTTTTGCCGGCCACCCGACGCTGGGCTCGGCGCACACCTGGCTTGAGGCCGGCGGCGTCCCGAAGTCGGCCGACTGGCTGGTGCAGGAGTGCGGGGCCGGCCTTGTGCGGGTTAAGCGCGACGGCGGCCGGCTCGCCTTCGCTGCGCCGCCGCTGACCCGCTTCGAACCCGTGGACAGTTCCACCCGCCGGCAGCTGGCCGCCGCTCTTCGGCTGCCGGGGCCGGACCTCCTTGATGCGTCCTGGCTGGTCAACGGTCCCGAGTGGATCGGCGTACTGCTGGGATCTGCTGAGCAGGTGCTGGCCCTCGAGCCGGACCTGGCTGCCATGGGGAGCCTCAAGATCGGGGTTATTGGCCCGCACCAGCCGGGTGGGGACGCCGTTTTTGAGGTCCGTACCTTTATTCCGGGCGATGCCATGGTGGAGGATCCCGTGACGGGCAGCTTCAACGCAGGCGCCGCGCAATGGTTGATCGGGACCGGGCGGGCGCCGGAGCAGTACGTGGCGGCACAGGGCACCGTCCTGGGCCGTGCAGGCCGCGTCCACATCTCTGCCGAGGGGGCGAACATCTGGGTGGGTGGCCACTCCGCCACCTGCATCCGCGGGAGCGTCACGCTCTAAGTCCTCTTTCCCGTGGGACTGATGCAGGCCGCGGCACGGCTTGAGGATCCTGCACCGGGAATACCCCGGAAGCGACGCCTGTTCAACAAGTAGATGCAAATGCATGTACGATCAGTGAACCAGCAACAGGAGAACGCCATGGAAACCCGCCGCATCACCGTCCTTTCCGCCGGACTCGGCGTCCCGTCGTCGAGCCGTCTTCTTGCCGACCAGTTGGCGGCGTCGGCCAAACGTCAACTGGAGGCCGCCGGATACAGCGTGGAAGTGGAAACCGTCGAGCTGCGGGACCTGGCGGTGGACATCGCCAACAACTTCGTCACCGGCTACGCCGCGCCGCACCTGGCCGACGTGATCGCCACAGTCGAAGCAGCAGACGGCATCATCGCGGTGTCCCCCGTGTTCAGTGCGTCGTACAGCGGGCTCTTCAAGTCGTTCTTCGACGTGCTGGACCCCAAGTCCCTGGACGGCAAGGCGGTCCTGCTGGGTGCCACCGGCGGAACGGACCGGCACCAGATGGTCCTGGACTACGCCATGCGCCCCCTGTTCAGCTACCTCCGCACCCGGATTGCGGCCACGGCCGTGTTCGCCGGGCCGCAGGACTGGGGCACAGCGAGCGACGCCGGCACCTCCCTGGCCAGCAGGGTGGACCGGGCATCCGGCGAGTTTTCGCAGCTCCTGGAAGGGCTGCAGCCGGGCCGCAAGCTGGCGCCCATGGAATCCCTTCCGTTCGAGCAGCTTCTTGCGGGAATCTCCGGAACCAACTGACCAGCAGGATGGCCTTCCGCCGGCTGGCCCGCCTTAGTCGTCGAGGAGCTCGATGAACTCCCGCGCCTGCTTCATCGAAATGTCTGAGTGGCGCGTCAGGGCTGCAGCTGCTGCCTCTGCATCGCCGTTGCGGGCCAGCGTGCGGATCCTGCCGTAGATCTCGTCGTTGAGCATGTTGCTGCTGACTTCACGGGTCACGTCGCCCTTGCTGGCGATGGCCCGGTAACGGTACGGGAAGCGCTGTGGCTCGTCATCCTCGTCGTCCTCCGGCGTGCTTCCTGGCGCTTCCGGGCTGCGGTAGGGCTGTGGGTGGGAGGCCAAAGCCCCCACGGCATCGCGGGAGGCCCGCAGGCCGTCCCCGGTCGCCTCGTAATACAGCTTGATGGCCGCCATCGCCTGGCCCTGCGCGATCAGCGCATATATACGCCGATGTTCCGCTTCGGACAGCTTGGCCGCCGCGGACCTGGCAAGCTCCGCCGCTCCGGGGGAAGGCTGCTGGGGGGCGGCGTCATGCGCGGCCTTCCTGTTGCCCAGGGCCCGGGAGGCCAGTGCAACGGCAACTGCCACAGCGACGAGGATCAGGGCGGGGATGACAAGCGATTCCATGGTTCTAAAGCCGTTCTCTAACTACCTGCTGCTGCGGGTATGGCCGGGGCCGCTGTGGAAAGGACCCGGGGCCGGTGGACGTCACTGGACCCCACATAATCACCACCAGGACAATCGCAGGCAACAGAACCAAGAGTAGTTCGCCCATACCTACGAGCTTAGGGCAGATCCGGGTTATCCACAGCAATATTCACCGCGCTGCATTCTCGGTCCACCGGCAGCCCGGGCAGTCTTCCGAGGGAATATGAAATCCTCCCCTTGACCCGCATGAGGTGTGTCACGGATACCGGCAACACGCGCAGGAGCGGCATGTTCCGACACGCCGCTGTGGATGAAATTCCACAGCAGAAATATTTGCTCCACATGCCCTGAGAAGAGTTTTAGCTGGTCAGAGCCTTGATGAGGGCTAAACTTTTTTCTTTTCCACAACTTTCCACACAGGCTGTGCACAAGCTATGCCGGTTAGTACACAGGTTATCCACAGGCGGTCCCGGCGGCGGACTTTGCGGTGGGGCCGGGGCCCGCTAGCGTGACGGGGTACCTGTTCCAGGGATCAATTGCGGCCCGCGGACCTGCACGGAAGGCAGGCCGGACAGCTGCGGCAAACCCTGGGGGAGGGGTCTCTGTGGAAAAGCTGTGGATTTGGGGATAACTCCTGTGCACAAGTCGGGTCGGAGGCCAGGTCAGGCGCAGTGTCGGACCCTGCCGGTAGAAATTGGACAGGTGGCGGAACCCGGATTTCCGGCGAAGCCTTTGCAGGACGGCAACCACCGGGCAGGCCCGGTAACTATGGAGGACGGCAGCTTTGTCAATCGCGCATCTGGACGAGGTCGAAACTACCCGCGGATCAGACGCGAGCCGAAAGCCTCCGCAGGACATCCCCGCTGAGCAGTCCGTCCTGGGCGGCATGATGCTGTCCAAGGACGCCATCGCGGACGTTGTCGAGATCCTCCGCGGCCAGGACTTCTACCGCCCCGCCCACGAAACCATTTACGAAGCGATCATCGATCTTTACGGCCGCGGTGAGCCCGCGGACGCCGTCACGGTCTCCGACGAGCTGACCAAGCGGGCCGAGATCAACAGGATCGGTGGCCCGGCCTATCTGCACGAGCTGATCCAGACTGTTCCCACGGCTGCCAACGCCGGCTACTACGCCGAAATCGTTGCCGAACGTGCGGTGCTGCGCCGCCTCGTCAACGCCGGGACCAAGATCGTCCAGCTGGGCTACGGCTCTGACGGCGAAGTGGAGGATCTGGTCAACCAGGCCCAGGCCGAGGTCTACGCCGTTGCCGAGCGCCGTACGGCTGAGGATTATGTGGTCCTCAAGGACGTCATGGAATCCACCGTGGACGAGATCGAGGCCTCGGGCCACCGCGGCGAAGGCATGGTGGGCGTGCCCACCGGCTTCTATGAGCTCGACGAGCTTACCCACGGCCTGCACCCCGGCCAGATGATCGTCATCGCAGCCCGTCCCGCGGTGGGCAAGTCCACCTTCGCACTGGACTTCGCCCGCTCGGCGGCCATCAAGAACAATCTGGCCACCGTCATGTTCTCCCTGGAAATGGGCCGGAACGAGATTGCCATGCGCCTCCTCTCGGCCGAGGCAACCATCGGCCTGCAGGACCTCCGCAAGGGCACCATCAAGGACGAACAGTGGTCCAAGATCGCCACCACCATGGGCCGCATGAACGATGCTCCGCTGTTCATCGATGACAGCCCCAACATGTCCCTCATGGAGATCCGGGCCAAGTGCCGGCGCCTGAAGCAGCAGCATGACCTCAAGCTCGTCATCCTCGACTACCTGCAGCTCATGAGCTCGGGCAAGAAAGTGGAATCGCGCCAGCAGGAAGTCTCCGAATTCTCCCGTGCCCTCAAGCTCCTGGCCAAGGAACTCCAAGTGCCGGTTATCGCCCTGTCCCAGCTGAACCGTGGCTCAGAGCAGCGGCAGGACAAGCGCCCCATGGTTTCGGACCTCCGCGAATCCGGCTCCATCGAGCAGGACGCGGACATGGTCATCCTGCTGCACCGTGAGGACGTCTACGACAAGGAATCCCCGCGCGCCGGTGAGGCCGACATCCTGATCGCCAAGCACCGTAACGGCCCCACCAAGGACATCGTGGTGGCGTTCCAGGGCCACTACTCCCGGTTCGCCAACATGGCTGGTGACGCCGGCGGCGGCGGAGGCTTCTAGGCTGGACGCCGGTGCAGCCTGGCCAGGGTCAGTCCCCGGCCAGTAGGTGGTTCGGCAGCCGGTTCCCTGGCGCCGTGCCCCTGATCTCCAGCAGTTCCCGCGCGTGGGCGTGAAGCCGCTTGTCTTCGTCGCTGACCGGCACCCAGGCCGGGATGGGCACGGAGTTGCCTGCGCCGTCGCGCGCCACCATGACCGTGAGGCAATACGTGGTGAGGTTCAGTTCACGGCCCTTGGGATCGCCGGAGCGGACGTGGACGGCGATGTGCATCCCCTTCGTGCCGGTGTACACCAGGCGGGCCTCTACTTCCACCACGTGCCCGATCAGGAGGGGCCGGTAGAAGCGGACACCGCCGGAAAACACGGCCACCGTGTCCTTGCCGCAGTAGCGTGACGCGCAGACGTAGGCGGCCTCATCGATCCACTTCATGACGATTCCGCCGTGGACCTTGCCGCCCCAGTTCACGTCGGTGGGCGCAGCCATGAAACGCAACGTCACCCGTTCGGCCGTGCCGGCGTCGGTATATTCCTGATGGTTCATAGCTTCGACGATCTGTTCGCGGACCTTGATGCGGGCCAGGGCGTGGTCGCGCTGTTCGATCTCCGCTGCGCTGTAAGGCTCAAACTGCTTGACCGGGATGGGTTTGCCGTCCTCGCCCACCGCCACGAAGATCACCATGCACTGGCTGCGCATGGTGGCAGGGCCGCCCTTGGGGTCGCTGGAGGAGACGACGGTGCGGATGTGCATGGAGGACCGGCCGGTGTAGACGATGGTGGCCTCCACCTCCACCATGTCGCCGCTGTTGACAGGATCCGCGAAGTGGATGTTCCCCACATATGCCGTGACGCAGTAGGACTGTGCCCACCCCACGGCGGCGGCATAGGCGGCCTTGTCCACCCATTCCAGTACCGTCCCGGCATCCACGGAGCCGCTGTGGCCAACGTCGGTGGGTGCCGCCAGGAAGCGGAGGGTCACGGAGTTGGGCGCACCGGTCTCAGTCATGCTGCCGATCTTACTGAGGCGCCGAGTTACCCGCCGGTTCCGGTGGGTAACAGACGCAACAGCGCGGCGCGGCCAGCCGGAAATTTGGCCGGAAACGCGGCTGCCCCGCCCGCCTGGAGGACGGACGGGGCAGCGCTATGGGGGAATCGCAGGCTAGCCGGCGCGGGTGTAAACGATGTCGGGCTGGGTGGGAAGCTCCATCCCTTCGCCGATGAAGAATCCCGGATGCGGCGGCTGGTTGTAGGAGATGTTCTCCCGTGCCACGGACAGCCGGTACACCGGATCGTGCATCAGGGTGCGGAGCCGGAGGTCCGTTCCTGAACTGGTGGTGTAAATTCGCAGCTCCGTGCTGTCTGCCGAGGGCCAGGCGATCTCTTCCCGCCAGTCACCCAGGAGGTCGGCCTGGATGGCCGGGGTTCCCTTGGTGCTGTTGTTGGACTTGGCGCCCGTGGCGGTCAGCAGCCGGTCGCTGGATTCCGTTTCCCAGTTCCACTTGGCGATGCTGGGCGTGCCCGTGTTGGTTGTGGCGTTCCAGTCGTGATCGACAATCTCGCGGAGGAGGTCGCCGTCCCACCAAGCCAGGAAGTTGGCGGCGGGGATTTGCTCCGCGATCAGTTCGCCCTTGGCGGACCGGAGCTGGCCGACCGGGGAGTTCCAGGCGGCGTCCCCGCCGATGGCCCAACCCTCGGCGCCGGCGTAGCGCGGATCGATGTCACCCATCGCAGCGCGTCCGGTGTCCTTTACTGCCGGGATGCTCCACAGGATCTGGCCGGTCTTCGAATCCCGGAAGGTGGCACCAAGGTTTCCACTGGACCCCATGTCCTCATGGGCGGCGAACGTTTCCAAGCCCGGACGGGACGGATCGAAGTCGCTCGTGTGGATGGCATCACCGTGGCCCAGGCCGGTGGTGTACAGCGGCTTGCCGTTGTCATCGATGGTCATGGAACCGAAGATGAATTCGTCCTTGCCGTCGGCGTCCACGTCCGCCACAGAGAGGTTGTGGTTGCCCTGTCCACGGTACTGCGCACCGGCGATGTCCGAATCAAATGTCCAGCGCTTTGTGATCTTGCCGTTCACCAGGTCGTAGGCGGCCAGTGCGGCGCGGGTGTAGTAGCCGCGGCTGAACATCATGGATGGGCGTTCCCCGTCCAGGTAGGCCACGGCGCCCAGGAACCGGTCCACACGGTTGCCGTACGTGTCGCCCCAGGCGCCGACGTCGCCGCGTGGCGGGTCGTAGGCCACGGTGTCCATTATGGTGCCGGTGGCCCCGTGGAACACGGTGAGGAACTCCGGTCCGCTGAGCACGTAGCCGCTGCTGTTGCGGTAATCCGCGCCGGCGTTTCCGATCACCGTTCCAGCTGCGTCCCGGGTGCCGTCAGCCGTCTTCATGGCGACCTCGGCCTTGCCGTCGCCGTCGAAGTCGTAGGCCAGCAGCTGTGTGTAGTGGGCACCTGCACGGATGTTTGGTCCCATGTTGATCCGCCACAGCCTGGTGCCGTCCATCCGGTAGGCATCCACGTACACGGTTCCCGTGTAACCGGACTGGGAGTTGTCCTTGGCGTTGGACGGGGACCACATCTGCAGGATCTCGTAGGTGCCGTCGCCGTCCAGATCGGCCACGCTGGAGTCGCCAGCCGAGTAGGTGTAAGGCTGCCCGTCCTTGGTGTAGTCGTCCGCCGGTTTGTCCAGTTTCACGGACAGGTAGCTTTGCGCCAGCGGTGTGAACTCCTGGGTCAGCTGGTCACCGCCGGCGCCGACCGCCTTGATGACGTACCGCGAGGAGACCGTGCCTGCCGGGTCCAGGAACGTGGTGCTGTTGCGGATCGGCTCTTTGGTGAGCTTGACGCCGTCGCGGATCACGTGGAAGCCGATCTGCTCGGGGTCCAGGCCCAGCATGCGCCAGCCCACACGGACGCCGCCGTCCACGAGCAACGCAACGGGAGCGCGGTCGAGCTTCTCCATCTGCCGGTTCACCACAGTGATCTTTTCGGTCCCCGCCACGGGTGAGGGGGCTGACTCGCCGCCCTTGTTCACGGTTGTGACACGGTAGTAGTACTTGATGGTGGTCAGCACGGTGTAGTCGGTGTAGGTGACTTCCGATGCCCTGCCTACGTATTCGAAAGGACCATCCGGTGAGGTGGAGCGGTAGACCTGGTAGAACGCAGCGTTTGACACCTTTTGCCATTTCAACGTGACGCTGGTCTTCTCGACTGCCTTGACGTCCACCTTGCCGGTAGCCGCCGGGACGGGCGTGTTGGGATCCACCAGTGCGGTCTCCACGGTGTTGGAGGGCACTGACTCGAGACCGGTGTTGTCCAGGGCGGTCACGAAGTACTTGTACTTCAGCCCGGCCAATGCGGTGGTGTCGTGGAAGGCGGGCACGGCGACGTTCTCGGCCACCAGATGCGGTTCTGTTTCGAAGGACGCCTGCCGGAAGACTTTGTAGCCGGCGGCGTCACCCACTGCGTCCCAGGCGAGGTCCACGGTCGCGGGTTCGACCGCTGCGTCCACGGCCGTGGTGCGCAGGTTGGTTGGTCCCACCAGCAGCGGGGTGACTTCGAGGCCATTCAGGCGCTGGCCGGAGCCGCTGATGGTCAGGTTGAGCTGCCCGTCCGAGACCAGGACCTGGTTGATGATCTTGGTGGCCGAGGAGGCCCGGCTGGAGGACACCTGCCCAAACGGGATGCCTTCGGCGGCAACGTCGGTGCGAGTGGAGCCGATCCAGTCGCTGTGATAGGTCTTCAGGGCGTAGGTGCCGTTGGGTACGTCCAGCTGGAATTCGAAGCTGGTGCCGCTCAGCACGAAGTCGCGCAGCAGGTTGCTGGTTACCGCGCCGCGGTCCCGGTCGCTGAGGACAGAGAGGTCCTTGAACCCGAACGTGCGCTCCGGGCTGTAAACCATGGTGCGGTTCACCTCGGTGTAGCCGGGCTCCACGGGGGCGCCCACCGGGCCGAAGTCGAACTTGTACTTCGCCTGCTTGGTGGATACGGCCAGCGTGTCGCTGGGTTCGGAGAGGCCCTTTCCGTTCATCGCCGCGATCCGCACGCTGTACTTAGTGCCTTCTGTCAGCCCGGCCAGGTTGGCGGTTGGCACCGTGGCGGTGGTGGTGAGCTGGAAGGCGCTGTCAGGTTCGGAGGCCAGCTTGCGGTACACCTTGTAGATGTCTGCGCCGTCAACCGGCTGCCATTTGAGCAGCGCCCCGGCGTTGGAGACACTGCCCGCCACCAGTCCCTGCGGCTTGGAGGGAACAGACGACGGCGGGGCCACCTCCTTGACACGCGACGCCAGGGGAACATTGAGCTGCTTCACGCCGCCCGCAACCAGCCGGGCGATCTGGATGGCGCCGTATTCCTGGAAATGGGTGTTGTCGACCGTGCCCGTGGGCCGGTTCGGGTAGACGCCGGCGTCCACATGAAGGAACACGGACTTGGTGTCCTCCGTACCGATTGCGTCGTAGTAGGCGCGGCTCGAAGCCGACAAATCCACCACAGCCACGTTCTCCTCCGCGGCGAGCTCCTGCATCTTGGCCACGTACTCCGGGAAGCTGACCCGGAACTTGCCGGTGGCCTCGTCGTAGTCGCGCCGTCCAACCGGCGTCACCAGGATGGGGATGGCACCGCGCTGGCGTGCGCCGTGGACATAGGTGCGCAGGTATTCCTTATAGTCGGCGGGGGACGCGTATCTGTCGTCCACGCCGACGGTTGCGTCGTTGTGGCCGAACTGGACCATGAGGTAGTCCCCGGGGTTGATGACGCGGAGAACCTCATCGAGCCGGCCCTGGCTGATGAAGTTCTTGGAGCTCCGTCCGCCGATAGCGTGGTTGCGGAACGTGACGGCACTATCGAAGTACCGGTCGATCATTTGGCCCCAGCCGGCCTGCGGAACGAACCCGGGATCGTAGGTCTGGACTGTGGAATCGCCGGTGAGGTACACGGCAGGATCGGTGGTTGCAGCGCGCGGAGCCCTGGCAGCGATGACAAGGGAGTTGATGTTGGCTGCGGCGCCGCTGAAATCAAGGTTCAATTGGCCGTCAACCAGCGAGATGGGGAATTCCATCTCAAGGTATTGGCTGGCGGGCTTGTCCGTGAGCTGGACTTTGGCCATTTTCTCCGCGGTGATCGCGATGTTGGTCGCTTCCACGGCGTCGCCCGCGATCAGCTTTACCGTGTAGTCGCCGTTCGGCAGGTCTACCAGGAAGCTGCTGCCCTGGGCCTGGACGAAGTCGGACCGCAGGGCGTCCTCGGTGCCGCGGTCGGTTCCGGAGGTGACTGAGGTGTCTGAAAAGCCGAATTTTCCTGTGGCGGAATACTGAGTGCCCGCTTCGACGCGCGTGTAACCGTCAGCGGTGGCGCCGGGGCCAAAGTCGAATTTGAATCCGCTGCCAACCGGGGGAAGCGCGGTATCTGCATGGACGGGCGGAAGACCGGCGAGGGCAATGGCCGCGGATGCGGCTGCGGCAGTGACGGCCTTGGCGCCGGTACTGCGAAGCGTTCGCCGCCTGGGTGGCGGGCCTTCGGGTTGGAGCGGTACGGCTTGCTGGGTTTGTCTCACTGTCATCTCCTTCGATGCGTGGTGCAAGCGGCCCCAGCTCGGTCTTGGAACGATTCAATGGAACTGCAAAATTTCGGGAGGCGCGCAGTTGCCGAATGGTTCCGGGGAGGACCGGTGGAAGGTGTGGCTGAGACCAGGGGTGCGATGCTGCAGCTCACACTGCAACAGACATTGGTCTATCAGGCCCAGCAATTCCAGGGCAAGCGTTTTCCCATCTTTCCCGAATCTTTTTGTGGGAAAATGTTCGGCTTTGTGATGTGCGTTGCCGCGCCGGTTAAACCAGGACGGCGGCCACGCCCCGTGGCGCGCAGCCGCCGTCGTGGGCATTGCCTTAGGCCAGGACTGCCAGCTTGGAGTTCCTGCGGCCGAAGAGGGCGCGGTCCACGGAGACGCGGCCGGCGCCCGTGAGGGCCAGTGCAAAGGCGGCAGCTGCGAGGAGCAGAACCAGCTCGTAGCCGCCATTGGCAGCGAAAACTCCGGCGGAAGCGTGCACCAGGAAGAGCGCGCCCAGCATATCGAGGGCCAGGAGGGCGGCCACAACGCGGGTCAGGATGCCCAGGATCAGGGCGATGCCGCCGGCGAGTTCGAGGACGGCGACGGCCGGGGCCATCACATCGGCGGCAGGGACGCCCATCTTGGCGAAGGAGGCCTGGGTGCCGGCAATGGTCCACTCGTTGAACTTCTGCCAGCCGTGGGCTGCGAAGAGGAAGCCCAGGACAATGCGGAGGGCCGTGATGGCGGTGGTGGTCAGGCGGGATTGGTTCATGGGGTTTCACCGTTTCGGATATCGGTCGGAGCTGGACACATGCAAGCAGGGGCCGGATCGCAGCGTTGAACCCTTCCAGTGTTCCGCAGGATTGGTTGAAGAGTCAACCAATCGATGGATTCTGTGGGATATGTCATGACCGTGACGTCACAGTCGCCAGGCTCCCCGCGCCGTGGCCGTTAGGCTGGCACGGTGTCCCAACCCTCCACCTCCGCGCCTGTAGCCTCGCGCCGCGGCAACGCCCGCGAGATCCTCCGCCTTGCCGTCCCCGCGTTCGGTGCACTCGTGGCCGAACCCCTGTTCCTGCTGGCGGACTCGGCCATTGTGGGGCACCTGGGAGTGGCCCAACTGGCGGGCGTGGGACTGGCCTCAGCCGTGCTGCACACTGTCGTGGGGCTGATGGTTTTCCTCGCCTACTCCACCACCCCCGCGGTGGCACGGGCCATCGGTGACGGCCAGCTCGGGAAAGCACTGGCTGCAGGGCGCGACGGCGTCTGGCTGGCCATGCTGCTGGGCGTTGTCCTGGCGGCGGCCGGCTTTGTGGCCGCCGAGCCGCTGATCGGGCTCATGGGCGCAGAAGGAGAGGTGCGCGCCTTCGCCGTCGACTACCTCCGGTGGTCCATGCCGGGACTTGTGGCGATGTTGCTGGTCTTTGCCGGGACCGGCGTGCTCCGCGGACTCCAGGACACCCGCACCCCGCTGGTGGTGGCCACTGCCGGCTTCGGGCTGAACATCGTCCTGAACCTCTGGCTGGTCTACGGGCTCAACTGGTCCGTCACCGGCTCTGCCGTGGGCACCAGCGTGGCGCAGTGGGGCATGGCGGCTGTCTACGTGCTGATGGTGCGGCGCAACGCCCTCCGGCATGGCGTGTCGCTGTTGCCCAGTTGGCACGGTATCCGAAGCATGACCAAGGTGGGGTCGTGGCTTATGCTGCGCACCCTCAGTCTGCGGGCCGCAATCCTGGTGACGGTCCTGGTGGTAACCGGACAGGGCGCCATCAACCTGGCGGCACACCAGCTCGCCATGACCATATTTTCCTTCCTGGCCTTCGCCCTGGACGCCCTGGCCATCGCCGCGCAGGCACTGATCGGCAAGGAACTGGGCGGTTCCAACGCCGCCCGCGCCCGGTTGCTCACCACCACCATGATCCGCTGGGGCATAGGCTTCGGCGTGGTCACGGGGCTGCTCCTCGCGGCGGTGGCGCCATGGGCCGGCGCGCTCTTTACCCCCGACAGTGAAGTGCAGGCCGCCCTGGCCATCGCCCTGTGGATCCTGGCCGCGGGCCAGCCCATCGCCGGGTACGTCTTCGTGCTGGACGGAGTGCTGATCGGCGCGGGGGATGCCCGCTACCTGGCCCTGGCCGGCCTGCTGAATGTTGCCGCCTATGCCCCGATGCTGGCGGCTGTCGCGTTGTCCGGGGCTTCAGGGGTCGCGGGGCTCGGCTGGCTGTGGGCAGCATTCTCCATCGGATACATGGCGGCGCGGGCACTCACCCTGGGCCTGCGCGCCCGGAGTGACCGGTGGATGGTGCTGGGTTCGGCCTAACCGTGACGCGCAACTAAACTGGACCGGTGACACATCCCTTGACACCCGCAGGCGCCGCCCAGGGAACCGCCCCGCGCACCGACCTGTGGAAGCCGGTCCTGCTGCGCTCCGCAGTCTCGCTGGGCTTCGGAGCAGTAACGATCTTTTGGGCAACGCCCTCCGTGGAAGCCATGGGCTGGGCCGGCGGCCTGTACCTCCTGTCCATCGGCGCCATCACCCTCTGGGGTATCCCGGCCACCGGCTTCGGGCGCGAGTCTGCGGCCGGCAAGCTGCTCTCGGCCTCCGGTTCCGTGCTGGCAGGTGCGGGGTTCGCGGTGCTCCTGCTGCACAGCGACCTCCTGTTCGGTGTCATCGCGGCGCTGGGACTCGGCGTCGCCGGAGCCCTGGAGCTGGCCTGCGGCATTCGGAACCGCGGCCGGCACGTCCTGGCCCGCGACTGGATCACCTCCGGCCTCATCAGCCTCGGAACTGCGGTGATCCTGCCGTTCTTCATCAGCCTTGGTGCGCACGCGCTGCTGGGCGTGGCCGGCGGCGGGGCCATCATCCTCGGTGTGCTGTGGGTGCTGTCCGGGCTGACGCTCAGGCACGATTCCCGCAGTACGGCCGCTAAGCCGTAAACTAGGAAGGTCCCGGTTCTACTCGTTGTAGAAATTTCGCCGGGGCCACCCACAACGTATACCGGGCCGGCCATCCATGCCGCCCGCAGGGAGGACTTACCGTGGCAGACCAGCACCAGGGAAAACCGCGCAAGCTGCGGACCTCTGTGAAGGGCCCGCTGATGTTCTCCGCGTTCTGGGCCGTCGTGGCCTTCTTTGCCGTGGTGATTTTCGCTTCCGGCGGCAGCGCCCGCGCTCCCCGTTTCGACCTTGCTTTCACGGCTGCCGGAATCGCCTTCATCGTCACCCTGGTGATCGCCGCCATGCTGTCCATGAGCCACAAGGAAAATGCCGAGCACCTGGGCAAGGGGTCCGGCGTCAACCTCAGCTCGGCCAAGAACACTTCCCACGGCTTCGGCGGGACCAACGCCCCCGGCTCGCCTGAGCAGCAGGATCCCGACGGCGGCACTGAAGGTTCCGCGGGCCGCTAACCCACCGCCGGTCCCGCCGTCCGCGCCAGGCTTATGAAGCCAACCCGCCGGACGTCGAAAGCCGGCGCGCCGCTAGCCGGCCGCGGCCTGCCGTGCCCGGTAGGCCGCCACGTGAGCCCGGTTGGCGCAGTTGCCCGTATCGCAGTAGCGCTTCGAGCGGTTTCGGCTGAGGTCCAGCACCGCCGCGTCGCAGTCCTCGGCCTCGCAGACGCGAAGCCTGTCCATCTCCTTGCTGCGCACCACATCCGCCAGCGCCATCGCGGCCTCCGTGCTGATCCGGTCCGCAAGCGGGGCCTCGGGCGTGGTGGCGTGCAGATGCCAGTCCCAGCCGTCGTGCCTGACAAGTTGGGGAAGGGCGTTGGCGTCGCGGAGCAGGCGGTTGATCGTCTCTACAGCACCGTCCTCCCCAGCCACCCACGCCCCGGCCAGTTCCCCGCGCAGCCGCCGGACGCTGGCCAGCTCTGCCTCATTCCTGGCCCTGGAGCCTGAGAACTGCTCGGCTGCAAGGAACCCGTCCAGATCCTGCTGGGATGCCAGGGCTTCGCGTCCGTTGGCACCGGAATTGATGAGGTTGACCACGCTGCGCAGCGCAACCTCAGTGTCAGGGGCAAATACCATCTTGACTCCTTACAGCGCCGAAGCGTACTGTCATGACCAATACCCCACTTTACTCCTGACAGGAGGCGACGGTGCCTGCCGCAAAGAACCATCCCGCCACGCCAAACCCGGTGGCACCCCGCCGCAGTTTCCTGGCCTCCGGCCTGGGCGTCGCCCTGTTCTCATCCGCCGTCTTCGGCACGTCGGGATCGTTCGGCAAGGCGCTCCTGGAAACGGGATGGTCCCCGGGCGCCGCCGTCACGGCACGCCTCACCGGCGCCGCGCTCATCCTCGCCATCCCGGCGGTTATCGCCCTGAAGGGCCGCTGGCACCAGCTGCGGGACAACTGGCTCACCATTGTGCTCTTTGGCCTGATCGGCGTCGCCGCGTGCCAGTTGTTTTACTTCAACGCCGTGGAGCGGCTCTCCGTGGGCGTTGCCCTGCTGCTTGAGTACCTGGCCCCGGTGATCATCGTCCTCTGGATCTGGGCGGCCAGCCGCAAACGTCCGCGCGCGCTGACCTTCGGGGGAACCCTGCTGTCGCTGGCGGGGTTGGTCCTGGTCCTGGACCTCACCGGTGCCGTGAAGGTGGATCCGGTGGGTGTCCTCTGGGGCATTGCCGCAGCGGTCTGCCTGGCCATGTATTTCTTCATCACGGCCAAGGAGAATGACACCCTGCCGCCCCTCGTGCTGGCATCCGGCGGCCTGATGGTGGGCGCCGCCGTCATGTGGCTGGCCGGCGCCACGGGACTGCTGCCCATGGCGTTCAACACGGCGGACACCGCGCTCGGTCCCTGGGTGACCCCGTGGTGGGTTTCGCTGTCCGGACTGGTGGTCCTGGCAACAGTGCTGGCATACGTCTCCGGGATCATGGCGGCCCGTGCACTGGGCTCCAAGGTGGCCTCGTTTGTCTCACTCACGGAGGTGCTGTTCGCCGTTATCTGGGCCTGGCTGCTGCTCGGCGAGCTGCCCGGTGCCATCCAGCTTGTGGGCGGTGTCCTCATTGTGGGAGGCGTCCTCCTGGTCCGGCTCGACGAACTCCGGGCTCCTGCCCCCACCCCGCAACCCTCGACCGGGCAGCCCTCACCGAAAGAACCCACGGCGAAGGTGGGCTCACCGCTCGAGCACGCGAACGACGTCGAACCCGTGCCCTAAGTGCCCCGGCATGCGCGGGTGCCTGCGCACCTCTGTCCGCGGAAGAGGTACGGGGAGGTCCGCCGGTACCTGGACCGTGGTTAAACGGGTGAGGGCCCGGACACCTTTCGGTGCCCGGGCCCTCGCCGTCTACAAACAGGATCCTGGCGACAGGTCCTGCGCAGCCAGTGCTTAGCGGGAAGCCTGGTCCTGCTCTTCGGCGTTGCGCTTGGCCTTGTCGCCGGCTTCCTTCAGTGCTTCGGCAACCTTGGTCAGCATGGTGGTGTGCTGGCCCGACCATTCGTTGCGGAACTTGTCAGCGTCGGGGCCTTCCCAGTTGGTGCTGCTCAAAACCTTGGTGAGAGTGGACTTCTGCGTCTCAATCTCGGACGCACCTGCCTGAAGCTTGCTGCCCAGCTGACGAAGCTGCTGAACGTCTGCACCCCAAATAGCCATCAGTATCTCCTTGTTGGTAAGTGGATCCGAACCAGGTCGGCATCCCCAGCGGCCCCCCGGCTCATCCGGAAGATCCATTGCCTAAAACCTATCCCGGCCCTCAAGGGAGTGTCGATGGGCACCCCTGCCCATGCTGTCCTCCCCATGGACGGACCTCCTCAACCTGCCGATCAAGCAAGCCTCGAAGGGTCGATCTTAGGCGCTCCAGAGCCTAGCATGGGCCTATGTGCCGGAACATCCGAACCCTTCACAACTTTGAGCCGCACGCCACCTCCGAGGAGGTGCACGCCGCCGCGCTGCAGTATGTCCGCAAAATCAGCGGAAGCACGAAGCCGTCCAAGGCCAACCAGGACGCTTTCGATGACGCCGTCCACGAGATCGCCCACATCACCCAGCACCTGCTGGACGCGCTGGTGACCCACGCGCCGCCGAAGGACCGCGACGAGGAAGCAGCCAAGGGCCGGGCGCGCGCCGCCGTCCGCTACGGCGCGGCCTGACCCTGCGCCTGCAAGGGATCCGCTACTTTCCGAAGCTCCGGAGCCGCAGCGAGTTGGCCACCACCAGCACTGAACTGGCGGCCATGGCAGCGCCGGCGATCATGGGGTTGAGCAGGCCGAGCGCGGCCACCGGGATCCCGACGGCGTTGTAGAAGAAAGCCCAGAACAGGTTCGTCTTGATGGTGGCCAGGGTCCTGCGGGACAGTTCGATGGCCTGCGGCACCTGGGCAAGGTCGTTGCCCATCACCGTGAGATCGGCGGCCTCGATGGCCACATCCGTTCCGGACCCCATCGCGATCCCCAGGTCCGCCTGTGCGAGGGCGGCGGCGTCGTTCACGCCGTCGCCGGCCATGGCCACTGTTGCTCCCGCGGCCTGCAGCGTGCGCACGGCCTCCACCTTGCCTTCCGGCAACACTCCCGCATACACATCGGCAGGGGGAATCCCGACGGCGGCTGCCACCTGGGCGGCTACGGCGGCGTTGTCCCCGGTCAGCAGGATGGGGCGCAGGCCAAGGTCCTTCAGCCGCGCCACAGCAGCGGCAGAGCCGTCCTTGACCGTGTCCCGAAGGCTGATGATTCCTGCGGGGACGCCGTCCACGGCCACCCAGACAGCCGTGGCGCCCGCCGCCTCCGCTTCCGCCAAAGCCTCCAGCTGCGCCGGGGACGGCTCGATGCCGTTCTCCCCGAGCCAGCCGGTGCGTCCGGCCAGGACCTGCCGGCCCTCAACGGTTCCGGTGACGCCGCCGCCCGGCGCGGAACGGAAGCCGTCGACGCCGGGCAGGCGGCCGTCGTCGTCCACTGCACTGCCGGGGCGGGCCGGAACGATCCCCTTGGCCGCCGCCGCAACGGCCCGTGCCACAGGGTGTTCCGATGCCGCCTCCACCGCCCCCGCGAGCCGCAGCACCTGCTGCTCATCGAAGGGGCCGAACGCGGTGGTGGAGCCGACCGCCAGTACGCCGGTGGTCACGGTGCCCGTCTTGTCCAGCAGGATGGTGTCCACCGTGCGGGTGTCTTCCAGGACCTGCGGCCCCTTGATGAGGATGCCAAGCTGGGCCCCGCGCCCGCTGCCCGTCAGGAGCCCCACCGGCGTGGCGAGGCCAAGGGCGCACGGGCAGGCAATTACCAGCACGGCGACAGCGGCGGTGAAAGCCTGGCGCAACCCGGCGCCGTCGGCATCCGGGCCGGCCGCAAGAAGCCACAGCAGGAACGTCGCCGCGGCAATGGCCAGCACCACCGGGACGAAGACGGCGCTGATGCGGTCCGCCAGGCGGGCGATGGGGGCCTTGCCGGTCTGCGCCTGCGAAACCAGACGGGCCATCTGCGCGAGGGTGGTCTCGGCGCCCACGCGGGTTGCCCGGACCAGCAGCCTGCCCGAGGTGTTAATGGTGGCGCCGGTGACCTTGCTGCCAGGGCCCACCTCCACGGGCACCGACTCGCCGGTCACCAGGGAGGCGTCCACGGCCGAGGTCCCATCGAGGACCACGCCATCGGTGGCGATTTTTTCGCCCGGACGGACCACCAGGACATTCCCCACCAGGAGCCGGTCCGCGGGAACCCGATATTCCACCCCCTCGCGAAGGACTGCGGCGTCCTTTGCACCCAGGTTGAGGAGGGCCTTGAGGGCATTCCCGGCCTTCTGCTTGGCGTTGGCCTCCAGGTAGCGGCCCAGCAGCAGGAAGGTGGTGACCACTGCTGCCACCTCAAAGTAGAGGCCGCCCGCGTCCATGCCTTCCATGCCCGGGTGCTCTGTCATCCGTGGATCGGCTGCCAGCTGCCAGGCCGAGAACAGGTAGGCTGCCGTCACGCCGATGGAGACCAGCGTGTCCATGGTGGAGGCCATGTGCCGGGCATTGACGGCCGCGGCCCGGTGAAACGGCCAGGCCGCCCACGTGACTACCGGCAGCGCGAGGACTCCTGCCGCCCAGCCCCAGTGTGGAAAATGGAACGCAGGCACCATGGATACCAGGAATACGGGAACCGTGAGGATGGCGGCCAGGACCAGGCGCGGGCGCAGCTGCGAGGCCGTGCCGCCGTGCGCCATGTGACTGTCCTGGTCCGTGCCACCCTCATCCGGTCCGCCGGTGTCCGCGGGGGCCGGCGGGATACGCACCGTGGCGGTGTAGCCGGCGGCGCTGACGGTAGCCACCAGCTGTTCGTCGGAGATCCCCTCCGGTGCCGTGACGTGGGCGGATTCCAGGGGGAGGTTGACCGAGGCCGCTACGCCCTCCAGTTTGCCGAGCTTCTTCTCCACCCGATTGACGCAGGACGCGCAGGTCATGCCCTCGATATCCAGTTCCACCACGCGGGTGCCGGGCGGTTGCAGCAGTTCCTGGTGGCCCATGCCGTCCTCTCAGGTTTGGTGCGGTGTGCGGGGGTCCTACGCTTCGTTGGCGACGACAAGGTAACCGGCCTCGGCCACGGCTTCTCCGATTTCGGAGGGTGACAGTTTGCCCGTGGAGGTGATGGTGACGGTGGAAATGCCGCCGGCGTTGAGGTCCACGTCCACAGCTTCGACGCCGGTGAGGGATTCGAGCTCCTCGCTGACGGCGGAAATGCAGTGGCCGCAGGTCATGCCGGAGACGCTGACTTTCGTGGTGGTGGGGGAGGTGGTGCTCATGGCTGCTCCTTCGTAGCGTCCGGCGGGTGGCCGGTATGGGTAGTGGATCGGGGCGTGAAAAATTTGCTGGCCGTCAGCGGAGCAGGCGGCCGATGGCTTCCGCAGCTTCTTTGACTTTGGCATCGATGGCCTCGGCGCGTGCTTCCGGGTCCGGCTCAGCAGCGGCGCCCACCACGCAGTGGCCGATGTGCTCTTCCACCAACCCCAGGCTGACTGCGTGCAGGGCCTTGGTGACGGCGGAAACCTGGGTGAGGATGTCGATGCAGTACTTGTCCTCGTCCACCATCCGCGCGATGCCCCGGACCTGGCCTTCAATGCGTTTGAGACGGCGCAGGTAGGCGTCTTTGTTAGCCGTGTACCCGTGCTCCGGTGCATGCTGCGCCTGCTCCTGTGCCCGCTCCGTGGGCGGCGCAGCTTCTGCTTCTTCAGTGGCGTCCATGGCATCAACCTATACCCCAACGGGGTATAGGCGCAAGTACCCCCTGGGGGTATACGGGGCGGACACGTCCAGGGCACAAAAAAGCTCCGGAGTGCGTTATTGGGGGATACGCACTCCGGAGCAGCTCTTGGGCAAACCCGGCATCCACTCTTCGCGGAACCGGCCTGCTTGACTCAGCTTACTGTCTGGTAGGGGACTCCGCCAGCACCCGGAATAATTACTTTCGCTTTATTTATCGGGCCCCGTTTGATGCCCACTTTGATGCGCTTTTACGCCCCATTCCCCGCTGGCTGCGGTGATTTCAGCTGTCCTGGTGTGCGGGCATCCTGTACGGAACCACCAGTACCGGCAGGCTCTGGTGGTGGCTGAGCCAGGCACCCACGGACCCGTTGAGTGCCTCCGAAAGCCGGTGCGAGAATCCCCGTTCCGAGGTGCCCACCACGATCATGGGCGCATTGGTTTCGGCGGCCAGCCGGGCCAGCGCCCGCGCGGGATCCCCGGCGAGCGTGCGCAGCGTCCATGCCACCGTTTCGCTGCCGGCAGGGACCTTATCCACAGCTGCCATGATGTCCGCCTTCAGCCCGGTGGTCAGGGCGCGGATGTCCTCGTCGTCGGCGTCCGGATGAAGGGAAAGCCGGTGGGCGGAGCGTGCCGGGTCCCATTCCACCAGGTAGCTGGCCTCGTCCACATACGCGCAGACCAGGGGCTGGCCCAGCCGGGCGGCCAGGCTGGCAGCGGTGTGGAGGACTTCCGGGTGCTGCTTCGGCATGATGCCCACCAGCAGCGGGGCGGTGCCGCTGAACCGTTCCGATGTCATAGCCCATTGTCCGCCCGGGATGCGGCAGGTGAACAGGTCCCGCCGGCCCTTCTCAGGGAACCGCGGGAGAGGCGGTGACCACCACGTTCTTCCCCCACGGATCCTGCGTGTAGCAGCTGATGAGGACCACCCTGTTGGGGACCATGTCCCAGATGGGGCTGTCCTTGAGGCTGGCCTTCACGTAGGTGGTCACGCTGTCCACCCGGTAAGGGATGGCTCCCGTGCCGGTCTCCACGGTGAACGTGTCGCCCACGCGGGCCGCTGAACTCAGGTGGTTGAAGGGGGCGTCCGCGCCGTCCCAGCTGTGGCCGATGACGTACGTGGTGTTGGCGGAGTTGCTGCCGGGTGTTCCGTAGGGCGTCAGCCAATAAGCGTCTTTGGTTTCCGGCGGAACGATGGTCTGGCTGGCAGCCGCGGCGGAATCAGGTTCCAGCGGGTGGACCGGAACGTCGAGATCGGCGGACGGGTAACTGATGCGGACCGGGGCCGCCGCTTCAGGGAGTCCAGGCTCCGGTGCCGCCTGCTCCGGCATCCCTGTGGCAGGCGTGCCAAGTGCCGGCGTCGTACCGCTGGACGCGGCAGCAGATGCGGGAGTGGCGGAAGGGACGGGTTCGGCGGTGGCCGGAGCGGCCGCCACGGCGTTGACGACGGCGGGAGGCTGGCCCTGCTGCAGGAGCGGGCCGCCGAACGTGATGCCCATGGCCGCCGTGACGCCGCACAGGAGGATCGCCAGGTCAGCGCGGTTCAGGCGACGCCAAGGCCGCCTTGGCCGCCCCGCGCGGCGGCTGTTCTCCTCGGCCATGGCGTTCCTCCGCTGGGTCGCTGGGGGGGTAGGAAGGAAGGCGTCCCGCCGGGCACTGGCGGAACGCCTTCCTTGTCAGGGGCCGCAGGGTTGCGGCGTTGACGACGGCGTCAGGGGGCCGTCGGTGAGGAAGCCGACCGGCGGCGGATGGCCACGGCAGCTCCGGCGGCGACCAATGCGCCGATGCCACCCAGCCAGGCGGGTGAGGCCGGGTTGCCGCCGACGGCGGTCTGGGCGTTGAAGCCCTGGTTGGTTCCCCTGCTGACGGGTGCAGCGGCCAATGCTCCCGTTGCCGGCTGCACCTGGGTGGCTGCGGGCTGGGCGGGCACCACCGGAGTCACCACTGCCGGAGCTGCGGCGGGCGGGACAACGGGCGTCACCGCCGGCGGGATGACCGCCGGTGGGCTGTCCACGGGTGGATTGACGACGGGTGGGTTGTCGACCGGCGGGTTGTCCACGGGTGGGTTATCGACCGGCGGATTATCTACAGGAGGATTGTCCACGGGTGGGTTGTCGACCGGTGGGTTATCCACGGGCGGGTTGTCGACCGGCGGGTTGTCCACGGGTGGGTTGTCGACGGGAGGCGCCGCAGCACAGCCGTTGTTGTAGATCGCCTGCCCCGCAGCGTCCCAGTTCTGCCCGTACTTCAGGCCGTCGTTGGGCGGAATGATGTCGTTGCCGTGATGGCCATGCCCGTTCAACGACGGGACCGGAACCGAGTTCACCGTGTAGTGCTTGGCATTCGAGCCCGAGCCCGCGTGGCAGATGATGATCTTAGCGTCATCGCTCCAGCCGCGGTCGGCCACGGCGGGGGCGGCGACAACGAGTGCCGCCAGGCCCACGGCGCCGAGTGTTCCAATGGTGCGTTTCATTGTTATCTCCCCAATTTTTGTCGTGAAACGGACCATGGCGGGGAAAGGCCAGCGGTGGCGCCCGTATGCCCCAGCAGCACGGTCAGCTTGCTTGAGTTTTCAGGCTAGGGGCGGCGCCCGGGGCAGGTCCTCAGTAGGGTGTACTCGTCTTTTCCGGACCCGCCGGCGGCCGGGTCACTTGCCGGTACCCGATCTTTGCCCGCAACTACCTGCGGGGGAGGGCGGAGCCTTGTCCCGGAATTCGCCCGCGCCTAACGTTGAATTCAAAGAAAGGCGGGTGGATCTGGCATGGAAATTTTCATGTGGTGGCTGGACCTTGACCTGGACAGCAAGGAATGGCTCCGGGAGAACCTTCGGACGGGTGAGCTGCCCTTGCCGGTGCTCCAGGGCATCGCCGAAGCCGGCGGACCGCACCCGGATAACCCTGCAGCCGTGCTGACGGCCGCCGACTGGGACTTCATCGAAACCCAGTCCGAGTTCGTCGATTAGGCAGCTGGCTGGACGGCCCTTCCCTTTTCCGTGCCTCCAAAACCGTTGCAGCCTGAACACGGCGGTGGTTGCATGGTGGGCATGGCAACCGCAGAGAATTTTGTCTTAGCGATCGGGACCAAGAAAGGCCTGTGGCTGGCCACCAGCCAGGACAGGCGCGAATGGTCCTTCACCGGCCCCCACTTCCTGATGGCGGAGATTCCCAGCGTCGGGATCGACACCAGGGGTGGCCGCACCCGGATCATGGTGGGAGTCCGCAGCGAACACTGGGGACCCACCGTGGCCCACTCGGACGACCTGGGCGCAACCTGGTCCGAACCCGAACAGGGGGCCATCAGGTTTCCCGAGAACACCGGGGCCGCCGTGGAACGCGTCTGGCAGATCTACCCTGACGCAGAGTCCCGGCCGGGCGTGGTGTGGGCCGGCGCCGAACCCATCTCCGTATGGAAATCCACGGACGGCGGTGAACACTTCGAATTGAACCGCGGCCTCTGGGACCACCCGCACCGCAGCGACTGGGGCGCCGGCTACGGCGGTGCGGCGGCACACTCCATCGTCGTCGATCCCGCCGGGGACACGGTGCACGTCGCCATGAGCACCGGCGGCGTTTACCGCTCGCTCGACGGCGGCACCTCCTGGGAGCCCCGCAACAAGGGGATCTCGGCGTACTTCATGCCGGACCCCAACCCAGAGTTTGGCCAGTGCGTCCACAAGATCGCGGCTGATTCCGCCGTGGAAGGCCGACTGTACGCCCAGAACCATCACGGCGTGTACCGCACGGACGACAATGCGGACACCTGGACGTCGATCGCCGATGGCCTGCCGGCGGATTTCGGATTCGTCATGCTGACGCACCCCCGCCGGGAAGGAACGGCCTGGGTGGTTCCGCTGAAAGCCGACGGCGAACGCATCCCTCCGGACGGGGAACTTGCCGTCCACCGGACGGACGACGCCGGAAGTTCGTGGAAGCGGCTCAGCAACGGCCTGCCGGGCAAGGAATACAACAGTGTGCTGCGGGACGCTGCGTCGGTGGATACCGCCGAGCCGGCCGGGGTGTACTTCGGCACCCGCGGCGGAACGGTGTATGCAAGCGCAGACGAGGGAGAAACGTTCTCAGAGGTGATCGCGCACCTTCCCGACGTCCTGTGTGTCCGGGCGGCAGTGGTGGCCGGTGCCTGACATTACGGTGGTGCTCCCCAGTGTCCTCCAGCCACTGGCCGGCGGGCAGTCCGTGCTGACTGCGCCCGCCGACGGGCCGGTGACCGTGGGGCAGCTCCTCGATTCGGTTACTGCCGGGTTCGCTGTGCTCGCCCGGCGGCTCCGGGATGAAACAGGTGCGCTGCGCCGGTTCGTGAACGTCTACGTGGACGGTGACGAGGTACGGCGCCTGCAGGGGCTGGATACCGAAGTTTCCCCGGGCCAGGAGGTGCTGGTGATCCAGTCGGTGGCCGGCGGCTGACGGTTCCCGCCGCGGCTGCGGGCAGTCCTTACTGACTGCGCCCGATGCCGCGCCACTGGTGTGCCGCCGTCGTGCGTCAAAAAATGGGTCAAGCGACGCGCCAGACCGTGCACTCGTCCGTATTGATGGCTTTGCGGAGGCCCGTGATCCGGTCCAGGATCCAGACGACGCCGATTCCTGGCGCTGTTTCCTGGACGCTGCCGCGGCGGATCACCACATCGTCGTAGGAGGGCCCCACGGACAGCCGGGCTTCGATTTCGTCACCGCGGTGGAGCTGGTCCAGGGTGCGGACTCTGGTTACATGCGTAGTCGCCTTCTTCAACATCGGGGCCTCCTGGCTGGAGCTGGTGCCGGCTCTTGCCTGCATTCACCAGTGTGGGCTGCGAATGTTGCGTCCCCGTTTCCCCGCGGTTAGCTGCCGGTTAGTTCTTGGCGCCGGGCCCGTAAATGTCCGGGCCACGCCTATGGTGGTGCCATGGAGATTCTGCAGGGGATCTGGGCCGTGGTGCTCGGGGCGGCGTCGCTGGCGCCCCTGGCGACGTTCGGCGTCGTCCTTGTTGCCTACCTGGCATACCGGCAGCGGGACAGGGCCGATCGCCGGGACCAATGGTGGAAACGGGCACAGTGGGCTATTGATGCTGCCTTGGACGGCCGTGACCCGCAACGCAGACTCGCGGGACTGAAAGTGCTGGTCCAGCTCATCGGCAGCGACCTGGCAACCCCCGAGGATGCGGACCTGATGAGCGCCCTGGCCGTAGGAATCCGGGATGAAGAGGGCAGCGGCCGGCGCGGGGCGGCCATCCCGCCGCCGATGCAGGGGCTGATCGTGGCTGAGGCGGAACGGCTGGTCGAGGCCGCAAGGGCCAAGGGCCGTCCCTGACCCCCTGCCTTTACGCCGCTTCGCGGTTGCGGTAGCTCGCCAGGAACGTCGAAATCCGGCGGACCGCTTCCTCGATGTCCAGGACGGAGGGGAGGATCACGAAGCGGAAATGGTCCGGGGTGGGCCAGTTGAAGGCCGTGCCGTGGGACACCAGGATCTTCTGGTCCTTGAGCAGGTCGATGACGAACTGCTCGTCGCTGGCGATGGGGTACAGTTCCGGGTCCAGGCGCGGGAACAGGTACATGGCCCCTCCCGCGGGGACGCAGGTGATGCCCGGGATGGCGGTCAGCAGTTTGTAGGCGAGGTCGCGCTGCTCACGGAGCCGGCCGCCGGGCCGCACCAGGGCTTCGATGCTCTGGTATCCGCCCAGGCAGGTCTGGATGGCATGCTGGGCCGGGACGTTGGGGCACAGGCGCAGGGAGGCGAGCAGTTCCAGGCCTTCCCGGTAGGCGGCGGTTGCTGCGAGGGGTCCGGTAACCGCCACCCAGCCGGCCCGGTAGCCGGGCATCCGGTAGGCCTTGGAGAGTCCGCTGAAGGTCAGGCAGCACACGTCCTCGGCCACGGCCGCGGTGTGGATGTGCACGGCGTCCCCGTAGAGGACTTTCTCGTAGATCTCGTCGGAGAACAGGACCAGGTTGTGCTTGCGGGCGAGGTCGGCGAACTGCTCCAGGATGCGGCGCGGGTAGACGGCACCGGTGGGGTTGTTCGGGTTGATGATCACGATGCCCTTGGTACGGCTGGTGATCCTGGCTTCGACGTCGGCCATGTTGGGCCACCAGTTATCGGCCTCGTCGCAGAGGTAGTGGACCGGCGTGCCGCCGGTCAGCGTCACGGCGGCGGTCCAGAGCGGGTAGTCCGGTGCGGGCACCAGGATCTCGTCGCCGTTCTCCATGAAGGCCTGCAGGCACATGGAAATCAGCTCGCTGACGCCGTTGCCGATGAAGATGTCCTCCACGCCGATGTTCATGAGGCCGCGGGTCTGGTAATACTGCGAGATCGCCGTCCGGGCGGAGAAGATCCCCTTCGAATCGCTGTACCCCTGGGCGCCCCGCAGGTGGTGGATCATGTCCACCACCACGGACTCGGGAGTCTCCAGGCCGAACGGGGCAGTATCGCCCAGGTTCATCTTCAGGATCCGGTGCCCCTCGGCCTCCATGTTCTTGGCTGCCTGGAGGATGGGTCCGCGGAGTTCGTACCGGACGTTCTGGAGTTTGCTGGAGTGTTGCATGGCGCGCATGGTTGATTTTTTCACAAAGCACGACGACGGAAGGCCGGTTCCTGCGCGAGTCCCCGCCCGGGCCGGTGCGCGCGCAGGAGAAGTCCCGTGCCGCCGTCGAACGTGGTGGTGTGAAACCGCGCAGCGCGGGCCACTTCGACGAAGCCCCACGCGCTGTGCAGGCCGATCGATGCGGTGTTTCCGGCATTCACCACGTACCAGGCATCCGGGGTGCGGTCCCAGATCCAGTGGAGCCGGGCCGCCGTGAGCGCGGCACCCACGCCCTGGCGGCGCTGCGACGGCCGGACGGTCACGCCGCCAAGGTAGTGGCCGGCGGGTGCGGGGCCGTCCGGATAGTCCCAGTAGTGGGTCTTGCCCCAGCCCACCACCTCGCCCCCGGATTCCGCGACCACGACGAGCCGGTTCGGGTCTGCCAGCGCAGCAGCCAGGGCCGAGGTCGCCGAAGGATTCCGTCCGCTTTGCCGGTCGGTGTCGAGGATGCCGGGCAGGTCCCCCTCTTCCGCTGGACGCACCGTAGCCATCGTTAACGTCTACCCTTCCGGGCCGGTCTGTGTCGAGGACATGGGCTCGCGATGCACCGCGGGAAGTACTTGACCGATAAGTTTGGTACTTGTAATACCGCTGGGACTGCGCGGGGCAGTAACGCGGGACGGGAAAGGAAGTACCCTATGGGCGGCGTGCTGGTGGGGCTTGCGGTGATCGGCGCCGTGATTGCGGTGGGCTACCTGGCCGCGCGGTGCGGACTGGGTGACGAACACACGGTCTCCGCGCTGACGAAGATCGCGTTCTTCATCACCAACCCGGTGCTCCTCTTTACCGTGGTGCTGGAATCTGACATCTCGGTGGTGTTCTCCGCCTATGTGCCGCTGGCCCTCCTCACGGCCACTGTCACCGCCCTGCTGTACGTCGCCGCAAGCCGAATCTGGTTCCGCCGCCCCATGGCTGACACGGCCGTGGGTGCCATGGCCAGTTCCTACGTCAACGCCAACAACATCGGCATCCCCATCACCCTGTACGCCCTGGGCGACGCCACACCGGTGGCTCCTGTGCTGCTGGTCCAGCTGCTCCTGCTGGCTCCCCTGGTCCTGACCGTCCTGGACCTCTCCGCCGCAGGCCGCTTCTCGCCGCGGCTGATGCTGACACAGCCCTTCCGGAACCCGATGATCATCGCAACCCTCCTCGGAGCCGTCCTGGCCGCTTTCCGAGTGAAGCTGCCCGAACCGGTCATGGCACCGCTGACGCTGCTGGGCGGTGCGGCGGTACCGGTGGTGCTGCTGGCCTTCGGGATGTCCCTCCGCGGCACGCGGATGCTCCGCAGCGGCGGGCACACGGCTGAAATCCTCACCGCCACCGCGCTGAAGTCCGCGGTAATGCCCGCAGTGGCCTACGTCGTTGGCCGCTTCCTGTTCAATCTGGAACCGCACATGCTCCTGGGTGTGGTGCTCATGGCCGCGCTCCCGCCGGCCCAGAATGTGTTCCTCTTCGCCAGCAGATACGGCAGGGGAATGGCGGTGGCGCGGGAGACCATCCTCATTTCGACGGCGGCAGCCGCCCCGGTCCTGGTCCTGATCGTCTGGCTCCTGGCCGGCTGAGTCCGGCGAAGGCCGCGCCGCGCCGCACGCCGCCGGGGGTACCGCCGCCGCCACTTGCCGGGCAAGAATGGGCACATGGAACTTCCCGTGATGCCGCCCGTCCCGCCCATGCTTGCCAAGGCCGTCAGCGGCATCGACGGTATTCCCCAGGGCGGAGGCCTCAGTTACGAGCCTAAGTGGGACGGCTTCCGGTCCATCATCTTCCGCGACGGGGACGAGCTGGAGATCGGCAGCCGCAACGAAAAACCAATGACCCGCTACTTCCCCGAACTCGTGGCAGCCCTCAAGGAAAACCTGCCGCCCCGCTGCGTGGTGGACGGCGAAATCATCCTGGTTGGTGCCTCCGGTGACAGGCTGGACTTCGACACCCTCCAGCAGCGCATCCACCCCGCCGCCAGCCGGGTGAAGCTCCTGGCCGAACAGACCCCCGCGTCGTTCGTGGCCTTCGACCTGCTGGCCCTGGACGGTGACGACTACACCGGCAGGCCCTTCGCCGAACGCCGGGCCGCCCTGGAAAAGGCGCTCGCGGCCAGCAAGGCCCCGGTCCACCTCACCGCAGCGACCACAGACAAGGACACCGCAGGGCAGTGGTTCGAGCAGTTTGAAGGTGCCGGGCTGGACGGCTTGGTAGCCAAGCGGCTGGACGGGACGTATGAGCCGGACAAGCGCACGATGTTCAAGATCAAGCACGAGCGCACCGCCGACTGCGTGGTGGCCGGCTACCGGCTGCACAAGAGCGGCCCGGATGTCATCGGGTCACTGCTCCTGGGCCTGTACAAGGACGACGGCGGCCTGGCCAGCGTGGGCGTGATCGGCGCGTTCCCGGTGAAGCGCCGGCAGGAGCTCTTCCAGGAACTGCAGCCGCTGGTGACCGACTTCGACAACCACCCATGGGCCTGGGCGAAGCAGGAGGAAGGGGAACGGACACCCCGCAACGCCGAGGGCAGCCGCTGGAGCGCCGGCAAGGACCTGTCCTTCGTGCCGCTCCGGCCCGAACTGGTGGTGGAGGTCCGCTACGACCACATGGAAGGCGAGAGGTTCCGCCACACCGCCCAGTTCAACCGCTGGCGGCCGGACCGGGACCCTGAGTCCTGCACGTACGCGCAGCTGGAGGAGCCGGTGAACTTCGATCTGGCTTCCGTGCTGGAAACCGGTAAGGCCTGACCGCCCACAGCATAAGGTCCTGGGCACAGCCTGGACCGGCGGCCGGGTACCCGGTCTGCGGCCGTCGTCGTGCACTCCTGCCCAGTTACCGGCACCCCACCGCTGCCGGTGGCATGGAAAAGCCCGCCGCCTCCGGGTTTTGCGGGAGGCGGCGGGCTTTGTCCGGTCAGTAACCGGGAAGGAACGTACGTTACTTGAGGCCGAGCTGCTTGGTGGGAATCCTGTACGACTCCTTGGCCGTCATGGCAGAAACAGCAGCGATGACGCAGATGACCGCGGTGAAGATGCTGATCTGCACCCAGCCGCCGGGCTTGATGCCACCCATGGCGGCCACGATGGCCGGGGCGAACCCTGCCATCAGGAAGCCCAGCTGGGTGCCGATGGCCAGGCCGGAGAAGCGGACCTTGGTGCTGAACATTTCGGCGTAGAAGGACGGCCATACGGCGTTGGCGGCGGCGTAACCGCAGGAGAACATACCGATCGCGGCCAGGAACATCAGCGGGACGTTGCCGGATTCCAGGCTCAGCAGGAACAGCGGGGTGAGCACCGCACTGGCCAGGGCACCGTAGATGTAGACGGGCTTGCGGCCGATCCTGTCCGCCAGCATGCCGAACAGCGGCTGGGTGCCCAGTGCCACCAGGTTGGCGCCCACGACGAGCCACAGGGTGGTGGTGCCGTCCACGCCGGCCACGGTCTTGGCGTAGCTGATGGCGAGGGTGCCGAACACGGTGGATACGGCGGCGATGAAGGCGCAGCAGATCACGCGGAGCACATCGCGCCAGTGGCCCTTGAGGAGGTCGGCCACGGGAAGCTTGGAGATCTGGGCGGACTTCTGGGCTTCCGCGAAGGCGGGCGGCTCGTGCAGGGTGCGCCGGATGAAGAACGCCACCACAACCACCACTGCGCTGAGCCAGAACGGGATGCGCCAGCCGATGCCGTACTTGATTTCGTCCGGCAGGGCCAGGACGGGGATGAACACCAGGGCCGCGAGGATCTGGCCGCCCTGCGTGCCGGTCAGGGTCCAGGACGTGAAGAAGGACCGGCGGTTGTCCGGGGCGTGCTCCAAGGTCATGGAGGAAGCGCCGGCCTGCTCACCGGCGGCGGAGAGGCCCTGGCAGAGGCGGGCCAGCACCAGCAGTGCGGGAGCCCACCACCCCACGGTGTTGAAGTCCGGCAGGCAGCCGATGAGGAAGGTGGACGCACCCATCAGGACGAGGGTGAACATCAGGACTTTCTGCCGGCCCACCCTGTCGCCGAAGTGGCCCAGGATGACGGCGCCCACCGGCCGCGCAACGTACGCGAAGCCGAAGGTGGCGAAGGACATGATGGCCGCGTTGGCGTCAGCGCTGGGGAAGAAGACTGTGGGGAAGATCAGTGCGGCCGCCGAGCCGAAGATGAAGAAGTCGTAGTATTCGACGGCGCTGCCCAGGAAGCTGGCGAGAGCGGCCTTCTTGGGGGTGCCGGCATGCGTGGCGGTGCCCGCTCCGGCGGAAGGAAGTGTCTGGCTCATGGAGTTCCTTTGTGTGACGACATTGTCGCGGATGGTTCAGGAGTCGCAGCCGCCGCGGCCTGGGTGCGGGCGGGGCGCGATGCGGCCGGAGTCCTTTCAAGACCCGAGCGAGTAGCCACATGGTGAGAGCTACTTGTGCGATACAGCAATGATGACTGTGAGGGGTGTCACTTGTCAAGAAAATAATCACCATCTAGAAATAGCTCTCACATTGTGGCAACATCGATGTATGAGTGTGAATCAAGCCACAATGGCCGATGATGTCCAGGATGATCCGACGGGCGAGGATGGCCCTGCCGGTGCCCCGGAAATGCAGGGCGAATCCCCGGATGCGGCCAAGGGTGCGGGCAGGAAAGGTGCCGAGCGGACCGACATGGTGGGCAAGGCCCTTGGCCTGCTGGTGCTTTTGGGTGATGAGCCGCGCGGGGCCAGTGCGGCCGAGATTTCGCGGCGCGCGGAGCTGCCCTTCAGCACCACCTACCGGCTCCTCGGTTCCCTCGCCCGCGATGGATTCGTGGACTACGAGCCGGATGGCCGGCGTTACCATCTGGGCCTGCGGATCTTCCAGCTGGGCCAGCGCGTTTCCAACCATCACGGTTTCGCCGGAGCTGCCATGCCGGTCCTTCGCCGGGTCACGGAACGGACCGGCGAGGCCACGATCCTCAGCGTCCGGGACGGCCATCACCACCTGACGGTCAACAAGGTGGACGGCCCGCAGATGTTCAGGGTGACCAGCGACCCTGGCCATCTGGGCTCGCTGTCCGCCACCGCCGTCGGCAAAGCCCTGGTGGCCTTTGCCGAAGACGCCGAGCGCGAGAAGCTCCTCGCAGAGCTGCCGCTCGAGCCACTGACGGAAAAGTCCATCTCGGACCGTGATGCCTTCCGCCGGGAGATCGACCAGGTGCGCCGCCAGGGCTACGCCGTGATGGACGAGGAAAACGAGATCGGCATGCGTGCCGTTGCCGTCCCGCTGCTCAACAGCCAGGGGCATGTTTTTGCGTCGCTGGCGACGGCGGCTCCAGTCTTCCGGATGACCCTGGACGAGCTGAAGGCGCATGTATCGCTCCTGCAGGATGCGGCGGCCGAGCTGGCCGCGCGGCTTCCGCAAAGGTAGTCCCGCGCCGCCGATGTTCGCTAGGCGAACACTAGTGCGCAGAATGAACAATTGCTGTACTGTAATCCCTGTCACCGGCATGCCGCCCCGCGGCCCGGTGCCGTTACCAAAGGAGCTGCACGGATGAGCCAACGAACTGAGTCCTACCTGGTGGGACTGGTCGGAGATGGCGTGACGCCATCGCTCACCCCGCCCATGCACGAACGGGAAGGTGACGTGCAGGGCCTGCGCTACCTGTACCGCCCCATCGACCTCCTCGAACTCGGCTTGGCCGGGGACTCAGTGGGCGAGGTCCTCCGCAGCGCCCGCACGCTGGGCTTCAACGGCCTGAACATCACGCATCCCTGCAAGCAGCTGGTCCTGCAGCACCTGGATGAGGTGAGCCCCGACGCCCGCCGGCTCGGCGCCGTCAACACCGTGGTCATCCGGGACGGCCGCTTCATTGGCCACAACACCGATTTCTCCGGCTTCGCCGCGGCGCTCGCCTCGGGTCTCCCCGGCGCGCGGCTGGACCGCGTGGTGCAGCTCGGCGCGGGAGGTGCCGGGTCCGCCGTCGCATACGCCCTGCTCAGCGCGGGCGTAACAGTGCTGGACCTGGTGGACATGGATCCAGGACGTGCCGCCGCTCGCGCCGCTGAGCTTTCCGGGTTCTTCCCGGACAGCACCGTTACGGCACGGGCGACGGCGGAGCTGCCGCAGCTCATGCCGCTGGCCGACGGCCTGGTGCACTGCACCCCGGTGGGCATGGCCGCGCACCCCGGCGTTCCGCTGGACCTGGAGCTGGTCGAATCCCGGCACTGGGTGGCCGATATTGTCTACCGGCCCATCGAGACCGAGCTGGTGCGCGGCGCGCGTGCCAAGGGCTGCGAGGTCCTGGACGGCGGCCGCATGGCCGTGGGGCAGGCTGCCGACGCCTTCCGGATCTTCACCGGCCTCGACGCCGACCCCGAGCGGATGCGCTCGCACTTCCTTGAGCTCGTGGCAGCCGAGGAGGTGGCCGCCTGATGCGTACGGGTATCGCCACCGTCTGCCTTTCCGGCACCCTGAAGGAAAAGATGCATGCCTGCGCCATTGCGGGCTTCGACGGCATCGAAATCTTCGAACAGGACCTGGTCACCTCGCCGCTGAGCCCTGAAGACGTGCGGAAAATGGCCGCAGACCTGGGGCTCGGCCTTGACCTCTACCAGCCGTTCCGGGATTTCGACGGCGTCACGCCGGACCTGCTCAAGGCCAACCTCCGGCGCGCCGAGGCCAAATTCAAGCTCATGTCCCGCCTGGGCATGGACACCATCCTGGTGTGCTCCAACGTTGCCACGGCCACGATCGATGACGACGGCGTCCGTGCCGAACAGCTCGCACAGCTCGCCGGGCTGGCCGGGGACCACGGCATCAAGGTGGCTTACGAGGCGCTGGCCTGGGGCAAGTACGTCAACGACTACGAACACGCCTACCGCCTGGTGGAGATGGTGGACCACCCCAACCTTGGCACCTGCCTGGACTCCTTCCACATCCTGTCCCGCGACTGGGACACCGCACCGATCGAGAAGATCAACCCGGAGAAGATCTTCTTCGTCCAGGTGGCCGACGCCCCCAAACTTTCCATGGACGTCCTGTCCTGGAGCCGCCACTACCGGGTCTTTCCGGGCGAAGGCCAGTTCGAGCTCGCCAAGTTCATGGGCCACGTGGTCCGCGCCGGCTACACCGGTCCGGTGTCGCTGGAGGTCTTCAACGATGTCTTCCGCCAGTCGGACACCGAGCGCACCGCAGTCGACGCGATGCGCTCGCTCATCTGGCTGGAGGAACAGAGCGCCAAGTGGCTCGCCGACAACGCCGGGAACGGCGCGGACGGTGCCCCGTCCGGCGGTGCCACGCTCCGGCGTCGTTATCCCATGGAACTGGCCACCCTCCCCAAGGTGAACCAACCCGCGGGCTTCAATTTTGCCGAGGTGAAGGCGGACAATACCGCGCAGCTGGAGAGGCTCCTGGGCCAGCTCGGCTTCGGATTCGAAGGCCGGCACCGTACCAAGGATGTCCAGCTGTGGTCCATGGGGCAGGCGCGGGTCATCATCAACGAACAGGCGGCCTCGCAGGCTGAGCCGTCCATCGCGGCCCTGGGGTTCGACGTCGATTCCCCCGTGATTGCCTCCGCCCGGGCCCAGCAGCTCAAGGCGCCGGTGGTGGCCCGCCGGGTCCAGGCCGACGAGGAAGTCTTCCAGGGCATCTCCGCCCCGGACACCACCGAGATCTTCCTCTGCCAGGGCAGCCCGGACGGCACCGCAGCGTGGACGCACGAGTTCGGTGAAGGGCTCGAGCATGCCCGTTCCGCACAGAACGCGGTGATCGACCACGTGAACCTGGCCCAGCCCTGGCAGCACTTCGACGAGGCCGTGCTCTTCTACACCAGCGCCCTCGCCCTCGAACCGCAGCCGTTCGCCGAGGTCCCCAGCCCCAGCGGCCTGGTCCGCTCCCAGGTTATGGAAACCGCCGACGGCGCGGTCCGGCTGGTGCTGAACCTCGCCCCGGTGCAGCAGGCCCACGGCCCGAAGACCTACCAGGAACACATCGCCTTCGCGGTGGACGACCTCGTGGCGGCGGCGCGGGCTGCCCGGGCCCGCGGCCTGGACTTCCTGCAGATTCCCGCCAACTATTACGAGGACCTGGACGCCCGGTTCGATCTTGACCCCGGATTTCTGGCCACGCTCCGGGAGCTCAATCTCCTGTACGACCGGGACGCGGACGGCGAGTTCCTGCACTTCTACACAGCCACCGTGGGCAGCGTGTTCTTCGAAATGGTTGAACGCCGCGGAAACTACAGCGGCTACGGCGCCCCGAACGCGCCCGTCCGCCACGCCGTCCAATACGACTCACTCCACCGCTGATATCTGCCCAACGCATCAATGAACACCCCCAGAAAGGAGCCGGACGTGCCGGAAGAGACCAACGCCCAGCCTGAATCGGACGAGTCCGTACCGCCCGCCGAGCCGAAGGCGGCCCACCTGCCGCTGGACAAGGCCATCGAAACCCAGGCCGACCTCAGTGCCGAGATCAACTCCCTCGGCGAGGCCTACCGGCGCGCGCTCAAGGACGGCGCGCAGCCGGAAACCCAGCCCCGCCTGGACTACCCGCCGTACCGGAGCAGCATCCTGCGCCACCCCACCAAGAGCCTGCACCATACGGATCCGGAAACCATCGAGCTGTACTCGCCGGCGTTCGGGCACCAGGACGTGCACGCGCTGGAATCGGACCTGACCATCCAGCACAACGGCGAACCCCAGGGTGAGCGGATCATCGTGGCCGGCCGCGTCCTGGACGGCGACGGCCGCCCGGTGGCCGGGCAGCTGGTGGAAATCTGGCAGGCGAACGCCTCCGGCCGCTACATCCACAAACGCGACCAGCACCCGGCACCCATTGACCCCAACTTCACGGGAATCGGCCGCTGCATCACCGGCCCGGACGGCTCGTACCGCTTCACCACCATCAAGCCCGGCGCCTACCCGTGGAAGAACCACCTGAACGCCTGGCGCCCGGCACACATCCACTTCTCGCTGTTCGGCACCGAGTTCACGCAGCGCATCATCACCCAGATGTACTTCCCCGGCGACCAGCTCTTCCCGCTGGACCCCATCTACCAGACCATCGTGGACCAGGACGCCCGCGACCGGCTGGTGGCCAGCTACGACCACAGCCTCACCGAGCCCGAGTGGGCCCTGGGCTACAACTGGGACATCGTCCTGACCGGGGCCAAGCGGACCTGGACCGAAAACGAGGCACTGGGTGCCGCCGGCGACGACGACAACGAATAGGCAGAGGACCACGCACATGAGCAACTCCACCAAACTCGTTCCCACCCCCGGCCAGACGGTGGGCCCGTTCTACGGCTACGCGCTCCCGTACGAGAAGGACAACGAGCTGCTGGCCCCCGGTTCGCCCGGATCCATCCGCCTGCAGGGCACCGTGTACGACGGCGCCGGCCAAACTATCCCGGACGCCATCCTGGAAATCTGGCAGCCTGACAGCGAGGGCAACGTGGTCCAGCGCACCGGCTCGCTGGTCCGCGACGGCTACACGTTCACCGGCTGGGGCCGCGGCGCCGTGGGCAACTCCGGCGTCTTCACCTTCACCACCGTGAACCCCGGCCCCACGAAACCCGTTCCTGGAAAAGCAGCGGCTGCGCCCTTTATTTCCGTAGCCATCTTTGCCCGCGGCCTGACCAACCGGCTGTTCACCCGCATCTACCTTCCGGAGGACACCGAGGCCCTGGCCAGCGACCCCCTGCTGAGCTCGCTGGATCCGGAGCGCCGCAGCACGCTGATCGCCCGCCGCGACCCCGATGGCGGCCTCACCTGGGATGTCCGCCTCCAGGGCGAGGGCGAGACGGTCTTCCTGGACTTCCAGTGACGCACTCCACTGCCGGGGATCTGCACCCCTTCGCGGACGGGGGCGACGCCGGCCTGCTCAGTCCCGTCTCGGCGTCGCCCCTGGTGGCGGCGCTCACCGGCGACCGTGCCGTGGTGGCGGCAATCCTCGCTGTCGAATCGGGCTGGGCCGCCGTGCTGGAACACGCCGGACTGGCACCAGCCTGGTCCGCCGCCGTCGTTGCCTCCGCTGCCGAGCCCGGGCGCTACGACGTGGCGGAGATCGCCCGGCGAGCCCAGGGCGGCGGCAACCCGGTGATCCCGCTGCTGGCGGACCTCCGGAAAAACGTCGCGGCGCTGGACACCGCCGGGGTTGGTGCCGGGAAAGCCGTGCACACCTCGCTGACCAGCCAGGACGTGCTGGACACGGCCCTGATGCTGCTGGCCAGGAACACGGTCCGCGCCGTGCTCGCTGACGTGAAGGGCACCACGACGGCGCTCGCCGCCCTGGCGCGGCAACATGCGGACACGCTGTGCGTGGGCAGGAGCCTGACGCAGCATTCGCTTCCCTATACTTTCGGGCTGCGGGCTGCGCAGTGGTTCCAGGGCGTGGCCGCCGCAGGCCGGCAACTGGAAAACCTGGAGTTCCCCGTCCAGTTCGGCGGTGCTGCGGGAACCCTTGCTGCAGGAACCGTGCTGACGGAGGGCGCCCCTTCCACGCCGTTCACCCTTGCCGGCGCGCTGGCGGCCCAGCTGGGCCTGGCACCGGCCCCGGCGCCCTGGCACACCAACCGCCTGGCCATCACCTCCCTGGGCCATGCGCTGGCATCCGTACTGAACGCCTTCGGCAAGATCGCCGCCGACGTCCTGTTCCTGAGCCGGCCCGAGGTGGCTGAGCTCGCCGAGCCGCGCGCGGCCGGACGGGGAGTGTCCTCCGCCATGCCGCAAAAGCAAAACCCCGTGCTGTCCGTCCTGGTCCGCAGCGCCGCCCTGCAGGCACCCCAGCTGGCCGCCCAGCTGCACGTGGCAGCCGCCAACTTCAACGACGAACGCCCCGACGGCGCCTGGCACACCGAGTGGCCGGCCCTGCGCCAGCTGCTGGCCCTGGCCCTCGGCGCAGCCGGCCACGCCCGCGAACTCGCCGAAGGGCTGCAGGTGTTCCCGGATGCCATGCGCCGCAACCTTGACCTCTCCGGCCCGCTGCTGCTGGCCGAGGGCGTCAGCGCCGCGGTGGCACCCCTGCTCGGAGACCAGGACGGCCGCAGCGGCAAGCAGCAGCTGCAGGACGTGGTGGACCGGACCCTCCAGGCGCCGCCCGCCGAGCAGGCCGGCACCTACCGCAAGCTGTTCCGCGAGGCCGTCCCCGCCGTCGTCGTTCCCGATGCCCGGCTGGAAGAACTCCTGGACCCCGCCAACTACTTGGGCCAGGCGGCGGAAATCTCCCGCCGCATCCTGGCGGCCTACCCCGAATTTGCTACCCCTACCGACGCGAATGGAGCTCCCCGTGGCTAAGCCGGCACTGAAGGCAGCGCTGCTGTCCCCCCAACGACCCCTGGGCGAGCACCCCCTTCTGTTGGTGGGCCCGTCCCTGGGCACCTCCTCCATCCTCTGGAACAGAACCGCATCCCTGCTTGGCACTGACTACGACGTGGTGGCCTGGGACCTGCCCGGCCACGGCGTTTCGCCAGCAGCGACCGAAGCGTTCGACGTTGCAGCCCTCGCGGACTCCGTGGTGGACCTGACCGACTCCGTTGCCCCCGGTGAAAACTTCCACTACGCCGGCGTCTCCCTGGGCGGCGCGGTGGGCCTGCAGCTGGGCATCAAGCACGGAGCACGGCTGAAAAGCCTGTCCGTGCAGAACAGCGGTGCCAAGATCGGAACCCCTGAAGGCTGGCTGGAACGCGCCGAAACCGTCCGGACCCAGGGCACGCCGGTGATGATCCAGGGCTCCGCCGAACGCTGGTTCGCCCCCGGGTTTATGGACAGCCAGCCGGAACTGAGCAGCCGCCTCCTGCACGCCCTGCGCGACGCCGACCGGTTCAGCTATGCGTTCTGCTGCGAAGCGCTGGCGGCGTTCGATGTCCGGTCCGAACTCGGCAGCATCCGGGTTCCCACCCAGGTGATCGCCGGTGCCCTAGACGGCGTCGCCACGCCTGCGATGGCCGATGACGTGGCCGCAGGAATCACCGGCGGCGGCGGAACCGCCACGGCCGTCACGCTCGAAGGCACCGCCCACCTGGCACCCGCTGAAGCTCCCGCCCACGTGGCCGAGCTGATGCGCGGGCTGATCAGCTGGGCCGAATCACAGGTGGCAGCGAAGTGAACGGCCCCGGACAGCCTGATCCGGCGCGCAACGGCGTGGTCCAGCCCGGCGCCACCAGCCAGGACATATACGACGGCGGCATGGCCGTCCGGCGCGAAGTCCTCAGCGACGAGCACGTGGACCGGGCCAACGCCGCCAAGGACGGGTTCACCGAGGACTTCCAGGACATGATCACGCGGATCGCGTGGGGCGGAATCTGGACGCGGCCCGGCCTGACCCGGCAGATGCGATCCGCCGTCACCATCACGGCCATGGTGGCGCACGGGCATTGGGAGGAGCTGGCCATGCATATCCGGGCAGCCCTCACCAACGGCCTGAGCAGGGACGAGATCAAGGAAATCCTGCTGCAGACCGCCATTTACTGCGGGGTCCCTTCCGCAAACACTGCCTTCAAGACAGCGCAGCAGGTGTTCCGCGACATGGACAAAACGGCCACGGACCCCTCTGCGCCCACCCCACCCAACTAACCCCCTTCCCAACTAGCTCGCAGTTGTTGTCGTTTTGAGCCCTCATAACGACAACAACTGCGACCTAGTTGGGAAACCACCCGCAGAATCTTTCGAGGAGCATTGTGAATCAGGCTTTTGTGTACGACGCCGTGCGTACCCCTTTCGGTAAGTTCGGTTCAGGTTTGGCGTCTGTGCGTCCGGATGACCTGGCTGCGCACGTGATCCGGGAGTCCGTGCGGCGGGCGCCGGGGCTTGATCCGGAGCGGATCGATGAGGTGGTCTTTGGCAATGCCAACGGCGCCGGCGAGGAGAACCGCAACATTGCCCGGATGGGCACATTGCTGGCGGGGTTGCCGGTGTCGATTCCGGGGACGTCGGTCAACCGGTTGTGTGGGTCCTCGCTGGACGCGGCGATCATCGCTTCGCGGCAGATCAATGCCGGGGACGCCGAGTTGATGCTGGTGGGCGGCGCGGAGTCGATGTCCCGGGCCCCGTGGGTGTTGCCGAAAACGGAGAAGCCTTACCCGGCCGGGGACATGACGCTGGCCTCCACCACCCTGGGCTGGCGCCTGGTGAACAAGGCCATGCCGGCGGAGTGGACGATTTCGTTGGGCGAGGCCACCGAACGGTTGCGGGAGAAGTACGGCGTGACGCGGGAACAGCAGGACGAATTCGCCGCCAACTCCCACAACCTGTCCGCCGCCGCCTGGGATGAGGGCTTCTACGACAACCTGGTGACACAGGTTCCGGGCACTGACCTGGTCCGGGACGAGGGCATCCGGGCCGGTTCGTCGGCGGCGAAGCTCGCGGGCCTGAAGACCGTGTTCCGTGCAGAGGGTGGGACGGTAACGGCGGGGAACGCCTCCCCGCTGTCGGACGGTGCTTCCGCAGCCTGGATCGGCTCCGAAAATGCTGCCGGGCTGTTGGGGCTGGAGCCGCTGGCCCGGATCGCGGGCCGTGGCGCGCATGGGAACGATCCGCAGTTCTTCGGGTACGCCCCGGTGGAGGCGGCGAACAAGGCCCTCGCGAAGGCGGGTATCGGCTGGGACCAGGTGGGCGCCGTCGAACTTAATGAGGCGTTTGCCGCGCAGTCCCTCGCCTGCATCAACGCCTGGGGCATCGACCCGTCGATCGTGAACCGGCACGGCGGGGCGATCGCGATGGGCCACCCGCTGGGTGCCTCGGGCACCCGGATCCTGGGCACCCTGGCCCGGTCGCTGCAGGCCTCCGGGGAACGCTGGGGTGTTGCGGCGATCTGCATCGGCGTGGGCCAGGGCCTGGCCGTTGTCCTCGAAAACGTCACGGCTGCCCCGTCGGCAAAACCAGTGAAGGGCTGAGAGAGATGCTGAATTTCGTAGACACCGTGGCCGATGCCGTGGCCGGGATCAAAGACGGTTCCACGGTGATGATCGGCGGGTTCGGGAACGCCGGGCAGCCGTTTGAGCTGATTGACGCGCTGCTTGAGTGCGGGGCCAAGGAGCTGACGGTGGTGAACAACAACGCCGGGCAGGGGGACCAGGGCCTGGCGCTGCTGATCAAGGAAGGCCGGGTAAAGAAGATGATCTGCTCCTTCCCGCGGCAGTCCGATTCGTGGCACTTCGATGCCAAGTACAAGGCCGGGGAAATCGAACTCGAGCTGGTGCCGCAGGGCAACCTGGCCGAACGGATCCGCGCCGCGGGCGCCGGGATCGGTGGGTTCTTCACCCCTACCGGGTACGGGACCATGCTGGCCGAGGGCAAGGAAACCCGGATCATTGACGGGCGCGGGCAGGTCTTCGAAACACCGATCCATGCCGACGTCGCCCTGATCAAGGCCCTGAAGGCCGACGGCAAGGGCAACCTGGTCTACCGCAAGACCGCCCGGAACTTCGGGCCCATCATGGCTGCGGCCGCCAAGCACACCATCGTCCAGGTCGCCGAGATCGTGCCTACCGGAGGGCTGGACCCGGAAAACGTGGTCACCCCCGGGATCTACGTCAACAGCATCGTCAAAGTTGCCGGCAGCGGCAACACGGCAGAAAAGGCGGCCTGAGATGAGCCTCACCGAAACGTCCATCCAGACCTCCGACGCACCAATGGGACGCGATGACCTCGCCCGGCTGGTGGCCCGGGACATTGCCCCGGGATCGTTTGTGAACCTGGGTATCGGCCAGCCGACCCTGGTGTCGAACTACCTCACCGAGGAACAGAACATCACCCTCCACACCGAGAACGGGATGCTCGGCATGGGCCCCGCCGCCGAAGATGACGAGATCGACGGCGATTTGATCAATGCCGGCAAGATCCCCGTCACCGAACTCCCCGGCGCCTCGTACTTCCACCATGCCGACTCGTTCGCGATCATGCGCGGCGGGCACCTGGACATCTGCGTCCTCGGCGCGTTCCAGGTCTCCGCCACCGGTGACCTCGCGAACTGGCACACCGGGGCACCCGGGGCGATTCCCGCCGTCGGCGGTGCCATGGACCTGGCCACCGGCGCCAAGGACGTCTTCGTGATGATGACCCTGCTGACCCGCGACGGCGCGTCCAAGATCGTGGAGTCCTGCACCTACCCGCTCACCGGCGTCGGCTGCGTCACCCGCGTCTACACCGACAAAGCCGTCTTCCTCACCGGACCCGACGGCGTCACCGTCCGCGAAACCTTCGGCACCACCCTCGAAGAACTCCAGGAACTGGTACCCGTCCCCCTCAAGGCCGCACCCGCCGCCGGACGCCGGGACCCTGGCGCACCCTAGGATTGGTAACCATGACCGACGCCGTCCGCACAGACACCCAGCCACCGCAGGCCAGCGACCAGTTCGTCCAGTCGCTTGCCCGCGGGCTGGCCGTGATCCGCGCCTTCGACGCCGACCGGCCCGTTATGACCCTCAGCGAGGTTGCAGGCCAAACCGGCCTGACCCGGGCCACGGCGCGGCGGTTCCTGCACACCCTGGTGGAGCTGGGATACGTCCGGACGGACGGAAAGACGTTTGCCCTCACGGCCAAGGTCCTCCAGCTCGGCTACGCCTACCTCTCCGGGCTGTCGCTGCCGCAGCTGGCCCAGCCGCACCTGGAAGAGCTGTCCCTGAAACTGGGGGAGTCGACGTCGGCCGCTGTCCTGGACGGCGTGGACATCGCCTACATCGCCCGGGTGACCACGCGGCGGATCATGACCATCGGCATCACCGTGGGTACCCGGTTCCCTGCCTACGCCACCTCCATGGGGCGGGTGCTCCTGGCCAACCTGCCGGCCCCGGCCCTCAAGGAATACCTCGCCGCAGCGGACATCAGGCCGCTCACGCCCCGGGCCCTGGGGACGGTCCCGGAACTGTTGGCGGTGCTGGAGACCGTCCGGGCGCAGGGCTGGTGCCTGCTGGACCAGGAACTGGAACCGGGCCTGATGTCCGTGGCGGCACCGGTGTTTGACGGGACCAAGGTGGTGGCGGCGGTCAACGTGTCGCTGCAGGCCCAGTCGGTGGCAGCCCGGGAGGACCCGGAAGCCTACCTGGCGTCGGTGGCGCAGGAGATCACGGCCACCGCCAAGCTCATCTCCGCGGACCTCACCGCCCGCGGCTGATTCCCCCGGCCAGGCAACGGGCAGGCCCAGGGCGGAACACCCCCAAGGTAACTGTTTGCCACCCAAGCCCGCCGCACTACTCCCGCAGCAGCAGCGTGCGCTCTAGACTCAACCCAACTGTGCGCAGCAGAGCGGCTGCCGCAAGACTGCCGGACGCGGCAGGAAGGGAGCGTGCGGGTGAAACTGGGCATTCCGCGGGAGCGCCGGCAGGGCGAACGGCGCGTGGCCGCCACTCCCGACACGGTGAAGCAGCTGGCCGGAATGGGCCTTGACGTCCTGATCGAGGCGGGCGCGGGCGACGCCGCAGGGCACCCGGACCGCGAGTACACGGAGGCCGGCGCCGCCGTCGTTCCTGAACTGGACACCGGCGCCGTGGATATCCTGGCGCATGTCCGCCCGCTGGACCCGCACACGGCCGCCGCGCTGAAAAGGGGAGCTGTCACCGTGGGGCTCGCGTCGCCGTCGTCCGAGTTGCCCACCGTGCGGGCACTTGCGGAGGTGGGCGCCACGTCCTTCGCCCTTGAACTGGTGCCGCGCATCTCCCGCGCCCAGTCCATGGACGCGCTCAGCTCCCAGGCCCTGGTGGCCGGGTACCGCTGCGTGCTGGAGGCCGCCATCCGGCTGCCCAGGTTCTTCCCCCTCTACATGACCGCCGCCGGAACGGTCCCGCCCGCGCGGGTCCTGGTCCTCGGCGCCGGCGTGGCAGGGCTGCAGGCGATCGGCACGGCCAAACGGCTTGGCGCCCGGGTGTCCGCCAATGACATCCGGCCCGCCTCCGCGGACGAGGTCGCTTCCATGGGTGGCACCTTCATCCGCCTGGACCTGGAAACCGCGGAAGCTGCCGGCGGCTACGCCCGCCAGCTCAGTTCCGACGCCGGCACCCGGCAGCGGCAGTTGCTCGCGCCGCACGTCGCGCAATCGGATGTCCTGATTACGACGGCGGCCGTGCCGGGCAGGCGGGCACCGCTCCTGGTGACCCGGGACATGGTGCAGGGCATGCGGCCCGGATCGGTCGTCGTAGACCTCGCCGCGGAATCCGGCGGGAACGTGGAAGGCGTGGTTCCCGGCGAGGACATCGCGGTCCCCACCGCCGACGGTGCCGGCCACGTGACCCTGGTGGGACTGAAGGACCCGGCCTCCGCCATGGCGTCCGACGCCTCCCGCCTCTATGCCAAGAACGTGGCCAACCTCCTGGCGCTGGTGGTCCGGGACGGGGAACTCGTCCTGGACTTCGAGGACGAGGTGGTGGCAGGGGCCTGTTTTGCCCACGACGGCGAAGTGCGGCACCGGCCCACCGCAGAGCTGCTCGGCGAAGCAGCCCGGGCCGGGCAGGAAGGGGTGCTCTGATGGACGGAATAAGCCTGCTGACCATCACGGTCCTGGCCGTCTTTGTGGGATTCGAGGTGGTGTCCAAGGTCTCCAGCACCCTGCACACCCCGCTGATGTCCGGCGCCAACGCCATCCACGGCATCATCCTGGTGGGTGCCATCATCGTTGCCGGCCAGGCCACCGACCCGTGGGTCCTCGCGGTGGCCCTGCTCGCCGTCGTCCTGGCCACAGCCAACCTCGTGGGCGGCTTCGTGGTGACGGACCGGATGCTGCACATGTTCCACGCCAGGAAGGACACTTCCCGCACGGGTGCCGCGCAGTCCGGCGCCGCGCAGAAGGCGGACGGGAAATGAGCATCCTCGAGCCCGCCTGGACCGCCCTGCTCTATCTGGCCGCCGCGGTCTTCTTCATCCTCGCCCTGCGCGGGCTCAGCTCCCCCCGCACCGCCCGCCGCGGCAACCTGATCGGTGCCTTCGGTGCCCTGATCGCCGTCGTCACCGTGTTCCTCTCCGCCCGGCTCGAGAACATCCCCTGGATCCTGGGCGCCATCGCCGTGGGATCCGCGGTGGCGGCGCCGGTGGCACGGCGCGTGAAGATGACGCAGATGCCCCAGCTGGTGGCGCTGTTCAACGGTGTGGGCGGCGGTGCGGCGGCGCTGGTGGCGCTCCTGGAACTGCCGCATGCTGAGGGGCCCTGGGTGCGGCTGGCCATCGTGTTCACCCTCCTCGTAGGTGCGGTCTCCTTCGCCGGATCCGGGGTGACGTTTGCCAAGCTGCAGGAACTGATGACCACCCGGCCGGTGCTGTTTCCGGGCCTGCCCGTGGTGATGGCTGCGGTACTGCTGGCGTCTGTGGCGGCCGCCGTCGCCGTCGTGATCAGCGGATCCACGGCGTTCGCGGTGCTGCTGCTGGCCCTGGGCCTCGGGGCCGGCGTCCTGCTGGTGCTGCCCGTGGGCGGCGCGGATGTACCCATTGTGATTTCGCTGCTGAACGCTTTTACCGGCCTGGCCGTCGCGGCGTCCGGCCTGGTGCTGGGCAACGTGCTGCTGGTGGTGGCCGGCACCCTGGTGGGGGCGTCCGGCACCATCCTGACCCGCGCCATGGCGGCGGCGATGGGCCGCAGCGTGGCGGGCATCCTGTTCGGCGCGTTCCGGGGAGGTTCGACGGCGGGATCCACCGCCGTGAGCGAACGCCCGGTGCGGTCCTCCACGCCTGAGGATGTGGCGGTGCTCCTGCGGTATGCGCAGCGGGTGATCATCGTCCCCGGGTACGGCTTGGCGGTGGCACAGGGGCAGCATACGGCGGCGGAACTGGCGCAGGCGCTGGAAGCCCGGGGGATCGAGGTGGACTTTGCCATCCACCCCGTGGCGGGCCGGATGCCGGGGCACATGAACGTGCTCCTGGCCGAGGCCAACGTGCCGTACGAGTCCCTCAAGGAAATGGTGGAGATCAACCCTGAGTTCAAGAACGCGGATGTGGCCCTGGTGGTGGGCGCCAACGACGTAGTGAATCCTGCGGCCAAGACGTCCTCCGGGTCACCGATTTACGGCATGCCCATCCTGGAGGTCTCTGCCGCGCGCCAGGTGGTGTTCCTCAAGCGCTCCATGCGCCCTGGCTTCGCCGGTATCGAAAACGAACTGCTGTACGAGCCTCAGACCTCCCTGCTATTCGGTGACGCCAAGGATTCGCTCGCCCGGGTGCTGGGGGCGGTCAAGGCCCTCTAGCCGGACTTGGCCGGAAGGCGGCGGCGGGCAGGCTACTCTTCTCTCAGAAGCTTGCTTTCCATTCCGCCACTGAAGGACGCCATGACTGCCAATAGCTCCACCTCCCCCAAACGCGCCGCCATCATCGTCAATCCGGCCAAGCCGGTGGAGTTCGATGTGCGCGGCCTGGTGGCCAAGCACTGCGTGGAAAACGGCTGGGGCGAGGCCATCTGGCTGGAGACCACCAAGGAGGACCCGGGTGTGGGCCAGGCGAAGGAAGCCCTGGCGCAGGGAGCGGACATCGTCATCGCAGCCGGGGGTGACGGCACTGTCCGGTGCGTGGCCGAGGTCCTGGCGGGCGGGGACGTCCCCATGGGCCTGCTGCCGCTGGGCACGGGAAACCTGCTGGCCCGCAACCTGGGTATGGACGTCACGGATTACGACGGCGCCATGGCCGGAGCCCTGAGCGGCACCGAACGCAAGATCGACGTGGTCCGCGCAAAGCGCAGCGAGCCGGACAAGGAACAGCTCTTCTTGGTCATGGCCGGCGTGGGCTATGACGCCACCATCATGGCGGACACCAACGAGGACCTGAAGGACAAAGTGGGCTGGCTGGCCTACGTGGACGCCGGAATCCGCAACCTGCCCGGCAAGCCGGTCAAGGCCACCGTAGTGATCGATGGCCAGACGGTGGTGCACCGCGGTGTCCGCAGCGTGATGGTGGGCAACTGCGGGAAGGTCCAGGGCAACCTGGAGATCTTCCCCGATGCCAAGGTGGACGACGGTCTGCTGGACATTGCCGTGCTGGCCCCGCACCACGGCAAGCTGGGCTGGCTTTCCGTGCTGGCGGGCATCCTCGGCAAGGGCCGGAACCGGGACACCGCCGTCGAATACTTCCAGGGCAAGTCTGTGGAAATCACCCTCGAACACGCGGACGACTACCAGCTGGACGGGGACCACGAGGGCGAGGGCAAGCACGTCCTGATGACCATGGAGCCGGGCGCCCTCACGCTCCGGATGTAACTCCGGGCCGGTGTGCCAGGATCTCCGCGAGTTCGGCCAGCCGGTGGGCGCGCGCCGATTCCGCCGGGGTGAAGGGCTCGCCCGGCCGGGCGAAAACGAGGGGCCCGTGCCATGCCGTTGGGACCTTGAGGTGGGTCCCGTCGTCGGGCATTTTCACGGGAACGCCCGACGACGGGACGATCCGCGCGCCCAGCAGCTCGGCCACGGCGAGGGGCAGCTCGTCCGGGGCGTCGGCGATCCGGGCCGCGAGGCTGAGCGCCCTGGTCTGACCGTCCGCCATGGCAAGTGCGGTGGTGGGCCACACGTGCGCACGGCTGCCGCCGCCGTCGTGCAATGCCGCCAGCAGCTCCCGTTCACCCATGGTGCCGGGAGCCGACAACACAAACTCATCCAGCACGCCGCCAGGGACCGGGTGCACGTGGATGCCCAGGATGTTGATGCCGTTCCGGGCCAGGGTGCCCGTGATTCCCTCCAGTGAACCGGGCTCATCCCGCAGAACCGTGCGCGCCCGCCACAGGGCGGGCGCGGCTCCCAGCTTCCGTCGGTGGCGCAGCGCCGGAGCGTGCAGCCAGCCGCGCAGGATCCGGGCAGCGGACGGTTCGGCCACCCAGATCACCAGCACAGTGGCCGTCAGCGTGAGCACCAGGACCTTGGCGACATAGGGCAGGTGGGTTTCCACGACGGCGGCATGGACCAGCAACTCGATGGGCAGCATCACGGCCACGTTGGCGAGGGTCAGGCGGGCTTTGGTTGGCTCGGGCATCATGCCACAGACTTCGCAACTCAGTTCGGCGGCGGGCGTGGCCCGTGATAAGCGCTTCATGTCCCAAGCATCCGGGGCTGCTGTTTCTACGGCATTGCCTGCCGATTCCATTCAAGGGAATTAAAGAGGCGGGTTCGGGCGCCGCCGCCGTACGATTTACCAGGAACGTCAGTGCGGCCGGCCGCCCATCAGGACAACCGGTTACCGCAGGAAGGCGCTGCCCACGTGAAGTTGCTTGCTGAGATGTTCAGCATTGGTCCAGGCAACAAGGACCACCACCCCGCCCTCCGCTGCGCCACCGGCGTGTTCGTCCCTTTGATCACCCTGGTGCTCCTGGGCCGGCTGGACCTGGCCATCTTTGCGTCCTTCGGCGCCTTCACCGGAATCTACGGCCGCGGCGAACCGCACGCCGCCCGTTTCGTGCTGCAGCTGCGGGCCGGGCTCCTCATGCTGCTGGTGATGCTGCTGGCCACCCTCGCCGCAAGGATGGAGGCCGCCTTCAGCCTTGACCGCACCGCCACCACCTGGCTCCTGGTCCTGGCCACCACCCTGGTGGCGGGCAGCTGTTCCGTGGCCATTTCCTGGCTGCGGCTGCGCCCGGGCGGGTCCCTTTTCCACATCTTTGCGTTCGCCGCCATCGCCTCCATCCCCAACCAGCCGCCACTGTGGGAAGGCATGCTGGTTGCGGTCCTCACCACCGTTCTGTGCCTGCTGATCGGGTTTTCGTCCCGTATCCTGCCAAGCCACCGCACCCCCTGGACGTGGCCGCCCAGCATCCGGCGCACGCCGGCGGAGAAACGCGCCGCCTGGCTTGAAGGCCTCGGCTACCTGGTGGCGGCGGGGCTGGCGGGATCGCTGGCCACCTGGGCCGGGCAGCAGCTGGGATTCGGGCACAACTACTGGGCCATGGTGGCCGCGGTGGTGCCGCTGGTGGGCCACACCACGCGGCACCGGATACGGCGTGGTGTCCAGAGAATCGTCGGCACAGTCCTTGGCCTGCTGGTCCTGGCGGCGGTCCTGCTGCTGGGCCTGGAGCCGTGGCAGACCGTGCTGGTGATGGCCCTCTGCCAGTTCGGTGCGGAGATGTTCATCATCCGCCAGTACCTGCTGGCCCAGGTCTTCGTGACGCCCCTGGCACTCATCTCGACCCTCCTGGTGGTCCCCGCCTCGCCCTCCGCCCTGCTGCGCGACCGCATCATCGAAACCGTCATCGGTGCCGCCGTGGGCATTGCCGTGGTGCTGGCCCCCGCGGCTTGGCGCCGCCTCAGGCCGGGTCAGGGACAGGGTACGACGCCGGCCTGACCGCCTTCCAGCCACGGCCGTCGTTCCAGCGCGCGGGCATCCCGGGCCCTGCCGCGGTACGCTGGACTTCCCATTGAACGGAAGGTGTGGCGGTGGCGAACTCACAATCGGGTGATTCGGTGGTGGACCGGATAGTCCGGCTGATCTCCGCCTTTCCGCAGGACGTCGGCGCCCTGCAGCTTTCCGACCTGGCCGCACGGGCCGGGCTGCCGCTGACCACCACGCACCGGCTGGTGGGCCAGCTCGCCGGCCACGGACTGCTCGAGACTGACCCCGGCGGCATGGTCCGCCCGGGACTCCGGCTCTGGGAGCTGGTAAACCGTGCCTCCCCGGCCTTGGCGCTGCGGCAGGCGGCCATGCCGTTCATGGAGGACATCCAGCACGTCCTCAACCAGAACGTGAACCTGGCGGTGCTGGACGGGTGGGATGCGTTGTTCGTTGAGCGGCTCTCGCGGCGGGGCTCGGTGGCCAACCGGGCGCAGGTGGCAGGCAGGATGCCCATCCACATTTCCTCCGCCGGACTGGCGCTGATGGCGCACCGGGAGAAGGGGCTCCAGGCCAGCTACCTTGCCCAGTTTTCCGATCCCGACGGGAGGCTCACCAGCGACGATGTCCGCACGCTGCTGGCCGAAACATCCCGCCAGGGTTTCGCCCAGCTGAAGAGGGTGGTGGATCCGGACACCTGGGGCATTGCCGTGCCCGTCCTCAACCGCCGCCAGCGCGCAGTCGCCTCGCTCGGCGTCGTGGTTCCGCTCCAGGAAATGCGGCTGCAGGCGCTGGTGCCCGCGCTGCAGACCGCGGCACGGGGCATCGCCCGCCGCCTTGCGGACTCGTGAACCATTCAACGGAATCACTGTAACGCCGGTCACCGCGCGTGGCCCACACTGGGTGCCAAGCAATCCTCTGGCCCCCGGGCCCGCAACGAAGCGAGACGCAGCCATGCCACGGAAAACCATCACCACCCAGGTAGCCATCATGGGCGCCGGCCCGGCGGGGCTCATGCTCTCCCACCTGCTGGCCAGGGCCGGCATCGAATCCACCGTGATCGAGGTCCGCAGCCATGACGAGATCGCCCGCACCGTCCGCGCCGGGATCCTGGAGCACGGCACCGTCAACCTCCTGGTGGACAGCGGGGTTTCGGACCGGGTCCTGACCCACGGCGACCGGCACGACGGCATCGAACTGCGCTTCAACGGCGAAAGCCACCGCATCGACTTCAAGGACCTAGTGGGCGAGTCCGTGTGGCTCTACCCGCAGACGGACGTGTTCACCGACCTTGCCGCACGGCGGAACGACGACGGCGGCGACGTCCGGTACAGCGTCACGGACACCTCCGTCCACGACCTGGAGGGCAAGCCGAAGGTCTGGTTCACCGACGCCGACGGTGCCGAATACGAGATCCAGGCCGACTTCCTGGTGGGTGCTGACGGTTCCCGCAGCCACTGCCGTTTCCAGATTCCCGAGGCCAACCGCAAGTGGTACTTCCACGAGTACCCGTTCGCCTGGTTCGGCATCCTGGCGGAGGCGCCGCGCAGCTCGGACGAACTGATCTACGCCAACTCCGCCAACGGCTTCGCGCTCATCAGCCAGAGGACCGAGACGGTGCAGCGGATGTACTTCCAGTGCGACCCCAAGGAAAACGTTGCAGAGTGGGATGACGACCGGATCTGGGCCGAGTTCCGCAGCCGGGTCAACGGCAACGGCTTCGAACTGAAGGAAGGCCCGGTCATCGAGAAGATGGTGCTGCCGTTCCGCAGCTTCGTCCACACTCCCATGCGGTACGGCAACCTGTTCCTGGCCGGTGACGCCGCGCACACCGTTCCGCCCACCGGCGCCAAGGGCCTGAACCTGGCCATCCATGACGTCAAGGTCCTCTTCGAGGGACTGGACAGCCACTACAACTCCGGTTCGGACCGGCTGCTGGACACGTACAGCGACCGCGCGCTGGAGCGGGTGTGGAAGGCGCAGCAGTTCTCCTACTGGATGACCACCATGCTCCACACCCCTGCCGACGCGGACGATTTCTCCCGTGCCCGCCAGCTCGGCGAGCTCAACTCGGTGGTCTCTTCCCGCCACGGCATGGCCTACCTCGCCGAGGCGTACACCGGCTGGCCGGGCCGCGGCTAAGGCCGCTACGGGCCCAGCAGGCGCCGGATGGCGGCGGCCACGGCGGCCACGTCCGGCTGCTCGTCCCGCCTGACGGTGAGCAGGTGGAGCAGGAGACCGTCGCCGTAGTCCGCCACATCCCGCGCACGCGCTCCCGCATCCGCTACGCCCATGGCGGTGAGGGCCAGTTCCAGGTTGCCCACCAGAAGCTGGTGGCCGGCCGTCACGGCTTCCGGGCGGTCCAGTGAAAAGGCCATCCGTGCCCGGCTCATACCGCCATGCTGCCTGGCCAGCGTCACCACCGTTGCCGCCAGCCGGCCGGCGAGTTCCTCGACGTTCCGTGGCGGCCCTGCCGCCCCCTGCTCCCGCAGGAGTCCGGCGTCCAGTTCCAGCAGCCGCTCCAGTACTGCGTCCACGAGAGTGGCCCGGTTCCGGTAGTAGTTGGAGGTGGTTCCTTCGGTGAGTTCCGCTGCGGCATCCACCGCCCGGTGGGTCAGCCCCTTCATCCCCTTGTCCGCCACCACTGCCAGGGCGGCGTCCAGGAGTTGGGTCCGGCGGTCGGGCATGCCCCCAGTCTAGTAAAGGGAGCGCCGGCATCTTCCCGCGCTACTACAAAAGTAGTAAATTAAACCCATGGAAACAGTCTCGATAGTGGGCGGCGGCATCGCCGGGCTGGCCCTGGCCTCGTGCCTGGACCCGGACAAGTTCCAGGTGACTGTCTACGAGAAGCGGCCGGAGCTGCCCACTGTGGGCAACGCCCTGGGAATGTGGCCCAACGCCCAGCATGCGCTGGCACGGCTCGGCATCCTTGACGAAGCGAAGGCGGTCAGCCCGGTGACAGGCAGCGGCTCCGTGCGGGACGCGCAGGGCAAGCCCTGGATCACGGTGGACGCGGGGGACATGTTCGGCATCTCCCGGGTGGATCTCCTGCGGTTGCTGGATGCAGCAGTCCCCGCAACCGTCCGCCGGGTCACCGGAAATGTCCGGGAGATGCCAGCAGACGGCGGACTGGTGGTGGGCGCTGACGGAGTGCACAGCGTGGTCCGCCGGGAGGCGTGGGGCGCCGCAACGGATGCCCGCCTGACGCCGTACCTGGCCCTTCGCGGGACCCTTCCCACTTCCGTCAGCCAGGATGAGGTGGGCGAATACTGGGGCCGCGGCGATCTCTTCGGTATGGCCGCCGCCCGTGGGGGGTCCTTCTGGTACGCCAGCTACCGGTCCGGGGCCGGCCCTTACGGCATGGACGCCGCGTCAGTACTGGACCAGGCGCGGGAGCGGTATGCCACCCATGCGCCGGCCATCCGCCGGACCCTCGCCGCAGCCACTCCCGGGGAGTGCCTCGTCCAGCGGCTTTGGACGGTTCCGCGGCTGGGCTCCTACGTGCGTGGCCGTGCCGTGCTCATTGGCGATGCCGCGCACGCCATGATGCCCACCCTGGGCCGCGGCGCGTGTGAATCCCTGGTGGACGCGGTGACCCTCGGCGACCTCCTCAACACCTTGCCCGAAACCAAGGCGCTCCGCGCCTACGACAGGCAGCGTCGGCTCCGGACCCGCGCCCTGAGTATGGCGTCGTCGGCGATGGGCCGCATCGCGCTCGCGGAAGGTGCGCAGCCCTTCCGGGACCGGCTGCTCGGCCTGGCCCGACGGCGCAACCCTCGCGCCGCCGTCGTCCGCGGTTCTGCCGGGTGAAGCGTCAGTCCCGGTCACCGCACGGGCGCGGCAGGGACCTTGCTGTCGGCGCCGGACGCTGCTGTCCCGCCAGCCGGCGGTACATCTGCGGCTCCGATGCTGCTTGCCGGCGGAACCTCCGGCAGGCGCTTCCGGCTGCGCCGTTTCCCGGACCGGCCATAGACGAGGTACATCGTGACGCCGGTGATGACCATCAGCAGCACGGTGTATACGAACGTGTTCGCGACGCCTTCGGTGCCCTCGGCACCGTCAGTGTTCGCCTTGATGACCAGGCCCAGTGGCTGGACCAGCGGGTGGGCCAGGAAGATGGCGGTGTCGTAATCGTCCAAAAGGCTGTTGAAGTTCAGTGCGGTGATGGCCGCTGCCGCCGGGAGCACCAGTGGCAACAGGATCCGGCGGAACACGTACAGGGTCTTGGCGCCCATGATGGCGGCGGCTTCCTCCAGCGAGGAATTCACCGAGGCGAACGACGCCTTCAGCATCCGCAGGGTGAAAGGGATCTTCACGGTGACGAACGCGATCAGCAGGATCACCGTGGTCCCGGTCAGGACCGCCCCGCCCACCAGCGGATTCGGGTGGTCGTAGCTGATGATCAGGCCCAGCGCCAACAGGGCGGACGGCAGGATCCAGGGGATATGCAGCAGGTACTCAAAGACTGACGCCACCCAGTTCCGGTACTTCTGCAGCAGCCGGGCCACGAACAGCAGGCCGCCCACCGCGATCACAGCCGCCAGCGCGCTATACACCACGCTGACGACGAACGGCCGCAAACCGGCCGGCTGCGTCAGCACCCGGACATAATTGTCCAGGGTCAGGCTGCCCGGCGAGAGCTGTCCGGTCTGGATGGCGGCGCCGTCCGCGAAGGAGTACAGCACAATAAGCACCACCGGCAGCGTGTACACCGCAAACAGCAGGTATGCCACCGCGTGGACGGCCACGTTGGCCACCGGATTGGTGATGTCCTGCTTCTGCAGCTCCGAGGACACCTTGGATACCGAGAAGTACGTGCCGCCCTTCTCCAGCCGGGCCATCACCGCCAGCATCACCATGGTGGCCAGGCCCAGGATGACGGCCAGCAGGGCAGCCAGGTCGCGCGACGTGGGGCTGTTGGTGAACGTCAGGATCATGGGCGTGATGGTCTGGAATTCCCGTCCGCCGAGGACCTGCGGCGCGCTCAGGGCGCCGAGTCCGGTCAGGAAGGACAGGATGGTGACGGCAAACAGTGTGGGCTTCAGCATGGGCAGGACGATCCGCCGCAGGATGGTCCACGTCGAAGCGCCAAGGTTCTTCGCCGCTTCGATGGTTTGGTAGTCCACCCCCTTCAGCGCGTTGGCCACGAACAGCATGTGGTTGGTGGTGGTGGCAAACGTCATGACCACCAGCACCGCGAAGAAGCCGGAGAACCAGGCGGGGTCCATGGAGGGGAACACCTGCAGCAGCAGTGAGGTGACGATTCCTTTGTCCCCATAGATGAACTTGTACCCCGCCGCCAGCACGATGCCGCCGTAAATGAAGGTGGTGGCGTAGCCCAGGAACAGGACCCGGGAGCCCCGGATCCGGAAGTAGTACGTCACCAGCACAATGAAGATGCCAACGGCGTTGACCGTGATGGAGAGGGCAACCGCCAGCAGGAAGCTGTTGCCCAGTGCCTTCATGGCGCGCTGCGAGGAAAACAGTTTCTCCGCCGCCCGCCCCGAAAAACTGCCGTCCGGGAAGAAGGTGGCAATCAGGACGTTGATGTTCGGCCACACCAGGAACGCCGCGATGAACCAGGTGAGGATGACGCCCACCACCAGGACGAACGGGGAGCGGACCATCGCACGGACGGGAGTTCCGCTCATGGCAGGGCGACCGCCTGGTCCTGACGGTCCTGCTCCTGAAGCGCCGCGCCTGTTTCGGAGTGGTACTGCAAAATGTGGTCCGGCCGCACGTACACGGTGGTTTCCGTGCCCGGTTCGGGGTGGGCGCCGCCGTCCTCGCGCACCAGCAGGCGGATGTCCGCGCCGTGGCTGCGCACCACGTACCTGCTGTGCAGGCCGTGGTAGGTCCGGGACAGCACCTTTCCGGGAAGTCCGACGGCGGCGCCGCCTCCGGCGGGCGCATCCAGGGACGCCTTTTCCACCCGCAGGTAGGAGCTTGCCCGGGTGCTGAGCTGGGCGCCGGACGCAGCGTTGACCTGCGCCACGAATTCCGGTGTCAGGGTGGAGCTGTCACCGATGAAATTGCAGACGAATTCCGTGGCGGCGTGGTCATAGATCTCCTGCGGTGTGCCCACCTGCTCCACTACGCCCTTGTTGAAGACCGCCACCCGGTCGCTCATGGCCAGGGCCTCGTCCTGGTCGTGGGTGACGTAGACGGTGGTGATGCCGAACTCGCTTTGCAGGTCCTTGAGCTGCTGCCTCAGCTGGTGGCGGAGCTTGGCATCGAGGTTGGACAACGGCTCGTCCAGCAGCAGGATCTTGGGCCGCAGGACGAGTGCCCGGGCCACTGCCACCCGCTGTTGCTGCCCGCCGGAGAGCTCGGCGACGTTCTTGGCCAACTGTTCGTCGCTGAGTTCCACCCGGCGTGCGATGTCCCGGACCATCCTGTCGCTGTCGGCGCTTTTCTCCTTCCGGACGCGCAGCCCAAAGGCGATGTTTTCCCACACGCTCATGCTGGGAAACAGGGCATAGTTCTGGAACACCATGCCCACCTGCCGCTTGTCGCTGGGAAGCCGGGTGACATCCTTTCCGTCCACTGTGACCGTGCCCCCGGCCGGCTGGATGAAGCCGGCCAGGGTGCGCAGCGCCGTCGTTTTCCCACATCCGGAGGGCCCCAGCAGCGTGAAGAACTCGCCGGGCCGGACGTGCAGGTCCAGGTGCGGAATGGCGGTGAAGTCGCCGAAGGAAACTTTGATGCTGTCCAAGCGGATCATGGCAAACCTGTCTGTGGAACTCGGGCGGGGCGGAAGGCTGGCGCCGGGCTACGTCATGTATTCGAGTTCGATCTTCTCCACCCAGGCGCCCATGTTCTCCTGTACGAACTCCCAGTCAATGTCCTGCTGCTTGAGGTCCGCGAAGAAGTCCACCACCTCGGGGTTGGCCTGTGCCTGGGCCGACTTGTTCACGGGCATGGAGTTGAACTGCTTGGCGAACTGGCCCTGGACGTCGGCACTGCCGAACCAGTCGATGAACTTTTGTGCCTGGTCCTTCTTCTTGGTGCCCTTGACGAGTGCGATCTGCTCCACCGCGAGGGGGACGCCAACGGAGGGTATGACGGTGTCCACATTCACCTTGAAGGACTTTTCCCGGTCGGCGATGATCGAGGACGGCATCTGCCCCATGTCCACTTCACCCGACGCGATGCGGGCGAAAAGATCGGTCTTGGCCACGGCGGGGCTGCCGTTCTGGAAGTACTGTTCCACCTGCTTCCAGCCCTCATCCGAAATTCCGAGGTCGCCGGAATCGTCACGGTACCGGCTGAGGATGCCGGCAAAGACGAGTTGGGCCGTGGCGGTGCCCAGGCCGGTGACCCGCTCGTACCGGGCCTTGAACTCATCCTTGGTCCACAGGTCCGTCCAGTCTTTCGGTGCAGCGTCCTTGGAGAACTTGTCCGAGTTGTAGCCCAGCAGGATGGCCTGCTTCACCAGCGGCCAGTAGGTCTCGCCGTCCGCCAGTTGGGTGTCCACCTCGCCGGCCCAGGCGGGCTTATAGGGTTCCAGCGCGTCCGCGGCTTTGATCTGGGAGAAGTACATGTTGTTCAGCCCGAAGGCGACGTCCGCGATGGGGTTGTTCTTCTCGGCGATGAGCTTGTTGGTGGCATCAGCGCCGCCGGCCCCCACAATTTCGATCTTGAACCCGGCTTCGCCCGCCTTCTGGGTCAGCCAGTCCCCGCGGCCTTCGCCGTTGGAGTTGGTGTACACCACCAGGGTGTCGCCGGATCCTCCGGCCGGGGCGGAAGAAGCCTCACCCGAGGCTCCGGGTGCGGCTTCTCCGCCGCATCCGGCAAGCAGGGTGACGGCGACGGCGGCGGCAACCAAGGTCTGTAATTTACGCACGATCAGGACTCATTTCTGCACTGGAACCGGAGCATGTCCGCACAGCCTATAGCCGGGCACGCGGAATGCGGGGCTGCTATTGCTATCGATTCGATAAACAGCCCGGCTGCCTAAGTTGGTCCAGCGAAGAGAACGCCTGGTGGTTTAGGAGTGAACGCGGGGTGAAGCGTCAGTCCTGCTGCAGTGTTTCCGTCAGGTGGTGGGTGGGGATCCTGTCCCGGTCGTAGGTGATTTCGGTGTATCCATGCGGTTCCGGCGTGCCGGCGTTGTTGAGGTTGACGAAGACAATTTCCTCGATGGTGAGGATGCTTTGCCGGGTGATCATGTTGCGCACTTCCGCCCGCATCGTCAGCGAGGTCCGGCCAAACTTCGTGGCGGTCAGGCCCATTTCAATCAGGTCGCCCTGGACGGCGGAGCTCACGAAGTTGATTTCCGAGATGTACTTCGTGACGGCCCGGCCATTGCCCAGTTGGAGGATGGCGTAAATGGCGGCTTCCTCATCGATCCATTTCAGCAGGCTTCCGCCGAACAGGGTCCCGTTGGCGTTCAGGTCTTCTGGCCGGAGCCATTTGCGGGTGCGGAAGGTGATGTCTGCTGTTTCCATAGGCCGAGGTTAGCCGAGGCAGACAGGGCCGCATGCAGTGTGACGCCCCACGTTTCAGCCGCTAGGCCATGGCTGTGTGGGCTGCGCTGTGCGAGTCGATGCTCTTGGCGTAACAGGACGAGTGTTTGACGCCCACATAGGGGCCGAAGTTGGGCACCGGCTCAAAGCCGGAGTTCTGGTAGAAATTCCGGCCGTCCGATTGCGCCGAGCCTGCCTCGGCCTTGATGCGGGTGATGCCTTGCTTGTAGGCCTCCGCCTCCAGGGCGGCGAGGACCGAACTGGCCACGCCGGAGCCGCGGGTATACGGAATCACATAGAGCCGCTTGATTTCGGCGGTAGTGGCATCCAGCAGCCGCAGCCCGCCGCAGCCCACAGGCTGGCCGGACCCCTTGTCGTACGCCACGAGGAAGACGGCGCAGTCAGCCTCCGACGGCGGAGGCCCAGGTTCATGGTCTGCAGAACCAAAGCGGGCGTTGAGTTCGGCCTGCTGCGCGCGCCTAAGGTCTGCGCCCACAGGGTGTGACCAGGCAACCTGCCTGATGTTCAGCCGCGGATTGGTCTGCATGTAGGCCTCGATTCGCCGAAGGGTTATGCAGATCAAGGCTAGGAGCGGCGGGTTACGCGGGTGTTTCTTGCCGGTTAGGGTCCGGATAACGTCACATGCCCTCAGCGGAGGTACCACTGGCAACTAGCTTGGTTGTCTAGTTAGCAGTTGGCCTAAGATATAAGCATGGTTTCTACAGGCAACGAGGGTTCAGGGTACTGGTACGGACCCGACGGTCAGTTGGACTACGGAGCGGCGGTTCTCAAGTCGCTCCGGGACTACAGGGCGGCGGAAACCATCATCCGCAGGTCCACCCGCGACTCCATGGGCATGGGCGAAACCGATATCCTCGCCCTCCGGTACCTCCTGCGGGCGCAGGCCTCCGGGAAAACGGTGGTACCCAAGGACCTTAGCCAGTTCCTTGGGATCACCAGCGCCTCCACGACCTCCCTGATTGACAGGCTGGTGTCCAGCGGGCACGTCCGCCGGGAGGCCCACCCCTCGGACCGGCGCTCCGTTGTTGTTGTTCCCACCGTTGAGTCGGATACCGAAGTGCGGGAAACCCTCGGCGCCATGCACAAACGGATGATGTCCGTCGCGGAGTCGTTGAGCGCCGAGGAGGCGAGGATCGTCGTCGCGTTCCTGCAGAAGATGGCGGACGCCATTGGCGTGCTTGACGAAGAACACCATAAATTATCTAGCTAAACTAGCTAGATGGCCTAGTTATATGTAAGCTTACGATCAACCGAAGAAACTGCCCGATGGAGTAGTGAGCGCGTTGATGACGTTTGAGAAGACTTTTGCTGGGGGAGTAGGGCACACCGTTCACTGCGGTACGCCCATGGAGCTGGTGACGCCTGCGGTGGGGCATGCAGCCATGGTCTACACGTTCGACCCGGACGAATTGGCGCCGGTAAAGCTCCCTCCGGTGTGGCGCTGCCAGTGCGGTTTCCAGCTCGATGCCTGGGTTCCGCACGGCGGAACCATTCAGGCGTCCCGGTGATCGCCGGCCGCTTCCTGCTCCGGGAGCGGTTGGGCCGCGGTTCCGTCGCCGAAGTCTTCCGGGCCGTGGATATGGCGGGAGGTCCTGACGTGGCCGTCAAGGTGGCGGCTGACAACACGGCCAAGCAGCATCAGCGCATCCGCAACGAGGCAAGGGTGCTCGCATCGCTGCGGCACCCGTCCATCGTCAGGTACATCGATCAGGGAGTCATGCCGGCCGGCACGTATCGCCCGGGGCATGCCTTCCTGGTTGAAGAGCTGGCGTTGGGAACCAGTCTCTCCGAAGCTGTGCGATCCGACCGCCACAGTACCGACGCCGTGGCGGTATGGGCGAGGAGCATGTTCAGCGCCCTGGCCCACCTGCACGCCGCGGGACTGGTGCACCGGGACATCAAGCCGGGAAACCTGATGCTGAGCGGCCTCCGGCGCAGCCCGGTCCGGGTCATCGATTTCGGCATCGCGGCTGTGGCGGGCACGGCCCCGGAGCCCGGAATCTCGTCCGGAACGGTCCATTACATGAGCCCGGAACAGGCTGCAGGCGGTGTTACCGATCCCTCCTGGGACGTCTATGCCTTGGGCCTGGTCCTGCTGGAACTGCTGACCGGATCGAAAGCATTCCCGGGGACGGCGGTGGAGTCACTCGTGGCCAGGACGCTCAGGAATCCGGCCATACCTGAGTCCCTTGGGCCGCGGTGGCACCACTTCCTGAGTTCGCTGACGGCAATGGAAGGCGGAGAACGCCCGACGGCGGATATTGCTTCGGCGATGGCCGCACGGCTGGTGCCTTCGGGCTCCGGCCGACTCAACAATTCTGCGCGGTGCCCCGCGGCCTCGGCCGGCAGCAGCCGCGGCGGGGTGCGTGCCTCTGCGGCAGCGGGCCAGGGCGCCGGAGCGGTGCGTGGACACCGGGGCTAGGGGCGGCTGACGTCCTGCCCCGTAGGATCTTCGGCCGTGGGATCGGCCAGGGCCAGCCCGCCCACCGGGCTGCCTGCCCAGTGGATCAGCTTCCAGCCACTGTCCGGGTCGCCCTCCAGCGCCACGATTCCGGTGTTGGCCAGCACATGTTTGGCCGCAAACTCATGATCGATACCCTCGGCGCGGAGCCCTGCCCAGGTCCTGATGGCTGCACCATGGCTCACCACCGCCACCGTGTCCTGGTGCCCGGCAGTCCTTTCGATGACCCTCGCAATCGCGGCGTCGAACCGGCTGAAGAATGCGTGGCCGTCGGGTCCTGCGGGCATCCGGTTGCCCAGGTCGCCGGCGGCCCAGGAAATCACCGTGCCCATGTACCGCTTATGTGACTCATGATCGGTCAGCTTTTCCAGCGAGCCGGCCTCGATTTCATGCAGCCCGTCCAGCACCGTGACCTCCAGGCCGTGGAGCCTGCCCAGCGGCGCCGCGGTAATCTGCGTGCGGACCAATGTGGAGGCGTAGAGCGCCCGGATTGGTTCGTTAGCCAGCGACCGCGCCATGGCCTCTGCCTGCCGTTCGCCCAGTTCGGTCAGGCCCGGTCCCGGGTGGGCCGTGTCCAATTGGCCGAGGACATTTCCGGGAGTCTCTCCGTGGCGGATAAGCAGCAGCTTCATGCCCTCCAGTTTCGCACTCCGCCGTGGTGCCGCCGAAACCATCCGCACCACGGCCCGGACGGCCGTGGAGAAACGAAAGGCGCCGGACCCTCCCGGGCCCGGCGCCGCCGTCGTACGTGTGGGGTAGTCCCCCGAACGCTTACTTGAGGTGGTCCACCAGCTGGTCCGCGATGCCCGTGTACTTGCCGGGCGTCAGGGCAAGGAGCCGCGCCTCGGCGTCGGCGGACAGGCCCAGGCCCTGCACGAATTCCTGCATCCGCGCGGCGTCCACGCGGTTGCCGCGGGTGAGGTCCTTGAGCCGCTCGTAGGGGTTTTCCATGCCTTCGACGCCGGCAATCGCCTCTGCGCGCATCACCATCTGGATCGCCTCGCCGAGGACCTCCCAGTTGGTGTCCAGGTCACCGGCCAGCACGTCCTCGGCCACGTCAAGGCGCTCCAGGCCCTTGGCCACGTTGGAGATGGCCAGGAGGGAGTGGCCGAATGCCACGCCGATGTTGCGCTGGCTGGAGGAATCGGTGAGGTCCCGCTGCCAGCGGGAGGTCACCAGGGTGGAGCCCAGGACGTCCAGCAGGCCGGAGGAGATCTCCAGGTTTGCCTCGGCGTTTTCGAAGCGGATGGGGTTGACCTTGTGCGGCATGGTGGACGAACCGGTGGCGCCCGCCACCGGGATCTGCGCGAAGTAGCCGATGGAGATGTAGCTCCAGATGTCCGTGCAGACGTTGTGCAGGATGCGGTTGAAGCGCGCCACGTCGGCGTACAGTTCGGCCTGCCAGTCGTGGCTTTCGATCTGCGTGGTCAGGGGGTTCCAGGTCAGGCCGAGGCCCTCCACGAAGGACTTGGAGACCTGCTGCCAGTCGGCGCCGGGGACGGAGGCGACGTGCGCGGCGTAGGTGCCGGTGGCGCCGTTGATCTTGCCCAGGTATTCGGTCCTGGCGATGCGGTCCAGCTGGCGGGTCAGCCGGTGCGCGATGACCGCCAGTTCCTTGCCGAGCGTGGTGGGGGTGGCCGGCTGGCCGTGCGTGCGGGACAGCATGGGAACTGCGCGGTTGTCCTCGGCCATCGTGCTGATCTGTGCCACCAGGGCGCGGGCAGCGGGCAGCCACACGTCCTCCACAGCACCCTTGACGCCAAGCGCGTAGGAAAGGTTGTTGATGTCCTCGGACGTGCAGCCAAAGTGGACCATGGCGGTCAGGTTTTCGATGCCGATGGCGGGGAGGCGGCGGCCGATGTAGTACTCCACGGCCTTCACATCGTGCACCGTCACGGCCTCGATTTCGGCCAGTTCCGCCACGGAGGCGGCGTCGAATTCGGTGACGACGGCACGCAGCTGCTGCTGCTGGTCCGCGGACAGGGGGGCCGCGCCGGGAAGGACGTTGTTGCTGGTCAGGTGGACCAGCCATTCAACTTCGACGGCCACGCGGTCCCGGTTAAGCGCTGCCTCGGACAGGTAGTCAACCAGCGGGGCCACTGCCGGCTGGTACCGGCCGTCCAGGGGGCCCAGGGCGATTTTTTCCGTGGACGCGGCGAGGGCCAGGCGTCCTGAGGGCGTGCGGGTATCAGCTGTGGCGGCAGTTTCAGGCATGTGCTGATTCTTTCACGAACTCCGGCGGCGCCTTAAGTGCACCGCTTACGTTACTTATCCACATGGCCGACGGCGGCACTTAGGCTGGTACGCCGTCTTCCGTAGCGTGGCCCCGTCAGCAGGTAAGCAACAGGTCCGGGGTGCCGGGGAAAGAGGTCACATGGGAAACGTCCTGGGGGATGGACTGCCGGGCGCCGCCGAGCACGTTGCCGCTGATTTGTTGCCCCTCGTGAACCGGCTTGCACGCTGCGGAGCGCGCGTCGAGGAGGCCCTGGCCTGCCTGCGGGACATCCAGATGCTCGACTGGCAATCGCCGGCCGGGCGGGCGTACCGGGACACGGTGGGCCGGCAGGGCGCCGCCCTGCGCCGCGCTGTCGACGCCCTGGAGGTGGCGAGGGCAGCCGTCGCGCGGCACGCTGAGGACACTATGGCGGCGGCCGCCAGTGCCTGCAGGGTGCCCTGATGGACCCGGCGGATGATGCCTATCCGGAGCCCGTCAGGCTGTCCGGCGCGTCGCGGGACGGCCACCTGAGCATTCGGGGCGGCAGCGGCGGCATCGGGGTCCAGCTCGAGGAGTTGACAGCGGGCGCTGAAAAACTGGAGACCCTGGCCGGTGACCTGGCCGCTGTGGAGCAGGAGGCGGGACGAATCCTGGACCAGCTCTGCTGGGCAGACCGGCAGCCGCCCTGGTCCGCTTCCGGGCATATTGCGGCCGTGCGGGACGGCCAGTGGCGGGTCCAGGCCAGCCGGGCGGAGCTGCATCGGATCAGCAGCCAGGTCCGTGCCTGCATGCGTGATTACCAGGATGCGGAGTGGCGGGCCAACGTGGGGAGGACCCTCGGGATCGCCGCCATGACGGAGACCGGTCTCTCGTGGGGCACCATGGCAGCCACCGGCGTTCCGGACCGGCGCGTCACCGAGAACGTCATTGCCATGATGCAACTGGCGGCGCCCCAGGTGCAGGCAGTGAACGAGCATGTCCCCTTGGTCCGGGATGCCCTGATGGCTTTGGTGGCAACCTTCATCCCGCGGCAGATCACGCTGCGGAAGCAGGAAGCGGTCCAGGTGGACCTGGACACGTCACCTGCAGGGTTGTTGGAGCGGCTTCAGGAAGTGGAGGCCCGCGGTGCCGGAGCCCTTGAGGTCCTGGAAGTGGATAACGGCGGCGAAAAGGCCTATGTGGTCATTGTTCCGGGGACCCAGGCTGCCGGAAGGGACGCCGGCGGGGACAACCCCTTTGATGAGGCGGGCATTGTGGAGTCCATGCTGTACAACTCCAGGGAAGTGAATGAGGCTGTCCTCGCGGCGCTGGACGAAGCTGGAGCAGAAAAGGGCGCTCCCGTGGTTGCTGTAGGTTACAGCCAGGGCGGCATCCATGCCATGAACATGGCAGCGGATCCCCGGGTATTGGAGCAATACGACGTGAAGTATGTCCTCACCGCAGGGTCTCCGGTGGCAGGGATCAAGACCCGTGAGGAGGTGGAGTCCCTGCACCTTGAGCATCAGGCGGACTGGGTTCCCGGCAGCGACGGTGCCGCCAACCCCGAAACCCGCAACCGGGTGACCGTATCGGTGGACACGCCGATCGCGCCCGGTGGGGACAAGGGCCTTGGTCCCGGCCACCGCCTGGGCGGGTACCAGGACGCCGCCCGGCTGGTGGCAGCGAGCAATGATCCGTCGCTCGTACACTCGACGGCGGTGCTGGGCGCTGTGCTTGGTGCCGGGGGAGCCGCCACGGCCACGCGGTATTCCCTGACCCGGGCCAAGGGCCCCTCCACTACCCTTGCGCCACCGGATCCCCGCGCCCACGAACGCCACCTTGGGGGCCGCTAGCTGTAGTTCCCACGGAGGTTGTGAACAGCGTGGCGTGATGTAAAGAGCGAGAGCCTCCGGTATCGATTTGGGTTACCACACTCATCTCGACACCAGGAGGCTCTCGTGTCTTACGTTACCCATGCCAACGCGGACCTGACGCCCAAGGCCAGAGGAAAACTCGCCCGGCTGGTCATCGAACAGGGTTGGACGCTGCGCCGGGCCGCAGAACGGTTCCAGTGCTCGCCCGCCACCGCGAAGAAATGGACGGACCGGTACCGGGTCTTTGGCGAGGACGGTATGGCTGATATGTCGTCTCGACCGCGCCGGAGCCCCAACCGGACTGCCGTGCGTATCGAGCGGCGGATCATCGCGTTGCGGTTCACCCGCCGCTGGGGACCACACCGGATCGCGGCCCACCTGCATTTGGCGCGCTCGACCGTGGGCAAAGTCCTGGCCAGGTACCAGATGCCCAGGCTGGCGTGCTTGGACCACGGCACCGGACTGCCCGTCCGGAAGCCGGCACCCCGTCGCTATGAGCATGAGAACCCAGGGGACCTCGTCCATGTGGATATCAAGAAGCTCGGCCGCATCCCAGATGGCGGCGGACACCGCACTCTTGGACGAGCAAAGGGCAAGCGCAACCGCCACGCGGGAGTCGGCTACGCCTACCTCCACCACGCAGTCGATGACCACTCAAGGCTGGCCTACTCAGAGATCCTCGACGATGAGAAAAAGGAAACCGCCATAGCCTTCTGGCTCCGGGCAGCTGCCTTCTTCTCCGCGCACGGCATCACCGTCAAGGCCGTACTCACCGATAACGGGCCCTGTTACCGCTCCCGAGCCTTCGCCGCTGCCCTGGGCCTACACATCAAGCACCGCAGGACCCGCCCCTACCGACCTCAGACCAACGGCAAGGTAGAACGCTTCAACCGCACCCTCGCCACCGAATGGGCTTATGCCCGGCCTTATGCCTCAGAAGCCGAACGCGCCGCCACCTACACCGGATGGCTCCACCATTACAATCACCACAGAACCCATACCGGCATCGAAGGCAAAACCCCTATCAGCCGCGTTCAGAACCTCCGTGGGAATTACAGCTAGCCATGACTGTTGCAGTGTTCAGGCGATCTGGGCGGCGGGAATCTCGGCGTAGCGGTTGGAGCGGGTCTTTGCGGGCGCCGGGGCAGGCTCCGGAACTGTCGGCGGAGTGAGCGCCGGCGGTGGAGCCGGCGGCTGCGCCACAGGGCAGCGGAAGTTGTAATCGAGGTTACCGGCGGTGAACTGCGTGAGTGCCACGACGCCGCCGGAGCTGAGGGGACCAGCCCCGCAAAGATCCGCCGCGCTGGAGGTGGATTCAGCGCCCGCCAGCCAGCTCTTCAGGGAGTAGAGGTTGCTGTGGGGGCCCACCTCACCCACAATTTCGCCGAACTGGTAGCCGGTGGAATATATGCCTACCTCCACCCCGGCGCCCTGGAGGTAGGCGGTCATGCCCTCCAGCTCCGCGGTGTTGGCAGCCTTATTGGACAGCCAGCTGTTACCGGTCTCGACATCCAGCCACCACATGCGGTGGGAAGCACCGCCTCCTGCCCCGGCGAGGCTTCCGGCGTCGTTGTATGCCATCGCATAGCCGTGGACATATGCGCAGGCGGGGGATGCGGTGCCATCGCACATCCCGTAGGGGTTTCCGATGTCCGTGCCCATCACGCTGTTGTTTACAGGCCACCACAAGGAGCCCACTGGGCCCGTCGCGGCGGTATTGACGTAGACGGCAGACGGAACTCCCGCCGCTGCCTCGGAGCTGCCATCCGCCCAGGCCAGCTGCTCCGCGAGGCAAGGGTTCGCCGTCGTTGGCCGGCCGCCGTTGATGCCCACCACGGCAAACGCCGGCGGCGCGGGGAGGTGGCCACCGCATTGGGGCCAGGAAACATCGTTGCCCAGAACGGCGGCCTCCTGGGGCGACGGCAAGGCTTCGGAATCCGCGTGGGCCGGTCCCGCCTGCCACGCCAGCAGCAGGCAGGCCGCAGCCAGTATTGTGCGTGCCTTCATTCTTTGCCCCCCGTACCCGGAACTGACAGCTGCGGGCCTTTCGCCGGCCCCGTTCGCAGCCTAGGAGCGGCGGCCCCGGGCGGTCATGGGTAGCGGGTACTGGAGTTTCGGCAGCCAGCCGGGGCGCTGCACCTGCAGGGTACCTGTTTCAGGCTCTTCCGGTACTCGGGCGGAAGCCCACAGTGCGCCGCCTCCCAGCCCACCTTCAGGAAGGCTGCCGGCACGGGTTCATGGAAACGTCAGCGCCGGCTGCCCGGCACAAGCCCGGCCACCAGGGACACCAGGGAGATGATGATCGCGGCCAGGATGGCGGTCCAGAAGAAGGAATCGATGGTGAGATGCACGGGGGTGTAGGCGCTGATCCAGGCTGTCAGGTAGAGCATGGCGGCGTTGATGACGATCGCGAACAGGCCAAGCGTCAGGATGGTGATCGGGAGTGCAAGCAGGCTCACCAGCGGCCGCACCAAGGCGTTGACCACACCGAAAATGAGGCCGATGAACAGATAGGCCAGGACTATTCCAATGGTTTCGGTGTCCTGCGAGATGCCGGTCCGTGCCACGGCATCGGAGGTGGCAGTGCTGGTGATGTCCATGCCCGGCAGGACCCAGCTTGCTACCCACAGGGCGGCTGCGTTGAAGATGACCCGAAGAATGAAGGAACCCATGGCCCCATGCTTCCACAACAGCCTTTGGACATCCTGGCAAACCTGACCCGGAGAGGGGTGCCTGGCCGGGTTCCACGGTTTCCGCGGGTTCCGCTGGCCGGCCGGCACTCCGGGTTCCAGCCCTGAATCCGTGGACACCCGCAGCAGTAGGCTAGTTTTCATGACCTCCTCTGAAACCCTGGCCGGCGGCGTCGCTCCGCGCCCGGTGGTGGGCCGGTTGCCCCGTTACGCCGCCGGAAAGCCGCCCGCCGCCGTCGACGGACTGGCCAGTTACAAACTGTCCTCGAATGAGAATCCTCTCCCGCCGCTGCCGGCGGTCCTGGAAGCCATCGCACGGCAAACAGACTTCAACCGTTACCCGGACCCGCTCAGCAGCAGGCTCCGGGCGGCGCTCGCGGAATTCCTGCAGGTTCCCGCGGAGGACATCGTCACGGGGGCCGGCAGCCTGGGCGCCCTCAACCAGATCCTGGCTGCCTTTGCCGGCCAGAATGACGACGGCAAAGCGGACGAAGTCATCTACGCCTGGCGTTCCTTCGAGGCCTACCCCATCAGCGTGGGCCTCGCCGGGGCCGAAAGCGTCCGCGTCCCGGTCACCGCCGACGGGCGGCACGACCTCGACGCCATGGCGGCGGCAGTCAGCGCACGGACCAAAGTGATCCTCCTCTGCACCCCCAACAACCCCACCGGGCCCGCCTTGACCACCGCCGAAACCGAGGCCTTTGTCCGGACGGTGCCGTCCAACGTGGTGGTGGTCATTGATGAGGCTTACCAGGAGTTCGTCCGGGACTCCGATGCCGTGGATGGCATCGCCCTCTACCGCAAATACCCCAACGTGGTGGTCCTGCGGACTTTCTCCAAGGCCCATGGGCTGGCAGGCCTCCGGGTGGGATACAGCGTTGCCAACCCCGCACTGACGCAGCACCTTCGATTGGCTGCCACCCCCTTTGCCGTGTCGCAAATAGCCGAATCAGCCGCGATTGTTTCACTGCAGAATTTCGACCAGGTTGTAGGAAGGGTACAAAGCCTGGTGGACGAGCGGGTCCGCGTGGTGAGCGGACTCCGGGACCTCGGCTGGGCCGTGCCCGATGCCCAGGGCAATTTTGTGTGGCTGGACTTGGGTGAGGCCAGCGCTGACTTTGCGGAGCAGGCAGGAGCCCGCGCATTGTCTGTCCGCGCATTCCCCGGGGAGGGCGTCCGGGTCAGCATCGGTGAGCAGGAAGCCAACACCCGGTTCCTTGAGCTGTGTGCGAACTATACAAAGGCGCCCCGGGGTTCCTAGCACTTAACAAGTAGGCCTGCGCCAACCTACTGAAGATAAAGTTAGGATCAGTAAGCCATTGTATATGCCGCTTCGGGAATGTATTCCTTGTGGGGCATATATCCCAGCGACATTGCATTGCATCCGCATGCGGGAAGCAAGGAGACGGTATGGGCACACATCTGCCTTCCACCGAGTTCGACGGAACAGCGGTCGACGACCAGCGGGAAGCTGACGCGGAAGCCGTCATGGGCCAACCCCCGGCACAGATGGTCCAGTTGCTGGGCCCTGATGGAAAACTCGGCGCAGACCCCGTGTACAGCAGCTACGCGGACAAGCTCACCCCCGAAGACCTGCGTGGACTGTACGCGGATATGGCCAGGATCAGGCGTTTTGACGTCGAGGCAACAGCCCTGCAGCGGCAGGGCCAGCTTGCGCTCTGGGTCCCGCTGACGGGCCAGGAGGCAGCCCAGATCGGTTCGGGCCGGGCCAGCCAGCCGCAGGACTACATCTTCCCCACCTACCGTGAGCACGGCGTGGCGCTGACCCGCGACGTGGACCTCGCCGAACTGCTCCGCCAGTTCCGCGGCGTGTCCAACGGAGGCTGGAACCCCAAGGACACGAACTTCCACCTCTACACGCTGGTCCTGGCCGCGCAGACGCTGCACGCCGTCGGCTATGCCATGGGCATCCAGCGTGACCAGAAGCTCGCTGCCGCCGCGGGCAAAGCCGGAAACGAACCGGACGCTGCCGTCATCGCCTACTTCGGTGACGGTGCCAGCTCCGAAGGCGACGTCCACGAGTCCATGGTCTTCGCCTCCTCGTACAACGCGCCCGTGGTGTTCTTCTGCCAGAACAACCATTGGGCCATCTCGGTCCCCACCAACGTGCAGACCCGGGTACCGCTGTCCAACCGGGCGAAAGGCTACGGCTTCCCCGGCATCCGGGTGGACGGCAACGACGTCATCGCCGTGCACGCCGTCACCGAGTGGGCCCTGGAACATGCCCGCCAGGGCAAGGGCCCGGTCCTCATTGAGGCGTTCACCTACCGGGTGGGTGCCCACACCACCGCTGACGATCCCACCAAGTACCGCGGATCCGAGGAGGAGGAAGCCTGGCGCGCCAAGGACCCGCTGATGCGCCTGGAGAAGTACCTCCGCGCCGAGGGCCTGGCCGATGACGCCTACTTTGCCAAGGTCAAGGCCGACGGCGACGAGCTCGCCGCGTACGTGCGCCGCACCGCCCATGACCTCGAGGACCCGGACATCCGGGCCGCATTCGCCAACGTCTACGCTGAAGCGCACCCCCTGGTGGCCGAGGAACTGGCATGGTTCGAGGAGTACAGCGCAGGATTCGCCGGCGGCGACGAGCCGTCCGCCCAGCACGGTGCAGCAGCAAAGGCAGGCCACTGATGACCACCATGACCATCGCCAAGGCCATCAACGAAGGCCTTCGCGCCACGCTCGCTGCCAACCCCAAGTCACTGCTGATGGGCGAGGACATCGGCCCCCTGGGCGGGGTCTACCGGGTCACGGACGGGCTCATCGGCGAATTTGGACCCGACCGCGTGGTGGACACGCCGCTGGCCGAGTCCGGCATCATCGGCACCGCCATCGGCCTGGCGCTGCGCGGATACAGCCCCGTCTGCGAGATCCAGTTCGACGGGTTCGTCTTCCCCGGCTTTAACCAGATCACCACCCAGCTGGCCAAGATGCACGCCCGTAGCCACGGCAACCTCACGGTTCCCGTCGTCATCCGCATCCCGTACGGCGGCGGCATCGGTTCCGTGGAGCACCACTCCGAATCCCCCGAAGCGCTGTTCGCCCACACGGCGGGCCTGCGGATCATTACCCCGTCCAACCCGCATGACGCCTACTGGATGATCCAGCAGGCCGTGGAGTGCCAGGATCCGGTCATCGTTTTCGAACCCAAGCGCCGGTACTGGCTCAAGGGCGAAGTGGACACCGCAGCTCCCGGCCCCTCAGGCGACCCCTTCAAGGCCCACATCCTGCGCGAGGGCACCGACGCCACCATCGTGGCCTACGGTCCCCTGGTTCCCGTGGCCCTTGCCGCCGCCAACGCCGCCCGGGAAGACGGCCACAGCGTGGAGGTCATCGACCTCCGCTCCATTTCGCCGCTGGACTTCGATACTGTCACCGCATCCGTGGAAAAGACCGGCCGGCTGATCGTGGCCCACGAGGCCCCCACCTTCGGCGGGATCGGCGGCGAAATCGCGGCCCGCATCAGCGAGCGTGCCTTCCACTCCCTCGAAGCCCCCGTCATCCGGGTGGGCGGCTTCCACATGCCCTACCCCGTTGCCAAGGTGGAGGAAGACTATCTTCCGGACATCGACCGCATCCTGGAGGCGCTGGACCGCGCCCTCTCCTACTGAGGACACCATGACGCTGAATAAATTCAACCTGCCGGACGTCGGAGAAGGCCTCACGGAAGCGGAAGTCGTTTCCTGGAAGGTCAAGCCGGGCGATGCCGTCGCCATCAACGACGTCCTGTGCGAGATCGAGACCGCAAAGTCGATCGTCGAACTGCCGTCCCCCTTCGCCGGGACCGTCACCGAACTCCTCGTACCGGAAGGCGTGACCATCGACGTCGGGACGGCCATCATCAGCGTCAGCGACGACGTCGCGGGCGATCCCACGCCCGCTGACGTCCGGGCGCCCGAAGCCCCGGCGCAGGCCGAGGCATCTGCGCAGCCGCTGTACGGCAAGCTTCCTGACGATGCCCGGGACAACGGCGCGAACGACGCCGGCGCGCAAGGCAGTGCCCCGGCGGGTGGTCCGCTGGTGGGTTCGGGACCGAAGGCCGACGCCGTCAAGCGGCGTCCCCGCACCACGCGGGCCGCGGCGGCGGTCAAGCCGGCCGACTCGCTGACAGTCAACGCTCCCGAAGTGGAGCCGGTCCAGCCGCATACCCCGGCAGAGGTCACCGGACGCCCGGCAACCGCCGCACCGCAGGCTGGCCAGTCCGCCGTCGTGGACACCAGGCCCACGCTGGGTGGCACCATCACCGGGCTGGTCAACCGCGTCCTCGCCAAACCTCCCGTCCGCAAGATCGCCCGGGACCTCGGCATCGATCTCGCCGACGTCGTTGCCACCGGCTCCCGCGGCGAGGTGACCCGCGAGGACCTGGTCAGCTACCAGGCGCAGCGCGACGCCGAACTGGACAAGGCGGACGGCTTCTGGGGCAAGGCCGGAAAGCCGCAGGACCAGCGGATCGAGACTATCCCCGTCAAGGGCGTGCGCAAGGCGACCGCCAAGGCCATGGTCGATTCGGCCTTCGCGGCCCCGCACGTCAGCATCTTCGTGGATGTGGACGCCAGCCGGACCATGGAATTCGTCAAGCGGCTCAAAGCCTCACGGGACTTCGAGGGCATCAGGGTCTCGCCGCTCCTCATCCTGGCCAAGGCCGTCATCTGGGCTGCCGCCCGGAACCCCAGCGTCAATGCCTCGTGGGTTGAGAGCGGGGACGGCACCGGGGCTGCCGAGATCCAGGTCAAGCACTTCATGAACCTGGGTATCGCCGCGGCAACGCCCCGCGGCCTGATGGTGCCCAACATCAAGGATGCGCAGGACCTGTCCCTGAAGGAACTGGCGCTGGCCCTGAACAACCTGGCCACCACGGCGCGTGCGGGAAAGACCCAGCCGGCCGAGATGCAGGGCGGCACGCTGACCATCACCAACATCGGCGCCCTGGGCATCGATACGGGCACGCCCATCATCAACCCGGGCGAGGTGGCCATCGTCGCCTTCGGCACCATCAAGCAGAAGCCGTGGGTCCTGGACGGGGAGGTCATTCCGCGCTGGATCACCACCCTGGGCGGCTCCTTCGACCACCGCGTGGTGGACGGCGACCTGTCGGCGAGGTTCATGGCCGACGTCGCGGCCATCCTGGAAGAACCCGCGCTGCTTCTTGACTGAGGCGGGGGCGGAGGCAGGGACCGGCGTGGCCGGGTCAGGCCGGGCCATCCGGGCGAAAAACAAAACCGCCCGGTGGCTGACCGAGGCGCTCCAGCCGCCGGTGGTGGTGACCGTCCAGCTGCTGATCAGCCCGCTGGTCCAGGAGGGTTTTCCCGCCACGATGGCCTACGGGGCGCTGGCTGCCCTGTTCGTCTGCGTGCTGCCGCTGCTCCTGTTGCTTGTCCTTGTCCGGCTGGGAAAGGTCACGGACCATCACGTCAGTGACCGCCGGCAGCGCCTTCCCGTGCTGCTCATGGCCCTGGCGTCCATCCTTGCGGGATTGCTGGTTCTGGCGGCAGCAGGTGCGCCAACCAGCGTCATCGCCATGGTGCTGGCCGTCGTGGGGGGAGTGGTGGTGCTGGCCGCGGTCAGCCCGTTTTGGAAGATCAGCGGGCACGCCGCAGCCATCTCCTGTTCGGCCGTGGTCGCCGTCCTGATGCTCGGCGCCGCGTGGACACCGTTGCTGCTGCTCATCCCGGCGGTCGGCTGGTCACGGGTGGTGCTGCGCGCCCATACCCTGGCGCAGGTGGTGGCAGGCTCGCTCTTCGGCGGTGTGGTGATGGCGGGGATCTGGTGGCTGCTGAGGCTCTGGCTGGTGCCGTAGGCGGCTTGTGCCACCCGGAACTGCTAGTAGGCGGGGTACGCGTACATCATCTCCACGGCGGCTGAGTCGCCCATCGAGGATGCGATGACGACGGCGGCACCCACCATGAGTGCGGCCCAGGCCGTGGCTGCACCGGTCATGATGGAGAGCAGTTTCCAGTCCTCGCGCATGACGCTGCGGACGGTGCGGGGGAGGTTGAGGTCCGGGGCGATCATGTTCGGCGCGGAGTCGGTGGTGCCGTCATCCAGCAGCGCAACCACCGTGCCGTTGCCGCGGTCCACGCGCATGGAGCAGATGTGGTTTCCGTGGCGGGCCAGAAGGATGTCGTGGCCTACCAGCTGGCGGCGCTGAAGAGTGATCAAGGGGTCCCCTCTAGTGGTGGGTTGTTGTCGTCCGCACCGTTGGGGGCTCCCTTAATTTTATCGTTTCGCCCGTAGCTGAATGGGCTTTTTGGGCGTGAGAACGCCCACCCCCCGCAGCGATCTGTGCCACCACGGGGAGTGTTGGGCGTAACTCCTAGTCGGCGTCGTACGTGTTCGCGATGTAGACGTCGCACGGGGCGTTGTGTGCCACGCTGTTGGCCACACTGCCCAGCACCCGGCCGATGCCCTGCATGCGCCGGTTTCCCACCACAATGATCTTTGCGTCCATGCGGAGGGCTTCCTTGATCAGGGCGTCTGCCGGACGGCCGCGTGCCGCCGAGTAGGTTACCTTGATCTGCCCGCCCAGGGACTCGGCCACTGTCCGGGCAACGTGCTCGGCCCCGTCCGCGTCGGACACGATCCACTGGTCACTGCCACTGCCGAAGACTTCCGTGCGGTCGCTGTCAAAGGCCGAGACAACGTGGAGCGTGGCGCCCAGCGCAGCTGCCAGGTCCCGGGCCGACTCTGCGGCCTTCTTGGCCGTACCGCTCCCGTCGACGCCTACAACGATGGTTCCGCTCATGAAATGCTCCTTTGCTTGGTTCCTGACGGCACTAATGAGCCCAACGCTACCGCGCGGCCAGCGCTTCCTGCAGTACCGGCGCCAGGCGGCGCACCCCTTCACGGATGGCATCCGGCGGGACGGCGCTGAAGGCGAGGCGCAGTTTGTTGGACGGCTCGTCCGACGGCGTGAAGGCGGCTCCCGGAATGAAGACCACCCCGGCGTCTATCGCCTTGTGCAGGAGGGGGTAGGTGTCCACGCCTTCGGGCAACGTCACCCAGACGAAAAAGCCACCGTCCGGGCTGGTCCAGGAGGCACCCTCCGGCATGTACTCGGACAGCGCCGCCAGCATGGCCCGGCAGCGTTCGGCATAAAGGCCGCGGTAGGTGGAGATCTGGCCCTTCCAGTCGTAGTCACGCAGGTAGGCCGAGACGAGCATCTGGTTCAGGGCCGGCGGGCAGAGGGTGACGGCCTCCGCGGCCAGGTAATACCGCCGCTGCAGATGCTCCGGCACCAGCGCCCAGCCGATCCGCAGGCCGGGTGCGAAGATCTTCGAGAATGAGCCCATGTAAATCACGTCGTCCGGATTGGCAGCGCGCAGGGGGGCCAGCGGTTCGCCGTCGAACCGCAGCAGTCCGTACGGGTTGTCCTCAATGATCAAAATATTCGCATTGCGGCATATATCAACGATCTCCTGGCGCCGGTCCGCGGCAAGGGTGATGCCGGAAGGGTTATTGAAGCTGGGGATGGTGTAGAGGAACTTGATGCTCTTTCCGGCCAGCTGGAGGGCGGCGATGCGGGCTTCGAGGAGCTCGGGGACCAGGCCGGACTGGTCCATGGCCACGGTTTCCACCTGCACCTGGTACGCCTCGAACGTGTTCAGGGCGCCGACGTACGTGGGGTCCTCCACCAGCACAACGTCGCCGGGGTTGCAGAACAGTTTGGTGGCGACGTCCTGGGCTGACTGGGAGCCCGCCGTGACCACCACATTCTGCGGCAGCGCATCCACAATCCCTTCGGCCGCCATGACCTCGCAGATCTGCGTGCGGAGCTCCTCCGTTCCCTGGCCGGCACCGTACTGCAGGGCGGTGAGCCCTTCCTCGGCGATGATCCGGGCGGCTGTTTCCGCCAGGCGGTCAAGGGGGAGCGACTGCAGGTAGGGACTTCCGCCGGCCAGGGACACCAGGCCGGGGCGCAGCGAGATGTCGAAGACGTCACGCACCGCCGACTGCCTGATGTTTGCGGCACGCTCAGAAAAGAGTTCGTCGTGGCGGTGCGCGGAGGTGGCCGCCCGCTCGATGGCGTCAATGGCTTCGGCTGGAAGAGACGCGGCTGCGGCGTCGAGTGTCTCGTGGCTCACACGCTCAGGATACAGCCGTGCGTTGCCTAAAAAGCAACACTTGTTGTTCCTGGAATTACTGGGCGCCGGCTCATCCCGTACCGGTGCCTTCCAGCCGCAGCACCTCTGCCAGCGGCCGCCCGTTGAGGTAGACCTGCGCCCTGACGGCGCCCACGGCGGCCAACGCTGTTTGGGTGAGCTGGGCTTCCAGCCGTGGAATGTCGCACACGCCGCCCAGGCTCAGTGCACCTGAAAGATAGACGCTCACGGCGGTCCCGTCGAAGCTGCCGGACAGGAACTTGAGCCGCGATCCCGCCAGTGCGTTGTAGATTTCGCGGCCGGACGGGACATCTGTTGCCGGAAAGCCGGCACCGCTGCCTGCCCCCAGGAGGGCATTCATTGCCGCGGGCAACGGTTCCTTGCCCGCGGGCCGCGCCTGGTCCACGCCAATCAGGCTGTCATTGCAGCCGAACCGCACTCCGTTGTTGCCGCCGTCGTCCAGCAGGACGAAGTAGGCCGTGACGGTGCTTTGGGCTGCCGGCACCCTTTCCGGGCCGGCGGCGGGGGACGGCGACGGGGAGGGCTGCGGTTCAGCTGACGGTGTCGGGCGAGGCTCCGGTTCCCCGCTGGCCGTGGCGGCGGAACCGGACTGGCCCGTCCCCGCCTGTACCGGAGCGGCAGCGGCCTCCGGTGCGGCCGCGGACGGCTGCTGCGGGGACGTTCCGCCTGATGCGGTGCCGGAGTCGGAGGGGATGGCAGCCGTAGCTGCCGGCGGCGGCGCCTGCGGCTGCGGGCCCGGCATGGCGGCGCCTGGAGCCGCGGCAGGGCTCGCATCGGTACCGCCCCGCGGTGACGCCGGGAGGCCGTCGCAGGCGGCGAGCCACAGTGGAAGAACCAGGGCGGCAGCGACCGCTGCCCGCGCGCTCCGCCGCCCCGCGTTTCCCGTTTCTCTTGGCATGCTGCACCGCAATTCCATCCGGCTTTCCAGTGAATTAACGTTACGGCTGGGCTCGCCGGCGGAGATGTCCGTGCGGTACCGGTTGGGATAAGAGTTGGTCACGGCGGAACGCGGACGTCAGTCCGGGGTGGTGGCGGAAGGTTCGGGGACGGGCCCGGTCACCCCGGATACAGCTGCGCCCGGAACTGCGCGGATGGTCCGCGCAGGACGCTAGGCTGCCGGGGCGGCTGCGGACAGTGCGTCGAAGACGCCCTTGATCTGCTCTACAACCTCGGCGTCGTCCTTGGGGTGGATCTCGGCGAAGCGCACCATGGAGCCGGGGACGGCGAGCTTGACGTCCTCAATGACCTGGGCGCCGGCAATGCCGGCGGCCTTGCGGGCTTCGTCCTGGGCCCAGACTCCGCCGAACTGGCCAAAGGCGGTGCCGACGACGGCGGTGGGCTTGCCGGAGAGGGCGCCGGCGCCGAAGGGGCGGGACAGCCAGTCGATGGCGTTCTTCAGGGGAGCGGGGACGGTGCCGTTGTACTCCGGGGTGACCAGCAGGATGGTGTCGGCTTCGCTGGCGGCGGCGCGCAGTGCGGCGGCGGCGGCGGGAACCTGGCCCTCGACGTCGATGTCCTCGTTGTAGAACGGGATGTTACCCAGGCTCTCGTGGATGACCACGTCCACCTGCTCGGGGGCGTTGAGCTGGATGGCTTCGGCCAGCTGCTGGTTGGTGGACCCGGCGCGCAGGCTGCCAACAAGGGTAAGGATGGTGCTCTTCGTCATGGAAACTCCTTGGTAGGGGCCGCGGGAGCGCCGTCGGCCTTTTCAAAGCTGGGGCACTTGATGCCTTCACCAGACTAAACGGACTATGGTCCGTTTATTATTCCCGGGGTCTAAACTGAATCCTGTGACCTCCATCCCACTGCGCCCCGAGCCGGCTCCGGCAGCGGCCGAACGCAGCGATGCCGCACGGAACCGGGAGCGCCTCCTGCTTGCTGCCAAGGAACTTATTGCCGACTGCGGAACTGAGGGCCTCACTATGGACCGCCTGGCAGAGCGTGCCGGCGTGGGCAAGGGGACAGTTTTCCGCCGCTTCGGCAGCCGGGCCGGCCTGATGCTGACACTGCTCAACGACTCCGAGGCAGCCTTCCAGGCACGTTTCATGTTCGGGCCGCCACCGCTTGGCCCAGGAGCGCCGGGCCTGGACCGGCTCATCGCCTTCGGCGCCGAACGCATTGCCTATGTAGTGGAATTCGGCGATCTGGTCCTCGCCGCCGAGAACGCCTCGCGGGGGCGGTTTGAGGTGCCCGCCGCAGCGCTCTGGCTCCGTCACATTGAGGTGCTGCTGCGGGAAGAGGGGTTCGACGGCGACCCCTGGCTCATGGCGGGGTCGCTCAGCGCAGCCCTGGACCCCGAGCGACTCCTTGACCTGGTCCGCCGGCACGGCGTTCCGCCGGAGCGGCTGGTGGATTCCTGGCGGGATCTTGTCACACGCGTGGTGAGGGCGGCCTAGATTAGCCCCAAGGGCGGGATCAGTCCAGTCAAATCAACTCCACAGAGTTATTCATAACGATCTGATACGGGCGTGTGCTTTTCCGGGCATTGGCGGGCATCTTGCGTTTACGGCTGTGATAGTTTCCTCTGGAATGTGACCCGCAACATAGTCCATCAGGACCAGCCCGCAAGGGCTGCGGGAGCCAGCTATCCGCTGGCAACGAACTCCGGCGACGCGGCACAACCCCCGCCCAGCCGGGGAAGACGGAAGGACCATCGAGTGATTGTTGTTTTGCCCCGCATTCCGGCACAACGGCGGGCCTGGCTGTGTCCGCCGCAGCAGCACGTGGCGGCGAAGCAAAAGTAGCCGTCCCATGCTCAAGTACCTTGCCAAGCGCGGCATCACGTATGTGGTGATGATCTTCCTGACCACCTCCGCCGGCTATTTCCTGGCGGTCAGCTCCCTCAAACCGGCGCTGCTGGAGCAGGAACGCATTCCCCGGCCCACCCCCGAACAGGTGGCCAACTCGATGCGCCTGAAGGGCCTCGACCCGGACCTGAATGCCTGGGAGCGCTACGTCCAGTGGCTCACCGGAGTCGTGACCCGCTGGGACTGGGGCAGGAGCCCCAACGGCGCCTTCATCAATGCCGAGTTCGGTGACCGTGTGTGGATTTCCACCAGGCTTTTCCTGGCCTCGATCATCCTCACCCTCATCATCGGTGTGGCCCTTGGCGTGTACTCGGCAGCCCGGCAGTACAAATTCCAGGACCGGGTCATCACGTCCTACAGCTACCTCGCCTACATCGTCCCGGCGCCCATCGCCTACTTCCTGGTGCAGCTTGGCGCCATCAACATCAACGAAACGGTGGGGAATCGCATTTTCTTCGTCACCGGCATTTCCACTCCCGGGATGGAAGCCGGCTGGCCCCAGATAGTGGATATGGCCGCCCATTACGCCGTCCCCACAGTGGCCATCACGCTGGTGGGCTGGGGCGCCTACCAGATTGCCCAGCGCCAATACCTGCTGGACAACGTCAACGCCGACTTTGTCCGGACCGCCCGCGCCAAGGGCCTCACCAGGAACCAGGCCATTGCCCGGCACGCCCTTCGCGTGTCCTTCATCCCGGTAGCCCAGAGCATCGCCTTCACCATCCCGGCCATCTTCGCCGGCGGTTTCTTTGCCGAAAAGATCTTCGCCTGGCCCGGCGTCGGTTCCTGGAGCATCGACGCCATCTCCCTCCAGGACGTCAATGCCGCCACCGCCACCCTGGCGTACGGCTCGGTTATCTTCGCCCTGGGAGCCATCCTGGCCGACTTCGCAACCACACTGGTTGACCCGAGAGTGCGGGTGCAGTAACCATGACCAACCTGAACGCAGTGGATCCCGCAGCCGTGGCGCAGGACGCGCACCTGGAAAGCGCCGACGTTGTCATCGCCAAGTCCACCATCATCTTCCGCCGCTTCATGCGGAACAAGACCGCCGTGGCCGGCCTGGTCATCTTCCTGGCCCTCACCGTTTTCTCCTTCGTTGGCGGCTTCCTCACCACCTGGGACAAAGAAACCATCGACCCCTTCAACATCGGCATGCCGCCGTCGGCCGAGCACTACCTGGGCACCTCCCAGGCGGGGATCGACCTCTACGCGATGACCGTTGAAGGCACCCGGATCTCCATCCTGATCGGCCTGATCGTGGGACTGGTCTCCGTCCTGATCGCCGCGGTCTACGGCTGCACCATGGCCTACTTCGGGGGCAAGGTGGACAAGGTGATGCTCTTCGTCCTCGAAGCGCTCATCATGATGCCCGCGCTCCTGGTGGTGGCAGTGGCCACCAGCGGTGGCGGCGCCGGCCTCAAGCGCGACCTTCCGTCGTGGCTGCTGCTGATCATCGTTTTGCTCGTGTTCAGCTGGATGGGCACCGCCAGGCTGATCCGCTCACTGTCCATGTCCCTGATGCAGCGCGACTTCGTGAAGGCAGCCCAGTACATGGGCGTCCCGCCGCGGCGGATCGTCTGGCGGCACCTGGTCCCCAACATCGGCTCCCTGCTGGTCCTCGACATCACCCGCGGCGTTACCGGCGCCATCCTCGCCGAGGTGGCGTTCTCGTTCATCGGCATCGGCATCAAGGTTCCGGACGTCAGCCTGGGCGTCCTGATCGGCGGTGCCACCTCGCAGGTGCAGACCTTCCCCTGGATGTTCTGGGTGCCGCTGACGGTGATGTTCCTGCTCACCGGTTCACTGGCCATGATGAACGACGGCCTGCGGGACGCGTTCGACCCAAGTTCCAGTTCCACGGGCAAGGCCCGAAAGGCCAGGAAAATCCGGGCGGAGAAGAGCAAATGAGCAGCGAAACCACTACCGGATCCGGCACCACGGCGTCGGTCAACTCCACCGCCGACGCCGTCGAGCGGCTGCACATAGCGGGGCTCCACGCGCCCACTGACGCTGTGCTCTCCGTGCGGGACCTCAACGTCCGGTTCAACTCCGAGAACGGAGTGGTCCACGCCGTGCGCGGAGTGGACTTCGACCTCCTGCCGGGCAAGACCCTGGGCATCGTGGGCGAATCAGGCTCCGGAAAGTCCGTGACATCACTGGCCATCATGGGCCTGCTTCCGGAGACCGCAGAGGTCACCGGTTCGGTCCGGCTCAAGGGCCGCGAACTGCTGGGGCTCAGCGACAAGGCCATGTGCGAATACCGCGGCAATGAACTGGCCATGGTCTTCCAGGACCCGTTGTCCTCCCTCACACCCGTGTACACCGTGGGCACCCAGATCATCGAAGCGCTGACCATCCACAACCCCACCATGAGCAAGCAGGCCAAAGAAGCCCGCGCCGTCGAGCTCCTGGCCATGGTGGGCATCCCCAGCCCGAAGGACAGGCTCAAGGCCTTCCCGCACGAATTCTCGGGCGGCATGCGCCAGCGCGTAATGATCGCCATCGCCATTGCCAACAACCCCCGGGTCCTCATTGCGGATGAGCCGACGACGGCCCTGGACGTCACCATCCAGGCCCAGGTCCTCGAGGTGCTGCACACCGCGCAGGAGGAAACCGGCGCCGCCGTCGTGATGATCACGCACGACCTCGGCGTGGTGGCGGGCATGGCCGACGACATCATGGTGATGTACGCCGGAAAGCCCGTGGAAACCGGCGCGGTGGACGACATCTACTACAACCCCCGGATGCCGTACACGATGGGCCTGCTTGGAGCCGTCCCGCGCGTAGACATATCCGAAAAATCCTCCCTGGTACCCATCGACGGCATACCGCCGAACCTCCTGCACACCCCCACGGGATGCTCCTTCGCTCCGCGCTGTCCGCTGGCCACCGATGCCTGCCTGGACGGGGAACCTGCGCTGGCACCGGTGTCCGGCGGCGCCCTGCACCACGCCGCCTGCATCAAGTCGGCTGCCCTCGGCGGTGACGTGGACGTCCACGACATCTTCGCCGCCCCGCCGGTACCGGAATCCCGCTTCGACGCCATCCCGAGGGAGGACCGCGCCACCGTCCTCCAGCTCAAGGACGTGCGCAAGCACTTCCCGCTGACCAAGGGCGCGCTGATGAAGCGGCGCATCGGCACGGTCAAGGCAGTGGACGGGCTGAGCTTCGATGTCCGTGAGGGCGAGTGCTTCTCCATCGTGGGCGAGTCCGGCTCCGGAAAAACCACCACCCTGCTGGAAATCATGGAGTTCCACAAGGACCAGGACGGCGAGGTGGTGATCGGCGGCATCAGCAACAAGCAGGCCGCCGACACCAAAACCAAGAACGCCATGCGGCGCGAACTGCAGATGGTGTTCCAGGACCCCACCGGCGCCCTGGACCCGCGGTTCACCGTGTACGAGGTCCTCGCGGAACCGCTGCAGAACGCCGGCCTGGACCGCCAGGCCATCCGGAAACGGATCATGGAGCTGATGAGGCTCGTGGGCCTGCAGCCGGACCACGTGAACCGGTTCCCCAACCAGTTCTCCGGCGGCCAGCGCCAGCGCATCGGAATTGCCCGCGCGCTCGCGGTCAATCCCAAGCTCGTGGTCCTGGACGAACCCGTCTCGGCATTGGACGTGTCGGTGCAGGCCGGGGTCATCAACCTCCTGGACAAGCTCCGCGCCGAACTGGGCCTGAGCTACCTCCTGGTGGCCCACGACCTCTCCGTTGTCCGGCACATCTCCAACCGCGTGGCGGTGATGTACCTGGGCAAGATCGTGGAGATGGGCGAAGTGGACCGCGTGTTCGACAACCCGCGCCACCCCTACACCCGCGCCCTGCTGTCCGCCATCCCGGTGCCGGACCCCCACGTGGAACGCACCCGGGAACGCATCATCCTCAAGGGCGACCTCCCGTCGCCACTGGATGCCCCCAAGGGCTGCAACTTTGCCACCCGTTGCCCGGTGTTTGCCGCCCTTCCTGCCGCGAAGCAGGAAAAGTGCCTCACCCTGGAACCGCCGCTCGAAGCCGTGGCCCCGTCGTCGGCGGCGCAGGCGCTGGAACCCGCGGCGCCGGCACCGGATCAGCGTTTCGCCTGCTTCTTCCCCGACGGGGAACTGGACGAAGACATGCTGGTGACCCACGACCAGGCGGAACACCATGCACCCTAGATTTAGCCGACCCACCCGCACCATCCGCATCAATGAAGGGAAAACCATGAGGAATCTGAACAGGATCGGCGGAGCTGCAGCCATTGCTGCGGCTCTGGCGCTGACCGCCTGCGGCAGTGGCGGCTCCACGGGGCCGGAGACAGCCAAGGGGCAGGAGGCAGGCAGCGACCTGTCCAAGCTGATCAGCATCAACGAGAAGCCGGCAGCCGATCTTGAGCAGGGCGGCAAGGTCACCCTTCCGCTGGGCAACATCGGCCCGGACTTCAACGGGTTCTCCAACAACGGCAACAGCGCGGACAACTCCGCCCTGCAGGTACCCATCAACCCGGTCGCCATGAACAGCGGCGGCATGGGTGGCTGCTGGAAGGTCGACTTCACCGGAAAGGTCACGCCCAACACGGACTTCTGCGAGTCCGTGGACAGCGAGGTCAAGGACGGCAAGCAGACCATCACCATCAAGGTCAATGACAAGGCCACCTACAACGATGGCACCCCGATCGACGTGAAGGCGTTCCAGAACACCTGGAACATCCTCAAGAGCCCGGACAACGGCTACGACATCGTCAGCTCCGGCGCCTACCAGTTCGTCGAGTCGGTTGAGGCCGGCAGCAGCGACAAGGAAGTCATCGTCAAGACCACCCAGCCGGTCTACCCGATCGACTCGCTCTTCTTCGGCCTGATCCACCCGGCAGTGAACAGCCCGGAGGTGTTCAACGAAGGCTTCAACGGCAACATGCACGCAGAGTGGATGGCAGGCCCGTTCAAGCTGGACCAGTACGATTCCGCCGCGAAGACGGTGACCCTGGTTCCCAATGAGAAGTGGTGGGGAAAGAAGCCGGTCCTGGCCAACGTCACCTTCCGCCAGCTGGAAAGCAGCGCCCAGATCGCCGCCTTCAAGAACGGTGAAATTGACGCCGTCTCCGCTAACACCATCACTCCGTACAAGCAGCTGGAGGGAACCAAGGACGCGGACGTCCGCCGCGGCCAGCGCCTCTTTGCCGGCGGCATGAACATTAACGCCCAGAAGGTCACCGACGTCGCCGTCCGCGAAGCCATTTTCGCCGCCGTCGACCGCGAAGCGCTCCGCAAGGTCCGCTTCAACGGCCTGAACTGGGAAGAGCCGAGCTCCGGCTCCATGATGCTCCTGCCGTTCTCGGAGTACTACCAGGACAACTACCCGGTGAAGGAAACCGGTCCTGACGCCGCCAAGAAGGTTCTGACGGACGCCGGCTACACGGCCAACGCCAACGGCATCATGGAGAAGGACGGCAAGCCTGCCGCCTTCAAGATCAGCAACTTCGGTGACGATCCCACCACCCTTGCCTTCACGCAGACCCTGCAGAAGCAGCTTCAGGCCGGCGGCATGGACGTCGGAATCGACCAGCGCGCCTCCGCTGACTTCGGCAAGGTCATCGGTGGCCGCGACTTCGACATGAGCGTCTCGGGCTACACCGTGGGCCCGGACGCCACCGACGCCGTGAAGCAGTACTACGACTCCAAGACCAACGAGAACCAGCTGGGCGACGCCGAGCTGGACAAGAAGATTGCCGACCTCGCCTCCATCGAAGACAACGCAGAGCGCAACAAGGCGGCCATGGAGGTCGAAAAGGAGCACATGGCGAAGTACTTCTCCATGGGCGTGGTCATGAACGGCCCGCAGATCTCCTTCGTCCGCACGGGACTGGCCAACTACGGCCCGTCGCTGTTCCAGAGCCTGTCCCAGGTTCCGGACTGGACCACCCTGGGCTGGGAAAAGAAGTAACACCCTTTAGGCGTTCCCCCGCATCCTGCGGATAGCGCGCCAGCGCCCTCCCACTGTTCGTCCGCTACGGCGGCGGATGGTGGGAGGGCGTTTGGTTTAAGGGTGCTGGATCGCGCTGCGGAGTAGCGTTGGTTGCATGACCGGAACTGAAGCTAAGCCACGCACAATCCGTACTGCCGTCGTCGGCTATGGACTCTCCGGCAGCGTCTTCCACGCGCCCCTGCTGGACGCGGACAGCAGGTATTCGCTGGATATTGTGGCCACCTCAAACGCAGACCGGCAGGCGGCGGCGACGGGCCGCTACCCGGGCGTACGGACGGTGCCGGACGGGCGCGCCGTCCTCGAGCGGGCGGACAGCCTGGACCTCGTGGTACTGGGCACCCCGCCGGCAACCCACTATCCGCTGGCGAAGGCGGCCCTGGAGGCCGGGCTGGACGTGGTGGTGGACAAACCGTTCGTCATCTCCAGCGGCGAAGGGGAGGAACTGGTCTCGCTGGCCCGCGACCTGGGCCGGACCCTGACGGTGTTCCAGAACCGGCGCTGGGACGGCGACTACCTCACCCTGCAAAAGCTGCTGGCGGCCGAGGCCTTGGGCACGGTGCTGCGTTTCGAGTCCCGCTTCGAGCGATGGACGCCGTCGATCGCCAAGGCCTGGAAGGCCAGGGCAACAGCGTCCGACGGCGGCGGCGCACTTTTCGACCTCGGCAGTCACCTGATCGACCAGGCCCTGCAGCTCTTCGGGCCGGCCGGCGTGGCCCATGCGGAGCTGCACGCCCGCCGCTCCGACGAGCGGGCCGACGACGACGTCTTCCTGGTGCTTCGCCACCACTCGGGGGTGCTCAGCCACCTCAGCATGAACATGCTGTGCGCGCGCAGCAGGCCCCGCGGTTCCGGGTGCTGGGCTCCGTGGGCGGCTTCACCAAGCATGGCGTGGACCCGCAGGAACCGTTCATAGTGGCCGGGGGCAGCCCCCTGGACCAGGAGTACGGCGTGGAGGCACCCGATTGGGCGGGCCTCCTGGGGCGCGACGGCCACCTGGACCGGCTTCCCACCGAACGGGGCAACTACCCGGAGTTCTACCGCCTCCTGGCAGACAAGATCCTCGACGGCGGCACGGCATCAGACCTGCCCCTCCCGGTAGACCCGGAGGACGCGGTAGAGGTCCTAAAAATCATAGAAAAAGCGCGGGAGCTCGCCTCGTAAGTGCCCGAAAAAGCCGAACGCCGAACGACAGGCATCCGGCAGCGTGCTCCCCACCAGCGCCCTAACCTCGCAAGCTCGGTCAGGGAACCCTGCTGGCGTGGCCCCAAGACGAGACGTGGAGCACGCGAGGATGTCTGTCGTCCGGCGCAGCAGGACGACCTGTGAAGGGGCTTACGCAGAAACCAGTTCGTGCCAGTCGGAAACCAGCGGCAGGTTGTGTGCCTCGGACACGGAGTGGTGCGCCACGTGGCCGGCGGCGATGTTGAGGCCGGCGGCGAGGGCGGGATCGCGGTCGAAGGCTGCCTTGACGCCCAGGTTCGCGAGGGACACGGCGTAGCGGAGGGTGACGTTGGTCAGCGCGTACGTGGACGTGTTCGGCACCGCGCCGGGCATGTTGGCCACGCAGTAGAAGATGGTGTTGTGCACCTTGTAGGTGGGTTCCTGGTGCGTGGTGGGGTGGGTGTCCTCGAAGCAGCCGCCCTGGTCCACGGCGATGTCCACCAGTACCGAGCCGGGCTTCATGCGGGCCACGAGATCGTTGGTGACCAGCTTGGGGGCTTTGGCGCCGGGGATCAGGACGGAGCCGATCACCAGGTCTGCGTCCACAACGGACTTTTCGATCTCGTAGGCGTTGGAGGCCACGGTCTTCAGCCGGCCCTGGTACTGGGCGTCCAGTTCACGGAGGCGGTTGATGTTGATGTCCAGGATGGTGACATCGGCGCCCAGGCCCAGGGCCATGGCGGCGGCATTGGTGCCGGCAACGCCGGCACCGAGGACAACCACCTTGGCGGGGCGGACGCCGGGAACGCCGCCCAGCAGGACGCCCTTGCCGCCGGCGGGGGCCATCAGGGAGGAGGCGCCCACCTGGACGGACAGCCGGCCGGCGACCTCGGACATGGGGGCGAGCAGCGGGAGGGTGCGGCCCTCCTGGACGGTCTCGTAGGCGATGGCGGTGACGCCGGAGTTGATCAGCTCCTGGGTCAGTTCGGGTTCGGCGGCCAGGTGCAGGTACGTGAAGAGGATCAGGCCCTTGCGGAACCGGTGGTACTCGGCCTTGACGGGCTCCTTGACCTTCATGACCATGTCCGCGCGGGACCAGACGTCATCGGCGTCGTTGACGATCTCGGCGCCGGCAATGGCGTATTCCTCATCGGTGATGCCGGAGCCCAGGCCCGCGCCGCGCTCCACCAGCACCGAGTGGCCGTGGGTGCGGAATTCGTGCACGCCAGCGGCGGTGATGGCGACGCGGAACTCGTTGTTCTTGATTTCTTTCGGGACACCGATGATCATCGTGGGCTCCAGGTTCTCGGCGGGTAAGCCGGAAAGTGCGGAAGGATTTCGTGTTTCCACGATAAATCCGCTGTGAGCCAGCCGACATTGGCCGCAGCCGGGACTGCCCGCGGAATCCCCGGAATTCCGCGGATTTTGGCTGGCTGCGGTAGACATATGTCGAGGCTGAGGGCGTCAGGTGTCGCCTGTTGTCCGTTCGTGCCCATGGGCTGCCGGGCAGTAATGTTGGCGCATGCAGCAGCAGGGTGTGGAACAGCTCGTGGAGCAGGTGGCGCAGAAGCTGGGCCGCGGCCTTTCGCTGGAGGACCTGGACGGCCTGCTCCTCGCCTACAGCTCAAACCAGTCCCACGCGGACCGGGTGCGCGTGAACTTCCTGCTCAGCAAGAAGGTGCCGGCGGATGTGAGCGCATGGCAGCTCTCGCAGGGCATCGCCACTGCCGTGCGCCCCGTGGTGGTGCCGGCCAACCCGGACCTGGGCATGCTGGGCCGGGTCTGTGTCCCGCTGATGGTGCGTGGCTTCCGCGTTGGCTATCTGTGGGTGCAGCAGGACTCGGCAGAGGAGAGCCCGACGGCGATCCTCACCCAGTTGCCGGCGGTCAACCATGAGCTGGAGCTGCTCTCCGGGCTCCTGTTGGACTCCAATACTGCCGAGTCCGAGTTCCGGCGCAGCCGTGAACGGGAGTTTCTCTCCGCCTGTGCCGGCGAACCGAACGCCGTGGCAGCAGTAGCCGGCTGGAAGGAAGTCCAGGGCCGCGGGCCGTGGCAAATGGTCACAGTGGTGGACGCCGACGGCTGGGCCAGCGGTCCGGACCCCATCGCGTCCACCCTGATCCACCGGTCCACCGCGCTGCAGGCCACCGTGGGCGTGGACGCGGCATTGTTCAGTGCCGGTACGGAGACCCACTCGGTGGTGCTGTTCCGTGAGCTGTCCGGCCGGGCCAACCATGCGCAGGTCCTGGTGCACTACCAGTTGGAACTGGCCAAGCGCTCCGGGCGGCCGGTGCACCGCATCATCCTTGGCATCAGCGAAGGGTTCACCCGCACCCGGCAGCTGGGGGAGGCGTACCGGCAGTCGAAGCTCGCAGCCCAGGCGGCCGCCGTGGACCCCCAACTGGGTGAGCTGGTGGACTGCCGGTCCACCGGCGTGTACCAGCTGCTGGCTTCCAACGGGGGCGGGGTGGGGGCCTGGGCCGATTCGGCGTCCGTGTACTTCCGGATGCTCGAAGACCATGACCGGAACGGCGAACTCATTCCGGTGCTGGAACTCCTTTACGACAACGACGGTTCCGTCCAGGATGTGGCCACGAAGCTCCATCTGCACCGGAGCAGCATCTACAACCGGTTGGGCAGGATCCGCCAACTGCTGGGCGTGGACCCCTTAAAGGGATTGGCCCGCCTGGAGCTTCACGCCGCCCTGAAGATGCGCCGGTGGGCCGCCCGGCCGAGGATCTAGCGGCGGGCCCGCCCGGATGTCGCCGTCACGAAGGACCTGATGGCCTCGGCCACCTGCTGGGGCCGGAGGTGCTGGGCCACATGTCCGGCGCCCGGGATTTCCGCAAAGTGCCCGTGCCGTGCCGTGGCCGCCAAGCGCCGGGACCACTCGGGGCCGGCAACCTGGTCCTCGCCGCCGCGCAGCACCAGGACTGGCAGGTCGATTTCCGCCAGCCGTTCCTCGGTGCGGTAGTTCATCATGACGGGCAATTCGGTGAAGTACCAGCGTGGGCCGCAGCGGAAATAGTCGCTGAGGACGGCCCAATTGGACGACGCACTCTCCCGCAGGAGGGCATCCAGGAACAGGGCGACACTCTGGCGGGGGACCGTCCGGTGCCGTTCATCAACCACGGGGCCCATCAGCACCAGCTGCCGCACCCGGTCCGGCGCATGATGGGTCGCCTCGATGGTGAACTGAACGCCCATCGAATGGCCCACCAAAATATAGGATTCGATGCCGCTGGACGCCAGGGCCTCACCGATAAAGGCGCCGTAGTCCTCCGCGGACACCTGCTGACCGGGCCGGGGCGTTCCGCCGAACCCGGGAAGGTCCAGTGAATACGTGGGAGCGGTGGCGGCCAGCACCTCGTGCAGCCGCCGAAGGTAGCGGTGCGAGACGCCGATTCCGTGGACCAGGACATACGCCGGCCCCGCGTCGCCCGGAACGGCGCCGGGCGAGGGCGGCGGGGTGCCGTCCGCCCAGAGGATCCGGCCGGACAGGCCGCGGGCTTCCACCGCCGAGGACCGCAGGGGGACCGTCATCGGAGCCCCGCGCCGCCGTCGGAAGCACCGGAACCGCCGGCGCTGTCCGTAGCCGGGCCGTCCGAAGCAGGGCTGTCCGTCACCGCGCCATTCAGGCCGCCGTCCGCCGCGGCCTCGTGTTCCTTCCGCCGCTGCGTTTCGAGCCAGGCCAGGATGGCGCTCTGCCGGATCCGCCGGTGCGTGCCCCGGTATTCCACGGGGATTTCGCCGCGGTCCGTCATGTTGCGCAGGTACGTATGGGAAATGCCGGCCAGTTCGGCGGCCCTGGAGGTGGTCAGCATTTCCTCGACGCTGCTCACGGTCACCGCCTCGCCACGGCTGAGCCGTGCGAGGAGGTCCACGACGGCGTCCCTCGCCTGGGCGGGCAGCCGGTGGACAGTGCCGTCCACAAATACGGTGATGTCGTCGCTGTCCCGGAGGGCGCGCGCGAGCCCGCCGGCGTCATCGGTGGGCAGTCCGGCAGTCACGCGGGGGGCTATCAGTGCCATACAGGAAGCCTAACCCTCCGTTTCGACGGTTCCCTGCGGCCACGATGTCCGCGCAGGCCTCGTGGGCGGGGAACCGTCGAACCGGGAACTGTGGAACAACCAAAAAGAAGCCGTTGACACGGAGTTAGTAACGCGCGTAACCTCAATCACACGATCCAAGTAACGCGCGTTACCCAAAAGGTGGCCGCGGTATAGGAAACACCTCACCACGCAGAAGCTGGCATGGCCCAGTCAACGAAGACCCGGAGCATTCAATGGCGAAAAGCACCACACCCCACCAGGCCGCCTCCGTGCGGCAGCGGGGCGTCACCATGAATGACGTCGCCAAGCACGCCGGCGTTTCCCGGACCGCAGTTTCGTTCGTACTGAGCAACCGCGAAAACGCCAGCATCTCCGAGGAAACCCGCACCCGGATCAACGAGGCCGTCCAGGAGCTGGGCTACCGGCCCAACGCCGGCGCCCGCGCACTGGCATCCCAACGCACTGGCTGGTATGGCATTGTCACCGAGATTGTCACGGCCCCGTTCGCCGTCGACATTATCAAAGGCGCCCAGGACCAGGCCTGGCTTGACCGCCGGTTCCTGCTCATCGCGCCCTCCGACCAGGCCGATGCCGTAGGGCCCAACCAGGGCCTGGAAGATGCTGCAACTGAAAAGCTGTTGGAACAACGCGTGGAAGGACTTCTGTACGCGGCCACCTTCCACCGGGGCGTCCACGTTCCGGAGAGTGCCAATGAAGTGCCCACGGTGTTGATCAACTGCTTCGACGCTGACGGAAAGTTGCCCTCGATCGTCCCTGACGAGCGTGCGGGCGGCCGGGTCGCCGTCGAACGATTGCTCCAAGCCGGCCACACCCGGATTGGGGTCATCAACCTTGACCCGGTTATTCCTGCTGCAGTGGGGCGGTTGGAAGGTGCACGCGAAGCACTGGCCATCGCCGGACTGGACCTGGATCCGGAACTGGTGGTGTCCGGATACGCGACGGCCGACGGCGGCTACGAGGCCGCCGGCCGGATCCTGGACAGGTACGAGGGGGGGCGCAGGCCAACGGCACTGTTCTGCCTCAATGACCGCATGGCGATGGGCGCCTATGACGCCATCAAGGAACGGGGCCTGACCATCCCCGGAGACATCGCCGTGATCGGCTTCGACAACCAGGAACTGATTGCGGCCTACCTGCGGCCCAAGCTGACCACCGTTGCGTTGCCGTTCGAAAAAATGGGCGCCCTGGGAGTCCAGACGCTCGCCGCTCTTACAGCAGGACAGCCGATCATTGCCGACCAGCAACTGGTCGACTGTCCGCTGCTAGAACGCTCCTCGGTCTGACCGCGAAATCAAGTTCCGAAGAGCAAAACCCCTAACCCACCCTTCACCTCGCTGATGAAGACAGGAAAGAGATAACCATCATGACACAACCCCGATTCTTCAGGGCTGCCCGGATCACGGCCGCTGGCCTGGCCGTGGGAGCGATGCTGCTGACCGGCTGCGCGGCCAACGTCAACAAGACTTCCGGCACCGACGCCGCGGCAAACGCGAGCGCGTTCCTCACCATCCCGCGGGAGGACATGGGCACGTTCGTGCAGAACTTCAACCCGTTCGCCCCCACTGTGAACCCCATGGTCCAGCAGGCCATTTACGAGTCACTCCTGATCTTCAACCCGGCCAACGGGGACACGGTGCCGTGGCTCGCCACCGAGTGGAAGGCTGCCGACGACGGCAAGTCCGTCACCTTCACGCTGCGCGACGGTGTGAAGTGGTCCGACGGGCAGCCGCTGGTTGCCGAGGACGTGGCCTACACCTTCGAGCTGCAGAAGAAGATCAAGGGCGGCTTTGAATACCTCGACGGCGTCACCGCTGAGGGAAACAAGGTCACCTTCAATTTCAACAAGCCATGGTCCCCGGCACTGTACGACGTCGGCCAGCTCACCATCCTGCCCAAGCACATCTGGTCCACGCTCGCCGATCCCGAAAAGGAAGCAAACGCCAAGCCCGTCGGAACCGGGCCCTACACCGAGGTGGACAGCTTCCAGGCCCAGTCCTTCGTACTGAAGAAGAACCCCAACTACTGGCAGCCGGAAAAGCAGAAGATCGCCGGCATCAAGATGCTCGCTTTTGCAGGGAACGACGGCGCCAACCTCGCCGCTGCGAACGGCGACGTCGACTGGGCGCCGCAGTACATCCCCAACATCGAAAAGACATTCGTCTCCAAGGACAAGGAACACCGCCAGTACTGGTTCCCGGCAACCGGCGCCATGATCAACTGGCAGCTCAACACCACCAAGGCCCCCTTCAACGACGTTGACGTCCGCAAGGCACTGAGCATGGCCCTTGACCGCGACCAGGTCACCAAGATCGGCATGAGCGGCTACGCCAAGCCCGCCGACTGCACCGGCCTTTCCGGGAACTACGAGAAGTGGAAGAACTCCAAGGTCAAGGACAACTGCACCTGGACCAAGCTGGATGTGCAGAAGGCCAACGAGCTGCTGGACAAGGCCGGCTACGCCAAGGGTGCTGATGGCAAGCGCACGCTCAAGGACGGCAAGCCGTTCGAGTTCAAGATCTCCGTGGGTGCCTCATCTTCCGACTGGCTCTCCGTAGCCAACGTAATTTCGCAGAACCTCGCCGAGGTGGGCGTCACCGCCAAGGTCGACTCCCCGGACTGGGCTGCCGTGGTTGCAGGTTACGAGACGGGCGACTTCGATTCCGGCATCGTGTGGAGCGCCAACGACCCCAGCCCGTACAAGTACTTCAACACCTCCATGGGCACGTCAACCGTGAAGCCGGTGGGAACCAAGACGTTCGACAACTACCACCGCTTCGGTGACACCACGGCTGATGCCCTGTTGGCGGAATTCGCAGCCGAGGCCGACGAGTCCAAGCAGAAGGACATCGCCAACAAGCTTCAGGAAGAGTACAACGACGCCGCACCGCTGGTGCCGCTGTTCTCCGGTCCGGAATGGGGCGCCTTCAATGACACCCGCTTCACCGGCTGGCCCACGGAGGGCAACCCGTACGCAACCCTCTCGGTACGGTCACCCACCACAGTCCTGGTGCTGACCACGCTGGAACCGCGCAAGTAGTCCCCACCGCCGCCCTAACCTCGCTGCGCTTCGGCCAGGGAACCTCCCCTTACCTCCCCAAGCTCGCAAGCTCGCTCGGGGCCCCTCGGTAAGGGGCCCCGCGGCGGCGTGGGCCCATCACGCACCACGGCTGGCCGCCGGATCATCCGGCGGCCAGCCCCCAAACTTTCCGTAATTCCCGAATGGAGGGAAACCGTGCGCTTTATCCTGCGCCGCCTGGGTTTCTACCTGATCGCCTTCTGGGCATCCATCACCCTGAATTTCCTGCTCCCGCGCTTCATGCCCGGCGACCCCGTCTCCCGCATGTTTGCCCGCTCCCAGGACAGAATGCAGCCCGAACAGATTGAGGCCCTGCGCAAGCTTCTTGGCGTGGACGACCGGCCCATTTGGGAGCAATACGTCGACTACATGCACAACATCTTCACGGGCCAGATGGGCGTCTCCATCTCCCGTTTCCCCACACCGGTCACAGAGGTTATCTCCGCCCAGATCGGTTGGACCCTCCTGCTGGGCGGAACCGCGCTGGTGATTGCCGCCGTCGTGGGTAACCTGCTGGGCATCCTGGCCGCTTGGCGGCGGGGCGGTGCGATCGACTCGGCACTGCCGCCGGTGCTGGTGTTCATCGGCTCGTTCCCATACTTCTGGCTCGCGATGGGTGCGTTGTACCTGTTCGGCGTGGTGCTGGGCTGGTTCCCCATCCGCCACGCGTTCACGGACGGTCTGGAACCCGGGTTTACCTGGGAGTTCATCGGCGACGTCGGTGCCCACCTGGTGCTCCCTGCGCTGACCATCGTGCTGGTTTCCATTGGCGGCTGGATGCTGGGCATGCGCAACACCATGATCGCCACCAATTCCGAGGACTACATCACCATGGCCGAGGCCAAGGGCCTGCGCCCCGGCCGGATCATGCTCCGCTACGCGGCCCGGAACGCCATGCTGCCGTCCGTGACCAGCTTCGGCATGGGACTGGGCTTCGTGGTGGGAGGGGCGCTGCTCACCGAAGTGGTGTTCGCCTACCCCGGCGTGGGCTACCAGCTCCTCAACGCCGTCCAGGGCCTGGACTACCCCCTCATGCAGGGCCTGTTCCTGACCATCACCGCCGCCGTGCTGCTGGCGAACTTCCTGGTGGACATCCTCTACGTCCGCCTAGACCCGCGCGTGCGCAGCAACTGACCGGCCGCAGAAAAGGACCCCACCATGGCAACCGCAATCCTCCAGCAATCCGGCACCACGCCCGGTAAAACCCCCGCCGCAAAACCCAAAACCAAACCCAACCGCAGCTTCGTCCACGGGCTCGCCACCAACAAGAAGGCCCTGGTGGGCATGGCCGTGATGGCAGTCTTCATCGGGGTGGCCCTGCTGGCCCCGGTGCTGTTTCCCGGCGACCCCTCCCGGATCACCGCGATGGCGTCCCTGGAACCGGATGCAGACCACTGGCTGGGCACCACGGCGAAGGGGCAGGACGTGCTGGCACTGACCGTGCACGGCGCCCGGAGTTCGCTGCTGGTGGGCCTCACCGTGGGCTTCGCCTCCACGTTCATCGGCATCCTGGTGGGCCTGGCCTCGGCCTACTTCGGCCGGTTCATTGATGAGGCACTGTCCCTGGTGACCAACGTGTTCCTGCTACTGCCCGGATTGCCGCTGCTCGTCATCCTGGCTGCTTTCCTCCCGCCGGGCCTGGGAACGGTGATCCTGGTGCTCATCATCACCGGCTGGGCAGGGTCAGCACGCGTCCTGCGCAGCCAGGCCCTGTCCATCCGCTCCAAGGACTTCGTGGCCGCGGCGGTGGTGTCCGGCGAACGGGCGGGCCGGATCATGTTCCGGGAAATCCTGCCCAACATGGCCTCGATCGTGATGGGCACGCTGCTGGCCTGCGTGATCTACGGAATCGGCGCCCAGGCGGGCCTTGAGTTCCTGGGACTGGGCGATGTCAGCACCGTCTCGTGGGGCAACAACCTGTTCTGGGCCGGCAACGAGGGCGCGCTGCTCACCGGAAGCTGGTGGGTCTTCGTGCCGTCGGGCGTGTGCATCGCCCTGGTGGCCTTCGCGCTGGCCCTCATCAACTACGCCGTGGACGAGGTCACCAACCCCCGCCTGCGGAAAATCAAAACCCCCCGGCCCGCCACGGCCGAAACCCCGGCACCCATCGAAAGGAGCGCCGCCAAGTGACTGTCTCCCAAACCTCCTTCGGGTCCCACGAACCTGTCCTGGACGTGCAGGACCTCACCGTGAAGTACATCGGCGACTCCCGCTCCACCACCGCCGTCGACCGCGTTTCCTTCAGCATCGGCACCGGCGAGGTCTTCGGCCTGGCAGGGGAATCGGGCTGCGGCAAGTCGACCATCGCCAACTCGATCATGCGGCTGCTCAAGGACCCCGCGAAGATCGCCGCTGGCAGCATCTCCTTCGGCGGCCGGGATGTCCTGGCCATGAGCCCGGAAGAACTGCGGCGCTTCCGCTGGCAGGACGTGGCCATGGTGTTCCAGTCGGCCATGAACTCGCTCAACCCGGTGCTGACCATCGGCGAGCAGATCGTGGACATCTTCACCACCCACGCCGGGCTGTCCCGCAAGGAATCGCTGCGGCGGGCGGGGGAACTGCTGGAGCTGGTCAGGATCGACCCCGCACGGCTGAAGTCCTACCCGCACCAGCTCTCCGGCGGGATGCGGCAACGCGCCGTCATCGCGATGGCCGTGGCACTCAAGCCCTCCCTCCTGATCCTGGACGAGCCCACCACCGCCCTGGACGTGGTGGTGCAGCAGGAGATCATGGCCCAGATCAAGGAACTCCAGCGTGAACTTGGCTTCTCCGTCCTGTTCATCACGCACGACATGTCCCTCATGGTGGAACTGTCCCACCGGATGGCTGTGATGTACGGCGGGCGCATCGTGGAGACCGCCAGGGCCCACGACGTCTACGCCGATCCCCGCCACCCCTATACGCAGGCGCTGATGGGCGCGTTTCCGCCCCTCACCGGCCCGCGGGTTCCGCTTTCGGGATTGCCCGACGGCGTGAAGTTCCGGAACATCCCGGACCTCGCCGAGGTGGCACCCGGCCACCTCGTGGCGCCGTTCGGTGCCGGCGACTTGTCCATCGCGCACGGAACGCAGGCCACTGATGACGAAGATGCAGCCCTGGAAGGAGCCATCCGATGAGCCATTCAATGCTTTCCACCCCCACCGGTTCAAGCCCGGCCCGGACGGACACCCCCGCCCTGGAGGTCCGCGGCCTCGGTAAGTCGTTCCCCATCGGCGGGCTGTTCTCGCGGGACTCGGTGCGGGCCCTCCACGGCGTGGACCTGGCCATCGGCCGCGGCGAAATCGTTGCGCTGGTGGGCGAATCAGGTTCCGGCAAGAGCACCCTGGCCCGCTGTGTTGCCCGGCTCGAGCGGCCCAGCGAAGGCAGCATCCTGCTGGACGGCACCGACGTCCTCAAACGGGACCGCTTCCAGGCCTCGCGGGCGTTCCGCTCCCAGCTGCAGATGGTGTTCCAGGACCCCTTCGGGTCGCTGAACCCGGCACACCGGATCGGGCATTTCCTGCGGCGTTCCCTGGCGATCCACGGGAAGGGCGGCCGTTCGGAAACGGAAACCCAGGCCCGCCTCGAACAGCTCATGGACACCGTGGGGCTGCAGGCGGACATGCTGGACTCCTACCCGCATGAACTCTCCGGCGGCCAGCGCCAGCGCGTCGCCATCGCCCGGGCGCTCGCCGTGGAACCGCAGGTGATCCTCGCGGACGAACCAACCTCGATGCTGGACGTCTCCGTCCGGATCGGCGTGCTCAACCTGATGCGCAGGCTCCGGGACGAGCAGGGCATCTCGATGCTCTACATCACCCACGACCTCGCTTCGGCCCGCTACCTCGCGGACCGCACGGCCGTGATGTTCGCCGGCGAGCTCGTGGAGGAGGGTGAGTCCCTGGACCTGCTGGCCAATCCGGCCCACCCCTACACACAGCTCCTGGTCTCCGCCGTTCCGGATCCGGCCCGTGCCGGTTCCTACGATCCCGTCCGGCGGGCCGAATTGCGGCAGGCCGTCATGGCCTCGACAAGCTGCGCGTTCGACGGCGACCCGGACCAGCCCTGCTCCGGCGACCAGCCCGTCCGGCACCAGGTGGGCGATCCCGGCAACCGGCACTGGGTCCGCTGCCACCTCTACCGCCCCCGTGCCGGCGCTGGCGGCCACGCCCTCGCTGCAGACCCGGCAGCCGACCCATCCGCAGACGCCGGCACCTCCGCAGACGCCGGCCCGCCGGCGTCGGCCCATCCCCGGAAGGCTTCAGCATGACTGAACTGACCCACCCGCTCGCCACCGTCCCGCGCGGCGAGCTGGTTGCCCGCGCCGAAGCCGATCCGCTGCGGCCCCGCTTCCATTTCGTCTCTCCCGCCGGATGGCTCAACGATCCCAACGGCGTGGGCCAGTGGAACGGCATCTACCACCTCTTCTACCAGTACAACCCTGAGGGCGCCTTCCACCACCGCATCCAGTGGGGCCACGCCACCAGCACGGACCTCGTCACCTGGACGGACCGGCCGGTAGCCCTGGAGCCCTCGGCAGGTCCGGATGCGGACGGATGCTGGTCCGGCGTGCTGGTCAACGACGCCGGTACGCCCACCCTGGTCTACTCGGGCAGGCTCGGGGAGCGCGAACTTCCCTGCGTCGCGGTGGGCTCACCGGACCTGTCCACCTGGACCAAAGCCCCGGAGAACCCCGTCATCGCAGCCCCGCCGGCCAGCGTCGACATCACCGCCTACCGTGACCACTGCGTGTGGCGCGAAGGCAACAGGTGGCGGCAGCTGGTGGGCTCGGGTGTCCGCGGCCGCGGCGGAACGGCGTTCCTGTACGAGTCAGCGGACCTGCGGTCCTGGGATTACGTGGGGCCGCTCTTCATCGGCGATGCCTCACAGGGTGACCCCGCCGGCACGGACTGGACCGGCACCATGTGGGAATGCGTGGACCTGTTCCGCGCCGGCACCGGGACCCTGGGTACCGAACCCGCGGACGGTTCACCCGACGTGCTGGTCTTCTCCGCCTGGAACGACGGCGACACACGCCACCCGCTGTACTGGACGGGCCGGTACTCCGGGGACTCCTTCGAACCGGCGGAGCTGCACCGCCTGGACTACGGCGGCAGGTACTTCTACGCGCCGCAATCCTTCCTCGACGACGCCGGCCGGCGCATCATGTTCGGCTGGCTGCAAGAGGGCCGCACGGACGCCGCGATGGTGGAAGCCGGCTGGTCCGGCGTGATGAGCCTGCCGCGGGTCACCACCCTGGCCGAGGACGGGACGCTGCGGTTCGCGCCGGTCCCCGAACTCGAACAGCTTCGCGGCAACCACACCAGCCTGCCGGAACAGGAGCTGGCGGCGCCGCTGGATACCGGAGTCCGGGGCAGTCAGCTGGACCTCGAACTGGACATCCACCTGGCACCGGGTGCCGTGCTGCGGCTGGGCGTGCTGGGATCGGGCGACGGCGCGGAGGACACCGTCATCGAAGTGGGCCGTCCCGCGCACAGCACCGGTGACACCGAGGGAACCCTCCGCCTCGACCGCACCCGCAGTTCCCTGGACTCCTCCGTGGACCTGGAGGACAGGTCCGGGCCCATCCCGATGACCGGCGGGCACGTCCGCCTGCGCGTCCTGGTGGACCGGTCCGCCGTCGAGGTCTTCGCCAATGGCAAGCCGCTCACCGCCCGCGCCTACCCCACCCGCGGCGGCGGCCACGTCACCCTCTCCACGGCGGGAGCCGTGCACCTGAACGCCTTCGACGCCTGGACCATGGCGGACATCCGGGGAGGTGGCCGCACCCTCTTCCCGTAGCCCTTACGGTGGGCGGCAGGGCCGCGTACCAGGACGTGCTGGTGGCGGCCCTGCCGTAGGGCAGGTTTTCCGGTGCTGGCGGGACTGGCTAGAGGCCCAGTTCCGCCAGGACGGGGAGCTTCTCCCGCACCCGGTCGCGGGCCTCGGAGGCGCTCGGGGCGGAGAGCGCCAGCTTGGCCAGTTCCTGGGCTTCCTGGAGGGTCACGGTCTTCAGGACGGCGGCGACGGCGGCGAGGGAGCGGGCGGTCATGGACAGTGTGTTGACGCCCAGGCCGGTCAGGACGACGGCGAGGGCGGGGTCCGCCGCCGCCTCGCCGCAGACGCCCACGGGCTTGCTGTTGCCTTCCGCCCGGGAACCCTCCACCGTCAGGCCCACCAGGCGCAGGACGGCCGGCTGCCAGGGCGTATTCAGGTTCGCCAGGGGACCGAGTTGGCGGTCCGCTGCCATGGCGTACTGGGTGAGGTCATTGGTGCCCAGGCTGGCAAAGCCCACCTCGCGGAGGATGGCCTCGGCGGTCAGGGCGGCGGAGGGGACCTCCACCATCACGCCGGGGGTCTGCAGGCCGGCGTCAGCGCACATCGAGGCAAAGCGCGCAGCTTCCTCGGCCGTGGAAATCATCGGGGCCATCACCCACACGTCCGCCTCCGACGCGTTGGCCGCCAGGGCGATGGCTTCCAGTTGCCGGTCCAGCACGCCCGGAGTGGTGAAGTCGGTGCGGTAGCCGCGCACGCCGAGGGCGGGGTTGGGCTCGGTGGAGTCGGTCAGGAACGGCAGCGGCTTGTCGGCGCCGGCGTCCAGGGTGCGCAGCACCACCTTCTTGCCGGGGAACGCATCGAAGACGCTCTTGTACGCGGCGGCCTGTTCCTCCACGGAGGGCTCGGTGTCGCGTTCCAGGAAGCAGAACTCGGTGCGGAACAGCCCCACGCCCTGGGCGCCCAGCTTCGCCGCAGCCACGGCGTCCTTGCCGCCGCCCACGTTGGCGAGCAACGGGACCTGGTGGCCGTCCGCCGTCGCGCCCGTGCCGGTGAACTCTGCCAGCAGCGACGCCGTTGCGGCCCAGCCTTCCGCGGCCTCGCGCAGGGAAGCGTCCGGTTCGGACGTGACGGAGCCGGCGGCGCCGTCCACGTAGACCTCGGTTCCGTCAGCGATGTGGTCCACCCCGACGGCGGCCACGACGGCGGGAAGGCCTAGCGAGCGGGCGATGATGGCCGTGTGCGACTGCGGGCCGCCGCCGGACGTCACCAGGGCGAGGACCTTGTTCGGGTCCAGGGTGGCGGTATCGGCCGGGGCGAGGTCGTCTGCCACCAGGACGAAGGGGTTCTCGGACGCGGGGATGCCGGGCGCGGCCACGCCCCGGAGCTCGGCCACGATGCGGGCCCGCACGTCCAGGACGTCGGTGGCGCGCTCAGCCATGTAGCCGCCCAGGTTGTGGAGCATCTCCGACACGGAGGATCCAGATTCCCAGATGGCCCGCTCGGCGGACGTACCCCGGGCCACCAGCTTGGCGGCGCCCTTGATCAGCATGGTGTCCTTGGCCATCAGTGCCGTGGCCTCCAGGACGGCCTTGCCGTCGCCGCTCGCGTGCGCGGCGCGCGCCTTCAGTTCGTCATGCACGGCCTGGGAGGCCGCCTTCAGTGCTGCAGTGGCTTCCTCGGCGGTGGTGTCCGGTGCCAGCTGCTCACCGGCGGGAGGTTCGCTGATCGGTTTGGGCATCTGCCGCACGGTGCCGATGACGCGGCCTGGACTGACGCCTACTCCTGGGAAGTTCTGCACTGAAGGTCCTCATTCTCTGCCGGTAACCAGGCCCGCCAAACAATCCCGGCGCCATGCCGGAACACCTCCGCCCCGCCACAACGCGTCACGTCAGGAGATGGAAACGAGCCTGAAAAAATTGTATGTGATTCAGTTCATATAGCAACGCTATAGGTGTTAGGGTAGCGGTTATGAGTTTGGATGGCCAGCTTCCCCCCAAAATGCGGCTGCTCCGTGCAGCGGCGGAGCTGCTGGCAAAATCCGCGGGAGCGCCGGTCTCCACCCGCCAGATCACGCAGCTGGCAGGGGTATCTGCACCCACCCTGTACCACCACTTCGGCGACAAGGAAGGCCTTTTCGACGCCGTGGTGGCTGCAGGATTCGAAGAATATGTCGCAGGCGAAAGGGATTTCGCCCCCTCCGGGCAGCCTCTCGAGGACATCCGGAGAATGTGGGACAACCACGTGCAGTTCGGGCTTAACCAGCCGGAGCTCTACCTGGTGATGTTCGGCAACATCCGCCCGGAAAACCGCCCCGCCATCGTTGCCGATGCCGAGGCGCTGATGGAGGAGATGCTGAACAAGGCCGCAGCGGCGGGCCAGCTCAACGTCCAGCCCAGGGAGGCGGCCAGGTCCATCCTGGCGGCCAACGTTGGCGTGACGCTGATGCTGATCGCGGAACCCGCTCCGGATCGGAACCTCGAACTGTCCACCATGACCCGGGATGCCATGATTTTCGCGGTGTCCGCCGAGCCCGCCAGTGGCTCGGCCCCGGGCAGCGCCGGAAAGTCCTCGGTGGTGGTGGCAGCGATTGCCCTGAACGCCGCACTTCAGGCCTCGCACTCAGACCAGCTCTCGAGCTCGGAGCTCAAGCTCTTCCTCGAGTGGCTGCACCGGATCTCCGCCACCCCCGCCGGTTAGCCCGGCATAACCTGCGCCACCCGGTTCCACCAGCAGTACGTCGTCGGCAGTATCGGACCATCCTGCGGAGCAGCAGGACGAACGGTTAGGAAATCACATGGCAACAGAAACAGTTGCAAAGCCCCGTACCAGCGCTCGGGTACACGTCCAGAAATTCGGGACGTTCCTGTCCGGAATGATCATGCCCAACATCGGCGCCTTCATCGCCTGGGGCATCATCACAGCCCTCTTCATCGAAAAGGGCTGGCTGCCGGTTCCCCAGCTTGGCGGCTTCGGTGAAACCGACGGGAAGCCGAACATCGGCCTCGTAGGGCCCATGATCACCTACCTGCTGCCGCTGCTGATCGGTTACACCGGCGGCAAGATGGTCTACGACGTCCGCGGCGGCGTGGTGGGCGCCATCGGCACCATGGGCGTGATTGTGGGCGCCGGCATCCCGATGTTCATTGGCGCCATGATCATGGGCCCGCTGGGCGGCTGGACCATGAAGAAGATCGATTCGCTCTGGGACGGAAAAATCCGCCCGGGCTTCGAAATGCTGGTCAACAACTTCTCCGCGGGTATTTGGGGTGCCCTCCTTGCCATGCTGGGCTTCTACGCGGTCGCTCCGGTGGTTTCAGGGTTCAGCGCCGGTGCCGGCAACGTGGTGCAGTTCCTGGTCAACAACGGCCTGCTGCCGCTCACCAGCATCTTCATTGAGCCCGCCAAAGTCCTCTTCCTGAACAACGCCATCAACCACGGTGTGCTGACCCCGCTGGGCGTCCAGCAGTCGCTGGAGCAGGGCAAGTCCATCCTCTTCCTGCTCGAGGCCAACCCCGGCCCGGGCCTGGGCATCCTGCTGGCTTACATGTTCTTCGGCAAGGGCGCGGCCAAGGCCTCCGCCCCGGGCGCAGCGATCATCCACTTCCTCGGCGGCATCCACGAGATCTACTTCCCGTACGTCCTGATGCGCCCGCTGCTCATCCTGGCCGCCATCGCCGGCGGCATGACAGGCATCGCCACCCTGGCGGTCACCGGTGCCGGCCTCGTGGCACCGGCAGCCCCGGGTTCCATCTTCGCCGTACTCGCACAGACCTCCCGTGACAGCTACCTCGGGGTGATCCTCGCGGTGCTTCTTGCCACGGCCGCGTCCTTCCTGGTGGCCTCGGTGATCATGAAGACCACCAAGCACAGCGACGAAGGCGACCTCAACGCCGCAACCTCCCGCATGGAAGAAATGAAGGGCAAGAAGAGCTCCGTCTCCTCCCACCTGACCGGTGCGGGTGCCGGTGTGGGAACCGCCGTGATGGCTGGTCCCATCAAGAACATTGTGTTCGCCTGCGACGCCGGAATGGGCTCCAGCGCCATGGGCGCATCAGTGCTCCGCAACAAGATCAAGGCCGCCGGCTTCCCGGATGTCAAGGTCACCAACTCGGCAATCGCCAACCTCAGCGACACGTACGACGTTGTGGTCACGCACCAGGACCTCACCGAACGTGCCAAGCCGTCCACGTCCAGCGCCGCTCACTTCTCGGTGGACAACTTCATGAACAGCCCACGCTACGACGAGATCGTTGACCTGGTCAGGGAGAGCAACACCGACGGCGGAACGTCCGACGCCGGCGCCACGGCCGAACCGGATGCCGGAACCTCCGGCGGTGCTGCTGCAGCGGGCGCTGCAGGAGTTGGCGCCGGGGCTGCTGCAGCCGCGGGCCGGGGTGCGCACGCCGCAGACGCCCCGGCCGCGGGACAGGCGGAGATCCTGGCCCGTGAAAGCGTCATCCTGACCGGAACGGCCACCACCCGCGACGCCGCCATCGACGAAGCCGGCAGGCTCCTGCTGGCCCGCGGCGCGGTGGACCAGGGCTACATCGACGCCATGCACGAGCGCGAGGAATCCGTGTCCACCTACATGGGCAGCTTCCTGGCCATCCCGCACGGCACCAACGCCGCCAAGGACCACATCCGGAAGTCGGCAGTCTCGGTGATCCGCTACCCGCAGGGCATCGACTGGAACGGCAAGGAGGTCAAGTTCGTGGTGGGCATCGCCGGCGTGAACAACGAACACCTGCACATCCTGTCCTCCATCGCCAAGGTCTTCACCAACAAGGAGCAGGTGGCCCGCCTTGAGGCGGCCAGCTCCGTTGATGAAGTCCTGGAGCTCTTCGGAAAGGTCAACGCATAGTGAAGGCTGTACATTTTGGTGCCGGTAACATCGGCCGCGGCTTCGTGGGGCTGCTCCTGCACAATGCCGGCTACGAGGTGGTGTTCGCCGACGTCGCCGACGCGCTGATCGCCCAGCTGGCGGCCGCGGACAGCTACGCCGTCCATGAGGTGGGGGAGAACCCCGCCGTGCAGACCGTGGACAACTTCCGCGCCCTGAATTCGAACACCCAGGAAGCGGAACTCATCACGGAGATCGCGACGGCGGACATCGTCACCACCGCGGTGGGGCCGCACATCCTGAAGTTCGTGGCGCCGGTGATCGCGCGGGGCATTGCCGCACGCGGGGCCGGGATGGCGCCGCTGCAGGTCATGGCCTGCGAGAACGCCATCAACGCCACGGACGTCCTGGCCCGGGAGGTGGCCTCCCGCCCGGAGGCCGCCGGCGGGGCGCTGGACGGCCAGGCGGTGTTCGCGAACACCGCCGTGGACCGGATCGTGCCCAACCAGGAAGCCGGGCAGGGCCTGGACGTCACTGTGGAATCCTTCTATGAGTGGGTCATCGACCGGACTGCCTTCGCCGGTTCGGAGCCGGAGATCCCCGGCGCCACCTTTGTGGACGAGCTTGCGCCCTACATAGAGCGCAAGCTGTTCACGGTGAACACCGGCCACGCTTCGGCCGCCTATTTCGGGTTCGAGGCCGGATTGGAGAAGATCTCCGACGCCATGGCGGACCAGGACGTGGCGGAAGACGTGCGGGCAGTGCTGGAGGAAACCAAGCAGCTCCTGGTGGCGAAGCACGGCTTCAGCAACGCGGCGCAGGAAGCCTACGTGCAGAAGATCCTGGTCCGGTTCACCAACCCGCACCTGCCGGACACCGTGAACCGGGTGGGCCGCGCCCCGTTGCGCAAGCTCAGCCGGCACGAGCGGTTCATCGGCCCTGCGGCCGAGCTGGCCGAACGCGGCGTGGTGCCCGAGGCTCTGCTGGGAGCCATCTCAGCGGCGCTGCGGTTCACTGATCCTGCCGACGCCGAGGCCGCCGAACTGGCCGGCATCCTCGCGTCGGGCAGTGCGGCGGACGCCACCGCCAGGATCACCGGCCTGGAGCCGGAGCACCCGCTCTTCAACGCGGTGTCCACCCTCGTGGAGGAACGGCAGGCAGAGGTGGCCGCCGCCTCCGCCTGATGTCCGCAGCGGCAGCACGCTGCCTGCCGCACCATCCGACGAATGACTGCAGCGACGTAATGCACAATGACGACGCCGGCACTGAACCCCAGTGCCGGCGTCGTTCTTCTGTGATCTCGCACACAAACGGACCGAAAGTGTATTGGTTAGCCTGTCCTTACTTATAGGCTCGGCTCTATTAGGCAACGAAGTTGTGACGTTATTACCGAGTGGAGAACATCGTGAAGAAGAGCCTGTCGGGCTATCTGGGGGCAATGGCAGCGGGGGCGGCTCTCCTGACCGCGACCGCGTGCGGCGGCAACGCCACGGCAACCCCCGCAGCGGAAACCTCCACCATCACCGTCGAGCACGCCCAGGGGAGCACGGCCAACGTTCCCGTCAACCCGGAAAAGGTCTTCACGTTCGACCTCGGCGTCCTGGACACGATGGATGCCCTGGGAGTAGAACCTGCCGGTGTGCCGGAGGCCGCCTACCCGGACGCGCTGAAGAAATACTCCGACGCCAAGTACGCAAAGATCGGCTCCCTGAAGGAACCCGACTTCGAAGCCGTCAGTGCCGGCGACCCGGACCTCATCATCATCTCCGGCCGCACCGCCGGAGCCTATGAAGAGCTGAGCAAGATCGCCCCCACGATTGATCTCTCCATTGATGCCGCCAAGCCCATGGACAGCTTTAAAGAGCAGGCCGGAAAGCTGGGGACCATCTTCAACAAGTCAGCCGAGGTTGAGGAGAAGCTCGCCGCCGTGGATACCACCGTGGCCGGCACCAAAGCCAAGGCCGCAACAGCCGGCAAGGGCCTGATCGTCCTCACTTCCGGCGGCGAAGTCACCGCCTACGGCGCGGGGTCCCGCTTCGGCATCATCCACGACGTTTTGGGCGTCCCCACTGCGGCGGACGTGAAGTCCGAGGGATCCCATGGCGAGGCCATCTCCTTCGAGTACATCAAGCAGGCCAACCCGGACCTCCTCTACGTGATCAACCGCGATACCGCCATCGGAACGGAAGGCAGCGCAAACGCCATCCTGGACAACGAGCTCGTCCAGTCCACCAATGCCGCCAAGAACGGCAAGATCATCAACCTTGACCCCGCAGGCTGGTACATCGTGGGATACGGCCTGAACAACGTCAAAGCCATGGTGGACGCCGTGGCCGGCTCCGTCGCCTAAACCACCACCGGGCTACAGCATGACCATCACCGCCGCGCGCCCCCATGCGCCGGCAACCCGCAGCCAGGCCCGCCACTACGCGGGCCTGGCTGCCGCCGCAGTTGCCGTCCTGGTCCTCGCCGCCGGAAGCATGTTCGTGGGCGTCAGCGACGTCTCACTCCCGGCGCTGCTCGCGGGTGACGCGGACACCATCGACATCTTCTGGATCTCCCGGGTGCCACGCACCCTGGCGGTGCTGCTGGCAGGCATGGCTGTGGCCGTGGCCGGGCTGATCATGCAGCTCATGGCCCGGAACCGCTTCGTGGAACCCTCCACCGTGGGTACGGTCGAGTCCGCCACACTGGGCATCCTGGTGGTCACGGTCCTCGCCCCGGGCGCGCCCATATTGGCCCAGATGCTGGTGGCCAGCGTTTTCGCGATGCTGGGGACCGCCCTGTTCCTGGCCATCCTGCGGCGGCTGCCCGCCAGGAACACCCTGCTCATCCCGCTGGTGGGCATCATGCTGGGCGGCATCATCGCCGCCGTCACCACCTTCTTCGCCTACCGGTACGACCTGCTGCAGACGCTCAGCAACTGGATGATCGGCGACTTCTCGGGCGTCCTCCGCGGCCGCTATGAGCTTCTCTGGATCGTCGCCGCACTCATGCTGGTGGGCGTGCTCGCTGCGGACCGTTTCACCGTGGCAGGGATGGGGCAGGACTTCACCACCAACCTGGGCCTGAACTACGCCCGCACCATGCGGCTGGGGTTGCTGATCGTCTCGCTGATCTCCGCCGTCGTGGTCACCACCGTGGGCGCCGTACCCTTCCTGGGCCTGGTAGTGCCCAACATCGTCTCCCTCATCTTCGGTGACAACCTCCGCCGGGCCGTCCCTTGGACCGCCCTGTTCGGGGCCGCGTTCGTGCTGGTCTGCGACATCATCGGCCGGACCATCCGGTACCCCTACGAGGTCCCCGTGGGGATGGTGATGTCCGTGCTGGGCGCCATCCTCTTCCTCGCCCTGATCCTGAGGAAACGCAATGCCTAAGGCGCCAGCCCTGACCTCCCCGGCTCCCGTGGATGCCGCCGCCGCCCCGTCCCGCGGCCCGGCCCGGCGCCGGCTCCGCAATGCCCCGCCCCACGTCGTGCTGGGTGTCCTGCTCGCGGCGGCGGCCGCCGCGGTCCTCTTCTTCCTGTTCTTCGAACTCAAGGGCAACGTGGGCTACATCCTGCCGCGCCGCGCCATCAAGGTCTCCGCCATGCTGCTGGTGGCCGTAGCCGTGGGCGTATCCACGCTGCTGTTCCAGACCGTGACGGCCAACCGCATCCTGACGCCGTCCATCATGGGCTTCGACTCGCTGTACATCCTGGTGCAGACCGTCATGGCCTTCCCCCTCGGTGCCGCGGCCGTGGTGACCGCCCCGCCCACGCTGCAGTTCGGCGTGGAGGTGGTGCTGATGGTGACCTTCAGCGCACTGCTGTACCGCTGGATGTTCACCGGCGCCACCCGCTCGCTGCATCTGCTCCTGTTGGTGGGAGTGATCCTCGGCAGCCTGTTCCGTGGATTCTCCTCACTGCTGCAGCGGCTGATGGAACCCAGCGAGTTCATCATCCTGCAGGACCTGTTCTTCGCGTCCTTCAACAACGTTGACCCCGCCCTGCTGGGCGTCGCCGCGGTGATCGTCGCCGCCGTTTGCGCGGCCGTGTGGCGGGCCCGGCACACCCTTGACGTCCTGGCGCTGGGCCGGGACGTGGCCATCAACGTGGGTGTGGACCACCGCAAGGTGGTGATGCGCGTGCTGCTGGCGTGCTCGCTGCTGGTGGCCGTCTCCACCGCCCTGGTGGGGCCGGTGACCTTCTTCGGACTCCTGGTGGTGAGCCTGGGCTACCAGCTGTGCCGCGGGTTCAGCCACGCCTGGCTGCTGCCCATCGTGGTACTGATCGGCGCCATTGCCCTGGTGGGCGGCCAGCTGGTTTTGGAGAAGGTTTTCGGCTTCGGCACGGCGCTCAGCGTGGTCATCGAGTTCACCGGCGGCATCCTCTTCCTCTACCTCCTGCTGAAAGGCTCGCTCAAATGACCATCGCGGTCCGCAACGTCTCCAAAAGCTACGGCGGCCAGACGGTCCTCGACGACGTCAGCTGCGAGCTCCCGCAGGGCGGCATCACCTCGATCATCGGACCCAACGGCGCCGGCAAATCCACCCTGCTCTCACTGATCAGCCGGTTGCAGCCCCTGGGCTCAGGCGAGGTGTCCGTGGGCGGCCTGGACATCGCGTCCACGGACAGCCGCCAGCTGGCCCGGACCATGGCCATCCTCCGCCAGGAGAACCACCTCACCATGCGGCTCACCGTCCGCGACCTGGTGGCCTTCGGCCGGTTCCCCCACTCCGGCGGCCGGCCCACCGTTGAGGACCTCGCCAAGGTGGAAGAGGCCATCGCGCACCTGGACCTGACGCCCATGGCGGACAAGTTCGTGGACGAGCTCTCCGGCGGGCAGCGGCAGCGCGCGTTCATTGCCATGGTGCTGGCCCAGGACACGCAGTACCTGCTCCTGGACGAGCCGCTGAACAACCTGGACATGAAGCACTCGGTGGAGATGATGCGGCTCCTGCGGCGTCTTGCCGACGAATTCGGCAAGACGATTGTGATCGTGGTCCACGACATCAACTTCGCCTCCTGCTACTCGGACACCATCCTGGCCATGAAGGACGGCAGGCTGATCCACCAGGGCAGCCCGCGGCAGATCATGCAGCAGGCCATGCTCCACGACGTCTACGACATCGACATCCGCATCGAGGAAATCGGCGCGCACCGGATCGGCGTCTACTTCACCTGACGCGCGCTCACTTGTGGTGGGTATTCCTGCAACGCGCGCTCGCCCGTGTAAGGCTGGGCAGGTGACTGAAACCGCTGGTGCCCCGGAACCTTTGCTGACCGCCGACGTCGAGCGCGGGACTTTCCGCCTCCGCCACGCCACGCGGGCGGACCTGCCCGCCGTCGTGCAGCTCCTCGCCGATGACGCCCTGGGCGCGGGCCGCGAGGCGGGCCAGGACATGGCGCCCTACGAACGCGCCTTTGACGCGATCGACGGCGACCCCCGCCACATGCTCCTTGTGGGCGAGCTGGTGCCGCCCGGGGAAGCCGCGGGTCCGGTGGTTGCCACGTTCCAGCTGAGCTTCCTCCCCGGCATCTCGCGGCACGGGGCATGGCGCTCGCAGATCGAGGGCGTGCGGGTGGCCGACGCCCTCAGGGGCCAGGGCATCGGCAACCTGATGATCCAGTGGGCCATCGGCGAGTCCAGGCGCCAGGGCTGTTCGCTGGTGCAGCTGACCACCCACAAGACGCGGACGGCCGCCCAGCGCTTCTACCAGCGGCTCGGATTTGAAGGCTCGCACGAGGGCATGAAGCTCACGCTCTGACAGCACATCCTTGACTGTTAGGTACCCTAAATGTTAGGGTACCTAATGATGAATGACACCAAGCTCCAGGAACTCGCCGCAGGCTTCCGCGAAGCCCTGCGCCACAGCGTCTACCTGGTCCGCCGCCTCGACGCGGACGGAGACCTCAGCGCCGCCCAGCTCAGCACCCTGAAGATGCTGCTGGACGACGGCGTCCGGGTAGGTGAGATCGCCCGCAACCTCGGCGTCAGGGTACCCAGCGCCACCGAGCAGATCATCAAGCTCGAACGCGCCGGGCTGGCCCGCCGCGAACCCGACCCCGCCGACTCCCGCGCCGTCCGCGTCATCCTGACCGCCGAAGGCCGCGCCGCCGTCGAGTCCGCAAACCAGCGGCGCAACGCCGTCATGGCCGAACTCCTCGGCGAACTCACCGAGCAGGACCGGGAAGCACTGGCGGCGGCGCTGCCCGTCATCGACAAAATCAACGCGTCCCTCCAGAACTGACGCACCGCACCCCCTTAGGAGCACACCCCATGAACCGCCAAGCAGACACCCTGCCGGCACCCGGGAACACCCTGCAGGCCGAAAAGGCCTCCTTCCTCAAACAGCCAAAAGCCGTGTGGGCCACCGCCCTGGCCGCGGTCTTCGCGTTCATGGGCATCGGCCTGGTGGACCCCATCCTCCCCGCGATCGCCACCAACCTGGACGCCAGCCCCAGCGAGGTCTCGCTGCTGTTCACCAGCTACTTCCTGGTCACCGCCCTGGCGATGCTGATCACCGGCTTCGTCTCGTCCCGCATCGGCGGCAAGAAAACCCTGCTGATCGGGCTGGCCATCATCGTGGTGTTCTCTTCGCTCTCCGGCCTGTCCGGCAGCGTGGATGAGCTGGTGGGCTTCCGCGCCGGCTGGGGCCTGGGCAACGCCCTCTTCGTCGCCACCGCCCTCGCGGTCATCGTGGGTGTGGCAAGCGGCGGCGCCGGCATTGCCATCATCCTCTACGAGGCCGCACTGGGCCTTGGCATCTCCCTCGGCCCGCTCCTGGGCGCCCTGCTGGGCGGCTGGCAGTGGCGCGCCCCGTTCTTTGGCACGGCCGTCCTGATGGCCGCCGCATTCATCGCCTTGCTGGCCCTGCTTCCCAAGACGCCGCTGCCCGAGCGCAAGGTGCGCCTCCGCGATCCGCTACTGGCCCTGGGCCACAAGGGATTGCGCACGACGGCGGCCAGCGGCTTGTTCTACAACTACGGCTTCTTCACCATCCTGGCTTTCACCCCCTTCATCCTGGGCATGGACGCGTATGGAATCGGCGCCGTCTTCTTCGGCTGGGGCGTGGCGGTGGCCGTGTTCTCCGTCTTCGTCGCGCCGGTCCTGCAGCGCCGCTTCGGTGCCGTCAAGGTGCTGACCGGCACCCTGTTCGTCCTGTTGCTGGACCTGGCCGGCCTGGGACTGGCGGCCGGGCACTCGGTGCCTGCCGTCGTCGTACTGGTCATTGTGGCGGGCGCCCTGCTGGGCATCAACAACACCGTCTACACCGAACTGGCCATGGGCGTCTCCGATTCCCCTCGGCCGGTGGCCTCCTCCGGCTACAACTTCGTCCGCTGGATGGGCGGCGCGCTGGCGCCATTCCTGGCCGCGCAACTGGGTGAGCACTTCGGCCCCCAGGTGCCCTTCTACGCCGGTGCCGTGGCCATGGGAATTGCCATCCTGGTGGCGTTCAGCGGCCGCAAGTACCTTACGGCGCACGAACCGCACCTGGTCTAGGAGTCGCTACTGCCTCCCGGAGGCAGACTTGGTGCCGGACAGCAGGACCACCAGCACCGCAGCCAGGCTCACCGCGGCCTGCACCATGACAAGCACCGGAAGGGCCTGCCCCACGAAGAGGGCGATCCCCACCGGCAGCAGAGACAGGACGGTGACGTCGAGTCCCCGCAGCAGCGAGGACAACTGGGCCCGGGGAACCGGGCCCATTGGCGTATCCACCGGCGGCAGCGTCCAGTCCGCGGGCGGCCGGGTAGCTCCGCGGAGGCAGCCGGCGCCCATGCCGATGCCGGCCAGCGCACCCATGGCGGGCAACAGCGGTCCGCCCGCCCCCAGCAGGGCCAGGGCGCCCGAGAGCAGTGTCATCCAAGCGGCCAGCGCCAGCGCGGGCATCAACAGCCGGCTCGCCCGGACGGCGGCGCGGGGGAGCGGCAGCAGGGCGTCCAGCTCGGGCAACAACGCTGTCCGCCGGGCCACGGTGCCCATCCCGCTGGCCACTCCACAGCCGGCCACCAGCAGGAAGACCAGCTGCAGCCAGGCGGGGAGCCCGGCGTCGGACACCACCACGGCCAGGCATGCCGCCAGCCACAGCAACGGCACTGCCAGGAGGGGCTGCAGGCGAAGGAACGCCGTAACGTCCGCCCTGACGAGGCCGGCAAACGGGCCCCGCGTCCTGCGGGCATAGAAACGCCGGGCCCGGGAACCGGCTGCGGGACGCGGTGTCCCCGCCATCGAGCGGAGCAGCTCGTTGGTGTCCAGGAAGAACACCGCCGACGCCGCGTGCCCTGACACGTTGCCGCCACGGACCAGTTCCATGCCGGTGACCTGGCCCGCGCGGCGCAAAAGGGGAACAAGGACCACGACGCCGGCCAGCACCGCGGCAGCCAATGGCCACCCGGCGTCGGCCATCCCCGGCAGCAGCGCAAGCGGGGCGAGGGCCAGCAGTGCGGCGGCCCGGCCACGGCGCGGAGCCACCAGCCCGAGCTGGAGTACACCTGCAATGCCCACTACCGCCACGCTTGCGGCCCCGAACGTTGCCGCGGCCAGCGCGTGGTCCGCGGCGTCCGCCGCCAGGTCCGTGACGATGCTGAACGGGACATAGCCGAGGGTGGCGCCGAGGCCCACGGAAAGCAGGCGGCGCCGGAAGGTGGGCAACACCATGGGGCGGCGGTCAAGGGGCAGCGGCAGCCACCACGCACCCTGCGCGCCCGTGACGGCGATGGGACCCAGCCGCCGTGCCACTGCCAGGATGGCCGCCAATCCGCCGTAGGTCAGCAGGGTCCACAGGAGCGGGGCCGGAAGCACCAGCGGGCTCCCCGCCACCAGGCTTGCCGCCATGGCGTTGTCCCTGGTCATTTCATCGCGCAGCCCGCCCACGAAGGAAACGGCAATGGCAGCGGCGCAGCCCAGGGCCACCAGGGAGGTATAAATATCCGCGAAGGCATCTCCCACGGACGTCTGGGTGCGGTTGTACGCCCGGGAGTGCCGCCTGGTGAAAGTCACCAATTCGCCGGCAAGGGCGGTGCCGGCTTGGGCGCCTGTCACGGGATCAGAGGCCTGCAATGAAAGCTGCCCCCTCGTCGGCGGACACCAGCTCCACATCGTCCTTGATCACCAGTGCAGAGGTTGCCGTGCGGACCAGCAGCCGCGGGTCGTGTGTCACCAGCAGGACGGCGCCACCGCCCTCCGCGTAGGCGGCGATCCGGCCTGCCAGGGCGTCCCGCATGCCGGGGTCCAGGCGCTGCTCCGGCTCGTCCAGGATCAGCAGGGCCGATGGCCGGATGAATCCCGCGGCCAACAGCAGGCGGCGCCGCTGCCCCGAAGACAATGCATCCGGTATGGCGTCCGCGCGCGTGGACAGGCCAAAGAACTCCAGTTCGGCAGCCACCCGCTCCCCGGGAGCCGCCAGCGAGTGGCCGCGGGCCACCAGGAGCAGGTGCTCGGTGACGCTCAGCGACGGAAAGAAGAGGTCGTCGTCGAACACGGCGGCAACTTCACGGCGGAAATGGACGGAATCCGGGTCCACGGGCAGTCCGAGGATCCGGGCGTCGCCGCTGATGGCGGGCTGCCGGCCGGCGATGGTCTGTACCACCGTGGATTTCCCGGCCCCGTTGACGCCCACCACGCCCAGCACCTGGCCTGCGCGCACTTCCGCCGTCACTTCGCCGCAAACGGGCGCGCCGCCATAGCCCACCACCAGCTGTCCGGCCTCAAGGACCGCCCCCAGATCAGTCACCCGTCCAATCTAGCGGGTGGTTCCCTGACGGAGTTCAGCCGGACCTGGGTTCAGCCGGACCTGCTGTCAGCCCTTCGCCGACCCCTTGGCCACGAACAGGGTCTCCGCCTGCTCGAGGGACATGCCGTTGGTCTCCGGCACCTTGAACATCACGAAGAAGAAGGATGCCGCCGCGAACAGCGCGTACATGGCGTAGGTCAGCGGCAGGGACACGGCGGACATCACCGGGAAGCTGAGGGTGATGGCGAAGTTGGCCACCCACTGTGCCGCGGCGGCGAGCCCCAGGGCGCGGGCGCGGATGCGGGACGGGAAGATCTCGCCGAGCAGCACCCACACCAGCGGGCCCCAGGAGGCGCCGAAGCTGACCACGAACACGTTGGCAGCCACCAGGGCCACGGGCCCCCAGGCGCCCGGGAGGGTGATGTCTTCGCCGGATCCCGTTGCGGAGGAGAAGGCCAGGGCCATGGCGCCCAGGGAGACGGCCATGCCTACGGAACCAACCAGCAGGATGGGGCGGCGGCCCACCCGGTCCACCAAGGCAATGGCCACGAGGGTGACCAGGATGTTGGTGACGGATGTGGCCACCGAGATGGCCAGGGAATCCTCTTCCCGGAAACCCACGGCCTTCCACAGGGTGGTGGAGTAGTAGAAGATCACGTTGATGCCCACGAACTGCTGCAGCATGGAGAGGATGATGCCCACCCAGACCACCGCCTGCAGGCCGAAGGTCTTGCCGCGCAGCGAGCCCTTCTGCCCGGCGATCTTGTCTTCCTCGATGGCGTCCCGGATTTCCCGGATGTGGCGCTCGGTGTCATCGGCCGGGGCGATGCTGTCGAAGATCTTGCGTGCTTCGTCGTCTTTGCCCTGGAACACCAGGAACCGCGGAGACTCCGGGAGCGTGAAGGCAATCCAGCCGTAAACCAGGGCGGGAACGGCGGCGGCCAGGAACATCCAGCGCCACGCCTCGATGCCCAGCCAGAAGGTCTGGTCCGCGCCGCCGGCGCTGGTGGCCAGGAGGGCGTCCGACAGCAGGGCCGCGAAAATACCTGTGGTGATGGCCAGCTGCTGCAGGGAGGCGAGCCGCCCGCGGACCTGCCGCGGCGAGATTTCGGAGATATATGCAGGGGCAATCACGGAGGCGAGGCCAATGCCGAGTCCGCCCACCAGCCGCCAGAAAATGAGGTCCCACACGCTGAAAGCGAAGCCGGTGCCGATGGCGCTGACCAGGAAGAGCAGCGCACCGATTTTCATGGCGGGGATGCGGCCGTATTTGTCGGCCACCTTGCCTGCCAGGTAGGCGCCGGCTGCGCAGCCCAGCAGCGCAACGGCGACGGCGAACCCGGTCACCGCCTCGGAGAGCGCGAACTCGCCCTTCATGGCGTCCACGGCACCGTTCACCACGGACGAGTCGAAGCCGAAGAGGAATCCGCCCACCGCTCCCGCAAGGGCCAGCCAGATCACCCGCTGCGGTATGCGGGTCTTGGTCTGCTCCTGTGCAGTGGGCATGGTTCTCCCTGGGTTTGGGGTGTGGTGGAGTTCGCGCGGACGTCGTCGGCTGCGGACCGGCTGAATGGCCAGTGTACTTACGGTAGTGTTCCATGCCACGGCGAACCGTTCCAGTTAAAGCAGGCCCGCGCCGGCTCCCCTCCCGCAGTGGACGCGCACGACGACGGTACGCGCCGCCGTCGTACACCCCGCCCCGGGCGCGCAGCACTCAGAAGAGAAACGCCGGAACCCTCCCGCACGGTGTGCGAAAGGGTTCCGGTTATGCCGCCACGAGTGAGCGCGCGTTGGTGTTTTGGACACCACAAGTGAGCTCGCGATTAGTGGGCGGGGACCTGCAGGGTGTCGTTGTCCTGCGGGGGAGTGGCGTTGGGGTCCGTCAGCTTCTTCTTCGGCAGCGCGAGGCTGATGAGGAACGCGATTCCGGTCAGCACCGCAGCTGTCAGCATCACGGCGTCGATCGAACCGGCGAAGCCTTCGGTGATGGGCCGGGTCAGGGTGCTGTTGGCCGTGTGCAGCCAGCTGGTGTCGTTGAGCGAATCGTTGGACGCGCCGTTCTTGAAGAAGTCGTACAGCTTGGCGTTGGCCGGGTCTGCCGCCACCGCCGGGTCCTTCAGGACGGCAAGGTACGCGGCATCAGTGGTGGCTGCCTTCATGCCGTCGGCGATCTTGTCGGCCGCCAGGCTGAACAGCATGGAGATGAAGACGGCGGTTCCCACGGCGCCGCCCATGGAGCGGAAGAAGGCGGCCGAGGACGTTCCCACACCCATGTCACGCGGCGGGACGGAGGTCTGCATGGCCAAGGTGAGCGGCTGCATGCAGAAGCCCAGGCCCACGCCGAAGAACACGGCGATCAGTCCGGGAACCCACAGGGCCGTGTCCACGCGAAGCGAAAGCCCCATGACCAGTGCTGCGGCCGTGAGGATTCCCGTGCCCATGATGGGGAAGATCCGGAAGGTGCCGGACGCAGAGATGGTCCGCCCGGCGGTGATGGACCCGAACAGGATGCCCACGGTGAAGGTGATCATCATCAGGCCGGCCTCGGTGGGAGTCAGGCCCTTCACGAGTTGGAGGTACATGGGGAGCATGGCGATGGCACCGAACATGCCGATGCCGATGATGAAGTTCAGCAGCGAGGACAGCCCGAAGGTGATGTTGCTGAAAAGCCGCAGCGGGATCAGGGCGTAGTCTCCGGCGCGTTTCTCGGCCAGCAGGAACCAGGCGATGCCCAGTACGCCCAGGCCGTAGCAGAGGAAGGAGTTGGTGGACGCCCAGCCCCAGGAGCGGCCCTGCTCGGCCACCAGGAGCAGCGGGACGATGGCCACGGTGATGGCTGCGGCGCCCCAGTAGTCGATCTTCTGCTTCAGGTGCTTGGCCGGCAGGTGCAGGAACAGGAACACCACCACCAGGGCGGCGAGGCCGATAGGCACGTTGATGAAGAACACCCAGCGCCAGCCGTCAAAGCCCAGGATGTTGGAGGTTCCGGCGAAGGCACCGCCCACCACGGGGCCCAGCACCGAGGAGATGCCGAACACGGACATGAAGTAGCCCTGGTACTTGGCCCGGTCCTTGAGCGAGACAATGTCGCCGATGATGGTCAGGGCCAGTGCCAGCAGGCCGCCGGCGCCGAGGCCCTGGACGCCGCGGGCCAGTGCAAGTTCCGTCATGGAATGGACGGAACCGGCGTAGACCGAGCCCGCCAGGAAGATCACGATGGCGCTCAGGTACAGGGGCCGGCGGCCGAATATATCGCTCAGCTTGCCGTACAGCGGGGTGCTGACCGTGGAGGTGATCAGGTACGCAGTGGTGGCCCACGCCTGGAGCGAGAGGCCGTCCAGGTCGTTGGCGATGGTGTAGATGGACGTGGACACGATGGTCTGGTCCAACGAGGCCAGGAACATGCCCAGCATCAGGCCCACCATCACGGTGACGATCTGGCGCTGCGTCAGGGTATCTCCGGCGCCGGGCGCGGCAGTGGCTTTGGACATAGGGGCTCCAAGGGGAAGAAAAGGGAAGTAAGCAATTGATAGTTGCTTTCAGTAACTATCTTACCTGCACTTCCATTCCCCGGCACGGGAAACTTTTTGAGGCTGCCGGGTCACGGCTCCACGAGGACGCCGTCCGGATCGCACCAGATCATGGCCCCCGTGCGGATGGTGACGCCATCGATCACCACGTCAACGTCCACTTCGCCTGCTCCGGCCTTGGCGCTCTTCCGGGGGTTGCTGCCCAGCGCCTTCACGCCCAGGTCGAGCTTCGCGATGGCCTCGCGGTCCCGGATTGCCCCATTGATCACGACGCCGGCCCAGCCGTTCGCCACGGCGCTTTCGGCGATCATGTCCCCCATCAGGGCGGTCCCCAGCGAGCCGCCGCCGTCCACCACCAGCACGTTGCCGTTGCCCGGGGTTGCCAGCGTGGACTTCACCAGGGCGTTGTCCTGGAAGCAGCGGATGGTCCGGGCCTGCCCGGAGAAATGCGTGCGGCCGCCGAGGGACTGGAACTGCAGCGCCACGGACGCCAGCTCATCGCCGCGCTCGTCGTAGAGGTCCGCCGTGTTGATGGCAGGGGTGGAAGCAGCGTTCATGTGGTTCTCCTTCGAGCCTCGGGGTGCCGCGCGCTCGTTACTGCCCCGGCGTGCGGCACAGACGCCGGGCAAGGCCCACGATAGTCTGAATTCCAGCATCAGCACCTGCCCCGGGGGGAACCAGCCATGAGCATGTCCAACACGCCGGTCCCGCCGGACGTTCCGCGGACCACGACGGCGGCGCTCGCCGAGCCAACGCAGAAGGTCACCGCGCGCTGGGTCACCGGGCTGGTGCTGGTCAATGTTGGCATCAACGCCGCATTCTTCGGGCCCATCAATGTCTTCATCGGCCAGCAGGCCATCAGCATTGATTCGCCCAGCAAGGAAGCCATCCTGTCCCTGGTCACGGCATGCGGCGCCGCAGTCTCCCTCGTGGCCAACCCGCTGTTCGGCGCCCTGTCTGACCGCACCACGTCGCGCTTTGGCCGCCGAGCCCCCTGGGTCCTTCTGGGAGCGGTGCTGGCCACGGCGGCCCTGCTGGCCATGTCCGTCTCGGCGTCGGTGGCGCTGATGGTGCTGTTCTGGTGCCTGGTGCAACTGGGTGCCAACGCGGCCTACGCAGCCATTTTCGCTGCCGTCCCGGACAGGGTCCCGGTGCCGCAGCGCGGCGGCGTGGGCGGGCTGGCGGCCATGGGCCAGACCTTGGGCGTCCTTACCGGGGCCGTCTTCGGCGCTGTGGTTACCGGAAACTTCATGGTGGGCTACTGGCTGTGCGCCGGGGCCTTGCTGGTTTCCGTGCTGCCCTACCTGTTCCACCGCAACGACCCCGCCCTGCCCAAATCGGAACTGGGCACTTTCAATCTGCGGGCCTTTGCCAAGGGTTTCTACATCAGTCCTGTCCGGTATCCGGACTTCGGCTGGGCCTGGCTGACCCGGCTGCTGGTTAACGTGGGCAATCAGCTCACCATCGTGTACCTGCTCTTCTTCCTCCGGGACATCATCAAACACGGCGACCCTGCCTTCGGAGTTCTGATACTCACCGGAATCTATGCGGTGATGGTGATGATCACCGCTGTGATCGCCGGGCCGTGGAGTGACAGGGTTGGCAAACGGAAGCCGTTTGTCATCGGCTCCTCGGCCACGATCGCCATGGCGGCCCTGATCATGGCCTTCTTTCCGGTCTGGCCGGGTGCCCTTGCCGGCGCCGCCGTGCTGGGCATCGGCTTTGGAGCCTACCTTGCAGTGGACTTTGCCCTGCTGACCCAGGTGCTTCCGAAGGCCGCGGACCGGGGCAAGGACCTGGGTGTCATCAACATCGCCAGCTCCCTGCCGCAGGTGATCGCACCCCTGCTTGCGTTCCTGGCCCTGAAGTTCTTCGGCGGGTACGGAACCCTCTTCACCACGGCGGCCGTCATCGGCCTGCTGGGCGCTGTTTTCGTCGTCAAGATCAAAGGCGTGGACTGACCCTTCCGGCGGCCATTGGTAAGGACACTGACGGGTTGCATCGCTGGCTGGTGCCGTATAGTTGAGCCGGCTGCGGGGCTGTATGGATGGGGGAGCCCGGGCAGCAGCAACCCCAGAACACAACCCCGGAAAATGCTGATGACCGAGACTGTTTCAGACCATCCGCCCATGGCCCCCCGGCCCACTGCACCACGCCAGCGCCTTCGCTACGCACGCATGCTCGAAGCCGCTGCTTCCTTTGCCCGGAAGGGCCTGGACTCCGTGGACCTGTCCGACATCGCCGCGAAAGCAGACGTTCCGTTGGGGACGGTGTACCGCTACTTTCCGTCTTCCACACACCTGGTGCTTGCCCTGTACCGCCACCAGCTGGAAGAGTTGGAGGCCGCTGCACGGCGCGAGTCTGACCGGTTCCGCGGCCGCACCCTGCCCGGCGTCGTGATGGAAATCTTCCACATGCGGGTCATGCAGCCTGCCGTGGAACAGTGCCTGAGCCGCGGTGTGTACCTTCCCGACCGGGACACCACGGCCCTCCTGCGCGACATCGACGCCCTGGGGCAGAAGGCAGTGGAGGCCGCCGCCGGCGATGCCGTGGCCGCCAGGGTCCTGATGCTGTCCGTCACTGGTCTGGTCCAGTCCGTCCGGAACCGCCGGCTGTCCCTCTTCGAGGCCGAAGAAGACCTCAAAAAGGCCTGCACCCGGCTCTCTCCGGCCGCGGATGCCCGGTTCACACTCCACCAGACGGCGTAACCGGTCTAGACCAATTCGGCATTAAATACGCCTTTATGGCGTGGCGTGAGTCATAATAAGCGCTGAATAAACGATTTGTCGTCCGTTTTCGCTGTCAAGACCGCCGTTGCGGGCTCCGGCGCTTGCCTACCATTGATCCAGCGGAGCAGCAGGGAGCGAACATCCCCGGGGGCTCCTACGGACCCGCCACCCCTGGGTTTCCTGTCGCACCATTTTCCCTGCCGGAGCCCGCACGGGTCCGGCCCCATGTGCCGTGCGTGCACGGCGAGCACCAGGAGACAACGACGTGTCCATTGACGCAGCTACAGCCACTGACAATTCCGCAGCCACAGCCTTGACCGAAGCCGAGATCTTCGACGCCCACCAGGGCGGAAAGCTCTCCATCGCCAGCACCGTCCCGCTGTCCAACAAGCGCGACCTGTCCATCGCCTACACCCCCGGTGTGGCCGAGGTCAGCCGCGCCATCCACAAGCAGCCGGAGCTCGCCCGCACCCTGACCTGGGCCGAGCGCCTGGTGGTCGTAGTCAGCGACGGCACCGCAGTCCTGGGCCTGGGCAACATTGGTGCCAGCGCCTCCCTGCCCGTGATGGAGGGCAAGTCCGCACTCTTCAAGACCTTCGGCGACCTTGATTCCATCCCCTTGGTCCTGAACACCAGCGACGTCGACGAAATCGTGGAGACCCTTGTCCGCCTGCGTCCCAGCTTCGGCGCCGTCAACCTCGAGGACATTGCCGCTCCCCGCTGCTTCGAGCTCGAGGAAAAGCTGATCGAGGCCCTGGACTGCCCGGTCATGCATGACGACCAGCACGGCACCGCAGTGGTGGCACTGGCCGCCCTGACCAACGCCGCCAAGGTGACCGGCCGCAGCCTGGACAGCCTGAAGGTTGTGGTTTCCGGTGCCGGTGCCGCGGGCATCGCCGTCGCCGAAATCCTCCTGGCCGCCGGCATCCCGGATGTCGTCCTGCTGGATTCCCGCGGTGTCATCAACAGCACCCGCGCCGACCTCGCCGCGGACACGTCCAGCAAGAAGGCTGACATTGCCGGCCGCAGCAACCCCCGCGGGGTGGAAGGCGGCCCGGCCGAGGCGCTTACCGGAGCGGACGTCTTCATCGGCGTTTCCTCCTCAAAGCTGGACGAGGCACACCTTGCCCTGATGAACCAGGACGCCATCGTGTTCGCCCTTTCCAACCCGGACCCCGAGGTCCTGCCGGAGGTCGCCGCGAAGTACGCCGCCGTGGTGGCCACCGGCCGCAGTGACTTCCCCAACCAGATCAACAACGTCCTGGCGTTCCCCGGCATCTTCCGGGGCGCCCTGGACGCCGGCGCCCGCCGGATCACCCCGGCCATGAAGCTGGCGGCGGCCAACGCCATTGCCGAGCTTGCCGCCGAGGACCTGGCCGCCGACTACATCGTGCCCAGCCCGCTCGACCCCCGGGTTGCACCGGCGGTGACAGCGGCCGTCGCCGCGGCGGTGGAAGCGGAGTAGTCCAACCCCCGTTACTCCCGACGGCGGTGCCTCCTTCCCCGAAAGGAGGCACCGCCGTCGGGCGTTAGCGCGGTCCGGTCCGGCAGGCGCGCCACCCTAGACTGGGTGCCATGACTTCCGAGACCGTGGTGACCATCCTGTGCGGCCTTGCGATCCTGGTGGGTGTGGCGGGGACCATCATCCCCGTCCTGCCCGGCAGCATCCTGATCGGGGCCAGCCTGCTGGCGTGGGCCATCTGGGGCGGCGCCGGTCCCGCCGGCTGGGTGGTGTTCGCCGTCGGCATCATCTTCGTGGCCGCCGGGATGGCCGCCGGCGCCGTCCTCACCGGGCGGAAGCTCAAGGAGCATGCCATCCCCAGCCGCAGCATCGTGGTGGGACTGGTGGCCGGTGTGGCCGGCATGTTCATCATCCCGGTGGTGGGACTGTTCGTCGGGTTCGCCGCAGGCCTGCTCCTCAGTGAAGTCCTGCGCACACGCAACCTGCCCACCGCGGCCCGTTCCAGCTGGGCCGCCCTCAAAGCCACCGGCATCGGGATGCTCGCCGAATTCGGGCTGGCGTGCCTGGCCGCAAGCGCCTGGGTCATCGGGGTGTGGATTGCCGCGGTGAACGGGTAGTTCCCTTGCGCCGGGTCAGGCAGGCGCGTACAACGGGGGGATGACCGAGCCCACGGAAGCAGCCCTGCACATCGCCACGTGGATGGACAACTACCAGGCCGCATGGTCCAGCAACGATCCGGAGCACATCCGCGCACTTTTCACGGAGAATGCGCGGTATGAAACCCGGCCGCACGACCCCGACGCCTGGACCGGCCGGGACGGGATCGTGGACGGTTGGCTGGCTGCCCGGGACGAACCCCAGGACTGGACCTTCAGCTGGGACCTGCTGGGAACCGACGGCCCCACGGCCTTCGTTCAAGGCGTGACCGTCTATGCCGGGGACCAGCCCAGCTATGACAATCTCTGGGTGGTGCGCTTTGACGGCTCAGGCCGCGCCGCCTCGTTCACCGAGTGGTTCATGGCGAGGCCCTGAGTCTGGTCAGATAGGGTCCTAGAGCCCCAGTCCGCCGAGTTTGTCTCCGATATGGTTGCCGATGCCGCCGGGCAGCTTTCCCAGTAACTCTGCGGGGTTGATGCCTAGGTTGGACAGGAGGCCTGCGTGCTGCTCGGTGTCTACCTGGTCCGGCAGCTCAGATTCAGCTTGGGATGCTTTGTCGTTGTTCCCTTGGGACCTCAGGAATTCAAGGATCTGGTTCTTGTCGATCTGCATGCTGTTCTCCTTGGCCTGGATTTTTTACTAAGGGCACTTACTACCATCCCCTACCCCGGTGGCCCGAGCAATGGGCTGGGTGAAGGTGCCTTGCTGATGGTCCGGACAGTCCGCATGCCGCGGCCCGGCGTTCGTTAGCATGGAAAGATGACTGCCGGGGACAGCGCACCGATCTATTGGGACAGCCGTGACCTGACGCCGTTCGGACAGGCGCACCTGCGCACGCCTGTCCACGACCTTGCCGGGGGAGTGGGCGGCCTGCTGACCGGAGTGCTGGGCGCACGCAATCCGTCACTGCTCGCGATCAACGGCGAGGTGCCGCGGCTCCGGCGGATGCCCCGGCCGGCCAAAGAGGTGCACGACGCGGTCTTCTCGAGCCGTGAACCCGAGCGGCTGATTGCCCTGGCCCGCACCTACCCGGGCTGGGCTGGCCTGTGCTACCTGATGTCCGGGCTGCTGGTGTACCAGCACGGCGGGTACCTCCGCGCCTCGGAGCTGCTGCAGCGCGGGCTCACCACCCGCAACGACGACGACGCGAACCGCTACTCAGCCACCTACCTGCGGCGCATCGTCACCCGGATCGAACTGGCCGAACGGGTGGAGGTTCCCGTCCTGTTCAGCGAGGAATCGGTGTTCCTGGCGCTGGCCCACGCGCTGCGCGAAACAGGCCGGACCGAGGCGGCGCTGGACGCCCTCACCGGGCTGCCGCCGTCGCTCCCCATGGCCCTTGCCCGGTGCTCGCTGGCACTCAGCCTGGGCCGGAGTCGCACAGTGATCGACTGGACCGAGGGGCTCCTGAACGCCGATGACCTGTCCGCCGCGCTGCTGCTGGTCCGTGCCCGCGCCCTGCGCCGGGAAGGCCGGCTCGACGCCGCGCAGCAGGCCATCACCGAAGTGCTGCGGCGCCGCAAGACGCACCTTGCGCTCCGGAACGATGCCCTGACGGACAAGGCGCTGCTCCTGCTGGACTCCAGCCGGCGATCGCTCAATCCGCGCGACTGGGGCAGGCGGCACGAGGATCCGGTGCCGCAGCGGGAGATCGCCGCGCCGGTCCCCATCCGCAAGGACGAGGAGATGCGCCGCATCTGGGAACAGGACTGGAAGAACCTCAGCGAGGACTAGGCGCGGCCCGCCACCAGGGGAACCAGCTGTTCGCCGAGCAGCACTGTCCCCAGCAGGACCATGATGATCCCGCTGGCAAGGGTCACCGCCCGCGCCGCCCCGGGCCTGCTCTGCAGCAGCGTGCGGGACAACAGCGCCACGGCCGTGTAGACCAGCCCGGCCAGCGCCACGAACGTCATGCCCAGCAGCCCGGACTGAACCGGCACCGGCAGGGAGGCGTCCGCGCTGACGAACTGCGGAATCAGGGCAATGTAGAACAGCAGGCCCTTCGGGTTGATGCCGCTGGTGCCCATTCCCTGCAGGAAGGTGCGCAGCCGCGTTGCGCCGGGACGTCCGACGGCGTCTGCCGTACTGAAGGACGCCACGCGCCACGAGCGGAGCGTGCTGATGCCCAGCCACATCAGGTAGCCGGCGCCCACAAGCGTCAGCCAGCCCAGCACGCCGGGCATACCGGTCAGCACGGCCGCGAGGCCGGCCACCAGCAGGGCGGTGTGCAGGACATAGCCGCCGCACAATCCGGCCACGGCGGGCACGAAACTGCGCTGTCCAAGCCCTGCCGTGATGGAGTAGGCCCAGTCCACGCCGGGCGTGCAGGCGAGGGCCGCGGCCACCAGCACAAAGGCCAGGAACAGCTCCGGATTCATGGTTTCTCCTGTCGGGGGATCTTTCAGGAGTAACTGTATGAACTTTCAGCCCGGAAGTGCTGTCCGGTTTTCGCCCGGCACGCTGACCAAGCAGTAGGATTTTTGCGTGATAGACGCCATTGACAGAAATATCTTGCGCCACCTCAAGGAGGACGGGAGGATGACCGCCACGGCGCTTGCCGCCAAAGTGGGGCTGACGGTGGCCCCGTGCCACCGCCGGTTGCGCGACCTGGAACAGTCCGGCGTGATCCGGGGCTACAAAGCGGACATCGATCCCGGGGCCGTTGGCCTGGGGTTTGAGGCGATTGTCTTTGTCACGCTGCGCCAGGTGGACCGGCCCACCATGGAGATCTTCGAGAACCGCGTGGCGGACAACCCGAACATCGTGGAGGCGCAGCGGCTCTTCGGTTCGCCGGACTACCTGCTGAAGGTCATCGCCGAGGACCTGCCCGCGTACCAGCGCTTTTACGACGCAGAGCTGACATCCCTGCCCGGCGTGGAACGGCTGACCTCCACCCTGGTGATGAAGAACCTCAAATCGAACGCCGGCCCTCCGGTGTAGCGGCCGCCCGTTGCCCTAGTCGGCCGGGCGGACGTGGACGATGATCACCTGGGTGTCCTTGCCGCCGTCGTACCTCAGGTCGTAGTTCACGTCCAGGCCGGTGGCCGTTCCGGAGGTGATGGAGAAATCGCTCTTTCCCTCCGGGTCGCTTTCGGTGCTGCTGATCCACCGCTCGGCGGAGTCACCGTCGATCCCGTAACGCTGCACACCCTCACGGATCAGGGCGAAATACTCCTCGGCGGATTGTGCGGTGAGGAAGTAGGTGACCTCGCTGAAGTCTGTGCGCCTGTCCGTGGTGTTGAACCGGATGCGGTCCGTTTCGCCCGTGATTTCGCCGCTGGGCGCCACGATGGTCAAGTTGATCTTTCCGGCGCCACGGGTGTTGATCTCGGGTCCGTAGCTGTCCGGCGTCACCTGAACGGCGGCCTTGTCCAGCGTGCCGGAGCTCATGTCCAGCCGTGCGGCCCCGGTGCTGCGGATGGTCTCTACGCCGGCGGCATCAAGGGTGGAAAATTCAGAGGTTTTCACGGTGCTCCCTGCAGAAGGTGATGTGGCGGAGGACGGGGTTGCGGGATCGGGGGCGGACAGTTGGCAGCCGCCCAGGGCCAGGCCGACGGCCAGGGCCGGCAGGAGGAGTACGACGCCGGATGCGCGCCGTTGCTTCCCGGCTGCGGCTGTGTGGGTGGTGGTCACTGGTGGACCTCCGCGTCGAAGCCTTCCAGGAAGCGGTCCATGATCTGGGGGATGTTGTTGGTGGGCCGGTACTGGTCCACCCGGGAGTCAAAGTCGGAGCCGATGATCTGGGCTGCCCGGTCCGGGTCCGAGGCCAGCAGGTCCTGGTAGGCGGGCAGGGTGTCCTGCCGGATGAGTTCCCAGCGCTGGTCCGCGTTGGCAATGTTGCCGTCCGGGAAACCCGTGGTGAAGTCGGTGCGGAACTGCGTGGGGTTGTCCCAGTTGGTGAACGGCACGTTCTGCGGGCCTGGGCTTTCCACGCTGAAGGTGTAGGGGAACACCTCTGCGTAGCTCCTGGCCCCGGGGATGGAGGGCTCGCCGGCCAGGGTCACCATGTAGGTCACGGCTTCACCGCCGGGGTGGCTGCGCATGTTGTCGTAATCGTCGGCAATGATTTCGTTCTGCTCGCGGTACAGGAGGGCGGTGTTGCCTTCCTGGACGCGGTCCGGGTCGCCGGAATCGATATTGGCCCAGGCCTCCGCCGTTCCGGCATCGATGGCGCCGGAATCTTGGAGCCGGTTGATCTCGTCCAGACCGCCGTTGAGATACGCCTGGTGCTGGCGCGCCTGGTCCAGGAAGATTTCCTTGTTCATGTCCAGCATGCTGGTTTCGTAGAAGCGGATTTCGTCATCGGTCATTCCGGCCAGCTGTTCGATCTGGTCCAGGATGGGCAGCGGGATGTTGGACGCCGGATTGTTGGCGATCTGCTGCGCGAGGTCCCGCATCATGGCCATGTCGCGGAAGCCGCCCGCGAAGGACGGTCCGATCATGTTGGCCATGCCGGCCCACTGCAGGTCCGGGTTGGCCAGGTAGGCCTGGCCGTAGAAGTCGTAGACGCTGCGGATGGTGTCCCAGTTGGCTTCGGTGCCGTTGGCGGTATCCCAGGTGGCCGGATCGATGCCCATGTCCAGCATGGCCTGGTTGTTCCAGTAGTCGCTGAGGAAATCGGCGTACTCCGGGGAGTTCTTGTCGATCAGGCCGGAGTCCGCTGCCGCGTCCATGGCGGCCTTGGCGGCTCCCGGGTTGGCCAGCGCCCATTGCCTGAACTCTTCGCTCTGCAGGTAGTCCCGGCGCTCGTCCGGCGTCATCGAGTTCAGGGTGTCGGTCAGGTCCTGGGCTGTTCCGCCGCCCCCGCCCGACTGGCCCGCGCCACCACCGCTGCCGCCGCCGGCGCCGTTGCTGGCCCGTTCCTGTTCGTCCGCGTTGGCCAGCAGCGCTTTTGACGCCGTTTCGAGCCCGGCCGTGGCGGCCTTCAGCAGCTTGATGTGGGAGGAGGTCCATTCGCTGCGGAACCTGTCGCCGTCGTGCCCCTTCCACGGCCCGGAGCTGATGGTGCTGTTGAGCTGCTGGCCCAGGGCGTTGAGCTGGTTGGCGCCGCCGGCGAGGTCCTTGGCGAGCTGCCGGAGCTGGGCCACGTCGCCGCCGTAAAAGGTACCCGCCATGATGATTCCCCCTGTGTGGATGTACCGTGCCAGCCTAGCCGGGAAGGTATATGCGGGGCGATGGGGAGCGCTATCCGTCCAGCAGACCCGTGGTGCGGTAGGGAATGACTTCGCGCAGGAACATGCTGGTGGAGGTGCGGACGATTCCCGGGCACAGCCGGATCTCCTCCGATACCCGGTACAGGTCGTCCGGGCTGGTGGCCACCACCCGGATCAGGAGGTCCGTGTCACCGGCGGGTGCGTGGCATTCGAGGACCTCCGGAATGTTCCGCAGGGCGGCGATGGCCTCATTGAGGTGGCTTTGGTCCAGTTCTGCGCTCACCGACGCCGCCACCCCGCGGCCCAATGCCGCGGGAAGGACCCTGCTGCTGTTGGGCCGGAGCGCGCCGGCCGCCGTCATCCGCTCCAGGCGCGACTGCACCGTGCCGCGCGCCAGCCCCAGCCGCTGGGCCAGCACCATGATGGGAACCCGCGGGTCATCGTCCAGCGCCCGGAGGATCCGCCGGTCCGTGGCGTCGAGTTCCTGCAATTTGCCTACTTTCTGCTGAGCTGGCCCGCGCGGATTAGTCAGATTGACTAAAGAACGCGGGACCAGTTGCACCAACTGTATGGCTGCTGCTGAAATGTTGGCAACAGGGCAGCGGCTACCGCCACTGCCCGCAGGCCACCGGCCTCCGGCACACCACCCGGGCGCCGCGCACAGCTTCCCGCAAGGAGGCCGCCGCTGATTGACTCTTGTTCACGCATCGTCTTTCCGCACCCACTGACGAGAGCCCCTGGGCTACCGATCCACCGGATATCCGGTCATATCGGTGGCTGAGGGGCTCTTGTGCTGTTCCGCATAGGCTGGATGCATGACTTTGGCCGGCCGCTTCGCCCCCAGCCCTTCCGGCGAACTCCATCTGGGCAACCTCCGTACCGCCATCCTTGCCTGGCTCTTCGCCCGTTCCAGCGGCCGCAGCTTCCTCCTGCGCGTTGAGGACCTGGACAGGGCGCGCGCCGGAGCCGAAGCCGTTCAGCTGCGTGACCTCGCCGCCATAGGGGTGGACTGGGACGGCGCGGTGGTCCGGCAGACCGCCCGCGGAACGTTGTATGCGGACGCTATCGGGCGCCTGCAGGCCGCAGGCCTGACCTACGAGTGCTTCTGCACCCGCCGTGAAATCCAGGAAGCCCCCTCCGCCCCGCATGCACCCCAGGGCGCCTATCCGGGAACCTGCCGGAACCTTGAATCCGCGGAGCTGGAGTACAGGCGGTCCACCCGGCCGGCGGCCATCCGGCTGCGCGCCGACGTTGCGGAGTTCACCGTCCGGGATGTCCTGCACGGCGCCTACACCGGCGTGGTGGATGACTTCGTGCTCCGCCGCAACGACGGTGTCACCGCGTACAACCTGGCAGTGGTGGTGGACGATGCCGAGCAGGGCGTAGACCAGGTGGTCCGGGGCGACGACCTACTTCCCTCGACCCCCAGGCAGGCATATCTCGCCTCCCTCCTGAATATTCCAGTTCCGGAATATGCCCACGTCCCGCTGGTGGTGAATTCCGACGGCGTCCGGTTGGCCAAGCGCGATGGTGCAGTGACGCTCGGTGACCTCGACGCTGCGGGCGTTCCGGTGGACCAGGTCCGGAACCGGCTGCTGGCGTCACTCGGGCTCCCCCCGGGGCCGCTGAGCCAGGCGCTCGACGCCTTTCATCCCGCCCGGGTGCCGACCTCGCCCTGGGTCTGGGAAGGCGCCGTCAACAATCGTTGACGGCCGCCTCCTCGTCAACTAACGTTGACGGCATGGAGGTGGACCGGATGAAAACACTCGTTGGATCAATGGACGGCAAAGGCCCAGCCGAGGCCCTGTACGCCGTTGCCGAACTGCAGAAGGAAGTCGGCCGGGCGGAAGCTGCCCTGGTGCGCGGCGCCAGACAGGCCGGCTTGTCCTGGGAAGCCATTGCGCTGTGCCTGGGCGTCACCAAGCAGGCGGTGCACCGGAAGTACGGCAAGCAGTGAAGCCTTAGGCGGGCAGTCCCGGCTCCGCCCCGCCCTCCAGCTTCGACAGGGCCGTGTGCACCCGGTCGCTGCCGCGCTTTTCGTCAATGATGATCGAGGCGGCCAGGGCGGCCACAATGACCAGCAGGCACACGGGGACGGAGACGCCTGCTGCCGCCAGGGCCACCGCACCGCCCTGGAGAGCGATGACACCCGCTGCGACCGCGATGACCATGCGTTCGGTTCCCATCATCACGCTGTACAGCCAGGTGAGGGTTGTCTTGAAGATTGCCACCGGAATGGCGATGCTCGCCACGGCCGCCGCAGCGCTGATGTGGGCCTCGTGGTCGATGTAGTACGCGGCCACGTGGAGGCCGGCGCCGGTGGCGGCGATGGCCGCGAAGATGGGGATATGGCCGTAGCCGAACAGGTAGGACCGGTGCCGCCGCAGGTGCAGCGCCCGCCCGGCAGGCAGCATGAAGTACACCCACCACATTCCGAAGGCCAGTGCCGTTCCGCCGAATCCCACCAGGGCCGCGTCCATGGTCCAACCGCTGTTGGCTACAAACGCGCGCAGCGTCTCGATGGCACCGATCAGGCACTCACCCAGGGCAATGATGGCGAGCAGTCCGTACCGTTCGGCGATGTGGTGTGCATGCCACGGCGTGGTTGCCCTGCGTTCGGCAAAATACGGCGTGGCCATTTCCAGCGCCACCAGCGGAACCACCATCAGGAGGGTGGCTGCAACGCCGGTGTCGAGGATCAGCACCGCCACCCAGCCCAGCTGGACGATGGCCAGATACCGGGCGTAGCGCAGGCACGTCCCGCGGCGGGCAGGATCCTGGCGCGCAGCCCGCATCCACTGCGCCACCAGGGCCAGGCGCATCAGAATGTAGCCGCCCACAATGACCCTGTTGTCCACGTGCTGCCCCTCGACGATCGAGTGGAACATCGGTTCGATTCCCATGGTGAGGATCAGGACGCCCACGATCTGGACCATGGTGACCACGCGGAACACCCAGTCGTCCGTGTCGTAGGCGCTGGCGAACCAGGTGAAATTTATCCAGGCCCAGATGACGGCGAACATCGCGAACGCGAACCCGATCAACCCGGGCAATACGTGGGCTTCCGCGATTTCATGGGCGAACTGGCTTCCCGCGACGCCGAAGGCAATGACGAACGTCAGGTCGAAGAAGAGTTCCAGCGGGGTGGCTGCCCGGTGTTTTTCATGCGGATCGCGGCCGCCCATGCGCGCGAACGCATGGCGGAGAGGGTTTGAGGACATGCCTCAAAGATAGCCGGACGGGCGCGCTCAGACCCTTCCCAAGGCGTCGATGTCTTCGAGGAAGTCCTGGTGCACTTCGGCGCTGACAGTGGTGCGGGTTTCGGCGATCGCGGCGAGGTAGTCCTCTGTGGAGGGCCCCTTCCGTACCGCCTCCCGGACGGACGGCCGCGCATCGGTGGCCAGCCCGCCGTCGTCGTACACCGCTTTCTCCAGCGCCCGCTGCGACGCGCTCCGTGCCGCGTATTCAATGTCCGCAGGGGAGAAGCCCTCGGTCCGCTCCACGAGGAGTTCCACGTCCACGTCATCCACCACGGGGGCGGGGATGAAGCGCTGCCACATGGCGTTGCGGGCCTGCCGGTCCGGCAGGCCGATGGGGATGACATAGTCGAACCGGCCGTGCCGCAGGAACGCGGTGTCCAGGGCGCGGATGAAGTTGGTGGCGCAGACCAGGAGCCTGCCGGGCTGTTCCCGGAACGCCGGAATGATCTTGAGCAGTTCGTTGGTGACGCCCTGCAGGGGTGAGGGCGGGTCCCCGGCGCGCTGGGAGGCGATCTCCTCCACCTCGTCGATGAAGACCACCGCGTGCTCGAGTTCGGCGATCTCCAGGAAGGTTTCCCGCAGTGCCCCTGCCAGGCCCTGTGGATCCGCGGCGAGGCGGGACGGGAACACCTCCACGAAGGGCCACTCCAAGCGGGAGGCGATGGCCTTGGCGAAGGTGGTCTTGCCGGTGCCGGGAGGGCCGAAAAGGACGACGGCGCGCGGCGGCACCACGCCGAATTCGTCCGCGAGGTCGGCCTCGGCAAGCGGCAGCACCAGGCGGCGTTCCAGGAGTTCCTTTTCCTTGCGCATGCCGGCGACGTTTTCCCAGAGGTCGCGGGCGAGGACGCGGCCGCCGAGCTGTCCGAGCGCACCGAGCTCCTGCCGTTGCACGGGGATGGTGCGTTCGAAGTAGCGCAGGTTCTTCTTCAGCGCGAAGCCGCGGCCCAGGAACGCTTCCACCCGGGTTTCGGACTCCGGCATCAGGGCCGAAAGCTTGTTCAGCCCGTGTGGTGCCATCCGGTTTTCGACGGCGGCCAGCAGCGAGGTGCCGATGCCCCGGCCGCGGTACTCCGGCAGGGTGGCCAGGAAGACAATCCAGCCCTGGTCGTGCGCGGCACGTCCCACGGCGGCGCCCACCACCTGATCACCCAGCACCGCCACCACGGCATGGTCCTTCTCGCACGAGGCCAAGACCTCGGACAGCGCGTACACCGGTTCCACGTTTGTTGCCTTCAGCGTCTCCCACAGGTGCAGGATCCCGTCCAGGTCTGCCGAATGAAAATCCCTGATCCGCCAGTTGGTCATGCCGTCACTCCTGTTGGTTCCCCGTTGAACTGCCCATGGTCTCTACTGCAGCGAGCATAAGCGATCCGACGGACGATGCCCGTTGCGGTCCCGTTGCATGACGCTGCGGTTCCGTGGGCGCCCAGCAACTCCAGGGGCTCCGCAGGGTAGCCGGGGGCGTTGAGCCCGTCCGGCCCTAGGAGTAGCGTGTGATGCACATCACCCAAGCCCCCTAGGAGCAACCATGCCACATCTGGGACGCCGGGTAGGAGCCTTAACGGCTGCACTGGCGATGAGCGTGACGTCCGGAGCCATCATGAGCCCGGCCTCGGCCCACACATGGGACGACGAACCCGAGAAGAAAGCCACCGCCACCGGATACGGGGGAGCGGTCAGCACGGTGGACGCCGATGCTTCCGCGGCCGCCATCACAGTGCTCCGCAAGGGCGGCAACGCCGTGGACGCCGCCGTCGCAGCGGCAGCTACCCTGGGGGTAACGGAGCCCTACTCTGCCGGCATCGGCGGAGGCGGCTACTTCGTGTACTACGACGCGAAGAGCGGCGAAGTCCACACGCTCGACGGCCGCGAGACCGCACCCGCGGCGATGCCGAACGATGCGTTCATCGATCCCGCCACCGGAAAGGCATATAACTTCTCTCCGGAACTCGTCACCAGCGGCGTTTCCGTGGGCGTCCCCGGCACGGCAGCTACGTGGGAGCGTGCGCTGGAACGCTGGGGCAGCCTGAGCCTCGGCGATGCCCTGAAGCCTGCCATTGACGTGGCGGACAACGGGTTCACCGTGGACGCGACGTTCAACCTCCAGACTGAAGAAAACAAGTTGCGCTTCTCAGCCTTCCCGTCCACCAGCGAGCTCTATCTTCCGGGAGGGGCAGCCCCCGCCGTGGGGTCGGTCCTGAAGAACCCCGACCTCGCCGACACCTACCGCTTGCTTGGCGATGAGGGCACTGACGCCTTCTACAAGGGTCCGCTGGCCGAGGAGATTGCCGCCACCGTCCAGGAACCACCCAAGACGGCAACAACCAAACTGCCGGTGCCCAAGGGCTACATGACCGCCGAGGACCTGGCCGACTATGAGGTACTGAACCAGGACCCCACCCACGTCAGCTATCGGGACTACGACGTCTACGGCATGGCACCGTCCAGCAGTGGCGGCACCACGGTGGGCGAGGCCCTGAACATCCTGGCCCCCTTCGAACTGCCGGACCTCGTGAAGGGCAAAGGCAACGCCAAGAACCAGTCTGACGTCCTGCACTACTACCTTGAAGCGTCCGCGCTCGCCTTCGCTGATCGGGCCAAGTATCTGGGCGACCCGAAGTTCGTGGACGTCCCCACCGAAGCCCTCCTCGACGACGTCTTCGGCAAGGAACGCGGCTGCGAGATCGACGCCCGGAAGGCGGCCGTCAAGCCCGTGGCGGCCGGTGACGTGGAGAACTATGACGGCACCTGCGACGTGGAACCGGCAGCGGCCGGCGACGCGCCGGACACCGAGAACATCAACACCACCAACCTCACCGTCTCGGACAAGTGGGGCAACGTGGTGGAGTACACGCTCACCATCGAGCAGACCGGTGGCTCGGGCATCGTGGTTCCCGGCCGTGGCTTCATCCTGAACAATGAACTCACGGACTTCTCCACCGAGTACAAGGCGGACGACCCCAACCGGATCCAGCCCGGCAAGCGGCCCCGTTCCTCGATGTCGCCCACCATTGTGCTCAAGGATGGTGACCCGTTCCTGGCCCTCGGCTCGCCCGGCGGCTCGACCATCATCACCACGGTGCTGCAGACCCTGGTGAACAGGATCGACCTCGGAATGAGCATTGAAGACGCCGTGGCAGCTCCCCGCGCAACACAGCGGAACACCGCCAACGTGACAGCGGAACAGGGCTTCATCGACTCGCCCTCGGGCAAAGTCCTGGCGGCCAAGTACGGGCATACGTTCACCGCTGCCGGTACCCCCGGCACATCCGCGGCCGAGATCGGCGCCGCAACGGCCATCGAGTTCCATCGGGACGGCCGCGTGACAGCGGTCGCTGAACCGGAACGGCGCGGTGGCGGATCGGCCATGGTGGTCAAACCGGCCAGGTGATCCGGCCGCTGCCGCCGGGCAGCTGCCCTTAAACCCTGACGGCGGCACCTGGGTTCTGTAGTTCCAGAACCCAGGTGCCGCCGTCGGACGTTAAGAAGCGTTACTTCTTGAAGGTGCCTGCCGGAGGATTGGCAACCACGGGTGCGGTGCCGGTGTGGCCTTCGCGGGTTTCGGCGATTTTGTGGATGCGTTTGCGGCAGGCGTACCAGCCGAAGACCATGAGGACTGAGGCGATGGCGGTGACCATCATGGTCAGCGGTGAGTCGATGAAGACCATGATGAGGACGCCTACCAGGAAGACCAGGGAGAGGTATCCGGTGAACGGGGCGCCGAACATCCTGAAGGACGGCCGTTCCACCCATCCCTTGTCGGCCCAGCGTTTGAGCTGGATCTGGCACAGGACGATGGTGGCCCAGGTCATGATGATGCCCACGGAGGCGATGTTCAGCACGATCTCGAACGCTTCGGCCGGGACCAGGTAGTTCAGCGGCACACCGAGGAGGGAGACGCCGGCGGTGATGGCGATCCCGCCGTAGGGGACGCCTGCCTTGTTCATCCGGGACGCGAACTTCGGGGCGGACCCGTTCACGGACATCGAGCGCAGGATCCGGCCGGTGGAGTACAGGCCGGCGTTCAGCGAGGACAGCGCCGCGGTGAGGACCACCAGGTTCATGATCACGTCCACGCCCTGGACGCCGATGGAGCCGAAGAACGTCACGAACGGGCTGACGCCCTTCTGGTAGGACGTGTACGGCAGCAGCAGGGCCAGCAGGATCACGGAGCCCACGTAGAACACCGCGATGCGGAAGACCACGGAGTTGATGGCCTTGGGCATGATCTTCTCGGGGTTCTCGGTCTCGCCGGCCGCGGTGCCCACCAGTTCGATCGAGGCGTAGGCGAACAGGACGCCCTGCATGAGGATGATCATGGGCAGCAGGCCGTTGGGGAACACGCCGCCGTTGTCCGAGAGGAGGCTCAGGCCCACTTCCTGGCCGTCCACCGGGGTCCCGAAGATCACGAAGTACGTGCCGACCAGCAGGAACGCGACGAGGGCGGCGACCTTGATGAGGGCGAACCAGAATTCCATCTCGCCGAAGACCTTCACGGAGACCAGGTTCAGGCTCAGGACCACCACCAGGGCAATCAGGGCCCAGGCCCACTGCGGCACGTCAGCCATCCAGGGGACGTAGTTGCCGAAGAAGTGCATGTAGAGGGCGGCGGCGGTGATGTCCACGATGGTGGTGGTGGCCCAGTTGATCCAGTAGAACCAGCCGGAAACAAACGCGGCCTTCTCCCCGAAGAACTCACGGGCATAGGACACGAACGAACCCGACGAGGGCCGGTGGAGCACCAGCTCGCCCAGGGCGCGCAGGATCAGGAACGCGAAGAAACCACACACCGCGTACGCGATCACCAGCGACGGGCCGGCCGCGTTGAGGCGCCCGCCGGCACCAAGGAACAAACCGGTACCAATAGCACCGCCAATAGCGATCATCTGGATCTGCCGCGGCTTCAGGCTCTTGTGATAACCCTTATCCTCAGCATGCAGCGAGGACTCGGTAGCGTGTGCGTGACCGCCGTCGATGACGTGGTCTGGGAGTGGGGACTGACTCATGGGTGTCCTTACAGACGGGGGATGTTGGGTGGGGACTATTTGCTGAGGTTGGCTAGCCGTTCGGGGCTCAGGAGTTCCTGCAGTTGGGTGGCGGTGAGCAGTCCGTGTTCCAGGACCAGCTCAGCCACGCCCTTGCCGGTGGCGAGGGCTTCCTGCGCGATGGCGGTGGCGGTGGCGTAGCCCAGGTGGGGGTTCAGGGCGGTGACCAGGCCGATGGATTGCTCCACCGTGAGCCGCAGGTGTTCGGTGTTGGCGGTGATTCCACGGATGCAGCGCGCCGTCAGGGTGCGGCAGGCTGCTTCGAGGTGGGAGATGCTCTTGTGGAGGCTGTGGACAATGACGGGTTCGAACGCGTTGAGCTGAAGCTGCCCGGCTTCGGCGGCCATGGTGATGGTGACGTCGTTGCCGATCACTTCGTACGCCACCTGGGAGACCACTTCCGGGATCACCGGGTTGATCTTGCCGGGCATGATGGAGGAGCCGGACTGGACGGCCGGCAGGTTGATTTCGCCCAGGCCGGCGCGCGGGCCGGAGGAGAGCAGGCGAAGGTCGTTGCAGATCTTGGAGAGCTTGACCGCTACCCGCTTGAGCACGCCTGAGAGGTGGACGAACGCGCCAACGTCCTGGGTGGCTTCGATGAGGTCGACGGCGGTGACCAGCGGCAGGCCGGTGACCTCGGCCAGGTGCCGGCAGGCGGCGTCGGCGTAGCCTGCCGGGGCGTTCAGGCCGGTGCCGATGGCGGTGGCACCGAGGTTGATTTCGTGGATCAGGAGTTCGGCTTCGGCCAGGCGCAGCCGGTCCTCGCCGATGGTGACGGCGTAGGTGCCGAATTCCTGGCCCAGGGTCATGGGGACGGCGTCCTGGAGCTGGGTGCGGCCCATTTTCACCACGGTGCGGAATTCCATGGCTTTGGCGGCGCAAGCCTCTTCCAGTTCGGCCAGGGCGTCCAGGAGTTCCCGGGCGGCGAAGATGGTGCCGAGCTTCACCGCGGTGGGGTAGACGTCGTTGGTGGACTGGCTGAGGTTGACGTGGTCGTTGGGGTGCAGCCGCGCGTAGTCGCCCTTGGGGTGGCCAAGGATTTCCAGGGCGCGGTTGGCGATGACCTCGTTGGCGTTCATGTTCGACGACGTTCCGGCGCCGCCCTGGATGACGTCCACCACGAACTGTTCGGCCAGCTTGCCGTCCAGGATGTCCTGGCAGGCCTGTTCGATGGCTGCGGTGCGTTCGGCATCCAGCAGGCCAAGGTCCCGGTTGGTGCGGGCGGCGGCGAGCTTGACCGCCGCCAGGCCGCGGACCAGGTGCATGTTGGTGGAGAGCGGCTGGCCGGTGATGGGGAAGTTCTCCACGGCGCGCAGGGTGTGCACGCCCCAGTATGCTTCCGCGGGGACGTCGCGGTCACCCAGCAGGTCGTGTTCGGAGCGGAAATTTTCGGCGGTTGGTGTGATGGTCATGGGGGTCCTTACGGGCGTCGTTGTCTGGTTCGGACAGAAATTAGTTGAGGAAGTCGGTGGCCTGCAGCCGGCCCACTTCGTGGCCGCCGCCCAGCACGGGTGCGGTGGCGATGGGCGCCAGGGGTCCGGTATCAAGTCCCAGCGCGTCGAGGAGCCGGACGGTGGCGGGCATCCGGGCGCGGTCGCCGCCGTCGGAAATCTTCACGGCCACGGCACTGCCGTCGGCCAGGCCCACCAGCTGGACGCCCTCGAAGCCGTCCTTGGCCACGGCGCCGGGCACCAGGCGCATGAGCTCAGTGACGTCGCGTCCCTCGCCCGCCACCATGTGGGGGTGCTGCTGCATGGCGAGCCCGACGGCGGCTTCCGCGCTCCGGGAAGCCGGCCCGCCGTCGTCGGAGGTTCCCTCCGCCTGGCCGGCGGCGCGCGAAATGAGGCCGAAGGCGCGGGCCATGCCGCGGAGGGTGAGGGCGAACAGCGGGGTGCCGCAGCCGTCGGTGCTGATGGCGGCGGGTTCTTCGCCGGTCAGTTCGGTGACGGTGGCGGCAACGAGCTGCTGGAGCGGGTGGGACGGCTCAAGGTAGCCGCGGACCGGCCAGCCGTTGATGGCGCAGGTGGCGGCCATGGCGGCGTGCTTGCCCGAGCAGTTCTGGGTGAGCTGGGTGGCTTCGCCGCCGTTCCGCAGCCATTCCCCGCGTTCGGCCGTGCCGTAGGGGAGATCCGTGCTGTTTTCGAGGTCGGCGGCGCTGAGGCCGTGCAGTTCCAGGATGCGGAGGGCGCCGTCGCGGTGGCGGCTGTCGCCGGAGTGGCTGGCGGCGGCCAGGGCCAGGAGGTCTGCGGGGAGGTCCAGCCCGGCCCGGACCATGGCCACGGCCTGGAGCGGCTTGAGCGAGGAACGAGGGTAGAAGGGGGCTTCCGGGTTGCCGGCGGTTGCGGCGGTGGAGCCGTCCCTGCGCAGGGCGAGGGCCGATCCGTAGTGGACGCTTTCCACGAGGCCGCTGCGGACGGCCGCCACCAGGGGAGCGTGCTGCGGCAGGGCCAGGTGGTCCGGGGCAGGGGTGCGGGCAGCGGAAAACGCGGGGGAGGGCATGGTGTCCTTGGGGTTGCTGGCGGGTTATTTGTTGAGGATCGAGTCGAGGGCCTGGCCCACGGCTTCCAGATGGCGGGCCATGGCGGAACGCGCGTCCTGGGCGGATCCGGCCTCGATGGCGGCCAGGATGTGCTGGTGTTCAATGTCCGAGGCGTGCTGGCGGTCAGCCACCATGTTCAGGGTTTCCGACTGGTGGGCCAGGGCGTCGCGGATATCGGCCACGACGCTTTCGAAGACCTTGTTGCCGCTGGCGCGGGCGATGGCGGCATGGAAAGTGGAGTCCAGGGCCACCCAGGATTCGGGGTCGGTTTCGGTGGCCATGGCGGCCATGATTTGGCGGAGGGTGTCCAGCTCGTCGTCGGTGCGCCGCTCGGCGGCGAGGCCGGCGGCGGGAATTTCGATGTGCGGGCGGGCCTCGGTCAGGTCGCGGGCGGAGTACTGCCCCAGCGTCAGGTCGTTGGCCACCTTGTTGGCCACCACGAACGTGCCCTTGCCGGTCTTGGTGACCGTCAGGCCCAGGGCGGTGCAGGATCGGAGGGCCTCCCGGATGACGGAGCGGCTCACGCCGTATTGCTGGGCGAGGGTGGCCTCGGAGCTGAGTTTGCTGCCCACGGGAACAAGGCCGGATTCGATGTCCACGCGGATCGCGTTGAATACCGCTTCGGCGGCGCTGAGCCGCGCGAGGGGGACCACAGGCTGTCCTGCTGTCCGGCTGTCTGACAGGTTCACGCTTAAAATATGGCACCGGTCACACGGGAGTGTCAAGCCCCACTCTTTACCGGCTCCCTCATGACCGGCACGAGCGTACCGTTATAACCGAATAGCCCCTACCGCAACCAGGCCGCCACTGCTACATTGAACCTAACCGGCACGATCGTGCCTCAGGAGGTACGTATGACGTCAGCAATGGACCTGGTTGCAACGGAGGTCCGGGCCAGGCGCACCTCGCTGCGGCTCACCCAGCGGGACCTCGCCGACATGGCGGGTGTATCAGAGCGGTTCGTCAGGTTCGTGGAGCGGGGAAAGCCAAGCGTGCAGCTGGACTCGCTGCTTGCAGTCCTTGATACGCTGGGCCTCGAACTGCGGATTGCTGACAGGGCCAGCCAGGCGGAGCGTTCCCTTAGCGGCCAGGACCGCGCCGGGAGTGCCGCTCCGTGAGGCACCGCGTCGCGGACGTCTACAAGGCAGGGGTCCTGGCCGCGCGGCTGGAACGGTACGGCGGCGGAACGAAGTTCAGCTACCTGCCCGTTTACCTTGCCGGCGGAGGACCCGCCGTCGCGTCCTCCCTTCCCCTCACCGGAGAACCGGTCATGTCCGCCGCAGGTGCCGCACCGCCGTACTTCACCGGCCTGCTGCCGGAAGGCCGGCGCCTGAATGCACTGCGCCGGTCCATCAAAACCAGCGCGGACGACGACCTGTCCCTGCTGATCGCGGCCGGCGGGAACCCTGTGGGCGACGTCCAGATCATCGGCCACGGCGAGCCGCTGGACCCGGACGAACATGCAGTGGAGCTGGACCCGCGCCAGCCGGTGGACTTCGACGAGCTCCTGGGCGACCCGGACCTTATTGATCCCGTGGCGCTTGCCGGCGTGCAGGACAAGCTGTCCGCCGGGATGATCTCGCTGCCCGTGGCCGCCAAGGGGAAGCGGTTCATCCTCAAGCTCAACGCCCCCGAGTTCCCGCACGTGGTGGAGAACGAGTTCGCCATGTTCCGCTACGCGGCCAGGCTGCGGATCCCGCTGAGCCGGGTGGGGCTGATCCGGGACGTCGCAGGGCGGCCGGGACTGCTGGTGGAACGCTTCGACCGCGTCCCGCCGCTCGAAGCAGCAGCCGGCGCCGGCGACGTCCTGCGGCTCGCCGTTGAGGACGGAGCCCAGGTGCTCAGGCTGTACCCGGCAGACAAGTACAACGTGGGGTACGGGCAGGTGTGCCGGGCACTGGCGGAGCACTGCGCCGCTCCGCTGCCGGCCCTCCGCAACCTTGCCCTTCAAGGTGCGTTCGCCTGGCTGACCGGCAACGGCGACCTGCACGCGAAGAACGTGTCCATGGTGCAGGATCCCCGGGCCGGCTGGGTGATCGCGCCCGTCTACGACATCCCCTCCACGGTTGTTTACGGCGACAAGACGCTCGCGCTGGCCATCGACGGCAAGCGGACGGGCATCTCCCGCCGCCACTTCCTGGGCTGGACTGCGGGCCTCGGGCTTCCGGAGCGCGCCGCGAGCAAGGTCATCGACCTCGCGTTAAGGGCGTCGGGGCCGCTGGTTGCCGACCTTGAGGCCGGCACTGCGTTTGCCGGTGCCGGACCGGCCGGGAAGAACGACGGCGGCCGGTCGCCGTTCCCGGACATGGTCACCAGGGCGTGGGTCAAGGAGCTGAAGCACCGCCGCCGGCTTTTCGAAGGGTAGGTTGCCACGCTTCCGCGTTCAGCCTGGGGAGTGGCTTACAGGTGCTGGATGCCCGCCCGCTGCATGGCGTCCTTGTAGATCTCGACGTTCTTAGTGAGGATCTCTTCCTGCTTCGTATCGGATACGGCGAATGCCCGCCCGCCAAGAGCAGTGGCCTTGTAGATCTTGATGCCGCTGTTCTTCAGTGCGGAGTGGTAGGTCTTCTCGTAGAGCGTCAGGAAGGTGGATGCATCGGTTCCGTGGGCAATGATCGCCGAGACGCGGGAGTTGATTTTGAGGAACTGGCGGAACGGGCGGAGGCCGTCCGTCTTCTCCTGGACACTCAGCGCCGACGGGCTTCCGGACTCGCGGACCCAAGGGAACGCGTTCCAAGGCATGACGTAGCGCGGATCCAGTTCGGCGAGTTCGTAGATCTGGGTCGCACGGCGTGCGGCTTCATCGTCGTTGTTGTGGGACACGAACCCGGATTCGGTGCCCTTCCCGGGGCTGACCTGCAGGGTGACGATCCGGCACTCATCCTCGTCATGGACGGGGTCGATGTAGGGAACGGTGGAGCCCGGCTTCTTTTCCATGAGTTCGTCGCAAAGCTGGGTTACCTTCGCGATGTTCGGTTCCTGTAGCAGGGCTTTCTTTTCGTCCCAGTCAATCGTCACGATCTCTCCCTCAGCAGCACGGCGTCCAGAATCAGGCGTCTCATGCCACTCTACGCTTCTCCGTACGGGGGTGGGCAGGGGAAAGGTGCGGCGGGGGCCAGGCCGGCTTCGGCGATGCTGTTCAATGAGGAGCGTGCAGTTCACCCGGAAAGGCCTGAAGGCCGATGGTTTCGCAGGCTTCAGGCCCATCGACGATCTCGACATTATGCGCATACCGCAGGGAACCGGCCTGTTCGTTGTGGTTGCGCCGGCCGGGTTCCTGCCCCGCTTCCTGAAGAGGAGCACGGCCGGCGTTTTCAAGAAGAGGCAGCCAACCCTCCCCGATACGGCACTCCGGACGGAGTGGGTGGAATCGGCATCGGTCCTTTACATCGGCAAGGCCGGTCCCGGCAGCAAGGGCAACAGGGGACTCAGGCGCCAGATCCAGGAATTTGTTGATTTCGGTCAGGGGAAGCCGCCAGGCCATTGGGACGGGCGGCTCATTTGGCAGTTGGCCTATGCCACCGAATTGCTTGTGGCCTGGAAAGAAGTGCCGGCTGGGCAGTTGAACCAGGCGGAGGCCGGCTACCACGCAGGCTTCGTGGCGGAGTACGGGAAACTGCCGTTCGCGAACCTTGTCCAGGCACGCGGCAGCGCCCCCGCATGACCGGAAAGGCTGCCCGGCCGGCACGGTTCAGCCGCCCCGCGAAGCCGCCCATCCGGCGTCGTACGTGAAACGACCGCCCACCAGCGTCGCCGCGACGGGCATGGCAGCCAGCCCGGAGTCCGGAACCGCCAGGGGATCGGCGTCAAGAAGCACGAGGTCGGCCGGCCCGCCCACCCGGACGGCGCCGCGGCCCCGGGTGGAGGCGGCCAGGGCCTGTTCGCGTGTGATGGCTTCCTGCGGCTGCCACGGATCACGGCCGTCGAAGGAAGACCGTGTGGTGGCGGCCGACACCGCTGCCCAGGGATCGAGCGGTGCCACCGGCGCATCCGATCCCAGCGCCAGCGTGGCACCTGCGTCCAGCAGCGACCGCAGCGGAAAGGCCCGGTCTGTCCGCCCGCCCCAGTTGGCTTCGGCGGCATCCCGGTCGTCAAGCGCATGCACCGGCTGCACGCTGGCCACCACGCCCAGGGCGGCGAAACGGGCAAAGTCCTCCCGCCGGACGAACTGGGCATGCTCAATCCGGCCGCCGATGCCGGCATGCTCGAACGCGTCCAGGGCCACCCGGTTGGCGGCATCACCGATGGCGTGGACTGCCGGGACAAACCCGGTGTCCCGCGCCCGCCGCAGCAGGGCACGCAGCTGGTCAACGGGAACGGTCAGCAGACCATGCCCGCCAAAAGGGTACGGATCCACGCAGTATGCGGTCCGGGTGTTCAGGGACCCGTCAATCAGGATTTTCAGCGGGCCAGTGCGCAGTAAGCCGTTGCCGCCAGGTACCTCCCGGTCCGTCCGCAGGCCCTCCGAGGCAGCCCGATCCAGGTCCGCCGGGTACACGCCGGCCTCCACGCGCAGGCTATCGAAACCGGCGGCCATCCGCCGCAGCCACGGATCGCGGTTCCACGTCATCTCAAAATCCACCACGCCCACCACGCCCTTGGCGGCGGCATCGCGGGCGGCCTGGCTGACCCAGCCGTCCACCACGGCATCCGGCAGCCGGCCCAGCTCACGGGTCAGGAGGAAGGCAGGTTCCTCGCGGAGCAACCCCGAGGCGTCCACCCGGAGCGCGTAGCGGCGGGCGGCAGCCGTGTTCACCCACACGCAGTGCAGGTCGTGGCTGATGAGCGCGGCCGGCCGTTCGCCGGCGGCGGCATCGAGCATGGCCACCGTGGGCGTATCCGGCCAGAGGGCATCACGGAAGCCCACGCCCACAGCGGTGATCGGGTGGCCGGGACCGGTCCCGCCCGCTCCAGCGGCGTCCGCGGCAATGAAGCGTCCGACGGCGGCAGCGGCCTCCTGCGCGGACGCCGCCGCAGCGAGGTCAAGCCGGTTCGCGTGCAGGGACCACTGGGTGAGATGGACGTGTTCGTCCCACAGCCCCGGGATGATGAACCGGCCGGCGCAGTCGACAGTCCGGAGGGGCCGGGCTTTGTGCGCCAGCGTCCCCGCCGGGCTGATCCCAGCCACCACCCCGCCGCGGAGGTGTACGTCGAGGGGTGCCTTCGAGCCGGGGCGGCGCACGGAGGCCAGGACAAGGTCCGCGGCAGCCGGCATCACCGTGTTGCCGCCACTGTGCTGCAGCCACGGGGCCTGGTCACTGCCCACGGCACGTCATGCGGACCCTCGGAGGCGGTCCATTTCCCGGCGGTCCTTCTTCGTGGGCCGGCCGGTGCCCCGGTCCCGCTGCGGGATGCCCAAGGCAGGGGCCACCGGCCGCGGCGGTGTGTGGTCGGTGAAGCAGTGTGACGCCACTTCAGCGCCGACGCGTTTGACGATCAGGCGGCGGACCTCGAGGATCCGTTCGTAGCCGGGCATCCGGACCGTCACCGTATCGCCCGTGACGAGGGTGGCGGATGCCTTGGCCGGTGTGCCGTTGAGGCGGACGTGGCCGGCGCGGCAGGCTGCGGTGGCGGCCGAACGCGTCTTGTAGGCGCGGATGGCCCACAGCCACGCGTCAATGCGGGCGCTGGCGGGGGAGGAGGGAAGGCTCGTCATGGTTGGCACCGAGTATAGCCCCGGCGCCGGGGGCCAGCCCTAGGCGACCGTTACCCGGACCTTCTGCACCATGTTGTTGGCCATGCCCTGGTAGTTCCAGTTCTGCTCCAGGGGCTGGGTGGCGCCGGTGGCATCGGTGGCGCGGCAGGACAGCACGTGTTCACCGGCCCCGGCCACCCATGGCAGGGTCCACTTCCGCCACGCGAATCCGCCCGGGGGTTTCTCGAGCTGCGCCGGCAGCCAGGCCCCGTCGATGCCGACGTCCACGCCGGTCACAGCACCTTCACCGGACCACGCCCTGCCCTGCAGCAGGACAGGTCCGGCGGCCAGGGTCCGGTTCCGTGTGAGGAAGTCCGGGATGCCCGGCGGAACCATCAGCGAACGGACCCTGATGCGCGAAACCGGTGTTCCGGCGTCGTCCGCGGAATCCTGGTAGCGGTAGGCGACGTGCTGCTGGAAGCCGGTAAAGGGGGCGGTGACCACCTCGATGGACTCCAGCCACTTCACGCTGGCCATGCCGTACCAGCCGGGGACCACCAGGCGCAGGGGATAGCCGTGCTGGGGCGGGAGCTCGTGGCCGTTCATCGTGTAAGCAAGCACTACGTCGGCCCGCATCGCCTCGTGGATCGGCAGGCTGCGCGCGTACCGCTGGCGGACGCCGCCCTGGATCCCGGCGTCCGCACCGGTAAAGACGACTTCCCGGGCGCTGGGCAGGACGCCCGCCTTGCCCAGCAAATAGGCGAGCGGCACACCCGTCCAGTATGCCGTCCCCACGGCTTCGAGGACCCAGGGCTGGCTGATGGGCCGGGGGCTGAGCAGGGACCGGCCATTCCCGGCGCACTCGAGCGTCACGGGGACGGTGATGGCAGGGTCCTTGTGCAGGGCCGCCATGCTCAGTTCCAGGGACCGTTCCACCGCCCCGCCGATCAGCAGGTGCCAGGACGTAGCATCAATGTCCGGAATATCGAAGTGCGTGAGGACATAGTGCAGGCCCGGCGGAGTGACATCACGGCGCATCGCCTCCAGCGGCATGGAGTGGTTGCGGGCCGAGAGCTGGAGTTCCTCCGCGGTCAGCGGGCCGGTGGTGGGCCCGGCGGGCGCCGTGCCCACCGGGGTTTCCACCTGGACGGACTGCAGGTTGTCGTGGGTCTGCGTCATGGCGCTGCGATTCTGTGGGGCGGATGGCGGGGCGGTGGTTCCCTGCCTCTGGTTTACGCCCGCCCCGCGCGCCCGTCAACGCCCTGAAGACGCAAGAAAAGCTAAAGCACGGGCCGGGTCAGGAACTCCGCAAGGCTGATGGGGTCCTGGCCCGTCAGGCCATGCACGTCGAGCGAAATGCCCGCCATCTCGCCTGCCGCCATGGCGGTGTAGGTGCTGACCCAGGCATCCACCTGCCATTTCGGCGCGTTGTAGGGTGCCCGCGACGCGTAGGCCTCCTCCACCGTCTCCGCCTGGTAGGTCACGTTCCTGCCGGTCCCTTCGCTGATGATCTCCGCAGCCCGGGCCATGGTGAGCTCTTCGGGGCCGGTGAGCTGGTAGGTCTTGCCCTTGTGGATGGCGGGGTCGCGCAGAACGGCAACCGCGCTGCGGGCGATGTCCTCCCGGGCCACCCCGGAAAAAACGCCGTCACCGGCCGGTCCCCTGATGACCCCGTGGTCATCGGTCATCAAGGGCAGGAAGTCCAGGTAGAAGTTGTCCCGCAGGAACGTGTAATCCATTCCGGAGGCCCGGATGCGCTCCTCGGTGGCGTAGTGGTCCCGGGCCAGTGTGAACGTGGCATCCGGGGCCGCCCCGTAAAAGGACGTGTACACCACGTGCTGCACGCCGGCGCCGGCAGCGGCATCCACGAACGCAAAATGCTGCTGCAACCGGTCCTCCGCCTCGGCGGCGGACACCATGAACAGCACCCGGACCCCTTCAAGGGCGCTCCGGGCGGCCTCCGCGTCACCGTAGCTGCATACGGCCGTGGCCGCCTGTTCCAGCTCAGGCGCGCGGGCCGGGTCCCGCACCAGCAGGCGCTGGGCGAAGCCGGCGCCTGCGAGTTCCCGGGCCACCATGCCGCCCAGCCCGCCGGTGGAGCCAGTGACTGCAAGGTCGGGCAGGTCCGCCGCCATGCGCCTAGGCTTCCCGCGTGGCGGGTGACTTGGTCTGGGCAGGGTCGCGTTCGGCGAGGGCACCGATGGCGTCGTCGATCTTCTTCAGGACGTCCGGTTCCAGCTTCACGCCAGCGGCAGCCACGCTGTCGGCGATCTGCTCCGGCCGCGAGGCGCCCACGATGGCGGAAGCCACATTGGGGTTCTGCAGTACCCACGCCACAGCCAGCTGCGGCATGGACAGGCCTGCCTCCTCCGCGACCGGCTTGAGGTCCTGCACACCCTGCAGGACGTCGTCGCGCATCCACCGCGAGATCATCTTGGCGCCGCCCTTTTCGTCGGTGGCGCGGCTGCCTTCGGGCGCCGGCTGGCCGGGCAGGTACTTGCCGCTCAGGACTCCCTGCGCCATGGGTGACCAGACGATCTGGGACACACCCAGTTCCTCCGACGCCGGTACCACCTCGGCTTCGATGACGCGCCAGAGCATGGAGTACTGGGGCTGGTTGGAGATCAGCTGGAAGCCCAGTTCCCGGGACAGCTTGTGCCCCTCCCGGAGCTGGTCCGCGGTCCACTCGCTGACGCCGATATAGAGCGCCTTGCCCTGGCGGACGATGTCCGCGAACGCCTGCATGGTCTCCTCGAGCGGCGTTTCGAAGTCGTACCGGTGGGCCTGGTAGAGGTCGATGTAGTCCGTCTGCAGCCGCCGCAGCGAGCCGTTAACGGAATCCATGATGTGTTTGCGGGACAGGCCAAGATCGTTCTTGCCCTTGGGGCCGGTGGGCCCGAAGACCTTCGTGAAGATCTCCAGCGATTCGCGGCGCTCGCCCTTCAGGGCCTCGCCCAGGACTGTTTCCGCCGCGGTGTTGGCATAGACGTCGGCAGTGTCGAAGGTGCTGATGCCGGCGTCGAGGGCGGCGCGCACGCACTGGGAGGCGACGTCGTTTTCCACCTGGGAGCCGTGCGTCAACCAGTTGCCGAAAGTGATTTCCGAGACTTTGAAACCGCTGTTTCCGAGGTATCTGAATTCCATGGGCTTCACGCTAGCGGAGATGGTTGCTCAGGGTAAGGGCCGTCCGCCGTTCCGTGCAGCAGCGTCGGATTCGGTCCGCTTCGGCTCCTGGCCGTGCTTGAGTACCTGCTGCGCGGAGAGGGACACCAGGGATCCGGTGTCCAACGGCGGCAGTACCTGCGGAGCCGGGGGCTTCTTGAAGGAATGCGGGACTTCGCGGACGGGGCGGTGGTTGTGCAGCGCTGATTCCACGAGCGGCGCCACGGACTCCACCTTGTCCGCCGGAACGCCGGGATCCGGCAGGTCCCGCACGGAGAGCTTGATTTCGGGGGTCGCGGCGCGCTGCCGGGCCGTTGCGCGGGCGTCGGCTTCGGCCACGGCGGAGACCCAGTCCTCGGCCAGGACGGGTTGCTCGCGGCGGGCTCCGGGTTTACGGACGACGGCGGCGCCCAGCGCCGATTTCGCCAGGGCAGACTTCGCCAGCGCAGACTTTACGCGCGCCGGCTTGAGTGCCGCAGGCCAGCCGCGCGGTGTGGACGCGGATCCTGCCGGAGCGCCCGTGCCGGACCCGGAACCGGGCTCGCCAAGGTGGGTCCCGTAGAGCTGGACCAGGGGCATCCCGTCTTTCCGTTTGCCCCTGCCGAACAGCCGCATCAGCACCACGGCGGCCAGCCGGCCCACGCCCGCGAGGAGCAGGGTGATGACGCCCAGGAGGAAGAGGATGAAGAAGATCAGGAAGGCAACGCCCACCGTGCCCAAAAAGGTTAGGTTGAGGACGAGCGTGTCCGGATTTTCCACGTGGCATCTCTCCTCTCTGCTTTCAGCTGGGCCCGCGGCGGCGCCCCCACGCACGGCAGCAGCTTCGTATCCACCTTACGGATTTTTGCGCCGCCGTGCCCCCGGCGCGGGGGCCGTCCGGAGGGTTGTAGCAAAGCCGTTACCGGATATGACAGCATCCCGGTATGACAAAAATCGGAGCGCAGGACCGTTGCCCGTGCCTGTCCGGGGATCAGTACGCCTCCTGTTGCGGCCGGTTCCATTCAGGCGGGGCCGAAGCAGCCACGGCGGAGCAGCTGATGCGCTCCCGGTACACGGCCTTTGTACTCCTGGACCGGGACTACCTGCTCCGGACGTGGCACCCGGATACGGCCCCGGGGAACCTGCAGTTGGACCCGGAAATGCAGTGGCGGCGGCTGGACATCGCGGCCACCGGCGGCGGTGGACCTTTCGACACCGCTGGAACGGTGGAGTTCAAGGCGCACTACCGTCACACGGGTGGGCGCGGCGTGCTGCATGAGGCCAGCACGTTCGTCCGTTCGGACGGCCGGTGGTTCTACGTGGATGGGGACATCCTGGACTGACTACCCGTCGTAGTCGCTGTCCGGCGTGAATCCTGCCCGGTCAACCTTCCGGTGGAAGTGCATCCCGGCCAGCCCGCCCAGCACGGCACCCACCAGCGCCACCACGGCCACCACTACGGCGGCGATGATGCTGGTGGTGGTCAGCTCACCTTCGTTGATGGGGATCCGCGGGAAGCTGTTGAGGTTTGCCAGCACATTGAACTGCTGTCCGGCCACCAGGCCCAGGACAGCGATGACGATGGCGGCGATCAAAGCCCAGACCCACACCATCAGGCCCTGCTTGGCCCCGTTGAAGCGGGCCATCCGGCCGGCCACGTAGCCGCCGGAGTAATAGGAAACAAACAGGATCACCAGCAGCACAATGATGCCCACCAGGCCCACCGTGCCGCTGTTTTGGGTGGCCTGGTTCACAGCCTCATTGACATCCGTGTTGTTGGCCAGACCCACGGCGGTGCCGGCTGCGGCCACCAGGGCGGTGAGCAGGACGGCCAGGCCTGTTGCGGTCAGCCAGCCAAAGAACGCCGAACCCACCTTGATGCCGCCGAACTGTTCCTTCTGCCGGGCGATCGCGGTTTCGCGGTCCGTCAGGTTCGGGTTCACGGCCGCGGCCGGGACAGCTGCGGTCCGAGCGGTATCCGCGGACCCGCTGCGGTCCACGTAGTCCCGGTCCGGCTCCGCCCGCTCGGCATAGACCTCCTGGGGGTAGTCGCGTTCGGCGGATGCGGCCGGCGCCCCGGAGTACTGGCGCGTTGCATCGCCGGCGGATGTGCGGTCGATGGGACGCGTTGCATTGTCAGCCGGAGTCCGGTCGATGGAGCGCGTGGCCTGGCTGTCCGCGTCCCCGGCAAGGCCGCTTTCGCTGCGCCCGTCCTGCCGCGCTCGCCGGGGAGGGAGGTTCTCTGGGTCCGTTGAGCTGCTCATGGATCCACTCAACCACCGCCCCACCCCGATAGCAAGGATGCTTACGATTCCGTGACCTGCGGTTCTACCGGTATCTGCGGTGCAGGTTCTCCTTCGCCGAGGGCCCGTGGGAGGCGTCGGCAATCCACGGCCCGGTGCCTTCGGACTGGTCCAGGACCCCTTCCTCCAGCCAGGCGTAATCCCCGGCGAGGACCTTGCGCGTGAGGCGGTGGTCGCCGTCGTCCGTATTCCGCCACAGCTGGTCAAAGTATTCGTCCACGCGCACCCGCGCCTGTTCACAGTAGGCTTCGGCGAGTTCGTAGGCGCTCGCCGCCCGCCCGGGATCGGTGCGCAGCAGCATCTCCGCACGCGAGCAGCACGCGGTCATGGCGAACAGTTCAGCGCCGATGTCCACCACGCGGCCCAGGAAGGCCTGTTTGCGTTCGAGCTTCGCCTGCCACCTGCCCATGGCGTAAAAGGTCTGGCGGGCCAGCCGCCGGGAGGAGCGTTCCACGAACCGCAGCTGCCGGGCCAGCCGGCCGAACTCGCCGTAGGAACGCGGGTCCATTCCGGCGCCGGCCACCAGCTTGGGCAGCCATTTGGCGTAGAAGCCGGAGGCCCCGACGGCGGCACGGGCTTTGTCGGACAGGCTCGCATCCATCGACGCCAGGTCTCCCGCGGCGGCGAGGTGCGCGTCAACGGCTTCGCGCGCGATCAGCAGGCGCATGATCTCGGAGGACCCTTCGAAGATCCTGTTGATCCGCAGGTCCCGCAGCTGCTGCTCGGCGGGTACTGCACGCTCTCCGCGTGCGGCCAGGGACTCCGCGGTCTCGAAACCGCGCCCGCCGCGGATCTGGACCAGCTCGTCGGCGATCTGGCAGCTGATTTCCGTGGCCCACAGCTTGGCCAGGGCGGCCTCGATCCGCACATCCTTCTGGCCGGCGTCCGCAAGCTCGGCGGCGAGCTCGAACACGGCATCCAGTGCGAAGGCGGAGGCCGCGATGAAGGCGATTTTCTTTCCCACCGCTTCGTGCTCGCCCACGGGACGGCCCCACTGGGTGCGGGCGTTGGACCATTCACGGGCGATCTTCAGGCTCCACCGCCCGGACGCGACGCACAGCGCAGGCAGGGCCAGCCGCCCGGTGTTAAGGGTGGTCAGGGCAATTTTCAGGCCCTGCCCCTCGCGGCCCAGTCGGTTGGCGGCGGGCACCCGGACCTGGTGGAAGCGGGTGACGCCGTTTTCGATCCCGCGAAGGCCCATGAAGGCGTTCCGGTTCTCCACCGTGATCCCGGGGGAGTCCATCTCCACCACGAACGCGCTGATCCCGCCCTTATGCCGGGTGCCGTCGGCGTCCGTGTGCGCCGGGACCACCGCCATCACCACCACCAGCTCAGCAATCACCCCGTTGGTGGTCCAAAGCTTCACGCCGTCCAACAGGTAGGCCTCGCCGTCGTCCGTGGGTGTGGCGGTGCTGCCCAGCCGGGCGGGGTCGCTGCCCACATCCGGTTCGGTGAGGAGGAATGCGGTGATGGCGCCGGCCGCGCAGCGCGGCAGGTACTCCTTTTTCTGTTCCGGCGAGCCGAACACCTTGACCGGCTCGGGCACGCCAATGGACTGGTGCGCCGAAAGGAGCGCACCGAGGCTCGGGTGGACGCTGCCCAGCAGCGCCAGGGCGCGGCCGTAGTACACCAGTGAGAGGCCCAGGCCGCCGTATTCCTCGGGGATCTTCATGCCGAAGACGCCCAGGTCCGCCAACCCTCGGATGTACTCGTCCGGAATCTGTGAAGCACGCTCAATGACCCGGCCGTCCATGGTCCGGGCATACGCGGTGAGCCCGGCCATGAATGCTTCACCGCGCTCCACATCCGCAGGATCGGGCGTTGGCCACGGGTGGACCAGGCTCAGGTCGAAGTTGCCCAGGTAGAGGCCCTTGGCGAAACTGGGCCGGTCCCACCCGGTCTCCCGGGCGGCTTCGGCCACGGCCCGGGCTTCATCCGCGGTGACGCCGGAACCGATCTTTCCGGCGGGGACGGGCGTTTCTTCGGCCGGCGCGTCAGTGGACGGGCTGTGCGTGGCGGAGGTCATGGGTTATCTCCTAGGCCGGAATGGCCGGTGAAGCCATGGATCCGCCGGGTTGGAGAACCCTTCAGCTGTCCCTCAATATTACCCGCGGGTAGGTTCCGGTGCCAGGGGAAGGCGGGCCCGGAAAGTCCGCGGCCACGTCCACGCTTTTCGCGTGATGCACCAGCCGGTCCCAGCCTGCGTTAATGCCATGGACCACCGCCAGGAGCGTGCTGGACACCAGGATCCAGGCGAGCTTTCCCGTACCCAGCAGCAGGAGCGCAACCAGCCCCGATGCCAGAACGAAGGCGGCCAACAGGCCGCCAAAAGCCAGGGTCCCGATGAAGACCAACGTGGATGTGTCCAGAGCGCTCAAATCGAACTGCATGTGTCCCCCTGCGGCGTTGCTGTGGTGAAAGTCTGCTGCGGCCAAGCGGCGAAGGCCGGTAGCAGAAAGCGTAGGGTGGGCCCTGCGCGGCGAGCCAGAGCGAAGCAGCACGAAACAGCTGTTGATACGGGATCGATACCCTACCGCCGGGTAGGTCACGGAGCGGTTGCGGCGGCCCCCCCGAACGCGCTGAGTTAACCTTGTAGTTGGCCGTTTTCCGGCCCGCCCTGCCACCCGCCCCGCCAACAGTCCAAGGAGAGTGTGTGCCCCGCTCCGCCAGGTCATCCGCTGACGCCATCAGCGCCCGGCTCCGGGACCTCGAGCTCCTCACCAAGGGACCCGCCTGGGCCCTCACCCGCTCGGCGCCGTGGGTTATCGCGGTGCTGCAGGCGTCCTTTACCCGCATCCGGCCGCAGCTTCCGCTCGAGGAATTCCATGCCGACGTCGACTCCTTCCTGGAGGAGCTCCGCCGGCAGGACCCCGGGCTGGGCGGCGGAGCCAACGGCAAGTCGTTCGGCGACGAGTGGACGCGACGGCAGTTCCTGACCCGCCGGAACCAGTCCGGCCAGATCGTCTATGAAGTCACCGAACCCGCCGCCCGCGTACTCGCATTCCTGGACAGCCTCTCCAGCGAACGGTCCACCCTCAACGGGTCCCGGCTGGGCACCCTGCTCGGCGATGTCGAAAAGCTCGCCAATGAGACCAACCCGGACCAGAGCGCCCGGCTTGAGGCCCTCGAGGAGGAAATCGGTGAGCGGCAGCAGCTGATCGAGGACATCAGCAGCGGCGAGTTCGACGGCCTGCTCGATGACGACCAAGCCGTGGAGGCCGCGGGCAACATCTTGGACCTGGCCGCCAGCCTGCCCGCCGACTACAAGAAGATGCGCGACCGGATCGAGGAACTGGTGGGCGGCCTCCGCAACCAGATCATCGAGGAGTCGCTGACCAAGGGCGCCACCATGGCGCAGGTGCTGGAAGCGGACAAGCGGCTCCGCCAAAGCCCGGAAGGCAGGACGTTCCGGTCCTTCACCGCGTTCCTGGAGGACCCGCAGCAGCAGCTTCGGTTCCGCTCCGCCATCGGCGAAGTCCTCGGCCGGCAGTTCGCGGATGACCTCTCGCCGGAGGACCGCGAAACACTGAAGAACCTGGTGGCAGAACTCCGCCAGCAGCACAGCCAGATCCAGCGCATCTACGGGAAGCTCAGCGAAAGCCTCAACACCTACGTCCAGAGCGACGACTTCCGCCAGTCGGTCCGGTTACGGCAGGTCCTGCGCGAAGCCGAGCACGCCATCCGGTCCCTGCCGTACGAGCGTGACCGGCCCGGCCTGATTCCCGGACCCGTCCTGTACAACGCGGGTTTCGAGGCGCTGTCCATGGTGAAGCTGTTCGACCCAGACGAGTTCGCCGCACCCCCCAAGCTGGCCGACCCCATCGCGTTCAGCGACTCAGACCGCGTGCGCTCGCCGAGGACCGGCAAGGCCAAGCCGGCGGTGGTCCGCGCGGCTATGGCAGGAGCCAGGACCCTGGGTGACGCCTGGGAGCAGCTGCCGCCGGAAGAGCAGCACATCAACACCATCCGGGCCCTCCTGTCCGAGGCGCTGCACGCGGGCGCCACCTTCGACCGCGAAGCGGTGGACGGCCTGGACTTTGAACAGATAGACGGCACCACCCGGCGGGCCTACCTGCCGGTGGTCACGCTCGCAAAGGATTCAGATGACTGAAGAGATGACGGCACCGCCCGCCGAGCCAGTACCCGGCCCGTCGGTTGAGCCGGCCGAAACCCGTGATCCGATAGTTGGGCCTGCCGAAACCGCGGACGCCCCGATGCCGGCCAGCCACGTCACCGGCGCAGTCACTCCGCGCGACACCTTCGTGGACGGAGCCGCGCTGTTCCCCGGCGACACAGGCGTGCTGAACATGAAGGTCCGGCAGGCGCTGGTGAAGCTCCTCAAGGGCCCTTATATTGACGGCGGCCGGGACGAAAAGCTGTGGACGGTCCTCCTGGACAACCAGGTGATCCTGCGCAGCCGGCTTTCGGAACTGTTCCTCAGCATGCAGTTGGACCATGAACGGAAGATCGCCGTCCTGCGCCCGGTGGACCCGGACGTGATCGGGGGCAGCGCCCGGTCCAGCATCCTGCGGCAACAACGGGCCCTAAGCCGGGTGGAGACCATCGTGCTGCTCCGGCTGCGGCTCCTTCTGGACCGGCACGTCACCGCCCAGACTGACCCCACCATTACCCGCGAGGAAATCACGGACCTGGTGGCGCACTACCAGCCGTCCGGCCAGCAGGACGCCCTCCGCGACTCGGACGTCGTCACCCGGGCGATCACCAAGCTCCTGGCCCGCCAGCTCCTGCTGCCCACGGGCCTTGACGACGTGTACACCATCTCCAACGCCCTCCCGCTGGCCCTCCCGTTCGAGAACATCGGCGACATCCCGGCCCACATCGAAGCCCTGGTGGCCGCTTCGACGGACCAGTCCGGAACGGAACCCCTGCTGGACTTGGACGACACGGGTGACGATGACAACGACGACGGCGCTGCCGCCCAGGGAGTGGCATCTAAGGGAACGGATGAGGGACCCGCTGCGAGCTTGCGAGCAGTGGGAAATCCGGACCCGCTGTCGGAGCCGGACGCATCGTCCGAAGGACGGATGCCGTCCGGCGAAGGGGCGGGGGCGGCAGCGCCGTCGTCGTACCCTGCCGGCACCAAGAAGGAGGCCGCGAAGTGACCATTCCGAGCATGCTCCCGCTGGGGGAAGAGACGAACCCGGGCCAGATGCGGCTGGCGCTGGTCCAGGTGGTCAACTGGGGCACGTTCCACGGCGCGCACACCATGCGCGTGGACCGGAACGGAACCCTGCTGACCGGTAATTCCGGCGTGGGAAAGTCCACGCTCTTCGACGCCATGCTGCGCGTTTTCGATGCCAGGCCACGGTCCAACGAGGCAGCCGCCCAGCGGTCCGGCGGTGCTGTGGAGGACAAGCGCACCACGTTCACGTACATGCGCGGCAAAGTGGGCGACAAGGCCGTGGGCGAGGGCTCGGCGAGTGCCTTCCAGCGCCCCGGTGCCACCTGGTCCGCCGTCGGGCTGACGTTCGACAACGCTGCGGGCACCCGCGTGACCGTCTCGGCACTGTTCGACCTGCCGAAGAACGGCACGGAATCGAGCGTGGGCCGGTTCTACCTGATCGACAATGTTCCGCTGGACCTCGATGCGATTGAGGGCATCGCGGACAAGCGGTTCACCAAGGGCGCGCTGGAAACGATCTTCCCGCACGCCCAGGTGTTCGACGTCCACAAGGCCTTCGCCGAGCGGTTCCGGCGCCTGCTGGGCATCAGCTCGGACCAGGCGCTTCCGCTGCTGCGGGTCATCCAGGCGGGCAAAGGCCTGGGCGGCAGCGTCAATACGTTCTTCCGCGACCAGGTGCTGGATGCCCCCGCAACGCTGACGGCGGCTGACGACGTGGTGGAAGAGTTCAGCAACCTCATGTCCATCCGTCAGCGCCTCGAAGACGTCCGGCAGCAGCGCGACCAGCTGGCGCCGGTTCCGGGGCTGAACCGCGAGTACGCCCAGTCCCTCCTGGACGCCAACCGGCTCCGGGACCTGGCCGGCGGCGAATTCGAGTCGTACAGGCAGCGGCTCGCCGTCACCGTCCAGCAGAAGATCCTGGCCCGGTTCAAGGAACTGGCGCAGGCCAAAGCGAAGGAGCTCGGTGCCGAGCGTTCGGTCCGCGATGGCCTGGCCAAGGACCTGCGGCAGCTGGAAACCGACTACAACAGCCAGGGCGGCAATGCGATTTCCGCCATTGAGCAGTCGCTGGAGAACGCCAGGGTGGGGCTGCGCCTCCGCCGCCAGGTGGAGCAGGCCGCACAGCAGGCATTGTCCGACGCCGGGCTGCAGCTGGAGTGGACGGCCTCCGGCTGGGAGCAGGCCCACGAGCAGGCGGCCGCCCGTTCCGTGGAGCTGAAGGACGATTCGCAGGCACTGCAGGAGCTGCGCTTCGAGGCGTTCGACGCCCACGCCAGCCGCAAGCGCGAACTGGCCGCGGCCGAGCAGGAACTCGTGTCGCTGAAGACGCGCAAATCCCTGCTGCCGCCGTCGAGCATTGAAAACCGTGCCGCCATTGCCGCCGCCACCGGCATCCCGGAGGACAGGATGCCGTTCGCCGGTGAGCTGATGGACCTGGCTGAAGGGGAGGAGCGGTGGCGCCCGGCGGCCGAGCGTGCGCTCCGTAACCTGGCCACCACGCTCCTGGTCCCCGGCGAACATTTCTCCTCGGTGACCCGCTACCTGAACGACAACAAGGTCCGGGGCGCGCTGCGGGCCGTGGACGTCTCCAAGCCCCTCGCCGGTGGTCCGCTGGCAGTGGAGGACGCGCGCGACGGCGACCTGCTCACCAAGCTGGACATCCTCGCCAGCGGTGCGGCTGCCGAGGCGGGGGGATGGGTTCGGGAACGCATCGCCCTCGACTTTGCCTACCCCTGCGTGGAAGACCCGGACCAGCTCGCCGCGCTGGACAAGGGCCTGAGCCTGGGCGGCGTGGTCAAGCGGAACCGCCACACCGTGGAGAAGGACGACCGGTTCACCAGCCGCCAGGACTACGTGCTCGGGTTCGACAACGCCGCCAAGCTGGAACTCGTGGCCGGCCAGGCGGAGGACCTCCGGCAGGAAGTGGCCAAGGCGGCCGAGCTGGCCCAGAGCCGGGAAGATTCCCACCAAGGCATGAGCCGGCAGCTCGAGGCGCTCCGCCGGATCGCTGAGGACGACAGGCCCTGGGACCAGGTCTCGGCAGCCGTCGCGGCCGAGGAACTGGCGGGCATTGAGCGGCGGCTCAAGGACGCCCTTGCCGCCCAGGCGGACCTGGAACCGCTGCGCGCCACCATCGAGGAAGTCCGGCAGAGGCACCAGTCCAGCACCGAGTCCGCAGCCGTGCTTCAGAGCGAGTACAAGGCCCTCGACAGGCAACTGACCGCTGCCGATTCCCTGCTGGAGGCCGCGCGCCACCGCTTGGCCGAAGCGCCGCCGTCGGACGCTACCGTGACGGCGCTGGAACCGTACTTCGCCGACTTCGGCGATGTGACGGAGATGCACGAGCTGGACAACCTGGCCAACCGCGTGCGGACCGCACTCCAGGGCGAGCTGCACACCGCCGAATCCCGGGGACAGGCTACTGCGGAGCGGCTCACCCGCATTTTCGAGGGGTTCGTGCGGGAGTGGGGCAGCGCCATCTCCGCCGACCACGGCACCAGCATTGGGGCGGCCAGCGAATTCGAAGCCCGCTACCACGCGATCGTCAACGATGGACTGCCGGCGCAGGAAGCCGAATTCCGGCAGTTCTTCAACCAGCGCACGCATGAATCCTTCAGCACCCTGCTGCACCTCCTGGACGAGGAACGCCGCTCCATCACCAGCCGGATCCTGCCGCTGAACGGCATCCTGTCGCAGGTGAACTTCCACGAGGGCAGCTTCCTGGAACTGGACATCAAGCAGACCCTGCCGCCAACCGCGAAGCAGTTCAAGGACGCCATCCAGAACGCGCTGAAGGCCCGGCATACGCGGCCCGCCAAGGCCGAGCCGGGTGCGGAACGGGACGACGACGCCGAGCTTACGGCACGCTACAAGTCCCTGGAAACGCTGGTGAAGCGCCTGGGCTCGCAGGCTCCGGAAGACCGGCGCTGGCGGGCCGAGGTGCTCGATGTCCGCGGGCACCTGTTCATCCAGTGCAAGGAGCACCGCGAGGTCACCGCGCCCCCGGCCAAGGGAAAGAAGGCCGGCAAGAAGACCGAGGTGTTCATGCACGCGGACACCGGGTCCATGTCCGGCGGTGAGCGGCAGCGGTTCACGGCGTTCATCATGGCGGCCGCCCTCAGCTACCAGCTGGGCATCGCCGAGCAGGGCTTCACCACGTACGGCACGGTGATGATGGATGAAGCCTTCGTGCTTGCCTCGGAAGAGTTCGCCGGCGCCGGGATCAAGGCGCTGCACGAGTTCGGGTTCCAGCTGCTGCTGGCCGCGCCCGAGAACGTCATCGACCTGTCCCGGCACCTCGGCTCCGTGACCGAGATCCTCCGGGACCGGCGCACCAACCGTTCCGGCGTGCTGACCGCGCCGGTGATCCGCCCCCGGCGGGGCGAGGAAGGGGCCTGGCGGTCCGAGGCGAATCCTGTGGACATCGTGCTGCGCTGATGGCCGCCGCCGCGAACCATAGACAGGGATAACAAACTGATGGATTTATCCGTCAGGTTCTGGTGTGCCGCGATTTGGTTGTGCCACCCTTGTGAGCAAAACACCACCACGCCATCCTGATCCCCGTAGGCATTGCGGAACGCTGGGTCCCGCAGTTGCCGCCGAACAAACTCACGGCGCCCTCGTGAAAGGCAGCCACCATGCACCCAGCCCGCCGACTCACCGGACCCCTTGCAATGGCCACCGCGGCCGCCTTCTTCCTGGCAGGCTGTACAGCCGGCGGGCCGGCAGAACCCGGCGGCGGGGTGATGTCCCCCGCCGCTACAGTCCCACCTTCAACAGGGGCGCCGGGCGCTCCAGCCCCGTCCACGGCGCCGGGCCAGCCCGCCCCGCCGGCACCGTCCAGTTCCGATCCTGCTGGGGCCGGGCTGGCGACTTTCACTTTCCCCGACGGCAGGCTCTCTTTCACGCGGCCGGCGGACTGGAAGGCCGAGGTCTTCGAGGCCTCGGCGTCCCCCTACGTGGGAACGGCCACCATCTATGACGCCAGTGACAAGCAGTTGGTCAGCATCTATTACGGACAAATCGCCGATGGCGTCGCCGGCGCGGTCACCAGGACCGTTTTCGAATCCGTTCCGGTGCCCGGGCTGCAGGGCCGGTCCACCCCGGAGGCGCATGCCTCGTTCTACGTGGACTGGGACGACGACGATGCCACCTACCACCTGCAGCTGACGGCGGGCGCACCGGCAACAGGCCCCCGGGACGCGGTCAAGGGAATCATCCTCCTGGGCGACCGCGTGCTGACGGCGGAAGTGCTGTTCGATGACCAGCAGTTCCCCGACGACAAGGCAGCCCGGGCGTGGTTCGCCGGCAGCCAGGGCCAGGCGCTGAGGGCCATCCTGGCCAGCTTCACCTACCGCTGACCGGACACAGGAAGGCCCTCCCGTGATGCGCGGGAGGGCATTCCCCAGGTGTGGCGTCCGGGCAGCTACTTGGACTGCACCCTGCCCAGGAACTGCGCGGTGCGGTCCTGAAGGCCCTGGATCTGGCGGACCACGACGGCGGCCGGGTCCGGGTTGATCTCATTGGCCGGGGGCTCCTTGCGGACATTGCCGGAGCACAGGAAATCTGCGCAGATCAGGGTGCCCACGGTATTGCCGTTGCGGCCGGATTGGCCGGCGCGGCGGGCCACCCAGAGCAGCACGTCCTCCTTGGAGAACACGTCACGGCACAGTTCGCACAGGACAGAGCGGTTCTTCCGGGCGCCACCTTCGGGCGCCCGGAGCAGGACTCCGGTGAGGCCCTTGGGGCCTGGAACCACGAGATAACCGCGAAGCGGCATCTTGGGGTCCCGCCAACCGAGGAAGTCCAGGCTGTCCCAGTGCAGGTTGTCAAAGTGCTGGGGCAGGTTGAGTTTGGCGGCCTCGGAACGGCTGGCGTTGACGAAGGATGAGCGGATTTGCTGGGGCGTGACTGATTGCATGGCTGAACTTTCGTGAGAAGGGGCCCGGCAGCGGGCAGCAGCCCGGGATGCGGGTTCTAAAAAGGGGAGTCAGCAGTTGTCCGCGAAGCAGGCCAAAGCGGCCACCCCGCATTCCGCGGCAGCAGCGGGGCTGAAAGCCTCCGGCGTGCGCATTGCTCCTCGATGTCCCGATCTCTTGAGGTTTTTGTCCGGCCGTTCCTTAACGGACCCGGTCCCTGCCATCCTGCCAAACCCTGGAAATCCTGTCCAAGACCACGGCGGCTGTGTCCTTCGTCACCTTGGGGAATAAGATACAAAAAGCTTTCGTAATAGACGTAAGCATAGGCTAGCCTTACTTAAGTTCGCATCGCTCACTTAAGGAATTTCATGGCTTCCTCCCTGTTTACGGGCCCCAGCACCACCCGCCGCACGCTGCTTAGGTCAGCGGGGGCGTCGGCCATCCTGGCAGCCGCGGTGACGCTCTCCGCCTGCTCCACCGGCCCGGCAACGTCTACTTCCGATGCCAGCGCCTCCGCTTCCAGCAGTGCCCAGTTCCCGGTCACCATCGACCATGTGTTCGGCAAGACCGTCATCGAGAAGCAGCCCACGCGGGTTGCCACGGTCTCCTGGGTCAATGACGACGTCGCCATTGCCCTGGGTGTTGTCCCGGTAGGTGTTCCCAAGAATGAATGGGGCGGCAACGACAAGGGTTCCACTCCCTGGAAGGACGCCGCCCTTGAAGAACTCGGCGCCGGATTCGGCACCGACAAGGCTCCGGTCCAGTACTCGGAGGCGGACGGCGTCAACTTCACCGAGATCGCCAAGCTCACCCCTGACGTCATCCTGGCCGCCTACTCCGGCCTGACCGAAGAGGATTACAAGAAGCTCAGCGAAATCGCCCCGGTAGTGGCGCACCCCGAGCTGGCTTACGGAACGTCCTGGCAGGACGCCACCACCATCGTGGGCAAGGCGCTGGGCAAGGACGCCGAAGCTGCCAAACTGGTCTCCGACACAGAAGCCACCGTCAAGGAAGAGGCGGCGAAGTACCCGCAGATCAAGGACAAGACCTTCATCTACGGCTACGCCCTGCCGTCCGACCGCACCCAGACCGGCATCTACACGGCCAATGACAACCGGCCCAAGTTCCTGTCCTCCATCGGCATGAAGCTTGCCCCCGTTGCGGAGCAGGCGTCGGCCGGCTCGAAGGAGTTCTTCGTGCCGTGGTCGGCAGAGAAGGTCAACGAGCTTGATTCGGACATCTTCCTCAGCTCGGTGGAAGACGCCAGCGAAGCCGACGCGATCAAGAATGACCCCCTGCTCGGACAGATCCCGGCCGTCAAGAGCGGCGCATTCGTCGCAGACGCCAACAAGAGCCTGGTCCTCGCCATCTCCGCTTCCTCACCGCTGAGCCTTCCCTGGGCACTGGACACGTTCCTGCCTGAGCTGGCCACCGCAGCGGATGCCGTGAAGTAGCGCCGGTTCCGTGACGCAGAGTTCGACGACGGCGGCCCGCCAGGCCGCAAGCCCCGGTACTTCGGTGCCGGGCACGGCAGCCCGTGCCCCGGGAAACGCCCGCGCGTTCCCGGGGAAGCGTGCCGCCTGGCTGCTGGCCGCCGTCGTCGTACTCGCCGTCCTGGCAGGCGCATCCCTCGCCGTCGGAGCGAGGGGCCTGCCGCTGGGCACCGTCTGGGACGCGCTCACGCAGTTCGATCCCGCCAACGGTGACCACGCAGTGGTCCACGCCCGTATTCCCCGCACAGTCCTCGGCCTGCTGGCCGGCGGTGCGCTGGGCCTGGCAGGCGCCGCCATGCAGGGCGTTGCCCGCAACCCCCTCGCCGATCCCGGAATCATGGGCGTCAACGCGGGCGCCGCCCTGGCCGTGGTGACCGGCATCTATGTCTTTGGTGTCGGCTCACTGTCCGGCTACATCTGGTTCGCGTTCATCGGCGCCGCCGTGGCCGCCGTCGTGGTCTACTTCATCGCATCCCTCGGCCGGGACGGAGCCACCCCGGTCAAGCTTGCCCTGGCGGGTGCCGCCCTCAACGCCGGCCTGTACTCGCTCATGAGCGTCATCCTGGTGTCCAGCCAGGACACCCTGGACAAGTTCCGTTTCTGGCAGGTGGGTGGCATTGCCGGCCGTGACTGGTCCGTGGTGCTGGCGGGGCTGCCTTTCCTCGCCGCGGGGGCCGTCATCGTGCTCTTGACCGGCCGCATCCTCAACAGCCTGGCGCTCGGTGATGACATTGCCCGCGGCCTGGGCCAGCGCGTGGGCCTCGCCCGGGGCATCACTGCCCTGGGCATCGTGCTGCTGTGCGGATCCGCAACGGCGATGGCTGGCCCCATCGCCTTCGTAGGCCTGGTCATCCCGCACGCTGTCCGCTTCCTGACCGGGCCGGATTACCGCTGGATACTGCCGTTCTCCCTGGTCCTGGCGCCCGTGCTGCTGCTCGGCGCGGACATCGTGGGACGGGTGGTGCTGCTTCCCGGTGAGGTGCCCGCCGGCATCATGACCGCACTCATCGGCGCCCCCGTCTTCGTGTGGCTGGTCCGCCGCGGGAAGGGAGCCGGACTGTGACCCCGAAGACAGCGGCCCCCACAACCCCGGTTGCCCTATCAGATAAGGCTGCTACAACCGCCCCTGAAGGACCCCAAGTGACAGGGCAACGCCGGGGACGGATCCTCCTGAACCGGACCGCCTTCCTGGCCGCCGGCGTTGTGATCCTCTTCTTCGTTTCCGTGCTGCTGGGCAGTTACACGGTGACCATCCCTGATTTCTTCACCATCGTCTACAACCACCTGACCGGCGGTCCCAGGATCCCCGGTGCCAGCTTCATCGTCATGGAAAACAAGCTCCCGCGTGCGGTCATCGGAACCATGATCGGACTGGCCTTCGGGCTGGCCGGTGCACTCTTCCAGACGATGCTCCGCAACCCGCTGGCCAGCCCGGACATCATCGGCATCAGCTATGGCGCCAGCGCCGCCGCCGTGGTGGCCATCGTGATTTTCGGTGCGTCAGGTGCAGTGGTGTCCGGCGCCGCGCTGGTCGGGGCCCTGGCCGTAGCGGGCCTGATCTACGCGATTTCCAGCGGCGGGATCCGCGGCGGCGGCCGGGGCAATGCCGCTGGCAACCGGCTGGTACTGGCAGGCGTCGGAATCGCTGCCGCCCTGCACGCCGTGGTCAACTTCCTGATGACGCGCGCTGACATCCGCACCGCCGCCGATGCCCTGGTGTGGCTCAACGGTTCCCTGAACTCCGCTAACTGGGACCGCGCCGGGATCCTCTCCCTGGCACTCGCCGTGCTCCTTCCCGCGGTGGGCGTCATCGCCGGGCCGCTGCGCATCCTCGAACTGGGCGACGACACCGCGGCAGGCCTGGGCATCCGGGTCAACGCCGCCCGCCTCGCCCTGGTCATCATCGCGGTCACCCTCGCGGCGGTGGCGACGGCGGCAGCCGGGCCGGTCTCGTTCGTCGCCTTCCTCGCCGGTCCCATCGCCCGGCGCTTCACCGGGAAAGCCAGCCTGCCGGCCTCGGCCCTGGTGGGGGCCGTCATCGTCCTGGCCGCGGACTTCCTCGCCGCCAACCTTGCCCCGCTGGTACTGGACGGAACCGTCCTGCCGGTGGGCGTCATCACCGGCGCGCTCGGTGCCCCGTTCCTGCTGTGGCTCCTGGTCACGAACAACCGAAAGGATGCCTGACGTGGCAGTTCTGAACGCCGAGGACCTGACGCTGAAATACGATCAGCGCTGCGTGGTGGACGGCCTCAGTGTCGAAATCCCCGAAGGCAGGGTGACCATGATCGTGGGCGCCAACGCCTGCGGAAAATCCACCCTGCTCCGCGGACTGTCCCGGCTCCTTAAACCTGCCGGCGGCGCTGTCACGCTGGACGGCAAGGACATCCACACCCGTCCCGCCCGCGAACTGGCCCGCACCCTGGGCCTGCTGCCGCAGCATCCCACCGCACCGGACGGCATCACCGTCCGCGACCTGGTGGGCCGCGGCCGGTACCCGCACCAGGGCTTCTTCCGCAGCTGGAGCGAGAAGGATGATCTCGCGGTGCAGCGCGCGCTGGAGGCCACCGAAACGCTGGCCCTCGCGGGGCGGAACGTGGATGAACTCTCCGGCGGGCAGCGCCAGCGGGTCTGGATCGCCATGGCCCTGGCGCAGGAAACCGACATCCTGCTGCTGGACGAACCCACCACCTACCTCGGACCTGGCCCACCAGGTGGAAGTCCTGGACCTGGTCACGGACCTGAACCGAAGGCGCGGCACAACCGTGGCGATCGTCCTGCACGACCTCAACCTCGCGGCACGCTACGCAGACAACGTCATTGCCATGAAGGCCGGCGCCGTGGTGGCCGAAGGTACCCCGGGCGAGGTTGTCACCGAGGACCTGGTCCGCAGCGTCTTTAACCTGGAATCCCGGGTCATCCCGGATCCCGTCTCCGGAACGCCCCTGATCATTCCCATCGGCCGCCATCACGTCCCCACCGAACTGGAGCTTGTTTCATGAAGACCCGCGACGCCGCATCCACCAAGCCGATGAACTCCAAGACCCTGAACACTGAACCGATGACGCTGGCCTTCGAGGTCACCGTCTCGTCGGTGCAGGAGCTCAGCCCCAACTTCCGCCGGATCACGTTCGGCGGTTACTGCCTCCGCGATTTCGGTGTCCACGGGGACACCCTGGACCTCCGGATCAAGCTGATGATCCCGTCCGTCGCTGCCGACGGCACACAGATTCCCCTGCCGGTCTTCGAAATGAGCGAATCGGGCTGGTACCGCGAATGGCTGGCCATGGACCCTGCCGTGAAGGGCTCGATGCGCACCTACACCGTGCGTGACGCCCGGCTGGACGAGGTGTACCCGGAGATCGACGTCGACTTCGTCATGCACTTCGACGACCACGGAAACGGCGGACCCGCCGCCAACTGGGCACTGAACGCCAAGCCCGGTGACGCCATCACCATCATCGGCCCCAACAACCGGGCCGCGCACTGCGTCACCGCCGAAATCTACTCCGGCATCGAATGGCGGCCGGGCCTGGCCCAGCGCGTCCTGCTCGCCGGTGACGAGACCGCCATCCCGGCCATCTCCGCCATCCTGGAAAGCCTTCCGTCCTACATGACCGGCCACGCCTTCCTTGAGGTCCCGGAGGCCGGCGACTTCCAGCAGCTCAGCTCGCCGGCGGACATCGAGATCACCTGGCTGGCCCGGGGTGCAGCGATCGGGCGGTCCCGCCCGCACGGCCAACTGCTGCAGGACGCCGTGCGCAAGGCTGTTCCCGTTCCCGGCTGGGTGGGCATCAAGGCCTCCGACGCCGGCGCGGGCCCCGAACCCGAAGACGTCAACGTGGACGAGGACATCCTCTGGGAGACCCCGTCCCGGATGGAAACCGCCGCGATCAGCGCCACCAAGAACCCGGACATGCCCGCCGGTGCCATGCCGTTCTACGCCTGGATCGCGGGTGAAGCAGCCGTCATCAAGGACATGCGCCGGTATCTGGTGCGGGATGTGGGCATCGACCGGAAGCAGGTTGCGTTCATGGGTTACTGGCGGCAGGGCAAAGCCGAAGGCTAAGCCCTCTGCGCCTCGCCTTGGTGCGACGGCAGGTCACCTGAGCTTCACCTCGGCTTTTCCTGCGCTTTCCTTGGTGGGGCTAGGTTGGGCGGGTGGTGCCCTCTGAATCTCTGCTTCCCAGTTCCGGGCGGCGGGTGTTTGTTGCCTTGGGCGATTCGTTTACGGAGGGCGTGGGGGACCGGGATGAACGGCTGCCCAACGGGGTCCGCGGCTGGGCGGACCGGGTGGCCGAGAAGCTCGCCAAGGCGCAGCCGGGCTGGAAGTACGCCAACCTCGCCATCAGGAGCAAACGGCTCCGGCACATCATCGATGAACAACTGGAACCGGCCCTGCGGATGCGGCCGGCGCTGGTCACGCTGTATGCGGGCGGCAACGACATCCTGGACCTGAAAACGGACATGTCCACGCTCATGGCGGACTACGAGCAACTGGTGGCCCGGCTCGCCGGCACCGGAGCCACACTGGTCCTCTTCACCGGCTTCGATGTGAAGGTTTCCGCCCTGCTTGAGCCGCTGAAGAAGCGGAACTCCTTCTACAACCACCGGGTGCGGGCCATCGCCAAGAAACACGGTGCGATACTGGTGGACTACTGGTGCCTGGACGCCTTCCACGACCGGCGCATGTGGGACTCGGACCGGCTGCACATGTCCAAGGCCGGCCACAAGTACCTCGCCGGGCAGGTCCTGGACCAGCTGGGTGTGCCGCACAAAATCAGGCCCAAGGACTGGGAGCCGCCCACCCCGCTGACGCTGCGGGAATGGGAACGGCGGCAACGGCGGTGGGTCCACGACTGGGTCCTGCCCCTGTTCGGCCGCAAGCTGCGCGGCGTCACCCTGGGGGACGCGCTCACGCCCCGGTGGCCTGAGCCCGTCAAGGTGCCGCGCAAAGGCGGGCTGAAGAAGCTCGCCGCAGGGGCGTCCGACGGCGGCGCCGCGCCTTAGCGGCCAGGGGCCGCTTCAGCCGGGGGTGCAGGCGGGTTGTCCAGCAGGATCTCGTAGCCGGGGGCCACGCGTCCGGCGTGGAACTCCACCACCTCGAAGTCCGCGACACCGTTCGAATAGAAGGGGTCCTGCTGGAGGCTGGCGTCCAGGACTGACCGGTCGGCCTGGGAGAGCAGAAGCCCGCCGGTGCGGGGGACTTTGCGGCCGGCGGCAATGAAGACGCCGTCGTCGAAGGCCTTCTGCAGCCAGGCGAGGTGGGCGTCGTTGTGGAAGTCCACGATGTCCTGCGGAACCCGGTAGGTCAGGGAGACAACATACATGCGCCCAGATTACCGGCTCGCCGGACCCCGGGACTGTGGACCGGCTTGCCAGCTTGACCGGCCTGTCCGTCGGTTGAAGGATCAATCGTAGAATGGGTGCATGACCGAACCGCGCTGGCTGAGTGCCGACGAACGCCGTGCCTGGCTGGCCCTGGTAAGCATCAACACCCTGCTGCCCGCCGCTCTCGACACCAAGCTTCATGCCGCAGGCAAGCTTTCCCTGTTCGACTACACCGTGCTGGCCATGCTGTCCGAATCGGACCAGCGGTTTCTGCCCATGAGTGAACTCGCCGCGCGCACCAGCGCCTCCCTGTCCCGGCTCTCGCACGTAGTGACAAAGCTGCAGAAACGCGGCTGGGTGGAACGCCGCCCGCACCCGCGCGATGCCCGGGTCACCATCGCCCACCTCACTGAGGAAGGCATGTCCACCATCGTGGGCCTCGCACCCGGCCACGTGGAAGACGTCCGGAACCTCTTCCTCGATGCCCTCACGGAAAAGGACGTCGAGGACCTGGCCCGGATCGGCGAAAAGGTGGTGGGCCGCCTGGATTCGGACCACTGGATCCTGCGCGAAACCCAGCCCTGACCCCATAACTCCGCCCGGGATTGGTTGCTTCCGGCAACGGGTGGCAAACTAACCGGATGGACTTCACTTCCCGGTTTGTTGCCCTCGGCGATTCCTTTACGGAGGGCGTGGGCGACGACGACCCGGCCCGCCCCAATGGCGTCCGCGGCTGGGCTGACCGCGTGGCCGAGCAGCTCGGCGCGGGGGACCCAGGCTTCGGCTACGCCAACCTCGCCATCCGCGGCAGGAAGCTCCGGCAAATCCTCGAAGAACAGGTGGACGCCGCCGTCGAGCTTAAGCCCACCCTGGTGAGCCTCTACGCCGGCGCCAACGACATCCTGCGGCCCCGGATCGACATCGACGACCTGATGGCCGAATACGACGACGGCGTCCGCAGGCTGAGCGCCACGGGCGCTACCGTGGTGATGTTCACCGGGTTCGATGCCCGCGGCTCCAAAGTGTTCGGCACCATGCGCGGCCGCACCGCCATCTACAACGAACTGGTCCGCGGGATCGCGGGGGACCACGGCGCCCTGCTGGTGGACTACTGGCGCTTCAGTGAGTACTACGACTGGGGAATGTGGGCGCGGGACCGGATGCACATGTCCGCTGCAGGGCACGCCAACATGGCCAAACGGGTGCTGGAAGTCCTCAAGTACGACCACTCCATCGACGTCCCGCCGATGACGCCGGTGCCCCAGCTCAGCGGGACGGATGCCCTCCGCGCCAACGCCCAGTGGTTCCGCGAATACGCCGCGCCCTGGGTGGCCCGGCGGGTTACCGGTCAGTCTTCGGGCGACAACCTGGCCCCCAAGTACCCGCGGCTCACCAGGCTCCCGCAGCACATCTAGCAAGCAGATCTAACGGCGGAACGCCGGGGTGGCCAGCAGTGAGCCGTCGGCGTGGACGGCCAGGACCGCAACATCCCACTGGTCTGTGGCGAGATTGAGCATCGGCCTCCCGCCGGAGACGATCGCTGTGGCCAGGATGTCCGCCGTCACTACGTCCGCGGCGGCGACCGTGACCTGGACGAAGCCGGAACCGCCGTCCACCCGCCAGATGTGTTCGCCGCGTTCTGCCGAGCCGGATGTGGCCAGGGCTGCGTGCCCCTCGACCCCGCCCAGCGCATAGCCGCTGATCAGGGCATGCCTGTCGGCCGGATCGACGATGCCGGCTTTCCACGGCGTGCCGGAGCCCGGAACGGGTGAGCCGCTGACCAGGATGTCGCCGCCGGCATTGAGGCACCAGTCTCGACGCCCCAGGGCAAGCAAGGACCGCCCCGCTTCGCGGATCGCGTGGCCCTTGATGAGCCCGGAGAGGTCCAGCACGCCGTCAGGGCGCTCGGGCGAGAAGGCGCCCCCGGTCAGGAGCCGCCATTCATGCGCCTCCGCATACCGGGCGCGCATCTCCGGTGATGCGTTGCGGAGCGTCAGTTCGCCCCGGGCCAGGCGGCTGGCTTCCGACGCCGTGCGGTACAGGCTGAACGTCTCGTCCAGTTCCCGGAACAGGCGTTCGACGACGGCGGTTGCGGCTGCGAGTTCGTCCTGGGTTTCCGGGCCTGCCGCGGGGGAGTCCGCCAGGGTCAGGCTGATGACGGTTCCCATGCACTCAAAGGTCCGTGACGTGAGGCTTGTGCCCGTGTCCGGTGACCGGAGTGGATCAGAGGTTCGCGGCATCGATGGCTGCCTGGAGTGAGGTGAGGTAGGCGTTGCTGGTGACGGTGGCGCCGCTGATGGTCTGGACGTCCGCCGACTGTGCGGCCAGCACCTCGGTCCGCAGGAGCGGCGCCGCACGGTTGCTGATCTGGATCGACTTGCGGTCATCGTCGGTCAGGTGCAGGGCTGTCACCTCCGTGATCTTCCCGGATGCCACCGTGATCTGGACCTGCACTGCTCCGAACCTCGTCTGGACTGCGGCGCCCTGGTAGGTGCCGGCCGTTGCCGTGCCGCTGCTTGAGGAGCCGGAGCTGCCGGAGGTGCTCGAACTGCCTGAGGAGCTGGATCCGCTGGAGGAGCCCGAGGACCCCGTGGTCCCGCCCGAGCCTGTTGTCCCGGAACTGCCCGATGAACCTGACCCTGACGAACCGGCCCCGGACGTGCCGGTCCCTGTCGAACCCGCGGATCCTGCCGTCGTCGTACTTGAACCCGACGCGAGGGTGCTTGCACCCCCGGCCTGCGTGCCGGCCTGCCAGCCTGCCAGGAGGATCCCGGCGGACGCGACAGCTGCGGCGAGTGTTCCGCGTGCTTTCACCAGTCGAACCTTTCGTGATGGATCTGTTCTTCGGGGACTCCGGCCTGCCGGACGTCAGCGATGACGCTGTCCGCCCAGCCTGTGGGGCCGCAGACATAGACGTCGGAGTCTGCGACGTCGGGGACGAAAGCCGTGAGCCCGTAGCCGCCCCGGACTGCTTCCTGGGGCAACCAGCTGGAGCGCACGCGTGACCTCGGGCCCGGAAGGTGGAAGAGGCGCACGCCACGGGAGCGGCACAGGTCCAGGATTTCGCTGCTCAGGTACAGTTCCTGCTCCGTATGGCCCCTCAGCAGGACGCTCGCCTCTCCGGGAGTGAACGGGGTGGTTTCGAGCAGTGCGCGCAACGGCGTGATGCCGATGCCGGCGCCGATCATCACCACTTTGTTCCTGGTCCGGGCGCCGGTGCTGAGTAGCCCGTACGGGCCTTCGACGGCAACCCTGGTCCCCTTCCGCAGCCGGACCAGCTGCGCGGAACCGGCGCCAAGGTTGCGCACGGTGATGCGCAGGGTGCCTTCGCCGCGGGGTCCGGTGATGGCGGGCTCGGCGGACAGGCTGAACGGGTGCGGGTGCCACCACATTCCGGGCGCCAGGAACCGCCAGATGAAGAAGCGTCCGCCCGTTTCCGCCAACCGGTCCAGCTGCCGGCCCGCCATGAAGATGTTGATCACGCCCGGTGCCGCCACCTCTACCCGGGACACCGTGAGCTGGTGCCGTGACGTTGCCATGAGGGGTTGCAGCACCCGGAAGTACACCAGCGCCGCACCGGTGGCGATGCAGATGGCCAGCCAGTACCAGCGCTGCCAGGTACCTTCCGCAAACAGCCCGCCCACACTGAACTGGTGCGGCAGGGACGTGCCCACCGCGGCGTACGTGAGGAGATGGACCACGTACCAGAACTCGTACGGGAAGCGGCGCCGGACCGCCACCAGGGAGGTCACCACCACGGCAATGAAGAGCGCCATGGACACGAACGCAAGCCACATATCCGGGACCTGCTGCCAGAGGGAAATGGACTCGCTGACCGGGTCAAGGCCTTCCGCCATGCCGTATCCCACGGCCAGCAGGAAGCCGTGCGCCAACAGCAGATACAGCGAGGGTTTGCCGAGTTTACGGTGGAACTCCAGCGCCCGGTCATGTCCGATAGTGCGGTCGATGTACGGAATCCGGGCTGCCAGCAGCAGCATCAGCAGGACCAGGTCCATGCCAGCCAAACCGGCCACAATCCCGGCTGCGGTGAACGCGGAGGCGACGGAGCTGACGCCGGCCGCACCGCCGTCGGCAAGCCAGAGGGCGACGGCGGCAGCTACGGAACCCCAGGCAATAACAGTCAGGAGGTCGGCCCTTAGCAGCCGCTGCCGGTGCTGGCGGCGGAACCATCCGCTGTTGTTGTGGGCGGCAGGAGGAATGGCGGAGCCGGATAGGTGTGAAGGCCCCGGCCCGCCGGAGCTGTTGTGCGCCGGAGGTGCCGGCAGGGACTGCGTTCTCATGTACCTAAGATGCGCCGCCAAGCTTTCATTCAGCTGTGAAAACGGGTGCGCGCAAGCTGTGACACTGTGGCCTTGCAGGTGGGCGTTCGCAGGAAGCCCTTATACACCCAAACGCCCCGGATTGGTCTTTAATTGCGTCACCTCGTAGACTTGGGAGGCGCTAAGTGCGCGGAGCGTGCGCAATTGCTCCGGTGGCCCGGTATTTTTCTCCAGGGTAGCCGGTAGTTAGGGGCTCAAGTTGCGTGACTAACCGTTCACCCTGATCACTTTGGGTCGCTCTTAGACGCATGATCCTGCAGCCGATATGCGGATCATTACTTTCAATTCTTGAGGAGAAGTCATGGCAGCACACTGCCAAGTGACCGGAGCCGAGCCGGGCTTTGGGCACAGCATTTCGCACTCGCACCGCCGCAACAAGCGTCGGTTCGATCCGAACATCCAGAAGAAGCGCTACTGGGTTCCGTCCCTGCGCCGTAACGTCACGCTGCAGGTTTCTGCCCGTGGCATCAAGACCATCGACGTACGCGGCATCGACGCAGTCGTCGCCTCGATCCTGGCTCGTGGGGTGAAGCTCTAGTGGCTAAGGACAAGGACGTACGTCCGATCATCAAGCTCAAGTCGACCGCGGGCACGGGTTACACCTACGTAACCCGTAAGAACCGTCGTAACGATCCGGACCGCATGGTTCTGAAAAAGTACGACCCCAAGATCCGCCAGCACGTCGAATTCCGAGAGGAGCGCTAAACATGGCTAAGAAGTCCAAGATTGCTCGCAACGAGCAGCGCAAGGTCATCGTTGAGCGTTACGCTGCGAAGCGCCTCGAGCTGAAGAAGACCCTGGTTGACGAAAACGCAACCGACGAAGCACGCGAAGCAGCCCGCCTGGGCCTGCAGAAGCTGCCCCGCAACGCGTCCCCGATCCGTCTGCGTAACCGCGACATCATCGACGGCCGTCCCCGCGGTACCTTCCAGAAGTTCGGCATCTCCCGTGTTCGCTTCCGCGACATGGCTCACCGCGGTGAGCTCCCGGGCATCACCAAGTCTTCCTGGTAATCCAGCACCGCTGATACCAGCTGCTTGAGAAGAGCCGGCAACCATGTGGTTGCCGGCTCTTCTGCGTTTAACCCACTCGCCGGGTGGTGCTTGAGCGAGACTCCACCCCTGTGCGGCAGCACACACAGCGGAATGACGACGGCGGGAACCGGCGTGGGTGCCGTTTCGCCCGTTTCGCCGCGGAATCCCGGGGTTTGCTGCCTTGGGAGGGTCGGGTTTGCGGTGATGCCGCAGGGCGTGTATTGTTTTCTAAGTCGCCGCGAGGGAGACAGCGAAGAGCTGGTAACCGCGGGCGGCCAAACTCCCAAAAACCAAGACCAAGATTTAGTTGCTCTTCAGGGCGCTGAAAAATGGTGGGAGCGGTCATCTTCCGCTTCAAGTCCTGAAATATGGATTTGCATTGGGGCGGGTGGTCGGGTAAGTTTGTAAAGTTGCTCCGGAGCGATCCTGAACGTTAGTTGTTTGGGTGGTGCCGGGTGTGTCTGTTGTTTGAGAACTCAATAGTGTGCCAAGTTTGTTGATACCAATTTATTGTATTGAATTGGTTGAATTTGCTGTGCCGCCACCCCGTGGTTGGCATGGTGTTTTTGGCTGGTTTCAAATTTTGTGCATCCATTTTGTCCCGTTATTTCCGGGGTTGGTGGGTGTGTCTGTTTTACTTCAACGGAGAGTTTGATCCTGGCTCAGGATGAACGCTGGCGGCGTGCTTAACACATGCAAGTCGAACGATGAACCTCACTTGTGGGGGGATTAGTGGCGAACGGGTGAGTAACACGTGAGTAACCTGCCCTTGACTCTGGGATAAGCCTGGGAAACTGGGTCTAATACCGGATATGACTGATCATCGCATGGTGGTTGGTGGAAAGCTTTTGCGGTTTTGGATGGACTCGCGGCCTATCAGCTTGTTGGTGGGGTAATGGCCTACCAAGGCGACGACGGGTAGCCGGCCTGAGAGGGTGACCGGCCACACTGGGACTGAGACACGGCCCAGACTCCTACGGGAGGCAGCAGTGGGGAATATTGCACAATGGGCGCAAGCCTGATGCAGCGACGCCGCGTGAGGGATGACGGCCTTCGGGTTGTAAACCTCTTTCAGTAGGGAAGAAGCGTAAGTGACGGTACCTGCAGAAGAAGCGCCGGCTAACTACGTGCCAGCAGCCGCGGTAATACGTAGGGCGCAAGCGTTATCCGGAATTATTGGGCGTAAAGAGCTCGTAGGCGGTTTGTCGCGTCTGCCGTGAAAGTCCGGGGCTCAACTCCGGATCTGCGGTGGGTACGGGCAGACTAGAGTGATGTAGGGGAGACTGGAATTCCTGGTGTAGCGGTGAAATGCGCAGATATCAGGAGGAACACCGATGGCGAAGGCAGGTCTCTGGGCATTAACTGACGCTGAGGAGCGAAAGCATGGGGAGCGAACAGGATTAGATACCCTGGTAGTCCATGCCGTAAACGTTGGGCACTAGGTGTGGGGGACATTCCACGTTTTCCGCGCCGTAGCTAACGCATTAAGTGCCCCGCCTGGGGAGTACGGCCGCAAGGCTAAAACTCAAAGGAATTGACGGGGGCCCGCACAAGCGGCGGAGCATGCGGATTAATTCGATGCAACGCGAAGAACCTTACCAAGGCTTGACATGAACCGGAAACGCCTGGAAACAGGTGCCCCACTTGTGGTCGGTTTACAGGTGGTGCATGGTTGTCGTCAGCTCGTGTCGTGAGATGTTGGGTTAAGTCCCGCAACGAGCGCAACCCTCGTTCTATGTTGCCAGCACGTGATGGTGGGGACTCATAGGAGACTGCCGGGGTCAACTCGGAGGAAGGTGGGGACGACGTCAAATCATCATGCCCCTTATGTCTTGGGCTTCACGCATGCTACAATGGCCGGTACAAAGGGTTGCGATACTGTGAGGTGGAGCTAATCCCAAAAAGCCGGTCTCAGTTCGGATTGGGGTCTGCAACTCGACCCCATGAAGTCGGAGTCGCTAGTAATCGCAGATCAGCAACGCTGCGGTGAATACGTTCCCGGGCCTTGTACACACCGCCCGTCAAGTCACGAAAGTTGGTAACACCCGAAGCCGGTGGCCTAACCCCTTGTGGGGGGGAGCCGTCGAAGGTGGGACTGGCGATTGGGACTAAGTCGTAACAAGGTAGCCGTACCGGAAGGTGCGGCTGGATCACCTCCTTTCTAAGGAGCACCTACAGCTTTCTGTCCTGGATGTATGTCCGGTGGTGGGGGTTGTCAGGAGAATGCCCGTTGCACGGACGAATGTTTCGTGGCGGGTGCTCAAGGGTGGAATATCAACGAATAGGTGCCTGGTGGCACGGACCGTTTGCTAGTACGGACTGATCTCTTCGGAGTTGGTCCTGGAACGTTCGGTGGTCTGGTCTGCTGGGTAGTGTTTGGCACACTGTTGGGTCCTGAGGCAACAGGACCGGGGAGGGCCCTTGGGGTTCTTGTCGGTACTTTGTTTCTGGTTTCCCTGCTGCACCGATCATGCGCTGAGTGTGTGGGGTGTGTGGTGTGGGGTTGTTGTTTGAGAACTACATAGTGGACGCGAGCATCTTGTATAAGAAGCAATTTCCAAGAATATGAACCTGGATCTGGTTCGTGCGCCTTTGGGTGTGCGGGTCGGTTTCTGTGGTTCTCTCGAAAATGTTTTTGATCTTTGTGGTCAAGTTTTTAAGAGCACACGGTGGATGCCTTGGCATTAGGAGCCGAAGAAGGACGTAGGAATCTGCGATAAGCCTGGGGGAGTCGATAACCGGACTGTGATCCCAGGGTGTCCGAATGGGGAAACCCCGCCAGGAGCGCGAGTTACCTGGTGACCCGCATCTGAACACATAGGGTGCGTGGAGGGAACGCGGGGAAGTGAAACATCTCAGTACCCGCAGGAAGAGAAAACAATAGTGATTCCGTTAGTAGTGGCGAGCGAACGCGGATCAGGCTAAACCGTTCCATGTGTGATAGCCGGCGGGCGTTGCATGGTCGGGGTTGTGGGACATTACGTGTCAGTTCTGCCGGGCTGACGGGGTGTGGGTGTGCGTATAGGTGAACGGTCTTGAAAGGCCGGCCAGAGAGGGTGTTAGTCCCGTAACTGTAATGCGTTGCACCGCCTTGTTGATGTATCCCAAGTAGTACGGGGCCCGAGAAATCCCGTGCGAATCTGTCAGGACCACCTGATAAGCCTAAATACTCCCTAATGACCGATAGCGGACCAGTACCGTGAGGGAAAGGTGAAAAGTACCCCGGGAGGGGAGTGAAACAGTACCTGAAACCGTGTGCTTACAATCCGTCGGAGCAACCTTGTAGTTGTGACGGCGTGCCTTTTGAAGAATGAGCCTGCGAGTTAGTGTTACGTCGCGAGGTTAACCCGTGTGGGGCAGCCGTAGCGAAAGCGAGTCTGAATAGGGCGTTTGAGTGGCGTGATCTAGACCCGAAGCGAAGTGATCTACCCATGGCCAGGTTGAAGCGACGGTAAGACGTCGTGGAGGACCGAACCCACTTCAGTTGAAAATGGAGGGGATGAGCTGTGGGTAGGGGTGAAAGGCCAATCAAACTTCGTGATAGCTGGTTCTCCCCGAAATGCATTTAGGTGCAGCGTTGCGTGTTTCTTATCGGAGGTAGAGCTACTGGATGGCTAATGGGCCCTACAAGGTTACTGACGTCAGCCAAACTCCGAATGCCGGTAAGTGAGAGCGTAGCAGTGAGACTGTGGGGGATAAGCTTCATAGTCGAGAGGGAAACAGCCCAGACCACCAACTAAGGCCCCTAAGCGTGTGCTAAGTGGGAAAGGATGTGGAGTTGCGAAGACAACCAGGAGGTTGGCTTAGAAGCAGCCATCCTTAAAAGAGTGCGTAATAGCTCACTGGTCAAGTGATTCCGCGCCGACAATGTAGCGGGGCTCAAGTACACCGCCGAAGTTGTGGCATTCAAATATTAGCTAAGCCCTTGTGGTTCAGGCGTTTGGATGGGTAGGGGAGCGTCGTGTGGGCAGTGAAGTCGCGGTGGAAACCAGCGGTGGAGCCTACACGAGTGAGAATGCAGGCATGAGTAGCGAAAGACGGGTGAGAAACCCGTCCGCCGAATGATCAAGGGTTCCAGGGTCAAGCTAATCTGCCCTGGGTAAGTCGGGACCTAAGGCGAGGCCGACAGGCGTAGTCGATGGACAACGGGTTGATATTCCCGTACCGGCGAAAAACCGCCCATGTTGAACAGGGGATACTAACTGCCCGAGACCTGCCCGATCACCCTTGTGGTGTGAGGGTTTTGGTGGAGCGCAGGACCTGATCCTGGGAGGCAAGCGTATTAACAGGTGTGACGCAGGAAGGTAGCCGAGCCGGGCGATGGTTGTCCCGGTCTAAGGATGTAGGGCGAGTGGTAGGCAAATCCGCCACTCATGATGCCTGAGATCTGATGGGACCCCCGTTTGGGGGGATTTGGTGATCCTATGCTGCCGAGAAAAGCATCGACGCGAGGTTTTAGCCGCCCGTACCCCAAACCGACACAGGTGATCAGGTAGAGAATACTAAGGCGATCGAGAGAATTATGGTTAAGGAACTCGGCAAAATGCCCCCGTAACTTCGGGAGAAGGGGGGCCCCAACCTTGATGGACACTTGCTGTCCGGAGGGGATCGGGGCCGCAGAGACCAGGGGGAAGCGACTGTTTACTAAAAACACAGGTCCGTGCGAAGTCGCAAGACGATGTATACGGACTGACTCCTGCCCGGTGCTGGAAGGTTAAGAGGACCGGTTAGCCTGTAAGGGCGAAGCTGAGAATTTAAGCCCCAGTAAACGGCGGTGGTAACTATAACCATCCTAAGGTAGCGAAATTCCTTGTCGGGTAAGTTCCGACCTGCACGAATGGAGTAACGACTTCCCCGCTGTCTCAACCATAAACTCGGCGAAATTGCAGTACGAGTAAAGATGCTCGTTACGCGCAGCAGGACGGAAAGACCCCGAGACCTTTACTATAGTTTGGTATTGGTGTTCGGAGTGGCTTGTGTAGGATAGGTGGGAGACGTTGAAGCCCGGACGCCAGTTCGGGTGGAGTCATCGTTGAAATACCACTCTGGTCACTTTGGACATCTAACTTCGGCCCGTAATCCGGGTCAGGGACAGTGCCTGATGGGTAGTTTAACTGGGGCGGTTGCCTCCTAAAAAGTAACGGAGGCGCCCAAAGGTTCCCTCAGCCTGGTTGGCAATCAGGTGTCGAGTGTAAGTGCACAAGGGAGCTTGACTGTGAGAGAGACATCTCGAGCAGGGACGAAAGTCGGGACTAGTGATCCGGCGGTACATTGTGGAATGGCCGTCGCTCAACGGATAAAAGGTACCTCGGGGATAACAGGCTGATCTTGCCCAAGAGTCCATATCGACGGCATGGTTTGGCACCTCGATGTCGGCTCGTCGCATCCTGGGGCTGGAGTAGGTCCCAAGGGTTGGGCTGTTCGCCCATTAAAGCGGTACGCGAGCTGGGTTTAGAACGTCGTGAGACAGTTCGGTCCCTATCCGCTGCGCGCGCAGGAAATTTGAGAAGGGCTGTCCTTAGTACGAGAGGACCGGGACGGACGAACCTCTGGTGTGTCAGTTGTACTGCCAAGTGCACCGCTGATTAGCTACGTTCGGATGGGATAACCGCTGAAAGCATCTAAGCGGGAAGCTCGCTTCGAGATGAGATTTCCATACACTTTATTGTGTGAGAGGCCCCCAGCCAGACCACTGGGTTGATAGGCCGGATGTGGAAGCGAGGACTAACGACTCGTGAAGCTGACCGGTACTAATAGGCCAACAACTTACACCACACAGAAAATACATAACTCTGCTTGCGTCCACTATGTGGTTCCCAACCAACAACCCCGTTGGCCGGAACCCACTAATTGAATAACAACACCACAATGTTGTAACCACACAGATTTCCCAACCCCCTGGCATGATCGGGGGGGTCGGGTCAAAGGGTTACGGCGGTCATAGCGTGGGGGAAACGCCCGGTCCCATTCCGAACCCGGAAGCTAAGACCCACAGCGCCGATGGTACTGCACCCGGGAGGGTGTGGGAGAGTAGGACACCGCCGGACATAAATTACGTAGGGCCCTGACACAACGTCAGGGCCCTACCACTTTAACCACCACCACAAACCCCCAGCCCCGGATCCCCGCTCACTCATGGCGGGTCCCACCCGGACGCCCGCTCACTCGTGGCGGTTACCACCCGAACCCGCGCTCACTCGTGGCGGTTCCCACCCGGCGTGGGGAACCCCACCTGATACCGCAACCAGGCCCGGGGAACCCCCACACCTGAGCGAACGTCACCCAGGGGAAGGGGCTCTCACACCAGACGCATAGACTTACGGCCTATGAGTCCCCGATCCCCAGAGCCGCGACAGGGCCGCGCCACCATCCTCGATGTTGCCGCAGCGGCCGGCGTCTCGCGGCAGACAGTTACCCGGGCCATGAACGATATGACCGGCATTAGCCAGGTCACTCGGGAGCGCGTTCAGTTGATCGCGGCAGAGCTGGGCTACACGCCAAGCCGGTTTGCCAAGGGTCTGGTCCAAGGCGCGCGAACCTCGATAGGCCTGGCAATCCCCGACCTCACCAATCCGTACTTTCCCGCGTTTGCCTCGAGTGTTGTTGAGGCCGCCACGGAGCGGGGATGGAATGTGGTGGTGGATGACTATGGCCACGGCACAGGTAACGCCCTGGATGCCGCTGCCCGGCTGGCACCGCAGGTGGACGCATTGATCGGTTATCTCGGGGACCACGCAGTCGCGGCCCAGGCGATGCTGGGCCGTCGGCCCGTCGTTGGGCTGGACGACCCCCAGGCGCAGGCAGCCGGCTCGATCTCCTTTGACTACGCCTACGCAGCCCGGCTGGGCCTGGAAAGGCTGGTAGCCCACGGCTGCAGGAGCATAGCCTTCCTGGACTCGGGCCAGGGCGGGATCGCCGCGGGCCGGGGCTCTGCTGTTGCCGCTGCCGCCGCGGAACGCGGAGTTCAGCTGCTGAAGTTTGCGGCGGAGCCCTCCGCTGTACATGCCCGGGACGCCGTCAGCGCATTGCTGGCTGGAACGGCCGCACTCGACGGACTCCTGGTCTTCAACGACCTGATGGCGGCCGGTGCACTGAAGGCATTGCAAGCGGCGGGACGGAACGTGCCCCGGGATGTCGCCGTTATCGGGATGGACGGGATACCCCTGGGGGAGTTGGTGTCCCCTGAGCTGACCACGCTGTCCCTGGACCTGCGGTCCGTGGGCCGGGCCGCCGTCGGCCTCCTTGACGGCCTCCTGTCCGGAGCAATTGAACCGCGGGGCAGCGCCTCGGCACTGCTCCTGCGGCATGATCTGGTGGTGCGCCAGTCGGCGTAGGCCGGACTGATGTGCAACCTCACCCCTACCCATGAAGGGAGCAAGACGCTACGCTTGCACTTGCGCTACGTGAACGTTCACGAAGAAGCTAAATGCCCCCAGCCTCCAAGGAAGTCCCATGCCTGTCCAGTCCTCCGCAACGGTGACGAACGCTGTTGCAAGTGATGCCTCCGACGCCGTGCCGCGCAGTCTTGAACTCGGAGCCGGAGGCGTTCTCGAGTTGTCTTCTGTGGCTCCGGGACGGGGCACGCTCCCTCCCCGGGCCCACCTCGACAGCGATGCGCCGCGGCTGTCCCTGAACGGCGACTGGCAGTTCCGCCTCAGCCCCGGCATCCGAAGCGCCCCCGCCGAGGGATGGCAGCTGGGCCAGGATCTGGACGGCTTCGTAGCCTTGCCGGTTCCGTCCAGTTGGCCCATGCACGGGCACGGCGCGCCGGCCTACACAAACATCCAGTTTCCGTTTGCCGTTGACCCCCCGCATGTGCCGGAGACCAACCCCATTGGCGACCACCTCCTGACGTTCCACGCTGGCCCTGAGTTCTTCCCCAACGCACTGCTGCGTTTCGACGGCATCGACTCGGCCGGCACGGTGTGGCTCAACGGCATCGAACTCGGTACCACCCGCGGCAGCCGCCTTGCCCACGAATTCGATGTCTCAGGAATCCTCACGGAAGGCAGCAACACCCTTGCCGTGCGGGTGGCACAGTTCTCGGCCGCCAGCTATGTGGAGGACCAGGACATGTGGTGGCTCCCGGGGATCTTCCGGGATGTCACCCTTCAAGCCCGCCCCGCGGACGGCATCGATGATGTCTTCGTCCACGCCGACTACGACCCCCTCACGGGCGAAGGTGTCCTCCGTGTGGAGGCGAGCCGGGGCGGAGAGGCGATTGACGCCGTCGTACGCGTTCCCGAACTGGACGTGGAGCTTACGGCCGGCCAGGAGCATAGGTTGCCATCCGTGGCGCCCTGGTCTGCCGAAGTGCCCCGCCTGTATGAGGCCACAGTCAGCACCCCGGCCGAAACAGTGTCCCTGCAGCTGGGCTTCCGCAGCATCAGCATCGAGGATGCGCAGTTCAAGGTGAATGGGCGGCGGATCCTGCTCCGCGGGGTGAACCGACACGAGCACCACCCACGGCTGGGGCGCGTGGTTCCGCAGGAGGTGATGGAGGCGGAGCTCAAGCTCATGAAGCAGCACAACATCAACGCCATCCGCACCTCGCACTATCCGCCGCATCCGGAATTCCTTGCCCTGGCTGACCGGCTCGGTTTCTACGTCGTGCTCGAGTGCGACCTGGAAACGCATGGGTTTGAGAGCGCCGGCTGGGCCCAGAACCCGAGCGATGATCCCCAATGGGAGGCTGCCCTGCTGGACCGGATGCGCCGGACGGTGGAGCGGGACAAGAACCATGCCGCCGTCGTGATGTGGTCGCTGGGCAACGAAGCCGGGACCGGCCGGAACCTGGCCGCGATGTCCCGTTGGACCAAGGACCGCGACCCGTCACGCCCTATCCACTATGAGGGCGACTGGTCCTGCCCCTATGTTGACGTGTATTCCCGGATGTACGCCAACCAGGCTGAAACTGCATTGATTGGGCAGGGAACGGAGCCTCCACTCGACGATCCGGAGCTGGATGCCCGGCGCCGAGCCATGCCTTTCGTGCTCTGCGAATACGTTCACGCCATGGGCAACGGCCCGGGAGGGATGACCGAATACCAGGAGCTCTTTGAACGACACCCCAGGCTGATGGGCGGCTTCGTGTGGGAGTGGCTGGAACACGGAATCACCGTCCCTACGCCCGGCGGCGGCGAGCACTTCGCCTACGGCGGCGATTTTGGTGAGGAAATTCACGACGGCAACTTCGTCACCGACGGACTGGTGGACGCCAACCGCAAGCCCCGGCCCGGCCTCCTCGATTTCAAGCGCGTCGTGGCGCCGCTGCGCATACAGGTGGCGGAGGACTGGTCCGGCTTCACCATCCACAACGGGCAGGATTTCGCGGACACGTCCGCGTTCAGCTTCCGGTACGCGATGGAGGCCGACGGCGAAACGGTCGACGGCGGCTCGGTGGAGGTTCCGGACGTGGCACCGCAGTCCGGTGCCACGATTCCGTTGCCCTCCAGCTTCCCGGACACGGACGGGCCGGCCGTCCTCACCGTCAGCGCCGTCCTCGCCGCCGCGACGCCCTGGGCCAGCGCCGGCCACGAGATCACCTGGGGGCAGTCGGTGCGAGGAGTCTCACGTCATGAGGAGCCCCGTGCTGCTGAACTAGTGGCGGCCACTGACGATGAGTTGCGGCTGGGGCCGGCGGTGTTCAGCAGGCTGACCGGGATGCCCACGCGGATTGGTGGCATTGGCGTCGAAAAGCTGGGGCTCTCGCTGTGGTGGCCCCCCACTGACAATGACCTGGGCAGGGAGTGGGGCGGCGCCGACCCCCGACCCCTGGCCGCCCAGTGGCGGGATGCGGGGCTGGACCGGCTCCATGCACGGTTGCTTGGCATCAGCGCTGAACGCACTGCCGACGGCGGGGAGCAGCTCGTCACGAGGACCCGGGTGGGTGCCGCAGACAAGCAGTTCGGGGTCCTCGTCGACTACACATGGACCAGTGACGGGGAATCACTGGCTCTCCGCACGCAAGTGCGGCCGCAGGGATCTTGGGTCAACGCGGGCTTTGAAGTGGAGTGGGCCCGGATCGGCCTCGAACTGGTGCTGGACAGCGAAACGTCGGCGGTGAGCTGGTTCGGGCAGGGGCCACACCAGGGATACCCGGACACGGGGCAAGGCACGCGCAGAGGATGGTTCTCCATGCCCTTGGGTGAACTCGATGTGGAGTATGCGCGGCCCCAGGAATCCGGTGCACGCGCCGGCGTGCGTTCGGCAGCACTTGAGGTGGGAGGAGCCACGTTGGACATCGCCGGCGAGCCCTTTGCCCTGACGGTGCGTCCCTACAGCCAGGCTGCACTCAACGAAGCAACGCACCGGCCCGATCTGGCAGCCGACCGGCGGACCTACGTCTACATCGATAACGCCATGCGGGGTGTTGGTACCGGGGCCTGTGGCCCGGGCGTTCTCGAGCCGTACCGCCTGTCGCCCAGGGATGCCGATTTCACCGTAGTGCTGCGGGTACGTCCGTAGGCCCCAGCGACATGTGAGCCACTGCATACAGGTTGGTTCCGTCCGTTGGGGCTGCTTGTAGGTGTTGATGGCCCCTGGGATCCGCGCAATTGCGCGGGTTTTGGGGACCGTCCCAGTGGTTGGG